>NZ_CP028520.1:0-4607442 GCF_003051885.1 Lelliottia sp. WB101
ATTTGAGAGGTGAATAATAGGAAACTAAACCGCCGTTCCGTTGGTATGCATTGCCCCTTCGACCTCATGCACGCGTTCATCCTCTGAACCGTCAGGCCTGTCCGGACACTGCGGAACGACATACCAACCTATTGCTGAAGTGAATTACCGAAGTGAATTTTGATTAAAGGTAATCGAAATGTTTGTCGATGGTAATTCTATCGTGTCATTTTTGAAAAATATATCAGGGAAACTTATGTCCTGGCTTAATTCTATTTTAGTGGCGCTGACATCTGTGCAGCCCTTTATGGTGCCTGCAACCGTTATTGGTCTCGTCACTTTTGCTTTTCTCTGCTTTATTCTGTTTTATCTTTTCAGAGCGGTGAAAATTGTTAACGGCCTGAAAAAATATACACAGTCAATTAAAGCATTGAAAAGAATGAGCCAGAGGCGCAACTTCAGCATTTGCAAAACCTGTTCATCCAGCCAGAACTCAAACACGCCTGGAGCGAGTTTGAGGAGTCGTTGCACCTGCAGCGTGAGCTCGTGGGGAGCGAAGAAAAAATCGCGCGGATCCGCGCAACTGCCCCCAGTGCCAGCTACTTCTCCGAAAACAGCTGGTGGATATTCCGCTTAACACTGAATTCTTCAAGCATCTCCCCGGCATTCTGACCGGTGTGGGGATTATCGGCACGTTCTATGGGTTGATGATTGGGCTGAACCATTTTGACCCCAGCACGCCGGAGCAGGTCACCAGTAGCGTCAACAACCTTCTGCACGATGTGTTGTATGCTTTCCTTGGCTCGGCTTTCGCGATTGGTTCTCAATCATAATCACATGGCTAGAGAAATTTTATCTGGCGAAATGCTACAAATACCTGGAACAATTCACCGCAGCTCTTGATTCCCTCTATGACAGCGGCGTGGGTGAGGAGTATCTCGCCTCACTGGTGAAATCAAGCAACGAAAGCGCCACTCAGGCGCGCCACCTGAAAGAGAGCCTGGTTACCGATCTTCGCGACATGCTGCTGCATCTGGCTGAAAGCCAGAAAGTTGAAAATGAACGTCTCGCGAACACATTGAGCAACACCTACCGAATCAGGCGCACAGTTTGCCGACCAGGTGAGCGGCGCAATCGAAAATAGTCTGAAGTCACCGCTGGATAAAATTGCGGGTGCAGTTCAGACCGCCAGCGGCGATCAAAGCGGTATGGTACAGAACATGCTGCAGGATGTGCTGACCGCATTTATGGCTAAGCTCGATACCACCTTTGGCCAGCAGTTTACCAACCTCAACGAAATGATGGGGCAAACCGTTGGCGCGATCCAGACGATGCAAAGCGGCTTCTCCGCTCTGCTGCAGGATATGCGTCAGGTCAGCGACGATTCCCGCCAGGGCAGCGCACAGTTAATTGAACAACTGCTTTCTGAAATGAATCGGGCCAACAGGCCATGCAGGCTGGCATGAATGACATGCTTACCAGCTTACAGTCCTCTGTCGCCAAAATTGGCGCTGAAGGCGAAGGTGCCGGCGAACGCATGGCGCCAGCTTGAGAAAATGTTTGCCGACAGCGAAGCGCGGGAAAAAGCCCAGGCTGAGCATATGTCTGCCTTTATTGAAGCCATTCAGAATTCAGTACAGCAGGGCCAAAGTGCCACAATGGAAAAAATGGCAACTTCTGTCGAAGCACTCGGTGAGCAGTTAGGTAGCTTGTTTGGACAGATTGATAAAGGTCAGCAGCAAATATCAGTAAACCAGCAGGCTAATCAGCAGTCCCTGCACGAACAGACGCAGCAGGTGATGAGTGAAGTAGACGATCAGATCAAACAGTTGATTGAAACCGTTGCCAGCCAGCATCAGGGTACAACTGAAACACTTAACAAACTCGCAGAACAAACCAACCGCCAGATCCAGGATATGCAAAACGGCGCGGACAAAATGCGTGTCGCTGCCGAGCGCTTTGAGCATGCAGCGATAAGGTGTCCGAAGCGAATCACCTCACGGCTGACGTACTGAATAAAGCGCAATCGGCGGGTTCATCGCTTTCGCTTGCCACCAACGAACTCACCTCGGTAGTAGCCGATTACAGAAACAATCGTGAAGCTGTCAGCAAATCCATTGCCATGCTGGAGTTGCTCGCAGCAAATACCCAGTCTGAACAAACCACCGCAGCCAGTTCATCACCGATCTTAAACAGCATGGAGAGCGCTTGCAGAGCTATAACCGCGAAGCGCAGACCTTCATGGAGAATGTCAGTGACGTGCTCGGCAAAGGCTTTGAAGACTTCTCGGAAGGTGTTTCGCGCAGCCTGGATAAAACGCTGGGCAAACTGGACGTCGAAATGGCGAAAGCCTCTAATCTGCTTGCAGGCTCTGTCGAACAGATCGGAGAAAGCGTCAGCGAGCTTGATGACGTTCTGTCTCGCGTGCGTGCCTGAGGGGGTGAGCTGATGTTTGGGAATGCATTTGGCGTTAAAAAGCGCCGCAGTGTGATGAAGCTGAGAAGCCCTTCTGGATCTCTTACGCCGATCTAATGACCGCCATGATGGTGTTTTCTGGTGGTGATGGTCGCGTCGCTGAGCTCCGTTACACAGCGTATTCAACGCGCGGAGCAAGGGAAAAAATCAGGGGGCAGGATATCGCCAGATTATGCGCGTCTGGAGCTGCATGCCCGCAGCGTGAACAAAACCATCGTGGTGGATTGCCACGATAACCGCATCAGCTTTGGGGAAGCGGGTCGTTTCGATCACAACCGTTTTTTCCTGAATGCCGAAGGGCAAAAAGCACTCCAAGATGTCGTTCCGCTGGTGCTGGAGGCCTCTGACAGCGAAGAAGGCAAAAAGTGGTTTAAGCAGATCGTGATTGAAGGGGTTTACCGATACCGACGGCTCCTATCTCTACAATTTACACCTCTCGCTGCAACGTTCCGAATGGGTAATGTGCAGTTTGCTCGATAGCCGTAGCCCTTTGCAAAACAGCATCTCAGCGGAGCAGCAGATCCAAATCCGTAAGCTTTTCCTGGCCGGTGGGTTTCGTTTAATAACGCGAAAGAAAGCAAAGAAGCCAGTCGACGCGTTGAGTTGCGCATGCAGTTTCTTTGGGCTGAAGGATAAACGTGATGGGGCCGAAGAGGTG
This sequence comes from Lelliottia sp. WB101, assembly GCF_003051885.1. Taxonomy (NCBI): domain Bacteria; kingdom Pseudomonadati; phylum Pseudomonadota; class Gammaproteobacteria; order Enterobacterales; family Enterobacteriaceae; genus Lelliottia; species Lelliottia sp. WB101. The sequence continues at coordinate 3,113 of NZ_CP028520.1, forward strand.
GATTTTCCTCCCGTCGTTAATAAAGAAGTTTGCCAGCTGGTAATGCCACAATGACGCCCGCGCTGAGTTCTCTTGCAAAACGCATTGGCTAAGCTGTCCTCCAGTCAGCAGGAGGATCATTATCTGCGCAATGATTTTCACGCGCTGGCTTCTGCTGGCCATGAGATGGAAAAGCTTTGATAAAGCAGAAATCCCCACGCCCCCACATGAAATGCGGCTGGCAGCCCTGCGTCGTTTTCGTCTTGCGGAAGAACTGAGTGAACGTGAATGGCGGATGGTGTTTTATGGCCTCGCCGATACCGATCCGCTCTACCCTGACAGTCCAGTATTACTGGAGGATGATACATTTTCCCCATGTCGACAGCGCTATCAAAAAAAGATTGAATCCAGGACACTGAAACGCAAGGACTGGGCAGCACTCTGTTCAAGTTATTTTGCCTATAAACACGAATCCCAGAATAAAACCCGCACTGGTGTGTGCTGCGTGGTCATATCGCCAAGGGTATCCCGTAGTAAAAGCCGCTATCCGCAGAGAAAAGTCGTGGATGAAAACCATTGAGTTTATCACGACATTTTTACGCCTCAAGCTGGCGGTGTGATATCCAGCAGCTCCTTTCGGTGAGAGTAACTCTTTATCATCATTAGAAAAAATAGCGCAAATCCGATAGCAGCTGGTTATGGAAGCGTATTTTCACGGTGTTGCTGGCGCAGCTTGATACTCTGGACGATCCGCAATATCTGGACAAAATCAGTTGCTATTAGGCCTGGCGGCGCAGTGGGTACGTTTTCGCGATGACATCATAACGGCGACGCTGACCCGCTATTACCATTCTACCTATCGCGATCAAGCGCATTCCGCTCTGAACAGGCCGCACTGGAATACTGGGATAACCCGCAGCTGAAAAGCCAACAGAACAAATGGCATCAGTATGTTCTGAACCCGTCGCAGCGATGGTGCGGGGCTGGTTAGCAAAAACAAGACCTGATGCACTTCTTTGAGCTATTACGTGCAATGGCGATGTTGACCAGGCCAGATTGCACTATTGGCTACGCTTCGCGAACCAGATGGGATTTTACCCGTATCGTGATGGACCGGATGCCTGGCAAGATCGTGGCAGCGACTTTGTGAAATTCCGCGAGGAGAATCGTGGGAGATTGAGCCATCTGCGCGGTGGGCGTAGTTTCGATAACGCCATGATCATGCAAATTAACGATTACATTTTCGTTGAATTTTCCGGGACGGGAACGCGATGTATGCCTACCGGGTGGGTCAGGCTCCATTTAACCCGAGTCACACTCATTGGATATTAATATCCAATTAAAAGATAAATACCGTAATGTACTTCGTCTTCCACATACCCCACGAGCCGAAGGGTACAACAAGACCCGAATCACTGGCTGGATGCTGAAATATGACGATGAATTACGTCAGCTGGGTATCCGCTGGATGGCTGAAGAGCCGTCAAATTTGTAGATAACAAAGCGCCCTCACCCGCCTCGGTATCTGACATCAAAATCATCAATCCATTGCGGGATACAGCAATACAGCGCCTGGTTGAAAATACCTCATGCATCGTCAGCGATAACCGACAAAAAGGTGGAGTGCTGTCCGTTCAGCTCAAATCAGCTGACGACACAACAGAAAGAGAGTTGCTTCGACTCGGTTTCGCCCCTGTGACCAAAGAACCGCATCGCTATTGGATCAAATAATGCTGAAACGCCTGTTAAGTAAACTGACGGGAAACCGTCAGCAGATAGAACGCCACCTGAAGAATCAGTACCAGATTGAGGAAAACGGACTCAGTTTTCCACAATCGTTGGTTGATGACTCAGAGCTTTGGGCTCTGGCATCCTGGCTTGAGCAACTGGCTGAAGAAGACTATCTGATATCACTTACAGACCGCTGGTTATTGAGCTGGGATGCTTTGTATCGCCTGGTGGAAGACGAGGAACACTCCAGTAGCCTGCCTCTTATTGGCGTCCCAGAGGTATTACCATTACGTGCAAGCCTGAGTTCGCGAGGGCGCTAAATGATAGTGATTTTCGTGTCTGGATTGCGGAGTGGACTTCGATTTCTGCCCGCCAGTCGATTCGTTTCAGTCGTACCGGCGCTATTTTTACTTATGAAAATCAACAGCACCTGTTATCGCAGGAAAACTGGGCACTCTTACAGGCAATAGAGCAGCTTAGTACCCAGCAACTTCAGACGCCTGGCGAAACCACTAATCAGCTGGGATGGGCCGCTATTCGCAAATGTGCAAAACATGCTGCTGCAAAATTTGATGACTACTTAGAAAAGACGCACGTTATCAAACCGACGTCGTTATCATTACGCCTGCGTAAGGCAACGATTGCTGATACTGCCGTTATCGAGATTGAGCCACACTTCGAGGACCAGCCCACTAACTGGCTCGGCAGTTTTGATAAGAACGCTCAGGTTCACGATAGCTATCGTATACCCGGGGAGAACGGCGAACTCAGCCATGTCATCATCCCTCCCGAAGTAAAAGAAGTCCTGAATTCAATTCACTCAATCCCAGGTCGTCGGGTGGCCGGCAGTGAAGCGCTTTCCTTTGTTCGCAACCCCTATACTTTCCTGGGCGAAGATGCCGCCAGTGTTATTGCCCCCGAGGAACACGAACAAGCACTGTTTGATGCCCATATTTTCTTTCATCACTTTAGGCTTCAACCCCAAATCAATGATGAGAATAAGATAGAGAACATTACGCTAGTGCTGGAACCTGTCTCACCGGTGCCACAACCGGAGGTGTCATTCCTCTTCTCTGCGCCATGGGAACTGGATAAATTTGTTCAGGCCTTAGGGATAAGTGTTGCCGCACAAATGCCAGCAGGATCCTGGCAGGGCTATGAGCTTGAACTGAGCCAATTTACTGAGCAACAATGGCATGATTGCCAGTCGCTGTTGTTGCGTTGGCAACAGGAGGTTGACGGTAAAGAATTTAACGATGTCATGGATCTTGGTAAATATGGCGATCGCGTCATCGGCATCGGTGAATTCGAAAAAATATCTTCTCCCTGGCTAACCAAGGCGCAAAGCGAAAACTGGCTTCCTGATGACATCGATTTCTCCGCATTTTCGGTGGAGACGCTAACGGACTGGCAACCTGAAAACCTGCAACATTTCGATGAACTGCAGGAGAGAATAACCCAGGCCGAAGCGACTGGCGAAACGCATATTATCTCCCCCTGGAATGATACTGAGTTGCCGCTGGATGCCGCGAAAACCTTCAGTAAGAACTGGGAAAAACAGCAAAAGGCAGCACAGGAATCAGAGAATAGTTCTGTTGATATAGCCGCCCGGGCTGTCCTCAAAATTGAACAGAACATTGATGAAGTGTCTTACATCAAACAGCGCCGCGATTCACTTCTCAATGCACGTAACGCTAACCCTGAAATTCCTCTGAGCCTTAAAGAACATATCCGACTCAAAGACCATCAGCGTGAAGGGGTGGCTTGGCTTCAGCAGCTTTTCCTTCGTTCACCTCAGGAAACTGCAGGTTGCCTGCTAGCGGATGATATGGGGCTGGGGAAAACGCTGCAGATCCTGAGCTTCCTGGTCTGGTTCATTGAAAAATTCCCAGACGAGGCACCAAGCCTCATCGTTGCCCCCGTTTCTCTTTTGGATAACTGGGAACGCGAACTCGACAATTTCTTCTACACCTCTGGGATTTCGGTGATGAAATTGTATGGCGACACCATCAAAGCGGTAAAATACCCGAAACAGGCTATTCCTGCTCATCTGCAGTCTCAGGGAATCAAAAATTTGCTAAAACCTGGCTGGCAGGGTAAGGCGAAAATCATTCTGACAACCTACGAAACGCTTCGCGATCAGGAGTTCTCACTGGCCCGCCAGCCATGGTCCATCATGGTCTGCGACGAGGCACAAAAAATAAAGAACCCGGCAGCATTAATCACTCATGCAGCCAATGCGATACAAGCAAGATTCAAAGTGGCATGTACCGGCACGCCTGTCGAAAACACGCTTGTAGACCTCTGGAGCCTCTTTGATTTCGCTCAACCTGGTCTGTTAGGGGCACTCAATGAATTTGGCAAAAACTATGTTCGCCCTATTGAGAACGAAGCGGGTCGTGATACTGCGCGACTTGAAAGCTTACGAGCGCTCATTGAACCCCAGACATTACGTCGAACGAAAGAAGAGGTTGCGCGTGATTTGCCGCAAAAAATCGAAGTCGTCAGCTGTAAGCAGCTGCCGCTTTCTGGTCCTCAAAAGCAACTTTATCTTTCTTCGATAGCGAACTGGCAACAGCAGCAGGCACTTAGTGAGGGAATGCAGCAGGCCGGTGCGGGAATGCTGGGGTTATTACACCGTCTTAAACTCATTTGTGCACATCCGGCAGTTGTTAACCCTGAGCCGCGTTATCAGGAAGGGTCGCCAAAGCTTAACTGGATGTTGAAAACATTGGATGAAATTAAGCACACCAGCAAAGACAAAGTAATTATCTTTACTGAGCTGCGCGATCTCCAGAGAGAAATACAGCGTGCTGTTCAACAGAGATTTGGTTTCCGTCCGGTGATCATCAATGGCGATACCAGTACTAAAAGTCAGAGCCAGAATAGCCGCCAGAGATTGATTGATGATTTCCAGGCCCAACCCGGTTTTGGCGTGATCATTCTCTCCACTGTCGCTGTTGGGTTTGGGGTTAACGTTCAGAAAGCCAACCACGTTATTCATTTCACCCGCTGCTGGAATCCGGCAAAAGAAGATCAGGCAACTGACCGCGCTTACCGTATCGGCCAGACAAAAGATGTGTATGTGTATTATCCGACGGTAATGGACTCTGAAATCACGACGTTTGAAGAAACGCTGGACGAACTGCTTCAGCGTCGCCGGGCATTGGCGAGGGATATGTTATGCTCTGCACCGGATCTAAGCAGCGCTGATTTTGAGGACATTTTAAAAGGGACATGACTTTTTAAATTTTCGACACAAGAGAGATTGTTAGCCGCACACTGGCCGTATTGTAGTGGCTAACATAAACTGATCACAGCTACTCCCGCTAGAATATCTGACTCATTGAAAAGGCTAAACGCAGGAACCCATGGGAAGACTATCTAAGGCATTAATTATATCGCTTATTTATACGGCGATCGTAATTACTCTTAATGCTGTTGCTATCTACTACTTCAAGCTTAACGCCCCTATAACCGTCATAATCACAACTTTTTTGGTGTCATTCAATTTAGTATTCGAATTTTTGGACGCAACAAGGCGATCAGAAAGGAACTTTGCTGAAAGACGCCGGGCAGAGGCTCAGGGGGCATCATTTACGATTATGTGGAATGCCCTTGATGCTGACGCTAAGCAGAATTTTTATAATCAAGTTGATACAGATAGAGAATCCAGTGAGCTGAAGTTTAGATACCAGCGAGCACAAGAAGTTATCCACCATTGGGAAAAAGAGATAGAGCGTCTGCGTTAATCGGACCCACTTCGGCGGGGTGGGCTGCAAGGCACTATCCCCAGTTCTTCCTTTACATGGATAATGTCACAAGACAAACCCCACCTTTCCCGCCACAGCTCATTTGACCCACTCGTGGCTGCTGTGGTTCAGTATCACGTACTACAGGTTCGGCAGCATACGAATAACGGGTGCTCAGGTTCAGACAGCATCCTGCAGATGCCGACTCATTTGGGGCTACACTCTGCAACTAACCTGACATCTTCAAGATTTAATTAATCCCACGGAGTGATCCATTGCACCTTAACGCCGCTGTATATGCAGGATCATTGTCGCCATCTGAAGTAGCGGATCATTTTTCTTTTCCTGGCATCTATTGCTTTAAAATGCATCACAGTGATACGGCAGCTCTTTCGAAATGAAATGATCCGACAACACCATGCTAAGTAATCAATTGATTTTAAATGACTAATAACCAACGAAGCGTTAACCTGTTTGATAAGTCAAAGATAACATTCTGTTTTATAATTATTTTACCAAACAACTTCGTCGTTTGATTTATCGGATATTCTACTCTCCTAAAACCAGTCTTCTTTGCTTAGAGCCATCTACGGAGAACAAACGGATCGATGATCCCTATAAATGGGAAAGCGACCAGATACCGACGGGCAGTGCTCGCATTGAGGTTGTACTTCCGACAATACTCAGTGACTTTCCATCCGTACAGCCAGAAATGGTGGTAATAGTTATCAAAATGACCACGCCAAAATTCACTCATGGGTTTCCTTTGTAACTGCCTTTTAGCGGTTCTATGATGCAATCGGTTATTTTTTAGATAATTATCCAATGTACTATTACTTTGCGCAAACCGATAACGATGCCATGCCCAATGGATGATCTTTAAGCTTTGACCTCCTACTCGTTTAAAATTGGCATATACCCGGCTGGTAGAAAGATGATACTTGTACGCATATTGTGAGAGGCTAAGACCAGTGATAATCACCTCAGCCAAATAATTCCTTCTATGACCTTCCCATAACGGCGAAAGTGGATTCCACCATTTAGTGTGGTCATACAACTCAGAGTGTGCTGGTGGCTGATGGTATATTAGCAGCGAAGCATCACCTGTAAAATAAGCATCCAGATAGCCGGGATACCGATTCATTCCATCGAGTTGATTGACAGTATTTTCCTTTGGTACTAAAGGTAAAGTAGCAATTCTTGTTGTGTTTGTAGCTTTACGTTTAGTCGGTTTAGGCTTTCGCAGGCCACAACCAAACCGCTTGATTCCTTTACCAATAGTTTCTTTTGTACGCTTCTTGCCAAGATAGCTAGTACGCATCAGTAAGTCTCGATGGGAGCTGATATCCTTAACTAAGTAATAACAGTTATCTGGCACCCAGCAGGTCCCCCTATTTGCCTGTTCCCAACACGCCATGACTATCTGATTTACTCTCTTAGAATGCTTTACAACATTGCCGTTTAGCATGAGTAGATAATGGTAATGCTGTGGATCGGACTCAGCCTGTTCACGAACCCAAAAAAAGCTGATAAATGAACGCGGATATTTCTTCCATAAACAGGGAAATACTAAGCTATGAAACCGGCTAATTGCTTTATTATCGGAAGAGTATTCCTTCAAATGAAAATCATAGCGTATAGCGAGAAAGCGACTACTTTGCAAAGAAGCTTGTTCTATCGTCTCAAAAATCCTTTTCAGGATATTCGCATCTTGATCTCGCTCTGCAGGAAGTACTGGCCATAAAACATCACCAAAACAATACTGACCCTGAGGCGGATAATCGAAAGGGCTTTTAGCCGGGCTAATATTATTAAATACCGTAGTTTTATCTTTCATAAAATGGCGTAGGGGTTACTGATATTTAAGGTTTTTATTTTGTCTCAGAATGCATCAAGCTGGGCGATATACGAATGTTATGTTTCATCTTGTTCCATAACCAAGCGAGCAACAGGTTGACCAAACCAGGTTTAGGACATTTCTTTGTTCTTTAATCGTTCAAGCCACTCTTCATAAAGTTTTGCAGGCCAACCAAGCGTTCGTCCACCACGCTTTAGAGGCTCAGGAAAATCGCCACCTTTGACCCAGCGGTATAGCGTTGTACGGCTGCAATTCAGTAATTGCAGCATCATCTCGATACGGATTAAACGTTGCGGCTGATGCAGTGCAATCACTTTCCCAGACGGTGTCATTTTTGCTGCCATAATATCCTCTTAGTTTAAAAAGCGACCACCAAAGGTGCGCACAGCCCCATCACAAAGTGATGCGAGAAAAAGTTAGCTCAATTGGTGGCAGGCAAGCGAAAACATTTGAGTATCAATAGGCTATAGAGATTACTAATAACCTGGATGGATATGTTTTGCTTCGTGATGATTTATACCAGCACCAAACAGACAGGCAAAGAAAAATACTTTATAAAAAGTTAAATAAAATACTCACGTTTCTTATCAACCTTGTGCATACCGTCCATTTATTTCCATTTTTAGCGCATTAATTAAATCGCACCCAATTAATGCTGCAAAAATCAGGGTAACTAACACATCCACGCAAATGTAGGTCAAGGGTCTAAGACAGATGGGTACGGACGAAGCAATCCATCCCCCAACTTTGGGGAGGATGTTTTTTCATCTATCGACATTTTTCCCATGCTGATATCGGGCATCGTTAAAGGCAACAGCTGGAGAAAGCTATATCATGCTAAACAAGTACGCGAGTAAGTACGCGAGAAGAAAATCAGAGAGTTTTACTGAAGAGGTAAGGTTGTAACTGCTTGATTTTCATGGTGCCGATAATAGGAGTCGAACCTACGACCTTCGCATTACGAATGCGCTGCTCTACCAACTGAGCTATATCGGCCCTGAGAGGCCGGTTACGAGTGTAACCACGGGGCAAAAGGTTAAAACTAACGGGGTGATGCGTCAATAGCCTTGCGAATCAAAAGCCTAATTTTGCATCACCCACGTTTATTTACGCACGAATCGTATCATCGCCGAAGCCGATCCACTTGTAGGTGGTCAGCGCTTCCAGCCCCATCGGGCCACGGGCGTGCAGTTTTTGCGTGCTCACTGCCACCTCTGCGCCCAGTCCAAACTGGCCGCCGTCGGTGAAGCGCGTTGAGGCATTCACGTAGACCGCAGAAGAATCCACTTCATTGATAAACCGATCGGCGTTGCGCAGGGTGCGGGTCAGAATCGCGTCAGAGTGCTGCGTGCCGTGGGTGCGAATGTGGGCGATAGCATCGTCCAAATCGGCGACCACTTTCACATTCAGATCCAGTGACAGATATTCGTCGTCATACTGCTGTGCTTTGACCACTTCCACTTTCGCTGGGCCGTCTTTCAACAACGCCAGCGCATTCTCATCTGCATGCAGCGTCACGCCGCTCTCGGCCATCTGCTTGCTCAGCGCAGGTAAGAACGTCTGCGCGATACCCTGATGCACCAGCAGCGTTTCAACGGTGTTGCAGGTACTCGGGCGCTGGGTTTTGGCGTTGACGATAATCTTCAGGGCAGGCGCGATCTCTGCACTATCATCCACCACGATATGACACACGCCAATCCCGCCGGTGATCACCGGAATGGTCGACTGTTCGCGGCACAGCTTGTGCAGGCCCGCGCCACCGCGTGGGATCAGCATGTCGATGTATTTATCCATGCGCAGCATTTCATTCACCAGCGCACGATCCGGACTTTCGATAGCCTGTACCGCACCGGCTGGCAGGCCGCACTCTTCCAGCGCCTGCTGAATGACGTTAACGGTGGCCGCGTTGGTTCGCCACGTCTCTTTACCCCCGCGCAGAATGGCGGCGTTACCGGTTTTCAGGCACAGGGAGGCGACGTCGACGGTCACGTTCGGGCGCGCTTCATAAATCACGCCGATCACACCGAGTGGGACGCGGCGACGCTCGATGCGCAGGCCGCTGTCGAGCAGCCCGCCGTCGATCACCTGCCCCACCGGATCGGCGAGGTTGCAGACCTGGCGCACGTCATCCGCGATGCTTTTAAGACGTGCGGGCGTCAGAGCCAGGCGGTCGAGCATTGCCTCGCTCAGGCCATTGTTACGCGCGTCGGCCAAATCCTGTTCGTTGGCGAGCAGGATCTGCTGAGACTGTGCTTCCAGATAATCAGCGATTTTTTCCAGAACGCGGTTTTTCTCGCGGCTGGAAAGGAGCGCCAGTTTGTAAGAGGCGGCTTTGGCAGCGGCGCCCATTTGTTCCAGCATGATTGGCTCCTTAGCGAATGATCATATCGTCACGATGCACTGCAACCGGGCCGTATTCATAGCCCAGGATGGCGTCGATTTGCTGTGAGTGATGCCCGGCAATGCGGCGCAGCGCGTCGCTGTTGTAGCGGCTGACGCCGTGGGCAATATCGCGACCTTCAAGATTACAGATACGAATCACTTCACCACGGGAGAAGTTACCTGTCACGCTTTTAATTCCTTTTGGAAGCAATGAGCTGCCTCTTTCCAGAATCGCGGCGGTCGCCCCTTCATCGACGGTGATTTCACCGGCTGGCGGTGCGCCAAAAATCCAGCGTTTGCGGTTTTCCAGCGGAGAAGCCTGCGCGTGGAAACGGGTGCCGACGGAAATTCCTTCCATCACGTCGCCAATCACGCCCGGACGGCTGCCCGCTGCGATGATGGTATCGATACCCGCGCGGCAGGCCACGTCGGCGGCCTGCAGCTTGGTGCCCATTCCGCCGGTGCCCAGCCCGGAAACGCTGTCTCCGGCAATCGCACGCAGCGCGTCATCAATGCCGTAAACGTCCTTAATCAGCTGCGCCTGCGGGTTATTGCGCGGGTCGGCGGTAAACAGCCCCTGCTGATCCGTGAGCAGCAGCAGCTTGTCTGCCCCGGCCAGAATCGCCGCCAGCGCAGAGAGATTATCGTTATCGCCGACTTTGATTTCAGCGGTTGCCACCGCATCGTTCTCGTTAATTACCGGAACGATGTTGTTATCCAGCAGCGCACGCAGGGTGTCTCGCGCGTTCAGGAAGCGTTCACGATCTTCCATGTCGGCGCGTGTCAGAAGCATCTGCCCGACGTGAATACCATAGATAGAGAACAGCTGTTCCCACAGTTGAATCAGTCGGCTTTGCCCGACCGCGGCCAGCAGCTGCTTAGAGGCGATGGTGGCGGGGAGTTCGGGGTAGCCAAGATGTTCGCGCCCGGCGGCAATCGCCCCTGACGTGACAATCACAATACGATGACCTGCGGCATGAAGCTGTGCGCACTGGCGGACAAGTTCAACAATGTGGGCGCGATTAAGGCGGCGCGATCCGCCTGTTAAAACACTGGTACCGAGTTTTACCACCAGCGTCTGGCTGTCACTCATGATTCTCTGCCATTCAACAATAAGGGAAAATGATGTCAATCAGACGTTTTAACAGGACTCAGCGCCGTTGCCAACTGCTGGCGCACAAAGCTCGCGACTTTGTTGCGCGGGATCAGGAAGCGTAGCGGCAGATTTTGACAGTTTTATGACTGAAAAATTAAAACTGACTTTTTTAAACATATTCTTACTTTGTCATAAAACGTTCACCCGCAGACGATAAAACCCTTCCTGTTTTTCACGGGGTAATAAGCTGAATCTTATTGCTCAGCGAATATTAGCGCGTTTTATAAAACATCAGGATTGAAAATGAAAAAGAGCACTCTGGCATTAGTGGTAATGGGCGTTGTGGCTTCCGCATCTGTACACGCAGCTGAAGTTTATAATAAGAACGGAAATAAACTGGACGTGTACGGCAAAGTAAAAGCAATGCACTACCTGAGTGATGATGATACCAAAGACGGCGACCAGACGTATGTCCGTTTCGGCTTTAAAGGCGAAACACAAATTAACGATCAGCTGACCGGTTACGGCCGCTGGGAAGCAGAATTCTCCGGCAATAAAGCCGAGAGTGATTCCACGCAAAAAACCCGACTGGCCTTTGCCGGTCTGAAGCTGAAAGATATCGGCTCCTTCGACTACGGTCGTAACCTGGGCGCACTGTATGACGTGGAAGCCTGGACTGATATGTTCCCGGAATTCGGCGGCGACTCGTCGGCACAGACCGATAACTTCATGACCAAACGTGCCACCGGCCTCGCCACCTACCGCAACACCGACTTCTTCGGCGTGATTGATGGCCTGGACATGACCCTGCAGTATCAGGGCAAAAACGAAGGCCGCGATGCGAAAAAACAGAACGGCGACGGCTTCGGCACCTCGTTGACCTATGATTTCGGTGGCAGCGATTTCGCCGTCAGCGGTGCGTACACCAACTCTGACCGTACCAACGCACAGAACCTGCTGGCACGCGGTGAAGGCGAAAAAGCCGAAGCCTGGGCAACCGGTCTGAAATATGACGCCAATGATATCTACCTGGCGGCGATGTATTCTGAAACCCGTAATATGACGCCAATTTCCGGTGGTTTCGCGAATAAAGCGCAGAATTTCGAAGTTGTCGCACAATATCAGTTCGATTTCGGTCTTCGTCCGTCCCTTGGCTATGTCCAGTCAAAAGGCAAGGATATTGAAGGCATCGGCGATGAAGATCTGGTGAAATATATCGACGTCGGCGCGACCTATTATTTCAACAAAAACATGTCTGCGTTTGTTGATTATAAAATCAACCAGATTGATGACGATAATAAACTGGGCGTGAGCAGCGATGATATCGTCGCTCTGGGTATGACCTACCAGTTCTGATATCGATGAATGAAAAAAAACCCGGCGCGAGAGCAGCCGGGTTTTTATTGTCTGTCGCTTTTTTGCGGGAAAGGCGTTAAGCGGAGAGTTTGACCAGCTGGTTAGTAAAATTATCAGCCGGTTCGAGCTTTAAATCTAAGGTCGCCAGCAGATCGCGCGCTCGGTCGTGGAATCCACGCAGCGTTAGCTCCAGGCGGTCGATCACTTCCTGGTCCTTGATAGTTGTCGCTTCCCAGTGGCCATCTTTGTTAAACAGGCCAAAGTGATAGCTATACGTAAAACGCTTCTCTTCCGCGTTCATTTCCATCCACCAGCCCCAGAACTCCCGTTTTTCGGGTGCAGGCTTCACGTTGACGCAAACAGCCAGGCAGTCGAAAAAAAAGCGATTCTCTTCACACTGCTCTTCTCGAATATACGGGCCAAGAGCCATGAACTTCTTAATCAGTCTACTTTTCGGGTGTCCACTCGGTAACGTCATTGCGATCTCCTTTTGTGAAGCCACTGTTTTACCAAACCGTCAAAATTTAGCAATCTCTTAACACAATCTCTTGGTGATCCAGCGTGTAATCTCGTTCAATGCTTTGTCAAAATTCTGATACACCGGACTGAAGGGTATCTCGAGCAGCTTGCCATCGGAAGATGACGAGGTGATTAAACGCGACTCTTCTTCTGGGCTGAAAGGATCGTTTTTCCAGAAACCTGACAGCATTGGCGTCGGACAGCGGCGTCCCAGCAGGCCCTGGGTCTTTAATGAATAACGGTTCAGTTCAACGCGCAGCGCTTCGTCTGATGCATCATGCATGCCAAGGCGGCTCGCCAGCACGTCTAAATACATCTCCGGCACGCTCCCCTGACGGGTGGGATCGCTGAGCAGCGCATGAACTACCGGCCCAAGACAGGCCACCGCTTTCAGGCGCGACGATTCCAGATATGCCAGGCGTACCGCGACGTTGGCGCCAAACCGGAAGCCAAATGCCGCCACGCGGGTGTGGTCCACCCAGGGAATATTTTCGAGCGATTTTAACGCATGCTGGTGCAATAAGCTGGAGTCCTGCGTCAGCTTCCACTTCGAGGAAAACCCGATCGACGGCATATCGAGCGTCAGCATCGCGATCCCTTTTGGTGCAAAGTAGCGCTCAAACAGGCTGAAATAATCAATCTGCAGGGAGTCCAGCCCGCCGCACATCATCACCGTCGGGAACGGGCCGTCGCCAGGGGGCATGTGTAAAAAGCCGGTGACCGGCGCACCGCCGGGAATGGTGAACTCCAGTTCACGCACGTTGCACGGCAAACGCTGGGCCGCTTCTTCATACGCACGGTTTGCCAGCGCCTGCGCCTGTTCCGCCAGATCGTCGCCCTTCAGATGCGGATAGGCGGCGATGCTGTAAAGGTTGGCGGCGTGGAGCCAGTGCTTTCCGCTGAGGGTCTGGTCCTGCTCCTGGTTGGCCTTTTGCTGCCAGAGCATCGCCTGCGTCGCCCATTCGTAAATCCAGTTACCACCGCGATAGCCGACGACCGTATCGTAGAGATCGCCGTCGGTGCGGTCGGCCTCGCTCATGACGATGCGCGCCTGGACGTCGAGAATTTCACGGGCATCAATGCCGCGCCAGATCCACATCAGACGGTTAATCATGCGATACCAGTGCGGCACGTTTTTGCCGTCCAGAGCGGACTGCACAGCAGGCTGAGTGCCAGGGTTGAAGCGACGAACAAGGGTCGACGTTTCCGGGTGTTTGAAACGAGGTTTGAACAGGGTTTCGCTAAGATTCGCCTGGGTCATTGCGCGCTGCCTCCATGATTACGTCACATAGAGGCATTGTAACGCGCTGGAGGCTAAAAAAAACAACGCCCGGCATCACCGGGCGTTAAAAATAATTTCGTTCTGTAATTAACGGCCAGAAATCGGCGGTACGAAGACCACGCCCATATCCCACGGCTGTTCAATCCAGGTATCCTGCGGGATGTCGATAACATAGTCGTTGACCAGCGGACGACCAGCTGGTTTGGCGAAGATGGTGACGAAATGTGCTTTTGGATACATTTCACGGATCGCAACGGCAGTGCCGCCGGTATCGACCAGATCGTCAATGACGATAAAGCCTTCGCCGTCGCCTTCAGCGCGTTTCAGCACGGTCAGCTCGCGCTGGTTATCGTGATCATAGCTGGAGATGCAGACGGTATCGACATGGCGAATACCCAGTTCACGAGCCAGCAATGCGCCCGGTACCAGACCGCCACGGCTCACGGCAATAATGCCTTTCCACTGTTCAGAAGGCATCAGGCGTGCAGCCAGTTTGCGCGCGTGAATCTGCAACATGTCCCAGGTGACGACGTATTTTTCGCTCATGTGAAGTGTCCCAGCCTGTTTATATACGGCTTAAAAAGTGTTCGAGGGGGAAATAGGTTGCGCGAGATTATAGAGATCTGACGCACTAAAAACCAGTGTTTAGCGGCGCGGGGCGGAGTTTTTACGTGCTTAATGCTAGCAGCGAACGGAGAAAGTGGTATTCTCAACCTCATCTCGCAAGCCCGACTTGTGCTGACTATCACTCTGCTAACCCTGTGACCTGCAAGCTTGTTTGCAGCGCCACGACAAGGAGACTTATCGTGTCTGAACTGTCTCAATTATCGCCACAGCCGCTGTGGGATATTTTTGCCAAAATCTGTTCCATTCCTCACCCTTCCTATCACGAAGAACAGCTTGCCGAACATATTATGGGCTGGGCGAAGGAAAAAGGCCTGCACGCAGAGCGTGACCAGGTTGGCAATATTCTGATTCGTAAAGCGGCCACCGCAGGCATGGAAAACCGCAAACCGGTTGTGCTGCAGGCGCACCTGGATATGGTGCCGCAGAAAAACAATGACACCGACCACGACTTCACGAAAGATCCGATTCAGCCGTACATCGACGGCGAATGGGTTAAAGCACGCGGCACCACGCTGGGCGCAGATAACGGCATCGGTATGGCCTCCGCGCTGGCGGTGCTGGCTGACGATCGCGTTGAGCACGGCCCGCTGGAAGTGCTGCTGACCATGACCGAAGAAGCGGGTATGGACGGTGCTTTTGGTCTGCAGGCCAACTGGCTGCAGGCAGATATCCTGATCAACACCGACTCTGAAGAAGAGGGTGAGATCTACATGGGTTGCGCGGGGGGTATTGATTTCATCTCTACCCTGCCTCTGACTCGTGAAGCGGTTCCGGCTGGCTTCCAGACCTTCAAGCTGACGCTGAAAGGGCTGAAAGGCGGTCACTCGGGCGGCGATATCCATTTAGGTCTGGGCAATGCCAACAAACTGCTGGCGCGCTTCCTGGCCGGTCACGCGGCTGAGCTGGATCTGCGTCTGGTGGATTTCAACGGCGGTACCCTGCGTAACGCGATCCCTCGTGAAGCCTTCGCCACCGTTGCTGTTGCAGCAAACAAAGCCGACGAGCTGAAAAACCTGGCGAACGTCTACCTGGATATCCTGAAAAACGAACTGTCAGTGAAAGAGAAAAACCTGACCGTGGTTCTGGAAGCCGTATCCAGCGATAAAGCCGCGCTGACGACCGAGTCACGCGACCGCTTTGTGCAGTTGCTGAACGCCACACCAAACGGCGTGATCCGCAACTCTGACGTGGCGAAAGGCGTGGTGGAAACCTCCCTGAACGTCGGCGTTGTCACCATGAGCGACGACAGCGCGGAAATCATCTGCCTGATCCGTTCTCTTATTGACAGCGGTAAAGAGTATGTCGTGAGCATGCTGGAATCACTGGGCAAACTCTCTGGTGCGAAAACCTCCGCCAAGGGCAGCTACCCAGGCTGGCAGCCAGATGCGACCTCTCCGGTCATGGCGCTGGTGCGTGAAACCTATCAGCGTCTGTTCAACAGCACGCCGAACATTCAGGTGATCCACGCGGGTCTGGAGTGCGGTCTGTTCAAGAAACCGTATCCGGATATGGATATGGTCTCCATTGGGCCGACCATTACCGGGCCACACTCTCCGGACGAGCAGGTGCATATCGAAAGCGTGGGCCACTACTGGACGCTGCTGACAGAACTGCTGAAAGCGATTCCGGCTAAGTAAGACGCTGCACGTGCCCGGCGGCAGTGCGTTGTCGGGCCAGCAGAATCAGTGCCATAGCGATATGTAGACAATAGGCCCGGTAAGCGAAGCGCTACCGGGCTTTTTTATACGTTTTATAACCCCAGCACCAGCTGTCGCTCCAGTTGCGGGTCCAGCAGCGTGACGTGTAAACCCACCAGCCTCACTCCCCTTCCCCCACGGCGCTCCTGCCAGGCTTTTTTCGCCGTTGCGATCAGGTCGTCTTTATTGAGTCGCGGCCAGACATGCTCCTGGGTTGTTTGCTGGAAGTCGTTAAACTTGAGTTTCACCCCCTGCCGGGCAATCAGCAGATCGGGTTTCACCTTCGCCAGACGCCGCTCCAGCTCGGGGTAAAGCTGCTCGTTAATAATGGTTTCGCAGTCACTCCACTCGTGGATATCTTCCGCAAGGGTGCGCTCCACTCCCACCGATTTACGCAGCCGCTCGCTGTTAATGCTGCGCTCATCAATCCCCTGACTGCGCTCCCACAGCACCCGGCCAAATTTGCCAAAGCGTTTAAGCAGCATCGCCAGATCGCTGTTCTGCACGTCTTCGCAAGTGCGCAGCCCCAGCGTTTCCAGCTTCGCGGCCGAGACTTTGCCGACACCAGGAATTTTGCCGAGCGGCAGAGTCTTCAAAAAGGCCGGGACCTCATCAGGCGTGATGACATATTGCCCATCCGGTTTATTCAGATCCGAGGCGATTTTGGCGAGGAATTTGACCGGCGCAATCCCGGCGGAGGCCGTTAAATTTAGCTCTTTAAAAATGGTCTGGCGGATCTCCTGCGCCATCAGCGTGGCGGAGCCGTGGCAGTGCAGACTGTCCGTGACGTCGAGATAGGCTTCGTCGAGAGAAAGGGGTTCGATGAGCGACGTGTAGCGGGAGAAGATTTCCCGGATATGGGCCGAGGCTTCTTTGTAAGCATCAAAGCGGCCGGGCAACAGAATGAGATGAGGGCAGAGTTTGAGTGCCATCGCCGTGGGCATGGCGCTGCGCACGCCAAATTTGCGCGCCGGATAGTTGGCAGTGCTGATAACACCACGCTTAACGCGGCTGCCGCCAATGGCGATGGGGACATCCCGCAGCGCCGGATTATCACGCATCTCTACGGCGGCAAAAAAGCAGTCCATATCGACATGGATTATTTTGCGCATACTTAACCCTCACCTTTTCACTGGATAAGTATACAGTTAAAAATTCAGAATTGAAAAGTATCAGCGTCTTCACATCCTCCACAATTACGCAAAGTTCCTGGTTTCAAACGCGGCCTGATAAGCTATAAATGCCAACTAATTTGTAAACTCATTAGTTCACTCTTGCGAAAAAATGCAGCGATGCTAATGTGAGCGCTCCTAATCCAGAAAATTCTGATTTCGGGTCTCTTTTGCCGTCCTGGCAAGTTGGTTTGGCTTTATCAAGGAACTTGTAGTATGCGTAAAATCGCATTGTTCATTGCGATGCTTCTGATCCCGTGTGTCTCGTTCGCAGGGCTGCTTGGCAGCAACAGTTCAACCACACCGGTCAGCAAAGAATATAAACAACAATTAATGGGATCACCGGTTTATATTCAGATCTTCAAGGAAGAACGCACGCTCGATCTATTTGTTAAAATGGGCGAGACATATCAACTGCTTGATAGCTACAAAATCTGTAACTATTCCGGCGGATTAGGTCCGAAACAACGTCAGGGTGATTTCAAAAGTCCTGAAGGATTTTATACCGTTCAGCGCAATCAGCTCAAACCCGACAGCCGCTTCTATAAAGCCATCAATATCGGCTTCCCGAACGCCTACGATCGGGCCCATGGTTACGAAGGTAAATACCTGATGATTCACGGTGCCTGCGTGTCTATCGGCTGCTACGCCATGACAGACAGCGGTATTGATGAGATTTTCCAGTTTGTGACCGGCGCGTTAGTCTTCGGCCAGGCGGGCGTGCAGGTGAGCATCTATCCGTTCCGCATGACCGATGCCAACATGCAGCGCCACAAGTATTCGACCTACGCGGATTTCTGGAAACAGCTGAAACCGGGTTACGACTACTTCCAGCAGACGCACAAGCCACCGACCGTCTCGGTCGCGGATGGTCGATACATTGTCAGCAAACCGCTGAGTCATGAAGTCGTCCACCCGCAGCTGGCGTCAAACTACACGGTTCCCGAGACAAAATAGTGCCCACTCGCCTGGCATAATCTTTTGCCAGGTTTCATTGCCCGTCAGGGGCTGAGTGGCGATTACCGTGACCACATCGTTGGGTGTGGTCTCGGTTTGAAAATCAATTTCCACATCCTGATCCAGCAGTTTTGCCACACCAAAGGGCGCGCGACGCGTGATCCAGAAAAGATTGGTCGAGCAGAACGCCATCACATAGCGCCCATCTGACAGCAGCATGTTAAACACGCCCTTCTCACGCAGCTCACAGGCCAGCGTGCCGATGTATTTAAACACTGCTTCCATATTTCCCGGCGTGCGCGGATAGCGCTCTGTCAGCTTGTGCAGTAACCAGCAAAACGCTTTCTCACTGTCGGTTTCACCCACCGGACGGAAATTGCCCGTTTCCAGCGATTTATAGCCGGTCAGCTGCCCGTTATGGGCGTAAGTCCAGTTGCGGCCCCACAGTTCACGGGTAAACGGATGGGTATTTTCCAGCGCCACTTCCCCCCGATTCGCCTGACGAATATGGGCAATGACCGAGCAGGATTTTATCGGGTAATCCTGGACCAGTCGGGCAATAGGAGAGTTGAAGCTGGGTTGCGGATCTTTGAACGTGCGACAGCCTTTGCCTTCGTAGAAGGTAATGCCCCAGCCGTCTTTATGCGGCCCGGTTCCTCCACCGCGCTGCACCAGCCCGGTGAAACTAAAGCAGATATCGGTTGGCACATTGGCGCTCATCCCGAGCAATTCGCACATACATCACCTCCACAACAGCGGGGGCAAGAGTGCCCCCAGCGAAGTCTTACTTAACCATCTCTTTTTCAATCAGCTGAATCAGGATATGAATCACTTTGATGTGAATTTCCTGAATACGGTCAGCATAACCAAAATGCGGCACGCGGATTTCGATATCCGACGAGCCCGCCATTTTACCGCCATCTTTGCCGGTCAGAGTGATAACTTTCATCCCCTTCTCACGCGCAGCGTCAATGGCTTTGATGACGTTGCCGGAATTACCCGACGTGGAGATCCCCAGCAGCACATCGCCTTCACGCCCTACCGCTTCAACATAGCGCGAGAAAATATGATCGTAACCGAAGTCGTTACCCACGCAGGAGATGTGGCTAACGTCAGAAATCGCGATCGCCGGGTAGCCCGGACGGTTTTCACGGTAGCGACCGGTCAGCTCTTCAGCGAAGTGCATCGCATCGCAATGTGAACCGCCGTTACCGCAGGAGAGCACTTTGCCGCCGGCTTTGAAACTGTCTGCCAGCAGAACCGCCGCGCGCTGAATCGCGTGAATATTGGCTTCATCTTTCAGAAAGTTGGCCAGCGTTTCCGCCGCTTCGTTCAGTTCGTTACGAATAAGATCCTGGTACATGAGGATAATCCTTCAGTATTGATGAAATAACACAGGGAGTGTACCGGATCGCGAGAAAAGCGAGAAGCTATACCCGTCATACTTGACGTGGTATATGCGCTGGCAGTGCCTGCTCTCACCCTCTCACTGGCTTAAGTCTGCTCCTGGTCATGGCGATGCAGATCCTTCGGCGTTTTGATTATTCGTGCCTGTCAAAACCTGAACAATGTGAACCAGGTTGTAATTATTTTGTGAATGCATTGCTAAAAGAAATAACATCCACTACAACCATATCATCACAAGTGGTCAGACCTCCTACAAGCAAGGGAGCTTTTCTTTATGATGATTTTGAGCATTATCGCAACCGTTGTTCTGCTCGGTGTGTTGTTCTATCACCGCGTCAGTTTATTACTGAGTAGCCTGATTCTGTTGGCCTGGACGGCTGCGCTTGGCCTGTCTGGTCTGTGGAATATCTGGGTTGTGCTGCCGCTGGCAATTATCCTGCTGCCGCTCAACGTGCCTTCGATGCGTAAGTCGATGATTTCCGCCCCGGTGTTCCGCGGCTTCCGTAAAGTGATGCCACCGATGTCACGCACGGAAAAAGAAGCCATCGACGCGGGTACCACCTGGTGGGAAGGCGATCTGTTCCAGGGCAACCCGGACTGGAAGAAGCTGCACAACTACCCGCAGCCACGGCTGACAGCAGAAGAACAAGCCTTTATTGATGGTCCGGTAGAAGAAGCGTGCCGCATGGCGAACGACTTCCAGATCACCCATGAAATGGCCGATCTGCCTCCGGAACTGTGGGCCTATCTGAAAGAGCATCGCTTCTTCGCGATGATCATCAAGAAAGAGTACGGCGGCCTGGAGTTCTCCGCTTACGCTCAGGCTCGCGTGCTGCAAAAACTGGCGGGTGTGTCAGGGATCCTGGCGATCACCGTTGGCGTACCAAACTCTTTAGGCCCGGGCGAACTGCTGCAGCATTACGGCACCGAAGAGCAAAAAGATCACTATCTGCCGCGTCTGGCGCGTGGTCAGGAAATCCCTTGCTTCGCGCTGACCAGCCCGGAAGCTGGCTCTGATGCGGGTGCTATCCCCGATACCGGCGTAGTCTGCATGGGCGAGTGGCAGGGCCAGCAGGTGCTGGGTATGCGCCTGACCTGGAACAAGCGTTACATTACGCTGGCACCGATTGCCACCGTACTGGGCCTGGCGTTCAAACTCTCTGATCCGGACAGACTGCTGGGCGACGAGGAAGATCTGGGCATCACCTGTGCGCTGATCCCAACCTCTACGCCTGGCGTCGAAATTGGTCGTCGTCACTTCCCGCTGAACGTACCGTTCCAGAACGGTCCGACCCGTGGTGAAGATATCTTTGTACCGATTGATTACATCATCGGCGGCCCGAAAATGGCCGGACAGGGCTGGCGTATGCTGGTGGAATGTCTGTCGGTCGGTCGCGGTATTACCCTGCCGTCGAACTCTACCGGTGGCCTGAAATCCGTCGCGATGGGGATTGGTGCTTACGCCCACATCCGCCGTCAGTTCAAAATCTCCATCGGTAAGATGGAAGGTATCGAAGAGCCACTGGCGCGCATCGCGGGCAACGCTTACGTGATGGATGCGGCGGCGTCGCTGATCACCTACGGCATCATGCTGGGCGAAAAACCGGCTGTGCTGTCGGCTATCGTCAAGTATCACTGTACCCATCGTGCGCAGCAGTCAATTATTGATGCGATGGATATTGCTGGCGGTAAAGGCATTATGCTCGGCGAAGGTAACTTCCTGGCGCGCGGCTATCAGGGCGCACCGATTGCCATCACCGTGGAAGGCGCCAACATCCTCACCCGCAGCATGATGATCTTCGGTCAGGGCGCGATTCGCTGCCATCCGTATGTACTGGAAGAGATGGCTGCGGCGCAAAACAACGACGTGAATGCGTTCGACAAGCTGCTGTTTAAACACATCGGCCATGTCGGCAGCAACAAAATGCGCAGCTTCTGGCTGGGCCTGACGCGCGGTCTCACCAGCGCCACACCAACGGGTGATGCGACCAAACGTTACTACCAGCATCTCAACCGCCTGAGCGCGAACCTGGCGCTGCTGTCAGACGTGTCGATGGCAGTCCTCGGCGGCAGCCTGAAGCGTCGCGAGCGTATCTCTGCGCGTCTGGGCGATGTCCTGAGCCAGGTGTTCCTTGCCTCTGCAGTCCTGAAACGTTACGACGATGAAGGCCGTCATGAAGCGGATCTGCCATTAGTCCACTGGGGCGTGCAGGATGCGCTCTATCAGGCAGAGCAGGCGATTGACGATCTGCTGGCGAACTTCCCGAACCGCTTTGTGGCAGGCGCACTGCGCGTGGTGATCTTCCCAACCGGTCGTCATCATCTGGCACCGTCCGATATCCTGGATCACAAAGTGGCGAAGATCCTGCAGGTTCCAAGTGCAACCCGCTCCCGTATCGGTCGCGGTCAATACCTGAAGCCTACCGAGCATAACCCGGTTGGTCTGCTGGAAGAGGCGCTGCTGGATGTGATGGCAGCCGATCCTGTTCACCAGAAAATCTGTAAACAGCTGGGCAAAAACCTGCCGTTTACTCGCCTGGATGAACTGGCCAAACAGGCGCTGGCGGGTGGGATCATCGATCAGAATGAAGCTGCGGTACTGGTGAAAGCGGAAGAGAGCCGTCTGCGCAGCATTAACGTGGATGATTTCGAGCACGACGAGCTGGCGACCCGGCCGGTAAAGCTGCCGGAGAAAGTCCGCAAACCTGAAGCGGCCTAACCCGCATCGCTTCCACAAACCCCGCCGCGTGCGGGGTTTTTTATTGCCACATTTTCTCTTTTTCCCGTGCTACAGTGTCAAAAAGCCGTCTTTCGAGGAGTCATGATTGTGCCTGGTTTGAAGATTACCCTTTTACAACAGCCCCTGGTGTGGATGGACGGTCCCGCCAACCTGCGCCATTTTGATCGTCAGCTCGAAGAGATCACCGGACGCGATGTGATCGTGCTGCCGGAGATGTTCACTACCGGGTTCGCCATGGAGGCGGCAAAGCAGTCTCTGGCGCAGGATGACGTCGTCGCGTGGATGCACAGCAAGGCCCGGCAGACGAACGCGCTCGTCGCGGGGAGCGCCGCGCTGCAGACCGAGCGTGGGCCGGTGAACCGCTTCCTGCTCGTCGAGCCGGACGGCACGCTGCATTTTTACGATAAACGCCACCTGTTCCGCATGGCCGATGAGCATCATCACTACGAGGCGGGTAACGAGCGGGTGGTGTTTGAGTGGCGCGGCTGGCGCATTCTTCCGCTGGTCTGTTACGACCTGCGCTTCCCGGTCTGGTCACGCAACCGTAATGATTACGATCTGGCGCTCTACGTCGCCAACTGGCCTGCGCCACGCTCGCTGCACTGGCAAGCGCTGTTGGTGGCGCGCGCCATTGAGAATCAGGCGTATGTGGTGGGCTGTAACCGCGTAGGCACCGATGGCAACGGGCATCACTACCGCGGCGATAGCCGGGTGGTGAATCCGCAGGGGGAAATTATTGCCACCGCCGAACCGCATCAGGCGACGCGTATCGACGCCGAACTTTCGCTGACGGCACTGAAAGAGTACCGGGAGAAGTTTCCGGCATGGCAGGACGCCGATCCGTTTAGCATTGGATGAAAAAAAACCGGGTGCGGCAGCGCCTCACCCGGCTTTCACATGCTGATAGCGGCGTGTTAACTCACTAACGCCTGCCCGTCTTTACGGCTTTCAGTTGCGGCGACGTAGTGCCCTTCCGGCATGCGGTAAATCACCTGTGCGCCGCCAAAGTTATAATCCTGCAGCGGATCTTCCACCGTAATCTGATGCCCGCGTTCGCGCAGCGCCGCAATAGTATTGCGGTCGAAGCTCGATTCAACGATCACTTCCCGGCCCTTCACCACGCGCCAGCGCGGCGCATCGATCGCCGCCTGGGGGTTTTGCCCGTGCAGCATAATTCGCAGCGCCATCTGCATGTGCCCCTGCGCCTGCATTGGCCCGCCCATCACCCCAAACGACATCAGCGGTTTACCCTGCCCGTCCATCGCGAAGCCTGGAATAATGGTATGGAACGGACGCTTACTGCCCGCCAGGGCATTAGGATGTTTAGGGTCCAGCACAAAGCCGCAGCCGCGGTTTTGCAGGCTAATGCCCGTGTCCGGCACCACGACGCCTGAGCCAAAGCCCATAAAGTTGGACTGGATAAAGGAGATCATCATCCCGCTGGAATCGGCGGCAGAGAGGTAAACCGTACCGCTTTGCGTCGGCGCGCCGTAGGTGAAATCAGACGCGTTATCCTGATCGATCAGCGCCGCGCGCGATTTCAGATAGTGGTCGCTTAACAGCTCTTTCGCGGCAAACTCCATGTGCTCTTCGTCGGCCACGTAGCGATCGAGATCCGCCAGCGCCAGCTTCATCGCCTCGATCGACAGATGCAGAGATTGCACAGAGTCCGGATGATGTTTTTCGATCCCGCACTGCTCCAGAATCCCCAGCGCAATAAGCGTGGCGATCCCCTGACCGTTTGGCGGCAGTTCCTGCACCGAGCCACCGGCGAAATCGCGCGACAGCAGCTCCACCCAGTCGACGCGATGATTCGCCAGATCGTCTGCCGTCAGATGCGCGCCGTGCTCTTTGGCGAAGGCAGCGATTTTCTGCGCCAGCTCACCGCGATAGAAGGCTTCGCCGTTGGTTTTGGCAATCAGCTCAAGAGAGTTGGCCTGCGCCGGGTTACGGAATATCTCACCGATGCGCGGCGCGCGGCCCTCTGGCGCAAAGCAGGCGCTAAAGCCCGGCTGATCTTTTAGTTTGTTAAAGCCGCGCTGCCACAGATGACCAATCAGCGGCGACACCGGGAAACCGTTACGCGCGTACTCAATGGCCGGTTGCGCCAGGGTCGTCAGCGGCAGCGTGCCAAAACGCTCGGCCAGTGCTACCCAGCCGGAGACGGCGCCCGGCACCGTCACCGCGTCCCAGCCAAGCTCTGGCACGTCGGTTTTGCCCGCGTACAGATCCGCATGCCAGCTGGCAGGCGATCGGCCTGACGCGTTCAGACCGTGCAGCTTTTCGCCGTCCCAGACGATGGCAAAGGCGTCGCTGCCGATGCCGCAGCCCGTCGGTTCAACCACCGTCAGGGCCATGGCCGTGGCTATGGCGGCATCAACGGCGTTACCGCCGAGCTGCAACATCCGCATCCCGGCCTGCGCCGCCAGCGGCTGCGAAGTGGCGACCGCGTTGTGCCCCATCATTGGCGGGCGTCGTGAATCGTAACCGGTCGTAAAATCAAGCGCTTTGGTCATCATGACTCCTTAGTCGTGGCGCGGATCGAGCGCATCGCGCAGCCCGTCACCGAGTAAATTAAAGCCCTGTACCGCAAGGAAAATGGCGATACCAGGGAAAACAGACATCCATGGCGCCTGTTCCAGAAAACCTTTTGCCGTGTTGAGCATCGAGCCCCAGGACGGATTCGGCGGCTGCTGACCAAGGCCAAGAAACGACAGGCTGGCCTCGGCGATAATGGCGGAGGCAATCGCCAGCGTGGCCTGCACCAGAATTGGTGACATCACATTGGGCAGCACATATTTCACGATGATCCAGCGATCCGGCAGGCCAATCGCCTTCGCGCCGTCTATGTACTCTTCATTACGAATGGCGATCACCTGGCCGCGCGTCAGACGGGCAAAGATCGGCATGGCCGACAGCCCGATGGCGATCATCGCGTTAGTCAGGCTGGGGCCTAAAAACGCCCCCAGGGCGATCGCCATGATCAGGAACGGGCATGCCAGCAGCGCTTCGATAAAGCGTGAGATCACGCCGTCCCAGATCCCCTGGAAGTAACCGGCCACCAGCCCGAGCGGTACCCCGATCACCACGGCAATGACCACCGACATACAGCCCGCCATCAGGGACGTTCGCGCGCCCCAGACGATGCGCGAGAGAATGTCGCGGCCCAGCTCGTCGGTGCCAAACCAATACAGCTCTGACGGCGGCTTACGCACCGCCAGGAAGTTAGCTTTGACTGGATCAAAGGGCGCAAGCCAGGGGGCAATCAGGGCGATGAGCACAAAGATGCCGACAATCACCGCGCCAATCACCGCGCTTTTATTGGCGAGAAATTTCTTCAGCACCCGATTCTGCGCGCGCGGCAACGCAGGTACTACGGTTTGAGTCGTCAGTTCAGCCACGATTAACCTCGCATTTTCGGGTTGATGAGGACGTAGAGCACGTCAGCCAGCAGGTTCAGCATCAGGAAGCCAATCGCCACGATCAGCACCACGCCCTGCACCACCGCGTAATCACGGTTAAACACCGAATCGACGATCATTTTGCCAAAGCCTGGAATTGTGAAGACCTGCTCGGTCAGCACCGCGCCGCCCAGCAGTTCACCAAACAGCAGCGTGGTGAGCGTGATCACCGGCACCAGCGCGTTGCGAAACGCGTGCTTGAGAATCACCGCTTTCGGCAGCAGCCCCTTTGCCCGGGCGGTACGGATGTAATCGGCCTTCAGCACGGCGATCATCGAGGCGCGCGTGTGGCGCATCAGCGTCGCCGCCAGGCCGGTGCCGAGCACCGACGCAGGCAGCAGCAGCGTGCGCAGGTTTTGCAGCGGATCTTCGCTGAACGGCACATAGCCGGAGGCGGGCAGCCACTGCAAATTGACCGAGAAGACCAGAATCAACAGGATCCCCAGCCAAAAGTGCGGTATCGAGATCCCCGAGATCGCCACAAAGTTGGCGCCATGATCGACCCAGCTGTTTTTGTTAACCGCCGCGAGGATCCCCATGCTGATGCCGAACACCAGCGCAATGATCATCGCCAGCAGGGACAGCTCCATCGTGACCGGAAGTTTGCTGGCAATCAGCGACGTCACAGGCTCGTGAGTGCGTAAAGAGACCCCAAGATCGCCCTGCAGCGCACGCGTCAGCCAGTCAAAATATTGCACCGGCAGCGGCGCATCGAGATTCAGTTCTGCGCGCAGCTGAGCAATCACCGCCGGATCGCGCTCTTCGCCCGCCATCGCAATCAGCGGATCGCCGGGCAGCAGTTTTTGCAGCCCGAAGACCATCATGCTCACCAGCAGTAAGGTCGGGATCGCCAGCAGCAGGCGTTTGCAAATCAGTTCCAGCATGGTTTCTCCTCACGCCCTCAGTTACTTAGCAAGCGACAAGCCCGCCAGACGCACGATGCCGTCCGGGTACGGTTTGAAGCCCTGCACGCTCTTGTTCAGGCCAAAAATGCGCGGCTCAAAGTAGAGATAAGCAATCGGCATGTCCGTTTGCAGCTGTTTTACGACCTTGTCGTACAGCGGCTGGCGGGCGGCGGGATCGGTGCTCAGGCGCGCCTGGGTCAGCCACTCGTCGACCTGCGCGTTGCTGTATCGGCCATCGTTGAGGTTGCCTTTGCTGTTGATGAAACCAAAGATGCTGCCGTCTGGATCCGGACGACCGGACCAGCCAGAGAAGCTCAGCTGATAGTCACCGCTCTGCTGACGATCGAGCAACGTGGCGAATTCCGTCATTTGCAGATTCAGGTTAAAGCCCGCTTCCGCCGTCATCGCCTGCAGAACCTGGCCCACCTGCTGTGACGTTGGGTTGTTCGGCACCAGCAGATTGACGTTCAGCGGCCCGTTGATGCCCGCCGCTTTTAGCAGGGCTTTCGCTTTTTCCACATCGCGGGCCGGAACCGGCACCTTGACGTGGTAAGGGCTGACCGGCGAAAACGCCTGGTTTGCCGGGGTATACAACCCTTCAAACACCACCTGATTCAGCGCATCGCGGTCGATGGCCAGTGAGAACGCTTCGCGCACACGCGCATCCTTGAACGGATCGTTGGCCGGAACTTTGCCGTTATTGATGTTGAAAGTGATCCCCTGATAACCGAGACCGGTCACTTTCGCCAACGCCAGTTTGCTGTCGGCTTCGACGGTTTTCACGTCGCTGGCGGCGATACCTTCTGTCAGATCGAGGTCACCCGCGCGCAGGTTTGCCAGACGCACCGAGGCATCCGGGATCGGAAGATAGATGATTTTGTCGAAGTGATAGGCGTCTTTGTTCCAGTAGTTGTCGAAACGGCTCAGAACGATGCGGTCCTGAGAGACGCGGCTGTCAAATTTGTACGGGCCAGAGCAGACAGGATGGGCGGCAAAATCCGGCTTTTTGGCCGCTTCCGGCGCCATCATCGCGCCTGCGCGGTCGGTCAACTGCATCAGCAGTGCGGCATCCGGCGTTTTCAGATGAATAGCAATTTGGGTCGGGCTTTTCACTTCCACCGATTCGACAGAAGAGATTTCACTTTTACGCAGCGAGCCTTTTAAGGTCAGGGCGCGTTCGAGGTTATATTTCGCCGCTTCAGCGTCAAATTTTTCGCCGTCGTGGAAGGTCACCCCCTCACGCAGATTCATGGTCAGGGTTTTGTTGTCGTCGCTCCAGGACCAGTCTTTTGCCAGGCCCGGCACGACCTTCAGATTTTCATCCACGTCCACCAGCCTGTCGCACAGAGAGGCGAAGACGAAGCGGCCATAGTAGGTGCGCGCCAGATGAGGATCGAGCATATCCGGGTCTGCGCCCAGACCAATTCGCAGAACGCTTTCCGAGTGCGCAGGGAGTGCTGCGCCCAACAACATAACACTTCCCAGTACGGTCAAAAGAGAATTACGCATTGTCATTATCATGAGTTCCTTGCTGGAAGAGACGAGAGTGATGCCGCATGTTCAAACAGCGCGCGGCGGCGCAAAAAGGCAGCGGATGGCGGTGCTATCTGGATAACACTGCGATCGCGGTTAATTTCCTGCCAGTGATGGCAGGCGACCTGACGCCCGCCCTCCAGAACCTGTGCGATCGGTTCGACCTGGCGGCATTCATCCGTGACATACGGGCAGCGGGTGTGGAACCGACATCCGGAAGGGGGATTCGCCGGATTCGGTAAGTCGCCCTGCAACAGCGGCGCGTCGCGCTCCATGCCCGGCTGCATCTGGGGCGCAGAGGCAATCAGCGCCTGCGTGTACGGGTGCAGCGGCGCGTCAAAGATTTCATCGACGGTAGCCAGCTCAACAATCTGGCCGAGATACATCACCGCCACGCGATCGCTCATGTGGCGAATGACCGCCAGTCCGTGAGCGACAATCACCATTGTCAGCCCCAGCTGATGTTTCAGGCTTTCGAGCAGGTTCACTACCTGCGCCTGCACGGAGACATCCAGCGCGGAAACCGGCTCATCGCCCAGCAGCAGTTTGGGCCCGGAGGCTAGCGCACGCGCAATGCCGATACGCTGACGCTGTCCGCCGGAAAACTCGTGCGGATAGCGTCCGGCCCAGGCGGCAGGCAGCCCGACGGTTTTCAGCAGCTCCGCGACGCGATACTGGCGGTCGGCTTTTTTCATATTCTGGTGCAGCCACAGGGGTTCACCGACGATCTGCTCTACCGTCATGCGCGGATTGAGCGAGGCGAACGGGTCCTGAAAGATGATTTGCAGTTCACGGCGGAGCTGGTTCAGGCGCGAACCTGACGCGTGGGTAATCTCTTCGCCCTGATAGAACACGCGCCCTTCGCTGGCCGCCAGCAGGCGAAGCAGCAGTCGACCGAGGGTGGATTTCCCGGAACCGGACTCACCGACAATGGCCAGCGTTTCGCCCGGCATCACGGCGAGTGAAACCCGGTCGACGGCGGTGACAAAACGGGCCGGCGCAAAGAGTTTTTTCGGGCCGGGGAAGAGTTTGCTCAGATCGAGAGCTTCAAGGATCGGGGTGGTCATGCGATTTCTCCCAGCGCAATGTGTTGCTCAAGGGGCACACGGAAACAGGCCACTTGATG
Organism: Lelliottia sp. WB101; assembly: GCF_003051885.1. Taxonomy (NCBI): domain Bacteria; kingdom Pseudomonadati; phylum Pseudomonadota; class Gammaproteobacteria; order Enterobacterales; family Enterobacteriaceae; genus Lelliottia; species Lelliottia sp. WB101. The sequence goes on from NZ_CP028520.1 coordinate 32,693, forward strand.
GCCCGCTCCAAGGGTGTGAAGCTGCGGTTTTTCATCGTGGCAGCGCGTCTGGGCGAACGGACAACGGGTGGCGAAACGGCAGCCCTTCGGCATCGATTCGGGCAACGGCACGCTGCCCGGAATGGTCGAAAGCTGGCCTTTACGCGCACCGAGGGACGGAATCGACCCCATCAGACCGATGGTGTAGGGGTGCTGCGGATCGGCAAAAATACTCTCGACGCTGCCCTGCTCCACGACCTGTCCGGCATACATCACCGCCACCTGCTGCGCGACTTCCGCCACCACCCCCAGATCGTGGGTGATCATCAGCACGGCGGTGCCGGTTTCGGCTTTTAAGGTATTCAGCAACGTCAGGATTTGTGCCTGGATTGTCACGTCCAGCGCGGTGGTCGGTTCGTCGGCAATCAGCAGGCGCGGATGGTTAATGAGCGCCATCGCAATCATCACACGCTGGCGCATCCCGCCGGAAAGCTGATGGGGATAAGATTTAAGACGCATCTCCGGCGCCGGGATCTGCACCTTTTCCAGAATTTGCAGCGCCACGTTCATGGCATCGGATTTCGACATTTTCTGGTGGCGGATCACCGCTTCGCTAAGCTGATCGCCGAGAGTAAAAGCCGGGTTGAGGGAGGTCATCGGCTCCTGAAAGATCATCGCCAGTTCACTGCCGCGCAGATCGGCGTATTCACGCGGGGAGAGCTTGCGCAGATCGTGGCGACGGAACTGCATTTCACCGCTGACAATTTGCGCACTGGCAGGCAGCAGCCCCATCAGCGCCAGCGACGTGATACTTTTTCCGCAGCCGGACTCCCCCACCAGCGCCAGCGTTTCACCGGATTTCACGGTCAGGGAGATGCCGTCGAGCACGCTGACCGGCGATCCAGCGAATTTCACATTGAGATTGTGCAGGCGAAGGACCGGCGCTGCCTCCTTAAAAGGGATCGTCGTCATAACAGGGAATCATCCTCAAGGTTGATGGCCTGAATCAGGGCAGTTTGCAGGGTCAGCAGGTGTTCGCGCATCGCGGCGGCTGCTTCATTGGGCTGGCGGTGGATAATCGCCGTCATGATTTTGTGGTGGTGATCGTTGTAGCTGTCGACGCGCTCCGGCGTACGCGCCAGCTCACGCAGGTGCTGCCAGCTAGGTTCGCGCCGGACTGCATCAATAGCATCGAACAACCCCAGCATCAGGCGATTACCCGCAGCCTCAGCAATGGCGCGGTGAAAGGCGCTGTCCCACAGTTCGTTAAGATCGCGGTCATCCGGGCTGACCTTGTCGATGCGTTCCAGCATGCGCTGCATCAGCGCGAGGTTTTCCCTGGTGGCACGCAGTGCCGCAAGACGGGCTAAGCCGGGTTCGAGCTGCAGGCGGGCTTCCATCACTTCCAGCAGATTGGTTTGCTGCACCAGCCCCTGAAGCGCAAGAGGTTCAACCGGTGCGGCAGGGCCAATGAAAGTGCCTTTGCCCTGCTTGCGCCAGATGCGTCCCTCTTCTTCCAGCACGTCCAGCGCACGACGAACTTCGCGTCGCCCTACGCCGAGTGTTTCCGACAGCTCACGTTCGGTGGGCAGCGGAATGCCTGGTGTTGACTCGTGCTGGTTGATCAGACCGCGCAACTGCTCAAGTGCGGTGCTGGAATTTGCCAGAAACCGTGACGATTTTTCCATATTGGTTCGCCTGCTCTCATCATTGCTTTATTTTTATTAACAATAAGTTATTGATATAGATAACGTCTTATTGCACATAGAGTTAAGCAATTAATGAACCAATAAATCATTGGTTCAGGAACTTTCTGGAAAATCGTAAGTAAGCTAATGATTATTTGAGACTTATTTTTACAGGATTGTTACAAGAGGAAACGTTTGGAGCGAAGGGATGAGACGGAATTGCACACTAAAAGTGCAACCATCGCACCAATATCGAACAATTGTTAATAAATTGCACTGCTAATATTAACTTTTTGTTAACTAACATCAGAGAGGAGATAAGAGAGATAAGGCCCTGAAATGACGAAAGCCTGAATCATTTCTGATTCAGGCTTTCTAATGTGGCGGAACGGACGGGACTCGAACCCGCGACCCCCTGCGTGACAGGCAGGTATTCTAACCGACTGAACTACCGCTCCGCATTGTTCCCTTGGGAACGAGGCGAATATTACGGTTTGGTTCCGATCCCGTCAACGCTTTTTCTCAACTTTTGAATCAGTTGCTGCAAAATTCGCCCACACGGTGCTTTTTACAGCATAACGGCATCTGTTATGCGCGCCAGAGGCAGCTGCCGCCCTTCTTTTGCACGATATCGAGACGCGATTCATGGGCGGCGATCTCCTCGTCACTGGCTAAAATCACCCGCAGACGGCTCGCCTGACGCACCACGCGCTGAATTCCGGTGTCACCCGCCTGACGGGAGTCGTTTTCGGTGCTAAACGCCATCGAAGTCTGGCCACCCGTCATGGTCAGATAGACATCCGCCAGAATCTGGGCATCGAGCAGTGCGCCGTGAAGCGTACGCTTGGTGTTATCTATTTCGTAGCGCGAGCAGAGGGCATCGAGGCTGTTACGCTTGCCCGGAAACATCTTCCTTGCCAGCGCCAGGCTGTCGGTGACTTTACAGAAGGTATTGGTTTTCGGGATATTGCGGTTGAGCTTACTGAACTCATAGTCCATAAAGCCGATATCGAACGAAGCGTTATGGATGACGAGTTCAGCCCCGCGGATGTAGTCCATAAACTCATCGGCAACGTCGGCGAAGGTCGGTTTATCCAGCAGGAACTCATCGGCAATTCCGTGAACGCCGAATGCTTCCGGGTCCACCAGACGGTCGGGCTTCAGGTACACGTGGAAGTTATTGCCGGTGAGACGACGGTTCACCACTTCGACGGCACCGATCTCAATGATCTTATGGCCTTCGTAATGTGCGCCAATCTGGTTCATACCGGTGGTTTCGGTATCGAGGACGATCTGTCGTGTAATTGCAGTGCTCATATCGGTCATTTATGTCAGACTCGTCGTTTTACTGATCGTTTCAAATACAGGAAGTCTACCAGAGATGATTAAGCAGGTAGAAATTTTCACCGATGGATCTTGCCTCGGCAATCCAGGACCGGGCGGCTACGGCGCCATTTTGCGTTACCGTGAGCATGAGAAGACCTTTAATGAAGGTTTTCGTCTGACCACCAATAACCGCATGGAGTTGATGGCCGCGATCGTCGCGCTGGAAGCATTAAAAGAAGATTGCGATGTGGTTATCAGTACCGACAGCCAGTATGTGCGCCAGGGGATTACCCAGTGGATCCATAACTGGAAAAAGCGTGGCTGGAAAACGGCCGATAAGAAACCGGTCAAGAATGTCGATCTTTGGAAGCGTCTGGACGCGGCACTGAGCCATCACACCATTAAGTGGGAATGGGTCAAAGGGCATGCGGGGCATCCGGAAAACGAACGTTGCGACGTTCTGGCGCGCGAAGCGGCGATGAATCCGATCCACGATGACGTGGGCTATCAGCCGGAATCCTGATCAGGGTTTTCGGTACTGTCGCGTCGCCCCGACCGTCTGACGGATTTGTGCTTTTGATTTGCTCTGCTTCATCGGGTTCAGCGTAAGTGGAACCGTTCGCTTACGCGCCACGATAAGCTGCATGCAGCCAAGTGCTGGCAGATGGGTTGTCAGCATTTTACTGCCCTTCCCCGCCCAGGGTAAAACCTGGAAGCCGCTGTAGTACATCACTTCAAAATTCAGTAATGACAGCCAGTCGAGCTGACGTGTAAACGTAAACATGCGGCTGTTATAGGGCGGCGTGCGGCGCAAAACGGGCACCAGCTTGCGCAATCCCATCAGGCTCATCGGATTGAAACCGCTGAGGACCAGCCAGCCGTCATCGATTAGCACGCGGTCGGCTTCACGCAGTAAACGGTGCGGGTCGCTGCACCAGGGGAGCGTGTGGGCCATCAGACAGGCGTCGACGGATTTCTCGGCGAATGGCAAATGAAGCGGATCGGCTTTAACCTGAAGGGGGTGACCGTTAAGGGATACATTCACCTGATGGGAGATGGCGCAGCTTTCGGAGTTGATTTCCGCGCTCAAATTGCCAATCTTAAGCAGATGAAAACCATACATTTTTGCAAACCAGGGATTGAGCTGACGCTCAAGCGCCTCGCGATAGTATTCACCCCACCGCAACTGGGACCAGTTCTCTGGTGCTGAGACAATCTGAGGTATCCTTGCCGGCTTCATCAACACACCCGTTACGTAATGAGAGGTAATTTATGAATCTTATCAGCATTCCCGCGTTTCAGGACAACTACATCTGGGTTTTAGTCGGCGATGATAAGCGTTGCATTATTGTCGACCCAGGCGATGCGGCACCGGTATTGCAGGCTATCGAGGAAAACGGCTGGCAGCCAGAGGCCATTTTGCTGACTCACCATCATCACGATCATGTCGGCGGTGTCCCTGCTTTGCGGGCGAAATTTCCCCATTTAGTGGTTTATGGTCCGCAGGAGACACAAGATAAGGGCACGACTCGGGTAGTCGAAGATGGCGAAAAAATCCTCATACTGGGATACGATTTTTCTGTATTTGCTACACCCGGTCACACTTCCGGACACATTTCCTTCTTCAGTTTCCCTTATCTTTTCTGCGGTGACACGATGTTCTCCGGCGGGTGCGGAAGATTGTTCGAAGGGACACCAACCCAGATGTACCAATCCTTCCAGAGGATAAATGCTCTCCCGGATGATACCCTCGTTTGCTGCGCCCACGAATATACATTAGCAAATATGAAGTTTGCATTGAGCATCTTGCCTGACGATCCTGCGATTCAGGATTATTACCACAAAGTGAATGAGTTACGGGTAAAAAAACAAAATACACTGCCCGTAATTCTGAAAAATGAGCGCATAATAAATTTATTTTTGAGAACCAATGATATTGATTTAATTAACAAAATTAACCAAGAAACAAATTTGCAACAACCTGAAGAGCGTTTTGCATGGTTACGGTCAAAGAAAGATGACTTCTGACAATTGCGGGTTGCCTTTTGAAAGTTTCGCCGTTATTATCGCTCGTCTTTTAAGCAACTATTGACACACACATGAAGGCAAAAGCGATATTACTCGCCTCTGTCCTGCTTGCTGGGTGCCAGAACACTGGCAACATACAGCAGCACGCACAGAGCCTTTCTGCAGCTGGTCAAGGGGAAGCAGGGAAGTTTACAAGTCAGGCGCGTTGGATGGACGATGGGACATCATTCGCGCAGGAACAGGACTTGTGGGCCTCTATTAGCGACGAGCTGAAGATGGGGATTCCGGAAAACAACCGGATTCGCGATCAGAAACAGAAGTATTTAAGTAATAAGAGCTATCTCCACGATGTAACTTTACGGGCAGAGCCGTATATGTACTGGATAGCAGGGCAAGTTAAGAAACGTAACATGCCTATGGAACTGGTACTACTACCCATAGTGGAGAGCGCTTTTGACCCGCACGCAACGTCTGGTGCCAATGCCGCAGGCATTTGGCAGATCATTCCGAGCACAGGGCGCAATTATGGTTTGAAACAGACTCGCGGCTACGATGCGCGTCGGGATGTGGTCGCTTCTACGACTGCCGCTCTCGACATGATGCAACGTCTGAATAAGATGTTTGACGGTGACTGGTTGTTAACGGTCGCAGCGTATAACAGCGGTGAAGGTCGGGTAATGAAGGCAATGAAAGCGAACAAGGCGCGTGGTAAACCCACCGATTTTTGGTCTCTCTCATTGCCACAGGAAACCAAGCTTTACGTACCGAAGATGCTGGCTTTGAGCGATATTCTCAAAAACAGTAAACGTTATGGTGTAAATCTGCCAACGTCTGACGAAAGTCGCGCGCTGGCCAGAGTGAGCCTCAGCAGCCCGGTTGATATGAAACAGGTTGCAGATATGACGGGAATGTCGGTGACAAAGCTGAAGACCTTTAACGCAGGCGTGAAAGGCTCAACGCTGGGTGCCAATGGGCCTCAGTACGTACTGGTGCCGCAGAAGCATGCCGCACAGTTACGTGAGTCTCTCGCATCAGGTGAAATTGCTGCCGTTCAGTCAACGCTGATTGCAGATGTTTCATCCGTCAGCAGCCGTAGCTATAAGGTTCGTTCCGGCGATACCATTTCAGGCATTGCATCACGTCTTGGCGTGAGCACGAAGGACCTGCAGCAGTGGAACAATCTGCGCGGTTCAAACCTGAAAGTTGGCCAGAACCTGACGGTTGGCGCTGGCAGCAGCGCACAGCGTCTCGCCCGCAACAGCGATAGCATTACTTATCGTGTACGCAAAGGCGATTCACTGTCCAGTATTGCGAAAACGCACGGCGTAAACATCAAAGATGTGATGCGCTGGAATGACGATACGGCCAATCTGCAGCCAGGCGATCAGCTGACACTGTTTGTTAAAAACAGCACGACGCCAGACTCCTGACAGCCAGACCCATAGAAAAAGGCACCGATTCCCCCGGTGCCTTTTTTGTTTTTTCTTATCCGGCTTTTTGCGCTTCCGCCAGGATCGTATCGCTGGTAAACGATCCCTCTTCCTGCAATTCAAAGTACGCTTTCACTTCCGCCGAGGCACTCTCCTGGTACAAACGAATCGCCTGGCTTAACGTGTCGGGTGTGCGCATACGCGCAATCCATGAGGAGAACTCCAGAGGCAGGCGGTCCGTCACCAGAGAGCGCGAAACTAAACCGGCTTCGGTGATCATCGCGAACCATTCACCGCTCGAATAGTTGCGCACGTGCGAGGTATCACGCAGGGCTTCAACGGTCTGCAGCCAGATATCACGAACCGGGTTTCCGGGTGACATGATATCCATAATGATAAAAATCCCGCCCGGCTTCAGCACGCGTTTGATTTCGCGCAGTGCCTGGCCGACATCGTGCCAGTGATGGGCGGAGTAGCGGCTGATCACCACGTCATAGGTTTCGTCGTCAAAAGGGAGTGATTCAGCGTAGCCCTGGCGGGTCGAAATATTATTCAGCCCTTTGTCTTTCGCAGCGTGGGCGACAACCTCGAGCATCCGGCCAGACAGATCGTAAGCGGTAACGTGCGCGACATGCTGTGCAGCGACAAAGCTGGCATGCCCTGCTCCACAGCCTAAATCAAGAACCTGCGCCTGCGCAAATGCAGACAGGCGCTCGCCGAGACGCACCAGGTCGCGGCCAGAGGCGTGTACCGCACTGGTCAGATAGGCACTTGCCTGGGAACCGAACTGTTTTTCTACATTGTCATGATGGGATTGTGTTGTCATCGTACTGTCCTTTGGTTGTGAGAAAAATAAAGGGCAGTACCTGCACAGGCCTGCCCGACGGCAGACCTGACGCACCATTACTTCTCAGGTTTGCCGGGACTGAATTCAACAAGTAGTGGATTGTGATCGGAGGCGCGCGTCACCAGTACAGAGGCTTCGTGCACATTCAGACCACGATAGAAGACAAAATCAAGCGGACGACCAAACGCTTTGCGCCGCTGATCGTCGGTGAAACGCACTTCGCGTAAGGACATTTCGCGCGCAAAGCGATACAACGCATTCATGCGCGGACGACTCCAGGCATTGAAATCCCCCGCCATAATAATCGGCCCACTGTGATGCGCGATCTGATCGCCAATGGGAAGTAACTGCTTACTATACACATCGACACCCAGGCTAAAATTCACGGCGTGAATGTTTACCACCATCAGCAGGCGGGTATCGGGCAGAGGATAGACGGTGACTAATGCCGATTTTGCCAGACGCAGAATAGGCTCGCGCTCACGCAGTGGACAGCAGTAAACCGGGTGCGCAGCGGAAAGCGTCATTACGCCCGAGGGGTGTTGGGGCAAGACAAAAGCGGGAACCTGGTCTGCGGCGAGGTAGTTGGTAGTTGCAAACCGAACCAGTTCAGGTGTGGTTTGGGCCTCCTGCAACAGCACCAGATGCGCATCCTTACCGAAATTCTTCAGCACGGATAACCACTCTGCACGCTGCTGTTTGAAGATATTCCACACCAGTACGCGAATTTTGTCATCGCTGCTCAAGGGGGCGCCAGCGGGCAATGCCTGGCCAAGACTCGCAAACGACCCCGGAGGCAAAATTCTCTCCGCAGGTTGTCCGGCAATATAGCGCATGGCATAGGTATTTTTTCGCACTTTTCGAAACGACCTCTATAGCATTGAACCAGCCCGGAAAACGGACTGGTTCTACTGTTATAGGGATTTTAGGTCACACTTTCAACGCAATTACTCATAAACCTCTGTCTGGTTTTGTAAGCAAGCGCTTACTGATACTTATCCCAGTGCTACACGAGCCGTTTTATCGAGGCGACCACTCAGGCCAATCAGCAGGAAAGCAGCGAGGACGATCACGGCACCAATCCACGGCGTTTGCGCTAAACCAAAGTGCTCAACCGTTTGCCCGCCGATGATGGAACCCAGCGCGATCCCTACGTTGAATGCGGCGATGTTAAGGCCAGAGGCGACATCTACGGCGTTAGGTGTATACAGTTCGGCCTTCTGCACTACGTAGACCTGCAGGCCGGGTACGTTGCCGAAGGCGAAAATCCCCATCACCAGAATCGTGCCCAGCGCCGCGTACTGTATGGAGGCGGTAAACTGGAACACCATCAGCAGCACAACCAGAGCCGCGAAGATGAATTTCAGCGCCGGTACTGCACCGTGTTTATCGGCAAGTTTGCCGCCCCAGATATTACCGATTGCGACAGAAACCCCGTATCCCAGCAAGATCCAGCTCACTGCACTCGGCGAGAAGCCGGCCAAATCCTGCATCATCGGCGCCAGGAAGGTGAACGCCGTAAAGACACCGCCGTAACCCAGAGCCGTGATGGCATAGATAATCAGCAATCGAGGGTGCGTCAGCACTTTCACCTGATCGCGAAGACTGGCACTCGCACGACCGGGGATATTTGACGGTACAAGGATCAGGCTTGCAATCAGCGCAATGACCCCCAGCAGTGAGACGGCCAGGAAAGTTTCACGCCAGCCAAAATGCTGTCCGATAAAGGTGCCCAGTGGCACGCCCGTCACCAGTGCAACCGTCAAACCGCCGAACATAATGGCGATGGCAGATGCCGCTTTCTCTTTGGGTACCAGGCTGGTCGCGATGGTTGAGCCAATCGAGAAGAACACGCCATGCGCGAGGCCAGTCAGCAGGCGGGCAATCACCAGCGTGGTATAGTCCGGTGCCTGCCAGGCCAGGATGTTCCCGGCGGTAAAGAGCACCATCAGCGCCATTAACAGCTGTTTACGTGGGAAACGTCCGGTTAACGCAGTCAGAACAGGTGCGCCAATCGCAACGCCCAGCGCGTAAATGGAGACCAGCAAACCAGCAGAAGGTAGAGAGATAGAAAGTTGATCGGCAATCGTAGGAACCAGCCCTACGATAACAAATTCGGTCGTGCCAATTGCGAAGGCACTGATCGTCAGGGCAAGAAGCGCCAGTGGCATAAAATACTCCGTATCATCAGGATTAAGATGACACGAAGTATGCACCAGTGTTTAAATAACAAAAATGGTCAAAATATCAATAGAATTTTGCGGGTGGTGCAATAATGAAAGCAACCTCAGAAGAGCTGGCAATCTTCGTGGCTGTCGTGGAAAGCGGGAGTTTTAGCCGGGCTGCAGAGCAGCTGGGACAAGCAAATTCGGCGATTAGCCGTTCCGTCAAAAAGCTGGAAATGAAGCTTGGGGTGAGTTTGCTGAACCGGACGACGCGGCAACTGAGCCTGACCGAAGAAGGTGAGCGCTATTTTCGCCGGGTGCAGTCGATTTTGCAGGAGATGGCCGCAGCAGAAACAGAGATCATGGAAACGCGGAGTACACCGCGCGGGCTTTTGCGCATCGATGCGGCCACTCCCGTCGTGCTGCATTTTCTGATGCCATTAGTGAAACCCTTTCGCGAACGTTACCCAGAGATGACCTTGTCGCTTGTATCCTCTGAGACGTTCATCAACCTGATTGAGCGCAAAGTGGATGTGGCTATTCGCGCCGGAACGCTGACGGACTCGAGCCTGCGCGCCCGTCCGCTGTTTACCAGCTATCGCAAAATCATCGCCTCACCCGACTATATTGCGCAATATGGTAAACCTGAGACGGTAGAGGAGTTAAAAAACCATCTCTGTCTGGGATTCACAGAGCCGTTATCGCTGAATACCTGGCCGATTGCCTGCAGCGACGGTCAACTTCATGAGATTACCAGCGGGCTGTCCTCTAACAGTGGGGAGACACTGAAACAGCTCTGTCTTAGCGGGAATGGGATTGCCTGTCTGTCTGACTATATGATTAATAAAGAGTTAGCCCGGGGTGAGCTGGTCGAGTTGATGGAAGACAAACGTCTGCCGGTGGAGATGCCCTTTAGTGCAGTTTATTACAGCGACCGCGCAGTCAGTACCCGTATCCGGGCATTTATCGACTTTCTGAGTGAGCATATAAAACAGCTCCCGAAGGAGCTGTGAGAGGGTTTGAGGCTACAGAGGGTGAGTTAAATTAATCCCAGTTTGGGGCCAGACCTTCCGGGCTGACCAGGCGGTCGTTGCAATCAAGCGCAGCGATCGCTTTTTGATCTTCAGCGTCCAGCTTGAGATCCCGCGCCAGAAGGTTGCTCGCCAGGTTCTCACGTTTCGTTGAGGAAGGGATCACGGCATAACCTTCCCCCATCGCCCACGCCAGGATAACCTGCGCCGCCGTAGCATTGTGCTTATCAGCAATACGCGCAATGACTTCATCTTTCAACGCTTTACCATACGCCAGCGTCATGTAAGACGTAATGTGAATGCCTTTCTCTTTGGCCCAGTTCACCACTTTACGGTTTTGCAGGTACGGGGAAAGCTCAATCTGATTGGTGGCAATATTCTCTACGCCAACGGCCGCAATCGCCTTTTCCATCAATGGAATAGTGAAATTTGAGATCCCAATGTTGCGAGTCAAACCTAACTTTTTAGCTTCCAGAAGTGCCAGCATAGTTTCTTCAACAGAAACAGCATCACCAGGTGAAGGCCAGTGGATCAGCGTCAGATCGACATAATCGGTACGCAGCTTTTCCAGGCTCTCTTTCAGGCTTGGGATCAGCTTGTCTTTACTGAGGTTCTCCGTCCAGATCTTCGTCGTGATGAATAATTCTTCACGTGGTAAGCCGCTTTCTTCAATGGCCTGGCCTACAGCTGCTTCGTTGCCATAAATTTGTGCCGTATCGACGGTACGATAACCTAATTCGAGAGCGGTTTTAACAGATGCGATGACGATGTCGTCTTTCAGGCGGAAGGTGCCAAGACCGAATGCAGGGATAGTCATGTAAATCCTCTTTAATCATTATGTTCGTTAACTGAGGATGATTATCGCGTGGTAAAGGTATGTTGAAAAAGAGTGAAATATGCAGAGGATTTTTGCGTTTATAGCAATAATTAAATTTCAGACAAGAAAAAGCCCTGAGCGTTAACTCAGGGCTTTTAATAAGTGGCGGAACGGACGGGACTCGAACCCGCGACCCCCTGCGTGACAGGCAGGTATTCTAACCGACTGAACTACCGCTCCACCGAAGACTTCTGTAACCACCGGATTCATGCACCGGTTTACTACTTAATTTGATGCCTGGCAGTTCCCTACTCTCACATGGGGAGACCCCACACTACCATCGGCGCTACGGCGTTTCACTTCTGAGTTCGGCATGGGGTCAGGTGGGACCACCGCGCTAAAGCCGCCAGGCAAATTCTGTATCAACACGCATTCCTGCGCATTAATTAATCTGTATCAGCTGAAAATCGACTGTCTCTGCTTCGCCAAAACATCTTCGGCGTTGTAAGGTTAAGCCTCACGGTTCATTAGTACTGGTTAGCTCAATACATCGCTGCACTTACACACCCAGCCTATCAACGTCGTAGTCTTCAACGTTCCTTCAGGACCCTTAAAGGGTCAGGGAGAACTCATCTCGGGGCAAGTTTCGTGCTTAGATGCTTTCAGCACTTATCTTTTCCGCATTTAGCTACCGGGCAATGCCATTGGCATGACAACCCGAACACCAGTGATGCGTCCACTCCGGTCCTCTCGTACTAGGAGCAGCCCCCTCAATTCTCCAGCGCCCACGGCAGATAGGGACCGAACTGTCTCACGACGTTCTAAACCCAGCTCGCGTACCACTTTAAACGGCGAACAGCCGTACCCTTGGGACCTACTTCAGCCCCAGGATGTGATGAGCCGACATCGAGGTGCCAAACACCGCCGTCGATATGAACTCTTGGGCGGTATCAGCCTGTTATCCCCGGAGTACCTTTTATCCGTTGAGCGATGGCCCTTCCATTCAGAACCACCGGATCACTATGACCTGCTTTCGCACCTGCTCGAGCCGTCACTCTCGCAGTCAAGCTAGCTTATGCCATTGCACTAACCTCCTGATGTCCGACCAGGATTAGCTAACCTTCGTGCTCCTCCGTTACTCTTTAGGAGGAGACCGCCCCAGTCAAACTACCCACCAGACACTGTCCGCAACCCGGATCACGGGTCTACGTTAGAACACCAGCCATTAAAGGGTGGTATTTCAAGGTTGGCTCCACGCAGACTGGCGTCCACGCTTCAAAGCCTCCCACCTATCCTACACATCAAGGACCAGTGTTCAGTGTCAAGCTATAGTAAAGGTTCACGGGGTCTTTCCGTCTTGCCGCGGGTACACTGCATCTTCACAGCGAGTTCAATTTCACTGAGTCTCGGGTGGAGACAGCCTGGCCATCATTACGCCATTCGTGCAGGTCGGAACTTACCCGACAAGGAATTTCGCTACCTTAGGACCGTTATAGTTACGGCCGCCGTTTACCGGGGCTTCGATCAAGAGCTTCGCGTTGCCGCTAACCCCATCAATTAACCTTCCGGCACCGGGCAGGCGTCACACCGTATACGTCCACTTTCGTGTTTGCACAGTGCTGTGTTTTTAATAAACAGTTGCAGCCAGCTGGTATCTTCGACTGGTTTCAGCTCCGTCCGCAGGGACTTCACCTACACACCAGCGTGCCTTCTCCCGAAGTTACGGCACCATTTTGCCTAGTTCCTTCACCCGAGTTCTCTCAAGCGCCTTGGTATTCTCTACCTGACCACCTGTGTCGGTTTGGGGTACGATTTGATGTTACCTGATGCTTAGAGGCTTTTCCTGGAAGCAGGGCATTTGTTACTTCAGCACCGTAGTGCCTCGTCATCACACCTCAGCGTTAAAAAGGTACCGGATTTACCTGGAACCTCCGCCTACATGCTTAAACCGGGACAACCGTCGCCCGGCTAACATAGCCTTCTCCGTCCCCCCTTCGCAGTAACACCAAGTACAGGAATATTAACCTGTTTCCCATCGACTACGCCTTTCGGCCTCGCCTTAGGGGTCGACTCACCCTGCCCCGATTAACGTTGGACAGGAACCCTTGGTCTTCCGGCGAGCGGGCTTTTCACCCGCTTTATCGTTACTTATGTCAGCATTCGCACTTCTGATACCTCCAGCATGCCTCACAGCACACCTTCAACGGCTTACAGAACGCTCCCCTACCCAACAACGCATAAGCGTCGCTGCCGCAGCTTCGGTGCATGGTTTAGCCCCGTTACATCTTCCGCGCAGGCCGACTCGACCAGTGAGCTATTACGCTTTCTTTAAATGATGGCTGCTTCTAAGCCAACATCCTGGCTGTCTGTGCCTTCCCACATCGTTTCCCACTTAACCATGACTTTGGGACCTTAGCTGGCGGTCTGGGTTGTTTCCCTCTTCACGACGGACGTTAGCACCCGCCGTGTGTCTCCCGTGATAACATTCTTCGGTATTCGTAGTTTGCATCGGGTTGGTAAGCCGGGATGGCCCCCTAGCCGAAACAGTGCTCTACCCCCGAAGATGAGTTCACGAGGCGCTACCTAAATAGCTTTCGGGGAGAACCAGCTATCTCCCGGTTTGATTGGCCTTTCACCCCCAGCCACAAGTCATCCGCTAATTTTTCAACATTAGTCGGTTCGGTCCTCCAGTTAGTGTTACCCAACCTTCAACCTGCCCATGGCTAGATCACCGGGTTTCGGGTCTATACCCTGCAACTTAACGCCCAGTTAAGACTCGGTTTCCCTTCGGCTCCCCTATACGGTTAACCTTGCTACAGAATATAAGTCGCTGACCCATTATACAAAAGGTACGCAGTCACCCCATAAAGAGGCTCCCACTGCTTGTACGTACACGGTTTCAGGTTCTTTTTCACTCCCCTCGCCGGGGTTCTTTTCGCCTTTCCCTCACGGTACTGGTTCACTATCGGTCAGTCAGGAGTATTTAGCCTTGGAGGATGGTCCCCCCATATTCAGACAGGATACCACGTGTCCCGCCCTACTCTTCGAGTTCACAACGTGTGCATTTTTGTGTACGGGACTTTCACCCTGTATCGTGCGACTTTCCAGACGCTTCCACTAACACACGCGCTGATTCAGACTCTGGGCTCCTCCCCGTTCGCTCGCCGCTACTGGGGGAATCTCGGTTGATTTCTTTTCCTCGGGGTACTTAGATGTTTCAGTTCCCCCGGTTCGCCTCATGCCACTATGTATTCATGACATGATAGTGTGTCGGAACACACTGGGTTTCCCCATTCGGGTATCGCCGGGTCAAAGGTTCATATCACCTCGCCGACGCTTATCGCAGATTAGCACGCCCTTCATCGCCTCTGACTGCCAGGGCATCCACCGTGTACGCTTAGTCGCTTAACCTCACAACCCGAAGATGTTTCGTAAAACATCATCGTGTCGCGAAAATTTGAGAGACTCGAACACACCGTCACTCTGTTCTTATTACGGAGAACAGACGCAGCGTGTCGTTTCAATTTTCAGCTTGATCCAGATTTTTAAAGAGCAAAACTTCGCAGTGAACCTTTTCAGGTACACTCTGAAGTTTTCTTGTTGTTCGCAGTAAAAGGATGGTGGAGCTATGCGGGATCGAACCGCAGACCTCCTGCGTGCAAGGCAGGCGCTCTCCCAGCTGAGCTATAACCCCATCACAAATGCTAAATCTCATTACCGGTAATTTAGACTGAGACAAGGCGTGGAAGGACGAAGCATACTGAAGTATGCGAGCCGTTTCACAACGCAGTATCAGGATAAATTTGGTAGGCCTGAGTGGACTTGAACCACCGACCTCACCCTTATCAGGGGTGCGCTCTAACCACCTGAGCTACAAGCCTGCAGAGATTTTTTACTGCTTATTTTTCATCAGACAATCTGTGTGGACACTACAAAGGCAGGTTCTTTCAGGTAAGGAGGTGATCCAACCGCAGGTTCCCCTACGGTTACCTTGTTACGACTTCACCCCAGTCATGAATCACAAAGTGGTAAGCGCCCTCCCGAAGGTTAAGCTACCTACTTCTTTTGCAACCCACTCCCATGGTGTGACGGGCGGTGTGTACAAGGCCCGGGAACGTATTCACCGTAGCATTCTGATCTACGATTACTAGCGATTCCGACTTCATGGAGTCGAGTTGCAGACTCCAATCCGGACTACGACGTACTTTATGAGGTCCGCTTGCTCTCGCGAGGTCGCTTCTCTTTGTATACGCCATTGTAGCACGTGTGTAGCCCTACTCGTAAGGGCCATGATGACTTGACGTCATCCCCACCTTCCTCCAGTTTATCACTGGCAGTCTCCTTTGAGTTCCCGGCCGGACCGCTGGCAACAAAGGATAAGGGTTGCGCTCGTTGCGGGACTTAACCCAACATTTCACAACACGAGCTGACGACAGCCATGCAGCACCTGTCTCAGAGTTCCCGAAGGCACCAAAGCATCTCTGCTAAGTTCTCTGGATGTCAAGAGTAGGTAAGGTTCTTCGCGTTGCATCGAATTAAACCACATGCTCCACCGCTTGTGCGGGCCCCCGTCAATTCATTTGAGTTTTAACCTTGCGGCCGTACTCCCCAGGCGGTCGACTTAACGCGTTAGCTCCGGAAGCCACTCCTCAAGGGAACAACCTCCAAGTCGACATCGTTTACGGCGTGGACTACCAGGGTATCTAATCCTGTTTGCTCCCCACGCTTTCGCACCTGAGCGTCAGTCTTTGTCCAGGGGGCCGCCTTCGCCACCGGTATTCCTCCAGATCTCTACGCATTTCACCGCTACACCTGGAATTCTACCCCCCTCTACAAGACTCTAGCCTGCCAGTTTCGAATGCAGTTCCCAGGTTGAGCCCGGGGATTTCACATCCGACTTGACAGACCGCCTGCGTGCGCTTTACGCCCAGTAATTCCGATTAACGCTTGCACCCTCCGTATTACCGCGGCTGCTGGCACGGAGTTAGCCGGTGCTTCTTCTGCGAGTAACGTCAATCACTGAGGTTATTAACCTCAATGCCTTCCTCCTCGCTGAAAGTACTTTACAACCCGAAGGCCTTCTTCATACACGCGGCATGGCTGCATCAGGCTTGCGCCCATTGTGCAATATTCCCCACTGCTGCCTCCCGTAGGAGTCTGGACCGTGTCTCAGTTCCAGTGTGGCTGGTCATCCTCTCAGACCAGCTAGGGATCGTCGCCTAGGTGAGCCGTTACCCCACCTACTAGCTAATCCCATCTGGGCACATCTGATGGCAAGAGGCCCGAAGGTCCCCCTCTTTGGTCTTGCGACGTTATGCGGTATTAGCTACCGTTTCCAGTAGTTATCCCCCTCCATCAGGCAGTTTCCCAGACATTACTCACCCGTCCGCCGCTCGTCACCCGAGAGCAAGCTCTCTGTGCTACCGCTCGACTTGCATGTGTTAGGCCTGCCGCCAGCGTTCAATCTGAGCCATGATCAAACTCTTCAATTTAAGTTTGATGCTCGTGAATTAAACTTCGTAATGAATTACGTATGTTCACTCAGAGACTTTGAGTATTCATTTAGCGTCTTTCGACGTTTAGAATCCATGTCACTTTGAGTGCCCACACAGATTGTCTGATAAATTGTTAAAGAGCAGTGCAACGCGGCTTTCGCTCACCGTTGCGAGGTGGCGTATATTACGCTTTCCTCTTTCAGAGTCAACCCTGAATTTCAGGATTTTTTCTCCTCAACCGAACCGGCTGTTTGTGTGAAGTGATTCACATCTGCCGTGTCGATGGAGGCGCATTATAGGGAGCTTCAGAGGAATGACAAGCGGAAAAATACATTTTTATTTCAACCGCTCATTTTTTCAACGTGACGCCTATTTTTGCTGCATTTTGAGCGCTTTTGGCAGGTCTGCAAGGCTATTCAGTACCAGATCTGCCGCGCTTTCAGCTTCTGGGGTAACCGGCTTACCGGTGCGAACTAATACTTTAGTGCCCACGCCTGCTGCTGTTGCCGCCTGCATATCTTCCAGTTTGTCGCCCACCATATAAGAAGAGGCCATATCAATGTGCAGGAATTCCTGCGCAGAGATAAACATCCCAGGATGAGGTTTACGGCAATCACATGTCTGGCGGTATTCTTCGACGGTCCCTTGCGGGTGATGCGGACAATAATAGATACCGTCCAGCTCTACATCCCGATCGGCCAGTGACCAGTCCATCCACTCGGTCAGCGTTTCGAATTGCGCTTCGGTAAATTTACCCCGGGCGATCCCCGACTGATTGGTCACCACCACCAGCGCATACCCCATCGCTTTAAGTTCGCGCATGGCGTCAATAACGCCGTCGATGAATTCGAACTCATCAATCTCATGCACATAACCGTGATCGACATTAATGGTGCCGTCACGATCGAGAAAAATTGCGGGTACTGATTTTGCCACGGGTTTGCTCCTGAAAAAGGCATGTGCCGCTATTATCTCATGTTTCACCGCGCAAGAAAGTGCTCATCGCGCACTGTTGGATTGATTTAGACGTCTGGATGCCTTAACATCCATTTTGTTTACGGTTGAACCCCGTATCTGGCAGAACAAAATGCCACGGCTAACTTACATACGATAAAAATAATCTAATGATTAAACTTTCCAATATCACCAAAGTGTTCCAGCAAGGAACCCGAACCATTCAGGCGCTGAACAATGTCAGCCTGCATGTTCCGGCTGGACAGATTTATGGCGTCATTGGCGCATCGGGTGCCGGTAAAAGTACGCTCATCCGTTGCGTTAACCTGCTCGAGCGTCCGACCGAAGGTAGCGTCCAGGTTGGCGGCCAGGAACTGACCAAACTTTCCGAAAAAGAATTAACTCAGGCCCGTCGTCAGATAGGCATGATTTTCCAGCACTTTAACCTGCTGGCATCACGTACTGTTTTTGGTAACGTTGCGCTTCCGCTGGAGCTGGACAACACGCCAAAAGAAGAAGTGAAACTCCGGGTAACCGAGCTGCTGGAGTTGGTTGGCCTGTCTGATAAGCATGACAGCTACCCGGCTAATCTGTCCGGTGGCCAGAAACAGCGCGTGGCGATAGCCCGTGCGCTGGCAAGCAACCCTAAAGTGCTGCTCTGCGACGAAGCCACCAGCGCACTGGATCCGGCAACCACCCGCTCTATTCTGGAATTATTGAAAGACATAAACCGTCGCCTCGGGCTGACCATCCTTCTTATTACTCATGAGATGGATGTTGTTAAGCGCATTTGCGATTGCGTTGCGGTAATCAGCAACGGTGAACTGATCGAGCAGGACACCGTCAGCGAAGTGTTCTCGCATCCGAAAACGCCCCTTGCCCAGCAGTTCATTCAGTCCACTCTGCATCTGGATATCCCGGAAGATTATCTGGCGCGTTTAAAAGTGGAATCAGCTCCTGACAGCGTTCCAATGTTGCGCATGGAATTCACCGGTCAGTCCGTTGATGCCCCTCTGCTTTCCGAAACAGCACGTCGCTTTAATGTGAATAACAACATTATTAGCGCTCAGATGGATTACGCCGGTGGCGTGAAGTTCGGCATCATGCTGACGGAAATGCACGGAACACAAGAAGAGACGCAAGCCGCAATTGCCTGGCTGCAGGAACACCATGTAAAAGTAGAGGTACTGGGTTATGTCTGAGCCGATGATGTGGCTGCTGGTTCGCGGCGTTTGGGAAACGCTGGCAATGACCTTCGTATCAGGATTCTTTGGTTTTGTGATTGGCCTGCCGGTTGGCGTGCTGCTGTACGTCACGCGTCCAGGGCAAATTATCGAAAACGCGAAGCTTTACCGCACGCTCTCTGCGCTGGTAAACATCTTCCGGTCGATTCCTTTTATTATCCTGCTGGTGTGGATGATTCCATTTACTCGTGTCATCGTGGGGACATCGATTGGTCTGCAGGCTGCCATTGTGCCGCTGACCGTAGGCGCCGCGCCGTTTATCGCGCGTATGGTTGAGAATGCTCTGCTGGAAATTCCAACCGGTCTGATCGAGGCCTCTCGTGCCATGGGCGCGACGCCAATGCAGATCGTACGCAAAGTGCTGTTACCCGAAGCGCTGCCAGGTCTGGTGAATGCGGCAACGATTACCCTTATCACGCTGGTCGGGTATTCCGCCATGGGCGGTGCTGTCGGGGCGGGCGGTCTGGGTCAGATCGGCTATCAATATGGTTATATTGGTTATAACGCTACCGTAATGAACACCGTTCTGGTATTGCTGGTTGTGCTGGTATATCTCATTCAATTCTCTGGCGATCGCATCGTCCGGGCTGTTACTCACAAATAACGTTACACAACGCAAACTCGACGAATTAAGGATATAACATGACGTTTAAATTGAAGACCTTTGCTGCGGTAGGCGCACTGATCGGCTCCCTGGCTCTGGTGGGTTGCGGTCAGGATGAAAAAGATCCAAACCATATCAAAGTGGGCGTCATTGTTGGCGCTGAGCAGCAGGTTGCAGAAGTTGCGCAGAAAGTCGCAAAAGAGAAGTATGGCCTGGACGTTGAGCTGGTAACCTTTAACGACTATGTTCTGCCGAACGAAGCGCTGAGCAAAGGCGACATCGATGCTAACGCCTTCCAGCACAAACCATATCTGGATCAGCAGATTAAAGACCGTGGCTACAAACTGGTTGCCGTAGCGAACACCTTCGTTTATCCAATTGCTGGCTACTCTAAAAAAATCAAATCTCTGGAAGAACTGCAGCCGGGTTCTCAGGTCGCGATTCCTAACGACCCAACCAACCTGGGCCGTTCGCTGCTGCTGCTGCAGAAAGTGGGTCTGATCAAACTGAAAGATGGCGTGGGCTTGCTGCCAACCGTGCTGGATGTGACTGAAAACCCGAAAAACCTGAAGCTGGTTGAGCTGGAAGCACCACAGCTGCCACGCTCTCTGGACGATGCGCAGATTGCGCTGGCGGTGATCAACACCACTTACGCCAGCCAGATTGGCCTGACACCAGCAAAAGACGGCATCTTTGTTGAAGACAAAGACTCCCCGTACGTTAACCTGATCGTGAGCCGCGAAGATAACAAAGACGCGGAAAACGTGAAAAAATTCGTTCAGGCATACCAGTCTGAAGAAGTTTACCAGGAAGCCAACAAAGTGTTTAACGGCGGCGCTGTTAAAGGCTGGTAATCTGACCTTTCTGTAATATCATTCAAGACGGGCGAAAGCCCGTCTTGTCATTTATGCAGGCAACTGATTCAATAACTGACGATTTGATTATTCATTGAGGAAATATTATGCGTGCTTTACCGATCTGTCTTTTAGCACTCATGCTGAGCGGCTGTTCAATGCTAAGCAGATCTCCTGTTGAACCTGTTAAAAGCACTGCAACCCCACCGAAGGTGGAGCCAGCAAAACCAAAACCGCCGCGTCCTGCGCCGGTAAAAATCTACACCAAAGCTGAAGATCTGATTGGCAAGCCATTCCGCGATCTGGGTGAAGTCACCGGTGAATCCTGCCAGGCCAGCAATCAGGACTCTCCGCCAAATATCCCAACGGCGCGTAAACGCCTGCAGATTAATGCCGCCAAAATGAAAGCCAACGCCGTCTTGCTGCACAGCTGTGAAGTTACCAGCGGTACGCCAGGCTGCTATCGTCAGGCTGTGTGTATGGGCAACGCCCTTAACGTCACGGCTAAATGAGTGCATTTCAGTTTGAGCAGATAGGTGTTATCCGCTCGCCTTATAAAGAGAAGTTTGCCGTGCCACGCCAGCCTGGTCTGGTCAAAAGCGGCGGCGGCGAACTTCACTTAATTGCCCCTTATAACCAGGCCGATGCGGTGCGTGGCCTGGAGGCATTCAGCCATCTGTGGGTGCTGTTTATCTTTCATCAAACGATGGAAGGTGGCTGGCGCCCGACGGTACGCCCTCCCCGACTGGGCGGGAATGCCAGAATGGGGGTGTTTGCCACGCGTTCGACCTTCCGCCCAAATCCTGTAGGCATGTCGCTCGTTGAGCTACAAGGCATTCGCTGCCAGAAGGATCAGGTGATTCTGCAGTTAGGCAGTCTGGATCTGGTCGACGGCACGCCCGTGGTGGATATCAAACCCTATCTGCCCTTTGCCGAAGCGCTGCCCGACGCTCGCGCGAGCTATGCCCAGCAGGCCCCATCGGCAGATATGCCCGTTGGATTCACGGCAGAGGTCAGCACACAGCTCCTGCATCTGGAAAAGCGTTACCCTCGCCTGAAAGATTTTATTGTCGACGTTCTGGCGCAAGATCCGCGACCCGCCTACAGAAAAGAGGAAGAGGCAGGCAAAACATACGCCGTCCTGTTGCTCGATTTTAACGTACGCTGGCGCGTCACCGAGGCAGGTTTTGAAGTCTTTGCGCTGGAAGAGCGCTAATTTTATTTTTCCTCTCTTTTGGCATCTTTGCCACACTGGTAAACTAAACCACTTTTTTTGTGTCAGTCTGACGTTTCAGCCTGGTCCAATCGTCGAAATGGAACCGTAACAACATGCGTACTAGCCAATATCTGCTCTCCACACTGAAGGAGACACCTGCCGACGCTGAAGTCATCAGCCACCAGCTGATGCTGCGCGCCGGGATGATCCGCAAGCTGGCCTCCGGGTTGTACACCTGGTTGCCGACCGGCCTGCGCGTCCTGAAAAAAGTCGAAAACATCGTGCGTGAAGAGATGAACAACGCCGGTGCTATCGAGGTGTCCATGCCTGTGGTTCAGCCCGCTGACCTGTGGATGGAAAGTGGTCGCTGGGAGCAGTACGGCCCGGAACTGCTGCGCTTTGTTGATCGCGGCGAGCGTCCGTTTGTGCTCGGCCCAACGCATGAAGAAGTGATCACTGACCTGATCCGTAACGAGCTGAACTCGTACAAACAGCTGCCGCTGAACTTCTTCCAGATCCAGACCAAGTTCCGTGACGAAGTTCGCCCGCGTTTCGGCGTGATGCGTTCCCGCGAATTCCTGATGAAAGATGCCTACTCTTTCCATACCTCACAGGAATCTCTGCAGGAAACTTACGACGTGATGTACGGTGCCTACAGCAAAATCTTCTCCCGTATGGGTCTGGATTTCCGCGCTGTACAGGCTGATACCGGTTCAATCGGCGGTAGCGCCTCTCACGAATTCCAGGTGCTGGCTCTGAGCGGCGAAGATGATGTGATCTTCTCCGATACCTCTGACTACGCGGCGAACATCGAATTTGCCGAAGCGCTGGCACCAGCCACTCCGCGCGCAGCGGCGACCGAAGAGATGAAACTGGTCGACACGCCAAACGCGAAAACCATCGCCGAGCTGGTTGAGCAGTTCAATCTGCCGATTGAGAAAACGGTGAAAACGCTGCTGGTGAAATCCGTTGAAGGTAGCGCGTATCCGCTGGTTGCCCTGCTGGTTCGTGGCGATCACGAGCTGAACGAAGTGAAAGCCGAAAAACTGCCGCAGGTTGCAAGCCCGCTGACATTTGCCACCGAAGCGGAAATCCGCGCGGTGATTAATGCAGGTCCAGGTTCGCTGGGTCCAGTTAATCTGCCGGTTCCAGTCGTTATCGACCGTACCGTTGCCGCCATGAGCGATTTCTCTGCTGGCGCTAACATCGACGGTAAGCACTACTTTGGCATCAACTGGGATCGCGACACCGCGACGCCAGAAGTGGCGGATATCCGTAACGTGGTTGCCGGCGATCCAAGCCCGGACGGCCAGGGTCATCTTCAGATTAAACGCGGTATCGAAGTGGGCCATATCTTCCAGTTGGGGACGAAGTACTCCCAGGCGCTGAACGCAGCCGTTCAGGGTGAAGACGGTCGTAACCAGACCCTGACCATGGGTTGCTACGGTATCGGTGTGACGCGCGTTGTGGCTGCTGCCATTGAGCAGAACCACGACGAGCGCGGCATCGTCTGGCCAGACAATATCGCGCCGTTCCAGGTAGCGATTTTGCCAATGAACATGCACAAGTCTTACCGTGTTCAGGAACTGGCTGAGAAACTGTACAGCGAACTTCGCGCGCAGGGCATCGAAGTGCTGATGGACGACCGTAAAGAGCGTCCGGGCGTGATGTTTGCGGATATGGAACTGATCGGTATCCCACACACAGTCGTCATCGGCGACCGTAACCTCGACAGCGACGAGATTGAATACAAATACCGTCGCAGCGGCGAGAAGCAGATGATCAAGACTGGCGACATTCTTGATTACCTGGTGAAAGCCATCAAAGGTTAAGACATAAAAAACCCCGCCTCGGCGGGGTTTTCTTTTACGTCTGATTCAGTCCTACTTGCTGTCGCAGTCTTTACCCGCCACAAACTTCGCATTCTTATCCGTCACCAGCGTTTTGACCATCTCACCGCTGTCAGGGTTCGGCTCCAGCGTGAAGTGACCGTCCACCGTCAACAGTACCGGCTTGCTGTCATTCCCGCGCGCCACGGCATAATCACGTTCCAGTTGGGCATTGTTCGCGACACTCACTTTTTTGCCTGTTACACAGTCGGTGAAGACCGCTGCATCCGCCATGTAGAAATACATGCCGCGCATTGCCATTGGGGTGGACGGCAGCGCCGCTTTAACTGGCGCAAGGGTGTAATTAAACTGGGACTCGATTGGATTCCCTTCTCGATCCAGCATCTCCATGCCCTCGCCTTTGGCACGGAAATAGGTTTTCTCGCCTTCAGCATCCGTCAGCACCAGCTTCTCAGCCGTGCGTGCCCATTTACCATAAGACGCAAAGGAAGAGGGCTCTTTCGCGCCCTGATAGCGCTGGTTCATCACCCATGAACCGTCCTTTTCCAGGAACAGAGTCGTTTCAATACCTTCACAGTCTGCGCACGGCAGAACGCCGCGCCAGCTCTGCTGCATCGGCTTCAACTCTTCCGAATGCGTCGGTTGCAGAGTCTGCATCTCGGCACGGTTGTTACACCCTATTAATGCAAACAGTGTGGACGCGGCCAACACTGACAATATCGCTTTATTCACGATGAATTCCTTATAACAATGTAATCCTGGTACGTTATTCCTGGGGCCGACGTACTTTTCCACGCAGTGATTTTACGGTGGATTTCTGCGCTTTTGATGACAATCGGCGCTCTTTCGACGCCCGCGTCGGTCGCGTGGCCCGGCGGCTTTTTTGCACCGCAGTAAGCTCCTGTATGACCGCCACCAGCCGGGAAAGTGCGGCTTCGCGATTCAAATCCTGGCTGCGGTACTCTTGCGCCTTAATAATGATGACGCCATCGCTGGTAATCAGATGATGGCTGGCAGCCAGCAGGGCTTCTTTATAGGACTCTGGCAGGCTGGAGGCCCGAATGTCAAAGCGCAGATGAATCGCCGTTGAGGCTTTATTTACATGCTGGCCGCCCGCACCCTGAGCCCGGATCGCGGTAATTTCCAGCTCATTATCAGGAATGGTAACGGTTCGGGACACCACAATCATGAGGGGGATTGCCACGCAGTCAGATGAATTTCCAGATTATTCTGAGCATCAGACAGCCAGATTGCCCCATCCTGAATCGTCGCCTGCAGTGCCATCGTACGGGTGGCAAACGCGGTCAGTTGCGCCAGCTGTTCGTCATCCAGATACCATACCGACAGGTGCGAATACTGCGCGCATTTACGCTGGTTTTGCTGCCACCAGATCTCCGCAGCACGTTGATTATAGGCGAAAATCGCGACTTCAGCCGCCTGAGTGCAGGCCTTTTTCATACGACGCTCGTCCGGCAGACCCAGTTCGATCCACAAATCGATACCCATATGATCGTTACGCAGCCAGGCTTCCGGCTCTTCTTCAGCGCTCAAACCACGCGTAAATTGCAGGCGTTCATTGGCGTACTTTATCCACGCCAGCAGGCGCAGCATCATGCGCTCCTGCGTTTCGGACGGGTGACGGGCCAGCGTTAACGACGCATCGAGAAACTGGTTGCGGTCAAGGTCAGCTACGTTGACTACCGCTTTATAAATTGTCGCTTTCAGCGCCATGAGAGAACTCCATTCGAATCAGGTGCCCATTGTAGCGAAATTCCGGCCAAAAGGCTGTTACGCAGCGGCGAATCTCAGCAATATCAAGGCGCTGATATTGCTTGAATGAGTATGGTATAGTCACCTTGCTAAACCGAGTTTATCTTCGTAGGCTTAAGTGTATCTCACAGTAACGTCAGTGCGCTGGCAGGAGGGGATGTGGAAAATTATTGTGAGTTAATTCGCAAAAGGTATGCGGAAATTGCCAGCGGAGATCTGGGGTATATCCCGGATGCGTTGGGCTGTGTATTGAAAGTGCTGAATGAAGTGGCGTCGGACGCCAGCCTTTCAGAATCGGTCAGGGAAAAAGCGGCGTATGCTGCTGCGAATTTACTGGTGAGCGATTATGTCAATGAATGATACCTATCAACCCATCAACTGTGATGACTACGATAACCTCGAGCTTGCCTGCCAGAATCACCTGATCCTGGCGCTGGCCTTAAAAGACGGCGAGGAGCTGAAAGCAAAAGCGAGTGACCTTGTATCACGTAAGAACGTTGAATATCTGGTCGTCGAAGACGCAGGTGCAACGCGTGAACTTCGTCTCGATAAAATTGCCAGCTTTAGTCATCCGGATATCGGCACCGTCGTGGTGAGCGAATCCTAATTCCTTTTAACGGGCAGCTCACTGCCCGTTACGCTTTCCGCTCGAAACTCACACCCTGTTCCGCCCAGCCTTCCTGCGTGATAAACACGCCCGCCGCCGCAATCAAATTTTCGCCATAAAAAAGCAGAGGCGTGGAATCACGTAGCCAGGGCGGGATATGGCACTCCTGCCAGATTTTTTTCAGCTTGCGCCCGCCGTTACGACCCACAATGTGTAAATTCCCGCTGGCCTTAAAGCGGATCGTTACCTTTTCACCCGCCTCCGGCAGCCGTACATTCCCGGCCCCTTCAAGACAAACCTGGCCCGCACCCTGCGGCAGTTCCCGTGGCTCAAGGATGTTGTCCCACGGAAGGATTTCATCGGCCAGTGACGGCTGATGCTTGATCCACCAGAGCTGCTCTTTGTAGCGTCTCAGTTCAAAATCGTTAAAGCGTAAGCACGGATTGGCATCTTCGCGCGCCTGCACGACCTCTTCCCAGATGCGGTTGAGCATGTCGCGCGAGGGCATTTGGGCATTATGACCGGCCAGCCAGCGTCGCAGCAGCACTCCACGGCGCACCGCGCTCATCGCCTGCAGCGGCGCAATGCGCAGCGCTCGCTCTTGCGACATCAGGCTTTCCAGCTCTTCGCTGAGGAGTTCATCCAGCAAGCTCTCCTGCTCTGCGCATAATTTCGCACTCCTTGCCGTCGCCTCGGCAAAGTGCGGCCAACGCTGAGAAAGTTCGGGCAAAATGCGCAGGCGAAGGAAGTTCCGGTCGTAGGCGTCATCCTGATTGCTTTCATCTTCAATCCAACGAAGATGATGTTCCTGCGCCCAGCGCTCCAGTGAAGCGCGGGTTTCACCCAGCAATGGGCGTAATAAGTGCGTACCGACAAATTCACTGCGCTCAGCCATCGCGGATAATCCTGCCGGGCCGCTGCCGCGTTTGAGCGCTAATAAGAAGGTTTCACACTGATCGTCGAGATGCTGCGCCGTGACAATCGCTTCGCCGGGCAGAAATGATTTCTCAAAGGCAGCATAGCGCGCTTTCCGTGCCTGGGCTTCAGTCCCGCGACCTTCATCTAACAGCGTCACACGTTCAATCAAAAGCGGGATATTCCAGGCCAGGCAAAGCGACTCGCAGTGAGCGACCCACTCATCGGCAAAGGGACTCAACCCGTGATGAATATGAATCGCGCGGATTTTCACATCCGGTTCCTGTTCGCGCCATAGCATCAGTCGGTGCAGCAGGACGGTTGAATCCAGGCCACCGCTAAAGCCCACCAGCAGCTGGCGGTAAGGAGAAACTGACTGGGCAATCGCAGGTCGGGTCATAGAGGCGTTCACAGAGAGACAATGCCCGGAAAATTACCGAGCATTGTCATGGATGGCAAGCATTACTGCTGATAAAGCTCCAGCGGCAAATCGTCCGGATCGTTGAAGAACGTAAAGCGCTTGTCGGTAAAGGGATCGATGCGAATGGCTTCGCACTTCACGCCATGCGCGTCGAGATGCTGCACCGCCTGCTCAATATCCCCTACGCTGAAGGCCAGATGGCGAAGCCCACAGGCTTCAGGCCGCGACGGGCGTGCTGGCGGGAAAGGAAAAGAGAACAGCTCAATCACATATTGCCCGTTCAACGCCAGGTCACCTTTCCACGAATCACGCTCGGCGCGATACGCTTCGCTCATCAGCGTGAACCCGAGAATGTCGCAATAAAATGCCTTACTTTTGGCATAGTCAGTCGCAATGATCGCAATATGGTGAACCTGTTTTAAACCCAGCATAGCCTCTCCTTTTTATGAGGAGTAAACGTTACAACCGAGCCCCCTGGCACGCAAGGGCTCAGCTATTTTTTAAGACTCGCACCCAGTAGCCGCCGTTTTCATCGCGTTTCGCCCCGTGAATATCGGTCTCAAACCCGGGATAGTGCCGCCCCACCGAGCACAGCATCAGCAGGAAATCGAGCACAGCCCGGCTTTGTTCGGTAATCATCTCGCCCGGCATCAAAAGCGGAACGCCTGGCGGATAAGGCAGGATCATATTCGCCGATATGCGTCCCACCAGATTTTCCAGCTCGATAGTTTCCACTTCCCCTTTCACCTGACGTTGCCAGGCTTTGTGCGGCGTCAGTTTCATTTCAGGTAAAACGTCAAACGCCTGCAGCATCAGCCGGGGCAGATCGTGCTGGCGGATCAGCTTGTGGATCCCCTGAGCCAGATCCTGGATCCGCATGTTGCGGTAGAAATCTGGATCCTCGGCATACAGATCCGGCAGCATATTTTTTACCCGCAGATTGAGATCGTAGGCACGTTTGAACTCCATCAGTCCCCGTAATAGCCCCATTGCGCGGGTTTTATCGATGCCAATACTGAACAAAAACAGCAGATTGTACGGCCCGGTTTTCTCTACCACTACGCCGCGCTCATCGAGGAATTTCGCCACCAGAGCAGCGGGAATGCCGTCATCGCTCATCGTCCCCTGCTCATCCATTCCCGGTGTCAGAATGGTGACTTTTACCGGATCGAGGAACATATGATCCGCATCAGCATCGCGGAATCCATGCCAGCTCTCACCTGGCGCGACGGACCAGCACTCCGCTTCATCAATCTCCTCCGGCTGCCAGATATCAAAGAACCAGCCGTCGGCTTCGTCTTTGAGTCGCTGGACCTCTTTGCGGAAATGGAGCGCTCGCTCTACCGAACGATTGATCAAGCGTTTGCCCGGATTCCCCCTCAGCATCGCGGCTGCCGTTTCAATCGAGGCCACCAGCGGATAGCTCGGCGATGTGGTGGTGTGCATCATAAAGGCTTCGTTGAAGGTCTCTTCGTCGTATTCGCCCTTAATATGGATCAATGATGCCTGCGAAAATGCCGCCAGCATTTTGTGCGTCGACTGGGTTTCGAAGAACACTTTGCCCAGCACCCGCTCACCGCTCATTCCGCTTTTGCCCGCATAGATCGGGTGGAAATTCGTGTAAGGAACCCAGGCGGAATCAAAGTGGATCGAGGGGACATCCAGCGTCTGCTTTATCCAGTTGGTGTTGTATAGCAGCCCGTCGTAGGTCGAGTTGGTGATCACGGCGTGAATGGGCCAGCTCGCCCCTTCAACAGATGCGACTTTTTGTTCTATGGCGGCGTGAGAAAACTCCCTGCGTGGAATGCCTCCAAGGATGCCTAACGCATTTCGCGTCGGCGACAGCCAGAGCGGGATGACATCGCTCATCATCAGCAGATGGGCCAGCGATTTGTGGCAGTTGCGATCAATCAGCAGCGTACTTCCGGCCGGGGCGGCGTACATCCCGACAATCTTATTGGAAGTCGACGTTCCGTTCGTCACCATATAACTCTGCTCGGCGCCGAAGGTGCGGGCAATATACTCTTCCGCCTCCAGATGCGGGCCGGTGTGATCCAGCAGCGATCCCAGCTCTGTGACCGAAATCGAGACATCCGCTTTCAACGTGTTGCCGCCAAAGAAATCGTAGAACAGGCAGCCCACCGGGCTTTTCTGATACGCCGTACCCGCCATATGGCCCGGCGTGCAGAAGGTGTATTTGCCCTCTTTTACGTAATTGAACAGCGCGCGGGTAAAAGGAGGCGTGATGTTATCGAGATACTCGTGCGTGTATTGCTCGATACGCGTCGCAATATCGTCGGCAGCGCCGAGGGCATACTCAAAAAACCACAGCGCCATGCGCATATCGTGAGCGCTAACGTCCATCGTCGAATGAGTATTGATAAAGGCGTACAGCGGCAGATATTCATTAAGTTGATTGATATCGCTGCACAGCTCCAGGTCGTACTCATCCCAGTCGAAAACGACGCCACAGATGCGTGGATTGTGTTCGATAACCTTCAGTAGATCGGCGCTGTTGTTCGGCCAGATAAGCTGAAATCCGCGGGACTGCAGTGATTTTTCCAGCTCCTTGATGGGCTCGTCTTTATAAAAGACGCCATGTGGACCCATGATGGCAATGATGTTCATGGTCTACCTCCTTGAAAAACATTAGATAAGCATAGCCGAGGTAAACGGCAGGTATAAAAAAAGCCGCAACAGTGTGCGGCTTTTAAGATTTATGTGTGCAACTTACGCGTAACCGTAGCTCATCAGGCGCTGATAGCGACGGTTGAGCAGGTCCTCTTTGCTCAGCACATCGAGATCGGCCAGGTCAGCCAGCAGCTGCGCCTTAAGGGAAGCGGCCATCACTTCCGGCTTACGGTGCGCGCCACCCAGTGGTTCTGGGATCACGGTATCGATCAGTTTCAGCTCTTTCAGACGTGGTGCGATGATACCCATTGCTTCCGCTGCCAGCGGCGCTTTGTCTGCACTCTTCCACAGAATGGAGGCACAGCCTTCAGGGGAGATAACGGAATAGGTGCTGTACTGCAGCATATTCACTTTATCGCCCACGCCGATAGCCAATGCGCCACCGGAGCCGCCTTCACCGATCACGGTACAAATCACCGGAACGGACAGACGCGACATTTCACGCAGGTTACGTGCGATAGCTTCAGACTGACCGCGCTCTTCTGCACCAACACCTGGGTATGCACCTGGGGTGTCGATAAAGGTCACGATAGGCATGTTAAAGCGCTCTGCCATTTCCATCAGGCGCAGGGCCTTACGGTAGCCTTCCGGCGCTGGCATCCCAAAGTTACGACGGATTTTCTCTTTGGTTTCACGGCCTTTCTGATGACCAATGATCATCACCGGGCGACCATCCAGACGAGCGATACCGCCAACAATGGCTTTGTCGTCAGCATAAGCGCGATCGCCTGCCAGTTCGTCAAATTCATCAAACGCCAGGCGGACATAATCCAGGGTGTACGGGCGCTGTGGATGACGAGCCAGCTGGGCAATCTGCCATGCGCCGAGATCGGCAAAGATTTTGCGCGTCAGTTCTACGCTTTTTTCACGCAGACGATGCACTTCTTCGTCGATGTTAATATCCAGTTTTTCATCCTGACGGCTTACCGCTGTCAAAGAATCGATTTTCGCTTCCAGCTCTGCAATCGGCTGTTCGAAATCAAGGAAATTCAGACTCATAGTATTCCTGTATTAGTCAAACTCCAGTTCCACCTGCTCCGAACCAATGAGGCCACGGAGATCGTTAAGTAAACGATCGCTCGGAGAGACACGCCACGTTGCACCAAAGCGCAACCGCGCGCGTGCATCCGCCCTCTGATAGTAGAGATGTACTGGAATGGTCCCCGATCGATGGGGTTCCAGAGACTGACGGAGTCGGTTTAAAAGCTGGTCATCAATTTGCCTGTCCGTCAGCGAGATAGCAAGCCCGCGAGCATATTTTTCCCGGGCTTCGTCAATATCCATCACTTCACGGGCCATCATTTTAAGCCCGCCGCTGAAGTCATCAAAGCTGACCTGTCCGCTGACGATAAGTATGCGGTCGTTTTCCAGCAAATGCTGGTATTTTTCCAGCGCTTCGGTGAATAACATCACCTCCAGCCGCCCGGAACGGTCATCCAGCGTACAGATGCCGATGCGATTACCGCGCTTGGTGACCATAACCCGCGCAGCAATGACGAGCCCCGCCGCCGTGGTCATTTTACCACGTTCTGTCGGATGCATGTCTTTTAGCCTGTAGCCTCCGACATAGCGCTCAATTTCTTTCAGATACTGGTTGATCGGGTGCCCCGTCAGGTACAACCCTAACGTCTCACGCTCCCCTTCCAGCACCGTATGTTCCGGCCACGGCTGGCAGTTGGCATATGATTGCTCAATTTGCTCAGGCTCTTCTGCCAGCACGCCAAACATATCCGCCTGACCGATCGCTTCCGCTTTTGCGTGCTGATCGGCGGCTTTCAACGCATCGCCGAGGGAATTCATCAGCGCTGCGCGATGCGGCCCAAGGCGGTCAAACGCCCCGGACATAATCAGTTTTTCCAGCACCCGGCGGTTCAGCTTTTTGGTGTCGGTACGGGCACAGAGATCGAAAAGCTCACGGAAATAACCGCCATTGTTACGCGCTTCGATAATGGCTTCGATTGGACCTTCGCCTACGCCTTTGATGGCGCCAATCCCGTAGACAATTTCGCCGTCGTCGTTGACGTGGAAATGGTACATCCCGGCGTTAATATCCGGAGGCAGGATTTTCAGCCCCATGCGCCAGCATTCGTCGACCAGGCCGACCACTTTCTCGGTGTTATCCATATCGGCGGTCATGACGGCCGCCATAAATTCTGCCGGGTAGTGCGCTTTCAGCCACAGGGTTTGATACGAGACCAGCGCGTAAGCAGCAGAGTGCGATTTGTTAAATCCGTAACCGGCGAATTTCTCTACCAGGTCGAAAATTTTTATCGCCAGCTCACCGTCAACGCCACGGCTTTTCGCCCCCTCTTCAAAGGTGCCGCGCTGCTTGGCCATCTCTTCCGGCTTTTTCTTACCCATTGCACGACGCAGCATATCCGCGCCGCCAAGGGTGTAGCCGGAAAGCTCCTGAGCAATCTGCATCACCTGTTCCTGGTACAGGATAATGCCGTAAGTTGGCTCTAGAACGGGTTTCAGACACTCGTGCTGCCACTGGACGTCAGGGTAAGAGATCTCTTCGCGACCATGCTTACGGTCGATAAAGTTATCTACCATCCCTGACTGCAACGGCCCCGGACGGAACAGGGCCACCAGTGCGATCATATCTTCGAAGCAGTCGGGCTGAAGACGTTTAATCAGATCTTTCATGCCGCGCGATTCAAGCTGGAATACCGCTGTGGTTTCCGAGCGCTGCAGCATGTCGAAGCTTTTCTTATCATCGAGGGGGATGGCGGCGATATCAATCGGCTCCAGGCCCTGTTTGGCCCGGCGCGGGTTGATCATCTTCAGCGCCCAGTCGATGATAGTGAGCGTTCGCAAACCAAGGAAGTCGAACTTCACCAGGCCCGCGTACTCTACGTCGTTCTTATCAAACTGGGTGACCGGATGTTGCCCTGACTCATCGCAATACAGCGGGGCAAAATCGGTGATTTTAGTCGGCGCGATGACCACGCCACCGGCGTGTTTACCGGCGTTACGCGTGACACCTTCCAGCTTGCGCGCCATGTCGATCAGCGCTTTTACCTCTTCGTCAGCTTCGTAGATTTCCGGTAGCTGAGGTTCCGCTTCAAAGGCTTTCGCCAGCGTCATACCTGGATCGGGTGGCACCAGTTTGGAGATGCGATCGACAAAACCGTACGGATGGCCGAGCACGCGACCCACGTCGCGGATAACCGCTTTCGCCGCCATCGTACCGAAGGTAATAATCTGCGATACCGCGTCACGACCGTACATGTCCGCGACGTGCTCAATCACCTGGTCGCGTTTCTCCATGCAGAAGTCAACGTCGAAGTCAGGCATCGAAACACGTTCCGGGTTAAGGAAACGTTCAAACAGCAGGTCGAATTCCAGCGGATCGAGGTCGGTGATTTTGAGCGCGTAGGCGACAAGTGAACCCGCACCGGAACCACGCCCAGGGCCGACCGGCACGCCGTTATCCTTCGACCACTGGATAAACTCCATAACGATCAGGAAGTAGCCGGGGAACCCCATCTGGTTGATCACCTGGAGTTCAATATCCAGACGCTCATCGTAGGCCGGACGTTTTTCGGCGCGTTCGGCCGGATCCGGGAACAGGAATTCGAGACGCTCTTCCAGACCCTCTTTCGATTTCACCACGAGGAAATCTTCGGTGGTCATATCACCGGTCGGGAATTGCGGCAGGAAGTATTCGCCTAAACGAACAGTGACGTTACAACGGCGGGCAATTTCGACGCTGTTTTCCAGCGCTTCCGGAATGTCGGCAAACAGCTCACACATTTCGTCTTCGTTGCGCATGTACTGCTGCGACGAATAGTTACGCGGACGCTTGGGATCGTCGAGAGTAAAACCATCGTGGATGGCCACGCGGATCTCGTGCGCATCAAAGTCGCCAGGCTCAAGGAAACGCACGTCGTTGGTCGCGACGACGGGCAGACCGCGTTCTTCCGCAAGGGCCACCGCCGCATGCAGATAGCTTTCTTCATCAGGACGACCGGTGCGGATCAGCTCAAGATAGAAACGATCCGCGAAGTGTTCTTCATAAAATGCAACGCACTGATCCACCAACGTGCTGTTGCCGCGCAGCAGGCTTTTGCCCACATCACCCAAGCGGCCACCGGAGATCAGCAGTAAGCCTTCGTTCAGCTCTGCCAGCCACTCGCGATCGATCCACGGACCCGCCGCGCCGTAGCCGCGCTGGTAGGCGCGGGAAATCAGCAGCGTCAGATTCTGGTAGCCGGTGTTATTCATGGCTAACACGGAAATCTGCGTCAGTTCATCGCCGATCAAATCGCACTGGACGTGAAAATCCGCGCCGACAATCGGCTTCAGGCCGGAGCCGTGCGCCGTTCCGTAGAACTTCACCAGACCGCATAAGTTGGTGAAATCGGTGATCGCCAGCGCAGGCATGCCAAGGGAGGCCGCCTTTTTTACCAGCGGCCCGGTCTTCGCCAGCCCATCAATCATGGAGTAGTCGCTATGCACCCGCAGGTGTACGAAACGTGGTTCAGCCATCTTCAGATTCCGCGTTACTTAATTGCTTGCGTATTGATTCAGGACACCAGTCCCAGTGCGCGTTTCACCGGACCAAAACTGCGCCGATGATGTTCAGTTGCGCCGTGTTCAGCCAGTCTTTCCAGATGGAAAGCGGTTGGATACCCCTTGTGCTGGGCAAAGCCATACTGGGGAAAGGTGAGGTCCAGCGCGGCCATTTCGGCATCGCGCGTGACTTTGGCAATGATAGACGCTGCGCTGATTTCAGCCACACGGCTATCGCCCTTCACCACCGCCATCGACGGCATAGGTAGCGCAGGACAACGGTTTCCGTCGATCAGCACATATTCAGGGACAATATTCAGCCCGGCAACGGCGCGCTGCATCGCCAGCATCGTGGCATGCAAAATGTTCAGCGTGTCGATCTCTTCTGGCTCGGCGCGGCCTAAGCTCCACGCCAGCGCTTTTTCTTTGATCTCATCGAACAGCGCCAGGCGGCGTTTTTCAGAAAGCTTTTTTGAGTCGTTCAGCCCGACAATCGGGCGAGCCGGATCGAGGATCACGGCAGCGGTCACTACCGCACCCACCAGCGGACCGCGTCCGACTTCGTCCACACCCGCAACCAGGTGCGTGTGAGGGTAAACAAATTCCATCATTTTGCTAACTCCAGCACCGCATCAGCCGCCTGCTCATCGGCATTACAGCGGATCTGCTGATGCAACTCCCGGAAAGTGTCATGCATCTGGTGGCTGGTTTTGCCGTCTGCCAGCAAGGGCAGCAGCGCATCAGCTAATGCCTGAGGCTGACACTCATCCTGCAGTAACTCTTTCACCAGCTCGCGCCCGGCAAGCAGGTTAGGTAATGAGACATAATCCGTCTTCACCAGACGTTTCGCCAGCCAGAAGGTGAACGGCTTCATGCGATAACCCACTACCATCGGACATTTCGCGAGCATGCATTCCAGCGCCGCAGTTCCCGAGGCCAGCAGCGCAGCGTCGCTGGCGAACATCGCCTCGCGGCCTTTGCCATCCAGAAGGTGGATGTGCAGATCAGGGGCCACTTCGGCTTTAATACGCTCGAACTGCTCGCGGCGTTTGGCATTTACCAGCGGCACAACGACTTCAAGATCGGGGTAAGTCTGGCGAAGGATTTGCGCCGTTTTCAGGAAATCGGCGCTGAGCATTTCCACTTCAGCACCGCGGCTCCCCGGCAACAGGGCCAGGCAGTGGGTGTCGTGCGGAATGCCAAGAATATCGCGCGCCGCGTTTTTATCCGGATCCAGCGGCATGGCGTCTGCCATGGTATGGCCGATAAAGCGGCAAGGAACATTGAATCTATCGTAAAACGCTTTTTCGAAAGGCAGAAAAGCAAGCACCAGATCGGTCGATCTGCCTATTTTGAAAACACGTTTCTGTCGCCACGCCCAGACGGACGGACTGACATAGTGGATCGTTTTGATACCCTGCTTTTTCAGGTTCCCTTCGAGGGTAATATTGAAATCAGGGGCATCGATCCCGACGAACACATCGGGTTTGAGATCGGTAAAACGACGGGTGAGATCGGCGCGGATGTGCAGCAGGCGCCGTAAACGGCCTAGCACTTCAACAATGCCCATCACCGCCAGCTCTTCCATTTCGTACCAGGCTTCACAGCCTTCGGCCTGCATCAGCGGGCCTGCCACGCCGACAAAGCGGGCATTGGGTACGCGAGCCTTGAGTGCGCGGATAAGACCTGCACCAAGAATATCGCCGGAGGTTTCTCCGGCGACCAGGGCTATCGTTAATGGACGATTGTCGACCATTAACGGATCAGACCGCGAGTTGAGCGTTCAAAGAACTCGGTGAACGCTTTAACTTCAGGGTGCTGTTCTGCCAGCTCTGCAACTTCTGGCTTGGCCTCTTCCAGCGTTTTGCCGCTACGGTACAACAGTTTATACGCGTTGCGGATCGCGGTAATCGCTTCGCGGCTAAAGCCACGACGCTTAAGACCTTCAATGTTGACGCCAAACGGCGTCGCATGGTTGCCCTGCGCAATCACATACGGTGGGACATCCTGCGCCACACCGGAGCAACCGCCGACCATCACATGTGCACCAATGATGCAGAATTGATGGACTGCGGTCATGCCGCCAATGATTGCGAAATCGTCAACCGATACGTGTCCTGCCAGCGTTGCGTTGTTGGCGAGGATACAGCGGCTGCCCACAGTACAGTCGTGCGCGATATGCGCGTTGACCATAAAGAGGTTGTCGCTGCCCACCTTCGTCAATCCACCACCCTGTACTGTGCCACGATGAATGGTGACGCTTTCGCGAATGCGGTTGCGATCGCCGATTTCCACACGGGTCGGTTCGCCAGCATATTTCAGATCCTGGTTCACTTCGCCAATGGAGGCAAACTGATAGATCTCATTATCGCGGCCAATGGTCGTATGACCATTCACCACCACGTGAGATTTCAGTACGGTACCCTCGCCAATAACGACATGGGGTCCGACAATACAAAAAGGACCAATGTGGGCGTTAGCACCAATTACGGCGCCCTCTTCCACAATGGCGGTTGGATGAATAAAGGCGGATTTATCAATCACGTATCAGGCCTCCCGGCTACGCGCACACATCATGGTCGCTTCGCAAACAACTTTGCCGTCAACCAGCGCAACGCCTTTGAAGCGCGTCAGGCCACGGCGCGTTTTTTCAAAAGTCACTTCCATGATCATCTGATCACCAGGCACGACTGGACGCTTAAAGCGCGCTTCATCAATACCCGCGAAGTAATACAGTTCACCTGGCTCCAGTTTACCGACGCTTTTAAACGCCAGAATACCGGTAGCCTGTGCCATCGCTTCCAGGATCAACACACCCGGGAAGATAGGTTTACCAGGGAAATGTCCCTGGAAGAATGGCTCATTTACAGAGACATTTTTCACTGCGCGCAGAAAACGACCTTCTTCAAAATCCAGCACACGATCTACCAGCAAAAACGGGTAGCGGTGCGGCAGAAGCTCTAAAATCTCTTCAATATGCAGAGTATGAGTGTCGGTAGTCAAAATACTCTTCCTGTCAAAATTTACTGAATAGCAATAATAACACGGCCTGCCGGTTTATAAGAAAGCCGACAGGCCGGGAAATTTAGCGTTATAGGGATGAACGTTTAGTCTTGTTGATCGATTTTGCGCTCAATCGCTTTGAGACGCTTGCTCATATCATCAATATTCATCACCAGAGCTGCGGTTTTACGCCACACTTTGTTCGGTTGCAGCGGAATGCCGGAGGAGTAGACACCAGGCTCAGTGATAGGACGCATCACCATACCCATGCCTGTCACCGTGACCTTGTCGCATATTTCCATATGCCCATTGATCACGCTGGCACCACCGATCATGCAGTAACGGCCAATTTTCAGACTGCCTGCCATGATCACGCCACCTGCAACAGCTGTATTGTCGCCAATCACAACGTTATGCGCAATCTGACATTGGTTATCAATGATAACACCATTACCAATGATGGTGTCGTCGAGGGCACCGCGGTCAATCGTTGTGCATGCGCCGATCTCAACGCGATCGCCGATAATTACTCGGCCGAGCTGAGGGATCTTAATCCAGTTACCACGATCGTTGGCATAACCAAACCCGTCCGAACCGATCACGGTACTGGACTGGATCAGGCAATTTTCGCCGATTTCGATCTCATGATAGACGGTCACATTAGCCCACAAACGGGAGCCTGCACCAATTTTAGTCTGTTTACCCACGAAACAACCCGCGCCAATCACCACGTTATCACCGAGAACAACATCGGATTCGATAACGGCATTCGGGCCAATTGCAACGTTTTTACCCAGCTTCGCCGTCGGATCAATGACTGCACTGGCAGCAATGTTCTGCGCCGGCTGCGGCGTGGTATCAAGAATTTGAGCCATACGCGCGTAAGTCAGGTAGGGATTTTTTACTACCAGTGCGCTTGTCGTGGCAAACGGAAGGTCGTCCTGCGTCAGAACGACAGCAGACGCCTGGCATTGAGCCAGGTGCTCACGGTACTTCGGGCTTACCATGAACGTTATTGTGCCTGCTTTAGCAGATTGCATGGACGCAACAGCGGTGATGACGATATCGCCATCACCGTGTAATTCTGCATCCAACTGCTGAGCGAGATCAGCCAGTCGAATTGAAGGCATTACTTATTTAACCTGTTTCAGTACATCAGCAGTGATGTCTTTCACATCGCTACTGTTGAAAGCAACGGCATTCGCATCAACAACCAGATCGATGTTCTGATCGGCTGCAACAGCTTTCACAGCAGACTGAATACGAGTCACCAGTTTGCCACGTTCTTCGTTAGAACGACGCTGACGATCCTGCTCGAAAGCCTGTGCTTTCTGAGAGAAAGTCTGACGCTGAGCCATTACGTCTTTTTCCAGCTTGCTACGGTCGCTCGCTTTCATGGTAGAACCATCACGCTGCAGACGCTGCATTTTGGACTGAAGATCGTTTTCCATACCTTGCAGTTCACCAGCACGGCCTTTGAATTCGTTTTCCAGAGTCGCAGAAACACCCGTTTTCTGGGCTACCTGCTGGAAAAGATTACCCATGTTGACGATTGCAATTTTGTCCGCTGCCTGAGCAGAAGTCACCATTGCCAAACCCAGACCTGCAGCTAATAACCACTTTTTCACAATAAACTCCTTACCATCCCATTGGTACCCGAAGGTACCGTTCTTTGCGTGGCAAGGCGATCGTCTATGCGATCGCCGGTTGTCAGCGCTACACTGCCAACGCATTCCATTGCAACGGATAATTACCAGGTTTTACCAATGTTAAACTGGAACTGTTCCGCTTTGTCTCCATCGTATTTCTTAAACGGCTGGGCGTAGGAGAAGACCAACGGCCCCAACGGTGACATCCATTGTAATGCGATACCTGCAGACATGCGAATGTTGCTCGGATCGCTGTAATCCGGCACACCTTCTGCTTTCATCTGAGCGGTGTTATCCCAGTTGGTATCCCACACGGTACCCGCATCCCAGAAGAACGAGGTACGCACAGAGTTCGCATACTTATCGCTGATGAACGGCGTAGGCGTAATGATCTCCAGGCTGGCGACGCCCATGGCGTTACCGCCCACCGCGTCATCAGAGCTACAGACTTCTGACGAAGACTTCTTATCACAGTTATCAGAGTCGTTACCGCCGTAGTACACCGCTTTCGGACCAATGTTATTGGACTGGAAGCCACGTACTGTGCTGGAACCACCGGCATAGAAGTTCTCATAGAATGGCAGTTCTTTGCCACCTAAGCCATCACCGTAACCCCAACGTGTACGACCCAGCACAACCCACTTGTGATCCTCATCAATTGGGAAGTAAGACGCCGTGTCCAGCGTAACTTTGTAGAACTCGTTATCAGAACCCGGAACGGTCACTTTACCGTTCAGGTTGACGCGAGAACCCGCTGTCGGGAAGAAACCACGGTCAAGGCGGTTATACGTCCAACCGTAGTTGAAGGTGAAGTCATCTGCAGCGAAACCGTTGTTGTCGCTGGAGGTGCTCGCCGACTGACCGATAGAGTCCAGATAACGCCACATTGCCACCTGTGGTTGCATGTTGGACAGGTCGTTATGCACGTAACCTAAACCAGCACGCAGGGTGTTGTATTCGTTAATCGGGAAGCCAAGCGTGCCATCCACACCATAACTTTTGTTGGTGTACGAGGACAGGTCCGCATCGTCTGCTTTAAAGTCGTTATAGAAAATACGACCGCCCAGGCTCACACCGTCAACGGTGAAGTATGGGTTAGTGACAGAGAACTCGGAATAGGTCTGGTAGTCGTTCTTGGTACCGTTGATACCAACGGAATAGCCCGTACCTAACCAGTTATCCTGCTGAACGCCGACCTGGAAGCTCACGCCACTTTCGGTGCCGTAACCCACGCCGAAGTTAAAGCTACCGGTGTTACGCTCTTTCACCTTGTAAACCACGTCTACCTGATCCGGGCTGCCTGATACGCGCTGTGTATCGGTATCGACCGTTTCGAAGTAACCCAGACGGTTCAGACGCTCTTTACCCTGGTCAACGAGGTCGCTGCCCAACCATGCGCCTTCCATCTGGCGCATTTCGCGACGCAGTACTGAATCTTTGGAGGTATCGTTACCTTCAAAGCGAATTTTACGCACATAGAAACGGTTACCCGCATCCACGTTAACGTGGAGCTTAACGGTTTTATCCGTGTCGTTGATTTCTGG
Source organism: Lelliottia sp. WB101 (assembly GCF_003051885.1). Lineage (NCBI taxonomy): Bacteria > Pseudomonadati > Pseudomonadota > Gammaproteobacteria > Enterobacterales > Enterobacteriaceae > Lelliottia > Lelliottia sp. WB101. The sequence goes on from NZ_CP028520.1 coordinate 73,339, forward strand.
CTGAGTCTGAACGCGCGGGTAGGCATAACCATAACGGCCGAGCAGCTTTTTAATGCCGTCTTCCATTTTGGTTACTTTCGCGCCGCTATACAGTTCACCCGGTGCAAGCTTGGTCAGACTCTCGATCTCAGCGGAATGACCCGCCAGGTTTCCGCTTACTTCAACACCGGAAAGCTTGTACTGATCGCCTTCAGTGATGTTAACCGTAATGTAGATACCTTTCTTGTCCGGAGTCAGACTGACCTGAGTAGAGTCAATGTTGAAACGGGCATAACCGCGGTCCAGATAGTAGCTACGCAGGGTTTCGAGATCGCCCGCCAGCTTCTGTTTCTGGTATTTACGATCGCCGACTACGTTCCACCACGGCACTTCATCGCGCAGCTGGAAGGTAGAGATCAGCTCGTCCGTACTGAACGCGTGGTTGCCCACAATGTTGATCTGCTGGATCTTCGCTGAAACGCCTTCCTGGAAGACGAGTTTCAGATCGACGCGGTTACGCGGCAGCGGAGTGACAACGGCTTTGACGCTCGCGCTGTACTTACCGACGCTGTAGTAGAAATCTTCCAGTCCTTTTTCGATGTCGGACAGGGTTGTGCGGTCCAGAGATTCACCCACACGAACACCAGAAGCTTCAAGGTTTTGCTTGAGCATATCGTCTTTCACCGATTTGTTACCGGAGAAAGTGATACTGGCAATCGTCGGGCGTTCTTTCACCTGAACCAGCAGCGTATCACCATCGCGCAGGACGCGAACGTCCTCAAAGTTGCCAGTGGCAAACAGTGCACGAATGGTGTTACTGATATCTTCATCATTAACCGTGTCGCCCTGGCGAACTGGCATACTGAGGAGGGCCGCACCGACGGCGACACGCTGAAGACCTTCGAAATGAATATCCTTCACTACGAAACCTTCAGCACCGTATACGGTTGCGCTGCTAAACAGCAGCGACGCTATGAGCAACTTTTTCATCGCCATCGTTATTATGCATTCTTCCTAACTATCTCTCTTACAACCGAGAGAAATCATTGAAAAGCGCAAGCCCCATTAACAGCACTAGCAGTATCGAGCCAATGCGATAACTAAAGTCTTGAACTCGCTCGGATACCGGTCCACCTTTTAGCTTTTCGATCGCTAAAAACAGCAGATGCCCCCGTCTAATACGGGAAGCGGGAACAGGTTGATTATCCCGAGGTTCACGCTAATGAGCGCGAGAAACATGAGATAGTAAATCACCCCGAATTCCGCTGACATCCCAGCCCCTTGAGCGATAGAAATCGGCCCACTGAGGTTGTTCAGTTTTACGTCACCGGTAATCAATTTCCCCAACATGTTGACCGTCAGCTTCATCAGTTGCCATGTTTTATCCGTGGCTTCAAGGATGGCGCTGAACGGCCCATACTGGCGTATTGTCTTGTACTCATCTGGCAGCGGAATCACTTTGGGCACTACGCCCGCAAATCCTTCCGCCTTACCACCGCCCGACTTGGTGTCCGGGATTAGCGTCAAGGAGAGCGGACTCCCCTGTCGTTCGATCTCAACTGCCAGCGGTGTGCCAGGATTATCGCGCACCAGAATAACAAACGTCATCCATTGTGTTAACGGTTGACCATCGACTTTAACGATCCTGTCGCCCGCTTGCAAACCTGCTTTACTCGCCGCCGAATCAGCCTGCACTTCAGCTAACACCGGTTCGATCTGCGCACCGCGTGGGCGAATGCCCAATGCCGCAACCGGATCTTCCTTATCTGGCTCAAACGCCCAGTGACGCAAATCGAGGACTTTATCCTGACGCTGACTGGCACCAAAGGGTGAAACAGTGATGGTGGTCTGATCATCGCCGATTTTAGAAACCAATTGCAGCCTGACAGCTTCCCAATCAGGGGTTTCGATACCATCGATCGCTTTAAGTTCCATGCCCGGTGCAATTTGCGCCGTCGCGGCGATAGAGTTGGCGGTTATTTCACCAACAACCGGACGAACACCAGGGACACCGATGATAAACACCAGCCAATAGGCGAAGATGGCGAAGATGAAGTTCGCTACCGGACCGGCAGCAATGATGGCGGCGCGCTGGCCGACGGTTTTGTTGTTGAAGGCGTAGTGTCGCATCTCAGGCGCAACAGGCTCTACGCGCTCATCCAGCATTTTTACGTAGCCGCCGAGCGGGATCAGCGCAATGACAAACTCAGTACCATGGCGGTCAGTGCGACGCCAAAGCGCTTTACCGAAGCCAATCGAAAAACGCTCGACCCGCACACCGCAACGCCGCGCAACCCAGAAATGGCCAAATTCGTGCACAGTGATGAGTACACCAAGTGCAACAATGAACGCCGCCAGATTCCATAGGATGCTCAGCATAAAACCTTCCGTTAAATCGTGCCAAATACCAGCAACAACAGGCATGCGAAGACCGGTACCGCAGCCGTCAGGCTATCGATGCGATCCAGTATTCCACCATGTCCTGGGATAAGGTGACCGCTGTCTTTGATCCCTGCTTCACGCTTGAACATGCTCTCGGTTAAATCCCCAAGAACGGACGCCAGCGCGGCAAAAATAGAACAAATCAGCAGCGTGGTCGGTGCGACGTCAAGATTCGCCCACACGCCATATCCCCAGGAGATAATCGCCGCCGTAAACAGACCGCCGATGAACCCCTGCCAGGTTTTGCCAGGCGACACTTTCGGCGCCAGTTTATGTTTGCCAAAGAGTTTACCAAACATATAGGCCCCGGAGTCAGCACCCCAGACGAGAATCATCACATAGAGCAGCCACAGTGAGCCGCTGTAATGGTTGTCGTCGTAGTGCCACACACGCAGCACAAGCATACCCCAGAAAAAAGGAACAATTGTGAGCAGGCCGAAAATCAGGCGCAGCGTTTTAGAGTTGCGCCAGAATGTTGCAGAGCCGGGATAAAAAAGCACCAGCAGCAATGCGACAACCCACCAGCCCAGCGAGGCCCACAGGGAACCCTCAATCAATGGCTGATGGATATTGTGATGATACTCAGGCAACAACAACAGCATCAGCGCCAGTAACAGGCCACAGAGTACAGCCAGCCATACCCGCTGAGTGCGCGAAGTAAAGCCGCTAAGCTGCCCCCATTCCCACGCGGCGAGCATACACACCACCAGCGTGACAATGGCAAATCCCACCGGCGGCAGTAAAAACAGCGCCGCGATAACGATGGGTATTAATACAAAAGCGGAAATCAGGCGATACTTCAGCAAAAGCTACCCCCATCAGACTTTTTCGGCGCCTGGCTCAGTGCCGCCGAAGCGACGCTCACGATTGGCAAAGGCATTCAGCGCACCTTCAAAGTCTTGTTCATCAAAATCGGGCCAAAGAACATCCGTAAAGTAAAGTTCGGCATAGGCAATTTGCCAAAGCAAAAAGTTACTGATTCGATGTTCTCCCCCTGTCCTAATAACCAAATCCACAGGTGCCAGTTCGTTCATGCAGATTTGCTGACCCAGCGCCTCTTCATCAATTTGGTCGGGTCTTAACAGCCCTTCCTGAACTTGCTCAGCCAGATGCCGAACCCCCTGGATAATGTCCCAACGTCCGCCGTAATTCGCCGCGATATTGAGCGTCAGACCGGTATTGTTTTCGGTCACCGCTTCCGCTTTACGAATGCGTTCCTGCAGACGTGAGTTGAAACGACTGGTATCACCGATAATGCGCAAGCGGACGTTGTGGCGGTGCAGGCTTTTTACTTCGCTGTCGAGCGCCCACACAAACAATTCCATCAACGCAGTCACTTCCTGCGGCGGTCGATTCCAGTTTTCACTGCTGAAAGCATAGAGCGTTAACGCATCAATGCCGTTATTGGCGGCAAAAGATACGGCGCGGCGAACAGATTTCGCCCCAGCTTTATGCCCAAAGGCTCGTATCTTCCCTTGTCTTTTCGCCCAGCGGCCATTGCCATCCATGATGATTGCTACATGGCGACAGCCATGAGCTGGCAAGTTTTCGCTTATTGGTTGATTCGCAGACAACATAACGCGTTTTTAGTCCCTGAAAGGATTTAACGGTACTCAGGAATACTGAAGCCTTTCCACAAAAAAGCCGTGTAAACCACGGCTTACCTGACCACTCTACGTCAAATACCAGCGATCAGGTGGCGCAGACTATATCACCGAAGCCCAACGCTAACAAATAGCACGACGACTCGTGGGTGGATTATCGCCCGCTTGCGAGACGCGTCACTTGTTCGCGTGCAACGACGCGCGCTTGCGCATCGACTGCCAGCACTTCTTCCACGCTCTGCGGTTCACGCAAATCCATCGCTTCAAGCACCGAAAGATTGAGTGCGGCGATATCCGTAAAGCGGATGTGCTGATTCAGAAATGCCTCAACGGTCACTTCATTGGCGGCATTGAGCGCGGTAGTCGCCGCTTGTCCCTGATCGAAGGCGTTCATCGCCAGTTTCAGACAAGGGTAGCGATCATAGTCAGGCTCGCTGAAAGTCAGTGAGCTGATTTTGCAAAAGTCGAGCGGTTTAACCCCTGAGATTACACGGTTTGGCCACGCCATCGAATGGGCGATAGGCGTGCGCATGTCCGGTTCGCCCAGTTGCGCCAGCACGCTACCGTCCTGATAGCGCACCATCGAGTGAATCACCGACTGCGGGTGGATCAGCACTTCCATCTGTTTCGCCGATGCATTAAACAACCAGCGAGCTTCAATGTATTCCAGACCTTTGTTCATCATAGTGGCGGAATCGACGGAGATTTTTCGTCCCATCGACCAGTTCGGATGCCGACAGGCCTGATCGGGCGTCATTGCGGCCAGTTCAGACAGCGGCGTTTCACGGAATGGGCCACCAGACCCGGTAAGCAAAATTGACACCACGCCATTCTGCTCAAGTGAAGCGTACCCCAGGTTTTCCTGAAAAGGTTGCGGTAAACTCTGAAAAATCGCGTTATGTTCGCTATCTACCGGTAAAAGTCGCGCACCTCGCGCTTTCACGGCTTCCATAAACAGGCGGCCGCAGGTCACCAGCGACTCTTTATTTGCCAGCAGTACCGTCTTACCGGCATCGATAGCAGCAAGCGTTGGCAGTAAACCCGCTGCCCCCACGATGGCCGCCATGACCTGGTCCACGTCACTTAGCGCAGCCATTTCGCATGCGGCCTGCTGACCACTTAAAACCTCAGTGCGACTGCCATTCTCTGTCAGTAACGTTTTGACCTGGCGAGCACTTTCCTCGTCATCCATCACCGCATAGCGGGGAGTAAACTCCAGACACTGTTCAACCATGCGCTGCACGTTCTTACCGGCCACGAGGGCGATTACCGTGTACTGGTCAGGGTTGTGACGAACAACGTCGAGAGTGCTGCAACCGATAGAGCCGGTTGAGCCGAGAAGAGTTAAATGCTTCATGAGATGCCCGGAAGAAAAGTTAGACTATATAAAAGCAAAACGCCGCCAGCAAAGTCACAGGACTTTCTGAACGGCGTTTTATCAGATGACGTCAGAAATCAGAACTGCATCAGTTCCGCTTCTTTATCTGCCAGCGCCGCGTCAACTTTCTTGATCGCAGCGTCAGTCATTTTCTGCACGTCGTCCTGAGAACGACGATCGTCATCTTCGCTGATTTCTTTCTCTTTCAGCAGTGCTTTCACTTTATCGTTCGCATCACGACGCACGTTACGCACGGCAACGCGAGCGCCTTCAGCTTCGCCACGCACGACTTTGATCAGCTCTTTACGACGCTCTTCTGTCAGTGGAGGCAGCGGAACGCGGATATCAGTGCCCGCAGAGCTTGGGTTCAGACCCAGATCGGAAGCCATGATGGCTTTTTCAACAGCCGGGCCCAATGAACGATCGAAAACGTTGATTTTCAGGGTACGGGTGTCTTCAACCGTTACGCTCGCCAGCTGACGCAGCGGAGTTGGGGTACCGTAGTATTCCACTACAATGCCATCCAGCAGGCTTGGGGAAGCACGACCAGTACGCACTTTGCTGATTTGGTTTTTGAACGCTTCTACGCATTTTTCCATGCGTGTTTCAGCATCTTTTCTGATGTCGTTAATCACGTTACGAATCCTTGAACACTAGTCTCAGGCAGACTATCCGCCAGCACAGCCGCTATAGGTGTGCTAAGTATAGTCGCGTTTAATTCATGACAACGCCAAAGGCGCGTCCAGGTAACAAACCCACTACAAAAGTAATGCGGAATCTTACCTGTATTTGTCGTCAACGGAAATTATTCCGTGATCAAAGTGCCTTCTTTTTCGCCCATCACTACGCGACGCAGTGCACCAGGCTTATTCATGTTGAAAACACGAATCGGTAATTTGTGGTCACGAGCCAGCGTGAAGGCGGCAAGATCCATCACTTTCAGCTCTTTATCCAGCACTTCGTTGTAGCTCAACTGATCATACATGGTCGCAGTAGGATCGGTTGCTGGATCGGCAGTAAACACGCCGTCGACTTTGGTGGCTTTCAGCACCACGTCTGCTTCGATCTCGATCCCGCGCAGGCACGCTGCGGAGTCGGTCGTAAAGAACGGGTTACCGGTACCGGCGGAGAGGATCACGACGCGGTTATTGCGCAGCAGGCTGATCGCCTCTGCCCAGCTGTAGTTATCACATACGCCATTCAATGGAATAGCGGACATCAGGCGGGCGTTCACATAGGCACGGTGAAGCGCATCACGCATCGCCAGGCCATTCATCACGGTTGCCAGCATACCCATGTGGTCGCCCACAACGCGGTTCATACCCGCTTTCGCCAGACCAGCGCCACGGAAGAGGTTGCCACCGCCAATAACTACGCCAACCTGGATACCCAGTTCAACCAGTTCTTTGATTTCCTGTGCCATGCGGTCAAGAATGCTTGCGTCAATACCGAAGCCTTCCGTTCCCTGCAGTGCTTCGCCACTCAGCTTAAGCAGAATGCGTTTGTACACGGGTTTTGCATTGGTAGCCATGTTTCTTTCCTGAGACTGTCAACGATTAAGATGGGGGTTAATTCTGGCGACATAGTATGCCGCTTATCAGTACAGAAACCAGAGGGCTCTGTCTGATTTACACATGAGGGGCAAAAAGAAGCCGCCCTCAGGCGGCTCCTTCGCAATCATTAAGACTGCTTGGACATTGCAGCAACTTCTGCTGCGAAGTCAGTTTCGACTTTCTCGATGCCTTCGCCCACTTCGAAGCGGATGAAGCCAGTTACGTCAGCGTTGTGCTCTTTCAGCAGCTGAGCAACAGATTTGCTTGGATCCATAACGAAAGGCTGGCCAGTCAGAGAAACTTCGCCGGTGAATTTCTTCATGCGGCCTTCAACCATTTTCTCTGCGATTTCTTTAGGCTTGCCAGACTGCATGGCGATGTCCAGCTGAACCTGGTACTCTTTTTCTACTACTTCAGCAGACACGTCTTCTGGTTTCACGAATTCTGGCTTGCTTGCAGCGATGTGCATAGCCAGCTGTTTAACCAGCTCTTCGTCAGCGCCTTTAGCCGCAACCAGAACACCGATACGTGCGCCGTGCTGGTATGAACCCAGAACGTCGCCTTCCAGTGCAGCAACACGACGGATGTTGATGTTCTCACCGATTTTAGCAACCAGAGCAACACGTTCTTCTTCGAACTGTGCTTTCAGAACGTCAACGTCAGTGATTTTGCCAGCAACCGCTGCGTCCAGTACTTTGTTTGCGAAAGCCTGGAAACCGCCGTCTTTAGCGACGAAGTCAGTCTGGCAGTTAACTTCCAGAATGATGCCGTAGGTGCCGTCGATCTTAGTGATGATCACGCCGTCAGCTGCAACGTTACCTGCTTTTTTCGCCGCTTTGATTGCGCCGGATTTACGCATGTTTTCGATTGCCAGCTCGATGTCGCCGTTCGCTTCAGTCAGCGCTTTTTTGCAATCCATCATGCCTGCGCCAGTACGCTCGCGCAGCTCTTTTACCAGGGATGCGGTAATTTCAGCCATTCTTTAATCCTCGGGAGAGATGTCCTGCCCGGTTTAAGAAACCAGACAGGCTTAAAAGTGAAAAAGGGGCCAGATAGAGGCCCCTATTTATACACGGTACTAAATAAGGGACAGAACCTTATTATTCAGCTTCTACGAAGCTTTCTTCCGCCTGGGAAGCCAGATCCTGGGAACGGCCTTCACGAACGGTAGCAGCAACAGCGCTCAGGTACAGGCTAACAGCACGGATTGCATCGTCGTTACCCGGGATAACGAAGTCAACGCCGTCCGGATCGGAGTTGGTATCAACGATAGAGAATACCGGGATACCCAGGTTGTTAGCTTCTTTGATTGCGATGTGCTCGTGATCAGCGTCGATAACGAACAGAGCGTCTGGCAGACCGCCCATGTCTTTGATGCCGCCCAGGCTGTTTTCCAGCTTGTCCAGCTCACGAGTACGCATCAGCGCTTCTTTTTTGGTCAGCTTATCGAAAGTACCGTCCTGAGACTGGGTTTCCAGATCTTTCAGGCGCTTGATGGACTGACGAACAGTTTTCCAGTTGGTCAGCATGCCGCCCAACCAGCGATGGTTCACGAAGAACTGATCGCAGCTGTTTGCAGCTTCTTTCACAGCTTCGCTTGCAGCGCGCTTAGTACCAACGAACAGAATCTTACCTTTACGGGAAGAGATCTTGTTCAGCTCAGCCAGGGCTTCGTTGAACATTGGTACAGTTTTCTCAAGGTTGATGATGTGAACTTTGTTACGCGCGCCGAAGATGAAAGGCTTCATTTTCGGGTTCCAGTAACGGGTCTGGTGACCGAAGTGAACACCAGCCTTGAGCATGTCGCGCATGGAAACAGTTGCCATGTTTAAAACCTCTATTTAAAAGTTGGGGTTATGCCTCCACGTATCCCATATTACCGACCCCGAAGGGCACCCCGGAATATGTGCCGATACGTGTGTGTTATTTACACAATGTGAGAGTTGTCGCCTCTGGTCCATCTTGTGTATTACAAATGGATCGGAAGTCCGGCGCGCTTTATACCACAAAACGCCACCATAAACCAATAATTGTTGGCGGTGTGTGCTGTTAATGATTCTCAATTTGGCAGGCAACGCTCCAGACTGGTACCATTGACAACACTTAGACTAGTATTGTCGAAAAAATCGACACCGATGGACAGATTACATGGCTATCTCTATTAAGACCCCTGAAGAAATTGAAAAAATGCGCGTCGCCGGTCGTCTGGCCGCTGAAGTGCTGGAAATGATCGAACCGTACATCAAACCGGGCGTCAGCACCGGCGAGCTGGATCGCATCTGTAACGACTATATCGTCAACGAGCAGCAGGCGGTCTCCGCCTGCCTCGGCTATCACGGTTTCCCGAAATCCGTCTGCATCTCTATTAATGAAGTGGTGTGTCACGGTATTCCGGATGATGAGAAGCTGCTGAAAGATGGCGATATCGTTAACATCGACGTGACCGTCATTAAAGACGAGTATCACGGCGACACCTCCAAAATGTTTATCGTCGGCAAGCCGACCATCCTCGGTGAGCGCCTGTGCCGCATCACCCAGGAGAGCCTCTACCTGGCGCTGAAAATGGTTAAGCCGGGCATCCGCCTGCGTACCATTGGTGCCGCGATCCAGAAATTCGTGGAAGCGGAAGGTTTCTCCGTCGTGCGCGAATACTGCGGTCACGGCATTGGTCGCGTGTTCCACGAAGAGCCGCAGGTTCTGCATTACGATGCGGATGACGGCGGTGTGGTGCTGCAAAAAGGCATGACCTTCACTATCGAACCGATGGTGAACTCCGGCGACTACCGTATCCGTACCATGAAAGATGGCTGGACGGTAAAAACCAAAGACAGAAGCTTGTCTGCGCAGTACGAGCATACTATTGTGGTAACAGACAACGGCTGCGAAATTATGACGTTGCGAAAGGATGACACCATCCCGGCGATACTCTCGCACAACGAATGATAAGAAGCCGGCAAATGCCGGCTTTTTTAATGGCTATAGCTTTTACTTATGGGTGGCGCACGAGATGAGTAACCTTTTACCCGAACAGTATCCGAACACGGCACTCCCCACCCTGCCCGACCAGCCGGACAACCCTGGAGTCTGGCCACAGCGCGAGCTCACGGTGGCGGATATTAAAGCGCATATCGACGTTTTTCAGCGCTGGCTGGGTAAAGCCTTTGACGAGGGTATTTCGGCGGAAGAGCTCATCGAAGCGCGCACCGAATTTATCGATCAGCTGCTGCAACGCCTGTGGATTGAGTACGGCTTTGGTCAGATAAGTGATGTCGCGCTGGTCGCCGTGGGCGGCTACGGGCGCGGTGAACTGCACCCGCTTTCCGATATCGACCTGCTGGTGCTGAGCCGCAAAAAACTGCCCGACGAACAGGCGCAAAAAATTGGCGAACTCCTGACGCTTCTGTGGGACGTGAAGCTGGAAGTTGGCCACAGCGTCCGCACGCTCGAAGAGTGCCTGCTGGAAGGGTTATCGGATCTCACGGTCGCCACCAACCTGATTGAAACGCGCCTGCTGATCGGCGACGTCGCCCTGTTCCTTGAGCTGCAAAAACATATCTTCAGCGACGGTTTCTGGCCGTCGGAGCGCTTCTTCGCCGCAAAAGTAGAAGAGCAAAACGTACGCCACCAGCGCTATCACGGCACCAGCTATAACCTCGAGCCGGACATCAAAAGCAGCCCCGGCGGCCTGCGCGACATTCACACCCTGCAATGGGTCGCCCGTCGCCATTTTGGCGCGACGTCTATGGATGAGATGGTCGGTTTTGGCTTTTTAACCGAAGCCGAACGCAACGAGCTTAACGAATGCCTGCATCTGCTGTGGCGCATCCGTTTTGCCCTGCATCTGGAAGTGACCCGCTACGATAACCGTCTCTTGTTCGACCGCCAGCTCAGCGTCGCCCAGCGCCTGAACTACAGCGGCGAAGGCAACGAGCCGGTTGAACAGATGATGAAGGATTTCTTCCGCGTCACCCGCCGCGTCTCTGAGCTTAACCAGATGCTATTGCAGCTCTTTGATGAAGCCATCCTGGCGCTGACCACCGATGAAAAGCCGCGTCCGATTGATGATGAATTCCAGCTGCGCGGCACCCTCATCGACCTGCGCGATGAAACGCTGTTTATCCGCGAGCCGGAAGCGATCCTGCGGATGTTCTACACCATGGTGCGCAACAGCACGATCACCGGGATCTACTCCACCACGTTGCGTCATCTGCGCCATGCGCGCCGCCATTTGACGCAGCCTCTGTGCTATATCCCGGAAGCCCGTTCGCTCTTCCTGAGCATGTTACGCCACCCCGGTGCTGTCAGCCGTGGTCTGCTGCCGATGCACCGCCATAGCGTGCTCTGGGCCTACATGCCTCAGTGGTCGCACATTGTCGGCCAGATGCAGTTTGACCTGTTCCACGCCTACACGGTGGACGAACACACCATTCGCGTGATGCTGAAACTGGAAAGTTTCGCTAAAGAAGAGACCCGGTCGAAGCACCCGCTGTGCGTTGAGCTTTGGCCGCGCCTCAGCCACCCAGAACTGATTCTGATTGCCGCCCTGTTCCACGATATCGCCAAAGGGCGCGGCGGCGACCACTCGGTCCTCGGTGCCCAGGACGTGCTGAAATTTGCTGAACTACACGGCCTGAATTCGCGCGAAACCCAACTGGTCGCCTGGCTGGTTCGCCATCATCTTTTGATGTCCGTCACCGCGCAGCGCCGCGATATTCAGGACCCGGAAGTGATCAAGCAGTTCGCCGAAATCGTCCAAACTGAAAACCGCCTGCGTTTTCTGGTCTGCCTGACGGTCGCGGATATCTGCGCCACCAACGAAACCCTGTGGAACAGCTGGAAGCAGAGCCTGTTGCGCGAACTCTACTTCGCGACCGAAAAACAGCTGCGTCGCGGGATGCAAAACACGCCGGATATGCGTGAACGCGTACGTCACCACCAGCTTCAGGCGCTGGCGCTGCTGCGAATGGACAACATTGATGAGGAAGCGCTGCATCAGATCTGGTCGCGCTGCCGGGCCAACTACTTTGTCCGCCACAGCCCAAATCAGCTCGCCTGGCACGCGCGGCATCTGCTGAAGCATGATCTGAAAAAACCGCTGATCCTGCTAAGCCCACAGGCAACGCGCGGCGGGACCGAAATCTTTATCTGGAGCCCGGATCGGGCCTATCTGTTTGCCGCCGTCTGCGCAGAACTCGACCGGCGCAATCTGAGCGTTCACGACGCGCAAATTTTCACCACCCGCGACGGCATGGCGATGGACACCTTTATCGTGCTGGAGCCGGACGGCAGCCCGCTCTCATCCGACAGGCACGAAGGCATTCGCTTCGGTCTGGAACAGGCGATTACCCAGCACAGCTGGCAGCCGCCACAGCCGCGTCGCCAGCCGGCGAAATTGCGCCATTTTACCGTCGATACGGAGGTCAATTTCCTGCCGACCCATACGGATCGGAAATCGTTCCTCGAACTGATCGCCCTTGACCAGCCGGGCCTGCTGGCGCGCGTTGGCCAGGTTTTTGCGGATCTGGGAATTTCGCTGCATGGCGCCAGAATTACAACCATTGGCGAGCGAGTAGAAGATTTATTCATAATCGCCACCGCCGACCGACGTGCCCTTAATAATGAGCTGCAACTTGAGGTACAACAACGGTTGACAGCAGCCCTCAATCCAAACGATAAAGGGTGACGTGTTTTTTAGTGAAATGGAAAGAGTAAAAACAATGCAGCAGTTACAGAACGTTATTGAGTCCGCCTTTGAGCGTCGCGCCGAAATTACCCCGGCAAATGTGGATACCGTCACCCGCGAAGCGGTGAATCAGGTGATTTCTCTGCTTGATTCCGGCGCGCTGCGTGTCGCGGAAAAAATTGACGGCCAGTGGGTAACTCATCAGTGGCTGAAGAAAGCCGTGCTGCTCTCTTTCCGTATTAACGATAACCAGGTTATCGACGGAGCAGAAAGCCGCTACTTCGATAAAGTGCCGATGAAATTCGCTGATTACGACGAAGCGCGTTTCCAGAAAGAAGGTTTCCGCGTGGTTCCGCCTGCGGCCGTTCGCCAGGGCGCGTTTATCGCACGCAACACCGTACTGATGCCATCCTACGTGAACATCGGTGCTTACGTTGACGAAGGCACCATGGTGGATACCTGGGCAACCGTCGGTTCCTGCGCGCAGATCGGTAAAAACGTTCACCTGTCCGGTGGCGTCGGCATCGGTGGCGTTCTTGAGCCACTGCAGGCTAACCCAACCATCATCGAAGACAACTGCTTCATCGGCGCGCGCTCCGAAGTGGTTGAAGGCGTGATCGTAGAAGAAGGCTCAGTGATCTCAATGGGCGTCTACATCGGTCAGAGCACCCGCATTTACGATCGTGAAACGGGTGAAGTGCATTACGGTCGCGTTCCGGCCGGTTCGGTTGTCGTTTCCGGTAACCTGCCGTCTAAAGATGGCAAATACAGCCTGTACTGTGCGGTTATCGTGAAAAAAGTCGATGCGAAAACGCGGGGCAAAGTCGGTATCAACGAACTGCTGCGTACCATCGATTAATCGGGTATAACAAAAAGCGGGGGCCACCCCGCTTTTTTTACATCTGATGGTGGCGAAGATAGATTTTTTCGTTAATTATTCATAGGTTATGTTGAGCTCAAGGGTACCGCTATGTACGATAATCTGAAAAGTCTGGGCATTACCAATCCTGATGAAATTGATCGTTACAGCCTCCGCCAGGAAGCGAACAACGATATTCTGAAAATCTATTTTCACAAGGACAAAGGAGAGTTTTTCGCGAAGAGCGTGAAGTTCAAATACCCGCGTCAACGTAAAACCGTCGTCGCTGATGGCGTCGGCCAGGGGTATAAAGAGGTTCAGGAAATCAGCCCGAATCTCCGCTATGTCATTGATGAACTCGATCAGATCTGCCAGCGCGATCGCACCGAAGTCGATCTTAAACGTAAGATCCTTGACGATCTGCGTCATCTTGAAAGCGTTGTGACCAACAAGATCAGCGAAATTGAATCGGATCTTGAGAAGTTAACGCGCGGGAAATAAATGCAAAACGGCAACTCCCGGTTGCCGTTTTTTGTTTCTCACTCTTCTGTATAAGAGGCGCGGAGTTAAGGCGTCAGGCCGTACATCACCGCTGCTCATCCAGCTGCAACGCCACATACAGCAACAACCTGTCATCGAAATTCCCCAGATCCAGCCCGGTCAGTTCCGATATACGGTTCAACCGGTATTCCAGCGTATTGCGGTGAATAAACAACGCCTTCGAGGTCGCCAACGGCTGAACGTTATGACGAAACCAGGCCTGCAGCGTACGGCGCAGTAGCCCGTTATTATCCATCGCTTTCAGGCGCACCAGCGGTCGCGCCAGCTCATTGGCCTGCCAGCCGCCGCGTAAACTGTCGAGCAGCACCGGCAACATTAAATCCTGATAGAAATAGCCCCGGCTTTCGGGCATCCGCTGCTTCCCCACCATCATGGTGGTGCGCGCTGTTCGCCATGAACGCGCGATGCTGCCCGGCCCGGTGAAATAGTTACCGAGCGCGACGCGGAAACGCAGCTGCCCGTTCTCTTTCATGCGTGAGATAAGTTGCTCAACCCGACGCCGATGGTCTTCCGCATCCCAGCGGCCAAACGGGTTCAGCGCCGGTTTCAGCACCACCATTTCCGTCAGCGACACGATCGCTACCAGGTTATTCCGCTCCGGTGTCACCAGCGCGTTTTGCAGCTGCTGCAGCTCCGCCATTGCGCTATCCACACCAAGCTGACCGCTGTCTACCTCAATCACCGCCACCACGCGCGGTTGATTGAGATCGATACCCAGACGCTGCGCCCACTCCGTGAGCGCCGGCGTGTGCTCTTCGGCCTGAATCAGGTTCATCACCAGCTCTTCGCGCAGACGGCTGTCCTGGGCCAGGAGGTGCATCAGGCGCGATTGCTCCAGCATCATCTCGGCGGTCATGCACACCAGTTCACCGTATTTACGCAGTGATTCCGGTTCACCGGTCAGGCCGATGACGCCCACGATCTCCCCTTCCAGGCGCAGCGGCAGGTTTATCCCCTGACGCACGCCGTGCAGGTGTCGCGCCACCGCATCGTCGATATCCACCACCCGTCCCTGGGAAAGCACCAGAAGCGCGCCTTCGTGCAATTCCCCAATGCGCTCGCGATCGCCGCTGCCGATAATTCGCCCACGGGCATCCATTACGTTGATATTGGTATCGATGATGCGCATGGTTCGCGCCACGATTTCCTGCGCCATTTTGGTATCAAGATGCCAGCCAGCCATGTAACCCTCCTGTGAGCTGAGCTCAAGCATAGGGGAGTTCACAGGGTGTCGCATTGTGCGGATGCACAAAGTCAGGGGGAGAAGTATGGACTTGTGGAAAGGGTCACAGAAACGAAGAAAGCCCCTGCCTGATAGCAGGCAGGGGCTGAGGGGATTACTGCATCAACAGGTACAGCGTAGTGTCACCACGCTGAATATTCAGCGCCAGCACCGTTGGTTTACTGTCGAGAATTTTGCGCAGTTCCGCGATGTTTTTCACCGGCTGCTGGTTTGCGCCGATAATCACATCGCCTTTTTTCAGGCCAATACGCGCGGCCGGAGTGTTAGCTTTGACATTGCTCACCACCACACCTTTATCCGCGCCTTTGTTGCTCATATCCGCACCTTCAATACCGCTGAAGATAGTGCTGGAGTCGACCTGATTCTGGCTGCTCTGCTGCAGTTCCAGACTCACGTTCACCGGTTTGCCATCGCGCAGCAGGCCCAGGTTCACTTTGCTGCCGACCGGCATAGAGCCGACTTCAGCACGCAGCGCCGCGAAGCTGCTGATTGGCTTGCCGTTCAAGGTGGTGATCACATCACCGGCCTTGATACCGGCCTTCGCCGCAGAAGAGCTCGGCATGACCTGGCTGACGAATGCGCCGCGCTGAGCGTCAACTTTCATCGCTTTCGCCAGCTCGGAGTTCAGCTCTGTACCCAGAATACCCAGCTCGCCGCGTTTCACCTGGCCAAACTCAACCATCTGACTGGTCAGGTTTTTCACCATGTTGCTTGGGATCGCAAAGCCGATACCGATGTTGCCGCCGTCCGGTGCCAGGATCGCGGTGTTAATCCCGATCAGCTCACCGTTCAGGTTCACCAGCGCACCGCCGGAGTTACCACGGTTAATCGCCGCATCGGTCTGAATGAAGTTTTCATAGTTTTCCGCATTCAGGCCGCTACGACCCAGCGCAGAAACGATACCGGAGGTCACGGTTTCACCCAGACCAAACGGGTTGCCGATTGCCACGGTGTAATCACCGACGCGCAGAGCATCGGAGTCAGCGAGTTTAATCGCCGTCAGGTTTTTCGGATCCTGAATCTGGATCAGAGCGATGTCAGAGCGTGGATCTTTACCCACCACTTTGGCATCAAATTTACGGCCATCGCTCAGCTGCACTTTGATGGTGCTGGCGTTGTCCACCACGTGATTGTTGGTCACGACATAGCCTTTCGCGGCATCAATAATGACACCTGAGCCGAGCGCCATGAATTTCTGCTGCTGACCGCCGCCGTTACCCGCACCTGGGCCATCATCGCCCGCGCCGCCACCCTGACAGAATGGCGAACTCTGGAACGGGGAACCGTCCTGGCAGAACGGTGAGTTGTCACCGAAGAACTGCTGGAAGTTGCGCGGCATGCGCGGTGTATTAACGGTTGTGCTCCCCTCAACGTTAATACTCACCACCGATGGCATCACTTTTTCGAGCATCGGGGCAAGGCTTGGCATCTGCTGCGCCGTGGCGGCCGAAGAGGCGGTCTCGGCTGCGGTGGCAGTCAGAGGGGATAACGCTAAACCTAAACTCAGAGCCAGTGCACTCATTGCTAATGTGGTTTTTTTCATGTTCTCAATCTCGATTTACAGATAACGCAAAATTGCTGTGTACATCAGATTCGTTTTATAGCCCGAAGTTCCGGGATTAAGTTTTTGGAAAAAGTAAAAATTTATTGTTCGTCTTTACAAAACTCATTCATTATTCCACTGCCATCAGGCGCCGGTATTCATCCCATGCATACAAATCGGTCATTCCGCTGATATAGTCCTGAATAAGACGGCAGCGATAATAATATTCCAGCACCGGCCACTGCACGGTATCGCGTTCAATTTTACTCACCGCTTCGACGTAGGCAAGACGATGGCGTGTCGAGAGTTTATGCAGCAGCCGCGTTTCTATCGGCAGACGCTTAATACGATCTTTTTCCACCAGCTCGGTAAAATCGTCGACGGATAATTGCAGCAGCGGTCGATAAATTTCCAGCAGGCCACTGATCACCCGGTAACCCTGCAATTCCAGCTGTTCGACGTCGGGATGGCTGAATACATGCCGCATCGCAACGTTCTTATACAACTCAAGCAGTTGGCTGAAACCGCTGTCATCTTCCAGCAGCGCGTGATTAAACTCACCGCTAAAAATCGCCGGCAAATTATCGATAAAACGTGATGCCGCGTAGGGCACCAGTTTATTTAATGTATTGACGCGCAAATACATGAAGAACTGATCTTCAGTGCTGCGACTCAATGAATTAGAACGCGATTTATCCCACGCATTTTCGACCACCTGAGAAAACAGAGAGCCTTTCTCATGCGTGCCCCAGGCCTCGTAAAGATGCTGGTAAAGCTCTTCAACGCTGAATATTCTTTTCTCAACCGCGTCTTCCAGATCGGCCACGCAATAGGAGATATCGTCTGCGGCTTCCATAATCCAGGTCAATGGAAAGCGGCCATGCGGGGTCAGCGAAAGTTCTTTACGCAGCCTTTCAATATAGCGTTCTTCGGATAAATAATAGCCGGGCTTTTTCATTAAATAGTTGTGCGTCGCGGGCGGTTCACCCATCCACCACGCCGGGCGGGTGTATTTCAGAATGCAACCGACCTGCGCCCACGTCAGGTTCATGCGCATCAGGGAGTGCACCAGCCGAATCCCCTGCGCATTGCCTTCGAACTGGCAAAGATCCTGCCGCACCTTGCGACGCAAATCGTTTAAGGTCTCTTCGCCTTCGCGCAGACGAAGCGCCCTGACGATACAACGGTCATCGCTCAGCGGCTGGCTTGCCGCATCGGAGGGGAACAGTTTCTGTTTGAACCAGTCGTTTATCGCCGCCTCGCCAAAATGACCAAACGGCGGGTTGCCAATGTCATGCATCAGACAGGCCATCTCCACGATGCTCTCGAACGGCCCGGTCAATTCATCCAGACCGTAGGTTTCGAGCAAACGCTGCTCTTTCAGGCGACTTAAAATCTCTTTGGCGATGTAACGCCCGACCTGCTGTACTTCCATGGAATGGGTGAGGCGCGTGCGAACCGCGGCATTGCGCTCCAGCGGGAACACCTGGGTTTTTTGTTGCAGGCGGCGGATCGCCGGGGAGTTCACAATGCGCCCGCGATCGCTTTCGAAGATACGCAGGATCTCGTGCTCACTCTTTTCTCCCTGCGGAGAACGGAAACGAC
Source organism: Lelliottia sp. WB101 (assembly GCF_003051885.1). Classification (NCBI taxonomy): domain Bacteria; kingdom Pseudomonadati; phylum Pseudomonadota; class Gammaproteobacteria; order Enterobacterales; family Enterobacteriaceae; genus Lelliottia; species Lelliottia sp. WB101. The sequence continues at coordinate 91,789 of NZ_CP028520.1, forward strand.
GATGCCAGTTAATTTTGTTGCGAAAATCGATTGGTGCCATGAGCTCCCCCGCCTGAGAATGCGTTTCCCCTGATGCGCATGATAGACTATGCATCTTAACAAGGCACATCGCGAGTAAATCTATGAAAATCGGCATTATTGGTGCAATGGAAGAAGAAGTTACGCTGCTGCGTGACAAAATTGAGAACTGTCAGACGCTCTCTCTGGGTGGATGTGAAATCTACACCGGCCAGCTGAACGGAACTGACGTCGCTCTGCTGAAATCAGGCATCGGTAAAGTGGCGGCAGCACTGGGCGCGACCCTGCTGCTTGAGCGCTGCAAACCGGACGTAATCATCAACACCGGTTCTGCGGGCGGTCTGGCTCCTACGCTGAAAGTGGGCGATATCGTGGTCTCCGATGAGGCGCGCTATCACGATGCCGATGTCACGGCATTCGGTTACGAATATGGCCAGCTGCCTGGCTGCCCGGCAGGCTTTAAAGCCGACGATAAACTGATTACCGCCGCAGAAAGCTGCATCGCCGAGCTGAACCTGAACGCCGTGCGCGGTCTGATTGTCAGCGGTGATGCGTTCATCAACGGCTCGGTCGGTCTGGCGAAAATCCGCCACAACTTCCCTCAGGCGATTGCCGTAGAGATGGAAGCGACCGCTATTGCACATGTGTGCCACAACTTCAGCGTGCCGTTTGTGGTGGTTCGCGCCATCTCCGACGTGGCCGATCAGCAATCCCACCTGAGCTTCGACGAGTTCCTGTCAGTTGCCGCCAAACAGTCCACCATCATGGTAGAAACCCTGGTGCAGAAACTGGCGCGTGGCTAAGTATGCAAGGGCGCTGGTCGCCCTCTTCTTACTTGTACCGGCGTGGCTTATGGCCGCGCCGCGTGTTATTACCCTCTCCCCCGCCAATACGGAACTGGCTTTTGCCGCCGGGATCACCCCCGTGGGTGTGAGCAGCTTTTCTGACTATCCCCCGGAAGCGAAAAAGATCGAAGAGGTCTCGACCTGGCAGGGGATGAATCTCGAGCGCATAGTGGCGCTAAAGCCGGACCTGGTGCTTGCCTGGCGCGGCGGGAATGCCGAACGTCAGGTCAATCAGCTCTCATCGCTGGGCATAAAAGTGCTGTGGGTCGATGCCATCAGCATTGAGCAAGTGGCACAGGCGTTACGTGATTTAGCCCCCTGGAGCCCGACGCCGGAAAAAGCGCTGCAGGCCGCACAGCAAATGCTGAACGACTACGCTGCACTGAAGAAAAAGTACGACACGCCGGTGAAAAAGCGCGTCTTCCTGCAGTTTGGCAGCCAGCCGCTGTTTACCACCGGAAAAGGCTCGATTCAGAATCAGGTTCTGGAAGTGTGTGGCGGTGAAAATATCTTCGCAGCAAGCCGCGTTCCCTGGCCTCAGGTCAGCCGCGAACAGGTACTGGCGCGTCAGCCACAGGCCATTGTGGTGATAGGGAATGCGAGTGAGATTCCGAAAATTGAAAATTTCTGGCAAAGCCAGCTAAAAATTCCCGTTATTGCCCTACACAGTGACTGGTTTGAACGGGCAAGCCCGCGTATTATCCTCGCCGCAAAACAACTCTGCTCTGCCCTGGCGCAGAGCCATTAATTAGGCCCTCATCCTCTGAGGATTGAAAAATGCTCGTTTATTGGCTGGATATCCTTGGCACAGCCGTTTTTGCTATCTCCGGCGTTCTGCTTGCGGGCAAATTACGCATGGACCCCTTTGGCGTATTAGTGCTCGGCGTGGTGACGGCCGTCGGCGGGGGCACGATCCGCGATATGGCGCTCGATCATGGCCCGGTATTTTGGGTCAAAGATCCCACCGATCTGGTGGTCGCGATGGTGACGTGCCTGCTGACGATCGTGCTGGTGCGCCAGCCACGCCGGTTACCAAAATGGATCTTGCCGGTGCTCGATGCCGTGGGCCTGGCGGTGTTTGTCGGGATTGGCGTCAACAAAGCCTTCATGGCGGGAACCGGTCCGCTGGTGGCAATCTGCATGGGCGTATTGACCGGCGTCGGCGGCGGGATTATCCGCGATATTCTGGCGCGCGAAATTCCAATGATTCTGCGCACCGAAATCTACGCCACCGCCTGTATTATCGGCGGAATTGTCCACGCTACCGCGTTCTACACCTTTGGCGTAGAGCTGGAAACCGCAGCGATGATCGGCATGGTGGTGACGCTGGTGATTCGCCTGGCGGCAATTCGCTGGCACCTGAAGCTGCCGACGTTTGCACTGGATGAAAACGGAAGGTAAAAGCAAAACGGCAACCCAAGGTTGCCGTTTTTGGTGTTCGTACCCTCTCCTGGTCGGAAAAGGCCGCATCACTGTTAAATACTGAACGAAGATCCACACCCACAGGTGCTTTTCGCGTTCGGGTTAGTCACCACAAAGCGCGAACCTTCCAGGCCTTCGGTGTAATCCACCGCGCCACCGACCAGATATTGCAGGCTCATCGGGTCAACGACCAGCGCGACACCCTGCTTCTCAATGGTCATGTCACCGTCGTTAATCTGATCGTCAAAGGTGAAACCATACTGGAAGCCGCTGCAACCACCGCCGGTAATATAAACACGCAGTTTCAGCTCCGGATTATTTTCATCCGCAATCAGGCTTTTCACTTTAATGGCTGCTGCTTCGGTAAACTGCAACGGCAGCGCTACGTCATCACTCATTTTTTGCTCCCATGAATACTGCTACTGAATCGGATTAAAAAACATCCAATTCTTTTTTTCATTATCTAATACCCTGGTAATTCATTCAAGTATTCTGCTTCTCAGCCAGTGCCGCCTCCTGCTTCGCCAGGGTACGCGCAAGAATGGTGGAGTATAACGGCTTTCCGCCCAGGAATTGGGCTAATAGTGTCGCGCCGAGACAGGTAATGATCATTGGCAAAATGAGCTGATAATTGTCGGTCATCTCCAGAACCAGCACGATGGCGGTCAGCGGCGCGCGCAACGACGCCGCCAGCAGCGCCCCCATTCCGGCAACGGCAAAGGTCCCGGCCTGCAACTCATACGCCGGGAATCCCGCTGCGGCGGCCATTCCAAAAGCGGTGCCGAGCAACATTCCCAGCGCCAGCATCGGCGCAAAAATTCCGCCCGGGGCGCCCGACGAAAAACAGAGCAGCGTAGTCACCACGCGGGAGATAAACAGAAACAGCAGCATTCCCAGACTAAAATTGCCGGCCACGGCGATGGGTATCAGGTTGAATCCGCCGCCTGCGGCACCCGGTTCGATCACGCCTAGCACACCGCACATCCCGCCGAGCAGACCACCGATTAACACCCATTTCGTGATATTACCGCCGTGAATGCGCTGGAACATATCCTGTGTTTTGAGTATCAGGAAATTAAACAGCGGCCCCAGCACGCCAAAAATCATCCCAAGAATCAGATACAGCCACAGCGTGTTCACCGGCGCATTGGTGAGCTTACCCACCTCAATGACTGCGGATTCGCCGTTGAAAATGCGAAACACAATGCTCGACATGATCACGCCAGTGAAGACCGCCTTGATCGAGATAAGGTTGTAGCGAAACTGCGGGCGCATCTCTTCGATAATAAACAGTATCCCGGCCAGCGGTGCGTTGAAGGCCGCCGAAAGCCCCGCCGCGGCCCCTGTCGCCAGCAGCGTATGGCGCGCTTCGCCGCTGCGCATGCGGAAAACATCCGCCACCATCCGCCCGATATTCCCGCCGAGCTGCACCGTTGGCCCTTCACGGCCTAACACCATGCCTGCGCCAAGCGTTCCCATCCCACCGATGAATTTCACCGGAATCACGCGCCACCAGCGCACCGGACGCAGCTCTTCTAGCGCGCCTTCGATCTCAGGAATGCCGGAACCGCCCGCCTCCGGAGCAAATTTGCGTACCAGGAAATAGCCCAGCATTGCCAGAAGCGCCGACAAGCCAAAAGCCATCGACCACAGCAGCCACGGGTTATCAGCCACACCGCCCAGCGTGCCGATGCGCCAGTTTTGTACGCCATTGACGGCTTTCTCAAACGCCACGCCCACAAGCCCTGCGAGCGTCCCGACTACCGCGGCCATCACCAGGATCACCAGCGGCGTTTTGTCGCGATTCAATAAGCGTCGAACGCTGACCCGACGGCGCTGGCGGGCAAATTGCTGTTCTTCAAAAGAGGAGTTTTGTGCTGTCATCACGGCTTCTTTTATTGGTCATACAATTAACGCAGGGATTTTAATGCCCCTGACGCTGCCCGTCGCCTGAAAAATCCTAAACAATTGTTCAGGATCATTGGGGCAAAAATTTTATAACCTTCGGCGAATCCCTTAGAATAGCTGGCTAAACCCTTTTCTACGAACCAGGAACGACGCTATGAGTAAGTCTGAAAACCTCTACAGTGCAGCACGCGAGCTAATCCCAGGCGGGGTCAACTCTCCTGTTCGCGCCTTTACCGGCGTCGGCGGAACGCCGCTGTTTATTGAACGTGCGGACGGCGCGTATCTGTACGATGTGGACGGCAAAGCCTATATCGATTATGTCGGCTCCTGGGGTCCGATGGTGCTGGGTCACAACCACCCGACTATCCGCAATGCGGTGATTGAAGCGGCACAGCGCGGCCTGAGCTTCGGTGCACCTACCGAGATGGAAGTTAAAATGGCGGAGCTGGTGACCGAACTGGTCCCGACCATGGACATGGTGCGCATGGTGAACTCCGGTACTGAAGCCACCATGAGCGCTATCCGCCTGGCGCGCGGCTTCACCGGTCGCGACAAAATCATCAAATTCGAAGGCTGCTATCACGGTCACGCCGACTGCCTGCTGGTAAAAGCCGGTTCCGGCGCGCTGACCCTCGGCCAGCCGAACTCTCCGGGCGTACCGGCAGATTTTGCCAAACACACCCTGACCTGCACCTATAACGATCTGGAGACGGTTCGCGCCGCCTTCGAACAGTATCCGCAGGAGATCGCCTGCATCATCGTGGAACCTGTCGCGGGTAACATGAACTGTATCCCTCCGCAGCCAGAATTCCTGCCAGGCCTGCGCGCGCTGTGCGACGAATTCGGCGCGCTGCTGATCATCGACGAAGTAATGACCGGCTTCCGCGTGGCGCTGGCGGGTGCTCAGTCATACTACGACGTGGTGCCAGACCTGACCTGTCTGGGCAAAATCATCGGCGGCGGTATGCCGGTGGGCGCCTTTGGTGGACGCAAAGAGGTGATGGAAGCGCTGGCCCCGACGGGTCCGGTTTATCAGGCGGGTACCCTGTCCGGTAACCCGATTGCGATGGCGGCAGGTTTTGCCTGCCTGACCGAAGTGGCGCAGCCGGGTATTCACGAAACCCTGACCGATTTGACCACCCAACTGGCGAACGGGCTGTTGGAAGCCGCAGAAGAAACGGGCATTCCGCTGGTGGTGAACCACGTGGGCGGCATGTTCGGGATCTTCTTCACCGATGCGAAAACCGTGACCTGCTATCAGGACGTGGTGAAGTGCGACGTTGAGCGCTTTAAGCGTTTCTTCCATCTGATGCTGGAAGAGGGTGTGTATCTGGCACCGTCAGCGTTTGAAGCGGGCTTTATGTCCGTGGCGCACAGCGAAGAAGATATCAATAACACCATCGACGCAGCGCGTAAGGTGTTTGCGAAGCTTTAATCGCCACGCGACAAACAAAGTAAATGCAAAACGGCAGCCTCTCGGCTGCCGTTTTTTTATCGGCTCTGCTTTCTCAGCAAATAAATAAAGTACGGCGCACCAATAAACGTCGACAGCAGCCCCGCCGGGATCTGATACGGAAACAGCACCATCCTGCCCAGCCAGTCGGCGATCACCAGTATCATCCCGCCCACCAGCGCGGAGATCACGATATGCGGCATCGTGCGGCGAAACCCCATCATGCGCGCGATGTGCGGCGCCATCAGACCAACAAAGCTCAGTGGGCCGATGGTCATGGTCGCGACGGCAGTCAGGCAGGCTGCCAGCAGCAGCAAGCCGACGCGCGAGGGCGTCAGTGCAATCCCGACCGCGCGTGCCGTTTCACCGCCCAGCGGCAGAATCGTCATCCAGCGGCGGCACAACGGCGTAATTGCCAGCAGCAAGATCATCGCAATCCCGGAATGCACCACCTGTGCCCCCGTCGCGCCGTAAGTCGAACCAGAGATCCAGGTCAGGATCTGCGCCATGCGCGGATCGCCGCTGGCCTGCAGCATCATCAACAGCATAGTAAATGCAGTGCTGAGCGCCATACCGGCAAGCAGCATCCGGTGCGGAGAAAAGCCCCCGCGACCGGCGGCGATCATAATGATCATAAGCGTCGCGGCGGCACCGATACTGCCCGCAGGCATCAGCCAGCCAAACGCATCGCCCGGTACAAAGAACAGCATCATCACCACGCCAAACGCCGCGCCGGAGCTGATGCCCAGCACTTCCGGGCTGGCCATCGGGTTACCCGTCAGACGCTGGATAATGCACCCGGCGACCGCCAGCATCACGCCTGCGATCAGCGCCGAGAAAATACGCGGCCAGCGCCATTGCAGCAGTTCATCCAGCATCGGGCCTGTCGCCCAGTGCCAGCCGCTGGCATCGCGCCCCAGTGAGAGGGCAATCCAGGCGACAATGAGCAATACGATCAGCCCGGTCAGCACAAACCACTGAATGTGCTGACGCTCGGCGTAAACTTTATCCCCGGCGTCCATCGCGGGCGCGCTCATGCTGCGCAGACGCGGCAGCAGCCACAGCAGCAGCGGCGCGCCAATCAAGGCGGTGACGGAACCGGTGGAGACTTCCATCCACACGCGGGCGAGCCAGAGAATAATTTGATCCGACAGCCAGAGGATCAGCGCCCCAATCAGCGGGGCCAGCATCAGTCGCGACAGCAGGCGACGCGCACCGAGCATTTTCGCCAGCAACGGTGCAAACAGCCCGATAAAGCCGATAATCCCGACCGCATTTACCAGCAGTGCGCTGAGCACAATCGCCAGCGTCAGCGCGGCGAGACGTGCCAGAGAAAGCGCCAGCCCGAGATTGCGCGCCACACCATCATCCAGCCCCATCAGCGTCAGCGGACGCAGCAGCAGCAGGGTCAGCACTACGCCGCCGATCAGCTGTGGCCACAGGCGTTGCACGATACTCCAGTCGGTTTGGGTCAGCGTCCCGGTGCTCCACAGGAACATGCTTTGCAGCTCGTCGTGATGGAACAGCACCAGCAGCTGGTTGATGGCCCCGCAGTAGAGGCTCACCACCAGCCCGGCCAGAATCAGCGTTACCGGAGAAAGACGTTTTCCCCACGCCACACCGAACACCAGCGCACCGACCACACAGGCCCCCGCCAGCGCAGCGAACTGGCTGGTGAGTGCGCCGGGCAGCGCCCAGAGGGTGGTGATGGTGATACCAAGCTGTGCGCCAGTGGCGACGCCAAGCGTCGTCGGTTCCGCCAGCGGGTTACGCAGCACCTGCTGGAACAGAACGCCGACCAGCCCCAGCCCCGCGCCCACCAGCAATGAAATCGCCAGGCGTGGCAACAGGCTGTAGTGGAACAGCATCTGCTGGATGTTATCGATATCCGGTACGGAGAAGGCCTGGCCCCACTGCGCGCGCGGCAGCGCAATCGACAGATTTAACCAGGTTAAGAACAGTGCGACGACGAAAACGACGGTTAACAGCAGCGTCGGGAAAAGTGCGATCCGCGATCTCATGCTTTGCCTCCCAATGCGCCATCAAGCACGCGGGCAAAGTGCATCGCCGACAGCGTCGCTCCGTAGAACCACACCGCAGGCACACGCTGGAAACGCTGCTCGCGCACGAACGGCATCGCCTGCCACAGCGGCGTCGCCATCAGGGTTTGCATCTCACGATCATTGCCATGATCGAAACAGAGCACGTCCACATCGCGGAACTGCGCCAGACGATCGATGCCGACGGTGGTACTACCCCAGAAGGTCATCTCCCCTTCCCAGGCATTTGTAATAGCGAAGCGATCGAGCACTTCCTGGAACAGGCAGTTTTTGCCAAACACCAGCACATGACGCGCATCCAGCAGCGTGACCATCAGCAACGGACGGTTGCCACGCGCGGCAAAGCGGGGTTTGAGCGAATCGATAAAACCGTCGAAATGGTCGAGGTGCTGTTTTGCCGCTGCCTCACGGTCCAGAAGCTGGGCCATTTCATTAATCGAATGACGCGCCATGGTCAGCGGTTTTTTACCGTCGCTGAAGGTGAACCCCCGGCCCGGCGCAATGCGCGCCAGCGTCTCCGGCGAAGGGCCGTAGCCCGCAGACCAGACCAAAAACGAGGGTTTCATCTGCGTCAGGAGTTCGAGATTCGGCTCGGTGCGCAGGCCGATATCGATAGTTGACGCGGGGATCTTCGGCTCGTTGACCCACATGTTGTAGTTGGGAATATCCGCCACGCCGTACGGCGCGATACCCAGCGCCAGCATCAGCTCAACCGGCAGCCACTCCAGCGCCACGATGCGATGCGGATCAATAGAAGCCGCACGCGCGGTATTCATTTTTAACAGCAGTGGCGAAAGCGCCAGCGCCGTCAGTAACCGACGGCGACTTATCAAAGTTGGATCCAGCATCAATACACAAAGCTCACAGGTGCAGCCCCTGCCGGGTGAGGCAGGATACCCATTGGAATTCCGTAGATTAGTTCCAGCGTTTCGCCGCGCATCAGCTCAGACGGCGTACCTTGCGCAATCATCTCGCCCCCGCGCAGGGCCACCAGATAATCGCAGTAGCGCGCAGCCATATTGATATCGTGCAGAACGGCGATTACCGTCAGCCCTTTCTGCTGGCTGAGGCGATGAATCAGCGCCAGCACATCCACCTGATGGGCGATGTCCAACGCCGAGGTCGGTTCGTCCAGCAGCAGGCAGTTACTGTCTTGAGCCACCAGCATCGCGATCCACGCGCGCTGACGCTCGCCGCCGGAGAGGCTATCCACCAGACGGTGCGCCAGCGGTTTTAACCCCACCAGCGCGATCGCCTCTTCCACTTTCTCTCTGTCAGCCACACCAAACCGCCCGAGCGCGCCGTGCCACGGATAACGTCCAATCGCCACGAGTTCGCGCACGGTCATCCCTTCAGCCTGCGGCAGTTGCTGCGGCAGATAGGCGACTTTGCGGGCAAAGGCTTTGCTTTTCCAGCTCTCAAGCGGCTGCCCGTCGAGCAGGATCTCCCCTTCGGTCGGCGGCTGATGGCGCCCCAGCATTTTGAGCAGCGTGGATTTACCCGAACCGTTGTGACCGATAAGGCCCGTGACTTTGCCGACAGGGAATGTCAAAGAGAGCGGATGCAGCAGCGTGCGTCCAGGGACGCGAAAGGAGGTGTTATTAAGCGCAAACGTGGTATCGGAGTGCGGTCTATTTTCCTGCATAGTGGCCAACTTGTTAAAGGGCACGGCGAACCGTGCCCGAAGAGAGATTAGAAGCGGAAGGTCGCCGTGGCGACAACCTGGCGTTCAGCACCCCAGAAGCAGCCGTAGGTGTTGAAGCAGCTTGCGACGTATTCACGATCCAACAGGTTGTTGACGTGAACCGCCACGTTGGAGCCCGCCATACCGAAGCGCGCCAGATCGTAACGGACCAGGGCATCGACAACGGTGTAACTGCCCACTTTGAAGGAGTTCGCCGGGTCGCCATAGCTGGAACCGGTCAGACGGCCGCCGGTACCCAGGGTCAGGCCAGACAGTGCGCCATCAAAGAAGGTGTAGTCACCCCACAGGGAAGCCATGTGTTTTGGCACCTGCGCAGGCGTGTTGCCTTTGTAGTTGGTGTCGGTGGTGTATTCCGCATCCGTGTAGGTGTAAGACCCTACGACGTTAACACTCGCAGACAGCGCCGCTTTAGCTTCAATTTCCACGCCGCGTGAACGAATTTCGCCACCCTCAACGGAGAAGAATGAGCCTGCCGGGTCAGCCATCAGGTTGTTGGTTTTGGTCAGTTGGTAGACCGCACCGGTCAACACGATAGGACGATCACTCGGCACATATTTCACGCCCGCTTCGTACTGCTTACCTTTAGACGGTGAGAACAGTTTACCCTGCGCATCGGTCTGAGACGCCGGTTCGAAGGATTCGCTGTAGCTGAAGTACGGGGTTACGCCGTTATCAAACAGGTAGTTAACGCCACCACGCCAGGTGAACTGGGTATCGTCACGTTTGGAGGTGGTATTGGCTACTCGGTTGTAGGATTCCTGATCGGCCCAGTCGTAACGACCGCCCAGAGTCACCAGCACTTTATCCCACTGCGCCTGGTCCTGAACGTACAGGCCCGTTTGTTTCTGACGGTTCAGGATCTGATACGGACCGGACGTAGCCGGATCTTTCGAATTGAAATCGAAATCGGTGTACACCGGATTGTAGAGATCCAGCAACGGCACGGAGTCGTCGTAGCCGAACCAGGAGTTGATGTCGTTACGCATACGCATAAAGTCAACGCCGGTCAGCAGGGTGTGGTCAACGGCACCGGTCGCAAATTTGCTTTGCAACTGGGTATCCACGGTGAAGTTTTGCAGCTTCTCATCATCAACCACGTATTTACGCGCCAGATAATGACCTTTGTCCGCTGGCGCTAAGGCCGCACACTGTTTACTGCCCGCATTCGACGGATCGGTACATACACCGTATCCGTAGACGCTGTTTTGCGAGGTTTTATTCTCAGCAAAGCGCAGGTTCTGACGCACGGTAAAGGTGTCGTTGAACGCGTGGTCGAAGCTGTACCCAACCATTTTCTGGTTACGGGAGTAGGTATTGTTCTTCGCACCTTCGTTGAAGTCGGTCGGCAGACGGCTGCCGTTTGGCAGTGGCTCAACCGTACCCTCTTTTGGCAACCAGCCGTAGTAGCCCGTTTCTGGCTCATTCTGGAAGTAAGAGAGGAAGGTGAAGTTAGTTTTGTCATCCGGACGCCAGGAGAACGACGGCGCGATAGCATAACGCTGCTCTTCCGCACGCTCCTGCTGGGCGTTATTGGAACGCGCTACGCCGGTCAGACGGTAGGAGTAGACGCCGTCATCATCGATTGCATCGCTGAAGTCAAACCCGGTCTGGAACAGGCTGTCGGTGCCGACTTTGAACTGGATCTCTTTCAGCGGCTCCGTCATTGGGCGCTTGCTCACCATGTTCAGCAAACCGCCTGGGCTGCTTTTTCCGTACAGCACGGAAACCGGACCGCGCATGATTTCAGCGCGCTCCAGCATATAAGGGTCAATCACCGCGTCGTTGTAGAAGTTGCCCTGCATCTTCATACCGTCGAGGTAGTTGTTCTGGCTCTGACCATCGGCTGCAAAACCGCGAATGACCAGATAGTCATAGGTGTTTGATGCGCCACGCGTGCCAACTGCAACGCCTGGGGTGTAGCTCAACGCCTCTTTCACCGAGCGTGGCTGATGCAGCGCCATCTCTTCGGCGGTCACCACAGAAATAGACTGCGGGACTTTTTGAATAGGGGTATCGGTTTTGGTGCCGGTTGCGGACTGACGCGCCGCGATGGTTGCCGCCGGTCCCCATGCACTTTCTTGTGCCGCTGGGGCCGCCGTCACCGTAATGGTGTCTTCTTTTTTGGGGGTGTCAGCCGCATGTGCAAAAGCAGACATGCCGCCTACCGCTGTGGCTACAACGACCGCGATTTTACGCAGCGAAGGACTCTTTGGCTGAGCAGTTTTGAGCGCCATTGGTATATCTCTGATGAAAGAGTGAATGATAACGTAAACGAGAATTATTATTATGACCACAGAATAATATGCGAAACGCTGGCGGCATAGCAAGCGATATGCGGCCCTACAAGAATTGAGGGTTTAAGAAATAACCAGAGGGAAAATGAGGAGTTAAAGCAGGATTAAATAAGGGTTAGGAATATGTTCTTTATGCGTGAATAAACTCCCTCTCCCGCAGGAGAGGGAATTCTCAGACTTAGTTACTGCCGAACATGTCTTTGATCCAGCCCGCCACGCCGTCGCTGTCTTTCTTATCATTCTGCGGCTGCTGCTGTTGTTGCTGCTGCGGCTGCTGTTGAGGCTGAGACTGCTCAAACGGGTTGCCCGTCGGCTGTTCTGGCTGGCTTTGCTGACACAGTGATTCCGGTTTGTCCGTCCAGACCGGCAGGGAACGCATCCCGCCGCCGCAGACGAAGTTACCCGACTCATCCACGCCCATATCGACGATATCTTCCGGCGGCGTCAGGTTCAGCGGCACCGGCGACTGGTTGGTCAGGTAACGCTGGTAGATAGACATCGCGCCGCTCGCACCGTACAGACGGGTCGGCTGGTTGTTATCACGTCCAACCCAGGTGATCACCACTTCACGACCATCAATCCCGGCAAACCAGGTATCGACGTTGTTGTTGGTGGTCCCGGTTTTACCCGCCAGATGCAGGCCCGGATATTTCGCGCCCAGTTGGCGACCCGTACCGCGCTGCACCACTTGCTGCATGGTCCACAGGGTCATGTAAGCAGCCTGCGCGGGAACTACGCGTTCTGCCTGCGGGAAGCTCTGATAAAGCACCGTACCGTCTTCAGCAATCACCGAGCGCACCGCAGAGAGCTGCGCACGGTTACCGCCGCTGGCGATGGTCTGGAAGGCCTGCGCCACTTCGATAGGCGTCAGGTTCAGTGCCCCCAGAATCATCGCTGGCACCGGGTGCAGCTGATCTTTTGGCACCCCCAGTTTCTGCCAGGTATCGGTGATCGCCGGCAGACCCAGCGCCATACCCAGGTTAACCGTCGGGACGTTCATCGAGCGCGTCAGAGCATCCACCAGCATCACCTGTCCGCTGAACTGTTTATCGTCGTTCTGCGGAGACCAGACCTGGCCATTCGGCTGACGCAGCGCAATCGGCGCATCGGCAATCCAGGTATTGAGTCGATACTGATTCGGCTGGCTCAGAGCAGTCAGATAGGTCGCCGGTTTTGCCAGAGAACCAATCGAACGACGCGCCTGCATCGCACGGTTGTAGCCCGCAAACTGCGGCTCTGCCCCGCCAACCATCGCGCGCACTTCACCGCTATAACGATCGACGACGACCATTGCGGTTTCCAGATCGCTCAGCTTGCGCTGCTTTTTCAGCACCGGAATGCCGTCAACAGCAGCTTTCTCAGCGGCGTCCTGCGCCACGGAGTCAAAGGTGGTAAAGATCTTCACGCCGGAGAGATCTTTCACTTTGTCGCCGAGTTTGGTCTGCAACTCCTGACGCACCATCTGCATAAAGGCAGGCTGTGGCGAGATCACGCCACCGCGCGGCTGCACACCCAGCGGACGCGCGCTCAGCATGTCGTACAGCTCCTGATCGATCACCTGCTGCTGTTGCAGCAAGCGCAGAACCAGGTTACGACGCTCCAGCGCCAGTTTCGGGTTGCGCCACGGGTTATAGATTGACGCGCCTTTCACCATCCCCACCAGCAGTGCCTGCTGGTCGAGGCTCAGCTCTTCCACCGGACGGCCAAAGTAGTAGAGGCTCGCCAGCGGGAAACCGCGGATTTCGTTATCGCCGCTCTGACCGAGATACACCTCGTTCATGTACAGCTCAAGAATGCGATCTTTGCTGTAGCGGGCGTCCATCAGCACCGCCATGTACGCTTCGTTGGCTTTACGCCAGTAAGAGCGTTCGCTGGAGAGGAACAGGTTTTTCACCAGCTGCTGGGTCAGGGTACTCGCCCCCTGCACCGTACGACCGGCCGTCAGGTTCGCCAGCACCGCACGCCCGATGGAGTACAGGCTCACGCCGTCGTGCTCGTAGAAGTGGCGGTCTTCGGTGGCCAGCAGGGTATCAATCAGCAGATCCGGGAAGCCATTACGCGCGACAAACAGGCGCTGCTCGCCGTTTGGCGAGGAGAGCATGGTGATCAGGCGCGGGTCGAGACGGAAGAAACCGAACTGACGGTTGCTGTCCAGGTTCTCGATGGTTTCAAGATGGTCGCCGTCAAAGGTCAGACGCGCGCGCACCTGCCCTTCTTTGCTGTCCGGGAAATCGAACGGACGGCGAATCATCTCGATGCTGCTCGCCTGCACGGTAAACTCGCCAGGGCGGGTCATTTTCGACACCTGACGGTACTGCGTGGCTTCCAGCAGTTTGACCATTTCGTTCTTGCTGATGGACATGTCCGGCTCAAGGTTCACCATGCGACCGTACACCGCCGCAGGTAACTGCCAGACTTTACCGTCGATACGGCTGCGGATCTTCTGATCCAGGTACACGCCGTAAATCGCCATCAGAACAACAAATACAATAAACAGCTTCAGCAGCAGCCAGAACCAGCCACGTCTGCCACGAGGCTTCCGCCCTTTGCCTTTTCCTTTACGCGGCATGGGTTCATCCTCATCATCGTCTTCATAGTCATCGTCATACTCCTCATCTCTGAGGCGACGACGGCTGATTTTTTCCTTCGCCGGACGCGCAGGTTTACCCTTACGTCCTATTGGCTCGCGGTCATTCCCCGCCATGCTTTCTCTCCGCAACATTCCAGGCGCAATGGCCCGATTCTCTTTTCTTCCACCCAACGGTGAAAGAAGAAATCTCTCAAAACCTATGAATACTTCTTCGTCCGCCGCGTCGGCGCGGTATTCGCCGGATCGTCCGGCCAGACGTGTTTCGGATAACGCCCTTTCATCTCTTTCTGCACGTCGCGATAGCTACCGGCCCAAAAAGCACCGAGATCGCGCGTGATTTGCAATGGACGATGGGCGGGCGACAGCAGCTCCAGCACCAGTGGAACGCGCCCGTCGGCTATCGATGGCGTGGTGGCTTCACCAAACATCTCCTGCATTCGTACCGCCAGTGCCGGAGGATTATCCTCATGATATCGAATGGCGATCCGGCTTCCGGTCGGCACAGTGTAATGCGAGGGGAGCGAACTCACCAGTCGTTGACGTAATGACCAGTCGAGTAAATTCTCAAGTGCGGCCTTCACATCCAGTGATTTCAGCGCTTTCAGGGAGTGCACACCGCCCATTTCTGGCAGTAACCAGGTTTCCAGGGAGGCCAGCAGCGCATCGTCGTCCACCTCGGGCCACGGGTACTCTGGCAGCCAGCGCGCGGCGCAGTGTAAGCGCAGGCGATACTGTTCCGCTTCCGGCGTCCAGTTCAGCACAGTCAGCCCTTTATCGCGAATACCGTTGAGCATCGCCTGATGCAGCTCGTCTTCTGACGGTTTCGCCAGCGGTTTAACGCTGACGGTCAGTTTACCGATCTGGCTGCGGCGAAATGCTTTCAGGGTGCCCTGCGCGTCGTCCCACTCGATGGTGTCCGACTGCTGCAACAGCTGCGGGCAATCGCGTGTGAGCGCGTCGATATCCACCGCTATCGCCTGTAAAATTCGCGCGTCCGGGGACGAACTGCCCTGCAACAGCAGCGGCGCTATCAGCCATTCGTGGCGAGTGAGCGCGTCCTCGCTGTCAAGCATCGCGCCCATGCCGTTCGCCAGCTGGTAGCGGCCATCGATGCCCCGCCTGCGTGCGATGCGATCCGGGAAAGCCTGCGCCAGCAGGCCGGGGATCAGATCGCTGTCCAGCGCTCCGCCACGGCGGTTCAGGCGCTGACAAAGCCGCTGGGCGCGCTGCTGCCAGTTGGGCTGATTGCGCGAAAAGGCCGAGGCCAAATCGCTGCTCCCGCCGCGCGGAGGTTCTTCCAGAATCGCCGCCAGCTTCGCGGCAGTGGCGATTTCATCATCCTCTTTTGCCGCCACCAGCATCGCCGCCAGACGCGGTTCGTTGCCAAGGGTCGCCATTTTCTGGCCGCGAGGTGTCAGGCGTTCATTCTCTAACGCACCAAGCTGAGTAAGCAGCCTGCGCGCCGCCGCCAGATTTACCGCAGGCGGCTGGTCGAGCCAGGCCAGTTGACTCGGATCCGGGCAGCCCCATTGCAACAGCTCCAGCAGCAGGCCGGAGAGATCGCTTTGCAGAATTTCCGGCGTGCTCTGCGTCGCCGCACGTTCTGCCTGCTCGGCGCTGGTCAGGTGCAGACAAATCCCCGGCTCCAGGCGTCCGGCGCGGCCTGCGCGCTGGGTCATGGATGCCTGGCTGATGCGCTGCGTGAGCAGGCGGGTCAGGCCGGTGCGCGGATCGAAGCTCGCCACCCTCTCCTGCGCCGTATCGACCACCAGACGAATGCCCTCGATCGTTAAACTGGTTTCGGCAATGTTGGTCGCCAGCACCACTTTGCGCTGCCCGGCAGGTGCCGGAAGAATCGCTTTACGCTGTTCGTTCAGCGACAGTGCGCCATACAGCGGGCAGAGCAGCACATCGCTGCCAACGCGTGACGCCAGTTTCTCCTGCACACGCTGAATTTCGCCGACGCCCGGTAAAAAGAGCAGGAGCGAGCCAGACTCGTGGCGCAACAGCTCTGCGGTAGCGATAGCGACCGCCTCATCAAAGCGCTGGTTTGCCGACAGCGACTGGTAGCGGCGATCGACGGGAAATGCCCGCCCTTCGGAGGCGATCACCGGTGCATCGGGAAGGATCTGTTGCAGACGTGGGTTGTCGAGCGTCGCCGACATCAGCAGCAGCCTGAGATCGTCGCGCAGCCCGTGCTGAACATCGAGCAGCAGCGCCAGCGCCAGATCGGCCTGCAGGCTGCGTTCGTGGAATTCATCGAGGATCACCAGCCCCACGCCGTTCAGCTCCGGATCGTTTTGCAGCATCCGGGTGAGAATGCCCTCCGTCACCACTTCGAGGCGCGTCGCGGGGCCGACGCAAGTTTCGGCGCGCATGCGGTAGCCGATCGTTTCGCCCGGCTTTTCATTCAGCAGTTCGGCGAGGCGTTGTGCCACGTTGCGGGCCGCCAGTCGGCGCGGCTCCAGCAGAAGAATTTTTCCGGGAATATTCCCCTCTTTGAGGAGCTGCAGCGGCAACCAGGTCGATTTACCGGCGCCCGTGGGCGCATTCAGCAGGATCTGAGGGGCATGTTGTAACGCGGCAAGTAGCTCGGGAAGTACGGCGGCGACCGGCAATGAGGACACTAACAGCTCCAGAGGGTTAACATTAGACGGCGGACATTGTAGCATCGGCGCATATCATTACCGAGCCCTCCTATGCCTGATTCAAAACGACTGTTTTTCGCCATTGATCCACCGGCCACTGTTCAGCGGCAAATCGTCCGCTGGCGCGCGGCGAATTTTCCGGCCGAAGCGGGCCGCCCGGTTGCGGCCGCCAATTTACATCTGACGCTGGCGTTTCTCGGTGAGGTCAGCGCAGAAAAGCAGCAGGCGCTGTCGGCGATGGCAGGGCGGATCCGCCAGCCGGGTTTTACCCTCAATCTGGACGATGCCGGGCAGTGGCTGCGCTCTCGCGTGGTGTGGCTCGGGACGCGTCAGCCACCGCGCGGGTTGTTGCAGCTGGCGAATCTGCTGCGCGCCCAGGCCGCTCGCAGTGGCTGCTATCAAAGCCCGCAGCCCTTTCACCCGCACCTCACCCTGCTGCGTAATACCGCGCAGGCGGTTGCCATTCCCGCCCCAGGCTTTAGCTGGGCCTTTCCGGTGACCGAATTTGTCCTCTACGAATCCGTATTCCATCAGGGACGCACCCGCTATACGCCGCTGACGCGCTGGACGTTAAGCGAATAATCAAGGACTCACGATGAAGTTTAGCCCTGCCTTACAGCAAGCCACCCTGATTCAGCGCTATAAGCGCTTTCTGGCCGACGTGATCACCCCCGAGGGCGAGCATCTCACGTTGCACTGCCCGAACACCGGTGCGATGACGGGCTGCGCCACGCCGGGCGATACGGTCTGGTACTCCACCTCTGCCAATCTTAAGCGTAAATATGCGCATACCTGGGAAATCACCGAGACCCAGCAAGGCGCCTTTATCTGCGTGAATACCCAGCGCGCCAACCCGCTGGTGAAAGAGGCCATCGACGCCGGGCTGATTCCAGAGCTTATGGGTTACAGCACGCTGAAAGGCGAAGTGAAATATGGCGAGGAAGGCAGCAGAATTGACTTCATGCTACAGGCGGATGACCGCCCTGAGTGCTATATTGAAGTCAAATCAGTGACGTTAGCAGACAGGGATAATGGCTACTTTCCGGATGCGGTGACGCTACGCGGCCAAAAGCATCTGCGAGAGCTAATGAGTGTTGCGGCGGCGGGCAAGCGCGCCGTATTGCTGTTTGCTGTGTTGCATTCAGCGATTGAACGATTCTCACCCGCCCGCCACATTGACCCAAAGTACGCACAATTGTTGAATGAGGCACAAAAGCAGGGGGTAGAAGTTTTCGCTTATAAAGCGGAACTTTCTGCCGATAATATGACTCTGAAGTCGACGCTCCCCGTTGTGTTATAAGGGGTTAGAAGATGACGATTTGGTGTTCTGGCCGCGTGCGCAAATACGCTTTTCCTCACAGGCTTGTCAAGTGTTACGTTTAGATAATTGCCTTACGGAAAAGCATCTGCTATTTATAGCGACCTGATTTTTCCCCCACACGGGGATCGATAGTGCGTGTTAAGGAGAAGCAACATGCAAGAAGGGCAAAACCGTAAAACATCGTCCCTGAGTATTCTCGCCATCGCTGGGGTGGAGCCGTACCAAGAGAAACCGGGCGAAGAGTATATGAACGAAGCCCAGCTGTCTCACTTCAAGCGTATTCTTGAAGCATGGCGTAATCAACTTAGGGATGAAGTCGATCGCACTGTTACCCATATGCAAGACGAAGCAGCAAACTTCCCGGACCCGGTAGACCGTGCCGCTCAGGAAGAAGAGTTCAGCCTCGAACTGCGTAACCGTGACCGCGAACGCAAACTCATCAAAAAGATTGAGAAAACGCTGAAGAAGGTCGAGGACGAAGATTTCGGATACTGCGAGTCCTGCGGTGTGGAAATTGGCATTCGTCGCCTGGAAGCGCGTCCGACTGCCGATCTGTGCATCGACTGCAAAACGCTGGCTGAAATCCGCGAAAAACAGATGGCAGGTTAATTCCTGTTCTGTCGTAACGATCATAAAGGCGGGAGTCACTCCCGCCTTGTGACTTTTTGTCTGCTGTGACTATGCCTCAATCCGACTATATCGGGCGCTTTGCGCCATCTCCCTCTGGTGAGCTGCACTTTGGTTCGCTCATCGCCGCTCTCGGCAGCTACCTGCAAGCGCGTTCTCAGCACGGCCTCTGGCGCGTGCGTATCGAAGATATTGATCCCCCTCGTGAAGTTCCCGGTGCAGCAGAAACCATCCTGCGTCAGCTGGAACATTACGGTTTGAACTGGGACGGAGAGGTATTGTGGCAGTCAAACCGCCACGAGGCTTACCGCGAACAGCTGGCGTGGCTGTATGAGCAAGGGCTGTCTTATTACTGCACCTGCACCCGTGCGCGTATTCAGCAGGCAGGCGGCGTCTACGACGGCCATTGCCGAACCCTGAATAACGGGCCAGAGAATGCGGCGGTGCGTCTGCTTCAGCATCATCCTGTCACCCGCTTTAAGGATTTACTGCTCGGCGAAATTAACGCCGATGAGCGTCTGGCGCGTGAAGATTTTATTATTCATCGTCGCGATGGCTTATTTGCTTATAATCTTGCTGTGGTGGTGGACGATCATTTCCAGGGCGTGACAGAAATTGTACGCGGCGCAGATTTGATTGAACCGACGGTGCGACAAATTTCGCTCTACCAGCAGTTAGGCTGGAAGGTTCCGGACTATATTCATTTGCCGCTGGCGCTGAATGAACACGGGAATAAACTTTCCAAGCAGAATCACGCGCCCGCGCTGCCTGACGGGGATCCGCGCCCCGTTTTGATCGACGCATTACGATTTCTAAACCAAAATGTGAACAATGAATGGCAGGATTTATCCGTTGATGAATTGCTGAAAAAAGCCGTCGAGGGCTGGTCGCTCTCTGCCGTGCCAAAAATCCAGCATTCTCAAATGCGTCTCGCTGAGCTATGATTAGCCGCTTTTTACACGAAGCATCTCCGCTGTATCAAGGCGGCAACTGAGTGAATCACCGCGAGTTTACGCTTGTAAACAGCCCGTGAGAGCGAAGGCAGCCAACGCAGAGGCAGCATAAAAGATGACGTGTAATTTTTTGTCCAATATATGAAACACACTACCGAGGTGTACTATTTTTACTCGAGTCGCTAATTTTTGCCGTAAGGTGCTAAGCCGCGATGAGAGCGTAGCGAATGACGCTATTGCTCAATCCCATATGTCGGTTATTCCGCGTGAGCAGCACACTATTTCCCGCAAAGATATCAGTGAAAATGCCCTCAAGGTGCTCTATCGTCTGAATAAAGCAGGCTACGAGGCCTTTCTCGTGGGCGGCGGGGTTCGCGATTTACTGCTTGGCAAAAAACCAAAAGATTTTGATGTGACGACCAGCGCCACGCCGGAACAGGTGCGTAAATTATTCCGCAACTGTCGCCTGGTAGGCCGTCGTTTCCGTCTTGCACACGTGATGTTTGGTCCGGAAATTATCGAAGTGGCAACCTTCCGTGGCCACCACGAAGCCGGCGCACCAACCGATCGCACGACCTCTCAGCGTGGCCAGAACGGCATGCTGCTGCGTGACAACATCTTTGGTTCTATCGAAGAAGATGCCCAGCGTCGCGATTTCACCATCAACAGCCTTTACTACAGCGTGGCAGATTTCACGGTGCGTGATTTCGTGGGCGGCGTACAGGACCTGAAAGAGGGCGTGATTCGCCTGATTGGCAATCCTGAGACCCGCTACCGCGAAGATCCGGTGCGCATGCTGCGCGCCGTGCGCTTTGCTGCCAAGCTGAATATGCAGATAAGCCCAGAGACCGCTGAGCCGATTCCGCGTCTGGCGACGCTTATCAACGACGTGCCACCGGCGCGTCTGTTCGAAGAAGCGCTGAAAATGCTGCAAGCCGGTTACGGGTATGAAACCTATAAACTGCTGCGCGAAAACAGCCTCTTCCAGCCACTGTTCCCGACCATCGTGCGCTACTTCACCGAAAGCGGTGACAGCCCGATGGAGCGCATTATCGCTCAGGTGCTGAAAAACACTGACACCCGCATTCATAACGATATGCGTGTGAATCCGGCGTTCCTGTTCGCGGCGATGTTCTGGTATCCACTGCTCGAAACTGCGCAGAAAATTGCTCAGGAAAGCGGCCTGGCCTATTACGATGCCTTTGCGCTCGCCGCCAACGACGTGCTGGACGAAGCCTGCCGTACGCTGGCGATTCCTAAGCGCATCACCACGCTGGTTCGCGATATCTGGCAGTTGCAATTACGTATGTCTCGCCGTCAGGGCAAGCGTGCGTGGAAGCTGATGGAGCATCCGAAATTCCGCGCGGCTTACGATCTGCTGGCGCTGCGCGCTGAGATCGAGAACAACAAAGAGCTGCAAAGTCTGGCCCAGTGGTGGGGCGAGTTCCAGGTTTCCGCTCCGCCGGAACAGAAAGGGATGCTCACCAATCTGGATGAAGAGCCAGAACCGCGTCGCCGTCATCGTCGCCCACGCAAGCGCGCACCGCGCCGCGAAGGCAGCGCATGACCCTCGCGTATATCGCCATCGGCAGCAATCTGGCCTCTCCTCTGGAGCAGGTTAATGCTGCCGTTCAGGCGTTAGGCGAGATCCCGCAGAGCCGCCTCGTGAAGGTTTCTGCGTTTTACCGCACGCCGCCGCTCGGACCGCAGGATCAGCCTGATTACCTGAACGCCGCTGTGGTGCTTGAAACATCCCTCGATGCCGAAACCTTGCTGGATAACACCCAGCGCATTGAGCTTCAGCAGGGCCGCCAGCGTAAAGCAGAACGCTGGGGACCGCGCACGCTGGATCTCGATATCATGCTGTTCGGTGATGAAGTCATTAATACGGACCGCCTGACGGTGCCGCATTACGACATGAAAAATCGCGGTTTTATGCTCTGGCCGCTGTGGGAAGTCGCCCCTGAATTAACCTTCCCCAACGGTGAATCGCTGCAGGCGATTTTGCAGCAGCTCAACGCCGAAAAACCCGCCCTCTGGTAATCCCGTTTTTTTGCTGATAACCCCTAAAATAATTGGTGTTAATCGGTTGCCTAAAATCATTGTTCCCCCGAATGTTACTGTTAGAATGCGCAAAGATTCGTTTTGGGCTATCAGGAAACATTATGAAACCAACCACCATCGCCTTATTGCAGAAATGCAAACAGGAAAAAAAACGCTTCGCCACGATCACCGCCTATGACTACAGCTTCGCGAAGCTGTTTGCCGACGAAGGCATTAAGGTCATGCTGGTCGGCGACTCGTTAGGGATGACGGTACAAGGACATGATTCCACCCTGCCAGTGACGGTAGAAGATATTGCTTACCATACCCGCGCCGTTCGTCGCGGTGCGCCGGAGTGCCTGCTGCTTTCCGACCTGCCTTTCATGGCCTATGCCACGCCAGAACAAGCCTTCGAAAATGCCGCCGCCGTGATGCGCGCAGGCGCCAATATGGTGAAAATCGAAGGCGGAGCCTGGCTGGTCGACACCGTGAAAAAACTGACCGATCGCGCAGTGCCGGTTTGCGGCCATCTCGGTTTAACGCCACAGTCGGTGAATATTTTCGGCGGATATAAAGTTCAGGGGCGCGGCGAAGCAGGACAAACGCTGCTGGACGATGCGCTGGCGCTGGAAGCCGCCGGTGCGCAGCTGTTGGTGCTGGAGTGTGTGCCCGTTGAACTGGCCAAACGCGTCACCGAAGCGCTCTCAATCCCCGTGATTGGCATTGGCGCAGGCAACGTGACCGACGGGCAAATCCTGGTGATGCACGACGCTTTCGGCATCACCGGCGGCCACATTCCTAAATTTGCGAAGAATTTCCTAAGCACCGCGGGCGACATGCGCGCTGCGGTCAGGCAGTATATTGCCGACGTCGAATCCGGTGTTTACCCGGCTGAAGAACACAGTTTCCATTAAGGAGTCTCATTGTGCTAATCATTGAAACCTTGCCACTGCTGCGTCAGCACATTCGCCGCCTGCGTCAGGAGGGTAAACGTATCGCCCTGGTCCCGACCATGGGCAATCTGCATGATGGCCACATGAAACTGGTCGACGAAGCGAAAGCCCGCGCCGATGTCGTCGTGGTGACGATTTTCGTTAACCCGATGCAGTTCGACCGTGCCGACGATCTGGCGCGCTACCCGCGCACGCTGCAGGAAGATTGTGAAAAGCTCAAAAAACACCATGTGGATTTCGTCTTCTCACCCACGCCTGACGATATTTATCCGCAGGGTACCGAAGGGGCGACCTTCGTCGATGTGCCGGGCATTTCGACCATGCTCGAAGGGGCCAGCCGTCCGGGGCATTTCCGTGGCGTTTCGACCATCGTCAGCAAGCTCTTCAACCTGGTGCAGCCGGATATCGCCTGCTTTGGCGAGAAGGATTTCCAGCAGTTGGCCCTGATCCGCAAAATGGTCGCAGACATGGGCTACGACATTGAGATCGTCGGCGTGCCGATCGTGCGCGCCAAAGACGGTCTGGCGCTTAGCTCACGCAACGGGTATCTGACCGCTGACCAGCGCAAAATCGCGCCGGCGCTGAGCAAAGTCATGAACGCGATGGCGGAGAAGCTGGAAGCTAACGAGCTGACGGCGGAAGAGATTATCGCTATCGCGGAACAGGAGCTGAACGAAAAAGGGCTGCGTGCCGACGACGTGCAAATCCGCGATGCGGACACGCTGCTGGCACTTTCAGACACCAGCAAACGCGCGGTGATTCTGGTGGCCGCATGGCTGGGCCAGGCGCGTCTCATCGACAACAAAGTGGTTGAGCTGACGCAGTAGACAGCGACTAAAAATCGGGCAATACTGCGCTAATATTTGCCTGGGGAATGTTTCCCCCACCCTGCCCTCTCCAGCCGGAGAGGGACTGCATGAAGAGTAAAGGTAACGTTATGATTCGCACAATGCTGCAAGGTAAGCTTCACCGCGTCAAAGTGACGCAGGCAGACCTGCATTACGAAGGTTCCTGCGCGATTGACCAGGATTTCCTTGAGGCGGCGGGTATTCTCGAATACGAAGCCATTGATATTTACAACGTAACCAACGGCAAACGCTTCTCTACCTATGCGATTGCCGGTGAGCGCGGCTCAAAAATCATCTCCGTCAACGGCGCGGCGGCACACTGTGCTGATGTGGGTGATATCCTGATTATCGCCACCTACGTCACCATGCCGGACGAACAGGCGCGCAGCTGGCAGCCTAAAGTGGCCTATTTTGACGGCGACAACGAGATGAAACGTACCGCGAAAGCCGTACCGGTTCAGGTTGCCTGATGTTACCCCTGCGGCTGATTGCTGATCAGCCGCGACATTGTCTCCAGCGAATCCGTTCTTAAGATATACAGGCGTTTCAGTAAGAACGGATTATCTCCCGGTTTCACCTTCCCTTTTACCGTCGTCACCGCCAGATGAAAACCGGCGTCGTTCGCCGCTTTCACCGCTTTGTCATCGTAACCGCCGAACGGATACGAGAGATAGAGCACGCGCGGGTTGAACTGTGCCAGCGAGCGCCGCGAGCGTTCAAAATCAAACAGAATGACGTGATAGCTACGGCTCAGCAAAATAGGATGTTTATTGCCATCGACGCGGTGCAGGAAGTGGGTGTGCGACTGGATATCAAACACATCCTGAATCTCTTTCAGCTCCGACACGCTCATAAACTGCAGTGATTTCGGGTCCCACTTCTGCGGATGGCCTTTAATTCGCGACGAGATGATAAACGCCGTCGCCTTAAAGCCGTACTGCTTCAGAATCGGCCACGCGTAGCGGTTGACCGACTTCAGACCATCGTCAAAGGTAATCACCACCGCGCGGGCGGGCAGGTTCATTTTATTGCGCACGTAACCTTCCAGCTGATAGAGCGTCAGCGTGGTGTAACCCTGATCGCGCAGCCAGGTCATTTGGTTGTTAAAGGCGCGCACGCTGGTGGTCGTGGAGGTGTGGCGGAAACGGGTGTTCTCTTCATCGCGCAAAATATGGTGATAGGTGATCACCGGAATGCCGCTGTCTTCCTGCGCATCCAGGCTGCTGATCCACGCCAGACGGTTGCCCATGCGGATTTGAAACCAGGTCTGGTTGAGTCTGTCTTTCAGCTTGCTGAGAATGGGATAGCGCAGGTTTGAACTCAGCGTACCAAACGGGGCGCTGCCGCTGTTGGGTGCGTTATACACCGGGGTGTCTTTCCAGGTGATCAGATTCTGGTTACTGAGCGGCTTATTGAGATCGCCCAGACTGTCCTGTACGCGCTGTTTCCCCTGCACCTTTTCCAGATGGCCTTTGTCGATAAACCCGGTGCCAAAGCCGAAGCGAAATTCGTAGTAGTCTGCCGCCGTAGGAACGACCGCAAGAATCTGCCCCGCGCGCACATTGCCGACGTTAACAACCTCGTTGCCCACCTGCGCCCAGATCGCCGCATCTTCAGTGGTTTGCATATATTGAGCGGGTAAGCCCTGTTGGCTTAATAAACTGGCAGAGACGCCGCCGGAGACCAGCAGCAACAGAAGGGAAAAAACGCGTATAAACATGGGATTATTATCGACACTAAAAATCAGTCGCCATTGTAGCAAAAGCGACATCAATACCAATGTTTAATTCTTATACAGATCGTGGAGCAGGACAAAAGGCGGGTTTTTCTGCTGCTGATGCCAGAGGCTGCTGACGCCGGGGATCTCCTGCCCGACCAGCGTATCGCGGAACTCGGCGCTGCTCAGCGTTTCGCGCAGCGGATACATCATCTCCAGCAATGCGTAGTTAATCCCGGAAATCACTTCACAGTTTTCATGCTTGTGACTCAACAACGCGGCGGCGCGATACGGCGCAGCGCCCGATTTGTCGGTCATAAAAATGACGCCCTCACCGGTATCCGTCTCATGCAGCGCATCGCACATCATACGGCTTAGCATGTTGGTGCTCAGCCCGCGCCAGTAGTTCACCGCCCGGCACTGAGGCAGCGGACCCAATTTTTTTTCCAGGCGATCGATCATTGCCTGGGCATCGTCATCATGACAGGTAATCACCCAACCCAACATAGCGTCTCTCCTTTAGGGGAAAGTAGTTTAGCGGAGTGAAGATTAATTTATGGTGATAACTATCAAAGAAAATGCCCCGGCAGGCAGAGTGCTGCCGGGGATGCGGCTTAGCTGCGCAATCCACGTCCGCGCTGAATCAGATACCAGCACAGAATATAGAAAGCGATGATGAAGACGGCGAGGACGATAACGGTGGTAAACAGCGGCACGTCAGTAATGCCGAGGAAGCCAAAGCGGAAGCCGCTGATCATGTAGACAATCGGGTTCAGGTGCGACAGCGCCTGCCAGAACGGTGGCAGCAGCGTCAGGGAGTAGAACACCCCACCGAGATAGGTCAGCGGCGTCAGGACAAAGGTCGGGATCAGGCTGATGTCATCGAAAGTGGTCGCAAACACCGCGTTCAACAGGCCTGCCAGCGAGAACAGGATCGCGGTCATCAGCAGGGTCAGCGCCACGAACATCCATGAATGCACCTGGAACGGGACAAAGAACAGCGAGATAGCCGTCACCAGAATCCCTACCGCCAGCCCGCGCGCTACGCCGCCGCCCACATAACCGGCGATGATGACGTGCGTTGGCACCGGAGCCACCAGCAGTTCTTCAATATTACGCTGGAACTTCGCGCTGAAAAACGACGACGCTACGTTGGCATAGGCGTTGGTGATCACCGCCATCATGATCAGGCCCGGCACGATAAACTGCATATAGGTAAAGCCATGCATTTCACCAATACGGGAGCCAATCAGATTCCCGAAGATGATGAAATAGAGCGTCATGGTGATCACCGGCGGCACCAGGGTTTGCACCCAAATGCGCATAAAGCGGTTAATCTCTTTGGCCCAGATACTTTTTAGCGCCACCCAGTAAAGATGCATCATGCCTGCTCTCCTTGTTTATCCTGGACCAGCGAGACAAACAGTTCTTCCAGTCGGTTAGCTTTGTTACGCATACTCAATACCTGAATGCCCTGCGCGCTCAGCTGCGCAAAGACGCTATTAATGCCCTGCTCACGCAGGACTTCCACTTCCAGCGTCGACGTGTCTACCAGACGATACTGATAGCCCTCCAGCTTCGGCAGCGGGCTTTTGGCCGCCAGATCGAGGATAAAGGTTTCGGACTTCAGCTTGGACAGCAGGTTCTTCATCGAGGTGTTTTCCACCAGCTCGCCGCGCTGAATGATGCCGATATTGCGGCACAGCATTTCAGCTTCTTCGAGGTAGTGGGTGGTCAGAATGATGGTGGTACCTTTGTCGTTCAAATCCTTCAGGAAACCCCACATCGAGCGGCGCAGTTCGATATCCACACCCGCCGTTGGCTCATCAAGGATCAGCAGTTTTGGCTCGTGCATCAGGGCGCGGGCGATCATCAGACGGCGCTTCATCCCGCCGGAGAGCATGCGCGCACGTTCGCCGCGTTTTTCCCACAGATCGAGCTGTTTGAGGTACTTTTCGCTGCGCTCGATGGCGTCCTGACGTTCTACGCCGTAGTAACCCGCCTGATTCACCACAATTTGCTGCACGGTTTCAAACGGGTTGAAGTTAAATTCCTGCGGCACCAGCCCCAGCTGACGTTTGGCGTTGACCACATCTTTTTCGAGATCATAGCCAAACACCGCGACGCTGCCCGAAGACTTGTTCACCAGCGAGCTGATGATGCCGATGGTCGTGGATTTCCCCGCGCCATTCGGCCCCAGCAGGGCGTAGAAATCCCCCGCTTCGACCTGCAAATCAATTCCGCGCAGCGCCTGAACGCCGCCCGGATAGACTTTTTTAAGCTGCTTAAGCTCAAGTGCGATAGTCATGAATTAAACTTACCTATAGTTCTGACACACGTTGTGTGGTTTCAATAAAAGTCGAGTTACCCTATATTAGCGCAACGCTATTACTCGGTTACAGGTCGTTAACCTCTATGAATGACATAGATACACTCATCAGCAACAATGCACTATGGTCAAAAATGCTGGTAGAAGAGGACCCGGGATTTTTTGAGAAGCTGGCGAAGGCGCAGAATCCACGTTTTTTATGGATTGGATGCTCTGACAGCCGCGTCCCGGCGGAACGCCTGACAGGCCTTGATTCGGGTGAGCTGTTCGTTCACCGTAACGTCGCAAACCTGGTCATTCACACCGATCTCAATTGTCTTTCCGTCGTGCAGTACGCGGTTGATGTGCTGGAAGTTGAGCACATTATTATCTGCGGCCATTACGGCTGCGGTGGTGTGCAGGCGGCGGTCGAAAACCCGGAGTTGGGGCTGATCGACAACTGGCTGCTGCATATTCGCGATATCTGGTTCAAACATAGCTCACTGCTGGGCGAAATGCCGCAGGAGCGTCGCCTCGACACCCTGTGCGAGCTTAATGTGATGGAGCAGGTTTATAACCTTGGCCACTCCACCATCATGCAGTCAGCATGGAAGCGCGGGCAGAAAGTCTCCGTTCACGGCTGGGCGTACGGTATCCATGATGGATTGCTGCGCAATCTGGAAGTGACCGCCACCAACCGCGAAACCCTTGAGCAGCGCTATCGTTCCGGGATTGCCAACCTGAAGCTCAAGCACGTTAACCACAAATAACCTGCAAAAAAGCCGGGCGGCGGCTTCGCCTTACCCGGCCTTAAGATGTGCCGTTCACGCTTTCCAGGCCCGGAAAGCACAGTGCTTCCGGGCTAGACCGCTGAAATTACTCGTCCAGCAGTACCACTTTCCCGACATACGGCAGATGGCGATAACGCTGTGCGTAATCGATGCCGTAACCCACCACGAACTCATCCGGAATCGAGAAACCAACAAATTCAACCGGGACGTCAACTTCACGGCGAGTCGGTTTATCGAGCAGGGTGCAGATCGCCAGGGATTTCGGGCCGCGCAGGCTCAGGATCTCGCGCACTTTGGAGAGC
This sequence comes from Lelliottia sp. WB101, assembly GCF_003051885.1. Taxonomy (NCBI): domain Bacteria; kingdom Pseudomonadati; phylum Pseudomonadota; class Gammaproteobacteria; order Enterobacterales; family Enterobacteriaceae; genus Lelliottia; species Lelliottia sp. WB101. The sequence goes on from NZ_CP028520.1 coordinate 120,595, forward strand.
GTGTTACCGGAGTCGATAATATCCTCTACGATTAACACATCCTTGCCGCGAATATCTTCATCCAGATCTTTCAGGATTTTCACGTCACGGGTGGTCGACATACCGCTACCGTAGCTGGACGCGGTCATGAAATCCACTTCATGGGACACCTGAACTTCACGGCACAGGTCTGCCATGAACATGAATGAGCCGCGCAGCAGACCCACCAGCACCATATCGCTGCCGCTGTCCTGATAACGTTCGGTGATTTGACGACCCAGTTCGGCGATACGCGCTTTGATCTCCGCTTCCGGGATCATCACTTCAACACTATGTTTCATATTACTAACCGTATGATTTAAAACCAATCTATCACTGCGGATGCAGATACGTCCGTCAATGATTCACAAGTACGGCAGTATACCAGCAAATGGATTCGCCTGGCGCATGAGTTACAAAAAGCTCATTTTGTGATTCCGATCACACTTGTTAATACCTATAATTAATTGCTATCAAATAATTAACAAACTACAGAGTACTTTTCTATGGCTGAAATAAAATCTCAACAGCCGCGTCTACTGGTAACGTTAACAGCCGCTTTTGCCGCTTTCTGCGCGCTGTATCTGTTAATCGGTGGCGTATGGCTGGTCGCGCTTGGCGGCTCCTGGTACTACCCGATTGCGGGCCTGGTCATGATTGCTGTGACCGTCCTGCTTTTGCGGCGTAAACGTTCCGCGCTGTGGCTTTACGCAGCACTTCTGCTCGCAACGATGGTCTGGGGTGTCTGGGAGGTCGGTTTCGATTTCTGGGCGCTCACGCCGCGTAGCGACATTCTCGTTTTCTTTGGTATCTGGCTGATCTTGCCCTTCGTCTGGCGTCGCCTGCTGGTGCCGTCCAGCGGTGCGGTTGCGGCACTGGTCGTGGCGTTGCTCATCACCGGTGGCATTCTGACCTGGGCCGGATTTAACGATCCGCAGGAAGTGAAAGGTACCCTGAGTGCCGATTCCACGCCTGCCGCCGCCATTTCTCAGGTGGCTGACGGCGACTGGCCGGCGTATGGGCGCAATCAGGAAGGACAACGTTACTCGCCGCTGAAGCAAATCAACGCCGATAACGTGAAAAACCTGAAAGAAGCCTGGACGTTCCGTACCGGCGATCTGAAGCAGCCGAACGATCCGGGTGAGCTGACTAACGAAGTCACCCCAATCAAAGTGGGCGACATGCTGTACCTGTGTACCGCTCACCAGCGTCTGTTCGCGCTGGATGCGTCGACCGGTAAGGAAAAATGGCACTTTGATCCGCAGCTGAACACCAACACCTCCTTCCAGCACGTGACCTGTCGTGGCGTCTCTTACCACGAAGCGCGCGCGGACAACGCCAGCCCGGACGTGGTAGCTGACTGTCCTCGCCGTATCATGCTGCCGGTGAACGATGGCCGTCTGTTTGCGATCAACGCCGAAACCGGCAAGCTGTGCGAAACCTTTGCCAACAAAGGTATCCTCAACCTGCAGACCAATATGCCGGATACCACGCCGGGCCTGTACGAGCCGACGTCACCGCCGATCATCACCGATAAAACCATCGTCATTGCCGGTTCTGTCACGGATAACTTCTCTACCCGTGAAACCTCTGGTGTGATTCGTGGTTTCGACGTGAACACCGGCAAACTGCTGTGGGCCTTCGATCCGGGCGCGAAAGATCCTAACGCCATCCCGTCGGATGAACACACCTTCACCTTTAACTCACCGAACTCCTGGGCACCGGCAGCGTATGACGCGAAGCTGGATCTGGTCTATCTGCCGATGGGCGTGACCACGCCGGATATCTGGGGCGGAAACCGCACGCCAGAGCAGGAGCGTTACGCCAGTGCCATCGTTGCGCTGAACGCAACGACCGGGAAACTGGCCTGGAGCTATCAAACCGTTCACCACGATCTGTGGGATATGGATATGCCGTCCCAGCCAACGCTGGCCGACATTACCGTCAACGGAAAAACTGTTCCGGTCATCTACGCGCCAGCGAAAACCGGCAACATCTTCGTGCTCGACCGTTCTAACGGCAAACTGGTGGTTCCGGCTCCGGAAAAACCGGTACCGCAGGGCGCAGCGAAAGGCGACTACGTTTCGAAAACGCAGCCGTTCTCTGACCTGAGCTTCCGTCCGAAGAAAGATCTGACCGGCGCGGACATGTGGGGCGCCACGATGTTCGATCAGCTGGTGTGCCGCGTGATGTTCCATCAGCTGCGCTATGAAGGCATCTTCACTCCGCCGTCTGAGCAGGGCACGCTGGTCTTCCCGGGTAACCTGGGGATGTTTGAATGGGGCGGTATCTCGGTCGATCCAAACCGTCAGGTGGCGATTGCCAACCCGATGGCGCTGCCGTTTGTCTCGAAGCTGATCCCACGCGGTCCTGGTAACCCGATGGAGCAGCCGAAAGACGCGAAAGGCAGCGGCACTGAAGCCGGTATTCAGCCGCAGTACGGCGTGCCGTATGGCGTTACGTTGAACCCGTTCCTCTCTCCGTTTGGCCTGCCGTGTAAACAGCCTGCCTGGGGTTACATCTCCGCGCTGGATCTGAAAACGAACCAGGTAGTATGGAAAAAACGTATTGGTACGCCACAGGACAGCATGCCGTTCCCGATGCCGGTTCCTGTTCCGTTCAATATGGGTATGCCGATGCTCGGCGGCCCAATCTCTACTGCCGGTAACGTTCTGTTCATTGCGGCAACCGCAGATAACTACCTGCGTGCGTACAACATGACTAACGGTGAGAAACTGTGGCAAGGCCGTCTGCCGGCCGGTGGACAGGCCACACCGATGACCTACGAAGCGAATGGCAAGCAGTACGTTGTCATCTCCGCGGGCGGTCACGGGTCATTTGGCACGAAGATGGGCGACTATATCGTCGCGTATGCGTTGCCGGATGATGTGAAGTAGATGTGAGTGAAATGCAAAACGGCAACCTTCGGGTTGCCGTTTTTAGAACTCTGGCCGGGTAAGGCGAAACGCCGCCCGGCTTTTTTACACCGTAAATCCTAGCATCATCCCCGTATCTTCATGTTCCAGCAGATGGCAGTGGGCCATATAGGCAAACTCCTTCGGTGCGTCATGCTCAAACTTCACCAGCACTTCGCTGACTCCGCCCTCCACCCGCACCGTATCTTTCCAGCCCGTTCGATGTGTCGCCGGCGCTTTGCCGTTCTCGGAGATAATGCGGAACTGCGTGCCGTGAATATGGAACGGATGCAGCATCATGTCGCCCTCGCCTGAAATCACCCAGCGTTCGTACTGACCCTTACTGGCCGCAAACATCGGGGTGTTCATATCAAAGGCCTGACCGTTAATACGGTTGGCGTTATGGAAATCAAACCCTTTCCCACCGCCGTGATTCATATGGCCCATGTTGCCCATCTTGCCGTGGTCCATATTCATATGCCCCATCGACTGGCCGTGGTGCATGCCCGCCATCGCCTGATCGCCATATTTGTTCATCAATGCCTGCATGCCCATCATGTCGAGCATGGGGTCCATCGACAGCTGGAGTTTGCGCTGGGTTAATCCGTCGAGGGACGGCATCGCAGGCATGGCCGCCAGCGTATCCGGCAGCGTACCGGAGGCCGTCACCCGCAGCGGCTGAATGCGCAGCACCGGATGCGGCTTATCGAACGGCGCAACGGCCATCCCCATCTGACTCACCGGGAGGGTAATGAGGTCAAACGGTTTCCCGTCGCTGATATCCACCAGCACTTCGAAACGCTCACCCATCAGCATCGGCAGTTCGCTGACTTTCACCGGCTCAGCCAGCAGCCCGCCGTCGCTCGCCACCACGTACATTGGACGCTGATCGCTGGTGGCAAAGTTCAGGGAGCGCGCGTTACAGCCGTTGAGCAGGCGCAGGCGCAGCCAGCCTCGCGGCGCTGAATGCTGCGGATAAATCGCCCCGTTGGTCAGGAGCGTATCGCCAAACCAGCCGACGGCGGCGCTCATCACGTCGAGCTGATAGTCGATCTGCCCCTCAGCGGTAAATTTCTTGTCCTGTACGATCACTGGTACATCGTCGATGCCCCACTGTTTTGGCAGACGCAGCATCCGGCTTTCGTCATCTTCAATGAGCACCAGCCCCGCCAGCCCCATCGCCACCTGATGCCCGGTTTTGCCGTGCTGATGGGGATGGAACCAGCAGGTCGCTGCGTGCTGGTCCGGGGTAAAGGTCACCGTGCGCTCACCGCCCGCTTTGATCACCCCCTGCGGGCCACCGTCGACCTCACCGGGAACCTCCAGGCCATGCCAGTGCAACGTCGTCTCTTCCGCAAGGGTATTATGAATATTCACCGTCACCGGTTTGCCCCGGGAAAGCTGAAGCGCCGGACCGAGCAAATTACCGTTATATCCCCATGTGGTGGCCTGATGCGCGCCAAAGGTCGATTTTCCCGACTGAACGATTAACTGGATGCGACTGCGGGCGTCGGCAGTCAGTAAATCAGGGATGGGCAGGGTGGGTCTGTCGGCGGCAAATGCGGCGCGGCTCCATAAAGGTAACGCGCTGGCAGCCCCCAGTACGGCTGAATATTTCAAAAAATCACGACGTTGCATGTTCATTCCTTTTTTCCGTGCAGGCGATATTTTGAGCTTAAACCCTCCCCTTGGGAGAAGGTCAAGTAAAGCGGCAATAATAAAGGTCGTCGCGCTGGTATCAAGTATGCTAACGTTTAATTTCCGTGACGCAGTGGTAAAAGCAATGAAGACGTTTTTCAGGACAATTTTGTTCGCCAGCCTGGTGGCGATGAGTGCGAACAGTTATGCGCTGAGTGAAAACGAAGCGGAAGATATGGCCGATCTGACGGCAGTTTTTGTTTTCCTGAAAAACGATTGTGGATACCAGAATTTACCCAACGGGCAGATTCGTCGCGCACTGGTTTTTTTTGCCCAGCAGAATCAATGGGATCTCAGCAACTACGATAGCTTTGACATGAAGGCGCTCGGTGAAGACAGTTACCGCGATTTAAGCGGCATTGGCATTCCTGTCGCGAAAAAATGCAAAGCGCTGGCCCGCGATTCGCTGAGCCTGCTCGCCTACGTGAAGTAACCCTTCCCGACGCCCCTTTGTTGCAATGATGGCCGTGCATGCGCGGTCGTTGTTGGCTATGATGTTGCGCCCATTTTGCGTGGGTGTAATGGATGTTAACAAAGGAGGTATCAGCCTGTGACCGATAACACCTTGTGGCATGAAACGCTGCATGACCAGTTTGGTCAGTACTTTGCCGTTGATAACGTGCTTTATCATGAGAAGACCGATCATCAGGATCTGATCATTTTCGAGAACGCCGCGTTCGGGCGCGTCATGGCGCTGGACGGCGTGGTGCAAACCACCGAGCGCGATGAGTTTATCTATCACGAAATGATGACCCATGTGCCGCTGCTGGCGCACGGACATGCGAAACACGTGCTGATCATTGGCGGCGGCGACGGCGCAATGCTGCGCGAAGTCTCCCGCCATAAAACCGTCGAGAGTATCACGATGGTCGAGATCGACGCCGGCGTGGTCTCTTTGTGTCGCCAGTACCTGCCAAACCACAATGCGGGCAGCTACGACGATCCGCGTTTTACGCTGGTGATTGACGACGGCGTTAATTTTGTTAATCAGACCCGCCAGACCTTCGATGTGATAATCTCCGACTGCACCGATCCCATCGGGCCGGGCGCGACGCTCTTCACCTCGTCCTTCTACGAAGGCTGCAAACGCTGCCTCAACCCTGGCGGGATTTTCGTGGCGCAGAACGGCGTCTGTTTCCTGCAGCAGGACGAAGCCCTCGACAGCCATCGCAAGCTGAGCACCTATTTTGGTGACGTCAGCTTCTATCAGGCGGCGATCCCGACCTACTACGGCGGCATCATGACCTTTGCCTGGGCGACGGATAACGGGGCGCTACGCCATCTGTCGACCGAGATAATCCAGGCACGCTTCCATCAGGCAGGCCTGAAATGCCGTTACTATAATCCGGCAGTCCACACGGCGGCCTTTGCCCTGCCACAATATCTGCAAGACGCGCTGTCCTCTAAGGGGGTGAACTAAATTGAAAAAGCTGAAACTGCATGGCTTTAACAACCTGACCAAAAGCCTGAGTTTTTGTATTTACGATATCTGCTACGTGAAAACAGCGGAGGAGCGCGATGGTTATATCGCCTATATCGATGAACTCTACAATGCCAACCGCCTGACCGAGATCCTGTCAGAAACCTGCTCCATCATCGGGGCCAATATCCTGAACATTGCGCGTCAGGACTATGAACCGCAGGGTGCCAGCGTCACGATCCTCGTGAGCGAAGAGCCGATCGACCCGCAGCTTATCGATCCCACCGAGCACCCAGGCCCACTGCCCGAGGCGGTGGTCGCCCATCTCGATAAGAGCCATATCTGCGTGCACACCTATCCCGAAAGCCACCCGGAAGGCGGGCTGTGTACCTTCCGCGCTGATATCGAGGTCTCCACCTGTGGGGTGATTTCACCGCTGAATGCGCTGAACTATCTCATCCATCAGCTGGAATCCGATATTGTCACCGTGGACTATCGCGTGCGCGGTTTCACCCGTGATATCAACGGCATGAAGCATTTTATCGATCATGAGATCAATTCGATTCAGAACTTTATGTCCGAGGACATGAAGGCGCTGTATGACATGATGGATGTGAACGTCTATCAGGAAAACATCTTCCACACCAAGATGTTACTGAAGGAATTCGACCTGAAGCATTACATGTTCCACACCAGGCCAGAAGATTTAAGCGAAGAGGAGCGGAAGGAAATTACCGACCTGCTCTGGAAAGAGATGCGCGAAATCTACTACGGCCGCAATATTCCGGCCGTGTAAAGCGCACGGGGAGCAAGGACGCTCCGCTGATTTACTTCTGTTTCATGAAATCACGGTACGCCGCTACCACCTGCAAAAAGTCCTCCACGCCACACAGCGACAGGCTCTCTTCGTCGTAGTAGCTCATCCCCTCTTCCATCTCATCGCCTGAAAACTCAAGCTGATTGGCGCGCACCATGACCTCTTCCCCGTCCATCCAGAGGGTGTATTCATGTCCGACGCGCTGCCAGGATCGCTCGCTGCCTTTTACGGTTTGCGCAGCGTCTTCGACTTCGTCGAGCAGGGCGAGATTTTCTTTCACTTCTTCGTTAAACCAATGCCCGACCACCTCGTGGCCCATCGACATACGCACTTTCACCACTCCGGTGATATCGCGCAGAAATTCGTAATCCATGGTGTTTTCCTCTGCAGAGCCATTGGCGTAATTATCGCAGATAGAGAGGAGATAAAAAGCGGGACGGGTGTCAGGAGTGGAAAATAAAAAACCCCGCGGGCAAAACGCGGGGTTTTATTGTCTTGCAGGCCGGGCAGCGCGGTGCCGCCCGGTTACATCTTACACGGCAGTCTGGAAGATCACGCCGTCGGCTTTCTCGGTGTACTGAGAGAGCTTATCGAAGTTCAGATAGCGATAGGTATCCACCGCCGTCTTATCAACCTGAGCAACGAAGGTCTGGTACTCTTCCGGCGTCGGCAGTTTGCCGATCAGCGCCGCAACAGCGGCCAGCTCCGCAGAGGCCAGATAGACGTTCGCACCGGTCCCTAAACGGTTCGGGAAGTTACGGGTCGAGGTAGAGACTACCGTTGCACCGTCAGCCACACGCGCCTGGTTACCCATACACAGGGAACAGCCAGGGATTTCGATACGCGCACCGCTCTTACCAAAGACGCTGTAGTAGCCCTCTTCCGTCAGCTGTGCCGCATCCATACGCGTTGGCGGAGCGACCCACAGACGCGTTGGCAGCTGGCCTTTGTGGGTATCCAGCAGCTTACCGGCAGCGCGGAAGTGGCCGATGTTGGTCATGCAAGAGCCGATGAACACTTCGTCGATCTTATCGCCCTGCACGTCAGACAGCAGACGCGCATCGTCAGGATCGTTTGGTGCACACAGGATTGGCTCTTTGATATCCGCCAGATCGATGTCGATAACCGCCGCGTATTCTGCGTCAGCATCGGCTTCGAGCAGTTGCGGATCGGCCAGCCATTTTTCCATACCCTGAACGCGACGCTCGAGGGTGCGACGATCGCCGTAACCTTCTGCGATCATCCACTTCAGCAGCACGATGTTAGAGCTGAGATACTCAACGATCGGCTCTTTGTTCAGCTTGATGGTACAGCCTGCCGCAGAACGCTCGGCAGAAGCATCCGTCAGCTCAAACGCCTGCTCAACTTTCAGATCCGGCAGACCTTCGATCTCCAGAATGCGGCCTGAGAAGATGTTTTTCTTCCCTTTCTTCTCAACGGTCAGCAGACCCTGTTTGATCGCGTACAGCGGGATCGCATGCACCAGATCGCGCAGGGTGATACCCGGCTGCATTTTACCTTTGAAGCGCACCAGAACGGATTCCGGCATGTCCAGCGGCATCACGCCTGTTGCGGCAGCAAACGCCACCAGGCCAGAGCCTGCCGGGAAGGAGATGCCGATCGGGAAGCGGGTGTGGGAGTCACCACCGGTACCCACGGTATCCGGCAGCAGCATGCGGTTCAGCCAGGAGTGGATAACGCCATCGCCTGGGCGCAGCGATACGCCGCCACGGTTCATGATGAAGTCTGGCAGCGTGTGGTGTGTGGTCACGTCTACCGGCTTCGGATAGGCAGCCGTGTGGCAGAAGGACTGCATTACCAGGTCGGACGAGAAGCCCAGGCACGCCAGGTCTTTCAGCTCATCACGGGTCATAGGACCGGTGGTGTCCTGAGAACCGACGGAGGTCATTTTAGGTTCGCAGTACGCGCCCGGACGAACACCCGTCACGCCGCACGCGCGGCCAACCATTTTCTGAGCCAGGGAGTAGCCGCGAGTGCTCTCCGCCACGTCTTTCGCCTGACGGAACACATCGCTGTGCGGCAGGCCCAGCGCTTCACGCGCTTTGGTGGTCAGGCCACGACCGATGATCAGCGGAATACGGCCACCGGCGCGGACTTCGTCGATCAGCACATCGGTTTTCAGCTCGAAGCTGGCCAGCAGTTCGCCGGTTTCATGGTTGCGGACTTCGCCTTTGAACGGATAAACGTCAATCACGTCACCCATATTCAGATCGCTCACATCCACTTCGATCGGCAGTGCGCCCGCATCTTCCATCGTGTTAAAGAAGATAGGTGCAATTTTGCCGCCGAGACACAGACCGCCGCCGCGCTTGTTCGGGACATGAGGGATGTCATCGCCCATGAACCACAGCACAGAGTTTGTTGCGGATTTACGCGAAGAACCGGTACCGACCACGTCACCGACATACGCCAGCGGGAAGCCTTTCTTATTTAATTCTTCGATCTGTTTGATCGGACCGACAACGCCCGGCTGATCGGGGTTAATGCCTTCGCGGGCGTTTTTCAGCATCGCCAGGGCGTGCAGTGGGATATCAGGGCGGGACCAGGCATCCGGGGCCGGAGACAGGTCATCGGTGTTGGTTTCGCCGGTCACTTTGAAGACCGTTACGGTAATTTTTTCAGCAAGCTGAGGACGGTTCAGGAACCATTCGGCATCAGCCCAGGATTGCATCACCTGTTTCGCATAGACGTTGCCTGCTTTCGCCTTCTCTTCCACATCGTAGAAGTTATCAAACATCAGCAGCGTCTGTGCCAGCGCTTTTGCGGCAATCGGTGCCAGCGCGTCGCTGTCCAGTGCATCAATTAACGGATGGATGTTGTAGCCGCCCTGCATGGTGCCGAGCAGTTCAATCGCTTTTTCAGGAGTAACCAGTGGGGAGGTTGCTTCGCCTTTGGCAACGGCAGCAAGGAATCCGGCTTTCACATACGCGGCTTCATCGACGCCTGGCGGAACACGGTTGATCAACAGATCTAACAGGAATTCTTCTTCGCCCGCAGGCGGATTCTTCAGCAGCTCGACGAGGCCGGCCATCTGGGTTGCATCTAAGGGTTTCGGTACAATTCCCTCGGCGGCACGTTCTGCTACGTGCTTACGGTATTCTTCTAGCACGACGGTTCTCCTCGCTCTCATTGTCATATGCGGTCGGCGTTCTCTTCACGCTCCTGTGAGACAGCAGTTTGTAGGGTAAATGCCCGATACCGCGTCGGGCAGCATAGCAGGATTTCTGCACAGTGTTAATCCGTTTACAAAAAAGCAACATTAAATAGTTTGCTGAATCGTTAAGGATGGTATAGCGCGCGGAGAGCGGGATTTTTCGGGCACAAAAAAACCGCCTTTCAGCGGTTTAGTTGATGCCTTGCGGTGGTAGCACACCGGGCTGGCTGGTTTTGCGGCAATCTCAACGCATGAAATTCTGCTCTTTCATTCGGCGCTGTGCAAGCCTTGTTTTTCTTTTTGCGTAGCGTCTTCAGCTTTCAGTTGAAAAGGACACGTAATCCCATTTGACGGCTACTTTCCCAATAATGAATGCGCTAATGTTCACGTCGGCCTGCTTCGCTGGTGTAGCAACCAGTCACCGGGCCCGGAAGCAGTTCCGTAACCTACGCGGCAATCTCAACTTGCCAGGTTCTGTCTTTTCCGGTGAAGAAGGAGCCCGCGTAGCCCTGCAAAGGAACGCACACAATGGAGATGCGACATATCTATGCGCTGATCGTTGTGACCGGTTTACTGCTGGCAGCACTTCATGGTGGCTGGAATATTTCCGACATCACCGTGCTGTTCGTCGTTTATCTCGGCAACTAGCTGCTGGCCGCTCGCAAGAGCGGCCTTTTGAATATCTCACGCCTTTTTCCCCATCGGATATAATTTGTGTAATAAATGCTCACACTCTTTATCCGGATACAGCGGGCCGTTTCCCAACATTAATCAAAACCACAAAATACGGGTGAATATACTCGCGGCAACAAGAACGCTCATCGACACTGCTTACGCTGGAGTCACACTATGAAGTTGCCCTTTAAGCCACATCTGCTTGTCCTGCTGTGCAGTGCCGGGCTGTTAGCCGCATCCGGCGTCATGTATGTGAAAAGTCGAGCGCCCGAGACGGTTTCAACGCCTCCGCCCGCTGTGGCGCCCACCACACCTCAGTCTGTTTCCCCGACACCCGCCCCGGTGGTCACCCCGACCTATACCGCCGCGCAAATCGATCAGTGGACCGCGCCCATCGCGCTCTACCCTGACGCACTGCTCTCACAGATCCTGATGGCCTCAACCTACCCGGCGAACGTGATTCAGGCCGCGCAGTGGTCGAAAGATAACCCCAAAATGCAGGGTGATGCCGCCATTCAGGCGGTGAGCAATCAGCCGTGGGACCCCAGCGTTAAATCCCTGGTGGCCTTCCCTCAGTTGATGTCCCTGATGGGGGAAAACCCGCCATGGATTCAAAGCCTCGGCGATGCGTTTTTGGCTCAGCCGAAAGATGTGATGGACTCCGTCCAGCGTCTGCGGCTCCTGGCCCAGCAGACGGGCGCGCTGCAGTCCACGCCACAGCAAACGGTCACCAGCGTGAAGAAAGCGGCCCCGGCTGCCAGCACAGCGTCCGGCACAACGTCAACGACCGCTGCCACGACGAGCAGTCCAACGGTGATTAAAATCGAGTCCGCCGATCCGCAGGTGGTTTACGTCCCGACCTACAATCCCAACACGGTTTACGGCACCTGGCCCAGCGCCAGCTATCCGCCGGTTTACCTGCCCCCTTCCCCTGGCGAGCAGTTTACCGATAGCCTGGTGAAAGGCCTTGGGTTTAGCCTTGGGGTCGCCACGACTTACGCGATTTTCAGCAATATCGACTGGGACGATGACGACGATTATCACCATCATGATCACGATGACTACGATCACCACAACGGCGGCTATAACCGCAATGGTGATAACAACATCAATATCAATGTGGATAATTTCAACAAAATCAGCGGACAGCGCCTGACGGATAACAACCGCACCTGGCAGCATAATCCGGCCTATCGCGAAGGCGTTCCGTATCCAAATAATCAGTTGAACAACCGCTTCCACTCGACGAATAGCGCGACGGGTCTGAGTGCCACTCAGCACCAACCGATCAATCGCGACAGCCAGCGTCAGGCGGCGATGGCGCAAGTTCAGCAATCAACCGGGAAAACCCTTTCACAAACCCAGCGCCCGGCAACCAAAGACGTGCAGCGTCAGGCGGCGAACAATCAGCTGAAACAGATTTCCCAGCGTAATAACTATCGCGGGTACGACACCAGTAAACCGAACACCGCCCAGCGAGCGAACAACAAAACGCAGCGCGAGAATCATCAGAGTCTGTCACAGCGGCAGGATCGACCGGCCTCACAGCCAACCCGCCAGCGAAATACGCAACCGCGAGCCAATGCGTTAAGCGGCAATGATAGCCGCTCAGCCAACTGGCAGGCGCAGCAACAGCGCGGGGCGCAAAGCCGTCAGTTCACCGCGCAACACCAGAATCGCCAGCAGCCACGGCAAATGCCGGCAGGCCGCAGCGAACACCGTGAATTCCGTCACCGCTAAGGGAATCGAAATGAAAACGAAATTACTCAGTGGGATGATGTTGTTCATGGTCTCAACCTTCGCCCTCGCACAGCAGAATTTTGCCACGCCGGACGAGGCGACCAGCGCGCTGGCGAAAGCCATCAGTGGGCAAAACGAAGCCGAGATGAAAAATCTGCTCGGCGATGACTGGCGTGATTTTCTGCCGCCGGAAGGCGTCGATCCGGAGGCGGTCGACCGTTTTCTGCGCGACTGGAAAGTCAGCCACCACACGGTGATCAACGGCGATGTGGCGCACCTTAACGTGGGCGACAGCGACTGGCAATTGCCCATCCCGGCGGTGAAACGCGCCGCTGGCTGGCAGTTTGATATGCAAAAAGCCGCCGAAGAGATCCTGACACGGGAGATCGGTCGCAACGAGCTGGCCGCTATTGAAGCGCTCCACGCCTATGTGGATGCACAGAAGAGTTTCTTCGCACTCAACCATCGCTATGCGGAAAAAGTGATCAGCACTGAAGGGAAAAAAGACGGTTTATACTGGCCAGCCGCGCCGGGTGAAGCGCCCAGCCCGCTAGGGCCAGCATTCAGCCCGCAGGTGCCGGGAACCGGTTATCACGGCTATCACTTCCGCATTCTGCCGGATAAAGAGAGCGGCTTTGCGATGATCGCCTGGCCCGTCAGCTACGGGCAGACTGGCGTGATGAGTTTTGTGGTGAACGGTGATGATCAGGTGTATCAGACAAACCTGGGAAGTGAATCGCAGAAGAAAGCGAAAGCGATAACGGCTTATCATCCTGATAAAGAGTGGCAGCCCGTTGCGCCGTAAATAAAAAAAGCCGCTCAGTTGAGCGGCTTTTTACGGTTCGAGAGATTACTTCTTCTTGGCTTTCGCGTTTGGCAGGTCGGTGATGCTACCTTCAAACACTTCTGCAGCCAGGCCCACGGACTCGTGCAGAGTCGGGTGCGCGTGGATGGTCAGCGCGATGTCTTCAGCGTCACAACCCATTTCGATAGCCAGACCGATCTCACCCAGCAGCTCGCCGCCGTTGGTACCGACAATCGCACCACCGATCACACGGTGAGTCTCTTTGTCGAAGATCAGTTTGGTCACGCCATCAGCGCAATCGGAAGCAATCGCACGGCCAGAAGCTGCCCACGGGAAGGTGGCGGTTTCGTAGCTGATGCCTTTCTCTTTCGCTTCTTTCTCGGTCAGACCGACCCAGGCAACTTCCGGCTCGGTGTACGCGATTGATGGAATGACTTTCGGGTCGAAGTAGTGTTTCATGCCCGCGATAACTTCAGCGGCAACGTGACCTTCGTGAACACCTTTGTGCGCCAGCATTGGCTGACCGACGATATCGCCGATAGCAAAGATGTGCGGCACGTTGGTACGCAGCTGTTTGTCCACACGGATAAAGCCACGGTCGTCCACTTCAACGCCAGCAGCGCCTGCATCGAGGTTTTTACCGTTTGGCACACGGCCAATCGCTACCAGTACGGCGTCGTAACGCTGCGCTTCAGCAGGGGCTTTTTTGCCTTCCATGGAAACGTAAATACCGTCTTCTTTTGCTTCAACGGCAGTGACTTTGGTTTCCAGCATCAGGTTGAATTTCTTGCTGATGCGTTTGGTGAAGACTTTAACGATATCTTTATCGGCAGCCGGGATAACCTGGTCGAACATCTCAACCACGTCAATCTCTGAACCCAGCGCATGGTATACGGTACCCATTTCCAGACCGATGATACCGCCACCCATAACCAGCAGGCGTTTTGGTACGGTTTTCAGTTCCAGTGCGTCGGTGGAATCCCATACGCGAGGATCTTCATGCGGAATGAACGGGAGTTCGATCGGACGGGAGCCCGCCGCGATGATCGCGTTGTCGAAGTTGATCACGGTTTTGCCGTTTTCACCTTCCACTTCCAGGGTGTTGGCCCCGGTGAATTTACCCAGACCGTTGACCACTTTCACTTTACGGCCTTTGGCCATACCCGCCAGACCACCGGTCAGCTGAGTGATCACTTTCTCTTTCCAGGTACGAATCTTGTCGATATCGGTTTTCGGCTCGCCGAAGACGATACCGTGGTCAGCCAGTGCTTTGGCTTCTTCGATAACTTTTGCAACGTGCAGCAGTGCTTTAGAAGGGATACAGCCGACGTTCAGACAAACACCGCCGAGGGTGTTGTAACGTTCTACGATAACGGTTTCCAGACCTAAATCAGCGCAACGGAAGGCAGCAGAGTAACCTGCCGGGCCTGCCCCAAGTACCACGACCTGAGTTTTGATTTCAGTACTCATCATGACCTCTTATTGATTTCCGGCGGTCCAGGTACTTGTCGCCCTTCATCCACCGGGACGTTCTATCCGCCCGTATTTTACAAAATTGTTAACAATTTTGAAACAACAAACGGCTCATGAATTCTTGTCTTTACCAATAACCTCACAATTTTCATGAGATTACAAGACAAAAAGCCGGCCGACTGGCCGGCTTTTGCGATTACATCACCAGGCGGCGAATATCGCTCAGGGTGTTATTGATGATGGTAATGAAGCGCGCACCATCAGCACCGTCGATCACGCGGTGGTCGAAGGAGAGAGAGATTGGCATCATCAGACGCGGCACAAACTCTTTACCATTCCACACCGGTTCCATCGCGGACTTGGACACACCGAGGATCGCCACTTCCGGCGCGTTAACAATCGGCGCGAAGTGGGTAGTACCCAGGCCGCCGATGCTGGAGATAGTGAAGCAACCGCCCTGCATTTCGCCGGCAGTCAGCTTACCATCACGCGCTTTCTTGGAGATCACCGTCAGTTCACGGGACAGCTCAGTGATGCTCTTCTTGTTCACGTCTTTGAAGACCGGAACAACCAGACCATTTGGCGTATCAACCGCAACACCGATGTTGATGTATTTCTTCAGCGTCAGACGCTGTGCATCTTCAGACAGGGAGCTGTTGAAACGTGGCATCTGCTCAAGAGCTGCCGCAACAGCTTTCATGATGAAGACCACTGGGGTGAATTTCACGTCCAGTTTACGTTTCTCGGCTTCGGCGTTCTGCTGTTTACGGAACGCTTCCAGATCGGTGATATCGGTTTTGTCGAAGTGAGTAACGTGCGGGATCATCACCCAGTTACGGCTCAGGTTAGCACCAGAGATTTTCTGGATACGGCCCAGTTCCACTTCTTCGATTTCACCAAACTTGCTGAAGTCCACTTTCGGCCATGGCAGCATGCCCGGAATACCGCCACCGGCAGCAGCAGCTGGTGCCGCTTCAGCGCGTTTCACAGCTTCTTTCACGTAAGTCTGAACGTCTTCGCGCAGGATACGACCTTTACGGCCCGTCCCTTTCACTTTCGCCAGATTCACGCCGAATTCGCGCGCCAGGCGACGAATCAGCGGAGTCGCGTGAACGTACGCGTCGTTCTCAGCAAACTCAGATTTGCCTTCAGCTTTCGCGGCCGGTGCAGCGGCTTTCGCAGCAGGCGCCGGAGCGGCGGCAGCAGGTGCTGGCGCAGCAGCCGGAGCCGCAGCAGTCGCAGCGCCTTCCACTTCGAAGACCATGATCAGAGAGCCGGTAGACACTTTGTCGCCGGTGCTGATTTTGATTTCTTTAACGGTACCTGCGAACGGAGCCGGGACTTCCATAGAGGCTTTGTCGCCTTCTACGGTGATCAGTGACTGCTCAGCGGCAACTTTGTCGCCCACTTTCACCATCACTTCAGTCACTTCAACTTCGTCACCGCCGATATCCGGAACGTTAACGTCTTTCGCGCCAGACGCTGCAGGTGCAGCAGCCGCTGCCGGAGCAGCCGCCTGTGCTGGAGCCGCAGCCGGTGCAGCACCTGCCACTTCGAAGACCATAATCAGGGAGCCGGTAGACACTTTGTCGCCGGTGTTGATTTTGATCTCTTTCACCACGCCCGCGAACGGAGCCGGGACTTCCATAGAGGCTTTGTCGCCTTCTACGGTGATCAGGGATTGTTCAGCAGCAACGGTGTCGCCCACTTTCACCATGATCTCAGTCACTTCAACTTCGTCACCGCCGATGTCAGGCACGTTAACGTCTTTTGCAGCCGCAGCCGCTGGTGCAGCTGCCGGAGCCGCTGCTTCTTTCTTCTCTTCCTGCGCAGGTGCAGCAGCTGCTGCACCGTCGGCGGAATCGAAAATCATGATCAGTTTGCCAGTCTCGGTTTTATCGCCAACAGAGACTTTGATCTCTTTAACGATGCCAGCCTGAGGAGACGGGACTTCCATAGAGGCTTTATCGCCTTCTACGGTGATCAGCGACTGTTCAGCTTCAACTTTGTCGCCTACTTTGACCAGGATCTCGGTGATTTCAACTTCATCAGCCCCGATGTCCGGTACATTGATTTCGATAGCCATTATTCTTTTACCTCTTACGCCAGACGCGGGTTAACTTTATCTGCATCGATGTTGAATTTGGTGATTGCATCTGCAACCACTTTCTTATCGATTTCGCCACGTTTAGCCAGTTCGCCCAGCGCTGCAACGACCACGTAAGAAGAGTCAACTTCGAAGTGGTGACGCAGGTTTTCGCGGCTGTCAGAGCGACCGAAGCCGTCGGTACCCAGTACGCGGTAATCATCAGCCGGTACATAAGTACGAACCTGCTCGGCGAACAGTTTCATATAGTCAGTAGATGCGACTGCCGGAGCGTCGTTCATCACCTGAGCGATGTACGGTACGCGTGGCGTTTCCATTGGGTGCAGCATGTTCCAGCGCTCACAATCCTGGCCATCACGTGCCAGTTCAGTGAAGGACGTTACGCTGTACACGTCAGAGCCAACGCCGTAGTCGTTCGCCAGGATCTGCGCTGCTTCACGTACGTGACGCAGGATAGAACCGGAGCCCAGCAGCTGAACTTTACCTTTGCTACCCGCGATGGTTTCGAGTTTGTAGATACCTTTACGGATACCTTCCTCGGCACCTGCTGGCATAGCCGGCATGTGGTAGTTTTCGTTCAGAGTGGTGATGTAGTAGTAAATGTTCTCTTGCGCTTCACCGTACATACGAACCAGACCGTCATGCATGATGACTGCCACTTCGTACGCGTAAGACGGGTCATAAGAGATACAGTTCGGGATAGTCAGAGACTGAATGTGGCTGTGACCATCTTCGTGCTGCAGACCTTCACCGTTCAGAGTCGTACGACCGGAAGTACCACCGACCAGGAAGCCGCGAGCCTGTTGGTCGCCAGCCTGCCAGCACAGGTCACCGATACGCTGGAAACCGAACATGGAGTAGTAGATGTAGAACGGAATCATCGGCAGGTTGTTGGTGCTGTAAGAGGTCGCAGCAGCCAGCCAGGATGCGCCTGCGCCCAGCTCGTTGATCCCTTCCTGCAGAATCTGGCCTTTCTCGTCTTCTTTGTAGTATGCAACCTGCTCACGGTCCTGCGGGGTGTACTGCTGGCCGTTCGGGCTGTAAATACCGATCTGACGGAACAGACCTTCCATACCGAAGGTACGCGCTTCATCGGCGATGATTGGAACCAGGCGATCTTTGATCGACTTGTTCTTCAGCATCACGTTCAGGGCACGAACGAACGCGATAGTGGTAGAGATCTCTTTGTTCTGCTCTTCCAGCAGCTGGGAGAAGTCTTCCAGAACCGGCAGTTCCAGTTTCTCAGTGAAGTTCACCTGACGGGACGGCAGGTAGCCGTTCAGTTTCTGACGCTGTGCGTGCAGGTAGGTGTGTTCTTCAGAACCTTCCGGGAAGGTGATGTAAGAGAGGTTTTCAACCTGCTCGTCGGTGACAGGAACGTTGAAGCGGTCGCGGATATAACGCACGCCGTCCATGTTCATTTTCTTCACCTGGTGCGCAATGTTTTTACCTTCGGCGGTGTCACCCATGCCATAACCTTTGATGGTATGAGCCAGGATAACTGTTGCTTTGCCTTTGGTTTCTTGCGCGTTTTTCAGTGCTGCGTAGACTTTCTTCGGATCGTGGCCGCCACGGTTCAGAGCCCAGATCTGATCGTCAGACCAGTCTGCAACCAGCGCTGCGGTTTCAGGGTATTTACCGAAGAAGTGCTCACGAACGTAGGCACCGTTTTTGGATTTGAAGGTCTGATAGTCGCCGTCAACGGTTTCGTTCATCAGCTGAATCAGTTTACCGCTGGTGTCTTTACGCAGCAGCTCATCCCAACGACCGCCCCACATCACTTTAACGACGTTCCAGCCAGCACCGCTGAAGATGCCTTCCAGTTCGTTGATGATCTTGCCGTTGCCGGTTACCGGACCATCCAGACGCTGCAGGTTACAGTTGATGATGAAGCACAGGTTGTCCAGTTTCTCACGGGTAGCGATGGTGATCGCACCTTTAGATTCTGGCTCATCCATCTCGCCGTCGCCCAGGAAGGCGTAAACGGTCTGCTGAGAGGTATCTTTCAGGCCACGGTGTTCCAGATATTTCAGGAATTTAGCCTGGTAAATCGCACCGATTGGACCCAGACCCATAGAAACGGTCGGGAACTGCCAGAACTCAGGCATCAGTTTAGGATGCGGGTAAGAAGACAGACCTTTACCGTGAACTTCCTGACGGAAGTTGTTCATCTGCTCTTCAGTCAGACGACCTTCCAGGAACGCACGTGCGTAAACGCCCGGAGAGATGTGGCCCTGGAAGTAAACCAGGTCGCCGCCGTCTTTCTCGGTGCGTGCGCGGAAGAAGTGGTTAAAGCACACTTCATAAACGGTCGCAGAAGACTGGAAGGAAGCCATGTGGCCGCCCAGCTCCAGGTCTTTCTTGGATGCGCGCAGAACGGTCATGATCGCGTTCCAGCGAATTGCAGAACGGATACGACGTTCCAGATCCAGATTGCCCGGGTATTCCGGTTCGTCTTCGACGGCAATCGTGTTTACGTAGTTGCTAGCCCCTGCACCTGAAGCTACTTTCACGCCACCTTTACGGGCTTCTGAAAGCAGCTGATCAATCAGATACTGAGCGCGCTCAACACCTTCTTCACGGATGACCGATTCGATCGCCTGTAGCCAGTCGCGAGTTTCGATCGGATCCACGTCATTTTGGAGACGTTCTGACATGGGGGTATTCCTTATCTATCTAATACGTTGATTTGTCTGGAACCTGTCCCATTGTGCTCTCAGCAAAGAACACAATAAGACAGGTTCTGCGTTTAGTTGCCGCGCTCTAAAAAAACTCTGGCGCTTAATCCTTTCGTTGCTGTATGCGGCGGAGTGAACGTTCTCTACGACTCTGTTCACGGCTGCGGTCCAGCAAGATTTCCTCAATGAAAGCCAGGTGACGGTGCGACGCTTCACGCGCCTGCTCCGGTTCCCCGGCCATTATCGCCTCGAATACACGGGTGCGATGATTGCTGACCAGCGGGAGCATCTCCCGGCGGGCGTACAACAATTCAAAATTTTGTCGAACATTCTGGGCCAGCATCGGCTCCATACAGCGAAGCAGGTGGAGAAGCACGACATTGTGCGCTGCTTCGGTGACGGCAATTTGATACTGGACGACGGCATTGGACTCGGCGTCGAGATCGCCTGACTGCTGTGCCCGTTCAATGGCCTGATGCAGCTCGCGAATACGCACGCGATCTTCATCATTGCTGCGCAGGGCCGCGTAATAAGCAGCGATACCTTCAAGCGCGTGACGGGTTTCAAGCAGGTCAAACTGGGATTCTGGGTGGTCAGACAAAAGCTCGACCAGCGGATCGCTGAAGCTCTGCCACAGGCTATTTTGCACAAACGTTCCACCGCCCTGACGACGAAGCAGCAAGCCCTTCGCTTCGAGACGTTGAATCGCCTCACGCAGAGAGGGACGGGAAACGTCGAACTGTTTTGCCAGCTCGCGTTCAGGCGGGAGTTTTTCACCGGGGCGCAGAGTCCCTTCGAGGATTAAAAACTCCAGCTGCTGCTCTATCACATCCGATAGTTTTGGTTGGCGAATTTTGCTGTAGGCCATATTCCCTGTCTTACGCCTTTTTGCCCGGAGTAAATTGGTCTTACCAATTTCATGTTCGTATCGCTAAAGTAACAAAGTATTCACCTTCTGTCCATATTGGTTTTGATTGAAATCAGTAAACCCTGCACATTTTAACAACCTTACAGAAATAACGTTTCAGAAATGTAACTTTGCACAAATGAACTGGTTACCACTAAAAAGGTAGTTTTAACCTTATTGAAACGAGGGGATTTGCAATCTGAAGCGATTCAACAAGGTAAATAATGAAAATTCGCCCACTTATGGAGCATTTTTATTCTATAGATGGGGTGAGGGGGCGACGCGCACGCATTTACAAATGCTTTCTTTTTATTCAAGCGATCGTCATCCCTTCATAAAGCAGGTGCATTCGCTAGCGCTTAACACTATTCTTGCGTCAACGGAAGCCATCTCCGCTTTTTTCGGTCAACTTCACCGTAAAGAAATAAATACAGAAAATGGACTTTCATAATTACACACGCCCGAGCGTGAACATAACAACCACACACGAGGTTTCAAATGGAAGCTCAACAGCATGGCGATCAGCTAAAGCGCGGCCTTAAAAACCGCCATATACAGCTCATCGCGTTGGGTGGCGCTATCGGTACCGGCCTGTTTCTGGGCAGCGCATCCGTCATTCAGTCGGCAGGTCCGGGGATTATTCTGGGCTATGCCATCGC
Organism: Lelliottia sp. WB101; assembly: GCF_003051885.1. NCBI lineage: Bacteria > Pseudomonadati > Pseudomonadota > Gammaproteobacteria > Enterobacterales > Enterobacteriaceae > Lelliottia > Lelliottia sp. WB101. Next base: position 141,682 of record NZ_CP028520.1, read on the forward strand.
GGGCTTTATCGCCTTCCTTATTATGCGCCAGCTTGGTGAAATGGTGGTTGAAGAGCCGGTAGCCGGCTCCTTCAGCCACTTTGCCTATAAGTACTGGGGCGGCTTTGCTGGTTTCGCGTCGGGCTGGAACTACTGGGTCCTGTACGTTCTGGTTGCCATGGCTGAGCTGACTGCCGTCGGGAAATACATCCAGTTCTGGTATCCGGAGATCCCAACCTGGGCATCAGCAGCGGCTTTCTTCGTGATCATCAACGCCATCAACCTGACTAACGTCAAAGTGTTTGGTGAGATGGAGTTCTGGTTCGCGATTATCAAAGTGATCGCGGTTGTGGCGATGATCATTTTCGGCGGCTGGCTGCTGTTCAGCGGCAACGGTGGCCCGCAGGCGACCGTACGCAACCTGTGGGAGCAAGGCGGGTTCTTGCCTCATGGCATGACCGGGCTGGTGATGATGATGGCTATCATTATGTTCTCGTTCGGTGGGCTTGAGCTGGTGGGGATTACCGCCGCCGAAGCTGATAACCCTGAGCAGAGCATCCCGAAAGCCACCAACCAGGTTATCTACCGTATTCTGATCTTCTATGTGGGTTCACTGGCGGTTCTGCTCTCTCTGCTGCCGTGGACGCGCGTCACCGCTGACACCAGCCCGTTTGTCCTGATCTTCCATGAACTGGGCGATACCTTCGTGGCAAACGCGCTGAACATCGTGGTGCTGACCGCGGCGCTGTCCGTCTATAACAGCTGCGTCTACTGCAACAGCCGTATGCTGTTCGGTCTGGCACAGCAGGGTAACGCTCCGAAAGCCCTGCTGAACGTCGACAAACGCGGCGTGCCGGTGAACTCCATTATGGTGTCCGCAGTGGTGACCGCCCTGTGCGTGCTGATTAACTATCTGGCACCGGAATCTGCATTCGGTCTGCTGATGGCGCTGGTCGTGTCCGCACTCGTAATCAACTGGGCGATGATTAGCCTGGCGCACATCAAGTTCCGCCGCGCGAAACAGCAGCAAGGCGTGAAAACGCGCTTCCCTGCCCTGTTCTATCCGCTGGGCAACTGGGTATGCCTGATCTTTATGGCGGCGGTGCTGGTGATCATGCTGATGACCCCTGGCATGGCGATCTCCGTGTATCTCATTCCTGTGTGGATTGTGATCCTCGGCGTGGGCTATCTGTTTAAACAGAAAAATGCCAAAACCGTAAAAGCGCATTAATCTCTTCTCGCTCTGTGCCGAATGCGGCACAGAGCGTGTTACCTGCCTCACAAATTCTCACCAACAGCCAAATCATCCATATCACCGCCCTGATACTGCAACGCAAATATTCATTTGCCAGCGAATAATTCTCTCCATACCGAAACCCGGAGAGCTGTCGATGGATAACAATAAACTGTCTGTAAAAGAAAAGATCGGCTATGGCATGGGCGACGCGGGATGCAACATCATCTTCGGCGCCATAATGTTGTTTGTTAACTACTTTTATACGGATATCTTTGGGCTCGCCCCCGCTCTGGTAGGGGTGCTATTGCTGTCAGTGAGGGTGATTGACGCCATCACCGACCCCATCATGGGAGCCATTGCCGACCGTACCCGCAGTAAATATGGGCGATTTCGTCCATGGCTGCTGTGGATCGCCTTCCCGTATGCCCTGTTCAGTATTCTGATGTTCACCACACCAGAGTGGACGTACAACAGCAAAGTTATCTATGCGTTCGTCACCTATTTCCTGCTGTCACTCACCTACACCGCGATCAATATCCCTTACTGCTCGTTGGGCGGGGTAATCACTAACGACCCGAAAGAGCGCGTGGCCTGCCAGTCGTATCGCTTTGTCATGGTAGGGATTGCGACGCTGCTGCTCTCCTTAACCCTGCTGCCGATGGTGGAGTATTTTGGCGGTGACAACAAAGCCAAAGGCTATCAAATGGCGATGACCGTGCTGGCGCTGATTGGCACCTGCATGTTCCTGTTTAGTTTCTCAACCGTACGGGAACGTATTCGCCCGGCGGTCCAGACGAATGACGAGCTTAAAAACGATCTCAAGGATGTGTGGAAGAACGATCAGTGGGTGCGCATTCTGCTGCTGACTATCTGTAACGTCTGCCCTGGCTTTATTCGCATGGCGGCGACCATGTACTACGTCACCTGGGTGATGGGGCAAAGCACTCATTTCGCCACGCTGTTTATCAGTCTCGGCGTGGTGGGCATGATGCTCGGTAGCATTCTCGCCAAACCTCTGACCGACCGCTGGTGTAAGCTGAAAGTCTTCTTCTGGACTAACATCGCCCTGGCCATTTTCTCCAGCGCTTTCTACTTCTTCGATCCAAAAGCCACGACCACCATTGTGGTGCTCTACTTCCTGCTCAATGTGTTGCATCAGATCCCTTCCCCGCTGCACTGGTCGCTGATGGCCGACGTGGACGACTACGGCGAGTGGAAAACCGGTAAACGCATCACCGGGATCAGCTTCTCCGGCAACATTTTCTTCCTCAAGCTGGGGCTGGCGATTGCTGGTGCGATGGTCGGATTCCTGCTCTCCTGGTACGGTTACGATGCGGGTGCCAAAGCGCAAAGCGCCGATGCCATCAACGGGATCGTCCTGCTGTTCACCCTGATTCCAGGCGTCGGTTATCTGATCACCGCGGGTGTGGTTCGTCTGCTGAAAGTCGATCGTGAACTGATGAAGCAGATTCAGGAAGATCTGGAGAAACGCCGCATAAACTATCGCGAGCTGAATGATTACCAGGAACTCAAAGCCGCTGAAACCAAATAAGGAAAGCCCAATGCGTCACTGGCCCAATCCCTTTATCGAACAACGTGCCGACCCGTTTATTCTGCATCACGAGGGGCAATACTACTTTATCGCCTCCGTGCCAGAATACGACAGGCTGGCGATTCGCCGCGCCGACTCGCTGGAAGCGTTACGCCACGCACCCGAAGTGGTGGTCTGGCGTAAGCCGGAGAGCGGCCCGATGAGTGAGCTTATCTGGGCACCGGAGCTGCATCACATCGACGGCAAATGGTACATCTACTTTGCCGCCGCGCACACGAAAGCGCTCGATCAGCTCAATATGTTCCAGCACCGGATGTACGCGCTGGAATGTGCCGATAGCGATCCCCTGACCGGGAAATGGGTCGAAAAAGGGCAGATAACGACGCCGTTTGATACCTTTGCCCTCGATGCCACGACCTTTGTTCATCAGGGCAAACGCTGGTATCTGTGGGCGCAAAAAGCGCCGGATATCTCAGGGAACTCTAATCTCTATCTCTGCGAGATGGAAAACCCGTGGACGCTGACGGGTGCGCCCGTCCTGCTCAGCAAACCCGAGTATGACTGGGAGTGCCGCGGATTCTGGGTCAACGAAGGCCCGACGGTGCTGGAGCACGGAGACAGGCTGTTTATCAGCTACTCTGCCAGCGCGACGGATGAGAATTACTGCATGGGGCTGCTGTGGATTGATAAAAGCGCTGACCTGCGTAACCCCGCCAACTGGCATAAAGCGCCGCGCCCGGTGTTTACCACAAGCTATGAAAATCGTCAGTACGGGCCTGGGCATAACAGCTTTACGCAAACGCCGGACGGTGAGGACGTGCTGGTGTATCACGCGCGCAACTACACCGAAATCGAGGGCGATCCGCTGTACGATCCGAACCGTCATACCCGTCTGAAGCTTGTCCACTGGAACGAAAACGGGATGCCAGAGTTTGGCATCCCGCCTGCGGATACTGAGTGAGACGTGCGGTGCGCTGGCTTACACCAGCGTACCGTAAATCGTAAGAAGCGCGACCAGCACCACAATCACAAATGAGGTTTTCTTCGCCATCGACACCGCCGCTTTCGGGGTTTCGACTTTGTCCGTGTGCGGCTCACGCGCCAGGGAGAACTGCGCCAGACGCGTCAGCACCTGATACTGAGAAGTGTGTCGATCGGCCAGTGACGCAAACCAGGCCGGAAGCGCCTTCTCACCGTGACCAATAAGCGCATATACCACGCCGACCAGGCGAACCGGCAGCCAGTCCAGCACATGTAAAATCGCATCGATTCCTGACAGCAGACGCTCATGCGGCGTCAAATAGCGGGCAAGCCAAGTTTGCCAGGCGCGCAGGAACGCATATCCCATCAGGAACACCGGTCCCCACGGGCCGCCGACCACAAACCAGAACAGCGGCGCGAGATAATAGCGGAAGTTAATCCACAGCAGCGCATTTTGCAGCTCGCGCAGGTAATCGCGCTCGTTGCAGTCTGGTGGCACACCGTGGATGAGCGTCAATTCGCTTGCCATCGCGCCGCGCGCGTGGCTGTCGTCTCGCGATGCGGCTTTCAGATAGGCGTGATAGTGCAACCGCACCTTTCCGGCACCGATGCACAGCACGCCGAGCAGGATCCACACCACCAGCAGCGGCACGTTGAAAAAGAGGCCGTGCAGCGCACGCAGCAGCAGATACACCACGCACATTACCACTGCGGTCATCAGCAGGGTGCGCAGCATCGAGAAATGTTTAATCCGGCGGAACAGCACTTCCATCCGGTGATCCAAATGCCAATGTTCGCCCAGTTTGAACAACCGTTCAGCGATCATCACCAGCAGCATGGTAAACAACGTCATGTCATCTCCTTATCTGACGAAGCGGTAAGCATGGCGCGAAACCGGGACCAGTCAAACGCCGGGCCAGGATCGGTTTTTCTCACTGGCGCAATATCGCTATGCCCGGTGATGTTATCAGCAATTTTAGGGTACAACGCGGTGAGTTCACGCGTCACCGCAACCAGCGCCTGATACTGCGCATCCGTGTAAGGCGTTGTGTCCGTCCCTTCCAACTCAATGCCAATCGAAAAATCGTTGCAGCGTTCACGCCCCTGGTACACCGACACACCTGCATGCCATGCGCGTTTATCGAAAGGAACATACTGGACGATTTCACCGTCACGGCGAATCAGACAATGAGCAGAAACGCGCAGGTGTGCAATCTCAGCAAAAAAAGGATGGGCATCGGGATCGATTGTTCCGGTGAATAATGCATCGATCCACGGACCACCAAATTCACCCGGCGGCAGGCTAATATTGTGGACTACCAGCAGTGAGGGCGTTTCGTCCTCCGGGCGGCAATCATGGTGTGGCGACGGTACGTGCCGCGCATCAACCAGCCATCCATCTTGTAACTGCATGCTGGCTCTCCTTATATATGGTGCAGATTCTCGGTTCAGAGTAGCATGTTTCAATCTTATGATTCGTTACCAATTTGGAGTTTTATCATGCCGCCTCGCCGTTATAACCCCGACCACCGACGTGACGCGCTTCTGGAACGTATTAACCTCGATATCCCGGCAAGCGTCGCCCATGCGCTGCGCGAAGATCTGGGCGGCGAGGTCAATGCGGACAACGATATTACCGCACAATTATTGCCAAAAGAGACGCGCTCCCACGCGGTGATCATCACCCGCCAAGACGGCGTGTTCTGCGGCAAACGCTGGGTTGAGGAGGTCTTTACCCAGCTCGCCGGCGATGACGTTCAGATAACCTGGCATGTTCAGGATGGCGACAGCATTAGCGCCAATCAGCCCCTTTTTGAACTCGACGGCCCTTCCCGCGTGCTGTTAACGGGTGAGCGTACCGCGCTGAACTTCGTCCAGACATTATCCGGCGTCGCGAGCGCCGTTCGTCGCTACGTCGACCTGCTCGAAGGCACCAAAACCCAACTGCTGGATACCCGTAAAACGCTGCCCGGCCTGCGCACTGCACTGAAATACGCGGTGCTGTGCGGTGGTGGAGCGAACCATCGTCTGGGGTTATCCGATGCCTTCCTGATTAAAGAGAACCACATTATTGCGTCTGGCTCTGTGCGCCAGGCGGTCGAAAAAGCCTTCTGGCTGCACCCGGACGTCCCTGTCGAGGTTGAAGTCGAAAACCTCGAAGAGCTGGATGCCGCGCTGAAAGCCGGAGCCGATATCATCATGCTCGATAACTTCGAGACGGAACAGATGCGTGAAGCGGTCAAACGCACCAACGGCCAGGCGCAGCTTGAAGTGTCGGGCAACGTGACGCATGAAACCCTGCGCGAATTCGCTGAAACCGGCGTGGATTTCATCTCCGTCGGTGCACTCACCAAGCATGTGCAGGCCCTTGACCTCTCGATGCGTTTCAAATAATACGCGACTCTTCCCCCTCTCATGCCAGAGAGGGGGAAGAAAATTCCGTGATTACGACCCTTCTCGCAAAACTCTGATGCTCTCCTGCAACCGCGTCAAATTTCTCTGAATCCCCTTTCACAATTCTCTTTTTGCTCCTCGTGTTTGTTTTTTGCCGCTGCCACAGTGGCGCCACGAAACTCAAGGAGCAGATATGAACAGACAACATGGATTTACCCTCATTGAACTGATGGTGGTGATTGGCATCATCGCTATTCTGAGCGCCATCGGCGTGCCGGCGTACCAAAACTATCTGCGCAAAGCCGCACTGACCGACATGCTGCAAACTTTTGTCCCCTACCGCACGGCGATTGAGCTTTGCGCGCTCGATCATGGCGGTGTCGGGACCTGCGATGGCGGAACTAACGGCATTCCCTCGCCCACGACAACCCGCTATGTCTCTGCCATGAGCATTGCCAAAGGCGCAGTGGCACTCACGGGCCAGGAGAGTCTGAACGGTCTTGAAGTGGTTTTAGCCCCACTCTGGAGCGATGGCGACGGCATTACCGGCTGGACGCGTGATTGCAACATTGCAAACGACAGCACCCTTCAACAAGCGTGCGAAGACGTTTTCCGCTTCGACAGCAAATAACAGGGGGCGAAACATGAATTCAGAACAACTGAGACTGCTTTGTCAGCGTCATCATGCGCTGCTGCTGACCAGCAACGACGAGATGGTCAGCATTGCCGTGGTGGACACGCCGGCATCCCAAATGATGGAAGCCCTGCGCTTCGCGACGCAAAAGCGAATCGATATTGAATGCTGGACCAAAGAGCGGATGGAGAAGTACCAGCAGTCGTCATCGCCGTCAAACTTGCCGGTTGTGACTCCCATTGCCAGTTCTGCTGTCGATATTCTTAACCGCACGCTGCTGCAGGCGCTCAGTCAGCGCGCCTCGGATATTCACATTGAGCCTGCCGAAGACGCCTGGCAAATCCGCTTACGTATTGATGGCGTGCTTTATCCACAGCCTCCGCTGGCGGCTGCGCTGGCAACCACCCTGATTGCCCGTTTAAAGGTGCTGGGCGATCTGGATATCGCCGAGCGCCGTCTGCCGCAGGATGGGCAGTTTACCGTTGAACTGGCGGGTGCCTCGGTCTCTTTTCGCATTGCGACCCTCCCCTGCCGGGGTGGTGAAAAAGTCGTGCTGCGCTTGCTGCATCAGGTGCAGCAGGCTCTGGAGCTTGACGCATTAGGTATGACAGACGCCCAGCGCAGGCTTTTTGCCGAGGCGCTCAACCAGCCGCAGGGGTTACTGTTGGTCACCGGCCCGACCGGCAGCGGGAAAACTGTCACGCTCTATAGCGCACTTCAGGCCCGAAACGCGGAGGATGTGAATATTTGCAGCGTCGAAGATCCGATTGAGATCCCCCTGGCCGGGCTGAACCAGACGCAAATCAACCCGCGTGCGGGCCTGACATTTCAAACTGTGTTGCGGGCACTGTTACGCCAGGATCCGGACATCATCATGGTGGGTGAGATCCGCGACGGTGAAACGGCAGAAATCGCCATCAAAGCCGCGCAGACAGGCCATTTAGTGCTCTCCACGCTGCATACAAATTCCACGACAGAGACCCTGATCCGTCTTCAGCAGATGGGGGTTGCCCGCTGGATGGTCTCTTCTGCTCTGACGCTGGTCATTGCACAAAGGCTGGTACGCCGCCTCTGCCCCCATTGTCGAAAAGAGAGCTACCAGGAGGCGAGACTCCCCAAAACAGTCTGGCCACGCAAGCTACCGCACTGGCAGCCGGTGGGATGTGACCGTTGCTATCACGGATTTTATGGCCGCGTCGCTCTGTTTGAAGTGCTGCCAGTGAACAATGATATCCGCCAGGCTATCGCCAGTGGTGCATCAATTGAAGAGATCGAAAAAACAGCCCGACGAACGGGTATGACCACGCTATTTGAACACGGGTGCCTGGCCGTAGAGCGTGGGCACACCACGCTGGAAGAGCTGCTTCGCGTACTGGGGATGCCTGATGGCTGCTAAATATCTCTGGCGCTGGCGCGCGCTCACGGTTGAGGGGGAACTGCAGCAGGGCACACTTTGGGCTCCCGACCGCGAGTCGGCCTGGGGTCAGCTGTCGCAAAAGGCGCTCTGTCCGCTGGCCTTGAAGCGCAATCTTATGCAGCAAAAATGGCAGACACAGCACTGTTATGAAATTTTCCGACAACTTGCTGCCCTGCTTCAGGCTGGACTGACGCTCGCCTGGAGCCTGCAAATGTTGGCCGAGCAGCATCCCGTTAAGCAGTGGCAGGCGCTACTGGCCAGTCTGGCAGACGATCTCAGCGCGGGTTATGCATTCTCCGACGCCTTAAAGAAATGGCCGGAGGTGTTTTCTCCGCTCTATGTTTCGATGATGAAAACCGGTGAACTCACCGGAAAACTGGAAGAGTGCTGTCGCGAGTTAGCACAGCAGCAGCATTCACAGCAGCAACTTAGTGCGAAAGTAAAAAAGGCCCTGCGATACCCCACGATCATTTTGGCCCTCGCCGTTGTCGTGGTGATGGCAATGGTCACGCTGGTATTGCCCGAGTTTGCTGCTATCTATAAGACGTTTAATACGCCCTTACCGCTGCTAACAAAGCTGGTTATCGGGTTTGCTGACTTTGTTGGTCAGCATCTCACCGCGCTGATATGCATCGGACTGTCCCCGGTGCTCGTCATGCGTTTCCTAAGGCGGCATGAAGGCTGGCAGCGTTTTCATCAGAGATTTGGGTTGCGTGTGCCCATTATTGGCTCGCTGATTCGTGGGCAAAAGCTGAGCCAAATATTTACCGTGTTATCGCTGACACAGCAGGCAGGCATCGCTTTTTTACAAGGGCTGGAAAGCGCCCAGGAGTCGGTCGAGGGAGTGTTCTGGCAAGAGGTGCTGCGGGATGTCAGGCAGCGTGTGGTGCAGGGAGCATCTATCTGGTCGTCGCTGAGTGGCGCAGGAATTTTCACCCCATTATGTATCCAGCTGGTGCGAACGGGTGAGGTCTCTGGAGCCCTGGATACGATGCTGACCAATCTGGCGCGTCATCATAACGAGCAGACGTTTCAGCACGCGGATAATCTGGCGTCGCTGTTAGAACCGCTGCTATTGATTGTGACGGGAGTGATAATCGGAACGTTGGTGGTGGCGATGTATCTGCCCATTTTCCATCTGGGGGACGCCATGAGTGCGGGATAGCGCTGGCACGCAGGTGCGCACCAGCGACAAAGCGATTACAGGCTATTGAAAACGCGGTTTTCTTGTTCCTGCACGCGGATAAAGGTAGTGCGTTTGGTCAGCTCTTTCAGGCGTGATGCGCCGACATACGTGCATGCAGAACGCAGCCCACCCAGAACGTCGCGAGCGGTATTTTCGACCGGGCCGCGCAGAGCCAGTTTAACGGTTTTACCTTCTGCTGCACGATACTGTGCAACGCCGCCAACGTGGCGGTTCATGGCAGATTCAGAGCTCATGCCGTAGAACAGCATAAATTTCTCGCCGTTTTCTTCAACCACAGCGCCACCGCTCTCTTCGTGCCCTGCCAGCATACCGCCCAGCATCACGAAATCAGCGCCGCCGCCAAAGGCTTTCGCCACATCGCCAGGGGTGGTGCAGCCACCGTCGCTGATGATCTGACCGCCCAGGCCGTGGGCCGCATCGGCACACTCAATCACAGCGGACAGCTGTGGATAGCCAACACCTGTTTTAACACGCGTGGTGCAAACAGAGCCTGGACCGATACCGACTTTCACGATATCTGCACCAGACAGAATCAGCTCTTCGCACATCTCGCCAGTCACGACGTTACCCGCAATGATGGTCTTGGTCGGCCAGGCTGCACGCGCTTTGCTGACGAACTGAACAAAATGCTCGGAATAGCCATTCGCAACGTCGATGCAGACAAAATTAAACTCGGGATTTGCGACCAGGATTTGTTTGGTTTTTTCGAAATCCGCATCGGAGGTACCGGTAGATACCATGATGTGTTTCTTCACATCATCAGACGCTGAAGCGGCAAAAGCGCTCCACTCTTCAATGCTGTAATGCTTATGCACCGCAGTCAGAATATCGAAAGTCGCCAGCGCGGTAGCCATAGCAAAGGTACCGACGGTATCCATATTAGCGGCAATAACAGGCACGCCAGACCAGGTCTGACCGGAATGCTTAAAGGTGAATTGACGTTCGAGTTCAACGTCTGAGCGGCTTTTCAGCGTAGAGCGTTTAGGGCGGATGAGAACGTCTTTGAAACCTAACTTCAGATCTTCTTCGATACGCATGTGCGGATTCCTGGGGTTAGAGGCAAATATGTTAAAAGCACAACTCCAGTGACGTTATCATACGCACTAATACGTGCTCCGCAAGACTGCGAATTTCTCTTTTTTTACGCTACAATCCTATAAATTTACCTGGTCAAAAGCAGGTAAACAGAATTAACCATTCGCTACTGTAAGTTCAATTTCTAAGCAGCTGATTTTAAAAATGAATAATTCCCAGGATCTGATTTAATGGGGTACGTCGTAGCGTTAACGGGCGGTATTGGCAGTGGCAAAAGCACCGTGGCCAATGCTTTTTCACGTCGGGGTATCGCGATTATTGATGCGGATATTATTGCCCGTCAGGTGGTAGAGCCTCATACACCCGGCCTCAATGCGATTGCCGGGCATTTCGGACATCACATCATCAATGCCGATGGCACCTTGAACAGACGTCTGCTGCGGGAACGTATCTTTGCGCAGCCCGCTGAGAAAACCTGGCTCAATGCCCTCCTGCACCCCATGATTCACCAGGAAACTCAGCGCCAGATCGCTGCGTCCACATCACCTTATGTGCTATGGGTTGTTCCTTTGCTCGTTGAAAATCAGCTGCAGCATAAAGCCGATCGTGTTCTGGTCGTCGATGTATCACCTGAGACACAGCTTCAGCGTACGATGCTGCGCGATAATGTCACTCGTCAGCACGCTGAACAAATTCTTGCTGCGCAGGCAACGCGTGAAGCGCGCCTTGCCGTCGCAGATGATGTTATTGATAATGATGGCGCACCCGACACAATTGAATCGGATGTTGCCCGCCTGCACGCCCAGTATCTGATCTACGCGGCGCAGGCCGTAGCACAGGAAAAACCATAATGAATACGCACATCCTTTTTGAGCACCCACTCAATGAAAAAATGCGCACCTGGTTGCGCATAGAATTTCTCATTCAGCAGATGTCGCACCATCGTCCTATCGCCGATCACGCTACGGCGCTGCATTTTTTTCGCAATGTCGGCGATCTGCTGGATGTCATTGAGCGCGGTGACGTTCGTACCGAATTACTGAAAGAACTTGAGCGGCAGCAGCGTAAACTGCAGGCCTGGACTGAAGTCCCCGGCGTCGATCAGAGCCGCATTGACTCCCTGCGTCTTCAGCTGAAACAAAGCAGTAGTATTCTGATGGCCGCACCTCGCGTGGGGCAGTTTCTGCGCGAAGACCGCCTGATTGCCCTGGTGCGCCAGCGTCTGAGCATTCCGGGTGGCTGTTGCAGTTTCGACCTGCCAACGTTGCACATGTGGCTGCATATGCAGCAACAACAACGCGATGCACAGGTGACGAGCTGGATGGAAAGCCTGGAGCCGATGAATCAGGCGTTGACGCTGATCCTCGATCTCGTGCGCCACTCATCGCCGTTTCGCAAGCAGACCAGCCTTAACGGTTTTTACCAGGACAACGGCGACGATGCCGATCTGCTGCGTCTGAATATTGCGCTCGGCGAGCAGCTTTATCCGCAGATTTCCGGGCATAAAAGCCGCTTTGCGATTCGCTTTATGCCGCTGGACAGTGAAAATGGCACCGTGCCAGAACGTCTCGATTTCGAACTGGCTTGTTGCTAAGGAGTATTGATGTCTGAAATTATTACCGTCAGTTGCCCGACCTGTGGGAAAGCCGTGATCTGGGGCGAAATCAGCCCGTTTCGCCCGTTCTGCTGCAAACGCTGCCAGTTAATCGATCTGGGTGAATGGGCTGCGGAAGAGAAACGCATCCCGAGCGCGGGCGATCTGTCCGACAGCGACGACTGGAGCGAAGAACAGCAGTAACCCGTTCTCCGCAGCGCCTGCTGACAATCGGCTTAGCAGGCCTTCCATTCCTCAATCAGTTTTGCAATGACAGGCGCATTGGCTGGCGGGAATTTATCGGCGTCCAGCGCTTCTAATTCAACCCAGTTGCCAGGCTGTCCCTCTTTGCCCCAGGGTTCCCCCTCCCAGCTTTCCACCACCCAGAACCACAGCGTAATGTGGCGATCCGGGAACTGGTATTCGAGCTTATCGAACAATATAGGGCCACTCGGGGTGATCCCCACCTCTTCCTGAAGTTCGCGAATCAGCGCCTGTTCCGGCGTTTCACCTGATTCGATTTTCCCGCCAGGAAACTCCCATTTATTCGCCATATGGGCATCAGCGGCGCGTTGAGTAATGAAGATCTGGTTTTGCGGGTTGCGAATAATCCCGACAGCGATTTGCAGTACTTTCATATTGTGACTTCCATAAAAAAGGCGCAGATGTCTGCGCCTTTTCAACTGGTGATACGTGTTTAGCTCAGACGGCCATGACACGCTTTATATTTTTTACCGGAACCACATGGGCACGGATCGTTACGGCCCACTTTGCGATCGCCCGTCTGGGCTGCAATCGCCGCTGCCGCTTCGTCTTCGTCAGTCTGGTGACTCAGCTGCTGCATCTGTGCCAGACGCTCAGCCTCTTCACGACGCTGTTGTTCCATCGCTTCCACTTCTTCTGGCATACGTACCTGAACTTTGCTCAGGGTACTGATCACTTCGTATTTCAGTGACTCCAGCATAGAGGCGAACATGGCGAAGGATTCACGTTTGTACTCCTGCTTAGGATCTTTCTGCGCATAGCCGCGCAGGTGAATACCCTGACGCAGGTAATCCATCGCTGCCAGATGCTCTTTCCACAGAGAGTCCAGGGTCTGCAACATGACGCCTTTCTCGAAATGACGCATCATCTCGGTGCCAACCACTTCTTCCTTCTGCTTGTAAACGGCAACCGCAGTTTCCAGAATACGTTCGCGCAGCGTCTCTTCGTGCAGCTCTGGCTCTTTGTCCAGCCACTCTTTAATCGGCAGTTCGAGATCGAAGTCGTTTTTCAGACGTTCCTGCAGGCCTTCAACATCCCACATCTCTTCCAGAGACTGCGGTGGAATGTGCGCATCGATAGTCACTTTGAAGACATCTTCGCGAATGCTGTTGATGGTTTCGCTCACATCGGACACATCCAGCAGTTCGTTACGCTGGGTGTAGATAGCACGACGCTGATCGTTGGCAACATCATCATATTCAAGCAGCTGCTTACGAATATCGAAGTTGCGGCTCTCCACTTTACGCTGTGCGTTGGCAATCGCTTTGGTCACCCAAGGGTGCTCAATCGCTTCGCCCGGTTTCATCCCCAGTTTACGCATCATGCCAGACACACGGTCAGAGGCGAAGATACGCATCAGGGCATCTTCCATTGACAGGTAGAAGCGGGAAGAACCGGCATCACCCTGACGACCCGCACGACCACGCAGCTGGTTATCGATACGACGAGATTCGTGACGCTCAGTACCGATAATGTGCAGACCACCGGAGGCCAGCACCGCATCGTGACGCACCTGCCAGTCAGCTTTGATCTGCGCAATTTGTTCTGGCGTTGGGTTTTCCAGCTCGGCCACTTCGGCCTGCCAGCTACCGCCCAGCATAATATCGGTACCACGACCCGCCATGTTTGTGGCGATGGTAACCGCAGCCGGATAACCCGCCTGCGCAACGATATCTGCCTCTTTGGCGTGGAATTTAGCGTTCAGCACGTTGTGCTTAATGCCCGCTTTATCCAGCTCGTGAGAAACCACTTCGGATTTTTCGATAGAGATAGTACCCACCAGCACCGGCTGGCCTGCAGCGGTACGCTCGCGGATATCTTCGATGATCGCCTGAATTTTTTCCGCTTCGGTCATGTAGACCAGATCCGGCATATCTTTACGGATCATTGGGCGGTTCGTTGGAACGACAACGGTATCCAGTTTGTAGATAGAGCTGAACTCGAACGCTTCGGTATCCGCTGTACCGGTCATGCCCGCCAGTTTTTCATACAAACGGAAGTAGTTCTGGAAAGTGATAGAAGCCAGCGTCTGGTTTTCGTTCTGAATATCGACGCCTTCTTTCGCTTCCACAGCCTGGTGCAGACCATCAGACCAGCGACGGCCCTGCATGGTACGACCAGTGTGTTCATCAACGATGATCACTTCGCCGTCTTTCACGATGTAATCCACATCGCGGGTGAACAGGACGTGAGCGCGCAATGCCGCAGTAACGTGGTGCATCAGCATGATGTTGGTCGGGGAGTAAAGTGACTCGCCCTCTTCCATAATGCCCTGCTCAACCAGCAGCTCTTCGATCTGGACCAGACCGCGTTCGGTCAGGTTCACCTGACGCGCTTTTTCATCCACAGAGAAGTGGCCTTCGCCCTGGAAGGTATCGGAATCTTCTTTCTCCTGACGAATCAGGTGCGGGATGATTTTGTCGACTTTACGGTACATCTCGGAGCTGTCTTCAGCCGGGCCGGAGATGATCAGCGGAGTACGGGCTTCATCGATGAGGATTGAGTCGACCTCATCCACCAGCGCGTAGTGCAGTTTACGTTGTACGCGTTCTTCCGGGCTAAACGCCATGTTGTCGCGCAGGTAGTCAAACCCGTATTCGTTGTTGGTGCCATAGGTGATGTCTGCGCCGTATGCTTCACGCTTCGCCGGAGCGGGCAGGCCGGACATGTTGATGCCGACGGACATGCCGAGGAATTCGAACAGTGGACGGTTATTTTCGGCGTCACGCTGTGCCAGGTAGTCGTTGACGGTCACGACGTGAACGCCTTTACCGGTCAATGCGTTCAGGTACGCAGGCAGCGTTGCAGTCAGGGTTTTACCTTCACCGGTACGCATTTCTGCGATGCAACGTTCGTTCAGAACCATACCGCCGAGCAGCTGAACGTCGAAGTGACGCATGCCAAACACGCGTTTACTCGCTTCGCGAACCACGGCGAAAGCTTCTGGAATCAGGCTTTCCAGGGTTGCGCCTTTTTCCAGACGCTCACGGAACTCGCCCGTTTTCGCTTTCAGTTCGTCATCGGAGAGTTTTTCCATCTCCGGTTCCATACCATTAATGACGGTGACCGCTTTGCGCATACGACGCAGGGTACGATCGTTACGGCTACCGAAAACTTTGGTTAATAATTTGATTAGCATAATAAATTCTCACACGCCCCATCATGGGCAGATAAATTAAGGTATTGAAAAAAAGTTAATTTAGCTGAGGCGTTGTGGCCCGGCGCGGATGCCCTGCACCTGGCTAATCCAGGCGGACACCGAAAAGGCGGCGTGTGGGATAAAGGCGGTCTGAGCCATCTGACGAACGATGACCGGCGGTTTGCTCTCCTGCGTCAACAGCGCATTGAGCGTATCCAGCAGCGCAAGATGTTGCGCCTGAACCGGCAGCGACTCTTCCGCAGCAGGCAAGGCTTGTGGCGCCATGGCAAACGAAAGATGACGGATGACGGTGCGAATAGCATGTTGATGCCAGTAATCGACCGTAAAGTTCGGACGGCGACTGGCTTCGAGCAGCGCGAGATGAGTGAAGTTAACCCGCGTGGAGAGATCGTGTTTGGCGGTGGTGGTGTTCGCAGGCGTTGCCGCTTCTGCGGTATGGCTGAGTACAGGCAAGCCGAGGCTCGCCGCAACCATCCCTAATAAGAGATGCGGCCAGAAGTAACGTCTGCCAAATTGTCGCCAGCGCGTTAGTATTCCGCTCACCTAATCCACCATCGTATGCAGGCCCGTTCAGGCATGCGTTCAGATATTATTTAGCGCACAGATATTATCACTAAAGCGATAATACATCAGCAGGAATGACAGATTGCCACGGGTAAAAACGGTCAAGAATGCAGCGAACGCGCGCACATTCTGTGCTTAGCGGGCAATAATCATGCGGGGAAGAAAATCAGACGTGCAAAAACAAAAACGACTGGTCTTCCTGGCCGGAGAGAGTACCAGGTCAACCAGTCGATTTTACGATACGGAATTAACCGTTACGCCAGAACTGTGCTCGGCGCTTTGAATGCAAGTGGCAGTTCAGCTTCATCTTCGAAGGTCACAAATTCCCAGGCTTCCTGTTTTGCGAGGACTGCCTGCAACAATTTGTTGTTCAGTGCATGACCGGATTTAAACGCGGTAAATGCACCAATGATGTTGTGACCACACATGAAGAGGTCGCCGATTGCGTCCAGCATTTTGTGACGAACGAATTCATCTTCAAAACGCAGGCCGTCTTCGTTCAGTACGCGATAATCGTCAACAACGATGGCACAATCGAAGCTGCCGCCCAGGCACAGGCCACGGGACTGCAGATATTCGATATCACGCATGAAACCGAAAGTACGTGCACGGCTAATCTGACGCATAAACGCATCAGCAGAGAAGTTCATCGCATAGCGCTGGTTGCTGCCGTCAATCGCCGGATGGTTAAAGTCGATGGTAAAGTCCAACGAGAAACCATTAAACGGTTTGAATTCAGCCCACTTGTCGCCATCTTGCACGCGAACAGTCTCTTTAATGCGTACAAATTTCTTCGCGCAGTTCAGTTCATCAATGCCCGCATCAAGCAGCAGATAAACGAACGGAGCAGCACTGCCATCCATGATTGGGATTTCTGGCGCATCGACTTCAATAACGATGTTGTCGATACCCAGACCCGCCAGGGCGGCGTTCAGGTGCTCTACGGTAGAAATCCGCACGTCATGCTCGTTCACCAGGCAAGTACAGAGCATAGTATCACGCACAGATTTGGCATCGGCCGGAAAATCTACCGGTGGATTCAAGTCGGTGCGACGATAGATGACCCCGGTATTGGCCGGCGCAGGGCGCAGCGTCAGTGTGACTTTTTTGCCGGTATGTAAACCGACGCCAGTCGCCTGAACGATACGTTTAAGTGTCCTTTGTTTGATCATCGTATAATCTCGCCAAATTACTTATCCAACCGAGAGTGTATATCACTAACGGGTGGCCAGTTTAGCACAAAGAGCGAAAATCCCCAAATTCCAGCCAATTCTTAGTCAGCTTGCTTACGCAGGAACGCTGGGATATCCAGATAATCCGGTTCTTTCGCGGTTTGTGGCGTATTGTCGTTCACCACTTTCGCAGCCGGTTTTTGCTCCTGCGTCAGCGGCGCCATGCCGTGCTGCTGGTAGCGATCCATTACCGGTTGCTGGGTCTGTTTGTTGGTGACCAGGGTGATCTCTGGACGTTTGTCCATGCCGATACCGGTGGCAACAACGGTCACACGCAGCTCATCGTTCATTTCCGGATCAAGGGAAGTACCGATAACCACGGTGGCGTTATCAGACGCGAACGCACGAATGGTGTTACCCACGGTTTCGAACTCATCCAGACGCAGATCGAAGCCAGCGGTAATGTTGACCAGAACGCCACGCGCACCGGACAGATCGATGTCTTCCAACAGTGGAGAAGAGATCGCCATTTCAGCCGCTTCTTCCGCACGGTCTTCACCGCTTGCCACGCCAGAGCCCATCATCGCATAGCCCATTTCGGACATCACGGTGCGGACGTCGGCGAAGTCGACGTTCATCAGACCCGGACGAGTAATCAGCTCAGCGATACCCTGAACCGCGCCTTTCAGCACGTCGTTTGCTGCGCCAAAAGCGTCCAGCAGGGAGATACCGCGACCCAGCACTTTCAGCAGCTTGTCGTTCGGGATGGTAATCAGAGAGTCCACGTGTTTGGACAGCTCAGTGATACCCTGCTCCGCGAATGCCATACGCTTCTTGCCTTCAAAGTTGAAAGGCTTCGTCACGACAGCAACGGTCAGGATACCCAAATCTTTTGCCACTTCAGCAACGACCGGTGCAGCACCCGTACCGGTACCACCGCCCATGCCCGCTGCGATAAACACCATGTCGGCGCCATCGAGTGCAGCACGCAGTGCTTCACGGTCTTCTTCAGCCGCGTTACGACCGACTTCTGGGTTAGCCCCAGCGCCCAGACCTTTAGTGATACCACCACCGATCTGAATAGTCTGGCCTACAGCTGTCTTTCGCAGTGCCTGAGCATCGGTGTTAACTGCAAAGAATTCAACACCTTCGATGCGTTCGCGCACCATATGCTCGACAGCGTTACCGCCGCCGCCACCGACGCCGATGACTTTAATCACCGCGTCGTTGGTTAATTCCATTGGTTCAAACATGGTTTCTCTCCGTTTTTACGCTTCATCACTCAAGCCTGCCTGGGCAAAAGAGTGCTTTTGCGTATGTGCCTGTCGCCTGAGACCGCTAATTCTCTCCGGTCTCTTTAAAAATTAAAATTCTTTTCTCAGCCAGGAATTGAGTCGTTTGACCCAGGAACCGACCGACGTACGTTTTTCCACTTCCGCTTCACCACTCAAATGGGACTCTTTCCCGTAGTGCAGCAGGCCCACGGCCGTTGAATAATACGGCTCCTGAGCGTAATCCGTTAACCCGGTAATATTCAGCGGCGCACCAATACGAACTTGCGTATGGAACACTCGCTGGGCACAGGCGGCAAGACCTTCAATTTGCGCTGCACCACCGGTTAATACAATCCCCGCCGCGAGATGGTGTTTCACACCCTGCTGACGAAGCTGTTCTTGTAACTGTAAAATCTCTTCGTTGACGAGATTGAGCAGCTCGGTATAACGCGGCTCAATCACCTCTGCCAGCGTCTGACGCTGCAGACTGCGCGGCGGACGACCGCCCACGCTTGGCACTTCAACGCTCTCATCTTTGCCGACGATGGAGCCTAATGCACAACCATGGCGCACTTTAATCGCCTCTGCATCGCTCGGAGGCGTACCAAAGGCGTAAGCGATATCGCTGGTCACGACATTCCCGGCATAAGGGATGACTTTAGTGTGACGCAATGCACCGCCCGTATACACGGCCATATCCATTGTACCACCACCGATATCAACCACACAGACGCCCAATTCACGTTCGTCTTCAGTCAGAACCGAGTAGCTTGCTGCCAGTCCTGCAAAAATAAGTTGGTCAACTTTCAGGCCACAACGTTCAACAGCTTTGACGATGTTTTTCGCCATGTCGTTGTGACATGTGATCAAGTGCACTTTTGCCTGCATACGCACGCCGGAAAGACCGACCGGGTTTTTGATACCTTCCTGGTAGTCGATCGCATATTCCTGCGGAATCACGTGCAGCACGCGGTGTTCATCGCGCACGCGCACGGATTTAGCTGTGTGCACTACGTTTTCAACGTCTTCCTGCGTCACTTCCTCTTCAGAAATCGGCACCATCCCGATTTCGTTCTGGCAGCTAATGTGCTTACCAGAGAGGGCCAGATAGACGGAGGAAATCTGGCAATCTGCCATTAATTCTGCCTGATCGATGGCGCGCTGTACGCATTTCACCACCGACTCGAGGTCGTTTACCCCACCTTTATCCATACCACGGGACGGGCAACTGCCCACACCAATGATATTGACCATACCGTCGGGCAGAACTTCCCCTACTAAAGCGGCAACCTTAGCGGTGCCAATCTCCAGTCCAACTACCAGTTTTCTGTCCGTCGCCTTGATCATTGTTGTTCTGCCTGTACCTGTGCCTGATTCTGTTGCTGATTAGGTTCCTCAACCGGAGCCGGTACCCAACCGACTGCTGCGCCTGAGTCATAGCGCAAATCAACGTAGCTTATCCGTTTGCCGTCGGTCTGCGCCTGCTGCTGTAAAACGGGGTACAGTTCTACAAAACGCGCCAAACGCTTCATCGTGTCGCCGCGACCAAGATTGAGCTTAATCCCATTCGTCAACGTCAGCTGCCAGGAGCGGCGAGCCGTCATTGACGCATCTTTTAACGCAAATCTGTCCTTAGCCAGCACCTGCCCCATCTCGCGAAAACCTTGTAGCACTTCGTTTTCACTGCCTTCCGGGCCAGACAACATCGGTAAACTTTGCTTGCTGACACGATCTGCCGGGAC
The DNA here is from genome assembly GCF_003051885.1 of Lelliottia sp. WB101. Lineage (NCBI taxonomy): Bacteria > Pseudomonadati > Pseudomonadota > Gammaproteobacteria > Enterobacterales > Enterobacteriaceae > Lelliottia > Lelliottia sp. WB101. The sequence continues at coordinate 161,888 of NZ_CP028520.1, forward strand.
GCTGAACGAATTTCCGTCTACGTCGACCATATGCTGATCATTCCAACGCGCAATGGGCACATATTCAACCAGATGAATCTTCAATTCATCAGGCCATTGCTTTCTGACGCTCGCCTGTTTTATCCACGGCAGACGTTCAATCTGGCTCTGGATAATGTTGACGTCCTGGGTCATGAAAGTGCCAGGCGATCCCAGCGCAAGGATCGACTGGCGGATATCATCGTTACGCGTGTAGTGACGCTCGCCGGTAACCACCAGTTTTGACAGCGGTAACCGTTGCGCATCTTCCATCCAGCCCAACACCATCCAGCCGCTGATAAACACGGTACACAGCACACCGAGCAGGAACAGGATCCCTGCAAGACGCGTTCCATTACTCCGTCCTGAAGAAGAATATTCTTCCTCTTCTTCGCGGTTGCGCGTGTTTAGTGCAGCCTGCGACATATCAGCCCGCCTGGTCCAGAATACGTACGACTAACTGCGAGAAGCTCATGCCCGCCTGACGCGCCGCCATCGGCACCAGGCTGTGGCTGGTCATACCCGGTGAGGTATTCGCTTCCAGCAGGTAAAATTCTCCGTCGCTGTCCTGCATCACATCGATGCGTCCCCAGCCACGGCAACCCAAAACAGTCCAGGCTTTAAGCACCAGGTCCTGTAAATCTGCTTCACGTTCTGCTTCCAGACCACTTGGGCAGAAATATTGCGTCTCATCAGAGAGATACTTCGCTTCATAATCATAGAAGGTTCCAGCGGGTTGGATACGAATTGACGGCAAAATTTCTTCGCCGAGCATCGCCACGGTAAATTCCGGACCGCTGAGCCATTTTTCAATCAGAACTTCTTCATCATGTTGAAAAGCCAGTGCTAACGCCTGGGTTAAATCACCAGCTTGATCAACTTTGGACATACCGACGCTTGAGCCTTCACGGCTGGGTTTGACAATAACTGGCAAACCCAACTGCGCAATGCGCACATTGACGCTCTCATCAACGCCCGCTTCAAACTCGCGGCGCGTCAGCGCAACCCATGGCGCAACGGGTAAACCCGCGCCCTGCCACAGTAATTTACTGCGTAATTTGTCCATGGAAATGGCGGAGGCCATTACACCACTGCCGGTGTAAGGCAAACCGATTAAATCCAATAGCCCTTGCAGCGTACCGTCTTCACCGCCACGACCGTGTAAAGCGATAAAGACTTTATGAAACCCCATCTCCTTGAGACGGGTGATGTCCGTCTCTTTAGGATCTACCGGGTGGGCGTTGACTCCCCCCTCACGCAGACCTGCCAGCACGGCGGCGCCGGAGTTCAGCGAGACGTCACGCTCAGCAGAGGTTCCGCCAAAGAGGACCGCAATCTTATCAGCCATTGCGTTCATCCTCTGAGGTTTGCGGCGTCAGTTTGATTTGCGCTAAGTTACGCGCGATTTTGCCGATATTTCCCGCGCCCTGAATCAGAATCAAATCGTTGCCGGTCAGCACTGGCGCCAGAATTTCAGCCGCCTGAGCCGGATCGGATACCAGAATCGGGTCTACCTTACCGCGTCCGCGTATCGTACGACACAAAGAACGGCTGTCCGCGCCCGGAATCGGAGTTTCACCCGCTGAATAAACATCCAGCATCAGCAGCGTATCCACCTGCGATAGCACGTTTGCGAAGTCGTCATAAAGATCGCGCGTACGTGTGTAGCGGTGTGGCTGGAAAATCATCACCAGATTTTTGTCCGGCCAGCCCGCACGTGCCGCCTTAATGGTTGCATCCACTTCTGTCGGATGGTGACCATAGTCATCCACCAGCATCGCGGTACCTGCTTTGCCGTTTACCGGCTCCAGCGGGAATTCACCGAGGAAGTCAAAACGACGCCCTGTGCCCTGGAAACCTTCCAGCGCGTGTAAAATCGCCTCGTCCTCAATGCCCTCTTCAGTGGCGACAGCCACCGCAGCCGCAGCATTGAGCGCGTTGTGGCGTCCCGGTGCATTCAGGGTAACGCGCAGCAGCGGTTTGTCCTGACGTGCCAGGGTGAAATGCCCCTGCGCACCGATTTGCGTGTAATCTTCCACCCGCACGTCCGCATCTTCGCTGAAACCGTAAGTCGTAATCTGACGACCCACGCGCGGCAGCAATTCACGAATCACCGGATCGTCCACACACATCACCGCACGACCATAAAACGGCAAATTGTGCAGGAAATTAATAAACGTCTGCTTTAAATTTTCGAAGTCGCCCTGGTAGGTATCCATATGGTCGGCTTCGATGTTGGTGACAATCGCCACCATCGGCTGCAGATGCAGGAACGACGCGTCGCTCTCATCCGCTTCAGCAATGAGATAACGGCTGTGGCCCAGACGCGCATGAACGCCCGCCGCTTTTACCAGACCACCGTTAACGAAGGTCGGATCAAGACCGGCTTCTGCATAAATACTGGAGACCATCGCCGTGGTCGTTGTTTTACCGTGGGTACCCGCAACGGCAATACCGTGACGAAAACGCATCAGCTCAGCCAGCATCTCTGCGCGTCGAATCACCGGGATACGCGCTTCGTGCGCGGCAACTATCTCCGGGTTGTCAGAAGAGATTGCGCTTGAGACCACAACAACACTCGCATCGAGTACGTTTTCAGGACGATGGTTGAAATAGATGGTCGCCCCAAGCGACGCCAACTGTTGCGTAACAGGGTTCGGCGCCAGATCGGAACCGCTGATCTGGTAACCTTCGTTCGCTAAAACTTCGGCAATACCGCCCATACCTGCGCCGCCGATGCCAACGAAGTGGATGTGCCGGACGCGACGCATCTCGGGCACGATTGAACGCAGTTTCGCCAGTTGTTGTGTATTCATTCTCTAACCGCCATCGATACTTCTAAAAATTCGTGCAACGCAAAACGCGCTGCAAGGGTTAAGCCTTTGCTGCCAGGCTCACTTCATTTGCCACCCGCTCGGTCGCATCCGGAATAGCCGTCGCGCGTGCGCGTTCGGCCATCTCCAGCAGAGTCGCTCTGTTCCAGCCCGCGAGGGTGGTAGCGACGGCGTCTGCGGTAAACTGTGGCTGTTCAAAAATCTTTGCGGCACCCGCTTTCTCAAGCGGTAACGCATTCCAGTACTGCTGGCGATCTTTGTGCTGAAAAGGCACAAACACTGCTGGCAATCCTGCTGCGGCGATTTCACTCACCGTCAGTGCGCCGGAACGGCACACCACGACATCGGCCCAGGCATAGGCCGCTGCCATATCGTCAATAAATTCAGTAACCTTATGCTGCGACTGACCGGCTTCGGCATACGCCTGTTCGACCATTTGCTGCGCACCTTTTCCGCTCTGATGCCAGATCGTCACGCTATCGCCCAGTTTTGCCGCCACTTGTGGCAGGGTCTGGTTCAAAATCCGCGCGCCCTGAGAGCCGCCGACAACCAGTACCCGCACCGGGCCTTCGCGCCCGATCAGGCGTTCCTGCGGCAACGTCAGTGCCAGCACATCCACGCGTACCGGATTACCCACTACGTCTGCGTCAGGAAACGCTCCCGGGAAAGCCTGCATCACTTTGGTGGCAATTTTTGCCAGCCATTTGTTGGTCAGCCCGGCGATACCGTTCTGCTCATGGAGCACAACCGGAATCCCAAGCGACCAGGCCGCCAGCCCACCCGGCCCGGAAACATACCCGCCCATACCCAGCACCGCATCAGGCTTAAAGCGCTTCATGATTGCGCGCGCCTGACGCCAGGCATTGAAGATACGCACCGGAGCCAGCAGCTGCGCTTTGATGCCTTTGCCACGTAAGCCTGAAATCCGAATAAAGTCGATCTCGATACCGTGCTTCGGCACCAGATCGGCTTCCATGCGATCGGCGGTTCCCAGCCAGCGCACTTGCCAGCCTTGATCCATTAAATGGTGCGCAACCGCAAGCCCCGGGAAAACATGTCCGCCGGTACCGCCTGCCATCACCATTAACCGCTTCGGTTGATTCATCGTGAACCTCGTGTAAACGCCTGGGCTTTTTCCAGACGCGTCTCATAATCTATACGTAACAAGAACATAATCGCCGTCGACATAATCAACAGACTCGAACCACCGTAACTGATCAACGGCAACGTCAGGCCCTTCGTCGGCAGCATACCTGCTGCGGCGCCAACGTTGACCAATGCCTGGAAGCTAAACCAGATACCAATTGAGCAGGCCAGGAAACCTGAGAAGCGGTGATCGATTTCCAGCGCTTTTCGGCCAATCGACATAGCACGGAAAGCGACGAAGAATACCATTAAAAGTGCCAGTACCACACCGATATAACCCAGTTCTTCCCCAATAATGGAGAAGATGAAGTCCGTATGCGCCTCGGGCAGATACTCCAGTTTTTGAACTGAATTGCCTAAACCCTGGCCCCACACTTCGCCGCGACCAAAGGCCATCAGAGACTGAGTCAGCTGATAACCGCTGCCGAACGGATCTTCCCAGGGGTTCCAGAAAGAGGTCACACGGCGGATACGATACGGCTCGGCGAGGATCAGCAGGACCACGGCCGAGATGCCCATGCCGATAATCGCGATGAACTGCCACAGCTTGGCACCCGCCAGGAACAGCATCGCCAGCGTGGTGACGAACAGCACCACCACCGTACCGAGGTCCGGCTGCGCCAGCAGAAGCACTGCGAGAACCAGAATCACACCCATCGGTTTTAAGAAGCCGCGCAGGTTATTTCGCACTTCATCAACCTTGCGCACAAGGTAGTTAGCGAGATAACAAAATAGCGACAGCTTGGTGAATTCCGCAGGCTGAATACGCAGCGGGCCAAAGGCGATCCAGCGCGATGCACCGTTAACGGAGCTACCCACCACCAGCACGATCAACAGCATAATAATGGAGGCGATCAGCATTGCGGTACTGTGGCGCTGCCAGAACTCCATCGGCAGACGCAGCGTAATCAGCGCCAGGCAGAATGCCAGGATGATGTACAAACCGTCACGCTTGGCGAACAGGAAAGGATCGTTCGCCAGACGTTGCCCAACGGGCATCGAAGCCGAGGTCACCATGATAAAACCGACGGCCGCCAGACCCAGCGTGAACCACAGGAGCGCACGGTCGTACATGACCAGGCTGTCGGAATCTTTCGTCCGCGAGCCCATCACCCAGCCTTTCAGCGCCGCAAACAGCCAGCCCAGGATTCGGGACCCCGGCATGCGCGGCATTCTCAGGCGAGGGAGAGATAAACGCATCAGCCTAACTCCCTCGCGAGGCGGGTAAACAGATCACCACGCTGTTCGAAATTCTTAAACTGGTCGAGGCTGGCACATGCCGGAGAGAGCAGCACCATATCACCCGGCTTAACCTGAGGCGCGATGAGGCGGATAGCCTGTTCCATCGTTTCAGTTTGTTCAGCAATTTCCGGGCGCAGCTCCGCCAGCTCAGCGCCGTCACGTCCAAAGCAGTACAGGCGGATGTTATCGCTCATCAGATACGGTTTCAGGGACGAGAAATCCGCCGATTTTCCATCGCCGCCCAGCAACAGATACAGCGTGCCATCGACGCGTAATCCTTTCAGTGCAGCTTCGGTGCTGCCCACGTTGGTTGCTTTTGAGTCGTTAATCCAGCGCACGCCGTTGTGCTCCAGCGCCAGCTGGAAGCGGTGCGCCAGACCGGTAAAGGTTGTCAGCGCTTTGAGGCTGGAGGCACGCGGTAAACCTGCGGCATCAGCCAGCGCCAGCGCCGCGAGCGCGTTGGTGTAGTTGTGCTGCCCGGAAAGAGTCATCTCTTTCACGTTCAACACTTTTTCGCCCTTCACACGCAGCCAGGTTTCGCCCTGCTGGTGATTCAGGTGATAGTCACCCATATTCACGCCAAAGCTGATGCAGCGTTCGTCCGCACCACGCACCGGCATGGTCAGCGCATCGTCCGCGTTTACCACACAGACTTTCGCATTTTCATAGACACGCAGTTTGGCCGCGCGGTACTGCTGCAGGCCAAACGGATAGCGATCCATATGATCTTCAGTCACGTTCAGGATCGTGGCTGCCACGGCCTGCAGACTAGAGGTGGTTTCCAGCTGGAAGCTGGACAGTTCAAGCACATACAGCTCGCGAGCCGGATCGAGCAGCATCAGTGCAGGCAGGCCAATATTGCCACCGACGCCGACGTTAACGCCCGCCGCTTTCGCCATATCGCCGACCAGCGTCGTAACCGTACTTTTGCCGTTAGAACCGGTAATCGCCACAATCGGCGCCTGAGCTTCACGGCAAAACAGTTCGATATCGCCGACAATTTCAACGCCCGCATCTGCTGCCGCGCTTAATGACGGATGCGCCAGCGCCATACCAGGGCTGGCGACAATCAGATCGGCATCGAGCAGCCAGGTATCATTCAGACCACCAAGGTGGCGTTCAACCTGTTCTGGCAGCTTGTCCAGACCAGGCGGAGAAACACGCGTATCCATCACACGCGGCGTAACGCCGCGCCCGAGGAAAAAGTCCACGCAGGAAAGGCCCGTAAGGCCTAACCCGATGATAACGACTTTTTTACCCTGGTAATCTGCCATGATTAACGTACCTTCAGCGTGGCCAGGCCAATCAGGACCAGCATCAGCGAAATAATCCAGAAGCGCACAATCACGCGCGGTTCCGGCCAGCCTTTCAGTTCATAGTGGTGGTGGATCGGCGCCATGCGGAAGATGCGCTGACCGCGCAGCTTGAAGGAGCCGACCTGCAAAATTACCGAAAGGGTTTCAACCACAAACACGCCGCCCATAATCACCAGCAGGAACTCCTGACGCAGCAGTACGGCGATAATGCCGAGCGCGCCGCCCAGGGCCAGCGAACCGACGTCGCCCATAAAGACCTGCGCCGGATAGGTGTTGAACCATAAGAAACCGAGGCCCGCGCCGACAATTGCCGTGCAGACAATCACCAGCTCACCGGCGTGACGCAGATAAGGAATGTGCAGGTAGCTGGCAAAGTTCATGTTACCGCTCGCCCATGCCACCAGCGCAAAACCACCGGCGACAAACACGGTTGGCATAATCGCCAGGCCATCAAGACCGTCGGTCAGGTTAACGGCGTTACCCGTTCCGACAATCACGAAGTAGGCCAACAGGATGTAGAACAGGCCCAGCTGCGGCATCACATCTTTGAAGAACGGGACCACCAGCTCGGTCGCCGGCGTGTCTTTCCCTGCCAGATAGAGCGCAAATGCCACGCCGAGGGCAATGACCGACATCCAGAAGTATTTCCAGCGGGCAATCAGGCCCTTGGTGTCTTTGCGCACCACTTTGCGATAGTCATCGACAAAACCGATAATGCCGTAGCCGATAAGAACGGTCAGCACGCACCAGACGTAAGGGTTTGACGGGTAAGCCCACAGCAGAACAGAAACGACAATAGCGGTGAGGATCATGATCCCACCCATAGTCGGCGTGCCGCGTTTGCTGAAGTGTGATTCCGGACCGTCGTTACGCACGACCTGGCCAAAGGAGAGTTTTTGCAGACGGGCGATCATGCGCGGGCCCATCCACAAAGAGATGAACAGCGCGGTCAGCAGGCTGACGATGGCGCGAAACGTCAGATAGGAAAAGACGTTAAAGCCTGAATAATATTTGACCAAATGTTCGGCCAGCCAAACTAACATGTTCCGTTCTCCTGTAATGCGTGCACGACCTCTTCCATGGCGGCACTACGTGAACCTTTCACTAAAACCGTCACAATTTGGTGTTCTTTAACAAGCGTTTTAAGGCGCTCAATCAGCGCTGTTTTTTCTGCGAAATGCTCACCGACACCGCTCGCCTGGCTAATTGCCTGGCTCAGCGTCCCGGCGCTCAATACCCGATCGATGCCAGACGCTTTCGCCGCTTCACCGACCTGGATGTGGCAGGCTTCGCTCTCAACACCGAGCTCAGCCATGTCGCCCACCACCATCACGCGGTAGCCCGGCATCTCTGCCAACACCTGCACAGCGGCAGTCATGGAACCGACGTTAGCGTTGTAAGAGTCATCCAGCAGCAGTTTGTTTTCTGCGAGCTGTACCGGGAACAGACGCCCCGGCACCGCTTTCAGATTCGCAAGACCGGCTTTGATCGCCTCATGCGTGGCACCCACCGCCATCGACAGCGCGGCAGCCGCCAGTGCATTAGCGATGTTGTGGCGTCCAGGCAGTGGCAGTAAAACGTCCACGCCACCCGTCGGGGTCTGCAGCGTAAATTCGGTCCCGTGAGAGGTCACGTGGATGTTGGTCGCGGTGAAATCGCTGTTGGCCGCATTTGGCGAGAAACGCCAGGTTTTGCGAGAACCAATCACGCTTTTCCAGTTCAGCCAGTCGTTGTTATCGGCATTCATAATGGCGATGCCGTCTTTCGGCAGACCGGTGTAGATCTCACCTTTGGCTTTTGCGACGCCTTCCAGCGAGCCAAAGCCTTCAAGATGTGCGGCGGCGAGGTTATTCACTAACGCCGCTTCAGGACGCGTCAGGCCGACGGTCCAGGCAATTTCGCCCTGGTGGTTGGCGCCTAATTCGATCACGGCGTAATCGTATTCTTTCGTCAGACGCAGGAGCGTCATCGGTACGCCGATATCATTGTTCAGATTGCCTGCGGTGTAGAGCGTGTTGCCGCACTGGCTCAGAATGGCCGCCGTCATCTCTTTTACAGAGGTTTTACCGGAAGAGCCGGTCAGTGCCACAACGCGTGCCGGAACCTGCTGACGCACCCAGGCCGCCAGCTCGCCAAACGCCAGACGGGTGTCTTTCACCACAATCTGCGGCAGGTCGATATCCAGCTTACGGCTGACCAACAGCGCGCCGGCCCCGTTTTCTTTCGCCTGATCGGCAAAATCATGGGCGTCGAAGCGCTCGCCTTTCAGCGCCACAAACAGACAGCCCGCAGTGATTTTGCGGGTGTCGGTAGTTACGGCATCAATAGTCAGATCCTGGCCCAGCAGCTCGCCCTTGAGTAAAGAAGCAGCCTGGCTTAGCGTTAAGCTAATCATGCCACCACTCCCAGCAGGCGTGCCGCTGTGACGCGATCCGAGTAATCCAGGCGACGTGCGCCGACGATCTGGTAATCTTCGTGGCCTTTACCGGCGAGTAGCACGACGTCGTTCTCTTTAGCCTGCATGATGGTATTCGTCACCGCTTCAGCACGGCCTTCCATCACACGTGCACGCCCGGCATCAAGCATACCCGCGAGAATATCGTTGATAATCGCGCGCGGCTCTTCGGTACGCGGGTTGTCATCTGTCACCACCGGAATATCCGCGAACTGCTCGGCAATCGCGCCCATCAGTGGACGCTTACCTTTGTCTCGATCGCCACCACAGCCAAACACGCACCATAGTTTACCGGTGCAGTGCAGACGGGCCGCCTGCAGCGCTTTTTCCAGCGCATCCGGGGTGTGAGCGTAATCGACGACAACCGTTGGTTTGCCCGGTGCGCTAAACACTTCCATGCGGCCACAAACGGGTTGCAGACGCGCGGCGGTTTTCAGCAGATCGGCCAGCGGATAACCCAGCGCCAGCAGCGTCGCCAGCGCCAGCAGCAGATTGCTGACGTTAAAGGCGCCCATCAGGCGGCTTTCGATTTCGCCTTCGCCCCAGGTGGAGTCAAAGCGAATGGTTGCGCCGCTATCGTGATACTTCACGTCCGTCGCTTTCAGCCAGCGGCCATGACAGTTCGGATTAATATGGTCTTCCATCGACACAGCCACCGCATCCGGCAGCTTAGCCAGCCAGCGGCGGCCCACTTCATCATCGGCGTTAACAATCGCCTGACCGCAGTGGTGCGTGGAATAAAGCAGCCATTTCGCAGCTTCGTAGCTTTCCATGTCGCCGTGATAATCAAGGTGATCGCGGCTCAGGTTGGTAAAGACCGACGCCGCAAATTTCAGGGCGGCCACGCGGTGCTGGACCAGACCGTGAGAAGAGACTTCCATCGCAGCAAAGGTCGCGCCCTGCCCTGCCAGACCGGCAAGTACATGCTGCACGTCTACCGCAGAGCCGGTGGTGTTTTCCGTCGGGTTTACTTTGCCCAACAGACCGTTGCCAACGGTACCCATTACTGCACTGGTTTCACCCAGCAGCTCGGCCCACTGCGCCATCAGCTGCGTGGTGGTGGTTTTACCGTTGGTGCCTGTGACGCCAACCAGACGCAGCCGATCGGACGGCTCATCATAAAAACGTCCCGCAAGGGCCGAGAGACGCTCGTTTAACTGGCTGAGATAGATGACCGGTACGCCGTGCATTTCACGGACTTCGCCGTCGGTTGCCTCATCTTTTGCCTCAGCAATAATGGCAGCTACACCTTGCGCTATCGCCTGCGGGATATACCGACGCCCGTCCGCCTGATGACCGACTACTGCTACAAAAAGATCGCCCGACGCAGCCATACGGCTGTCGAGTACCATCTCCCGCAGTTCTCGCGCGGGCAGCGTTTGCACCCACGGAGCAAGAAGGTCGCGCAAATTACGATCTGCCACCTGTTCCCTCGCCTTGATTAGTTACAAATTCATTTTTATCGCCCGTGGCCAGCGCATCAGGCTCGATGTTCATGGTGCGTAATACACCGCCCATGATGGCACCGAACACTGGCGCGGAGACGGCGCCGCCGTAGTATTTACCCGCCTGTGGATCGTTAATGACGACCACCAGCGCAAAACGCGGATTGCTGGCAGGCGCGACGCCTGCGGTGTAAGCAATGTATTTGTTGATGTAGCGGCCGTCTGGCCCCACTTTTTTCGCGGTACCGGTTTTAATCGCGATGCGATAGCCCTTGATGGCGGCTTTTACGCCACCGCCGCCCGGCAGGGCGACGCTCTCCATCATGTGCACGACGGTACGCACGGTGGCTTCCGGGAAGATACGCTCGCCGGGAACCGGTGGATCAACTTTGGTAATCGACAGCGGGCGATAGACCCCGTAGCTGCCAATCGTTGCGTAGACTCGCGCTAACTGTAACGGCGTTACCATTAGCCCGTAGCCGAAAGAGAAGGTGGCCCTCTCTATGTCAGACCACCGTTGTTTTTGAGGATATAAGCCACTGCGTTCTCCGACCAACCCCAAATTGGTCGCCTTTCCTAGCCCAAAACGTGAGTAAGTCTCTACTAACGCTGAGGACGGCATCGCTAACGCCAGCTTTGAAACACCGACGTTACTCGACTTCTGCAAAACCCCGGTCAGGGTCAATTCGCTGTAACGCGCCACGTCTTTGATTTCGTGACCGTTAATTCGGTAAGGGATCGTATTCAGAACGGTATTTTCGTTGACGATGCCACGCTGAAGCGCAGTCATCACCACCATCGGTTTGACGGTCGAACCAGGCTCGAAGACGTCAGTGATGGTACGGTTACGCATCACATCTTTTTGCGTCCCCGTCAGGTTATTTGGGTTATAGGACGGGCTGTTGGCCATCGCCAGCACTTCACCGGTGCTGACATCCACCAACACGGCGCTGCCGGATTCGGCTTTGTTGAACGCCACGGCGTTGTTCAGCTCGCGGTAAACCAGCGCCTGCAGACGTTCATCGATACTCAGGGCCAGGTTGTGCGCGGCCTGGCTGTCGGTTGAGGAGATATCCTCAATCACGCGGCCATAGCGATCTTTACGCACCACGCGCTCACCCGGCTGACCCGTTAGCCATTTATCAAAGCTCTTTTCGACCCCTTCGATCCCCTGGCTATCAACGTTGGTGAAGCCAATGAGGTGAGCGGTCACTTCTCCCGACGGGTAATAACGGCGTGATTCTTCGCGCAGATGGATGCCCGGCAGTTTCAGTTTTTTGATGTAATCGGCCATATCAGGGTTCACCTGACGCGCCAGATAGATAAAGCGCCCTTTCGGGTTTGCGTTAACGCGGGCCGCCATCTGATCGAGCGGCATTTTCAGCGCGTCTGCCAGCGCCTTCCAGCGGTTGTCGAGGGTCACGCCCCCGGCGTCATGCAGCTCTTTCGGATCGGCCCAGATCGCTTTCACCGGCACACTGACCGCCAGCGGGCGACCGGAACGGTCAGTGATCAGCCCGCGCGAAGTGGAGACCTCCTGCACGCGCAGGGATCGCATGTCGCCCTGACGCACCAGCATGTCCGGTGCAATAATTTGCAACCACGCCGCACGGCCCAGCAGGAACACCAGCGCCAGTAAAATACAGCCACAAAGCAACGCAAAACGCCAACTCACAAAGTTGGCCTGTTCTTCCTGACGTTTCGGTTTTTGCGTTTTCGCCGCTGCTCTCATGCGTCGCGTGTTCCCTTATTTTTGTACTACGATATTTTCCTGCGAAGGATCAACATGCTGCAGCTGCAGCTTTTCCGTTGCGATCCGTTCAACCCGGCTGTGATCGCCGAGCGCGTTTTCTTCAAGAATCAGGTTTCGCCATTCGATATCCAGCGCATCGCGTTCCAGCACCATCTGCTCGCGTTGCGCGGTCAATAAACGGGTATGGTGCGCGGTGGTCACCACCGTCACAGCCGTCACAATGATGCAAATGAACAGGCAGAGTGGCAGCTTCCCAAACCGCAAGAGATCGTCGCCGATCACGCCAGGCAAGGCATGGCGCTCGTTGCTTCCTAACGATCCTTTAACCTTGCTTAAGGTCTCTGTCACTCTGCTGATCATGCGTTCGTCCTCTCTGCAATGCGCAGCACTGAACTACGGGCACGTGGATTCTCTGCCACCTCTTCTTCGCCCGGCATCAACTTGCCTACTACTCGCAACTGACGGCCACCCAGCTTCCTGAGTTGCTCTTCCGTCATCGGCAGTCCAGCGGGCACCTGAGGACCGCGGCTTTGTTCACGCATAAAGCGCTTCACAATACGGTCTTCCAGCGAGTGGAAGCTGATGATGGATAGCCGCCCACCTGGGGCCAGCACGCCGAGCGAGCTTTTTAGCGCCTGCTCTATCTCCTCCAGTTCACTGTTTACCCAGATGCGCACCGCCTGGAAGGTACGGGTCGCGGGATGTTTGAATTTGTCTTTGACCGGCGTTGCCGCGGTCACAACTTCTGCCAGCTCTTTGGTACGCGTCATCGGCTCGATGCGGTTACGCTCCACGATGCCGCGCGCGATACGCTTGCCGAAACGCTCTTCGCCGAAGGTTTTGATCACCCAGGCGATGTCAGCTTCGTCGGCCGTTTGCAGCCATTCCGCCGCAGACTGACCGCGAGTCGGGTCCATACGCATATCCAGCGGCCCGTCACGCATAAAGGAAAAACCGCGTTCTGCATCATCAAGCTGTGGTGAAGAGACGCCAAGATCGAGAAGAATGCCGTCGATCTTGCCCGTCAGGCCGCGCTCGGCGACATAGTCCGCCAACGCAGAGAAAGGTCCATGGACGATGGAAAAGCGTGGATCATCGATGGTCTTCGCCACGGCAATTGCCTGCGGATCGCGATCGATTGCCAGTAAGCGGCCTTCCGCTCCCAATTGGGAGAGGATCAAACGCGAGTGACCACCGCGACCAAAGGTTCCATCGATATAGATGCCATCAGGACGAATATTCAGGCCGTTAACAGCCTCATCCAGTAGCACCGTTGTATGTTTATAATTTTCCATCATATTTATAGAGACAAGTCCTGCAATCGATCCGACAACACTGCGGAATCAGACTGCTCAGCGTCGATATCTTCCTTGACCTGTTGATACCAGGTCGTTTCATCCCACAGTTCAAACTTGTTGAACTGCCCGACCAGCATCACTTCTTTTGTCAGACCCGCATGCTGGCGCAACACAGGCGCTATCAATAATCGCCCTGCGTTATCCATCTGACATTCACTGGCATGTCCCAATAACAACCGCTGTACGCGGCGTTCCTGCGGATTCATGCTCGACAGTCGCGACAGCTTTTGCTCAATAATTTCCCATTCGGGCAAGGTGTAAAGCAGCAGGCAGGGGTGGTTGATGTCAATGGTGCAAACCATTTGACCAGACGCGTTTTCGATCAGCTGATCGCGATATCGGGTTGGTACCGATAAACGCCCTTTGCTGTCGAGATTGACCAACGCCGCCCCACGGAACATGCCAGCCTCACCCCTTATCACCACTTTAACCCACAAATTCCCACATAAAGGAGTTTACGGAGCGAAGGAAAAGCTTGTCAAGCCAGGACTACCGCGATACAGGACGGAAAGCCCCCTATTTACGGACATAACCCAACTTGATTAATTACTGCACAACTGGCGAGGCAAAATTAACGTCATGAATATTTGTAAGAAAAAAAACAGATATGCATTCGAATGTTAAAAATCACTCCATACCACCACGGGCAAATATAAAGTGTCAGTTTGCGACGCGGGCGGCATTTTAAGACATTACGCACGGGGATAACAGCGCCAGATTCACCGGAGAAGCGTGAATACACAAGACCTGGCACGCAGGTGGGCATCAAAGAAGAAAAAATGGCTGATAATTCAGCATGAGAGGAGGCTTTGTAACAAAACAATACAAAAAAGAGTGCTTACTGTTGCCGAAATAACCTTAAAAAGCCTCCGATGAATGCGATATGAATTAATAAGAATAGCAGGCTATGAATCTTAGAGAATTATCCTAATTTTAGTCCGGATATTATTTGCCGTGATAATGAGAAACAATCAGGGCAGTTGACCTGCCCTAAAATGATAATTAACGACGATTCAATACACCGCGTCGATAGAGATTACGTTTGATACGCGTCAGCCCTGGTTTTGGCTTGCGCGGTTCATCCAGACTCGCCAGCACAATCTCCAGTACGCGCTCAGCCACGTCACGATGACGCTGGGCTACGGCCAGCACCGGACACTGCAGGAAATCGAGCAGTTCGTTATCCCCAAAGGTCGCAATAGCCAGCTCAGAAGGGAGTTTCCCTTCGCGGCGCAGCGTCACGTCCATCACGCCCTGTAACAGCGCGAAAGAGGTAGTGAACAACGCCTGAGGCATCGGGTGCGTCTCGAGCCATTTCTCAAACAGCTGCGCCGCGGCTTCGCGCTCGTAGCTGTTAGCGTAGAGATAGTGCACTTCACGCGGATCGTCTTTCCAGGCAGTACGGAACCCCTGCTCGCGCAGGAAGCTGACGGACAGCTCCGGCAGCGCGCCAAGGTAGAGCACGGTTTCTGCCGGGAAGGTACGCAGCTCGGCGGCCAGCATCTCGGCATCATCCTGATCGGCGCCCACGACGCTGGTGAAGTGCTCGCGGTCCAGCGCACGATCCAGCGCGACGATCGGGAACGAGCCATTCGCCCAGCGCTGATAGAAAGGGTGCTCTGGTGGCAGAGAGGTGGAAACAATGATCGCGTCGACCTGGCGCTGAAGCAGATGCTCAATGCAGCGCATCTCGTTATCGGGCTGATCTTCCGAGCAGGCGATCAGCAGCTGATAGCCACGCTGGCGCGCCTGACGTTCGAGATAGTTCGCAATACGGGTGTAGCTGGTGTTTTCCAGATCCGGAATAACCAGACCAATAGATCGGGTGCGCCCGGCACGTAGCCCGGCCGCAACAGCATTCGGATGGTAGTTATGCTCACGAACCACCGCCATGACTTTTTCAACGGTTTTGTCGCTAACACGGTACTGCTTTGCTTTACCGTTAATCACATAGCTCGCCGTAGTTCGTGACACGCCGGCTAGCCGGGCGATTTCATCCAGTTTCACAATTGCCCCTTAAACGAAATAAAAGAGTCCATGGCCTTGTCAGGTTTATGGTTATATCTTTTAACATCTAAACGCAGAATAGAAGTTGCGGCAACCGCTTTTCTCTCCCTTAGGGTCCGTTTAGGCAAAAAAAAACCCGGCTTTGCAGACCGGGTCGAAAGAGGCGAACTTTTTTGACGACTAACGCATAATTTTATCGCCGCGAGACAAGCCCACGACACCCGAGCGCGCCACCTCAACAATTTTGGCGACATCACGCACGGAGGCCAGAAACGCATCGAGTTTATCGCTGGTTCCGGCAAGCTGAACAGTATAGATAGAAGGCGTCACGTCGATGATCTGCCCACGGAAAATATCCGCGTTGCGTTTGACCTCCTCGCGTCCGTATCCGCTGGCCTGAATTTTGACCAACATCACTTCGCGCTCAACGTACGCCCCCTGCCCTAATTCACTCACTCGCAGCACATCCACTAATTTATGCAGCTGCTTTTCAATTTGCTCAAGGACTTTCGCATCACCCACGGTCTGAATGGTCATCCGCGACAGCGTCGGATCGTCCGTCGGTGCCACGGTCAGGCTTTCAATGTTGTAACCGCGCTGGGCGAAAAGCCCAATGACGCGCGATAACGCGCCCGATTCGTTTTCCAGAAGAACAGATAATATCCGGCGCATCAGGTTCTCTCCGTTTTGCTCAACCACATTTCATCCATACCGCCGCCGCGAATATGCATCGGGTAGACGTGCTCCGTCCCATCGACGATCACATCCACAAAGACCAGGCGGTTGTTCCTGACGTGCTCCAGCGCTTCGCCGAGCTTCGCTTCCAGTTCATTCGGATCGCTGACACGCATGCCGACGTGGCCATAGGCTTCCGCCACGCGAACAAAGTCCGGCAGCGATTTCATGTAGGACTGGGAGTGACGACCGGAATAGATCATGTCCTGCCACTGCTTCACCATGCCCAGGTAGCCGTTATTCAGATTCAGGACCAGCACCGGGAGATCGTACTGCAAGGCGGTAGAAAGCTCCTGAATATTCATCTGGATACTGCCATCACCGGTCACACATACGACGATCTCATCCGGGAGCGCCAGTTTGACGCCCAATGCAGCAGGCAGCCCGAACCCCATGGTGCCCAGACCGCCGGAGTTTATCCAGTGGCGCGGTTTATCAAACGGGTAGTAGAGGGCGGCAAACATCTGATGCTGGCCCACATCCGAGGTGACGTAGGCATCCCCTTTTGTCAGTCGCCAGATCGTTTCGATCACCGCCTGCGGCTTAATGTGTTCGCTTTGCGTGTCATATTTCAGGCATTGACGTCCACGCCACTGCTCAATCTGCTGCCACCAGTCGCGAATATCATCCAGCGGCTGCACGGCAGGCTCTTGCGCCAGCAGATCCAGCATCTGTTCCAGCACCTGCAGCGCATCGCCGACAATCGGCACATCGGCAGGCACCGTTTTGGAAATCGAGGTCGGGTCGATATCAATGTGCAGCACCGTCGCATTCGGACAGTACTTCGCCAGATTGTTGGTGGTGCGATCGTCAAAGCGCACGCCGACGGCAAAAATCACATCGGAATTATGCATGGTCATATTGGCTTCATAGGTGCCATGCATACCCAACATACCCAGCGCCTGACGATGCGTGGCCGGAAAAGCGCCCAGCCCCATCAACGATGAAGCCACAGGCAAGTTTAATTTTTCGATTAATTCGCGCAGCTGCGTGTGACAGTGGGCATTCACCGCACCACCGCCGACATAGACCACCGGTTTTTTCGCCGCAATCAGCGTTTGCAGCGCACGTTTGATTTGGCCTTTATGCCCCTGGGTCGTTGGATTATAGGAACGCATGCTCACGGAATCGGGCCAGACGTAAGGCAGTTTATTGGCCGGATTCAAAATATCTTTTGGTAAATCAACTACCACAGGACCAGGACGTCCACTGGCCGCCAGCCAGAAGGCTTTTTTCAGCACGCCTGGAATGTCTTCCGTTTGTTTGACCAGGAAGCTGTGCTTCACCACCGGTCGGGAGATCCCCACCATGTCGCACTCCTGAAAGGCGTCGTAACCTATCAGCGAGGTGGCAACCTGTCCGGATAAAATGACCAGTGGGATGGAATCCATGTAGGCGGTTGCAATGCCGGTAATGGCGTTGGTTGCCCCAGGCCCTGAGGTGACGAGCACCACGCCCACCTCTCCGGTGGCACGTGCCAGACCATCAGCCATATGCACAGCGGCTTGCTCATGACGCACCAGCACATGATCGATACCGCCGACGGTGTGTAACGCATCGTAAATATCGAGGACCGCGCCTCCGGGATAGCCGAATACTTGCTTGACGCCCTGATCGATAAGTGACCGGACGACCATTTCGGCGCCAGACAACATCTCCATGGTTTGCCTCCAGGCTTCTTGTTATAGACGAACAGAGGAATTCATTTCCTCGCCGTCTTGCTTTCCAGGGTTTCCCCTGTCTTTCATTTTTGCAGAGTGACCTTCACCTTAACCGCTCCCCATGAGGCAGGCAATCAGCAAACGGAGGCAGGAAAAGAGGCGCAAAAGCAGAATACACAGGCATTATGACAAGATATGGTGAATTCCACTGGAATACACTTTTGTGATGATGGTTCATCGCTTAAATAGGCGGGGAATCAGTAATTCATCTATTTTTGCATGGAAAAAAGCGAAAGGAAAAATTCAATTCAGAATAAAATACTACCCATTAAAAAAATAACAGGATAAACCGGATGCATTGCACCGATTTATCCTGATGTGGATTAGCGCCGACAAACACTGACTAACAGCTCTTCCATCCACTGATGGCCTTTATCTCGCCCGGCCGCTTCGTGCCACGAAAGATAACACGTTCGGCTATTGAGCTTCAGCGGCAGCGATAATATTTGCAAATTAAGCTGGGCAGAGAATTCTTCCGCCAGCCAGCGCGGAGCAATAGCAACAAGTTGAGTCTGCGAAACAATATTTAATACGCTCACCATGGCCATCCCCTGATACGCCACGCAGGCTTGTTTATCCGGTGTGTCATACCACGGCTGGCTAAATGACGCATATCTGTCGAGTGCCACAACCGCGTGCTGCTCATTATAAACATCATTTTCCAGTAATGGCCCGTTGATGCGCGGGTGAGATTTACTGGCGACTAACACCATTTCATCGTTAAACAGCGGCACACAAGAAAACTCCGGACGGCGAAACTCTTCGTAACCCAGAACAAATTCCGTTTCCTGATACCGTAACTGATGTTCAGTATTGTGGTTTAAGGAGGACTTAAAAATGAGATGAATATTTGGAGCTATTTCTTCCACTTTATTATAGATAACGGAGGTCAGATAATTATCCAGCGGACTGCACACGCAGAGATGAAAAACGCGCTCGCTGCTTAAAGGTTCGAAACCGGACCCCGGCAGCTCATTCTGCACCAGTTGTAACGCCTGGCGAACAGACGCAAAAAGCTGATAAGCCCTTGCCGTAGGCTGGATGCCGCGGCCATATCGCACGAATAGCTCGTCGTTAAACATTAGCTTCAGCCTGGCGACGGCATTACTCACTGCAGGCTGGGACATTCCCAACGCCTGTGCGGCTCTGGTAATATTTTGTTCCTGCATAACAGCATCAAAAACGGTTAATAAGTTAAGATCCACCGTACGTAGCTGAGGCCTGTTTGCTTCAATGGCGTGAGGCCGTTCATTTGTTTTTTCTAACATATCTAACTCCACTGTCACGCTAAACTCCCTTTGACTTGGCGCAATAATAACTTTTAAAAATATTATTTATCATGCAGATAAAACCAGACAAAGAGAAAAGTTTAAAATTCGGAATATATAAACACTCACGCCAAATAACAGGTGCAGGTATACACAAGCTCAAGCGTTAAAAATTTAAAAGTAATAACTAAAACATTAGGAATGGAATGAAACCATAAATCCAATGAATAAACAACAAGCCTACAGGTAAACAATTATTTAAGTTTTCTTAAACTAATCCATCCTATCAACGGTTGTCCGTTAACATGTCATTATCATTGCTTGATCTTCATTCACCATTACCGCAACCAGACAGAATCCAACCTAATGATTTCAATGGATTTAATAACCACGCCCTTTAAATTCCAGAAAATAATTAATTGAAACCAATTATATTAAATTTATTCCGGAAACGGTTTTAAAGTCCAAAATTAGACAATTTAAATAACGCCGTAGGGAAAACCTAGCACAATACGCTAAAGAACCATGACCACAGTTATCATGGATCGCGGGCGTTTTTTGCCTCAGGGGTTGACTTGATTCCGCATATCCAGTACCACTAAAAGCATAACGCATTCATCTGGAGCCTGATTCATGATTCGTACCGTTCGTTTCCTCAGCCTACTACTACTAAACGCATCCACTGTGCGCGGTAGGCTGGCGGGCGAAATTCAACGTTGAATCGTCTCCGGTAAACAAAAAACCCGCGCCATTGCGCGGGTTTTTTTATGCTCGTAGCAAGGCGCCCCAGGACAGACAAGGACCAAACCCATGAGCCAGCAAGTCGTTATTTTCGATACAACTTTACGTGACGGTGAACAGGCGTTACAGGCAAGCCTGAGTGTGAAAGAGAAACTGCAGATTGCGCTGGCCCTGGAACGTATGGGTGTCGACGTAATGGAAGTGGGCTTCCCGGTCTCTTCACCGGGTGACTTTGAATCCGTCCAGACCATTGCGCGCACCATCAAAAACAGCCGCGTGTGTGGTCTGGCCCGCTGTGTCGAGAAAGATATCGACGTGGCCGCCGAATCCTTGAAAGTGGCTGAAGCCTTCCGAATTCACACCTTTATTGCCACCTCCCCGATGCACATCGCAACCAAACTGCGTAGCACCCTGGATGAAGTGATCGAACGTGCGGTGTACATGGTGAAACGCGCCCGTAACTACACCGACGACGTCGAATTCTCCTGTGAAGATGCTGGCCGCACGCCGATTGCCGATCTGGCCCGCGTAGTAGAAGCCGCGATTAACGCGGGTGCCACTACTATCAACATCCCGGACACCGTCGGTTACACCATGCCGTTCGAGTTCTCCAACATCATCACCGGGCTGTATGAACATGTGCCGAACATTGATAAAGCCATTATTTCTGTCCATACCCACGACGATTTGGGCCTGGCCGTGGGCAACGCCATTGCCGCAGTCCACGCCGGGGCTCGCCAGGTGGAAGGCGCCATGAACGGCATCGGTGAACGTGCCGGTAACTGTTCACTGGAAGAGGTGATCATGGCGATCAAAGTGCGGAAAGACATCATGAATGTGCAGACCCGCATTAATCACAACGAAATCTGGCGCACCAGCCAGACCGTCAGCCAGATTTGCAACATGCCTATCCCGGCGAACAAAGCGATTGTCGGCACTGGCGCCTTCGCCCACTCCTCCGGTATTCATCAGGACGGCGTGCTGAAGAACCGTGAAAACTACGAAATCATGACTCCGGAATCCATCGGTCTGAATCAGGTGCAGTTGAATCTGACCTCCCGCTCTGGCCGTGCGGCGGTGAAACACCGTATGGAAGAGATGGGTTACAAGGAAAGCGACTACAACATGGATCACCTGTACGACGCGTTCCTGAAACTGGCCGATAAAAAAGGTCAGGTCTTCGACTACGACCTGGAAGCGTTAGCCTTCATCAATAAACAGCAGGAAGAGCCAGAGCACTTCCGTCTGGATTACTTCAGCGTGCAGTCCGGCTCCAGCGATATCGCGACCGCCTCGGTCAAACTGGCCTGCGGCGATGAGGTTAAAGCCGAAGCCGCCAACGGTAACGGCCCGGTAGATGCGATTTATCAGGCGATCAACCGCATCACCGACTACAACATCGAGCTGGTCAAATACGATTTGAGCGCCAAAGGTCACGGCAAAGATGCGCTGGGTCAGGTCGATATTGTTGTCACTTATAACGGCCGTCGTTTCCACGGCGTTGGCCTGGCGACAGATATCGTCGAATCCTCAGCCAAAGCCATGGTGCACGTCCTGAACAACATCTGGCGCGCCGCAGAAGTCGAGAAAGAGTTACAACGCAAAGCTCAGAATAAAGAGAACAATAAGGAAACCGTGTAATGTCGAAGAATTACCATATTGCTGTGTTGCCGGGCGATGGCATTGGCCCGGAAGTGATGACACAAGCCCTGAAAGTCCTGGAAGCAATCCGCGCCCGTTTCGCGATGAAAATCACCACCAGCCACTACGATGTGGGCGGTATTGCGATTGATAACCACGGCACCCCGCTGCCGAAAGCCACCGTTGAAGGCTGCGAAAACGCCGATGCGGTCCTGTTTGGCTCCGTCGGTGGCCCGAAATGGGAACATCTGCCACCCGCAGAGCAACCTGAGCGCGGTGCGCTGCTGCCGCTGCGTAAGCATTTCAAACTGTTCAGCAACCTGCGTCCGGCGAAGCTGTATCAGGGGCTGGAAGAGTTTTGCCCGCTGCGTGCCGACATTGCCGCCAACGGCTTCGACATTCTGTGCGTGCGCGAATTAACCGGTGGGATCTACTTCGGCCAGCCGAAGGGCCGCGAAGGCAGCGGTCAACACGAGAAAGCATTCGATACCGAGGTTTATCACCGTTTTGAAATCGAACGTATTGCCCGCATCGCGTTTGAATCTGCGCGCAAACGTCGTCACAAAGTGACCTCTATTGATAAAGCCAATGTCCTGCAATCCTCGATTCTGTGGCGCGAAATCGTCAATGAAATCGCCAAAGAGTACCCGGATGTGGAGCTGGCGCACATGTACATCGACAACGCCACCATGCAGCTGATCAAAGACCCGTCGCAGTTCGACGTGCTGCTGTGTTCCAACCTGTTCGGCGATATTTTGTCCGATGAATGCGCGATGATCACCGGCTCCATGGGCATGCTGCCCTCTGCCAGCCTGAACGAAGAGGGCTTTGGCCTGTACGAGCCTGCGGGCGGTTCCGCGCCGGATATCGCCGGTAAAAATATCGCTAACCCGATTGCACAGATCCTCTCCCTGGCCCTGCTGCTGCGTTACAGCCTGGACGCGAACGACGCGGCCGATGCAATCGAAAGCGCCATCAACCGCGCATTAGAAGAAGGTATCCGCACGGGCGATTTAGCGCGCGGCGCGGCGGCCGTCAGTACCGATGAAATGGGCGATATCATTGCCCGCTATGTCGCTGAAGGGGTGTAATCATGGCGAAGACGTTATACGAAAAATTGTTTGATGCGCACGTAGTTTACTCGGCACCAAACGAAACCCCGCTGCTGTACATTGACCGTCATCTGGTGCACGAAGTGACGTCACCGCAGGCCTTTGACGGTCTGCGCGCGCACAATCGTCCCGTTCGCCAGCCGGGTAAAACCTTCGCCACGATGGATCACAACGTGTCGACTCAGACCAAAGACATCAACGCGTCGGGCGAGATGGCGCGTATCCAGATGCAGGAGCTGATTAAGAACTGCAACGCCTTCGGTGTTGAGCTGTACGATTTGAACCACCCGTATCAGGGCATCGTCCACGTAATGGGTCCTGAGCAGGGTATCACCCTGCCGGGAATGACCATCGTCTGCGGCGACTCCCACACCGCCACGCACGGCGCGTTCGGTGCGCTGGCGTTTGGTATCGGAACCTCCGAAGTCGAGCACGTTCTGGCGACGCAAACCCTGAAACAGGGCCGCGCGAAAACCATGAAAATCGAAGTCAACGGTCAGGCGGCGGCAGGTATCACCGCGAAAGACATCGTGCTGGCGATTATCGGTAAAACCGGCAGCGCAGGCGGAACCGGTCACGTGGTGGAGTTTTGCGGCGATGCTATCCGTGCATTGAGCATGGAAGGCCGTATGACCCTGTGCAACATGGCGATCGAGATGGGTGCTAAAGCCGGTCTGGTCGCACCGGACGAGACCACTTTCAACTATGTGAAAGGCCGTCTGCACGCGCCGAAAGGCAAAGATTTTGACGAGGCGGTGGAATACTGGAAAACCCTGCAAACCGACGACGGCGCGACATTCGATACCGTTGTCACCCTGCAGGCAGAAGATATCGCACCGCAGGTTACCTGGGGTACCAACCCAGGCCAGGTGATTTCCGTTAACGACAACATTCCCGATCCGGCCTCGTTTGCCGATCCGGTGGAACGCGCAAGCGCCGAAAAAGCGCTGGCGTACATGGGCCTGAAACCGGGCATTCCGCTGACCGACGTGGCAATCGACAAAGTGTTTATCGGCTCCTGCACCAACTCTCGCATCGAAGATTTGCGTGCAGCAGCAGAAATTGCCAAAGGCCGTAAAGTCGCGCCCGGCGTGCAGGCGCTGGTCGTGCCAGGCTCTGGCCCGGTGAAAGCCCAGGCTGAAGCTGAAGGGCTGGATAAGATCTTTATCGAAGCCGGTTTTGAGTGGCGTTTACCGGGCTGCTCCATGTGTCTGGCCATGAACAACGACCGTCTGAACCCAGGCGAGCGCTGCGCCTCCACCAGCAACCGTAACTTTGAAGGCCGTCAGGGCCGCGGTGGACGTACCCATCTGGTCAGCCCGGCAATGGCAGCGGCTGCCGCTGTGACCGGCCATTTTGCTGATATTCGTGGTTTGAAATAAGGAGACAATCATGGCAGAGAAATTTACCCAACATACGGGTCTGGTTGTCCCGCTGGATGCGGCGAACGTTGATACGGACGCCATCATTCCCAAGCAGTTCTTACAGAAAGTGACCCGCACTGGCTTTGGCGCGCACCTGTTCAACGACTGGCGTTTTCTCGACGATCAGGGCCAGCAGCCGAATCCCGAGTTCGTTCTGAACTTCCCGGAATTTAAAGGCGCATCGATCCTGTTAGCCCGTGAAAACTTTGGCTGTGGCTCATCCCGCGAACACGCCCCGTGGGCCCTGACGGACTACGGTTTTAAAGTGGTGATCGCCCCAAGCTTTGCTGACATCTTTTACGGCAACAGCTTCAACAACCAACTCCTGCCGGTGACGCTGACCGACGAACAGGTCGATGAACTGTTCGCGCTGGTGAAGGCGAATCCGGGCATTTCGTTTGAAGTGGATCTGGAAGCGCAGGTGGTGAAAGCGGGTGACAAAACTTACAGCTTTAAAATCGACGACTTCCGCCGTCACTGCATGATCAACGGCCTCGACAGCATTGGTTTGACCCTGCAGCACGAAGCCTCCATTGCGGCCTACGAAAACAAACAACCGGCGTTTATGCGCTAACGAAAAAGGCCCGCGCAAGCGGGCCTTTTTGTTTAACTCTCTTTGACGCGAAGCGTCAGCGCCAGCGTCACCAGCGAGATCCCCGCAATCACCCAATACACGGCAAAGTGACCATAGCTTTGCGCCAGCGCTCCCTGAATCACCCCCGCCAGAATCACCCCGGTCGAAATACTGTTGGTGAATAACGTCGTGGCTGAGCCCGCCCGTCCGGGCATCAGGTCCTGGAACCACAGCATCCCAATCCCGGCGACAATGCCGATAAAAATCGCGTTAAACAGCTGCAACGCCAGCAGCGCTTCGCGACTGTGAAACAGGATCAATCCCAGGTAAAACAGGACGCCAGCCGCCACCGCAACCACCATCATCCGGCGTTTGCCAAAGCGCTTCACGTAAAAGCCCGCGAGGATCATGGCCGGGATTTCCAGCCCGGCGGCGGTGCCCATTAAGATCCCGGCGAGCTTATCCGGCAGCCCCAGATCGCTGCTGATCCACAGGGGCATATCGATGATATACATGGTGTTGCAGGTCCACATCAGCGTCGAGGCTATAAACAGCATACGCACGTTTTTATTGTGCCAGCCGCTCACGTGGGTGACGGGCGTATCCGCCGCCTGCTCCACCCGGGCGACCGACGGCAGCACAAAGGCAATCAGCGCCAGGCTGATGGCAAAAATCCCGGCCGCAATGGAGAACATCACCGTAAAGCCGTAATTCAGCGCCAGCATAAAGGCCAGCGGCGGGCCGATCACCCACGCCAGGGAGAGTTGTGCACGCATCACCGAGCTGAACATCACCACTTCCCGCGCCGAGCTGTCCGCGTACTCACGGGCGAGCGCAAAAAGCTGCGGCATGGCGGTATTGGCAAGCGAGGCCAGCAGCACCCCGCAGGTGAGCAGCGTCAGATAGTGGCGGTTGAAGGCAAACAGCAGAGCGTTGCCGATGGCCATCGCGCAACAGAACAGAATTAATTTGCGGCGATCGCCCTGGCTGTCGGATCGTTTTGCCAGCCACAGGCTAACCAGGATCCCGGCAATGGCGTTGACCGTGTAAAACAGGCCCACCCAGAAAGGCTGTGCGCCCACCTCACGACTCAGGAACAGGCTCAGGGTCGGCGCCTGTAGCGCCCCCGCGACGCCCATCATAAAGGCCACCAGCATAAAAGCGGCATACACGCCGTTCAGGCGGCGGCCCATCGTCATCAACCAGAGCATGCGCAGTTCCTTGTCAAAGAGGAGCGAAATGGAGAGGCAGTGTAAACGAAAAAAGCCAGCAAAAACATTTTGCTGGCGGGTGATAAGCACCAATACTCAGTCACACATGGTCGAGGCGAGTCAGCGGTCAGAGGTCGATTTCGTAACGTCCCACTGCATCAGATCTTCAAGCATTTTCAGGCGCTGTTCTGCGCACTGGCGGGCCAGCCAGGACACTCCCTTTGTCGCTGAAAAGTAGTGCTGATAAAACTGACGTGCGGTAGACCTCTTCATATTTACCTCCTCACTTCAACAAGGAGGATTATTGGCTTAATATGAGGATTAATAAATTGCTGATTTTTTGTCAGGAGTTCCCCTTTTATGCCGTCTGGTCGTCTGCAACAACAATTCATCCGCCTCTGGCAGTGCTGCGAAGGCCAGTCAAAAGAGACCACGCTGAACGAGCTGGCGGAACTGCTGAACTGCTCGCGCCGCCACATGCGCACGCTACTGAACACCATGCAGCAGCAGGGCTGGCTGAACTGGGAGGCGGAGGCGGGGCGCGGAAAGCGTTCGCGCTTAACCTTCCTGTATACCGGTTTGGCCTTACAACAGCAGCGCGCTGAAGACCTGCTGGAGCAAGACCGCATCGATCAGCTAGTGCAGCTGGTGGGCGATAAAGCCGCCGTGCGCCAGATGCTGGTCTCCCATCTGGGCCGCAGCTTCCGCCAGGGAAAGCATATCCTGCGCGTGCTCTACTACCGTCCGATGAAAAACCTGCTGCCGGGCACGGCGCTACGCCGCTCCGAAACGCACATGGCGCGACAAATCTTTAGCGGCCTGACGCGCATAAATGAGGAAAACGGGGAACTGGAAGCTGACATCGCGCACCACTGGCAGCAACTTTCTCCGCTGCACTGGCGCTTTTTTTTGCGTCCCGGCATCCATTTTCACCATGGCCGCGAGCTGGAGATGAACGATGTGATCGCTTCTCTGCAGCGCGCTCGCGGGCTGCCGCTCTACTCCCACATCGCACACATTCACTCTCCCACCGCCTGGACGCTGGATATCGAGCTTTCCGAGCCTGACCAGTGGCTGCCGTGGTTGATGGGTTATGTCCCGTCGATGATTTTGCCTCATGAATGGGAGAGCATGCCCAGTTTCGCCAGTCAGCCCGTCGGCACCGGCCCTTACGCCGTGATGCGCAATAACAGTAACCAGTTGAAAATCCGCGCCTTCGATGACTACTTTGGCTACCGCGCGCTGATTGACGAGGTGAATGTCTGGGTGCTGCCGGACATCAGCGAAGAGTTCAGCCCCGGCCTGACGCTGGAAGGCCCGACCGAAGGCGAAAAAGCCGTCGAAAGTCGCCTCGAAGAGGGCTGCTACTATCTGCTGTTTGACGCCCGCACCCACCGGGGTGCCAGCAGCGAGGTGCGTCAGTGGGTCAGCCAGATCCTCGCCCCCGCCAATCTGATCTATCAGGCGGAAGACCAGCACCAGACCTACTGGTTCCCGGCCTACGGGCTGCTGCCTCGCTGGCACCACGCCCGTCCTGGGCGCGGCGAAAAGCCCGCCGGGCTGGAAACCATTACCCTCACCTATTATCGCGAACACGTTGAGCACCGCTTTATTGCGCGCATCATGAGCAAACTGCTGGCCGCGGAAGGCGTGACGCTGGAGATTCAGGAGGTGGATTACGATGAATGGCATCGCGGCGAAGCGGTGAGCGATATCTGGCTCAACAGCGCGAACTTCACTCTACCGCTCGATTTCTCGCTCTTCTCGCACCTGTATGAGATCCCGCTGATCCAGCACTGCATTGCCCGCGACTGGCAACAGGATGCCGCTCAGTGGCGCGCCGGAGAGATGAATCTGGCGGTCTGGTGCCAGCAGTTGCTGTCCCAGCAGGCGATGGTACCGCTGATCCACCACTGGCTGATGATCCAGGGACAGCGCAGTATGCGCGGCTTACGCATGAATACGCTCGGCTGGTTTGACTTTAAATCCGCCTGGTTTGCGCCGCCGGAACCATAACACTTTCGTAATATTCACCAAATCATTACAATACCGCCGTTCTCAACGGGGTGCTGCATCGATGATGTGCGCTGAGATAATACCCGTCGAACCTGATCCGGATAACGCCGGCGAAGGGATTTGAGGCTGTCGCTCAAAATCCTTTGCCACTCAACTTTGAGGTGCAAAGTGTTAAAAAAAGTTCTCCCCCTGCTGGCGCTCTTCGCGCTGCCTGCGTTTGCTAAGCCCGTTTTAACGGTCTACACCTACGACTCCTTTGCCGCCGACTGGGGCCCAGGCCCGGTGGTCAAAAAAGCCTTTGAAGCCGACTGTCACTGCGAACTGAAATTCGTGGCGCTGGAAGATGGCGTTTCGCTGCTCAACCGTCTGCGGATGGAGGGTAAAAACAGCAAGGCCGACGTGGTGCTGGGCCTGGATAACAACCTGCTGGAAGCAGCCTCGCAAACCAAACTCTTTGCCAAAAGCGGTATCGCCGCCGATGCGGTGAACGTTCCGGGCGGCTGGAAAAACGACACTTTTGTCCCCTTCGATTACGGTTACTTCGCCTTCGTCTACGATAAAAACACGCTGAAGAATCCACCGAAAAGCCTGAAAGAGCTGGTCGAGAGTGACCAGAAATGGCGCGTGATTTATCAGGACCCACGCACCAGCACACCGGGCCTTGGCCTGCTGCTGTGGATGCAAAAAGTGTACGGCGACAAAGCGCCGGAAGCCTGGCAAAAACTGGCGGCGAAAACCGTCACCGTCACCAAAGGCTGGAGTGAAGCCTACGGCCTGTTCCTGAAAGGCGAAAGCGATCTGGTCCTGAGCTACACCACTTCGCCGGCCTACCACATTATCGAAGAGAAAAAAGACAACTACGCCGCCGCTAACTTTGCCGAAGGCCACTATCTGCAGGTGGAAGTCGCCGCCCGCACCGCGGCCAGCAAAGAGCCGGAACTGGCCGAGAAGTTCCTGAAATTTATGGTCTCGCCTGCGTTCCAGAACGCCGTCCCGACGGGCAACTGGATGTATCCGGTGACCGACGTCAAACTGCCTGCGGGCTTCGATCAGTTGAGCAAACCGCAAACCACGCTGGAGTTCACCCCGCAGCAGGTTTCCACTCAACGCGCCGCCTGGATCAGTGAATGGCAACGCGCCGTCAGCCGCTAATTCCCGGCTGGCTGCTCCCTGGGCTGACTGCCGCCACGCTGATGGTGGTGGTGAGCCTGGGGGCTTTTCTTGCCCTGTGGCTGAACGCACCGCAAAGCGATCTCGCCGCGCTGTGGCACGATAGCTATCTCTGGCACGTGGTGCGATTCTCCTTCTGGCAGGCGTTTCTCTCAGCCCTGCTCTCGATCGTCCCAGCGATCTTTTTGGCGCGGGCGCTTTATCGCCGCCGCTTCCCCGGAAGACAAGCGCTGCTGCGCCTGTGCGCGATGACATTGATCCTGCCCGTTTTGGTCGCCGTCTTCGGTATTCTGAGCGTGTATGGGCGCCAGGGGTGGATTGCCACGCTGTTGAATGCGTTTGGCATCGAATGGACATTTTCGCCTTACGGCCTGCAGGGCATCCTGCTGGCCCACGTCTTTTTCAATATGCCCATGGCGACGCGACTGTTCTTACAGGCGCTGGAAAATATCCCGGGTGAACAGCGACAACTGGCCGCCCAGCTCGGAATGCGCGGATTTGCCTTCTTTCGCTTTGTTGAGTGGCCGTGGCTGCGGCGGCAGATTCCGCCCGTTGCAGCATTAATTTTTATGCTCTGCTTCGCCAGTTTTGCCACGGTGCTGTCGCTGGGCGGCGGCCCGCAGGCCACCACCATTGAGCTGGCGATCTATCAGGCCCTGAGTTACGACTACGATCCGGGTCGTGCGGCGCTGCTGGCGATGCTCCAGATGTTCTGCTGCCTGGGGCTGGTCCTGCTCAGCCAGCGACTCAGTAAAGCCATTGCAGTGGGGAGCCATCAGGTAAACGGCTGGCGCGATCCGCAGGACAGCCTGAGCAGCCGCCTGAGCGATCTCCTGCTTATCGTACTTGCACTGCTGTTACTCCTCCCGCCGCTGCTGGCAGTGGTGGTGGATGGTCTCAATCTGAATCTGATTTCGGTGCTGCAACAGCCGGTGCTGTGGCAGGCGCTGTGGACGTCGCTGCGGATCGCCCTCGGCGCCGGGTTGCTGTGCGTCCTGCTGACCATGATGCTGCTCTGGAGCAGCCGCGAACTTTACGCCCGCCACTCCCGAATCGCCGGGCAAGCGCTGGAGCTGAGCGGGATGTTGATTCTGGCGATGCCGGGCATCGTGCTGGCGACCGGGTTCTTTTTGCTGTTCAGCAGCACCATCGGATTACCCGAGCACGCCGACGGGATCGTCATTTTTACCAATGCGCTGATGGCGATTCCCTATGCCCTGAAAGTGCTGGAAAACCCGATGCGCGACCTGAGCGCCCGCTACACTCTGCTCTGTCAGTCGCTGGGGATGCGCGGCTGGCAGCGAGTGAGGGTCGTTGAACTCCGCGCCCTGAAACGCCCTCTGGCGCAGGCGCTGGCCTTTGCCAGCGTGCTGTCGATTGGCGATTTCGGCGTAGTGGCGCTGTTTGGTAATGACGATTTCCGCACGCTGCCGTTCTGGCTGTATCAGCAAATCGGCTCGTATCGCAGTCAGGATGGTGCCGTGACGGCCCTGCTCCTGCTGCTGCTGTGCTTTACCCTCTTCACCGTTATCGAAAAACTTCCGGGGCGCGATGCTAAAACTGACTGATGTAACCTGGCTTTATCAGCACCTGCCAATGCGCTTTACGCTCTGTGTCGAACGCGGAGAGATGATTGCCATTCTCGGCCCAAGCGGTGCCGGGAAAAGCACGCTGCTCAATCTGATTGCCGGTTTCCTGCCTCCGGCGCGCGGCGAGATGTTGATCGACGGACAAACGCACACCCATACGCCGCCGTCCCGGCGCCCGGTGTCGATGCTGTTCCAGGAAAATAATCTGTTTACCCATCTGACGGTGCGACAGAATATCGGCCTGGGAATGGACCCCGGCCTCAAGCTGACGGCGCTTCAGCGTGAGAAACTCGAAGCGATTGCCCAGCAGATGGGGCTGAATGAATTTCTTGAACGTTTACCTGGTGAGCTTTCTGGCGGGCAGCGTCAGCGCGTCGCGCTGGCTCGCTGTCTGGTGCGGGAACAGCCGATTTTGCTCCTCGACGAGCCGTTCTCGGCCCTCGACCCGGCCCTGCGTCAGGAGATACTGTTGCTGGTAAAAGAGGTGTGTCAGCAAAAAAATCTCACCATGCTGATGGTTTCGCACAGCGTGGAAGACGCCGCCAGAATCGCGGCGCGCTCCGTCGTGATTGCCGACGGGAGAATTGCCTGGGACGGGGAAACGCAGGAGCTGATAAGCGGGAAGGCAAGTGCCTCAGCGTTGTTGGGAATAATGCAGCCGCAGTAAGCCCGGCAAACAATGCGCCACCGGGCAATCTCAGGCCTGGTGGCGGCTGAAAATCGCCTATCGGCTCACCACCTTCAACAAAATCTCGCCATACACCGGCATCAGCGGATGACGAATCAGCGCCACCAGCGCCACCACGGCCACCCCGAGCGTCAAAGGTGCCAGCCACAACAGGCGGCCACGCGGCAGATACTGGGTGAGGCGATCCGTACCGGCTTTCGCACTGCGCCACAGGCGCCAGCACAGCCACACCGCGACCCACAGCAGCAGCGCGGTGGCTAACAGCAGCCATTTAAAATGGCCGCTTTGCGCATCGGCGGGGATATCAATCGCCGCACCGGCCAGAATGCCCGGCAGGAAATAGAACGGCGGCCAGAAGACGCAGCCGATGATATTGGGCAGTATAAATTTTGAAACGGGCAGATCCAGCATCCCGGCAACCATCGGCACCAGCGGACGCGTCGGGCCGACAAAACGCCCGACCAGAATGGTAAACATACTGTGCTGATGGAGGGCATGCTCGGTTTTGTCGAGCAGCGCTTTGTTCTTTTTCATGAACGACCAGCGGTGCAACGGCTTTTTGAAGCGCCAACCTAACCAGAAAGAGATCCAGTCGCCCAGCAGACAGCCAACGATACCGGCCATCCACGCCTGCCAGAAGTTCACCTCGCCGCTGCCAATCAGCGCACCGAGGCCCGCCATCATGACAGTGCCAGGTAAAATCAGCCCCACCAGCGCCAGCGATTCCAGAAAGGCGACCAGCGCGACAGCGATCAGCGAGTAGGCCACGGACTGCGTAATAAAATGTTCCAGCAATGCCTGCATAACGATTCCGGTCAGATAACAGAGCAGGGATTCTGCGAAGTGCTTCCTGCCTCGTCAAGACAACAATTGTCTGAATAGTTTACCGGGTGCCGCCAGACTTCACCTGTTTGTTTCGTTTTATTTACGTTTTACTCACATCCGGCGCGGAATTCGCTCGGGCTGGCGCCGGTGCATTTCTTGAATACGCGGGAAAAATAGAGCTGATCCTCAAAGCCGACGTTACGCCCCACGGTGGCAATCGGCATACGCGTGGTGCTGAGAAGCAGTTTGGCCTGGCTGATGCGCTGATCCTCGCGCCAGCTCAGAACGCTCACCCCCAACTGCTGACGGAAGAGGTGTGACAGGCGCGACGGCGACAGGCAGACGTGCTGCGCGACCCCCGCGATATCAAACTGGCTGTCCGACAGATGATCGCTGATGTACTGGCAGGCGTCGCGCACGCGATTGTCCAGCGGCGGATTAAGGGAGGCGTTAATCGCCTCCATGCGCCGCAGCAACAGCTGTTCGAGCAGATTAATCGCCAGCAGCTCGGCGTAGCGTCCGCCCGCCTGGGCTTCGATGATCTGAGCAAAAAGCTCGCGGAACTGCGCCTGATGCGCTTCGTCGGGCCGGTAAAAACCGGTGTGGGCAAAAATCGACGGCCAGGCCAGCCACTCCTGCCAGTAAGCGCGCGGGCGGAAATAGACCCACTGGTGATACCACTCTTTCGCGTCGGGATGGCGGCCGTAGTGGTGAATTTCTCCCGGCGGGAACAGCAAAATATCGCCAGGGCGACAGACAAACTGCCGATCGTTATTTTTGATCACCCCCTCACCGCGCACGGTGATATTCAGGATATAGCCTTTCATGCCCAGCGGGCGATCGACGAAAAAGTCGAGGTAACCCTCGGCTTCGATAGGGGTCAGCCCCGCCACCAGATGGGCGTTGAAGGAGTACCCCGGCAACAGGGGATCGTTTTGTGTTTCGGCCATAAACAGGTCACTCCCGACGGTCAATAAGGAAACAAATTGTCCATATCTATAAAAGCGGTATAAAAACGGGTCGTTAAGAGAATCACATCGCCTGCCCTCTCTTTTAACTCCGCTTTGTCTCGGCCTTTACCCCAGATTCATCCACGATCTCGTGCAAATCAGCAGTAACAAAAGTGTCTATAACTGCGGCAGAAATGTCCACATTGAATATTTGCACAACGTCACACTTTCCACCTCAACAGCAATTTAATCCATAAGATTAGCGGATCCTGCCTGACGATTTTCTCCCTCAATCTCTAATGTTGATCCATACCCGTTTTTTGATGGAGCAACATAAATGGCAATTGCGATTGGCCTCGATTTTGGCAGTGACTCAGTACGCGCTCTGGCGGTGGAGTGTCGTACGGGCCAGGAGATAGCAACCAGCGTTGAGTGGTATCCGCGCTGGCAAGAGGGGCGTTACTGCGATGCGCCAAATAATCAGTTCCGCCATCATCCGCGCGATTACATCGAATCGATGGAAGCGGCGATCAAAACCGTTCTGGCCGAATTGAGCGAAGATCAGCGCGCACAGATCGTCGGTATTGGCGTGGACAGCACCGGCTCAACGCCTGCCCCCGTCGATGCCGAAGGCCGCGTGCTGGCGCTGCGCCCTGAGTTTGCCGACAACCCGAACGCCATGTTCGTGCTGTGGAAAGACCATACTGCGGTTGAGGAAGCCGAAGCCATCACCCGTTTGTGCCATCAGCCTGGAAAAGCGGACTACTCCCGCTACATTGGCGGCATTTATTCCAGCGAATGGTTCTGGGCCAAGATTTTGCACGTCACCCGTGCCGACCGTGACGTGGCGCAGGCCGCCGTGTCATGGATTGAGCTGTGCGACTGGGTACCGGCCCTGCTGTCGGGCACCACCCGCCCGCAGGATATTCGCCGTGGACGCTGCAGCGCCGGGCATAAGTCCCTGTGGCATGAGAGCTGGGGCGGACTGCCTCCTGCGGCGTTCTTTGATGAACTCGATCCGATTCTCAATCAAAGCCTGAAATATCCGCTGTTTAACGACACTTATACCGCCGACATTCCGGTCGGCACCCTGAGCGCAGAGTGGGCACAGCGTCTGGGCTTGCCGCAAAACGTGGCGATTTCCGGCGGCGCGTTCGACTGCCATATGGGTGCCGTCGGCGCGGGCGCACAGCCTAATACGCTGGTGAAAGTGATTGGTACCTCCACCTGCGACATCCTCACCGCTGATAAAGCCAGCGTCGGCGACCGCGCCGTGAAAGGTATTTGCGGCCAGGTGGACGGTAGCGTGGTTCCTGATTTTATCGGGCTGGAGGCCGGACAATCCGCCTTCGGCGATATCTACGCCTGGTTTGGCCGCGTGCTCGGCTGGCCGCTGGATCAGCTGGCGGAAACACATCCGGAGCTGAAAGCGCAGATCGCGGCCAGCAAAAAACAGCTTCTCCCGCAGCTGACGGAAGCCTGGGCGAAAAACCCGTCCCTTGATCATCTCCCGGTGGTGCTCGACTGGTTCAACGGTCGTCGCACACCGTTTGCCAACCAGCGTCTTAAAGGCGTGATTACCGATCTCAACCTGGCAACCGACGCCCCTGCGCTGTTTGGTGGCCTGATTGCGGCCACCGCCTTTGGCGCGCGCGCCATCATGGAGTGTTTCACCGAGCAGGGCATCGCCGTGAACGAGGTGATGGCGCTCGGCGGCATCGCGCGTAAAAACCCGGTGATCATGCAGGCCTGCTGCGACGTGCTGAACCGTCCGCTGCAGATCGTCGCCTCCGATCAGTGCTGTGCCCTGGGGCCGCCATTTTCGCGGCAGTCGCGGCGGGTGTTCACGCAGATATTCCGACCGCTCAACAGCACATGGCGAGCGCCGTCGAGAGCACGCTCCAGCCTCGCCCTCAGCAGGCCCAACGCTTCGAGCAGCTTTATCAGCGCTACCTGCAATGGTCGAAAAGCGCCGAACAACACTATCTCCCTGTCGCCGCCCCGGCCAAAAACACCGCGGAAAAACCGGCAACCCTGACACATTAAGGACACGATAATGAGCATTTTTAATAATTATGAAGTGTGGTTTGTCATTGGCAGCCAGCATTTATACGGCCCGGAAGCGCTGCAACAGGTGACGAAACACGCGGAGCATGTGGTTAACGCCCTCAATGCGGAGGCCAAACTGCCGTGCAAACTGGTGCTGAAACCGCTCGGAACCACGCCAGACGAAATCACCCACATCTGCCGCGACGCGAACTACGACGACAAATGCGCCGGGATGGTGGTGTGGCTGCACACCTTCTCTCCGGCCAAAATGTGGATCAACGGCCTGACCATCCTCAACAAACCGCTGCTGCAGTTCCATACCCAGTTCAACGCTTCCCTGCCGTGGGACAGCATCGATATGGACTTTATGAACCTGAACCAGACCGCGCACGGCGGCCGCGAGTTTGGCTTTATCGGCGCGCGTATGCGTCAGCAGCACGGGGTAGTGACCGGCCACTGGCAGGATCAACACGCGCAGCAGCGCATCGGCTCGTGGATGCGCCAGGCCGTCTCCAAGCAGGATACCCGTCATCTGAAAGTGGTGCGTTTTGGCGACAACATGCGCGAAGTGGCAGTGACGGACGGCGATAAAGTCGCTGCACAGATTAAGTTTGGTTTCTCCGTTAACACCTGGGCCGTGGGCGATCTGGTGCAGGTGGTGAACGAAATCAGCGACGGCGATATCAGCGCGCTGGTGGACGAATACGAAAGCAGCTACCGCCTGACCGCTGCGGCGCAGATCAACGGCGATAAACGTCAGAATGTGATCGATGCGGCGCGCATTGAGCTGGGGATGAAACGCTTCCTGGAACAGGGCGGCTTCCACGCCTTTACCACCACATTTGAAGACCTGCACGGCCTGAAACAACTGCCAGGCCTGGCGGTACAACGTCTGATGCAGCAAGGCTATGGCTTTGCGGGCGAAGGCGACTGGAAAACCGCCGCCCTGCTTCGCATCATGAAGGTGATGTCGACCGGTCTACAGGGCGGCTCCTCATTTATGGAGGATTACACCTACCACTTCGAGAACGGCAACGATCTGGTGCTCGGCTCGCACATGCTGGAAGTGTGTCCATCCATCGCCGTCGAAGAGAAACCGATCCTCGACGTGCAGTACCTGGGCATTGGCGGCAAGGCCGATCCGGCCCGTCTGATCTTCAACACCCGCACCGGCCCGGCGATAAATGCCAGCCTGATCGATCTGGGCGATCGTTTCCGCCTGCTGGTGAACTGCGTGGATGCCGTGGAGACCCCGCATTCATTGCCGAAACTGCCCGTCGCGAACGCCCTGTGGAAAGCGCAGCCGGATCTGCCGACCGCGTCTGAAGCCTGGATCGTGGCCGGTGGCGCGCACCACACGGTCTTCAGCCACTCGCTGGATCTGAACGATATGCGCCAGTTCGCGGAGCTGCACGACATCGAGCTGACCGTCATCGATAACGACACCCGTCTGCCAGCGTTTAAAGACGCGCTGCGCTGGAACGAAGTCTATTACGGTTCAAAACGTTGAGCACGTGCCCGGCGGCACGTCGTCTGCCGGGCTTATAAACCCAGGCCGGATAAGCGAAGTGCCATCCGGCAAGGAGAACAGAATGCTTGAAGCATTAAAGCAGCAGGTGCTGGAAGCCAACCTGGCCCTGCCGAAACACCAGCTCGTCACCCTCACCTGGGGCAACGTCAGCGCTGTCGATCGGGAGAAAGGGGTGTTTGTGATTAAGCCGTCCGGCGTGGATTACAGCGTGATGACCGCCGAGGATATGGTGGTGGTGAGCATCGCGACCGGAGAAGTGGTCGAAGGGAAGAAAAAGCCCTCTTCCGATACGCCAACCCATCGCCTGCTCTATCAGTCATTCCCGTCGATTGGCGGTATCGTGCATACCCACTCGCGCCACGCCACCATCTGGGCGCAGGCCGGACAATCCATTCCGGCGACGGGCACGACCCATGCCGACTATTTTTACGGCACCATCCCATGCACCCGTAAAATGACCGATGCGGAAATTAACGGCGAGTATGAGTGGGAAACGGGCAACGTGATCGTCGAAACCTTTGAAAAAGCGGGAATCGATGCAGCGCAAATGCCGGGCGTGCTGGTGCACTCCCACGGGCCGTTTGCATGGGGCAAAAACGCCGAAGATGCGGTGCATAACGCCATCGTGCTGGAAGAGGTCGCCTATATGGGGATCTTCTGCCGCCAGCTGGCGCCACAGCTTCCGGATATGCAGCAAACCCTGCTGGATAAACACTATCTGCGCAAGCACGGTGCGAAAGCGTATTACGGGCAGTAAATCGGGAACAGGGACATTATTGGCCGGATAAGCTCAGTGCCATCCGGCAAAATCACACCTGTATATAAACCCAGCGAAAAATCCGTAACCAGGCTATAATCACGCCTGGTTTTTGTTTTTTGGGATGACGTTGTGACGCAGGCGCGAGAAGGCTTTTTACTGACCCGACACTGGCGGGATACGCCGCAGGGTACTGAAGTGGAATTCTGGCTGGCGACGGACGAGGGTCCGCTGAACGTCACGCTGCCGCCACAGGAGTCCGTGGCGTTTATCCCGGAACAGCACGTCGAAAAAACGCGCGAGGTGTTACGCGGGGAAAACGGCTGGCGCATCACGCCGCTTGAGCTGAACGATTTCCACCGCCAGCCCGTTTACGGGCTTTACTGCCGCGCCCATCGCCAGCTGATGCGCTTTGAAAAGCTGCTGCGAGAAGCCGGAGTAACGCTGTACGAAGCGGATATTCGCCCGCCGGAGCGCTTCCTGATGGAGCGTTTTATTACCGCTCCCGTCTGGGTCGACGGCACGCCGCAGGGCGACAAACTGCTCAACGCCCGCCTCAAACCCAATCCCCACTACCGCCCGCCCCTGAAATGGGTATCGCTGGATATCGAAACCACGCGCCACGGCGAGCTGTATTGCATCGGCCTTGAAGGCTGCGGGCAGCGGATTGTCTATATGCTCGGGCCGCCAAACGGTGATGCGTCAGCCCTCGATTTTGAGCTGGAGTATGTCACCAGCCGCCCACAGCTGATTGAAAAGCTAAACCAGTGGTTTGCTATCCACGATCCTGATGTCCTGATTGGCTGGAATGTGGTGCAGTTTGACCTGCGCGTGCTGCAAAAGCATGCCGAGCGTTACCGTATTCCGCTGATGCTGGGCCGCGGCAACAGCGAGCTTGAGTGGCGCGAGCACGGTTTTAAGAATGGCGTGTTCTTCGCGCAGGCTAACGGGCGGGTGATTATCGACGGTATCGACGCGCTTAAATCCGCCTTCTGGAGTTTCTCCTCGTTTTCGCTGGAAGCCGTCTCTCAGGAGCTGCTCGGTGAAGGGAAATCCATCGACAATCCCTGGGATCGAATGGATGAGATTGACCGGCGCTTCAATGAAGACAAACCGGCGCTGGCCACTTACAACCTGAAGGACTGCGAGCTGGTGACGCGGATTTTCCACAAAACGGAGATCATGCCGTTCCTGCTGGAGCGCGCGACCGTCAACGGCCTGGCGATCGATCGTCACGGCGGCTCCGTCGCTGCGTTCGGACATCTGTATATTCCGCGCATGCACCGCGCGGGCTATGTCGCGCCAAATCTCGGCGAGGTCCCGCCTCAGGCCAGCCCTGGCGGCTATGTGATGGACTCCAGGCCTGGGCTGTATGACTCGGTCCTGGTGCTGGATTATAAAAGCCTCTATCCGTCGATCATTCGCACCTTTCTGATCGATCCCGTTGGCCTGGTCGAGGGGATGGCCCAGCCGGATGACGCGCACAGCACCGAAGGTTTTCTCGGCGCGCGTTTCTCGCGGGAAAAGCACTGCCTGCCTGAAATCGTCGGCCAAATCTGGCACGGGCGCGAGGAAGCTAAGCGTCAGCACAATAAACCGCTCTCTCAGGCGCTGAAGATCATCATGAACGCCTTTTATGGCGTGCTCGGCACCAGCGCCTGCCGGTTCTTCGATCCCCGTCTTGCCTCGTCGATCACCATGCGCGGGCATGAAATCATGCGCCAGACCAAAGCGCTGGTGGAGTCCCAGGGCTATGACGTGATTTACGGCGACACGGACTCAACGTTCGTCTGGCTGAAAGGCGCTCACAGCGAAGAAGACGCCGCGCAAATCGGCCAAAATCTGGTGGCGTTCGTCAACGACTGGTGGCGCAATCATTTGCAAAAAGAGCGGTTAACCAGCGCGTTAGAGCTGGAATTTGAAACCCATTTCAGCCGCTTTTTGATGCCGACAATTCGCGGTACCGAGCAGGGCAGCAAGAAGCGTTACGCCGGTTTGATTCAGGAGGGCGAGAGCCAGCGCATGGTGTTTAAAGGGCTGGAAACGGTGCGAACCGACTGGACGCCACTGGCGCAACAGTTCCAGCAAACGCTCTATCTGCGGGTGTTCCGCAACGAGCCGTATCAGGATTATGTCCGCGAGACTATCAACAGCCTGCTGGCCGGTGAGCTGGACAGCCAGCTGGTCTACCGCAAGCGCCTGCGCCGCCCGCTGGCGGAGTATCAGCGCAATGTACCGCCGCATGTTCGCGCCGCGCGGCTGGCCGATGAAGAGAACGTACGTCGCGGCCGCGCGCCGCAGTATCAAAATCGCGGCACCATTAAATACGTCTGGACCACCAGCGGCCCGGAACCGGTGGATTATCAGCACTCGCCGCTGGACTACGATCACTATCTGACGCGACAGCTTATGCCTGTCGCCGATGGAATTTTACCTTTTGTCGACGATGATTTTGCTACACTCATGACAGGGCAACTGGGGCTATTTTGACGCGTGACGAAAACGCCGCCATCCAGTACCATAGCGCCCTTTCCATTCCCGGACCCATTTTTCGATGGCCGTCACTTTGCGACGGTGGTCGAACTATTGCCTGCAATTAAAGATTAGAGCCAAACAACTATGCCTTTTACACTTGGTCAACGCTGGATCAGCGATACAGAAAGCGAGCTTGGATTAGGAACTGTGGTAGCGCTGGATGCGCGCATGGTCACTATCCTTTTCCCGGCCACGGGTGAAAACCGTCTGTATGCACGCAATGACTCCCCTGTTACCCGCGTCATGTTTAACCCGGGTGACACCGTTACCAGCCATGAAGGCTGGCAGCTGAAGATTGAAGACGTAAAAGAAGAGAACGGGATCCTCGCCTACATCGGTACGCGAGTCGACACGGAAGAAACAAATGTCATCCTGCGCGAAGTGCTGCTCGACAGTCGACTGGTCTTCAGCAAGCCGCAGGACCGTCTGTTTGCCGGTCAGATCGACCGCATGGACCGTTTTGCCCTGCGCTATCGCGCGCGTAAATTCCAGAGTGAACAGTACCGCATGCCGTGGAGCGGCCTGCGTGGCCAGCGTACCAGCCTGATCCCGCACCAGCTGAACATCGCCCACGACGTTGGCCGTCGCCATGCGCCGCGCGTGCTGCTGGCTGATGAAGTCGGCCTCGGTAAAACCATCGAAGCAGGGATGATCCTGCATCAACAGCTGCTCTCCGGCGCTGCCGAGCGCGTGCTGATCGTGGTGCCTGAAACCCTGCAACACCAGTGGCTGGTCGAGATGTTGCGCCGCTTCAACTTACGCTTCTCCCTGTTTGACGACGAGCGCTACGCCGAAGCCCAGCACGACGCCGATAATCCGTTCGAAACGGAACAGCTGGTGATCTGCTCTCTGGACTTCGTGCGCCGCAGCAAGCAGCGCCTTGAGCACCTGTGCGATGCCGAGTGGGATCTGATGGTCGTTGATGAAGCTCACCACCTGGTCTGGAGCGAAGATGCGCCCAGCCGTGAATATATGGCGATCGAACAGCTGGCCGAACGCGTGCCAGGTATCCTGCTGCTGACCGCTACGCCGGAGCAACTGGGGCTGGAAAGCCACTTTGCGCGTCTGCGCCTGCTCGATCCTAACCGTTTCCACGATTTCTCTGTGTTTGTCGAAGAGCAGCAAAACTACCGCCCGGTTGCCGATGCGGTCGCCCTGCTGCTGGCTGGTAAGCACCTGTCCAACGATGAACTCAACACCCTGAGCGAGCTGATTGGCGAGCAGGATATTGAGCCGCTGCTGCACGCCGCCAACAGCGATCGCGACGACGCGGAAACCGCGCGTCAGGAGCTGGTCTCCATGTTGATGGACCGCCACGGCACCAGCCGCGTGCTGTTCCGTAACACCCGTAACGGCGTGAAAGGCTTCCCGAAACGCGAGCTGCACACCATCAAGCTGCCGCTGCCGACACAGTATCAAACCGCGATTAAAGTCTCCGGCATCATGGGGGCACGCAAAAGTGCTGAAGAGCGCGCGCGCGATATGCTCTATCCGGAACAGATTTATCAGGAATTCGAAGGCGATACCGGCACCTGGTGGAACTTCGATCCACGCGTCGAATGGCTGATGGGCTATCTGACCGCTCACCGCTCGCAGAAAGTGCTGGTGATTTGCGCCAAAGCGGCCACCGCGCTGCAGCTGGAGCAAGTCCTGCGCGAGCGCGAAGGTATCCGCGCTGCCGTGTTCCACGAAGGGATGTCGATCATCGAACGCGACCGCGCGGCGGCCTGGTTTGGTGAAGAGGACAGCGGCGCGCAGGTGCTGCTCTGCTCTGAAATCGGCTCCGAGGGCCGTAACTTCCAGTTCGCCAGCCATCTGGTGATGTTCGATCTGCCGTTTAACCCGGACCTGCTGGAGCAGCGTATCGGCCGTCTGGACCGTATCGGCCAGGCGCATGATATTCAGATCCACGTTCCGTTCCTGGAAAAAACCGCCCAGTCGGTGCTGGTGCGTTGGTTCCACGAAGGTCTGGACGCGTTTGAACACACCTGCCCGACCGGTCGCACCATTTACGATCAGGTGCACAGCGATCTGATCGGTTATCTGGCGGCACCGGAAGAGACCGAGGGCTTTGACGATCTGATCAAATCCTGTCGCGAAAAGCACGATGCGCTGAAACTGCAGCTGGAGCAGGGGCGTGACCGTCTGCTGGAGATCCACTCCAACGGTGGCGAGAAAGCGCAGCAGCTTGCCGAGAGCATCGAAGAGCAGGACGACGACACCAGCCTGATCAGCTTCGCGATGAACCTGTTTGATATCGTTGGTATCAACCAGGACGATCGCGGCGAGAACATGATTGTGCTGACGCCGTCCGATCATATGCTGGTCCCGGATTTCCCTGGCCTGCCGGAAGATGGCTGCACCATCACCTTTGAGCGTGACGTGGCCCTTTCCCGCGAAGATGCGCAGTTCATTACCTGGGAACATCCGCTTATCCGCAACGGTCTGGATTTGATTTTGTCTGGCGATACCGGCAGCAGCACCATTTCCCTGTTGAAAAACAAAGCCCTGCCTGTTGGGACGCTGCTACTTGAGCTGATCTACGTGGTTGAGGCGCAAGCGCCGAAACAGCTGCAGCTCAACCGCTTCCTGCCCGCCACCCCGGTGCGTTTGATGCTCGACAAAAACGGCACTAATCTCGCCGCGCAGGTCGAGTTTGAGAGCTTTAACCGTCAGTTGAGTGCCGTTAACCGCCACACGGGCAGCAAACTGGTGAATGCGGTCCAGCAGGATGTGCATGCCATTCTGCAGCAGGGTGAAGCGCAGATTGAGAAAGCCGCGCGCGCACTGATTGATGCGGCTCGCAGCGAAGCAGACGAAAAGCTCTCTGCCGAGCTGTCGCGTCTGGAAGCGTTACGCGCGGTGAATCCAAACATCCGTGACGACGAGCTTGCTGCGATTGAGAGCAACCGTGAGCAGGTGCTGGAGAGCCTGGATCAGGCGAGCTGGCGACTGGATGCGCTGCGTCTGATCGTTGTGACGCATCAGTAAACGGAGCGCGACATGATCATGGAGACCTACAATCCGCCGATGGACCCATGGCTGGTCATTCTGTATCAGGATGACCACATTATGGTGGTCAACAAGCCCAGCGGCCTGTTGTCCGTGCCGGGACGTCTGGAGGAGCACAAAGACAGCGTGATGACGCGCGTACAGCGCGATTATCCGCAGGCAGAATCCGTGCATCGCCTTGATATGGCGACCAGCGGTGTGATTGTGGTGGCTCTGACGAAAGCGGCTGAGCGCGAGTTAAAGCGCCAGTTCCGCGATCGTGAACCGAAGAAACAGTATGTCGCGCGCATCTGGGGACACCCGGAAAAGGCGGAAGGTCTGGTGGATTTACCGCTGATTTGCGACTGGCCGAACCGGCCTAAGCAAAAAGTCTGTTTTGAAACCGGCAAGGCGGCGCAGACCGAGTATGAGGTGCTGGATTACGCTGCGGATAACACCGCGCGTATTCTGCTCAAACCGATTACCGGCCGTTCGCATCAGCTGCGCGTGCATATGCTGGCGCTGGGCCATCCGATTCTGGGGGACCGTTTTTACGCCACCCCGGAAGCGCTCGCAATGGCGCCGCGTCTGCAATTACACGCTCAGATGCTGACGATAACGCATCCGGAATTCGGCAATCTGATGACGTTTAAAGCCCCTGCCGATTTTTAACGTAGTGCCCGGCGGGTGCCGGGCTTACGTTTATTTAAAGCCCTTCTGCTCTTTAATGAGCTCGTACGCTTTCTGAATTTCCTGCGCTTTCTGCTTCGCCATTTCCATCATCTCTGGCGGTAACCCTTTCGCCACCAGTTTATCCGGATGATGTTCGCTCATCAGCTTGCGATAGGCGCGTTTAATGGTGGTCGCATCGTCGGTCGCTTTCACACCCAGTACGTTACACGCATCTTCCAGCGTCGGCCCACGCTGTGCCTGCTGCCAGCCACCGCCAGCAGACTGCTGCTGGTGTTGATAGCCGCCACCAAATTGCGCGCCGCCCTGCATCATGCGCAGGAACTGGTCGAACTGCATGCGGGAGATACCCAACTCTTCGGCAATCACATACAACACGTCGCGTTCGTTAGGGTGCAGTGAACCATCCGCAAACGCCGCCTGAATCTGGATTTCCAGAAACATCCGAATTAAATCAAAGCGTCCGAAACAGATGCTGCGGAACTGACGCATTTTCTCGCGCAGCGGATAGTTATCCGCCTTACCGATGCGAAACGCATTTTGTGCCGCCACGCGGGACTCGCCGTGCAGGCTCATGCGATCCATAAATACGCTGGCAATTTGAATGTCTGCCTCGGTAACGCGTCCCTTCGATTTGGTTAAATGCCCCATTACCTCAAAGGTGGTCGCAAAAAAGAGCGCCTGACGCTCGCGCTGGTTGGCAAACCAGGCCATTTTACGACTGCGCGCCTTATCGAACATATGCCCGATAATCAGGCCCAAAACGATGCCCCAAAACCCTGCGCCCATCAACAAAGCGAATGCGACGCCAATAATTTTACCCCAATACTGCATAGACTCCCCGTATGGTCATAGTCCTGATTCGACGCAACTCCATCATCTCA
Organism: Lelliottia sp. WB101; assembly: GCF_003051885.1. Classification (NCBI taxonomy): domain Bacteria; kingdom Pseudomonadati; phylum Pseudomonadota; class Gammaproteobacteria; order Enterobacterales; family Enterobacteriaceae; genus Lelliottia; species Lelliottia sp. WB101. The sequence goes on from NZ_CP028520.1 coordinate 206,564, forward strand.
GTGGTCGAGCCACGGTCAATTGAGGGACATCGCCTATAATTTGCATTATCATACTCGTCATTCGATAGCGAGCCTAACACTCTGACTCGTAAACGGGCAGGATTAACGCTGGCACTGCGCAGATGAGTAAGATAGTCTCTGAGCGTTTGTAAGCCGTAGCCACTGATGACGGAACACTAAATATAACGTATGAAAAAACGTATCCCCACCCTCCTGGCCACCATGATCGCCGCCGCTCTGTACAGTCAACAGGGCATGGCTGCCGATCTCGCCTCACAGTGTAAGCTTGGCATCCCAAGCTATGATCGCCCATTGGTGCAGGGTGATACCAATAGCTTGCCCGTCACGATTAATGCCGACCATGCCGGTGGCAATTATCCGGATAACGCGACATTTACGGGCAATGTCGATATTAATCAGGGCAACAGCCGTCTGCGGGCGGACGAAGTCCAGCTGCATCAAAAGCTGCCTGAGGGCGCGGCAGAGCCGGTTCGCACAGTCGATGCTCTTGGCAATGTGCACTATGACGACAATCAGGTCATCCTGAAAGGTCCGAAAGGCTGGGCAAACCTGAATACCAAAGATACCAACGTCTGGGAAGGTGATTACCAGATGGTGGGTCGCCAGGGACGCGGTAAAGCAGACCTGATGAAACAGCGCGGTGAAAACCGCTACACCATTCTGGAGAATGGCTCCTTTACCTCTTGTCTGCCGGGTTCTGACACCTGGAGCGTCGTCGGTAGCGAAGTGATCCACGACCGCGAAGAGCAAGTGGCGGAAATCTGGAATGCGCGCTTTAAACTTGGCCCAGTGCCGGTGTTTTATAGCCCCTACTTGCAGTTGCCGGTCGGCGATAAGCGTCGTTCAGGTTTCCTGATCCCGAACGCCAAGTACAGCACAACGAACTATTTTGAGTTCTACCTGCCGTACTACTGGAACATCGCGCCGAACATGGACGCCACGATTACGCCGCACTATATCCATAAGCGCGGCAATATCATGTGGGAAAACGAGTTCCGTTACCTGACCAAAGCGGGTACAGGTCTGATGGAGCTGGATTACCTGCCATCGGATAAAGTGTTTAGCGATGAGCACCCGACAGAGGGCGATCGTCACCGCTGGTTATACTACTGGCAGCACTCGGGTGTGATGGATCAGGTTTGGCGTTTCAACGTCGACTACACCAAAGTCAGCGATCCTTATTACTTTAACGATTTTGAATCCAAGTACGGCTCAAGTACCGATGGCTACGCAACGCAGAAATTCAGCGTTGGTTACGCGATTGAGAACTTCAACGCCACGGTTTCAACCAAGCAGTTTCAGGTTTTCAGCAGCCAGACGCGTAGTACCTACGGTGCTGAGCCACAGCTGGACGTGAACTGGACGCAGAATGACGTCGGTCCATTTGATACCCGCGTTTATGCTCAGGCCGTACACTTCGTGAATACCAGTTCCGATATGCCAGAAGCGACCCGTGTTCACCTTGAGCCGACTATTAATCTCCCGCTCTCAAACGACTGGGCAAGCCTGAATACCGAAGCCAAGATGATGGCTACCCACTATCAGCAGAAGAATCTGGACTGGTACAACAATCGCTACAACACCGATCTCGAAGAGTCCGTTAACCGTGTGCTGCCACAGTTCAAAATGGACGGTAAGCTGATTTTCGAACGTGATATGAACCTGGCGAACGGCTATACCCAAACGCTGGAACCGCGCATGCAGTACCTGTATGTGCCGTATCGCGATCAGAGCAAAATCCAGAACTACGACTCCTCTTTCCTCCAGTCCGATTACAGCGGTCTGTTCCGCGATCGTACCTATGGTGGACTTGACCGTATTGCTTCCGCGAACCAGGTGACGACCGGCGTCACGACTCGCGTATATGATGACGCTGCGGTTGAACGTTTTAACGTTTCTGTTGGTCAAATCTACTACTTCACTGAAGCTCGTACCGGTGATGACGACATTAACTGGGAGAAAGACAATAAAACGGGTGCCCTGGTATGGGCCGGAGATACATACTGGCGCATGACCGATCGTTGGGGTCTGCGCGGTGGCGTGCAGTACGATACACGTCTGGATAACGTCGCTACCAGCAGCGCAAGCGTTGAGTATCGTCGTGATGAAGACCGGATGGTGCAGTTGACTTACCGTTACGCCAGCCCGGAATATATTCAGGCGACGCTGCCAAACTACGCCAACACTGAGCAGTATAAAGATGGTATTTCGCAGGTGGGTGGTGCCGCAAGTTGGCCGATCGCCGATCGCTGGTCCATTGTGGGCGCCTACTACTTTGACACGAACACCAGCAAGCCTGCGGATCAGATGGTTGGCTTGCAATACAACTCCTGCTGTTATGCGCTTCGCGTAGGCTACGAGCGCAAACTTAACGGCTGGGATACCGACAATAATCAGAGCAAATACGATAACGTCATTGGCTTCAATGTCGAATTGCGCGGCCTGAGTTCCAACTACGGCCTGGGCACGCAGCAGATGCTGCGCTCGAACATTCTGCCATATCGTAGTTCCTTGTAATGTGCTTGATTTACAACGCCATCCGCTTTGCGGTTAATTGAAATGGAAAAAGTATGAAGAACTGGAAAACGCTGCTGCTCGGTATCGCTATGGTTGCGAACACCAGCTTTGCCGCGCCACAGGTTGTTGATAAAGTCGCCGCCGTGGTGAACAACGGTGTAGTACTTGAAAGCGACGTAAATGGCTTAATGCAATCTGTGAAGCTCAATTCGGGTGAAGCAGGTCAGCAACTTCCAGATGACGCGACGCTGCGTCATCAGATCCTCGAGCGTTTGATCATGGATCAGATCGTGCTGCAGATGGGTCAGAAAATGGGTGTGAAGGTGACCGATCAGCAGCTCGATGAAGCGATCGCCAACATTTCTAAGCAAAACAACATGACCCTCGATCAGATGCGCAGCCGTCTGGCCTACGATGGGATCAGCTATGCGACCTACCGCAACCAGATCCGCAAAGAAATGCTGATCTCTGAAGTGCGCAACAACGAAGTGCGTCGCCGCGTATCGATCCTGCCGCAGGAAGTGGATCAGCTGGCGAAGCAGGTGGGCAACCAAAACGATGCCAGCACCGAGCTGAACCTGAGCCACATCCTGATTCCACTGCCGGAAAACCCGACTTCCGATCAGGCTGCTGAAGCGGAAAGCCAGGCACGTTCTATCGTGGATCAAGCGCGTAACGGTGGTGACTTCGGCAAACTGGCGATCAGCTACTCCGCTGACCAGCAGGCGCTGAAAGGCGGCCAGATGGGCTGGGGTCGTATTCAGGAGCTGCCGTCTATCTTTGCGCAGGCGCTGAGCACCGCGAAGAAAGGCGATGTCATCGGACCTATCCGTTCCGGTGTCGGCTTCCACATTCTGAAAGTGAACGATATGCGCGGTCAGAGCCAGAGTATTTCCGTCACGGAAGTGCATGCTCGCCACATCCTGCTTAAGCCGTCACCGATTATGACCGACGACCAGGCGCGCGTGAAACTGGAGCAGATTGCTGCCGATATTAAGAGCGGTAAAACCTCCTTCGCCAATGCGGCGAAAGAGTTCTCTCAGGATCCCGGCTCTGCGAATCAGGGCGGCGATCTGGGCTGGGCGGCTGCGGATATTTACGATCCTGCCTTCCGCGATGCGCTGATGAAGCTGAACAAAGGCCAGATGAGCGCCCCGGTTCACTCCTCCTTCGGCTGGCACTTAATCGAACTGATGGATACCCGCAACGTGGATAAAACCGACGCGGCCCAGAAAGACAGAGCCTACCGTATGCTGTTCAACCGTAAATTCTCTGAAGAAGCGGCGACCTGGATGCAGGAACAACGCGCCAGCGCTTACGTGAAAATACTGAGCAACTAATGAAACAACATCGTGTTGTTATCACTCCCGGCGAACCCGCCGGGATTGGTCCTGACCTCGTCGTCCAGCTTGCACAACAGAGCTGGCCGGTGGAACTGGTCGTCTGTGCTGATGCAACACTGTTAAAAGACCGGGCTGAATGGCTCGGTCTGCCTTTAACGCTCCTGCCTTACGACGCCAGCCAAACGCCTGTTCCACAGCAGGCGGGTACTTTAACGCTTCTCCCTATTGATCTTCGTGCCCCTGCGCAGCCAGGCCTACTCAATACCGAAAACGGGCACTACGTTGTCGATACGCTGGCACGCGCCTGTGATGGTTGCCTGAGCGGTGAATTTGCCGCGCTGATTACCGGTCCGGTACATAAGGGCGTGATTAACGATGCGGGTGTGCCCTTTACCGGCCACACGGAGTTCTTTGAAGCGCGCTCCCACAGCGACAACGTGGTCATGATGCTGGCGACGGAGGAACTGCGCGTCGCGCTGGTGACGACCCATTTGCCGCTGAAAGCCATTGCAGAGGCGATCACCCCTGATCTTCTGCGCGACATCATCACCATATTGCATCACGATCTGCAAACCAAATTCGGTATCAAAGCGCCGCATATTCTGGTCTGTGGGCTGAATCCCCACGCGGGTGAAGGCGGGCATATGGGCACGGAAGAGATCGAAACCATCATCCCGGTGCTCGAAGAGATGCGCGCCAAAGGGATGAATCTCAGCGGGCCGCTGCCGGCTGATACCCTTTTCCAGGCTAAATATCTTGATAGTGCAGATGCTGTGCTCGCGATGTACCACGATCAGGGCCTGCCCGTGCTAAAATACCAGGGATTTGGCCGCGCCGTGAACATCACGCTCGGTTTACCCTTTATTCGAACGTCCGTTGACCACGGTACTGCGCTGGATCTGGCAGGAAAAGGCCAAGCGGATGTCGGCAGTTTTATTACGGCGCTTAATCTCGCCATCAAAATGATTGTTAATACTCAATGAATACTAGAGTCCATCAGGGCCACTTAGCCCGCAAACGCTTCGGGCAAAACTTCCTTAACGATCAATTCGTTATCGAAAGCATCGTTTCCGCCATTAATCCACAAAAAGGCCAGGCGATGGTCGAAATCGGTCCGGGCCTTGCCGCGCTGACCGAGCCGGTGGGTGAACGCCTCGACGAAATGACGGTTATCGAGGTGGACCGCGATCTGGCGGCCCGTCTGCAAACGCATCCGTTCCTCGGTCCTAAGCTGACGATTTACCAGCAGGACGCCATGACCATGAACTTCGCCGAGCTGTCCGAGAAGCTGGGCCAGCCGCTGCGCGTGTTCGGCAACCTGCCGTATAACATCTCTACGCCGCTGATGTTCCATCTGTTTAGCTATACTGATGCCATTGCAGACATGCACTTCATGCTGCAAAAAGAGGTCGTCAACCGACTGGTTGCAGGGCCGAACAGTAAAGCGTATGGTCGATTGAGCGTAATGGCGCAATACTATTGCCAGATTATCCCGGTACTCGAAGTACCACCGACCGCCTTTACCCCGGCGCCAAAAGTGGAATCTGCGGTAGTGCGTCTGGTCCCCCATGCCGTGATGCCGTACCCGGTCAAAGAGCTGCGCGTACTGAGCCGCATCACCACGGAGGCCTTTAACCAGCGCCGTAAAACGATTCGTAACAGCCTGGGTAACTCGTTTACCGTTGAGGTGTTGACCGAATTAGGTATCGATCCGGCAATGCGTGCGGAAAATATTTCCGTTGAGCAGTACTGTAAGTTGGCTAATTACATCAGCGACAACGCACCGCCAAAGGAGAGCTAAGCCATGATTGATTCGCCCCGCGTATGTGTTCAGGTGCAAAGCGTTTACGTCGAGTCTCAGTCCACACCGGACGACGAGCGTTTTGTTTTTGCTTACACCGTAACCATTCGCAATCTGGGGCGGATGCCTGTGCAACTGCTCGGGCGCTACTGGCTTATCACCAACGGCAATGGCCGTGAAATTGAAGTCCAGGGCGAAGGTGTGGTGGGAGAACAACCTCACATCGCCCCTGGCGAAGAGTATCAGTACACCAGCGGTGCCGTCATAGAGACACCGATGGGCACCATGCAAGGCCATTATGAAATGGTCGATCCAGACGGCAATACCTTCCGTATTGCCGTGCCTGTTTTCCGTCTCGCCGTTCCTACATTCATTCACTAAAAAAATGTCTACATATCTCATTGGCGACGTTCACGGTTGCTACGATGAACTGATCGCATTGCTAAAACAGGTCGATTTTACGCCTGGACAAGACACCCTCTGGTTGACGGGCGATTTAGTGGCGCGCGGCCCTGGGTCGCTGGATGTCTTACGCTTCGTCAAATCGCTGGGCGACAGCGTGCGTGTGGTGCTGGGCAATCACGATCTGCATCTGCTGGCGGTGTTTGCCGGAATCAGCCGCAACAAGCCTAAAGACCGCATCACGCCGCTGCTTGAAGCACCCGATGCCGACGAGCTGCTCAACTGGCTGCGTCGTCAGCCTTTGCTGCAGGTCGACGAAGAGAAAAAGCTGGTTATGGCCCATGCCGGGATCACCCCGCAGTGGGATCTGCAGACCGCCAAAGAGTGCGCGCGCGACGTCGAAGCGGTGCTGGCAAGCGACTCCTATCCGTTCTTCCTCGACGCGATGTATGGCGATATGCCGAACAACTGGAGCCCGGAGCTAAGCGGTCTGGCGCGTCTGCGCTTCGTGACCAATGCCTTTACCCGCATGCGCTACTGCTTCCCGAACGGTCAGCTGGATATGTACTGCAAAGACACGCCGGAAAACGCCCCTGCGCCGCTAAAACCCTGGTTTGCCATTCCTGGCCCGGTGACGGATGAGTACAGCGTTGTGTTTGGCCACTGGGCATCGCTGGAAGGCAAAGGCACGCCGGAGAACATTTACGGGCTGGATACGGGATGCTGCTGGGGCGGAGATTTAACCTGCCTGCGCTGGGAAGATAAGCACTATTTTGTGCAGCCGTCGAACCGGCATCTGGAGTTAGGGGATGGCGAGGCGGTTGCCTCCTGATATTAATGCCGGATAGTGGCGGCTTTGCCTTATCCGGCTTATGTTCAGGTCGTAAAACCCCGGTCAGCGAAGCGCCGCCGGGGAATAAGACTTAACGACGTTCTAAAACTTCGAAGCAGTAGCTGTGCGAGTTCTGCGCATCAGCGTCGTGGAATTCGCTGAAGACAGATTCCCACTCGTCAGGATCGTAGTCAGGGAAATGCGTATCCCCTTCCACTTCTGCGTCAATGTGAGTCAGATAGAGCTTCTGTGCTTTTGGCAGGAACTGCTCGTAAACACGTCCCCCACCAATCACCATAATCTCTTCCGCGTCGCCACAGGCGGCAATCGCGTCGTCGACGGATTTTACCCATTCAACGCGATCGTCCGTGCCCGGCTGGCTACTGATAACGATGTTTTTACGACCCGGTAGCGGGCGACCGATTGACTCCCAGGTCAGGCGGCCCATCACTACCGGCTTGTTTAGCGTGGTGCGTTTAAACCATGCCAGATCGGCAGGCAGGTTCCACGGCATGGCGTTTTCCATACCGATAACGCGGTCTACCGCCAGCGCTGCAATCAGACTGATCATTGAAAATTTCCCGGATGCAAAAAATTGCCGCCACTATACGGAAAGCTTAATCTTTCGTCGACTGGCGGCAGAGTAAAGAACGGGAAATATTTCAATATTGCTGGCAACTCCTCTTCACGCGACAGGTTTACTCTCTGGCTCATCCTTCGGATCGCCAGTATGTTTACCCTCTTCCGTGCCTTGCCAACCGTGACGCTGGGTCAACGACAGATGATTACGGTCTTCGTTGATGATCTCGGTCAGCATCGCGCTGGTGCGTTTCACCGCGGCGGCGCGGGACGTCGAATCATCATCGGCCATCTCAACCATCTCTTCGACCATATCGGTGTTAAAACGACGGAACAGATCGGCACGCTCACGCGCCTCATAGGCGCCAAGCCCCAAACCTTCCAGCGCCATACGCCCGGATTTCAGCGCCCCTTCGAATGTTTCACGCTCTGGCGCGTCCACCCCTGCCTGACGCAGCTTGATGTAATGGTCCACGTCGCGCGCCCGGGAGATGATTTTCAGGTTCGGGAAATGCTCCATGGCCAGTTCAGCTAACTGCAGGCTGGCCTGCGGATCGTCAATCGCATTGATCAGCACTTCGGCTTTCGCCGCTCCGGCGGACTCCAGCAGATCGACGCGCGTCGCATCGCCGTAGAAGACCTTCATACCGAATTTACGCAGGGTTTCGATATGGTCGGGATCGTGATCCAGAATGACCATTTTCACGCCACTGGAGAGCAGCAAACGGCCAGCGATCTGCCCGAAGCGGCCAAACCCGGCGATAATCACCCGCGGCTGCTCTTCGTCAATCTCATCGGCTTCGCGATCCTGCCCGCTGCCTGATTGTTCAAGACGCGTCAGGAGCACCAGCAGAATCGGCGTGGCGGCCATCGACAGCGCCACCGCCAGCGTCAGCGCTTTCGCCCACTCCGTGTCCAGCACGTTCGCCATCTGCGCCGCGCCAAACACCACGAAGGCGAACTCGCTCCCCTGCCCCAGCAGCACGGCAAACCAGCGGCGCTGTTTATTCGGCACATTCAGCGGACGGGCGATCAGCCACAACATCCCCATTTTGATCACCAGGAAACCGGCCAGCAGAATGAGAATGCGCAGCGGGTGCGTCACCAGCGTCCCAAAGTCGATAGACATCCCGACGCCGATGAAAAACAGCCCCAGCAGCAGGCCCTTGAAGGGTTCGATATCGCTTTCAAGCGCATGTCGGTATTCGGAGCTGGCCAGCAGCACACCCGCCAGGAAAGCGCCCATCGCCATCGACAGACCAGCCTCCTCGAGCAGCAAACCAAAGCCGAAGACCAGAAACAGCGCCACGGCGCTGAACACTTCGCGCAGGCCGGATCGAGCCACAAAGCGCAGCAGCGGACGGGTCACGTAGCGCCCTAACAAAATCACCAGCGCCAGCGCGCCAGCCACCTTTAGCGCCGACAGGGCAAAAGCCCCCAGCGTGGTGGACGAGCCGCTCGCCGCCAGCAGTGGGATCATCGCCACCAGCGGAATGGCGGCAATATCCTGGAACAGTAAAACGGAAAACGTGCTGCGCCCCATCTGGGAAACCGTCAGGTTGCGCTCATTCATCGCCTGCATGGCAATCGCCGTCGAGGAGAGCGCGAGCGTCATGCCGATAAGCTCGGCCACCTTCCAGTCCATCCCGAGCAGCATACAGAAGCCGCCCAATAGTGCGCCGCAGGCGACCATCTGCAGTGCGCCGCCGCCAAATACCGAGGCGCGCAGTTTCCACAGACGCTGCGGATCAAGTTCCAGACCAATGACAAACAGCATCAGCACTACGCCGATCTCAGCGAAGTGCAAAATGGACTCAGCGTCCGTAACCAGCCCCAGCCCCCACGGGCCGATGGCGCAACCGGCAATCAAATAGCCGAGAACCGATCCCAGCCCCAGACGCACGGCAACCGGTACAATCAGCGCAGCGGCCCCCAGGTAGATCAGCGCCTGTATTAGCGTGTGGCTATCCATGGTGGTGCTCCTGCCAGTCGAGTAAACGTTGTTTATAGTGACGCGCTTGCGCCTGTAATGTTTCGTCGTCACAGACAAAGGTGCAGTGCATGGCGAAAGGCGGCAGCCACTGCAATCCGCAGTAGATTGCCGTCGCCTGCAGCGGCTGAGACAGCACCTCAAACCCTGGATGTTGGCCGATCTCGAAATGGCTTTCACCGCCGCCAGTGGTAACGGCCCACATCAGGCTTTTACCTTTTAGCGCATGGCCGTTGTGCCCGTACGCCCAGCCGTGGGAGAAGACTTTGTCGATCCACAGTTTGAGCAGCGGCGGCGTGCTGTACCACTGCATGGGATGCTGCCAGACGATAAGATCCGCGCGGGAGATGGCCTCCTGTTCGGCGGCGATATCGATGTTGAAGTCGGGGTAGAGTTGATAGAGGGAGCGTATCTCAACGCCGTCGATTTCCCTGGCTTGTTCAAGCATCCGTTTATTCGCGTGCGAGTGCTGCGGATAAGGATGCGCATAAATTATCAGAATCATTCGGAGCTCTTAACGAGAGGAACATCTGATCAAGCATATCCCATTGGCGGTAAAACAAAAACGAGATACATAAGCCCGGTTAATATGACAGGGGCGTCACCGCATTCTGTGATGATGCTTGCGGCAAATCGGACACAGCGACGCCTGCGGGTGCCAGGCATAAAATGGGCGGGAGCACGCCGGGCATGACGTCTCAAACAGAGCGTGAACGACAGGATCCGCTCTCCCCGTCGCAGGCGCTATGGAAATGGCATCGACTGGACAGACCGCCTCGCACGCTTTACAGCCGTGACACTGCCGGGCATCGAGGGTAAAGGAACCCGCCTTGAGCACGACGGCTTTTGGGGAACAGACCCGGCTGCACGCCGCGCAGGCCACACACGTTTCAGTGTCGAGGTGCAGCGAAAACTGATGATACTGCGGAAATGCCTTTGACAGCGGCTCCACCGCGACCGAAACGCCCTTCTCCAGACCAGACAAACGGCGGCGTCCATGATTGAGGGACGCGAGCTGAGGCGGATAAATTTGCCAGGCGGGCTCATCCAGCTTGCGCAGTTTTAAATTGAGCGCCGCGATAGCAACGCCCCAGTGAGGATGTTCATCCAGATCGATTTCAACGCCACGAATGTGATGCTGGACATGCCACAGCAACAGTTCATTGATTTCCGGTGCAATGGATGTGAAAGGTGCGATTAAGCGTTGCGCGCTGAGGTGTCTTCGGGGCGGCTCCAGGTGCGCAATGGCCTCCACGGGGCAGACGAACAGACAACGCCCACAGCCCAGGCAAAGATCTTGGTTCAGCGCCGCGCTCTCTCCGGTGATACTCAGCGCACCTGCGGGACAGGTGTCAACGCAGGCACGGCAGGTTGCACGTCGAAGCGAGCGGCGTAAACATGACTCGCCCACCGCAGGAGGCGGGGGGGAGTCAGCGAAAGCAAAACGAAACATCAGTGAATGCTAAAGAACGCAAAGCGCAGCAGGACTTCTGCTACCAGCAGTAACACGCCCCCTACATACAGCCACACCTGGCGCCGGCCAAGTGCGCCATATGCAAAGGCCAGCATGCCGACGACAGAAAGGCTCCAGCCCCATAAACGCAGCTGTGCGGTTGCCTGAAACGCCTCCAGCGGCTGATGCGGGAACGTCAGCGCGTCAGTCAGTCCGGCTCCGGCCAGCCACGACAGGTAAGGCATTTGCGCCAGTAATCGAACGAGAACGGCGGCCACGACCAGCCCCATCATCCAGCGTGTCAGTGAGCTATTACCTAAAGGCAGCACCGCACTCGCCACCACCGCACCGACAATGACGACCGAGCCATAAAACATGACCAGGGTGTTGGCATGCATCCAGGTGATCACCGAGGTATGCATGTAGATTTGGCTCATGCAAAACACATCAACCAGCCCTACCAGCAGCGCCAACGGCATCAGCACTTTCCACAGCGCCCCGTTCATCAGCGAGGCCAAAAAACCCAACCCGGCGACGGCCAGGAACAGGCTGGCAAATACGATTTCCCGGCTTAGCCACGAACTGCTGAAATGGCGCAGCGCATTGAAGGCGTTGAGCGGATACCCCAGATGGAATACCGATGCCAGCAGGCCAAGTCCGGCCATTACGCAGACGATAAAGACCGGCATACGTGTGCGTTCCGTTGGCATTCGTGCGGAATAGCTCTGCGTTGTGCCAGCGAACAGGTTTAAGCTCACAAACAGCGTCAGCCCGACGGCCCCCTGCAGCAGCAGGGTAAACATTAATAGCGGCCACTCATGCATGAGGCTTCTCCTTTTTCTCCGCACCCTGATGCGCTTTGATCACCAGGTTTGGCTGCGTGATCGCCGAATCAGGCAACCCCTTCACATCGCAAAGGTCGCCATATTTTTTGCGTAATTCCTCAATCGGGCCGAATTGAATTGCCCCCAGCGGGCAGGTTGCAACGCAGATCGGCTGCTCGCCCTGTGCCTGCAGATCCACACAAAAATCGCACTTCGACATTTGTCCGGTCTGCTCATTCAGCTGCGGCGCGCCGTAAGGACAGGACCATGCGCAGTATCCGCAGCCCACGCATTTATCCGTGTTCACCCTGACAATGCCGTCGCCAGGCCGTTTGTGCATCGCGGTGGTTGGGCAATTTTTCGTACAGACAGGATCTGCGCAATGATTGCAGGAGATAGAGAGCGTGTACGCGAAGACATTATTCTGCATGCCTCCCTGCCCCGTAGGCATAAAACCGCCGCCAGTCACTTCGTAAACCCGACGAAAACGACGCCCCACGTCCAGATTATTTTTATCTTTGCACGCGACCTGGCAGGCCTTGCAGCCGGAACAGCGTGAAGAATCGATAAAGAACCCGAGCTGTTTATCGCTCACGGGCGCAAAGTCCTTAAACTGACTCATGCTTCGCTACCTCCACCAGCATGGTTTGATGAGAATTCCCTTTCGCCAGCGCCGTAATTCGCGACGAGCTAAGTACGTTGGCACATCCGCCATGATCGATCCCTTGCGCATCGGGCTGCCACCAGGCACCAGCCTGCATGGCGACGACGCCAGGGATAATACGCGGCGTCACTTCCGCCTCTACCAGGCTCACGCCGCGTGCGTTATGAATGCGCACCTTGTCGCCTTGCACGATCCCGCGCGACTCAGCATCCCGTGGGTTAATCCACAGTTTTTGTGTCTGCACCTCCTGCAGCCAGGGGTTAGCGTACTGAGTTGAGTTCGCCCGGTTTTTGCCTTTCCAGGTAATGAGCTGCAAAGGGAACTGCTTCGCCAAAGGATCTTCCGGCCCTTCGTGCGCGGGCACATAGTGGGAAAGCGCTGGAATTTCCGGATGCTGCATGTCATACAACCGCTTCGAAAAAATTTCGATCTTGCCGGACGGCGTCGGGAAAGGATGGTTATCCGGATCGCGGATGTTCTCCTCAAAGGCCACCCATGGGGCGCTCTTAAACAGATGACGGCGCTGGACCTGCAATTGTTCAAAGGTCGGAAGATGTTCATCCGGCATCGACAGCCGGGTGTTTTCCCAGATGTGCTCGATCCACTGTTTCTCATCCCTTCCCTGACTGAACTCCGCTTCCACGCCAAGTTTTGCCGCTACTTCGCGCTGCCACTCATAGTCGCTCCGGCGCTCAAACTCCGGATCGATGAGCTTTTCTGATAGCACCAGATAATTTGCCGTACCCCAGGTTTCACCGATATTCCAGCGCTCCATAAAGCTGGTTTCGGGCAAAAGCAGGTCGGCATATTTCGCGCTGGGGCTCATGTAGAGATCGCTGACGACGATAAACTCGATTTTCGATTCGTCCTCAAGCACTTTCACCGTCTGGTTAACGTCCGGGTTTTGGTTCGCCAGATAGTTACCTGCCAGCGAGAACAGTATGCGGATGTTGCTGCTGAGTTTCTCGGCCCCTTTCAGGCCATCGTCCGGGTGGACTTTACTGGCATCTTCCGCCGCCTGGACCCAGTTCATGATCGAGATACTCTCTTTAACAGGGTTCTCCAGCGTTTCGGTGCCGGTGGTGAATTTTCGGTTGGCACATCCGCCGTAGCCCGCGGCCCAGCCGCCCATCACGCCGACATTGCCGGTCAGCGTGGCTAGCAGCGTGGAGCCTCTGGCGGTACGTTCACCGCAGTTATGTCGTTGCGGCCCCCAGCCCTGAATCAGCGCCGCCGGTTTGGTGGTGGCGTAATCGCGCGCCAGCTGGCGAATCGTCTGCGCGGGAACGTGGGTGATTTTCTCGGCCCATTCGGGGGTCTTCACCACGCCGTCTTTTTTCCCCATCAGATAGGCCATCAGCGACTCATTCGCCGGAACCCCCTCTGGCATCGAATCCTCGTCAAAGCCAAGCGTGTGACGGGCGATAAAGTTTTTGTCGTGCAGATCCTCGCTGATGATGACGTACATCATCGCATCCATCAGCGCATTGTCGGTCGTCGGCAGCAGCGGGATCCACTCATCCGCCAGCGACGACGTGGTATCAGAATAGCGGGGATCGACCACGATGAAGCGGGTGCCATTTTGCTTCATCTGTTGGAAATAGTGGTTGGTGTGACCAAAAATCGTCTCGGTCGGGTTGTGCCCCCAGAGGATCACCAGCGGGGTGTCTTTCAGGGTATCAAGAGAATTTCCGTTAGCCGCGATGCCGTAAGTGTACGGCGTGGCCGCCACGGTATTTCCGAGGCTGACGGAGTGGTAGTACGAGAGATACCCGCCGGTCAGATTCAGCAGGCGTTTCATCATCCCGTCGCCGGAAAACGCCCCGCCGCTGGTGGCGGTATTGTTATGCATAAACCGCGACGCCGGGCCATATTTCGCCGTGATCCGCGTGAGGTTATCCGCAATCATCGTCGTGGCTTCATCCCAGGAGATGCGCTCGAACTTCCCTTCTCCGCGCTTGCCCACGCGCTTCATCGGGTATTTGAGACGATCGGGATGATAGACGAATTTACGGTATCCACGACCACGCACGCAGGCGCGCATAATCGGCATATCAGGATCGAGTTCATTATCGGGGCGAGTGGTGATTCGTGTGACAACGCCCTCTGAAACATGAGCGCGAATATCACATTTTCCGCCGCAGTCGAAGGTGCTGCAGGTTGCGACCACTTTTTCCATCGACGGTGAGTCCGGCACGACGGCAGTCGTGTCTGCGACATCAGCGGAACGTGCAGTGCGGGATACAAAAGGAAGGGTCAGGAGTAAAGAACCCGATTTGAGGACGTTACGCCGTGAAATTTCTAAACCTTGCTTATCTGGTGCTTTTTGATGTTCTTCCATAATCACTCTCCATTTTTCAGAGCGTGATTCTCGCTTACCTCCTAAGGATTACGGTTGATATTCGTCAAGGATTAGGTACAGCGGCGAGGCGCCGCTGTAAGAAAAAAAATGAATGAGAATTAGTTATCTAATTCACTCATGTTCTTAACCTGATCGCGGTTAATTTGCTCGGTTTTACCAGTTTGTGCATTTTTATAGGAAACCAGACCGGTGTCGTCATCGACCTGTGGTTTACCGTCGGTGACGATGGTTCTGCCATCCGTGGTTTTCACTGCCTGGTTAGATGAACAACCAGCAACGGTGAAGAGAGCTGCGGCAGCAAAAATTGAGGTGGCCAGAAGTTTATTTCGCATGGTGTTCTCCCTGCTTTTCAGTTGAATTTAATTATCGACCTAACCATTTTAGGCTAACTGACTGAAGAGAGATGGAAAACCAGAAGACTCTGAAGTGGAACAAAGAGGCGTTTGTTGTAGGCGGGTAAGCGAAATGCCACCCG
Organism: Lelliottia sp. WB101; assembly: GCF_003051885.1. Taxonomy (NCBI): domain Bacteria; kingdom Pseudomonadati; phylum Pseudomonadota; class Gammaproteobacteria; order Enterobacterales; family Enterobacteriaceae; genus Lelliottia; species Lelliottia sp. WB101. The sequence goes on from NZ_CP028520.1 coordinate 221,827, forward strand.
CCAGAGGCTTGCGCGAACAAAAACGTGCCGGGTGGCAGCTTCGCCTTACCCGGCCTGCAACACTGTTACTTGTTAATCTGCGCGTGCATTTCCTGAACCGAAATCACTTTCTCGGTGGCATCTGCGTTCAGCGCCATGGCTGTCGCGAAACCGCCGTTCAGGGTGGTGTCATAGTGCACTTTGTACTGCAGCGCGCTGCGGCGAATCAGCTTGGAGTCTTCAATCGCCTGACGACCTGCGGTGGTGTTGATGATGTAGGTGTACTCGCCATTCTTGATACGGTCCTGAATGTGCGGACGACCTTCATGAACCTTGTTGACCAGACGCGGGTTGATACCAGCTTCACCCAGTACGATAGCCGTACCATGGGTGGCATCCAGTTCAAAGCCCTGTTTCAGCAGTTTCGCGGCCAGGTCTACCACACGTTCTTTATCCCCTTCACGCACGGAGAGCAGCGCGCGGCCCTGCTTTCTCATGGTTGAGCTGCTGCCCAACTGCGCCTTAGCGAAGGCTTCTGCGAAGGTGCGGCCTACGCCCATGACTTCACCGGTGGAGCGCATTTCTGGCCCTAACAGCGGGTCAACGCCCGGGAATTTGTTGAACGGCAGCACCACCTCTTTCACCGAGTAGTACGGTGGGATGATCTCTTTGGTGACGCCCTGCTGGGTCAGCGTCTGGCCCGCCATCACGCGCGCCGCCACTTTCGCCAGCGGGATACCGGTGGCTTTGGAGACGAACGGTACGGTACGTGCCGCACGCGGGTTAACTTCAATCAGATAGACTTCGTTGTCTTTCACCGCGAACTGGACGTTCATCAAACCGCGCACCTGCAGCTCGAAGGCCAGTTTCTGCACCTGCTGGCGCATCACATCCTGAATTTCCTGGCTCAGGGTGTAGGCGGGCAAAGAACATGCGGAGTCACCGGAGTGTACGCCTGCCTGTTCGATGTGCTCCATGATGCCACCAATCAACACCATTTCGCCGTCGCAGATGGCATCCACGTCCACTTCTACCGCGTCGTCGAGGAAGCGGTCGAGCAGCACTGGCGCATCGTTAGAGACGCTCACCGCCGTCTGGAAGTAGCGACGCAGGTCGGCTTCGTCGTAGACGATTTCCATCGCACGGCCGCCCAGCACGTAGGACGGGCGCACCACCAGCGGATAACCAATCTCTTTCGCTTTCTCAACAGCCATCTCAATCGCAGTGACGGTGGCGTTGGCCGGTTGTTTCAGCTTCAGACGGTCAACCGCCTGCTGGAAACGCTCGCGGTCTTCTGCGCGGTCAATCGCATCCGGGCTGGTGCCGATAACCGGTACACCTGCCGCTTCCAGCGCGCGCGCCAGTTTCAGCGGGGTCTGGCCGCCGTACTGTACGATAACGCCCTTCGGCTTCTCGATGCGCACAATTTCCAGCACGTCTTCCAGGGTCACCGGCTCGAAATAGAGGCGGTCAGAGGTGTCGTAGTCGGTCGACACCGTTTCCGGGTTACAGTTGACCATGATGGTCTCGTAACCGTCTTCACGCAGCGCCAGAGAGGCGTGTACGCAGCAGTAGTCAAACTCAATGCCCTGGCCGATACGGTTTGGACCGCCGCCCAGCACCATAATTTTGTCGCGGTCTACGGACGGATTCGCTTCGCACTCGTCTTCATAAGTGGAGTACATGTAGGCGGTGTCAGTTGCGAACTCGGCGGCGCAGGTGTCCACGCGTTTGTAGACCGGGTGCAGGTTATACTGGTCACGCAGCTTGCGGATTTCGGATTCACGCACACCCGCCAGTTTAGCCAGACGCGCATCGGCAAAGCCTTTACGCTTCAGCATACGCAGGAAGTCCGCGTCGAGACCGGTGATACCCATCTCAGCCACTTTCTCTTCCAGTCGCACCAGCTCTTCAATTTGCACCAAGAACCAGCGGTCGATGTTGGTCAAGTTGAAGACGCCATCCACGGAGAGGCCCGCGCGGAACGCATCGGCGATGTACCAGATACGCTCAGCGCCTGCATCTTTCAGTTCGCGACGAATTTTGGTCAGCGCTTCCGGGTCATCGAGGCTCACTTTCGGGTCGAAGCCCATTGCGCCCACTTCCAGGCCGCGCAACGCTTTCTGCAGGGATTCCTGCTGAGTGCGGCCAATCGCCATCACTTCGCCAACGGATTTCATCTGGGTCGTCAGACGGTCGTTTGCGCCCGCGAATTTCTCGAAGTTAAAGCGAGGGATTTTGGTCACAACATAGTCGATAGACGGCTCAAACGACGCCGGAGTGCGGCCACCGGTGATGTCGTTCATCAGCTCGTCGAGGGTGTAACCTACCGCCAGTTTCGCCGCCACTTTCGCAATCGGGAAGCCGGTCGCTTTGGATGCCAGCGCCGAGGAGCGTGAAACGCGCGGGTTCATTTCGATAACAATCAGGCGACCGTTTTTCGGGTTCACGGAGAACTGCACGTTAGAACCGCCGGTTTCGACGCCGATTTCACGCAGTACCGCCATCGAGGCGTTACGCATGATTTGATACTCTTTGTCGGTCAGCGTCTGGGCTGGCGCGACGGTGATGGAGTCACCGGTGTGGATGCCCATCGCATCGAAGTTTTCGATAGAGCAGACGATGATGCAGTTGTCGTTTTTATCACGCACCACTTCCATCTCGTACTCTTTCCAGCCAATCAGCGACTCATCAATCAGCAGCTCTTTGGTTGGGGACAGATCCAGACCGCGTTCGCAAATCTCTTCGAACTCTTCGCGGTTGTAAGCGATACCGCCACCGGTGCCGCCCATGGTGAAGGACGGACGGATGATGCACGGATAGCCCACGTCAGCGGCAACCGCCAGCGCTTCTTCCATGGTGTGTGCGATGCCGGAGCGCGCGGTGTCGAGGCCGATTTTTTTCATCGCCACGTCGAAACGGCGGCGGTCTTCAGCTTTATCAATCGCGTCGGCGGTGGCACCAATCATGGTCACACCGAATTCCGCCAGCACGCCCTGACGCTCCAGTTCCAGCGCGCAGTTCAGCGCGGTCTGGCCGCCCATAGTCGGCAGTACGGCGTCCGGACGCTCTTTTTCGATGATTTTGCGCACCACTTCCCAGTGAATCGGCTCGATGTAGGTCGCATCGGCCATTTCCGGGTCGGTCATGATGGTGGCTGGGTTAGAGTTCACCAGGATTACGCGGTAACCCTCTTCGCGCAGGGCTTTACACGCCTGTGCGCCGGAGTAGTCGAATTCGCAGGCCTGGCCGATGACAATCGGGCCAGCGCCAAGGATCAGGATGCTTTTTATATCTGTACGTTTTGGCATGGTGTTCTCGGCTCCTGATTATTTAGCGGTCTGACGGTATTGCTCGATAAGTTCGATGAAGTGATCGAACAGCGGCGCGGCATCGTGCGGGCCAGGGCTGGCTTCCGGGTGCCCCTGGAAGCTGAACGCCGGTTTGTCGGTGCGATGGATACCCTGCAGGGTATGGTCGAACAGCGACTTGTGGGTGACGCGCAGGTTAGCGGGCATTGACGCCTCATCCACCGCAAAACCGTGGTTTTGCGCGGTAATCATCACCGTGTTGTTGTCGATATCTTTCACCGGGTGGTTTCCACCGTGGTGGCCGAACTTCATCTTGATGGTTTTCGCACCGCTCGCCAGCGCCAGCAGCTGATGGCCGAGGCAGATGCCAAATACCGGAATATCGGTTTCGAGGAAGCGTTTAATCGCTTCAATCGCGTAATCACACGGTGCCGGGTCACCCGGGCCGTTGGAGAGGAAGATGCCATCCGGGTTCATCGCCAGCACGTCTTCGGCCGGGGTTTTCGCCGGAACGACTGTCAGGCGGCAGCCGCGATCCACCAGCATGCGCAGGATGTTGCGCTTCGCGCCGTAGTCGTAAGCCACCACGTGGAACGGCAGCTCGTCTTCTTTTTTCGCTTCTGGCAGTTCACCTGCCAGCGTCCAGCTCCCCTGAGTCCAGCTGTAGGCTTCCGCTGTGGTCACTTCTTTCGCCAGATCCATTCCGTTCAGGCCAGGGAAGGCTTTCGCTTTTTCCTGCGCCAGTGCCACATCCAGGTTGTCGCCTGCGATGATGCAGCCGTTCTGTGCGCCCTTCTCGCGCAGCAAACGGGTCAGCTTACGGGTATCGATATCGGCAATCGCCACGATGTTGTGACGCTTCAGGTAAGAAGAGAGGTCTTCAGTATTGCGGTAGTTGCTGGCAATCAGCGGCAGGTCGCGAATAATCAGACCTTGCGCGTGAACCTGAGAGGATTCTGCATCGGCTTCGTTGGTGCCGACATTACCAATATGAGGATAAGTAAGGGTGACGATTTGGCGGGAATAGGAAGGATCAGTGAGGATTTCTTGATAACCGGTCATTGAAGTATTGAAAACGACTTCCCCAACCGCCGAACCTGTTGCCCCTATGGCCCGACCGATAAACTGGGTTCCGTCTTCCAGAACCAATAGCGCTGACTTAATCAAAACACCCTCCAGAGAATATTCACTCACTTTATCTGCATATTAATTCACAACGGCGTTATGAATCAATGCAAATTTGTTTCCCGCGGATTTTCGGCAAACGGCGGCATTCTGGGGATTTAGAGGGGTAAAGTCAACTCAAAATGGCTTTTTTGTTTATTATTTTACGCGGCTTTGGCGTTTAACGGAGTTTAAGCCATAAAAAGATCAACAAAATCACGTTAGAAAACGTTTGTACGCTGAGTTTAGTGAGATTTGATGGAGGAGCACAACAAAAACCAGACCAAATGGTCAAAATTTACAGTACGATAACACAAAAAAGCGAGATAACTGTAACTTTACTCAATAATATTAAGAAATCCACTTCAAACAGACAAAATAAAAGGGCAATAAAATATTGCCCTGTGCAATCAATCAATTATGACTGCAATAACCACATCACGATGGGTAATAACACTTATAAATCGTTAAGATTAAGCACATCTCTCATATCAAAAAGACCGTTATCTAAATTTTTAAGCCACAATGCCGAGCGCACGGCGCCGTTGGCAAAGGTCATGCGGCTGGAGGCTTTATGGGTAATCTCCACACGCTCGCCGATATCGGCGAAGATCGCCGTATGTTCGCCGACGATATCCCCCGCTCGCACCGTAGCAAATCCAATCGTGCCCGGAACACGCTCGCCCGTATGCCCTTCGCGAGAGTAGACCGCGCAGTCCTTTAAATCCTTATCAAGTGCATAAGCAATCGCTTCGCCCATCGCCAGCGCCGTACCGGATGGGGCATCCACTTTATGGCGGTGGTGCGCTTCGATAATTTCGATATCCGTGTAGTCGCCCATCACTTTCGCGGCTTTCTCCAACAGCTTGAGCATGACGTTCACGCCCACGCTAAAGTTAGCGGCGAAGACAATCGCAATCTCCTGGGAAGCGTCTTTGATCGCCTGTTTGCCCGCGTCGTCAAAACCGGTGGTACCGATGACCATTCCTTTACCGTGCTGACGGCAAAAGGCCAGATGGTGCAGCGTCCCTTCCGGGCGCGTGAAATCGATGAACACGTCAAAATCGTCTTTCACCGCATCCAGACTGCTTTGCACGGTTACGCCCGTCTTGCCCACACCCGCCAGTTCACCCGCATCCGTTCCAAGAAGCGAGGAGCCGTCGCGCTCCAGCGCCGCGCCAAGCGCAACGCCGTCTAACTGTAGCGCTGCCTGAATTAACTGACGGCCCATACGGCCACCCGCGCCCGCTATCGCGACACGCACCTGTGCATCATGCATAGTTATTCTCTTACGTTAAAAGTATGTAAATCGTTTTCAGATTAACCAGCCTGTGACGAAGCCGCTATCTTAAAACGCCGATAATTAGAATTTTATGATAAACAGGCGGCAGTATCAGTAAAAGACATGAGGTTCAGCGAAAACCGCATGATTCACGCAAAGGGTGGAACTGTCGGGTTCATCACAGGGAATCAGACAAAAAAATGCCGGTCTCTTTCGGGACCGGCATTTTCTAAACAGAGAGGATTATTCGACTTCTTTCGCGTTGATGCGCAGCTCTTTCGGCACTTCAAAGACGATATTTTCTTCGCGACCTTCCAGCGGCACCGCTTCGCCGCCACCCAGCTCCTGCAAACGCTTAATCACGTTTTGCACCAGAATATCCGGCGCGGAGGCACCGGCGGTCACGCCGACACAGGCTGCGTTTTTGACCCACGCTTCCTGAATGTCGGTGGCGTCATCAATCAGAAACGCGGTTTTCCCCATACGCTGCGCCAGCTCGGCCAGACGGTTGGAGTTAGAAGAGTTTTTGGAACCGACCACCAGCACCACATCCGCCTGCTCGGCCAGCGCGCGCACCGCTTCCTGACGATTGGTGGTGGCGTAGCAGATGTCATCTTTGCGCGGCCCGACGATTTTCGGGAACCGGCTGCGCAGGGCGTCGATGACATCAGAGGTGTCGTCTACCGAGAGCGTCGTCTGGGTCATGAACGACAGGCGCGCTTCGTTTTTCACTTCCAGCGACAGCACATCGTCCGGCGACTCAACCAGATACATTCCCCCTTCCGGGTTGCTGTACTGGCCCATCGTGCCTTCCACTTCCGGGTGGCCGGCGTGGCCAATCAGAATCGACTCTTCACCACGACGGCTGGCACGGGCGACTTCCATATGCACTTTGGTCACCAACGGACAAGTGGCGTCGAAGACCGTCAGGTCACGACTTTTCGCTTCGTTACGCACCGCCTGCGAGACGCCGTGCGCCGAGAAGATCAGGATCGCGCCGTCAGGCACTTCACTGATCTGCTCGATAAAGATTGCGCCGCGCTCGCGCAGGCTGTCTACCACATAGCGGTTGTGGACCACTTCGTGACGGACATAAATCGGCGCGCCGTAAATTTCCAGCGCGTTTTCAACAATGCTGATAGCGCGGTCTACTCCGGCACAAAAACCGCGCGGGTTAGCCAACAGGATCTGCATTTACTTCCTCCAGCGCCGGGTCGATCTCCAGCACTTCAACATCAAAATGGACGGTACGCCCGGCAAGCGGATGGTTGAAATCAACGGTGATGGAATCGCCATTAATTTCACGGATCACGCCAGGCATTTCGCTGCCATCCATAGCGGTAAAGAGCATAATCGCGCCGATTTCCGGCTCGCCCGCGTCCATGAATTCACGGCGCGAGAAATACTGGATCAGATCCGGGGTTGGCACGCCAAACGCCGCATCAGGCTCGAGAGAGAAGGCTTTTTTCTCACCCTCTTTCAGCCCAAGCAACTGCTGCTCCAGACCTTCCGAAAGAGAGGTGTCACCCAGGCGGAACAGCGCAGGTTTGCCGTTATTGCGGGTCGATTCCGCAGTGGAACCGTCGTCCAGTTTCAACGTGAAATGGACCAGCACCGCGCTATTGCTCTGTATGGATTTTGACATGCCGATTTGCTCGCTTGTTTTGCCTCAACGGTTTGCCCGGTGGCGCCTGGCTTCCGGGCTTACGTGAGGCACATATTCTGTAGGCCGGCTCACACCCGGCCTTTACATTTACGCCTGCTCTTTCGCTGCGGGTTTAGGCAAGAAACCTTCCAGCACAATCAACGCGGCGCCGATGCAAATTGCGCTATCGGCCAGGTTGAAGGTGGCGAAGTGCCAGTTACCGACGTAGAAGTCGATCATATCGACCACATAGCCGTGCCACAGACGGTCAAACAGGTTACCCAGCGCACCGCCAATGATCAGCGCGTAGGCGATGTTGGTCAGCTTCTGCGTCGCTTTTGAGCGATACATCAGCACCGCGAGGATCACGCAGATACCGATAGCGATACCCGCGAAGAACCAGCGCTGCCAACCGCCGCTGTCGGCGAGGAAGCTGAACGCCGCGCCGTAGTTGCGCGCGTAATGCAGATTAAGTGACGGGAACAGCGGTACCGTATCCCCCAGAGCAAAGTTCTGGAGGATCAGGAATTTACTGCCCAGATCAATAATCAGTACGACGACGACCAGCCACAGCCAGCGCAGTCCTGTTGCACAGAGACATTTACTCATCAGGCAAACTTACGTTTTTCGCCATCACCGGCGATGTTGCTGACACAGCGTCCACAGATATCTGCGTGTTCCGCCACCTGACCAATATCGTTGGTGTAATGCCAGCAGCGCGGACATTTCTCACCTTCGGCTTTGCTCAACGCCACCTTCAGCCCTTTGAGCAGCTCGCTCTGCTGGGCATCGGCAGTCGCCTGTGCATAATCGGCAACGCTGGCACCTGAGGTCAACAGGACAAATCGCAATTCATCGCCCAGTGCCGTCAGTTTCGCCGCCAGCTCAGGTTCAGCGTACAGGGTCACTGCCGCTTCCAGAGAGCCACCGACTTTCTTGTCAGCACGCGCCTGTTCGATAACCTTGTTCACTTCGCCACGCACTTTCAGCAGCTCGTCCCAGAAGGTATCGTTCATGGCTTCAGTCTCAGCCAGACCAAACAGGCCGGTGTACCATTCGCCGGTGAAGACGTACTTCTCGCGGTCGCCTGGCAGGTAGCCCCAGATTTCGTCTGCGGTGAAGGACATGATCGGTGCCATCCAGCGAACCAGTGCTTCTGCGATGTGATACAGCGCAGTCTGGCAGCTGCGACGCGCCACGCTGTCTGCTTTCGCGGTGTACTGACGGTCTTTAATGATGTCGAGATAGAACGAGCCCATCTCGATGGAGCAGAAACGCATCAGGCGCTGCACCACTTCGTGGAAGTCGTAAGACTCGTAGGCTTTCAGGATGTCGTCCTGCGCCGCTTGCGCGCAGCCCACAGCCCAACGATCCAGCACGACCATCTCTTCCGGTTTCACCATGTCTTTGACCGGGTCGAAACCGTTCAGGTTAGCGAGCAGGAAGCGCGCGGTGTTACGGATACGACGATAGCTGTCGGCAGCACGTTTGAGGATCTCATCGGAAACCGCCATTTCGCCGGTGTAGTCCGTAGAGGCCACCCACAGACGCAGAATGTCCGCGCCCAGTTTGTTCATCACATCCTGCGGAGAAACGGTATTACCGATGGATTTGGACATCTTGCGTCCCTGACCATCCACAGTAAAGCCGTGCGTCAGAACCTGACGATATGGCGCTTTACCTTTCATCGCGGTGGAGATCATCAGAGAAGACATGAACCAGCCGCGGTGTTGGTCAGAACCTTCCAGATACATATCCGCCGCATGGCCATAGAACTCAGGGCGCACATCCACCACAGAAGAGTGGGTAGAGCCGGAGTCGAACCATACGTCGAGGGTGTCTGGTACTTTCTCGTAGTTGGCCGCGTCGTCGCCCAGGATCTCTTTCGAGTCCAGATCCCACCACGCCTGGATGCCATCCACTTCAACGCGTTTGGCGACTTCTTCCATCAGCTCCAGCGAGCGAGGGTGCAGCTCCTGCGTCTCTTTGTGAACGAACAGGGACATCGGCACGCCCCAGGTACGCTGACGGGAGATACACCAGTCAGGGCGGTTAGCGACCATGGATTCGATACGCGCCTGGCCCCAGTCCGGGATCCACTGCACGCCTTTGATCTCTTTCAGAGACTGCTCGCGCAGGCCTTTCTGATCCATGCTGATGAACCACTGCGGGGTCGCACGGAAGATGATTGGCGACTTGTGACGCCAGCAGCACGGATAGCTGTGCTGCATCTTCTCAACGTGCAGCAGGGCACCGCTGGTGCGCAGCATGTCGACAATGATGTCGTTCGCTTTAAAGACGTTGATACCGTCCAGCGCCGGGTAGGTGCCTGGCAGGTATGCGCCGTCCGGCCCGACCGGGTTTGCGATTTCCAGACCGTATTTCAGGCTGATGTTGTAGTCATCCGGGCCATGGCCACCGGCGGTGTGTACCGCACCGGTACCGGCGTCCAGCGTAACGTGATCGCCAAGGATTGCCGGCACGTCGAAATCGAGGAACGGGTGTTTGAAGCGCATCAGCTCAAGCTCAGCGCCGTTCACGGTGCCCAGTACGGTGTATTCGCTGATGTTTGCGCGTTTCAGGACGCTCTCAACCAGATCTTTAGCCAGAATCACCGCCTGGCCTTCAACCTGTACCAGCGCGTAATCGAAGTCCGCAGACAGGGAGATTGCGCGGTTCGCAGGCAGAGTCCACGGGGTAGTGGTCCAGATAACCAGGGAAATTGGGCCGTTGACGGAGGTCACGCCGAATTTCGCTTTCACCGCGTCCTGATCTACCGCGTGGAACGCCACGTCGATAGACGGAGAGGTTTTGTCGTAATATTCCACTTCCGCTTCTGCCAGCGCAGAACGGCAGTCAACGCACCAGTGCACAGGCTTCGCGCCTTTATGCAGATGGCCGTTACCGATGATTTTACCCAGAGCGCGAATGATGTTGGCTTCAGTTTTGAAGTCCATCGTCAGGTATGGACGAGACCAGTCGCCCAGCACGCCCAGACGGATGAAGTCTTTACGCTGACCATCAACCTGCGCGGCCGCGTATTCGCGACATTTTGCACGAAACTCGGCGGCGGTGAATTTCTCACCTGGCTTGCCGTATTCCTGCTCCACTTTCAGCTCGATCGGCAGACCGTGGCAGTCCCAGCCCGGAACGTAAGGCGAGTCAAAACCGGTGAGTCCTTTGGACTTCACGATAATGTCTTTCAGAATCTTGTTTACAGAGTGACCAATATGAATGCTGCCATTCGCATATGGAGGGCCATCATGCAGAATGAAGGTTTTTTTGCCTTTTTTGGCTGCACGGATGATGCCGTACAGGTCATCATCGGTCCAACGCGCCAGCATTCCCGGTTCACGCTTGGCGAGATCGCCGCGCATCGGGAACCCTGTTTCCGGCAAATTCAGGGTTGATTTATAGTCACTCATCAGATTCTCGGTTCCGTATTTAAAACTCGTTCAGGCATTAAGCCGGGTTCGATAGCCCAAAAAATTCGCGGGCCGTTAACTCATCACGCGCAATTTGTGCTTTCAGCTCATCGAGCGAAGCAAATCGCTGCTCATTGCGTATTTTTTTACGCAGGATTACATCTATATGGCGACCGTAAAGGTCCATTACAACGTCAAGCAGATGCACTTCAAGCTGCTGACGCACACCTGCTACCGTTGGACGGGTGCCGATATTGGCCACGCCCGGCAACGGTTTATCACCCAATCCGGTGACTTCTACCGCATACACCCCTTTTACCGGGGAAACCTGACGACGCAGCGGGACGTTCGCCGTCGGGAAACCTATTGTGCGACCGAGTTCATCGCCATGCACGACCCGCCCGGAAATGGCAAACGGATGCCCTAACAGGTTCTCCGCCACGTCCAGCTGATCGTCGGCTAAGGCCATACGCACTGCCGTGCTGCTTACGCGCACGCCACCTTCGCAGAAGGTCATGGTGCTGGTGACATCAAAGCCATACTCCAGACCCGCCTTCTGTAATAACAAGAAATCGCCCTGACGACCAGCGCCGAAGCGGAAATCATCGCCCACGGCGAGAAACTGCACGCCCAGACGTTTTACCAGCAGATCGCCGACAAAATTTTGCGCCGTCAGTGCCGCAAAACGTCGGTCGAAGCGCACGCAAAGTACGTAGTCCACGCCGCATTCCGCCAGATAGCGCAATTTTTCACGCAGGCGAGTTAAACGCGCGGGCGCTTTATCACCGGCAAACAGCTCCAGCGGCTGCGGTTCGAAAATCATCACCACGACCGGCAGCCCACGGGCCTCGCCCTCTTTACGCAATCCCTGCAACAGCGCCTGATGCCCACGATGCACGCCGTCGAAATTACCAATGGTCAGTACGCACCCGTGCGGGGCGTGACTGAGATTATGTATGCCGCGTATCAGCTTCATGACAGGCTCAAAACAGTGAAAATCGCCCGAGTATACCTTGTACAGCGGTTAAGGTTAACCGGCGATTGTTGCCTCAAATCAGAAAGCCGTAATGATTTCATGATGCTTAGCTTTCGGAGGGAAAAAATCTGCCCGTTACTGCGTTTTTTTACATCGAAAGACTGTATTCAGCTGAGACAAGCTGGTAGAATCCTGCGCCATCACTACGTAACGTAGCGTCGCCATTCAACGGCGCTTATTTGCACAAATCCATTGACAAAAGAAGGTATAGAGGGCATATTCCTCGGCCTTTGAATTGTCCACATAGATCATATTTGGGAGTTGGACTTGGCTAATATCAAATCAGCTAAGAAACGTGCTATTCAGTCTGAAAAGGCTCGTAAGCACAATGCAAGCCGTCGCTCTATGATGCGTACTTTCATCAAGAAAGTATACGCAGCAATCGAAGCTGGCGACAAAGCTGCAGCGCAGAACGCATTTAACGAAATGCAACCAATCGTGGATCGTCAGGCTGCTAAAGGTCTGATCCACAAAAACAAAGCAGCGCGTCATAAAGCAAACCTGACCGCGCAGATCAGCAAACTGGCTTAATCGCCACTTGTTGTTGCTTGTTATAAAGAACCCGCTTAATGCGGGTTTTTTTATTGGCTCATTTTGACGCTGGCGGTGTAAAGAGCGCCGAGTAGTCGCGGTTACAGATACGCTGCACTGCCGGATGCTGAATCATCCTTTCGGCGAAAATCGCGTGATACTCTTCCATCACGTTGTCCACCCGCCCAATCTCTGTGACTCTGTCATCGGTGTACAGATCATGTGCGTAAAGCGTTGGGGCGACGAAGATCGCGTTATGCGCTTCGCCAAAAGCTTTCATGAGCGCCGCATCATCAAACTCTCCCAGAATCTCTACCTTCAGACCCTGCGAGTTAAACCAGTTCAGCAGCTTGCGGCCTAACATCGAACGTCGTCCCGGCACGAGCAGGCGTCGCTCCTCAAGGCAGGCGGGAAACGGTTTATCTGGCGGCGGATTGATGCACCAGAAGCTCACGCCGCATTCGCCAATCTTGACCGAGAACAGCCCTTCCTGTTGAGTAGAGTCTATCGGGCAGTCCGAGATGATGATGTCCAGCTTATGCTGGCTCAGCTGTTCCAGCAGCATCTCGTGCGTCGATTCAAAGCAGCGCAAATGGATCTGCTCATCTTCCACCACCGCCGCGTCCAGCACGCCGCTCACCAGCCGTTTAGACAGCGCATCCGCAACGCCCACATCAAACAACAGGTTTGACTCTTTGCGGTAGTTCACGATATCGAGCATCTCCTGGCTCAGGGTGAACATCTTATCCGCATAGCGAAAAACCAGTTCACCCAGTTCGCTCGGCTCAATACCCCGACCTTTACGCTTAAACAGCTTCCCCTGCAGGCGTTCTTCGAGTGCCTTTATCTGACCGGTAATGGTCTGGGGCGTCAGATAGAGCGCCTCTGCTGCGCCCACCACTGAGCCTTCTTTGTAGACGTGCCAGAAATAGTACAGATGGTTGTAATTGATGTGAGACATAGCATTTCGCTCCCTGAGAGTATTGTCAGGAGAGGGCCTCTGCCCTCCCCCTTTTAACTGTTAGGCCGGTTGCACCTGTCCGGACAGCTTCACTTTCAACAGTGTGTATCCCGTGAACGCGGCCAGTAACGAGCCGATCAAGATCCCGAGTTTTGCCCACACGATGAGCTGAGGGTCATATGACGCAAAGGCCAGGGTCGAGATGAAAATCGACATCGTGAAGCCAATTCCGCACAGCACGCCGACCGCCGCGATTTGCCGGAAGGTCGTCCCCTGCGGCAATGACGCGAACTTCAGCTTAAGAGCCAGCCAGCAGAACAGGCCGATCCCCAGCGGCTTACCGATAAACAGGCCAGCGACAATGCCCATCGGCAGCATGGACGTCAGGCCGCTCAGGGTGACGCCCTGCAGCGACACGCCCGCATTCGCGAATGCAAACAGCGGCAGGATCATAAAGGCGACCCAGGGATGCAGGACATGCTCCAGCTGTTTGGCCGGGGATTTGCCCTTCTCATCCGCTTTCAGCGGCACAAAGAAGCCGATGATGACGCCCGCCAGCGTCGCATGAACGCCCGATTTCAGTACCGCGGTCCACAGCACCACGCCCACCAGAATGTAGATCCCGGTTCGGCGCACGTTAAACAAATTCAGCAGCGCCAGCACAGCGATAGCGCCCGCCGCCACGCTCAGAGATAACACCGACAGCTCGCTGGTATAGAACAGAGCGATAATCACGATCGCGCCCAGGTCGTCGATAATCGCCAGCGCCATCAGGAAAATCTTTAACGCCACCGGCACGCGACTGCCCAGCAGCGCCAGCACGCCCAGCGCAAAAGCAATATCTGTTGCCGCCGGAATCGCCCAACCGTGGCGAGCGACCGGGTCATGGTAGTTAAACACCAGATAGAGCAGCGCAGGCACCACCATACCGCCCAGCGCAGCAATAACCGGGAAAGCTGCCCGCTGACGACTGTTAAGCGACCCAAGAACCAGCTCTCGTTTTACTTCCAGGCCCACCAGCAGGAAGAACACGGCCATCAGCGCGTCGTTAATCCACAGCAGCATGTTCTTGTTGATCTCTAATGCACCCACGCGCAGCTCAACGGGCGTGTCCAGAAATGCACGGTACAGGCCCTGAGTCGCATCCATATTCGCCAACACCATGGCGGCAAGTGCAGCGATAATCAAAATCACGCCGCCGGACGCCTCATTGCTGAAGAATCGTTGTAAAAGTTTCACTTTAGTTCTCTCTCTAAGACCATACCTCGATAAAACCATAATACCAAGGCTAACAGCTCGAAAAAATCAGATTAATATTGCGGATATACTCGGTTTTGCCGAGTCATTCGCCACCAAAAGAAAAAGCCCGGAATCGCTTCCGGGCTTTGAAAAATTCACACTCGCTAAGGGATTAGCGGGTCAAATCATCGAAGAATTTTTTCACGCCATCGAAGAAGCTTTTGGAACGCGGGCTGTTATTCTCGCCCGTTGGACCGCCGAAGCTTTCCTGCAACTCTTTCAACAGCTGTTTCTGTTTGTCGTTCAGACCGACCGGCGTTTCGACGACCACGCGACACAGCAGGTCACCCTGCGCACCGCCGCGAACGGATTTCACGCCTTTGCCGCGCATGCGGAACAGCTTGCCAGTCTGGGTTTCGCCCGGAACCTTCAGGTTCACGCGCCCGTCGAGCGTAGGCACTTCGATCTCACCGCCCAGCGCCGCCATCGCGAAGTTGATCGGCACTTCACAGTACAGGTTGTTGCCTTCACGCTCAAAGATGGCGTGCTGCTTCACCTGAACCTGAACGTACAGATCGCCCGCTGGTGCGCCGTGCTCGCCTGCTTCGCCTTCACCGGACAGACGAATACGATCGCCCGTATCCACCCCTGCCGGAATTTTGACGGACAGGGTTTTGGTCTTCTCAACGCGACCGTGACCGTGACATTTGTTGCACGGATCTTTAATCAGCGTACCGCGACCATGACAGTGCGGACAGGCCTGCTGCACCGCGAAGAAGCCCTGGCGAATCTGTACCTGACCAGAACCGTGACAGGTTGGACAGGTCTGCGGCTTGGTACCCGCTTTCGCGCCGCTGCCGTGGCAGATATCACACTCTTCCAGCGTCGGAATGCGAATCTCTTTCGTGACACCGCGTACGGCCTCTTCCAGCGTCAGATCCATGTTGTAGCGCAGATCCGCGCCGCGCGCTGCGCGCTGACGACCACGGCCACCGCCGAAGATATCACCGAAAACATCGCCAAAGATGTCGCCGAAATCAGCACCACCGCCACCAAAGCCACCGCCGTATCCGCCGCCGCCCATGCCGCCTTGTTCAAACGCCGCATGACCGTACTGATCGTAGGCTGCACGTTTCTGAGCGTCGGTCAGGATTTCATACGCTTCTTTGATCTCTTTAAATTTGGCTTCGGCCTCTTTGTCACCCTGGTTACGGTCCGGGTGAAATTTCATGGCCAGGCGCTTGTACGCCTTTTTGATTTCACGCTCTTCCGCGGTTTTCGGAACGCCTAAAATCTCGTAGTAGTCTTGCTTTGCCATTGGTTTTTTCAGCCCCTTAACATGCGAGCACGGGCGGAGAGGAAACCTCTACGCCCGTGCCGATTAATTACCCTGCATCAGGGCGATTATTTTTTGTCTTTTACTTCTTCGAACTCAGCGTCGACAACGTCGTCGTCTTTCGCATTGTTCGCGGAAGCACCAGCTTCAGCGCCAGCCTGCTGCTGTGCGTGCTGTTGCTGAGCAATTTCCATCAGCTTCTGGGACGCCTGCGCCAGCTCCTGCATTTTCGCTTCGATGTCCGCTTTGTCTTCGCCTTTCAGGGAAGTTTCCAGCGCGCTCAGTGCAGCTTCGATAGCGGTTTTGTCATCAGCTGGCAGCTGTTCGCCTGCTTCTTCAACCTGCTTACGAGTGCTGTGCAGCAGATGGTCACCCTGGTTACGGGTCTGAACCAGCTCTTCAAACTTACGGTCAGATTCAGCATTTGCTTCTGCTTCACGAACCATTTTTTCGATCTCTTCTTCGTTCAGACCAGAAGAAGCCTTGATGGTAATCTTCTGCTCTTTACCGCTGTTTTTGTCTTTCGCGGAAACGTGCAGGATACCGTCAGCATCGATGTCGAAGGTGACTTCGATCTGTGGCATACCGCGCGGTGCCGGGCTGATACCGTCGAGGTTAAACTGGCCCAGATCTTTGTTATCCGCAGCACGTTTACGCTCACCCTGCAGCACATGGATGGTTACCGCAGACTGGTTGTCTTCAGCGGTAGAGAACACCTGGCTGTGCTTGGTCGGGATAGTGGTGTTTTTGCTGATCAGCGCAGTCATCACGCCGCCCATGGTTTCGATACCCAGCGACAGCGGGGTAACGTCCAGCAGCAGAACGTCCTTCACTTCGCCGGTCAGTACGCCGCCCTGAACCGCTGCACCGATTGCCACAGCTTCGTCCGGGTTAACGTCTTTACGCGGCTCTTTACCAAAGAATTCAGCAACTTTCTTCTGAACCATTGGCATACGAGTCTGCCCACCTACCAGGATAACGTCCTGAATGTCAGAGACAGACAGACCAGCATCCTGCAGAGCAACTTTCAGCGGCTCAATGGAACGGTTGACCAGGTCTTCGACCAGGCTTTCCAGTTTCGCGCGAGTCACTTTGATGTTCATGTGTTTTGGACCAGACGCATCTGCAGTGATGTACGGCAGGTTCACGTCGGTCTGCTGCGCAGAAGACAGCTCAATTTTGGCTTTTTCTGCGGCTTCTTTCAGGCGCTGCATGGCCAGCGGATCGTTACGCAGGTCAATGCCCTGATCTTTCTTAAATTCGTCAACGAGGTAGTTGATCATACGGCTGTCGAAGTCTTCACCACCCAGGTGGGTATCACCGTTGGTTGCCAGAACTTCGAAGGTTTTTTCGCCGTCAACTTCGTCGATTTCGATGATAGAGATATCGAAAGTACCACCGCCGAGGTCGTAAACCGCGATAGTACGGTTGCCAACTTCTTTATCCAGACCGTAAGCCAGTGCAGCTGCGGTTGGTTCGTTGATGATACGTTTGACTTCCAGACCTGCGATACGACCGGCATCTTTGGTAGCCTGACGCTGAGCATCGTTGAAGTAAGCAGGTACAGTGATAACCGCTTCAGTTACCGGTTCACCCAGGTAATCTTCAGCCGTTTTCTTCATTTTCTTCAGCACTTCAGCAGAGATCTGCGGTGGTGCCATTTTCTGGCCCTTCACGTCGATCCATGCATCACCGTTGTCAGCACCGATAATTTTGTACGGCATGATGGCTTCATCACGCTGAACTTCTTCGTCCTGGAAGCGACGGCCAATCAGGCGTTTAATCGCAAACAGAGTGTTTTGCGGGTTAGTCACGGCCTGACGTTTAGCCGGCTGGCCAACCAGAGTTTCACCATCCTGGGTATAAGCAATGATAGAAGGCGTGGTGCGATCGCCCTCGGCGTTCTCCAGCACACGTGCAGTAGTGCCGTCCATAATCGCTACACAAGAGTTGGTAGTACCCAGGTCGATACCAATAATTTTACCCATCTAAACGTCTCCACTAAAAATTTGTTCATCATGTGGTTGTGAATCTGTAATAAGGGCGAAACGTGCGGTTTCAACTGCCCAGATTTGATTTTTTTCAGCTTCACTCACTGCGGTTGACTACAAGATGGGGTCGTAACGGCATCCATCAAGGGGGAAGGATAAAAAATTTTTTAATTTCACCCTGCTCAGATCATAGACGCCGAGAGTCGCGGTGATTATTATGCCGCGCCACGCCTGGGAGAGTGGGCGTGGTAAAACCATTTCACCATACTAATGATGATTTTTTGAGGACTTATGGGCAACACTAAGTTGGCTAATCCGGCTCCGCTGGGCCTGATGGGTTTCGGCATGACCACTATTCTGCTGAACCTGCATAACATCGGCTTATTCCCGATGGACAATGTTATCCTGGCGATGGGCATTTTTTACGGCGGTATCGCGCAAATCTTCGCGGGCCTGCTGGAGTATAAAAAAGGCAACACCTTCGGTTTAACCGCATTCACCTCTTACGGTTCTTTCTGGCTGACTTTGGTCGCCATTCTGGTTATGCCGCAAATGGGCTTTGATGCATCAAACGGCCACTTCCTGGGCGTATACCTGGGTCTGTGGGGCGTGTTCACTCTGTTCATGTTCTTCGGTACGCTGGTTGCTAACCGCGTGCTGCAGTTCGTCTTCCTGAGCCTGACCGTGCTGTTCGCCCTGCTGGCGATTGGCCATCTGGCGGAAAACGAAAGCATCGTTCACGTTGCTGGCTGGGTAGGTCTGGTCTGTGGCGCAAGCGCTATTTACCTGGCAATGGGTGAAGTGCTGAACGAGCAGTTTGGTCGCACCGTTCTGCCGATTGGTGAAAAACACTAATCCCCCTTCGTGCCCGCCTCGCGGGCACGAATCTCCTGCCTTAATTCTTCTGATTGATACCTCGTTCATGCGCTTTATGGGACACTGTGGCTCCCTCTTTTTATCAAGACGCTCGCTATGATGGCTTACGATCCGTCTCGTACTGACTGGCTGCAACGCTGGGCCGCGCTACTCCTCACCGGGATTCTGGCCGGGCTGGGCGGCATGCTGCTCGCCATGCTGCTGCATGAAGTTCAGCACCTCGTTTACGGCTACAGCCAGACCATCCTCATCAGCCCGCAGTCATTTTTAGAGGGCGTGACGGATGCCAGCGCACAGCGACGTTTTCTCGCCCTCACCGCTGCGGGTCTGGTAGCGGGTATCGGCTGGTGGTCGCTTGCGCGCTACGCCAAAAAACGTATCAGCATCGGCGAGGCGATAAAAAACCCCGACACACCAATGCCAGCCGTCACGACGCTCATTAACGCTCTGCTGCAAATTATCACCGTCGCGATGGGTTCGCCGCTTGGCCGCGAAGTCGCACCGCGCGAAGTGGGCGCACTGTTTGCCAGCGGCGTCGCCCGTCGTTTACACCTGAGTTCCGCGGATATCCAGCTGATGATTGCCTGCGGCGCCGGAGCCGGGCTGACGGCGGTCTATAATGTTCCTCTGGCCGGGGCCATATTTACTCTGGAAGTGCTACTGGTCAGCTTCAGTTGGGAGAAAGCCATCGCCGCGCTGGTGACTTCGGCACTGGCGGCGTGGATCGCCACATTAGGTCTTGGTGATGAGCATCAGTACCATTTCACCACCGAAATCGCCGCCACTTCGCTTGTTTTCTGGGGCGCGCTTTCTGGCCCGCTGTTTGGTGCGGCGGCGTTTCTGTTTCGTCGTGTGACGCAGCACGCACGCAGTAGGGTACGCAGTAACTGGCAAATGCCGGTCTTCAGCCTGATCGCCTTTACGGCCCTCGGCGCGTTATCCGTCTGGTTCCCGCAGTTGCCCGGCAATGGCAAAGGCCCGACGCAGCTTGCCCTCAACGGCGCTATTACGCTACAGCTCGCCACCGCGATCCTCGCTCTTAAAGTGGTGGTGATCTGGGCGGTACTGCGCGCCGGTGCTCAGGGTGGGTTACTGACGCCGGGCCTCGCCGTCGGGGGTCTGCTCGGTTCAGTGCTGTTTATCCTGATGGGGCGCTGGTTCCCCGGCACCGATATGGCGAGTTTTGCTCTGACGGGTGCGGCCGGTTTTCTCGCGGCCTCCCTGCAAATGCCACTGACCGCCATCGTGTTGATCATGGAATCCACCCGCATGGACCACAGCTTCCTGGTGCCGGTAGCCCTCTGCGTGACGGGCGCGTACATGACCTGCCGCCGTCTGGACGGTTGATTTTTGCGCACAACAGAAACCGCGGCTAAACAAGTAGCGCTATTCACATCATTTTAATTGATAAGCATTATCATCCCGAATATTGTCACCGGGAGCATCCCGGATATTGGATATCAGGCAGCATCAAGGACAGGAACGTTTCGGGATAAACTACGATTCTGCTTTTGTTGCATAAGGTAAGCCAATGAGTTCCCCTCTTGTCGCCAGCGTGAAGCCTGACGGGTCAGCGGTGGCGTCACAGTACCGAAAAGTCGTGATGCGTCGCTTTATCGTTGCGGGTGTAATCCTGCTCATGATCATCTTCTCGCTGCTGCTCGATTTTACCCTCGGCCCTTCCGGGATTTCCGTCTCAACCCTGTGGCACACGCTGTTTGATGCCGCCTCCGCCGACGCGGGCACACGGGTGATTGTCTGGGATTTACGCCTGCCCTTCGCGCTGATGGCGGTGGTGGTTGGCATGGCGCTGGGGCTCGCGGGCGCAGAGATGCAAACCATCCTGAACAACCCCCTCGCCAGCCCGTTTACGCTGGGTGTCTCTTCCGCCGCCTCTTTTGGCGCGGCGCTGGCAATTATTCTCGGGCTGGGAATCCCCGGTATTCCCGATCAATGGTTTATCTCCGCCAACGCCTTTGTCTTTGCGCTAATGGCCTGCTTCGTGCTCGACGGCATCAGCCGCTGGACGCGCGTCGCCACCTCCGGCGTGGTGCTGTTTGGCATCGCACTGGTCTTCACCTTTAACGCGCTGATCTCCATTCTGCAATTTGTCGCCAGCGAAGATACGCTCCAGGGGCTGGTGTTCTGGACGATGGGCAGCCTGGCCCGCGCGTCCTGGGATAAGCTCGCGATTCTGGTGGGAGTGCTGCTGGTTGTCGTTCCCCTGTCGCTGAAAAATGCCTGGAAGCTCACGGCTCTGCGCCTCGGGGAAGACAGGGCCGTCAGTTTTGGCATTAACGTGCGCAAACTGCGGCTGGCGACGCTCCTGCGCATCAGCATTATTTCGGCGCTGACGGTGGCCTTTGTCGGGCCGGTCGGTTTTATCGGCCTGGTCGCGCCGCATATCTCGCGCATGATGTTTGGCGAAGACCACCGCTTTTATCTGCCGGGGAGTATGCTTATCGGCGCGCTGGTGCTCTCCCTCGCCTCAGTGCTCTCCAAAAATATTGTTCCCGGCGTCATTATTCCGGTCGGCATCGTCACCTCGCTGGTCGGCGTGCCCTTCTTCCTGAGCATTATTATTCGCCATCGGGGGACGCTGTAATGGATGGCTTGATCGTCTCCGACCTGCACACCGGCTATCGCAAAAAGAAAATCATCGACGGGCTGAATACGCCCCTGCTGCCGCGCGGGAAAATTACCGCGCTGCTTGGGCCAAACGGTTCGGGGAAATCGACGCTGTTGCGGGCACTGGCCGATCTGAACCCGGCGCAAGGCACGCTAGAGCTGAACGGCGAAGATCTGATGACATTACCTTCCGCCCAGCGGGCACAGAAGGTGGTCTATCTACCGCAGTCGCTCCCGGCGGGAGTGCATCTGCATGCGCTGGAGTCAGTGATCGTCGCGCGACGCGCCAGCGGTTTTTACGCCGACGGCAATGCTGAACAGGAAGCGTTCGATATCCTGCAAAAACTCGGCGTCGCCCATCTGGCAATGAGCTATCTCGACCAACTCTCCGGCGGGCAGAAACAGCTCATTGGTCTTGCGCAGTCGCTGATCCGCCAGCCCGACCTCCTGCTTTTGGATGAACCCCTGAGCGCCCTCGATCTCAACTACCAGTTTCACGTCATGGATATCGTCGCCCGCGAAACGCGGCTGCGTAACATCGTGACGGTGGTGGTTATCCACGACATCAATATCGCCCTGCGCCACGCCGAATACGCCGTGATGCTCAAAGAGGGTGCCCTTGTCGCCAGCGGAATTCCGGGTGAAGTGGTCACCCCCGCAAATCTGGCAACGGTCTACGGAGTGAGGGGCCGGGTGGAATATTGTTCGCAAGGACTGCCGCACGTGGTGGTCGATGGTTTAACCGCATAACAAGCATCATGAGACGGGGAAGTAAGACGATGAAGAAGATGATATTCGCCGCGGTACTGCTGCTCTCGCCGCTGCTGGCGATGGCCCAGAACTGGCCGGTGACCGTAAAAGACAGGGATAATCGCACGGTCACCATTCTGAAGGAGCCGCAGCGCATTATTTTGCAGGATGGCCGCGATATCCTGACGCTGGCGATGCTCGAGCGGGACGATCCCTTCGCCAAAGTCGTGGCGTGGAACAACCTGCCGAAGAAACAGGACACTGAAACCTGGAACGTGCTGAAGCGTAAATGGCCGGAAGCCGAGAAGATCCTTGATATGCAATTCTCGGATCAGGGGAACGTCGATCTGGAGACGGTGATTTCGCGCCATCCGGATCTGATGATCGCCCAGTTGCGCGCGAAACCTTCGCTGACGCAAAGCGGCGTGCTGACTCAGCTGGAAGCCCTGCACATTCCGGTGGTTTTCGTCGATTACGAACTGCATCCGGTGGAGAACACGCTGCCGAGTATTGATCTGTTAGGCAAAGTGTTAGGTCAGACGGAGCGCGCGCAGACCTACATCGATTTCTACCAGCAGCGTCTGGATCGGATTCATCAGCGCCTGGCTACAGCAGAGAAAAAGCCGCTGGTGTTTATCGAACCGATCGCCGGAGTGGCTGGCCTGGATAACGGCTGTTGCTTTACCCACGCGCACAACGGCTGGGGCGGGCTGGTAGAAGCCGCAGGCGGCGTGAACATTGGCTCGCAGCTGCTGCCGGGCGCAACCGGGAATATCTCGGTGGAGAAAATTATCTCCCTGAACCCGGATTACTACCTGATGACCGGTTCAAAACGCTCGGGGAAAGGAACGGCGATTATCCCGTTTGGCTACAACGTGCCAGAAAGCGATGTCGCCGCCGCGTTTAAGGCGCTGGTGTCGCGCCAGGGCGTGAGCAGCATTCCGGCCGTCGCGGAGGGCCGAACCGGCGCGCTGTACCATCACTTCTACAATAATCCGTACAACATCATCGCCATTGAAGCGTTGAGTAAACGATTCTACCCAACGCTGTTCAATGATGTTGATCCGCTGGCGGATTATCACGAGCTGATCAAAAGCTTCACCCACATTCCGGATGACAACATCATCCTGAGTTTTACCCCTCGTTAGTCTGCGCGTGCGCCATCAGCTGATGGCGCTCACCGCGAAGCCAGATCCCAAGCCCCATTCCCATCAACGCCAGCGCCAGCACGTACCAGGCAGGTGCCATCGGCGACACCCCCATCAGCAGCGTGACGGCAATCGGCGTCAGGCCGCCGAAAATGGCGTACGAGACGTTGTACGAGAACGAAATCCCCGTGAAACGCACTTCTGCCGGGAAGGCGCGAACCATCACATAAGGCACCGCACCAACCACGCCGACGCACAGCCCCACGATGCCGTAGAGCAGGAACAGCTGTTCCGGATGTGCACCCGCCAGATGATAGAACGCCCAGCTCGACCCGGCGAGCAGCAGGCTGCCGACGATGAACGTCCGGCTGGCGCCAAAGCGGTCAGCCGCCAGACCGGCAATCAGACAGCCAAAGCAGAGCATGATGGTTGCAATGCTGTTGGCCTGCAGCGTCACCGCCGGGGCAAAGCCGTACTGTTTTTGCAGCCAGACCGGCGACATCAAAATCACCACCACAATCCCGGCAGACAGCAGCCAGGTGAGCAGCATGGAAATCACCACCGCTTTCTGATGGCGCACCACAACTGATTTCACCGGCAGTTCCTGCGCCAGCGCTTTACGCTGCTGCATTTCGAGGAAAATTGGCGTCTCCTGCAACCAGCGGCGCAGGTACATCGCCACCAGGCCAAACGCGCCGCCCAGCAGGAACGGAATACGCCAGCCCCACTCATGTACGGCCTGGGTGGTCATGCTGGTGTTGATCAGGGTCGCCACCACCGAGCCGAGCAGAATCCCGACCGTCAGCCCGGCAGTTAAGGTTCCGCAGGCAATCCCGATGCGCCGCGCCGGAACGTGTTCAGCGACAAACACCCACGCCCCCGGCACTTCCCCGCCAATTGCCGCCCCCTGCAAAATGCGCATCAATAGCAGCAGCACCGGCGCCACGATGCCCATTGAGGCATAGGTCGGCAACAGACCGATGGCCAGCGTCGGCACCGCCATCAGCAAAATGCTGAGGGTAAACATCTTTTTACGCCCGACCAGATCGCCAAAGTGGGCCATTATGATGCCGCCCAGCGGGCGCGCAAGATAGCCTGCGGCAAAAATGCCGAAGGTCTGTACCTGGCGCAGCCATTCCGGGATATCCGCCGGGAAGAAGAGTTCGCCCACGACGGCGGCAAAGAAGACGAAGATGATGAAATCGTAAAACTCCAGCGCGCCGCCGAGGGCCGCGAGCGTGAGCGTTTTGTAGTCCTGACGATTCAGAGGCCGGGTGTAATGTGACATAGCAAACCTTTACTGGCAGTGTTGATTTAATTTTACAGTAATCGTAAAGAAAAAATGACTATACCGTAAATGTATCACCACGCCATTGAGGCTGTAGCTTATGTCACAAACACACTAATTTCAGGAGATTGTTTCGCGTCGCGCGCTTTTAGGACGAAAAGCTGCTACCACTTGCGGATCGGTCTCAATGTAGGGGCCGTCCAGTAACTGTATACAATACGGTACACTGGCGAAAATCCCGGCCACCGCCACTTTCCCGTCTTCGGCTTTCACACCTTCAAGCGTCTCTTTGATCGACTTCGGCTGGCCCGGCAGATTGAGAATCAATGCCTGTTTGCGGATCACCCCTACCTGGCGCGAAAGAATCGCCGTTGGCACAAAGTGCAGGCTGATCTGGCGCATCTGTTCACCGAAACCTGGCATCTCGCGATCGGCCACCGCCAGGGTCGCATCCGGCGTCACATCACGGCGCGCAGGCCCGGTACCGCCGGTGGTCAGCACCAGATGGCAGCTCATTTCGTCCACCAGCTCGCACAGGGTTTGCTCGATGATCGGCTGTTCATCCGGGATTAAGCGGGTTTGCACATCAAATGGGGTGGTCAGTGCGGCAGCCAGCCACTCTTCTAACGCCGGGATGCCTTTATCGGCATAAACGCCGCTGGAGGCGCGGTCAGAAATCGACACTAAGCCGATGCGTAAGGTATTCATATCCATTCCCTTCATAACAATACTGATTAAGGGGAATGATACACGCAGAGGGGAAAATCAGACAGGGGACGAAAGAAGTAACGTGGCCGGGAGAGGCTCCCGGCCATGAAAAATGATTACAGCAGATCGCCGATCATTTTTTCCAGTTTTTCCTGGTCAACAGCAAACTTACGGATACCGTCCGCCAGTTTGTCTACTGCCATTGGGTCCTGGTTGTGCTGCCACAGGAACTCTGACTCGGTGATACGCTCTGGACGCGCTTTCACTTCGCCGGTGTAGCTCAGTTTACGCTCCAGTACGCCTTCGCTCTCTGCCAGCTCTTTCAGCAGCGCAGGGGCGATGGTCAGACGGTCGCAACCAGCCAGCTCGATGATTTCGCCGACGTTACGGAAGCTTGCGCCCATCACGACAGTCTCATAACCGTGCTGTTTGTAGTATTCGTAGATTTCAGTGACGGAAACCACGCCTGGATCTTCAGATGCTGCGTACTCTTTCTTGTCGGTGTTGGCTTTGTACCAGTCCAGAATACGGCCCACGAACGGAGAAATCAGATACACGCCCGCTTCTGCACAAGCACGTGCCTGAGCGAAGGAGAAGAGCAGAGTCAGGTTACAGTTGATACCTTCTTTTTCCAGCTGCTCTGCAGCGCGGATGCCCTGCCAGGTAGACGCCAGTTTAATCAGGATACGATCGTTGCTGATGCCCGCATCGTTATACAGTTTGATCAGGTGTTTGGCTTTCGCGATAGACGCTTCGGTGTCGTAGGACAGACGCGCGTCAACTTCGGTAGAGATACGACCCGGAACCAGTTTCAGGATTTCCAGACCGATGTTCACAGCCAGTTTGTCAGTTGCATCCACAACCTGCTGCGCACGATCGTTGCTCTGGCCTTTCGCCCAGGTGACAGCTTCGTCGATCAGTTTGCGGTACTCAGGGATCTGCGCGGCGTTAAGAATCAGAGAAGGGTTAGTTGTGGCATCCTGCGGCTGGTACAACTTCATTGCCGCGATATCTCCGGTGTCAGCTACGACAGTGGTGAACTGACGAAGGGAGGTCAATTTATCCGTCATGATAGTGTTTCTCTTTTAACGTGCCCTGGATAATTCACGCTACCGACAGCCTGCCAGCAGCGGAAAAATGACAGGTTTACTTGTTAGGGGGATGTAACCGGTCTGCCATGATGATAACACGACGGAATGACAGCGCAACCGCAGACAGTGCGCTTACGGATAGTATGGTAAACTCTGAATATTAACAGCGTGCTAATTAACAGCAGGCTTACTCAACAATCTAACCTTACCCTAAAACATTCGCGTTGCAGACAGGCGGCAGGCGAGCGAATCCCCGGAAGCGATACGTCCGTCACTGGGGTGAACGAGCACAGCCAGCGCACCTGCGGCCCGAAGCAGGAGGGGTAAGAAGGTGGCATCAACAAGAGGGACGTTAATGCCGGACTATTTCTCGTTTATCAATGAAGTCCTGTGGGGCTCAGTAATGATTTATCTGTTACTGGGGGCCGGGATTTGGTTTACCGTTCGCAGCGGTTTTATTCAGTTTCGCTACATTCGCCAGTTTGGCAAAAGTCTTAAAAACAGCGTCAGCCCCCAGCCCGGCGGATTAACGTCCTTCCAGGCGCTCTGCACCAGTCTTGCGGCACGCGTCGGCAGCGGGAATCTCGCCGGTGTGGCACTCGCCATCAGCGCGGGCGGCCCTGGCGCCGTGTTCTGGATGTGGGTCACAGCCATTATCGGAATGGCGACCTCCTTTGCAGAGTGCTCGCTGGCGCAGCTCTACAAAG
The DNA here is from genome assembly GCF_003051885.1 of Lelliottia sp. WB101. Classification (NCBI taxonomy): domain Bacteria; kingdom Pseudomonadati; phylum Pseudomonadota; class Gammaproteobacteria; order Enterobacterales; family Enterobacteriaceae; genus Lelliottia; species Lelliottia sp. WB101. Next base: position 248,923 of record NZ_CP028520.1, read on the forward strand.
AGCGGGACAAGCACGGTCAGTTTCGCGGCGGCCCGGCCTGGTACATGGCCCGAGGCTTGGGCATGCGCTGGATGGGCGTTCTGTTTTCCCTTTTCCTTCTCGTCGCCTACGGTCTTATTTTTAACACCGTTCAGGCCAACTCCGTGGCACATGCTGTGCGCTATGCCTTCGACTTCCCGGAATGGATAACGGGTGTCGTCCTGGCGGTACTGACGCTGCTGGTGATCGTGACCGGCATCAAAGGCGTCGCGCGCCTGATGCAGTGGCTGGTTCCGGCCATGGCCCTGCTGTGGGTGATCGCAAGCCTGGTGGTCACCGCCGCGCATCTCGAACAGGTTCCAGGGGTGATCGCCACCATTTTCAAAGCCGCGTTTGGCTGGCGAGAAGCCGCCGCTGGCGCACTGGGATACACCCTCAGCCAGGCGCTGACCGCAGGTTTCCAGCGCGGTATGTTCTCTAACGAAGCCGGTATGGGTTCGACGCCAAATGCGGCCGCGGCGGCAGCGTCATGGCCCCCTCACCCGGCGGCTCAAGGGATCGTGCAGATGATCGGTGTGTTTACTGACACCATTATCATCTGTTCAGCCAGCGCGATGATTGTGCTGCTGGCGGGGCCGGTGACTCATTCCGCGGATGCCGTCGGAATTCAGATCATCCAGCAGGCGCTGGTGAACCTCTCAGGCAGTTGGGGTGCCGGATTTGTCTCGCTGATTGTGATTCTCTTCAGCTTCAGTTCCATCGTCGCCAACTATATTTATGCCGAAAATAACCTGATATTCCTGCGCATCGATTCACGCAACACCCTGTGGTGTCTGCGCGTCGCGCTCGTCGGTATGGTGTTGACAGGTTCGGTGATGAGCCTGCCGCTGGTCTGGCAGCTGGCGGATGTGATTATGGCGCTGATGGCAATCACGAATCTGACGGCCATTCTGCTGCTGTCGCCGGTGGTGACGCTGATTGCCAGTGATTATCTACGCCAGCGGAAACTGGGCGTGAGGCCGGTGTTTGACGCCACCCGCTATCCTGAAATCGAATCACAAATTGCCCCGGGCAGCTGGGATGATTTGCCACGGCAATAACAGTCATCGATCAAATCAGGCCGTTTTTTTGCTAAAGTCGCACTAAATTTCCTGCAAGGACTGGATATGCTGATTCTGATTTCACCTGCAAAAACGCTCGATTACCAGAGCCCGCTCGCCACCGAGCGCTATACCCAGCCCGAACTGCTGGATCATTCCCAGCAGCTGATCCGCGAGGCGCGCAAACTTTCCGCCCCGCAGATTGGCAAGCTGATGAGCATCAGCGACAAACTCGCCGATCTCAACGCCACCCGCTTCCACGACTGGCAGCCGGACTTTACGCCGAAAAACGCCCGCCAGGCGATCCTCGCCTTTAAAGGTGATGTGTATACCGGCTTGCAAGCGGAAACGTTCAGCGAAGCCGATTTCGATTTTGCCCAGCAGCACCTGCGTATGCTCTCGGGTCTTTACGGCGTGCTGCGCCCACTGGATCTGATGCAGCCGTACCGCCTGGAGATGGGCATTCGTCTGGAAAACGCCAAAGGCAAAGATCTGTACCACTTCTGGGGCGATATCATCACCGAGAAGCTAAACGACGCGCTGAACGCTCAGGGCGATAACATCGTGATCAACCTGGCATCTGACGAATACTACAAATCCGTGAAGCCGAAAAAGCTAAACGCCGAGATCATCAAGCCGGTATTTTTGGATGAGAAGAACGGTAAGTTCAAAGTGATCAGCTTCTACGCCAAGAAAGCGCGCGGGCTGATGAGCCGCTACATCATCGAAAACCGCCTGACGAAGCCAGAACAGCTGACTCACTTTAACAGCGAAGGGTATTTCTTTGACGGCGAAGCGTCAGGGAAAGGCGAACTGGTGTTTAAGCGTCACGAGCAGTAATGCCCCGTGGCGCTACGCTTCCCGGAGCGACTCGTCGCTCTGCTAAGCGCAGCGCCATCAGGCAGTGTTAATGATGTTTCCAGTCCGGCCCCTTGCCGTGGTTATCATGCTTATCGCCATGACGATTATCGTGAGGCTCGCGATGCTCGTCATGCGGATGCCAGCGGTTGTCGCGCCATTCGTAATGCGATTTCCACCAGTCATGGTCGCGCCAGCGGCCGCCATCCCAGTAGTGTCCGCTTTTATCCTGATCGCCAATCTGTAATTTAACCGCCGGGATCAGCGTGATCTCTCCGGCCTGTACCACTGCGGGAGCGACCAGCATCAGCGAAAGTGCGAGCATTGCAGGTTTCAGTTTAGACATAGGTGACTCCTTCATATTCTTGCCCAACGTGGGCCGATGTAAGGAGATTACGTGAGGAAAGTCGGGGATGTTATTCTCTGCAATCCTAATCTCTAAGTGAGCGCATTTAATGGGAATTTCTGCTTTTTCCCTGCATTTTTTCTCCTTATTTTCTCCATAAAAAAACCGGGCGAACCCGGTTTAGCTGGCTATGTGCGTTCTGTTAGCCGGTTAGGCGAAGCCGCCACCCGGCATAACCCTCACCCGCGCGTCATCATCAGCTGACGCAGTGCCGCAAAATCTGCTGGCAGAGTGTGGGAGAGCAGCGGCAGATCGGCGCGATCGGCCAGCTCTTTCGGCAACGGCAGCGATTCACCCAGGATCTCATCCACGCTCTCTTTGAACTTCGCCGGGTGCGCCGTTCCGAGGAACAGGCCGTACTCGCCCGGATTAAGCTGGTCGCGCAGCGCACGATAGGCAATCGCCGCGTGAGGCTCGGAGGTATACCCCACCGCTTTCAGCTCACGCATCGTCGCTTTGGTGGTGTCATCACTCACCGCCGCATAGCCGAGATCGCCCAGACGCCAGATCTTACGGCGGAACAGCTCTTCCACGCGCGGCCAGTTGTTCGGCTGGCTCACGTCCATCGCGTTAGAGAGCGTCGCCTGCGTCGCGTTTGGCGTCCACTTGCCATCCTTCAGGAAGCGTGGAACGGTGTCATTGGCGTTGGTCGCCGCGATAAAACGCTTCACCGGCAGGCCCAGAGATTTGGCCAGCAGCCCGGCGGTCAGATCGCCAAAGTTGCCGCTTGGGACAGAAATCACCAGCTGATTGCGGGCTTCCTGCGGCAGTTGCGCCACCGCCTCGAAGTAGTAGCAAATCTGCGCCAGCAGACGGCTGATGTTGATTGAGTTCGCCGAGTTCAGCCCCAGCGCCACTTTCAGCTCTTCGTCGTCGAAGGCCTGCTTCACCAGCGCCTGACAGGCATCGAAATCGCCGTCGATGGCGACGGTTTCAATGTTACCGCCGAGGGTACAGAACAGTTTTTCCTGTAGCGGGCTGATTTTGCCCTGCGGATAGAGGATCACCACGCGCACGTTTTTCAGGCCGTAAAACGCGTGAGCCACCGCTGCACCGGTATCACCAGACGTCGCCGTCAGAATGGTGACCGGTTTGTCGCCGCTGATGTGCGTCAGCATCTGCGCCATAAAGCGCCCGCCGAAATCTTTAAACGCCAGCGTCGGGCCGTGGAACAGCTCCAGACAGCCGATGTCCGGCTCAACGGATTTCACCGGCGCCGGGAAGGCAAACGCAGTGCGCACGCGCGCTTCCAGCAATTCGTGAGGAATTTCATCGCCAATAAAAGCAGAGAGGATTTTCGCGCTGCGGCTGACGAAATCCTGCTTCAGCATTTCATCGACTTCCGTCAGGCTAAACTCCGGCAAATCATGCGGAAAAAACAGCCCCTGATTTTTGCCCAGCCCCTGAGTCACCGCCTGCGCGAAGCTCACCTGCTCGTTATGATCTTTAAGATTGTAGAGTTTCATCGTTTATCCCAGTACTCGTGCGCCTGCCGTGTCCAGACGGCAAATATGAACAAAGCCTTCCTGATTTTGCAGGTAATTTTTCGCCAGCCAGTCTGCCACGCGCTGCGCGGTGTCCGGCTTATCGCAAAGGGCGAACAGCGTTGGGCCTGAGCCCGAAATACCGCACGCCTGCGCGCCGATATCCAGTGACGCCTCACGCGCTTCATTGAAGCCCGGCAGCAGTTTGGTGCGGTACGGCTCGGCAATCACATCTTTCATCAGCTTCGCGGCGAGCGCAGGCTGACGGGTATAGCAGGCGTGAATAAAGCCTGCCAGATGACGACCGTGCGCGATACAGTCCTGACGACGATACTGCGCGGGTAGAATCGCACGCGCTTCGGCGGTCGAAACTTTAATCCCCGGATAGGCCAGCACCCAGAGCCACTCATCAAAGCCTGGCACCTGCTGGCTGATAATGCCGTTCTCTTCGATCATCAGCTGCATCCCGCCAAGGAAACACGGCGCGACGTTATCATAGTGAATGCTGCCAGAGATGCGCCCTTCCAGTTCGCCCATCAGTGAGAGTAAGCGAGTGTTGTTAAGCGGTTTGCCGCAGTGTTCGTTCATCGCCACCAGCGCGGCGACGACAGAACAGGCGCTGGAACCCAGCCCGGAGCCAATCGGCATACTTTTTTCAAGGGTCATGGCGACCGGCACGTTTTTACCGATCTCCTGACAAAAGCGTTCCCAGCACTGGTAGACAATATTCTCGCGCGGTTCTGGCGGCAGCTTGTTGGCGAAGCGGCCAATATTGTTGAGGCTGAAACTATCCGCCGCTTCGACGGTGACGGTATCACCCAGCAGCGAACCGTCGAGGGGCGTTACCGCCGCACCCAGCACATCAAATCCGACGCTCATATTAGCGCTGGAAGCCGGGGCATAAACTTTGACCATGTTAAACTCCTAACTTCCATGACAGGGTACGCAGCAGATCGGCAAACACGCCCGCCGCCGTCACATCATTCCCTGCGCCATAACCGCGAAGTACCAACGGTAATGGCTGATAATAGTGGCTGTAAAACGCCAGGGCGTTTTCGCCGTTTTTCACTTTAAAGAGCGGATCGTTCCCGTCCACTTCAGCAATCTTCACGCGGCACACGCCGTCGTCTTCGATGTTGCCAACATAGCGCAATACTTTGCCTTCATCACGGGCTTTTGCGATACGTGCCGCAAAGTCGTCATCCAGTTGCCCTAAGCGATCCATAAAAGTAGCGACATCGCCGCTGTCATCAAAACTTGCAGGCAGCACCGGCTCAATGACGATGTCCGATAGCTCCAGCTCACGGCCAGTTTCACGGGCAAGGATCAGCAGCTTACGCGCGACATCCATGCCCGAGAGATCGTCACGCGGGTCTGGCTCGGTATAGCCCAGCTCACGCGCTTCACGGGTGGCTTCCGAGAGGCTCATCCCTTCATCCAGCTTGCCGAAAATAAACGACAGGGAACCGGAGAGAATGCCGGAGAAGCGCTGCAATTCATCACCCGCGTTCAGCAAGTTTTGCAGGTTCTCAATGACCGGCAGCCCCGCGCCGACGTTGGTGTCGTAGAGGAACTTACGGCGAGACTTGCTGGCCGCGGTGCGCAGCTGATGGTAGTAATCCATCGACGAGGTATTGGCCTTTTTGTTCGGCGTCACCACGTGGAAACCTTCGCGCAGGAAGTCAGCATACTGATCGGCGACGGCCTGGTTTGAGGTACAGTCCACAATCACCGGATTAAGCAGGTGATACTCTTTCACCAGACGAATCAGGCGGCCAAGATTAAACGGCTCTTTCGCCTGCGCCAGTTCGTCCTGCCAGCTTTCCAGATTCAGCCCGTGGACGTTGGTCAGCAGCGCTCGGGAGTTCGCCACGCCGCAAACGCGCAGATCGATATGTTTGTTCTTCAGCCAGCCCTGCTGACGCTTCACCTGCTCCAGCAGTGCGCCGCCCACACCGCCGACGCCAATGACGAACACTTCGATCACCTGATCGGTGTTGAACAGCATCTGGTGCGTGACACGGACACCGGTGGTCGCGTCATCATTGCTCACCACCACCGAAATCGAGCGCTCGGAAGAGCCCTGGGCAATGGCCACGATGTTGATGTTGGCGCGTGCCAGCGCGGCAAAGAATTTTGCGGAGATCCCGCGCAGGGTGCGCATTCCGTCGCCGACGACCGAGATAATCGCCAGGCGTTCCTGGATCGACAGCGGTTCCAGCAGCTCTTCTTTCAGCTCCAGATAAAACTCATCTTCCAGCGCACGACGCGCACGGCCACAATCCGCCTGCGGCACGCAGAAGCTGATGCTGTATTCAGAAGAGGACTGCGTGATGAGCACAACGGAGATACCGTTGCGTGACATCGCGGCAAACACACGTGCGGCCATGCCGACCATGCCTTTCATCCCTGGACCGGAGACGCTGAACATCGCCATGTTATTGAGGTTAGAGATGCCTTTGACCGGCAAATCGTCTTCATCATGGCTCGCGCCAATCAGCGTGCCTGGCGCCTGCGGGTTACCGGTATTTTTGATGAGGCAAGGGATCTGGAACTGAGCAATCGGGGAGATGGTGCGTGGATGGAGGACTTTTGCGCCGAAATACGACAGCTCCATCGCTTCCTGATACGACATCGATTTCAGCAGCCTTGCGTCCGGCACCTGGCGCGGATCGCAGGTATAGACGCCGTCAACGTCAGTCCAGATTTCGCAGCAATCGGCGCGCAAACAAGCAGCCAGCACGGCGGCAGAGTAGTCGGAGCCGTTACGGCCCAGCACCACGAGTTCGCCCTTCTCGTTACCGGCAGTGAAGCCCGCCATCAGGATCATATGGTCAGCCGGGATTTTACTGGCGGCGATGCGACGGGTAGATTCGGCGATATCGACGGTGGATTCGAGGTAATGGCCCACCGCCAGCAGTTTTTCGACCGGGTCGATCACCGTAACATGGTGCCCACGCGCTTCCAGCAGGCCCGCCATGATGGCAATTGAGAGTTTTTCACCGCGGCAAATCAGCGCCGCGTTGATGCCATCCGGGCATTGTCCCAGCAGGCTGATGCCGTGCAGGACATGTTTGATCTGTGCGAACTCTTGTTCCACTAAGGCTTTCAGCCGGGCGAGCGGGAAGCCTGGCTGGATATCTGCCAGCCCCTGAAGCAGCTCGGTAAAAATGCGCTCGGCATCGCTGATGTTCGGGAGAGCATCCTGGCCACCGATGGTTTTTTCAATCATCGCCACCAGGTGGTTAGTAATTTTCGCCGGGGCAGAGAGCACGGTTGCCACCTGCCCCTGCCTGGCGTTGCTTTCCAGGATATCGGCAACGCGCAGAAAACGTTCTGCGTTTGCCACTGATGTACCGCCGAACTTCAAGACTCGCATGGTTTACCTCGTGATCTTTGGTCGAAAAAAAAGCCCGCACTGTTCAGGTGCGGGCTTTTTTCTGTTTTTCCTGTTACGCGTCAGCCCGCATCGTTACCTGTGGTAATGATGATGGTTGTTGTAATGGTGGTGGTGCTAACGCGATTCATGGATGTTGTGTGCTCTGTGTTGTTTTCTGTCTGTCCTGTATTCTTTTAGGGTTAAAGTATCCGACACCTTAAGTCAATGAATTTTTAATTTGATCACAATTTGTAACCCTTTCACGACCCGCTGCTTGCGGTTTTATTTTTATCCGGATACGACCAGTTGCAACCCTTATCGACAGACAGTTAAGCCATAAGAAAAACAAATGTCAGGTTTTTATTCTGCCAATTTTTTTTCGATATCGTGCAGCAATCGGTGCAACATTGCCGTGTCGCGCTGCTCAAGCAACCCTAGTCGCTGATGAAGCCAGTCCACCATTTTCTGATCGTCCGCCACGCCAAGCTGGGTTAAGAGCGAGTGCGTTCGCGCGCGCAACGCCCGCAGCTGGTTTTCATCCCCGCCGTTCACGTCGGGCGCGGGAATTTGCATTAAAGATGCTAATTGATAGCAATAGACCATCACCGCCTGGCCGAGATTGAGTGACGGATAATCTGCCACCATCGGCACACCGGTCAGCACGTCTGCCAGCTCCAGCTCTTCGTTGGTCAGGCCCGAATCTTCGCGGCCAAAAACCAGTGCCGCTTTGGTTAGCCACGCGCTTTTTTCCTCCAGCAGCGGCACCAGTTCGGTTGGCGTCGCGTAATAATGATACTTCGCCCGGCTGCGGGCGGTGGTCGCGACGGTGAAAGAAATGTCATGCAGCGCGTCGGCGAGTGTCGCGTAAGTGGTTATGTTATCGAGGATTTCACCCGATCCGTGTGCCACCCAACGGGCGGCTGGCTCGAGGTGCGCCTCGCTGTCTACGATGCGCAAATCGGTGAATCCCATGGTCTTCATTGCTCGGGCGGCAGCGCCAATATTTTCTGCTCTTGCTGGCGAAACCAGCACTATCGATAAGTGCATTTTTGCTCTCTTTTTAATCAGTTAGCCGGTAAAAGTGTGACGCAGCTCAACATATTACGCAGCGCGAATTTACAAAATTGCAACACAAATCACCGAAATAGCGTTTCACCATGCATTAAAAGCGCTAAACTGTTCCGTAACGGAACTAGTGATTCAAATGTTAACAGACATTAGTTATCCGTATGTTTAATAATGATAATACTCGTATTGATTGGTTTTTCGAATTGGATTCGCGTTGTTTATTAATCAATATCTGCAACTAGTTGGTTTATTGAAAAATTGTGACAAAGGCTAGCAATCAGATACGATGATTTCATCAAACTGTTAACGTGCTACAATTGAACTTGATATATGTCAACGAAGCGTAGTTTTATTGGGTGTCCGGTGTCACTTAGCCTGTTATGTTGCTGTTAAAATGGTTAGGATGACAGCCGTTTTTGACACTGTCGGGTCCTGAGGGAAAGTGCCCACGACCAAGCTAATGATGTTGTTGACGTTGATGGAAAGTGCATCAAGAACGCAATTACGTACTTTAGTCACGTTAGGCCGATCATGTTAATTTGCGACATGTATCAGGCAGGTCAGGGACTTTTGTACTTCCTGTTTCGATTTAGTTGGCAATTTAGGTAGCAAACATGCAGACCCCGCACATTCTTATCGTTGAAGACGAGTTGGTAACACGCAACACGTTAAAGAGCATTTTCGAAGCAGAAGGCTACGATGTCTTTGAAGCGACCGATGGCGCAGAGATGCATCAGATCCTTTCTGAAAATGATATCAACCTGGTCATCATGGATATCAACCTGCCCGGGAAAAACGGCCTTCTTCTGGCACGCGAGCTGCGTGAACAGGCGAACGTGGCGTTAATGTTCCTGACAGGCCGTGATAACGAAGTTGATAAAATTCTTGGCCTGGAAATCGGCGCTGATGACTACATCACCAAGCCGTTTAATCCTCGCGAGTTAACCATTCGTGCACGCAACCTGCTGTCCCGCACCATGAATCTGGGTACGGTGAGTGAAGAGCGTCGTAGCGTAGACAGCTACAAATTCAACGGCTGGGAACTTGATATCAACAGCCGTTCGCTGGTTAGCCCGAACGGTGAACAGTACAAACTGCCGCGCAGTGAATTCCGCGCCATGCTGCACTTCTGCGAAAACCCGGGCAAAATTCAGTCCCGTGCAGAGCTGCTGAAGAAGATGACGGGCCGCGAGCTGAAGCCGCACGACCGTACTGTTGACGTGACGATCCGTCGCATTCGTAAACACTTCGAGTCTACGCCGGATACGCCAGAAATCATCGCCACTATCCATGGCGAAGGCTATCGTTTCTGCGGCGACTTGCAGGAATAATCCCGCTTTCAATGCAGTAAAAACGGCGCTTAACGCGCCGTTTTTTTATTTCCAGATCCGTAACGAATCCGGGTTCTCTTCACTTTTCGGCATACTGCGTTTCACCTGTGTGAGCGAGTACCAGTCAAAGTGCCGCGTCAGATACATCACCGCAAACAGCGCTAACGCCAACACGCCCGACCCCAGCAACAGCGCGCTGTCTTCCGAACGCAGCAGGAACCACATCACACCGTCCAGGCCTAACAGCGCCACGACAAACACAGCGCTTCGCTTCCAGCCCTTCAGCACCGCCTGCAGATATACCCCGTTCATCAGCGCCCCGACCAGGCTTGCGATAATCCAGGCAGGGGTAAAGCCCACATGTTCTGACAACGCCAGCAGTACCAAGTAGAACAGCACCAGCGACAGCCCCACCAGCAGATACTGCATCGGGTGCAGACGAAGGTGAGAGAGCGTTTCGTAGACAAAGAAAGCCATAAACGTCAGCGCAATCAACAGAATGGCATATTTAATGGCGCGGTCTGTTAACTGATACTGATCGGCAGGCGTCGCCACCGTCACGCTAAAGGCTGGAACGTCACGAAACGAAGGCGTTTCACTCGCGCTGAACACGCTTTCAAGATTGTTCGCAAACCAGCTGCTTTGCCAGTGGGCCTGAAATCCCGAGGCGCTGATTTCGCGCTTCGACGGTAAGTAATCCCCCATAAAACCAGGGTGCGGCCAGTTGCTGCGCAGTGTCAGCTCGCTGTTACGCCCGACCGGCACGACGGAGAAACTGCCCGTCCCGTTGAGATTCAGCGCCATCTCCAGTTCGATATTTTTTGCATTGAGCGTTTCCCACGTCAGCGGAATGTGAATCCCCGCCTGCTCCCCCAGGATGCCGGAACCCGGCTCTACGGTCATGGTTTCGCCGTTCACTTTCGACACGTTCACCGCGCCGATCCCACGCGCATCACCGACGCCGACGGCCACAAACGGCTGGCCCAGCGTGATGGTTTCCCCTTTAAGCTGGTCCAGCTTATCCGTATTAAATTGCGCTTTCAGTTTCAGATCAGTGCTCCAGATCTGCCCATCGTAGATGCCGATGCTTCGGGATTCGACCTGCTGATTGCCATCAATCACCAGCGATTCCGGCAGCAAAAAGTGCAGGAAACTGCGCTTGTGCTCAACCTGAACCTTATCTTCAATCGTGTAATAAATTTCCGTTACCGGAATCGCGATTAACGGACCGGTGAGCTGCTGCGGCCCGCTGGTGCTTTGGCGCAGCGTATCTTCAACGTCATCGCGATAGCTGGCACGCTCCGAAATCAGGTTGCTTACCATAAACAGCGGAACTAACAGCAGCAGGATGCACCCCATCAGGGTGCTAACTTTCCAGAACAGGGGGGATTTTTTCATTGCCTTCTCCTTAGTGATGGAGAGAGCGTAACGTGGCTATGTGCGCGGAATTTGAAGTTATGTGAAGGGACGGTGAAGTGCCAAAATAGCCTCAACGCCGCCTGCTTCGCGATTGCGAAGTTGAATATCGCCGTGATGCAGACGCGCAACCTCCTGCACAAACGCCAGCCCAAGGCCGCTGCTCTTCAGGCCCGTTTCGCGCGGAAGTGAGTAAAAGCGCTCAAAAATGCGGGCCAGGGCGTAGTCCGGAATACCGCTGCCGCTGTCGGTCACTTTCAGCAGGGTCTGCTTCTGCACCGCTTCAGCGGTGAGCGTGATACTCCCGCCGTGCGGCGTAAAGTCGATGGCGTTATCCAGCAGGTTGCCCAGCGCCTGCTCCAGCAAATCCGCATCGCCCTCGACCGTCGGCACGTCGACCTGGCAACTCAGGTGGATATCTTTTGCCGCCAGCAGCGTTGAGCGTGCGTCGCTGATGCGCGTGAACAGCGCAGTAATATTGACGGTGCCTGGGATAATCTCCACGCGGTTTTCCAGTTTCGCCTGCTCCAGCAACTTTTCGACCAGCGACTGCATCCGCGCGTTCTGCACCAGAATATTGTCGATAAACCGCGCGGCCACAGGCGCTGGCGGCTGCTCTGACAAGATCTCCGCCGCGCCGCGAATCGCCGCCAGCGGGCTTTTCAGCTCATGGGTCAGGGCGTGAACGTAATGCTCAATGTAATTTTTGCCTTCGAGACGGATACGCATGTTTTCCAGCGCCTGCGCCAGCTTGCGCAGCTCACTGCTGCCCGGATCGGGCAACGGCAGCGGCGTGTCGTGGGTCACAGAATCCGCGTAGCGCGACAGGGAACTGATGGAACGGTTGATCCACCACGCCACAATCAGCCCTATCAGCAGGGCAATCCCCAGCAGCGCGCCGCCCGCCCAGAGAATGCGCCGCTCGCTGCGGTGGATCACCGGTGCCATAGCGCTGTTCGGTTTCCCCACCGACAGCACGCCGATGACTTTTCCCCGATCAACAATGGGTGCCGCCACGTACATCACGGTGCTCTCAGGGTCGTTGGGATCGTCCTGGGTACTGCGCGCGCCGTACTGCCCGCGCAGGGTGCGCCAGACATCATTCCAGCGCGAAAAATCCTCGCCCAGCCCTTTTCCGGTGGAATCAAACACCACTTTGCCCTGCGCGTCGGTCATGTAGACGTGATATTCGTTGCGCACTTTGTAGATGCCGCCAATATTGGCGCGAAACGGGCGTTGATGCAGCTGCGAGAAAGCCTGCGCAACTCTGCCGTTTTGGGGATCATTCGCCAGCAGATCGTCGCGCCCCACTTCCGCCAACAGCGTGGCGGTATCAATCAGTGTCCCTTCGGTGGCCCTGCGCACGCCGGGTTTCACCTCCTGCACAAAGATCGACAGCACAAACCAGGCGGCGATTGCGACAATCAGGAAATAGCCCAGCAGCAGCCGCATGCCGATGCGCATTACGACAGCCCCAGGCTGTAGCCCATGCCACGATGGGTGCTGATGGGCGAAAGGTCCGCATTCACGGCGCGCAGTTTGGCGCGCAGGGTTTTGATATGGGTATCCACGGTGCGATCGAAGCTGTCGCCATCCTCGCCCCAGACTTTGTCCATCAGCTGCTGGCGGGAAAACACCCGGCCAGGCGCGTGGAGCAAGGTTTTAAGCAGCAAAAATTCGTAGCGCGTTAAAAGTAATGCTTCGCCGCACCAGCTGATCTGCGCGGCGGGTTCGTTGAGTTCAAACTGCCCGATGCGCAGGATCTCCGAAGGCAACGCCGATTTCTGCATGCGTCGCAAAATGGTCCGCACCCGGGCGCACACTTCGCGCGGCGAGAAGGGTTTGGCGACGTAATCATCGGCCCCCATTTCGAGGCCCAGCAGTTTATCCACCTCATCGCTGCGGGCCGTGAGGAACAGCACCGGCAGCGATGGATGTTGCGCCAGCAGCTGACGACACAGCTCGAAACCGCTGATATCCGGCAGACCCACATCCAGAATCGCGAGCGCAGGCGCCTGACGCCGCGCCTCTTCGAGCGCAGGTAGCCCGCGTTCGAAGGACTTCACCGCGAAGCCTTCCTGCGAAAGCATGTAGATTAGCGTCTCGGCGATGCTGATTTCGTCTTCCACCAGCCAAATCAACGGTTGCTGCATCGGGTGCCCCTGAGTTAGCGCCACGGCATGATCGGCACGGCGCTCAGTGCGTTTTTCGGCGATCCCTCAACCACTTTATCGGAGTACGCGAGGTATGCCAGCGTGTTCCGTTTTGCATCATAGAAACGCACGACCTGCAGTTTTTTGAACACAAGCGAAGTGCGTTTCTGGAACACCACATCGCCCTGCGCTTTGCCGTTTTTGATTTTGTCGCTCAGCTCCACCGGCCCTACCTGCTGGCAAGAGATCGCCGCATCGGCCGTATCTTCAGCCAGCCCCAGCCCCCCTTTGATCCCGCCCGTTTTCGCGCGGCTGATATAGCAGGTGACGTTCTTCACATCGGGATCGTCAAAGGCTTCGACCACGATTTTATGGTCCGGGCCAAAGATTTTAAACACGGTATCGACGGAACCAACTTCTTCGGCCAGCGCGTTACGACCCACTAACAGCATCAGAGCGGTGAAGATCAATGTCTTGTATTTCATATTGTTACCATTCTTTAAAATTGCATTGAGCGATTATTCAACAAACAGGATAAAAATGTAGCAAGATCACAGGATTAGCAATTTGATGCCCATAATGTGCGGCAAAAAGCATTAATGCGCAAAAAAAACACTGAATGCTAAAACATCAAAAAATGCTATTATCCGCTACCCTGTTATCAGGCACCTGCTGTTTTAAGGATGAGGATAGTATATGGATCAGGCTGGAATTATTCGCGATCTGCTTACCTGGCTAGAAGGTCATCTGGACCAGCCTTTGTCACTGGATAATGTGGCGGCAAAAGCAGGTTATTCCAAGTGGCATTTGCAAAGGATGTTCAAGGATGTCACCGGTCATGCTATCGGTGCCTATATTCGTGCACGTCGTCTCTCAAAATCGGCGGTGGCCTTGCGCCTGACAGCGCGTCCGATTCTGGATATTGCACTGCAATACCGTTTTGACTCGCAGCAGACCTTTACCCGCGCCTTCAAAAAACAGTTCTCGCTGACGCCTGCGCTCTATCGTCGTTCACCCGACTGGAGTTCGTTTGGCATGCGCCCGCCGCTGCGTCTGGGCGAATTTGCGATGCCAAAATATGAATTCGTCACCCTACCAGAGACGCACCTGATTGGCACGACGCAAAGCTACTCCTGTTCGCTGGAACAGATTTCTGAATTCCGTCATCAGATGCGCACCCAGTTCTGGCGCGATTTCCTGAGCCACGCCCCGGCGATCCCGCCGTTGCTGTATGGCCTGAACGAAACGCACCCAAGCCAGGAAAAGGACGACGAGCAGGAGGTGTTCTACACCACCGCGCTCACGCCTGAGATGGCCAACGGCTATATTCAGGGCTCGAAGCCGGTCGTGCTGGAAGGCGGTGAATACGTGATGTTCAACTATGAAGGGCTGGGAACGGGCGTTCAGGAGTTTATCCTGACCGTTTACGGTACCTGCATGCCGATGCTGAATCTGAACCGCCGTAAAGGTCAGGACATTGAGCGCTACTATCCGGCCAGCGATGCTAAACCGGATGAAGGCCCAATCAATCTGCGTATGGAATTCTTAATTCCGATTCGCCGCTAACGCTGCAGTTCATCCAGCGCAGGGGCGTCCAGATGCGAGATGTCCCCTGCCATTTCCACCACCCAACCAGACGCCAGCCACGGGCTTTCCTGATAGTCGATACGGGAAATAGAGCAGTTGCGCAGACGTAAACGGCGCTCGGCATAGGCCGGCAGTCCAAGAATGGTGCTCACCAGGCAGCCCAGGGCGATACCGTGGCTCACCAGCAGCGGTCGGCTACCTGCCGGTAGCTTGAGGCAATCTGCCAGTGCCGCCTGAACGCGCACACTCAGCTCCTGCATGGACTCCCCCTCAGGAATACGGCCATCTTCGGTGCCGTTGACCAGCGTACGACGCCAGCCCTCTTCCTGCTCCGTCAGAGAATCCACATGACGTTTTTCCAGCACGCCCATGTCGAGCTCGCGCAGGCGAGGATCGAGGATAATGTCGCACCCGCAGGCCTCAGCGATAATGCGCGCCGTTTGCTGCGTGCGCCCTAAATCGCTGGCGATAATGTGCGTGATGCCCAGGGTTCTGGCGCGCTCCGCAACCTGCCATGCTTGTTGTTCACCTTTGGCGGTGAGAGGACTGTCTGACTGGCCTTGAATACGTCGCTCGGCGTTCCACTGCGTTTCACCGTGGCGAACAAGGTAAACCTGTAACATGTTTTTTTCCGTTATACTGCGATGAGTTTTTTTCGAATCGAGCTTAATTATGCACCATGTTGTCTCTGCTACCACTAATCCTGCCAAAATTCAGGCAATTCTAAGGGCATTTGAA
Source organism: Lelliottia sp. WB101 (assembly GCF_003051885.1). Classification (NCBI taxonomy): domain Bacteria; kingdom Pseudomonadati; phylum Pseudomonadota; class Gammaproteobacteria; order Enterobacterales; family Enterobacteriaceae; genus Lelliottia; species Lelliottia sp. WB101. Next base: position 264,422 of record NZ_CP028520.1, read on the forward strand.
GAGATCTTCGGCGAAGGATCCTGCCATATCGACGCCGTCGGCGTCGAGAGCGGCGTCCCTGAACAACCTTTCGGAAGCGAGGAAACGCGCGCTGGCGCACGAAATCGCGTCGTGAATGCGAAAGCTCTGCGCCCGCAGGCCGATTTTTGGGTCGCGATTGAAGCGGGAATTGACGAAGGGGCAACCTTTAGCTGGGTGGTGATTGAGAGCCGCGAGCAGCGCGGAGAATCCCGTTCAGCGACGTTGCCGTTACCGGCTACCATTCTGGAAAAAGTGCGGGCGGGAGAAGCGCTCGGACCAGTGATGTCGCACTACACCGGCATCGACGAGATTGGCCGCAAAGAGGGTGCCATCGGCGTGTTTACCGCCGGGACGCTGACGCGTTCGAGCGTTTACCATCAGGCAGTGGTGCTGGCGTTAAGCCCGTTTCATAACGCGGTTTACCGTTGAAACACCACGATGAGAGCTGATCTTTTGCAGGTCTGATAAGCGCAACGCCATCAGGCCTGCAATTGCTCTCTTTCCAGATGGCACCTCAGGCATTTTTCAGCAGCACTTCCTCAAGCCACTGGCGCAGCTCAACCGGGGCTGATTTCAGGCTGTTCGAACCACGGGTAATCGTAGCAATCCCCGCCCCCAGCTCATTCTTCAGCTCACGTTGGCTCATCTCCCCCCGCAGCAGCTCTTCAATAATGCGCACGCGCGTCCCTAGCGCTTCGCGCTCGTCGGGCGTCAGGATCAGCTGCATCAGAGGCAGGTGCAGATCTTTCTCGTAGGACTGGCGAAGCAGCTCCACAAAACGAAGCCACTCCTGGTTGCGCTGTTCGGCCATCGCCGATGAATAAGGGGAATGCTGGGTCATGTTATGCCGCCGTTTGTACTCTTAGACGAGTACAAGCATAACACAACCCATCCGGATTAATACTTTCTCTGCCACTCCGCGTCGCTCATCAGGGTGTCTTTCTGCCCCATGAAGTAGCGGTAATAGGCGTCATAGGCCAGCACATTCTTCACATAACCGCGCGTTTCGGAGAACGGAATGCTCTCGATAAACGCCACCGCGTCGATGCGCCCGGCGCTGTTGCCAAGCCAGGTGCGCACACGCCCAGGCCCTGCGTTATACGCCGCCGAAGAGAAGATGCGGTTATTGCCGAACTGCTGATACACATACTGCAAGTAGCTGGTGCCGATGTTGATGTTGGTATCCGGATCCAGCAGCTGTGACGGGCTGCTGTAGCCTGGAATATTAAACATCTTCACCGTATGCGTGGCGGTCCCCGGCATAATTTGCATCAGGCCGCTGGCCCCCACCGGCGAGCGCACTTTCGGGTTCCAGGCACTCTCCTGACGAGCAATCGCCATCGCATAGCTCTGCGGGATATCTTTGCCGCTGGTGTAGCGATCAAACAGATCGTTGTAGGCCAGCGGGAAACGCTCTTCCAGATGATCCCACAGTTTTCCGGCGATCGTCGCCTGCACGCTCAGATCCCACCAGCGGTTATCAAAGGCATAACGCGCCAGCTGGGCTTTTTCGTCAGTCGTGCGGCTGGTCACCAGGTTGGCCCACTCGCTGCGCGCGGTGTTATCCATGCTCCAGTACATCAGCTCGCGCACGCGCGCCATTTCCGGTCCCTGCGTCAGGGCTGGATTGGCATTTGTCGGAGCTTTGTCGATCTTCAGCGTGTACTCTTCGCCAAGACGCTGCGCCGCCGCCATCGGATAGAAACCGCGCTGCTGCATTAGAGAGTGGAGGATCTCTTTCGCTTCGTCATCACGCCCGCGCTCCATCAGCAAATCGGCCTGCCAGTAACGCCACTCGTCTTTTTCTTTCGCATCCATCGGCAGGCGGGAGAGCCAGGTGTTTAAACCACGGCGATCGCCGGTGCCGAGCGCCATACGCACGCGGCGTTCAACCAGCGAGGTAGAGTTTGAGCGCATGATCGCATCGTCACGCCAGCGCGCCTGTTCGTCGGTCACATCGGTGCCCATCAGACGCCACGCGACGATATCGCGCAGCTCCTGGGTTTGATCGTCGTTGAGCTGCTGCGCCTGCACCAGCTGCGGGATCATCAGCCGTGCGTTTTCCACATCGTCACGCGCCACGCTGGTAAAAGCTACCGCCGCCATCTGGCGGGTGAAATCGGTCGCGCCCGTCGAGCGAGCAAACGTCAGCACAGAATTGGGATCGTTGGCGAGCTGGAGAACTGCTGTGGAAATGGTCTGGTAATCGGAGGGCATCTGCCCGGCCAGCGTGGTCACGAGACGCGTGTTGCCCGCTTTCATCGCCAGGCGAATACGTTCGAGATAGGCCAGCGGATCTTGCTGACCCGATGCGCGCCAGGCGCCAAACAGCGAGTCACAGGCGTTTGGCAGATTTTTGCCTGTCAGCCACAGATCTTTCGCCCCGCTCCAGGCTTCCTGCTGCTGCCCGGTCGCCCATTTGGCGTAATAGAAATTACACTGCGCTTCGGTAGTGCCCGGTTTTTCCGGGCTGAACGCCAGCAGACCGCGCCAGTCTTCACGACGCGCCAGCTCGTTCACAAATCGCGATTGCAGAGTGCGGGCGGGCGGTAGCGTCGGATTCGCCTGGATAAAATTCGCGACGGTGAGGGTCGGCTGGTTCATGAGATCGTCGGTGATCTGGCGGTATTCCAGATACGGATAGAGCGGATACTCTTTCAGCGTCGGCATCAGTGCCTGCACGGTATCCATCTGCTTACTGTCCCACGCCTGCTTGATTTGCGCATAGCGGTTACGCTGTTCATCCAGTGAATCGGCATGCGCTGCGTGGCTTATCGTCATCACGCATACGCTGGCAGCCAGCAGACGCCAGACCACCTGTTTGGCTTTTTCCACAAGCTCTTCCTCATTTTGTTGAATACCGTTGCGGCGTCGTGCCACATAAAAATGTAATGGATCTATGCTAACCAGGCATACCGCAACACGCCACGTTATGGACACTTTTTTACCTTTCTTGCGTGCTTTAACACTCCCGACGTTCCTGGCTGGGATTAGGCACTGAAAAAGGCTACACTTCGCAGCTGAATTCTATTTTCTTCACGATAAAAGAGGCGAAGTCCACGTGGCTCAATTCGTTTATACCATGCATCGTGTCGGCAAGGTCGTTCCGCCGAAACGTCATATTCTGAAAAATATCTCGCTGAGCTTCTTCCCGGGCGCAAAAATTGGTGTTCTGGGTCTCAACGGTGCCGGTAAGTCCACCCTGCTGCGCATTATGGCCGGCATCGATACAGACATCGAAGGTGAAGCTCGCCCGCAGCCTGGTCTCAAAATCGGTTACCTGCCGCAGGAGCCGAAGCTGAACCCGGAACACACCGTTCGCGAATCCATCGAAGAAGCCGTTTCTGAAGTTGTTAACGCACTGAAAGGCCTGGACGAGGTGTACGCGAAGTATGCTGAACCGGACGCTGACTTCGACAAACTGGCGGCGCAACAGGGTAAATTTGAAGAAATTATCCAGGCGCACGACGGTCACAACCTGAACGTCCAGCTGGAGCGTGCGGCCGATGCCCTGCGCCTGCCAGACTGGGACGCGAAAATCGAAAAACTGTCCGGTGGTGAACGCCGCCGCGTCGCGCTGTGCCGTCTGCTGCTGGAAAAGCCAGACATGCTGCTGCTCGACGAACCAACGAACCACCTGGATGCTGAATCCGTCGCCTGGCTGGAACGCTTCCTGCACGACTTCGAAGGGACCGTTGTGGCAATTACCCACGACCGTTACTTCCTTGATAACGTGGCAGGCTGGATCCTCGAGCTGGACCGCGGCGAAGGTATTCCGTGGGAAGGCAACTACTCCTCCTGGCTGGAGCAGAAAGATCAGCGTCTGGCGCAGGAAGCGTCTCAGGAAGCCGCTCGTCGTAAATCGATTGAGAAAGAGCTGGAGTGGGTTCGTCAGGGCGCTAAAGGCCGTCAGTCTAAGGGCAAAGCCCGTCTGGCACGCTTTGAAGAGCTGAACAACTCCGAATACCAGAAACGTAATGAAACCAACGAACTGTTTATTCCACCAGGCGCGCGTCTGGGGGATAAAGTCGTTGAAGTGAGTAATCTGCGTAAATCCTACGGCGATCGCCTGCTGATCGACGACCTGAGCTTCTCCGTGCCGAAAGGGGCGATTGTCGGGATCATCGGTCCGAACGGCGCCGGTAAATCAACCCTGTTCCGCATGATGTCTGGTCAGGAACAACCTGACAGCGGCACCATTACGCTGGGTGATACCGTGAAACTGGCCTCCGTTGACCAGTTCCGTGACGCAATGGACAACAGCAAAACCGTGTGGGAAGAAGTCTCCGGCGGGCAGGATATCATGCGTATCGGTAACACCGAGATGCCGAGCCGCGCCTACGTTGGCCGCTTCAACTTCAAAGGTGTGGATCAGGGTAAACGCGTCGGCGAGCTGTCCGGCGGTGAGCGTGGCCGTCTGCATCTGGCGAAACTGCTGCAGGTTGGCGGTAACGTACTGCTGCTCGATGAACCGACCAACGACCTGGATATCGAAACCCTGCGCGCGCTGGAAAACGCCATGCTGGAGTTCCCGGGCTGTGCGATGGTGATCTCGCACGACCGTTGGTTCCTGGACCGTATTGCCACCCACATTCTGGATTACCAGGACGAGGGTAAAGTGGAGTTCTTCGAAGGTAACTTTACCGAATACGAAGAGTACAAGAAACGCACGCTCGGCGCCGATGCGCTGGAGCCAAAACGTATCAAGTACAAGCGTATCTCCAAATAAGTGCCTGATTTGCCCGGCGGCGTTTTGCCTGCCGGGCAAACGAAAGAAAGCAGGCCGGGTAAGGCGTCATCGCCTCCCGGCATTCACACCCCAACGTAAAACCGCTTCACCTCATCAAACTGCATCGCAAACTGGATATAGCTCATCAGCGCAGGCGAATTCAGCTTCCGGCTCGGGTAGACCAGCCATAGCTCGTTGCCCTCCACGCGCCATTCTGGCAACACCGGCACCAGCGCCCCCTTCTCGATTTTATCTTCCAGCAAAAATGCGGGCAGCAGCGTGATTCCCGCCCCCGCAATGGCACTCTCCCTGGCGTAAACCAGGTTATCCGTCACATGCGCGTTGTCAGGCAGATGCCGATAATCCTCGTCGTTACGACGCAACAGCCACTCCGGCCAGGCTTTGTGAGTGATACAGCGGTGATCCACCAGCTGCCGTGGATGTTCCAGAGGAGCAAAGCGCGCCAGATAATCCGGCGAGGCCAGCAGGTAGCGCGGGCAGTTACCAATCATACGGCCAATCAACGAAGAGTCCTGCGGCTTACCGGTGCGCAGCGCGACGTCATAGCCAGACTCCACCAGATCCTGCACATCATCTGAAATACAGACATCGAGCGACACATCCGGATAACGGCGCTGAAACTCCGCATTCAGATGCGCCAGCAGCGTGGCACCAATCCCCGCCGGACTTGTGAGCCGCAGCCGACCGCCGGGATTATCGCGCAGACGCTGAATGGCGTATTCCGCGCGCTCGCTCGCCGCCAGCATCTCGCGGCAGTGCACCAGATAGTGCTCTCCGGCATAGGTTAAATTGAGTTTGCGGGTGGTGCGGTTCAGCAGGCGGATACCGACCTGCTGCTCAAGCTGGCTGATTCGCTGGCTGACGCTTGATTTTGGCAGGCTCGCTTTTTGCGCCGCCGCGGTAAAACTCCCCATCTCGGCCACCAGCGCAAACAGGGCCATATCCTGTAGCTGTTTAAACATGATTGTTCATCTCAAGCGAACACTTTGTTATTGATTGTCCATCTTATCACGCAACTGGTGACTTAATAGACTAGCCTCAACAAACGCATTCCATAAGGAGTTCACCATGTCCGTTAAAGCCATTGCCGTTAATCCAGACCAGCCTTCTGCTTTTATTGAGATCACGCAGCCCATGCCGCAGCCCGGCGAGCATGATTTGCTGGTTGAGGTGAAAGCCGTTTCTGTAAACCCGGTCGATACTAAAGTTCATGCCAGCCTGAGCAAAAACGGTCTGCAAGCGCCGCGTATTCTCGGCTGGGACGCCAGCGGAATTGTGAAGGCGGTCGGTGCGAGCGTTACGCAATTCAAAGCCGGTGACGAAGTGTGGTACGCAGGGGACATCACCCGTCCGGGCAGCAATGCCACGCACCAGCTGATTGATGCGCGCATCGTCGGCCACAAACCGCAAAACCTCGACTGGGCTGCCGCAGCGGCGCTGCCGTTAACCGCCCTGACGGCGTGGGAAGGATTGTTTGAACGGCTGAATATCCAGGACGCCGGATCGGACAAAACACTGCTGATCATCGGGGGCGCGGGCGGCGTCGGATCGCTGGCGATCCCCTTTGCCAAACACAACAGCCAGATCAAGGTGATCGCCACGGCGTCCCGGGAAGATTCGGCCCAGTGGTGCCGGGATCGCGGTGCGGATCTGGTGGTAAATTACCGCGACCTGCAAGGTGAACTGGCGAAGCACGACATTACCTTTGTGGATTACATTTTCATTCTTAACGATACCGACGGGCACTGGGCGGCGGTCAGCGAGCTGATTGCGCCGCAGGGGCATATTTGCACCATCGTTGAGAACGACCATCCGCTGGATCAAAGCAAGCTGAAGTCTAAATCTGCCGCGCTGCACTGGGAGTTCATGTATACCCGAAGCATGTATCAGACTGCGGACATGGCGCGTCAGGGTGAGATTCTGAATGAGGTCGCGAAGCTGGTCGAAAACGGTGTGGTGGAGAGTTCGTTGAGTGAGACGCTGCAGGGATTAAGCGTGGAGAGCATTAGCGAAGCGCACCGCAAAGTGCTGGACGGGCATATGCGCGGGAAGGTGGTAGTGCAGTTCTGAGGTCATTAACCTCTTTCTGACCCTCTCCCTTTCGGGAGAGGGATCGTTCGGAGCAGCGCTTTACGCCTGCTCCCCCATCAACGTCTTCACCAGCTCCACGCAGCGCAGGAAGCGGCCATCGTAGTCCGACTCCTCCACATGGACAAACTCCACGTTATTCTCACGCAGCATATCCACCAGCATGGTCTGGAACTCTTTGCGGTCGACGGAGCTGCCCAGGCTGCGCATCCCATCGGCGACCCACGGCGTATTGTTTTCCAGCAAAATCACCAGATCGAAGCGATACTCATCGATCAGCGCCTGAACAAACGGATGCTCACGGCCCTCGTACTTTTTACAGAACGCCTGAGTGGTCACGAAATCCGTATCTACAAACGCCACTTTGTTCGCGTATTTCACCGCGAAATCAATGTACTGCGCATGACCCAGCGCGATTTTGTCGTAATCGGAATACTGGAGCGCCATCTCATCGCCGCCCAGGTGTGAGAAGACGTAATCTCGCCCATACTCCCAGGCACTGGTGGTGTTGAAGATATTCGCCAGCTTGTTGACCAGCGTAGATTTACCGCTCGATTCACCGCCCAGAATCGCCACCGTGCGCACGAAGAACGGCTTCACTTCCGTTGGGATGTAATCCCAGTAGCGGAAGGGGTTTTCGCGGATTTGCGCGCCGCTGATGTTCATGAAGGTACGCTTAGGATCGATCAGCACTGTTTCCGTTCCGAGATGTTCGCGGAACTGCGGCGCATCGGACTCTTCAGAGGTATAGATCCAGTTCGGGGCTATCCCCTTCTCTTCCATAAAGGCTTTGATGCCGTTACTCCACACATCCCAGCCGTGCGGATACGGCTCCATGCCCTCTTCGTTAAAGGCATGAATACGAATGTTCTTTTGGTATTTGAACGTCTGCAGCAGCCAGCGCAGACGGTCTGAGACGGTCGGCTGCTGGGACATGGCGCTGTCTTCGAACAACGCGCGGTCACGCGTGTCATCGTAACCCATGATGATATGCAGCTCATCCACCTGGCTACAGGCGCGCTGAATCAGATAGATATGGCCGGTATGCAGCGGATAAAACTTGCCAAATACCACGCCGATATTCTTTTGCATGCGCGGAAATTCGAGGCCCAGAAAGCGGTGCAGCGCCTCAAGTTTTTGCGCGCTCGGGCTTTTGATTTTGGCATTCAGAAGCTGGCTTAAATAGCCCTTGGTCATCCCGCTGGCTTCCGCCACCTGCTGCAACGTACAGCCTTTCTGGCGGATCGCGGTTTTAAGATAGTCAAATGTTGACACAAGAGCCTCCTGCTAAGTGAGGCGGGTCAGCAAAACGCTCCCGCCAAAAAGATACGCACGTTAATATTATAAGTCGTCAAAGACGCTTAACGCATCCGACAGTTTTTTCACCGGGAAAATTTTCATCCCTTCCGGCACTTTTTTCGGTACGTTGGCAGCAGGGACAATGGCACGACGGAAACCGTGTTTCGCCGCTTCGGAGATACGCTCCTGGCCGCTCGGGACCGGGCGAATTTCTCCGGCCAGCCCCACTTCGCCAAACACCACCAGATCCTGCGGGAGCGGTCGGTTGCGCAGGCTGGAGACCATCGCCAGCAGCAGGGCCAGATCGGCACTGGTTTCTGTCACTTTCACGCCGCCCACCACGTTAACGAACACATCCTGATCCGCCATTTGCAGGCCGCCGTGACGGTGCAGCACCGCCAGCAGAATCGCCAAACGGTTTTGCTCAAGCCCGACCGCCACGCGACGAGGGTTGCCCATCATCGATTGATCCACCAGCGCCTGAATCTCCACCAGTAGCGGCCGCGTCCCTTCCCAGAGCACCATCACCGAGCTGCCGGCGGTCTCTTCGTCGCCACGGCTCAGGAAGATGGCCGATGGGTTGCTCACTTCGCGCAGCCCCTGTTCGGTCATGGCGAAAACGCCCAGCTCATTCACCGCACCAAAACGGTTTTTATGGCTGCGCAGGGTGCGGAAACGGGAATCCGCATCGCCGTCGAGCATCACGGAGCAGTCGATACAGTGCTCAAGCACTTTCGGACCGGCCAGGGAGCCGTCTTTGGTGACGTGGCCGACCATCACGATAGCCACACCGCGCGTCTTAGCAAAGCGCGTCAGATAGGCGGCGGTTTCACGCACCTGCGCCACGCTGCCCGGCGATGACTGAATATCCGCCATGTGCATGACCTGGATGGAGTCGATGACCATCAGCTTCGGCTGCTCTTCGTCAGCAATCATACAGATTTGCTCGATGCTGGTTTCCGACAGCATATTCAGATTGCCGGTCGGGAGACCGAGACGGTGCGCGCGCATCGCGACCTGTTGCAAAGACTCTTCACCGGTCACGTACAGGGTTTTCATCTGTTCCGCGAGTTTGCACAGCGTTTGCAGCAGCAGCGTCGATTTACCGGCGCCGGGGTTACCGCCGATCAGAATCGCGCTGCCCGGCACCACGCCGCCGCCCAGTACGCGGTCAAACTCTTTAAAACCGGTGGAAAAACGCGGCACTTCATCGAGGCTGATCTCGGAAAGTTTTTGTACCTTCGAGACGCCAGCGTTACCCGCATAGCCGCTAAGACGCTCGTTACGGGCCACGGTTGGCGAAGCGGCCACACGCACTTCGGTGATGGTGTTCCAGGCATGGCAGGCGCTGCACTGCCCCTGCCAGCGCGGATAATCCGCACCACATTCATTACAGACAAATGCGCGTTTTGGAGCTTTCGCCACGGTTTACCTCTTTATTTCTGATTCACGCTACCGGAGAGGATGCAGAACACCCCCATCAGATCGGCATGACGAATGGTGACTTCCGTCTTTTCGTTTACTTTTGGCTTGGCATGATAGGCAATGCCCAGCCCGGCCACTTTGATCATTGGCAGATCGTTCGCGCCGTCACCGATAGCGACGGTCTGCGTGACCGGAATTTCATATTTTTCCGCCAGACGCGTCAGGGTGTTGGCTTTGTACTGGGCATCCACGATATCGCCGATCACTTCGCCGGTCAGTTTACCGTCGCGGATCTCCAGTTCGTTCGCCACAACGGTGGTCAGTCGCAGTTTGTCGCGCAGGTAGTCCGCGAAGAAGGTGAAGCCGCCGGAGGCAATCGCCACTTTCCAGCCGAGGGTTTCCAGCTTCAGTACCAGTTGAGTGAGGCCCGGCATCAACGGGAGTTCATCACGCACCTGACGCAGGATGTTGGCATCGGCCCCTTTCAACGTGGCGACGCGCTGCTTCAGGCTGGCGGCAAAATCGAGTTCGCCGCGCATGGCGCGTTCGGTCACTTCCGCCACCATCTCGCCGCTACCGGCCAGTTTCGCGAGTTCGTCGATGCACTCGATCTGAATGGCGGTCGAATCCATATCCATCACCAGCAGTCCTGGCGTTTTCAGATGCGGGATTTTACCCAGCGGCGCCACATCCAGCCCGGCTTCGTGGGCCAGGCGGGTCGCGCGTTGTGTCAGCGATCCGGCCAGACGCAGCACCTGATAATCTTCCACGCACCAGGCCGCCACAATCACCATCGCCGCGCCGAGCTTGGTTTGGTATTGCGTCAGGCGTTGCTTATCCAGGCCACGGCCATACAGCAGCCAGCCGCTACGCCCCGCATGGTAGTCCAGAGGCATGACCTCGTCGCCACTTAATGAGAGCGGCAATCCTGGCCATAAAGAGACGTCATCGGTCAGGTCGCACCAGGTAATGTTCGGCATTGAAGCTCCTGTAAATTGGTTCGCGCCGGAAGGTTCCAGGGGGAAAATAACGCATGAGGCTACCCTGTAACCATCACTTCTGGCAACATTAAGCCGTAAATTTTCAGCAGGTGGAATATGGCTCGCGCAAAACTGAAATTCCGGCTTCATCGTGCAGTGATTGTCCTGTCCTGCCTCGCGCTTCTGGTGGCGCTGATGCAAGGGGCATCCTGGTTTAGCCAGAATCATCAACGACAACGTAATCCGCAGTTCGAAGAGCTGGCGCGAACCCTGGCGCGTCAGGTTACCCTGAGCGTTGCGCCCGCAATGCGCACCGAGACGCCGGACGATAAACGCATCGCCCAAATACTGCGTCAGATTACGGAAAACAGCCGTATTCTGGATGCGGGCGTCTACGACGAACAGGGCGATCTGATTGCCCGCGCCGGTGAGCACGTTGACGTGCGTGACCGTCTGGCGCTCGACGGCAAAAAGGCCGGCGGCTATTTCAATCAGCAAATTATCGAGCCGATTCAGGGCAAGAATGGCCCGCTGGGCTACCTGCGTCTGACCCTCGACACCCACACCCTGCCGACCGAAGCCAAGCAGGTGGATAACACCACGAATATTCTACGCCTGATGTTACTCCTTTCGCTGGCGATTGGCGTCGTGTTAACGCGCACGCTTTTGCAGGGCAAACGCACGCGCTGGCAGCAATCGCCTTTCCTGCTGACGGCCAGTAAATCGGTGCCGGAAGAGGAAGAGAGCGAGAAGAGGGATTAATGGTAAAGTGGGTGGACGATTCGGAAAGGAAATCTGCCATGACGACACTACGCCTGCTTATCTCTGACTCTTACGATCCCTGGTTCAACCTCGCGGTGGAAGAGTGCATCTTCCGCCAGATGCCTGCCACACAGCGCGTCCTGTTCCTGTGGCGCAACGCCGATACGGTAGTCATTGGCCGCGCGCAGAACCCGTGGAAAGAGTGCAACACCCGGCGCATGGAAGAGGATAACGTGCGTCTGGCCCGTCGCAGCAGCGGCGGCGGCGCGGTATTCCATGACCTCGGCAATACCTGCTTTACCTTTATGGCCGGGAAACCGGAATACGATAAAACCATCTCCACCGCGATTGTGCTCAATGCCCTGAACGCCCTCGGCGTGACGGCAGAAGCCTCCGGACGAAACGATCTGGTGGTCAAAACCCCTGAAGGCGACCGTAAAGTTTCCGGTTCGGCCTATCGCGAAACCAAAGATCGCGGTTTTCATCACGGCACTTTACTGCTTAACGCTGACTTGAGCCGTCTGGCGAACTATCTCAATCCCGACAAGAAAAAGCTGCAGGCCAAGGGGATTACCTCGGTGCGCGGTCGCGTGGCGAATCTGGTGGAGCTGCTGCCAGGCATTACCCATGAGCAGGTTTGCGCGGCAATTCGTGAGGCGTTTTTCGAACATTATGGCGAGCGCGTCGAGGCGGAAGTGATCTCCCCGGACAAAACGCCGGATTTGCCCAACTTCGCCGAAACCTTTGCCCGGCAAAGCAGCTGGGAGTGGAACTTCGGTCAGGCACCGGCGTTCTCGCATCTGCTGGACGAGCGTTTCACCTGGGGCGGCGTAGAGCTGCATTTCGACGTTGAACGGGGCATTATTACGCGCACGCAGGTGTTTACCGATAGCCTCAATCCGGCCCCGCTGGAAGCGCTGGCGGCCCGTTTGCAGGGATGTCTGTATCGCGCGGAGAGTCTGCAGCAAGCGTGTGACGCGCTGTTAGGCGAGTTCCCGGAGCAGGAAAAAGAGTTGCGGGAGTTGTCAGCGTGGATAGCGAAAGCAGTGCGGTGACAGAAAAGCCCGCAAGCGGGCTTTAACATTGCAGGCCGGGTAAGGCGGAGAAGCCACCCGGCAAACAGACTTACTCTTTATCGCCCAGCAGAACGGATTCCAGCGCGATTTTGATCATGTCGTTGAAGGTGGTCTGACGCTCAGCGGCAGTGGTCTGCTCGTGAGTACGGATGTGGTCTGACACGGTGCAGATGGTCAGCGCTTTCGCACCAAACTCAGCCGCTACGCCGTAGATGCCCGCCGCTTCCATTTCCACGCCCAGGATGCCGTATTTTTCCATCACGTCGAACATTTCGCCGCCGTCCGGTGCATAGAACAGGTCAGCAGAGAAGATATTACCAACGCGCGCATCAACGCCCAGCGCTTTCGCCGCGTCAACCGCGTTACGCACCATGCCGAAGTCAGCGATGGCTGCAAAGTCGTGGTCTTTGAAACGCATACGGTTGACTTTGGAATCGGTGCAAGCACCCATACCGATGACGACGTCACGCAGTTTCACGTCCATACGCACTGCACCACAAGAGCCGACGCGGATGATTTTCTTCACGCCGAAATCGGTGATCAGCTCTTTGGTGTAAATGGAGCAGGACGGGATACCCATACCGTGACCCATCACAGAGATTTTGCGGCCTTTGTAAGTACCTGTGAAGCCCAGCATGCCGCGCACGTTGTTCACTTCACGTACGTCTTCGAGGAAGGTTTCCGCAATGTGCTTCGCGCGCAGCGGGTCACCCGGCATCAACACTACGTCCGCGAAATCGCCCATTTCTGCATTAATGTGTGGGGTAGCCATCTTCAGATCCTTTTAAAATTGTCGTTTTGTCGGGTGGCGGCTGCGCCTGACCCGACCTACTAAATCGTAGGCCCGGCGAGCGCAGTGCTGCCGGGCATGCGCATCACAGCATGTTTTTGCCGTAGTCCATTGGCGAAGTACCGAAGTAGCTCGCAATGGTCTGGCCGATATCCGCGAAGGTTTCGCGGTGGCCCAGCGATCCTGGTTTCACTTTCGGTCCGTACACCAGCACAGGAATGTGCTCGCGGGTGTGGTCGGTACCGGTCCAGGTTGGGTCGCAGCCGTGGTCAGCGGTGAGGATGATGATGTCATCTTCCCCCACCAGCTCCAGCAGCTCTGGCAGACGGCGGTCGAACAGTTCCAGACCGGCAGCATAACCGGCGACGTCGCGACGGTGGCCCCAGGAGGAGTCGAAGTCTACGAAGTTGGTGAAGACAATAGTCTTGTCGCCCGCTTCTTTCATCTCTTTGATGGTGGCGTCGAACAGCGCGTCCAGACCGGTGGCTTTCACTTTTTTGGTGATGCCGCAGTTGGCGTAGATGTCTGCGATTTTACCGACAGAAACCACTTCGCCCGCTTTCTCATCGACCAGTTTCTGCAACACGGTCGGTGCTGGCGGTTCTACGGCCAGATCGTGACGGTTGCCGGTACGCTGGAAGTTGCCCGGTTTGTCGCCGATAAACGGACGAGCAATCACGCGGCCAATGTTGTAGCCGCCTTCGGTCAGCTCTTCACGCGCGATTTCGCACAGCTCGTACAGACGATCCAGGCCGAAGGTCTCTTCGTGGCAGGCAATCTGGAACACGGAGTCAGCGGAAGTATAGAAAATCGGCTTGCCGGTTTTCATGTGCTCTTCGCCGAGCTGATCCAGAATCACCGTACCAGAGGAGTGGCAGTTACCGAGGTAACCCGGCAGATTGCCGCGCTCAACCAGCTTGTCCAGCAGCTTCTGCGGGAAGCTGTTTTCGTGATCGGAGAAGTAGCCCCAGTCGAACAGAACCGGTACACCGGCAATTTCCCAGTGACCAGACGGGGTGTCTTTACCTGAGGAAAGCTCGTGCGCCCAGGCGTATGCGCCGATCACTTCTGCGTTAGCGTCCATACCGGCCGCCACTTTACCAGTCGAACCTTCATGCGCTTTCACCAGACCCAGGCGGGTCAGGTTTGGCAGAGTCAGTGGGCCCTGACGGCCATTGTTCGCTTCGCCTTTCGCACACGCTTCTGCGATATGGCCCATGGTGTCGGAACCGACATCACCAAAGCGGTCTGCATCTTCTGTAGCGCCGATGCCGAATGAGTCCAGCACCATAATAAATGCACGTTTCATATGTTCTCCGTACTTATGTGCTTCAAAAATTCATAAAAAACCGATCAGATCAGTATACCGCTATTCGGTGATACGACGATAGACGGTTGGTGTGGTTTCGGGAGCTGTGTCGTCAAGTTTAATGGCCGCTTTTACCGCTTTCGCCGCTTCCTGCCAGCTGGCTTCGTCTTTGGCATGGATGACCGCCAGCGGACGCTGCCCGTCAACGCTGTCACCCAGACGGGTCATATCGGTAAAGCCGACGCTGTAATCAATCGTGTCCGATGCCTGACGGCGTCCGCCGCCCATCGATACCACGGCCATGCCCAGCGCACGGGTGTCCATGGCGGAGACAAAACCTTCCGCATCGGCGTAAACCGCTTTGCTGAGCGTCGCGGTCGGCAGGTATTTCGCGTAGTTTTCGACGAAATCGGTTGGGCCTTTTTGCGCAGCCACCATGCGACCGAAGATCTCTGCCGCTTTGCCGTTATCCAGCACCGCCTGCAGTTTCGCGCGCGCGTCGGCGTCGTCTTTGGCGAGCTTACCGGAGATCAGCATCTCAACGCACAGCGCCATAGTGACGTCGAACAGACGCGGATTGCGGTATTCGCCGGTCAGGAACTGCACGGCTTCGCGCACTTCGACGGCGTTACCCGCGCTGGAAGCCAGCACCTGGTTCATGTCGGTGAGCAGCGCCGTTGTGCGCACGCCTGCACCGTTGGAGACGCCCACGATCGCTTCGGCCAGTGCCGCAGAGAGTTCATAGGTTGGCATAAACGCGCCGCTACCCACTTTCACATCCATCACCAGGGCATCCAGACCTTCTGCCAGCTTTTTGGCGAGGATCGAGGCGGTGATCAGCGGAATGGAATCCACTGTCGCGGTGATATCGCGGGTGGCGTAAAAACGTTTATCTGCCGGCGCGAGAGAGCTGGTCTGGCCGATAATCGCCACACCAACGTCTTTAATAATTTCGCGGAAGCGCTGGTCATCCGGGAAGATATCGAAGCCCGGAATGGCTTCCAGTTTGTCGAGCGTACCGCCCGTATGCCCCAGGCCGCGCCCGGAGATCATCGGGATATAGCCCCCACATGCGGCGACCATTGGGCCAAGCATCAGGGAAGTGACATCGCCCACGCCGCCCGTGGAGTGTTTATCCACAATCGGGCCGTTGAGGTTAAGGCTTTTCCAGTCCAGAACGGTTCCTGAATCCCGCATCGCCATGGTCAGCGAGACACGTTCCGGCATCGCCATATCGTGGAAGAAAATGGTCATCGCCAGGGCGGCAATCTGCCCTTCAGAGATGGTGTTGTCACGAATACCGTTGATAAAGAAGCGGATCTCTTCGTCGCTTAATGCATGACCATCACGTTTTTTACGAATAATTTCTTGTGCGAGAAACACGGTAACCCCCGGGGAATCAGGTTAAATGCGGCGGTAAACCCGCCGCGATAATAATATTACTCTACATAATTCGAGCTGCCGGAGGGCGGCAAGAAAGTGCCCCCCAGGCGCCTACACAAGTAAGAGACTGGGGTGAAAGTGCAGCCTGATTATGACGAGTAATTAGTAGCTGCTGGCGCTCTTACCGTCGCCGTGACCCAGCGCTTTCAGCAGGCTTGCCAGCAGGCTGGATGCGCCGAAGCGGTAGTGGCGGGAATCCGCCCAGTCGGCGCCAAACAGATCGTCAGCGATGGCCAGAAACTGCTGCGCGTCCTCTGCAGTACGCACGCCGCCGGCAGGTTTGAAACCAACGGTTTTAGACACGCCCATGTCGCGAATCACTTCCATCATGATGCGAGCGCTTTCTGGCGTTGCGTTGACCGGCACTTTACCGGTAGAGGTTTTAATGAAATCCGCACCCGCTTTGATGGAGATTTCAGATGCTTTACGAATCAGCGCTTCTTCTTTCAGCTCGCCCGTTTCGATAATCACTTTCAGCAGCACGTTAGCCGCCGCACAAGCGTCTTTACAGGCTTTCACCAGGTCAAAACCGACCTGCTCGTTGCCGGCGATCAGCGCACGGTACGGGAACACCACGTCAACTTCATCAGCACCGTAGGCAATCGCCGCGCGGGTTTCAGCCAGCGCAATGTCGATGTCGTCATTGCCGTGCGGGAAGTTGGTGACGGTTGCGATACGCACGTCAGGCGTGCCCTGCGCGTTCAGCGTCTTACGTGCAATCGGGATAAAACGCGGATAGATGCAGATGGCAGCGGTATTGCCCACTGGCGTTTTCGCCTGATGGCACAATGCGATCACTTTTTCATTGGTGTCGTCATCGTTCAGGGTGGTCAGGTCCATCAGTTTCAACGCGCGCAGGCTGCTTGCGGTTAAATCGGTCATAACATTCTCCAACGGCTTAGCCGTATAAATTTTCACCGTGCGGGTCTGTGAGTATTCTAACATTCACCCGCATTCACACTTCGACATTCATCACAGTTAATGAAAACTGCATACAAATTTGCATTACTGTAATGAGATCAACTTCAAACTTTAGTCCTCAGGCTGCTGGCTAAAACAGCAATCACCCGCGTCGGATCAAATGGCTTCGCATGATGAGTTCCTACAATCTGCCCATCAACCGCAGAATAAAAGGAAGCGAACATGTCCACCTCCGGTCTCGATGCTTTGCAACAACGTTGCCAGCAAATTGTGACAAGCCCGGTACTGACAGCCGAGCAAAAACGTCATTTCCTGGCGCTGGAAGCGGAAAACAATCTGCCCTACCCCGCGCTGTCACAGGCCGCGCGTGCGGCACTGGACGAGGGTTTCATCTGCGATATGTTTGAAGGCCATGCGCCCTTCAAACCGCGCTACGTTCTGCCGGACTACGCTAAATTCCTGGCAAACGGCTCAGAGTGGTTAGAGCTGGAAGGGGCGAAAGATCTCGATGACGCCCTGTCGTTACTCACTATTCTCTACCACCATGTTCCATCCGTCACATCGATGCCGGTGTTTCTCGGCCATCTCGACGCGTTGCTGCAACCATATGTTAGAATTCTAACACAAGAAGAAATTGATAGCCGAATAAAACGTTTCTGGCGTTATCTCGACAGAACCCTGCCAGACGCGTTTATGCACGCCAACATCGGCCCTGCGGATACCCCAGTCACCCGCGCTATTCTACGCGCCGATGCAGAGCTGAAGCAGGTCGCACCGAATCTCACCTTTATTTACGACCCGGAAATCACCCCTGATGATTTGCTGCTGAGCGTGGCAAAAAATATTTGCGAATGCAGTAAACCGCATATTTCCAACGGTCCGGTGAATGATAAAATTTTCACAAAAGGCCGTTATGGCGTGGTGAGTTGTTACAACTCCCTGCCGCTGGCGGGCGGTGGCAGCACCCTGGTTCGCCTCAACCTCAAGGCTATCGCCGAGAGCAGTGAATCAGTGGACGATTTCTTTACCCGCACGCTACCGCACTACTGCCAGCAGCAGATCGCGATTATCGATGCACGCTGTGATTTCCTGTATGAGCAATCCGGCTTCTTTGAGAATAGCTTCCTGGTAAAAGAGGGGCTGATTGATGCGGATCGTTTTGTGCCGATGTTTGGCATGTACGGTCTGGCCGAAGCGGTGAATACCCTGTGCGAGAAAGCCGGGCTGAACGCGCGTTACGGCAAGGATGAGCAGGCCAATGCGCTGGGCTACCGCATTAGCGAACAGCTTGCGGAATTTGTCGAAAATACGCCGGTGAAACACGGCTGGAAGCAGCGCGCCATGCTGCATGCCCAGTCCGGAATCAGCTCTGACGCGGGTACTACGCCGGGTGCGCGTCTGCCGTATGGCGATGAGCCGGATCCAATTAGCCATCTGCTGGCCGTCGCGCCGCATCACAAACATTATCATTCAGGCATCAGTGATATTCTGACGCTGGACGAAACCATCAAGCGTAACCCGCAGGCCGTGGTTCAGCTGTGTCTTGGGGCGTTTAACGCCGGGATGCGCGAATTCACGGCCAACGTGGCCGGGAACGATCTGGTGCGTGTGACCGGGTATATGGTGCGCCTGTCGGATCTGGAAAAATACCGCGCGGAAGGCTCTCGTACCAACACCACCTGGCTTGGCGAAGAGGCCGCACGCAATACACGTATCCTTGAACGTCAGCCGCGCGTGATAAGCCATGAACAGCAGATGCGCTTTAGTTAGTCAGGTTATCCCCTTCTCCTGCGTGGACGGGCCGGGCAGCCGCCTGGCGCTGTTCCTGCAGGGCTGTAACCTGCGCTGCAAAACCTGCCACAACCCGTGGACCATTGGCCGCTGCAACGATTGCGGCGACTGCGTGCTTCACTGCCCGCACGATGCCCTGAACATTCAGGCCGGGCGCGTCTGGTGGCAGGAGAGTATCTGTCAAAGATGCGACACCTGTTTGCACGTCTGCCCGCAACAGGCCACCCCGATGGCGCAGCGTTTCAGCGTAGAGGAAATCCTCGGGCAGATTCGCTACGTCGCACCCTTTATTGAAGGGATAACCGTCAGCGGCGGCGAAGCCACTACCCAGCTGCCGTTTGTGGTGGCGCTGTTTCGCGCCATCAAAGCGGACGCGTCACTGAAGCATTTAACCTGTCTGGTAGACAGCAACGGGCTGCTGAGTGAAACCGGCTGGCAAAAGCTGCTGCCGTTTTTTGATGGCGCCATGCTGGATCTGAAAGCCTGGAACAACGAGCATCACCGTTTCCTGACCGGGCGCGAAAACCCGCAGATTAAAGACAGCATTCGCTGGCTGGCGCACCATCAGCGTTTAACGGAACTGAGGCTGCTGGTGATCCCGGATCATTGTGATTATCTGAAACATCTGGAGTCGCTGATCGCCTTTATTCTCTCCCTCGGCGATGTGCCTGTCAGGATCAACGCTTTTCACGCCCACGGGGTGTACGGCGAGGCGGCCAGCTGGCGCAGCGCCACGGCAGAGGATGTTGAACCCCTGGCCTGTGCGCTGGAGAAACAGAGGATAACGGTGATCCGCCCGGCGCTCTATTTATAGGGTGATGCCAAACAGATCTTCGGTGTTTTGCAGCAGCGCATCGGCGAGGGTTTCTGCCGGCTCAGCACGTAATTCACACAGCGTCGTAAAGACATGCGCCGCCTGCTCCGGGCGATTCGGCTGGCCCTGAAAACCATTCAGTGGCATGTCCGGCGCGTCAGTTTCCAGCAGCAGGGATGACAGGGGCAACTGCGCCATCACGTCGCGGGTTTTACTGGCGCGCGGATAGGTAATCGTGCCGCCGACGCCAATTTTGTAGCCCAGCTCGATAAAACGTTGCGCCTGTTGAAGGCTTCCGGAAAAACCGTGCACCACGCCGGTTCGCGGTAGATCGGCGCGTTTGAGATGCATCGCCAGTTTGTCGTGAGTGCGTCTCGAGTGGAGGATCACCGGCAGATCGTGACGTTTAGCCAGTTTTAGCTGCGCATCCAAAAGCGCCTGCTGGCGATCGAATTGCGGATCGTCGCGATAGAGATCAAGACCGATCTCACCGATCGCCACCAGCTTTTTTCCGGCGGTGAGAATACAGGCTTCCAGCTGGTCCAGATGCGCATCCTGATGCGTTTCCACCACAATGGGATGCAGACCCAGCGCGGCGTAGAGTGCCGTGTGGCTGCGGGCCAAATCGAGCACCCGTTCAAAATTTGCCGCTTCAATGGCAGGCACGATAATCGCCTGCACACCCGCCTTCGCTGCCTGCGCAATACTTTGCGCTTCGTTGCCGGTAAACGGCGGAAAATCAAAGTGGCAATGGGTGTCGACAAAGCGAAAAGTCACGCCAGATCCTCGTTATCAAAGGTCGTATCGTTCGCCTGCGGGGCATCCACCAGCGGCATCGTCAGGGCGTCGTTTGCCACAATCGCCGGTGGCGTGATGATGCGCTTATGCCGATAAATAGGCGGACTTTCGGCCAGCAGTTTCCCCACCGTTGCCAGGAAATAGCGAGCGCACAGACGCCCGGTTTTATAGTCATCGCGCAGCGCAGGTATGCGGCTGCCCAGCGCCATGCTGTTAAGGGGTTTCGGCGGGTAGATTTCAAAGATTTTCAGCTTGCCCGGCGGTTTTTCGATAAACCGCTGCATTGCGCTGTAGCTGGTTTCATGCTGATGAGCGATGTTCACCAGCGGCTGCAGGCTACTGTCCCCCAGCCATTTTTCCATGCGCTTAAACCACTGCGGGGTGTAGTACATCTGCGACGGCACGGTGCGGATCACCACGATAGTTTGCGCACCACGGCGGGCGGCTTCCTGGACGGGGACGGCGTCGCTGATCCCACCGTCCAGATAGTTGATGCCGTCGAGGGCCGCTGCGGTCCGGTAGAAGCCAGGAATCGCGCTGGATGCACGCAGAATATCCAGCCAGTTCTCTTTTTGCGGTGAGAAGTAGCCCGGCGTGTAGTCATCGCCCCGGCTGGCGCACATCCAGAACTCTTTTCCCGTATCAAAAAGGCGAGAAGCGGTGTCCATCGCCAGCGGCATCTGGCTGGAAGTGGAGTCTAAGAGCCAGTCCAGATCGATGAGATTTCCGCCGCGTACAAAGCGCAGCGGATTAAAGAAATCGCGAGAAGTGGTGTAGCGCATGATCACTTTGCGGGCGTAACCGGGCTGATTACAGACGTAGGCAGAGAGGTTTTGCGCCCCGGCGGACGTGCCAAAGAAGAGATCGAAGGGGTTAAATTGCGCGCGCATGAATTCATCCAGCACCCCGGCCGTGAAGATGCCTCGCTGCCCACCGCCTTCGCATACCAGCGCCAGCCGGCCGACGCGAAAGGGTTTTAACGCCAACGGCGCGATATTGCCGAGCGTAACCGGAATTCTCTGCCCCACTGCTACACCTGTTTTTCATTCTTCTGTTATTACACAGTAGCGCAAACTGCCCCTATGACTCAAACCAGAAAAAGCCAGTCGCAAGGACTGGCTTTTAGTGTGGTGTTGTCGGCGATGTTTTCCGACGGGCTGATTACGCTTATCTAGGGACGACGGCGTCCGGTAAACAGGCTGACCAGGAACAGGATAATACCGACAACGAAAACAATTTTCGCCGCGCCGGCCGCTGTACCCGCCAGACCACCAAAGCCCAGAGCGGCGGCAATTAACGCGATAACCAGAAATATAATGCCCCAACGAAACATAAAACTCTCCTTTACCATAGTTAATATCAGCCGCTATATGTGAGCGCTCAGGTGCTCACAAGCGTTGTGTCCAAAAGTCGTTCTTATTTCGCTTTCAGATCGTTTTTGACGCTTTTAACGCCATCGACGGCTTTAGCGATAGTTTCGGCGCGTTCCACCTGCGCCTGGGAATCAACCGTACCGGAGAGCTGGACCACACCGTCGGTGGTTTCAACTTTCACTTTACGAGACGGTACGATGTCATCTGCTAATAGTTTAGCTTTGATTTCGCTGGTGGTTGCGGTGTCGCCTGCATAGCCTTTCACAGACGCGTCTTTAGCATCACGCACGTGCAGTTTGTCGCTGACTGAGGTGACGCCTTCAACGCCTTTCGCCACGGTGACGGCTTGTTCAGCCTGCGCCTGGCTTTCCACGAAGCCACTCAGGGTGACCACTTTTTTGTCAGTTTTTACGGAAATGTCGGTGCTCTTAATGTTTTCATCATCCACCAGAGCCGCTTTCACTTTTGCTGTGATAGAGCTGTCATCCATGAAATTACCGACTTTATTCATAGAGCTATCGATTTTTTGCCCTGCGCTGTCCGCGGTGGATTGCGCCTTATCCGTAGTAGTGCTTTCTGCCAGGGCAGAACCACTTACCAGGAGGCCACCCAGAGTGACTGCCAGCAGAGTTTTAGAAATCTTAAGTCTTGTCATATTCATCGATGTATTCCTGTAGTTTGCTCGGAAGTTGAGCGTCAAAACATCCCTTCATACTAGTTTTTAATCTTGCGAATAAACACACGGCCGGGATGAGAGACTCATGAACACGCATTGAACAGGACTATCATCCGCGCCCGGTGTTAAACACTGAGTTAAATATAGATCACATTGACAAAGCCGCTTTCAGAATCGGGCAAAAAACGAGCAATAACGCTAAAATCGCGTTGAATTAAGAACATTCCGCAAGGGATTAATAAGGCTGGAGTTTAAGAGGAGCACGGCGGGCGCCGTGCTCTGAGAAAGGATTAGTGCTCGCGGGTTTTGCGGAACTGAACGTCAGGATAGCGTTCCTGGGTCAGATTCAGGTTAACCATGGTTGGGGCGATGTACGTCAGGTTATCGCCGCCATCCAGTGCCAGCTGGATTTCGTTCTTACGTTTGAACTCTTCGAATTTCTTCACGTCAGCACACTCGACCCAGCGCGCCGTTGCCACGTTCACCGATTCGTAGATCGCTTCCACGTTGTACTCGCTCTTCAGACGTGCAACGACCACGTCGAACTGCAGCACACCGACCGCGCCCACGATCAGATCGTTGTTGGCAATTGGACGGAAGACCTGTACCGCGCCCTCTTCGGAGAGCTGGACCAGACCTTTGAGCAGCTGCTTTTGCTTCAGCGGATCTTTCAGACGGATACGACGGAACAGTTCCGGCGCGAAGTTCGGGATACCGGTGAACTTCATCATTTCACCCTGGGTGAAGGTGTCGCCGATCTGAATGGTGCCGTGGTTATGCAGGCCGATGATGTCGCCCGGATAGGCTTCTTCAACGTGTGAACGGTCGCCCGCCATAAAGGTCAGCGCGTCGGAAATCACAACATCTTTCCCGATACGTACCTGGCGCAGCTTCATGCCCTTTTCATACTTACCGGAAACCACACGCAGGAAAGCCACGCGGTCGCGGTGTTTCGGGTCCATGTTAGCCTGGATCTTAAAGACGAAGCCGGTGAATTTCTCTTCTGCGGCTTCGACCAGACGAGAGTCAGTTTTGCGCGGCATCGGCTGCGGCGCCCACTCCACCAGACCGTCGAGCATATGATCCACACCAAAGTTACCCAGTGCGGTACCGAAGAACACCGGCGTGATTTCTCCGGCCAGGAACAGCTCTTTGTCAAACTCGTGAGAAGCGCCTTTGACCAGCTCCAGCTCATCGCGCAGCTGAGAGGCCAGCTCTTCGCCCACCGCCACGTCCAGATCCGGGTTATCCAGACCTTTCACGATACGCACGTCCTGGATGGTGTGACCTTTACCGGTCTGGTACAGATACACTTCATCTTTATAGAGGTGGTAAACGCCCTTGAACAGCTTACCGCAGCCGATCGGCCAGGTAATTGGCGCACAGGCGATTTTCAGCTCGCGCTCCACTTCGTCCATCACTTCCATCGGATCGCGGATGTCACGGTCGAGTTTGTTCATGAAGGTCAGGATCGGCGTATCGCGCAGACGTGTGACTTCCATCAGCTTACGGGTACGATCTTCTACCCCTTTCGCGGCGTCGATGACCATCAGACAGCAGTCAACCGCCGTCAGCGTACGGTAGGTATCTTCGGAGAAGTCTTCGTGGCCTGGGGTGTCGAGCAGGTTCACCAGGCAGTCGTGATACGGGAACTGCATCACGGAGGTGGTAATGGAAATACCACGCTGCTTTTCCATCTCCATCCAGTCCGATTTGGCGTGCTGGCTGGAGCCACGGCCTTTTACCGTACCGGCGGTCTGAATCGCCTGTCCGAACAACAGTACCTTTTCGGTGATGGTCGTTTTACCGGCATCCGGGTGAGAAATAATGGCAAAAGTACGGCGCTTCGCCACCTCTTGCAGATAAGGAGACAACGTCATAATCAAATCTTCTTATATAAGCGCGGCAGCAGGCCACGCATCATGGAATACGAAATTGCGGCTATTTTACCCATCAATGGGGGGCAGGCAATCATTGTTTACACAGGAGTTGCTCCAGTTCGTTCAATGACGATACGGTCCAGGTCGGTTCGATGCCTTCAGGCAGCGCGCGACCGTGTGCGTTCAGCCAGCAGGTTGCCAGCCCGGACTTCATCCCGCCCAGAATATCCGACTCGGCGGTGTCTCCGACCATCAGCACGCGCTCACGTGCGGGATGGCCAGCTTTTTCCAGCGCATAGTCAAAAATACGCGGATCGGGTTTTGGCACGCCCACCTGTTCAGAGATCACCAGCGCGTCGAAATGATCGCGCAGGCCCGTGCGTTCAAGGCGGATCTGCTGCAGGGCGGTAAAGCCGTTGGTGATGATCCCGAGCTTCACTTTGCCTTTAAGGGCATTAAGCAGGGAAATCGCCCCTGGCAGCGGTGCGCAAATCTCCGCCATCGCGTTGAGAAAAGCCTCGTTCAGCGCGCCGGGAGAGACATTCAGACGCTCGGACCAGCCCTGAAAACGCTGCTGCTGGAGCTGTAACGCCGAGATGGCACCGTTCTGGTAATCCACCCAAAGCGGTTTGTTCACCGCCTGATAGTCCTGAAAATCTTCTGCGGTAAAGGTGACGCTATAGTCTAAAAACATCCGCTGTAGGCCGCCAAACGAATCAAACGTAAACAGCGTTTCGTCGGCGTCAAAGAAAATCCAGTCCCATTTCATCGTTACAACCTTATTTGTTATCCAAGCGGCAGCGCCATGATGATGGCGTCTTCGCGTCCCTCGGCAGTCGGGTAATAATTACGGCGAATCGTCGCCTCGTTAAAGCCTAAGCTTTCGTAGAGAGCGATGGCGGCCGCATTGGAGGCGCGAACCTCCAGCCACAGCGTGAAGACATCACGTGCCTCCAGCTCGCGTATTACATATTCCAGCAGTTCCCGGGCCAGGCCACGGCGCTGGTATGCGGGATCGACGGCAATGTTAAACAGCGTCGCTTCATCCAGCACGACCTGCGTAATGGCAAATGCCGCCATTTCGCCATCGACATCCAGATGGAAATTCAGATAGCGCTCGCCCTGATTGCTGGCGAATGTTTTTTCGCTCCACGGAAAGGCATGGGCGCGCGTCTCGATCGCGAATGCTGATGCCAGATCAGACGTCGTGAGGGAAGAAATCGTGTTCATATTCACAGATTTGTTGCCATAGCGCGCTTCGCGCCTTTGGGTTTGCTTTCAATTCTTCCAGTGGCGGCGTTAGCAGCTGACCGCCCTCAAGGGGAGTCTCATCCGCAACGCCAAGCCGCCAGCTGTTGCAGCGGCTCTCCGGCGGCAGCATCGCCACGCGTTCGGGCGTCAGCTGTAACACCTGATCGGCGCTCACTTTCAGCGTACGCAGAACGTCGCTGACCAGCGTCTCAGTGAGCGAGGGCAGCTCTTCAGCCACCATGACCAGACGAACGTGTGCCGGAATGGAGATAGCGATTTCACCCTGCAACGCCGTCGGGCGACGCAGAGACCACTGGGTGATGCCCAGTTGCTGTAACTGCCAGTCACGTCGGGATGTCATAGGGAAAACTCCTGTCTGTCAGGCGCGCAAATATAGCAAATTCGTCGTATATCCGCCAACAAACTACTATAATCCCCGGCTGAGTTTATTGAGGAACAATTCATGTCTGCATTTACCCCGGCAAGTGAAGTCTTGCTGCGTCACAGTGATGATTTCGAAGAAAGCCGTATTCTGTTTGCCGGAGATATGCAGGACGATCTGCCTGCCCGTTTCGAATGCGCCGAAAGCCGCGCCCATACCCAGCAATTCCATCACTGGCAGGTGTTAAGCCGTCAGATGGAAGATCGCGTGCGCTTCAGCCTGGTGGCGGAGCAAAGCGATATCGCCGACTGCGATACGCTGATCTACTACTGGCCGAAGAACAAACCTGAAGCGCAGTTCCAGCTGATGAACCTGCTCTCCATGCTGCCGGTTGGCTGCGACATTTTCGTTGTCGGCGAGAACCGCAGCGGCGTGCGTAGCGCCGAGCAAATGCTGGCGGAATACGCGACGCTGAACAAAATCGACAGCGCGCGTCGCTGCGGTTTGTACCACGGTCGTCTGGAAAAACAGCCTGAGTTTGATGCCGAAAAAGCCTGGGGCGAGTATCAGCTCGAAGGGCTGACAATCAAAACGCTGCCGGGCGTCTTTAGCCGCGACGGTCTGGATGTGGGCAGCCAACTGCTGCTCTCCACCTTTACGCCGCACACCAAAGGCAAAGTGCTGGATGTCGGCTGCGGCGCAGGCGTGTTGTCTGCCGTGCTCGCCACCCACTCCCCGAAAGTGCGTCTTACCCTGTGTGACGTGAGCGCGCCGGCCGTTGAAGCCAGCCGTGCCACCCTTGCCGCCAATGAACTCGAAGGCGATGTTTTCGCCAGCAACGTGTTCTCAGAGGTGACAGGGCGTTTCGATATGATTATCTCCAACCCGCCATTCCACGACGGCATGGAAACCAGCCTTGAAGCGGCACAAACGCTGATTCGCGGTGCGGTACGTCACCTCAACAGCGGCGGTGAGCTGCGCATCGTGGCCAACGCCTTCTTGCCTTATCCTAACCTTCTGGATGAGATTTTCGGCTTCCATGAAGTGCTGGCGCAGACCGGTCGCTTTAAAGTTTACCGCACGGTTATGACGCGTCAGGCGAAGAAGTAATTTGCCGCCAGCCCGGCTGCGCATCGCGCTCCGGGCTATACAAATGCCGATTTTTGCAGCAATCAAAACATCCTGGGCAATTATCTGTTGACGGAAAGCTGAAAACATCTAGAATGCGCCTCCGTGGTTGCGATACTTTTTAAGTATTGATGGTATGCGACGGTGGCGGAATTGGTAGACGCGCTAGCTTCAGGTGTTAGTGTCTTTACGGACGTGAGGGTTCAAGTCCCTCCCCTCGCACCACAAACCATGTTTGATATTGTTCTCACCGGGCGACGGTGGC
Source organism: Lelliottia sp. WB101 (assembly GCF_003051885.1). NCBI lineage: Bacteria > Pseudomonadati > Pseudomonadota > Gammaproteobacteria > Enterobacterales > Enterobacteriaceae > Lelliottia > Lelliottia sp. WB101. The sequence continues at coordinate 291,644 of NZ_CP028520.1, forward strand.
GGAATTGGTAGACGCGCTAGCTTCAGGTGTTAGTGTCTTAACGGACGTGGGGGTTCAAGTCCCCCCCTCGCACCAACGAGGCAATATCAACAAGAATAAGATAACAGTGCGAAGGTGGCGGAATTGGTAGACGCGCTAGCTTCAGGTGTTAGTGTTCTTACGGACGTGGGGGTTCAAGTCCCCCTCTTCGCACCACTTATCTTATCTCCTCCCTGATTAACTCCCTGTCATTTCCCTTTTATTTCAAACTCATCATTATTACCAGCATTCCACTGATCAGCGCGACGCAAGACGGCAGCAGAACGAAATGACGCAACTGCTTATGCCAAATCATTCCTGATGTCACCAGCAGACCCGACACGATAATCGCTTTCCAGACGTCCAATGAGAGATCGGCAAATGTCAGCCCAGCGAGGACGATCCCCGGCAGCAACACACCCCATCCACTTCCCAGCGCCTTGCTCAACATGTTTTTCTCTCTCAACGTGATAATGATAACCAATATCATATGATAGGTTTTCTCATTTGTCAGCACTGGCCGATACAATCCGGCAACCTTTACCTTTCCCGTAATGACAGGAAATGAGTAAGGTGATAAATTGCACACCTGTTAACTATTTATAATAAATTTCTGATATTTTAGTCCCTGATTATTGCGCAGTATTTCATTCACATCGGCAGCCATTAGTTTGATTTAATTCAGAATTACTAAAAATATACCGACATGACAGCACAATCCTGGCGTTCATTACGTCACAAGAAATATCAGTTATCTTTACGTTTATTTTTATTCCTGAACGCCGTGTCAGCACTTTTTACTGTGTTCAATCCCTTATACAGCGTGCATACGCTGACCCTGCCTGTCGCGCTCATTTTCACGCTCAGCCTGTCGCTGCTGGTCTGGCACTGGAAGAATAAAACCCGGCAGATCAATATTCCGCTGATTTCATTCATCTTTGGTGGAATCTGGGCCTGGCACATTGCCTGGAAATTTATGCTGGTCACGCAGGACCCTTATACCTTCCTGCTGCTGGCCCTGCTAAGCGTCCTGTTTATCGGCTCACTGGCGTTTGCCAGTGATATCAAAGCATTTACTATCCACTCCCTGCCGACATTTCTGGTCTGTCTGTGGTTTTGCCCTCCCGAGTACTGGCCACGCATCGTTTACTCCCTCGCGCTGCCGATGATTGGGATTGCAATCCATCACGTAATTCAAAGACGTAACGACCGTTTTGCTCAGGACTTGCTGTACCGACTGCTTGAGGAGCGGGAAACGCTTAACGATCTGAGCATGATGGACCCGCTGACCGGCCTGTATAACCGCCGTGGCCTGCAAAGCCGGCTGGAGAATCTGCCTACGCTTGAGCAGGGAGAACATTTCGTTCTGCTGCTGGATATCGATCATTTCAAAGCCTATAACGACCACTACGGCCATATGATGGGCGATCAGGCGCTGATTCGGGTTTCGGCTGCAATCCGTGACGCCGTGCGCTCACGCGATATCGTCGCCCGTTTTGGCGGGGAAGAGTTTATGGTACTGCTGACCAGCGTCACGCTCGATCAGGCGCGCCAGACCGCCGAACGTATTCGCCAGAAGGTCTACGACCTGAAGATCCCGCATATGTTTAATGAGAGCGTGGCGACCAACGTCACCATCAGTATTGGCATTGCGATTTATGAGTCAGAGGATATCGAAGCGGCGCTCGAAAAAGCGGATAAAGCGCTCTACGAAGCCAAGCACATGGGCCGCAACAATATCCTCTTAAGCCCTGAACTCCAGGCAGGATAAGCCCCACCTCCCGCTTTACCGACAAAAGGCTTGCGATCGGTTTGCTCTATAGCTAGGATTGGCAATCATTATCATTTAGATTTGTATCCTATTCTCCTATGGCTACTCGTTCCGCACAAATCGTTGATCCTGTCATCTGGCTAGCCCCTCCTGGCGCCGGGCGTTCAACGCTTGCGGATTCCGTACGGGAAACCATCGCCGAACATCGCGCTTACCTGCTCGATTTCATCAAGCTGGATGAACCCCATCCGCACCAGGCCATGACGCTGGCGCAATGGTGTCGCCCGGCAGAAATGCACTCTTTGCTCGCGGTGTACTCCGATCATATCTATCGAAACCAGCCTAATCTTGCGCGAGAAAATAAACCGTTACTCTCCCTGTGGGCGCAATGGTATATCGGGCTGATGGTGCCTCCGCTGATGATAGCCCTGTTAACGCAGGACGCCGCGCTGGACCTTTCCCCGGAGCATTTTTTCGTCGAGTTTCATGAAACCGGCCGCGCGGCCTGCTTCTGGATTGACGTCCATGAGGATCGGAATACGACAGTTTTGTCCGCGCAGGAGCGTATGGAAACGCTGGTGAAACAGGCGCTCATTCCGGTCGTTAATGCGCTGGAAGAGACTGGCGATATCAACGGGAAGCTTATCTGGAGTAATACCGGGTATCTCATTCACTGGTATCTGACTGAGATGAAAGCGGTGCTGGGCGATGAGACCGTCGAGGGGCTGCGTCAGTCCTGTTTCTTTGCCAAACAGCTTTCAGATGGCCAGGATAATCCGTTGTTCCGCACCGTGGTGCCGCGCGACGGATTACTGGTTCGTCGGACCTGCTGCCAGCGCTATCGCCTGCCGGATGTTCAGCAGTGTGGTGACTGTACGCTGAAGTAATATCTTTACAGACAGCCCTCTTTCAGCGGGGGAAAATGCAAATACAAAAACGGCAACCGAAGTTGCCGTTTTGCTTTTTGATTAAGCCACCTGCTGGCCATCCTCTTCAGCACGCTGTGCTTCTTCGGCTTCCTGCTCCAGCAACTGCTTCTCGTACACTTTAAAGAACGGGTAGTAGATGATGGCAGAGACCAGCGCCAGCAGGATGACCAGCACCGCCGCACGGAAGTCCCAGCCCAACGCCCACGCAGCACCCACAGGGGCCGGAGCGGTCCACGGCACCACAGAAATCACGCGTCCAATCAGATCCAGCTTCATGGCGGCCCATGCGAGCACCGCGTTCACCATCGGTGCCAGCAGGAATGGAATGAAGAACACAGGGTTCATCACGATTGGCGTACCGAAAATCACCGGTTCGTTAATGTTAAAGAAGCTTGGTACAACGCTTAAACGGCCAATGGATCGCAGGTGTGCGGAACGGCTGCGCAGATAGCAGATCACCAGCCCCATCGTGGCGCCCGAGCCACCGATGACGATAAAGAAGGTCCAGAACGCTTCCATAAAGATATGCGGCAGTGGCGCGCCCTGAGCCAGCGCGGTCTGGTTCATGCCCAGATTGGTCAGCCAGAACATCTGCAGCATGCCTGACACAATCGCAGCGCCGTGGATCCCGGCAAACCACAGCAGGTGACCAATCAACACAGCCAGCAGAATTGCAGGCAGAGAATCCGCCGCCGACACCAGCGGTTTAAAGATCGACATAATCGCCTGAGGGATCAGCATGTCGAACTGAGACTGAATAAACAGGCTCAGGGGATAAAGCGTAAGCACCACGACCAGCACCGGGATCAGCAGATCAAATGAGTTTTTGATCATCGGTGGCACCTGGTCCGGCAGACGAATGCCAATATTGTGTGCCTTCAGGAAACGCATCATCTCCACGCAGTACACGGCCACCAGAATCGCAGTAAAGATCCCGGTCCCTCCCAGGCTATCGACCGGCATCGCCCCTTTGGTTTTCGGTGCAGCAACCAGTAAAAATGCCATCAGCGACAGCATCGCGCACATGAACGGGTCGAGCTGATGCGACTTAACGTAGTGCTTACCCAGGTTGTAGGCGATAGCCGCACAGATGTAGATCGACATGATTCCCATGGTCATATCGAACGGGGTCAGGATCTGCCCTTCGAACTGTTTCGCCATATCCAGCCACGCACGGGCAAAGCCCCATGTGGTGTCCGGTGAGAAAGGCGGGTAAGCAAACACCAGCAAGAAGGAGCCGACAATCATAAAGGGCATCGCAGAAATAAATCCGTCACGAATCGCCATCACGTGGCGCTGGGAGGAGATACGCCCGGCGACGGGACTGACATAGTTTTCAACGAACCGGAAAATAAGATTAAACGCAGCATGGTTGGCAGACATAGTGAGGCTCCTGTCAGACGTTCAGTTTGGACGCAGACGCGCCACACGGTGATCCATACATCATTGTCACCACCTTGCTGGTTCGTGTACCAGCGGTACCGCTCGGACAAATTGGTTTCATATTCGACTCTTATTATTGGATACAGGGGAAGTTACATCGTCAGTATTAATCTCTCCATCACACTCTGCAACCGGTTACTGTAACCGGTTTCCGTGAATGTGAAGGCGATCCAGAAAACGAGTGAACAGAATATTTGTTACCTAAGAGATATTTACAGAGCATAATTTCTTATGACAGATTACGCAGGATATTTGTCAGGAGATAACAATGAGTTTGCAGTCCGTACGGCAATTTTTTGCTGACAATGCCCCGGATATTGATGTCATCGAGCTTAGCCAAAGCACCGCAACGGTTGCACTGGCCGCAGCCGCCCATCATGTCGAGCCGGGACAGATAGCGAAAACCTTATCACTGAAGGTTAAAAACGAGGTGATTCTGGTGGTCGCAAAAGGCGATGCACGCCTGGATAACAAAAAACTGAAAAATGCGTTTGGCGCGAAAGCGCGGATGCTGTGCAGTGATGAAGTGGTGACGCTAACCGGGCATCCCGTTGGTGGAGTTTGCCCCTTCGGCCTGGAGACTCCGCTGGCCGTTTACTGCGACGTTTCCCTTAAACAATATGAGGAAGTGCTTCCTGCGGCCGGGTCAATTCACAGCGCAGTGCGTATTGCGCCTGAGCGAATGGCTGAGCTTACATCGGCTAAATGGATTGATGTCTGCATCTGATCGCTGCGCCAGGTTCCTCTGGCGCAATGATGCACAATGAAAAGCACTACGCCGCCTTAACAGTCAGTTTCAGCTCACGCATGGGCAACTGCCCCAGAATATCTGCCGCATGCAGCAGCCCCACATCGGAACTCACCCCCAGCTTCACCATCACATTATATTTATGTGCGCGAACGGTTTTGATATTGCGTTTAAGCTGCTCCGCAATTTCGGGAATGGAAAGGCCCGCCGAAAGATGGCGCATAATCGCCCGCTCCATTGGGCTTAACATTCTGGACAAGGTTCCTTGCCAGTGGGCAAACGCGTTGTTATTGACTCGCTCGGTTTCGCTTAACAGAATGATCAGCAGTTTTTGCAGCTCAGCCAGTGAGGCCGACTTACTGATTATTCCGTGAAGACGGGAAGGCGTCAGTTGACCAATCAATCTTGCCTCAACGTCGTCCGCTGCCAGAATAATGCGCTGTATACCACTGTGTGTCAGGGCCAGTTCTCGCAGTGACACCAGACAATTTCTTCGTTCTTCTCGCACATCTGAAAGCGAATAGATCACCGAGAAAAAAGGAGTCTGTGAAAGCGCAGCCTTGAAAGTGCTAAAGTTTTTAAACAGATGAAGGCGATATTCGCTAAATGGCGCGATGGCAAAGAGATGTTCAAGCCCCACGGCACTCATCGTGCATTGGTCTATGACAGCAATATCTCTTCCTGAGGCATTTGTTTCCATTCCTTTTGCTCTCCATAGGCTGAGATTAAGTTCAGCTCTCTCATTCCCTGTGTACTATTGATCCATGCGTACATTTCTGCATTTCCGTGCAGAGATAACCGACGCATCGCACTATTTTTTTGCGCACTGACGGTTTTATTGCTTTTTTTCAGTAATGTGGCGATTTGGTTTATTCCCCAGCCTTTTCCAAGCAGACGTAATACTTTACGTTCCGAGAGGGTCAGTATTACAGGGACTTTATACTCATTATCATCAACTCGCGGCTCAGGTGATAACAGGGTCTGACTTATCCGGTCGGAATACTCGCTCCCCGCGCGGATCGCATTGATGACGCCTTCGATAGGTTCCATATCCGAAAGCAGTGTGCTTTCGGGGCGTATGAGCAACTCAACAGCGAGAGGGTAAAGAGGACGTGAGACCAGAAAAATCCAGTGGATATCCCGGTATTGACTTAATAACAGATAATAGTGTTCAAGCGCGCCGCGAGGGTTGACGTAATCACCTGAAATATCAGCAACCACGACAGATGCACGATTTAAATTCTGTAAAGTCAGATCGTCATGTGTGCGGCAAAAAGACACGTCATATTCTGGAAAATGGCTGGCCATGATGCCGCCCAGACCGGTTTGCATCACCGGGATTTTACTGATAACGATTACTGATTTTCCCTTCACTGGTGACATAGATTCTCCGAATCCTTTCTTCATCTAATTAATGATATTAAAATCACGGCTCAGACATGGGCATTATCCTGACCCTAAGTTATTAGTACAGGTTATATTAACGATAACAACTATAATCCTGACATTGTTAAATCCGAGGATAATATAATACAAAAATCAGAATAACATAATAGTCCTTGCACAAAATATTAAACGCATCAAACTAAATTAATAAATTATATATATCATCAATTAGTATTCACGAAATAAATAAAAAACACCCCAGACCACTCTGCGCCTGCCGTTGCATCCTGCCACTGATTGCACAAATGTTGATCTGACCCAGAGCCAGACAGGCTGCCGTTTGTGCTAAAAGTAAACATTCCAGACACTCTGGCAGTTCTCATTTTCAGGGCAACCAATGCAGGCAGATCAGTCGTCACAACGCTCCGCCACGCGACTATGCATACAGTGCGGTCTTTTCTTATTACAACATGGCGCAGAGAGCGCATTGGTCGAAGAGCTGTCGACCCGCCTGGGTCTGGCGCTGGGGATGGACAGCGTAGAAAGCTCAATCTCGTCTAACGCCATCGTGCTGACCACCATAAAAGAGGGCCAGTGTCTGACGTCGACGCGCAAAAACCAGGATCGCGGCATCAATATGCACGTGGTCACCGAAGTGCAGCACATCGTCATCATGGCTGAACACAAGCTTCTGGACTTGCCCGGCGTTGAAAAACGGTTCAACCAGATTAAGCCGCTGCGCTACCCGCGCTGGTTAGTCGTGCTGATGGTGGGGCTGTCCTGCGCCTGTTTTTGCAAACTGAATAATGGCGGATGGGACGGCGCGGTGGTGACCTTTTTCGCCAGCGCCATCGCCATGTACGTGCGCCAGCTCCTGACGCAGCGCCATATGCATCCGCAGATTAACTTTTGTCTCACCGCCTTTGTCGCAACAACCGTCTCCGGTCTGCTGCTGCGCCTGCCTGTGTTTGTCAGCACACCGAGCGTCGCCATGGCGGCCAGCGTCCTGCTGCTGGTACCGGGTTTTCCGCTGATCAACGCCGTCGCTGATATGTTCAAAGGGCACATCAATACGGGTCTGGCACGCTGGGCGATTGCGAGCCTGTTAACCCTCGCGACCTGCATCGGCGTGGTCATGGCCATGACACTCTGGGGGCTGCGCGGATGGGCATAATCGACTTTTTATTCGCTCTGGCACAAGACATGGCGCTGGCTGCCATTCCTGCCGTGGGCTTTGCGATGGTCTTTAACGTGCCGCAGCGCGCGCTGCCCTGGTGCGCCCTGCTGGGTGCTATCGGTCATGGTTCGCGAATGGTGATGATGACCGCCGGGTTTAACATCGAATGGTCAACGTTTATGGCCTCGATGCTGGTCGGCTGTATCGGCATTCAATGGTCGCGCTGGTATCTGGCGCACCCGAAAGTGTTCACCGTGGCGGCGGTGATCCCGATGTTCCCCGGCATATCTGCCTACACAGCGATGATCTCGGCGGTGAAGATCAGCCACTTCGGCTACAGCGAGCCGCAAATGATCCTGCTGTTGAGCAATTTTCTCAAAGCCTCGTCCATCGTCGGCGCGCTCTCCATCGGTCTGTCGATTCCCGGTTTGTGGCTCTACAGAAAGCGCCCACGCGTTTGAATTTGTGTTCTCCCGCTGCCATGGCGATAATCCCTGCATTCTGTTTGGCGATGTAAGGAGTGGAAGTGGCTAACCCTGGCAGCGAATTCCCCGACCACCATGATGATTCCAGCCTGAAGGACAAAATTTTTCAGAGCGCGATTACCCTGTTTGCCGAATACGGTCTGAACGGCGCGCGAATGGAGCAGATTGCCGAAAAAGCCGGCACCACCAAGCGCATGGTGGTTTATCACTATAAAAACAAAGAGAACCTCTATCTTCAGGCGCTGGAGTACGTTTACACCGAGATCCGCGCCAGCGAAAAACAGCTTAGTCTGTCAGGACTGCCGCCCGTTGAAGCGCTGGTCCATCTGGTTGAAGCGACCTTTGATTACCACGCCGATCACCCGGATTACATTCGTATTATCTGCATGGAGAACATGCAGCGTGGCCGCTTTATGCAGCAGTCCAGCTATCTGCGTCAGGTTAATCGCAGCGCGCTCGAACTGCTGGAAGCGATCCTGCAGCGTGGCAAAGAGAAGCAACTGTTCAATCAGACCGTTGATGCGCGCGATCTGCACCGTTTGATCAGCAGCTTCAGTTTTCATTACGTCGCCAACAGCTATACCTTCACGCTGCTGTTTGAAGACGGCGCCGATGAGCAGGCCCAGCGCCAGCACTATCGCAAAATGGCCGTTCAGGTGGCTCTTCGCTATACCTGCCCATAAAATCGCTTGCAATTAAATCGTGCGCTATCTATATTTATTTCATGAACGCGAAAACGAACGACACCACCGCTGCGCTGATGCTGGATAACCAGCTCTGTTTTGCCCTCTACTCGGCAAATCTGGCGCTCAATAAGCTGTACCGGCAACTGCTGGCACCGCTTAACCTGACCTACCCGCAGTATCTGGTGATGCTGATTCTGTGGGAGCAGGATGACATTACGGTGTCGGAGATTGGCGAACGTCTGTTCCTGGATTCCGCCACCCTCACCCCGCTGCTGAAGCGTCTGGAAAGCGCTGGCCTGCTTGTCCGTCAGCGCTCACGCCAGGACGAACGCCAGGTCGCCGTCACCTTAAGTGATGAAGGCCGCGCCCTCCAGCAGCAGGCGAAAAGTATTCCCCAGGCCGTGGGCTGTGCCGCACAATGCGATGCAGATTCCATGCTCGCTCTCAAGCAGCAGCTTGAGCAACTGCGCCAGCAGCTTCATCGCGCCTGAGGCTATAGTTAATAAGATTTTGTTTACCCATATATATCGCGCACTATTTAATAGCACGCATAACCGTAAGATGAGGAACCTGCCATGTCTTTAGAAAAAGTTGTCTATACCGCCAAAGCCAAAGCCACCGGAGGCCGTGATGGCCGTGCGACCTCTTCCGATGGCGTTCTGGATGTCAAACTGGGCGTACCGAAAGAGATGGGCGGTATGGGCGGCGAAGTCACCAACCCAGAGCAGCTGTTTGCGGCGGGCTACTCTGCCTGCTTCCTGGGCGCGATGAAATTCGTCTCTGCCCGTGACAAAATCGCGCTGCCGAAAGATGCGTTTATCGAAGGCGAAGTTGGCATTGGTCCACTGCCAACCGGTTTTGGTATCGAAGCCAAACTGAATATCCACGTGCCAGGTATGGACGAAGCCGAAGCCAAAAAGCTGGTCGATGCGGCGCATATCGTTTGCCCGTACTCTAACGCAACCCGCGGCAATATTGATGTGACGCTGAATATCATCGCCTGATAAGCCCCGTCGTATGCAGCCCCGGTGCGCGCAGTGCCACCGGGGAAATCCCCCTCCGTCCCCCCTTCTCTCTGTGCTACTATGACCCCATATCACGACGTCGTATCCCAGTAGAGAAAGTGTTATGTCATCCAGACTCCTGACCACCAGCGTCGCCGGAATCGATGCCTTTGTGCGCGATCCCCGTGGCATCTTAACCAAAGCCGATGGCGGTACTCTCGCTGTGTTTGCCGATAACGCGCCCGCGTTTTACGCCATCACGCCTGAACGCCTGGCACAGCTTTTGGATATTGAAGCGCGTCTGTCGCGCCCGGTCAGTGACGTCGCGTTAGATACGCAATTCTTTGAAGAACCGACCAGCGCGCCGGTTGCCGTCCCGATGGGCAAATTTGCGATGTACTCTGGCTGGCAGCCGGATGCGGATTTCCAGCGCCAGGCCGCCCTGTGGGGTATCGCCCTGACGCAGACCGCCACGCCGGAAGAGCTGGCCGCGTTTGTCGCGTACTGGCAGGCCGAAGGCAAAGTGTTCCACCACGTGCAGTGGCAGCAGAAGCTCGCGCGCAGTATTCAGATCAACCGCGCCAGCAACGGCGGCCAGCCTAAGCGCGATATCAACACCATTTCCGAACCCGATAATCAGATCCCACCAGGATTCAGAGGATGATATGAAAAACGTCGGCGACCTGATGAAACGTCTGCAAAAAATGATGCCTGCCAACGTGAAGCCGGCCTTCACCTCGGGTGAAGAGCTGCTGGCCTGGCAAAAAGAGCAGGGAAAGATGCGCTCCGAAGCCCTGACGCGGGAAAACCGCGCCATGAAAATGCAGCGTACCTTCAACCGCTCCGGCATTCGTCCCCTGCATCAGAACTGTTCCTTCGATAACTATCGCGTGGAAAACGACGGTCAGATGATAGCCCTCGCCAAAGCACGCCAGTATGTCGAAGAGTTCGACGGCAGCATCGCCAGCTTTATCTTCAGCGGCAAACCGGGCACCGGCAAAAACCACCTTGCGGCGGCCATCTGTAATGAGCTGCTGCTGCGCGGAAAATCGGTTCTGATCATTACTGTCGCAGACATCATGTCGGCGATGAAAGACACCTTCAGCAACCGCGAAACCACGGAAGAGCAGCTGCTGAACGATCTGAGCAACGTCGATCTGCTGGTCATTGACGAAATCGGCGTCCAGACCGAATCCCGCTACGAAAAAGTGATCATCAATCAGATCGTTGACCGTCGCTCCTCGTCGAAGCGCCCGACCGGCATGCTCACCAACCATAAAGCGGAAGAGATGACCAAGCTGCTGGGTGAACGCGTCATGGACCGCATGCGTCTTGGCAACAGCTTATGGGTAAACTTCACCTGGGATAGCTACCGCGATCGCGTTACCGGCAAAGAGTATTAGGATATTTCCAGGAATGGCGCGCCTTTCACAGGTATATACTGAAGCCACTTCCAGCCCGATAAGGGCCTTTTAGAGTGCATTTTATGAAAAAAAATCTTCTTCTCAGCACAGCATTTAGCGTCGTTCTGCTCACCGGTGCCGCCCACGCGGCCTCCTGGCAGGAGTCACTCTCCAGCGCAGCGAACGAACTGAGCAAAAGCAGCGGTAGCGCCCAGAGCGGCGGGCTGTCTGCTTCGTCCCTCACCAGCCTGCTGGGCGGCAGCAATCAGAGCCTGAGCGCTGGCACCATGAACAACGCGGCGGGTATTCTGGGCTACTGCGCCAAGCAGAAGCTGGCGTCAGTCACTGACACGCAGAACATCAAAAACCAGGTATTAGATAAACTGGGGCTGGATACGCAAGAGCAGAAGCAGGACACCAACTATATGGATGGGATCCAGGGCCTGCTGAATGCCAAAGACGGCCAACAGCTGAACCTGAGCACCCTCGGTGACTCCGCGCTGGCGAAACAGGTGAAGACCAAAGCCTGCGATCTGGTGCTGAAACAAGGCGTTAATTTCCTCTCCTGATTCACCCCATTTTCTGCCACAACACGCCGCGATTGTTCCGTTACTCTGACAACGCGGCGCCAGACTCGTATTTTGCTCATTCTTTTACGTCTCAGCCCGCGTATAACGCGATGCGACGGCGATCAAAATTTCCACTTTCTAAACCAAATCCTAACAACAGCACATTTTAGTGACACTAGAATTGCAGCTATGTGACTTCGCCATTAAATTGTATCAACCAAAAAATAATCAGTTAGCCAGCTAAGCGACTGGCGCTATTGAGGATAAGCTGTTGTCAGAGTTTATTTCCCTTGCCCTGTTCCTGGCTTCCGTTGGCATCTATGCCTGGAAGGCCGGCCGCAACACCTGGTGGTTTATTGCCACATTACTGGTGTTGGGTATTTTTATTGTTTTAAACATTACCCTGTACGCCAGCGATTACTTTACCGGTGACGGCATTAACGACGCCGTGCTGTACACACTCACCAACAGTCTGACAGGCGCAGGAGTTAGTAAGTACATACTTCCGGGCGCAGGGCTGGTTCTGGCGCTGGTGGCGGTGTTTGGTACCCTCGGCTGGGTGCTTCGTCGCCGCCGCCATCTTCCGCATCATATGGGTTATAGCCTGCTGGCCCTGGTGCTGGCGCTCGGTTCCGTCGATGCCAGCCCGGCCTTCCATCAGATTACGGAGCTGGTGAAATCCCAGTCCCGCGACGGCGATCCCGATTTCACGGCGTATTACAAAGAGCCGTCAAAAACCATCGCGCACCCGAAACTGAATCTGGTCTATATCTACGGCGAGAGCCTTGAGCGCACCTATTTCGATAACGACGCCTTCCCGAACCTGACCCCAGATCTCGGCCCGCTGAAAGACGAAGGGCTGGACTTCAGCCACACGGCGCAGTTGCCGGGCACCGATTACACCATCGCCGGGATGGTCGCCTCTCAGTGCGGTATTCCACTGTTTGCGCCGTTCGAGGGTAACGCCTCCGCGTCGATGTCGAGCTTCTTCCCGCAGAATATTTGTCTCGGCGATATCCTCAAAAACTCCGGCTACGAAAACTACTTCATGCAGGGCGCCAACCTGCGCTTCGCCGGGAAAGACGTGTTCCTGAAATCCCACGGTTTCGATCACCTTTACGGTGCTGAAGAGTTAAAAACCACCGTCACCGACCCGTCTTATCGCAATGACTGGGGCTTCTACGACGACACGGTGCTGGACGAAACCTGGAAGAAATTCGAGGAGCTGTCCAAATCCGGCAAACGCTTCTCGCTGTTTGCCTTAACCGTGGATACACACCACCCGGACGGCTTTATCTCGCGCACCTGCGAGCGCAAAAAATACGCGATTAACGGCAAGGACAATCAGTCGTTCAGCGCCGTGACCTGCAGCCAGGAACACATCGCCGCGTTTATCAATAAAATCAAAACCTCGCCGTATTTCAAAAACACGGTGATCGTGGTCTCTTCCGACCATCTGGCGATGAAAAACACCGCGTGGGATGAGCTGAACAAGCAGGATCGAAGCAACCTGTTCTTTGTGATGCGCGGCGACCAGCCTCAGCAGGAGGTCATCGCCACAAAGCGTAACACCATGGATAACGGCGCAACGGTGCTGGATATTCTGGGCGGCGATAACTTCATCGGGCTGGGGCGCAGCACGCTCTCCGGCCAGTCGCTCTCTGAAGTCTTCCTCAATATGAAAGAGAAGATTCTGGCGTGGAAACCGGACGTGATCCGCCTGTGGAATTTCCCGAAAGAGATGAAAGATTTCACCATCGACCAGCAGAAAAACATGATTGCCTTCTCGGGCAGCCATTTCCGCCTGCCGCTGCTGCTGCGCGTCTCAGATAATCGCGTCGAGCCGCTGCCGGAGAGCGAATACTCCGCGCCGCTGCGCTTCCAGCTGGCCGACTTCGCCCCGCGCGATAACTTCGTCTGGATCGATCGCTGCTATAAAATGGGCCAGCTGTGGTCCCAGCCGCTGTCGATTTCAACGGACTGGTGCGTGTCGCAAGGCCAGCTCGGCGGCGAACAAATCGTGCAGCGCGTCGATAAAGATCAGTGGAAAGGCAAAACCGCGTTCAAGGATACGGTGATTAATACCGACCGCTATCAGCGCAACGTGGATATGCTGAAAGTGGTCGATAACGATATTCGCTATAAAGCCGACAGCTTCGTGTTTAACGTGGCGGGAGCGCCGGAAGAGGTGAAGCAGTTTAGCGGTATTTCGCGCCCGGAATCCTGGGGACGCTGGTCAAACGCGCAGCTCGGCGATGAGGTGAAAATCGAATACGCCCAACCGCTGCCGGAGAAATTTGATCTGGTGATCACCGCAAAAGCCTTCGGCCCAAATGCCAACAAACCGATCCCGGTGCGTATCGGCGATGAAGAGCAGACGATAACACTCGGCAACGAGGTCAGTACCACCACGCTGCATTTTGAGAACCCGTCGCGCAGCAATACGGTCGTGATCGTTCCGCCCGATCCGCAATCAACGAACGAGGGCAATATTCTCGGGCATTCGCCGCGCAAACTGGGGATTGGGATGGTCGAAATGAAAGTGGTACAGAACGCCGGTTAACGGCACATCTGCGTGCATGTCGGGTAAGCACAGCGCCACCCGACAACATCACAAATGCCTAAAGCGCCCCGCCTGAACAGGGCGCTTTTTTACATCAGAAGGTTTCCCAGTTTTCACTGGACGCGGTCGTCGCGGCAGCGGCTTTACGCCCCTTCGCCGAGATCACTGGCGTTTTCAGACCGGCGTTATCACGTGATTTCTGCTGCTCTTGCTGAATGCGGAAGACCGCCACAGCCTGCGTCAGACGGCTCGCCTGCTCTTCCAGCGCGGCGGCTGCCGCTGCGGACTCTTCCACCAGCGAGGCGTTCTGCTGCGTCACACGATCCATCTCCGCCACAGCCAGGCCAACCTGGTCGATACCGCGGCTCTGCTCATCAGACGCAGAGGCGATTTCGCCCATAATGTCGGTCACGCGGGTCACCGCATTCACGATTTCACCCATCGTTTCACCGGCGCTTTCCACCAGAGTAGAACCCAGCTCAACGCGGCCTACGGAGTCTTCGATCAGGCTCTTGATTTCGCGAGCCGCCTGGGCGCTACGCTGTGCCAGGTTACGCACTTCACCTGCCACCACCGCAAATCCACGGCCCTGCTCACCTGCACGCGCAGCTTCGACGGCGGCGTTCAGCGCCAGGATGTTGGTCTGGAAGGCAATACCGTCGATCACGCTGATGATGTCAGCGATTTTCTGCGAACTGCCGGCGATGTCACGCATGGTTTGCACCACGTTATCCACCACTTTCCCGCCTTTCTGCGCGGTCTCGGACGCACTCAGCGCCAGATTGCTCGCCTGACGGGCGTTTTCGGCGTTTTGCTTCACGGTAGCGGTTAGCTGTTCCATGCTGGCAGCGGTCTCTTCGAGAGACGCGGCCTGCTGCTCGGTACGGGAAGAGAGGTCGTTGTTACCGACAGAGATTTCGCTCGCGCCGCTGTAAATCGCGTTCGCGCCATTACGCACGTCGCCCACGGTGCTCACCAGCTCGCTCTGCATATGACGCAGGGTATCGGCCAGCTGTCCCATCTCGTTGGTGCCTTCGACGTCAATGCGCTTCACCAGATCGCCGCTGGCGATATGACGGATGCTGTCGATCAGACGATTCAAAGGCGAGATCAAGGATTGCTTGATGCCCAGCCAGACGCCAACGATCACCACGAGCACCGCGATCAGCACGCTGATCAGCACCCAGATCGCCTGAGTGTAAGAGCTGTTGCTGTCATCCACAGCGGTCTGATACAGATGATCGTTTTGCTGCAGGTAGTTCACATACTGCTTCTCAAAACCATCCTGATAGCTCTGGGTCGGCTGATCGAAGAAGTCATTGATCTTGCCTGCGCCCAGCAGCTGAATCAACTCGGCCAGCGCACCATGATAGATATCATAGTTACGCTTGATCTCCATGGCAGCGGCGTCGCTCTGACGCGGATCGCGCGGCAGTGCTTCGTAGTCGGCCCAGTTTTTCTCCGCCTGCTTCAGGGAAGCGGACGCAATCTGCATCAGCTCTGCAACGGTCGCGCCGCTGCCGATATTGCTCTGATCCATCATGTAGCGAATACCCGCGCGGTTCAGGGTATTACGGGTTTGCAGCAACGCGACCCAGCTGCCGTTCAGCGTGGATTGTTGCTGGCGAATAGTTTGTAGGACAGTGAAGTTTTCTTTGTCATGCTTCAGGGCATTAAAGAAAAGACCACCGGATGTCAGTTGTAACAGGCCAAAAATAGCCAAAACCAGCAACAAGCTGGTGACAATCTTGATACGATTTAACATGTTTTCTCTTTCCATCAGACAGATAACAGAATTTTCGGCCTGGTTAGGGAAAACTTTACGAAAATCGTGTTGATGATTTGAACATTTACGGATGATTTCGCAAAAAACTATTAATGTTTATCCTAAATCGCGCCGTTATATATTCCATAAGATAAATTTTATCTCTGTCGCACTGACATATTCTGTCAGTGGCATCCTTATTCTTCAGAGATCCTCACCGCACTAAACGGGAATATAATATGACAACTCCAGCCCGCAGCCGCTCTGCTGAACGACTCGTCGATATTCTTATGGAGCTGCATTTAAACGGCGTCGTTAACCGCAGCGATCTGATGCAAAAATATAAAATAACCGAACGTACGGTATATCGGGATCTGAATGCGCTGTCGCCGATTGTTCAGCACACGGGAAATGGTCTGTATCGCCTGATTCACGCCCAGCAAAATCCCAGCGGGCAAGGGCTGCACAACGCTGTCGCTAACTTTTTGAATGCTGACAGTTATTTCCCTGACAGAGGCACGGCGTTCTGGCAGAGTCTGGAGGCGCGCGTGGAAGAGAACCATATTCTGATCCTCAACAACGACGCTGAGCACTCGGTTCAGAATGATATTCGTCGTCATCTCACTGCAATTGAAAAATCGATAAAAGAGCGTCACGTTTGCCAGATAGTTTATAAAGACAAAACTCGGCTCATTAATCCATACAAATTAATTAACAAAAAAAATATATGGTATTTACAAGCTACGGAAAATGGCAGGCTGAAATCCTTTTCATTAAGCCAGATCAGTTGGCTGGATATTCAAAAAGAGACCTTTTCGCTGGATAGCGATACGGCTGAATTACTGGAAAAAAATCTCGACCCGTGGGTGAGTGAAGAGACGTTCGAGGTAAAAGTGTTTACCAACAATCGTATCTCGCACTACTTCACGCGCCGGGACCTGTTGCCGGAGCAGGAGGTGGTCGCAGAAAGCGACGACGGGGTGACGATCCGCTGTCAGGCGGCACATGAAAATCAGATCCTGCCGCTCATCTTCTACTGGCTGCCGAACATTCAGGTTCTGGAGCCTCAGTGGCTGCGGGATAAACTCTTCGACACGCTCGAAGGTTATATGACAAATGCTACCGCCGACGCCCTCGAATAAACGATGTGATCTCAATCACATAAACCAGACCGCTGGCGGCGAGCCTTAACCACTCGCCCCGGTCTTTGACCGCTTAACCACCGCAATCAACCACTCACCCATTTACCTTCCTTTACACGCGCGACGATCTGGCAAGATCGCCTCAGCATTAATCAATACCTCCTCAAAACAAACTCAGGCCCTTTTTCCAGCTAAAAAACCAGGTCTAACTATGGATACGAAAAAACTACTTAAGCACGTACCCTGGGCGCTCCTCGGGATCCTCGGTGCTTTCTGTCTGGCGGTTGTCGCATTACGCCGGGGCGAACACGTAAGCGCCCTGTGGATCGTGGTCGCGTCGGTTTCCGTCTATCTGGTAGCGTACCGCTACTACAGTCTTTACATCGCGCAGAAGGTCATGAAACTCGACCCGACGCGTTCCACGCCGGCGGTCATTAACAATGACGGCCTGAACTACGTTCCTACCAACCGCTACGTGCTGTTTGGTCACCACTTTGCCGCGATTGCCGGTGCAGGCCCGCTGGTTGGGCCGGTGCTTGCCGCGCAGATGGGTTACCTGCCGGGTACCCTGTGGCTGCTCGCCGGCGTGGTTCTGGCAGGCGCGGTGCAGGACTTCATGGTGCTGTTCATCTCGACCCGTCGTAACGGGGCTTCTCTGGGTGAGATGATCAAAGAAGAGATGGGCCGCGTGCCGGGCACCATTGCCCTGTTTGGCTGCTTCCTGATTATGATCATCATCCTTGCGGTGCTGGCGCTGATCGTGGTGAAAGCCCTGGCAGAAAGTCCGTGGGGTGTGTTCACCGTCTGCTCGACCGTACCGATTGCGCTGTTCATGGGTATCTACATGCGCTTTATCCGCCCGGGCCGTGTTGGTGAAGTGTCCGTGATTGGTATCGTGCTGCTGGTGGCGTCCATTTACTTCGGCGGTATCATCGCTCACGACCCGTACTGGGGCCCGGCACTGACCTTCAAAGACACCACCATTACCTTCGCATTGATCGGCTACGCGTTTATCTCCGCCCTGCTGCCGGTCTGGCTGATTCTGGCCCCGCGTGACTACCTGGCGACGTTCCTGAAAATCGGTGTCATCGTCGGTCTGGCGATCGGTATCGTGATCATCAACCCGGAACTGAAAATGCCAGCCGTGACCCAGTACATTGACGGTACCGGTCCACTGTGGAAAGGCGCGCTGTTCCCGTTCCTGTTTATCACCATCGCCTGTGGCGCCGTCTCTGGCTTCCACGCTCTGATTGCCTCCGGCACCACGCCGAAGCTGATGGCCAACGAAACCGACGCGCGCTTTATCGGTTACGGTGCGATGCTGATGGAATCCTTCGTGGCGATCATGGCACTGGTTGCAGCGTCCATCATCGAGCCAGGTCTGTACTTCGCGATGAACACCCCACCTGCGGGCCTTGGCATCACCATGCCAAACCTGCATGAGATGGGTGGCGACAACGCAGCGCTGATTATGGCTCAGCTGAAAGACGCCAGCGCACACGCGGCGGCGACCGTCAGCTCCTGGGGCTTTGTGATCTCGCCTGAGCAAATCATGCAGACCGCAAAAGACATCGGTGAGCCATCGATTCTGAACCGTGCCGGTGGCGCACCAACCCTGGCCGTCGGTATCGCACACGTGTTCCACAAAGTGCTGCCGTGGGCTGACATGGGCTTCTGGTACCACTTCGGCATCCTGTTCGAAGCGCTGTTCATCCTGACTGCGCTGGACGCCGGTACCCGTGCGGGCCGCTTCATGCTCCAGGACTTGCTCGGTAACTTCGTGCCATTCCTGAAGAAAACCGACTCTCTGGTGGCGGGCGTTCTGGGCACCGCGGGCTGTGTGGGCCTGTGGGGTTACCTGCTGTATCAGGGCGTCGTTGACCCGCTGGGCGGCGTGAAGAGCCTGTGGCCGCTGTTCGGTATCTCTAACCAGATGCTGGCTGCCGTGGCGCTGGTCCTGGGTACCGTGGTGCTGGTGAAGATGAAACGCACCAAATACATCTGGGTGACGGTCGTTCCGGCGCTATGGCTGCTTCTGTGCACCACCTGGGCGCTGGGTCTGAAACTGTTCAGCACCAACCCGCAGCTGGAAGGCTTCCTGTTTATGGCTAACCAGTACAAAGCGAAAATTGCCGCAGGCGGCGGTGACCTGACTGCACAGCAGATTGCCAACATGAACCATATCGTGGTGAACAACTACACCAACGCCGGTTTGAGTATTCTGTTCCTGGTCGTGGTCTACAGCATCATCTTCTACGGCATCAAAACCTGGATGAAAGTGCGCAACGCCGAAGGGCGTACGGATAAAGAAACCCCGTATGTGCCTGTACCGGAAGGCGGCGTGAAGACCTCTTCACACCACTAAAACCCTGGCGGGTGGCGGCTACGCTAACCCGCCCTACGCAATACCTGTAAGCCCGGCAAGCGTAGCGTCGCCGGGCTTTTTCTATCTGGATGGCACAATGTTTGGTAACTTAGGCGAAGCAAAAAAATACCTCGGTCAGGCGGCGAAAATGCTGATTGGCATTCCGGACTATGACAACTACGTTGAACATATGCAGACCAACCATCCGGATAAACCGTACATGACCTACACAGAATTCTTCCGCGAGCGCCAGCAAGCGCGCTACGGCGGCGATGGCAAAGGCGGCGTACGCTGTTGCTAAAGGAGAGAACATGACCCCTATTGCAGTCACCCTGTTAACCGGCTTTCTCGGCGCGGGCAAAACCACCCTGCTGCGCCACATCCTCAACGAACAGCACGGCTTTAAAATCGCGGTGATCGAAAACGAATTCGGCGAAGTCTCTGTTGACGACCAGCTGATAGGCGATCGCGCCACCCAGATCAAAACCCTGACCAACGGCTGCATCTGCTGCACCCGCTCAAACGAGCTGGAAGACGCTCTGCTCGATCTGCTCGACAGCCGCGATCGCGGCGATATCGCCTTCGACCGCCTGGTGATCGAATGCACCGGCATGGCCGACCCCGGTCCGATTATCCAGACCTTTTTCTCCCATGAGATCCTCTGCCAGCGCTACCAGCTGGACGGCGTGATTGCGCTGGTGGATGCGGTCCACGCCGATGAGCAGATGAACCAGTTCACCATCGCCCAGTCGCAGGTAGGTTACGCGGACCGCATTCTGCTGACCAAAACCGACGTGGCTGGCGACGCCGAAAAACTGCGTGAACGCCTGACGCGCATTAACGCCCGCGCGCCGATTTATACGGTGGTTCACGGCGATATCGACCTGGCGCAGCTGTTCAACACCAACGGCTTTATGCTGGAGGAGAACGTCACCTCAAAACCACGCTTCCACTTTATCGGCGATAAGCAGAACGATGTCACCTCTATCGTGGTCGAGCTGGATTATCCGGTCGATATCAGCGCCGTGTCCCGCGTGATGGAAAATCTGCTGCTGTCGTTTGCCGACAAACTGCTGCGCTACAAAGGGATGCTGTGGATTGACGGCGAGCCGAATCGCCTGCTGTTCCAGGGCGTTCAGCGCCTCTACAGCGCCGACTGGGACCGTCCGTGGGGTGATGAAACGCCGCACAGCACCATGGTCTTTATCGGGATTCAGCTGCCCGAAGAGGAAATCCGGACAGCGTTTGCTTCACTCAAGCCCTGATCGCAGGACAACATAACCGCCCTTATCGGGCGGTTATGGCAAATATCGCGTAATGTCGATTAGAGAAATGTAATTTTTCGTCATTTACAAAATTATTTTGAAATAATGATAATCCTCATTAATTCACTTCTCATCATTATTTCCGCGATATTCAGGCTTTGTTTAGCTAATAAATAAAACGAAGTCTAAACACGAAAAGATAAATGGTTGACGCCGTGACAAAGCCACTTTGGCTCAACAATAATCATACCGAAAAGTAACAAAACCAGCATAAAACCGCGAGTCACGTCACATTTGCAGTCATAAACATCGCTTGTTAAGGTGTCCTCAGATTAATTTGATGACGAGGAAATACACCATGAAAAAGATTAACTTCATTCTGCTTTCTGTCCTGACCGTAACATCTGGCTCCGCACTGGCGATGGGCGCATCTATTGAACAGGGTAAAAACTTCACCAACTTAAATATCGAAATGGGCAAATCCACCTCCGGTATTTATGCTGAAAGTAACTGGCTCAAAAATACCGATGACGGTACTCAGACGGGTGGTGTGGGTGCAGGTTATAACCTGGAAGTGGGTCCGGTAATGCTGAATGCAGGTGCGAAAGCCCTCTACCTCGGCCCGAAAAAAGGCGATAACGGTGTCGCATTCCCGGTCGGCGGTGGTGTAAACGTGGCTCTGACCGACAGCATTAACGTCTTCGGCGAAGGTTACGTAGCGCCTAACGGCCTGAACAACAGCGTGAAAAACTACGTCGAAGCCAATGGCGGAGTGAGCTGGACACCGGTTAAACCGGTTACGCTGAAAGTGGGCTATCGCCACGTAAGCGTTGACGGCAAAGACGGTCGTCCAAACCACACCCTGATTGACGGTGCCTACGTCGGCGGCGGCGTGAGCTTCTAAGGCTTGCGAACAAAACAAAAAACCTGCCCCAGGGCAGGTTTTTTTATATGAGAGATTCGCTAGCGCTGAACCTGCAAAATCTCCTGCGATTCCTGATTGGCACTCACCTCCTGCGGCGTTAACCACAGCGGCTTCCGGCCAAAGGTTTCGTACATTTTCAGCTGATCGTCATAATGCTTATCCGGCGTCCCGTCCGGGGCCACAAATCCACTTTGACCGGGCGCAACCACATCCCACGCCAGCACCGGGCTTGCTCCCGATTGAGGGGAGAAGACAATCATGTCGTTTTCCGTTCCCCGGTTCTGATATTCGGCCTGATGACGCGCCTCTTTCGCCGCCGCCTGCGGCACGCCAAAGAAGTTGTTCGCGCGGAAGGTCAGCGCCATGGCAGGTGTTTCCCAGGCGTTGATATCCGTGCCGTAGCGCGCCGAAAGCGTCTGCCACGCATCCTGAAGGGCCGCGAGGACGACCGTCTCCTGCGACTGTCCGGCAAAGAGATCGACCTCCTGCGGGATCGCCGATTTATCTCCCTCCAGCGCTTCGAAGAGGATCTTGGCCCCGACGCTGATATTCAGCGAGCCGGTCGGCCCGTCCTGCGTCGTTTCATATCCGCTGGCGCTGTACCAGGTGTTAAAGGGTGCCGGTACGGCGGCAACCACCGTGCGCTTCAACATACTGGTCAGCCAGGCATTGAGAATGGCGGAACCAGGCTGATCATAGGTTTTCCCGTCGTCGCGTAAGCGATTTTGACCGTCCCAGCTCGTCAGCTTTTGCACCAGTTGCTGGCGGGGATCGCTCTGCGGCAAACTGGCAGCCGCTTTTTGCAGGGCAGGCAGGAACAGACGCAGGTTCAGATCCTGACGGCTGGTTTTTTGGATCAATCCCCATGCTTGTTCGTAGGTCAGCGTGGGCTGTTTATCGATAAGCTGCGTGATTTCAGTGACGCGATCCGCCCCGCCCCATAAGAACGCGAACAGATCCGAGGCCGGATAATCTTTCTGCGGAGCATTGTTCCAGTTAGCGATATACCCCGACTGCGGGTTATACACTTTCGGATTGAGATCAAACGACAGCAGCCCCTGCCAGTCCCACTTTCCGGTGCCGGGCACCGGCAGGCGCGGATCGTGCCCCGGCTGGCGTTTCGGATATGCGCCCCCATGAACATAACCGATGTTGCCGTCGATATCCGCGTAATACCAGTTGATAGTGAGCGCCTGCTTCGCTGCCTGCGCCGTCCAGCTCGGCCAGTCTTTGGCCTTCATCTGGTGCGTCCACGCCAGCAGGGAAGCCACCTCTTTCCCCTCCCATGCGCGCGCTTTGGCGTAGGCGGTGTGTGTCGTCGGATCGACGTTGATCACATTGCCGTGAACGGTTCGCCAGACGGTAAACGTCTCCGGCTGCCCGTCTTTTACGGCGATCGTCTCTTCGCGACGCTGCATTTTGATCCACTCGCCGTTATGCAGATATTCACCCGGTTTGCTCTCGGAGGTCTGCTCCGCAAAGATATCCACATCGTCGCCGAATCCCGCCGTCGCGCCCCATGAAATGGTCCCGTTGTGGCCGAATACCAGCCCCGGATAGGCAAACGGCGTGTTGCCGGTCACGTCATAACCCGCGCCGTGCAGCCCAATGCCATAGGTATACGCCGGGGCGTACCAGCCAAACTGCGGGCCGTTGACCATAATCGCTTTCGCGTCCTGCGCCTTTTTCTTGCCAATCACCCACATATTGCTGGTAGTCGGGTAACCCGCCAGGCCATTGGCCCCGCTACGGGCAAACTGGGCGGCGATCGTTTCGCGGTTTTGCCCGGCGGTAAGCGCCAGCAGTGCGCCATCCCTGCCTTTCGCCGGTCGGTCGAGCATCGGGGCCGGAAGATCGTAGCGCGGGAGCAGCGCGGCGGTTTGGCTGTTTTTCAGATCGACAGTGATCGGATAGCGACTCTCCTGCGCGGCGATGGTGGTCGGCGCCGCCGGATTCACCAGCCATTTCAGCTGGTTAAACACCCCCATCCCTTTTTGCGCGCCGTATTTATCTTTTAACGCCGTGAGAAGCGCCAGGTTGTCGATTTCACTGGTGCTGTCGGAGAAACGGTTGGCCATCGTGCCGACAAAAACCATCGCCACATCAAAGGGCTGCCAGTGCCCAGGCTTAAAACCAAACTCGGTAAATTGCGCAGGCAGACGCTTTCCCGGCTCGGCGTTCACTTTATCAATCCAGGCGTTCATGCCGTCGGCATAGCCCTGAAGGATCGCTTTGTCATCGGCAGAGAGCGCGGCGATCTGCGCGTGAATCGACGCCGGCCAGTAGTTCTGGCGGATATCCTTATCAAAACTCACAAAAGATTTTCCGAGCACTTCAGACACTGTGCCCTGGGTGCTGCGACGGGCCATCTCCATCTGGAACAGGCGATCCTGCGCCACCACATAGCCGTAACCGTAAAAAAGACGATAGGTATCATCGGCGTAGATATGCGGCATGCCGTAGCTATCGCGAACGATCTTGACCTCTGTCGGGGCGGTATTCGCCAGCGCCGCGAGGCTCCAGCTTAGCGTCAGGGAAGCCACAACACAGTTCACGATCATACGATTTGTATTTTTCATTGTATCCTCTTGCAGGTGTATGATTTTCGATTTGATACTAGCAAGAGGCGAATTGTTATCCAGAACAGCCAGTTTGTTTCACTGCGAACTGTGAGTCTGGTAACTAATTCATGATACGAATATATTCATTATGTGATATCAGGCGAATCACAATCATTTGTTGATTGCAAAAAAAGGGCGGCTCGTAAGCCACCCTGTTTACTGCTGTGAAATCGGTTAGCGGCGGACGACCACCAGCTTCTGATTCACAAACTCTTTAATGCCCAGATCCGACAGCTCGCGACCGTAGCCGGAGCGCTTCACGCCGCCAAACGGCAGTTCAGCCGCCGTATCGGTCAGCCAGTTGATGTAGACCATCCCGGTTTCGATTCGCGAGGCCATTTTCTTCGCACGCTCAATGTCCTGGCTGAATACCGCCCCGCCCAGCCCGTAGTTCGAGTCGTTTGCCAGGCTCACCGCTTCGTCGTCGTTTTTGACGACATAGAACTGCGCCACTGGCCCGAAGAGCTCTTCAAAATAGGCCGGATTCTCACGAGAGATATGGGTCAGGATTGTCGGCTCAAAGAAGTTACCGTCGCGCTGCACCGGCTTGCCGCCCACGTGTACTTTCGCGCCGTTTTTCACCGCCTCGTTAACCTGTTTGGTTAATGTCTCCAGCGCATCTTTCGACGACAGCGGCCCCAAAGTGGTGCTCTCATCCAGCGGATCGCCGATTTTGACCTCGCGGAACGCCTCGGTGAAAGCCGTCAGGAACTGATCGGCCACTTTCTCATGGACGATAAAACGTTTCGCGGCGGTACACACCTGCCCGGCGTTGTTGAGTCGGGCATTGACGCCGATCTTCACCGCTTTCTTGAGATCCGCATCGTCGAGCACGATAAACACATCGTTACCGCCCAGTTCGAGGGTCGATTTTTTGATGTGCTTCGCCGCCTGCGCTGCGACCACGCTCCCGGCCTTCTCAGACCCGGTCAGGGCTGCACCCTGCACGCGCGGATCGGCAATGATCTTCGCGACCTGATCCTGCGAGATAAAGAGGTTCGTCCAGGCGCCGTCCGGCGCACCGGCTTCACGCACCAGATGGGCAAACGCCTCCGCGCAGTGCGGCACGATGCTGGCGTGTTTCGCCACCACAGGGTTGCCCGCCGCCAGGTTCGGCGCCAGCACACGCATCAACTGATAGAACGGGAAATTCCACGGCTCAACGGCCATCACCACGCCGATAGGATGGTGTTCCACCCAGGCGTCACCCAGTTCCGATTTGTACTTCACAGGGGCGAGAAACTGCTTCGCATTATCCGCGTAATAGCGGGCGATTTGCGCGCAAAGCTTCACTTCCCCGCGGCTTTGCCCGATGAGTTTCCCCATCTCCTGACTGGCGATTTTTGCCAGCTCTTCGCTCCGGCTATCGATCAGATCCGCCAGCTTATGCAGCACCGGCAGACGCTGTTCGATAGCGCCTTTCGCCCAGTCGGAATGGTAAAGGGCATCCGCCGTTTTTAGCGCGGCCTCGACATCAGCATCGGTATGGGATTTGTACTCTTTAATGAGCTTGTTGTTAGCAGGATTCACTGTCTGGTAAGCCATATAGGTCTCCTTAATTACCGCTTAGGGTATTAAGGGTAGTCAAAATGGCCGGGGGTGGGCGTAAAGTTGGGTATATACGGACGTTTCTTAGAAACATGTTGTAAAAAAGGCACATCACCCGATGTGCCTTACCTGTTTATTCATCAAAAGAGCAGTAACCGCCTTTATGATGCGAGCCGGTTCCGCCGTGAGGGTGCTGTCCTTTTGGGCAGGCCAGTGCTGTAAATGAAGTCATCGTAAATAAAGCCAAAAACATTGCTACAATAATCTTTTTCATGTATTCCATCCGCGAAATTAATAATTCCTATTTATATTTTCCCGCGTAAACAAACGGGAAGGGAAATTATACTCCCGGTGAATAGGGTTATTAATTAACGGATGTCGCAAATAGATTAACGATCGTGCTGCGCGATAAATTTTTTATGAAAGAGGAATACCCCGTTCAGAATGGCAGCGGCAAAACCGCAGAGCCACAAGGCTCACCATTGACTCCCATCACAGTTCCTCTGCTTCATTTCCCCCACTACCTCTGGGCTGCTCATCCTAACCCGTTGAAAATCCACATACCCAACAACCATCCATTCGAAAAACACTATCAATAACCTATTTTATCCAATTGGATATGCAATCACGCTCTCCACAGAATGTGTACAAACCTACGCATTCAGGAGTTCCCATGTCTATTTCCGTGATTAACAACACCCCGTATGAAGCCGTTGAAATCATTCAGGCTTCCAAACCCGGCTTTAAACCGCGCATCGCATTTATCCTCGGCTCCGGCCTTGGCGCGCTGGCGGATAAGCTTGATAACAAAACCGTTATCTCTTACGAAAAACTGCCGGGCTTCCCGGTCAGCACCGTGATTGGTCACGCGGGTGAAGTGGTGTTGGGCTCGCTGCACGGCGTGGATCTCATCTGCATGAAAGGACGCGGGCATTTCTATGAGGGCGTCGGGATGGGCATCATGACCCACGCGGTGCGCACCTTTAAGCTGCTCGGCTGCGAATTCATGTTCTGCACCAACGCCGCCGGTTCACTCAACCCGAACATCCCGGCGGGCAGCCTGGTGGCGCTCAATGACCACATCAACACCATGCCGTCCACGCCGCTGGTTGGGCCGAACGACGACCGTTTTGGGCCGCGTTTCTTTAGCCTCGCCAACGCCTACGACAACGATCTGCGCGCAAAACTGCACCACACAGCGGGTGATCTCAACATCACTCTGCACGAAGGCGTGTTCGTCTCCTACCCGGGGCCAAACTTCGAAACGGCGGCAGAAATCCGCATGATGCGGAACATGGGCGGCGATGTTGTTGGCATGTCGGTGGTGCCGGAAGTGATTGTTGCGCGCCACTGCGGCCTGAAAGTGCTGGCGGTCTCGGCCATCACCAACATGGCGGAAGGGCTGAGCGACGTGGAACTCTCCCACGAACAAACCCTGAAATGTGCGGCGATGGTCACCGACGATTTCATTCGCCTGATTAGCCAGTTCGTGAAGAACTGCCGCTAACTTCCCGTCCAGCGGCGGGCACGCGCCCGCCAGGAGAAATGCAGATGTCAGAAAATTACTCTCGCGGCAGTCTGAATGCGATTTCGTATCTGAGCTACTACTTCGTCGGCGCGCTGGTCTCGACGCTGGGGATTGTCCTCGGCCCGCTGTGCGCCGCGTTCAATAAGGATCCGAGTTTCATCGGCCAGGTGTTTACCCTGATGAATATCGGCATGTTCGTGCCGATCATGCTCGGCGGCATTCTGATGAAAAAATGGGGTCTGCAAAAGCCGCTGGTGATCGCCGCCGCGCTGACCATCCTCATCAGCGCCCTGCTGTTCGCCACCCCGACGCTGACCATGTTCAGCGTGGCGGTCGCCATTATCGGTGCCTGCGGCGGTATTTTTATGACCATCGGCAGCTACCTGGTGGTGCGCATCAATCCGGACGAAAAAAGCCGTTCATCGAGCCTGATCTTCACCGATTTCTTCTTCAGCCTGGCGGGCGCGACGCTCTCCTTCCTGCTGGCGTGGCTGTTTAAAATGGGCGCGAGTTGGATTGCCATGTACGGCATCATGGGCGGGCTGGGCGTGCTGATGCTGATCCTCACCCTGCGCAGCCGTTACCCAAGCACCGTTGCGCCAGAACCGGCGCATCAGGACACCACCCGCAAAGAGCCGTGGGGTCGTTCCGTCTGGCTGCTGTGCGGCGCGCTGTTCCTGTTCCTGCTGGCGGAGCCGATTTTCACCATGTGGACGCCAGGCTATCTGCAGTGGCGTTTCCAGATGCTGCCAGAACAGGCGGCGCTGTACACCACCGTCTACTGGGTGGCGAAAGCGACCGGGCTGTTCCTCAATCAGTTCACCGTCAAATGGATGAAGCTGCGCACCTTCCTGCTGATCTGCACCGCCGTCGGTCTGGTGGCGATTGCGCTTATCAGCAACAGCGCCAATACCACGCTGATTCTGATTGCCTGCGGCGCGTTCGGTTTCTTCAACTCTGGCCTGTTCTCCGGGCTGATGAGCTACGGTTCGTTGCAGGTCAGCCGCAGCTCCCCGACGCTTATCTCCGCGCTGCTCACCTGCGGCACCGTCGGCACGCTGCTGTTCGCCACTGTCTCGTCGCTGGTTAACAGCCGCTACGGCCTGCACGGCGCAGTGAATGCCTCCACCTGCGCCTACGCGCTGCTGATGGTGACGCTGCTGGCGGCCATCGCCTGCAGCAAGGCCGAACGCCTGCACCGGGGCGAGGCGGTCGCGGTTTGACAGGCTCCAGGGAGGGTTGCATGATATCGCCACCCTCCTTTTTCTCGGTGCCCGGTATGCTCGATTCACAGGCCAACAGCCGCATTCGCTTCCGGATGCTGCGCTATTTCCAGACCCTCGCCGATGAGCTGCATTTTGGGCGCGCTGCCGCCAGGCTGAATATCTCCCAGCCGCCGCTGAGCATGCAAATCAAAGAGCTGGAAGAGCTGCTGGGCGTGGAGCTGTTTGAGCGTACCAGCCGCAAAGTGGTGCTGACTCACGCCGGAAAAGTGCTGAAAGCGGAAGTCGACCGTCTGCTCAGCGCCACCGAACAGTCCCTGAACTATGTGCGCCAGATTGGCCGCAGTGAAAAGCAGCACATCAATATCGGGGTGATTGGCAGCGCGATGTGGGGACCGTTGCTGACGCGCATGAAGGCATTCCGCGAGGCCAATCCGGACGTCAACTGGACGCTGCACGAGCTGGGCCAGCAGGAACAGACCGAGGCCCTGCGCGCCCGCACCGTGGATATCGCCATCAACCGCAACGTGATCCCTCACGTCGAAGCCAAAATTCGCTGCCAGATGATTGCCCGTGAGGCGGTGTGCGTGGCGGTACATGAGAGCGATCCGTTGTGTCGTCGCAGCAAAATATCCCTGAAAGATCTGGTCGACCGGGCGTTTATCTCCCTCTCCTTCACCCACAGCGACTTTGCCCGTCAGGTGTATGACAGCTGTCTCGCGCTGGGCGTGTCGCCGCTGGTGACGCATCAGGTCTTTGAACCGCAGACCGCGCTGGCGCTGGTCAGCACCGGTAATGGCGTATCGCTGTTACCCGAATCCTGCGCGCTGATCCACTGGCCGGGCGTGGTGTTCCTGAAACTTACCGAGACCATCCCCGCCGATCTCTACGCGCTGTGGTACGACGAGCCGCTGCCGGATCTGTTCAGCCGTTTTCTGGCAGCCCTGCGCGACTGATCACACTTTTTTGCACTCCTCCCACGTTCCGCTCTATCCTTAACCCTATGGAAAAATTAGCTGAACTCAAACGCGCCAAGCTGTTGGCGCTGTCGCTGCTGCTGGTTGCCGCCGCGATTTTCATTGCCACGCTGTTTCTGCCGCAGACGATCTGGGTACGCGGCGCGAAGGCGATTGCCGAGGCGGCGATGGTCGGCGCGCTGGCGGACTGGTTCGCCGTGGTGGCCCTGTTCCGCCGGGTGCCGATCCCGTTTATCTCGCGCCATACGGCGATTATCCCGCGCAACAAAGATCGGATCGCCGACAATCTCGGCCTGTTCGTGCAGGAAAAATTTCTCGATACCCAGTCTTTAGTTGCGCTGATCCGCCGCTACGAACCCGCACAGATGATCGGCAACTGGTTCAGCCAACCGGATAACGCCCAGCGTGTCGGGCAGCATCTGATTCAGGTGATGGGCGGGTTCCTGGAACTGACGGACGACGGGCGCATTCAGCGCTTACTGAAACGCGCCGTACACAAGGCCATCGATAAGGTCGATTTTACGCAAACCAGCGCGGCGATGCTGGAGAGCATGACCAAAAACAACCGTCATCAGGTACTGCTGGACGCGGTGATTAACCGGCTGATCACCCTGATTCAGCGCGACAGTACGCGGGACTTTATCGCCGCGCAGATCGTTCACTGGCTTAAAACCGAACATCCGCGCAAAGCGATGATGCTGCCGACCGAGTGGCTCGGCGATCAAAGCGCCGAGCTGGTCTCCGATGCGGTGAACGCGATCCTCGACGATATCAGCCACGACCGCACGCACCAGATCCGTCAGGCGTTTGATCGCGCCACGCTGAAGCTTATCGACAACCTGAAAACCGATCCGGAGATGGCGACCAAAGCGGAGAACATCAAACACTACCTGAAGAATGACGAAGCGTTTAACCGCTATCTCGGCGAGATGTGGGCCGACCTGCGCGCGTGGCTGAAAGCCGATATGCAGAGCGACGACTCCCGCGTGAAGCAACGCATCGCCAACGCCGGGCAGTGGTTCGGCGAAACGCTGGTGGCCGACGCCAGCCTGCGCGCCTCGCTGAACGAACATCTGGAGCAGGCGGCGCATCGCGTGGCACCGGATTTCGCGGCCTTCCTGACGCGCCATATCAGCGATACGGTGAAGGGCTGGGATGCGAAAGACATGTCACGACAGATTGAGCTGAATATCGGCAAAGACCTGCAGTTTATTCGCGTTAACGGCACGCTGGTCGGCGGAACTATCGGGTTGATTCTGTTTCTGCTGTCGCAAATTCCGGTGCTTCTACCCCACTAAAAAAGGGGGCAGAGCGCCCCATTTTTTTATGAGTTTACCGGCTGCGGCGCAGGCGAATCTCTCCCCGCCTCGCGCGCGCGAATCACTTCTGCCTCAAAGAATTCCCGGACCACGGTGACCGACAGGCCGATCACGATTTGCAGGTTCCTGCCATTACGAATCGTCCCTAACGCACCCGCAGCTTTCAACGAATTATCATCCATCACGCACGACGGATCGTGGATCACCAGCCGCAGGCGGGTCTGGCAGTTGCTGATGGTTTCAACGTTTTCCGCGCCGCCGACGCACTGCAGGATCGCAATCGCCTTCTCGCGATCGGGTTGTTTGCCCGCCGCCTTTTTATCGCGGTAATCCTGTTTCGAATAGAGACGCACCTCGTCTTCATCCTCGTTACGCCCCGGCGTCAGGATGTTGTATTTGAGGATCACGTAGCGGAAGACCATAAAGTTGATCGCCGCAAATCCAAAGCCGATGGCCAGATGGATCCAAATCAGGTGCGCGTGGTTTTGCGCGTAGAAGATCCAGTTGAACAGGATCATGTCGTTCATCCCGCCGCCCATAAAGCCCACCACTCCGGCCATGTACAGCGCCATGCAGAGCACCGCGCCGATCAGCGCGTTGAGCAGATAAAGCACCGGCGAAATAAACAGATAGGTGAATTCGATCGGTTCGGTAATGCCCACGCTCATCGCGGTGATGATCGCCGGGATCACCAGGGCCGCCACTTTTTTCTTCTGGCTTTTCTTCGCCGTGGCGTAAATCGCCAGCCCCGCACCTAACGAGCAAAAGACGCTGATATTGCCGTAAAGGGAGTAGCCCGCCGCCGGAAACTGCTCGCGCAGCGGCACGGCAGAGGCCGCGTAGGTCGAGACGTTCTCGATCCAGTGGGTGTAGAGACCGCCATCCACCACCGCCGGGCCGAAGAAGAACGGGAAATAGACGAAGCGGTGTAGCCCCGTCGGCACCAGAATTCGCTCCACAAATGCAAACAGCCCCATTCCCAGCACGTCGGCTTCGATGTAGAACGTTTGCATGGCGTTGATGCCCAATTGCACTTTTGGCCACACCAGACAGGTCAGCCACGCCAGTGGGATCATCAGAAAGAAGGCGATAATAAACACCAGCGCCATCCCCTGGAAAATCGAAAAGTAGTCGTGGAGTTTTTTCTCGAAAAAGCGGTTGTGGATCCAGGTGACGATCCCGCCGACGATCAGGGAAAAGACGATACTGGTATCCAGCGTTTTGATGCCGCCCACCAGCGCCAGTCCGCTCTGCCCACCCACTTCCTGGCTGAAGTTGACGCCGAAATCAGCGCCCCAGAAGGTGAGCATCCCGTTGGTAAAATAGTTAAACGCCATGTAGGAGAAAAAGGCCACCAGCGCCGCGCGCGCCTGGGCGGATTTCGCCAGGCCAATCGGCAGCGCCATACAGAACAGCAGCGGGAAGTTGCGGAAAATCGTCCAGCCGCCGGACTTCAGAATCGTCATTACCTTGTAAAAAGTTGAGTCCGGATGGGCCAGATCGCCCATGATATCGGGCATGGTGAGGATGTTGGTGACGGCCATTAGCAACCCTGTGAACGGCAGGAATGCTATCGGGACCGCCATCGCGCCGCCAAACGTCTGGAAGGCGCCCATGATGTTGAGTTTTTTCATTTATTATTATCTCCAGCTATCCGCTCTCGCGGGTCAGGTCACAGAGGTTTTGCCAGGCCAGTCACCCTGCTCCCTCTCCAGCAGGAGCAGCATCGTTAACGCCTGAGCGTAGGGAACGGGGGCCATCGCGATATCGCAGTAATACTGAATATCCCAGCCCAACATGGTGCCGCGTGAGGCTTCGAGGACGATGCCGTCCTCGTCAATGCGCGCCATTACGGCGTCAAACGCCCGCAGCGCGTAAACGCTGACGGAATCATCCAGAATGCCCATCCGAACGCCGCGCAGCATGCCGTAGGCAATCCCCGCCGTGGCGGAGGATTCCTGAGGTGAGAGCGGATCGTCGAGCACCGTGTGCCACATGCCGTTGTCAGCCTGGAGCGTGCACAGGGATCGCACCTGGCGCGCCACCACCTGCGACAGATAGCGACGCACGCCGGTGTCCAGATGCTCGCCCATCAGTTCGATAAATTCGGGGATTGCCACGGTGATCCACGCGTTGCCGCGCGCCCAAAACGCCCCGGCAAAGTGGTGTTTATCGACAAACGTCCAGCCGTGATACCACAGCCCACTGGCCGGATCGCTGAGATAGCGGGTGTGCAGCAGAAACTGGTATCCCGCCTCGTCAATCAGGTCTCGACGTTTGAGCACAATCCCCGCCACGCCAAGGAAAAGGCAGGTCATAAACAGCGTGTCGTCCCAGAGCTGGCCGGTGTTGGGCTGCTCTTTCACCACGTGCTGGAAGCCGCCCTCTTCAGTTTTGGGCAGATCACGCAGCAGGGCGTCGGCCCAGTCGTTGACCGTTTTCAGCAGATCCTCACGCTGATGTTGCCCCGCCACCAGCGCCAGCACGATCATCGGTGCAGTGGTGTTGATCTGTATCTCCGGCAACCCTTTGGCGATCTGCGCCTCATACCATGCGAGGATCGACTGCTGCAGCGCCGCGTCCTGCTGGTGCGCGGCGTAACGCCAGAATCCGTAAAGCCCGACGCCGATTTCCCACTCCCACTCCTCAAAGTGGATCGCAAAACCGTCGCCAACGCCCACTTCATTCAAATTCTTCAGACGGCAAAATCCGCGCACCACGCGGTCCAGCGTGCTCATCCGTTCATCCTTGTTCATGCGTTTACGTCCTTGAAAATAATGCGTGGGGCAGTGCTGTGCAGAGCGGGAAACGTCGCGGCGAGATCGTGATTTTTCTCGATCGTCATTGCGCCCATCCGGGCGCTGAACGCCGCAAAAGCCACGTCGTCGCCGTAGCCCGCTTCCACGTACCACGCCACGTCGCGTCCTGCCGCGCGACACTCGGTTCCGGCCGTAAGCCCGTGGTCGATGGTATGCAGGGGAGCAGAGCAGATCACCGCCGCAAAAGCCTGACCGGCGCGAACGATACGGGCGTGCGTCGAGGCGATGACACGATCAAAAGCCTGTACCGACAGGTGAAGATGCGTCCACGGCAGGGCCTCTTCGTCAGCGATGTGCCAGCGCATCACAGCGCCGTTTTCCTGCTGCATGACATGCGGCATTACGCCGTTTCCCGCCCAGAATGAAGGCCGCTTTTCGCCGCCTGGCTCCGCTTCACCCGGATGATTAATCCAGATTTTGGCGTCAGGACGGGAAGCAAATTGCAGGTCGAGCAGATGCTGCTGATGGCCTGGCTCCCCCGCGTGGTGATCGACGCAGGAGGACAAACTGACGCCCGGCGCTTTCCAGAGGCAAATATTCCCGCCGCCGCAGGTGTACCACGCGGCCAGTTCGCCTTCGCAGAGCGTGGCGTACTTCTCTGACTCGGCAGGCGGCACGTAGTCGCTGGCGCAGAACAACGGCAGCGAGGCGCATTTGCGGTTATAGCTGCCGCCACCCCAGGCCACCGCGCCGTAAGCCGACAGCTCGGTGAGCCTCCCTGCCAGCAGCTCTTTTTCGTAGACGCGGCCCATGGTTCCGGCGGCGACGCCGTTCTGGTAATGCAGCGAGCTTAATAGCATTAAGCGGTCAATGAGCTGCCCTGCGCGGGTGCGAATCGCCTGGCTCTCGGCCAGCTGATACAGCGCGAACAGGCCAATATAATCAACGGGATAATAGGGTGCGGAGTTCCACTCGACGAAACCATGCACATCGATGGCGTCGAACCACTTCACCAGACGCGCTTCGGCAATCGCCTGCTGTTCGCGCCCGAAGCGGCCCGAGGCGATAAACTGTTCGTCCGGGAAAAACTGACCCGCCAGATACTGGGCGGTGTGGAAACAGAGCGCGTGGTTTTCGCTCCAGAACCACATCACGTCGCAGCCCTGTTCGTCGAGCCAGTAGCGATAGCCCAGCAGAGTCGATTTCACCCGTCGCCAGAGGGCTTGCGGGAAATGCTCCCCCTGGTGATAGCGCCAGATCCACAGCAGCGGCACCAGCGAAAAATCAGAGCAGTCTTCGCGTGTGCTGATGCGCTTGAGAGTGCTGTTCAGCAGGGTTTCACACTGAGGACCGTATTCGTGCAGGTGCATCATCGCCAGCAGGCGGCAGGTGCGATCCATGCCATGCGCGGCGATATAGCGCAGCGCTTCCTGTTTGCGCCCTGCAAGGGTGGTGGCGCGGGCAAGCGCCGGCGCATCGGGCATGACGTTGACGCCGACGGGACGCGTGAGTGTCACTTCACCGCGCTGGAGCGTCAGACGTAGCTGATAGTGCGCCTTACCGATATCCGCCGGTAACGGCAGGGCGATCGTCGTTTCTCCGGCGTTTAGCGCGCCAAAATCGAGTGTTCTCGGCGTAAAGTTGTCGTTGCCCATGCCGCGCAGTTCCCCGCGAAGCACAACGCCCGCAGGGACTGGCACACTGCCGTGCAGCCGCACGCTGTGGTCAATGACCGCCAGTTCCGGTCGCAGCCCGCCCGCAAACTCACTCAGACAATCGACCGCAGCCCCCGACATGCCGGGCAGTGCCACGCCAAGAGGCGCGTCATCCAGATTGACCATCTGCAGAGCAAAAAGGGTGTCGCGCTCAAACAACTCGTCGAGATGGATCAGCAGGCTATTTTTGCCCGCGTTCAGCGGCAGGCGCACCTCGACATGCTGCAGGGTATTGCGCGTAAACGGCGTATGGCAGAGGGTTTCTGCCCCCTCAATCCATATCCGCACGCCGCCGCAGGTGCCCACACGAAACGAAAACTCCCCGGTGTATGGCGCGAAAAGATCAACCGTCAGCCAGCGCTGAAGGTGGAAAGGCAAATGGCGAAAATCAGAAAATGAAACGCTGTCGCTCTCACCGCTAAAGGTCACTTCACGGCACGGCAGCGCCTGGGCGGGATCGACCGCGCGCCGGGCGTGCGTCTGGCGAAAGACGCGGCGGCAGAACGCTTCCGCTTTCGGGCCGGAGCCGTTGCGAAAGTGATAGTCTATTTCCGGGTCGATGGCTTCGCCGGTGTAGAATTCAGCAAAGCGCTCTTCCTTTGCCGCGGAAAAGAGAAAACGCGTCAGCGCTTCGCCCTGTTTAAGTTGCCAGTCACCCTGTGACATATTTTCCTCGCCTTCATACGACTTATCGATTGCGGGCCAATCATCAGCGGGAATGCACTTTTCGGCGAGCAGCCAATAGTGGGGATTGGCCGGAACTGCCTGGCAACTCACAAAGCGAGCCACCACCGGGGAGACGACGTGACGACGATCACGCCTTACGTGAAATGAAAAAAGAGAATGTGACGATGGGCGCACAGCCATCGCGCCGTGCGCGTGTCTTGCGCGACGTTCGTCACATTTTTGGCCGGTTTTAGCCCTTCAGCGCCTTAAGCTCCTCGCCCAGGCTATCGGCCAATGCCCGTACGCGTGAGGCATCAAACAGCACGTGCAATCCCGGCGAGGCGTCCGCGTGTTTCGCGCAGTAGTCTTCCATTTCTGAGGCGCTGCGATACAGCTCCTGAATGTTGATCTGGCAGATCTCGCGCATGCTCCAGCTGTTTTCCACCTCACGGGCAAAGCGCAGAGTGAAGAAGGCTTTCTGAGCGTGCAGGAACAGGTGGCAGTAGAGCGCAAAGCCTTGCCACTCCTCCAGCCAGCGGTTTTTCAGGGCATACGGGAACGCGGCGATCTCCGCGAAACGCAGCGCGCGTTCACGTAAGCTCACAGAGGCGTCGCGGGCGTCATCTTTCTCTTTGGCGATGCGCGTCAGGCAGGCGGCGGATGTCTCCACATCGCTGGCGTCAAAGGAGATATCGCGCTCGGAGCCTGGCAGCCAGTGGTTGCGATTGAGCTGACCGTAGAGGCTCCACACCGCCTGACCGTAGCTTTCCGGCACTTGACTGTGGCGGTGAAACACGTGGTCGCGGACGTAAATCGCGTTATAGAGCACCTGTCCGGCCTGCTCCAGCAGGGCGGTGAACTGGTGAAATACCGGCGGTTCAGGGCGCCAGCCGTAGCTTTCGTCGAGCCAGTACGTCAGCAGCTGATCGCGCGACAAATGGGCGCCATCATTCGCCAGCATCCGGCTGCATGCCAGCAGATTACATTCGCTCAGGGTGCCCATGATCCAGTGGTTATCGACCCCTTCCCAGCTGGTTTTGCACACCGCGCCGCGAATAGCTGGATTGCTGCGACACCACAGCAGACGGCCCTGCAGCTCGTCGATGCGCGGGAAAGGGAAAATCCCCCAGCCCACTTCTTCGCCCACCAGATCGATATCCGCCCACACTTCGCGCTCGCGGACTGCCAGCAGCGCCGGGTTATTAGGAAACGATGGCCAGAAGCGCTCGGGAGTCAGTTTGATGGAGACGCTGACGCTTTCGGGCAGCGGGCGGATCGCCTCCAGCACGTTGCCGAGATCGTGATTGCTCGCCGGGAACACGCGCAGCACCAGATGCTTGTTCTCTTTCTGCATCGTCCGGGAAAGCGCGCTGAAACAGCGGCTGTAGAGGGAAAAACTGCGCTCGTCACGCTCAGGCAGCCGGGCATTGTCTTGCCCCTGTAGCTCCCAGTTCGGGCGCGAAATGGGCAGCAGGCCGTCGGTATTGGAAATCGCCACCAGCAGGCCGCTCAGTGCCGGAATGCGCTGGCAAATCAGCGACACTTTCTCGCTCAGATACGCGCACCAGAAATCGATGTCAAAGCGCACGCCGTGGCCCGGCTCGAACAGATGCGGATGCGCCAGCAGCAGGTCGGTCGGGAAGTTGAACTCTTTGGCCTGCAGATAAAAACGCAGCCCTTTTTGCTGGCACAGTTTACCGAGACGATTGAGATGGACGCAGCGGGCGCGCTGCTGGCTGGAGAGGCGATCGTTGTACTGAAGCGGGGTGTAGCCCTTGGGCGAAACCAGCATGTCGAACAGGTCCACCTGCCCGACAATCACGGTATTGAAATCATGCGCGACGGCGTAATCCACCAGCTCGCAGGCCTTATCCCAGTTCCAGTAAGCCTGATTATTTAGCTCCAGCGCCCTTGTCTGCCACATCTCCCTGCTCCTTTTGTCGCCCAATTGACCGGCCGACAGTCATAGCACAGAACGCAGAAAATAGGTGTGTCACGGTTCTCGAATGACGTAGCGGGTCGGCTCAAAAAGGTTCAGGAACAGATGCACCAGGAACACCAGCGTCAGCGTCGAGACCAGCGCCACCGTCACCGAGACGATGCGGTAGAGATCGCTGAACACCAGATCGCCGTCAGGATGCATGTTCTGACCAAACATAATGCCGATGGTGGTGATGCTGGCAAACCCGACGCCCGCGCCGACTTTTTCCATGACGTGCAGACGTGCGCCAAACGCCAGCCCGAGGCCAATCAGCGGCATCATCAGCAACATATGGCTGCTGTGATCGTAAAGCACCAGCTGCATTACCAGAATGTACAGACAGCCGAGGATCACCCCGACCACGCGCCACAGGGAGCTTATCACCGCGCCGCGATAGTTCATCGGGAAGAGGATCAGCACGCCCGCCATCAGCGCCGAGAGGGAATCGCTGAGATCGCTTATCTGAAAGACAACAAAAATCAGCGTTGCCACGGTGCCGGAGAGCAAGGATTCGTGGCGCACGCGGGCAGCGTTTTTCTCAATCAGCGGCGGCGGCTTGCGCGGTTCGACGTCCGGCAGCAGGTAGTTCATCAGCGCGCTTAAACAGACCGCCATGATGCTGGCCTCGACGTTTGAGAACAGCAGCGTGTGCCAGTTCGTGGTCGGGTAACTCATAAAATTGAGCATCACGCTCTGACACACCACCCCCATCGAGCCAAACAGGAACAGCGGCCCCTTGCTCATAAACCGAAAACGCATCACGTAGAGGGCGAACACCACCAGCGTCATGATCAGCGGCCATTGTGAGAGATAGCCGATGATAATTACCATTTCGATGCAGTTCAGCGACGCGCTAAAGATAAACTGCTTTGCCACATGGCGGTTAAACACAGGCACCAGCGACAACAGCATGATCGGGTAGACCACGTAAAAGACGCCGTAGCTGGTGTTGTAGAACGTCGAAATGCTCAGCGCGATCATCCCGGCAAAGACGATGCGCAGAGTCTGGCGAAAGTCGTTCGCCGTGTAAACGATGTTGCCGTGCGGGGTAAAGACCCGCGCGAGCGTATTAATAGACATAATGCAGCAGGCTCACGAGGTGAATTTGCAGCCCGGAGAAGAAGCGGGCGAACGGCCCTTCGCTGTTGTACAGCTGCACCGTGGCGCGGGCGCCGGTTGGCAGGTGTTTTGGCAGCGTTTCGTCCAGCGCAATGTGAATGCGCATGCGCTGCGCGTCTCGCACCCAGCGGTTGGAGGTTTCAGGCTGAGATAATTCGCCGTTCACCGCCTCCTGTCCCGCCAAAATCCCGGCGTCACTGCTGGTGACGTGCGCGCGGAAAACGCGGCCCGGGAAGGCGTCAAACACCACCGCAGCGTCGGTGCCCTGATGGGTATGGCGCAGGCTCTTCTCGCGGAAATCGGCGACGATATCAGTCTGGTTATTCACCAACGCCAGCGCGGCAGAGCCTGACGAGGCGTAAAAACCGGGGCTAAGCTGCACGTTGCTCACGGTGCCGTCGGCCAGCGCGTAGACCTTCGTCCAGCTCAGGTTTAGCTCCGCCTCTTCCAGTGCGTTGCGATATTTTTGCAGCGTTACGTTGCGCTTCTCATCCCGCTCACCGCGCTCGATGCGCAGGTTATGGATATTAGCTTCAAGATTCGCCACCGACTGTTCGCTGCTCTGCCAGGTGGTGCGCACCTTATCCAGATCCGATTGCGAAACGTTCTGCAGGGTGCTCAGGCGCTGATAGCGGTCAAAGGTGACTTTATCGTTGCGGGCGGTCAGCTGCGCCGTTTTCAGATTGGCCTGCGCGGCAACGATCTGCGCGTCCAGCTGCTGATTAGCGAGCCGGGCCTGTTCCAGAGCGATCTGGGCGGCTTCGACCTTATTGCGAAACGGCGTCGGGTCGAGTTCGAACAGCACATCGCCCTTTTTAACCTGGCTGTTGTTGTGGACGTACACCGCCGCGACGTTGCCGGAAACGCGCGCGGAAACCGGCGTCACCACACGCATCACGGTGGAGTCCGGCGTCAGCGGGATCCAGATATCCGCGACGATAAAATAGACAAACATCAGCAGGAAAGAGGCAATACTCACCCTAACCCAGCGGGCAAACTTTTGTTCAGGAGTCATTATTTTTAGATCTTGTTGTCTTCTTCGCGGATTGACCGCAAATTGCAGGCGATTTGATTTAATGTTGCGCAGAAAATCTCAAGATGTTCAGGCGCGATATTATATGACACGCGTTGCTGAAAATTTTCGACCACCTGGGTGAGCGTTTTCAGGACCGCGTGACCTTCCGGCGTGAGGGTGAGCAAGCGGATGCGCTTGTCATAAGGGGATACCGTGCGCAGCAGATAACCCTGCTTTTCCAGCTGAGTCAGGGTACGCATCAGCGGCGGCAGTTCGATACCCTGCACTTCCGCCAGTTCGCTGACCGAGACGTTATCGCCAAGCGATTTAAGCTGCATCATCACCGTCCAGCTCGACTGGGTGAGTCCCGTATCGAGAATGGCATCATCAATAACCGCGCGCCATTGACGCACAATCATCGCCATCCGCATACCCATCGGCCTGCGGCAAAACAGATCATCTTCGCTCACGGAAACCCCCTCTCATCACCGTAAGCAAGATAATAGTTATCAGGGTAACTATCAAGAAACGAGAGGGGAAAGAGCAGGAATTGCGAATTCATAGGCCGGTGGGCAGGCGCCCACCGGGCGGGGTTTTATTCAATCATCGTTTTAGGCTCCATAAACGCGCTGATCCCCCACGCGCCCATCTCGCGGCCTACGCCCGAGTGTTTGAATCCGCCGAAAGGTGCTTTCGGTTCGTGGGCGAGCGTATTAACCAGTACCCGGCCAGCCTCAATTTGTTGTGCAACGCCACGCGCACGCTCGCCGCCCAGCACCAGCGCGCTCAGGCCATAATCCGTATCGTTGGCAATGGCGATGGCTTCGGCCTCATCGCGATAGGCGATAATCGACAGCACCGGGCCAAAAATCTCCTCGCGGGCGATGGTCATCTGGTTATCGACATCCGTAAACAGCGTCGGACGGACAAACCAGCCGTTTTGTGTGCCCTCCGGACGCCCTTCCCCCCTGCCAGCAAACGCGCCCCCTCTTCTGTGCCTTTGCGGATGTAACCCTGCACGCGCCGCCACTGTTTTTCGCTGACCATCGGCCCCACTTCCGTCGCCGGGTCACGCGGATCGCCCGATTTTACTGCCGCCATCGCCTGCGCCAGCGCCGCTTCGCATTCCGTTTTGCGCGAGCGTGGCACCAGAATACGCGTCCCGGCCACGCACGCCTGGCCGCTGTTCATCAGGCCAGCCTGGATTGCCAGCGGAACCGCCTGGCTTAAATCGGCGTCTTCCAGCACAATCGTCGGCGATTTACCGCCTAACTCCAGCGTTACGCGCTTAAAGCTCTCAGCGGCGTTGCGCAGAATCGCTTTGCCGGTAGCGGTTGAACCGGTAAACGATATTTTTGCCACGTCCGGATGACGGCTGATAGTCTCCCCCACCGTCTCGCCGCGCCCGGTGACGATGTTAAACACCCCCGGTGGTAATCCGGCTTCGCTCAGGGCTTCGGTGATAATCTGCGTCTGCCATGCGCTCATTTCGCTCGGTTTGATCACTGCCGTACAGCCCGCCGCCAGCGATGCCGCCAGTTTGCCGCAGATAAACCCTGCATCGCTGTTCCACGGCGTGATAAGCCCCGCCACGCCAAGCGGCACCATCTGTACCGTGGCGGCGCCGACCTGGGTCGTGAATTCAAACGCCGTCAGCGCGTCGATGGCCTGGGCTATCACCTCTGCCGGATAACTCGCCATCCACGCCGATCGCGACGCTGGGGCACCGTACTCTTCAATAATCGCCTCCAGCAAATCGTCATGACGCGCCGCGACCGCCGCATACATCCGTTTGAGGGCAGCAATGCGCGCCTCGCGAGTGGTCCTCGCCCATGCCGGAAACGCAGCCTTGGCCGCACTAATGGCGCGTTCCGCGTCGAGTTCATCCGCAAGGCGGACCTGCCCGAACACCTGTGCGGTCGCCGGGTTGTAGAGATCAAAACGCTCTGTGCCGTGCGGTGTGACAAATTCACCGTTGATAAAAATCCGATCGATATGACGCATAACACCTCCTCAGGCTGGAAGAGCCCAGTCTGGCACGCCTTTTACGTTTCGATAATCCACGCTATCCTGCAAAGGTTATTGCGATTTTCAGGACAATCTATGCACCGTTCAGGACTGACAGAGCTGGAAGTGGTGATGGCCGTGGTGCGGCGCGGCAGTTTTCGCGGCGCAGCGCAGGAACTCAACATGTCGGCGACGGCAGTGAGCAATGCCATCGCCGGGCTGGAAAGCCGCCTGCAGACGCGGCTGTTTAACCGCACCACCCGCAGCGTTGCGCTGACGGACGCCGGGCAGCGCTATGTGGCGCGTATCGGCCCGGCATTACAGGCGATCCGCCAGGCCAGCGAAGAGATCCACAGCGAGACGGACGAACCTGCCGGAACGCTGCGCCTGAACGTGCCGAACAATATCGGCACCCTTTTTCTGGACGATCTGCTGATCGACTACATGATCCGCTACCCCAAAATGCGCGTGGAGACCGTCAGTGAAGCGCGCCTGATCGACATTGTCGCCGAGGGGTTTGACGCCGGGATTCGCCTGGAAGAGTCTGTCCCACAGGACATGATCGCCATCCCGCTCACCGGCGATATCCGCCAGTTGGTCACTGCCACACCGGACTATTTTGCCCGCCACGGTATTCCGCAAACGCCGGATGATTTGCGCCACCATCAGGGGATTGGAATGCGCATGTCGCACGGCGGGATTTATCGCTGGGAGCTGGAACGGCGCGGCGAGCGCTATGCCCTGGCCGTCCCGCCGCGTTTTGCGACGTCGGATCTGTTTGCCTCGATACGGGCGGTGAAAGCCGGGCTGGGAGTCGGTTTTTTACCGGAACTTTATATCCAGCAAGAGCTGGCATCGGGGGAACTGGTGAGCGTGTTAAATGACTGGACGCAGCCCTTTGCCGGACTGCGCCTCTACTATCCCGGCCACCGGCACGTCCCGCCGGGGTTGCGGGCGCTGGTGGCGCTGGTTCGCGAACGCGGGATTATTCCAGGTTAGCTTTGTTCAGGCCGTAAGCCGCATCCATTGCACCCGGCTCCATGCGCGAGGTAATGCCCAGACGGTTCCAGGCGTTGATCGCCACGATGGCGAAGTTAAGCTCTGAAATCTCGGTGTCGGAGAAGTGCTCAGCCACGCTGCAGTACAGTTCGTCGCTGATGCCGTGGACGCTGATTTGGGTCAGCGCTTCGGCGAAGGCCAGCGCCGCTTTTTCACGGGCACTGAACAGCGGCGATTCGCGCCAGGCCGCCAGATGATACAGGCGCAGCTCGCGCTCACCGGCAATTTTCGCCTCTTTCGAATGCATATCCAGACAGAACGTGCAGCCGTTCAGCTGGGAGACGCGGATATCGATCAAGTGCTTCAGGGCCGGGTCGATGGAGGTTTTGCCGATCGCCATGCTCAGGTCGGACAGGGCTTTGGCAAGTGCAGGTGTGGCTTTATGGTGGTTAACGCGAGTGCTCATTGTCTTTCCTCTTTTTGTGCGGCATATCAAATGCGATGGGGCAAATCTACGCCGATCATGACATAGTAAAAAGATACAATATCCAGGAAACGAGGTAGGACATGAAATCGGGCTATCACGATATCTACACCCGCTATCGCGACAACATCACGCGCGGCGTGCTGAAGCCCGGCGACAAAGTGCCTGCCATCCGCGTGCTGGCCGAGGAGCTGAAAGTGGCGCGCAAAACCGTCGAAACGGCTTACGCGATCCTGATCGGAGAGGGCTATCTGGTGAGCGAGGGGGCGCGCGGGACGCGGGTGAATCCTGATTTAACCCTCCCGGCGAAACAACCGGCTCCCGCTGAGCAGGCCACCGGCACGCTGCCGGAATCGCTCATCAGCCAGCGCGAGCGCGCCGGTTTCCTGCGTCCTGGTATTCCGGCGCTGGACAGTTTTCCCTATAAAAAGTGGCTGCTGCTGGCAGGCCAGGCGACGCGATCGATGCGTCAGGAAGAGATGCTGAACCCGCCGGTCATGGGCTGGTATCCCCTGCGCCAGGCGATTGCCAGCTACCTGAACATTTCGCGCGGATTGTCCTGCACGGCAGAACAGGTGCTGATCACCAGCGGGTACAGCGGCAGCCTACGGCTGATCCTCGATACGCTGGCAAGTCGCAGCGATAAAGTGGTGTTCGAAGATCCGGGCTATTTTATGGGGCAGCAGCTGTTAAAGCGGATCGTCCCGCGCCTGCACACGGTGCCCGTGGATCGCGCCGGGATGGACACGGAGTATCTTCTGCGCCACCACCGCGACGCCCGTTTTGCCATCGTCACCCCTTCACATCAAAGCCCGCTGGCGGTAACGCTTTCCCTGCCGCGCAAACAGCAGTTGCTCGACTGGGCAACGCATAACGAGGCGTGGATCATCGAGGACGACTACGATGGCGAGTTTCACTACACCCGCAAAGTGCTGCCGTCGTTGAAAAGCCTCGATCGTCACGACCGGGTGATCTTTATGGGCACGTTCAGCAAAACCGTGATGCCCTCCCTGCGCATGGGCTATCTGGTGATGCCCGCCAGCACCGTCGAGGCCTTTACCGACTGCGCGGATATTGTTGCCAGCGGCCAGCCGGTGCTGACGCAAAAAATTCTCACCACCTTTCTTAACGATGGCCACTTTTTTCGCCATTTGAAAAAGATGCGCACACTCTACCAGCAGCGTCGCGACTGGATGATCGCCGCGCTGCATGAGGTGTATGGCGAGCGGTTTTTCACAGAGCAAAACGATGGAGGAATGCATATCGTGGCATTCC
The DNA here is from genome assembly GCF_003051885.1 of Lelliottia sp. WB101. Lineage (NCBI taxonomy): Bacteria > Pseudomonadati > Pseudomonadota > Gammaproteobacteria > Enterobacterales > Enterobacteriaceae > Lelliottia > Lelliottia sp. WB101. Next base: position 336,524 of record NZ_CP028520.1, read on the forward strand.
TGAGCGCAGGCAGTTGCGACCGCGAGATCGCCCGCTGCTGGCAGGCGCAGCAGCTGCAGGTCAATGCGCTTTCAGAGTGGTATCGCGGTTCCGGTAAACGCTACGGGCTGGTGATGGGCTATAACAACGTGCGCAGCTATGACGAGGCACTGGAACTGCTGCGACGCCCGCAGGCCGAGACCCTGCGCCTGCTGGAGTAGCCAGTATCGGACCCGATAAATTTCGTAGGTGTGCGTGGCAGAACATCTCTTTATACTCTGCGGGCTTATTTCGTCGGATTCCGACATTTTTCTAAGGACAAGAAAATGAAGTCAATTTTAGGATTTGATTATCTGTTAACGCCGCGCGTGCTGGTCTTTTTCTACTGGATCGCCATGGTGCTGATTCTGATCGGCGGTGTGTATTCCATGTTCACCGAGCATCTGTTTACCGGTTTTATCGGCATGATTTTCAGCCTGATCGGCTGTCGCGTGATGTTCGAGCTGATTATGGTGGCGTTTAAAAATAACGAATACCTGCGCCGCATCGCGGAGAACACCAGCAAAACCACCGCAGAGTAATCTTCAGGCATTTATCTGCTCCCCCGCAGATAAATGCCCTGCCATTCAGATATTGCATGCATCATTTCGCGTTAATCCAACATCCTTCAGCTGTTCGTCGCTCATGCCCTGCAACACACGTCGCGTCTGCTGGCGGCGACGCCATTTAATAAACGCCTGCCAGATAAAAACGAAGCCAATAAAAGGTCTGTTTGGGCGGTTTTCGTTGAATTCCATGATGTTCTCCTCACGCTGTTTGAGGCTCTATCATCGTCGGAAACCGGCTTTACAATACAGATTCAAAAACAACTTTTCTTTAACATACAGATCCGCTAAAAATGAATCTGCATGGCGATTTTCGCCCTTATCTGTACTGGTTTAACCATCTGTATGGTCCCATTCGAGGATACAGCATGACGCGCTACCAACATCTGGCCAATCTTCTGGCGCAACGCATTGAACAGGGGCTGTATCGCAGCGGCGAGCGGTTGCCGTCGGTGCGTGCCCTTAGCCAGGAGCATGGCGTCAGCATCAGCACCATTCAGCAGGCCTATCAGATCCTCGAAAATCTTCAGCTGATTACCCCCCAGCCCCGTTCAGGCTATTTTGTCTCGCAGAAAAAAGCCCTGCCGCCCGTTCCGGCGATGACCCGCCCGGTGCAGCGCCCGGTGGACGTCACCCAGTGGGATGAAGTGATGATGCTGCTCGATGCGCGCGGCGATCGCGAGATGGTCTCCTTTGGCGGCGGCTCGCCGGATCTGACCCAGCCGAGCCTGAAACCCCTGTGGCGAGAGATGAGCCGCATCGCGCAGCACAATCCGGCGGAAATGCTGAGCTATGACGTGCTGGAGGGGCGTAAAGAGCTGCGTGAGCAGATCGCGCGCCTGATGCTCGACGGCGGATCGACCGTCGCGGCAGACGAGATCGTCATCACCAACGGCTGTCACGGTGCGCTCTCTCTGGCGCTGCTCTCCGTGTGTAAGCCGGGGGATATTGTGGCGGTAGAGTCGCCGTCGTTTCACGGCACCATGCAGATGCTGCGCGGGTTTGATATTAAAGCCATTGAGATCCCAACGGATCCTGAAACCGGGATCAGCATTGAAGCGCTGGAACTGGCGCTGGAGCAGTGGCCGATCAAAGCGGTGATCCTGGTACCAAACTGTAATAACCCGCTCGGCTTTATCATGCCAGAATCGCGCAAACGGCAGGTTCTGGCGCTGGCCCAGCGACACGATATTGTGATCGTCGAAGATGATATTTACGGCGAGCTGGCGGCGGAATACCCGCGCCCGCGCACCATTCACTCTTTCGATATCGACGGGCGCGTGCTGCTGTGCAGTTCGTTTACCAAAACCGTCGCCCCTGGGCTGCGCGTCGGCTGGATTGTGCCAGGTCGCTATTACGACCGGGTGATGCACATGAAATACGCGGCGGGCGGGTTTAACGTTCCCGCCACGCAGATGGCGGTGGCGGCGTTTATCCGCGACGGGCATTACCACCGGCATGTGCGGCGTATGCGTCAGATTTATCAGCAGAATATGGAGCGTTACACCTGCTGGGTGCGGCAATACTTCCCGGCTGAGATTTGCGTGACGCGCCCGCAGGGAAGTTTTTTGCTGTGGGTGGAATTACCGGAGCAGGTGGATATGGTGTGCGTCAGTAAGCAACTGTGCGCGCTGAAGATTCAGGCTGCGGCGGGATCGCTGTTTTCCGCATCGGGGAAATATCGCAACTGTCTGCGGATTAACGTCGCGTTGCCGCCCAACGAGAGAAATCGTGAGGCGCTGAAGAAAATGGGCGAGGCGATCTATATCGCCATGGAGGAGTAGTGTTGCCGGAGGGTGGCAACACTCTCCATGAGCCTCACATCAGAACTTCCAGGACACGCTGCCGACGATACTGCGCTCTGCGCCGAAGTAGCAGTAAGAGAGCGAGTTACATGCCGCCACGTAGCTTTCGTCCGTCAGGTTGTTCACGTTAAGCTGCGCGCTCAACCCCTTCACACCCAGTTTCGACAGATCGTAGCCCACCGCCACGTCCACCAGCGTATAGGACGGCAGCGTGTGCGTGTTCTGGCGATCGCTCGTTACACCGTTCACGTAACGCACGCCGGAACCGAGCGTCAGGCCGTCAAACGGACCGGTTTTGACGTCGTAGCTCAGCCAGGTGCTGGCCATATTGCGCGGGGCGTAGACGGCGCGTTTGCCCTCCTCTTCCGGGCTGCTCTTCTTATAGCGAATGTCCGTGTAGGTATAGGCCGCCTGCACGCGCAGGCTGTCGGTGAGCTGGCCGATAGCTTCCAGCTCCACGCCTTCCGATTCGATCTCCCCGATAGAGCGGTACGGATCTGTCGGCTCCTCTTTGGTAGCGATGTTTTTCTGGTTAATGCGGAACACCGACGCGCTGAACTGGCTGTTCATCCCCTCCGGCTCCACCTTCACGCCCGCTTCCCACTGCTTGCCCTTCATCGGGTCCAGGATCTGGCCGTTCTCATCGGCAAAGCTGGTCGGCGTAAAGGCCGTGGAGTAGCTGATGTACGGTGCAATGCCGTTATCGAACAGGTACAGCAGCGCCGCACGGCTGCTGAAGTTGTTCTTATCCAGATCGCTGCGGCTGCTGTTGAGCTTGTCGATATTGGAGACGCTCACCTGGTCGTAACGCCCGCCCAGCGTCAGTCGCCAGCGGTCGATGGACATCTGATCCTGCAGGTAGTAGCCCGTCTGGCGCAGCTTGTGCTTCTCTTTGCTGTACATCGTGATGTAATCCGGCTTCGCGCCGTACACTGGATGGAAGGCGTTAATCGGCGGGAAACCGCCGTAGTAGCCGGTGGTATTGTTGCTGCGATCCTGATAATCCAGACCGATCAGCACGCGGTGGTTCACCGCCCAGGTATCGAAGCTGCCGTCCACCTGGTTATCCAGCGTGATCGCGTTCATCTTCTCGTCGGAACCGGAGTAGCCGCGATTCAGATCCGTTTCGTTCAGCCATCCTGCGGCATAGACCTGATTCAGCTCGACTTTAGTATGCAGATAGCGCAGCTTCTGGCGCACCGACCAGCCGCTATCAAACATATGTTCGATGTTGTAGCCGACCATGTTCTCGCGGCGGTCATATTTGTCGTAATCGTCTTCGCCTTCAAAGAAGGTATTGGAAATCTTCTTGCCGTCGTGGGGAACCACGGTGCCTTCGTACGGCAGGCCAGAGTGGCTCCCGCCTTCCGGATCGCGATGCAGATAGGCCATCAGATCGAGACGCGTGTTGTCGGTGATACGCCAGGTGAGGCTCGGCATCAGCGCGTTGCGCTCTTCCTTCAGCGGGCCAAACTGCGAATCGGCGTAGCGGGTCATCCCGCTCAGACGTGCGGCCACGCGGTCGTTATCGTCCAGAGGCCCGGTGACGTCGAACATCGCCCCGCGCTGATCGTTATTCCCGGCGAAGAGTTTGATCTCACCGCCCGCATCAAATGAGGGTTTGCGCGAGGTCAGCGCCACAATACCGCCCGGCGAGGAGCGCCCGTACAGCACGGATGCCGGGCCACGCACCACTTCGATATTTTCCAGGAACCAGGGATCGACGACCAGCGAGCTGTGGGAGTTGGTGTCCCCCATCATTTTCAGGCCGTCGAGATAGACGTTATCCAGGCTGCCGTCGGAGAAGCCGCGCAGCACGATGTAATCAAAGCGGTTCGACGCACCAATCTGGTTGCTGTAGACGCCAGGCGTATAGCTCACCGCCTGGCGCACGCTGGTCGCGCCCTGCTCTTCGAACTGCTCGCGCGTCACGATCGACACCGACTGCGGGGTTTCGATATCCGGCGTTTCGAGTTTGGTGGCACCACTCTGCATTTGCGAAGTGACAACGACGGTTTCGGTTTTCGGCGTATCCTGCGCCAGCAAAGGGAACGCAACGCTGCCGGTCACCCATCCCACCAGCAGTGCCAGCCGTGATTTAGCGAACATGAAAGTCTCCAAAGGTATTTCTAATTGTTAATAAGAATTATTACCTTTTTGAGATCGCAAACAGCTATGCGCGACGCCAGGTGACGTATGCGAAATGACAAATCGTATGCGGGAGATTCGCGCGATGGCGAAAAGTGAGTTAGCCGTGTCGGCGCAGATCGCCGGGGGAGATACCGTATCGACGGCGAAACGCAGTGGCGAAATTGGTCGCGTGCTGATAGCCGGACATCCACGCGGCCTGCTGCACGCTGTGCCCTTCCAGCAGATAGCGGCGTGCCAGCTCCAGACGGCAGTCGCGCAGGTAATCAAACACCGTTTTGCCATAGGCGTGGCGGAACTTCGTCCGCAGGCTGCCAGAGCTCATCGCCGCCTGCGTCGCCAGCTGTGCGAGGGTGTACTCCTGTTCCGGCGACTGTTCCAGCATGCGCCGGATACGTTCCAGGCGGGCATGTTCCCCGCTCGGCGGCAAAGCACTGCGTCCTGTTTGCGGCTGGCACTGGTTCAGACCGTGGCCGAGCAACTGGTACATCAGCCCTTCGAGCAACAGCGTGCGCGCCACGGCGCTCAGCCCCTTCTGCTGCGCATGCTGAATGCCGATCAATACAAATCCAGGCACCGGCCAGACGAACGTTGGCGCATCCAGACGCTGCCATTCCTGAAGCAGCGTTTCCAGTAAGCTCTGGCGATCGGCATTATTCGGATAGACGCCAAAGGAGAGGGTTTTCAGGGTGCAGTCCGCATCGTGACGGGCGCTCATCGCCTGCTGTTCGCTCAGCTGCGAGCTAAAGGCCATCCCCGGCAGCACCTGATATTCCTGGCCGTTCAGCGTTAGCGTGACGCAACCTTCCAGCACCACCAGCATATAAAGCGGGCTGCTGTGGCGGGAGGTGGTTTCGTAGGGCTGAAGCACGCGCACGTCGGAATGCGTCAGGGAAATACCGGAGGAGAGGGTCATCTCTTCGACATCACCGTGCAAAACGGGGCTGTCCCAGGCGTTATCTGCCAGATGCGGAAATCGATAATCAATACCGTAGCGCTCGCCAAAGCCAATAAAATCCTCAACGCAGAACAGGCGTTTGGTTGAGCTATCAGGCTGTGCGGCAAGATTCATGATGGCGTATGCGTGGGCGGATGACACACGAACATTAACACTGCAGCGGCGCAAAGGCTACGCCGCCGCAGGTTCATCGTTCGGATTACTCTTCGAAGTACCAGTAACCCTGGTTAATCAGATCCGTCAGTTCCGCGATAAACGCCGGGTTTTGCAGCGCGTCGCCGAGTTCGTCCTGGCCAAACTCGGTGTAACGGCACAGCACGTCGGCCGCTTTCGCATCCACCGTTTCGAGCAGTTCGCTGTTAATAAAGAAACTGCCGCCCACGTTCAGCACGCGCAGACCGCTCAGGCGGGAGAGCGTTTCGCCACCCTGCAGAGCATCCAGCACCTCTTCGGGTTCATAAGCCGGTTCCGCCGCGGCGATATCCAGCTCGTGACGCGGAGTGCTGACAAAGCTGCCGAACCATTTTTTGAAATCTTCCGGCTGGCTGATCATCTCGATCATCATGTTGCGCAGACGATCAAGTTCGTACTGCTCTACGCGGCCAGGGTGTTCGCGACAGGTCAGATCCGGATCGCTGTAGTGCTCGCCGCCCAGATCGTTTTCCAGCGCGTAGTCGGCAAAGCTGCTGATCAGATCACGACCGTTAGGCCCACGGAAGCCCACGGAATAATTCAGCGCCGTTTCGTGGGTAAAGCCGTCGTGCGGGAATCCAGGCGGAATGTAGAGAATATCGCCCGGCTCCAGATCTTCGTCGATAATCGGCGTAAAGGGATCGACGTGCAGCAGCGCCGGATGCGGGCAGAACTGACGCATCGGCAGCTTGTCGCCCACGCGCCAGCGGCGGCTGCCCATCCCCTGAATAATAAACACATCATACTGATCGATGTGCGGGCCAACGCCACCGCCAGGCACGGAGTAGGAGATCATCAGATCGTCCAGACGCCAGTCTGGCAGCACGCGGAACGGGCGTACCAGCTCTGCGGACGGCATGTGCCAGTGGTTCACCGCCTGCGCCAGCAGCGACCAGCCGTTTTCACCCAGTCCGTCAAAATGCTCGAAAGGACCGTTGCTCGCCTGCCACTCACCGTTGAAATGGCTGACCAGACGGCTGTCGACTTCTGGCTCCATCGCCAGGCCCGCGAGTTCATCAGGCGTGATCGGATCGACAAAATTCGGGAAGGCATTTTTCAGCACAACGGGTTGTTTTTGCCAGTATTTTTCAAGAAATTCCGGCCAGTTGAGATTCAGTTGATACGCCATGGAAAGCACCAGTGAGAAGGGAAACAGGTCCGATTATGAGAGACGAGCCGTGAGGCTGCTTTGTCGTGGGTCAATTGGCCGCCAAATCCCTCCCCTTAAGCCGTTCGCATGACACACCGTGACAGTTTCAGCCTTTAAGGTTATCGCCCGATCCCTGGCGACTTATATCGTTAATGACTATGAGCGCGCTGTTACGAGGCCTGATATGAGCCATTACACTGAACTTCCTGTTTCAGGAACGGTTAGCACCACGATGGGCGTTTTCATACGCAGGGAAAATCCGTCGGTTTTTTCGCCCGTTGCGAATGCGCTACCTGCCGGGAGTCGCGTGACGGTTCAGGGGGCGGTGGTGGGAGATGCGGTGGAAGGCAATGCACACTGGTATCGGGTGGGCGAGGATACCTTTATCTGGGCCGGGGCTTGTACACGGCTGGAGCCGTATCCGGAATTTCCGGAGGTCATAAGACCCAACTGGACAGCGATTATTTTACATGAACGTTAGCGCCCGAAACCGGGCGCTAACAGGAACACTTAATCCAGTTTCAGTTCATCATACTGGGTGATGATTTTGCCCACGACGCCGTAATCCAGCGCCTCGGCAGGAGACATCCAGAAGTTACGGTCGGTGTCTTTCTTCACTTTTTCCAGCGGCTGGCCGGTCGCATCGGCGATCAGCTTGTTCACGCGGTCCAGCATGCGGATGATTTCACGCGCTTCGATTTCAATATCCGTTGCCTGACCACGCACGCCGCCCAGCGGCTGATGGATCATGAAACGGGTATTCGGCAGTGCATAGCGGTGCTCTTTTTTCGCCGCCAGGAAAATAGTGATCCCGGCGCTCGCCACCCAGCCGGTCCCGATCACGTGCACGTCCGGGCGGATAAACTTGATAAAATCGTGAATGGTATCGCCCGCTTCCACGTGGCCGCCCTGGCTGTTGATGTACAGCTTGATCGGATCGTTGCTCACGCTTTGCAGCAGGATCAGTTGGGTGATCACTTTCTCGGCCAGCGCCTGATCAATTTCACCGGAGATAATGATCGAGCGAGACTCGAGCAGTTTTTGCTGAAGCGCGCCCGCGCCGTTTTTCCCTTCTGATTTTTCTGTGTTGTCGCGATCTTTCTGTGTGAAGTGCATTGTTATTATCCTCGGCTTTTAGCGCTCAAAGTGAGAGTGTAGCCTGTTTTGCCTGGCAAAGTCGTCAGGCGCACACAATGCGAACATCCTGAGTCGCGAACGCGTTAAGAACGTCCTGGTTCATACTCGCTTCAACCACCAGCACGTCGATATCACCGGTTTTGGCGACCACGAAGCGCGCGACGCCGGGGATCTTGTCGGTGGTCAGCGCCACGATGGTCTGATTGCTTTGGGCAATCACCGTTTTCTTGAACTCGCAGTCGGCAAAATCAAAGCCGGTCAGCCCCATTTCTGGGTCCATTGCGCAGCCGCCGATAAAAGCCTGATCGAAGATAATCCCCTGGATCTGGCTGGCCGCCGTCGCCCCAACTGCGCCGCCGGAGGCGCGCTGAATCTGCCCGCCGGTCATGATCACCTCACACAGCGGGTGGCGCAGCAGCTCCGCCGCGATCGCCGGCGAATTGGTCACGATAGTCACCTTAAGATCGGCAGGCAGCGCTTTCGCCAGGGCCAGATTGGTTGTGCCGGTATCCATAAAAATGCAGCTGCCGGGTTTGATAAAGGTTGCCGCTTTCTGCGCGATCATGTCTTTTTTTGCAGGATTTTTTTGCTCGCGGCTAAGGAAGTTTCCCGCATCCGGCAGCTGAAGCACCGCGCCACCGTAGACCTTTTTGCATAAGCCCTCTTTGCTAAGCTCATGTAAATCACGGCGAATTGTGTGCTCAGACACCTTCATCTGGGTGGCTAACTCCGTGCAGACCACCCGGCCCTTCTCCTGAAGGATCTTGCGGATCAGGTCTTGTCGTTGTTCCGGAAAAGCAGCATAATCGAGCATGAAGAGTCCTGTTAAAATCCAAATCGAGCATCAATGCGCATAATGTTGCATGACGCTCACCCTGTCAATAATGCAACCTGGAAGGGAGCGTGATGATAAAACGCAGCAAGCCGTCTCACCCGCTTGTGGCTACTCAGCCTTACGACGGATTCTGGTTCCAGCCCGTCAGCCACACTGAGCGATCGCAGCAAAAAGTGCAGCGGGAAGAGTTGCCCGCCCGGTTTCAGGAACATCACCCAACAACGCGCAGCAAACAACGAGGCTTAATATGAAAATTGCACATGTCGCCCTCTGGACCCGCAACCTGTCCGCGCAGGTTCAGTTCTGGGAAACGGTTTTCGGGGGTCGCAGCAACGAGATTTACATCAGCAAAAACCGCCCCGGCTTTGCGTCGCACTTTATTACGCTCACCGACGGCCCGACGATTGAGCTGATGACGGTCCCAGAGCTGGCCGATGCGCCCGACCACCTGGAATTTGTCGGCTGGGCGCATATCGCCCTCGACGTCGGCAGCAAAGCGAATGTGGATCGTATGGCGGAACAGGCGCGGCAGAACAGTACCCTGCTCAGCGCACCGCGCATGACAGGCGATGGATTTTACGAAGCGGTGATCGCCGATCCCGACGGCAACAGAATTGAGCTGGTGGGGGAGTAATTTCTGCCGTTCCCAGTAAGCTGAAAACGCGTGGCATTCAGAGATACAGGAGAGGATTCATCCGCTACACTGATTTCCTCTCCCTTACCGAGGATCGCCCTCATGGAACTGACCGCAGTCAGCGCCCTTCACTTCAGCGTGACGGAACTTACTCGCATTCTGGAGCGCTGTTTTCAGGACTATTTCGTCCCGTTTTCGCTCACGCCCGAGGCTTTTGCCCTGCGTTTTGCCGCAGAGGGGATGAGCATGGAAGACTCCTGCGTCTGGCTGCAGAACGGTGAGCCGGTGGCAATCGCCATTATCGCCCGACGTGACGCTCTCGCCCGTCTCGCGGCGTTTGCTATCGTTCCGCCACTTCGCGGGAAAGGGCTGGCCCGCACGATGCTCGCACCGCTGTTCGCCACGTTGAAAACCAAAGACGTAGCGCGTTTTTATCTGGAAGTGATCGCCGAGAACCACGCCGGGATTGCGCTGTACCGATCGCTCGGTTTCCGGGATTCACAGGGGCTGTACGGCTTTAAAGCCATCGCGACGGAGCGTGCACCGGGCGCAAAACTGCACACTACCACGCTGGATGCGCTCTACCGTGCGCTCTTTTCTGCGCCACGGGAGACCACGCCCTGGCAGCTCGATCCGCTGGCGCTGCGCTCGTTACCCTGCAAGGTGTTAACCACCGGAGGTGCATGGGCGGCCATCACGACTCACGGCCCTGCGCCGCAGTTGCGCTATCTGTTTGTGGAACCGGCATCGCGGCACAAGGGAGAGGCGCTGCGCCTGTTGCAAACACTGAGCGAGCAGTATCCAGCAATCAGCACCCCGGTCGCAGTGCCGGAGCGTTTTGCGCGGCTGTTTTTGGCGGCAGGCTACGCGCAGATGGACATTTCGCAGCGTGAGATGGTCTGCGATCACGTCAGTGAATAAAACTGCATCCCGGCATAGGGCTTTTCCCGACACGCCGCCAGTCGCGCGGCGAGATCGCCCACATGCAGTTCCAGCTTATGCCCGTCTGGATCGAGAAAATAGAACGACGCCCCTTCGCTTTTATTGCTTTTCCAGACGGTGACGCCCGCCTGCTCAAGCCTGTGTGAAAACGACTCAAAATCTGCCGGTGCGACGCTGAACGCATAGTGGGTGTAGTCGCTTTCGTTGGGCGGAACATAGTCGCGGGTCTCGTCAAACGACAGGCACAGCCAGAGATCGCCGCAGGTAAGATACGCGCCGGTGTCCCACTGCGCATGCAGTGACAAACCCAGCAGATCGCGCCAGAACGCCACGCTGGTTTGCAGATTGCTGACGGCCAGCGTGAGGTGGTTGAGTGATTGCAGCATACGATCCCCTGTTGTGTTTCGCTCAGAACATGATACGGTAATTCGATGAACAGAAAACACCTCCCCGCTTTACATCACACCCAGTGGTGGCTGCCTTCTTAACGGCGGCCCGGAAATGTTTTCCCTCTTTTCAGATAGCCGCCGAAAGGCGGCTATTGCATTTCAGAGACGTCTTTCGGCTTTTAAACCTTAAGGAGTCTTTCATGAACCCTAAAACCACTATTCTCACCGGCGACCGTCCGACTGGCCCTTTGCATCTCGGCCACTATGTCGGATCGCTGCGCCAGCGTGTTGCGTTGCAGCACGACTATCAACAGTTTGTGCTGGTCGCCGACCTGCAGGGCCTGACGGATAACGGCAGTAACCCGCAAAAAATACGCGATAACATCCCCGAAGTGCTGGCCGATTATCTGGCCGCAGGTATCGACCCCGACCTCACCACCCTCTGCCTGCAATCCGCCCTTCCGGCGCTTGCCGAGCTGACGATGCTGTATATGAACATCGTCACCGTGGCGCGCGTGGAGCGTAATCCGACGGTGAAAAATGAGATCGCGCAGAAAGGGTTTGCCCGCTCGCTGCCCGCCGGTTTCCTGGTGTATCCCATCAGCCAGGCGGCGGACATTACCGCGTTTAAAGCCGAAGTGGTGCCCGTCGGCGATGACCAGTTGCCGATGATCGAACAAACCAACGAAATCGTACACAAGATGAATAGCCTGCTGCCCGCCCCGGTGCTGCGCCACTGCAAAGCGATGCTGAGCGAAACCAGCCGCCTGCCGGGCGTCGACGGTAACGCCAAAATGTCGAAATCCCTCGGCAACACGCTGCACCTTTCGGCCAGCGAAGAGACCATCCACCGCGCCGTCAGCGCCATGTATACGGACCCGCACCATTTGAAAGTGAGCGATCCGGGCCAGATTGAGGGCAACGTGGTGTTCACCTGGCTGGATGCGTTTCACGCGGATAAACCCAAAGTCGCAGCGATGAAAGCCCACTATCAGCAAGGCGGGCTGGGCGATCGGACCTGTAAAAACGAGCTGGAAGCGTGCCTGCAGGAGCTGATCGCGCCGATGCGCGAGCGGCGGGCGACCTACATTCAGGACAAAAGCCAGCTGATGGAGATACTGAAAAAAGGCAGCGAACGCGCCGATGAAGTCACGCAGGCGACCTTAAAAGAGGTAAAACGGGGGCTGGGCGTACCGGTGTTCTGAAAGTGTATTGACGCCTGGCGAGCAGGCGTCAACGTCGGTTAGTTGACTGACACCGGGCGATCCAGACGCTCGTCGCCCTGATTCTCCTGCGTCGTCGCATGACGCCGCTCCGCCAGCAGACGGCAAATCTCAGCGTGTTTCTCTTCGGTAAAGGTGAAGCGCGACATGCAGCCCAGACGGATCAGCGAGCCAATGGCCGGAAGCAGGCAGATGCCGAAGAACAACCCGGTAAGCACGCCGTCGCTCTGAGTTTGCGCCTGCGGCACGTAGCCGATCATCGTCAGGAACACGCCGATTAAGCCCCCACCCACGGCCACCGACATCTTGCCGGTAAAGGTCTGCCCGGAGAAGGTGATCGCCGCGCAGCGTTTATGGGTGTGGTACTCGGCGTATTCGATGGTGTCGGCGATCATCGACGAGGTGAGGATGTTGCTCATCATCACGAACAACGTGCTCAGGCCGAGCAGCAAGAACAGCAGCGCCGTGTGCTGATAGCCCGCGAACCACATTACCGCGCGCACGGCGATATCCAGCCCGCAGAGGATCATAAACAGTTTTCGTTTCTGCATTTTGCGCGTCAGCATTGGCGCAATCAAACACACCATCGCCGCCACGATCCCCATCACACCAATCGCCATCTGCAGGCTGCCGTCGCCCAGATTGTAGATAAAGAAGTAGATGTAAATCCCGTTGGCGACGTTGTGGAATACGCAGAAAAAGAACGACAGCAGGATGATAAACAGCGGCTTGTTCTGGCGCAGATTGTGGAAGGTATCTCGCATCGTCACCTTCTCGGTGCTCGGTGGCACGCGCTCTTTAATCTGCATAAACCCGTTCAGCATCAGCGGCAGGCCGAACAGCATCATCACCAGCGCCGCCATAAAATAGCCTTTGTCGTTGCTGTACTGGGCGAAAAACGCCGCCAGTTTCGGGAAGAAGATATTCGCGCAGGCAATACCGGCGTTAACCCCGAGCATGGCCGCCGTGACCGCGCGGGTGCGCTGGCCGGAGTCATTAGTCATCACCGATGACATGGACCAGAACGGGATATCGGAGATGGCGTACAGCGTCCCCCAAAGAATGTACGTCACCCCGGCGTAGAGGATTTTGGTGGTCATGTCCGCTTCGATTTTATAGAACGAGAGCAGCGTGACGCCGGTAATCAGCATCGGTGCGATGAGTAAAAAATGCCTGAACTTACCGAAACGACTGTTAATGGTGTCCATAAAACTGGCGAACAGCGGATCGTGAACCGCATCCCAGACGCGGGCAATCAGGAAGATCGAGCTTGCCGCCAGCGCCGAGATCCCCAGCACGTCGGTGTAAAAATAGTTAATAAATGAACCCACTAAACCAAAACTAAAACACTGACCTAAACCATAGCCAAAATAGGACCACAACTCGCGAGACGGTATTTTCATTGTCGTTGCCATAGTGCGTACCTTGTTGTCCGGCGGCGTACCGCCGGATCGTTATTGTTATGCCTGCGGCTGCGGGGCGATTTGGCGGAGCTTGCGCATCAGGGCGATTTCACTGCGCGAGAAGGGGATGCCGTTCTCTTCAAGGACGTCGTGGAACCACAGGCGGCAGTAGTCGGTGGCGCCAGTCATGATCACCGGCCACGGCAGCCAGGTCTGGGTTTTGCCGCGCACCAGGCCCCACTGATAGGGCGCAACTTTCGCGGTGTACATCAGCGGAAGCTGCTCTTCGATGGTGCTGCCGACGTGACGCGCCAGCCATTCGGTGCAAAACAGGGGGCGGCCAAGCTCCTGTAATTGCTGAATAATCGCCGTCATACGCCCGGTATTGGTGTAGGCGTGATAACTCACGACATCCGACAGGCCCAGCGCGGTTTGATCGAGCGGATGCTGGAAAAACGTCTCCCCTGCCTCTTCCGGCGGCACGCGCCAGGCGCAGACCGTCAGGGGTTGCTCAGGATCTTCTTCCCGCGCCCACTGGAACGCCAGTTTCATTAATTCATGCGCGTAGGTTTCCAGTTTTTCGTCATAGAGCACTTCCACGGTGCCCGTCGCAAAAATACCGCGGTTGCCCGGTTCGTTATAGAGATCCCAGAGCAGAACGCGCTTATCATCGCGGAACTGGCGGATAACGTCGCGGATATAGCGCTCTATTTGCGGCCAGCAGTCGCGATCGCATACTTTATCGCGCCCTGGGCTTGCCGCCGCCTGGCTGTTGTGTTTACCCGGCACCGGTGGCTTTTGCGGGCCGAGATACGGCTCGTCACCCGAAAACCCGCAGTCGTCCATCAGCGTCAGCATGGTGCTGAACCCGTGGCGGTCAGCCAGCGTCAGAAAGTGCTCAATGCGCGCCAGTAGCCCGTCGCGATCGTGCTCCCAGACGATAAACGGCAGATTTATGCGCAGGGTGTTGTAGCCCGCATCCGCCGCCCAGCCCAGCTCGCGGTCGATGGTTTCGGCATCGAACGTCTCCTGCTGCCAGATATCGGTCCAGTTCACCGCTGTCGACGGCAGATAGTTAAACCCGCACAGCCACCCTTTTTGCTGATACCACGCCTGCGCCTGTTCCTTGCTCCACTGCTGTTTCATCGTCGCCTCACTTGCTGATAATATTTAGCTAATAAATATTAGTTGCGTTATAAATGAGCAAACAGGCGCGTTCAGAAAAGCGACAGCAATCACAAAGTTCAGGCTTGAGCACGTAAGAAACGTGATCGACCGCGCTTTCGCCTGACCGATGACAAAGCCGTGAGGTATGATGCTGTTTCTGAAGGGGGAGCGGACGGATGAAGCGGAAAAACAAAATCACGATGAACGATATTGCGCGGGCGGCGGGGGTGTCGCAGGCGACGGTATCGCTGGTGCTTAACCAGTCCCGCAACATCAAACTCAGCGACGAGACGCGCCAGCGGGTGATCGGCGTGGCCGCAGAGCTGGGCTACGATCGCCTGCCCGCCATTCACACGCCGCGCAACCAGGAAGAGGTGGCGCTGCTGGTCAGCTCCCTGCAAAGTTACGATCCGTTTATCGACGCCATCAGCCAGGCGCGGGATGCGGCCTGGCGCAACGAGACGCTGCTGACCGTGTACGATTACGGCGACGACGTGGAGTTGGCCCTGAACATCATTCGCCAGCTGGAGAAGCGCAACTGCGTGGGAATTATTCTCGCCTCCCCCGTCACCACGCTGGTGGACATGACCGATTTCCAGGACTGCACCCAGCTCCCGCTGGTGTTGCTGAATCAGCGCGATCCCGGCTCACCGCTGCTGCCATCGTTCATTCCCGACGACTACGCCAACGCCTTCCAGGTGACGCGTCATCTGATTGCCCAGGGGGCAACACGCATAGCGCACATCACCGGCGAGAGCTGGATGGAAGCCACCCGCCAGCGTCAAGCGGGTTACCAGGCCGCCCTCGAACAGGCCGGGCTGGCGTACGACGAGAGCCTGGTTCGCCCGACCAACTGGCAGTTCAGTGAGTCCTACACGGCCACCGAGTCCCTGCTGCAACTCCCTACCCGCCCGGATGCGATCTTTTGCGCCAGCGACTGGTTGGCGATCGGCTGCTATCAGGCGCTGGCCGTGAACCACGTGAAGATCCCGCAGGATATGCTGCTGGCGGGCTACGACGATCAGAAGATTTCCGAACAGCTCACCCCGCCGCTGACCAGTATTCAACTGCCGTACAGCGAGCTGGGACGACTGGCGGTGGAGTATTTGTGCAATCAGGAAGATGCAGCGACGCATGTGACGCTGGCGGGCAGGCTGAAGGTGCGCGCCTCAAGCCTCGTCTGAGGTAAACACCATGCCCGCATAGGATTTCTCACCGAACGCCACAAGTGATGTTAATCGTAAAGCCACTTGCTGGTTAACGCGGTGAAAGAGAAGGTAAAGCACGATTGATTTTTACTTAAAACGGACATGGGATGACATGCCCGTATAGTTTTATTGCTTAGAGGATTACGTGAGGTGGAAAGTCAGACATTATTTCAACATCGCCTGCCCAACTCCTCGCTTCCCAACCGGTATATCGCCAGTATCATTCAACGCCCCCGGAAATGCCCTCAACCACTGCGCGACTTTCTGTTTATTGATATTCACCACACTCATACCTTCCAGGCATCCCCATAATTCTCTTGTATGCTGCGGCGTAATCACAATGCAGTCTTTCATGGCGCGTATTTTCACCGGCATGCCGTTGATAAAGCCCGCGCGGGTTAACCATTCACCGCCCAGCAGAAGATATTTCATGTCTATGCGCGCATAAAGTTCGCAACAGGCGGCACTGTCCTGCGGCGTTTCCGCGCGGGGATGGACGGGCGCCGCGTTGGGCGGGTTGCCGTGAAGACGGCGGGCGCTGTTTTTGCGTACCAGCTCGCGGTTTTCAATCATGCCGGTGAAAGCGTCTGATTCTGTTTTGCAAACAGTAAACTCTGGCTTAAAATTCGTCGCAGCCATTTTCAACTCCGTATTAGTTGGTTGTGGTTAGCGGTATGGGGGTGTTGCAGCACCTTCATATCGCGAATTCCTCGTTAAATATTCTTTGAGATTCCTTTGCCGTTCGGCGTAATTTCTGGTGACCATTATACAGGGCTGAATATAAATACAGCGGTTTTAGGTGGGGTAAATTTGAAATTTGCGAGGGGGATTCAGGAAAAGGGTTGGGTCAGGGAAATTACGCAGCGAGGACTATCAGAATATAAGTTGAGCGCCCGCATGGACCTAAGAGCAACCATTCGCCGATCTGCGGGCTGGCAATGAGTCGTTTTATTATCAAGTTCGGTGAACGACTGAGCGATAACTTTTAATACGATGGCAGTTACACAGAATTACGGACAGGCTTCTTTGAGAGGATAAGCGTTAATAAAGAGGAGGCACTCAATGCCTCCTTTCTATTTGTTACGCTCTTACGTTCCAATCGTCCGTATACTGGACATTACCATCAACATAACGCCTGGTGATTTTGTCATACATCATGGAAACAGATTCCATGTGGTTGATCTGCGAGTTTCCTGCCATTTTAGCGTTTGGCATCCCTGGGTTAATGCCCGTCACTTTCACGCCCTCAATGGTCATGACGAAGTAGCACTCTTCTTGTCCTGCATGGTTAATGCGATACCAGCGAATTTCCGCACTTTTCAACGTTTGACCGGTGGCAACGGCTTTGTATAGATACGGGCTGGAGCTATCAAACTCCTTTTCAATCATCATCGGAGAATGTGAACGCTTGCCAGTAATCTTCCCGTTGGCACTGTCTACTGGAATGTTCAGACCATGACTAAAGCCAACAATCTCTATACTCCCCTCACGATCCTGAACGTCTACAGCTCCTTTAATGTCTGCGCCGCCATCGTCCTTAAGCCACATGTAAGCCGGAATAGGCATTTTACAAACTCCTTTTAGTTGTGATTTTCTTCGTGATGAACCAGTAGCAAACAATCGTTAAGAGCAACTGAAAGCCCACAATCGCCGCCATTGTGAAATTTGAATACGTTTGATCTGGGAATAAAGTCTGATAAGGCAGCAAGCGAAACAACGCCCAAAACAGGAAGGTAAACCCGAAGATTTTAGCTAACCGTCGCAATGTGGAACTGATCCACTCTCTGGGGATGCCTGCTGGACTAACTTTGTGTGTCGCGCCACTGTACGCCGTGGTAATAGCGCTCATGACAGGTACGCTGATTAATATATTGATTAAGACGCTAAAATAGTCGTCTAACGATTCCCAAACTTCTAAATCAGGTTCACCCAAAATGAAGCGGGTAAACTTGTCGGCGCTCTGGAAATCGAAAAGCCCCGTAATAGAATTAACTAATCCATCATACGGAACCATTTCAGCGACGATCAGCATAACAACAGCGAACAGCACTATCTTGATGAATAAACTAAGGGCATGTTTTGCCATTGGAGATCACCTCAATCGTCCCGTATGCCTGTAGCTTCCTCATGCAAGGAACATCTATTCTTTGGCTTCTCAGCAGAGCATTACGCAACATGGCAAAATCAGAATCATGTGGGAGAGTGATACAACCTTCTGAGAGTACGCCTGGATGCAAACGGAAATTGCCACGCTTAACGTTCTCAATCCATGCGTAATCGTCGATCTCCCAATCATCACGCCATAATGCGAACCATTCAGAATGTTTGAATGTTGCACCATTGGCGAAGTGATTATAAATGTCTCTTCCCCCTGCGTTTAGCTGTGACTTGAGTCCACCTTGAGGGCGGTCAACAATCCAGTATTTACCCGCTGGTACTGGCCCCTCTTTGGGGATCATTCCACATGCCCCACGATTACGGTAAGCACCATTACCAGAGAAAGCTAAAAACGTGCCTATACCAGGAAACGATAACGGTGAGTAGTACGCATCATTAATTACGAACTTTCCATGTAGAGCCATAGATAACCCTTTTATCTATAATGAGTTATTGGCTTATCGTAATCCTACGCAATCGGACGTAAGAAGGTTTTCTTCCGAGAGACCTCTGATTTTCAGACAATAGCCCGTTGGTGGTAAGACAACGTGTAAGGCCGTTAGGCGGTAACATCAGAGGTGTGTCAGGAAGCTAGGTTTATCAAGTTAACCATGTACCCTCAGGGGCGAGACCGAACCGCTAGCAATGTGACCTGCTCCCTGATGTTAGTAATGTCTTCATAAGCCACATGAGGACATCCCCATGAAGAGGCGTTTTTCCGACTGGCGTAATTACTGCTGCCTATTATACAGAATTGAATATAAATACAGCGGTTTTGCGATAGGTAAAATTGGCAGATACGAGGGGGATACTGGTAAATCGCTGGCTTGAAAATCAGTTTTATATCCCTCATCCAGAAATCTATACATTCGCTAAATTGCCTTAAACGACAAATCCGTCGCCTCCAGCCCTTTTTCTCAGATCCCACAAAAATTCATCAAACCTATAGATTAACGATTTACATCACCCTGATTTTGTTATGTGATTCTGTTACGGGCTTTAGTAACGCCTTGCCCAGCCAACCGTAACAGGACTTCATCGATGGAATTTTATCAGGCCGATCCGACGCTTGAGAACTACTGGCGTGGTGTGATCCTCTTTGGAAGGAACGTCGCATCTTACAAATTTGCGCTGGCGTCGGCATTGTATGAAGTGGATAAGACGGGCAGCGATTTGATTACGCTCGACCAGCTTGCCGTGCCGTTCAGCCGCTATCTTTGCGAGCACCTGAAGCATGCGCCAAAACAGATCACCTCCCGCAGCAGTCAATTTCTGGAAACCTGCCTGAAGTTCAACAGAGGTGAAATCACCCACGCTCAGCTCATTGAAGCGACGGTGCGCCTTGGCTTTAACAACGTGATTGATGCCTTTCATTACGTGAACCAGGGCGAGATCGATAAACGTTTTTTCCTTGATGAGCGCAAAACCCACAACGGGATCCGCCTGACGGATAACTTCTTTTTACTTGGCGAACGCCTGCAGTATAAAAACCTCGCCTTTGAAACCAATGCCCGCTGGAACCTGGTGGAACAGGCCTGGTCGATGGGGATATCACGTAACCTTGTGGGCGTGGAGTTCGACGAAGATAATCAGCTGTTGTTCACGAGGTTGAACGCGCGTCGCGTAGACATCACCAGCTGTCGCGACAGTCTGAATGGATACCAGAAAGGACGGTGTTTTTACTGCTTTAAACCCATCAGCCTGGTTCCGGGAGACACAGAACTGGCGGACGTCGACCACTTTATTCCCTGGGCCGCCCGCCATGAAGTGAGCAATATTAACGGCGTATGGAACTTAGTGCTGGCCTGTCGATGTTGTAACCGTGGCGTTGAAGGCAAGTCGGCACGCATTCCCGACCTCAGGCTCCTGCAGCGGTTACACACCCGCAATGAATATTTTATTCAGAGCAAACTGCCGTTACATGAGACGATTGTTCTACAGACAGGGCAACGTCCTGAAGCACGGAAAAGCTTTCTTCAGCGTAACTGGCAGGCCGCGCTGGACAAACTTTTCCATACCTGGAAACCCCACGCGGAAGGCGAGGCAACGTTTTAATGACACTTCACTACTATCAGAACTACGCACAGGAATTCTTCGATGGCACGGTCAATGTCGATATGACCCCGCTATACGAGGCCTTCACCCAACATCTGACACACGGTGCCCGGGTTCTGGATGCAGGCTGCGGTTCAGGCCGGGACGCAAAAGCCTTTCATGAGATGGGTTATCAGGTGGATGCTTTTGATGCCTCTTCCGCAATGGTGGAGCTGGCAAAGCAACATACTGGGTTACCCGTGCAGTTGATGACATTTTCAGAGATCGACGGTAAAGCGCAGTACGATGGGATCTGGTGTTGTGCCTCTTTGTTGCATGTCCCCTCTTCTGAGTTGCCTGCCGTGATGCAGAAGCTTGCGGATGCGCTTAAGCCTGGCGGCGTCTGGTACGTGTCCTTTAAGTATGGCAACGGTGAGCGCGTGCAGGGTGAAAGACGGTTTACAGATCTAAACGAAATGGAATTGCGGAGATTACTTAATTGTATGAGTGAAATAGATATTTTTTCGTTATGGATTACGAAAGATAATCGGCCAGACCGAGATGAAATTTGGTTTAATGGAATTCTGAAAAAGAAAATAGAGCGACAAGAGACCTGATCATGAGAATGATAAAAATTGAAGGGCTTCTGTTACAGAGCCCTTCGAAAAAGATTAATTATGATTTTGCACAAGAACAGAACATGCTAATTTTTGAGGGATCCATACTGCTACGACTGGTACGTCACTAATCATTCTTTGATTATCCATTTTTAAGTCAATGTAATGAATCTGCACACTTACTCTTTGAGGATCTTTTATCATTGCATCTCCAGGATAAATTTCGCCACGGCGTGAAGACTCAACGGGATAAGCCCCTTGGAACAAATATGAATTTATTTTTCGAATTCTTCGTTCATTAGGGCTCATCCTATAAACAATACAACTCTCAGTAATATCATTTTCTATTGCTTTTGCTAAATGTAATAACATTGCAGTGTTTGTTTGAGAATCGTTACTCCCAGTCACTCGCAGTTTAATAAGCAAATTTTCATATAAATCTTTTAAAAGAACGTTATCACAAACTAAATGCTTCTGGGTCTCAGTGCGTTCATTATGCCCCACATCCGAAACAAAAGATAAATGACTCAAAAACTCTGCTGTAGTCTCCCTATTATCACTAACTATGTTATTCGAGGGAAACATTAATTTTGGCATAATCCATTTATCAGAAAATTTTGTATGCATGTAATCAAATTCGAGAACGCTATCCCTACAAGGTTTTAAATCCAAATCTAAAAGAAAAGCCCTTTTCCATGAGTTTAATGGTTTATTTTCCAACTCTACAATCTTCAGCTGTTTTCTAATATCTTCTTCGTGTGTGACATAATTTCTAAATGCTTCAAGTGTGCTTTGTTCTAAATAAACCCTGCAGAAACCTAAATAATTTTTCTTGTAACCAAAAAATCTTGCTCTTTGTTGGATAGTATCAGCATTTCCAACACCGACACCCCTCGGCATGTATGTTACAGTCAACCCTTCAACTGTAAATCCTCTATCAACTGCGATCCCCCCCACCAAAATCCATCCATAATTATGCTGCCAATCAATTGCTGGAGTTTTGTTTTTTCTGGAGTTTACTTCAACAATTTGAGTATTTTTAAAAGCAATACCGAAGGAATTAGCCACCTGTTCAAAGGGCGGTAAACATGTTGTTTCTTTCAAGTGGTTATAGGATTTTCTAAATTCGTTTAAAAGATCTATTTTATCTAAATCGCTATCTGGTAATTCTAAACAGGTTTGCCATTCATCAAATATACTCCGTACCCATCCATAAAATTCTTTATGCTGGGCTGTTAAATGCGATGGATGGACAAGCATAGAACGATTACCTGTATTACCCGACTCCTTAATGCCTACAGCTACTCCCAACATAAATATACGCAGGGCATCAAGTAGAGATGATGGAGGATAAGTTAAGGGATTATCTTTAGTTGGAACTTCATTTGAAGGAATAAGTTTTATATACGAAGAGTTTCTATCAAAAAAATCTCGACCACCAATATAAGCATCACCTGGTTCTAATACTTTTACAAAATTTGGTGATAAAGAATCTATAATATTAATTAATAACGGAGCTTGAGGAGTTGCGGTGTATTGTAAATAAGTATGATTCGGTAGAGAGTTTCTAAGCCTTATCAAACAACTATATGTTGCGCTTTCCTCACCTTGTGATGCTTCAGTATTTAAACTTACTTGATCTGCCTCATCATCAATGATCAGGACTGATGTACCATTTAGATCTAATGCTTCAAAAATTTCAGCTAATTTTTTTATTCGTGTATGATTTTTCAAGACCGTAATAAGAATAGTTTTCTTATAAATTGCATCGGTTGATGAGTCCTTAGATATGGAAAGTGTATTCCGAATCATCTGTCCATCAGAATCTAAAGATGTCGGATTTTCCAGTTGTACCCACCTACGGCCTCTATTTACATCATTTAAACCTAAGTCTTTTTTTAATCTATTAGAAGATTGTGCAAGTAACGGATTTGACGTACCAGCTATAACTATTACTATATGAAATCCATTATCCCTTGCAAGCGCTGCAACAGTTTCAAACGACATTGTTTTTCCACTTTGCACATAACCAACCACCAGTCCAGTTTCAAAACCATTTTCTACTTGAGGCGGAACCCCACGTGACAGAATCGAAATAGCATCTTCTAATAATTTATTTTTTGCTTCTTCTGGCATCGCGCTCTGTCCGAGAAAGTCTCCTGTTTCTTCACCCGACTTTGGCGCCCAATTTATCCCATTACTATTGAATGTAATTTTAGTTTCTAAGCTCATTTATATTCACCTTTTAGAAAATACATTACGTAATATCTCATTTACATTTCTACGAATAGTACCAGCTTTGCTAACGCCACAATCTCTAGCTAAAACTTCTGCTATGGCCAATGCTGCTCCTAAACGAAATACAGCTTCTGATACATCTCCATCTTTCTGCGCAAATTGGATCATCAAGGGGTGAGACATAGACATGCGAATATGTAATCGCCTGATTTCATCGCCTATCCTCCCTGTGTCACTTAATGCCAACCACTCACTACTGGAAAACTCATTAGATATTTCAATACATACTGACCATTTCTGATCTCGGAATGCAATGTCAAAAATCTTATTCATTATTTGAGATTTACATACAACAGTCTCAACTGGAGCATCAACTAAATCAGAATCGAGTATATTAGGTATTGACAACGGCAATCCTATCCTCATTTCTTCAACTGAACTAGACACTGCTTTTTCAATGATAGAAAATAATTTACTATTATTACCTCTAACTCTATATCCTTCAGCTTGACGCAACAAAGGCAAATCATCACTATCTAATTTATCTCTTAGGATTTGGAGAAAAGCTTGCTCGAACTCACCCCACCTAAAACCATCTTTAGTATGGCTGACATCTATACCATCAATGTGGAACTCACCGAACAATCGCTGAAATCTATAACTATTTGAATTTCCAAAAATATAAGAGGGACGATAATTTTCATCAGCACTTCCTTGTATAACTCGTCCTCTTCTAAAAAGTGAAAATCCCGCTTCACTAGTATTACCCACGGCCCTAATCGCAGCAAAACCATTAACTTTAAAATTCTCACCGAAAGTAAAACTAATATTTTTTCGCCACTCAAGAGATGTTTCATCAGTACTTTTAAAATAGGGCGCATTAAGTATTTTAGGATCTTTAAAAGTTAATTCTTCACCATTAACCTTTAATATCAAAACCTTATCCCTAATAAATTTTCTATATATACTTTCTAGATGTTTTTTAATTTTAAAGATAGTACGCTTAACAGGTGTATGAAAAACATCATTCAAAATAATTTCTGTGAAATGTTGTTCATTAAGTCCTGACGCCTCTTCTATAACAATTTCATAGGCATCATCTGCAATCATATTATCAATATCAAAATATATTGTTCTTATTATAGGTTCACCTAAAACAGATGTGCGCACTTCCCATTTTGGTGAAAACCAGCAGGCGGCGCTTTTCATTCCCATACCAAACTCAGATAATCCTGTGTTATCTGGAGGTATGGATGCTGGCTTGAAAGCTCGAGGAAAATCCTCTATTGAAATACCAAAAGCATTATCTTTAATTGATATTCTTGCAGGCTGAGTTGCATCAATTTGAATATCTACAGTGAGCGTCTTTAGTACATTTTTTCGAGGGTTCGCTAAAAAACTTTGCAAAGCATTATCTACGAACTCTCCGATGGCAAACCAAGGTTTATAATTGAGATGTCGCAAAACTGCCAATATACTAATCCCTGGCCGCACATCTACTTTCGAAAGTGCCATAAAAATCTCCTTCAAATGGCTTAATTATTGGCAACACAACCACTTTCTAAAATATTAAATTGAATGATATCTTTTTCATCTTTAAACGCATCTAATAATGCACTTGCAACCCACTCAACAACTTTTGTATTTACTGCATTTCCCAAAGCCTGAAATGCTTGAGTAGGGCTTTCTGGCAATTTCAGTAACTCATCAAGACTTTGGAGTTTTGCGCATTCACGGGGGGTCATATAACGTTTTTGCCATGCAATAATAGGGACCTGGGTATCAGTCATCGCAATCAAGCTCGGAGCAGTTGTTCTTCTTTTGACTCTCACTCCAGACGCCCTAAATTGAAGGACATATTTCCAAATATCTCTCTCTTCGCCATGCACATTCCACTCAAGCTTTTGAAGACTTGAAGGAAATCTCAAAATATCAGGTAACCATTGATCAATCCAAGCTTTATTATCATTATAAAATTGCCTGTTTTGCCTAATATAGTTTTTTTTCCACTTAGGAAATTCAAATTCTTCTGTTCGAGCATGACTCGGTAATAATTTCCAGCGATCATCAACATTTCTTTTCAGGCCAATTTTACAACCATGGCTCGCTCTAAAGCCTTTTAAACCTTCTTTTCCTAAGCGAACCTTCCTTGCATAAGGGGTTTCATTTTCGAAAGGATAAGTTGCTCCCCACTCCATTGACCATAGAGGAAAAGAAGGTATCTCAACGTCAGGAGGGCATAGTTCTAAGAACTTACTCCAAACATTTAAGCAATCGATAACTTGAGGAGATAACGATTTTGCATTAATCGGGTTATCATCTAAAATACTATCTATTGAAGTAACTAAATTGGAAGTTTCCGGCCATCTAAAATTTTCAAGGGGCAACAATGATCCAACGATATATATACGTTCACGAATCTGTGGGATGCCAAAATGATGCGGTGAAAGTTTTGCGGCATCAATATTATAGCCAAGACCTTCCTTACCAAGAAACTGTTGGATTTTTATCCATGTTTTCCCCTCATCATGTTTCAAAAGATTGGGGACATTCTCTAAAATAAAAAACTTCGGACGCTTATGTTTTAATATTTCAACTACGTTGAAAAATAAACCTCCTTGTTTTGTACATTCGAAGCCTAACTGATCACCAGCTTTAGAAAAAGGCTGACATGGAAATCCAGCGGTTAATACATCATGATCAGGTATATTTTCAAGAGGAACTTTTGTAATGTCACCTTGTGGTCTAATCCCAAAATTTTCTACGTATAGGTTCTGTAGTGGTTCCTTCCACTCCACAGCAAAACGACAAACGCCACCTAATCGTTTTAACGCAAGATGAAAACCTCCCAGACCTGCAAATAAGTCTATGAAAGTAAAGTTTTTTTTAGTTTCCATATAAGTAATCTCAAAAAGCAAAATTCTGTCTATGTATATTCAAGCATACTAATGGCTGTATATAAACACATACTTTGGTGATAGTTTTGTATAGTTTAGAATCGCGTCAACAGAATTTTAAAGTTCGATTCACAAGTATGATGTTTAATCGCTTGAATTGTATAATAACCATTCATTTTCCACCATACACATCATGCTCCTCTAATCTCACTCGGTTCAAAATGACATAGTTACCAAGGAAGTTAGACCCGGCAATGTAATCCTATCAGTAAGTAGATTTAATTAGGCCAAACGAAATAGTGGGGATGATCTTGCAAAGGCTAGATTTCAGACACAAAAAAAGCCGCCCTTAAGCGACTTTGATTTGCATCTTTTGGTGCCGAAGGCCGGACTCGAACCGGCACGTATCTCTACGGTTGATTTTGAATCAACTGCGTCTACCGATTTCGCCACTTCGGCACTGAAGGGGATGCGGAAACGTTGTGGATTATACCTGTCGCGCGCCGCCATGCAAGCGACGACGCGCTAAACCCGCGCTAAGTGCCCAAAAAACCAGCGACCATCGTCACTCCAGCTCGGAAACCGCCAGCCGAATCACGCCGGCGGCATGGCTTTCAGGCAGTTGCAGCACTTTGGCCCACATCTCCTGCACCATATCGCACGACAACTTCTCTTTGCCCGTCGCCTTGTCCGGCATCTGCAGCAGCTGAATATCCTCGCCGTACTTCGCGGCCAGCTCTTTCATGATCGGGCGCACGTCGGCGACGGCGGTGTCGCGCTCCTGCGCCGTCACGGTGTGGCGGTTTTTGCCGTAGGCGGCGCGCATCATGTCGGCGTCGGCCTGCATGCGGCGCTGCATCATCGGCTTATCCAGCACCCGCATCGGGTTGATGCCGCCCTTCACGTCCGGGTAGAGAAAGCGGAAACAGGCATCGTCGCTCACCTTCTGAATGGCGGCGGTCTGTTCCATATTCGCCTTCATATAATCCACCACGTTCGCGTCCGGCGCGGTCTGCAGGCGCGACATCTGCAGGTGCAGGATCTGCGGTTGAATCACATCGATGATCTGTTGCTCGGAATCACCCTCTTTTTGCATTGCGAGGATCTGTTCACGGATGCGCTGCTGGAATGCGGGTTCTTGCTCCTTCAGCACCTGCCAGGCAGGCATACTGTTGAGCGTGGTGTCGAGTTGCTGTTCGGGGTTTTGTTGCAGGCGTTGTTTATCGTAATAGACCCAGCACGCCACGGCAGCGGCCAGTACGGCAACAATCACAATCGGTTTCCAGGCTCTCTTCATCGTCTCGCATCCTTTTGATCTGTCGGATTACACCGGCACGCCGCTATGAAAACGAAACTCACTGTCCGGTGTCGAGATAAGTGTGGCTTCAATTTCACCAAAAAGCTGTACGCGTGAAGAGATATCGTTGTCGCTTACCTGTTGAGCAAGTGTCAGATAGTCCTGGTAATGGCGTGCTTCCGAGCGCAGCAGCGACAGATAGAACTTCTGCAGGTCGTCGTCGAGGAATGGCGCCAGCGCGGCGAAACGCTCGCAGGAGCGCGCTTCGATGTACGCTCCGCAAATCAGCTTGTCGATCAGCGTCAGCGGTTCGTGAGTGCGCACTTCCTTCAGCATCCCTTTGGCGTAGCGGCTGGCGGTGATTTTGACGTAGGGAATACTGCGCGCCAGCATCGCCTCACGCACCTGCCAGAAGTGGTGCAGCTCCTCTTTAATCAGCAGCACCATACTGTCGATCAGCGCCTGACCCCACGGATCGTCGGTTTTGGGCATCACGCTTTTACCAATCTGCTTATGCAGGGCGATAAAATCCGGTTCCGGCCCTTCGCGGAAGGTAAAGGCTTCGTAGGGTTTGAGCCATTCGAGCAGCGCGTCGGCCCCACTTTTGTCGGCGACATATTTACGCACCAGCAGGAGCGCCGTCTGTGCGGCTTTGAGTTCGCACACCATGTGATCGGTGAGCAGGAGCGGCAGGTTTGCCGGATCGCGGGCTTTATCAATCCATGCTTGCGGGGTCGGGCAGTGGAGAAAGTTAAGAACGGGGGTGAGTATCTGCGGGTAGTCCATGATGAAACCTTACAAAGCGGCAGCCGAAGCTGCCGCAATACACTTTATCCTTCACGCTGCCTCTTCGTTGGCTGCCGTCGTCCCCCCAGGTAACTTACCTGTGTAAGCTCGCTGGGACTCACTCAGTTGCCGCCTCGACGCAGCGTGAATGATGTTGTGTATTTTATTAATTAGTGGCGCACGCCGTCGTCATCTTCGTCGACGAAATCTTCATCGTCTTCGTCATCGCCGTCTTCGCCGTTTGGATCTTCGTAGTAGGTTCCCCAGCCGTCGTATTCCACTTCAAACTTCTCGGCCAGATCCATCAACTGCTCAACCTGCGCATCGATCAGCTCTGCTTTCAGCGCCCCTTCGCTCAGGATGTCGCAGCAGATGACGGTTTCGCCCTCTTCCACTTCCAGCTCTTCCGGCTCGGTCACTTCGTAACCCATTTTGAACGCTTCTACCGCCAGTTTCTCCAGCGATTCAAAGTCATCTGCAGAGAAATGGTGCTCGATGGTGTACAGCGCGTCCGGATCGCTGCCGTCTTCCAGCAGCTCTTCAATGATCAGGCGCGTCTCTTCGCGTTGCTCTTCCAGCAGTTCTGGGTTTGCCATGGCTCGTTCCTCTTTAAGTTCGGCAGATACTTCTATTTTCACACACGGACGTGTTTGCCTCCACCTAATGTAAGAAAGAATTGTTAAACAGGGTTGCAAATGAATATTCATACATATAAAGTGAATTTTAATTCAATAAGTGGCCTTTGCCATGTGAGGATAACATGTCTGAACTGTATAAAAAGCACTTCCTGAAATTGCTCGATTTTACGCCTGCACAGCTCAACTCTTTGCTGACGCTCGCGGCAAAGCTTAAAGCGGATAAAAAAAATAACACTGAAGTTCAGTCGCTTACTGGCAAAAACATCGCGCTCATCTTCGAAAAAGACTCAACCCGTACACGATGCTCTTTCGAAGTTGCCGCATTTGACCAGGGCGCGCGCGTCACTTATCTCGGCCCGAGCGGCAGTCAGATTGGGCATAAAGAGTCAATTAAGGATACGGCCCGCGTACTCGGGCGGATGTACGACGGAATTCAGTATCGCGGCCACGGCCAGGAGGTGGTCGAAACCCTGGCGGAATATGCCGGTGTGCCGGTATGGAACGGGCTGACCAACGAGTTCCATCCTACCCAGCTGCTGGCGGATTTGCTGACCATGCAGGAGCACCTGCCGGGCAAAGCGTTTAACCAGATGACGCTGGTGTATGCGGGCGATGCGCGCAACAACATGGGCAATTCGATGCTGGAAGCGGCGGCGCTGGTCGGGCTGGATCTGCGTCTGGTCGCGCCTAAAGCCTGCTGGCCGGAGGAGAGCCTGGTGGCGGAGTGCAGCGCGCTGGCGATGCAGAATGGCGGCAAAATCACCCTGACGGAAGATGTGATCGCCGGGGTGAAAGGCGCGGACTTCATCTATACCGACGTTTGGGTGTCGATGGGCGAGCCAAAAGAGAAGTGGGCGGAGCGTATCGCGCTGCTGCGTAACTATCAGGTGAATTGCGAAATGATGGCCCTGACGGGCAATCCGAACGTCAAGTTCCTGCACTGTCTGCCGGCGTTCCATGACGATCAAACGACCCTCGGCAAGCAGATGGCGAAAGAGTTCGATCTGCACGGCGGAATGGAAGTGACCGATAAAGTGTTTGAGTCGGCGGCGAGCATCGTCTTTGACCAGGCGGAAAACCGGATGCATACCATTAAAGCCGTCATGGTGGCGACACTTGCGGAGTAAGCCTTCACTCTCGCTTTCTCCACACGGCAGAAAGAATCAACAGCAAAAACGGCGACCTGGGGTTGCCGTTTTGCTTTTACCGCCATTCGATTGATTTTTCAGCGAAAAAAAGGTACTTTTTCACCTGAACTCCAGCGTGGACGGTCCTTAATTATGCCTATTATTCAGTCTGTTGAACGTGCCTTGCAGATCCTCGACCTGTTTAATGAACAGGCGACGGAGCTGAAGATCACTGACATCAGTAAACAGATGGGTTTGAGCAAAAGCACGCTTCACTCGCTGCTCAAAACGCTCCAGCTGCACGGCTATATCGATCAGAATCCAGAAAATGGCAAATATCGCCTCGGCATGAAACTGGTAGAGCGCGGCCATTTTGTGGTGAGTTCGATGGATATTCGCCAGAAGGCGAAGGGCTGGCTGACGGATCTGTCGCAGCGCACCGGACAGACCACCCATCTGGGCATTCTCGACGGGCGCGAAGGCGTCTATATCGAGAAGATCGAAGGCAAGCTGGCAGCTATTGCCTATTCACGCATTGGTCGTCGTCTTCCTGTCCATGCGACTGCCATCGGGAAAGTGTTGATCGCCTGGCTCAACGATACCGACCTCAACGCCCTGCTCGACGGCTATCAGTACACCTCTTTCACCCCGGCGACGATAACCTCGCGCGAGGCGCTGCTGGCGGCGCTGGCGCAAACCCGCGCCCAGGGTTACGCCCTCGATAGCGAAGAGAACGAACAGGGTGTGCGCTGCGTTTCGGTGCCGGTGTGGAATCATGAATCCCGCGTGATTGCGGCGCTGAGTCTTTCGACCTTAACCTCGCGGGTCGATGATGACGCGTTCGCCCGCTTCCGGGGAATGCTGGAAGAGGCCGGGCTGCAGCTCTCAAAAGCGCTGGGCTACCCGGCCTGAAGCGTCACGCGGTGGCAGGCGTATAGCTGAAGTAATCAAAATCGGCATAACAGCCATCGCCGCTGATGTCTTCACAGTGCAGTCCGACAAACGCCCCCGTAAAGAACCCACGGCCGCCGATGTAATCATCCGACAGTTTCCACGCGTCATAGGTGACAGGCACGGTCTGCCACTGCTCGCCGTCAAACGAATAGCTGTAGCGATAGACTAAATGCTCGACGTCAACGCGCAGCCACACGCCCTGCGCGTCGTCCGGTACGGGGATCGGCTGCTCGTGCAGCGGCCACGACGGCACGTTCTGATCGAGCTGAATCACCTTGAGCGTCCTGCCCTTCCCTTCCTCGTAGTCGACAAAGCAGTAGCTCCAGTTTTTGCTGTTGTAGTAGCAGGTTAACCCGGCACTTTGCTGGAAATGGCGTGGGGCAAACTCCATGCGCGTCTCGGCGCGAAACGCGAAATGCTGCCAGCGCCGCGCCACGGTGGACTGGGTAAAGGTCGAGTTGAGGGAGTCGTTGCCATACAGCCGCAGGAATCCCCGGCGTGCCGTCAGCGATCCGAGAGAATCGTCGAACGGAATGCGCAGGGTTTGCAGCTCCGGGTTAAGCGCTGATGTATCAAAATCATCGCGCCAGTTCGCCGTCGACACGCTTTGACTCTCCGCCATCTGCGGCCCCGGTACGTGGACCTGCGCGTGTTTCCCGCCCTCGACATAGGGCCAGCCGTCACGCCAGGTGATGCGTGCGATCCCGGTTTCACGCCCTAACGAACAGTACCCGCGTCCGCCAGAGGCCAGAAGCGGCACGCCCGGCAAACGCTGCGGTCGGCTGGTCAGATACGCCATATACCACTCGCCGGTGTGCGTCTCCAGCAGCGAGCCGTGCCCGCTCTTTTGCAGCGGATTTTCCGGCAGATGCCAGCTGGTCATCATCGTCACCTCGGGGTGCAGCTCGTAAGGGCCATCGATGTTTTTGGATCGCAGCACGACCACGGCATGTTCGTAGCTGGTGCCCCCCTCCGCGACCATCAGATAGTACCAGCCCTCCTTGCGATAGAGATGCGCCCCTTCCGTGTAGCACAGCGGCGTACCGGTAAACAGCGTTTTGCGCTCCGGCGAAAGCCGCTGCGTCTGCGGGAAATACTCCTGCATCACGATGGTGTTATGCGGATTGCTGTGGTGGCGAGGCCCCCAGGGTCGGTAAATGTAATATTTACGGCCATCGTCATCGTGGAACAGCGACGGATCAAAGCCACCGTTGCCCATCGGAATCGGCTCGCTCCACGGCCCTTCGATGGACGGCGCGGTGACGAGGAAATTTTTGCCATTTTTCCACGGGGAATCGACGATTTTCACGTCCGTATACAGCAGCCAGAACTGCCCGTCGGCGTAGCTCAGACACGGCGCCCAGATGCCGCCAGAATCAGGATTGCCTTTCATATCCAGCATCGACACACGATCCAGCGGCGTGCTCACCAGCGACCAGTTTTTCAAATCGCGTGAGTGATAAATCCGCACGCCGGGGAACCACTCAAAGGTCGAGGTGGCAATGTAATAATCCTCACCCTGCCGGCACAGGGACGGGTCCGGGTTGAATCCGCTCAGAATCGGGTTAGTGATAGTGTACATAGCGTCTCCTTCTTAATGGGATGCCGCCGTCGCCGCAGCGGGAAGATCCTCGCCCTGCGCCGCACGGTGTTTAAGCAGTTGCTGGCTGATGGCCTCGACGCGGTCATCGCTGAGTTTGTAGAGCGAGAGCATGATGAACATGCCGACGTAGAGCACCACCGGAACCACGCAGAACAGGATTTTGATGGTGGTCAGCACTTCGATGGGCTGCACGCTGCTGCTGGCGGAGTAATTGACATAGGCGAGGATCCAGCCGACCACCGCGCCGCCAATCGCCAGGCCGATTTTCAGGCTGAATAGATAGGTAGAGAACACCAGCCCGTCCAGACGGCGGCCGCTGCGACTCTCTTCATAATCGACAACGTCGGAGGCCATCAGCCATTGCAGCGGCGTGGTGGTGTTAAAGACAAACAGGAACAGGATATTGAGGGCGAAAATCAGGCCGATATACGCCACCGGCGTGATGAAAATCAGCAGGCTGATCAGGGAGTACGCCACGATAATCCACTTGAACGATTTCACGCGGTCGAAGCGGCCTAACAGCCGGGATGAACAGAGCGAGCCAAACATGGTGGCGATGCTGCCGTAGAGTAAGAACTGCGTGGCCATCTCCGGATGGTCCATCACGTATTTCACGAAATAGAGCGTGGCCCCACCGCGCACCACGTTCGAGCAGGTCGCCATCATTTTGAATGCGCACATAATCCGCCACTGGCTGTTGCCCCACAGCAGCTTCAAATCTTTTGATACGGACGAACCCGGCTGCACCTCAAAGGTATAGCGCTCTTTGGTGGTAAAGAAGCAGACATACAACAGCACCACACCGCTCAGGCCGAGCACGCACATCGCGCCAAAGTAGCCCAACTGTTCGTTGCCTTTACCGATGATCCCCACCAGCGGCAGCGCAATCCCACTGATCGCCAGCGATCCCGCGGCGGCGAGGAAAAAACGCCACGACTGGAGCGCATGACGCTCTTTCGGATCGGCGGTAATCACCCCGGGCATGGCGCAATAAGGGACGTTCACGAAGGTGTAGACCAGCGTCAGCAGAATGTAGGTCACGCAGGCGTAGATGATTTTACCGTTGGCGGAAAAGTCCGGCGTGTAGAAAGTCAGCATGCAGACGACGCCAAACGGGATTGCGCCCCAGAGCAGGAACGGGCGGAACTGGCCGTGGCGCGTGCGGGTGCGATCCACCAGAAGCCCCATCAGCGGATCGGTGACGGCGTCGAGTATGCGCGACACTAAAAACAGCGTCCCCATAATGCCCGCCGATAAACCAAAAACATCCGTATAAAAATAGGCCAGCAAAAACATCGTGGCCTGCCAGACAAAGCCACAGGCGGTATCACCCAGCCCGTAGCCAATTTTATCTTTCATGGTTAATTGCATGATTACCCCCAACGCAGAAAGTGAAAAAGTGCAAACGTCAGGGACCTGTTCCAGGCAAAAGCAATACCTGGTGCATCGTCAGGATTACACCCTTTTTTCGTGTGCCGATCGGACTATTTCGTGTTAATTGAGTGTAAGTAAATGATCGATTAACCAGCAATGGTCATATCTTATTTATGAATTATGATATTTTGCTTTTGTGATAATCGTCGTTATATACCCACAAATTAAAAAATAGTTTTAGCTTTTATTTTTTAATGCGTTACGAAAACAGCAATTTATTAAAAATCGCTATATTACAGGCGCAATAAAACCGCCCGCAAATAATCATCACAGGCAGTTAGATTTATTTTATGCTTTATATTCCGAGTGCTTTTTTACCGGCGTTAATCACCTCGATAATTTTATCGGTATCATAAATACAGCCTTTCCAGGTTCCGCCGCTCACCGACTGCAACGCCGCCCAAAGTCGCGTATCGTCCGGCAAGAAATCGTGGGCATGCAACTCCGGGTGCGGCGCCCGACGCGCCAGCTCTGCAGCGCCCTCTTCCGGCGTGAGCGGATGTTGCGCCGTGCCGATGAAATTCACCCGGCCAGTTAATGAAAGCCTGTCCACCTCGATCTCGATGATGTCGTTATCGCGCAGCTTGCCAATCGGCCCACCGGCCAGCGCTTCGGGGGCCACATGGCCAAAACAGGCGCCGGTCGAGACCCCGGAAAAACGGGCGTCGGTGATCAGGGATACGCTCTTGCCCCAGGAGACGTGTTTTAGCGCCGATGTCAGCTGGTAAGTCTCTTCCATTCCGGTACCGGACGGGCCTCCGCCGATAACGACCATGATATCGCCGCGCACGATCTCCCCGCTTTTGATGGCTTTGATTGCCCTCGCTTCGGAGACGAATACTCGCGCCCGGCCAGTATGACGATACACACCGTCCTCCCCCACCACCGACGGATCGATCGCCGTGGCTTTTATCACCGATCCTTCCGGCGCGATATTCCCCACCGGGAACGCCACGGTGGAGGTCAGCCCGCGGGCTTTGGCCCGTTCCGGCGGCAGGATCACATCATCAGGATCAACACCGTCCTGGTCGCGCAAACACTGACGGAAACGTTCGCGACGCTCGGAGGCCTGCCACCAGTCGAGGTTTTCCCCGACCGTCTGGCCCGTCACCGTCATGGCATCCAGATGCAGCAGGCCAAGATCGCGCAGATGGAGCATCACTTCCGGCACGCCGCCCGCGAGGAACGCGCGCACGGTCGGGTGATAATCCGGCCCGTTCGGCAGCACGCTCACCAGGCGCGGCACGCTGCGGTTGATGCGCGTCCAATGGTCGACATCCGGGATCGTGCAACCCGCCGCATGGGCGATCGCAGGAATATGCAGCAGCAGATTGGTCGATCCCCCAAACGCGGCGTGGATCACCATCGCGTTTTCAATGGCTTTGTCCGTCAGGATATCGCGCGTGGTGATCCCGCGATCGTCGAGCTGCGCCACAGCGCGGGCCGACTGGCGCGAAATTTCCAGCCACACATCCTGCCCGGATGGAGCCAGCGCTGAGTGTGGTAATGCCAGCCCGAGCGCTTCGGCCACCACCTGTGACGTTCCTGCGGTGCCCAAAAACTGGCAGCCACCGCCTGGTGAAGCACAGGCGCGGCAGCCCAGTTCAGCGGCTTCCTGTAATGAGAGTTCATGGTTAGCGTAGCGCGCGCCGATGGTCTGCACCTTTCCGGCATCTTCGCCGAACGTTGGCGGCAACGTCGCGCCACCCGGCACCAGAATGGTCGGCAGATGGTGCATGGAGGCGAGTGCAATCATGGTCGCGGGCAGGCCTTTGTCACAGGTGGCGACGCCAATCACCGCCCTGCGCGTGGGGAGCGAACGAATAAGACGACGGAAAACGATGGCGGCGTCGTTGCGGTACGGCAGAGAATCGAACATCCCGTGCGTCCCTTGCGAGCGCCCGTCGCAGGGATCGCTGACAAACGCCGCGAACGGAATTCCCCCGTTGCGGGTGATCTCCTTTGCCGCCGCCTGCATTTGCAGGCCGATTTCCCAGTGGCCGGTGTGATACCCAAGCGCCACCGGGCGGCCATCTCCCGCGCGAATCCCGCCCTGAGTGCCGATAATCAGCACCTCTTTACCCGTGAGTTTATTGGCGTCCCAGCCCATGCCCGCGTTCTGCGTCATACCAAACAGGTTGCCACTCGGCGACTCCATCAGCATTTGCGGCGTCAGCGGCAGCGCGCCCTGCGGCCCGGCCGCATGGGTGATAACGGAATAAAATGCATCATCCTGCGGGGTAAAAATCGTCTCTATCGCCATCTTATCCTTCCGGTTCAGCAGAGTTTCAGCTGTTGCAACAGTGATTTCAGCTGCGCCTTGCGTGACTCATCCAGCGGGCTGGCTGGCGGCAGCACATAGGTCGAAACCGGCCGCCCGCACAGAGAGATCGCCTCTTTGATCACATTCACAAACGGCGTATCGAGCTGATACATCTGCGGGATTTGCAACATCGTCTGGTGATACTGCGCGGCCTGGGCCAGATCGCCGTCGCGGAACGCCTGCAGCAGTTTGACCGAGACCTGCGGCGCAAAGTTGCCGCTGGCCGAAATGGCCCCGTCGCCGCCCAGCAGCAGCGTATTGAACAGGTGATCGTCATACCCGCAGAGCACAGTGAAGTGCGGATGCGCCCCTTTCACGGTCTGGATCATGCTGCGCAAATGGGCCACAGAGTCGATGGTGTCTTTGATGCCGACAATATTGGCGCACGTATCGGCCAGCGTTTTTACCAGCGCGGGCGTTAAGTCCTGGCCGGTCAGCGCCGGGAAGTTATAGAGGATCACCGGGAGCGTCACGCTTTCCGCCACCTGCTGGTAATAGCGGATCAGATTCTGCTCGGACACTTTCCAGTAATAAGGGTTAATCACCACAATGCCATCGGCACCCGCACGCTGGGCATGCTGGCTGAGTTCAATGGTTTCCCGGGCATTGGTTCCACCGGTGCCAATCAGCACCGGCACCCGGCGATTAACATGCTCAATCGCAAATTCGGCAATCGCTTTACGCTCGTCGGCATTGAGCTGAGAAAACTCACCCCCGCTGCCTAAAAAGAACAGTCCGTCGACGCCCGCATGAATCATATCGTCGATGAGCGCGGCGGTGCCGGATTTATCGAGCTGGCCTTCGGCGGTGAAAAGGGTGGAGACAGGAGGAATAATCCCCGAGAACTGCACGGTCTGCTGCATGTGATCTCCCGTTAATACAGTTTGTTCTACATTATAGAACAGCGTTCATTTATTTAACTCTCATACTAAGCCGCGACGCGCAAAGAGGTAAACCGGGAAAAATCAGTAAGGGGCGATTTTTTAGACTGGATCACGAAATGATGAAACGAGGGATAAAAGTTGTAGCCCGGTGAGCGAGGCGCCACCGGGCGAGGGAAATTAAGCCACCAGCATCTTCACGACGACTTTACGCACCTGCGCCGGGCTGCCCACCGCACACAGCGGTTTATGCACTTCGCCCGGGTAAAACACCACAAAATCCCCTTCGCTTAACACCATGGTTTTTTCCTGATCGCCTTCCGGCAGGAACGCAATGTCTTTATCCGCCAGCCAGTCGGTGTCCGGCGTGCCGTGGGGCAGCGTGCTGAACGTCATCCCTTCCTGGCCTTTCATGATGATTTGAATGTCCAGATAGCGGGCATGATACTCCGCGCGGCGCTCGGCGAACGGCTGTGTCATGTCTTCTGAAACCAGATAAAACAGGTTGTTACCGTCGATATCGTGCTTGCCGAGCGAGGTGTCGTCGGTGACGTGCGCTTTGACGTGTTCGATAGCCTGGCGCAGTTCTTCCGGCAGCCAGGATTGGAGATGATGAATGTTGCCAACGATCATGAGTAAACCCTCAATATAAAACAATGTTTCATTTTCAACTTTTATACGAGAATTCTCTCTGCCATACCACCCCTTTTTTCACCCTCTTTGCGCCAGCGCATGTTTATCGGGAAATGTGTTATCCACCTGTTAAACCCTGCCAGGCAACTATGCACCGATTATGCATAACCACGGTCAGAGGCTTTGCGTAGATTCTTATAAGCCACTGATTTCGCGGTGCTAAGTAAAAAACGCCTTGTCGGGTCACAGTTTATCAATCCGTTTATTTTCAATTAATATGGATAGTTATTTATTAATTTAGCTTTGGACCAAAATAGTTAACTAAGATGAGTGCATATTCATTCTTAGTGAAAATTTTTATCCTTTTAAATCATGCTGTTAGTTATTCATGTCTGATTATTTCATTATACATAACAATAACAATCTCAAATAACCCCAGCCAATTATGCTTAATGATTCATTCCCGAATATAACCTAATTAAGCATAATCTGACGCGAATCATGCAATAGAAAACAAAGCCGACAATATCCGATCTCACGTGAGCCACATCACAAAATACAATTCTTAACTGCCTACTATGGGCCTTGAAATCAATTGAGCTTAAAGGGCTATGAATTAATAACAATTCATAGCACAGCCCTTTTTATTCTGAAAAAACAGTTAAAGGAATAATTATGGAAAAGCATTACGTCGGTTCTGAAATTGGTCAATTGCGTAGCGTTATGCTGCATCGCCCGAATTTAAGTCTGAAACGCTTAACGCCGTCGAATTGTCAGGAGCTGTTGTTCGATGACGTTTTGTCCGTCGAGCGGGCGGGTGAAGAGCACGATATCTTCGCAAACACCCTACGCGAGCAGGGAGTGGAAGTCCTGCTGCTAACCGATTTACTCACCCAAACGCTTGATAATACAGACGCAAAAGCCTGGCTGCTGGACACCCAAATCTCTGACTATCGCCTCGGCCCCACTTTCGCCAACGATGTGCGCGGCTGGCTGGCGGATATGTCCCATCGCGAACTGGCCCGCCGTCTGAGCGGGGGTTTGACCTACGGCGAAATCCCGGCCTCGATTAAAAATATGGTGGTCGATACCCATACGGCGAATGATTTTATTATGAAGCCGCTGCCCAACCATTTATTTACGCGCGACACCTCATGCTGGATTTATAACGGTGTTTCAATTAACCCGATGGCAAAACCGGCCCGTCAGCGTGAAACCAATAATCTGCGCGCAATATATCGCTGGCACCCGGCGTTTGCCGACGGTGATTTTATTAAATACTTTGGCGATGAGAATATTAATTACGATCACGCCACATTAGAGGGCGGCGACGTATTAGTGATTGGTCGCGGCGCCGTATTAATTGGCATGTCTGAACGCACCACTCCGCAGGGCGTCGAATTCCTGGCGCAAAGCCTGTTTAAACACCGCCAGGCCGAACGCGTGATTGCCGTCGAACTGCCGAAACACCGCTCCTGTATGCACCTCGACACGGTCATGACCCACATCGACGTCGACACCTTCTCCGTCTACCCGGAAGTGGTGCGCAAAGACGCCCAGTGCTGGACGCTCACTCCGGACGGTCGCGGCGGCCTGCTGCGCACCCAGGAAACTGACCTGCTCCACGCCCTCGAAAAAGCCCTCGGCGTTAACCAGATACGACTGATCACCACCGGCGGCGACGCTTTCGAAGCCGAACGCGAGCAGTGGAACGACGCCAACAACGTGCTGACCATTCGCCCCGGCGTGGTGATTGGCTACGAGCGCAACATCTGGACCAACGAGAAATACGACAAAGCCGGGATCACCGTGCTGCCTATTCCGGGCGACGAACTCGGACGCGGTCGCGGCGGTGCGCGCTGCATGAGCTGCCCGCTGGAACGCGACGGAATTTAAAGGAGCCATCATGGAAAGAAAACCCACTCTGGTCGTGGCGCTGGGCGGTAACGCGCTGCTCAAACGCGGCGAACCGCTGGAAGCGGACATTCAGCGCCAGAACATCGAGCTGGCGGCACGCACTATCGCCGGACTCACCGCCCAGTGGCGCGTGGTGCTGGTCCACGGCAACGGGCCGCAGGTCGGGCTGCTGGCGCTGCAAAACAGCGCCTACGACAAGGTCACGCCCTATCCGCTCGACATTCTCGGGGCTGAAAGCCAGGGGATGATCGGCTACATGCTCCAGCAAGCGCTGAAAAACAACCTGCCGCAGCGCGAGGTGAGCGTCCTGCTGACGCAGGTCGAAGTCGATGGCAACGACCCGGCGTTTCGCAATCCGACCAAATACATCGGCCCGGTGTACAGCGAAGAGCAGGCCAACACCCTGCGGTCAGAAAAAGGCTGGGTATTTAAAGCCGACGGCAGCTATTTCCGCCGCGTGGTGCCGTCGCCACAGCCGAAACGCATTGTTGAGAGCGACGCCATTACCGCCCTGATAGCGCGCGATCATCTGGTGATTTGCAACGGCGGCGGCGGCGTCCCGGTGGTGGAGAACGCCAACGGCTACCGCGGTATTGAAGCGGTCATCGACAAAGATCTCTCCGCCGCCCTGCTGGCGCGCCAGATAGAGGCCGACGCGCTGCTGATCCTCACGGACGCCGACGCGGTGTACCTCGACTGGGGCAAACCGACCCAACGCCCGCTGGCGCAGGTCTCTCCGGAGGTGCTCAAAACCCTGCATTTCGACGCCGGTTCGATGGGGCCGAAAGTTGCCGCCTGCCGTGAATTTGTCGAGGCCTGCAACGGTATCGCCGGGATCGGCGCGCTGGCCGACGGCGCCGCGATTCTGGCAGGCGACAAGGGGACGTTGATTCGCAATTGATTCCTATTTTTCCCTTCACCCTGCTCCTGGCATTTCCCCTCTCCTCAAAAGAGAGGGGCGGGTGGAGGGCACCAGACAGCTCAACATTTAACAAGGATCGCCACATGACCATTAACCTGAAAAACCGCAACTTCCTCAAACTGCTGGACTACACCCCGGCAGAAATCCAGTACCTGATCGATCTGGCCATCGACCTGAAAGCCGCCAAAAAAGCCGGGCGCGAAAAGCAGACCTTAGTCGGCAAAAACATCGCCCTGATCTTCGAAAAAACCTCCACCCGCACGCGCTGCGCCTTTGAAGTGGGCGCCTTTGACCAGGGCGCGCAGGTCACCTACCTCGGCCCAAGCGGATCGCAGATTGGCCACAAAGAGTCAATGAAAGACACCGCCCGTGTGCTGGGCCGCATGTATGACGGCATCGAGTATCGCGGCTACGGCCAGGCTATCGTCGAAGAGCTGGGCGAATACGCGGGCGTGCCGGTGTGGAACGGGCTGACCGATGAATTCCACCCGACGCAAATCCTCGCCGATCTGATGACCATGCTCGAACACGCGCCGGGCAAAACCCTGCCGGAGCTGAGCTTCGCCTATCTGGGCGACGCGCGGAACAACATGGGCAACTCCCTGATGGTCGGCGCGGCGAAGATGGGCATGGATATCCGTCTGGTGGCGCCGAAATCCTTCTGGCCGGAAGCCGGGCTGGTCGAGCAGTGCCGCGCCATCGCCAAAGAGACCGGCGCACGCATCACCCTGACGGACGACGTGAATGAGGGCGTTCACGGCACCGATTTCCTCTACACGGACGTGTGGGTGTCG
Source organism: Lelliottia sp. WB101 (assembly GCF_003051885.1). Lineage (NCBI taxonomy): Bacteria > Pseudomonadati > Pseudomonadota > Gammaproteobacteria > Enterobacterales > Enterobacteriaceae > Lelliottia > Lelliottia sp. WB101. Next base: position 377,551 of record NZ_CP028520.1, read on the forward strand.
ATGGGCGAACCGAAAGAGGCCTGGGCAGAGCGTGTAAGTCTGATGAAACCGTATCAAATCAACGGCGACGTCATGAAAGCCACCGGCAATCCGAACGTGAAATTCATGCACTGCCTGCCCGCGTTCCACAACGAACACACCAAAGTGGGCCGTGAAATCGAAATGGCGTACGGCCTGAAAGGGCTGGAGGTGACGGAAGAGGTCTTCGAATCCCCGAACTCTATCGTCTTCGACGAAGCAGAGAACCGCATGCACACCATTAAAGCGGTCATGGTGGCGACACTCGGCGACTAATCACCGCCCGGCGCGGCCACAGGCTGCGCCGGGGCAAGGAGAACATCATGGGCAAGTTCAAATTTCCTTCCGCTTACACCATTCTCTTTTTCCTGATCGCCGTGGTCGCCGCCCTGAGCTGGATTGTTCCGGCCGGGCAGTACCAGATGGCAATGAATGCCGCCCTCGGCAAAGAAGTGCCCATTGCCGGAACCTACGCACACGTCGCCGCGCATCCGCAGGGGATCGTTGCGGTGCTGATGGCGCCGATCGCCGGGCTGTACGATCCTGAGTCCGGCCAGGCGGGGGCAATCGACGTCGCGCTGTTTATTCTGATCATCGGCGGTTTTCTCGGGATCGTCACCAAAACCGGGGCGATTGACGCCGGGATCGAACGCGTCACCACCCGGCTGCGCGGTCGCGAAGAGTGGATGATCCCGATCCTAATGGCGCTGTTCGCCGCCGGCGGGACCATTTACGGCATGGCGGAAGAGTCGCTGCCGTTCTACACGCTGTTAGTGCCGGTGATGCTGGCCGCCCGTTTCGACCCGGTGGTCGCCGCCTCCACGGTGCTGCTCGGCGCGGGGATCGGCACGCTCGGTTCAACCATTAACCCCTTCGCTACGGTCATCGCCGCCAACGCCGCGGGGATTCCGTTCACCAACGGGATCGCCCTGCGCGTCGCCCTGCTGGCGATCGGCTGGATCATCTGCGTGTGGTGGGTGATGCGCTACGCCCGCAAGGTGCGCCAGGACCCGTCCCTGTCGATTGTCGCCGACAAAGAGGCCGAGAACCGTGCGCATTTCCTCGGCGATAAAGGCCAGCAGTCGCTGGAATTTACCCCGGTGCGCAAAGTGATTCTGGTGATTTTCGCCCTCGCCTTCGCGGTGATGATCTACGGCGTGGCGGTGCTCGGCTGGTGGATGGCAGAGATCTCCGCAGTCTTCCTCGCCAGCGCCATTATCGTCGGCTTGATCGCCCGCATGAGTGAAGAAGAGCTGACATCAACATTTATCAACGGGGCGCGGGATTTGCTGGGCGTCGCGCTGATTATTGGTATTGCGCGCGGTATCGTAGTCATCATGGATAAGGGCATGATTACGCACACGATTTTGCACAGTGCCGAAGGCCTGGTGACCGGACTGTCGACGGTGGCGTTTATCAACGTGATGTACTGGCTGGAAGTGGTGCTGTCGTTTCTGGTGCCTTCTTCTTCGGGCCTTGCCGTTCTGACGATGCCGATCATGGCACCGCTTGCCGATTTCGCTAACGTCAACCGCGACCTGGTCGTGACGGCGTACCAGTCAGCCTCCGGGATTGTCAATCTGGTCACACCGACGTCCGCCGTGGTGATGGGGGGTCTTGCGATCGCGCGCGTACCGTACGTGCGTTATCTCAAGTGGGTTGCCCCGCTGCTGGGTATTTTGACGGTGGTGATCATGGTGGCGTTGAGCCTGGGTGCGCTTATCTGATTTGCCGGATGGCACTGCGCTTATCCGGCCTGCGGTAATCTTTTTGTAGGCCCGGTAAGCGTTGCGCCACCGGGCATTTTTTGTTGGCAACAGAGATGGGAACCAGATGATGGAATATGGAGAATACTCCCCAAAAGAACAGCTTCAGCTCGCGGTATGTCAGAGCCTGATCAGCGAAAACAGCTATCTTTCTCAGGAAGAGATCCGCCGCGACCTGCAGGAACGGGGATTTGACAGCATCAGCCAGTCGAGCGTCTCCCGGCTGCTGAAACTGCTTGGTGTCATAAAAATTCGAAATGCCAAAGGACAAAAGATTTATTCGATGAATCCGCAGTTGCGCCCTGCGCCGGATGCAGCCCGTTCGATCTCCGAAATGGTGGTCAGCGTGGAGCACAATAGCGAATTTATCCTTATTCATACCGTCGCCGGATACGGGCGCGCCGTGGCGCGAATTCTGGATTATCACCAGTTACCGGAAATTTTAGGTGTGGTGGCCGGAAGCAGTATTGTCTGGGTCGCGCCCCGCGTAGTAAAGCGCACGGCGCTGGTACATAAGCAAATTAATTATTTACTCAGAACGCATTAATATTCAAATAGAACCGTTTGCACTGAGTAAAGTGTGCATTAATCGCTTGATCCGAAAATCGAGCTGAGTATAATGCCCGACAATTTGCCGGGAGGAAGTCATGGTCAAGCGTGTACGACATACAGTCATACCGCGTCTGAAAACAGACGCTGGCCTGCCGTTTTTCTTCCCGTTGATAACCCTATTCCCAGAGCCCCTCATTTGAGGGGCTTTTTTTTGCCCGGCGTCAGGAGATAAACATGAATCCGCTTTATCAAAAACACATCATTTCCATCAATGACCTCAGCCGCGAAGAGCTGGAACTGGTTCTGGATACCGCGGCAAAACTGAAGGCCAACCCACAGCCCGAGCTGCTGAAGCACAAAGTGATCGCCAGCTGCTTCTTTGAAGCCTCCACCCGCACCCGTCTGTCGTTCGAGACCTCGATGCACCGTCTCGGCGCGAGCGTGGTCGGCTTCTCTGACAGCAGCAATACGTCGCTGGGCAAAAAAGGCGAGACGCTGGCGGATACCATCTCCGTCATCAGCACCTACGTGGACGCGATTGTTATGCGCCACCCGCAGGAAGGCGCGGCGCGTCTGGCGACCGAGTTCTCCGGCGGTATTCCGGTGCTGAATGCCGGTGACGGTGCGAACCAGCATCCAACGCAGACCTTGCTGGATCTCTTCACCATCCAGGAAACGCAGGGGCGTCTGGAAAATCTGCACATCGCCATGGTCGGGGATCTGAAATATGGCCGCACCGTCCACTCGCTGGCCCAGGCGCTGGCGAAATTTAACGGCAACCGCTTCTACTTTATCGCCCCGGCGGCGCTGGCGATGCCGCAGTACATTCTCGATATGCTCGACGAAAAAGGCATCCAGTGGAGCCAGCACGCCAGCATTGAAGAGGTGATGGGTGAAGTGGACGTGCTGTACATGACGCGCGTGCAAAAAGAGCGCCTCGACCCGTCCGAGTACGCGAACGTCAAAGCGCAGTTCATCCTGCGTGCCAGCGACCTCGAAGGCGCACGCCCGAACATGAAAGTGCTGCACCCTCTGCCGCGCATCGACGAAATTGCCACCGACGTGGATAAGACGCCGCACGCCTGGTATTTCCAGCAGGCAGGCAACGGCATCTTCGCTCGCCAGGCGTTACTGGCACTGGTTCTGAATCGCGAATTCGTTCTGTAAGGGGAAATGACAATGACACATGATAATAAACTCCAGGTTGAAGCCATCAAACGTGGCACCGTGATTGACCATATCCCTGCGCAGGTGGGCTTTAAACTGCTGACGCTGTTCAAGCTGACCGAAACCGACCAGCGCATCACCATTGGCCTTAACCTGCCGTCCGGCGAGATGGGCCGCAAAGACCTGATCAAAATCGAGAACACCTTCCTGACCGACGAGCAGGTCAACCAGCTCTCCCTGTACGCGCCGGACGCGACGGTGAACCGCATCGACGATTACGAAGTGGTGGGCAAATCGCGCCCGAACTTACCGGAACGCATCGAGCACGTGCTGATCTGCCCGAACAGCAACTGCATCAGTCATGCTGAGCCAGTGTCGTCCAGTTTTGCAGTAAAAAAACGGGCGAACGACATCGCACTCAAATGCAAATATTGCGAAAAAGAGTTTTCTCATTATGTGGTGCTGGCCAACTAATCGAGGTTGGCATTGAGATCTCGGCCTTCTGTTACACGAAATCATTCGCGCCGCATCAAGGCCAAATATACCCGGAAGCACAGGAAACTCTGTGACCGGGGTATGAGGACGCGGCCAACGAAGAGGCGGCGTGAAGGATGATGTGTATAATGGCCGGGACCCTTCTTAACGCTGTAATCCTGGAGAAAATATGAGCAAAGTACTTGCGACGGAAAATGCACCAGCGGCTATCGGTCCTTACGTTCAGGGCGTAGATCTCGGCAGCATGATCATTACTTCCGGTCAGATTCCGGTGAACCCAAAAACCGGCGAAGTGCCGGAAGATGTGGCGGCGCAGGCGCGTCAGTCACTGGAAAACGTGAAAGCGATCGTTGAATCCGCGGGCCTGAAAGTGGGCGATATCGTGAAAACGACCGTATTCGTTAAAGATCTGAACGATTTCGCGACCGTTAACGCCACTTACGAAGCGTTCTTCAACGAACACGACGCAACCTTCCCGGCGCGTTCTTGCGTGGAAGTCGCGCGTCTGCCAAAAGACGTGAAGATTGAGATTGAGGCGATTGCAGTTCGTCGCTGATCGGTACCGATCCGTTAAGCATCAGAGGTTATTCCGTTCACCTTATGTTCAGAAGAATATAAGGTGAACGGAACCCCCTCCTGTGCTCAACGAACCCAACAACCCTACTGATTCCTCGTCGCCCTGAGCAATTTCTCCAGCGGATAAACCGCTGCAATCACCACTTCATCCTGAATCTTCGCCGCGTTATCCAGCTCGGTCTGAATTGAGGCGATCTCCTTATCGTCCAGCGTGCCTTGCCGCGCCACCAGATCCGTCAGGCGCAGGCCAATCGACGCCAGTTTTTCCACCTCCTGAATCACCGGTTTGATGGCTTTCAGCTGATAGCTGGTTTCACTCAGCGCCAGCGCATCGCTGGTATTGTTCTGCCAGCGCGTAAAGACGTGACGCAGCGCTTCGGCGCTTTCCGTGTCTTCGGCATCGCTTATCAGCCGCTCGGCCCATTTATCCATCTGACGCACCGTGGCGCTCTCGGCGTTCAGCGCGTCGGCGTAGCGGTTTAGCGGCTCAAACTGATGATAATTTCCGGCCTGGAATTTCAGGTGCTGACGGGTGTAATACTGCGCAGGCTCCACGGCCTGGGCGAGAATGTGCAGCGGCAGGGTGTCGGCGTTATTCGCCAGACGAGTGAACTGCGCCTGCTGCTGGCTATGCTGTTGCAGCCCGACCGACACTGTCGTCCAGCTGTCCATCGCCTGCAAACGGGTGTACATATTGTCGATATCATTCACATCCTGCGCAGACCACAGGCGCTCCGCCACTGCAAACGCGCGCGGCCAGAGTTTGATATCCAGAACCGGGGCAATCACGTTTTCCGCCCACAGCGCCGCTTCGCCGCCGAGCAGGTTGGCCTGCTGATCGGCATCCGGCACCGTCGGCTGAATCCCTTTCGGCACCTCATTGAGGCGCGCGCCGGAAATCGGATAGCGAGCGTTCCCCACCAGGAAGTAGCCGGTGAGTTTGTCGTCCGACACATTGACCACCGGGCGCGTTTCGCCCATCCAGGTGTCGACGGTGAAGCTCAGCTGGTTGTCGTCGCGCCATTCGATATGATCAATCGCACGGCGGGATTTGCCGCTGAAATCAATAAATCCGCGCCAGCCGGAAACGCCTTTAATCAGCGTAAAACTGCCCTCGACCGGTTTGCCTTTCAGACGCGGCATCGTGAAAGTCCAGCTCTGCGCGCTGTCGGAATCGGCGATGATGTCCATACCGTTCAAGCCCTGCGGTACGATCTCATTGCGGTAGTGATAGGCCGTGGACTGGGGCTGATCGAGGTAAAAACCGGTGGAGAGAATGCCTTTATAGCCCTGCTTCGCCACCTCGCCCAGCGCGTCCTGCCCCTGCCAGGACTGGATCAGAATGCTTTTCGGCAGGTCGGGATGATAGATCTCGTCCCAGCCGACCATCTGCCGATGGTGTTTCTCAAGAATGGTTTCCAGTTTGCGATTGAAATAGGCCTGCAGCGCATGGCTGTCCGCCAGTTTGTTGTCGCGCATAAACTGCTGGATGGCGGTGCTGTTTTTCCACTGGCTATCGTCAACTTCATCACCGCCGATATGCAGATACGGATCGGGGAAGATCGCAGCCAGTTCGCTGACCATCGCGTCGGCAAAGGTGTAGGTCGCCTCTTTTGTTGGATCGAGAACGGGTTTCAGCACGCCCCAGTGGCGCTCCATTTCATACGGGCCTGGTGCGCTCATCAGTTCCGGATAGGCCACGGCGATCGCCGACGCATGGCCCGGCATGTCAATTTCGGGAACCACGCGAATACCCCGCGCGGTGGCGTAACGCACCACGTCACGCATCTGCTCCGGTGTGTAGAACAGCCCGTCGCTGGCAAGCTGGGTCAGTTTAGGATAGCGCTTCGAGGTAAACCGCCAGCCCTGATCGTCCGTCAGATGCCAGTGCAGGACGTTTAGCTTCGCCGCCGCCATGCCGTCGATCTGGCGTTTAATGTCCTCCAGCGGAATGAAATGACGCGCCGAATCGAGCAGCAGCCCACGCCACGGGAAGCGCGGGGAGTCGTCAATCGACACCCACGGAATCGAGGTGTTTTCCGCGCCATTTTGAATCAGCTGGAGCAACGTTTCTATCGCACGCAGCGCGCCAAAGCGCGTGTTAGCGGTAATGTTCACACCGCTTGCATCCACGGTGAGTTTGTAGCTCTCATCGCTGTCCGGCAGCGGCTGCGGCTTCACTTTTTTGGCGATGGTCACTGAAATAGTGGGCTTTTCAGGTTTGTCGGCCTGGGGTTGAAGCGTCCACCCTGTTTGCAGCGCTATGCGCTGGCGAAGACGGTTTGCGGCATCGCCAAGATCGTCACCGCTGATACTGACGGAAATATTATCGCTGAGGACGAAAGCGCCCTGCTGTGCGGGCCGTTCAACGTGGGCGGGCCAGGGCATTAACGGCAGATCGCCTGCCGGAGCCGCCAGCGCAGAGGTACCGAGCAAAAGCCCGGCGGTGATGAGGCTAAGACGTAACATAATGTTCCTTATCAGAATTTGACGGGCCAAAAACAGACAAAACATTTTGTTAACATGCGTACAAATTGTCGTCAAGCAAAGTGCATGACGGGGATCACAGGTTGTGGAATTTGGGAGGAAGGCTATTTTGCCGGGCGGCAACGACACCTTACCCGGCAGATTCGGAATACAGGCCCGGCGGTGCCGGGCATGAGATTTACTGCCAGCCGTAACGACGGCTATAGAACCCTTTCACCATCTGCGTCAGCACCATGTAGCCCGCCAGAATTGCCACCAGCCATGGGAAATAGCTCAGCGGCAGCGCCTGCAGGTTCAGGTAACTTGCCAGCGGTGAGAACGGCAGCGCGATCCCCAGCACCATCACCACGCCGGTCATGATGATCAGCGGCCAGGCGGCGCGGCTCTGGAAGAACGGAATACGGCGCGTGCGGATCATATGCACAATCAGCGTCTGCGACAGCAGCCCGACCACGAACCAGCCGGACTGGAACAGGGTCTGATGTTCTGGCGTGTTGGCGTGGAACACGAACCACATCAGGCAGAAGGTCAGAATGTCGAAGATCGAGCTGATCGGGCCAAAGAACAGCATGAAGCGGCCCAGATCAGACGGATTCCAGCGCTGCGGCTTTTGGATCTGCTCGTCATCCACGTTATCAAACGGGATCGCCACCTGGGAGACGTCGTACATCAGGTTCTGAATCAGCAGGTGCAGCGGCAGCATCGGCAGGAACGGCAGAAATGCGCTCGCCACCAGCACGCTGAAGACGTTACCGAAGTTAGAGCTGGCGGTCATTTTGATGTATTTCAGCATGTTGGCAAAGGTACGGCGTCCTTCGATCACACCCTGCTCCAGCACCATCAGGCTCTTTTCCAGCAGGATGATGTCGGCCGCTTCGCGCGCAATATCCACCGCGCCGTCGACGGAAATCCCGATATCCGCCGCGCGCAGCGCAGGTGCATCGTTGATTCCATCGCCCATAAAGCCAACCACATGCCCTTCGCGCTTAAGCAGCGTCACAATGCGCTCTTTGTGCATGGGCGTCAGGCGCGCAAACAGCGTGGTGGTTTTGGCAAGCTGTGCCAGTTCATCGTCAGAAAGCGTTTCAATATCGCTGCCCGTGACAATCACACCCGCATCCAGCCCCACTTCATGACACACTTTCGCCGCCACCAGCTCGCTGTCGCCGGTAAGAATTTTGACGGTAATGCCGCTGGCTTTCAGCGCTTTCAGCGCCGGAGCCGTCGTCTCTTTCGGTGGATCGAGGAAGGCGATGTACCCTTCGAGGATCAGATCCGACTCATCAAGACGATGGTAATCCCCTTCGCGTCCCGGCAGGAATTTGCTGGCCACCGCCACGACGCGCAGCCCCTGGCGGTTCAGGTTATCTGTCACACGCTTGATGCGGCGCAGCATGGTGTCGTCCAGCGGCACAATTTCACCGTTATGACGCACCTGCGTGGAAACATTCAGGATCTCCTGCAACGCTCCTTTGCAGATCAGCTGATGCACATTCGCCTGCTCACTCACCACCACCGACATGCGGCGACGCTCGAAGTCGAACGGGATCTCATCCACTTTTTGCCAGCGCGTTGAGAGCGCGCGCGCAGAATCTTCATCCACACCTTCCAGCACGGCGACATCCAGCAGGTTTTTCAGCCCGGTCTGGTAATGGCTGTTCAGCCACGCGGTTTGCAGCACGCGCTCGCTGACTTTACCGGAGATATCCGTATGATTCTCCAGCACAATTTTATCCTGAGTCAGGGTGCCGGTTTTATCGGTGCAGAGGATATCCATCGCGCCAAAGTTCTGAATGGCGTCGAGGTGTTTCACAATCACTTTCTGACGGGAGAGTTTCACCGCCCCGCGCGCCAGCGTGGAGGTGACAATCATCGGCAGCATTTCCGGCGTTAAGCCCACCGCCACGGAGAGGGCGAACAGCGCCGCTTCCCACCAGTCGCCTTTGGTGTAGCCGTTGATCAGCAATACGATTGGCGTCATGACCATCATAAAGCGGATCAGCAGCATGCTGACGCGACCGATACCTTTCTGGAACGCGTTTGGCTCGCTTTCCTGCTCGCTCACACGCCCGGCAAGCTGACCAAACCAGGTGTTGCCGCCCGTGGCGATAACGATAGCCTTCGCGGTGCCGCTCACCACGGTGGTACCCATAAAGCACAGGGTATCGCTTTCGAGCGGATTAGTTTGCTGCGGATCGCGGCTGCGCGCCACTTTCTCGACCGGCAGGGATTCCCCGGTCAGGGACGCCTGGGCGACAAACAGATCGCGGGCCTGAATCACGCGCAGATCGGCCGGGATCATGTCCCCTGCCGCCAGTTTGATCATATCGCCCACCACCAGCTGATCGATCGGCAGTTCCAGCCAGGCGCTTTCGCCTTTCGTGTTAATGACGCGCTGCACGGTGGCGGTGTTGCTGACCATCGCCTTCAGGGCGTCCGCCGCGCGGGTGGAGCGCGCCTCCTGGATAAAGTTGAGCATGGTGGAGATCGCCACCATCAGCGCGATCACGCCTGCGGCAAACAGATCTTCCGTGGCATACGAAATGATCGCCAGCACCGTCAGCAGCAGGTTGAACGGGTTGCGGTAGCAGAGCCACAGATGAACCCACCACGGGGCCGGTTTTTGCGCCGGGATTTTGTTGTCGCCGTGCTCGGCGCGCGTTTTTTCTACTTCAGCTGCGTTCAGCCCTTCCGGATGACCGCCGAAAGCGCGCCAGACTTCGTTTTCGTCCATCGCGGCGGCTTTCAGGCAATGCTCCGTCAGCGTGGAAGGAATGGCAGCGCCTGCCAGGTTTTTGGCATTCGGTAGCGGATCGCGCTGAACCAGACGGCGCGGCAGGTGGCGGTTTAGCTGCGCGAGCAGCTGCTGGGTGATATTTTTCAGCATAGTAAGCCCCCCGCATCCGCAAAGGCGGACGCAGTGTTAACTTCAGGCACAGCAAGGCGGTACCTGAAGGGCACTTAAATTTTCAAAGCAGAGATTATTTACCCCACTCTTTCAGGCTGTATGCCGGCGCATAGCCAACGCAGATGCAGCTTGAAATAGGACGGGTAATGTCACTGCCTCACACATCACCGGTGAGACAGCGAAAAGGCTGGCTTACCGGAAAGGACTCAGTCTCCATGACTGGAGAGGGGTGGGATCGGGATCCATACGGCCTCCGGTAAGTGAAAAAAGGGGTTATCACCGCGCAGTTATGGGTTTTAACCATACCGTTAGTGGCGGTTCGGGCGGTATGATACGCCCGCAGATTTAAACCGTACATATACCAGACTTTGCTCATTGCGAATTAAATCGTAAGCAGTAGTCTCAATTGACGACCGTGCTGTTACAGGGAATAAAGGATGCAGAATCGCCTGACCATTAAAGACATCGCCCGTTTAAGCGGCGTGGGGAAATCCACCGTGTCGCGCGTACTGAACAACGAAAGTGGCGTCAGTGAACGCACGCGCGAGCGCGTCGAGGCGGTGATGAATCAGCACGGTTTTTCTCCTTCCCGTTCCGCGCGCGCCATGCGCGGACAGAGCGACAAAGTGGTCGCCATTATTGTTTCGCGTCTCGATTCTCTGTCGGAAAATCTGGCGGTGCAAACCATGCTCCCCGCCTTTTACGAGCAGGGTTACGACCCGATCATGATGGAGAGCCAGTTCTCGCCTCAGCTGGTGGAAGAGCATCTTGGGATGCTGCAACGGCGCAATATCGACGGCGTGGTGCTGTTTGGGTTTACCGGCATTCAGGATGAAATTCTGAAACCCTGGCAGGCCTCGCTGGTGCTGCTGGCACGCGACGCCAGCGGCTTTGCTTCCGTCTGCTACGACGACGAAGGGGCGATCCTTACCCTGATGCAGCGCCTGTACGAGCAGGGCCATCGCCATATCAGTTTCCTCGGAGTGCCGCACAGCGACGTCACCACCGGCAAGCGCCGCCACGAAGCCTATCTTGCGTTTTGCAAACAGCACGCTCTCCCGGCGGTGGCCTCTTTGCCTGGCCTGGCAATGAAACAGGGCTACGAACAGGTGGCAAGCGTGCTCACCCCGCAAACTACCGCCCTTATCTGCGCCACGGATACCCTCGCGCTGGGCGCCAGCAAGTATTTGCAGGAGCAGCGCATCGACACTATCCAGCTCGCGAGCGTCGGCAGCACACCGCTGATGAAGTTCCTGCATCCGGAGATTGTCACCGTCGATCCGGGCTACGCCGAAGCGGGCCGTCAGGCGGCGATGCAGCTGATCGAGCAGATAAACGGTCGCTCTGAACCACGCCAAATCGTTATTCCCGCCCATATTTCTTAACCCTCCGAAAACGGATTATTGTGATCCTCACCCAATTTCGGGAACGTTCCCATTTTCAGCGTCTCGCTCAAAGAGTAGGCTTGCGTCCAGGTCATTACCCTCCACATCTGTCATGAGGCTTCATGATGAGCAAAGTTAAACAAACTGATATCGACCAGCTAATCGTTCTGGTTGGGGGACGCGAGAATATCGCCACCGTCAGCCACTGCATTACCCGTCTGCGTTTTGTGCTGAACGATCCGGCCAAAGCCAATCCGAAGGCCATCGAAGAGCTGTCGATGGTCAAAGGCTGCTTTACCAACGCCGGGCAGTTTCAGGTGGTGATTGGCACAGAAGTGGGTGATTACTATCACGCCCTGCTGGCGACCACCGGGCATTCATCGGCAGATAAAGAGCAGGCCAAGAAAGCGGCGCGCCAGAATATGAAATGGCACGAGCAGCTGATCTCCCACTTCGCGGAAATCTTCTTCCCGCTGCTGCCAGCGCTGATCAGCGGAGGTCTGATCCTCGGTTTCCGCAACGTGATTGGCGACGTGCCCATGAGCGACGGCAAAACTCTGGCGCAGCTTTACCCCGCGCTGCAGAGCATCTATGACTTCCTGTGGCTGATTGGCGAGGCGATCTTCTTCTATCTGCCGGTCGGGATTTGCTGGTCGGCGGTGCGCAAAATGGGCGGCACGCCGATCCTCGGCATTGTGCTCGGCGTAACGCTGGTCTCTCCGCAGTTAATGAACGCTTACTTACTTGGGCAACAGGTGCCGGAAGTGTGGAACTTCGGCCTGTTTACCATCGCTAAAGTGGGTTATCAGGCGCAGGTTATTCCCGCCCTGCTGGCCGGTCTCGCACTCGGCTTTATTGAAACGCGCCTGAAACGCATCGTCCCGGATTACCTCTATCTGGTGGTCGTGCCGGTCTGCTCGCTGATTCTGGCCGTGTTCCTCGCCCACGCGTTTATCGGTCCGTTTGGCCGCATGATTGGCGACGGCGTGGCCTTCGCGGTGCGTCACCTGATGACCGGCAGCTTCGCCCCGATTGGCGCCGCGCTGTTTGGCTTCCTCTATGCGCCGCTGGTGATTACCGGTGTGCACCAGACTACGCTCGCCATCGACATGCAGATGATTCAGAGCCTCGGTGGTACGCCGGTCTGGCCGATTATCGCCCTGTCGAACATTGCTCAGGCGTCGGCGGTCACTGGGATTATCCTGGTCAGCCGTAAACACAACGAGCGTGAAATCTCGGTGCCGGCAGCCATCTCCGCCTATCTCGGCGTGACCGAACCGGCGATGTACGGTATCAACCTGAAATACCGCTTCCCGATGCTGTGCGCGATGATCGGCTCAGGTCTGGCGGGGCTGCTGTGTGGGCTGAACGGCGTGATGGCGAACGGCATCGGCGTCGGTGGCCTGCCGGGTATCCTCTCTATTCAGCCGTCCTACTGGCAGGTGTTCGCCCTGGCCATGGCGGTGGCGATTATCGTCCCGATGGCGCTGACCACGGTTATCTATCAGCGCAAGTTCCGTCAGGGCACGCTGCAGATTGTTTAACGTCTTCTTTCGGGGCGCAGTTGCGCCCCTTCGCATTTGCAGGAACGCATTATGAATACCCTACCGCACTGGTGGCAAAACGGCGTCATCTATCAGATTTACCCAAAGAGTTTTCAGGACACCACCGGGCGTGGTACCGGTGATTTACGCGGCGTCACGCAGCGTCTGGACTATCTGAAAACCCTCGGCGTGGACGCCATCTGGCTGACGCCATTCTATATTTCCCCGCAGATCGATAACGGCTACGACGTGGCGAACTACACCGCCATCGATCCGGCCTACGGCACGCTGGATGATTTTGACGAACTGGTGAAACAGGCCCATGCGCGCGGCATCCGTCTGGTGCTCGACATGGTGCTCAACCACACCTCCACGCAGCACGCGTGGTTCCGTGAATCTCTCAGCAAAGAGAGCCCGTACCGTGAGTTCTATATCTGGCGTGACGGTACGCCGGACGCGCTGCCGAACAACTGGCGCTCCAAATTTGGCGGCAACGCCTGGCGCTGGCACGCCGAGAGCGAGCAGTATTATCTGCACCTTTTCGCCCCTGAGCAGGCGGATCTGAACTGGGAAAACCCGCAGGTCCGCAGCGAGCTGAAAAAAGTGTGCGAGTTCTGGGCCGATCGCGGCGTGGACGGCCTGCGCCTCGACGTGATTAACCTGATCTCTAAGGACCAGGATTTCCCGGACGATAACCTCGGCGATGGCCGCCGTTTCTATACCGACGGCCCGCGCGCCCATGAATATTTGCAGGAGATGAGCCGGGATGTGTTCACCCCGCGCAACCTGATGACCGTGGGCGAGATGTCCTCCACCTCGCTGGAAAATTGCCAGCAATATGCCGCGCTCGACGGGCGTGAACTGTCGATGACTTTTAACTTCCATCACCTGAAAGTCGATTACCCGAACGGCGAAAAGTGGACACTCGCGAAGCCCGATTACGTGGCGCTGAAAACCCTTTTCAGCCACTGGCAGCAAGGGATGCATGGCGTTGCGTGGAACGCTCTGTTCTGGTGTAACCACGATCAGCCGCGCATCGTTTCGCGCTTTGGCGACGAGGGGGAATACCGCACCACCTCCGCCAAAATGCTGGCAATGGTGCTGCACGGCATGCAGGGCACGCCGTACATCTACCAGGGTGAAGAGATTGGCATGACCAACCCGCATTTCGCCCGCATCACCGATTATCGCGATGTGGAAAGCCACAACATGTTCGCCGAACAGCGGGCAAAGGGGCGCGATGCAGAGGAACTTCTGGCGATTCTGGCGAGTAAATCCCGCGACAACAGCCGCACGCCGATGCAGTGGGATGCCACCCCGAACGGCGGTTTTACCACCGGCGAGCCGTGGATCGATCTGTGCGATAACGTCGCAACCCTCAACGTTGACGCGGCGCTCAGCGATCCCGACTCCGTGTTTTATACCTATCAGTCGCTGATCGCTCTGCGCAAATCGCTGCCGCTGCTGACCTGGGGCGACTATCAGGATCTGCTGCCGACGCATCCTTACCTGTGGTGCTATCGCCGCCAGTGGCAGGGGCAGACGCTGATCGTGGTCGCTAACCTGAGTCATGAATGCCAGGCGTGGCAGCCGGACGCCCTCAGCGGCGACTGGCGCGTGGTGCTCAGCAACTACGCCGAAGTCGCCAGCCAACCCGCCGCGATGACACTGCGTCCGTTTGAGGCGGTGTGGTGGCTGCAGGCGTAGTACAAAATGCCGGGCAGCGCTGCGTTTGCCCGGCAATATTTTACTGTTTTTGTTGAATATTTAATCAGATTTTTCCTGCCCGGATTTACAATCGCTGTAGTGCCCGCCGTTTGTACTCTCGTCTTTTTACTTTGTTCTGAATCAAAAAAATCGCAAACATGTTTGATGCAAATCACTACATATAGAACTTAAAATGCACGCTGACCCAATATATTGTATTTATCGTCTACTATTCCAACAAGACAACGGCGACGACGCCGGCCGGAATTGTGGATAACAAGCGTCGGGAACGAGGGAAGTGACTGAGGCATCGGGACTTGCGTCCTGTGCAGCCTTCCCCACCTCTGTGGATAACCTGTTTTTAATGGAGTGATCATGACACCGCATGTGATGAAACGAGATGGCTGTAAAGTGCCGTTTAAATCAGAGCGCATCAAAGAAGCGATTCTGCGTGCAGCTAAAGCAGCGGGAGTCGATGACGCAGATTACTGCGCCACCGTCGCAGAAATCGTCAGTAGCCAGATGAATGAGCGCAGTCAGGTGGATATCAACGAGATCCAGACTGCGGTAGAAAACCAGCTGATGTCCGGCCCGTACAAGCAGCTGGCGCGCGCCTACATTGAGTACCGTCACGACCGTGACATCCAGCGTGAAAAGCGTGGTCGCCTGAATCAGGAGATCCGCGGCCTGGTCGAGCAGACCAACTCTGCGCTACTGAATGAAAACGCCAACAAAGACAGCAAAGTGATCCCGACTCAGCGCGACCTGCTGGCCGGTATTGTCGCCAAGCACTATGCTCGTCAGCATCTGCTGCCGCGCGACGTGGTGCAGGCCCATGAACGCGGTGAGATCCACTACCACGATCTCGATTACTCCCCGTTTTTCCCGATGTTCAACTGTATGCTGATCGACCTGAAAGGCATGCTGACCCACGGCTTTAAAATGGGCAACGCCGAGATCGAGCCGCCAAAATCCATCTCTACCGCCACGGCGGTAACGGCGCAAATCATCGCCCAGGTCGCCAGCCATATTTACGGCGGCACCACCATTAACCGCATCGACGAAGTGCTGGCACCGTTTGTCACCGAGAGCTTTAACAAGCATCGCAAAGTGGCGCAAGAGTGGCAGATCCCGGACGCGGACGGCTATGCCCGCTCCCGCACCGAGAAAGAGTGCTACGACGCGTTCCAGTCTCTGGAATACGAAGTGAACACCCTGCACACCGCCAACGGCCAGACGCCGTTCGTGACCTTCGGTTTTGGTCTGGGGACCAGCTGGGAGTCGCGTCTGATTCAGCAGTCGATTTTGCGCAATCGTATTTCGGGTCTCGGTAAAAACCGCAAAACCGCGGTGTTCCCAAAACTGGTCTTCGCCATTCGCGATGGCCTGAATCACAAGTTTGGTGATGCGAACTACGACATCAAACAGCTGGCGCTGGAATGCGCGAGCAAGCGCATGTATCCGGATATTCTGAACTACGACCAGGTGGTGAAAGTCACGGGTTCGTTCAAAACCCCGATGGGCTGCCGCAGCTTCCTCGGCGTGTATGAAAATGAAAACGGCGAGCAGGTGCATGAAGGCCGTAACAACATCGGCGTGATCAGCCTCAACCTGCCGCGCATCGCGCTGGAAGCGAAGGGTAACGAAGCCGCGTTCTGGACCCTGCTCGACGAACGTCTGCAGCTGGCGCGTAAAGCGCTGATGACCCGTATTGCGCGTCTGGAAGGGGTGAAAGCCCGCGTGGCGCCTATCCTCTATATGGAAGGTGCCTGTGGCGTGCGCCTGAAAGCGGACGATGACGTTTCTGAAATCTTCAAGAACGGTCGCGCGTCGATTTCGCTGGGGTATATCGGCATCCACGAAACCATCAACGCCCTGTTTGGCAATCAGCACATGTATGACAGCGAAGCCCTGCGCGCGAAAGGCATCGCTATCGTTCAGCGCCTGCGCGATGCGGTCGACCAGTGGAAAGACGAAACGGGCTACGGCTTTAGCCTCTACAGCACGCCGAGCGAAAACCTGTGCGATCGCTTCTGCCGTCTGGATACCGCCGAGTTTGGCGTGGTGAACGGCGTGACCGACAAAGGCTACTACACCAACAGTTTCCACCTCGACGTGGAGAAAAAGGTCAATCCGTACGACAAGATCGACTTTGAAGCGGCCTACCCGCCGGTGGCGAACGGTGGCTTTATCTGTTACGGCGAGTACCCGAACATTCAGCACAACCTGAAAGCGCTGGAAGACGTGTGGGATTACAGCTATCAGCACGTGCCGTATTACGGCACCAACACACCGATCGACGAGTGCTACGAGTGCGGTTTCACCGGTGAATTCGAATGTACCAGCAAGGGCTTTACCTGTCCGAAATGCGGTAACCACGACGCCGCGCGTGTCTCCGTGACCCGCCGCGTCTGTGGTTATCTCGGCAGCCCGGACGCACGCCCGTTCAACGCCGGTAAGCAGGAAGAAGTGAAGCGCCGCGTGAAACATTTGGGGAATGGCCAGATCGGGTAATCCTCTGCCGCGCTGATGCCGGGTGAGCAAGAGCAACCAGCGCGGGCATTGCGATAATTGAGAAGCGAAAATGAATTATCACCAGTATTACCCCGTCGACATCGTCAACGGCCCCGGCACCCGCTGCACGCTGTTTGTGTCCGGATGCGTTCACGAATGCCCTGGCTGCTACAACAAAAGCACCTGGCGTCTGAACTCGGGCCTGCCGTTTGACGACGAGATGGAAAACCGGATTATCAAGGATCTGAACGACACGCGGATCCCGCGCCAGGGGGTCTCCCTCTCCGGCGGCGATCCGCTCCATCCGCAGAATGTGCCGCACATTCTGAAACTGGTGAAACGCATTCGAGAAGAGTGCGTGGGGAAAGATATCTGGGTGTGGACCGGCTATAAGCTGGATGAGCTAAACGACGCTCAGATGGAAATCGTCGACCTAATTAACGTGCTGGTGGATGGTAAGTTCGTGCAGGATTTGAAAGACCCGGCGCTGATTTGGCGCGGCAGCAGCAACCAGGTTGTACATCATTTGCGATAAACCGTGGGCGGAGACGTTTTCCGCCCATCGCCTCAAAAACGACTCAAACTCTCCATCGCCACCGTTTTGAATTCTGCAAAATCACGGCAGCCGCACAGGCGCGTCATCGCCCGCTCGCGCAGGAAGGTGACGAAAATATCGTAAATCGCCATCGCCTCTTCGTATTCGCTTTTGCTGATCGCCAGCAGGAAAATCACGTGCGCCGTTTCGTCGCCCCACTTTATTCCCTGCGGAGCCAGTACGGTGTAGACCACGGTTTTTTGCGCCAGCAGCCCGAGGGAGTGCGGCAGCGCGATACCGTCGCCGAGCATGGTGCTGACGATGGCTTCACGTTCGACCACCGAGTCGAGAAACTCCGCGTCGACAAATCCTTCCTCACGCAGTTGCCCGCACAGTTCCTGGAACAACGTTTGCTGATCACTGTTTGAATCAATCACGCGGAAATGGTCGGCGTCGAAGTATTTTTCCAGCATCCACGGACGGGTGCGATCCACCAGCACCAGCTTGCCGATCTGCTCCAGCTGATAGTCGGTCGGGAACGGCGCGATCTGTACCACCGGTTTCGCTTTTTCACTGATGCGGGCGGTGGAGATCACGAAATCCTCGCTGATGCTTTCCGCCAGCTCGTACTCGCGCAGGGTGACGGTGCGCGTCACTTCCACCTGCGGGTATTTGCGCTGCAGCACCGCTTCAATCATGCGCGCCATCGCATTCCCGGCGTCGCACACCAGCAGGACGCGCGGCTGGCGCTGATAGCCGACGTTGTAATGCCGCTCCAGCCCGACGCCGATGTGCAGCACCAGAAAACCAATCTCGTTTTCGCTGATCACGTACGGCGTGTATTTCCCCCAGCCGGAGACCGCCGCCAGGGTCATATCCCACGCCATCGGATAGTGCTGTTTGATGTTATCCAGCAGCGGATTGGGGATCATGATTTGGTAACGCACGCGGGTGATCATGGTTTTAATATGTGTCAGCAGATCCGCGTGCAGCTGGGCATCGTTCAACAGGTTGTAGTTATAGTGGGTGTTAATGTAGCGCAGGATATAGTTCACCAGCGCTTCGTCGTCGTCAGCGTTAATCGCGCTCGGGGCGATCTCCTGAATCTGGCGCGCGGCGATGTGGACACAAAGCCAGTTCTCCTCTGACGGTGAAAGCACTTTATCCGCCAGCCGGGCGATGGCCGCAGCAATATCCCTCGCGGCGTCACGCACGTTCTCTTCGACATCCTCGGCGTTAAATTCCGGCAGCGGATAGCCTTCGCTGATGCGTCGCACGGACACGGCGCAGTAGAGCCGTACAAACAGCTCGCCTTCATCCGTGAGACGAATGTGATGGCGCGTGAGGGTGTCATGCAGCACCATGACCAGTTTCTCCGGCACACCCGCATTCAGGGCGACTTCGGTCACCAGCGGATTGAGGCTGTCCTGCTGCGCCAGCTCCCACAGCAAATCCGTCAGGCAGGCGCGAATCGACATCTCACTGCCGAACAGTTTCATGCCGTGGCGCGGGCGCGTTTCCAGCGTCAGGCTGTAGCGGTGGAACCACTCTCGCACCTCCACCATGTCGTTTTGCAGGGTCGCGCGGCTGACAAACCATTCATCAGCCAAATCTTCCAGCTTTAACGAAAAAGCAGAGGTGAGAAAACGCACCACCAGATAATGCACGCGCTCCTGTCCGGTGCGCGGGATCCGCAGCGCACGCGGGCGAGAATCCTGCAACGACTGATAGCGCGCGGCATCGTCAATCTTGAGCTGATAGCCGTTGCCGCGGCTGAGAATAAACTGTGCGCCGTGGCCTGCCAGCAGCGCGTTCAGGGCGGTAATGTCCGCCCGCACGGTACGTGTGGATACCGACAGCCGCTGCGCCAGCTCGTCCTGCGGCAGCGTCTCGTTTTGCAACAGATCGAACAGTTGCGCTAAACGTTGGTTCGGAAATCGCACGTCTTTATCCTCTTACGGCTCATGGCCCGGTTGAAATGACCATCTGTGATGGGCTGCCGACCGGCGTGTAGTCCGGTTCGAAGCTTAGCTTGCCATCGGGTGCAACGCGAAAACGGGTGATGTTATCGCTGCGCTGATTCATAACGTACAGCCAGCGGCCCTGCTTATCCAGGGTCAGAGAGCGTGGGTAATCGCCACGGGTCCAGACATCCTCCTGATGCACCAGCGTGCCCTCGGCCGTTACCCTAAAGTGCGCGATGCTGTTATGCAAACGGTTCGCGACGTACAGCTGCTGGCCATCAGCGCTCAACGCCAGCCCTGCGGCAAAACTGGTGCCGTTATACTCTTTCGGCAGGGAAGAGATCGTTTTGCCCTCTTTCAGCGTGCCGGTGGCCTGATCCAGGGCATACCAGGTCAGGGTCGAGGACTCTTCGTTGATCAGCCACAGGCCATCGCCTTTCGGCGTAAAGACAAAATGGCGCGGCCCGGCGCCTTTGGACGAGGCGTTGATAAACGGCGGCTCGTTTGGGGTGAGCTTTCCGCGTTGCTTGTCAAAACGATACTGATAGATCCGATCCAGACCGAGATCCGTCGAAAAAACGTATTTCCCGCTCGGATCGGCGGCGATCATATGGGCGTGAGGGCCGTTATGATCGCTTACGGCAAAACTGCCTTCGACAGCCGCTTCCGGTTTCGCCGCACCGGGTTCACCCTGATCCTGATGGGTGTCCGTCGCCTCTCCCAGACTGCCGTCAGCCTTCACGGGCAGCACCGCAATCGAGCCGCTGACATAGTTCGCCACCAGCAGATGACGCCCCTCTGGTGTCAGGGAAACATACACAGGTCCCGCCCCGCCGGACGCCACCTGATTCAGCTCGGTCAGTTCACCGTTTGCCCCGATGCGTAACGCCTGAATCACCCCTTTCTCCGCTTCGCTCGCCAGATAGAGGGTTTTGCCATCGTGCGAAACCGTAAGCTGCGCCGCGTTGGGTAACTGGCTCACGAGGGTTTTCTCTCCGAGCGCACCATTGTTGGGATCGACCGTAAAACGGTACAGCCCTTCGCCGTTCGGGTTGTAGGTGCCGACCCAGGCGTACTGGGGTTGTGCGACGGCGGCGGTGGCAAGCAGGGAGAGTGAAGCGACGAGCAGGTTATGGGTGTGCATGGCGGCTCCTGGTGTTGTGCGGTTTGATGCTCTCACCCGACCCTCTCCGAAGGGAGAGGGTTCAGGCGCGGCGAGAACTACTTGACCAACGTCTTCGTCATTTCCAGCAGCGTGCGCACGTCCTCAGGACGGGTATCGCCGCTGGCTTTGTCGATAATCGAGCTATAAATATGCGGAATGATTTTGCTCACACCTGCGTCGAGGGCGATCTGCAGGATCTCCTCAAAGTTTTCCAGATCGATACCGCCGGTTGGCTCCAGCCAGAAATCGTGGCGGGCACAGGCTTCAGCAACGGCCTGGTATTCGTCACGGCATTTCAGACCGCCCATCGGGAAGTATTTGATGGAGCTGCCGCCGAAATCTTTCAGCAGGGCAATCGCCGTCTCAACCGGGACGATACCGTCCGGTGCCGCGCTGCTCAGCGGGCCGGTGGAGATTTTGACCATTCCGACGGTTCCCGTTGGCGAGACCAGACCGTTAACCACCGACGCATTCTGCCCCAGCAGTGCGCGGCTGGTCGCCACACCGGTGAACACCTGGTTGACGTGCTGCGGCTGCACCTGGCGAGAGATTTCACTGACCATCGCCGACTGGTTCGGATCGCCCGCCCCGAGTCCGACGGAGAGAGCGTTGTCGATCAGCGCTGCATACTCGCGCATATCAGCGACGGCACTCGCCACATCAGGATAGTTTTTGGAGAGCACGCCCACCAGCACATGGCCTTCTGCGGCTTCATAGATCGCGCTGGCGTTGGCTTTGGAACCGGCCAGCACGTTCAGGCACACGCGGTCACGATAAAAATTGGGGGTCAGTTTCATGCTTGTTTCTCCTGGCTTAAGACTTCGCGGATGCGGCGATAAACAATATTCAGCTGATCGGCGCTGACGCTGCGCACATCCGCTTCGATAATCCCTTCGTTGGCCTTGTAGCCACGGAAATAGATCGCGTATTCGCCCTGCTTGAGCTGACTGACCAACTCGCCGGTGCCCACGCCGGTGGTGGCTTCATCGAATTTAATTTCGGTACGAGCGATATCGCGGCCAGCGCTGTCCCATACCACGCGGGCCGTGACGCCATTGAGCGTATTCAGCGCATCGATAAAGGGCGTCATCTTCGCCACCATCTCTGCCCCGCTCTCTTTGGTCGCCGTCAGATAGTGTTCGATGGCGCAGGTCAGGCCCAGAATCCCCTCTTTGCCCACTTTCATCGCGCGGCCAATACCCGCGGTCTGGCGTTTGACCCACTCTACGTACTGGGTTTTGCCAATCACCAGGCCGCTGGTTGGCCCTTCAATCGCTTTCGCGCCGCTGTAGATCACCAGATCCGCGCCCGAACGATAGTAGGTATGAAGATCTTCTTCGGCCGCCGCATCGACGATCAGCGGCAGATCGTGTTTTCGCGCGACTACTGCGGCCTGCTCAACGCTGAGCATGCTTTTCTGCACGCAGTGGTGCGATTTGATGTAGAGGATCGCCGCTGTGCGCGGGGTGATCGCCGCCGCCAGCTGATCGGCGGAGCACTCGTTGGCGTAACCGGCTTCCACCAGTTTACCGCCGCCGAGCGCAACCATGGTGCCGACCGGTGCGCCAAAGTTGACGTTGTGGCCTTTCGGCAGCACGATTTCGTTGTTCTCAATCGGCGTAACGTGCAGGTTTTCCAGCAGCCAGTCGCTGTCCTTGACCAGCACCGCGGCTACGGATTGGGCAATTCCTGCTGACGCGCACGAGACCACCGTCGCCCCTTCCACGTCCAGCAGCTTCGCGATGTACTCCCCGGTTTTATTCACCAGATCTTTCATTTCGAAGTACTGGTTCATGCCGTCCATCGCCGCCTGCACCACTTCCGGGCGCGGCGTCGACACGCCCAGCGCGGTCATGCGGCCTGAGGTGTTAATCACCTGTTTTAAATTGTATTTCTCATAAATCGAAGGCATTTTCCGTACTCCCTTGTTCGGTCATATAGCCCTTGCCCGCGCGGATCGCGGCTAGCGGCACCAGAATATGTTCAGCCTGCAGGCTGTCGTTTTCCGCATCCACCAGCAGCGTGGGCTGGCGTTTAACGGTGAACAGCGTCAGGTCGGCATCCAGACCCGGCTGAATGCGGCCTTTATGGGCCAGACGCAGGCCATCGGCGGCGTTCGCGGTGACGCACTCGATCACCTGCGGAAGCGACATGCCGATTGCGAGGAATTTCGACATCACGCTCGCCAGGCTGCCCACCGGGCCGTTGATACGGTTGCGGCAGTAAATGTCCGAGCTGATGGTGTGCGGCAGAATGCCCATCGCGATGGCGCGTTTCGCCACTTCAAAGCTAAAGCTTGCGGTACCGTGGCCCACGTCCAGTCGCACGCCGCGCTTGAGCGCACGGGTGACGGAGGCGCGCAGTTCGCCCTCTGGCGTCAGAATGCGGTTCGGTTTGCCGTTATAGCAGTGGGTGATGATGTCGCCGGAACTGAGCAGTTCGGCAATCTCGTCGAGATTCGGCGGATTGTTACCGATGTGGACCATCAGCGGCAGATCGCAGTTCTCTTTCTGAATCGCTTTCGCGCGCTCCAGCGGTGTGATGCCGTTTTCGCCGACCACACTGCTGCTCATGCGCGCTTTCAGGCCGACGATGAAATCCGGGTGGCGTGCAACGGCCTGTTTCACCGCATCGGCGTCGATATTGGCCATGTTCGCCAGTTCGTTCTGGGCGATCAGCCCCACGCGGGAGATGTTCAGCAGGGCGAAAACCTCCGTTGAGGCTTTGCGGGTAATTTCGTAGAAGTCGTCCACGTCATCTGCGCCGGTACTTCCCGCGTCCACCACCGAGGTCACGCCCGTGGCGATGCCGACGCTGTCTGGCTCATCGTGGTAGATCGGGGAATTTGGATAGCAGTGAACGTGGGAGTCAATCCAGCCGGCGCTGACGAAGACTTCGCCATTCAGCTCGACGGTTTTGTGTGCGGGAGTGGAAATCTCGCCCAGCGCTGCGATTTTACCGTCCTGGATGGCGATATCGGTCAGGGTATCGTCGGTCAGGCGCGCACGGCGCAGGAGTAAATCAAACATGCGTATCTCCTGAAAGGACGGGCGCGTGAGCGCCCGTGGGAGTTAAAGGGCCACCGGGAACAGCGAACCTAAAATCATGGCGCCGAGGATCGCGCCGCCGGTAATCGGCTTCTGCCAGAGGTAAAACAGCAGCGCACCGACCAGCGAACCGATACCAATCGGAATAGAGGCGGTCATGGCGCTGAGAATAATCAACGGCCCGAGGAAGCGGCCAGAGGCGTTACCCGCGCCCATCATCACGTCAGCCCCGTAGGTGGAGTTGCTCTGATTGATGGTGAATTTACGCGCCAGAATGATCACGTAACCAATCGCCAGACCAATCACCAGGCCGGTCGCCAGCGA
This sequence comes from Lelliottia sp. WB101, assembly GCF_003051885.1. Taxonomy (NCBI): domain Bacteria; kingdom Pseudomonadati; phylum Pseudomonadota; class Gammaproteobacteria; order Enterobacterales; family Enterobacteriaceae; genus Lelliottia; species Lelliottia sp. WB101. Next base: position 401,705 of record NZ_CP028520.1, read on the forward strand.
GGCGATAAAGTTGGTCACCGGGAACATGATCCCCGCGCCCAACAGCAGCGCCGGAACGCCGAGGCCCACGCCGGTCTGAATCGCACCGCCGATATCCAGGATCCCCACCAGGGAGCCTTCGATGATACGGGCGAACAGGAAGCTTGCACCGAACGCGGCGACCGCACCGTAAACACCGGTGTCGATACCCGCTTTCAGCATCGCCACGAAAGCCACTTCGTTAAACGCGCCGATGCCGTACAGGTAGTACATGTGCGTCCCGGCGAAGACGCCGGAAGAGAGCAGGCCAACGAAGATCGGGAACGACCAGTCGGCATACCAAAAACCTTTATTCTGTTCCATGTCGAGGCTCCTGTTATTTGCCGCTGAGCGAGCTGTGGATCAGATCGAGCCAGTTCGGCACGGTCAGATGGAAGGATTCGATCATCTTCATGTCGAAGCCGCGGAAGAAGCCGCTCAGAACGAACAGCAGCACGATGGCGACCATCATCACTTTGGTGACGTGGTTCCAGCCGCTCTCTTCAACGCCCTTACCGATCAGAATGCCCAGCACCAGACCCGGTACGGCGTTCCCCATAATCAGCTGCGCTGCGCCGCCAAACACGGTCGCCCAGAAGCCCGATTTTTTGCCCGCATCGATAGCCGCCAGCCAGAAAATCACAGGCATCACGGTGTTCACCAGCAGGTTCGCTGCCGGAACCAGCACCTTCACGGCGGTGACCTGCAGGGCAGCGGGAACGGACGAGGCGGTGAGGTTCAGGAAGGTGACCACGAACATGCCGATGATGCCGCAGGCAATCGCCATTTTGCGTGGGTCGTGCAGTGTTTCGCCCACGTTGCGGTTTTTCAGCATCAGCGCCGCCGCACCCCAGTTCGGGATGATGCGATGGTCAACGTCTTGAGTGAATGCCCCCGCAGCCACTGACGATGCCCAGGCGTTAAAGAAGAACCCCAGACCAAAGGAGAAGTGAGACGCAGGGTCCCCTTCACAGGAGTTCAGTTCCCCCAACGTACGAAACGCGCCCATACCCTGTGTGGTAGGCGCATGAAACATGCGTGCAGCCCCGGCGCCCACGCCGACGCCAACCAGGCCGCCGATGATGAGCGATTTTATTAAAATTATCAGGAACATTAGTCTGCCCTATTAGTAAGAATCAGCGTTGCGTGACAAAGTCCACCTTGTCGAGATTGATGGCGGTCACGTTGACGGTCACATCCAGCTCCACGCTGTAGGTGCGTCTTTCCCGGCGCAAAAAGAAGTACAGAAAAGCTTCCTTACGCACCGCTTCTTGCGCCTGAACAACCTGCACATCCTGTGGCTCAATACGCAGTAAGATATGCGGCGATGCTTTCATCACCGCGGCCTGAACGTGGTTTAGCGCGTCGGCAAAGGCGCGGGATTTCATCTCGCCTTTGCCTTTCACTCTCACCGTGGTGGTGAATTGCTCTTTCATGCTCAGACGCCGTGCTTCTTCTGCCACGCCTGAACCAGACGCTCGCCCAGCTCTTCTTTATCCATAAAGCCGAAGCCCAGCACGTTGCAGCCTTCGTTAATGGCAGTGACGCCCTCTTCCACTGAACGCATGCCGTATTTCGCTTTGTAGCCATATTTGGTCTGTGCGGTGATTGCACCCGCGCCGCCGCTGCCGCAGAAAGAGATGCCGAAAGTGGCGTTTTCCGCTTTCATGACGTCGCCCAGTTTCATGTCTGCCGCCACGCCTGGCACGACAACCGCACGTCCGCCTGCTTTTTCAACGCCGATAGCCACTTTCTGGCCTTTGCCCAGACGATCGCCAATCACAACAGTAATTTGTTCCATGGTAGTGCTCCTTAAAGGTTGTCTTTCGCGACTTCGAAGTGAACGGAGAGCAGCCAGGCTTCTTCATCAGGAAGGTTGCCAAACTGCGCGACCACTTCGCGGGCAAGCCGCATTGAATCTGCAGAAATTTCGTCAAACAGGTCAGCTTCTACGTCCGGCAGCGGTTCGCCGGTCACGGACCGGTGCGCCATTGCGCGAACGTGGGACGTCAGCATCTGAACCTGGACGTCATTGGGAATGATGTTGTGATGGCTAAGCAGAGTGAATACCTGCTCCAGCATGGTGTCAGCGAGCTGTGCCGTCTGCGCTGCCTGTTCCCCAACGTCGTTCATTACCGCTCCGTTAATCACTCGTCTTACCCCGTTAATGGCTCTGGGATAAAACTAACGCTGGCGGTTATTTGTTTGTAGCGAGTTGTTTTCCACTTCGAAGTGGAAAGGAGAGCGGCACCAGTGATCTGTGCCACATAATTGCGGTGAATATGAATTATCAGCTGGATTTGCGTGATGAATATCACGCTATTCGGTGGTCAAACGGCAGGAAAGAGAACGAAAAAGTTTACGAGCAGGCTCGTAGAAATGTGAACTGGATAAGGTTTTCTTATGGGGATTCGGTAAAGTGCGCGTGGGTGCTTGAGACTGACCGTCTCATGCATGGGACGGAAAGTGGAAAGCCCCTATCTGAATTTAAATCAGGGTCGGGGCTGGAACATCACGTCTAACCACGTGAAGTAATGCCTTACCCGCTGCCAAGGAGGCATCCATGAAGCAGCAGAAACCGATTATCAGGGCTCTGATGATTGTTGCTTTGACAATAATCATCTTATCTCTGATAAACCGCAAAACGCTTTGCGAAATCCGTTTTCGTCAGGGTTCGCTAGAGTTAGTTGCGCGGATGGACTGCCGCTCCTGGAAGTAAGGAGCTAAATGCGGAGGCAGGGATTATGCCTCCGCTTCACGAGGATGGGCGTACAGCTCAGGCACCCAATTAACGATACTTTTTGTGGTACTCATTGCGGGTGGTGACAAAGCCGTCAGCCGCGGCCTGTGCCTCTTTGACTTTACCTTCGTTGGCCAACTTCAGCGCACCGTCGATCTGGCCGACCAGCACGTCAAAACCGTGGCGGAAATCTTTCATTTCGGCGCTGTCGGGAGCTGCGTTTTCCAGCTTCGGCGGCGTCGCTTTTTGCGCGTCGAGCGCGGCGGCGCGCATTTTGGTTAATGCGTCTTTCATTTCCGTCGCATTATCCGTTTTTTGCACCACTTTCAGATTGGTGCTGAGGGTGTCCATATTGTCTTCAAGATCGGCGGAGAAGGCAGCCGAACTCATGACCAGCGTTGAAGCGACGACGACGGCTAACAGGCTCTTATACATTGCTCACATCCTTTTTTATTATGAAAAAAGTCATACCTGCCGCATTCGGGGTGCAGGCACGCGCGCACTCAACGCACCTGCTGCCCGAAACAGGACGGGTATTACTGACCGGCGATTTTCATCTCCGGCAACAGCACTGAACCACACTGTATATTGCTGCGCGTTTCAATATCGTTACCGACCGTAACAATATTGCGCCACATATCTTTTAAGTTGCCGGCGATGGTAATTTCGCTCACCGGATACTGAATTTCACCGTTTTCAACCCAGAACCCCGCCGCACCGCGCGAGTAGTCCCCGGTAATACCGCTCACACCCTGGCCCATCAGCTCAGTGACCACCAGACCGGTGCCCATCTGCTTCAGCATCTGTTCAAAACTCAGCCCCTGGCCTTCGATGCGCCAGTTGTGGATACCGCCCGCGTGACCGGTGCTTTTCAGCCCCAGCTTGCGCGCAGAGTAGTTGGTCAGCAGCCACTGCGTCAGCACGCCGTCTTTGATGATATCGCGACGCTCCGTGCGCACGCCTTCGCTGTCGAACGGCGTGGACGCCAGCCCTTTCAGCAGGTGCGGATGCTCTTCGATGGTCAGCCATTCTGGCAGGATTTGCGTGCCGAGCGCGTCGAGCAGAAAGGTGGATTTGCGATACACCGCGCCACCTGCAATCGCACCAACCAGATGACCAAAAAGACCGGTTGCCACTTCATTGGCAAAAATCACGGGCGCTTTCATGGTGGAGAGTTTGCGCGGCGACAAACGGGAAAGGGTGCGTTTTGCGCACTCTTCGCCGACCCACTCCGGCGACTGCAAATCGCCCATCGCGCGGCCAATGGTGTAGGCGTAATCACGCTCCATGTCACCGTTCTCTTCTGCAATCACGCAGCTGGAGAGCGAATGGCGCGTCGAGCAGTAGCCCTGCAGCATGCCGTGGCTGTTGCCGAATACTTTGATGCCGTAGTGGCTGTTGAAGCTGCCACCTTCGGTATTCGTGATGCGTTTATCTGCTTTCAGAGAGGCTTGCTCGGCGCGGGCAGCGAACTCAATGGCTTCGTCCGGCGTCACTTCAGCCGGATGGAACAGGTCGAGATCCGGCGCGTCAAACGCCAGCAGCTCTTTGTCTGCCACGCCTGCGTAAGGGTCCGGCGAGGTATAGCGCGCAATATCCAGCGCCGCCTGCACGGTGCGAGCGATCGCATCCGGGCTTAAATCCGTCGAAGAGGCGCTGCCTTTGCGATTCTGGTGATAAACCGTAATCCCCAGCGCGCCGTCACTGTTAAATTCAACGTTTTCCACTTCGCCAAAGCGGGTGCTGACGCTAATGCCCGTGGTCTTGCTGACCGCCACTTCGGCGCCATCGGATTGGCCTGATGCCAGCATCAGTGCGGTGGATACCGCTTCTTCAAGAATCTTACGCTGCGCTTCAACTTGTGAGGTTACTTTCATCGCAAATGCCATACTGTAAGAGGGAGTTATCTGAAGTCTAACAGAGAACCGTTTTTCAGTGCGCGTCTTAACTGGTAACATTAGCCTCTTTTTTAAGGAGCCTGACATGACTAAGCAGCCCGAAGACTGGCTCGACGACGTTCCCGGTGATGACATCGAAGACGAAGATGATGAAATCATCTGGGTCAGTAAAAGTGAAATTAAACGCGACGCCGAAGAGTTAAAGCAACTTGGTGCGGAAATGGTAGAGCTGGGTAAAAACGCGCTGGATAAACTCCCGCTCGACCCGGATCTGCGCGGAGCCATTGAACTGGCCCAACGAATCAAAAAAGAAGGCCGTCGCCGTCAGCTGCAGCTGATCGGTAAAATGCTGCGCCAGCGCGATGTAGAACCGATTCGCCAGGCGCTGGACAAGCTGAAGAACCGCCACAACCAGCAGGTTGCGCTGTTCCATAAGCTGGAACAGATCCGCGACCGTCTGGTCGACAATGGCGACGACGCGGTCGCAGAAGTGTTGAACCTGTGGCCGGACGCCGACCGTCAGCAGTTACGTTCGCTTATCCGTAACGCGAAGAAAGAGAAAGAAGGGAATAAGCCGCCGAAATCTGCGCGCCTGATTTTCCAGTATCTACGCGAGCTGGCTGAGAACGAAGGTTAAATTATTGCCGGATAACGCTGCACTTATCCGGCCTACGTCCCCGTAGGCCGGACAGCAGTGACTCTACTGCTCTACCGCTTCTGCTTTCTTCGCCAGACCATCCAGCAGTTTCTGATGTATCCCACCAAAACCGCCGTTACTCATCACCAGAATGTGATCGCCCGGCTGTGCCGTTTTCACGATCATATCGGCCAGCGTGTCTACGTCCGCATGCCAGTGCGCAGGCTGCACACAGGCTTCAGCAACTTCCGCGACCTGCCACGGAATATGCTGCGGTTGCAGCAGGAAGACTTCATCCGCACGGCCTAACGACGGCGCGAGATCGTCTTTGCAGATCCCCATTTTCATGGTGTTTGAGCGTGGTTCCAGCACCGCCAGAATACGCGCCGTACCGCCCACTTTGCCGCGCAGGGCAGCCAGCGTAGCGAGGATCGCCGTGGGGTGATGGGCGAAATCGTCGTACACGGTCACGCCGTTGGCTTCGCCGCGCAGTTCGAGACGACGACGGGCGTTGATGAACGAATTGAGCGCATTCGCGGCGTCGGCAGGCAGCACGCCTACGTGACGTGCGGCGGCAATCGCCATCAAACCGTTATGCATGTTGTGTTCGCCGACCAGCTCCCACTTCACTTCACCCACTTTCTCACCGTCCAGCAGCACTTCCCATTCGGAGGCGTCGGTGGTCAGCTTTTTCGCCTGCCAGTGGCCCTGCTCGCCCACCAGCTCCTGCTCGCTCCAGCAGCCCATCGCCATCGTCTGTTTCAGATTGATGTCGTTTTCCGGATAAATGATACGGCCCTGCCCCGGCACGATACGCACCAGGTGGTGGAACTGTTTCTGAATGGCTTTCAGATCGTCAAAGATATCCGCGTGATCGAACTCTAGGTTGTTGAGGATCAGCGTGCGCGGGCAGTAATGCACGAATTTGGAGCGCTTATCAAAGAACGCGCAGTCGTATTCGTCCGCTTCAATCACAAAAAACGGGCTGTCGCCCAGACGCGCGGAGACGTCGAAATTCCCCGGTACGCCGCCGATCACAAAGCCCGGCTTGTAGCCGCAAGCCTCTAAGATCCAGGTCGCCATACCGGCGGTAGTGGTTTTGCCGTGCGTACCGGCAACGGCCAGCACCCAGCGATCGCGCAGCACGAAATCATGCAGCCACTCAGGGCCGGACATGAATGGAATGTTGCGTTCCAGCACCGCTTCCACACACGGATTACCACGGGTCATGGCGTTGCCGATAATCACCAGGTCTGGCTCAGAATCGAGCTGACTGGCGTCATATCCTGAAATCAGGTCGATACCCTGCTTCTCAAGCAACGTGCTCATCGGCGGATACACATTGGCGTCCGAACCTGTCACCTCATGGCCTAAAGAGCGCGCCAGCATCGCCAGTCCGCCCATGAATGTGCCACAAATCCCCAATATATGAATGCGCATACGTCACTATCCCTCTTCTGTGTGGCGCACATTTTACTCACATGTCAGCGCCAGAGAAACGCATTTCAGGTAAATCCGTATTTTGCTGGCGCGATTCACCTCTGCGCTAATATTTGAATGTTTGTTAAGATTGTTGGACTTCAGGCTTTATACGCAACATACGATCGCTTTACTCACATACGATGCAGGGAAAGTGTTATGAAAACGTTAGGTGAATTTATTGTCGAAAAGCAGCACGAGTTCTCTCATGCTACCGGTGAGCTCACTGCTTTGCTGTCGGCAATAAAGCTCGGCGCGAAGATCATCCACCGCGATATCAACAAGGCCGGTCTGGTCGATATCCTGGGTGCCAGCGGTGCCGAAAACGTGCAGGGCGAGGTTCAGCAGAAGCTCGATCTGTTCGCGAATGAAAAACTGAAAGCGGCACTGCGCGCACGCGACATCGTCGCAGGGATCGCCTCCGAAGAAGAAGATGAAATCGTTGTTTTCGAAGGCTGCGAGCATGCTAAATATGTCGTTCTGATGGACCCGCTGGATGGCTCCTCAAACATCGACGTTAACGTTTCTGTCGGCACGATTTTCTCTATCTATCGCCGCGTGACCCCGGTCGGTACGCCGGTCACTGAAGAAGATTTCCTCCAGCCGGGCAGCAAGCAGGTCGCGGCCGGGTATGTGGTTTACGGCTCTTCCACCATGCTGGTTTACACCACCGGCTGCGGCGTTCACGCGTTTACTTACGATCCGTCACTGGGCGTGTTCTGCCTGTGCCAGGAGCGTATGCGTTACCCTGCGAGTGGCAGCACCTACTCCATCAACGAAGGTAACTACATCAAATTCCCGAACGGCGTGAAGAAATACATCAAGTTCTGCCAGGAAGAAGATAAGTTAACCCAGCGCCCATACACCTCGCGCTACATCGGCTCTCTGGTGGCGGATTTCCACCGCAACCTGCTGAAAGGCGGCATCTATCTCTACCCAAGCACCGCCAGCCACCCGGAAGGGAAACTGCGCCTGCTGTACGAATGCAACCCAATGGCGTTCCTGGCCGAACAGGCCGGCGGCAAGGCGAGCGACGGTAAAGAGCGCATTCTGGATATCATCCCGGAAAGCCTGCATCAGCGCCGCTCGTTCTTTGTTGGCAACGATCATATGGTCGAAGACGTTGAGCGTCTGATCCGCGAATACCCGGACGCATAACGTTTTTAACATGGGGAGCGTTGCTCCCCCTTTTTTCATTTATATATTTTACCGTATAAATGAATATAAAAATGGCGCTTTAATCTTCTCGTCCTCTCGCGCATTATTCTGAACAGTTAACTATTTATTCAGAGGAGCGCCCGACGCGATGCAAAATTATTCTCGTGCAAACACCGGTATTGATTTAAACCTCATTCCCGTTTTTATTGAGATTGTCCGATGCGGCAGCATGGCGAAAGCCTCTGTGCGCCTTGAGATGTCCCGCCCCGCCGTCAGCCTGGCGTTGAAGCGTTTTAATCAACTTTTTGACGAGCCATTATTTATTCGTAAAGGCTTATATCTTGAGCCAACGCCAAAAGCGTTAGAATTGACAAATTCGCTGGAAAATTTAATGGCTGATATTCATGAAAATATTGGCGCGGTGAATACTGCGGAAGCGTAAACCCTGACGCGTTATACGCCAGGGTTTATTAGTATCAGGCCGTTTGCGCCGACAGTTTAAACGATGACATAGCTTCAATCAGTTCGCGCGACTGCTCTTCAAGGGAACGCGTCGCGGCGGAAGATTGTTGTACCAGCGCGGCATTTTGCTGCGCTGTCTCATCCATCTGATTGACTGCAATATTCACCTGCTCAATACCTCGACTCTGCTCAAGCGACGCGTTGGCGATCTCCCGCATCAGTTTGGTCATGCGCAGCACTTCCGTTGCAATCTCATCCATCGTCTCACCGGCCTGTTGCGCCAGCTCGCTCCCTTCGCTGACGTGAGTCTGCGAATCGCTGATGAGGGTGCGGATCTCTTTCGCCGCGTCGGCGCTGCGGCTGGCGAGATTACGCACTTCCCCGGCCACCACCGCAAACCCACGCCCCTGCTCGCCCGCACGCGCCGCTTCCACCGAGGCGTTGAGCGCCAGGATATTGGTCTGGAAGGCGATGCCGTCAATCACACTCAGAATGTCGGCGATGCGCGCAGAGCTGCCTGAGATATCGCGCATTTTTTCAATCACGTAGCACACCATTTCGCTGCCGTGATCGGCGGTATCCGAGACGCGTTTCGCCAGCTGATGCGCCTGCTCGGCGTTATCGGCGTTTTGCTTCACGGTGGCGGTGATCTCTTCCATGCTGGCCGCCGTTTGCTCAAGGGAGGTTGCCGTGGATTCCGTGCGCTGGGCCAGATCCAGGTTACCTGCCGTCAGTTCCCTGCTGCCCGTGTCAATCTGCGAGCTGGCATCACGCACGCGCATGACGGAGCCCATCAGCGACTGGCGCATCTCTTCGATAGCCGCATTCAGGCGGTTAAACTCCTGACTGGTCGGCGCGTTCAGGCTGTGAGTCAGATCGCCCGCCGCCACATGTTCAAGCTGGGCGATCGAAGCCAGAAGCGGTTTGAGCAGCATATGGCGCAGGGACAGCCACGCCAGCACGATGATTCCGGCGGTCAGCAGCGCGGCGATCACGATCAGCAGCATCACCCGGTTTTTACTCGACTGCACCGCTTTCACTTCCGATTTCCCGCGCTTTTCGCTCCACGACTGGAACGCCTGCATATCGTTATCAAACTGGCGCGCGACCGGAATCAGCTTGTTCTCCAGCAGATCGTAATAGGCATCGGCGCTTTGCTGGTTAAGGGCAGCCACCATCGGGGTGATCCCTTCGGCGTTATAGGTGGCAAAACTCGCCGCCACCTTATCCAGCAGTTGCTGCCCTTTCGGATTATCAATGCCGCCGTCGATCACCCCTTTCAGCGTTTTTTGCGCCTGGGCAACTTCGCGATTGATGTTCTGTACGGATTTGGCGGCATCATCCAGCATGCCGATCTCCATCAGCCGAACGGCCTGACCCGCCTCATTGCGCGCACGCAAAATCAGCGTGTAACCCGCGTTGAGCTGCACCATCTGTTCACCCTGAAGGTGATTGATGCGCTGTAAAGAAGAGGAACTCTGTGTGAGGGCATAAATGCCAATGCCGCTGACAATCAGCAGCAGAAGGGTCATAACGGCCAGTAACGAAAGCAAGCCGGTACGAATCGATAGCGTTTTCAGCATGATGTTATTTCCGGTAGCGAGATATTTCTGGACAGAAATAAAGGTTATCGACCGCTACCGGAAAAAGTTTACACTTTAAGCAAATTCAGGGTGTTATCTGTTGAGCGGTGTAGTGCTAACGCGCGTCACAGGCGAGCTGAGGCGGTTTTCCCACAGCACCGTCAGGCCACGCTGCAGCGCGATAAAGATGAACAACAAAATGCCAATCGCGATTTTGGTCCACCAGGAGCTCAGCGTGCCGTCGAAGTTGATGTAGGTCTGAATAAGCCCCTGGATCGCCACGCCAAACAGTGTCCCAAGCACAGTCCCCACGCCGCCACTCAACAGCGTGCCGCCAATCACCACCGATGCGATCGCATCCAGCTCTACGCCCACGCCCGCCAGCGCGTAGCCCGCCTGGGTGTAGATGGAGAAGACAATCCCCGCCAGCGTCGCCAGCCCGGTCGAGAGCATATAGATGCGAATGGTCGTGCTGCGGGTGGAGATCCCCATCAGATTCGCCGAGATCGCGCTGCCGCCGATGGCGTACACCTGGTTACCAAAACGGGTGCGATGGGCGAGGAAAATGCCGATCACCACCACGCCTAACATCAGCAGGCCCATCGCGCTCAGCCGCCCGCCACCGGGGATTTTCCACGCCAGGCTTGAGAGCGTGTCGTAGATCGGGTGGTTAATCGGGATCGACTCTTCCGACACCAGATAGCTCACGCCGCGCAGGAAGAACATCCCGGCGAGCGTAATGATAAACGCCGGGATCTTCAGGGCATCGATCAGCAGTCCCATGAACGCGCCAAACGCGCAGCCCATCACCAGCACCAGCGGGAAGGCCAGCAGCGGCGAGATCCCCCAGAAACCGATCGCTTTGGCGAGGAACACGCCGGTAAAAGCGATCACCGAGCCGACGGAGAGATCGATCCCGCCGGAGAGGATCACGAAGGTCATGCCGACAGCGATGATCCCGAGAAAGGCGTTATCCGTCAGAATGTTGCAAATCACGCGCGTGGAGGCGAAACCGGGGAATTGCGTCAGGCAGTAGAGATAGCCCAGCACGAAGACCCCCAGCGTGATCATGAGCGGTAAATTACGTTTTATCATGGCCGCGAATCCCCTTGATGATGCTAATAAAGCGCGACGACTGAACAATCAGCACGCAGAGCACAACCACCGCTTTCACCACCTGATTCAGCTCCGGCTGGAAGCCCGAAAGCAGAATACCGGTGTTCATCCCCTGGATAATCAGCGCGCCAATCACCGACAGCAGCAGGTTAAAGCGCCCACCCATCAGCGATCCGCCGCCAATCACCACCGCCAGAATAGCGTCCAGCTCCAGCCACAGCCCGGCGTTGTTGGCATCAGCGCCGCGAATATCGGCGGCGACGATGATCCCGGCAATCGCCGCGCAGACACCGCTCAGCACATAGGTCAGCATCACCACCATACGGGTGCTGACGCCCGCATTTTTCGCGGCGCGAATGTTGATCCCAACCGCTTCGATAAACATCCCCAGCGCCGTTTTGCGGGTAAACAGCCAGAAAACGATTAGCGTGACCAGCGCAATGATCACCGGCGTCGGGAACAGCAGCAGCTTGCCGCTGCCGATCCACGCCAGCGACGGTGAGTCAAAGGTGACGATCTGCCCGGAGGTAATCAGCTGCGCCACGCCGCGCCCGGCCACCATCAGAATTAAGGTCGCGACGAACGGCTGAATTTTGAGAAGCGAAACGAGGATCCCGTTCCACAGCCCCGCCAGCACCCCGGTGCCCAGCGCCGCTAAAATCACCACAGGCAGACTGTGCCCGGCGACCGTCATCGAGGCGGCAGTCGCGCCGGCGATGGCCATGGTCGCCCCCACAGAGAGATCGATGCCGCCGGTGGCAATCACCAGCGTCATACCGATCGCCAGCAACGCCACCGGTGCCGCGCGGTTTAGGATATCGATGGGGCTACCGAACAGCCGCCCATCCTGCAAAATGATCTGGAAAAAATGCGGCGCAACGAGGCTGTCCACCACCAGCACCAGCAGCAGCGCCACAATTTGCGGCGTGCCGGTGGGCCAGCTGAAGCGGCGCCTGGACTCGCCAGGCTTCGGAAGAGAACGGGACATCACGATTGACTCCTTATGCCGCGATGGCATTCATGATCGCCGGAACGGAGAGTTCATCCAGCGGGATCTCTGCCACCTGCTTGCGATCGCGCATGATAATCACGCGATCGGCATACCCCACCAGCTCCTCAAGCTCGGATGAGATAACCAGCAGCGCCAGACCGTCGGCGCAGAGCGTTTCGATCAGGCGAATAATTTCCGCGTGCGCGCCAACGTCGATACCGCGCGTCGGCTCATCGAGGATCAGGAACTGCGGTTTGGTCAGCAGCCAGCGGGAGAGCAACACTTTTTGCTGATTGCCGCCGGAGAGAAACTCAATCGGCTGTTCAGGGCTGGGAGTACGAATACCCAGCTGGCGGATAAAGCGCTCGGCGATGGCAATCTGCTCGCGCTTCGGAATGGGCCGTAGCCAGCCGCGCTGCGCCTGTAACGCCAGAACGATATTTTCGCGCACTGAAGCCGCGGCAATGATGCCGTCGGTTTTCCGGTCTTCCGGGCAAAAACCGATCCCAAGGCACGAGGCCTGATGCGGCGATCGCAGGGTTTGCGGTTTGCCTTTGATCGTCGCGCTGCCGCTGTCGGCGGGCTTGATGCCGAAGATCACCTCGGCGGTTTCGGTGCGACCGGACCCCAGCAGGCCCGCCAGACCGACAATTTCGCCGGGACGCACTTCCAGGTCGAACGGCGTGATGGTCCCTTTTTTGCCGAAATCTTTGAAGGCGGCGACGGGTTTGTCGCTCAGCAGTGTGCGGCCCGCGCGTTGCAGCGCATGGGTGTCCAGCTCGCGACCCAGCATCATTTTGACCAGTTCGATCTGCGGCAGCTCGCGGGTGTCGCGGCAGCCGACAAAACTGCCGTTGCGCAGAACCGTAATACGATCGCTGACCTGATAGACCTGATCGAGGAAGTGGGTAACGAAGATCAGGCTGACGCCCTGATCGCGCAGCTGGCGCATCAGGGTGAAGAGCATTTCCACTTCCTGGGTATCGAGGCTGGCGGTGGGTTCATCGAGGATCAGCACTTTGGCAGAGAGATCGATGGCCCGGCAAATGGCGACAATCTGCTGCATCGCTACGGAAAAGCGGTTCAGCGGCTCGCGCACGTCGAGGGAGAAACCGTAGGATTCCATCAGTCGGGTGGCACGCGCCTCCATCTCTTTTCGGCGCAGCAGGCCAAACCGACGCGGCTCACGGCCAATAAACAGATTATCCGCCACCGACATGTTCGGCAGCAGGTTCACTTCCTGATATACGGTCCCGATGCCCAGCTGCTGGGCGTGAGCGGTATTTTTCGGTGAAATGGCGTTGCCTTCCAGCCAGATGCTGCCGCGATCGGCGTGATATACCCCAGTTAAGGCCTTGATCAGCGTTGATTTCCCGGCGCCGTTTTCCCCGAGCAGCGCCATAATCTCACCGCGTCGCAGGCTGAAATCGACGTTATCCAGCGCTTTCACGCCGGGGAAGAATTTGCTTAATCCTTCGGTTCGGAGGATTTCCTGGTGTTGTTCAACGGTCATGGTTCCCCCTGCATCAAGCCGAATGACGCTGCGCTTATCCGGCCTACAAAAGCGTGTACTGTAGGCCGGGCAAGCGCAGCGCCACCCGGCTTTTTTCCTGGCTTAAAGGCTTAGTAGCCCATATTTTTCTTCTTCTCTAACTCTTCTTTCGCCGTATCTGGCAGATAGAGGGTCGATTTGGTGATGGTCAGCTGTTCAGGTTTGGTGCCGTCTTTCTTGAATTTCTCAAGGGCATCAAACGCCGGACCAGCCATGTTTGGCGTCAGCTCGACGCTGGCATTCGCTTCGCCGTCGATCATCGCTTTGTAGATATCCGGTACGCCGTCGATAGAGCCGGTGAGAATATCTTTGCCCGGTTTCAGGCCTGCTTCTTTGATCGCCTGAATTGCGCCGATCACCATGTCGTCGTTATGGGCGTAAACCATGCAGATGTTTTTGCCGTTGTTTTCCGCTTTGATGAAGCTCTCCATAACCTCTTTACCTTTACTGCGGGTAAAGTCGCCGGACTGAGAACGGATGATTTTGATGTTTGGCGCTTTGGCGATGGCTTCCGCAAAGCCTTTCTTACGGTCAATCGCCACGCTCGCGCCGACGGTGCCTTGCAGTTCGACGACGTTACACGGCTTGCCATCCACCTGCTTAATCAGCCAGTCGCCGATCAGCTGCCCTTCGAGCACGTTGTTGGCGGTGACGGTGGTCATATAGAGAGATTTGTCTTTGACATCAATGGAACGGTCGAGCAGGAATACAGGAATTTCAGCGTCTTTGGCTTCTTTCAGCACCGGTTCCCAGCCCGTCGCCACCACCGGCGCGATGAAGATGGCGTCTACGCCCTGGGCGATAAACGAGCGCACAGCTTTAATCTGGTTTTCCTGTTTTTGCTGGCCATCGGCGATTTTCAGCGTGATGCCGCGCTTTTGGGCTTCGCTTTTCGCGACATTGGTTTCCGCCGCTCGCCAGCCTGATTCAGAGCCAACCTGTGAAAAACCGACGGTTAATGGTGCGGCCATCGCCATAGACGACATGGCTGCCGAAACTGCTGTGACAAGAAGTAAGCGCTTCCACATAATGATGCCCTCGTAGCCCAGGTTATTGTTGGTCAAAAGATGTTCTGCGAAAAAACTATAGCCAATGGGCGATGTAACGGATTGCGTTACATCACACTTCAGAAAAGTGAATAAAACGTTAATCACAAGTTTGTAATCGCTTTCATTAGCCCATTAAATATGCGGCTGAGTTTATGGATTTTCCTGTCATGGAAAGGGTCTGAAAATGGCACGAGGATGCGGATGAGAATGAAAACAGGCGGAGACTTTCGGCGCGAGTTGGCTATAATACTCGCCACTTGTTTAGCATACATATAGGACACTCACATGAGCTTACTCAACGTCCCTGCGGGTAAAGAACTGCCGGAAGACATCTACGTTGTTATCGAAATCCCGGCCAACGCAGATCCTATCAAATACGAAATCGACAAAGACACCGGTGCGCTGTTCGTTGACCGTTTCATGTCCACTGCGATGTTCTACCCGTGCAACTACGGTTACATCAACCACACCCTGTCTCTGGACGGTGACCCGGTAGACGTGCTGGTCCCAACGCCATACCCACTGGCCCCAGGTTCTGTGGTTCGCTGCCGTCCGGTTGGCGTTCTGAAAATGACCGACGAAGCCGGTGAAGATGCGAAACTGGTTGCGGTTCCGCACACCAAGCTGAGCAAAGAGTACGATCACATTAAAGATGTGAACGACCTGCCAGAACTGCTGAAAGCGCAGATCACTCACTTCTTCGAGCACTACAAAGATCTCGAAAAAGGCAAATGGGTTAAAGTTGACGGCTGGGACAACGCAGAAGCAGCGAAAGCTGAAATCGTTGCATCCTTCGAGCGCGCTGCTAAGAAGTAATTCTTACGCCCAATGCTAAGCCCCGCGAGTCGGGGCTTTTTTGTGCCTGTCATTCCATATCCCCTTAACAATTAACCGGTTATTGTCCTACCAGAAAAGGTAGCCGTTGTTCACACAACTCAATTGATAATGAGAGTAGATATCATTATCATTTTCACTTCGTAAATAAATGTGAATAAACGTCAATGACCCTACACAATGTGAAGACCCTCAAAGCCTCCGTCGCGCTCGCGGTTACTGCTGCTTTTATGCTGACCAGCGTGTCTGGTTACTCGGCCACCCTGCCAGAGAAAGACTTTATCACCCAGCCCGTGGGCCACGGTGTCTACGAACTGGCCTACGACGGAGAGGCAAAGGTGCTGTTTGCCGCCAGCGCCCCCTCTTTTGATAAAGACAAAACCAACGGCAAAATCTACAAGCTGGACCTGGAAGATCTGACCGGCACGGGCGTCATTGAAACCACGCGCCGCGCGTTTGCAACCGTGCTGGACGAAGAGACTCAGACGCTTTACGTGGGCAATACCCTCGAAGGCTCCGTGACCCTCATCGATACTCGCACCGGCAAAGAGCAGGCCGTGATTCAGCTCGCCGACACCAGCAACCCGAAAGATATCGCCCACACCCGCGAAATGGTGCTCGATAAACAACATCACCGCCTGTACGTCACCGGCGTGGTGGAGAAAGGCATCGTCTGGGTGGTCGATACGAAAAAGCGTCAGCTCATCAACACGCTGACCAATATGGGCGAGTACCCGACCGGGCTGGCGCTGGACGCGGAGAAAAACCGTCTGTACGTGGTGAATGGCCGCAACGAACTGATCGCTGTAGATACCCAAAGCGATACCATCGTCAGCCGGTTCAGCGTCGAACCGGAGAAAAAACACTTCTTTCTGAATATCGCCCTCGACAGCAAAAACAACCGCGCCTTCCTCACCGACCCGGATTTACCGAAGGTGCTGGTGGTGGATATCACTACCGGCAAGGTGCTCCAGCACATCGACGTCACCAACTCGCTGGCGGTGCTCTATAACGAAAAGCGTCACGAAGTTTACGTCACGCACCGCAACGCCAAACTCATCAGCATTATCGACAGCCAGACGTACCAGCTGAAAAACAGCATTGCGACCACCGCGATGCCGAACAGCCTCGCCCTCTCCTCCGACGGTAACGTGCTGTACGCCAGCATTAAACAAGACGAGAAAGTGGCAAAAGAGAAACCGGATTACGTCATCAAAATCACGCTCGATAAGCTCTGATTTCATCCCCCCACACCTTGCGGCGTAAGACCGCAGGGTGTTTTTTTTATTTTTCCTTTTGGGTTTATGGCTATGAAAACGCGTCAATTTATTACGTTCACAGGCATGGTGGCGTTAACCGGCACACTGGTTTTACCCGCGCAGGCGGATGATGAAATGGTGGTCACCGCCACCGGCTTTTCACAACAGAAAAAAGAAGCGCCCGCGACGATTTCAAGTATCGATCGCAAAACGCTGGATATTCAGCCCGACCAGACCATCGGCGACGCGATTAAAAATATCCCCGGCGTGTCAGTCTCTAACGGCGGCAGCGATATGGCCAACGGCAGCATCATGATGCGCGGTATGGACTCGAGCTACACGGCGTTTATGGTCAACAGCGTGAAGCAGAACACCAGCGAATCGCGCCCCTACGGCCAGGATATCGGTGCCGAAGCAGGCTTTTTACCGCCAATGGAAGCCATCGAACGCATCGAAGTGATTCGCGGCCCGATGTCATCTCTGTACGGCTCTGACGCCATCGGCGGCGTGGTGAACGTGATCACCAAAAAACCCTACGGCGTGGCCGACTGGACCGGCGCTATCGCCGCCAATACTTGGCTGCAGGAGCATAAAGATCTGGGCAACACCAGCCAGCTTAACCTGTTCGCGATGGGACCGCTCATCCAGGACAAACTCGGCCTGAGCATTGCCGCCGACGGGCTGGATCGCCGCGATGACGAGCGCCAGAACTACTTCGGCAAGCACAACCGTAAATCTGTCGATGCCACTCTGGGCCTCAAGGCCAGCGAAAATAACCTCTTTGATCTGAATGTGGTTGTCGGCGAGCAGGAAAAAAATCGCACCAAAAAACGCGGTACGCCGTGGATGTGGAAGTTCGATCGCGACGCCGTGACCCTCACCCACACCGGCTGGTATGCGGATGACACCATTGCCACCACTAACTACATCAACTACGAGAAAGGGCGCTCGAAGTACCTGCTCGATAACACCTCGCCGGAGTACGTGCAGACGGAAAACTACGTCGCCAACTCGCAAACCACTTTTACCTTCGATAACCATAAGCTCACCGTCGGCGCGAACTTCACGCGCGAAGAGCTGAACGACCACTTCTATGAGTCGGGCAAAACGCTGCCGGGCGTCGAACCGGTCACCAAAGTGACCCGCAACGGCTGGGCGCTGTTCGCGGAAGATGGCTGGACGATTAACGACTTTACCTTGACCACCTCCGCGCGCGGCGATTACGACAGCTACTTCGGCGCGCACATCACGCCAAAACTGTACGGCAACTGGGCGATTTCTGACGCCTGGGCGCTGAAAGGCGGGATATCCGCTGGCTATAAAAAACCGGAGCTGCGCGCCACCTCCGATCAGTTTGTCACGCCGCACGGTTCAACGCCGCCGTATCCGTTCCTGACCGTGGGTAACGACGATCTGAAACCAGAGAAAAGCCTCAACGCTGAAACGGGCCTGTACTGGACCGGGGAGGCCGTATCGCTGGACGGCACCGTCTTCTACACCCAGTTTAAGGACAAAATCTCCGAGCAGACGATTTGCGAAACCACCGCCACCAACCAGTGCGAAGTGAACGGTTATAAAGCCGATTCCGTCGATAAATACTTTAACGTCAGCAAAGCGGATGTTTACGGTATCGAGCTGAATGGCGACTGGCAGATCACTCAGGATCTGAAAGCGAACGCGAACTACACCTACAACCACAGCGAGCAGAAATCTGGTGTGAATAAAGGCTACGCGCTCAACGACTATCCGCGCCACATGGCGAACCTGTCACTGAACTGGGCGGCAACGCAGTCGCTGGATCTGTGGAGCAACGCGAACTACCGCAGCAGTAACCGTGACAGCAACAGCGGCACAAAGTATGAGGCTTACACGCTGGTCGATATCGGCGCGCGCTACAAGCTGAATAAGAATACGCAGCTGCTGGCGGGGATTTACAACCTGTTTGATGCGGATCCGAAACGCGAAACGTCGTGGGGAGAATACGGGCAGCTCGAAGGGCGTCGGTATAATCTTGGCGCGCGCATCGAGTTTTAAGGGTACCAAAAACAACGCCACCCGAAGGTGGCGTTGTTTTTATCAGTACTGGTCTCTATCTAACCAGTTACCGCTTTCAATCAGTTTCAATCCATCGACCGGACGCTGGTACACGTACATCCATGCACTGCCATACGGAGTCTGGATCAACTGGCGTGCATATTCACCGCCCCTGGTGCGCAAGGCATCAAGTTCGGCAAGTGTAGCGTTATCAATACGATAAACTTCACCCTGTACCGTCCCGTTCCCCGGAACCGCGCCTGGATAGTGGCCCAGACTGTACAACTGGTAGTTCTCGATATTGTAATTTCCCAGCAACTGAGCGTTCGTCATCCAGTGACTGTTGCCCTGCCTGGTTCGTAAACTGCCGTATACAAATATTCGCATTGCTAAAACTCAAACTGATAGAGCAAATCGAGCGCCTGGTCTACGCCAGACACCGCTTCCAGATATAGCTTAGGCATCAGCCGATAGCGTAGCGTGAGAGTTGCCAGTGAGTCAAAGATCCCCACGCCATATTTCACCTGTAGACCCGGCAGTACATAGCCGCTGACCACCACCTGCGAAGAGTCACCGACCCCCTGGGTGTCCAGCGCCAGATTACTTACGCCAAACGTCTCGCCGATTTTACCCACAACCTGACCACTTTGTGCAACCCCCAGGCCGACTAACATTGAGGTCATCGCCGCACTATCGCTCTGCTGGCTGTCCAGACCCTGCCCCCGCAGCAGATAAGAGAGCGCTTCCTGCTGCGACATCGCCGGATCGGAGAAGATCTCCGCCTTCGGCTCGTCGGCCGTTCCGGTGACGCGCACCCCGGCAATCACATCGTTTTCGGTCGACTCTGGGTTACGAATCGCTTCGATGTTGAGCAGCGGCTGGTCCGGCGGGCCGGAGAACAGCAACTCGCCTTTGCGCACAATCAGATCCTGGCCGTAGGCGTGGAAACGCCCTTCCGGAATGTTAATTTGCCCGTTCAGGCCCAGCCCTTGCTGATCCTGCGCCACTTTCAGGTCACCCGTCAGTCGCGCCTTCAGGCCAAACGCATCGAGACGCACGTTGTTGCCGACGTGAATGATCAGGTTACTGTTAATCGGAATCGCGGCGCTTTTGGTTTCGACCGGCTTCAGATCGTTATTCAGCATCACCTCATCACTGGAAACGCCGACGGCGCTTTCCGGCACGTCGTGAACCACGATACGCGCCCACGGCACATCGACGCGGCCATCGAGGGTAAACAGGCTCGGCGTCGCCTCGAACACCACATCCGGCGACACGTCGAGGCGCACCATTGGTGGCACCGTGATACGCACCCGGCTGCCTTTCGCCGCCACGCGCGCGCGCCAGTTATCTATCTGGCTCCAGTCGGCGTCACCGCTGAGGTTGATTTGCCCTTGCTGCGTGCGCACCACCCCGGCCAGCGTCGAGCTCATGCCGTTGAAGTTCATTGAGATCTGGCTCGGCTGCATATCAAACGGCATAAAGTTACCGTCGATATCCACACCGTTGAGCTGCATCTGGCCAAACAGCTGCGGGCTTTCGGCGTTGCCCGCCAGACGCAGATTGGCGCTAAGCATCCCCGCCGCTTTTTCGCCGCGGGAGAAGATCGGGTTCACCATCGCCAGGTTCATATTGCGAATATTGACGTTACCGCCCAGATTACGTCGTCCCTGCGGATCGGTGATCTGCACCTGGCCGTCAAACTGTCCGTTGTTGGTCAGGCGAATCAGCCAGCCCAGCTCCGCACGGTTGTTATGCAGATCCGCCGTCAGGTTCAGCGTCTCGAACGCCACCGGCAGCGGCGCGTCGTTCACCGTCTGGGTCACTTTTACGTTGCGCCCGGAGAGGGTCACGTTACCTTGCGGCAGCCCTTCTTTGGTGGTGTCCCAGGACACATCGGCTTTACCGCTAAAGACGCCGCTCGCGTCGGTAGTTTCTGGCATAAACGGCTTGAGCATCGCGAGATCGAAGCGGTTCAGATTCACCACCGCACGCCCTTCCGCACCGGCATCAATGGTCTGCGGCACGCACAGTTCGGCGTTCGGGTTAGTCCAGCAGTGTGGCCCGATGCTGATTTTCTGCTCGGCGTTGCGGTAATCCAGCGCGATGGAGCGGGACAGCGTCAGTGGCCCTACCGGCGTGCTAAACCGGGTATTATCCAGAACCCCTTTCCAGCGCTCCTCTTTGCGGTCGAAACTCCCCGTCAGATGCAGCTGGCCGGAGACCGGCTCGCCCTGCACGCGCAGCTGGAGATCGTGCTGCTTCTCGCTGCCTTTTGCGTCCAGCGTGACCAGGCTGATATTCACATCCGGCTGGGAAATCCGCTCGACGCGCAGGTTCAGATTACCCGCGATCTGATCGGTGGATTTGACGTCGCCTTTCACCAGAACGCGCGCGACGGACAACTCCTGCCAGCGCAGATTGTTGGCGGTGATATCCGCCAGCAGCTGCGGCGCGTCGACGGTCCCGCGCACTTTCACTAAGCCTTTCGCAGTGCCGCCGAGGCCCGGCAGGGCATTGTCGAGATTTGGCGCGTCGATGGTGGCATCCAGATTGAGATCTTTCACGCCCAGCTCGCCTTTGATATCGGCGGTGTTGCGTCCGAGCGCCACGTGCAGTTTCGGGATGATCCACTGCAGATAGCTGTTCCCGCGCAGAGAGCCTTCGACGTTCACTTTATTCTGCTTCACGTTGCCGGTGATTTTGAGCTCCGGCACCTCCATCTGCCAGCTTTCGCCGTACAGACTGCCGCGCGTTTTGATCGTCCCGTCGAGCTTCGACGGCCAGTCCGGCACCTCTTTGGCGGTGTTGATCCCTTTGAGGTTCAGCTCGCCGCGCCAGCTGATCGCTTTCTGCCAGTCGAGCAGCGCCGTCAGTTCGGTTTTGCCTTCCAGCGCCGCCACGGAGAGTTTGTCGAGGTTAATCTGCTGCTCGTTACCCTTCGCATCCAGGGTAATGTCCGCAGGCGGTAACCCTTCGCCTTTCACCGACGTGCGGAACGACAGGGTGTAATCGGTCATTTTACCGCTCAGCTTGAGCTTCAGCTTATCGGCCTGGAACTGTTTTTCGCCGGTAAATGGCCAGTAAAGCTGTTCGCTCACCACCTCAAGATTCAGCGGTAAACCCGCTTCCGCCAGCTGAGTCTGCCCGCGCAACACCATATCTACCGGGCCGGAGAGATTCACGCCAAACTCCAGCTTCTCGCGCAGCGCACCGCCCACTTTCAGCTTCACCTTCTCGCCTTTGAGCGGGTCGATATTCAAGGCGCTGTTGAGGGTGATATCCACCGGCCAGTTGTCGCGCAGCAGCGCTTGCCCGGTCGCGTTCACGCTCCCCTGGTTGGTATCAATATCCAGCGCATCGAGCTTCATGGTGCCGTCGATGCTGCTCACTTTCAGCAGCATGTTGAACACGGTCAAATCCGTGTCGCCCGTCAGGCGCAGCTGCTCACCCTTAAACTCTTCGATATTCAGATTGAGCGGGAGATGAACGTCGGTCATCTCCGGCAGAACCGGCTTCGAGAAGAGATCTTTCAGGGTTTCGCCGAGCGGTTTCTCTTCCGGCTGCGGGTTCTGAATTTTCGGTTCGACGATCTCTTCCTGTGCCACTTTCGCCACTTTCGGCAGGGCGATCAGCAGCCCCTGCAGAGAGGTCGGCGTCAGCGTCAGGTTTTTCTCCTGCCAGCGCAGGCCGGAGGTGAAGTCCATCACCGAAACGGTGGTGTCGTCGATCTTAATATTGACGTTATTGAGCGCCACGCGGTACAGCGCAATCGGATACGGAGTGGAGAGATTCAGCGGGCCGCTGTCCTCCTCCTCGACAGGGGCAGATTTCGGCATTTTGTCAGAATCTATCGCCACGTTAACGTCTTTTAACGACAGATCGTTGACGCACAGGCTGCTGTCGCGCAGACAGCTGAGCTTCACCGCAAGGTGAAACTCACCCGCGTTTACCGCCACGCCTGGCTGCTGGTAGCGGATATTCTTCAGACGCAGATCGCGCCAGCCGCCCGTCACCTGGCCGATCTCGAGCCCTGGCACCCAGCGGTTAGCTGCGTTAAACAGCAGATGCAAGCCAGTGGTAGTGCCCACCAGGAACGCCACCGTGCCGAGCAACAGCACGATAAAAATCAGAACGCCGAGGCTGATCTTCTTCCATAAACTCATAATTCAGGCCCCAGACCGATGTAAAACTGTAAACCGTGTTCGTCTTTGTCGCCGACCGGAACGGCGAAATCGAGCTTGATCGGCCCGACCGGCGATTGCCAGCGCACGCCTACGCCCGCACCGGTTTTGAAATCGCTTTTGCGAATATCGCTCACCGCTTCACCGCCGTCGACAAACATCGCCCCCCACCATTTGCCGCTGACGTTGTACTGGTACTCCAGCGAGCCGGTCGCCAGTTTGGAGGCCCCCATCAGCTGGCCTTTGTCATTTTTCGGGGAGATCGATTTGTATTTGTAGCCGCGAATACTGCGGTCGCCACCCGCGAAGAAACGCAGGTCTGGCGGCACACGTTCGAAATCGCCGGTTTCAATCCAGCCGAGGTTTCCGCGCGTCACAAAGCGGTGTTTGTCATAGAACGTACGGATCCAGACGTTTTGCGCCTGTACTACCGAGAAATCGACGTCCGATCCCCAGGCGGTATTGGAGTAATCAATCGAGTAACGCTGGGAATCGCCCCAGGTCGGCATCAGGCCACCGCGCGAGCGGGTACGGCTGATCATCACGCCCGGATAGAGCAGCATGGTGGTGTTGGTGACGTTTGCCTGGGTAAAGTGGTCGAGACTCCAGCGCAAATTAATCGCCCGCTGCCAGCCGCTTGAGAGGTCCCAGAAGCGCGACAATGCGAGGGTGGTGGAGTCAGACTCCGTATCGTTTAAATCGGTACGCTTAAAGCCGCCCTGCACCAGGTAGTACTGCTCCAGCGGGTTCTTCAGCAGCGGCATTTTATAGCTGAAATCGAGCTGCTGTTCCGGCGCGGAGATACTGGCGCTGGTGGTCAGGCTGTGGCCGTAGGAGTTCATCCACGGCTTTTTCCACGTCGCTTTCACGCGCGGGCCGACGTCCGTTGAGTAACCGACACCGGTTTCGATGGTGTTTTCGGTACGCGGTGAAACCACCCCGTGCAGCGGTAACACTTTGGTTTTGCGCGCCTTGTCGAATTCCGGCGCAACAACCACGGAGTTAAACCAGCCGGTCGCCGACAGGCGGCGGTTCAGCTCTGCCAGATCTTTTGACTGGTAGTAATCGCCCTCTTTGAAAGGGATCAGGTTTTGCAGATACTCGTCGCGGATTTGCGAGCCTTCGAAGGTCACGTCGCCAAAACGGTAGCGTTCGCCGCTATCGTAATCGATATCCCAGAACGCCTGGCGGCGGTCGAGGGCAACGCCCAGCTGGCTTTTATTGAACTGGCTGTCGAAGTAGCCCTTACGCAGCGCGACGCTGGTAAGCTCTTTTTTGAAGTGGTCGTAGTCGCCGTGATTCAGCACGGTGCCGACTTTCGGGCGCGTGCCCAGCAGATCCAGATAATCACGGTCAGTGCGCGCGCCGCCGCGCAGCACCACGTTGGTGCCGCCGATCAGCACCGGCTCGCCCTTGGAAACGCGGGCAATTAACACCTGACGGCCCTTGGCCGGTGGTGGACGTAAATCGAAATCAATGGTGGGTTCGTAGTAGCCCAGCGCTTTTAACCCTTCGCGGATCGCGTCATCTACGCGCGCGCGAAAGCGCCGGTCCGGCGTCACTTCGTCACTCTCAATCGTTGACAGCTGTGCACGCACGTTTTTTTCCAGCGTCCCGGATAACCCCTCAACCTGCAAACGGACATTCGCCGCGCTGGCGACCCCGCTTGTCAGCAATAAACTGACCAAACAAAACTGGCGGATCTTTGGCACGTTCTCTCCTGAATATCCTTGTTTCCACCCCTGGAAGCAATTGATGTACCGCTCCGCGGCGTATCACGGCATAAAGCCCAAAACCCAATAAGAGGGTTGAAAAATGGCCGAGAGGCCTAATATTTCTTATGTTTAAATCTAGACTCATTCAGCGTATTTATTGTGTTCAATTAAACGCTCCATGACAACCTTAACTGAAACATCGCTGCCCCGGAGGCCCTACCGTGAGTTTATTCGACAAAAAGCATCTTGTTTCTCAAGCAGATGCACTGCCGGGACGTAATACGCCAATGCCGGTCGCTACCTTACACGCTGTGAACAATCATTCAATGACTAACGTCCCGGACGGGATGGAGATCGCCCTCTTCGCCATGGGCTGCTTCTGGGGCGTCGAGCGTCTGTTCTGGCAACTGCCGGGCGTCTACAGCACGGCGGCGGGCTACACCGGCGGTTACACGCCTAATCCGACCTATCGCGAAGTCTGCTCGGGTGATACCGGCCACGCAGAAGCCGTGCGCGTGGTGTACGACCCGGCGATCATCAGCTACGAACAATTATTGCAGGTTTTCTGGGAAAACCACGATCCGGCCCAGGGGATGCAGCAGGGTAACGATCACGGCACGCAATACCGCTCCGCCATTTACCCGCTGACGCCGGAGCAGGACGCCGCCGCGCGCGCCAGCCTGACCCGCTTCCAGGAGGCGATGAGCGCCGCGGGCGATAAGCGTCACGTCACCACCGAAATCGCCAACGCCACGCCGTTCTATTACGCGGAAGATGACCACCAGCAGTATCTGCACAAAAACCCGTACGGCTACTGCGGGATCGGCGGGATTGGTGTCTGCCTGCCGCCGCAGTTGGCCTGATTACTGATCCAGCGCCACGCGAGCCGCGTGGCGCGTGGCATTACTGACCGACCCAAAATCCATCACTTTGCCCTGCAACAGCAGGTTAAACACCGACGCCTGCGGCCGGTTCAGCCGCGTCTGAAGCAGGTGCACCGCCTCAATCCCCAGCTCACGACACGGCACCGTGACGCCCGTCACCGGCGCATCCAGCCGGTTTTGCAGATTCCAGGTGAAATCGGTGGTGATAATAGAGATATCCTCCGGCACGCGCAGACCGCGACGCTGCAACGCCCTGAGCACCCCTTCTGTCATACTGGTGCTGTTGGGGAAAATCACCTGCGGCCACTGGGTTTTATCGTGCCCGGCCAGCCAGTCGTCGAGGGCGCGCTCGGCCTCCTCCGCCGTAAACCACTCGGTTACCAGCAAATCATTTTGCGGGTCGAACGGCACGTGAAAATGGCGGTACGCCTCTTTAATGCCGTCAAGACGCGCGTAGAGCGTCTCACGACGCAGGCAGGTCATGGTCAGAATTCGGCGGTGGCCCTGCTCGAAGAGATGGCGCATGGCGGTAAACCCGATGGCGCGATGATCGGGCGAAACGGAATCGAGCGCCATTTCCCGATCGATGGAGTTAATTAAAACGCAGGGTTTATTCAGGGTGGTGGCGAGTTTAAAGATGGTGGAATCATCAGTACCGATAATAATGATCGCGTTAATATTTTTATGCCCGGCTTTTTCGAGAAATAATTTTACGTCCGCACGCTGTTCTTCTAATCCGCAATAACTGATCCAGACATCATGGGGTGCACTGGCTTCGGCAATGCCTTTCGTCACCTCAAGATAAAAAATATCCCCACGCCCCTGAAAGGTGCGTTCAGGAGCAAACACCGCAATGCCGTTAATCAGCAGCCGCCCGCTCGCCATGGACGCCAGCACGCCAAGTTCCCGCGCGCAGCGCACGATGGCCTCGCGGGCCTTGTCGCTGGTATAGGATTTGCCGCTTAAAACCCTGGAAACGGTGCTGACAGAGTAGCCCGTCAACGCCGCAATTTCGTCCATTTTTAGCTTGCCCGGCATAGTGTGACCTCGCTCGCATTCAGTTTTTGCAATTATTTGCAGAAACAGCCTGTTGATTTTAAAACCAAATTTACCGGGCGTAGGTGTTTACTTATGCGCCTTGCGAGTATTCTCACAAAAACACATTGTCGCTGCGGTTCGCCTTTCCTATTTTCCCCTCATCACTCTTTTTAACGACTTAAGGTGTGACATGGAAAAGGTACGGTTTGGCATTATTGGTATCGGCAATATCGGCACGGTTCATGCGCGCTATCTGTTAGCGGGTGTCGTTAAAGATGCCTGTCTGACGGCGGTCTGCGATAACGATCCCGAGAAACATCACGCCATTCGGCAGCTCGTCGGCGAGTCCGTCGCGCTCTTTCATGAGGCCGAAGATCTGCTCACCAGCGGGCGAATCGACGCAGTCATTGTCGCCACGCCCCACTACGATCACCCCCGGCTTTCCATCATGGCGATGCGCCATGGCATTCATACCCTGTGCGAGAAACCGGCGGGCGTCTACACCGCACAAGTGCAGGAGATGAACGCCTGCGCACGCGAGTGCGACGTGGTGTTCGGCATCATGTACAACCAGCGCCCTAACCCGCTGTATCAGAAAGTGAAAGATCTGATCGACAGCGGCGAGCTGGGCGAAATCCGCCGCTCTAACTGGATTATCACCAACTGGTACCGCTCGCAGAGCTACTACAACTCCGGCGGCTGGCGCGCCACCTGGAAGGGTGAAGGCGGCGGCGTGCTGCTCAACCAGGACCCGCATCAGCTCGATCTCTGGCAGTGGCTGGTCGGGATGCCAGTGCGGCTGCGGGCGTTTTGCCAGTTCGGTAAACATCGTCAGATTGAAGTAGAAGACGAGGTGACCACCTACGCCGAATACGCCAATGGCGCGACCGGGGTGTTTATCACCACTGTCGCCGAAACGCCGGGAACCAACCGGCTGGAGATCACCGGCGATCGCGGCAAAGTGGTGGTCGAAGAGGGAAAACTGCGCTACTGGCGGCTGCGGGAATCCGAAACCGACTTTAACGCCCGCTGGCAAAACGGCTTTGGCGAGCCGGAGTGCTGGGAGGTTTCCATCCCGGTCGCTGCGGAGTGCAGCGAACACCACGTCATTACCGCCAACTTCTGCGCCGCCGTGCTGCGCGGCGAGCCGCTGATTGCGCCGGGGTTTGAGGGGATCAACGGCCTGACGCTCTCCAACGCCATGCATTTATCAACCTGGACGGACGACTGGGTCACGCTTCCGCTCAACGAAAAACAGTACCTGCGCCTGCTGCAACAGCGCATCGCCACCTCTGTGGACAAAGAGACCACCAGCCGCACCCTGGATGCCTCAGGCACCTGGTAACACCGGAGAAAAGAACGATGTTAAAAATCGCCATCGTGGGAACAGGGAACATCTCGCATAACCATATTCAGAGCTATTTGCAGTTCGGCCAGCGCTGCACCATCGTGGCGCTGGTGGACATCTACCCGGAAAAAGCGCACGAGAAAAAAGCGCGCTACGGCCTGAATGACGCGCGCATCTATGAAAGCCACCAGCAGATGCTGGCCGCCGAAGCGGATATTGATATCGTCGACGTCTGCACGCCGCCCTACGTCCACGCCGAAATCAGCATCGACGCCCTGAATGCCGGGTGTCACGTACTGTGTGAAAAGCCGATGGCCGCGTCGCTTGAGGAGTGTGACGCGATGATTGCCGCGCAACAAGCCAGCGGGAAAACCCTGTCGATCATCGCCCAGAACCGCTTTACCGACGCCTTCTGGCGGCTGAAAGCGGCGCTGGATTCCGGCCTGGCGGGCAAAATCTGCCACGCGCAGGTGGACTCGTTCTGGTGGCGCGGCCACTGCTATTACGACCTGTGGTGGCGCGGCACCTGGGAGAAAGAGGGCGGCGGCTGCACCCTCAACCATGCGGTTCACCACATCGACGCCATCCAGTGGATGCTGGGCTTTCCGTCGGAAGTGGTGGCGATGATGACCAACGTCGCTCACGACAACGCCGAAGTGGAAGATCTGAGCGCCGCGATTTTCAAATACCCCAGCGGCGCACTCACGCAACTCACCGCTTCCGTGGTGCACCACGGAGAGGATCAGAAGATTGTGATTCAGGGTGAGAAAGCGCGGATCTCCGCACCGTGGGAGGTGTTCGCCAGCGTCAGCGCCGACAACGGTTTCCCGCAGGCCGCGAACGATACGACGCGCGAAACGCAGCTGAATGCGGTATTTCACGAGACGCCCAAACTCGAGTGGACGCTGCATACCGGGCAGATCCACGACCTGCTGCGCGCGGTTGAACAGCAAACCGCTCCGCTGGTCGATGGCGTACAGGGCAAACGCTCCCTTGAACTCATCACCGCCATCTATAAATCGTCCATCACCGGAAGTGTGGTCCGACTGCCCATCTCCCGCGATGACCCGTTCTATCGCACCGGTGGCACCAACGTGCTCGCCCCGCGCTTCTACCAAAAATCCGCCAGCGTCGCCAATTTCAGCGAAACCGGCGCCATTCCATTAGGCAAAAATCTGGACCAGGGGATCTGACCATGAATAAACATGACGGTATGAATTACGCGCCCGTGGGCAAACCACAGCCGGTGGTCCAGCCCGGTGAATTTGTCTTTGCGGCAGCGGCTCTCGATCACGGCCATATCTACGGCATGTGCAACGGGCTGATGGAGGCCGGGGCGACGCTGAAATGGGTCTACGATCCCGATCCCGCGAAAGTGGATAAATTTGTGCAGCAGTATCCGCAGGTGAAGGTCGCTGACTCGCTGGAGGTGATTCTTGCCGACAGCGACGTGCAGCTGGTCGCCGGGGCGGCGGTTCCGTCCGAGCGCTGCGCGTTAGGGCTGAAAGCCATGGCCGCCGGCAAAGACTATTTCACCGACAAAGCCCCCCTGACTACGCTGGAGCAGCTCGATGATGCCAAAGTGATGGTGGCGAAAACCGGGCGTAAATACGCGGTCTATTACAGCGAGCGTCTGCACGTCGAAAGCGCAGTGTTTGCCGGGCAACTGGTGAAACAGGGGGCGATAGGTCGCGTGGTACAGACCCTCGGCACGGGCCCGCACCGCGAAGGGCAATGCCGCCCGGACTGGTTCTACGAGCGGCGCTATTTCGGCGGCATTCTGTGCGATATCGGCAGCCACCAGATCGAGCAATTCCTGTTTTACACCGGCAACCACGAGGCCACGGTGGTCGCCAGCCAGGCACGAAATTTCAACCATCCGCACCACCCAGATTTTGAAGATTTCGGCGACGCGATGCTCAAGGGTGAAAACGGGGCCAGCGGCTACTTCCGCTGCGACTGGTTTACCCCCAACGGGCTGTCAACCTGGGGCGATGGCCGTCTGACGCTGCTCGGCACCGACGGGTATATCGAAATCCGCAAATATGTCGATCTCACGCGCGGCGAACAGGACGTGGTCTTTCTCGTCAACAACGAGGGCGAATTTCGCTATCCGGTGGCGGGTCAGGTCGGTTTCCCGTTCTTTGGCGAGCTGATCCTGGACTGCCTGAATCGCACCGAAAACGCGATGACCCAGGCGCACGCCTTTAAAGCAGCCGAGCTGTGCGTGAAAGCGCAGATGCTGGCAAACGCGGCGGATTAACGAGAGGTGCGGATGAAAACGCTCAATGCAGCCCTTATCGGCGGCGGTGCGATCCACAGCTGCCACGTCAATGCCCTGCGCCAGATGCCTGGCGTGACCCTGCGCGCGCTGGCGGATATCAACAGCGAAGTCGGTTTGAAGCTGGCGATGGCGTATCAGTGCCGCTTTTATCAGGATTATCAGGAGATGCTGCTGGATGACGAAATCGACGTGATTCACATCTGCACGCCGCATTTCGAACATAAACGGATGATTCTGGCGGCCCTTGCGGCAGGAAAGCATGTGTTCTGCGAAAAGCCGGTGGGGATGAACGGCGGCGAAATCACTGAGATCGCGCACGCCGTGCAGAATGCGGCGGGGCTGCTTGGCGTGTGCTATCAGAACCGGCTCAACCCCACCAGCCAGCGCATCCGACGGGAGCTGGCAGAGGGGGAGATGGGCAAGATGCTGAGTATCAAAGCCGTGCTCACCTGGTCGCGTTCGGACGCTTATTACACCGAAAGTCCCTGGCGCGGACGTTTTGCCACCGAGGGCGGGAGCTTGCTGATCAATCAGGCGATTCACACCCTCGATCTGATGCAGTGGTTTGCGGGCGGCGTGACGCGCCTGAAAGGGGTCGTCGACAGCGGCGAGCTGGCCGACGTGACGCAAGCCGAGGACAGCGCGATGGCGACGCTGCACTTCACCAACGGCGCGCGTGGCCTGTTTTACGCCACCAACTGCCACACCATCGACTCGCCGCTGCTGCTCGAGATTCACTGCGAAAACGGCACCTTGCAGCTGTGCGACAACGCCCTGTGGCGGTTGTGCAACGGCGAGCGGGTGAAACTGGTAAGCGACGCATCGCCAAACGGTGTGGCAAAAAGCTACTGGGGTTTAGGCCACCAGCACGCGATTGGCGATTTTTATGCCGCCATCCAAAACCCGGAAAAAGCGGATTACACCGATATTCGCGAAGCCGGAAAATCAATCAACCTTGTGGAGGCCATTTATCGTTCATCCCAGATTCGGCAATGGATTGAGATTAATCAGCAGTGAATAAAAATCGGCCAGAATAAATCTGGTTCATAATAACCCTACTCTGAGTATCAATATTATGGTCAAACCAACTGAACGCAGGGTTGGTTATGGTGTGGCGCTTGGCTACGGCATAACCGATCTGTTTGGCGGAGGCGCTTTCGCCATTATTGGCACCTGGCTGTTATTTTTTTATACCACCTATTGCGGACTGAGCGTGCTCGAAGCCGGTTCTATCTTTGCTATTGCGCGGGTAATTGACGCCGTATTAAGCCCGATTATGGGTTATATCACCGACAATTTTGGCAATACCTGGCTCGGGCGAAAATTTGGTCGCCGCCGCTTCTTTTTATTATTAAGTTCACCGCTGATGTTTTTATATGCCCTGCTGTGGGTAACCGATATGGGCTACTGGTATTATCTCGGCACCTATTTGTCGATTGAATTATTGTCGGCGATGGTGCTCGTGCCGTGGGAGACGCTGGCGGCTGAGATGACCAACCGCTACGAAGAGCGCAGCCGCTTGTCCGGAGTGCGCATGATCTGCTCCCAGCTCGGCGGTTTTCTGGCGGTGTCTGTGCCCGGCGTGATTATGCATTTCACCGGGAAAGATAATCCGTTTACTTATACCCTCACCGGATTAATCTTCTCCTGCGTCTTTTGTCTCGCGGTATTTATTACCTGGCGCACCACCTGGGAGGCGAAAGATGTGCATCAGGAGTCCGATTTTAAAATTGAGACCCACCGCAGTAGCGGTTTACTCAATCACCTGAAATATCTGGTACTGGATCTCTTCTCCGCCTTCCAAATTCGCGCCTTTCGTTTACACATCATCATCTATATTTTCTCGTTTACCGCGATGGATGTGTTCGGTTCAGTTTTTACTTATTACGTGGTTTATTGCCTGAGCCAGGACGCAGCGGCGGTTTCCGGCTGGCTCAGTATCGCCGCGTTCGCCTCGGTACCGGGCACTTACGGATTTATGCTGCTGTTAAACCGGCTGAATATTTCTCCGTCGGCGGCGCTGCGAATCTCCTACGGCTGTATATTCTTCGTGCTGGCGTTCTTGTTCGCCGTCTATTACACGGAAACCCAGGTCCCTGCTCTGCTGTTCTCGGCGGTCTTTATTCTGCTTGGCGCGGCGCGTGCCGGGTTGTATTACATCCCGTGGAACATCTACAGCTTTATTCCTGACATCGACGAGATGGTTACCCAGCAGCGCCGGGAGGGGATTTTTGCCGGCGTCATGGTGCTGACGCGTAAAAGCACCGTCGCGCTGGCGATCATGCTGATCGGCGTGGTGTTGCAGGAGTCCGGGTTTGTGAAAGGCAACGGTGCGCAGCCTGAATCGGCACTGTACGCCATTATCGGCCTGATGCTGTTTGCCACCTCCGCGCTGCTGGCGGTGAGTTTCATCACTACCTATAAATTCACCCTAACGCGCGACACCCACAAACTGCTGCTCAAAGAGATCGCCCGTCGCAAACTTGGCGGCGATTACCGCGACTGCGATGCGCGTACCCGGGTGGTCATTAAACAGCTCACGGGCTATGAGTACGACGAGGTCTGGGGCGGTAACGCCGCACGGCGACCAGTGGATAATGTCAGTTTGTCCTGATTAAGGGGCCGGGCAGCACCCGCCTGCCCGGCCTGTTTTTGCCAAAAATGTGACCTCTGGCGGATTTACACACGTTTACGCTATACTACCCGCTGAAATAATCGGCTCAACGCTACGAGCCGATGTTCAATGTGTCTTCACACAAACGAAATCAACTTCCCTTCCGAGGATCTGGCGAGAAGCCGGATAAACTATGTTAAACAGTATTTTAGTAATACTTTGTCTTATTGCCGTCAGTGCATTTTTCTCGATATCTGAGATTTCGCTGGCCGCCTCCCGCAAGATCAAACTTAAACTGCTTGCCGACGATGGCAATCTCAATGCACAACGCATCCTGAAAATGCAGGAAAACCCCGGTATGTTCTTTACCGTGGTGCAAATCGGTCTGAACGCCGTCGCCATTCTCGGCGGTATCGTGGGTGACGCAGCCTTTTCTCCGGCTTTCTATAGCCTGTTCTCGAAGTACTTCTCGCCTGAACTGTCCGAGCAGCTGAGCTTTATTCTCTCCTTCTCGCTGGTGACCGGCCTGTTCATCCTGTTCGCGGATTTAACCCCGAAACGCATCGGTATGATTGCGCCAGAAGCTGTGGCTTTGCGCATCATCAACCCGATGCGCTTCTGCCTGTACGTGTTCCGTCCGCTGGTCTGGTTCTTTAACGGCCTGGCAAACACCATTTTCCGCCTCTTCAAACTGCCGATGGTGCGTAAAGATGACATCACGTCTGATGATATTTACGCGGTGTTTGAGGCCGGTGCGCTGGCAGGTGTTCTGCGTAAGCAGGAGCATGAACTGATCGAGAACGTGTTTGAACTCGAATCCCGTACCGTGCCGTCCTCCATGACCGGGCGCGAAAACGTGATTTGGTTCGATCTGCACGAAGACGAGCAGAGCCTGAAAAACAAGGTGGCCGAGCATCCGCACTCCAAGTTCCTGGTCTGTAACGAAGATATCGATCACATCATCGGCTACGTCGATTCAAAAGACCTGCTGAACCGCGTGCTGGCTAACCAAAGCCTGGCGCTGAACAGCGGCGTGCAGATCCGCAATACCCTGATTGTGCCGGACACCCTGACGCTCTCCGAAGCGCTGGAAAGTTTCAAAACTGCGGGCGAAGACTTCGCGGTGATCATGAATGAATACGCGCTGGTCGTGGGTATCATTACGCTCAACGACGTGATGACCACCCTGATGGGTGACCTGGTCGGCCAGGGTCTGGAAGAGCAGATCGTCGCGCGCGATGAGAACTCATGGCTGGTGGATGGCGGCACGCCGATTGAAGACGTGATGCGCGTGCTGGATATCGACGAATTCCCGCAGTCGGGCAACTACGAGACGATTGGCGGCTTTATGATGTTTATGCTGCGTAAAATCCCCAAACGTACCGACTCGGTGAAGTTCTCCGGCTATAAGTTTGAAGTGGTGGATATCGACAACTACCGCATCGACCAGCTGCTGGTGACACGCATCGATAACAAACCGACCGTGCTTGTGCCGAAGCTGCCGGACGCGGAAGAGAAAGCCTCGGCGTAAGTCCCCCACAAACATCAACGGCTCCCAATGGGAGCCGTTTTTATATACTGCTTTAACTACTGCATAGCACGTGGTTAAGCCATCTCAGTTTGCAGACGCATAACCTGGCGGTTGACTTCGGACATCACAGAATAGTGCTGTTTGTCCTTCACTTTCGGGATAAGAATTTTGCCCTTATCAAATTCGAAAGCGCCAACATCCTTGATGTACAACCGTCCTCGGAACAGGATCTTCACGTACTTCGCCACCTGAAGCGGGTTGTAGCGTTGGAAAATTTTCATTCTTGTATCTCCTGCGAATCATACGCTCTTGCGGCGCCACAATCGGGCCGACTGTCCTGAGCGCAAATTTATTGCTCAATGACTATAGACCAGAAAAACGTTGATACCCAGTATGCATAAGTTTATTTACCGTTTGATTACAAATATTCAGAACATTCTTTGCATAGCATTTCTAAAAGCAGTATAAGCCTTCGTTTTTTTACGGATATGTGCGTTCGCCCGCAAACTGGCACTCGGATTGCGGGAAAAGCCGATTGATCGCACTTATGATTAAACCGTAAGACCAAGTGGTCGGATCACCTGCAACTATAAGGAAACACCATGACCCTTCGTAACATCCTGGCCGCAGCCTGCCTGTTACTGCCGCTGATGGCTTCCGCACACAACATTGAAAAGGGACAACGTGTGCCGCCAGTCGGTATTGCCGATCGCGGAGAATTGATTCTCGACAATGATAAGTTTAGCTATAAACCCTGGAATAGCGCGCAGCTCGCGGGCAAAGTGCGAGTGGTGCAACATATTGCCGGTCGTACCTCGGCAAAAGAGAAAAATGCCACCCTCGTGGAAGCGATTAAGACAGGCAAATTCCCGCATGACCGCTACCAGACCACCACCATCGTGAACACCGATGACGCGATTCCAGGCTCAGGCATGTTTGTGCGCAGCAGCCTGGAGAGCAATAAAAAGCTCTATCCGTGGTCGCAGTTTATTGTCGACAGCGATGGCGTGACGCGTAAAGCCTGGGGTCTGGAAGAGGAGAGTTCAGCGATTGTGGTGCTGGATAAAGATGGCCGCGTGCAGTGGGTGAAAGACGGCGCGCTGACGCAGGAAGAGGTGCAGCAGGTTGTCGCCCTGCTGCACAAATTGCTCGGTCAGTAAATCGAGACCCGGAAGCCCGGATTTAAGAACGACTCGCGCGGGGTGTAGTCCAGTGGCTTGCCCTGCCAGTCGTGAACGTGTGCGCCCGCGGCAGACGCCACCGCGTGACCTGCCGCTGTATCCCAGACGTTGGTTGGCCCAAAGCGCGGATACAGCTGCGCCTGCCCTTCCGCCACCAGGCAGAATTTCAGCGACGAGCCAATCGACGTCGTCTGGTGCTCGCCGATTTGATGCAGGTACTCCTGCAACTCAGCGTCACTGTGGGAACGGCTGATGACCACCAGCGGTGGTCGCGCGTCGCGCACCTGGATGGGCTTGCGCGTACCGCTCTCTTCTTTCCACGCCTTGCCTTCTGCGGCGCTGTACATCACCTTCAGCACCGGCGCGTAGACCACGCCCAGCACCGCTTTCCCGTTTTCAATCAAGGCAATATTGACGGTGAACTCACCGTTACGCTTGATAAACTCTTTGGTGCCATCCAGCGGGTCCACCAGCCAGTAGCGCTGCCAGTGCTGGCGTACATCCCAGCTCTGCGGATCTTCTTCAGACAGCACCGGGATATCCGGCGTCAGGGCCTGAAGCCCTTTGAGGATCACCTCGTGGGCCGCGAGATCGGCCGCTGTCACCGGAGAGTCATCCGCTTTGCTGACAACGTCCAACGGCTTTGTGCCATCGTAGACCTGCATAATGGCATCACCCGCATCCCGTGCGAGCTGACAAATTTTATCTAACATTATCCACCTCTTCGTTATCGCAGTGGTCATAACTTATTGTTTTAGTTATATCGTATTGTTAACAATTCCGCTATCTGTGAAGCAATTCTGGTTTCACGACGCTTTTTTCTGGCAGGATTCACACTTCTGTAAGCAACAAAATATACATACATATTCTTTTGTGGCTTGGATCGAAAAAAGGACTCCTCTGATGATTAAGTTTAGCGCAACGCTCCTGGCAACGCTGATTGCCGCAAGCGTGCAGGCCGCGACGGTAGATCTTCGCATTCTGGAAACTACCGACCTGCATAGCAACATGATGGATTTCGATTACTACAAAGATACCCCGACCGAAAAATTCGGACTGGTACGCACCGCAAGTTTGATTAACGCCGCGCGCGGCGAGGTGAAAAACAGCGTGCTGGTCGATAACGGCGACTTAATTCAGGGTAGTCCGCTCGGCGATTACATGGCGGCGAAGGGGCTGAAAAAAGGCGATATTCACCCGGTTTATAAGGCGTTGAATACCCTGGATTACGCCGTCGGTAACCTCGGGAACCACGAGTTTAACTACGGCCTGGATTATCTGCACATGGCGCTCGCTGGCGCAAAATTCCCGTACGTTAACGCCAATATCATCGACGTTAAGACCCAAAAGCCGCTATTTACGCCTTATCTGATTAAAGAAACTGAGGTCGTGGATCAGGACGGTAAAAAGCAGACGCTGAAAATCGGCTATATCGGGTTTGTGCCACCGCAGATCATGACGTGGGATAAAGCCAATCTCTCGGGCAAAGTGACCGTTAATGACATCACCGAAACCGCGCGCAAGTATGTTCCGGAAATGCGTGAGAAAGGGGCTGATCTGGTGGTCGTAGTGGCGCACTCCGGGCTGTCTGCCGATCCGTATCAGGCGATGGCCGAGAACTCCGTCTATTACCTCAGCGAAGTACCGGGCGTTGACGCCATTCTGTTTGGTCACGCGCACGCGGTCTTCCCTGGCAAAGATTTCGCCAGCATTAAAGGTGCCGATATCGAGAAAGGAACCCTCAACGGCGTGCCGTCGGTGATGCCCGGCATGTGGGGCGATCATCTGGGCGTGGTGGATCTGGTGCTGAATAACGATGGCGGAAAATGGCAGGTGACCCAGTCGAAAGCCGAAGCGCGCCCAATCTACGACGCGGCGGCGAAAAAATCGCTGGCGGCCGAAGATAAAAATATCCTGAACGTGCTGAAACACGATCACGATGCGACCCGCGAATTTGTCAGCAAGCCGGTCGGGAAATCCTCCGACAACATGTACAGCTACCTGGCGCTGGTGCAGGACGATCCCACTGTTCAGGTGGTGAATATGGCGCAGAAAGCCTACGTTGAGCGCTTTATTCAGGGCGATCCGGACCTGGCGAAACTGCCGGTGCTTTCCGCCGCGGCTCCGTTTAAAGTCGGTGGACGTAAAAACGATCCGGCCAGCTACGTTGAAGTAGAAAAAGGTCAGCTCACCTTCCGTAACGCGGCGGATCTCTATCTTTACCCGAACACGCTGGTGGTGGTAAAAGCCACGGGGAAAGAGGTGAAAGAGTGGCTGGAGTGTTCCGCCGGTCAGTTTAACCAGATCGACGTTCACAGCAGTAAGCCGCAGTCGCTGATCAACTGGGACGGTTTCCGCACCTATAACTTCGACGTGATCGACGGCGTGGAATACCAGATCGACGTGTCACAGCCAGCGAAATACGACGGCGAGTGTCAGACGGTGAACCCGCAGGCGGAACGTATCAAGCATCTGACCTTCCAGGGTAAACCGATCGACCCGAACGCGGTATTCCTGGTCGCGACCAATAACTATCGCGCGTACGGCGGCAAATTCGCCGGGACCGGCGATAGCCATATCGCGTTTGCATCACCGGACGAGAACCGCTCGGTGCTGGCGGCGTGGATTGGCGAGCAGTCGAAAAAGGATGGCGCGATCCATCCGGCGGCAGACAATAACTGGCGTCTGGCCCCGATTCAGAGCGCGTCTAAGCTGGATATTCGTTTTGAGACGTCACCGTCTGACAAAGCGGCGGCGTTTATCAAAGACAAAGCGCAGTATCCGATGAGCAAGACCGGAACCGATGATATCGGGTTCGCGATTTATCAGGTGGATTTGAGCAAGTAAACGTATTTACCCGACCTGCACAATGGCAGGCCGGGTAAAGGTTAACGCCGTGCGGCAATCACGCCGCACGATCCTCGCGATGAGCCAACACCTGCGGCGTATTTACCTCGATCCAGTCCACCAGCGCAGCGACCTTCTCGCTCACCTCATCGCCCAGCGGCGTGAGGCTGTACTCCACGTGCGGAGGCACCACCGGATACGACACACGATTCACAAATCCATCCTGCTCCAGCGCCTGTAATGACTGCGCCAGCATCTTCTCGCTGACGCCACCCATTTTACGACGCAGGTCGCTAAAGCGATGCGTGCCCTGGCGCAACGCCACCAGAATCAGCACGCCCCAACGGCTGGTAACGTGTTTGAGCACTTCACGGGACGGACACTGCTCGGCAAACAGGTTGCCGTCGCGCATTTGCTCGCTGAGGGTAGGGATTGCTGTTTTCATACTGATCTTTTCACACATACTAACTAAAAGTTAGTGATATTATGCCACATCAAAATCCCGCCCACCAGAGCCGCAGCTTCATGCCCCAGCCGCTGGTGTAACCCGTGGTAATGGATTTGACCTCTCCGCGCGAGACGATAAGCACCGTCGGGGTCACCTGCACCTGCCAGCGGCGTGCGAGCTGGCCCTGAGGGTCGTTGACCGTCGGCATCCCGTAGCGTTTTTTCGCCAGCCAATGGCTCAGCGTGGCATCGTCACCGGAACGCAGCGCCACGCTGATGACGTTTCTCCCCTCCTCTGACATCTCTGCCACCGACGGCGTGGTGTAGCGGCATACGCCACACCAGGTCGCCCAGAAATACACCAGCAGCGGTCTGTCGTGGCTGCGCTGCGCCAGATCCACCGATTCGCCGTCCAGCGTCTGCAGCGGCGTGCTGATGAAGGTCGCCGGGAGCGAGGGTTTGCGGAACTGATCGGTGATCAGCACTGCCGCGAAGGCAATCAGCAGCCAGACAATACCCTCACGCAGCCAGCGCAGCGTTTTACTGCGCATCGTGCTTCGCCAGCTCTTGCTTCACCAGCGCCTCCAGGTCGTCGTACGGAATAGCGCCCGGCACCAGGGTTTTGCCGACCAGGGTCGCCGGAGTGCCCTGCACGCCCAGCACCTGAGCAAGAATCAAATTCATTTGCAGGGTTTCGCCGCTCTTCTCATCGGCCTTGATGGCGCCCGTACCCGTTTTCTGCTGAGCGGCCAGGATAGAAGCCTCGTCGTGATAGCCTTTCTTCGACATCAATCGCTGGTGCAGCGCCCAATACTGCTGAGGCTGCTGTCGCCAGGCCGTCAGCGCAATTCGCGCTGAGTGGGCCGAGCTTTCACTGCGAAACGGCAGCAGTTTCACCACCAGTTTGACGTCCGGAAATTTATGCACAATCTTCTCAAGCTCCGGGTCAAACTGCTTGCAGTAGGGGCAGTTGTAATCGGTAAACGACACCAGCGTCAGGCGTGGTTTTTCTGCGCCCATCGCAGGCGTGTCGGGATCATTCCAGAGCAAATTCTCCAGATCGGGTTCAGCGGCAAAACTCAGGGTCGAAAAACAGAACAGCATGATCAAAGTTAAAATACGCATTGTTAGTGTCCTTTGGCGTTATTCAGGGTCTGAAGGAGATCGTCACGATCCAGCAGCGGCGGCAATATGCGGCCTTGCTCCAGTCCGGGGCCATAAATTTGGTTGAAGGGGACGGCGGCACTCTGACGCGCGCGAAGGAACTGGCTAATCGTCTCGGATGGACGGCTCCAGTCGCCGCGCAGTGCAACCACATCCGGCTCGCTGAGGGCGTTTTGCACCTCGTCGCGTAGCAGCACGTTGTATTTGTTCGCTTTGCAGGTCACGCACCAGTCGGCGGTGACATCGACGAAGACCCGTTTGTTGTCGGCCAGCGCGGCGGTAATCGCCTGTTCGCTGAGCGGCTGCCAGACGATGCGATCTTTCGCCAGCCCCGGTTGACCGGCGCCGATGAGCGGAAGAGAAATACCGAGCGACACCATCGCGGCCAGGGCACTCACCCGCCATCCCCAGCGCCATAGCGTGGCGATCAGCAGCGTGATGACGATGAACGCGCCTAACGCTTGCGTCGGCACTCGCCCAATGTGAACGGCGAGCAGGCTGGCAAGCCACAGCCCTGACGCGAGCATCATCAGGCCGAGGATTATCCGCACGACGTTCATCCAGCGTCCCGGTCGCGGCAGTCGCAGCGCCAGCCCTGGCCAGGCAGCGATCAACAGCCACGGCAGGCTCATGCCGATCCCCATCACCAGGAATATCCCCCACAGCAGGGACAACGGGGCGACCAATGCCACCGAAACCGCCGTGCCGAGAAACGGCGCCGTGCACGGAGTTGCCAGCAGCGTCGCAAAGGCCCCCTGGCAGAAATGACCCACCAGACCATTGCCGCCCCGCGTGGCGAGAAACGTAGAGACACCGGATGAGAGCCTGATTTCAAACAGCCCCAGCAGGCTGGCGCTGAAGCCCACCATCACCAGCACCATCGCGGCGATAAACCACGGGTTCTGGAACTGGATGCCCCAGCCGAGCGCCTGATTGCTGAGACGCAGCGCCGTCATCATCAGCGCCAGCTCGAGGAACGAGGTCACGATCCCGGCGGCCGAGGCCATAAACTGCTGACGCACCACGCGGCGATGAGTCGACGAGGCTTGCACGACACTGCCCAGTTTCATCGCCAGCACCGGCAGGACGCACGGCATGACGTTGAGGATCAGCCCTCCGGCCAGCGCCATCAGCAGAATCCAGGCCAGGCTAAACGGAGCGTCACTGGATGGCGCGTCGCCCACCGTCACCTGACTCTCCTGCGCCTGACCGCTGTCAGCGAGCACCAGCGACAGGGTTTTGCCACGCAGATCCGGTGCGCTGTCTCCCCAGCCGTCGCTGACGGGCAGCGTCGCGGTCAGGGTCTGGCCGTCAATCCGGTAAACCGGTTTGCCAAAATCCGTGTCGGCCAGGGTGTCGATAAACAGCTCGGGCTTTTGCCAGCCCGCCTCGCGAGTAGCAGTGATACGAAGCTTTTCGTCACCGAAACCGGCGCTTAGATCGGAAGTGAGCCCTTCCTTGAGCGGCAGCGTACCCAGCGCGCGGCTGAAATCGTAACTAAATTGCGGATCGGCGGGCGCACTGAGATCCAGCGCAAAGGGGTAGTACGTCAGGATGCAGACGTTGCTGCAGGTGGAGAGCGTGAGCACGCCCGTCAGTTTCTCCGGCATTGCGCCGCGCAGGGTGATCGGAAACGACACGTTACCGTCGTAGCCCTGCGTGGTAATGCCTGCCACCTCGAAACGCTGCGGCACCGGCCAGCGCCAGTCCATCTCCAGCGGCGTGTTCCAGCTTATCGCCGGGGCGATGCCGCCCTCTCCAGGCGATCGCCAGTAGGTTTTCCAGCCTTTTTCGAGACGGACATCCAGCAGCAGGCGCGTGTCGTGCCCTTGCCGGGCGTCTGCCCGCACGCGAACGCTGGCGAGATCATTATCCGCAGCGCGTAGCCAGCCGCTGTCGGCGGCCTGACTGACGGGCAGCCATAGCCAGAACAGGCAGAGCACAAGCTGCCTTAAAAATGCATACATTTATTTTCTCCATAAATAATTAATTAACCTGAATTAGCAGGTAATCAATCATTCACGGAATACGCAGAGTCGCAGATGCACCCGCAATCGGGGCGGAGAGATGACGCGAGGCGGCCAGCGGCGCACCGGACGATGGGGTACGGCGGCCAGCACCGCCAGGACCAGCGTGATGGCAAACAGCGCGCCTTCAAACATGATCGGCGGTGTTGCCAGCAGGGATTTGGCACTCAGCTCGCAGGGGGTGACCGGGGCATCGCTGTCGCCAGTCTGCTCTACCGTTTGCTGAGCCACGGAAGCGGCGTTCATCACCAGCGCGTGCAGCCCCGCCATGCGCTGAGTGGTGCAGACAAGCACCACCAGACATGCCAGAGCGACAAGAAGAAAAGCTTTACGCTGACGGGGGATCATAGACGCCTCAATCAAATTCAGGCGGATATCTTAGCGGCAAAAAAGACGCTGTGCTGTAAAGAAACGTCGTGATGACAAATTTAACACTTACCTTTTTGTACGTACTTACTAAAAGTTAGTAGGAGTGGTAATGTTCCTTCATACCATGCAAACAACGAGGAAATAACTCATGATCGCAATTACCGGCGCAACCGGCCAGCTTGGCCAACACGTTATCAACAACCTGCTTAAAACCGTTCCTGCCAGCGAGATCGTGGCAATTGTACGTAACCCGGCAAAAGCCGACGCCCTGAGCCAGAAAGGCATTACCGTTCGCCAGGCGGATTACACCGACCAGGCCGCGTTCACCACCGCCCTGAGCGGCGTGGAGAAACTGCTGCTGATCTCCTCAAGCGAAGTCGGCCAGCGTGCGACCCAGCATCAGAATGTTATCAACGCGGCAAAGGCGGCGGGCGTGAAATTTATTGCCTACACCAGTCTGCTCCATGCGGATAAGTCGCCACTCGGCCTGCGCGATGAACACATCGCTACCGAAAAGGCGCTGGCCGAGTCCGGCATTCCTTACGCCCTGCTGCGTAACGGCTGGTACACCGAAAACTATCTCGCCAGCGCACCACCGGCCCTGGAGCACGGCGTGTTTATCGGCGCGGCGGGTGACGGCAAAATCGCCGCAGCCACACGCGAAGATTATGCCGCTGCGGCGGCGAAAGTGATCGCGGAAGAGGGTCACGCAGGCAACGTGTACGAACTGGCTGGAGATACGGCGTGGACGTTGAGCGAACTGGCTGCTGAGCTGAGCAAGCAAAGCGGAAAACCGGTGACCTATCAGAACCTGAGCGAAGCCGATTTCGCCGCCGCGCTGAAAAGCGTGGGCTTACCGGCCGGGCTGGCGGATATGCTGGCAGATTCCGATGTCGGTGCCTCGAAGGGCGGTCTGTTCGACGACAGCCGTACCCTGAGCAAACTGATCGGTCGCCCGACCACGCCGCTGGCTGAGAGCATCAAAGGCATTCTGTAATTGTTAAGCGGTGGTTAATTTTAGTGGCATCCCCGTGGGTCATCTCTGATAATGAATAGATGACCCACCTGGAGGATCACCGTGCAAGGCGTACCCGAACAGTTCATCGATGAGAGAGACAGCGCGCGCTTTCGCCATCTGGCGCAGGTGCCAGGCGTCGAACTGTATCATGCGCATATCTCACGTTACGCCTTTGAACCTCACACCCACGAAGCCTTCGGGATCGGCGCGATAGAAGC
This sequence comes from Lelliottia sp. WB101, assembly GCF_003051885.1. Lineage (NCBI taxonomy): Bacteria > Pseudomonadati > Pseudomonadota > Gammaproteobacteria > Enterobacterales > Enterobacteriaceae > Lelliottia > Lelliottia sp. WB101. The sequence continues at coordinate 445,384 of NZ_CP028520.1, forward strand.
CGGAGCCGAACGCTTTCGCTATCGTGGCGCGCAGCATGTCGCGCCCGTTCATTCTGTTGTCACCATGAATCCCGACGAGTTGCACACCGGCGAGGCCGCCACTGAAGACGGCTGGCGCTACCGGATGGTCTATCTCGATCCCGCTCTGCTCGAAGAGGTGACCGGCATTCGCCACTGGTGGTTTAGCGACGTCACGCGCCACGACCCGCTACGTTCGCAGCAGATCTGTCAGCTGATTTACGGACTGTGGCACACGGACGATCCGCTGGCCCAGAAAGGCTTACTGCTGGATCTGATCGAGACATTTCAGCCGCTGGCACACCATGCTCCGGTCATTCAGGAAGGGGCGCACCGCTTCGAGCGGGCGCGCGAGTACCTGCACGACAACTATATGCATCCGGTGACCCTGGATGAGCTGGCGCGCGTGGTCTCGCTGAGTCCGTACCATTTCCAGCGCCAGTTCAAAGCGCACTTTCACGTGACGCCGCACCAGATGCTGATGGCGATCCGCCTGTGGCGCGCCAAAGCGTTTCTCACCCTCGGCATGCCGGCCGCTGAAGTGGCCGCCGCGACCGGGCTGACCGATCAGTCTCATCTCACCCGCGCCTTTACCCATCGCTACGGCATTACCCCCGTTCGCTACCAGAAGCAGGTCGTACGGCGCTAATGCGCAATCTCATACAATATTCCCGGCGGACCTCTTTCTACACTGTGCGCAGGTTTCTCTGACGTGGATGGCAAAATGATTAGCGGCGTGTTGTATGCCCTGCTGGCGGGTTTGATGTGGGGATTAATTTTTGTCGGCCCGCTCATTGTGCCGGAATACCCGGCAATGTTGCAGTCGATGGGGCGCTATCTGGCGCTGGGGCTTTTCGCCCTGCCGCTGGCGTGGATGGGCCGTGCTCGCCTGCGTCAGCTGAGTCGCGGTGACTGGGTTACCGCCCTGGGCCTGACCATGATGGGCAATCTGATCTATTACGTTTGTCTGGCCAGCGCCATTCAGCGCACCGGCGCGCCCGTGTCGACCATGATTATCGGCACCCTGCCGGTGGTGATTCCGGTGTTCGCCAACCTGCTCTATAGCCATCGCGACGGTAAACTGGCGTGGTCGAAAATGCTGCCTGCGCTGGTGTGTATCGCCATCGGTCTGGCTTTTGTGAACATCGCCGAGCTGCGTCATGCGCGTGTCGATGAGTTTGACGGATGGCGTTACGGCTCGGGGATTTTGCTGGCGTCGATCTCCGTGGTCTGCTGGGCGTGGTATGCCCTGCGTAACGCCCGCTGGCTGCGGGAAAACCCGGATAAGCATCCGATGATGTGGGCCACCGCCCAGGCGCTGGTGACGCTGCCGGTATCGCTGCTCGGCTACATCGCATCTTGCTGGTGGCTGGGGCTGCAACAGCCGGAGTTTGCCCTGCCGTTCGGGCCGCGTCCGTGGGTGTTTGTCGGCCTGATGGTGGCGATTGCGGTGCTGTGCTCGTGGGTGGGTGCTTTGTGCTGGAATATCGCCAGCCAGAAATTGCCGACGGTGATTCTCGGCCCGTTGATCGTGTTCGAAACCCTGGCCGGGCTGCTTTATACCTTCCTGATGCGCCAGAGCGTGCCGCCGCTGTTAACGGGGGCGGGATTTTGCTGCTGGTGGTGGGAGTGGTGATTGCCGTCAGAGCGAAGCCGGAAAAACCGACGGTGGTGACGGTTTCGCAGGTTTGACACCACGCCCGGAAAGCGTCAGGGCTTTCCGGGAGCGGATTGTAGTAGCCGGATGGACGCAAGCGCCCTCCGGACTCTGTCAGAAGGTTTCCCAGTTCCCGTCAACCATCGCTGCTGCGGGTTTAGCTTTTGCGACGTAGGTTTTCACCGGTGCCGCTTTTACCGCCTGACCGCGAGTGATTTTAAACACCGCGACCGCTTCGTTCAGGCGCGCAGCCTGATCTTCCAGCGCCGCCGCGGCTGCCGCTGACTCTTCCACCAGCGAGGCGTTCTGCTGAGTCACGCGATCCATCTCGGCGACCGCCTGCCCGACCTGATCGATACCACGGCTCTGCTCGTCGGACGCCGAGGCGATTTCGCCCATGATATCGGTCACGCGGGTGACGGCATTCACGATTTCAGACATGGTCTCCCCGGCCTGATTCACCAGTGCAGAACCGGCGTTGACGCGATCGCCTGAATCATCGATCAGCGCTTTGATCTCTTTCGCGGCCTGAGCGCTACGCTGGGCCAGAGTACGGACTTCCCCTGCCACGACTGCAAAACCACGGCCCTGCTCACCTGCACGCGCCGCTTCTACCGCCGCGTTGAGAGCCAGGATGTTGGTCTGGAAGGCAATGCCGTCGATCACGTTAGTGATCTGGGCAATTTTGCTGGAACTGGTGGCAATCTCATCCATCGTGCGCACTACGCCTTCCACCACGCTGCCGCCTTTTTTGGCGGTGGTTGATGCATCCAGCGCCAGTCGGGACGCCTGACGGGCGTTATCGGCGTTTTGCTTCACGGTGGCGGTCAGCTGTTCCATGCTCGCAGCGGTCTCTTCCAGCGACGCGGCCTGCTGCTCGGTGCGGGAGGAGAGATCGTTGCTGCCGACGGAAATTTCACCGGCGCCCGTATAGATTGTGTCAGCCCCTTCGCGCACCACGCCGACGGTGTTCGCCAGTGCGGTTTGCATCTCTTGTACGTTACGCGCCAGTACCGCCATTTCGTTCTTGCCCTGGGCGTCGATCGGCTGCGTCAGATCGCCTGCCGCAATCGCGCGGATATGGCTGATGACATCATGCAGCGGGAGCAACAGTACGCGGCGCATCGCAATCCAGCTGGTAATAATAACGGCGGCGACCACCACCATAATGGCGGAGAGGATCCACAGGATGCGGGTGTAGTCGCTTTCATTGTCCTGAATGCCTTTACTGGTCAGCTTCGCCTGCGCTTCACGCCACTCGCGATACACCTTTTGCATCGCGGTCTGCTTTTGCTCGGCGTTTTGCTTGAACATATCTTCCAGGTTGCCCTGTGCCAGTAAGGTGTTCATTTGCGTCAGAGTGGCGGAGTAGACGCGGTACTGCTCTTCCAGCTGTTTGGAGAGGTTTTCGTCCATCCCCGGCGTTTCCGGCAGGGCGTAATATTTATCGTAATGACCCTGCGCTTCCGTCAGCAGGTTTTTCGCGGTAGCGACCAGCTCGTTCAGCTGCCCGCCGTTAATCTGGCTCGCCACGCTGCTCTGCAAGCGGAGCATTCCACGGTTGAGGGTGACGCGCGCCTGGTTGAGGCTGATCCAGGCGTCAGTAAATTCCGCGACGTTCTGGCTGGAGAGCTGAGAGACGGTGAAATTGTCTTTGTCATTATTCAGAGCATTGATGAATACCCCGGCGGAGATCAGCTGAACGGCGCCCAGCCCGAGCAACACCGAGATTAAGAGGGTGATGACTTTTATACGTTTAAACATGCGATGCCTTTAGTTATCTGCAGGATTTTATCTGACCTGTATCTATCGGCAGGGGCGCGGGGTTGTTTAACGTCTTCTCCGGCATGAGAAGCCTATTCGCGGAATTTTTCAAATCCATTCAGCAGGTTAATACATCAAAATAAATGTGACGGATCTCTCATTTTCGCCGCTGCCCCCAAAGGGTTATAGCTTCACCATAAAGATGCATTTAAAATGCATCTTATATTCTTAATGATGAGGTAACGACGATGGCCTTCCGCGACCAACCTTTAGGCGAGCTGGCGCTCTCCATCCCGCGCGCATCTGCGCTGTTCCGTAAATACGATATGGACTACTGCTGCGGCGGGAAGCAAACGCTGGCGCGTGCGGCATTGCGTAAGGCGCTGGATGTTGACGCGATTGAAGCTGAACTGGCGCAGCTGGCCGAACAGCCCATCGAGAAAGACTGGCGCAGCGTGGCGCTGGCGGAAATCATCGACCACATCATCGTGCGTTACCACGACCGTCATCGCGAACAGCTCCCGGAACTGATTCTCCAGGCGACCAAAGTTGAGCGCGTGCATGCCGATAAAGCCACCGTACCGCGCGGCCTGGCGAAATACCTGACCATGCTGCACGAAGAGTTATCCAGCCACATGATGAAAGAGGAGCAGATCCTCTTCCCGATGATCAAACAGGGCATGGGTACGCAGGCGATGGGACCGATCAGCGTCATGGAGAGCGAGCACGACGACGCGGGCGAACTGCTGGAGGTGATCAAACACACCACCAATAACGTGACGCCGCCGCCAGATGCCTGCACGACCTGGAAAGCGATGTACAACGGCATTAACGAGATGATCGACGATCTGATGGAACACATCAGTCTGGAAAATAACGTCCTGTTCCCACGTGCCTTAGCCGGGGAATAAAAAAAGGCCCGGTCGCGTGAGCGCTTACCGGGCCTCTATTTGTGCCTTAGTGTGCCGGAGAGGCGAAAGGCGCCTCCGGCAACAGACTTAGCGCATGCCTGCCATACGTTTCTTACCGATAAACAGCCAGCCTAACCCCAGCGCAATGAACCACAGCGGCGTTACGATCAGCGCCTGACGGGTGTCATCTTCCAGCGTCAACAGAACCAGCACAAACACGAAGAACGCCATACAGACCCAGCACATCAGCTTGCCGAGCGGCATTTTGTAGATGGACTTCTCATGCAGTTGCGGACGCTGTTTGCGGTACACCAGGTACGAGCAGAGGATGATGGTCCAGACAAACATGAACAGGATCGCGGAGACCGTGGTGATCATGGTGAACGCACCAATCACGCTCGGGTTGACGTACAGCATCACCACACCGCCCAGCAGGCAGATACAAGAGAAGGTTAGCCCTTTCGCCGGTACGGCACGTTTGGAGAGCTTCGCGAAAGCGCTGGGTGCCACGCCTTCCTGCGCCAGACCGAACAGCATACGGCTGGTCGAGAACACGCCGCTGTTGGCAGAAGAGGCCGCCGACGTCAGCACCACGAAGTTAATCAGGCTTGCCGCAGCAGGCAGACCAACCAGCACGAACAGTTCTACAAACGGGCTTTTGGTTGGAACGACGGAGCTCCACGGCGTCACGGACATAATGACGATCAGCGCGAAGACGTAAAACATGATGATACGAATCGGGATGGAGTTGATTGCGCGCGGCAGGGATTTCTCCGGATCTTTGGTTTCCGCAGCGGTGGTGCCCACCAGCTCAATACCCACGAAGGCGAACACCGCAATCTGGAAGCCAGCAAAGAAGCCGCTCAGCCCTTTCGGGAACCAGCCGCCGTCATTCCACAGGTGTGTAAAGGAAGCCTGCACGCCGGTCGGTGACTGGAAGTGCGTCAGCACCATCACCAGCCCCACGACAATCAGCCCGACGATGGCGACGATTTTGATCATCGCAAACCAGAACTCCATCTCACCAAACATTTTTACGGTGGCGAGGTTGAGGCTCAGCAGCAGGACGATCACCGCAAGGGACGCCACCCAGTCGGAAAGACCGGGGAACCAGAATTGCGCGTAGGCGGTGATGGCGACAACGTCAGCCATGCCGGTGACCACCCAGCAGAACCAGTACGTCCAGCCGGTAAAGTATCCCGCCCAGGGGCCGAGCAGGTCAGAAGCGAAGTCGCTAAAAGATTTGTATTCGAGATTCGAGAGCAGCAATTCACCCATTGCGCGCATCACGAAGAACAGCATAAAACCGATGATCATATAGACGAAGATGATCGACGGCCCGGCAAGACTGATGGTTTTGCCCGACCCCATGAACAGCCCTGTGCCGATGGCACCGCCGATGGCGATAAGCTGAATATGACGGTTTGTGAGATTGCGCCGTAGCGACTGTTCAGACGAAGCCTCTTCGTCGGCAACGACTTTTACCTGATCTACCATGTGTTTTTTTCCTGTTATGCCTGTCTGTGTTGTTAAGGCTCTTCTGGCCTTTAGTTACGTCATGATGTGACGGTCCCTTAAAAAGGACTCATCGATAGTAGGTAAGAATCGGCGGGATGAATACTATGAAATAGATATTATGTTAATAATATGTTTAAAGTGAGTGTCATATCACTCATACAACGCGAAACAGCTCACAAAAATACACGCAACTCGTAGCTTTGCAAGATAAAATATTGATATCGGCTTAACTATAGGTTTTCTCACTATTTCCCCTCCCGCAAGGGGAGAGGAAATGCGTGTGCCGATTACAGAATTTCCAGCAGCTCGACTTCAAACACCAGGGTGCTGAATGGCGGGATGGACGCGCCAGCGCCACGCTCGCCGTAAGCCAGGTTCTGCGGGATAGTCAGTTCCCATTTGGAACCTACAGGCATCAGCGTCAGCGCTTCGATCCAGCCTGGGATCACGCCGTTGACCGGGAATTCAGCCGGTTCGCCACGGGCGACAGAGCTGTCGAACACCGTACCGTCGATCAGTTTACCGGTGTAGTGCACGCGTACATGGTCAGTACGTGCCGGGATTGCGCCTTCGCCCTGAGTGATGACGCGGAACTGCAGGCCGGATTCGGTGCTGTTCACGCCCTCTTTCTCACGGTTCTCTTCCAGGTATTTCACGCCTTCGGCGGCCATCTCTTCAAAACGCTCGCGACGAACGGCATCCGCACGTTCGTGAACTTCACGCAGTGCGCGATGTACAACGTCTACCGGTACAGCCGGGTGTTTGCCTTCCAGCGCGTCAGCGATACCCGCCACCAGTGCTTCAGGTAACAGTCCTTCCAGGCCGGATTCGCTCAGCTGCTGTCCTACCTGCAAACCGATACCGTAGCTTGCCTGCGCTTCGATAGTGTCAAAAGTCGGGGTGGTCATGGGTTTTCCTTCCATCACATTTAAAGTAGCGGGCAGCATATCAGCCACGCCCTTATGGGTAAAACTTTGTCTTAAGTTAAGATGACAAACTGCGCCGAAACAGAAACAATAGAGGTGACCAGGTGTTTTCCTAAACGTGAGTCACACGAGTCGGGTTTACTACGCCATTCAGGCAGTTAGCAGACTATACTTCTCAGGACAGGATTATAATGATGCGGAGCAGGAGGAGAGCCATGCCCGGGCGATTTGAACTGAAACCTACCCTGGCGAAAATCTGGCATGCGCCGGACAACTTTCGCATCATGGATCCGCTGCCGCCCTTCCATCGCAGAGGCATCATTATTGCCGCCCTGGTGGTGGTGATTGGGTTCCTGCTTCCTTCTGGCGATGACAGCAGCGATACGCAGCCTGTCACGCGTAATGCGCAGTTAGATATTCAGTCGCAGTCGCGGCCACAGCCCGATCAACAGCCGATGCAAACACAGCTGGTCACGCCGTCAAACGATTCAGGCCAGGTGGCGCCGGTCTCCCCGGAACCGATTCAGGAAGAGCAGCCGCAGGAACAAGCCGCAGCGCCTGTTCAGTCGCAGGCGCAGCAACCCACCGGTATTGAACAGCAGTGGCGCTCCTATCGCGTCGAGCCGGGTAAAACCATGGCGCAGCTCTTCCGCGACCATAATCTGCCACCGACTGATGTGTACGCCATGGCGCAGGTAGAAGGCGAAGGAAAACCCCTGAGTAATTTGCAGAATGGCCAGATGGTACAGATTCGCCAGAACGCCAGCGGCGTGGTGACAGGGCTGACGATTGATACCGGCAGCGGCCAGCAGGTGCTGTTTATGCGTGAGCCAAACGGCAGCTTTATCCGCGTGAAGTAACCGAAAGCCCGGTCACACTGGCCGGGCGTTCATATCAGGCGGTTTTTTTCACCTTATTCACCCACCAGATCCCCGAACAGACCAGCACCAGCGCGATAGCGTATTTGATCTCCAGAATGTTTTCCCCGAGGAAAATGGCGGACAGCACAGTACCGGCAACGGGAATGACAAAGTTGAAGGGGGCTATCATGCTGACGCGGTTTACTTTGAGCAGCATACTCCACAGGGCAAAGGCCACGGACGAGAGCAGCGTCAAATAGCCGAGAACGGCCACCGCAGCCGTGCTGTGCACTTCCAGCCGCCCACCCGTCGAGTAGCCCCCTACCACCAGCACCAGCCCGCCAATGGCCAGTTGCCACCCGGTCATTACCGTGGGATCGACGGTTTGCGAAATACGTTTCCCGTACAGCGTGGCTGCCGAGAGGATGAGCGCCGCCAGCACCACAAAACCATCGCCGTTCCAGACAAAGTGAAAATCCAGTAATCCGCTGTTGAAATTCACCAGCATCACGCCCGCAAAGCCCAGAATACAGCCAATGGTTTTGTTATAGCTGAGCTTGTCGTTTTGATAAATAAAGTGCGCGAGCAGTACGCTGAAGAAGGTTCCGGTCGCATTCATGATCGACCCTTTCACGCCGGTCGTGTACGCAAGGCCCACATAGAAGAAAACGTACTGGATTGACGTTTGTGTCAGGCCCAGCAGCGTAAGCTGCCCAAACTGCCGTGGCGTGAGTCGGGCGATAGGTTTGCGTTGCGCGAGGGCAAACAACAGCAGTAGCAGGCCTGCAAAGAGAAAACGGTAACCGGCAAAGACCACTTTCGACGGAATATCGTCGGTGGCAATCTGAAAAAGTTCGTAACCACTTTTGATCGCCGGATATGAGCTTCCCCACAGCAGGCAGCAGAGCGTGGCGCTGGCGTAGGCGATATTCTTACGGGCAAACAGGGATACGGGCTGAGAGGCGTCCATAGCAAATCTCAAAGATAAAATAGCGTTTCAATTATTATCAGGGATTGCGACGGGAATAGCTACCATACAAGTTGAGAGGTGTGATTCTGGCGGGGCTAAAAAACAAAACGCCGGCACAAGGCCGGCGCTTAGACGCTAACTAAGTAAAAAATTACTCAGCTACAACGTTAACAACCAGTTTAGCGAACACTTCGCTGTGAACCTGGAAGTCCACTTCGTGCTCACCAGTGGTACGCAGAACGCCGTTCGGCATGCGAACTTCGCTCTTAGCCACTTCAACGCCAGCTGCAGTTACAGCGTCAGCGATGTCGCGGGTACCGATAGAACCGAACAGTTTACCTTCGTCGCCAGATTTAGACGCGATGGTAACGGTGCCCAGTGCATTGATTGCTTCAGCACGAGCGTTAGCAGCCGCCAGAACGTCAGCCAGTTTGGCTTCCAGTTCAGCACGACGTGCTTCGAAAAACTCAACGTTTTTCTTAGTAGCTGGAACAGCTTTACCCTGTGGAACCAGGAAGTTACGTGCGTAACCCGCTTTAACGTTAACCTGATCACCCAGGCTGCCCAGGTTTGCTACTTTATCAAGCAGAATAACTTGCATTACCTTATCCTCTTAAAGTCGTATTAATGGACCGTGCCCGATTACTGATGACGATCAGTGTACGGCAGCAGGGACAGGTAGCGAGCGCGTTTGATAGCGCGAGCCAGCTGACGCTGATATTTTGCACGAGTACCGGTGATACGGCTTGGGACAATCTTACCGCTTTCGGTGATGTAGTTTTTCAGCGTTGCGATATCTTTATAGTCGATCTCTTGAACGCCTTCCGCGGTGAAACGGCAGAACTTGCGACGACGGAAATAACGTGCCATATGGCTAGTCTCCAGAATCTATCAAATCAATCTGCTCGGCATGCAGAACCATTTTGCTCAGGCCGTTCTTTGCCTTGTGGCAAGAGATGAACCCCTGAACGGTGACTGCACAGCCGACCGTTATACTGTGAGTAATGGCCTGGTTTTCGTGTCCGCTAATAATAACGGGCATTTGGCACCACGCCTGCCGGTGAAACCCGGCTTCCTCCTGCACAGAACGATGCTCAAGCACGAACTGGCAATGAGGAATTCCTGATGGGCTGACCTTACGAAGGGGGGTCCTGCACACGGTACCGGACAACACCAGACGGTTGGTCATCAGAAATTACTCTTCAGAATCCCCAGCATCAGAATCATCTGCGGTTTCGTTTGCGAAATCATCGCGACGCTCACGGCGCTCGTCTTTCGCTTTAACCATCGGAGATGCTTCGGTAACTGCGTTCTTAGTACGCATTACCATGCTGCGGATAACGGCGTCGTTGAAGCGGAAGTTAGTTTCCAGCTCATCGATCACTTCCTGCGGAGCTTCAACGTTCAGCAGAACGTAGTGAGCTTTGTGCAGTTTGTTGATCGGGTAAGCCAGCTGACGGCGGCCCCAGTCTTCCAGACGGTGGATCGTACCTTCTGCTGCAGTGATTGCACCAGTGTAACGTTCGATCATACCCGGAACCTGTTCGCTCTGGTCAGGATGGACCATAAAAACGATTTCGTAATGACGCATCGAATTGCTCCTTACGGATTATTCAGCCTCCTGTCTGGGTCAGCCGCGGCCCATGGAGGCAAGGAACGTGTTAAAGGGCGGCCGAAAAATTGACGCGTCATTCTAATTGCGAACCCCCATAAACTCAAGCTGATTGCACAAATAATTCGCACAAAGCGTAAAGCTGGCCTAAGTGGATGATTTAAAATTAGACACATCGGAAAGCGCTACTTTTTTGAACAACAGCATCAGAAATGGTCGCCATTCCCCACACTATTAGCGATTACACTTTAATCAGACCCTATCCCAGGCGAATAAGGAGAGGAAAACCGTCACACAGCACGCAGTCGTGGAGCGCATATCATGAAAAAAATCGTAATAGCCATTCTGGCTGCGCTTTTGCTCAGTGCAAACGCGATGGCAGCCATCAAGATCGACGGTCGACAGGCCAGAAATATGGATGATGTGCAGAGCTTAGGCGTAATTTACATAAACCATAACTTCGCCACCGAAAGTGAAGCAGATCAGGCGCTGAATGAAGAGACTGATGCATCGGGCGCAAAGTACTACCACGTCATTTTGACCCGTGAGCCCGGTAGCAACGGCAATATGCATGCAAGCGCAGATATCTATCGATAAGACTTTGACGCTAGCACCAGGAAAGCCAAAACGAGAACATAGCCATAGTTTGACTTGCCCCCTGCCCGGGGGCTTTTTTTATTTCTGCCCGTAATAAGCATCAGGGCCATGCTTGCGCAGATAGTGCTTGTTCATCAAATAGCGATCAATGGGCTGTAGCTGCGGATTGATTCCGCGCGCAATCCACGCCATCTTCGCCACCTCTTCCAGCACTACCGCGTTGTGCACCGCCTCGTGAGCATTTTTGCCCCACGCAAACGGGCCGTGCTGCCAGACGACAATCCCCGGCGTATGCAGCGGCTCGCACTCGCCGATCGTCTCGATGATGACCTTGCCCGTATTCAACTCATATTCACCCTGTACTTCTGCTTCGGTTAATGGCCGGGTACAGGGAATATCACCGAAGAAATAGTCTGCGTGCGTGGTACCGAGTGCCGGGATAGCGAGCCCGGCCTGCGCCCAGGCTGTCGCATGGGTAGAGTGGGTATGCACCACACCGCCGAGCGTCGGATAGCGGCGGTACAGCGCCAGATGAGTTGCCGTATCCGAGGAAGGGTTCCATTTCCCCTCAATTACGTTACCCTCAAGATCCACTACCACCATATCCTCTGGCTGCATAACGTCATACGCCACCCCGCTTGGTTTGATGACCACCCGCCCGCGCACGCGGTCGATAGCACTCACGTTGCCCCAGGTGAATGTCACCAGGCCGTAGCGCGGCAAATCCATATTCGCGTCATAGACCTGCTGTTTAAGCTGTTGCATGAGCCGCCTCCCGCAATCCCGCCCGCGCCATACGCTCGCAAACCCAGTCGCGCGCTTTCGCCACTTCAGCTAGTGGGTCGTCTGCCGTTTCGCTCCACATCTCAATCAAATAAGGCCCGCAATAACCGCTCTGTTTGAGTGTCCGGAAGCACTGTTCGAAATCCACCACCCCGGTGCCGAACGGTACGTTTTTGAATACGCCGGGGCGTGTGTCTTTGACGTGAACAGCCACGATATGCCCGCAACCTGCCTGCAACTCCATTTGTACGTCGTTATCCCACGCCGAGAGATTGCCGATATCAGGATAGATCTGGAACCACGGATTATTGAGATAGTGCGCGTAGCCCAGCGCTTTGCTGATGGAGTTCATCAGCGGGTAATCCATGATCTCCATCGCCAGCGTCACTTGGGCACGGCTGGCCATTTCTACGCTTTGCTTCAGCCCCTCACGAAAGCGACGCCGCGTTTCGTCATTGGCCTCCTGATAATAGACGTCATAGCCCGCCAGCTGGATGACGCGAATCCCGACATCCTGCGCGAAAGTGATGGCTTTACGCATGATCTCCAGCCCCTGGGCGCGAATCTGGTCATCTTCGCTGCCGAGCGGAAAACGTCGGTGCGCACTTAAGCACATTGACGGCACCCGCACGCCCGTTTCCGCTACCGCGTTGACCAGCGCCAGCCGCTGTTCACGGCTCCAGTCGAGACGCGCGAGACGAAGATCGGTCTCATCCACCGACATTTCGATAAAATCGAACCCCAGCTGACGCGCCAGTTGCAGGCGCTCCCGCCAGCACTCCCCGGCAGGGAGTGCTTTTTCGTAGATCCCGAGCGGGACCTGTTTCGATAACATATCCGCTCCTTATCCCCACAGCTGGGCGATGGAGCGTTTAAACTGACGCGCAGCCTCTACCGGTGAAACCGCATCACGAATGCTGCGCCCGGCGATAAAGACGTGAATCGGAATGCCTTTAAACAGCGGTAAATCCTCCAGTGCCAGGCCGCCGGTCACCGTCACTTTGAAGCCCATCTCCGAAAGACGTTTAATTGCGCTGATATCCGCGTCGCCCCAGGCGACACCTGCGGCCTGCGCGTCGCGGCTGCGGTGATACACCACCTGCTGAATGCCCGCATCACGCCACTCTTGCGCCTGCTCCCAGGTCCAGTAGCCCGTCAGCTCAATCTGCACATCGCCATTGAATTCGTTTGCCACTTCCAGCGCGCCTTTGGTGGTGTTGATATCGGCACAGCAGATCACCGTCACCCAGTCTGCGTTCGCTTCAAAACACATGCGGGAGAGAATTTTCCCGGCGTCAGCGATCTTGGCGTCGGCCAGCACGATTTTATGCGGGTATAGCGCTTTCAGGTCACGGACGGCGCGAACACCTTCCCCGACGCAGAGAATGGTGCCGACTTCGATGATGTCCACCTCTTCAGCAATCAGACGCGTGGTTTCATACGCATGGGCCATCGTTTGGTTATCCAGTGCGACCTGCAACATCGGTAATGACATTTTCAATTCCCTCTTAAACTGCCGCCGCAGTGGCGTGATCGATTAATTCCAGCACTTCCTGCTCGGTACGGCAGGCGCGTAAACGGTCGAAATTGGCTTCATCATCAAACAGGTTAACGATCTGCATGATGCCCACCTCCTGGTGAGTCGTCGCATCGACTGCCGCCAGGGTGATCAGGATATCGACCGGGTCGTTATCCTCATGGTTAAACACCAGCGGCGACTTCAGCGTCACCAGCGCAAAGCCGGTTTTTTTAATGCCCTCTTCCGGGCGGCCATGCGGCATGGCAAGACCCGGTGCGATAACAAAGTACGGGCCGTGCTGCGCCACGCCGTCGAGGATGGCCTGGTAATAGCGCGGCTCAACCACATCGGCGTTAACCAGCAAATCGACGCCCAGTTTGACGGCGTCCTGCCAGGTGCTGGCCTCGGCCTGAAGCAGGATGGAATGATTTTCCGCCAGCGAATCTCGTAATTTCATGACGCGTCCTTATTTGATATCGCCAGGGAAGTGCGCTTTGATGACCTCCATCAGCTTCGGACCAAAATCGGCAGCCGAGAGCATGTTGCGCACGCCCACCACATACTTATTGCCCGTCACCGTGATCTCCCCTGCAATATGCGTGGAGGCAATAATCACATCCGCCCCGTTCAGCTCGCTTTTGTATTCGCCCACGGCACAGCTATTTACCGAATGATCAACGCCCTGCCCGGTGAGAAACTGGTCCACTTTCATTTTCATGATCATGGAGCTGCCCTGTCCGTTACCACACACTGCCAGAATACGTACGGTCATAATCAAAACTCCTTATTAAGCAGACTGCTCTGCCAGTTGTTTCTCTGCGTCTTCTTCAGCGCGAAGTGCGCGTCCGGCGAAGACCATATAAACCAGTGCAATCAGGATAATGATGGCCATAAACGCGAGCCCGATGGAGGCGAAGCCCTGCATCATCGGCGGCGCCAGAATCGACCAGTCGGCCATGCCCATCCAGGCGCTCATGCCGGTCAGTTTGACCGCCCATACGCAGCCGAAGATTTCGATCATCCCCATCACCAGACAAATCTTCAGCGCCGCGCGCCAGCCGCCGAAGTGGTTAGCAAACACGCCGATGGTGGCGTTAGAGAAGAACATCGGGATAAAGCCGGGAATGATCAGAATGGAGGAGCCGCAGCCAACCAGAATGCCCACGGCAATCAGCTGGCCGATGGTGCCCCACATAAAGCCCCACACCACGGCGTTCGGCGCAAAGCTATAGATTGCCGCACAGTCGATCGCCAGAACGGCACCGGGGATCAGGCGCTGAGAGATACCGTTGAAGGCTTCGGAAAGTTCAGCCACAAACATGCGCACGCCCTGGGTGATGATGAAAATCGCCACCGCGAACTGGAAGCCTGTTTGCAGAATGTAGATAGTCCAGTGGGTTTTGCCGGCCATCGCCTGCACAACGTCAATGCCGAAGGAGAGCAGGATCGCGCCAAAAAAGAGGGTCATGACGATGGCAGTGGAGACAATATTGTCGTGGAAGATATTCAGCCAGCCGGGCAGTTTGAGATCTTCAACGCTCTCCTCTTTCTTACCGAGGTACGGCGCAACTTTATACGCAATCCAGGAGGCAAACTGCTGCTGGTGACCAATCGAGAAACCGCAGCCGTCGGTCACTTCCTGCGTCGGTTTGTACATCATGTTGGAGGTGATACCCCAGTAGAGCGACACCAGCACTGCGGTGCAGATAATGGTGGTCCACATCGGGTAGCCGAAGATATAGAAGAAGACGGCAATCAGACCCGCCTGCTGGAACATGATGTGGCCGGTGAGCATGATGGTGCGAATGCCGGTAATACGCCGCAGCAGGACGAACGTAATGTTCAACGCCAACGCAAGCAGCACCGCATACCCCACCCAACTGTAAGCCTCGCCCATGCGTTCAATGGTCGCCATCATCGAGGCATAGGTGTCAGAGATAGCACCGTTAATGCCGTAAACTTCCGACATTTTGGCGACAACAGGCTTGAACGTGCTGGTTAATATGCCTGACCCTGCCTGCAGCAACATAAACCCGATAATCGTTTTGATGGTGCCTTTAACAATTACGCTCGCGCTTTTGCGTAACAGGATATAGCCGAGGCAGGTCACAATACCCAACAACAGCGGCGCATTGGTCATTACCTGGTTGAAGAAAACGGTAAAGACGCTGTAGAGGATTTCCATAACACACTCCAGAAAGTGAGGGTACGAAGGTTAAACTGCGTACAAGAAGTGCCCTCACTCTAGTAATCACAAATAATCACCACAAGATTGAATTTGATTATTTGTGACGCGTCACGCAAATTATTTCCCTGCACTTTATAGTGATTTTCATTCAGCATTCACCATCACCAGTTTTTTCTTTAAATTTATATGATTAACTCAACAAGCTAACAATTAACCCTGTTTGCACGCTCGCGCCAGGCATCCATGTCCGATCCATCAATCAGTAAAATCACCATTGCAAAGCTGATTTAATGGTGACAACATAAATCACAACACGTCACATTGTGATTAATTATGATTGAAACAGGGAGTCAAACGATGAGTAAAGTAAAATCCATCACCCGCGAATCATGGATTCTGAGCACTTTCCCGGAATGGGGTAGCTGGCTGAATGAAGAGATCGAACAGGAACAGGTCGCACCGGGCACCTTTGCAATGTGGTGGCTGGGTTGCACCGGGATTTGGCTGAAATCGGAGGGCGGCGCAAACATCTGTGTCGATTTCTGGTGCGGGACGGGCAAGCAGAGCCATGGCAATCCGCTGATGAAAGCAGGCCATCAGATGCAGCGCATGGCTGGCGTCAAAAAACTGCAGCCGAACCTGCGCACCACGCCGTTTGTGCTGGATCCGTTCGCGATTCGTCAGATCGATGCCGTGCTCTCAACCCACGATCACAACGATCATATCGACGTGAACGTAGCAGCAGCGGTCATGCAAAACTGCGCCGACGATGTGCCCTTTATTGGGCCACAAACCTGCGTGGATCTGTGGATGGGCTGGGGCGTGCCAAAAGAGCGCTGCATCGTGATGAAGCCCGGCGACGTGGTGAAAATCAAAGACATTGAGATCCATGCCCTCGACGCCTTTGACCGTACCGCATTGATTACTCTGCCTGCCGACCAAAAAGCGGCTGGCGTGCTGCCGGACGGCATGGACGAGCGCGCGGTGAACTACCTGTTCAAAACGCCTGGTGGATCGCTCTATCACAGCGGCGATTCGCACTACTCCAACTACTATGCGAAGCACGGCAACGAGCATCACATCGACGTAGCGCTGGGATCGTACGGGGAAAACCCGCGCGGTATCACCGACAAAATGACCAGCGCCGATATGCTGCGCATGGCGGAAGCGCTCAACACCAAAGTCGTGATCCCATTCCACCACGATATCTGGTCAAACTTCCAGGCCGATCCACAGGAGATCCGCGTCCTGTGGGAAATGAAAAAAGATCGTCTGAAGTATGGCTTCAAGCCGTTTATCTGGCAGGTCGGCGGCAAATTTACCTGGCCGCTAGACAAAGATAACTTCGAATACCACTACCCGCGTGGTTTCGATGACTGCTTCACGATAGAACCCGATCTGCCGTTCAAATCGTTCCTGTAGTGGCGGAACTCAGGTTGCCAGGCGAGTCGCCTGGCAATTCTCTCATTTGCTTAGTATTTTCAGGCTATTTCAAATATCATCTTTTAAAATCAATTTATTTCGGAATAGCTCATGACGGAAGCGCAACGGCATCAAATTTTACTGGAACTCCTGGCGCAAACCGGCTTTGTCACCGTCGAACAAGTGATTGATCGCCTGGCGATCTCCCCAGCCACGGCGCGGCGTGATATCAACAAACTGGATGAGAGCGGGAAGCTCAAAAAAGTGCGCAACGGTGCCGAGGCGATCAGCCAGCAGCGCCCGCGCTGGACGCCGATGAATATCCATCAGGCGCAGAATCATGATGAAAAAGTGCGTATTGCGCGGGCGGCTTCGCAGCTGGTGAATCCGGGGGAAAGCGTGGTGATCAACTGCGGCTCCACGGCCTTTTTACTGGGCCGCGAGATGTGCGGGAAACCGGTGCAAATCATCACGAACTATCTGCCGCTGGCCAATTACCTGATCGACCAGGAGCATGAAAGCGTAGTGATCATGGGCGGCCAGTACAACAAGAGTCAGTCCATCACCCTCAGTCCACAGGACAGCGAAAACAGCCTGTATGCCGGGCACTGGATGTTTACCAGCGGTAAGGGCCTGACTGCCGACGGGCTGTACAAAACCGATATGCTGACGGCGATGGCGGAGCAGAATATGCTAAACGTTGTCGGAAAACTGGTGGTACTGGTCGACAGCAGCAAAGTGGGCGAGCGCGCCGGCATGCTGTTCAGCCGGGCAGAACAGATCGACATGGTGATCACCGGCAAAAACGCTAACCCTCAGATCCTGCAAAAACTGGAGGATCTGGGTGTCACCATCCTTCGCGTTTAGAGATGTTTTTGGAAAAAACCGGTCGTGGCATCCAGCGCCGTGGGCGTGATGCGATGCCCCACACCGGCTTCCCACAGGCAGGTCAGGTTTTTATTCAGCCCCTCACGCAACAACGCCTGCTGTAAACGGAATGTCTCGGCGGCAGGCACAATATCGTCTGCTTCGCCGTGCCAGAGCAGCAGAGGGCGGTCTGCCAGACGCGGTAAGGCGTGTGTCACGTCCCACTCCTCGAGAGTTGCCAGAACGCTTTCAACGTCCTGTGCCTGTGGCGGAAAGAGGGTCTGCGACAGAGAGGTAAAGTATCCCGACCCCATCAGGCTCGCTACGCATTTTACCTCCGAGTGGCGCGCCATAATGCCCAGCGCGGTCATGCCGCCCATCGACGCTCCCGCGACGGCAAGACGTTCATCGGCCACCAGCCCCGCCGCATAAAGCGCATCGCGAAGACCAGCGAACTCCGTCAAACTGCCGTGTAATATTTGCCAGAACTGCCCTAACCGCGCCTGTTCATCACCTGTGAAACGCGCCCCATGCCCGGGTGCATCCGGCATCACCACGCGAAAACCCGCCTGCGCCAGCGCGACGGCAAAATAGCTGTAAACCAGTTTTGATGAGGTAAACCCATGATAAAAAATAATAACGGGTAAAGGTTGTTCACTTAATCCCGCCGGGAAAGCGTGTAAAATTTCATGGTCGCCGAGCCGCTGTGTCTTAAGTTCAATCATCGTCGATCCTCTTTCTAATGGGTGATTCATAATCTTGAGAACTGGATTACGCTTTCACGATATTTTCATTCGAAAATGACGTCACAGATAACAGTTTGGGAACATTCCCCCAAAATGAAATTCGCAGACATCTACACTATGGCTATCAGGAAACGAGATATGGTTATGCGCAGGTTCGCTGCTTTATTGCTGGTGCTGCTGTTAACAAGCTGTAGCGTGCTGGAAGGAACACCACAGCCCGCCCCGGCCGCCACCAGTTATCCTCAGGAAATTCGTCGTAATCAGACCGAAGGATTACAACGTATGGGTACCGTCAGTGTGCTGGTTCGTGGCTCACCGGCGGATGCGGAGGATGCAATAAAAGCGAAAGCTGTCGCCGCAAAAGCAGATTACTACGTCATTATTATGGTGGATGAAACCATTATTACCGGACAGTGGTACTCGCAAGCCATTTTGTATCGCAAATAACTGTCAGGATTTAAACGACATTTACACTGCTTTGCGTCCATAGACGTTTTCCTGTCCACAATAAACTCCATGCCTGTGACAATGGAAGTGAGTTTATTTGCGAAGGATTGCCCGGCGGATACCGGAGACATGTGAAATGGAGCTGACAATGAAACGATCTCTTGCTTTGACCTCACTGCTGCTCTCAGCGGGGCTGATGAGCACAACCGCGCAGTCAGCCGAATTTGCCAGCGCTGATTGTGTCACAGGCTTAAATGAAATTGGCCTGATCTCCGTGAATAACATTTCAGGGAGCCCGCAAGACGTGGAACGTGTGATTGCATTTAAAGCGGATGAGCAGGGTGCTTCGTGGTATCGCATTGTCCAGATGCAGGAAGACCGATACGCCGACCAGTGGCGAGTACAAGCCATTCTTTACGCCTGACACGCCCCCGATAAAAGCCACTTAATTTTAGTGGCTTTTGTATTTTTACCAATCCATTATCTTTAACGCTACCAAACAGAGACATCAATGTAACATTCTGTTACATAAAGTTGATAAATGTTAGCGCCGCTCTGCCGTTGAACTGCCATACCTTTTCAACAATGAGCAATTTATGATCAACTTTTTCCGCCGTTCAGGCCTTGGCGCAAAGCTATCGTTACTTACCGGCGTGAGTGTCGCAACGCTCTTTCTGCTGTTCACTTTTCTTCTGAGTCATAAAGCCAGCCAACAGCTGGAAGCACTGGCGGTGGAAGATCTTCATAACCAGTCCACCGGCATCGTGGATATGGTGCAGATGTTTAATACCAGCCTGAGTGAAGAAGTTGAGAGTTACACTAAACTTTTCGGCACCTTTCTGCCCCAGCCGCTCAGCATCGATCCCGGTCAGCTACGCGCCATCAATGGCCAGAACGCCCCCTTGCTGAAAGGCGGCGATACCGAACTGCATGAAAACAACAGCTTCTCCGACGACTTTCTGAGTCGTACCGGCGCGATCTCAACCTTGTTTGTCCGCAGCGGCAACGATTTTGTACGCGTAGCAACCTCCCTGCGCAAAGAGAACGGTGAACGTGCGAGCGGTACCGTGCTGGACAACTCCAGCGCCGCCTTCAACGCCGTCACCAAAGGCGACGTCTATCGTGGCCTGGCCCTGCTGTTTGGCAAGCGCTACATCACGCAGTACCAGCCGGTTAAAGATGCGAGCGGTCAGGTGATTGCGATCGTGTTTGTCGGCGTAGATATCAGCCATTCCTGGAACGTAATGCGCGATAAAATTCTCAATCGCCGCCTGGGCGACAGCGGTCACTTTTACGTCCTGGATCGCAGCAACGGCAAAACACGCGGGCAGTATCTGTTCCACGCCAGCGAAGAGGGCCAACTGCCAAAATGGGATAGCGCACTCCAGCAGCAACTGCTGAGCGGAAAAGAGGGCACCGTCGAGCGCATCAGCGACGATGGCCGCACGCTGAAAATAGCCTATACGCCGCTGCCGGGCTGGAACTGGACGATTGTCGGTGAAGTGGATAAATCCGCACTGCTGGCGAACGTCAACGCCTTACGTGACCGCTTCCTGCTGGCAGGCGTCGTGCTCTCGGCGCTTTTCGCTGCCGCGTTTGTCATTATCATTCGCCGCTGGTTAACCCGCCCTCTGCGCGATGTGATTCACCTTGCCCGCCAGTACGCCGCAGGCGATCTGCGCGCCGAACTGCCCGTCAGCCGTCAGGATGAAGTGGGGCAACTGATCGGCGCGATTAACGGCATCGGCGGCGGGCTTCAGCAAATCGTGCACCAAGTGCGCGAAGCCGCAGGTGAGATTCACCTTGGCACCAACGCACTGGCAGCCGATGCGGGCGAAATTTCCGGGCAGATCAACAAGCAGGCCAGCAGCGTTGAAGAAACCTCCGCGAGCATGGATCAACTGGCCGCCACCGTGCAGCAAAATGCGGCGAACATGGAACAAACGCAGCAGCTGGTGCGGGAAACATCGCGCGCTGTTCATCACGGCGGGGAAACGGTCGGTAACGCTGTCGCCACCATGGATGATATTCGCGACGCATCGAAACGTATCGAAGATATCACCCGCGTGATTGAGTCCATCGCGTTCCAGACCAATATTCTGGCGCTGAACGCTGCAGTAGAAGCCGCGCGCGCCGGTGAACACGGCAAAGGTTTTGCGGTGGTGGCGCAGGAGGTCCGGGCGCTGGCCGCGCGCAGTGCAAACGCCGTTAAAGAGATCGAGCAGCTTATCGGCGACACGCTGAAAAAGGTAAGCGAAGGCCACCAGCTGTCCGAGCAAACCCGGCAGGCGATGGACTCGATCATCGTGCATATCGATAACATCAACCAGTTGGTGACGGAGATTAACCACGCCTCGCACGAGCAGTCGGCGGGGATCCGTCAGGTCAATCTGGCGATGACCCACATCGGCGAAGCGACACATATTAACGCCGACCGCGTATCGCGCAGCGAGCAAACCGCACACACGCTGCGCGAGAAAGGCTCACACCTGACCGAGCTGGTAAGCCTGTTCCGCCTGAAGGGTTAACCGACTCGCCCCGTGGCGCGCAGCAGCAGTTCGTTTTGCACCTGTTCGCTCAGCAGCGAGCCGCCGCGGGGATCCAGCATCATGCGACACCAGGCTTGTGCCACCGGCGGCGAGGCATGTCGCAACATCTGCGCCCCGGCGCCCAGCAAAAAGAGCTGCTGGGTAATTTCCCGGCCCTGAGCCTCCTGCGGTTTACGCAGTTTTTGCTGCAGCTGCCGCCAGCCACGATCAAAATGACGATCCTGACCTTTCACCTGCGCGAAGTCTTCGTGCAGCACATCAACAATGCCCGAATGTTTCGTCAGCACCCGCAGGACATCCAGACACATGATGTTGCCCGACCCTTCCCAGATGCTGTTCACCGGCATTTCGCGGTACAGGCGCGGCAATTCGCCCTCTTCGCAATACCCGGCACCGCCCAGCACTTCCATCGCCTCGGCGACAAAGGGAATTCCGCCTTTGCACACGCTGAATTTCGCTGCGGGCGTAAAGAGCCGCGCCCATGCAGATTCTTGCGGATCTTCCCGACGATCCCAGGCGCGCGCCAGGCGGAACAGCAGCGCCGTTTGCCCTTCGAGCTGCAGCGCCATCCGGCTCAGCACATCGCGCATCAGTGGCTGGTCGATAAGGTTTTTGCCAAACGTCTGCCGCTGATGGGCATGATACAACGCGACCGAGAGCGCGCGGCGCATCAGCCCGTGGCTGCCCAGCGCACAGTCAAAGCGCGTCAGACCGCCCATCTTCAGGATCTGGCGCACACCCTCACCTTCTTCGCCTAATAGCCAACCGGAGGCGTTCATAAACTCGACCTCACTGCTGGCGTTCGACCGGTTACCGAGCTTGTCTTTCAGGCGTTCCAGCCGGACGGCGTTGCGCTGCCCGTCAGGCAGAATGCGCGGAACAAAAAAGCACGACAGCCCACCGTGAGCCTGAGCCAGCACCAGATGGGCATCGCTTTGCGGCACAGAGAAAAACCATTTATGTCCTATCAGCCGATAGCTGCCGTCGCTGCACTTCTCTGCCCGCGTGGTGTTGCTCAGCACATCGGACCCGCCCTGCTTTTCGGTCATTCCCATACCGATAAGCAGCCCACGCTTTTGCGCGCCGGACGCCAGATGCGGGTCGTAGCGATCGCTCAACAGCGGCGAGAGCCAGTCGTGGAAGGGTTTGGGAAGGGATTGCTGGAGTAACGGCGTGGCGGCGAAGGTCATGGTGATGGGGCAAAGCGTTCCGGCCTCAACCTGAGCGTGGAGCACAAACCGCGCGGCGCGGGCGACAAACGCCCCTTTACGCACCTCCTCCTCCCACGCCAGATTGTGGACCCGATTAGCGCATAGCCCCTGCATCAGCAGATGCCACGCAGGATGGAAGCGTACATCGTCCAGCCGCTCTCCGCGCGGATCGTAACGTAACAGTTCTGGCGGATTGGCGTTTGCGAGGCGACCCAACTCCAGCGACTCCGCCGTTCCGAGCTGCTGGCCGATGCTGGCGAGAAATTCGCTGTCCCATTCCGCCCCTTCGCGTGCCACCGCCTCACGCAGCGCGCAATCGGACAGAAACAGATTGCTGTTCGACAGGGGTACAGGCTGATTGAAAACCGTGTGTGTCTGCCAGTGCATATGTCTCCCTCCTTCAATGGCAATGAAGGTAAGTATGGACAGACTGCACAACGGCTGCATGGGAGTCGGGTCACAAGGCGACGATCTGATTGAAATCATTCGTGAAACAGGTCACACAATATAAGAATAAACTATTTCACGCCGGCCATTCTGTTGAATAATTTATTCTCATCTTCCGAGAGAGAATCATTATGCAATCTTCCCAACGTGCGCCGGATGCGCACAAGCGCGCTTTAATTGCAGGTTCGATTGGCAACTTCATCGAATGGTATGAATTCGCGGTGTACGGTTTTATGGCGACCGTCATTGCGAAGAACTTCTTCCAACTGGAAGGTGAAGCGGGGATGACCAGCCTGCTCCTCACCTACGCCTCATTTGCGATCGCGTTCTTCTTCCGCCCGCTCGGCGCAGTGGTTTTTGGCCGCATCGGCGACCGCATTGGCCGTAAGCCGACGCTGATTATCGTACTGGTGCTGATGACGCTCGCAACGGCCGCTATCGGCATGGTGCCGGTTTACGCCAGCATCGGCATTGCCGCACCGCTGATCATTACCGGGCTGCGCATTTTGCAGGGCCTGTTTGCGGGCGGCGAGTACGGCGGTGCCGTGTCGCTGATGACCGAGTTTGCCCCGCGCGGCAAACGGGGGCTTTACGGCGCGTGGCAATCCTTTACCGTGGCACTTGGGCTGCTGGCAGGCGCTGGCATCGTCGCACTGCTCTCGGTCGTGATGACGCCGGACGCGCTGCATGACTGGGGCTGGCGTATTCCGTTCTTCCTCGCGCTGCCGATGGGCATGGTCGCCCTGTGGCTGCGCGTCAGCATGGAAGAGACGCCGAGTTTTGTGCAGCAGAAGGAAAAACCGGTGGTCGCCGAAGCGCACACCGCTGCCACGCTGAAAGCGATTGTGATGGGGATTGGCCGTGTGATGGTCTGGTCAGCCGCCGGGTATACCTATCTGGTGATCATGCCGACTTATCTGCAATCCGCATTGCATACGGGCTTTAACCAGGCGCTGCTGATTGCGGTGATTTCGAATATCGGATTTGCGCTGACGATTATCCCGTCAGGAATACTCAGTGACCGCATCGGGCGACGCACAGTGATGGTGATGGCGACCGCGCTGCTGCTGATCCTCGCCCTTCCGCTGCTGAAAATTTTGCAGGCAGAATCCAGCACCCTGGCGGTAAAAGCGATGGTGGTGTTAATTGCGGGCGGTCTGGTGGGGATGCTCGCGGGGCCAGGGCCTGCGATGCTGTCGGAGATGTTCCCGACGCGCGTGCGCTATACCGGGCTGGGTCTGGCCTATTCGCTGTCTAACGCCATTTTCTCTGGCTGCGCGGGGTTGATTATCACCGGGTTGATCAAGCAGACGGGGAATCTGGATATTCCAGCGTATTACGTGATGGCAACAGCAGTGGTGAGCATTGTCGCGCTGATGACGCTGAATAGAGATGACCATTTGCGGTCTTTAGAAGAGTAGTGTTTGGCCGGGTGGCAGCTTCGCCTGACCCGGCCTGGACGTTTTTGTAGACCCGGTAAGCGAAGCGCTACCGGGCACAAAAAATCACCCGCGCTGACGCACCGCTTCGAACAGGCAAATACCCGTTGCCACAGACACGTTCAGAGACGAGACGCTGCCCGCCATCGGAATGCTGATCAGCTCGTCGCAATGCTCGCGCGTCAGACGGCGCATCCCTTCCCCTTCAGCACCCATAACCAGCGCCATACGGCCGGTCATTTTGCTCTGATAAAGGGTATGGTCTGCTTCGCCAGCGGTGCCGACAATCCAGATATTCTCTTCCTGCAGCTGACGCATGGTGCGCGCCAGGTTGGTCACGCGGATCAACGGCACATTTTCCGCCGCGCCACAGGCGACTTTCTTCGCCGTAGCATTGAGTTGCGCAGAACGGTCGCGCGGTACAATCACCGCATGTACGCCTGCCGCATCTGCACTACGCAGGCATGCGCCGAGGTTGTGCGGATCGGTCACGCCGTCGAGGATCAGGAAGAACGGGTTATCGAGCTGGGCGATCAGATCCGGCAGATCGTTTTCCTGATACTGACGGCCCGGTTTCGCACGCGCGATAATGCCCTGGTGAACGGCACCCTCGCTTTTTTCGTCGAGGAACTGGCGGCTCGCCAGCTGAATCACCACGCCCTGGGCTTCCAGCGCATGGATCAGCGGCAGCAGACGTTTATCCTCGCGGCCTTTCAGAATATACACTTCCTGAAAACGCTCCGGAGCGCGCTCCAGCAGGGCCTGCACCGCATGGATGCCGTAAATCATTTCACTCATTGATGGTTCTCATTAATTGCTTTTGCCGGGCAATTCTACGCTTGCCCGGCCGACAAAGGGTGAGGGAGTGTTACTCCGCCACTTTTTTCTTCGCAGCACGCTTCGCTTTGGTCGCGGCCGCTATTTTCTGGGTCTTGGCGGACGGTTTTTTCGCGCCTTTCTCTTTCTTCGCTTTTGGTGGTTTTGGCGCTGCTTTGCCTTTATCACCACGGAACGCGGCATCCGGCTCGAAGTTCACCTTTTTGCCCGCCTGACGACGTCTGCCGCCGGTTTTACCGTTTGACCCTTTTTTCGCTTTTTCGCGCTCGGTTTTACCGACGTTACGCGGAGCACGTTCGCTTGAGATCAGACTGAAATCAATCTTACGTTCGTCCATGTTAACGGCTTCCACCTTCACTTCCACGCGATCGCCCAGACGGTAAGTCTGGCCGCCGGATTCACCCGTCAGGCGTTGACCAACCTGATCGTAGCGGTAGTAATCGTTATCGAGCGAGGAGACGTGGACCAGGCCGTCGATAAACAGCTCGTCGAGACGCACAAAGAAGCCAAAGCCGGTGACGCTGGCAATGACGCCTTTAAAGACATTGCCCACCTGATCCAGCATGAAGTCACACTTCAGCCAGTCCGCCACATCACGTGTTGCTTCGTCGGCGCGACGTTCGGCCATGGAACAGTGCTGACCAAGCTGGAGCATCTCTTCCATGGAATAGTGGTAGCCGCCCGTTTCGGTGGTGTTGCCCTTATGCCCCTGCTCTTGCGCCAGCAGATATTTAATGGCGCGGTGCAGTGACAGATCCGGGTAACGACGAATCGGCGAGGTAAAGTGCGCATAAGACTGCAGCGCCAGGCCGAAGTGACCACGGTTTTCCGGATCGTAAATCGCCTGTTTCATGGAGCGTAGCAGCATGGTTTGCAGCATTTCCGCATCCGGGCGATCGCTGATGGACTCCAGCAGCTCGGCGTAATCGCGCGGCTCTGGTTTACTGCCACCCGGCAGTTCCAGGCCCAGCTCCGCCAGCACCGAACGGAACGCGGTAATCGCTTCAGTGGTCGGTTTATCGTGAATACGGAACAGCGCAGGCTCTTTGGCTTTCTCAACGAAACGCGCCGCCGAGATGTTTGCCAGGATCATGCACTCTTCAATGAGTTTGTGGGCATCGTTACGCTGCGTCTGCTCGATACGTTCGATACGACGCTCAGCGTTGAAGATGAACTTCGCCTCTTCGCTCTCAAAGGAGATCCCGCCGCGCTCTTCGCGCGCCTGGTCCAGCACTTTGTAGAGGTTGTGCAGTTCTTCGATATGTTTGACCAGCGGCGCATATTGCTCGCGCAGCTCCTGGTCGCCCTGCAGCATGTGCCAGACTTTGGTGTATGTCAGGCGCGCGTGCGAGCTCATCACCGCTTCATAGAATTTATAGCCGGTTAAGCGCCCTTTGGTGGAGATGGTCATTTCACAGACCATACACAGACGATCAACCTGCGGGTTCAGGGAGCACAGCCCGTTGGAGAGCACTTCCGGCAGCATTGGCACAACCTGCGACGGGAAGTACACGGATGTACCACGGCTGCGGGCTTCGCTGTCCAGCGGGGTGTTGGGGCGGACGTAATAGCTGACGTCAGCAATCGCCACCCACAAACGCCAGCCGCCGCCGCGTTTTTTCTCGCAGAAGACGGCGTCATCGAAGTCGCGGGCGTCTTCGCCATCAATGGTTACCAGCGGCAGATCGCGCAGATCCACGCGGCCGATTTTGGCCTCTTCCGGGACCTGCTCTTTCAGATCTTTGACCTGGTTTTCAACCGCAGCCGGCCAGACGTAAGGGATTTCATGCGTACGCAGCGCCATATCTACGGCCATGCTGGTGCCCATGTTATCGCCCAGCACTTCCACGATCTTACCAATCGCTTTGGTGCGGCGCGTTGGACGCTGGGTGAGTTCGACCACCACCACAAAGCCCATGCGTGCGCCCATCACCTCTTCCGGCGGGATCAGGATGTCGAAGCTCAGACGGCTATCGTCTGGCACCACAAAGCCCACGCCTGCATCGGTGAAGTAACGCCCGACGATCTGGCTGGTTTTGGGTACCAGCACGCGAACGACGCGCGCTTCGCGGCGGCCCTTGCGGTCAGCCCCTAACGGCTGCGCCAGAATCTGATCGCCGTGGATGCACATTTTCATCTGTTCAGAGGACAGATACAGGTCGTCTTTGCGGCCTTCGACGCGCAGGAAGCCGAAACCATCGCGATGGCCGATGACGGTGCCTTTGAGCAGGTCGAGACGTTCCGGCAGCGCGTAGCACTGGCGACGCGTAAAGACCAGCTGGCCATCACGCTCCATGGCGCGCAGTCGGCGACGAAGGGCTTCAATTTGCTCTTCGCCTTCTATGTTTAATTCAACGGCAAGTTCTTCACGATTGGCGGGCTTTTCGCGTTTTGTTAAGTGTTCGATGATGAACTCGCGGCTTGGGATAGGATTCGCGTACTTTTCTGCTTCGCGTTCCTGGAAAGGATCATGTGACATGTCGGTTCCTCCGTTGTCAGCTCCGGTGGAAATTTTCTTCATTCCACCAGCAATAATTTATATAGCGGTTGATTCTCTTCAACCAAATCGGCCAGCGTGTAGTTATCCAGTTCCTTGAGAAAACTTTGCACAGCCGTAGAAAGCGCCTTTTTCAGGCGGCAAGCGGGGGTGATGTGGCAGAAGTCGCTGCTGCAGTTCACCAGAGTTAATGGCTCCAGTTCACGTACCACATCTCCAACACGAATACTCTGCGCAGGTTTTCCGAGACGAATCCCCCCGTTTTTCCCGCGGACGGCAGTTACGTATCCCGCACGGCTAAGTTGATTGATTATTTTGACCATATGATTACGGGACACGCCGTACACCTCTGTCACCTCAGAGATACTGGTCATCTGTCCTTGTGGCAACGACGCCATGTAAATCAGCGCACGTAAGCCGTAATCGGTGAAACTCGTTAACTGCACATCAACCTCAGGAAAAGGGAAAAACGCGGTCTAACCGCAGAGATATTCACTATTGATGATAAACCAGCCAGATACTTAGCGGCTAATTTATTTGACTGAAAGGGGGAAAGAGGAACTAAAAAGCCGGATACGCGTTGCTTATCCGGCTTAAGAAGCGTTTTGTAGGCCTGGCAAGCGTAGCGCCGCCAGGCAGAACGAGGTTTATGCGTCGAACGGATCGCGCAGAATCATCGTTTCGGTACGGTCAGGGCCGGTAGAGATAATATCGATCGGCACTTCGGTCAGTTCTTCAATACGCTTGATGTAGTCCAGCGCGGCTTTCGGCAGACCGCTACGCTCTTTCACACCAAAGGTGGTTTCGGACCAGCCTGGCATGGTTTCGTAAATCGGCTCGATGCCTTCCCAGTCGTCAGCGGCCAGCGGAGTGGTGGTCACTTCGCGGCCATCCGGCATACGGTAGCCCACGCAGATTTTAACTTCTTTCAGGCCGTCCAGCACATCCAGCTTGGTCAGGCAGAAGCCAGACAGGGAGTTGATCTGCACTGCACGACGCACTGCAACCGCATCCAGCCAGCCGGTACGACGACGACGACCGGTGGTCGCGCCAAACTCGTTACCTTGCTTGCACAGGAACTCGCCGATGTCATCAAACAGCTCAGTCGGGAACGGACCTGCACCCACGCGAGTGGAGTAAGCTTTGATGATACCCAGCACGTAATCCACATAACGTGGACCCAGACCGGAGCCGGTCGCCACGCCACCTGCGGTGGTGTTAGAGGAGGTCACGTACGGATAGGTACCGTGGTCGATATCCAGCAGCGTACCCTGCGCGCCTTCGAACATGACGAAATCGCCACGTTTGCGCGCCTGGTCCAGCAGGTTAGACACATCCACAACCATACCGGTCAGGATGTCAGCAACCGCCATGACATCATCCAGTACTTTCTGGTAGTCAACGGCGTCTACTTTGTAGAAGTTCACCAGCTGGAAGTTGTGATATTCCATCACTTCTTTCAGTTTTTCAGCGAAGGTGGCTTTGTCGAACAGGTCGCCAACGCGCAGACCGCGACGAGCAACTTTATCTTCGTAAGCAGGGCCGATACCACGGCCGGTGGTGCCGATAGCTTTCGCGCCACGTGCTTTTTCGCGCGCCACGTCCAGTGCGACGTGATAGTCGAGGATCAGCGGGCAGGCTTCGGAGAGCAGCAGACGCTCACGAACCGGGATACCACGGTCTTCCAGGCCTTTCATCTCTTTCATCAGCGCAGCAGGAGACAGCACAACACCGTTACCGATGATGCTGGTCACATTTTCACGAAGAATGCCTGATGGAATAAGATGGAGGACGGTTTTTTCACCGTTGATTACGAGAGTATGGCCTGCGTTGTGACCACCCTGATAGCGTACAACATATTTAGCACGTTCAGTCAGAAGATCGACAATCTTCCCTTTACCTTCGTCACCCCATTGGGTGCCCAGTACGACAACGTTGTTACCCATTTTTCAAAATCACCGATTGCTTAAAAATGGATTCTACCACCGCTTTTTCAGAGTTACAGCACTTTTTGCCCTCAATATAATGCAAATCAGACCACTTTTTGATCAGCCAATCGTTTTCCTCAACATGTAGTAGATCACCACTCCTGCAACCACAAGACCCCCGCCAAAACGACGTAAAATATTATCCGGCAGTTGGGTCATGGTGGCGATCATTCGACGCCAGGCGCGCGGATAAAGCATCGGGCCAAGGCCTTCGAGCACCAAAACCAGAGCAAGCGCCAGCAAGATGGTGGAATTCATTTTAGCTCCTGATAAAAGAAAACCACCGCTCCGTTGAGAGCGGTGGTTTGATAACTCAAACGAGAATGAGTTTATCGCGTGGCGTTGCCTGGCGTCTTCATATAACGGAAGAAATCGCTGTCAGGGCTGAGCACCATCACATCCTGGTTGCTCTGGAAGCTGTTTTCATACGCACGCAGGCTACGGATAAAGGCATAGAAATCCGGATCCTGGCTGAATGCATCGGCAAACAGTTTCGCGGCTTCCGCATCGCCTTCACCGCGCATAATGCGGCCCTGACGTTCGGATTCTGCCAGCGTTTTCGTCACTTCATAGTCCGCTGTCGCGCGCAGTTTCTCAGCCTCTTCCTGACCCTGTGAACGGTGGCGACGGGCAACCGCTTCACGCTCAGCGCGCATACGGTTGTAAATCGCTTCGGACACTTCCGCAGGCAGGTTGATCTGTTTGATACGCACATCGACCACTTCGATACCTAACGCCGCCATACTGTTCGGGTTGATCACCGGCACTTTGCCGTTGGTTTCAGCCTGAACACGCTCAGCCGCTTTAGCAATCGCATCGTCCGCTGCTGGCGTCGCAACTTCGTCTTCCGTGCCCGCAGTACCGGAGTTCAGCGCATCACGCACTTCCAGGGTCAGACGACCACGGGAGTCGGTCACGATGTCTTTCACATCCAGACGACCAATTTCAGAACGCAGACGGTCAGAGAACTTACGTTTCAGCAGCACTTCGGCCTGAGAGACGTCACCGCCGCCGGTTGCCAGGTAGTAACGGCTGAAGTCGCTGATACGCCATTTGATGTAAGAATCGACGATCAGGTCTTTTTTCTCTTTGGTGACAAAACGATCGGCCTGGTTATCCATCGTCTGGATACGAGCGTCGAGCATTTTCACTGATTCAATCATCGGGAGCTTGAAGTGCAGACCCGGTTCAAAGACCAGTGGTTTGTTTTCATCGTCACGAAGGACTTTACCGAAGCGCATGGTAATCCCGCGCTCACCCTCTTTCACCACAAAGATGGAGGTATAAAGTACGACCAGCGCGATGATGATAATCGCAATAACTGACTTACGCATCGTTATTCCCCCTGACGCTGGCTGTCGTTACGCTGTGCGTTGGCACGGCGTTGGTCCATGATGTCACCATCGCTTGAAGAAGACGTGGTATTGGCGCTGGAATTGCTGCTGGATGCCGGAGGCAGACGCAGCAGATTGTTTGCTCCGCTGTTATCCTGCTTTGCCGCAGGCGCATTACCGCCTTTCAGCATCTGGTCCAGCGGTAGCACCATCAGGTTGCCACCTTTGTTGTCGTTCACCAGTACTTTACGGGTGTGGCTCAACACTTTCTCCATGGTCTCGATATACAGACGCTCACGGGTAATTTCCGGGGCAGCTTTATATTCCGGCAGGAGCTTCGCGAAGCGAGCCACTTCACCCTGGGCTTCCAGGATGGTCTGAGTCTTATACGCACGCGCCTCTTCGAGGATACGCTGCGCCTGACCGTTAGCACGAGGCTGAACTTCGTTGGTGTAAGCTTCAGCTTCACGGATGTATTGCTGTTCGTTTTCACGCGCGGCAATTGCATCATCGAAGGCGGCCTTGACCTCTTCCGGCGGACGAGCGGCCTGGAAGTTGACGTCCAGCAGGGTGATACCCATGTTGTACGGACGGATGGTCTCTTCCAGCTCGCGCTGGGTATCGCTACGAATAACGGTACGGCCTTCGGTCAGGATACGGTCCATGGTGTATTTACCGATCACGCCACGCAGGGCGCTGTCGGTAGCCTGACGCAGACTGTCGTCGGCGCTGGTCACACTGAACAGATAGTGCTGCGGATCGGTGACGCGGTACTGCACGTTCATCTCAACGCGCACC
Source organism: Lelliottia sp. WB101 (assembly GCF_003051885.1). Taxonomy (NCBI): domain Bacteria; kingdom Pseudomonadati; phylum Pseudomonadota; class Gammaproteobacteria; order Enterobacterales; family Enterobacteriaceae; genus Lelliottia; species Lelliottia sp. WB101. The sequence continues at coordinate 477,289 of NZ_CP028520.1, forward strand.
ACGTTCTCGTCAGAGGTCAGCATCACGCCAGACGCCGCCAGTTCGCGTACCGATTCCACGTTTACCGCAGTCACGTTATCCACGAACGTTGGCTTCCAGTTCAGACCCGGCTCAACCAGATGGCTAAACTTACCGAAACGAGTGACCACACCGCGCTCAGCTTCTTTAATGGTGTAGAACCCGCTGGCAGCCCAAATGATGACCACGGCAGCAGCAACAATGCTCACTACGCGGCCACCCATGTGCGGGCGCGGACCCTGAGTGGAATTTCCACCCGAGCCAGAACCTTTACCTGTACCGAAACCACCAAGCTTTTTGCTCAGCTTGCGAAAGATATCGTCCAGATCAGGAGGCCCCTGCTCGCGACCACCTTTGTTGCCATTTCCCCCAGAGTTGCCGCCTTGATTATTGCTGCTTCCCCACGGGTCGCGGTCTTGTCCGTTATTACCGGGCTGATTCCACGCCATGTATATGCTCCATATTTGTTATGCAAGGGCGAATTTTCAGGCTCGTGCACCTTTATCTGGTCAGACGACGTAGTCCACCAGCGTAGGTTCTTGTTTACAGAGGCGACGCCAGTCAACGATCGGCATACGCACCTGCATCCCCACGCTGCCGTCATCCTCCATCCACTCTTTTTCTATCGCCTGAAGCTGATAAAACCGGCTGCGCAGCCTGCCTTCCTGTGGCGGCAGACGCAGCGTGTGCTGAGCCACCTCACCAGAAAGACGTTCTGTCAAAGCCTGGAAAAGTAGTGGCACACCGACACCGGTCTGAGCGGAAAGCCAGACCCGAATCGGTTTGTTCTCTTCATCTCGGTCGATACGCGGCTCGAAATCGTCCAGCATATCGATTTTGTTCATCACCAGAAGCGTTGGGATCTCGTGCGCGTCGATCTCTTCGAGCACGGTATTCACCGCGTCGATGTTTTCCTGCACGCGAACATCCGCAGCGTCGATGATATGCAGCAGCAGCGTCGCCTGACGCGTCTCCTGCAGTGTGGCTTTAAACGCGGCCACCAGATCGTGTGGCAAATGACGAATAAACCCTACGGTATCCGCCAGCACTGTTTCACCCACATCCGCAACGTCAATGCGACGCAGCGTCGGGTCAAGGGTCGCAAACAACTGGTCTGCGGCATAAACCTTGGCCTCAGTGATCTGGTTAAACAGGGTGGATTTACCGGCGTTGGTATACCCCACCAGCGACACCGTTGGGATGTCAGCTTTGGTTCGCGAACGACGTCCTTGCTCACGCTGTTTTTCAACTCTTGCCAGACGTGAGAGGATCTGGGTAATACGGCCGCGCAGCAGTCGACGGTCGGTTTCGAGCTGGGTTTCACCCGGACCGCGTAAACCAATCCCGCCTTTTTGCCTTTCAAGGTGGGTCCAGCCGCGCACAAGACGCGTGGCCAGATGACGCAATTGCGCCAGCTCAACCTGCAATTTCCCCTCGTGGGTACGTGCACGTTGAGCAAAAATGTCTAAAATCAGTCCGGTACGGTCGATAACACGACATTCGCACAGGGCTTCCAGGTTACGCTCTTGAGCCGGAGATAGCGCATGGTCAAACAGCACGACGGACGCGCCGGTTGCTTTTACGGCTTCCGCAATTTCGACTGCTTTACCTTCACCAACAAAAAACTTTGGGTGCGGCGCTTTACGGCTACCGGTAATCACCTGTAATGCTTCGACACCGGCGGAAGAGACCAGAGCTTCAAACTCCTGGAGATCTTCCATATCTTTGTCTTGCGTAAAATAGATGTGTACCAGTACCGCATGCTCGCCGGCATCATAACGGTCAAACAAGCGTATTATCCTCAAAATAAATCAGCGGGGAACGCAGAAACCTGGCTCCCCGTGTGGAAAAACAGCCCGTTACCTTATTCGGTTTCTTCGCTGTCCTGCGCAGGAGCAGAAGAGCCCTGTGCGTTGCTGCCATGATGGTAGTTACTACCGGTGCCGCCGCCAGCGTTGTTGCTGTGATGAGATACTGGACGAGACGGAACAACAGTAGAGATAGCGTGCTTATAAACCATCTGGCTGACCGTGTTTTTCAACAGGATCACGAACTGATCGAAAGACTCAATCTGACCTTGCAGCTTAATACCATTCACCAAATAAATAGAAACTGGAACACGTTCACGACGCAATGCGTTCAGAAACGGATCTTGTAAAGATTGCCCCTTAGCCATTCTATCTTTTCCTTATATGCTTGTTATGTACTTAGAACCTTGCGATTCTGAAAAATTGCGCACGATACGACTTAATTGTACACATTCAGTCTGCGATAGCACCCACAACCTGTAAAACTTCATTGTACGCCTGGTCTGGCTTCTCACTGTCTAACCAGTGGATACCGTCCCAACCGCGCAACCAGGTTATCTGGCGTTTCGCTAACTGTCTGGTGGCGCAAACACCTCGATAAACCATTTCATCGTATGAGATCTCGCCTTCAATGTATGACCACATCTGGCGGTATCCGACACAACGAATGGAAGGCATGTCCGTATGCAAATCTCCGCGAGCAAATAGCGCCCGCACTTCTGCTTCAAAACCTGAAGCTAACATCTGATGAAAACGCTGCTCAATTCGTTGATGGAGCAGTTCACGGCTCGCCGGGGCGATGGCGAACTGATGCACCTGATACGGCAGAGCCTCTCCTGACGTTTGCGTCAGTTCCGTTAAAGTTTTACCCGAAATGAAAAAAACTTCCAGTGCCCGGGAAAGCCTTTGCGGATCATTTGGATGAATCCGTGCTGCGGCAACCGGGTCAATTTCCTCCAGCTGCTTGTGCAACGCGCCCCATCCCTGCTCTGCCGCCTGCTGCTCAATTCTGGCTCTCACTTCAGGGTCTGCGGATGGCAAGGGTGATAACCCTTCCAGTAGCGCCTTGAAGTAGAGCATGGTCCCGCCAACTAACAACGGTATCCGGCCCGCTGCGGTAATCTCGGCCATTTGCGCCAGCGCATCGCGGCGGAAATCCGCTGCGGAGTACGCCTGCGACGGGTCGAGAATATCCAGCAGTCGGTGCGGTGCCGCGCGCAGTTCTTCTGCGTCTGGCTTCGCCGTGCCGATATCCATCCCTTGATAAATAAGGGCGGAATCGACGCTAATCAACTCTACTGGCAAAACTTTACGTAGCTCAATGGCTAACGCGGTTTTACCCGAGGCCGTTGGGCCCATTAAAAAAATCGCCTTTGGCAGGCTCGCCTTACTCACATCACTCATTTTTCAGGGCATTCATCGCCGAATCTAAATCAACACGTTGTAATAAACCACCCGGCGGTGTTTTGACCAAATGAGGGCAAAGACGTTCAACTTCGGCCAATACGGTAATGGCTTGCGCCATATTCCACGAATGATGGTCGCTCGCTAAATGACGGGCGATCCACTGCGCGGTATTGGTGGCATCAAAGGTCGTTTGCTGCGCCAGGTAGCCTATCAGTTCAGGAATCAAGTTTTGTAAATTTTGTTGGCGTAAGGGTAAAGGCACCGCGCGAATCGTCACATGATGTGCCTCTAACACAAATTCGATGCCCATTTCCGCCAACAGCGCTTTCGCACGGTTTAAAAGGCCGGCTTCGTCCGCTGAAATTTTGAGCCGAACCGGAATCAGCAGCGGCTGGGCACAGGCCGCATTTGCCCCCGGCGTCAGCTGCGCCTGCTTCAGCCAGCGTTCCGCAACCGGTAACGCCAGCAGAGCCAGTTTCCCGTCACGCTCCATCAGCGCCATATCCGGCGCAATGATGGTTAACACTCGACCAAAACTTTGGCTGTGGCCTTCCAGCGCGGGGCCGCTGGCACCACGGGCTCTTTGCGCTCTACGGCCGGAGTATCCAGTAATTTGTTATAAAGCGCACCCTGCTGCTTTTGATAACCCGGCGCATGAGGGTAATTCGCCCCGCTCGGGCGCGGTGCCGGGCTGGTCGGGGAATAGCGCGGTGTTTCGGGTTCACGGGCAACGGCGGGTTCTGCAAACTGGTTACGGCCAGCCGCCACGCGGTTTTCCGGGATCGGGCGCGGCGCGACGCTCTCTTCTTCCAGCGGCAATACCGGTTCCGCCTGCTGCTGTAAAACGCTCAGCACACCCTGATAGATAAAATCATGGACCAGACGCGACTGATGGAAACGCACTTCATGCTTGGCAGGATGCACGTTGACATCCACCTGATGCGGATCGATTTCAAGATAGAGAACAAACGCAGGCTGCTGATCCGCGCCGAGTTTATCTTCGCAGGCCTGGCGGATCGCATGGTTGATCAGACGATCGCGCATCATGCGACCGTTGACGTAACAGTACTGGATTTCCGCCAGCGCCGCGTTCATGGATTTTGGATCGGCCACCCAGCCGCGCATCGCGAGATCGCCGTGCTGCCATTCAATTGCCAGCGCCTGTTCCAGGAAGCCGGTCCCGCAAATCGCCCCTAAGCGGCGCTCTTTCTGCCCGCCTTCCGCAACGGCGCGATATTGGCGCATCACTTTGCCGTTGTGGCTCAGGTTGATCGTCACGTCAAAACGCGCCAGCGCGATGCGGCGAATAATTTCGTCGATGTGGCCAAATTCGGTTTTTTCGGTGCGCATAAACTTGCGCCGCGCCGGGGTGTTGTAGAACAGGTCCAGCACTTCCAGCGTGGTGCCCACCGGATGCGCGGCGGGTTTGACGGTCACGTCCATGTCGCGCCCTTCCGCGTACGCCTGCCAGGCTTCCTGCTGTTCGGCGGTACGGGAGGTGAGCGTCAGACGCGAAACGGAGCTGATACTGGCCAGCGCTTCGCCGCGAAAACCGAGGCTGATAATGGCTTCCAGATCGTCGAGAGAGGCAATTTTACTGGTGGCGTGACGCGCCAGCGCCAGCGCCAGCTCGTCTTTTTTGATCCCACAGCCGTTGTCGCGAATGCGGATAAGTTTGGCACCACCGCGTTCGATATCAATATCGATGCGGGTGGCTCCCGCATCGAGACTGTTTTCAACCAGCTCTTTCACGACCGATGCAGGACGCTCCACCACCTCGCCGGCGGCGATTTGGTTCGCAAGCTGCGGCGGCAGAACCTGAATCGGCATGATTTCTCCTTAGTTGGTCGCGCTCATGTCGCCAGGCAGGGCGGCGCTGGCGGTTTGACCCGCGCCCCCTTGTGGCGCTGACTGGAGCGGATGCGCGGCAAAATAGTTGCGCAGACCGTTATAAATCGCATCGGCAATTTGCTGCTGATAGCTGTCGCTGCCCAGCAGGCGCTCTTCGCCGTTATTGGTGATAAAGCCGGTTTCGACCAGAATCGACGGGATATCCGGTGAGCGTAACACCCCTAAACTCGCATGCTCAGGACGGCGTTTGTGGATCGCACCGACGCGCTGAAGCTGGCTAATCACGTTCGTCGCCACATCATACCCGACGCGCTGAGAATGGCCGAATTGTAAATCCAGTACCGCCTGGCTGAGGTATGGGTCGGACTGGCTGTTCGCCAGCACGTCACCTGCGCCGCCGAGCAGTTCAGACTGTTTCTCATGCTCCTCGAGCCAGTTCGCCATTTCGCTGTTCGCACGACGATTTGACAGCACCCACACCGACGCACCGGTCGCGCTGCGATTCGGCGCGGCATCCGCGTGAATCGACACCAGGAAGTTGGCGTTTTGCTTACGCGCCACGTCGGAACGCCCCATCACGGAGATAAAGTAGTCGCCGTCGCGGGTCATGACGCCTTTAAACATCGGATCGTCATTCAGCAACGCCCGCAGCTTACGCGCAATCGAAATCGTGACGTTTTTCTCCTGCGTACCGCCCGGCCCAATCGCGCCTGGGTCCTGACCGCCGTGACCGGCATCAATGGCAATGATCACTCTCTCATCGGACGACACCGCACGGGCGCGCGCCGCGGGACGCGTCACGGTATTGCTGCTGGTGACGCTGGTAAGACGATCGTTTTGCGCTTTGAATGGATTCCGCGCCGGTTCAGAAGGACGCGGCGCGACCACCGGCTGCTCTACACGTTGTGCCACGACGGGCGCTGGCGGCGGAGGAGGCGGCGGCGGAACATCGGCATTAATGGTAAAGACCACGGTGTAGTTAGCACCATTTTGTTGCTTCACCGCACGGGTTTTGCCGTTTTGCGTCAGATCCACCACCAGTCTCAGGGACTGAGGATCTTTTGCATTGCCGGAGCGAATACTTTTCACCAGATTATTGCCGCTAAACTGCAGCGGTAGCCCCTGGATCACGCCGGTCTGTTTGATATCCAGCGCAACGCTACGTTTATCGACCTGGGTAAAGGCGTAATCGGGATCGCCCATAAAACTGAAGGTGATACGCGCCTGCGCATCACCGTTGGACACCTGAATGTCCGATAAGCTCGCCGCACCGGCCTGCGCGCACAGCAGCACCGTGGCGGCCAACAACCAACCTTTAACGCGATTAATCATCCCGTTATCCCTTCATTCAGCTGGCTAAGCGAGCCAGCAAGGAACAGCCTGATGAGGAAACTGCACTGATGCGTGCCTCACGCCCTTGCGCCTGGTAATCTAAGTGAATTTCGACATCCGGGTCAGGCAACACACCCGCACCTTGTTGCGGCCACTCCACCAGGCAAATGGCATCGTTGGCGAAATAGTCACGGATACCCATAAATTCCAGCTCCTCTGGGTCCGCAAGACGGTAAAGATCAAAGTGATATACCATCAGATTGTCGAGCGTGTAGGGTTCGACCAGGGTATAGGTCGGGCTTTTCACATTCCCTTTGTGGCCTAGCGCCTGTAAAAAACCCCGGCTGAAGGTGGTTTTACCCGCGCCCAAATCACCGTACAGATAGATGACGGTGGCACCGTCACAGGCCAGTGCCAGGCGCTTGCCGAGATCCAAGGTTGCCTGCTCGTCGGGTAAAGCAATCACACGATTAGTCATTTTCTACGTCAATCACATCCGGGTTAACAACACGCCGCAGCGTGTCAAAAATATCGGTGGCCAGCATGCCGCGCGTTCCATACTGCGCCGCCACTCTATCAGCGGCGGCACCGTGCGCCACGCAGCCTGCAATAGCTGCATCATAAGGGGTAAGTTTCTGTCCAAGCAACGCGCTGATAATGCCGGAGAGCACATCGCCCATTCCGCCACTTGCCATTCCCGCATTGCCCGCGTCGATAATGCCCAACGCGCCAGATTCACAGGCCACTATCGTGCCTGCCCCTTTCAGAACCGCAACACCCCCATAACGTTTTACCAGACGCTGCGCAGAAAGTAAGCGATCGCTTTCAATTTCTGCGACGCTGCAGTTAAGCAGCCGCGCGGCTTCGCCGGGGTGTGGCGTCAGGATGCGATTGTGACGTTTATCAGGATTGATTGCCAGAAGGTTCAGCGCGTCGGCATCCCACAGCATCGGTTTACGGCAATTCTCGACTTTCTGTAGCGCTTTTTTGCCCCACTCCTGTTGACCCAGCCCCGGACCTATCGCCACCACGTCTGCCCAGGCCAGGCTCTCTTCAAGAGAGTGCGGCGTGAGTTCGCTGACCATCAGTTCAGGGCGAGCGGTAATTAACGGCGGGATGTTTTCGATGCGAGTGAGCACTCGCACCAGACCCGCGCCCGCCCGCAGAGCGGCCTCTCCGGTCATACGAATCGCCCCTGCCGTGCCGTGATCGCCACCGATGATCACCAGTTTCCCGTGATCGCCTTTGTGGGACGTCGGACGGCGCGGCGGCAGCCACTGCGCAAGTTGGGAAGCATCAAAACGAGAAAGCGACGTCTCCTGGCCCGCAAGCCAGCTATCCAGGCCGAGCGCATGATGGTGAAGCGTCCCCACCACATCGCGTGCTTTGCCGGTCAACAATCCAGGTTTAAGGGCGATAAAGGTCACGGTAGCCATGGCGTGAATCACCGCGCCGGGCGTCGCGCCCGTTTGCGCCAGCAGGCCCGAAGGAATATCCAGGGCGATTATGGGAGCAGGATGGGTGTTGGCATGTTCAATCAGTGTCGCAACGTTGTCGCGCGGAGCCTGGCTCAGCCCTGTGCCGAGTAAACCATCAATAATCAGATCGATACCCTCTGGCCAGACGATATCCGCAGCATGGATCACGCCACCGGCGTTTAGCCAGGCGTCCCGGGCTTCGCTCGCTTCTTCTGGCAACGGTTTGTCGCTCTCCAGTGCCAGCAGGGTTACATTCAGGCCAGCGGCGGCGGCCAGTCGGGCCACCACGTAGCCATCGCCGCCGTTATTGCCATGTCCGCAGAGTATCAACCAATGAGTGGCGTGCGGATAGGTTTCACGCGCAACGCGAAACGCCGCTTCGCCCGCGCGGAGCATCAGCTCATACAGGGTAATGCCCAGGCTATCTGCCGCCTCTTTTTCAGCGCGTCGCAGGTCATCCGCAGGCCAAATGGAATGTGGTATACTTGCGGGGATTTTCTTCACCGTATGGTCCGTCATGTCACAGCCCCTCGATCTCAATCAATTAGCGCAAAACATTAAACAATGGGGCGCTGAGCTTGGCTTTCAGAAAGTCGGTATCACCGATACTGATCTTTCCGCGAGCGAGCCAAAACTGCAGGCCTGGCTGGACAAACAATACCACGGCGAAATGGAGTGGATGGCGCGTCACGGGATGATGCGCGCCCGGCCCCACGAGCTTTTACCGGGTACCCTGCGCGTCATTAGCGTTCGCATGAACTACCTCCCCGCTAACGCGGCGTTTGCCCGCACGTTGAAAGATCCCTCCCTGGGTTACGTCAGCCGATATGCGCTTGGGCGTGATTATCATAAGCTTCTGCGTAACCGCTTAAAAAAACTCGGGGAAACTATCCAGCAGCACTGCGGCTCGCTGAATTTTAGACCTTTTGTCGACTCTGCGCCTATTCTTGAGCGCCCTATCGCTGAAAAAGCCGGGCTTGGCTGGACAGGTAAGCACTCACTTATCCTCAGCCGCGACGCAGGCTCATTCTTCTTTCTCGGTGAATTGCTAATAGATTTGCCGCTGCCGGTCGACGGCCCGGTCGAAGAAGGGTGTGGTCGCTGTGTGGCGTGTATGACCATCTGCCCGACGGGAGCGATTGTCGAGCCTTACACCGTGGATGCACGCCGCTGCATCTCGTATCTCACCATCGAACTGGAAGGGGCGATCCCCGAAGAGTTCCGCCCGCTGATTGGCAATCGAATTTATGGCTGTGACGACTGTCAGCTCATCTGCCCCTGGAATCGCTACTCGCAGCTCACGGATGAAGACGATTTTAGTCCGCGCAAAGCGTTACATGCGCCGAAACTGACGGAGCTGTTTGCCTGGGACGAACCGTATTTCCTCAGGATCACCGAAGGTTCGGCGATTCGCCGTATCGGGCATCTGCGCTGGCTGAGAAATATTGCCGTTGCGCTGGGAAATGCTCCCTGGGACGAGGCCAATATTCAGGCCCTTGAAAAGCGCAGAGGTGAGCACCCACTTCTCGACGAACACTTAGAATGGGCGATTGCGCAGCAAATTGAGAAGCGAAACGCCTGTGTAGTCGAGGTGCAATTACCTCAGAAAAAACGTCTGGTGAGAGTGATCGAAAAGGGGCTTGTGCGCGACGCCTGAACTATTCACAGCCTGTGAATAAAATCATGAAGTCAGCAACCATCGGGCTTTGCAGAGAGGTCAAGAGATCTCAATAACATTTTGAAATGATATTTTTAGCTTTATATTCAATTGGTTATGAATATACCGTTCACCCTGCGAAGGTTTTTGGTCTTTTAGCAAAATAGTGGGATCTGTGGATAACTCTGTTCACAAGAGTTTGTCAGAAACAAAAGAAAGCGTCCCCAACGAAGCACTTCGCTGTGGATAAACTGGGTATGAAGAAGAATTTGGAGCGGGAAACGAGACTCGAACTCGCGACCCCGACCTTGGCAAGGTCGTGCTCTACCAACTGAGCTATTCCCGCTTGGGTGGTGCGTGTCTTGCGACACTTTTCAAATTTTGGAGCGGGAAACGAGACTCGAACTCGCGACCCCGACCTTGGCAAGGTCGTGCTCTACCAACTGAGCTATTCCCGCTTGGGTGGTGCGTACATCTTGCGATACTATTCAAATTTGGAGCGGGAAACGAGACTCGAACTCGCGACCCCGACCTTGGCAAGGTCGTGCTCTACCAACTGAGCTATTCCCGCAAAAATTTGTTGCTGTCGTAACGTGTAATTCTCTGTCGTTACGGGAGGCGCATTATACGAGAAATCCTTTTAGCTGCAACCCCCCTGAAAGCGATTTTTTTGAAATCCTGTTCAAGTGCCTAATTAATCGGCAAGCTGCACAATTTAACGGCAAAAACCCGGCTGCGCAAGCGCGCCGGGCAGCAAACTTACAACTTAATAAAGTTTTCGCGGTAATACGCCAGCTCAGCCACCGACTCACGAATATCGTCCATCGCCTGATGGGTGCCCTGCTTTTTGAAGCCATCCAGAATTTCCGGTTTCCAGCGACGCGCCAGCTCTTTCAGGGTGCTCACATCCAGATAACGGTAATGGAAATAGGCTTCAAGCTCCGGCATGTACTTAAACAGGAAGCGGCGATCCTGGCCGATGCTGTTACCGCAGATCGGTGATTTTCCGGCCGGCACCCACTGTTTCAGAAACTCAATGGTCGCCAGCTCCGCGTCGCGATCGCCCTGAGTGCTGGCTTTCACGCGCTCTACCAGTCCGCTGCCGGTATGGGTGCGCACGTTCCAGTCGTCCATCAGCGCCAGCTGTTCGTCAGACTGATGTACCGCAATGGTCGGGCCTTCCGCCAGAATGTTCAGGTTGGCATCGGTCACCAGCGTTGCGATCTCAATGATGCGATCGCGCTCGGGATCCAGACCGGTCATTTCAAGATCAATCCAAATCAGGTTGTTTTCATCCGCGCTCATGTTATTTTCCACCCTTCTCGCATAACCGGCAGTAGCAGGTTAACTAGTATTAATTAGTGTGTATCATAGAGGTTTTGCCCGATACGGGCGACCAGGAGTCAGCACGATTGAGTAAAAATAAACTCTCCAAAGGGCAACAGCGCCGTGTGAGTGCCAACCATCAGCGCCGTCTTAAGACCACTTCGGAGAAACCCGATTACGACGACAACCTGTTTGGCGAAACGACCGAAGGCATGGTGATCAGCCGTTTCGGCATGCACGCCGATGTGGAAGCCGCCGACGGTAGCGTCCACCGCTGCAACATTCGTCGCACCATCCGTTCACTGGTGACCGGTGACCGCGTGGTATGGCGTCCAGGCAAAGCGGCGTCCGAAGGTGTCAACGTAAAAGGGATCGTCGAAGCGGTTCATGAGCGCACGTCCGTTCTGACACGCCCCGACTTCTACGACGGCGTCAAACCGATCGCTGCTAACATCAATCAGATCGTGATTGTATCGGCGATCTTACCTGAGCTTTCGCTCAATATTATCGACCGCTATCTCGTGGCCTGCGAAACGCTGGACGTTGAGCCGCTGATCGTGCTCAACAAAATCGATCTGCTGGATGACGACGGTATGGCATTTGTGAACGAGCAAATGGACATCTACCGTAATATTGGCTATCGCGTGCTGATGGTCTCCAGCCACAAGAAAGATGGCCTGAAACCGCTTGAAGAGGCGCTCACCGACCGCATCAGCATCTTTGCGGGTCAGTCTGGCGTGGGGAAATCCAGCCTGTTAAACAATCTTCTGGGGCTGCAGGACGAGATCCTCACCAACGATGTGTCCGACAACTCCGGGCTGGGTCAGCACACCACCACGGCCTCGCGCCTGTACCACTTCCCACACGGCGGCGATGTCATTGACTCCCCAGGGGTGCGTGAATTTGGTTTGTGGCACCTTGAGCCGGAACAAATCTTCAATGGATTTGTCGAATTCCATGACTATTTAGGCGCTTGCAAATACCGCGACTGTAAACACGACAACGACCCTGGCTGCGCCATTCGTGAAGCGGTTGAAACCGGGAAAATTGCCGAAACCCGTTTCTACAACTATCACCGCATCCTCGAAAGCATGGACCAGGTAAAAACGCGTAAAAACTTTTCTGATTCTGATAACTGACAACTAAGCTAAGCGTCGCTAAAATCGTCCCCTTTTTTCAGGTTCCGGCGCTGTGAAGCCGGATCAGGAACGACAAAACAATGGCCTGGAGGCTACCTTGTTAAACTCATTCAAACTTTCGCTTCAATACATTCTGCCTAAACTATGGCTCACCCGCCTGGCGGGCTGGGGCGCGAGCAAACGAGCGGGCTGGCTGACAAAGCTGGTTATCGATCTGTTCGTTAAATACTACAAGGTCGACATGAAAGAGGCGCAGAAGCCGGACACCGCCAGCTACCGCACCTTCAACGATTTCTTTGTCCGCCCATTGCGTGATGACGTTCGTCCGCTGAATACCGACCCGAATGTGCTGGTGATGCCGGCAGACGGCGTAATAAGCCAGCTTGGCAAAATCGAAGAAGACAAAATCCTGCAGGCCAAAGGCCACGACTACAGCATGGAAGCCCTGCTGGCAGGTAACTACCTGATGGCAGACCTGTTCCGCAACGGCTCATTTGTCACCACCTACCTCTCGCCGCGCGACTATCACCGTGTACACATGCCGTGCAACGGTATCCTGCGTGAGATGATCTACGTGCCGGGCGATCTGTTCTCCGTGAACCATCTGACGGCGCAAAACGTCCCGAACCTGTTCGCCCGTAACGAGCGCGTCATCTGCCTGTTTGATACTGAATTTGGTCCAATGGCGCAGATTCTGGTGGGTGCGACCATTGTTGGCAGCATCGAAACCGTCTGGGCTGGCACCATCACGCCGCCACGCGAAGGTGTAATCAAACGCTGGACATGGCCGGCTGGCGAAAACGAAGGCTCGATTGCCCTGCTGAAAGGCCAGGAGATGGGTCGCTTCAAACTGGGTTCTACCGTGATCAACCTGTTCGCGCCGGGTAAAGTGAATCTGGTGGATTCTCTGCAAAGCCTGTCCGTGACTAAAATTGGTCAGCCGCTGGCTATCTCGACGGAAACCTTCGTGACACCAGAAGTCGAGCCAGCGCCACTGGCAGAAGAAGAGATTAAAGCCGAACACGACGCCAGTCCGCTGGTTGACGACAAGAACGACCAAGGCTAACCAAAGGGGTTACTGAAGTGCGCCCGATTATCATTTTTCTGATGGCCTGGTGCCTCAGTACAGGGGCGTACGCAGCGACAGCCCCTGATGCCAAACAGATCTCTCAGGAACTGGAGCAGGCAAAGGCGGCCAAACCCGCCCAGCCGGAAGCCGTTGAGCAGCTCCAGGCCGCGCTGAACGCGCTTGAGGAACGTAAAGGTTCCCTCGAGCGCGCAGAGCAATATCAGCAGGTTATCGATAACTTTCCCAAACTCTCCCAAACGCTCCGCTCGCAGCTGAATAATTTACGCGATGAGCCGCGTAACGTTCCCTCGGGCATGACGACGGACGCCCTGAATCAGGAAATCCTGCAGGTCAGCAGCCAGCTGCTGGAGAAAAGCCGTCAGGCGCAGCAGGAGCAAGAACGGGCGCGTGAAATCGCAGATTCGCTCAGCCAACTGCCCCAACAGCAAACCGATGCTCGCCGCCAGCTGAACGAAGTCGAGCGTCGTATCGGCACCCAGCCCGGTAATAATCCGCAAAATCTCAGCCTGCAGGCCGAATCAGCCAAACTGAAAGCCCTGGTCGATGAGCTTGAGCTGGCCCAGTTGTCTGCCAATAACCGTCAGGAACTGGCGCGAATGCGTTCCGAACTGGCGCAGAAACAGGGCCAGCAGCTCGATACCTATCTGCAAGCCCTGCGAAATCAGCTTAACAGCCAGCGTCAGCGCGAGGCAGAACGCGCGCTGGAGAGCACCGAACTGCTGGCAGAAAACAGCGAAAATCTCCCGGCGGGGATCGTGGCGCAGTTCAAGATTAACCGCGAGCTGTCCGCAGCCCTGAACCAGCAGGCCCAGCGTATGGATCTGGTGGCCTCGCAGCAGCGCCAGGCGACCAATCAGACGTTACAGGTGCGTCAGGCGCTGAACACCCTGCGCGAACAGTCCCAGTGGCTGGGTTCATCGAACCTGCTGGGCGAAGCCTTACGCGCTCAGGTAGCGCGTCTGCCGGAGATGCCTAAGCCGCAGCAGTTGGACACGGAAATGGCGCAGCTGCGCGTCCAGCGTTTGCGTTATGAAGATCTTCTCAACAAACAGTCTCAAGTCCGTCAGCAGCATCAGGCCGATGGCGAGCCGTTGACCAGCGAAGAGAACCGCATTCTCGACGCTCAGCTGCGCACTCAGCGCGAATTGCTGAACTCTCTGCTGCAGGGCGGCGACACGCTGATTCTGGAACTGACCAAGCTGAAAGTCTCCAACAGCCAGCTGGAAGACGCGCTGAAAGAGGTAAACGAAGCCACGCACCGCTATCTGTTCTGGACCTCGGACGTGCGGCCGATGAGCATCTCCTGGCCGATTGACCTCGTGCAAGACCTGCGCCGCCTGATTTCGCTGGATACTTTTGGTCAGCTGGGCAAAGCGGGCGTGATGATCCTCACCAGCAAAGAGACGATTTTCCCGCTGCTCGGCGCGCTGATTCTGGTTGGTTTTAGCATTTATTCGCGCAGGCACTTCACCCGTTTCCTGGAGCGTTCCAGCGCCCGGGTGGGGAAAGTGACGCAGGACCACTTCTGGCTCACGCTGCGCACCGTGTTTTGGTCGATTCTGGTGGCATCCCCGCTGCCGGTGCTGTGGATGACACTGGGCTATGGCCTGCGAGAAGCCTGGCCGTATCCGCTCGCCGTAGCGATTGGCGATGGCGTGACGGCCACGGTGCCGTTGCTGTGGGTGGTGATGATTTGCGCGACCTTTGCCCGTCCAAACGGGCTGTTTATCGCCCACTTCGCCTGGCCGCGCCAGCGCGTAACGCGGGCGATGCGCTATTACCTGATGAGTATCGGGCTTATCGTGCCGCTGATTATGGCGCTCATTATGTTCGATAATCTCAACGACCGTGAGTTTTCCGGCTCCCTCGGACGTCTGTGCTTTATGCTGATCTGCGGCGCGCTGGCGATGGTAACCCTGAGCCTGAAACGAGCCGGAATTCCGCTGTATGTCGACAAAACCGGCAGCGGCGAAAACATGGTGAACCGCATGCTGTGGAACCTGCTGCTCAGCGCTCCGCTGGTGGCGATTCTTGCCGCAGCAGTCGGGTATCTGGCAACCGCCCAGGCTCTGCTTGCCCGTCTGGAAACGTCGGTGGCGATCTGGTTCCTGCTGCTGGTCGTGTATCACATTATCCGCCGCTGGATGCTGATTCAGCGTCGCCGTCTGGCGTTTGACCGTGCCAAACATCGTCGCGCCGAAATCCTCGCCCAGCGTGCGCGTGGCGAAGACGATCCGCACAGCACCAGCAGCACTGAAGGCACAACGGAAGTGGACGAGGTTGAACTGGATCTGGATGCCATCAGTACTCAGTCCCTGCGCCTGGTGCGCTCCATCCTGATGCTCATCGCGCTGCTGTCGGTGATTGTACTGTGGTCCGAGATTCACTCGGCGTTTGGCTTCCTTGAGAACATCTCTCTGTGGGATGCCACATCTACGGTGCAGGGTGTCGAAAGCCTTGAGCCGATTACGCTGGGAGCGGTGTTGATTGCGATTCTGGTGCTGATCATTACCACCCAGCTGGTACGTAACTTTCCTGCTCTGCTGGAGCTGGCACTGTTACAGCATCTGGATCTCACCCCCGGCACCGGATATGCCATCACTACGATTACCAAATACCTGATTCTGCTGTTTGGCGGACTGGTTGGCTTCTCGATGATTGGGATTGAGTGGTCCAAGCTGCAATGGCTGGTCGCGGCACTGGGTGTCGGTCTGGGCTTTGGTTTGCAGGAGATCTTCGCTAACTTCATCTCCGGCCTGATCATCCTGTTCGAAAAACCCATCCGCATTGGCGATACCGTGACGATCCGCGATCTGACCGGGAGCATCACCAAGATCAACACCCGTGCGACTACCATTAGCGACTGGGATCGCAAAGAGATCATCGTGCCGAATAAGGCGTTTATCACCGAGCAGTTTATCAACTGGTCGCTGTCCGACTCCGTCACGCGTGTGGTGCTGACCGTTCCGGCGCCATCAGATGCTAACAGCGAAGAGGTGACGCAGATTCTGTACACCGCTGCCGAGCGCTGTTCGCTGGTGATCGATAACCCGGCACCGGAAGTGTTCCTGGTCGATTTGCAGCAGGGGATTCAGATTTTCGAACTGCGTATCTACGCCGCCGAGATGGGCCACCGTATGCCGCTGCGTCATGAAATCCACCAGCTGATACTGGCCGGGTTCCGCGAGCACGGTATTGATATGCCATTCCCACCGTTCCAGATGCGTCTGGAAACACTCGATGGGCGTAAAACGGGAAGAACGTTGACGTCTGCGGCGCGCAAGCGCCCGGCGGGAAGTTTGTAGGGTGAGTAGGGTCTGATGCACTCACCCGCCCTCTCCCTCAGGAGAAGGGCACACATAAAAAAACCCTCTCGAGAGAGGGTTTTTACTGCTTATCTAGGCGCGATCAACCGTAAACGCAATCACATCGCCTAATTGCTCGGCACCGAGCGCCAGCATCACCAGACGATCCACGCCCAATGCTACGCCGGAGCAGTCCGGCAGACCGGCTTTTAATGCTTCCAGCAGATGGGTATCAATCGGCTGCTGCGGCAGGCCGCGCGCGGTACGCTTGCGGTTATCCTGTTCGAAGCGCTGCTGCTGTTCGCGGGCATCGGTCAGCTCGTGGAAACCATTCGCCAGTTCCATGCCTTTGTAATAGACCTCAAAACGCTCGGCGACGCGGTGATCTTCGGTGCTGATTTGCGCCAGCGACGCCTGACTTGCCGGGAAGTGATAAACAAAGGTCGGGCGGTCTTTACCAATCTGCGGCTCTACGCCAAAGGTGAACAGCAGTTGCAGCAAGGTATCGCGATCTTCTTCTGTATCCGCGACGTTGCTCAGATCCAGCTTCGCCGCCACTTCACGCAGCTGCGTTTTGTCCGCGGACAGCGGATCGATTTCCAGATGACGCTGGAAAGCCTGCTGATAAGAGAGCGTCTCAGCACCGGCGCACTCCAGCACCTGTTGCAGCAGATCGTCCACTTCGTTCATCAGACGGTACATGTCGTAATGCGGGCGATACCACTCCAGCATGGTGAATTCTGGGTTGTGGTGACGCCCCATCTCTTCATTGCGGAAGCTGCGGCACAGCTGATACACCGGGCCACAGCCCGCCGCCAGCAGGCGCTTCATGTGATATTCCGGGCTGGTCATCAGGTACAGATTCATCCCCTGAGAGTGACCAGGACCGACAAAACGGGTTTCAAACGGGACCAGATGAATATCTGTTACCGTTGCCTGACTCATGCACGGCGTTTCCACCTCAAGTACACCACGGTCAGCAAAGAAGCGGCGAATTTCTGCCATAATTGCTGCACGTTTTAACAGGTTAGGGATGGTTGCGCTCGGCTGCCAGGTGGCCGTTTCGCTCATGGGAATTTTCTCCGGATTCAGACAAGGGCACGAAGTCTACTCGTTAGCGGGGAGAGAGACAAATTTTGCACAGTAAATTTTCTCGATTCAGCAATCCGCTAAATTCCGTGACGCAATCCATCAATTACGGTGATAAATCCCAGGACTTAACAGCAAAAAAATCGAACGCGTCAAATTTCCCCCACATCCATACGGTTATACTGTTTTACCCATAAAGGAGCAGTGGAAACGCATTCGCAACCGCCCTTGTGGCAAGTGAAACCTGTCAGGTCACACGTTGCGAAAAAACAAAAATCTGGAGGAATGTCGTGCAAACTTTTCAAGCCGATCTTGTCGTTATAGGTGCTGGCGGCGCAGGATTACGGGCTGCGATTGCTGCAGCCCAAGCGAATCCAACCGCTAAAATCGCACTGATTTCAAAAGTCTATCCGATGCGAAGCCACACGGTTGCCGCAGAAGGAGGGTCCGCCGCCGTAGCGCAGGATCATGACAGCTTCGAATACCATTTCCACGACACGGTTGCAGGGGGCGACTGGCTTTGCGAACAGGACGTCGTTGACTACTTTGTCCATCACTGCCCGACGGAAATGACCCAGCTGGAGCAGTGGGGCTGCCCGTGGAGTCGCCGTCCGGACGGTAGCGTTAACGTGCGCCGCTTCGGCGGAATGAAAATCGAACGCACCTGGTTTGCCGCCGATAAAACCGGCTTCCACATGCTTCACACCCTGTTCCAGACCTCCCTTCAGTTCCCTCAAATTCAACGCTTCGACGAACACTTCGTCCTCGACATTCTGGTTGACGACGGTCATGCCCGTGGCCTGGTGGCGATGAACATGATGGAAGGCACGCTGATTCAGATTCGCGCCAATGCGGTAGTGATGGCGACGGGCGGTGCAGGCCGCGTCTATCGTTATAACACCAACGGCGGGATCGTCACCGGTGATGGCATGGGCATGGCGCTTAGCCACGGCATTCCGCTGCGCGACATGGAGTTCGTGCAGTACCACCCAACCGGTTTACCGGGTTCCGGCATTCTGATGACGGAAGGCTGCCGTGGTGAAGGCGGTATTCTGGTCAACAAAGATGGCTATCGCTATCTGCAGGATTACGGCATGGGCCCGGAAACGCCGCTCGGTGAGCCGAAAAACAAATACATGGAACTCGGTCCGCGCGACAAAGTTTCTCAGGCGTTCTGGCACGAATGGCGCAAAGGTAACACCATCTCCACGCCGCGCGGCGATGTGGTCTATCTCGACCTGCGCCATCTGGGCGAGAAGAAATTGCTGGAGCGTCTGCCGTTCATCTGCGAACTGGCGAAAGCCTACGTTGGCGTCGACCCGGTGAAAGAACCGATTCCAGTGCGTCCAACGGCGCACTACACCATGGGCGGTATCGAAACCGATCAGCAGTGCGAAACACGCATCAAAGGGCTGTTTGCCGTCGGGGAGTGCTCTTCCGTCGGCCTGCACGGTGCCAACCGCCTCGGCTCTAACTCGCTGGCAGAACTGGTGGTGTTTGGTCGTATGGCGGGTGAGCGTGCGATGGAGCGTGCTACTACTGCCGGTGAAGCCAACAGCGCCGCGCTGGACGCGCAGGTGGTGGATGTCGAAAAACGCCTGAAAGCGCTGGTTAACCAGGAAGGGACGGAAAACTGGGCGAAAATCCGCGACGAAATGGGACTCTCCATGGAAGAAGGCTGCGGCATCTACCGTACGCCGGAGCTGATGCAGAAAACCGTCGATAAGCTGGCGGAACTGCAGGAGCGCTTCAAACGCGTGCGCATTACCGATACCTCCAGCGTGTTTAACACCGACCTGCTCTACACCATCGAGCTGGGCCACGGCCTGAACGTTGCCGAATGTATGGCGCACTCCGCCCTGGCGCGTAAAGAGTCGCGCGGCGCGCATCAGCGTCTGGACGAAGGCTGTACCGAACGCGACGACGTGAATTTCCTCAAGCATACCCTCGCTTATCGCGACGCGGACGGTACCACTCGTCTGGATTACAGCGACGTGAAAATTACCACGCTGCCACCAGCAAAACGCGTGTATGGGGCAGAAGCGGAAGCAGCCGATAAGAAGGAGAAGGCGAATGGCTGAGATGCAGACGTTGAAAATTGAAGTGGTGCGCTACAACCCGGAAGTGGACGTCGCACCGCACAGCGCGTTCTACGACGTGCCTTTTGATGAGCAGACCTCCCTGCTGGATGCGCTCGGGTACATCAAAGATAACCTGGCACCCGACCTCAGCTATCGCTGGTCCTGCCGCATGGCTATCTGCGGCTCCTGCGGCATGATGGTCAACAAAGTGCCAAAACTGGCCTGTAAAACCTTCCTGCGCGAGTACACCAAGGGCATGAAGGTTGAAGCGCTGGGTAACTTCCCGATTGAACGCGATCTGGTGGTCGATATGACCCACTTTATCGAAAGTCTGGAAGCGATTAAGCCGTACATCATTGGCAACCCGCGCACGCCGGATCAGGGTCCAAACACCCAAACCCCGGCGCAGATGGCGAAATACCATCAGTTCTCCGGCTGCATCAACTGCGGTCTGTGCTACGCCGCCTGCCCGCAGTTTGGCCTTAATCCGGAGTTTATCGGCCCGGCCGCCATCACGCTGGCACACCGTTATAACGAAGACAGCCGCGACCACGGGAAGAAAGAACGTATGGCGCAGCTGAACAGCCAGAACGGCGTGTGGAGTTGCACCTTTGTGGGCTATTGCTCGGAAGTGTGTCCGAAGCATGTCGACCCGGCCGCCGCTATTCAGCAGGGTAAAGTGGAAAGCTCGAAAGACTTTCTTATCGCCACCCTGAAACCACGCTAAGGAGTGCATGATGACGACTAAACGCAAAGCCTACGTGCGGCCAATGCCAGCCACCTGGTGGAAGAAACTGCCGTTTTATCGCTTCTATATGCTGCGTGAAGGCACGGCGGTTCCCGCGGTCTGGTTCAGCCTTGAACTGATGTACGGCCTTTTTGCGCTGAAGCACGGCCCGGAAACCTGGGCCAGTTTTGTGGGCTTCCTGCAAAACCCGATCGTGGTGATCCTGAACCTGATCGTGCTCGCCGCCGCGCTGCTGCATACGAAAACCTGGTTTGAGCTGGCGCCGAAAGCAGCAAACATCATCGTGAAAGGCGAGAAAATGGGACCGGAGCCTGTCATTAAAGGGCTTTGGGCGGTGACTGCAGTGGTGACTGTGGTCGTTCTGTTTGTGGCACTGTTCTGGTAAGGAGGCCTGAGTGATTAATCCCAATCCAAAACGCTCTGACGAGCCGGTATTCTGGGGCCTGTTCGGTGCAGGCGGCATGTGGAGCGCCATCGTCGCCCCGGTCATCATCCTGCTGGTAGCAATCTTGCTGCCGCTGGGGCTGTTCCCAGGCGATGCAATGGGCTACGACCGCGTGTTTGCGTTCGCCAGCAGCTTTATTGGCCGCGTGTTTATCTTCCTGATGATTGTTCTGCCGCTCTGGCTGGGGCTGCATCGCATCCACCACGCCATGCATGACCTGAAAATCCACGTGCCTAACGGCAAGTGGGTGTTCTACGGTCTGGCAACCATTCTGACGGTTGTCACCCTGGTTGCTATCGTCACAATTTGATATTGTGCGTCTTCATCCGGCCCGCCCTTCCGGCGGGCTTTTTTTATGGAAGATGCTCAGATGAAAAAATCACTTTGCTGTGCGTTACTGCTCAGCGCGTCATTCTCAACGCTCGCGGCACCCGTGACAGACAAACAGCTGGCCGACATCGTTAACCGCACCATTGCCCCGCTCATGCAGGAGCAGGCTATCCCAGGGATGGCGGTCGCGGTGATTTACCAGGGCAAACCTCACTTCTTCACCTGGGGTAAAGCCGATATAGAAGCTAACCGCCCCGTCACTCAGCAAACCTTGTTTGAACTGGGTTCCGTGAGCAAAACCTTCACCGGTGTGCTGGGCGGCGATGCCATCGCGCGCGACGAAATTCGCCTGAGCGATCCTGTGACAAAATACTGGCCTGAGTTGACGGGTAAGCAGTGGCAGCACATTAACCTGCTTCATCTGGCGACCTACACGGCGGGTGGTTTGCCGTTGCAGGTGCCTGATGAAGTAACCGATCGGGCTTCCTTGCTGACGTTTTATCAAAACTGGCAGCCACAGTGGGCGCCCGGCGAAAAGCGTCTTTACGCTAACGCCAGCATTGGCCTGTTTGGTTCGCTTGCAGTCAAACCCTCTGGTATGAGCTTTGAACAGGCCATGACCACGCGCGTACTCCAGCCGCTGAAACTTAATCACACCTGGCTGACCGTACCCGAGAGCGAACAGCAGCATTACGCCTGGGGCTATCGCGACGGCAAAGCGGTTCATGTTTCGCCGGGCCAGTTGGATGCAGAAGCCTACGGCGTTAAAACCACGATTGAGGATATGGCGAGCTGGGTGCAGGCCAACATGAATCCGACAACCGTAAGCGATCAAAAACTGCAGCAGGGCATTACGCTTGCTCAATCGCGCTACTGGCAGATCGGTGAGATGTATCAGGGCTTAGGCTGGGAAATGCTGAACTGGCCAGTGAAGGCGAAAACGGTGGTGACCGGCAGCGATAATAAAGTGGCGCTGGCGCCGGCCACTGCGGTGGAAATTAATCCCCCTGCGCCTGCCGTGAAAGCATCATGGGTACATAAAACCGGATCCACCGGCGGCTTTGGTAGCTACGTGGCCTTTATTCCGCAAAAAGATCTCGGCATCGTGATGCTGGCGAATAAAAGCTATCCCAACCCGGCTCGTGTAGATGCCGCGTTCCGTATTCTGGACGCGCTCCAGTAACCTTTTGTCCCGCATTTTCCTTGCTGTCATCTACACTTAACAAAAAAACAGCAAGGAAACTTCTATGCGCATTTTGCCTGTTATCGCCGCGGTGACAGCCGCGTTTTTAGTTGTGGCCTGTAGTTCCCCTACCCCGCCGAATGGCGTCACCGTAGTGAATAACTTTGATGCACAGCGTTATCTCGGTACCTGGTATGAAATCGCCCGTCTCGATCACCGCTTTGAGCGCGGGCTACAGCGCGTCACCGCAACCTACAGCACCATGGATGACGGTGGCATTCAGGTCATTAATAAGGGATATAATCCAGAGCGTGGAATGTGGCAGCAGACGATCGGCAAAGCCTACTTTACCGGCGACCCGAGCAGAGCCGCGCTGAAAGTGTCGTTCTTTGGCCCGTTCTACGGCGGCTATAACGTGATTGCGCTGGACCGGGAATATCGCCATGCGCTGGTCTGCGGGCCGGATCGCGACTATCTGTGGATACTCTCACGCACACCGACTATTTCTGACGAAATGAAAAAGCAAATGCTCGATGTCGCGACCCGACAAGGGTTTGATGTGTCGAAATTAATCTGGGTTGAACAGCCGCATTAATGGGTGCTGAGTTTCAACCCAATAATCCCCGCGACGATTAACGCGAGGCTGGCGATTCGCGCCGGACTCGCGGATTCCCCCAGCAGCAGAATGCCGGTAATTGCCGCACCGACTGCGCCAATCCCCGTCCACACGGCATAGGCTGTCCCCACGGGCAGCGTGCGCATCGCCCAGGAGAGCAGTGCAATACTGACAATCATCGCGGTGACGGTAATGATGCTGGGCGTGAGGCGTGTAAAACCGTGGGTGTATTTCAGGCCAATAGCCCACAC
Organism: Lelliottia sp. WB101; assembly: GCF_003051885.1. Taxonomy (NCBI): domain Bacteria; kingdom Pseudomonadati; phylum Pseudomonadota; class Gammaproteobacteria; order Enterobacterales; family Enterobacteriaceae; genus Lelliottia; species Lelliottia sp. WB101. The sequence goes on from NZ_CP028520.1 coordinate 500,443, forward strand.
CACTTCCAGCAAACCGGCGATCAAAAGAATTATCCAGGACATATCAGGCTCCTTAACTTAAATAACAGTCTGGGGCCGTCCCCGGTGAGAGAAGCGCTTGCAGGTCGTCCCGCAAGGCTGAGTTGAGAGGCCTATTCTGCGCAAGATGTGATTTTTTTTCAATCTGTTTGCTGAATGTAAGTAAAAGCCTGAAATAGCCTCAGTATGCAACGGAGTTCCATCATTTATCACTCATCGGACTTCCCTATGATGGTGTGCTTTCTGATGGCAGAAAGCCGAACCCGTTGCCTGATGCGAAAAAAAACATGTTTAAAATTCTCTTGATTGACCGTTGTCACTTCACCCGCTCAGGGTTTGCAGCATGGCTCAATCATTCAGGTCTGTTCCCAGGCTCTTTTATGGTCACCGGCGTTAACAACCTGTTCCTTGCCAGGGAGCATATCCTGCAATGGAACCCAACGCTGATTATTGCTGACTTAAATAGTTTTACTCAGGATATGGGTGATATCCAGCAACTCTCCTCGCTGCTCATTGCCAGCGAGACGCGGCCTTTTATTTTGCTGCAATCCAGCGAAAAAACGGACATGTCGCAATATATAAAACAGTTCCCGCTGTGGGCCTCACTGTGTAAAAACACACCGCTCTACACGCTGGCGACGGTGATTAATGACGCCCTGAGTTCCTGTGCCAGCTATGAGATACCGCAAATTGCGACGCCGCTCCTGACACGACAGGAAGAGAAAGTATTAGCACTGTGGATGGAAGGCGCGAGCAATCAGAAAATTGCCGGTAAGCTGAGTATTAACAGTAAGACGGTCTACACCTACAAACGGAACATCCGTATGAAGCTGCATATGGATACGCGGTTTTCACCGTTTTTGACACTTCAGGACGTTGCAAGCTGACGGTACGGTGGCAGTTCCGTACCGTCCGTTAACACCGCTATTAATTCTGTGCTTTCGTTGCTGCACCAGAAATAGCGTTACCGCCGCTTTGGATATCTTCACCCACGCCACGCGTGGTGTTGCATGCGGTTAATACTGAGGAAAGCACCAGTACAGAAAAGATCGCTGCAATTGTTTTCTTAACCATAATATATCTTCCTTTTATAGCCAATGTTATTTGTGTATAGCCACTTAAGGATAGACAAAATCCCGCCGGTCGACGGAAAAGGACGTATTTTTTCGGAGTTTTAGAAGTGATTAGCTGGCCGCGTGGGAAATAACATGGCCCAGATCTTTAATATCCTCGCCGACACCACGTGCGGTGTTGCACCCGGAAAGGATCGCGCTGGAGAGCACCAGCATCAGCAGAATTTTAACGGTACGTTTCATCATCCCTGCCTGAATCAATCAGGCGCAGCAGACGCTGCGCCTCAATCATTTACATGAATTACTTCACGCGGGATACGTATTCGCCAGAGCGAGTATCCACTTTGATCACTTCGCCAATCTGAACGAACAGTGGAACTTTAACCACTGCGCCAGTGGACAGCGTTGCTGGCTTGCCGCCAGTCCCTGCGGTATCACCTTTCAGGCCTGGATCGGTTTCAATGATTTCCAGCTCAACGAAGTTAGGCGGAGTCACGCTGATAGGCTGACCGTTCCACAGGGTCACGATGCATTCAGCCTGATCCAGCAGCCATTTCGCGTTGTCACCAACGGCTTTCTCATCAGCAGCCAACTGCTCGAAAGTTTCGTTGTTCATGAAGTGATAGAACTCGCCGTCGTTGTACAGGAAGGTCAGGTTCATATCGACCACGTCAGCGCCTTCAGCGGAGTCGGTGGATTTGAAGGTTTTCTCAACACGGGTACCGGTCAGCAGGCGACGCAGCTTAACGCGCGCAAATGCCTGGCCTTTACCTGGTTTAACGAATTCGCTGGCTTCAACCGCATACGGTTCGCCGTCCATCATGATTTTAAGACCAGCACGAAAATCGTTGCTATAGTAAGTCGCCATAAGGCCCTCTGAAAATTGTTAACTGGTAGCTAAGCCACAAAATGGCGCATATTGTAACCCTAAATACCCCGTCCAGAGAAGATTGGTTATCGCAACTTGCCGATGTAATCACCAGTCCTGATGAACTGCTGCGTCTATTGAATATAGACACGGATGAAAATTTGCTCGCCGGTCGTGAAGCAAAACGCCTCTTTGCCCTGCGCGTGCCGCGTGCGTTTGTCGCGCGTATGGAGAAAGGCAATCCCGACGATCCGCTTCTGAAACAGGTACTTACCTCGCAGGATGAGTTCGTGACAGCACCGGGCTATAGCACCGATCCGCTGGAAGAACAGAACAGCGTGGTGCCGGGCCTGCTGCATAAATACCTCAACCGCGCGCTGCTGCTGGTGAAAGGTGGCTGTGCGGTAAATTGTCGCTATTGCTTCCGTCGCCACTTCCCGTATGCCGAAAATCAGGGCAATAAACGCAACTGGCAGGTGGCACTGGACTATATTGCCGCCCATCCGGAGCTGGATGAGATCATCTTTTCCGGTGGCGATCCGCTGATGGCGAAGGATCATGAGCTGGACTGGCTGCTCACGCAACTCGAAGCGATCCCGCACATCAAACGTTTACGCATTCACAGTCGTCTGCCGATTGTGATCCCCGCGCGCATCACAGATACCCTGGTTTCGCGCTTCGAACAGTCGCGACTGCAAATCCTGCTGGTGAATCACATTAACCACGCCAACGAGATCGATGACGCATTTCGTTCGGCGATGGTTCGTCTGCGCCAGGCTGGCGTGACCTTGCTAAACCAGAGCGTGATGTTGCGCGGCGTGAATGATAACGCACGTGCGCTCGCCGATCTGAGCAATGCGCTGTTTGATGCGTCGGTTATGCCCTATTACCTGCATGTGCTGGACCGCGTTCAGGGTGCGGCGCATTTCATGGTGAGCGATGAGGAAGCCCGGCAGATTATGCGGGAGCTGCTGACGCTGGTATCAGGCTATATGGTGCCGAAACTGGCGCGAGAAATTGGTGGTGAGCCGAGCAAAACGCCGCTGGATTTGCAGCTACGTCAGTCGTAAAAAGCGGATGGTGTAGGGTCAAAACAAAACGGCAACCGGTGTTGCCGTTTTTTTGTTTGTAGCCTCTGCGATAAACAGAGGATTCAGGTGAGGACATTAGCCCGCACGTGACTCAGTTCGGGCACTTATAGACCTGGCCGTTCATGGAACTTGCCGTCGGGACAAAGCTCGACAGAATGCCTTGCGATGGGCTGCTCACACCGTAAATGACGTTGCCACCCATTGCCGCCGCCTGGTTACGCAGCGCATTCGCGGCACCACGCATTGAACCGCCTTCGTCACCGTGCTGACCCGACATCCAGTTACTCTGCTCACCGGTTGCCGAACCTAACAGCTGGCACTCGCTGCCCGGCTTATCTTCCACAAAGCGAACGCCCTGACCCGCCGAGGAGAGCTCATTACTGGAGCTACAACCTGCCAGCAGCAACGCTGCCCCTACGATCCCTGCACAGACTTTAACGCGCATGTTATTCCCCGTTTGCAATAAGCTGGACAAGAGTTGTCCGTGTGTAAACCTTATACTAAAAAGATGAACAAAAGAAAAACCCCCAGACATTTCTGCCTGGGGGTTTTTCAATTCTGGGAGGGTTACGCCCAACGCATTCTGGTTACAGAACGATGCCGGGCGTAGGGCAATTACATCATGCCGCCCATTCCACCCATACCGCCCATGCCGCCTGCGCCTAAGTCAGGAGCATCGCCTTTAGGCAGGTCGGTCACCATGCATTCGGTGGTGATCATCAGACCCGCTACAGAGGCCGCGTACTGCAGAGCAGAACGGGTAACTTTAGTTGGGTCCAGGATACCGAAGTCGATCATGTTGCCGTATTCTTCAGTTGCTGCGTTGTAACCGTAGTTACCTTCGCCTGCTTTCACGTTGTTCGCCACAACAGACGGCTCTTCACCGGCGTTGGACACGATCTGACGCAGTGGAGCTTCCATTGCGCGCAGCGCAACTTTGATACCCACGTTCTGATCTTCGTTCTGAGCAGTCAGGCCAGCCAGTTTAGCGGCAACGCGAACCAGCGCAACACCACCACCGGCAACCACGCCTTCTTCTACCGCAGCACGGGTTGCGTGCAGGGCGTCATCAACGCGCGCTTTCTTCTCTTTCATTTCAACTTCGGTAGCAGCACCGACTTTGATTACTGCAACGCCGCCTGCCAGTTTCGCTACGCGCTCCTGCAGTTTTTCGCGGTCGTAGTCAGAGGTCGCTTCTTCGATCTGCTTACGGATCTGAGTAACACGGCCCTGGATTGCGCCTTCGTCACCCACGCCATCGATGATGGTGGTGGTGTCTTTGTTGATCACAACGCGTTTCGCCTGACCCAAGTCTTCCAGAGTCGCTTTTTCCAGTTCCATACCGATTTCTTCAGAAATCACGGTACCGCCGGTCAGCGTTGCGATGTCCTGCAGCATTGCTTTACGACGATCGCCGAAGCCAGGTGCTTTAACCGCAGCGACTTTCACGATGCCACGCATGGTGTTAACCACAAGCGTTGCCAGTGCTTCGCCTTCAACATCTTCAGCGATGATAACCAATGGTTTACCGGCTTTCGCAACGGCTTCCAGTACTGGCAGCATTTCACGGATGTTGGAGATTTTTTTGTCAGCCAGCAGGATGAATGGGCTTTCGAGTTCAACAGCGCCGGTTTCTGGCTTGTTGATGAAGTATGGGGACAGGTAGCCGCGGTCGAACTGCATACCTTCTACTACGTCCAGTTCGTCTTCCAGACCGGTACCGTCTTCAACGGTGATCACGCCTTCTTTACCGACTTTGTCCATCGCTTCAGCGATCAGTTTACCTACGGTTTCGTCGGAGTTAGCGGAGATAGTACCAACCTGCGCAATCGCTTTAGAGTCGGAGCATGGTACGGACAGGGCTTTCAGCTCTTCAACAGCGGCGATAACCGCTTTGTCGATACCGCGCTTCAGGTCCATTGGGTTCATGCCCGCAGCAACAGCTTTCAGGCCTTCAGCGATGATCGCCTGAGCCAGCACGGTCGCGGTGGTGGTACCGTCGCCTGCAGCGTCGTTCGCTTTAGAGGCAACTTCTTTCACCATCTGCGCGCCCATGTTTTCGAATTTGTCTTCCAGTTCGATTTCACGTGCAACGGAAACGCCATCTTTAGTGATGGTTGGTGCGCCGAAGGATTTATCCAGCACTACGTTACGGCCTTTCGGGCCCAGGGTCACTTTAACTGCATCTGCCAGTACGTTTACGCCGCGCAGCATTTTCACACGAGCGTCGTTACCGAATTTTACGTCTTTAGCTGCCATGTTCTTATTTCCTCAAATTCGTTCAGTATCGTTTCGCGGATTACGCTTCAACAATTGCCAGGATGTCGCTTTCGGACATGATCAACACTTCTTCATTGTCGATCTTCTCGGATTTCACGCCGTAGCCATCGTTGAAAATCACGATGTCGCCAACTTTAACGTCCAGCGGTTGCACTGTACCGTTTTCCAGGATGCGGCCCTTACCGACAGCGATGATTTCGCCACGAGTTGATTTGGCTGCTGCAGAACCGGTCAATACGATGCCGCCTGCAGATTTGGTTTCAACTTCTTTACGCTTGACGATCACACGATCATGTAACGGACGAATACTCATTGATAGCTCTCCTTCGAGAAAGTCATTATCAGTTATGGAAGACGCCGGGCCGTAAAAGGTTTACCGACTGGTGCCCTGAGAGATGGGGGTCGGATTTTGCCCCTTCAAGGGGCAGTCGAAAAAAAATTTGTGAAAGTGTTACCATCGCCTCTCTTTTGATGGTGGCAGGACGAAGTGAATGAGTGGACTCAAACAGGAGCTGGGGCTGGCGCAGGGCGTTGGTTTGCTCTCCACCTCCTTGTTAGGTACCGGCGTTTTTGCCGTGCCCGCACTGGCGGCTCTGGTGGCGGGAAATAACAGTCTGTGGGCGTGGCCGGTGCTGATCGTGCTGGTTTTTCCGATTGCGATTGTCTTTGCGACGCTCGGCCGCCATTTCCCCAGCGCCGGTGGCGTGGCGCATTTTGTCGGCATGGCGTTTGGCCCACGGCTGGAGCGCGTCACCGGCTGGCTTTTCCTGTCGGTCATCCCTGTAGGGCTTCCTGCTGCTCTGCACATCGCCACCGGTTTTGGTCAGGCGCTGTTTGGCTGGCATGACGAACAGCTGCTGCTGGCGGAGCTGGGGACACTGTCGATCGTCTGGTGGGTCGGGTCTCGCGGTGCCAGTTCCAGCGCCAATCTGCAAACGTTGGTCGCCGTGCTGATCGTCGCGTTGATTGCGGCGATCTGGTGGGCGGGCGATATCCAGGTGAGCGCGATTCCATTCCCGGCGATCGCAGATGTCGAGCACACACAACTTTTCGCCGCGCTTGCGGTGATGTTCTGGTGTTTTGTCGGGCTGGAGGCGTTCGCGCATCTGGCGTCAGAGTTTAAACAGCCGGAGCGTGATTTCCCGCGCGCGCTGATGATTGGCCTGCTGCTGGCGGGCACGGTTTACTGGGCCTGTACGGTGCTGGTACTGCATTTCAATGCGTATAGCGCCGACATGGCCGCAGCCGCTTCGCTGCCAGGGATCGTGGTGCAACTCTTTGGCGTCAAAGCCCTGTGGATTGCCTGCGTGATTGGTTATCTCGCCTGCTTCGCTAGCCTCAATATCTATATTCAGAGCTTCGCCCGCCTGGTGTGGTCCCAGGCGCAGTATAAGCCGGACTGCCATCTGTCGCGCCTGTCAAAGCGCCAGTTACCCCTGAACGCGTTAAACGCGGTGCTGGGCTGTTGCGTGCTGAGCACCCTGTGTATTTATGGGCTGAATATCAATCTCGATGCGCTGATCGTCTATGCGAACGGCATTTTCATCATCATTTATCTGCTGTGCATGCTGGCAGGATGCCGGTTACTGAAGGGACGATTTAAAGTGTTGGCGGTAGTCGGCGGCGTGTTGTGTTTGCTGCTGCTGGTGATGGTTGGCTGGAAGAGTGTGTACGCTTTGGTGATGCTGGCGGGGCTGTGGATGTTCTTACCGAAACGAAGCGTGCTTTAAACGCCGGATAGCGCTGCGCTTATCCGGCCTGCAAGAGATTAAACCCGGTAAGCGAAGCGCCACCGGGCACACCTGTCAGCGGTCGTCTTTATGATCGAGGCGGTCGCGCTGATCGTCCTTACGCTGAAACTCCCCGTCAAAGGTCTCTCCATTTCCCGGCCCAGTGCTGAAACCGCCGCCAGGCATGCGGTTAAAACGCAGATGCGGTAGCAGTCTCATGGTCAGAAGTTTTTGCACCGGTGGCAACAGCAGTAACAGGCCAAGGAAATCGGTGAAGAACCCCGGCAGAATCAGCAGCAGACCCGCAAGAATCAGGGACACGCTTTTGATCATCTCGGCTGCCGGGCTTTCCCCCGCCGCCATCTTCTGCTGCATTAACAGGAAATTTTTGAAACCCTGATTGCGCACCAGCGACATCCCAATTACGGATGTGAAGATAACCAGGATCAGTGTCAGCAGGACGCCCAGCACGTGGGCGACCTGGATAAAAATTGAAATCTCGATGTAAACATAGAGAAAAATGGCAATAAAAGGTATCCAGCGCACTGGTTTCTCCTGTGTGGCAGACGCCTCTGGCCTCTGTCTGTATGTGTTTGCGAGTCGCGTCTTTCTGTAATGGAGACGGTTAGCCAAATTTCAATCGGTTTGCACGGATATTTTTTCTGGAAATATTCAAGCGGTGATTCATTTCACAGATTAATAATTATCATGAGATGAGGGCGATAATAAGTGATCCAGATTACGGCAATTCGCTATCATCAGCATATGATCTCGAGTATCTGGCTGATTGAGGGAATAATCGTCGGTCAGCAAATATTGAAAACCACATATCTACTGTGTGTTTAGTACAATCCATCGGCCGCTTTAAAAGAAGGTTCACATGTTAAACAACATTCGTATCGAAGAAGATTTGTTGGGTACCAGGGAAGTTCCAGCGGATGCCTACTACGGTATTCACACTCTGAGAGCGATTGAAAACTTTTACATCAGCAACAACAAAATCAGCGACATCCCTGAATTTGTACGTGGCATGGTGATGGTGAAAAAAGCCGCAGCACTGGCAAACAAAGAGCTGCAAACCATTCCGAAAAGCGCTGCAAATGCCATCATCGCCGCCTGCGATGAAGTGCTGAACAACGGCAAATGCATGGATCAGTTCCCGGTTGACGTCTATCAGGGCGGTGCGGGGACCTCCGTCAACATGAATACCAACGAGGTGCTGGCTAATATCGGTCTTGAACTGATGGGCCACCAGAAAGGTGAGTACCAGTACCTCAATCCAAACGACCACGTTAACAAGTGCCAGTCTACCAACGACGCCTACCCGACCGGTTTCCGTATCGCCGTGTACGCCTCTGTGGTGAAACTGATCGACGCGATTAACCAGCTGGGCGATGGCTTCCAGCGTAAAGCCGTTGAGTTCCAGGACATTCTGAAAATGGGCCGTACCCAGCTGCAGGATGCTGTGCCGATGACCCTCGGCCAGGAGTTCCATGCCTTTAACGTGCTGCTGAACGAAGAGACCCGCAACATCCTGCGCACCTCTGAGCTGCTGCTGGAAGTGAACCTTGGCGCCACCGCCATCGGTACGCGTCTGAATACCCCGGACGGCTATCAACAGCTGGCAGTGCAGAAACTGGCGGAAGTCTCCAATCTGGCGGTTGTTCCGGCGGAAGACCTGATCGAAGCGACCTCCGACTGCGGTGCCTACGTGATGGTGCACAGTGCGCTGAAACGTCTGGCAGTGAAACTCTCCAAAATCTGTAACGACCTGCGCCTGCTCTCCTCCGGTCCACGCGCTGGCCTGAACGAAATCAACCTGCCAGAACTGCAGGCCGGTTCGTCCATCATGCCAGCTAAAGTGAACCCGGTGGTGCCAGAAGTGGTTAACCAGGTGTGCTTCAAAGTCATCGGCAACGACATTACCGTGACCATGGCTTCCGAAGCGGGTCAGCTGCAGTTGAACGTCATGGAGCCAGTGATTGGCCAGGCGATGTTTGAGTCTATCCACATTCTGACCAACGCCTGCTACAACCTGCTGGAAAAATGCATTAACGGCATCACGGCGAACAAAGCCGTGTGCGAAAGCTTCGTCTATAACTCCATCGGTATCGTCACTTACCTGAACCCGTTCATCGGCCACCATAACGGTGACATCGTCGGGAAGATTTGTGCCGAAACCGGTAAGAGCGTGCGCGAAGTCGTCCTTGAGCGTGGACTGCTGACAGAGGCTGAGCTGGATGATATCTTCTCGGCGCAGAACCTGATGCACCCGGCCTACAAAGCGAAGCGTTATACCGATGAAAGCGAACAATAACAGTTCGGGTTAAACTTCCGAAAGGCACGTCACTTGTGACGTGCCTTTTTGCTTTTATAGGACATCACAAAAATAACATTTACGTATCCAACAACTAACATTCAAGGAAGCGATTATGATTGTCATTGAGCTGATTATCGTTTTAGCGGCGATTTTCCTCGGCGCCAGGCTAGGGGGATTGGTATCGGCTATGCCGGGGGATTGGGCGTGCTGGTTCTGGCAGCCATTGGTGTCGCACCGGGGAAAATCCCGTTTGACGTTATCTCCATCATCATGGCGGTGATTGCAGCCATCTCGGCCATGCAGATTGCGGGTGGTCTGGATTATCTGGTTAATCAAACGGAAAAACTGCTGCGCAAAAACCCGAAATACATCACCATTCTCGCGCCGGTCGTGACCTACTTCCTGACGATTTTTGCCGGTACGGGCAACATCTCTCTGGCAACGCTGCCGGTTATTGCAGAAGTGGCGAAAGAGCAAGGCATTAAGCCGTGCCGCCCGCTGTCGACTGCTGTGGTCTCCGCGCAGATTGCGATTACCGCCTCGCCGATTTCTGCCGCGGTGGTGTATATGTCATCGGTAATGGAAGGCCATGGCGTTAGCTATATCCATCTGCTCTCCGTGGTGATCCCATCGACGCTGCTGGCCGTACTGCTGATGTCGTTTCTGGTCACTATACTGTTTAACTCCAAACTTTCTGACGATCCGGTGTACCTGAAACGTCTGGAAGAAGGTCTGATCGAACTTCGCGGTGAAAATAAAGTTGAGATCAAACCACGCGCGAAACTGTCGGTGCTGCTGTTCCTGCTGGGCGTGGTCTGCGTGGTGATTTATGCCATCGTCAACAGCCCAAGCCTCGGCCTGGTGGCAACACCGCTGATGAATACCACCAACGCGATCCTGATTATTATGCTGAGCGTCGCGACCCTGACCACCGTGCTGTGCGGCGTGGAAACGGACAGCATTCTCAGCTCCAGCACCTTCAAAGCCGGGATGAGCGCCTGTATCTGTATCCTCGGCGTGGCGTGGCTGGGTGATACTTTCGTTTCCCACAATATCGACTGGATTAAAGAGACCGCAGGTACCGTGATTCAGGGCCATCCGTGGCTGCTGGCGGTGATTTTCTTTGTGGCTTCCGCGCTGCTGTATTCTCAGGCCGCGACGGCGAAAGCGCTGATGCCGATGGCGCTGGCACTGAACGTGTCGCCACTGACCGCTGTGGCCTCTTTCGCTGCCGTTTCTGGCCTGTTTATTCTGCCAACCTATCCGACGCTGGTCGCGGCCGTGCAGATGGACGATACCGGGACGACGCGCATCGGACGCTTCGTCTTTAACCATCCGTTCTTTATTCCGGGCACGATGGGCGTGGTGTTTGCCGTCTGCTTCGGTTTCCTGATCGGTAGCGTGATTCTTTAAGCTTTCGGTGTTGTAAAAATAGTTAAAGTCGGGCCGCTCAGCGGCCCGATTCATTAATGCCCTCAGGCTCAGCGTGATATAGTGATTTTTTCGCGATGAGGAGGTCGAGTAGTGAATACACCTGACGCTGTCGTTGTACTGTGTACCGCCCCCGATGAAGCCACTGCCCAGGAGCTTGCCGCCAAAGTGCTGGCAGAACAGCTCGCTGCCTGTGTGACGATCCTGCCCGGCGCTACCTCGATGTACTACTGGGAAGGCAAGCTGGAACAGGAGTACGAAGTGCAGATGCTGCTGAAAACCAACGTCTCGCATCAGCAAGCGCTTCTCGACTGCCTAAAGTCTCATCATCCATACCAGACCCCAGAACTGCTGGTGCTGCCAGTGGTTTACGGCGATAACGATTATCTCTCATGGCTCAACGCTTCCTTACGCTGATCCTGCTGCTGTGCAGCACATCAGTTTTTGCCGGGTTATTCGACGCGCCCGGCCGCTCTAATTTCATTCCCGCCGACCAGGCGTTTGTCTTCGACTTCCAGCAGAACCAGCACGATCTCAATCTGACCTGGCAGGTCAAAGAGGGCTATTACCTCTACCGTAAGCAGGTGAGCATTACCCCAGCTCGCGCGACCGTCGGCGAGCCGCAGCTGCCCGCAGGCGAATGGCACGAAGATGAGTTCTATGGCAAAAGCGAAATCTACCGCCATCGGCTGACGGTGCCGGTCACGGTAAATCAGGCCAGTTCGGGCGCCACGCTGACGGTGACATACCAGGGCTGCGCCGATGCAGGTTTCTGCTATCCGCCAGAGACCAAAGTGGTACCGCTGAGCGAAGTGCAGGCGTCCCCTGCACCTTCAGCCCCCATAGTTGAAACGGGTGATACGAGCGCTAAGCTGCCCTTCTCCGCGCTGTGGGCGCTGTTGATCGGTATTGGTATCGCCTTCACGCCCTGTGTCCTGCCGATGTATCCCCTGATTTCCGGCATCGTCCTCGGCGGCAAACAGCGTTTATCCACCGCCCGTGCGCTGCTGCTGGCCTTTATCTATGTTCAGGGGATGGCGCTGACATACACCGCCCTTGGCCTGATCGTGGCCGCAGCAGGGCTTCAGTTCCAGGCGGCGCTCCAGCACCCTTATGTGCTCATTGGGCTGTCGGTGGTCTTTACCCTGCTGGCACTGTCGATGTTTGGGTTATTCACCTTGCAGCTGCCGTCGTCCCTGCAAACACGCCTGACACTGATGAGCAACCGTCAGCAGGGCGGTTCTGCGGGCGGCGTCTTTGCAATGGGCGCCATTGCCGGGCTGATCTGCTCCCCCTGCACCACCGCGCCGCTCAGCGCAATTCTGCTCTACATCGCTCAGAGCGGGAACATGTGGTTCGGTGGCGGGACGCTCTATCTTTATGCACTGGGCATGGGGCTGCCGCTGATTCTGGTCACCGTCTTTGGCAACCGTCTGCTGCCGAAAAGCGGTCCGTGGATGGAAACCGTGAAAACGGCGTTCGGCTTTGTGATTCTGGCCCTGCCGGTATTCCTGCTCGAACGTGTGATTGGCGACGTCTGGGGAGTGCGCCTGTGGGCGCTTCTGGGTGTGGCGTTCTTCGGCTGGGCGTTTATTACCAGCCTGCAGGCGCAGAAGCCGTGGATGCGAATCGTGCAAATTATCCTGCTGGCCGCCGCGCTGGTGAGCGTGCGTCCCATTCAGGACTGGGCGTTTGGTTCTCCAGGCGTACAAACCCAGGCGCATCTTAGCTTTACTCAAATCAGTAACGCTGATGAGCTGAACACCGCTCTGGCGCAGGCCAAAGGGAAACCCGTGATGCTCGATCTCTACGCCGACTGGTGCGTGGCCTGTAAAGAGTTTGAAAAATACACCTTTAGCGATCCGCAGGTGCAAAACGCGCTGAAAAATACCGTTCTGCTGCAGGCCAATGTGACGGCCAATAACGCGCAGGACAAGGCTCTGTTAAAACAGCTCAACGTGCTCGGCCTGCCGACTATTTTGTTCTTTAATGAGCAAGGAGAAGAGCAGCCTGCCGGACGCGTGACGGGTTTTATGGATGCCGCAGCGTTCAGCGCGCATTTGCGCGATCGCCAACCGTAAACGACACTGTTAACGGGAGAAACCGTTAGCATTGGGAGGAGAAAACCGTGCAACGTGAAGACGTACTGGGACAAGCCCTGCAATTACTTGAGGTTCAAGGGATCGCCAGCACCACGCTTGAGATGGTTGCCGAACGCATCGATTATCCTCTGGATGAGCTTCGCCGCTTCTGGCCCGATAAAGAAGCGCTGCTGTACGACGCCCTGCGCTATCTGAGCCAGCAGGTGGATATCTGGCGCAGGCAGTTAATGCTTAACGAAGAGCTGACGGACGAGCAGAAAATACTGGCGCGTTATACGGCCCTCGCGGATTGCGTTCGCAACAAACGCTACCCAGGCTGCCTGTTTATCGCCGCCTGCACTTTCTATCCTGATCCAGGGCACCCGATCCATCAGCTGGCGGATCAGCAAAAAAGCGCGGCGCACGACTTTACCCATGAGTTGCTCACCCGACTCGAAGTCGACGATCCGGCAATGGTCGCGCGGCAGATGGAGCTGGTGCTGGAAGGTTGCCTGAGCCGTATGCTGGTCAACCGCAGCCTGGCCGACGTCGAGACGGCACACCGCTTGGCAGAAGATATCCTGCGTTTTGCGCAGTGCCGTATGGGTGGCGCGCTGACTTAGGCCAGCATGCCTGCCCACGCAGAGATGAGCAGGCACAGCGCCATTACGCGTTGAAAGCGCACCATCGCTACGGTGGTGCGAAACACCCGATTTACAGCCTTTCCCAGCCACGCCCAGCACATCAGACACGCAATCGAAATGATTAAGAACCAGAGCGCCATCAGCGCCACATCCCGCAGGGCATGCTCTCCCACTGGCGCAAACAGGCTCACGACGGCCAACGCCATCATCCATGTCTTTGGATTGATCACCTGTAAAAGCGCCGCCGCACGCGCCGTAAATCGGTGATGCGAGCCATGTGACAGGTTTGCCGCTGGCGCACTGAATAACTGCCAGCTCATCCAGCTTAACCACAGCACGCCAGCCCAGCTCATCACCTGACGAATCAGCGGGTACTGGCGCAACACTTCCCCGGCACCCGCACCAGAGATCAGCACGATGGCACTGGCCGCCACACAGCCGCTGACAAGGGCGGGAATCGTCGCCTTGACCCCGTAGTGCTGGCTGTTGGTCAGAACAAGGATATTGGTTGGGCCGGGCGTTATCGAGGCGACAAAAGCAAACAGCAGAAACGGCATCACGTTCACAGGTAGCTCCTTATTTTTGGAGCTCTGACTGTGCCGCTATTTTCTGGAAACGTCTGGAAGGTTTGTGCACAACTTTCGGTAATGGGCAGGGGTGATGCGATAGGCCCGCTGGAACCAGCGTCCAAGATGGCTCTGATCGGCAAAACCCAGTGACGCAGCGACATCCACCGGTAAATCGCCACGTGCCAGCATCTGACGGGCTTTGGCGAGCCGAAGCTGGATAAGCCAGGCGTGCGGTGCCAGATGGAACTCACGTTTGAAACAGCGCGTCAGCGTAAAGCGGTCGGTTCCCGTCTCGCGCGCAAGATCAGACAGCCCGAGATTTTCGCCCATATGCGCATACAGATAGTCACGCGCCCGATGTGCCACCGCCGCGCTTTGCAGCTGCGAAGGGAGCCTTTTGCGCCAGTGGCAATGGGAAGTGATCTGCGCCAGCATGTGATCCATCGTGCTTTGCTGGACAATTTTCATCTCATCCTGATGCAGCGCATTAAACGTCTCACCGATGGTGCGAACCAGCTGCGGCTCACGCGTCAGGGTTTGCGCAAAATGGAGTGAATAACTACCGGGCGTGGATTCGTATAGCCCGTGCAGCGTGTTGTTCAGCCACTGTTCGTCCAGATAGAACGTCAGATAGGTAAAGCCGCCCTCGACCGGGGCATCGCCATCATGGATTTCACCGGGTTCAAGCAGAAAGGCATCTCCCGGCTGGCTCTGGTGACGCTCGCGGCGGCAATGGAACTGCTGAGTGCCAGAAAGCGTAATGCCCACCAGATAGCTGTCGTGCCAGTGTGGGTCGAAAGCATGGCCTTCGAAGTGTGCCTTAATGGTTTCAATACCTGTGTCTGCATGCTGACGTAGCTCAAGCCAGTCGTTCGCCATATCGCCCTCCTCTGATCTGTCAGCATTGCTATTTAGCACCCCCATTGTCTGGAAGATTTGTGCAATTTCGCGGTGCAAACGGACAGATTGCCGTAAAGTTAAGCAGTTGAACAGCTTTTCCTGAATTAGGGTTGACGACCATCCGGGATTAAGGTTTAATGCGCTCCGTTGCCCGGATAGCTCAGTCGGTAGAGCAGGGGATTGAAAATCCCCGTGTCCTTGGTTCGATTCCGAGTCCGGGCACCACTATTTAGAAAAACCAGCCTTCGGGCTGGTTTTTTGCTTTTGAGGATTCGGTAGATTCTGGCCGTTTCATTCAACTCTATCGATTGCTTTTCCACAGTCCTAACACCTCTTTTTTCAGCAGCATTCCGCTCGAATTCCACTACTCGACTTACTTTTTCACGCTTATAGCGGCGCTATAAGAGGCTGACTCTTTGCATAGAAGGGGTTTGATGGGATTGAGGAGGGTGATTCGTGACTGGATGGCAGAGCAGTAACCGGGCTGTTTTGCCGGTGTGGGACTATTTTTGTATAAAAACAAAAACGCAAAAAGGCCATCCTTGCGGATGGCCTCTTCACTTAATTGATGCCTGGCAGTTCCCTACTCTCACATGGGGAGACCCCACACTACCATCGGCGCTACGGCGTTTCACTTCTGAGTTCGGCATGGGGTCAGGTGGGACCACCGCGCTAAAGCCGCCAGGCAAATTCTGTATCAACACGCATCTCTGCGCATTAATTAATCTGTATCAGCTGAAAATCGTCTGTCTCTGCTTCGCCAAAACATCTTCGGCGTTGTAAGGTTAAGCCTCACGGTTCATTAGTACTGGTTAGCTCAATACATCGCTGCACTTACACACCCAGCCTATCAACGTCGTAGTCTTCAACGTTCCTTCAGGACTCTCAAGGAGTCAGGGAGAACTCATCTCGGGGCAAGTTTCGTGCTTAGATGCTTTCAGCACTTATCTTTTCCGCATTTAGCTACCGGGCAATGCCATTGGCATGACAACCCGAACACCAGTGATGCGTCCACTCCGGTCCTCTCGTACTAGGAGCAGCCCCCCTCAATTCTCCAGCGCCCACGGCAGATAGGGACCGAACTGTCTCACGACGTTCTAAACCCAGCTCGCGTACCACTTTAAACGGCGAACAGCCGTACCCTTGGGACCTACTTCAGCCCCAGGATGTGATGAGCCGACATCGAGGTGCCAAACACCGCCGTCGATATGAACTCTTGGGCGGTATCAGCCTGTTATCCCCGGAGTACCTTTTATCCGTTGAGCGATGGCCCTTCCATTCAGAACCACCGGATCACTATGACCTGCTTTCGCACCTGCTCGAGCCGTCACTCTCGCAGTCAAGCTAGCTTATGCCATTGCACTAACCTCCTGATGTCCGACCAGGATTAGCTAACCTTCGTGCTCCTCCGTTACTCTTTAGGAGGAGACCGCCCCAGTCAAACTACCCACCAGACACTGTCCGCAACCCGGATTACGGGTCTACGTTAGAACACCAGCCATTAAAGGGTGGTATTTCAAGGTTGGCTCCACGCAGACTGGCGTCCACGCTTCAAAGCCTCCCACCTATCCTACACATCAAGGACCAGTGTTCAGTGTCAAGCTATAGTAAAGGTTCACGGGGTCTTTCCGTCTTGCCGCGGGTACACTGCATCTTCACAGCGAGTTCAATTTCACTGAGTCTCGGGTGGAGACAGCCTGGCCATCATTACGCCATTCGTGCAGGTCGGAACTTACCCGACAAGGAATTTCGCTACCTTAGGACCGTTATAGTTACGGCCGCCGTTTACCGGGGCTTCGATCAAGAGCTTCGCGTTGCCGCTAACCCCATCAATTAACCTTCCGGCACCGGGCAGGCGTCACACCGTATACGTCCACTTTCGTGTTTGCACAGTGCTGTGTTTTTAATAAACAGTTGCAGCCAGCTGGTATCTTCGACTGGTTTCAGCTCCATCCGCAGGGACTTCACCTACACACCAGCGTGCCTTCTCCCGAAGTTACGGCACCATTTTGCCTAGTTCCTTCACCCGAGTTCTCTCAAGCGCCTTGGTATTCTCTACCTGACCACCTGTGTCGGTTTGGGGTACGATTTGATGTTACCTGATGCTTAGAGGCTTTTCCTGGAAGCAGGGCATTTGTTACTTCAGCACCGTAGTGCCTCGTCATCACACCTCAGCGTTAAAAAGGTACCGGATTTACCTGGAACCTCCGCCTACATGCTTAAACCGGGACAACCGTCGCCCGGCTAACATAGCCTTCTCCGTCCCCCCTTCGCAGTAACACCAAGTACAGGAATATTAACCTGTTTCCCATCGACTACGCCTTTCGGCCTCGCCTTAGGGGTCGACTCACCCTGCCCCGATTAACGTTGGACAGGAACCCTTGGTCTTCCGGCGAGCGGGCTTTTCACCCGCTTTATCGTTACTTATGTCAGCATTCGCACTTCTGATACCTCCAGCATGCCTCACAGCACACCTTCAACGGCTTACAGAACGCTCCCCTACCCAACAACACATAAGTGTCGCTGCCGCAGCTTCGGTGCATGGTTTAGCCCCGTTACATCTTCCGCGCAGGCCGACTCGACCAGTGAGCTATTACGCTTTCTTTAAATGATGGCTGCTTCTAAGCCAACATCCTGGCTGTCTGTGCCTTCCCACATCGTTTCCCACTTAACCATGACTTTGGGACCTTAGCTGGCGGTCTGGGTTGTTTCCCTCTTCACGACGGACGTTAGCACCCGCCGTGTGTCTCCCGTGATAACATTCTTCGGTATTCGTAGTTTGCATCGGGTTGGTAAGCCGGGATGGCCCCCTAGCCGAAACAGTGCTCTACCCCCGAAGATGAGTTCACGAGGCGCTACCTAAATAGCTTTCGGGGAGAACCAGCTATCTCCCGGTTTGATTGGCCTTTCACCCCCAGCCACAAGTCATCCGCTAATTTTTCAACATTAGTCGGTTCGGTCCTCCAGTTAGTGTTACCCAACCTTCAACCTGCCCATGGCTAGATCACCGGGTTTCGGGTCTATACCCTGCAACTTAACGCCCAGTTAAGACTCGGTTTCCCTTCGGCTCCCCTATACGGTTAACCTTGCTACAGAATATAAGTCGCTGACCCATTATACAAAAGGTACGCAGTCACCCCATAAAGAGGCTCCCACTGCTTGTACGTACACGGTTTCAGGTTCTTTTTCACTCCCCTCGCCGGGGTTCTTTTCGCCTTTCCCTCACGGTACTGGTTCACTATCGGTCAGTCAGGAGTATTTAGCCTTGGAGGATGGTCCCCCCATATTCAGACAGGATACCACGTGTCCCGCCCTACTCTTCGAGTTCACAACGTGTGCATTTTTGTGTACGGGACTTTCACCCTGTATCGTGCGACTTTCCAGACGCTTCCACTAACACACGCGCTGATTCAGACTCTGGGCTCCTCCCCGTTCGCTCGCCGCTACTGGGGGAATCTCGGTTGATTTCTTTTCCTCGGGGTACTTAGATGTTTCAGTTCCCCCGGTTCGCCTCATGCCACTATGTATTCATGACATGATAGTGTGTCGGAACACACTGGGTTTCCCCATTCGGGTATCGCCGGGTCAAAGGTTCATATCACCTCGCCGACGCTTATCGCAGATTAGCACGCCCTTCATCGCCTCTGACTGCCAGGGCATCCACCGTGTACGCTTAGTCGCTTAACCTCACAACCCGAAGATGTTTCGTAAAACATCGTCGTGTCGCGAAAATTTGAGAGACTCGAACACACTGTCATCCTGTTCTTATTACGGAGAACAGACGCAGCGTGTCGTTTCAATTTTCAGCTTGATCCAGATTTTTAAAGAACAAAACTTCTTAATGCACTCGAAAGTACATTCAGAAGTTCATCATTCATCAGACAATCTGTGTGGACACTACAAAGGCAGGTTCTTTCAGGTAAGGAGGTGATCCAACCGCAGGTTCCCCTACGGTTACCTTGTTACGACTTCACCCCAGTCATGAATCACAAAGTGGTAAGCGCCCTCCCGAAGGTTAAGCTACCTACTTCTTTTGCAACCCACTCCCATGGTGTGACGGGCGGTGTGTACAAGGCCCGGGAACGTATTCACCGTAGCATTCTGATCTACGATTACTAGCGATTCCGACTTCATGGAGTCGAGTTGCAGACTCCAATCCGGACTACGACGTACTTTATGAGGTCCGCTTGCTCTCGCGAGGTCGCTTCTCTTTGTATACGCCATTGTAGCACGTGTGTAGCCCTACTCGTAAGGGCCATGATGACTTGACGTCATCCCCACCTTCCTCCAGTTTATCACTGGCAGTCTCCTTTGAGTTCCCGGCCGGACCGCTGGCAACAAAGGATAAGGGTTGCGCTCGTTGCGGGACTTAACCCAACATTTCACAACACGAGCTGACGACAGCCATGCAGCACCTGTCTCAGAGTTCCCGAAGGCACCAAAGCATCTCTGCTAAGTTCTCTGGATGTCAAGAGTAGGTAAGGTTCTTCGCGTTGCATCGAATTAAACCACATGCTCCACCGCTTGTGCGGGCCCCCGTCAATTCATTTGAGTTTTAACCTTGCGGCCGTACTCCCCAGGCGGTCGACTTAACGCGTTAGCTCCGGAAGCCACTCCTCAAGGGAACAACCTCCAAGTCGACATCGTTTACGGCGTGGACTACCAGGGTATCTAATCCTGTTTGCTCCCCACGCTTTCGCACCTGAGCGTCAGTCTTTGTCCAGGGGGCCGCCTTCGCCACCGGTATTCCTCCAGATCTCTACGCATTTCACCGCTACACCTGGAATTCTACCCCCCTCTACAAGACTCTAGCCTGCCAGTTTCGAATGCAGTTCCCAGGTTGAGCCCGGGGATTTCACATCCGACTTGACAGACCGCCTGCGTGCGCTTTACGCCCAGTAATTCCGATTAACGCTTGCACCCTCCGTATTACCGCGGCTGCTGGCACGGAGTTAGCCGGTGCTTCTTCTGCGAGTAACGTCAATCACTGTGGTTATTAACCACAATGCCTTCCTCCTCGCTGAAAGTACTTTACAACCCGAAGGCCTTCTTCATACACGCGGCATGGCTGCATCAGGCTTGCGCCCATTGTGCAATATTCCCCACTGCTGCCTCCCGTAGGAGTCTGGACCGTGTCTCAGTTCCAGTGTGGCTGGTCATCCTCTCAGACCAGCTAGGGATCGTCGCCTAGGTGAGCCATTACCCCACCTACTAGCTAATCCCATCTGGGCACATCTGATGGCAAGAGGCCCGAAGGTCCCCCTCTTTGGTCTTGCGACGTTATGCGGTATTAGCTACCGTTTCCAGTAGTTATCCCCCTCCATCAGGCAGTTTCCCAGACATTACTCACCCGTCCGCCGCTCGTCACCCGAGAGCAAGCTCTCTGTGCTACCGCTCGACTTGCATGTGTTAGGCCTGCCGCCAGCGTTCAATCTGAGCCATGATCAAACTCTTCAATTTAAGTTTGATGCTCGTGAATTAAACTTCGTAATGAATTACGTATGTTCACTCAGAGACTTTGGTATTCATTTAGCGTCTTGCGACGTTAGAATCCATGTCACTTTGAGTGCCCACACAGATTGTCTGATAAATTGTTAAAGAGCAGTGCAACGCGGCTTTCGCTCACCGTTGCGAGGTGGCGTATATTACGCTTTCCTCTTTCAGAGTCAACCCTGAAATTCAGGATTTTTTCTCTTCAACCGAACCGGCTGTTTGTGTGAAGTGATTCACATCTGTCGTGTCGATGGAGGCGCATTATAGGGAGTTCTCGTCAGCCCGCAACCGCTAAATGACAGAAAAATGACTGACTGCTGCATTCCACAGCAAAACCCCGCCTTATACCCTTTTACACACAGACTTATCCACAACCCGGCCAGTATTACCGACACGTTTCTCACTCATCACGCACTAAACAATCCAATAAGCTATATATGTGGAAGGCTATTTCCGGACGTTTTCCTATGATGCGACTGATCCTGATCCTGCTGGGTATCGATTTCCTGCGTTCACACTGGCGCGGGCTTCGCCGCTTTGGCTGGATCACTCTGATCGCCGGCACCGTCATCTTCATCGACGCCATGGACGGGTCGCTGTTCTTCCCGATTGAACCTTTCGCCTGCCTGCTATTATTCGAAGGTGCCCTTACATTAATGGTGGCGCACAGCGGCATGGGCGGGCAGCGCATCTTACGCTATGTCAAAGGTGCCACCTTTTCACTCGCCGCGGTCCTGATCCTGGCGGGGAACCACGATGGCGATATTGTACTGGCGATCATCTTCGGCACGCTGTTCTTGCTTGATGGTGCGCTACAAATAGCCTCCGCCCTGGTCGTTCGCTATCAACGCTGGCGCTCAGCCCTGGCAGGCGGGATCGTCGAGATCGCGCTGGCCATCTTCTTCTATCAGCCCTGGCCGTCAAATTATGCCGGCACCGTTCCTTACTGTCTGGGTCTGGGCCTTGCCTTCGCAGGATGGAACATGTTTATCCTCGCCAACCGCGTCAAAGTGGCCGCCGCCAACCCGGGTCTTAAAGGCGAAGAGTATATGGAAGAAGCAGATACGCTCCCGCCCGCGACTGTGGAATGGGATGGCCCACCGGAAGATGACGAAAAAGCGCTGACGGTTCACATCTGGACTCCCGTAGGTTCCGCGCCCGGCGAAACCATCCCCCGTCCGGTCATCAACCGTTATATCGCCGCCGTGGATCAAAACGGCATTATATCCACCGGCCACGCCGCGCTAGAATCTCCTGGCGGGATCTATATCAGCCTGTACCCTGCGGAACTCATCGACCGCTCACCGGATGCCTTCGCCCGACTATTGCGGGCGACGCCGGAGAATAATGTGCAAGGGCTTTTCCAGCCCGACTATGCAACAGAGTCAGCGCAATGGTGTCCCTCTACGCGAAAAGTACGCATCCGCAATTACAGTGAAACCCGCCTGAGCGCCTTCTGGGAAAACTACCGTCAGAATGAATCCTACAATTTGACCCACCGTAACTGCTCCAGCAGCGTGGCACGGGCGCTGGAAGCCGCGCTGGAGGGATCCGTCGGAAGACTCTGGCAAACGCGCGGGTTCTGGCTGGCGATTGGAAAGCTGATGTCCACGCCGGAACTTTGGGTCGCACTCCAGCTGCGTAAACGCGCCGAGACCATGGCCTGGACGCCAGGGCTGGTGCTGGACTACGCCCGCGCCCTGAGCATGCTTGCCGATCCGCGCCCGACAGGCTGGTTTAATACCCTGGGCCGGGCGTTGAAAAAAATGTTCCACCGCCGGGTCGCATGGGTGAAAGGTAAAAGCGGCGAAGGGATGACGGAAGAGTAAACCTCAGCGCGCCCGCGATCATAAACGCTATACTTGCCAAAAATCCTCTCCCGCAGGCCATACCATGACCACACAACGTCTCGCACGTGACTGGCGCCTCCCCACTGCCGGGCTGATGGCGCTGGGCATTCTGCTGGCAGCCTTTACGCTACACGCCCACTGGAACGCCTTTATTCAGTGGTGCCTCGCAACGCAAATCACCCTGCACCGCTATCTGGTGATGTACCTTCTGCAACTCAATAATCACCAGTACGCCGGTGGGCTGTGGCTGCTGACGGGTGCGTTCTTTTATGGTGTGCTTCACGCCATTGGGCCAGGCCACGGCAAATTTATCGTCACCACCTATCTCTCTACTAATAAAGAAAGCCAGCTCGCCGCACGCGTTGTGCCCTTCCTCGGCAGCCTGATGCAGGGTGTAAGCGCCATTCTTTTCGTCTTTATTCTGGCCGTGGGATTTAATCTCGCCTCCGGCGATTTCAGCGCCAGCCGCTGGTATGTGGAAAAAATCAGCGCGGTCATGATTGGTGCGTTCGGCGCGTTTGTCATTTACCAGGCGCTGAAAAGCCTGCGCCCTCGCAGGATGACGGTTCACGCCCTTAAACCTCTTCATCAACATGATGAAAGTTGCGGCTGCGGTCACCACGGTGTGGGTGCCGCGCTGAACGGGGAAAACTGGAAAATACGTCTGGGGGTAATCCTGGCCATCGGCGCGCGCCCATGCAGTGGGGCGATTATGATTCTGATGTTCTCGAACGCGCTGGGTATTGTGACCTGGGGAATTGCGGCGGTGATGACCATGTCCCTCGGCACGGCGCTGTCGATCATGGGGCTGTCGCTGGCGGTGCGCTATGCGCGCGAACGCACGGTGGCGCTCTTCGGCGGAGAGTCTCACCTGAGCTGGCTGGTGCCGGTGGCAAAAATTGTCGGTGGGATTGTGCTGATTCTGTTCGCGACGGTGCTGTTCTTAACGGTCATTCCCATCAGCGCTAACGGCGACTACATTGCCGCAGGCTGCTAATAAAAAACCCGCCAGCGGCGGGTTTTTCGTTTGTTACTCGTTAATCCGTGGATGCTGATCTACCAGACGAGAACGTTTCTTCTGCAGCTCTTCAATCTCTACGTCAATGTCATCAATTTTCTGTTCAACATTATCGTAGTGCTCGCGCAGGATATCTTTCGCTTCCTGAATATCCGATGCCGCCGGCGTGGCCCCTTTCAGAGGTCGGTTGGCCGTCTCTTTCATCGTCAGACCGGTCGCTAAACCGATAACCGCGATAACCATCAGATAATAAGCCGGCATCATCAGGTCCTGGGTGCTTTCGACCAGCGAGGCCGCCAGTGTCGGCGTTAGACCCGCAATCAGTACCGAGATATTAAATGCTGCCGCCAGCGCACTGTAACGAATGTGCGTTGGGAACATCGCCGGGAGCGTTGACGCCATCACCCCGATGAAGCAGTTCAGGATCACCGCCAGCATCAGCAGACCGGCAAAAATCAGCCCCAGCACATTACTGTTAATAAGGATAAAGGCCGGAATCGCCAGTGCGAATAACGCGACGCTACCCAGAATAATGAACGGACGACGACCGAAGCGGTCACTCATAAGACCCATAATCGGCTGCACAAACAGCATACCAACCATGATGGCGATAATGATCAGCACGCCGTGATCTTCTGAATAGTGCAGGTTATGCGACAGGTAGCTCGGCATATACGTGAGCAACATGTAGTAGGTCACGTTGGTCGAAATCACCAGACCGATACAGGTCAGCAGGCTACGCCAGTGTTTGGTCGCAATTTCGCGGAACGAAACTTTCGGTCCATCCTGCAGGCCTTCGCGATCGCCCTGCTCCAGTTTCTCAACGTGCTGCTGGAACGCCGGGGTCTCTTCTAATGCATGACGCAAATAGAGGCCGATGATACCCAGCGGCAGCGCCAGGAAGAACGGAATACGCCAGCCCCACTCGAGGAAGTTCTCTTCCCCGACGACGGTGGAAATCAATACCACCACGCCCGCACCCAGCACAAACCCGGCAATCGAGCCAAAGTCCAGCCAGCTTCCCATAAAGCCGCGTTTACGGTCCGGGGAGTATTCGGCAACGAAGATCGATGCGCCCGTATACTCACCGCCGACGGAGAAGCCCTGCGCCATTTTACACAGCAGCAGCAATATCGGTGCCCAGATGCCAATGGTGGCGTAAGACGGGATCAGGCCGATACAGAAGGTACTTATCGACATAATCACGATTGTGATGGCGAGAATTTTCTGGCGACCATATTTATCGCCCAGCATCCCGAAGAACAACCCACCGAGCGGGCGAATCAGGAAGGGTACAGAGAAGGTACCAAGCGCTGCAATCATCTGCAGGCTGGGATCGGCGCCGGGGAAGAAGACCTTACCGAGTGCATAGGCAACGAAGCCGTAAACACCGAAGTCAAACCATTCCATCGCGTTACCCAGCGATGCGGCAGTGATGGCCTTGCGCAGCTTGCTGTCATCAATAATGGTGACATCGCCGAGCGTAATGGGTTTTACTTTTTTCCTTTTAAGCATTGCTATCCTCGTAGACTCAGCCCTGTCCATACCACAGAAACTCATGCGGTCTGTAAAGTGAGATTCGCCTCATGCGAATCTTCTTCTTCAAGCGTAGCAGGTTTACTTACATTGACATTTACTGTCGATACAACCGAACCTGTTGACGCCTGTCTGGGCAGTTAGTGACCTCTTTACCCTACCAGCGTTTAAATTAGTGATCAACTTCACAAAAACTTACGTATGGCGTCAGAAGTTGTCAGAAAACGTAAGCACCCCTCTCTCTTTCGTTACGTTTTAATCGCATTCAGACGATTCTTCCGCTGGTTATTATTCCTCTCGCAATTAAATAAAACACTGACTTTCATTTACATCCAATTCACAGCTTTTTTAATTACAAGCGGTCAATCTCTTCGTTTACGCAAATATGTGATCAAGATAACTAAAACACTGTTTTATTTTCATTGAATCGCAATTCCAATGATCGCATGATAAGCCCGAACACGCCGCGATGGCTGCAACTCACCAACCGTTTAACACGTGTAAACGGGCTGCGGTTTGTGCATTACCAGAC
The DNA here is from genome assembly GCF_003051885.1 of Lelliottia sp. WB101. Taxonomy (NCBI): domain Bacteria; kingdom Pseudomonadati; phylum Pseudomonadota; class Gammaproteobacteria; order Enterobacterales; family Enterobacteriaceae; genus Lelliottia; species Lelliottia sp. WB101. The sequence goes on from NZ_CP028520.1 coordinate 525,877, forward strand.
GGAACTTCAGACAGTTAAATTTTCGTAATCATTTGAATGTAATCATTAATATTACCTGACTTGTCCGCCAGAAACGCGAGATGAGATGTGAGGATTTATCATGAAGATTAAAGCCACAATTGAACGCATCCCTGGCGGGATGATGCTGGTTCCCCTGGTCCTTGGCGCAATATTAAATACCCTTGCGCCAAATACCGGCGCTTATTTTGGCGGATTCACAAAAGGGATGATCACCGGCACCGTTCCCATTCTGGCGGTCTGGTTCTTTTGTATTGGCGCCTCTATTAATTTACGGGCTACAGGTACCGTTCTGCGTAAATCAGGTACGCTGGTCATTACCAAAATTGCGGTCGCCTGGGTCGTCGCAATGGTCTGCGCCATGTTTATTCCTGAGAACGGAATTCAGACCGGATTCTTCGCCGGATTGTCCATTCTGGCGATTGTTTCGGCAATGGATATGACCAACGGCGGTCTCTACGCCAGCCTGATGAACCAGTACGGCACCAAAGAAGAGTCTGGCGCCTTCGTTTTAATGTCGCTGGAATCCGGTCCGCTGATGACCATGCTGATCCTGGGCTCCGCCGGTCTGGCCTCGTTTGAACCGCACCACTTCGTCGGCGCAATTCTGCCGTTCCTGATCGGTTTCGCACTGGGTAACCTGGACACCGATCTGCGCGATTTCTTCAGCAAAGCCACGCCGGTGTTGATTCCGTTCTTCGGCTTCGCACTGGGTAACACCATCAACCTGGGCGTGATTATGGATACCGGTCTGCTGGGCATCGCCCTGGGCGTCGCGGTTATCATCATCACCGGTATTCCACTGATTATCGCAGACCGCGTGATTGGAGGAGGGAATGGGACCGCAGGTGTCGCTGCGTCATCTGCTGCAGGTGCAGCCGTGGCGAACCCGGTGATTATCGCGCAGATTAACCCGGCCTTCGAACCGGTGGCCGCCTCCGCAACCGCGCTGGTTGCAGCGGCTGTGATTGTGACCGCGATTCTGGTACCGATTATTACGGCGCTGTACGCCAAACGTTATGGCAATATCCCGCAGGCCGAGTCAGAGCCGCAGCCGGTTGAATCCTTACATCACTAAGATTTCTACGCCCTCTCTTCGGAGAGGGTTTTAGTTATCCCTCGCCAAACACTTCACTCACCATCGCATCCGCCAGCCTTTTCGCTGAGCAGAGTCTCGGCATTCCCAGTGCCACCGTCTGCCAGCTTTGCGTCACAGACCAGCTCACCGGATGACGGTCAGGATGACACCAGTCGCCCAGCCACCCCAGCATATCCTTATGGTCCATTAAGCCCGTTGAAATCGGTGTGGCAAGCCACTGGTGATAGAAATGGCGAGTGGCGGGAGAAGCGTTAATGCCCTGCGCCAGATAATTTGCCGCCAGGCTGCGTAAATTGTCTTTCAGCATCGCGCCAACGTCTTCGTTTGCCAGGCGACAGGCATCGCCAAACGCCCCCCAACGAAGCTCTTCCAGCGCGAGGTAACAACGCCCGGCCAGCGACCAGCCATCGTATTGCCCGGCCCGCCAGTGGGTAAAAATTTGCTCACTATGTTCGCCCGCCTGCACCGTCAGGCCACGCTGGGAAAGCGCTTTCTCTTTATAGGCAGCACGCTGAGAAAAATGGGCAGAGAGATCGTCGTACTGCTGCATCAGGCCCGGAGACTGTTGCCCCTGGCGGCTGGTCTGCTGGCGCAGCGTGGTGAGTTTTTCCGTCATGCGCGTCAGCGCCAGATGGCCGGGATCGAACATCCCCGCCAGTTTTTCCGCAAGCCCCAGCCGCAGGGCAGCATTTTCGCTGAACATTCCCGTCATCGCCCAGGGCCGAAGCTTCGTCTGGGTCATGATCTCCTGAGTTAAACGCTCACGAAATTGCTGCTGCTGAGGGGCGAGAGGGGGAAGACGCACCGCGTCCACCCCTTGTACCAGATCGACCATAAACTTCGGATGAATACACTCCAGCGTCCGCCCGGGACCGTCCAGTAGTTGTGTTGTCATAGTTGCTCAGCCGCGAATAAGGTTTGAATATCATCGCGTAACAGTCGGGTATCTTCCTGAATCCACGTCGCAGTGGTAATACTTTGCTGCAACAGCTGGCTGAGCGCTCGGGTGGAGTGCTCGTTTTGCTGGCGCACTGCGAGGCTATCACGCAAGCTTTCCTGTAACCCGGTCAGACATAACGAAAATTCTGCGAAAAACGTCGCCATTCCTGCCGTAACAGAGACATCGACCTGCGCCACCAAAGCTTTACAGATTTGTTCACAAAATTGATCAATATGCTGTTTAAATCGCTCATGAAGCTGCGCGATGTCAATAACATATCGGGTGCGTGTCATCACGTAATCTTCAAAGCCCCAGCCCGGATTGTTCAGCCAGCGCGACACCGTCTCACGTACGCTGCCTGAGGCCGACACATCACCCGCCGGACGATTTTCCGACGCAATGGCATCAGTAAACAGCCCACGCGTGTTGAAATTAAGCTGACTCGCCTGGAACGCCGGGAAGCTGATCCGCGCCCGGAAACCGGCATGGCTCAGCTCTTCTTTAATGCGTTTCTCAATGGGGCGCATCGCTTCGTTAAGGGAACGCGCCAGCGTGGACTCAAGCTGGTCAAAGCGCAGCGCCAGCTCGCGGCTGATTTTTCCCTGCGCATCCAGCATGATCAGCTCGCAGGAGGAGCGGATTTTGCTCAACACAATCTGCGCCTGCCCTTCATCATCCAGCACCAGCTGCCCCATCTCTTCCTGGGAGCTGTTTCTCAGGCTCATAGGCTGGATGCCCGCTAAATCGAGAATATTATCTCTGTTAAAGATGTGGCCGATGGCCTGCTGAATCTGGCTTTTCTGCTGCGAAATAAACGCGTTCGCCGCATCCAGCGCCTGTTCCACTTCATGCCCCACTTCGTCGCTGACGACCTCCTGACGCATCTGCAACAGCGCCATATCCTCTTCAAGACGCGTGATATTTACCTGCAACTCCTCGAAGGCCACCGTCAGCCCCTGGTAGCGAAAATCCAGGTATTCGCGGGCATTTTGCGCGTAATTCAGCAGCTTATGGGAAGCCGATCGCAGGGCATAGAGCGACGCGTTGGCGTAAGCGGCGTAGATCAGTTTACGGATCGGCTGTTCGAATAACGAATCTTCCCACAGCAGATCGGCGGCATGGCGAATATGCTCAACATCATCCAGATCCGCCGTCCGCCAGCGACGTCCGAGCGCCGCTTCGGCAAAATCCTGCACCCAGCGCTGCTCCTGAGGGTTCGGCAAGCGGCCATGGCTGGCAATTTCATAGCGCGCGCGGTTGGCGAGATAGGCCCACATCGACGACACCGGATAAATCTGCCCCGGCGAAATATTGCCTTTCATCAGCGTGCCGGAGATCATCGCCCGCACCTGCTCTTCGTCATCGCTGTTGCGATCTTTCTGATCAAACTTATTCACCAGCGCATACAGCGGCACCGATTTTCCGACCGCCGAAATAGCCTGTCGCACCTCTTCATCGGAGATCGATTTCAACTGGGTGTAGTCCATCACCGCCAGCACCGCCGACGATCGTGCCAGTTGTTCACTGAGCATTTTCTGCAGATGCGGCTGTCCGGCTTCGTTCGGCCCTGGGGTGTCGAGCAGTGTCAGCTGGCCCAGATGGGAATCCAGCCCGGCCAGATGGACAAATTCCACCTCAATAACCGGAATATGTTCAATCGCCGCATATTCCGAGAACGGAAAATCGACGCCAAGCGCTTTCGACAGACGCACCAGATCGTTTAGGTTTTTCAGACACTGGAAAATCGGCTGCGCGCCCAGATAGTGTTTTTCGAACGCTTCGCCCTGCTCAATACGCCCGAGCAGCGCGTTCATGTCTTTATCGATCTCAAGGCGCTGAGTCAGTTTTCCGCGATCGTGATTGCAGAGTTTCTCCTGCAACTGCTTGATCAGCGTATCAATTGGCGACACATGGGCGAAATGCAGCACCGGCTCGGTCTGGCCCGGCGTGTGGCGGATCAGGGTCGGCAGCGCGGTCATCGGGCGGTTGCGGTTTGGCAGCACCTCGGTCCCGACGATGGCATTTATAGTGGTCGATTTCCCGGCTTTCATGGTCCCGACAATCGCCAGCACCATCTCCAGACGGGTAATTTTGCGTAATTCGTTATTAAGCATAGAAAGCTGCGTTTCAACGCCACGGGTGCTGAAATGCAGAGGCAGAACATTATTCGTCTCCCCGGTCATCGCAGCGGTGGTGCTATCCAGCACCGCAATCGGCATTGATTTCAGGGCGTCAAGATTCTGCAAAGCAAGTTGCAGAAGCCTTTCCGCTTCCTGGCTTAATTCAAAAATTGTTTGTGTATGCATGATAAAAGCCTTTCCTTAACGCAAATTTATTACTTTTATTTAGCCGGATAGTTTTAATAATGAAATTTCGGCTTTTTAGATTACGCGTGGAAAATATGTTCAATGAATATAAGCGCCTGATGACAAACCGGAATATATTCGGCCTGAAGCGTAGAGCGCTCGTACGCTCCTCTCGACAAAGAAAGCCGAAAGATAATGAGCGTAGACCATTTCTTATGAAGCTATAGGATATATCAAAGTAATTTACCCACCCAAAATGAGAGGTAATTCCCGCACGCCTAAGGAGGAATGGCAATCGCGGGTGCCGTTGATAAATAACAACTGCTCACCTCACCTTATCCGAAATGACAGTACCTGGCAATTTACGCAATAAAATATTCGATATATTTCATCGCGCCGTTTAAATCTTAAGTACGCTGTTAGCATCGCTTAAGTGACTGACAGAAAGTGTCACTCCAGACACGACGATTTCACTCTTCGCAAAAAAAATAATATCACCGACAACGGTGTGGACTTACGCTATACTTGACGCCTTTTTCGGCAAACTGCCATCTTTTGGCTGGCGCTTTCCAGCCCCGTTAGCACTTTTGAGGAACTCAATATGTCACTTCCACACTGCCCAAAATGTAATTCCGAATACACCTACGAAGATAACGGGATGTTCATTTGTCCTGAATGCGCCCATGAATGGAATGATGCAGAGCCAGCGCAAGACAGCGATACGCTGATTGTGAAAGATGCCAACGGAAATCTGCTGGCCGACGGCGATAGCGTCACCGTGGTAAAAGACCTGAAAGTTAAAGGCGCCTCTTCGATGCTGAAAATCGGCACCAAAGTGAAGAATATTCGTCTGGTTGAAGGCGATCATAATATTGACTGCAAAATTGACGGCTTTGGCCCGATGAAGCTCAAATCTGAGTTCGTGAAAAAGAACTGATATATAAGCTTTTATTGTTTTGTAAGCCGGATAAGCGCAACGCATCCGGCCAGGTGCCCGGCGGCGCTGCGCTGACCGGGCCGACAGAATATTGTACAAAATTCGTACTACACTTAACGAGCTTCTCTTACCTGAGGTAATGATTATGTCGTTAAGTCCCTACATCTCATTCGCCGGAAACTGTGCAGAAGCCATCGCCTTCTACCAGCAAGCCGTCGGCGCAGAACTCACCTATAAAATCACCTACGGCGAAATGCCCAAAGACGAAAACAGCGAAGAAGGCTGCCCGTCTGGCATGACATTCCCGGACACCGCGATTGCCCACTCCAACGTTCATATCGCTGGCAGCGAAATCATGATGAGCGACGGCGTGCCCGGCGGTAACGCCCAGTACGCGGGCTTCACGCTGGTGCTCGACACCCAGGACGTCGCCGAAGGCAAAGGCTGGTTTGACAAGCTCGCCGCGGGCGGTAACGTTGAAATGGCCTGGCAGGAGACCTTCTGGGCACACGGTTTCGGCAAAGTGACCGATAAATATGGTGTGCCATGGATGATCAACGTCGTTAAACAGCAGTGATCGTCTGGCGGAGGCGCCCCCTCCGCCTGTCATCCCATTCACTTCAACTCTTCAAAATCCCGCAACCAATACTTAACCTAAATGTCACATTAATCCGCCAGCATGAGGCCACATTTATCGTGAGGCCTGAACATGCAAACTGTCATCCGTGTCGAGAAACTGAGCAAGACCTTTCACCACAACAAGGCTCTGCATGCCGTTGATCTGACTGTCCAGCAGGGCGACATGGTAGCGCTGCTCGGGCCTTCCGGCTCCGGAAAATCCACCCTCCTGCGCCATCTCAGCGGCCTCATTACCGGCGATAAAACGCCGGAAAGTCACGTCGAGCTGCTGGGGAATACCGTGCAGCGCGCGGGCCGTCTGGCGGGCGATATTCGTAAAAGCCGCACGCAAACGGGCTGCATCTTCCAGCAATTTAACCTGGTGAATCGTCTGACGGTGCTGGAGAACGTCCTGATCGGCGCCCTCGGCAGCACCCCCTTCTGGCGCACCTGCCTGCGCTGGTTCTCCCCGGCACAAAAACAGCAGGCACTCCAGGCCCTGACCCGCGTCGGGATGGCCCATTTAGCCCACCAGCGCGTCTCCACCCTTTCCGGCGGCCAGCAGCAGCGCGTAGCCATCGCCAGAGCGCTAATGCAAAAAGCCAAAGTGATCCTCGCCGATGAACCCATCGCCTCGCTGGACCCGGAATCGGCCCGCATCGTGATGGAAACCCTGCGCGACATTAACCAGAACGACGGCATCACCGTCGTGGTCACGCTGCATCAGGTGGATTACGCCCTGCGCTACTGCGAGCGCATCGTCGCCCTGCGTCAGGGCCATGTGTTCTATGACGGCGCAAGCCAACACTTTGATAACGAACGTTTTGACCACCTGTACCGCAGCATTAACCGCGTCGAAGAGAACGCGCAGGCTGCGTAATTTCACGAAGCGTTCAGGCTGGCAAATGAACTGGCCTGGAACAATGCCAAAAGAGGATGATAGATGAGCTATAAAGCCGTTGCCGCGCTGGCCTTCACCAGCATGTTCAGCATCAGCACCCTGTTAACCCCGGCCTTTGCGCAGGAGCAGGAACAGGAAAAAGCCCTGAACTTCGGCATTATTTCGACAGAATCACAGCAAAACCTGAAACCCCAGTGGGAACCCTTCCTGAAAGATATGGAAACCAAACTGGGCATCAAAGTGAACGCCTTCTTCGCCCCGGATTACGCGGGCATCATCCAGGGGATGCGCTTTAACAAAGTCGACATCGCCTGGTACGGCAACCTCTCCGCCATGGAAGCGGTGGATCGCGCCAACGGTCAGGTCTTCGCCCAGACCGTCGCCGCAGACGGCTCCCCTGGCTACTGGAGCGTGCTGATCGTCAACAAAGACAGTCCGATCAACAATCTCAACGATATGCTCGCCAAACGCAAAGATCTCACCTTCGGTAACGGCGATCCAAACTCCACCTCCGGCTTCCTGGTACCGGGCTATTACGTCTTCGCCAAAAACAACGTCTCCACCAGCGAGTTCAAACGCACGGTTAACGCCGGACACGAAACCAACGCGCTGGCCGTTGCCAACAAGCAGGTTGACGTCGCCACCAACAACACCGAAAACCTCGACAAACTGAAAACCTCCGCGCCGGAAAAACTGAAACAGCTGAAGGTGATCTGGAAATCACCACTCATTCCGGGCGACCCGATTGTCTGGCGCAAAAACCTCTCTGAGAGCACCAAAGACAAGATCTACGACTTCTTTATGAATTACGGCAAAACGGCGGAAGAGAAAACGGTTCTCGAACGTCTGGGCTGGGCGCCGTTCCGCGCCTCAAGCGATCTGCAGCTGGTGCCTATCCGTCAGCTGGCCCTGTTTAAAGAGATGCAGGGCGTGAAGGACAACAAAGGGCTGAACGCCGAAGAGAAGACCAGCAAAGTCTCTGTGATTCAGGCGCAGCTGGAAGATCTGGACCGCCTGACCGCCGCGCTAAGCGCGATGACGTCAGTGAATAAAGCGGTGCAGTAACCGTCCCTCTCCCTCTTCCACACGAAGAGGGAGAGAACATTAGGAGAACTCATGCAAACCATCACCGTCCCACCCCCGAAACGCAGCTGGTTCTCGTTGATAAGCTGGGCCATTCTGCTGGCGGTGCTCGTCATCTCCTGGAAAGGTGCGGAAATGGACCCGCTGATGCTGGTCAAAGACTCCGGCAACATGGCGACCTTCGCGGCAGACTTCTTCCCGCCAGACTTCAGCCAGTGGCAGGACTATCTCGGCGAAATGGCCGTCACCATGCAAATCGCCGTCTGGGGCACCGCGCTGGCGGTCATCCTCTCCATTCCGTTTGGCCTGATGAGCGCCGAAAACATCGTCCCCTGGTGGATTTACCAGCCGATGCGCCGCCTGATGGACGCCTGTCGCGCCATCAACGAAATGGTCTTCGCGATGCTGTTCGTGGTCGCCGTCGGTCTCGGCCCGTTTGCTGGCGTCATGGCGCTGTTCATCCACACCACCGGCGTGCTCTCCAAACTGCTGTCTGAGGCGGTTGAAGCCATCGAACCCGGCCCGGTGGAAGGCATCCGCGCCACGGGGGCCAACAAAATCGAAGAAATTCTCTACGGCGTCCTGCCGCAGGTCATGCCGCTGCTGATCTCCTACTCCCTCTACCGTTTCGAATCCAACGTTCGCTCGGCGACGGTGGTCGGCATGGTCGGTGCGGGCGGGATTGGCGTCACCCTGTGGGAAGCGATTCGCGGCTTCCAGTTCCAGCAAACCTGCGCCCTGATGGTCCTCATCATCATCACCGTCAGCCTGCTGGATTTCCTCTCTCAACGTTTGCGTAAGCACTTCATCTGAGAAGCGAGGCTTTGATTTCTATGCACTTATCCAGACATCCGACCAGTTACCCCACGCGCTGGCAAGAGATCGCCGCCAGGCTCGAAATCGAGCTGCGCACCCACTACCGCTGCGGCGACTATTTGCCCGCCGAACAGCAGCTCGCCGACCGCTACGAAGTCAACCGCCACACCCTGCGCCGCGCCATTGACCAGCTGGTGGAACGCGGCTGGGTCCAGCGCCGCCAGGGGATTGGCGTACTGGTGCTGATGCGCCCCTTCGACTATCCGCTGAACTCCCAGGCGCGTTTCAGTCAGAACCTGCTCGATCAGGGCAGCCACCCGACCAGCGAAAAACTGCTCTCGGTGCTGCGCCCGGCCTCCAGCCACATCGCTGATGCGCTGGGGATTCAGGAGGGCGACAACGTCGTGCATCTGCGCACCTTAAGACGCGTCAACGGCGTGGCGGTCTGCCAGATCGACCACTACTTCGCTGACCTCACCCTCTGGCCGACGCTGCAACATTTTTCCAATGGCTCGCTGCATGACTTTCTCTTCGACGCTACCGGCATCGCCCTCAGGCGCACCCAGACGCGGATCAGCGCCCGTCGCGCGCAGGCCAAAGAGAGCAAGGTGCTGGAGATCCCGAACATGGCACCGCTGCTCTGCGTGCGCACCCTCAACCACCGTGACGGCGAGGTCAACGCGACGGAATACTCTGTCAGCCTGACCCGCGCCGACATGATTGAATTCACCATGGAGCACTGAATGCACTTCGATACTCCCACTCGCCAGCGCTGGATGAGCGCCCTGGCCCACAGCCAGCCCGCCGCCCTGCGCGAGCGTCTGCGCCTGATGAACCTCGCTCCGGAATACGACACCCTGCGCGCCCCCGAGATCGGCCTGGTGCAGATACAGGCGCGGATGGGCGGCACCGGCGACCGTTTTTTTGCCGGAGACGCCACCCTGACTCGTACGGTGATTCGCCTTAAGAGCGGCACCACAGGCTACAGCTACCTGCTGGGGCGCGATAAACAACACGCCGAGCAGTGCGCCGTCGTCGACGCGCTGTTGCAGGAACCGACCCATTTTCAGTCGTTAATGGAAACCTTAATTGCCCCGCTGGAAGCCGACCGTGCCGCGCGCATTGCCGCCCGTCAGGCCGAAATCAACACCAGCCGGGTCGACTTCTTTACGCTCGTTCGCGGAGATAACGCATGACGCTTCAACCCGCTTTTACCCACGCCGTGCAGGATGCCCAGCACAGTTTTCGTCGCCTCTTGAAAGCCATGAGCGAGCCGGGCGTAATTGTCTCGTTGCATCAGCTCACCCACGGCTGGCAGCCACTGAATCTCGCCACCACCAGCGTGCTGCTGACATTGGCGGATAACGACACGCCGGTCTGGCTGTCGGCCAGCATGGCCAACGACATTGCCAGCCAGAACCTGCGCTTTCACACCAGCGCCCCACGGGTGGATCAGCCGCAGCAGGCGGTGTTTGCCGTGGCCGACGAGCTGATCAGCCACGAGCAGCTGAACGCGCTCTCGTCCGGCAGCGCCGTCGCCCCGGAGACCAGCGCCACGCTGATTCTGCAGGTCGCAAGCCTCAGCGGTGGGCGCATGTTGCGCCTGACCGGGGCCGGGATCGCCGACGAGCGCATGGTCGCGCCACAGCTGCCCGAATGCATCATTCACGAACTCACTGAACGTCCGCATCCGTTCCCACTGGGGATCGACCTGATCCTCACCTGCGGCGAACGCCTGCTGGCAATCCCACGGACCACACATGTCGAGGTGTGCTGATGTACGTTGCCGTTAAAGGGGGCGAGAAGGCGATAGCTGCCGCCCATGCGCTGCAAGAGCACAGAAGACGCGGCGATGAAGCGCTTAGCGAGCTGAGCGTCGCGCAAATCGAACAGCAGCTAAACCTGGCCGTTGACCGGGTGATGACCGAAGGCGGAATTGCCGACCGCGAGCTGGCGGCCCTGGCGCTGAAACAGGCCAGCGGCGATAACGTCGAAGCTATCTTCCTGCTGCGCGCCTACCGCACCACGCTGGCCAAACTGGCGGTCAGCGAGCCGCTGGACAGCGCGAAGATGCGACTGGAGCGCCGCATTTCCGCCGTCTACAAAGACATTCCCGGCGGCCAGTTGCTCGGCCCCACCTACGACTACACCCACCGCCTGCTCGATTTCACCCTGCTGGCGAACGGTGAGGCCCCGAGGCTAAACACCTCAGACGCAGAGCAGGAATCCGCTCCCCACGTCTTTAGCCTGCTGGCGAACCAGGGGCTGGCGAAAGCCGAAGAGGACTCAGGCCGCGTGCCGGACGACGTCACCCGTACACCGCCGGTCTATCCGTGCTCGCGCGCCTCGCGCCTGCAACAGCTGATGCGCGGTGACGAAGGCTATCTGCTGGCGCTGGCCTACTCCACCCAGCGCGGTTACGGGCGCAACCATCCGTTTGCTGCCGAAATCCGCAGCGGCTTCGTTGAAATCGATATCGTGCCGGAAGAGCTGGGATTTGCGGTCAACGTCGGCGAACTGCTGATGACGGAGTGTGAAATGGTCAACGGCTTCGTGGCCCCTGAAAACGACGCGCCGCATTTCACGCGCGGCTACGGCTTAGTGTTCGGCATGAGCGAGCGCAAGGCGATGGCGATGGCGCTGGTTGATCGCGCGCTCCAGGCCCCGGACTATGACGAGACGATTTCCGGCCCGGCGCAGGACGAAGAGTTCGTGCTGGCCCACGCGGATAACGTTGAGGCGGCGGGCTTCGTCTCGCACCTCAAACTGCCGCATTACGTCGATTTCCAGGCGGAACTGGAACTGCTGAAACGTCTTCAACGGGAGCGCAATCATGGCTAACCTCAGCGGCTATAACTTTGCCTATCTGGACGAACAAACCAAGCGCATGATCCGCCGCGCGATTTTAAAAGCCGTGGCGATTCCCGGCTATCAGGTCCCGTTTGGTGGCCGCGAAATGCCGATGCCCTACGGCTGGGGCACCGGCGGCATTCAGCTGACCGCCAGCGTGATTGGCGAAGCGGACGTGCTGAAAGTCATCGACCAGGGGGCGGATGACACCACCAATGCCGTGTCGATTCGCAACTTCTTCAAGCGCGTCACCGGCGTGAACACCACCGAGCGCACGGAAGATGCCACCCTGATTCAGACCCGCCACCGCATCCCGGAAACGCCGCTGACGGAAGATCAGATTCTGATTTTCCAGGTGCCCATCCCTGAGCCGCTGCGCTTTATCGAGCCGCGCGAAACGGAAACCCGCACCATGCACGCCCTCGAAGAGTACGGCGTGATGCAGGTGAAACTGTACGAAGATATCGCCCGCTTCGGTCATATCGCCACCACCTACGCCTACCCGGTGAAGGTGAACGGGCGCTACGTGATGGACCCATCGCCAATCCCGAAATTCGATAACCCGAAAATGGACATGATGCCCGCACTGCAACTGTTCGGCGCCGGACGCGAAAAACGCATTTATGCCGTGCCGCCCTACACCAGCGTCGAAAGTCTCGATTTCGACGATCACCCGTTCCGGGTGCAGGAGTGGGACGAGCCGTGTGCCATCTGCGGTTCAAAACACAGCTATCTCGACGAAGTGGTGCTCGACGATACGGGCAAACGCATGTTTGTCTGCTCCGACACCGATTTCTGCCGCCAACAGAGTGAGGCGAACGGCCAATGAAACCGCTGCTTTCGGTGAACAACCTGACCCATTTGTATGCGCCCGGCAAAGGCTTTAGCGACGTGTCGTTTGAGCTGTGGCCTGGTGAAGTGCTGGGGATTGTCGGCGAGTCCGGCTCCGGCAAAACCACCCTGCTCAAGTCCATCTCCGCACGCCTGGCGCCGCAAACCGGCGAGATCCGTTATCAGGATCAGTCCCTGTACGACATGAGCGAAGCCGAGCGCCGTCGCCTGCTGCGCACCGAGTGGGGCGTGGTGCATCAGCATCCCATGGACGGCCTGCGCCGCCAGGTCTCGGCAGGCGGAAACATCGGCGAACGGCTGATGGCAACGGGCGCGCGCCACTACGGCAATATCCGCGCAACCGCCCAGCAGTGGCTGACCGATGTCGAAATCCCGGCGTCGCGTATCGACGACCTGCCAACCACCTTTTCCGGCGGAATGCAGCAGCGCCTGCAAATCGCCCGCAACCTCGTCACCCATCCGAAACTGGTGTTTATGGATGAGCCGACGGGCGGGCTGGATGTCTCCGTGCAGGCGCGTTTGCTCGACCTGCTGCGCGGCCTGGTGGTAGAGCTGGATCTGGCGGTGGTGATTGTTACCCACGATCTGGGCGTGGCCCGCCTGCTGGCAGACCGTCTGATGGTGATGAAGGAGGGCCAGGTGGTCGAAAGTGGATTAACCGACCGCGTGCTCGACGATCCGCACCATCCGTACACCCAGCTGCTGGTTTCATCGGTATTGCAGAACTAAGAGGCCAACATGATCCGCGTAGAAAATGTGAGTAAGACGTTTGTGCTCCACCAGCAAAACGGCGTGCGACTGCCGGTGCTGCAAAATGCCTCTCTTGAGGTCAAAAAGGGGGAATGCGTGGTGCTGCATGGCCATTCGGGCAGCGGAAAATCGACGCTGCTGCGCTCCCTTTACGCCAACTATCTGCCCGACCAGGGCCACATTCATATCTGTCATGGCGACGAGTGGGTGGATCTGGTGCAGGCCCCGGCGCGCAAAGTGCTGGAAGTCCGCCGGGCGACGATCGGCTGGGTGAGCCAGTTTCTGCGGGTGATCCCGAGGATCTCCGCGCTGGACGTGGTCATGCAGCCCCTGCTGGATCTGGGCGTCTCCCGCGACGAATGCGCGGCGAAAGCTGCCCGGCTGCTGACGCGCCTCAACGTCCCGGAACACCTGTGGCACCTGGCACCGTCAACCTTCTCTGGCGGCGAGCAGCAGCGCGTGAATATCGCCCGCGGCTTTATCGTCGATTACCCGATTTTACTGCTCGATGAACCGACTGCCTCGCTGGATGCCAAAAACAGCGCCGCCGTCGTCGAGCTGATCGAACAGGCCAAAGCGCGCGGGGCGGCGATCGTGGGGATCTTCCACGACGCCGCAGTCCGCGATCGCGTGGCGGATCGTCTTCATCCGATGGGAGCCGCAGCATGATCATCAATAACGTCAAACTGGTACTGGAAAACGACGTGATCGCGGGATCGATCGACATTCAGGACGGCGTGATTCGCACATACGCCGAAACCCAGAGCCGCTTGCCGGAGGCGATGGATGGCGACGGCGGCTGGCTGCTGCCGGGGCTTATCGAACTACATACGGATAATCTGGATAAATTCTTCACCCCGCGCCCAAAGGTGGACTGGCCGGCCCACTCGGCGATGAGCAGCCACGACGCGCTGATGGTCGCCAGCGGCATCACCACGGTACTCGATGCCGTGGCGATTGGGGATGTGCGCGACGGCGGCGACCGTCTGGAGAATCTGGAAAAGATGATCAACGCGGTGGAAGAGACGCAAAAGCGCGGCCTGAACCGCGCCGAGCATCGCCTGCATCTGCGCTGCGAACTGCCGCACCACACCACCCTGCCGCTGTTTGAAAAGCTGGTTGACCGCGAGCCGGTCTCTCTGGTGTCGCTGATGGACCACTCACCGGGCCAGCGTCAGTTCGCCAATATCGAGAAGTACCGTGAATATTATCAGGGCAAATACGCCCTGAATGACGAAGAAATGGCGCGCTACGAAGAGGAGCAGCTGGCGCTGGCGGCCCAGTGGTCGCAGCCGAACCGCCTGTCGATTGCGGCGATGTGCAGGGAGCGTAACATTGCGCTGGCAAGCCACGACGACGCCACGCACGACCATGTGCGGGAATCCCATCAGCTTGGTAGCGTGATCGCCGAATTTCCTACCACGTTTGCCGCAGCAGAAGCCTCCCGCCAGCACGGAATGAACGTACTGATGGGGGCGCCTAACATCGTGCGCGGCGGCTCCCACTCCGGCAACGTGGCGGCCAGCCAGCTGGCAGCGCTCGGCCTGCTGGATATTCTCTCCTCAGATTACTATCCGGCGAGCCTGCTGGACGCGGCCTTCCGCGTCGCCGATGACACGGGCAACCCTTTCACCCTGCCGCAGGCCATTCGTCTGGTGACCAAAAACCCGGCTGACGCGCTGAACCTGAGCGATCGCGGGGTGATTGGCGAAGGCAAACGGGCGGATCTGGTGCTGGCGCATCGCAAGGGCGAGCACATCCATATCGACCACGTCTGGCGTCAGGGAAAACGGGTGTTCTGATGGGAAAACTGATCTGGCTCATGGGGCCGTCCGGCTCCGGAAAAGACAGCCTGCTGTCGGCGCTGCGCCAGCAGGAGCACACGCAATTGCTGGTGGCGCATCGCTACATCACGCGCGCGGCGAACGCGGGCAGCGAGAATCATATTGCCCTGAGCGAGCAGGAGTTTTTTACCCGCGCCGGGCAGAACTTACTGGCACTGAGCTGGCACGCGAACGGCTTGTACTACGGTGTGGGCATTGAGATCGACCTGTGGCTGCACGCCGGTTTCGACGTGCTAGTGAACGGCTCGCGCGCCCATCTGCAACAGGCCCGCGCGCGCTACGCCCAGGCGCTGCTGCCGGTCTGTTTGCAGGTTTCACCGGAAGTGCTGCGCCAGCGTTTGCAGCAGCGCGGGCGCGAAAGCGCGCGGGAGATCGACCTGCGTCTGGCGCGTGCAGCGCGCTACACGCCGTCGGACTGCCATCTGCTCAATAACGACGGAAGTTTGCTACAGTCAGTCGAGAATTTGTTATCGCTTATCCGTCAGAAGGAGAAACAACATGCCTGACTGCCAGCTGCGCCCCGCCACTGCGGACGATGCGCAGGCCGTTTACGGTCTGATCTGTGAGTTAAAACAGGCGGAATTCGACCAGAAAGCCTTTCATGCCGGGTATCTCGCGAATCTTCAGGATCGCAACATGCACTACCATCTTGCGGAGCTGGACGGGCACGTCGTCGGGATGATTGGCCTGCATTTGCAGTTTCATCTGCATCACGCCAACTGGATCGGTGAGATTCAGGAGCTGGTGGTGCTGCCGCAGGCCCGTGGCCTGAAAGTCGGCAGCCAGCTGCTGGCCTGGGCCGAAGCGCAGGCGCGACATGCAGGTGCCGAGATGACCGAGCTGTCGACCAGCGTGAAGCGCGTGGATGCGCACCGGTTTTATCTTCGCGAAGGGTATGCCCAGAGCCATTTTCGTTTTACCAAAGCGCTGTAAAACCTGAGCACAGCGCCGCCTGGCAATGTCGTTAAAGGGGGAAACCATGGCCCTAACCATCCAACTGACCGGCACCGGCGGTGCCCAGCTGGTACCTGTCTTCGGCTGCGACTGCGCGGCCTGCCGCCGGGCGCGTTTGCAGGAGGCGCATCGCCGTCGGCCGTGCAGCGCGGTCGTGACCTTCAACGACGCGGTGACGCTGCTGGACGCGGGCATTCCGCACCTGATGGACGACTGGCCCGCGGGCAGTTTCCAGCAGTTTTTACTGACCCACTATCATATGGATCATGTCCAGGGGCTGTTCCCGCTGCGCTGGGGCGTAGGGGCGACGATTCCGGTGTATGGCCCGCCGGACGAGACGGGCTGCGACGATCTGTTCAAACACCCCGGTCTTCTGGATTTCAGCCATACCGTCCAGCCTTTTGTGGTGTTTGAGCTGCAGGGGCTGCGCGTAACGCCGCTGCCGCTCAATCACTCGAAGCTGACCTTTGGCTATCTGCTGGAGAGCGCCCACAGCCGCGTGGCGTGGCTGTCAGACACTGCCGGGCTGCCGGACAAAACGCTGAAATTTTTACTCAATAATCATCCGCAGGTGATGGTGATCGACTGCAGCCACGAACCGCGCGAGCAGACGCCGCGCAACCATTGCGATTTAAACACCGTCATCGCGCTCAATCAGGTTATTGGCTGTCCGCAGGTCATTTTGACGCACATCAGCCATCAGTTCGACGTATGGATGATGGATAACCCGCTGCCAGAAAGGTTTGAGGCGGGGTATGACGGGATGAGAATCGTGCTGGACTGAGCGGCACGCCGGGCGTCAGGCAGCACGCATCTCACGGACTTCCTCACCGGTCGTAATCATCTTCCAGCCTGCGCTCATCGTCCTCCAGCTGACGCCGGTCCTGATCGAGCTGGCGCTGTCTGTCGTCTAACTGACGGCGACGATCCTCAAGCTGTCGACGACGATCATCGTACTGGCGACTGTCCGTACGACGGCTCTCTTCATAGCGGTCATCGTCGTCATTCTGACGGCTGCTGGTGGGGTTGTACGCTTCGCCGATCGCCTGCTGGATATTCCCAATGGCGTCGTCAATGATATCAGCGTGGGCAAGCTGGCTGGTTAATGACAGCAGGCCAAATAACAGAGCGGTGGTAGAGCGTTTCATAGAGCCAGTCTCGCAGCAGGTGAGCTGGCTTTACGTTAATCATCGGCGCTCAGACGGAGTAGCGGAGGAATCTCAAAACGCGCCTTTCGTGCATGCGGTACGCGTTATGCCGACGCCTTACGAAGCGCCTGCGCCAGCTGCGCTCGGGTGAAGGGTTTTCGTAGCAGCTCCACGTCCGGCAGCTGCGGATTGTGGGTGGGGCGTAAATCCTGCCCGCTCACCAGTAGTACCGGCAGATGCGGGAAATGGGTGCGGACGTGGTGGATCACCTCTGCGCCACTTAACGCCCCCGGCAGCATCAGATCGCTGATAAAGAGTTCGATATCGGCCGAGGCCTCCAGCATCTTCAACGCCTGCTCGCCCGTTTCAGCTTCGAGCGTCAGATAGCCGAGCTGATGTAGCTGTTCGCATAACGTCTGACGCACGTCACTTTCATCTTCAAGCACCAGCACCAGCCGGTCGCTCTGTTCTGACTCCGTTGCCGCCAGTCCTTCATCATGCTCCACCACCGCCTGCGCGGAGCGCGGAAGCTGCAGGCGCACGGTGGTTCCCTGCCCCGGTGCGCTTTCAATTTCAACGCGCCCACCGGACTGGCGCACAAAACCGTAGACCATCGACAAACCCAGCCCGCTGCCGCTGCCGGTCTGTTTGGTGGTGAAGAACGGCTCGAAGACCTGAGATTTCACCTCCTGCGACATCCCGCAGCCATGGTCGATCACCTCCAGCGCCACCATATCCTGCCTGCGCCCATCGCTGCGGGTGACGCGCTGATTCCAGGTGCGAATGCGGATCACACCGCTCTGCCCCTCCATCGCGTCGCGGGCGTTCATGACCAGATTGATAATCGCGTTTTCCAGCTGGCTGACGTCAATCCATGCGGGCCACGCCGGGTGCTGCGCTTCGATATCCAGCGTCAGGGTGGCCGGGAGCGAGTGGCACATCAGCTCGCCGAGGTTTTCCAGCAGCGGTTTCATCTCCACCGCGTGCGGATGCAGAGACTGTTTGCGCGAGAAAGCCAGCAGTCGCTGGGTCAGGAGCGCGCCACGCTCGGCGGCTTTCAGCGCGCGGGTGATGCGCGGCGCATCCGGCGACTCGGGATCAACCAGCTCCAGGCTACCGATAATGACCGCCAGCAGATTGTTAAAATCGTGCGCCAGACCGCCCGTCAACTGCCCGACCGCCTTCATTTTTTGGCTGTGCAGCAGCGCCTCTTCCAGCCCCACGCGCTCTAGCCGGTCGATCTCCATCTGCGTCGTTTTCTCTTTCAGCAGGCGGGTGGTGTGCTCAAGCGACGCGGTGTTACGTGCAAACACGTTGAACGCACGCGCCAGCTCGCCAAGCTCGTCGCGGCGCTGGAGGGCCGGTACCGACACGTCCGGCTCGCCGTGGGCCAGGCGCGACATCGCTCTGGAGATGGCCGTCAGGTTGGAGCCTAAATTGCGGTAAATATACCAGCAGGCGCAGCCGGTGATCATCAGCGCCAGTACGGCGAACACGCTGATAAAGACGCTGATGGAGCGCAACTCCTGATGACTCTGGGCGGTGCGCAGCTCCGACGCCTGCGCCACCTGCGCCACGTACTGGTTGATATCGCTGTTTAAAATCGCCACCAGCGCCTTGATGTGGAACATGTACCAGTTGATCGTCAGATCGCTCTCTTCAAGCTGCTTCGAGAGGGGCGCGAGCTTTTGCAGCTCGGCGTTGAAATCGGGCAGCACAAAGTCAATCACCGGCTGGCGGGCGGTCTCTGGCAGCGTGGTGGTTACGGTATTCAGCTGCTGAATGGTGGCGCGCGGCGACGGCGTTTCGATGGCTGCCATTATCAGGCGGTCCATTTCAGCCAACTGGCGCGCGTCCGGCACGTTGTCGCCGAAGCGACGGTTGATATCCTGCAAATGGCGTAAAAAACTTTGGCTTTGATAAAGCGAACTGAGCAGCGCGTTGCGCTCCAGATGACGTCGCTGACCGCGCTCCAGCATCCCGGTGACGCTTTGCTGTAACTCATTACTGCGGCGAATGATTCGCGCCACCAGCGCCGGTTCCTGCTGCGCCAGCGGTGCATCGGCGAGCTGCTCAAGGGAGTGACGCAGTGCCGTCTGCGTCTGCTTCAGGCGATCCGCTTCGCTTTTGTACTCCAGCGCCCCCACCACCTGCGAAAGACGCACCGCCGCCGTGGCCACATTGGCGGTGTCGCGCGCCAGATTCATGCTGCCGGTCATGTCGTTTAAGGTCTGCTGCTGCACCTGCTCCTGAATCTGGCTGGCATGCCGAAAGCCCAGCACCGCCACGCCGCTGACCATCAATGTCACCGCCA
The DNA here is from genome assembly GCF_003051885.1 of Lelliottia sp. WB101. Taxonomy (NCBI): domain Bacteria; kingdom Pseudomonadati; phylum Pseudomonadota; class Gammaproteobacteria; order Enterobacterales; family Enterobacteriaceae; genus Lelliottia; species Lelliottia sp. WB101. Next base: position 545,307 of record NZ_CP028520.1, read on the forward strand.
CCACCAGCAGATTGAAGATCAGCAGGCGGCCACGGGCGCTGGCAAAAAAGGGAGGGCGGCGTGATGGCATGGTGGCTCCGGTGAGAGGAAAAAGGCTCAGAATTGTGACGCCCGTTAACTATTCATAACTATGACAAATATGAACGGCTTCTGACATTTTGCATTTACCGGGATGTGATGCACTGCTGATATCGACCTTCACAGGAGATCCGCTATGAGCAGGACCCCGGTATTAGAGATGCGCAACATTGCCAAAACCTTTGGCAACTTTCACGCGCTCAAGGGTGTGGATCTGACGGTCTGGCCCGGCGAGATCCACGCGTTAATGGGCGAAAACGGCGCAGGCAAAAGCACCCTGATGAAAATCCTCGCCGGGGCGTATATCGCCACCAGCGGCGAGATATTGATTGACGGCCAGCCGTACCACATCAAAGGGCCGAAAGACGCGCTGGCCGCAGGTATTACCCTGATTTATCAGGAGATGCAGCTCGCGCCAAACCTCACGGTGGCGGAAAACATCTTCCTCGGCAGCGAACTGTCGCGTGGCGGGCTGGTGAAGCGGAAAGAGATGGCCGCGCAGGCCCAGACGGTGATTGACCGCCTCGGCGCCCATTTCAGCGCCACCGATCTGGTGATGAAACTGACCATTGCCGAACAACAGCAGGTAGAAATCGCCCGCGCGCTGCACCGCAACAGCCGCGTGCTGGTGATGGATGAACCCACCGCCGCCCTCTCCTCGCGCGAAACCCATCGCCTGTTTGAACTGATTTTGCGTCTGCGCGATGAGGGGATGGCGATTATCTATATCAGCCACCGCATGGCGGAGGTGTACGAGCTTTCTGACCGCGTCAGCGTGCTGCGCGACGGCCAGTACGTCGGCAGTTTGACCCGCGACAAACTCAACGCCTCGGAGCTGGTCAGGATGATGGTGGGCCGCCCCTTAAGCGATCTGTTCAACAAAGAGCGCGATATCCCTCTTGGCAGCGCGCGGCTCAACGTCCATCACCTCACCGACGGCAAAAAAGTGCAGCCGTGCAGCCTGCAGGTGCGTTCCGGGGAGATCGTCGGTCTCGCCGGGCTGGTAGGGGCCGGACGTTCGGAGCTGGCGCAGCTGATCTTCGGCGTGCGCAAAGCGACGGGCGGGATGATTGAAGTCGACGGCGAGCCGGTGGTGATCCACTCCCCGCGCGCCGCCATCGACCACGGCATCGGTTTTTTAACCGAGAACCGCAAAGAACAGGGGCTGTTTTTGGAGCTGGCGGCGCAGGAGAACATCACCATGGCGACGCTTGAGCGCGACGCCACCTGGGGCATGCTGGACCGCAAAAAAGCGCAGTCGATCTCCGATGACGCCATCGCCCTGCTCAATATTCGCGTGCCGCATTCACAGGTACGCGCGGGTGGGCTGTCGGGTGGAAATCAGCAAAAGCTGCTGATCTCCCGCTGGGTAGCGATCGGCCCGCGCATTCTGATCCTCGATGAACCGACGCGCGGCGTGGACGTCGGGGCAAAAAGCGAGATCTATCGCATCATGAACCAGATGGCGCGTAAAGGTGTGGCGATCCTGATGATCTCCAGCGAGCTGCCGGAAGTGGTGGGCATGAGCGACCGGGTCTATGTGATGCGTGAAGGGAGCATTGCCGGGGAGTTACACGGCCCAACCATCACTCAGGAAAATATTATGACGCTGGCAACTGGCGTGAACGACACTCATCAGGCGGTGCAATCATGACACATTCAACTAACCCGCAGCAGGTGGCGAAATCCGCCTCCGCCAAAAAAATGCTGATGAGCGATCTGATGCAAACGGTCGGGATTTTGCCGATTCTGATCCTGATTGTGGCGGTCTTTGGCTTTATCGCGCCGAACTTTTTCACCGAGAGCAATCTGCTCAATATTACCCGTCAGGCGTCGATCAACATCGTGCTGGCCGCCGGGATGACCTTCATCATTTTGACCGGCGGGATCGACCTGTCGGTGGGATCGATTCTCGGCACCACGGCAGTGGCGGCGATGGTGGTCTCCCTGATGCCTGAACTGGCGATGCTGTCGATTCCGGCGGCGCTGATGCTCGGCATGGTGCTGGGTCTCTTCAACGGCGCACTGGTGGCCTTTGCCGGACTCCCGCCGTTTATTGTCACCCTCGGCACCTATACCGCCCTGCGCGGCGCGGCCTATCTGCTGGCCGACGGCACCACGGTGATTAACTCGAACATTAATTTTGAATGGATCGGCAATAACTATCTCGGCCCGGTGCCGTGGCTGGTGGTGATCGCCCTGGCGGTGATCGTGGTGTGCTGGTTCATTTTGCGTCGCACCACGCTCGGCGTTCATATCTACGCGGTGGGCGGCAACATGCAGGCTGCGCGTCTCACGGGGATCAAAGTCTGGCTAGTGCTGCTGTTTGTCTACGGCATGAGCGGCCTGCTGTCCGGTCTCGGCGGGGTGATGAGCGCCTCGCGGCTTTACAGCGCCAACGGCAACTTAGGCACCGGCTACGAGCTAGACGCCATCGCGGCGGTGATCCTCGGCGGGACCAGTTTTGTCGGCGGGATCGGCACGATCACCGGCACGCTGGTGGGCGCACTGATTATCGCCACCCTGAATAACGGCATGACGTTAATGGGCGTTTCTTACTTCTGGCAACTGGTGATCAAAGGGGCGGTGATCATCATTGCGGTACTGATCGACAAATACCGTACCCGACACCATCAAAGTGCATAACAACAACACCCTACGATAATGAGGATAACAGCATGAGATTGAAGCCATTGGTCACCGCGCTCTGTGCTGGCGCACTGCTTGCCGCAGCCCCGTTTGCGCAGGCGAAAGATCTGAAATCCATCGGCGTGACGGTGGGCGATCTCGCCAACCCGTTCTTCGTGCAGATCACCAAAGGTGCGGAGCTTGAAGCCCGCAAACTGGCGGGGGATAACGTAAAAGTGACGCTGGTCTCCAGCGGCTACGATCTGGGCCAGCAGGTTTCTCAGATTGATAATTTTATCGCCGCGAAGGTCGATATGATCATTCTCAACGCCGCTGATTCGAAAGGGATTGGCCCGGCGGTGAAGCGCGCAAAAGAAGCGGGGATTGTGGTGGTCGCCGTTGACGTGGCGGCCGAAGGGGCCGACGCCACTATCACCTCGGATAACACCCAGGCGGGCGAAATGGCCTGTAAATACATCACCGATCGCCTGAAAGGCAAAGGCAACGTGGTGATCATCAACGGACCACCGGTCTCCGCGGTACAGAACCGTGTGGAAGGCTGTCAGACCGAGTTCAAGCGCCACCCGGATATCAAAGTGCTGTCGGATAACCAGAACGCCAAAGGCAGTCGCGAAGGTGGCCTGGAAGTGATGACCGCGTTGCTGGCCGCGAATCCGAAGATCGACGGCGTTTTCGCGATTAACGATCCGACAGCGATCGGTGCCGATCTGGCGGCGAAACAGGCGCAGCGCAGCGAGTTCTTTATCGTTGGCGTGGACGGCAGCCCGGACGGTGAAGAGGCGCTGAAGCGCGAAAACTCTCTGTTTGTGGCAACCCCTGCGCAGGATCCGCAGGTTATGGCGGCCAAAGCGGTAGAGATCGGCTATGACATTTTGCAGGGCAAACCGGCACCCAAAGAGCCGGTGCTGATCCCGGTGACGATGATCGATAAGAAGAGCGTCGGGACGTACAAGGGGTGGACGGTTAAATAAGGTTTGTGCGCGTTGATGCCCTCACCCTCTCCCGCAAAGAGGGTGAGGGGTCAGCGCAGCGCACCACTAAAGGAGTTCCCATGAAACGCTCCGAAATCAACGAAATCCTCGGCCATACGCGGCAGTTCTTTTCGATGCATGACGTACACCTGCCGCCGTTTGCCAGTTTCCCGCCGACCCAGTGGCAGCAGCTCGATCGCCACGCCTGGCGCGAAGTCTTCGATCTCAAACTCGGCTGGGACGTCACCGCCTTCGGCGGGAACCATTTTGCCGCACAGGGACTCACCCTTTTCACTCTGCGCAATGGCTCGCCGAACGGCGTACCTTACGAAAAATGCTACGCGGAGAAGATCATGCACGTCCGCGACGGGCAGGTCACACCGATGCATTTCCACTGGCGTAAACGCGAGGACATCATTAATCGCGGCGGAGGAAATCTGATTATTGAGCTGTGGAACGCGGGTGGGCATGAAGAGACGGAAAACACCGACGTTACGGTGGTGGTTGACGGCTGTATTCAGACTCACGCTCCCGGCAGCCAGCTGCGCCTCACACCAGGGGAAAGCATCTGTCTCACGCCCGGCCTGTACCACAGTTTCTGGGGGGAGCGCGGTTTTGGCGATGTGCTGGTCGGCGAAGTGTCATCCGTGAATGACGATGAGCACGACAACCACTTTTTACAGCCGCTCGCGCGCTATAACAATATTGAAGAAGACGAAACGGCGGTGCTGGTGCTCTGTAACGAGTACAGCCTGTTTCGAACCTAAGGAGTGAATGATGCCGCTAATTTCTCTCGCCGCCGGGCTGGAACACGCCCGTGAACATCGCTACGCCCTCGGCGCATTTAACGTTCTCGACTCCCACTTTTTGCGCGCCCTGTTCGCCGCGGCAAAACAGGAGCGCTCGCCCTTTATCATCAACATCGCCGAAGTGCATTTTAAGTATTTATCGCTCGATTCATTAGTTGAAGCGGTCCGGTTCGAGGCCGCGCGACACGATATTCCGGTGGTCCTCAATCTCGATCACGGCCTGCATTTTGAGGCGGTGGTGCGGGCGCTGCGCTTAGGCTTCAGCTCCGTGATGTTTGATGGTTCCACCCTGAGTTACGAAGAGAATATTCGCCAGACCAGGGAAGTCGTGAAAATGTGTCATGCCGTTGGGGTGTCGGTGGAGGCCGAACTGGGCGCCGTGGGCGGTGACGAGGGCGGCGCGCTGTACGGCCATGCCGATGAAGCCTTTTTCACCGATCCGGCTCTGGCGCGCGATTTTGTCGATCAGACCGGCATTGACGCGCTCGCCGTCGCCATCGGCAATGCGCACGGCAAATACAAAGGCGAGCCGAAGCTCGATTTCGCGCGGCTTGATGCGATCCGCCTGCAAACCGGCCTGCCGCTGGTGCTGCACGGGGGTTCCGGGATCAGCGACGCCGATTTCCGCCGCGCGATTGAGCTGGGCATTCACAAAATCAATTTCTACACCGGGATGTCGCAGGCGGCGCTGGCCTCCGTCGAGCAGCGGATCACCCATCGTCAGCCGATTTACGACGAATTTGCCGAACTGCTGCTGGGCATTGAAGAGGCGATTACCGACACCGTATCGGAACAAATGCGCATCTTCGGTAGCGCAGGGAGGGCCTGATGGTACGCCGGGGCGTTATCGCCGCAGGGAATATGCTCGTCGACCACGTGCATCAGATTGTGCAGTGGCCGGAGCGCGGCTGGCTGGCGGAAATTATTCATAGCGAACGGGCCACCGGCGGCGCGCCGCTGAACGTCCTGCTGACGCTCGCCAAAATGCACGTCGGCATACCGCTGCAGGCGGTGGGGCTGATTGGCGACGACAGCGACGGGGACTACATTCTGGCCATGCTCGATCAGTACCACGTCAACCGCCAGCGGGTGCAGCGCACCACTTTTGCGCCTACCTCCATGTCGCAAGTGATGACCGATCCCAGCGGACAGCGTACCTTTTTCCACTCCCCGGCGGCCAACCGGCTACTGGATCTTCCGGCTTTCGACCGCCTCGACCCGACGATGAAAATTTTCCATCTCGGCTATTTGCTGCTGCTCGACAGCCTGGATATGCCGGACGACGAGTTTGGCACCCGCAGCGCACGCCTGCTGTCTCAGATGCGCGATCTGGGGTATGAAACGTCACTGGATTTGGTGTCGCGCAAAGGCGATCCGCGCTATCAACCGCTGGTACTCCCTGCCCTGCGCTATGTGGATTATCTGGTGATCAACGAGCTGGAGGCCGGTGAGTTTAGCGGGCTGGAGATGCGCGACGAGTTTGATGCGCCGAACATTCTGCATATCGCCGAAGCCGCGTCGCAACTGCTGGCGGCCGGAGTGCGTCAGCGCGTGGTCATTCATTGTCCTGAAGGCGCCTGGGGCGAAGCGCCGGGTGAGCCAGGCCAGTGGGTGCCGTCACGGCAGCTTGAAAAGGATGAGATTATCGGCAGCGTCGGTGCGGGCGATGCGTTTTGCGCGGGCTTTTTGTACGGCTGCCACGAGGCGTGGTCGCTGCCCGAGAGCATTGCCCTGGCACATGCCTGCGCGCGGGCCAGTCTGCTGGCGGCCAATGCTATCGACGGGGCGAAAACGCTGGACGAACTGAAGTTGAATCTTTAAGCGGCTTTGTCGTGGTGAGACACGTCTGCGGCAAATACGTAGCCGAGGCCGCGAATGGTTTTGATCAGCAGCGGCTGATGAGGGTTAATTTCGATTTTTCGCCGCAGGCGCATGATCAGCACGTCGATGGTGCGGTCAAAGACTTCGGCGCTTTCGCTGTGGGTCAGCTCCAGCAGCTGTTCGCGGCTCAAAACCCGCCGGGCATTCTGCGCGAGGGCCAGCAGTAAACCGTACTCCCCCTGAGTTAACGGCACCGTCACCTGCTTCGGATCGCTTAATTCGCAGCGGGTGGTGTCGAGGGTCCAGCCGTTGAAGCCCATGCCCGACGCGCGCGGTGCGGTGGGTTCCGCCGCCAGCACGCCCGTGCGGCGCAGTACCGCTTTTACGCGGGCGACCACGACACGCGGATTAAATGGCTTGCCGATGTAATCATCCGCGCCCATCTCCAGCCCCACCACGACGTCCGATTCGCTGCCAAGACCGGTGAGCATAATCACCGGCAGCTCGGCGCGCTGCTTTTGTAGCTGCTGTAAAACCTGTAACCCGTTGATATCCGGCAGCATCATATCCAGCAATACCAGCGCAATACCCGGTTCTCGCTGAGCCAGCGCCAGCGCATCCAGCCCGTTGTGACAGACGTGCACCGTAAAGACGTGCTCGTTAAGCACATCCTGCAGCAGTTCGCAGACCGCCGTATCGTCATCAACCACCAGAATCGCCGGTTTCATCGTATGCTTCCGTCAGGGGATTATGTTAAGTCTGACCTATTCTGCAAACGGCTCCAGCCAAATCCATTGTTGCGTGATGGAATTTCAACCCATGTCACATCCATTGCCCTTTCGACACGTCAATTTTGACGATTGCCTGCTTCTCGTCAGGGTTTTGACCAAACTTTGGCCGTAAAGTCAGGGGATACCCACAATAAAAACATGGCATAGAAGCTGCATAATGGGGTGGGAAAGCATTGATTAACTGGAGCGAGACCGATGAAAAAAGTCGTCACGGTTTGCCCCTATTGTGCCTCAGGTTGCAAGATAAACCTGGTGGTCGATAACGGCAAAATCGTCCGGGCGGAGGCTGCACAGGGTAAGACCAATCAGGGTACGCTGTGCCTGAAAGGCTACTATGGCTGGGATTTTATTAACGATACCCAGATCCTCACCCCCCGTCTGAAAACCCCTATGATTCGCCGTGAGCGCGGCGGCAAGCTGGAGTCCGTCTCCTGGACGGAAGCGCTGGACTATGTCGCCCGCCGCCTGAGCGAGATCAAAGCCAAATACGGCCCGGACGCGATCCAGACCACCGGCTCTTCACGCGGTACGGGGAATGAAACCAACTATGTAATGCAAAAATTCGCGCGCGCCGTTATTGGTACCAATAACGTCGACTGCTGCGCTCGCGTCTGACACGGCCCATCGGTTGCAGGTCTGCACCAGTCGGTCGGTAACGGCGCAATGAGTAACGCTATCAACGAAATCGATAACACCGATCTGGTGTTTGTTTTCGGCTATAACCCGGCGGATTCCCACCCTATCGTGGCAAATCACGTCATTAACGCGAAACGCAACGGGGCGAAAATCATCGTCTGCGATCCGCGTAAAATCGAAACCGCGCGCATTGCGGATATGCATATCGCCTTACGCAACGGCTCGAATATCGCGCTGCTTAACGCCATCGGGCACGTGATTATTGAAGAAAACCTCTATGACCAGGCGTTTGTGGCCACACGTACGGAAGGTTTCGAGGAGTATCGCAAGATTGTCGAAGGCTATACGCCGGAGTCGGTCGAAGAGATTACAGGCGTCAGCGCACAAGAGATTCGCCAGGCTGCGCGCATGTACGCCGCCGCGAAAACCGCGTCGATTCTGTGGGGCATGGGTGTAACCCAGTTCTATCAGGGCGTGGAAACCGTGCGGTCACTGACCAGCCTCGCAATGCTGACGGGCAACCTCGGCAAACCGCATGTGGGCGTAAACCCGGTGCGCGGGCAGAACAACGTTCAGGGTGCCTGCGACATGGGCGCACTGCCGGATACCTATCCGGGCTATCAGTACGTCAAGTACCCGGAAAACCGGGCGAAATTCGCCAGGGCCTGGGGCGTTGAAAGCCTGCCGGAGCACACGGGCTATCGCATCAGCGAGCTGCCGCACCGCGCGGCGCTCGGTGAAGTGCGTGCCGCTTACATCATGGGCGAAGATCCGCTGCAAACCGACGCTGAACTGTCGGCGGTGCGCAAAGGCTTTGAGGATCTCGAACTGGTGATTGTGCAGGACATCTTCATGACCAAAACGGCGGCGGCGGCGGATGTGATTTTACCGTCAACGTCGTGGGGTGAGCACGAAGGCGTCTATACGGCAGCGGATCGCGGTTTCCAGCGCTTCTTTAAAGCGGTCGAGCCGAAGTGGGATCTGAAAACGGACTGGCAGATTATCAGCGAAATTGCCACCCGCATGGGCTATCCGATGCACTACAACAATACCCAGGAGATCTGGGATGAGTTGCGCAATCTGTGTCCGGATTTCACCGGGGCGACCTACGAGAAGATGGGCGAGCTGGGGTATATCCAGTGGCCCTGCCGGGACGAATCCGAGGCGGATCAGGGGACGTCTTACCTCTTCGCCGAGAAGTTCGATACCCCGAACGGGCTGGCGCAGTTCTTCACCTGCGACTGGGTGGCGCCTATCGACAAACTCACCGACGAGTACCCCATGGTGCTCTCGACGGTGCGTGAGGTGGGTCACTACTCCTGTCGCTCGATGACCGGGAACTGTGCCGCGCTGGCTGCACTGGCAGACGAGCCAGGCTATGCGCAGCTCAACACCGCCGATGCCGCCCGTCTGGGCATTGAGGATGAAGCGCTGGTGTGGGTGAATTCGCGCAAAGGTCGCATCATCACCCGCGCACAGGTCAGCGATCGTCCGAACAAAGGGGCGGTTTATATGACCTACCAGTGGTGGATTGGTGCCTGTAACGAGCTGGTGACGGAAAACCTCAGCCCAATAACCAAAACGCCTGAGTATAAGTATTGCGCCGTGCGCGTGGAGCCGATTGCCGATCAGCAAAGCGCCGAGCAATATGTGATTGATGAATACACGAAACTGAAAGCCCGCTTACGCGAAAGTGCGATGGGTTAATTAAGTAGATGTTCAATGAATAAATGGGGTGAGATATTCACCCCATTTTTATTTGTATATTTAGCATTAATTTTATCAATATTATTCTGGAATGTAGTTCGCAGAAATCAATGCAACTTTTAAATGCGGAAATTACATCTTTGCATTTTAATTCAGAAGGATAAGATGGCGGCGGGTGCTTAAGACTTTCTGTTTTGAGCATGTGTGAGGAGCAGAAAGTTGAAAGCCCCGGGAAAGTTAAACTCACCCGAGGCTACCAAACAACATCAACTCCAACAAGTTGAAGTTAGCCTCTTATTCTTATAAATGCAAGGAGTAAAAGGCATGACGCCATTAAAAACTGTGTTAGGCATTGTTTTTATTATTTGCCTGACCATCGTGATTTTTACCTTTATTAATCGCGGCAAACTTTGTGAGCTGACAATAAAGAGTGAACATCAGGAAGTGGCGGCAAAATTAGCCTGTATATCAGGATGATTTTGTGGGCGGGGAAACCCGCCCGGCTTGTCTGGACGTTGAGGTCTTAACGCACCCTTTTTATTCTTCATTGACCGCGCTTATACTGCGCGCTATGTACCCGGATGATAAGAACTCATGAAAACCCTTTTGATGTTGCTCTTCCTTTTTACCGCGTTTGCTCACGCTGACGAACCCGGTAGCCAATATAAAGAACAGGCCGAAGCGGGCGACGCGCGCGCTCAGTACTATCTGGCCGATACCTACTTCAGCGCAGGTGACGATAAGCAGGCTGCGCTGTGGGCGGAGAAAGCGGCAAAAGGCGGCGATGTCGATGCCGTGGCGCTGCTGTCGCAAATCCACTTTAAGCATGCCGATTACGCCCAGTCCAAAACCCTGGCGCAACAGGCGACCATTGCTGGCAGCAAACGCGGGGCGATCATGCTGGCGCGCCTGCTGGTAAATACGCAGGCCGGTAAAACGGACTATCCGCAGGCAATCAAATTGCTGCAAACCGCCACGGATGATATCGACAACGACTCTGCAGTCGATGCCCAGATGCTGCTGGGGCTGATCTACGCCAACGGCGTATCGATGGCTCAGGACGATGCTCAGGCGCAAATGTGGTTCAAACGCAGCTCAGCGCTTTCGCGTACCGGTTACGCGGAATATTGGGCAGGAATGGTTTTCCAGCAGGGCGAAAAAGGGTTTATTGCCCCGAACAAACAGAAGGCGCTGTACTGGTTCAATCTGAGCTGTAGCGAAGGGTTTGATACCGGATGCGAAGAGTTTGATGCCTTGAGCGGGGAGTAACTCCCCACAATTAAAAAGTCAGCCGGGTCAGGCGAAACCGCCCCCCGGCTTTTTATATTACTGATCGGCAGTCTTATCAAAACGACCCAGCACGTCGCGTTCGTACGCCAGCGCCTTTTTGCGGTCGAACTGATGTTCCCACTTGGCGATCACCAGCACCGCCAGCGCATTCCCCACCACATTCAGTGCGGTACGCGCCATGTCGAGGATACGGTCAACACCGGCGATAAAGGCCAGGCCTTCCAGCGGAATACCGACGCTACCAAGCGTTGCCAGCAGTACCACGAAGGAGACACCCGGCACGCCTGCGATCCCTTTCGAGGTCACCATCAGGGTCAGCACCAGGACGATCTCCTGCCACAGGGAGAGATCGATACCGTAAAGCTGCGCGATGAAAATTGCCGCGATACTCTGGTACAGGGTTGAGCCATCGAGGTTAAAGGAGTAGCCCGTCGGCACCACGAAACTGGTGATCGACGCCGGCGCGCCGTAGGCTTCCATCTTCTCAATAATACGCGGCAGCACGCTTTCGGAGCTGGCGGTAGAGTACGCCAGAATCAGCTCGTCTTTCAGGATGCGAATCAGGATCCAGATGCTCAGGCCGCAGAGACGTGCAACCAGCCCCAGCACGACCAGCGCAAAGAACAGAATCGCGAAGTGAACCAGAATCACCAGCTTCGCCAGCGGCCACAGGGAGGCAAAGCCGAAGTTCGCAACGGTCACGGCAATCAGCGCGAACACCCCCACAGGGGCGTAGCGCATCACCATGTGTGTCACTTTAAACATGGTTTCGGAGATAGAACGGAACACGGTCACCAGCGGTTCGCGGTGCGTGGCGGGCAGGGAAGAGAGGCCCAGACCAAACAGCACCGAGAAGAAGATAATCGGCAGCATTTCGCCCTTCGCCATCGACGCCACGATATTGGTCGGCACCAGTGACAGGATGGTTCCCATCAGGCCATGCGCATGGCTTTGCACGTCTGCGGTTGTGCTTTGGTATTTCGAAATATCCACCGTTGCCAGCTGCGACATATCAATCCCGGCACCCGGCTGGAACACATTCGCCAGCGTAATACCCAGAATGATAGCAACCGTAGTGATCACTTCGAAATAGATGATGGTTTTCGCACCGATACGCCCGAGCTGCTTCGCATCACCGACACCGGCAATACCGACGATAAGCGTTGAGATCACAATCGGGACGACAATCATTTTGATCAGGTGAATAAAGATATCGCCCGCCGGTGACAGCATATTCGCCACCAGCCACTCGCGGTCGTCACTGTGATAATGCAGATAACTGCCCAGCAAGATGCCCAGCACCATGGCCAGCAAAATTTGCCAGGCGAGGCTGATTTTCAAGTTTTTCATAAAAACAGACTTCCTCAATGAAGCGCCCTTCCCCCCATCACTGGCAGGAATGACACATACTGAAAGGGTATGAATTGTGTTGCGTTGGTTTATGGGGTTTTTTAACGCGCCGTATCAGTATCATTTGCATGGCCTGCTGCGCAAGCCTTAAAGAACAAGGCTTTCCACTGCAAAAAGGTCATAGGACGCTAATTTGTAATAATTCTTATAAATAACCTTTTGTTATAAAAACGGTTTTTTTCAACTAATTGTGAATAATCGACTGTGTAAATTATTTTCCTTCAAAGTTTCATTTGCTGCTTTTTTCACCTGTTCATTTATTGCGTGATCTGTCGCCCAAATAACAAACAAAGCTACCAAAGCCCCTACAATTAACGTTTTTGCGACATATTATTAACATCCTAAAAGGAGAACAAAAGCCATGAGCGAAATTCACAAACATGACATTCCCGCAAATATTGCGGACCGTTGCCTGATAAATCCGGAGCAGTACCAGCAAAAGTATCAACAATCTCTCACCGACCCTGATGCCTTCTGGGGCGAGCAGGGCAAAATTCTTGACTGGATCACCCCCTACCAGAAGGTGAAGAACACCTCCTTCGCGCCAGGCAACATCTCGATTAAATGGTACGAAGACGGCACCCTGAACCTGGCCGCGAACTGCCTGGACCGCCATCTGTCCGAGCGCGGCGATCAGACCGCCATTATCTGGGAAGGTGACGACGCCTCGCAGAGCAAACACATCACCTATAAAGAACTTCACCGCGACGTCTGCCGCTTTGCCAACGTGCTGTTAGCGCAGGGCATCAAAAAAGGCGATGTGGTTGCCATCTATATGCCTATGGTGCCGGAAGCGGCCGTGGCGATGCTCGCCTGCGCGCGCATCGGTGCCGTACATTCGGTGATTTTCGGCGGTTTCTCGCCGGAAGCCGTCGCCGGGCGCATCATTGATTCCAGTTCAAAACTGGTGATCACCGCCGACGAAGGCGTGCGCGCCGGACGCGGCATTCCGTTGAAGAAAAACGTCGACGAAGCGCTGAAAAACCCGAACGTCAAAACCATCAACAACGTCATCGTCCTTAAGCGCACCGGCGGCAACGTCGAGTGGAAAGAGGGGCGTGACCTGTGGTGGAGCGACCTGATCGAAAAAGCCAGCGACCAGCATCAGCCCGAAGCGATGAACGCTGAAGATCCGCTGTTTATCCTCTATACCTCCGGCTCGACCGGCAAGCCGAAAGGTGTGCTGCACACCACCGGCGGCTATCTGGTTTACGCGGCCACTACTTTTAAATATGTCTTCGACTATCACCAGGGCGATGTTTACTGGTGTACCGCCGACGTGGGCTGGGTCACCGGCCACAGCTACCTGCTGTACGGCCCGCTGGCCTGCGGCGCGACAACGCTGATGTTCGAAGGCGTTCCGAACTGGCCGACACCTGCCCGTATGTGTCAGGTGGTCGATAAGCATAAGGTCAACATTCTCTACACCGCGCCGACCGCGATCCGCGCGCTGATGGCCGAAGGCGACAAAGCCATCGAAGGCACCGACCGCTCCTCCCTGCGCATTCTTGGCTCCGTCGGCGAGCCGATTAACCCGGAAGCCTGGGAGTGGTACTGGAAAAAAATCGGCAACGAAAAATGCCCGGTGATGGACACCTGGTGGCAGACCGAAACCGGCGGCTTCATGATCACTCCGCTGCCGGGCGCAATCCCGCTGAAAGCCGGTTCCGCGACTCGTCCGTTCTTCGGCGTGCAGCCTGCGCTCGTGGATAACGAAGGTAACCCGCTCGACGGCGCGACCGAAGGCAACCTGGTGATCACCGACTCCTGGCCGGGCCAGGCGCGTACCCTGTTTGGCGATCACGATCGCTTCGAGCAGACCTACTTCTCGACCTTTAAAAACATGTATTTCAGCGGCGACGGCGCGCGCCGTGACGAAGACGGCTACTACTGGATCACCGGACGCGTGGACGATGTCCTGAACGTCTCCGGCCACCGTCTGGGCACCGCTGAGATTGAGTCGGCGCTGGTTTCCCATCCGAAAATCGCCGAAGCGGCGGTGGTTGGGATCCCACACAACATCAAAGGCCAGGCGATTTACGCCTACGTCACCTTGAACCATGGCGAAGAGCCGACGCCTGAGCTGTACACCGAAGTGCGTAACTGGGTGCGCAAAGAGATCGGCCCACTCGCCACGCCGGATGTGCTGCACTGGACCGACTCGCTGCCGAAAACCCGCTCCGGCAAGATCATGCGCCGCATTCTGCGCAAAATCGCTGCGGGCGACACCAGTAACCTCGGTGATACCTCAACGCTCGCCGATCCTGGCGTGGTGGACAAACTGCTCGAAGAGAAGCAGGCCATCGCAATGCCTTCGTAACTGAGTTCCCCTCAACCTAACCCTCTCCCTTTCGGGAGAGGGAATAATAAAAACGCCCTTCCCTACACCAATACTCTGGAGAGTTCTGTGATGAATACTGATATTTATCAGCAGATAGAAAATAGTGCGCATTTCAGGGAGCTCGTCGAAAAACGGCAACGGTTTGCCTTCATCCTTTCCATCATCATGCTGATTATCTACGTCGGCTTTATTCTGCTGATCGCCTTTGCCCCGCACTGGCTGGGCACGCCCCTGCACGCCGGAACCAGCGTCACGCGCGGGATCCCCATCGGCATCGGTGTGATTGTCATCTCCTTCGTGCTGACCGGCGTCTACGTCTGGCGCGCGAACGGTGAATTTGATCGTCTCAATAAAGCAGTACTGCGTGAGGTAAAAGCATCATGAAGCGAGTTCTGACGGCGCTAGCCGCCACACTGCCTTTTGCGGCGCATGCGGCCGATGCCCTGACCGGCGACGTCCAACGCCAGCCGACCAACTGGCAGGCGATTATCATGTTCCTGATTTTCGTGCTGCTGACCCTCTACATCACCTACTGGGCGTCAAAACGCGTGCGCTCGCGTAATGACTACTACACGGCGGGTGGCAACATTACCGGTTTCCAGAACGGGCTGGCGATTGCGGGCGATTTTATGTCAGCCGCGTCGTTCCTCGGGATCTCCGCGCTGGTTTACACCTCCGGCTACGACGGTCTGATTTACTCTCTCGGCTTCCTCGTCGGCTGGCCGATTATTCTGTTCCTGATCGCTGAGCGTCTGCGTAATCTCGGGCGTTATACCTTTGCTGACGTGGCCTCGTATCGCCTGAAGCAAGGCCCGATCCGTACCCTCTCCGCCTGCGGTTCGCTGGTGGTGGTGGCGCTGTACCTGATTGCCCAGATGGTGGGCGCAGGTAAATTGATCGAGCTGCTGTTTGGCCTGAACTACCACGTCGCCGTGGTGCTGGTTGGCGTGCTGATGGTGATGTACGTTCTGTTCGGCGGGATGCTCGCCACCACCTGGGTGCAGATCATCAAAGCCGTGCTGCTGCTGTTCGGCGCAAGTTTCATGGCCTTTATGGTGATGAAACACGTCGGCTTTAGCTTCAACAACCTGTTCACCGAAGCAATGGCGGTTCACCCGAAAGGGGAAGCGATCATGAGCCCAGGGGGCTGGTGAAAGACCCGATATCCGCGCTGTCGCTCGGTCTCGGTCTGATGTTTGGTACGGCTGGTCTGCCGCACATCCTGATGCGCTTCTTTACCGTCAGCGACGCTCGCGAAGCGCGTAAAAGCGTCTTCTATGCCACCGGTTTTATGGGCTATTTCTACATCCTGACCTTTATCATCGGCTTTGGCGCGATCATGCTGGTTGGGGCGAATCCGGCGTTTAAAGATGCGGCGGGACAGCTGATTGGCGGCAATAACATGGCGGCGGTACATCTGGCCGATGCCGTGGGTGGCAACCTGTTCCTCGGCTTTATCTCCGCCGTGGCGTTCGCCACGATTCTGGCGGTGGTTGCTGGCCTGACCCTGGCAGGCGCATCGGCGGTCTCTCATGACCTCTATGCGAACGTGTGGCGTAAAGGGGCA
The DNA here is from genome assembly GCF_003051885.1 of Lelliottia sp. WB101. Lineage (NCBI taxonomy): Bacteria > Pseudomonadati > Pseudomonadota > Gammaproteobacteria > Enterobacterales > Enterobacteriaceae > Lelliottia > Lelliottia sp. WB101. The sequence goes on from NZ_CP028520.1 coordinate 561,377, forward strand.
ACGGAGCGTCAGGAGCTGAAAGTCTCTAAAATCACCGTGCTGATCCTGGGCGTGGTGGCGATTCTGCTGGGCATTCTGTTCGAGAAACAGAACATCGCCTTCATGGTCGGCCTGGCGTTCTCGATTGCCGCAAGCTGCAACTTCCCGATCATTCTGCTCTCCATGTACTGGTCAAAACTGACCACCCGTGGCGCGATGATTGGCGGCTGGCTGGGCCTGCTGACGGCGGTGATTCTGATGATCCTCGGCCCGACTATTTGGGTGCAGATCCTCGGTCACGAAAAAGCCATCTTCCCGTACGAATACCCGGCGCTGTTCTCCATTGCCGTGGCGTTTATCGGAATTTGGTTCTTCTCGGCCACCGATAACTCACCGGAAGGAAATCTGGAACGCGACAAATTCCGCGCCCAGTTTATTCGCTCACAAACGGGTCTTGGGATCGATCAGGGCCGCGCGCATTAAGTGCTAACTCTCCCCGGTCACGCTGGCCGGGGAGTCTTCAGAACATCACCCACGCCACCAGCGGGGCAACCAGCACCATCACCACACCGGACAGCATCATCACCAGGCTGGCGACCACGCCCTCCTGCTGACCCATCTCATAAGAACGCGCCGTCCCCGCACCGTGCGACGCCGCGCCAAACCCGGCGCCTTTTGCCATCCCTTCGCGGATCGACAGACGCAAAAACAGCATATCGCCCACCGCCATACCAAACACGCCGGTTACGACCACAAACAGCGCCACCAGATCCGGCTGTCCGCCGAGAGGTTTCGCCGCCGCAAGCGCAAAGGGCGTGGTGACGGAACGCACCGCCAGACTGCGCTGGATCTCATCCGACAGAGTGAACAAGCGTGCCAGCCACACAGAGCTGGTTACTGCGACGACCGTTGCCGTCACAACACCCGCCGTCAGGGACATCCAGTGGCGTCGGATCACCGCCAGATTATCGTAAACCGGCACGGCAAAGGCGATAGTCGCCGGGCCGAGCAGCCACAGCAGCCAGTGGGATTCACCGATGTAGTTTTGCCAGGAGATGTGGCCGAAGATCAGCATCAGCACCAGTAACAACGGGGTGAAGACCAGCGGCATTAGCGGCAGGGCGTGAAAGCGGCGATAGAGGCGTTTGTTGGCAAAATAGATCACCAGCGTGACCACCAGGCACAGCACGCTGATGTGAAAGTTAGTCATGCTTCTGCCTGCTGATCTCATAGCGATAGACTTTATCCACCACCCATCCCGTTGCGCCGAGCACCATCAGCGTGCTCAGGGCGATGACGGCGAAAATCCGCCAGCCGTCGACCATCAGCAGCTGCGCATAGTTCACCACCGCCACCACCGCCGGAACAAAGAACAGCAGCATTTCCGCCAGCAGCCAGCGAGAACCCGCGCGGATCCAGTTCAGGGGGATGATGCGGCACAGAATGAGCGTCAGCATCAGTAACATTCCCACCAGATTGGCGGGCAGCGGCAGATGCAGCCAGGTAACGAGATATTCAGCGAAAACAAACAGCGCGGCATAAAGCAGTACCTGAACCGGTACCTGGAGCCGTTGCACAACAGCAGGCGTAACACGACCTAACGCCACGGCCATGGGAGAATTCCTCAGAAATGAGACGAGGCGCCAGTATAGTGACCACACGGAGTGGACAGAAATGAATTAAAATCATCAAAGGTATAGTTTCGAGGAATAATCATGGACATAAGAACGCTGCGCTATTTTGTCGAAGTGGTTCGCCAGCAGAGTTTTACCCGCGCAGCGGAGAAGTTATTTGTCACCCAGCCCACCATCAGCAAAATGCTGAAAAATCTCGAAGATGAATTGAACTGTACCCTGCTGATTCGCGATGGCCGCAAGCTGTTGCTGACGGACACCGGGCGCGTCGTGTTTGAGCGCGGTCTGGCGATTCTGGCTGAGTTCCGCCAGCTGGAAGCCGAGCTTGGCGATATTAACCACCTGAACAAGGGCCTGCTGCGCTTAGGCATTCCGCCGATGGTTGGCATGATGATGGCCGGACCGATCAGCCTCTATCGCCAGCGCTATCCCGGCGTCGAGCTGAAGATCTCCGAGTTCGGCGGGCTGACCGTCCAACAGGCGGTAATGAACGGCGAACTGGATCTGGCGATGACAGCCCTGCCCGTCGAAGAGGACAGCGGTCTGGCGACGCTGCCACTGTTCAGCCACCCCTTGTGCGTGCTGGTCCCGCGCTCCGGCGACTGGCTGCAGATCGATACGGTAAAACCCGAGCTGCTGGCGGAGCATCCTCTGCTGATTTACAACGAGGATTTCGCCCTGAGCCGCCAGCTGATGCAGCTTTTCCATCAGCACGACGTCAAACCGCGCATCGCCGTGCGCAGCGGTCAATGGGATTTTCTTGCCGCCATGGTGCAGGCGGGCGTCGGGATTGCGATTTTGCCGCAGCCGATTTGCGAGCGTCTGGATAAGAACACGCTGCGCTGGATACCGCTTGAGAGCGATCTGCACTGGCAACTGGGGATGATTTGGCGCGAAGGGGTGTATTTGTCGCACAGCGCCCAGGCGTGGCTGACGTGCTGCGAAGGGTTTTGGGTCGCAGCGGAGTAAGTCCTGCGGCGGGTGTTCCCCCTCCCCCGAAAGGGAGAGGGAATGGATGCCGCCATCAGGTCGCGCGCCCTACTGTTCTATCAATAAGGCTTCCAGCAAATCCAGATCGTGCAGCAGTTTTTGCAGCGTCTCATTGCTGATCTGGCGCGTAGCACGCAGGTGGTAAAGCTCGGCTCGCTCTGAACGCAGCGCGGCCAGACGGAAGCGGCGCTCCAGATTCTCTTCCTGCATCGAACTTTCTACGTCGTTACGCCCATCGGCGCGGCGGCGCAGGTTACCAATCACCCGCGAACTCACCTCTTTCAGCAGCTGATTATCTATGTTCTCTTCCGCATCGGACGCCAGACGCTCTTCCATCTTCTCAATCGCCACAATCGCCACTTCGGCGGTCGCCGCGCGCGCGATACGCTCCTCTTTATGCTGCTGGGAGTGGTCGGCCACCTCCAGGTGTTGCAGCAGAATCGGCAGCATCACCACGCCGATAAACAGCGAGAACAGGATCACGCCAGCCGCCAGGAACACCAGTTCGTAACGCGCCGGGAAGACGTTGCCATCCGGCAGCAGCAGGGGAATCGAGAGCACACCGGCGAGGGTAATCGCCCCGCGAACGCCCGCAAATGAGGCAATCAGCAGCTCGCGCGTGGTCCAGGAGCCAAACTCCATCGGCTTCTTGTGCAGAAAACGCAGGCTGAATTTTTTCATCGTCCACAGCCAGCCGAAACGCACCAGCATCAGCGCCAGGTAAATCAGCACGATATCGGTAAACAGCATCCAGGTTTCCACGTTCGGATCGGCTTCTGCCGCCACCAGCGAGGACTCCAGAATGCCCGGCAGCTGCAGGCCCAACAGCAGGAACACCATGCCGTTAAAGACAAACTCCAGCATCGCCCAGGTGCTGTTGGCGCGCAGACGCATCGCCAGCGGTGCGCGGCGCATCACACCCGCACGGGTGATGGTCATCCCCGCCGCGACGGCTGCCAGGATGCCCGATACGCCGATATGTTCGGCAATCAGGTAAGAGGCAAACGGCAGCAGGAACAGCAGGACGATCTGCGTGGCGGGTTCGTCACCGCCCCAGCGGCTGAGGAACCCGAGCGAGCGACCGTACAGCCAGCTCACCACAAACCCGGCCAGGATGCCGCCAATCGCCACCTTAAAGAATTCAACGGTCGCGCCACCGATGGTAAAAATCATGGTTCCCATCGCCACTGCGACGGCAAATTTCAGCGCCACCAGGCCGGAGGCGTCGTTCATCAGCGCCTCGCCCTGCAGAATGCCCATGATTTTCTTCGGTATCCGGCCTTCGCCGACGATACCGGACAGGGCCACGGCATCCGTTGGCGACAGGACGGCGGCGAGTGCAAAGGCCGGTATCAGCGGAATGCCCGGTACCATCCAGTAAATCAGGAACCCTATCCCGACAACCGTGACGACAACCAGCGCCAGCGCCAGACCAAATATCTCTCTCCCGTGTTCAAGAAATTCACGCGTCGGCGTTTTCCAGCCGTCGGCAAACAGCAGCGGCGGAATGAACAGCACGAGGAACAGCTCGGGGTCGAACTCAACGTGCAGGCCAAACGTCGGCCACGCCAGCAGCGCACCAATGGCGATTTGCATCAGCGGAAGGGGTAACTGGAAGGGTAGTACGCGGGTAACTACCCCGGAAAGTGAGACCACAAGGGTCATGATGAGTATTGTGAAGAAGATTTCCATGCGTTCCCTGTTTGCGTGTTTCTTATTGTGTATGCCCTAAATAAGTCGAGTTGAAAGAAGGTGGCAGTAAGTGCATCTCCATGAGCTTACTCAAGTAAGTGATGAGGGAGAATGACCGCAGCCAACGCACGTGCAACTAAACGTATGACAGGCATAAGCTGAAGCGTCGTGCTTCTATTCTACCGCTTCCAGAGTAACGCAAAAGACAACGAAATGGGTCTGAAAATGAAAACGGGCGGCCTAAGCCACCCGTTTTAAGGCGTCGGACAGGCTTAAATCGCCCAGCCGCCCGCATAGAATGCCACCAGCGCAATGGCAATCACCACGGTGCCGATGTTCAGCTTGCGCCACTCACCGGAGACCAGACGACCAATCACCAGCGAGGCGAAACCGATCATGATGCCGGTCACGATGTTACAGGTCAGTACGATAAACACGGCGGTAATCAGGCCGGACATCGCATCGACGAAATCCGCGAAATCAATTTTCGCCACGTTGCTCAGCATCAGCAGACCCACGTACATTAGCGCAGGCGCGGTCGCGTAGGCCGGAACCAGATAGGAGAGCGGAGAGAGGAACAGGATCAGCAGGAACAGCACGCCCACGGTGATCGCCGTCAGACCGGTTTTACCACCTGCCGCCGTGCCCGCTGCGGACTCGATGTACACCGCCGCCGGTGCCGCACCGACCAGGCCGGAGAAGACGCTGCTCAGGGAGTCGGTGGTCAGCGCTTTGCCGCCATCGATAATCTGCCCGTCTTTATCCAGCAGGTTCGCTTGCCCCGCGACAGCGCGGATGGTGCCGGTGGCATCAAACACCGCGGTCATCACCAGCGCCAGCACGCTTGGCAGAACAATTGGGTTCAGCGCGCCGACGATATCCAGGCTACCAATCAGGGAGTTACCCTGGTCGTCGCTCAGAGACGGCATGGCGAAAACGCCGGAGAAGTGAACGGTCGGATCAAAAATCAAACCGACAATCGAAACACCGATGATGGTCAGCAGAATACCGCCCGGCACCTTCAGTTTTTCCAGGCCGATAATCACCGCCAGACCAATCAGGGACATAATCACCGGGAAGCTGGCGAAATGGCCCATGGTCACTGGCAGGCCGTCCAGTGGGTTTTTGATTACCAGACCGACGCCGTTCGCCGCAATCAGCAGCAGGAACAGGCCGATACCGATACCGGTGCCGTGCGCCACGCCCTGCGGCAGGTTGCGCAAGATCCAGCTACGAATCCCGGTGGCGGAGATGATGGTGAACAACACACCCATCAGGAATACCGCACCCAGCGCGACCGGCACGCTGATGTGCTGACCCAGCACCAGGCTGAACGCGGTAAAGGCGGTCAGCGAGATCGCACAGCCAATCGCCAGCGGCAGGTTTGCCCACAGACCCATGACGATGGAGCCGACGCCCGCAACCAGACAGGTGGCAACGAAAACGGCCGCCGGTGGGAAGCCCGCTTTACCCAGCATGCCAGGCACCACGATGACGGAGTAAACCATCGCCAGAAACGTCGTCAGACCTGCAACAACTTCCTGACGCACGGTGCTGCCGCGAGCAGAAATTTTAAACAAGGCGTCAAGTGAACCGCCGGTACGCGCTGATGGCGTAGACATAGAAAACATCCCCTGAGAAATTTTTATCATTCGCCTGTCAGCGTGGTGGACAACTCCACTGCCAGCGAAACGTCAAATCCTTGTGCTGCGTTTGCGACGAAAAGGGGCCGTCACAAAAAAAGCAAACGTTTAGCTCCGCGCTGACAAAACGGGTGGTGAATTGAAGGCAAACGATTATCTAGCGTAATCCACGCCCTTTTCAACTGAACTTTATCGTTTTTCGCTAAAATTCCCTTATGACGCTGAAGAAATAACCAGAGGATGCGCAAACGTTATCGTGAATGCGCAATTTGATAACAATCTGTCACCCGCCAGGGATCTCAAAAGGCCCACCCTGCTGAATCGCGCGTTGCCAGGCAGGACGCATTTCCACTCTTTTTTTCCACGCCTGGGTGTGCGGAAGATTGTCGATCCCACCGCGTGCCAGCAGTGCGAAGATCGGATAGGTCATCTGGATATCGGCCATGCTCAGCTGCTCACCGGCAAACCAGGGGTTTTCGCTGAGATGGGATTCGATATAGCGCGCGTGGGTTTCGAGCTGCGGATTGAGCCAGGCTTTTTGCACGCCCCCACCCAGCACTTTGCCAAGCGAGCGCATACCAAACGGAATCGGCGGCTTACCGAGGCTGGCAAACACCAGCTTCATCAGCAGGAGCGGCATCAGGGAACCTTCCGCATAGTGCAGCCAGAAGCGATACTGATTTTTGTCCGCCGCGCCCTCGGGCTTGAGCTGCGACTGGGTGTCATAGGTCTCCTGCAGATATTCCAGAATGGCGCCGGACTCTGCGAGGATCAGGCCGTTATCCTCGATTACCGGCGATTTGCCCAGGGGATGCACTTTTTTGAGCGACGGGGGCGCCATCATCGTCTTTTCACGCTGGTAGCGGACAATCTGATACGGCACAGATAGCTCTTCAAGCGCCCAGATAACGCGCTGGGAGCGGGACTGGTTCAGGTGGTGGAGCGTCAGCATGGTTTTCTCCTGTGATTCATACAAACTAACTATAGAAAATTGCACAACATGGCGAAAAAGTTTTGGCGAGATTCTGACCAAAGCCACTGGCGAACAACCGGGTTTTGCATACAATTAAAGTGTCAACACAAACCGGAACCTCCCCAACGTGCTCGACATGAGGGGTGTTGATGTCGGGGGAAACCCTCCCGTGTACCAACGGGATAGAGAGAAAGACAAAGACCGGGAATAAACTAAAGCGCCTTAGTCTGGCGCTTTAGTTTTTTCTGCGTTGGGTGGCTACTACATTTTAGTCAGCCCACAGGATTGTGCGTTTTTTGTTGGCCGGATATGCATTGCGCCATCCGGCATATAAATCCTGCGAATTCAATCTTCTTCCAGCAGCCGCGCGCCGGTCCCCTGCGCACCCAGCGTATCCCCCGGATTTCGCAGCGGGCAGTCGCTGCGCGACAGACACCCGCAGCCGATACACCCGTCCAGTTCATCGCGCAACGCCACCAGCGTATGAATGCGCCGATCCAGCTCCTCACGCCACTGGGAGGATAGCTGCTTCCACTCTTTCGTACTCAGGGAGTGCCCCTCCGGCAGCACGCCAAACGCATCGCCAATGGTCGCCAGCGGAATGCCGATCCGTTGCGCAATTTTGATAATCGCCACGTAGCGCAACACATCGCGGGTGTAGCGGCGCTGATTGCCCCCGTTGCGGATACTTTTAATTAAGCCTTTGCTTTCATAGAAATGCAGCGCTGAGACCGCCACCCCGCTACGCTTTGCGACTTCCCCCGGCGTCAGCAGCGCCTTAATTCTGGGTAATCTCTTTTCCATAAAACCTCTTTACCTCAAGTTAACTTGAGGAATTATACTCCCCCGCAGAGAAAACGACGAATCAACAGAGAAAGTTGTATCTAAAGAGGGGCAACCTTATGTCGCATCAGCAAATTATTCAGACACTGATTGAATGGATTGATGAACATATCGACCAACCGTTAAATATTGACGCTGTCGCTAAAAAGTCGGGCTATTCGAAGTGGTATCTGCAGCGGATGTTCCGCACCGTCATGCATCAGACTCTGGGGGATTACATCCGTCAGCGTCGGTTACTGCTGGCGGCACAGGCTCTGCGCACGACCAAGCGTCCGATTTTTGATATTGCGATGGATTTGGGATATGTGTCGCAGCAGACGTTCTCCAGGGTGTTTCGTCGCGAATTCGACCGCACGCCGAGCGACTACCGCCACCAGCTGAATTAACTCGTGCGCGGGATCAGCACGCCGACAGGCTGTTGCTGCCAGGTCATAAATTCCTGCGGCGGCATCGCCTTCGCAAAGTGCCAGCCCTGACAATATTGCACGCCGCGCTTGAGGAGCCAGGTCACCTGCTCCGCCGTTTCCACCCCTTCCGCAATGGTTTTCAGCCGCAGACTTTGGGCCATCTCAATGATGTGTTCCGCAATCAGGTGGCTGGTGCTGTTGGTGGTCAGGGTATCGATAAACGACTTATCGATTTTCAGGATATCGACGTTGAGCGAATAGAGGTTATGCAGGTTCGAATACCCGGTGCCAAAATCATCGATCGCCACCTCATAACCCGCCTGGCGAAACGCCTGAATCACCGGCGTGGTTTTCGGCACATCAATAAATCCGCGCTCCGTTACCTCAATTTTAATCTGCTGCGCCCGCACGGAGTAATGCCGCGCTTTATCCGAGATCAGGGCAATCAGGCGCGACGAGTGGAAATCCGACGCCGACAGGTTAATCGAAATATAGAGGTGCGGATTGTTGCCGAGGAAATCACCGAGATCGTTAAACACCTCTTCGACGACATAATCGGTAATGCGCTCAATCATCCCCTCTTTTTCCGCCAGCGGAATAAACTCTGCCGGGCTCATCACCGGGCCATTAAACCCCGGCCAGCGCAGCAGCGCTTCGGCACCGACGCAGCGGTTATTTTTAATATCAATGATCGGCTGATAATGAACGCACAGCTGGCGCTTATTGAGCGCGCGGTGCAATAACCGTCCTGGCGAATTAAATTCACGGTGCGTGCGCGACCAGACCAGCAAAATAATAATGCTGCAAATCATCCCCAGCGGCAGGGTCAATGTGGCCTGGTGGTAAAGAATTTCATAAAAACGGGTATTGGATGTCGAGACGATCGCGGCAATAGGCCGCTTCGCTGAGCTGACGATGGTGTAAAAACGATCGTCTTTTTGAAATGGCGCGCTCACATTTCCGACGAGCGTGTGTAATAAAGAAATATTGGCCCGCGGGCTGACGGAAAAGAAGGCATTGGTCACCGTATCAAATACGCCCCATGCCAGAGAGTGATCCGTCGACATCACTTCACTGTATGAGAGCGGATTGACCACGACGACATAATTCCCGCGCTGCATATAAGTCATTTTATAACCAGCAAAAAAGGGTGTATCGCGGAAATAATAGATAGAGACGTCAGGTTTTCGTTTGTAATTGGCGTCAGGTATCAGATACGGCTTATCGGGAGTCATTACCGTGGAGCAGAGAAACTGCTGGCCTTCGGCATAAATTAAATCGGACACATACAGACGGCCACGCACAACGTTCAACATATATTGCCGATGGGTGGGGGAACAAATCTCGCCCTGATATTTTTCGGCGGCGTCGCGGGCTAAATCAACCTGTTCAATTACCAGTTCAGTTTTATCTAAAGCGAGTTGCGCAAAGGAGCGTAGCTGACTGCTTGTTTCGGTGACGGCTCTTAGCTGGGCAAACCATAGCGCCAGCATCACCGGTAGCAAAACTACCATGATGATCCCGACTACCCTCAGCACCTTGCGCCGTGCGCTACGATTCATTTCCGCCCTATATCCCTGCAATATGTGTGCCTGTAGTAATGAAGGCCGGATGCTTTGATAAACAGGTGATTACGTTGCATGAATCATGCGAAGTTAGCAACTGACTTTTATCATCAGAAACCCAATATTTGGTTATGACGATATTATTTGTCCGTAAGCCAAACTTAAAGAATGCGTGCCGTTTTTATTAAGGAAAATAAATATCAAGACTTAACGGTGAGTTTTAAGATAACACAACAGAGGATCATTGATTAAGCCAAACTCACGACAGCATGAAAAAAGCTCAGCGTGATCATGAATTTTCAGACTTATTGGATACGGCTTACCCCGATATTGATTTATAAATAATCAATGGCAATCACCGTTTTTCCTCTGCCGCTTCGTTTTGCATCATATAAAGCTTTGTCGGCGCGGGTAAGCAGCGACGAGGTATCGCGCTGTCCACGTCCGACCTCCACCACTCCGGCGCTAAAGGTGAGGAGCAGAGATTTATCGCCCACCCACATCGGCCGCTCCAGCAGCGCCGCGCGCAGTTTTGTCGAGAGGGCTATAGCCGCTTCACAGTCCGCCTCTGAGAGTAGAAGTAAAAACTCTTCTCCGCCAACCCGCCCCAGTGCGGAATGTGCAGGGCTTAACTCGCGCAGGCGATCGCAGAAGTGGATCAACGCGGCATCACCCACCTGATGGCCCCACTCGTCGTTGATCTGCTTGAAATAATCCAGGTCAAACATCAGCACGCAGAATGGGCTGTCACGCGTTTGATTGCGCTCAAGAGCGCTCTGCAGCGCCTGTAAAATTGCCGAACGATTCAAGCAGCCAGTCAGGTCATCGGTGGTGGCTTTCAGCGCCAGCTGCTGCTCGGCTTTTTTACGCTCGGTGATATCCAGACCAATATTCAGAATAGAGCCGTCCGGCAGCAGAATGTTCGACCACAGAATGGTGAGTTCTTCCCCGTCTTTACGGATCGGATGCCACTCGTACATGTCTTTCAGAGGCGACACATGGACCGATTCGCGGACCCGCTGCCGCACTTCCGGGTCGGGATAAAAGAGCGCCAGCGGATCGGGATACATATTGATCTCCGCCATCGTCCAGCCAAATATCTTTTCACACTCCATATTCCACAATACGCAGCGATTACGCCGATCAAAAGAGTTCATTAATACCGGCGCGCGTTCAAATAACGTTTTATATTGCGTCACCACCAGCTGCATCTCTTTTGCCGTTCGCTCGCGGGAAATCATATCGGCAAAATAATCTTTTAATTTTTCGACCAGCACGACCACCACATTTTTCAGCGTCGGTAATGCACACAATCGTTGCGAAAAACCCAGGAAGAAATAGCCGTTGCAGCTGCCATCCCGGGAAGAGAGTTTACATAACACGCCGCTTTGTAATTGCACATAACCCGGATGCTGGGCGTTAAAAAGCGAGCGGCCAATATTTTCTTTCCAGTAAATGGCGCGCCACGAGCGGTGATGACGCTTCATCAGCGTGCTGGCAAGAAAATCGGTCACTTCAAAAGAGTGGCAGGTGACATCACCCGCGCAAACCACGCGCGGCAAGCCGCTATCATCATCCACACTCACCCACGCCAGCGCCGAACCCAGCGAGCGGTTGATCGTTTCCAGCATCTCAGTCAGCGAACACTGGGACGTTAACAGCGGCATCAATTTTGCTAAAGCATGCAAAGCCTGCATGCTGTCGTTAACAATTTCGCGGCATGTCTCTTTCATCATGTTTATTCGCAGGTCGTTGAAACATAGAAAACAGGCGCAACGAATAACTCAGGATTCGAATAATCTCATTGAGAGCTTTTATTCCAGGCAACGCATAAATATGTGAAAAATTGCATGTGTGTGTGAATAATAAGTGACACCAGAGAATAAAAAGCAATGAATTCAGTAACCTGAATTATTAATTGTGTATATTTTATTGTCCGTTCAAGCATAAGCCATAGGTCAAATACTGTAAATATTGTACAGACCCCTCCTGGCTGTAGAGACTTTTGTATCTCAATGAATTCGTTATAAAGACGTACATGAAATCACGATTAGTCTGCAAAGATATATTTTGCGTCCCCCTTCTTTTCCTGAGAAGGGTTAAAAAGCGCACATTTTTGCCGCAACGAGACTGGCGAATAAAAGAACAAATGTGATATAGTTCACACATATTCTGTAACGCGAAACACTGTTTCATTGTTGTTCACACGCTTTCCGAGGATCTGGTTTTATGGCGACCATTACCACCAGCATGGTTTTACTGCGCTGGCCGTTGTTGAGTGCGGTTTTGATGTTTTTAGCCAGCACGCTGAACATTCAATTTCGTAAATCTGACCTTGCGGGGCTGGCGGTGATTAGCACCTTACTGGGCGTAGGCGCTGCATGCTGGTTCGCGACGGGATTACTGGGTATCACCATGGTGGACGTGGCGACGATCTGGGGCAACATGAAAGAGGTGATGATCGAAGCGATGAGCCATACCCCGCCTGACTGGCCGATGGTCATTACCTGATCGCTGCGTGTTTAGTCCTCACATCCCGGCCCTCTCACACAGAGAGAGGGTCAGGATAACAGGCACAAGCCGTTAGAAAATGCCCTTCTGCCGTACCTTCTTCATCTTCTCCGTCGGCGCATCCACCTGACTCAAATCCAGCTCTTCTTTGCCACTCGCCGCGCGCTCAGGTTCCGCCGCCGTTTTCCCGGCCATTCGTAACTGCTGTAACGCCAGCTTCTGCTGCTCCAGCAGCGGCTTCAGAGCTGCGACTTCGTTACGAATCATCTGCAACTGCGCCAGTTGCTCTGCGGAACTATCCACCGCTTTTTCCGGCACAGACTCCTGCGGCGTCAATTCCCCCAGCAGCTGCGCGAGCGTTAGCGTTTCGCGCCCCAGCGATTCCGCCACATGGTGGCACAGGGACGGGTCCATCAGGTGCAGCTGCAGGCCCGCCAGGTAGACGTCGCGGTGGAACGCGCGGATCTCCATATTCGTGTCGTCAATGCTGGCAGACTTGTCCATGGACTGATGCCACTTTTGCAGCTGCTGCATCGCGCGCAGATCCGCGCGCGACTGGTCTGGCGTCAGGTGCAGGGACAGATTGACGCGGCGAATCTGTCCCTTACGCATCGTCACCCACCTCGGCCATTAACGGCTCCTCGACCGTCTGCACACCGGCGTCAGAGTGGTACAGGCAGATTTCGCGCGACAGGGCGCTCTGCGGATTTTCAATGCTCACCACGCGATCGCCGAGGGTCGCGTAGACGTCGCGAATCGCCCCTTCGATCAGGTGCGCACCGCCGCCGACCAGGTAAACGCGGTTCGGGTTTTTGGCGAATTTTTTCGCTTCGTAAGCGACCTGATCGCCCAGCTCCTGAATTTTAATCTCAATCTTTTCGAGAATGTCGTCGATGCGCGATTCGTCGTTAATCACGCTTTTTACAAAGTTAAGATCGTGGCGGCGCTTGATCAGCTCATTCGCCACCAGATAGCTGGAGTCGCTGTCGGCAGCGGCCAGCAGTTTGCGCGTCGCGTCCGTCACCATCGCCACGCCGATTTCGTTGTTGCCGTAGATGGCCGACACATCGTCAAATTCGCCAATCACCACGCCCATATCCAGGGTGGTGCCGCCGCAGTCGATCACCAGCGATTTGGTAAATTCATTAACGTTCGAGTTGAGCAGGTGAGACAGCGCTGCAGGCAGGCTCTCCGGCATCACCTGCACATCCACGATGCGGAACAGCTCGCCTTTGTTCAGGGTGATATCGCGCATCAAATTCTGGCGCTTCGCTTCGATGCGCTCTTCGTTACGCTGACAGTCGTCCGGCTTGTAGAACTGGGTGATCGGTAAGGTCACAATCACCTCTACGTCGCACGGCGTTACCCCGGTCTGTAGCAGGGCGTGATGCACCGCCAGCAGGTTTAAATCGTCGTACTGATAGTCGATATGGGTAGTGGAGAGCGCCTTATCGGACGTGGCATCGTAGGTGTATTTGGTGGTGCCGATGGTGTAGTTGTGCACCGCCTGGCCGCGCAGCAGCGCCGCGCTCTTCCAGTCTTTGCGGAAGGAGTTCGGCGAGACCACGGTCTTCAGGGTGCCGTTTTCAATCCAGCTGATTTTGACGTTAGTGGAACCGTCGTCGATGGCGAATTTTTTGCAAGTCTGGGTCATGGAAAATGTCTCAATCGTTCTGAAAAAGGGGGCCGCGTCAGAGCACAGCCTCGTCAGTTAAAATGCGGCGGGCACCGAGATAGTGGTCCTGCCAGAAGTTATCGGAAAGCTGGCTGATGCGAATATTCAGGCCGGTGCGCGGGGCTTCGATAAATTTGCCGTCCCCGAGGTAGACGCCGACGTGATCCGCGCCGGGGCGCTGGTTGATGTTGAAGAACACCAGATCGCCGCGTCGCAATTTGTCCTGTTTTATCTGGCGCAGCGTGCGGTCCTGATACATACCGTTGGCGGTGCGCGGCAGATTGCGGCTCAGCACCGGCGTGAACGCGTAGAACACCAGGCCGCTGCAATCAAAGCCCTGCTCCGGCGTCTGGCCGCCCCAGACGTAGGGTTTGCCAATCTGCTCTTGCAGCAAATGAATCACTTTTTTCAGCGACGCCTGCAGGCGCGGGCTCATCTTCTCGCCGGGGAGCGGCTCCCAGATCATGTCCGTAGAGAGTTTTCCGGGCTGCCAGCGTTTATGCATCGCCAGCTGTTCGCGGTTTTGTACGCGCTCAAGGCGTTTTGCCTCGCTCAGCTTGCGCTTTTGCTCCGGCGTCACCGGCACCACGGCGATGCGGGTGCGGGCTTTTTTCAGCAGCGCCGCGCGATTGCGCATCCGCGTTTTGGCGGCGGCCTCTTCTTCGGAGACCGTCTCACGACGCGGCGCGGCGTCGGCATGAACAGTCCCGGCCACCATCAGCGCGGCAGCCAGCGCCATACAGCGCAGGATCGGGAAAGGGATAAAGGTCAACATCACTCAATCGTCTATTGTTTCTGCGAGAGTTTATCAATGATCGGCTTGATCACTTTCTCGCCGTGCTGACCAAAGAACTGGTATAGCGACTCGCTCGCCGAGTGGGTCAGCACCATAATTTCAATGCGGCGGTTCGAGGAACTGAGCGGATTTTCCGGGTCGAGCAGCATCTGATCGGCCATTCCACTCACCTGCAAAATTTTCCCTGGCGCTAACCCGGCTCTGGTCAGGACTTTACGCGCCTGCATGGCGCGCTCGCCGGACAGATTCCAGTTGTTGTAGAGATCCTGATCGCGGAAACGGGTAGCATCCGTGTGGCCGGTGATAATGATTTTGTTGTCGATCTTGTTGAGCGCCGGGGAGAACTCCGTCAGCAGACGGGTGAAGAACGGCGTCAGGATCGCGCTGCTGCGCTGGAACATCTCGCGCTTCTGATCGTCGGTGATCAGGATCCGCAGCCCCTGCGGAACGATCTCCATTTTCAGGTTCGACTGGGCATCATAGGCCGAGGTGATCTTCATGATGATCCGCGCCAGATCTTCGATCTCCCTTTGAGAACGCTTATTCACGTCCTCCAGACTTTCGCCTTTCAATCCAGCCTGAATAGTCATCGGTTTTTCTGCGGATGATTTTTTCGCTTCGCGATCGCGTTTTTCCGTGACCGCAATTTTACCGCCGCTGCCGTGCGGCTGGGTGATTGGCGTCAGGGAGTTGCCCTCAAAAATCGACTCGCCGTTGAGCTGAGAGACGATCTCTTTGCGCTCCTCTTCCGTCACCGAGCCCATGATCCATAGCACCATAAACAGCGCCATCATCGCGAGGGTAAAGTCGGCGAAGGCCACCTTCCACGCCCCGCCATGAAAGGTGTCGTGGCTTTTGCGCGAGGAGCGTTTGATGATAGTGGTATGTTCTTTTCCGCGTGTGCCGCGCATCAGGATTCACCCGTCATCTGGTTCACCCAGCCGTCGAGCGTGGCGAAGGTCGGTTTCGAATCGAGCGGCAGCATTTTACGTCCGGCATCCACCGCCAGCAGCGTCGGCTTGCCCGCCACGTGATTCACCAGCACGGTACGCACGCACTCGATCACCGCGAGCTGTTTTTTGGTGTTCTGCTCCATGGCATTCGCCACCGGGTCCATCAGGCAGTAGCAGAAGAAGACGCCGAGGAAGGTCCCGACCAGCGCCGCCGCCACTTTCACGCCGATCACCGCAATGGAGCCGTCGATGGATTGCATGGTGATAATGATCCCCAGTACCGCCGCACAGATACCGAAGCCCGGCATCGCTTCTGCGGTACGTTGCAGCGAGCGGGACGGCTGCAGCAGGTTCTCTTCCATCGCCACCAGCTCTTGCTCCAGAATCCCTTCCAGCTCATGCTCGTTGATCTTGCCCATCGCCATCAGGCGGAAGTTGTCAGAGATAAAGGTGATCAGCGCTTTGTTCTGCAGGATCAGCGGATATTTCTGGAACAGCGGGCTGCTTTCCGGCACTTCGATGTGTGCATCCAGCACCTTCAGACCACCGTCCTGCACCAGCTCCAGCAGTTCAAACAGCAGCATCAGCAGCTGGCGTTGATACTCATCCGTGTACTCGTTTTTGCGCATAATGCCGCGAAACTGACGATACATTTCCGCCAGAACCGGACGCGGATTCGCGAGCACCATCGCCCCCAGACCGGCCCCTAAAATGATGATGATTTCACCGGGCTGCCAGAACGAGGCGAGACGGCCGCCGGACATCAGAAACCCGCCGACAACGCAGGCAAAAATAATGAAAATACCGAGAAACTTTTGCATATACCTTTCACTTCTGGAAAAAACACTGGATCTTTTGAGCGATCTTTTTATTAAGCTGGCAGACGCGCGCCTCGGTCAGATCGAGAACCAGCGCGATTTCTTTCAGACTCATTTCCTGCTGGTAATAGAGCGTCAGAATCAGTTGTTCACGCTCATCAAGGCTCGCCAGCGCAGCCTTTAACGTGCCGCTGGTGACCATTTCGTCCTCCAGCGAGCGGGTGTTGAGGGTGCCGTGCAGCGCATCCTCACCTAATAATTCATCGAGACTTTCCAGCGTTCTGGCGCAATCCAGCAGTAAATACTCGTGGTATTCGTCAGCGGTGATGGAGAGGTGCTCGCTGAGATCCTCAAACGTCGGCGTGCGCCCCAGCTTGCGCGTGATATCGCGGATCGCATCGTTGATCTTGTGGCTCTTCTGTCGAAGCCGACGCGGACGCCAGTCCAGCTCGCGCAGCTCATCCAGCACCGCGCCACGCACGCGCGCAGCCGCGTAAGCGCCAAACTGCTCATCGGGGTGGCCGTAGCGACGCAGGGAGGTCAACAGACCCATCAGGGCGATCTGCTCCATGTCCTCTTTGTCCATTACGCTGCTGGTTTGCCAGGAGAGCTGCTTCACCACCCGGTGCACAAGCGGTAAGTACGCGTTGATGTACTTCGCTTCGTCAGCTGGGGTCAGCGCGTCATCCGCAATAAAATCCATCATGTCAGTCGACTACCGTTTCTTACTGGAAAACCATTTTGCTGATGATGACGTCTTTAAACGGCATACGCGTATTGAGGCTCTCAAAGCGTGCCGTGTAGGCATTCATCAGCTTATCGCGCAGGGCTTCCACGCTCATTTCACGCACCGCGTCGTAGTCCATCGCCGAGAGGGCATTGACCGTCGCGCCGCGAATGGCCGGAGACATCTCCTCCGCGCGGCTGGTGTCGGCGGCGGAATCAGTGGTCAGGGCCAGTTCCAGCAGCAGATAGCGCTCGGAATCGCCGGGGCTTTTTAAGGTCACGACCACGTTTTTGATTTCGACAAACTCCACCACGCTCTCTTTCGACGAGCTGAAGAAATCAGAAATGATGGAGCGTTTATGCTCGTCCTGGCTGAGCAAATGCGTGCCCATGACGGTCAGTACGGCGGCAAAAGTGGCTGCTATCAGGGCAATCACCAGCCCTAAAGAAAAAGTCTTCAAAGTCATAAGTTAAACCGTAAGTAATACTGAATCGTCTGTACCGTCAGTGGAGTGTGCGTCCTCTGCGGCTATCTCTGCCCCTGCTTCAGGCCTGTCTGCCTGGGATGGCAGTTGCTGTCCGCGTCCTTGCTGCTGTCCGGACTGGGTAGATACCTGCACGTTCACCTGGACAACGTTTTGCT
The DNA here is from genome assembly GCF_003051885.1 of Lelliottia sp. WB101. Classification (NCBI taxonomy): domain Bacteria; kingdom Pseudomonadati; phylum Pseudomonadota; class Gammaproteobacteria; order Enterobacterales; family Enterobacteriaceae; genus Lelliottia; species Lelliottia sp. WB101. Next base: position 579,225 of record NZ_CP028520.1, read on the forward strand.
CTGTCAGGCTCTGGCGCAGTTCATTGCTGATCTGCTGGAGCGCGCGCGCCGTCTCGCTGTTGCTGGCGCTGATGTGCACCTGCATTCGACCATTTTCGATCTGCAGCGAGATATCCACTTTGCCCATCTCTGGCGGATCGAGACGGATGGTGGCGTGCTGCACCTGGTTTTTGACCTGGATCTGCAGCCGATCGTTAAGCGCGCTGTGCAACTGCTGCGCCCATTTGGTTTCGTCTGCGTCCAGTTTGACCGGCGGCAAATGCACGGTTTGCTTCTCCATCGCCGTCGAGAATGTCTGCCCGCTGGCGACCGGTTGCCCTGCGGCAGGCAGCACGTCAGCCAGGGTTTTCACCACCTCGGCGGCGAGCGGTTTGGTATGCTCGACTGCCTGCGCCTGCGCCACAGGTAATGGTGCGGGCAAAGGCGTCGGTTGTGACGCGTGGGCCTGCGGCATAAGCCCCGCCGACAGCGTCTGCATTTTTAGCGCTTCGCCACTTTGCGGTGCGGCCGGGGCGGCATTCAGCGTTTTGACCGGCATCTGGCTTGCCATCAGCAAGGTGTCCAGCAGCGCCTGCGGTGGCGTTAGCGTATCCGGCGCCGGTTGTGCGCGGTCGGCGGTGTCCGTCGTCACGTCGTCGTCTTCGTCATCCGTCTTAAGCCCCGCCAGCACCATGGTGGTGTCGCGCGTTTTCTCACCGCCCAACAGGTTATTGATGATATTGAGCAGCGCGTCGTTGAACGCCGCAGGCGCGGGCTCGCCGACAGGCGTACCCGGCAGCATCGCCGACGCTGTCTCCGTCGCGGGCAGCGCCGGGGCAATGGCTCCCGGCTCCGGGGTGGCAGGCGTTAACGTCAGTGGCGTGAGCAGCAGATTCATCAGCCTCTCTCTCCCACATCGGCAAACTGCGCGTAGGCGCTTGCGCCTTCACGGTTGCGACGCGCGCGGGCCATCTGCTGCGCCAGCTCATCGCTTTGCTGCTGGCTATACTGGCTCACCTGCTGATGCACCGTGCGCAGTGCCGTCAGCGCCTCACGTTTTTCCGCTGTCAGCGTCTGCCCTTGCAGGGAGATCAACAGCCCGGCGATCTGCGCGTCGACCTCCTGCATTTTCGGCCAGTCGTGCTGACTGGCCGCCTGCTCCAGGGAACGCGCCAGAAAACGCATAACCTGTAGATCATCCATTCTGCTGCCCCATTTTTTCCCAGCCGTCCTGCAGGTTGCGGAGGATCACTTCCACCTCTTCAACGTGCTCAACGGAGAGCTTATGGCTGGCGTCATACAGACGATAAACGCAGTAGTCGTAGAGGTTCGCCAGGCTCAGCGCCAGCTCGCCCCCTTTGTCGAAATCCAGCGAGCTGGTCAGCGCATTCAGAATGTCGATGCATTTGTTAATGCTCTGGACTTTACGGTCATAGCGACGCGCCGCGATGTGGCTTTTTGCCCGCACCAGTTCATCCATCAGGCCGTTAAACAGCATCAAAACCAGTTGATGCGGATTCGCTGCCGCCGCCTGAATTGCTAAGTCGGACTGCTGGTAATGGCCGAAGCCCTGCTGTTCGTTCCCGTACATAAAAGCTCTGTTTTCCTTACTCTAAACCAAACATACTCTTGGTGTTTTCCATCTGGGCCATGGCCTGCTGCAACTGAGTAAATTGCTTCAGATAGCGGTTATACGAGGAGTCATAACGCGAATTCATGGCTTCGGTTTTGGTGTCGATATCGCTCTGCTGGCGGTCGAGCACTTCCTGGCGACCTTTCAGCAGGCCGGTGGTCGAATTGAGGTAACGGTCGAGGGATTTATCCACCGCCGCGATCAGCCCGTCTTTGCCGTTGAACAGGCCCGTCAGCGCCTGCGGATCGGCGGTCAGCGCGGCGTCGAGCTTTTTGCTGTCGATCTCCAGCTTGCCGTCTTTATCCGCTGTGATGCCGAAATCGGACATCCGCTTGCCGCCAAACTGGGTGCGCAGCACGTCGTTCAGCTCGCGATCGAGGGAGGCCATCGTGGCATCGCCCGCAAACGCGCCGCGCTCTTCACCGTCGCCGCTGCCGCTTTTGGTCAGCTTTTGCAGCGTGTCCTGCAGGGTGTTGTATGAGGTAATGAAGGTCTGCAGCTGCTCTTTGGTGGCCGCTGTATCTGTGCCGATGGTGATGGTCAGCGGCTTGTCGGCTTCGGTCTTCGACGTCAGTTCGATGGTCACGCCGTCGATGAGCTTATCCAGCGTGTTGCTGCTGTTGGAAAATTCCATTTCGCCCATGCGGAATTTGGCGTCTTGCGCTTTCGAGATCTCTTTGGCGTTAGCCGAGTCAAAACCTGCCGTTCCGCCGACGGTTACCTTATTGGCTGCGCCGCTTTCGTCGCTGCTCAGCATCAGCGTCACTTTGCCGTCGGTGCGGATCAGCGAAGCGGTGACGCCGGGGTTATTTTCATCGCCATTAATGGCTTTGGTGAGATCGCTCAGACTGTTGATACTGTCCATATCAACGTTGATGGTTTTCGCATCCGCCCCTTCGCCGAGGGTGATCTCCATCATGCCGGTGGCATCTTTGATGGCATCATCCGTCAGATCGCCGAAACCGATCTGATGGGCAGACGCCAGCTGATCGACTTCGATGTTGTATGTGCCCTTCTGCGCCGAGGAGTTGGCCGTAACGGTCGCAATCCCTTCGCGGTTGACGGTGGCGCTGTTTTGCAACATCCCGTCATTGGTGCTGTTCAGCCCTTTAATGGCGCTGCGAAAATCGGTTAATGCGGTGCGAAGCGCGTCCAGCGCTTTTTTCTGCGACGTCATCGTGGCTGTTTTGGTCTTCAGCTGATTCTGGATCGACATAATGTCGTAGGACGCCAGCGACTGCGCCAGCGTCGTCGGATCTATGCTGCTGAAATCTGCCATAGTAGTTGTCTCCATTCGCACCTGTTGCTAAACCATGCTCAGTTAATGCAACCATCGTGCCAGTTTTTAAATTTAGTTAATTCAGTTAGTTACGATTTACCGGGAAGGCAACTTTCCCCGAATGGGAAAAGACAGGAAGGGGAAAGGCCGCAAACAAAAACACCGCCTTACAGCGGTGTTTTCATCGAACGGATTGGGATTAGCCCAGCAGGGACATCACCATTCCGGACATGCTGTTGGACTGCTTCAGCATGGACATGCTGGTTTGGGCCAGCATCTGGTTACGGGTCATGCTGGAGGCTTCAGACGCGAAGTCAGCATCACGGATGTTACCCAGCGCCAGGTCGGTGTTGTCTTTCATGTTCGCCAGGTTAGCCGCGGTGTGGCCCAGACGGTTGATGTTTGCACCCAGTTTAGAACGCAGGGTACCTACTTCAGAGATGGCATTTTCAACGTTAGAGATCATCGCCTGTGCGCCAGAAACAGTGGTCAGCGTCGCGCCAGAGCCAGTAAGAGCACCCATACCGCCGGAACCGGTCACATTATCCAGCTCAGTTTTCACGTCAACTTTCAGGTTTTCACCCTCTGAAGCACCAATCTGGAAGTTCATCTCTTTGCTGAATTTGCCAGTGGTACCGAACAGGTTTTCGCCTGCGTATTTGGTGTTGTCCATAATGTTGGTCAGTTCAGCGTTCAGTTCGTCCATTTCAGACTGCAGCGCAGCGCGATCTTCAGTACCGTTCGTGTCGTTCGCTGCCTGTGTTGCGAGGTCTTTCATGCGGTACATGATGTTGCTCACTTCATCAAAAGCACCTTCTGCGGTCTGCAGCAGCGCAGTCGCGTCAGAGATGTTGCGCTGTGCAACAGCCATACCATTGCTCTGACCCTGCAGGCGGGTTGCGATTTGCAGGCCAGCTGCATCGTCCGCTGCGGAGTTGATACGTTTACCGGTACCCAGACGTTCCATTGCAGTAGACAGCATGCTGTTGGATTTATTCAGTGCGTTAGTAGAAGCCATGGAAGACGCGTTAGTGAAAATAGAAAGTGCCATGTTAGTAATCTCCTTGTGAACCTGTCTGTCAGGCTCTTCTCTCTGGTACTCAAGTAAAACGACACACTGAAAGGGAGAATTAAATCGGCGATGAAAAAAAATTAAAAATTACGTCTATAAGAAAAAGCCTGGTCTGAGTAATAACCGCATAAATTGCGAAAGGTAAATTAAAAACCAATGCGACACACTCTATCCTTAACTTAAACGCAACTTAAAAATATTTAATGTATTCATTTATCCAAATGTAACAATATTTTATCGACGGGAAAAAATAAAACACCAAATTCACATAAAAGAACAATCTATTAATATAAAATACATCCACAGATCACTATTAACGTTTAACGATTCTCATTAATGGTTGTTTAGAGAATTAACTTAATAATTTGTTGCACATCACAGTTTTATCGCGTAAAAATGTGTCAAGGAAGAGAAACTTCCTAATCTCATACTGGAAAAGGCGGAAAATGACCGGCAAGCACATGCCGTTCCGCAGAGCGAAATCCCTGTTTACGTCGTAAAACCGCTCGTTTTTGCATAATCTCCGCAGGCACGCGGCAATTCTCAAATGAATTTTAAACGGAATTAATGATTAATTTACATTAAGCATTGCGCGACTTTTTCGCTCGGTGCGGAGATGAATAATTGATTCAGGAGTGGCTTTTTGTCACCTGTCGCCATGAGAAAAAAATATTCCACCGTTAATAACTGGTTAGTTGATCTACCCTCCGGGTCTCTCATAAGCATGGTCACGGGCGAAAGAAAACGCCTGGGGGAATATCAATTAAAACTATTAGATGTACTTCTTGAAAATGCAGGAAAAATTCTCACTCGCGAAGAATTGACGACGCTGGTCTGGGAGCGTCGGGTTATTGGTAATAATAGTCTGCCCAATGCCATCCATGCTTTACGCTCCGCTTTAGAAGACGACGGCAAACAACAAAAAATTATCAAAACAATCCCCAAAAAGGGGTATTTGCTTGAGCAGGCATGGTGCCGTTTCGTTGAGAAAGAGAGTGAAGAGATTGATCTGCCGGACACGGAGATCGATGGCTTTGTGTTGCCCACGCTCAGCCCAACCGTTGAGCACAACGCTGCCGACGAGCCGGACATCGTTTCTGAACCCGTTAAGGTAATTGAAACGCCCTCCATTGAGATCGCGGTTCCCGCTGAACGCCCCGTTATTGTACCGGCCAAATCCCGGTTTCAGCATCCGCTCATCACCCTGGCGGCCCTGCTGGTCACCGTCATGATTGGCGCGATCTTTGGCTGGCACTATGCCGGTAATCAGGGGCCAAAAATCGTCGCTGCAGAGCAGGAAGTCGCGGTTTACAGCAACATTCATATTTACGAGCTGTCCGAGTCCAACCGCCTGGAGATGAGCAAAGAAGATTTTTACAGCAAAATCAAAGACACGCTGTATACCATTAACCAGCAGATCAAAACCCAGTCCATGACCATGACGGTCTATTACCAGAGTATCGATCAAACGCTGAACTACACCTTTGCGTTGAATAGCCGCTGCGACAAAAAACAGCTGGTGATGGCCATCTATCACTGGCGCATCGACCCAACCCAACTGAACAACCTGATACTGCGTGAGACGAGGAGAAAAATCAGTGAGATGGAAACCTGCGCTTAACTGGAAACTGGCCCTGTCCTGCTTTCTGCTTGTGGCGCTCGCTTTTGCGGGGCTGCGAGTTATGCAAACCGCAAACGTCCCGCAGTCTAACGTCGAGGGTTTTTTACAGCTGGGATTCTACGATTTGATGTCGATGCGAAAAGAGATTTACGATTCGCACATGCAGACGGTGAATGGTTCGATTTTAACGACCATCACCAGCCCGAACGACAACCGTTTCGTGCTGAAAGGAAAGTTCACCGGCATCAACGAACAGAACGGCAGACAGTTTTTCGCCTACACCCCCATCTACTACAGCACCGCGCAAAAAGGGCTGATGATTGATGGTCTGGTGGATATGCTGCTGCACATTGATATCTGGATGCAGCCGCTGTTTGTCGGCAATCAGCAGCTGGTGGTGGGGCAAAGTGGGGCAATATTTTTGTATCCGTTGAAGAAGTAAGCAGGGTGGCAGCCGCCACCCGCTTCACCATTCGCCGTACGGATAGGTTTTGCCTTTGATAAAGTCTTTTATGCTCTGGTCGTATCCATCAGGAATTTCATAAGACATTTCAAGGTTGCTTATCCCCTTACAGCCTTCGAGTTTTCCACCTGAGAGCGTGGATATTTTTAGGGGTTCCACAGGGAGGTTGTCACCACCGCCACTATTTTGAAGCCAGACTCGGACCTTTCCCCCAGGCGCCAGGCCAAACAACATCGTGCTATACCATGCCTTTTCTCCGAACATATCTACCCCTGTCGACAAACTCATTCGCGTCCGCACAGAACCCGGAAATGTGATTCTCGTTTCGTAGGTTTGTTTATCAATAATGGAATCCCAGCAAAACAGCATATTTACAGGGGGATGACGTGCTTTGTTAAACGTTGCAAAACGCATGTACTGCTTATCCCACGAAGAAACGCTTGAGTCATCCTCATCTGTACTATCCAGATTCCTGAATGAATAGAGGATGTTCTTTTCGTCGATAATGCCAACATAATTGACGAAAGCGGGGAGTTCCTTAGGCGTGAAAAAAACAAACCCCCACATCCCATATGGCATTGAACCAGTATCTTCTGGCAATGCGGGTTCGCCAGTATGACAGCCTGATAAAACAAGCAGCATTGTGAGTAAAGACCGTTTTCCATAATTCATTTCTAACTCCGTCCATGTTTAATACGTTACCCGTAGAAATTTCACCACTTACCATAAGGGTAAACTTTCCCATTAATAAATTTTTCAGTCTCTTTGGAATATTCGTAACCTTGCGAATGCTGAGTTATCCCTTTACAACCCTCCAATTTATCGCCAGAAAATGTCGTTATCTTTACGGGTTCTACCGGGCTGCTACCATTTCCGCTGGCAGTGTTCTGGAGCCAAATTTTTACTTTACCCTCAGGAGCTAAACCAAACAGTAAGGTATTAAACCAAGCTTTTTCACCATGATTGTCTATCCCTGTTGATACACTCATCTTCTGCCTGACGGATTCAGGAAAAATCACATATGTTTCGTAAGTCTTTTTATCAATAACAGAGTCCCAACAAAACAGCATTGTAACGGGCGGGTGCCTGATTTTATTGAACTGTGCGTGTCGTCTGACTTTATTATTCCATGTACCTACTGTTGCCCAATTATCCTCAATGCTATCCAGGCTTTTGAATGAGTAAACTATTTTCATGTCATCAATAATGGCAACATAGGTAACATCAGCGGGCAATGCCTTTGGCGTAAAAAACGTGAACTCAATCATCCCATAGGGCATTTCACCTGTTTCTTCAGGTGTTATCATTTGACCGGATTGGCAACCTAATAAAACCAGTACAAAAGCGAGTAAAGACTGTTTTCCATAATTCATTTCTAACTCCGTCCATGTTTGTTCCGTAACTCGCCAGAACCTCACCATTCGCCGTACGGATAGGTTTTGCCTTTGATAAAGTCTTTTATATTTTGGTCGTAGCCATCAGGGATGCTGTAATCGAAATTGGCGAGAGTAATGCCTTTACACCCCTCCAGTTTATCGCCGGAAAGCGTGGTGATTTTTTTTGGTTCTACGGGCAAGTTGTCTCCGCCGCCACTATTTTGTAGCCAGACTCTGACCTTCCCTTCAGGCGCCAGGCCAAACAGGAGGCTGTTATACCATGCTTTTTCCCCTAGCCTGTCTGTCCCTGTAGACTTGTTCATTGTCTCTCGCAACGATGCCTGAAACGTTATTCGTGTCTCGTAGGTTTTTTTATCAATGATTGAATCCCAACAAAAAAGCATCGCAACAGGGGGATGCCGGGCTTTATTAAACTGTGCATGTCTTCCAACCTTATTATTCCATTTATCGACTGTAAGATAGCTATCCTCAGTACTGTCGAGCGTTCTGAAGGAATAAAGGATCTTTTTATCATCAATGATACCGACATAGGTCACTCGAGCGGGAAGTGCTTTAGGAGTGAAAAAAGCAAACTCCCACATTCCATATGGCATTGCACCAGTTTCTTCTGGTCTTGCGGGTTCGCCAGTATGACAGCCTGATAAAACAAGCAGCATTATGAGCAAAGACCGTCTTCCGTAATTCATTTCTAACTCCGTCCATGCTTAAACTGTTACTTGCCTGAATCTCACCATTCGCCGTACGGATAGGTTTTGCCTTTGATAAAGTCTTTTATATTTTGGTCGTAGCCATCAGGGATTTCATAAGACATATCAAGGTTGCTTATCCCCTTACATCCCTCCAGTTTATCCCCATACACAGTTGTTATTCTTTTCGGCTCCACAGGTATGCTCCCATTACCTCCTGAAGAATTTTGAAGCCAGATCCTCACCTTGCCTCCAGGAGCAAGCCCAAAGAGCAGAGTGTTATTCCACGCCTTATCACCATAATGATCTAATCCGGTTGAAACACTCATTTGGTCTCCAAGGGACTCTGGGAAGGTTATCCGCGTTTCATACGTTTTTTTATCGATAATTGAGTCCCAGCAGAAAAGCATAGTGACTGGTGGATGGCGGGCTTTATTGAACTGCGCATGCCGTCTTACTTTATTATTCCATGTACCTACGGTTGCCCAGCTATCATCTACACTGTCGAGAGATCTGAAAGAGTAGACGACCTTTTTGTCATCAATAATACCTACGTAGTTTACAAATGCCGGAAGATCTTTCGGCGTAAAGAAGGCGAATTCCCAAAGTCCATACGGCATTTCCCCGGTTTCTTCGGGAGAAGTAGGGATATTGGAATGGCAGCCTGTTGTCGTAAGCATCATTGTGAAGAAGAATATTTTCCCATATCTCATTTTTTATTTCCGTCCATGTTGTAAGTTGTGCGCTGCCAGTTTTCATCTGGCCGGTTTACGAAACTAAGAATCTCCGACACGGAGGTGCCACCGTAGGGCTTTCTGGTACTATCAAAAACAATGCTGTTCCAGTTTGCCGAGCAATGGATATAGTCCTTGGCAAGAAGGTCAATTTCCGAAGGGGCAAGTTGAGTCGGTGTTAAACCTGAACGGAATGCAGCTGCCGATTCCACCACCTTTGAGCAGAGCGATGTAAGATCGGCAGAGATGATGAGCGCTTTGTCTTCCTTTTTTATCGGCTTAAACACCACACCCGCATCCTTCGCAGCATCGATCATTACCCGCAGCACCACCTTCGACCAGTCGTTCTTCACGATCCGTTTTTTCATCGTCAGAGCAGCAAATGCGCGCTTCTGCATCCCGTCTCTTGGATGGGAAGGTATTCTCGTGTCCTCCCAGGCGTCAGCTGTAATGTCATTAGTGCGAATGAGCGGTGCCGCGACCGCGGAGGATTCGAGTATCGATAGCTGTTCCATGGCATGTCTGTAAGTTCGCGTATCCGCCAGCGGGGTATCCAGCGGCACGGTTACTGCTTCCGGTCGGGTCAGGTAGATGTTTTCCCGTGTCGCAGGCAGGTAGCCGCCGCCAATATCGGAATGCGCGCCGGGCAGAGCCAGCTCCGGCCACGCGGGTTGCACGCTGTTCAGGGCGAAGTTAAAGCGGCACTCGTGCTGCGCCGTGATATGGAAGACTTTCTCCGCCACACCGGGACGCAACACGATATTCACGTCACCGGTATTAGCTGTGTGCGGGTTGAGACCATTTTGCGGTGTCCCAATGGCGGCGACGGTATCGAAAATACCGATAAAACGCGTTTTCCCGGCCGGTGCGCCAGCGTATTCGACATCATTCATTCCGTAGCGAATCGCATTGATAATGGCCCGATCTTCCGTCTGAATGCGATTGGCAAAGTGGCGTGCCGCTGCTGCGCCGCGACTAAAACCGAAGATATCGAACTGGAATTCAGTCACTTTCAAAGAGGGGACGGATGCAAACTCCCTCATATCATCAAAAAACTTTTTAAGTGTCCCGGCAATCTGCTTCACCGCAAGGTCCGTCTTCGCGATCACCCCCGTATCGGCCACGCCTAAACTCAGGCCAATCATGCTGTCCGGTCTGCCGGCTTCGGTGCCAATCCCCTCTACATAAATGGCCGCCTGCGCCTGTCCTGATTCAATCGGGAGATCCGTTTTGTACAACGTATTTAACCAGTGAATATTGGTATACCCGCCGGTATAGCTGGTGGCCCCTGTACCAGAGACGCCCATCTGCTCCTGCGCCATGCGGGCAAGAATGCTTTCTGCATCCGGGTCAGAAATGTCAAAGTGCGCGGCGGTACAGGCGGCGAGCATGTTTTGCGTGTTCACGGCGTTATTACCGGTTCCATCAAAAAACACACCGAGGGTCAGAGCAATATTGCGTTTTTCAGGTTGTTTTATTTCATCGGGTGGAAACAGTTGGTTATAGGCGTCGGGCAGGAGCAGATTGCTGAACTCTGTATTCGCAATAAGATGTTTACTGCGAATATATTCATAACTCACAGTGATACTTTCCGTATCCAGACTGTCTTTCTTATGCGAACTGGTTATCCCCTGAATCGACGCCCCGCGCAGTTCGATATGATAATATTTTTCCTGACGGCCGAAGCGGTTAGTACGGTAATAATCAAAACTGAGCCGCAGTTTTTCATTCTCATTAATGGCGGTGGTCAGGAGTGGCGAGCTTTTGTCGGTCGGTTTGGTGAAGCGCAGGCCCTGGTGATGAACGCCGCCCGCGGTGCTGACGCTGCTGGAGGAGAGCTGATAAACCAGAATTTCGTTTTCATGGCGGTACTGAAAGCGATTACCAATAGATTTTTCTGTTCCACAGCCTGCGGATATTTCCCCCTGACGCTCACCCGTCAGCGTTAAATAGATAACGTTGCTCACTTAATGATGTCCTTATCATTTTCCAACAAAATATATTGCAATCATTAATTATGCTGGACAGCAGTGTAGTCTTTTTTATTTTTACAATATCGCAGCTGAGATCATGAAAATGGAAAGTAAAACGAAAATGAAGGAATGCTATGTGGCCGGAATAAATAAAATACAGAGAGGGTATAAAACCTGAGTCGTGGGTCATCTCCTCCCCGCAAGGAGAGGAGATGACCGCGCAGGGCTAGCCTAACAAATTCTTCACCGTCACCTGATGAACGTTCCCTTGCGCCGCCAGCGCTTGCGTTAGCAGGCCAAACTGCTTACCGCTCCCCGCCAGGGCAACTCCCAGCGCGCGCGCCGTTTCGAGCGCCTCGCCTGGGGTGTAAACCGTCGACATATCCTGAATCCGCGTCGAAACGCGATCCTGGTGAAAATGCAATTTACTGCGCTCGCGGGTGATTTGATCCAGCGTCTGCTGCAGCTTTTTACTGTCGCCGCGCTCCCAGCGGAGGGCCAACTGGCTGATTTCGTCTGCGCGGCTGGTTTCTGCCTGCGGAGCCAGCAGGGTAAAGGCATCCGCCGGGAAGTGTTGCCCTTCGCCGCGCACGCTGAGATGCTGGCTGACGCGCGACCAGCGCGCTTCGTCGACCTGAAAAGCAACTTTCCCCTCAGGGGCGAGCGTCGCGTTGATTCCCAGGCGACCCAATCCCACATTGAGATGGGCCAGGATCTGACGCGGAGACGCCTGCTCGGGCAGCGCCACGGCGGTGAGTTCACGCTGGCCGCCGCCGAGCTGAAATACCAGCGTCTCACCCTGCGGCTGCTCCAGCAGTTTTTCCACGCCCGGCAGGGTGAACGTGACCTGGCTTTTTTGCTGGAGCGTGATGTTGAAGTTCCGATCGATCGTACCGCCCGACAGCTTTCCGCGCTGATTCAGCAGCGTGTTCAGCCCCGACGGCGCAGAGCCGTTCTGATGGCGCAGCACCAGCAGCTGGGTTTCGGTTTCGGACAGATAATTATCCGCCTGCTGAACCGCCGTCAGCTGCTGATTAAGCTGCACGTTATAGCGCAGCGGACGGCGCGACAGCAGCGCCGCTTCAGGAAAGGGCGGCGTCGCACGATTCGGGGTGGCGACGCGTTCTGTTCGGGCAATATGGGCCGGTGCCCCCGGCAACGTCCGAACGGCGGACGCAGTGCTGGAGGCGGTGGTGGTTTTTAATCCTACCTGCATAACCATTACAACATGCTGAAGAGCGAAAGCTGACTGATCATGCTGTACGCTTTGTTAGTGACCTGCACGGAGTTGGTGTACAGCTGAAGGTTGATACTGGTGGTTGCCCAGTCGGTGTCCGACAGGTCGCGCACCACCTGATCATTGGCGGTGCTGACGTCCGTATGAGCATCGCCAAGCATCGTCAGGCGATTCTGACGCCCACCCAGATCGGTAAACATCGCCGCCACTTTGTCGCGCGTGTCAGAGGAGAGCGTCAGCATCTCCTGCATCTCATCCTGATAATCGCTGACCGGAATGTCTGGGTCCTGCATCTTCTCGCTCAGGGCTTTCAGCTTGTTCAGCATCTCCAGATCGCTGCCGTTACCAAACGCCTGCACCACGTTGGTGTTTTCCGTCACGCTCACCCCGTTTGCCACCGTGGTTTCTCGCGAGCCGTCGTTGCCCTGATAAACATATTTCCCCTGCGCCTCGTCCCAGACCACCGGTTTGGCGTCGGTTTTGGTGCCGGAGAAGAGATAGCTGCCGCTCTCATTCTGGGCGTTAATCGACGCCACCAGCGAGTCCAGCATCGACGACAGTTCAGTGCCAAAACCGTTCATATCTTCGCTGCTGTGGGTGCCGTTGGCCGCCGCCAGCAGTTTATCGTTGAGGGACAACAGCTGATTGCTCATCGCGCTGACGTGCGCTTCCTGGCTCGCGAGCGATCCGCTGAGGCGCGAGATGTTGCTCTGATACTGCTTAATGGCCGACTGCTCGCGGTTCAGCTGCACCAGACGCGTGGCGGCAACCGGATCGTCCGACGGGACGTTGATTCGTTTCTGGGTCGCCATCTGTTCCATCAGCTTGCTCATGCGCGTGCCGTTAACGCCAAGCTGCGCCAGCATGGCGTCGGAATTATAAAGACTACTGATTCGCATAAATTCGTTCCTTAACGCCGGTTAAAACATGCCTAACAGGTCAGTAAAAATCTGGTTGCCGGTGGCGATCACTTTGACGTTGGACTGATACGCCTGCATATAAACCTGCAGGTTTATCGCCTCTTCGTCCTGGTTGACGGCACTCAGGTTGTTGCGCTGCAGCTGCGCCTGGTCAAACACCGCCTGCGCCGCTTCCAGCTCGCTTTGCGACTGTTTACTGGCAATACCGATGTTGGAGATGATCGCCGCCGCCCCTTCGTTCAGGCTCATGTTGCCCATCCCGCCGATATCGACCTTTTTATTTTTCAGATCGATCAGTGCCTCAAGGTTGTCGCCATTCCCCTGCTCGTCAGGCTTGCCGGAGAGCGCCAGTTCGTCGGGTTTCAAATCGTTGACCTGCAAAATACCCGCCGGATTGGTGAGATCGAAACTGAACAGCGGTTTGCCCGGATTACCGTTTTTGTCAAAACCCTGCGCCAGCTGATCGTTAAACAGCGTGGCGACGGTTTCTGCCATCCCCTGGACCGAGGCCTGCATGTTCGCCAGTTCACCGGTTTCGTAATCGTACAGCGCGCCAAGCTGGCCGCCCGTCGACGGGTTTAACGAGAAATCGCTGCCAGAAAACGTCAGCGTTAAGACAGAGTTACCGTTGGCATCGGTGCTGGCGCTGAGCTGTCCGGCCACTTTGCCGCTCACCAGCGGCTGGCCGTTTTTCATCGATACGGAGTAGCTGCCGTTGCTGTCTTCCGCCACTTTCACGTCGCTGTAGGTGCTGAGCTGTTTCACCAGCTCGTCACGCTGATCGCGCAGCACGTTGCTGTTGCCGCCCGTCGAGTCCATCTCCATGATTTTTTTGTTGTAGTCAGCGATCCCGGTGGTCAGGGTGTTCATCTGCTCGACAATGGTGTTGCGCTGATTACCGACCGAGGTTTTCTGGCTATTGATGAAGTCGTTCATGTTGTTGAAACGGGTCGCCAGGGACTGCGCCTGGTTCAGTAACTGCTGGCGGTTGGCTTCACTTTCTGGCCCGGCAGTTAAGGCGCCGAGGGCCGAGAAGAAATCGTCCAGCCCGGTGCCGAGACTGGTGGAATCCGTGCCAATCACCTTTTCCAGCGAGCTGAGATACTGGTTGTTAATGCCGTAGTAGTTAGCTTTGCTGTTGCTCTGCCACACCTGGCCCGTCAGGTATTGATCGGAAATCCGGCGGATGCTGTCCACCTGCACACCCGCCCCGGCGGACATACCGCCCGGCCCCATCGTCGTCACGGAGCTTTGGATAATGCCCTGACGGCTGTAGCCCGGCGTCAGCACGTTGGAGATGTTCATCGAGGTCACGCTCATCCCAAACTGCGCGGCCTGCAAGCCGCTAAAGGCAATGTTAATCATGTTCATGGATTACTCCTGCCCGCGACGTATTACCGGGACGACGGGGGGCGTTAATGTCTTTGGATGTTCCTGTAAAGCGACCATTCCCTGCGAATTCTTAAGCGGCGCGCTCTCCTGCGGGCCGAGCTGGGTGATGATCATCTGGGCGATGCCCGTGCTGCGCTGGGAAGCCAGCTCTGACGCCAGTTTGTCATCGTAAAAGTCGCGCATCATGCGCTGCTGCTTGCTGTCGAACGGGTTGTTGTCCACCAGCGCTTCGGAGGCTTTTCGCATTTGCTGGAGCATCGAACGCAGGAAAATACCTTCGAACTGCTCCGCTGCCTGTTCCAGATTCTGCGGTTTTACCTGGCCGGTAAAATCGCCGGGCAAAACGCTGGTCTGGGATTTGATCGCCTGTAGCATTGTCTCTCCTTAAATCACAACCAGTTCGGCATCCAGCGCGCCTGCTTCATGCAGGGCCTGCAGGATCGCCATAGTGTCGTCCGGCGACGCGCCGAGGCTGTTAATGGTATTCACGATGCTGCGCAGGCTGGTGCCTGCTGCAATGGTCACCATCTGGCCGCTGCCGCGATTCACATCGACGTCGCTTTGCGGTGTGACCACCGTCTGACCCTGGCTGAACGCGCCCGGCTGGCTAACGTTCGACGATTCACGAATGGTGACGGTCAGGTTGCCGTGCGACACCGCCGCCGCGCGAACCACCACGCCATCGCCAATCACCACGGTGCCGGTGCGGGCGTTAAACACCACGCGCGGCGGCTGTTTACCGGCGTTGATCTGCACATCTTCCAGCATCGACATAAACGCCACGCGCTCGCCCGCCGGCAGCGGAGCGTTGACCACCACGTTAGTGGCGCTCTGCGCCGTCGCCGTGCCGGAGCCAAAGGCGCTGTTCAGCGCCACCGCCACGCTGTTGGCGGTTTTAAAACTTGGGCGCTTAAGGTTGAGAATCACCTGGTTGTTCTGCTGAAAATCGGACGGCACTTCGCGCTCAACGGACCCTCCGTTCGGCACGCGGCCCACGGTCGGGGTGTTGATGGTGACGCTCGACCCGCTGTTGCCTTCGGCTTTCACACCGCCGACCACCACGTTCCCCTGCGCCAGAGCGTAGACTTCGCCGTCGGCTCCGCGCAGCTGCGTCAGCAGCAAGGTGCCGCCGCGCAGGCTTTTGGCGTCACCGATGGACGAGACGGTAATGTCGATACTCTGCCCGCGCGCGTAGCCCGGCGGCAGCGTGGCGCTGATCGCCACGGCAGCGACGTTTTTCACTTTTGGATCGATTTTGGTCGGCAGCTGGACGCCAAACTGGCGCAGCATGTTGGTCACCGACTGGCTGGTGAACTTCACCTGATTTTTATCGCCCGTGCCGTCGAGGCCGACCACCAGGCTGTATCCCACCAGCTGGTTACCGCGCACGCCCTGAATATCGACCACATTTCCCAGTCGTTCTGCGGTTGCCGCCGTCGTCCACAGCAGCATCAGAAATAGCATCGCTTTACGCATGGCAGACTCCATTAAATCGGGAACAGCGGATGGTTAAAGAAGCGCGTCAGCCAGCCTGCGGAGTTGGAGTCGCTGAGCGCTCCACGTCCGGCGTAGGAGATACGCGCGTTGGCGATCCGCTGGGAGGAGACTGAGTTGTCGCGCTCAACGTCTTCCGCGCGTACCAGCCCGGTCACACGCATGTATTCATCGCCCTGATTAAGGGTCAGCCATTTTTCACCGCGCACGGCGAGCACGCCGTTGGGCAGCACTTTGTAGACCGCCACGGTGATGGCTCCGCGCAGGCTGTTTTGCTGCTGGGAAGTGGCGTTGCCGTTGAAGTTGCGGCTGCCGTCGATGGAGCCGGAAAGCTTATCCACGGAGTGACCAAAGGCTTCCGGCACGCCAATCGAGACGTCATTTTTCTTGCCGAAGTTGGTCCGCGCCTGTTTGCTGGCCTGGGTGGATTCGTCCAGTTTGACGGTCAGGATGTCGCCCACGCGGTAAGCGCGGCGATCCTGCGTCAGGGACCAGTTGTAGTTGCCGTTATACAGCCCGCCGCCCTGCACTTTGGTGGTCGGCATGGAGAAATCTTCTGGCGGCGCGTAGGCCGCGTCATCTTTTTGCACTAACAGCGCCGGGCTTTCACACCCGGCCAGCAGCAGTGCAATACATCCAATAACTAACTGCTTTTTCATTTCTTTTTCACTTCACGCGTTACATCGACTGCGTGACAAATTTGAGCATGTCATCCGCCGCCGAGACCATTTTGGCGTTCATCTCATAGGCGCGCTGAACGGTGATCATATCGACCATCTCCTCCACGACCTGCACATTGGAGCCTTCCAGCGAGCCTTGTTCGAGCTGCCCGAAAGCCTCTTCGCCCGCCACGCCTTCTACCGCTTCGCCGCTGGCCGCCGTTTCGCGATACAGGTTGCCGCCGAGGGCTTCCAGTCCGGCCGGATTGACGAAGTTCACCAGCGTGATCTGCCCAAGCTCGACCGGATCAGCTTCGCCCGCGACCGTGGCCGTGACGGTGCCGTCTTTGCCGATTTGCAGATCTTTAACGTTATCCGGCAGTTCAATCTGCGGCACCAGCGGCAGCCCCTGAGCGTTAGTCAGCAGACCGTCCGGGTTTTTCTGGAAGTTACCGGAGCGGGTATAGGCGATATCGCCGTCGCTGGTTTCAACCTGGAAAAAGCCCTGTCCGGTGATGGCGACGTCCAGCGACTGTCCGGTGTTCTGGATATTGCCGGTGGTGAACTCTTTTTGGGTGCCGACAATTTTGACGCCGGTACCAAACTGAATGCCCGTCGGCGAGATGTTGTTCTGGTCTAGCTGACCGCCCGGCGTGCGCTGATTTTGATAGAACAGATCGGCGAACATCACGCGATCGCGCTTAAACCCGGTGGTGTTAACGTTCGCCAGGTTGTTGGAGATGGCGCTCATCTTCGCGTCTTGCGCGGCAAGACCGGTTTTACTGATCCATAAAGCGGGATTCATCGTTATTCCTTTTGGCTAAACGGGCGAAAATCAGGCGTTACGCAGCAGGCGATTGCCCGCCGTCGCCAGATCTTCTGCCGCCTTCATCATTTTGATTTGGGCTTCGAACTGACGGTTAAGCGCGATGCTGGAGACCATTTCGTTAATCGCCGAGACGTTAGAGGTTTCCAGGTGCCCGGCAACCACCTCGACCTCTTCGGTACGCGGATTGACGTTGGCGTTGGTCACCAGAAAACCGGCGCTGTTTTTGCTCAGCTCGCTGGCGGCGATATCCACCAGCTTGATACGGTCGACGTCCATCGGTGCGGCGATGTCGCCGTCATCCGCCACGATGGTGATGACCCCGTCGTCGGCGATGCTGACGGACGAAAACGGCGGCAGCACGATCGGGCCGTTGTCGCCGGAGACCGGCAGGCCGTCGATGGTCAGATCGCCCTCCGGGCCGACTTCAATCTGGCCGTTGCGGGTATAGACCTCGCGGTTGCCGCTGACCAGCGCAATCAGGCCGCTGCCTTTGACGGCGACATCGAGATCGCGCCCCGTCTCACGCGTTGCCCCTGGCGTCAGATCGACGCCGCCCTGCTGCTGTTGCACCAAGAAACGGGAGGCGTAACCCTCCCCCTGAATTTGCTGCGACATCGCGCTGTCCAGATCGTGACGAAACCCCTGGGTGTTGACGTTCGCCAGGTTGTTCGCGTGGATCTGCTGCTGCGCGAGGCTGCGGGACGCTCCGCTCACGGCGGTATAAATTAAGTGGTCCATTACAGTGCCTGGAACAGCGCCGACATCATGTTGTCGTTGGTGCTGATCACTTTGGTGTTGGCCTGGTAGTTACGCTGCGCCGTCATCAGCCCGACCAGTTCGGCGGTGAGATCGACGTTAGAGCCTTCCAGAGTATTGGAGCTGATCGACCCCAGCAGCCCGGTGCCTGGCGCGCCCGTCAGCGGCGTACCGGAGCTGGCGGTTTGCGACCAGGTGGTGCCATCCTGCGAAGAGAGACCGTTCGGATTGGAGAAGCTCGCCAGCACCAGCTGGCCCTGCAGCAGGCGCTCACCGTTGGAGAAGGTGGCGTAGACGCTGCCGTCTTTGTCGATCATTTGCCCGGTACGTTCCCCGGAGGCGTAGCCGTTACCGGAGTTTTTGCTGACCGAGAAATCGGAGCCAAACTGAGTGGTGCCGCTGTAGCTCAGGGTCAGTTCGATGCCGTCTGCGCCCGGAATACTGGCGTTGATGGTGACCGGGCCGGTCGGCGTCTGCAGCACGCCCTGCTCGGTGAAGGTCATTTTCTCGGTAGTGCCAAGATCCTGATCGTCCATGTAGTAGTGCACTTCCCACTCGTTGTCGGTGGTTTTAACGAAGTACTGCTTCATGGTGTGTTCGCGGCCCAGAGAGTCATACACCTGAGTGGCGTAAGTGTGGTTGTAGGATTTCTCGTCGGTCGGATCGAAATCGGGGTTTTCCGGCAGCTTTTCGTTGGCATTCAGGTTGGCGGTGAAGTCGAGAGTGCTGGTCGCTTTCGCCGGGATAGAGCCGCTGCTGATGGTCAGATTGCCGATGGTCCCGGTCTGCACCACGCCGTTGGCATCCACCGGATAGCCCTGCAGGTACATGCCGAGGTTGTTAACCAGATTACCGTTATTGTCGGTGGCCATATAGCCTGCGCGGGTGTAGGCGGTGGTGCCGGTGCTGTCGCGCATCATAAAGAAGCCGTCGCCATTAATGGCCAAATCGAGGCTGTTGGCAGAGGCAAAAATGGCTCCGCTTTTGGAAATACTCTGCGCAACGGCGGTCACGCCCACGCCCAGCGGCTGACCTTCGGCATACAGGGATGCGAACTCCGCGCGCCCGGATTTAAAGCCCACGGTGCCGGAGTTAGCGATGTTGTTGGAGATCGCGCCGAGCTGTTGGTTGATGGCATTCAGGCCAGAAACTGCAATATCAAAACTCATAATAATTCCTGATTAACTCGTTAATCCCTTCGGGTTTTTGTCGTTCGACTGGCCGAACTGAGTGATGTTGTGGTACGCCACTTCACCGATGCCGCTGATGTTGAGCATGGTCGCAGTGCCATCGAGCGGGATCCGCACGTTGTTCACCACGCCGCCGACTTCAATCGGCACTTTGGCCGGTTCGTTGTCCGTCATGACGGTCATGGTGTATTTTCCCTCTTTCAGCCCCAGCTCTTGCGGGTTGAGGGTGAAGTCCACGGAACCCGCTTCCTGTTTGCCCAGCTCGATTTTGGTCTCGTTGCCGCTTTCGTCTTTGACGATCACCGTGACGGTGTTGGCGGCATGATCCAGCGTCAGGCGACCTTCGATGTTGGTGCTGCCATCACTCTGGAGGGTATCGGTCTGAACCATCACCTTCTGCCCGACCAGATTGCCTGTCGACAGGGTTTGCAGGTTGTCCATCAGCACCGCGTTGTTGGCCATTAATTGCGACATGGTCTCCATCGACTGCACCTGAGTCAGCTGCGCCAGCTGGCCGACGTATTCCGTGCCATCGGTCGGGTTCAGCGGGTCCTGATTCTGGATTTGTGCCACCAGCAGCTGCATAAACAGGTTGTTCATCCCTGCCGCGCTGTTGTCATTGGCGGATACACCACTGTCGTAAGGGGTAGTACCGGATTGAGTGGAAACGCCATTCACGCTCATCTATTACGCCTCGCCCAGACGCAGCAGGCTCTGCTGCATGCTTTTTACATTGTTAAGAACATCGACATTGGTTTCGAAGTTGCGCGACGCAGACATCATGTCGGCCATCTCTTCCACCACGTTGATGTCCGGATACCAGACGTAGCCGTCCGGGTTCGCCATCGGGTGATGCGGTTCGTACCGCTGCACCGCGTTGCCGGATTCCACGACGTCCATCACCTGCACGCGGGCACCGGACAAACCGTTGTTGTTCATCAGCTCGTCGTTCTGATACACCGCCGCGAACACCGGGCGGCGCGCTTTGTACACGCCCGCTTCTGCCGTCGCCGCGGTATCGGCGTTGGCGAGGTTACTGGCGACGGTATTCAGGCGGACGGTCTGTGCCGTCATGGCCGAGCCTGACACTCGGTAGATATCGGTAAAAGCCATTTATCGTTACCTGATTCAATTACTTACCTTCAATGGCCTTCTTCAGACCAGTGAATTTCATATTCAAAAACGCCAGGCTCATCTGGTAGTCCTGAACGTTTTTGGCAAACTCTGTTTGTTCCACATCCAGCGCAACGGTGTTGCCGTCCGAGGAGGGCTGATAGGGCACGCGATACATCTGTTGCGCCGTCGAGCCGGGAAAGAAATCCCGCTGCGAACGTTGCATCTCCGCGGCAAAATCAATATCTTTAGCCTGGAAATTGGGTGTATCGACGTTAGCCAGGTTTGCTGAAAGCAGTTCCGCCCTGGAAAGTCGAAGTGCTACAGCTTGCGGATGAACGCCCAATGCCTTATCAAAACTAATACTCACAACTCACTCCTTCGTGATGGTGGACAGTGCCGATAGTCCGTGTTGCTGCAATCTTTAAAGCAACTATCGTGCCAGGTTCATAACATCATGATTAATAGCGTTTTATCACTGTTTTCACCGCGCAATGGGAAGGGCTTTTTCCGCTCCTCATTGACCACAGCCATACTCTGCTTTTCCGCGGCTTCCGCCGCCGCGCCGCCCCAGCCCACCAGCGCCCGTAAGCAGGTGCATTCCCGCGTCCAGCAGGCGGCCTCCGAGGCGATTCGTCAGGAAGCCCAGCGCAGCCGCTGGGAGGATTACCAGGCAAAGCTCAATCTGTTTATTCCTTCTGAAATCTCGCAGTACGCCCCTGCGCCGCCCCGCTCACCGTCAGCACGCCGACGGGCGAACGCCTCGATCTGCGCAGGCTGCGTTTTGACGTACGTTGCGAAAGCGCGGGCGGCTGGGAAGTGGCGGTGACGGTCAAACCGGACATCTATCTCGCCGTATTGATGGCCAAAAACACCCTGGAGCGCGGGCACGTGCTCGGCCCGTCCGATATCACCCTGAAGAAGTTCAATATCAGCAACCTGCGCAGCGGTTACGTCACCCATCCGGATGATGTGGTTGGCCTGACGCTCAAGCGCCGCGTGCGGGAACTCCAGCCTTTAAGCATGAGCCAGCTCGATTCGCCGGTGATGGTTGAGCGCGGTCAGCGGGTACTGATGATTGCCGATCAGGATGGCGTCGAGGCCCGCACCATGGGGATCGCCAGCAAAAAAGGGCGCAAAGGCGAGATGATCAAAGTGAAGAATGAGAGCAGCGAGCGGGAAGTGACCGCCATCGTCAGCGAGATGGGCGTGGTCAGAACCAGCCTGAGCGCGAAAAATTAAAAAACTTTACGCAAGGCTTAAGTTTCGCCCTGAGTGCGTCGCTTTACAGGGGTATGGAGATCGGAAACGTTTTTTCCGCCCGCTGAACAGCTGACGCAACCTGCACAACCAAGAAGATGGAGTAAGCGATGAAAGTGACATCCCCCCAGTACGCCATGACGAGCGCGATTAATCAGTCCAGTGCGACGGCACAGACTCGCACCGCAGGTGCTGAGGAGATGAAAGTCGCACGCACCACCGCGATTGATCCGGTTCTCGGTGATGCGCATACGCAGCTGGCAAACCTGCCAGAAGTGGATATGGCGCGCGTCGCCAGTATGAAAGAGGCTATCGCCAGCGGGAAAATCAGCGTCGATCTCGATGCTCTAACCAGCGCGATAGAGCAATACTATCAGAGGTAAAAATGAGTAACGCCGCACAGAGCGTCAGAACGCTGATTCAGGGCATGGTCGACGATCGCAACCATTACAACCAGCTAAAGACCTTGCTGACGGATCAGCGCCAGTTCCTGATCGCGCGTAACGCGCAGGCACTGGAGACGCTGAACGCCAGCATTTTCACGGTGTATGAACAGCTTCTGGAAAACAGCAAACAGCGCTATCAGCTCCTGACCCGGCTCGGTATCCCCGCCGGTGCGCACGGCCTGCGCACGCTCTTCACCCGCCTGCCCGCCGCCAATCAGTCGCAGCTCAACACGCTCTGGGATTCGCTGGAGCAGGCAGCCGCAGAATGTAAAACGCTGAACGACAGCAACGGCATGGTGCTGGCGATGCAGCAGGAGGTTCTGCAAAACCTGTTTAACGTAGGCGAGCCGGAGAACTGGCTTTATCGGCAGGTGTGACCTCCCCCGCTGAATCTCTTTTTCCCCCGAAGGACCGCAGCATGACAACTCAAAAAATCCTGGCGGCTGACCTGCCTCAGGAATATTTGCTGGCCGCTATTCAGGAAGCAGCAACAGCCCATTCACCCGTCTCGCTGGAAGGTGCAACCCCTGACAAATTCGCAGAAATCAGCGGCTATCTGAGTCGCTGCGGCTATCAGTGCATCGGGCAAACAGACCAACCGCTTGCGTATCAATTTGTTGCGCTCGAGGCTGGAAAACAGCGGATTGTGGTGACAGCGACCAACGATAATTTCCATTTTTTGCTTCCCGTCATGGGGCTGATGCAAGAGCAAGGCCATCATGTACAGAAGCTTAGCGGCAAATCCCTCACCCAGCAGTCCCTGCTCAATGCCCTTCGCCATTGCGATGTCGCCTGGTTTGAGTGGGGCGACGGCGCGATTATTGCGGCGAGTCAGTTGCCGAAGTTTTGCCGCATGGTCTGCCGTATCCATCGTTACGAACTCTATGGGGAGGCATTTTTACAGGCCAACTGGGACAATATTGACGAAGTTGTTCTTGTCAGTCAGGCGATGAAAAAACGCTTTATTTCCCTGATGGGCAAGAAATTACCCGTCCATTTGAAGGTCACTGTTCTCGCCAATTTGACCGAACATGTTCCTGTCACGCAGAGTGCCATTCGTCGAAATCCGTTTCATATTGCCTGCGTGGCCCGCTTTGCGCCGCAAAAAAATCTGATCATGCTTCTGCCCATCCTGCAGGCCTTAGTGAAACAGAATTCGCGCTATAAGCTGTTTATTGCCGGACGCGTAGAGGATCAATGTCTCTTCGACAGTTTTACTCAGCTTGTCGCCATCTATGGTTTATCCCGCAATGTGGTCATATGCGGAACAATTGCCGCCGAGGAAATGGCGAGCTGGTACGCGGATAAATCCTTTTTGCTCTCCACCAGCTATAACGAATCTCAGGGCATGGGCGTATTTGAGGCGATGCTTGCCGGCTTAAAACCTGTTGCATTTCATGCTGCTGGAGGATTGAGTGAATATCTACCCAAGCATTATTTATTCACTTCGCTTGAAGACGCCGTGGCCCGCGTGCTTGAAGGTAATCCCTCTCCTGAACACTATACACAGGAAGCACAAACCCTTTTGCGCCAGCAGGAATTGCCGGAGGGTTATCAGGCTCTCTGGCAGCCGGTCGGCAGTACCACGCCGCTTTTTTCGATTCTCATCCCCTGCTATAACCGTGAGCGCTATTTACTTCCGGCAGTTTATTCTGCGCTGAATCAAAGGGATTCGCATTTTGAGGTGGTGGTGGTTGACGATGGCTCTACAGACGGGAGCCTTGCGACAATCGAAGACCTGAACGATCCGCGCTTGCGCATCGTTCGCAAAGCACACAGCAATGCCCCGGATACCCGAAATCGCTGTATTGAAGAGGCGAAGGGAGAATATCTGGTCTGGCTGGATAGTGATGACCACCTCCATGCCAATGCGTTAACCCATTACCGCACCCTGCTACAGCGCAACCCGCAGACCGACGTGATCTCCTGTGCAATGGAAACCTTAGCAGGTGAAAAGAAGTTTTTTTCTCTGTTCAACCATGCACCTGCCAACTGGTTACATCAGATAGTCCATGGCAGTTTCATTACTAATCCTGGTTGCTGCGTTCGTCGTTCGCTCTACACCCGAGTCGGGGACTATAACCCGGCATACCTGCGTGCTCATGACTACGAATTCTGGTCCCGCGCTGTCGGCGTAGCCCGTATTGCTTTTACCGCACAGTGCAATGTCGCTTATCGCCTGCATGACGACAATCTGACCGGAATGGGCAAACCAATTGATGCTACCTATGAATATCGTATCTTTGAAGCCATTCTTAAACGTTACCGGTCGACAGAGTTGTTTCCTGGCAAAAGCCGCCAGGAGATCGACGCGTTTGTGCAGACACGGCGCGAGGCTTTAATCGCCGCCTGCGATCTTGAATACATAATCATTGTGCTGGACGCCACGACGGTCTCCGTTGACACGTTAATAGAGCAAATCCAGCTCCTGGGCGCTCAACAGGATAAGCAATTCCATCTGTTAGTTGTTTCAGATAAAGCACTGCCATTTGCCAGCCTGCCCGTGCTGATTGCCGATTCGCCCGAGCCTACTATTCTGCGCCAGTACGTTAGTGAAACCTTCCCGCAGCGCTATTGCCGACTCTTTACGACCGAACCCGGCATGCAAATACATCCACTAACGATAGCCGATCTCAAGCACGCACTTTTGCACGACAGCCCTGTAGCAACAGGCCTGCATCGTTTACCTCTTTAAAGCATCAGGATTAGACATGTCACAGCCAAACAATACGTTAGCGTTTCAACACTCAGCACAATACTGGGACGACCGTTACCGCCTTGAAGGTAATTCAGGCGCAGGATCTTACGGTTGCCTGGCTGATTTTAAAGCTGAGGTACTGAATCGGTTTGTTGAAAAGGAAAGCATATCGTCAGTCATGGAGTTCGGCTGTGGCGATGGAAATCAGCTCTCACTTGCGCGCTACCCGCGCTATACCGGTTTTGATGTTTCTGCGCATGCCCTTGAGCGCTGCCAGAGCCGATTCGCCAACGATCCAACAAAGCACTTTTATCCGGTCAACGACTGGAACGGTCAGACAGCTGAACTCGCGCTCTCGCTGGATGTGATTTATCACTTAATTGAAGATGAAGTTTTCACACACTATATGACCACGTTGTTCAGCGCAGCCGAGCGGTTTGTCATTATCTATGCGTCGAATAACGAGGAGCTGAATGCGCTACTGGGCGGGCATGTTAAACACGTTCGCCATCGCAAATTCACTGACTGGATTGTTAAAAATATGACCGCGGAATGGGTGCTAGAGGATTGGGTTCCGAATAGATATCCGTTTGATGTTCGCAATCAAGACAATACGTCCTTTGCAGATTTCTATATTTTCCGTCGTATTGAAGAACAGTAAGTTCCGCAGACCGGGTGCCAGACAGGTTCCAATGCAGACTCACTGCGACCGAAACCCTCTGTAGAGAAAGAGAAAAAACATAGACATCAAAACGCTATCTTCATGGTTTTGATGTCTATTTAAATTAAAAGGCTGAATGGCTAACGTTAATAGTGACGGCCTGGTACATCAAATCAACGACAGCCCACACAGCAACGTGTAATCGGCCGAATTCGCGCCCTTCCACACATTTCCGCTCTGCCAGTTAAACCACGCGCTAAACAGCGCCACCACATCGTTGTGGGTGAGCTGAGCTTTGTCCTCGAGCCACATGGCGCACAGCATTTTCAGCTGGAACATCATGCGGGTCAGGGACATCAGCACATCACCGTAGTTGTCGGCGTCGGGACCTGGCAGACATTCGCCATACAGTTTATAGATCAGGGCGTTGCGTAGGATATGCGGCTGTTCGTTCAGCAGGGCGTTGCGCGCGGCACCGGCTTCCAGCTCGCGTAAGCGATCCTGCAGACGGGCAGGCTGCATCACCGCCAGCTCGCTGAGTTTCAGCATCATGCTCATTTTCTGCATTGCGGGCAGATTGAGGGTCAGACGCATCGCGCCCATCTGCTCCAGCGCTTCCACGCGATTCACCTCAATCGGCGGCAGAAGGCGCAGCTGTTCGTCGAGGATGCCGCGCTCCGCCAGCGCCGAAAGCTGCTCGCCCATCTCCAGCAGCTGGTGTGGCTCGCACTGATCGCTGTCGAGATAACGCTGCGCTTTACTGAGCAACACGCCGATGGCGTACAGGCTGCTCTCCAGCGTCAGCGCCGGATGGACCGCCAGGTTGATGCACATCTGGTTCAGGGTTTCGTCCCAGGCGCTCAGCCCCTGCTCGCTCTGCGGCCGGGTCGTTGAGGTATGCAGAACAAAGGCCTGCGGGTTGAGCAGGATCTCGCGGGCCGCAGTCTCGCAGCCCGCGTCGAGGCTGTCGCGCTGCTGGTTTTTCAGCTTCACGTGAGTGACGGGCCAGTCGTCCGTACGCCCCTGACAGGCAGGGCATTCGCAGGGCCGTATCCGCTCGGCAAAGCGGACGACATATTCGGGTTGGTAGTGCTCAATCAGTTCCATAGGGTACTCCGGCCGCTGGAGTGGCGGCCCTTCTTCATTGAAAGTTTTTGCGAAAAAACCAGTGGGTGCAATCGATACGCTTCCCGCTTTCGCGGTCGGATATCTCGGGTAAAAAAGCAAAGCTCGGCTGCAGACCAAGCCAGCAGCGGGCCTGCATGAGCGCAGGCCAGCATTCATCAAGAGTGAGCTGTTGCGCGATGGCCTGGCGGTAGCACGCCAGTAGCTCGGGGATGTATTCGCCGTTGACGGCATACGCGCAGCCGCAGTCAGCGCGCGCGATGCGGGCCACACCCGGCAATGCCTTGAGAGGTGAAATACGCTGATAGCGCGCCCCCAGCACCACCACCTGCCAGTCGATATGAGCCAGGCGGGAAAGGAGCTGGTTTACCGTTTTTATCGACATCTCTTTGCGCACGTATTTCACCGACGCATCCACCAGCACCACGCTTTGCCACTGCTCGCGCATTGCCGTGTCCAGCACCTGGCAGTGGGACGTCAGCTCGTCCTGCCCGTCGCGGGCAAAAGGCACCAGCTGTTGCGCATCGAGTCCAAGCGCGACCAGCGCCTGACGCTGATGTTCAAGCTCATCGGGCTGGTCATACAGCACCGCCACCTTAGCGAAGGCCGACCACTGCACGGAGGTGCTGAGCGGCGCGTGGCTCAGGCGGCGATAGTGGTTCAGCAGATTGCGATCGGAGACGAAATCTTCCAGCGTCAGCGCCGTCGGCTGGCTGGAGCCGAGCACGAAATCTTTGTCGTAGGTGTTAGCACTGTGCGAAATGCACAAAATCGCCTCGCGGGGATCGATTTGCAGTACCGGCGCGGTGTAGTTGTTCAGAAACGCCTGCTCTTCCGCCAGCATCGCGGAGTCTTCATAGCGATGGTTTTTCAGGAAGTGGCGGTGATAGGCAAAGGTGCCGTTCAGGGCGTGGTGGGTGCCAAACGAATGGGTGCGATAGATTTTATCGAGATGGCTATACCAGATGTAAATGGTGTCGCTGCCGGAAAAGAGGGCATTGTTGCGCTGCATCTCGCCCACTTGCGCGCTGATTTTGTTCGGCGGGTAGTAGTCGTCATCGTCAAAGCAGACGATGTACTCCCCTTTGGCCAGCTCGTTGAGTTTGTTGCGCTTTTCACCGAGATCCAGCCGCTCCGGGCTGTGGATATAACGCACATTGTCCACGCGCGCATCGACCATCATGGCGATCAGATCTTTGTTGCTTTGCGCGGAATCGTCGAGGATCACCAGCTCGCGTTTATCGGCCGGATAGTCCTGATACTGAAAGAGATAGAGCAGATAGGGCAGGAACGCCCGGCGCTCCCACGTCGGACAGATCACGCTGACAAACGGGAATTCGGTGATTTTTTTCTGCTGCTGGCGTTTGAGCAGCGACTGCATCAAATTAGTAGCCATCTTATCGCTGCCGCTGGGCCTGTTGTTGTCTTAACCAACACTGCGCAGAGACGGCGTCAGTGACTTTTTGCTCGCGGCGCTCCTGCGCCTGGCGCAGGTCCTGTCGACGGCCATCGAGCACCAGTTCGAGGCTCTTTTCCCGGCGCGATTCCGCCAGCAAATTCCCCTGCAATTTTTGCGCTTCGACTGTCGCGAGCGCCTGCTCCTGCCGCTGCCAGTCGATCACTCGCTGGATATTGCGTTTGTAGAACGACTGGTTGTGAAGCATGGTCGCGCTGCCCTGCATCTCCGGCGTGCTGTGGTTGACGAGGTTCGACAGGGCGTGAATGTTCTTCTCCAGGCGCTGGCACAGCTGCTGCTGAGTGGCGAGTTTACTGCTGAGATCTTTTACCGCGCGGTTGCGCAGCACATGGAGTTGTTCGAGGGTCTGAATCAGTTTACTCATCGTCGATTATCCTGCTTTCGCCAGTACGTTGAGATCGGAGATGGTTTTGTCGAGCAGCGCCGCATCCTGCACTTCCTGCTGCAGGAACCGGGTGATCGCCGGGGCGAGATTGACCGCTTTATCGGCCATCGGATCGGCGCCCGCCACGTATCCGCCCAGCGGGATGAGCGGCTTGATGCTCTGGTATTCGGCGTACAGCTGCTTGAGGGTGCGCGCCGAAAGCTGGTGTTCGCGCTCCGTCACCTGGCTCATACAGCGGCTGATGGATTGCCCGATGTCGATGGCCGGGTAGTGGCCCGCTTCCGCCAGATGGCGCGACAGGACGATGTGCCCGTCCAGCACCGCACGGGCGCAGTCGACTATCGGGTCCTGCTGGTCATCGCCTTCTGCCAGCACCGTGTAGATTGCGGTCATTGAGCCGTGGCTTTCGCTGTTGCCCGCGCTTTCAACCAGTCTCGGGATCATGCCGAATGCCGATGGCGGATAGCCTTTCGTGGCGGGCGGTTCGCCCAACGAAAGGGCGATTTCACGCTGCGCCATGGCGTAGCGGGTTAACGAGTCCACCAGCAACAGAACGTCTTTACCCTTGTCGCGGTAGTAGCTGGCGATGGTGTGGCACAGCTCCGTGGCTTTGATACGCATCAGCGGCGATTCGTCGGCTGGTGCGGCGACGATCACGGATTTGCGCCGCCCCTCTTCCCCCAGCGAATGTTCGATAAACTCTTTCACTTCGCGCCCGCGCTCGCCGATCAGCCCCACCACCACCACGTCGGCCTGGGTATAGCGGGTGATCATGCCGAGGAGCACGCTTTTGCCAACGCCGCTCCCCGCCATTAACCCCACTCGCTGGCCTTTACCGATGGTCAACAGGCCGTTAATCGCCCGCACGCCCACGTCAAGTGGCGCGGCCACCGGCTGACGTCGCAGAGGATGCACCTGCGGGAGTTGCTGCGGCAGTACCGTGTCGCCGGAGAGTTTGCCTTTGTCGTCAATCGGCTCGCCGAGGCCGTTCACCACCCGCCCGAGCCACTGATCGCCAATCAACACCCCCTGCTGTTTATCGGCAGGGTAAACGCGCGCGCCCGCCATCAGGCCGGAGGGCTGTTTGAAGGGCATTAAAAAGGTTACGTCGCGATCGAACCCGACCACCTGCGCCTCGATAAACTCCCCTTCAGCGCTTTCGACCTGGCACAGCTGGCCGACGGCGAGACGGCACCCGACGCACTCCAGCAAAATGCCCGCCACGCGCACCAGGCGCCCGGCCACGCGGGCGAGGTTGATGTTGTCGATGGAGCGCAAAACCTGCGCGAAATCGGTGTTACTCATCGCGGGATTCCGGCAGCAGCGTCTCTTTCAGCACGTCCATGCACTGGTCCAGTCGGTGCTGGCAGCCCACGTCCATTTCAGTGGTGTTGGTCACCACGCGGCATTCACCGGGGGCCAGATCGGGGTCCGCCATTAGCCCCCACTGGGCCACTTTTTCCGGCTCGGCTTCGCTGATGCGGCGATGTTCTTCGCTGTTGAGCATGACGTTGATCTGCTCGGGTTGCTGGGGCAATGCGCTCAGCGCTTCCTCCACCAGCGTCAAAATCTGCGTGGGATGCAGGGTCAGTTCACAGCGGATCACCTGCCGGGTCACTTTCTCCACCAGCTGTAATAACTCCTCGCGGCGACGCTGTTCGTAGTTCGCCATGAAGGTTTCCATCGACTGAATGATCTCATCCAGCGGATGGGCCGCGTCGAGAAACTGCTGGCGCGCCTGGGTTTTCCCTTCGGATCGCCCTTTCCGCACGCCTTCGTCAAAACCGAGGCGCAGCCCCTCCTGATATCCCTCTTCTTTGCCCTCTTCCATACCCTGGGCAAATCCACGGTTCAGGCCGTCCTGAAATCCCTGCTGAAGCTGCTCCTGTATCGCCGCGCCGTCAGCCGCAGCGGGAATATCATCCGCCACGCTGTGTGCCGGGCGGCGTTTACGCAGCGGCGGGAATTTGTACAGGCGCGGTTTGATCACCGCCTGTCGGGTCGGGGTCAGGGCGCTTAAGGGTAAGCTGTGCTTTTTAAACATGGTTACTCCATGGTCTGTTCGGCAAACAGTTGCACCTGAATCTCACCCTCTTCCGCCAGTTGACGGACGGTGGCCATGATCTCTTTACGCACATGATCCACGCGGCTCACAGGAACCGGACCCAGACGCGTAGTGGTGGATTGCAGCAGGGTAACCTGGCGTTTCGGCATGACGTTGAAAATGGTCTGGCGCAGTACCGGCTCGGTGCCTTTCAGGGCAACCGCCCACTCTTCGATAGAGATCTCCTCCATCAGACGCTGCAGCGTGGCTGGCGTCTGGCGACTCAGGATGAAGAACTCGTACATCTCCTCTTCCAGCTCCTCCACCACGCCCGCATCCCGTTCGCGCAGCTGATCGAGCAGTTGCTGCTGGTTGGACGGAATACGGTTGACGATATTGGCTGCATGTTTGATGCCGACCACTTTCGAGCCGTGCTCGGACAGCACCGCCACGCCGCGTTCGATCAGGCGATCCAGTTCGTCAATCACGTCGCGGTTAACGTCATCGAGACGCGCGATACGCCAGACGATTTCGTCCTGACGCTCCTGCGACAGGGCGCTGAGCACGCTAGCGGCCACGTCCGGCGGCAGGAAAGCGAGGAATACCGCCTGTAACTGGAGGTGCTCCTGCTCAATCAGCGCCGCCAGTTGCGGCACGTCGACCCACTGCAGACGCGCCATGCGGTGACGGATCTCGTCGCCGTAGATACCGTTGATCACGCTGCTAGCGATTTCGCCGCCCAGCGCTTTCTCCAGAATGCTGCGCAGATAGCTGCGCGAGGCGCCGTTGATACCGCTCTGCTCGCGGTAGTCGTCAAAAAAGTTGTTCATCGCATAGCGCGCGTGGTCCACCTTCACGCCGTGCAGCCGCGCCATGGTGTCGCTGAGTAAAATCACTTCATCACGGTTCATCTTCTGCATCAGCTTTGCGGCGGCTTCTTCGCCCACACTGAGCAACAGAATGGCGGCCTGCTCCAGGCGGCTGCGTCCACTTTTGACGCTACCTTTACTGCTCTTGTTTATTAGGTGTTCGCTCATTGCTGTTGATCCATTGTTTCAGTACTTCAGCCATACGTTCGGTTTCGTTTTCCGCCAGCATCTGCAGGTATTCCACCTTGGTTTCAAGGCCAGAACTGAGTGGCGGCAAGTCGGTATCCTGATTGAATGCCGGGCCTGGCAATCCGGTCAGGCCGTTTTCGGTGGTGACCAGCTCATTTTCCGGTGCGTCGTCCAGCCCTTTCGCTTCAATGGCATCGATGGCAGGCGCATCGCGGCGCGCCAGGCGCTGAGCCAGAGGACGCACGCCAAACAGCAGGGTTAATAGCGCCAGCAGGCCGATACCGCCCATTTGTCCCCAGTATTGAATGGACGGGTCTTGCCACCATTTCAGCACCGGCAGGCCGTCGCCCGTGATATCAACAAAGGTCAGACGGTCGAGGGTCAGAGAGTCACCGCGATCTTTTTCGATGCCAGCGGCGTCCTCGACCAGCCGCGTCAGCGTGGCGAGCTGTTCCGGCGTCATCGAGGCGAGAGACGGCGCGGCCTGATTCAGGGCCACCGCCACGCGGAGTTTCTCCAGCTTGTAGCCGGGATGACGGATATGGCGGATATCGCGATCGAAGGCAAACTTACGCTGCTCCTGGGTGCGGTTGGTGAGGGAGCGCGGATCGCTGGTCTGGGTTTGCGTGGTCTGCTGCTGCGCGTCAGGTGCCGTGGCGGCTGCCGGTGGCGTCACCGGACGGTTACTGAGCGAGCCAGGAATGCCCATTGCCAGCTCGTTGGTGGTGTTTTCGCGAGAGATATTCTCGTCGCTCACCAGCGGCTCTTTGCCCAGGCGCTCCTGAGTCTCTTCGACGCTGCTCATGTCCACGGACGGCGTCACGCTGATGCGGTAGTTTTCGCTACCAAACAGCGGTGTCAGCAGCCCGGCGATATTACTGGTGGTTTCGTGTTTGATACGCTCAATCACATCGCGCCCCTGGCGGATGCTGGCCATATTGGTGGTGCCCTGCTGGCCGTTCTCTGACAGCAGATTGCCCGCCTGATCCACCACCCGCACACTGTTTGCCTGCATGCCCGGCACGCTGCCGGCGACCAACTGGACAATCGCGGCGACCTGCTGCTCATCCAGATGTTTGCCGTAGCGCAACTGCAACATCACCGAGGCGCTGCTCTGCGGTTTGTTGGTCATCACAAAGGAGCTGGATTCGCTCAGGCCGAGATGCACGCGGGCGCTTTCCACCGGGTCGAGCGCCATAATGCTGCGCGCCAGTTCCCCTTCGAGGCTGCGTTTGTAGCGAACGTTCTGCACAAACTGGCTGCTGCCGAGCATCTCCTCTTTGTCCATCAGCTCGTAGCCTTCCGGCATCACCGCCGTAATCCCTTTCGCCGCCAGCGCCATGCGCGCACGCGGGAGTTTGTTTTCCGGGATCAGGATCTGGCCGTTGTCGGGGTTTATGCGGTAGGCAATCGCCTCTGCGCCCAGAACTTCCACCACCTGCGCCACGGGAATATTTTCCTGGCTGCCATACAGGGCCACATAGCCCTGATTGCTGCGCCACAGGGAGAAGACGATCGCCCCCACCAGC
Source organism: Lelliottia sp. WB101 (assembly GCF_003051885.1). Taxonomy (NCBI): domain Bacteria; kingdom Pseudomonadati; phylum Pseudomonadota; class Gammaproteobacteria; order Enterobacterales; family Enterobacteriaceae; genus Lelliottia; species Lelliottia sp. WB101. The sequence goes on from NZ_CP028520.1 coordinate 612,335, forward strand.
AGCAAGCCGCCTGCGGTAATCAGCCACTGGGGTTTCAGCCGCCCGGCAGGCAAGGGTAAAGCGGAGAGTTTTTCTTTTAACTTATTCAGCACGGAGGAGACCTTAGAGCGGAGTATTCATCACTTCGTCGAGCGCAGTGGTGAGTTTGTTGCGAACCTGCATCATGGCGGAGAAGGCCACGCTCGCCTTCTGCGATTCGATCATCGCACCAGCCAGATCGTCGCTCTGTCCCATTTCAATCGCTTTTTGCTTTGCTCCGGCAGAGTGCTGGACCGCATCGACATTATCGATCGCGTTATTCAGCACCTGGGAAAAGGAGAGATTGCCTGCGCCCGCCACGTCGGGAAACGACGCACCGGGGGCAATCATCTGCCCCTGATTCACCGCGCCAGACGCCGCCATCGCGGCCGTATTGTGCATTTTGTCCAGCATCGCCTGTTGGCTGGCGTGAAGACCGATAGCGGTAATTTTGTCCATTGGTTAAGTCCCTTATGCGGTTACGAGTAGCAACCGGCATCAATGCCTTCTTCACGCATTGACGCCAGTCGATAGCGCAGCGCGCGCGGGGTGATACCCAAAAAAGCCGCCGTTTTAGATTTGTTGCCGTTGTGACGTTTTAACAGTTCGAGGATGTACTGGAACTCCGCCATCCGGCCATGAAGCTTCACGTTGCTCATCGCGCTGGCCGCGCTCTGCTGCTCGCGGTAGGCAGGCATGACGTCGAGGTCGGGCATTTCGACGGTGGGAATCATCACCGGCAGGCCAAAATCCACCGCCGTGATCTCTTCGCCGTTGCTCAGAATCATGCCGCGCTGAATAACGTTCTCCAGCTCACGCACGTTGCCCGGCCATTCGTAAGCCAGCAGCGCGTGACGCGCTTCGTCGCTCAGACGAATATTTCCTTTATGGAAGGCTTTATATTTGGAAATAAAACGCAGCGCTAAAGGAATAATGTCCTGGCGGCGTTCACGCAGCGGGGTGATATGAATGGGTACGACGGAAATACGGTAAAAGAGATCCTGACGAAAACGCCCTTCGGCAATTTCCTGCTGTAAATCTTTATTGGTGGAGGCGACCAGGCGAATATCCAGAGGAATACGTTTATGGCTGCCGAGACGCTCGACTTCCTGCTCCTGCAAGACGCGCAATAATTTCGCCTGCAGGGCTAACGGCATATCACCGATTTCATCGAGCAATAAGGTTCCGCCATTCGCCTGTTCGAATTTACCGGCAACGCCTGTGACCGCTCCGGTAAAAGCACCTTTTTCGTAGCCGAATAAAATTGCCTCAAGCATGCTTTCCGGAATGGCCGCACAGTTCACGCCAACATAAGGCGCATCGGCACCTAATGCATTCTCATGAATATAGCGGGAGATACACTCTTTTCCTGTTCCGGTCTCGCCAGTAATAAGTACCGATACATTATATTTAGCCACGCGACGCGCTAATGAAAATACATTGACGCTTTCTGGTGCGCTGGCAACAAATCCATTTTCATTTTGGGCTTCATGTTCAATAACAATACTCATAACAACTCACCAACAATTTAATCAATTCATTAACCTGAAACTGCTGCACAGATATTCCGCCGCCTGGCGCGGATATTTATAAATGCATAATTTCGATATGGGTTACGAAAGTCACCGGATACAGTGAAGCATCGGAATTCATGACTGAAGCGCAGTATATCGGTGCGGGGTGAGATGTCTTGTTTTTAATGGGTATTAAAATATTAATCTATAAATATCATAGAGTTACAAAAGTTATTAATCTTGATAAGCGCCTGTAAAATAAGGAATTAATAACCCGGACAATCTTGTGCCGATCGTCTAAAAAGAGTCTAATTCTTGTCCTTAATAAACTGTGCGCGTCTGGTTTTATCTCTGGCAGGTTATCTCTCCTGAATAGATAAAGCGGCACTGTTTTAAGAAACTTAAATTATTTTAGAACCGATTAGCGTTTTTTGTTTTATCTCTGACGCTTTACGCTTATCACTCTTTTTATGCGGAAGAACTATGCAAGCAGCTCCTCAGCGAATCAGAATCTACCCACGTCAGGCGATTCCCGACATGGTGAAGCTCGATGTGAGCAAGCTCGGTCGCCCATGGCATAAATTACCCAAGTTAATGAATGACAGCTTCGATATCTATGATTCGCGCCTGAGCATTTATTTTCTTAAAAAATTGCGGGTAAATGTCGCACTGGAATCGATGACGTTTGCGATTGACCAGACGCATAAAAACACCCAACTTTTTTCCACGCCGCTCGGTTCCATTGCCTTTAGCATCGAGCGTTCATTACTCCTGCACATTCTTCATGACTATTATGGCCTGGGGAAAGAGAGCGGTAATATTTCACCGGACACCAGCCAACCGGTAACCAAAACAGAAGATCGTCTGAAAACAAAAATCGGGCTGGATCTCACCCGTTTGCTCATTGATAAAGAGACCTTTGGCCAGGACCTGGACATTAAAAGCGATAACACCACCATTATTAATCAGTGGGCGTGGTGCGTCACTTTTAGTCTCGAAGGGTATGAGCACGGCAGTTTTACGCTGTTATTTGATAATCAGCACGTCGATCACATGTTGATGAATTTACGCGACCCGCTGACGGACAGCCACGCTGGCCCTAAACCCACGCCGGACCGTTCGCAGATCGAACGTCTGTTTTACAGCCTGCCGTTAAAACTGAGCGGCAAAGTCGCCAGCCTGAATTTAACCGTCGCCCAACTGGCCAAAATCAAGCCGGGCGACATCATCCCTATGAGCATCAACGATCCCGTTCCTGTGTATATCGGGAAAGAGCAGATTTTTGACGCCAACATCGCCGAAGACCACAGCAAGTTATTCCTCTGTGGATTTAACGACAGAACCATCGAGAAGCCTTATGAGTGATCTGCAACAAGAATTGAGCCAGTCCCTGGATTTCAGCGATCTCAACCTCGGCGATATGCCGCGCGAAGAGACGGTTGAAGGCAATATCCGCCTGGATATTCAGGAACAACCTGAGACGGCGAGCGGCATCGACGACCTGCGCAAAATGGCGCTGTTCAGCCGCATTCCGGTCACCCTGACCCTGGAAGTGGCGTCGGTGGAGATTTCGCTGGCCGACCTGATGACCGTCAACCATGACTCGGTGATTGAGCTGGATAAAATGGCCGGTGAAGCGCTGGACATCAAAGTGAACGGCATTCTGTTCGGTAAAGCCGAAGCGGTGGTGTTGAACGATAAATACGGCCTGCGCATTCTGGAGTTCAACAGCAAAGAACTGGGTGAACTGACGCGATGAAACCGCTGCTTCGCGCCGTGGCGCCCGCGCTGCTGTTTGCCGGGCTGCTCTTCTCACCGCAGCTGTTTGCGGCGAACGGCGATATTACGCTCTTTAGCTCGGCCACCACCGACGGCGGCCAGGATTACAACGTCAAAATTGAAATCCTGATCCTGATGACCCTGCTGGGGTTACTGCCGGTGATGGTGCTGATGATGACCTGCTTTACGCGTTTTATCATCGTGCTGGCGATTTTGCGCCAGGCGCTCGGGCTGCAGCAAAGCCCGCCGAACAAAATCCTCACCGGCATCGCGCTGGCCCTGACGCTGCTGGTGATGCGCCCGGTCTGGACGACGATTTACGATGAGGCCATCGTGCCGTTTCAGAATGATGAAATCACCATGAAACAGGCGTTTGGCAAAGCGGAGACGCCGCTGAAGAACTACATGCTGGCGCAAACCAGCAATAAAGCGATGGCGCAGATGATGGATATCGCCAAAGTGACGGGCGATCCGCGCGAGCAGGATCTGACGGTGGTTACCCCCGCGTACCTGCTGAGCGAGCTGAAAACCGCCTTCCAGATTGGCTTCATGATCTACATTCCGTTCCTGGTTATCGACCTGATTGTCGCCAGTATTCTGATGGCGATGGGGATGATGATGCTGTCGCCGCTGATTGTATCGCTGCCGTTCAAGCTGATGCTGTTTGTGCTCTGTGACGGCTGGACGCTGATTGTCGGCACCCTCACCTCCAGCGTGCAAGGGGTATAGCCATGGTCACGATGGATATTGCCGGTGACATCATGGCGAGCGGCATCAAGCTGGTGCTGATTATCTCGGCGGTGGCGATTGTGCCGAGCCTGATCGTCGGCCTGTGCGTCAGTATTTTTCAGGCGACAACGCAAATTAACGAACAGACCCTGAGCTTTTTGCCGCGTCTGCTGGTGACGCTGGCGGTGTTGATCATTGGCGGCAAATGGATGCTGACCCAGTTAGTCGACTTTACCGTCAACCTCTTTCACCAGGCGGCGGCGCTGGTGGGCTGACGGCCATGGGCATCGATATTCTCACTCTGATAAACCCGCTGATGGCGCTCGTTCTGCCGTTTGTGCGCATTCTGGCATTTATCCATTTTTGCCCGGTGCTGGATAACCGCGCTTTCAGCAAACGCATCAAAGCGGCGCTCGCGCTGGCGCTGTCGGTGATTATCACCCCGATGCTGCCGGAAAAAGTGCTGCTCACCGGGCTGATGTCGGTGCGTACCCTTCTGCTCATCGGCGAGCAGATGCTGTGGGGCATGCTGTTTGGCATGGCAATGCATCTGGTGTTTGTCGCCCTGCAGACCGCCGGACATATTCTTTCAATGAATATGGGCCTCGGGATGGCGATGATGAACGACCCGGTCAACGGCAGCTCGACCACCGTGATTTCGCAGATTATTTACACCTTTTGCGCCCTGCTGTTTTTCATTATGGACGGGCATCTGCTGGTGGTGACAATTCTGTTTAAAGGTTTTGTCTGGTGGCCCATCGGTCAGGCGATTAATAAACCGACATTATTATTAATCGTACAAAGCCTGGGCTGGATAATGTCTGCGGCGACATTAATCGCCCTGCCCACCACCTTTGTGATGCTGATTGTGCAAGGGGGGTTTGGCCTGCTGAACCGCATCTCTCCGACCCTGAACCTGTTCTCGCTGGGCTTTCCCATCAGCATGCTGTTCGGCCTGCTCTGTATTTCGATGATGATGACCAATATTCCCGACCATTATCTCAACCTGACCAATGAAATTCTGGCCAGGCTCGAAGCCGTAAGGAGCCACTGATGGCCCAGGGCGGAGATAAGAGCGAAAAACCCACCCCCAGAAACTGCGCAAAGCGCGGGAAAAGGGCGATCTGCCGCGCTCGAAAGACCTGACCATGGCGGTGGGGCTGCTGACCTCGTTTATTACCTTGAGCAGCTTTTTCCCCTATTACCAGCAGCTGATTACGGAATCTTTTACCTCGGTGGGAATGATGGCCGGGCGGCTGGACGATAGCGGCGCGCTGAGCCAGTTTCTGATGCTCAACGTCTCGGTGATCTTGCGCTTTATCGCCACCCTCGCGCCGATTCCACTGGCCTGTATTGTGGCGAGCCTGATCCCCGGCGGCTGGATTTTTACGCTGTCGAAGCTGAAGCCCGATTTCAAAAAAATCAGCCCGATCAGCGGCGTAAAGCGCATGTTCGCCGCCAGCCATTATGTGGAAGTGGGCAAGATGATGCTCAAGTGCGGGGTAATTCTGGCGGTGCTGTATTCGATGGTTCACAGCTCCCTGAATCCGCTGCTGCATCTGCAGCGCCTGAACCTCAACCAGGCGATCCACGCCGGTTTTGGCATTTTTCACCATGTGCTGATCTACTTCATTTCAGTGATTGTGATTTTTGCTCTGCTCGACGTGCCGCTGACCAAATTCATGTTCACCAAAAAGATGCGCATGACCAAGCAAGAGGTGAAGGAAGAGCACAAAAATAACGACGGGAACCCGCAGATCAAGGGGCGTATCCGCCAGCTCCAGCGCCAGATGGCGATGGGGCAGATTAACCGCACCGTACCGGAAGCAGACGTGATCATCACCAACCCGACCCATTTCGCGGTGGCGCTGAAATACGATCCGAACAAAGCAGAAGCCCCGTACATCGTGGCGAAAGGGGTCGATGATATCGCCCTCTACATCCGTGAAGTGGCAAGCCAGCACCAGATTGAAGTGGTGGAGTTTCCGCCGCTGGCGCGAGCGGTTTACCACTCCACGCGCGTTAACCAGCAAATTCCGGCCCAGCTTTTTCGCGCCATTGCGCATGTGCTGACCTACGTCATGCAGCTCAAATCCTGGCGCACCGGCCAGCTTGAGGCCAAACCGAGCCTGAACAAACAGATCAACATTCCTAAAGAGGTATTAAAAACCCATGGCGAACAGTAAGTCACAGCAAATGCTTGCCATTCTCCGTCAGGGCCGCATCGGCGTACCGATATTACTGCTCAGCGTGCTGGCGATGGTGATGTTGCCGTTGTCTCCGCTGATGCTGGATATTTTGTTTACCTTCAACATCGTGCTGGCCGTGACGGTCATGCTGGTGGCGGTAAACATGCAGCGTCCGCTCGATTTTGCCGTGTTCCCGACGCTCCTGCTGATCACCACCCTGATGCGACTGACCCTGAACGTCGCCTCCACGCGTGTGGTATTACTCCACGGCCACGAAGGGGAAGGTGCAGCCGGTAAGGTGATCGAGGCCTTCGGACAGGTGGTGATCGGCGGCGATTTCGTTGTCGGCTTTGTCGTATTCATCATCCTGATGATCATCAACTTTGTGGTGGTCACCAAAGGGGCAGAGCGTATTTCCGAAGTGTCGGCGCGTTTTACCCTTGATGCCCTGCCCGGTAAACAGATGGCGATCGACGCCGACCTGAATGCGGGACTGATTAACCAGAAACAGGCGCGCGATCGGCGTAAAGAGGTGTCGAAAGAGGCCGACTTCTACGGCGCGATGGACGGGGCCTCGAAGTTTGTCCGTGGTGACGCCATCGCCGGGATCATGGTGCTGGTGATTAACGTCATCGGCGGGATCTGTATCGGTATCTTCAAATACGATCTTGATGCCAGCCACGCGTTCCAGCAGTACGTTCTGCTGACCATTGGTGACGGCCTGGCGGCGCAGATCCCTTCCCTGCTGCTGGCGACCGCCGCAGCGATTATCGTGACACGCGTCAGCGACGGCGATGACGTCAGCGATGAGATCAAAACCCAGCTGCTGGCCAAACCGCATGTGCTTTACACCGCCGCCTTCGTCATGTTTATTCTGGCGATTGTCCCCGGTATGCCACACATCGCGTTTCTGTGCTTCACCGGTTTACTGCTGTTTGCCGCCTGGCGGCAGAGCAAAGTGGTTAAACCCGCCGAAGAAGAGACGGATTACGAAGCGATCACCGACGCACTGGGCCAGGATGTCGCGCCTGCTATCAACTGGGAAAGCATTCCGCTGGTGGAGCCGATTGGCCTGAATCTGGGGTACAAACTGGTGACGCTGATTGACTCGGCAAAGGGCAGCCCGCTGTCGCAGCGTATTCGCGGGGTGCGCCAGGTGGTGTCTGAACAGTGTGGTGTGCTGCTGCCGGAGATTCGCATCCGGGAGAATTTCCGCCTCAAGCCTGCGCAATATGCAATTCATATCAACGGCATCCGCACTGCGCTGGCGGAGGTGTACGCTGAAAAACTGATGGCGATTCCAGGGGCGGAACTGTACGGCGAAATCGACGGCGTGCTGGATACGGATCCGGCGTACGGCATGGCGATCGTCTGGATCGATCCGGAGCAGAAAGCCAATGCGCTGAATCTGGGTTATCAGGTGGTGGACTGCGCCAGCGTGGTCGCGACGCACGTCAATAAAGTCGCCCGCGAGCATCTGCCGGAGCTGTTTAATTACGACGATATTACCCATCTGCACGCCCGTCTGGCGCAACAGGCGCCGAAGCTGGCGGAGGATCTGTCGAACGCCCTCAACTTTAGCCTGCTGCTGCGGATTTATCGCCAGCTGCTGCTGGAGCAGGTGTCACTGAAAGATATCGTCACCATCGCCTCGACGCTGCTGGAAAGCTCGGCAGTGACCAAAGATCCGATCCTGCTGACCTCCGACGTGCGTTACGCCCTGCGTCGCGCCATTATTCATAATATCAATGGTGACCGGCAGAAGCTGGCGGCCTACACCATTGATAACGCGCTGGAGAATATGCTGCTGGGCGCGCTAAATCAGTCTCAACAGAGTGGAAAAGTGGCGCTGGATAGCTTCCCGGTCGACCCAAACATTCTGACGCAGCTGCAGAACACGATGCCGATTATTCAGGAGCAGATGAAAGCGAAAGGGATGCCACCGCTGCTGCTGGTGACCCCGCAGTTGCGACCACTGATTTCACGCTATGGACGTCTGTTTGCCAGCAATTTGAATGTGCTGTCGTATAACGAGGTGCCGGATGACAGTGATTTGACGATTGTGGGGACGCTGTCGTAGTCCGTGATGAATGCCCGGCGGCACTGCGTGAGTGGTGTTGTCAGCCGGGCAAGCGCTGCGTTACCCGGCATTTCCTGCCAGTTAATCATCCAAAAAACGCAGTTTCCATCCGGCGAGGGTGCGCGGCATATGACGCTGATCGCTACCGTCGGTGCTGTAATAGCTAAACATCAGGCCACCCCCCTTCGCTGGCGAAATCAGCCCGGCCCAGATTTCCCCTTTTGGCGTGTACATCACGATAGCCGTGTGTTTGTTTGCCGCACCTTGCACCCACATGGAGATCACGCGGGCACCGATGTTGTCGATATCATTCTGATAAATATAGACGTTCGCGCTGTTGACGAAGTTCTGGTAATCGTCGCCGACCAGCGTGCGGAATTTGTCGTCGAGGGCGGCATCCTGAAAGATCCCGAGGGTGAGCAGCGTCGCTTTGGGGCGCGGATCGTGTTCCGCCATCTGATAAGCGCCATCGAGGAATACCCCGGCTGGCATCGACATGCGGCAGCCCCAGTCGGAGTTACTGTAAACCTGGAGAGAACCGTCGTGTTTGGGGATCAGCAGCAGTTTGCAGTTATTGGTGTCCACCACTTTCTCGACCACCAGCATCCCGTAGAGTTTGCGCGCCTCGGCGGTGAATTCATCTTTGTTTAGCCCCGCCCAGGCACGAATATCCAGCGTCTCGCTCCACTGGGCACTGCGACTGAACTGGATCACCCCGCCGCTCATATTGGGCGCCAGCATGTTCCACCATTTGCCTTCCCACTTAAAATCGCGGTTAACGTTGGAAATCCCACTGATCCCGGCGTAGTACGCACGTTCAATGCAGACGGCAGTTGTGCATTTTTCCAGCAGCTTTTCCCAGTGGAGATACTCTTTATCGTTTGCCGCCAGACCATCCTGATGAATCGCCTGCTGATAAACCACCGACAGGGTGCTATCGAGCCAGTGCAAGTTGTCGTTATTACAAATCGTATTTTCCAGCGGCGTGACGGCTCTTTGGCAGTTCACCGCCATGGCGCTGCTGCTCAACATTAGCATGAGGCAAAACAGAATGCGGCGAGAGATCATAATTGCTCAACTTTCATCCAATAATAGCTCTATTGTGGCGAATGCCTCCCCACTTTGCAATATAAACCCATTCAGGGTATCTATATTTATAATTAATGAGAATGAGGTGTTAAGTTTTGTTGGTATTTTGTCGCAATATTAAAAATGGGATGATTAAATTATGGATACTTAATAATGAAAATTGACAGTAGTAATTTGACCATGGCAACCGTAGCCGCCTACGGATCGCAAACAGAATCCTCGCGCAGTCCCTTAGGTATAAAACGCTCCAGTGGAAATGCATGTCCACAAAGCGGTTACTGGCGAATAGATAACCCTGCGGTGACCAATGTGGTAAATGTTATAAAGGGTGAAACGATGCCCTGGCAAAATGGCTACCCCGTCACCTGGAAACTTATCGAATATGATTTAAAGAACGAATGACGTTATTGTTATTCACCCTATGGGAAATTTCATTTCCAGATGTAAAACAATAAAATTTCCCATAATATTATTCTTTCCATTTTTAAATGCTTTTCCGTATTTATCCTTCCTTCAGAATTCTGTAATACACTGGCTCATACCGCAGCGCCACATTGTTGCCCTTCCTGTTTAAGTCTGGCGCAGAGTGTGTCGCTTTGAACGGGTAACGTTATGGTGATGAGGCTGGCATGGAAAAAAGTACACATTTTGTTGTTCAGTGTGTCGAAAAAAACAAGCTCGATGCTGGTATCGATTTTGTTATTCAACCCATTTTCGATCTTTCGCGCTTCGCCTGTATAGGCGGTGAAGTTCTGGTGCGCGGCACCCATCGGCGCAATATCGTGCCGCCGAATTGTTTTATCAGCCAGCTGGAAGAGACGGGCGGAATTTTGCCAATGGGTGATTATGTTATGGCCCAGGCATTTAAATTCATCGCCAGACAGCCGCAGGCGTTGCGGGAAAATCCGCTTTTTACCCTGAATATTTCTCAGGTACAGTTGAACGATGCCGAATTTTCGGCGCGCGCGTTAGACATGATGCAGCAAAATAATCTTTCACCGCGAAACTTTATTTTTGAAATTACGGATATCATCGATACGCCGGAAGAATCTGTCTGCCAAAATCTCGACCAGCTGAGCGAAGCCGGCATTCAGCTCGCCTGGGATGGTATTGACAGCCTGGAAACATTGAAATCACGGCTCGCTATCTGGACGACAGACTATATTAAGCTCGACAGAAGTTGTCTGACTGCCGGAAATATAGAAAAGACGTTTTTAATGCTGGATTATATCAATGAGATTGATATCGATGTCATTATTGAAGGCGTGGAAAATTACACGCACGTCTCCGCGATGCTGCGCCACGGTGTGAAATACGGACAGGGTTTTCTCTTCTCCCGCCCGATCAGTAAAGAGCATTTTCACCAGGAGTATATGCAGCCCGAACGCTAGCCATTTTCCCTGGAGAGATAAAAAACAAAAAGCCCCAAAAAGGGGCTTTTGCGTTTTATCACCGGGCGGCGCTGCGCTTCTCTGGCCTGCAAAATGATGAGCAGGCCAGTGCAAACAGCGTGCCGCCAGGCGACAGCACGGTCTGAGTCTTAGAACGGGATATCGTCGTCGAAATCCATTGGTGGTTCATTAGACGGTGCTGGAGCAGACTGCTGCTGCGGACGAGACTGCGCGCCGCCGCTGAACTGATTGCCGCCCTGTGGCTGCTGAGGCTGACCCCAGCTACCCTGCTGCTGCTGACCGCCGCCTGCAGGTGCGCCACCGCCCTGACGGCCTCCCAGCATCTGCATGGTGCCGCCGACGTTTACCACAACTTCAGTGGTGTACTTTTCTGCACCGGACTGATCGGTCCATTTACGGGTACGAAGCTGACCTTCGATATACACCTGAGAACCTTTACGCAGATATTCACCAGCTACTTCTGCCAGTTTGCCGAACAGCACAACGCGGTGCCATTCAGTCTGCTCTTTCATCTCACCGGTCGCTTTATCACGCCAGGATTCGGAAGTAGCCAGCGTAATGTTGGCAACTGCGCCACCACTCGGCATGTAGCGTACTTCCGGGTCCTGGCCCAGATTACCGACGAGAATCACCTTGTTTACGCCTCTGCTGGCCATGATTGTGTCTCCTGAATACGTTTCTTAATAGTGTAAACGCGCGAGTGTACCATTTCCACGGTGCAATTTGATAGCTGCGACCGCGATTCCACAGAACTCACGCTACCTAAACATTGTTGCACATTAAATCGGAACCTGCTTTCCAATACTGTATATTAAAACAGGTCAGATTGTGTCATAATTAGCCGTTTCTGCCGTTTGTCCTTCAAACAAACCAGGCATCCGAGTCTCTACCGGGAAAGGTGAATGGATAAGATCGAAGTACGGGGCGCCCGCACCCATAATCTCAAGAATATCAACCTCATAATCCCTCGCGACAAGCTGATTGTCGTGACCGGGCTATCGGGTTCTGGCAAGTCATCTCTGGCTTTCGACACCTTGTATGCCGAAGGACAGCGTCGTTACGTTGAATCGCTCTCCGCCTATGCGCGTCAGTTCCTGTCACTGATGGAAAAGCCGGACGTCGACCATATCGAAGGGTTGTCGCCTGCCATTTCCATTGAGCAGAAATCAACGTCCCACAACCCGCGTTCTACGGTCGGTACGATTACTGAAATTCATGACTATCTGCGTCTGCTGTTTGCCCGCGTGGGCGAGCCGCGCTGCCCGGATCATGACGTGCCGCTGGCCGCGCAAACCGTCAGTCAGATGGTGGATAACGTGCTGGCGCAGCCTGAAGGCAAGCGCCTGATGCTGCTGGCGCCTATCATTAAAGACAGGAAAGGCGAGCACACCAAAACGCTGGAAAACCTGGCAAGCCAGGGCTACATCCGCGCGCGTATCGACGGGGAAGTGTGTGACCTTTCCGATCCGCCGAAGCTGGAACTGCAAAAGAAACACACCATTGAAGTGGTGATTGACCGCTTTAAAGTGCGCGACGATCTCACGCAGCGTCTGGCCGAATCGTTCGAAACGGCGCTGGAGCTGTCGGGTGGTTCCGCTATCGTCGCGGATATGGACGATGCGAAAGCCGAAGAGCTGCTCTTCTCCGCGAACTTTGCCTGTCCGATTTGCGGCTACAGCATGCGGGAACTTGAACCGCGTTTGTTCTCGTTTAACAACCCGGCTGGCGCGTGCCCTACCTGTGATGGTCTTGGCGTGCAGCAATATTTCGATCCGGATCGCATCATTCAGAATCCGGAGCTTTCGCTGGCGGGTGGCGCGATTCGCGGCTGGGATCGCCGTAATTTCTACTACTTCCAGATGCTGAAATCCCTGGCCGAACATTATAAGTTCGACATCGAAGCGCCGTGGGCGAGCTTAAGCCCAAATGTTCATAAAGTGGTGCTGTCAGGCTCCGGCAAAGAGAACATCGAGTTCAAGTACATGAACGATCGCGGCGATACTTCCGTGCGCCGCCATCCGTTCGAAGGCGTGCTGCATAACATGGAACGCCGCTACAAAGAGACCGAGTCCAGCGCAGTGCGCGAGGAGCTGGCGAAGTTTATCAGCAACCGCTCCTGCACCACCTGTGAAGGGACGCGTCTGCGCCGCGAGGCTCGCCATGTCTTTGTCGAGAACACGGCGCTGCCGACCATCTCAGACATGAGCATCGGCCACGCGATGGACTTCTTCACTAATCTTAAGCTCTCCGGCCAGCGCGCGCAGATTGCGGAGAAAGTGCTGAAAGAGATTGGCGATCGCCTGAAGTTCCTCGTGAACGTCGGCCTGAACTATCTGTCACTTTCTCGCTCAGCGGAGACCCTCTCCGGCGGCGAAGCGCAGCGTATCCGTTTGGCAAGCCAGATTGGCGCGGGCTTAGTCGGCGTAATGTACGTGCTGGATGAGCCGTCCATCGGCCTGCACCAGCGCGATAACGAACGCCTGCTCGGCACGCTGATCCACCTGCGTAATTTGGGTAACACGGTGATTGTGGTCGAGCATGACGAAGACGCAATCCGCGCCGCAGACCACGTCATCGATATCGGCCCTGGCGCGGGTGTGCATGGCGGCCAGGTGGTCGCCGAAGGGACGCTGGCCGACATCATGGCCGTTCCGGAGTCATTGACCGGGCAGTTCATGAGCGGCAAACGCAAAATCGACGTGCCGAAGCAGCGCGTTGCGGCCAACCCAGAGAAAGTGCTGAAGCTGACTGGCGCGCGCGGCAACAACCTGAAAGACGTCACGCTGACGCTGCCAGTCGGGCTGTTCACCTGTGTCACCGGGGTGTCGGGGTCCGGTAAATCGACGCTGATTAACGATACCTTGTTCCCGATTGCACAGACTCAGTTGAACGGCGCAACGCTTGCCGAGCCAGCGCCGTATCGCGACATTCAGGGCCTGGAACATTTCGATAAAGTGATCGATATCGACCAAAGCCCGATTGGCCGTACGCCGCGTTCAAACCCGGCTACGTATACGGGCGTCTTTACACCTGTACGTGAACTGTTTGCCGGCGTTCCTGAATCACGCTCGCGTGGGTATACGCCAGGACGTTTCAGCTTTAACGTGCGCGGTGGCCGCTGTGAAGCCTGTCAGGGCGACGGTGTGATCAAAGTTGAAATGCACTTCCTGCCGGATATCTACGTGCCGTGCGATCAGTGCAAAGGCAAGCGCTATAACCGCGAAACGCTGGAGATTAAGTACAAAGGCAAAACGATCCACGAAGTGCTGGATATGACCATTGAAGAGGCGCGTGAGTTCTTCGATGCGGTGCCTGCGCTGGCGCGTAAGCTGCAAACGCTGATGGACGTGGGGCTGACCTACATTCGTCTCGGGCAGTCAGCGACAACGCTCTCCGGCGGTGAAGCCCAGCGCGTGAAGCTGGCGCGTGAACTGTCGAAACGCGGCACAGGACAGACGCTGTATATTCTGGATGAGCCAACCACCGGCCTGCACTTTGCCGATATCCAGCAATTGCTTGAAGTGCTGCATCAGCTGCGCGATCAGGGCAACACCATTGTGGTCATTGAGCACAATCTGGATGTCATCAAAACCGCAGACTGGATTGTGGATCTCGGTCCGGAAGGCGGCAGCGGCGGCGGTGAAATTCTCGTCTCCGGTACGCCAGAGACAGTTGCCGAGTGCGAAGCCTCGCACACCGCGCGCTTCCTTAAACCTCTGCTGTAATCCTCAGTCTGAAAGCTGCTGTCGGGTATTTTCCGGCAGCAGCTCAAAGGCCTGCTTGTAAGAGGCATCCACCAAATAGTAAATCTGCGAATCGGGCAGCGAGCCGTCGAGATAGACGGTGCTCCAGTGCGCTTTATTCAGATGCTTGCTTGGGCGCACATCGCTGTGCTGCTGACGCAACAAGTCCGCCAGTTCCGGGCTGGTTTTTAACGATGCCGCCGGACGCCCTTCTACCTCTTTTACCATCGCAAACAGCACGTCTGCCACTTTGATCTGCGTGGCTTTCCAGTCGCTGTGGACACTTTGCCCGGCGCCCGGTTTATTCATGCAATATTGCAGTATCTCCGAAATTGTCATCTTTGCTCCCCTGTGAGTGGGTTGAGTGCGACCTGAGGACTTGCCTCTTTAAGTGTGCAGCAAGACGACAAAAGGTAAACCCGGGCAGGCCCGATTTGCACAAATAATCATCGATTATCAGTATTCAGAATTAACAATCACCTCTTCGCCAAAAGAGCCGGCCATGGGCAGCGGGCGGTACGTCGAGTTGGAGGCGCGCAGAACGCGGATGCCACGGGCACCGACATCACGCGCAGCAGAGATATCGTTATCCGAATCGCCGTAGAACACTTTGATATTTTTCTGTTCCAGCCACTGGGTCTTGGTGTTTTGCCCGTGCTTGTCCCCGGCAAAAATCACCGGATTCATATTCGCTGGCGGAATGGAAAAATCGCCCTGAAGGGTTTTGCTGACGGTTTCCGTTTTGGTCTGGCTGCGACCGGTGATGAAATAGATGCTGTCGCCACGTTTTACGTGCATCGCAATCAGTGCGCGACCCACCTCTTTCGGGATACTGAATTCATCCCAGCCGTTGTTCATTTTTTCCCAGAATTCCGGGTTCTTCAGATACTCCTCGCTCTCAGGCGAGAAGGTTTTTTTGCCTCGCCAGAAGCCAGGGCTGGAAAAGAGGACGGTATCGTCGATGTCAAAACCGACAGCCATTGGCGCGCGGCCCATCAGGCTATTTTCAATTTGCGCCACGGAGACCCAGTGAATGGGGGCTTGTTCAGCCAGAATGGCGGCGGTGGTTCCGGTGTAAAGCGGCGTTGGTGCGGAGGCTCGGGCACCGACTGCACTATTAAGCGAGAACAATAAGCAGGCGGCGCTGAGCGCCAGTGTGATCTTGCGCATGTATTCCCCTGAATATTCAGTTTGTTATCGTTTTAAATTGAGCGAATGGTCAAAAATCTATCAGACCTTAACCCCTGAGCCAGGCGAAGGAAAGGAAATTTTTCAGATTGTCCCTGGTAAATGGAGGGATATCACAAAGCGGGAAAAACAAAAAAGCCGGGTGGCCATTGCGCCTTACCCGGCCTGCGATTCAGGTCGTGGTCGCCGTTGTTGGCCCGGTACGCACAGCGCCACCGGGCGTTAATGGGTACGAACCCAAAAGAGTAAGTGAGTGCTTACATCACAGCCGCAAACGCCTGTGCAACGCGCTGAACGTTATGCGCATTCAGGCCTGCGACACACATGCGGCCGCTGGCAATCAGATAGACGCCAAACTCTTCACGCAGACGATCGACCTGCTGCGCGCTCAGCCCGGTGTAGCTGAACATCCCGCGCTGCTTGAGCAGATAATCGAAGTTATGCTCCGGTAACGCGCTTTTCAGGGCGTTAACCAGCGCCTGACGCATCGCCAGAATACGCGTACGCATCGCTTCCACTTCAGCAAGCCAGGTCGCTTTCAGGCCCTCATCGCCCAGAACCGTCGCCACAACCTGTGCACCGAAAGCCGGCGGGCTGGAGTAGATACGACGCACGGTGGCTTTTAGCTGGCCGAGCACGCGGCCTGCTGCCTGTTCGTCTTCGCAGACCACCGACAACCCGCCGACACGCTCGCCGTACAGGGAGAAAATCTTCGAGAAGGAGTTGCTCACCAGTGCTGGCAGCCCGGCGCTGGCAATCGCGCGGATCGCGTAGGCGTCCTCTTCCATGCCTGCGCCAAAGCCCTGATAGGCGATGTCGAGGAACGGGATCAGGTTGCGCGCTTTCAGCACCTCAATGACCGCATCCCACTGGCTGTTGGTCAGATCCGAACCGGTTGGGTTGTGGCAGCATGGGTGCAGCAGGACGATGCTGCGCTCCGGCAAGGTGTGCAGTTTTTCCAGCAGCGCTTCAACGCATACACCTTTGGTGTCGTTGTCGAACCACGGATAGGTGCTGACGGCAAAGCCCGCGCCTTCAAAAATCGCGACGTGGTTTTCCCAGGTCGGATCGCTGACCCATACGCCTGAATCGGGGAAGTACTTTTTCAAAAAATCGGCGCCCACTTTCAGCGCACCGGAACCGCCCAGCGTCTGAATAGTTGCGACGCGTTTTTGCGTTAATACCGGATGATCGGCACCAAACAGCAGCGGCGCAATGGTGTTGCGGTAGGTATTCAGCCCTTCCATCGGCAGATAGAGCGAGGCGCCGTGCGGCACCGCGTTGAGACGCGCTTCGGCTTCGGCCACCGCCTGCAGCTGAGGAATGATGCCGTCTTCATTGTAGTAAAGACCGATGCTGAGGTTCACTTTGTCGCTGCGTGAATCTTCTTTGAAACGCTCCATTAAGGAGAGGATGGGGTCGCCGGCGTAGGCGTCAACTTTCTGGAACACGCGATGTATCTCCGGATATCTGTCAGGCAGGGATTTCAACAATAAACCGGAAGCGCGAGAAGATCGAGGGGATGTTCATCACAAGGTGCATGCCGGGTGAGGCGAAGCCGCTACCCGGCACTCAATGGGCGTTAATCGACGTACTTCATCGCCACCCGCGACGTCAGGCGCGTGATAAGTTCGTAAGCACTCACTTTCGTAATTTCAGCAATGCGTTCAACGGGTAAACCTTCGCCCCACATCACGACCGGATCGCCCGCTTTGTCGGCGGCATCAGGCCCGAGATCGACGCAAATCATGTCCATCGCGACACGCCCGACAAGCTTCACCTCACGGCCATTCACCAGCACGGGCGTACCGGACGGTGCCGCGCGCGGATAACCGTCGCCGTAGCCCATCGCCACCACGCCGAGACGCGTATCGCGCTCGCTCACCCAGGTGCCGCCGTAGCCAACCGGTTCACCCGCCTGATGCTCACGCACGGCAATCAGGCTGGAGACCAGCGACATCACCGGCTGGAAGCCAAAATCAGGCCCCCAGGGTTTGCTCTCCAGCGGCGAAACCCCGTAGAGAATAATGCCCGGACGTGCCCAGTCGAAGTGCGACTGCGGCCAGAGCAAAATACCGCCGGACGCCGCGATAGAGCGCATTCCCGCCTTGCCTTCGCAGAAGGTGTTAAAGATGTCGAGCTGCTGCTCCGTGGCGCCGCATTCAGGCTCATCGGCACGGGCAAAGTGGCTGACGATATTCACCGGCTGACGCACGTTTTTGCACTGGCTCAGGCGCTGATAAAACGCCTCTGCCTGCTCCGGGCGCACGCCCAGGCGATGCATGCCAGTGTCGAGTTTCATCCACACGGTGACCGGCTCGCTGAGGGTCGCAGATTCTAGTGCGGCCAGCTGCTCTTCGTTATGCACGGCAGTGTGGAGACGCTGATCGGCAATCGTCGTCAGATCGTCGGCTTCGAAAAAGCCTTCGAGTAACAGAATCGGTTGGGTGATGCCGCCCGCGCGCAGGTGCAGGGCTTCTTCGAGACGGGCGACGCCAAAGGCATCGGCATCAGGGAGCGTTCGCGCGGTCTCAAGAAGACCGTGTCCGTAAGCGTTCGCTTTCACGACTGCAACGAGCTTACTGGCGGGCGCCAGTTCACGCAGACGTTGCAGGTTGTGTCGCAGAGCGCGGCGGTTAATGACTACAGTTGCCGCTTGCATTCGAATTCCTTGCCTTAATGAAATAAATCCAATCCTCTAAATCATTTGCGTTCCAGCGGCGGTGGCTGTGACGCGAAGGATGACGAGGATTTATTCGTCGTCGTACTGCGGCCCCGCATAATTATCAAAACGCGACCACTGACCGTTAAACGTCAGACGCACCGTCCCGATCGGGCCGTTACGCTGCTTACCAATAATAATTTCCGCGATGCCTTTCATGTCGCTGTTCTCGTGATAGACCTCGTCACGGTAGATGAACATGATCAAGTCGGCATCCTGCTCGATGGAGCCAGATTCACGCAGGTCGGAGTTGACCGGGCGCTTATCAGCACGTTGTTCCAGGGAGCGGTTAAGCTGTGACAGCGCCACGACGGGCACCTGCAACTCTTTGGCTAACGCCTTGAGTGAGCGAGAAATTTCTGCGATTTCCAGAGTACGGTTATCGGAGAGCGACGGTACGCGCATCAGCTGCAGGTAGTCAATCATGATAAGGCCGATACCGCCGTGTTCGCGGGCGATACGGCGCGCACGGGAGCGCACTTCCGTCGGCGTCAGGCCGGAGGAGTCATCGATATAGATGTTCCGTTTTTCCAGCAGAATGCCCATGGTGCCTGAAATGCGCGCCCAGTCTTCATCGTCAAGCTGACCGGTACGAATACGGGTCTGATCCACGCGCGACAGGGACGCCAGGGAACGCATCATAATCTGGTCCGATGGCATCTCCAGACTGAAGATAAGCACCGGTTTATCCTGCAACATCGCCGCGTTTTCGACGAGGTTCATCGCAAATGTGGTTTTACCCATCGACGGACGCGCCGCGACGATAATCAGATCCGACGGCTGCAAACCGGCGGTTTTTTTGTTCAGATCGTCGTAACCGGTGTTTACGCCGGTCACGCCGTCATGCGGCTGCTGGAAAAGCTGTTCGATACGCGCAACGGTAGAGTCGAGCACGTCGGCGATATTTCGCGGACCTTCGTCTTTATTCGCACGGCTTTCGGCGATCTTGAAGACGCGGGATTCGGCGAGGTCCAGCAAATCTTCGCTGGTGCGGCCCTGCGGATCAAAGCCCGCTTCGGCGATCTCGTTCGCAACGGCGATCATCTCGCGCACAACGGCACGTTCGCGCACGATATCCGCATAAGCGCTGATGTTCGCCGCACTTGGCGTGTTTTTCGATAACTCTGCCAGATAGGCAAATCCACCGACTGAATCCAGCTGCCCCTGACGCTCCAGCGATTCAGCCAGTGTAATCAGATCAATCGGGCTACCGGCTTCCTGCAGGCGCGCCATTTCGGTAAAGATATGGCGGTGTGGACGGGTATAAAAATCGTCGGATACCACGCGCTCGGCGACATCGTCCCAGCGCTCGTTGTCCAGCATTAAACCGCCCAACACCGACTGTTCCGCTTCAATCGAGTGCGGCGGGACTTTGAGTCCGGCGACCTGCAAATCGCGCTCGCGAGGCTCAGTCTGTTTGTTGAAGGGTTTATTTCCTGCCATAGTGAATGGATTACCATAAATTGAGAGACGGGGAAGTATAACCGTCTGCAAATGAATCGACAAAGGAGTTCAACGTGGCAACTCGTATCGAATTTCACAAGCATGGTGGTCCAGAAGTCCTCAAGGCCGTGGAGTTTACCCCCACGCCGCCAGGGGAAAATGAAATCCAGGTCGAAAACAAGGCCATCGGTATCAACTATATCGACACCTATATTCGCGGCGGGCTTTATCCACCGCCAGCCCTGCCGAGCGGTCTGGGGACCGAGGCCGCAGGTGTCGTGGTGAAAATCGGCAGCGGCGTGAAGCATATTAAAGAAGGCGATCGCGTGGTGTACGCCCAGTCGCCGTTGGGCGCGTACAGTTCGATTCACAACGTGCCCGCCGATAAGGCCGCCATTCTGCCGAACGCGATCTCATTCGAACAGGCCGCCGCCTCCTTCCTGAAAGGGCTGACGGTCTATTATCTGCTGCGCAAAACCTACGAAATCAAACCTGACGAGCAGTTCCTGTTCCACGCCGCAGCGGGTGGCGTTGGGCTTATCGCCTGCCAGTGGGCAAAAGCGCTGGGCGCAAAACTGATCGGTACCGTCGGCAGCGCGCAAAAAGCGCAGCGGGCGTTACAGGCTGGCGCGTGGCAGGTGATTAACTATCGTGAAGAGAGCATCGCCGAGCGGGTGAAAGAGATCACCGGCGGCAAGAAACTGCGCGTGGTGTATGACTCGGTGGGGAAAGACACCTGGGAAGCGTCGCTGGACTGCCTGCAGCGTCGGGGTTTGATGGTGAGCTTCGGCAACGCCTCGGGCGCGGTCACCGGGGTGAATCTGGGTATTCTGAATCAGAAAGGCTCGCTGTACGTGACGCGCCCTTCCCTGCAAGGTTACATCACCACCCGTGACGAACTGACAGAAGCCAGCAATGAGCTATTTTCGCTGATCGCCAGCGGCGTGATTAAAGTGGACGTGGCTGAGGCGCAGAAATATCCGCTGAGCGATGCACAGCGCGCGCATGAGGTGCTGGAGAGTCGTGTGACTCAGGGATCGAGTTTGCTGATCCCTTAAAAAGAATTAGGGCTTCCCGTAGGAAGCCCTTTCTTTTTTTAGTTCGGCTGTATGTAGGGTACAGCTCGATGAATTCTTTAACGGCGGCAATAGTGACAGATTCGATAAGTAAATCCTATTCTGTTCTAAGCATCGCTGCCGGAAAAGTTGCAGGTATGTGACGAAGACCTCAATACCTTAGTAACGAAAGCGGTTATTGCGCTGATACTGTGGGACTTTTGGCGCTTTTATCGCCCGAATCACCCACACCACGGCCACCGCCAACAGCAACCACGGCAGCAGTTTTAGCATCAGTGCAAACAGCCCACCGATAAACATCACTACCGTCGCCGCAACCAGTGCCGCCAGAATGCCAAGCAGCGAAATTCCGGTCGCCATCAGCATGACAAAAAATCCAATCACAAACAGCAATTCCAGCATGGCTCTCTCCCACGTCAATACCATAAAGATGTAGTGACTATTACAAGAAACGTGCCAAATTTAACTTATTGAATTCAAAACAAAACGCCCCGCGAACATTCGCAGGGCGTGGTGAATTTGACGAACTTTTAGTGAAAATTATCGCTTGTCAGCGACCAGACGCAGGGCCTGCTCCAGGACTTCGATATCCGCCCCGGCTTTATGCGCGTTTTCACTCAGGTAGCGACGCCACTGACGCGCCCCTGGAATGCCCTGGAACAACCCGAGCATATGACGCGTCACGTGGCCCAGATAGGTGCCATTGCTCAGCTCACGTTCGATGTACGGGTACATGGCACGCACCACGGCCACCGGATCGTTATCGGCGCGCTCAATGCCAAAGATCTCGCGATCCACCGAGGCCAGAATGCCCGGATTTTGATACGCCTCGCGGCCTACCATGACGCCATCCATATGTTCTAAATGGGCTTTGGCTTCGTCAAGAGACTTAATACCGCCGTTAATCGACATTGTCAGATGCGGGAAATCACGCTTTAGCTGATACACGCGCGGGTAGTCCAGCGGCGGAATTTCACGGTTCTCTTTTGGACTGAGACCGGACAACCAGGCTTTACGCGCGTGGATAATAAACATCTCGCACTCGCCCTTCCCGGATACAGTGTCGATGAAATCGCACAGGAATTCGTAGCTGTCCTGATCGTCGATGCCGATACGGGTTTTGACCGTCACCGGAATCGACACCACATCGCGCATCGCTTTGACGCAATCCGCCACCAGTTGGGCATTCCCCATCAGGCACGCGCCGAACATGCCGTTCTGCACACGATCGGACGGGCAGCCGACGTTGAGATTAATTTCGTCGTACCCACGCTCTTGCGCCAGTTTCGCACATTGCGCCAGCGCCGCCGGATCGCTGCCACCAAGCTGCAACGCAACCGGATGCTCTTCTTCGCTATAGGCCAGATAGTCGCCCTTTCCGTGAATGATCGCCCCGGTGGTAACCATTTCGGTGTACAGCAGCGTGTGGCGAGAGAGCTGACGCAGGAAATAGCGGCAGTGTCTGTCGGTCCAGTCGAGCATCGGCGCGATGGAAAAACGGTGTGCAGGGAAATCGGACTGTAGTTCTGACGGCATGGCGAAGTTTTAAGCATGTGGTGGAAAAGGGGCGCTACTATAGCACAAAGAAAAGCCGGAGGCGCATGGCCTCCGGTCGTCTTAGAAGGTGACGCTCAGCTGCGCGCCTGCACCCCAGGTTTTGTCCTCGCCGTACAGACCCATCAGATCCACATGGACCGCGTTGAACGGCGCAAAGCCAACACCGCCGGTGAAGACGTTGCTGTCGTTGTCCTTCACGTCCGCGCGATAACCAGCGCGCACCGCCAGCCAGCTGAGCGGAGTGACCTCGGCGCCGACGCCGACGTACTGAGAGTTATCTTCGCTCTTGAAGCCTTTGGTTTCGGTCAGATCGCCATCGGCGGTGAGGGTTACCAGATCGTTATGCCATGCCACGCCCGCAGTCACCAGCGGACGGATCTGGTAGGTATCTTTGTAGCTCACCACGTCACCCGTGCGGCCATTGCGGATACGGATATCTTTGGTATCGATATCGCGCGACATCAGGTTCTGCCCGCTCAAGCCCACCGTCCAGTTCTCGCCAAAATCGGCGGCCACACCGGCATCCACGTTGAAGCCAGTATCGTCCGTGCGATAGCGGCTGCTGTTCCAGTCGCTGCTGTCGTAGGTGTAAATGGAGGTGGTGTAGTTGTAGAGCCAGGTTTTTTGCAGTTTTGGCGTAATACCGACGGAGACCGGCACATCGCCAATATCAAACTGACGGGCCACCGCGACGCCATAGTCAGAGACAATCGCCGCCCGGCCTGAGGCCGTGGAGTTGAGGTTTTTGGTGATCTCATCCGAACCGTTAAGGGCGGCATCAAGCGCGACGCTGCCCGCCACCAGTTTGCTGTTCTGGATGCTGCGCAGATAATCGATATCCTGCTGGTCGATAGAGGAGCTTACCCGCGCGTGAGCGTTGCCTTTCGCCACAAAGGCGACCGCCAGCACGTTATTTGGAATGCTGACCGCAATCCCGGCACCGGCGGTGGCGCGAGCGGTTTTACCTTTCAGATCGTCCAGCTCGTCAGCGAGATCTTTCGCGGCACTCTGAAACTGGTTAACGGATCCCAAAGGATTGGCGATGATCTCAGCCGCTGTCAGGCTGTTAACCACATCGTCGTAGTAATCGACTTTATCGCTGATATCGTCGATCTGATCCTGCAGATTATCTTTGTCAGTAATCTGTGCGCCGACCGAAGGCAAAATAACGGTAATGTCGTCATCCGGTTTTGCCTTTGCCAGCAGTGCCGGGTTAATAAACGCTCCGCTACCGTAATTGCCTGATGCAACGCCAGTACCGCCCATCGCGTCGCTACGCGCTTCTGTCCAGGTATTGGCTGCTCCCGCCTCGTTTGCCATAAACAGGGAGACAGCGATGCTAACCACCGAAAATTTAAAATGTTTTTTCACAGTATGCTCGTTTTATAGTCTGTTATTAAACAACCCCTGTCAGTTATCACCCATACAGGGACGAACTATTGCTGTGAATAACATCAAAAAGACACGCCTGTTCCCTAAGTTAAATCTTCCGCGAGGCCTGTTGTAATTTGTGACGGCCCTCAATATTTATAGAAGAGGATATTATTTTCGCCCAGGTTTTCCGTCGTGAGGACCAAAAAATTGCGGCGGATGGTCCACCCAGCGGTCCTCGCGGGTGGCGGCGTAGACCGGGTTGAGCGGGTAATAGATGCGATTGTGTTTTTTGTTCGCCTCGCCCACCACCAACAGCCGCACCTCTTCGTCGGTGTTATTAATAAAGGTGTGGCACACGCCAGTTCCGGCCGGAAAACCGACGCTGTCGCCCGGCTCTAGTTTCCATAAATATCCGTTAATCCACGCCTGGGGATACCCTTCAATAACAAAGATAAACTCCTCTTCGTCGCTTTCAGCGTGCGGATACGAAGTGCGACGGCCCGGCGGCAGGCGCTCATGGTGGATACCGATCCGCCCAAGCCCCAGTTTGCGGGCCAGCGGCGCGCCGATAGCAAAAAGTTCGTCGCTGTCTGGATAAGTGGAGTCGTCGGCACCTTCGACGTCGCGCCAGTGCCGGATGCAATCAGGTCTTTTCATTGTATTTTTCCCGTGTGGCGATGGGTCAGGTATAGCACAACTGTGGCGGATCTCGGCGTTTTCAGCAGAACATGGTAAAGTGAGGGTTTTCCAGACTCCATAATTCGAGGTGCGATATGGATAAGACCACGATGCAAGATCTGTTAGCGCAAGCTGAAAAGCTCTGTGCGCAACGCAATGTGCGCCTGACCCCGCAGCGCCTTGAAGTGTTACGTCTGATGAGCCTGCAACGCGGTGCCATCAGCGCCTACGATCTGCTCGATCTGCTGCGTGAAAGCGAGCCGCAGGCGAAACCGCCCACCGTTTATCGCGCGCTGGATTTCCTGCTGGAGCAAGGCTTTGTGCATAAGGTGGAGTCGACTAACAGCTATGTGCTGTGCCATCTGTTCGATCAGCCAACACATACCTCGGCCATGTTTATCTGCGATCGCTGCGGCGCGGTTAAAGAAGAAGGGGCGGAAGGTGTGGAAGATATTATGCATTCACTGGCGGCTAAAATGGGCTTTGCCCTGCGCCATAACGTGATTGAAGCACACGGGTTGTGTTCTGCCTGTGTCGAAGTGGAAGCCTGCCGTCATCAGGGTGAATGTCAGCACGATCACTCCATTCTGGTGAAGAAAAAACCGCGCTAAAAACGAAGCGGGCGGCCATTAGGCCGCCCTCAGGGATTGTACTTCCGTGTACAACGGGTAGAACTCTGTTACCAGCGGTAGTCGTTGCGTTTTTCCCAGTCAACAACCTCTTTTTCCGCTTGGTCTTTCGCGTAGCCGTAGCGTTCCTGAATCTTACCTACCAGCTGTTCGCGTTTACCTTCAATGACGGTCACGTCATCGTCGGTCAGTTTACCCCATTGTTCTTTCGCTTTACCTTTGAACTGTTTCCAGTTACCGCCGATTTCGTCTTTATTCATAATCAATTCCTCATCGTTCGGTTATCACGTAAATTCGAGTCGTCCGTTACGTTCATTTCTGCTGGACGTGATAATAATTGTAGATAAGGATTCGGCATGCGTGTTGAGATTCAGAATCTTTAACCGTTTCGTCAAATCACGCTATCCGCTAAACCAGCTGTTATTGCGCCAGTGGCGCCGCCAAATCAGCGCTAATGACAGGCCACGCAAGGCGAGGAATACCGCCAGCGCCAGCCACAAACCGTGGTTGCCGAGCCAGGGCAGCGTGAAGAGCGTCAGGGCGAAACCGGCCGCCGCGACTGCCATGCTGTTGCGCATTTCCGCCCCGCGCGTTGCGCCGATAAACATACCGTCCAGCAGATAACACCACACCCCCACCACCGGTAACACGACCTGCCAGATGATGTAGTGATTAGCCAGTTCTCTCAGTTCAGGCAGCGAGGTCAATAGCGCCACAATCTGCCCGCCAAATAAGGCATAGATCAGTGCGAAGACCAGCGCCACCAGCCCAGACTGACGGCAGGCCGCGCGCCAGACCTCCTGCAACTGCCCCGCCTCACGGGCACCATAGGCCTGGCCTGAATGGGCTTCCACCGCATAGGCAAAACCGTCCAGCGCATAGGCGGTGAACGTCAGCAGCGTCATCAGCACCGCGTTTACGGCCACGATCTCTGGCCCCAGGCGCGCGCCGAACACCGTCAGGGCGCCAAAGCAAAGTTGCAGCAGTAGCGAGCGAAGCATGATGTCGCGGTTAAGCGCCAGCAGTTTACGGATGTTGCCATGCCACGCTGTTTTGAGCATCGCGAGAGAGATTCCCCGCATGGCCAGCACGCGTTTCACCATCCATAGGCCAATGAAGAAAGTGCCGTACTCGGCGACCACCGTTGCCAGCGCCGCCCCCTGCACGTTCATGTGCAGACCCATCACCAGCCACAGATCGAGCACGATATTGAGTAAATTGCCCACCACCAGCAGGATCACCGGCGCACGCGCGTACTGCACGCCCAGCAACCAGCCAAGCAGAACCAGATTTGCCAGCGATGCCGGTGCGCTGAGCCAGCGGATTTCGAGGAAGCGCCGCGCCTGTTCCAGCACCGCCTCACTACCGCCCACGACATGCAGAGCCAGATCGATGAGCGGCGTGCGCAGCAAAACAATCAGCAGCCCTGCGCCAAGGGCGAGGATCAGCGGCTGCACCAGCGCACGGGCAAGTCGAACGGGATCTTTGGCACCAAACGCCTGGGCAGTCAGCCCGGTGGTGCTCATGCGTAAAAAGAGCAGCAGCATAAAGAGGAAACTGGTCGCCGTCGCGCCAATGGCCACGCCGCCGAGGTAAACAGGGGAATCCAGATGACCAATCACCGCCGTATCCACCAGCCCTAACAGGGGAACGGTGATATTGGAGAAAATCATCGGCAGCGCAAGACGCCACAATGCCTTGTCTGAGGTTGTCAGCAGAGACATGAGAAAGTACCGGGAATTGAGAGTAGACAGTCAGGCTGCGGTGCGACCACAGCCTGTCAGTAAGAGATTACAGCCATTCGCCGTTGCGGATAACACCAACAGCCAGACCTTCAATAGAGAAAGCCTGTTCGCGGAGATCCACCACAATCGGGGAAAACTCGCTGTTTTCTGGCAACAGCTGAACCGTGTTGCCCTGTTTTTTCAGGCGCTTAACGGTCACTTCGTCGTCGATACGCGCAACCACAACCTGCCCGTTGCGCACATCCTGCGTTTTATGAACCGCCAGCAGATCGCCGTCCAGAATACCGATGTCTTTCATGGACATCCCACTGACGCGCAGCAGGAAATCGGCACTTGGCTTGAACATGGCCGGATCGACCTGATAGTGACCTTCAATATGTTGCTGTGCCAGCAAAGGCTCACCCGCCGCGACGCGCCCCACAAGTGGCAGACCTTCTTCTTCTTCCACCAGCAGGCGAATTCCGCGTGACGCACCAGAG
The DNA here is from genome assembly GCF_003051885.1 of Lelliottia sp. WB101. Lineage (NCBI taxonomy): Bacteria > Pseudomonadati > Pseudomonadota > Gammaproteobacteria > Enterobacterales > Enterobacteriaceae > Lelliottia > Lelliottia sp. WB101. Next base: position 639,779 of record NZ_CP028520.1, read on the forward strand.
ACAATCTCAAGAACGCCTTTACGCGCCAGCGCTTTGAGATGCTCTTCAGCGGCATTTGGAGAACGGAAGCCCAGGCGCTGCGCGATTTCCGCACGCGTCGGTGGCATTCCCGTCTGGCTGATATGATCTCGAATGAGATCAAACACCTCTTGCTGTCTGGCCGTTAACGCTTTCATTCCGCCCCCTGGGTGTATATACAGTTATGCTGTGAGTATATACAGTCAAAGGTGATTTTGGAATCAAAAACTGCACAAAAAACCAGAGACTTATTGGATTCCTGAAGCCTTATCGAAAATGTGACCAAAGAAGCATGCCCCAGGTGATGGCTGCGATGATAATCGCCAGCAGCACAGCGGCAGAACCCATGTCCTTCGCACGGCCCGACAGCTCATGGAAATCAGAACCGATGCGATCCACCACCGCTTCAATAGCGCTGTTGAGAATTTCCACTATCATCACCAGAAGGACTGAACCAATGAGCAATACGCGGGTTATCGGGTCGACATCCAGAAAACAGGCGATGATCACCGCAACAACCGCAGCAACCCCTTCCTGACGGAAAGCGGCCTCATTGATCCATGCGGCGCGGAAACCTTTCCATGAATATCCGGCAGCTTTGATGATTCGGGTTAACCCAGTGGTATTATTGGCCATTAAAAGAACCTTTTCTTAGATTTAGCGTCAGTAACTATAGCTGTAGCGCGTAGCAATACAGCCTGAAGTATGACCGGTAACAACAGAAATTTTGCGCGCTTTCTGTTATCCTTGCGCCGCAATTGCATTATTAACCAGAGGCTTTACATCGTTTATGTCCGGCTGGCCACGAATTTACTACAAATTACTTAATTTACCATTAAGCGTCCTGGTAAAAAGTAAGTCTATCCCGGCGGAACCTGCGCTGGAATTAGGGCTCGATACCTCGCGCCCTATTATGTACGTTTTGCCTTACAACTCGAAGGCAGACTTACTGACGCTCCGCGCCCAATGTCTGGCGCATGACTTGCCCGATCCGCTCGAACCCCTTGAGGTCGACGGGACTCTGCTGCCGCGCTACGTGTTTATTCACGGCGGGCCGCGCGTGTTCACCTATTACACGCCAAAAGAGGAGTCCATCAAGCTGTTCCACGACTACCTCGATCTGCACCGCAGCAACCCCAGTCTGGATGTCCAGATGGTGCCGGTGTCGGTGATGTTTGGTCGTCGTCCTGGCCGTCAGAAAGGCGAGGAAAACCCACCACTGCGTATGCTGAACGGCATCCAGAAGTTCTTTGCCGTCTCATGGTTAGGCCGCGACAGCTTTGTGCGTTTCTCCCCTTCCGTCTCCCTGCGCCGCATGGCGGATGAGCACGGGACGGATAAAATCATCGCCCAGAAACTGGCTCGCGTCGCGCGTATGCACTTTGCCCGTCAGCGTCTGGCTGCCGTTGGCCCGCGCCTGCCTGCACGCCAGGACCTGTTCAACAAATTGCTGGCATCTAAAGCCATTGCCCGCGCGGTTGAAGACGAAGCGCGCAGCAAGAAAATCTCTCACGAGAAAGCCCAGCAAAACGCCATCGCTCTGATGGAAGAGATTGCGGCCAACTTCTCCTACGAGATGATCCGCCTCTCCGACCGTATCCTGAGCTTCACCTGGAACCGTCTGTATCAGGGGATTAACGTCCATAACGCCGAGCGCGTGCGTCAGCTTGCCCACGACGGCCACGAAATCGTCTATGTGCCTTGCCACCGCAGCCACATGGACTACCTGCTGCTGTCATACGTGCTGTATCACCAGGGGCTGGTACCACCGCACATCGCGGCCGGTATCAACCTGAATTTCTGGCCAGCTGGCCCGATTTTCCGCCGTCTGGGTGCGTTCTTTATTCGTCGTACCTTCAAAGGCAACAAGCTCTACTCCACGGTGTTCCGCGAATATCTGGGCGAGCTGTTTAGCCGTGGCTATTCCGTTGAGTATTTCGTCGAAGGGGGGCGTTCCCGTACGGGCCGTCTTCTGGACCCGAAAACCGGTACTCTGTCGATGACCATTCAGGCGATGCTGCGCGGCGGTACGCGTCCGATTACGCTGGTGCCGATTTACATCGGTTACGAGCACGTCATGGAAGTGGGCACTTACGCCAAAGAGCTGCGCGGTGCGACCAAAGAGAAAGAGAGCCTGCCTCAGATGCTGAAAGGCCTGAGCAAGCTGCGCAATCTCGGCCAGGGTTACGTGAACTTTGGCGAACCGCTGCCGCTGATGACCTATCTGAACCAGCACGTGCCGGAGTGGCGCGAATCTATCGACCCAATCGAAGCGATTCGCCCTGCATGGCTGACGCCAACGGTGAATAATATCGCGGCCGATCTGATGGTGCGTATTAACAACGCCGGGGCGGCGAACGCCATGAACCTGTGCGTCACGGCACTGTTAGCCTCACGCCAGCGCTCACTGACGCGTGAACAGCTGACCGAACAGCTCGATTGCTATCTGGATATTATGCGTAATGTCCCGTACTCAGCGGATTCCACCGTTCCGTCTGCCACCGCCAGTCAGCTGATCGACCACGCGCTGCAGATGAACAAGTTCGAAGTTGAGAAGGACACCATCGGGGACATCATCATTCTGCCGCGCGAGCAGGCGGTGCTGATGACCTACTATCGTAACAACATCACGCATATGCTGATGTTGCCGTCGCTGATGGCAGCCATCATCACTCAGCATCGCCGCATTTCCCGTCAGGAACTGCTGCGCCATGTTGAGACGCTCTATCCGATGCTGAAAGAAGAGCTGTTCCTGAGCTGGAGCAAAGATGAAGTGGCCGTTGAGCTGGAAAAACTGACCGCTGAGCTGTTGCGTCAGGGTCTGTTGACCGTCAAAGATGACGAGCTGCATATCAACCCGTCACGTTCCCGCACGCTGCAACTGCTGGCGGCCGGTGCGCGTGAAACATTGCAGCGCTACGCGATCACCTTCTGGCTGTTGAGCGCGAACCCGTCCATCAACCGTGGTACCCTGGAAAAAGAGAGCCGCACGCTGGCTCAGCGTTTGTCTGTGCTGCACGGCATTAACGCGCCAGAGTTCTTCGATAAAGCGGTGTTTAGCTCACTGGTACTGACGCTGCGCGATGAAGGCTATATCAGCGATACCGGCGATGCGGAACCTGAAGAGACGATGAAGGTTTATCAGATGCTGGCCGAGCTGATAACGTCGGACGTGCGTTTGACCATTGAAAGCGCAACGCAGGACGAGTGACATAAAAAAGCCGGGAGGCGGTTTCGCCTTTCCCGGCTTACAAATATGCATCAGATTTATGCCCGGTGAGCGTTAGCGCTGCCGGGCATTTTTTTCAGGAAAAATAGCTCATCGCCAGCCCTAAAAACAGCACCAGCCCAACATAGTTGTTGTTCAAAAACGCTTTGAAACAGGCTTCACGCTCGCGATTCGCAATCAGCTTTTGCTGATATGCAAACAGCATCCCCGCCACCAGTACGGACCAGTAAAATTCCCAGTTCAGAGCATTCAGATAACCAATCAGTACCATCAGCCCTAACACCGCGACCTGCAATACCCCGATGATCAGCTTGTCGTGGCGGCCAAAAAGAATCGCCGTCGATTTGATGCCGATTTTCAGATCGTCATCGCGGTCGACCATCGCATACTGGGTGTCGTACGCCACCGCCCACAGAATGTTAGCGAGGAACATCAGCCAGCAGCTCAGGGGTACAGATTCACTGACGGCGGCAAACGCCATCGGAATCGACCAGCCAAAGGCCGCGCCCAGCACCACCTGCGGCAGATGGGTATAGCGCTTCATAAACGGATACACCCACGCCAGCGCCAGTGCCGCAACCGAGAGTAAAATCGTCATCGTGTTGAGCGTTAAAACCAGCAGAAACGCGAGGAGCACCAGCACCACAAACAGGGTGCGGGCCTCTTTTTCCGACACCTGACCGCTCGGCATCGGGCGGTTGGCGGTGCGTTTCACGTGGCCGTCAAACTTGCGGTCGGCATAATCGTTAACCACGCAGCCCGCGGCACGCATCAGCCAGACGCCTGCGACAAACACTGCCAGGATCCACAGCGGCGGTAAACCTGGGGTGGCAACCCACAGCGCCCATAGCGTCGGCCACAGCAACAAAAAGGTGCCGATGGGTTTATCGGTACGCATCAAGCGGTGAAAAGCCAGCAGCTTATCCTGCGTCAGACTCCACTCCATTTTCATATCCTCTTAGTACAACGGCGATGCAGGCAAAAAGAGTTCTGTCAGCATGAGCGGCTTGCCGCTTAAGCGCAGGCGGGAACGGCGTCCCCACAGGTCTGCATTGCGACCAATTTCAATAAAATCACGGGTAAGCTCAGACGACGTAAAAAGATAGCGTCCCAGCGGGGTTTTACCCAGCTGTTGCAGCGCCAGCTCCGGGCCGCACAGGGTAGATTCAGGGACCACGGTCCGCCCGGCAAGCCAGGGTTCACCATCGGCGCAGAGTAAAATTTCACGCAGCCAGTAACGATCTTCTTTTGGCAGCAGCGGCAGTTCACTGGCGACGTCATCAGGCGAGACGAACCCTTCCTGAATCAGCGTTACCGTGACTTTTTTCCCCTGCTGCTCAAAGCGTTTCGTCATGGAATCTTCCAGCAGCAACCAGTCCAGTTGCTCCGGGTCAAGCGCGGGAATGTTTTCAAAATAGCGCAGCGCACGCAGTTGCGTTAGCGCAGGGTGTGACATGCCAGACTCTCCGATACATAACGTCTGGCTATTGTATCGCAGAAAAGCAGATTGGGGGCGGCCAAACGCGGTTTAACGATCATTATCGCAACAGGAGTGCAACAGCCTGCGCCGCCCAAAAAAAAGTGCGCCCACTCAGGCGCACTAAACTACTGACAACATCAGCACTGCGGGGAGACGGTCACCCCTTGCCTTTTACACTGCTGATAAAGGTGGAACGGGCAGTGGTCGAACCTAAACGCTCAGCTTCATCCAGCAGCTTCAGCGCTTTGTCTACATCGCCGCGATCAACTGCTTCTTTGATGGCGCGATTGAAGTAACTTTCGGTGTCATTCAGCATCGGCTCGGCTTTCTTCGCCGGAGCTGGTGCTGGTGTCGGCGCAGCGGCAGGGGCAGCGGCGACAGGCGTGGCATAAGCTGGTGCGGCGGTGTTACCCACGGTCACAGGGCCAGGGCCAGCGGAGCCAAACAGTGGGCCAACCAGCACGCTGGAGGCAGAAGAGGTGCTGACCTTCAGTTTCAGCGTGCCGTCGGTGGTGTGGCGCGCTTTTGGATCCGGAATATCCGGGACCGCATTGCCCGTGCCTTTGGCGTAGGCTTTGGCCGGGTCAACCAGGGTAGTTGTCTGGGCGAGATCCTGCGGCGTCGTGAAGACCAGCACATAAATTTTCTGCTGACCCAGCGCAGGCGTCAGGCGCATCACCCCTTCCAGGCGATCGGCGCTCATCACGCCCGGTTCCTGATAGGTAAAATAGCTGCTCGGGAAGAACGCCGATGGCGTCATGTTCTGATCCAGAATCAGCACGTTCGGCGCAAAGACGTGTGTTTGCTTGTCGACAATACTGGTCAGCGTCAGGTTCAGCTCACCAATGTTTGCCGGGACGCTCCAGGCCGCGACCGGGCCGGAAATACCAGGCACATTCAGCTGCTGGCCGCCGCTCGCAAGATCGGTGCTTTGGGTTTTAGACTGGTCGACAGGCGTCCAGACCAGTTGTTGCAGCGCAGAAGCCGGGATGGCGGGAGCCGCCGTGGTGTTCTGCGGAACGAAATTAACCTCGGCAAAACTGACTGCCGGAACGCTTGCCAGCAGACCAGCGGAAAGGCAGAGGGCGACGAGACTTTTATTCATTTTCATTGTTATCACCTCAGATATTCAGCGCAGCGGTGGCCAGGCAATAGCGCGCGACGCTTAAATCAGAGGGGCTTGCGCCCCTCCTTTGTTTAGCCATTACGTGAGATTAACTGCGGATTACCACCAGATTTCCATCTGGGCACCGAAGCTCCACTCGTCGTTATCGCCGCGGCCAAGGCCTGCAGTCTGCATACCGAAGTTGGAGTTGTAGTTACCGCTGGTAGTGATCGGGCTACCCGAAGTGTCGTAACCCCATTTCTCATCCCACTTCGCATAGGTTGCGAAGACGCGGATTGCCGGACGGGACCAGATGCTGTCGCCAGCCTGCCATTGTTGCGCCAGGGTGACTTTGTACTGGTTGTTTTTGTCGCCGGTGTTCTGGGATTTGACGTTGTCGTAGCCCACTTCCAGCAAGGTGCTCATGATTGGCGTCCATTTGTACATTGGGCGCACACCCACGGTGTACCATTTGGTGCCGTTGCCGTTATCCCAGTCGATGTCCTGGTACATACCGACGTACATCAGGTCCCAGCTGTCGCCCAGGGAAATTGCACCGTGGTCGAGAACGCGCAGCAGGTGGCCGTTGTTGTTGATGCCGTAGGCATACAGTTTGCCATCGGAATCGTCATTACCCAGACCGATGCCAGCACCCTGGTTCAGGCCTTTACCCTGAGAGGTCATGGAGTCTGTTGCGTACTGAACGACGAACTTGTTAAAGCCTTTCAGCATGCTTTGGGTATGTTCTGCGGTGAACATCCAGCCATCTTTGGAGGCGTTCGGCTGCAGATAGTAATCGTCATTTACGTTGGTGTGACCGTAGTCAACGCCCAGTTCCAGCGTACCGCCTGGGTTGATTTCCATCTGCGCTAAACGCACGTCGAAGACGTCGTTAGCGGTATCAGTGGTGTAATCACGAATGTTGTTGCTGGCGAAGGTAGAGGAGCCGCCCGCTTCAGTCGAACGGGTCACTGCCATGGAGAGTTTACCAAAGCCGAGATCCACGTTTTCCAGACCTGCACCCGGGCCGGAGATATCCCAGTAGTAGAAGTCGATCATGTGAACGTCATGACGCTGATAGAAGCGCTTACCCGCCCACATGGTGGAACCTGGCAGCCATTCAATCAGGTTTTTACCCTGCACGTTGGCTTCACGGAACGCGGGATCAGTAGCTTCCCAGTCGTTCTGCTGTGCAACGGAGTACGCGACGTTGGTGTCGAAGTAGAAGCTCTTATCGCCTTCTTTCCACACTTCCTGGCCCAGTTTCAGCTCAGCGTAAGTTTCACATTCGTTACCAAGACGATATTTACTTTGTGCACCCGTTGCCTGGAAGCACTGTTGCGCGCCGCCGCTACCGGTCCAGCCGATACCCGAACGGGCGTAACCTTTAAAATCGACGGCGCCCGCGTGAGCAGACAAAATGCCTGCAGTCACGGCGATTGCCAGTGGAAGTTTGCGCAGAGTAATCATTATTCTATCTCCTGAGATCATTGCTTTTCTTATTACACTTCACTCTTCGGGCTGCCTCTTCGTTGGCTGCAGCGCGAAGGATGACGTGTAGTTTTGTTGGAATGCTTAAACGCCTGGCTCTTTATGCAGCCGACGACATGCAGTGCCATCCTCTCGGAACAGATGGCAACGCTCTGGCGGCAAACCGATAGCGAATGTGGCACCCTCTTCTACCAACACCACGTCGTTCTGGCGGTAAACCAGGTTCTGACGGATGGCGGGGATCTGGATATGAATCTGTGTTTCGTGACCAAGTTGTTCGACGACCTGAACTTCCCCTTCCAGCGTCACATCGGCGATCTGACTTGGCAGTAAATGTTCAGGACGAATACCCAGGGACATGTTTGCCCCGACCTGTACGTTAGCGCTGTCCACTGGCAGCCAAATCTGCTGACGGTTCGGCAGTTCCACCTGTACCTGTTCGATCGCCGTTGCGGTCACTTTGACCGGCAGGAAGTTCATCTTCGGCGAGCCAATGAAGCCCGCAACGAAGCGATCTGCCGGGTAGTGATACAGCTCCAGCGGTTTTCCCACTTGCGCGACGCGACCGGCGTCCAGCACCACGATTTTGTCGGCGAGCGTCATCGCTTCGACCTGATCGTGGGTGACGTACACCATCGTGCGGCCAAGGCGTTTGTGCAGGCGGGAAATTTCAATACGCATCTGAACGCGCAGGGCGGCGTCCAGGTTAGAAAGGGGTTCATCAAGCAGGAACACGCGCGGTTCCGCCACCAGCGTACGGCCAATCGCCACGCGCTGACGTTGTCCGCCGGAGAGCGCTTTCGGTTTACGCTCCAGCAGGTGTGCCAGCTGCAGCACTTCCGCCACCTGGGTGACGCGCTGATTGATGACATCTTTTTTCGCTCCGGCCAGCTTCAGGCCAAAGGACATGTTTTCGGCAACGGAGAGATGGGGATAAAGCGCATACGACTGGAAAACCATGCCGACACCGCGTTCGGCGGGGGGATATCGTTCATGCGGGTTTCACCGATAAACAGATCGCCACTGGTGATCGTTTCAAGTCCAGCAATCATACGCAGCAGTGTTGACTTACCGCAGCCTGATGGGCCAACAAACACCACGAATTCACCTTCGTGGATGTCGAGATTGATGTCTTTTGACACCACTACGTCGCCCCAGGCTTTCGTTACATTCCGCAGCTGTACGCTCGCCATGCCCTTCTCCCTTCGTTACAACCTGTCACCGACAGAAACATTCAACATAAGTTCACTATGGGGTATCCATAAGTTCTGCAAATCCTCCACCCCCTGCCTTTTTCATGGGGGAGGAGGCGGGAGGATGAGAGAACCGGTTCTGCCACCGCGCCGGGCGTGGTCTGGGTAAATTCGTGATGCAGGCGGCAAAATTCAGTGGGTTTTTATGTGCGCCATGACTCATAACTTAAATTTATGCAACGCAGATCACACAAAGCGGGGGTGGGGCGTAGACCTAAGGAGGATGGAAAGAGGATGTCATATAAGGAAACTGGCTCACGTTGAACCACCTCAGTGTATCCACGAGCACATCACCAAAAAGGATGGCAGATATGAAGATCAAGACTGGCGCACGCGTTTTCGCATTGTCCGCCCTGGCAGCAATGATGATTTCCGCACCGGCTCTCGCCAAAATTGAAGAAGGTAAGCTGGTTATCTGGATTAACGGCGACAAAGGCTATAACGGCCTGGCCGAAGTGGGTAAGAAATTCGAAAAAGACACCGGCATCAAAGTCACCGTTGAACACCCTGACAAACTGGAAGAGAAATTCCCGCAGGTCGCGGCAACGGGCGATGGCCCGGACATCATCTTCTGGGCGCATGACCGTTTCGGTGGCTACGCGCAGTCTGGCCTGCTGGCTGAAGTCTCTCCTGATAAAGCGTTCCAGGACAAACTGTTCCCGTTCACCTGGGACGCCGTGCGTTACAACGGCAAGCTGATCGCCTATCCGGTGGCGGTTGAAGCCCTCTCCCTGATTTACAACAAAGACCTCGTACCGAACCCGCCGAAATCCTGGGAAGAGATCCCAGCTCTGGATAAAGAGCTGAAGGCGAAGGGTAAGAGCGCGCTGATGTTCAACCTGCAAGAACCGTACTTCACCTGGCCGCTGATCGCAGCCGACGGCGGGTATGCCTTCAAGTTTGAAAACGGCAAATACGACGTGAAAGACGTGGGTGTGGACAGCGCTGGCGCGAAAGCCGGTCTGACTTTCCTGGTTGATCTTATCAAGAACAAACACATGAACGCGGATACCGATTACTCCATCGCGGAAGCTGCGTTCAACAAGGGCGAAACCGCGATGACCATCAACGGTCCTTGGGCCTGGTCTAACACCGACAAGAGCAAAATCAACTACGGCGTCACGCTGCTGCCAACCTTCAAAGGCAAACCGTCTAAACCGTTCGTTGGCGTGCTGAGCGCAGGCATCAACGCCGCCAGCCCGAACAAAGAGCTGGCGAAAGAGTTCCTCGAAAACTATCTGCTGACCGATCAGGGTCTGGACGAAGTGAACAAGGACAAACCGCTGGGTGCCGTCGCGCTGAAGTCCTTCCAGGATACCCTCGCGAAAGACCCACGCATTGCGGCCACGATGGATAACGCCCAGAAAGGTGAAATCATGCCGAACATCCCGCAAATGGCGGCGTTCTGGTATGCCACTCGTACGGCGGTGATCAACGCAGCTAGCGGTCGTCAGACTGTCGATGCCGCGCTGAAAGACGCGCAAGGTCGTATCACCAAGTAAGCACTATGGCGGGTGAGCGTAGCGATCCCGCCCTACTACTACGGCTCAAACCGTAGGTCAGGTCAGCGATGCGCCGCCTGACAATAAGTTTTCATCGCTGTAGAGGAAGATTCCCCATGGATATCATTAAAAAGAAACACTGGTGGCAAAGCGACACGCTGAAATGGTCAGTGATAGGTCTGCTGGGCTTACTGGTGGGTTACCTTGTTGTTTTAATGTATGTGCAGGGGGAGTACCTGTTCGCCATCATGACGCTGATTTTAAGCTCTGTTGGCCTGTATATTTTCGCCAATCGTAAAGCCTATGCCTGGCGTTATGTCTATCCGGGCGTGGCCGGGATGGGGCTGTTCGTCCTGTTCCCGCTGATCTGTACCATCGCTATCGCATTTACTAACTACAGCAGCACCAACCAGCTCGCGCAGGAACGCGCCCAGCAGGTGCTGATGGACCGTTCTTATCAGGCCGGAAAGACCTTTAACTTTGGTTTATACCCGGCGGGTGACGAATGGAAGCTGGCCCTGACCGACGAAGGGACCGGTAAAAACTATGTCTCCGACGCCTTTAAATTTGGCGGCGAACAGAAACTCACCCTGAAAGAAGCCGATGCCCTGCCGGAAGGCGAGCGCGCGAATCTGCGTGTCATCACCCAGAACCGCCAGGCGCTGACCCAGCTGACGGCCATCCTGCCAGACGAAAGCAAAGTCATCATGAGCTCGCTGCGCCAGTTCTCCGGCACGCAGCCGCTCTATACCAAAGCCGATGACGGCACTCTGACCAACAACCAGAGCGGCGTGAAATACCGTCCGAACAACGAGATCGGCTTCTATCAGTCGGTGAATGCCGACGGCAACTGGGGCGACGAAAAACTCAGCCCGGGCTATACCGTCACCATCGGCTGGGACAACTTTACCCGCGTCTTCACCGACGAAGGCATCCAGAAGCCGTTCTTCGCCATCTTCGTCTGGACAGTCGTCTTCTCGGTCCTGACGGTGATCCTGACCGTGGCGGTCGGCATGGTGCTGGCGTGCGTGGTGCAGTGGGAATCCCTCAAGGGCAAAGCCATCTATCGCGTGCTGCTGATTCTGCCGTATGCGGTTCCGTCGTTTATCTCGATTCTGATTTTCAAAGGGCTGTTCAACCAGAGCTTCGGTGAAATCAACATGATGCTGGGCGCGCTCTTTGGCATCAAACCGGCCTGGTTCAGCGACCCGACCACCGCCCGCAGCATGATTATCATCGTCAATACCTGGCTCGGTTATCCGTACATGATGATCCTGTGCATGGGGCTGCTGAAAGCGATTCCGGACGATCTGTACGAAGCCTCGGCGATGGACGGCGCAGGCCCGTTCCAGAACTTCTTTAAGATTACGTTCCCGCTGCTGATCAAGCCGCTGACGCCGCTGATGATTGCCAGCTTCGCCTTTAACTTTAACAACTTCGTACTGATTCAGCTTCTGACCAACGGCAGCCCGGACAGGCTCGGAACCACCACGCCAGCAGGCTACACGGACCTGTTAGTGAGCTACACCTACCGCATCGCCTTTGAAGGCGGCGGCGGTCAGGACTTCGGGCTGGCAGCCGCCATCACCACCCTGATCTTCCTGCTGGTAGGCGCACTGGCGATTGTGAATCTGAAAGCCACACGCATGAAATTCGACTAAGGAGGGCACACATTATGGCTATGGTACAACCCAAATCTCAGAAACTGCGCCTCCTGGCGACGCACTTAGGGCTACTGATTTTTATCGCAGCAATCATGTTCCCGCTGCTGATGGTTATCGCCATCTCCCTGCGTGAAGGGAACTTCGCCACCGGCAGCCTGATCCCGGATCAGATCTCCTGGGAGCACTGGAAGCTGGCGCTGGGCTTCAGCGTCGAACACGCCGATGGCCGCGTGACGCCGCCGCCGTTCCCGGTGCTGCTGTGGCTGTGGAACTCCATCAAAGTGGCCGGCATTACCGCCATCGGGATTGTGGCGCTCTCCACCACCTGCGCTTACGCCTTTGCCCGTATGCGTTTCCCCGGCAAAGCGACGCTGCTGAAAAGCATGCTGATTTTCCAGATGTTCCCGGCAGTGCTTTCACTGGTGGCGTTGTATGCGTTGTTTGACCGTCTCGGTCAGTACGTTCCTTTTATCGGTCTGAACACTCACGGCGGCGTGATTTTCGCCTACATGGGCGGTATCGCGCTGCACGTCTGGACGATTAAGGGCTATTTCGAAACCATCGACGGATCGCTTGAAGAAGCGGCGGCCCTGGATGGGGCAACACCGTGGCAGGCTTTCCGCCTCGTGCTGCTGCCGCTGTCGGTGCCGATTCTGGCGGTGGTCTTTATTCTGTCGTTCATCGCGGCCATTACCGAAGTCCCGGTCGCGTCACTGCTGCTGCGTGATGTGAATAGCTACACGCTGGCCGTAGGTATGCAGCAATATCTCAACCCGCAAAACTACCTGTGGGGCGACTTTGCCGCAGCCGCTGTGCTCTCCGCCATCCCGATTACCGTGGTGTTCCTGCTGGCTCAGCGCTGGCTGGTCAACGGCCTCACAGCGGGCGGTGTGAAAGGTTAAGCTTCATTGTGTTATGCCACTGCAACCCTCAACTTTAGACGTATTGTATTGACCCAATACTCAAAATATTTTGCGGTGCTGGAAGGCGGCAAGTGAGTGAATCCCAGGAGCTTACTAAAGTAAGTGACTGGGGTGAGCGAACGCAGCCAACGCATCAGCAGCGTAAAATATGAAGAGTAAACTTGTGACTGTTGTTTGGCGGCCTTCAGGCCGCCATTTTTTTATTCACGTTTCAGCCGCTTAGAGTTGCACAGCCAGAGGGTAATCACTAACAGCAGGATCGCCGCCGAGTAGATCAGCACATCAAGGGGGGATTTATGATCGACGATGATCAGCCGCACAATCGCGGTGATCCCGATATAGACGAAGTAACGCAGCGGGAAGTGAAAGCCAGACTGAAAGTACTTCACAATCAGGGCGATAAATTCGAAGTAGAGAAAGTAGACCACCAGTCCTTCAACCAGCTCATATTTGCTGGTTTGTTCAGGGGCGAACAGCACATCCGCCAGATGCACCGTCTCTTTGCCGAGAAAGACGACCAGTATCAGGCCAAGGCTCAACAGACCGAGGCTCAGCACGGTCTGGAGGACCATTGAGATAAACTCAACGCGCGGACGAGTCAGGGATGTCATACAGCACCTCATTCTCTGGAGCGAAGATCCTGTATAACTCAAAAATGTGACAGAGATCTATATTTTTTGTTTATGTTTGGAGCAAACCAGAGGAATCGCCCGGTGGCGCGACGCTTACCGGGCCGACAAAATCGTTGGCCGGAAACGCGCAGCGCCATCAGGCAAAACAGTATTAACGGAAGTTAACGGAACGGTCGCTGGTCATGTCGTACAGCTGGAACTTACGTCCAAGCTGCTGTCCACCGTCACGCGTCAGCGGCGTCCAGCCAATCGCTGCGCGGCTGCGGGTCGGGCCTGACGAGAAGAGATCCAGCGGGATGGAAACATATACCCCTTTGGTGAAGTCCCCTTCCCCGTACTCGTCCGGCGACACGTTAGTGATCGTCGCATAACCGCCCACGACCACGCCGCTGTCGAAGCGCTTCGCAATCTCCAGCGTACCGCCCTTATCCCCGCCAGATATTGCCCGATGCTGGCTTTCACCAGCACGTCCTGGGCAAACGACGGCGTCCAGTAGGCGGTCAAATGACCGGTTTTGACGCTGTAGTCGGTGAATTTCATCATGTCCTGCGCACTGCGCCAGTCACGCTGTTTCACGTAGTTGGCATCCAGGCCGAACGCCCAGTTGCTGTCTACCGGACGATAGAGCACTTCTGCCCCCGCGCCGCCGTACATGGTTTCCAGATAACCGCCATACACCTGGCCGTAGAAGCCATTTCCGAGATACTGGAAATAGTTGGCCTGCAGGTTATTCACATACACATCGTTCTGCACATATTCACGCACGCGGGTACGCACGCGCGGCAGCTTCGAGTCGCTCGGCGGATTGGTGTAGTTAAATTTGTCGTAGTTGTTGGCGATGTTGCCAAACACGCTGCCGGTGGTCAGCAGGTGATCCGTCATCCACAGATCCGCCGTGGCCATCACGCCCAGCTGATACATGTAGAAGTTTTCCGGGCCGCCGACGGACTGGTTGAGGATCGGGTCGATATGGAAATCGAAGCGCGATTTGTCGATATACCAGCCCTGCTCGGTGGTTTCTGGCACGACCGGTTCGATACGTTTTTGCACCAGCTCCGTTTCGTGGCCCAGCGGTTCGCCTTCGAGATGACGCTTCAGGCTGGCGACATCCGTTTCCGTGGTCACCTGCGGCATGTTGAGTCGGTTTTCCGTCACGCGGATCGTGCGGATCCCATCCGGCAGATCGTTCATCACGATCCGGTTCGCCCGTTCGATCCCTTCGTGGGAGTCGCGATACTTCACCTGCTCGCCCGTGACATACAGCGTGTCACCTTTGGTCTGGATTTTCGGATCGGCCAGACCCGCGTTGTATTTCAGCAGAGTCAGCTGATTCGCCACCACCGAGTGCTGCATGATCGCATCCTGCGGCTGCGGTCGGTAGGCCGGGCGGGAGTTGTCGTTGTAGGACGGACGCATATCGTTAAAGTTGGTTCGCAGCGTGACACCAAACATGAAGGTGTTGCCGCGCTCGTAGCTGAGGTTAACGTCGGCCCAATCGGTAACACGGTAAATGGCGCCGACGTTAAACTTGCTCTTCTGCTCGATCTTGCCTGCAAAATCTTCCGTGTAGTTGTTGCCTTCGTACTCCAGCTTCAGGCGCAGCGGCTGCCATGGCGTCTGATACTCCACGCCGCCAAACAGCGACGCCGGGCCGTGGAACATCTGATCGCCGTTGACCGAACCGGCTTTCTGATAGCTGTTGTCGCGATAGCAATATTTGTCGCTGTAGGAGCAGAACGGGTTTTTCACGTTGCCGCTGGTGCCAAGATATCCCCAGCCCATCCCGAGGGAGAAATCGAACGGTCCCCAGGCTTTGTTGGCGACGATGTACTCCGCATCAAACAGACCCGTACCGCCGATATCGCGCGCGCCGACGGAGACCTGCGGCATCCAGTAGCTCTCTTCCCACAGGCGCAGTTTGACGTCGAAGGCTTTGTCTTTGTAAGTCTGGTTGCCCGAGAACGCTTCGACGCTGCTGTACTGTTTGGTACGCACATCGGTGTAACGCAGGGTGGTTTCCAGCCACGGGAAGAGCTGTACCGATGCGGAATAGTAGCGGTACTGATCGTTATCGCGGTAGTTAAGGCTGATTTCGCCCTCGCGCGCCATACGTGCCGTTGGCGTTTGCAGCAAGCCGACGCCGCCGAAATCTGACTGCGACGGCCCGACGGGCGCGGGAAAGGTTTCAGCGTGGCAGGCGGCGCTGACGCAAAGCGCCAGCATGCTGTAGAGATAAGTTCTTTTCATTAATCCGGTATCCGATGCGTCAGGGAGTGAAGGATGTCGGTGTTCAGTCCGTCATACGCCTTCGTCCAGAAGTGATCGGCAAAGCCGACAAAAATCACGCTGCCCGGCATCGGCTCGATATGGCGTTTGTTCCAGTACGCTACCGGGGCTTTTTGCGTGCGACCATCGGGATAAACCACCCACGCATAGCTGCGATCCGCACCTTCCAGCAGGCTCTGGTCATCCAGGTAACTCGCGAGATCGCGCCCCGGCGTAAACGGCTTTTTGCCAGGAGCGCTGACCAGCCCCATCACCGTCACGGTGGTCGGCTGCGGTGTGATCCACAGGGTGTATTCCCCTTCCAGGGTCGGATTGCCTTTCTCCGCCACGCGCACTTCGTCGGGATCGAGATTAATCAGCTGGCGCCCCGTTACGCTTATCGCCTGCAGCTGCTGGCGCACGGCGTTAATCGCGGCAGCCGTGTCGCCCGTTTCTTGCCCTGCCAGACCCGTCAGCCGGGCCAGCAGCGCCTTGTGTTGTTGATCGGCAACCGTGCTGGCCTGACGCTCGCTGATCACCGCCCCCGGCCACCAGCTATTCGCCAGACGCGGCTGGCCGACCAGATCAATCAGATGTTCAGCGTTCGAAAGTGTTTTCGGCTCTTTACTGCCGGGGGTAAAGACCTTGACGGTGCCCGCCGACCACGCCAGCGGTGCGGTCAGTGTCAGGAGCAGCGCAGCAGATGTGATGATTTTCATTGTTTCGCCGCCTTGATCAGGGTGGCTTTCACCGGGAAGAAATTCGCGCCAAGGTATTGCAGAGACTGGCGAATCTGCCCTTCGTCATCCACCCAGAAGCGGTTGTGCCAGCGAGCCTGGTCGGTCGTGACCTCTTCATCAAGGATACGCACCTGAGTTTGGTCGCTGCCCACGGTCACGGTATCAGTGCCATCCCAGCGGAACTGGGATCGCGCCGTGGCGTAGCGCACCTGTTTGTGCTCCGTCCAGCCCATGGTGCGCGTCCAGCTTGCGCCATCGACGATCTGATTCGGTTTGATAAGCGGATCTTCTGCGAGGTTGTTCACCTCAAGCAGGTTGTCGCCGCCGAGCAGGGTTTTCACCAGTCGCCCATGCTGTGTTACGAGTGTGGCCTGGTCCTGCGTCACCCATTTCTGCTGCCCGTTTTCGGCGAAAGCGAGCACCACAAACAGCTGTGGCCCGTCGTTTAACTGCATGTACTGGCTGGCGTAAGGCATATTCTGGATATCGTCATCCGTCAGATGCACGCCCGGCGTGCCGAACAGGCTGTCCCACAGTGAGTTTCCCAGCCCTTTGGTGGTGGCTGAGCACGCCTGCAACAGCAGGCAAATCAGAATGATTGCAGGTCGCTTCACGACTCTTCTCCGAAGGGGTGAAATAACCACACCGAAGTGTGGTTATGGTAATACACCCGTTATTACTGAGTGCTTGTTGTCGTGGTGGTCGTGGTTCCGGTATTGGAGCCATCACCGCCACCGGTTGCCGCCAGAGCGACACCCACGGCCGAGCCTACGGTGCTGGTCGCGGTTGCGGTAGAACTCCCCGCAGACGCAGACGTTGCCGCCGAACCTGCTGCTTCCCCGACCTGAACCGGAGCCGCATAGGCAGACGTCGCCGCAAGCGCAGATATGGCAAAAATGCCATACAGTACTTTCTTCATAACAATTTCCCTTCAATGAATGAATGGAGATTTGCCCAAAAAGAAATTCAGGCGGATTCGAGTATACACAACTAAAGCAGAGGGATTGCCGAACGGGGAAATAGGGGGATGGTTTTAGGATAAATGGATGAAAGGAAATAGCATCGGCTATTTACTATTTATAAAAACATATTAAATCAACAAGTTATAATATACACGAAAACACAAAGGCTCCGTATATTCCTAAAATAACACCCAGTGATTAGCGGGGTAATCGACCTTTTCGGATTAAACTCAGAATAGAAATTTGCGCCAGGTAACGGACAACCGGAATTATCCGATAAAAAAATGCCGGCATTTCGCCGGCATTGATATGGGAATATTAATTATCCGCGCCAGGATTTATAACGATTAATCAGACCATTCGTTGAACTGTCATGGCTGTTAATATCTTTGTCATCACCCAGCTCTGGCAGAATGCGGTTAGCCAGCTGTTTGCCCAGCTCAACGCCCCACTGATCGAAGGTGAAGATATTCAGGATCGCGCCCTGCGTGAAGATTTTGTGCTCATACAGCGCAATCAACGCACCCAGGCTGAACGGAGTGATTTCGCGCAGCAGAATGGAGTTGGTTGGGCGGTTGCCTTCGAAGACTTTGAACGGCACCACGTGGTCCAGCGTCGCCGGATCTTTACCCTGATCGCGATATTCCTGCTCAACCACGTTGCGCGCTTTACCAAACGCCAGCGCTTCGGTCTGGGCGAAGAAGTTAGACAGCAGCTTCTGATGATGGTCTGAGAGCGCGTTGTGGGTCACCGCTGGCGCGATGAAATCACATGGGACCATTTTGGTGCCCTGGTGAATCAGCTGGTAAAACGCATGCTGACCGTTAGTGCCCGGCTCACCCCAGATGATTGGGCCAGTCTGGTAATCCACGGCGTTGCCGTTACGGTCAACGTATTTGCCGTTGGATTCCATGTTGCCCTGCTGGAAGTACGCCGCGAAGCGGTGCATGTACTGATCGTACGGCAGGATCGCTTCGGTTTCAGCGCCGAAGAAGTTGTTGTACCAGATGCCGATCAGCGCCAGCAACACCGGCAGGTTTTTCTCAGCCGGGGTGGTGGAGAAGTGCTTGTCCATCGCGTGGGCGCCGGAGAGCAGCTCAACAAAGTTGTCGTAGCCCACGGACAGGATGATCGACAGACCAATCGCTGACCACAGGGAGTAACGGCCGCCGACCCAGTCCCAGAACTCAAACATGTTCGCGGTATCGATGCCGAACTCGCCCACGGCTTTGCCGTTGGTGGAGAGCGCCGCGAAGTGTTTCGCCACGTGTTTGTTATCGCCAGCCGTTGCCAGGAACCAGTCGCGCGCGCTGTGGGCGTTGGTCATGGTTTCTTGCGTGGTGAAGGTTTTAGACGCAACCAGGAACAAGGTGGTTTCTGGATTCACTTTTTTCAGCACTTCGGCGATGTGGGTACCATCGACGTTGGAGACG
This sequence comes from Lelliottia sp. WB101, assembly GCF_003051885.1. Taxonomy (NCBI): domain Bacteria; kingdom Pseudomonadati; phylum Pseudomonadota; class Gammaproteobacteria; order Enterobacterales; family Enterobacteriaceae; genus Lelliottia; species Lelliottia sp. WB101. The sequence continues at coordinate 658,476 of NZ_CP028520.1, forward strand.
AAGTGCATGTTCAGATGGTTTTTGTACGGACGCAGCGCTTCGGTCACCATGAAGGGGCCGAGGTCAGAGCCGCCGATACCGATGTTGACCACGTCGGTGATCGCTTTGCCGGTGTAGCCTTTCCAGCTGCCAGAGATAATGGCTTCAGAGAAGGTTTTCATCTTCTCAAGCACGGCGTTCACTTCCGGCATCACATCTTTGCCGTCAACGATAATCGGGGTATTGCTACGGTTGCGCAGGGCAACATGCAGAACAGCACGGTCTTCGGTGCGGTTAATCTTCTCGCCGGAGAACATGGACTTGATCGCCCCTGCCAGATCGGTCTCTTTCGCCAGATCCTGCAGTTTTGCCAGCGTCTCTTCGGTGATGCGGTTTTTGGAGAAATCCACCAGCATCAGATCGTCGAAGGTTGCGGAGAATTTGCTGAAACGGTCGCCGTCTTTCGCGAACAGGTCCGCGATGGTGACGTCTTTCATTTCGTCGAAGTGTTTTTGTAGTGCCTGCCAGGCAGTTGTCTGCGTTGGATTGATATTTTTCATTAGCAATACTCTTGTGATTTGAGAATTGTGACTGCGGTCGATTGTAGCGCCTGCGCGCGGAAATTGTGATGGTTTTTATGCCATTGCCCTGGTCTGCATCAAACGGGCGTGAAAAGTCCCAAAAGTATAGTCGCTATAGCCAGCCCTATCGCGGTGGAATGTCCTCCGGATCGCCGTAAAACGAGGGATAAAATAATGGCTTGTTATTAGTCCTGTTACTGAGGGGTACCCCCCATGAAAAATCCGCATAATCCCAGCGTTGACAGGACTCTCCCCACATTTTATTTATAGGGCGGTATTTGCGCCTGCACCTGTCATCGTTTCGTTCTTGTGCCATGGTCGCTTTATTCTTTCCCTGACACGAGGATGTTATGACGAGTTTTGTTGTCGCCAAATTTGGCGGTACCAGTGTGGCCGATTACGACGCCATGAACCGCAGCGCCGACGTGGTGCTGGCCGATCCGACGACCCGCCTGGTGGTGCTTTCTGCATCGGCTGGCGTGACGAATTTGCTGGTGGCCCTGTCAGAAGGACTGGAAGCGACCGAGCGCTTTGTGAAGCTCGATGCGCTGCGCAAAATTCAGTTCGATATTCTCGAACGTATGAAGAACCCTCAGGTGATTCGCGAGGAAGTCGAACGCCTGCTCGAAAATATCACCACTCTGGCGGAAGCCGCCTCTCTGGCAACATCGACCGCGCTGACCGACGAACTGGTGAGCCACGGCGAGCTGATGTCCACCCTGCTGTTCGTTGAGATCCTGCGTGAGCGCGACGTGCTGGCGCAGTGGTTTGACGTGCGCAAAGTGATGCGTACCAGTGACCGCTTTGGCCGTGCCGAACCGGACGTCGCGACCCTTTCCGAGCTGTCTAAACAACAGCTGGCGCCGCGACTGGCCGAAGGAATTGTCATTACCCAGGGCTTTATCGGGAGCGAAGCCAAAGGCCGCACCACCACTCTGGGCCGTGGCGGCAGCGACTACACGGCTGCGCTGCTCGGCGAAGCGCTGTACGCTTCCCGCGTGGATATCTGGACCGACGTCCCAGGCATCTATACCACCGACCCGCGCGTGGTGCCTGCCGCAAAACGTATTGATGTTATCGCCTTTGAAGAGGCTGCCGAAATGGCGACCTTCGGCGCGAAAGTGCTGCACCCGGCCACCCTGCTGCCTGCCGTACGCAGCGATATTCCGGTGTTTGTCGGGTCGAGCAAAGATCCTAAAGCAGGCGGGACGCTGGTGTGTAAAAGCACTGAGAATCCACCGCTGTTCCGCGCCCTGGCGCTGCGCCGCAAGCAAACGCTGGTAACGCTGCATAGCCTCAATATGCTGCACTCTCGCGGTTTCCTGGCGGAAGTGTTTGGGATTCTGGCGCGCCACAATATCTCGGTGGATCTGATCACCACTTCCGAAGTGAGCATTGCGCTGACGCTGGACACCACTGGCTCGACGTCGACGGGCGATACTCTGCTGACGCAATCGCTGCTAATGGAGCTTTCCGCCCTGTGCCGCGTTGAAGTCGAAGAAGATCTGGCGCTGGTCGCGATTATCGGCAACCAGCTGTCACGCGCCTGCGGCGTGGGCAAAGAGGTCTTTGGCGTGCTGGATCCGTTCAATATCCGCATGATTTGCTACGGCGCATCGAGCTATAACCTCTGCTTCCTGGTACCAGGTCATGAAGCCGAGCAGGTCGTGCAGAAACTTCATCATAATTTGTTTGAATAATATTCCTTAGCACGATAAACATTACCTATAGCCGGGCTCGAACCCGGCTTTTTTATAACTAAATAACACAACGTCATCGCAAGGAATTCACTATGTTATCCGCTATCACGCGGCTGTTCCCGTTATGGGCACTGCTGCTCTCTGTTCTCGCCTATTACACGCCATCGACTTTTACCCCTGTCGGCCCGTGGGTTACGACGCTGCTGATGCTGATCATGCTCGGCATGGGTGTGCATCTGAAAATCGACGACTTTAAGCGCGTGTTGTCGCGCCCGGCACCGGTCGCAGCGGGGATTTTCCTGCACTATCTGGTGATGCCGCTGGCCGCCTGGCTGCTGGCGCTGGCTTTCAAGATGCCACCGGATTTGTCCGCCGGTATGGTGCTGGTGGGAAGCGTCGCCAGCGGTACGGCTTCGAATGTGATGATCTATCTGGCCAAAGGCGACGTGGCGCTGTCGGTGACCATCTCATCCGTCTCGACGCTGGTGGGCGTTATCGCCACACCGCTGCTGACGCGTTTGTATGTGGATGCGCATATTCAGGTGGATGTGATGGGGATGCTGCTCTCCATCCTGCAAATCGTGGTGATTCCGATTGCGCTCGGTCTTGTCATTCACCACCTCTTCCCTCGCGTCGTCAAAGCCGTGGAACCTTACCTGCCTGCTTTTTCGATGGTCTGCATCCTGGCGATCATCAGCGCTGTGGTCGCCGGTTCTGCCTCGCATATTGCCTCGGTCGGTTTTGTGGTGATTATCGCGGTGATCCTGCACAACACCATTGGTCTGCTGGGCGGATACTGGGGCGGGAAACTGTTTGGCTTTGATGAATCGACCTGCCGCACGCTGGCGATTGAAGTGGGGATGCAGAACTCAGGCCTCGCGGCAGCGCTCGGTAAGATCTACTTCTCTCCGCTCGCGGCCCTGCCTGGCGCACTGTTCTCCGTATGGCATAACCTGTCCGGCTCGCTGCTGGCGGGCTACTGGTCAGGAAAACCGATTGCAGAGCCAGCGAAAAAAGAAGTGGTGAAAGAAAACTAATTCACTTCGCGCAAACCCCGGCTTGCTTTACACTGAAGCCTCTACTCTCAAGAGGCTTCAGGTATGTCCACACCGAGATTGACCCAGAAAGACATGACGGAAAGCGAGCAGCGCGAGCTGAAAACCCTGCTCGATCGCGCACGGATTGCACATGGTCGTACTCTGACAAACGCTGAAACCAATCAGGTGAAAAAAGAGTACATCGACAAACTGATGGCCCAGCGTGAAGTCGAAGCAAAAAAAGCCCGCAAACTTAAAAAAGCGCAGGCTTATAAACCGGATACGGAATCCACGTTCTCGTGGTCTGCAAACACCTCACCCCGTGGAAGGCGCTAATTTAGCGCCCTTTCTTTTTACGGCCCGGCTGCACGAAACGCTTCCCGGCAGGCTTGTTGCGCTCTTTTTCTGCGGATTTTGGCGCACTGACGACAGGCCGTTTAATCCCCTGCGTTTTCGGTTTTGCTTTGGCTTTCGGCTTCGCCTCGGAAGACGAACCTTCTATCAGCTTAAACAGCTCAATCAGCTCATCGCCTGTCAGATCGCGCCATTCGCCCTGCGGAATTCCGGAGAGGCTAACGTTCATGATGCGCGTTCGCTCCAGTTTCGTGACCTCAAAACCAAAGTGCTCACACATACGACGGATTTGACGGTTTAGCCCCTGCACCAGGGTAATGCGGAAGGTGAACGGTGCCTCTTTTTTGACTTTGCACTTCTTCGTGACGGTACCGAGAATCGGCACGCCCGCGCCCATACCGCGAATAAAATCATCCGTAACCGGCTTGTTGACCGTGACCAGATACTCTTTCTCATGATCGTTACCGGCGCGCAGGATTTTGTTCACCAGATCGCCATGGTTGGTGAGAAAAATCAGCCCCTGCGAGTCTTTGTCCAGACGCCCAATCGGGAAGATGCGGCTGCTGTGGTTGACGAAATCAACGATGTTATCCCGCTCGCCATCTTCCGTAGTGCTAACAATACCCACCGGTTTGTTCAACGCGATAAAGACCAGATCTTCTTCGTCTCTTGGTTCGATCAGCTGACCATTCACTTTTACCACGTCGCCAGGCACCACCTGATCGCCAATGGTGGCGCGTTTACCGTTAAGGAAAACGTTACCTTGCTCGATGTAACGATCAGCCTCGCGACGCGAGCAGATTCCGCTCTCGCTAATGTATTTGTTTAATCGGGTTGATTGGGTGGGCAGCATAATTTCTCCTTAATGGGCGAAATATACCTTAGGTTTGGGCTGGTAAAAAGATTAGCCGGTAAAAACTGACTTTCCCTTTTCCGCCTTGCGAGGCGGCTTCAGGATCTGCGTTTCGCCCATTTATCGGATGACGATTTTCTTCTCATTTTTATTCAAAGGTTCAACGCAAGATGTGTTTTAAAAACATGAATGAATCGACAAGATACGCCCCAAAATGCAGTAAAGACAGATGATGCTGCAATACCGCTCTTTTAACGAGAAAGGCAACCCAACGCTCAAAACCACGTTAACGGTCATGCAAGCGCTGGGTCTCTCTTTAACGATTAAAAGTGCGCACGATTAATACTCATCCCTTTCATCATCTTCATCCGGCTGTTCCATCACGCTGTAGGCCACCGAGCAGAACAGGGAGTTGAGACGTTTCATGTCGCCAAGCAGCCCCAGGTGCAGGGAACTGGTTTCGATACTTTGCACGTTTTGCTGATGCAGACGGTCAACGTGTGCGTGGGAGTATCGGCGGTTGAGGATGCGGAAGCGATGCTTGTTGCGGCGCAAACGGCGGGCGCTGGGCACGTCGCCAGAAAAGAAGACCGACATGGCTAGCTGCAGGTTACTGAGTAATTGATCGTGCAGCGCATCCAGTTCAGCAACCCCTTCCAGCGAAAACGCCCGACGCGCGGCCAGCGATTTGTCGGCGATTTCACTGCCCATACGCTCGACAATATCGGATGCCTGCTCAAGGTTGAGGGACATCTCAATGATCTCGGCCCAGCGGCGGGATTCCTCTTCCGCCAGCTCGTCTTGCGGCATACGCGCGAGATAGAGTTTGATCGCGGTGTAGAGCACGTTGATATCATCGGCCAGTTTGCGCAGCTCTTTCTCCTCGCGAGGCTCGCCGTGCATCACTTTCTTCAGTCCATCCAGCATGGTTTCCATCGCGTCGCCCATACGCAGGGTTTCGCGGGCGGCATTGGCCAGCGCCAGCGCCGGGGTATCCAGCGCTGAAGTGTCGAGATGCTTCGGCTTCAGGCGGGCGTCCAGCTCGGGCTCATCGCGGATCATGCGCTTGCAGAACCGCGCCATTGGCCCGGCGAACGGCACCATCGCCAGACAGCGCACCAGGTTGTAGAAGACGTGGAAGTAGATCACCAGCTCAGCTTTCGGCAGCGGCAGGTTATCCATCAGATTCGCCAGCGGGTGAACAAACGGCAGGATTATCAGGCTGCCCACCAGCTTAAAGAGCAAACTCCCCAGCGCCACGCGACGGGCCGCAGCATTTGCGCCGCTGTTGTTGAGCATCGCCAGCAGACCCGAGCCAAGGTTCGCGCCGATCACCAGGCACAGCGCCACCGGGAAGGAGATTGCTCCTGCGGTGGTCAGGGTGGCGGTCAACAGCACGGCCGCCAGACTGGAGTAACTGATGATGGCAAACACCGCGCCAATCAGCGCGTCGAGCATGATGTCGCCCGTCAGCGAGGCGAAAATCACCTGCACTCCGTTAGCCTGGGTGATCGGCGTAACCGCCTGCACGATCAGCTCCAGCGCCAGCAGAATCAGCCCGAGACCAATCCCTACGCGCCCCAGCTGTCCTTCGCGGGTCTGTTTGCGGCCAAGGAAGAAGATGACGCCGATGAAAATCAGCAGCGGTGAAAGCCAGGAGAGATCGAAGGTCAGGATACGCGCCATCAGCGCGGTCCCGACGTCGGCACCCAGTACAATCACCAGCGCCGGCGTCAGCGCCACCAAATCTTGCGCCACAAACGATGTGACGAGCATGGTGGTGGCGTTACTGCTTTGCACGAGGGCGGTGACGCCGATCCCCGCGCAGAAGGCGAGCGGCTTCTTCTCAACGCTGCGGCTGAGGACGGTGCGTAAGCGCGCGCCAAAGACGCGCATCACGCCGGTACGAACAATGTGCGTGCCCCAGACCAGCAGGGCGACGGCCGATAGCAGGTGTAACAACGTCAGCACGGAAGTGGGTTCTCCTTATTGTTATCGATTCCTGAAGCCCATGCCTGAAACGCCGGATAGCGCGTAGCTTATCCAGCCTACGATGAGCCTGAGCTTGCTTAAGTATAAGGGTTTAAACGCAATAAAGAGACAGGGCGCCCGATGAGCGCCCTGTTAGTTGTAAGGAAAAGTGACGTTAATCAGCGTCGTAGCCCAGATTCGGGGCCAGCCAGCGCTCTACTTCTGAGACACTCATCCCTTTGCGCAGGGCATAGTCTTCCACCTGGTCGCGCTGGATTTGCGCCACCGCGTAGTATTTGCTGTCAGGGTGGCTGAAATACCAGCCCGAGACGGACGCGCCCGGCCACATGGCGTAGGATTCGGTGAGCTTCATGCCCGTATGGGTTTCCACATCCAGCAACTGCCAGATGGTGCCCTTTTCCGTGTGCTCCGGACAGGCCGGATAGCCCGGTGCCGGACGAATCCCCTGGTAGTTCTCGCGAATCAGCTCCTCGTTGCTGAGGTTTTCATTTGCCGCGTAACCCCAGTGGACTTTACGCACCCGCTCATGCAGGTATTCAGCGAAGGCTTCTGCCAGGCGGTCAGCAATCGCTTTCACCATGATTTTGTTGTAGTCATCGTGCTGCGCTTCGTAGGCCTCGGCGAGAGCATCCTCTTCCAGCCCGCCGGTAACGGCGAACGCGCCGATGTAGTCCGCTTTGCCGCTGAGTTTTGGTGCAACGAAATCGGCCAGGCAGTAGTTGGCAAACCCGACTTTCTCGGTTTGCTGGCGCAGATGACGGCTCACCGCCAGCACGTTAGTGCGGGTTTCATCGCGATAAATTTCGATGTCATCCCCGACGCGGTTCGCCGGGAACAGCCCCACGACGCCGCGCGGATTGAGGCTCTTTTCAGCGCTGAGCTGGTCGAGAAGATCGTTGGCGTCTTTAAACAGGCGCTGCGCCTCTTCACCGACGACCTCATCTTCAAGAATGCGCGGGTATTTTCCCGCCAGCGACCAGGTCATGAAGAACGGCGTCCAGTCGATGTAATTACGCAGGGTTTCGATGTTCGCCGTGACCGCCTGCACGCCCAGGCGATGCGCCACCGGCGGCGTGTAACTTGCCCAGTCGAAGGCCAGATCGTTTTCCCGCGCGGCGGCCAGCGTCACTGGCGGAGTGCGCGGTTTTTTGCGGCCATGCTGAATACGAACGGTGTCGTACTCTTTGCGGGTTTTCGCGACAAAATCATCACGCTGGGTCGCAGAGAGCAAGGCCGACACCACCCCCACGGTGCGTGAGGCGTTCTGTACGTAGACCGTCGGCCCGCTGTAGTTCTGCTCGATTTTCACCGCAGTGTGCGCTTTTGAGGTCGTCGCACCGCCAATCAGCAGCGGAATGGTAAAGCCCTGGCGCTCCATCTCCTTCGCCACGTTGACCATTTCGTCCAGCGACGGCGTGATAAGCCCGGAAAGTCCGATCAAATCCGCATTCACTTCGCGCGCGGTTTTGAGAATTTTGTCTGCCGGAACCATCACACCGAGGTCGATGATTTCGTAGTTATTGCACTGCAGCACCACGCCGACGATATTTTTGCCGATATCGTGGACATCGCCTTTGACGGTGGCGATCACCATCTTGCCGTTGGTCTGCCCTTTTTCTTTGCTGGCCTCAATGTAGGGTTCGAGATAGGCCACCGCCTGTTTCATAACGCGCGCGGATTTGACCACCTGCGGCAGGAACATTTTGCCCTCGCCAAACAGGTCGCCGACCACGTTCATCCCGTCCATCAGCGGCCCTTCGATCACCTCAATCGGGCGAGCGGAGAGCTGGCGGGCCTCTTCGGTATCCAGCTCGATAAATTCAGTAATGCCTTTGACCAGCGAGTATTCCAGACGCTTTTTCACGTCCCACGAGCGCCACTCGGCCTGCTGAACCTGGGCGCTTTCGTCGCTTTTACTGCCGCGATATTTCTCCGCCAGCTCCAGCATCCGTTCAGTGGAGTCGTCGCGGCGGTTGAGGATCACGTCTTCCACGGCGTCGCGCAGCTCGGCGGGCAGGTCGTCATAAATTGCCAGCTGTCCGGCGTTGACGATCCCCATGTCCATGCCGTTACGGATGGCGTAGTAGAGGAACACGGCGTGAATGGCTTCACGAACCGGATCGTTACCGCGGAACGAGAATGAAACGTTGGAGACACCGCCGGAGATCAGCGCATGCGGCAGCTCGCGTTTGATATCCTCGCAGGCGCCGATAAAGTCCTGGGCGTAGTTGTTATGCTCTTCGATACCCGTCGCGACGGCAAAGATATTGGGGTCGAAAATGATGTCTTCTGGCGGGAAACCGACCTCTTCCGTCAGGATCTTGTACGCGCGGCGGCAAATCTCAATCTTGCGTTCGCGGGTATCGGCCTGGCCGACTTCGTCAAACGCCATCACCACCACGGCCGCGCCATAGCGGCGCACCCGTTTTGCGTGATGAATAAACGGCTCCACCCCCTCTTTCATCGAGATAGAGTTGACGATGCCTTTGCCCTGAATGCACTTCAGCCCTTTTTCGATGACGTCCCACTTTGAGGAGTCAATCATGATCGGCACGCGGGCAATGTCCGGCTCACCGGCAATCAGATTCAGGAAACGCACCATCGCCGCTTCGGCGTCGAGCATCCCTTCATCCATGTTGATATCGATGATCTGCGCGCCGCTTTCCACCTGCTGGCGGGCAACGTCCAGCGCTTCGCTGTATTTTTCTTCTTTGATTAACCGCTTGAACTTAGCGGAACCGGTGACGTTAGTACGTTCACCGACATTCACAAACAGGCTGTCATCGGCGATGGTCAGTGGCTCAAGGCCTGCCAGACGACAAGCCACCGGCAGCGTCGGTAACGGGCGCGGCGGCAAGCCTGCGACGGCATTGCTCATGGCAGCGATATGTTCCGGCGTGGTGCCGCAGCAGCCGCCGACGATGTTCAGGAAACCTGACTCTGCCCACTCCCGAATTTGCGCGGCCATCGTCGTTGCATCGAGATCGTATTCGCCAAAGGCATTTGGCAGGCCGGCGTTCGGGTGCGCCGTGACGTAGCACTCGGCGATGCGGGAGAGTTCCTGCACGTACTGGCGCAGTTCATCCGGGCCGAGGGCGCAGTTGAGGCCAAATGTGAGGGCATCCGCGTGGCGCAGGGAGTTGTAAAACGCTTCCGTCGTCTGACCGGAAAGGGTGCGCCCGGAGGCATCCGTAATGGTGCCCGAGACCATAATCGGCAGATCGACGCCCAGCGCTTCCATCTCTTCCTTCACCGCAAAGATCGCAGCTTTCGCGTTGAGAGTGTCGAACACCGTTTCGATCATGATCAGATCGCAGCCCCCTTCCACCAGCGCTTTGGTGGATTCACGATAGGCCTCGACCAGCTGATCAAAGGTCACGTTACGGAAGGCCGGATCGTTCACGTCCGGTGAAATAGAGGCGGTACGGTTGGTGGGGCCAAGCACCCCGGCGACGTAGCGCGGTTTGTCGGGCGTGCGGGCCGTCCATGCATCAGCGCAGGCGCGCGCCAGCCTGGCGGCCTCAAAATTGATTTCTGCCGACAGGGATTCCATCTGGTAATCCGCCATGGCGATGGTTGTCGAGTTGAAGGTATTGGTTTCGACGATGTCCGCGCCCGCCTCAAAATAGGCGTTATGGATGGCCGCGATGACATCCGGTTTACTCAGCACCAGCAGGTCATTATTGCCTTTCAGGTCGCAAGGCCAGTCGGCGAAACGCTCGCCGCGAAAATCGTCTTCACTCAGACGATAGCTCTGGATCATGGTGCCCATGCCGCCGTCCAGCACCAGAATTCGTTCATTTAACTGCGCACGCAGTTGATCTACTTTGCTGCTCACACTCGCTCCCGACAACGCTCAACAAGGCCAAAAGGCCAGCAGTCCATACTGGCATAATCTCGCAGGGTGGAGAAGTCACGCAGCGTTAACATGAGACATGTTCACTATCACTCCTCCGATCAGTCAGGATAACGGTTGCAAATTCACCAAATAAAACGAAAATGATTTCCACGATACAGAAAAAGGATTCCGTCATGGTCGCTACCGTTCCCGCAAAACGCGGCAGAAAACCTGCTGCCACCACCGCGCCGCCAGGCGGACAAGTTCAGTCGCTCACACGCGGATTAAAGCTGCTGGAATGGATCGCGGAATCCCACAGCAGCGTGGCCCTGACCGAGCTGGCGCAACAGGCAGGCCTGCCGAACTCCACCACGCACCGTCTGTTAAGCACCATGCAGCAGTTGGGCTTTGTCCGTCAGGTGGGTGAACTGGGCCACTGGTCCGTCGGTGCTCATGCGTTTATCGTTGGCAGCAGCTTTTTGCAGAGCCGTAATCTGCTGGCGATTGTGCATCCGATCCTGCGCAAACTGATGGAAGATTCTGGCGAGACGGTCAACCTGGCGGTGCTCGATCAGAGCGACCATCAGGCGATTATTATTGACCAGGTGCAGTGTACGCAGCTGATGCGGATGTCCGCACCCATTGGCGGTAAGCTGCCGATGCATGCGTCGGGGGCGGGGAAAGCCTTTCTGTCGCAGCTCAGCGAGGAGCAAGTCACTGGCCTGCTGCACCGCAAAGGGCTGCATGCCTATACGCATGCCACGCTGGTTTCCCCGCTGCATCTGAAAGATGATTTGGCCCAGACGCGCAAGCGCGGCTATTCGTTCGATGATGAAGAACATGCGCTGGGTCTGCGCTGTATCGCGGCGTGTATTTTTGATGAGCACCGCGAACCCTTCGCCGCGATCTCCATTTCTGGGCCGATCTCGCGCGTGACCGATGACCGCGTCACCGAGCTGGGCGCGCTGGTCATCAAAGCGGCGAAGGAAGTGACGCTGGCGTATGGTGGGATTCGCTAACCTTGTATGCGGCCTGATCCCCTCTCCCTTAAAGAGAGGGGAAACACTACATTGACCACCGCACGCTAAAACGCTGCCGCCTGCGGTAGGCGTACACATCTTCAACGTAACCATTTTTGATGCGCGTTTGCAGACCTCGCCAGTAGTCGGCGTGGAACAGATCCTCGTGCATCTCTGCAAACAACGGCCCGATGCGCGGGTCGGCGCAGAGCCAGTGGCGAAACTCCTCCGGGAAGACGTCGCCCGGCGAGACGCTGTACCACGGCTCGCTGGCCAGCTCATCTTCCGGATAGCGCGCAGCCGGGATATCGCGGAAATTCACCTCGGTCATGTAGCAGATTTCATCGTAATCGTAGAACACCACCCGCCCGTGGCGCGTCACGCCAAAGTTTTTAAACAGCATATCGCCGGGAAAAATATTGGCCGCTGCCAGCTGGCGGATTGCATTACCGTACTCTTCAATCGCATCACGCAGCGCCTGGCCGTCCACCTGCTCCAGCCAGATATTGAGCGGAACCATTCGGCGTTCGATGTAAAGATGGCTGATGGCAATCTTATCGCCCAGATCGGTGATTTTGCCCGGCGCTTCCTGCATCAGCAGGGTCATTAGCGCTGGCGCGATCTGCCGTTTATCCAGCACAAAGTTTTCGAACTCCTGGGTGTCGGCCATGCGCCCCACGCGGTCGTGCTCTTTGACCAGCTGATAGCAGGCGCGGACGTGCGCCGCCGTCATCTCTTTCTGCGGCGCGAATTTATCTTTGATGACCTTAAACACACGATCAAAACCCGGCAGCGTGAAGACCAGCATCACCATCCCGCGGATTCCGGGCGCTTCGATGAACTGCTCGTCGCTACTGCTGATGTAGTGCAGGTATTCGCGATAGCTCTCAGTTTTCGCGTGTTTTTGACAGCCAATCGCCATATACAGCTCAGCGGTGGTTTTGACGGGGAGCAGCTCGCGCAGCCACTCCACCAACGCGGCGGGGTGTGGCGCATAAACCATGAAATAGGAGCGGGCGAAGCCGAAGACAATGCTCGCCTCGGCGCTGGTTGTCAGGCAGGCGTCGACAAAAAGCTCGCCATCATCCGTACGATGGATCGGCAGCAGAAAGGGAATAGTGGCCGTGGGGGTGAGCAACTTCCCGACCAGCCAGGCGGCTTTATTGCGGAAAAACAGTTCGTTAGCCACCTGTAAATGGCTGCGTTGTAAAACGTCGGTGCCGAAGGCGTCCGTCAGATGCGCGACGATATAGCCCACGTCGCGCGTTTTGTTTTGCCATGGCAAACGCAGCGGTAAATCCGAGAGCACTTTGCTCAACAGACTTTCCCAGCCGTGTTCGGGGAAGAAATCCTTCGCCAGCGGGCGCGGGATAGTGCGAAAGCGACGCTCAGGCTGAGAGCTGAAAATAAATAACCGCTCAGGAGATAACGAGCGGTGGTCAAATAACCGGCAATAGACGGAGTTGAAAAAGCTCTCCGCAATCTCGAAGCGCGGGTAATCCGGCAACAGATGGGTGTAGTGCTCTTTTACGCGGAGCAGAAAATCGGCGTCGGGGCTTTTACCATCGGTGATGCAGCGCAACTGCTCGACCACCAGGCCCACGTGATGATCGTAAAGATGGATACGCTGTTTCATCGCCTGCTGTACGGCGTGCCAGTCGGCGTGTTCGAAGCGCTGCTGCGCGCCTGAAGTCACTTCCAGAAAACGGCCATACTGCGCGTCGAAGCCCTGCAGGATGGTTTGTGCAATCAGTAACTCCAGGCCACGCGACATAGGCTCCCCTCATCCCGGCCCTCTCCCCGAGGGGAGAGGGAGAAAACATCAGAACTGTGATTCTTCAGTCGAACCGGTCAACGCCGTAACCGATGAGGCGCCGCCCTGAATGATCGTCGTGACGTTGTCGAAATAGCCTGTGCCCACTTCCTGCTGGTGAGAAGCAAAGGTGTAGCCCTCTTTGCTGGCCGCAAACTCTGGCTGCTGCACTTTTTCCACGTAGTGCTTCATGCCCTCACCCTGCGCGTAGGCGTGGGCCAGATCGAACATGTTGAACCACATGCTGTGGATACCCGCGAGGGTGATGAACTGGTATTTGTAGCCCATCTCAGAGAGCTGCTGCTGGAAGCTGGCGATGGTTTTATCATCCAGATTCTTCTGCCAGTTGAACGACGGCGAGCAGTTGTACGCCAGCAGTTTGCCTGGATATTTAGCATGGATCGCATCGGCAAAGCGTTTTGCCAGCGCCAGATCCGGCGTGGAGGTTTCGCACCACACCAGGTCGGCATACGGGGCGTAGGCCAGACCGCGGCTGATAGCCTGCTCGATACCCGCATGCGTACGGTAGAACCCTTCGCTGGTGCGCTCACCGGTAATGAATTCGCTGTCGTAAGGGTCGCAGTCAGAGGTAATCAGATCCGCCGCATCCGCATCGGTACGGGCGATAACCAGGGTCGGCACACCCAGTACATCTGCCGCCAGACGCGCGGCGACCAGTTTCTGGATCGCTTCTTGCGTCGGCACCAGCACTTTGCCGCCCATATGGCCGCACTTCTTCACGGACGCCAGCTGATCTTCAAAGTGAACCGCCGCTGCACCGGCTTCAATCATTGATTTCATCAGCTCAAACGCATTCAGTACGCCGCCAAAACCTGCTTCGGCATCTGCCACGATAGGCAGGAAGTAATCCACGAAGCGCGGATCGTTTGGCTCAATGCCGGACGCCCACTGGATCTGATCCGCACGACGGAAGGTGTTGTTGATCCGATCGACCACCGAGGGTACGGAGTTGGCCGGATAGAGCGACTGATCCGGATACATGCTGGAGGCCAGGTTAGCGTCGGCCGCCACCTGCCAGCCGGAGAGATAGACCGCTTCAATCCCCGCTTTCGCCTGCTGCAACGCCTGGCCACCGGTCAACGCACCGAGGCTGTTGATATACCCTTTTTTCGATTCGCCGTGCAGCAGACGCCACATTTTTGCGGCACCGAGCTGCGCCAACGTGCATTCCGGATTGACCGAACCGCGCAGTTTCACCACTTCCTCTGCGCTGTACGGGCGGTTGATGCCTTCCCAGCGCGGTTGAGTCCACTCTTTTTGTAATTCTTCGATTTGTTGGGTACGGGTTTTCATGTGCAGATGCTCCATATTATCGTCCTGGCTTCCCAGGCGTTATTGGTGAAGGCAGTTTGGTCACGGCCAGCGCTAGAACCAAAGGGATTCAGAGCACTGCCTGGGCCAAAATGGCGAACAAAATAGCCTGGGTAGTTAGGCCAGCAGGCGATAGCCGGGCAAAGTAAGGAAGTCGATTAATTCTTCAGACGTCGTGATTTGCTCCATCAAACGCGCGGCATCGTCAAAACGGCCACTGCTGAAGCGGTGTTCGCCCAGCTCGTCCTGAATCACCCGCATCTCTTCGGCAAGCATCTGGCGGAACAGGGATTTAGTGACCGGTTTGCCGTTATTGAGCGTTTTCTGGTGGTGGATCCACTGCCAGATGGAGGTTCGGGAGATCTCCGCCGTGGCGGCATCTTCCATCAGGCCGTAAATCGGGACGCAGCCATTGCCTGAGATCCATGCTTCGATGTACTGGGCCGCAACGCGAATATTGGCGCGCATGCCTGCTTCAGTTCGCTCGCCCTCGCACGGCATCAGCAGTTCTTCAGCTGAGACAGGTGCGTCGTCTTCGCGGGTGACGAAAAGCTGATTTTTGTTCTCACCCAGTACGCTGTTGAAAACCTCCATCGCCGTGTCCGCCAGGCCCGGATGGGCAACCCAGGTGCCATCGTGGCCGTTGCGGGCTTCAAGCTCTTTATCCGCCTTCACTTTGGTCAGCACCTGATTATTGCGCTCGGCGTCTTTGCTCGGAATAAAGGCCGCCATCCCCCCCATCGCGAACGCACCGCGTTTATGGCAGGTCTTAATCAGCAGGCGTGAGTAGGCACTCAGGAAAGGCTTGTCCATAGTGACCGCCTGGCGATCGGGCAGCACGCGGTCTGGATGGTTTTTCAGAGTTTTGATGTAGCTGAAGATGTAATCCCAGCGTCCACAATTCAGGCCGACGATGTGGTCGCGCAGGGCGTGCAGGATTTCATCCATCTGGAACACTGCCGGCAGCGTTTCGATCAGCAGGGTGGCTTTGATGGTGCCGCGCGGCAGATTGAAGCGATCTTCCGCGTAGCTGAATACCTCGCTCCACCAGGCCGCTTCCTGCCATGACTGCGTTTTTGGCAGGTAGAAATAAGGGCCACTCCCTTTTGCCAGCAGGCTTTTATGGTTGTGGAAGAAGTAGAGCGCAAAATCAAACAGGCTTCCGGGAATGGCTTCGTTGCGCCATGTGACGTGTTTTTCAGGCAGATGCAGGCCGCGCACACGGCAAATCAGGACGGCAGGATTGGGTTTCAGCTGATAGATTTTTCCGGCTTCATTGGTGTAGCTGATAGTGCCATTGACCGCATCGCGCAGGTTAATTTGCCCCTCGATCACTTTACGCCAGTCTGGCGCCAGTGAATCTTCGAAGTCTGCCATGAACACTTTTACATTGGCATTCATAGCGTTAATCACCATTTTACGCTCAACCGGGCCGGTGATTTCGACCCGACGATCCTGTAAATCCTGCGGAATACCACGGATTTTCCAGCCTGAGTTACGAATGGAAGCAGTTTCCGAAATGAAGTCTGGAAGCTTACCGTTATCGATGTCCTGCTGTTGCTGAATACGAGCCGCCAGCAGTTTATTGCGCTTCGGTGCAAAGCGTGTCACCAGCTCAGCCAGAAACTCGACGGCATCTGGTGTCAGAACCTGCTGTTCCAGCTCACCATAGGGTTGGTTAAACGTCAGTTCATCGGTGGTCGTTGCCTGTTGATTCATTTCTCTGCTCCTCATCAAAGATCCAAAAAAACGTCCCCCACTGCGAGCGAAAGATCGTTGTGTGGTTTTCGCTCAGCAGATTTAAGACTATCCATTATTTTTCTAAAATCAAAAACAATTTCCATTTTAATTAAATATTATTCTTATCTTATTGATTAGGAAGAGATTAAATATCATTTAACGGATGAGTGGTGTTTCGGAAATAAAAAAGGCACCCGAAGGTGCCTGATCTGGAATGCTGAAACGCTTTAGGATCGTTCTGCGCAGAGGATTAATCTAACGTCGGATTCATGTGGCGCAGATCGTATGGCGTGATCTGATAGACGTAATAGTTGAGCCAGTTAGTAAACAGCAAATTGCCATGGCTGCGCCAGGTTGCTCTTGGCGTGTTTTGCGGATCGTTTTTCGGGAAATAGTTGTACGGCACTTCCGGGGTTAACCCCGCTTCCACATCGCGGAAAAATTCGCTCGCCAGGGTGTGCGCATCGTATTCCGGATGTCCCGTCACAAAGGCGATACGTTTGTCTTTACTGGCGAACAGATAGGCGTCGCCATCTTCCGTTTCGGCCAGGATCTCGAGATCCGTGTAATCACGAATCAGCGCGGCCGGGAAATCTGCGTAGCGCGAGTGAGGTGCGAGGAAAGAGTCGTCAAAACCGCGCGTCAGCAACGCATGAGGATGGAGAATGTGGTGTTCGTAGACGCCAGACAGCTTTTCCGTGCGGGTTTGCTTCGGGATGCCGTAGAGAATATTCAGTGCCGCTTGTACCGCCCAACAGACAAAGAGCGTTGAGGTGACGTGATCTTTGGCCCACTCAAGTACCTGCTTGATCTGCGGCCAGTAGGCCACATCGTTGAACTCAACCAGGCCCAGCGGTGCACCCGTGACGATCAGACCATCGAAGTTATCGTTGCGGATATCTTCGAAGTTGCAGTAGAAGTTATTCAAATGCTCGGACGGTGTGTTGCGCGATTCACGGGCATCGACGCGCAGCAGCTGGATGTCTACCTGCAGCGGGGAGTTGGAGAGCAAGCGCAGGAACTGATTCTCAGTCTCAATCTTTTTGGGCATCAGGTTGAGGATGAGAACCTTAAGTGGACGAATTTCCTGACCTGTCGCGCGCGAGGCCTTCATCACGAAGACATTCTCTTCACGCAAGAAATTAACGGCTGGCAGCTCGTCCTGCACCCTAATCGGCATAACCTTATATCCTCACAGCATACGTATAAACGTTTAGACATCCAGATAGCTGACAATACCCAGGAATCGTGCGAATGTCGAGTCTGTAAGAGGAAGGTGAGAAAGTTTCACGGAGGGAAACAGAGGAATAAACAAGAAAGGACAAAAACGCAAAAAGGCCATCCTTGCGGATGGCCTCTTCACTTAATTGATGCCTGGCAGTTCCCTACTCTCACATGGGGAGACCCCACACTACCATCGGCGCTACGGCGTTTCACTTCTGAGTTCGGCATGGGGTCAGGTGGGACCACCGCGCTAAAGCCGCCAGGCAAATTCTGTATCAACACGCATCTCTGCGCATTAATTAATCTGTATCAGCTGAAAATCGTCTGTCTCTGCTTCGCCAAAACATCTTCGGCGTTGTAAGGTTAAGCCTCACGGTTCATTAGTACTGGTTAGCTCAATACATCGCTGCACTTACACACCCAGCCTATCAACGTCGTAGTCTTCAACGTTCCTTCAGGACTCTCAAGGAGTCAGGGAGAACTCATCTCGGGGCAAGTTTCGTGCTTAGATGCTTTCAGCACTTATCTTTTCCGCATTTAGCTACCGGGCAATGCCATTGGCATGACAACCCGAACACCAGTGATGCGTCCACTCCGGTCCTCTCGTACTAGGAGCAGCCCCCCTCAATTCTCCAGCGCCCACGGCAGATAGGGACCGAACTGTCTCACGACGTTCTAAACCCAGCTCGCGTACCACTTTAAACGGCGAACAGCCGTACCCTTGGGACCTACTTCAGCCCCAGGATGTGATGAGCCGACATCGAGGTGCCAAACACCGCCGTCGATATGAACTCTTGGGCGGTATCAGCCTGTTATCCCCGGAGTACCTTTTATCCGTTGAGCGATGGCCCTTCCATTCAGAACCACCGGATCACTATGACCTGCTTTCGCACCTGCTCGAGCCGTCACTCTCGCAGTCAAGCTAGCTTATGCCATTGCACTAACCTCCTGATGTCCGACCAGGATTAGCTAACCTTCGTGCTCCTCCGTTACTCTTTAGGAGGAGACCGCCCCAGTCAAACTACCCACCAGACACTGTCCGCAACCCGGATTACGGGTCTACGTTAGAACACCAGCCATTAAAGGGTGGTATTTCAAGGTTGGCTCCACGCAGACTGGCGTCCACGCTTCAAAGCCTCCCACCTATCCTACACATCAAGGACCAGTGTTCAGTGTCAAGCTATAGTAAAGGTTCACGGGGTCTTTCCGTCTTGCCGCGGGTACACTGCATCTTCACAGCGAGTTCAATTTCACTGAGTCTCGGGTGGAGACAGCCTGGCCATCATTACGCCATTCGTGCAGGTCGGAACTTACCCGACAAGGAATTTCGCTACCTTAGGACCGTTATAGTTACGGCCGCCGTTTACCGGGGCTTCGATCAAGAGCTTCGCGTTGCCGCTAACCCCATCAATTAACCTTCCGGCACCGGGCAGGCGTCACACCGTATACGTCCACTTTCGTGTTTGCACAGTGCTGTGTTTTTAATAAACAGTTGCAGCCAGCTGGTATCTTCGACTGGTTTCAGCTCCATCCGCAGGGACTTCACCTACACACCAGCGTGCCTTCTCCCGAAGTTACGGCACCATTTTGCCTAGTTCCTTCACCCGAGTTCTCTCAAGCGCCTTGGTATTCTCTACCTGACCACCTGTGTCGGTTTGGGGTACGATTTGATGTTACCTGATGCTTAGAGGCTTTTCCTGGAAGCAGGGCATTTGTTACTTCAGCACCGTAGTGCCTCGTCATCACACCTCAGCGTTAAAAAGGTACCGGATTTACCTGGAACCTCCGCCTACATGCTTAAACCGGGACAACCGTCGCCCGGCTAACATAGCCTTCTCCGTCCCCCCTTCGCAGTAACACCAAGTACAGGAATATTAACCTGTTTCCCATCGACTACGCCTTTCGGCCTCGCCTTAGGGGTCGACTCACCCTGCCCCGATTAACGTTGGACAGGAACCCTTGGTCTTCCGGCGAGCGGGCTTTTCACCCGCTTTATCGTTACTTATGTCAGCATTCGCACTTCTGATACCTCCAGCATGCCTCACAGCACACCTTCAACGGCTTACAGAACGCTCCCCTACCCAACAACGCATAAGCGTTGCTGCCGCAGCTTCGGTGCATGGTTTAGCCCCGTTACATCTTCCGCGCAGGCCGACTCGACCAGTGAGCTATTACGCTTTCTTTAAATGATGGCTGCTTCTAAGCCAACATCCTGGCTGTCTGTGCCTTCCCACATCGTTTCCCACTTAACCATGACTTTGGGACCTTAGCTGGCGGTCTGGGTTGTTTCCCTCTTCACGACGGACGTTAGCACCCGCCGTGTGTCTCCCGTGATAACATTCTTCGGTATTCGTAGTTTGCATCGGGTTGGTAAGCCGGGATGGCCCCCTAGCCGAAACAGTGCTCTACCCCGAAGATGAGTTCACGAGGCGCTACCTAAATAGCTTTCGGGGAGAACCAGCTATCTCCCGGTTTGATTGGCCTTTCACCCCCAGCCACAAGTCATCCGCTAATTTTTCAACATTAGTCGGTTCGGTCCTCCAGTTAGTGTTACCCAACCTTCAACCTGCCCATGGCTAGATCACCGGGTTTCGGGTCTATACCCTGCAACTTAACGCCCAGTTAAGACTCGGTTTCCCTTCGGCTCCCCTATACGGTTAACCTTGCTACAGAATATAAGTCGCTGACCCATTATACAAAAGGTACGCAGTCACCCCATAAAGAGGCTCCCACTGCTTGTACGTACACGGTTTCAGGTTCTTTTTCACTCCCCTCGCCGGGGTTCTTTTCGCCTTTCCCTCACGGTACTGGTTCACTATCGGTCAGTCAGGAGTATTTAGCCTTGGAGGATGGTCCCCCCATATTCAGACAGGATACCACGTGTCCCGCCCTACTCTTCGAGTTCACAACGTGTGCATTTTTGTGTACGGGACTTTCACCCTGTATCGTGCGACTTTCCAGACGCTTCCACTAACACACGCGCTGATTCAGACTCTGGGCTCCTCCCCGTTCGCTCGCCGCTACTGGGGGAATCTCGGTTGATTTCTTTTCCTCGGGGTACTTAGATGTTTCAGTTCCCCCGGTTCGCCTCATGCCACTATGTATTCATGACATGATAGTGTGTCGGAACACACTGGGTTTCCCCATTCGGGTATCGCCGGGTCAAAGGTTCATATCACCTCGCCGACGCTTATCGCAGATTAGCACGCCCTTCATCGCCTCTGACTGCCAGGGCATCCACCGTGTACGCTTAGTCGCTTAACCTCACAACCCGAAGATGTTTCGTAAAACATCGTCGTGTCGCGAAAATTTGAGAGACTCGAACACACCGTCATCCTGTTCTTATTACGGAGAACAGACGCAGCGTGTCGTTTCAATTTTCAGCTTGATCCAGATTTTTAAAGAGCAAATATCTCAAACATGATTCCTGAGAATCAGTTTTGAGATATTAAGGCAGGTGACTTTCACTCACAAACCAGCAAGTGGCGTCCCCTAGGGGATTCGAACCCCTGTTACCGCCGTGAAAGGGCGGTGTCCTGGGCCTCTAGACGAAGGGGACACTGAAGTCTCAATCGCAAGACGCCTTGCTATTTACTTTTCATCAGACAATCTGTGTGGACACTACAAAGGCAGGTTCTTTCAGGTAAGGAGGTGATCCAACCGCAGGTTCCCCTACGGTTACCTTGTTACGACTTCACCCCAGTCATGAATCACAAAGTGGTAAGCGCCCTCCCGAAGGTTAAGCTACCTACTTCTTTTGCAACCCACTCCCATGGTGTGACGGGCGGTGTGTACAAGGCCCGGGAACGTATTCACCGTAGCATTCTGATCTACGATTACTAGCGATTCCGACTTCATGGAGTCGAGTTGCAGACTCCAATCCGGACTACGACGTACTTTATGAGGTCCGCTTGCTCTCGCGAGGTCGCTTCTCTTTGTATACGCCATTGTAGCACGTGTGTAGCCCTACTCGTAAGGGCCATGATGACTTGACGTCATCCCCACCTTCCTCCAGTTTATCACTGGCAGTCTCCTTTGAGTTCCCGGCCGGACCGCTGGCAACAAAGGATAAGGGTTGCGCTCGTTGCGGGACTTAACCCAACATTTCACAACACGAGCTGACGACAGCCATGCAGCACCTGTCTCACGGTTCCCGAAGGCACTAAAGCATCTCTGCTAAATTCCGTGGATGTCAAGAGTAGGTAAGGTTCTTCGCGTTGCATCGAATTAAACCACATGCTCCACCGCTTGTGCGGGCCCCCGTCAATTCATTTGAGTTTTAACCTTGCGGCCGTACTCCCCAGGCGGTCGACTTAACGCGTTAGCTCCGGAAGCCACTCCTCAAGGGAACAACCTCCAAGTCGACATCGTTTACGGCGTGGACTACCAGGGTATCTAATCCTGTTTGCTCCCCACGCTTTCGCACCTGAGCGTCAGTCTTTGTCCAGGGGGCCGCCTTCGCCACCGGTATTCCTCCAGATCTCTACGCATTTCACCGCTACACCTGGAATTCTACCCCCCTCTACAAGACTCTAGCCTGCCAGTTTCGAATGCAGTTCCCAGGTTGAGCCCGGGGATTTCACATCCGACTTGACAGACCGCCTGCGTGCGCTTTACGCCCAGTAATTCCGATTAACGCTTGCACCCTCCGTATTACCGCGGCTGCTGGCACGGAGTTAGCCGGTGCTTCTTCTGCGAGTAACGTCAATCACTGCGGTTATTAACCACAATGCCTTCCTCCTCGCTGAAAGTACTTTACAACCCGAAGGCCTTCTTCATACACGCGGCATGGCTGCATCAGGCTTGCGCCCATTGTGCAATATTCCCCACTGCTGCCTCCCGTAGGAGTCTGGACCGTGTCTCAGTTCCAGTGTGGCTGGTCATCCTCTCAGACCAGCTAGGGATCGTCGCCTAGGTGAGCCATTACCCCACCTACTAGCTAATCCCATCTGGGCACATCTGATGGCAAGAGGCCCGAAGGTCCCCCTCTTTGGTCTTGCGACGTTATGCGGTATTAGCTACCGTTTCCAGTAGTTATCCCCCTCCATCAGGCAGTTTCCCAGACATTACTCACCCGTCCGCCGCTCGTCACCCGAGAGCAAGCTCTCTGTGCTACCGCTCGACTTGCATGTGTTAGGCCTGCCGCCAGCGTTCAATCTGAGCCATGATCAAACTCTTCAATTTAAGTTTGATGCTCGTGAATTAAACTTCGTAATGAATTACGTATGTTCACTCAGAGACTTTGGTATTCATTTAGCGTCTTGCGACGTTTAGAATCCATGTCACTTTGAGTGCCCACACAGATTGTCTGATAAATTGTTAAAGAGCAGTGCAACGCGGCTTTCGCTCACCGTTGCGAGGTGGCGTATATTACGCTTTCCTCTTTCAGAGTCAACCCTGAATTTCAGGATTTTTTCTCTTCAACCGAACCGGCTGTTTGTGTGAAGTGATTCACATCTGCCGTGTCGATGGAGGCGCATTATAGGGAGTTATCGTCAGCCCGCAACCGCTAAATGACAGAAAAATGACTGACTGCTGCATTCCACAGCAAAACCCCGCCTTATACCCTTTTGCACACAGACTTATCCACAACCCAACGAAAATTTGAAAATTCGCGAGCGTTGCGCAAACGTTTTCGTTAAAATGCACGCGCCATGCAAGGATGCCCTGTCAGGTGTGTTAGATGAGTTTTTTAAAGGAAAATTCATCTAACGCTCTCTGTAATCGTGAAATCCAGGGGATTTACCATGCAACAACGTCGTCCAGTCCGCCGCGCTCTGCTCAGTGTTTCTGATAAAGCCGGTATCGTCGAATTCGCTCAGGCACTTTCTGCACGCGGTGTAGAGCTGCTGTCCACTGGCGGAACCGCTCGCCTGTTAGCAGATAAAGGTCTGCCGGTAACCGAAGTGTCCGATTACACCGGTTTCCCGGAAATGATGGATGGACGTGTAAAGACCCTGCATCCAAAAGTGCATGGCGGCATTCTTGGTCGTCGCGGTCAGGATGACGGCATCATGGATCAACACGGGATTGCGCCGATCGATATGGTGGTTGTTAACCTCTATCCTTTCGCCCAGACCGTTACCCGCGAAAACTGCTCTCTGGAAGATGCGGTCGAGAATATCGACATCGGCGGGCCAACCATGGTGCGCTCCGCAGCAAAGAACCATAAAGATGTAGCTATTGTGGTAAAGAGCAGCGACTACAACACCATCATTAACGAGATGGATGCCAACGAAGGCTCCCTGACGCTGGAAACCCGTTTCGACCTCGCCATCAAAGCGTTCGAACACACCGCTGCTTACGACAGCATGATCGCCAACTACTTCGGTAGTCTTGTTCCGGCCTATCACGGTGAGAGCAAAGAGCCTGCTGGCCGCTTCCCGCGCACCCTGAATCTGAACTTCATTAAGAAGCAAGATATGCGTTACGGCGAGAACAGCCATCAGAACGCAGCCTTCTATATAGAAGAAGAGATCAAAGAAGCTTCCGTTGCCACCGCTCAGCAGGTCCAGGGCAAAGCGCTTTCCTATAACAACATCGCCGATACCGACGCGGCGCTGGAGTGCGTGAAAGAGTTTAACGAACCGGCCTGTGTGATCGTCAAACACGCGAACCCATGCGGTGTTGCCGTAAGTACTTCCATTCTGGAAGCTTACAATCGCGCATACAAAACCGACCCAACCTCCGCTTTCGGCGGCATCATTGCTTTTAACCGCGAACTGGATGCCGAAACGGCGCAGGCGATCATCTCCCGCCAGTTCGTTGAAGTGATCATTGCCCCTTCCGCGACTGAAGAAGCCCTGAAGATCACCGCCGCTAAGCAGAACGTCCGCGTGCTGGTCTGCGGCCAGTGGGCTGAGCGCGTACCGGCTCTGGATTTCAAACGTGTTAACGGCGGCCTGCTGGTTCAGGATCGCGATCTGGGCATGGTCACCGCTGGCGATCTGCGCGTGGTCAGCAAACGCCAGCCGACCGAGCAGGAACTGCGTGATGCGCTGTTCTGCTGGAAAGTGGCGAAATTCGTTAAATCCAACGCCATAGTCTATTCCAAAGAGAATATGACCATCGGAATTGGCGCAGGCCAGATGAGCCGCGTTTACTCCGCGAAAATCGCCGGTATCAAAGCCAGCGATGAAGGGCTGGAAGTGAAAGGCTCCGCCATGGCCTCTGACGCCTTCTTCCCGTTCCGCGACGGTATTGATGCCGCAGCGGCGGCTGGCGTTACCTGTGTCATTCAGCCGGGCGGCTCAATCCGCGATGACGAAGTGATTGCTGCTGCCGACGAACACGGTATCGCAATGATCTTCACCGACATGCGTCACTTCCGCCATTAATCTCCGGAGCAGACAATGAAAGTATTAGTGATTGGTAACGGCGGGCGCGAACACGCCCTGGCGTGGAAAGCGGCACAGTCGCCTCTGGTTGAAACCGTCTTCGTGGCACCTGGGAATGCCGGTACCGCGCTGGAACCGGCCCTGCAGAACGTCGCGATCGGCGTGACCGATATTCCGGCACTGCTGAACTTCGCCCTGAATGAGAAAATCGATCTGACCATCGTCGGCCCGGAAGCGCCGCTGGTGATTGGCGTGGTAGATGCGTTCCGCGCAGCGGGCCTGAAAATCTTCGGCCCAACGGAAGGCGCAGCGCAGCTCGAAGGCTCTAAAGCCTTCACCAAAGATTTCCTTGCGCGTCACAAAATCCCGACCGGTGAGTATCAGAATTTCACCGAAGTGGAGCCTGCGCTGGCGTATCTGCGCGAAAAAGGCGCTCCGATTGTCATCAAGGCCGACGGTCTGGCTGCCGGTAAAGGCGTGATCGTGGCGATGACCCTCGAAGAAGCCGAAGCGGCCGTTCAGGATATGCTGGCAGGTAACGCTTTCGGCGACGCTGGGCACCGCATCGTGATCGAAGAGTTCCTCGACGGCGAAGAGGCGAGCTTTATCGTGATGGTCGATGGCGAGCATGTCCTGCCGATGGCCACCAGCCAGGACCACAAACGTGTGGGTGATGGCGATACTGGTCCGAACACCGGCGGCATGGGCGCTTACTCTCCGGCGCCGGTGGTGACTGACGAAGTCCACCAGCGCACGATGGATCGCATCATCTGGCCTACCGTGAAAGGCATGGCCGCAGAAGGCAACACGTACACCGGTTTCCTGTATGCCGGGCTGATGATCGACAAGCAGGGCAACCCAAAAGTTATTGAGTTCAACTGCCGCTTTGGCGATCCGGAAACGCAGCCGATCATGCTGCGCATGAAATCCGATCTGGTGGAACTGTGCCTGGCCGCCTGCGAAGGTAAGCTGGATGAGAAAACGTCCGAGTGGGATACACGTGCCTCTTTGGGCGTTGTGATCGCTGCCGGGGGTATCCGGGCAACTACAACAATGGCGATGAGATCCACGGTTTACCGCTGGAAGAGGTCGACGGCGGTAAAGTGTTCCATGCTGGCACCAAACTGGCAGAAGACGATCGCGTGTTAACTAACGGGGGCCGCGTATTGTGCGCCACCGCGCTGGGTAACACCGTTGCCGACGCGCAGAAACGCGCTTACGCGCTGATGAAGGATATTCACTGGAACGGCAGCTTTAGCCGCGGTGATATTGGTTATCGTGCGATTGCCCGCGAGCAAGAACAGTAACAACTATTTGCCCTCTCCGTCCGGAGGGGGCACTGATATCAGAAATTCTTTTCCGTCGGCTGCCACGTGCAGAAATCTTCGTTTGCCACCAGCAGCAGCTGTGACCCTTCTGGCGCTTCAAGCCAGGCAATGCTCACTTCCATCGAAGAGTGTCGCTGACGCCGTTCGATATGTTCTTTCGCCCAGGCTTCGAGATCGGGCTTAACGGTCTGCCCTTCACAGGTGGTGACTGTGCCATCAGGATGCCAGCGCCCCTGACGTAGCACCACGCGTCCCTGACGCAGCGCATCGCTGGTCTGGCGCACCTGGGTTGCCCGGTAGCGGTACAGGGCGATTTGATCGCTGGAAAGCTGTTGTTTTTGGCCGTTGACCTCGCGCTGCATAAAGCTCAGCTCGCCGTGGTCATCAAAGCGCACGCGGACGTGTTCAGGCGTTTTACTGTAGATATTGAGTTCAATCAGCGACAGCGCATCGCCTTGCCAGCGGTATTCCGCCGTAGAGGTGTTGCCGTTGTGCCATGGGCTAAATGCGGAGAGCAGGTGAACGTCGTCACCAGAGTCCTTGCGCCAGACTCGTACCGCGCCCTGATCGTCAGCGTATCCGCTGGCGGTAAACGGCGGCAGAGAGGAGTCATGGCTGCAGGCAGTGAGCAACAGCATGCCCGCCAGCGCGAGCGGACGGCGCCATGAAAACAAAAGGGGCGAAACCGCCCCCTTGTTAAAACTGTTCACGGCCACGCCGTCTTACTTAACAGCGTCTTTCAGTGCTTTACCAGAAACAAATGCCGGTACGTTTGCAGCGGCGATTTTGATTTCTTTACCGGTCTGCGGGTTGCGGCCAGTACGCTCAGCGCGGTGGTTCACTTTGAAGGTACCGAAACCAACCAGTTGTACAGCATCGCCTTCTTTCAGAGACTCAGTAATAGCAGCCAGGGTGGATTCCAGAGCAGCTTTAGCCTGCACTTTAGACAGATCAGCCTTGTCCGCAATTACATCAATCAGTTGAGTCTTGTTCATAAGTTATCCTTTCAATGTGTTTATCGCTTGCTAAGCATCGAGTGCGACGAAAATGCCAAAAAAGCACTCTCCTGCATACACGCACCGATAGCCACTTTTTTTCGCCCCCCAAATGTAGACCAGACGGGGGGCAGAAGGGAAGAGTCGAGGTGAGACAAAACAGGCGTTAAATCACGTTTTATTGTCTCATTGGTTAAAAATTATACCAATATTACTCTCACCCGCCTCGCGTAAGTCCGCGCGCAGCCCTTTTATCAGCTCAATATCGCGTTCTTCGCAGTCGGCCAAAAGTCGGAATATTTCCCACTGAATATCCCACTCCTGCTCAACCGCAGGGTTCGCTCGCAGCTCTTCGTCGGTCATTTCGCGACCTTCCTGGGTCATTTCCAGCATCGCCACGGTGGTAATTGACGCCTTACTGACTTCGATGGCATGGTCCAGGGTTTCACCGCTCAGACGGGAGTGAAGCAATTCACTCAGTGCTACGCAGGCGTCGATAGCCGGGTAGACGCCATACATATCGTAGTCATCCGCCGACGGGATCGCCTCTTCCAGTTTTTCGAGCTGAGAATCGAAATTCACCTTAGCGTCTTTGACCGTCAGCGTTTCCCAAATCAGGTCGAGAATACGACGATAAATCTGGCCTTCACCAAATCCAGTCTGCTTGCAGAACGTGGCATAGTTGGGATACATGCGCTCGCACAGACAGGCCATAAAGGTGACGTGCTGCCAGCTTTCCAGCTTCTCAAGGCGCAGATGAATCGGGTTTTGTAACATGATGATGTCTCGAATCGGAAATTAGCCGCAGTTTACCTGAATCAACGCTGAATTTCCTGCCAACGAACAAATGCCGGACGCGCGGACGCCACTGCGTCAGCCCAGCGCGTCGGCTCCGGTAAACGGTAGCCTTTCATGCAGCGTTGCACCCACGCCAGTGCGCTGTCGGTACTCACGCGATGACCCGTCGCCACAAACAGCGGATTACAGCGCGCTTTACTGCGCCAGACCCACGCCAGCTGCTCGCCCTTGTCCATCAGCGGTGCGAGAGCGCCCGGTTCGGCGGAAAGCGGTTCGAACTTGCCGCACAGCCGCTTTTTCGCCACGCCAATCGTCGGAACATCCACCAGCAGACCAAAATGGCTGGCCACGCCGAGGCGTCGCGGGTGGGAAATCCCATGACCATCGACGAACAAAAGATCGGGTTTTTGCGAGAGTTGCTCCCACGCTGCCAGTAGCGCGGGGTATTCACGAAAGGAGAGAAAACCAGGAATGTAGGGCATGGTAGTGGCGATGCGCGCCACTTTGTACTCCACCAGCTCCAGCGCGGGATAGGTTAACAGCACCATCGCGGCTCGCGTCACTTCCCCGCCCTGCTCAAACCCGACATCGGCACCGGCGATCAAAGCCGGGGGATTCACATCCAGACGATCCTCGCGGATCACCGAGGAGGCCAGTTCGATTTGCTGAGCGCGTAATGACGCGAGATCCATAATTACTCCCTACTGGTGGTACTGGGCAGAAAGGCGGTGCACCGCCTCGACAAATACGCCTGCGTGCTCTGGCGGTACATCCTGATGAATACCGTGGCCGAGGTTAAAGACGTGCCCTTCACCCTGACCGAATCCGGCCAGAATAGTCGCCACTTCTTCTTCGATACGTGCCGGTTGCGCGTAGAGCATGGAGGGATCCATATTGCCCTGCAGCGCCACTTTGTCACCCACGCGACGGCGCGCATCGGCAATATCGGTCGTCCAGTCGAGACCCAGCGCATCACAGCCGGTCGCGGCCAGCGCTTCCAGCCACTGCCCGCCGCCTTTGGTGAACAGCGTCACCGGCACGCGACGGCCTTCGTTTTCACGCAGCAGACCATCGACAATTTTATGCATGTAGTACAGGGAGAACTGCTGATAATCGCGCCCGGTCAGCACTCCGCCCCAGGTATCGAAAATCATGACCGACTGCGCACCCGCTTTAATCTGCGCATTGAGATACAGAGTGACGCTTTTCGCCAGTTTGTCGAGCAGTGCATGCAGCGTCAGCGGCTCGGCGTACATCATCTTTTTGATCATCGTGAAGGCTTTGCTGCTGCCACCTTCAACCATATACGTCGCCAGGGTCCACGGGCTTCCGGAGAAACCAATCAGCGGCACTTCGCCTTTCAGCTCACGGCGAATAGTGCGCACCGCGTTCATGACGTAGCCCAGCTCCTGTTCAGGGTCTGGAATCGGCAGTTTATCGACGTCAGCTTTGCTCTTAATCGGTGAGGTAAAACGCGGACCTTCGCCGGTTTCGAAATAGAGACCTAGCCCCATCGCGTCCGGAATGGTCAGGATATCTGAAAAAAGGATCGCCGCATCGAGCGGGAAACGGCGCAGCGGCTGCAGCGTGACTTCGCAGGCCAGCTCAGCGTTTTTGCACAGGGACATAAAATCGCCCGCCTCGGCGCGCGTGGCTTTGTACTCCGGCAAATAACGGCCCGCCTGGCGCATCATCCACACTGGGGTGATATCAACGGGTTGGCGCAGCAGCGCACGCAGATAACGATCGTTCTTCAGTTCGGTCATTTTTGCAGTTCCTTAAGCGTCATGCCGCCAGTGTAACATGTGATTCATTCATAGTCGGCCCGACACATCGCGACGGTATCTTCTATCAGACGACGCGCCACGGTGCCCGGTGGCGGAAGAAGGGGTAAGTCGTCGTAGCGATACCAGTTGGCTTCCAGCAGCTCTTTTTGGTCGATCACGATATCGCCGCTGTCATAATCCGCCATAAAAGCGGTCATTAGCGACATGGGGAAGGGCCACGGCTGGGAGGTGACGTAACGCAGGTTTTTAACCTTGATGCTGCTCTCTTCCATCACTTCGCGAGCAACAGCCTGTTCGAGCGTCTCACCCACTTCGACAAAGCCGGCCAGCACCGTATGCACGCCATTGCGATGGCGAGTGTGTTGCGCCAGCAGAATAGTGTCATCCCGACGAATGGCGACGATGATGCACGGTGCAATTTGCGGATAGTAGCGCTCCCGGCAGTGGCTGCACAGCATGGCCCACTCGGATTTGCTCTGGTGCATGGTGTGCCCGCAGTAGCCGCAGAACTTGTGGGATCGGAAAAATTCTGCCAGTTGCACGCCACGCCCGGCAAGCTGGAACAGACCGACATCCAGATCGATCACCTGGCGAACCGATCCCATTTCGTGATGGCGATGTTGCTGAATCAACCACACGGGATCGCCCTGCCATTCGCCGAGCCAGAGTGCCCTCTGCCCCGCAAGATCGAAACGTCCTGCCTCGCCGTAAGGTAATTCTCCGCCGGGCAACCATAATTTTTGTTCGGAGCTGACGATCCACCAGCCGCGATCTAATTTTTCAATTATACGATCCATATCTATTGCACTACCTTTGCTTCACAGGCATGTTGATAACAATATTCTTACATTTCCGGGTGGCCAGCTTTTTCATCTTAACCTTGTGGAGTCAAACATGCTAAACCAGCTACAAAGCCTGACAGAGCGCGTTGGAGGAAGTCATGACCTGGTCGATCGCTGGCTGCACGTGCGTAAACATTTGCTTGTTGCTTACTACAATCTGGTTGGCATTAAGCCTGGCAAAGAATCGTATATGCGGTTGAATGAAAAAGCGCTGGATGATTTTTGTCAAAGCCTGGTCGACTACCTTTCCGACGGTCATTTTAATCTATATGAACGTATTATTCGCGAAATGGAAGGGACCAGCCCGTATTTAGCGGCCACGAAGCTCTATCCACTGCTGGAAGCCAATACTCAGCAGATCATGGACTATTACGACTCCACGCTCGAAAACGCCATCGACCAGGACAATTATCTGGATTTCCAGCAGGCCCTTTCCGATCTCGGCGAAGCGATGGAAGCGCGGTTCACACTGGAAGACAAGCTCATCGCCCTGGTGCTGGACAGCAATCCAAAAGCCAGCAACGAAGACAACATCGCGCGGCCTGCTTGAGTTCTTAAGCGTTAACGAGTAATTTACAAATACCGCACCTGCACTGCAGGCGCGTTTTCTTGTCGGAGTGCCCAGTGCGAAAGCCGGGCTGAGACCGTTAATTCGGGATCCGCGGAACCTGATCAGGCTAATACCTGCGAAGGGAACAAGAGTCAAAATGCTGTCGTATCACCCTCTCTGGGTGATCACACCTCTTGCTTCATCCGTCGTCTGACAAGCCACTCCTTACTTTTTTGGAATGAGCTATGTCTGCAACTAAACTGACCCGCCGCGAACAGCGCGCACAAGCACAACACTTCATCGATACCCTGGAAGGCACTGCTTTCCCGAACTCCAGACGTATTTACATCACCGGTTCGCAGGACGATATCCGCGTCCCGATGCGTGAAATCCAGCTCAGCCCGACACTGATCGGTGGCAGCAAAGAAAATCCCCAGTTTGAAGATAACGAAGCAGTGCCGGTCTACGACACCTCTGGCCCTTATGGCGATGCGGAGGTGGCCATCAACGTCCAGCAGGGGCTGGCAAAATTGCGTCAGCCGTGGATTGAGGCGCGCCAGGACAGCGAATCACTGACCGACCGCAGCTCCGCGTACACCAAAGAACGGCTGGCGGACGATGGTCTGGACGGGCTGCGTTTCACCGGTCTGTTGACGCCGAAACGGGCGAAAGCGGGAAAATGCGTAACCCAGCTGCACTATGCGCGCCAGGGGATCGTAACGCCGGAGATGGAATTCATTGCCATCCGCGAAAACATGGGGCGCGAGCGCATTCGCAGCGAAGTTCTGCGCCACCAGCATCCGGGCGAAGGTTTTGGCGCTCGCCTGCCGGAGAACATTACGCCGGAATTCGTGCGTGACGAAGTGGCCGCTGGCCGGGCGATTATCCCTGCCAACATAAACCACCCGGAATCGGAACCGATGATTATTGGCCGCAACTTCCTGGTGAAGGTGAACGCCAATATCGGCAACTCTGCGGTCACCTCCTCCATCGAAGAAGAGGTCGAAAAACTGGTGTGGTCCACCCGCTGGGGCGCGGACACGGTGATGGATCTCTCCACCGGGCGCTACATCCACGAAACCCGCGAGTGGATCCTGCGTAACAGCCCGGTGCCGATCGGCACGGTCCCGATCTACCAGGCGCTGGAGAAGGTAAACGGGATCGCCGAAGATCTCACCTGGGAAGCGTTCCGCGATACGCTGCTGGAACAGGCCGAACAGGGGGTAGATTACTTCACCATCCACGCCGGTGTACTGCTGCGCTACGTGCCGATGACCGCCAAACGCCTGACCGGGATTGTCTCGCGCGGCGGCTCAATCATGGCGAAATGGTGCCTGTCGCATCATCAGGAAAACTTCCTCTACGAACACTTCCGCGAGATTTGTGAAATCTGCGCCGCGTACGACGTCTCCCTGTCGCTTGGCGACGGCCTGCGTCCTGGCTCTATTCGCGATGCCAACGACGAAGCACAGTTTGCTGAGCTACACACCCTGGGCGAGCTGACCAAAATCGCCTGGGAATATGACGTGCAGGTGATGATTGAAGGCCCTGGCCACGTGCCAATGCAGATGATTCGCCGCAATATGACTGAAGAGCTGGAGCACTGCCACGAAGCACCGTTCTACACCCTTGGGCCGCTGACCACCGATATTGCACCGGGCTACGACCACTTCACCTCTGGTATCGGCGCGGCGATGATCGGCTGGTTTGGCTGCGCCATGCTCTGCTATGTCACCCCGAAAGAGCATCTCGGCCTGCCGAACAAAGAGGACGTGAAGCAGGGGCTGATCACCTACAAAATCGCCGCCCACGCGGCGGATTTAGCCAAAGGCCACCCGGGCGCGCAGATCCGCGATAACGCCATGTCGAAAGCCCGCTTTGAATTCCGCTGGGAAGACCAGTTCAATCTGGCGCTCGACCCGTTCACCGCGCGCGCCTACCACGATGAAACCCTGCCGCAGGAGTCCGGCAAAGTGGCGCACTTCTGCTCCATGTGCGGGCCAAAATTCTGCTCAATGAAAATCAGCCAGGAAGTGCGCGACTACGCCGCAAAACAGGTGATCGAAGTGGGCATGGCTGACATGTCAGAAAACTTCCGCGCTAAAGGCGGCGAAATCTACCTCAAAAAAGAGGAGGCGTAATGTACCAGCCCGATTTCCCCCCGGTGCCCCTGCGCTTAGGGCTTTACCCGGTCGTCGACAGCGTGGAATGGATTGAGCGCCTGCTTCAGGCGGGCGTCAAAACGCTCCAGCTGCGTATCAAAGACAAGCGTGATGAAGAGGTGGAAAGCGACGTGATAGCTGCCATCGAACTGGGGCGCCGCTTTGACGCCCGGTTATTTATCAACGATTACTGGCAGCTGGCGATTAAGCATCAGGCCTACGGTGTGCATCTGGGTCAGGAAGATCTCGAGACCACCGATCTGAGCGCCATTCGCGAGGCAGGCCTGCGCCTGGGCGTGTCGACTCATGATGATATGGAGATCGACGTGGCGCTCACCGCTCGCCCCTCCTATATCGCGCTCGGCCACGTCTTCCCCACGCAAACTAAACAGATGCCGTCAGCCCCGCAAGGGCTGGCGCAGCTGGCGCGCCATATCGCTCGTCTGGGCGATTACCCGACCGTCGCTATCGGCGGTATCAGCCTGGCGCGTGCTCCGGCAGTGCTGGAAACCGGCGTCGGCAGTATCGCGGTGGTCAGCGCCATTACGCAGGCAGCAGACTGGCGGGCGGCCACTGAACAGCTGTTGCAGCTGGCGGGAGCGCGCGATGAATGACACTGATTTCATGCGCTACAGCCGCCAGATCCTGCTCGACGATATCGCCGTCGAGGGTCAGCAAACACTGCTCGACAGCCGGGTGTTGATCATCGGCCTCGGAGGACTGGGCGCGCCTGCTGCGCTCTATCTGGCTGGCGCAGGCGTCGGCACGCTGGTGTTAGCCGACGACGACGATGTCCATCTGAGCAATTTGCAGCGGCAAATCCTGTTCACCACCGAGGACATTAACCAGCCAAAAGCGCAGATCACCACCCAGCGGCTGAATGCGCTCAACCCTGACATTACGCTCATTGCCGTGCAGAAGCGGCTGGAGGGAGACGCGCTCCATCAGGAGGTCGCCCGCGCCGATGTGGTGCTGGATTGCACCGACAATATGGCGACACGTCAGGCGATCAACGCCGCCTGCGTGGCCCTCGATACGCCGCTCATTACCGCCAGCGCCGTTGGGTTTGGCGGGCAGATGATGGTGCTGACGCCGCCGTGGACGCAGGGCTGCTACCGCTGCCTGTGGCCGGACGATGAAGAGCCGCAGCGCAACTGCCGTACGGCGGGGATCCTCGGGCCGGTCGTCGGCGTGATGGGCACCTTGCAGGCGCTGGAGGCGATCAAACTCATCAGCAAAATGGCGACCCCGCGCAATACGCTGAGGATGTTCGATGCCCGTTCAGGAAACTGGCGACATCTGGCATTGCAGCGCGCCAGCGGGTGCCCGATATGCGGAGGACAGCATGCGCATTCTGTTTAACGATGAGCCGATGCAGTGCGTTTCGGGGCTTACCGTCGCAGCCCTTCTCGACCAGCTACGCCAGCTGAAGCCGGGTATGGCGCTGGCCCTTAATCAACAGATCCTGCCGCGTGAGCAGTGGGAATATCAGCAGGTGCGCGAAGGCGATCAGATCCTGCTTTTTCAGGTCATCGCGGGAGGCTGATATGTTACGTATTGCAGATAAACTCTTTGAATCACACCTTTTCACCGGCACCGGAAAATTCGCTTCGCCACAGCTGATGGTCGATGCCATTCGCGAGAGCGGCAGCGAGCTGGTGACGCTGGCGATGAAACGTGTGGATTTACGTCATCACAGCGATGCGATCCTGGCCCCGCTTCTGGCGGCGGGCGTGACGCTTCTGCCCAACACGTCCGGGGCGAAAACGGCAGAAGAGGCGGTGTTTGCCGCCCAACTGGCACGCGAAGCGCTGGGCACCAGCTGGCTGAAACTGGAAATCCATCCCGACGCGCGCTGGCTGCTGCCCGATCCCATCGAAACCCTGAAAGCAGCCGATATTCTCGTCAAGCAAGGGTTCACGGTTTTGCCCTACTGCGGCGCGGACCCGGTGCTCTGTAAACGGCTCGAGGAAGTCGGTTGCGCGGCGGTGATGCCGCTGGGTGCGCCGATTGGTTCCAACCAGGGGCTGGAAACCCGCGCGATGCTTGAAATTATCATTGAACAGGCCACCGTTCCGGTGGTGGTAGATGCGGGTATCGGCGTGCCGAGCCATGCGGCGCAGGCGCTTGAGATGGGCGCCGACGCCGTGCTGGTCAACACCGCAATTGCAGTGGCTGATGATCCGGTGATGATGGCGCGCGCGTTTCGTCTGGCTGTAGAGGCAGGTCTGCTGGCGCGTCAGTCTGTGCCTGGCTCGCGCAGTTATCAGGCGCAGGCCACCAGCCCGCTAACGGGCTTTCTGGAGGCGTACTCATGAGCACCTTCGTCGACCGCTGGCGGGAACTGGACTGGGACGATATTCGTCTGCGAATCAACAGCAAAACCGCCGGAGACGTCGAGCGCGCCCTGAACGCGCGCCATGTCTCCCGCGAAGATCTGATGGCCCTGCTCTCCCCCGCCGCCAGCGCCTATCTGGAGCCAATGGCCCAGCGCGCGCAACGGCTCACTCGCCAGCGTTTTGGCAACACAGTGAGCTTTTACGTGCCGCTCTACCTCTCCAACCTGTGCGCCAATGATTGCACCTACTGCGGCTTTTCCATGAGCAATCGCATTAAGCGAAAAACCCTCGATGAGGATGAGATTGCCCGTGAGTGTGGCGCCATCCGGGAGATGGGCTTTGAACATCTGTTGCTGGTCACCGGTGAACATCAGGGAAAAGTGGGCATGGACTATTTCCGTCAGCACATTCCGGCCATACGTCGCCGGTTTTCGTCCTTGCAGATGGAGGTTCAGCCACTCTCTGAAGAGGAGTACGTGGAGCTGAAATCCCTTGGGCTGGACGGCGTGATGGTCTATCAGGAGACCTATCACGAAGCGATGTACGCCCGGCACCACCTGAAAGGAAAAAAGCAGGATTTTTTCTTCCGCCTGGAAACGCCGGACCGACTCGGTCGCGCGGGAATCGACAAAATCGGTCTCGGCGCGTTGATTGGGCTGTCAGACAGCTGGCGGGTCGACTGTTTTATGGTGGCGGAGCATTTGTTGTGGCTCCAGCAGCACTACTGGCAGAGCCGCTACTCCATCTCTTTCCCGCGGCTGCGCCCCTGCGCTGGCGGTATCGAACCGGCGTCGATCATGGATGAACGCCAACTGGTGCAAACGATCTGCGCGTTTCGCCTGCTGGCACCGGAAGTGGAGCTGTCGCTATCAACACGGGAATCGCCAGAGTTTCGCGATCGGGTCATTCCATTAGCCATTAACAACGTCAGCGCCTTTTCCAAAACCCAGCCGGGCGGTTATGCCGATAATCATCCGGAACTGGAGCAGTTCGCCCCACACGATGGCCGTCGGCCTGAAGAGGTTGCCCACGCGCTCAGCACCCAGGGGTTACAGCCCGTCTGGAAAGACTGGGATAGCTGGCTGGGGCGCGTCTCGCAGTTACGTTGAAACGCGATGCAACGAGGCGAAATGTTCTCGAGGAGCCTCGGAGTGTCACCATTGAGCAGTTGTCGAATCATCTGCGTTTTTTTAATCTGCAAACGTCAGCAGCGGACGCTGACCAGGGCGAAAAGCTTCTTCCTCGTTTCGCCCTGCCTTCACAAAAATAAGCAGTTTCTGGTCAGTTATTAAGATAAATCATCCTGCCTTAAAATCTGGGAAGTATAATTAACCAGCATACATTTGGACTATCACCTCTTCTGGATCTCTGACAACCCATGCCTGTCCACAGTAAAAAACTCTCTTTTACGACACCTATCCTGGTGAGCTTTGCGGGGATATTGCTCAGTTTTGTGCTGATCGCCGTGTTTATCACGCTGACGCAGAGAAAAGATTTTGTTGAGGATTATCATAATATTAACCTCAATTTCACGCATAACCTGGCGGTGAACTATACGGAATCGATCCTGCGTGAAAATGACCATATTCTTGGCCGGGCTGTCACATTCTTCTCCCGCAATGACCAGCTTGAGAACACGGTGAATGTCGATCGCGAGAACGGATTGCAGGCCCTGATGCAGTTGCAAAACATGATGCCGAACGTTTCGGCTATCTCTCTGGCTGACGCCCAGGGACACTACCTGCGTGCCCCCGAAGTCCTGGCGGATGACAGCAGCAAAAAGTTTGATCCCCGCGTCCGCCCGTGGTTTGTCGGTCAGGCGCAGGCGAGTACCTTAAGCCGCTATACCAGCCCTTATATGGATTACTTTACTCATCAGCTTACCGTTACCCTCTACCGGCCCGTCATTTCGCCGGAAGGTCGCGTTAAAGGGACTCTCGGATTTCATCTCGACCTGGCTTCCATGGGATATACCCTTCGCCAGATGGTCGCCCCCATGCATGGGGAATTCTTCGTGGTGGAGCGCGATGGAAAGGTGGTGCTGCATCCGGATACCCGAGCCTTGTTTAAAACTTATGTCAGTGAAGAGCTGATGGACCAGATGACCAGCGGCGAGGGGCACACCTACGATCGTAAAACCGGCTTCTGGTACTACTACTACGCCTTTACGAACCCGGACTGGCTCGTCATTTACCGCGTTTCTAATACCACGCTCACCGACATCACACGTCACGAAACGAACATTGTCAGTTGGGGATTTGCGCTGGCCGCCATCGTGATTGTCTTGTTTGGCCTGTATCTGCGCCACGCATCACGTACAGTACTGATGAACATCATCAATGCCATTAAAACCGGCGAGGTGAATCAAGCGCCGCGACTGGAAGCGATGCTCAGTAAAACCATTCTGACGAACAAAGAGCGCGAGCGGGATTATGTGCGGCAGGCGACCGTAGACGCGCTCACCGGCTGTAAGAATCGCCGCGCCTTCGACAGCGATGTTGCGGCATTGATGAAAGAGCATCAGCCCTTTGCCCTCGCGCTGGTTGATATTGATAACTTTAAATCCATCAATGACACCTGGGGTCATCTGAGCGGTGACATTGTGCTGCGTAATGTCGCCCGGGAGGGCATCCAGGTCATGCAACCCCAGCATATTTCCGTGTATCGCTACGGCGGTGAGGAGTTTGCCGTTGTCTTCCCGGCAGAACATAGTGAGTCAGCTTTTAGCCTGCTGGAAAAATGGCGTCTTCAGGTTGCAGATCGCACCTGGCGGGAAGAGGGTTTGCACGTCACCTTTAGCGCCGGCCTGGGAGAGTGGCACTTCGAGCCGCTGGAGCAGTTAGTGGGCAGCGTGGACGCAGCTCTCTACGAAGCCAAACAGCAGGGTAAAAACCGCACGCTTCTCTCTTCCACTCATGCATGACACCGCTTTCTCTGTGCCCGCTTTGGCGGGCGCACCGCGTAATCCGTTAAAATTGTAACCGGTTTCAGAAAAAGCAGATTTCTTTGTGATGCCTCACACACAATCGCCTAAAAGCGGTTGTTGAAGCCGCCTGCACGGGATAATTATCAATAAACACATGTACATCGAGGCTGACTATGAAGAACATCGTTTTATGCTGTGCGGCGGGTATGTCTACCAGCATGCTGGTTCAACGTATGAAAGACGCCGCAGATAAAAAAGGCGTTGAAGTAACCATTAAAGCCGTGCCGGTTGCTGAATTTAAAGACAATATTGCCACCGCCGACATCGTATTACTGGGGCCACAGGTTAAATACGAACTGGCAAAACTTCAGGCTCAGGCGGAACCGCTGGGCAAAAAGGTCGCGGTGATCGACATGATGGATTACGGCATGATGAAAGGCGATGCCGTGCTCGAAAAAGCACTCAAACTGTTGGAGTAAAACATGGAAGATTTAGAAACAACCATCATGGAGTTGCTGGTAAACGCCGGGGCGGCGCGCAGTGCGGCGTTGACCGCGCTACAACTGGCACGTAAAGGTGACTTCGAGGGCGCGGAACAAGCGATGGAAGAGTCGCGTGAATATGTGAAGCACGCGCATACCATCCAGACCCAGCTGATTGGCCTTGATGAAGGCACCGGCAAACTCCCGGTGAATCTCATTACCGTTCATTCGCAGGACCACCTGATGAACGCGATGGTGATTCAGGATCTGGCGGGAGACATGATTGAGCTTTATCGTCGCCTGCCGCTGCTGAACTGAAAAAATAGAGATATAAAAAAACCCGCCGAGGCGGGTTTTTTGTTGTCGATTGGCGCTAGCGCTTTTCCGACCTGGGTTTCGTTACCCGGCGATTTTCACCGCCGGGCATCAACGATTAATCGTTGTCAGAGCCGCCCAGACCTGCGTTCAGCAGTTCTGCCAGGCTTGCAGAAGCATCTTCCGCAGTTACCTGAGGTGCAGCTGGCAGTTCGCCCGCAGCACGACGACGCATACGATCCTGGTGGTAAGCATAACCGGTACCAGCCGGGATCAGACGACCCACGATAACGTTCTCTTTCAGACCGCGCAGTTCATCACGTTTACCCGCAACAGCTGCTTCGGTCAGGACACGCGTGGTCTCCTGGAAGGATGCTGCAGAGATGAAGGACTCGGTTGCCAGAGACGCTTTGGTGATACCCAGCAGGTCGCGGGAGTAGAGCGCCGCCACTTTGCCGTTCGCTTCCAGATCGCGGTTTGCAATCTTGACGCGGGAGTATTCCACCTGCTCGCCTTCCAGGAAGTCCGAGCTGCCAGCGCTATCGATGGTTGCTTTACGCAGCATCTGACGAACGATAACTTCGATGTGTTTATCGTTAATCTTAACGCCCTGCAGACGGTAAACGTCCTGTACTTCGTTGGTGATATAACGCGTTACCGCGTGAACACCACGAAGACGCAGAATGTCGTGCGGCGCTTCTGGACCATCGGAAACCACGTCACCACGTTCTACACGTTCACCTTCGAACACGTTGAGCTGACGCCACTTAGGAATCATCTCTTCGTATGGTTCGCTACCGTCTAACGGAGTGATAACCAGACGACGTTTCCCTTTGGTCTCTTTACCGAAGGAAATGATGCCGCTGATTTCCGCAAGGATAGCTGGCTCTTTCGGACGACGTGCTTCGAACAGGTCAGCAACGCGTGGCAGACCACCGGTGATGTCCTTGGTACCGCCAGATTCCTGTGGAATACGCGCCAGGGTGTCACCACCGCTGATCTGTACGCCATCTTCCAGCTGGACAATCGCTTTACCTGGCAGGAAGTACTGAGCAGGCATATCGGTGCCTGGGATCAGAACGTCGTTACCGTTAGCATCAACGATTTTCAGTGCCGGACGCAGATCTTTACCACCCGCGGTACGTTCTGCAGAATCCAGAACTACCAGAGAGGAGAGACCGGTCAGTTCGTCGGTCTGACGAGTAATCGTCTGGCCATCGATCATATCGGTGAAGCGAATGAATCCCGCCACTTCGGTGATTACCGGCATGGTGTGCGGATCCCAGTTTGCTACGGTCTCGCCGCCAGCAACCTGTTCGCCATCGCCTTTCGCCATCACAGCACCGTAAGGTACTTTGTAGCTCTCTTTGGTACGACCGAATTCGTCGATCAGCTTCAGCTCGGTGTTACGAGAGGTCACAACCAGCTTGCCAGCGGAGTTAACAACCGACTTGGCGTTAGACAGCTTGATGCTACCCTTGTTTTTCACCTGGATGCTGGATTCAGCAGCCGCACGAGATGCCGCACCACCGATGTGGAACGTACGCATCGTCAGCTGTGTACCCGGCTCACCGATGGACTGTGCCGCGATAACGCCGATTGCTTCACCTTTGTTGATGATGTGGCCACGCGCCAGGTCACGACCATAGCAGTGCGCACATACACCAAAGTCGGTGTCACAGGATACGACAGAACGCACTTTCACGGAGTCGACAGAGTTCTCTTCCAGCAGGTCACACCACTGTTCGTGCAGCAGAGTGTTGCGTGGAACCAGAATGTCTGCGGTACCTGGTTTCAGTACGTCTTCAGCAGTCACACGACCCAGAACGCGATCGCGCAGTGGCTCTTTAACATCACCACCCTCGATAACCGGGGTCATGGTGATACCTTCGAGGGTGCCACAATCGTCTTCAGTCACCACCAGATCCTGAGCAACGTCAACCAGACGACGCGTCAGATAACCGGAGTTTGCTGTTTTCAGTGCGGTATCCGCCAGACCTTTACGCGCACCGTGCGTGGAGATGAAGTACTGGAGTACGTTCAGACCTTCACGGAAGTTCGCGGTGATTGGCGTCTCGATGATGGAACCATCTGGTTTCGCCATCAGACCACGCATACCTGCCAGCTGACGAATCTGTGCTGCGGAACCACGCGCACCGGAGTCGGCCATCATGTAGATGCTGTTGAAGGAAACCTGCTGCTCTTCTTTACCTTCACGGTTAATGACGGTTTCAGTTTGCAGGTTGTCCATCATCGCTTTGGAAACGCGATCGTTCGCCGCAGCCCAAATATCGATAACTTTGTTGTAGCGTTCGCCCGCGGTAACCAGACCAGACTGGAACTGCTCCTGGATTTCGGCCACTTCAGCTTCGGCTTCGCTGATGATCTCGTATTTCTTCTGTGGGATCACCATGTCATCGATACCAACAGATGCACCTGAACGCGCTGCATAAGCAAAGCCGGTGTACATCGTCTGGTCAGCGAAGATAACGGTCGGTTTCAGACCCAAAATGCGGTAACAGGTGTTCAGCATTTTGGAGATCGCTTTCTTGCCCAGCGCCTGGTTGACGATGGAGAAAGGCAGACCTTTCGGCACGATCATCCACAGAATCGCACGACCAACAGTCGTATCGATCAGGCTGGTTTTCGCAACGAATTCGCCGCTCGCATCTTTTTCGTATTCAGTGATACGCACTTTAACGCGCGCATGCAGAGAGGCCAGGCCAGCTCGGTAAATACGCTCAGCTTCTTTAGGGCCAGTCAGCACCATGCCTTCGCCTTTGGCGTTAACACAGTCACGGGTCATGTAGTACAGACCCAGTACAACGTCCTGAGAAGGAACGATGATTGGCTCGCCGTTCGCAGGTGACAGGATGTTGTTGGTAGACATCATCAGCGCACGCGCTTCGAGCTGGGCTTCCAGCGTCAGCGGTACGTGAACAGCCATCTGGTCACCATCGAAGTCGGCGTTATATGCCGCACAAACCAGCGGGTGCAGCTGAATTGCTTTACCTTCGATCAGAACCGGTTCAAACGCCTGGATACCCAAACGGTGCAGAGTTGGTGCACGGTTCAGCAGTACCGGGTGTTCGCGGATAACTTCGTCCAGGATATCCCAAACGACAGCTTCTTCGCGCTCAACCATTTTCTTAGCGGCTTTGATAGTGGTGGCCAGGCCACGCAGTTCCAGCTTGCCGTAGATGAACGGTTTGAACAGTTCCAGTGCCATTTTCTTCGGCAGACCGCACTGATGCAGACGCAGGTATGGACCTACGGTGATTACAGAACGACCGGAGTAGTCAACACGCTTACCGAGCAGGTTCTGACGGAAACGACCCTGTTTACCTTTGATCATATCGGCCAAAGATTTCAGAGGACGTTTGTTAGAACCGGTGATCGCACGACCGCGACGACCGTTATCCAGCAGGGCGTCGACCGCTTCCTGCAGCATACGTTTTTCGTTGCGTACGATGATGTCAGGCGCAGCCAGATCCAACAGTCGTTTCAGACGGTTGTTACGGTTGATCACGCGACGATACAGATCGTTCAGGTCGGAAGTCGCGAAACGACCA
Source organism: Lelliottia sp. WB101 (assembly GCF_003051885.1). NCBI lineage: Bacteria > Pseudomonadati > Pseudomonadota > Gammaproteobacteria > Enterobacterales > Enterobacteriaceae > Lelliottia > Lelliottia sp. WB101. The sequence continues at coordinate 701,371 of NZ_CP028520.1, forward strand.
CCATCCAGCGGAACCAGTGGACGCAGATCTGGCGGCAGAACCGGCAGAACGGTCAGAATCATCCACTCTGGTTTGTTACCAGACTGAACGAACGCTTCCAGCAGCTTGATACGCTTGGTCAGCTTTTTACGCTTGGTTTCGGAGTTGGTTTCGTTCAGCTCTTCACGCAGCTGCTCGCACTCTTGCTCCAGATCCATGCTTTTCAGCAGGGCCTGAATAGCTTCCGCACCCATTTTCGCGTCGAATTCGTCACCGAACTCTTCCAGCGCGTCCAGATACTGTTCTTCGGTCAGAATCTGGTTACGTTCCAGATTCGTCATCCCGCCTTCGATAACAACATAAGATTCGAAGTACAGAACACGTTCGATATCGCGCAGCGGCATATCCAGCAGCAGACCGATACGGGACGGCAGAGATTTCAGGAACCAAATGTGAGCAGTCGGAGACGCAAGCTCGATGTGGCCCATGCGCTCACGGCGCACTTTAGTTTGGGTCACTTCAACGCCGCACTTCTCACAGATCACACCACGGTGTTTCAGGCGCTTGTACTTACCGCACAGGCACTCGTAATCTTTTACTGGCCCGAAAATACGCGCACAGAAAAGGCCGTCACGCTCAGGTTTGAACGTACGGTAGTTGATGGTTTCCGGCTTCTTAACTTCACCGAAAGACCATGAACGGATCATGTCTGGCGATGCCAGAGCAATTTTGATCGCATCAAACTCTTCGGTTTTAGTTTGCGCTTTCAGAAACTTTAATAAGTCTTTCACGGATTTGCTCCCGTCGGAGTTAGCACAATCTGGTGCCGGGTTATTAATCCGGCACCAGTGACCTGTTTGAGCGAGAGTTACTCGTCTTCCAGCTCGATGTTGATACCCAGGGAACGGATCTCTTTCAACAGTACGTTGAAGGATTCCGGCATGCCCGGTTCCATCTGATGGTTACCGTCGACGATGTTTTTATACATCTTCGTACGGCCGTTCACGTCATCAGACTTAACGGTAAGCATTTCCTGCAGGGTGTATGCCGCGCCATATGCTTCAAGCGCCCACACTTCCATCTCACCGAAGCGCTGACCACCGAACTGCGCCTTACCACCCAGCGGCTGCTGAGTAACCAGGCTGTAAGAACCGGTAGAACGCGCATGCATCTTGTCATCAACCAGGTGGTTCAGTTTCAGCATGTACATGTAGCCAACGGTAACCTGGCGCTCGAATTGCTCACCGGTACGACCGTCGAACAGTGTGATCTGACCGGAAGTCGGCAGGCCACCCAGCTGTAACAGTTCCTTGATTTCAGACTCTTTCGCACCATCGAAGACCGGTGTTGCGATCGGCATGCCTTTTTTCAGGTTCTCAGCCAGACGCAGAACTTCGTCATCGCTGAAGGTGTTCAGGTCAACTTTCTGACGAACATCAGTGCCCAGATCGTACGCACGCTGGATGAATTCGCGCAGTTTCGCGACTTCTTCCTGCTGCTTCAGCATGGCGTTGATTTTCTCGCCGATACCTTTCGCAGCCATACCCAGGTGAGTTTCAAGGATCTGACCAATGTTCATACGAGACGGTACACCCAGTGGGTTCAGCACGATATCTACCGGCGTACCGTTAGCATCGTGAGGCATATCTTCGATCGGGTTGATCTTGGAGATAACACCTTTGTTACCGTGACGACCTGCCATTTTATCACCAGGCTGAATCTGACGTTTAACGGCCAGATAAACCTTAACAATCTTCAGCACGCCTGGTGCCAGATCGTCGCCCTGAGTGATTTTGCGGCGTTTCGCTTCGAGTTTTTTCTCGAACTCGTGTTTCAGTTCGTCGTACTGCTCAGCCAGTTGTTCCAGCTGACTTTGTTTCTCTTCGTCGGCCAGGCCCAGTTCCAGCCAGCGGTCGCGAGGCAGTTTGTCGAGCTTCTCAGCTTCGATGCCACCGGAGACCAGCGCAGCATAGATACGACTAAACAGGCCAGCTTCGAGGATCTGCAGTTCTTCAGACAGGTCTTTTTTCGCCTGCTTCAGCTGCATCTCTTCGATTTCCAGCGCGCGTTTGTCTTTTTCTACGCCATCGCGAGTAAAGACCTGAACGTCGATAACCGTACCGGAAACACCGTTTGGTACACGCAGAGAAGAGTCTTTAACGTCAGACGCTTTCTCACCGAAGATGGCACGCAGCAGTTTCTCTTCTGGCGTCAGCTGGGTTTCACCTTTCGGCGTTACCTTACCAACCAGAATGTCGCCGCCGGTCACTTCTGCACCGATGTAAACGATACCGGATTCATCAAGTTTAGAGAGCGCAGCTTCACCCACGTTCGGGATGTCAGCAGTGATCTCTTCTGGCCCCAGCTTGGTGTCACGGGACACACATGCCAGTTCCTGAATGTGAATCGTGGTGAAACGATCTTCCTGGACCACACGCTCGGACACGAGGATGGAGTCTTCGAAGTTGTAACCGTTCCACGGCATGAACGCTACGCGCATGTTCTGACCGAGCGCCAGTTCACCGAGATCGGTAGACGGACCATCTGCCAGCACGTCGCCGCGCTCAACCGGCTCACCCAGAGACACACACGGCATCTGGTTGATGCAGGTGTTCTGGTTAGAACGGGTGTACTTCGTCAGGTTATAGATGTCGATGCCTGCTTCGCCCGGATACATCTCGTCTTCGTTAACTTTGATAACGATACGGGAAGCATCAACGTACTGAACAGTACCGCCACGTTTAGCAACCGCGGTTACACCGGAGTCAACGGCAACAGCACGTTCCATACCGGTACCAACCAGCGGCTTATCAGCGCGCAGAGTCGGAACCGCCTGACGTTGCATGTTCGCACCCATCAATGCACGGTTGGCGTCATCGTGTTCCAGGAATGGAATCAGGGACGCACCAACAGAAACGATCTGCTGCGTGGAAACGTCCATGTAGTCCACCTGATCATTGCTGAACAGGCTGGATTCGCCTTTGCTACGGCAGGTAACGAGATCGTCAACGAAACGACCTTCTTCGTCCAGGTTGGTGTTCGCCTGAGCGATGACGTAGTTACCTTCTTCGATAGCAGACAGGTAATGAATTTCGTCGGTTACAACACCGTCAGTCACTTTACGGTACGGAGTCTCAAGGAAACCGTATTCGTTAGTCTGTGCGTACACGGACAGGGAGTTGATCAGACCGATGTTTGGACCTTCAGGCGTTTCGATTGGACATACGCGACCGTAGTGAGTCGGGTGTACGTCTCGAACTTCAAAGCCTGCACGTTCACGGGTCAGACCGCCTGGGCCGAGTGCAGAGATACGACGTTTGTGCGTAATCTCAGACAGTGGGTTGTTCTGGTCCATGAACTGAGACAGCTGGCTGGAACCAAAGAACTCTTTCACTGCGGCAGAAATTGGCTTGGCGTTGATCATATCCTGAGGCATCAGGGTATCCAGATCGCCCAGAGACAGACGCTCTTTCACCGCACGCTCAACACGTACCAGGCCAACACGGAATTGGTTTTCCGCCATTTCGCCTACGGAACGGATACGACGGTTGCCGAGGTGGTCGATATCATCCACTTCGCCTTTGCCGTTACGGATATCAATGAGCTTTTTCATCACTTCGATGATGTCTTCTTTGCTCAGGATACCGGAACCTTCGATCGCGTCACGCAGCAGAGAACGGTTGAACTTCATACGACCAACCGCGGACAGATCGTAGCGGTCTTCGGAGAAGAACAGGTTCTCAAACAGGCTTTCAGCCGCTTCACGCGTTGGTGGCTCACCAGGGCGCATCATGCGGTAGATTTCTACCAGCGCGCTCAGACGATCGTTAGTTGGGTCGACGCGTACAGTCTCAGAGATGTACGGACCGTGATCCAGATCGTTGGTGAACAGCGTTTCGATACGTTTGTGACCAGACTGGCTCAGCTTAGCCAACAGATCCAGGCTCAGCTCCATGTTAGCCGGGCAGATCAGTTCGCCAGTTGAAGCATCAACGTAATCTTTTGCTGCCACTTTGCCCGCGATGTATTCAACCGGAACTTCGATGTGTTTGATTTCATCTTTTTCCAGCTGGCGGATATGGCGCGCAGTGATACGGCGACCTTTTTCCACGTACACTTTGCCGTCGGATTCGATGTCGAACGACGCGGTTTCGCCACGCAGACGTTCCGGCAGCAGCTCCATTTGCAGCTTGTTGTCGCGGATCTCAAAGATCACTTTCTCGAAGAACAGGTCAAGGATCTGCTCAGTGGTATAGCTCAACGCACGCAGAATGATGGTCGCTGGCAGTTTACGACGACGGTCGATACGGACAAACAGGTTGTCTTTCGGATCGAACTCGAAGTCCAGCCATGAACCACGGTAAGGAATGATGCGCGCGTTATACAGTACTTTACCGGAAGAGTGTGTTTTACCTTTATCGCTGTCGAAGAAGACACCCGGGCTACGATGCAGCTGGGAAACGATAACACGCTCTGTGCCGTTGATGACAAAAGTACCGTTGTCCGTCATGAGTGGAATTTCACCCATGTAGACTTCTTGTTCTTTAATGTCTTTAACGGTGCCTTCTGGCGCTTCGCGCTCATAGACAACCAGACGCAGTTTGACGCGCAGCGGTGCGGAATAGGTCACACCACGGATCTGACATTCCTGAACGTCAAATACCGGTTCGCCAAGGCGGTAGCTGACGTATTGCAGCTCAGAATTACCGCTATAGCTTTTGATTGGGAATACGGAACGGAAGGCTGCTTCCAGACCATACTGCCCTTCAGGATCTTGCTCGATAAACTTCTGGAACGAGTCAAGCTGGATAGAAAGGAGATAAGGTATATCCAGAACTTGTGGACGTTTACCAAAATCCTTACGAATACGTTTTTTCTCGGTATAGGAGTAAACCATTAGGGTTCCTCAGCTCGCTGACAAGTCGACCCATCTGTCCGACGAAGGGACAGTTTGTGCAACACCGTTTTGTTGATCGGAAAATTGAATACTTTCCGCAATACCTGTTGCTATCACGCTTAAACCATTTCGTTGCGATTTACACAGAGCGAGCACCCTGTCGCAGTATATTAAGGCGTCGATAGAAACAAGCATTGTCAGGACAACCAGCAGTCAAACAGTGTGAAATGCTACTGGCGCCTTACAGCGCAAAAAGGCTGGTGACTAAAAAGTCACCAGCCATCAGCCTAATTTCTCAGGCTGCAACCGGAAGGGTTGGCTTATTTAACTTCAACTTCAGCGCCAGCTTCTTCCAGAGATTTTTTCAGTGCTTCTGCGTCATCTTTGCTCACGCCTTCTTTCAGAGCGGCTGGAGCAGATTCTACCAGGTCTTTAGCTTCTTTCAGACCCAGGCCAGTTGCGCTACGTACTGCTTTGATTACAGCAACTTTGTTAGCGCCAGCAGCTTTCAGAATTACGTCGAATTCAGTTTTTTCTTCAGCAGCTTCAGCCGGGCCAGCAGCTACAGCTACAGCAGCAGCAGCGGAAACACCGAATTTTTCTTCCATTGCAGAAATCAGTTCTACAACGTCCATTACGGACATAGCTGCAACTGCTTCAATGATTTGATCTTTAGTGATAGACATTTAAATTGTTCCTGAAAATCAGAATAAGTTTATACGTAAGCGAATGCTTGATAAAGAAAACGGCTATTAAGCAGCTTCTTTTGCATCGCGAACAGCAGCCAGAGTGCGAACCAGTTTGCCAGCCGAAGCTTCTTTCATGGTTGCCATCAGGCGTGCAATTGCTTCTTCGTAGGTCGGCAGGGTTGCCAGGCGATCGATTTGCGATGCCGGGATCAACTCACCTTCAAAGGCTGCGGCTTTGACCTCAAATTTTGCATTCGCTTTCGCGAAATCTTTGAACAGACGAGCAGCTGCGCCCGGGTGTTCCATAGAATATGCAATCAGGGTCGGACCAACGAACGCGTCTTTCAGGCACTCAAACTGAGTACCTTCAACAACACGGCGCAGCAGGGTGTTACGAACAACACGCATGTATACGCCGGCTTCGCGACCTGCTTTACGCAGTTCAGTCATTTTGTCTACAGTTACGCCGCGGGAATCCGCAACTACTGCAGACAGCGCGCCTTTGGCTACTTCGCTGACTTCAGCAACAATCGCTTGTTTGTCTTGAAGATTTAAAGCCATTAGCTTTGCTCCTGGATGTTTGCCGGAACTCATGTTCCGGAACTCACTTCACTCTTCCCAACGGAAAGAGCGTCTTAATACGGTGAGCAGAAACAAGCCAGAGTATCAGAAATAATCTTAGCGTTCTGTCACCGTCTACGCAGGGCATTAAGCCTCTTTCGAGACACCTGCGGTCTTCGACGGAGGCCTGGATTAGGCCAGGCTCCAACGAACAAATCTTTTTACCTGCTAACTTTTGTTAGCAAACGTGGGGGTAAGATTGTAGACAAATCCACCGCCCACGTAAAGGTATTAGTTTGCAGCAGCGCTCAGGCCAGCCTGGTCAACTGCAACACCTGCACCCATAGTGGTGGAGATGCTAATTTTCTTGATGTACACGCCTTTCGCCTGAGTTGGTTTTGCTTTTTTCAGCGCAACCAGCAGAGATTCCAGGTTTTCTTTCAATTTGTCAGCGTCGAAGTCCACTTTACCGATGGTAGTGTGGATGATGCCGTTTTTGTCGTTACGATAACGAACCTGACCCGCTTTAGCGTTCTTAACCGCTTCAGCAACGTTAGGAGTTACAGTACCAACTTTAGGGTTTGGCATCAGGCCGCGTGGACCCAGAACCTGGCCCAGCTGGCCAACAACGCGCATTGCATCCGGGGAAGCAATAACAACGTCAAAGTTCATTTCGCCTTTTTTGATCTGATCAGCCAGATCTTCCATACCTACCAGTTCAGCGCCAGCAGCTTTAGCAGCTTCAGCGTTTGCACCCTGAGCAAATACAGCTACGCGTACGGAACGGCCAGTACCGTGTGGCAGTACAGTTGCGCCACGAACGTTCTGATCAGATTTACGAGCGTCGATACCGAGGTTTACAGCAACGTCAACGCTTTCAACGAACTTAGCGGTAGCCAGTTCTTTCAGCAGAGCGATAGCTTCGGTGATGTCGTATTGTTTGGTCGCATCAACTTTGTCACGGATCACGGACATGCGCTTGGTCAGTTTAGCCATTTCTTAGTCCTCCACTACCAGGCCCATGGAACGTGCAGTACCTTCAATGGAGCGAGTCATCGCTTCAATGTCGGAACCAGTCATGTCGGCAGCTTTGGTCTGCGCGATTTCCTGCAGCTGAGCGCGGGAAATTTTACCAACTTTATCTTTGTTCGGCTTACCGGAACCAGACTTGATACCAGCCGCTTTTTTCAGCAGTACTGCTGCCGGCGGGGTCTTGGTAACGAAAGTGAAAGAACGGTCAGCATATACGGTGATAACAACCGGAATTGGCAAACCTTTTTCAAGGGATTCAGTTTTTGCGTTGAACGCTTTACAGAATTCCATGATGTTAACACCCTGCTGACCCAGAGCTGGACCAACTGGTGGACTTGGGTTAGCCATACCAGCTGCAACCTGCAGCTTGACATAGGCTTGTACTTTCTTAGCCATTCTAAAATCCTCTAAATGGGTTATAGCGCCTCAAGGAGGCTCCCCGTGATAAATATCGTTTTACGGGTCGGAACCCATAAAAACAAAAGGCGCGAAATTGTATTCCAATCTCGCGCCCTGTGCAACGATTAAATCGCCGCTTTTTTGATCGGCTGCTTAGGCTTTTTCTACCTGGGCAAAGTCCAGTTCTACCGGGGTCGCACGACCGAAGATAGAAACAGAAACTTTCAGGCGGGACTTCTCGTAGTCCACTTCTTCAACCACGCCGTTAAAGTCAGCAAACGGACCGTCGCTAACACGAACCATTTCACCCGGTTCAAACAGCGTTTTCGGACGCGGCTTATCACCAACCTGCTGCAGGCGGTTCATAATCGCATCAACTTCTTTGTCGCTGATTGGTGCCGGACGATCGGACGTGCCGCCGATAAAGCCCATTACGCGCGGGACGCTGCGCACCAGGTGCCAGCTTGCATCGTTCATCACCATCTGAACCAGCACGTAACCCGGGAAGAATTTGCGCTCGCTTTTGCGACGCTGGCCACCACGGATCTCGACCACTTCTTCGGTCGGAACCATGACTTCACCAAACAACTCTTCCATATTGTGTAATTTGATATGCTCACGCAGCGAAGTGGCTACGCGGCCTTCAAAACCGGAGAACGCCTGAACGACGTACCAGCGCTTTTTAGGGGCTTCAGACATCTTAGAACCTCAGGCCAGTGATAAAGGAAACCAGGCGAACCAGAATACCATCCAGTCCCCACAGAATCAGTGACATGACTGCTGTCACTGCTGCCACAATCAGCGTGGTGTGCAATGTTTCCTGGCGAGTCGGCCAAATGACCTTGCGAACTTCGGTTCGCGCTTCGCGGGCAAAAGCAACGGTCGCTTTACCTTTTGTCGTCAACAGCGCGACACCACCCGCTGCAGCAATAAGAATTACTACGGCCAGCGCACGCAACGGCAGCATCATGTCACGATAGAGGTAGTTGCCAACAATAGCCACAATCAGCAGCACGGCCACAACTACCCACTTCATCGCTTCCAGGCCGCGACCGCTCCCTTGAGCTTCGGTATTCGCACTCATAAACCAACCTGTCAGAAGTATTCTACAAACAATTTCACCCCGCGAGAGCGAGGCGATCCAACCCGAAAAACCAATCGCTTTTCGGACTAAACGCCCTCTACAGAGCCTGTCTCAGCAATGATTATGACAAAAAAAATCACTGATGAGCCAGGTTCTGGTTCGAAAGCGTGCAAAAAGGGCATCAAATGATGCCCTTTTATTGCGCATTGCGTCAAATGTTATCAGCGATTAGCCGAGAACTTTAGCAACAACGCCTGCACCAACAGTACGGCCGCCTTCACGGATTGCGAAACGCAGACCGTCATCCATCGCGATTGGGTGGATCAGGGTAACAACCATTTTGATGTTGTCGCCTGGCATTACCATCTCTACGCCTTCTGGCAGTTCGATGGTACCGGTCACGTCAGTTGTACGGAAGTAGAACTGTGGACGGTAGCCTTTGAAGAACGGAGTATGACGGCCGCCTTCATCTTTGGACAGGATGTAAACTTCAGATTCGAATTTGGTGTGCGGCTTGATAGAGCCTGGCTTAGCCAGTACCTGACCACGTTCGATTTCTTCACGTTTGATACCACGCAGCAGAACACCAACGTTCTCACCAGCACGGCCTTCGTCCAGCAGTTTGCGGAACATTTCAACGCCAGTACAGGTAGACTTAGCAGTCTCTTTGATACCAACGATTTCAACTTCTTCGCCAACTTTAACGATACCGCGCTCTACACGACCGGTAACAACAGTACCACGGCCGGAGATGGAGAATACGTCTTCGATAGGCAGCAGGAACGGCTTGTCAATCGCACGCTCTGGTTCTGGGATGTAAGAATCCAGGAAGCCAGCCAGCTCAACGATTTTAGCTTCCCACTCTGCTTCGCCTTCCAGCGCTTTCAGAGCAGAACCACGGATAATTGGAGTATCATCACCTGGGAAGTCGTACTGGGACAGAAGTTCACGAACTTCCATTTCAACCAGTTCCAGCAGCTCTTCGTCATCAACCATGTCACATTTGTTCAGGAACACGATGATGTAAGGAACGCCAACCTGACGACCCAGCAGGATGTGCTCACGAGTCTGAGGCATAGGGCCGTCAGTCGCAGCAACAACCAGGATTGCGCCATCCATCTGAGCAGCACCGGTGATCATGTTTTTAACATAGTCGGCGTGGCCCGGGCAGTCTACGTGTGCGTAGTGGCGAGTCGGGGTGTCATATTCAACGTGGGAAGTGTTGATGGTGATACCACGAGCTTTTTCTTCTGGTGCGTTATCGATCTGATCGAATGCACGAGCAGAACCACCGTAGGTTTTAGCCAGAACGGTAGTGATTGCAGCGGTCAGCGTTGTTTTACCATGGTCAACGTGGCCGATAGTACCGACGTTAACGTGCGGTTTTGTACGTTCAAACTTTTCTTTAGACATCGATTGTCCCTCTAAGACACGGATAAATCGGTGATATCACCACATCAACCAGGCAATATGCCTGAACTGTTGAATGCTTTTTAAAGGTAACAGAGAGAAACAGGGAGGAGAAGTGAAGTGGTGCTGATACCCAGAGTCGAACTGGGGACCTCACCCTTACCAAGGGTGCGCTCTACCAACTGAGCCATATCAGCACGTCTTGGAGCGGGCAGCGGGAATCGAACCCGCATCATCAGCTTGGAAGGCTGAGGTAATAGCCATTATACGATGCCCGCATCCTGAAACTCGGCTACCCAGTTCTTTCTGTAACAAAAAAGAGATTTCTCTCTTTTTATGTTTTGAGCTGATTAATGTTTTAGCCAGCTCAGGCGGCGATAACGCTGCCAGAAAGTGGTGGTGGGGGAAGGATTCGAACCTTCGAAGTCTGTGACGGCAGATTTACAGTCTGCTCCCTTTGGCCGCTCGGGAACCCCACCGGACTTGATGGTGCCGACTACCGGAATCGAACTGGTGACCTACTGATTACAAGTCAGTTGCTCTACCTACTGAGCTAAGTCGGCATCAAGTAGCGCGCATTCTATGGGGGCATGAGCAGTCATGCAACTAAAAAATTGCATAAAATGTTCTTTCGCTCAGATTTTGTGCGCCAGAAGGGAAAAACGCTGATATTTCGTTCATTGCCGTTCAAATATTCAGCATAAGCACCGCAAATAACCCACCTATAGCGTATCGTGATGCCCTCCGCGTAAAGCATCACTTGTCTATATTTTTTCTTATTATTCCCGCCATCTGGTGTTAACCTCCTGCCCATTGTCCAAATTTAACTACTAAGTGATGAACCGCTGCCGCCACGAACGCGTTGCCGCGCAGACAAAGGGTTCACTGAACACGCTTATGAGCAAAAAAGAGCAATCGTTAATGACACCCTATCTTCAGTTTAACCGCAGCCAGTGGGCCGCTCTGCGTGACTCCGTCCCCATGACCTTAACGGAAGGGGAAATTGCGCGGTTAAAGGGGATCAACGAAGACCTGTCGCTGGAGGAGGTTGCAGAGATCTATCTGCCACTGTCCCGCTTGCTTAACTTCTATATAAGCTCCAACCTGCGTCGTCAGGCGGTACTGGAGCAGTTCCTTGGCACTAACGGCCAGCGTATTCCTTATATCATCAGCATCGCGGGCAGCGTGGCGGTCGGTAAAAGTACTACTGCACGTGTTCTGCAAGCGCTGTTGAGCCGCTGGCCTGAACATCGCAGCGTCGAGCTGATCACCACAGACGGCTTCCTGCATCCGAACGAGGTGCTGAAAGAGCGCGGCCTGATGAAGAAGAAAGGCTTTCCTCTTTCATACGATATGCACCGCCTGGTGAAATTCGTTTCAGATCTGAAATCTGGCGCACCAAACGTCACGGCGCCGGTCTATTCCCATCTGATTTACGACCGCATCCCAGATGGCGATAAAACGGTGGCACAACCGGATATTCTGATCCTCGAAGGGCTAAACGTGCTGCAAAGCGGCATGGATTACCCGCACGACCCACATCATGTGTTTGTCTCCGACTTCGTCGACTTCTCTATATATGTCGATGCGCCGGAAGATCTGCTGCAAAACTGGTATATCAACCGTTTCCTGAAGTTCCGTGAAGGGGCGTTTACCGACCCTGACTCTTACTTCCATAACTACGCCCAGCTTTCTGAAGAGGAAGCGGTCAACGTAGCGACATCGCTCTGGAATGAGATTAACTACGTGAACCTGAAAGAGAACATCCTGCCGACGCGCGAGCGCGCGAGCCTGATTCTAACGAAAAGTGAAAACCACGCCGTAGACCAGATTCGCCTGCGAAAATAGTGGATTAGCAGACATAAAAAAACCGGCGATAATCGCCGGTTTTTTTGTTTACGCATTATGCGTGCGGTTTCTCACCGTTTTCATCCTGATCGACCGCAAAGCAGGCCACCAGTTGACCGCCGTAATCTTTCAACTGCGGCTGTAACTGAGTACAAGGACCAAAGCGGCGACGGCAGCGGGCGTTGAACGCACAACCCGGCGGTGGATTCAGCGGGCTTGGCAGCTCGCCCGTCAGCTTAATACGCTCACGGCGATCGTCCGGATTCAGACGCGGTGTGGCCGACAGCAGTGCTTGCGTATACGGATGACGAGGATTATTAAAGATCTGGTCTTTGGTCCCCTTCTCCACGCAGCGCCCGAGATACATCACCATCACTTCATCAGCAATGTGCTCCACCACGGACAGGTCGTGGGAGATAAACACATACGACAGCCCCAGATCCTGCTGCAAATCCATCATCAGGTTCAGCACCTGCGCACGCACGGACACGTCGAGCGCAGAGACCGGTTCATCGGCAATCACCACGTCTGGGTCCAGCATCAGACCACGCGCGATAGCGATACGCTGACGCTGACCGCCAGAGAACATGTGCGGATAGCGATCGTAGTGCTCGGTTTTAAGACCCACTTTCGCCATCATCGCCAGCGCTTTTTCACGGCGCTGCTCTTTGTTGAGATCGCTGTTAATTTGCAGCGGCTCTTCCAGAATCTGTCCCACTTTTTTACGCGGGTTCAGAGAACCGTACGGGTTCTGGAACACAATCTGGATTTTCTGACGGCGCAGCTTCTGTGCCTGGGGATCGTGCTTGAGCAGATCCTGGCCCTGATAGTACAGCTCGCCACCGGTCGGGGTTTCAATCATCGTCAGCAGACGACCCAGCGTGGATTTACCACAGCCCGATTCACCGACCACAGCCAGCGTTTTGCCACGTTCCAGAGTGAACGACACCCCATCCAGCGCTTTCACCAGGCGTTCAGGGGCAAAAATCCCCTTTTTCACCGGATAGTGTTTTTTCAGATCGATGGCCTGCAACAGCGGCTGTTGTTTGGCGGCCTCTTGCGTACTCATAGTGTTGGCCTCCCGGCATCATCAAGTGGGTAGTGACATTTAGACTGACGACCACCTGGGAGGGTGTTCAGTTCTGGCTCTTCAGCACGACACTTATCTGTCGCGTACGGGCAGCGCGGATTCAGCAGACAGCCCGTCGGGCGGTCATATTTACCTGGGACGACGCCCGGCAACGACGCCAGACGTGCTTTATCCTGAGCAAACTCCGGCAGCGCACGCAGGAGCGCCTGGGTATACGGGTGACGCGGCGCGCGGAAAATATCGTGCGAGCTTCCGGCCTCCACGACTTGACCGGCATACATCACGATAATTTTGTGAGCGGCTTCGGCCACCAGCGCCAGATCGTGGGTAATCAGCACCAGCGCCATGTTCTCTTTCTGCTGCAATTCCAGCAGCAGCTCGATGATCTGCGCCTGAATGGTCACGTCCAGCGCCGTGGTCGGTTCATCCGCAATCAGCAGCTTCGGTCGACAGGCAATCGCCATAGCGATCATCACGCGCTGGCTCATCCCACCAGACAGCTGGTGCGGATAAACATCCAGACGTGATGCCGGATCGGGAATCCCCACCTGCGTAAGCAGGTCGATCGCGCGCTGGCGACGGGTTTTCTTATTCCCACCCTGATGCACTTTGATCGCTTCCATAATCTGGAAACCGACGGTATAGCACGGGTTCAGACTGGTCATTGGGTCCTGGAAGATCATCGCCACTTCAGCGCCCACCAGCTGGCGGCGCTGCTTCTCGGAGATGCGCTTCAGATCCTGGCCGTTGAACTCCAGGCTTTCCGCCATCACGCGGCCGGGGTAATCAATAAGACCCATGATCGCCAGTGAGCTGACAGATTTACCCGAGCCAGACTCACCCACAATGCCAACCACTTCACCCTGATTCACGCTGTAGCTGATACGGTCTACGGCACGAAACTCGGAGCCCACGTCACCGAAGTGCACCGATAATTTATCTACATTTAATAACGCCATCTCGTGCCTCTTACTGCTTCAGTTTGGGATCAAGTGCATCACGCAGACCATCACCCATCAGGTTAAATGCCAGCACCGTCAGCAGAATCGCCAGACCCGGGAAGGTCACGACCCACCATGCGCTTTGCGCGAACTGCAACACATCGGCGAGCATCGTGCCCCACTCCGGTGTTGGCGGTTGCGCACCCATGCCAAGGAAGCCAAGAGCAGCCATATCGAGAATGGCGTTAGAGAAACCGAGCGACGCCTGAACGATCAGCGGCGCAAGGCAGTTCGGGAGAATATTGACGAACATCTGGCGCAGCGCGCCCGCGCCCGCCACACGTGAAGCGGTGACATAATCGCGGTTCACTTCCACCAGCACCGCCGCACGTGTTAATCGTACGTAGTGAGGGAGTGCCACGAACGTCAGGGCCAGCGCCGCGTTACCTATCGATGGCCCAAACACCGCCACAAGGACCAGCGCCAACAGCAGGCTTGGCAGGGCCAGCATGATGTCGACCACACGCATAATGATGTTGTCGATCAGACCGCCGAAGTAGCCGGCAACCAGTCCGAGGATAACCCCGAGGATCAGCGACAGTACCACCACCAGGCACCCTACCAGCAGCGACAGACGCGCACCGTACATCAGACGCGATAACACATCGCGGCCCACGTCATCCGTGCCGAGCAGATGGGCGAAGGTCCCGCCATCCTGCCAGGCTGGCGGAGCCAGCAGCACGTCGCGGAACTGATCCGCCGGGTTATACGGCGCCAGCACGTTCGCAAACACGGCGATAATGATCATGATGGTGACATACACCAGTCCGACCACGGCGCCTTTGTTGCGTTTGAAGTAATGCCAGAACTCCTGCATCGGCGTCATTGGCACCGGGGCAGCAACAGCTTTATTTTGAGTAACTTGTGACATGATGGCCCCTTACTTCTTATGACGAATACGCGGGTTCACCACGCCGTACAGCAAATCGACCAGCAGGTTGACGAGGATAATCATCGTCGCCACCAGCAGTACACCGCCCTGCACAACCGGATAGTCACGGCGTTGCAGCGCATCGATCAGCCAACGTCCCAGGCCCGGCCAGGAGAAGATGGTTTCGGTCAGGATCGCCCCGGCCAGCAATGTCCCCACCTGCAAGCCGATCACCGTCACGACAGGCAGCATCGCGTTACGCAACGCATGGACGATGATGACGCGCATACGGGTCAGACCTTTGGCGCGGGCGGTACGGATGTAATCCTCTCCCAGTACTTCCAGCATTGACGAGCGCGTCATACGTACAATTACAGCCAGAGGAATTGTCCCGAGCACCATCGCAGGCAGGATCATATGCGCCAGCGCATCAATGAAGTTGCCCTCTTCGCCCCAGATGGCCGTATCAATCAGCATAAAGCCGGTGAGCGGGTTGGAATCATCAAGGAACACCATGTCGCTCACCCGTCCAGAGACCGGCGTCAGGTTGAGTTGCACGGAGACCAGCATGATCAGCATCATGCCCCACCAGAAGATAGGCATGGAGTAACCGGTCAGCGCCAGGCCAACCGCGGTGTGATCGAAGATTGAACCGCGCTTAACGGCAGCCAGAACACCAACGGGGATACCGACAGCAACGGCAAAAATCATGGCGCAGATACCGAGTTCCAGCGTCGCTTTAAAACGCGGCACAAACTCGTCCCACACCGGAAGACGGCTTTTCAGCGAAATCCCTAAATCACCGTGCAGGACGCCCCAAATGTAATGGAGATACTGCTGCCACATCGGCTTATCGAGGCCGAGTTCGGCCAGCAGCTGCGCATGGCGTTCAGGGGAGATACCACGCTCACCCGCCATAATCATTACCGGGTCGCCGGGGATCATATGGACGAAGGCAAAAGTGAGAAGGGTGATACCGATAAACGTGGGGATGACAAGTCCCAGACGTCGGAGGATGAACTGCAACATATCCCGGATTCTCTCTAATGACGTACTGCCCGCAGGCGGTGACGTCTGTATTGCTCACAAATCTTATTCCCTCCGCGAAGAGGGAATAAAGCACTGCTGCCGGAGGGCGCTGCGCTGACCCGGCCTACCGCTGTAGGTCCGCGCTCGCGCAGCGCCGCCGGCACGGGGTGCTCATGCACCCCTGACGCTTTTAATTATTCAACAGAGACGTTTTCGAAGTGGTGTTTGCCCAGCGGATCAACCACATAGCCTTTGACTTCTTTACGCACTGGCTCGTAAACGGTGGAGTGAGCCACGATCAGCGCCGGAGCCTGGTCATGCATCACTACCTGAGCCTGTTTGTAGAGTTCAATACGCTTGTTGTGGTCGTCCGTTGCGCGCGCCGGCTGAATCAGATCTTCAAACGGCTTGTAGCACCAGCGAGAGTAGTTAGAACCATCTTTCGCAGCCGCGCAGCTGAACAGGGTGGCGAAGAAGTTGTCCGGATCCCCATTGTCCCCGGTCCAGCCCATCATCACCGCCTGGTGTTCGCCAGCTTTAGCACGCTTCAGGTACTCGCCCCACTCGTAAGTGACGATCTTGGCCTGAACGCCTACCTTAGCCCAGTCAGCCTGAACCATCTCAGCCATACGGCGAGCGTTCGGGTTGTACGGACGCTGAACAGGCATTGCCCACAGCTCAACGGTAAAGCCTTTATCCTGGCCCGCTTCTTTCAGCAGCGCTTTCGCTTTCTCAGGATCGTAGGTGTAGTCTTTAACGTCGTCGTTGTAGCCCCACATGGTTGGTGGGATCAGGTTCTTGGCAGCAATACCTGCACCCTGGTAAACCGCTTTAATGATCGCTTCTTTGTTCACCGCGTAAGTCAGCGCCTGACGCACTTTCACGTCATCAAACGGTTTCTTCTCGGTGTTGAAGGAGAGGTAACCTACGTTCAGGCCCGCCTGCTCCAGCAGGTTGATATTTTTGTCCTGCTTCATGCGAGCGATATCAGCCGGGTTCGGGTACGGCATCACCTGGCACTCGTTTTTCTGCAGTTTCGCGTAACGCACGGACGCGTCAGGCGTGATGGAGAAGACCAGACGGTCGATCTGCGGCTTGGTACTCCAGTAACCTTCGAATGCTTTGTACAGAATACGGGAGTCTTTCTGGTACTGCTGCAGCTGGAATGGACCGGTACCGATTGGGTTCAGATCCACTTTTTCCGGGGTGCCTGCTTTCAGCATGTTGTCCGCATACTCTTTTGACAGAATAGAGGCGAAGTCCATAGCCAGGTCAGCAAGGAATGGCGCTTCAGGACGGCTCAGAACGAACTGAACGGTTTTGTCGTCCACTTTTTTCACTTCGGTGATCAGGTCCGGCAGACCCATCCCTTCGAAGTATTCGTAGCTGCCGCCAGAAACTTTATGGTACGGGTTCTGTGCGTTTTTCTGACGGTCGAAGGAGAACACAACGTCATCCGCAGTCAGTTCACGCGTTGGTTTGAAATCTTTATTGTCCTGCCACTTCACGCCCTGGCGTAAGTGGAAGGTATAGGTTTTGCCGTCTTCGCTGATTTCCCACTTCTCAGCCAGACCCGGAATAACTTCCGTGGTACCGATTTTGAATTCAACCAGACGGTTATAGATTGGTACAGAGCTAGCGTCGTAGGTTGTACCAGAGGTGAACAGCTGTGGGTTAAAGCCTTCCGGCGAGCCTTCAGAACAGTAAACCAGGGTTTTTGCCTGCACGCTTGCCGCGACGGTGAGAGCGACCAGGCTCAGACCAAGCTTCAGCATCCCTGACTTCTTCAAGGAAATACTCATTATTCTGCTCCAATGTGATGTTTTGCTTTGTTGTGTTACGCCGCCTGACCTTTATTTATTTTTTACCCGGTCCGGTCGGTGATGCCCGAAGGCGTGATAAGGGATGGAGATTCCTTTCAGAAGAGCGTCGGAGTTGCAGCGCAGATCCTCCCTGAAATGCCCCTCGTGCCCTACAATCTGTCAACAGAATGTGAAAACGTCAATACAGGTGACGGGGATTTACGTTGAGGGTGAGAAACGGCAAACAAAGATTAAAAAAACTTTAGTCACCTATTTTCAGCAGGGAAATTTATGCTACTCGCCATCTTGCAGCACAAATCTCTTCATATTTCGCAACAATCAGTGATTAACATTTATTCAGATCGCGTAAATTTTCTTACAGAATGGTGATTATCTGAGCAGTAAATGCCGCGAACGTTAAAACGCACAGCGGAAAATGCTGAGGTTATCCATAAGCAACGCGAAAAAAGATCAATCCATATATAAAAAAATACAATGGATTATGTCACAAAATCGTTAACAGGCAGGGTAATGCGGGGATAAGGAGCGTTTTAGGGAGTCGGCGTGGATAAGTCCATAATGCAAAAAGGGCCAACCTTGCGGTTAGCCCTTTTTTAAATGTGGTCGGCGAGAGAGGATTCGAACCTCCGACCCACTGGTCCCAAACCAGTTGCGCTACCAAGCTGCGCTACTCGCCGAATGCGGAGCGCATCTTACTGCTGGGGTGCGCCCTCGTCAATCCCTTATCTTCAAAAAGCCATTCGACTGGCGAGAAACTCGCCAGCTCGGTTACTTAGTGGCTTTCGCCGGACCATCAGGGACATGGCACCAGTTGTTGTTCTCATTAATCCCGCCGTCTGGCGAGGTATAGCCGAGACAACCCATGATGGTGTCATACAGCTCAACGTGACGGCGAGGCACCTTCATCTCAGCCTGCTGTTTCAGGTGCTGGAACATCTTCTCTTTATCCGGGTTTTCCAGATATTTATCCGACATCCACACCATCATCGGCACGCGGAACTGCTCCGGTGGCGCCATCTTGCGCGGCGTGCCGTGCAAGTGCTCATACTCGTTGATCGACTCACCGTGGTCGGCGGCATAGAAAACAATCGCTTTCTTGTCGCGCACCTGGTCAATCACGCTCTCGATAAAGTGATCCACATACATCACCGAGTTATCGTAAGAGTTAATCAGCTGCTCTTTGGTGCAGTCTTTGTCTACGCCCACACACTCCGGCGTCCATTTGGCAAAACTGCGCGGGTAACGCTGGGTGTAGTTAAAGTGCGAACCTTTGGTATGCAGGATGATCATATGCTTCCCATCCTGATTGTTGCTCAGCGAGCCTTTCATCTCATCGATCAGCAGCATATCGTCAACGCTCTTGCCGCGGTTACGCGGCTCAGCGCCGATCTGCTCACGATAGGCAATGTTCTGCGCCATCGTGTTGCTGTAAAACCACATCTCGCTCTGCATCGCGTAGAGATCAGAACTGAATCCAAGCTGATGCAGCACCGAGAAGACGTTCTGCTCTTTCAGGGTACGCTGCGGATTGTCATCCGCCCCGCCCTCGCGAACAAACATGCAGCGCAGCGACAGCTTGGTCGCCGTATCACATGAGTAGCCCCGATAAGCGATCAGGTTCTTCTCCTGCGCCAGTTTCGGCGTGGTATCGCGGTCGTAGCCTAAAATCCCCATATGATCCCAGCGCGTCGTTTCACCGATGATAAAGACCACATAGGTATCGTCGATATCTTTAGGCGCTTCGTAGGTGAACTGCTTCGCCGGATTGAGGAGAGATTTATTATCGGAAGACTCATCCACCTGCGCCCAAGCGTACAGGCCCAGCGCGGAAATCCAGTTAGAAGGCAGATAGGAGTTCGCCACCACGCCGCCGTAGCTCGGCAAATCCACGCCAGAAGTACGTTCGTCACTCTTCTGCTTCACTTCAAGCAGACGAATCGGGCCCCAGACCATCAGCCCCGCCAGCAGTACCACCGCGACGCTTCGGACGCGTTGCCCTGGCGTGCGCATCTGACGCAGCAGGGTATAGCGGCAGCGGTTACTCCAGATGAGCAGCAGCGGCAGCGCACTGACGCCCACCAGCCACAGGATAAAGTGCAGGCCGACCACCTCTTTCGAGAGGTCAATATCCGTCGTCATGACTGAGGCAATAATGCCGTAGCCAATAACCACGTTCATAAAAGTCATGTAATAGCTGGCACCTGCCGAGCAGAGCACCACCAGAGATGCCAGAACGCGCCAGATGCGGCGTCCAAACAGTGAGAGGAGACGTAATAAGAAAAAGGTAACCAGAACGGTACCAACCAACTCAACAACCGCTGCGATTCCTTTCCAGGCGGTAAAGTCTTGCGCGAACCCGTCAAACCGACGGAAAAAAACAGCGCCATTCATAAACAGGCCGATGTACAACGCCAGCAAAAAGCTCAGCTTTTGTTGCGTCATCGATTTAATGTATTTCATGCAGGCTACCCGAAAAAAGGGACAGTCACGCCATCCACTTTTAGCTTTAAAAGTGAACAGAGTAGATATTCGCTCAGGGGATCGTTATCAGAAACGTCTAAAGCGTGGTAAGTAGACCACAGTGACAGGAAAAAGTGGCAGCAGAGAGTGTGATTGCAGTAGATATTTACAAAAAATCAAGTTCGAAAGCAGATTGGGTCAAAGAACGCTCAGCATGTTGATAAAAGAAAAGGCCGGAAAATCCAGCCTTTTCAGTCAGTCATCACGCATGCGCTTCGTTAAATACCTGCCGCTGCGGCTGGCGAATCGTAGTGGAGAGCGCCAGTGAGATAATCAGCAGGGCGAAGATGACGCAGAACGTGACATAGAAGCCGCCGAACAGCGAGGCGATGAGGGACCCGCAGATGCTGCCGATACCGAAACCTAAGTAAATCACCCCATAATTCTTCGCCAGATTATTCAGGCCAAAGAACTCGCTCACCAGTGACGGGAACACGGTAATGGTGCCGCCAAAATTGAAGGCCACGCAGGCAATCGCCGCGAAGAAGGTCATCTCATTAAGTGGCGCAAACAGCAGGGCCGCCATACCGACCAGGGAGATCACCTGCCCCAGCGTAATCACACGGATACGGGCGATTTTGTCGGAGAGAATACCCAGCACCAGACGACCAGACAGGTTGGCAATGGAAATCACCGTTACTGCATTCGCCGCAGTCATCGCATCCAGTTTCACCATCCCCTGGGCGATATCTTTCGCCACGCCAATTACATACAGACCGCTCATGCAGGCTGTCAGGAACATAACCGCCAGCATCCAGTACTGAGGTTTGCGCATGGACTGCGCCAGGGTGAAGTCGTTTTCCACTACGCCGTTAACGGTTTTCACTTCCTGCATCGGGGCATCTTTCATCAGCGTCGCGCCGAACAGAATCATCACCAGCACGATAGCGCCCCAGATCATAAAGGTCTTTTCCAGGCCCACGGAGGCAAGCAGGTGCGAATCGATAAATTTAAACCCGAGACTACCCAGACCATAAGAGCCAATGGAGAAAGCTGAGATTAAGCCTTTACGCTCCGGGAACCACTTCACGCAGTTCGACAGGGTCAGCAGGTAGCCCGCGCCATCTGCCAGCCCCACCAGCACCCCGGCGCTCAGCCAGAGCATCATCAGGTTACTGGAGTGCGCCGTCAGGAAGAAGCCGACGCCCAGCAGGATGCCCGAAGCCATGGTCACGCGTTTCACGCCAAAACGCTCCTGCAATTTCCCGGCGATGGACGAGGACAACGCCAGCCCCAGGCTCAGCAAGCCGAACGAGAACGCCACCTGGCTCACCGGCGCGCCGAGTTTGTCAGAGAGCGCGCTGTTAAACAGGCTCCAGGTATAAACCGATCCCAACGCAAATTGCGTCACGATGGTGCCAAATAGGGTCAGCCAACGAGTGCGGTTGTATGTTGATGTGTTCATGGCAGTTGTCCTGCAAGAGAAATTAAAGGAATTCGCTGCAGACAACGATAAACAAAACCTCAAAAGGCCTGGGGGAAAACGGCATGAAATGCAGTGGAGACGGAATGAAATGCCTGGAATCAGGAATGAATGACCTTGCCGGGCGAAAGATAACGAGTTTGTTAGTGCCCGCTATCGCCACAAGCACGGCCATTCTTGTATTTAAGATGTTACAGCAAGGTTGAATTATATAACAATATTAAAATCTGGCGCTCACACCCAGGGTATATAAATAATCCGCGCCGGTCATGGTGTTATCCGCCTGAGACAAAGAGGCGTACGCGGCCATATGCGGGTAAAGCAGCACGTCGGCACCCACGGTCACATCCATCCAGTTATCGTACTGCATGGAGGCCGGCAGGCGGCTCATCCCCGACTGCGGCTTCCACTGATTATCACCAAACTGCTGGTTGTAGCTAATCTGCGCCCATGGCCGAAAACTGCCCACGCGCGTATCGACGCGCCAGCCGAGCGTACTCACGCTGGCATGCCACAGCGGGTCGGTAAGCGACTGGCTGCCATTGTCACCGTATTCGTTGTACGCCATGGGCGACGAACCGTCGTAATGCCACGCGGCAACTGGCCCCGTGGTCACCTTCTGCGTCACCGGAATCGTCAGGCTCAGCGACAGGGTACTGTCAGATTCCGCAGGATAATTTTCCGGCATGTTCAACGCCAGCCCCGGAACGTTCTGGGAAGAACGAATACGCTCCGCGAGAATATCGTCATAACGCGGTTGGTGATCGGCGTCCCATGTATAGCGTTCGGTCGTATTATTTTGCGCATCCGAAACGATATATTCCTGTTGCCAGGCGTAAGCTGTGCTACAAAAAAACAAACAGACAGAGACTCCCGCCAGGCCAGTAACAGCATGGCGACCACTGATTATTTTTATCATCATCAAAGCGACTCCAGAAAGAGCCGAATTCGGCGATATTTGTCATTGTTAGAAAGAGGTATGAGGGCAAAGCCCTTAATTAAATATTGTCTTTTTGAGGCACACGTCAAGCCAGGTGGGTTGATTTTTTTACGGGTTAAATCATTAAGGATGAAAACCAATGCAACGTTGCGGATGGGTAAGCCAGGATCAGCTCTATATCGACTATCACGATAAAGAATGGGGCGTGCCGGAGACCGACGGTAAAAAGCTCTTTGAGATGATCTGCCTGGAAGGCCAGCAGGCGGGTTTATCGTGGATTACGGTGCTAAAAAAACGGGAAAACTATCGCAACGCCTTCCATCAGTTCGATCCCGTTGCGGTGGCCACCATGACTGAGGAAGACGTTGAACGGCTGGTGCTGGATGCCAGTATTATCCGGCATCGCGGGAAAATTCAGGCCATTATTGGCAACGCAAAAGCGTACCTGGCGATGGCCGAAAACGGCGAGCCTTTCTCCGATTTTGTCTGGTCGTTTGTCGACAACACGCCGCAGGTGACACAGGCCGCGACGATGGGTGAAATCCCGACCTCCACGTCCGCCTCCGATGCCCTGTCTAAGGCACTGAAAAAGCGTGGTTTCAAATTTGTTGGCACCACGATTTGCTACTCATTTATGCAGGCCTGCGGTCTGGTGAACGATCACATCACGGCCTGTTTTTGCCACCCAGGAGGCCAACATGATTCGCAAATGGCAAAGTGAAAACACTGCGCCGCTGCTCAGTTTATGGCTTGAAAGCACCACCGAGGCGCACCCGTTTATCGACGCGCAATACTGGATTGAGAGTGAACCGCTGGTACGCGACACCTATCTCCCCGGTGCAGAAACCTGGGTATGGGAAGAGGAAGGCGACGTGCGTGGGTTAATCAGCGTGATGGAGTCACAGTTTATCGGCGCGCTCTTTGTCGCCACCGCTCATGCGGGGAAAGGCATCGGCCACGCGCTGATCCACCACGTGCAGCAGCAGTACCCCTATCTCAGTCTCGAGGTTTACCAGAAAAACAGTCGGGCGGTGAATTTCTACCATGCTCAGGGTTTTCGCATTGAAGACAGCGCCTGGCAAGAAGAGACTCAACACCCGACGTGGATTATGAGCTGGCAGGCGGATCAAACGCCGTAAGCGTCAGCTCAGGGCCCTGATATTTCTCCACCCACGCCAGCGCCGTGTTCCCCGCGCACCCGTTCCCCAGCTTCGAGCTGGGGAGATCTTTGGTGAGCACGTTTACTGCGCCGTTTTTGCAAATCCCGCCTGCCGTGAGTTCCAGATCCGGCCACGCCCCCTGGTGGATACAGATCACGCCCGGTTTAATGCCCTCACTCACCACCGCCCCGGCCAGCACCTGCCCGCGAGCGTTCCAGACGCGCACCACATCGCCATTGGCAATTCCGCGCGCTTTCGCATCAAGGGTATGCAGCGTGATCGGCTCGCGTCCGGCCACGGCGTACTGTTCGCGCAGGGACGAATAGTTCAGTTGGCTGTGAAGACGGTGCGCCGGGTGCGCAGAGAGCACCTGCAACTGTGTTGGCTGCGCATTGCCGTGCCACTCATCCGGCTCCAGCCACATCGGGTGTGGTGGGCAGTCGGCATAGTTAAAGCTGGCGATACGTTGCGAGTAGATCTCAATTTTGCCGCTTTCGGTTTTCAGCGGATGAGATTGTGGGTCGCGGCGGAAGTCCGCGAAGCGAACAAACTGCGCGTTCTGCTCACTCTCCGGCATTTCGACGATCTCATTCGCTTCCCAGAACTGGGCAAACGGCGGCAATGTTACCCCCTGAGCGGCACCGCGCTGCGCGGCAATCTGATAAAACGTCTCCAGCCACTCGAGATCGGATTTCCCTTCGGTGAAACGCTCACGACCGCCCTCTTCCCAGCGTTCGCTCAGCTCCGCAAACACCTCAAAGTCATCCCGGGCTTCATCGCGCGGCGCAACGACGCGCTTCATCGGCACCATGTGCTGATTACTGTAGTCGCCGGTCATGGTGAGATCGTTACGCTCAAAGGAGGTGGTCGCTGGCAGAACGATATCGGCGTGTTTGGCTGCCGCCGTCCAGAAGCATTCGGAAATCACCACCAGCTCCGGCTTTTGCCAGGCGCGGATCAGTCGGTTGGTATCCTGATGATGGGTGAAGTTTGCGCCGCCCGCCCACCAGACAAAACGGATATCCGGGAAGTGGCGGTCCAGGCCGTTATGCTGGTAGAAACCACCAGGATTTTCCAGCGCTTCGACGATGCGCGCCACCGGGATTTTATCTACCGCATCAATCCCGTCCTGCACGGAACCCTGCATCGAGGCCAGAACCGCAGCGCGACGGGTCGGGTTTCCGCCGTTAGCAAAGTGATACGACAAACCAAAGCCACCGCCCGGCGTACCAATCTGGCCGAGCATCGCCGCCAGGGTCACCAGCATCCAGTGTTTCTGCTCGCCAAACTGCTGGCGCTGCATTCCCCACCCGGACATCAGCATAGTGGTATTTTCGTGGAACAGCGCCGCCAGTTCGCGGATTTTCGCCGCATCAATGCCGCAAATGTCCGCTGCCCACTCGGCGGTTTTGGCGATTCCGTCGGTTTTGCCCGTCAGGTAGTCAGCGAATTTGTCATACCCGGTTGTGCAGCGGGCGAGAAACGCCTGGTCGTGCCAGCCGTTTTCCACCAGCGTATGGGCGATACCCAGCATCATCGCGACGTCGGTCCCCATGTGCGGGGCCAGCCACTCGACGCTATCGCCGAAGAAATCGACGGTTTCGGAGCGCATCGGGTCAATACAAATCAGGCGTTTACCGCTTTTACGCAGCGCATCGAAATAGGGAATCCCCTGCTCATCGCTCGCGTTCCACGCGATTTTGAGCGTGTTGAGCGGGTTGGCGCTCCACAGCACCACCACATCCGTGTGCTCCAGCACCAGCGGCCAGCTGGTCTGCTGCTGATAAACTTCATTTCCGCCGACAACGTACGGCATGATCGCCTGCGCTGCGCCGGTTGAGTAGTCACCGAGATGCCCGGTGTATCCCCCCGCCAGGCTCATATAGCGCTGCAGGAGCGTCGCCGCTTTGTGCAGCACACCGTTCGAACGCCAGCCATAAGAACCCGCAAAAATAGACGCCGGGCCATGGGTTTCACGAATACGTTTGTGCTGCGTGTGGATCAACGCCAGCGCATCGTCCCAGCTCACCCGAACGAACTCATCCTGCCCGCGCGTACCCTGCGGATTATCCGGCGAGGCCAGAAAACCCTTACGCACCATCGGCCAGCGCACGCGGGTTTTGCTGTGCACCTGATCGCGCACCACAGTTTGTAACGAATTAGGGTGCTGCGTTGGCAGCGCCCCGCGCGAGGACAGGACATTCTCGCCATCGGTTTCAACCAGCATCGGGCCCCAGTGGGCGGCGGTCAGAATCGTTTTTATTGAAGTGGTCAAGCGTGCGCTCCTGGGTTTGTCTGTTGCAGGTATGACGGCCTTCTTTGAGGCTATTTAAGATTTGGACACAAATTTCAGAGTTAGCCCTGGAATTTTCTTCCTCTTAGGGCGTCATAATCAACCGCCACACGCTTCGTGGCAAAGAATAAAAAGGATTAAGGAAATAAGATGAATAAACGCGTACTTGTCATTGCGGCTCTGGTCAGTGGAGCACTGGCGGTTTCTGGCTGCACAACCAACCCTTACACCGGCGAACGTGAAGCGGGCAAATCCGGCATTGGCGCGGGTATTGGCTCATTGGTCGGCGCAGGCGTTGGCGCACTCTCTTCCTCGAAGAAAGATCGCGGCAAAGGCGCGCTGATCGGTGCTGCAGCGGGTGCCGCATTGGGCGGCGGCGTAGGATATTACATGGATGTGCAAGAAGCTAAACTGCGCGACAAAATGCAGGGAACGGGCGTGAGCGTGACGCGAAGTGGCGACAACATCATTCTGAACATGCCGAACAACGTGACCTTCGACAGCAGCAGCGCAACGCTGAAACCGGCGGGAGCCAACACGCTGACCGGCGTGGCAACGGTGCTCAAAGAGTACAGCAAAACAGCCGTTAACGTTATTGGCTACACCGACAGCACCGGGAGCCAGGACCTGAACATGCGTCTGTCTCAGCAGCGCGCGGATTCCGTCGCCAGCTCGCTGATCACTCAGGGCGTTGCCGCAAACCGCATCCGCACCAGCGGCATGGGCCCGGCGAATCCAATCGCCAGCAACAGCACGGCAGAAGGCAAAGCGCAGAACCGCCGCGTTGAGATCACATTAAGCCCCATTCAGTAATTGAAATGCCGGGTGGCGGCTGCGCCATCCGGCATGAAGCGCTTGCCATCGTTGATTTTCCCGCTAAGGTGTTCTCACTAATCTTAAGGGAATCAGCGATGAGCAAATCAGCACGGCCCACCATCAGCGACGTGGCGAAAGCCGCCAAAACCGGAAAAACCAGTATTTCGCGCTATCTTAATGGCGAGAAACATCTGCTTTCCGACGCGCTGCTGGCCCGTATTGAACAAGCCATCGCCGAACTGGATTACCGCCCAAGCCTGATGGCTCGCGGCCTGAAGCATGGTCGCACTCGCCTCATCGGTCTGATCATCGCCGACATCACCAACCCCTACTCCGTCAACGTGCTCAGTGGCATCGAAGCCGCGTGCCGCGAAAAGGGCTTCACCCCGCTGGTGTGTAACACCAACAACGAAGTGGACCAGGAGCTGCACTACCTCGATCTGCTGCGCAGCTACCAGGTCGAAGGCATCGTAGTTAATGCCGTGGGGATGCGCGAAGAGGGGCTTAACCGCCTGCAACAGTCGTCCCTGCCGATGGTGCTGATTGATCGCAAAATCCCGGAATTCGCCTGCGACGTGGTAGGGCTGGACAACACTCAGGCCGCCACAACGGCAACAGAGCACCTGATCGAGCAAGGTTTCGAAGCGATTTTGTTCATGAGCGAGCCGCTGGGCATGGTGAATACCCGTCGCGACCGTCTCAGCGCATTTCGCGCCACCCTGGCGCGTTATCCTGGCGTGATCGCCGAGAATGCCGAAATTCCGCTGCACGAAGCCGATCAAATGGATAATACCCTGCGCCAGTTCCATACCCGTCATCGCGGGATGCGCAAAGCGGTCATTTCCGCCAACGGCGCGCTCACGCTGCAGGTGGCCCGCTCCCTCAAACGTATTGGCCTGAACTGGGGCAGCGATATTGGCCTGCTCGGATTCGACGAACTCGAATGGGCCGAGCTGGCAGGCGTTGGCATTACCACTCTCAAACAGCCGACCTGGCAGATTGGCTACGCCGCCGTCGAGCAGGTGGTGCGCCGCATCGAAGGCATTACCGACACCGTGCGCGAGCAGGTCTTTTCCGGTGAGCTGATCGTACGCGGCTCGACGTCGCGTTAACCCCCCTTCGTGATGACGATCATAAATTCAACATCCTGACCTTTTCTTTGGAACCGGTTCCATCTAGCGTAATACCTATCAGCTATGAATGGGAGTCAGCCAATGGGCAGGAAAATCATCGTCGTCACCGCCGCGTATGGCGCAGATCACGTCCGTCAGGTGGGCGGCCAGCGGGCCATATTACCGGTCATTGCCGCCGGGGGAGCCGACGGCGTCGAGATCCGCCGGGAGCTGTTTAATGATGAGGAGCTACAGGCGTTGCCGACATTGGCTCAGTCTATCGAACTGCTCGGTTTGTTCGCCTGTTACTCCGCCCCCGCCGCGTTACTGATGCCAGACGGCACACTGAACCCGGATCTGCCGCGCTATCTCGCAGAAGCCAGCACCCTCAATGCCCTGTGGCTGAAAGTCTCGCTGGGGCATTTTCGCGATAAGCAGCCCCTTGAAGCCTTACGCGAACTGCTGCTGGAAAGCGGGATGACGCTGGTAGTGGAAAATGATCAGACCGACTGCGGGCAGCTTGCGCCAATGCAGCGTTTCAAGGCGGCCTGCCGGGTGATGGAACTGCCTGTCACCCTCACCTTCGATACCGGAAACTGGCTGTGGGTCGGCGAATCGCCGGAAGAAGCCGCGCGCCATCTGGCCCCGGCGGTGAGCTATATCCATGTCAAAGCGGCTGTCCCGCATCACCAACACTTCCGCGCTATTCCACCGGATAATGCCGATGCCCGCTGGATGGATCTGCTGAACCAGCTTCCGGCCGACGCCCCTCGCGGCATTGAATTCCCGCTGGAAGGGCCAGATTTAGCGGCGGTCACCCGCCATTACGTCAATCTGCTGCGTGAGGAGACACGCCATGTCTGATTCTTTGGATGTCATCACCATCGGTGAAGCCATGGCCATGTTTGTGGCCACGGAAACGGGCGAGCTGCGCTCGGTTGAACACTTTATCAAACGCGTTGCCGGCGCAGAGCTGAACGTAGCAACCGGCCTGGCGCGCCTGGGACTCAACGTTGGCTGGGTCAGCCGCGTGGGCGACGACAGTTTTGGCCATTTTGTGTTGGATTCGCTGAAAAAAGAGGGGATCGACGCGGCGGGCGTCACTCTCGACAACCGTTTCGCGACCGGCTTTCAGCTCAAATCTAAAGTCGAAAATGGAACCGATCCCATTGTGGAGTATTTCCGCAAAGGCTCTGCCGCCAGCCATCTTTCCACGCAAGATTTTCATCCTGCTTACTTTTCTTCAGCGCGGCACCTGCATTTGAGTGGCGTCGCAGCGGCGCTGTCGGCCAGCTCGTACGATCTGCTCGATCACGCGGCCAGTACCCTGAAAGCCCAGGGTAAGACGATCTCTTTCGATCCGAACCTACGCCCGGTGCTGTGGAAAAGCGAAGCCGAGATGGTTGAAAAGCTCAATCACCTGGCCTTCCAGGCAAACTGGGTTCTGCCCGGTCTGAAAGAGGGCATGATCCTCACCGGGCAGAAAACCCCGGAAGGTATCGCCGATTTTTATCTGGCGCACGGCGTGCAAGCCGTGGTGCTGAAAACTGGCGCTGACGGGGCCTGGTTCAAAACCGCCAGCGGCGAGAAAGGTGCTGTCGCTGCGGTGAAAGTCGATAACGTTGTCGACACCGTCGGCGCAGGAGATGGATTCGCAGTCGGGGTGATTAGCGCCCTGCTGGAAGGCAAAACGCTACAACAGGCCGTCGCACGCGGGAATAAGATCGGATCGCTGGCCATTCAGGTGCAAGGCGACAGCGAAGGATTGCCGACCCGCGCACAACTGTCCGAGTAACAATAATCAGCCACCGTGTACCCTACAGACAACGGCGGTATAAACCTCAACAACAGAGGCAAGCCCATGAACACATCGACCAATGCAGTTAAACGCTGGTGGTACATCATGCCTATCGTGTTTATCACGTACAGCCTGGCGTACCTTGATCGCGCGAACTTCAGCTTCGCGTCTGCCGCAGGGATCACCGAAGATTTGGGGATCACCAAAGGCGTCTCGTCCCTGTTAGGCGCCCTGTTCTTCCTTGGCTATTTCTTCTTCCAGATCCCTGGAGCGATTTACGCCGAGCGCCGCAGCGTGCGCAAACTGATCTTTGTCTGCCTGATTTTGTGGGGCGCCTGCGCATCCCTCACCGGGATGGTCAATAATATCCCGGCACTGGCCGCCATTCGTTTTATTCTCGGGGTCGTTGAAGCCGCCGTGATGCCTGCGATGCTGATTTACATCAGCAACTGGTTTACCAAATCTGAACGCTCACGCGCCAATACGTTCCTGATCCTCGGTAACCCGGTGACGGTCCTGTGGATGTCCGTGGTTTCGGGTTATCTGATTCAGTCATTCGGCTGGCGTCACATGTTCATCATCGAAGGATTCCCGGCGATCATCTGGGCATTCTGCTGGTGGGTGCTGGTGAAAGATAAACCGTCGCAGGCGACCTGGCTTTCCACCAGTGAAAAAGCCGCGCTGCAGGCCGAGCTGGATAAAGAACAGCAGGGGCTGAAAGCGGTGCGTAACTACGGTGAAGCTTTCCGTTCGCGCAACGTTATCCTGCTGTGTATGCAATATTTCGCATGGAGCATCGGGGTGTACGGTTTCGTGCTGTGGCTGCCGTCGATTATTCGCAGCGGCGGCGAAAACCTCGGCATGGTGGAAGTGGGCTGGCTGTCGTCGGTACCGTATCTGGCGGCAACGATTGCGATGATCGTGGTGTCGTGGGCCTCGGATAAGCTGCAAAACCGTAAATTATTCGTCTGGCCGCTGCTGTTGATTGCCGCTTTCGCCTTTATCGGTTCATGGGCGGTAGGCGCAAACCATTTCTGGGTCTCTTACACGCTGCTGGTGATCGCTGGTGCGGCCATGTACGCGCCATATGGTCCGTTCTTTGCCATCATCCCGGAAATGCTACCGCGTAACGTAGCCGGTGGCGCGATGGCGCTGATCAACAGCATGGGAGCGTTAGGTTCGTTCTTCGGCTCGTGGTTTGTTGGCTATCTCAACGGTGCCACCGGCAGCCCGGCAGCCTCGTACATATTTATGGGGGTGGCACTTTTCGCTTCTGTGTGGCTTACTTTGATTGTTAAGCCTGCTAATAATCAACAAATTCCTGCTGGCGCACGTCACGCCTGAACCTTTTATAATCAACGGAGATTAGCATGAAGCCGTCCGTCATTTTGTATAAAGCACTGCCCGACGATCTACACAAACGTCTTGAGGAACATTTCACCGTCACGCAGGTGAAAAACCTGAGCCAGGAGACCGTGGCGCAGCACGCGGAAGCCTTTGCCAGCGCGGAGGGGCTGCTGGGCTCAAGCGAAAAAGTGGATAGCGCATTGCTGGAGAAAATGCCGAAGCTTCGTGCGACTTCGACGATCTCTGTCGGCTACGACAACTTTGACGTCGAGGCGCTTAACGCACGCAATGTTCTGCTGATGCACACGCCAACCGCACTCACCGAGACGGTTGCGGATACGCTGATGGCGCTGGTGTTGAGCACCGCGCGTCGCGTTGTGGAAGTGGCTGAGCGCGTGAAAGCAGGCGAATGGACTAAAAGCATCGGTCCCGACTGGTTTGGTGTGGACGTTCACGGCAAAACGCTGGGGATTGTCGGCATGGGCCGGATCGGGCTGGCGCTGGCTCAGCGCGCGCATTTCGGCTTTAACATGCCGATTCTCTACAATGCACGCCGTCAGCATAAAGAAGCTGACGAGCGTTTCAATGGCCGTTACTGTGAGTTGGATACGCTGCTACAGGAAGCGGATTATGTCTGCCTGATCCTGCCGCTGACGGATGAGACACATCATCTGATCGGTAAAGCTGAGTTTAAGAAAATGAAAAAAACGGCCATTTTCATCAACGCAGGCCGTGGGCCAGTCGTGGATGAGAAAGCGTTGATTGAAGCCTTGCAACAGGGTGAGATCCACGCGGCGGGTCTGGATGTGTTCGAGCAGGAGCCGCTGCCGATCGATTCGCCGCTGCTGACATTGCCTAACGTGGTTGCGCTGCCGCATATCGGTTCGGCCACTCATGAGACGCGATACAATATGGCGTCCACGGCGGTGGATAACCTGATCGATGCGCTTAACGGGAAAGTTGAGAAGAACTGCGTGAACCCGCAGGTAAAATAATCACAAAGCCTGAAACGAAAAAAACCCGCCAGAGGCGGGTTTTTAAATTCTTGTGCTGCTGAGTTGGAAGCTTACAGGCTTACAACGTTACCAGCTGCTGGGCCTTTAGCGCCGCTTTCGATGGTGAAGGAAACTTTCTGACCTTCGTCCAAAGATTTGTAGCCTTCGTTCTGGATAGCAGAGAAGTGTACGAATACATCTTTAGAGCCATCGTCAGGAGTGATGAAGCCGAAGCCTTTATCAGCGTTGAACCATTTTACCAGACCAGTCATTTTACCAGACATAGAAATTACCTTTTTAAAATACGTTTTGCCTTCCGGCGCGATGATGGAATGTGTTACAGATTTTTAAGCGATGAAGGAAGGGTCACTACGAAGGTATCTTTGGATAACTCATCTGGACTACTTAACTAAACTGCTTTAGGTCTGTGTAACAAACCGACAGGAATAGTTATACCGATGTGGTAGATGAATGACAAGCATTATTTTTATCAGCTTGTAAAAAACCCCGCACCAGGCGGGGTTTTCTTTTATTCCGTCGCGGTGACTGCCGCGCTCCACGCCTGGCTAAAGGCCTGGTGCTGAGAGGCAAGCGGCCCAATCAGCGTGTTGTACTGGCTGGCTTGCTGAGACGTTGGGAACTGAATGCCGTTAGAGACAAAGCTCACCTGCGTCCCCTGCTGGGAGATAAAATCACCCACCTGTACCAGCTGCTGGCTAAAGATCTGCGCGGCTGGGATCAGCGGCTGCATCGCATCTGATGGTTTGGTGACAACTTTCTCGTACACCTGATCAAACACAGGTTTCAGATCTTCACCCTGTTTCAGCGCAGAACGCGCCGCATCAGCCTGCATTTTCGCATTCTGCAGCTGCTGGCTCAGCACGCCGAGCGCACCGTTAGACTGACGCAGCGGTTCACGCTGAGTCATATAGTCCTGTGGAACGCGGATTGCGTTAACGCTGTCCACAACCGGACGCAAACCGGAATCCATCGCCTGATTCACCTGCTGTGAATAACCATAAAGGATGGCGTAATCGGAAACGAAGGGACCAAACTGTTTTTTCTGATCCGCAGTCAGCGTCGGCAGATGCTCGCCACTGCGCATCACGGTATTTTGTAGAAAATCGATAAACGCTTTACGCTGATCGCCTTCTTTATCGAAACACCCACTCAGGCTAACTACCATCAACAACGCCGCAATAGGCGCAAACCAGCGAGAGCAGGACTTTCCTGTCGCCATTTTAATACTCCTTTCACCCAAAAAACGCACACCGGCACACGCGTGCCCGACGCTGATTAGGATAGTCCAGGTCAGGCCGTCAGGATACTCTTTTCATGCAAAACGGCTATTGCCGGTTTATTTCTTACGATTTACAAAAAAATACTGCGCAAAGCCTGTTTCGATTAATCAGGCAATTAGCGTCACGCTCTCTTTTGCTGAAACGAATAAGGCGATCGTTACCGCACGATTAATCACAGACGTGACAATCTTTTGCACTCTTTTGAGGCTATCCTTAATTGGCTCTCTGATGTTCACGATCCCGCTGTGTGATTTAAGAGGAGTTCTTAATGGAATCTAAAGATCCTATGCTTGAGCTGTTAAGCAGCCTGGAACAAATTGTTTTTAAAGATTTATCGCAGACCGTTACCCCGTCCCAAAAGACGAATCCCTTTACTGAATTTGAGCGATTACGCAAAGGGACAGGGTTAAAAATTGATGATTTCGCCCGAGAGATGGGCGTCAGTGTGGCCTTGGTCCATGAGTGGGAATCAAAACGTGTAAAACCCTCCACGACCGAGCTGAAACTGATGCGCATGATTCAGGTCGCTCGAACAGTCAGTACGCAGTAAGACGTTCATCTTATCGCCCCCGCAATTGCGGGGGTTTGTATTCTAGAGCCGTTCACAACGCCATCCTTTCTCATCCCACACCATCTCATGGGTCAGCTGGAGTCCATTAAGGAAAGCCTGATCGTGGGACACCACCAGCAGCGCACCGGGAAAACCGGCCAGCGCCGCTTCAATCGCCTGTACAGACGCCAAATCCAGATGGTTCGTCGGTTCATCCAGCAGTAGTAGTTGGGTAGCCTCTTCCCGCCACAGGACGCACGCCAACGCCGCTTTCAGACGTTCGCCGCCGCTCAGCTCCCTCAGCGGCAGGGAGACTTTATCCGCACCCAATTGAAGCTGCGCCAGACGACTGCGCAACACGCCCTCTTCCAGCGGCGTGTCATGCAGATTGAGATGCGTCATGACGGACTGTGTAAGATCCAGCTGCGACAGGTGCTGATCGAG
The DNA here is from genome assembly GCF_003051885.1 of Lelliottia sp. WB101. Classification (NCBI taxonomy): domain Bacteria; kingdom Pseudomonadati; phylum Pseudomonadota; class Gammaproteobacteria; order Enterobacterales; family Enterobacteriaceae; genus Lelliottia; species Lelliottia sp. WB101. Next base: position 735,783 of record NZ_CP028520.1, read on the forward strand.
ATACGCACTTTGCACCGACACGCGGCAGGTTCCTGAAACAGCTTCCAGCTCACCGAGAATAATCTTCAATAATGTCGATTTCCCGCAGCCGTTCGGCCCGCGTAGCGCCACGCGCATCGGCCCGTCCATGCGCCAGTTAACAGGGGGCATGTTCACGTACGGAAGAACCAGCTCCTGCAGGACGATCGCCTGTTTGCCCTCGGCAATGCAACTGCCCGGCAGGGTAAACATCACCGGATTCTCTTCCTCCACCCGCTCACGCGCCTGTTTTACGGCAGTATTCAGGGCGTCAGTTTGTTCATGATGCTGCTTGCGCCACGTACCGGGCCGCTCCTTCGCCGCCATTTTATATTTAATCCGCTCAAAGGAGGCGATGTTCATGGAATCGACCGTGCGCAGCGTTTGCGCCGACCGCCGCTGGCTGGCGTCATGCTCTTTGTGCATACGGGCGCGGGTGCGTTTGCGCTCTGTGGCAGCATGGTCCAGCGCCGCACGCGCCGCCTGCTGTTCGGCATCCCGCTGGCGTTCATAGTCGTCGTAATTGCCGCCATAAACGTGCAGCCCGGTACCGCTAAGTTCCAGTATGCGCGGCACCTGCGCCAGTAATTCGCGATCGTGAGTCGCGACCATCACGCCGCAGCTACAACGCGCGAGCTGGGCGTAAAACCATTCACGCCCCTGCCTGTCGAGGTGGTTCGTCGGCTCATCAAGCAGCAGATAATCGGCATTAGCGGTAAAAGCCCCGCACAGCAAAGCCCGCACGCGTTCGCCGCCGCTAAGGGAAGAAGCGAGGTTTTCGGGATCGAAAGGAGGAAGATTGGCCGTGAGAAACGCCGCGGTTAACCGTTCAGCTAAGTCCCAGTAACCGTCGAGACGTTCCAGATCGTCCGGCTGATAGTCACCGCTGTCGATGCGTCGGCGGGCCGCGAAGATGTCGTCGTAGCCAAGCAGTTCGGCCAGGGTGGTCTGCGCAGAAATATCATGCTGCTGCGCGACGTAAACATGCGACCCGCGACGCTCGATATGACCACTTGTCGGTGAGTCCAGCCCGGCCAGCAGGCGTAACAGGCGTGTTTTGCCGCTGCCGTTACGCCCGACCAGCGCACATAGCGACGGTTCCAGCGCTAAATTCAGCGGACCAAAAAGGGTATCGCCCGTCGCAAACTGACAGGTGACCTGATGCAAAATAAAAGAGGGGGATTGCGCACAAAAATGAGCCATAAGCACTCCTGAATGAAATCAAAACATCCCCTGCCGACGCACAAGCGTTTAGCAAGGATCGAAATTCATCAGTCGTGATTGTTCATTTTTCGTTATGTGCTCCAGAAATGACGAAGGGTTCGTCGCGACAAAGGATAGCCGCATTCGGGCCAAGGTTTCAAGGTTAAAAGTTAGGCAGTGATTAACCGGTTTCTTCCGGAGTTAGAGATCCAGCCGAGTGGCAGCCTGCAACTGCAAGTAAGAGTGAAAGAAAGAACTGTTTGCTAAAGTTCATTTATTGCCATCCATGGTGTTAAACGTAAGTTTCCAGCCTCACCAGTTGCCATATGGGTAGGTTTTGTCTTTGATAAATTCCTGCGTCGTCTTCGAATACCGATACCCTTTTGAATGTTTGGTGATGCCTTTACAACCATCCAGTTTGTCGCCTGACAGCGTTGTGATTTTTTTAGGCTCTACCGGCAGGTTGTCTCCCCCGCCACTGTTTTGTAACCAGACTTTGACCTTCCCCTCGGGAGCCAGACCAAACAGGATGGTGTTGTACCAGGTCCTTTCTCCTAAGCGGTCTATCCCTGTAGATATCCTCATTTTTACCCTCATGAATGCTGGAAAAATAATACGCGTCTCATAGGTTTTTTTATCAATACTGGAATCCCAACAAAAAAGGATGGCTACAGGCGGATGACGCGCTTTGTTAAATTGCCCATGCCGACCGACCTTGTCATTCCATGTGCCGACGGTCAGGTAGCTATCCTGAGTACTGTCCAGCGTTCTGAATGAGTAGAGAATATTTTTATCATCGATAATGCCGACATATGTCACGAGGGCCGGAAGTGCTTTCGGCGTAAAAAATGCAAACTCCCACAGCCCATAAGGCATCTCACCGGTTTCTTCTGGGGTTATAGATCCAGCCGAGTGGCAGCCTGCAACTGCAAGTAAGAGTGAAAGGAGGAACCGTTTGCCAGATTTCATTTATTACCATCCATAGTGTTAAACGTGAGTTTCCAGCCTCACCAGTTACCGTAGGGGTAGGATTTGCCTTTAATGAAGTCTTTAGTTTCTTCAGGATATCCATCAGGGATTTCGTAGTCGAAATTCGCCAGAGTGCTCCCCTTGCATCCATCCAGTTTATCCCCAGAGAGGGTCGTGATTTTTTTAGGATCGACCGGCAGGTTGTCGCCCCCTCCGCTATTTTGCAACCAGACTTTGACCTTCCCCTCGGGAGCCAGACCAAACAGGATGGTGCTGTACCAGGCCTCTTTACCCAGCCAGTCCAGGCCCGTTGAGGTGTTCATTTGTTCCCTCATAGACGCCGGGAAAATAATATGCGTCTCGTAGGTTTTTTTATCGATAATCGAATCCCAGCAAAACAGCATGGCCACCGGTGGATGGCGTGCTTTGTTAAATTGCGCGAAATTCATGTAGCGGTTATCCCATTTCCTGATGCTTGAATAATCTCCATTAACTCGGTCAAGAGTCCTAAAGGAGTAAAGGACCTTTTTTTCATCAATAATGCCAACATACGTCACTCGTGCTGGAAGTGCTTTTGGTGTAAAAAACACAAATCCCCATAGCCCATAAGGCATTTCACCGGTTTCTTCAGGGGTTATAGATTCAGCCGAGTGGCAGCCTGCAACTGCAAGTAAGAGTGAAAGAAAGAACTGTTTGCTAAACATCCATGGTGTTAAACGTGAATTCACAGCCTCACCAGTTGCCATAAGGGTAGGTTTTGCCTTTGATAAATTCGGGTGTTTCACCAAAATACACATAACCATTTGGATGTTGGGTTATCCCCTTACAACCATCCAACTTATCGTCTGATAATGTGGTGATTTTTTTTGGCTCCACCTCGATGCTTCCATTACCCCCAACGGTATTTTGCAACCAGATCTTTACCTTTCCCCCGGGCGCAAGCCCAAACAATAGAGTGTCATACCAGGCTTTTTCGCCATAGCGATCAACTCCTGTCGAAACACTCATTCTGCTCCTAAGTGATTCAGGAAATATAATGCGCGTTTCATACGTTTTTTTATCGATTGTTGAGTCCCAGCAAAACAGCATAGCGACAGGGGGATGGCGGGCTTTGTTGAATTGTGCATGCCGTCTTACCTTATTACTCCATGTGCCAACTGTGACCCAGCTATCCTGAGTACTGTCCAGCGTTCTGAATGAGTAGAGAATATTTTTATCATCGATAATGCCGACATAAGTCACATCAGCGGGTAAAGCCTTGGGTGTAAAAAATGCAAATTCCCACATCCCATAAGGCATCTCACCGGTTTCTTCCGGAATTAGAGATCCAGCCGATTGGCAACCTGCAACAGCAAGAAAGAGTGAAAGAAAGAACCGTTTGCCAGATTTCATTTATTGCCATCCATGGAGTTAAACGTGAGTTCACAGCCTCACCAGTTGCCATAAGGGTAGGTTTTGCCCTTGATAAAGTCTTTTGTATCCGGATCATATCCCTCCGGAATTTTGTAAGACATATCAAGCCGACTTATCCCTTTACATCCCTCCAGTTTATCGCCTGACAGCGTTGTAATTTTTTTAGGTTCTACCGGCAGGTTGTCTCCCCCGCCACTGTTTTGCAACCAGACTTTGACCTTACCCTCTGGTGCCAGGCCAAAGAGAATAGTGTTGTACCAGGCCTTTTGTCCTAAACGGTCTATCCCTGTCGCAATGCCCATTTTTTCCCTCATGGACGCAGGGAAAATGATACGCGTCTCATAGGTTTTTTTATCAATAATCGAATCCCAGCAAAACAACATAGCCACAGGTGGATGACGAGCTTTATTAAATTGACCATGCCGTCCGACCTTATTATTCCATTTCCCAACGGTCAGGTAGCTATCCTGAGTACTGTCCAGCGTTCTGAATGAGTATAGGATGTTTTTATCATCAATAATGCCAACATAATTGACAAAAGCCGGAAGCGCTTTCGGTGTAAAAAACGCAAATTCCCACATTCCATAAGGCATTTCACCGGTATCTTCCGGGGTTATGGCTTCGGTCGAATGGCAACCTGCAACAGCAAGCAAGAGTAAAAAAAAGAACTGTTTGCCCATTTTCATTTTTTATTCCCATCCATGTCATAAGTTGTCCGTTTCCAGCTATCATCCGGGCGATTTACAAAACCAATTATCTGCGAGGGAGACATACCACCATAAATCTTCCTGTGTGAGTCGAGAGTAATGCTGTTCCAGTTTGCCGAGCAGTGGACAAACTCTTTTGCCAGAAGATCTATGTCAGACGAGGTTAAAAGTAATCCGTTACCTCCTTCACGAATGGCCTTTCCTGATTCAATCGCTTTTGTAAAAAGCGGGATAAGGGTAGAAGCAAAGCTCAACTCCTTATCTGATGTTTTAATTGGATCAAACACGACTCCCGCCTCCTGCGCCGCATCGAGCATGACCCGTAGCACCACTTTGGACCAGTCGTTCTTCACCAGCCTTTGCTTCATGGTCAGCGCCGCAAATGCCCGTTTTTGCATCCCCTCGATATGATGGGCTGGCATTCGCTCGTCTTCCCACACATCCGCGCTAATGTCGTTGGTGCGGATAAGCGGGGCCACTACTGCGGAAGCCTCAAGTACAGACAATTGTGCTACGGCATGACGGTACGCCCGCGACTTGTGAGGAGGTGTATTGAGTGGCACCGTTTCACCCTCGGGGCGTGTAAGGAAGATATTTTCGCGCACCACTGGCAAATAACCACCGCCAATATCGGAGTGAGCGCCGGGCAGCGCCAGTTCAGGCCAGGCGGGCTGGACACTGTTCAGCGCAAAGTTAAAGCGGCATTCGTTCTGTGCCGTGATATGAAACACTTTCTCCGCCACGCCAGGACGCAGCATGATATTGACCTCGCCGGTGTTCGCCGTGTGCGGGTTCAGGCCGTTCTGTGGCGTGCCGATGGCGGCGACTGTATCGAAAATGCCGATGAAACGCGTTTTCCCGGCTGGCGCACCGACATAATTGACCTCCCCCATTCCGTAGCGAATGGCATTGGCGATCACTCTGTCTTTATCCTGAATACGGTTGGCAAAATGGCGTGCGGCAGCAGCCCCACGGCTAAAACCAAAGATATCAAACCTCAGCTCTGTGACCTTAAGTGAAGGTAGGGAGACAACTTTTCCGATTTCGTCAAAAAACCTATTTATCGCCCCCGCAATCTGCTTCACCGCAAGGTCCGTCTTCGCAATCACCCCGGTATCCGCCACGCCTAAGGTCAGGCCAAGCATACTGTCCGGTTTGCCCGCTTCAGTACCAATCCCTTCCACATAAATTGCTGCCTGCACTTGCCCTGTATCAATGGGGATATCCGTTTTGTACAACGTATTTAACCAGTGAATATTTGTATAGCCCCCGATATAGCTGGTAGCGCTGGTACCTGAAATGCCCATCTTTTCCTCGGCAGTACGGGCCAGAATAATTTCAGCATCCGGATCGGAGAGTTCGAAATGGGCAGCGGTACAGGCAGCTAACATATTCTGCGTGTTCACGGCATTATTACCGGTTCCATCAAAAAAGACGCCCAGTGTCAAAATAATATGACGTATTTCTGGCTGCGGCTTTTCATTCGGCGGAAAAAGCTGTTTATAGTTATCCGGTAGGATCAGGTCACTGTATTCCGTGTTAGCGCTAAGATGTTTGCTGCGAATATATTCATAACTCACAGTGATATTTTCGCTATCGAGAACACCCGGATTTATAGAATGCATAATCCCCTGAACAGATGCCCCACGGAGTTCTATCTGATAGTATTTCTCCTGTCGCCCGTAGCGATTAGTGCGATAAAAATCGAAGATCAGCTGCAGCTTTTCATTCTCATTAATCGCTGTCGTCAGTAATGGCGTACTTTTATCTATCGGTTTAGTAAAGCGCAGGCCCGGGTGGTTCATGCCATATGCGGTGCTCGTCATACTGGAGGCAAGCTGGTAAACAAGAATTTCATCCCGATGCTGATACTGGTAGCGATTACCAATGGATTTTTCTGTTCCGCAGCCTGAAGATATTTCACCCTGACGTTCGCCTTTCATCCTTAAATAAACGGTATTACTCATATGTTGATGTCCTTATCTGGCAACATTCCCTGAGCCAATTAAATGAGCATCATTATATTACTCTTTCACACACTGAATAGTGTCTGACAGATCATATATTCTTTAAAAGAGAACACGTTCAGAAAATAAAAAACCCGCCTTTCAGCGGGTTTTTTATATCGATAACCGATTACTGCAGCAGCGAAATATCCGCCACGCGCAGGAACAGTTCACGCAGTTTTTCGAGCATCGAGAGGCGGTTAATACGCAGCTCTTTATCCTCAACGTTCACCATCACTTTTTCGAAGAAGGCATCGATCACGTCACGCAGTTCCGCCAGTTCCACCAGCGCTTCCTGGTAGCGGCCTTCCGCGAAGAACGGCTCCAGCTTGTCGCGCAATACCACAACCTGCATCGCCAGCGCGATCTCTTCTGGCTCTTTCAGGGTGGCGGCGTTGACACGTTCGGTGAGCTGTTCATCGGACTTCGCCAGAATATTGGAAACACGCTTGTTAGCCGCAGCCAGCGCAGACGCGGCTTCCAGCGTACGGAAGTGCGAAACCGCCTTCATGCGTGCATCAAAATCTGCCGGACGCGTTGGACGGCGTGCCAGAACGGCCTGAATGGTATCGACGGTGTAGCCTTCGTCCTGATACCAGGCGCGGAAACGGCCCAGCATAAAGTCGATAACGTCATCCACTACTTTGGCGTTGGTCAGCTTGTCGCCATACAGACGCACCGCTTCTTCAGTCAGCGTCTGCAGATCCAGATTCAGGTTCTTCTCAACGATGATACGCAGCACGCCGAGCGCCGCACGACGCAGTGCAAACGGGTCTTTGTCGCCTTTTGGATGCTGACCGATACCAAAGATCCCCGCAAGGGTATCCATTTTATCGGCAATCGCGACGGCACAGGCCACCGGATTAGACGGCAGTTCATCGCCCGCAAAGCGTGGCTGATACTGCTCATTCAGCGCAACCGCGACATCTTCCGCTTCGCCGTCGTGACGTGCGTAGTGCATGCCCATCACACCCTGGGTGTCGGTAAATTCGAACACCATGTTGGTCATCAGGTCGCACTTGGAGAGCAGGCCCGCGCGAGTCGCGTGGTTAACATCGGCACCGATTTCACGGGCGATCCAACCAGACAGCTCCGCGATACGATCGGTTTTGTCGCGCAGCGTGCCGAGCTGTTGCTGGAACAGAACGGTTTGCAGGCGCGGCAGGTGATCTTCCAGACGTTTTTTACGGTCGCTATTGAAGAAGAACTCAGCATCCGCCAGACGAGGACGAACCACTTTCTCGTTACCGGAGATAATCTGGCTCGGATCTTTCGACTCAATATTCGCCACAAAGATAAAGTTTGGCAGCAGTTTGCCGTCCGCCGCGTAAACCGGGAAGTACTTCTGGTCACCCTTCATGGTGTAAACCAGCGCTTCAGCCGGAACGGCGAGGAATTTCTCTTCGAACTTCGCCGTCAGGACCACTGGCCATTCCACCAGCGAGGTCACTTCTTCCAGCAGGCTTTCGCTTAGATCGGCATTGCCACCGATTTTGCGTGCCGCTTCTTCCGCATCTGCTTTGATTTTGGCTTTACGCTGCTCGTAATCGGCAATGACTTTGCCGCGTTCCAGCAGGATCTGCGGATACTGATCGGCGTGCTCGATGGTGAACTCAGGCTCGCCCATAAAGCGATGGCCACGGATCACGCGATCGGACTGAATACCCAGGATTGTCGCAGGGATCAGCTTGTCGCCCAGCAGCAGGGTCACGGTGTGAACCGGACGCACAAAGTGCACGTCGCTCGCGCCCCAGCGCATCAGTTTCGGGATTGGAAGTTTAGCCAGCGACGTGGCAATCATGTTTGGCAGCAGCGCTTCTGCGCTTTCGCCTTTCACATGGGCGCGATACAGCAGCCATTCACCTTTGTCGGTCGCCAGACGCTCAGCCTGGTCAACGGTGATACCGCAACCACGTGCCCAGCCTTCGGCGGCTTTGCTCGGTTTGCCTTCCGCGTCGAACGCCTGAGCAATGGCCGGGCCGCGTTTTTCGACTTCACGGTCTGGCTGGGAGGCTGCGAGATTTGCAACTTTCAGCGCCAGACGGCGTGGAGCCGCAAACCATTCGATTTTACCGTGCGCCAGGCCAGCGTTATCCAGCTCAGCCGTGACATTTGCAGCGAAGGATTCCGCCAGGCTGCGCAGGGCTTTTGGTGGCAGCTCTTCAGTGCCGATTTCCACCAGGAAAGTATTCTCAGACATGGCCGCCTCTTATTTATTTCGATTGCACATCGGGAAGCCAAGGGCTTCACGGGACGCGTAGTAAGCTTCTGCAACGGCTTTGGTCAGCGTGCGAATGCGCAAAATATAGCGCTGACGTTCAGTCACGGAGATGGCTTTACGGGCGTCGAGCAGGTTAAAGCTATGGGCGGCCTTCAGAATACGCTCGTAGGCTGGCAGCGGCAGCGGAGTTTCCAGCGCCAGCAGCTGCTGCGCTTCTTTCTCGTACTGCTCGAAGCAGGTGAACAGGAAGTCCACATCCGCGTATTCGAAGTTATAGGTGGATTGCTCCACTTCGTTCTGATGAAACACGTCGCCATAGGTGGTTTTACCCAGCGGGCCGTCGCTCCAGACCAGGTCGTAAACGCTGTCTACGCCCTGAATGTACATGGCCAGACGTTCCAGACCGTAGGTGATCTCACCGGTGATTGGCTTACACTCAAGACCGCCAACCTGCTGGAAGTAAGTGAACTGCGTCACTTCCATGCCGTTCAGCCATACTTCCCAGCCCAGACCCCAGGCACCCAGCGTTGGGTTTTCCCAGTTATCTTCCACGAAGCGAATGTCATGAATGGTTGGATCCACGCCCAGCTCTTTCAGGGAACCGAGGTACAGCTCCTGGATATTATCCGGAGAAGGCTTAATCACCACCTGGAACTGGTAATAGTGCTGTAAGCGGTTCGGGTTTTCGCCATAGCGGCCATCGGTCGGACGACGGGATGGTTGCACATACGCGGTTGCCATAGGTTCAGGCCCCAGCGCACGCAGGCTAGTCATCGGGTGTGAAGTGCCGGCGCCAACTTCCATGTCCAAAGGTTGAACAATGGTGCAGCCCTGACGAGCCCAGTAATCCTGTAACGTCAGGATCAGGCCCTGGAAGGTCTTGGTATCAAACTTTTGCATAGTATTTCGTGCTGGATACGTGTGGTTTTAAATGGAAGGGATCAGTATACCCGCTGACTGCAAGATATACAGTACGAAACGGGTTTGTTTAGGGAAAATTGGGGAAATAAGGCGCTTAGCGCATTGAGAGATGCAAAAACTGCCCGTCTGCGTCAAAAGAGCAGACAAAGCCCTCTTTACGTGCCGTAGACCCGCGCATCTCATAGCTGCCCTGAAATTGCTCAAAGCCTGTCACATCAATTTTCTGAGTGCCGGTATTATAGCGATGGGCGGCCTGATCCTTACACAGCTGCTCCATATTTAACGAACGTTCCGGGCTGACTTTGCTTTTCTGCGCCCGCTGTACCGGAGCGTCTTCCTGTGAGCTGCACCCTGCAAGTAAAACCAGCAGAATCAGTGACGCAGCGCGCGTGATCATCATTTTTATTACCGCCCTATTTTCTGGCTGTTATTTTTAGTATTAAAACTTTATAGATTATGGCCCGGCATTCTGCGAATCTCGCGACTTTCGTTCAAGCGCGCCCAGGCAAACTCAGAATTATCCAGTGAGAGGCTAGCACACAATGACAGTCAGACCGTATTTACCACCAAAACAGAGGAACTGATGCAGTCAAAAATTAGCTGGATTGATAATTTGCGAGGGATAGCCTGTTTGATGGTCGTGATGATTCATACCACGACCTGGTACATCACCAATGCCCACAGCATCAGCCCTATGAACTGGGATATCGCCAATATCCTCAACTCGGCATCGCGCGTCAGCGTCCCGCTGTTTTTCATGATTTCCGGTTATCTGTTTTTCGGTGAGCGCAGCGCACAACCGCGCCATTTCCTGCGCATTGGCCTGTGCCTGCTGTTTTACAGCGCCGTGGCGTTGCTTTATATCAGCCTGTTTACGTCGATAAACGCCGAACTGTCGCTGAAGAATTTGCTGCAAAAACCTGTTTTCTACCATCTGTGGTTTTTCTTCGCCATCATCGTAATTTATCTGGTCTCCCCGCTGATTCAGGTCAAAAACGTCGGCGGGAAGATGCTACTGGCGCTGATGGTGGTGATTGGACTGCTCGCCAACCCTAATACCGTCTCGCAGAAAATAGGCGGCTTCGAATGGCTGCCGATCAATCTCTATATTAACGGCGACACGTTTTACTACGTGATTTATGGAATGCTCGGGCGGGCAATCGGAATGCTGGATACGCGCAAGCCCTGGCTGACGTGGCTTTGCGCCGCGCTATTCATCGGGGCGGTGTTTGTGATCTCACGCGGAACCCTCTATGAGCTGCGCTGGCGCGGGAATTTTGCCGACACCTGGTATGTGTACTGCGGCCCGATGGTCTTTATCTGCGCCGTTTCGCTGCTGACGCTGGTCAAAAACACCCTGAACGCGCGCCCGCTTCCGGTACTGGGGCTGATTTCACGCCACTCCCTCGGGATTTATGGCTTTCACGCACTGGTGATCCACGCCCTGCGCACGCGGGGACTTGAGCTGAAAAGCTGGCCGTTGCTGGATATCGTCTGGATTTTCGCCGCGACGTTGCTCATCAGCCTACTGCTATCGATGCTACTGCAGCGCGTGGACACGCGCCGGTTTGTCAGCTGATTGCACGCTGCTTTGCCCGGTGAAACTGGCGTGGAGACGAAAACCCTGCGGCGATGGACGCCTGCTCCACGCCGCGCCCCTGCAACAGCCACTGCTGTGCAATCGCCAGCCGCAGCTGCTCCAGATAATCGCGCACGCTAATCCCCAGATGTTCCTGAAAAAGACGTGTTAAATGACGGGGGCTGACATGCGCCAGAGCCGCAATATCGGCCAGTTGCCAGCCTTTTTGCGGTTCGGCGGTCAGCGCATCCTGCGCGCGATGGATGGCCGGGTGCAGATGATTGCGATAACGCAACCACGGCGAGAGCTGCGGATCGTCGCCCGAACGTCGGAACCACACCACCATTTCTCGGGCTACAGCCAGCGCCTTTTCCGGCCCACACAGGCGGCTCATCAGGTGCAGAGCGAGATCAATCCCTGAGGTGATCCCGGCACTGGTCCAGATGTTACCGTCCTGCACAAAAATACGATTCTCTTTGATTAGCGCACCGGGGGCCGCGTCGCGAAGACGCCCGATAACATCGTGATGCGTTGTGCACTGCTTGCCATTGAGTAAACCCGACTTCGCTGCCAGCAGTGCTCCGGAGCAAACGCACATAACGGTGATGGCCTGACGGTGAATCTCGGGCTGCAGGCGCATCAGCCAGTGCTGAACGCTCTGTGCCTGAGGCGTCGAAAACTGATGGCGCGAATCGCTCACGCCCGGCAAAACCAGCAAACTTCCTTCGGGCAGCGTCTCGGGAAGAGGCGCAATTCCGCCCATCGTCAGGCCAATCGAAGTGGGGACCTCCGGCTGCGGGCCGATGTAATGCAGGCGAAACGCATCGCCTGCCAGCACAAAGGTTTCTGCCGGGCCGGACATATCCAGCGCGAGTACTCCCGGCAACATCACAAACCAGACGTCGATACTCATCAGAGCGACTCCAGCGTCTCCGCCACAGTTTTAATTTCTGCAAAACGCCCGGCCAGTACCGTTTCGGTACGATGGCGTAGCTCGTGGGTATCGAGCGTGATGCCCTTCCAGGTCATCGGGAAGGTCAGCGTCGCTTCAGTGACGAAGGTCACCGCATAGCCCAAATCCGAGGCCACTCGCGCGGTGGTTTCGCAGCACTGTTCCGTACGCAGACCACAGATGATCAGACGATTAATATCCCGTTCGCGCAACCAGTGGTCAAGGCCCGTATCGGTGAAGGCATTATGCACATGCTTCTGGAAAACGACCGCAGGCTGATGACGTAAAAAGGACATCGGAGTGACATAACCGCTTTGCAGTGAGAACGGCCCGGCATCGTCGACATGAAAGATATCCACAACGGGGATATCGCGCGATTCACAGGCTTCAATCAGCCCCAGCATGGCCTGTTGAAATGCCTCAAAACCCTCTTCCTGCCAGTATTCACGGTGATGGAACGACTGCTGAGTATCGATATTGATTAATGCGGTGCGCGACATGGTGATTCTCCTCGCCAGTGGGTATAACCCTATACTGACGAGGAGACGGCTCCACGAGAAGACCAAAAAAGGACATCCTCATGTTCCATTGGGACAACGTCGCCTTACGACATTAACGGCAAGAGCTGCTGATAGATTTTGCGGAACACTTCGCGCCGTTCGGCGTAGCGGGTATGACGCGCCGCATCCGGCTTATGTTCCTGCTCAAGCATGAGCTGCGGAAGTAGCTGCGAAAGCGGTTGGTCCGGGTTCAGCGCAATCTGCGCCAGACGGGCTGCGCCCAGTGCAGGCCCTACGTCGCCGCCCGTGCGGTAATCAAGCTGCAAGCCGCTAATATCTGCCAGCATCTGCCGCCAGTAGCTACTTCTCGCGCCTCCGCCGATGAGGGTAATGCTGGTCGGTTTTAGCCCGCAGTCGTGAACCACATCCATCCCTTCTGCCAGCGCATAGCCAACGCCCTCCAGCACCGCACGCGCCAGCTCGGCTGGGCCATGTTGATGCGTAAGACCGAAGAACACGCCTTTAGCCTCTGGGTTGTTGTGCGGTGTGCGCTCACCGGAAAGATAGGGTAAAAACCACACGGCACCGGCATCCTCATTGGCCTGTTGGGCCGCCGCGATTAGCGCCGGAACGTCCTTAAGACCCGTTAAATTTGCCGCCCAGTCAAGGCATGACGCGGCGCTGAGCATCACCGACATCAGATGCCATTTCCCCGGCAACGCATGGCAGAAACTGTGTACGGCGCTTTCCGGATTGCTGCGATACCCGTCGCTGACGGCAAAATAGACGCCCGAGGTGCCTAACGACAGCATTGCCTGCCCGGCATCCACCATTCCCACGCCCACCGCCCCCGCCGCATTGTCGCCACCGCCCGCCACTACCGGCACGGCAGGCATATTCCAGCTTTCCGCAATCGACGGATTCAGCACGCCGGTGATTTCACTGCCTTCGAAGAGCGCAGGCATGTGATCGCGTTTCAGCTGGCAGGCATCCAGCATCGCCTCGCTCCAGTCGCGTTTAGCGACATCGAGCCACATCGTCCCTGCGGCGTCCGACATGTCGCTGGCGAAATCACCCGTCATGCGAAAACGCAGATAATCTTTTGGCAGCAAGACCTTCGCCACCTGCTTAAAAACGTCCGGCTCATGACGCTGGACCCACAGCAGCTTCGGAGCCGTAAAGCCTGGCATCATCAGGTTACCGGTAATTTGCCGTGACGTCGGCACCCGTTCTTCGAGGATGGCACACTCTTCGGCGCAGCGGCCGTCATTCCACAAAATCGCCGGGCGCAGCACACGGTGCGCGCTATCCAGCAGCGTGGCGCCGTGCATCTGCCCGGCAATCCCCAGCGCTTTTACCTCACGCAGACTGTGCAGTTCGCCCAGCGCTTTAATCACGCGATCCGTCGCCTGCCACCACTGTTCGGGGTCTTGTTCTGACCATAGGGGATGTGGGCGCGAAACATGCAGCTTCTCAGTGTGTGAGGCCAGCACGTCGCCCTGCTCGTTTAACAGGATGGCTTTCACACCCGATGTGCCAAGATCAATCCCGATATACATTGCGGTGACTCCTTTAACAGAAACGCCCGGTGGCGCGAAGCGTACCGGGCCTACAATACCAATATTTTCCGTAGGCCGGGCAGGCTCAGCGCCGCCCGGCAACACTGACTATTTATCGAACAAATAGTGATTGACCAGGTTTTCCAGCAGTTCCTGGTGGCCGCTCTGATGGCTCGGCGCCAGGCTATGTTGTTCAGCGTACTTCGCGATCTCGGCAAGGGATAACTGCCCTTTCAAAATTTGCTGGCCGAGTTCACTGTTCCAGCCGGAATAGCGCTTCGCAACGCGTTTATCCAGTTCACCGTCTTCAATCATGCGGGCCGCCACTTTCAGCGCCAGCGCCATGGTGTCCATAGCGCCAATATGGCCGTAGAACAGATCGTACTTATCGGTACTCTGACGGCGTACTTTGGCGTCAAAGTTCAGGCCGCCGGTGGTAAAGCCGCCTGCTTTGATGATTTCGTACATCACCAGCGCATTCTCTTCCACGCTAATTGGGAACTGGTCGGTGTCCCAGCCGAGCTGCGGATCGCCACGGTTAGCATCGACAGAGCCAAAGATACCCAGCGCGATAGCAGAGGCAATTTCATGATGGAAAGAGTGCCCCGCCAGCGTGGCGTGGTTGGCTTCGATATTCACTTTGATCTCTTTTTCCAGACCAAATTGTTTGAGGAAGCCGTAGACCGTCGCCACGTCGTAATCGTACTGGTGCTTGGTTGGCTCCTGCGGCTTCGGCTCGATCAGCAAGGTGCCACGGAACCCGATTTTGTGTTTGTGATCGACCACCATCTGCATGAAACGGCCAATCTGCTCGCGCTCCTGACGCAGGTCAGTGTTAAGCAGGGTTTCATAGCCTTCGCGACCACCCCACAGCACGTAGTTTTCACCGCCCAGCTGATGGGTGGCGTTCATAGCCGTCACCACCTGAGTGGCAGCCCAGCTGAACACTTCAGGATCAGGGTTAGTCGCCGCACCGGCACCATAGCGCGGGTTCGTAAAGCAGTTCGCCGTCCCCCACAGCAGCTTCACGCCACTTTTCTGCTGCTTCTCGCCCAGATATTCCACCATCTGCGCAAAGTTGTTCAGATATTCTTTCAGCGAGGCCCCTTCAGGAGAGACGTCCACATCGTGGAAGCAGTAGTACGGGACGTTCAGCTTGTGGAAAAACTCGAATGCCACATCGGCTTTGCGCTTCGCCAGTTCCAGCGCTTCGCCAGGCTGCTGCCATGGGCGGTCAAACGAGCCGACACCAAACATATCCGCGCCATTCCAGCAGAAGGTGTGCCAGTAGCAGGCAGCGAAACGCAGGTGATCTTCCATGCGCTTACCGAGTACCAGCTCATCCGGGTTGTAATGACGAAATGCTAAAGGATTGGTGGATTTTGGGCCTTCGTAGCGAACGCGATCGAGTTGGTCGAAATAAGCTTGCATATTGAACTCCATAATCAAGAGGTGCGGCGAGTAATCGATAATGGAGTAATAGTGAATACTCATTGCAGCTTGCTCAATTACGTTATTTCACACTGCTATTGAGAGAATGCACAAACGTGCGCTGGCTCGCAAAAATAATACGCAAGCAAACGATTTTTCGGCGCTTATTCCAGAATCATGTGTAATTAATAAGTTGCACATTTTAAAATCAGATCACGGTCATAAATTCGCAAATAAACCAAATATCGTAATGAGAAGATAAAAATCTGTAATTGCCAGTTTGCCTTTCCCCGTTAAGAATTTGCTGCGTATCTGGCAGTGAATGATTCTTTTGTCTCAGCCTTACCACCCTACAGAAAAAGGTAAAATAATTATGACGATAAGAAACCTGTGCCTTACTCTCTGTGCTTCGCTACTGCTAACCAGCTTTGCGGGGCATGCAAAAGAAGTCAAAATCGGAATGGCCATTGACGACCTGCGCCTGGAGCGCTGGCAAAAAGACCGCGATATTTTTGTGAATAAAGCGGAATCTCTCGGTGCAAAAGTGTTTGTTCAATCTGCGAATGGCAATGAAGAAACGCAAATGTCGCAAATCGAAAATATGATTAACCGCGGCGTAGATGTGCTGGTGATAATTCCTTACAACGGCCAGGTGTTAAGTAATGTGGTAAAAGAGGCTAAACAAGAAGGAATTAAAGTCTTAGCCTATGACCGAATGATTAATAACGCTGACATTGATTTTTATATTTCCTTCGACAACGAAAAAGTCGGTGAAATTCAGGCGCAAAGTCTGGTCGACAAAGTGCCGCAGGGGAATTATTTCCTGATGGGCGGCTCCCCTGTTGATAACAACGCCAAATTATTCCGTGAAGGGCAAATGAAGGTCCTTAAGCCGTATATCGACGACGGTAAAATTAAAGTGGTGGGCGATCAATGGGCCGACGGCTGGCTGCCGGAAAATGCGCTGAAAATTATGGAAAACGCGTTAACCGCGAACAATAACAAAATTGACGCTGTGGTCGCTTCCAATGATGCCACTGCGGGCGGTGCAATTCAGGCGCTGAGTGCGCAAGGTCTGGCCGGTAAAGTCGCGATTTCCGGTCAGGATGCGGATCTCGCGGGCGTAAAACGTATTATTGCCGGCACCCAGACCATGACGGTCTACAAGCCCATCACCGAACTGGCCACTACTGCTGCGGAAATCGCCGTTGAGCTGGGCAACGATCAGCAGCCTAAGGCCGATTCCAAACTGAATAACGGCCTCAAAGATGTCCCTGCCCGTCTGCTGACGCCAATCGAAGTCAACAAAGAGAACATTGATTCCACCGTCGTGAAAGACGGTTTCCACAAGAAAAGCGAACTGTAATCCCGCATCGCCCCTGCTTTGCGGGGGCATGTCGACTTGTACGATTTGACTCGGGTCATGTGGAGCAGTTATGCCGTATTTACTTGAAATGAAAAGCATTACCAAAGCCTTTGGCGCGGTGAAAGCCATCGACAACGTGAGCCTTCGCCTGAACCCCGGCGAGATTGTCTCGCTGTGCGGTGAAAACGGATCTGGCAAATCCACGCTGATGAAAGTGCTGTGCGGCATCTACCCACACGGCAGCTATGACGGTGAAATCGTCTTTGCCGGTGAAACGCTGCAAGCCACGCACATTCGCGACACGGAGCGCAAAGGGATCGCCATCATTCACCAGGAGCTGGCGCTGGTGAAGCATCTCACGGTGCTGGAGAATATTTTCTTGGGTGCCGAGATCTCACGCTTCGGCGTGCTGGACTACGACACCATGACCCTGCGCTGTGAAAAGCTGCTGGCTCAGGTCAGCCTTCAAATTTCGCCCAATACCCGCGTCGGCGATCTGGGGTTAGGGCAGCAGCAGCTGGTCGAAATTGCCAAAGCCCTGAACAAACAGGTGCGCTTGCTGATCCTCGATGAACCTACCGCATCGCTGACTGAGCAAGAAACTGCGGTCCTGCTGGATATCATCCGCGACCTGCAGCATCACGGCATCGCCTGCATTTATATTTCTCACAAACTCAATGAAGTGAAAGCCATCTCGGACACCATCTGCGTTATCCGCGATGGACAACACATCGGCACACGAGAAGCTGCCGGGATGAGTGAAGACGACATCATTACCATGATGGTGGGGCGCGAACTCACCGCGCTCTACCCAAACGAACCGCACACCACCGGGGACGAAATATTAAGAGTCGAAAACCTGACCGCCTGGCATCCGGTTAACCGCCATATCAAACGCGTCAACAATGTCTCCTTCTCGCTGCGGCGCGGGGAGATCCTCGGCATTGCCGGTTTAGTCGGTGCAGGGCGAACCGAAGCAGTCCAGTGCCTGTTTGGCGTCTGGCCGGGCCGCTGGGAAGGCAGCATTTATCTCGACGGCCAGCTCGTACATATCAACAGCTGTCAGCAGGCCATCGCCCAGGGCATCGCGATGGTTCCGGAAGACCGTAAAAAAGACGGCATTGTGCCGGTCATGGCAGTGGGGAAAAACATCACCCTCGCGGCCCTCAACCAGTTTTCGGGTGCGCTGAGCAGCCTGGACGATGCGGCGGAACAGCAGTGCATTCTCCAGTCTTTAGCGCGCCTGAAGGTCAAAACCTCATCACCTGAGCTGGCCATCGGGCGGCTGAGCGGGGGCAATCAGCAGAAGGCGATTCTGGCGCGCTGCCTGCTTTTGAATCCACGCATCCTGATTCTGGATGAGCCGACGCGTGGAATCGACATCGGCGCAAAATATGAAATCTACAAACTCATTAACCTGCTGGTGCAACAGGGCATCGCGGTCATTGTTATCTCGTCCGAACTGCCCGAAGTGCTCGGCCTGAGCGATCGCGTTCTGGTCATGCATGAAGGCAAACTGAAAGCCAATTTGATCAACCAAAACCTGACCCAGGAACAGGTGATGGAAGCCGCCCTGAGGAGCGAACGTCATGTCGAAAAGCAACCCGTCTGATATCAAAGTCCCTGTGTCTGCGCCAGGTTTGTTCTCGGGATTTAAAGCGTTGAACCTACAGGTTTTCGTCATGATCGCGGCCATTATCGCCATCATGCTGTTCTTCACCTGGATGACCGACGGTTCGTATTTAAGCGCGCGCAACATCTCCAACCTGCTGCGCCAGACGGCGATTACCGGCATTCTGGCAGTCGGGATGGTGTTCGTCATTATCTCTGCCGAAATCGATCTGTCGGTCGGTTCGATGATGGGGTTACTGGGCGGAGTCGCCGCAATCTTTGACGTCTGGCTCGGCTGGCCGCTCCCGTTGACGGTGGCCGTCACGCTGGTGCTCGGCCTGCTGCTCGGCACCTGGAATGGCTGGTGGGTGGCGTATCGTAAGGTGCCTTCATTCATCGTCACCCTGGCGGGGATGCTCGCATTTCGTGGCATTCTGATCGGCATCACCAATGGCACCACGGTTTCACCCACCAGCGCGTCGATGTCGCAAATTGGTCAGAGTTATCTCTCCGATGGCGTTGGTTTTACCTTTGGCGCTATCGGTCTGATGGCATTCATCGCGTGGCAGTGGCGCGCCAGAATGCGCCGTCAGGCGCTGGGGCTCGCCTCGACGCCTTCAACGTCGGTCGTAGGGCGGCAGGCGCTGACCGCCGTCATTGTGCTGGGTGCGATCTGGCTCCTGAATGATTATCGTGGCGTGCCGACACCCGTGCTGATTCTGACGCTGCTGTTGCTGGCCGGTATGTTTATGGCGACTCGCACCGCTTTTGGCCGACGCATTTACGCCATCGGCGGCAATATTGAGGCCGCACGTCTTTCAGGGATCAATGTGGAGCGCACCAAACTCGCCGTGTTTGCGATTAATGGTCTGATGGTGGCTATCGCCGGGCTGATTTTAAGCTCGCGCCTCGGCGCCGGTTCACCCTCTGCCGGTAACATTGCCGAGCTGGATGCTATCGCCGCGTGCGTCATTGGTGGAACCAGCCTCGCAGGAGGCATCGGGAGCGTTGCGGGCGCGGTGATGGGGGCATTTATTATGGCGTCGCTGGATAACGGAATGAGTATGATGGACGTTCCAACCTTCTGGCAGTATATCGTTAAAGGCGCCATTTTGTTGCTGGCGGTCTGGATGGACTCCGCGACCAAGCGACGGGCATGAGTCATTGATTTGGGAAAGATAAACCATGTTTGAGAAGCGTCACCGCATTACGTTGTTATTCAACGCCAACAAAGCCTATGACCGTCAGGTAGTTGAAGGCGTGGGTGAATATTTGCAGGCGTCGCAATCGGAGTGGGATATTTTTATTGAAGAAGATTTCCGCACCCGCATTGAAAATATCAAAGACTGGCTGGGCGATGGCGTGATCGCCGATTACGACGATCCCGTGATCGAGCAGTTGCTAACCGACGTCGACGTCCCGATTGTGGGTGTCGGCGGCTCATATCACTCGCCCGAAAAGTACCCTCCGGTCCACTACATCGCAACGGACAATCACGCGCTGGTCGAGAGCGCCTTTTTGCATTTAAAAGAAAAAGGGGTACACCGCTTCGCCTTTTACGGCCTGCCCTCCTCCAGTGGCAAAGGCTGGGCGATGGAGCGCGAATATGCGTTTTGCCAGATCGTCGCGCAGGAGAAATACCGGGGCGTGGTCTATCAGGGGCTGGAGACCGCACCAGAGAACTGGCAGCACGCGCAAAATCGACTGGCCGACTGGCTGCAAACCCTGCCGCCGCAAACGGGCATTATTGCCGTCACGGATGCCCGCGCGCGCCATGTGCTGCAGGTCTGCGATCATCTGCACATTCCGGTTCCTGAGAAACTGTGCGTCATTGGCATCGATAACGAAGAGCTGACGCGCTATCTGTCGCGCGTGGCCCTGTCGTCGGTGGCACAAGGGACGCGTCAGATGGGCTATCAGGCCGCGAAATTACTTCATCGTCTTCTGGATAACGAATCCCTGCCTCTTCAGCGCCTGCTGGTGCCGCCGGTTCGCGTAGTCGAGCGCCGCTCCACGGACTACCGCTCGTTAAACGATCCGGCGGTCATTCAGGCCATGCACTACATCCGTAACCATGCCTGTAAAGGCATCAAAGTGGATCAGGTGCTGGACGCGGTCGGTATTTCTCGCTCAAATCTGGAGAAGCGCTTTAAAGAAGAAGTCGGGGAGACGATCCACGCGGTGATTCACGCCGAAAAACTGGAGAAAGCCCGTAGCCTGCTGATCTCAACTTCGCTGTCGATCAACGAAATTTCGCAGATGTGCGGCTATCCGTCATTGCAGTATTTCTATTCAGTATTTAAGAAAGAGTACGACACCACGCCGAAAGAGTATCGGGAGCGGTATAGCGAAGTGTTGGTGTAGCGCTGATTCAGCAAAGAAAAACGCCTTCCGATGGAAGGCGTTTTTTTGAGATAACTTACATATGAGCGGCAATTAAGCGCTGGTTATCCTGGTACATCGCAAACAGGTAGTTGTTGTAGCTCTGCCCCTGCGTTGAATACCCTTTCAGCTTGTGAATCATGGTACTCGCCGTCACTTCCTGGTCCGCTTTACGCAGCTGAGCGCGTGACTTACGGAACGAAGAGTAGGCCGGATGCGTGTTCAGGTTTACCACGTAGGCATTCACGGAATCTTTAACCGATTCGAACTGCGAATAGCCTTTCACTTTGCCTGGCGCGTTGTTACAGCGGCCTTTGGCGCACTTCATGCCGAAGAGATTGTTGTTGTTACGCGCCAGTTTTGACGTGCCCCAACCACTCTCTGCGGCTGCCATGGTCGCGACCATGCTGCCTGGAATAATATCTACGCGCTCAAGCAGTGAGTTCCACGGCACGCGGCGGGTATTACCATTCCAGCTCACCTTGTAGCGCTTCGCGATGTCTTTCAGACGTGCGCGTTCGCTGGGTGACCAACGGCTTTCGTACTGTTTTGAAACCAGCCAGTTACGGTCTGCAGTAATTGCAGAATTTTGGCTTGTAATATAAGGCATTACCGTCCGGAGAAACGCTTTTTTCCTTGGTGTCCCGGAAGGGTATTTTCGCAAATCAGGAAGTGAACTGCTCTTTACACTATTGCGAGAATACTCTTGTTTACTGCTAACCTTAATCTTACTGCTACTGCTGGTCGTCTTTATGACGTGGGCTTTTTTACTCGTTGTATCCGTGTGCGTCTTCGCAAGCACCTCACCTGAAAATGACACGGTGAGCAACATGAGTATCGTAGCCCCAAATCGTCGTATGGGAGTCGATATCATTAGTTCTCCTGGTCGGATATATGCATTCCAACACCTTATTTTTTTCACAAAATTGAGAGCGGAATCTCAAATCATATCAAAAATAGTCTTCAAGAGCATCCAAAGAAATAGTCTAATTCCGAAACTATGTCACCTGAAACTTGCTCACTTAACCATCATTTCTACAAATTTGTGTGCGATATCGCAGATAAACGCCTAATTTTGCGCGAGATCACTCACCCTTTCGACTCATCCCGCCATAAAGCTCAGGGGGAGGAGTCAGCGCGATAAACCTGATGGCACACTGGTTAAAATTGCCGCGACAGGAAAATGGAATGAAACGCTCCGCTTTAGCTCTTTTGCTACTACCCGCGATAGCGAATGCAGACTGGTCATCTCCCGGCTTTTCTACCTTTAACGCCGAAGGCGCTGGGGTGTTCACAAGCCATGCAAAGCTCGCGAAGGGTACTCGTCCTCTGACCCTCAATTTTGACAATGCGTGCTGGCAGCCCACAAATCCCATTAAACTCAATGAGATGATGTCGCTTAAACCCTGCGAGGGAATGCCACCTCAGTGGCGCCTCTTCCGCGAGGGCGATTATCAGATGCGCATTGATACGCGCTCAGGCACGCCAACGCTGATGTTGACGGTGCAAAGTGCCGCAGAGAAACCCGTCGCAGAGGTCACTCGCCAGTGCCCGAAATGGGACGGTAAACCGCTCACCATCGAGGTGAAAGACACTTTCCCGGAAGGCTCCGTGGTACGGGATTTCTACAGTCAGCAGACGGCCACCGTGCAGCAAGGGAAAATCACCCTGCAACCCGCCGCGAACAGCAACGGTCTGCTCCTGCTTGAACGGGCCGAAACCGATAAAGCCGCGCCATTCAGCTGGCAAAACGCCACCGTCTACTTTGTGCTGACGGACCGCTTCGTGAATGGCGATCCATCTAATGACAACAGCTATGGCCGCCACAAAGACGGCATGCAGGAAATTGGCACCTTCCACGGCGGCGATCTTAAAGGACTCAGCAGCAAGCTCGATTATCTCCAGCAGCTTGGCGTCAACGCCCTGTGGATTAGCTCGCCGCTGGAGCAGATTCACGGCTGGGTTGGCGGCGGCACCAAAGGCGATTTCCCGCACTATGCCTATCACGGCTACTACACGCAGGACTGGACAAAACTCGACGCCAACATGGGCAGCGAAAACGATCTCCGCCACCTGGTCGACGAGGCGCACAAGCGCGGTATCCGCATTCTGTTTGACGTCGTGATGAACCACGTCGGCTACGCCACGCTTGCGGATATGCAGGAATATCAGTTTGGCGCGTTATACCTGCAGGGCGATGAGTTGAAAAAAACGCTGGGCGAACGCTGGACCGACTGGAAACCCGCGGCCGGGCAAAGCTGGCACAGTTTTAACGACTACATCAATTTCAGCGACAAAGCCGGGTGGGAAAAGTGGTGGGGCAAACACTGGATCCGCACCGATATCGGCGATTATGACAATCCTGGCTTTGACGATCTGACCATGTCGCTGGCCTTTTTACCCGATCTCAAAACCGAATCGACCACCCCTTTCGGTTTACCGAATTTCTACCGCCACAAGCCGGACACCCATGCCGAAGCAATCGCCGGTTACACTCCGCGCAATTATCTTACCCACTGGCTCAGCCAGTGGGTGCGCGACTACGGCATTGACGGTTTCCGGGTGGATACGGCTAAACACGTCGAACTTCCCGCCTGGCAAGAGCTGAAGGATAAATCCACCCAGGCGCTGAAAACGTGGAAGCACGCTAATCCGGACAAAAAGCTGGATGATGCCCCGTTCTGGATGACGGGTGAATCCTGGGGGCATGGCGTGATGCAAAGCGACTATTACCGCCATGGTTTCGATGCGATGATCAATTTTGACTATCAGGAGCAGGCCGCCAAAGCCGTCGATTGTCTGGCGGATATCGATCTCACCTGGCAGCAGATGGCGGAAAAATTACAGAGCTTCAACGTCCTGAGCTATCTCTCGTCTCACGACACGCGCCTGTTCCGCGAAGGTGGCCAGCGCGCGGCAGAACTGCTGCTGCTCTCTCCGGGGTCGGTGCAGATCTATTACGGTGACGAATCAGCGCGGCCATTTGGCCCAACCGGTTCCGATCCGCTGCAAGGCACACGCTCAGACATGAACTGGCAGGACGTCACCGGCAGCCAGGCTTCGGGCGTCAAACACTGGCAAATTCTCGGGCAGTTCCGGGCGCGCCATCCGGCTATTGGCGAAGGCACGCAAACCACCCTCTCCCTCGCGCAAGGCTACGCTTTTGTGCGCCAGCACCAGGACGATAAAGTGATGGTGGTTTGGGCCGGAAATCACTAACGCCTGCGGCGTCCCCTTCAAGCGGAGGGGACGTTCTTTAATCAGAATAATTCACCACACAAATACAAATCAGCAAAACAAAACAACGATCCGCCCCTCTTCCCTCGATTTGCACATGCACGATGCTAGCGTTATGGTTACCCACTTTCATTATAAGAATGCCAGATCACCTGTTATGACGTTTTCACTTTTCGGCGATAAATTCACCCGCCATTCAGGCATTACCCGCCTGATGGAGGATCTCAACGACGGGCTGCGCACACCGGGCGCCATCATGCTCGGCGGGGGAAATCCGGCCCAAATCCCGGCCATGAACGACTACTTCCACAACCTGCTGGCGGAGATGCTGCAAAACGGCAAAGCCACTGATGCGCTGTGCAATTACGATGGCCCGCAAGGCAAAACTGAGCTGCTGACGCTGCTGGCAGATATGCTGCGCGACGAACTGGGTTGGGATATCGAACCACAGAATATTGCACTGACAAACGGCAGCCAGAGCGCATTTTTCTACTTGTTTAACCTTTTTGCAGGACGTCGCGCCGATGGCAGCACCAAAAAAGTGCTGTTCCCGCTGACGCCGGAGTACATCGGCTATGCCGACTCCGGGCTGGAAGAGGATCTGTTCGTCTCTGCTCGTCCTAATATTGAGCTACTGCCCGAAGGCCAGTTCAAGTATCACGTCGATTTTGAACACCTGCGCATCGGCGAAGAGACCGGCATGATTTGCGTCTCACGCCCGACCAACCCGACGGGCAACGTCATCACTGACGAAGAGCTGATGAAGTTAGACGTGCTGGCCAATCAGCACGGTATTCCACTGGTGATCGATAACGCCTACGGTGTGCCGTTCCCCGGCATTATCTTTAGCGAAGCCCGTCCGCTGTGGAATCCGAACATCGTCCTGTGCATGAGCCTCTCGAAACTCGGCCTGCCGGGCAGCCGCTGCGGCATCATCATCGCCAATGAAAAAATCATCAGCGCCATCACCAATATGAACGGCATCATCAGCCTGGCGCCGGGTGGAATGGGCCCGGCTATGATGTGCGAAATGATTAAGCGCAACGATCTGCTGCGCCTGTCGAATGACGTGATAAAGCCGTTCTACTACCAGCGCGTTCAGGAAACCATCGCGACAATTCGCCGCTATTTGCCCGAAGATCGCTGCCTGATCCACAAACCGGAAGGGGCGATTTTCCTCTGGCTGTGGTTTAAGGATCTGCCGATCACCACCGAGCTGCTGTATCAGCGCCTGAAAAAGCGCGGCGTGTTGATGGTGCCGGGGGATTACTTCTTCCCGGGGCTTGATAAGCCATGGCCGCATACGCATCAGTGTATGCGAATGAACTACGTGCCAGACCCAGAGAAAATCGAAGCCGGGGTGAAAATCCTGGCCGAAGAGATCGAGCTGGCCTGGAGTGAAGGCGGCCACTAACCGCGTACCCGCAGAACAACAAAAAAAGGCCAGATTCTCCATCTGGC
Organism: Lelliottia sp. WB101; assembly: GCF_003051885.1. Lineage (NCBI taxonomy): Bacteria > Pseudomonadati > Pseudomonadota > Gammaproteobacteria > Enterobacterales > Enterobacteriaceae > Lelliottia > Lelliottia sp. WB101. Next base: position 761,319 of record NZ_CP028520.1, read on the forward strand.
CTTTTTTTTAGCACTTATCCGCGCACGGTGAACCCAAGCTCTTGTGAAATGGCTTCAGCGGTTTCGCGCAGCGGTTTAAGCAGATTCTTTTCCCCCACCTGCTTCATGCGTGAGGTCGAAAGGGAAATTGAAATGGCATACGGCACCCGCCCGTGAATATCAAACACCGGGACCGCAATGCAGGACACGCCCAGTTCGTTCTCTTCTTTATCCATTGCCATGCTGCGGGAGCGGATCTCCTCCAGCTCGTCGTACATCGCGCTCAGCTCGGTAATGGTATTGCGGGTCAGGGGCTGAATCTGCTCCTGATGGCTCTGCCAGTAGCTCGCCACGTAATCCTGATGGCCGAACGCCATGTAGATTTTCCCCATTGCAGAACAGTAGAGCGGCATGTGCTGGCCGATATAAGCGCGCGTGCGCAGCATCCCCGTCGTCGGTTCCAGCTTGTAGATCAGAATCGCATGGTCGTCTTCCCGGCTGGAGAAGTTCACCGTTTCGCCCGTCACGATATTCAGATTTTCCAGATGGGGCGCCGCCACGTGAATGATATTGAGCGACGACAGCGCTTTTTGCCCCACGGCGATAAATTTCGTGGTCAGACGATAGCTGCCCGCCGCAGGCGCGGGGGTAACATAGCCGCACGACTGCAAACCCTGCAGTAACCGATGCACGGTGCTTTTATTCAGGCCAGCAAGTTCAGATAAATGCGCAAGCGGACACCCGTTCGGATAGTTACTGAGAATTTCAATCAGCATCAGGCCGCGAAACAAGCTCTGGCTGCCTGCTGGCCTCTCTTTTTCTTGCGTCATCTCGCTCTCTTTCATGCTCATTACATCGTTCTCCGTTAATCGCGTCCTGATGGTAGCGCAAAGTGTGGTTCAGTTCACGATCTCAGCATTAAAAACACAATTCGTTGATTTTACTACATTTTGAAAAACATGAATGTCGTTGATCTGACAAAAATTGATCGCTATATTTGAAATCAGATTTCGCAATGTGAAATTTAGAGATAAAAAAGCACTCACACGCGCCCCTCATACGAACAGGAGAACAGGGATGAAAGTGACCTTTGACGAGTTGAAAGCGGCATTCAATCAGGTGCTGCTCAACCGTGGCGTCAAGGCAGAAACCGCCGATGCCTGCGCAGAGATGTTTGCGCGCACCACCGAATCAGGCGTCTATTCACATGGCGTTAACCGTTTTCCGCGTTTCATTCAGCAGCTGGACGCCGGGGACATCATTCCTGACGCGCAGCCGAAGCGCATCACCACGCTGGGAGCCATTGAGCAGTGGGACGCCCAGCGCTCCATCGGCAATCTGACGGCCAAAAAAATGATGGATCGCGCAACCGAGCTGGCCTCGGATCACGGGATTGGACTGGTGGCGCTGCGCAATGCCAACCACTGGATGCGCGGCGGCAGCTACGGCTGGCAGGCCGCTGAAAAGGGCTATATCGGAATTTGCTGGACCAACTCTATCGCCGTCATGCCGCCGTGGGGCGCGAAGGAGTGTCGCATCGGCACCAACCCGCTGATCGTCGCCATTCCATCAAATCCCATCACCATGGTGGATATGTCGATGTCGATGTTCTCCTACGGCATGCTCGAAGTGAACCGTCTGGCAGGGCGCGAACTGCCGGTAGACGGCGGGTTTGACGACGAAGGCCATCTGACCAAAGAGCCGGGTGTGATTGAGAAAAACCGCCGCATTTTACCGATGGGCTACTGGAAAGGTTCCGGTCTGTCTATCGTGCTGGACATGATCGCCACCCTGCTGTCCAACGGGTCGTCCGTGGCGGAAGTGACGCAGGACAATAGCGATGAATACGGTGTGTCGCAGATCTTTATCGCCATCGAAGTGGACAAGCTGATCGACGGAAAAACCCGTGATGCCAAACTGCAGCGCATTATGGATTTCATCACCACCGCTGAACGCTCTGACGACGACGTCGCCGTGCGCCTGCCAGGGCATGAATTCACCCGCCTGCTGGAAGAGAACCGTCGCAATGGCATCACCATTGATGACAGCGTATGGGCGAAGATCCAGTCGCTGTAAGGAGTGACGTATGATATTCGGACATATTTCACAGCCCAATCCTTGCCGTCTGCCGCAGGCGATAGAACGGGCGCTCGCGTTTTTACGCACCACGGATTTCACCACGCTGGAACCCGGCGTGGTGGAGATCGACGGGCGCGCTATCTTCGCGCAGGTTCTCGATCTCACCACCCGGCCGCATCACGAAAACCGCCCGGAAGTCCATCGCCGCTATCTGGATATTCAATTTCTGGCATGGGGCGAAGAGAAAATAGGTTTTGCGATCGACACCGGTAATAACGAAATAAGCGAATCATTACTGGAACAGCGCGATATTATTTTTTATCACCAGATGGAAAATGAATCACTGATTGAAATGATTCCGGGCAGTTATGCCATATTTTTCCCGCAGGATGTTCATCGCCCGCAATGTCATAAACACAAGGAGTCGGCCATTCGTAAAATTGTCGTCAAAGTGGCTGTCAGCGAATTAATGTAATTTTTCTGAATTAGACAGGAAAGCCAAATGACTCACACCGGTTTTATTATTGGTGCGTACCCCTGCGCACCCTCGTTTCACCAGAAAGGGGAACAGGAAGAGCGCGATTTCTGGCGTCAGTTAGCTGATACACCCAATATTCGCGGTCTTGAACAACCGTGCCTGGATAACCTCCACCCGCTGGGGGATGAGTGGCTGTTTCGCCACACGCCGGGGGACTGGCAAATCGTGGTCACGGCGGTGATGGAAACCATGCGTCGGCGCGGCGCCAACGGCGGGTTTGGCCTGGCCTCCGCCGATGAAGATCAGCGTCGTGAAAGCGTGACATTTTATCGTCACCTGCTTGAGAAAATTGTCGCCGTTAACGCCCGCTTCCCGGGGAAAGTGATCGCCCTGGAAATGCAGGCCGCGCCGCAGTCTGGCAACGCTTGCGTTGCGCAAGCCACCGAGGCGTTCTCTCGTTCGATGAAAGAGATCGCCGCCTGGGACTGGCCATGCGATCTGGTGCTGGAACACTGCGATGCCATGACAGGCCGCGCGCCACGAAAAGGGTTTCTCCCCCTTGAAAACGTTCTGGAGGTGCTGGGCGACACGGATATCAGCGTCTGCATTAACTGGGCGCGCTCAGCCATCGAAGGGCGCGACACTGCACTGCCTGTCGCGCATGTTCAGGCCGCGCAGAAGGCAGGAAAGCTCGGCGCACTGATGTTTTCTGGCACCACGGCGACGGGCGATTACGGCGACTGGCAGGATCTTCACGCGCCATTTTCGTCGTTCTGCCCCGACAGTTTAATGACGCCTGAAAAAGTCACTGAGCTATTTACTGCGGCGAGCGCCGCAACATTGAAATTCTCCGGTATCAAATTACTGGAAATAAATGCTAATGCTAACGTCAGCCATCGCATCGCCATTTTGCGCGACGGCATTAGCGTTATGAAAAAAGCAGCACAATAAAAATAAAAACCTATATTCCCGAGCCGATTACCTTAATGAGACATTAATTATGACTATTTCTTCTCGTGCTCTACATGCGGATATTCCGCGCCAACGCTGGTTAAGAATAATTCCGCCTATTCTTATCGCCTGTATTATCTCTTATATGGACCGTGTCAATATTGCCTTCGCCATGCCAGGCGGTATGGATGAGGAATTAGGGATCACCGCCACCATGGCGGGACTGGCAGGCGGAATATTCTTTATCGGGTATCTGTTCCTGCAAGTTCCCGGCGGCAAAATCGCGGTGCACGGCAGCGGTAAAAAATTCATCGGCTGGTCGCTGGTGGCCTGGGCGGTGATCTCCGTGCTGACGGGGATCGTCACCAATCAGTATCAGCTGCTGGCACTGCGCTTTTTACTCGGTGTCGCCGAAGGCGGAATGCTGCCGGTGGTGCTGACCATGATCAGCAACTGGTTCCCGGACGCCGAGCGCGGTCGCGCCAACGCGATCGTGATTATGTTCGTACCCATTGCCGGGATCATTACCGCCCCGCTCTCCGGCTGGATCATTACGGCTCTCGACTGGCGCTGGCTGTTCATCATTGAAGGCCTGCTGTCGCTGGTGGTGCTGGTTCTCTGGACGCTGACCATCTATGACCGCCCGCAGGAGGCGAAGTGGATTTCCGCCACCGAGAAAAACTATCTGGTTGAAACGCTGGCCGCCGAGCAGCGCGCTATCGCAGGCAAAGAGGTGAAAAATGCCTCGCTCGGTGCGGTGCTGTCGGACAAAACCATGTGGCAGTTGATCGCCCTTAACTTCTTCTACCAGACCGGAATTTACGGCTACACCCTCTGGCTGCCAACCATTCTAAAGGAGCTGACCCATTCGACGATGGGCCAGGTGGGAATGCTCGCCATTCTGCCGTATGTCGGCGCGATTGCCGGGATGTTCCTGTTCTCTTCCCTCTCTGACCGCACCGGCAAGCGCAAGCTGTTCGTCTCCCTGCCGCTGATCGGTTTTGCTCTGTGCATGTTCCTCTCCGTGGCGCTGAAAGAAAACATCTGGCTGGCCTACGCCGCGCTGGTGGGCTGCGGTTTCTTCCTGCAGTCGGCAGCGGGCGTCTTCTGGACCATTCCGGCACGTCTGTTCAGTGCAGAAATGGCCGGTGGTGCGCGCGGTGTGATCAACGCGCTCGGCAACCTCGGCGGCTTCTGCGGCCCTTATGCGGTAGGCGTGCTGATCACCCTTTACAGCAAAGATGCGGGGGTTTACTGCCTGGCGATCTCCCTGGCACTGGCCTCGCTGTTAGCGCTGCTGCTGCCGGCGAAATGCGATGCCGGCGCACAGCCCAATCCAACGGTGAATCCACACAAACGTGTGGCCTGAAAACGCCGGGTGGGCTGCGCTCACCCGGCAACGACAGAGAATCGCAAAGATGAGTGAAAAAGAGCCCTTCTGGCTGGGTATCGATTGTGGCGGTACTTATCTGAAAGCCGGTCTGTACAACAGCCAGGGTAAAGAACAGTGCATCGAACGGTGCGCGGTCGCCACCCTTAGCCCGCGTCCGGGCTATGCGGAGCGCGATATGTCCCTGCTCTGGCAGCGCTGCCACGAAACCGTCGCCGCACTGCTCAAACGCACGGGTGTCCGTGGCGATCAAATCAAAGGCGTAGGCATCTCCGCGCAGGGTAAAGGGCTGTTTCTGCTGAATAAACAAGATCGCCCTCTGGGCAACGCCATTCTCTCCTCCGACCGACGGGCGCTTGCGATCGTGCAACGTTGGCAGCAGGACGAGATCCCCGAAAAGCTCTACCCGCACACGCGGCAAACCCTGTGGACCGGGCACCCGGCCTCGTTGCTGCGCTGGGTTAAAGAGCACGAGCCGAAGCGCTACCAGCAAATCGGCTGCGTAATGATGGCGCATGACTATCTGCGCTGGTGCCTGACGGGCAAAAAGGGCTGCGAAGAGAGCAACATTTCCGAATCCAATCTCTACAATATGAACACGGGCGCCTACGACCCGCAACTGACGCACTGGCTTGGGATCGCTGAAATCGACGGCGCCTTGCCGCCAATCGTCGGTTCAGCAGAAATTTGCGGTGAAATCACCTCTCAGGCAGCCTCCCTGACCGGTCTTGCGGCGGGTACGCCCGTCGTGGGGGCTTGTTTGATGTGGTTTCCACCGCGATCTGCGCCGGGCTGCACGACGAGCACACGCTCAATGCGGTGATGGGCACCTGGGCCGTCACCAGCGGTATTGCGAATGGTATTCGCGATAACGAACCTTTCCCTTACGTCTATGGCCGCTACGTTCATCCGCAGCAGTACATCGTTCACGAAGCCAGCCCGACCTCCTCCGGCAATCTTGAATGGCTCACGGCACAGTGGGGCGAACTCTCTTTTGACGAGATCAACCAGGCCGTCGCCAGCCTGCCGAAAGCGGCAAGCGACGTGTTTTTCCTGCCGTTTCTCTACGGCAGCAACGCCGGGCTTGAGATGACCAGCGGCTTCTACGGCATGCAGGCGATCCATACCCGCGCCCACCTGCTGCAGGCGGTGTATGAAGGGGTGGTGTTCTGTCATATGACCCACCTCAACCGCATGCTGGAGCGCTTTACCGATGTGTCTGCCCTGCGCGTCACCGGCGGCCCGACCCATTCCGATGTCTGGATGCAGATGCTGGCAGACGTCAGCGGCCTGTCGATTGAACTGCCCCAGGTCGAGGAGACCGGCTGCTCCGGCGCGGCGCTGGCCGCCCTCGTCGGCACCGGGGTTTATCCCGACTTCTTTACCGCGCAGCAAAATCTCAAACACGCCATCCGCGTCGTTGAGCCGGATATGCAGGCTCACGCCGCCTATCAGCATAAATATCACCGCTATCAGCAATTGATTTCAGCATTGCAGGGTTATCACGCCCGAATTAAGGAGCACGACCTATGAGCCGACCATTACTGCAGCTGGCGCTCGACCACACCAGCCTTAAGGCCGCCCAGCGCGATGTCTCGCTGCTGCACGACCATGTCGATATCGTCGAAGCGGGCACCATTTTGTGCCTGACGGAAGGCCTATCAGCCGTCCGCGCGTTGCGCCAGCAGTGCCCGGACAAAATCATCGTCGCCGACTGGAAAGTGGCTGACGCAGGTGAAACGCTGGCGCAGCAGGCCTTTGATGCGGGCGCAAACTGGATGACCATCATCTGCGCCGCACCGCTGGCAACCGTTGAAAAAGGCCACGCGGTGGCTGCCGCACGCGGGTGCGAAATCCAGATGGAGCTGTTTGGCAACTGGACGCTGGACGATGCGCGCGCGTGGCACCGCGTTGGAGTTAAACAGGCGATTTATCACCGTGGGCGCGACGCCCAGGCCAGTGGCCAGCAGTGGGGAGAAGAGGATCTCGCAAGAATGAAAGCCCTGTCGGATATCGGCCTGCAGCTTTCTATCACCGGCGGCATCACCCCGGCGGATTTACCGCTGTTCCGGGAGATTAACGTCAAAGCCTTTATCGCCGGACGGGCGTTGGCTGGGGCCGCTAACCCACCACAGGTGGCACAGGCGTTCCACACACAAATCCGCGAAATCTGGGGAGAATAACCATGCGTCAGCATCCTTTAGGAATTTATGAGAAAGCGCTGTCGAAGGATCTCTCCTGGCCGGAGCGTCTGGTGTTAGCCAAAAGCTGCGGCTTTGATTTCGTCGAAATGTCGGTGGATGAAACCGACGAGCGCCTCTCACGGCTGGAGTGGAGCACCACGCAGCGCGCCTCGCTGGTCGAAGCCATGCTGGAAACCGGCGTCGCCATCCCGTCCATGTGCCTGTCGGCGCACCGCCGTTTTCCGTTTGGCAGCCGCGATGAAACCGTGCGCGAACGCGCCCGCGAGATCATGACCAAAGCGATCAAACTGGCGCGCGATCTGGGTATCCGCACCATCCAGCTGGCAGGTTACGACGTCTATTACGAAGAGCACGACGCGGGCACGCAGCAGCGTTTTGCCGAAGGGCTGGCGTGGGCGGTGGAACAAGCCGCCGCCGCGCAGGTGATGCTGGCAGTGGAGATCATGGATACCGCGTTCATGAATTCCATCAGCAAGTGGAAAAAGTGGGATGAGATGCTCGCCTCGCCGTGGTTTAGCGTCTATCCGGATGTGGGCAACCTGAGTGCCTGGGGCAACGATGTCACCGCCGAGCTGACCCTCGGCATCGACCGAATCGCCGCCATCCACCTGAAAGACACCCAGCCCGTTACCGAACAAAGCCCGGGACAGTTTCGCGATGTGCCGTTTGGCGAGGGCTGTGTCGATTTTGTCGGCGTGTTCAACACCCTGAATCAGCTCAACTATCGCGGGGCATTTTTAATCGAAATGTGGACCGAAAAAGCGAAAGAGCCGGTACTGGAAATTATCGAAGCGCGGCGCTGGATCGAAGCCCGCATGCAGGAAGGAGGCATGACATGCTAGAGCAACTCAAGGCGGAGGTCCTGGCCGCTAACCTGGCGCTGCCCGCCCACCAGCTGGTGACATTTACCTGGGGCAACGTCAGTGCAGTCGATCGCGAAAGCGGCCTGATGGTCATCAAACCCTCCGGCGTCGAATATGACGTCATGACCGCAGATGACATGGTGGTGGTGGAGATCGCCACCGGCAAGGTGGTGGAAGGCAGCAAAAAGCCATCGTCCGACACGCCGACGCATCTTGCGCTCTATCGCCGCTACCGGGAGATTGGCGGCATCGTCCACACCCACTCGCGTCACGCGACTATCTGGTCCCAGGCCGGGCTGGATCTTCCCGCGTGGGGCACCACCCATGCGGACTATTTCTATGGCGATATTCCCTGCACGCGGCTGATGACGCCCGCAGAAATTGCGGGCGAATATGAGTATCAGACCGGAGAGGTGATCATCAAAACCTTTGAAGAGCGCGATCTAAGCCCGATGCAGATCCCCGCCGTGCTGGTCCACTCTCATGGTCCGTTTGCCTGGGGTAAAGATGCCGCCGATGCGGTCCATAACGCCGTGGTGCTGGAGGAGTGCGCTTATATGGGACTTTTCTCGCGCCAGCTGACGCCGCAGTTGCCGGTCATGCAACAAGAGCTGCTGGATAAACACTATCTACGCAAGCACGGGGCGAATGCCTATTACGGCCAGTGATCAGCCGGAATTGATATGCTCCTTACAATACCGCCGTTTCCAGACGGCGGGTGTTAGCCCGGTATGTTTGCGAAAGATCTGGCGAAAATACCCGACATCATTAAAGCCGCAGCGATTGGCCACCTCCGTAAGTGAGGACGCGTCATCAAGCAGCAGTTTCTCCGCTGAGCGGACGCGCTGGCGATGGATCGCCTCGGTCAACGTTAAATGAAAGGTGCGACGAAACACGCGCCCCAGATAATCCGCATTACAGTGCAGCTCTTTTGCCAGCTGCGAGGTCGAAAGGGGCAGATGAAATTGCGTGCGGATAATTTGTTTGGCTCTCCACGCGATCGACGTGCCTGCTTCGTCCTGAATTTCCTCGTTTCCCACCGAAAACGAAATTTGCTGCAAAATCAGCAGCAGCATTAATTCCAGCGCCACACTTCGCTGTAATTTCTCCTGCTCCGTCAGGAACTGGCGGAAAAGAGACACCACGTAAGAAGCCTCGCGAACACGGCAATGTTGTTCGATGGCGAGCTGCGCAAAAGCGTCTGGCCTGTGCGGCTCAGCCTCAACGTCAAAATGCAGCCAGTAAAACCGCAGATCGGCCGGGAAATCTTCAGTTCCCACGTGGCGACGGTTGGGCCATAAAACCAAACTCTCCCCCGCTTTCACCTCGAAAACCGTATTTTCCTCCTGAATCGTTAACGTCCCTTTTTCGACAAAGATGATTTCCCACGAGGTTAATTTACGGGCGGGATGGCGCCCAACGCCCCGGGAAATAAATAACCCGCCGTTTTGAACGTGAATCGGAAGCGCTATGGATAATTCGAGCATCGGTATTCAATTTCCCGCTTTAAATCATATTAATAGTCACCTTTCACGTTGATTATTAATGAATAATTGTATTTACGCCCGATCGAAATCACATTTTCATCATCAGGTCGGAATCGTCATCTTTTTATACTTTTCCCTTCCCTTGTTGGCGCTGACTTTCAGTGCAGAATGAATTGGGTACCTTGCAGAACATAATAAAATCCCCTTCACGAGGAGTTATCGAATGACTTCCACTCCGATTACGCAAACCGATGTCGTACAACAGGCCGCCGACGAGCGCCTGTCAGTGCGCGAGAAGATTGGCTACGGCCTGGGTGATGCTGGCGGGACGGTAATCACCTGCCTGATCATGAACTTCCTTACTTTTTTCTATACCGATGTCTTTGGCCTGACGCCAGCGCTGGTCGGTACGTTGTTTATTGCCCTGCGCGTATTTGATGCCGTTTCTGACCCCATCATGGGGGTGATTGCCGACCGTACCCAGAGCCGCTGGGGACGCTTTCGCCCGTGGCAGCTGTGGATCGCCTTCCCTATCGGGATTATCGGCGTCCTGACGTTCACCGTGCCGGAAGCCAGCATGGGGGTGAAAATCGCCTGGGCGTTCGGCACCTATCTGTTGCTTTCCGTCGGCTATACCGCCATCAACGTGCCCTACTGCGCGCTGATCAACACCATGACTACCCGCCACAGCGAGGTGATCTCCTGCCAGTCCTGGCGCTTTGTGCTGTGCGGCGTGGCAGGCTTTTTGGTCTCCGTGGGCCTGCCGTGGCTGGTCGCGGCGTTGGGCCAGGGTAACGTTGCGCAGGGTTATCAGCTGGGTGTCGGCGTGCTGTGCGCCATCGCGGTGGTGATGTTCCTGTGCTGTTTCTTCTGGGTACGCGAGCGCGTCCCGCTGGCCCTGATGGGGCGCTTTACCCTGCGCGAACATCTGGCCGGGCTGCGTAACAACGATCAGCTGCTATTGATGCTGGTGATGTCTTTCCTGCTGATTAACGTCTTTAACATTCGCGGCGGCGGGTACATGTACTTCATCACCTACGTGCTACAGGGCAGCACTGCCTATACGTCGCTGTTCTTCACCATGGTGACCTTTGCCGCCATTCTCGGCGCGGTGATCGTCAGCCCGCTTACCCGTCGTATTGATACGGTGAAACTGTACTACACCACCAATCTGGTGTTGGCCGCACTGGCATTCGCCATGTGGTTCCTGCCAACTGGCCCGGCGTATCAAACCCTGTGGCTGGCAGTGATTTTGGGCAACGGCGTGATCCTCGGCTTTACGCTGCCGTTGCACTTCTCGCTGATGGCCTTCGCCGACGACTACGGCGAATGGAAAACCGGCGTGCGCTCGTCAGGGATGAACTTCGCCTTTAACCTCTTTTTCATCAAGCTGGCGTGGGCCTCAAGTGCCGGGATTATCAGCCTGGTGTTTATCTTCGTCGCCTATCAGCCCGGTGCGGGCAACCAGACCCCGGCTTCGCTTTCTGGCATTACAACCATGGAAACGCTGCTGCCCGCCCTTTTCCACCTGCTGCTGGCCGTTTCAATACGCTGGTGCAGACTCACTAATCCGATGATGTCGCGCATCTCTACCGATCTGCGCCAGCGTCACGTTCAGTCCTGAGGAGAACAACATGTCCATCATGGAACCCGACCTGCATAAGCTCAAAATTAACGATCCGTTCCTCGGCCAGTATCAACAGCTGGTACGGGATGTGGTCATTCCCTATCAGTGGGATGCGCTGAACGACCGCATCGCCGAAGCGGAGCCGAGCCACGCCATCACCAATTTCCGGATCGCTGCCGGGCTGGAAGAAGGGGAATTTTACGGCATGGTTTTCCAGGACAGCGATGTCGCCAAATGGCTCGAAGCCGTGGCGTGGTCCCTGTGCCAGAAACCCGATCCTGAACTTGAGAAAACCGCCGATGAGGTCATTGAACTGGTGGCCGCCGCCCAATGCGACGATGGCTATCTGAATACCTATTTCACCGTGAAAGCACCCGGCGAACGCTGGACTAATCTCGCAGAGTGCCACGAACTGTATTGCGCAGGGCATATGATCGAGGCGGGCGTGGCGTACTTCCAGGGCACCGGAAAACGCGCACTGTTAGACGTGGTCTCCAAACTGGCCGATCATATCGACCGCGTGTTTGGCCCCGGAGAAAACCAGCTGCACGGCTATCCCGGCCATCCTGAAATCGAGCTGGCGTTAATGCGCCTGTATGACGTCACCCAGGAGCCACGCTATCTGGCGCTGGTGAAATATTTCGTCGAAGAGCGCGGCGCGCAGCCGCATTTTTACGATATCGAATACGAAAAGCGCGGCAGAACATCGCACTGGCACAACTACGGCCCGGCGTGGATGGTCAAAGACAAAGCCTATAGTCAGGCGCATCAGCCTCTCGCGGAGCAGCAAACCGCCATCGGGCACGCCGTGCGTTTTGTCTATCTGATGACTGGCATTGCGCACCTTGCGCGGCTGAGCGGTGACGAAAGCAAACGCCAGGACTGCCTGCGTCTTTGGAATAATATGGTGCAACGGCAGCTCTATATTACTGGTGGGATTGGCTCGCAGAGCAGCGGCGAGGCCTTCAGCAGCGACTACGATCTGCCCAATGATACGGTCTATGCCGAAAGTTGCGCCTCGATTGGCCTGATGATGTTTGCCCGCCGGATGCTGGAGATGGAAGCGGATAGCCAGTATGCCGACGTCATGGAGCGCGCGTTATATAACACCGTGCTGGGCGGCATGGCGCTGGACGGTAAACACTTTTTCTACGTGAACCCGCTGGAGGTCCATCCAAAAACGCTGGCTTTCAACCATATCTATGATCACGTGAAACCGGTGCGTCAGCGCTGGTTTGGCTGCGCCTGCTGCCCGCCGAATATCGCCCGCATGCTGACTTCGCTTGGGCACTACATCTATACCGCACGCCCCGAGGCACTGTTTATCAACCTCTACGTCGGCAACAGCGCGGCCATTCCGGTCGGGGACCACGAGCTGCAACTGCGTATTAGCGGCAACTATCCGTGGCAGGAGCAGGTGAAGATCGACATCACCTCGCCGGTTGCGGTTGAGCACACTCTCGCCCTGCGTCTGCCCGACTGGTGCGCCAGCCCGCAGATAGCGCTGAACGGTGAAGCGATAACAGGCGACGTGCGTCAGGGATATTGTTATCTCACCCGTCGCTGGCAGGAGGGGGATTCTGTGACCCTCACGCTGCCGATGCCGGTGCGCCGCTTATACGGCAATCCACAGGTGCGCCAGCAGGCAGGCAAAGTGGCCCTGCAGCGCGGCCCGCTGGTCTATTGTCTGGAAGAGGCGGATAACGGCGCGGGGTTACATAACCTGTCGCTGCCCGCCGACAGCACCTTCCACGTGTTCGAAGGGAAAGGGTTGTTCTCGCATAAGATGTTGATTCAGGCTGACGGCATCTCACAACGCGCCGTTGAGACCGAGCCGCAACCGCTCTGGCAATACGACCGCACGCCCACTGCGCCACACACTCAGACACTAACGTTTATTCCGTGGTTTAGCTGGGCCAACCGCGGCGAGGGCGAGATGCGGATATGGGTGGATGAGGTGTAAATCCTGACCATCTTCCAGGCAGCACACGCCGTGCTGCCTCGGCAAGAAAGGCGCTTCGGTTGCTGAACTGCGGATGCTCGCTAATAAACGCGTCAATTTTCACTAATAAACGGCGGGGGAGCGTGATACTGATGCGCTCTGCTCTGCCATCAAATTGCTGCATATTGATCTCCACCAGCAAAAAAACACCCCGGTACATCCGGGAAAAAGCCGCTCGCACGGCCATCGCGGTCGGTATGAATATAAGCCGGGTAGAATATAACCCCTCCTGCAAATTGACTGTTGGATATCCCTCGACTGTGACACGCCCAGCCAGGCACTTGAGATCACGATAACCTATTGGCTAAGCGACTTCAGTGGCAAAAAATCAAAGCGGGAAAGGAGTTCGCAAAGAGAACAGGCAAACGTGAGAGTTACAGCAGATTGTGGAGGCAGGCTCGTAATACCCGACGACGCTAAACCTGCCCGGTCTGACTACCGCAGGCCGGGCAAGCACAGCACCACCGGGAAAGTAGGTGAAGCAGCCTCATCCTTGAGGACCGCTTTTTGAACTCAGAAGCGCCAGCTCATGCCGGTCATCAGCACGAAACTGTCTTCGCGGTCGATCATTGGGCTGTTTTTAACGTCATCCGGCAACACGGTATAAACCGCGCTGGCATTCAGGAAAAGGTTATTGGTCAGTTTGTATTTCGCGACCAGTCCCACGTACGGGTTCCAGCTATCGCCCGCGGTGTATTCGTTCATACCACTGTGGCGAGACTCTTTACCGGAAACACCGTAGTAGTAGTCGTTGAAGCTTTCGTCATAGTAAAACACACCCACGGACGGAATCAGGGTCAGACGCTCCATGCGGATCGGGTGGAAGTAGGAAATTTCACCCACCACCCCGCCACTTTCGTCCATGGCATCCGCCGCAACGCCAAACTTCAGGCTACCCCAGCGCTCGTGGCGATAGTAGGCGCCTCCCAGGAATGCAGATGCTTTGCGCTCATCGAGCTGCTTCATCGCGTGGTCGTCATTGTCATCGGGATCAAAATGCAGCGGCATCCAGGACGCCGTCAGGCTGAGTTCATTCTTACTGTCTTTCCACAACGCCCAACCGGCGGTGGTCTGACGCACGTAGAAATTATCGCCTTCATAACTAATGAGTGGAACCGCAGTCGTATTTTCGTTATACCCTTTGTAAGGCGATTCATTGAAAACAGCGCCCGCACCCAATGAAAATTCACCCGCCATTGCTGATGAAGCGAAAAATAAGGTTGTGGTGATGAGCAAATTCTTTTTAGTAATCATTCCCTGTATCCATTAAATGCCTAACAAACGAGGCGAATAATAATGGTTACAAATTTGCCGATGCAATGAATGTGTTTATATAATATTATATATGAAATCATATAGATGAGCGTACGTGATGAATAATTTACAGATTAAGCCGCGTGAGTTAAAAATCATTTCTGTTATTGCCGCCACCGGCAGTATCGGAGACGCCGCCGCGTTGTTAGGCATGGCGCAGGCCAATGTCAGTAAATATCTCGCAGATTTTGAAACCCGCGTGGGTTTGAAAGTTTTTGAACGTACCACCCGTCAACTGGCGCTCACGCAGTTCGGCGAGGTCCTGCTCCCTTATATCAACGCATCACTTGATAAAAATAATCAACTCATTAATTTTATCGCCGATTATAAACATGAAAAAAGCGGACGCGTCACGATTTACGCGCCTACAGGGATCAACACCTATCTCGCTCGCCATGTGATCCATCTTCTCGAAGAGATCGGCGATATTCGCATTTGTTTAAAAACCTATAATCCTAATCGTAATGAATTATCTGAAGGCGTCACGTTTCCTGACGACTGCGACATCTTAATTACCTATGCACAACCCAAAGATGAAAGCCTGGTTGCTTATCAGCTAACAAAATATTCTGTTACCGCCTTCGCCACACCAGAATATATCAAAAAGCGTCCTATTAACGGACCCGATGATTTAATTAAACACTCCTGTATTTTGTTAGATTCCATATTAGTGGATGATGCTAACATCTGGCGTTTTCGCGTTCATGGCAGCGACGAAGTGCGCGATTATAAAGTCACCGGTAATTATATTTGTGATAATACACAAACGGCGCTGGAGCTGGCGCGCAACCACCTTGGTATCGTGTTTGCGCCAAAAGAGAGCCTGAAAAGCGAGATTGAGCAAGGCATCTTAATGCCCTGTTTTTCTCATCAGGAGGAGTGGTGGCTGGATCTGACGGCTATTTTCCGCAAGCGCGAATATCAGCCGTGGCGGGTTCAGTACATTCTGGATGGTGTGCTGAACAGTCTGCGAGAGCGAATTAAGCAGGCCGTCCCAGGGGCGACCCGCTCTGATTAATTAGAACAGTCCCAGCGGTTTGTCGGAATAACTCACCAGCAGGCATTTCGTCTGTTGATAGTGATCCAGCATCATCTTATGGGTTTCACGTCCGATGCCCGATTGTTTATATCCCCCAAATGCCGCGTGGGCCGGATAGGCGTGATAACAGTTAGTCCAGACACGCCCGGCCTGAATACCGCGTCCCATTTTGTACGCCAGATTACCGTTGCGACTCCAGACCCCGGCACCCAGCCCGTATTGCGTATCGTTGGCCAGCTCAAGCGCGTCCTCCATGGTTTTAAAGGTTGTCACCGCCAGCACCGGGCCGAAAATCTCTTCCTGGAAAACGCGCATGTTGTTTTGACCAAACAGAATGGTCGGCTCCAGGTAGTAGCCGTCTTTCAGATCGCCTTCCAGCACTTTGCGTCGGCCACCCGTCAGGACATCCGCGCCCTCTTTTTTGCCGATATCGATATAGTTCAGAATGGTTTCCAGCTGCCCATGAGAAACCTGCGCGCCCATCTGCGTCACGCTGTCCAGTGGGTTTCCGCTGCGAATGGATTCCACACGACGAATAGCGCGTTCCATAAAGCGTTCATAAATCGATTCCTGAACCAGCGCGCGGCTCGGGCAGGTGCAGACTTCGCCCTGGTTGAAGGCAAACAGCGCAAAGCCTTCCATCGCTTTATCAAAGAAGGCGTCCTCTTCGTCCATCACATCGGCGAAGAAGATGTTCGGCGATTTACCACCCAGCTCCAGCGTCACTGGAATGATATTTTGCGTGGCGTACTGCATGATCTGCTGGCCGACTTCCGTGGAGCCGGTAAACGCCACTTTCGCGATACGTTTTGAGGTCGCCAGATATTCACCGATTTCGCCGCCCGCGCCGTTCACCACGTTTATCACCCCTGGCGGCACCAGATCGCCGATGATTTCCATCAGCAGCAAGACCGACAGCGGCGTTAAGCGCGCCGGTTTGAGCACCACGCAGTTACCCGCCGCCAGCGCGGGGGCCATTTTCCAGCTCGCCATCAGCAGCGGGAAGTTCCACGGAATGATTTGCCCGACCACGCCCAGCGGCTCCTGGAAGTGATAAGCCACTGTGTCGCTGTCCACTTCGCTGATCCCGCCCTCCTGGGCGCGAATACAGGAGGCAAAATAGCGGAAATGGTCAATCGCCAGCGGCACGTCCGCGGCGGTGGTTTCGCGGATCGGTTTACCGTTATCCCAGGTTTCTGCCGCGGCCAGCAGCTCGAGGTTTTGCTCCATTCGGTCGGCGATTTTGAACAGGATCGCGGCGCGGTCCTGAACGGAGGTGTGCGCCCATTTCTCTTTCGCTTTGTGGGCCGCATCGAGCGCCAGATCGATATCTTTTTTGCCGGAACTGGCAATTTCGCACAGCGGCTGCCCGGTCACCGGGGTCAGGTTGGAGTAGTATTCGCCGTCGACCGGCGCGACCCAGCCGCCGCCAATGAAGTTGTCATACCGGGGTTTTAGCTTGAGAGGATAACCATACTCGCCAGGCTGCATACGCGTTGAGGGAGGATTGTTCGTCATGACCGTCTCCTTGCTGTTGGTGTCTAACAAGGGTAGTCACAGCTGGCGAATTTCTCGCCAGCCGCTTACAGCTTTACGACAGGTATCACGGATTATTTGCGCGGTTATTTTTCGATCTGCGGGAACAGCAGCGAATCGCGTAACAGGTGGTCATTACCCCGACGGCGCGTGAAGCCAATACGATTGAAATACTCCAGAATTTGTATCGCCAGTTTGCGGCCCACGTTCAGGCGATCGCGGAAGTCGGCAGCGCAGGTCGATCCCTTTTCCTGATGCAGATCGCGGATCAAACTGGCAAAGGTGACGATGCGATCGTTACGGTAATAGCGATCTTTGACGATCGCGGTAATCAGCCCCTGCTGCGCGGCGTGGCGCAATACCTGACGCATCACCACTTCATCCGTCGCAGTTTCGCGGGCCAAATCGCGCACCCACCAGGGTTCATCGCCAAACAGCGGGGCGGCTTTTTGCCAGATGGCGTCCTGTTCCGGGGTAAATCCGGCTTTGTGATCCGGCAGATGCAACCAGCCGTGATGGCTGTGGATCATGCCGCTTTCGCGCATCTTTTCTATCAGCAGCAGTACCAGCGCGTCGTCTTCCATCGGCAGCGCCATACGGCGCAGACGTTCGCGGCCTGGGCCTGGCTCGTCCTGATGCTGTTCGTGGTAGGTCGCAAGCGTAGAGAGCACCTTGCGCTGCCAGTGGGCGGCAACCGGTGCATTAAGCAGGCTGTATCCGGCCTGAATAAAGCCAGGCTGCTGCGTAAGCTGGCGCAAACCGTCACCGCTCAGCTGACGCCCCCATGCGAAATCGGCGAGATTCACTGCACCGCGCTCAAGATGCACCGCCAGCGCAGCCTGGTCGTCTTCTGCCTGTGCCAGCGCCGCCAGCCACTGCAGATATTCAGGCTTACGTTTTCCGCGACGCGGCGGATTGAGCGTCACCACGCGGGCGCCTGCCAGGGTGACGCGCGCAGAGATATCACGCAGCACCAGCCGGTCGTTATCCGCCAGCCACAAAGGGCTATCCAGCACCAGCTCAGCCAAATCGTTTTCCAGCAAAGAGACACGGCCCGTCACGTGGCTGGCGGCGTGGTGAATATGCAGCGGCTGCCACTGGGTGAGCGGCGCGTGGGTGTGCAGAGAGACAATCACCCGCGTGGAAGGCTCCGGCGGCGCGTCGGCCAGCAGCCAGTCACCGCGATTGAGCTGCTCTTTTTCCGCATCACCGGCGATATTCAGGGCGATACGCTGCCCCGCCTGGGCCTGTTCCGTGGGCTGGTTCTGTGCGTGCAGCCCGCGCACGCGCATCGGTTTATTCACGCCCGTCAGCCACAGGCTATCGCCCACCTTCACTTCACCGCTGAGCGCCGTCCCGGTCACCACCAGTCCGGCCCCTTTCACGGTGAACGCGCGATCTATTGCCAGACGGAAGCTGTGATCGCTGGCCGGTTCGCGGGAGGAAAGATGCTGTAAATGGTCGCGTAGTTCGTCGATTCCGCGCCCTTCAGTCGCTACTGTGACAAAAACCGGCGCATAGGGGAAACCGTACTCCAGAAGAGTAGAGCGAATCTCTTCGCGCACTTCGTCAATGCGGCTCTCGTCGACGCGATCCGCTTTGGTGAGCACCACCGTCAGCTGCGGCTGGCCCGTCAGCTGTAAAATCGCCAGATGCTCACGCGTTTGCGCCATCACGCCGTCGTCGCAGGCCACCACCAGCAGAGCGTGATCGATACCGCCGACCCCGGCCAGCATATTGGCGAGAAACTTTTCATGGCCTGGCACATCGATAAAGCCGAGTACCCGACCGTCTGGCAGCGGCCAGTAGGCGTAGCCAAGATCGATGGTCATGCCGCGCTTTTTCTCTTCCGGCAGACGATCGGCATTCACGCCGGTAATGGCATGTAACAGCGTCGTTTTTCCGTGGTCAACGTGACCGGCAGTGGCAATAATCATTTCAACAACATCTCCAGAAACCGTTCTTCATCTTCAAGGCAGCGCAGATCCAGCCACAGGCGACCATCGTAAATGCGCCCGATAATCGGCGTAGGCAGCGCACGCCAGCGCGCAGACAAGGCGTCGAGCTGGCTTCCGCGCCCGTCGCGCGGCGTCAGAGTCAGCGCGGCGCTGGGCAGGCGGTCAACGGGCAGCGATCCGCTACCAATCTGCGACTGACAGGGTTCCACGCGCACGTCGAAATCGGGGAAGTGTGCGGCGACTTGCGGCAGTAGCAGTTCCGCCTGAGCGCGAATCGAGGCCGCATCGCGCGCCAGCAGACGCAGCGTTGGCAGACGTTCGGCCAGTTTCTCCGGATGGAGATAAAGCCGCAGCGTGGCGTCCAGCGCAGCGAGGGTCATTTTATCAGCGCGCAGGGCGCGTTTCAGCGGGTGCTGCTGGAGCTTCGCAATCAGTTCACGTTTACCGACCACAATCCCGGCCTGTGGGCCACCGAGCAGTTTGTCGCCGGAGAAGCTCACCAGGCTCACGCCTGCGGCGATCATCTCCTGCGGCATCGGCTCTTTCGGCAGACCGTAGAGACTCAAATCCACCAGCGAACCGCTGCCCAGATCGGCAATGACCGGCACGTTCAGTTCGCGGCCAATTTCCGCCAGCTCCGCCTCTTCCACCGTTTTGGTAAAGCCTTCAATGTGATAGTTGCTGGTGTGGACTTTCATCAGCAGCGCGGTGTTTTCGTTAACCGCCGCGCGATAATCTTTCGCATGCGTGCGGTTGGTGGTCCCGATTTCATGCAGCTCGCAGCCCGCCTGACGCATCACGTCAGGAATGCGGAACGCGCCGCCGATCTCCACCAGCTCGCCGCGCGACACCACCACCTCTTTGCCGCTGGCGGTGGCCGCCAGCATCAGCAGAACCGCCGCCGCATTATTGTTCACAATGCAG
Organism: Lelliottia sp. WB101; assembly: GCF_003051885.1. Lineage (NCBI taxonomy): Bacteria > Pseudomonadati > Pseudomonadota > Gammaproteobacteria > Enterobacterales > Enterobacteriaceae > Lelliottia > Lelliottia sp. WB101. Next base: position 781,150 of record NZ_CP028520.1, read on the forward strand.
GCATCTTCCGCGCCCGTTATCTGGCACAGAAGATCAGCCAGCGCGCGGTCGCGGTGTCCACGCCCGGCACCGTCCAGATCGTACTCCAGCGTCACCGGGGATCGCATCGCCTGCGTGACCGCCGTTATCGCCTCTTCCGCCTGTAGCGCGCGGCCTAAATTGGTGTGCATCACCGTTCCCGTCAGGTTGATCACCGGACGCAACGCGCTTTGCGTATGCGCTGTCAGCCGTTTCTCCACCTCGTTCGCCCAGTCCTCGCACCACTGCGGCAGCGTATTTTGCGTCTGAATGTGCAGGCGGGCTTCATCCTGCATCACATTCAGGAGCGCCACCATGCGGGTGTGCCCGGACCGTTCAAGAAGAGGGGTGAATCGGGGATCGCGCAGCAGGCGATCGGTCGCAGGGATCTGGCTGTAGAGGGAACGATAAGTAGTCATTAACATGCCTGGCGGTTGGAGTTCTACCCCCTCCCGACGGGGGAGGGAGTCAACGTGCAGAGGGATTGTACAGCGTACAGAGGTGAAGTGTTATAACCCGCGTCAAGCCTTTGGTGGTTCGGTGCGGGCAAAGCTTTCTCGGCTAAAGAGCGTTTCGGCCAGTTTGACCAGCAGCGGGCGATCCACGCACCAGCCGGGAGAAACGCGGCGGAAATTGAGATAGCCAATCGCGCAGGCGATGGCGATGGTCGCCAGATTGAGCGCGTCGGTTTTGAGTTTCCCGTCCTGAAGCAGCTGTTCGCACATATCAAGACTGCGGCTGATTTTTTCCCGCTGACGCACCAGCTCCGCTTCGGATTGCTGCGCGGCAGGTCGCGCCTGTTCACGCACCGACACCAGCGCCGCATCCATGATGCCGTCGGCCAGCGCTTCGATCTGTTTAATCGCCAGTGCCGCTTTCGGCTCACGGGGCACCATCGCCGGGGCAATCCCGAGCAGCTCGATGTACTCGGCAATAATTGGAGAATCAAACCAGGTTTCGCCATCATCGGTTACCAGCGCCGGCACTTTCCCGAGCGGGTTGTACTGTGCCACGCCGGTTTCCGCGTGATAGGGCTGTTCGTTCACAAACTCGAACGTGATGCCTTTTTCCAGCAGGAGAATCGAAATCTTACGTACGAAGGGGCTGGTGTAGCTGCCGATGAGTTTCATTGCCTGATCCTTTACGCCAACAAAAGTGTAAGTATGGATCAGGCAACAAAAAAAGCAGAACGTTAATGGTCGAGATACAGGTAATGCATCCAGCTGGTCATGCGCAGCAGCACTTTCCTCATGACGGAGACGTGCGCGAAGTGGTCGGAATAGACCGCCACCTGGGCATAAATCCCGTCAGGGAGGGCATCGACGTCCGCGCTAGGGTCCAGATCGATAGTGGCAAGCACGCCGTCTGTGCCAGGTACCACCGTCAGGGATTGCAGTGAGCCTTGCGCCTGGTAGGAACCGCCCGGCACGACCGGCAGAATGCTGCTCAGTTTGCCGTGGAATACTTGCCCCGGTAGCGCGTTAAAGACCACTTCCGCGTCATCACCCGGTTTCAGGCGCAGCAGAGAGTTCTGGCGGAACTGAGCGACAATCTGGCGTTTTTGGTCAGGAATAAAGACCATCACCGGGCGCAGCGGGAGTGCTGCGGCATAGGTGCCGGGGCGAATCAGCACCTGAGTGACATAACCATCGCTCGGCGCACGCACCACCGTTTGTTCGAGGTTGTACTTCGCCTCGGTCAGCTGTGCCCGCAGGCTGGCAATCTGCGACTGCTCGCCGTTGACCATGCTGTCTAACTGGCTTTTGATTTGTGCCTGATCGGCCACCGAGGCTTTCACCATCGCATCCTGCGCCAGATAGTTTTGCTGTGCGTTGTCGATATCGCTTTCAGAAAACGGGTTTACCTTCGCCCGGCTGCCTTTCAGATAGCGCTGGTAATCCTTATACAGGCGGTCGCGCTCTGCGGAGACGCGGGTGGTATTGGCCTGCGCTTCCGACAGCTGGCCTTTCAGCACGTCAATATTGTAGGTGGCGGTGACCAGATCAGCCTGCAGTCTGTCGACTCGGGCCTGATAGCGAACCGGATCGATTTTAAATAACACGTCGCCTTTTTTAATTAGCTGGTTATTTTTATCCGTCACTTCACTCACCACCCCGGTCACTTGCGGCGTGATCGGAATAGAAATCACCGCTTTTTGCGCCGTAAATGTATAAGGGTGGTTATAGTTCATTAATAAGATCAAACCGGCGACGATAAATACCCCACCTAATGCGGCGGTGGCGAGCGTCCATTGGTTAACCGGAATACGGAAGATTTTAAAGATCGCCCAGGCAAACGCGACATAGGTCAGAATAATTAGCAGATCCATGATTAGCTCTCCGGCGTATTTTTTTCTGCGGGCGTTGGCTCCGCGGCTAGCCGGTGTTCCAGCTCGGTAACGCGTCTGGTGAGGGCATCAATATCGGGTTGCTGCGGGGGCTGCGCAATGTGATTTTGCATCCCCCATCCGCGCTCGGGCTGGTACAGCGTGGCCCAAATCCACAGGAATGGCCAGATGATATGCAGCGTAAACAGGCTGACCCAGCCCGCTGTATGGATCGCATCGGCATGGGGATGATTACGCTTTTTCGCCATCAAATAGGGGATATCATGAATCGCAATGATCCCATAAAAAATGACCAGAAAAACGAAAATCAATACGCCCAGCGCGAAATAGTTAAGGAACATATTTGCCTCACTAAAATAGCTTCAACTCTTTAAAAATATTAAATGGTAAGCAACCAAATTAATTTCTTACTGTGCAATTTCTTTGCACATATAAATTAGAGCCGTGGAGTATTATTATTAAAATATCTCCGCGCAAGTTTAATAGCGTGACAAAATATATCCTGACTAATAATCTACTTAATCTTACATTAGCAGATTAATCCTCATTACGCTTTTTCTCCATAACACTAAGGGATGAACCATGTTGTGGAAAATCAGGGACTGGATTAGAGCCTGGCTGAATTGACAAAACAGAAGTGGGCGGCGATCACACCTGGAGAAATCTGCCTTCAAATTTATTGTGAAGATGATCACAAACATCCAACAAACCCGCCAACACAAAATGTGATTATGATCACATAAAAGCGTCAATCCTGGCGGATTTTTCCCCTGTGTATTTTTTTTACACACCACATTTGTGACGAAGATCACTTCAATTTTAGCCCCACCCCCTACATTTACGTGATTGAGATCACACAAAATTTCGCTGTCTGGACAGTTGAACGATTCAGTGCCAGATTTCACAGCATCAGAACAGGGCTCGGCTACCTCTGCCGCCGCACATTAACGATAAACCTCGGGCCGCAAGCCTAAGCGTAAACAGAAGAAGGGGTGTTTTATGTCATCCGATATCAAGATCAAAGTGCAAAGCTTTGGTCGTTTCCTGAGCAACATGGTGATGCCAAATATCGGCGCGTTTATCGCGTGGGGTATCATCACTGCGTTATTTATTCCGACAGGGTGGTTGCCGAACGAAACGCTGGCGAAACTCGTTGGCCCAATGATTACCTATCTGCTGCCACTGCTCATCGGTTATACCGGTGGTCGTCTGGTTGGCGGCGATCGCGGCGGTGTGGTCGGTGCTATCACCACCATGGGCGTTATCGTCGGTGCGGATATGCCGATGTTCCTCGGTGCGATGATTGCAGGTCCTTTAGGCGGCTGGGCAATTAAGAAATTTGACGTCTGGGTTGATGGCAAGATCAAATCCGGCTTCGAAATGCTGGTGAACAACTTCTCCGCTGGCATCATCGGTATGATCCTGGCGATTCTGGCGTTCCTGGGTATCGGCCCTGCGGTTGAAGTGCTGTCGAAAGTGCTGGCTGCGGGCGTTAACTTCATGGTCGTTCACGACATGCTGCCGCTGGCCTCTATCTTTGTAGAACCAGCGAAAATCCTGTTCCTGAACAACGCGATCAACCACGGTATCTTCTCACCGCTGGGTATTCAGCAGTCCCATGAACTGGGCAAATCCATCTTCTTCCTGATTGAAGCTAACCCAGGTCCGGGTATGGGTGTTCTGCTGGCGTACATGTTCTTCGGTCGCGGCAGCGCTAAACAGTCTGCTGGCGGCGCGGCTATCATCCACTTCCTGGGCGGTATCCACGAAATTTACTTCCCATACGTGCTGATGAACCCACGTCTGATCCTGGCCGTTATCCTCGGCGGTATGACTGGCGTGTTCACTCTGAGCGTGCTGGGCGGCGGTCTGGTTTCTCCTGCATCTCCGGGTTCTATCCTGGCGGTTCTGGCGATGACGCCAAAAGGTGCCTACTTCGCTAACATCGCGGCAATCTGCGCGGCAATGGCTGTCTCCTTCGTGGTTTCCGCAATCCTGCTGAAAACCAGCAAAGTGAAAGAAGAAGACGATATCGACGCTGCGACCCGTCGTATGCAGGATATGAAAGCCGAATCCAAAGGCGCTGCAACGCCGCTGACTGCGGGTGACGTCTCTAACGACCTGAGCCACGTGCGTAAAATCATCGTAGCCTGTGATGCCGGTATGGGTTCAAGCGCCATGGGTGCTGGCGTGCTGCGTAAGAAAGTCCAGGATGCGGGCCTGACCAACATCTCCGTGACCAACAGCGCAATCAACAGCCTGCCACCGGATGTCGACCTGGTCATCACGCACCGCGATCTGACAGAACGTGCGATGCGTCAGGTTCCACAGGCACAACACATTTCACTCACGAACTTCCTCGACAGCGGCCTGTACTCTAGCCTGACCGAGCGTCTGGTAGCGGCACAGCGTCACACCGACAACGAAGTGAAAGTCCGTGATAGCCTGAAAGACAGCTTTGATCCAAACGACAGCCACCTGTTCCGTCTGGGCGCTGAAAACATCTTCCTCGGCCGCACCGCGAGCCACAAAGAAGAAGCGATTCGCTTTGCGGGTGAGCAGCTGGTGAAAGGCGGTTACGTCGAGCCAGAATATGTTGATGCGATGCTGGCGCGTGAGAAACTGACGCCAACGTATCTGGGTGAATCCATCGCGGTGCCACACGGTACGGTTGAAGCGAAAGATCGCGTTCTGAAAACCGGCGTGGTGTTCTGTCAGTACCCGGCAGGCGTGCGCTTCGGTGAAGAAGAAGACGACATCGCCCGTCTGGTGATTGGTATCGCCGCTCGCAACAACGAGCACATCCAGGTGATTACCAGCCTGACCAACGCTCTGGATGATGAATCCGTCATCGAGCGCCTGGCGCAGACCACCAGCGTTGAAGAAGTGCTGGCGCTGCTGAACAAGTAACAGCGTCCTATCCCCTCTCCCAAACGGGAGAGGGTTAGGGTGAGGGAAATGCCTCACCCCAGCCCTCTCGGGTAAAAACATTGATGAAGGTTAATACTATGAAAGCATTACATTTTGGCGCAGGTAATATCGGTCGTGGTTTTATCGGCAAACTGCTGGCAGACGCGGGCATTACGCTGACATTCGCCGATGTGAATCAAGTGGTGCTCGACGCCCTGAATGCCCGTCATAGCTACCAGGTTCACGTCGTGGGCGAAAACGAGCTGGTTGAAACCGTCTCGGGTGTGAATGCCGTCAGCAGCATTGGCGACGACGTTATTGACCTGATCGCCAGCGTTGATCTGGTGACCACCGCCGTCGGTCCGGTTGTGCTTGAGCGTATCGCCCCTGCCGTCGCGAAAGGTCTGGCAAAACGTAAAGCCCAGGGCATCACCACGCCACTGAATATCATCGCCTGTGAAAACATGGTGCGCGGTACCACGCAGCTGAAAGGCCACGTTCTGGCCGCCGTCGCCGACGAAGATAAAGCCTGGGTCGAAGAGCACGTTGGCTTTGTCGATTCCGCCGTGGACCGTATCGTCCCGCCGTCTGAATCCGCCACTCACGATCCGCTGGAAGTAACCGTTGAAACCTTCAGCGAGTGGATTGTTGATAAAACTCAGTTCAAAGGCCCGCTGCCGACGATCCCGGGTATGGAATTAACCGATAACCTGATGGCATTTGTCGAACGCAAACTCTTCACGCTGAACACCGGGCATGCTATAACCGCGTACCTCGGAAAATTGGCCGGTCATCAGACCATTCGTGATGCGATTCTCGATGAGAAAATCCGTGCGGTGGTAAAAGGTGCGATGGAAGAGAGCGGCGCGGTCCTGATCAAACGCTACGGTTTTGATGCCGAGAAGCATGCGGCATACATTCAGAAAATCCTCGGTCGTTTCGAAAACCCGTATCTGAAAGATGACGTTGAGCGCGTCGGTCGTCAGCCGCTGCGTAAACTGAGCGCCGGCGATCGCCTGATCAAACCGCTGCTGGGCACGCTGGAGTACGACCTGCCGCACGCCAACCTGGTAAAAGGGATTGCGGGCGCCATGCACTATCGCAGCGAGCAGGACCCACAGGCGCAGGAGCTGGCTCAATTGATCGATACCAAAGGCCCGCAGGCGGCACTTGCCGAGATTTCAGGGCTTGAGGCCAATAGTAGCGTGGTTGTGGAGGCGGTTAACGCATATAACGCAACCAAATGATTCAGGATCAGGCGCAGGTTCTCCTGCGCCCGAACGACAGATTGTCAGATATGCAGGCAATAATGGAACAAACCCAGGCCTTTGAAAACCGTGTGCTTGAGCGTCTGAATGCTGGCAAAACCGTACGAAGTTTCCTGATTGCCGCCGTCGAGTTACTCACCGAGGCGGTGAATATTCTGGTACTTCAGGTGTTCCGCAAAGACGACTACGCGGTAAAATATGCTGTAGAACCGTTACTGGACGGCGACGGACCGCTGGGCGATCTGTCGGTGCGCCTGAAGCTCATTTATGGCCTCGGCGTCCTCAGCAGGCCCGAGTATGAAGATGCGGAACTGCTGATGGCCCTGCGCGAAGAGCTAAATCACGACGGTAATGAGTACGCTTTTACCGACGATGAAATTCTCGGGCCGTTTGGCGAATTACACTGCGTCACCGCCCTGCCGCCGGCACCGCATTTCGATAACAGCGATCCTGAACTGTATGCGATGCAAAAGCTTCGTTATCAACAGGTTGTGCGTTCTACGATGGTCCTTTCCCTGACTGAGCTGATTTCACGAATCAGCTTAAAAAAAGCGTTTCAGAAGTAACCCTGCGCACATTGGTGTATCCTTCTCTTAATTCCCCCGTTTTTAGAGCTATATGTGATGAAAGAAGTCGAAAAGAACGAAATTAAACGCCTGAGCGATCGCCTGGATCTGATCCGCCACCAGCAGGCTGATATGTCGCTGGTTGAGTCCGCTGAGAAATACGCTGAGCTGGAAAAAGAGAAAGCGACGCTGGAAGCAGAAATCGACCGTCTGCGTGCCGTGAAAGGCCACAAGCTGAGCAAAGAAGCGCAGAAGCTGATGGACATGCCGCATCGCCGTGCGATCACCAAAAAAGAACAGGCCGACATGGGCAAGCTGAAAAAAAGCGTGCGCGGCCTGGTGGTTGTGCACCCGATGACCGAACTGGGCCGTGAAATGGGCCTGAAAGAGATGACCGGCTTTTCGAAGACGGCGTTCTGATTTAGCTGCCGGGTGACGCCATGCTTACCCGGCCTGCTCCCCCCTCTCCTTAAAATTGGCCCAACCAATCCCCTGACCAATACTTCCCTGGTTCACACTTCCATTATTTCTGCTCACAAAATCATTGCCCATCCATAACATTTGATTAACCATTTGTTGTCATTACCCCTACATCACACTATTGGCAGGACCACTTTTACACAAACTGTGACGCTGAGATGAGCGCAGACTCACCGCGAAGCGGAATGTGTGGTCCTCAGGAGACCTGCAATGAGCCTCTGGCAACAAAACTACGATCCGGCCGGAAACATCTGGCTGTCGAGCCTGATCGCATCGCTACCGATTCTGTTCTTCTTCTTCGCGCTGATTAAGCTCAAGCTGAAGGGCTATCTCGCCGCAACCTACACCGTCGCGATTGCGCTGGTGGTGGCGCTGTTCTTCTACAAAATGCCGGTCGATCACGCCCTTGCGTCGGTGGTGTATGGTTTCTTCTACGGATTGTGGCCAATCGCCTGGATCATCATCGCGGCGGTGTTTGTCTATAAAATCTCGGTGAAGACCGGGCAATTCGACATCATTCGCTCGTCGATTCTCTCCATTACCCCGGATCAGCGCCTGCAAATGCTGATTGTCGGTTTCTGCTTCGGCGCGTTCCTCGAAGGGGCGGCGGGCTTTGGTGCGCCTGTGGCAATCACCGCTGCGCTGCTGGTGGGTCTCGGCTTTAATCCGCTGTATGCTGCGGGCCTGTGCCTGATCGTCAATACCGCTCCGGTAGCCTTCGGCGCGATGGGCATTCCCATTCTGGTCGCCGGGCAGGTTACCGGTTTAGACAGCTTCGAAATCGGCCAGATGGTGGGGCGTCAGCTGCCGTTCCTGACCATTATCGTGCTGTTCTGGATCATGGCGATTATGGACGGCTGGCGCGGCGTGAAAGAGACCTGGCCTGCGGTGGTGGTTGCAGGTGGTTCGTTTGCTATCGCCCAGTATCTCAGCTCGAACTTTATCGGCCCGGAACTGCCGGACATCATCTCGTCGCTGGTATCGCTGGTCTGCCTCACCCTGTTCCTGAAGCGCTGGCAGCCGGTGCGCATCTTCCGCTTTGGCGATATGGGCGCGGCGCAGGTCGATCAGACTCTGGCACGCACCCATTACAGCGTCGGCCAGATTGTGCGTGCCTGGTCGCCGTTCCTGTTTCTGACCGCGACGGTCACCCTCTGGAGCGTCCCACCGTTCAAAGCGCTGTTCGCCCCTGGCGGTGCGCTCTACGACATGGTGATTAACATCTCCGTGCCGTTCCTCGACAAAATGGTTGCCCGCATGCCGCCGGTCGTTCACGAAGCGACGCCGTATGCTGCGGTCTATAAATTCGACTGGTTCTCTGCGACCGGCACGGCGATCCTGTTTGCGGCGATTCTTTCTGTGGTGTGGCTGCGCATGAAACCGGCGGCGGCTATTCAGACCTTTGCCAGCACGCTGAAAGAGCTGGCGCTGCCGATTTACTCTATCGGTATGGTGCTGGCGTTCGCGTTTATCTCGAACTACTCCGGTTTGTCATCGACGCTGGCGTTAGCCCTGGCCCATACGGGGCACGCATTCACCTTCTTCTCGCCGTTCCTCGGCTGGCTGGGCGTGTTCCTGACCGGTTCCGATACGTCATCCAACGCCCTCTTTGCCGCGCTTCAGGCGACCGCCGCACAGCAGATTGGTGTTTCGGACGTGCTGCTCGTCGCGGCGAACACCACCGGCGGCGTGACCGGCAAAATGATCTCCCCGCAATCCATCGCCATTGCCTGTGCAGCGGTGGGACTGGTGGGTAAAGAGTCGGACCTGTTCCGATTTACCGTCAAACACAGCCTGATATTCACCTGTATGGTGGGCGTGATTACCACGCTTCAGGCCTACGTCTTAACCTGGATGATTCCATGATAGTGATGCCCAGACGCCTGTCCGACGAGATTGCCTCTCGCGTGCGGGCGCTGATTGAAGAACAACAGCTGGAAGCGGGCATGAAATTGCCCGCGGAACGCCAGTTAGCGGCGCTGCTTGGCGTGTCGCGTAATTCACTGCGCGAAGCGCTGGCGACGCTGGTCAGCGAGGGCGTGCTGCTCAGCCGTCGCGGCGGCGGGACCTTTGTCCGCTGGCAGCATGACGACTGGTCTGAGCAAAACATCGTTCAGCCTCTTAAAACGCTGATGGAGAACGATCCGGATTACAGTTTCGATATCCTCGAAGCCCGCCATGCCATTGAAGCCAGCACCGCCTGGCACGCAGCGATGCGCGCGACGGACGCCGACAAAGAGAAGCTCAAAGCCTGCTTTGAGGCGACGCAGAGCGACAACCCGGATATCGCCTCGCAGGCGGACGTGCGTTTTCATCTCGCCATTGCCGAGGCCTCACACAACGTGGTGCTGCTGCAAACCATGCGCGGTTTTTTCGATCTGCTGCAATCCTCTGTTAAGCAGAGCCGCCAGCGCATGTATCTCGTCCCTCCGGTCTTTGCCCAGCTCACGGAGCAGCATCAGGCCGTGCTCGACGCCATTCTAAAGGGCGACGCCGACGCCGCGCGTAAAGCGATGATGGCCCATCTCGGTTTCGTCCATACCACCATCAAACGATTCGATGAAGATCAGGCCCGGCAGGCGCGCATTACCCGCCTGCCCGGCGATCATGATATTTCCAGGGAGAACAAAGCATGATTATTTCCGCAGCCAGTGACTATCGCGCAGCGGCGCAGCGCATCCTGCCCCCATTCCTGTTCCACTACATCGACGGCGGGGCGTATTCCGAATACACCCTGCGCCGCAACGTGGAGGACCTGTCCGAAGTGGCGCTGCGCCAGCGTGTGCTGAAGAACATGTCCGATCTGAGTCTGGAAACGAAGCTGTTCAACGAGACGCTGTCGATGCCTGTGGCTCTGGCACCCGTTGGCCTGTGCGGCATGTACGCTCGTCGCGGTGAGGTGCAAGCGGCGGCGGCGGCTGATGCTAAAGGTATCCCGTTTACGCTCTCGACAGTCTCAGTGTGTCCGATTGAAGAGGTGGCACCGACCATTAAGCGTCCGATGTGGTTCCAGCTGTACGTCCTGCGCGACCGCGGCTTTATGCGTAACGCCCTTGAGCGTGCCAAAGCGGCAGGCTGTTCAACGCTGGTGTTTACCGTCGATATGCCGACGCCGGGCGCCCGCTATCGCGATGCCCACTCGGGTATGAGCGGCGCGAACGCGGCCATGCGTCGCTACTGGCAGGCGGTCACCCATCCGCAGTGGGCGTGGGATGTGGGCGTCAACGGTCGGCCACACGATCTGGGGAATATTTCGGCGTACCTCGGTAAACCGACCGGGCTGGAGGATTATATCGGCTGGCTGGCGAATAACTTTGATCCGTCGATCTCGTGGAAAGATCTGGAATGGATCCGCGAGTTCTGGGACGGCCCGATGGTCATCAAAGGCATTCTCGACCCGGAAGATGCACGCGATGCGGTGCATTTTGGCGCAGATGGCATTGTGGTGTCGAACCACGGCGGGCGTCAGCTTGACGGCGTGCTCTCCTCCGCGCGCGCGCTGCCGGCCATCGCCGACGCGGTGAAAGGCGAAATTGCGATTCTGGCCGACAGCGGCATCCGCAATGGGCTGGACGTGGTGCGCATGATTGCCCTCGGCGCTGACAGCGTGCTGCTGGGCCGGGCGTATCTGTATGCGCTGGCGACGCATGGCCAGGCGGGCGTGGCGAATCTGCTGAACCTTATCGAAAAAGAGATGAAAGTGGCGATGACGCTGACCGGGGCTAAAACCATCGGTGAGATCAGCAAGGATTCGCTGGTGCAGGAGCTGAGTAAATTACCGGCGGCGCTGGCACCATTGGCGCGAGGGGACGCGGCGTAGGGAAAGTGGTATCCTGCCCCCGCATTTTAAGGGGGCAGCATGCTTAACATCGTTTTATTCGAACCAGAAATTCCACCGAATACCGGGAATATCATCCGCCTGTGCGCCAACACCGGTTTTCGTTTGCATATTATCGAGCCAATGGGTTTTGCGTGGGATGACAAACGCCTGCGCCGTGCCGGGCTGGATTATCACGAATTTACCGCCGTGGTCCGCCATCACGATTACGCCGCGTTTATGGAAGCGCAAAAGCCGCAACGTATGTTTGCCCTGACGACGAAAGGCACGCCTGCACACAGTGCGGTGAGCTATCAGGAAGGCGATTATCTGATGTTTGGTCCGGAGACGCGCGGGCTGCCTGCCACTATTCTTGACGCCCTGCCTGCTGAGCAAAAAATCCGTATTCCGATGATGCCGGATAGCCGGAGCATGAACCTGTCGAACGCGGTGTCGGTAGTAGTGTACGAAGCCTGGCGCCAGCTGGGATATGCTGGCGCGGTATTACGAAGCTGATGTTGTCGGGTAGCGATTCGCTTACCCGCGCGAAGTTTTAAATCCCGTCACCATACTCAAAGGTATGGTGGATACCGTTGAAGTGCTGATCCATATCCATCGCGGGTTTATCGCTCTCTGGCTTGCCAACGATACGCGCTGGCACGCCAGCGGCGGTGGTATGCGGTGGAACAGGTTGCAGCACCACGGAACCGGCGCCGATTTTCGCGCCGCGCCCCACTTCGATATTGCCGAGAATTTTCGCGCCTGCGCCAATCATCACACCTTCACGGATCTTCGGATGGCGATCGCCACTGGTTTTACCGGTACCCCCGAGGGTGACGGACTGCAGAATCGACACGTCATCTTCGATCACCGCCGTTTCCCCGACGACAATCCCCGTGGCGTGGTCGAGCATGATCCCGCGACCAATTTTCGCCGCCGGGTGGATATCGACCTGGAAAGTGACGGAAACCTGGTTCTGCAAGAAGATCGCCAGCGCGCGGCGGCCCTCATTCCACAGCCAGTGGCCGATACGGTAGGCCTGCAAGGCGTGGAAGCCTTTCAGATACAGCAGCGGCGTTGAATATTTATCGACGGCAGGGTCACGCGTGCGCACAGCCTGAATATCACAGGCGGCGGAGGCGATCATTTCAGGGTCAGCGGCATACGCCTCTTCCACCACTTCGCGAATAGCGATCGCGGGCATAATGGAGGACGCCAGTTTATTGGCGAGCATATAGCTCAGGGCGCTGCCGAGGTTTTCATGCTTGAGTAGCGTCGCGTGGTAGAAACTGGCCAGCATTGGCTCGCAGTCGGCCAAAGCCCGGGCTTCGGCTTTAATATTGTTCCAGACGATATCCAGTTCTTCACACGGCATTGCATACTCCAGGCGGTATCATAATGACCGGCCAGTTCTGCGCCAGCCGGGTCATTCAGGTGACTAAGGTTCCCTGCGATTAACTACTACTGCGCTCGTCCTTGCGTGAGCGACCTAACAGCGTTAATGCTGCCTCGCGCGCATTTTTTCCGCAATACAATACCTGATAAATTTCCTCGGTTATTGGCATTTCGACACCAAAACGGTGCGCCAATTCCCGAACTTCTTTGGTATTGCGATAGCCTTCAACCACCTGACCAATCTTTTCCTGCGCACCGATCACGTCCATGCCCTGTCCAAGCATCATGCCGAAACGGCGGTTGCGAGACTGGTTATCAGTGCAGGTCAGCACCAGATCGCCTAAACCGGCCATCCCCATAAAGGTGGCAGGATCGGCGCCCAGCGCGGTCCCGAGACGAGACATTTCAGTCAGCCCACGGGTGATCAGCGCTGTACGCGCGTTGGCGCCAAAGCCGATACCGTCGGACATCCCGGCACCAATCGCGATGACGTTTTTCACCGCGCCGCCCAGCTGCACACCGATAAAATCGGGATTGCTGTAGACACGGAAGCTCTTACCGCAGTGCAGCAAATGCTGGAGATCGTCGGAGAAGGTCTGATCGGTCGATGCCAGAGAGATGGCCGTTGGCAGGCCTGCGGCCAGCTCTTTGGCAAACGTCGGCCCGGAGATCACCGCGAGGGGAATGTCATCACCCAGAATTTCGCGGGCGACATCCTGCAAGAGACGTCCGGTTTCCGCTTCCAGCCCTTTCGTCGCCCACACAATGCGCGCATCCGGGCGCATCAGCGCCTTGATCTGGTGCAGCACCTGGCCAAAGACATGGCTCGGCACAACCACGAGAATATTGCGGCTGGCGGCAAGCGCGGTGGCAAGATCGCTTTCGAGATGCAGCGAATCAGGGAAAGGCACGTCAGGAAGAAACGCCACGTTGCAGCGGTCGTGTTGCAACGTCGCGATATGTTTGGGATCGTGGCCCCAGAGAACCACTTCGTGACCATTTCTTGCCAGAGTGATGGCAAGAGCGGTGCCGTAAGAGCCGGCACCGATCACAGTCATTGACGCATTAACTGTACTCATCAGGCATCCTGATGTTGGTCAGTACCTTCGCCAGCTTGCTGCTGCAGATAGTTCATGAACAGCGCATCAAAGTTTACTGGCGCAAGGTTCAGTTGCGGGAATGTACCGCGGGATACCAGGCTGGTGATGCATTCGCGAGCATACGGGAACAGGATGTTCGGGCAGTATGCACCCAGGCAATGCGCCAGCTGATTACCTTCGATACCGCCAACGGAGAAGATACCGCCCTGCTGTACTTCGCACAGGAATGCAGTTTCTTCGCCCAGCGCAGCGGTAACGGTCACGCGCAGCACAACTTCATACACGTCTTCTGCCAGTTGGGTAGAAGCAGTATCAAGATCAAGTTTAACCTCTGGCTGCCAATCTTTCTGGAAAACGTGTGGCGCATTTGGAGCTTCGAAAGAGACATCTTTGGTGTAGATGCGCTGGATCTGGAAACTCATTTCGTTGTTGTTTTGTTCTGACATGGAAATACCCTTTTTAATTGTCCTAAAACGCTATCACAGCAGGGGATCGAGCCCGCCGCGTGCATCCAGCGCATACAAGTCATCACAGCCGCCAATGTGCTGCGCATCAATAAAAATCTGCGGAACCGTCGTGCGGCCACTACGTTTGATCATCTCTTCACGTTTTGCCGCATCGCCATCAATGGGCAGTTCCTGGAAAGTTACCCCTTTGCTGTTTAGAAGCGCTTTTGCACGATGGCAAAACGGGCAGGTCGCTTTGGTGTAGATTTCAATATTGGCCATCACGTCGTTCCTCTTATTTACCGCGAACTAAAGGCAGATTCTCACCGCTCCAGCCAGAGACGCCGTCTTTCAGTACGAAGACTTTATCGAAGCCAGCTTTGGTGAGTGCGCTCGCTGGGTCCTGAGCCTGCATGCCGGTACCGTCAACCACGATAATCGGTTTGTCTTTATGCTTTTCCAGCTCGCCAAGATTGTTGGCTTTGATTTCTGTTGGCAGCAGGTTAATAGACCCTGCAATGTGCCCTTTACGGAAATCATCACGCTGGCGCAGATCCACAACGACCGCGTCTTCTTTGTTGATGAGGCGCGTTGCTTCGCCACGGGTAATAACCTTAACTTTAGACGTAAGGCCTTTAAACGTGGTGAACAGCACAGCGGCCAGTAAACCAATCCACGCGATACTGAGTACTGGGTGGCGGCTAACAAATTGCATAATTTCTTGCATGGGGGGTAACAACTCCCGACGTAGTGATTAAAAAAACCAGGACAGGAGTATACCTGTGCGTTGTGGCAAATACAGCCAGCGAGAATAAGCTAATCCATTTTCTGCGGCATGCCACGAAAAAAAAGCGTCAAAATGAGCACACCCGCCGCCTGTCCCCTCCCTTTCTTTGATCTTCTGCGGCTATTTTATCGATTCAGCTGTAGTAAAATTACGCAAATTTTTTGTCTCTTGAGTATGAGGTTGTCGCAATGTCGGTTTCTAAAAAACCTATGGTACTGGTGATTCTGGATGGTTATGGCTATCGTGAGGACAGCCAGGATAACGCCATTTTCAACGCTAAAACCCCGGTCATGGATGCGCTGTGGGCAAAACGTCCGCATACCCTGATTGACGCTTCTGGCCTGGAAGTTGGCCTGCCAGACCGTCAGATGGGCAACTCCGAAGTGGGACACGTCAACCTGGGCGCCGGTCGTATCGTCTATCAGGACCTGACTCGCCTGGACGTTGAAATTAAAGAACGTACTTTCTTCACCAACCCGGTGTTGACCACCGCCGTTGATAAAGCAGTCAACGCGGGCAAAGCCGTCCACATCATGGGTCTGCTCTCTGCCGGTGGTGTTCACAGCCACGAAGATCACATCCTGGCGATGGTTGAGATGGCCGCCGAACGCGGCGCAGAAAAAATCTATCTGCACGCTTTCCTCGACGGCCGCGACACCCCACCGCGCAGCGCGAAATCCTCCCTGCAAACCTTTGAAGAGAAATTTGCTGAACTGGGCAAAGGCCGCGTGGCGTCTATCATTGGCCGTTACTTCGCAATGGACCGCGACAACCGCTGGGACCGCGTTGAGAAAGCCTACGACCTGATGACCCAGGCAGCAGGCGAATTCCAGTTTGATACCGCTGTTGCCGGTCTGGAAGCCGCTTACGCGCGCGATGAAAACGACGAATTCGTGAAAGCGACCGTGATCCGAGCTGAAGGCCAGGCTGATGCCGCAATGGAAGACGGCGATGCGCTGATCTTCATGAACTTCCGCGCTGACCGTGCGCGCGAAATCACTCGCGCTTTCGTGAACGCGGATTTCGACGGTTTTGCCCGTAAAAAAGTCGTGAACCTCGACTTCATCATGCTGACCGAATACGCCGCAGACATCAAAGTCCCTTGCGCGTATCCACCGGCATCGCTGGCAAACACCTTCGGCGAGTGGATGGCGAAGAACGACAAAACGCAGCTGCGTATTTCTGAAACCGAAAAATATGCGCACGTGACCTTCTTCTTCAACGGCGGTGTTGAAGAGCCGTTCAAAGGCGAAGACCGCATTCTGATCAACTCTCCGAAAGTGGCGACTTACGATCTGCAGCCAGAAATGAGCTCTGCTGAACTGACCGAGAAACTGGTTGCGGCAATCAAAAGCGGTAAATACGACACCATCATCTGTAACTACCCGAACGGCGATATGGTCGGGCATACGGGCGTGATGGAAGCCGCGGTGAAAGCGGTTGAAGCGCTGGACCACTGCGTTGACGAAGTGACCAAAGCGGTCGAATCCGTCGGTGGCCAACTGCTGATTACAGCTGACCACGGTAACGCAGAACAGATGCGCGATCCGTCTACCGGACAGGCGCACACAGCACACACCAACCTGCCTGTTCCGCTGATTTACGTGGGTGAGAAATCTCTGAAAGCAGTGGAAGGCGGCAAGCTTTCTGACATCGCACCAACCATGTTGACGCTGATGGGTATGGAAATCCCGCAAGAGATGACTGGCAAGCCGCTGTTCATCGTGGAATAATCCCTCCCCATGAGGGGAAAGGCGATTTTTTCAATCACATGGGTCGTGAAGCCGTTACGGTTATCAGTCAGGCCTCTGCTTTACGCCAGCGCACTCAGCGCTGGCGTATTGCTGTGCGCCGCATCCGCCCACGCTGACGATCGCGATCAGCTCAAATCTATTCAGGCCGATATCGCCGCCAAAGAGCGCGCGGTACGCCAGCAGCAACAGCAACGCGCCTCACTGCTTGCACAGTTAAAGCAGCAGGAAGAAGCGATCTCCGCCGCCGCGCGCAAACTGCGCGAAACGCAGAACACCCTTTCCGTGCTGAACAAGCAAATCGATGAGATGAATGCGTCGATTGCCAAACTGGAACTCCAGCGAGCCACTCAGGAACGTAACCTTGCAGCACAGCTCGACGCTGCGTTTCGTCAGGGCGAGCACACCGGCATTCAGCTGATTCTCAGCGGGGAAGAGAGCCAGCGCGGGCAGCGCCTGCAGGCCTATTTCGGCTATCTGAACCAGGCTCGTCAGGAGACCATCGCGCAGCTTAAACAGACGCGCGAAGAGGTCACCTCGCAGAAAGCCGAGCTGGAAGAGAAGCAAAGTCAGCAGCAGACCCTGCTTTACGATCAGCAGGCGCAGCAGGCGAAGCTGGAACAGGCGCGGAACGAACGTAAGAAAACCCTCTCCGGGCTGGAATCTTCCATCCAGGAAGGCCAGGCGCAGCTGGGTGAAATGCGTGCCAACGAATCAAAACTGCGCAACACTATTGCTCGCGCAGAAGCCGCCGCCCGGGCACGCGCCGAGAAAGAGGCCCGCGAAGCGCAAGCCGTGAAAGACCGTCAACAGGAAGCCTCCCGCAAAGGCTCGACCTACAAGCCAACGGAAAGCGAGCGCTCGCTTATCTCACGTACCGGCGGATTAGGCGCCCCACGCGGACAAGCCTACTGGCCCGTGCGCGGCTCTATTTTGCATCGCTATGGCGAACAGCTGCAGGGTGAGCTACGTTGGAAGGGTATCGTGATTGGCGCGTCGGAAGGGAGCGAAGTCAAAGCGATCGCCGATGGCCGCGTAATCCTCGCCGACTGGCTGCAAGGCTACGGCCTGGTGGTGGTGGTTGAGCACGGGAAAGGCGACATGAGTCTTTACGGCTACAACCAAAGCGCGCTGGTCAGCGTCGGCACTCAGGTCCGTGCAGGACAACCCATCGCCCTTGTGGGCAGCAGTGGCGGTCAGGGCCGCCCGTCACTCTATTTCGAAATTCGTCGCCAGGGTCAGGCGGTCAATCCACAGCCGTGGTTGGGAAGATAAGTTTTGCTTCAATTTCGTCGTATTGTTCTCTCCGTCGTCAGTGCACTGGCGCTGGCTTCACCGGTTTACGCAGGCAAATTAGCCATCGTCATTGATGACTTTGGCTATCGTCCGCACAACGAGAATCAGGTGCTGGCGATGCCGTCGGCCATCTCCGTCGCCGTCTTACCGAATGCACCGCACGCGCGTGAAATGGCGACCAAAGCCCACAACAGCGGGCATGAAGTGCTCATCCACCTGCCGATGGCGCCGCTGAGCAAACAACCGCTGGAAAAAGACACCCTCCGTCCGGAGATGAGCAGCGACGAGATCGAGCGCATCATTCGCGACGCCTACGGCAAAGTGCCGTTTGCGGTCGGGCTGAATAACCACATGGGCAGCGCCATGACCTCGAGTCTGTTCGGGATGCAGAAAGTGATGCAGGCGCTGGAGCGCTACAACCTCTATTTTCTCGACAGTATGACCATCGGCAATAGCCAGTCTATGCGCGCCGCGCAGGGCACGGGCGTGAAAGTGATTAAGCGCAAAGTGTTCCTTGATGACACCCAGAACGAAGCCGATATTCGCTTCCAGTTTAATCGCGCCGTTCAGTTGGCTCGCCGCACGGGCTCCGCGATCGCCATTGGCCACCCGCACCCGTCCACGGTGCGTGTCTTGCAGCAAATGCTGCCGACGCTGCCCTCAGACATCACGCTGGTCCGCCCAAGCAGTCTGCTGAACGAACCACAGGTGGATACGTCACGGCCAGACACTTCCACGCCAGGCAGCAAGCCACGCACGGAGCCTAAAAATCCATTCCGTGGCGTACAGATTTGCAAACCGAAACAGCCGCCTGAGCCGGTCTATGCGACCCGATTCTTCACAGTGATTGGTGAGAGCATCAGCCAAAGCTCACTGGTGACTTACTTCCAGCACCAGTGGCAGGGCTGGGGTAAGAAGGTGTAATTAGAAATCAGCCACAGTTTGTGGCTGATTAGTTTAATTTAAAAGAACCATTTAGGATATTGCTATAGATTGTCGGCTGACCCTCATGCGTTGTGATATATCTCTCTTTATGGGAGAGCTTATAAATCCCAATATGATCATTACTGAGTACTTTGTTCGATGCAGAATCTGCTGAAAGATTCATATATTGTCGAAGCAGAAAGCGAGAATTTCCAGTCACAGGTTGTTCATCCATAACTCGTCGGAATTGTGGAAATCTTTCACGAGCATATAAGAAGCTATAATCTATCAAAAAATATTCGATCAAAGTATCATGATGCTGCCAGTAACGGTAAAGCACATCGCGAACAAATTTTATAATTTGATTAGATTTCTGAGAAGACAAAAAATAGGCGGTCCAGTAACCTTGACTTAATGTATCTTCATTGGCTTCAAAGCGAAGCGATGAGAAGGTATTTTCGTAAAACGACCCTGGGACAGGTTTAGTTATAAATACGGTGGCATCCATCCATATACCACCATATTGATACAGCAGGGAACAACGAACGATATCTGAATATTGAGCTTTGCTAATAAGACCTCGCTCATATTTTTCCTTAATATAATCAGGCAAGGACAAATACAGAGGGATATTATCATCAGTTAAAATCACTACTTTTGCGTCTGGTGAATGTAACTCCACTGATTCAATACATCTTTTCACCAGCTCAGGTGCATTATCTAAACCTTGAAACCAACAAATCCAAATGATCCGAGACTCGCTGGAACTGGACTGAGATTCAATATTTGTTTCAGGCTGTATGTTAAGATCATCAATGACAGTGAATATTTTATCTTTTTTCTTTTTTTCATAACGCGTCGCTATATCTTTGAAAAAAGAATAATTAGTCTTTTTATACCAGCGACGTGATTTTTTTATGATTTTATTCAATACATTAATATTCATCATTTCACCGTTAACAAATTAAAAAATCTCTTTTAAAGTGCGACGCAATAACTTCATTCTTAATTTCATATCTTTCTTTTTTCCGCATAATAACTGATTCATTCTATTAGATTTAAAGCCTCTAAACGACATTAACTGAAAAAGATTATTACTGCGCGTTTCTTCGGACATAAACTCACGATATTTGAAATACAGTTTGCGATATGCATTATATTTCTTTATCTGTGAAGTAATTCTGTCACTGCCATGTTCGGCATCAACCATAGCCGTGCTAAAATTATATTTAATGCCTGGACCATATTTTATAATAAGCTTAATCCAGACATCACGATCTTGCTGTTGCTTAATCTCAGGTGAAAAACCACCGACTCCAAGCAGTTTTTCTCTGGTTGTGAGAACTTGGTTACCAACAACGTTTTCACATAAAACATCCTGTAACGTAATAAGTCTTTTATGATTATTTTCAGGATAACGTCTATGTTTCTTGTCCAGGCGCGCTGGTGTATCCGTAACGAACGCATATTTTTCTTCGTAACGTGAGACCAGCTTTGATAAACGCTCAGGTAGAAAATAATCGTCATCATCCAATCCGGTCACAAATACTCCCTGCGAAAGCGAGTAACCTCGATTACGACTGAAGTTAGAACCGCTGTTTTTTTCGTTACGCTCGTAAATGAACCGAACGAAACGCGCTTCACATTCATTGCGTATCTTTTCAATGAGTTGCGTTGTTTTTTCATTCGAGCAATCATCAACTATCACTAACTCTATAGCAGAATAAGTCTGTGCGATAACTGAACGAATAGCACGCTCTAGTAAGTCTTCTCTGTTATAGGTAGTCACAATGACTGAAATCAGTTTATCCATAGCTTGCCCGTTTGTTCGGTAGTATTTCTCCACCGGGAAGAATACCGATTTCCCGGTGAAGAATCAAAATGATTACTTGATGACATCCCTGTGCTTATTTTGCTCAAGTAAAACGATGGACATAATGAGCGTTAGCATCCAGGCAACAGGAGTTGTTTTAGAGTAGAACATCACCCCACCAACGCCAAACATAATTAAAGAAACAAGAAAAGCAAAAAGAATAATACTGTTTACTTTTCGCAATGCATACCAGGCAAGAGAAATAATAAACAGAATATAGAGAATTAGACCTGTTGGTCCTTTGACGGAAAGTGTTTCAACAACTTCATTATGCAAATGACCGGCGATATGCGGTAAAACGCCTCGTAAACTGTTATCTTTCTCAACTTCAGCTAATATTTTTTTATTTCGCTCGTCTGTTGATTGCCACAAATAATTTCCTTTTGCCGCTATAAGTCCTGTCTCCCACATAGCAAAACGCGCACCCACTGAAGTAGCACTATTATTTTTGTCATATGCTACGATATCGCGGTTAAGATCGTTATATCTCTGGATAAGATTATCTTTCATCATAAAAGCACCTGCCAGCAATGTTATTATAAAAACCACTATCCCTTTCCATGGAATATGTTTTTCCTTATAACATTTAAAAACCAGCAAACCGAAAAATATTATCGGATAGGTTAGAATTGCAGCACGTGTTTCAGTTGCAATCAGCATCAAAAATGTAATGAAGAAATGCCCCAGAATTATGAGTTCTTTCCATTTGCTCGAAGTATGCTGAATGACTAAAATTGTATAGAAAGAAATGAACGCAATCGTGTAAGCCGCCCCTGTCGCGTCAGCCCCTTGAGCCAGTGAAAATGTTACCCTTTTTGTTTCGAGATAGAGATGCTGATATCCACCGTAAACTATAATCATTAATTGAAGCGCTATAGCCAACACAATATGAATTTTATTATTGCCTAACTTAAGATGATTTTTGTTCACCAAAACAAAAATACTAAACGCCCCATACAAACATATTTTCCCGACCTCAAGATAGGCACGATACGAATTTATTGCAGAGCTATTATCTGTTTTATACATCCTAAACCAGATAAGGTCAGATACTCCAATAATAAAAAGTAAAAGGCATATCCAAAACACATCATTCTTTCTAAAATTCTTAAGATCAAGTATAAAAACTAGCAATGCAGTGACGCCTGCAACACTAAGTACTTTAACGGAAAAGTTTGGCGAGACAATCACACAGCCAAAAGCGATGGCACACAACCCAAACAATAGGTGCATCAAAGCTGACTGGATTTTTTCACATTTATAAGTGACCATTATCGTTCCATTTTTCAAAAAGATAGCAAGGTGAATATCCCACTAATAATAAATCGGGCCCATCTACGTTAGCGGACATTTCGCCAGTCATAAGTCTTTCCCGTAGTATCCATGATGGACACGTCTTTTTCATAGCTGGATAACCATGACTCAACTGTTTTAATCGACTCGCCTTGTCGATGTATTCCCAGCCATAGTTCGGCAAGCGTATTTACATCGTCTGTAGACCACGTAGTATCATAAGTACCTATGATTTTATCCATTGCATCATCTGGATGGCTGTACCAGATGAACATCGGTACTTGCAAAGCATCTTTTGGCGGATTAACTCCAGCATGGGAATAGACTACTGCTCGATTAACGTCGCGCACCAGGCCATGATCAGAAAAATACATGACCGAAGAACGCGTGTTTTCCAGAGAACGGAATATATTACCCATTAAAGTATCCGTATAACGCACGGAATTATCGTAGCAATCATCCGCAACACTACCACCGGATAACAGAGCCTTATTTTCGGGGAAGCGTCGACAGGCGGGTTCATGACTACCGTACAGATGCAGCACGATAACCTTCTTGCCCGGTTTTTTTAAGGCGTCATTGAGAAGAGGGAGCAATGCCTCATCATAGCCCTCGTCAACCCACTCCGACTTATGTGCGTTCTTGGCAATGCCAGTTATAACATTGTTATGCGCGCCACCTTTTCCCTGACGGCTAAACCAATACGTTTCGTATCCTGCTTTATTAGCGATATTTATAATATTATCACCGTACTTACGCGGGTCTCTGGCATTCACCGTATCCGCCGTTATAGCTAAAGGAACGGCCATGATAGTTACTGGCGCAGGGGAAACGGCGTTGTTGAAAAGTAGCAACTGTTTCTTTTGTTGCTGTTCTATGAGCTCAGGTGTTGTGTCTCTTTTATATCCATAAATGCTCATATTGGCCGTGCGTTCAGATTCACCAATAATTAGCACATAGTTATCAATACCAGTTTCAGATAAAGTCAGTTTATAATCAGGTATATTTCCACCAATATTAGCCACTACCGAAATATCATCTACGGCTTGCATAAACACTTTTGCGGTACTGACAGGAGTGGCTTGCACAAAACGTTGAGTCAGGCTTTCAACATTACTTTTCCTGATCTGATGCAAATAGGCTTGTGCAAAAAAAGCAAACAATGTGAGACAAAGAATGACAACAGGCCAGCGACGGAATTTCGATTTAATTGGATATTGGCCGGTATTAATTGTGTAAATAAATAATGCACTAAGCCCTACAAGAATAAGACAATCTCGCCAATAAAGCCCAAGCATTGAGCTTGCCTCTCCCGGTGTTGTATTTAACACACTCATGGCAAAGCCATAGCTAAATGCTGAATTGAAATTATTCCACGCATATAACTGGAGGCTGATATCTGCCGCAATGGGGATTAACAAAATGACTGCAAATACATTCCTGATTACTTTATTATTAATGCATTTTAACGTCAGCATGATTAATAAAAAAATTAACGTTCTGTTAATCACCGCATTATATTTTGCGGTCAAAATATTAACGCCTGCAACTATTAGCATGGAAATAATCAACAAGATATAACTTGTTAATTTTGAACAGGTTCCAACCGACTTCTGTGAAAACAAAATTGACATATTAACCTGATTCGAAGATCCCTAATCTTCATGACATTATCATTCAAATGATCTGCACACCGAAAATTTACTCCATGCAAAAACAGGAATAAGTTTCTGTATGTAACTGTGTCGAGAAGAAGGAATGAAGAAAAATTCGCCAAAAACTAACAAGTAAAAGCCACAAAGTCAAACCATCACAAATAGCAATGGCACCCATACTATCGGGTGCCATTGAGCCTGTTAATCCCAGCTCAGGATCACTTTCCCGGACTGGCCCGAGCGCATCGCGTCGAAGCCTTTCTGGAAATCATCGATGCCGAAATGGTGCGTAATGATTGGCGTCAGATCCAGACCGGACTGGATCAGCGCAGCCATTTTGTACCAGGTTTCAAACATCTCACGGCCATAAATGCCTTTGATGAACAGACCTTTAAAGATGACTTTGTTCCAGTCGATAGACATATCTGACGGCGGAATACCCAGCATCGCGATACGGCCACCGTGGTTCATGGTATCGAGCATAGTGCGAAACGCAGGCGGTGCGCCGGACATCTCCAGTCCCACATCGAAGCCTTCGGTCATGCAAAGCTCGGCCATCACGTCGCTCAGGTTCTCTTTCGAGACATCCACTGCGCGAGTCACGCCCATTTTGCGCGCCAGAGACAGGCGGTATTCGTTCACATCGGTGATCACAACGTTACGCGCACCCACATGTTTCGCCACCGCTGCGGCCATAATGCCGATCGGGCCTGCGCCTGAGACCAGCACATCCTCGCCCACTAAATCAAACGACAGCGCTGTGTGAACCGCGTTGCCGAACGGGTCGAAGATCGAAGCCAGGTCATCAGAGATGTTGTCCGGAATTTTGAAAGCATTAAACGCCGGGATCACCAAATACTCAGCGAAACAGCCCGGACGGTTAACGCCTACGCCCACGGTGTTACGGCACAGATGGGTGCGTCCACCGCGACAGTTACGGCAGTGACCGCAGGTGATATGGCCTTCACCTGAGACGCGATCGCCGATTTTGAACCCCTTCACTTCCTGGCCGATACCCACTACTTCGCCGACGTATTCATGACCAACCACCATCGGAACCGGGATAGTTTTTTGCGACCACTGATCCCAGTTGTAGATGTGAACGTCGGTACCGCAAATGGCGGTTTTACGAATTTTGATCAGCAGATCGTTATGACCGACTTCCGGCTCCGGCACGTCGGTCATCCAAATCCCTTCTTCCGCTTTCAGTTTGGATAACGCTTTCATCACACGTCCTCAGGCAATCACGCCCAGTTGTTTGCCGATGCGGGTAAAGGCTGCTACCGCACGCTCGATTTGCTCAGGTGAGTGCGCCGCAGACATCTGGGTGCGGATACGCGCCTGACCTTTTGGCACCACCGGGAAGAAGAACCCAGTGACGTAAATCCCCTCTTTTTGCAGCTCGCGGGCAAAGTTTTGCGCCACAACCGCGTCACCTAACATCACCGGGATAATCGCGTGGTCGGCACCTGCCAGCGTAAAGCCTGCAGCGGTCATTTTTTCGCGGAACAGACGCGCATTAGACCACAGGCGATCGCGCAACTCAGCGCCCGATTCCACCATCTCCAGCACTTTAATAGAGGCAGAGACAATCGCCGGTGCCAGAGAGTTAGAGAACAGATACGGACGGGAGCGCTGGCGCAACCATTCGACCACTTCCTTGCGCGCTGCGGTATAGCCGCCGGACGCGCCGCCGAGCGCTTTGCCCAGCGTACCGGTGATGATGTCCACGCGACCCATCACGTCACAATATTCGTGGGAACCGCGACCGTTTTCACCGACAAAACCGACCGCGTGAGAGTCATCGACCATCACCAGCGCATCGTATTTGTCTGCCAGGTCGCACACGCCTTTCAGGTTGGCAATCACGCCGTCCATGGAGAACACGCCGTCGGTGGCGATCAGCACGTGACGCGCACCGGCTTCACGCGCCTCTTTCAGACGCGCTTCCAGCTCCTGCATGTCGTTGTTGGCATAGCGGAAACGCTTCGCTTTACACAGACGCACGCCGTCGATAATCGAAGCATGGTTCAGGGCATCAGAAATAATCGCATCTTCCGCACCCAGCAGGGTCTCGAACAGACCGCCGTTGGCGTCGAAGCAGGAAGAGTAGAGAATTGCATCTTCCATCCCGAGGAACGCCGCCAGCTTGCTCTCAAGCTGTTTGTGGCTGTCCTGCGTGCCACAGATAAAGCGCACGGAGGCCATACCAAAACCGTGGGTGTCCATGCCGTTTTTGGCAGCGGCAATCAGCTCAGGGTGATTCGCAAGACCTAAGTAGTTGTTCGCGCAAAAGTTGATCACCTTGCTGCCGTCAGCGACGGTGATATCCGCCTGCTGCGCAGAAGTGATAATACGTTCTTCTTTGAACAACCCTTCCGCGCGGGCGGTCTCCAGGTCGTTGTTTAACTGTTTGTAAAAATCACCACGCATTGCAATTCTCCAGACTCGGCAAATTTCGGCACATATTACCCAAACCTATACGTCGATACGAGATGACGCATCATCAGTTATCGTTTTTGCAGCATAAATCACGTGTACCCCTGCTGCATATCGGTGAATGGCTGAAGGGGCGCCATACTAATGATATGATATGAATATTAGTGTTCGGGACTGGCCCCGAACTCCACACTACAAAGGTTACCGTTATGATCATCGTTACCGGCGGCGCGGGCTTTATTGGCAGCAATATTATCAAGGCCCTCAATGACAAAGGCATCACCGACATTCTGGTCGTGGACAACCTGAAAGACGGCACCAAGTTCGTGAACCTGGTCGATCTGAACATCGCCGACTACATGGATAAAGAAGATTTCCTGATCCAGATTATGGCAGGTGAAGAGTTTGGCGAGATCGAAGCCATCTTCCATGAAGGTGCCTGCTCTTCCACCACCGAGTGGGACGGCAAGTACATGATGGATAACAACTATCAGTACTCCAAAGAGGTTCTGCACTACTGCCTGGAGCGTGAAATTCCGTTCCTGTACGCCTCTTCTGCGGCGACCTACGGCGGCCGTACCTCCGACTTTATTGAATCACGCGAATACGAACAGCCGCTGAACGTCTACGGTTACTCCAAATTCCTGTTCGACGAATACGTGCGTCAGGTTCTGCCGGAAGCTAATTCCCAGATCGTGGGCTTCCGCTATTTCAACGTCTACGGACCGCGTGAAGGCCATAAAGGCAGCATGGCGAGCGTGGCGTTCCACTTGAACACGCAACTGAACAACGGCGAAAGCCCGAAACTGTTCGAAGGCAGCGACGGCTTCAAACGCGATTTCGTCTATGTGGGCGACGTGGCGGCAGTGAATCTGTGGTTCTGGGAAAACGGTGTCTCCGGCATCTTCAACCTCGGTACCGGCCGTGCGGAATCCTTCCAGGCGGTAGCTGACGCGGCGCTGGCCTACCATAAAAAAGGCAGCCTCGAGTACATTCCGTTCCCGGAAAAACTGAAAGGCCGTTACCAGGCGTTCACTCAGGCCGATCTGACCAACCTGCGTGCTGCGGGCTACGATAAGCCGTTCAAGACCGTTGCCGAAGGCGTAACGGAATATATGGCCTGGTTAAACCGCGATTCACAAACTCATTAAGCGGTAACAAGGCTGCATCTGAGTGCATCCCCAGGAACATAGGATAACTATGTGACTGAGGTGAAGAAGGCAGCCAACGCTGAGACCGTTTGAAGGATGAAGTGAATGAAAATACTGGTGATTGGCCCGTCATGGGTGGGCGACATGATGATGTCGCAAAGTCTCTATCGCACGCTCAAGGCGCGCTATCCCCAGGCGATAATCGACGTGATGGCACCCGCGTGGTGCCGTCCGTTATTGTCGCGGATGCCGGAAGTGAACGAAGCGATCCCCATGCCGCTCGGACACGGGGCGCTGGAAATTGGCGAGCGTCGCAAGATCGGGCATAGCCTGCGCGAGAAACGCTACGACCGCGCGTTTGTTCTGCCGAACTCTTTCAAATCTGCCCTCGTGCCTTTCTTTGCGGGCGTCCCACACCGCACCGGCTGGCGCGGCGAGATGCGCTACGGTCTGCTCAACGATGCCCGTGTGCTGGATAAAGAGGCATGGCCGTTAATGGTCGAGCGTTACGTGGCGCTGGCGTATGACAAAGGCGTGATGCGCACAGCGAAGGATCTGCCTCAGCCGCTCCTGTGGCCGCAGTTGCAGGTGCACGACGGCGAAAAATCGCAAACGTGTAATGCGTTTGACCTTTCGGCGGAACGCCCGATGATCGGCTTCTGCCCTGGGGCAGAATTCGGCCCGGCAAAGCGCTGGCCGCACTATCACTACGCCGAGCTGGCAAAACAGCTGATCGACGAAGGCTATCAGATCGTGCTGTTCGGTTCGGCGAAAGACCACGAAGCGGGCAACGAAATCCTCGCCACCCTGAGTAACGAACAGCAGGCCTGGTGCCGCAATCTGGCAGGGGAAACTCAGCTGGAGCAGGCAGTTATCCTGTTGGCGGCCTGTAAAGCGGTCGTCACCAACGATTCGGGGCTGATGCACGTCGCCGCCGCGCTAAACCGCCCGCTGGTCGCGCTGTACGGCCCAAGCAGCCCGGATTTCACGCCGCCTCTGTCCCATAAAGCGCGTGTGATTCGCCTGATCACCGGGTATCACAAGGTCCGCAAAGGCGATGCGGCAGAAGGCTATCACCAGAGTCTGATCGATATTACGCCCCAGCGTGTCCTCGATGAACTCAACGATCTGCTGTTGAACGATGAAGGATAACGAATGCGGGTCTTGATCGTGAAAACTTCTTCTATGGGCGATGTCCTGCACACGCTGCCGTCTCTGACGGACGCGATGCGCGCCATCCCCGGTATTCGTTTTGACTGGGTGGTGGAAGAGGGCTTCGCGCAAATCCCCACCTGGCACGAGGCGGTAGACCGCGTTATCCCGGTGGCGATTCGCCGCTGGCGCAAAGCCTGGTTCTCCGCACCGATTAAAGCTGAACGCAAAGCCTTTCGCGAGGCGGTGCAGGCCCAGCGCTACGATGCAATCATCGACGCCCAGGGCCTGGTTAAAAGCGCCGCACTGGTGACGCGCCTGGCGCATGGCGTCAAACACGGTATGGACTGGCACAGCGCCCGCGAACCGTTGGCGAGCCTGTTTTACAACCGCCGCCACGCCATCGCTAAACAGCAGCACGCCGTTGAGCGCACGCGCGAGCTGTTCGCTAAAAGCCTCGGCTACGCCAAGCCTGAAATCCAGGGCGATTACGCTATCTCGCAGCACTTCTTAACGGGATCGCCCCATGACGCTCAGCCTTACCTGATCTTCCTCCACGCCACAACGCGCGACGACAAGCACTGGCCAGAATCTCACTGGCGGGAACTGATCGCGCTGCTCGGCCACACAGGCTTGCGCATAAAACTCCCGTGGGGCGCGCCACACGAAGAGGCACGGGCCAAACGGCTGGCGGAAGGGTTTGATTACGTCGAGGTTCTACCACGCATGCAACTCGATGGCGTCGCACAACAGCTGGCGGGGGCGACCGCGGTGGTTTCCGTGGATACAGGGCTAAGTCACCTGACGGCGGCCCTCGATCGACCTAATATTACGCTTTACGGCCCAACCGATCCGGGCCTTATCGGCGGCTACGGAAAAAATCAAACTATCTGCCGCCCGGAACATTCATTGCAGCTGAGCGACCTCAGCGCCGCTGCGGTTTTTGCGCAATTAGAGCCTTTGCTGGCAGCAGAGAGAGCCTATGTCTGATTTTTTCTCAGCGGAGCGTCCGCCAAAACGCGTGCTGATCATTAAGCTGCGTCACCACGGTGACGTCCTGCTGACCTCCCCGGTCTTTACCGTATTGAAAAAAAACTGGCCGGACGTGGAAGTCGATGCCCTGGTGTATGACGATACCCAGGCGATGCTCACCAGCCATCCGTATATTGACCAGGTGCATACCATTGGCCGCAACTGGCGCAAGCAGGGGTGGTTTGCCCAGCTCCGCCTGTACCGTGCGCTGCTCAAAACGCTGAAAGCGCGCCACTACGACGTGCTGATTAACCTCACCGAACACTGGCACGGCGCGCGTCTGGCGCGTCGTCTGAAACCGCGCGTCTCCGTGGGCTTTAAGCCGGAGAAACGCAGCGGGCTGGCGCGTCGTCGCTGGGTGAAATCCTTCACCACGCTGTATCCGGCGATTCAGGATAACAGTCGTCACATGGTGGAGGTGAACCTTGACGCCCTGCGTCGGATCGGGATTCACCCGCAAAACGATGACGATAAACATACGCTGTTTGTGCCAGGCGACGCGGCGGAAGCCTCAATCGCGGAAAAACTGGCCGGTTTTGGCCTTGCGAGTAAATCCTATATTCTGGTGCACCCGACCTCCCGCTGGATGTTCAAAGCCTGGGATATCAAAAAGCTGGCGGCCACCATCGACAACCTCGCCTCGCGCGGGCTGCCGATTATCCTCTCGGCTGCACCGTCGAAAGAGGAGTCGGCCTATATGGATGAGCTGCGGGCTGCGCTCAGACAACCGGTGTTTGATTTAAGCGGGCAGCTGAACCTGAAAGAGCTGGGCGCCCTAATGAAACACGCGCGGATCTACTTCGGCGTCGATTCGATGCCGATGCACCTCGCGAGCGCCGTCGGCACGCCAACCGTGGCGATTTTCGGCCCGACGGGGGCGATCAAATGGGCGCCGTGGGGCGTGAACTATCGCGTCATCACCGCCGGAATGACCTGCCAGCCGTGTGGCAAAGCAGGCTGTGGCGATGGCGGCGTGTCGGACTGCATTACGGCGATTACGCCTCAGCAGGTTCTGAGCGCCATTGATACGCTGCTGCTGGACTCTCCGGCATGAAACTGGCGATCGTCCGACAAACCTATAACCCCAACGGCGGCGCGGAGCGTTTTGTCTCCCGCGCGCTGAACGTACTGGCGCAGGATACGGCGCTGGATGTGACGCTGATTGCCCGCCAGTGGGAAGACGCTGCCGGCTGGAACACGCTGACGGTGAATCCGCCGTTCCGTAACCGTCTGACCCGCGAATCCGGCTTTGCTGACGCCGCCGCCGCGAAGTTTGCGCAGTTCGATATCGTGCAAAGCCATGAGCGCATTCCGGGCGCGACGATTTTCCGCGCGGGCGATGGTGTTCACGCCACCTGGCTTGAGCAATACAGTCGAATTTTGTCGCCGCTGTCGCGCTGGGCGCAGTCCCTGAGCCGCTATCATCGCTATATTTTGCAGGCAGAAACGCGGATGTTTACCCATCCGCAGCTGCGCAAGGTGATCTGCAACTCGAAGATGGTGCGCGACGATATTGCCCGCCGCTTTGCGCTGCCGGACGATAAATTAACGGTGATTTATAACGGCGTCGATACCCAACATTTCTCGCCCGACGTGCGCGCGCTGTCCCAGCGTGATGCGTGGGGCATTCCGCGCCATGCACCGGTGCTGGCGTATGTCGGGTCCGGCTTCAGTCGCAAAGGGGTGGCTATTGCCCTGCGGGCCATTGCGCCGCATCCTGACGTCTGGCTGGTGATCGCCGGGCGCGATAAACATGCCCGTAAATTCGAAAAGCTGGCTCAGACCCTCGGTGTGGCATCCCGCGTACGTTTTCTGGGACCGGTTGCCGATGTTCGCCAGGTGTACGGCACCGCCGATGCGCTGATCCTGCCGACTCTTTACGATCCGTTCCCGAATGTCTGCGTCGAAGCGCTGGCCTGCGGTCTACCGCTGATGACCAGCCACGGCTGCGGTGCGGCGGAGTGGATCGAAGAGGGCGTTAACGGTTGGGTACGTGATGCCCTCGACAGTAACGGCTATCAGCAGGTCGTCGGCGAATGGCTTAAAGGGCGAGAACTCGGGCGGGACTATTCAGCAGCGGCGCGCGCCACTGCTGAACCCTACACTCTTGAGAGAATGGCGAAAGAGCTACAGTCGCTCTATCACGATTTGCTGCGCTGAGCGGCATCAGAGAAAACTTTCTCCATCGCATCTAGCATGCATTCGCGCGTAAAATGGGCGCACAGGTAGTCATATCCCTGCTGCGCCAGCGTCTCGCGAAGATTCGCGTCGTTATACAGTTTCTCAATCGCCCCTTGCAGCGCAGACTCATCACGCTGAGCAATCAGCAATCCCGTTTTGCCGTCGATCACCGCATCCGCTGTACCACCCGCATCGGTGGCTATGGTCGCGATACGTGAGGCCAGCGACTGCAATACCCCCTGCGGAACCCCTTCCATATCGTGCGATGGGCTAAGGGCGATATCAAACGCCGGGAACCAGCGCTCCGGATCGCTGCGATGCCCGGCCATGAGCACGCGCTGCTGCAACCCCAACGCGGTGATCTCCTGCTCTAGCGTCGCCTTGTGTGGCCCCTCACCGACGATCGCCAGTTTAATACGCGGGTTATCGATCTTCGCCAGAGCGCGCAGCAGCACGCTGTGGCCTTTGTTCGGGCGCAGATGCGAGACCACGCCGAGCCAGAAATCATCCTGCGTCAAACCGCAGTGCTCACGGGCCTGCTGTTTATCAGCAGGATGAAAACGCTGAGTATCTACCCCACTAGGCACCGAGGTGCTCTGTGCCATCGGCACACCAATATCAGCCACCTGATGGCGAAGCGCCTCGCCCGTGGTCACAATATGGGCGCAGGCTTTGCGAAACAGCCAGCGGGTCGTCCAGTTGTTACGTGGAACGCCCGACGCATGGCGAGTACGTACCAGCGGGACGGGATTCGAGAGAGTCAGGTTGGCGAGCGCCACCAGCCAGGTATCCGCAGAATTGTGACTATTGATGACATCTATAGATTTTCGGTTGTCTTTTAACCAACGACGCAGCAACTGCAGATTTTTGAAATTTTTGCGCTTCAGCGGCATCGTCACTACCGTCAGCCCAGCTTCACGGGCCAAGGCGTGCAGCGGCGCCGTTTCCGGGCAGAGAATGGTCACCTGATGGCCGCGATGAATAAGCCCTAATGATTCATTGATAATGCGCAGCGGCTGCCCGCCTTTGCCACCATCTGCTTCAGTGTGAACAATATGCATACATTTCCTGTTAAGAATCTCACCTGAATAACTCTAATTGATAGCCCGGGAGGATCTTTGTCCTGTAGGCATATGTTTTTAGTCTCTACCCGATATAATACAGCACGAATGGCTTCACCAACACAGGTGGCCTGCTTTGAGCCCATCGGAGACAGTATGTTCGACAAACCTTTATTGAGCCTTGTAGTCGCCGTTTATAATGGTGAAAAATTTCTGAGTGCATTTTTCGAAAGTATCAAAGCTCAAAAACTGGACAGTCTGGAACTCATCGTTGTGAATGATGGCTCTGGCGATAAATCGGCAGAGATACTTGCGCAATATAGCAGCGAATTTGACCGTTACCGGGTGATCGATCAGGCTAATCAGGGTGTATCGGCGGCCCGAAATACAGGTCTCGCTGCCGCAACGGGTGAGTATGTCGCTTTTCCAGATATTGATGATGTCATCTACCCTGGCATGTATTCGCGCCTCCTTGAGATGGCTACGCTTAACAACCTGGATGTTGCTACCTGTAATGGCACATATGTCTATGATGACGGCAGACCCAATAAAAAAATATTCCCGTCGGATAAACTTCAATCAACTGAGGTGCTGGACGGACCTACCTGGCTTCAACGCGCGCTCTCTTCGCGAAAATTTTTGCACGTTACGTGGTTAAATATTTACCGTCATGAATTTATTAAGAAACAGGGATTTACATTCGAGCATGGTCTACGACATCAAGATATTCCGTGGACCACTGAAGTGCTACTGACTGCGGAACGCGTTCAATATACGGACGAAGTATTTTACGATTACCTCATCCACTCAGCTTCCGTATCACATACACCGGGTACGGATGACACCCGGATACGTAACGCGCATCATTATATGAAAATTCTCGAAATGCTGGATGCGATCAACCAACGCTATCCAGAATTGGTGCGAAAAGTACCAGCCAGTCAGTGGCAAATCGCAAAAGAAGGGCTAGGTATTCTTCACGCCATTAATAACATTACGGATCTGACGAAAAAACGTGAAATTATCAGGGAGCTGTTTGATCGCGGAATTTGGTCACTGATCTGGAAAAACGCCCGTGGGCTGCGCCAGCGCTGGCGATTAGGCCGTCGATACTTCCGATTGAAAAGGTATCTGGCATAAGAGATAGCTTTACATGAACTAAATGCTTAGAATTTGCCCGCCGAAACTAAAAAACGGATAATCGCTTGGAATTGTTGTATACCGCCCTGCTTTACATCATTCAGCCACTGGTGTGGCTGCGACTGCTGCTTCGTAGCCGTAAGGCGCCTGCGTATCGAAAACGCTGGGCTGAACGTTATGGCTATTGCCGCAATAAAGTCGCCCCGGACGGTATTTTACTGCACTCCGTATCCGTCGGTGAGACGCTGGCGGCAATCCCGCTGGTGCGCGCCCTGCGCCACCGCTATCCGTCATTGCCTATCACCGTCACCACGATGACCCCGACCGGCTCCGAACGCGCCATGTCGGCCTTCGGCAAAGACGTGCATCACGTCTATCTGCCGTATGATTTACCCTGCGCCATGAACCGCTTCCTCAACACCGTGCGTCCAAAGCTGGTGATCGTGATGGAAACCGAACTGTGGCCAAATATGATTTCCGCCCTGCATGCCCGTAAAATTCCACTGGTCGTCGCGAACGCCCGTCTGTCGGAGCGTTCGGCGAAGGGCTACGGCAAGCTGGGCAGCTTTATGCGCCGCCTGCTGTCAAAAATCACGCTGATCGCCGCGCAAAACGAAGAAGATGGCGCACGCTTTATCTCCCTTGGGCTGAAGCGCAATCAGCTCGCTGTCACCGGCAGCCTGAAATTTGATATTTCCGTCACACCGGAACTCGCCGCCCGCGCAGTCACGTTACGTCGCCAGTGGGCGCCGCGTCGTCAGGTGTGGATTGCCACCAGTACTCACGACGGCGAAGAAGAGATTATCCTGCAGGCCCATCGCCAGCTGCTGGCGAAATTCCCGGACCTCCTGCTGATTCTGGTCCCTCGCCATCCGGAGCGCTTCAAAGATGCCCGTGAAATGGTGCAGAAAGCCGGATTTAGCTTCACCTTGCGCAGCAGCGGTGAGATCCCGTCTGGCAGCACTCAGGTGGTGATTGGCGATACGATGGGCGAACTGATGCTGCTGTACGGAATTGCCGATCTGGCCTTCGTCGGCGGAAGCCTGGTTGAGCGCGGCGGTCACAACCCGCTGGAGCCGGCCGCACACGCGATTCCGGTGCTCATGGGCCCGCATATTTTTAACTTCAAAGATATCTGCGCTAAATTGCAGCAAGCCGACGGCTTAATTACCGTAACGGATGTGGATTCAGTCGTGAAAGAGGTTTCTACTCTGCTCACCGACGAAGATTACCGCCTGTGGTATGGCCGCCATGCCGTCGAAGTGCTGCATCAGAATCAGGGCGCCTTGACCCGTCTGCTGCAACTTCTGCAACCTTATCTGCCTCAGCGGAGCCACTAATGTCGACGCGTCTGTCGGTCGTAATGATCGCCAAAAACGCCGCTGACCTGCTTCCGGACTGCCTGGCGTCTGTCGCCTGGGCCGACGAGATTGTCCTCCTTGATTCAGGCAGCGAGGACAACACCACGGAAATCGCCCGCGCTGCGGGAGCGAAAGTCTTTGTCGATACGGACTGGCAGGGTTACGGCATTCAGCGCCAGCGCGCGCAATCTTTTGCCACCGGTGACTACGTGCTGATGATCGATACCGACGAGCGCGTCACACCGGAACTTCAGCAATCCCTATTGTCTGTTCTGGCTGCGCCCCAGCCTGGCGCCGTTTACAGTATCGCCCGCCAAAACTATTTCCTTGGTCGTTTCATGCGCCACAGCGGCTGGTATCCAGACCGCGTGATGCGCCTGTATGAGCGCGAGCGCTACCAGTACAACAGCAATCTGGTGCACGAGTCGCTGGAGTGCGCGAGCGCAAAGGTCATCCCGCTGTCAGGCGATTTACGCCATCTCACCTGCCGGGACTTTGCCAGCTTCCAGCGCAAACAGCTCAGCTACGCAACCGCATGGGCGCAGGAGCGTCATCAGCGCGGCAAGAAAGCCTCGATTGCCGGAATCTTCGCCCACACGCTGGGGGCGTTTCTCAAAACGCTGATACTGCGAGCAGGCGTGCTGGATGGTAAACAGGGCTGGCTACTGGCAGTGGTGAATGCGCAGTATACTTTCAACAAATACACCGAGCTGTGGGCTTTGAACCGCGGCTACTCAGAGAAAGCGTGAGCCATGAGCACAAAAGCGATTTATCCGGGTACCTTCGATCCGATCACTAACGGTCATCTTGATATCATCACCCGCGCAGCGAGCATGTTCGATCGGGTGATTCTGGCCATTGCCGCCAGCCCAAGTAAAAAGCCGATGTTCGATCTGGATGAACGCGTCTCGCTGGCGACCGCTGCGATTGCGCATCTGCCAAATGTGGAAGTGGTGGGTTTTAGCGATCTGATGGCGAATTTCGCCCGCGCACAGCAGGCTACTATCCTGATTCGCGGGCTTCGCGCCGTGGCCGATTTTGAATATGAAATGCAGCTGGCGCACATGAACCGTCATCTGATGCCGGAACTCGAAAGCGTGTTCCTGATGCCGTCAAAAGAGTGGTCGT
Source organism: Lelliottia sp. WB101 (assembly GCF_003051885.1). Taxonomy (NCBI): domain Bacteria; kingdom Pseudomonadati; phylum Pseudomonadota; class Gammaproteobacteria; order Enterobacterales; family Enterobacteriaceae; genus Lelliottia; species Lelliottia sp. WB101. Next base: position 817,721 of record NZ_CP028520.1, read on the forward strand.
TTATCTCATCGTCCCTGGTAAAAGAGGTGGCGCGCCACGGGGGCGATGTGACGCACTTCCTGCCAGCGAACGTCCATCAGGCGTTGATGGATAAGCTCAAATAATTCACTTCTGGCACTGGCGGCAGTAAAACGTCGCCCGCTGCGCATGTTTCGACGCCGCTATCGGCGTGCCACACACTCTGCACGGCTCCCCTTTTCGGCCATACACCTGCAGCTCCTGCGCAAAATAGCCCGGTTTACCGTCGCTTTGCAGGAAATCCTTCAGCGTGGTTCCTCCTTGCTCGATCGAGCGCAGCAGGACCGCTTTAATCACCTTCACCAGCAATTTGCATTCTTGATCGGAAAGCGAAGAGGCGAGCCGATCGGGATGGATCCCGGCAGCAAACAGGGATTCACTGGCATAAATGTTACCGACACCCACCACCAGCTTGTTATCCATCAGCCAGGGTTTAATCGGGGTTTTCTTCTTCGCGCACTTCGCCTTCAAATAGTCGGCGTTGAAATCCGAACTGAGCGGCTCAGGGCCAAGATGGGCCAGCACGTTGTGCCCTTCCAGCTCTTTGGTCCATAGCCATGCGCCAAAGCGGCGAGGATCGGTGTAACGCAACACTTTGCCGTTGCTCATCACCAGATCGACGTGGTCGTGTTTTTCGGCGGGTAACTCTTCAGTGAGAATTCGCAGGCTCCCGGACATCCCCAGATGGATAATGATCCAGCCATCGGGTAATTCCAGCAGCAGATACTTGGCGCGACGCTGCACGCTGAGCACAGGCTTATCACTGAGAGCGTGGATCTCATCGGAAACGGGCCAGCGCAGGCGGCCATTACGGACGACAGCGTGAAGAATGGTTGCACCCACCAGATGAGGCTCAATTCCACGGCGGCTGGTCTCTACCTCAGGTAATTCAGGCATGTTTCCTCCATTGAGATACACAGAATGCAAAAAACCCCGCGATTGCGGGGTTTTTCTTCAAAGAAAACTAAAATTATTTGATTTTAGCTTCTTTGTACAGCACGTGCTGACGGACAACTGGATCGAACTTTTTCAGTTCCAGTTTTTCCGGCTTAGTACGCTTGTTCTTCGTGGTGGTGTAGAAGTGACCTGTACCAGCAGAAGAAACCAGCTTGATTTTCTCACGAATACCTTTAGCCATGATTTATTTCCTCGTTAAGTACTTAGTACTTTTCGCCACGGGCACGCAGTTCGGACAGAACTGTATCGATGCCTTTCTTATCAATAACACGCATACCTTTAGCAGATACACGCAGGGTGACAAAACGCTTCTCGCTCTCAACCCAAAAACGGTGAGAGTGCAGGTTCGGCAGGAAACGGCGTTTAGTCGCGTTCAGTGCGTGGGAACGGTTGTTACCGGTCACCGGACGCTTGCCAGTAACTTGGCAGACTCGGGACATGTCTATTCTCCAAAAATCAAATTAGCTCGAGCTTCGTATGGGGTATCGGCGCCTCGTCAGGCTTTACAGCCCGGTCATCGCGGTTCTAAGCGAACTCTCGATTGCCAGGCCCAAATGCCAAACCCGAGATTCTCAAAGGTGGCGTAGTATACGCTGACTCGACGATGTGCTCAAGTCCCGAACAGACAAAGATCCCGATGGATCGCGCGAAATGGTCTAAATCCAACCATATTCGGCAAAAGAAACATACTCTCCCCGACCGATAACTAAATGGTCAAGCACACGAATGTCCATGAATTGACAGCATTTGATGATACGCTCAGTGATCTCTTTGTCGGCTTGACTTGGTTTAGCGCAACCCGAGGGGTGATTATGCGCGAGGATCACGGCGGCTGCATTCACTTTTATCGCTTCACGCACAATTTCTCGCGGATGCACCTCCACATGACTCAAGGTACCCGAGAATAAACGGCAATGTTTTAGCACCCGGTTTTGGTTATCGAGGAAGATCACCATAAAGATCTCGCGCTCAACATCAGAAAGCTGGCTCTGCAAAAAATCCCGCGTCATTTCAGGGCTTATCAGGGGATTATCCTCAAGCATCCGCACGCTGTGATAGCGCCTCGACAGCTCGGCAATCCCTTTTAGCTGGGCAAATTTAGCCACGCCTATCCCTTCGACATGCTTAAATTCTGCAAGCTCGGCGTTGAGTAGGCCGTAGAGCGAGCCAAAATGCTCAAGCAGCTGCTGCGCCAGTACAAAAACACTCTTCCCGGACGTGCCGGTGCGCAAAAAGAGTGCCAGCAGTTCGGTATCCGTCAGAGACGTAATGCCGGAGTGCAGCATTTTTTCTCGCGGCAAGAGCGGCAATGTGAAATCCATATCCCTTCTCCTTTTTTCTTTCATCCTGACACAGGATTCGTGGCCGCTCGACAGGCTCTTTTCGTTCTTGCGTAGCGCCTCGCAAAGGGAGGCACGCACAAAATCACGCCACTTTTGGGATTGTGATAAAATGCCCGTTCTCTGGTGAAACCCAACAGGAAAGAATCATGATGAGCCTGGCCGGTAAAAAAATCGTTCTTGGCGTGAGCGGCGGCATTGCCGCCTATAAAGCGCCAGAACTGGTGCGCCGTTTGCGCGAGCGCGGGGCCGATGTGCGGGTCGCGATAACCGAAGGCGGCAAAGCCTTTATCACGCCCCTGAGTTTGCAGGCAGTTTCTGGATACCCGGTCTCTGACAGCCTGCTGGACCCTGCGGCAGAAGCCGCCATGGGCCATATTGAGCTTGGCAAATGGGCAGACCTGGTGATCCTCGCCCCCGCGACGGCTGATTTAATCGCCCGCGTCGCTGCCGGTATGGCAAACGATCTGGTCTCTACCATTTGCCTGGCCACACCCGCTCCGGTCGCCGTGGTTCCGGCCATGAACCAGCAGATGTATCGTAACGCCGCTACCCAGCATAATCTTGACGTGTTGGCCTCTCGCGGCCTGCTGATTTGGGGCCCGGACAGCGGCAGTCAGGCCTGCGGTGATATCGGCCCAGGCCGTATGCTAGACCCTCTTGCCATTGTCGATATGGCTGCGGCCCATTTTGCCCCTGTCAACGACCTGCAACATCTCAACATCATGATTACGGCGGGCCCCACGCGTGAACCCCTGGACCCGGTGCGTTATATCACCAATCACAGCTCCGGTAAGATGGGCTTCGCTATCGCCGCAGCGGCGGCAAAACGCGGGGCGACGGTCACGCTGGTGAGCGGGCCGGTCTCGTTGCCCACGCCATCGTCTGTGCAGCGAATCGACGTAACCACAGCGCTGGAAATGGAAGCCGCTGTCCAGGCGCACGCGCAAAAACAGCACATATTTATCGGCTGCGCCGCCGTTGCGGATTACCGCGCAGAAACCATTGCTGACGCAAAAATTAAAAAGCAAGGCGATGAATTAACGATAAAAATGGTGAAAAACCCGGATATCGTCGCGGGCGTTGCTGCATTAAAAATGCATCGACCTTACGTCGTTGGATTTGCCGCAGAAACGAATAATGTGGAAGAATACGCCCGGCAAAAACGTACCCGCAAAAATCTCGATTTGATTTGTGCGAATGATGTATCGCTGGCGACACAAGGATTTAATAGCGACAGCAATGCACTGTACCTTTTCTGGCAGGATGGAGAGAAAGTCTTACCGCTTGAGCGCAAGGAACTCCTGGGCCAACAATTACTGGACGAGATCGTTACCCGTTATGATGAAAAAAATCGACGTTAAGATTCTGGACCCGCGCGTTGGCCAGCAATTTCCGCTGCCAACTTACGCCACCACCGGCTCTGCTGGTCTTGACCTGCGTGCCTGTCTCGATGACGCCGTAGAGCTGGCACCGGGTGCCACTACGCTTATCCCAACTGGTCTGGCGATTCACATTGCCGACTCGTCACTGGCGGCGGTGATCCTCCCTCGCTCAGGTCTTGGTCATAAGCATGGTATCGTGCTGGGCAATCTGGTTGGGCTTATCGATTCTGACTACCAGGGTCAGCTGATGGTCTCTGTCTGGAACCGTGGCCAGGATAGCTTCACCATTGAGCCGGGCGAACGTATCGCACAGATGGTCTTTGTGCCAGTGGTTCAGGCAGAATTTAACCTGGTGGAAGATTTTGATGCCACCGATCGCGGCGAAGGCGGCTTCGGCCACTCAGGGCGCAAATAAGCCTAACAGTACGCATCTCACAGCGTAATAACGCGATAACACACCGCAAACAACAGTTTGCGGTCGCTGTGTGGATGCCAGCCGTAAAAGCGCGTATTTTCAGGGGTATTTTGTAACATGGCAGAAAAACAAACCGCGAAAAGGAATCGTCGCGAAGAAATACTTCAATCTCTGGCTCTGATGCTTGAATCCAGCGATGGCAGCCAACGCATCACCACCGCGAAACTGGCCGCCTCTGTTGGCGTATCAGAAGCGGCGCTCTATCGTCATTTCCCCAGCAAAACGCGGATGTTTGACAGTCTGATCGAATTTATCGAAGACAGCCTAATCACCCGCATCAATCTGATTTTAAAAGACGAAAAAGACACGACCGCGCGCCTGCGTCTGATTGTGCTGCTGATTTTGGGTTTTGGTGAGCGCAATCCGGGTTTAACCCGCATTCTGACCGGTCATGCCCTCATGTTTGAGCAGGACAAACTTCAGGGGCGCATCAACCAGCTGTTCGAGCGCATTGAAGCGCAGCTGCGGCAGGTTTTGCGTGAAAAGAAAATGCGTGAAGGCGAAGGTTACGTTACTGACGAAACCTTGCTGGCCGGGCAACTTCTGGCTTTCTGCGAGGGGATGCTTTCCCGCTTTGTGCGCAGCGAGTTCAAATATCGCCCGACGGACGATTTCGACACTCGCTGGCCGTTAGTGGCTGCTCAACTCCAGTAAATCTTATCCGGCCTATGTGATGCGTAGGCCCGGTAAGCACAGTGCCACCGGGCAATTCACTCAAACGCCAAACGCTTCACGATACGCCTGCACCGATGCCAGGTGATCCGCCATTTCAGGCTTCTCTTCCAGATAGGCAATCAGGTCTTTCAGCGTGATGATCGACGTCACTTTACAGTGGTAGTCGCGCTCGACTTCCTGAATCGCCGAGATCTCGCCACGGCCACGCTCCTGACGATCCAGAGAGATCAGCACGCCAGCAAGCGTTGCGCCGTTAGCCTGAATGATCTCCATGGATTCACGGATCGCGGTTCCTGCGGTGATCACGTCGTCCACCAACATCACCCGACCCTGCAACGGGCTGCCGACCAGGTTGCCGCCTTCACCGTGCGTTTTGGCTTCTTTACGGTTGAAGCAGTACGGCAGGTCACGATCGTGGTGTTCCGCTAACGCCACCGCCGTCGTGGTCGCAATCGGAATCCCTTTGTAAGCCGGACCAAACAGCAGATCGAAATCAATCCCGGAATCCACCAGCGCTTCGGCGTAGAAACGGCCTAACAAAGCCAGATCGCGCCCGGTATTAAACAGGCCGGCATTGAAGAAATAGGGGCTTTTGCGCCCGGATTTCAGCGTAAATTCGCCGAACTTAAGAACCTGCTTGTTAAGCGCAAACTCAATAAACTGGCGCTGATAGGGTTTCATGGATTTGCTCCTCATCTTACTTATCATCATTTTGGTTTACGCAACATCATTCACGCCCTATCGGCAGCCGACAAAGAGACGGCGCTCAGGATGAAGCATAAAAAAAAGGGCGACAACGTCGCCCTTACATCAATTTTCTAACGCCGCTTTCTGCGCCGCGACAATGGATTCGATTCCCCCTCGGGCTAACGCCAGCAAGGTAAGAAGCTCTTCGTGGGTGAACGGCTCGCCCTCTGCCGTGCCCTGCACCTCAATAATGCGACCATCTTCGGTCATCACGACGTTCATGTCGGTTTCTGCGGCGGAGTCTTCAACGTACTCAAGATCGCAAAGGGCTTCGCCTTTTACAATCCCAACGGAGACAGCGGCCACCATCCCTTTCATTGGGTTGGTTTTCAGTTTACCGGCGGCAACCAGTTTGTTCAGCGCATCGGCAAGCGCCACGCAAGCGCCGGTGATGGACGCGGTACGCGTGCCGCCATCAGCCTGAATCACGTCGCAGTCCAGCGTGATGGTGAATTCGCCCAATGTTTTCAGATCCACCGCCGCACGCAGTGCGCGAGCAATCAGACGCTGAATTTCCATCGTGCGGCCACCCTGCTTCCCTTTTGCCGCTTCGCGAGCGTTACGGGTGTGGGTCGCACGAGGAAGCATGCCATATTCGGCAGTGATCCAGCCTTGGCCCTGACCTTTCAGAAAACGCGGAACGCCTTCATCGATAGAGGCGGTGCACAGCACTTTGGTGTTACCGAATTCAACAAGCACGGAGCCTTCAGCGTGTATTGTATAGTTACGGGTCAGGGTGACGGGGCGCACCTGATTGGCGCTACGGCCTGCTGGACGCATGATGATATCTCCGGCTTGAAACGAATGTGGCTGCGCATTATACGGATTAAACGCGCTTATTCCTATCCTGAGAAAGCCCCGAAAGCTATAATCCCCCATCTCTCCTCTAAAAACGGACATGTTTATGATTCGCAGTATGACCGCCTACGCCCGGCGTGAAATCAAGGGTAGCTGGGGTAGCGCTACCTGGGAAATGCGCTCGGTAAACCAGCGCTATCTGGAAACGTATTTCCGTATGCCGGAGCAGTTTCGCAGCCTTGAGCCGGTTGTTCGCGAACGCATTCGTGCTCGCCTGACGCGCGGTAAAGTGGAATGCAACCTGCGTTTTGAACCCGACGCGAGCGCGCAAGGGGAGCTGATCCTCAATGAAAAACTGGCCAAACAGCTGGTGAATGCCGCGAACTGGGTCAAGATGCAGAGCGACGAAGGCGAAATCAATCCTGTTGATATCCTTCGCTGGCCAGGCGTGATGGCCGCAGGAGAGCAGGATCTGGATGCAATTACCACTGAAATTCTGGGTGCGCTTGATGGCGCATTAGATGATTTTATCGTCGCCCGTGAAACCGAAGGTCAGGCGCTGAAAGCGATGATTGAGCAGCGTCTGGAAGGTGTCAGCGCAGAAGTTCTGAAAGTACGCGCACACATGCCTGAAGTCCTCCAGTGGCAGCGCGAGCGCCTGCTTGCCCGGCTCGAAGATGCAGAAGTTCAGCTGGAAAATACCCGTCTGGAGCAGGAACTGGTCCTGATGGCCCAGCGTGTTGACGTGGCCGAAGAGCTGGATCGTCTGGAAGCGCACGTCAAAGAGACCTACAACATTCTGAAGAAAAAAGAAGCCGTGGGTCGTCGTCTCGATTTCATGATGCAGGAATTCAACCGCGAGTCGAACACGTTGGCGTCCAAATCAATCAACGCCGAAGTGACCACATCTGCGATTGAGCTTAAAGTGCTGATTGAGCAAATGCGCGAGCAGATTCAGAACATTGAATAAATGTTTATAAAGTATATTTACTAATTAGTGGTCCCCAAAGGGACCACTTCTTTCTGGATACCATTCTGGTCGAAATCGGATATCTCCCTGAGCAGCGGAATACAAGAATTTCTTTACTTCTTTTGATACACTCGTCGCCGCATTCAATAGCACCTATCGCGAAATCAAGGAAAGAGCATGGCAAACATCAACTTATCAATTGAGGAAACAAGACCCCTCACAGTTGACCTCGATTTCCGCCAGGATATCAACCTGCTCCGCGGAATTGCCATACTCTCTGTCGTGTTTTATCACTTTGCGCCAGACCTGCTTCCTGGCGGCTTTGCTGGTGTAGATATCTTTTTTGTAATATCTGGTTTTCTGATGACAAAGATTATCGCCACAGGTCTGGAGCGACAATCCTTTAATATTATTCAATTTTATGCTGCACGCTTCAAAAGAATCATTCCCGCACTATTAGTTTTGTGCGTTATATTATCTTTAGCAACATTTTTCTGGCTACCCACAAATGAATATCAAAAGCTGGGTAATTATGTCGGCTATACGGCATTATTAATTTCAAATTTAAAATTAAAAAAAGAGTCTGGTGATTACTTCGCTACGGACTCACACGAAAATTGGTTCTTACATACCTGGTCATTGTCGGTCGAGTGGCAGTTTTATCTGGTACTTCCATTTATTATGATGGCTCTATACCCGCTCAGAAAGAAGGTCGATCCCGGGATATGCCTTTTACTGCTCGCGTTATGCTCGTTTTTTGTTGGAATATTCAGCCCTTCAGTCAATTCAGCTACCCGCTTTTACCTCATGCCCTATCGTGCCTGGGAGATGCTTTGCGGCGGCCTAGTTTGGTATGCTGCAAAACGTTATACGCTACCACAGTCTCTGCGTTCTGCTACTGCGATAACAGGCTATGTAACTATTCTCCTGTCCATTTGGATTATCGGTGCTGAACATGCATGGCCAAGTGGAGAGACATTGTTCCCAGTCGTAGGGACAATGCTAGTAATTTATAGTAACCACTCGCAATTAGTCCGCCCAATTGATCAAAACTTTCGCTGGCTTGGGTTAAGTTCCTATTCCATCTATTTATGGCATTGGCCAATTGCAGTGTATTTAGTTTATGCGGGTCAGCAACATAATAGTGTATGGATAATAAGTGCCATTGCACTTTCCTTTGTCGCAGGATGGTTATCCTGGATATTAATTGAAAAACCCAGCAAAAATGCACTCAGCAAGCAATCTCCGAAAGCATTTTGGTTAACGCTGTTCGCCTGTATTGGCGCAGTATGGCAGTTCAGTTATCTGGTTAAAAACGATATCGTGGTGAGCCAGCCCGATCCACTGGTGAATCGCATTGCACTCGAAGCAAATAACAAAAACTTTGCTCCTGATCGAAAAACACACCTAAGTGTGTATGGTTCCGGGAATCTGGCTGCCATCATCGTGGGTGACAGCCATGCAGAGGCTACTGCAACGGCCCTTGCCGCAGCAGCCCAAAACCGAGGCTCGGTTATTGGGATCACCTACTCAGGATGCCCGACGCTCGCAAATGCTGAACGGGTGGAATATGACGGATGCGGTAAATTTAACCGGGATCTTGAAAAACGACTACAGACATATCCTGCAAATGTCCCAGTGGTCATCGTCAACCGTTTGACCCATTATGCTGAAAGTCGACTCGTGAAATTTACAGTGAAAACTGACACTGATGATGCTTTTATTCGTCAGTACACTAAGTCGATTATCGATATGGCGTGCTCCCTTAATCGTCAGCATCCCGTCTATCTTGTGAAACCAATCCCTGATATGGATACGAATGTTCCACGAACACTTTCACATAATCTGATGACCCGTGGTGATGCGAATGATATTTCAGTATCGCTTTCATCATACCAGCACCACAGCCAAATTATGATTCAGGCTCAAAATCAGGCAGCGGCACAGTGCGGTGTCAAATTACTGGATCCTAGCCCCTATATGTGTACCGAGGGACGATGCATGGGAAGTAAAAATCTGGTGCCATGGTACTTCGATGACAACCACCTCAGCGAAACGGGCAATAAAAACCTGGTCCCTATGTTTGAGTCGATGTTTAGCCGTAACACCCATGAATAAAACTAATGATAAAAATCGAGATTTTCGCCAGAGAACCATCCTTATAAGGATTCATTAATTAGAAAAAGTATCGCTGCACCATTCAGACAAGAAAAACTAAATCGTGAGCAGCGCCACAAAACGCTACCCTGATTCCCTCATTTTTGGGGGACTCATGCTGCTACACATTCTTTATCTGATCGGCATCACCGCTGAAGCCATGACCGGCGCTCTCGCGGCAGGGCGCCGACGTATGGATACCTTTGGGGTAATCATTATTGCCACCGCAACGGCTCTGGGCGGAGGTTCTGTCCGCGATATCCTGCTAGGACACTATCCGCTCGGCTGGGTTAAACATCCTGAATATGTCGTTATCGTTGCCGTCGCCGCGGTGCTGACCACAATTGTCGCTCCCGTAATGCCACACCTGCGACGTCTGTTTTTGGTCCTGGATGCTTTAGGGCTGATTGTGTTTTCCATTATCGGTGCGCAAATTGCGCTGGATATGGGCGAGGGGCCAATTATCGCTACCATCGCTGCCGTTGTGACGGGTGTGTTTGGCGGTGTTTTACGCGATATGTTCTGTAAACGCATTCCCCTGGTGTTCCAGAAAGAGCTTTACGCGGGTATTTCGTTTGCTTCCGCCGTCTTGTATATCGCCCTGCAGCATTACGTGTCGAGCCATGATGTCGTCGTTATCGCCACCCTCCTATTCGGTTTTACCGCACGTATGCTGGCGCTGCGCTTAAAATTGGGGCTTCCTGTTTTTCATTACAAGCACGATGCGCATTGAGTTCTTTGCAATGGGCAACGAATGGTAAAATCGCTGCATATCTCTATAACAGGTTCGCTCTAAAACCCCTGGATGCCTTGCGTTCGCAACCAGACTGCCATAGTCGCGATAGCTGGATCGTGAAAAAGCTCGACCAGCTTTCGCGCTTTCTCGGGGCCGATACCGGGAAGCAGGCGCCAGCTCACCGCCTCTTTGTCGCGTAATTGCTGCCATGAATGTTCTGTCAGCGCTTTTGCTGCAGCTTGCGGCAGCGGCACACTTAGCGCACCAATCCATCGCATAAAAGGCTGATGACGTACCCGCTCAAAACGATGCCATAGCTGCAATCCTCGCGAAGCATTTAAGCCTGGCGTATTCTGGAGCTGCTCCTGAGTCAGCGACAGCCAGGAGAAAATATGTTCGAAATGATGAGCCTGATGTAATAGCCGCCAGCCTGACTCACCCAGTCCTTCGATATCGAGCATTTGCTTCGAACTCAGCCAGACTAAACGGGCAAAAAACTGTTCCAGACATTCTGGCGACGCATAAAAGCAGGTCAGGGGGCTAAAATGCGGGGACGGTGGCGTCGGTTTCACGCGGTCCACACCCCGCCACACAACCTTATCCAGCCGGGGTATGCCCTGCCCCGCCAGACTCACCAGTACCTGATCGCCAGGCGCGATATCAAGCGTCCGCCAGCGCCCTACGGAACCGAGACTCACTCGCTGTACCCGTTTGTCATCCAGCTGCACAGGCTCAAGAGAGGCGACAACAGAGATCTTGCCCGTTCGCCCAACGGCAAACTGAATGGCTTTAACCTCGGCAAGCTGTGAGACCGGCGAATACTTCCATGCGACGACCCAGTCTCCTGCTCCAGGCTGCCAGTGCTCACCCGCAGGTTCAATTGCGGAGCGCACCACAATGCCGTCCGTGGCAAAGGGCAAAACGGATGTCAGCCATTCGGTTTTGTTTTGCTCCACTTCTTCCACGGTTCGAACTGCGCGCGTATAACGCCAGGTCAGGGGAAAACCCGCTTTCGCCAGTTCAGCGACACGCTGCGGCATTGAAGAGGGGCCATCGGGCCAGGCCCAGATAAAAACGCCGATATTATCCAGCGCCGGCTTGCCATTCTGGCGCATCATCATGCCAGCGACTTTAGCGCGCGCATTCATTCCCCCTTTTTGCTGCTGGATATGCCCTTCGCTGCGTAAAAACAGTTCGCCCTGCAAAACACTGTCCGCCAACGCTCCCTGCAGAGTTAACGGAATCGACGGTATTTTTTGCACCTGCGCCGTCCAGTCCTCTCCTTTCATTCCGTCGCCACGACTAATGGCCTGCACTAACTTGCCCTTGCGATAGACCAGCGTCACCGCCACACCATCCACTTTCGGCTGCACCCACAAATCGTGGTGCGCTTTCATCCACTGGCGTAACTCATTTATGCCCACAACCTTATGCACACCCGTATGCGCAATAGGATGTTTCACCGTCCCACTGGCAGGTGGGATATCATCGGAAGTGGGTTCGTTGTTGAAGCAAAAGCGCCATTGCGCGAGCCGCGCACTAAGCTGATCGTAAACCTCATCGCTGACCTCGCTTTTCCCCTCCTGCCAGTACGCCTCACTCCAGCGGGCGATCTGCGCACTCAGTTTTGCCAGTTCCTGATCTGCTTTTGCATGCGACCAGGCGGGACAAACCGCCATCACCCAGCTATTCCACAGCATCAACACCATTCCAGCCCATTTCCACATCGCGATACCTCCCTGTTTTGCGCAAGGTATAACCCTGCTGTTTTAACCTGGCTAGCGGCAAAACCACGATTTACGAGCCCGCTTCCGCGTTATGTTCTGGTTGCAGCAAACGGCGGGTAAAACCGGAAAACGGTACGCAAAAATCAACAATCACGAGGAAAAAGTGTGACAAAGACTACGTCACAGAGCAGTGACGTGTATAATAAGCCCGTATGTAGGACTTCTTCGCTAACACATACAAAAGACTCTCATGGCTCAAGGCACGCTTTATATTGTTTCTGCCCCTAGTGGCGCGGGTAAATCCAGCCTGATTCAGGCGCTGTTAAAAACCCAACCGTTGTACGATACGCAAGTTTCGGTTTCTCACACCACGCGGGCACCGCGTCCGGGTGAAGTGCACGGTGAACACTATTTCTTTGTGAATCACGATGAATTCAGAACGATGATTGGCAGAGACGCGTTCCTTGAACACGCTGAAGTATTCGGAAATTTCTACGGGACATCCCGTGAAACCATCGAGCAGGTCCTGGCAACCGGCGTCAATGTGTTCCTGGATATCGACTGGCAGGGCGCACAGCAAATTCGTGCGAAGATGCCGCAAGCGCGGAGCATCTTTATTCTGCCGCCGTCGAAAGATGAGCTTGACCGTCGCCTGCGTGGCCGCGGCCAGGACAGCGAAGAAGTTATCGCAAAACGTATGGCGCAGGCAGTTGCAGAAATGAGCCATTACGCCGAATATGATTACCTTATTGTGAACGATGATTTTGATACTGCCCTGGGCGATCTGAAAACCATTATTCGCGCAGAACGTCTGCGTATGAGCCGCCAGAAGCAGCGACATGACGCATTAATCACCAAACTGTTGGCAGACTGAACCCACATTCAGTATCATGCCCAGTCATTTCTTCATCTGTGGAGCATTTTAAGTATGGCACGCGTAACTGTTCAGGACGCTGTAGAGAAAATTGGTAACCGTTTTGACCTGGTACTGGTCGCCGCGCGTCGCGCTCGTCAGATGCAGTCCGGCGGCAAAGATCCACTGGTACCAGAAGAAAACGATAAAACCACCGTGATCGCACTGCGCGAAATCGAAGAAGGTCTGATCAACAACCAGATCCTCGACGTACGTGAGCGCCAGGAGCAGCAAGAGCAGGAAGCCGCAGAACTGCAGGCCGTAACCGCCATTGCTGAAGGCCGTCGTTAATTAAACCTGCGGGTCGCCCTTGTATCTGTTTGAAAGCCTGAATCAACTGATTCAAACCTACCTGCCTGAAGACCAGATTAAGCGTCTTCAGCAGGCGTATCTCGTTGCACGTGACGCTCACGAGGGCCAAACACGTTCAAGCGGTGAACCCTATATCACGCACCCGGTAGCGGTGGCCTGTATTCTGGCCGAGATGAAACTCGACTATGAAACGCTGATGGCCGCGCTGCTGCATGACGTGATCGAAGATACCCCCGCCACCTACCAGGATATGGAACAGCTGTTTGGTAAAAGCGTTGCCGAACTGGTGGAAGGGGTCTCTAAGCTTGATAAGCTGAAATTCCGCGATAAGAAAGAGGCGCAAGCCGAAAACTTTCGCAAGATGATTATGGCGATGGTGCAGGATATCCGCGTCATTCTCATCAAACTCGCTGACCGTACTCACAATATGCGCACGCTGGGCTCATTACGCCCCGATAAACGTCGCCGCATCGCCCGTGAAACCCTCGAAATTTATAGCCCGCTGGCGCACCGTTTAGGTATCCATCACATTAAAACTGAGCTTGAAGAGCTGGGTTTTGAAGCGTTGTACCCAAACCGCTATCGCGTGATTAAAGAGGTGGTAAAAGCCGCGCGCGGCAACCGTAAAGAGATGATTCAGAAGATCCTCTCTGAAATCGAAGGGCGTTTGCAGGAAGCGGGAATTCCGTGTCGCGTCAGCGGCCGCGAAAAGCATTTGTACTCCATCTACTGCAAAATGGTGCTGAAAGAGCAGCGTTTTCACTCGATCATGGACATCTACGCGTTCCGCGTCATCGTCCATGATTCTGACACTTGCTACCGCGTACTTGGTCAGATGCACAGCCTCTACAAACCGCGTCCGGGGCGCGTTAAAGACTATATTGCTATTCCAAAAGCGAACGGCTATCAATCTTTGCACACCTCGATGATCGGGCCGCACGGCGTACCTGTTGAGGTACAAATCCGTACCGAAGACATGGACCAGATGGCGGAAATGGGTGTTGCTGCGCACTGGGCTTATAAAGAGCACGGTGAAACGAGTACCACCGCGCAAATCCGCGCCCAGCGCTGGATGCAAAGCCTGCTGGAACTTCAGCAGAGCGCCGGTAGTTCGTTTGAATTTATCGAGAGCGTTAAATCCGATCTCTTCCCGGATGAGATTTACGTTTTCACGCCAGAAGGGCGCATTGTGGAGCTGCCTGCTGGCGCAACGCCGGTCGACTTCGCTTATGCGGTACATACCGATATCGGTCATGCCTGCGTGGGCGCACGTGTCGACAGACAGCCGTATCCGCTGTCTCAGCCGCTTACCAGCGGTCAGACCGTCGAAATTATTACTGCACCGGGCGCTCGCCCAAATGCCGCCTGGCTTAACTTCGTCGTCAGTTCGAAAGCACGCGCGAAGATCCGTCAGCTGCTGAAAAACTTGAAACGTGACGACTCCGTTAGCCTGGGCCGTCGCCTGCTCAACCATGCGTTGGGTGGCAGCCGCAAGCTGGCCGAAATTCCGCCAGAGAACATTCAGCGAGAGCTGGAGCGCATGAAGCTCGCCTCGCTTGACGATCTGCTGGCAGAAATCGGCCTGGGTAATGCAATGAGCGTTGTCGTGGCGAAGAACCTCCAGCAGGGCGAAGCCTCCGCTGTGCAGCCGACCACGCAGGGGCACGGTCATCTGCCGATCAAAGGTGCGGATGGGGTGCTTATCACCTTCGCTAAATGCTGCCGACCGATTCCTGGCGACCCAATCATCGCCCACGTCAGCCCAGGTAAAGGTCTGGTTATCCATCACGAGTCCTGCCGTAACATCCGTGGCTATCAAAAAGAGCCAGAGAAGTTCATGGCCGTTGAGTGGGATAAAGAGACCGAGCAGGAATTTATCACCGAAATTAAGGTCGATATGTTCAACCACCAGGGCGCGCTGGCAAACCTGACGGCGGCGATCAACACGGCATCTTCCAACATTCAGAGCCTGAATACGGAAGAAAAAGATGGCCGCGTTTACAGCGCCTTTATTCGTCTGACCGCGCGCGATCGTGTGCATCTGGCGAATATCATGCGCAAAATCCGCGTGATGCCGGACGTCATTAAAGTCACCCGTAACCGAAACTAGGCTAATGAATTCAGAACGTTATGCACGTATCTGTGAGATGCTCGCCAGACGCCAGCCCGATCTGACGGTCTGCATGGAGCAGGTCCATAAACCTCATAACGTCTCCGCCATCGTCCGCACCGCGGACGCCGTTGGCGTGCATGAAGTTCACGCAGTCTGGCCGGGTAAAAATATGCGCACCATAGCCTCCAGCGCGGCAGGCAGCAACAGCTGGGTGACGGTAAAAACTCACCCCACGATTGCGGATGCTGTCACGCAACTGAAAAGCAGCGGGATGCAAATCCTGGCGACCCACCTTTCCGATAAAGCCGTCGATTTTCGCGACATTGATTACACCCGACCGACCTGCATTCTGATGGGTCAGGAGAAAACCGGGATCACGCAAGAAGCGTTAGATCTGGCGGATCAGGACATCATCATCCCGATGATTGGCATGGTGCAGTCGCTGAATGTCTCTGTCGCCTCTGCGCTGATTCTGTATGAAGCCCAGCGCCAGCGTCAGAACGCCGGGATGTACGAGCGCGAAAACAGCATGCTACCTGAAGTTGAACAGCAGCGTCTGCTGTTTGAAGGCGGCTATCCGGTACTGGCTCGCGTGGCTAAACAGAAGCAATTACCTTATCCCCACGTCAATGCGCAGGGCGAAATCGAAGCCGATGCCGCATGGTGGTCCACCATGCAGTTTGCAGGCTAAACCATGAACGGCCACCTGCTTGATGCCGTTCCGCTCAGCTCATTAACGGGCGTAGGTGCGGCGCAAAGCAACAAGCTGGCTAAAATTGGCCTGCACACTGTACAAGATTTACTCCTGCACCTTCCTCTGCGTTACGAAGATCGCACCCAGCTTTACGCGATTGGCGATCTGCTGCCCGGCATCTACGCCACCGTGGAAGGCGAAGTCCTGAACTGCACTATTACCTTTGGCGGCCGTCGCATGATGACCTGTCAGATCAGCGACGGCTCCGGCATTCTCACCATGCGTTTTTTCAATTTCAGTGCTGCGATGAAAAACAGCCTGGCCGCCGGACGACGGGTGCTGGCGTATGGCGAAGCCAAGCGCGGGAAATATGGCGCGGAGATGATCCACCCGGAGTACCGTGTGCAGGGCGATCTGAGTACGCCTGAACTGCAGGAGACGCTGACGCCGGTGTACCCCACTACCGAAGGTATCAAGCAGGCGACGCTGCGAAAACTGACGGATCAGGCGCTGGAGTTGCTTGATACCTGCGCCATCGCCGAACTGCTGCCGCCTGAGCTGGCACAGGGCATGATGAGCCTGCCGGAAGCCATTCGCACCCTGCACCGTCCACCGCCGTCTTTACAGCTGAGCGAGTTAGAAAATGGACAACACCCGGCGCAGCGGCGGCTTATCCTTGAAGAATTACTGGCACATAACCTGAGCATGCTGGCGCTTCGCGCGGGTGCACAGCGTTTTCACGCACAACCTCTGCCTGCCCGTGATGATTTAAAAGATAAGCTGCTGGCCTCACTGCCCTTTAAACCGACGACTGCCCAGGCACGCGTGACTGCCGAGATCGAACGCGATATGGCGCTCGATATTCCGATGATGCGTCTGGTACAAGGTGACGTAGGATCCGGTAAAACGCTGGTCGCCGCCCTCGCGGCCCTGCGCGCTATCGCGCACGGCAAACAGGTGGCGCTGATGGCCCCTACCGAACTGCTCGCCGAGCAGCACGCCAATAACTTCCGCAGCTGGTTTGCGCCGTTGGGTGTGGAAGTGGGCTGGCTTGCCGGCAAGCAAAAAGGCAAAGCACGTCTCGCGCAACAGGAAGCCATCGCCAGCGGTCAGGTACAGATGATTGTCGGTACCCACGCCATTTTTCAGGAGCAGGTGCAGTTTAACGGCCTTGCGCTGGTGATCATCGATGAGCAACATCGCTTTGGCGTACATCAGCGGCTGGCCTTGTGGGAAAAAGGGCTGCAGCAGGGCTTCCACCCGCATCAGTTGATCATGACCGCCACGCCTATCCCGCGTACCCTGGCGATGACCGCCTATGCCGATCTGGATACCTCGACGATCGATGAATTGCCACCCGGCCGAACGCCGGTCACCACCGTGGCCATTCCGGATACGCGCCGCAGCGAGATCATCGATCGCGTGCGCAACGCCTGCACTCACGAAGGCCGTCAGGCGTACTGGGTTTGTACATTGATTGAAGAGTCCGACCTGCTGGAAGCACAGGCCGCAGAAGCAACGTGGGAAGAGCTAAAACTGGCGCTGCCCGAGCTGAATATTGGGCTGGTGCATGGCCGCATGAAACCCGCTGAAAAACAGGCCGTAATGCACTCATTCAAACAGGGTGAGTTGCATTTACTGATTGCCACAACGGTTATCGAAGTGGGCGTGGATGTGCCGAATGCCAGCCTGATGATTATCGAAAACCCGGAGCGGCTGGGCCTTGCGCAACTTCACCAGCTGCGGGGCCGCGTTGGCCGTGGTGCGGTGGCTTCCCACTGCGTCCTGCTCTTCAAATCCCCGCTTTCTAAAACGGCACAAATGCGACTCCAGGTGCTGCGCGACAGCAATGACGGCTTTGTGATTGCGCAAAAGGATCTCGAGATCCGCGGCCCCGGCGAACTGCTGGGCACACGCCAGACCGGTAACGCCGAATTCAAAGTGGCCGATCTGCTTCGTGACCAGTCGATGATTCCGGAAGTCCAGCGCCTTGCCCGTCACATTCACGAGCGTTATCCGGCCCAGGCCGCCGGGCTTATTCAACGGTGGATGCCAGAAACCGAGCGCTATTCCAACGCCTGATCACTATGCTCAGCCCTGATTTAATAAATTTATAAATGCAATCGTTTGCTTTTACCATCCGGTCAGCTAAAATGCCCGCTTTTCACCCGTGGGATTGCCGCCGATGTCCGTTAACGCCGTAGAGTCTCAAGATGCGCAACCGATTGCGCACGCTCAGCATAATAGTGAATTAATCTACCGTCTTGAAGATCGCCCACCGCTGGCGCAAACGCTGTTCGCCGCGTGTCAGCACCTGCTGGCGATGTTCGTGGCCGTTATCACGCCTGCCCTGCTGATTTGCCAGGCGCTCGGCTTACCGGCCCAGGACACGCAGCACATCATCAGCATGTCGCTGTTTGCATCCGGCGTGGCGTCTATTATCCAGATTAAAGCCTGGGGTCCGGTCGGTTCAGGGTTGCTGTCGATTCAGGGTACCAGCTTTAACTTTGTTGCCCCGCTGATCATGGGTGGCACAGCGCTGAAAACCGGCGGGGCCGATGTCCCGACGATGATGGCTGCGCTTTTCGGCACTCTGATGCTGGCCAGTTGTACGGAAATGGTCATCTCCCGCGTGCTGCACCTGGCGCGCCGCGTCATTACCCCGCTGGTTTCCGGCGTGGTGGTGATGATTATCGGTCTGTCGCTGATTCAGGTGGGCCTGACCTCTATCGGCGGCGGGTATGCGGCGATGAGTGACCACACTTTCGGCGCACCGAAAAACCTGCTGCTGGCGGGCGTAGTACTGGCGATTATTATTTTGCTCAACCGTCAGCGTAACCCGTACCTGCGCGTCGCCTCGCTGGTGATTGCCATGGCGACCGGTTATCTGGTGGCGTGGGCGATGGGCATGCTGCCGGAAAACACCGCGCCGACCAATAGCGCGCTGATTATGGTGCCGACACCGCTCTATTACGGCCTCGGCATTGACTGGAGCCTGCTCCTGCCGCTGATGCTGGTATTCATGATCACCTCGCTGGAAACCATCGGCGACATCACCGCGACGTCTGACGTCTCCGAACAGCCGGTCTCTGGTCCGCTGTACATGAAACGCCTGAAAGGCGGCGTACTGGCGAATGGTCTGAACTCGTTTGTCTCTGCCGTATTCAATACCTTCCCGAACTCCTGCTTTGGCCAGAACAATGGCGTGATCCAGCTGACCGGCGTCGCCAGCCGCTACGTGGGCTTTGTCGTGGCGCTGATGCTGATCGTGCTCGGCCTGTTCCCGGCGGTGAGTGGCTTTGTGCAGCACATTCCGGAACCGGTGCTGGGCGGCGCAACGCTTGTGATGTTCGGTACGATTGCGGCCTCTGGCGTGCGCATCGTATCGCGTGAGCCGCTGAACCGTCGTGCCATCATGATTATCGCGCTGTCCCTGGCCGTCGGTCTGGGCGTTTCCCAGCAGCCGCTGATCCTGCAGTTCGCCCCTGACTGGGTGAAAAACCTGCTCTCCTCCGGCATCGCCGCAGGGGTATCACGGCGATTGTGCTGAACCTCGTCTTCCCGCCAGAAAAGAACTGATCCCCCGTCACGGCAGGCATCACGCCTGCCGTGAAACCGAATTACACCATTCCTGCCTTGAGGATTGCGCATAAATCGTGCATAACTCCCTTATGTGCGTTTGATGGGATGGAAGACCATGAAATTTATTGGAAAGCTGCTGATCTGGATTTTGATTGCGGTGCTGCTCGCAATCCTGGCACTTTATATCCTCGTGCAGACCCGCTGGGGCGCGGCTCAGGTGAGCAGCTGGATTACGGTTAACACCGACTACGAACTCAATTTCGACCTGATGGATCACCGTTTTTCTTCCCCTTCGCACATCATTCTGGAAAATGTCACCTTTGGCCGCGATGGCAAACCCGCCACCCTGGTCGCGAAAAAAGTGGATATTGGTCTGAGCAGCCGACAGCTCACCGATCCGCTGCACATGGATACCATCACCCTGCACGACGGGACGCTTAACCTCTCCCCGCAAACCGCGCCGCTTCCGTTCCAGGCCGACCGCCTGCAGCTGAACAACATGGCGTTCAACAGCCCGAATATGGAATGGGATCTGAGCGCGCAAAAAGTGACAGGCGGCGTAAGCCCCTGGCAGCCGGAAGCAGGCAGCGTGCTGGGCAAAAAAGCGCAAATTCAGATGAGCGCCGGATCGCTGACGCTCAACGGCGTGCCCACCAGCAATGTGCTGATTCAGGGCGAGCTGAACGGTAAAGAAGTGGTGCTGAGCACCATCGGCGCAGATATGGCGCGCGGCTCGCTGACCGGTACCGCGCGGCGCAATGCCGACGGCGGCTGGGTCATTGACACTCTGCGCCTGAACGACATTCGCCTGCAAAGCGACAAATCATTGATGGATTTCTTTGCGCCGATCACCACCCTGCCGTCGCTGCAGATTGGCCGCCTGGAGGTCACGGATGCCCGCCTGCAAGGGCCGGACTGGGCCGTAACCGATCTCGATTTAAGCCTGCGCAATCTGACCCTCAGCCAGGGTGACTGGCAAAGTCAGGACGGACGTTTGTCGATGAATGCCAGCGAATTTATCTACGGCTCGCTGCATCTCTTTGATCCTATTCTGAATGCAGAGTTTGCACCGCAGGGCGTGGCGCTGCGCCAGTTCACCTCCCGCTGGGAAGACGGTATGGTGCGCACCTCCGGCAACTGGCTACGCAACGGTAAAGCGCTGGTACTGGACGATGTCGCGGTGGCCGGTCTGGAATACACCCTGCCACCGAACTGGAAAACCCTGTGGATGGAGCAGCTCCCGGAATGGCTTCACGGCGTAACCCTGAAAAAATTCGGCCTGAGTCGCAACCTGGTGATCGATATCGATCCCGCCTTCCCGTGGCAGATCACCTCTCTCGACGGATATGGTGCCAACCTCCAGCTGGCGAAAGATCGTCAGTGGGGCGTGTGGGGCGGCAATGCGACCCTGAACGGTGCCGCTGCCACCTTTAATCGCGTGGACGTGCGCCGTCCGTCACTGGCGCTGGCGGCCAACGCGTCGACGGTGAATATCACGGAACTGAGCGCCTTCACCGAGAAGGGCATTCTTGAAGCCACGGCGACCGTATCACAGTTACCGCAGCGCCAGACCACGGTTAGCCTGAAGGGGCGCGGCGTGCCGGTGAATGTGTTGCAACAGTGGGGCTGGCCTGCACTGCCAATTAACGGCGACGGCAATATCCAGCTGACCGCCAGCGGCAGCGTGCAGGACAAAGCGCCGCTGAAACCGTCGGTAAATGGGAAGTTGAACGCGGTGAATATGGATAAACAGCAAGTACAGCAGACGATGACGGGTGGCCAGGTATCGACAAGCCCTGCGGTCGCGCCATCTGTAACACCCCAGCCCTGAAATGTTAATGGCATAAAAAAGCCGGGTGGCATCTATGCTTAACCCGGCCTGCAAATCAAAGCTGACACCGTAGGCCCGGTAAGCGTAGCGCCACCGGGCCATTTCAGGCACATCACTTCAGGTGAATCACCACTTCACTCCCCTGCGCTTTCACCACCACACCCCATTCGCTACCGGCATGTGAACCGCCTTTGACACCCGCGATCTGCTGCACATTGCGCAAACAGACCGACCAGTCCTGGGCGTTTCCTTCGCCTTTTAAGGTCACCGTATCGCCCTGGCGAGAAGCCGTCAGCGTAAACACGACCGATCCGTCCGCCGCCGGGAGTTCGCTCACCGCCGAGCAACCGTCTGCCAGGCTAAACAGCTGGAATGCCGTGCCTGCGTTCCACGCGTAATCCGGTTTCTGGCTGTTATTGCCGAGCGCCAGCAGGGTATTCTCGCGCACATACACCGGCAGACTCTGGAAGTCGTGCTGCTGTTTATGCCAGCGACTGCCCTGCACTTCGTCGTTATGCCACAGGTGTGTCCAGCGACCTTCCGGCAGATAGAACTGCACGTCACCCGCTTCGCTAAACACCGGTGCCACCATCATCGCGTCGCCGAGCATGTACTGACGGTCCAGATAATCACACGCCGGATCGTCCGGGAATTCGAGCATCATCGCGCGCAACATCGGTGTGCCGACCTCGCGGGCCAGCGCCGCCTGGCGATACAGATACGGCATCATCCGGCATTTCAGCTGGGTGAAGTGGCGCACCACATCGCAGGACTCATCATCGTACGCCCACGGCACACGGTAGGATTTGCTGCCGTGCAGGCGGCTATGGCTAGAGAACAGCCCGAACGCGCACCAGCGTTTGTACACATGGGCAGGCGCGGTGTTCTCGAACCCGCCGATATCGTGGCTCCAGAATCCAAAGCCCGACAGACCAATCGACAGCCCACCGCGCAGGCTTTCCGCCATAGATTCGTAATTGGCGTAACAGTCGCCGCCCCAGTGAACCGGGAACTTCTGCGCACCGACGGATGCGGAGCGCGCAAACAGCACCGCCTCCTCTTCGCCAACGGTCTCTTTCAGCACGTCCCACACCAGCTCGTTATAGATATAGGCGTAGTGGTTGTGCATCTTCTGCGGATCGGACCCGTCATGCCACACCACGTCGGTCGGGATGCGCTCGCCGAAGTCGGTCTTGAAGCAGTCAACGCCGATATCAACCAGCCCTTTCAGCTTATCGGCGTACCACTGGCAGGCTTCCGGATTGGTAAAGTCATAAATTGCCAGCCCCGGCTGCCACTTATCCCACTGCCATACGGAGCCATCCGCGCGCTTGAGCAGATAACCTTTCTCTTTCAGCTCCTTGAACACCGGCGATTTCTGGCCGATATACGGGTTGATCCACACGCAGACTTTCAGCCCTTTGTCCTTCAGGCGGCGGATCATCCCTTCCGGGTCCGAGAAAGTCACCGGGTCCCATTCGAAATCACACCACTGGAAGGCTTTCATCCAGAAGCAGTCGAAGTGGAAGACGTGCAACGGCAGATCGCGCTCGGCCATGCCGTCGATAAAGCTGTTCACCGTCGCTTCGTCGTAGTTGGTGGTGAACGAGGTGGTGAGCCACAGGCCGAACGACCATGCAGGCGGCAGCGCCGGGCGACCGGTGAACTGGGTATAGCGGTTCAGCACCTCTTTCGGCGTCGGGCCGTCGATAACGAAATATTCCAGATACTCGCCCGCCACGCTGAACTGCACTTTGGAGACTTTCTCCGAGCCAACTTCAAACGACACATTTTCCGGATGGTTCACCAGCACGCCGTAACCACGGTTTGTCAGGTAGAACGGAATATTTTTGTAGGACTGCTCGGTGCTGGTGCCGCCGTCACGGTTCCAGGTTTCGACCGTCTGGCCGTTACGCACCAGCGCAGTAAAGCGCTCGCCGAGGCCATACACCGCTTCGCCGACGCCTAAATCCAGGCGCTCGAACATGTAGTTGCTGTCGGTATTGCCATCCTGCACGTAGCCGTTATTTTTCAGCTGGCTGCCGGTGATACGCTGGCCATCACGCAGGAAATCCAGCGCCCAGAACTCCCCTTTGGTAACGCGCACGCTCAGATTGCCGCTTTTCAGCTCGGCAAATTCCGCCGTGTTTTCAATCTGTACTTTCACGTCTTTCAGAACGTTCAGCGGATAGTGCGGGCCGTTGTCCAGCGCGCCCTGGAAGTGCTCGATGCGTACACCGACAATGCCTTCCTGCGGCGAGAACAGGCGAACCGTAAACATCAATGTGTCGAGCTGCCAGGTGCGTTCACGCACGTCGCGGGGCGCAACGTACACCACCAGGTCGTTGCCCTGCTGCTCCACGTCGAACACCTGCACCGGGTACGTCACGTTCAGGCCCGGTTGAATTAGCCAGTTTCCGTCACTGATTTTCATACTTTTATCCTCTTAGTTCTGCATTTCTTTGCTGACCGGCAGGGTTTCAAACTCCTGCTGGTTGCGGCGCGCGCCTTGCGCCAGCTCGCCCATAATTTTGGTCAGGAACGGGGTTTTCAGCGTGTAATAGCGTTTGGCGACGATGGCACTCAGCACATAGCACGCCGCCGGGGCCAGCGTGAACAGGCCAATAATGATGTTGATGGTGGTGCCGTTCTGAGTTTTGGCTGCGGCATCGTAGCCACCGCCGGCCAGCATCCAGCCGATCAGCGCGCCACCCAGCGCCAGGCCCAGCTTCAGCACAAACAGCGTGCCCGCAAAGCTGATCCCCGTCAGGCGTTTGCCGTTGGTCCATTCGCCGTAATCGACGGTATCGGACATCATCACCCACTGGATTGGCGTCACCAGCTGGTGCAGCACGCCAATCACGAAGATAAAGCTGAACATCATTAGCGTGGCATGCATCGGCACGAAGAACATCGCTACGCTCGCCACAGCCAGCAGGGCGTTGGTCCACCAGAAGATACTGACTTTGCATTTCCAGTCGGTGAGGGGTTTGGCGAGCGCGGAGCCAATCAGGTTACCGACGCAGTAGGTGGTAAGGAACGCAACGAACACTTCCGGCGTGCCCATGATCCAGGTGCAGTAGTACATCATCGCGCCGCCGCGCACGCAGACGGCGAGGATGTTGAGAATGGTGAGTACGCCGACGATGCGCCACTGGTCGTTTTGCCAGATATCGCGCAGATCTTCACGCATGGAGGTGGTGCTTGGCGGCACCTGGATGCGCTCTTTGGTGGTGAAGAAGCAGAACGCCAGCATCAGGAACGCGACCACCGACAGCACGGCGATCCCGCCCTGGAAGCCAAAGGCTTTGTCTTCGCCGCCAATCAGATTCACCAGCGGCATCATCAGCACCGTGGAGAGCATGCCGCCCGCCGTCGCCAGCACAAAGCGCCAGGACTGCAGGGAGATGCGCTGCGTCGGATCGTTAGTAATGACGCCGCCGAGGGCGCAGTAAGGGATATTCACCACGGTATAGAGCAGGGTCAGCAGCGTGTAAGTGATGGCGGCATAAACCATTTTACCGTTCAGGCTAAGATCCGGCGTGGTGTAAGCCAGCACGCAGACGATGCCAAACGGGATTGCACCGAACAAAATCCACGGACGGAATTTCCCCCAGCGGCTGCGGGTGCGGTCGGCGAGCAGCCCCATGCACGGGTCGGAAATCGCATCCAGCGCACGCGCCAGCAGGAACATGGTGCCGACAAATCCGGCGGGGATACCGAAAATATCGGTATAGAAAAACATCATATACAACATGACGTTATCAAAAATGATGTGGCTGGCGGCATCTCCCATGCCATAGCCAATCTTTTCCTTCACAGACAATATTTCGCTCATTATCTTTATCCTTGACGCTGTAGGGGCGCTGAGACCGGTTTCAGATGTTGTAAACCATCGCCGGGAGAGCGGATATTCTGTTTTCTGGTTAGCTGGTTACGATTCTTCTCTTTTGTGATCGCCGTAGAAGTTGGAGAAAAAACCTAACCTCAGGATTTTCTTAAGATTTAAGTAAGAGGGGTTAATGCAGGTCAAAGCAGGGGTGAAAAAACTCTGCGAAATGATGTGGTAAATGCCTGAAAGTAGCTATAATGCGCACCGCCTCCATGTAGCAATCGAGGCGCGGAAGATCGTCATCTCCGGTGAGGTGGCTGGATTTCAAATCCAGTTGGGGACGCCAGCGTTCCCGGGCAGGTTCGACTCCTGTGATCTTCCGCCAATTATGTTTCCTCTCTCGAAGCCCTAACACTATCTTTCTTGCGATTTCCAAACTTATACATCTTGATTTAATACTAAATTTTAGGAATATTAACAGTAACATCTCCCCGAAAATGCAGCTGAAGGCTTTTATGATAGAAAATGATGTGTTCATCAATAATATAATAAATGCTAATAGAGAAGAGTCGCTTGCAATATTTATTGGTGCTGGTATATCAAAAAGTATTAATAATAAAGATAGCCGTATGCCAGATTGGAAAGATTTGATTAATGCATTACAAGCTGACTTGCTAATTCAAAACGAATTTGACTACCTTAAAATTGCTCAACTTTATTTTCTAAATTTTGGCGAGCATGCATATTATAAAAAGCTATCTTCTTTTTTCCCTAAAAATATAAGTTATAATGAAATACATAATCTTCTATTTGAAATCAACCCAGCAATACTAATTACAACAAACTGGGATTGTTTGATAGAAAAATGTATTGAAGAGAATGGTTATGCATATAGCGTCATTAGAAACGATAAAGAATTAGTTCATGCACCTTTCAGGAAAAAATTAGTGAAAATGCATGGCGACTTCAGTACACACAATATAGTCTTTAAAGAAGATGATTATATTAACTATAGTAATAATTTCCCATTAATTGAAAATTATATCAGGAGTGTTATATCTAACCATACAATATTATTTATTGGATACTCTTACAGTGATATTAACATAAAGCAAATCACGAAGTGGTGTCAGAATAACTCCACAGTGCGTCCTCCAATGTACTTAGCTGTATTCAAAAAAGATGATACTCATGATAAATATTTATCTAATTACGGTATAACAACAATTTTAATACCTGAATCCGAAGAAAATCATTTCAAAGATAATTTTAGCAATCGGACTCTAAGCTTCTTAAAAAAAATAAAAACAAATAATTTGTCTTATCATGTTAAATCGGACATATCAGTCATTAACTATATGTGCGCAATGTTGTCTGATTTAAGCAGCCTTGAGTGGATACTAGCCGAGCAACTAAAAGAACAACTTATTCATAGTGATCTAGTTTTTGATAATGATGGATTTTGCTATTTAAATTTAAACATCACTAATAGAATAGGTAACAATGATACTAACGAGGTTTATTCAAAGTTCATTGACATTTTAAAAAATGAAAACTTATCAAGCACATACAAAAATGAATTACATCCATTTTTCTTAATATTATACAAGGCTGATATTCGAGGACTTATGTTGGGAAATGACAAATATTTCCCCGTTGCGGATATAGTTAATGAACAGGATAATAATCATAACTTATTGATAAATAATGTGCTTAATTTTAGCTACGATAATATCGATAATCCCATTACATCTCAGCAGGATGTTGCTTACATTAATTATCTAAATAAAAAATACGAAAACTCGTATCACAACACTATTAATTCAGCAACGATAGCTCTCAAGAACAAAAATTATGCAGATTTATTAATTACAACCTTCAATGAAAATTTTCTTCTCGCCCGTTTAAAGTATGGTATTAATTCAAATAAAAAATATTTAAATATTCCAGAAAAAGACATTAAAAACCTTTACTCACTATTACCTGATCGGGCTAAAACATCATGCAAGTCTGTATATGAATTATTGACATTTAATTACCTGTATAAATATTATTATAAGGTAGATTTATTACTCGAGAAAAACATAGAGAGAACAAGAAAGAAAAAAACAACACTTTTTTCTATTCATCTCGATGAATTAAAACCAGAATTCATGCTTATGAATCTCATTAATTTTGTCATCAAAAATAAAATGATGATTGACGCTTATAACGAGTTCCATAACACAGTCCACAAACTTATACTTATATTTCTTGAGAAACAAAAAAATGAAAAAACAATAAAACTAACAAAGATTCAAATATTTTCAATAATTAAATATGTTGATTTAGACAAGTTTAAAATTATTTTTAACAGTCATGGAAAAACTGGTCCATTACTTCATCTTGAACAAGAAACTTTAGATTGGCTTTTGAATGTAATTTATCCAAACTTACTTTCTGAAAATAAATATAATGATAAAAAATTCATTTCTGAAGATATAATAATCAAAACCCTTCATATGATTTCATTACTCGATAAAAATGATAATAGCATTTTATTATCAATAGAATTATGCATAACCAAAATTAATAACAACTCTTTTAGCTATGAATTCTACAAGGAATTTTCAAATATCTTAACTAAAATTCATAATAAGTTATATAAAGGGGAATACTTCAATAGATTTAGCGAAACATTAAAAAAAGTAATTTTTGATATTGTTCATAAAATCTCAACTGGTAATTTATCGTATCAGGAGCAACTAAGCTTTACTAGGTTTGGTGTGGATAGAATATTCTTGCTTGGTTCAATTCACAAGATTGAATATAATGATAAAAATACTGTCGAACAAATAATTAACATGTTCTCAAAGAGTTCTGAATATGACAAGGTAGGATATTGCCACTCACTATTAATACCGTTGTATCAAACTTCTACACCAGAAATTAAAAATATAATATCAAAATTCATAAAATCAATTAATTTCAACATGTTAGATGAAAGCATCAAGATCGTATTTAAAATCCAAAAAATAAATACAAAAATAGAAAAATACTCGGATGTTGATTTGGCTTATTTCAAAGAGTACATTGATAACTTAGATCCTAAAACTTACTCTACTATGTATGATTCTGTCTATTTGGGACTTAAGAATGCACATAAAATATTTCGTAGAAAGATATTTCGAGAGTTAGCTGAAGAAATAAAAAAACTAATAAATAACTTTAGGCTTAAAAGGGGGTTAGAATTAATTGAATAATTTTGGATAATCACTATCCACGAGGCTTTTCCCCACGTTTAATGAGCGCCTCTCTCGCCAGTTCCTTCAACCAGCTGGCGAGACTAACCCCTTCTTCAGCCGCCACAGCATCTAATTGCTCCTTCAATGCCGGATCAATACGCATTTTAAACTGCGGAGATTGTCCGCCGCCTTTTGGTTTTTTTTCGCGCGCTATGATTGACATGGGGCCACCTATCCATTTAATCTGAATCACATTAGGAGGCCACCTAACCTCCTTTAAGCAACGCCCCGCTGTGCAGGAACACAACAGGAGCGTCTAACCTCACCAACTATCAAGGAGTTGATTATGGCTGATTCGCATTCTACCCCAGACACTACCGCCACCGGAACTGAGCGCTCGATAATTGTGGGATATCGCCCGAACGTTCACGACAAAACCACGCCGAACATCATTCTTTCGGGCAAGTGGCTGCGCGCCGCCGGGTTTGATACCGGGCATCAGGTGACGGTTAAAGTCATGGACGGGTGCATTGTTCTGGTGGCGTACAGCGAGCAGGAACAGCGGTTGCTGGACGAATTAAAACAGGCGCAGGCGAAGCTGAAAGGGATTGAAGGGGCATTATTACAAAAACATTAATCTCACCCGTGAAATATCCCTGAAGACGGCTCGCAATATCACCCTTGCCTTCTCAGGTGGGTTGCCTGTCTCTGTCATAATCATTCATCGGAGATGCAATGGCCGTTACAGGCAGCCATTGCAAATATAAATTACAGCTTATATCCTTCTGGGTATAAGCTACAGCTTATCATGGACGATTGCATGTGGACGGTACTTGTAGGGAAGGTATTTGAACAATGGCTGCATGAGCAAGAAGAAGGGCTACAGGAAAGAGTATTAGCAGAATTATTAACTCTGCAAAACTACGGACCGCATCTTACAAGACCCTGGGCCGATACCGTAAAAGGATCGCGGTATAACAATATGAAAGAGCTACGAATTCACTATGCTGGCCGTCCTATTCGTGCGTTCTTTGCTTTCGATCCCGTCCGCCAGGCGATCGTGCTTTGTGCGGGTGACAAGAGTAACGACAAAATGTTTTATAAGCGGTTAATCCGTATTGCAGATAAAGAATTTTCGATTCATCTGGCAGCCCTGGAGACAGCAAATTGAAAACCTTAAATGACGTGATTGCTTCCCGTTCGCCTGAAAGCCAGCAGCGTATCAAAGAGATGGCTGACGAGATGATTCTCGAAACCGGGCTACAGATGATGCGCGAAGAACTGAAACTATCTCAACAGGCGGTGGCGACAATAATGGGAATCAGCCAACCCGCAGTTACCCAGCTTGAACAGCGCGGTAATGAACTGAAAATTGCTACGCTAAAACGCTACATCGAAGCGATGGGTGGAAAACTGAGCCTGGATGTAGAACTGCCGAATGGGAAACGCGTGGCATTTCATATTTAGAGTTTATCGGGATTTCGCTCTACAGCCCTGCAGGCGAATTTGAACTAAATGCAACCTGTAAGTCTTACTTACAGGTTCAGCAGAGAGGTAATCGCGTTTGCTCAATCCGAGGCACATTGTGTTAAGCGCGGCGAATTCCCCCTCACCCTAACTCTCTCCCAAACGGGAGAGGGAACCGATCGAGCAAATGGGCTACCGCATGTAGGCCGGATAAGCGAAGCGCCACCCGACGATGCAGAAAGCACCAAATCAAATCCTAATCTCCATCACCGCATAAACCCCATCTTTCGGCACAATCACCGTCACGTTCTCCGCAGGTATCCCCGCCGCAAGATGGATATCCTGCAACTGCTGCAAGGTGCGCGGGTAGATGTGCGCCCAGCCGATGCAGCGCAAAATAAAGTCGATTTGCGGGCTGGTGGTGAGCATATTCGACACAATCACTGCCCCGCCGGGTTTCACCAGTCGTACGGCGCGTTGCAGGAAAATCACCGCATCGGTGTCGTTGAAATATTCGAAAATCCCCAGCGCGTCGACCAGTTCGGCCTGATGTTCACCCAGCTCGAGCAGTAAATCGTCACTGCGGATGAAATGATGAATCAGATGGCGCTTGAGCAACGTCAACTGTTCCCCCACCACCAGCCCCTCCTGCGCCGCCATGGTTTCTGCCCAGCGCAGGGCGACGGGGTCATCGTCCACCAGCGAGAGATGCACCTTCTGCCCGTCCAGTTTTGCCGTGCGAAGTGCCTCCAGCACCGGGATCGCCGCGCCACTCGCCAGGCTTATCCAGTCGCTTTCCAGCTCATTGTGAATGTATTTCTCCACCAGCGCGCCCAGCACCTGCGCGCGGGAGCGCACGCCGATGGCGTCGTTGGCGTGGATAAACCACTGTCGGCTTTCGCTGTCCATCCGCGTGCCTTCGGGCAGGCGTTCCTCCAGCGGGTTTTGCACCACAAACAGCGCCAGCGCGGAGGGCACCAGCCGCGCGCGCCAGGCCGCCATCGCCGGGCGTGTGCGGAACGCTCGCTCGGAATGAACATGCTGCGGGATCAGCCTCGGCAGGCCGTTTTCGCCCTCTTCCAGTAGCGGGGGCAGCAGCTCAGGGTCGGCTTTCATGGCCAGATTGAGGGCGTTAATCTCCCGCGTGACATCGTCTTTCATCGGCCATTGATCGCTGATATCAGTAAACGATGCGCTGTAAATTGTCATATTTGCCGGTGCATCACCGCGAAAAGAGTGCCAGTTCATCTCGTAACCCCCCGTTCGACCCTAAACGGAAGTCTATGCAAACGGTACGGCATTGCCCTACGAAAAATGCACGATATGCCTTAATTTTCAGCTCACCTGTGCCGCTATGAATCGCTATACATGAAGGAGCGATCGGGATGAAAAAACAGGTTTGGCGGCTGCTGCTGCCGTTGATGCTAACGGGCTGCGCCAGCATTGTCGGCAGCAACGAAGAGACGCTGTATATCGACAGCACCCCGACGGAGGCATATTACGCGGTCATCGATCGCAACGGCGAACTGATCGCCACCGGCAAAACGCCGCAATCTGTGGTGTTGAAAAAATCCGACGGCAGTTATTTCGGCAAACGGGAATACACCCTGACGCTGAAACAGGAGGGCTATTACTCGACGATGATGCCGCTCGAGTACCGCTTCAGCCACTGGTACACCTTCGGGAATATCCTTTTCTTCGGCGTACCGGGCTGGCTTGTCGTAGACCCGTTCTCGGGCGGCATGTACACGCTCAAAGAGGACCACGTACACGCCATATTGCGCCCCTGCCCGCCGGGGCCGTTCAATCACATGTGCTCGTAACGAGCGGAATTCGTAGTATATTGAGAGTTAACTTGGTCATCAGGCGCACTCCATGTCTTACTCCATCGGCGAATTCGCCCGACTTTGCGGCATCACCGCGACCACGCTGCGCGCGTGGCAGCGTCGCTATGGTTTGCTGAAACCGCTTCGCACCGATGGCGGGCACCGTCTTTACAGCGATGACGACGTCCAACAGGCACTGAAAATTCTCGACTGGGTGAAAAAAGGCGTACCGGTCAGCCAGGTGAAACCGCTGCTGGCGCGGCCTGGCGCACGGCGCACCAATAACTGGCTCACCCTGCAGGAGAGCATGCTGCAGCGTCTGAAAGAGGGGAAAATCGAATCCCTGCGCCAGCTGATTTACGACTCAGGCCGCGAATCGCCACGGCCAGAACTGGTGACCGAAGTCCTGCGCCCGCTGCGCAGCCAGGTCTCCGCGAATATCCCGGCGATCATGACCCTGCGGGAAATCCTCGACGGCATCATCATTGCCTACACGTCGTTCTGCCTCGAAGGGGATAAACGCGCGCCGGGCGATAACTGTCTGATCACCGGCTGGCATCTTAACGACCCGTGTGAAATCTGGCTCGAAGCGCTAAAACGTACGGGGCAAGGCCACCGCATCGACGTCCTCCCGATACCGCCCGCAACCCTGGCACCGGAAATTTTCCCGGACCGCAAATGGCTGCTGGTGACCACCGGCAAATTAACCGTCGCGCGCAAAAAACAGATCGCGCAGTGGCAGGAACAGGGTATTTCGCTGGAAATCATCACCCTGTAAAGGCTATTTCCCGCGCCAGTTATCACAAAAGATTGAATATTTTCCTGCCGCCATAATGCTAACGTTTTCCTGTATTCATCACTCAACAGGAAAACAACATGAATAAAGTCTCCGGCCTGCTGCTTTTATCCTCCCTCGCCTTTGCCCCGGTCGTGTTTAGCGCCCCGGTGGGTACGTTGAGCGTCCATATCCTTAACCAGCAAACGGGCACACCGCCGCCGGATGTCACGGTCACGCTGGAAAAACAGCAGCAGGGAAAATGGACCACGCTGGCGAGCGGCAAAACCGATCACGATGGGCGTATTAAATCCCTGTATCCGCAGGATCAGGATATGCAGCCCGGCGTGTATAAAGTGACCTTTAAAACCGGTGAATACTTCCAGAGCCAAAAATTACCCTCGTTTTTCCCTGAGATCCCGGTGCTCTTTACTGTCACCACCACCAACGAAAAACTGCATATTCCACTGCTGCTAAGCCAGTACGGCTACTCCACCTACAAGGGCAGCTAATTCGTCCTGCGCTCCTGCCCCGCTATCGGGAGCGCATTAATCCCCGCAAAAATCACCTTTTCTATCCAATTGAAATAAATCACTAATTAAAAATAATCCAAATCAAACTTGGACAAATATCATTGTTTGTGTAAGTTTTAATTATTGGGTTTTTTCAGGATCGTCAACCGCAAAGGTGAGTCAATGAGCGCCGTGCATACCGTCATCGATCGGTTCGTGAGTTACTACGCCGAGCTGGACAACCAGCCGCCATCGGCGCTGCCTGCGCTCTATCATCCTGAAGCCGTGCTGATTGATCCTTTCGGTGAGCATCAGGGGCTGTTCGCGATCCAGCGTTACTTCACCCATCTGCTGGCCAATGTGGACCAGTGTCATTTCTCCATCGATAAGCCATTTACCGACGGTGACCGTTTCGCGCTCACCTGGACCATGCACTGGTCGCATCCCCGTTTAACGGAGGGTAATACGCTGGCTCTGCCAGGCTGTTCCGTGGTGGACGTGCAGGACGGCACAGTGAAACGCCAGCGGGATTATTACGATGCCGGGGAGATGATTTATGAACACCTGCCGGTGCTGGGCTGGGCGGTTCGTGGTGTGAAAAGGAGGGTGCGCCCATGATGACTGTCCTCATCACCGGCGCAAGCTCAGGGATTGGCGAGGGGCTGGCGAAGTCCTGGGCGGATGACGGCTGCCGCGTCATCGCCTGCGGCAGGGATGCTGCCCGCCTTGAGGCCCTGCGCCAGTACAGCCCGCTGATCTCCCTGCGTCAGTTTGATATGACCGACGCGCAGGCCTGCCGCGACGTGTTGGCCGATTGCCCCGTGGATCTCGCCGTTTTGTGCGCCGGAACTTGTGAATATCTCGATCACGGGTCGATCGACATCGATCGCGTCTCGCGAGTCATGCGCACCAATTTTCTCGGCCCGGTGAACTGCCTGGCCGCGCTTCAGGATCAACTCGCGCCTGGTAGCCGCGTGGTACTGGTCAGCTCCATGGCGCACTGGCTGCACTTCCCGCGCGCCGAGGCGTACGGCGCATCCAAAGCAGCGCTGACGTGGTTTGCCAATAGCCTGCGTCTGGACTGGGAGCCTAAAGGCGTGGCCGTTACGGTCGTCTCCCCAGGCTTTGTCGACACCCCGCTCACCCGTAAAAATGATTTCCCGATGCCCGGCAAAGTCAGCGTGGAGCTGGCCGTTGCCGCCATCCGCCGTGGCGTGGCGAAAGGCAAAACGCACATCGCGTTTCCTGCCGGGTTTGGTGTGATCCTGCGGCTGCTGGCGTCCCTGCCGCCGTTTGTGCAGAACGCGCTGCTGCGCAGGATGGTGCGCTCATGAACATCGCCATCATCGGCAGCGGGATCGCCGGGCTGACCTGCGCCTGGCGGCTGGCCGGGCACCATCAGGTGACGCTGTTCGAAGCGGCCCCCACCGTCGGCGGCCATACCGCCACGGTCGATGTCACCACGGCGTCGGGAGATTTTTCCATCGACACCGGTTTCATCGTTTACAACGACCGCACCTATCCCCGGTTTATGGGCCTGCTGGGCGAGCTGGGTATTAGCGGGCAAAAAACGCAGATGAGCTTTTCTGTGCATAACCCGGCCAGCGGGCTGGAATACAACGGCCACACGCTCTCCAGCCTGTTTGCCCAGCGGCGCAATCTGCTGAACCCGACCTTCTGGCGGCTGCTGAAATCCATCGTGCGGTTTAACAAACTGGCGAAACAGACGCTGATAAAGGGCACCAGCAATAACGACACGCTGCAAACGTTCCTGGAACAGCACCACTTCAGCCCTTACTTCGCCAGGCACTACATTCTGCCGATGGGCGCGGCGATCTGGTCCTCCTCGTTGCAGGAGATGCGCCGTTTTCCGCTCGCCCTGTTTTTACGCTTTTTTGAGAATCACGGGCTGCTGGACATCACCCATCGTCCCCAGTGGTATGTGGTGCCCGGCGGATCGCGCGAATATGTCCGCGCACTCGTTACGCAGCTCGGCACTCGCCTGACGCTGCGCACGGATGCACCGGTGCAGAAGGTGATCCGCCACCCCCACCAGGTTGACATTGAACTTGCCGACGGGACTCACACCTTCGATCAGGTCATTTTCGCCTGCCACTCTCGCCAGGCGCTTGCACTGCTGGCTAACCCCTCGCTTGCGGAAAAACAGATCCTCGGTGACATCGGCTGGCAGCGTAATGAGGTAGTGCTGCACAGCGACAAACGCTGGCTGCCGGTGCGTGAACGAGCCTGGGCAAGCTGGAACTATCGTCTGAACGATCGGGAACAAAACAGCGCCTGCGTGACCTACAACATGAACATTTTACAGGGGCTGCCAGAGGGCGCGCCGCTGTTCTGCGTGACCCTGAATCCGGATGCTCCCATTGACGAGCGTTACGTCTGGCAACGCTTTGTGTATGAACATCCGCAGTTCAACCCAAAAAGCTGGCGTGCCCAGACGCGCCGCGCCGAGATCAACGGCCAGCAGCGAAGCTGGTTCTGCGGTGCCTACTGGTACAACGGATTTCACGAGGATGGCGTGCGCAGCGCGCTCGACGTGGTGACGGGGATCGCAGGAGTGGGAGGAGCGGGAACATGAACAGTTGCCTCTATCAGGGCGTGCTTCGTCACCGCCGTCTGCTGCCGCGAGCGCACCATTTCCGCTACAGCATTTTTTTGGCATGGCTCGATCTCGACGAGCTGGCGCGCCTGCCGTCGCTGGGCATTCGCCGTAACCGCTTTGCCGCCGCGTCGTTTTACGATCGCGATTATCCGCTGGGCGAGCCGCTTAAGGAGCAGGTGCTCACCAGGCTGGAGACGCTGACCGGTGAGCGCACCGATGGCCGGGTGATGCTGCTCACCCAGCTGCGCTATTTCGGTATTCATTTTAATCCGGTCAATTTTTATTACTGCTTTGACCAGCAGGATGTCCTGCGCTGGGTGCTCGCCGAAGTGCGCAACACGCCTTGGAACGAGCGGCATTACTACGCGGTGAACGGGCAGGAGGCGCGCCCGATGGCGAAAGCCTTCCACGTTTCGCCGTTTAATCCGATGGATATGGTGTACCACTGGCGCTTCAATCGCCCGGCAAAAACCTTATTCATGCACATTGAGAACCATCAGGAAGCCAAAGTGTTTGATGCCACGCTGATGCTCAATCGTCAGCCTCTGACACGCGCGGCGCTGAGTTCGCTGCTGTGGCGCATTCCGCTCATGACGCT
Organism: Lelliottia sp. WB101; assembly: GCF_003051885.1. Classification (NCBI taxonomy): domain Bacteria; kingdom Pseudomonadati; phylum Pseudomonadota; class Gammaproteobacteria; order Enterobacterales; family Enterobacteriaceae; genus Lelliottia; species Lelliottia sp. WB101. The sequence continues at coordinate 854,005 of NZ_CP028520.1, forward strand.
CAAAACCGTCCTCGCCATTTACTGGCAGGCGCTGCGGCTGTGGCTCAAACGCGTACCCATCCATCCCCATCCCACCAGCAGGAGTGAACGCTCATGACCGATCCCGTTTATGCGCTTGAGCCAGACTATCCGCGCAACGCGCGCATGGCGCGCTGGCTGCTGTTCCGCCTGCTGGGGGACTTACAACAGGGTTCGCTGACCGTACGCGAAGGCAACCAGACGTTCCATTTTGGCGACGCCAGTGCGGCCCTGCATGCCGACGTGGAGGTTCTCTCCTGCTCCGTTTATCGGCGACTGCTGACGGGCGGAAGTCTGGCCGCCGCCGAAGCCTGGATGGACGGCGAGTGGGAGACGCATCAGCTCACCACGCTGCTGCACATCCTCGCCCTTAACGGTAAAACGCTCGGGCGGCTGGAGAGCGGTTTCCGACTGCTGGGCAAGCCCGTCGAACGGCTACGCCACTGGATGCGCCGCAACCATCGCCAGCAGGCGCGGGAAAATATTGCCGCCCATTACGATCTGGGGAACACCTTTTATGCCCAGTTTCTCGACGAAGAGCTGCTCTATTCCAGCGCCCTGTTTACCTCGCCAGATCAGGATCTCACGGCCGCGCAAAAGGCAAAAATGGCCCGCCTGTGCGATCAGCTGGCGCTGACGCCGGACGATCATCTGCTGGAGATTGGCACCGGCTGGGGAGCAATGGCCGAATTCGCCGCGCGCCACTACGGCTGTCGGGTCACCACCACCACGCTCTCTTACGAGCAGTTTTGCTGGGCGCAGGCACGGATTAACCGCGCCGGGTTGCAGGATAAAGTCCAGGTTTTGCTGTGCGATTACCGCGACTTAACCGGGGAGTACGACAAGCTGGTGTCCGTTGAGATGATCGAAGCGGTCGGCAAAACCTTTCTGCCGGAGTTTTTCCGCACCTGCCAGGCCCGCCTGCGCCCCGGCGGCAAAATGGCGCTTCAGGCGATCACTATTCAGGACCAGCGCTACCGCGACTACAGCAAAAGCGTCGATTTCATTCAGCGCTACATCTTCCCCGGCGGCTTTTTGCCGAGCATTACGGCGATGAACGAACTGATGACGCGCCACACGGACTTCGTGGTACGCAACCTTTTCGACATGGGACCGGACTACGCCCGCACCCTGACACACTGGCGCACGCGCTTCCTCCACGCCTGGCAGGAGATCGAAAAACTCGGCTTTGACGAGCGTTTTCGCCGCATGTGGCTCTACTACCTGGGCTACTGCGAAGCCGGGTTCAACGCCCGCACCATCAGCGTGGTGCAACTGACGGCAGAGCGCGTATGAACCGCCATGTGCAGGTCTTCGTCCTCGCCATCGCGTTCGATCTCTACTGGACGCTGGTGGTGATGTTTCGTGAGCGGGGAGTGATGGTGTGGCTCGCGCTGGCGCTGCTGGCCTGCCTGATGCTGAAACCGATCCAGCGACTCTTCGCCCTGATGCTGGCGGTCGCCGGGAGTTCCCTGGACACCCTCTGGTCGCTGACCGGTCTGCTGCGCTTCAACGGCGAAGGGATTTTGCCTCTCTGGATGATGGCACTTTGGCTGATGTTCGCCTGCGTCTGGACCCAGCTCACGACCACCACCGCGCTGCCGCGCTGGCTGCTGGTTCTGATGGGTACCGCTGGCGGTCCGGTGGCCTATTTTCTCGGCGAGCGGCTGGGCGCGATCACCTTTCAGGCACCGGCATTCATCGTCCTGAGCTGGATGGCGATGGGCTGGCTGGTACTGATTCTCTTTTTCCATCTGCTGGTGGGGAGGCAACGATGAGATCCGCTTTGCTGCTTCTGCTCTGCCTGGCTGCCGCGCTGCCTGCGGCGCACGCCGCCGACTGGCTCACCTGGCGCAAAGTGGGCGAGGCGACCCTCACCTGGGGCCCGTTTGACGTTTATCGCTCCCAACTGAGCACCCCGGATGGGCGTTACACCGGCCTGCAACAGGATCAGGCATTGCTGATTACCTATCAGCGCAGTATCAGCCGTGACGAACTGGTCGACGCCACCCGCGAGCAGTGGCAGGCGCAGGGCATTCTGGACAGTGAACCCAACAGCGCGGAATGGCTGCGCAGGCTGCAGGCAATTTGGCCTGATGTGAATCAGGGAAGCCAGCTGGCGTTTGTCGTGAATAACGGGCAGGGGCAATTCTGGTATCGCGCCCCGACCGCCCGTACGGCATTCACACCGCTCGGCCCACCGCAATCGGCGACCTTCAGCGAGCGCTTTCTGGCGATCTGGCTCGGTCCTCGTACGCAATATCCCGAACTACGACTGCAGTTGCTCGGAGGTAAACCATGAAACGTTTTCTGACTCTCGGCCTGGTGCTGATGACGCTGCTGGCGGGCTGTAGCGCCGACATTAACGATTACCGCGATCAGCAGCCGCGGCTCGATATCTTCCACTATTTTCAGGGCCAGACCGAAGCCTATGGGATGGTGCAGGATCGCAGCGGGAAGCAAATTCGCCGCTTCCACGTCGATCTCAAGGGCGAGGTCAGCGGCGATACGCTGACGCTCAGCGAGCAGTTTGTGTATGACGATGGCGAAAAACAGCAGCGCGTATGGCATATCCGGCGCGTCAGCGCCGATCGCTTTGAAGGTCGTGCGGGGGATATCGAGGGCGTGGCGACCGGCCAGGCGGCGGGAAACGCCTTCAACTGGCGCTATAGCATGAACGTCAAAGCCGACGGCAAAACCTGGCTACTGCACTTCGACGACTGGATGTATTTGCAGGACGGCAAACACCTCTTCAATAAAACCGCGATGACGAAGTTTGGCTTTAACGTCGGAACGGTGACGATTTTCTTCACCCGCAACGAGCAGTAAGGGGACAACACCATGAACAATAAACCCATTCTCGGTATCAGCGGATGTCTGACCGGCTCAGCCGTACGGTTCGACGGCGGACATAAACGCATGAGCTTTTTGATGGATGCACTGGCGCAATGGGTGACGTTTAAACCCGTATGCCCGGAAATGGCGGTGGGCTTGCCCGTGCCTCGCCCGGCGCTGCGACTGGTCAAAACGCCCGACGGTGAGATGCACATGCGTTTTACCCAGGCCCCCAATGAAGATATCACCCATAAAATGGCCGAGTTTGCCGGGCACTATTTGCCGGGTATTGCCGATTACGCCGGCTTCATCGTCTGCGCCAAATCGCCAAGCTGCGGCATGGAGCGCGTGCGCATCTACGACGAAGCGGGTAATCCTGGCCAGAAAGAGGGGAACGGTCTCTTCACCGCCGCGATGCAGGAAAAATACCCGTGGCTGCCGGTGGAGGAAGACGGGCGGTTGCACGATCCGGTACTGCGGGAGAACTTTATCGCGCGGGTATTTGCCCTGCACGAGCTAAACATGCTTCGCGCCAGCGGCCTGACGCGCGGTGCGCTGCTGGCCTTTCACAGCCGCTACAAGCTGCAACTGCTGGCGCATAATCAGGCCGGTTATCGCGAGATCGGGCCTTTTGTGGCGTCGCTCCACGAATGGGACGATTTGGATGCCTTTTTTGCGGTCTATCGTGAGAAACTGATGGCGATTTTGAAACAGCCCGCGTCGCGCAAAAACCACACCAACGTGCTGATGCACATTCAGGGCTATTTCCGTAAACAGCTCAACACCCGCCAGCGTGTGGAGTTGCGTGAAGTTATCCTCAACTACCGCGCCGGACAGCTACCGATCCTCGCCCCGCTCACGCTGTTGAAACATTATCTGGCTGAGCACCCGGACCGCTATCTCATGACGCAAAACTACTTCGACCCGTACCCGCAAGACTTAGGCCTGCGGCTGGCGATCGCTTGATTTAACAACGAGAGACCTTTAGCCCAAAGGGTCCTTACACGCACCCCGTTTTAGACGACAAACCTCACTGTCGTCTTTTTTTTGGCTCAAAAAATGAATACACCGCTCCCGCACACCAGAGTGAGTATTAAAATCATCCCAACACCTCAGGCTTTTCTGTTTTCGACTCTTGGTTCACGATACCATTCTGACTTTTCAAATAATTCAAGCCAATCCATACGCCCTTCGAGCATATCGGGAAAATGGTTTTTCAATGCATTTGCGAAGTGATTAAGACTGTAGATATTTCTTTTGTACACTTCATTTTGATCCGCAGTAAACGTGATTTCTGATATTGTCCGGTCAGCATCTGTCATATAAGTAATAATGAAATCCCTGACGTTATAAGTGACAACCTCAGTATCATTTTTTATCACACAGTAGCTTATTTCAACCGCTTCTCGCCATATAACAAAGACCAGTTGATAGCCTCTCCCGGCCATAATGATAGTATCATTATCACACGCAGTCACATTAAATCCATAGCGCTTAATAATATCGCCAAAAATTTCGCAAAATGGTGATAAATATTGGTTCATGCTATTTACCCTTTATCATCTGCATTGTTTTGCTATCGAATGAGTAACCATGGTCTAACAGATAATTAAACTCTCGTCCAAAGCCCGTCAACTCACTTTTGCCCGTGGCACTATCCAGTCGATATAAATTATCATTACTTGGCTTTGTCGCAAGCACTATCGGATCATTCCTTGCTATAGCGTTATCAAGCCATGGCTTATTGTACTCTTTCCAAAACTGAGTTGGGTTTTGATACAATTCATCAGGTGTATTTAATAAATTAAACCCGCCTTTTCTACCGCCAAGATCTGTCGATTTGGGCAATCCAAGCTCTTTGATAATAGCCCCTGTGTCGTCCCGATAGGTTCCCAGTACAGTGGTTGTTCTATCCGGATCGGAGGTCAACTTAAGCCCTGACGTCGTCGGACGTTCAAGCTGAATGACGGGATTGTTTGCTGGATCGACAGGCTTAACCGTCTGTCCTGGCTTTGGCAGGCTCCCCGCACCCAGTGTGCCATAAACAGCGTTAGTGAGTCCTTCAGCCGTCGTTTTTGCCAGCGCCGCTTCGAGCCAGCCGCATTTTCCAGAACACTGATCAATAATATCTGCATACCAGTTTGCAGAAGCCTCATAAGTGCGTCCAACCAACTCATCCTGCTTGCGCAGATCAGTATAAGCCTGCTGGCTCAGCTCAATCTGATTGCGCATTTGTGCAACACATTGAGTATCACCAGCATCCCAGCAGGCTTTCAGCTTCTGAACGTTATCTGATGATTCTTTGGCAATATCCTTGCGGATAGTCTGCTCACAGTTCGCATTTCCACGGCACGCCTTGAGCTGTTCAACGTACTTCTGAGGACTACCGACACTCAGATAGTTATTCTCAACCGCATTCTTGCCGGCCTGTGCGCCCGTTGCTGCGGACAATGCGCTGTCGCCCGTTAACCCTCCTGCAATTCCCGCGGAAATTGAGGCCAGCGCGCTGATCGTCTGCTTCTCCTCTTCCGTTAATTTATCTTTCGCTACATCCGGGTATAGCTGACGGGCGATAACTTCTCCCGCCGCAGCGCCCATGGCTCCTGCCGCCGCATTGTTACCCTGCAATGCCGCCACTGCTCCGCCGAGAATGGCATGTGCAATTGTATTGACAACGGGACTACCTTCGGTCGGTTTCAGCATATGCGCCAGCTGTGGAGCACTCGCCCCCGCAAGGGCACCCGCAATATTTCCACCCGCCAGTCCCTGAAGCGCTGCCGTTGCCGCCTGGATACCACGCTGGATATCGCTCCCTGTACCGTACTGCTGCATTTCCTCTTTGTACGCCTGCGAATTACGCAGATTCGCAAGATAATCCAGCCGTTGTTCCTCTGTCGCATTAGCTGGCAGTGTCGTTTTCAGTTCGCTCTGGGCTTTCTTCAGCCCGTAGATATCACCCTGCGTCCGCGCGATATCCGCCGCCTGGCTCCCGATATCGCTGATTAAGCTCACCGCCTTCAGCCGGTTTTGCTCTTTCTCCTTATCGAAGATTGGGCTGATGCTGTCGTTGGCATGTTCGGTATCACGGCTCAGATCTGCCACGTCCTGCTTCTGGTTTGCCTGATCGCGCACGGTGATCGACCCGTTCGCCACCGCCGCCTGCGTGGTCCCTTCCGCGTGCCCGCTATGGCTTACCGCCGATATCATCCCGCCCGGCATATTGCCTTTGAACTGATCGCCGCCAAAGCTACCGCCGCCGCTCAGGCTAATGCCCGCTTGGCTGACTTTATAATCCGCTTCGTTTTGCAGATCGCTAAACCCAAGCGTGCCGGTATCGAGGCTGTTTTTATCCGCCGTGGCTGTGGACGCGATAACCGCGCCGTCGAGCTGGGTGTGATTGCCGACGGTAACATCAAAACCGCCGTCACCGGCAAACAGCCCGGTCTGCTCGGCCACCGAATCGAAGCGGCTCTTCATTTTGTCCTGGCTAGCGCTGATATAGCCTGAGCCACTCATCGAGCCAAAGGTGAAGCTCCCCCCTGCCGCTATGCTGGTCTGTTTACTGTCGTACTTGTTAGTGTCCTGCTGACTGCTCATCAGCAGGTCGTGACCGACGTCGGCAACAATTTTATTGCCGTTGACCTGCGCCCCGTCGAGCACCGTGTCATTCCCGCTTTTGATAGTGACGGTTTTGCCACTGTCTATCGTGGTCTCGGTCCAGTCGGTGCCGTTGCCCTTATCTTTCCCATGCGCCGCGTTGACGTTGGCAAACACGCTGATGCCCGCGCCATTGCCGCCTGCACCGATACTCACGCCAATACCGCCGCCGCTGCTGCTGTTCTTGCCGCTAGACTGTTGAGTGTTCGCCGCGCCGCTCAGCAGAATGTCGTTCTGTGCATCCAGCGTGGTGTCGCCGCCCGCTTTCAACTGACTGCCTGCAATCACGATGTCGCCGCTGTTTGGCCCTTTTTCTTTCCCGTTTGCGGTGATGGAGAGGTTATTGCCCGCGTTCAGCGTGCTGCCGGTCACCGCATCGCTCTGCGCGTGCTGCTCTGATTTCGATTTTTGCGTGGTGAGTGAGAGGGCTACACCCATCGCGTTCGGATCGCCCGTAGTAGCGGCCATATCAACCGCCTGCCCGACCTGCACACCGGAGAGGGCAGTTTTGGTCGCCTGCAACGCTGCCAGGCGGCCATCACTCTCTTCATGTGCATCCTGCGCCGCACTCACCGCGTTGTTGATCGCACTACCGACCGTACCGGAAAGCGCAACCGTCAGCCCACTTTTCTTCTGCTCGAACGTCTCATCGCGGGTCCGTTTATCGTGGCCCGGTTCGATAATTACGCTGTCGCCGGTGAGGGACATATCTTTGCCTGCCACCAGATCCGCGCCGCCAACGTGAAGCTGATTTCCGGCGGTGATATCCACATTCCCGCCCGTCGACCCCACGGTGCTGAAGCTCTGGCTTTGAGTGGTACCGCTCTCGCGCAGATCGTGCGTGGTTTTGCTGCTGCCGATGGTGAAGCCAATCCCGCCCGAGCCCATCAGGCCGCTTTTTTTCTCTTCTTTAAAGCGCCAGTCCGTGTTGCTGTTGGTGGCGGCAACGATATCAACGTTGTTCCCCGCCTTCAGCCCAACCGCATCATCTCCCACAACGGAGGAACCTTTTACCAGCAGATTATTCCCCGCCGTGACCTGCACGTTATCACCGCTTAACAGCGTTCCGGCTTCACGCGTTGCGCTGCTCTCCTCGATGGTATGGGTGATTTTTTTGCTGAGGAATCCGCTCTTGGTTTTGGTTTGCTCTTTGAAGTAGTAGTCGCTTTCGGTCGCGGTATTGAGGTTGACGTCGCGTCCCGCCGACACGCCAATATCGCCCTGAGCCGTCACCTGCGCCGCTTCGGTTGTGACGTCGCGTCCGGCGATAATCAGCGTATCGCCGCCGCTGGCGATTTCGGTTCCCTGCTGGCGTACCGACTCGTTGATGACGGTTTTCTTGCTCGCTTTGTAGCTGTCGCCTTCGCCGGTGGCCTGCGCCTCAAGATTCACGTCGCGTCCGGCCTGCAGGCCGACGTTCTTCTCGGCCGCCAGCGCCGCCGCCTGCGAATTGATGTCCTGTCCGGCTTTTAGCACCAGATTTTCGCCTGCGGAAATCGTCGCGCGATCGAGATCGGTACTGTGCGATTCGCGTTTACCGTTACGTTGGCTTTCGCTGGTCTGTTCCGCGTTCAGATTGAGATCGTGACCCGCGCTCAGCCCGGCGCTAGCGCCCGCTTTTACATCGCTGGCGCTGAGATCGATATTGTTTCCGGCATTGACGCTAAGATTGCCGCCCGCACTGACCGTACTGCCCTGGTAAGTCACGGACGAACGGCTGGTTTTTGCCTGGCTGGAGCTGTAGGCATCGTTAACCTGATTCGCGTTAACCGCAATATCGCCCCACGCATTCAGCAGCATATCGCCGCCGGACGCCAGATTCGCGCCGGTGATGGTGATGTTTTTGCCCGCCTCCAGCGACAGCGAATCCTGCGCGGTGATGGAGGCGGTACTGCCCAGCACGGTATCCTTAAGGCTCACATTGCTGTATTTGCCTTTCGCATTGATATCAATCTGATCGGCCAGGGTCAGGTTGTTGATGCTACCGTCCAGGCTCTCCAGCTGAACCGTTTTGCCACCGATCGTGGAACTGATGTTATTGATATCACCGATGGCGCTGAGATTGAGATTGCCGCCCGCTTTCATCAGCCCGTCGTTGAGGTTGCTGATGCTGTTCTGACTGTCGAGCGTCAGATTATTGTTCGCCAGCAGCGTGCCGCCGCTGTTGGTGATATTGCCGCTTTGCAGGGTGACGTTATTGCCTGCAATCACGCTGCCGTTGTTGACGGTGACATCCTTCGGCGACAGATACACTTTTGGCACCATCACCGTTTCACCGTTGATGGTGGCTTTCTCCCACCACAAAATGCTGTGGTCAAGCGAAGCAATCTGATCGGCGGTCAGGGAGACGCCAAACTGCAGGCCCAGCGACTGTTGCGCCGCGGCGGCGCTGTCCATCAGATAGCGCATCTGGTCAAGATCGGAGCCAACCCCGTTCAGATAGCGATTACCGGTCTGGTTAAGGATCACGTTGCTGACATAGCGGGTGTCGAAGGCCGCATCGCCCAGGAAGCGATAATCGTAATCCGGGTTCAGGTTCAGACGCCCCAGCATATACGACGATCCAAGCACCTGTTTTTCATCGGTAAACGCCGCACGCGTCTCCTGTGGGGCATTCGACGCAGGCTTGACCCCCATCAGATTATTCAGGTCGGCAAACAGCGCGGGATCGAGCTTCCCGAGGTCGTTGAGTTTCGGGTTGACGTTAATCAGATACGGGCTTTTGGGGTTGTCAGAGATGACAAAATAGCCGTTATTGCCCGACGGTACGGGATACGCGCTGGTATCAACGGTTTTCCCCTGATACTGCCCGGCAGCACCGGCTTTCGCGTTATTCAGATCTGCCGTGGTGACGCCCGCCGCGGCCAAATCGTTCAGCTTGCCGAGGCTGGCGTTGCCTTTTTGCGTGATGGCAATGTTACTGAGCGAGGCATTCGCTGCACCGCTGGAATCCAGCGTTCCACCGCCGTTGATTTGTTGCAAAGCGTCTTGCAGCTGATCGGCCCACTGCGGGGAGTTCACCGCCACCGTTCTCGCATTTGTCAGGCTCTGTTTTTGCGCTCCGCTGCTGATGGTCTGGTTGCTGAGACTGTTCAGCGATGGCGCAGAAATGGTGTTGCTCACCCCCCCGCGTTTGAGGTGGTAGTGGTGTTACTGATGTTATTGCTGAAGTTTGCAGTGACGTTGCCACCGGCCTGGATGACGGAGCGGTATGCCTCCCCATCTGCTATGAATTCGGTTTTGCGTTCACCCAGAATATAAGGAACCCAACTACGATATTTCAGTTGATCCTTATCTCGCCAGTACCAGGTCGTATCATTGAGTTTAGTCAGAGGATTCCAGTCAGTACTGCCACAGTCAGAATAGAACCATTCACATCGGTATTCTGCTTCAATATATTCGGTCTGACGACCTCCTTCCGCGGACAAATTATTTAATGTTGAGCCCGAAAAAGTTGCATTGCGTTCTGCAAGAATATTACTCGCGCGATTCTCTAAATTGTCTGCAAAGATATCAACATCTCGCCCTGACGCAATGCGGGCCGCGCCTCCACTAGCTGAGACACTGACCACCGATTCTTTTAAAAGGAATTGCCGCGAATCCTCACCCGATAACCGATATCTATATTGAGTACTGCATTGCCCGCTACCGTTGGCACCACTGCCCAAACATCTTTCATACTCTTCAACTACAACGTTATCCGCGGCATGTTTCCATTCCTCAAGCGAAATTTCGAAATCAGGTTGTTTCTTACCGCTATAAGTTCCGTTCAGATATTTATTTGCAACTGGAATGCTGTCTGGATATTCCTTCTCATAGCTACTGACATTTAATCCTTCACGCTCATTCAGGAGGTGTGCTGTACGGACAAAAATATCACCACGTATCGTCTCAATATTTCCCGACGTATTCACCACTTCACTGTTTGCATTCCCCGCTGCGTCTTTCTGCATCCACAGGCTATTCCCGGCGAGGATATCACCGCGCTGATTAGTGATGCTGTTGGCGTACAGCGCCAGATTATTCGCCGCATACAACAGTGCGGTATTGATGATCGAACCCGGCGCACTGAGCGTCAGCGAACCGCGCGTGCCGGTAAAACCGTCGACGGTGATGTTGCCGCGGCTGGCGACAGTGATATCTCCTCCGCCCTGGATCGTACCCGCACCATTCAGCGCCACGGTGCTGCCAGAGAGCGTGCTCGCCCCGGTCCCCGTGGTGATCTGGCCGTTGTTGGTGAGCTGACCGCCTGCGGCCAGATTGACCGCCTGACCCTGCATTATGCTGCGGTTATCGATCGCACCGTTGCTGCTAATCGCCAGCGTTTTACCCGCGGCAAGCGCCGTTTTACTGGTAAACGCGTTGGTGAGTTTTAAGGTCAGATTACCTAGCGACACGACCTGTCCGATAGCATCCAGCCCCAGACTTTCGAGCCACAGATCGCCGCCGCTGAATAGCTTGCCCACCGCGCTCTGATTCACCTGATCGGCATCAATCGTCAACTGTGTATTGCCAAGCAACGTACCGCTGTTGATCAGTTGGTTGTAATTCACCGCCAGCGTGCCCGCCTGGGTGGTGCTCTGATTAGTAAACGTATTCCCCGTCAGCGTCGCCTGATCGGCAACCCAGGTGCCACTGTTGGTCGCCGTCGCAGCGTTAAGGATCAGGTTCGTCGCCTGGAGCCAGCCCGCGCCGGTGTACTGCGCCGTGGTCAGCGTCAGACGTCCGCCGGAAAGGAGCTTGCCGTCGTTGCGGGACCGGGTGTTTGCCGTCACGCGCGTCTCGCCGCCGCCCTGCATCAGGCCGTAGTTAAACAGCGATGGCGTCGTCACCGTCAACCCCTGACGGCTGACGATTTCCCCGCCTGCGTTGTTGGTCAGCGTTCCGCTCAGGTTTAGGGTCGCGCCATTATCGCCCTGCAAACGCCCGTTATTGGTCAATGCGCCGGTGGTCATACCGAGCGTCGCACCCTGAATTCTTCCGCTGTTGCTAACAGACGCGGCGTTAACATTCAGCGTTCCTCCAGAGAGCATTGTCCCGCTCTGCTGCTGAGTCACCGTACCGGTTTGTGCCAGCGTGAGCCCGTTTACGCCGCTGATTGCGCCGCTGTTACTAAGCGTCGCGCCTTTCAGCGTCAGATTTTTAGCCGCCCACTGACCCTGATTATTGAGGGACTGCGCCTGAAGCGTGGCAATACCCAGCGCGGTAATTTTGCTCCCAGCGCTGCTGGTCAGATTATTCGCCAGCGTCATCTGCAGCGCATCGGCACTCTGCACCGCGCCACCGTTCGTCAACGACTGGGCGTTGAGCAGAATGTTTTGTGCCTGCCAGCTTCCAGCGTTCGTCACCGTATCGGAGGTGAGAGTTAGCGTACCCTGCGTGAGCAGCGCGCCCGTTGTGCCGTTGATCAGCTCCCGTTGCGGCGCGGCCATGGCGATACGCGCCATCAGCTGCTGTCGGGCTTCAATCGTCAGGCTTTCCAGCCCAGTCAGGTTACCCTGATTGTTTATGCTCGCCTGATGCAGCGCGAGATTTTTCCCCTGGACCGTGCCGCTGTTTTTCAGCGTGCCGCCGCCCAGTGTGACATCACCTTCGCTCAGCAACTGCCCACGGTTATCCAGCGTTTGCGCTGTCACCTCGGCCGAACTTTTGCTCATCAGCGAGCCGGTTGAGGTGAGCGTGCCACCAATATTGGCAGTCATTTCGCCTAGGCTCAGGAGCAAGCCGCCGTGCGTCCAGCCGTCAGTGGTGATATCAACGTTTTGGCCCTGAAGCGTGCCCTGTGTGGTGAGTTGTCCGGCATCCAGCGTTAACGCGCCGCCAGTGAGCGTGCGCGAGGCTGCCGTAGTGGCGAGCGTTTCCCCCGTCAGCACCAAGCCATCAGTGCCTTGCCAGAGCCCGCTGTTATTGATATCGCGGGCATTCAGCGTCAGGGTCTTACCCATCATACGGCCAGGGTTAAGAATGCTGTCGGCGCTGAAATTCAGCGCGCCACCACTCTGTATTTGTCCGTTGTTATTTAGTTTCCCGGTGAACGTTCCACTGAATCCGTTGAGTCCGTTCAGGGTGCCGCCGTTCTCCAGTGACGCCGCCGTAAGGCTAATCGTCGCGCCTTGCACGGCGCCCGCGTTCGTCAACTGGCCGCCATTGAGCGTTAGCGCCCCGCCGGAAATCCATTTGCCCGCTGCTTCGTTGGTGATGCGACTGGCCATGGCGTCAGCTTTATCATTACCCTGAATCAGCCCACCATTGCGAATATCCGTGCCACCCAGCGTCGCCGTTTTACCCGCCAGCGTCCCGCTGTTGGTCAGCGTTGTCGCGTTCAGCGCAGTGCCATTTTTGGCAACAATACCGCCCTGATTATTCAGTGTTTTGCTGAGAACAAAATCCAGCGCATCCGCCTGTATATCGCCGCTGTTAAGCAGCTCGCTTCCTTTCACCGTGAAGCGTTGATTCACCTGCATCAGACCGGCGTTGTCGAGTTTGTCGATATTCAGATCCAGCGAACCGCCGCTGACCAGTTGCCCGTTCTGGCTATTGGTCAGGTCGCGGGTCGTCAGCGTCAGGCTGTCATTGCCCTGCATGGTGCCGGTATTGGTGAGTTGCGGAGAAGTGAGCGTCAGCGATTTCGCGGCCAGTTGCCCGTCGTTAAACAGTTGTGCCGCCGTCAGTTCAAACAGATTTTGACTGAGCATCGCGCCCTGATTATCAAGTCGCCCGTCGACGTTCATTTTCAGACGATCCAGCGCCTGCGCTGAGCCGCTATTGGTCAGCATAGTGGCGGTAAGCGTCGCGTCGCGCGCCTGAATTTGGCCCTGATTGTTCAGGCGGGTTCCCGAAAGCGCCAGCGTCTCGCCGCCCGTCGCCTGGCCCTGCGCCTGATTAGTAAAACTATCGCCCGTCCACGCCAGCGCGCTGCTGCCCTGCAACAGCCCGCTATTGAGCAGATCGCCGCGCAGCGTCAGCACTTTTGCCAGCAACTGCCCCTGATTTGTGGTGTTGGCGGCGTTCAGATCGAGATTTTGCTGGCTCAGCACTTTTCCCTGGTTGCTGAACGATCTCGCGATCGTCGCCGTCACACCCACTTCACCCAGCGCGTTACCGGTGTTGATCCACTCGCCAGTCGCCAGATTGAGGGTTTTCCCCTGCAGCAATCCGCCGTTGGTGAGTTTATCGTTTTGCAGATGCAGATCTCCGCCGGAGAGCAGCATCCCGCCCTGAAGGTTGCTGAGCTGCGAACCCGTCACCGATAGCGCACGAGTACCCTGCAGCGTGCCGCTGTTCGTCACCGCCGCGCCGTTAAGCTGAATCGCCTTTCCCGCCACCAGCCCGTTATTGATAAACGCTGGCGTGGTTGACGTTAAGCCATCCTGGGCGATTAGACGTCCGGTTGCAGCGTTACTGAGTTGGTGCGTTAGGCTGAAAAGCAGCGCGGTGGCGCTGAGTTCACCATGGTTATCCAGCGACGCACCTTGCAGATCCAGCGTGCCTTCGCTGTGCAACGTACCGCGGTTAATCAGCTCGGCGACGTTCAGCTTCAGTGACGCGTCTCCCTGCACTACGCCCTGGTTTTGCAGGCTGTCGGCAGTTATTTGCAAACGATTTGCCGCCACCTGCCCGTCATTCAACAGCATGTTATCGTTGAGCGTAAGCTGCTCATCGGCCAGCAAAAGACCCGTAGCGGTGTTAGTGAGACGGCTGTCATCGCTGTACACATTGACGCCATTCATTTCGCCGCTGTTGACGAGCGTCGTGCCTTTCAGCGACAAGGTACCGTCGGTGGTGATCAGACCGCTGTTGTTCAGTTCTGGCAGGTTGAGCGTCAGATCGCGGACGCTGTAGAGCGAACCGCCGCTAAGGTTGTCCAGCGTTTCAGCGTTGACACTGAAAAGTGAATTGCTCTGCAACAAACCACTGTTGGTGATGTGCTGACCCCCAAGGGTAAGTGCATCTGCCACCAGCGATCCGCTGTTGGTAATGAACTGCGGCGCGGTGAAGATGATGCGATTGGCTTTCGCCGTCCCGCTTTGGGTGATGCGTTGCGCGTTGAGTCTGATGGCCTCCGCCGTCAGTTCACCCCGGTTAGCTATCTCGTCAGTCGCGGTGAATGCGAGCGTTGCGCCGGTGGATTTTCCGCTATGCGCGAGAGTCTTACCTGTGACGTTCAGCGCACCTTTCGCCGCCTGAATTCCGTCCAGTTGCGCAGTGTCCGCCTGCAGCACCAAATCCCGATCGCTTTGTAAATGCGCGCCACTGAGGGTAGTGAGATTTTTTGCGCCAACGGTTAGCGTGCCCGCTGCATCAGTCTGCCCCTGAAGCTCGGCACGCTGCGCCGCTGTGAGCCGGATATCTCCCTGGCTCGTGGTGCGGGAATTCTGACCGCTGGTGAAGGTATCGGCGTTAATGTTCACGCCTTTTGTACCGGAAAGCGTCGCGTTCTGCTCCAGTGCGCCCGCGTTCACAGCAAGCGATCCCTCTGCAAGCAGACTGCCGCTGTTATGCAATTTATCGCTGGCGACAATTGTGGCGTCGCCTTTGGCGCTAAACGTACCCTGCTGGTTCAGCGTTTCGGTGTTTAACGTCAATTGCCCGCTGCTTTGCAGCGTACCGCTGTTGCCGAGGGTTTGGCCCTGCAGCGTCACGCCGTTACCCTGAAGCGTTCCGCTGTTATCCAGAATACTGGTTTGCGTCTCCACATGGCCTTTTGCCGCCATCAGGCCGCCGTTAGTTAACGCATCGCCGGTGACCGTTAAATCTCCCGCAGCATTTATCTGCCCCTGATTTGTCAGTTGTCCACCGGTCAGGCGGATAGCGCCAGCCGCATCGGCCCGGCTCTGATTATCCAGCGTCAGTTTTTGCCCGTTCAGTTCGAGGTTAGTGCCTGCCGACAGGGCCGTTGCGGATGAGGCCAGTTGGCCGCTGCTGGAAAGCGAGGCGCGAGCATCACTGCCCACTTTTGTATTCTTCAGCGTTGTGTTCTGACCACCGGTAACGTTCAGGTCTCCATGACTGGTCAGGCTACCGCCGCTAAGCTGAATATCGCCATTGCCCGTGAGCGTTGTTTTCCCCTGACCGACCAGCGTGGTGTTGGTCAGCGTCATATCCTGCTGGCTGGTGACCGCTAACGCCCCGCCCTGCGCTGAAATACCCCCGCCGGATGCGTTCAATTTTCCCTGGCTGTTCAGGGTGGCATTCCCCTGGCTTATCAGCGATGTTCCGTTGAGCGCCATATCCTGACCGCTTTTCACCGTCAGGGCGCCTTTGCTGTTGGTCCCGCCGCCCGTCATCTGCAGTTTGCCTGCACTGTCCAATCGCATCTCGCCGCCACTGGCAAGCGTGCTATTGTTGAGGGTCATATCTTGCGAGCTGACAATATTCAGTGCGCCGCTGGTCTGGTGACTGCCGTTCATCGTCACACCAGCCCCTTTCGCGTTCAGCGCGCCGCTTGAGAGGCTATTCGTTACCGTCAGCTTGCCATTGGCATCAAGCTGAATATCCCCTTGTCGAGCGTTGAGATTACCGAGGTTAACCCCGACACCCTCTTCGCTGGATACCAGACGAATACGGTTGGCATACATCCCGCCTAGCGCGCTGGTATCGACTGCTACCGTGGGTGAGGCTCCTTCTCCGGCAATCGCTTTGACGCTGCCATCTGCTCCCACCCGATTCGCGCCAATGGTCATCGACAAATCGCGAGCATGAATGGCCGCATTTACCTCGGTCGCGCGGGCGATAATGGAGAGCGAATCATTCTTGCTGGCATCCAGCCCTTGCCCTTCAACCGTGATCGCGCCTCGCGTGACCTCCAACGCCAGCAGATTACCGTTAGCATCAAACTGCGGTTTCCCGGTCGTCAGTGTGACTCCTGGGGTGTTGATAAATCCGCAGCCGTTACAGGTAATCCCGTACGGGTTAGCGACCATCACGTTCGCCGCTTTGCCCGCCACTTCGGTATACCCCTGCAGTTGCGAACGGCTGCCCCCCGTTACTTCGTTGATGATTCCTTTTGCTTCACGCCCTGCCTGCAAATTTGGGTTGTTCTGGATCAGGCCGCCAAGCTGCGTCTGGGTTAACCGATCGGTAGCGTTGTTGAGAATGACCCCTTCTTTGCCGACGTTGTAGTCATTGAACTGGTTATGCGAAATCCCCGCCCCGTTGGGGGTAGCGATATTGACGACGGGCACCCCGTTCCCGGCCTTGTCCATCGCGGTCGGTCCTGTCGGCGTCATCGCCGCTGCCATCGCTGGTGCCACGGGCTGCCAGACCATTAAGCCACAGATGATCCAGCTCAACAGACGCTGCGAGAAACGAACAGGTGGGGTGCGGGTTTCCATAGTCACGGGTTCTCTTAAAACATGAAGGCAATACGCCAGTTAACAATGGCGTGGTCTGGCGCAAGCCAGTCGGGATACTTCACAGGTATCCCGAGTGATATTTGGCTGCTGTATATGCGTCCACTGCTGGTGAGGCCGATGGACGTGCCCCACAACGTGCCAGAGGCATACCGATCCTCACGGTCTTTTTCCAGCCAGCCTCCGTCGAAGGCGAAGGTGGCGCTAATCTGCCCAACCACTGGCAAGGTAATGAGCGAATAGCCCAGTTCGTTACGCAGATAACCGCCGTTATCCCCGGAAAGATACTGTTCTTTAAAACCACGCACCGAGCTTTCCCCACCGAGCGTGAGACGCTCTGAGCCATACAGGCGGTCGGGCGACCACTGCCCGTAGGCGCTGGTCAGCCACCACACATCACGGGTGATCGGACGCTGAAAACTGGTATTCAGACTCCATTTTCGAAACTCCGCTCGTGGGGCATCGCCGGTTTTGTCTTCGTCAGTTTCGGCGTTAAACCAGGGCATCCCGTGGCTCCAGGTGGGGTTAAAGGTCGCCACGCCACCAGCGATTTTTTGCGTATGGGTGATGCCCAGAATCAGGCTTGAGAGATTGCGGGTACTGCTTTGCAGCGGTGCGTCATTGAGCCAGTTGCGGCTCGAACGCTGCACGACTCCCGCCGCGATCCCCGTTTTCACATCCCCGTTGCGATAGACCACCCATGAAGCATTGAACCGGTGCGTTTTGGTATCGCCAGTGGAGACCCACTGATACCCAATGTTATCTATCGTGGTGCGGTAGTTACTCCACGCGTAGCTGTAATCAAACAACCCATAGCCGAACGGAACGCTGACACCCGCCTGGAAATTCTGCGCGTCATATGCCGTTGCGAAATCGCTGCTGCGTCCGCCGCTCACAAACCATTTATCCGCCAGGCCCAGCATATTATTCGCCGTGAGGGCGCCATTAAGTTGTTCATCACCGGTACTCTTCTGCCCGCTATTATCCAGACTAAGACTGGCACTTAACGGAAATTCAGGCTGAGCGGTGAGATTAACGACTGAATATCCTGGTTGCGATGCAGGAATAATTTCAATCTGAACGGGTTGAGCACGCAAACGATTAATTTGCTCCATTCCCTGCTCTATATCACGCAAATTTAGAATGCGCCCTGTCAGTCCAGGAAACGCCATTTT
This sequence comes from Lelliottia sp. WB101, assembly GCF_003051885.1. Lineage (NCBI taxonomy): Bacteria > Pseudomonadati > Pseudomonadota > Gammaproteobacteria > Enterobacterales > Enterobacteriaceae > Lelliottia > Lelliottia sp. WB101. Next base: position 872,042 of record NZ_CP028520.1, read on the forward strand.
AAGCATCAACGGCGTTTTCCCCTCCAGGCGAATCGCTTCAAGTTTTCCTTCCAGCACCACAATATTCAGCTGACCACTTGAAAGATCCTGCTCGGTCAAGAACGCACGGCTGGTGATGTAACCTCGGCTGATATACCAGTCAGAAATATGTGCCGTTAATTCAGTTATTTTTGCCATATTAAGGCATTGGTTCTGCCACGGTGCAAGCAGCTTGACACGGGTTTTTTCCGGCATAATAGTGACACCGGTGAGGTTGATTGTATGGACCGTAAAACACGGGCCAGCGTCGCTGACAGCAGGGGCCGTGGGGACGGCTTTCGGCAGCGGAATACTTCTTTCAAGCTCATCACGTTGTTGCTGGTTTTGTAATAACAATTGCTGTTGCTGCTGCTGAATAGCATCACGGTCTGAGGGTGAAAGCGGTGCAGCCTGTACAGCAAAAGATAAAATACTTCCAACGATAAAAGCGATAATATAATTTACCGGAGAAATTATTTCAAAACACTTGAATGGGCTACTCATTCTTTCCCTGAAATAGCTGAATAGACGAATTAATCGCACTATAAGATGAGTCTTATTTTGAGTAAATTCAATTTTAGATAGGGCGTGAGTTTTTATTCAAGTTGTGACTGCGGTAAGATTATGGATTATATCCCAAAGGATATTTAATATATCCTTTGGGAGCCATGATAAGTTCACGATGAAAAGGCGGGCACTCCCACCCTCCGATCACCAGCCCGGAACCGCGCCGCCGTTAAAGATTTTTTCTGCCGCTTTCGCCACTTCTGGCGACTGGTACGACTGAATAAATTCCTTCACGTTTTCCGCGTCTTTATTCTCTTCGCGGGTTACCACAATATTCACGTAAGGCGAGTTTTTATCTTCGATAAACACGCCGTCATGCACCGGCGACAGCCCGGTTTGCTGGAGGTAAGTGGTGCTGATGATCGCCACATCCACTTTTGGGTCGTCAAGCACGCGCGGCAGCTGCGCGCCTTCCAGCTCCATGATGTTCAGCTTTTTCGGGTTAGCGGTAATATCAAGAGCCGTTGGCAGCAGGCCGACGTCGGGTTTAAGCGTAATCAGCTTCTCTTTTTGCAGCAGCAACAGCGCGCGGCCAAGGTTGGTGGGATCGTTTGGAATCGCAACGGTCGCGCCATCCTTCAGTTCCGATACCGATTTGATTTTGCGCGAGTAGCCTGCCATCGGGAAGACAAACGTATTTGCCACCGCGACCAGCTTATAGTTATGGGCTTTGTTATCTTCCGCCAGGAATGGGCGATGCTGGAAGACGTTCGCATCCAGTTCGCCGTGGTTCGTCGCATCGTTGGGCAGCAGCGAGCCGCTGAAACCGACCAGCTCCACATCCAGCCCGTACTTCTCTTTCGCCACTTTTTTGGCGACTTCCGCCACATCCTGCTCTGCGCCGTTAATCACGCCGACTTTAATATGTTTGGCATCGCTGCCGCTTTGATCACAGCCCGCAAGCAGAACGCCCGCCAGAAGTAATGCACCACATCGAGGTAAAGGGAGTTTCACGAGACAGATCCTTTTGATAAACGTTTGAACGACTATATCGACAACGAAGCGGTACGCTAAAAACCGAAAAAGAATCAACCAGAAGGAAAAGTTATATATCGGTACTGTCTGAATGGCAGGCCCGGTCACACCGTGCCACCGGGCATCCGCCGTTACAGATCTTTCGCCAGATAGTGCCGCTGCATGCCCTGATAAGGGAAATCCTCCAGCGTCATCTGCAATGTATACCCCTGCTTTTCATAAAACGGACGCGCCTGAAAGCTGAACGTATCCACCAGCGCATGGCGGCAACCCTGGCGGCGGGCTTCTTCTTCGGCGGCATTCATCAGCTGACTCCCCAGCCCGCTACCGCGCGCGTCATTGCTCACCCACAGGTACTGAATATTCAGCCATTCGCCTTTGCGATTGCCGATCAATCCGCCCGTCATCACGCCACTGTCGTCGCGTGCATAAACGGCGATATCGCCACCGACCGCAGAAAAATCGATATACTGCCGGTTATAGGATCGTAATCCATTCAGGAGTTCTTCTTTATCGGCTTCAGTAATGGTATCCGTAAGGCTCAAGTACATGTTGTTCTCCTTATTTTCAGCGCAATCTGAATATCGCACACCTTTATCTTCATAAAAACTCCTTATTCTCTCCTTTATTTCGCAGTAGAAATATTCTTTCAATATGAAAATAAAAAAAGCGCTTTCCTGAACCATTCTGAAACGTATAATAACCAAAAATGAGAACGATCATTCTCACTCTCAGCGCGGCGGGGAAACGATGAGCACAACGCTTGAAGAACGGCAGAAACTACGGCAGGACGAGATCATCACCGCGGCGCGGCGCTGCTTTCGCGCGAGCGGCTTTCACGGTGCCAGCATGTCGCAAATCGCCAGCGAGGCGAAGCTGAGTGTCGGGCAAATCTACCGTTATTTCAGCAATAAAGATGCCATTATCGAAGAGATGATCCGCCGCATTATCGACTACCGCATCGCCGAGATGGAAGGCAAAACCCAGACCGACCGCATGCCGCAGATCCTTGCCTGGCGCCAGACTCTGAGCGAAGACGACGATGCGCTGATGCTGGAAATGTCTGCCGAAGCGACCCGCAATCCGCTGGTTGCGGCAATGCTGGTGGAAGCCGACGCGCGCATGTTTGCCAACGCCTGCGAGCACCTGAAAAAACAGTGCCCGCACCTGAGCGACGAGCGCATTCGCTGCTGCGTGGAAATTATCGCCGTGATGATGGAAGGCTCCATCTATCGTCGATTAACCCCACAAAAAGTATCAGCAGAAGAATTAGAAAAAATTTATCGGGAAATACTCAATATGCTTCTCATTGTGAATTAATTAAACCTGAACTCATCACCGGGAAATAGCTATTTCCCGTTTTTTCATTTCCGCGAATCGCGGAGATGCGGCATCGCTTTGCCTTAAAACCTCCTCATCTCGTTAAGCCATTAACGGGACAGGCGTCGTTCACTCTGGAAAAAAGTATGAAAACCCTAACAACCGCCATCGCGGCATTATTTCTCCTGACCGGTTGCGATAATGCACAAATATCCGCGCCAGAAGGCGCACTCCCGCAAGTGGGGATCGTCACCCTCATGAGCCAGCCCGTCCCGGTGGTCAGTGAGCTTACCGGGCGGACCAGCGCCGCCCTGAGCGCGGAGGTGCGCCCGCAGGTGGGCGGCATCATCCAGAAGCGGCTGTTTAATGAAGGCGATACGGTGAAAGCCGGGCAGGCCCTGTATCAGATTGACCCGGCCAGTTTCAGGGCGAGCTACGACGAAGCCGCCGCCGCGCTGAAACAGGCCCAGTCGCTGGTGCAGGCCGACTGCCAGAAAGCCAGGCGCTATGCGCAGCTGGTGAAGGACGATGGCGTTTCGCGCCAGGATGCAGAAGATGCACAGGCCACCTGTGCGCAGGACAAGGCCAGCGTCGAATCCAAAAAAGCTGCACTGGAAAGCGCGCGCATCAGCCTGAACTGGACCACCGTCACCGCGCCGATTAGCGGGCGCATCGGTATTTCGTCCGTCACGCCGGGCGCACTGGTGACCGCCCAGCAGGAGACGGCTCTGGCGACCATTCGCGGGCTGGACAGCATGTACGTCGATCTCACCCGTTCGAGCGCCGATCTGCTGCGATTACGCAAGCAAACGCTGTCCACCAACAGCGATACCCTGAGCGTTTCGCTGATCCTCGAAGACGGCAGCACTTACAGCGAAAAGGGCCGTCTGGCCCTGACGGAAGTCGCCGTTGATGAATCCACCGGCTCCGTCACCCTGCGGGCGATTTTCCCCAATCCGAAGCATCAGCTTCTGCCGGGCATGTTCGTTCGCGCCAACGTGGACGAGGGCATCATGGATGACGCGATTCTGGCACCGCAGCAGGGCATTACCCGCGACGCCAAAGGCAACGCCACCGCGCTGGTTGTGAACGGCAGCAACAAAGTCGAACAGCGCACGCTGCAAACAGGGGAAACCTACGGCGACAAATGGCTGGTGCTGAGCGGGCTGAAGGCGGGCGATAAGCTGATCGTAGAAGGCACCGGAAAAGTGGCCACCGGGCAGGAAGTGAAAGCCGAAGAGATCAAAACCGCCGGAGGAGACGCCTGATGTTTTCCCATTTCTTCGTGCGTCGCCCGGTGTTTGCGTGGGTGATCGCCATTCTGATTATGCTCGCCGGGATGCTGGCGATCCGCACCCTGCCGGTCGCGCAGTACCCGGACGTTGCGCCGCCGTCGGTGAAAATCTCCGCCACCTACACGGGGGCCTCCGCCCAGACCCTGGAAAACAGCGTCACCCAGGTGATTGAGCAGCAGCTGACGGGCCTGGATAACCTGCTCTATTTCACCTCCACCAGCAGCTCCGACGGCTCCGTAAGCATCAACGTCACCTTTGAACAGGGTACCGACCCGGATACCGCGCAGGTGCAGGTGCAAAACAAAGTTCAGCAGGCCGAATCGCGCCTGCCGAGCGAAGTGCAGCAGTCGGGCATCACGGTAGTGAAATCCCAGAGCAACTTCCTGCTGATCATGGGCGTGTACGACAAAACCGACAAAGCCAGCAGTTCAGATATCGCCGACTGGCTGGTGAGTAACGTGCAGGACCCGCTGGCGCGCGTGGAAGGCGTGGGCAGTTTGCAGGTGTTTGGCGCGGAGTACGCGATGCGCATCTGGCTCGATCCGGCGAAGCTGGCCTCGTACGCGCTGATGCCTTCCGACGTGCAAACGGCGATTGAAGCGCAAAACGTGCAGGTCTCTGCCGGGAAAATTGGCGCGCTGCCGTCGTCGAATGCACAGCAATTGACGGCCACCGTGCGCGCCCAGTCGCGCCTGCAAACCGTCGATCAGTTTAAAAATATCATCATCAAGAGCCAGTCCAACGGCTCGGTGGTGCGCATCGGCGACGTCGCCCGCGTTGAGATGGGCAGCGAAGATTACACCGCTACTGCGAAGCTAAACGGCCACCCGGCGGCTGGCGTGGCGGTGATGCTCTCGCCTGGGGCTAACGCCCTAAGTACCGCGACCGCAGTGAAAGAAAAAATCGCCGAGTTCAAACGCGCGATGCCGGAAGGCTATGACGTCGCCTACCCGAAAGACAGCACCGAGTTCATCAAAATCTCCGTTGAGGATGTGATTCAGACGCTGTTCGAAGCCATCGTGCTGGTGGTGGTGGTGATGTATCTGTTCCTGCAAAACGTCCGCGCCACGCTGATCCCGGCGCTGGCGGTACCGGTGGTACTACTCGGCACCTTCGGCGTGCTGGCGCTGTTCGGCTACTCCATCAACACATTGACCCTGTTCGCGATGGTACTGGCGATTGGCCTGCTGGTAGATGACGCCATCGTGGTGGTGGAAAACGTCGAGCGCATTATGCGTGATGAGGGCTTGCCCGCCCGCGAAGCGACCGAAAAATCGATGGGTGAAATCTCCGGCGCACTGGTGGCGATTGCCCTCGTGCTCTCGGCGGTGTTCCTGCCGATGGCGTTCTTTGGCGGCTCAACGGGGGTGATTTATCGTCAGTTCTCCGTGACCATTATCTCGGCGATGATCCTCTCGGTGGTGGTGGCGCTTACGCTCACCCCGGCCCTGTGCGGCACGGTTCTCAGCCACACACCGCCGCACAAGAAAGGCTTTTTTGGCGCCTTTAACCGCTTTTACAGCAGGACTGAAAGTGGCTATCAGCACCGTGTCCTGCGCGTCTTACGCCGCTCCGGCAGCATGATGGCGATCTTCGCCGTCCTGTGCGGCGCAATGGCCCTGACCATGTGGAAACTGCCAGGCAGCTTCCTGCCGACGGAAGATCAGGGCGAAATCATGGTGCAGTACACCCTCCCCGCAGGCGCGACCGCCGTGCGCACCGCCGAGGTGAGCCGCAAGGTCACCGACTGGTTCCTCAGCGAAGAGAAAGACAACACCAATGTGATTTTCACCGTTGAGGGCTTTAGCTTTAGCGGCAGCGGCCAGAACGCCGGTATGGCGTTTGTGTCGCTGAAAAACTGGTCCGAACGTAAGGGCAGCGAAAACACTGCACAGGCGATTGCCCTGCGCGCCAGCAAAGAGCTGGGCGGCATTCGTGATGCCACCGTGTTTGCCATGACGCCGCCGTCCGTGGACGGGCTCGGCCAGAGCAACGGCTTTACCTTTGAGCTGATGGCGACGGGCAATACGGATCGCGATACCTTGCTGGCGTTTCGTAATCAGCTGATTGGTGAGGCGAATAAAAACGCCTCGCTGCAGGCGGTGCGCGCCAACGATCTGCCACAGATGCCGCAGCTGCAGGTCGATATCGACAACAACAAAGCCGTTTCTCTCGGCCTCGCGTTGAGCGATGTCACCAGCACCCTCTCCAGCGCCTGGGGCGGAACTTACGTGAACGATTTTATCGACCGTGGCCGCGTCAAAAAGGTCTATATCCAGGGCGATAGCGATTACCGCGCCGCACCGTCGGATCTCAACAAATGGTACGTGCGCGGCAGCGATGACAGCATGACGCCGTTCTCCGCCTTCGCCACCACCCGCTGGGAATACGGCCCGGAAAGCCTGGTGCGCTACAACGGCTCTGCGGCGTATGAAATTCAGGGTGAGAACGCCAGCGGCTCAAGCTCTGGCAGCGCGATGACCACCATGGAACAACTGGCAAACAAACTGCCCGCTGGCACCACCTGGGCGTGGAGCGGCCTGTCGTTGCAGGAAAAACTGGCCAGCGGCCAGGCGATGAGCCTTTACGCCCTGTCGATTCTGGTGGTGTTCCTTTGCCTGGCGGCGCTGTACGAGAGCTGGTCGGTGCCGATCTCGGTGATCATGGTCATTCCGCTCGGCGTGCTCGGTGCGGCGCTGGCCGCGACGATGCGCGGTCTGAACAACGACGTTTACTTCCAGGTGGCGCTGCTGACCACCATCGGCCTGTCGTCGAAAAACGCCATTCTGATTGTCGAGTTTGCCGAAGCCAAAGTGGCGGAAGGGTACTCCCTGACGCGCGCCGCCCTGCGCGCAGCCCAGACCCGTCTGCGCCCAATCATCATGACCTCGCTGGCGTTTATCGCAGGGGTCACGCCGCTGGCGGTCGCGACCGGCGCGGGCGCTAACAGCCGCGTGGCAATCGGCACCGGTATCATCGGCGGAACGCTTGCGGCAACGCTGCTGGCGATTTTCTTTGTCCCGTTATTCTTTGTACTGGTGAAGCGTCTGTTCTCCGGTAAGCACGCAAACCGGAGGTGATCATGTTTCGTGTTTCTGTTTTAGTGTTGGCGCTGATGAGCGCAGGCTGTGTCTCGCTGGACCCGACCTATCAGCGCCCGGATGCGCCCGTCCCGGCGACGCTGCCGGGCAGCCACGGCGAGGCCAGCGCGGTCGTCAGCCAGTGGCAGCAGGTGGTGAACGATGCGCGGTTAAAAAGCGTGGTGACGATGGCGCTTAACAGCAACCGCGACGTGCAAAAAGCGATTGCCGATATCGACGCCGCCCGCGCCCAGTATGGCGAAACGCGCTCGTCCCTGTTCCCGACGGTCGATGCTGAGCTGAGCCATACCCGCAGCCGGACGCTGGCCGGTGGCGTCACCACCAGCGACGAAGCCAACGGCGCGGTGTCGAGCTTTGAGCTGGACCTGTTTGGCCGCAACCAGAGCCTCTCCCGCGCCGCGCGGGAAACCTGGCTCGCCAGCGAATTCACGGCGCAAAATACACGCCTGACGATGATTAGCGAGCTGACCACCGCATGGCTGACGCTGGCGGCGGATAACAGCAATCTGGCGCTGGCGAAATCCACCATGGAAAGCGCAGCCAATTCGCTGAAAATCGTGAAACGCCAGCAGGAAGTGGGCGTGGCGGCGGCGACGGATACCAGCGAAGCGATGGCGGTGTATCAGCAGGCGCGCGCCAGCGTGGCGAGTTACCAGACGCTGGTCGCGCAGGATAAAAACGCCCTTAATCTGCTGGCGGGCGATACGGTGCCAGACGCGCTGCTGCCGGGCACGCTGGAGAGTCTGAGCGACAACGCCATCACCCTGATCCCGGCGGGTGTCAGCTCCAGCGCGCTGCTGCGCCGCCCGGATATTCAGGAAGCCGAGCACAATCTGCTGAGCGCCAACGCCAGTATTGGCGCGGCGCGTGCGAATTTCTTCCCGACCATTTCCCTGACCGCCAGCGCCGGTGTTGGCAGCGATTCGTTGTCATCCCTGTTCAGCCACGGCCTCAAAGTGTGGTCGTTCGCACCGTCGATCACCCTGCCGCTGTTCAGCGGCGGGAGCAATCTGGCGCAGCTGCGCTATGCCGAAGCGGAGAAAAAGGGGCTGATCGCCACCTACGAAAAGACCATTCAGAGCGCGTTCAAAGACGTTGCCGACGCGCTGGCGCGGCGGGAAACGCTCAGCGAGCAGCTGGACGCCCAGCGGGAATACGTCGCGGCGGAGCAGAAAACGCTGGATGTGGCGACGCGCAGCTATCAGGCGGGTGCGGGGGATTATCTGACCGTACTGACCGCGCAGCGGTCTCTGTGGTCGGCGCAGACGTCGCTGATCGCCCTGCAACAGACGGACTTCATCAACCGCGTGACCCTCTGGCAATCGCTCGGCGGTGGCATCCAATAAATCTTTTGCCGGGCGCTGATGCCCGGCAAAAACTCCAGCTACGCTTAAAACGTCTCATACCTGTGTCTGTCCAGAATCATACTTTCGGCTTGAATCGCTTTGATGAATGTAACGATATATTTCAGAGAACAACGCGCGTTTTACTCCGGGGGTTTCAATGAAAGCTGCTCACCTGTTTTGTCTGGTCATCTGTTTGCTTTTCGCCGCCTTCGTCCACGCCAGGGAGACGCAGGACCCGGTAAAAACGGAGAAAATCCGCCAGGCCGTGATGAAAGATATCAAGAAAGTGTGCTCGCCTCAGGGCAAGCAGACGGACAAAGAGTGGCAGGCGATGATCATGTCATCCGAGGCTAACAAGCTGCTGGTGAAAAACGCCGTGCTGGCGATGGAGCGCGATAACCTGGATAACTACTGGGAAGCCGTCGGCAAAGTGGACTGCATGGAGGATTACTAAGCGTGAAGCGTGCTTCACGCTTTTTTTTGATTAGCGTTTGCGCATATCCGGGATAATCAGATCCCCGCGCAAGACGTAAGAGCCGAGCATTTGCGTTTTCTCATTCAGCCACGCCACAATCCGCGCCGCCATCGCATCCATGGAGTATTCGATGGCCGGAATGGTCGGAATTCCCGGAAGATGCAGCGATCCGGCGAGACTAAAGACCATGATGTCTTCCGGAACCGACTTATTAAATGCCTGCAATTGCGGGATCACGCGCTGCGCTTCCTGCTCATCCGCCACCAGCAACGCGTTGAAATTCAACGTGGTCGCGTTATTCAGTAATTCCTGCAACGCCACGGACGACGAAGTGGCGTCCATAAACACCAGATTGCGGTTAAACGGCAGGAAGTTTTTCTCCAGCGCGTGTTTGTACCCGAGCAGCACCTGATCGGCAAAACCGCTGCCCTGTGGCTGAATTAAGGCAATCTGCCGACGGCCCTGGCTGGTGAGGTAGTTACAGGCGGTTTCGGCGGCAAAGGCGTGGTCAAACTGGATGCTGTTGGCGTTATCGGACTCCATGCAGTCCACCAGGATGACGTTTTCCTGATCGATATGCAGCGGGAAACGCGCCCCGATAATCAGGATGTCGTCGCAAAGGCCGCAGGAGAGTTCATCGAGCGCGTTGAGCACCTCGCTTTTGGTGTTCGCGAAGCGCAGCAGCAGATGTTTTTGGTGCTGACTGAGCTGTTTTTCCAGCGCGTAAAGATACCCGGTGGTCTGGTTGATATTATCCTGCGCACAGATCACGCCGATACAGCCGGTGGACTGGCTCAACAGTGATTGCGCTATAACGTTGGGCCGATAGTTCAGCTCATCCACCGCTTTCAGTACGGCCTCACGGCTGGCTTCCTTCACGCCGCGCGACCCGCTCAACACCCGTGACACCGTGGCTTTGGACACCCCGGCCAGACGTGATACATCGTTGATTGTAGACATCATATTCCCCTGTCAGGACCCACGTAGCCCTGTAATTCCTGATACCGCTTCGGCTCACATTATAGCCAATCCGGAGTATATCCGTTTCCGTTTTCTATGGAAACCGATTTTCCGTTTCCACTCAATTTGATGTCAAAAACGCTAAATTCTGTGACCCACATCGTGATAACAAGCCCCATAAGCTGCGGATCTTGATGGTTATCACACTTCTGTGGTTTATAAATGGAAACCGGTTTCCATATGATATCCAATCATCCCCGCAATAACTTTTTACACTTTGAGGATGGTTGTCGATGTTCAAGATTATGCTGTGCTGCTCTGCCGGGATGTCCACCAGCCTGCTGGTGAGGAAAATGGTTGAAGTGGCAGAAGAACGCGGAGTCCCGGTCACGATTGATGCGTACGGCGTGTCCGAATTTGACACGCAGTTTCCGCAATACCAGGTCGTTCTTCTCGGACCGCAAGTGAAATACATGTTAAAGACACTGGCAGACAAGGCCGCTACGCAGGGTATTCCGGTACAAGCCATCGACATGATGGACTACGGTATGCAGCGTGGTGATAAGGTACTGGACTATGCTCTGTCGCTCATCGAAGCGGCACACTAAGAAGGTGTTCTCATGAGTTCGTTATATCAATCAATGGTTGCCGTTATTGAGCAGTCCATTACCCCGCTGGCGGCAAAGCTCGGACAGCAAAAGTACGTGATTGCGATCCGTGACGGGTTTACCGCCGCCCTGCCGTTTATGATCATCGGCTCGTTTATGCTGGTGTTCATCTTCCCGCCGTTCTCGGCGGATACCACCAACAGTTTTGCCCGCGGCTGGCTCGATTTCTCCCAGACCTACCGCGAACAGCTGATGCTGCCGTTTAACCTCAGCATGGGCGTGATGACCTTCTTTATCTCGGTGGGGATCGGCGCGAGCCTGGGTCGCCAGTTTAATCTCGATCCGGTGATGTCCGGCCTGCTGGCGTTTATGGCGTTTCTGCTGGTGGCGGCACCCTATGCCGACGGCAAAATCTCCACGCAGTATTTGTCCGGCCAGGGGATTTTCACCGCACTGATTACCGCTATCTACTCTACCCGCGTTTACGCGTGGCTGAAGGAGAACAAAGTCACCATTCGCCTGCCGAAAGAAGTCCCGACCGGCGTGGCGCGCTCCTTTGAGATCCTGATTCCGGTGATGGTGGTGATCGGCACGCTGCACCCGCTGAACCTGTTCATCGAAGCGCAAACCGGGATGATTATCCCGCAGGCGATTATGCATCTGCTGGAGCCGCTGGTGTCCGCCTCTGACTCCCTGCCGGCGATTCTGCTCTCCGTGCTGCTGTGCCAGATCTTCTGGTTCGCAGGCATCCACGGCTCGCTGATTGTCACCGGCATCATGAACCCGTTCTGGATGGCGAACCTGTCGGCAAACCAGGCGGCACTGGCGGCGGGCGCAGCGCTTCCGCACGTCTATCTGCAGGGCTTCTGGGATCACTATCTGCTGATCGGCGGCGTTGGCTCGACCTTACCGCTGGCCTTCCTGCTGCTGCGCAGCCGCGTGACGCATCTGCGCACCATCGGCAAAATGGGCGTGGTGCCGAGCTTCTTTAACATCAACGAACCGATTCTGTTCGGTGCGCCGATCATCATGAACCCGATGCTGTTTATCCCGTTTGTGTTCGTGCCGCTGGTAAACGCCTGTCTGGCCTACGCCGCGACCAAACTCGGCTGGCTGGCGCAGGTGGTATCCCTGACACCGTGGACTACCCCGGCCCCCATCGGTGCGTCGTGGGCAGCAAACTGGGCGTTCAGTCCGGTGGTGATGTGCGTAATTTGTATGGTGATGTCAGCCCTGATGTATCTGCCGTTCCTGCGCGCCTATGAGCGCTCTTTGATGAAAACCGAAGAGCAAAAAGCCCAGGCAACCGTCGGTACTGCTGAAGCTGCACGTTAATAACGTCAAAGAGGAAGCATTATGAAATATTCATTTCCCGATAACTTTTGGTGGGGCAGCGCAAGCTCCGCGCTGCAAATCGAAGGGGAAAGCCTGGGCGGCGGCAAAGGAGTGACCACCTGGGATCACTGGTTCGCCAATGAGCCAAACCGTTTCCATCAGGGCGTGGGGCCGCAGGATACCTCAGCCTTTTACCAGAACTGGAAATCGGACATTCAGCTGCTGAAACAGCTGAACCATAACAGCTTTCGCACCTCAATAAGCTGGGCGCGCCTGATCCCCGACGGTGTCGGTGAAGTGAATCCGCAGGCGGTGGAATTCTACAATCAGGTGTTCGATGAACTGCTTGAGCAGGGCATTACGCCGTTCATCACCCTGTTCCACTTCGACATGCCGATGGCGATGCAGGAGATCGGCGGCTGGGAAAACCGTGACGTCGTGGCGGCATACGCCCGCTACGCGCAGATCTGCTTTGAGCTGTTCGGCGATCGCGTACTGCACTGGTTTACCTTTAACGAGCCGATTGTCCCAGTGGAAGGCGGTTATCTGTACGATTTCCACTATCCCAACGTGGTGGATTTCCGTCGCGCGGCGACCGTGGCGTACCACACGGTGCTGGCCCATGCGCAGGCGGTGCGCGCCTTCCGCGCCGGGCATCATGCGGGGGAGATCGGCATCGTGCTCAACCTGACGCCGTCCTATCCGCGCTCGCAGAATCCGCAGGATCTGAAAGCCGCGCATTATGCGGATCTGATGTTTAACCGCAGCTTCCTCGATCCGGTTCTGCGCGGGGAATATCCGGCGGATCTGGTGGCGCTGCTGAAAGCCTACGATCAGCTGCCTGCCTGTCAGCCCGAAGACAGCGCGCTAATTGCCGAAGGAACCATCGACCTGCTTGGCATTAACTATTATCAGCCGCGCCGCGTGAAGTGTCGCGACAGCGCGGTGAACCCTCAGGCGCCGTTTATGCCGGAGTGGTTCTTTGATAATTACGAGATGCCAGGGCGCAAAATGAACCCGTACCGCGGCTGGGAAATCTACGAGCCGGGTATTTACGATATTCTCGTTAATCTGCGTGAGAATTACGGCAACCCGCGCTGTTTTATCTCTGAAAACGGCATGGGCGTTGAAAACGAGCAGCGTTTTATTGAAAACGGTCAGATTAACGATCAATACCGTATCGACTTTATTTCCGAGCACCTTAAATGGGTTCACAAAGGGATTAGCGAAGGCGCAAATTGTCTTGGTTACCATATGTGGACATTTATTGATAACTGGTCATGGTGTAATGCGTATAAAAACCGCTACGGATTTATTCAGCTGGATTTAGCCACGCAGAAACGTACCATTAAGAAAAGCGGGGAGTGGTTCGCCGCCACCTCGTTAAATAATAGTTTTGATAAAGAGTAATGAATGATGATCGCATTAGAAGATGCCGTAATGGAAATTATCGTCAACGCCGGTCAGTCGCGTAGCCTGTGCTTTGAAGCCCTGCACGCGGCCCGGCAGGGCAACCTTGACGAAGCCAAAAGCCTGCTGCGCGAAGCCGATGGCTACGCGCGCCAGGCGCACCATATGCAGACCAAACTCATCGAACAGGACGCGGGCGAAGCCCGCCAGCCGATGACTTTAATTATGGTGCATGCCCAGGATCATTTAATGAATTCACTGTTGGCCCGTGAATTGTCCGAAGAGATTATCCATCTCTACCAGAGATAATAAAGGGAGATATCGTTACGCTAAATTAAACCCTCTGTACCTATAAAAATATAAATCAACTTTTTCTGATGATAGCGACATATTCTGTCAGATCGGAATGGGATGGTTATTGTCTGAATAAAATTTAAATTAATAGAGATGACAATGAATATCATAAAAAAACTTCCATTAACAATGGCGGTTATCGCCGCGCTTTGCCCAATTTCTGTGCTCGCACAAGAATTCACGCAGGAGCAAATTGACGCCATTGTCGCCAAAGCGGTGGATAAAGCCCTGACAGAACGTCAGGCAAAAATGGATGCGGCAGTCGCGAAAAAAGCGGACGTGGTGACGGAACCCCAAAGCGCCGCGCAGTCCCCGGATCTGGCGATTCCCTTTGGCATTAAATTTACCGGCTACGCCCGCTACGGCGCACACTTCCAGGCCGCCGATCAAAAATATGTGGCGGTCGATGGCTCGTATAACGGCGGCTCGGCGATTGGTCGTCTGGGTAACGAAGGCAACGGCGGTGAATTCCAGCTCTCTAAAGCGTTTAAAGGCGATAACGGCGCGATCTGGGACATCAACGTGATGATCGACCACTGGGGCGACGAAGTTAACCTGAAAAAAGCCTACGCGGGGGTGACCAACATTATGTCATCTAACCCGAACGCCTATTTCTGGGCCGGTCGAGACTTCCACCAGCGTCCACAGCAGGGCATCAACGACTACTTCTGGATGAACCACGATGGCCAGGGCGCCGGGGTGAAAAACTTCGACATCGGCGGCGTGCAGTTTGACGTGGCAACCGTCGCGGCGGTGGAGTCCTGTAATCCGGAAGTGGAAAATGACGGCTCTAACCCGTCGCGCATCTCCTGTACCGGCGGCTCCGGCACCGGCGATAAAGGCAACTACGCGGCCACCTCCAAAATTCACGGCATGAAAATCGGGCCGCTGGATCTGGAACTGTACGCCAACTACGGTTTCGACTCGAAAGCCATCGAGAGCGACGATCGTCTGAACGCCTGGCAGGGCGGCGTGGTGCTGAGCCACACCAACGACAGCGGCGTGAACAAAGTGATCGCCCGTTACTCGGATAACTCAGACAACAGCGTGTTCAATAAAACCGAAGATCTGACCACGGTTTACGCCAGCTTCGAAGGGCTGCATAAATTCACCCAGCAGACGCAGGTGGAGTACATCCTCGCCTTCCACGATTACGACAACAGCCGTGACAGCACCGACAATCGCAAAAACTACAACGCGATTGTGCGCCCAATGCACTGGTGGAACGACGTTCACTCCACCTGGCTGGAAGCGGGCTGGCAGCACGTTGACTACGATAACGGCGGTGATAACAAAGGCTGGAAGCTGACCCTGTCGCAGAACATGTCTATCGCCATGGGCCCCGAGTTCCGCCCGATGCTGCGCTTCTACGTGACCGGCGGCAAAGTGGATAATGAACGTACCGCTCGCGTGAACGGTACCGATGACCAGACGCTCGACGATTTCAACGTCGGCGCAATGTGGGAAGCCTGGTTCTAAGGTAAAAGCAAAACGGCAACGCCCGTTGCCGTTTTCGTGTTTCCCCTCTCCCGGTTTAGGAGAGGGCGGAGCGAGGGCATCAGACCGCACCACCCGGCATTGCTCCCATGATATGCTAGAAAAAAACGAGCATGCAGGGGAGAACATGGGTTCCACAAAAAGAGGGATGCTGAATGTCCTGATCGCCGCCGTGTTATGGGGCAGTTCAGGGGTTTGCGCGCAGTACATTATGGAGAAGAGTCAGATTTCCTCGCCTTATCTGACCATGATTCGTCTGCTGTTCACCGGCGTGATTTTACTGACGCTCTCTTTCGTCCACGGCGACAAGATTTTTTCAGTCATCAAACATCGCAAAGACGCCATCAGCCTGCTGATTTTCTCACTGGTTGGCGCGCTCACGGTCCAGCTCACGTTCCTGCTGACGATTGAAAAATCCAATGCCGCTACCGCGACTGTCCTGCAATTTCTCTCCCCGACCATTATCGTGGCGTGGTTCGCGCTGGCGCGGAAAAAACGGCCTGGGATATTTGTCCTCTCGGCAATTTTGACCTCCCTGATTGGCACGTTTTTACTGGTGACGCACGGCGATCCGACATCGCTGTCGATCTCCCCTGCGGCGCTGTTCTTTGGCATCGCCTCGGCCTTCGCCGCCGCGTTTTACACCACCTATCCCTCGACGCTTATCGCCCGCTACGGCACGCTGCCGATTGTCGGCTGGAGTATGTTGCTGGCAGGGCTGATGCTGACGCCGTTCTACGCCGGGCGTGGCACCACCTTCGTGATTGACGGCAGCCTGCTGCTGGCCTTTTTCTATCTGGTGGTGATCGGCACCGCACTGACCTTCAGCTTGTATCTGAAAGGCGCGCAGATGATTGGCGGGCCGAAAGCGAGCATTCTGAGCTGCGCCGAACCGCTGAGCAGCGCGTTGCTGTCGGTGCTGCTGTTAGGGGTGGCCTTTACGCTGCCGGACTGGCTGGGGACGTTGTTGATTGTGTCGTCGGTGGTACTGATTTCGATGGATTCACGCAGACGCGTTCAGGCTTCGGTGTAACCCGATATCCTCACCCGAAAGGGTGAGGATATGCCAGACTTACTGCGCCTTGACCTTCCCCGCCACCAGCAGTGCCGTCAGCAGCATCAGCGTGCCAGACAATACCAGCGGCGACAGCAGCCCCAGATTATCCAGCGCATAGCCGCCAATCGCCGCGCCGCAGGTGTTCGCCAGCTGAATCACCGCCACCTGAATCGACCCGGCTTTTTCCGCCTGATCGGCAAGGGAACGGGTGATCCACGTTGACCAGCCCACCGGCACCAGCGCAAAAGCAAAGCCCCAGATAATCGCAATGGCCGACGCCACCCACTTGTCACTTCCCCACAAAATCAGCACCACCGCGCTGACCGCCAGCACCAGCGGCGCACCTGCCAGGGCGAATTTAAGGGAGCGCTTCAGGAACTGCGCCGACAGGGATGTGCCGACAAAACTCGCAATACCAAAACTCAGCAGCACCAGCGTCAGGCCATCCACATCAAAACCGGCCATGGTCATAAATACCGGGCGGATATAGGTGAAAAAGGCAAACTGCCCGGCGAACGCCATAAAGATGGCGGTCATCCCCGCCAGCACACCGGGGCGTTTCAGCAGGCTGAACATATTCTGCTTGTGATGCGCCGCTTCGCCCGGCAGGGACGGCAGCGCCTTCCACACCCAGAAAATGCACAGAATGCCCATGATCGCCGCGCCGTTAAAGACGTTACGCCAGCCGATAATGCCGCCCAAAAAACTGCCCAGCGGTGCAGCGATCACCAGCGCAATCGAGACGGCGCCGAAGATCACCGAGAGCGCTTTCGGCACTTTGCGTGCGGGCACCAGACGCATGGTCAGCGAGGCCGACATTGCCCAGAATCCGCCCAGCCCCAGCCCCAGACAGGCGCGGCCCAGCAGCAGCAGGGTAAAGTTATCGGCAAAGGAGACCAGCACGCAGGAGAGCGTGAGCAGAACCGCAAACAGAATCACCACCTTGCGGCGGTCGATGGTGCCGATTATCTGGGTGATAAACAGGCTGGAGAACATGGCGACAAACGCCGTGACGGTGACGGACTGGCCCGCCACCCCTTCGGAAATCCCCAGATCCTGCGCCATCGGCGTCAGCAGGCTGACCGGCAGAAACTCCACGGTAATCAGGCAGGCGACGCAAAACGCCACGGAGAAAACCGCCGACCAGTTTGGTCGCAGGACCTCACCGGTATGGGCTGTGGGCGTGGAGTGGATCTGTTCTGTCATGGCGTCACCTGAGGATAAAACTGCGGGAAAGTCGCGCAGTTTATCATCAAAACTGTGACGGATTTAACGTTTTGACAACTTTTGTTGAAATCTGATCTACACCGACAGATAGCCAGCATGGGGCTCAGTGCAGGAAAAAAACGCCCTCTTCAGGCAGGAACAGGCGGTTGTAGCGCAGCTGAAAAGCGTTGAACTCCTGCGGATCGGGGTCTATTTCGCGCATAAATCCCAGCGCCAGGCGGATCTGCGCGTCGGTAATCGGCGCGGCAAGACGCGCTTTTCGCAGTAGTCGATGCCAGGTATGCAGATTCTCTTCGCTGCCGTCGACGATGCAAACCTGCCAGATCAGCAGCACCTGCGCGGCATTTTGCAGATGGGCTTCGTCCGGGCGCTCCAGATAGCGGATAAACTCACTGCCTGCGGTTTTACCGCACTGGTCAATCATCGACTCCAGCGGAACGGGCGTAATCCCTAAGCGTTCGCTCAGTCGTTTGATCGCCCGACGCGAATCAGACGTCAGAATGCGAAACCCGACAACAAACACCACAACCAGGGTGGCCAGCATTATCCAGACCATGCGTTCTCCTTAATAATAGCCGCTCATGATATCGGGAAACGCGCCGTTGTCGACAGCGTAAAACATGCTGAAAGGGATCGGAAAAAACAGGGGCGGGAATGAAAAAAGCCCGGCACGTAGCCGGGCAAAAAAGTTACCTGCACAATCACTCAAGCCATTAGGCCGCTTTCAGTCGTTGAATGCGTTTTTCGCGGCGAATTTTGCGTTCTTCCATCACGGCGACCATCGCCATCAGGCAGATACAGGCGATAGCTGCGGCGTCCAGCGCGGCGAAGGTGCCCGCCCAGCCGGTCAGGCCGAAGATCGGCGTGCCGTCGGCGATCATCCCGAGACCCAGTTTGGCGAAGCTGTCACCGATCAGATAGGCGAAGGTGCCTTTGATACCATCGGCAGCGCCGATCGCTTTTTTCGGCACAAATCCGACGGCCGCGACGCCAATCAGCAGCTGCGGGCCAAACACCAGGAAACCGAGCGCAAACAGGGAGGCGAGATAGACGTACTGGTTGCTGGCGTGCTGATACACCCCCAGCGTAGCGATAATCAATGCCAGCGCAACGCAGGCCACCAGCGCCCGACGACCGTTTGCCAGATCCGACAGCCAGCCCCACAGCAGCGTTCCCACCAGCGCGCCCACTTCAAACAGGGTAAAGCCCTGAATCGCCACCTCTTTGGAGAGTTTCAGCTCCTGGAAGGCGTATACGGTAGACCACTGGTCGATGCCGATGCGCACCACGTACAGGAAGATGTTGGAGAAGCAGAGCAGCCAGATGACTTTGTTTTTCAGCACATACTCAACGAAGATCTGCCATTTGGTCATCGACTCGTCTTCAGCGTCTTTGTCTTCTTCACTCAGCTCTTCGCCAAACAGCTCTTCCGCTTTGCCCAGACCGTAGGATTCCGGGGAGTCGCTGCCGTAGCGCAGGCCGATAAAGCCAACAATCAGCGCGATAATGGACGGGAAGATGAACATGCCGATCACATGGCCGTCGAACAGGACATTTGCCCCGAACAATGCCACGCCTGCCGCACCCGCCCCGCCGAGGTTATGGGAGATGTTCCACATACCAAGATAAGTGCCGCGCTTGCGACGTGGCGTCCATTTGGTGATGGTGGAATAGCTGCACGACCCGCCGGTGCTCTGGAAGAAACCGCTCAGGGCGTAGAAGGCGATCATCATAAACAGGCTGACGGAGCCTGCGCCCATGCTGGCGCTAAAGCCGAGCATACAGATGGCGGAGAGGATCAGCATAAACGGCAGGAACTGCTTGGTATTTTTACCGTCGGCGTAGTACGAAACCAGGGTTTTCCCCACCCCGTAGGTGATGGAGAAACCGAGGCCGATCATCCCCAGCTGCGTCATGCTCAGCCCGTAGGTGGAGATCATGTCGTTCTGGGCGATGTTGAAGTTTTTGCGGATCAGGTACATGGTCAGGTAGCCGATGAACACCACCAG
This sequence comes from Lelliottia sp. WB101, assembly GCF_003051885.1. Taxonomy (NCBI): domain Bacteria; kingdom Pseudomonadati; phylum Pseudomonadota; class Gammaproteobacteria; order Enterobacterales; family Enterobacteriaceae; genus Lelliottia; species Lelliottia sp. WB101. The sequence goes on from NZ_CP028520.1 coordinate 891,596, forward strand.
ATAGGACTGCATGAACGGCTTGAACCACATTTTGCGCCGCATCTCGAGCGGCAGATCCAGGGTCGGCTTGCGCACCTGGTTTAGAAAGGCCAGCATCAAAAACTCCTGATATGAATACCTGCGAATGGCAGGCATTGTAAAAATCAGCAGTCGCATTGGCCTGAGACAGCGTCCAGGCGAAACCGGGAAAATTTCCTAGTTTTGCCCCACTCGGGGCAAAAAGGTGAGGCGCATCACGCTTCGTTGACCTCACGCGGGGCCTGAGCGTTCAAAAACGGCAACAGCAGCAGGGCGGAAATCCCCGCCGCGATAGCGATCACCGCGAAAAAGCCGCTCCAGTGCCAGATATCGATGACCCGCGCCAATGGCCAGCCGGACAGGGACGCGCCAAGATAGGCAAACAGGCCGACAAAACCGGTCGCCGCCCCCGCCGCCTCTTTGTGCGAGCACTCCGCTGCCGCCATGCCGATCAACATTTGCGGGCCGAAAACGAAGAATCCGGTGGTGAAGAAGCACGCCGCCTGCATCACGTAGCTGGCAAAAGGCATCAGCCACAGCGAGCCAACGGAGAGCAAAATCCCGGCGGCGAAAATCAGATTCATCGGGCCACGGTTGCCGTTAAACAGTTTGTCCGAGCCCCAGCCCGCCACCAGCGCGCCGATAAATCCGCCCAGCTCAAACATGGTCACCGCCGAGTTGGCGGTCACCAGATCGACGCCGAGTGTCTCGGACATATACAGATTTCCCCAGTCGTTGATCGCCGCACGCACCACGTACACCAGCACATAGCACAGGGACAGCAGCCAGATATAGGGGTTCAGCAGCACATATTTGGTGAGGATCTCTTTGCGCGTCAGCCCCGCGCCTTCCTGCTGCTGGGCGATCTCCATCTCATCGTGCCGCCAGTCGCCCACCGGCGGCAGGCCGACGGTTTGCGGGCGGTCGCGCAGACGCCAGCAGAGAAACAGCCCGGCGAAAATGGCCAGGGTTCCGGCGATCATCATCCCGGCGCGCCAGCCGTAGTGCAGCGCCGCCGCGCCCACCACGATGGGGATCAGCGCCCCGCCGACGTTATGGGCTGTGTTCCAGATTGCCCACCAGCCGCCGCGCTCGTTGCGGGAGAACCAGGCGGTGAGCAGACGCGCGCAGACGGGTGCGCCCCAGCCCTGGAAAAAAGCGTTCAGCGCCCACAGCAGGGCGAAGGCCCACAGGGAGGTGGAGAAACCAAACAGGATATTGACCACTCCGGTTGCGATAAGCCCCATCCCCATAAAGTAACGGGCGTTAGAGCGGTCGCTGACGATGCCGGAGAAGAATTTCGACAGACCGTAGGTGATGTAAAACAGCGTCGCCAGCAGGCCGATGTCCGTGCGCGTCATCACGCCGCTGGCGAGGATTTCGGGCGCAGCGGCGTTAAAACTTTTGCGGGTGAAATAGAACAGCGCATAGCCCAGCCAGATGGTGGTCAGAATATGACGTCGCCAGTAGCGGTAACGCGCATCTCTTTCGCGTTTATCGCCAATGGGTGCGGCATTCGCCGGCGTTTTCAGAAAGGTAAACATGGTCGGTCCTTACGTATAACGCAGCGGCAAATTCACGCTGACGCGCGTGCCGTGGGTACAGGAGATCGTCAACGTTCCGCCGAGCGCCGTGACGCGCTCGCGCATTCCGGCCAGGCCAAACCCCTGCTGCCCGGAGCCAGGCGGCAGACCGCAGCCGTCGTCTTCGAGAACCAGCATCAGGCGCTCGTCCTGCTGCCAGCCCTGGAGCGTCACCGCGCTGGCACTGGCGTGTTTGACGATATTGTTCAGCCCCTCCTGACAGACGCGGAACAGGGTGACGCGCTGGCTTTCGCTCAGGAGTGTCTCGTCGATAGCCCAGTCGAGATGGCTGACGATCCCGCGATCTTCCAGCTCCATCTCACGCATCAGGGAACGCACCGCCTGCTCAAGGGATAAATCATCTAACTGGCGTGGACGCAGGCGCCCCAGCAGACGTCGCACGGAATCGTACACCCCGAGAGAGAGCTGCTCGATGTGCGCGCCGCCCTGCCGGACGCCGGGATTTTCCGGGGCCAGCCGCTGAACGATGCCCGCCTGAGTGCGGATGGCCGTGATGGTCTGGCCGATATCATCGTGCAGTTCGCGCGCCACTTCCTGCCGCACATTTTCTTCGGTTTCCAGTAACCGCTCCGCCAGGCGTCGATTGCGGGCCAGCTCGTTTTGCAGCGACTGGTTCAGCTCGCGCAGACGCTGTATACCCGCGCCCAGCAGCAGTCCGGTCAGGCTTTGCGCCAGCAGCGAGAGGAGTAAATCAACGGGATGATCGTGCCACGTCTGGCTGGCAATCAGCGCGATGGCGTTCATCAGGGTAGCGATCAGCGCCCCCTGCCAGCCGTAATGCCAGGCCAGCGCGATAATCGGCAGCGCCAGACAAAACGGCGTAAAGCGGGAGAGTTCCGCAGGCAGACCCAGCTGCAGCCACAGGCTGACCACAAACAGCAGCAGATACCAGATAAGGTGCCGCGCGCGCCAGTTTACCGGCTGGGAGACCAGCGCCGGGCCGAGCGGCTGCCAGACAGTGCTGGTGAGATAATGCCAGATGACGAGGCACGTGGGTGCAAGCGTCAGGCCGCCGGTCAGCGTCAGCAGGAGCGCCGTCAGGGTGTCGGGTTTGCCGATCCACGGCAGGGATTGCAGCAGCGCAGCGGCAATCAGCGCCGCGCCTTGACGCAGCAGCGTGCGCCAGTCGCGCTGATGGCGGTAGCGGGAAATCAACGCCACCGGCAGCAGTGTCAGTACGCCCCCGATCATCAATAAGGGGAGATGCACCAGTGCAACTTCCTGCGCCAGCCAGACCAGCATGATCCACTCGGCCCCCAGCAAAACCGGCCAGTAGCCGCGCGGACATTGCAGCATCAGCCCCAGACGCAGGCCAAACGGGAACAGCAGCACCGCCAGCTCCGGGCGCTCGACCAGATGCAGGCTGATACTCCACAGACAAAACCAGGCGGCGGAGAAGATAAAAAAGCTGGCGACAACGGAGACCAGCCGCGAGAAGTACGGGCTCATTGCCAGCCGTCAAACATGCGGCGGGCCAGCTCGACATCGTTACTGACGCCGAGTTTTTCCATCAGATTGGCGCGATGGACGTGAACGGTTTTGGGCGACAGGCCCAGCTCGACGGCGATCTCTTTCACCGCCATCCCCTGGGCGAGCTTTTCCGCCACCTGACGCTCGCGTTTTGTCAGCGGGTCCTGGCGTCCGGCGGCCAGTTTAATGGCGATATCCGGCGTAAGATAACATCCGCCCGTTGCGACGGTGCGCACGGCGGAAATGAGTTCGTCGGGGCTACAACGTTTGGAGAGAAACCCGCGTGCACCGGCGTTGAGCGCCTGTTCTACTAGCGCCGGGCTGTCGTGAACAGAGAGCATAATGGTCGCCATTCCTTTTGGCAGCTGGCTGAGCAGCTCAAGCCCGGAGAGATCCGGCATCGAGATATCGCAAATGCAGACCTGCACGCCACGCCCCGGTAATCCGGCCAGCGCCTCGCGGCCTGAACCGAATTCAGCCACGACCTGAAAATCTGCCTCCAGGCTCAGCAACTGGGCAAAACCGGAGCGGACGATAAGGTGATCGTCGATAAGGGCAATGGTGGTCATGTGGCATTCCTGGCGGATAAAAAACGCGCTTACCTTAACGATAAGCGCGTTGCCGTTCAAGCCTTGAGCGATTTACTCAAAAAACACCGCAATTTTATTAAACATGGTCGGATCGGACTGGTTGCGGACCACTTGGGTGACATCTTCCAGTTTGTCGATTTGGGCAATCATCTGCTCGAGGCGCTGATCGTCGTTCACGAGGAGCCAGATGCGGCTATGATCGCTGCCCTGAATTGGCAGGCAAAGAATGCCTTCCACGTTAAATGCGCGGCGCGCGAACAGGCCGCAGACGTGGGTCATGACGCCAGGGTGGTTGCGGACGGTGAGTTCGAGAATGACGTTATCATATTGTTTTTGCATGGCTTATTCTCCCACCATCTCAGTATTCGCCGCACCTGGCGGGACCATTGGATACACTTTTTGTTCTGGATCGATGCGCACGTGAATCAGCGCCGGGCCAGGGCGGGAAATCGCCTCCTGCAGGGCGGCTTGCGCGTCCTCGGCGGCGTTCAGATCGCAGGTGTGCAGGCCAAAACCGGCCGCAATCTGCATAAAGTTGATCATCCCCGGATAGGTCGCCGCAAACACGCCCTGCTTGTAGAACAGGCTCTGCTGCTGATGCACCAGTCCCAGCGCTTCGTTGTTCATCAGAATGATTTTCACATCCAGCTGGTTTTCAGCCGCCGTCGCCATCTCCTGAATGTTCATCATCAGGCTGCCGTCACCGGAGAAGCAAATCACCTTCCGATCCGGATTCGCCAGCGCAGCACCCACGGCGGCTGGCAGGCCAAAGCCCATGGTGCCTAAGCCGCCGGATGTCAGCCACTGACGCGGACGGTTCAGCGGGTAAGCCTGGGCGGTCCACATCTGATGCTGGCCGACGTCGGTGGTGATAATAGCGCTGTCGTCCACGCAGGAGGCGACGGCGTTAATCAGACCGTAGTGGCTCAGCGGGTCGCCTTCGGTCGGGATGGCGCTCGGGAACTCCTGCTGCAGCTGGGCAACCAAATCGCACCACTCGGCGTTGTCGGTGGCGTGGGTTTGGGGGATTAACTGGGCCAGCACCTCGCCCACATCGCCCTGAATCGCCACATGCGGCTGCTTGATTTTGCCAAGCTCAGCGCGATCGATATCCACGTGAATGATTTTCGCGTTCGGGCAGAACTGCTCAGTTTTACCAATCGCCCGGTCATCAAAACGTGCGCCGAGAACGATCAGTAAATCAGACTCTTGCAAAATAAAGTTGGTGCTGCGCGCGCCGTGCATCCCCAGCATGCCCAGCGACAGCGGGTGTGCTTTCGGCAGCATTCCCAGGGCCATTAAGGTCATGGTGGTCGGCAGATTGGCTTTTTCGGCAAATTCACGCACCTGTTCTGCGGCGTTGATCGCCCCGCCGCCCAGATAGAGCACTGGCCGCTTCGCAGCGTTGATCATCGCGGCGGCGTCCTGCACGCTCTGGGCGCTGAATTCCGGTGCGGGGGCACGGCCACCCGGTTCCGGGAAGGTTTCGATGTCGATTTCAGCGGTTTGTACGTCCTTAGGAATGTCTATCCACACCGGGCCTGGCCGGCCGGATTGCGCAATGCGGAACGCATCGCTGATCACCTGAGGTAACTCGGCGATGTCGCGAACTAAATAGTTATGCTTGGTGATGGGGATAGAAATACCGTAGGTGTCGACTTCCTGAAACGCGTCGGTGCCGATCATCGACGAAGGGACCTGGCCGGTAATACAGATCAGCGGAATGGAGTCGAGGCGCGCGTCGGCAATCGCTGTGACCAGGTTGGTGGCACCCGGCCCGCTACAGGCCATACAGACCGCAGGTTTGCCCTGCGTACGCGCCATGCCCTGCGCGATGAAGCCTGCGCCCTGCTCGTGGCGCGCCAGAACGTGGCGGATTTGCGTGCTTTGACTTAACGCGTCATAGAGCGGCAGGACCGTACCGCCCGGGATCCCCGAAACGATGCTGATACCCTGACGTTCCAGTAAGTGAACGATTAATTGCGCGCCCGTAAAACGCGTCTTGCCTGATGTTGTGCCCGAACTTGCCATGCTCCAGTCCTTTTGTTCTGAGCCGACTTTCCGGGAGGTTTAAACTAAAAACCCCGCCGGTTTGCGCCGGCGGGGTTTTGGATTCGTGTGTTGATCCAGTCCCTACGGCGCATTGCCGACGACCACCACCACACGTACGACGACCACTGCGGCAGGTTGCGCAGTTTTTAGTAGGGTCGACGCCATCATGGAAGTTGTCATTGAGGACCTGTGTTTAGAATCATTGATAGAATTTATACAAACACAGGATTCGGTGCCTGACAATGGAAATATTTTCATCCACCCAAATTTGCGTCAGGGATCACGTTTCGTTTGTAAGAGAAATAAAAACAAAAAACCCCGCCGGAGCGAGGTTTTTTTTCAGGGTTTGCGGTTGGTTTCCGCGAACACACTGTGTTACGTCAACGCAAGAAGTATACGCGATCGGCCACGAACGCGCAATTTTAGCTCTCTTTTTTGACGAATATGAGTATGGATCAGCCTACCGAATTTGTCGATAAAATACTGTTCATGCATCCAGTGTTTATCTATACTGAGTTTGTTCGCAGTGCGTATTGGGGGCCGCAAGCAGTACACCGGCGCAAAGAAGTCCTGGCTGAAACGGGTGGTGCCGTCAGTGCCTTAACCCCCAAATGAGCACACTGTGTTACGTCAACAAAGGTGCTGGCAACAGGCGGCGGAGAGGTACGCCAGCATCGTGCTCCTTCTGCCAGAAGGAGGCGCGTATGGGCGTCGTGGATATGGTTATTCTTATCCTGAGACTCATTGTTGCGGTACTGCAACTGCTTGACGCTGTCCTGAAATACCTCCGGTGATTCAGGGTCAAGTCGCACCAAAGAGGGGCGGGCAACCGCCCCTCTTTAACATCTGCACACTGGCAACATAAGTTGCCGATATCGTTTACAAATCCTGCCTGCTTCTGCTCAATCATTCACCCCAGAGATGCTTAAATTGTCATCTCATTGTGGTAGATTCCTCGCGCATTTATGGGAATGCGCAGTCACTTATTCTTTATTTCTCTCTTTTTGCAAAAGTATTCAGCGACATGAAAAAGCAAAGGAACGTTAATTTACTGTTGATGCTGGTGTTACTGGTGGCCGTCGGTCAGATGGCGCAGACCATTTATATTCCGGCGATTGCAGACATGGCGAAAGCGCTCAGCGTGCGCGAAGGTGCGGTGCAGAGCGTGATGGCCGCCTATCTGCTGACTTACGGCGTCTCGCAGCTGTTCTACGGTCCGCTGTCTGACCGCGTCGGGCGTCGCCCGGTGATCCTGGTCGGGATGACCATTTTCATGATCGCCACGGTGATCGCCATAACCACTCACAGCCTGACGATCCTGATTGCCGCCAGCGCCCTGCAGGGCATGGGGACCGGCGTCGGCGGGGTGATGGCGCGTACGCTGCCGCGCGATCTGTACGAAGGGACACAGCTGCGTCATGCCAACAGCCTGCTGAATATGGGTATTCTGGTAAGCCCGCTGCTGGCACCGCTGATTGGCGGCGTGCTGGACAGCATCTGGTCGTGGCGCGCCTGCTACGCATTCCTGCTGGTTCTGTGCATTATCGTCACCTTCAGTATGGCGCGCTGGATGCCAGAAACGCGCCCGACGGGCGCACCGCGCACCAGGCTTATTGCCAACTACAAAACGCTTTTCGGCAACGGCGCGTTCACCTGTTACCTGCTGATGCTGATTGGCGGCCTGGCGGGGATTGCGGTGTTTGAAGCCTGTTCAGGCGTGTTGCTGGGTGCAGGTCTGGGGTTAAGCAGCATGGTGGTGAGCATTCTGTTCATTCTGCCGATTCCGGCGGCATTCTTCGGCGCATGGTTTGCCGGTCGCCCGAACAAGCGTTTTTCCACGCTGATGTGGCAGTCGGTGATGAGCTGCCTGCTGGCAGGGGTGATGATGTGGGTCCCAGGCTTACTGGGCGTGATGACCGTCTGGACGCTGCTGATCCCGGCCGCCCTGTTCTTCTTCGGCGCGGGAATGCTCTTCCCGCTCGCGACCAGCGGCGCGATGGAGCCGTTCCCGTTCCTGGCAGGAACCGCAGGTGCGCTGGTGGGCGGCCTGCAAAACATCGGCTCCGGCGCGCTGGCCTGGCTCTCCGCCATGATGCCGCAGACGGGTCAGTCTAGCCTTGGCCTGTTGATGACCCTGATGGGGCTGCTGATTTTACTGTGCTGGCTGCCGCTGGCGTCGCGCGAGCCGCATCACGAGCAGACGATTTAATCACATGATGGCCCGGCTTCTCGTCGGGCTTTTCACACACCGGTGCAAGCATCGCCTGCAGCAGCGGTTCCGGCCCTGGTCGCCACGCCCCCTCCTCGCCGTCATAAAACTGGAAATCCGCGTTAATGGCGTAAGGGATTTTGGCTTTTTGCAGTTCGCAGGCCATAAAGCTGGCGAAAGCCATCTGCGGTGCCGTCGGGGTAACGCGGCTGGATTCACCCACGCCCCAGCCGCCCACCCAGCTCACATGCCCGGTTTTTTGCTGCCAGCGCAACGCGGTGGTGATCCGGCTGCGAATCATCGATTTCTCCGCCGCCGTGCCTGATGTCCACGGGTATTTTCCGTTGTTCTTGAGCGGTCCCCACGGGAAGATGTGCCATTCGGCCAGCACGTAATTCTGGCTGTGGGCAGGCAGCTTAAGGCTGCCGAGATCTTCCGGTGCCGCGCGCAGGCGCGGAGCGACGAAAATCATGCGTTCGGCATCAATGGCATGAATGGCTTTGATCGCTTTTTCGTAGACACGGTTAAGGGATGCGAGATTGTGATTGAGCTTGTCCGCCGGCTCGTAGATCAGGTCAAAACCGAGCAGCGGCGAGCTTTTCTCGAAGTAGTGCGCCACGGCAATCCACCAGTTCACCACCTCTTTTTCGTTATCCGCTTTCGGGTCGTTTTTGTATTCATCCGCCTGATAGGCAATAACCGGGATCACGCCGTATTGCTCACAGGCTTCCACCAGCTTGCGCAGATGAATCAGGCGCGCTTCCGTCGGCTCGCCGGCCACGCGGATACGCACGTGGGTAAAACCTTTGGCCTTAAAATCACGCACTTCCAGCGGATCGAATTCGCGAATGCCGCGCTCGGTGCGCGCCCAGTCCACGTCGATGCCCACCCCGAGCTGCTGCGCGTAGCGCGCAGCCGTCAGCGGTGGCTCAGCGGCAGACACCCAGCCAGAGGAGATAATCAGCGCAGCGGCGATCAGGGGCTTTAACACGGTTAACCTTGCGAGAAATCGAAAGCAATATGCTGTATTTAGCACGCTTTTCGCGGTTTGGTGTAGAGGCTATGCGTAATAATTCTTCAACCCACCTGACTTTTCAGCCAGTCGATAAAGGCATCAATTTTCGGCCACTGCCTGCCCGAAAGGGTCGATATGTAGTAGTGCTGATGGCATTTCAGGGCTTTCTCACCGAAGGGCGCAATCAGCTCCCCGCGATCCAGCCGTTTTTGCACCAGCCGCTGACGCCCCATGGCGACACCCACGTGGTTCATCGCGGCGATAACGGCTAAATCGGAACGATCGAAACCAATGCCCGACGATGGCGGCAAATTCACTGCAAAGTGCTGCGCCCAGCTAAACCACTCATCGGTTCCCGAGTCGTTACTCCACGCCTGTCTGTCATGCAGCAGCGTGCAATGGCGCAGATTGTCTGGGTTTTTAATTAACTCATGTTCGCGCGCGTATTCCGGTGTGCACACCGGCAGGATCGCCTCGTTCATCAGAAAATGATGGGCGAGCTGAGTGGGCGGCGTATCGTCGAAGTAGAGCGCCAGATCGATACCCGTTCGCTGCATATTCGGGTAATCATTGCCGGTGAGAATGGTCAGGGAGATCGACGGATAGCGGCGGGAAAAATCCCCAAGCATCGGCACCAGCCAGCACTGGGCAATGCTGGGGCGCGAATAGACGGTCAGGGTGCCGGAAAGCGCCTGATTCTTGATGTCGAGGATCTCCTGGTTCAGGGTATCCAGCGACGATTTAAGGGTCCAGAAAACCCGTTTTCCCTCCTGCGTCAGCTCCACTTTGCGGTGCGAGCGGACGAACAGCTGAATCCCCAGCTCCTCTTCCAGCAGGTTAATGCGATGGCTGACGGCGCTCGGGCTGAGCGACAGCTCTTCCGCCGCCAGCGCGAAGGACTCATGACGGGCCGCCACTTCAAACGTGTACATTTTTGACAGTTGCCAGCCGTTCAACAGGCGATTGCCGACCTCATTCGCATCGTTCATGGCGGTTTTTTTATCCCCTCAGCCTCGTATTTCTGCCCTCAGAATATCCGTTATGAATGAATTAATGTGAAGCAACGACGAATAAAGTGCGCTTTTTAGAGCAATGTCACTCATTTGATCCAATCTGCCTCACCTGAAAGGCAATTTATATCGTTTGTCAGCCGGTGCCGTTTTTTCGTCCAATAGCCGCAGATAACTTAAGGGTGGGGTGAGATATGGGATCTCAGATGTGGGTTGTGGCGACGCTGCTGGCAAGCATCGTGTTGATTGTATTAACCATCGTAAAACTGAAGTTTCACCCGTTTCTGGCGCTGCTGCTTGCGAGCTTCTTCGTGGGCGCAATGATGGGCATGAGCCCGCTGGATATGGTCAATGCCATCGAGAGCGGCATCGGCGGCACGCTGGGATTCCTGGCGGCGGTGATTGGCCTCGGCACCATTCTCGGCAAGATGATGGAAGTTTCTGGCGCGGCGGAACGCATCGGACTGACGCTCCAGCGCTGCCGCTGGCTCTCCGCCGATGTGATTATGGTCCTGGTCGGGCTTATCTGCGGTATCACGCTGTTCGTTGAAGTGGGCGTGGTGTTGCTGATCCCGCTGGCGTTCTCAATCGCCAAAAAGACGCAGACTTCGCTGCTGAAACTGGCAATCCCTCTGTGTACGGCGCTGATGGCGGTTCACTGCGTGGTGCCTCCCCATCCGGCGGCGCTGTTTGTCACTAACAAACTGGGCGCGGATGTGGGAACGGTGATTGTATACGGCCTGCTGGTCGGGCTGATGGCCTCTCTGGTGGGCGGCCCGCTGTTCCTGAAAATCCTCGGCGATCGCCTGCCGTTTAAGCCGGTTCCGGCGGAGTTTTCTGACCTCAAAGTGCGAGAGGAACATACGCTGCCCACGCTGGGCGCCACGTTGTTCACGGTGCTGTTACCGATTGGCCTGATGCTGGTAAAAACCATCGCCGAGCTGAACATGGAAAAAACCGGCTCGCTCTACACGCTGCTGGAATTTATCGGCAACCCGATCACCGCCATGTTTATCGCCGTGTTTGTGGCCTATTACCTGCTCGGCATTCGTCAGCATATCGGGATGAGCGCGCTGCTCAAGCACACGGAAACGGGCTTTGGTTCGATTGCCAACATCCTGTTGATCATCGGGGCGGGCGGGGCGTTTAACGCGATCCTCAAAACCAGCGGCCTGGCCGATACGCTGGCGCTGATTTTATCGAACATGCATATGCACCCGATTCTGCTGGCCTGGCTGGTGGCGTTAATTCTCCATGCGGCCGTCGGGTCTGCCACGGTTGCGATGATGGGGGCCACGGCGATTGTCGCGCCGATGCTGCCGCTCTATCCCAACGTCAGCCCGGAGATCATCGCCATTGCCATCGGTTCTGGCGCCATTGGCTGCACGATCGTCACCGATTCTCTCTTCTGGCTGGTGAAGCAATACTGCGGCGCGACCCTGAACGAGACCTTTAAATACTATACAACGGCGACATTTATCGCCTCGGTACTTGCACTTGGCTGCACGTTCCTGCTTTCTTTCATTATCTAAGCGCGAAGAGACGTACTATGGAAAACGCAAACATCACCACCTTAATCGCCCAATATCCTCTGGTAGAGGATCTGATGGCGCTGAAAGAGACCACCTGGTTTAACCCGCGCACCACCACGCTTGCCGAAGGGCTGCCGTATGTCGGGCTGACGCAGGCGGATGTGAAGGATGCCCACGCCCGCCTGGCCCGCTTTGCGCCTTATCTGGCGAAAGCGTTCCCGGAAACCGCGGCCAAAAACGGCATTATCGAATCAGACGTGGTGGCCATTCCCGCCATGCAGCAGCGCCTGGCGAAGGAGTTTGCCACGCCGATCAACGGAAATTTACTGCTGAAAAAAGACAGCCATTTACCGATTTCCGGCTCTATCAAAGCGCGCGGCGGGATTTATGAAGTGCTGACCCACGCCGAAAAACTGGCGCTGGAAGCGGGGCTGCTGTCGCTGACAGACGATTACAGCATCCTGCTGGAGCCGCGCTTCAAAGCCTTTTTCAGCCAGTACAGCATTGCCGTTGGCTCAACGGGTAATCTGGGGATGTCGATTGGCATCATGAGCGCCCGCGTTGGCTTTAAGGTGACGGTGCATATGTCTGCCGACGCCCGCGAGTGGAAAAAGGCCAAACTGCGCAGCCACGGCGTTGAAGTGGTGGAGTACGAACAAGATTACGGCGTGGCGGTGGAGCAGGGACGCAAGGCTGCCGAGAGCGATCCCAACTGCTTCTTTATCGACGACGAAAACTCTCGCACCCTGTTTTTGGGTTATGCCGTGGCGGGTGAGCGTCTGAAAGCCCAATTTGCTGAACAAGGGCGCGTGGTGGATGCGGATCATCCCCTGTATGTCTATCTGCCGTGCGGCGTGGGCGGTGGCCCTGGCGGCGTCGCGTTTGGCCTTAAGCTAGCCTTTGGCGACCATGTTCACTGCTTCTTCGCCGAGCCAACCCATTCGCCGTGCATGTTGCTGGGTGTTTATACCGGTTTGCACGATGAAATTGCGGTGCAGGATTTGGGGATCGATAACCTAACGGCCGCAGACGGTCTGGCGGTGGGACGCGCGTCCGGGTTTGTCGGCCGCGCAATGGAGCGTCTGCTGGACGGGTTCTACACCCTGTCCGATCAGAGCATGTACGACATGCTGGGCTGGCTGGCGCAGGAAGAGGGCATTCGCCTGGAGCCATCGGCGCTGGCAGGTATGGCCGGGCCGGTGCGTGTCCCTTCTTCAGCCAATGCGACCCACCTCGTCTGGGCAACGGGCGGCGGGATGGTGCCAGAAGCGGAGATGGCAAAATATCTGGCGAAAGGCCGTCCGTCACGTCTGCCGTAACAGCGTCATCAGCTCTTGCGTCGAGCGGTTGTGCTTTTTCAAATCGCGCATCACTTTCATAAAGGGTGCGCTGTAGTCATAGAACGCCAGATAGCCCTGACACAGCACGTCGTCATTTGCCGACGTGCATAACCGCCGTCCTGCGCACGTCTGGCATTTCAGCAGCCCTTTCTTCTGGCACAGCGCGGTGCCACACCAGCCGTCCAGTGTGTCGTCGAACAGGCGCACCGAGATCTCCCCGATATCCTGCCGGACCCACATCGCAAAAATCTGCGTTAAGAACTCGCCCCACACCTCCGGCGTTACGGGCTTTTCACCCGCCGTCTGTGGCAAAAAATGGACGTTTTTGTTACCGCTGAGGCGTAACGCTTGATAAACCTTCCCTGGCTCGCGCGCGTTGCAGTTATCGACTACAACCACGCGGGTACTTCCGTGGCATCCTGTCATTCACGACCCTAGAAAAATCAGTATTTGCTGTAAGTGTGTTACAGCAAACAGTAATGCGAGGGAGAGTACTGCGAGAGAGATCAAGAATTTGTCACGCACTGCTTTGGGCTGCGCGAAATCGTTGTGATTCACGTCCATCAGGTTGCGGCTGCGGGTGTAGCGCCAGAGAAGAGCCGCTACCAGCGCCAGCACCACAATCGAGACCCAGAACGGCAGACCGGTGCGGTGCCAGTTGTGTTTAATCGCCAGTGCGATCAGCGCGCCGTAGCCCAGCAGCGTGCGCAGCCAGGCCAGCGATGTGCGCTCGGGCTGCAGGCCGGGGTCGGCTTCCCGCCGCGCTTTGCGGCTATCCGCCATAGAACACCAGCACCATGACCGCTGCCGCGACGGCCAGCAATATCACGCTGATCGCCAGCAGGCCGCGCGTGTAGGGCATATCCTGTTTCAGGCGCATCGCCTTTTCATTGCGCAGCCAGCGCAGATAACCGTAGATCGCCAGCACACCGGCGAACAGACACAGCAGCAGCGCCAGCACTTCACGAATCAGCGGCGTGGCAAAATCTGGTGCGAGCTGGTCCAGCCCGACGCCTGCGGCGAGAAACCCCAGCGCGGTGCGGATCCATGCGAGAAATGTGCGCTCATTGGCGAGGGAAAACCGATAGTCAGGCGCTTCGCCCAGCTGGGAAATTTTCATGAAGGCTCCTTGTCGTACCGCAAGCAGGCTTCAGCATAGCGTAAATTGACCGGCATCTGGGATGCCGGTCGGCGGGATTAGTGCAATTCTGGCCAGTAATCTTTGTTGGCCTCAATCAGATCATCGAGGATGGCTTTGGCAACCGAAGCGCTTGGCACGGTTTTAGACAGGGTAATCGCCTGCCAGAGTTTGGTGTAGGAGCGCTCTTCCCAGGCGTCGACCACCAGTTTTTCCACTGCCACCTGCTGGCCCATCAGCCCTTTCTGGAAGTGTGGAATATCGCCCACGGTCAGCGGCTCAGGGCCGTTTTTCCCGACCAGGCAAGGAATTTCGACCATCGCATCGGCGTCGAAGTTATGAATCGCCCCGTTGTTCGGCACAATCAACAGCATCCGCTCCTGAGTGTTGAACGCAATAGCCGTTGCGAGATCGACGATGTACGACGCATGTTCATCGATTTCCAGCTCACCGGCGGAAGATTTCCCCGCTTCGATGATGGCGCGGCAGGAGCTGAAAACATGCTTCTCGCGATGATCCATCACTTCGTTCGCGCGGGTGCGCTCCGGGTTTGAGTGCGCCACCACGTAATCCGGGAAGAGGTAATATTTCAGGTAGGTGTTCGGCATGGTGTCCGGATCGAGCGCCTGCACGTCTTTTGCTTTCGCGAACGTGTCATTCCAGCTGGCTTCCGTATGGGCATCGTCAGAAGGTGGCACATAACCGTTTTTCGCCACGTATTCGCGCAGTTTCGGCATCAGATCGTTACCGTTCAGATCTTCAATCGACGTCCACCAGCCGAAATGGTTCAGGCCGTAGTAGCGCACGCGCATCTCTTTGCGGTCTTTCAGACCGACGATCTGCGCCATTCGCCCTTCGATGCCAATCGGCATATCGCAGATGTTGAGGATTTTGGCGTGAGGTCGCAGACGACGAGTGGCTTCAGCAACGATCGCCGCCGGGTTGGAGTAGTTGAGCATCCACGCATTCGGGGAGTATTGCTCCATATAATCCACCAGCTCCAGCACGCCGCCAATGGAGCGCATGCCGTAGGAGATCCCGCCCGGACCGCAGGTTTCCTGACCCAGCACGCCGTGACGCAACGGGATTTTCTCATCCTTCTCACGCATCGGGTATTTGCCGACACGGATATGCGCCATCACAAAGTCCACGTCGGTAAACGCGGCTTTAGGGTCGGTGGTATAGCTGAATTCGATATCCGGCGCCTGCTCCTGCAGGATGATTTTGCACGCCTCGGCGATGGTCTCCTGACGTGCGCCGTCGTTGTCATAAAACTTGAGCGCACGCAGTGGGAAGCGGTCGCGATTCGCCAGCAACATCAGGACGATACCAGGAGTGAAGGTGCTGCCGCCGCCTGCGATAACAACTGAGAATTTTTTCATGATACAGCCTCTGTCATGGTGGATGATGGGTTTGTAGAAGAAGGGGTCATCAGAGATTCAAGCTGGTCGCGCACCTGTGGGACGTGCAGCCCAACAATCACCTGAATACCATTGCCGCGACGCACCACACCGTGGGCGCCAAGGGCTTTGAAAACGTCGTCACTTTGCGTTTTGCTCATATCAAACAGGGCGATACGCAGCCGGGTGGCGCAGTTGTTGATACTTTCGATATTGCCTGCGCCGCCCAGCGCCTGCAGATAGGCAGCCGCCTGGCCAGAGCTGGTGTTCGCCGCAACGGTAGTTTGCCCGCGCGCGGCCTGGTAATCCGCTTTGCTGTAGAGTTTGATTTCGCTCTCTTCACGGCCCGGGGTTTTCAGGTTGAAGCGTTCGATAAGCGTCTTAAAGACCAGGAAATAGAGGGCGGTGAAGCACAAGCCGATGCCAATCTGGGTGAACATCATGGAGGCATGATTGTGGAACATCGGGATCCAGTTCTGCGGCAGGAACTGGTCAAGCAGACCGCCGCCCATATTGCCGACCACGCCAAAGATATACATCACGGTCGCCATGGTCGCGGCGAGGACCGCGTGAACGGCAAACAGCAGTGGCGAGATAAACAGGAAGGTAAACTCCAGCGGTTCGGTGATCCCCACCAGCATTGCGGTCAGCGTCGCCGGGATCAGCAGCCCCGCCACTTTGACGCGATTTTCCGGCGAGGCGGTGTACCAGAGCGCCAGCGCAATCCCAACGGAGCCAAACACTTTCGAGTTACCGTGCAGCGCAAAGCCGCCTTCGGGGAACAGGGTTTTCAGCGGTAACGTGCTCTGGCTGAACGCCTGCAAATGCTGCGCCCAGTACACCTGAATACCGCCCTCGACCGCCGCCGGGCCGAAAATAAATGGACCGTAGACGAAGTGGTGCAGGCCCGTTGGGATCAAAATGCGCTCCAGGAATGTATACACCCACACGCCCAGCGCCCCGGCGGAGCGTAAAAACGCCTGCAACGACTCAATGCCCATCTGCACTTTTGGCCAGCCGAGCAGCGTCAGCCAGGCGCACGGAATCATCACGAAGAAGGCGATGATCACCACAAACGAGGTGCCCTGGAAGATGCCTAAAAATACCGGCAGCTGTTTATCGAAATAGCGGTTGTGGATGGCGGTCACCAGCCCGGAAATCACAATCGCGCCGATAATGCTGGTATCGAGGGTTTTGATCCCGGCAATCATCGCCAGTCCGCTTCCCGCGGTAGGCTCGGCCATAAAGTTCACGCCAAAGAACTGACCCCAGGTCATGCCCATTGCGTTGATAAAGTAGTTCCAGGTCAGGAAGCTAATCAGCACCGCCAGACAGGCCCGGCCCTGCGCCTGTTTGGCGAGGCCGATCGGTAAACCGACGGCGAAAATCAGCGGCATATTACGAAAGACCGCCCAGCCGCCCTCTTCAATGATGTGGACGATTTGGGCAAATAAATGATCGGGTGCCGTTAAGGCCTCGCCCACAAAAAGCGGATTGCGCAGCATGATGGCAATTCCGACCACCATGCCTGCGAAAGGGAACAACAGCACCGGGGTAAACATGGCGCCGCCAAAACGTTGTATTTGACTGAGCATCTTTAAATCCTCATGTAACAACCTGTAGGGGGTTTGGCCTTATTGGTTTTGTGCTGGCCTGAAATGAGAATAAAAATTTATTCAGCGGCCCACACCGCGCACCGCTGCGTTCCGTGATCGCATTCATGGTTTTAATTTGCCCACTCAGGTCTACTTTCAGTTCAAAATATGGACATGTTAAGACGCGATGCACGACTGAATACGCGCAGAGAGGTCTACAGGTGATCTACAAATCCATTGCCGACAGATTACGTCTGCGGCTCAATTCGTCGGATTACAATGTCGGCAGCCCGCTGCCAGGCGAAAAAGCGCTGGCGCAGGAGTTTGGCGTGGCGCGGATGACCATTCGCAAGGCCATCGATTTGCTGGTCGGCTGGGGGCTGGTGGTGCGCCGTCACGGCAGCGGCACCTTTGTTGCGCGCAAGGATGTTCACCATGAAACCACCAATCTGACCGGGCTGGTGGAGGTGTTGCGCCAGCAGGGCAAAGAGGTGCAGAGCAAGGTATTACAGTTTGAAGTGATGCCCGCCCCGCCCGCCATCGCCAGCCAGCTGCGTATTCAGATTGACGAGCGGATCTACTTTTCGCGTCGGGTGCGTTACGTGGAGGGAAAACCGCTGATGCTGGAAGACAGCTTTATGCCCGTGAAGCTGTTCCGCAACCTGTCGCTGGCGCATCTTGAAGGGTCGAAGTTTGATTACATCGAGAAGGAGTGCGGGATCTCCATCAGCGGGAACTACGAGAGCCTGACGCCGGTACTGGCTGACCGGCAGCTGGCGAATCTGATGAACTTACCGGAACAGACGCCGCTGCTGCGCATTACGTCCTTGTCCTACAGCGACAGCGGCGAGTTCCTGAATTACTCCGTGATGTTCCGCAATACCAGCGATTACCAGGTGGACTACCATCTGCGGCGCATCCACCCGGACGCGTTGTTAGCCTATCCCCCAGAACAGCACGGCCAGTAGCTGCGGCGTGATGATACGCAGGAACATCACCAGCGGATAAACGGTGGCGTAGGAGAGTGCCGCCGCGCCGCTGGTGGCGTGCAGATTGTTGGCGAAGGCCAGCGCCGGAGGATCGGTCATGGAGCCGGCCAGCATGCCGCACAGGGTCAGGTAGTTCATCTTCGCGAAGATTCGCGCCAGAATCCCGACCGTCAGCAGCGGAACCGCCGTGATGATAATTCCGTAGCCGATCCAGCTTATCCCCTCGCCCTGCGTCAGAGTGTGGATAAAGTCGCCGCCAGATTTCAGCCCCACTACCGAGAGGAAAAGCACAATGCCCAGCTCGCGCAGGGCCAGGTTGGCGCTTGGCGGCATGAACCAGTACAGCTTCCCGATACAGCCGATACGCCCCAAAATCAGCGCCATGATCAGCGGCCCGCCCGCCAGACCGAGCTTGAGCGCTACCGGGAATCCGGGCACGTAGAGGGGAATTGAGCCGAGCAGCACCCCCAGCCCGATACCGATAAACACCGGCAGCATCTGCACCTGCTGCAATTTTTGCTGCGCATTGCCGACCATATCGGCGACGGCGTCGATGGACGACGGGCGGCCAACCAGATTGAGGATATCACCAAACTGCAGGCTGGCATCCGGGCTGGCGACCAATTCAACGCCCGCGCGATTCAGGCGTGAGATCACGACGTCGTAGCGCTCTTTTACCTGCAGATCGCGGATTTTTTTGCCCAATACCTGCTCGTTGGTGACCACAACGCGTTCCACGCGCATGTCGGTGCCCCGCGTCGAGAGGGAGGTGTCTACCTCCTGGCCGATCACCAGTTGCGCGCTGTGCAGATCGCCGGGCTGGCCGACCAGGTGCAATAAGTCCCCGAGCTGAATCACAGTGCCGGGAGATGGGACCATCAGCATTTCGTCCCGCTTCAGGCGCGAGCAGATGATATTGACGCTGTTCAGAATCGGCACATCCTGAATCGCCATGTGGTTCAGATTGGGGTTTTCGACGCGAATGTTGATGGTTTTGATCAGCATGTGGCCGTTGGTGATCGTGGATTCATGCTTTTTGGCTTCGTCGTCCACGTTGATACGAAACAGCACGCGCACCAGCCACATGGTCAGCAGAATGCCGCAAATGCCAAACGGGTAAGCCATCGCATAGCTCATCCCCATCTGATCCACTACGCCGGGCGCAATGCCCAGATCGCGCAGAATTTGCTGTCCGGCCCCCAGCGCAGGGGTATTGGTGACCGCGCCGGAGAAAATCCCCAGCACCACCGGGAGCGGAATATCAAAGATTTTATGCAGAATGGCGGTGACGAGGCCGCCCATGACGACAATGCCGAGAGCAAAGAGATTCAGCCGCAGCCCGGAGACGCGCAGCGAGGCGAAAAACCCAGGCCCGACCTGAATGCCGATGGTGTAGACGAAGAGGATCAGGCCGAATTCCTGAATGAAGTGCAGCATTTCAGCGCTGAGGGTTAACCCAAGCTGATCGGCGAAATGGCCGACAAAAATACCGCCGAAAAGCACTCCGCCAATGCCAAATCCGACACCGCGGATTTTGATATTGCCAATCCACAGCCCAACCACTGCAACCAGGGCCAACACGCTAACCGTTAACGCGATATCACTCATGACCTTTTCCCTGCGCATATCCTTAGTGATTAAGGGGATTCTCGCAGAGGTTATGGGGTTTGTATGGGCGATGGCGCACAAAAAAGCCCCGCGAAAGCGGGGCTTAGTCGTTTGCTTTTCCCGCAGACACTGCCCTTGAGCAGGCCTGCGGGTTTTGTTGGTCGGGAAAGCGCAGCGCCTCCCGACACAAATTAGCTGTTCAGCGCCGGACGTTCGCTGATGGCGATTTTCTGCGGTGCCAGTGCTTCCGGCACGTTGCGCGTCAAATCAATGTGCAACAGCCCGTTGGTAAAGGTCGCACCGGAGACTTCCATATGGTCAGCCAGGGTAAAGCTCAGGCTAAACGGCTGAGTCACCAGGCCCTGATGCAGCCACTGGGTTTCAGTTTGTGGTTTTTCCGGCGTCCCTTTCACCGTCAGGCGCGCGCCTTCGAGCTGGATATCGAGATCCTCCTGACGGAATCCGGCCAGCGCCAGCGTGATGCGGTAGTGGTTGTCATCGCTTTTTTCGATGTTGTACGGCGGAAAACTCTGTTGTTCAGCCGTGCTTTGCAGGGCGTTAGCCAGTTTGTCAAAACCAATCCACTGACGCAGCAGGGGGGATAAATCGTAGTTACGCATTGTTAATCTCCTTCTGAGAAGCGAGTTAAGCACTGTTTTTAGTGCGCAGTTGTTCCTGCAAATCCACATGGATTCGCACAGGCTCCCGTTTCGGCAAGCCACTCTGGATGGGCCGCGCGAGCGACCCGCTTAAATTAGTTGATCTCGATACGGCGCGGTTTTTTCTCTTCCGGAATCACACGTTCCAGATCGATAAACAGCAGACCGTTCACCAGGTTTGCACCGTAAACGTGGATGTTTTCGGCGAGCTGGAATTTGCGTTCAAAGTTGCGCTCAGCAATGCCCTGGTAGAGATAGGTACGTTCTTTCTGCTCTGCCGTATGCGCGCCTTTCACCACCAACAGGTTGTCCTGCGCGGTGATTTCCAGTTCGCTCTCTGCGAAACCGGCGACAGCAATGGCAATGCGGTAGTGGTTTTCGTCAACCAGCTCAACGTTGTATGGAGGGTAACCGTTACCCTGGCTTTGGTTATTTTCTAAATGGTTGAACAGGCGATCAAAACCAATAGCAGAACGGTACAGCGGGGAAAAATCGAAATTACGCATAAATCAATGCTCCTGAAATCAGCGAGTAATGTTTGCCTTCCACCATGGACAGGCCGTTGTGCCACCAAACACCCATCAGGCGTGTTCGTTCTTCGGCTACACAGATAAAGTGGGTCTGATTCCGATCATTTCAAGAGGTTAAATGCGAGATTTTTTTGCACTTTGCTGGGTCTCGCATAGACTGGGACTACAGCACAAAGAGTGAAATTGCGATGGCTGCCACAGAGCGGCGCTTTCCAGCTATTCTTTTCGCACATGGCTCGCTATAACTCGATATTGCGGTTATGTCTCGCCATTAACATTGATTAACAGATGATGAATAATGTTCTGATAAAGCTGACAACATGCAGCGTAGTGGTATTACTTTGCGGGTGTTCGAGCGTGATGTCTCACACCGGCGGTAAAGAAGGAACATATCCGGGCACGCGCGCCAGCGCGAATATGATTTCGGATGATGAGACGAACTGGGGCACCAAATCCCTGGCGATTCTGGATCTGCCGTTTACAGCGGTGCTGGATACGCTGTTAGTCCCGTGGGATCTGTTCCGCACCGATAGCTCGGTGCGTTCACGCGTGGAAAAAAGCGAAAAGCAGAATATGGCCACCAACAGCGTTATCCCGCCCGCTGAGATGACAGCGCCCTGATTACTTCCCGGTTTCCGTGACCCAAAGCTGACGGAAACCGGCCGTCTCTTCCATCCACGCCACATAACGACCATCCGGCGAGAATACCACCGCATCACCCGAGGGCGGATTGCCGTGATCGGACGTCAAAAACGTCACTTCACCGCTTCGCGCATCGCAGCAGGCGATGCGGTTGTCCAGCACAAATCCCAGCGCTTCGCCCGACGGATGCCAGTTAAACGCCGACTGAATATCGCGGGTGTTATGCGTCAGCTGGCGCGGCTCACCACCCTCTGGCGCGATAAGCCATAGCTGCACAATGCCACGCTCATCGCGCATCAAAAACGCGATTTCACCGCCCTGCGGATGGCTGCGCACCCAGTGGCGCGGCACGTTGACCAGCCCCGGATAGCGGTTTTCATGGGTGAACGTTAAACGCCGCTGCACCACACCAGCAGGCGGTGCGGGCAGGGTCTGCTCCGTCCCTTCCAGCGGTTCGTCGCCCGCCTGTTTCCAGCCTGCCTCATCGTCTGGAAGATCGACGATAAACAGCTCCGGCACTTTTTCGCCGCGTTCAGAGAGCGTGTCGCCGATAAAGGCCAGCTGGCGGTTACCCACCCAGCCCTCTTCATAGGCGCGGTTGATCTCATCGCTGCCGGGCCGTGGCGTAGGCGTCGTGCGGCTGATCAGTACGCTCCAGAACGTTCCGGCATATTCGCGCGGATGATTGCCCTGCGGCATCACCGGGCCGAACGGCGCGGCGACGCCGACATTGCGCAGATCCAGCGTCACGTCACGTTCGTGCATCACATGGTCGTTATAGGTAAAACTGACCCGTTGCCCGTTGGGGCTAAAGACGTGAACGTGGCTCCCGCCGCGCAGCGCGCCGGGGGTATAGGGCGCAGTGATGTCCATGGCATCGAGATTACTGACTTCGCCGTTGCGGGCAATCACGCCGCGACGATGGTGAAAATCGTAGTGCCAGCCCGCATCCGGGTTTTCCGGGCCGTGAATAAAGACGTATTGTTCCTCAAGAGGATGAACGGTCACCACGCCCACGTGCGCGCCATTTTTAGCGCGGTAGATCACCTCGGTTTCGCCCGTCTTCACGTTGACTCGCTCGATCGTCTCGCCCGTAAAGGACGCGCCGGACGGTCGCACGTCAAACGCCAGCCATTGGCTGTCAGGCGTCCAGGTATTGGTATTCGTGAGCTGATGATGACGGGGAGCGAAGGTGATTTGTTTCATGGAGAGACCCTGATGCGCGGTTATCGCATCAGGGTAAAGCATCGCGAAGATTTAGCCTACTCGTTTAACATCGCCGACCAGCAGGATGTAGGAGAGCGCGCCAATCAGAGTGATGACGGAGATGTAGGTCAGAGCAGGTGCAAAGCCGTGCGCCTGCGCCAGATAGCCAATGACCAGCGGAACGGTGATACCGCCTAACCCGCCGGCAAAGTTAAACACGCCTCCGGTGAGACCGATCAGACGCATCGGTGCCAGCGAGGAGACCAGCGACCAGGTGATGGACGCAAAACCGTTGCCGAAGAAGGCCACCGCCATCAGCACGGTGATCCACACCGGGTCATTGGTGTAGTTCGCGCCCATAATGCAGGTGGAGAGCAGCAGGCCGAAGATGATGGGCAGCTTGCGCGAGAATCCAATCGAGAAGCCTTTGCGCACTAACATATCGGCGATCCAGCCCGACAACAGCACCCCCACGAACGCTGCGAGGAACGGAACCGTGGTCATGAAACCGGCTTTTAGCGCGGTGATGCCTTTTTCCTGGGTCAGATAGTTCGGGAACCAGGTCAGGAAGAACCACAGGGTAGACGCAATCGCGAACTGCCCGAGATAAACCCCCACCAGCTTGCGGTGGAAAACCAGTTTCCAGTCACTTTTGGTCAGGCGGGTGCGCCCCTTGTTTTCAATCTGCGCATCGCCATCCACCAGACCGCCGCCCTGCTCGATGTAATTCAGTTCTGCGGATGTGATGCCTTTGGTTTTACGCGGTGACTGATAGACCTTAAACCAGACAAACGACCAGATAATCCCGACGCAGCCGGTGATGATGAACACCCAGTGCCAGCTCAGCGACTCCTGGATCCAGATCAGCAGCGGCGTGAGGAACGCCAGGCCTACAAACTGTCCGGAGGTGTAGAACCCCACCGCCGAGGCGCGTTCATGCTCCGGGAACCAGCTGGTCACCATGCGGTTGTTGGTCGGGAAAGCGGGCGCTTCGAAGATCCCGGTGATGGCGCGCAGGCCAATCAGCGACAGCAGTCCGGTGGCAAAGCCCTGGAACAGGGTGGCAACGGACCAGCCAAAAATCGCGATGCAGTAAGTGGTGCGAGAGCCTAAGCGGTCCAGCACACGTCCGCCTGGGATCTGGCACAAGGTATACATCCAGGCAAACGCCGAGAAGATGTAGCCCATCTCGGTTTTCGAAATGCCAAACTCTTCCTGAATATGCGCGGACGCCACGGCCAGGTTGGCGCGGTCAACGTAGCAAATCACCACGGTAATAAAAATCATCAGCAGCGTCAGGTAACGACGACGGCCTGTTTTTGCGGTAGTCACAGAAATATCCATTAATCTGTCTCCAGATTTTGGGCATAGTGATACACGTCACCATGCCCTGTAAGTTACAGAGGGTTATGTTTTTGTGGGTAAGAATTTTTGCCCGGGAATATGGCGCTGACCGGGCTTACGAAATGGTGATCACCACTCCGCTACGCTACCATCCGAATATCGCCACAGCGGGTTACGCCAGTCGGACGCGTTTTTACTCAGCTCAATCACTTTGGCTTCGTCAATGTCCACGCCCAGACCCGGTTTGGTTAACGGTTTGAAGAACCCGCCTTCCATGCTGAAGTCTTCTTTGTTTTTCACAAAATCGAGCAGCTCAGCACCTTTGTTGTAATGGATGCCCATGCTCTGCTCCTGGAATACCGCGTTACGCGAGACGAAGTCCACGTGCAGACAGGCGGCCAGGGCAATCGGTCCCAGCGGGCAGTGCGGCGCCAGCGCCACGTCGTAAGCTTCGGCCATACCAGCGATTTTGTAGCATTCGGTGATACCCCCGGCGTGGGACAGATCCGGCTGTAAAATCGCCAGGCCGCCCGCTTCCAGCACGCGTTTGAATTCAAAGCGCGAGAACATACGTTCGCCCGCCGCGATGGGAATATGGGTCTGTGCCGCCAGCTTAGGATAGTACTCGGCCTGCTCCGCCAGTACCGGCTCTTCGATAAACAGCGGGCGGTACGGCTCCAGCTCTTTGATCAGCACTTTCGCCATCGGCGCGCTGACGCGACCGTGGAAATCGAGGCCAAACTCAATCTCATTGCCAAAGGCTTCGCGGATTTGCGCCACCGTATTCACGGCGTTATCCACCGCGCGGGAGCTGTCAATGACGCCCATCTCTTCGCAGCCGTTAAGCTTGAAGATATCAAAGCCAATTTTGCGCAGCGTTTTGATGCCGTCGATCACCTCTGCCGGACGGTCACCGCCGACCCAGCTGTAGGCTTTAATTTTGTCGCGCACCAGACCGCCCATCAGCTGCCAGACCGGAGCGTTCAGCACTTTGCCTTTGATATCCCACAGCGCCTGATCGATACCGGCGATGGCGCTCATCAGGATCGGGCCGCCGCGATAAAATCCACCGCGGTACATCACTTGCCACAGATCGTTAATACGCGCCGGGTCCTGACCGATCAGGAACTCTTTCAGCTCATGCACCGCCGCTTCGACGGTACGCGCGCGACCTTCAATTACCGGCTCGCCCCAGCCGACGACGCCTTCGTCGGTTTCGATTTTTAGAAACATCCAGCGCGGGGGTAAACGGTACGTGGTGATGTTGGTAATTTTCATTTCACTGCCTCTCGATACGCCTTAACAAACGCGGCTGCCTGCGCTGCGGTACGCTCAACGGACTGCCCGGCACGATAGAGATCGCTGCCAAGCCCTGCCCCTGCACAACCAGCATTCAGCCACTGCGTCAGGTTTTCCGGCGTCACGCCCCCCACGGCAAAGACCGGAACATCAGCCGGAAGTACCGCTTTCAGCGCTTTGATGTAATCCGGGCCGAAGGCCGACGACGGGAAAATTTTCAGCGCCTGAGCGCCCGCATCCAGCGCGGTAAAGGCTTCGGTGGCAGTCGCACAGCCAGGGCAGACGGTCATGCCGTAACCTACCGCGCGTCGGATGACCTCAGGCTGAATGTTGGGCGTGACGATAAGCTTGCAGCCCATACTGGCAAGTTGCTCGACCTGCTCGGGTTTTAAGACCGTACCCGCGCCAATTAGCGCTCTGTCGCCAAACGCGTCCACCACTGCCGGAATGCTCTTTTCCCACTGCGGTGAATTGAGCGGGATTTCCACTGCGTCAAATCCGGCGTCGATGACTGCGCCCACGTGTGCGAGCGCGTCGTCCGGCGTAATGCCGCGCAAAATCGCGATGAGAGGGAGATTAGTTTGCCACTGCATGAGCGATGCTCCTTATACCTGCCTGGAATGCCACGTCGCCTTCAAGCGTTGAAACTTCGCGACCACAGGCGCGAAACGCCTGCTGGTAACGAGCGGTTAACGATGAACCCGCGACAACGGTGATGTCCTGCTGCCCGGCGAACTGCTCGCCCAGGGTGGCGACTTCTGCGCCAATCAGCAGACCGGAGAGAAATTCGCTGACCTGTTCACGCGGGAGAGTCCCTAGCACGTGTGAAGCGCGAACTTCAAAAAGTTGTGGCAGAACGGCAGGCGAAGCGAGACCGCGTGCAAGCCCGGCAGCAAAAGCCTCAGGAGAGGGTTGCTGTTCCGGCAGGCCCGCGCCCACCAGCGAATGGCGCAGCAGCACGTGATGCAATTCGCCGGTCAGCACGGTCCGAAAATCGTGGATCTGCTCCGCGTCGGCTTGCACCCATTTGCAGTGCGTGCCGGGCATAACATAGACAGAAGAAGGAGAAAGGGTGCGCGCGCCGAGCAGCTGTGTCTCTTCGCCACGCATCACGTTATGGTTATCGTCACGGGAAACGCAAAGTCCGGGAATAATCCAAATATTGTCGCCAACGGACGTTAACGCCTCATCAATAGCGGAGAAATGGGCAGGAACAGGCAAGTACGGCGCGACTTTCCAGCCCACGTTGCTGCCTACCATCCCTGCCATGACCACCGGTATCGCGCCTTCGCGCCAGTTTTCAGTGACTTCTGCTAACACCGCCTGAGGGGATTTACCGTTCAGGCGCGTGACGCCTGCTTCTGATTGCCTGTTATCCAGGCATTTATCGCCTTCATAAAGCCAGGCGCGCAGATTGGTCGATCCCCAGTCAATAGCGATGTAGCGAGATGTCATGTGATTTCCTTTAACCTTCGTGTCGAGCTGGCGATCATGGCGAGCGCCGCTTGCTCTGCCGCATTGCTGTCCTGATGTCGTATCGCATCGAACAGCACTTTATGTTCCTGCAGGGTCTTGGGCATGTTGGCCTCATCCCCCATCCAGGTCCGTTCAAAAACTGCGCGCTGTAGCGAGCTGATCGCCACGCTAAGCTGCTGTAAAACCGGGTTATGCACTGATTCCAGCACCGCCTCGTGATAGCGGATATCCGCTTCGTTAAAGGCGTCCCTGTCCTGGTTGTTGGCGATCATGTCGTTGAGCGCCGCTTCGATCTGGGCCAGGTCCCCTGAGGTCGCCCGCTCGGCTGCCCACCTGGCAATTGCCGGTTCCACCAGGTTTCGTACCTCGCTCATCGCACCGATGAGCTGCGGGTCGTCGTCGTTTGCCAACACCCACTGCAGAACGTCGGTATCAAGGTAGTTCCACTGTTTACGCGGGGCGACAAAGGCGCCGCGATAACGCTTCATTTCGATCAGCCGTTTCGCCATTAGCGAGCGAAAGACTTCGCGGATGATGTTGCGCGAGGTTTCAAACTCCTCGCACAGCTCGGCCTCGGCGGGCAACGGCGAACCCGGTACGTACTTACCGCTGACAATCTGATTGCCCAGCGCGATGACGATGCGGTCGGTTTTGTTGAGAGTCATGGAGAATCCTTGTTTCTTTTGTCCATCACTACTTTACCGCGACCGATGAGTTTCACCTCACTTTTGCAGTACAAACGTGAGGTCGTTCGTCAATTCCATGGCCGTAATGTAGTACAATCACATTGTGTTGTACTACAATACAGATCACAAAAAGAACAACCCATCGATCAACAGGCAAAAAAAAGCCCCGGTTAATCGCCGGGGCTGATGCGTTTTGAGACGGTTTAGTTCAGCACGAACTTCTCGATCGCGTAGGCTACGCCATCTTCGAGGTTAGATTTGGTGACGAAGTTGGCCACTTCTTTCACCGACGGGATCGCGTTTTCCATTGCCACGCCCATACCCGCGTATTCGATCATCGCGATGTCATTTTCCTGATCGCCCAGGGTCATGATCTCTTCCGGCTTGATGCCCAGCGTATCGGCCAGCGATTTCACGCCGGTGCCTTTATTGACGCGTTTATCCAGGATTTCGAGGAAGTACGGCGCGCTTTTCAGCACGGTGTATTTCTCTTTCACTTCCGCCGGGATGCGGGCGATAGCCTGATCCAGAATCGCAGGCTCATCAATCATCATCACCTTCAGGAACTGCGTGGCCGGGTCCATATTTTCCGGCTCGCAGAACACCAGCGGAATGGTCGCCACGAAGGATTCATGTACGGTGTAGTAGCTGATGTCGCGGTTCGCGGTGTACAGCGTGTTGCGATCGAGCGCGTGGAAGTGAGAACCCACTTCGCGGGACAGTTTTTCCAGGTACAGGTAATCGTCATAGCTCAACGCCGTTTGCGCGACCGTGCTGCCATCGCTGGCGTTCTGCACCAGCGCACCGTTGTAGGTGATGCAGTAATCGCCCGTTTGTTCCATGTGCAGCTCTTTCAGATAGCTGTGAACACCGGCATACGGACGCCCC
Source organism: Lelliottia sp. WB101 (assembly GCF_003051885.1). NCBI lineage: Bacteria > Pseudomonadati > Pseudomonadota > Gammaproteobacteria > Enterobacterales > Enterobacteriaceae > Lelliottia > Lelliottia sp. WB101. Next base: position 919,896 of record NZ_CP028520.1, read on the forward strand.
GTGGTCAGTACCACGTTCACGCCTTTCGCACGAGCGGCGGCAATCGCATTTTTAACGGCAGGAGAGATAGTGTGGTCAGGCAGCAGCAGCGTGCCGTCCATATCGATTGCAATGAGTTTGATGGCCATGAGATCCCCGATTTAAATGAGTCTGTCCTCATGCTAACGCGATTCCGCACAGAAAACAGTAAAAGAGTCGTCGGGAAAGGGGATGGGATTTAAAGAGGAGATTCCTCTTTTGCAGGCAAAGAAAAGCCCGGTGAGGCTACGCCTACCGGGCTTACAGAATCGACGACCTGAATTAAATGTCGATATTCGCGGCTTTCAATGCGTTCTCTTCGATGAAGGCGCGGCGCGGTTCAACGGCGTCGCCCATCAGGGTAGTGAACAGCTGGTCAGCGGCGATCGCATCTTTCACGGTCACGCGCAGCATGCGGCGGCTTTCCGGGTCCATGGTGGTTTCCCACAGCTGATCCGGGTTCATTTCGCCCAGACCTTTATAACGCTGAATAGAGAGACCACGACGGGACTCTTTCACCAGCCACTCCAGCGCCTGCTCGAAGCTGGCAACCGGCTGACGGCGTTCGCCACGTTCGATAAACGCGTCTTCTTCGATCAGACCACGCAGTTTTTCGCCCAGCGTGCAGAGACGACGGTATTCGCCACCGGTCACAAACTCGTGATCCAGCGGATAGTCGGTGTCTACGCCGTGTGTACGTACGCGGATGATTGGCTCAAACAGGTGCTGTTCAGCGTTCTCGCGAACGTCAAACTGCCACATGCTGCCGTGCTGCTCGCTTTCGTTCAGCTCAGTCACCAGGGCGTTCACCCAGCGCGTCACTTTCTGCTCGTCACTGAGATCGGCTTCAGCCAGCGTCGGCTGATAAACCAGCTCTTTCAGCAGCGTGCGCGGGAAGCGACGCTCCATACGACCAATCATTTTCTGCGTCGCATTGTACTCAGAGACCAGTTTCTCCAGTGGCTCACCCGCCAGCGCCGGAGCGTGGGCATTCGCATGCAGGGTAGCGCCATCCAGAGCGATAGAGATCTGATACTGATCCATCGCTTCGTCGTCTTTAATGTACTGTTCCTGCTTGCCTTTCTTCACTTTGTACAGCGGTGGCTGTGCAATGTAGATGTGGCCGCGTTCAACGATTTCTGGCATCTGACGGTAGAAGAAGGTCAGCAGCAGTGTACGAATGTGTGAACCATCGACGTCCGCATCGGTCATGATGATGATGCTGTGATAGCGCAGTTTGTCCGGGTTGTACTCGTCGCGACCGATGCCGCAGCCGAGGGCGGTGATCAGCGTCGCCACTTCCTGAGAGGAGAGCATTTTGTCAAAGCGCGCCTTCTCAACGTTCAGGATTTTACCTTTCAGCGGCAGAATCGCCTGGTTCTTACGGTTACGGCCCTGCTTCGCAGAACCGCCCGCGGAGTCCCCTTCCACCAGGTACAGTTCGGAGCGAGCCGGATCGCGTTCCTGGCAGTCCGCCAGTTTGCCCGGCAAACCGGCCAGATCCAGCGCACCTTTACGACGGGTCATTTCACGGGCTTTACGCGCCGCTTCACGGGCACGCGCCGCATCAATGATTTTGCCGACAACGATTTTCGCGTCAGACGGGTTTTCCAACAGGTATTCGCTCAGCAGTTCGTTCATCTGCTGTTCAACCGCAGATTTCACCTCGGAAGAGACCAGTTTGTCTTTGGTCTGAGAGGAGAATTTCGGGTCTGGCACTTTCACGGAAACCACAGCAATCAGGCCTTCACGGGCATCGTCACCGGTGGCGCTGACTTTCGCTTTTTTGCTGTAGCCTTCTTTATCCATGTAGGCGTTCAGGGTACGGGTCATGGCGGTACGGAAGCCGACCAGGTGCGTACCACCGTCGCGCTGTGGAATGTTGTTGGTGAAGCAGTAGATATTTTCCTGGAAACCGTCGTTCCACTGCAGCGCCACTTCCACGCCGATACCGTCTTTTTCGGTAGAGAAGTAGAAGATATTTGGGTGGATCGGCGTTTTGTTCTTGTTGAGGTACTCAACAAACGCCTTGATGCCGCCTTCGTAGTGGAAATGATCTTCTTTACCGTCGCGCTTATCGCGCAGACGGATGGACACGCCGGAGTTAAGGAACGACAGCTCGCGCAGACGTTTTGCCAGAATGTCGTATTCGAAGTCAGTCACATTAGAGAAGGTTTCGTGGCTCGGCCAGAAACGCACGGTGGTCCCGGTTTTTTCCGTTTCGCCAGTGACCGCCAGCGGTGCCTGTGGCACGCCGTGGGTATACACCTGGTGATGGATTTTACCTTCGCGGTAGATAACCAGTTCCAGCTTCTGCGACAGGGCGTTAACAACGGAAACGCCCACGCCGTGCAGGCCGCCGGACACTTTATAGGAGTTGTCATCGAATTTACCGCCTGCGTGCAGGACGGTCATGATCACTTCCGCAGCGGATACGCCCTCTTCCGGGTGAATGCCGGTCGGAATACCACGGCCATCATCCTGTACGGAAACGGAGTTATCGCCGTGGATGGTGACGATAATATCTTTACAGTGACCCGCGAGCGCTTCGTCGATAGCGTTATCCACAACCTCGAATACCATGTGGTGCAGACCGGTGCCGTCATCGGTATCGCCGATATACATACCTGGGCGCTTACGCACCGCATCCAGTCCTTTCAGGACTTTGATACTGGAGGAGTCATAAGAATTCGACATCAACGTTTCTCGCTCATTTAATCTTGGGTTAATCCGTTATTTTACCCTTTTCCACGGTGAACATCTTCGAATTTTTGTCCGACATGTCCATAACGTGTTCAGCGCTAATGGCGCTGACGAAAACCTGCGACTGCGTGGCTTTTAAGCGGCTGGCAAGCAGCCCGCGCCGTGCATCGTCGAGTTCCGAGGCAAAATCATCTATTAGATACAGGCAACGTCGCCCACTCTCGCGAGTTAAAAACTCACCCTGCGCCAGGCGCAGTGCGCACATCAAAAGCTTGAGTTGCCCGCGCGACAGCGTGTCTTCCACCGGCGCACCGTCGGCGCGAATGCGGAAATCCGCTTTGTGCGGGCCGTGTGCGGTGTAGGTCAGCATACGGTCACGCTCGAAGCCTTTCTCCAGCACCTCGGCATAATCCGTCTCTTTCTCCCAGCCACGCTGGAAGGAGAAGGTCAGAGAAAACTCGGGCAAAAACTGTTTACAGGTATCAGCCATATCTTCGGCGATACCTGCGCTGTATTCGGCACGCCAGCGGCTGATTTGTTCCGCAAGCGGAACCAATTCCATATCCCACGGACGCAACTGGGCATAGCGGGTCACCTGACGCAGCGCGGCGTTGCGCTGTTTAAGCAGCCGTTTCAGGTTGCTCCAGGCAGTAAAGAAACCCGCTTCGTTGTGAAAGCATCCCCAGTCGAGGAAGGCTCTTCGGTATTTGGGGCCGCCATTGAGTAATGTAAACCCCTCTGGCGTAATCAGCTGCATGGGCATCAGCAGCGCCAGTTCAGCCACTTTATGGCCGTCGGTGCCGTCGATACGCACTTTGCTGTCGCCCAGCTTGTCTTTCGTGAGGCCAATCGAGGTTTCACGCTCGCTGCCCTGAAGTCGTCCGTGCAGCACGAATGCGTCCTGCTCGTGACGAATAACGCGACCAATCTGCAGGCTGCGAAACGCACGACCATGGCCAAGCGTGTAGATGGCTTCCAGCACGCTGGTTTTGCCGCTACCGTTCGCGCCAACCAGGAAATTAAAGCCGGGGGATAAAGCGAGATCCGCGCTTTCGATGTTGCGAAAATCTTTAATTAAAAGGCGCGTCAGTGACATATCTGATTTTCTTCGGGCCAGGGCGTAATCGGCGCAGCCAGTTTCAACGCGGACTGCGCGCAGACCCTGGAGCGTACACGAAGTACGTGACAGGGGCGAGCACAGCCCAGGTTGAAAATGGCAAGTAAGATAGCCCGATATTTTTCACTAAAGTCTCATTGGCATGACAACATAAGCCGCGCTTTGGCTGGCAGCATCTTCAATCTGTACGCTTGAAACCGAATCGGTCAGCAGAATGCGCACATTTTCGCATTTCAGCGCATTGAGCACATCCAGCACGTAGCTGACGTTAAAGCCGATTTCCATTTCAGTACCGGCGTAGGTGACGTCCAGAATCTCTTCTGCCTCTTCCTGCTCCGGGTTGTTGGCAGTGATTTTGATCTGGTTTTCACTCACATACAGGCGCACGCCGCGGAATTTCTCGTTAGAGAGGATCGCCGCACGGGCAAAGGCCTGTTTGAGGATATCGCAGCCCGCTTCCAGCGTTTTGTCGGGATTTTTCGGCAATACGCGGCGATAATCCGGGAAACGACCGTCAACCAGCTTCGACGTGAAGATAAAATCACCCACGTGAGCGCGAATATTATTGCTGCCGATCTGCACGCGCAGCGGAGTATCACCGCCGTCGAGCATACGCATCAGCTCAATCACGCCTTTACGCGGGACGATCACCGAATGGTTGGGCAGTGTCACGCCAATCGGCATGGAACAGACTGCCAGACGGTGGCCATCTGTTGCCACGGTACGCAGTTCTTCACCTTCGGTTTCGAACAACATGCCGTTTAAGTAGTAGCGAACGTCCTGATGCGCCATCGAGAACTGGGTCGCTTCAATCAGACGTTTCATCGTCGCCTGCGGCAGGGTGAATTCGACTTCACTCTGCCAGTCGTCCAGATTCGGGAAGTCCGCGGCAGGCAGTGTAGAGAGTGAGAAACGGCTGCGGCCAGAGCGAACCAGAATACGGTCGCCTTCGAGCTGGACAGCAATTTCAGCGCCTTCCGGCAGCCCACGGCAGATATCAAAGAATTTACGCGCCGGAACGGTGGTGGCACCCGCATCATGCGGTTGAGAAAGTGTCACGCGCGCGACCATTTCCATTTCGAGGTCTGTGCCGGTCAGCGACAGCGTACCGTCAGCGACCTGAAGCAGCAGGTTTCCAAGAATAGGCAGCGTCGGGCGGCCACCTAATGGGCCACTCACCTGTTGCAGCGGTTTTAATAAATGTTCACGTTCAACGGTAAATTTCATAGCATCACGATGATAATGTTCTGATTAAATTGGAGAAATCTTCTTTTATGTCGTGGCTTTCTTCGCGTAACTGCTCGATCTTGCGACAAGCGTGCAGCACGGTCGTATGGTCACGGCCACCAAACGCATCGCCGATTTCCGGCAGACTGTGGTTGGTTAATTCCTTCGCCAGCGCCATCGCCATCTGACGCGGTCTCGCCACCGAGCGGGAACGACGTTTAGACAACAAATCTGCCACTTTGATTTTGTAGTACTCAGCCACGGTCTTCTGAATATTGTCGATAGTGACCAGTTTTTCCTGTAACGCCAGCAGATCGCGCAGCGCTTCACGCACAAAATCGATGGTAATCGCCCGGCCAGTAAAGTTGGCGTTGGCGATCACGCGGTTCAGTGCGCCTTCGAGTTCACGCACGTTTGAACGCAGACGCTTCGCAATAAAGAACGCCACTTCACCCGGCAGGCGAATGTCGTTTTCATCGGCTTTTTTCATCAGGATCGCGACGCGGGTTTCCAGCTCCGGTGGCTCGATCGCCACGGTCAGGCCCCAGCCGAAGCGGGATTTCAGACGATCCTCAACTCCATTGATCTCTTTCGGGTAACGATCCGAGGTCAAAATGATCTGTTGATTACCTTCCAGCAGGGCGTTGAAGGTGTGGAAAAACTCTTCCTGGGATCGTTCTTTATTCGCAAAGAACTGAATGTCATCGATCAGCAGCGCATCAACAGAACGGTAGTAGCGTTTAAACTCTTCGATCGCGTTGTTTTGCAGGGCTTTTACCATGTCCTGAACGAAGCGCTCGGAGTGCATATACACCACTTTCGCATTGGGCTTACGCGCCACAATGCCGTTGCCCACCGCGTGTAAAAGGTGAGTTTTACCGAGACCCGTGCCGCCATACAGGAACAGCGGGTTATAGGCGCCGCCTGGGTTGTCCGCAACCTGACGAGCCGCCGCACGGGCCAGCTGGTTCGATTTACCCTCAACGAAGTTATCGAAGGTGTGCTTCACGTTAACGTTGGAGCGGTAGGTCGGTTCAGCCGGAGCCGGAACGTTGTCCCAGCCAGAACGCGCGGGCTGAATAATGCGCGGTGTCGGGACGTGAATCTGGGCCGGAGCCGCCACGTTTACCGTCTCTCTGACGGTTTGCGTGACCGGTTTAGTACCGACTTCAAAACGCAGCTGCGGGGCATCAGTGCCGCAGAAATCATTGAGCAATCCATTGATATTATTTAGGTATTTATCCCTTACCCAATCGAGCACGAAACGGTTTGGCGCATACAAAGCCAGCGTGTTATCGCTCAGTTCCGCCTGCAACGGGCGGATCCACATACTGAATTCTGTGGCTGGTAACTCATCCTGCAATCGGGCAAGACACTGCTGCCAAAGCGAAAGTGACACGGCGGACTCCACTCGAACAATAAAAGAAAGATACTGAATATTCGTGATTGTTGGCACACGTCGACAAGACCCTGTGCAAAGGGTGACGTGCGAATTGCTATCTGCAATTTTTACCTGACCAGACCCCTTTGGATCCCGATCAGGACCGCGGATCATAGCCTAAACTGAGCCAGAGATCTTCTGTTTCTCACAGATTCTTCCCGATTTATCCACAGGAAGATCCGAAACCGGGTAAGTGTAAACGATCCTGAAGGGAGTGCCCCACGATTTAGCCCGCATATTGGAAAAATTAATGAGCACAGACAATTTTTTGCTTAAAAGATCTAATGATGATCCTGGACGATCCTTGCGCTTTGGTTAGGAGGTCGTATAATCCCCCACCCGGCGCGTGATGCTCGTCCTCCGCGCGGGACGCTGCTCATTTTCCACACGAAATCGTGCGGAAATACGCGGGAAATAAGGAAAGAGAATTGACTCCGGAGTGTACAATTATTACAATCCGGCCTCTTTAATCACCCACGCTGAGGCGTTAGTCGTTCGATAATCGTTCGGGTATACGCGAAAGTCAGTGAATTTATTCAAGTTTAGGTAGAAATCGCCATGAAACGCACTTTTCAACCGTCTGTACTGAAGCGCAACCGTTCTCACGGCTTCCGTGCTCGTATGGCTAATAAAAATGGTCGTCAGGTTCTGGCACGTCGTCGTGCTAAAGGCCGTTCTCGTCTGACCGTTTCTAAGTAATAAAAGCTAACCCCTGGTGGTTAAGCTAGCATTTCCCAGGGAGTTACGTTTGTTAACTCCCACTCATTTCACTTTCGTCTTCCAGCAGCCACAACGGGCTGGCACGCCGCAAATCACCATCCTCGGCCGCCAAAATTCGCTGGGGCATCCCCGCATCGGTCTAACTGTCGCCAAGAAAAACGTTAAGCGTGCGCATGAACGCAATCGGATTAAACGTCTGACGCGTGAAAGCTTCCGTTTACGTCAACATGAACTGCCTTCAATGGATTTCGTGGTGGTGGCTAAAAAAGGGGTTGCCGACCTCGATAACCGTGCTCTCTCGGAAGCGTTGGAAAAACTATGGCGCCGCCATTGTCGCCTGGCTCAAGGGTCCTGATAGCCTGTATTCGGGTCTATCAGCGCCTGATCAGTCCGCTGCTCGGGCCGCATTGTCGTTTCACTCCAACCTGTTCCAGCTACGGAATTGAGGCATTGCGCAGGTTTGGAGTGATAAAAGGCAGTTGGTTGACGGTGAAACGCGTATTAAAATGCCACCCTTTACACCCTGGTGGTGACGACCCCGTCCCACCCGGACCATTTGATACCAGAGAACACTAACGATGGATTCGCAACGCAATCTTTTAGTCATCGCTTTGTTGTTCGTGTCTTTCATGATCTGGCAGGCATGGGAGCAGGATAAAAATCCTCAACCACAGCCGCAACAGACCACGCAGACAACGACCACCGTAGCGGGTAGCGCCGCCGACCAGGGCGTACCGGCCAGTGGCCAAGGGAAGCAGATTACGGTGAAAACCGATGTGCTTGAGCTGACTATCAACACCCGTGGTGGCGATATTGAGCAGGCACTGCTGCTGACTTACCCGAAAGAGCTGAAGTCAAACGAGCCGTTCCAGCTGCTGGAAACGACGCCTGAGTTCCTGTATCAGGCTCAGAGCGGTCTGACCGGTCGTGATGGCCCGGACAACCCGGCTAATGGCGCTCGTCCGCTGTATAACGTCGACAGTGACACCTTTGTACTGGCTGATGGTCAGAACGAACTCGCGATCCCGATGACTTACACTGACGCCGCGGGCAACACCTTCACCAAAACCTTCACCCTGAAACGCGGTGAGTATGCGGTGAATGTGGGCTATAACGTGCAGAACGCCGGTGAGAAACCACTGGAAGTTTCCACGTTTGGTCAGCTGAAGCAGTCCATCAATCTGCCGTCTCACCGTGACACCGGAAGCAGCAACTTTGCGCTGCACACCTTCCGTGGCGCGGCGTACTCCACGCCAGATACCAAGTACGAGAAATACAAATTCGACACCATCGCCGATAACGAAAACCTGAACGTCAGTGCTAAAGGCGGTTGGGTTGCGATGCTGCAACAGTATTTCGCGACAGCGTGGGTGCCAAATAACAACGGTACCAACAACTTCTACACTGCGAATCTGGGCAATGGCATTGCGGCTATCGGCTACAAATCGCAGCCGGTTCTGGTTCAGCCTGGTCAAACAGGTCAACTGGCCAGCACCCTGTGGGTCGGTCCTGAAATTCAGGACAAAATGGCAGCCGTGGCACCGCATCTGGATCTGACCGTAGATTACGGTTGGTTGTGGTTCATCTCTCAGCCGCTGTTCAAACTGCTGAAGTGGATCCACAGCTTCCTGGGCAACTGGGGCTTCTCCATCATCGTTATTACCTTCATCGTTCGTGGCATCATGTACCCGCTGACCAAAGCGCAGTACACCTCCATGGCGAAGATGCGTATGCTGCAGCCGAAGATTGCGGCGATGCGTGAGCGTCTGGGCGATGATAAACAGCGTCAGAGCCAGGAAATGATGGCCCTGTATAAAGCAGAGAAAGTAAACCCACTGGGTGGTTGCTTCCCGCTGCTGATTCAGATGCCAATCTTCCTTGCGCTGTACTACATGCTGATGGGTTCCGTTGAGCTGCGCCACGCGCCATTTGCTCTGTGGATCCATGACTTGTCTGCACAGGACCCGTACTACATCCTGCCGATCCTGATGGGCGTGACGATGTTCTTCATTCAGAAGATGTCGCCGACCACCGTGACCGACCCGATGCAGCAGAAGATCATGACCTTCATGCCGGTCATCTTCACCGTGTTCTTCCTGTGGTTCCCGTCAGGTCTGGTGCTGTACTATATCGTCAGCAACCTGGTGACCATCATCCAGCAGCAGCTGATCTACCGTGGTCTGGAAAAACGTGGCCTGCATAGCCGCGAAAAGAAAAAATCCTGATTCGGTAAGAGAACGCTAAAATAAGGGCGGTCATTTGACCGCCTTTTTTATTTGTATTTGACGAGACATCCCATGAGCCATAACGACACGATCGTCGCCCAGGCAACCCCACCGGGACGCGGTGGTGTAGGCATTCTGCGTATCTCCGGCCTCAAGGCGCGCGAGGTGGCCGAAGCCGTGCTGGGCAAACTGCCAAAGCCGCGTTACGCCGACTACCTGCCGTTTAAAGATGCAGACGGCACCGCGCTGGATCAGGGCATCGCGCTCTGGTTCCCTGGTCCGAACTCCTTTACCGGTGAAGACGTGCTGGAGCTACAGGGCCACGGCGGTCCGGTGATCCTCGACCTGCTGTTAAAACGTATTCTGACCTTGCCGGGCCTGCGTATTGCTAAGCCGGGCGAGTTCTCCGAGCGTGCGTTCCTCAACGACAAGCTCGACCTGGCACAGGCCGAAGCCATTGCTGACCTGATCGATGCCAGCTCTGAACAGGCGGCACGTTCTGCCCTGAACTCCCTGCAGGGCGCATTTTCCGCACGCGTGAACCATCTTGTGGAAGCACTCACTCACCTGCGAATCTACGTGGAAGCTGCCATCGACTTCCCCGATGAAGAGATCGACTTCCTCTCCGACGGTAAAATCGAAGCGCAGCTGAACAGCGTCATGTCCGATCTTGACGCCGTGCGCGCCGAAGCGCGTCAGGGCAGCCTGCTGCGCGAAGGGATGAAAGTGGTTATCGCCGGTCGCCCTAACGCAGGGAAATCGAGCCTGCTGAACGCCCTGGCGGGCCGCGAAGCGGCGATCGTGACGGATATTGCCGGCACGACCCGCGACGTACTGCGTGAGCATATTCATATCGACGGTATGCCCCTGCACATTATCGACACCGCCGGTCTGCGCGACGCCAGCGACGAAGTGGAGCGCATCGGCATCGAGCGTGCGTGGCAGGAGATCGAGCAGGCTGACCGCGTGCTGTTTATGGTCGACGGAACCACCACCGACGCCGTTGATCCCGCTGAAATCTGGCCGGACTTTATCGCCCGTCTGCCCGCCAAACTGCCGATTACCGTGGTGCGTAACAAAGCCGATAAAACAGGTGAAACGCTGGGCCTGAGCGATGTGAATGGTCACTCACTCATCCGTCTGTCGGCGCGTACCGGCGAAGGCGTAGATGACCTGCGTAACCATCTCAAACAGAGCATGGGCTTTGATACGAGCATGGAAGGCGGTTTCCTGGCCCGTCGCCGCCACCTCCAGGCGCTGGAACAAGCGGCTAATCATCTCGATCAGGGCAAAGCACAGCTGCTAGGTGCCTGGGCGGGTGAACTGCTGGCGGAAGAGCTGCGGCTGGCGCAGCAAAGCCTGAGTGAAATTACCGGTGAGTTTACTTCCGACGATTTGCTGGGCCGCATCTTCTCAAGCTTCTGTATCGGGAAATAACCTCCCGCCTCAAAGGTGATTTCCTCCTGGGAAATCACCTTTATCCAAATGGCAACTCGCTTCTTCCCGCTTCTCCCCTATGCTTCCAGCCTGCCGATCATGGGGGGTTTATGGCGCGTTTTCTGTTTTGTAGTTTTGCACTGGTTCTGCTTTATCCATCGGGCATTGATATGTATCTGGTCGGTCTGCCGCACATTGCGCGGGATCTGGGGGCCAGTGAAGCGCAACTGCACATCGCGTTCTCCGCCTATCTGGCAGGGATGGCGTCGTCGATGGTGTTTGCCGGTAAGATTGCCGACAAAGCCGGGCGCCAGCCGGTGGCGATTACCGGTGCGGTGATTTTCGCCCTGGCTTCGGTACTCTGCTCAATGGCGCAGGACAGCACGCTGTTCCTGACCGGGCGCTTCATTCAGGGCATTGGGGCGGGCGGCTGTTATGTGGTCGCATTTGCCATTCTGCGCGATACCCTGAGCGCGCAGCGCCGCGCGAAGGTGCTCTCGATGCTTAACGGTATCACCTGCATTATTCCGGTGCTGGCACCGGTGATCGGTTATCTGATTATGCTTAAACTGCCGTGGCAGAGCCTGTTCTGGACGATGGCGGTGATGGGCATGCTGGTCTTCATTCTTTCTATCACCGTACTGAAAGAGACGCATCCTGGCTCGCATCACGCGGGGAATGCCGCGACGATTCACCCGGCCGAAAAACTCCTGAACCGCTTTTTCATCAGCCGTCTGCTGATCACCACCTTAAGCGTCGTGGTAATCCTCACCTATGTAAACGTTTCCCCGGTTTTACTGATGGAAACCATGGGCTTTGATCGCGGGAATACTCCTCGGTAATGGCCTTAACGGCGATGGTCAGCATGGCGGTCTCATTCTCGACACCGTTCGCCCTTAACGTCTTCAGCCAGCGCAGCCTGATGCTGACCTCGCAGATCCTGTTCCTGATGGCCGGTGTGGTGCTGGCGACCGCAAGTTCCCACGCCATTATGTTGGCGGGGATTACCCTGATCTGCGCCGGTTTCTCGGTAGGGTTTGGCGTCGCGATGAGTCAGGCGCTGGGGCCGTTCTCCCTGCGCGCCGGTGTGGCCAGCTCTGCGCTCGGTATCGCTCAGGTGTGCGGTTCGTCCCTGTGGATTTGGCTGGCGGCGGTGATAGGTCTTAATGCGCTGAATATGCTGATCGGGATTCTGATTGGCTGTAGCATGGTCTGCATTCTGTTAATCATGGCGATACGGCCCGCAGCGCACTATGAAGAAGCCCATCAGCAGTCTCGATCTTAACCTCCTGCTGTGCCTGCAGCTGTTGCTGCAGGAACGCAGCGTCACGAAAGCAGCAAAACGGATGAACGTCACGCCGTCTGCGGTCAGTAAATCGCTGGCGAAACTGCGCGACTGGTTTGACGATCCGCTGTTTGTGAAAACGCCGCTGGGCCTGCTGCCCACGCCGCTAACGGTGAGTCTTGAGCAAGATCTGACGGACTGGATGCAGATTGGCAATCAGATCCTGGATAAACCCCACCACGATTCCCCCTGCGGGCTGAAATTCGAGCTGGCGGCGGAAACGCCGCTGATGCTGATTCGCTTTAACGCTCTGTTAGAGCAAGTGAATCAGCGTTATCCGCAGGCCACCGTGCGGATGCGTCACTGGGATTACGACTCGCTGGATGCCATCACGCGCGGCGAAGTGGATATTGGTTTTACCGGGCGCGAAACGCATCCTCGCTCGCGCGAACTGTTAAAGCTGCTCCCGTGGTTTATCGACCACGAAATCCTCTTCAGCGACCGCCCGTGCGTCTATCTGCGCGAAGACCATCCGGCGCTGCAGGAAGAGTGGAATCTCGACACCTTTTTACGCTATCCCCACATCAGCATCTTCTGGGAGCGCAGCGACACCTGGGCGCTGGACGAAGTGCTGAAAGAGATGGGCCGCGAGCGCAACATTGCCCTGAGCCTGCCGGGCTTTGAGCAGTCGATGTTTATGGCGGCACAACCCGACCACAACTATATCGCCACCGCGCCGCACTACTGCCATCACTACAATCAGCTCCACCAGCGTAAGCTGGTGAGTCGCCCCATTCCCATCGACGACGCGCAGGCCGAAAAGCTCAACGTGCCTTTCACCCTGATCTGGCATAAACGCAACAGTCACAACCCGAAAATCATCTGGCTGAAAGAGACGATCAAAGCGTTGTACTGCGATTCTCTGCGCCAGAGATCCGATTTTTCCCTCTAAAAATGTAAAGTTCGGTCCCCGGGCTTCTCATTAGTGGATTTACCCATTAAAAGAGAGGCTCAGTTAAGCGATAATCATGTAACCGTTTAACCTGTCTCTGACCATTATCATGGAGCGAAAAATGGCAACGCATTTTGCAAGAGGGATCCTGACCGAAGGACGACTGGTGTCTGTCAGACTCTCCTCTTCCTGCCACAACGAGGCGCGCAAGCTTCCGGATCACCGACGCTCGCGCTTTTTGGCCTCCAGGGCGTTACTGTCCGAGCTGCTGTTTATGCTCTACGGCACCAGCGAACTGCCGGAGATGATCACCCAGCCAGAAGGCCGCCCCGTTTTTGCTGACCCGGCGCTACCGCGTTTTTCCATCGCCTACACGGGAAATATTGTTGGCGTGGCCCTGACAACGGAAGGCGATTGCGGACTGGATATGGAACTCCAGCGCGCGACTCGCGGTTTCCACGGCCCTCACGCGCACGACGCCTATCCTTTATCGAGCAATGAAAAGCTGTGGGTGCGTAATCAAAACGACCCCAACGAAGCCAAAGCGCAGCTCATCACCTTGCGACAGAGTATTCAAAAGCTCTCCGGCTGTGCGGCAGACGACGCCAGCCTTCTCCAGCTGCTCCCCGGTTCAGGACGCCTGCGCGCAACCAAAGCGGCGCGCGTGGAAGCCCTCAGCGACGCCGAAGACGTGCTGATCTGGTCGATTGCCGTCACGCCTGCGATTGAGCGCCTGAAGATCTGGGAATTTGACAGCCGACACGGATGGCATAGCCTTCCTGATGTTCCCGCGCGCGCCAACGAACCCGCCGCGCGCCTGATGAGATTAACCAGTTTACCGGCAGAAAAAGCACTTACCCTTAACTGACCCGCTGATGGGCCATCATGATGAAAAAGGAGTAATCATGTCTGATACGTTGAAAGTTGTTACGTTACTGGGAAGCCTGCGCAAAGGTTCATTTAACGGGATGGTTGCCCGCACGTTGCCTAAGCTGGCACCGGCAGGAATGGAGGTCTCCGCGCTGCCATCGATCGGCGATATTCCTCTGTATGACGCCGATGTTCAGCAGGAAGAAGGATTCCCGCAAAGCGTAGAAGCGCTGGCTGAGCAAATTCGCCAGGCCGATGGCGTGGTCATTGTGACGCCGGAGTACAACTATTCGGTGCCGGGCGGGTTGAAGAATGCAATCGACTGGCTTTCCCGTTTACCTGAGCAGCCGCTTTCCGGCAAGCCGGTGCTGATCCAGACCAGCTCCATGGGCGCGATTGGCGGCGCACGCTGCCAGTATCATCTGCGTCAGATTCTGGTGTTCCTGGATGCGATGGTGATGAACAAGCCGGAGTTTATGGGCGGCGTGATTCAGAACAAAGTGGATACGCAGACGGGCGAAGTGGTGGATCAGAGCACGCTGGATCATCTGACCGGTCAGTTGACCGCGTTTGGGGAGTATATTCAGCGGGTTAAAGCGTAAGGGAATCAGCCCTTTCCCGGCGGGAAAGGGCTTTTTGTTTATTTCGCGTCAATAAACACAATCTTCAGCACAAACAGCAGCGCCACTACGATCACGCATGGGCTGAGTTCGCGGAAACGACCGGTACCGATTTTCATCACGCAGTAGGAGATGAAGCCCAGAGCGATACCTTCGGTGATGGAGAAGCTAAACGGCATCATCACGGCGGTAATAAACGCCGGAACCGCTTCGGTTAAATCTTCCCACTTCACGCGCGACAGGCTCGACGTCATCAGCACGCCAACGTAAATCAGTGCGCCAGCGGCCGCGTACGGTGGAACCATCCCCGCCAGCGGAGAGAGGAAGATCACCAGCAGGAACAGCAGGCCCACGACGACGGCGGTCAGACCGGTACGGCCACCGACGGAGACGCCGGACGAGGACTCAATGTACGCCGTAACAGAAGAGGTCCCGATGAAAGAACCGGCAACAGACGAGATGCTATCCACATACAGCGCCTGTTTCATGCGCGGGAATTTGCCTTTCTCATCCGCCAGGCCCGCTTTATCGGTCACACCGATAAGGGTACCGGAGGAGTCGAAGAGGTTCACCAGCATGAAGGAGAAAATCACACCCGCCAGGCCCAGATTAAACGAACCTGCCAGATCGACGTGGCCAATCACCGTTGTCACACTTGGCGGTGCAGAAACGATGCCGTTGTAATGCACGTCACCCAGCATCCAGCCGAACAGGGTGGTCACGATAATAGAGACCAGCACCGCGGCGTGAATATTACGGGATGCCAGAATCGCGATGATGAAGAAGCCCAGCACACCCAACAGCACGCTGTGTGAGGTCAGGTTACCGATGCTCACCAGGGTTTCCGGGTTAGCGACGATCACACCCGCGTTTTTCAGCCCCATCATGCCGATGAACAGGCCGATACCACTGGTGATGCCGACACGCAGGCTCACCGGGATATTGGCAATCATCCAGTAACGTACACGGAAAATAGTCAGCAGCAGCAAACCTACCGCGCCCCAGAAGATGGCGCCCATACCCACTTGCCACGGCAGACCCATCGCCTGCACAACCACGAATGCGAAGAAAGCGTTCAGACCCATTGCCGGTGCCAGTGCAACCGGAAGGTTAGCGAACACGCCCATCAGGATGCTGCCGAGTGCAGCGATCAGACAGGTGGTCACGAAGACCGCGCTGGTGTCCATGCCAGCCACGCCCAGAATCTGCGGGTTAACAAAAACGATATAAACCATCGTCAGGAAGGTGGTAAAACCGGCGATCACTTCAGTGCGTGCCGTTGTGCCGTGCTCGCGCAGTTTAAACACGCGCTCAAGCAGACCCTGACCAGATGTCTGGGTAGTGTGTTGTTGGCTCATCATCAGTTTCCGAACAAGGAGGGAAAAATCCGTCGCTATCCTATACCAAAATGCGACAATAGGCGCGTTTGCGAGCGACTTTTTTTCATTGATTTTGCTTATACGGCAACGATTGCGTCCCGCAAATTGCATTACGTAAACGTTAAACTTGTTAAAAGGGAAAGGCATGTCCGGAATTGAAGCGGTATTTTTCGACTGCGACGGTACGCTGGTCGACAGTGAGGTCATTTGTTCCCGTGCGTATGTCAGCATGTTCCAGGAATTCGGCATTACGCTCGATCTTGAAGAGACGTTCAAGCGCTTCAAAGGCGTCAAACTCTACGAGATCATCGACATTATCAACGCTGAGCACGGTGTCAGTCTGGCGAAGGCCGACTTAGAACCCGTTTACCGCGCCGAGGTCGCACGCCTTTTCGACTCGGAACTGGACGTCATCGCTGGGGCAAACGCCCTGCTGGATTCGATGGCTGTGCCGATGTGCGTGGTGTCCAACGGCCCGGTCAGCAAAATGCAGCACTCCCTCGGCAAGCTTGAAATGTTGCACCATTTCCCGGAAAAACTGTTCAGCGGCTACGATATCCAGCGCTGGAAGCCCGATCCGGCCCTGATGTTCCACGCCGCGAAAGCGATGAACGTGAACGTTGAAAATTGCATTCTGGTGGATGATTCCAGCGCAGGCGCGCAGTCCGGGATTGATGCAGGGATGGAGGTGTTTTACTTCTGTGCCGATCCGCATAACAAACCGATCAGCCACCCGAAAGTGACGACCTTTACCGATCTGGCGCAGTTGCCGGAAT
Source organism: Lelliottia sp. WB101 (assembly GCF_003051885.1). NCBI lineage: Bacteria > Pseudomonadati > Pseudomonadota > Gammaproteobacteria > Enterobacterales > Enterobacteriaceae > Lelliottia > Lelliottia sp. WB101. Next base: position 936,666 of record NZ_CP028520.1, read on the forward strand.
TGTGGAAAGCGCGTGGGTGGGATATTACGCGTTAATGAAAAAAGCCGGACAGCGCTCGCGCTTATCCGGCCTACAAATCCGTGGTTTTTCAGGCCCGGTTAAGCGTCGCGCCACCGGGCTTTTTACTGCGGATCACTCTTTCGGGTCTTTCCCCGCCAGCAGCTTGTCCAGCTCATCCCCGCCCACGTGACGGAAATCCTGTCCCTTCACGAAGTAGAAGATGTATTCACAAATGTTCTGGCAGCGGTCGCCGATACGCTCGATAGAGCGTGCGCAGAACAGGGCGGTCAGGACGCTCGGAATGGTGCGCGGATCTTCCATCATGTAAGTCATCAGCTGACGCACGATGCCTTCATACTCCTGGTCGACCTTCTTGTCTTCACGGTAAATACGCACCGCTTCATCGAGATCCATACGCGCGAACGCATCCAGCACGTCATGCAGCATCTGCACCGTATGACGACCCAACGATTCCAGGCTCACCAGCAGCGGCTGGTGCTGGTGGGAGAACTTCTCGAGCGCGGTGCGGCAGATTTTGTCCGCCACGTCGCCAATGCGTTCCAGCTCGGCGATGGTTTTGATGATCGCCATCACCAGACGCAGGTCGCTCGCCGTCGGCTGACGTTTCGCGATGATACGAACGCAGGCTTCGTCGATCGCCACTTCCATCATGTTGACGTTTTTGTCGCCTTCAACAACGCGCTTTGCCAGCTCGCTGTCCTGGTTGTGCATGGCGGTGATCGCATCAGACAGTTGCTGCTCGACCATACCGCCCATCGTCATCACCTGGGTGCGGATACTTTCCAGCTCTGCGTTGAACTGGCCGGAAATGTGTTTATTTAGATTGAGGTTATCCATGGTTTCTCCACATGCACTAAGGCAAATCAACCGTAGCGGCCAGTAATATAATCTTCGGTTTGTTTCTTCGCGGGCTTGGTGAACAGATCGTCCGTGTTGCTGAACTCAATCAACTCGCCCAGATACATAAATGCCGTATGGTCGGAACAACGCGCAGCCTGCTGCATGTTGTGGGTCACGATCACCACGGTGTAATCCTGTTTCAGCTCGGTGATCAGCTCTTCAATACGACCGGTGGAGATCGGGTCCAGGGCTGAGCACGGCTCATCCAGCAGCAACACTTCCGGGCGAATGGCAATACCGCGCGCAATGCACAGACGCTGCTGCTGACCACCGGAGAGAGAGTATCCGCTCTGGTGCAGTTTATCTTTGGTTTCGTTCCATAATGCGGCTTTGGTCAAGGCCCACTGCACGCGCTCGTCCATATCGGCACGGGAGAGTTTTTCGAACAGACGCACGCCAAACGCGATGTTGTCGTAGATCGACATCGGGAACGGCGTCGGTTTCTGGAACACCATCCCCACTTTGGCACGCAGCAGGGCGATATCCTGGGTATTGGTCAGAATGTTGTCGCCATCCAGCAGAATTTCGCCTTCCGCGCGCTGCTCCGGATACAGCTCAAACATCTTGTTAAAGGTGCGCAGCAGCGTGGATTTGCCACAACCTGATGGACCGATAAATGCCGTGACCTGGTTCTTGGCGATATCCAGGTTGATGTTTTTCAGGGCATGGAATTTACCGTAGTAGAAGTTCAAATCACGAACCTTGATCTTACCCGGTGCAGTATCAACCATACTCATTGACTCATTTCCTCATTCGGCGCCGCGTGATGCCGCGCCGTCAAAATTAACCGTGTTTCTGCTTCGCGAAGATGACGCGCGCCAGAATGTTCAGCAACAGTACGCAAAGGGTAATAATCAGCACGCCGGCCCAGGCCAGCTGCTGCCACTCCGCGAACGGGCTCATCGCAAATTTAAAGATGGTGACCGGCAGGTTGGCGATGGGCTGCATCATGTCCGTGCTCCAGAACTGGTTGGAGAGCGCGGTGAACAGCAGCGGCGCGGTTTCACCCGCAATACGCGCAATTGCCAGCAGGATACCGGTCATGATCCCCGAGACCGACGCTTTCAGCGTGATCGCCGAAATCATTTTCCATTTCGGTGTGCCGAGTGCGTAAGCCGCTTCGCGCAGGCTGTCCGGCACCAGTTTCAGCATGTTCTCGGTGGTGCGAATTACGATAGGTACCTGCAGCAGCGCCAGCGCAATCACGCCCGCCCAGCCGGAGAAGTGCTCCATCTGCGCTACCACAATGGTGTAGACGAACAGACCGACAACGATAGACGGCGCAGAGAGCAGGATGTCGTTAATGAAACGAATCACTTCCGCGACCCAGGATTTACGGCCATATTCCGCCAGATAAATCCCCGCCATGATCCCGAGCGGCGTACCGACTGCGGTCGCCCACAGGATCAGCAACCCGCTGCCCGCCAGGGCGTTCGCCAGGCCACCGCCCGCGGTATTCGGCGGCGGCGTCATTTCGGTGAACAGGGCAATCGACATCCCGTCGATGCCGCGCGTAATGGTAGAAAACAGGATCCACACCAGCCAGAACAGGCCAAACGCCATCGTTGCCATCGACAGCGTCAGCGCCAGACGGTTCTTCATGCGGCGGCGCGCCTGCATTTTGCGGCGAGATTCAGCCAGTTCAGCGGTGGATTGCATTTCGAGAGTCGTCATTAGCGTGCCCCCTCACTTTTTGCGAGGCGCATGATCATCAGCTTGGAGATCGCCAGAACAATAAAGGTGATAACAAACAGAATCAGGCCCAGCTCCATCAGTGCCGCCACGTGCAGCCCAGATTCCGCTTCGGCGAACTCATTTGCCAGCGCAGAGGTGATACTGTTGCCCGGCATATAGAGCGAAACGCTGTCGAGCTGGTAGGTGTTACCGATGATAAAGGTCACGGCCATGGTTTCACCCAGCGCGCGCCCGAGGCCCAGCATGATACCGCCGATAACACCATTTTTGGTGAACGGCAGGACGATACGCCAGATCACTTCCCAGGTGGTGCAACCGATCCCGTAGGCCGACTCTTTCATCATCACCGGGGTTTGTTCGAAGACATCGCGCATGACCGCCGCAATGTACGGAATAATCATGATGGCGAGAATTACGCCTGCCGCCAGAATACCAATCCCGAAAGCCGGGCCTGAGAACAGTGCGCCCACAAATGGAATGTTGGAGAGGATATTCCCCACCGGCTCCTGGAAGTAGGTCGCGAACAGCGGCGCAAAGATGAACAGGCCCCACATGCCGTAAACGATACTCGGGATCGCCGCCAGCAGTTCAATCGCAATACCCAGCGGACGTCGCAGCCAGCCAGGCGCCAGCTCCGTCAGGAACAGGGCGATACCAAAGCTCACCGGAACGGCAATCAGCAGGGCGATAAACGAGGTCACGAGCGTGCCGTAAATCGGCACCAGCGCACCGTAGATATCGTTTGGCGCGTCCCACTCTTTGGTCCACAGGAAGGAGAAACCGAATTTCTGGATGCTCGGCCAGGAGGAGAAAATCAGGGACACGATAATGCCGCCCAGCAGCAATAGCACAATCAGCGCAGCCAGTCGGACCAGCGCGCTGAAAATCTTGTCACCATGTTTCCCCGGAGGGCTAAAAGCAGGCTTGGTTGCAGCCATAAATCACTCTTCTGTTAAATACGTTTTACGAATAAGGGCGGGTGAAATCACCCGCCATTTTCGTCAGAATGCTGAATCAGTACAATGCTTTACCGCTGCTATCTTTTACGTTGGTTTTCCATGCAGCACGAATCTGCTCAACCACGCTGTCTGGCAGGCTGGCGTAATCCAGGTCATTAGCCTGTTTGCCGCCGTTTTTGTACGCCCAGTCGAAGAACTTCAGCACTTCGGCGCCCTGCTCAGGTTTCTTCTGGTCTTTGTGGATCAGAATGAAAGTGGTGGAGGTAATTGGCCACGCCTCGTCACCTTTCTGGTTAGTCAGGTCCTGCGCGAAGGATTTGCTCCAGTCTGCGCCTTTGGCAGCGTTCGCAAAGTTCTCTTCAGTCGGGCTAACCGGTTTGCCGTCGGCAGAGATGAGCTTGGTGTAAGCCAGGTTGTTCTGCTTAGCATAAGCGTACTCTACGTAGCCGATTGAGCCAGGCAGACGCTGTACGAACGCGGCGATACCGTCGTTACCTTTTCCGCCCAGACCCGTCGGCCAGTTCACGGTAGAGCCAGAACCGACTTTGGATTTCCACTCTTCGTTCACTTTCGCCAGGTAGCTGGTGAAGACGAAGGAGGTGCCGGAGCCGTCAGCGCGACGAACTACAGCGATGTTCTGCGAAGGCAGTTTTACACCTGGGTTCAGTTTGGTGATGGCTTCGTCATCCCATTTTTTGATTTTGCCGAGATAGATATCACCCAGCGTTTTGCCATCCAGCACCAGTTCGCCAGATTTCAGGCCAGGGATATTCACGGCCAGCACAACACCACCGATCACGGTCGGGAACTGGAACAGACCTTCCTGAGCCAGTTTGTCATCAGACAGCGGAGCGTCTGATGCGCCGAAATCAACGGTATTCGCCGTAATTTGTTTAACGCCACCGGAGGAGCCGATACCCTGATAGTTAACCTTGTTGCCGGTTTCTTTCTGGTAAGTATCAGCCCATTTGGCATACACCGGCGCAGGGAATGTTGCACCAGCGCCAGTCAGGCTTGCTTCTGCGAATACAGAGAAAGCGCTCAGAGATAAGGTCGCGGCGACAACAGTTGCGACAGTGGTACGCATAACTTTCATAATGTCTCCTGCAAGATTTCGTAAATCATTGTTTGAGTGGCTACGATGAGCAAAATAGGACAAACAGGTGACAGATAAATGTACGAATTATGACAGTTTTATGACAGTGAAAGTTTGACTTAAGATTTCACAAAATTAGTATTAATAATCATCGCGTTAGCCACTTATGTGACAGTGGGATTTCAGAAAAATTTTCTTTCTGTGACACAGTAATGTGTAGCTGAAGATGACAGATTGTCATAAATAAAAAAAATAAGAATGGATGAAAAACGAACCGGGAAGGGATAAAAAAGCTCCACCCGAAGGTGGAGCCTGAAGGGATTATTCTACGGTGACGGACTTCGCCAGGTTACGCGGCTGGTCAACGTCGGTGCCTTTGATCAGCGCGACGTGATACGCCAGCAGCTGCAGCGGAACGGTGTAGAAGATCGGGGCAATGACCTCTTCCACATGCGGCATCTCAATGATGTGCATGTTGTCGTTGCTGACGAACCCGGCATCCTGATCGGCGAAGACGTACAGCTGGCCGCCACGGGCACGCACTTCTTCGATGTTCGATTTCAGTTTTTCCAGCAGTTCGTTGTTCGGTGCAACGACGATGACCGGCATATCTGCGTCAATCAGCGCCAGCGGGCCGTGTTTCAGCTCGCCTGCGGCGTAGGCTTCCGCATGAATGTAAGAGATCTCTTTCAGCTTCAGCGCGCCTTCCAGCGCGATAGGGTACTGATCGCCACGACCGAGGAACAGCGCGTGGTGTTTGTCAGAGAAATCTTCAGCCAGCGCTTCGATGCGTTTGTCCTGGGACAGCATCTGCTCGATACGGCTCGGCAGCGTCTGCAGCCCGTGAACGATATCGTGCTCGATAGACGCATCCTGGCCTTTCAGACGCGCCAGTTTCGCCACCAGCATCAACAGCACAGTCAGCTGGGTGGTGAACGCTTTGGTCGATGCCACGCCGATTTCGGTGCCGGCTTTGGTCATCAGCGCCAGATCCGATTCACGTACCAGAGAAGAACCCGGCACGTTACAGATCGCCAGCGAACCGAGATAACCCAGCTCTTTCGACAGACGCAGTGCTGCCAGGGTATCCGCCGTTTCACCGGACTGGGAAAGAGTGATCATCAGGCTGTTACGGCGCACCGCTGATTTGCGGTAGCGGAATTCCGAGGCGATTTCGACATCGCACGGTACGCCCGCCAGCGCTTCAAACCAGTAGCGCGACACCATCCCCGAGTTGTAAGAGGTGCCGCAGGCCACAATCTGAATATGCTCGACGTTGGCCAGCATTTCGTTGGCGTTAGCGCCCAGCTCGCTGAGATCCACCTCGCCGTGGCTGATACGCCCGGTCAGGGTGTTCTTGATCGCGTTCGGCTGCTCGTAGATCTCTTTCTGCATGTAGTGACGGTACGCGCCTTTGTCGCCCGCGTCGTACTGCAGGTTGGATTCGATCTCCTGACGCTTCACCTGCGCGCCGGATTTATCAAAGACCGTCACACTGCGACGGGTCACTTCCGCGATATCGCCCTCTTCCAGGAAGATGAAGCGACGGGTCACCGGCAGCAGCGCCAGCTGATCGGAAGCAATGAAGTTTTCGCCCATCCCCATGCCGATCACCATCGGGCTACCGGAACGTGCCGCCAGCAGGGTGCTCGGATCGCGGGAATCCATAATCACTGTACCGTACGCACCGCGCAACTGAGGAATGGCGCGCAGCACTGCTTCACGCAGCGTACCGCCCTGCTCCAGCTCCCAGTGAACCAGGTGAGCGATAACTTCGGTGTCAGTTTCAGAGACAAAAGTGTAGCCACGCGCTTTTAACTCTTCGCGCAGCGGTTCGTGGTTTTCGATAATGCCGTTATGCACCACCACAATGTGTTCAGACACATGCGGGTGGGCGTTACCTTCAGACGGTTCACCGTGCGTTGCCCAGCGGGTGTGCGCGATGCCTGTTCCGCCGTGCAGCGGCGTTTCTTCCGCGGCTTGCGCCAGCATTTGCACTTTACCGAGACGGCGCAGGCGGGTCATGTGACCTTCTGCATCAACCACTGCCAGACCGGCAGAGTCATAGCCACGGTATTCCAGACGGCGTAAACCTTCGAGAAGGATTTCAGCAATATCACGCTGCGCAACTGCGCCAACAATTCCACACATAGTTAGATTTCCTGATAATGGCGATTTGCCATGCGTTGTCGCTGACCTGTATTACTCTTCGTCTTTTACGCTGAGACTGTATTGGCGGGCATGTTTTCCGCCGGGCCACAACGCGAAATCCTTTGAGTAATGCCCGTTAGGGCGCCCCGAGCCTTGTAGAGAGTGGGGTTATATTTATAGGTACTGCCTTTGGGCGGGGGATTATGTTATCCCCTCATCCCCTGTCCACCGGCAATGCCGACAGACAAATTCGTCGGGCGAGTAAGCGAAGTGCCACCCGCCCTGGTTTTACTTTTTCTTCACCGGACGCTGCCAGCCTTGCTTGTGAACCTGCGGTACGCGGCTGAGCACCAGCTCATTGTCCGCCACATCGCGCGTCACAGTCGTTCCGGCGGCGATGGTCACACCGTTACCGACGGTGACCGGAGCCACCAGCTGCGTATCAGAGCCAACAAATACATCGTTACCGATAATGGTTTTAAACTTGTTCGCGCCATCGTAGTTACAGGTGATGGTACCCGCACCGATATTGACGTTATCGCCAATTTCCGCGTCGCCCAGATAGGTCAGATGACCGGCTTTGGAGCCTTTACCCAGGCGCGCTTTTTTCATCTCGACGAAGTTGCCGACGTGAGCGCCTTCCAGCAGCTCAGCGCCTGGACGCAGACGCGCGAACGGGCCGATAGTGCAAGCCGCTTCCAGATGCGCATCTTCCACCACGCTATACGGGCTGATTTCGCAGTCATCGCCAATCACGCTATTTTTGATCACGCAGCCGGTACCGATTTTGACGCGATTCCCCAGCGTGACCTGACCTTCAATAATAACGTTAGTGTCGATTTCCACATCACGCCCGTGAATCAACGCCCCGCGCAGATCAAAACGCGCCGGATCGCGCAGCATTACACCTGCCAGCAGCAGCTTTTCAGCCTGCTCAGCCTGGTAAACGCGCTCAAGACGGGAGAGCTGCAGACGGTTGTTCACGCCCTCAACTTCGCTCAGGCGATCGGGATGAACCGCCACGATCTCGTTACCTTCCTGGTGCGCCAGGGCAATGATATCGGTGATGTAGTATTCACCCTGGGCATTGTTGTTGTTCAGTTTAGCCAGCCAGCGCTTCATGTCTGCGCCGTTGGCGATCAGGATTCCGGTATTGATTTCCTGAATCTGACGCTGTTCGTCAGAGGCATCTTTATGCTCAACGATACCGGTCACTTTGCCGTTTTCACGCGTGATACGACCATAGCCTGTCGGGTCGTCCAGTTTGACGGTCAGTAAACCGATGCCGCCCTGCGGTTTGGCTTCACGCAGGCGAGTCAGGGTTTCCACCGCGATCAGCGGGACATCACCGTAGAGCATCAGAATGTCTTCGTCATCGGCAAAGAACGGCGCGGCCTGCTGCATCGCATGGCCCGTTCCCAGCTGTTCTGCCTGAAGTACCCAGTTGAGTTTGTCATCGCGCAGCGTTTGCTTAAGCAGATCGCCGCCGTGGCCGTACACCAGATGCACTTTGCTGGCGCCCAATTCGCTTGCGGCATCAATGACATGCTGCACCATTGGCTTTCCTGCCAGGGTGTGAAGCACCTTAGGAAGATCGGAATACATGCGGGTACCTTTGCCTGCGGCAAGGATGACCACGCTCATCGTATTGTTCAACATACGCGTCCTGACTGTAATTTGAGTGAGAAGTAAAACCCTTTGACGTTGAAAATTCTACATATTTTGCGCCATAAAATGGACTGCTGGTAAAACGCTCAACATCGGCTGCTTATCGCTATTTGAGGATAGATTTGAGGCCAGAGTAAATCACTTTTTCTCTGGAAAATAGCTTTCTTGCGGCAAGTCGTAAGCATTCACAACAGGTTAGCTATTTTTTCGCCTCAAGAATAAAGATCGCTCTAAAGCAAAACAGTGTTTTAATTATTCAATATTGTGACATCTAAAAAAGAAACACTGTTTCATCTTGATGATAATGGCGCTCAATTATCAATCAGGAGAATAAAATGAATTATAAAATACCTCTGGCCCTAATGATGTGTAGCTCCTTTGCTGTCTCGGCTGCTGAGCAGCACGTCTGGAAAGCCATTGCCTTTGGGCAGTCTACGGATCTGAATTTTTCCTCGAACGTCCTGCCGGAAAAAATCGGCGTCAACGATGTCACCATTGATGGCAAAAAACTCACGCCGCAGGACAGCGCAGATCTCACGAAACCCGTCACCCTTGAAAGCCGGGGCGGTAAGATCGCCAACTCTCACGATGGATTAACCTTTTTCTATACCGAACTGCCCACCAGCGAAAATTTCGAGCTACAGGCTACCGTTCGGGTTGAGCAGTTTGGGCCGGAGAATGGCGCAAAACCCGCCGCGCAGGAGGGGGCTGGCCTGCTGGTGCGTGATGTGATCGGTGTGCCGCGCCAGCAGCCGCTCAGGGAGGGCTATGAAGAGTTTCCTGCCGCCTCCAACCAGGTGATGAACGCCATCATGACGCAGGATAAAAAGGACAATGTGCGGGTAAAAATGCAGGCGATCACCCGCGAGGGGATTTCTCAACCCTGGGGCAATGCGGGTGCAGGAATCAAAAAGCAAAGCTACAAAGAGGAGATCGACCTGAGCCAGACGCCGGAATTCCGTCTGAAACTGCAACGAACCAACGACGGATTTATTACAGCCTGGTCGCCCGTCGGCAGCGATGTCTGGGTGAGCCAAAGCGTGCCACGCGCGGACCTTATTTCAGTGCAGAAAAGGGACCATTATTACGTCGGCTTCTTCGCCTCACGTAATGCAAAAATAACGGTGTCAGATGCCTCTCTCACGACTTCAGCGGCAGAAACGGTCACCTCAAAACCCTGGCAGGCAAAAGCGCTGCCGGTGGTGGTGCAGCTGAATTCCGCAGCGAAAAGCACATCAGAGAAGTATTGGGTCCAGGCCCGGGCGAATAGCGACGGCGTTTTCAGCGTGCGTCAGAACGAAGTGGTGATCGGTAATGATAAAGCGGTCAAAGCCGGAGAGATGTACTCCCTGCCGACCACGCTGACAGAGACCAATGCCTTTAACCTGAGCTTTACGCCCGCGCAGGGAGATACGGTTCATCAGCAGTTCACTGTCGAGAAGGTCGATGGTTTTACGGCAACGACACTCTACGCCGCACCTGACGGCACGGCCGACGGACAGGGAACGATCGCCTCGCCGCTGGATTTGGCGAGTGCAATTAACCTGCTCGCACCGGGCGGCACCCTTATCCTGAAAGCCGGAGAGTATCCGCGCAGCGATATCCCACTGGCGGCCAGCGGTCATGCCGAACTGCGTAAAACGCTGCTGGCAGAAGGCAAAGCCGTGATCCATGGTCTGCTGGTGGACGCCAGCTACTGGAACATTAAAGGCGTCGATATTACGGACAAAAGTCTGCGCATCCAGGGCAGCCATAACCTGATTGAAAATGTGACTGCATACCGTAATGACGATACGGGCATTCAGATATCGTCCCCGGATAACGTGGGCCGACCGCTGTGGGCAAGCGATAACCGGGTGATCAACTCGGAGTCTTACGCCAACGTTGATCCCGGCAAAATCAATGCCGATGGGTTTGCGGTGAAGATGCGCGTGGGTGAGGGCAATCGTCTGGAGAATTGCTATTCCCACGACAATATCGACGATGGCTTTGACCTGTTCAATAAGATAGAAGACGGCGCAAATGGGGTTGTGGTGATCGAGAACTCTATCGCCCGCAATAACACCAGCAACGGCTTTAAACTGGGGGAGAGGGGCAGCCAGTGGCGCATGAAGTGCGTAACAGCAAAGCGGAAGGGAATCAGTTGGACGGGTTTACCGACAACTTCAATCCTGGGAAACTGGTGGTGACGAACAATCTGGCGGTGGACAATCAGCGCTTTAACTTTATCTTCCGTCCGAGTCCGTATGGAGATGCCTCAACGCAGGGTATTTTCAGCGGGAACAAATCCGTGCGGACGAAACCGGGCCGCTATGACGATGCCGTGGTCGGCAATATTGATGAGACGAATTATTTTATCGCGGACGGGAAAAGCGTGAATAACAACGGGGAAGTGCTGCCAGATGGCGCTTCGCTTATCACACAACGGTAAGCGTGGCGCCACTCGGCATACAGCAGATTACAGATTACAGATTGAACGTACCGAAAGAGACGTTCATATTGCTGAAGAGAGCGATGACTTTATTGATCAGTTTCATGTTGGTATCCCAATGTTGTTGGCGTTAATTATGTGACACACATCACAAAAAGAAGTCTACTCCTCAATATTTAACCGATCAATATTTTTGTGATGAAAATCACAAAAAATTAAAACGCCTTTTCAGTTCCATAAAATCTGAAACGCAGCCATAAAAAAAGCCAGTCTGAAACCAGACTGGCTTTTGTGCTTTTCAAGCCGGTGTTACATCGCTTTTTTGGTCAACTCGATAACGCGCAGTTTCGCGATCGCTTTGGCCAGCTCAGCTGAGGCCTGTGCGTAATCCACGTCGCCGTGAGAGCTATTAATGTGCTCTTCCGCTTTACGCTTCGCTTCCAGAGCTCGCGCTTCGTCGAGATCCTGGCCACGAATAGCGGTATCAGCAAGAACGGTCACACTACCAGGCTGCACTTCAATCATGCCGCCGGACAGATAGATAAACTCTTCGTGACCGAACTGTTTCACGATGCGGATCATACCAGGCTTAATGGCGGTGAGCAGCGGTGCGTGCCCTGGGAAAATACCCAGTTCACCTTCACTACCCGTTACCTGGATTTTTTCGACCAAACCAGAGAACAGCTGTTGCTCTGCGCTGACGACGTCCAGGTGGTAAGTCATTGCCATATCACCCTCCGATTAAGGCGTTAAAGTTTTTTGGCTTTTTCCACGGCTTCGTCGATGGAACCAACCATGTAGAACGCCTGCTCTGGCAGGTGATCGTATTCGCCTTCCATGATGCCTTTAAAGCCACGGATGGTGTCTTTCAGGGAAACATATTTACCCGGTGAACCGGTGAATACTTCCGCAACGAAGAACGGCTGGGACAGGAAGCGCTGAATCTTACGCGCGCGAGCTACCACCAGTTTGTCTTCTTCAGACAGCTCATCCATACCCAGGATGGCGATGATGTCTTTCAGTTCCTGGTAACGCTGCAGCAGGGACTGTACGCCACGCGCGGTGTCGTAGTGTTCCTGACCAACAACCAGTGGATCCAGCTGACGGCTGGTGGAGTCCAGCGGGTCAACGGCCGGGTAGATACCCAGAGACGCGATCTGACGGCTCAGTACCACGGTTGCATCTAAGTGAGCAAAGGTGGTGGCTGGTGATGGGTCAGTCAAGTCATCCGCAGGTACGTATACCGCCTGTACGGAGGTGATAGAACCGGTTTTGGTTGAAGTGATACGTTCCTGCAGAACGCCCATCTCTTCCGCCAGAGTCGGCTGATAACCTACCGCTGAAGGCATACGACCCAGCAGTGCAGATACTTCAGTACCGGCCAGGGTGTAACGGTAGATGTTATCGACGAACAGCAGTACGTCACGACCTTCGTCACGGAACTTCTCAGCCATAGTCAGGCCGGTCAGTGCCACACGCAGACGGTTTCCTGGTGGCTCGTTCATCTGGCCGTAAACCAGGGATACTTTATCCAGAACGTTGGAATCGGTCATTTCGTGGTAGAAGTCGTTACCCTCACGAGTACGCTCACCCACGCCTGCAAACACGGAGTAACCGGAGTGCTCGATCGCGATGTTACGGATCAGCTCCATCATGTTTACGGTTTTACCTACACCCGCACCACCGAACAGACCGACTTTACCGCCCTTAGCAAACGGACACATCAGGTCGATAACTTTGATGCCGGTTTCCAGCAGTTCCTGAGAGCTTGACAGCTCTTCGTAGGAAGGTGCTGCACGGTGGATTGCCCAACGGTCTTCTTCACCGATGTCGCCTTTCATATCGATCGGCTGACCCAGCACGTTCATGATACGACCCAGCGTTGCTTTACCAACCGGGACTTCGATCGGGTGCTCGAGGTCTTTTACTTCCAGACCACGACGCAGACCGTCGGAAGAACCCATGGCGATGGTACGCACGATACCACCACCGAGCTGCTGCTGAACTTCCAGCACCAGGCTCTCATTACCATTCATAACCTCAAGAGCATCGTACACGCGCGGTACGGCATCCTGAGGGAATTCGACGTCAACCACGGCGCCGATTACCTGGACAATTTTTCCAGTAGCCATCTTGAATCCTCTACGAATTAACCTGGTTATACCGCGGATGCACCACCGACGATTTCGGTGAGTTCCTGAGTAATGCTGGCCTGACGAGCTTTGTTGTATACCAACTGCAGCTCTTTAATCAGGCTGCCGCCATTGTCGGTCGCGGCTTTCATCGCCACCATACGTGCGGCCTGCTCGCTGGCCAGGTTTTCTACCACGCCCTGATAAACCTGAGATTCAACGTAACGACGCAGCAGGGTATCCAGCAGCGGTTTCGGATCAGGTTCATACAGATAATCCCAGGCTTTATGTTTTAACTCTTCATCTTCTGATGCCGGCAAAGGCAGCAGCTGAGTGAGTGTCGGAACCTGAGACATGGTATTAATAAATTTGTTGCTGACAACGTACAGCCTGTCCAGACGGCCTTCATCATAGGCCTGCAACATCACTTTAACCGGGCCGATCAGTTCGGACAGGGACGGGTTATCACCCATGCCGGTCACCTGAGCGACAATATTGCCACCCACTGAATTAAAGAAAGAAACGCCCTTAGAGCCGATCATCGCGATATCGCTCTGAACGCCTTTGTCGGACCAGACTTTCATATCCGCCAGCAGCTTTTTGAACAGGTTAATGTTCAAGCCACCGCACAGACCACGGTCGGTAGACACCACCAGGTAGCCCACGCGTTTAACGTCGCGTTCTTCCAGGTAAGGATGCTTATATTCCAGATTACCGTTCGCAAGGTGACCAATCACTTTGCGCATGGTATCTGCATAAGGACGGCTGGCCGCCATGCGATCCTGCGATTTACGCATTTTGGAAGCGGCGACCATTTCCATCGCTTTAGTGATCTTCTGCGTGTTCTGGACGCTTGCGATCTTACTACGTATCTCTTTTGCGCCGGCCATGAGCTTCTCCTCAATGCCTTGCGGCCTGTCCTAAGACAAGCCGCCGGACGTTACCAGGACTGGGTTGCTTTGAAGGAATCGAGGATAGCTTTCAGCTTGCCTTCGATTTCGTCGTTATAGCCACCGGACTGGTTGATCTCTTGCATCAGCGGAGCGTGATCACGGTCAACGTAAGCCAGCAGTGCGGCTTCGAAGCTACCGATTTTCGCCAGTTCCACATCTTCGAGGTAACCGCGTTCAGCCGCGAACAGCACCAGGCCCTGTTGTGCAACAGACATAGGGGCATACTGTTTCTGTTTCAGCAGCTCGGTCACTTTCTGACCATGGCTTAACTGCTTACGGGTCGCTTCATCCAGATCGGAAGCGAACTGAGAGAACGCAGCCAGTTCACGATACTGTGCCAGAGCGGTACGAATACCACCGGACAGTTTCTTGATGATCTTAGTCTGAGCAGCACCACCCACACGGGATACGGAGATCCCTGGGTTAACCGCAGGACGAATACCGGAGTTGAACAGGTTGGTTTCGAGGAAGATCTGACCATCGGTAATGGAAATTACGTTGGTCGGAACGAACGCAGAAACGTCACCCGCCTGGGTTTCGATAATCGGCAGAGCAGTCAGAGAGCCGGTTTTACCTTTAACTTCACCATTGGTGAATTTCTCAACGTATTCCGCGTTAACGCGGGATGCGCGCTCCAGCAGACGGGAGTGGAGGTAAAATACGTCGCCCGGGAATGCTTCACGTCCTGGTGGACGACGGAGCAGCAGGGAAACCTGACGGTAAGCAACAGCCTGTTTAGACAGGTCATCGTATACGATCAGCGCATCTTCACCGCGGTCACGGAAGTATTCGCCCATTGCGCAACCGGCATATGGCGCCAGGTATTGCAGTGCAGCAGATTCAGAAGCGGTTGCAACCACAACGATGGTGTTTGACAGCGCGCCGTGCTCTTCCAGTTTACGAACCACGTTAGAAATGGTGGACGCTTTCTGGCCGATAGCCACGTACACACATTTAATGCCGGAATCGCGCTGGTTGATGATCGCATCGATTGCCATCGCGGTTTTACCGGTCTGACGGTCACCGATGATCAGTTCACGCTGACCACGACCGATTGGGATCATGGCATCAACGGATTTGTAACCCGTCTGCACTGGCTGATCAACGGACTGACGTTCGATAACGCCCGGTGCGATAACTTCGATTGGCGAGAAGCCATCGTTATCAACAGGACCTTTACCGTCGATTGGTGCACCCAGGGTGTTCACCACGCGACCCAGCAGGCCACGGCCAACTGGAACTTCAAGAATACGACCAGTACATTTGACTTTCATGCCTTCGGCAAGGTCAGCGTACGGGCCCATAACTACAGCACCTACGGAGTCGCGCTCCAGGTTCAGTGCGATAGCGTAACGGTTACCCGGCAGGGAAATCATCTCACCCTGCATACAATCGGCAAGGCCGTGGATGCGGATAACACCGTCACTTACAGAAACAATAGTACCTTCGTTGTGAGCTTCACTCACAACACTGAACTGAGCAATGCGCTGCTTGATCAGTTCGCTGATTTCGGTGGAATTCAGTTGCATGCTCCAGTCCCCTTAAGACTGCAAGACGTCTGCAAGGCGTTCAAGACGGCCGCGTACGCTGCCATCAATGACCATATCACCCGCTCGGATGATTACGCCTGCCATTACAGACTTATCGATTTTGCAATTCAGCTTAACTTTGCGTGACAGACGTTTTTCCATCGCGGCGGTGATCTTCGCAAGCTGTTCTTGGCTCAGTTCATTCGCAGAGGTTACTTCAACTTCGGCGGTAGCTTCACTGAGGGCACGTAAGTGCTCAAACTGCTCGAGAACATCCGGGAGCACTCGCAGACGACCATTCTCAGCCATGACCTTAATCAGGTTCTGGCCATTGTCATCCAATTGCTCACCACAAATGGCGATAAACGATGCAGCAAGGGTTTCAGGTGCTAAGGCACCGGAAAGCATCTCAGCCACTTGCTCGTTTTTCGTTACCTCAGCGGCAAACGCCAGCATATCCTGCCAGCGATCGACATTTTGGTGTTCGACAGCAAAGTCAAAAGCTGCTTTGGCGTAGGGGCGAGCTACCGTAACAAATTCAGACATCAGCCCCTCCCTCCTTACAGTTCAGCGACAAGTTTGTCCACGATGTCGCTGTTAGCAGCTTCATCCACGGAACGTTCGATGATCTTCTCGGCGCCAGCAACAGCCAGAATCGCAACCTGCTTACGCAGTTCTTCACGAGCACGTTTACGCTCAGCATCAATTTCAGCCTGAGCTTGTGCAACGATCTTAGTACGTTCCTGTTCTGCTTCAGCTTTGGCTTCGTCCAGGATCTGAGAACGGCGCTTGTTAGCCTGTTCAATGATTACCTGAGCTTCAGCTTTCGCTTTTTTCAGCTGGTCTGTCGCGTTGGCCTGTGCAAGGTCCAAATCTTTCTTAGCGCGCTCTGCGGAAGCCAGACCGTCAGCAATTTCTTTCTGACGTTTCTCGATGGCTGCCATTAAAGGCGGCCATACATACTTCATGCAGAACCAGACAAAGAGAATAAACGCGATGGCCTGGCCGAGGATTGTTGCGTTCATGTTCACAGCACAATACCTCTTAAATTTCTGTGGCTTGGGTTTTTAAAAACGACTTACGCGACAGCAAACATCACGTACAGACCCAGACCTACAGCGATCATCGGGATTGCATCCACCAGACCCATAACGATAAAGAACTGAGTACGCAGCAGAGGAATCAGATCCGGTTGACGCGCAGCGCCTTCCAGGAATTTGCCCCCGAGGATGCCGATACCGATCGCAGCACCGATAGCCGCCAGACCCATCATCACAGCGGCAGCCATGTACAGCAGATCCATATTCAGGTTTTCCATGACAGTCTCCAGTTTGTTTCAATAAAAACGTAGTAGTGGTGGTTAAAAAATCAGTGCTCTTCAGACGCCATCGACAGATAGACGATCGTCAGAACCATGAAGATAAAGGCTTGCAGCGTAATGATCAGGATGTGGAAAATGGCCCATGGCACATTCAGAACCCACTGTGACCACCACGGCAGAAGACCCGCGATCAGAATGAAAATCAGCTCACCCGCATACATGTTACCGAACAGTCGCAGACCAAGTGAAACCGGTTTGGACAGCAGGCTTACGCCTTCCAGGATCAGGTTGACCGGAATGAACGCCCAGTGGTTGAACGGCTGCAAGGTAAGCTCTTTCACAAAGCCGCTTACGCCTTTCATTTTGATGCTGTAGAAAAGAATCAGGATGAATACGCCCAGCGCCATGGACAGGGTGATGTTCACGTCAGCAGACGGAACCACACGCAGTGCCGGCAGGCCGAGAACATGCTCACCGATGTACGGCAGCAGGTCGATAGGCAGAAGGTCCATCAGGTTCATCAGGAAGACCCAGACGAAGACAGTCAGCGCCAGCGGAGCAATCAGCTTGCTCTTACCGTGGTACATGTCTTTGACGCTGCCATGAACGAAGCCGATGACTAATTCGATAGCCGTCTG
The DNA here is from genome assembly GCF_003051885.1 of Lelliottia sp. WB101. Classification (NCBI taxonomy): domain Bacteria; kingdom Pseudomonadati; phylum Pseudomonadota; class Gammaproteobacteria; order Enterobacterales; family Enterobacteriaceae; genus Lelliottia; species Lelliottia sp. WB101. Next base: position 954,160 of record NZ_CP028520.1, read on the forward strand.
GAATTTCCCTGGAACACCGCTGGTCGCCTTTTTAGCAACGCTACGGAACATGGCCAGGAACAACAGACCCAACACCACCGAGAAGAACATGGAGTCAATGTTGAGCGTCCAGAAGGTGGCCGGGGGTTATGCGGATCCACCAGCGAGAATGTACGCAGGTCCATCTGAAGGTTCGTCAGATGGTGACCTATGTAATCCTGCGGCGTCATATTTTCTGAAGCCATGATGCCTTTTACCCTTTGTTGTTGATTACAGCTGGCGCCAGAACTTGTACCACCAGCACCAAAACCCACGTCGCGATCAGCGGCAAAAATACCACTTTGAAAACAGCCAGCGCCAACACCAGAAAGGCAAAGGTTAGCAACACCTTACACACTTCGCCAAGAGCGAAGGACCAGGCCACGCGGCCTTTGGCAGGTGTATGCGCCTGATGACGCCAGGCAAAAATCATAAACAACATGTTTGGCAAAACCACTGCCAAACCTCCACACACTGCGGAGATGCCCCAGAAGGGGTCTTTGAGGCAGAACAGCAGTCCACTTGCTATCACCGCCAGAAACTGAATGAACAGAAGCTTACGAGCAACGTTTCGACTCAAGAGCGACACAGACATCACGTTTTTACTCCTGCTCCCTTCGAGGTATGTCGCGTGTCGTATAAAACGTCCTTTAAGGCTCAGAGTCAAGCATCAAAAAGCGGTCAAATTATACGGTGCGCCCCCGTGATTTCAAACATTAAGTAGCGAAAAGGTGAATAAATGTTTAAATAATTTTCCCCACCGCTATTTTTTAACTTTTCGCCAAACCACGACCCATCCGATAAAACTGCAAACTGCGCAGAAACATTGATGATAAAGCGTGCACGAGATCACAAAATGCACATTTACGATAAGGTCTTATTTATCAAATCAATAATTTGGTTTAATTCATCTTTATGATATTAAAGACAAATGACAGCAACTATTTTCAAAACAGCCCCGTACACAACAAAAACCTTTCATTGACATTTTTAATAAATAATTAACATCACCAACTCATCACTGAATTCCACTTTTAGCAGACTGATATTTTCAATGTTGACTATATTTGGTGTTAACGAGATAAATCAGGTTAACACCAAGAAAAACCTCGGTAACAACAAGGTTAAATGCAGTGCGGTGAGGTTCCTTCCTTAGGGCCGTTTTTTAACACTTTAAGAACCGCACGAATTCCACATTTTTTATTTAATTTTTAAAATTAGTTTGCCTTAATTATCACCAAATGGCGTTCGCCATCGAGCTGTGGAACCTGTAACTTCACAATCGACTCGACCACATAGCCAACCGGGAGCTGGGCGATTTCATCCTCAGGCACCAGGCCTTTGAGCGCGTAAAAACGCCCTTCCTGCGCTGGCAGATGCTTACACCAGCTGACCATATCGTTGAGTGACGCAAACGCACGGCTAATCACGCCGTCAAACGGCGGCTCGGACGGAAACGCCTCTACCCTGCTCTGAACCGGCTCGATATTGTTGATTTTCAGCTCATGCTGCACCTGACGCAGGAAGCGCACGCGCTTGCCCAGGCTGTCCAGCAGCGTGAACTGGCACTCAGGCCGCACGATAGAGAGCGGAATGCCTGGCAGACCAGGGCCGGTCCCCACATCGATAAAACGCTCACCCTGCAGGTAAGGCGCAACCACAATGCTGTCGAGAATATGGCGAATCAGCATCTCGTTGGGATCGCGTACCGACGTGAGGTTGTACGCTTTGTTCCATTTGTTCAGCATATCGACATAGGCCACCAGCTGGTTTTTCTGGTGATCGGTGAGCGAAATACCTGCTTCATCCAGCAGACGAGAGAGTTTGTTGAGCACGGTGAATACCTGTCTGAAATAATGAGCCCGGTGGCGTTAACGCTTACCGGGCCTACGATACGAACTGTAGCGGGTCAGCGAAGCACCACCCGCCAAAATGGCAAAAATCGCCTGATGTTAAGCGCTGCGGCGCAGCATACCTTGTTTTTTCAGCCATACCAGCAGAATAGAGATGGCTGCTGGCGTCACGCCGGAGATGCGAGATGCCTGGCCGATCGACACCGGTTTGTGATCGTTCAGTTTCGCGATCACCTCGTTTGACAGCCCTGTTACCTGACGGTAATCCAGCATCGCAGGCAACAAGGTGTTCTCGTTACGCTGCTGCTTTTCGATCTCATCCTGCTGACGCGCGATGTAACCTTCGTATTTGACCTGGATTTCGACCTGCTCGGCCGCTTCGGCATCGTCGAGACCCGGCGCGAACGGCGTCATCTGCACCAGTTGCTCGTAAGTCATCTCCGGACGACGAAGAAGATCTTCCCCGCTGGCTTCGCGTGAGAGCGGCGCGGTCAAGTGAGCGTTCACTTCGGCTGCGGATTCCGCCAGAGGATTCACCCAAGAGGTTTTCAGGCGCTGACGCTCGGTCTCAATGCGCTCCAGCTTCTGGTTGAAACGCGCCCAGCGTTCGTCATCCACCAGGCCCAGCTCGCGGCCCATTTCGGTCAGGCGCAGATCGGCGTTATCTTCACGCAGCATCAGACGATATTCCGCGCGAGAGGTGAACATACGGTACGGCTCTTTGGTACCGAGCGTGCTGAGATCGTCCACCAGCACGCCAAGGTAGGCCTGATCGCGACGCGGTGACCAGCCCTCTTTTTCCGCAGAGAAGCGGGCGGCGTTCAGACCGGCCAGTAGGCCCTGGGCTGCAGCTTCTTCATAACCGGTGGTGCCGTTAATTTGTCCCGCGAAGAACAGGCCCTGGATAAATTTGCTCTCCAGCGTTGGTTTCAGATCGCGCGGGTCGAAGAAATCGTACTCAATAGCGTAACCTGGACGAACGATTTTTGCGTTCTCCATGCCCTGCATCGAGCGAACAATTTGCATCTGCACGTCGAACGGCAGGCTGGTGGAGATGCCATTCGGGTAAATTTCGTTGGAGGTGAGTCCTTCCGGCTCCAGGAAGATCTGGTGCTGGTTACGATCGGCAAAGCGCATGACTTTGTCTTCGATCGACGGGCAGTAACGTGGACCGATCCCTTCGATCACGCCTGCGTACATCGGGCTGCGATCGAGGTTATTGCGGATCACGTCATGGGTTTTCTCATTGGTGTGCGTGATGTAACACGGCACTTGCTGCGGATGTTGCGCCGCAGAACCCATGAAGGAGAAGACCGGCATCGGGTTGTCGCCGTGCTGCTGTGCCAGCACGCTAAAATCGATGGTGCGGGCATCAATACGTGGCGGTGTCCCGGTTTTCAGGCGGCTGACGCGCAGCGGCAGCTCGCGAAGACGACGGGAAAGTGGGATGGACGGCGGATCGCCTGCACGGCCACCGCTGTAGTTATCCAGACCAATATGAATTTTTCCATCGAGGAAAGTCCCGACCGTCAGCACCACGGCTTTGGCACGGAACTTCAGTCCCATCTGGGTGACGGCACCGACGACACGATCGTTCTCAACGATAAGATCTTCAACCGCCTGCTGGAAGATCATCAGGTTCGGCTGGTTCTCCAGCGCCGTACGAACGGCCTGGCGGTAAAGCACACGGTCTGCCTGAGCACGTGTGGCGCGAACGGCAGGTCCTTTGCTCGCGTTTAGTATCCTAAACTGGATGCCTGCCTGATCGATCGCTTTCGCCATCAAGCCGCCCAGAGCATCCAATTCTTTTACCAGGTGTCCTTTCCCAATGCCGCCAATCGCCGGATTACAGGACATTTGTCCGAGCGTGTCGATATTGTGTGTCAAAAGCAGGGTCTGTTGACCCATACGCGCTGCGGCCATTGCGGCCTCAGTGCCTGCATGACCCCCGCCAATGATGATGACGTCAAAAGGATCCTGATAAAACATGCTTTCCTGCCTTGCGTAAAGCGGTTTGAAAATGGATTTAAGCCCGGGCCGTGGATTCTACTCAAGTTTAGTCTTTCGAGAAAGCATTGGGATCTTGGCTATTAAAAAGAAGATCTTCTTATTTAGAGATCTGTTTTACTATGATCTCTTATTAGGATCGCCTTCTCGTGTGGATAAGTCGGATCCGGTCATAAAGATCATAAGGATAGAAAGGATCGTTTGCTGTGAATGATCGGTGATCCTGGACCGTATAAGCTGGGGTTAGATCCGGTACTTATGCACAGGTCAAAAACCAGCCAACGGTTATACCTTGGATAACTACCGGTTGATCCAAGGTTTTAACCAGACTTATCCACATCTGATCGCACGATCTTTAAGCGTTATTGAGTAAATTTTTCCATTCACCCAGCCATTCTTCGGCTGGATCCTCCGGAATATCGTGATCGAGGATGTTGATCTTCAGCGTTTCGCCGATCTGTTTTGCTCCACACGACGCGATCGCCGCTTCTACTTTCTCTACTGCACCACAAAAGGTGTCGTATTCGCGGCTACCTATCCCAATCGCGCCAAAACGCACGGCTGACAGATCGGGACGTTGCTCGAGAAGCTCATCATAGAAAGGTTGCAGGTTATCAGGGATATCGCCCGCACCATGCGTGGAGGTGATCAGCAGCCAGATCCCATCAGCAGGGAGATCTTCCAGTAACGGTCCATGCAGGGTTTCGGTCGAGAAACCTGCGTCTTCCAGCTTTTCCGCGAGATGTTCTGCAACATATTCCGCGCCGCCAAGAGTACTGCCACTGATAAGAGTAATATCTGCCATGATCGCTCGCTCATATAAAGAGGGGAGCATTGTACGCTGTGAGCGAGCTGGGATCTACCTGTGGAAAATGTGGTAATTAAATGGCGCCGCTAGGGCCGGATGGTGCGCATAATCGGGTTCTGCAGGGAGATCAGCGTCTCGGTGGACTGAATTTCATCAATTGTTTGGATCTTGTTGATAAGTACCTGCTGCAGGGCATCGATCGATTTACACATGACCTTAATAAAGATGCTGTAGTGGCCGGTGGTGTAATAGGCTTCGGTCACCTCTTCCAGACTTTCGAGCCGGGCCAGCGCAGACGGGTAATCTTTTGCGCTTTTCAGAATGATGCCAATAAAGCAGCAGACGTCATACCCCAGCTGTTTTGGACTGACGTCAATCCGCGCCCCGGTGATAATCCCCGCCTGCTTCATCTTCTCCACGCGAACGTGAATCGTCCCTGGGCTGACGCCAAATTGTTTAGCCAGTTCGGCATACGCCGTGCGCGCATTGGCCATTAACGCCTCGAGGATGCCGCGGTCCAGATTATCGATCTGATAATTTTCCATAGTATTTTCTTATGAAGATTGAGTAATCACTCTATTCTAACGCCATATTTTAACGATTCAAAAGTGAAGTAGGCTTTTTGTTGTTGGATTATTGTATTGGGTGCCGTTTTTGTTGCTTAATCAATATCAACAGGACGCAGGAGTATAAAAATGAAAACCGCTTACATCGCAAAACAACGCCAGATCAGTTTCGTTAAATCCCATTTTTCACGTCAGCTTGAAGAGAAACTTGGCCTCATTGAAGTCCAGGCTCCGATTCTGAGCCGCGTCGGTGATGGGACGCAGGACAACCTGTCTGGTTGCGAAAAAGCGGTACAGGTAAAAGTGAAAACCTTGCCAGACGCCCAGTTCGAAGTGGTTCATTCACTCGCGAAATGGAAGCGTCAGACACTGGGACAACACGACTTCAGCGCGGGCGAAGGGCTTTACACGCACATGAAAGCCCTTCGCCCCGATGAAGACCGCCTGACGGCCATCCACTCCGTTTACGTTGACCAGTGGGACTGGGAACGTGTAATGGGTGATGGTGAACGTCACTTAGGAACGTTGAAATCCACCGTAGAGGCCATCTACGCGGGGATCAAAGCAACCGAAGCGGCGGTGAGCAAAGAGTTCGGACTGGCACCGTTCCTGCCAGACTCGATCCACTTTGTTCACAGCCAGGATCTGCTGAGCCGTTTCCCGGATCTCGATGCCAAAGGCCGTGAGCGCGCGATCGCTAAAGAGCTGGGCGCGGTATTCCTGATCGGTATCGGTGGCAAACTTTCTGACGGACAGCGCCATGACGTGCGTGCCCCGGATTACGATGACTGGAGCACCCGCGACGAGCGAGAATTAGCCGGTCTGAACGGCGATATTCTGGTGTGGAACCCGATTCTGGAAGATGCGTTTGAGCTTTCTTCCATGGGGATCCGCGTGGATGCCGATGCTCTGAAGCGCCAGCTGGCGGTGACGGGAGATGAAGATCGCCTGAAACTTGAGTGGCACCAGGCCCTGCTGCGTGGCGAAATGCCGCAAACTATCGGCGGCGGTATCGGCCAGTCACGCCTGACAATGCTGTTGCTGCAGTTGTCCCATATCGGGCAGGTTCAGTGTGGGGTGTGGCCGCATCAGGTGCGTGAAAGCATCGGCTCTCTGCTTTAATTAACGCCGCCAGCGCCTGACCAGGCGGCTGCGTAACCCGGTATCAAAGCGCCAGATATGATCGAAAATGCGCATGATGCCGGGCTTTCCATGTTGCGACATCGCCACCGCATGAAAGCGGTGCTGGTGATCCCGCTGTAATGATTTCACCTTTGTGACCACGTCGTCCGGCAGTCGCTGCGCAATAAAATCGGAAATGACCACCGCATCCGCGTCATACCAGTCCCCGCCCTGCATGCGTTCTGCGATAGCGCGAAAACAGCTGGCAATATCGGTTCCGCCGCGAAAACGCTGGCTCAAAAAGCGGATCGCCTGTTCGATGCCCTGCTCACTCGTCAGTTCGTATCCCACCACTTCGCTGGAAAACAGCATGATATAACAGCGACGCCGGTCGGCGAGGGCGACGCGCATCAGTGCCAGGCAAAACGCTTTGGCACACTGTTCGTTAAAGCCGCCCATCGAACCGGAAGTATCTACGCAGACAATGAAGGGGCCGCGCGGCTGTTCGTCAAAATCCTGATGAACGACCGGACGCTGGCTGATTTTTTCGCGCCAGGATTCGCCGTGCAGGCGATAGGTAAGCAGCTGTTTCTCCACCAGCCGCCGGTAGAACTCATACTCCAGCTCGGTGATCCCAAGCGTCGCCAGCTCTGTCGGCAGCAGGCGCAGGATGTCATCGCTCTGCTGTAAGCCGTCGACCTGTTCCGGCACGGTTGCCGGTTCGCGAACCAGCGTGCGGAAGGTTTCCATTGGCGCGTCTTTTTTCGGCACCGACTTTGCCTCCCGCGAACGGCCAAGCTGCTCCACGAGCTGCATCAGTTCGGGCTGTTGCGCCAGAAAATCGCCGTATTTAACGATCAGCTGATAGTCGCCGCGCCGGATCTGCCCGGCGCTCATATCCCAAAGTCTTCCGGCGGCGTTTTCGTTCTCCACCAGCACTTGCTCCAGCTGCCCGCTCAGCGTCATCCGCTCCTGAACTTCACTGAGCAGCTGATCCCGCTCCTCCTCCAGCAACTGCTGGTTGAGCGACGTGGTCTGCACCACCAGGCTGAGCCGCCATCGCTGCAGGAAAAGCGTATGCAGCGCCGGAGTAAAGGTGGCGTTGTCGGAGACCAGCTTGCGGGCCTGTGCGGCGTACGGGGAATGCACTTTATCGAGCAGCGTCAGGATCTGGGGGAGCTGAACGATAAACTGCGGTGTGGATAACCGCTGGCATTGCTGGTAGCAGGCCACTTCTTCCGTTAGCTCAGGCGGGACTTCGGTCTCTTTTAGCCGCTGGCGCAGGCTATCTCGCCAGCGCGGAATATCGTCGGTGACGGCTTTTTTAATGCGCGGAAACTTTTCAAAGAATGCAGCCAGCTGGGGAGAGGCGAGTAAGGTCAGGACGACCTCTTCAATCAGCCCCTCTTCACCAACCGCCAGCATCACATTGAGCGTATCCAGCGTTAGCATTGACGCGCCTGTTTGATCTGCGCGCTGACATCCTGCAGGCTGGCTTCGATGCGACCCAACCAGTCGCTATGTATAAAGAGACACTTTTGCTGTTCGCTGAAGCGCGTGTGCTGCTGATGCCACTCCGTATCCAGCGCGTCAAGCTGCTGTTTGATCTCTTCCGGCACGTTATCCGAGGCATTTCCCGGCAGGGCGAGGCGTGAACCCTGCAGGCTCACATCGCGGATCACCAGATGCATGCTGGTATCCACTTCCAGGTTCAGCACCTGGGCAAAGCCGATGCCGTTGAGTTTTCCACGGATTTCGCCATTTTTATCCAGCCACTGCGACAGCGCTTCGCGCTCAATGGTGATGTGAACCACCTGCATATCGTGCAGTTTTAACGGCTGCTGGAGTAAGAGCGTCAGGGTCGTGTCCGTCAGCTCTGTGGGCAACTCGTAGTGCGGTTTACGTGAGAACATCCCGCCGAGACGGCTCACCTTCAGTGCCGTTTTGTCGCTTTGCTTCTGCTGAAGCTGGATGCGTCGCTGGGTGATGGCGCCCAGCTGGGTGAGCATCGCCTGCTGCCCCCACGCGTGTCCGGTCATCAAAACATCCAGCTGCTGTTCCATCAGGTGCATCCCTTCCGCATCGTGCCACAGGCAATCTTTCAGCAGGATCAGATCGATGGGGGCGACGGAGTCCCGGCCGCTGAACAAAGCACTGGACTGCAACAGGCGGATCGCCTTTTTCCAGCGCCGATCCGAGACATACGGCGCGGCCGGTAATAAATCCAGCTGCTGGCGCAGCATAAAGATCAGTTCAAAAACGGCGTCCGGCAGTTTGATTTTGCCGATATCCTGCTGCCACTGCTGGTACTCGTCGTCAGTCACCTGCAATGATGGCGCCACCGGGTTTTCATTTTCGTCCTGCTGGCTCACCAGCATCGAGCGGAAATTCGACTTGTCCTGCACTTTATCCAGCCACAGGCGAATCAGCATGCGGTCATACAGCGCTTCAAGGCTGCTGTCGGCTTCAGGCAGTTCGTTGGACGCTGCCACCAGCAGGCGCATCGGGATTTTTTCTTCATAAGCGCCGTTACGAAAGCGACGTTCGTTGATGGCGGTAAGCAGGGTGTTCAGGATCGCCGGGCCGGCTTTCCAGATCTCATCCAGAAAGACAATTTCAGCCTCGGGCAGATACCCTGCCGTTAATCGTTGATAGCGACCTTCATCTTTCAGGGCCTGAATGGAAAGCGGACCAAAAACCTCTTCCGGGGTGGAGAATCGGGTCATCAGATATTCAAAGGCGCGCGCATTCTGGAAGGCAAATTTCAGTCGACGCGCAATCAGGCTTTTGGCGATGCCGGGCGGGCCGAGCAGGAACACACTTTCGCCACTGAGCGCTGCCAGCAAACAGAGCCTGATCGCATGGCTGCGTTCGAAAAGGCCTTTCTCCAGCGCACCGCTGAGACGGGAAATTCTTTCTGCTAATAAATGTGAGTGAGCCATAATTGTGTTGCGTCCTTTCGGCGTCGTCGCAGCTAATTGATGCGAGTATAGACGTTTCAGCATGGGCTGGTAATAGACTGAAGTGCGGCGTTATTTTCTTTGCGCTACATTAATAGGGTTGCATTTAGGGGTACGATCTTGCGATTAATCGTGCATACTGTGCGCCTTTTTGTGGGCCAAGGGACTAAGCACACATTTGTTATACAACGAAAAGACTAGTCTATGAGCACTGATAATAAGCAATCATTAAGCGCTATAACGCTTGCGGCCATTGGGGTTGTGTACGGTGATATCGGTACCAGCCCGCTCTATACGCTTCGCGAATGTCTGTCCGGTCAGTTTGGTTTTGGTGTTGAACGTGACGCCGTTTTTGGCTTTTTGTCACTCATCTTTTGGCTGCTGATCCTGGTGGTTTCTGTTAAGTATCTCTCCTTTGTCATGCGCGCGGATAACGCCGGTGAAGGCGGGATCCTGACCCTCATGTCTCTTGCCGGGCGTAATACATCGGCAAAAATGACCTCGTTCCTGGTGATTATCGGCCTGATCGGTGGCAGCTTCTTCTATGGAGAAGTGGTGATTACCCCGGCGATTTCGGTGCTCTCAGCAATTGAGGGGCTGGAGATTATTGCGCCGCAGCTGGATACGTGGGTCGTTCCGCTCGCCATCATTGTGCTGACGCTGTTGTTCGCTATTCAGAAGCACGGTACGGGGCTGGTGGGTAAACTCTTTGCACCCATTATGCTGGCATGGTTCCTGATTCTGGCGGCACTCGGTCTGCGCAGTATTATCGCCAACCCAGAAGTGCTGCAGGCGCTGAACCCAATGTGGGCGGTCCACTTCTTCCTGGAGTACAAAACGGTTTCGTTCGTCGCGCTGGGCGCCGTGGTGCTGTCGATCACCGGTGTGGAAGCGCTGTATGCGGATATGGGTCACTTCGGTAAGCTGCCGATTCGCCTGGCCTGGTTCACCGTGGTTCTGCCGTCTCTGGTGCTGAACTATTTCGGTCAGGGCGCGCTGCTGCTCAAACATCCGGAAGCGATCAAGAACCCGTTCTTCCTGCTGGCGCCTGACTGGGCGCTGGTGCCGATGCTTATCCTTGCCACTCTGGCGACGGTCATTGCCTCTCAGGCGGTAATTTCCGGCGTCTTCTCCCTGACGCGCCAGGCGGTTCGTCTGGGCTATTTGTCGCCGATGCGCATCATTCATACCTCGGAAATGGAGTCCGGCCAGATCTACATTCCGTTCATCAACTGGCTGCTCTACTTTGCCGTGGTGATCGTGATTGTCAGCTTCGAGCACTCCAGCAACCTGGCTGCGGCGTACGGTATTGCGGTGACGGGTACGATGGTGCTGACTTCGATTCTCTCGACCACCGTGGCGTACCGGAACTGGCACTGGAATAAATTCCTGGTTGCGCTGATTCTGGTGGGCTTCCTCTGCATCGATGTACCGCTGTTCTCAGCAAACCTCGACAAAATCGTCTCCGGCGGCTGGCTGCCGTTGACCCTGGGGCTGGTGATGTTCCTGGTGATGACCACCTGGAAGAGCGAGCGCTTCCGCCTGCTGCGCCGTATGCACGAGCATGGTAACTCTCTGGAAGCGATGATTGCCTCTCTGGAGAAATCACCGCCGGTACGCGTGCCTGGCACCGCAGTTTATATGTCACGCGCGCTGAACGTGATTCCGTTTGCCCTGATGCACAACCTCAAGCACAACAAAGTGCTGCACGAGCGCGTGATCCTGCTGACGCTGAGAACCGAAGATGCGCCATACGTCCACAACGTGCGCCGTGTGCAGATCGAACAGCTTTCTCCGACCTTCTGGCGCGTGGTGGCGAGTTACGGCTGGCGCGAAACGCCGAACGTGGAAGAGGTGTTCCACCGCTGCGGACTGGAAGGGCTGAGCTGTCGAATGATGGAAACCTCGTTCTTTATGTCGCACGAGTCGCTGATTGTCGGCAAACGTCCGTGGTATTTGCGTCTGCGCGGCAAGCTGTACCTCATCCTGCAGCGTAACGCCCTGCGCGCACCTGACCAGTTTGAAATCCCGCCTAACCGCGTGATTGAGTTAGGGACGCAGGTCGAGATTTAACCTCCGCAACACCTTCTCCCGGTGACGCTTCGCTTGCACGGCCCTACGAAACCGTAGGCCGGATAAGCGAGGCGTCACCAGGTAAAACACTCCTTAAAATGCCCCCACATTTCACTTAGCGAAACGTTTCGACGTTGATCACAATTCTGTTACGTCATGATGGTTTTCTGAACACTCTTGCGGCTACACTTCTTTTAGCGAAACGTTTCGCTAGTGGAGCAAGAAAATGAAGAAAGGCACGGTACTCAATTCTGAAATCTCATCGGTTATTTCCCGTCTTGGACATACCGATACGCTGGTGGTTTGCGATGCAGGCTTACCGGTTCCGCGCAGCACAACCCGTATTGATATGGCGTTAACGCAGGGCGTGCCCTCGTTTATGCAGGTACTGGGCGTGGTGACGTCGGAGATGCAGGTTGAGGCAGCCATTCTCGCGACGGAGATCAAACAACATAATCCGCAACTCCACGAAACGTTGCTCAGCCATATTGAGCAACTGCAACAACACCAGGGAAACACCATAGAAATTCGTTACACAACGCACGAGCAATTCAAACAACAAACCGCAGACAGTCAGGCGGTGATTCGCAGCGGGGAGTGTTCCCCGTATGCGAATATCATTCTCTGTGCTGGCGTCACGTTCTGAGGCCATCATGGACGCATTATTGCAACTCAAAGGGATCGATAAATCGTTCCCGGGCGTAAAAGCCCTCTCTGGCGCCGCGTTAAACGTTTACTCCGGGCGCGTCATGGCGCTGGTGGGTGAAAACGGCGCTGGCAAATCCACAATGATGAAAGTGCTCACCGGCATTTATGCCCGCGACGCCGGAACGCTGCTGTGGCTGGGGAAAGAGACGACCTTCACCGGACCTAAATCCTCTCAGGAAGCCGGGATTGGTATTATCCACCAGGAGCTGAACCTGATCCCGCAGCTCACCATTGCGGAAAACATCTTTCTGGGCCGTGAATTCGTTAATCGCTTTGGCAAAATCGACTGGAAAAAGATGTACGCCGAAGCCGACATTCTACTGGCGAAGCTGAATCTGCGCTTTAAAAGCGACCGTCTGGTAGGCGACTTGTCTATTGGCGATCAGCAGATGGTGGAAATCGCCAAAGTGCTGAGCTTCGAGTCGAAAGTCATCGTTATGGATGAACCGACCGACGCCCTGACCGATACAGAAACCGAATCCCTGTTCCGCGTGATCCGCGAGCTGAAATCTCAGGGGCGCGGGATCGTCTATATATCCCACCGTATGAAAGAGATCTTCGAAATTTGCGATGACGTGACGGTATTCCGCGACGGGCAATTTATTGCCGAGCGCGAGGTCTCCTCGCTGACCGAAGATACGCTGATTGAGATGATGGTGGGGCGCAAGCTCGAAGAACAGTATCCGCGTCTCGACAAAACGCCGGGCGCTGTCCGCCTGAAAGTCGACAATCTGTGTGGGCCGGGCGTAAACGATGTCTCCTTCACGCTGCGTCAGGGCGAAATCCTTGGCGTGGCCGGGCTGATGGGGGCCGGGCGTACCGAGCTGATGAAAGTGCTGTACGGCGCGCTGCCGCGCACCAGTGGTTACGTCACCCTCGACGGCCATGAAGTTGTCACCCGCTCTCCACAAGATGGGCTGGCGAACGGCATCGTCTATATCTCCGAAGACCGTAAGCGCGATGGCTTAGTGCTCGGGATGTCGGTGAAAGAGAATATGTCCCTGACGGCGCTGGGCTACTTCAGCCGCAGCGGCGGCAGCTTGAAGCACAAAGACGAACAGCAGGCGGTCAGTGATTTCATTCGCCTGTTTAACGTGAAAACGCCGTCGATGGAACAGGCAATTGGCCTGCTCTCGGGTGGTAATCAGCAGAAAGTGGCGATTGCCCGCGGTCTGATGACGCGTCCAAAAGTGTTGATCCTCGACGAACCAACCCGTGGCGTTGACGTGGGTGCCAAGAAAGAGATTTATCAGCTGATCAACCAGTTCAAGGCTGACGGTTTGAGCATCATTCTGGTCTCTTCCGAGATGCCAGAAGTATTAGGCATGAGCGATCGCATTATCGTCATGCATGAAGGGCATCTCGGCGGTGAATTCACTCGCGAGCAGGCCACCCAGGAAGTTCTGATGGCTGCCGCTGTGGGCAAGCTTAATCGCGTGAATCAGGAGTAAGAAGATGACTACCCAGGCTGTTTCTGGTCGCCGCTATTTCACCAAGGCATGGCTGTTGGAACAAAAATCACTGATTGCGCTGCTGGTGCTGATCGCGATTGTGTCGACCATGAGCCCGAACTTTTTTACCGTCAATAACCTGTTCAATATTCTCCAGCAGACGTCCGTGAACGCCATTATGGCGGTCGGCATGACGCTGGTTATTCTGACGTCGGGGATCGACCTGTCCGTCGGTTCCCTTCTGGCGCTCACCGGCGCGGTAGCGGCTTCAATCGTAGGGTTTGAGGTTAACGCGCTGGTGGCTATCGCCGCTGCCCTGGCGTTAGGCGCCGCAGTGGGAGCAGTCACCGGGATGATTGTGGCTAAAGGCCGCGTGCAGGCGTTTATCGCCACGCTGGTGATGATGCTGCTGCTTCGCGGTGTCACGATGGTATACACCAATGGCAGCCCCGTGAATACCGGCTTTACCGATAACGCCGATCTGTTTGGCTGGTTCGGTATCGGTCGTCCGCTGGGTATCCCGACGCCGGTGTGGATTATGGGTATCGTCTTCCTGGCGGCCTGGTACATGCTGCACCACACGCGCCTCGGTCGCTATATCTATGCGCTGGGCGGTAACGAAGCGGCGACGCGTCTCTCCGGTATTAGCGTCAATAAAGTCAAAATTATCGTCTATTCCCTGTGCGGCTTGCTGGCATCGCTGGCGGGTATTATCGAAGTGGCGCGCCTCTCTTCTGCGCAGCCGACAGCGGGAACGGGATATGAGCTGGATGCGATTGCCGCCGTGGTACTGGGTGGTACGAGCCTGGCGGGGGGTAAAGGTCGCATTGTTGGGACATTGATCGGCGCACTGATTCTTGGCTTCCTGAATAATGGTTTGAATTTGTTAGGTGTTTCCTCCTATTACCAGATGATCGTTAAAGCAGTGGTGATTTTGCTGGCGGTTCTGGTAGACAACAAAAAACAGTAACTGACGACACTACAGGACATCTCTGATATGAACATGAAAAAACTGGCTACCCTGGTTTCTGCTGTGGCACTGAGCGCTACCGTTAGTGCGAACGCAATGGCGAAAGACACCATCGCGCTGGTCATCTCGACCCTGAATAACCCGTTCTTCGTTTCCCTGAAGGATGGTGCGCAGAAAGAAGCCGACAAACTGGGTTATAACCTGGTGGTTCTCGACTCTCAGAACAACCCGGCGAAAGAGCTGGCTAACGTTCAGGACTTAACTGTTCGTGGCACCAAAATCCTGCTGATCAACCCAACCGACTCTGATGCGGTCGGTAACGCCGTGAAGATGGCCAACCAGGCGAAAATCCCGGTGATCACTCTTGACCGTGTGGCGACAAAAGGTGACGTCGTTAGCCATATCGCGTCTGATAACGTGCTGGGCGGTAAAATCGCGGGTGATTACATCGCGAAGAAAGCAGGCGAAGGCGCCAAAGTTATCGAACTGCAGGGTATCGCAGGGACATCCGCAGCGCGTGAGCGTGGCGAAGGTTTCCAGCAAGCCGTGGCAGCCCACAAATTTAACGTACTGGCCAGCCAGCCTGCTGACTTCGACCGTACTAAAGGCCTGAACGTTATGCAGAACCTGCTGACGGCGCACCCTGAAGTGCAGGCTGTCTTCGCACAGAACGATGAAATGGCACTCGGCGCGCTGCGTGCGCTGCAGACTGCCGGTAAATCTGATGTGATGGTGGTTGGCTTTGACGGCACGCCAGACGGTGAGAAAGCCGTAAATGATGGCAAACTGGCGGCAACCATCGCGCAGCTGCCTGAGCAGATTGGTGCTACGGGCGTTCAGACTGCGGATAAAGTGCTGAAGGGCGAGAAAGTCCAGGCGAAATATCCGGTTGACCTGAAGCTGGTCGTCAAGCAGTAATAGGCGATTCAGGCGGTCGTCTGACGGCCTGAGGGACTACAAATAAAGAAAAGTGTGGCATACGCCACCGGGTAAAACCGGTGGCGATCTTTACTGGACAGCTCAAACATGAAAACCGCAGTTAATCTCGTCGTCCTTGGCAGTATTAATGCCGATCACATTCTTAACCTTGATGCTTTTCCCACACCTGGCGAAACCGTCACCGGTAATCAGTATCAGGTGGCTTTCGGCGGTAAAGGCGCAAACCAGGCGGTGGCCGCCGGTCGCAGCGGCGCTAATATTGCATTTATCGCCTGTACCGGCGATGACGATACGGGCGAGCGCGTGCGTAAACAGCTGGAGAGCGACCATATCGATATCTCACCCGTAAGTGTGGTGGGCGGGGAATCGACGGGCGTGGCGCTGATTTTTGTCAACGCAGAAGGTGAGAATGTCATCGGTATTCATGCGGGTGCCAATGCGGCGCTGACCATCGAACGCGTGGAAGCGCAGCGAGGATTGATCTCCAGCGCCGAAGCGCTGCTGATGCAGCTCGAATCGCCGGTCGAAAGCGTGCTGACGGCCGCGAAAATTGCACATGAAAATCATACCACTGTCGTACTTAACCCTGCTCCAGCGCGTCTATTATCAGACGAGTTGCTGGCGCTGGTGGACATCATCACCCCGAACGAAACGGAAGCCGAAAAGCTGACGGGCATTCGCGTGGAAAATGATGACGACGCGGCGCGTGCCGCTCAGGCGCTGCACGATAAAGGTATCGGTACGGTCATCATTACGCTCGGAAGCCGTGGCGTATGGGCGAGCGTCAACGGCGAAGGTCGTCGCGTTCCCGGCTTTAAGGTCAAAGCGATTGATACGATCGCGGCGGGAGATACTTTTAACGGTGCGCTGGTTACGGCGCTGCTGGAAGGTGGCTCGCTGGACAATGCCATCCGCTTCGCTCATGCCGCTGCCGCGATTGCGGTGACACGCAAAGGGGCACAGCCTTCCGTTCCATGGCGCAAAGAGATTGATGAATTTTTGAGTCAGCAGAGGTAACGCTTGGCCACAATGAAAGATGTCGCCCGCATGGCGGGCGTTTCTACTTCGACGGTTTCCCACGTCATCAATAACGATCGCTTTGTCAGCGAGGCGATACGGGAAAAAGTCGACGCAGCCATTAAAGACCTCAACTACGCTCCTTCGGCGCTCGCGCGCAGTCTTAAGCTTAATCAGACGCACACCATCGGCATGCTGATCACCGCCAGTACAAACCCGTTTTATTCTGAGCTGGTGCGCGGCGTTGAGCGTAGCTGCTTTGAGCGGGGTTACAGCCTGGTGCTGTGTAACACCGAGGGCGACGAACAGCGTATGAACCGTAATCTGGAAACGCTGATGCAAAAACGCGTCGATGGATTATTGCTGCTGTGCACCGAAACGCACCAGCCCTCCAAAGAGATCATGCAGCGCTATCCTTCGGTTCCAACGGTGATGATGGACTGGGCGCCCTTCGACGGGACCAGCGATCTGATTCAGGATAACTCGCTGCTGGGCGGGGATATGGCGACGCAGCATTTGATTGATAAAGGCTACAGCCGCATCGCCTGCATTACCGGGCCGCTGGATAAAACTCCGGCGCGTTTACGCCTCGAGGGATTTCTCGCTGCCATGGAACGCGCGGGGCTGCCCGTTCCGGACGGATATCGCATCACCGGCGATTTTGAATTTAACGGTGGTTTTGAGGCGATGCAAAAACTGCTGGCGCAAGACGTGCGTCCGCAGGCGGTATTTATCGGTAACGATGCGATGGCTTTTGGTGCGTATCAGGCGTTGTATCAGGCGGGATTACGCGTTCCCCAGGATATGGCGGTGATTGGTTACGATGATATCGAGCTGGCTCAGTTTATGACGCCGCCGCTGACCACCATTCATCAGCCGAAAGATGAGCTGGGCGAGCTGGCGATCGATGTGTTGATTCATCGTATGGCTCAGCCCGCACTTCAGCAGCAACGTTTGCAGCTTACTCCTGTTCTGATGGAACGCGGTTCTGTTTCGGCTGGTGGCGATCTTTAATCAGATTGCGGCCATCTTTGGGTTTGAGCAGCATGAACACCAGCGCCGAGACCACCGTCAGTGCGCCCATCGTGATAAAGGTGTAATGGAACTGCTCAACCGTGTTCGTCCCTTCCATCCCTTCATAGACGCGCAGCACCGCTGCGCTCACTGCCACACCTAAACTGATCGACAGCTGCTGCGTCACAGCCAGCACGCTGTTGCCGCCACTGGCATTTTCGTCGGTGAGATCCGCGAGGCTGATGGTATTCATCGACGTAAACTGGATAGACATCGCCATGCCCAGGATAAAGAGGGGGAGCAGCAGCATCCACGCCGGGAAGGCGGCGGACTGAAGCGAAAACTGCGCAATCATCAGACCGATAAAGACCGTGACGCCCACCAGCGTTTTACGATAGCCCAGCCGACGCAGAATCTGCGTCACCATCGATTTCGCCAGAATTGATCCGACGGCGGTCGGGGCCATCATGCACCCGGCTATCAGCGCCGGATAGCCAAACCCTACCTGCAGCATCAGCGGCATCAGGAAGGGCACGCAGCCGGTTCCCAGACGCGAGGCGATGTTTCCGGCAATCCCCACCGAGAAAGTTCGGGTTTTGAACAGCAGCAATGAAATCAGCGGCGTCGGGTGACGACGCGCGTGACGTATATAGAGAAGGAAAAGCAGGATGCCGCTCAGAATGATAGAAAGGGCGATCCAGGTGGCGACGATTTTCTCGCCAAATAACTCCATGCCGGTGGAGAACAACACCAGGCTCAGGCCGAACAGGAAAAAGCCGACCATATCAAAGCTGCGTTTTGGCGTGGTGAAGTTCGGCATATATTTGCGGGCGTAGCAAAGACCAGCCACGCCAATCGGAATATTGATCAGGAATATCCAGTGCCAGCTCGCCCAGGTGACCAGCACGCCGCCAAGAACCGGCCCGAGAATGGGGCCGACCAGACCGGGCATGGTCACAAAGTTCAGTACCGGTAAAAGCTCGCTGCGCGGGTAAGCACGTAACAGCGCCAGGCGTGCGACCGGCATCATCATTGCGCCGCCGATGCCCTGCAGGATACGGAAGACAACCAGCTCCGCCAGGGATGTCGAAAGTGCGCAGGCCAGCGAACCGAGCGTAAACAGAGTGACGGCGAGCATAAAGATTCGACGTGTACCGAAGCGGTCCGCCAGCCAGCCGCTGACCGGGATCAGCATCGCGACGGTCAGCGTATAGCTGATGATGGCGGATTGCATCGCCAACGGGGAGCGGTTGAGACTTTCGGCAATGGCCGGGAGGGCCGTGTTAAGAATGGTGGCATCCAGCGCCTGCATAAAGAAAGCCATTGCCGCAATCCATGGCAATCCCGCCATGCTGCGTGCTTTTTTCTCAGTCATTGATTGTCCGGTTGTTGGTGTGGTGTTGCTAATAAAACCTGGCAGGCGAGTAAAGCGCGCTGTCCGTCGCTCTCCTGAATGGCATCGACAATGGCCTGGTGCTGGTCCAGCTTCACTACGTCATTCTGAGTAATAGAAGCAAAGTAGGTGTGATACACCGAATGGAACAGGGAGGCAAAGGAGGTCAGGAAAGGGTTTCCGCTCATCGCGTAAATTTGCTCGTGCCAGGACATATCCACTTCAATCCAGCGCTGGCGGTTGAAATGCTGCTTCAGGAAGGTCATTTCGTCCATCAACGTATTAAGCTGTGCTTTTTGCTCGGCGCTGCCTTGCACGGCGGCGAGCAGACATGCCTGAGGTTCGAGGCTGCCACGCATAACCAGGAAATGCTCCACAACCTGATGGAAGTTCTCTTCGGTCATCCACCACGAGAGTAGCTCCTGGTCGAGGAAGTTCCAGTTGCTCTGAGGCATCACGCGAGTTCCGATGCGTGGGCGCGGAAGCACCATGCCTTTCGCGGTTAAGGTTTTTACCGCTTCACGCACGGCGGTACGGCTCACGCCAAACTGTTCACCCAGCTCCATTTCACCGGGAAGAATGCTTCCGGGCATATATTTTCCTGCCAGAATGCGTTGGGCCAGTTTCTCTGCCAGCACGTAAGAGAGGTTTTTTTGGGCGGCCAGCTGTTGCGCGCTTAAGGGCATCGCTCTTATTCCTTAATAGTACATGCTGTTAAGTATGCCATCAGGCGTGTGTTTGTGACTGCAAAAACAGCAAATAGGACAGTTTGTGGCTTGTTAACCAGCGTTTTGGCGAAAAAAGATACGGTCAGAAAGTTTTTTTACATTTCCTCTTGTCACCTCAGAATAACTCCCTATAATGCGCCTCCACTGACACGGAACAACGGCATACACGCCGCCGGGTTAGCGGGGTTCAGAGATGAACACCAACAGAGAAAAGCGAAAATAAAGCTTGACTCTAAAGCGGGAAAGCGTAATATGCACACCCCGCGCCGTTGAGAAAAACGAAGCGGCACTGCTCTTTAACAATTTATCAGACAATCTGTGTGGGCACTCAAAGTGACATGGATTCTAAACGTCGAAAGACGCTAAATGAATACCAAAGTCTCTGAGTGAACATACGTAATTCATTACGAAGTTTAATTCACGAGCATCAAACTTAAATTGAAGAGTTTGATCATGGCTCAGATTGAACGCTGGCGGCAGGCCTAACACATGCAAGTCGAGCGGTAGCACAGAGAGCTTGCTCTCGGGTGACGAGCGGCGGACGGGTGAGTAATGTCTGGGAAACTGCCTGATGGAGGGGGATAACTACTGGAAACGGTAGCTAATACCGCATAACGTCGCAAGACCAAAGAGGGGGACCTTCGGGCCTCTTGCCATCAGATGTGCCCAGATGGGATTAGCTAGTAGGTGGGGTAACGGCTCACCTAGGCGACGATCCCTAGCTGGTCTGAGAGGATGACCAGCCACACTGGAACTGAGACACGGTCCAGACTCCTACGGGAGGCAGCAGTGGGGAATATTGCACAATGGGCGCAAGCCTGATGCAGCCATGCCGCGTGTATGAAGAAGGCCTTCGGGTTGTAAAGTACTTTCAGCGAGGAGGAAGGCATTGTGGTTAATAACCACAGTGATTGACGTTACTCGCAGAAGAAGCACCGGCTAACTCCGTGCCAGCAGCCGCGGTAATACGGAGGGTGCAAGCGTTAATCGGAATTACTGGGCGTAAAGCGCACGCAGGCGGTCTGTCAAGTCGGATGTGAAATCCCCGGGCTCAACCTGGGAACTGCATTCGAAACTGGCAGGCTAGAGTCTTGTAGAGGGGGTAGAATTCCAGGTGTAGCGGTGAAATGCGTAGAGATCTGGAGGAATACCGGTGGCGAAGGCGGCCCCCTGGACAAAGACTGACGCTCAGGTGCGAAAGCGTGGGGAGCAAACAGGATTAGATACCCTGGTAGTCCACGCCGTAAACGATGTCGACTTGGAGGTTGTTCCCTTGAGGAGTGGCTTCCGGAGCTAACGCGTTAAGTCGACCGCCTGGGGAGTACGGCCGCAAGGTTAAAACTCAAATGAATTGACGGGGGCCCGCACAAGCGGTGGAGCATGTGGTTTAATTCGATGCAACGCGAAGAACCTTACCTACTCTTGACATCCACGGAATTTAGCAGAGATGCTTTAGTGCCTTCGGGAACCGTGAGACAGGTGCTGCATGGCTGTCGTCAGCTCGTGTTGTGAAATGTTGGGTTAAGTCCCGCAACGAGCGCAACCCTTATCCTTTGTTGCCAGCGGTCCGGCCGGGAACTCAAAGGAGACTGCCAGTGATAAACTGGAGGAAGGTGGGGATGACGTCAAGTCATCATGGCCCTTACGAGTAGGGCTACACACGTGCTACAATGGCGTATACAAAGAGAAGCGACCTCGCGAGAGCAAGCGGACCTCATAAAGTACGTCGTAGTCCGGATTGGAGTCTGCAACTCGACTCCATGAAGTCGGAATCGCTAGTAATCGTAGATCAGAATGCTACGGTGAATACGTTCCCGGGCCTTGTACACACCGCCCGTCACACCATGGGAGTGGGTTGCAAAAGAAGTAGGTAGCTTAACCTTCGGGAGGGCGCTTACCACTTTGTGATTCATGACTGGGGTGAAGTCGTAACAAGGTAACCGTAGGGGAACCTGCGGTTGGATCACCTCCTTACCTGAAAGAACCTGCCTTTGTAGTGTCCACACAGATTGTCTGATGAAAAGTAAATAGCAAGGCGTCTTGCGATTGAGACTTCAGTGTCCCCTTCGTCTAGAGGCCCAGGACACCGCCCTTTCACGGCGGTAACAGGGGTTCGAATCCCCTAGGGGACGCCACTTGCTGGTTTGTGAGTGAAAGTCACCTGCCTTAATATCTCAAAACTGATTCTCAGGAATCATGTTTGAGATATTTGCTCTTTAAAAATCTGGATCAAGCTGAAAATTGAAACGACACGCTGCGTCTGTTCTCCGTAATAAGAACAGGATGACGGTGTGTTCGAGTCTCTCAAATTTTCGCGACACGACGATGTTTTACGAAACATCTTCGGGTTGTGAGGTTAAGCGACTAAGCGTACACGGTGGATGCCCTGGCAGTCAGAGGCGATGAAGGGCGTGCTAATCTGCGATAAGCGTCGGCGAGGTGATATGAACCTTTGACCCGGCGATACCCGAATGGGGAAACCCAGTGTGTTCCGACACACTATCATGTCATGAATACATAGTGGCATGAGGCGAACCGGGGGAACTGAAACATCTAAGTACCCCGAGGAAAAGAAATCAACCGAGATTCCCCCAGTAGCGGCGAGCGAACGGGGAGGAGCCCAGAGTCTGAATCAGCGCGTGTGTTAGTGGAAGCGTCTGGAAAGTCGCACGATACAGGGTGAAAGTCCCGTACACAAAAATGCACACGTTGTGAACTCGAAGAGTAGGGCGGGACACGTGGTATCCTGTCTGAATATGGGGGGACCATCCTCCAAGGCTAAATACTCCTGACTGACCGATAGTGAACCAGTACCGTGAGGGAAAGGCGAAAAGAACCCCGGCGAGGGGAGTGAAAAAGAACCTGAAACCGTGTACGTACAAGCAGTGGGAGCCTCTTTATGGGGTGACTGCGTACCTTTTGTATAATGGGTCAGCGACTTATATTCTGTAGCAAGGTTAACCGTATAGGGGAGCCGAAGGGAAACCGAGTCTTAACTGGGCGTTAAGTTGCAGGGTATAGACCCGAAACCCGGTGATCTAGCCATGGGCAGGTTGAAGGTTGGGTAACACTAACTGGAGGACCGAACCGACTAATGTTGAAAAATTAGCGGATGACTTGTGGCTGGGGGTGAAAGGCCAATCAAACCGGGAGATAGCTGGTTCTCCCCGAAAGCTATTTAGGTAGCGCCTCGTGAACTCATCTTCGGGGGTAGAGCACTGTTTCGGCTAGGGGGCCATCCCGGCTTACCAACCCGATGCAAACTACGAATACCGAAGAATGTTATCACGGGAGACACACGGCGGGTGCTAACGTCCGTCGTGAAGAGGGAAACAACCCAGACCGCCAGCTAAGGTCCCAAAGTCATGGTTAAGTGGGAAACGATGTGGGAAGGCACAGACAGCCAGGATGTTGGCTTAGAAGCAGCCATCATTTAAAGAAAGCGTAATAGCTCACTGGTCGAGTCGGCCTGCGCGGAAGATGTAACGGGGCTAAACCATGCACCGAAGCTGCGGCAGCAACGCTTATGCGTTGTTGGGTAGGGGAGCGTTCTGTAAGCCGTTGAAGGTGTGCTGTGAGGCATGCTGGAGGTATCAGAAGTGCGAATGCTGACATAAGTAACGATAAAGCGGGTGAAAAGCCCGCTCGCCGGAAGACCAAGGGTTCCTGTCCAACGTTAATCGGGGCAGGGTGAGTCGACCCCTAAGGCGAGGCCGAAAGGCGTAGTCGATGGGAAACAGGTTAATATTCCTGTACTTGGTGTTACTGCGAAGGGGGGACGGAGAAGGCTATGTTAGCCGGGCGACGGTTGTCCCGGTTTAAGCATGTAGGCGGAGGTTCCAGGTAAATCCGGTACCTTTTTAACGCTGAGGTGTGATGACGAGGCACTACGGTGCTGAAGTAACAAATGCCCTGCTTCCAGGAAAAGCCTCTAAGCATCAGGTAACATCAAATCGTACCCCAAACCGACACAGGTGGTCAGGTAGAGAATACCAAGGCGCTTGAGAGAACTCGGGTGAAGGAACTAGGCAAAATGGTGCCGTAACTTCGGGAGAAGGCACGCTGGTGTGTAGGTGAAGTCCCTGCGGATGGAGCTGAAACCAGTCGAAGATACCAGCTGGCTGCAACTGTTTATTAAAAACACAGCACTGTGCAAACACGAAAGTGGACGTATACGGTGTGACGCCTGCCCGGTGCCGGAAGGTTAATTGATGGGGTTAGCGGCAACGCGAAGCTCTTGATCGAAGCCCCGGTAAACGGCGGCCGTAACTATAACGGTCCTAAGGTAGCGAAATTCCTTGTCGGGTAAGTTCCGACCTGCACGAATGGCGTAATGATGGCCAGGCTGTCTCCACCCGAGACTCAGTGAAATTGAACTCGCTGTGAAGATGCAGTGTACCCGCGGCAAGACGGAAAGACCCCGTGAACCTTTACTATAGCTTGACACTGAACACTGGTCCTTGATGTGTAGGATAGGTGGGAGGCTTTGAAGCGTGGACGCCAGTCTGCGTGGAGCCAACCTTGAAATACCACCCTTTAATGGCTGGTGTTCTAACGTAGACCCGTGATCCGGGTTGCGGACAGTGTCTGGTGGGTAGTTTGACTGGGGCGGTCTCCTCCTAAAGAGTAACGGAGGAGCACGAAGGTTAGCTAATCCTGGTCGGACATCAGGAGGTTAGTGCAATGGCATAAGCTAGCTTGACTGCGAGAGTGACGGCTCGAGCAGGTGCGAAAGCAGGTCATAGTGATCCGGTGGTTCTGAATGGAAGGGCCATCGCTCAACGGATAAAAGGTACTCCGGGGATAACAGGCTGATACCGCCCAAGAGTTCATATCGACGGCGGTGTTTGGCACCTCGATGTCGGCTCATCACATCCTGGGGCTGAAGTAGGTCCCAAGGGTACGGCTGTTCGCCGTTTAAAGTGGTACGCGAGCTGGGTTTAGAACGTCGTGAGACAGTTCGGTCCCTATCTGCCGTGGGCGCTGGAGAATTGAGGGGGGCTGCTCCTAGTACGAGAGGACCGGAGTGGACGCATCACTGGTGTTCGGGTTGTCATGCCAATGGCATTGCCCGGTAGCTAAATGCGGAAAAGATAAGTGCTGAAAGCATCTAAGCACGAAACTTGCCCCGAGATGAGTTCTCCCTGACTCCTTGAGAGTCCTGAAGGAACGTTGAAGACTACGACGTTGATAGGCTGGGTGTGTAAGTGCAGCGATGTATTGAGCTAACCAGTACTAATGAACCGTGAGGCTTAACCTTACAACGCCGAAGATGTTTTGGCGAAGCAGAGACAGACGATTTTCAGCTGATACAGATTAATTAATGCGCAGAGATGCGTGTTGATACAGAATTTGCCTGGCGGCTTTAGCGCGGTGGTCCCACCTGACCCCATGCCGAACTCAGAAGTGAAACGCCGTAGCGCCGATGGTAGTGTGGGGTCTCCCCATGTGAGAGTAGGGAACTGCCAGGCATCAATTAAGTGAAGAGGCCATCCGGAAGGATGGCCTTTTTGCGTTTTTGTCATTATTCAGAATAGTCCCAGACCGGCAAAACAGCCCGGTTATTGCTCTGCCATCCAGTCCTGAATAAACGCAACAACACCAGCAACATCATTTAAATCCAGAATCGGCACCGGAAGTGAAAGCGGAATATCACTGGCGACAGCAATCACATGCTGATCTACGGTCAATTCAGCGATTTCATGCCCTGCATCGCTTCTGAAAAGCAAAATCTTCGCTACCGATTCATGCTTAAATCCCTCAACCAGCACCAGATCCAGCGTCGAATGATCCATTCGGCTCACCAGATAATCCAAATCCAACGCCTCTTCTCCCGGCGTCTCCGTCATCAATGCCCATCGTTGCGCGCTGGCTACCATGGTTTGAGCCGCACCCGCTTTTCGCAGCTCGTAGCTGTCTTTGCCGGGCTTATCAATATCCATATTGTGGTGAGTATGCTTAATCAATCCTGGACGAATACCCTGCGCGCGCAGGGCCGGGATCAGCTTTTTCAGAAGTGATGTTTTCCCCGTCCCACTCCAGGCAGCAATCGCTAAAACAGGCTTCATACTTTCCCCTGCAGTGTTTGCAAATCTTCCGTGGTATTCACGTTAACAAAAGCCTCTTTCAGATCGCTAAAATCAACGGAATGGCCGCCTGACTGGCGCATAAATACCATAACGCGTCTTTCCCCTGAGGCCAGGTAAGCGCGTAAATCTGGACAAAGTTTCCTGCTAATCAACGTAATCGCAGGGTGATCGCGCTCTCCGTCATGTACCCAGACGACGGGAGCGTCTTTACGATGTTCTATCATGCGCTCAGCAAGCACAGAGGGGATAAACGGCGTATCACACGGGCAGAAAAGAAACCATTCATCATCTGCCTGCTGCATCACGCTCAGCATGCCAGCCAGAGGCCCAGGATAGTTAGCTAACGCATCCTGATAGACGGGATATCCGCGTTGATGATAGATATCAATGTGACGATTAGCGCTAACGGCGATTGCTCCCACCTGGACTCTCAGCGCATCGGCGACGTGCTGCCATAATGGCTTTCCATTAAGCTCCTGTAAGCCCTTATCTTTTCCGCCCATCCGCGTCGCTCTTCCCCCTGCAAGCACGACGCCGAGCACTCCCCGGCACTGATTCACGAATGTCGCCTCTTTTATTGTGGGATTGACCCTGCTAACGTGTTCCTATCAATGAAAGGAGCACTACGATGAAATGTAAACGTCTGAACGAAGTTATCGAACTTCTCCAGCCTGCCTGGCAAAAAGAGCCAGAGCTTAACCTGATGCAATTTTTACAGAAACTGGCGAAAGAGTCAGGTTATGACGGCGAACTGGCCGACCTTTCTGATGACATCCTGATCTACCATCTTAAAATGCGTGATTCTGATAAAGATGCCGCGATTCCAGGGATTAAGAAAGATTATGAGGAAGATTTCAAAACCGCGCTGCTGCGCGCCCGTGGCGTAATTAAAGAGTAAAACCTTGTAAGCGGCGCCACCGAAATCGCTGTGAAATGATATCCTGAATCATTCGTATAATTTCCGGATGATCGGATGAACGACAAGGCTTTTACTTTCCAGACATTAAACCCGGATACCATTATGGATGCTCTGTTTGAACAGGGCATTCGAGTGGATTCCGGGCTAACCCTTTAAACAGCTATGAAAACCGCGTCTATCAATTCCAGGACGAGGATCGCCAGCGCTTTGTCGTCAAATTCTACCGTCCCCAACGCTGGTCGGCGGAGCAAATTCAGGAAGAGCACCAGTTCGCTCTCGATCTGGTGAATGACGACGTTCCGGTCGCCGCACCCATTCAGTTTAATCACCAGTCGCTGCTCACGCATCAGGGATATTTCTTTGCTGTTTTCCCGAGCCTGGGTGGCCGCCAGTTTGAGTCTGATAATATCGATCAAATGGAGTGGGTCGCTCGTTACCTGGGACGCATGCATCAGACGGGGCGCAAAAAAGCATTCAGTGCACGGCCTGTTATTGGGCTTGAGGAATATTTAACGGAGCCGCGTCAGGTGTTCGAAACGTCTACTCTGATTCCGAAAGCGTTGAAAGCGAATTTCCTGAAAGCCACCGATGCCCTTATTGCTGCCGTAACTGAGTGCTGGGATGATCAAACCGATATTCTGCGTTTACATGGCGACTGCCACGCGGGGAATATTCTCTGGCGCGACGGCCCGCTATTTGTTGATCTCGATGATGCCCGTATGGGGCCAGCGATTCAGGATCTGTGGATGCTGCTGAATGGTGATAAAGCCGAACAGCGGATGCAGCTTGAAACCATCATCGAAGCCTACGAAGAATTTAGTCCCTTTAATTCAGACGAAATTGCCCTGATTGAACCTTTACGTGCCATGCGTTTTGTATATTATCTCGCATGGTTAATCAGGCGTTGGGACGATCCCGCGTTTCCTAAAAACTTCCCGTGGCTTACCGGGGAAGATTACTGGCGCAGCCAGACAACCACCTTTATTCAGCAAGTTAAGGTTCTGCAGGAACCGCCACTTCAATTAACGCCAATGTATTAATCGGACACATCAGGAGAAAGTTGATCATGAAAAAAATATGGCTGGCGCTGGCAGGTATGATTCTGGCATTTAGCGCATCTGCTGCTCAATTCAGCGATGGCAAGCAGTTCACTACCCTCGAAAAGCCGGTTGCCGGTGAGCCGCAGGTGCTTGAGTTCTTCTCATTCTACTGCCCGCACTGCTACCAGTTTGAAGAAGTTCTGCACGTTTCTGATAACGTGAAGAAAAAGCTGCCTGAAGGCACCAAAATGACCAAGTATCATGTCGAATTCCTGGGTCCTTTGGGTAAAGATCTGACGCAAGCCTGGGCTGTTGCGCTGGCGCTGGGCGTGGAAGATCAAGTCACAGCACCTATGTTTGAAGCTGTACAGAAAACTCAAATTGTTCAGACCGTTGCTGATATCCGTAAAGTCTTTGTTGATGCGGGCGTGAAAGGCGAAGATTACGACGCAGCATGGAACAGCTTTGTGGTGAAATCTCTGGTCGCGCAGCAGGAAAAAGCGGCGGCTGACCTTCAGTTGCAGGGCGTTCCGGCAATGTTCGTCAATGGTAAATACCAGGTGAATCCGCAGGGTATGGATACCAGCAATATGGATATCTTCGTGCAGCAGTACGCTGACACCGTGAAATATCTGGTTGAGAAGAAATAAAAGTGAAAACGCCGGTCACAGACCGGCGTTTTTGTTTGCATACTTAAGATCGTTTATCAGCACATCTTTATCATTCCACAGCGTGTTCAGCCACAGCTGGAAACGACGTTTGAAATTCTTATCATTGATGTAATCGCCGTGCAGCTCTTCATTCACCGGCACCAGGTTTATCCTCACCACAATACGCGTCAGTTTACCGCTTAACATATCGTAAAAAGGTGTCTCGTCATTTTCTGGATAGCACAGCGTCACATTCAGCAATTTATCGAACTGCGATCCCAGTACATTAAGGGCCATCGCAATTCCCGCCGCTTTTGGCGGCAGTAGATTCTTATAAGGGGATCGAGTTTGCTGACGTTTCAGTTCCGTAAAACGTGAGCCTTCAACGAAGTTAACGATTGTCGTCGGGTGAGCCCGAAATTTCTCACAGGAGCGACGTGTCGTTTCAACATCACGCCCTCGGCGTTCGGGATGACGAATAAGATAGCTGCGTGAATAACGTTTCATAAACGGCATATCCAGCGCCCAGCAGGCCAGCCCGATAAACGGCACCCAAGCCAGTTGCTGCTTGAGAAAGTATTTGTTCATCGGAATATGTTTGCGAAACAGCACGCATAACACCACGATATCTGCCCAACTGTGGTGATTACAGAGCAGTAAATACCAGTTTTTCTTGTTCAGGCCTTCCAGCCCTTCGATATCCCATTGCAGATGCGGGTTCAGGCGTAGCAGCCATGCCAGCCCTTCACACCAGCAGTACATCATAAAATTGCAGAAGGCTGATACCGCACGCCAGACAGCAGGGACAGGCAGTAATAGTTTAATGATTCCGGCGACGATGATCGGCACAGAACAGGCGATGGTAACCAGGATCGTTAAAAAGATGCTTAACAGTAATGTTACTGCAGCGAGTAATCTCGACATGATGAGCTTTTTCAGGTAGTTAGCTGTAATCTGGCAGCCAAACCGGTGCCGCAGGGCGCTGATTTTACCAGAAAACAAATAAAAGCAGGGGCTTTCACTCCATGATACCGCAGGATCTGCACCTTAACAGATTATTTGTCTGTCATACCTTATTAGGCTCTTCTTATATCCACATAGAGCAAATAGTCATCAAATGGAAATATACCGATCGGATCTATTTATAACTAACTGATAATATTCTATAAAAAAATCATACGCGATCTGGAAATGACAATATTCTTCATATGAATTAAAAGTATGCACAAACTTATCCACAGTTTGATTTTGCGAGCGATCCCGACGATCGCAAAATCTTTTCCTGTATTCGGTGCTAAAAACTGATGTTTTCATCCTTCTGTGGCATCCTTTAGCCATAAATTGATTAAAGGCACGGACATTATGGTTCAGATTCCAGAAAACCCTCTTATTCTCGTCGACGGCTCTTCATACCTGTATCGGGCGTATCATGCGTTTCCTCCTCTGACCAATAGCGCAGGGGAGCCAACCGGCGCGATGTATGGCGTGCTGAATATGCTGCGCAGTCTGATCCTGCAATACCAGCCGTCACATGCGGCGGTGGTGTTCGATGCGAAGGGTAAAACCTTCCGCGACGAGCTTTTTGAGGATTACAAATCCCATCGCCCGCCGATGCCGGATGATCTGCGCGCGCAAATCGAGCCGTTGCACACGATGGTAAAAGCGATGGGGCTGCCGCTGCTGGCAGTTTCTGGGGTAGAAGCGGACGACGTCATCGGTACGCTGGCTCGTGAAGCAGAGAAAATGGGCCGTCCGGTGCTGATCAGTACGGGTGATAAAGACATGGCGCAGCTGGTTACGCCTGGGATCACCCTCATCAATACCATGACCAATACCATTCTTGGGCCGGAAGAAGTCGTCACCAAATATGGCGTGCCGCCAGAGCTCATCATTGATTTTCTCGCCTTAATGGGCGACTCCTCGGATAACATTCCTGGTGTGCCAGGTGTCGGCGAAAAAACCGCGCAGGCGCTGCTGCAAGGCCTGGGTGGGCTGGATACGCTGTATGCCGAATCAGACAAAATCGCCGGCCTGACATTCCGTGGTGCAAAAACCATGGCGGCGAAGCTGGAGCAGAACAAAGAGGTGGCTTACCTCTCCTATAAGCTGGCCACCATTAAAACCGACGTCGAGCTGGAGCTTACCTGTGAGCAGCTCGAAGTTCAGCAGCCGGTGGCGGAAGAGCTTCTCGGCCTGTTTAAGCATTATGAGTTCAAACGCTGGATAACAGACCTCGAAGCCGGTAAATGGATGCAGGCGAAGGGCGCAAAACCTGCCGCGAAGCCAAAAGAGACAATCGTTGTTGATGCCGATGAGGACGTCAAAGAGGCCGCCAGTACGCTCTCCTTCGAAAACTACGAAACGGTGCTGGAAGAAGCGCAGCTTATCGCCTGGATCGAGAAACTGAAAAAAGCGCCGGTCTTTGCCTTTGACACCGAAACCGACAGTCTGGATAACATCTCCGCCAATATGGTCGGCCTCTCCTTTGCCACCGAGCCAGGCATCGCCGCCTATGTCCCGGTCGCGCATGATTATCTGGATGCTCCGGATCAAATCTCCCGTGAGCGCGTGCTTGAGCTACTCAAACCGCTGCTGGAAGATGACAAAGCGCTTAAGGTCGGGCAAAACCTGAAGTATGACCGCGGTATTTTGCAGAACTACGGCATCGAGCTGCGCGGTATTGCCTTCGACACCATGCTGGAGTCTTACATCCTGAACAGCGTGGCGGGCCGCCACGATATGGATTCTCTCTCCGATCGCTGGCTCAAGCATAAAACCGTCACCTTTGAAGAGATTGCCGGAAAGGGCAAAAACCAGCTGACCTTCAACCAGATCGCCCTGGAAGAGGCGGGCCGCTATGCCGCGGAAGATGCGGATGTAACTCTGCAACTGCACCTGAAGATGTACCCGAAATTGCAAAAGCAGGAAGGGCCGCTGAATATTTTCGAAAATGTCGAAATGCCGCTGGTGCCGGTGTTGTCTCGTATTGAGCGTAACGGTGTTAAAATTGATCCTGCGGTACTGCACAAACATTCGGAAGAGATCAGCCTGCGTCTGAATGAACTTGAACTGAAAGCGCATGACATTGCCGGCGAGCCTTTTAACCTCGCGTCCACCAAACAGCTACAGACTATTCTGTTTGAAAAACAGGGCATTAAACCGCTGAAGAAAACACCTGGCGGCGCGCCGTCCACCTCGGAAGAGGTGCTGGAAGAGCTGGCGCTGGATTACCCACTGCCGAAAGTGATTCTGGAATACCGCGGCCTCGCGAAGCTTAAATCGACTTACACCGATAAGCTCCCGCTGATGATCAATCCAAAAACCGGTCGCGTTCATACTTCCTACCACCAGGCGGTTGCGGCGACCGGGCGTTTATCATCGACCGATCCTAACCTGCAAAACATTCCAGTTCGTAACGAAGAAGGGCGACGCATCCGTCAGGCATTTATTGCCCCGGAAGATTATCTGATCGTCTCTGCCGACTACTCGCAAATTGAACTGCGCATCATGGCGCACCTGTCGCGTGATAAAGGTTTGCTGACGGCGTTTGCGGAAGGCAAAGATATCCACCGCGCCACGGCGGCAGAAGTGTTCGGTCTGCCACTGGACAGCGTGACCGGCGAGCAGCGCCGCAGCGCGAAGGCGATTAACTTCGGCCTGATCTACGGTATGAGCGCTTTTGGCCTCTCTCGCCAGCTCAATATTCCACGCAAAGAGTCGCAGAAGTACATGGATCTCTACTTTGAGCGCTATCCGGGCGTGCTGGAATACATGGAGCGAACTCGCGCTCAGGCGAAGGAAAAAGGCTATGTGGAAACTCTCGATGGCCGTCGTCTCTATCTGCCGGATATCACCTCCAGTAACGCTGCGCGCCGCGCCGGCGCTGAACGTGCGGCAATCAACGCACCGATGCAGGGGACTGCAGCTGACATCATCAAACGCGCGATGATTGCGGTTGATGCCTGGCTGGAAAAGGACAAACCACGCGTGAAAATGATCATGCAGGTACACGATGAACTGGTGTTCGAAGTGCACAAGGATGATCTGGAAGCAGTCTCGAAAAAGATCCACGAACTGATGGAAAGCAGCATGAAATTAGATGTGCCACTGCTGGTGGAAGTAGGAAGCGGAGACAACTGGGATCAGGCTCACTAAGGGTCCAATGACTAAGACGCTGTTTATGTAAGTAAGCAACATAACAGCGTGCTTTTTGTGACGATCATTAGATTTACCTATGTAAAGAGTGAAAAAAAACTACAAAAAGTGCTTTGTCCAGCGATAAAAAAAGAGTAGAGTTAACGACGTAGGGTACAGAGGTAAGATGTTCTATCTTTCAGACCTTTTACTTCACGTAATCGGATTTGGCTGAATATTTTAGCCGCCCCAGTCAGTAATGACTGGGGCGTTTTTTATTGCGGCAAAGAAAATAATTGGACCAAAAAAAACGCGGACATCGCCGCGCTTTTTTATCACTCTTCCGCTTCTGTCGCGGGTTCCAGATCGTTAAACCAGCTATCAAGCTTATGACGTAAAACGTCCACACCCTGCTTTTTCAGCGATGAAAACGTCTCAATTTGCACGTCACCGCCAAATTCTACCGCGGCTTCGCGCACCAGTTTTAACTGTGCTTTACGCGCACCGCTCGCCAGTTTATCGGCTTTGGTCAGCAGCACCAGAACAGGAATTTCGCTGGCGACACCCCAGTGGATCATCTGCTGATCGAGATCTTTAAGCGGATGGCGGATATCCATCAGCACAACCAGCCCTTTCAGGCACTGGCGTTTTTCCAAGTATTCACCCAGCGCGCGCTGCCATTTGATTTTGATCTCTTCTGGCACTTCTGCGTAGCCGTAACCGGGTAAATCCACCAGGCGCTTACCATCAGCGACTTCAAACAGGTTAATCAGCTGGGTACGACCTGGTGTTTTAGAGGTACGCGCCAGGCTTTTCTGGTTCGTCAGTGTATTCAGGGCGCTGGATTTGCCCGCGTTGGAG
The DNA here is from genome assembly GCF_003051885.1 of Lelliottia sp. WB101. Classification (NCBI taxonomy): domain Bacteria; kingdom Pseudomonadati; phylum Pseudomonadota; class Gammaproteobacteria; order Enterobacterales; family Enterobacteriaceae; genus Lelliottia; species Lelliottia sp. WB101. The sequence continues at coordinate 987,480 of NZ_CP028520.1, forward strand.
CGGCCAGCAAATGCCACTTCGATACCTGTATCAGGCGGTAAGTGGCGAATATCAGGCGCACTGGTGACAAAATGCGTCTGTTGGTAGTTCCAGGTAGTCACGTGGTCGTCTCCAAAAATCTTAATCTGAAGGGGAGTATACCTGAATGCAGGCAAAAGGCTTTTCACTTCGCTTCCGGGATGTAGATTAAACCCATTGGGTTTGTGAGACATTGCCCATAATCTCTATGGGACATTTAAGAGAATCCTCATGCGGTAAAAATAACATATCATTTAAAATCATAATGTTGAGGATTTGGAATTATCTGAAAATACCATTTTGGCCAGTTTGATGGCTTGTCAGAAGCACTGAAAAAGGTAAAGTAGCACCCAAGGCGAGGATGCCAACAGGATAATGACTTAGGGATAAGGGTCAGGAGCGCCAGGAGGCGAAGACTCAGGAAGACGACCAGGATGGTTAGCGCCAGGAGGCGTTCAAAAAAGGAAATGGACCCTATTAAGGATGATATTCGCTAAGGGATAAACAGGGTGAGTTGTTAGCAAACAGGGATTGAATAACCCGTTAAGGGTTGAGAGTCAGGAAAAAAGGCGACAGATTGCTCTGTCGCCTTTTTTCTTTGCTTGCTTTCTGCTAGATTTCGCCGCAATTCTATACTGAAGAAAATGGCTTAAAGACAAGGCATCATGAAAAAACCGACATCCACAGCGGGCGCTAAACGCCCGGCAAAAGCGCACCGCAAAACCCGTGAAGAACTGAATCAGGAAGCTCGCGATCGCAAACGTGCGAAAAAGCATAGTGGTCATGCTTCGGGTAGCCGTGCGAACGGCAGCAGTGCTTCAGGTTCCGCCGCGCAACAATCCAAACAGAAAGATCCGCGCATCGGGAGCAAAACGCCAATTCCCCTGGGCGTGACGGACGCCCCGGTTATCAAGCAGCAAAAACCTAAAAAGAGCGAGAAACCTATGCTTTCACCGCAGGCTGAGCTGGATATGCTGGAGAACGATGAGCGCCTGGACGCGCTGCTGGAACGTCTTGAGGGCGGTGAAGCCCTGAACGCTGAAGAGCAGAAATGGGTCGATGCCAAACTGGATCGTATCGATGAACTGATGCAGCAGCTCGGTCTCTCTTACGACGATGAAGAAGACGAAGAAGAAGAAAAGCAGGACGACATGATGCGTCTGCTGAAAGGTGGAAACTAACATTTGCACCCAGCGGGCTCTATAGTCCTTCTTATAACCCTTCCGGTTATATGTTATCTGGTGTGGTTATTCGTTAAACTACGGCGGTTGTCGCGGCGACAGAGGTGGCTGCGCACCCGAATATTGACCCGCAATGGGGTCAAAACGGGCCGCCGTATACGAACGCGACACCAACGGAAGGAGTGAGCATGTCTGTACCAAACATCGACTGGGATCTGGCCCTGATCCAGAAATATAACTATTCCGGGCCGCGTTATACCTCATACCCGACCGCGCTGGAGTTTGCTGAAACTTTCGGCGAGGCCGATTTTTTGCAGGCAGTTGCGCGATATCCTGAACGCCCGCTGTCGCTCTATGTTCACATTCCTTTCTGCCACAAGCTCTGCTATTTCTGCGGGTGCAATAAAATCGTCACCCGCCAGCAGCACAAAGCCGATCAGTATCTGGACGCCCTCGAGCAGGAAATCCTGCACCGTGCGCCGCTGTTTGCCGGGCGAAACGTAAGCCAGCTCCACTGGGGCGGCGGTACGCCAACCTATCTCAATAAAGCGCAAATCAGCCGTCTGATGGATCTTCTGCGGGCCAACTTCCGTTTTGAGGCCGATGCTGAAATTTCTATTGAAGTCGATCCGCGTGAAATCGAGCTGGATGTACTCGATCACCTGCGAGCCGAGGGCTTTAATCGCCTGAGCATGGGCGTGCAGGACTTTAACAAAGAGGTTCAGCGCCTGGTCAATCGCGAGCAGGATGAGGAATTTATTTTTGCGCTGCTGAATCACGCACGCGAAATCGGTTTTACCTCGACCAACATCGACCTGATCTACGGCCTGCCGAAACAGACGCCGGAAAGCTTCGCCTTCACGCTGAAACGCGTGGCAGAGCTGAATCCCGATCGTCTGAGCGTCTTTAACTATGCGCACCTGCCGACGCTTTTTGCCGCTCAGCGCAAAATAAAAGATGCCGATTTGCCCTCTGCTCAGCAGAAGCTGGATATCCTGCAGGAAACCATTACGTCTCTGACGGAAACCGGCTACCAGTTTATCGGCATGGATCACTTCGCCCGTCCTGATGACGAGCTGGCCATTGCCCAGCGCGAAGGTGTGCTGCACCGCAATTTCCAGGGCTACACCACCCAGGGCGACACCGATTTACTGGGGATGGGAGTCTCGGCGATCAGCATGATTGGCGACTGCTATGCGCAGAATCAGAAAGAATTGAAACAGTATTATCAGCAGGTGGATGAAAGCGGAAACGCTCTGTGGCGCGGCATTGCGCTTACGCGCGATGACTGCATCCGTCGGGATGTGATTAAGGCGTTAATCTGCAACTTCCGCCTCGATTTTGCCGACATCGAATCCCAGTGGGAACTCGACTTTGCCGACTACTTTGCTGAAGATCTGAAGCTGCTCGCGCCGCTGGCGAAGGATGGGCTGGTGGATGTAAGCGATAAAGCGATTCAGGTGACGCCAAAAGGACGCTTGTTGATCCGTAATATCTGCATGTGCTTTGACGCCTACCTGCGCCAGAAAGCCCGCTTGCAGCAATTTTCACGCGTAATCTAAAAGCCCCTGTGGTGCAGCGCTGACCGGGACTACCAGGCGTAGTTCTCATCAGCACTGCGCCAACAGGCGTAGAAGTGCTATTCCATTCCCAGCTCTTTTAGCTTCCGCGTCAGGGTATTTCGCCCCCAACCCAGCAGACGTGCCGCTTCCTGTTTATGCCCCTGAGTATGGCGAAGCGCGGTTGTCAGTAACGTACGCTCCATTTCAGGCTGCGCTTCGGAAAGCAGGTTTTGATGACCGGAACGCAGCGCGCGATCCGCCCACTGCGCCAGCAGCGTCGCCCAGCTGTCAGGTAACGACTGTCCGGTGCTGCTTTCGGGCGCGGTAGATTCAAACAGTTCACCCGGTAAATCCTGAATCAGCACTTCCTGCCCGGCAGCCATAACGGTGAGCCAGCGGCAGGTGTTTTCCAGTTGACGCACGTTGCCCGGCCACGCCAGTCGCGTCAACGCGGCATCGGTTTCCGGGTGCAGCAGTTTGGCTTCCACGCCCAGTTCGCGAGCCGCCACCTGCAGGAAATGGCGCGCCAGACGCGGAATATCTTCCCGGCGTTCGCGTAGCGGCGGGAGATGGACGCGAATCACGTTCAGACGGTGGAACAAGTCTTCACGGAATTTGCCTTCCTGCACGCGCTGTTCAAGGTTCTGGTGCGTGGCGGCGATAATGCGCACGTCGACTTTAACGGGGGCGTAGCCGCCGACGCGATAAAACTGCCCATCGGCCAGCACGCGCAGCAGACGTGTTTGCACGTCCAGCGGCATATCGCCGATTTCATCGAGGAAAAGCGTCCCGCCGTCCGCCTGTTCAAAGCGGCCCTGACGAATGGTATTTGCGCCGGTAAATGCGCCTTTCTCATGGCCAAACAGTTCCGACTCGATCAAATCCTTCGGAATGGCGGCCATATTCAGGGCGATAAACGGGGCCTTCGCGCGCGGGCTGTGGCGATGCAGGGCGTGCGCAACCAGCTCTTTACCGGTCCCGGATTCGCCGTTAATCAGCACACTGATGGATGAACGCGACAGGCGGCCAATGATGCGAAACACATCCTGCATCGCGGGCGCTTCGCCAATGATATCGGTCGTCGGGCCAAAGACAGGCGCGTTTCGCGGCTGCTGTTGCTCCTGATAGTGGCTGATGGCGCGTTCCACCAGGGCGACGGCTTCATCGATATCAAAGGGTTTTGGCAGGTAATCAAATGCGCCCTGCTGATAGGCGCTAACGGCGGCATCCAGATCGGAGTGAGCAGTCATTATGATGACCGGAAGCATCGGATGACGTTGCTTAATCTGCTTTAACAGCGCAAGCCCATCCATCCCCGGCATCCGGATATCCGAAAGCAGCACGTCCGGGGTTTTAGTGATGAGCGCATCAAGCACTTCGCTACCGCTTTCAAAGGTGGTGCAGTTTAATCCTGCTCCGGTAAGCGCGCGTTCAAGCACCCAGCGGATGGAGCTATCATCATCGACTACCCAGACTATCCCTCGTTGCATCGTCGTCACCTTTATTTTTTTATTGGCAGGTAAACCGAAAACTCGGTATGACCCGGCCAACTGGTAAATTCAATTTTGCCGGAGTGTTGGTCAATCAAATTACGGGCGATGGACAATCCCAGCCCGGTTCCGCCCTCGCGGCCGCTCACCATCGGGTAGAACAGCGTGTCCTGCAGATGCGACGGAATTCCTGGCCCGTTGTCTTCTACGTCGATTCGGGCGGCGAGGCGATAGCGCACGCCATGCAGCGTCAGCTGGAACGCGGTACGCGTACGCAGAATGATTTGCCCGCCATCCGCGCCTAAGGCTTGCAGCGCGTTACGCACCACATTCAGCAGAACCTGTTCAATCTGGTCGGGATCGTGCGGCAACTCCGGCAGACTCGGATCGTAATCGCGCACCAGCGTGACGTTGGCAGGCAACTCCATCGACACCAGCTTCACCACCCGCTCAGCCACTTTGTGGATGCTCTCGGTAACGTGCATGCCTGGCTGCTGCGGCCCAAGCAGACGGTCCACCAGATTGCGCAGACGATCGGCCTGTTCAATGATGACGTTGGTGTATTCCGCCAGCGCCGGGTCCGGCAGTGCTTTGGTTAACAGCTGTGCAGCGCCTCGGAGGCCTCCCAGCGGGTTTTTAATCTCATGGGCAAGCCCCCGCACCAGATCGCGCGCGGCGATTTGCTGTGCGTGCTGGAGCTGCTCCTGGCTCAAACGGCGCAGATTATCCATCGGCGCCATTTCCAGCAGAATTAATCCTTCCGGCAGACGTTGCGCCGTGAGGGAGAGAATGTGCGAGCGCCCGTCGATCACCAGGGTCACTTCGTTATCGGTAAAGCCCTGGCCTGCCGATAAACTTTCCTGCATCAACGCAATATTCAGCGAAAAATAGCTCAACAGTTCCGGGAGTGGGGTACCGAATAATTTACGCGAGCTTTGGGCGAGCAGCTGCTGCGCCGCAGGGTTGGCGTAATGGACCGCCAGCTCGTCGTCGACCAGTAAGATACTGTTGATTAAAGAATTGAGGATCTGCCCAGCATCGGGCAGCGTGCCAGTTGCCATTAAGCAGTCTCCTGGAGTTGGGTGCACTAATTTAGTGCAGTATAGCGTTTTAGTGGTAAAAAGCGCGTGAGATCAGGTTGTTGGTGGAGAAAAAAGCCCATCCGAAGATGGGCTAAAAGTTTCCACGGCAACAAAAAAATCTTCTGCGTCTTTCCTGTCACCGCAGCGACAAGAAAGACGGTGAATCAGATGAAAATTAAACGCTGTAGTACAGTTCGAACTCAACCGGGTGTGGCGTCATGCGAACGCGGTCGTTCTCTTCAATACGCAGTGCGATGTAAGCATCGATAGCGTCGTCAGTGAACACGCCGCCAGCAGTCAGGAACTCACGGTCAGCGTCCAGCGCGTTCAGTGCTTCTTCCAGAGAACCGGCAACCTGTGGGATCTCTTTCGCTTCTTCTGGAGGCAGGTCGTACAGGTTTTTGTCCATCGCTTCGCCTGGGTGGATCTTGTTCTTGATACCATCAAGACCAGCCATCAGCAGCGCTGCGAAGCACAGGTATGGGTTAGCCGCTGGGTCCGGGAAGCGCACTTCGATACGACGCGCTTTTGGAGACGCAACCACTGGAATACGGATAGAAGCAGAACGGTTACGGGCAGAGTAAGCCAGCATTACTGGCGCTTCGTAGCCTGGGACCAGACGCTTATAGGAGTTGGTGGTTGGGTTCGCCAGGGCGTTGATCGCTTTAGCGTGCTTGATGACGCCACCGATGTAGAACAGCGCCTGCTCGGACAGACCCGCATATTTGTCACCAGAGAACAGATTAGTCCCGTTCTTGGAGAGAGACATGTGGCAGTGCATACCGGAACCGTTATCGCCGAACATAGGTTTTGGCATAAAGGTCGCAGTTTTACCGAAGCGGTGTGCAACGTTGTGAACCACATATTTGTAGATCTGAATCTCATCCGCTTTTTTGGTCATGGTGTTAAAGCGGGTTGCGATTTCGTTCTGACCCGCAGTCGCCACTTCGTGGTGATGCGCTTCAACAACCAGGCCCATCTCTTCCATGATCAGACACATGGTAGAACGGATGTCCTGAGAAGAGTCGACCGGAGGAACCGGGAAGTAACCGCCTTTCACGCCTGGACGGTGACCTTTGTTACCACCTTCATATTTGGTGGAGGAGTTCCATGCGCCTTCGATATCGTCGATAGCAACGTGGGAACCGGAGATAGACGCACCAAAGCGAATATCGTCAAACAGGAAGAATTCTGGTTCTGGCCCGAACAGCACGGTGTCCGCGATACCGGTAGAACGCAGGTACTCTTCAGCGCGTTTAGCGATGGAGCGTGGGTCGCGGTCGTAGCCCTGCAGCGTGCCTGGCTCGAGGATGTCGCAACGAATAATCAGGGTAGACTCTTCGTAGAACGGGTCAATGAGCGCAGTGGTTGCGTCTGGCATCAGAACCATGTCGGATTCGTTGATACCTTTCCAGCCGCCGATTGAGGAGCCGTCAAACATTTTGCCTTCTTCAAAGAATTCGGCATTTACCTGATGAGCAGGAATTGTGACGTGCTGTTCTTTACCTTTGGTATCAGTGAAGCGCAGATCAACAAACTTCACTTCGTGTTCGTTCAGCATCGTCAAAACGTGTTCAGCGGACATACGTAACTCTCCCGGATTGGTCATTGTCGTCGTGGTAACGAGGTCTTCAATTCTGTGTAAGGCTGGCGTGGTCGCCATGTTTTTGCCGTATTTTTATAAAGCGAAATCTGTGCCAACTTTTAAATCACCCCAAAAAGGCGTTATCATGCACGTCATAGTGCAAATGAGCTGCACCACGATAGTCATCTTGCACCAGTATAGTGCTTCAGTGTGAACATTGAGCACCATATTGGTGCAATTTCCGTTAAAGTGCACTTTTTACGCTGCGTGAAAGCGATCACAAAGCAACTCTGCGATACTTGTTTGCGGAGGATGTTTGTGATCCTGTTTAGTCCTGCGATTAATCCGTGTACAATAACGCGCTATTTCTAAATGCCTGAGGCAAAGTTGTGATCGAAAATCTGCGTAATATCGCCATCATCGCGCACGTTGACCATGGTAAAACTACCCTGGTTGACAAGCTGCTGCAGCAATCCGGTACCTTCAGTAATGAACGTGCTGAAGCCACCGAACGCGTGATGGACTCCAACGATTTGGAGAAAGAGCGTGGGATTACCATCCTCGCTAAAAACACCGCTATCAAATGGAATGACTACCGTATCAACATCGTTGATACCCCAGGCCACGCCGACTTCGGTGGTGAAGTTGAACGTGTAATGTCCATGGTAGACTCCGTTCTGCTGGTCGTTGACGCAATGGATGGCCCAATGCCGCAGACGCGCTTCGTAACCAAAAAGGCATTCGCCCATGGTTTGAAGCCAATCGTGGTTATCAACAAAGTTGACCGTCCTGGCGCGCGTCCTGACTGGGTTGTGGATCAGGTGTTTGACCTGTTCGTTAACCTCGACGCAAGCGACGAGCAACTCGATTTCCCAATCATCTATGCATCAGCACTGATGGGTATCGCGGGCAACGACCACACTGATATGGCGGAAGACATGACCCCGCTGTACCAGGCGATTGTTGACCACGTTAAAGCACCAAGCGTTGACCTCGATGGTCCGTTCCAGATGCAGATCTCCCAGCTGGATTACAACAACTACGTTGGCGTAATCGGTATCGGTCGCATCAAGCGCGGTAAAGTGAAGCCTAACCAGCAAGTCACTGTCATCGACAGCGAAGGTAAAACCCGCAACGGTAAAGTCGGCAAAGTTCTGACTCACCTCGGTCTGGAGCGTATTGAATCCACCGAAGCCGAAGCAGGCGACATCATCGCGATCACCGGTCTGGGCGAGCTGAACATCTCCGACACCCTTTGCGATCCGCAAAATGTTGAAGCACTGCCAGCGCTGTCTGTTGATGAACCGACTGTAACCATGTTCTTCAACGTCAACACCTCTCCGTTCTGTGGCAAAGAAGGTAAATACGTTACCTCTCGTCAGATCCTTGACCGCCTGAACAAAGAGCTGGTGCACAACGTTGCGCTGCGCGTTGAAGAAACCGAAGATGCGGACGCGTTCCGTGTATCCGGTCGTGGTGAGCTGCACCTGTCCGTTCTTATCGAAAACATGCGTCGTGAAGGCTTCGAACTGGCTGTGTCCCGTCCGAAAGTTATCAACCGTATGATCGATGGCCGTATGCAAGAGCCGTTCGAGAACGTGACGCTGGATATCGAAGAACAGCACCAGGGTTCTGTGATGCAGGCAATGGGTGAGCGTAAGGGCGATGTCAAAGACATGATCCCTGACGGCAAAGGCCGTATTCGTCTGGATTACCTGATCCCGGCACGTGGCCTGATCGGCTTCCGTACCGAGTTCATGACCATGACCTCCGGTACCGGTCTGCTGTACTCCACCTTCAGCCACTACGATGACGTTAAACCGGGTGAAATCGGCCAGCGCCAGAACGGCGTGCTGATCTCTAACGGCCAGGGTAAAGCAGTTGCGTTCGCACTGTTCAGCCTGCAGGACCGCGGTAAGCTGTTCCTGGGTCACGGTGCAGAAGTTTACGAAGGCCAGATCATCGGTATTCACAGTCGTTCTAACGACCTGACTGTAAACTGCCTGACCGGTAAGAAACTGACCAACATGCGTGCTTCCGGTACTGACGAAGCCACCACGCTGGTTCCAGCACAGAAAATGTCTCTTGAGCAGGCTCTGGAATTTATCGATGACGACGAACTGGTAGAAGTTACTCCTACCTCCGTACGTATCCGTAAACGTCACCTGACTGAGAACGACCGTAAACGTGCGGGCCGTGGCAGCAAAGACTAATACGACTCCTCTCTGAGGTATGTCGTGCGAAAAGCCGCTGAATATCAGCGGCTTTTTTATTGGAGTGAATTCCCTAACGCTCTCATGCGCTAAGCTGAATCTGACGCATAGCCAAAGCCTATCTTTCCCGCTACAGTTATTTCTCCACGGCGCGAAGGAGATAAACATGCTTTATATCTTTGACTTAGGAAATGTCATCGTCGATATCGATTTTAATCGAGTGCTGGGTGCATGGAGCGATTTTAGCCGTGTGCCGCTGGCGACCCTGAAACAGAATTTCACCATGGGAGAGGCATTTCACCAGCATGAGCGGGGGGAAATCAGCGATGAAGCCTTCGCTGAAGCCATGTGTCACGAGATGGATCTGCCCTTGAGCTACGAGCAGTTTGCTCACGGCTGGCAGGCGGTATTTGTGGCACTTCGCCCGGAGGTCATCGACACCATGAACAAGCTTCGCGAACAGGGGCATCGCGTGGTCGTGCTGTCCAATACCAATCGTCTGCACACCACGTTCTGGCCTGGTGAGTATCCACAAATCCAGCACGCTGCAGATAAAATTTACCTGTCTCAGGAGATGGGCATGCGCAAACCTGAGGCGCGAATTTATCAGGCCGTCTTGCAGGCAGAAGGATTCTCTGCCGCCGATACGGTCTTTTTTGACGATAACGCCGATAATATAGAGGGAGCTAACCAGTTGGGTATCACGTCGATCCTGGTCACAGGGAAAGAGACGATACCGAACTACTTTGCGAAGCAGTTATGTTAAAAACCGTTCATCAAAAAGCCACACACCATACGCGTCCGTTTCGGGCGTGGATCAAACTGCTCTGGCAGAGGATTGATGAGGACAACATGACCACGCTGGCGGGCAATCTCGCTTACGTGTCGTTGCTCTCATTGGTTCCGCTGGTGGCGGTGATTTTCGCGTTGTTCTCTGCGTTTCCGATGTTTGCCGATGTGAGTCTGCAGCTGCGCCACTTTGTGTTTGCTAACTTTATTCCCGCCACTGGGGACGTAATTCAGGGGTATATCGAGCAGTTCGTTGCCAACTCCAGCAAGATGACCGCCGTGGGCGCCTGCGGGCTGATCGTGACCGCTCTGCTGCTGATGTATGCCATCGATAGTGCGCTGAATACCATCTGGCACAGCAAGCGCGTGCGGCCAAAAGTTTACTCGTTTGCCGTTTACTGGATGATTCTGACGCTGGGGCCGCTGCTGGCCGGGGCCAGTCTGGCGATCAGCTCTTATCTTCTGTCATTACGCTGGGCGAGCGATTTAAACAGCGTCATCGACAACGTGTTACGCATCTTCCCGCTGATCCTCTCCTGGCTCTCATTCTGGCTGCTTTACAGCGTGGTGCCGACCACACAGGTGCCTAACCGGGACGCTATTGTTGGGGCGCTGGTGGCGGCAATCCTGTTCGAGCTGGGCAAAAAAGGGTTTGCACTCTACATCACCATGTTCCCGTCGTATCAGCTGATTTATGGCGTGCTGGCGGTGATCCCGATTTTGTTTGTCTGGGTATACTGGACCTGGTGTATCGTCTTGCTAGGTGCCGAAATAACTGTCACTCTCGGTGAATACCGCAAACTCAAACAAGCCGCAGAACAAGAAGAAGCAGACCAACCATGATTGCATTGATTCAGCGCGTAACCCGTGCCAGCGTCACCGTGGAGGATGAGGTGACGGGTGAAATTGGCCCAGGACTTTTGGTGTTGTTAGGTGTCGAAAAGGATGACGACGAACAAAAAGCGAATCGTCTGTGTGAGCGCGTGCTTGGGTATCGCATTTTTGGCGATGCCGACGGGAAGATGAACCTGAACGTTCAGCAGGCGGGGGGTAGCGTGCTGGTGGTGTCTCAGTTTACCCTGGCCGCCGACACGGAACGCGGCATGCGTCCGGGCTTCTCCAAAGGTGCCGCGCCCGACCGTGCTGAAGCACTTTACGAATACTTTGTTGAACGGTGTCGTCAACAGGAAATGAATACGCAAACCGGACGATTTGCTGCAGATATGCAGGTGTCGCTGGTGAACGATGGCCCCGTCACATTCTGGCTCCAGGTATGAGCCAGCTGGCGGCATGGCCGCGGGTAACAAGAGAGAGTACAGCTATGTATCACCTTCGAGTACCGCAAACAGAAGAAGAATTAGAGGTTTACTACCATTTTCGCTGGGAAATGCTGCGTAAGCCGTTACATCAGCCGAAAGGCTCCGAGCGCGATGCCTGGGATGCGATGGCGCATCATCAGATGGTGGTCGACGAAGAGGGCAACCTTGTTGCCGTCGGGCGTTTATATATCAATGCCGACAATGAAGCCTCAATCCGTTTTATGGCTGTGCATCCGTCCGTACAGGACAAAGGGCTTGGCACCCTGATGGCGATGACTCTTGAGTCCGTTGCCCGTCAGGAGGGCGTTAAACGCGTCACCTGTAGCGCCCGCGAAGACGCCGTGGAGTTTTTCTCCAAGCTGGGTTTCGTCAATGAAGGCGAAATTACCGCGCCGCAAACCACCCCGATTCGTCATTTTTTGATGATCAAACCCATCGCCACCCTTGATGACATTCTCCACCGCGCCGACTGGTGCGGGCAGCTGCAGCAGGCCTGGTATCAGCATATTCCGCTGAGCGAAAAGATGGGCGTGCGCATCCAGCAATACACCGGGCAAAAATTCATTACCACCATGCCGGAAATCGGCAATCAGAACCCGCACCATACCCTGTTCGCAGGCAGCCTGTTCTCGCTGGCCACCTTGACCGGCTGGGGGCTGATCTGGCTGATGCTGCGCGAAAGACACCTTGGCGGCACCATTATTCTCGCCGATGCGCATATCCGCTACAGCAGCCCTATCAGCGGTAAACCGAGCGCAGTCGCGGACTTAGGCTCCCTCAGCGGTGACCTGGACCGTCTGGCGCGTGGGCGTAAAGCCCGCGTGCAGATGCAGGTCGAGCTGTTTGGCGATGAAGCGCCAGGCGCCATTTTCGAAGGCACCTATCTCGTGCTGCCAGCGAAGCCGTTTGGCCCTTACGAAGAGGGCGGGAACGAGGAGGAATAACCCTCATTCTTGCGACCTCTCCCGGCCTGGTGAGCTGACTCGCCAGGCCACATCCCGCATCACGTCTCGCGCTGACTGGCTAACTCCGCCTAACTGAAAGAAACCATGTATGACACCCGACCAGCGCTGACACGTACAGGTGACGCCCTGTTCCGTCATTCGCTGAAAGAGTGCTTCGCCTTCATCACAAAGCGGATCAAACTCGGCGGTGATGATATGCGTCTGGGGCAGCCCGTTAAGGTCGTCACGCCATAGCGGACTGGCTTCAGGATGAAGACGGTCGGTTCCTGAAAGATATAACTCGTAACCGCTGAGAAGCGTATCGCGAGTAATGACATAGTCCGCACCGTTGCGGATATAGCTTTCAAAATACGCCGTCGAGTCGAGCATGGGATAGATCAGAATTAACTGTGCCGGCTGCCATTCCCTTGCCGCCTTGAGTCGCAGCGCAGTCACCAGCGCCAGATGCCCCCCGCGCTATCACCGGCGAGGGTAATTTGATTTTTATCGATGCCAAACCGATCGGCATAGTGCCAGACCAGACACGCGGCTTTTTCAGCATCGTTATGGGCGGCGGGGAAGGTGTATTCCGGTGCCAGACGATACTGCACGGCAACGATCCGACAGCGGCTGTAGTAAGCCAGCTGACGTAACTGGCCATCATGAGTCTCAAAGCCGCCGCTGATAAAGCACCCGCCGTGATAATAGACAACCGTCGGTAAAATCTCAGGGGCATTGAGCGGCGAATAAACCCTAAACCGCATCCCTTCAAGTTCGACAGACTCGACGTGAACGCGCGTTTCCGTTTCGCCTGCCAGCACCGTGCTCGCGACATACCCTGCGCGCCGGTCATCAATATTCTGCTCTCGTGCAGAGGGGCGCCCGGCCGCGATAAACCCCTGAACCAGTTCAGCAATCCCTTTTTCCAGTGCCATAATTCTTTCCGGTTATCTGTATGGATATACAGCGTTATAGCCTGGTTTGTTGCAAAAGAAAACGGGGATTTTGGTGGGGGTTGGAATCTCGAACGCGGCTCGCAAAATGGAGCATGAAGGCAGATGCAGGCCGGGCAACCTTGCGTCGCCCGGCACTGTTACAGAAAACTACTCCCCTTCACCCGGGAACAAGAACGGGTTGATTGAGCTGCGGGCGAAGCCCTCTTGCTCCATCCGCGCGTCGAGTACCAGCGTGGCGAGGTCGTCTGCGACAGCTTCCACTTTCGGGTCTTTTTCCTGATAGAGAATTTTCAGGTAGGTCCCGCAGTCACCGCAGCTTTCGGCTTTAACGGCCGCATTCTCGTTTTCCAGCGACCAGTAGTTCAGATCGCGGGTCTGTTCGCAGTTGCTGCATTTGATGCGCACCACGTGCCACTCGGTTTCACACAGGTTGCAGTGCAGATAACGCAAGCCTTGCGTGGTGCCGATTTGCACCATGCTGGTCACGGGCATCGAGCCACACACCGGGCAGAACTGACGGGCTTCACCGTATTCTGCACGCGCTTTACCCGGAATCAGGCTCGCCATTTGCGCCCAGTAGAGCGACAGGGCGGCCCAGATAAAGGGCGCTTTATCGCTACTGACCAGGGAAAAATCGGAGGCAAACAGCGCGCTCGCCATCTCTTCCAGCTCCAGATCGGAGGCTTTTTCCAGATTCTCGATCACCGCCAGCGCAGGGCCGCTCATCTCAGGCTTCAGCTCGGCAATCAGCGAGTGCAGCAGCTTTTGCCAGTGCTTGTCGCGCGGCAGAACGTGAATATCCAGCGGCGGTTTGCCCTGCTCGTTGGCTTCTTTGATGCGCGCGGTGAGGTCCATTTGCAGCGGGTGGTCGTACAGCACCACTTCCTGCGCGTGGGCGATCAGCGCGGCAAAGCGCAGAAATTCACCGAGCGGATTGTTCTCTGCCAGCTCGCGCAGACGCTCTGCGCGGCGGTTGTAGAGGTTCTTGAGTCTGGGGAATAACAACGGCGGAATGTACTCCGCCGTGCGTTTCTCGCTCGAACCCAGCTCATCTTGCGGGATTATGCGAATACTCATTCAGTTTTCTTTTCCGTTGTCTTGCGGACCTCACGGTACCAGCGCGGGTGATGTTTCTTCGCCCACGTACTGGTAACCCATCCTTCCACCATCGCGGTAATAGTGCCTTTCACCCATAGGGCGGCGTAGATATGCACCATGATAACCACAATTAACGCGACTGCGGCAAATGAATGCAGCATCAGCGCAAATCGGATCACCGGGATTGAGAAAGCGGGCGCAAAATACGGACGCCAGATAATCACGCCGCTCACCAGCAACAGGACCAGGAAGATAATCGCCGCCCAGAATACGCATTTCTGGCCGAAGTTATAACGCCCGGTATCACCCACTTCCTCGTTGACGACGATCTTACGAATATTCTTCGCCCAAAAGATATCATCCCGATTGATTAGGTTATGGTGCCAGTAGCGGAAAAACATGATGATAAACGAGGCAAACATAATCACGCCGACAAACGGGTGCAGAATACGCGCCAGCTGCGGTGTGCCCATGATTTGCATCAGCCAGTTAAAGGACGGGAAGAAAAATCCCAGCCCGCTTATCGCCGCCAGCATGAAGCAGAAGGCGGTGACCCAGTGGTTGATACGTTCCGGCGCTGTGTAGCGCACGATGGTGTCACGTCTTTTCATTTGCGCACCTCGTCTTTCTCTTCATGCAGATTGTCGTCTTCCTCTTCCGCGCGGTTCGGGCCGACACCGACATAGTGGAAGATGCTGGCGGCAAAGGTTGCAGCGAAGCCAACGGCGGCCAGCGGTTTCCAGATGCCTTTCCAGAATTTAACGGTCGCGCTGATTTCCGGGTTCTCCGGCAGGCCGTGATACAGATTCGGCTTGTCGGCATGGTGCAGCACATACATGACGTGCGTACCGCCAACGCCCGCCGGATCGTACAGACCGGCGTTGTCGTAACCACGGGTTTTCAGCTCGGCGACGCGCTCGCCCGCCAGGGTTTTCATATCCTCTTTGGAGCCAAAGTGAATGGCCCCCGTCGGACAGGTTTTCACGCAGGCCGGCTCCTGGCCGACATTCACGCGGTCGACGCACAGCGTACATTTATAGACGCGGTTGTCTTCCGGGTTCAGTCGCGGCACGTTGAACGGGCAGCCCGCAATGCAGTAGCCGCAGCCGATACACTGTTCAGACTGGAAGTCGACGATGCCATTGGCATACTGAATGATAGCCCCTTCGGACGGACACGCCTTCAGGCAGCCCGGATCGGCGCAGTGCATACAGCCATCCTTGCGGATTAGCCACTCCAGTTTGTCGTCCTGTTCCACTTCTGAGAAACGCATCACCGTCCAGGACTTGGCGGTCAAATCGGCGGGGTTGTCGTACACCCCGACGTTATGACCCACTTCGTCACGGATATCGTTCCACTCGGAACACGCCACCTGACAGGCTTTGCAGCCGATACAGGTGGTGACGTCAATGAGCTTCGCCACTTCCTGCTGGTGGTCCCGCGCCTGAGGCGCGGGCGTGAAGCCGTTAGTCGCGGAACGACGAATGATGTCTTGCGATTGATAAGCCATAAGTCGTCTCCGTTACACCTTTTCCACGTTTACCAGGAAGGCTTTGAACTCCGGCGTCTGCGTGTTCGCATCACCGACGAACGGTGTCAGGGTGTTGGCAATAAAGCCTTTCTTCGCCACGCCCTCGTAACCCCAGTGAATCGGGATGCCGATGGTATCCACCTGTTGCCCATGAACATTCAGCGTGCGAATACGTTTGGTCACCACCGCCTTGGCTTTGATGTAGCCACGGTTAGAGGAGACTTTCACCGTATCGCCGTGCGCGATGCCGAGCTTATTCGCCAGCTTCTCACCGATCTCCACGAACTGTTCCGGCTGCGCGATGGCGTTAAGCAGCGCGTGTTTGGTCCAGTAGTGGAAGTGCTCGGTCAGACGGTACGTGGTGCCGACGTACGGGAACTTATCTTTTTTACCCAGCGCTTCAAAATCGCCTTTGAAGATACGGGCGGCCGGGTTTGAGATCACGTTCGGGTGCAGCGGGTTGGTTCCCAGCGGCGTTTCAAACGGCTCGTAGTGTTCCGGGAAGGGACCTTCAGCCATTTTATCGATGGCAAACAGGCGGCCCATGCCTTCTGGCTGCATGATAAACGGCCCGACATCACTGCCCGGTGCGGCGGCGCTGTAGTCCGGAATATCCACGCCGCCCCATTTCACGCCGTCCCACTTCAGGAGCTGGCGTTTCGGATCCCACGGTTTACCCTGCGGGTCTGCGGAAGCACGGTTATACAGAATGCGGCGGTTCAGCGGCCACGCCCACGCCCAGCCCAGCGTATTGCCGAGGCCCGACGGATCGGCGTTGTCGCGGTTCGCCATCTGGTTGCCCTTCGGCGTCCAGCTTCCGGCGAAGATCCAGCAGCCACTGGCGGTTGAGCCGTCGTCGCGCAGATGCGCAAAGGTGCTCAGCTGATCGCCTTTCTTCGCCAGGACGGTGCCAGTGGCCGGATCAACCACATCCGCCAGCGCTTTACCGTTACTCTCCATCGCCACCTCTTCAGGGGCAGGGTTTTCAGGCGTTGAATAGTTCCAGGTCATGTTCAGAACCTGCTCTGGAGTCGCGCCGCCTTCGGCTTCGTACATCTTGCGCATGCGCAGGAAGATACCGGCCAGAATCTCGCCGTCGTTCATGGCGATGCCCGGGGCGTCCGCACCTTTCCAGTGCCACTGCAGCCAGCGACCAGAGTTAACGATAGAACCGTTCTCTTCGGCGAAGCAGGTGGATGGCAGGCGGAACACTTCCGTCTGAATTTTCGCTGGATCGACGTCGTTCGATTCACCGTGGTTCTGCCAGAAGGTCGAGGTTTCGGTATTGAGCGGATCAATCGTTACCAGGAATTTCAGTTTCGATAGCGACTCTACCACCTTGTTCTTGTTCGGGAACGAGGCGACCGGGTTAAAGCCCTGGCACAGATAGCCGTTCACTTTGCCCTGGTGCATCATGTCGAAATACTGCAGAACGTCGTAACCCTTGTCCCACTTCGGCAGCCAGTCAAAGCCCCAGCTGTTTTCTGCTGTCGCTTTATCGCCGTAGAAGGCTTTCATCATCGAGACGAAGAATTTCGGGTAGTTGCCCCAGTAGTTCACCTGGCCTTCCAGCAGCGGTTTCGGCGTGTTGGCGGTCAGATAGGTCTGGAGGTCGGTCTGTTTTTCGCTTGGCAGCGTCATGTAGCCCGGCAGGCTCTGCGACAGCAGGCCCAGGTCCGTCAGCCCCTGAATGTTGGAGTGACCGCGCAGGGCGTTCACGCCGCCGCCTGCCATCCCCATATTGCCGAGCAGCAGCTGAACCATCGCCATGGTGCGGATGTTCTGCGCCCCGATGGAGTGCTGCGTCCAGCCCAGCGCGTAAAGGAACGACGCGGTTTTATCGTGAGCACTGGTTTCGGCGATGTACTCGCAGACTTTCAGGAAGTCGGCTTTCGGCGTGCCGCAGATGTTTTCGACCACGTCCGGCGTATAGCGGGAAACGTGCGTTTTCAGCAGGTTCCACACGCAGCGCGGGTGGGTAAGGGTGGTATCGCGTTTCGCAAAGCCGTTTTCGTCCAGCTCGTAGTTCCAGCTGGTTTTGTCGTATTTGCGTTTTTCGGCGTCGTAACCGCTGAACAGACCGTCTTCAAAGCTATAGTCCTCACGCACGATCAGGCTGGCGTTGGTGTAAGCCTCGGTATATTCACGGTTATATTTTTCGTTAGTCATCAGGTACAGCAATACGCCTGACAGGAAAGTAATGTCAGTACCTGAGCGAATAGGGGTGTAGAAATCCGCCACTGACGCTGTACGCGTAAAGCGGGGATCGATCACAATCAGTTTCGCGCCATTGTGGATTTTGGCTTCCATCGCCCAGCGGAATCCCACCGGATGCGCTTCTGCCGCGTTTCCACCCATCACAATGATGAGGTTAGCGTTTTTGATGTCGACCCAGTGGTTGGTCATCGCACCGCGACCAAATGTTGGAGCAAGACTTGCTACCGTTGGTCCGTGTCAGACACGCGCCTGGTTGTCGACCGCGAGCATACCGAGTGCGCGCGTAAATTTCTGGGTTAAATACCCGGTTTCATTGCTGGATGCGGAGGCACAAAGCATGCCCGTGGAGAGCCAGCGGTTAACGGTGACGCCATCGGCATTCTGCGCGATAAAGTTCGCATCACGGTCTTCTTTCATCAGTTTGGCGATACGGTCAAATGCCGTTTCCCAGCTGATTTGCTGCCATTTATCGGAGCCAGGGGCGCGATATTCCGGGAATTTGAGGCGGCTTTCGGAGTGGATAAAGTCCACCAGACCGGCACCTTTCGGGCACAGCGCACCACGGTTGACCGGATGATCCGGGTCACCTTCGATATGGAAGATGGATGCTTTAGCGTTTTTCGCGCCGTCGCCGAGGCTATACATTAACAGCCCACAACCGACAGAGCAGTACGTACAGGTATTACGGGTTTCACGGGTGCGCAGCAGTTTGTACTGCCGCGTTTCCGCCAGCGCTACACCAGGGGCAAAGCCCAGCGCCGCTGCCGTCGTGCCTGCCATACCGCCAGCGCAGATCTTAAAGAACTGCCTTCTGCTGACCTGCATGGGTCACTCCTTGTTTACGACATTGCTCCCTCTTCATATTTCGCGCTGCAGGTGCGTTGGCTGCGTTCTCTTACTCAGCCGCTTACGTAGGTAAGCGTCTGGGGATTCGCTCAATTGCCGCCTTCCAGCAACACGAACTATTTAGGGAGGTTATTGTTTTTGCGCATGATTGCAAAACAACCATAACGCTTAAAATTTGATGTATTCCCTCAATTCCACGAGGGATATGATTTCAGAATACCACAATGTCGGTAAGCCTGTTCCGGTGCGGTTAATACAAAGTGAACGTATTATCACTCTGATGATTATAAAGTGTGACATTGATCACATTGTGACCCTGGCTTGTTAAAGGCGTGTATCAGCGCGTCTGTTGTGCCACTCCCAAATGAGTAGGTAAACTTGTGGGGTATGGCTGCCGAAAAGTTGATCCATACTATGCGCACGGCCTGCGGTTTATGATGCAATAGCAGGCTCACCTTTGTGGTTGCTCAGGAATACCGTTGTGTCAAAACAGAATCGTGATACCCATTCGTCTCCCTTGCCTGCGGGCGTGGTGGAGCAAGTGGTACACAGACCCCCTCACATTACCCACGGAATCCCCGATTTTCTGGCGGAAGAAGTGCCTGTTGCCCTGGTCTACAACGGTATCTCCCACGTCGTGATGATGGCCTCGCCCAAAGATCTTGAGCTGTTCGCGATTGGTTTTTCGCTTTCGGAAGGCATTATCGAACACCCGCAGGAGATCTTCGGCATGGATGTCGTTCAGGTCTGTAACGGCCTGGAAGTGCAAATCGAACTCTCCAGCCGTCGTTTTATGGGGCTGAAAGAGCGCCGACGCGCGCTGGCCGGGCGCACAGGCTGCGGCGTATGCGGCGTCGAGCAACTGAACGATATCGGTAAGCCGATTGTCCCGCTGCCGTTTACCCAGACCTTCAATCTTAAACATCTCGATCACGCCCTGGAGCATCTCAACGACGTCCAGCCGATAGGGCAACTGAGCGGCTGTACGCACGCGGCCGCATGGGTTCTTCCGTCGGGGAATATTGCAGGCGGTCATGAGGATGTTGGGCGTCACGTCGCGCTGGATAAACTGCTGGGACGTCGTGCCGGAGAAAGCGAAACCTGGCTGCAGGGTGCGGCGCTGGTTTCGAGCCGGGCGAGCTATGAGATGGTGCAAAAGGCGGCCATGTGTGGCGTCGAAATTCTGTTTGCCGTCTCGGCGGCGACCACCCTGGCGGTGGAGGTGGCACAGCGCTGCAACCTGACGCTGGTGGGGTTCTGCAAACCGGGTCGCGTCACCATTTATACGCATCCGAAGCGTTTAATTATTGATCAGTAAATTTGAAAGACTTTAGCAAATCCTTCCGCTTTTAGTTGTTGATGATGAGGCCTATTATTATCACATCAAGGCAAAACGCCTTATCCAAACAACTTACTGAAGGATTTACATCATGAAAAACATCAAAACTTTTGTTGCAGTTATCGCTCTTGCCGCTTCTTTCGGTTCTTTCGCTGCTCAGACCGTAACCGCAACCGCCTCGACCATTGACGGCGCAGAAGCGAAAATTGCCGCTCAGGCAGAACAGGCCGGTGCTGCTTCTTACACCATCACCCAGGCTTTCTCAGGTAACCGTGTTCACATGACCGCTGAACTGAACAAATAAGACCATAGCCACTGTCCCCTGCTCATTCGGGCAGGGACAGGTTTTCCCCTCTCCGCAGTAACGCCATCCCCCCTCGTAGCCCATCTTTCCGCTCAACAGAACGCTAAAAATGACGCGGTCTTGTCGACTCGCGCGCCATGAGAGCGAATCTCTTTCATCAATGCAAACCGGCCACGCGCAACAGCGCCGTCACGACTGCAGCAGAGATAATCACGACGATCAGCGGCACTTTACGCCACGCCAGGAACACGGCGAAGGCCACGCCTAAGACTCGCGCCATGCCGGCAAAATGTTCGCCTTCGTAGAAGGTGGTTGCCAGCGCCACGGAAAAGAGCAGCACCGTTGCCGCATCCGACAGCAGCGCTTGCGAGCGCTCGGACAGCGCCAGGCGATTGCCAAGCTTTGCACCACCAAGGCGCATCAGATAGGTTCCCGCCGATAAAATCGCAATGCCGAGAATAAAGAAGGTCATGTGTTCCATTATTTTTTCCTCGCCGCCAGACCCAGTAACGACAGCAGCACCGGCAAACCGACCGGCGCGAATGGCACTGCGGCCAGCGACAGCGCTGCGCCGCTGCAGGCGCGGATCAGCGTGGTGCGGTTTTTAAAGGCCGGGACGACTAACGCCAGCAAAATCGCCGGGAATACGGCGTCGAGACCGATGGTTTCAGGCGCAGGCAGCAGCTTGCCGACCATCGCCCCCAGCAGTGTCCCCAGCGGCCAGATGATTGCCACGCCTAGCCCGCATAGCCAGTAGGCGGCTTTGCGCTGCTCGGGGGTTTTTTGCGACAAACCAAACACCACGCTTTCGTCGTTCATAATGTGGCAGCCGAGGAAGCTCAGGCCGCGCTTACCCACCAGTTCGCGCACCGTAACGCCAAACGGAACGTGGCGGGCATTCACCAGCAAACCCGCCGCCGCCGCCGCAAGCGGATTACCGCCGCTGGCCACGATGCCGATAAACATGAATTCCGACGCGCCCGCGAGCACGGTAATGGAGAGCACAAACGGCACCCACACCGGGAAGCCGTAAGCCATCGCCAGCGAGCCGTAGGACATGCCGACGACGCCCACGGCGAGACACACCAGAACGATCGCTTTGACCGTGTCGCCTTTCAGACAGGAGAGAGAGTTCTTCATACATTTTTAGCCATATCGAACGAGTATCCATTATAATGAACGCATCAATATCGTTTTTCAAGATGAACGATTCGTTCGATTTATAGAACAAGAGGCCGTTTTATGACGCAGCCAATCAGCGTGATCGCGAAAAGCCTGGTGCGGGAGCGCCTGCGAACCGGGCTGTCGCTGGCAGAAATCGCACGCCGCGCCGGGATTGCTAAATCCACCCTTTCGCAGCTGGAATCCGGGAATGGCAATCCCAGTCTGGAAACGCTCTGGTCGCTGTGCGTGGCGCTGGGGATCCCGTTTGCGCGCCTGTTAGAGCCGCAGCAGCCCACCACTCAGGTGATCCGCCGGGGTGAAGGGACCAAAGTGATTGCCGAGCAGGCGAACTATCAGGCGATTTTACTAGCCGCCTGTCCGCCGGGCGCACGCCGCGATGTCTATCTGCTGATGACCCAGCCGGGTGCAGACCGCATTTCGCAGCCGCATCCGCCGGGTTCCGTAGAGCACATTATCGTCACCCAGGGACGGGCGCTGATCGGCCTGACTGACGCTCCGGAAGATCTGGGCGAGGGCGATTACATTTGCTATCCCGCCGATCAACCGCATATCTTCAAGGCGCTGGAACCGGATACCCACGCGCTTTTAGTGGCGGAACAAAACTAACCTCTCGGACACGGAAAATCATGTCGCTCAAAGCCATTGCCAAAGAACTGGGGCTGTCTGTTACGACGGTCAGCCGCGCCCTCAACGGATATGACGACGTTTCTCGCGAAACCCGGGCGCGGGTGGAAGCCGAAGCGCAGCGCCGTGGCTATCGGCCAAACACCTTTGCCCGCCGCCTGAAGATGGGCAAAATCGACGCCGTCGGGCTGGTTTTTCCCGTGCATCCGGTTCCGCTCAATAACAGCGTTTTTATGGACATGGTCGGCGAAATTAGCCACGAACTGGCGCGACATGAGATTGATTTACTGCTGATCGCCGACGATGACCTTGCCGATAAACACAGCTACATGCGCATGGTGCAAAGCCGCCGTGTGGATGCCCTGATTGTCGCGCATACCCTCGATCAGGACCCGCGCCTTGCGCAGCTTCAGGACGCCGGTTTTCCGTTCCTCGCCCTGGGCCGCAGCCAGTTGCCAAAACCTTACGCATGGTTTGATTTTGATAACTATGCCGGGACCTATCGTGCCACGCGCTGGCTGATCGACAAGGGCCATCAGCGCATCGCCCTGCTGGGCGAAAGTAATAATCAGGCGTTTATCACCCAGCGCCGTCTCGGGTATCTCGACGCCCTCCGCGAAGCTGGGTTATCCAGCGAATGGCTGCGCGCGATGCCGCCGTCACGCCGCGCGGGCTATACCACGACGCTTGAGCTTCTTGCACTGCCGAATCCGCCGACGGCGATTGTGACTGACTGCAACACCCACGGCGACGGCGCGGCTATGGCGCTGGCGCAGCAGGGGCGGCTGACCGGCAGCGACCCGGTTTCGCTGGTGGTGTATGACGGCCTGCCGCAGGACAGCATTGTCGACGCCGACGTAGCGGCGGTGATTCAGTCCACCCGCGAGGGCGTGGGCAAGCAGATCGCTGACATGGTGCGCCAGCTCATCAATGGCGATGATCTCTCCCATCTTCAGGTGCTCTGGCAGCCTGAATTTTCACCAGGCCAGACGGCCTAAATCACCGCAAAACTCTAAAGTTGATCACAGATCCGAAACGTTTTGGTTGGTATCCGAAACGTTTCGGATCAACACTCAGGACATCCGATGACAGGAGATGTCCGATGCAAGATTCCATTTTACGACTCGAAAGCACGACGGCAGACGTGGTGATCAAAACGCACCCGTTCGCCGAAATTGTCTACTGGGGGCCACACCTTCACCACTTTTCGCCGCAGGATGCGCAAAGTCTGGTTCGCCCGGTGGCTAACGGCAGGCTGGACGTGGATATCCCGGTGACGCTGATGGCCGAGCTGGGCCACGGTCTGTTTGGTGCGCCGGGCATTGAAGGCCACCGCCAGGGGCTGGATGGGTCTCCGGTGTTCAGGACTGTTGCCGTCGAACAGCAGCGTCACAGCCTGACGATTACCGCAGAAGATGCGCACGCCGGGCTGCGGCTGACCAGTGAACTCGTCCTCGATGAGAGCGGCGTGCTGGTGGTACGACACGGTCTGACCAATCTGCGGGCGCAGCCGTGGCAGGTGGATCGGCTGGCCGTGACGCTGCCGGTTTCGGAGCGCGCGAAAGAGGTGATGGCTTTCCATGGTCGCTGGATACGCGAATTCCAGCCGCATCGCCTGACCCTTGAGCACGACAGTTTTGTGATTGAAAACCGGCGCGGGCGCACCTCCCACGAACACTTCCCGGCGCTGATGACCGGCACACCTGCGTTCAGTGAAATGCAGGGCGATGTGTGGGGCATGCACCTCGGCTGGAGCGGCAACCACCGCCTGCGTGCTGAAGTGAAAACCGATGGCCGCCGCTACGTGCAGGCCGAAGCGCTCTATCTGCCGGGCGAAATGGCGATTGCCGAAGGCGAAACCCTCTGGACGCCGAAATTGTACGCCAGCTACTCCGCGCAGGGGTTGAACGGGATGAGTCAGCAGTTCCACCGCTATCTGCGCGAGAACATCATTCGCTTCCCGGAAAACAAGCCGCGCCCGGTGCACCTCAATACCTGGGAAGGGATCTATTTCAACCACGACCCGGACTACATCATGCGGATGGCCGACGAAGCGGCGGCGCTGGGCGTGGAACGCTTCATCATCGATGACGGCTGGTTTAAGGGGCGCAACGACGACCACGCCGCCCTGGGTGACTGGACTCTCGACGAGAAAAAATACCCTGACGGCCTGATGCCGGTGATCAATCACGTCAAAAATCGCGGCATGGAATTTGGCATTTGGGTGGAGCCGGAAATGATTAACCCGGATTCCGATCTCTACCGCGCGCATCCCGATTGGGTGCTGGCGCTGCCGGGCTACCCGCAGGCGACGGGGCGACACCAGCTGGTGCTGAATCTGAATATTCCTGAAGCCTTTGAGTATTTGCTGGAACGCATGAGCTGGCTGCTGGGCGAACATCCGGTGGACTACGTGAAGTGGGACATGAACCGCGAGCTGGTGCAGCCTGGCCATCTCGGTAAAGCCGCTGCCGACGCGCAAACGCGCCAGTATTATCGCCTGCTTGAGACACTCGGCCAGCGCTTCCCGCACGTGGAATTTGAATCCTGCTCGTCCGGCGGCGGACGCATTGATTACGAAGTCCTGACCCGTTGCCACCGCTTCTGGGCATCTGATAACAACGATGCGCTGGAGCGCAACACCATCCAGCGAGGCATGAGCTACTTCTTCCCGCCGGAGGTGATGGGCGCACATATCGGTCATCATAAATGCCACGCCACGTTCCGCCAGCACAGCATCGAGTTTCGCGGGCTGACCGCGCTGTTTGGGCACATGGGGCTTGAGCTGGACCCGCTCACCGTCGATGAGCACGAGCGTGAAGGCTACCGCCGTTACGCCGCGCTGCATAAGCAATGGCGCGACGTGATTCACCACGGTACCCAGTGGCGTGTGGATATGCCGGACGCCACCACCCAGGTGCAGGGTATAGTGAGCGAAGACCAACGGCAGGGGCTGTTTATTGTCAGCCAACTGGCGATGCCGGATTACACCCTGATGATGCCGCTGCGCATGCCGGGGCTTGCAGCGAACGCGCAGTACCGCATCACCCTGCTCGATCATCCAAATATCCGCCTCACCGGCGAAGGGGGCCACACCATGCGCAAACTCCCGGCATGGATGGAAGCGCCACAAACGGTGAGTGGAGAATGGCTGATGCAGGCGGGACTGGTACTGCCGATTCTGGACCCGGAAACCGCCATTCTGATTGGCGTTGAACGCGTGTAAGGGTGATGGGCCGGGCGACCGGCCCTGAGTTGAGGATAAAAATAATGAACACGACTGCCTGTACCCACAAAGACAACCCCAATTTCTGGATTTTCGGGGCGTTCTTCTTTCTCTACTTCTTCATTATGGCCACCTGCTTTCCGTTCCTGCCGATATGGCTGTCGGATATCATCGGCCTGAATAAAACCCATACGGGGATTGTTTTCTCCTGCATTTCGCTCTCGGCGATTGCGTTCCAGCCGGTGCTGGGGGTGATCTCTGACAAGCTGGGGCTGAAAAAGCACCTGTTATGGATCATCGCCATTTTGCTGTTCTTGTTCGCCCCCTTCTTCCTTTACGTCTTCGCGCCGCTGCTGAAAATAAATATCTGGCTCGGGGCGCTGAGCGGCGGGCTGTATATCGGCTTTGTCTTCTCGGCGGGCTCCGGGGCGATTGAGGCCTATATCGAGCGAGTGAGTCGCAACAGCTTCTTCGAATACGGTAAAGCGCGGATGTTCGGCTGCCTGGGCTGGGGGCTGTGCGCCTCCACGGGCGGCGTGCTGTTCAGTATCGATCCGTCGTTTGTTTTCTGGATGGGCTCAGGCGCGGCGCTATTGCTGATGCTCCTGCTGGTGGTCGCCAAACCGAAGCCAAACCAGACCGCCGAAGTGATGAACGCGCTGGGCGCCAATCAGCCGCAAATCACCGCCAAAACCGTCTTCACCCTGTTCCGCCAGCGCAAAATGTGGATGTTTATTCTGTATGTGGTTGGCGTGGCCTGCGTGTATGACGTGTTTGATCAGCAGTTTGCCACCTTCTTTAAATCGTTCTTTGCGACGCCGGAACAGGGGACGCGCGCCTTTGGTTTTGCGACCACGGCCGGAGAAATTTGTAACGCGATCATTATGTTCTGCTCGCCGTGGATCATTAACCGCATCGGCGCGAAAAACACCCTGCTGATTGCCGGGCTGATTATGGCCACGCGCATTATCGGCTCGTCCTTCGCCACTACCGTGACGGAAGTCATCGCCCTGAAAATGCTTCACGCGCTGGAAGTGCCCTTCCTGCTGGTGGGGGCGTTTAAATACATCACTGGCGTGTTTGATACCCGCCTGTCAGCGACCATCTATCTGATTGGCTTTAACTTTGCCAAACAGTCGGCGGCCATTTTCCTGTCGGCGTTTGCGGGGAATATGTATGACCGGATCGGCTTCCAGGACACCTATCTGATGCTCGGATGCTTTGTGCTGGCGGTGACGATGATCTCGGCGTTTACGCTGAGCAGCAGGCAGCAAATCGCGGCAGGACGCGGCACGCTGGAGGCAGGCTAAATAGCTAAATAAAGGAAAACGCTGCCGCGAGTGCGGCAGCGTGAATGGTTACTCAAGGAAAAACACCTCTTTCAGCTCCGCGCTCACCGGGCTGTTGTCCGGGTTTGCGAGCATCACATCGCGCATGTGTTTCCACCAGCGCTGGCACACGTCGGTATTCGCCACTGCGTTCCAGCGCTCTTCCGATTCAATCTCAACGCTGGCAAACAGCAGGTTGCGCTCCTTGTCGAGATAAATGGCGTAATGGTGCGCACCGTGGTCTTTCAGCACCGATTCCAGCTCCGGCCAGATCGGGGTGTGGCGGCGCTGATACTCCTCGTGAGCGTCAGGATTCACCTGCATCACAAAGGCTTTGCGGATCATAGGGCCTCCAGATACAGCTCGCGCACATCGTCGCGGCTGGCAGTGCGTGGGTTACAGGGCGCACACGGATCGGCGAGGGCTTTATCCAGCCAGCCTTCGATATCCGCTTTGGTCACGCCAAGCTGGCTGAAGCCAGAAGGAATACCGACGCGCGTACTCAGGGCGCGAATGGCGTTGATCGCCTCCATGCTGGCCGCTTCATCGCTCATCCCGCGCGTCTCCACGCCCATCGCCTGCGCCACACGGGCGAAACGCGCCACCGCGTTCGGGCGGTTAAAGTTTTCGATGATCGGCAGCAGGATGGCGTTGCAGACGCCGTGCGGCAGATTGTGCGTCGCCCCCGGCTGATGTGCCAGTGCGTGAACCAGCCCTAACCCGGCGCTGTTAAACGCCATGCCTGCCAGATACTGGCCGAATGCCATCTGTTCGCGAGCTTCGAGGTTGTGCCCGTCGTCGACGGCTTTCGGCAGCCAGAGGCTGATCAGGCGAATCGCTTCGAGGGCGTTGGCATCGGTGAGCGGGTGAGCGCCGACGGAAACATAGGCTTCGATGGCGTGCGTCAGGGCGTCCATCCCCGTTGCGGCGGTGACGGAGGCGGGGATGTCGAGCATCACGCTGGCATCATCCACGGCGATATCCGGGATAATATTGGGGTCGATAATCACCTCTTTCACCTGGCGCTCGCTGTCGATGATCACCGCATTGCTGGTCATCTCCGCCGCGGTGCCTGCTGTAGTGTTAATGGCCACCAGCGGCACACCGGCGTTTTTGACTTTGCCGACGCCGGAATAGGCGGTCGACGGGCCAGGGTTGGCGGTGAGGATTTTAATCGCTTTCGCCGTATCAATCGGGCTGCCGCCGCCGAAGGCGATAACGTAATCGCAACTGGCGCTCTGATAGGCCGCAAACCCTTTCTGTACCAGCGCTTCCGTCGGATTCGGGAACACCTCGTCAAAGAGGTGATACGACATCTGATGGGCGTCCAGGGCGGTAAACAGACTGTCGAGCAGCCCCATTTTCACCAGCTGTCCGTCAGTGACGATCAGCGCCTTGCCCCACTGTTTGCTCGCCACCAGATTGACCATGTCACCGATCGCGCCCGCGCCGTGCAGGCTGATTTTGGGAAGTGCCAACATAAAACTCATGATAATTCTCCTTAATTACTGTGATTTTTATGCCCGGCGGCACGACGCTTGCGGGGCCTGCGGTCAGGCAGGCCAGATAAGCGAAGCGCCACCCGGCATTAGATCCGTCTTCGCTGCATAATCCGGCGGGTGATAATTGGCAGCGAAATCACCACTATCAGCATCGCGCCGATAATCACCGACATCACAATGCCGGGCACGTTGAGCAGGCTCAGGCCAAAGGTCACCAGGCCCATGAGGAAGGCGGCGATAATCACGCCCACCATGCTGCCGGAGCCGCCGAGAATATTGACGCCGCCGAGCACCGCCATCGTCACCACCGCCAGCTCCCAACCCATCGCAATCGTCGGGCGCGTACTGCCAAGGCGCGAGGTGAGCAGCACCGAGGCCAGCCCCGCCATCAGCCCGACCAGCGCGAACAGCAGCAGGTTGTGGCGCTTCACGTTGATGCCTGAAAACCACGCCCCGGTCGGGTTATTGCCGATGGCGTACGTCCGGCGACCAAAATTGGTGCGATGCAGCACGAAGGCAAACACCGCCGCCAGCAGGATAAACAGCGCGAATTCAAACGACAGCGCGCC
Organism: Lelliottia sp. WB101; assembly: GCF_003051885.1. NCBI lineage: Bacteria > Pseudomonadati > Pseudomonadota > Gammaproteobacteria > Enterobacterales > Enterobacteriaceae > Lelliottia > Lelliottia sp. WB101. The sequence goes on from NZ_CP028520.1 coordinate 1,016,388, forward strand.
CCACACGTAGCCCTGCCCGAACCAGGCGAAGCTCTCGGGCCAGGTGTTCAGCGCCTGATCGCCGAGCAAAATGTAGGTAATGCCGCGATACAGACTCATGGTGCCGATGGTGATCACGATGGACGACAGGTTAAAGCGCGTGACCAGAAAGCCGTTGAACAGCCCGCACAGCAACCCGACGCCTAATCCCACGCAGACCAGCAGCGGCGTATCTACACCCGCCGCCGCGCAAAAGCCCATCGCTGTCGAGCTGAGCGCGATGGTCGATGCCACCGACAGGTCGATTTCACGGGCGATGATCAGCATCGCCATCGGCAGCACAATGATCGCTTTTTCGGTGAAGTTGAACGTAGCGTCAGAAAGATTCCAGATATCGAGAAAATAGGGCGAGGCGAGGGCGTTGACGATAAACACCGCCAGCGTTACCGCCAGCAGGAAGCCCTCCCAGCACAGCAGACGCTGGAAAATCCCCGTCGCGGCCGGACGATTTTTGATCTCTTCCGTAGTCATCATTTTGCTCATGAGTTCACCGCCTGTTTCTGACGCGCCAGCGCCGCATCGCGCAGGATCAGCCGTCCTTTGCGTTTGTTGCCGCGTTCATTGAGCAGCACCGCAATCACGATCACCGTCCCGGAAATCGCCATCTGCCAGAACGGAGAGACACCAATCACCGGCAGCGCGTTATTGATCACGCCAAGGAACAGCGCGCCAAACAGACAGCCCAACACCCGGCCCGTGCCGCCCATGGTGCTGATGCCGCCGATGACGCACGCGGCGACCACCTGCAGCTCAAAACCGTTGGCGACATCAACGTAGGCGACAGCGAAACGTGAAATCCACAGATAGCCGCAGAATCCGGCCAGCGCGCCTGACAGGCAGAAGCTGACGAACTGCATTTTGCCTGCGTTGATCCCCGTGTAATACGCCGCCGTGGCGTTGCCGCCTGCGGTGTAAAGGGCGCGCCCGGTGCGGCTGTAGCGCAGGAAATAGCCGACCAGCAGCAGGGCCGCAATCGCGCACCAGCTCAAAACGGGCAGACCGAGCAGTGACGCGCGCGGCAGGGCGAGGAAATCCGCGCCCATCTGGTTGGAGTTCACCCAGCCACCGCCGGTGAGCAGGAAGATAATCCCGCGATAGATGCTCATGGTGCCGAGCGTTACCACAATCGCCGGAATACCCAGTTTCCACACCAGCAGGCCGTTGATGACGCCCATCAACAGGCCGAGCGCCGTTGCCAGAATCAGCAGCGCCCAGACGGGCACGGCGGGATAATGGAAGTTGATCAGGGCGACAATCATCCCCGTCAGCGCCAGATTGGCCGCCATCGACAGGTCGATGCCTTTGGTCAGCAGGACCATCATCTGGCCGAGGGCGAGAATGATGAGAATCGAGGTGTCGTTAAACATCTCCACCAGGTTTCCCGGTGCGATAAACGACGGCACGCGGCTGCCGATGGCAATGATCATCAGTACAATCACCGCCCCCAGCAGGGCTTCGCGGTGTTTCAGGAGTTGCTTCACCATTACGCGGCCTCCTGTTTTGCACCGCTGGCCGCGCTGACGATGGTTTCCGCCGTTGCCCCGCCCGCCGGGTATTCTGCCACCATCAGCCCTTCGTGCATCACGATGATACGGTCGGCCATGCCCATCACTTCCGGCAGTTCCGACGACACCATAATCACCGCCAGCCCCTGTCCAACCAGCTCGGACATAAACTGATGAACGGCCGCTTTCGAGCCAATATCGATACCTTTTGTCGGCTCATCGAGGATGATCACCTCAGGATGCGTCGCCAGCCATTTGCCGATCACCACTTTTTGCTGATTGCCGCCGGAGAGGGTTTCGACCGGCTGTTTCCAGCTAAACGCCTTCACCTGCAGCCGTCTGGCGTATTCATCGGCCAGCGCCCATTCGCGGTCCTGATTTAACACCCCACCGGGATTGAGCCTGCTGAGCTGCGGCAGGCTGATGTTCTGCGCAATCGACAGTTCGATAATCGCTCCCTGCTTCTGCCGCTCTTCCGGCACGCAGACAATCCCCGCGCGGATGGCATCGGCTGGCTGGCGGAAATTCTGCGCCTGACCGTTCAGCACGATCTCGCCGGAGGAGGGACGCGTGACGCCGGAGAGCGCCTGCATCAGCTCGGTACGCCCGGCGCCGACCAGCCCGTAAAAGCCAAGGATTTCGCCTTTGCGCAGGGAGAATGAGATGTGCGCGAATTCGGTCGGATGGCAGAGGTCTTTGACCTCCAGCACCGTCGCCCCTTTTTCGCACGCCACTTTCGGGAAGGTCTGGGTGATAGCGCGGCCTACCATCATCGCCACCATCCGCTCTTCGGTGATGTCGTTGATCGCCCCTGCGCCGACGAACACGCCGTCGCGCAAAATGGTGTAGTGATCCGCCAGCTCAAAAATTTCGTCGAACTTGTGCGAGATAAACAGGATCGCTTTGCCTTCCTGTTTCAGGCGCTCAACGATCTGATAAAACTCTAGGATTTCGTGCTGCGACAGGGCGGCGGTGGGTTCGTCGAGGATCACCACCTGCGCCTCAAACGACAGGGCGCGGGCGATGGCCACCATATGGCGCTGGGCGATACTCAGCGTTTTAAGCGTTGCGCGCGGGTCGATTTGCACCTCCAGGCGGGTGAGGATCTCCTGAGCCCGGCGGTGCATCTCCGGCCAGTCGAGCTTTCTGAAAAAGCCTTTATGCAGATACTGGCCGACAAAAATATTTTCGGTCACCGACAGCTCATCAAAAAGCACGGTTTCCTGATGAATAGCGGTAATCCCGACTTTGTGTGCCGATTCCGGCGTCGGGAGATGAATGGGGATGGCTTTATAGAGGATTTCGCCCTCTTCGGGCTGATAAATCCCGGTCATCACTTTGACCAGCGTCGATTTGCCCGCGCCGTTTTCACCGATAAGAGCGGTGACTTTACCGGGCCAAAGCTCAAGCTGTACGTTCTCAAGGGCGCGCACACCAGGGAAAACCTTGGTGATGCCCTTAAGCTCCAGCAGCGGTGTGGATGCGTTCATGAGAGTTCTCCATCAAAGGGGATCTTGTTGGCCGGATGGCGCGACGCTTCTCCGGCCTACAAAACGCATCAGAAGATTTTTGAGAACTTATCAATATTGCTCGCATCGTAGACGAACGGCTCAGCCATCGCGCCGCTACCGTCGGCATCGAGCTTCACTTTGCCCAGTTTGCCCATGCTGGCTTCATCTTTGGTGGCGGTGCCTTTCACCAGGTCGTCGGCTAAATAGGTGGCGGCGTAACCCAGATCGATCGGGTTCCAGATCGCGAAGCTTTTGCTCGCCCCGGATTTCACCGCGCCGGCCATTTCAGACGGCAGGCCTAACCCCGTCACATACACTTTGCCGATTTTGCCCTGGTCTTTCACCGCCTGCGCGGCAGCCACGATCCCGACCGATGACGGGGAGACGATCACTTTCAGATCGGGATAGGTTTTCAGCAGGCCAACCGCTTCGCGGTAGCTCTTATCCGACAGATCGTCGCCATAGGCTACGGTCACCAGATTGACGGACGGATACTGCGGCAGAACCTTTTTCATCTCGGCAATCCAGGTGTTCTGGTTTGTGGAGGTTGGGGTGGCGCTCAACACCGCCACGTCGCCTTTTTCGACGTTCAGGGCTTTCAGCGCATCGGCGGCCAGCTTAACGTTGGTTTCACCGATCAGGGCGTTATTAGACGGATTCAGGTGGATCTGACGCCCGGCTTTTGCCACGCCGGAATCCCATGAAACCACTTTGATCCCACGCTGCATCGCCTTTTTCAGCACCGGCACCAGCGCATCGGGATCGTTGGCGGAGATGGCGATCGCATCCACCCCCTGCGCGATCAAACCGTTCAGCACTTCGATCTGCGCTTCGGCGGTGGTGGTGGTCGGGCCGGTATAAATGACTTTCACATCACCCAATTCTTTGGCGGCCTCCTGCGCGCCCACGTTCGCTGCCTCGAAGAATCCATTTCCGAGAGATTTCGCCACCAGGGCGATTTTTACTTCTGCTAAAGCGGAACCGGACAACGCCAGAGCGGCAACGGTGAGGATTAAGCTTGTCTTTATTTTCATTGCTTTTACTCCACTGAATTGAGTGTTGTGTAGGGTTTGCAGGTGTTTTTTCGCCCCGTCTCAATGAGCGGGGCGCGATGTTTTTATTTGTACAGCTCTAGCGCCGATTTCAGCGGGGTGACGCCAAAGCGTTTACCCAGCGCAATCAGCTCTTCCTGAGTGATGGTCTGTTTCATTCCGCCCATGGAATAGACCTTAACCAGCACTTCAGCCGACTTCTCAGCGGTGTCGATCAGGCCAAAGGCTTCATCAAGCGTCGGGCCACTGCCGAAGACACCGTGGAATGGCCACAGTACCAGGGAATGTTTTTGCATCTCTTGCGCGGTGGCTTCGCCGATTTCATCGGTGCCTGGCACCATCCACGGCAGAATGCCCACGCCGTCCGGGAAGACCACCAGACATTCGGTGCTTCCTTCCCACAGTTTGCGGGTGATGAAATCCGTGGTGTTTTCCAGCACGTAGGTCAGGGCGATCAGGTTGGTCGCGTGGCAGTGCATGATCACGCGGTCTTTGCCGTCCGTCGCTTTGATACGCTCGCAGTGGGAAAGGAAGTGCGCCGGGAGTTCAGAGGTCGGCACCGCTTCGTTCGTCAGCCCCCAAAGAATGTGGTAGCCCGCGCCGTCGCTGTCCACTTTTACCACGCCTAAATTCGCCGCCGGATCGAGCTGCACATTGCGGAAGAACTTGCCGGAACCGGTGACGATAAACGGCGTATTGGCGAGCAGCGGCATCGGCTGGCTCAGGGCGATATAGCGCGGTTTCGGGTGGAAATCCGCTTCGAACGGCGCAATGTCGGCGTCGTCCAGGCGCAAGGTCAGGTTGCCGCCGTTGCGCTCGTCCCAGCCTTTTAGCCAGGCGTCGGTGGTGGCTTTGATCATGCCCTGGACGAACCAGGCGTTGGTGATGGTGTGCATAGTCTTGTGATTCCTTTGAAAATGTCGGGCGACGCGTAGCGATCCCCGCTGACAAGTGTTCGTAAGCCCGGCAGGCGAAGCGCCGCCGGGCGCTGTTTTAGCTGCGAGTCGCTAACACCTCTTTCTCATACGCCCGCACGTTGTCCAGCCATTGGCTGCCCGCTGGCGCATCGTTGCGCTGACAGTACATTTCCCACACGGCCTGCCACGGCAGGGATTTCTGCTCTTCCAGCAGCGCCAGACGCGCCGTGTAGTCGCCTTGCTCTTCCAGCGCGCGCAGGGCCGCCGTCGGCTCCAGCAGCGCGCGCAGCAGGGCTTTCTTCATGTTGCGGGTACCGATCACCCACGCCGCAATGCGGTTGATCGAGGCGTCGAAGAAGTCGAGACCGATATGCACGCGGTCGAACAGATCGTGACGAATAATTTCGCTGGCGATGGCCTGAGTCTCGTCATCCAGCAGGACCACGTGGTCGCTGTCCCAGCGCACCGGGCGGCTCACGTGCAGCAGCAGGCGCGGGATGTACAGAATGGCGGCGGAGATTTTGTCGGAGATCACCTCAGTCGGATGGAAGTGGCCCGCATCCAGACACAGCGCCGTCTGGCGGCTGGTGGCGTAACCCATGTAGAACTCGTTGGAGCCAACGGTGTAGCTCTCGGCGCCGATGCCGAACAGCTTGCTCTCCACCGCATCAATGTGATGCGCCGGGTTCAGTTTTTCGCTGATCACCTCGTCGAGAGCCTCCAGCAGGCGCTGGCGCGGAGCCAGGCGGTCAACGGTGATATCTTTCATGCCGTCCGGGATCCAGATGTTCATCACCGACGGCGTGCCGAGCTGTTCACCGAAATATGCTGAAACGCGACGGCTGGCTTTGACGTGGTCGATCCAGAACTGGCGAATCTCGTCGTCGGAATGGGAGAGGGTAAAACCGTCGGCGCTCAGCGGGTGCGAGAAGCAGGACGGGTTAAAATCCAGACCCAGTTTGTTGGCTTTTGCCCACTCCACCCAGTTCTTAAAGTGTTCCGGTTTGATTTCGTTACGCGCGACCGGCTCGCTGGATTCGAGATAAATCGCGTGCAGGTTCAGGCGTTTTGGTCCCGGAATTAAACTGAGCGCCAGTTCCAGATCGGCACGCAGTTCGGTGGCATTACGCGCTTTGCCCGGATAGTTGCCTGTCGCCTGGATGCCGCCCGTCAGTGCGCCGCCGGTATTTTCAAAACCCGCGACGTCGTCGCCTTGCCAGCAGTGCATGGAGACCGGCAGACGGTCGAGCTGACGCAGCGCCTCTTCGACATCCACGCCCACGGCGGCGAAACGCTGTTTAGCCAGTTCCCAGGCTTGTTCAAGTTGAGTGGTCATGCGCAAAGCTCCTTTGTCAGTCGTTTTTGCTGAAACTGCGCCTGATAGCGGGCAATTTCATGGCAGGGATTAGGGGTAAACGTGGTGAGCGGGTAGTTGTTCGTCACCAGCGTTCGGAAATCGTCAACGTTCGAAAGCTCGTCCAGGGTCATCAGCTGGATGCCGATATTGCCGAGCGTCGAGGCCTCAACAGGGCCGGCGACCACGGTGATGCCGCAGGCGTCGGCGCAAAGCTGGTTCAGCAGCTGGTTCTGGCAACCGCCGCCGACAATGTGCAGCTGGCTGAACGGTTTACCGCGCAGAGCCGCCAGCTCGTTCAGCACGTCGGCGTAGAGCAGGGCGAGGCTGTCAAAAATGCAGCGCGCCAGTTCCGCCGGGCTGTGCGGCATGGGCTGTGCGCTCTCACGGCAGGCGGCCTGGATTTCATCGCTCATGTTGTGCGGATTGATAAAGCGGTCGTCGTTCGGATTGATCACGAAGCGGCAGGCCGGCAGTTTTTCTGTCTCGGCGATAAGGCGCGCCAGGTCGGTAACGTTCTGCTCTTTCAGCACGCGCTGGAGCAGCCACAGCCCCATGATATTTTTTAGCACCCGGTAGCGGCCTTCCGCGCCGCCTTCGTTGGTGATGTTTGCCGCCAGCGACTTTTCGCAGGTGTACGGCGTTTTGCTCTCAAAGCCCATCAGCGACCAGGTGCCGGATGAAAGATAGGCCGCGTCGTGGTCTGCCAGCGGAGAGGCAATCACCGCGCTGGCGGTATCGTGACTGGCGACGGCGACGACCGGGATTTCATTCTTCTGCGGGCAAATCCAGTGACCGATCACATTGCCGGGGTGAGTCGGGGTGCCAAACCAGCTGGCGGAAGCGCCTGTCCAGTTGAGCAGGTTTTCATCCCAGTTATCGGAGTTGATATTCACCAACTGGGTGGTGGTGGCGTTGGTGTATTCCCAGTTCATCTTGCCCGTCAGGCGATAGCTGAAGTAATCCGGGATCAGCAGCGCGTGGGCGACGTTTGCTACCAGTTCGGGCTGTTGTTCCACCAGAGCGCGCAGCTGGTAGAGGGTGTTAAAGGGTAAGAACTGGATGCCGCTGCGCCCGTAAATATCGGCTTTACCGAGCTGATCAATGGCGCGAGCCATCACGCCATCGGTCCGGCTGTCGCGATAGGAGACGGGCAGGCCGATGCGCTCGCCGTGGCGGTCGAGCAGCACAAAATCGACGCCCCAGGTATCAATCCCGATGCTGTCGATCAGAATGCCGTCGTCGCAGACTTTGTTCAGGCCAGTGCGGATTTCCGCCTCCAGGCTGTCAATGTCCCAGGTCTCGACGCCGTCCTGCTTTTGCAGGCAGTTACCGAAGCGATGGATTTCACGAAGCGAAAGTGCGCGCTGTGCAGGCGTATAGCTGGCAAGCATCACGCGCCCGCTGGATGCACCTAAATCGACAGCCACACAATGGCGAGAGGTCATAATTCGGTCCTTCTTGGAGTCATTGCGAAACAGTCTAAGAAAGGGAAGAAAAACGCACCTTCTTGCCACTGACAGGCAAAATCGCGCGCTGGCAAGAAAGCAAAGATGAACGTGAGGAAGTTCACAGTTTCCTGTTATGGCGGGGATTGCAGCCCATGTGACCGTTGCCGCATTTCCGGATCTTTCCCGCTGTTTCTTGAAAAACTGACAGGCTTTGCACGCTTTGGTGTCGAAAATTGAAGGTGAGAAACCCGGCCCTTAATTACTATTTTGAGAACATTTCTCATTGGTGGTGGCCGATATGACCGTACTGCACAGCGTGGATTTTTTCCCTCACGGAAGTTCGCCAGTGGCGATCGAACCACGGCTTCCTCAGGCGGCTTTTCCTGAACATCATCATGATTTTCATGAGATTGTGATTGTTGAGCACGGTACGGGCATTCACGTGTTTAACGGCCAACCCTACACCATCAGCGGTGGAACCGTGTGCTTTGTGCGCGACCACGATCGGCACTTGTATGAACATACGGATAACCTGTGTCTGACCAACGTGCTCTACCGTTCACCGGATGCGTTCCAGTTTCTCTCCGGGCTGAATCAGCTTTTGCCGCAGGAGCAGGATGGGCACTATCCGTCGCACTGGCGGGTGAATCAGTCCACCCTGCAGCAGGTGCGCCAGCTGGTGGGGCAGATGGAAACGGTAGAGGAAAATGCGGAAACGCATACGCGCGCCAGCCGTGAACTGTTGTTCATGCAACTGCTGGTTCTGCTGCGTCGCAGCAGCCTGGTGGAAGGGGCCGAAAACAATGATGCGCGCCTTAATCTGATGATGGCCTGGCTCGAAGAACACTTCGCGGAAGAGGTGTGCTGGGAGACAGTGGCCGATAATTTTTCCCTTTCCCTGCGCACGCTGCATCGCCAGCTCAAGCAGCACACGGGCCTGACGCCGCAGCGCTATCTCAACCGGCTGCGCCTGATCAAAGCGCGGCACCTGCTGCGTCATACGGACGATAGCGTGACGGATATCGCTTATCGCTGCGGATTTGGCGACAGTAACCACTTTTCGACGCTGTTCCGTCGTGAATTCAGCTGGTCGCCACGCGAAATTCGTCAGGGCCGGGATGCGTCACTTCAGTAACGCGAGGAGAATCACCGTTTTTTTGCCGTAAAACAGCTAATAATGTCAGGTTATTAGCCGTTGAGGTGAGTTGTGGGCGCTCCGTTAATCCTTCGCAAATCCGATTTTTTTGCCAGTGCCGGGCAGGCTGTCGCGGTGGCCGATCGCTATCCGCAAAACGTCTTCGCTGAGCACACGCACGAGTTTTGCGAGCTGGTGCTGGTGTGGCGCGGCAACGGTTTGCACGTCCTCAATGACCGCCCCTACCGCATCACCCGCGGCGATCTGTTTTATATCCGCGCGGAAGATAAACACTCCTACGCTTCGGTCAACGACCTGGTTTTGCAGAACGTGATTTACTGCCCGGACAGGCTAAAGCTCAACGTCGACTGGGCGGGGCATATTCCCGGGTTTAACGAGGCGCACACCGCGCCGCACTGGCGATTGAGCAGCAACGGCATGACTCAGGTACGCCACGTCATCACCCAGCTTGAACAGGAGAGCCTGAAGGCCGAGCCGGGCGCGAACGAGATGGCCGAGCTGCTGTTTGCCCAGCTGGTGATGACCCTCAAACGCTATCGTTACGCAACGGATAACCCTTCTGCCACGGCGCAGGAAGCGCTGCTTGATAAGCTGATTACCACGCTTGCGGGCAGCCTGAATCGCAGCTTTGTGCTAGAGAAATTTTGCGAGCAGGAGCAGTGCAGTGAGCGCACCTTGCGCCAGCAGTTCCGCACCCAGACGGGGATGACGGTGAACCACTATCTGCGCCAGCTGCGCATCTGCCACGCGCAGTATCTGCTGCAACATACGGAACTGATGGTGAGTGAAGTCTCGACGCGCTGTGGCTTTGAGGACAGTAACTACTTTTCCGTGGTGTTTAACCGCGAGGTGGGGATGACGCCGGTTCAGTGGCGTCATCACAGTCGAAAAGCGGCGTGATCAGTTCGCCATGCCGAGGCCAACAATGTTGGCGGCAATAATAATCACCACGCAGCCCAGGCTCAGCACACTCACCGGACGCCGTCCGGCGTTGTTCCACTCTTTCAGCACCAGCCCCACAATCCCGCCGCACAGCACGTAGAAGCTCATGTGCAGCATCCAGCTCATGTAGTCATACTGCGGTGGAATGCTGGCGTGGCCCCAGGCGTAGAAGAAGAACTGCAGATACCACATCAGGCCGCCCAGTGCCGACAGCAGCACATTGGTGATGATCAGGTGTTTTGCCAGTGAGAAGTCGGCTTTTACCGACAGGTTCTTCACTTTTGCCAGACGAATGAAGCAGAAGCCGAGGTTCACCAGCGCACCGCCGCCCATAATCACCACGTAGCTTGGCAACGCGACATAGAGCGGGTCCACGCCCAGCGCTGCTGCGGCTTCGTGCATCGGCTTGGCGGCGTTCATGGCGAAAGACATCCCGGCGGAGAAAATGCCGCACATCAGCGCCAGAATCAGCCCTTTCTTCAGGTTGAACTCTTCGGCGCGGATGCCCATTTTACGCTCTTTCAGTTGTCCTGCGCGGGTGACTATCCCCACGCCAATCACCGCTACCAGCACACCCAGCAGCGTCATCTGGCCGCCTTTGGTGTTGATCAGCACGTCGAAATTACCGTTCAGGATTGGCGTCATCAGCGTGCCGACAATCAAGGTGATACCAATGGCGATCCCGATGCCCATCGACATCCCGAGATAACGCATAGTCAGGCCGTAGTTGATATTGCCGATGCCCCACATCGCGCCGAACAGAAAGACCGGCAGCAGCGTGGAGGCGCTAAAGGAGGAGAAGTACCCCCAGAAATCTGGCAACAGCATGGCGCTGATGGTCCATGGCAGGATCAGCCAGGAAACCGTACCGCCCACGGACCACATGGTTTCCCATGACCAATGTTTGACCTTTTTAAACGGGGCATAGAAACAGGCTGCACTGGCTGCGCCTATCAAATGCCAGAAAATACCCATCGTAATCGCATGATTCATTTTTACGTCCTCATCGTTTTTATAGGCCGGTGGCTTCCCTCCGACCCGATGAGTGTAAAAATTAAGCGGCGAGCGAACCTTCAGAAGGTTGCCGCACTTTTCTTGTCCATGGCAATCAGCGCGTTAACCACGTGAGCAGACTCACAAATTCGGCATTGGCACAAAAATGGATAACCTTATAAAAAGTACGGCATTGATAATCATTTTCAATATCATTTAATTAACTATAATGAACCAACTGCTTACGCGGCATTAACAGCTGTGCCGCCCGACAATAATGGAGAGGATTATGAGTTATACACTGCCATCCCTGCCGTATGCCTATGACGCACTGGAACCGCATTTTGACAAGCAGACGATGGAAATCCATCACACTAAACACCACCAGACTTACGTGAACAACGCGAATGCGGCGCTGGAAAGCCTGCCAGAATTCGCCAACCTGTCTGCTGAAGAGCTGATCACCAAACTGGATCAACTGCCAGCAGACAAGAAAACCGTTCTGCGTAACAACGCTGGCGGTCACGCAAACCACAGCCTGTTCTGGAAAGGCCTGAAAACCGGCACCACCCTGCAGGGCGATCTGAAAGCCGCTATCGAGCGCGATTTCGGTTCCGTGGACAACTTCAAAGCTGAGTTTGAAAAAGCAGCAGCGACCCGTTTCGGTTCTGGCTGGGCATGGCTGGTACTGAAAGGTGACAAACTGGCTGTGGTTTCTACCGCGAACCAGGATTCCCCGCTGATGGGTGAAGCGATTTCTGGCGCGTCTGGTTTCCCAATCGTGGGCCTGGATGTGTGGGAACACGCTTACTACCTGAAATTCCAGAACCGTCGCCCGGACTACATCAAAGCGTTCTGGGACGTGGTGAACTGGGACGAAGCAGCGGCACGTTTCGCAGCTAAAAAATAAGGTTGCACGATAGCCTGTGAGAAGCGAGTCTGATGACTCGCTTTTTTTGTATCTGCAGAAAGGAGCCATGATACATGCAACATCCGGTGAATGTGTTTACAGGCAAGATCAGGGAGTACGACGGCAGCCGTCCGAGCGCGATTGCCAAAGTGCAGGTCGACGGTGAACTGACGCTGACCGAACTCGGGCTGGCGGGGGATGAGCAGGCCGAGAAAAAAATCCACGGCGGGCCGGAGCGCGCGCTGTGCCACTATCCGCGCGAACACTATCTGCACTGGGCGCGGGAGTTTCCTGAACAGGCGGATCTGTTCGTTGCCCCGGCATTTGGCGAGAATCTGTCGACGGACGGGCTGACCGAACAGAACGTCTTTATTGGCGATATTTTCCGTTGGGGCGAAGCGCTGATTCAGGTCACACAGCCGCGCTCGCCGTGTTTTAAGCTCAACTACCATTTTGGTATCAGCGATATGTCTGCACAGCTGCAAACGGCAGGCAAAACTGGCTGGCTGTATCGGGTGATTCAGGGCGGGCAGGTATCGGCGGATGCGCCGCTGGAACTCGCGTCACGCCTCAGCGAGGTGTCGGTTTATGACGCCTGTGCGATCGCCTGGCATATGCCCTTTGATGATGAGCAGTATCGGCGTTTGTTGTCAGCAGCAGGTTTGTCGACAAGTTGGACGAGAACGATGCAGAAGCGCCGCATCAATGGGCAGATCGAAGATAATTCGCGGAGATTGTGGGGCAAATAATCCCCACGCCGATCCTCTTCCCACAGGGCGAGGGGAGGAAAACCGTAGGCCGGGTGAGGCGTCGCCGCCGCCCGGCACCACAGTCACTAGGAACGCTTATACAGCGGCAACCATAGCGTCAAACGTAATCCACCCAGCGGGCTATCGTCGGCTTTCACCCAGCCGCGATGCTGTTGAATGGCGGTCTCAACAATCGCCAGCCCAAGCCCTGTCCCACCGGATTCGCGATCGCGCGCTTCATCGGTGCGATAGAACGGACGGAAAATCTGCTCGCGGTCTTCCGGGCTGACGCCTGGACCGTCATCATCCACGTTGATGGTGATGCCGTCTTTATCGACCGAGAACGCCACCTCAATCTTCGTATGCGAATAGCGCAGGGCGTTACGCACGATATTCTCCAGTGCGCTCTCAAGCGTGTTGGGGTTACCGTACAGCGGCCACGGGCCTGGCGGGAAGTTGACGGTGAACGATTTGCCCATCTGCTCGGCTTCGAACGCTGCGTTATCCAGCACCTCGTGCCACAGGTGATTGGCTTTCACTGTTTCGCTGACCAGCGCGTTTTTCTGCTGATTGCGCGACATCACCAGCAGATCGTTGATCATGCTGTCCAGACGATGCGCTTCCATCTCAATACGCTCCAGCTCCTTGCTCTCACCGCTGCGACGACGCAGCAGGGCGGTGCCCAGCTGTAAGCGCGTCAGCGGCGTGCGCAGCTCGTGGGAGATGTCCGACAGCAGGCGTTGCTGGCTGGTCATCATCCGTTCAAGTGCTGTCACCATCTGGTTAAAACTGGCTCCCGCGGCGAGGAATTCTTGCGGCCCGGCTTCCAGTTCCGGGTGCTGTCGCAGGTTGCCCTGCGCCACTTCATCAGCGGCATTTTTCAGCTTACGCGCGGGTTTTGCCAGGCTCCACGCCAGCCATAACAGCAGCGGTGAACTCAGCAGCATGGTCACAATCAGCAGCAGCAGCGGTCGGTCAAACAGCAGGTTGATAAAGTCGGTCTGGGAGCTGCTCGCCGGTCGAATCAGATAGAGTTGGTAATTATCCTCCCCATCCTTGATGGAAAATGGCCCTACCATTTCTACCCGACCGTATTTCTTTTTCTGCGGGTGATCGGCGTTATCCGCCTGGCCAATGAAGTTACGGATGATCTGCATTTCATTGCGTTCCGCGCCAATCACGCGGCCTTCGCTGGTAACCAGCAGCAGGCGTTGTCCGGGCGGCGCCCACTTGTCGATAGCGCGAAACAGCCTGCGCCACCACATCAAATCGTTAGGCGGGTCGTTTGCCAGCTCGGCTTCTACGTGTTGCTCGATCATCACGCCCTGACGTTGCTCGCTGTCGAGAAGCTCCGTCATCTGGCGTGAGTCGAGTTTTGGCAACATCAAAACCAGCATTAAAACCAGTGCCAGCGTCAGCCAGAAAATGGCGAAGATGCGGGCGGTTAAACTGCCTATCATGAAGCGGAAACCATCAGATAACCGCGACCACGCAGGGTTTTAAACCATGGGTGACCGTCTTTGCGCTCCGGCAGCTTACGGCGCAGGTTAGAGATGTGCATGTCGATGGCGCGGTCAAACGGCGTGAGGCGCTTGCCGAGCACTTCCTGGCTTAGATGTTCACGCGAGACCACCTGGCCGAGATGCTGGGCCAGCAGGTACAGCAGGGTGAACTCGGTGCCGGTCAGTTCCAGCGTCTGGCCGTCAAAGCTCGCTTCCTGGCGGCCCGGGTTCAGGCTCAGAGAGTCCACTTCTAACGTTGGAGAACTGTTGTCAGTATTCTGCTGCTGTTCGCTCCAGTGGGAACGGCGCAGGATTGCGCGAATACGAGCAACCAGCTCGCGGTCGTTAAACGGCTTGGGTAAATAGTCATCCGCGCCCAGCTCAAGGCCGAGAACGCGATCCAGTTCGCTGCCGCGCGCGGTCAGCATGATTACAGGTGTCTGGTGTGTCTGGCGTAATTCTTTCAGCGTATCAATACCGTTTTTCTTCGGCATCATCACGTCAAGCAAAAGCAAGTCGATGCTGTCATCAAGCAGGCTCAGCGCCTGTTCCCCATCGTGGGCAACCAGCACGTTAAAGCCTTCCATGTCGAGCAACTCTTTTAACAGGGATGTGAGCTCTCGGTCATCATCAACTAACAGGATTTTATTCATTGTTTAAATACCTCCGAGGCAGAAATTACGACATCAAGGCTATCTAATCCATGACTTTACGTTGTTTTACACCCCCTGACGCATGTTTGCAGCCCGAATCGTAAACTAGCTCTCGTTGAATCGCGACACGAAAGATTTTGGGAGCAAGTGATGCGCAAAGTTACCGCTGCCGTCATGGCCTCAACACTGGCGTTTAGTGCTCTTAGCCAGGCTGCTGGAGTCATCACCGGCGATAACGGTCCCTCGGCAGAGGGTATTACGCAGCACAGTGGCCAAAGCAATATGTTTGACGGCATAAGTTTAACCGAACATCAGCGTCAACAGATGCGAGATCTGATGCACAGGGCACGACACGATCGACTCCCTGTTAATGTTAGCGAAATGGAGACAATGCATCGCCTTGTCACCGCAGAAAATTTTGACGAAAGCGCTGTGCGCGCTCAGGCAGAAAAGATGGCGCAGGAACAAGTTGCCCGCCAGGTCGAAATGGCCAGGGTCCGCAACCAGATGTTCCACCTGCTATCGCCCGAGCAGCAAGCGGTTTTGAACGACAAACATCAGCAACGTATGGATCAGTTGCGTGAGGTTGCCCGGATGCAACAAAGCTCTGAGATAAAGCTTTTTAGTAGCAATACCCGTAGTAACCAGTAGACCCTGTTTTCCTTGCCATAGACACCATCCCTGTCTTCCCCCTCATGATGAGGGGGTTTTTTTTGCCCTTCATTCAAGTTTGTTAACCGTTTATTCATCCTTTGACTCCTTTTCCATCCGTTATACTAGCGGCATGGCATGACAGGAGTGTTTATGAATCAATCCTATGGCCGGCTGGTGAGCCGCGCCGCAATCGCCGCGACGGTTATGGCGTCGTGTTTGCTGATCATCAAAATCTTTGCGTGGTGGTATACCGGCTCGGTCAGTATTCTGGCCGCGCTCGTGGATTCGCTGGTGGATATCGCGGCATCCCTTACCAATCTGCTGGTGGTGCGCTATTCCCTGCAACCGGCGGATGAAGAGCACACGTTTGGCCATGGAAAAGCGGAATCGCTGGCGGCGCTGGCGCAAAGTATGTTTATTTCCGGCTCGGCGCTGTTCCTGTTTTTGACCGGTATCCAGCATCTGGCGTCACCGACGCCGATGAACGATCCGGGCGTTGGGGTGATCGTTACCGTTATCGCACTTATTAGCACAATTGTTCTGGTAACTTTCCAGCGCTGGGTGGTTCGCCGAACGCAAAGTCAGGCAGTACGGGCAGATATGCTTCATTATCAGTCTGATGTTATGATGAATGGCGCGATTCTTATTGCGCTCGGACTGGCGTGGTACGGATGGCATCGTGCCGACGCATTGTTCGCGTTAGGAATTGGGGTTTATATTTTATACAGCGCCTTACGCATGGGTTATGAAGCAGTGCAATCGCTTCTGGACCGCGCGCTGCCCGATGCCGAACGCGCAGAGATCTTTGAAATCGTGACCTCCTGGCCCGGCGTCAGTGGTGCTCACGATCTTCGTACGCGGCAGTCAGGGCCGACCCGCTTTATTCAGATTCATTTAGAAATGGAAGACAATTTACCGCTCGTTCAAGCGCATTTAGTGGCTGAGCAGGTAGAGCAGGCGATTTTGCAGCGTTTCCCGGGTTCGGACGTGATTATTCACCAGGACCCCTGCTCAGTCGTCCCCAGGGAAGGCAAAGGACATTTTGAGCTTTCGTAATTCGTTGTAAAAAAGTGAGCCAGGCCAGCATTTTGTGGATAAATTACCGCCATTGGGTCTGACCTGAATCAATTCAGCTGGAAGTGATTGATATACTATTTGCAGTATTGGTTGGTCGAATAGACGTCTTCCGGCAACAGATTTCATTTTTGCATTCCTAAGTTCAGAGGTAGTCATGATTAAGAAAATCGGTGTGTTGACAAGCGGCGGTGATGCGCCTGGCATGAACGCAGCCATTCGTGGGGTTGTTCGCGCGGCGTTGACGGAAGGTCTGGAAATTTTTGGCGTATATGACGGTTACCTGGGTCTGTACGAAGACCGCATGGTTCAGCTGGATCGCTATAGCGTATCCGACATGATTAACCGTGGCGGTACTTTCCTCGGTTCTGCGCGTTTCCCGGAGTTCCGTGAAGAGCACATCCGTGAAGTGGCTATCGAGAACATGAAAAAACGCGGCCTGGACGCGCTGGTTGTTATCGGCGGTGACGGCTCGTATATGGGTGCAAAACGTCTGACTGAAATGGGCTTCCCTTGCATCGGTCTGCCGGGCACCATCGACAACGACATCAAAGGCACCGACTACACCATCGGCTTCTTTACTGCCCTGGGTACTGTCGTTGAAGCAATTGACCGTCTGCGTGACACCTCTTCATCTCACCAGCGTATCTCTATCGTGGAAGTGATGGGCCGCTACTGTGGCGACCTGACACTGGCGGCAGCGATTGCGGGCGGCTGCGAGTTCATCGTGGTGCCGGAAGTAGAATTCAGCCGCGAAGACCTGGTTAACGAAATCAAAGCAGGCATCGCGAAAGGGAAGAAACACGCGATCGTTGCTATCACCGAGCACATCTGTGACGTTGACGAGCTGGCGAAATACATCGAAACCGAAACCAAACGCGAAACCCGCGCTACGGTTCTGGGCCACATCCAGCGCGGTGGCTCCCCAGGTCCATACGACCGTATCCTGGCTTCCCGTATGGGCGCATATGCGATCGATCTGCTGCTGCAGGGCCACGGCGGCCGTTGCGTCGGTATTCAGAACGAGAAACTGGTTCACCATGACATCATCGACGCGATTGAAAACATGAAGCGTCCGTTCAAAGGTGACTGGCTGGACTGCGCGAAAAAACTGTACTGATTCGGCCTGATATCCTCACGCCAGCCCTCTCCTAAACAGGGAGAAGGTGAAAGAACGAAAAACGGTAATCTTCGGATTACCGTTTTGCTTTTCCCGACTGCTGAACGTTTTTTATTCCACTCAGTTATAGCCAATCTTTTTTTATTCTTTAATCATTGGTTCGCTTTCTGGCACGCTGCATTCATCAAACACAACATAATGAGAGTTGGAAGATGAATAAATGGGGCGTGGGGTTAACTTTATTGCTGGCATCGTCCAGCGTTCTGGCAAAGGATATCCAGTTACTGAACGTGTCGTACGATCCGACGCGTGAGCTTTACGATCAATACAACAAAGCCTTTGCGGCACACTACAAACAAGAAACCGGCGATAACGTGGTGATTCGCCAGTCTCACGGCGGCTCAGGCAAACAGGCGACTTCTGTCATCAACGGCATTGAAGCGGACGTGGTCACTCTGGCGCTGGCCTATGACGTCGATGCCATTGCTGAACGTGGTCGTATTGATAAAAACTGGATCAAACGCCTGCCGGACAACTCTGCGCCGTATACCTCCACCATCGTGTTCCTGGTGCGTAAAGGCAACCCGAAACAGATTCATGACTGGAATGATTTGATCAAACCGGGCGTGTCGGTCATCACCCCGAACCCGAAAAGCTCAGGCGGCGCACGCTGGAACTACCTGGCAGCGTGGGGCTACGCTCTGCATCACAACAACGGCGATCAGGCTAAAGCGCAGGATTTCGTCAAATCCCTGTTTAAAAACGTCGAAGTGCTGGACTCCGGAGCGCGCGGTTCGACCAATACCTTCGTTGAGCGCGGCATTGGCGACGTGCTGATTGCGTGGGAAAACGAAGCGCTGCTGGCGACTAACGAGCTGGGCAAAGACAAGTTTGAAATCGTAACCCCGAGCGAATCGATTCTGGCTGAACCGACGGTTTCCATCGTCGACAAAGTGGTCGAGAAAAAAGATACCAAAGCGGTGGCAGAAGCTTACCTGAAGTATCTCTACTCCCCGGAAGGCCAGGAGATCGCCGCGAAGAACTTCTATCGTCCACGCGATGAGGCTGTGGCGAAGAAATATGACAGCGCGTTCCCGAAACTGAAGCTGTTCACCATCGACGAGGAGTTTGGCGGCTGGGCGAAAGCGCAGAAAGAACACTTCTCTAACGGCGGCACTTTCGACCAGATCAGCAAACGCTAATCAACGCATGACACGGTGGCCCGGCGCGAGAAATCCGCCGGGCTTTTTTATTTGGTCATGTTTTTGCGTTACTCTTTCGCCTCTGACGACAACAGGGAACGCGTAATGAAAAAACTGATGGTCTTGATGGCGGTCGCCATTCTCCTCGCCGCAGGCGGCTGGCTCTGGGTAAAATCCGGCAATCCGGACGCGTTACGCCATATCGTTCTCGACCAGTGCCTGCCAAATCAGCTGAATAACCGCCAGCCAGCGCCCTGTGCGCAGGTGAAACCGGACGCCGGTTATGTGGTCTTCAAAGACCGCAACGGGCCGCTACAGTATCTCCTGATGCCCACCTACCGCATCAACGGCACCGAAAGCCCGCTGCTCACTGAGGCGAAAACGCCGAATTTCTTCTGGCTGGCGTGGCAGTCGCGCAATTTTATGAGCATGAAGCGCGGCGCGGATGTGCCTGACAGCGCCGTCTCCCTGACCATCAACTCCCCGACCGGGCGCACGCAAAATCATTTCCACATCCATATCTCCTGCCTGCGTCCCGATGTGCGCGAAAAGCTCAATGCGCATCAGGGGGAAATCAGCACTCAATGGCTGCCTTTCCCGGGTGGGCTGGAAGGGCATGAATATCTGGCGCGACGGGTGACAGAAAATGAGCTGGTGCAACGCAGCCCGTTTATGATGCTGGCCGACGAATTGCCGCAAGCGCGCGAGCACATGGGCCGCTTTGCGCTGGCGATGGCCCAGCAGTCCGACGGGTCATTTGTGCTGCTGGCAACGGAGCGCAATCTGCTGACGCTTAACCGCGCTTCCGCTGAGGAATTGCAGGATCATCAATGTCATATCCTCCAGTGACCCCACCATAAATAGCGTTTACTCGCGCTGCCTGTCGCCGTAGACTTGCTGAAAAAATCTACAGGAGACAGGTATGTCGCTCTGGTTTGCTCACCCTTTGTTTCTGCCCTCGGCTATCGTTGGCGTCACCATCGTGCTGTGGGCCACCTCGCTCCTGCCGGAATTTATCACCGCGCTGCTGTTCTTCACGGCGGCGATGACCGCCAAAATCGCGCCACCGGACGTCATATTCGGCGGCTTTGCCTCATCTGCATTTTGGCTGGTGTTCAGCGGCTTTGTGCTTGGCGTCGCGATCCGCAAAACCGGGCTGGCGGACAGAGCCGCGCGGGCGCTCTCGGCGAAACTCACCGACTCGTGGCCGCTGATGGTGGCAAGCGTGGTGCTGCTGAGCTATGCCCTGGCGTTCGTGATGCCATCAAACATGGGGCGCATCGCGCTGCTGATGCCGATTGTGGCGGCGATGGCGAAGCGGGCCAGCATTGCGGACGGCTCGCGGGCGTGGTTTGGCCTGGTGCTGGCGGTCGGATTCGGTACTTTTCAGCTCTCTGCGACCATCCTTCCCGCTAACGTGCCCAATCTGGTGATGAGCGGCGCGGCGGAAGGCTCTTATGGCATTCACCTGAACTATGTGCCTTACCTGCTGCTGCACACGCCGGTGCTTGGCATTCTCAAAGGACTGATTCTGATTGGCCTGATCTGCTGGCTGTTCCCTGGCTCGCCAAAACCCGCGCGGGAGCTTGCGCCAGCCGCCCCAATGGGGCGTGATGAGAAGCGCCTGGCGTGGCTGCTGGCGGTAGTGCTGGTGATGTGGGTGACGGAGAGCTGGCACGGCGTAGGCCCGGCCTGGACGGGGCTGGCGGCGTCGGTGATCGTCATGCTGCCGCGCATTGGCTTTATTACCGGCGAAGAGTTTTCGGCCGGGGTGAATATGCGCACCTGTATCTATGTGGCTGGGATTCTGGGGCTGGCAATCACCGTGACGCAAACGGGCATCGGCAGCGCCGTCGGGGAGGCGTTGCTGCGCCTGATGCCGCTCGACGCGGATAAGCCGTTTACCAGTTTTATCGCCCTGACCGGCATCACCACGGCGCTCAATTTCATCATGACCGCCAACGGCGTTCCGGCGCTCTATACCACGCTTGCGCAGAGTTTCTCGGATGCGACGGGTTTCCCGCTGCTGTCGGTGATTATGATTCAGGTACTGGGGTATTCCACGCCATTACTGCCGTATCAGGCGTCGCCGATCGTGGTGGCGATGGGGTTGGGGAAAGTGCCTGCGAAGGCGGGAATGTTGCTGTGTCTGGCGCTGGCGGTGGCAACCTGGCTGGTGCTGCTGCCGCTGGATTATTTGTGGTTCAGCGTGCTCGGACAGCTGTAAAAAAGCCCGGTGGCGACGAGCGCTTACCGGGCCTGGCATTTTGTCGGGCGGATAGCGAAACGCCACCCGTCACAACGGCAATTACGCCTGTTTAGCGGCTTCTGCTGCTTTAACGATCACCGCGAAAGCGTCAGCTTTCAGGGATGCGCCGCCAACCAGTGCGCCGTCGATGTCAGGCTGGGTGAACAGCTCTGCCGCGTTAGATGCGTTGACGGAACCGCCGTACTGAATGATCACTTGCTCAGCCACTTTCGCGTCGGCTTTAGCAATGTGGTCACGGATAAATTTGTGAACAGCCTGTGCCTGCGCTGGGGTGGCAGATTTGCCGGTACCGATCGCCCAGACTGGCTCGTAAGCGATAACCACGCCTTCGAACGCTGCTGCGCCCTGCGTTTTCAGCACGGCGTCGATCTGACGTGCGCAAACTTCTTCCGTTTTGCCTGCTTCGTTTTCGGCTTCAGTTTCACCGATGCACAGAACCGGGGTCAGACCCTGCTCTTTCAGCACAGCAAATTTCTTGGCGATGAACTCGTCGGACTCTTTGTGGTAAGTACGACGCTCAGAGTGGCCGATGATGATGTACTGTGCGCCGATGTCTTTCAGCATTTCTGCAGAGGTTTCACCGGTGAATGCGCCAGACAGGTTAACGTCAACGTTCTGCGCGCCCAGCACGATGTGGCTGCCGTCAGCGGCGTGTTTAGCCAGATCCAGATAGATGTCTGGTGGAGCGATCGCTACCGCACAGCCGGTCACGCCAGCCAGCTCTTTACGCAGATTAGCAATCAGCTCGTTTACCATGTGGCGGCTGCCGTTCAGTTTCCAGTTACCCATCACTAAAGGATGTCGCATTTCAATTCTCCACGCTAAAAAAGCGAATTAAGGATTATGGCCGCCCGTGAGAGCAGCATGGTCTGTGAATCAGTATAGAGATTTTCCCTCGAAAGGCTTTGCTTTTTGTCATTAATTCGCCCCTCCGAGTGCGTCAGATAGCGCCAGCTTAATCGGTTCAACAGCGAAGGTCAGTCCCTTTTCACCGTTATCTGCGACCACATAGCGAATCGCGCCTTCCGTTTCGGCGTAGTAGCGCTTGTTTTTGCCGCTGGTCAGCAGTTTTTGCAGCTTTTGCTGGCTCTGCGCTTTGGTCAGACTCGGGGTGAAGGCGCGCAAAATGGCGCTCATGTACTCCAGCGCTTTAGCTTTCGCGGCTTTTTGCTCTGGCCCCTGAATCGGCAGCCAGGTGATTTGCATGCTTTTGATTTTCAGCGTGCCGCGCTCCAGCGCCGTGGAGGCGTACAGGTTTTCGTTAATTTTGCTCGCGGCGCGCGTCAGGGTTGGCGTATCCCGCGCGCTGTCGATGGCGCGGAACTCGCCCAGCGCGAGCTTCGGGTTTTCTTTGTTGAAGGCTTCGCGAAACTGGCTGATCGACTGATCAAACGATGGCGCGCCCTGCAGAAGGTAGGGTGCCGTTGCGGGGGCATCGGCGGCGAACAGGGAAAAGCTGGCACTCAGCAGGGTGAAACACAGCCAAAAAGGATAAGCCCAACTTTTCATCAACATTGTCCCTGAACGTAACTGTTCATGATTAAAACGATATCTGGTCTGCTTGTCAAAAAGTCACCACTCCAGGGTAAACTACGCGGCATACGATAATAAGGAACCTTACATGACCATACAGCAGTGGTTGTTTTCATTCAAAGGGCGTATCGGACGCCGTGATTTTTGGATCTGGATTGGCACGTGGATTGTCGCGATGCTGGTGCTTTTCGGCCTCGCCTATAACAACTGGTTAGGCACCCAAACGGCGGCGTTTGCGCTGGTGTGTCTGCTCTGGCCGACGGCGTCGGTTATTGTCAAACGTCTGCACGATCGTGGCCGATCCGGTCTGTGGGCGTTGCTGGTGATTCTGGCGTGGATGCTGCTGGCGGGGAACTGGTCGATGTTGCCGTCAATCCTTCCATGGGTGGTGGGAAAACTGATCCCGACCGTCATCTTTGTGATGACGATTATCGACCTGGGCGCGTTTGTCGGCACCCAGAGCGAGAATAAATACGGTAAAGACACGCTGGAAGTGAAGTTCCGCTGATTACCAGTAGTGTTCGGCAGTCATATGGCCCGGTCGGCGACGCAAGTGTTTGGTCATCTGCCGGGAGTCTTTCAGCAACTGCTGGGTGTCGCGCACCATCTGCGGGTTACCGCACAGCATCACGTGGCTGTTTTCGGTGTTCATCGTCAGGCCGACAGCCGCTTCAAGCTCTCCGCTCTCAATCAGCGCCGGAACGCGCCCGGTCAGCGAACCTTCTGCCGTTTCGCGGCTCACCACGGTCTGGATTTTTAGCTTCCCTTCGTAACGCTTCTCCAGCGCCTGCATCAGAGGGAGATAGCTCAGGTCGGCGGCATACCGCGCGGCATGGACCAGCACGATGTTTTTGAAACGCTCCAGATCTCGCCCGTACTGCAAAATCGACAGATAAGGGCCGATGGCGGTGCCGGTCGCCAGCATCCACAGGGTGTCGCAGTCCGGGATTTCGTCCAGCACAAAGAAACCTGCTGCTTCGCTAACAATCTGAATCTCATCGCCCGGTTTCAGCGCCGCCAGTCGCGGGCTTAATTTGCCGTCTGGCACTGTGACCAGGTAAAACTCCAGATCCGGATTATCAGGCGCATTCACGTAAGAGTAGGCGCGCTGCACGCGTTCGCCGTCAATCTCCAGCCCCAGCTTGGCAAACTGCCCGGCTGTAAATGGGTGAATGGGAGCATGCACGGTGAGGCTAAATAGTGCATCGGTCCAGAATTCTACCTTTGTGACTTTTCCAGTTACCCACTCCGCCATGATGTTCTCCTGAGCTGTTTTCTTACGCTATCTTCCATTCTTGCGAGAGAGATTTCCAGCCTGCTGCGGCTGGAAAGCTCATTAGAACAAATTGTCCTACAGAATGTGCGTCTGTACGTTCGGGTCTTTGCGATCGAGATAGTGAATCGACTGAATGCGGCGGATGGTGCGTGATTTACCGCGAATCAGCAGGGTTTCGGTGGTCGCCATATTGCCCTTGCGGGTGATTCCGTCCAGCAGATCGCCTTTGGTAATACCGGTGGCCGAGAAGATGACGTTATCGCTGCGCGCCATTTCATCCAGACGCAGCACTTTGTTAGCTTCGATACCCATCGCTTTACAGCGCGCCAGTTCGTCTTCACCGATACGACGGTTCTCTGCGTTGTCGCCTTTGACATCGTGACGTGCCAGCAGACGGCCCTGCATATCGCCATCCAGCGCGCGAATCACGGCGGCTGACACTACGCCTTCCGGTGCGCCGCCGATGCCATAGAGGACATCCACTTCGCTGTCAGGCATACAGGTCAGAATCGACGCTGCCACGTCGCCATCCGGGATAGCAAACACGCGCACGCCCAGCTGCTGCATATGCGCGATGGTGACGTCGTGGCGCGGCTTCGCCAGAATGGTGACCGTGAGTTCGCTCAGCGGTTTACCCAGCGCAGCGGCGACGTTACGCAGGTTATTTTCCAGCGGCAGGTTGAGATCGATAGCGCCTTTTGCGCCCGGACCGACAATCAGCTTTTCCATGTACATATCCGGCGCGTTAAGGAAACAGCCTTTGTCGCCGACGGCCAGGACTGCCAGCGCGTTAGCCTGGCCCATGGCGGTCATGCGCGTACCTTCGATCGGGTCGACGGCGATATCCACCGCGTCGCCGTTGCCGGTACCGACTTTTTCGCCAATAAAGAGCATCGGCGCTTCGTCGATCTCGCCTTCGCCGATCACGATGGTGCCGTCAATGTTGACCTGGTTGAGCATAATGCGCATCGCGTGGACGGCAGCACCGTCAGCGATATTTTTATCGCCACGGCCTAACCATTTGTAGCCCGCCAGGGCGGCGGCTTCGGTTACGCGGGAAAATTCGATAGCAAGTTCACGTCTCATCAGATACTCATGCAGTCAAAAGGAATTGCACGAAGTTTATCACAGAGTGGGGGAGGGTGCGGTTTGATGCCCTCTCCGGGGAGAGGGCAGATAAGGCTTATTCGTCGTGATCTTCCCACGCCAGAGCGCGTTTTACCGCTTTTTTCCAGCCACTGTAGCGAACGTTACGCTCGGTGGTTTCGATGCCTGGGCGGAATTCACGTTCGATCACCGCTTTCTCTTGCAGTTCGTCCAGGTTCTGCCAGAAGCCAACCGCCAGACCGGCCAGATACGCCGCGCCCAGCGCCGTCACTTCGCGGACTTCCGGGCGCTCAACGCGGGTGCCCAGAATGTCGGACTGGAACTGCATCAGGAAGTTATTCGCAACAGCACCGCCATCCACGCGCAGGGCGTGCAGACGGATGCCGGAGTCAGCCTGCATCGCTTCCAGAACGTCGCGCGTCTGGTAGGCGATGGATTCCAGCGTGGCGCGAATGATGTGGTTCGAGTTCACTCCACGCGTCAGGCCGAAGATGGCACCACGAGCATACGGGTCCCAATATGGCGCGCCGAGACCAGTGAACGCGGGCACCACGTACACGCCGTTGGTGTCTTTCACTTTGGTCGCGAAATATTCGGAATCGAACGCGTCGCTGATCAGCTTCATCTCGTCGCGCAGCCACTGAATGGACGCACCCGCCATGAATACCGCGCCTTCCAGCGCATAGTTCACTTCCCCTTTCGGACCGCAGGCGATGGTGGTCAGCAGGCCGTTGTCGGATTTCACCGCTTTCTCGCCGGTGTTCATCAGCATAAAGCAGCCGGTACCGTAGGTGTTTTTCGCCATCCCTTCTTTCACGCACAGCTGGCCAAACAGGGCCGCCTGCTGGTCGCCGGCGATACCGGAGATGGGAATACGCGTGCCGCCTTTACCGCCAATGTTGGTCTGGCCGTAAACTTCGGAGGACTTGCGCACGTCCGGCAGCATGGCGCGTGGGATATCCAGCGCGTCCAGCATCTTGTCATCCCACTCGAGAGTGTTGATGTTGAACATCATGGTACGCGAGGCGTTAGTGTAGTCGGTGACGTGCACGCGTCCCTGGGTCATTTTCCAGATAAGCCAGGTGTCCACGGTGCCGAAGAGCAGTTCGCCGCGTTTTGCGCGCTCGCGGGAGCCTTCCACGTGGTCCAGAATCCACTTCACTTTGGTGCCGGAGAAGTACGGGTCCACCACCAGGCCGGTGGCGTTGCGGATGTACTCTTCCATGCCGTCGCGCTTGAGCTTCTCGCAGATCTCCGCTGTGCGGCGGCACTGCCAGACGATGGCGTTGTAGATCGGTTTGCCGGTTTCGCGTTCCCAGACAATTGCCGTTTCACGCTGATTGGTGATACCAATTGCGGCAATTTCGTCGGAGCTGATGTCGGCTTTCGCCAGCACTTCAACCAGGGTGGAGCTTTGGGTGGCCCAGATTTCCATCGGGTCGTGCTCAACCCAGCCTGGCTTCGGATAAATTTGTTCGAATTCGCGCTGCGACACGCTGACGATATTCGCGTCATGATCCATTACGACAGCGCGGGAGCTGGTAGTGCCCTGGTCGAGCGCAACGATATATTTTTTGTCGGTCATAGTATGTGTCCCGTAGTCAGATTACAGCGAAGCATTTTGTTGTGTGGCAGAGGTCGTTTCCTTCTCTTCTTCCACACAGGTGTCGCACGGTAAGTGGCGACCAATTAATTTACGATAGCCGAATGCACCCAGCGCAGCCCCTACAATCGGGCCAAACAGCGGCACCAGGAAGTAAGGAATATCTTTCCCACCGGTGAAGGCAACGTCGCCCCAGCCAGCGAAGAAAGCGAAGGTTTTCGGTCCAAGGTCACGCGCCGGGTTCATCGCAAAGCCGGTCAGCGGCCCCATGGATGCGCCGATTACCGCAATCAGCAGGCCGATCAGCAGCGGTGCCAGCGGGCCACGCGGAATGCCGTTGCCGTCATCGCCCAGCGCCATAATGACGCCCATCAGAATAGCGGTAATCACCATTTCAACCGCGAACGCCTGCACAAAATTGATATGTGGGTTCGGATACGTGGAGAAGATACCCGCCAGATCAAGACTTTCGACGCTGCCGCGCACCATATGATGCGTCTGTTCGAAGTCGATGAAAAGATTGTAATAAAGCCCGTAAACTAACGCCGCTGCGCAAAAGGCGCCGGCAAATTGCGAAATGATGAAAGGGATAACTTTGCGTTTGTCGAAGCACGCGAACAGCCACAGCGCGATGGTCACCGCCGGGTTAAGATGTGCGCCGGAAACCCCTGCGGTCAGGTAGATGGCCATCGCCACACCCAGACCCCAGATAATGCTGATTTCCCACTGGCCAAACGTGGCACCCGCCACTTTCAGTGCAGCGACACAGCCTACCCCGAAGAAAATCAACAACCCGGTACCAAGGAACTCGGCGATGCACTGGCCTTTTAAGGTTGATGTCTGACTCATAATCGGAATCCTGAAGAAAGATGAATGTTATTGTTAGCGCAGCGACTGAGCGGCCACGATGTCCTGTAGACATGGTGTTAATTTATCGTTAACGAGCAAAAACGAGAAATATCGAAATCAAAATGTGTGTGCTGCGTCAATAAAATGAGCGTTATCGCGCCATAAAGCGCATTTTTGCATCATTTTGCAAATGAGAGCTGAATCATTTCATTAACTAAAGTATTAACAATTTAGGGGGATATGCAGCGAACGCACCAGGACCAGGCCGAAAAGTGTTGCAAACCGCAATCTGCGCGGTGTGCCGCTGGACAGGGACGGCGGCGCTCCATACAATCGACAACTATATGTCGTGCGCGTTTTCGTTAAAGCGTCGCCTTGCAATTCAGGAGAGGTATGACCATGTCATTAGAAGTGTTTGAGAAACTGGAATCGAAAGTACAGCAGGCGATTGACACCATCACGCTGCTGCAGATGGAAATTGAAGAACTGAAAGAGAAAAACAATTCGCTGTCGCAGGAAGTGCAGGCTGCACAACATGGCCGCGAAGAGCTCGAGCGCGAAAACAGCCAGCTGCGTGAGCAGCAGAATGGCTGGCAGGATCGTCTGCAGGCGCTGTTAGGGCGTATGGAAGAAGTTTAATTCCCCGTCCTCTTTCGCGCCGTAGCAGCCTTGCTATCGCGCGAAATCGTCAGGGGAAGGGTGACGCAGAAAAGTAGGCCGGGTAAGCGTAAACGCCACCCGGCTTTTTTATTACTCGATATCCAGCGGATCTTCGGAAAGGATAATCCCGGTATTGTCGGCGTAGAGATGGTCGCCAGAGAAGAAGGTTACGCCGCCGAAGTTGACGCGCACGTCGCTTTCGCCGATGCCGTCACCCGCCGCGCCGACCGGAATCGCCGCGATGGCCTGGATGCCTAAATCCAGCTCTTCGAGATCGTCCACCTGACGCACCGCGCCATACACCACCAGTCCTTCCCACTCGTTTTGCACGGCAAGACGGGCAAGGTCGGCATCGATTAACGCACGACGCATAGAACCCCCGCCATCGACCAGCAGAATGCGACCACGGCCGTTCTGTTCGAGAAGTTCATACAGCAACCCATTATCCTCGAAACACTTTACCGTGATGATCTGTCCGCCAAACGATGACCGTCCTCCAAAGTTGGAGAACAGCGGTTCCACGACGTTGACATCTTCCTGGTAGATGTCACAAAGCTCGGAAGTATCGTATTTCATAGGTTTAATGTCTGGTTGCTGCGAATGTGTTCAGTATATCGCGCGAAACGCATTGTTGGCAAAATCATCAATTGTTAATTGATATTTGTCAGTTAACCGATCGTCTGGCTTAACACAATTCCGATGACAAACAACAGGTTAGTCAGCAGCGCGCCTTTTACCGTGCGTTCGAGCATCGGCGGCATCGCGGCAGGACTCATCTCGCGCATCACGAAACGGGCCTGTTTAATCAGCAGCGGTGCGGCCAGGACGAACAGCCAGCCCCAGATGCTGTGCAGTGAAATCAGGTTAAACAACGCCAGGCAGACCAGTGCACCCATCAGCAGAGCGGCGTGATAGCGACGCGCGTTGACCGGGCCTAAGCGCACTGCGAGGGTGTTTTTGCCGTTCAGACGGTCGCTGTCGATATCGCGCAGATTATTGATGTTCAACACCGCCGTCGCCAGTAAACCGCAGGCGGTGGCCGGCAGGAAAATGGCCGGAATCAGCGTGTGTGCCTGCAGATACCAGCTCCCCATGACGCTCAGCCAGCCGAAGAACACCAGCACGGAGATATCACCCAGGCCAATGTAACCGTAGGGGCGCGTACCCACGGTGTAAGTGATTGCCGCCACGATAGCCAGCCCGCCCAGCACCATAAAGCCGATGAAATCCGCGGTGGTTTTACAGGCCACTGACACCAGCGACAGACCCGACAGACAGATCAGCACCACGGTGATAACCAGCGCGCGCTTCATCTGCGCCTGAGTAATCACCCCTTTTTGCATTCCGCGCAGCGGCCCGATACGGTCGGGTTTGTCGCTCCCTTTCACCGCATCGCCATAGTCATTGGCGAGATTTGAGAGGATTTGCAGCAAACCGGCCGTGATAAGCGCCAGCCCGGCGACCAGCGGATCGAAATACCCCTGCCACCATGCCAGTGCGGAGCCAACGACGATGGCAGCGAATGCCAAAGGTAAGGTCTTAGGACGCAGGCTTTCCAGCCACGCCTGAGTACGGCTGATATCAGTCATAGTATTTAGCCAATAAAAATGGGGGCAGTAGCCCCCATCAATGATGATGAAATTACATTAAGCGCGATTATAGGATAAAACGGCTCAGATCTTCATCTGCCACTAACGCATCCAGATGTTTACTCACATAATCTGCATCAATGGTAATACTCTGACCGTTCAGATCGCTGGCTTCATAAGAGATATCTTCCACCAGACGCTCCAGCACCGTATGCAGACGACGCGCACCGATGTTCTCGGTGGTTTCGTTCACCTGCCACGCGGCCTGTGCGATGCGTTTGATACCGTCTTCGGTGAACTCAATGTTCACGCCTTCGGTCGCCATCAGCGCTTTGTACTGCACGGTAATGGAGGCATTTGGCTCGGTCAGGATGCGCTCGAAATCTTCGGTGGTCAGCGCCTGCAGCTCAACGCGAATTGGCAGACGGCCCTGCAGTTCCGGGATTAAATCGGAAGGCTTAGCCACCTGGAATGCGCCAGATGCGATAAACAGGATATGGTCGGTTTTAACCATGCCGTGCTTGGTCGACACTGTGCAGCCCTCAACCAGCGGCAGCAGGTCGCGCTGAACGCCTTCGCGGGACACGTCCGGGCCGTTGGATTCGCCGCGCTTACAGATTTTGTCGATTTCATCGATGAACACGATACCGTGCTGTTCAACCGCGTCGATAGCGTCTTGTTTCAGCTCTTCCGGGTTCACCAGTTTTGCTGCTTCTTCTTCGATCAGCAGCTTCATCGCGTCTTTGATTTTCAGCTTACGCGGTTTTTGCTTCTGGCCGCCCAGGTTCTGGAACATGGACTGCAGCTGGCTGGTCATCTCTTCCATGCCCGGAGGGGACATGATTTCAACACCCATAGGTGCCGCGGCGAGATCGATTTCAATCTCTTTGTCGTCCAGCTCTCCTTCACGCAGTTTTTTGCGGAAGGACTGGCGCGCCGCAGAAGGCTCAGCCGGTTGCTCGGACTGTCCCCAGTTATTTTTCGCCGGTGGGATCAGCACGTCGAGAATACGCTCTTCCGCCATCTCTTCAGCGCGGTAGCGGTTTTTCTCGATCGACTGAATGCGCACCATTTTAATCGCAGAGTCGGTCAGATCGCGGATGATGGAATCCACTTCTTTCCCCACGTAGCCCACTTCGGTGAACTTAGTGGCTTCGACTTTGATGAACGGCGCGTTGGCGAGTTTCGCCAGACGACGGGCGATTTCGGTTTTACCGACACCGGTCGGGCCGATCATCAGAATGTTTTTTGGCGTCACTTCATGGCGCAGCTCTTCGTCAAGCTGCATGCGGCGCCAGCGGTTACGCAGGGCAATGGCAACGGAGCGTTTCGCGTTATCCTGGCCAATGATGTGCTTGTTCAGCTCGCTGACAATTTCGCGTGGGGTCATTTCAGACATGGGAGATCCTTACGCTTTAGAGTTCAATTCTTCGATGGTATGGAAGTGGTTGGTGTAGATGCAGATATCACCTGCAATACCCAACGCCTTCTCGGCAATTTCGCGGGCGCTCAGTTCGGTATTTTCCAGCAGAGCGCGCGCTGCGGCCTGGGCGTAAGGACCGCCCGAGCCGATAGCAATCAGATCGTTTTCTGGCTGAACGACGTCGCCATTACCGGTAATGATCAGCGACGCGTTTTCATCGGCAACGGCCAGCAGCGCTTCAAGTTTGCGCAGCATGCGGTCGGTACGCCAGTCTTTCGCCAGCTCAACGGCGGCTTTGACCAGATGGCCCTGATGCATTTCCAGTTTACGTTCAAACAGTTCAAACAGCGTAAAGGCGTCAGCGGTGCCGCCAGCGAAACCGGCGATCACTTTGTCGTTATACAGACGGCGAACTTTCTTCACGTTGCCCTTCATGACGGTATTACCCAGCGTGGCCTGGCCGTCGCCGGCAATTACCACATGGCCGTTACGGCGTACACTTACAATTGTTGTCACGAGCAGACCCCCTGGTTACAAATTGGGAACAGATACCCCGAGCCTGTGCTCGGGCTGAATAGAATGATAGATGGGGGGGATTTTGGGGGTTTCAACCCCCGGAAGCGAGTCGAATGCAGTTTGTGTGGCCGGCGATCTTCAGACGGCTGATGGTCCCATCGGCATTATCTTTGCCTTTGACCGGGCCAATGACCACGCGATTCCAGCCGTTATTGGTGGTAATGCGTGAATCAAATCCTTCGAACGCGAGCTGGGCGCGCACGGTTTCGGCCTGCTCTGCGCCTTTAAACGAACCGCACTGAACCATCCAGCGGCGCTCATCTTTTTTCTCTACCGTCTGCTTCGGCGCCTCGGTTGCCTGTGCCACCGGTGCGCTCTGCTGTGGCTGTGCTTTAGGCTGCTGCGCGGCGGTATGCGCAGGCGTTTGCAGCAGATCCTGATACGGCTGAGTCGACGTCGCCGGCTTTTGCGTTTGCGTTTTCGGCGGCTGTTGAACTGGCTGGGTCTGCACCGTACGCGTCTGTTGCTGCGGCTGCTGATACGGTTGTTCCGTCACGCGCGGCTGCGTACGAGGCTGCTGCACTGGCTGCGTTTGCGTCCACTGCTGCTGTTGTTGCTGTTGCACTTGCTGCTGAACCTGGCGCTGACGTTGCAGGGTTTGCTGGCGCTGCTGCGGCGTCTGTTCATTCCACGGCACTTCGTTCAGTTGAGTCGGCTGCTGGCGCATGTCGGCCTGCATCTGGGCCAGCAGCTGGCGTTGTTCGTTGGTCAGCTGATCGGCGTTTTTCACTTCGCCACCGGCGGAAGGCTCAGTGGGCGCACGCACACCCGGCTGACGGCTCTCCAGCTCTTTGATATAGCGCCAGCGCTCTTCCGGTTTTGGCGGCAAACCATTGCCTACGACCTTGTTGCCCTGAAGGGCTTCAGCATCTTCTTTCTTGTGGTGAGTAATAAAGTACAGACCACCGATGAAGGCCACCAGAACGGCGGCAGCAATCGCGACCATTGCTGGCGAGACAGAGGGCAGGCTACGCTGCTTGCTCCGTGAGGTGCTCTTTTTGCGTCGCGAAGGTGCCGGCTGGCCGCGACGTACATAATCTCGTTGTGCCACTATCGTTTCGCTGTATTTATTCGTTCGTCAGCCCGCCATGTTACTTAAGCGGCGGGCCTTTGACCAGATAAGGGAGTCTGAAAGACATTTACTTTAAGTAAGCGCCTGTGTGGAGCCTCGAATGATCAGCTCGCAATCGAGTAAACGCGAGCCGCTGCTGACCGTTTGACCGTGCAGTTGATCGAGAAGCAAGAGCATCGCTTCGCGGCCAATATCGTAGCGCGGCTGTGCGACCGTCGAGAGCGGTGGATCGCAAAATTCGGAGAGCGAAATGTTATCGAAGCCAATGATCGACAAGTCTTTTGGCACTCGCAGACCGCGACGTTTGGCGTAGGACAATGCGCCCAGCGCCATCACATCGCTGTGACAGAACACGGCGGTTGGCGGCTCTGGTTGCGCGAGTAATTTTTCCAGCGCGAGGCCACCGGCTTCGAGGGTAAAATCGCCACGGGCGATGTAATGTGGATCGACCGTCACACCCGCGCGACGCAGCGCCTGAACGTAACCCTGCAGGCGATAGTGGCACAGCGGCATCTCTTCCGGCCCGGCGATACAGCCAATGCGCTTGTGACCCAGCTCCTGAAGATAATTCACGGCGTTAAAGGCGGCGGTGAGGTTATCGATGTGGACGGTCGGCAGCTCCAGTTCTGGCGCGAACTCGTTCGCCATTACCATCGGCGGCAGATTGCGCTGCTCTTCGATACTGGCATCAAACGGCAGGCGCGAGCCGAGCAGCAGCATGCCGTCGATCTGCTTGGTGATAATCAGGTCAATAAAGGTTTTTTCTTGCTGATTCTGGTGGGCACAATCGCCGATCAGCACCAGATAGCCCTGTTCCGCAGCCGTCACTTCAATGCCACGGATTATTTCGCTGAAGAAGGGATCGCAAATATCCGGCACGATAACCAGAATTGTACGCGATTCGTTACGCTTTACATTACGTCCCATGGCTTGCGGCAAATAGCCCACTTCCAGCGCCGCCTGCTCGACGCGATTACGCGTCGCCTGAGAGACTTTATCCGGGTTCATTAATGCGCGGGACACCGTTGCCGTGGATACTTTGGCTCTCTGGGCAACGTCTTTCATGGTCGCCGAAGCAACCTCTTTCCTGGACTTCAACGTCTTCTCCTCGCAGGACCACCGAACTTCTGACGCATCCATTTTTACAGATAGTTTGTGGAAGCGGTTACAGAATTTTCATAAAAAGTGTGAGGTGCGTTAAATTTTTCGATCACTCTCGCAGCAATCGTTAACCTTCAATCGGATCGACGTCGAGAACCCACTTCACTTTGCGCGCCTCGGGCAGGGTATTGATCAGCGCCAGCGTGCCGCTGATGACGTGTTGCAGACGTACACGCGACGGGTGCTGGAGCAGAATCTGCCAGCGATAGCGGCCACCGCGTTTAGGGGCCAGCGCCGGGACCGGGCCTAATATCCACAGCTGATTGTCCACCAGCGGGCTGGCCTGCAGCAGATTGCGAAGCTGCTGCAGGAAAAGCGGGGCCTGCTGATTGTTATGATCCTCTGCGCGGATAATCACATGGCTGGTCCACGGCGGCAGCTGCAGGGTCTGACGCTCGGCCAGCGCCTGCTCGGCAAACGCGTCGTAGCCTTTATGTAGCAAGGTTTGCAGCAGCGGATGTTCAGGATGATGGGTTTGCAGCACCACTTCGCCCTGCTTTCCGGCACGTCCGGCGCGGCCTGCAACCTGGGTATAGAGCTGGGCAAAGCGCTCGGCGGAACGGAAATCGGCGGAGAACAGTGCGCCATCGACGTCCAGTAACGCCACCAGCGTCACGTCAGGGAAGTGGTGGCCTTTGGCCAGCATCTGCGTACCAATCAGAATACGCGCGCCGCCGCGATGCACTTCGGCCAGCTGTTGTTCCAGCGCCCCTTTACGGCTGGTGGTATCGCGATCGATACGCGACAGCGGTACGCCGGGGAAGAACGGCGCGAGCGCCTGTTCAAGCTGCTCGGTACCCAGACCCACAGGCACCATATGCGTGGAGCCGCACGACGGGCACTGGCGCGGCACCGGGCGCTGGCTGTCACAATGGTGGCAGCGCAGATGATGCTGCGCCTGGTGCAGGGTGTAGTAGTGATCGCAGCGCGGGCACTCGGCAATCCAGCCGCAGTCGTGGCACAGCAGCGTCGGCGCGAACCCGCGGCGGTTCAGGAACAGAATCACCTGGTTGTCGGCCTGTAAATGCTGACGCATACGGCTGATGAGCGCGGGAGCCAGCCCCGCCTGCACCGGCTGACCTTTCAGATCCAGCACGTGCTGCGTCGCCGGGCGCGCATTTCCCGCGCGGCGCGTCAGACGCAGCATGTGATATTTGCGCTGACGCACGTTGTGCAGTGTTTCCAGCGCAGGCGTTGCTGAGCCAAGAATAATCGGAATCTGTTCGCTGTGCGCCCGATACACCGCCAGGTCGCGAGCGTGATAACGCCAGCCTTCCTGCTGCTTATAGGAGCTGTCGTGCTCTTCGTCGATCACGATGACGCCAAGATTTTTAAAGGGTGTAAAGAGGGATGAACGGGTGCCAATCACAATTGCGGCCTCACCGTTTTTGGCTTTCAGCCAGGCGCTGAGGCGCTCGGTGTCGTTTAAACCGGAGTGCAGCACCTCCACCGGGGCGTTAAAGCGTTCGCGAAAACGGGCGATAGTTTGTGGCGTGAGGCCGATTTCCGGCACCATCACCAGCGCCTGTTTGCCCTGAGCGAGCACGTTTTCGAGAATGCTCAGATAGACTTCAGTCTTACCGGACCCGGTGACGCCCGCGAGTAACCAGGCAGAGAAACGGTCGGAGGCGCTGTGAATGGCCCCTACGGCGGTGGCCTGCTCGGTGTTAAGACGCAGGCGGTCGCCCGCCACGGAGAACCCGTTGCGCCAGTCCACCAGCGCCGGGGATTCGCTGGCCAGCTCGCACAGACCTTTCTTGCGTAACCCTTGCAGCGCCGCGTCGTTAAAATCCAGGTCAGTCACCTGATGACGCCAAATCCTTCCCTGACGCAGCGCGGCAAGCGCCTGCTGCTGTTTAGGAGAGCGCTTAAGGCTGTTGATATCCACGGCCTGGCCCTGCTCGGTGGCAAACCAGTACCACATCGGCGCGTGGCTGGCGCTTTTGCCCTGACGCAGCAGAATCGGCAGGGCGTGGAACAGCACGTCGCCAATCGGGTGATGATAATAATCTGCGGCCCACAGCAGCAGTCGCCAGACACTGGACGAGTAAACTGGCTCGTCGTCCAGGACTTCGACCACGGCTTTCAGTTCGTTGAGGGGCAGCTCGCTTTTATCGCTTACTGATACTACGATCCCGACGCGCTGCTGCTTACCAAAGGGCACGCTCACGCGGCAGCCCGCTTTGACGCTCATGCTGTCAGGCAGCAGATAATCAAAGGTGCGGGGAAGCGGAACGGGCAGGGCAACGTGAGCGACGGGCATCGAATCTTCCTGACTTGAAAAGTGGCGCATTAGTATACACATTAGTTGCTGTAGGCGTGCGGATCAGTTTGCATACGCTGGTTGAATTCTGTATGATTCGCCGCCTTTGGTGTAGGTTTATCCGCATCAAAATAGCTATTACCCGAAGAATTCGCGCTGCTGGATTGCAGCTAACGCAGAAGCGGCGAGGAAGGCTACGGGCAATTATTAACATCGCGTGGTGTCTGGCGTTAGGGCTGGAAGAGCGACGCGGCCTTAACTGAGGTTCTCCCCATGAAAAAAGATATTCACCCGAAATACGATTTTATTACTGCAAACTGCTCTTGCGGTAACGCGATCAAAATCCGCTCTACAGTGGGTCACGATCTGAACCTGGACGTTTGTGGTCAATGCCACCCGTTCTACACTGGTAAGCAGCGTGATGTTGCAACCGGTGGCCGTGTTGACCGCTTCAACAAGCGTTTCAGCATCCCGGGCGCTAAATAAGCTACCCGAAAAAAAAGCGCCGAAAGGCGCTTTTTTTGTGCCTGTAATATTCTCCCTGAATAAATCCGAATTTAATATTTATCTTAAAAATAAATAACCAGGTACTGTCGTATTTAATATATTCGTCTGGTGTATTCTTTAACGGTTAGTGAACTGCATCTTCGTATTCTTTAATTCTTTGCCATTGTTTTTCTTTGTGTGTCAAAAAATAAAAGGTTTCCCTCATTACGTAAAATTACACTTCGCTCAACATGAATTCTTATTTGCCATTTCATCTGCAATGGCTTTCAGGGCGCGTTTACTTCGAGGGAACTGTTATGAAAATGAAGCAACTGTTATTTGTGCTGCCATTATTATCTTGTGCGGCGCAAGCGGGATACGTTGATTACCGACACGAGTATTATGACGACGGGCGTAACTACGACCGTGTGTACATGTCACATCGCTTTGGCACTGGATTTGGCGTGGCTGTGGAGGCGGTATCTCGCTCCGATGAGAAGCAGCCTAACGACGCGCTTAATAATATGGAAAGTAACAGCAACGAATATACTGCCAGCTATCAGTTCACCTGGCAAAATTTTATCTGGCAACCGGGCGTCGCTGTAGAAATGGGTGACGACATGACCATTTATAAGCCTTATCTGCGCGTGCAATATAATATTAATGACAGCTGGTGGACGGCTTTCCGCTATCGTACAGAATACACCCGCCGTAACGCGGACGGTAAAGACGACCGTATGGTTTATCGCCCGGAAATGTGGCTGGGTTATAATATTGATAGCTGGATGTTCGAACTGAACGGAATTTATAAGTTCGCCGACAACGAAGATCTGTATAACAATAAAAAAGAAGATTACGAATATAACTTCCGCGTGGCTTATAACATCGACTCATGGATCCCGTTTATCGAAGTGGGTAACGTCTCTTCCGGCTATAACACCGCCACCAGCGACGATCGCCAGACGCGTCTGCGTGTCGGCCTGGGCTACAACTTCTAAGAAACCATCCCGCTGAGTCACCTCAGCGGGATCACACCGCAGTTAGTATTCCCACGTATCCGGGTCGATACCCAGTTCACGCATGATCACTTTCGCCGCTTCCGGGATTTCATCGCTACGCTCTTTGCGCAGGTCTTCATCGTTCGGCAACGGCTGACCAGTAAACGCATGCAGAAATGCTTCGCACAGCAGTTCGCTGTTGGTCGCGTGACGCAGGTTGTTCACCTGACGACGCGTGCGTTCATCGGTGAGGATCTTCAACACCTTCAGAGGAATGGAAACCGTAATTTTCTTTACTTGTTCACTCTTCTTACCGTGCTCAGCGTATGGGCTGATATATTCGCCGCTCCATTCAGCCATGAGACCTTTAATCCTCTTTGTCATTAATAAAGGCTAAAACCTTACCTTTGATAAGGCTTTTAACCGTAATCTCGCGTAGTTTACCGTAAGGACGATACCGTGACACGGATATTGCGTCGGCGGCGTGTCCTAAAGCATGTAATTTTAACGGCTATTCTCGCATTGCTCAATCTATACGCAAAGAAGTTTAGATGTCCAGATGTATTGACGTCTATAGTTTCAGTGTTTACTCTGGTGCCTGACTTTTCACCTCTTTCGCCAGGAAGCCTTCACCATGACGCGTAAACAGGCCACTATCGCAGTGCGTAGCGGATTAAATGATGACGAGCAGTACGGCTGCGTTGTCCCGCCGATTCATCTTTCCAGTACTTACAATTTCACCGGATTTAATGAACCCCGTGCGCATGACTACTCGCGTCGTGGCAACCCTACGCGTGACGTGACCCAGCGCGCGCTGGCGGAGCTGGAAGGCGGTGCAGGCGCGGTACTGACCAATACCGGTATGTCAGCCATTCACCTGGTGACAACCGTGTTCCTGAAACCTGGCGATCTGCTGGTGGCTCCGCATGACTGTTACGGCGGCAGCTACCGTCTGTTCGACAGCCTGGAAAAACGCGGCTGTTACCGTGTTTTATTCGTCGATCAGAATGACGAAAAAGCGCTACAACAGGCGCTGGCCCAAAAGCCAAAGCTGGTTCTGGTGGAAAGTCCAAGCAATCCATTACTGCGCGTTGTCGATATTGCGAAAATTTGTCAGCTCGCAAGGGATGCGGGAGCGATAAGTGTAGTGGATAATACGTTCCTCAGTCCGGCGCTTCAGAACCCACTTTCGCTGGGTGCGGATCTGGTATTGCATTCATGCACCAAATATTTGAACGGCCACTCGGACGTGGTCGCCGGGGTGGTGATTGCAAAAGATCCGGAGGTTGTCACTGAACTGGCATGGTGGGCCAATAACATTGGCGTCACCGGTAGCGCGTTCGACAGCTATCTGCTGCTGCGCGGTCTGCGTACACTGTCGCCGCGCATGGAAGTGGCACAGCGTAATGCCCAGGCGATTGTCGAGTTCCTGAAAAAGCAGCCGCTGGTGAAAAAGTTATATCACCCGTCGCTGCCGGAAAATCAGGGCCACGAGATTGCCGCGCGCCAGCAGAAAGGTTTTGGCGCGATGTTAAGTTTTGAACTGGATGGCGATGAGCAAACGCTGCGTCGTTTCCTGAGCGGGCTGTCACTGTTTACGCTGGCGGAATCCTTAGGGGGAGTCGAAAGCTTGATCTCCCACGCCGCGACAATGACGCACGCTGGCATGGCGCCAGAGGCGCGTGCCGCCGCCGGAATCTCCGAGACGCTGTTACGCATCTCAACCGGTATTGAAGACTGTGAAGATTTAATTGCCGATCTGGAAAATGCCTTCCGGGTCGCAGCCAAGGGTAATCATGAGTGTGATAGCGCAGGCAGGGGCGAAGGGTCGCCAGCTGCACAAGTTTGGTGGTAGTAGTCTTGCTGATGTGAAATGTTACCTGCGTGTCGCAGGGATCATGGCGGAGTATTCGATGCCGGGCGACATGATGGTTGTCTCGGCGGCAGGCAGCACTACCAACCAGTTGATTAGCTGGCTGAAATTAAGCCAGACCGATCGCCTTTCTGCGCATCAGGTTCAACAAACGTTACGCCGCTATCAGAGCGATCTGATCGTCGGCCTGCTGCCTGCGGACGCGGCAGACAGCCTCATCAGCGCATTTGTTCACGATCTGGAGCGTCTGGCCGGATTACTGGACAGCGGCGTGACCGAAGCGGTTTACGCTGAAGTGGTCGGCCACGGTGAAGTCTGGTCTGCGCGCCTGATGGCGGCAGTCCTGGAGCAGCAAGGGCTGGAGGCCGCGTGGCTGGACGCGCGCGATTTCCTGCGCGCTGAGCGTGCGGCGCAACCGCAGGTCGACGAGGGCCTCTCTTATCCTCTGCTGCAACAGCTGCTGGTGCAGCATCCGGGCAAACGCATCGTCGTGACGGGCTTTATCAGCCGCAGCAACGCGGGCGAAACCGTGCTTCTGGGCCGTAACGGCTCGGACTACTCGGCAACGCAAATCGGTGCGCTGGCGGGGGCGTCTCGCGTCACTATCTGGAGCGATGTGGCCGGGGTGTATAGCGCCGATCCGCGCAAAGTAAAAGATGCCTGTCTGCTGCCGCTGCTGCGTCTGGACGAAGCCAGTGAGCTGGCGCGTCTGGCAGCACCGGTCCTGCACGCACGTACCTTACAGCCTGTTTCGGGCAGCGATATCGACCTGCAGCTGCGCTGTAGTTACACCCCAGATAAAGGTTCGACCCGCATCGAACGCGTACTGGCCTCGGGCACAGGCGCGCGCATCGTGACCAGTCACGATGATATTTGCCTGATCGAATTCCAGGTGCCTGCCGGACAAGATTTCAAACTGGCACACAAAGATATCGACCTGATCCTCAAGCGCGCCCAGGTGCGCCCTCTGGCCGTTGGCGTGCACAATGACCGCCAGCTGCTGCAGTTCTGCTACACCGCCGAAGTGGCTGACAGCGCGCTGAAAATTCTTGATGAAGCCGGATTACCGGGCGAACTTCGCCTGCGTCAGGGGCTGGCGCTGGTCGCGATGGTCGGCGCGGGTGTCACCCGTAACCCGCTCCATTGCCACCGTTTCTGGCAACAGCTGAAAGGCCAGCCGGTGGAGTTCACCTGGCAGTCGGAAGAGGGCATCAGCCTGGTCGCCGTGCTGCGTAAAGGCCCAACCGAGAGCCTGATTCAGGGGCTGCACACCACCCTGTTCCGCGCGGAAAAACGTATCGGCCTGGTGCTGTTCGGGAAGGGAAACATCGGTTCCCGCTGGCTGGAGCTGTTTGCCCGCGAGCAAACGACGCTCTCTGCACGCACCGGTTTTGAATTTGTATTAGCAGGCGTGGTGGACAGCCGCCGCAGCCTGCTGAACTACGACGGGCTGGACGCCAGCCGCGCGCTCGCATTTTTCAACGATGAAGCGGTCGAGCAGGACGAAGAGTCCCTGTTCCTGTGGATGCGCGCGCACCCGTACGACGATCTGGTCGTGCTGGACGTCACTGCCAGCGAGCAGCTGGCCGATCAGTACCTCGATTTTGCCAGCCACGGTTTCCACGTTATCAGCGCGAACAAACTGGCCGGCGCAAGCAGCACCGATAAATACCGCCAAATCCACGACGCGTTTGAAAAAACCGGCCGTCACTGGCTATATAACGCCACCGTGGGTGCCGGTCTGCCGGTGAACCACACCGTGCGCGACCTGATCGACAGCGGTGACAGCATTCTGGCAATCAGCGGTATCTTCTCCGGTACCCTCTCCTGGCTGTTCCTGCAGTTTGACGGCACCGTTCCGTTTACGGACCTGGTGGACCAGGCGTGGCAGCAGGGGCTGACGGAGCCGGACCCGCGCGTGGATCTCGCCGGAAAAGACGTGATGCGCAAGCTGGTCATTCTGGCGCGCGAAGCGGGTTACGACATTGAGCCAGGCCAGGTGCGCGTGGAGTCGCTGGTTCCGGCCGGTTGCGAAGAGGGGTCAGTCGATCACTTCTTCGAGAACGGTGAGGAGCTGAACGAACAGATGGTGTCACGCCTGGAAGCGGCACGCGAAATGGGGCTGGTTCTGCGCTATGTGGCCCGTTTTGACGCTAACGGTAAAGCCCGCGTGGGTGTTGAGGCCGTTCGCCCTGAGCATCCTCTGGCGGCGTTGCTGCCGTGCGATAACGTCTTCGCCATTGAAAGCCGTTGGTACCGTGATAACCCGCTGGTGATTCGTGGGCCAGGTGCGGGGCGCGACGTCACCGCCGGGGCGATTCAGTCAGACATTAATCGCCTGGCGCAGCTGCTGTAGTCTTTTTGATTCCCTCTCCCGACGGGAGAGGGCAAGGGTGAGGGCGCCAGACCGCGCTCACCCTGCACTTCTCCCCGCCATCATGAACGTTCTTCATCTTTCCTGAACATTCCTCACCGTTAATGCCGATGATTTCTGTTGACGTCATCCCGCTTTTCCGTCATTTTTACATCCAGACGTCTAAATGGATAGATGTTTATAAACAGCAATAATTATCACGCGATTGATGAGGTAAGGTATGAGCTTTTTTCACGCCAACCAGCGGGAAGCCCTGAATCAGAGCCTGGCTGAAGTGCAGGGCCAGATTAACGTCTCTTTTGAATTCTTTCCGCCGCGCACCAGTGAAATGGAGCAAACCCTGTGGAGCTCTATCGATCGCCTGAGCAGCCTGAAACCGAAGTTCGTCTCTGTGACTTACGGTGCTAACTCCGGTGAGCGCGACCGTACGCACAGCATTATTAAAGGCATTAAGGATCGCACCGGTCTGGAAGCGGCACCGCATCTGACCTGTATCGACGCGACCCGCGACGAACTGCGCACTATCGCCCAGGACTACTGGGACAACGGTATTCGCCATATCGTCGCCCTGCGCGGCGACCTGCCACCGGGTAGCGGTAAACCGGACATGTACGCAACCGACCTGGTGGCGTTACTGAAAGAGGTCGGCGATTTTGATATCTCTGTGGCGGCGTATCCGGAAGTGCATCCGGAAGCGAAAAGCGCGCAGGCCGATCTGCTCAACCTGAAACGCAAAGTGGATGCCGGTGCAAACCGTGCGATCACACAGTTCTTCTTCGACGTGGAAAGTTATCTGCGTTTCCGCGACCGCTGCATCACGGCGGGCATTGATGTTGAGATCATTCCAGGTATTCTGCCGGTGTCCAACTTCAAGCAGGCGAAGAAATTCGCCGACATGACCAACGTGCGCATCCCGCTGTGGATGTCAAAAATGTACGAAGGGCTGGACGATGATGCCGAAACGCGCAAGCTGGTCGGTGCCAATATCGCGATGGACATGGTGAAGATTTTAAGCCGTGAAGGGGTCAAAGACTTCCATTTCTACACCCTGAATCGCGCCGAAATGAGTTACGCCATCTGCCACACCCTCGGCGTTCGCCCTGGCCTGTAATCGACAAACCCTCTTCGGAGGGTTTTTTGTTTTCTTCTCCCTCCGCTTTCCCTGCCATATCAACGCCACCGCCTCTGTACACAATAGGCAGATAATTTCTATGGTCAATTAAACGGAAATAACTATCGAATCCGTGCGTTATCTCAACTATACCTTCTAAGCAGAGGTGTATATCTTTAAGCTAAATACTGTAGAGGGAGCATGAGAGATGAGCACAGACGATACCCATAACACGTTATCAACCGGACAGTGCCCTTTTCATAAAGGCGGGCCTGACCAAAGCGCGGGCGCTGGCACGAACAGCCGCGACTGGTGGCCCAAGCAACTTCGCGTCGATCTTTTGAATCAACATTCCAACCGTTCTAACCCGCTGGGTGAAGACTTCGACTACCGCAAAGAATTCAGCAAACTTGATTACTCCGCCCTCAAAGGCGATCTCAAAGCCCTTCTGACCGATTCTCAACCGTGGTGGCCTGCCGACTGGGGCAGCTACGCGGGCCTGTTTATTCGTATGGCATGGCATGGCGCAGGCACCTACCGTTCCGTTGACGGTCGCGGCGGTGCAGGGCGCGGTCAACAGCGTTTTGCACCTTTAAACTCCTGGCCGGACAACGTCAGCCTTGATAAAGCGCGCCGTCTGTTATGGCCGATTAAGCAAAAATACGGACAGAAAATCTCCTGGGCCGACCTGTTTATCCTGGCCGGTAACGTGGCGCTGGAAAACTCCGGCTTCCGTACCTTTGGTTTTGGTGCCGGGCGTGAAGATGTCTGGGAACCGGATCTGGATGTGAACTGGGGTGATGAAAAAACCTGGCTGGCTCATCGTGATCCGGAGGCGCTGGCGAAACGTCCGTTAGCCGCGACTGAAATGGGGCTGATTTACGTCAACCCGGAAGGGCCAAATGCCAGCGGTGAACCGCTGTCTGCGGCGGCGGCTATTCGTGCCACCTTCGGCAACATGGGTATGAACGACGAAGAGACCGTGGCCCTGATCGCGGGCGGTCACACGCTGGGTAAAACTCACGGCGCCGCAGAAGCGACGCATGTTGGCGTTGATCCTGAAGCCGCACCGATTGAATCCCAAGGTTTAGGCTGGGCCAGCACCCATGGCAGCGGCGTGGGCGCTGACGCTATCACTTCCGGTCTGGAAGTGGTCTGGACGCAAACCCCAACTCAGTGGAGCAACTACTTCTTCGAGAACCTGTTCAAATTCGAATGGGTGCAGACGCGCAGTCCGGCAGGCGCAATTCAATTCGAAGCTGTCGACGCGCCAGAGATGATTCCTGATCCGTTCGACCCGTCGAAAAAACGTAAGCCAACCATGCTGGTCACCGACCTGACCCTGCGTATGGACCCGGAATTCGAGAAGATTTCTCGTCGTTTCCTCAACGATCCGCAGGCGTTCAACGAAGCCTTTGCCCGCGCGTGGT
Source organism: Lelliottia sp. WB101 (assembly GCF_003051885.1). NCBI lineage: Bacteria > Pseudomonadati > Pseudomonadota > Gammaproteobacteria > Enterobacterales > Enterobacteriaceae > Lelliottia > Lelliottia sp. WB101. The sequence goes on from NZ_CP028520.1 coordinate 1,060,825, forward strand.
TCAAACTGACGCACCGTGATATGGGGCCAAAAGCGCGGTACATCGGTCCGGAAGTCCCGAAAGAAGATCTGATCTGGCAGGACCCGCTGCCGCAGGCATTCTTCCAGCCAACGGCTGCGGACATCGAAAGCCTGAAAGCAGAAATTGCAGCTTCCGGGCTGTCCGTTAGCGAACTGGTGTCGGTTGCCTGGGCGTCCGCTTCCACCTTCCGTGGTGGCGATAAACGCGGGGGTGCCAACGGGGCGCGTCTGGCGCTGGCACCACAGCGTGACTGGGATGTTAACGCCGCTGCAGCGCGCGCGTTGCCAACCCTGGAGGGCATCTATAAGTCTGCTCATAAAGCGTCGCTGGCCGACATCATCGTGCTGGCCGGTGTGGTGGGTGTTGAACAGGCTGCGAAAGCGGCAGGGGTTTACATCACCGTACCGTTCACGCCGGGCCGCGTGGATGCGCGTCAGGATCAGACGGATATCGAAATGTTTGAGCTGCTCAAGCCGGTTGCCGATGGTTTCCGTAACTATCGCGCTCAGCAGGACAGCGCGACGACAGAATCTCTGCTGATCGACAAAGCCCAGCAGCTGACGCTCACTGCGCCAGAAATGACTGCGCTGGTGGGTGGGATGCGTGTTCTGGGGGCCAACTTTGACGGCAGTCAGAACGGCGTCTTCACCGATCGCGTGGGTGTGCTCAGCAACGATTTCTTCGTCAATCTGCTGGATATGAACACTCAATGGAAAGCCACCGATGACTCAAATGAGCTGTTCGCTGGCAGCGATCGTCAAAGCGGAGAGGTGAAATACACCGCAACGCGTGCCGATCTGGTGTTCGGTTCTAACGCGGTTCTGCGTGCACTGGCAGAAGTGTATGCCAGCCAGGATGCCGGTGAGAAGTTCGTGAAGGACTTTGTCGCCGCCTGGGTGAAAGTGATGAATCTGGACCGTTTCGACCTGCTGTAATTCTATAAAGATGAAAATCCCCGCTCTGGCGGGGATTTTTTTATTCTGCGGCGGCTGCGCTTGTGTGCACCTACGCGGTTGATAGGCCGGGTTAGCGCAGTGCCATCCGGCGACAGAAATTATTCCCACTCATGTAAAAAACGCTGCCCGTACTGATCGGCAACCAGCAGTGCTGCGTACACCTGATCCGGCGTCACCCCGCCAGGCATATTGTGAATCGTCTCGCCTTCTGCGCATGACGCTTCTGCCACCAGACGCATTTTGCCCGGAATATCCTCTTTGATATCCAGCTGCGCCAGCGTGATCGGCAATCCGACGCTATGGCACAGCGCGGCCACCGTTTCGATCTCCTCAACCGGGGCATTTTCCAGCACCAGCTGGGTGAGGGTGCCAAACGCGACTTTTTCACCGTGGTAATAGTGGTGCGCATCAGGGATGGCCGTCAGACCGTTGTGGATCGCATGTGCTGCGGCTAATCCGCCGCTCTCAAAGCCGACGCCGCTCAGATAGGTGTTGGCTTCAATCACGCGCTCAAGGGCGGGGGTCACGACATGCTGTTCGGCGGCGAGCATCGCTTTTTCGCCTTCCTGAATAAGCGTGTTGTAGCACAGCTCGGCCAAAGCCAATGCGGCCTGGGTACATTTCCCGCCCGCCATAGTGGTGGCGCCGCTGCGGGAGCAGGCGCGTGCTTCGAACCAGGTTGCCAGCGCATCGCCAATCCCTGCCGCTAGCAGGCGGGCAGGCGCACCGGCCACGACTTTGGTGTCGACGATAACCATGTTCGGGTTGTGCGGCAGCATCAGGTAACGATCGAACTCGCCGCTGTCGGTGTAGATGACTGAAAGGGCGCTGCACGGCGCATCCGTTGAGGCTATGGTCGGAGCGATGGCAACCGGCACATCCATAAAGTGGGCGAGCGCTTTGGCCGTATCCAGCGTCTTCCCGCCGCCAATACCTAAAACGGCCTGGCAATCGGCGCTTTTTGCCAGCTTGCGCAGACGATCAATTTCCGTCTGGGAGCATTCGCCGCCAAATGGCGCGATTTCAACATGCAGTTCAGCATTTTTGAAGCTTTCACGCAGCGTCTCTTCGGCAAAGCCGAGAACGAATTTATCACCGACAACCAGCCAGCGCGCGGCCAGCGGTTTCAGGTAGTCACCAAGGCGGCTGAGAACATCCGCGCCCTGAATGTATTTTCCCGGTGATTGAATGATACGGTCCATAACGTTTCTCCTTTAGAGATTGAGGTTACCAAACGCGTTTTTCCAGTCGTGCTCGAACTTCTCTATTGCTGACTCTACCGCTGGCGTGCCGAGCATTTGTTGCGCTACATCTAAAGGAAGTGTGATCGCCTCACATCCGGCGAGCAGGCAGTCGAGAGCCTGACGCGGCGTTTTGAAGCTGGCGGCCAGCACTTTGCTGTCGGGGACATGCAGTTCCAGCAGGGACTGCAGCTCCTGCACCATGCGAATCCCGTCGCCGCCCTGGGCATCGACGCGGTTAACGTATGGCGCGACATATTTCGCTCCAGCCAGCGCGGCCAATAAACCCTGCGCCGCGCTGTAAACGGCGGTGCCGAGAGTCGTAATACCTTCTTTTTTCAACGCTTTGATTGCGACCAGCCCTTCCGCGGTGACAGGGATTTTGACCACGATATCCGGCAGTACGTTGCTCAGACGTTTGGCTTCGGCCACCATGGTTTCGGCATCACGGCCCATCGTTTGTGCAAACAGGGTGCCCTCCTGCCCGATGGCTTTTTGCAGGCGCGGCAGCACATCCCAGAGAGACTCGCGGCTGGCGGCGACAATGCTGGGATTGGTGGTCACGCCAGCAATCGGAAAAATACGGGCCAGACGTTCAACTTCCGCCACGTTGGCGGTATCAAGATACAGTTCCATGACTCTTCCTCTGTTTACAGTTCTAATTCACGTTGCAGGAGGACCGCGATGGCCTCTTCGGAGCTGGCATTAACCAGCGCGTTGCGGAAATCTTCGTGCATGATGCGGCGCGCCAGACGCGAGAAAATACGCATATGCTGATCGCCCGCGGCGTGTTTGTTGAGGGTCAGCATAATGATGAACTGCGCCTCTTCATCGCCCCACTGGACGGGGGCTTTCAGCCGCGCGACGCTGATGGTGGATTGCTCAATGTGCTCAGATTTGCTGTGCGGAATGGCAAAGCTGAAACCAAGACCGGTCGAGAAAACGGCTTCCCGCGCCCATAAATCGGCTTCCAGCTTGCGCGGATAGCGGCAACGCCCGGCCAGCAGTAGCTTGTCGGTCATGCCCTTCATGACCTCTTCTTTGCTGATCCAGTCGTTATCGAGAGAAATACAGCGCGGCGTGACCAGCGGGGTGTCCTGCTGATTCATACGGAACTGGGCTAACAGATGCTCCACTTCAAGGGACGTGCGGCATGCCATCGCCTGATTGAGTAACTGACGACACGCGCGGCTGTCCAGCTGTGCCAGACGCGCTTTGTTCGCCGGAATCGACGGCGAGCCCATGCTAAGTTCATCCAGCCCCAGCCCGACCAGCAGCGGCAGCACAGAGCCTTTTGCCCCGAGTTCACCGCAAAGACCAATCCATTTCCCCTGACGATGCACGGCCTGCACGGCGAAATCGAGCGCCCGCAGAAATGCCGGATTCAGGCTGTTGTAATGGCGGGTCACTTTGGCATTATCCCTGTCGACCGCCAGCAGGTACTGCGTCAGGTCATTACTGCCAATGCTAAAGAAATCAATCTCTTCACAGCACTGGTCGATGATGAACATCACCGACGGCACTTCCAGCATGATGCCGAGTGGGATTTTCTCCTCAAACGGAATATGTTCGGCACGTAGCTGCTGTTTGGCTTCAGCAAGTTTTTCCTTCACCCACAGGATCTCTTCCATCGAGGAGATCATCGGGATCATGATCTTCAGGCTGCCATGCGCAGACGCGCGAAGGATCGCCCTGAGCTGAGTGGTAAACAGCGCGGAATATTCTTCGTAAATACGGACGGCACGATAGCCGAGGAACGGGTTGTTCTCCGCCGGGATATTCAGATACTCAACGGGTTTATCACCGCCGATATCCATGGTGCGCACAATGATGCTCCGCCCGTTTGCACTTTCCAGAGCCTGACAAAAAATGTTGTATAGCTCGTTTTCACAGGGCGCGCAGGCGCGATCCATGTACAGCATTTCGGTGCGGAACAGGCCTACGCCCTCAGCGCCGTTGCCAAAGGCGGCCTGCGCTTCTGCCGAATGGGCAATGTTGGCGGCAATTTCAATGCGCAAACCATCCGCGGTTCTCGCTTCGCGATCGAGCCAGACGCTCTGTTGTTCGCGGAGCTGCTCCTGCACGGCCTTTTCCTGCTGGTAATAACGGGCAACCGCCTCGCTGGCATTCACCACGATGGCACCGGCATTGCCGTCAATAAACACCGATTGATCGCGCCATGACAGCAGGCTATCGCTGTCGACGCCCACCAGCGTTGGGATGTTAAACGAACGCGCCAGAATCACAGTGTGGGAAGTGGTGCCGCCGCTTTTCAGCAGCAGGCCTTTCAGCAGGGTTTTATCCAGCTCCAGGAACTGGCCCGGCGTGAGGTCGTCTGCCAGACAGACGGACGGTTGCGTCAGCTGACCCGGTGCCGGAAAGCGCTCCTCGCCGTAAATCTGCTGTAAGAGTTGATAGCAGACATCGCGTACGTCCAGTACGCGCTCCTGTAAATAATTGCTGCTGGAGCGCGAAAACTCAGCGCAGAAATGATTTGCCGTGGCGATAACCGCCTGTGCGCAACTTAGCCCCTGATTGACGCCTGCCAGAAGATGCTGACGCAGTGAGGTGTCCGTCGCCAGCGAGCGATGGGCTTCCAGAATGGCGCTTGCGGTGCTGTCGCTATCCAGCGCGCGCAGCTCAATGCTTTTCACCAGCAGCGTCAGACCTTTATCCAGTGAAGATTGTTCTTCCTCCGCGCCTCGGGCGTCAGGGAGTGACGTTAACGCGTTGAGATCGAGCGAAGTCAGCAGTGTAAGCACGCCGCGATCGCTGCCGCTGCATACGGGCAGGGCGCGAAAGAGCGTCGGGTTGAGGCGAGTCAGGGATTCCGGTAACGGGTCTAGGTCGGTGCTAATCGTGGCGGCGAGGGGGGCGTCACAGTGGGGAAACTCCTCTTTTAGCCACTGCGCCAGGCGCTGATAGGCATGCTGTTCATCTGCACCGGTAATCACCAGGCGACAGGCATCACCCGTTAGAGTATCGGTGCCGATCAGGGCGAGCGCGCTTTTGGCATCGCCTTTCCGATCGCTGCGCAGATTGTGCCACTCAATCTGCGAGGTAAAAGTATTGCACAGCGTTTCAACATGACTTGCCGGGCGTGCATGTACGCCATTGGGCAAATCACAGACAAAATCCACAACCTGGGTCATACGCACACTCCTGAAAACCAAAATCACTATTAGTGGAAAGCATACGAGCGCGACGGTGAGACGCGCCATGTGACAAAACTGCCAAACGCTGGACAAATGTAATGTCCGGCGAAAAGTGAGATTTGACTCACAGGTTCACTGTTTTTGCGCTTTTTGAAGGAAGGTGGAAATTTCGAGGCGGATCGCATTTTTCTTTCTGTAATACAAAAATCCAGCAAATGCCCTTTTTGTCCACTGTCAGCCCGCTTTCCGATTGCCTATTGTTGCCACAACATCTTTATGGATATAGGCGAGCGAAAGCCCGGGAGCGACACATGAAAGAGTTGATGCATATTCTCAAGAACACGCGGCAGCATCTGATGACAGGGGTGTCGCACATGATCCCCTTCGTCGTCGCAGGCGGTATTTTGCTGGCCGTTTCGGTCATGCTCTATGGCAAAGGCGCCGTTCCGGACGCGGCCACCGATCCCAATCTGAAAAAACTGTTCGATCTTGGCGTGGCGGGCTTAACGCTGATGGTGCCTTTCCTGGCGGCCTATATCGGTTATTCCATTGCCGAACGCGCGGCACTCGCCCCCTGCGCTATCGCAGCATGGGTCGGTAACAGCTTCGGCGCAGGGTTCTTCGGCGCCATCATCGCCGGGATCCTCGGCGGTATCGTCGTCTTCTACCTGAAAAAACTGCCAGTGCCGAAAGTACTTCGCTCGGTTATGCCGATTTTCATCATCCCTATCATCGGCACCTTTATCACCGCCGGCATCATGATGTGGGGCCTCGGTGAGCCTGTCGGCGCACTCACCACCGGATTAACGCAGTGGCTGCAAGGCATGCAGCAGGGCAGCATCGTGGTACTTGCCGTCATCATGGGGCTCATGCTGGCCTTCGACATGGGCGGCCCTATCAACAAGGTGGCCTACGCGTTCATGCTGATTTGCGTGGCGCAGGGGGTTTATACCGTGGTGGCTATCGCAGCGGTTGGGATCTGCGTACCGCCATTAGGACTGGGGCTGGCGACGCTGATCAACCGCAAGAATTTCAATGCAGAAGAGCGCGAAGCGGGTAAAGCCGCGCTGGTGATGGGCTGCGTGGGTGTGACGGAAGGGGCAATACCTTTTGCCGCTGCCGATCCGCTGCGCGTCATTCCTTCCATCATGCTTGGCTCAGCCTGCGGTGCAGTCACAGCAGCCGTATTTGGCGCGCAATGTTATGCCGGGTGGGGCGGCCTGATTGTGCTGCCTGTAGTGGAAGGCAAGCTCGGGTATATCGCGGCCGTTGCCGTCGGGGCCGTGGTCACGGCGGTCAGCGTTAACGTACTGAAAAGCATTGCGCGTAAGAACGCGAAACAGGTCGAAGAGAAGGAAGACGACCTGGATCTGGATTTCGAAATTAACTGAGTGAGGAAGAAAACATGGCCCGAATTATTGCAGTCACCGCGTGTCCGTCTGGCGTTGCCCACACCTACATGGCCGCCGAAGCGCTGGAAAGCGCCGCTAAAGCCAAAGGTTGGGAAGTCAAAGTCGAAACCCAGGGGTCTATCGGCCTCGAAAACGAACTGACGGCTGAAGACGTCGCCGCAGCGGATATGGTCATCCTGACCAAAGATATCGGCATTAAGTTTGAAGAGCGCTTCGCCGGAAAAACCATTGTGCGCGTCAACATCAGTGATGCGGTCAAACGCGCAGAAGCCATCATGAACAAAATTGATGCCCACCTGGCGCAAACTGCCTGACCTCTTCCCGCCCTTCGGGGCGGGCTTGTTTTCAGTTACTGGAGTTTAATCATGACGAATCGTATTCAGCGCCTGAAAGACGCATTGTTCGCCAGCCCACGCGAAATCTCGCTTGAACGTGCGCTGCTCTACACCGAAAGCCATCAGCAGACGGAAGGCGAACCGGTCATTCTGCGTCGGGCGAAAGCGACGGCGTATATTCTCGACCACGTTGAGATCGCGATTCGTGATGATGAACTGATTGCCGGTAACCGCACGGTGAAACCGCGCGCCGGGATTATGTCGCCCGAAATGGACCCGTACTGGCTGCTGAAAGAGCTGGAGGAGTTCTCCACCCGCCCGCAGGATCGCTTTAATATCAGCGAAGAAGACAAACGCCTCTACCGCGACGTGCTTTATCCGTACTGGGAAAAGCTGTCGATGAAGGACTTCATCAATAGCCAGATGACGGAAGAGGTCAAAGCGGCGGTGAGCACGCAGATTTTCAGCGTTAACCAGACGGATAAAGGCCAGGGGCACATCATCATTGATTACCCGCGTCTGTTGAACAACGGGCTGGGTGCGCTGGTGGCTGAGATGAACGAGCACTGTCAGCGCGAGCCGCAGAATGCATTTTATCAGGCCGCGCTACTGCTTCTTGAAGCCTCGCAGCGCCATATCCTGCGCTACGCGGCGCTGGCGGAAGAGATGGCTGAACACTATGACGAACCGCGTCGGCAGGAGCTGTTGGCCATCGCTGCAAACTCGCGCCACAACGCCCAATACAAGCCAAAAAGCTTCTGGCAGGCGTGTCAGCTGTTCTGGTACATGAACGTCATTTTGCAGTATGAATCTAACGCCAGTTCGCTCTCTATTGGCCGCTTCGATCAGTACATGCTGCCGTTTTATCAGGCCTCGCTGAGCCAGGGCGAAGATGCGGCGTTCCTTAAAGAGTTATTAGAATCTCTGTGGGTGAAATGCAACGACGTGGTGTTGTTGCGCTCGACCAGCAGCGCCCGCTATTTTGCCGGGTTCCCGACGGGCTACACCGCGTTGCTGGGTGGCCTGACGGAAAATGGCCGCAGCGCGGTAAACGTGCTCTCATTCCTCTGCCTCGATGCCTATCAGAGTATCCAGTTACCGCAGCCGAACCTGGGTGTTCGCGTCAATGAGTTTATCGACAGGCCGTTCCTGCTCAAGACGGCGGAAACTATTCGTCTGGGCACCGGTATTCCGCAGATTTTCAATGACGAGGTGGTGGTGCCCGCTTTCCTGAATCGCGGTGTGTCGCTGGAGGATGCGCGCGATTACGCGGTTGTCGGCTGCGTTGAGTTATCGATTCCGGGTAAAACCTACGGTCTGCACGATATCGCCATGTTTAACCTGCTGAAGGTAATGGAAATTGCGATGCAGGAGAACGAAGGTAATACGGCGCTGAGTTATGACGAATTGCTGGAACATATCCGCACCAAAATTAACCACTACATTGCCTTAATGGTCGAAGGCAGCAATATCTGCGACATTGGCCATCGCGACTGGGCACCGGTTCCGCTGCTTTCTTCCTTTATCAGCGACTGTCTTGATAACGGCAAGGACATCACCGAAGGCGGGGCACGGTATAACTTCTCTGGCGTGCAGGGTATTGGGATCGCCAATCTGAGTGATTCGCTTCATGCCTTAAAAGGGCTGGTGTTTGAGCAGCAGCGCTTAAGTTTTGATGAACTGCTGGCGGTACTCAAAGCGAACTTCGCGACGCCCGAGGGGGAAAAGGTCCGTGCGCGGCTTATCCATCGCTTCGAAAAATACGGCAATGATATCGATGAGGTCGACAATATCAGCGCTGAACTCCTGCGCCACTACTGCAAAGAGGTCGAAAAGTATCGTAATCCGCGCGGTGGGCAATTCACGCCGGGTTCCTATACCGTCTCAGCCCACGTGCCGCTCGGCGCTGTTGTCGGAGCCACGCCGGATGGGCGTTTTGCCGGTGAGCAGCTGGCGGACGGCGGCCTGTCGCCGATGCTCGGCCAGGACATGCAGGGCCCGACGGCGGTGCTGAAATCTGTGAGTAAGCTGGATAACTATCTGCTCTCTAATGGCACGCTGCTGAATGTGAAATTCACGCCAGCCACGCTCGAAGGCGACGCAGGGTTACAAAAACTGGCCGATTTCCTGCGTGCATTCACCCAGCTGAAATTACAGCATGTTCAGTTCAACGTGGTGAATGCGGATACGCTTCGCGAAGCGCAACAACGCCCGCAGGATTTTGCCGGGCTGGTGGTCCGCGTCGCCGGGTACAGTGCCTTCTTTGTTGAGCTGTCGAAGGAGATTCAGGATGACATTATCCGCCGTACCGCGCATCAGCTGTGAAATGATAGAAACACGCGCTGACCAGGCGCGTATTTTTAACATCCAGCGCTACTCCCTGAATGATGGGCAGGGCATCCGCACGGTGGTCTTTTTCAAAGGCTGTCCCCACTCCTGCCCGTGGTGCGCGAATCCGGAATCCATCTCGCCAAAGATCGAGACCGTGCGCAGGGAGAGCAAATGTCTGCACTGCGCACCCTGCTTGCGAGATGTTGCCGAATGCCCTTCCGGTGCGTTTGAGCACATTGGTCGCGATGTTACGCTTGAAGAACTTGAACGCGAGGTGATGAAAGATGAGGTCTTCTTTCGCTCCTCCGGCGGCGGAGTGACGCTCTCCGGCGGTGAGGTATTAATGCAGGCGCCTTTTGCCACTCAGCTATTGCAACGGCTGCGTCGGTGGGGAGTTCATACCGCCATTGAAACCGCAGGCGATGCGCCGCTTTCCCGCCTTTTACCCCTGGCGAAGCAGTGCGATGAAGTGCTGTTCGATCTGAAAATCATGGATTCAGACCAGGCGAAAACCGTGATAAATATGAATTTACCGAGGGTGCTGGATAATCTGCTGCGTCTGGTGGAAGAGGGCATCAACGTGATCCCACGCGTGCCGCTCATCCCCGGCTATACGCTGAGTGAGACGAATATGAATCGCGTACTGGCATTTCTGATACCCTCAAAAATACGGCAACTGCATTTGTTGCCCTTCCATCAGTATGGCGAGCCGAAATATCGGCTGCTCGAACACGCGTGGACCATGAGCCAGGTGGCTGTACCGACGGAAGAGGATATCGCCCGGGTGCGACAGATGGCCGAGCGTGCAGGATTTTTGGTAACCGTTGGAGGTTAATATGGCCGCTATCGCGGAACACCGAATTGTCGCAGTGACCGCCTGTGTAAGCGGTGTCGCCCATACTTACATGGCAGCTGAACGGCTGGAAAAGCTCTGTCACCAGGAAAAGTGGAACATTCGAATCGAAACCCAGGGTGCTCTGGGCATTGAATGCGAACTGACAGAAGAGGACATTCGTCAGGCGGAAGTGGTTCTGCTCATTACGGATATTGAACTGGCTGGCGTGGAGCGATTCGAGCAGTGTCGCTATGTGAAATGCGGCATCAATGCGTTCTTACGCGACCCGCAAAAGGTGATGGTTGCCGTCCGTAAACTGCTGTCTGCCCCGCAACATACCCAGCTTATTCTGGATTAACCGACTTTCCGGTGAGCTGACTGTGGTACTGGCGGCGATACTCAGACGGCGAGCGTTCCGTATTTTTGCGGAACAGTCGGCAAAAATAGTTACTGTCAATAAACCCACAGCTGTGTGCGATCTCTTTGACCTTCAAATCATACCCCTTCAGCAACCGGCGAGCATGTTCGAGCCGGGTATGCGTCAGATATTCGTTAAATCCCACCGCGCCTGTCTTCTGGAAAAGATGCGAAAGATAGTTGGGTGAGATGTAGAACGCTTTCGCGACGGATTCACGGGTCAGCGGCGACGCGTAGTGCTCATCAATATAGTCGCGAATGGCGCCAAACAGGGCCTGGCTACGTGAAGCGGTCTGGATCTGGCTGCCGAGCAGGTCGGTGCAATGGCTGAGCAGGCTCAAGGTAATCAGCCTGGCGGTTTGCTGCTCCTGTGGCTGCATCTGCATTTCATGCAATGTTTGCAGCAGGAATGAGCCAATACGCGGGCCTCGGCGTGCAACGTGCTGTTTCGCCAGATTGCGCAGGGCTATGCCATCCCACTGCACCAGACTAAAACCAAGTTGTTGTTTGCCAAACAGAATACTTAAGGCGGTTGCGGGTTGTTGCCATTGCGGCGAGTTCCAGCCGCCCGCCGGAACATATAAGACATCCTGAGCCTGCAAAACTCCGGTCGATACGTCTTTCACGGAGCCTTCCAGCACAATCTCCAGACGTGGGAAATCAACCTGCAGCGCCAGCTCTGGTGCGGGAGTCGCAGGGTTAGCAAAATGCACTTTCCGCAGGGATGCCGGGCCTTCAATCAATTCGGCCAGTATCAGGCTGATATCTTGCTGCATGGCATTTCCTTCCGTGTCGACCAAAGAGAAAACCTTACCTGCAAGCATAAAAAAAGGCCACACATGGTGTGGCCTGATGAGCGTAAAACAGAGATTAGCCCGTGTTACGCATGCCCGCAGCGACGCCCGCGATGGTGACCATCAGCGCTTGTTCCACGCGTGGGTCTGGCTCTTTGCCGGCTTCTTCCGCCTGACGGGAACGGTGCAGCAGTTCTGCCTGCAATACGTTCAGTGGGTCAGTGTAGATGTTGCGCAGCTGGATGGACTCGGCAATCCAGGGTAAATCTTCCATCAGATGCGAGTCGTTGGCGATATCCAGCACGACTTTAATGTCGCCTTCCAGCAGCTCGCGTAGCTCTTTACCCAGGCCCCACAGCTCCGGTTTGACCAGGCGCTGATCGTAGTATTCCGCCAGCCACAGGTCGGCTTTGGAGAATACCATCTCCAGCATGCCCAGACGGGTGGAGAAGAACGGCCAGTCGCGGCACATGGTTTCCAGCTCGCTTTGCTTGCCGTCCTCGACCACTTTTTGCAGCGCCGCACCGGCGCCCAGCCAGGCAGGCAGCATCAGACGGTTTTGCGTCCAGGCGAAGATCCATGGAATGGCGCGCAGAGACTCTACGCCACCGGTTGGGCGGCGTTTCGCAGGACGTGAACCGAGCGGCAGTTTGCCCAGCTCCTGTTCAGGCGTTGCTGAGCGGAAGTACGGGACGAAATCTTTGTTTTCACGCACATAGCCACGGTACAGATCGCAGGAGATATCTGACAGCTCGTCCATGATATGACGCCATGCATCTTTTGGCTCCGGTGGTGGCAGCAGGTTCGCTTCCAGAATCGCGCTGGTGTAGAGCGACAGGCTGCTGATGGTCACTTCCGGCAAGCCATATTTAAAGCGGATCATCTCGCCCTGCTCGGTGACACGCAGGCCGCCTTTCAGGCTGCCCGGCGGCTGCGAAAGCAGTGCCGCGTGCGCTGGTGCGCCGCCGCGACCGATAGAGCCGCCGCGTCCGTGGAACAGCGTTAATTCGATACCCGCTTTTTCGCAGGTTTTGATCAGCGCGTCCTGCGCCTGGTACTGCGCCCAGGAGGCCGCCATTACGCCCGCGTCTTTTGCAGAGTCGGAATAGCCAATCATTACCATCTGTTTGCCCTGAATAAAGCCGCGATACCAGTCGATGTTCAGCAACTGGGTCATCACGTCGTTGGCGTTATTCAGGTCGTCGAGAGTTTCAAACAGTGGAGCCACCGGCAGCGCAAAGCTAATACCGGCTTCTTTTAACAGCAGGTGTACGGCCAGCACGTCGGACGGGGTCTTCGCCATGGAGATCACATAGGCGGCGACAGATCCTTTTGGCGCATCAACGATCGCTTTACAGGTGTTGAGCACTTCGCTGGTCTCTTCGCTCGGCTCCCAGCTGCGCGGGAGAAGAGGGCGTTTTGAGTTCAACTCGCGGATCAGGAAGGCCTGTTTGTCAGCTTCAGACCAGCTTTCGTAGTCGCCAATGCCGAGATAGCGGGTCAGCTCGCCCAGCGCTTCAGTGTGGCGGGTGCTTTCCTGACGCACGTCGATACGTACCAGCGGCACGCCGAAACACTTCACGCGGCGCAGGGTATCGAGCAGCTCGCCGTTGGCGATGATGCCCATTCCGCATGCCTGTAGTGATTTATAGCACGCGTAGAGCGGGTCCCACAGTTGTTCGTTTTGGCTGAGCAGTCCCGCCGGTTTCGGCAGACGCTGGCCTTTCAGGCGCGCTTCCAGCCAGGCTTGGGTCGCCATCAGCTGACTGCGCAGGTTTTTCATCAGGTAACGATACGGCTCGCTGGCGCCCGCTTCGCCGACCAGTTCCAGCAGCTCTGGCGTCGCTTCAACCATCGACAGTTCAGAAATCAGGATTTGAATATCTTTCAGGAACAGGTCGGTGGCTTTCCAGCGGCTCAACAGCAGGACGTGGCGGGTGATTTCAGCGGTGACGTTTGGGTTGCCGTCGCGGTCGCCACCCATCCAGGAGGTGAAGCGCACCGGCACAAAATCCACCGGCAGGCGGTAGCCCAGATTCTCTTCGAGTTGTTCGTTTAGCTCGCGAAGGTAGTTTGGCACACCTTCCCACAGGCTGTTTTCCACGACTGCGAAGCCCCATTTGGCTTCATCAACCGGGCTTGGACGGTACTTACGGATTTCATCCGTGTGCCAGGACTGGGCAATCAGCTGGCGAAGACGACGCATCAGCTGGTTGCGTTCGTAATCGACAATGTCTTTGTTATCAAGCTGCTTCAGGCAGTTGTTCACTTCCACCATTTTGTGGATAAGCGTACGACGGGTGATCTCGGTCGGGTGCGCAGTGAGCACCAGTTCCAGGGAGAGGGATTCCACCGCTTTTTTGATGGTCTCTTCGTTAAGATCGGGCTGGTCTTTGAGTTTTCTGAGCGTGCGGGCAATCACTTCCGGGTTGCTGGCAGCTTCGCCCTTCGGCGAAATACTGTGGTATTGCTCGGCGGTGTTAGCCAGGTTCAGGAACTGGCTGAACGCGCGCGCGACGGGCAGCAGCTCGTCGTTGGACAGGTTCTGCAAGGTGGTGAGCAGCTCCTGGCGGTTCGCTTCATTTCCTGCACGGGAGGATTTGGACAGCTTACGGATGGTTTCAACGCGGTCGAGAATGTTCTCTCCCAGCGCGTCCTTGATGGTATCTCCCAGCACTTTGCCGAGCATACTGACATTACTACGCAACGCGGAATATTGTTCGTTCATAAAAACCCAGTCACCCCATCATTTTTGTTTATGCCCATTCAGAAATCTTTTGGACATTTATTTGTCATCTCCCTTTATAAAGCCACGTAAACCCCCTGCCGTCAATTGCTGCGAAAACGGTTCAGCAAACGAATAAATGTGGGCAATTTACGAAATTTAATTCGCTTCGCGTCAGATAAGAGATGCTTATGAGAATGTGACGAGGATCATGCGTTTTGGTGCCCTCTCCTGGCGGAAGAGGGCACTCAAAAAGAACCGTTAGTGCCAGCAGAAATGATGCACAACCTGGGTAATTAATTCGCGTGTCGGCTTAATAAAGCGGGTTTCCAGGTATTCGTCCGGCTGGTGGGCCTGATTAATGGAACCCGGGCCAAGCACCAGTGTCGGGCACAGCGTCTGGATAAACGGCGCTTCGGTGCAGTAGTTCACCACATCGGTTTGCGCGCCGAGCAGTTTTTCGACCACCTGCACCAGCTGGTGGTCCGGCGGGCATTCGTAGCCAGGGATCGGCGGGTGCAGCTCGGAAATGGTCAGACGGCCCGGCCAGCGCTCGCTCACAGGGGCCAATGCTTCCGTCAGCAGGCCATCCAGATCGCTTAAGGTCATGCCCGGCAGCGGGCGGATATCCATATGCAGTTCGCAGCAAGCGCAGATGCGGTTGGAGGCGTCACCACCGTGCAGACTGCCCAGGTTCAGCGTTGGGTACGGCACGGTAAACGAATCGTGGTGATAGCGCTCTTTCAGGGAATCGCGAAGCTGCATGATACGGCCAATCGCATCATGCATCAGTTCGATGGCGTTGACGCCACGAGCGGGATCGCTGGAGTGGCCGGACTGGCCCATCACGCGTACGGCGGTAGAGATATGGCCTTTGTGGGCGCGAATCGGTTGCAGTGAGGTCGGTTCACCGATAATGGCGCAATCCGGGCGCAGGGCGGTATTCTCCGAAAAATAGCGCGCACCCGCCATGCTGGTCTCTTCATCGGCGGTGGCCAGAATATAGAGCGGCTTTTTCAGGGTTTTCACATCCACGTCACGCAGGGCATCAAGAATAAAGGCGAAGAAGCCTTTCATATCCGCCGTGCCCAGACCGTAGAGCTTGTTGTCGTGCTCGGTCAGGGTGAAGGGATCGCGCGTCCAGCGGCCATCATCAAAGGGGACGGTATCCGTATGTCCGGCCAGCAGCAGGCCGCCAGCACCCTCGCCGGTACTGGCGAGCAGGTTGAATTTATTGCGGGTTCCTGGAACGGGTTGAACTTCCACCTTAAACCCGAGTTCGCTAAACCAGCCAGCCAGTAAATTGATTAAAGACTCATTGCTTTGGTCGAGCGCTTCTTCGGTCGCACTGATAGACGGCGTGGCAATCAGGGCGCGGTAAATCTCGATAAAGGGTGGTAAATTCATTTTCATTGTTGACATACCTTAGGTCGTGATAGTATCAATATTCATGCACTAAATGTGAATAAAAATACACTAACGTTGATCGTAAAGGAACCCGATGTTGAATACGCTGATTGTGGGCGCTAGCGGTTATGCGGGCGCAGAGCTTGTAAGCTACGTGAATCGCCATCCTCATATGACCATAACCGCTTTGACCGTATCAGCGCAAAGCAATGATGCGGGAAAATTAATTTCTGATTTGCATCCGCAGCTTAAGGGAATCGTGGATTTGCCGCTGCAGCCGATGTCCGACATCAGCGAGTTTACCGACGGTGTGGATGTGGTGTTTTTGGCCACCGCCCACGAAGTTAGCCACGACCTGGCACCGCAGTTCCTGGCGGCCGGCTGTGTGGTTTTCGATCTCTCCGGCGCGTTCCGCGTTAACGACAGTGCGTTTTATGAAAAATATTACGGCTTTACTCACCAGCATCCGGATCTGCTTAAAAAAGCGGTTTATGGTCTGGCGGAGTGGAGCGCGGATAAGCTGAAAGAAGCCAATTTGATTGCCGTTCCGGGATGCTATCCAACGGCGGCGCAGCTTTCTCTTAAACCTTTGATCGACGCGGGTCTGCTGGATCTCAATCAGTGGCCTGTGATCAACGCCACCAGTGGCGTCAGCGGTGCCGGGCGTAAGGCGGCCATTTCCAACAGCTTCTGCGAAGTGAGCCTGCAGCCGTATGGCGTGTTCAACCACCGTCATCACCCGGAAATCACTACACACCTGGGCGCGGAAGTGATTTTCACCCCGCATCTGGGCAACTTCCCGCGCGGGATTCTGGAAACCATCACCTGCCGTCTGAAACCGGGCGTGACCAAAGATCAGGTAGCCGAAGCCTTTAACCAGGCTTATGCCGATAAACCGTTGGTGCGTCTGTATGACAAAGGTGTCCCGGCGCTGAAAAACGTGGTCGGCCTGCCGTTCTGCGATATCGGTTTTGCCGTTCAGGGCGAGCACCTGATCGTGGTGGCTGCAGAAGATAACCTTCTCAAAGGCGCTGCCGCCCAGGCGGTGCAGTGCGCAAACATTCGTTTTGGCTTCGCCGAAACGCAGTCTCTTATTTAAGGTGTGATGATGAATCCATTAATTATCAAACTCGGCGGTGTACTGCTGGACAGCGAAGAAGCGCTGGAGCGTCTGTTTACTGCACTGGTGAACTATCGTGAATCACACCAACGTCCGCTGGTGATTGTACACGGCGGCGGCTGCGTGGTGGATGAGCTGATGAAAGGGCTGAATCTGCCGGTGAAAAAGAAAAACGGCCTGCGTGTGACGCCTGCCGATCAGATCGACATTATTACCGGCGCGCTGGCGGGAACCGCAAACAAAACGCTGCTGGCGTGGGCAAAGAAACACCATATCGCCTCCGTGGGTCTGTATCTGGGCGACGGTGATAGCGTAAATGTGACCCAGCTCGACGAAGAACTGGGCCATGTTGGACTGGCGCAGCCGGGTTCACCTAAGCTGATTAACACTCTGCTGGAGGGCGGTTTCCTGCCGGTTGTGAGCTCTATCGGGGTGACCGAAGAGGGTCAACTGATGAACGTGAATGCCGACCAGGCGGCCACGGCGCTGGCGGCGACGCTGGGCGCGGATCTGATTCTGCTCTCCGATGTGAGCGGGATTCTGGATGGAAAAGGCCAGCGCATTGCCGAGATGACGGCAGCGAAGGCCGAGCAGTTGATCGACCAGGGCATTATTACCGACGGCATGATTGTGAAGGTGAATGCCGCGCTGGATGCCGCTCGCACTTTGGGTCGCCCGGTCGATATCGCCTCGTGGCGTCACGCGGAACAATTGCCCGCGCTGTTTAACGGCACGCCGATTGGTACACGTATTCTGGCCTAATATTTTGTGCATGTAAGTACAGCGTTATCGGGTAAAAAAAGAGTATTGATGATTGCAGGTCGGGTAAGCGCAGCGCGACCCGACAGAACTAACCGAATTTAAGGAAGCATGTTATGGCACTTTGGGGTGGGCGTTTTACACAGGCAGCGGATCAGCGTTTCAAACAGTTCAATGACTCTTTGCGCTTCGACTACCGCCTGGCCGAACAGGATATCGTCGGCTCTGTGGCCTGGTCTAAAGCGCTGGTTACCGTTGGCGTGCTGACGGCAGACGAACAAGTGCAGCTCGAAGAGGCGCTGAACAATCTGCTGGAAGAGGTGCGTCTGAATCCGCAGCAGATCCTTGAGAGCGATGCTGAAGATATTCATAGCTGGGTGGAAGGCAAACTGATCGACAAAGTCGGCCAGTTGGGTAAAAAGCTGCACACCGGGCGTAGCCGTAACGATCAGGTCGCGACTGACCTGAAGCTGTGGTGTAAAGACACTGTTGTGGAGCTGCTGTCGGCGAATCGCCAGCTGCAGAGTGCGCTGGTGGAAACAGCGCATCACAATCAGGACGCGGTGATGCCGGGTTATACCCACCTGCAGCGCGCGCAGCCGGTGACGTTTGCTCACTGGTGTCTGGCCTATGTTGAAATGCTGGCGCGCGATGAGAGTCGTTTGCAGGATACCCTGAAGCGTCTGGACGTCAGTCCGCTGGGCAGCGGTGCGCTGGCCGGCACGGCGTATGAAATCGACCGTGAACAGTTAGCCGGCTGGCTGGGCTTTGCTTCTGCCACCCGTAACAGCCTGGACAGCGTTTCCGATCGCGACCACGTGCTGGAGCTACTGTCGAATGCGTCCATTGGCATGGTGCATCTGTCGCGCTTTGCCGAAGATCTGATTTTCTTCAACTCCGGTGAAGCCGGGTTTGTTGAGCTGTCTGATCGCGTGACGTCCGGTTCTTCCCTGATGCCGCAGAAGAAAAACCCGGATGCGCTGGAGCTGATCCGGGGTAAATGTGGCCGCGTGCAGGGCGCGCTGACCGGCATGATGATGACGCTGAAAGGGCTGCCACTGGCCTACAACAAAGACATGCAGGAAGATAAAGAGGGGCTGTTTGATGCTCTCGACACCTGGCTCGACTGCCTGCATATGGGCGCGCTGGTGCTGGACGGTATTCAGGTGAAACGTCCGCGCTGCCAGGAAGCGGCGCAGCAGGGCTATGCGAACTCTACGGAGCTGGCGGATTATCTGGTCGCTAAAGGCGTGCCGTTCCGTGAAGCGCACCATATTGTGGGCGAAGCGGTGGTTGAGGCGATTCGTCAGGGCAAGCCGCTGGAAGATCTTACGCTTGCCGATCTGCAGAAATTCAGTGCGGTGATTGGCGATGACGTTTATCCGATTCTGGCGCTGCAATCCTGCCTGGATAAGCGTGCGGCGAAAGGCGGTGTGTCGCCGAAGCAGGTGGCGCAGGCGATTGCGGATGCGAAAGATCGGCTGATCTAAGTCGGTACATTGCCGGGTGGCGCAGCGCTTACCCGGCCAATAAAAATCAGGCCTGGCGTTTGCCGGGCTTTTTTTATGCAAAAAAAAGCGGACACAGGGTCCGCAAAAGTTCACGTTGGCTTTAGTTGTTCGAGTTTTGAGAGAAACTCGTATAACGCGGCGGTGCTTCAAGGGTCAAACAGTCACCGCCTCGTCTATGTGGTGTATTATTCAACAGAATGCTTGATAGGGATAATCGTTCGTTGCTATGCTATCTATCGCCATGAACTATCGTGGCGACGGAGGATGAATAATGAATATTCGTGATCTTGAATACCTGGTAGCGTTAGCTGAGCATCGTCATTTTCGCCGCGCGGCAGATTCCTGCCACGTCAGCCAGCCGACCCTGAGCGGTCAGATCCGCAAGCTGGAAGATGAGCTGGGCGTGATGCTGCTGGAACGTACCAGTCGTAAAGTGCTGTTCACCCAGGCCGGTTTGCTGCTGGTGGATCAGGCGCGCACCGTGCTGCGCGAGGTCAAAGTGCTCAAGGAAATGGCAAGCCAGCAGGGGGAAGCCATGTCCGGCCCACTGCACATTGGCCTGATCCCTACCGTTGGCCCCTATTTGTTGCCGCAAATTATCCCGATGCTGCACCAGACCTTCCCGAAACTCGAAATGTATCTGCACGAAGCCCAGACCCATCAACTGCTGGCGCAGCTGGATAGCGGTAAGCTCGACTGTGCCATTCTGGCGCTGGTCAAAGAGAGCGAAGCCTTTATCGAAGTGCCGCTGTTTGATGAGCCGATGATGCTGGCGATCTATGAGGATCACCCGTGGGCGAACCGCGATCGCGTGCCGATGTCCGATCTGGCGGGTGAAAAGCTGCTGATGCTCGAAGACGGTCACTGTCTGCGCGATCAGGCGATGGGTTTTTGCTTTGAAGCGGGTGCGGATGAAGATACCCATTTCCGTGCAACCAGCCTGGAAACGCTGCGCAATATGGTGGCGGCGGGAAGTGGCATTACACTGCTGCCTGCGCTGGCCGTACCGCGCGAGCGCAAACGCGATGGTGTGGTTTATCTGCCGTGCATTAAACCTGAGCCGCGTCGTACCATTGGTCTGGTCTATCGTCCAGGATCACCGCTGCGCAGCCGCTATGAGCAGCTGGCAGAGGCCATCCGCAGTTCGATGGATGGCCACTTTGACGGTGCGTTAAAACAGGCGGTTTAAACCGTTCAGCGCGGCTACCCGATAGGCTTCTGCCATCGTCGGGTAGTTAAAGGTGGTGTTAACGAAGTACTCAATCGTGTTACCGCCACCTTTTTGCTCCATGATGGCCTGACCGATATGAATGATTTCCGCCGCGCGTTCACCGAAGCAGTGAATCCCGAGGATCTCTTTCGTCTCGCGATGGAACAAAATCTTCAGCGTTCCCACGCTCATTCCCACGATTTGCGCCCGCGCCAGATGCTTGAACTGCGCACGACCCACCTCGTAAGGCACCTTCATTGACGTCAGCTGCTGTTCGGTTTTGCCCACCGAGCTGATCTCCGGAATCGTGTAAATCCCGGTTGGAATATCCTCGATCAGATGCGCAGTCGCTTCGCCTTTCACCAGCGCCTGTGCAGCGATGCGGCCCTGGTCGTAAGCGGCGGAAGCCAGGCTCGGATAACCAATCACATCCCCCACCGCGTAGATATGCGGTAAGGCAGTCTGATACATGCTGTTGACCTTCAGCTGACCACGGCTGTCCGTTTCAAGACCGATGTTTTCCAGCGCCAGCGAATCGGTGTTACCCGTACGCCCGTTGGCATACAGCAGGCAGTCGGCTTTGAGCTTTTTCCCGGATTTCAGGTGCATGATCACACCGTCATCGCAGCCTTCGATTTTCTCGTACTCTTCGTTGTGGCGAATAACCACGCCGCTGTTCCAGAAGTGGTAGGAGAGGGAGTCGGACATCTCCTGATCGAGAAACGCCAGCAGACGGTCACGGGTGTTGATCAGGTCGACTTTCACGTCCATTCCACGGAAGATCGATGCATATTCGCAGCCAATCACCCCTGCGCCGTAGATCAGCACGTGGCGCGGTTCATGGTGCAGGCTCAAAATCGAGTCGCTGTCGTAGACGCGCGGATGAGAGAAATCGACGTCGGTCGGATGGTACGGGCGTGAGCCGCAGGCGATGACAAATTTCTCGGCGGTAATCGTCTCGACGGAACCGTCATGACACTTCAGCGCCAGCGTGTGTTCGTCAACAAAGTGCGCGTCGCCCTGCAAAATTTCGCAGTGATTGCGCTCGTAAAACCCCTGGCGCATCCGCGTTTGCTGATTAATGACGTTATCAGCATGGTTGAGGATGTCGGCAAAGGAAGAACGAAGAAGTCGGGAATGGTCGCTGTAAAGAGGGTTCTGGTTAAATTCAATAATGCGGCTAACGGCGTGGCGGAGGGCTTTAGAAGGGATGGTGCCCCAGTGGGTGCAACCGCCGCCAACATTATGGTAGCGCTCAATGACCGCTACTCTGGCTCCCTGTTTCACCAGTCCCATAGCAGCGCCTTCGCCGCCGGGGCCGGAACCAATAACTATTGCGTCGTAATCGTAGGTGTGTGGCATGGCAAGGCTTACCTGTTCTTATACATAAAAGCAACAGAATAGTAACATCATTAGCAGGATAACCCAATTATCGTTGTGCTCTTTTCGAGCTGTGGAGCACAAACCTCACGTAAACAATCATTCACAAAGTGATGCAAACAGATTAATTTTATTCTCTGGTATAGTGCCTGAAGGCCTTTGGAAGGATTCAACTATTGTGATGGGCGTAAGAGCACAACAAAAAGAGAAAACCCGGCGTTCGCTGGTGGAAGCGGCATTTAGTCAACTGAGTGCTGAGCGAAGTTTTGCGAGTTTGAGCCTGCGCGAAGTCGCACGCGAGGCCGGGATTGCGCCAACGTCCTTTTATCGTCATTTTCGTGATGTGGATGAGTTGGGTCTGACCATGGTGGATGAGAGCGGCCTGATGCTGCGCCAGCTTATGCGCCAGGCGCGTCAGCGTATCGCTAAAGGCGGCAGCGTGATCCGCACGTCCGTTTCAACGTTTATGGAATTTATCGGCAACAATCCCAACGCGTTTCGACTGTTATTGCGCGAACGTTCGGGGACATCTGCCGCGTTTCGTGCCGCCGTTGCGCGTGAAATTCAGCATTTTATTGCGGAACTTGCCGACTATCTCGAAATCGAAAACCATATGCCACGCGCCTTCACGGAAGCGCAGGCCGAGGCGATGGTGACCATTGTTTTCAGTGCGGGTGCCGAAGCACTGGATGTTGGCGTTGAACAACGCAAGCAACTCGAAGAGCGACTGGTATTACAGCTGAGGATGATTTCCAAAGGGGCGTATTACTGGTACCGCCGGGAACAAGAAAAGTCGGCGCATCAAATCGACGAAGGTGAGTAATGAAACAGTCAGGTCAGGATAAAGGTACGTTGTTGCTGGCATTGATCGCTGGCTTATCTATTAACGGAACATTTGCAGCCGTGTTCAGCTCGATTGTGCCGTTTTCGATCTTCCCGCTTATTGCCCTGGTGCTGACGGTTTACTGTCTGCATCAGCGCTATCAGAACCGTACCATGCCGGTAGGTTTACCGGGCCTGGCTGCCGCGTTCTTTATCCTGGGCGTTCTGTTGTATAGCACCGTGGTGCGCGCGGAATATCCGGATATCGGCTCTAACTTCCTGCCTGCGGTGCTGTCAGTGGCGCTGGTGTTCTGGATTGGTATTAAGATGCGTAACCGTAAGCATCAAATCCATGAATAACGGGATGTTGTAGGGTAGACAGGCGTAGCGCCACCTGCCGAAAAAAAGCCGGATGGCGTTTCGCTTATCCGGCCTACGAGATTTTACTTCGCCGTTAACAGTACGCCGCACTCCATATGGTGCGTATACGGGAACTGATCGAACAACGCCAGACGTTCAACCTTGTGCGTCTGGCTTAATGTTTCCAGATTCTTACACAGCGTCTCCGGATTGCAGGAGATGTAAAGAATACGCGGATACGCCTGCACCATCTTCTCGGTTTCGCTGTCCAGCCCGCTGCGCGGTGGATCGACGAAAATCGTCTCGCACTGGTAGCTCTTCAGATCGATTCCCTGCAAGCGGTTGAATTCACGCACGCCGTTCATGGCCTGCGTAAACTCTTCGGCTGCCATACGGATAATTTGCACATTATCAATGTGGTTCGCCGCGATGTTGTACTGCGCTGCCGCGACGGAGGGTTTAGCAATTTCGGTGGCCAGAACGCGTTCAAAGTTGCGCGCCAGCGCGAGGGAGAAGTTGCCGTTCCCGCAGTATAGCTCGAGCAAATCACCCGTTGCCCCTTCGGTGGCGTTCAGCGCCCACTCCAGCATCTGCACGTTCATCGCCGCATTCGGCTGCGTGAAGCTGTTTTCGACCTGGCGATAAATCATCTCTTTCCCGGCCACTGGCAGACGTTCATCCACATAGTCCTGATCGAGCATGATTTTGGTTTTGGTGGCGCGGCCAATCAGATGCACATTGATATTCTGGGCACGCAGCGCATCGCGCAGCGCTTCCGCTTCCTGACGCCATTCATCATTCAGGGTTTTGTGATAAAGCAGGGAGACGATCGCCTGGTTGCTTTGCGTGGTCAGGTAATCAATCTGGAACAATTTGTGGCGCAGAATCGGGTTTTCACGTACGCCTTCAATCATCAGCGTCATTAACTGGTTAATTAATTCACTCGCGGCCGGGAAGCTGTTTACGCGGATGCGGGACTTGGTCTGCTGATCGAAAATGATGTGGTACAGATCGTCGCCGTCATGCCAGATACGGAATTCAGCGCGCATGCGATAGTGACTGACCGGCGAGCGGAACACCTCGGGAACGGGCGCCGCAAAAGGCGTCATCATACTTTGCAGGCGGACCACTTTTTCTGCCAGCTGCGCGTCGTACTGTTCTGTCGGGAGGTGTTCGGGGGTCATGATGCATCCTGAGTGGTAAACAATTTCGCGGGGATTGTAAGCACTGTACAGGGGATGTCCAGATTTAATCATGCATAGCTGTCTGGACATCCATACGTTTCTAATTGTAGCATTCTGTTTCCGGTCTCCTGTAAGTGAAAAGGGAATCCAGTGTAAATCTGGAGCTGACGCGCAGCGGTAAAGACTGGCGGGATGAATGTTGTAGACACTGCTTTCGAGTGGGAAGTCTTCATCCACACACGCCACCAAGCCCGAAGACCTGCCGGTGTTACGTCGCATTTGGTTTCATCATCGCGTGCTATAGATGACGCCTGCGGCATCCTTCTTATATTGTGGATGCTTTAACAATGATTAAAAAAGTATCGCTGATGACGGCGCTTTCCGTCACGGCTTTTTCGGGCTGGGCGCAGGAAAGCGCTGACTCGTTGGTGGTGACAGCAAACCGTTTTGAGCAACCGGCAAATACCGTTCTGGCACCGACGTCGGTGGTGACCCGTGAAGATATCGAACGCTGGCAGGCCAAGAGCGTCGTGGAAGTCATGCAGCGCCTGCCGGGTGTGGATATCGCCCAAAGCGGCGGCATGGGGGCAAACGCTTCTACTTTTATACGCGGTACGGAATCACGTCACGTTCTGGTGCTGATTGACGGCATCCCGCTGAACAACGCCGGGATCAGTAATGTCGCCGATCTTAGCCAAATCCCTACTTCTCTTATCCAGCGTCTTGAGTACATTCGCGGTCCACGGTCTGCGCTGTATGGTTCCGATGCGATTGGCGGCGTAATCAACATTATCACCGGACGCGATCAGCCTGGCGGTGAGATCTCTGCGGGCGTGGGGTCGAAGGGCTATCAATCTTACGACGGTTCATTCCAGCAGCGCTTCGATAAAACCAAAGTCACCGTTGCGGGCAACTATACCTATACCCGCGGTTTTGATATTGATGCGCAGGATGCACCGCGTCAGCCGGATCGCGACGGTTTTATGAGTAAGTCTCTGTACGGCTCCGTGGAGCAGCAAATCACCGACAGCGTGAGCGGCTTCTTCCGTGGTTTTGGCTATGACAACCGTACTGCGTATGACGGTTATGATCACTACGATGCCAATTTCATGATCGACGGAAGACCGGATACACGCCAGCTCTACAGTCAAAACTGGGATACGGGCCTGCGTTATAACCAGGGGATTTTCCAGTCTCAACTGGTGGCGGGGTATGGCCGCAGTAAAGATCAGAATTATGATCCGAAAAAAGGACGTTACGCGGATTCGGCAACGACTGACGATGTGAAGCAGTACACCACTCAATGGCTGAATCATATTCAAGTCGGCCACGGTAATATCGGTGCGGGTCTGGACTGGCAGAAACAAAAAACCCAGGCGGGAACGGGGTATCTGGATAAAGGTTACGAGCAACGTAACACCGGTGTGTTCTTGTCTGCTATGCAGCAGTTCAATAGCGTGACGCTTGAAGCGGCTGCGCGTAATGACGATAACTCTAACTTTGGTAATCACGGTACCTGGCAAACCAGTGCGGCGTGGGAGTTTATTGATGGTTACCGCGCTATTGCCTCTTACGGTACGGCGTATAAAGCCCCAACAATGAGCCAGATTCACAGCGCGACTTACGGGAATCCGGACCTTAAACCGGAAGAGAGTAAGCAGTGGGAAGGAGGCTTTGAAGGTCTGACGGGACCGGTAAACTGGCGTGTTACAGGTTATCGTAATGATATTGATAACCTGATCAGCAGCGATCCGCACACGTATCGTTACTACAACGTCGACGAAGCCCGTATTAAAGGTATCGAAGCCACAGCACAGTTCGACACTGGCCTGGTGGGGCATCAGATTTCCTATGATTATGTGGATCCCCGTAACGCTAAAACTAACGAAGTGCTGGCCCGCCGTTCGAAGCAGCAGGTTAAGTATCAGCTGGACTGGCAGGTTTGGGATCTCGACTGGAATCTGGCCTACCGCTATCTGGGCACGCGTTATGATGTGGCATACGATCCCAATACCTATACGTCTGAACGTGTGAAAATGGGTGGCGTAAGTCTGTGGGATGTCGCAGTTTCATATCCTGTCACCTCACATCTGACAGTTCGTGGTAAAATAGCTAACCTGTTCGATAAAGATTACGAGACAGTTTATGGCTACCAAACTGCAGGACGGGAATACACCTTGTCTGGCAGCTACACCTTCTGATCCACGTCCCACCGTGCTGGTGTTTGACTCCGGCGTCGGTGGGCTTTCGGTCTACGATGAGATTCGGCATCTTCTGCCGGATCTTCATTACATCTATGCCTTCGATAACGTCGCTTTTCCTTATGGGGAAAAGAGCGAAGACTTTATCGTTGAGCGTGTCCTGGAAATCGTCACTGCCGTCCAACAGCGTTATCCCTTAGCGCTGGCCGTGATTGCCTGTAATACCGCAAGCACCGTTTCCCTTCCTGCATTACGCGAAAAATTCCCGTTCCCCGTTGTGGGCGTGGTGCCGGCGATTAAGCCTGCGGCTCGTCTGACGGCGAACGGTATCGTCGGCCTGCTGGCGACGCGCGGGACGGTGAAGCGTCCTTATACGCGTGAGCTGATTGACCGCTTCGCTAACGAATGCTCGATTGCCATGCTCGGCTCAGCCGAACTGGTGGAGATGGCCGAAGCGAAGCTGCATGGTCATCCGGTGCCGCTGGAGGAGCTGCGTCGCATTTTGCGTCCATGGCTACGAATGGCTGAACCACCGGATACGGTTGTGCTGGGCTGCACGCATTTCCCGCTTTTACAGGACGAGCTGCTTGAGGTCTTGCCGGAAGGCACACGTCTGGTCGACTCCGGTGCAGCGATTGCCCGACGCACCGCCTGGCTTCTTGAACATGAAGCGCCAGATGCCAAATCCAGTGACAAGAATATTGCTTTCTGTATGGCGCTCACCCCTGAGACTGAGCAACTTTTACCCGTCTTACGCCGATATGGCTTTGAAACGCTCGAAAAACTGGCGCTGTAGCACGGTTTTGAACAAAAAAAAGGCGGTTGAAAGTTTTTTTTAAAAGAGGGGTTGTCAACGTCTGAGAACTCCCTATAATGCGCCTCCACTGACACGGAACAACGGCACGCAAGCCGCCGGGACAGAAGGGGTTCAGCGATGAACGCCGACAGCGAAAAGCGAAATTAAACGCTTGACTCTGAATGAGGAAAACGTATTATACGGGACCTCGCAACGGTGAGCGAAAGCCGCGTTGCACTGCTCTTTAACAATTTATCAGACAATCTGTGTGGGCACTCAAAGTGACATGGATTCTAAACGTCGCAAGACGCTAAATGAATACCAAAGTCTCTGAGTGAACATACGTAATTCATTACGAAGTTTAATTCACGAGCATCAAACTTAAATTGAAGAGTTTGATCATGGCTCAGATTGAACGCTGGCGGCAGGCCTAACACATGCAAGTCGAGCGGTAGCACAGAGAGCTTGCTCTCGGGTGACGAGCGGCGGACGGGTGAGTAATGTCTGGGAAACTGCCTGATGGAGGGGGATAACTACTGGAAACGGTAGCTAATACCGCATAACGTCGCAAGACCAAAGAGGGGGACCTTCGGGCCTCTTGCCATCAGATGTGCCCAGATGGGATTAGCTAGTAGGTGGGGTAACGGCTCACCTAGGCGACGATCCCTAGCTGGTCTGAGAGGATGACCAGCCACACTGGAACTGAGACACGGTCCAGACTCCTACGGGAGGCAGCAGTGGGGAATATTGCACAATGGGCGCAAGCCTGATGCAGCCATGCCGCGTGTATGAAGAAGGCCTTCGGGTTGTAAAGTACTTTCAGCGAGGAGGAAGGCATTGAGGTTAATAACCTCAGTGATTGACGTTACTCGCAGAAGAAGCACCGGCTAACTCCGTGCCAGCAGCCGCGGTAATACGGAGGGTGCAAGCGTTAATCGGAATTACTGGGCGTAAAGCGCACGCAGGCGGTCTGTCAAGTCGGATGTGAAATCCCCGGGCTCAACCTGGGAACTGCATTCGAAACTGGCAGGCTAGAGTCTTGTAGAGGGGGGTAGAATTCCAGGTGTAGCGGTGAAATGCGTAGAGATCTGGAGGAATACCGGTGGCGAAGGCGGCCCCCTGGACAAAGACTGACGCTCAGGTGCGAAAGCGTGGGGAGCAAACAGGATTAGATACCCTGGTAGTCCACGCCGTAAACGATGTCGACTTGGAGGTTGTTCCCTTGAGGAGTGGCTTCCGGAGCTAACGCGTTAAGTCGACCGCCTGGGGAGTACGGCCGCAAGGTTAAAACTCAAATGAATTGACGGGGGCCCGCACAAGCGGTGGAGCATGTGGTTTAATTCGATGCAACGCGAAGAACCTTACCTACTCTTGACATCCAGAGAACTTAGCAGAGATGCTTTGGTGCCTTCGGGAACTCTGAGACAGGTGCTGCATGGCTGTCGTCAGCTCGTGTTGTGAAATGTTGGGTTAAGTCCCGCAACGAGCGCAACCCTTATCCTTTGTTGCCAGCGGTCCGGCCGGGAACTCAAAGGAGACTGCCAGTGATAAACTGGAGGAAGGTGGGGATGACGTCAAGTCATCATGGCCCTTACGAGTAGGGCTACACACGTGCTACAATGGCGTATACAAAGAGAAGCGACCTCGCGAGAGCAAGCGGACCTCATAAAGTACGTCGTAGTCCGGATTGGAGTCTGCAACTCGACTCCATGAAGTCGGAATCGCTAGTAATCGTAGATCAGAATGCTACGGTGAATACGTTCCCGGGCCTTGTACACACCGCCCGTCACACCATGGGAGTGGGTTGCAAAAGAAGTAGGTAGCTTAACCTTCGGGAGGGCGCTTACCACTTTGTGATTCATGACTGGGGTGAAGTCGTAACAAGGTAACCGTAGGGGAACCTGCGGTTGGATCACCTCCTTACCTGAAAGAACCTGCCTTTGTAGTGCTCACACAGATTGTCTGATGAAAAATAAGCAGTAAAAAATCTCTGCAGGCTTGTAGCTCAGGTGGTTAGAGCGCACCCCTGATAAGGGTGAGGTCGGTGGTTCAAGTCCACTCAGGCCTACCAAATTTATCCTGATACTGCGTTGTGAAACGGCTCGCATACTTCAGTATGCTTCGTCCTTCCACGCCTTGTCTCAGTCTAAATTACCGGTAATGAGATTTAGCATTTGTGATGGGGTTATAGCTCAGCTGGGAGAGCGCCTGCCTTGCACGCAGGAGGTCTGCGGTTCGATCCCGCATAGCTCCACCATCCTTTTACTGCGAACAACAAGAAAACTTCAGAGTGTACCTGAAAAGGTTCACTGCGAAGTTTTGCTCTTTAAAAATCTGGATCAAGCTGAAAATTGAAACGACACGCTGCGTCTGTTCTCCGTAATAAGAACAGAGTGACGGTGTGTTCGAGTCTCTCAAATTTTCGCGACACGACGATGTTTTACGAAACATCTTCGGGTTGTGAGGTTAAGCGACTAAGCGTACACGGTGGATGCCCTGGCAGTCAGAGGCGATGAAGGGCGTGCTAATCTGCGATAAGCGTCGGCGAGGTGATATGAACCTTTGACCCGGCGATACCCGAATGGGGAAACCCAGTGTGTTCCGACACACTATCATGTCATGAATACATAGTGGCATGAGGCGAACCGGGGGAACTGAAACATCTAAGTACCCCGAGGAAAAGAAATCAACCGAGATTCCCCCAGTAGCGGCGAGCGAACGGGGAGGAGCCCAGAGTCTGAATCAGCGCGTGTGTTAGTGGAACGGTCTGGAAAGTCCGGCGATACAGGGTGACAGCCCCGTACACAAAAATGCACACGTTGTGAACTCGAAGAGTAGGGCGGGACACGTGGTATCCTGTCTGAATATGGGGGGACCATCCTCCAAGGCTAAATACTCCTGACTGACCGATAGTGAACCAGTACCGTGAGGGAAAGGCGAAAAGAACCCCGGCGAGGGGAGTGAAAAAGAACCTGAAACCGTGTACGTACAAGCAGTGGGAGCCTCTTTATGGGGTGACTGCGTACCTTTTGTATAATGGGTCAGCGACTTATATTCTGTAGCAAGGTTAACCGTATAGGGGAGCCGAAGGGAAACCGAGTCTTAACTGGGCGTTAAGTTGCAGGGTATAGACCCGAAACCCGGTGATCTAGCCATGGGCAGGTTGAAGGTTGGGTAACACTAACTGGAGGACCGAACCGACTAATGTTGAAAAATTAGCGGATGACTTGTGGCTGGGGGTGAAAGGCCAATCAAACCGGGAGATAGCTGGTTCTCCCCGAAAGCTATTTAGGTAGCGCCTCGTGAACTCATCTTCGGGGGTAGAGCACTGTTTCGGCTAGGGGGCCATCCCGGCTTACCAACCCGATGCAAACTACGAATACCGAAGAATGTTATCACGGGAGACACACGGCGGGTGCTAACGTCCGTCGTGAAGAGGGAAACAACCCAGACCGCCAGCTAAGGTCCCAAAGTCATGGTTAAGTGGGAAACGATGTGGGAAGGCACAGACAGCCAGGATGTTGGCTTAGAAGCAGCCATCATTTAAAGAAAGCGTAATAGCTCACTGGTCGAGTCGGCCTGCGCGGAAGATGTAACGGGGCTAAACCATGCACCGAAGCTGCGGCAGCGACGCTTATGCGTTGTTGGGTAGGGGAGCGTTCTGTAAGCCGTTGAAGGTGTGCTGTGAGGCATGCTGGAGGTATCAGAAGTGCGAATGCTGACATAAGTAACGATAAAGCGGGTGAAAAGCCCGCTCGCCGGAAGACCAAGGGTTCCTGTCCAACGTTAATCGGGGCAGGGTGAGTCGACCCCTAAGGCGAGGCCGAAAGGCGTAGTCGATGGGAAACAGGTTAATATTCCTGTACTTGGTGTTACTGCGAAGGGGGACGGAGAAGGCTATGTTAGCCGGGCGACGGTTGTCCCGGTTTAAGCATGTAGGCGGAGGTTCCAGGTAAATCCGGTACCTTTTTAACGCTGAGGTGTGATGACGAGGCACTACGGTGCTGAAGTAACAAATGCCCTGCTTCCAGGAAAAGCCTCTAAGCATCAGGTAACATCAAATCGTACCCCAAACCGACACAGGTGGTCAGGTAGAGAATACCAAGGCGCTTGAGAGAACTCGGGTGAAGGAACTAGGCAAAATGGTGCCGTAACTTCGGGAGAAGGCACGCTGGTGTGTAGGTGAAGTCCCTGCGGACGGAGCTGAAACCAGTCGAAGATACCAGCTGGCTGCAACTGTTTATTAAAAACACAGCACTGTGCAAACACGAAAGTGGACGTATACGGTGTGACGCCTGCCCGGTGCCGGAAGGTTAATTGATGGGGTTAGCGGCAACGCGAAGCTCTTGATCGAAGCCCCGGTAAACGGCGGCCGTAACTATAACGGTCCTAAGGTAGCGAAATTCCTTGTCGGGTAAGTTCCGACCTGCACGAATGGCGTAATGATGGCCAGGCTGTCTCCACCCGAGACTCAGTGAAATTGAACTCGCTGTGAAGATGCAGTGTACCCGCGGCAAGACGGAAAGACCCCGTGAACCTTTACTATAGCTTGACACTGAACACTGGTCCTTGATGTGTAGGATAGGTGGGAGGCTTTGAAGCGTGGACGCCAGTCTGCGTGGAGCCAACCTTGAAATACCACCCTTTAATGGCTGGTGTTCTAACGTAGACCCGTAATCCGGGTTGCGGACAGTGTCTGGTGGGTAGTTTGACTGGGGCGGTCTCCTCCTAAAGAGTAACGGAGGAGCACGAAGGTTAGCTAATCCTGGTCGGACATCAGGAGGTTAGTGCAATGGCATAAGCTAGCTTGACTGCGAGAGTGACGGCTCGAGCAGGTGCGAAAGCAGGTCATAGTGATCCGGTGGTTCTGAATGGAAGGGCCATCGCTCAACGGATAAAAGGTACTCCGGGGATAACAGGCTGATACCGCCCAAGAGTTCATATCGACGGCGGTGTTTGGCACCTCGATGTCGGCTCATCACATCCTGGGGCTGAAGTAGGTCCCAAGGGTACGGCTGTTCGCCGTTTAAAGTGGTACGCGAGCTGGGTTTAGAACGTCGTGAGACAGTTCGGTCCCTATCTGCCGTGGGCGCTGGAGAATTGAGGGGGGCTGCTCCTAGTACGAGAGGACCGGAGTGGACGCATCACTGGTGTTCGGGTTGTCATGCCAATGGCATTGCCCGGTAGCTAAATGCGGAAAAGATAAGTGCTGAAAGCATCTAAGCACGAAACTTGCCCCGAGATGAGTTCTCCCTGACTCCTTGAGAGTCCTGAAGGAACGTTGAAGACTACGACGTTGATAGGCTGGGTGTGTAAGTGCAGCGATGTATTGAGCTAACCAGTACTAATGAACCGTGAGGCTTAACCTTACAACGCCGAAGATGTTTTGGCGAAGCAGAGACAGACGATTTTCAGCTGATACAGATTAATTAATGCGCAGAGATGCGTGTTGATACAGAATTTGCCTGGCGGCTTTAGCGCGGTGGTCCCACCTGACCCCATGCCGAACTCAGAAGTGAAACGCCGTAGCGCCGATGGTAGTGTGGGGTCTCCCCATGTGAGAGTAGGGAACTGCCAGGCATCAAATTAAGTAGTAAACCGGTGCATGAATCCGGTGGTTACAGAAGTCTTCGGTGGAGCGGTAGTTCAGTCGGTTAGAATACCTGCCTGTCACGCAGGGGGTCGCGGGTTCGAGTCCCGTCCGTTCCGCCACTTATTAAGATATTAAGCCTGCTTACCTAGCAGGCTTAATAGCAAGAAGATTTAGGGGCGTAGCTCAGTTGGTAGAGCACCGGTCTCCAAAACCGGGTGTCGCGAGTTCGAGTCTCTCCGCCCCTGCCATATATAATCCTTTGCTTCGGCAAAGGATTTTTTTTTGCTTTAAATACCTCAAAAAACCCTGTCTTTCTTGCGTCCCTGCCAGACTCTCAAAACTAATCCATTACGTTGATTTTCAATAGATCTTTAATTTGGACATGCTTGTCGCTGTTCTGAAGCCAGATCGCATAGAGTGGCCGGACAAGCGTTGTAGAATCAGAGACAGTATGCAGTCCGGGTTTGTCATCCGCCCAACGAGTGGGTAACCAGGTGCAACCATTGAGAAGGGCTAATTGCTGACAGGCGATCTCTGCAGAGCTGGTCGTCAGTGAAGGGACATCATCCGCCGCGATCAAACCCACTTCATGCTGCTGGAAATCGGGGCCCCATTCCAGTCGTAAATAGCTGAGATCCGCTTTCATCATCGAAGGCTGAGAAGCATAGAGTGCCAGATTAAATTGTCCCAGGATCTGGCTGCTAAATTCATCCATTTTGGGAGCTTCAGTCGTGATCAGCAGATCTAACTGCCGTTCATGTAACTGCTTCACCAGCGACTGCCGCTGTGCAATTCGGGCTTCAAATTGCAGGTTGTTGTGCGACTTATACAATCGTGTAAGCCACTGACTCAGCATGCATTCCCAAAGGGATGCACTCGCCCCGATAGAAAACTCGTTGTATCTGGAAGTATGAGCCACCTCCTTTCGCGCCGCCTGCCAGGTATTCATCAGTGTCTCAGCGTAGGGTAAGAGCTTCTCACCAGCCGCCGTTAAGCGAATATTGTTGCGATGGCGGGTAAAAAGATTCACACCGAGTTGATTTTCCAGCTGACGAATACGAAAACTCACCGCTGACTGTGTCAGGTAGAGTGCTTCCGCCGCTCGCCCAAAGTGACGCGTTCTGCTCACTTCGAGGAAAGTTTTTAGCAATTCCGTATCCATATCTTTCTCCGCAAAATTATTTGTCGTGATGATTTAAATGTTTTGTTTGACGCTCTGTCAAGCGTAACTAATACTCCGCGCCATAAATAGCTCGGCCAAAGAATTAGGAGCGTGTAGGATGGCGGAAAGCTTTACGACAACTAATCGTTTTTTCGACAATAAAAATTATCCGCGCGGGTTCTCTCGTCATGGCGATTTCACCATCAAAGAGGCGCAACTGCTTGAGCGCCATGGTTATGCCTTTAACGAGCTGGATCTGGGGAAACGTGAGCCTGCAACTGAAGACGAAAAACTGTTTGTTGCCGTTTGCCGTGGTGAGCGTGAGCCAGAATCTGAAGCAGAACGCGTATGGATCAAATACATGGCTCGCATTAAGCGACCAAAGCGTTTCCATACTCTCTCCGGCGGTAAGCCGCAGATGGAAGGTGCAGAAGACTACACCGAATCTGACGATTGATATGATGTGAAAAGGGGCTGCGGCCCCTTTTTTACGCCAGCATCTTTTGCAGGTGCAGCAGCAAACGGTCTATTGCGCGATAACTTAGCGCTTCCTGCAGATGTTGCCGCGCGATATCACCACTCCCCTCCAAATCAGCGATAGTACGCGCAACCTTCAACAGGCGTTGCCATGCTCGTACTGAGAGGCCAAATCGCGTCAGCGTCTCTTCCAGCCAGCGTGAATCAACTTCGGACAGACAACAAAACTGACGGATCTCTGCGTTATCGAGACGCGCATTGAGCTTGTTCTGACGTAAATACTGCCGTTCCTGGGCTCGAATCACGCGTTCCCGTACGGTGCTGCTGTTCTCCCCTGTGTTACTCATCTGGCTGAGCACTCCCGGTGGCGGCAGTGGGATTTCGAGCGAGAGATCGAAGCGGTCGAGGAACGGGCCTGACAGTCGTCCCAGATAACGAAGTGTCTGCTCAGGTGTACTTCGGTTGTGGTTGCCCTGGTAATGGCCTGATGGGCTGGGATTCATGGCAGCAATGAGTTGGAACTGCGCCGGATAGCTGATCTTGGCCCGGGTACGGGAGATATGAATCTGCCCGGACTCGAT
Organism: Lelliottia sp. WB101; assembly: GCF_003051885.1. Classification (NCBI taxonomy): domain Bacteria; kingdom Pseudomonadati; phylum Pseudomonadota; class Gammaproteobacteria; order Enterobacterales; family Enterobacteriaceae; genus Lelliottia; species Lelliottia sp. WB101. The sequence continues at coordinate 1,095,610 of NZ_CP028520.1, forward strand.
CGGTTCGCGCAGGGCATCCAGAACACGTCTTTCGAATTCAGGTAATTCATCCAGAAACAGAATCCCGTGGTGTGCGAGGGAAATTTCACCAGGTATTGGGATCGAACCGCCGCCAACCATCGCCGTGAGTGAGGCGCTGTGATGTGGGGAGCGAAACGGCCTTCTGCGCCAGTGCTTCTGTAGGGATGTGGAATTCGTCAGACTAATGATTGCTGCGCTCTCCAGAGCTTCATGGTTGCTCAGTGGGGGCAACAAACCGTTAAGCCTACTGGCAAGCATAGTTTTCCCTGTGCCTGGCGGCCCAATCAGCAGCAGGTTGTGGCCGCCAGCCGCAGTGATTTCCAGCGCGCGCTTGCCCTGCTCCTGACCAATGATGTCGCTAAGATCCTCCAGATGTTCCGGCACACCGATACGATTCTCTTCAGGTTCAGCCAACTCATGACGCCCCTCCAGAAATGCACACACCTCCTGTAAATGTCCGGCAATCAGGCACCCCTTTTCCTCAATGAGGCTGACTTCTGATGAGTTCTCAGTAGCCACGATGATATGTCTTCCGGCCTGTAACGCGGCTAACACTCCCGAGATTGCGCCTGGAACGCCTCTTAACGCGCCTGTAAGCGCCAGTTCGCCCACAAACTCATACCGATTCAAATGGGGAGCGTTAAGCTGCTCAGAGGCAGAGAGAAGCGCTATGGCGATAGGTAAATCATATCGCCCGCCTTCTTTTGGGAGGTCGGCAGGGGCCAGGTTGATGGTTATCTTCTTGGCGGGAAAGGTATAACCGCTATTGATGATAGCGCTGCGAACGCGATCCCGGGCCTCTTTCACGGTGGTTTCCGGGAGTCCGACGAGGGTTAAGCCGGGCAGTCCATTGCTCAGATGAACTTCCACAGAAATAAGCGGCGCCTGTACGCCCAACGCTGCGCGAGTAAAAACGACTGACAGTGACATAGGTGTCTCCTTTGCCAGTCACTATGCCAGTGTGTTTTGTGGTTTTTTAGCGTCAATTGCAGACATTACGAGGCGTGTTCATGCTTTTTAATGAAACAAAGTCACACTTGCTTTATGGCGGAAGAACGATCGCAAATGCGCAAAAATCGACTTTTTTTCTGTTGGAGACACTATTTAAAAAATGAAAAATATTCATTTTCTATTTTCCTTATATAAAACAAACATTTTTTGCGAAAGTATTCGCTGGCTAAGCAATCGCGTCATAAATATTTCTTGTGTTTAATTCAATGTCTGTGATACCTCTTTAGGTATTCCTTCGAACAAGATGCCAAAAGAACTCAAAATGACAGCCCTTCTACTAGTGATTAGCCTGGTCGTGATTAGCGTGGTGGTGATTATTATCCCACCGTGCGGGGCTGCACTTGGACGAGGAAAGGCTTAAAAAACAAGCCTTAACGAACTAAGACCCCCGCACCGAAAGGTCCGGGGGTTTTTTTATGACCTAAAAACTTAAATGAGGAGCAGATAATGACAACTAGCACAAAATTCTGTTTCTCCAGATTTATGACGGGGAACTCACTATGAACGGGGCACAATGGGTAGTACATGCGTTGCGAGCGCAAGGAGTCGAGACGGTCTTCGGTTATCCGGGTGGCGCAATTATGCCGATTTACGATGCACTGTATGACGGCGGCGTGGAGCACCTGTTGTGCCGACACGAGCAGGGTGCGGCGATGGCGGCGATTGGTTTCGCCCGAGCGACCGGTAAAACGGGTGTTTGCATGGCCACTTCAGGACCGGGTGCGACCAACCTGATCACTGGCCTTGCCGATGCGCTGCTGGATTCCGTTCCCGTCGTCGCCATTACCGGGCAGGTTGCCTCACCGTTTATTGGTACCGATGCGTTTCAGGAAGTGGACGTTCTCGGTTTGTCCCTGGCCTGCACCAAGCACAGCTTCCTGGTGCAGTCGCTGGAAGAGCTGCCGCGTGTCATGGCAGAGGCCTTCCAGGTGGCAAACTCAGGCCGTCCTGGCCCCGTTCTGATTGATATTCCCAAAGATATTCAGGTGGCAGTCGGCGATTTAGAGCCGCACTTCTCCACCGTTGAAAATGATGACTTTTTCCCGCAGGTGGAAGTTGAACTGGCTCGCCAGATGCTGGCCCAGGCGCAGCAGCCGATGCTGTATGTCGGGGGCGGAGTGGGGATGGCGCAAGCGGTTCCCGCGCTGCGCGAATTTATCGCTGCAACGCAAATTCCTGCGACCTGCACCCTGAAAGGGCTGGGTGCTGTTGAAGCGGATTACCCGTATTACCTCGGCATGCTGGGGATGCATGGCACTAGGGCCGCAAATCTGGCAGTGCAAGAATGCGACCTGCTGATCGCCGTTGGCGCGCGTTTCGACGACCGTGTGACCGGTAAGCTGAACACCTTCGCCCCGAATGCCAAAGTGATCCATATGGATATCGATCCGGCCGAAATGAATAAACTGCGCCAGGCGCACGTGGCGTTGCAGGGCGATCTGAACGCGCTGTTACCGGCGTTGCAGCAGCCGTTGTCCATCAATGAATGGCGTCAGCACACGGCGCAGATGCGCGTGGAAAATAGCTGGCGTTACGATCATCCTGGTGAGGCAATTTACGCTCCACTGCTGTTAAAACAGCTGTCGGATCGCAAACCAGCTGACTGCGTCGTTACCACCGATGTCGGCCAGCACCAGATGTGGTCTGCCCAGCATATGACCTACACCCGCCCGGAAAATTTCATCACCTCCAGCGGATTAGGCACCATGGGCTTCGGCCTGCCAGCAGCCGTCGGCGCTCAGGTTGCACGCCCGAATGACACGGTCATCTGCGTTTCGGGGGATGGATCATTCATGATGAACGTGCAGGAGCTGGGCACGGTCAAACGCAAACAGCTGCCGCTGAAAATCCTGTTACTGGATAACCAGCGTTTAGGCATGGTTCGCCAGTGGCAGCAGCTCTTTTTCCAGGAGCGCTACAGCGAAACTACCCTCACTGATAATCCTGATTTCCTCGTGCTGGCCAGCGCCTTCGGCATCCCTGGCCAACACATCACCCGTAAAGACCAGGTTGAAGCGGCACTCGACACCATGCTGTCCAGCGAAGGGCCATACCTGCTTCATGTCTCAATCGACGAACTTGAGAATGTCTGGCCGTTGGTGCCACCTGGCGCCAGTAACGCACAAATGATGGAGAAATTATCATGATGCAACATCAGGTCGCCGTTCAGGCCCGCTTCAACCCAGAAACATTAGAGCGCGTATTGCGCGTCGTTCGCCACCGTGGTTTTCAGATCTGTGCCATGAATATGGAAACCGCCACCGATGCCCAGAACATAAATATCGAATTGACCGTTGCCAGTCCACGGTCGGTCGACTTACTGTTTAGCCAGTTAAGTAAACTGGTAGATGTTGCCCATGTGGCCATCTGCCAGAGCACAACCACATCACAACAAATCCGCGCTTAAGCGTGACAGGAAGAAAACATGACGACGAAGAAAGCTGATTACATTTGGTTCAACGGTGAGATGGTTCGTTGGGAAGATGCCACGGTACACGTGATGTCTCACGCCCTGCATTACGGTACCTCTGTGTTTGAAGGTGTCCGTTGCTACGACTCTCACAAAGGACCAGTGGTGTTCCGCCATCGCGAACACATGCAGCGTCTGCATGATTCAGCCAAAATTTATCGTTTCCCGGTCTCTCAGAGCGTTGATGAGCTGATGGAAGCGTGCCGCGAAGTGCTCCGTAAAAACAATCTGACCAGCGCCTATATTCGCCCGCTGGTCTTCGTGGGTGATGTGGGCATGGGCGTTAACCCGCCAGCCGGTTACTCCACTGACGTCATCATTGCCGCGTTCCCGTGGGGAGCTTATCTGGGTGCAGAAGCTCTGGAGCAGGGGATCGACGCAATGGTTTCATCCTGGAATCGCGTCGCACCAAACACCATCCCAACGGCCGCGAAAGCGGGCGGTAACTACCTCTCTTCCCTGCTGGTCGGTAGCGAAGCGCGCCGCCACGGTTATCAGGAAGGTATCGCTCTGGACGTGAACGGCTACATCTCAGAAGGCGCCGGTGAAAACCTGTTTGAAGTGAAAGACGGCATTCTGTTCACCCCGCCATTCACCTCCTCAGCACTGCCGGGCATCACTCGTGATGCGATCATCAAGCTGGCGAAAGATCTGGGTATCGAAGTCCGTGAGCAGGTTCTGTCCCGCGAATCCCTGTACCTGGCAGATGAAGTGTTTATGTCCGGTACCGCAGCTGAAATCACCCCGGTTCGCAGTGTGGACGGTATTCAGGTCGGCGAAGGCCGCCGTGGCCCGGTTACCAAACGTATTCAGGATGCATTCTTTGGCCTCTTCACCGGTGAAACGGAAGATAAATGGGGCTGGTTGGATCAAGTTAATTCATAAGCATAATTTTGGGACGGCACGCACCGTCCCAGTGAATATTCAGACGGGAGTAAAAGAGCATGCCTAAGTATCGTTCCGCCACCACCACCCATGGCCGTAATATGGCCGGTGCCCGCGCGCTGTGGCGCGCTACCGGGATGACCGACGCTGACTTCGGTAAGCCGATTATCGCTGTGGTTAACTCCTTTACCCAGTTTGTGCCGGGGCACGTCCACCTGCGCGATCTGGGTAAACTGGTTGCTGAGCAAATTGAAGCCGCAGGCGGCGTGGCGAAAGAGTTCAATACCATCGCTGTCGATGATGGTATCGCGATGGGCCACGGGGGCATGCTCTATTCACTGCCGTCGCGCGAGCTGATCGCCGATTCGGTCGAGTACATGGTTAACGCCCACTGCGCTGATGCGATGGTGTGTATCTCCAACTGCGACAAAATCACCCCAGGGATGCTGATGGCGTCCCTGCGCCTGAACATTCCGGTGATCTTCGTCTCTGGCGGCCCGATGGAAGCCGGTAAAACCAAGCTTTCAGACAAGATCATCAAGCTCGACCTGGTCGACGCGATGATTCAGGGCGCGGACCCGAAAGTCTCCGACGAGCAGAGCGATCAGGTTGAGCGCTCAGCGTGTCCGACCTGCGGATCCTGTTCCGGGATGTTCACCGCCAACTCCATGAACTGTCTGACCGAAGCCCTCGGCCTTTCCCAGCCAGGTAACGGCTCCCTGCTGGCAACGCACGCCGACCGCAAACAGCTGTTCCTGAATGCGGGTACTCGCATCGTGGAACTGACCAAACGTTATTACGAGCAAGACGACGTCAGCGCACTGCCACGCAACATCGCCAACAAAGCGGCGTTCGAAAATGCCATGACGCTGGATATCGCCATGGGCGGTTCCACCAATACCGTTCTGCACCTGCTGGCAGCGGCGCAGGAAGCTGAAATTGATTTCACCATGAGTGACATCGACAAGCTTTCCCGCAAAGTGCCGCAGCTGTGTAAGGTCGCGCCAAGTACGCAGAAATACCACATGGAAGACGTACACCGTGCCGGTGGCGTGCTGGGTATTCTCGGCGAGCTGGAACGTGCCGGTCTGCTGAACCGTGAAGTGAAAAACATTCTCGGCCTGACGCTGCCGCAAACGCTGGAGCAGTACGACGTGATGCTGACCAAAGACGACGCGGTGAAAAAGATGTTCCGCGCCGGTCCGGCAGGTATTCGCACCACGCAGGCCTTCTCGCAGGATTGCCGCTGGGACACACTGGATGACGACCGCGCTGAAGGCTGCATCCGTTCTCTGGAAAATGCCTATAGCAAGGACGGCGGTCTGGCCGTGCTGTACGGCAACTTTGCTGAAAACGGCTGTATCGTAAAAACAGCGGGCGTGGACGATAGCATTCTGAAATTCACCGGTCCGGCGAAAGTGTACGAAAGCCAGGATGCTGCGGTTGACGCGATTCTGGGCGGTAAAGTGGTGGCGGGCGATGTGGTTGTTATCCGCTACGAAGGGCCAAAAGGCGGGCCGGGCATGCAAGAAATGCTCTATCCGACCACCTTCCTGAAATCTATGGGTCTCGGCAAAGCCTGCGCGCTGATCACCGATGGCCGTTTCTCCGGCGGTACCTCTGGTCTCTCTATCGGCCATGTTTCTCCGGAAGCCGCGAGCGGCGGCAACATCGCCATCATTGAAGACGGTGACATGATTGCGATCGACATTCCGAATCGCGGCATTCAGTTGCAGCTGAGCGAGCAGGAAATTGCCGCGCGTCGTGAAGCGCAGGAAGCCCGTGGCGATAAAGCCTGGACGCCAAAAGATCGCCAGCGTGAAGTCTCCTTCGCCCTGCGCGCTTATGCCACCCTTGCCACCAGTGCGGACAAAGGCGCGGTGCGCGATAAATCCAAGCTTGGGGGCTAATGATGGCCGAATCACAACCCTTATCCGCCGCCCCTGAGGGGGCGGAATATCTCAGAGCGGTGCTGCGCGCACCGGTCTACGAGGCTGTGCAGGTCACACCGCTGCAGAAAATGGACAAGCTGTCGTCCCGTCTTGATAACGTGATCCTGGTGAAACGCGAAGATCGCCAGCCGGTACACAGCTTTAAGCTGCGCGGTGCCTACGCGATGATGGCCGGGCTAACCGAAGAGCAAAAAGCACGCGGCGTCATCACCGCCTCAGCGGGAAATCACGCCCAGGGCGTGGCGTTTTCCGCCGCGCGTTTAGGGCTGAAAGCGCTGATCGTGATGCCGGTGGCCACGGCGGATATCAAAGTGGACGCGGTTCGCGGTTTTGGTGGCGAAGTACTCCTGCACGGTGCCAATTTTGACGAAGCGAAGGCACGCGCCATTGAACTGGCGCAGCAGCAGGGCTTTACCTGGGTGCCACCGTTCGATCACCCGATGGTGATTGCAGGGCAGGGCACGCTGGCGCTGGAGCTGTTGCAGCAGGATGCGCATCTCGATCGGGTGTTTGTCCCGGTGGGTGGCGGTGGTCTGGCGGCGGGTGTTGCAGTGCTTATCAAACAGCTGATGCCACAGATCAAAGTGATTGCGGTGGAAGCGGAAGATTCTGCCTGCCTGAAGGCGGCGCTGGATGCCGGTCATCCGGTCGATCTCCCGCGCGTCGGGCTGTTTGCTGAGGGCGTTGCGGTCAAGCGCATTGGCGACGAGACCTTCCGCGTTTGCCAGGAGTATCTCGACGACATCATCACCGTCGACAGCGATGCGATCTGCGCGGCTATGAAAGATCTGTTCGAGGATGTCCGTGCGGTCGCGGAGCCGTCGGGTGCTCTGGCGCTGGCGGGAATGAAAAAATACATCGCTCAGCACGACATTCGCGGGGAACGCCTGGCGCATGTGCTGTCCGGCGCGAACGTCAACTTTCACGGCCTGCGCTACGTGTCCGAACGCTGCGAGCTGGGTGAGCAACGCGAAGCGCTGCTGGCGGTGACAATCCCGGAAGAGAAGGGCAGTTTCCTCAAATTCTGCCAGCTGCTCGGCGGGCGTTCCGTCACAGAATTTAACTATCGCTTTGCCGATGCGAAAGATGCCTGCATTTTTGTCGGCGTGCGTCTGAGCCGTGGGCTGGAGGAGCGCAAAGAGATCCTCCACCTGCTGAATGAAGGCGGCTACAGCGTGGTGGATCTCTCTGATGATGAAATGGCGAAGCTGCATGTGCGCTATATGGTCGGCGGGCGTCCGTCGAAGCCGTTAAAGGAGCGTCTGTTCAGCTTTGAGTTCCCGGAATCACCGGGCGCGTTGCTGAAGTTCCTGCACACCCTCGGCACGCACTGGAACATCTCTCTGTTTCACTACCGTAGCCATGGTACCGACTACGGGCGTGTGTTAGCGGCATTCGAACTGGGCGAGCACGAGCCGGATTTCGAAACGCGGCTGAACGAGCTGGGTTACGATTGTCACGACGAGACCCATAACCCGGCGTTCAGGTTCTTCCTGGCGGGCTAGTGGTTCGGCAATATCTGCCAAAACGCGTCAATAAGCGGCTCATGCAGCCGCTTTTTTTGTGCGCATACGCCAAGCTCAAACGGCGTTTTCTCATCGCTCCGCTCTAAAATCATCACGCGATTACGCACCGGCTCGGGGCTATTTTCCAGCACCACTTCCGGCAGCAACGCCACGCCACAGCCTAGCGCCACCATCGACACCATCGCTTCGTGCCCGCCCACTGTCGCATAAATCGACGGGTTGCTGATTTTTTGCCGACGGAACCACAGCTCGATGCGGCGGCGGACGGGCCCCTGGTCGGCCATGATGAACGGCACCGTTGCCCAGTCAGGATTATCGACGGATATCTGATTGCGCACCGGGCACGGTAGAGCCGGAGCGATTAACACCACGGCCAGATTCTCCAGCATCGAAAACGCGACCGCGCCGGGCAGCGTTTCGGGTTTACCCGCAATCGCAAGATCCGCTTCACCCGTCACCACTTTCTCCATCGCATCAGCGGCATCGCCCGTGGTGAGCTTGATTTCTACCGACGGATGTTCAGCACGAAAACGATCGAGAATCGGCGGCAGGTGGCTATAGGCCGCCGTCACGGAGCAGAAGATATGCAGTTCGCCAGAGAGGGACGGCCCCTGTTGATCGATGGTGTGCCGCAACTGCTGGTACTGAAGTAAGGTCTGTTGAGCGAACGTTCGCAGCTCTTCGCCCGCTTCCGTGAGCGTCACGGTGCGGTTGTCGCGCACAAATAGCGCCTGACCGAGATCCTCTTCCAGGCGCTGAATTTGCCGGGAGAGCGTGGAGGGACTGACGTGCATGGCCCGGGCGCTGCGGCCAAAATGACGGCTTTCTGCCAGATGCAGAAAGGTTTTGAGATCGCGTAAATCCACAGATCGCTCCCCACGGTTTTATATTGCAGAAATTGCAACGTGACGTTGTGAATATATCAATTTCCGCAATAAATTTCCTGTCATATAGTAAGTTCATTCTCGCATAAGCGACCCGAACAATAAGCAACACAACATCACGGAGTTCACCATGGCTAACTACTTCAATACACTGAATCTGCGTCAGCAGCTGGCACAGTTGGGCAAATGCCGCTTTATGGCGCGTGATGAATTCGCCGATGGCGCGAGCTACCTTCAGGGTAAAAAAGTGGTCATCGTCGGCTGTGGCGCACAGGGTCTGAACCAGGGCCTGAACATGCGTGACTCCGGTCTGGACATTGCTTACGCCCTGCGTAAAGAAGCGATCGCTGAGAAACGTGCTTCATGGCGTAAAGCGACCGAAAACGGCTTCAAAGTGGGCACCTACGAAGAGCTGATCCCACAGGCGGATCTGGTGGTTAACCTGACGCCGGACAAACAGCACTCCGACGTTGTGCGCTCTGTTCAGCCGCTGATGAAAGACGGCGCGGCGCTGGGTTATTCTCACGGTTTCAACATCGTTGAAGTGGGCGAGCAGATCCGTAAAGACATCACCGTGGTGATGGTTGCGCCGAAGTGTCCAGGCACCGAAGTGCGTGAAGAGTACAAACGTGGTTTCGGTGTGCCAACCCTGATTGCGGTTCACCCGGAAAACGATCCGAAGGGCGAAGGCATGGCGATTGCCAAAGCCTGGGCTGCGGCTACCGGCGGTCACCGCGCAGGTGTCCTGGAATCTTCCTTCGTGGCAGAAGTGAAATCTGACCTGATGGGCGAGCAGACTATCCTGTGCGGTATGCTGCAGGCCGGTTCTCTGCTGTGCTTCGACAAGCTGGTGGAAGAGGGTACCGACCCGTCTTACGCAGAAAAACTGATTCAGTTCGGCTGGGAAACCATCACCGAAGCGCTGAAGCAGGGCGGTATCACGCTGATGATGGACCGTCTGTCCAACCCGGCAAAACTGCGTGCTTATGCACTGTCTGAGCAGCTGAAAGAGATCATGGCGCCGCTGTTCCAGAAACATATGGATGACATCATCTCCGGCGAATTCTCCTCCGGCATGATGGCTGACTGGGCCAACGACGATAAAAAACTGCTGACCTGGCGTGAAGAGACCGGCAAAACCGCGTTCGAAACCGCTGCGCAGTTTGACGGTAAAATCAGCGAGCAAGAGTACTTCGATAAAGGCGTTCTGATGATCGCGATGGTGAAAGCGGGCGTTGAACTGGCGTTCGAAACCATGGTGGATTCCGGCATCATCGAAGAGTCTGCGTACTATGAATCACTGCACGAGCTGCCGCTGATTGCCAACACTATCGCCCGTAAGCGTCTGTACGAGATGAACGTGGTTATCTCTGATACCGCTGAGTACGGTAACTACCTGTTCTCTTACGCTTGCGTACCGCTGCTGAAAGAGTTCATGACGACTCTGCAGCCAGGCGATCTGGGCAAAGCGATTGCCGAAGGTACGGTGGATAACGCTCAGCTGCGTGATGTGAACGAAGCGATTCGTAGCCATGCAATTGAGAGCGTGGGTCATACGCTGCGCGGTTATATGAAAGATATGAAGCGTATCGCCGTCGCTGGCTGATCCCTCGTCACCTTTCGAGTTGCAGATGCATTGGCAACATTCGCACAGCCCAGTCACTGAGTAGTAGGGTTGTGCGCATTTAGCGCTTTCCTGCCAATCGAAATGACACTCAATAAGCCCGGTAAGGCGTAGCCGCCACCGGGCTTTTTACTGCTTAGTTGCGGTACAGCACTTTAATGATGTGGTAACCGAACTGGGTGTGCAGTGGGCCGGTTGGCTCCAGCACCGGGCAGGAGAACACCACTTTATCAAACGCAGGAACCATCTGACCCTGACGGAATTCACCTAAGTGGCCGCCTTTTTTGCCTGACGGGCAGGTAGAGTGTTTCTTCGCCAGTTTCTCGAAGTCCGCGCCGTTTTTGATCTGCTCCAGAAGATCCAGTGCCAGTTTCTCTTCTTTAACAAGAATATGCAGTGCTGCTGCTGTTTTTGCCATGATCGTGCCTTGAGTGGTATGGATTAGGCTCGCTATACTACCACACGCGATTTTCCTTTTTCTTCTCCTCCCGACCTTCATTGAGTGAACTTCTTATGCGTTTAAACCCCGGACAACAACAAGCCGTCGAATTCGTCACCGGACCTTGCCTGGTGCTGGCGGGTGCGGGTTCCGGAAAGACGCGTGTAATCACCAATAAAATCGCTCATCTGATTCGCGGCTGCGGCTATCAGGCGCGTCACATTGCGGCGGTTACCTTCACCAATAAAGCGGCGCGTGAGATGAAGGAGCGTGTCGGTCAGACGCTGGGGCGCAAAGAGGCGCGAGGCCTGATGATCTCCACTTTCCACACGCTGGGCCTGGATATCATTAAGCGCGAATACGCCGCGCTGGGAATGAAATCGAATTTCTCCCTGTTCGACGATACGGATCAGATGGCGCTGCTAAAAGAGTTGACCGAAGGGCGGCTCGAAGAGGACAAGACGATTCTCCAGCAGTTGATCTCCACGATCTCAAACTGGAAAAACGATCTGATGACCCCCGCGCAAGCGGCGGCGAGCGCCAAAGGCGAACGGGACCGGATCTTTGCGCATTGTTACAGCCTGTATGATGACCATCTCAAGGCCTGTAATGTTCTCGATTTTGACGATCTTATCCTGCTGCCAACGCTGCTGCTTCAACGTAATGAAGAGGTGCGCGAGCGCTGGCAAAACAAAATCCGCTATCTGCTGGTGGATGAATACCAGGACACCAACACCAGCCAGTATGAGCTGGTAAAACTGCTGGTGGGGCAGCGCGCGCGCTTTACGGTGGTGGGCGACGATGACCAGTCTATCTACTCCTGGCGTGGGGCTCGCCCACAAAACCTGGTGTTGCTGAGCAAAGATTTTCCGGCGTTGCAGGTAATTAAGCTGGAGCAGAACTACCGTTCGTCAGGGCGCATCCTGAAAGCAGCTAACATCCTGATCGCCAATAACCCGCACGTGTTCGAAAAGCGCCTCTTCTCTGAGCTGGGATACGGCACCGAACTGAAAGTCTTAAGTGCCAACAATGAAGAGCACGAGGCCGAACGCGTGGCCGGCGAGCTGATCGCCCATCACTTCGTCAACAAAACGGCGTACAAAGACTACGCCATCCTGTATCGCGGGAACCATCAGTCGCGCGTCTTTGAAAAAATGCTGATGCAAAACCGCATTCCGTACAAAATTTCCGGCGGGACCTCGTTCTTCTCTCGTCCTGAAATCAAAGACTTGCTTGCCTATTTGCGCGTGCTGACCAACCCGGACGATGACAGCGCATTTTTACGCATCGTGAATACACCGAAGCGTGAAATCGGACCGGCGACGCTGCAAAAGCTGGGCGAGTGGGCGATGACCCGCAACAAAAGCATGTTCACCGCCAGCTTCGACATGGGCCTGAGCCAGACGCTGACCGGGCGCGGCTACGAGTCGCTCACGCGCTTCACCCAGTGGCTGGCGGAAATCCAGCGTCTTGCCGAGCGCGAGCCGATCGCCGCCGTGCGCGATCTGATCCACGGCGTGGATTATGAGTCCTGGCTGTATGAAACCTCCGCCAGCCCGAAAGCGGCAGAAATGCGGATGAAAAACGTCAACCAGCTCTTCACCTGGATGACCGAGATGCTGGAAGGTTCTGATATCGACGAGCCGATGACGCTGACGCAGGTGGTCACGCGGTTTACCCTGCGCGATATGATGGAGCGCGGCGAGAGCGAAGAAGAGGCGGATCAGGTTCAGCTGATGACGCTTCACGCGTCCAAAGGCCTGGAGTTCCCGTATGTCTATCTGGTGGGAATGGAAGAAGGGTTACTGCCGCATCAGAGCAGCATTGATGAGGACAACGTCGATGAAGAGCGACGTCTGGCCTACGTGGGTATCACGCGTGCGCAAAAAGAGCTGATTTTTACCCTGTGCAAAGAGCGTCGTCAGTATGGCGAACTGGTGCGCCCGGAGCCGAGCCGCTTCCTGCTGGAACTGCCGCAGGACGATCTGATCTGGGAACAGGAACGAAAAGTGATTACGGCGGAAGAGAGGATGCACAAGGGCCAGGCGAACGTCGCGAACATTCGCGCCATGCTGGCGAAAGCCAAAGAAAAATAGCGGCGCTATTTAATTTCAAGAGCCCAGTGGACGTAACTCTGCCACTGGCATTCCTGTTCGATCATCTCCGCGCCAAGCGGATGATTATCCAGCCAGTTATCCGGCAACGTAAGCGTCAGGTTTTCGCCTTCCGCAGAAAGAGTAATGGCGGGCAGCAGATCGGCACGACGACGGCTGGCAAACAAAATCGCCAGGCGCAGCAGTCGGCAGAGATGCTCGGCCACGCGCGGCGGAACGGCATTTTGCTGATGCAAAGAAGAGAGATCGACCGAGTTGGTCTGGTTAAGCAGCAATGTCGCCAGCAGCTTTTTCTGCGCCGGAGTAAAACCAGGCAGATCCAGATGACGCACCAGGTACGCGGCATGAACCGGCGCCTGTTTGAAATCGATACTCAGGCCAATCTCATGCAGCGCACAGGCGCTCAGGAGTAAATCGCGGCTCAAGGGTTCGAGCGCCCAGGTGGTTGCCACCTGATCGGCAAAGCTTGAGGCCAGTTGGGCCACGCGCTGTGCCTGTTCCGTATCAACGATAAAACGACGCTGAACGTTACGCAGCGTCCGGCTGCGAATGTCTTGTTCTACAGCAAGATGCAACATGCCGTAGACCAGCCCTTCGCGCAGCGCGCCGCCAGCCAGCGTCATGCAGTGGATTTCTAATTCGGTGAAAATGGCGATTAGGATCGCCAGGCCGCTCGGAAACACCAGCGCGCGCTCCAGCGTCAGCCCTTCAATTTCCAGCTCTTCCAGACGGCCGCACTGAATAGCGCGCTGTTTAAGCTGTTGAAGTTTCGCCAGCGTAATCCGCTCGTCCATGCCCTGCGCCATCATGATCTCTTGCAGAGCCTGAACGGTGCCCGACGCGCCGACACACACTTTCCAGCCGTGATATCGCAGCTCATCCATCACCGGATGCAGCACTTCGCGCGCGGCTTTTTCGGCCTCGTCGAAGTTCTCTTGTGCGAGATTACGATCGGTAAAATAGCGCTCCAGCCAGGTGACGCAGCCCATTGACAGGCTGAACAACGACGTCGCCTGCGATCCGGTGCCTGTGACCAGTTCCGTACTGGCACCGCCGATATCCACCACCAGACGGCGATCGTCACCCCCGGTAGTGTGGGCGACACCCTGATAAATCAGGCGCGCTTCTTCTTCACCGCTGATGACCTGCACCGGACAGCCGAGAATTTCCTGCGCTTTAGCAATAAAATCGACGGAGTTCACAGCCAATCGCAGCGTGGCGGTCGCCACAACGCGAATTTGATTGTGCGGAATATCCTGCAGACGTTCAGCGAAGAGGCGCAGACATTGCCAGCCGCGTTCCATCGCTTCAGGGGAGAGGTAATTATCGCTGCTCAGGCCCGCCGCGAGGCGGACCTTGCGCTTAATGCGCGTCAGGGTCTGTATGCTCCCCGCCACCTCGCGTACAACCAGCATATGAAAACTATTCGAACCTAAATCAATAGCTGCATAGAGCGAGGTGGAACTGAGCATAATATTTAACCTGAACGACGACGGTTACGTGGTGCTCCGCCGGTGCGGCGTGGGCCATTGCCGGAGCGGGCGCGCGTGAGGCGCTTCGCCGGAGGCAGTTCACTCAACAGGGCTTCCGGATTGTATTTGCTCTGCGGAATGGAGTGGCCGATGTACGTCTCGATGGCAGGAAGGTTCAGGGCGTACTCTTCACAGGCGAGGCTGATGGAGTGGCCGCTTGCGCCAGCACGACCGGTACGGCCAATGCGGTGAACATAGTCTTCGCAATCGTCAGGGAGATCGTAGTTAAAGACGTGTGTGACAGCAGGGATGTGCAGGCCACGTGCAGCAACGTCGGTTGCTACCAGAATATCCAGGTCGCCACGGGTAAATTCTTCAAGGATGCGCAGACGTTTTTTCTGTGCAACGTCACCCGTCAGCAGGCCAACGCGATGTCCGTCTGCGGCAAGGTGGCCCCAGATGTCTTCGCAGCGATGCTTAGTGTTGGCAAAGATAATGGCGCGATCTGGCCACTCTTCTTCGATCAGCGTTTGCAGCAGACGCATCTTCTCTTCATTCGATGGATAGAAGAGCTCTTCTTTAATACGGTGACCCGTTTTCTGTTCTGGCTCGACTTCCACGTATTCGGCGTTATTCATCTGTTCGAACGCCAGTTCACGGACGCGGTAGGAGAGAGTCGCAGAGAACAGCATGTTCAGACGCTGCGTGGTAGGTGGCATACGACGGAACAGCCAGCGGATGTCTTTAATAAAGCCCAAATCGTACATGCGATCGGCTTCATCGAGGACCACAACCTGGATGGCACCGAGGTTGATGTGATTTTGCTTCGCGTAGTCGATCAGACGACCGGTCGTACCGATCAGAATATCAACGCCGCTTTCCAGCACTTTGAGCTGTTTATCGTAGCCGTCGCCGCCATAAGCCAGCCCTAATTTCAGGCCAGTGGTCTGTGCCAGAGGTTCAGCGTCGGCATGGATCTGCACCGCAAGTTCTCGCGTTGGAGCCATGATCAGCGCACGCGGTTGGTTAACTTTTCGGTCAGCAATTGCTGGATGAGAAAGTAAATAATGAAACGTTGACGTCAAAAACGCCATCGTTTTGCCAGTACCGGTTTGCGCCTGCCCTGCAACATCGCGACCTGCCAGCGTGAGCGGCAGAGCGAGGGCTTGAATGGGCGTGCAGTTATGAAAGCCTTTATTTTCAAGGGCTTCGATAACTTTTGCGTGCAGGGCGAAGTCGGAAAACTTCTGTTCTGTTAAATGTGTTTTGCTCATAGTGTGGTAGAATATCAGCTTACTATTGCTTTACGAAAGCGTATCCGGTGAAATAAAGTCAACCTTTAGTTGGTTAATGCTACATCAACACGTCGTTGATTAATCCTACACCAACACGCCAGGCTTATTCCTGTGGAGTTATATATGAGCGATAAAATTATTCACCTGACTGACGACAGTTTTGACACGGACGTACTTAAAGCTGACGGGCTGATCCTCGTCGATTTCTGGGCTGAATGGTGTGGTCCTTGCAAAATGATCGCTCCGATTCTGGATGAAATCGCTGACGAATATCAGGGCAAACTGACGATTGCCAAGCTGAACATCGACCAGAACCCGGGCACTGCGCCGAAGTACGGCATCCGTGGTATCCCAACCCTGCTGCTGTTCAAAAACGG
Organism: Lelliottia sp. WB101; assembly: GCF_003051885.1. Lineage (NCBI taxonomy): Bacteria > Pseudomonadati > Pseudomonadota > Gammaproteobacteria > Enterobacterales > Enterobacteriaceae > Lelliottia > Lelliottia sp. WB101. Next base: position 1,111,680 of record NZ_CP028520.1, read on the forward strand.
CGAAGTGGCTGCAACCAAAGTGGGCGCACTGTCCAAAGGTCAGCTGAAAGAGTTCCTGGACGCTAATCTGGCGTAAGGTTTCTCGGCCGGGGTCTGGATTCCGAAATTCTGTGGATCTCTGGACGCCCGGCTTTAGTCGTGCTAAGTTACCTATGACTTCGATTTAAACATACCTTGTCGTTCTGGTTTTACCCGATGCTTCCCATTGTTAAATGAACGATGCGAGAGGCAGATAGATTCCGGGCTTGTCACTCAATCCGTCTTGTCGTTTCAGTTCTGTGCTTCCCCTTTGACCAGACAGCGAACAGACATGAGTTGATGGCCGCTAACAGGCATGGATGACCCTGCCATACCATTCACAACATTAAGTTCGAGTTTCACCCCGAGTTTAAGAACCCACACCATTATGAATCTTACCGAATTAAAGAATACGCCGGTTTCTGAGCTGATCACTCTCGGCGAAAATATGGGGCTGGAAAACCAGGCTCGTATGCGCAAGCAGGACATTATTTTTGCCATCCTGAAGCAGCACGCAAAGAGTGGCGAAGATATCTTTGGCGACGGTGTCCTGGAGATATTGCAAGACGGATTTGGTTTCCTCCGTTCTGCAGACAGCTCCTACCTCGCCGGTCCTGATGACATCTACGTATCCCCAAGCCAAATCCGCCGTTTCAACCTCCGCACAGGTGACACCATTTCAGGTAAGATTCGTCCTCCAAAAGAGGGTGAACGCTACTTTGCGCTGTTGAAAGTTAACGAAGTTAACTACGATAAACCTGAAAACTCGCGCAACAAGATCCTGTTCGAAAACTTAACGCCGCTGCACGCTAACTCGCGTCTGCGCATGGAGCGTGGTAACGGTTCTACCGAAGACCTGACGGCTCGCGTTCTGGATCTGGCTTCTCCGATTGGTCGTGGTCAGCGTGGTCTGATTGTGGCACCGCCGAAAGCGGGTAAAACAATGCTGCTGCAGAACATCGCACAGAGCATTGCTTACAACCACCCTGATTGCGTGCTGATGGTTCTGCTGATCGATGAGCGTCCAGAAGAAGTGACCGAGATGCAGCGTCTGGTCAAAGGTGAAGTGGTTGCTTCTACCTTTGATGAGCCAGCGTCTCGCCACGTTCAGGTTGCTGAAATGGTTATCGAGAAAGCGAAGCGTCTGGTTGAACATAAAAAAGACGTTATCATTCTGCTCGACTCCATCACTCGTCTGGCGCGCGCGTACAACACCGTGGTTCCTGCTTCCGGCAAAGTATTGACCGGTGGTGTGGATGCCAACGCCCTGCACCGTCCAAAACGCTTCTTCGGTGCTGCACGTAACGTGGAAGAGGGCGGAAGCCTGACCATCATCGCGACCGCGCTGATTGATACCGGCTCCAAAATGGATGAAGTTATTTACGAAGAATTTAAAGGTACAGGTAACATGGAACTGCACCTCTCTCGTAAAATTGCAGAGAAGCGCGTCTTCCCGGCAATAGACTACAACCGTTCCGGTACCCGTAAAGAAGAGCTGCTCACCACCCAGGAAGAGCTGCAGAAAATGTGGATTCTGCGTAAGATCATTCACCCAATGGGCGAAATCGATGCAATGGAATTCCTCATCAATAAGCTGGCAATGACTAAGACAAACGACGAATTCTTCGACATGATGAAACGCTCGTAATACAAATAAACCCAGCCAACGCCACGTTTTTACGTGGCGTTTTCTTTTTTTGGACTATACGCTATAACCGCAGACTCCCATTTTTGACTAACCAGTGCGACAATTAGAATGTTTGTTGCGTCAAAAAGTAATTGATTGAAAAACATACAAAGGGAGTTGTAAGAGGCTGGCTTTAATCCTTCGGGAGCTATGGCTTCGTAGTTATACTTCCAGGACTAACTTTTGTTGAGAGCATGCATTGTGAATCTACTCACTGCGGTTACTGAGCTAATCAGTATATTTTTATTCACAACCTGTTTTTTGTTCATTGCGCGCAAGGTGGCAAAAAGAATCGGGTTAGTGGATAAACCCAATTATCGTAAACGCCATCAGGGCTTGATCCCATTGGTCGGGGGGATCTCCGTTTACGCGGGTATTTGCTTCACCTTTGGAATCGCAGATTATTATATCCCCCACGCGGCACTCTATCTGGCCTGTGCAGGGGTTCTGGTGCTGGTGGGCGCGTTGGATGATCGTTTCGATATCAGCGTAAAATTCCGCGCTTCGGTGCAGGCTGCAATCGGCATCATTATGATGGTGGTCGGTAAGCTCTATCTGAGCAGTCTCGGTTACATCTTCGGTACCTGGGAGATGGTGCTCGGTCCCTTCGGCTTCTTCCTGACGCTCTTCGCCGTGTGGGCTGCTATCAACGCCTTTAACATGGTAGATGGGATTGATGGCCTGTTGGGCGGTCTCTCGTCCGTATCCTTTGCCGCAATCGGCATCATTCTATGGTTTGATGGTCAGTACAGCCTGTCAATGTGGTGTTTCGCCATGATTGCGGCCATCCTGCCTTATATCCTGCTCAACCTCGGTGTGCTGGGCCGTCGCTACAAAGTCTTCATGGGTGATGCGGGCAGTACGCTGATTGGTTTCACCGTTATCTGGATTTTGCTGGAAACCACTCAGGGTAAAACCCATCCGATTAGCCCGGTAACGGCGCTGTGGATTATTGCTATTCCGCTGATGGACATGGTGGCAATCATGTACCGCCGTCTGCGTAAAGGTATGAGTCCTTTCTCGCCGGACCGCCAGCATATTCATCATCTGATCATGCGTGCAGGTTTTACTTCACGTCAGGCATTTGTGCTGATTACCCTTGCTGCCGCGCTGTTGGCAGGTATCGGTGTGGCAGCAGAATATGCGCACTTTATTCCTGAATGGGTAATGTTGGTATTATTCTTGCTAGCATTCTTCATGTACGGCTATTGCATTAAACGCGCATGGAAAGTCGCGCGCTTCATTAAACGTGTAAAACGCCGGATGCGTAGAAACAGTGGTAAAAATCCAACATTAACTAAGTAAAAACGGGATTGTGATGACTCAACCGTTGGCGGGAGCGAAATCAGTGGTAACTGAGAATGAGCTGGATGTTCGTGGTTTGTTTCGTGTTCTATGGGCGGGCAAACTGTGGATTGCTGGGATCGCGCTGGGGTTCGCGCTGTTAGCGCTGGCGTATACCTTTTTTGCGAAACAAGAGTGGAGCGCGACAGCGATTACCGATCGACCAACGGTGAATATGCTGGGCGGATTCTATTCGCAGCAGCAGTTCCTGCGTAATCTCGACATTAAAGCCAATCTGGCCTCTTCGGATCAGCCCTCCGTGATGGATGAATCTTACAAAGAGTTCATCATGCAGCTGGCTTCCTGGGATACGCGCCGTGATTTCTGGTCCCAGACCGATTATTACAAGCAGCGTATGGTCGGCAACAGTAAAGCCGACGCCGCCCTGCTCGACGATCTGATCAACAACATCCAGTTCACGCCAGGCGACATCCTGCGCAATATTAATGATAACGTTAAGCTGATTGCCGAAACCGCGCCGGACGCCAATAACCTGCTGCGTCAGTACGTGGCATTTGCCAGCCAGCGCGCCGCGAGCCATCTCAATGATGAGCTGAAAGGGGCCTGGGCCGCGCGTACTATCCAAATGAAGGCGCAGGTCAAACGCCAGGAAGAGGTGGCTAAAGCCATTTTCTCCCGCCGCGTCCATAACATTGAACAGGCACTGAAAATTGCCGAGCAGCGCAATATCTCCCGCAGTGAAACGGACGTTCCGGCTGATGAACTGCCGGATTCAGAAATGTTCCTGCTGGGCCGCCCGATGCTGCAGGCACGCCTGGAAAATCTGCAGGCCGTTGGGCCAGATTTTGATCTCGACTACGACCAGAACCGCGCGATGCTCAATACCCTGAATGTCGGTCCTACACTGGACCCGCGTTTTCAGACCTATCGTTATTTGCGAACGCCTGAAGAACCTGTAAAACGCGATAGTCCGCGTCGCGCATTCCTGATGATCATGTGGGGGATTGTGGGCGCATTGACGGGCGCAGGCGTGGCGTTAACACGTCGTCGCACAAATTAAGAACGCCGTCTACGATGAAGGTTTCGGCCTTCATCACCTAATCGAAGAGAATCGATGTGAAAGTACTTACCGTATTTGGCACAAGGCCGGAAGCCATCAAGATGGCGCCGCTGGTCCATGCGCTGGCAAATGATCCCTGGTTTGAGGCGAAAGTATGCGTTACCGCGCAGCATCGGGAGATGCTTGATCAGGTTTTAAATCTCTTTTCTATTGTCCCGGATTACGATCTCAATATTATGAAACCGGGGCAGGGATTGACCGAAATTACCTGCCGCATTCTGGAAGGGCTAAAACCTATTCTGGAATCGTTTAAACCAGACGTGGTTCTGGTGCACGGCGATACCACTACCACCATCGCAACCAGCCTGGCGGCATTCTATCAACGCATCCCGGTCGGGCACGTTGAAGCCGGTTTGCGCACCGGCGACCTTTATTCTCCGTGGCCTGAAGAGGCCAACCGTACGCTTACCGGTCATCTGGCAATGTATCACTTTGCGCCAACCGAAAATTCCCGGCAGAACCTGCTGCGCGAAAACATCCGTGATGACAAAATTTTCGTGACCGGCAATACGGTGATTGACGCCCTGATTTGGGTTCGCGATCGCGTGATGGCCAGCGACGCTCTGCGCGAAGAGCTGGCGGTGCGCTATCCGTTCCTCACCGCTGGCAAAAAGATGATCCTGGTGACGGGCCATCGCCGCGAGAGCTTTGGCCGTGGGTTCGAGCAGATCTGCCATGCGCTGGCGGAGATCGCCGCGCAAAACCCTGACGTCCAGATCGTCTATCCGGTCCACCTCAACCCGAACGTCAGCGAGCCGGTTAACCGCATCCTCGGCCATATCGAAAACGTGATCCTCATTGAGCCGCAGGACTATCTGCCGTTCGTCTGGCTGATGAACCACGCGTGGCTGATTTTGACCGACTCCGGCGGCATTCAGGAAGAGGCACCGTCGCTGGGTAAACCGGTGCTGGTGATGCGTGAAACGACCGAGCGTCCGGAGGCTATTAAAGCCGGAACGGTACGCCTGGTCGGGACCGACACTAAACATCTCGTGGCAGAGGTGACACGCCTCCTACACGATGAAAAAGAGTACCAGGCGATGAGCCACGCCCATAATCCTTATGGTGACGGGCAGGCCTGCAGTCGTATTTTGCATGCACTTAAACATAATCGGGTAACGCTATGAGTTTTTCTACCATCTCTGTCATTGGTCTTGGTTACATTGGACTGCCGACTGCGGCCGCTTTTGCATCGCGTCAAAAACAGGTTATCGGGGTGGATATCAACCAGCATGCGGTGGATACCATTAACCGTGGTGAAATTCATATCGTGGAGCCGGATCTCGACAAAGTGGTCAAAACCGCAGTTGAAGGCGGTTTTCTCAAAGCCAGCACAACGCCGGTGGAAGCCGATGCGTATCTGATCGCGGTGCCGACGCCGTTTAAAGGCGAGCATGAGCCGGATATGGTGTATGTCGAAGCGGCGGCAAAATCCCTTGCTCCAGTGCTGAAGAAAGGCGCGCTGGTGATTCTGGAGTCCACTTCTCCCGTCGGCGCGACGGAGCAAATGGCCCAATGGCTGGCGGAAGCCCGCCCTGATTTGACCTTCCCGCAGCAGGCAGGCGAACAGGCGGATATTAATATCGCCTACTGCCCGGAGCGCGTTCTGCCCGGCCAGGTGATGATTGAGCTGATCAAAAATGACCGCGTAATTGGCGGGATGACGCCCGTCTGCTCTGCGCGTGCCAGCGAACTCTACAGCATCTTCCTCGAAGGGGAGTGCGTGGTCACTAACTCCCGCACGGCAGAAATGTGCAAGCTCACCGAAAACAGCTTCCGCGACGTCAACATCGCTTTTGCTAACGAACTGTCACTCATTTGTGCCGACCAGGGAATTAACGTCTGGGAACTGATTCGCCTGGCGAACCGCCATCCGCGCGTCAATATTCTCCAGCCAGGACCTGGCGTGGGCGGTCACTGTATCGCCGTGGACCCGTGGTTTATCGTGGCACAAAACCCGGACCAGGCTCGCCTGATCCGCACGGCCCGCGAAGTGAACGACGGTAAACCGCACTGGGTAATGAACCAGGTGAAAGCCACGGTAGCGGATTGCCTGGCCGAAAGCGGCAAGCGCGCCAGCGAGATAAAAATCGCCTGCTTTGGCCTGGCGTTTAAGCCAAACATCGACGACCTGCGCGAAAGCCCGGCGATGGGCATCGCCGAGATGATTGCCAACTGGCACACCGGTGAAACGCTGGTTGTGGAGCCAAATATTCATACCCTGCCGAAGAAACTGGCCGGGCACTGCCAGCTCGCGACGCTGGAAAACGCACTGAACACTGCCGACGTGCTGGTTCTGCTGGTAGACCATAGCCAGTTCAAAGCCATCAGCAGCGATGCGGTGCAGCAGAAGTATATTGTTGATACGAAAGGGGTGTGGCGTTGAGTGAGTTGCCCGGCGTACTTGAACCGCTAACCTGGGAGAGTCAATTTTTTGGTCTCTCCTCTGCGGTAGTGCGCTTTCGCGACGACGCTCCGGCACTCACGGCGGCGGATTTTTCGCCGTGGGCGCGGGTACAGGCCAAAATTCCGGCAGGGCGCGCCGACTGGCTGGATGCCCTACAAACGCTGGGTTTTCAACTGGTGGAAGGCGAAGTCGATCTGAGCCTTGCCGTCACGCCGCACAGCCTGGCTGCCGCAGAAGTGGCGACCGAACAGGATATCCCCGCGCTGCGCCAGATGGCCGCGCAGGCTTTTGCGCAAAGCCGTTTCCGCGCGCCGTGGTATGCGCCTGACGCCAGCGGTCGTTTTTACGCCCAGTGGATTGAAAACGCCGTCAAAGGCACGTTTGACCATGAATGTCTGGTTTTCCGCGAAAACAGCGGTGAGATCCAGGCGTTTGTCTCGCTGCGCCAATTGAGCGATAGCGAAGCGCGTATTGGCCTGCTCGCCGGGCGCGGAATGGGCGACAAACTCATGCAGGCCGCCCTGAATTGGGCCGCGCAGCGTCATTTATCAACTTTGCGCGTGGCGACCCAACTAGGCAACACCGCCGCGCTTAAACGTTACATTGCCAGCGGTGGCAACATTGATGCGACCGCTTACTGGTTATACAGGTGACAAGATGATTCCATTTAACGCGCCTCCCGTTGTGGGCACCGAACTTGATTACATGCAGTCTGCCATGGGCAGCGGCAAACTTTGCGGAGACGGTGGTTTCACCCGTCGCTGCCAGCAGTGGATGGAGCAGCGTTTTCACAGTGCGAAAGTGCTGCTAACGCCATCCTGTACGGCGTCGCTGGAGATGGCTGCTCTGCTGCTGGACATCAAGCCGGGCGACGAAGTCATCATGCCGAGCTACACCTTCGTCTCGACGGCGAATGCGTTTGTCCTGCGTGGTGCCAAAATTATCTTTGTGGATGTCCGTCCGGATACGATGAACATCGATGAAACCCTGATTGAAGCGGCGATCACCGATAAAACGCGGGCGATTGTGCCGGTACACTATGCGGGTGTGGCCTGTGAGATGGACACCATCATGGCCATCGCCAAAAAGCACAACCTGTTCGTGGTAGAAGACGCCGCGCAAGGGGTGATGTCCACCTACAAGGGCCGTGCGCTGGGTACTATTGGCCATATCGGCTGCTTTAGCTTCCATGAAACCAAAAACTACACGGCGGGCGGTGAAGGTGGCGCAACGCTGATTAACGATCGCGCGCTGGTGGAGCGGGCTGAAGTGATCCGCGAAAAAGGGACCAACCGCAGCCAGTTCTTCCGTGGTCAGGTCGACAAATACACCTGGCGCGATATCGGCTCCAGCTATCTGATGGCCGATCTGCAGGCCGCCTATCTCTGGGCGCAGCTCGAAGCGGCTGAGCGCATCAACCAGCAGCGTTTGACCCTGTGGCAGACCTATTACGATGCCCTGACGCCGCTGGCGCAAAAAGGGCGTATTGAGCTGCCGACGATCCCGGCAGACTGCGTTCACAACGCACATATGTTTTACATCAAACTGCGCGACAACGACGATCGCAGCAGTCTGATCGCTTACCTGAAAGAAGCTGAGATTATGGCGGTGTTCCATTACATTCCGCTGCACTCCAGCCCGGCGGGTGAAGCGTTCGGCCAGTTTGTCGGTGACGATCGCTACACCACGAAAGAAAGTGAGCGTTTGCTTCGTCTGCCACTGTTCTACAACCTCGCGCCGGTGAATCAGCGCACGGTGATTAATACCCTTCTGAGCTACTTCCGCTGATATGTCACTGGCGAAAGCATCGGTGTGGACCGCCGCGTCCACACTCGTCAAGATTGGCGCAGGGCTGCTAGTTGTAAAAATGCTGGCGGTGTCATTTGGCCCTTCTGGTGTCGGGCAGGCCGGTAACTTCCGTCAGCTCATCACCGTACTCGGCGTGCTTGCCGGGGCCGGTATTTTCAACGGTGTCACCAAATACGTAGCGCAGCATCACGACGATGAGGCCGCGCTGCGTCGGGTGGTCGGCACGTCCTCGGCGATGGTGCTCGGGTTCTCCACGCTGCTGGCCATCGTCTTTTTACTGGCGGCCGCGCCTGTCAGTCAGGCACTCTTCGGCAATACCCATTACCAGGGGCTGGTACGTCTGGTGGCGCTGGTGCAGATGGGGATCGCCTGGGCTAACCTGCTGTTAGCCTTAATGAAAGGTTTCCGCGACGCCGCCGGAAATGCGCTGGCACTGATTCTGGGCAGCCTTATCGGCGTCATTGCCTATTATTTCTGCTATCGCCTTGGCGGCTATGAAGGCGCGCTGCTTGGCCTGGCGCTGGTTCCTGCACTGGTGGTCATTCCCGCTGCGTTTATGCTGATGCGCAGGCGCACAATTCCCCTGAGCTATCTCAAGCCGCAGTGGGACAAAATTCTGGCGGGGCAGTTAGGGAAATTTACCCTGATGGCGCTCATCACTTCCGTCACGCTTCCTGTGGCGTATGTGATGATGCGAAACCTGCTGGCAGCGCACTACAGCTGGGATGAGGTCGGGATTTGGCAGGGTGTCAGCAGTATTTCTGACGCCTATCTCCAGTTTATTACTGCCTCGTTCAGTGTCTATTTGCTGCCGACTCTGTCGCGGTTGACCTCCCGGCAGGACATCACCCGCGAAATTGGCCGCTCACTGCGTTTTGTGCTTCCTGCTGTGGCCGCCGCGAGTTTAACCGTCTGGCTGCTGCGCGACGTCGCCATCTGGCTGCTGTTCTCTGCGAAATTTACCGCGATGCGCGACCTGTTCGCCTGGCAGCTGGTGGGCGATGTCCTGAAAGTGGGTGCTTACGTTTTCGGCTATCTGGTGATTGCCAAAGCCTCTCTGCGGCTGTATATCCTGGCAGAGATTAGCCAGTTCACGCTGCTGACCGGTTTCTCGCACTGGCTGATCCCAACGCATGGCGCGCTAGGGGCGGCTCAGGCCTATATGGCCACTTACATTGTCTATTTTGCTGCCTGTTGCGGCGTATTTTTACTTTGGCGTAGACGCGCATGACTGCACTGATTCACGTGTTGGGTTCGGATATCCCGCATCACAACCGCACAGTATTACAGTTTTTTAATGACTCGCTGGCGGCCGGCAGCGCCGACGCGCGCGAGTTTATGGTCGCGGGCCAGGATAAGGGGCTAAGCGCCGCCTTTCCTGCGCTGTCGTTAAGCTTCTGGCCGGATAAATCCGCGCTGGCAAACGCGGTGATCGCTAAAGCCAAAGCCAACCGCGAGCAGCGTTTCTTCTTTCACGGCCAGTTTAATACCGGCCTGTGGCTGGCGTTGCTGAGTGGCGGCATCAAGCCTGCGCAGTTTAACTGGCATATCTGGGGCGCGGATCTGTATGAAGTGTCGCGCGGCTGGAAATTCCGCCTGTTCTATCCCCTGCGCCGTATGGCTCAGGGGCGCGTTGGCTGCGTGTTTGCGACGCGCGGCGACCTGAACTTTTTCGCGCAACAGCACCCAAACGTGCGCGGCGAACTGCTCTATTTCCCCACGCGGATGGACCCTGCGCTGAACACAATGGCGAACGATACGCAGCGCGAAGGCAAGCTGACCATACTGGTGGGCAATTCGGGCGATCGCAGTAACGAACACATCGCAGCGCTGAAAGCCGTGCATAAGCAGTTTGGCGACACGGTGAACGTGATTGTGCCGATGGGCTATCCTGCACATAACGACGCGTATATTGCGGAGGTCCGTCAGAGCGGGCTGGCGCTGTTCAGCCCGGATAATCTGCAAATCCTCAGCGAAAAGCTCGAGTTTGACGACTACCTGGCCCTGCTCAGAAAATGCGATCTCGGCTACTTCATCTTTGCGCGCCAGCAGGGGATTGGCACGCTGTGCCTCCTGATTCAGGCCGGCGTTCCGTGCGTGCTTAACCGTGAAAATCCTTTCTGGCAGGATATGGCGGAGCAGCACATTCCGGTGCTGTTTACCACGGACGATCTGAATGAGGATGTGGTGCGCGAAGCACAGCGTCAGCTGGCGTTGGTGGATAAAAATGCCATCGACTTTTTCAGCCCGAATTTTCTCACGCCCTGGCATCAGGCGCTGCGGATAGCTGCAGGAGACAAAGCATGAGCCAGTTGGAATTTAGCGGCTTACTGGTGATTTGGCTTCTGGCCTCGCTGTTTATCGGCACGCTCACCTGGTTTGAGTTCCGCCGCGTGCGCTTTAACTTCAACGTCTTCTTCTCGCTGCTGTTCCTGCTGACCTTCTTCTTCGGCTTCCCGCTGACCAGCATTCTGGTCTTCCGCTTTGACGTGGCCGTCGCCCCGCCAGAAATTCTGATGCAGGCCCTGTTGTCTGCCACCTGTTTCTACGCGGTGTACTACGTCACCTATAAGACCCGTTTACGTCCGGTGAACCACGCGCCGCGCCGTCCGCTGTTCACCATGAATCGGGTGGAAACGCACCTGACCTGGGTGATGCTGATGATTATCGCGCTGGTGAGTGTCGGTATTTTCTTCATGCATAACGGCTTTTTGCTGTTCAAACTGCACTCTTACAGCCAGATTTTTTCCGCCGAAGTGTCCGGCGTGGCACTTAAGCGTTTCTTCTATTTCTTCATCCCCGCGATGCTGGTGATCTACTTCCTGCGTCAGGACAGCAAAGCCTGGCTGTTTTTCCTGGTGAGCACGGTAGCCTTCGGTCTTCTGACCTATATGATCGTCGGCGGGACGCGCGCGAATATCATCATCGCCTTCGCGATCTTCCTGTTTATCGGCATCATTCGCGGCTGGATCTCGCTCTGGATGCTGGTTGCGGCAGGGGTGTTTGGGATTGTCGGCATGTTCTGGCTGGCGCTCAAGCGCTACGGCATGGACGTGAGTGGTGACGAAGCGTTTTACACCTTCCTGTACCTCACCCGAGACACCTTCTCGCCGTGGGAAAACCTGGCGCTACTGCTGCAAAACTACGACAAAATTGACTTCCAGGGGCTGGCCCCCATCGCACGTGATTTCTACGTCTTTATCCCGACCTGGCTGTGGCCCGATCGGCCTGGCGTGGTGCTGAACACGGCGAACTACTTTACCTGGGAAGTGCTCAACAACCACTCTGGCCTGGCGATCTCCCCGACGCTGATTGGCTCGCTGGTGGTGATGGGCGGCGTGTGGTTTATCCTGCCGGGCGCCGTGGCCGTTGGGCTTATCATCAAATGGTTCGACTGGCTTTATGTGCGCGGGAACGAAGAGACCAACCGCTATAAAGCGGCGATTTTGCACAGTTTCTGTTTTGGTGCCATTTTCAATATGATCGTGCTGGCGCGTGAAGGGCTGGATTCGTTTGTGTCACGCGTGGTGTTTTTCATGGTGGTCTTCGGTCTCTGTCTGCTGCTGGCGAAACTGTTGTACTGGCTGTTTGATAGCGCGGGCCTGATTCACCGACGACTGACGCGGGCAACCAGCACGCTTTCCCAAGTCTGAGTAAGGATAATAATGACTGACAATACCTCTGCGCCGGTCTATGCGCTGCGCGGCCTGCAGCTCATCGGCTGGCGTGATATGCAGCATGCGCTGGATTATCTCTGCGCTGATGGGCAGATCAAATCTGGCACCCTGGTGGCCATCAATGCCGAAAAAATGCTGGCGATTGAAGACAACGCGGAAGTGAAAAGCCTGATTGAAGCCGCCGAGTTTAAATATGCCGACGGCATCAGCGTGGTCCGTTCGATTCGCAAAAAGTTTCCGCAGGCGCAGGTCTCTCGCGTTGCCGGAGCCGATCTCTGGGAAGCGCTAATGGCGCGGGCAGGACAGGATGGAACGCCAGTATTCCTGATTGGTGGTAAACCCGATGTGCTGGCGCAGACGGAGCAGAAACTCCGCGCGCAGTGGAATGTTAATATCGTGGGCAGCCAGGATGGCTACTTCAAACCCGAGGATCGTCAGGCGCTGTTTGAACGCATTCGCGACAGTGGCGCGAAAATCGTGACCGTGGCGATGGGCTCCCCGCGCCAGGAAATCCTGATGCGCGACTGCCGTCTGGTTTACCCGAATGCCCTGTATATGGGCGTTGGCGGCACCTACGACGTCTTTACCGGCCATGTGAAGCGTGCGCCAAAAGTGTGGCAAAACTTAGGGCTGGAGTGGTTATATCGCCTCTTGTCCCAGCCGAGCCGCATTAAACGACAGATTAAACTCCTGCGCTATCTGGCCTGGCATTACACCGGCAAAATGTAATCAAAATGTAGCGCGATGTGCTATTCGCGCTGCAACCCGCCTGCAAAACTGCTGCGTTTCTGTGCAATACGTTCATTTTTTTAATGCATCGTTTGCCATTTAGCAGGATTTAAGAAACCATTCCTCCCCGTATTTCAGTACCCAAAAATAATAACCGGCAAAAGCCGGGCAACAGCAAACACAACCGAGGATTTATGGCAGAGAAAAAACCTGAGCTTCAGCGTGGGCTGGAAGCTCGTCACATTGAATTGATAGCGCTAGGCGGCACTATCGGCGTCGGCCTGTTTATGGGCTCCGCAAGCACGCTTAAATGGGCAGGCCCGTCGGTCTTACTGGCGTATATCGTCGCAGGACTGTTCGTCTTCTTCATCATGCGCTCGATGGGCGAAATGCTGTTCCTTGAGCCGGTTGCCGGTTCATTCGCCGTTTATGCGCACAAGTACATGAGCCCCTTCTTCGGCTATCTCACGGCCTGGTCCTACTGGTTTATGTGGATGGCGGTGGGGATATCGGAGATCACAGCGATAGGTGTCTACGTCCAGTTCTGGTTCCCGGAAATGGCACAGTGGATACCAGCGCTGATCGCCGTAGGATTGGTGGCGCTCGCGAACCTTGCGGCTGTGCGTCTGTACGGCGAAATCGAGTTCTGGTTTGCGATGATTAAAGTCACCACCATTATCGTGATGATTGTGGTGGGGCTGGGCGTGATCTTCTTTGGCTTCGGCAACGGTGGTCAGGCGATTGGCTTTGGCAATCTGACCGAGCATGGCGGCTTCTTTGCGGGCGGCTGGAAGGGCTTCCTGACGGCACTCTGTATCGTGGTTGCCTCCTATCAGGGGGTGGAGCTTATCGGTATCACCGCCGGGGAAGCGAAAAACCCGCAGGTCACGCTGCGTAGCGCGGTCGGCAAAGTGCTGTGGCGTATCCTGATTTTCTACGTGGGCGCGATTTTCGTTATCGTCACCATCTTCCCCTGGAACCAGATTGGCACCACCGGCAGCCCCTTCGTGCTGACCTTCGCGAAAATTGGTATCACGGCGGCGGCAGGGATTATCAACTTCGTGGTGCTGACGGCGGCGCTCTCAGGCTGTAACAGCGGCATGTACAGCTGTGGACGTATGCTCTATGCACTGGCGAAAAACCGTCAGCTTCCGGCGGCGATGGGGAAAGTCTCCCGCGCTGGCGTGCCGGTAGCGGGCGTAACGGTCTCCATTGCCATTCTGCTGATTGGCTCGTGCCTGAACTACATCATTCCCAATCCACAGCGCGTGTTTGTCTATGTCTACAGTGCCAGCGTGCTGCCGGGCATGGTGCCGTGGTTTGTGATTCTGATTAGCCAGCTGCGTTTCCGTCAGGCGCACAAGCAGGCGATCGCCAGTCACCCGTTCCGCTCCATTATGTTCCCGTGGGCGAACTATTTAACGATGGCGTTCCTGATTTGCGTCTTGATCGGCATGTACTTTAATGAAGATACCCGCATGTCGCTGTTTGTCGGGATTATCTTTATGGCCGCCGTGTCGATTGGCTATAAGCTTTTTGGTCTCAGCCGCCACGCTGAAATCCAGAAAGTGGAGTAATAAGCGACAAAATGCACAAAGCGTAACCAAACGCGCATTATTTTCAAAAAAGCACTAGACAGCAGACCGAGACCTCCGTAATATCCAGCCCCGCAACGGCGCTAAGCGCCCGTAGCTCAGCTGGATAGAGCGCTGCCCTCCGGAGGCAGAGGTCTCAGGTTCGAATCCTGTCGGGCGCGCCAATAAAGTAGTGTGGCGTTCGAGCTGCGGTGGTAGTAGTACATACCGCGTGAAAGAATAAGTAGTGGTGGCTATAGCTCAGTTGGTAGAGCCCTGGATTGTGATTCCAGTTGTCGTGGGTTCGAATCCCATTAGCCACCCCATTATTTGATAAGTTGTGACATTGCGACGGTGGCGGAATTGGTAGACGCGCTAGCTTCAGGTGTTAGTGTCTTAACGGACGTGGGGGTTCAAGTCCCCCCCCTCGCACCACGACTTAACGAATTGAACTAAAAATTCAAAAAAGCAGTACATCGGCGAGTAGCGCAGCTTGGTAGCGCAACTGGTTTGGGACCAGTGGGTCGGAGGTTCGAATCCTCTCTCGCCGACCAATTTTGAACCCCGCTTCGGCGGGGTTTTTTGTTTTCTGTCGTTTATTCCTCTGTTGTCATTTCCCGACAACGTTAATTCTATTTGTCGCGATTCAGAGACAGCTAATCCACTGTTTTATATGACTATTATTCTTTAGCGATAATTGTGTCGTTCTCAGGAGACACTTGCGCCAAATTTAGGTCCTTTTCAGCTGTTCTGAATACCCCATCAAAATAAAAATTCCTTTCTTCTTATCATGTTGCGAAATGTAAAACTTCTTTTTGTAACCCTGGCACGTAACGTGCAATAATATACGCGTAGATGCTCATTCCATCTCTTATGTTCGCCTTAGTGCCTCATAAACTCAGGAATGACGCAGAGCCATTTAAGGTGCTTATCGTCCACAGACAGATGTCGCTTCGGCCTCATCAAACACCATGGACACAACGTTGAGTGAAGCACCAAATATGTTGTCAAACAGACCTGTTTAACGCCTGCTTTTATAGCAGGCGTTTTTTTATGGGCGATCCTCAGGATTGCGGCAATAAAAAAGGAGGCCCATGGGCCTCCTGATTGCACTGCTTAAGCTTACTGACCGTTGTTCTGCAACGTTAACAGCAGGCCATCGCGACGCATGGCAGCGGCTTCTTCCGGCTTGTGCTGTTTGTCCAGCGTATCGGCCAGCCAGGCGTAGTCAAACGCATCCGGGCGCTGTTTCAGCGCTGCGCGGAAAGCGAGACTTGCCTCCTGCCATTCGCCGTGTTTCATCAGCGACTGGCCCAGCGTACTCCACAGCAGCGGGCGGTCACCCACGGTTTTGATCTGCTGGCGCAGCATCTTTTCCATCTGCTCAGGATTATTGGTTTTAAGACGTGGGATCACCATCACCAGACGGTCATCATACTGGCGTTTCAGGCCATCAAGGATGATCTCCTGCGCTGTGTCATGATCGTCACATTCGATGAGATGTTCGGCCATCGCCACCTGCAGCGGAACCTGCTGGCGCGTTTTGCGGCTCTGATTTTTCCACCAGGTTTTCAGCCCATCGCTGCCCAGATCGGCTCGCGCCTGATCCATCAGACCAATCCACGCCTGGCGCTGCAGCTCATCACGATGCTCATCATCGCCCACGTTGGCTTTCGCCATCGATGGGATGATATCCAGCAGTGAACCCCAGGCGCCGGTGCGGATATAAGCCTGCTCGGCAAGACGCAGCACTTCCGGATGGCGCGGGGTGATCTCCAGCAGGCGGTCAACGCCATGACGCGCGGCGTGATTCTCATTGCGTGCCAGCTGGATGCGCACGCGGGTGATTTCTACCGGGATCTGATCATTCGATGCCAGCTCCGACGCGCGCTCCAGATGCTGATTCGCACGCGCCTCATCCCCACGCTGCTGGGCCGCTTCGGCGGCTAACAGATAGTTCACCACCGGCTGCTCGGCATGGTCGGCGTTTTTCGACATCAGCTTTTCAACCTGCTGATAATCGCCTTCGGCCAGTTTAAGCAAAGCCTGTTCAGTCTGTTTGCGCGCGCGGCGGCGTTTGCGGCCAACGAACCAGCCACGGGTGTGCGCACCGGTACGGAAGATGCGGCGCAGGATCCATTCGATCGCAAACAACACCACCATGGTGAGGATCGCGATGATCACCAGACCCGTCACGCTGGTTTCAATGTTGTAGTTATCGGTCTGGATCAGCACATAGCCCTGATGGCCAGCAATCAGCGGCCCGAGGACGATCCCAGCGATCAACAATAAGAAGAGTAATAAGACTTTTAACATGATCACTCTCCTTGAGGTGCGCTTTCAGGGGCTGGCGCAGGGGCTGCTGCATCCGGCTGCGCTGCAACGCCAGGCTGGGCCAGCAGGTTGCGCACGCGGGTTTGCATCAGTTTTTCCAGAATCGGCTGGCTTTCGAGTTTGTCCGGGACATTCATGGTGATATTTTGCTGGCTGAGCTTATCAACATCGTCCAGGAACGCGGTCGTCGTGGCATCGCTGGTATCGTAGTAAGCACGTACCCACGTTGAAACATTATCCAGCGCCTGCTTGTAGGTCTCTTCCTGATGACGCGGGACGGCCTGCGCCGCAACCAGCAGTCGGGAGCGGATGTTTTCGCGCAGATAGACGTCCTGATTCGGCGCTAACAGCGGAACAGCGGTTTCGTCGCGGCGGCGGACGGTGATAAAGCTGTCCATAAAGTTCTGCCAGCTTTTTTGCAGATTGATACGCCACTCGCTCAGGGAGCTGGACAGCTCCGTGCCGTCGGAATCCATCGGGGAGTCGTCGTCGTTGTTATCCGCGAGGCGCAGGTTATCAATCGAATTCGACAGCTGATTGACCTTCAGAATGATGCCGTCGTAATCGACCTGCGAAACCGCACCCAGGCTGGCGATATCTTCGGTAATGGCGCGACGCGCGGCGATCAGGCTCGGGTCGTTCATGTCGGCCAGGCTGGCGTCGGCGCTTTTCAGCAGCGCGGCGGCGGTGGTGACATCCTGATCGCTCCACAGCTTACGTCCGGCCAGTTTGACCAGGAAATCGGCCTGAGAGAGCAGCCAGGTTTTGGCATCGGTACCGGAGATGGTCGCCACTTTTTGCTGCACTTCGCCGAGCTGTTTCGTCAGCTCTTCCTGGCGGGAGTTGGCTTCGGCCAGCTGCGTAGATTGCTGCTTAATGACGCCTTCCAGCTCCGCTTTCTGCGTCTCCTGCGCTTTTTGCAGGGCGGTGATTTGGTTCACCAGCGCATCGCTGGTGACCGTCTGGTTAGTGGCCTGTTTTTTTACCAGACCGTATAGACCGACACCGGCCGCCAGGGCAATGGCGATAGCTATCGCGCTCAGCGCCAGGCTGGTTTTATTGCTGCCGTTTTTTTTCTCAACAGTGTGTTCAGTCTTTTCTGGCTGCGGCGGGGTGGCCACAGTCTCCCTGGTCTCTTCAACCACGGCGGAGGATTTTTCTTGTTCCGTCATTATGGCTTCCCATTATGAGAGTTATTGTAATGCGCGCAGCAGCGCATCGTTGTCGGCGTTATCAGCGATCCGAATATCTTGCCAGCCCAGTTCCCGGGCGAGGTTCGCCAGACGCTCACTGACGACCAGAAGCCGACAGCGGAGTAACCAGTTTTCACGATACCATTGCGGAATGAGCGACCAGAGCTGCTGTAGCATTTCGCCGCTGGTGATGACGATGGTATCCACGCCGCGCGTGTGCCAGCGCATCGCTTCCTGCGCGCCGTCATAATATTTTGCACAGCGCTGGTAGCATTCGCAGAACGTGACGTCAGCCCCACGGGCGCTTAAGGTTTCGCCCAGCAGTTCACGGCCGCCGTTTCCGCGCAAAATCAGCGCACGCTTTCCCGCAACAGTTTGTAATTCAGGTAATTGTAGCAAGATTTCGCTGATTTCCCGATCTAACGGGTATTGGACGTCAATTCCGCTGACCGCATGCAGGGCCAGGGCGGTGGTGCGTCCAATGGCGAAATAGCGCGGCGCAGTCGGCCAGTGCTGTTTCTCTTGCTGCAGTTGGGCGTGTGCAAATTCCACGGCATGTTGTGATAAGGCGAAAACTAAATCGCCTTCATTCAATGCGTGCAGATGGTCGGCGAGCGCAGAGAGCTGCCGGCCAGGGGAGAACTCAATCAGCGGAAAACTCCATGCCACCTGCCCCAGTGCGCGCAGACGGCTCACTAACTGCTCTCCTGCGGGAGAAGGGCGGGTGACGAGAATATTCATGCTGGTGGTTCTCCGTTGTAGACGTCTGCCAGAATTTCGCGGGCGCCGTTATTCAGCAGTTCTTCGGCAAGTGAGATGCCGAGCGCTTCGGCGTCTTGCGCCCGTCCGCGGCGTTCGCCACGCACCATCTGTGAACCGTCCGGTGCGCCAACCAGCGCACGCAGCCACAATTCACCGTCAATGAATTCAGCATAGCTGCCAATCGGCACCTGACAGCCGCCTTCAAGGCGGGTGTTCATGGCGCGCTCGGCTTTGACGCGAATCTCGGTTTCGTCGTGATTCAGCGGTGCCAGCAGGGCACGGGTGCGGTCGTCGTCAAGACGACACTCAATCCCCACCGCGCCCTGGCCAACGGCCGGAAGTGAAAGCTCTGGCGCAAGGGCAACGCGTACACGAGACTCCAGCCCCAGACGTTTCAGGCCCGCAACCGCCAGAATAATGGCATCGTAATCGCCGTTATCCAGTTTGCCGAGACGCGTACCGACATTGCCGCGCAGAGAGCGAATCACCAGGTCCGGGCGACGCTCAGCCAGCTGACACTGACGGCGTAAACTTGACGTGCCAACCACGCTCCCGACGGGTAAATCGTCCAGAGAAGCGTAGTGGTTTGAGACGAACGCATCGCGCGGATCTTCGCGCTCGCAAATCGTCACCAGGCCCAATCCCTCGGGGAATTCGACCGGGACATCTTTCATGGAGTGGACGGCGATATCGGCGCGGTTCTCAAGCAGTGCAACTTCCAGCTCTTTGACGAACAGGCCTTTTCCGCCCACTTTCGCCAGCGGCGTATCAAGGATCACATCGCCGCGCGTCACCATAGGAACCAGTTCGACACGCAACCCGGAATGGCAGGCTTCGAGGCGCTGCTTAACATATTGTGCCTGCCATAGCGCAAGGGGGCTTTGGCGTGTGGCAATTCTCAAAACATTGTCTAACATGCTTGTTACCGTCATTATCGTCCGCAGACCATCCTAACATTGTTGACTCTGGGATGTCAGTTTTACGGTCGATGAAGGGGTGAGGGACAAGGCGGTGCGCAGGACACCCGCTGCCGTATTAAGGAATTTACACGTACAGAACGGTGCTACACTTGTATGTAGCGCATCTTTCTTTACGGTCAATCGGCAAGGTGTTAAATTGATCACGTTTTAGACCATTTTTTCGTCGCTACCACCATTGAGTAAGGACGAAAAAGGGTAACGGTTCTTTTTTGAAATACTGCGGGCTCGTAATCATTGCTCTTTTGAACGATTGCTACGTCCGGCAACATCAGGCGATATGTCTTGTACCTCTATATTGAGACTCTGAAACAGAGACTGGATGCCATAAATCAATTGCGCGTGGATCGTGCGCTTGCTGCCATGGGACCTGCTTTCCAACAGGTTTACAGTCTGCTGCCAACATTACTGCACTATCACCATCCGCTGATGCCAGGTTACCTCGATGGTAACGTTCCCCAGGGCATTTGCCTTTTCACGCCTGATGAAACTCAACAGCACTATCTGACCGAGCTGGAACTCTACCGTGGCATGCCGCCGCAGGTGTCTCCAAAAGGTGAGCTGCCGATAACCGGCGTCTACACCATGGGGAGTACCTCATCCGTAGGCCAAAGCTGTTCTTCTGACCTGGATATCTGGGTCTGCCATCAATCCTGGCTCGATAATGACGAGCGCCAGTTGTTGCAGCGTAAATGCAGCCTGCTGGAGAGCTGGGCGGCGTCGCTCGGCGTGGAAGTGAGCTTCTTCCTGATTGATGAAAACCGTTTCCGCCATAACGAAAGCGGCAGTCTCGGTGGTGAAGACTGTGGCTCCACGCAGCATATTTTGCTGCTCGACGAATTTTACCGTAGCGCCGTGCGCCTCGCCGGGAAGCGTATTCTGTGGAATATGGTGCCGTGCGAAGAAGAAGAGCATTACGACGATTACGTCATGTCGCTCTACTCCCAGGGCGTCCTGACGCCAAACGAATGGCTGGATCTGGGCGGTTTAAGCTCTCTGTCCGCCGAAGAGTATTTTGGCGCGAGTCTGTGGCAGCTCTATAAGAGTATTGATTCCCCGTATAAAGCGGTGCTGAAAACCCTGCTGCTGGAAGCCTACTCCTGGGAATACCCTACGCCGCGACTGCTGGCGAAAGATATCAAACAGCGTTTGCATGATGGAGAGATCGTCTCCTTTGGCCTCGATGCCTATTGCATGATGCTTGAACGCGTGACCGAATACCTGAAAGCCATTGATGACACCACGCGTCTCGATCTGGTACGTCGATGTTTCTATCTCAAAGTCTGTGAAAAACTCAGCCGCGAACGCGCATGCGTTGGCTGGCGTCGTGAAGTGGTCAGTCAGTTAGTCAAAGAGTGGGGCTGGGACGAAGAACGTTTGTCTATGCTCGATAACCGCGCCAACTGGAAAATCGATCAGGTGCGTGAAGCGCACAACGAACTGCTCGATGCGATGATGCAGAGCTACCGCAATCTGATTCGCTTCGCCCGCCGTAACAACCTCAGCGTTTCCGCCAGCCCGCAGGATATCGGTGTTTTAACCCGTAAACTTTACGCTGCGTTCGAAGCGCTGCCGGGGAAAGTCACGCTGGTTAACCCGCAGATTTCGCCGGACCTGTCAGAACCTAATCTGACCTTTATCTATGTTCCGCCAGGCCGCGCCAACCGCACGGGCTGGTATCTGTACAACCGTGCGCCAAGCATGGATTCGATCATCAGCCATCAGCCGCTGGAATATAACCGCTATCTGAACAAGCTGGTGGCCTGGGCCTGGTTTAACGGCCTGCTGACATCGCGGACGCGCCTGTTTATCAAAGGCAATGAGGTCGTTGATCTCGCCAAATTGCAGGAAATGGTCGCCGATGTGTCGCACCACTTCCCGCTGCGTCTGCCAGCGCCAACACCAAAAGCGCTCTACAGCCCGTGTGAGATTCGCCATCTGGCGATTATCGTCAACCTGGAATACGACCCGACGGCGGCCTTCCGCAATCAGGTGGTCCATTTTGATTTCCGCAAGCTGGATGTCTTTAGCTTTGGCGAGCAGCAAAACTGCCTGGTCGGCAGCGTGGATCTGCTGTATCGCAACTCGTGGAACGAAGTGCGTACTCTGCATTTCAACGGCGAGCAGGCGATGATCGAAGCGCTGAAAACTATTCTCGGCAAAATGCACCAGGACGCTGCGCCGCCGGATAGCGTGGAAGTGTTCTGCTACAGCCAGCATCTGCGTGGCCTGATTCGTACCCGCGTGCAGCAGCTTGTGTCAGAGTGTATCGAACTGCGCCTGTCCAGTACGCGTCAGGAAACCGGACGCTTCAAAGCGCTGCGTGTCTCCGGTCAGACCTGGGGCCTGTTCTTTGAACGCCTCAACGTCTCTGTACAGAAGCTGGAAAACGCGATTGAGTTCTACGGCGCGATTTCCCACAACAAGCTGCATGGCCTCTCTGTGCAGGTAGAAACGAACCACGTTAAACTGCCGCAGGTGGTGGATGGGTTTGCCAGCGAAGGGATTATCCAGTTCTTCTTCGAAGAAGCGGCCGATGAGTCCGGGTTTACCATTTATATTCTGGATGAGACCAACCGCGCCGAGGTGTATCACCACTGCGAGGGCAGTAAAGAAGAGCTGGTGCGCGACGTGAGCCGCTTCTATTCGTCCTCACACGACCGCTTCACCTACGGCTCAAGCTTTATCAACTTCAACTTGCCGCAGTTCTATCAGATTGTGAAAGTCGATGACCGCGCGCAGGTGATTCCGTTCCGCACCCAGGTTATCCCCGCTCCGCCGGCCAACCAGGACGCGAATCAGCCGCTGTTGCAGCAGTATTTTTCCTGAGCCACCATGCCGGATGCACTTCGCTTATCCGGCCTAAGGTTCAGTCGTTGTAAGCCCGATAAGCGTAGCGCATTCGGGCTGCCGCCTAATAAGTCGTTTCAGACACGCCGCAATGATTCACCAAAAACTAGATGGTGGGGCAATGCTCTTACATAAATCTAAATCAATCACAAAGTACCCATGTAGTGAGGCCCCCTGGCACGGATGATATCCAGAAAAAATCAGCCATAATGGCACTAAATAAGATGCGATGATGAAGATTCCGAAAATAACAATGCTAAAAAACAAAAATATACTTCCTGCTAATGTTGGTCGTTCTGTAGTTATGGTTCTTTTCTGAAATAAAGTACGAAGCGTAAAACCAATAATATATAGCGCAAATGGCAATCCTCCAAAACATGCGATTGACATACCATAATTGAAGATAATATCGTTGCGATTAATTAATGATATAACACTTCGTAATGGAACTGATTTAATATTGAATATAATAAATAGAGAGAATACTCCTATGATAAAAATGGATACGATTTTTTTGATGATAAACACTTTCCAGCTTAACGTTGTATTTTTTTTCATTCTTACCATCCCTGGCTGAATAAATTGCTAAAAAAATGATCGTTGTGTTGTAGGTTCCAAGCACTGATTTTATTCCTTTCTGTGATCGCTGTAAGGAGTCCTTTTTTTAGGCTTGTAGATAAATTTAATTTATCATCAATAATGTTAAATCCTATGTTCGTAGCAAATCCTATAGCAATTATACAAAAAGGAGTAATTAATATTGATCCGCTTATTAACATAAATCCCCCACCAATCGCTCCAATCACCACTCCGGCAACCATCGCTTTCACCGCATCCATAGGAATATCTACCAGAAAATCATTCAATGTATAGTCAGATTTAAAAATGAGTTCTATCGCTCGCCACGCAAGAGAAAAATAGATACAACATTTAATTCCGCCCGTAATAGCACCGAAATATCCAAGCCTTCCAATCCCCATTTCCATTATCTGTACATTGCGAGCACCATAGCGGGTCCCCTGCAAAATACGACGCAGGCCTGGATAACCAGTGATTTTGATGTAGCTATGGCCATTGAGTGTGTATTCAACCGCTTTGATACCCAGCGATTTAAAGTTAATAAGTAATTGCCCTGCAGGGTTATAGTAAGTTGTCAAACGACTGAGAAAGTGAAAACCATCCATGGCGTCTTTGATATTCCCTGGCCCTGCGCGGTAGGAGAAAAAGCTATCGATGTTTCCAAGCATCTCGTCAGTCACTTCCTGCGCTTCCTCAAGCGTCAGCAAAAGGATATGGTGACTTTGACTAATCAACGTGTCATTAAGCATTGCCATATCACCCAGCATAGGATTCATGCTGGGAAACGGATGAGAGTCGTGGTTGTCCCAGGGGTTTGGATCTGTGTGCCATTCATTCATGTTCATTATCGTTCCTTGAGATTATAAAATTCGCTCACTCCACAAACTGTATGCACTTGTTCCGGCTGAGAAATGCTCCCAGGTGATAGATTCATAACTGAAGGAAACTTTTTCCTGTGATTCTGCTCCGTTTTCAATAACGCTGTGCGGAATGACTGTTTCCAGGTGCAAAATGTGGGCGTTGGTCAGCTTTATTTTATAGTAAAGCTCATTCATACCTGCCCGGTTGGTACGGTAAACACTGAATTCACAGGTTAGCGTTTCGTTATCATTTATGGCTTTTCCTAACAGAGGAGAAGATTTATCGATGGGTTTTACAATACTTAACTCCTGATGATTAACGTTCTGTACGCGAGAGAGGGCATGCTTGAGCGCATACACCATGATTTGATCAACATGGGCGAGTTGGGCCTTATTACCGATTGAACTCATGGATGCACAGCCAGCAGAAATTAACCCTTGCTGGTTGCCATTCAGGGTTAAATAAACCAAGTCAGACATATCATTTCCTTATTATATATTCAGCCGGATTATAAGTTTTGGATTTGCAGTGTAATAACGAAAATAATTCTGTGCCCGACCCAAAAAGAAATCAATCAATTTAGTGTAATGATGAGGTGTGAATAATAGAGGTATTTAAATTAATTAATGGAAGGTCTACTGGGGATCTATGAAATAAATAAAAAGGAAAAGCGTGTTTTTGTGAATACCGTTTCCAGAAAGAAACGGTATCAATTCACTTAACGGAAGCTGACGTCCTCGCCCGCCTGCTGCGTCGCAGCCTGCTCCAGCAGATTCCAGAACGTTTCGCCGCTACGGTCACACACCCACTGGTCGTCTTTCAGATCGAAATGGTAGCCGCCCTGTTTTGTTGCCAGCCATACCTGGTGCAGCGGCTCCTGGCGGTTGATAATAATTTTACTGCCGTTTTCGAAGCTGAGCGTCAGCACGCCGCCGTTGATTTCACAATCGATATCGCTGTCGCCATCCCAGTCGTCCAGGCGCTCTTCAATGGTCTGCCACAGGGTATCGGCCAGGCGATGGAATTCACTGTCATTCATGGTTTTGTTCCTGTTTTTCGTGATGGCGGCAGTATAACGCTAAATAATTCCCGTTGCAGGAAAGCGGCTAACTCTTGCTTTTGTGTCTTCTCCTGCGATGATAGAAACAGAAAGCATGAACTTACGGGCAACCCATAATGAAAAACGTTTTTCGAACGCTTGCCGTTCTCATCACACTGTTTAGTCTGACTGGCTGTGGTCTGAAAGGGCCGCTTTACTTCCCGCCAGCCGATAAAACAGCGCCGCCGCCAACCAAACCCGTTCAAACCCAGATTGAATCATCGACGCCAGTGAGCAACGATCGCGGCGATAACGGTGGCCCAAGCCAGGTCAACTACTGACAATCAGTTGTTCAACCGCGCAATGGAGTAAATGATGCAGTTCTCTAAAATGCATGGCCTTGGCAACGATTTTATGGTCGTCGACGCGGTAACGCAGAATGTCTTTTTTTCCCCTGAGCTGATTCGTCGCCTGGCGGACAGGCATCTGGGCGTGGGGTTTGATCAACTGCTGGTCGTTGAGCCACCCTACGATCCGGATCTCGATTTTCACTACCGAATCTTTAATGCTGACGGTAGCGAAGTATCCCAGTGCGGCAACGGCGCGCGCTGCTTTGCGCGCTTTGTGCGTCTGAAAGGGCTGACCAACAAGCGCGATATTCGCGTCAGTACGGCCAATGGCCGCATGGTGCTCAGCGTCACCGACGACGAGCTGGTGCGCGTGAACATGGGCGAGCCCAACTTCGAGCCTTCTGCGGTCCCGTTTCGGGCAATCAAAGCGGAAAAGACCTATATTATGCGGGCGGCTGAGCAGACAGTATTGTGCGGCGTCGTCTCGATGGGCAATCCCCATTGCGTGATTCAGGTTGATGATGTTGATGTCGCTGCCGTTGAAACCTTAGGCCCGATTATGGAAAGCCATGAGCGCTTCCCTGAGCGCGCCAATATCGGTTTCATGCAGGTGGTGAAACGTGAACATATCCGTCTGCGCGTTTATGAGCGCGGCGCAGGCGAAACGCGGGCCTGTGGCAGCGGCGCGTGCGCGGCTGTGGCTGTGGGTATCTCACAAGGATTACTGGCAGAAGAGGTTCGCGTGGAATTGCCGGGCGGTCGTCTTGATATCGCCTGGAAAGGTCCGGGTCATCCACTGTATATGACTGGCCCGGCGGCACATGTATACGACGGGTTTATCCATTTATGAAACAACCAGGGGAAGAACTGCAGGAAGCAATAACGGAGCTGGACGACCGGACTGTTGTTGATTATCTGCTGCGCAATCCTGAGTTTTTTATCCGCAATGCACGCGTGGTCGAACAGATGCGCGTGCCGCATCCGGTGCGCGACACCGTCTCGCTGGTCGAATGGCATATGGCGCGCTCGCGCAAGCACATCGATCAGCTGGAAGAGAACATGACCCTGCTGATGGAACAGGCCAGCAATAACGAAAGCCTGTTTTATCGTCTGCTACATTTGCAGGCGCGGCTCGCGTCGGCGCACAGCCTGGACGAGTTTCTCAGCCGCTTTCATCGCTGGGCGCGTGAGCTTGGGCTGGCAGGCGCAACTATTCGTCTCTTTCCCGACCGCTGGCGCATCGGTGCCCCCTCCGGTTTCACGCATCTGGCGCTAAGCCGTCAGGCGTTTGAACCGCTGCGCATTCAGCGTCTTGGTCATGAGCATCACTATCTCGGCCCGTTGAACGGTCCTGAACTGCTGGTGGTGCTTCCTGAAGCCAAGGCTATCGGCTCGGTTGCCATGTCCCTGATGGGGCGCGAAGGCGATTTGGGCGTAATGTTATTCACCAGCCGCGACGCGCATCATTACGAGCAGGGACAAGCCACGCATTTGTTGCAGGAAATCGCCCTGATGCTCCCTGAGCTGCTGGAGCGCTGGATTGAGCGCGTATGACGGACTCCCTGCTTGCGCCTCTGGTGGTGCGTTTCCTGCGCTATCTGGGCGTTGAACGACAGCTTAGCCCGATCACGCTGCTGAACTATCAGCGTCAGCTTGATGCCATCATGCAGATCGCCGATGAAACCGGTCTGAAGAGCTGGCAACAATGTGACGCTGCCACCGTGCGCGGGTTTGTGGTGCGCAGTCGCCGCAAAGGTTTAGGCCCCGCGAGTCTCGCGTTACGTCTCTCAGCCCTGCGCAGTTTCTTCGACTGGCTGGTGAGCCAGGGCCAGCTAAAAGCCAATCCGGCGAAAGGCATCGCTACCCCGAAAGCGCCGCGCCATCTGCCGAAAAATATCGACGTTGATGACGTGAATCGGCTGCTGGATATCGATCTTAACGATCCGCTGGCGGTACGCGATCGCGCCATGCTAGAAGTAATGTACGGTGCGGGCTTACGTCTTTCGGAACTGGTGGGGTTAGATCTTAAACATCTCGATCTGGATACCGGCGAAGTGTGGGTGATGGGGAAAGGCAGCAAAGAGCGCCGTTTACCGATTGGCCGCAATGCAGTGGTATGGATTGAGCACTGGCTCGACCTGCGCGGGCTGTTTGGCGCCGAAGAGAACGCGCTGTTTCTCTCGAAGCTTGGCAAGCGGATCTCCGCGCGTAATGTGCAGAAGCGTTTTGCCGAATGGGGCATTAAGCAGGGGCTGAACAGCCACGTTCACCCGCACAAACTGCGCCACTCTTTTGCCACCCACATGCTGGAATCCAGCGGCGACCTGCGCGGCGTGCAGGAGCTGTTAGGCCACGCCAATTTATCGACCACTCAAATCTATACCCATCTTGATTTTCAACACCTTGCTTCGGTGTATGACTCGGCGCATCCACGCGCAAAACGGGGGAAATAATGCGTTTTTACCGCCCACTGGGTCAGATCTCTGCCCTGACGTTTGACCTTGATGACACCCTTTACGATAACCGCGAAGTGATTCTGCGCACCGAGCAGGAATCTCTGGCGTTTGTGCAAAACTACCATCCCGCTTTAAAAACGCTGCAAAACAAAGATTTTCAGCGCCTGCGCCAGGCGTTGCGCGAAACCGAACCGGACATCTATCACGACGTAACCGAATGGCGTCGTCGTGCGGTAGAGCAGGCGATGCTGAATGCCGGCCTGAGCGCGCAAGAGGCGGCGCTGGGCGCAGAAGCTTCAATGGCGAACTTTGCCAAATGGCGCAGCCGGATCGATGTGCCGCAGGAAACGCACGACACCCTGACGGCTCTCGGTAAAAAATGGCCGCTGGTGGCGATCACCAACGGCAACGCGCAGCCGGAACTGTTTGGCCTGGGCGATTATTTCCAGTTCGTCCTGCGCGCGGGCCCGCACGGGCGCTCGAAGCCTTTTAACGACATGTATCATCTGGCTGCCGAAAAACTCGATCTGCCGCTGGGCGAGATCCTGCACGTCGGCGATGACCTGACCACCGACGTGGCGGGCGCGATCCGCTGCGGAATGCAGGCCTGCTGGATCAAACCGGAAAGGGCCGATCTGATGCAGACCGCCGACAGCCGCCTGTTGCCACACATCGAAATTTCGCGGTTGGCATCCCTCACCACGCTGATATAATCACCAGCAGTATTGTATAAATCAACAGTATGCCCGGCAGAAAAAACGCTGTCGGGCAGATGACTTCTGGCGGTGCCAATGGACGTTTCTTACCTTCTCGACAGCCTTAATGACAAACAGCGCGACGCGGTTGCCGCGACGCGGACCAATATGCTGGTGCTGGCAGGGGCGGGCAGTGGTAAGACGCGTGTTCTGGTGCATCGCATCGCATGGCTGCAGAGCGTAGAGAACTGCTCGCCGTACTCCATCATGGCGGTGACCTTTACCAACAAAGCGGCGGCAGAGATGCGCCACCGTATCGCACAGCTGATGGGCACCAGCCAGGGCGGCATGTGGGTAGGCACGTTCCACGGGCTGGCGCACCGTCTGCTGCGCGCGCACCATATGGATGCCAATCTGCCGCAGGATTTTCAGATCCTCGACAGTGAAGACCAGCTGCGCCTGCTTAAACGCCTGATTAAGGCGATGAATCTTGACGAGAAGCAGTGGCCGCCGCGTCAGGCGATGTGGTACATCAACAGCCAGAAAGACGAAGGGCTACGCCCGCACCATATTCAGAGCTTCGGTAATCCGGTGGAGCAAACCTGGCAGAAGGTCTATCAGGCCTATCAGGAAGCCTGCGACCGCGCGGGGCTGGTGGATTTCGCCGAGCTGCTGCTCCGCGCCCATGAGCTGTGGCTCAACAAACCGCATATTCTTCAGCATTACCGCGAGCGCTTCACCAACATCCTGGTGGACGAATTCCAGGATACCAACAACATTCAGTACGCGTGGATCCGCCTGCTGGCGGGCGACACCGGCAAAGTGATGATCGTCGGCGATGATGACCAGTCGATTTACGGCTGGCGCGGCGCGCAGGTGGAAAACATCCAGCGCTTCCTGAACGACTTCCCGGGCGCCGAAACCATTCGTCTGGAGCAGAACTACCGTTCAACCAGCAATATTCTGAGCGCCGCAAACGCCCTGATAGAAAACAACAACGGGCGTCTGGGCAAAAAGCTGTGGACCGACGGCGTCGACGGTGAGCCGATTTCAATTTACTGCGCGTTCAACGAACTGGACGAAGCCCGCTTTGTGGTCAACCGCATTAAAACCTGGCAGGAAAACGGCGGAGCGCTTGAGCAGTGCGCCATTCTCTATCGCAGCAACGCCCAGTCGCGCGTGCTGGAAGAGGCGCTGTTACAGGTCAGCATGCCGTATCGCATTTACGGCGGCATGCGCTTCTTCGAACGTCAGGAAATCAAAGATGCGCTCTCCTATCTGCGCCTGATTGCCAACCGTAACGACGACGCGGCCTTTGAGCGCGTGGTGAACACACCCACGCGCGGTATCGGCGATCGCACCCTCGACGTGGTGCGCCAGGCCTCCCGTGACCGCCAGCTCACCCTTTGGCAGGCGTGCCGTGAGCTGTTGCAGGAAAAAGCGCTGGCAGGACGCGCCGCGAGCGCGCTTCAGCGCTTTATCGAACTGATCGATGCCCTGGCACAGGAAACGGCCGACATGCCGCTGCACGTGCAGACGGACAGGGTGGTGAAAGATTCCGGTCTGCGCACGATGTACGAGCAGGAAAAAGGCGAGAAAGGCCAGACGCGTATTGAGAACTTAGAGGAACTGGTGACGGCAACGCGCCAGTTTAGCTACAACGAAGAAGACGAAGATCTGATGCCGCTGCAGGCATTCCTCTCCCACGCGGCGCTGGAAGCGGGCGAAGGGCAGGCGGATACCTGGCAGGATGCGGTTCAACTGATGACGCTGCACTCCGCGAAAGGGCTAGAGTTCCCGCAGGTGTTTATCGTCGGGATGGAAGAGGGGATGTTCCCAAGCCAGATGTCGCTCGATGAAGGCGGGCGTCTGGAAGAGGAGCGTCGGCTGGCCTATGTGGGCGTCACCCGTGCGATGCAAAAGCTGACCCTGACCTATGCGGAAACGCGCCGTCTGTACGGCAAAGAGGTCTACCATCGCCCGTCGCGCTTCATCGGCGAGCTGCCGGAGGAGTGCGTCGAAGAGGTGCGTTTGCGCGCCAGTATCAGCCGTCCGGTCAACCATCAGCGGATGGGCACGCCGATTTCGGAAAACGATACGGGCTACAAGCTGGGCCAGCGCGTTCGCCATTCCAAATTTGGCGAAGGCACCATCGTGAATCTGGAAGGCAGCGGCGAGCACAGTCGCCTGCAGGTGGCGTTCCAGGGGCAGGGGATCAAATGGCTGGTCGCGGCTTACGCCAAGCTGGAAACAGTGTAACATTCAGAAAAATATCATTATTTTGTAATAATCTGCTAGCCTTATAAGCTGAAGGCTATTTATTGCTCTTCAGCGTTCCGTTGCGTGTTGACGCCACAGTTATTGCTGGCGTAACATGCGCGCACGATTACGCTAAGAGGACATTCGCCTTGGACACACCCAGTAGATACTGGCTCAATTCCCTGTCATCCAGGAACAACTCCTAAGGCTATCTCCTCTTGCTGATGGCCTTAGTGGTTGTCAGCGACCTGCTTAATTCCCGTCGCGCTGAGTCAGGCTTTTAATGGTCTGAAACCCATATTGTTTCTGTGTGCCCACCGAACTGTCCGATATTTTTTGCATTGGGAGTCCCGGTCATGTTGAGCGCATTTCAACTGGAAAAAAACCGACTGATTCGGCTTGAAGCTGAAGAGTCACAGCCCCTCATTGATGCCGTATGGGTGGATCTGGTCGAGCCGGACGACGATGAACGCCTTCGCGTACAATCAGAGCTCGGACAAAGCCTGGCGACCCGCCCGGAACTGGAAGACATCGAGGCCTCCGCGCGTTTCTTTGAAGACGAAGACGGCCTGCATATTCACTCCTTCTTCTTTTATGAAGATGCGGAAGACCACGCCGGTAACTCCACCGTGGCATTTACCATTCGTGATGGCCGCCTGTTTACCCTGCGCGAACGCGAGCTGCCTGCGTTTCGTCTCTACCGCATGCGCGCCCGCAGCCAGGCGATGGTAGATGGCAATGCCTATGAGCTGCTGCTCGACCTGTTCGAAACCAAAATCGAGCAGCTGGCGGACGAAATCGAAAACATCTACAGCGATCTTGAAAAGCTGAGCCGCGTGATCATGGAAGGCCATCAGGGCGATGAATATGACGAAGCGCTGTCGACGCTGGCGGAGCAGGAAGATATCGGCTGGAAAGTGCGTTTGTGTCTGATGGATACCCAGCGCGCCCTGAACTTCCTGGTGCGTAAAGCGCGTTTACCGGGCGGTCAGCTGGAGCAGGCGCGTGAGATCCTGCGCGATATCGAATCCCTGTTGCCGCATAACGAATCCCTGTTCCAGAAAGTTAACTTCCTGATGCAGGCGGCGATGGGCTTTATCAATATCGAGCAGAACCGCATCATCAAGATCTTCTCGGTGGTGTCGGTGGTGTTCCTGCCGCCAACGCTGGTGGCGTCGAGCTACGGGATGAACTTTGAGTTTATGCCGGAACTGCGCTGGAGCTTCGGCTACCCGGGCGCGATTATCTTTATGATCCTCGCCGGGCTGGCACCGTATCTCTATTTCAAACGTCGTAACTGGCTTTGAGCGTGATGCCGGGTGGCAACTGCGCTTTCTCCGGCCTACGTAACCTGTAGGCCAGAGTGGCAAAGCGCCCACCGGCAAAAAATCACACCCCTTTCCGCACTCTACGCTGGGTATAAATCGCATCGGCGACGAATACCGCCAGCGCCACCCAGATGAACGCGAACGTCACCATCTTATCCGCGCCCGGTACTTCGCCGTAGAACACCACCGCCAGCAGGAACATCAGCGTCGGGCCGATATACTGGAAGAAGCCAAGCGTGGAGAGGCGTAAGCGTGTGGCGGCACCGGTGAAGCACAGTAGCGGGATGGTGGTGACAACACCGGCGGCAATCAGCATCAGATTCAGCGACCACGGATTATTCGCCATATGGCTGGTGCTGCTGTCGGCGATGCCGAACAGATAGATCGCGGCCAGCGGCAGCAGCCACAGGGTTTCAAACAGCATCCCGGTTTGCGCTTCCACGGCGATTTTCTTACGCACCAGGCCATAAAACGCAAAGCTAAAAGCCAGCCCCAGAGCGATGATCGGCAGCGAGCCGAAGGTCCACAGCTGTACCAGTACACCGCAGAGCGCCAGGAGTACCGCCACCCACTGCATTCGGCGGAAACGCTCGCCGAGGAAAAGCATCCCCAGCACGATATTCACCAGCGGGTTAATAAAGTAACCGAGGCTCGCTTCCAGCATATGGTGGTTGTTCACCGCCCAGATGAACAGCAGCCAGTTGCCGCCGATCAGCACCGCAGACAGCGCCAACAGGAAAATCTTCTTCGGGGTTTGCATCAGCGTTTTCACGCCCGACCACTGGCGGCTCACGCTCATCAGCGCCACCATAAAGAAAAAGGACCAGATCACACGGTGGGTGAGGATTTCATCGGCCGGGACAAAGTAGATCAGCTTGAAGTACGCAGGCGCGATACCCCATATAAAATAAGCGGCTAGAGCGAGTAAAACGCCCTGCCGCGTCTGTTTAGCATCCATCGGGATAATCCGTTACAAAAAAGTAAATTCATTTTACCCGATTACACCTTCTCAACCCACCATATAAGTGGCGGTTGCGCTGGCGATGTAAACCTGCTCTTCGTTATGCAATTCGACGCGAGCGACGGCGACCTTATTGCCTGCGCGCAGCAGACTGCTGGTGGCGGTAAAACGGTTCCCGCGGCCTGGCCGTAAATAATCTACGCGTAAATCAATGGTGCCCATTCTGGATAAGCGCTGACGCAGTTCATCTTCGTTGATGGTGTCATGGCGTGCCAGCGTGCTGCCCACGCAGACCAGCCCGGCGGCAACATCCAGCGCAGAAGCGATCACTCCGCCGTGCAAAATGCTTTGCGCCCAGTTTCCCACCATCATCGGCTGATTGTTAAAGCTGAGCTGAGCGAATCCCTTCTCGTAACGTTCAAGCTCCAGCCCCAGCGCACGGTTAAAGGGCATGTGATAGACAAAAATCTCTCCCACCAGTTTCAGAGCTTCTTCAGCGGTAAGCGTGGCTGACATGAAAAGTCGCATCCTTCGTTGTTAACAAAATGTTGATTTTAAGCTTCAGAGATAAGGAATTCCACTTTCAGAAACGAAGAGGGGAAGTTAATTGAGAAATAGGTAGAATGTGGCCCACATAACTATTCACATAATTTCATTTTGCAGGAGAACCCCACCGATGCGGACGTATCTGGGTTGGTTACTGGCGGCGGTTACGCTGCCGCTCACAGCATTTGCGCAGGAAGCGACGCTCAAGGAAGTGCACGATAAGCCCGCCGTTCGCGGCAGCATTATTGCTAACATGCTTCAGGAGCACGATAACCCGTTCACGCTCTACCCGTACGACACAAACTATGTGATCTACACCCAGACGAGCGATCTCAACAAAGAAGCGATCAGCTCCTATAACTGGTCCGATAATGCGCGTAAAGACGAAGTGAAGTTCCAGCTCAGCCTGGCCTTCCCGTTCTGGCGCGGCATTCTGGGGCCGAACTCGGTTCTGGGCGGCTCGTATACCCAGAAATCCTGGTGGCAGCTCTCTAATAGCGGCGAATCTTCTCCGTTCCGCGAAACCAATTATGAGCCGCAGCTGTTCCTCGGTTTTGCGACCGATGACGAATTTGCCGGCTGGACGCTGCGCGATGTGGAGTTTGGCTATAACCACGACTCCAACGGCCGATCCGATCCAACCTCGCGTAGCTGGAACCGCCTGTACACACGTCTGATGGCGGAAAACGGCAACTGGATGGTGGAAGTGAAGCCGTGGTATGTGATTGGCGATACGGACGACAACCCGGATATCACCAAATACATGGGCTACTATCAGCTGAAGATTGGCTATCAGCTGGGCGACGCGGTGCTGAGCGCCAAAGGTCAATACAACTGGAACACCGGCTACGGCGGCGCAGAGCTGGGCCTGAGCTATCCGATGACCAAACATGTACGCATCTATACTCAGGTGTACAGCGGTTACGGCGAGTCGCTGATCGACTACAACTTCAATCAGACCCGCGTCGGCGTGGGCGTGATGCTTAACGATCTTTTCTAGCCTGCTAAATGTTTTTGCGTTAAACGTTGAAGTTTCTCTCTCAGGCGCTGAAAATAGCGCCTGTTTTGTATCTGGCAAATGGGGTTAACGTGGCGCAGGCGGAAGTAATGAATCAGGAATCGCTGGCTAAACAGGTTTTGCATGAAACCTTTGGCTACCAGCAATTCCGCCCTGGCCAGGAAACCATCATTGAAACCGTGCTGGAAGGCCGCGACTGTCTGGTAGTGATGCCGACAGGCGGCGGCAAATCCCTGTGCTATCAGGTTCCCGCGCTGGTGCTGGATGGTCTTACGGTGGTGGTTTCACCGCTCATTTCCCTGATGAAAGACCAGGTGGATCAGCTGCTGGCTAACGGCGTGGCCGCTGCCTGTATCAACTCCACTCAGACTCGTGAACAGCAGCAGGAAGTGATGGCCGGATGCCGTACCGGGCAGATTCGCCTGCTGTACATCGCCCCGGAACGTCTGATGCTGGACAACTTCCTCGAACATTTGGCGCACTGGAACCCGGTGCTGCTGGCGGTCGACGAAGCGCACTGTATCTCCCAGTGGGGGCACGATTTCCGCCCGGAGTACGCCGCGCTCGGCCAACTCCGCCAGCGTTTCCCGGCGCTGCCGTTTATGGCACTCACCGCCACGGCGGATGACACCACGCGTCTGGACATCGTGCGCCTGCTCGGGCTAAACGATCCCTTTATTCAGGTCAGCAGCTTCGACCGCCCCAACATCCGCTACATGCTGATGGAAAAATTCAAGCCGACGGACCAGCTTCTGCGCTACGTGCAGGAGCAGCGCGGCAAATCCGGCATTATTTACTGCAACAGCCGCGCGAAAGTGGAAGACACCGCCGCGCGTCTGCAAAACC
Source organism: Lelliottia sp. WB101 (assembly GCF_003051885.1). Classification (NCBI taxonomy): domain Bacteria; kingdom Pseudomonadati; phylum Pseudomonadota; class Gammaproteobacteria; order Enterobacterales; family Enterobacteriaceae; genus Lelliottia; species Lelliottia sp. WB101. The sequence continues at coordinate 1,147,060 of NZ_CP028520.1, forward strand.
GTGGCTTTAGCGCCGCGGCCTATCACGCCGGTTTAGAAAACCATATCCGCGCCGACGTGCAGGAAAAATTCCAGCGTGATGACCTGCAAATCGTGGTCGCGACCGTGGCGTTCGGGATGGGCATCAACAAACCGAACGTGCGCTTTGTGGTGCATTTCGACATTCCGCGCAATATCGAATCCTACTATCAGGAGACGGGCCGCGCCGGGCGTGATGGTCTGCCTGCCGAAGCGATGCTGTTTTACGATCCGGCGGATATGGCGTGGCTGCGCCGCTGCCTGGAAGAAAAACCGCAGGGGCAGTTGCTGGATATCGAACGTCATAAGCTCAACGCGATGGGCGCGTTTGCCGAAGCGCAAACCTGCCGTCGACTGGTGCTTCTTAACTACTTTGGTGAGGGGCGCCAGGAGCCGTGCGGTAACTGCGATATCTGTCTCGACCCGCCAAAACAGTACGATGGGCTGATGGACGCCCGTAAGGCGCTCTCAACCATTTACCGCGTGAATCAGCGCTTTGGTATGGGTTACGTGGTGGAAGTGCTGCGCGGTGCAAATAATCAGCGTATCCGCGAGATGGGCCACGATAAGCTGCCGGTTTATGGCATTGGCCGCGAACAGAGCCACGAACACTGGGTGAGTATTATCCGTCAGCTGATTCACCTCGGTTTCGCCACGCAAAATATCGCCCAGCACTCCGCGCTCCAGCTCACGGAAGCGGCGCGTCCTGTGCTGCGCGGTGAGTTAGCGCTGCAGCTCGCGGTTCCACGCGTCGTCGCCCTGAAACCGCGCGTGATGCAGAAATCCTACGGCGGCAACTACGATCGCAAGCTGTTTGCCAAACTGCGCAAGCTGCGTAAGGCGATTGCCGACGAAGAAAACATCCCGCCGTATGTGGTGTTCAACGATGCGACACTGATTGAGATGGCCGAGCAGATGCCGCTCAGCGCCGGTGAAATGCTGAGCGTCAACGGCGTTGGTACGCGCAAACTCGAGCGCTTTGGCAAAGAATTTATGGCGCTCATTCGTTCCCATGCTGATGGTGACGATGAGGAGTAGTCAGTCCGGCTAAAAAGTGCCAGGATGGTGACTCACTGAATTATTTTCCCGCGAGTTAATTATGTTAATGCTATTCCTCACTGTGGCGTTGGTGCACATCGTTGCGTTGATGAGCCCTGGCCCTGACTTTTTCTTCGTTTCGCAGACTGCCGTCAGCCGCTCCCGCAAAGAGGCGATGATGGGCGTGCTCGGTATTACCATGGGTGTCATGGTCTGGGCTGCCGTTGCGCTGCTTGGCCTGAACCTGATCCTCGCGAAAATGGCCTGGCTGCATAATATCATTATGGTCGGCGGTGGCTTGTATCTGTGCTGGATGGGCTACCAGATGCTGCGCGGTGCGCTGAAGAAAGAAGAGAGCGTAGCCGCTGAACCTAACGTTGAGCTGGCGACCGGTGGACGCAGTTTCGTACGCGGCTTACTGACCAACCTTGCAAACCCAAAAGCGATTATCTACTTCGGTTCGGTGTTTTCCCTGTTCGTCGGTGACGACGTCGGCGCGGGCGCGCGCTGGGGCATTTTCCTGCTGATCGTCGTCGAAACCTTCGCGTGGTTTACCGTGGTAGCGAGCCTGTTCGCCTTACCGTCCATGCGCCGCGGCTATCAGCGCCTGGCGAAGTGGATCGACGGCTTTGCGGGTGCGCTCTTCGCAGGGTTTGGGATTCACCTGATTATCTCCCGCTAATATCCTGAATGCCGGATGCGGTGCTTGCACCGCCATCCGGCTTTTCCCGGCTACGCATGCCTCGCCGACGCCAGCAACGCACCTACCAGCATAAACAATGACCCGAACACTTTGTTCAGCGCCTTCATCTGTTTCGGCCCTTTGATCCACGCGGCAATTCGTTGCGCCAGGGTCGCGTAACCAATCATCACAATGATATCGACGATAATGGTGGTGGCGCCGAGCACCACGTACTGCATCACCTGTGGCTGATGCGGGACAATAAACTGCGGAAAGAGGGCGGCGAGAAAGACGATGCTTTTCGGGTTAGTCAGGTTCACAAATACCGCGCGTTTAAACAGGCGACCACGCGTCTGGGTATGGGCGAGGGTATTCAGGTCAATCGAGCCTGCCGCGCGCCATTGCTGGATGCCCAGCCAAATCAGATAAGCTGCGCCTGCCCATTTGAGCACTTCAAACGCTAGCACTGAACGCGAGAACAGCGTCCCAAGACCAATCCCCACCAGCACGATATGAATACCCAGCCCGGTCTGCAGTCCGGCAATGGACGCCACCGCGCCGCGATAGCCGTGGTTAATGGACGTGGTCATGGTATTGATCGCGCCAGAGCCAGGGGAAAGGCTCAGGATGATGGATGTCAGCAGGTAAGCGAACCACCACTCGAAGGTCATTTGAAACTCCCGAATCGTCTATTTTTATGCCACAATACGCTATTGTCGCGTCATTGTGTGACGCAACCAGAAAAAACGATATTCCTTGGCTTACAGGGGTGGAAACCCGATGTTTCAGCAGAAAAAGGACTGGGAAACACGCGAGAACGCATTTGCTGCTTTCTCCATGGGGCCGCTGACCGATTTCTGGCGTCAGCGCGAAGAAGCCGAAATCACAGGCGTGGACAATGTTCCGGTGCGCTTTGTTCGTTTTCGGAATGTCAAAAATGACCGCGTGATCGTGGTTTGCCCCGGTCGTATCGAAAGTTACGTTAAATACGCTGAACTGGCCTACGACCTTTTCCATCTTGGGTTTGATGTACTGATTATCGACCATCGTGGGCAAGGGCGCTCCGGTCGGTTGTTATCCGACTCGCACCGCGGGCATGTGGTGAATTTCAGCGATTATGTCGACGATCTCGCCGCGTTCTGGGAGCAGGAAGTACAGCCTGGGCCGTGGCGCAAGCGCTATATCCTGGCACACTCCATGGGCGGGGCGATTGCGACGCTCTTTTTACAGCGTCATCCGCATCAGTGCGATGCCATCGCGCTCACCGCACCGATGTTTGGCATCGTGATGCGCTTTCCGGACTGGATGGTGCGCCATATTCTCGACTGGGCTGAGGGCCATCAGCGCATTCGTGAAGGCTACGCGATCGGGACCGGTCGCTGGCGCGCCCTGCCGTTTGCCGTGAACGTGCTAACGCACAGCCGCCAGCGTTATCGGCGTAACCTGCGTTTCTACGCCGATGAGCCGCGCCTGCGCGTCGGTGGGCCAACGTACCACTGGGTGCGTGAGGGTATCCGCGCGGGGGAGTCTGCGCTGGCCGGTGCGGGTAAAGATGCCACGCCAACGTTACTGATTCAGGCGGAAGAAGAGCGTGTGGTGGATAACCGCATGCACGACCGTTTTTGCGAATTGCGCGCCGCCGCCGGGCACCCCTGTGAAGGGGAGAAACCGTTGGTCATAAAGGGCGCGTACCATGAGATCCTTTTTGAAAAGGACACCATGCGCTCAGTCGCGCTCAACGCTATCGTCGAGTTTTTCGACAGGCATAACTGATTTCCTATTGAGGTTAAATTTTCCTATGTACCAGGTTGTCGCATCTGATTTAGATGGCACGCTGCTTTCTCCCGACCACACCCTGTCGCCTTACGCGAAAGAAACCTTAAAACTCCTGACAGCCCGTGGCGTGAACTTCGTCTTCGCAACAGGCCGCCACCACGTGGATGTGGGGCAGATCCGCGATAATCTGGACATCAAAGCGTACATGATCACCTCTAACGGTGCTCGCGTACACGACACCGACGGCAATCTGATCTTCACCCATAACCTCGATCGCGATATCGCCGCCGACCTGTTTGGCGTGGTGCATAGCAACCCGTCAATCGTCACCAATGTTTACCGCAACGACGACTGGTTTATGAACCGTCATCGTCCGGATGAAATGCGTTTCTTTAAGGAAGCGGTTTTCAACTACACCCTGTACGAGCCGGGTCTGCTGGAGCCTGAAGGGATCAGTAAAGTGTTCTTCACCTGCGAAAGCCACGAAGAGCTGCTGCCGCTGGAGCAGGCCATTAACGCGCGCTGGGGCGACCGGGTGAACGTCAGCTTCTCAACGTTGACCTGTCTGGAAGTGATGGCGGGCGGCGTATCGAAAGGTCACGCCCTGGAAGCGGTGGCAAAACGCATGGGCTACGAGCTGAAAGATTGCATCGCCTTTGGCGATGGCATGAACGACGCTGAAATGCTGTCGATGGCCGGGAAAGGCTGCATTATGGAAAACGCGCACCAGCGTCTGAAAGATCTGCACCCGGAGCTGGAGGTGATTGGCACCAACACCGATAACGCCGTGCCGAACTATCTGCGCAAACTGTTCCTTGAATAATCTTCATTTGATTATTTATTGCTCAGTTGTCAACTGAAGAGTTCGCTACAATGCTCGTCCTTCTTTCTGAGAGACATGCATTGTGGCGCTACTCATTATCACCACTATCCTGTGGGCCTTCTCGTTCAGCCTGATCGGTGAATATCTTGCCGTACACGTCGACAGCTACTTCTCTGTGCTGATGCGCGTTGGGCTGGCTGCGCTGGTGTTCCTGCCGTTCCTGCGCCTGCGCGGACAGACGATCAAAACCATTCTGCTGTACATGCTGGTGGGCGCAATGCAGCTCGGCATCATGTATCTGTTCAGTTTCCGCGCCTATGTCTATCTGTCGGTATCGGAATTCCTGCTGTTCACGGTACTGACGCCGCTCTACATCACGCTGATTTATGACCTGCTGAGCAAACGCCGTCTGCGCTGGGGCTACGTCCTGAGCGCGCTGCTGGCGGTGGCCGGTGCGGCGATTATTCGCTACGACAAAGTGAGCGATCACTTCTGGACCGGGCTGATGTTTGTCCAGCTCGCGAACATCAGCTTTGCGATTGGCATGGTGGGTTACAAACGCCTGATGGAGATCCACCCGATGCCGCAGCACAACGCGTTCGCCTGGTTTTATGTGGGGGCGTTCATCGTGGCGGTGGTGGCGTGGTTTATGCTGGGCAATCCGCAAAAATTGCCAACCACCACACTGCAATGGAGCGTGCTGATCTGGCTTGGGGTGGTCGCTTCAGGACTGGGCTACTTTATGTGGAACTATGGAGCTACGCAGGTGGATGCCGGAACGCTGGGCATCATGAACAACGTTCACGTGCCTGCGGGGCTGCTGGTGAACCTGGCAATCTGGCAGGAACAACCCCACTGGCCGAGCTTTATTATTGGGGGAACGGTGATTCTGGCTTCCCTGTGGGTACATCGCCATTGGGTCGCTCCGCGCTCCGAACAAATGGCAGATGGTCGCAAGCGTGATTCCGCGCTGAGCGAATAAACGCCTCCGTGACCGGCTGACGCTGCTCGCCATCGCGCACGGCAGCGTACAGTCGGCTCCACAATCCCTCGCCCAGGGTTTTGGTTACTACCAGGCCCTGACGTTCAAAGCTCTCCACCACCCAGTGCGGCAGCGCCGCGATCCCCATTTTAGCCGCCACCATCTGAATCAGCAGCAGGGTGTTATCAACACTTTTCAGGTTCGGGCTGATGCCTGCCGGTTGCAGGAAATGGCGCCAGATATCCAGACGACTGCGCTGCACCGGATAGATCATCAACGTTTCAGTCGCCAGATCTTCCGGCGTGACGCGCGTTTTCACCGCCAGCGGATGGTCAGGCGCCAGCACCAGGCGCACTTCATAATCAAACATCGGCGAATAGTGCAGACCGCTGCGCGGCAGAATATCGGAGGTCAGCACCAGATCCAGCTCGCCCTGCTGGAGAGACGGCTGCGGGTCAAAGGTCACGCCCGATTTAAAGTCCATCTCTACCTGCGGCCAGTTCTGACGGAAATTCTCAAGCGCGGGCGTCAGCCACTGAATACAGCTATGACATTCAATTGCGATGCGCAGCCGTGTCTGCTGCGGCTCATTGCAGGATTGCAGGGCGCTGGCGATTTGCGGCAGCACCTGATTCGCCAGCTGCAGCAAAATCTCGCCCTGCGGCGTAAAGCGCAGCGGCTGGCTCTTACGCACGAACAGACGAAAGCCAAGGCGTTGTTCCAGATCGCTGAACTGGTGGGACAGGGCGGATTGTGTTTGATGCAGCGTGGCCGCAGCCGCTGCGAGCGAACCGCAGTTCCGCAACGCTTGTAGCGTTTTCAGGTGTTTTATCTCGATCATGAAAGTCCTTCACTTCGCCATGAACAATTTGCGCTTGTGGATCATACAGTACATTCACATTATGGATGTGTAAACATCTGGATGGCTAAATAACGAATTCATAAGAGGCAGCGACATGACAATTATTAACCACACCCTCGGTTTTCCTCGCGTTGGCCTTCGCCGCGAGCTGAAAAAAGCACAAGAGAGTTACTGGGCGGGCAACGCCACCCGTGAAGAGCTGCTGACGGTTGGACGCGAGCTGCGTGCGCGTCACTGGGATCAGCAAAAACAGGCAGGCGTGGATCTGCTGCCGGTGGGCGATTTTGCCTGGTACGACCATGTTCTGACCACCAGCCTGCTGCTCGGCAATGTGCCGGCTCGTCATCAGAACAACGATGGATCGGTAGATATCGACACCCTGTTCCGCCTGGGGCGTGGCCGCGCACCGACCGGCGAGCCAGCGGCAGCCGCAGAAATGACCAAATGGTTTAACACCAACTATCACTACATGGTGCCGGAGTTTGTGAAAGGCCAGCAGTTCAAACTGACCTGGACGCAAATCCTGGATGAAGTGGACGAAGCGCTGGCGCTGGGCCACAAAATCAAACCTGTACTGCTCGGCCCGGTAACCTACTTGTGGCTGGGCAAAGTGAAAGGCGAGCAGTTTGACCGCCTGAGCTTGCTGAAAGACATCCTGCCGGTGTACCAGCAGGTGCTGGCTGAGCTGGCAAAACGCGGCATCGAGTGGGTACAAATCGACGAACCGGCGCTGGTGCTGGAGCTGCCGCAGGCGTGGCTGGATGCCTTCAAACCGGCTTACGACGCTCTCTCCGGGCAGGTTAAACTGCTGCTGACCACCTATTTCGAAGGGGTCACGCCGAACCTCGACACCATCACCGCGCTGCCGGTGCAGGGCCTGCACGTTGACCTGGTTCACGGCAAAGATGACGTGGCAGAGCTGCACAAACGGCTGCCGTCTGACTGGCTGCTCTCTGCCGGTCTGGTCAACGGACGTAACGTCTGGCGCGCCGATTTGACCGAGAAATACGCGCAGATCAAAGACATTGTCGGCAAACGTGATCTGTGGGTAGCCTCGTCTTGCTCCCTGCTGCACAGCCCGATCGATTTAAGCGTGGAAACGCGTCTGGATGCGGAAGTGAAAAGCTGGTTTGCCTTCGCCCTGCAAAAATGTGAAGAGTTGGCCCTGCTGCGCGATGCGCTGAACAGCGGCGACACGGCTGCGATTACCGAATGGAGTGCACCGATTCAGGCACGCCGTCACTCGACTCGTGTTCACAATGCGGCGGTGGAAAAACGTCTGGCGGCGATCACCGCAAAAGACAGCCAGCGTGAAAATGCCTATGAAGTTCGTGCTGAAGCCCAGCGCGCGCGCTTTAATCTGCCGGCCTGGCCAACCACCACTATTGGCTCATTCCCGCAGACCACTGAAATTCGCGGCCTGCGTCTGGACTTCAAAAAAGGCAATCTCGACGCCAATAACTACCGCACAGGCATCGCTGAACACATCAAACAGGCGATTATTGAGCAGGAACGTCTGGGTCTGGACGTGCTGGTTCACGGCGAAGCCGAGCGTAACGACATGGTGGAATATTTCGGTGAGCATCTGGACGGTTTCGTCTTTACCCAGAACGGCTGGGTGCAGAGCTACGGTTCACGCTGCGTGAAACCCCCGGTGGTGATTGGCGACGTGAGCCGCCCGGAAGCGATTACCGTCGAATGGGCGAAGTACGCCCAGTCTCTGACCGACAAACCGGTCAAAGGCATGCTGACCGGTCCGGTGACTATTCTGTGCTGGTCCTTCCCGCGCGAAGACGTGACCCGCGAAACCATCGCCAAACAGATTGCGCTGGCGCTGCGTGATGAAGTAGCGGATCTGGAAGCGGCAGGCATTGGCATCATCCAGATTGACGAACCGGCACTGCGCGAAGGTCTGCCGCTGCGTCGCAGCGACTGGGCGGCGTATCTGGAGTGGGGCGTGGAAGCGTTCCGCATCAATGCCGCCGTGGCAAAGGACGACACGCAGATCCACACCCACATGTGTTACTGCGAATTTAACGACATCATGGACTCTATCGCCGCGCTGGATGCGGATGTGATCACCATCGAAACGTCGCGTTCCGATATGGAGTTGCTGGAGTCGTTTGAAGAGTTCGACTACCCAAACGAAATCGGGCCGGGCGTGTATGACATTCACTCCCCGAACGTACCCAGCGTGGAGTGGATTGAAGCCCTGCTGCAGAAAGCGGCTCAGCGTATTCCGGCTGAGCGTCTGTGGGTCAACCCGGACTGCGGCCTGAAAACCCGCGGCTGGCCAGAAACCCGTGCCGCACTGGCGAACATGGTGAAAGCCGCGCAGAACCTGCGTCAGGCGTAATGCGATATGGCCGGGCGATTGCCCGGCCTAGGTATGACCGTCCATTAACCGGCTGATGTGAATGCTCAGCCACGTCAGCTCATCTTTCGGCAGCGTTAGCTGATACTTCTCCTGCACGTAATCGCGAATCACCCACGCGACGGTCATTGCGTCCGGACGATGGCGCATCAGCTCCTGATAAAAATCCTCGGTCTCACTGACCACCACGCTTCCACTTAACACGCGTTCCGCGAAATAGCGCAGATGGGTGATAAACCGCCGGTAATTCACCGACTCCGTATCGATCGCTTTGCTCAGCTTGTAGCGCACAATCTCGGCGATGCGATTCACCAGTTCGACCTGCTGATGCGCGGAGCTGTTGTCATCCTGGCTGCTGGCGTTAATCAGATGGAACGCAATATTGACCGCTTCTTCTTCCGGTAACTCTACGTAAAAGCGTTCATTCACGTTGTCTCGCGCCTGCATTCCGACGCGGTATTCTTGCGGGTAATAGCGCTTCACTTCCCAGCTCAACTTATTCAGGATCAACTGCCCGTTACGGCTACGCTCCACCGCAAAATGCAGATGTTCGGCGAGCGTAAACAGCAGCACGGAGTTTAGCTTTTCGCCGCACAGGCTGCGGGCGAGCGTGAGAATCTCATGGCTGACGTCAAAGTACGCCGCAGGAATGGTATCCGTCAGGGATAAAAAATGGCGGGATTTCAGATCGCTAAGCGGCAGAAAGACTTTCTCCACCTGCGCCAGGTCGATATGCGTACCGGGTTTGGCTCCGAAACCTATCCCTTTACCAAACAGGATCATCTCCCGCTGGTCGTGGTCGACCAGCAGCATACTGTTATTGAGCGATTTTTTTATCGTTATCACGGTTATTCCTGCGGCCTGGCCGTTTAGCTCATGTCAGCGCCATTGCTGGCAATCACTCTTTGGTACCACCAGAACGACTCTTTTTTCACGCGTTCCAGCGTGCCGTTACCTTCGTCATCCTGGTCGACATAAATAAAGCCGTAGCGTTTGGACATCTGCGATGTGCCCGCGCTGATAATGTCGATACAACCCCAGGTGGTGAATCCCATCACATCTACCCCTTCGTTGATAGCTGCCAATGTTTGTTCGAAGTGGGCGCGGAAATAGTCGATACGATAGCTGTCGTGGATCTTCCCTTCCTCGACGGTATCTTTTGCCCCTAGGCCATTTTCGACAATAAACAGCGGCTTTTGGTAACGGTCGTACAGTTCGAGCAGGGAGATTTTCAACCCGACGGGATCAATCTGCCAGCCCCACTCGGATGCAGGCAAGTACGGGTTTTTTACCCCCAGAATCGTGTTACCCGCGGTGCGCTCGACATCAGCCTGCGTCGATTCGGTGAGGGACATGTAATAGCTGAAGGAGACAAAATCGACGGTGTGATCTTTCAAAATACGATGATCGTCTTCCTGCATCTCAATCTGAATATCACGGCTGGCGAGATCGCGCAGGATCAGCGGCGGATATTCACCAAAGACCTGCACATCGGCGTAAAAGTAGTTTTCGAGATTTTTTTTCAGCGTGGCCTCTACGTCCTGCGGGCGACAGCTGTGAGGATAGGTGGTGAGCTTCGTCAGCATGCACCCGACCTGGCTGCCGGGAATTTTGGCGTGGCAGTCGCGGGTCACCAGCGCAGAGGCCACGAACTGGTGGTGCAGCCCCTGGTAAATGTCCTGCTGCGCTTTTCCTGGCGCGCTTTTCTCTTCGCGAATCCCGGCGGTGGTAAACGGATGGCGATGAATGCTGTCGATTTCGTTAAAGGTGAGCCAGTAGCGCACCAGATCTTTGTAGCGATCAAAGCAGACATTACTGAACCGCACGAAAGCATCCACCACGTTACGATGTACCCAGCCGTTGTACTTCTCGCTCAGGGCCAGCGGCATTTCATAATGTGAGAGCGTGACGAGCGGTTCAATATTATGGCGGCGCAGCTCGCGGAACATCTCCTCGTAAAACTGCAGGCCCGCTTCATTAGGGGCCGCGTCCTCGCCTGTCGGGAAGATACGCGACCAGGCAATGGACACGCGCAGAACCTTAAAGCCCATCTCGGCAAACAGGGCGATATCGTCTTTATAGCGGTGATAAAAATCAATGCCGCGACGCTTGGGATAAAGCGCGTCGTTGCGCCCTTCAAACGCATCGCGGATATTTTCATCCGTCAGCGCCATATGACCGTCATAATCCTTCAGCGACAGGTTCGGCTTCCAGGTGATGGCGTCAGCGACGGACGGCCCTTTGCCATCAACGTTCCATGCTCCTTCAGCCTGATTAGCGGCAATCGCGCCGCCCCATAAAAAACCTTGCGGAAACGGGGGGATTTATCCATTACACGGACTCCTTTAGCGTCATGATGATGTGAGGATGAGTGTCTTTGTCGTGGTTACTGCCTGGTGTCAGCGAGAATCGTTCGCCATTTGTGACGATCATGACCACAACCGGATCCAGCCCGGCGGCGGTGATGATGTCGAGAGAAAACTCAATCAGTGTGTCGCCGCTTTTCACGTGCTGGCCTTCTTTCACCAGCGGGTGGAATCCATTGCCTTGCAGCCTGATGGTGTCGATGCCGATGTGGAAAATCAGCTCAACCCCTGCATCCGTTAAGAGGCTTAGGGCATGACCGCTTTCAAAGACGTTAACGACCGTGCCGTCGGCGGGAGCACGCAGGACGCCCTGCGAAGGGACAATGGCTACGCCATCGCCCATGATTTTGCGCGAAAAAACGTCGTCGTTAACATTTTCCAGCGGGATAATTTGCCCCTCTACGGGACGGATAAAGTGCAGTTCATCGGCCTGTTCCGGGGCTTTATCGCGCCATAACAGCAGAGCACTCAGAAAGGCGATGACAAAAGATAAACCGGCACCCGCAAAGGCCCAGACGATGTTCATTGGGTTATCGGGCGAGACGAACATGGAGATGCTGGCAAGGCCAGGCCCTACCAGCGCAAAGGCTTCGATGGCCATCCAGCCAATAAATGCGCCGCCAACCAGGCTACCCGCAAGCACGCTATACAGTGCTTTTTTATTGAGAAGCGTGACGCCATACAGGGCGGGTTCGGTAATACCAAACAGCGCGGAAATTCCTGCGGAGAAGGCGGTGGATTTCAGTACCTTATCTTTGCTCCGGAGTGCAATGGCCAGACAGGCGCCAGATTCAGCGATGTTGTGTGCCAGCGACGCAGGCAGATAGAGCATTTCACGCCCGAACTGGCTCATCGAGGCGACGGCATAAGGCAGCATCGGCTTATGCATTCCGGCTGCGACCATAAACGGCAGCGCTGCCGCGAGTAACCCGGTCGCCACAAATCCCAGCTTGCCATAGAGCCATAAGATCACCGTGGCCAGGCCCGCGCCAAGCTCATAGCCCAATGGTCCCAGGATCAGCAACGTCACTGGCACCGTGACCAGCAGAGAGAGCATCGGCGAGAGAAAAATACGCAGTGCGCCGGGAGAGTAACGATTGAACAACTTCTCGGTCTGAGCGTAAAACAGCACGCACAGAATGGCCGGGAAGACCTGCGAGGCATAGGCGACATTGCGCAGATCAAACGACATAAACTCTGCGCCATCAGCCAGTTGCTTCGTCATTGCCGGTAACACCATTACCGCCACGGCGGAGACGGCAACCAGCACGTTCACTTTGAGCTTTGTCGCAGTGGTTATCGCCACCAGAATCGGCAGGAAATAGAGTGGGGCCGAGCCGATATTATCCAGCACTTTGTAAGTGGAACTGTCGCGGCTGAGCCAGCCAAGTACATCCAGCAACAGCAGCAGCGATTTCAGTACGCCGCCGCCCGCAATGGCCGGGACCAGCGGCTGAAAGACGCTGATCACAAAGTCGACGATTTGCGCGCCACGATGCGGTTTGACCGTCTGAGCTGACGCATTTGCCTGAGGTGTGCCGATGAGGGAGCGCGCCGCTTCGTAAACCTGCACCACTTCATGACCGATAATGACCTGGCACTGCACGTTGACGCGCACGCCGAGCACGCCATCAATTTTCGCCAGTTCGCGCTCGTTCACTTTCCCGTTATCGTAAAGGCTCAGCCGTAAGCGGGTGGAGCAGTGCTCGAGATGTTCGATGTTTTCAGCGCCGCCCACCTGGGCGATGATATCCAGTGCTGTCTGCAAGTGATTCATGTCTGGCCCCTGTCTCCAGAGCAAAAAAAGACCTGAAGCCCATTTCCCCCGAAAGAGAGAGATGGGCTTCAGGTCTTGCCTACGGATCGTAGTTACACGCCTGTGCTTTTTATATCGTCGAAATTCTGTTTAAAAGTCAAACAACGGCTGCGGTTGTTGCGTCAATGTGTGAGCAACTTAACCCTTTTTCGCCCCATACTGCCTGAACCAGGCCAGCATACGTTGCCAGCCATCTTTGGCGGATTCTTCGTGATAACTCGGGCGATAGTCGGCGTTAAAGGCATGTCCCGCGTCGGGATAGACCACGATATCGGCTTTGGCATTGGCGGCACGCAGCGCCTGGCGCATGGTGTCCACACTCTCAAGCGAAATCCCGGTGTCTTGGCCGCCGTACAGCCCTAAAATCGGCGCGTTAAGATCGGTCGCGATATCCACCGGATGTTTCGGTGAATTCAGCGTTTTCTCACCGACCAGTTTGCCATACCACGCCACGGCGGCTTTCAGCTGCGGATTGTGCGCAGCATACAGCCAGCTGATGCGCCCACCCCAGCAAAAACCGGTGACCAGCAGACGGTGCGGATCACCGCCGTTGCGCGCGGCCCAGCTGGCGACGTGGTCCAGATCGGCAAGCACCTGCGCATCCGGCACTTTGCTGACCAGATTGCTGAAAAGCGTCGGGATATCGCTGTAATCATTCGGATCGCCCTGGCGGAAATAAAGCTCCGGCGCAACGGCCAGATAGCCTTCCAGCGCCAGACGGCGGCAAATATCGCGAATATGTTCGTGAACGCCAAAAATCTCCTGTATCACAATCACGATCGGCAACGGACCGTCGGCCTCTTTCGGGCGCGCGTGATAAGCAGGCATGTTTTCACCCTGCGAGGGGATCGAGGTTTCGCCTGCGGTAATGGCTTCTTCTGACGTGGAGACGATGGTCGCGGCGAGAGGGGCAGCAGCAGGTGCAAAATGGGTCTTTTGTGTCATGGTATTCTCCGTACCTGTAAGCGCAAAAGTAAATATAGACCTCAAGTTAACAACTCACAGTGCCCGAAACGGGCTATCTTTTGTGCAGCCCTGAACGATATAACTTGTTAATGTGATGTAAATCACTATTTTGTGGAAATTAACTGCAACCATTTTCATTCATGGTGAGGTGTGTCACGAAATTAAGCCTGGTGCTTCTGTAAAGTACCGTTTTACTTCTTCTGACACACCGACCCACAGAGGAGTCACCTATGTCTAAGTCTGATGTTTTTCATCTCGGCCTCACTAAAAACGATTTACAAGGGGCTACGCTGGCTATCGTCCCTGGCGATCCTGAGCGTGTGGAAAAGATCGCCGCGCTGATGGATAAGCCGGTTAAGCTGGCAGCGCATCGTGAATTCACCACCTGGCGTGCTGAGCTGGATGGCAAAGCGGTGATTGTGTGCTCGACCGGTATCGGCGGCCCGTCTACCTCTATTGCTGTGGAAGAGCTGGCGCAACTGGGCATTCGTACCTTCCTGCGTATCGGCACCACGGGTGCGATTCAGCCGCACATCAGCGTCGGTGACGTTCTGGTGACGACCGCGTCTGTGCGTCTGGACGGTGCTAGCCTGCACTTCGCACCAATGGAATTCCCGGCTGTTGCTGATTTCGAATGCACAACGGCGCTGGTTGAAGCGGCAAAATCTATCGGCGCAACCACGCACATTGGCGTGACCGCTTCCTCTGACACCTTCTACCCAGGCCAGGAGCGCTACGACACCTTCTCCGGTCGCGTGGTGAGCCGCTTTAAAGGTTCTATGGAAGAGTGGCAGTCGATGGGCGTCATGAACTACGAAATGGAATCGGCAACGCTTCTGACCATGTGCGCAAGCCAGGGTCTGCGTGCGGGTATGGTGGCGGGCGTAATCGTTAACCGTACTCAGCAAGAGATCCCGAACGCAGAAACCATGAAGCAAACCGAAAGCCACGCGGTGAAAATTGTGGTCGAAGCGGCTCGCCGCCTGATCTAATCGCACTTCAATCTGTACAAGGCCGACACGTTCGGCCTTTTCTTTTTTGCGTAACGCTTCGCAGGAAATTCCTTTCAAACTGGACGTTTATACAGCACAATTCTATTTTGTGCGGGTAATGGTTTGATGCAGGAGGCGTTGTGGATATCTCAATCATCGTTTATGCGGCGATAGCGCTGGCGGGGCTGGTCATTGGCTGGCTGATCTCCAGCTATCAACATGCTCAGCATAAAGCGGAACAACTGCTCGATCGTGAAGAGATCGTCGCTGAGTTGAGCGCTGCCAAACAGCAGCTGGCCCAGAGCAGCCACTGGCGCGATGAGTGCGAGTTGCTCAACAACGAACTGCGCAATCTGCGCGATATTAATACCTCCCTTGAAGCGGATCTCCGCGAAGTCACCACCCGCCTCGAATCCACCCAGCTGCATGCGGAAGATAAAATCCGCCAGATGATCAACAGCGAACAGCGCCTCAGCGAGCAGTTTGAAAACCTCGCCAATCGTATTTTTGAACAGAGCAATCGCCGCGTCGATGAACAAAACCGCCAGAGCCTGAATGGATTGCTGACGCCGCTGCGCGAACAGCTCGACGGCTTTCGCCGCCAGGTGCAGGACAGCTTTGGTCAGGAAGCCCGTGAACGTCATACGCTGGCGCACGAGATCCGTAATCTTCAGCAGTTAAATGCGCAAATGGCGCAAGAGGCGGTCAACCTGACGCGCGCCCTGAAAGGCGACAACAAAACCCAGGGCAACTGGGGAGAAGTGGTGCTAACCCGCGTGCTGGAGGCCTCTGGGCTGCGCGAAGGCTACGAATATGAAACGCAGGTCAGCATTGAGACCGATTCCCGCTCGCGGATGCAGCCTGATGTGATCGTGCGCCTGCCGCAGGGCAAAGACGTGGTGATTGACGCCAAAATGACGCTGGTGGCCTACGAGCGCTACTTCAATGCGGAAGACGATTTCACCCGCGAATCCGCGCTGCAGGAACACATCGCCTCCGTGCGCAATCACATTCGTCTGCTGGGCCGTAAGGATTATCAGCAGTTACCCGGCCTGCGGTCGCTGGACTATGTGTTGATGTTTATCCCGGTCGAACCGGCGTTCCTGCTGGCGCTCGACAGGCAGCCAGAGCTTATCACCGAAGCGCTGAAAAACAACATTATGCTGGTCAGCCCGACCACGCTCCTGGTGGCACTGCGCACCATTGCCAACCTGTGGCGCTACGAACATCAAAGCCGTAACGCGCAGCAGATTGCCGATCGCGCCAGCAAGCTGTATGACAAAATGCGCCTGTTTGTCGACGATATGTCTTCCGTGGGGCAAAGCCTGGATCGCGCGCAGGATAACTATCGACAGGCGATGAAAAAACTCTCCTCCGGGCGGGGTAATTTGCTGGCACAAGCCGAAGCGTTTCGCACGCTGGGCGTAGAAGTTAAGCGCGAGATTAATCCGGAACTGGCGGAGCAGGCAACGGCCCAGGATGAAGAGTATCGTCTGCGCGAAGGCGTGAATGAACGAAATATGAGCAGTGATGACAGTGAGTTAGTGGCACAAACCGCCCCTGAAACGCAGTCAGAACGATTCTTTCAGGGTGGTTGAATCGTAGGGCAAACGCGCCCAATCTGTTACACTTCATGCACATTTGACTGATTAGCAGGCACTGAGATGGTTGAAGATTCACAAGAAACAACGCACTTTGGCTTTCAGACTGTCGCCAAAGAGCAGAAAGCAGACATGGTGGCCCACGTATTCCATTCCGTGGCGGCAAAGTACGATGTCATGAATGACCTGATGTCATTCGGCATTCATCGCTTGTGGAAGCGTTTCACTATCGACTGTAGCGGTGTTCGCCGTGGTCAAACCGTTCTGGATTTAGCCGGCGGTACCGGTGATTTGACCGCAAAATTCTCCCGCATGGTCGGTGAAACGGGCCGCGTTGTACTGGCTGATATCAACGATTCCATGCTGAAAATGGGGCGCGAAAAACTGCGTAACATCGGTGTGGTCGGTAACGTTGAATATGTACAGGCTAACGCCGAAGCCCTGCCGTTCCCCGATAACACGTTCGACTGCATCACCATCTCTTTCGGTCTGCGTAACGTTACCGAAAAAGAAAAAGCGCTGCGTTCTATGTATCGCGTGCTGAAGCCGGGTGGACGTCTGCTGGTGCTGGAGTTCTCCAAACCAATTATTGAGCCGTTGAGCAAAGCGTACGACGCCTACTCGTTCCACATTTTGCCGCGTATTGGCGAATTAGTGGCAAAAGACGCAGAAAGCTATCGCTATCTGGCGGAGTCTATCCGTATGCACCCGGATCAGGACACCCTGAAAGCCATGATGCAGGATGCCGAGTTTGAAAACGTTGAGTATTTCAACCTGACGGCGGGTGTTGTTGCGCTGCATCGCGGCTACAAGTTCTGACTGGAGGCAACGTATGCCTTTTAAACCGTTAGTCACCGCAGGCATCGAGAATGTCCTGAATACCTTTTTGTATCGCTCGCCTGCGTTGAAAACGGCGCGCCAGCGGCTAAACGGCAAGGTACTTCGCGTGGTGCTAAAAGAGTTCTCGACGCCGCTGGTGCTGGTGTTCAGCGAACGCCAGCTGGATGTCGTGGGCGAGTGGGAAGGCGACGCCGATTGCTCTGTCATTACGCACATGAGCGTGCTGCCAAAACTGCGCGACCGTCAGCAACTCACGGCGCTAATCCGCAGCGGTGAGCTGGAAGTCGAAGGCGATATTCAGGTGGTGCAAAACTTTGTCGCACTGGCCGATCTGGCCGAGTTTGACCCGGCGGAGCTGCTGGCACCTTATACCGGTGACATCGTGGCCGAAGGCATCGGCAAGTTTCTGCGCGGCGGGTCGTCCTTTTTACGTAAAGGCGTGCAGCGCCAGCAACGCTACGTGGCTGAAGTGCTGACCGAAGAGTGGCGAATGGCGCCCGGTCCGCTTGAGATGGCGTGGTTTGCAGAAGAAACCGCCGCTGTCGAACGCGCGGTTGACGCGCTAACCCAACGGCTGGAAAAACTGGAGGGCAAATGACGCCTGGTGAAATTCGGCGCCTCTACTTTATCGTCCGCACCTTTTTGAGTTACGGGCTCGACGAGCTTATCCCCAAAATGCGTATTACGCTGCCGCTGCGATTCGGGCGGCGCATGTTGTTCTGGATGCCAAACCGTCATAAAGATCAGCCGCTCGGCGAGCGGTTGCGACTGGCGTTGCAGGAGCTCGGCCCGGTTTGGATTAAATTTGGGCAGATGCTCTCTACCCGCCGCGATCTCTTCCCACCGCAAATTGCCGATCAGCTGGCGTTGCTTCAGGACCGCGTTGCACCCTTCGACGGTGCGCGTGCCAAGCAGCAGATTGAAGAGGCGATGGGCGGCATTCCTGTTGAAACCTGGTTCGATGATTTTGAGATCACCCCGCTGGCCTCTGCCTCCATTGCGCAGGTGCATACTGCGCGCCTGAAAGAGAACGGCAAAGAGATCGTCATCAAGGTCATTCGCCCGGATATCCTGCCGATCATTAAAGCAGACATGAAGCTGATTTACCGTCTGGCCCGCTGGGTCCCGCGCCTGTTGCCGGATGGTCGTCGTCTGCGCCCAGTCGAAGTGGTGCGTGAGTACGAAAAAACGCTGATCGATGAACTGAATTTACTGCGCGAAGCGGCTAACGCCATTCAGCTGCGCCGTAACTTTGAAAACAGCCCGATGCTGTATGTGCCTGAGGTCTATTCGGACTACTGCAGTCAAAACATGATGGTGATGGAGCGCATCTACGGCATTCCCGTCTCGGATGTGGTGGCGCTGGAAAATCAGGGCACCAACATGAAACTGCTGGCGGAGCGCGGCGTGCAGGTCTTCTTCACTCAGGTATTCCGCGACAGCTTTTTCCACGCCGACATGCACCCAGGTAATATTTTTGTCAGCTACGAACATCCGGAAGATCCGAAATACATCGGCATCGACTGCGGTATTGTCGGCTCGTTGAACAAAGAAGATAAACGCTACCTGGCAGAAAACTTTATCGCCTTCTTTAATCGCGATTACCGTAAGGTGGCCGAGCTGCACGTGGATTCGGGCTGGGTTCCGCCGGATACCAACGTCGAAGAGTTCGAGTTTGCGATCCGCACCGTCTGCGAGCCGATTTTTGAGAAGCCGCTGTCAGAAATCTCATTTGGTCACGTTCTGCTGAATCTCTTTAACACCGCGCGACGCTTCAATATGGAAGTGCAACCGCAGTTAGTTTTACTTCAGAAAACACTACTTTACGTTGAGGGCGTAGGCCGCCAGCTCTATCCTCAGTTAGACTTATGGAAAACAGCGAAACCTTTCCTTGAGTCGTGGATTAAGGATCAGGTGGGCCTTCCTTCGCTGGTGCGTGCGTTTAAAGACAAAGCGCCGTTCTGGATCGAAAAAATGCCAGAGATCCCTGAACTGGTTTACGACACTTTGCGTCAGAGCAAGAACCTTCAGCACAGCATGGATAAAATCGCCATCGAGCTTCAGTCCAATCGCGTGCGTCAGGGGCAGTCTCGCTACCTCTTTGGCATTGGCGCTACCTTGTTGCTCAGCGGCACGCTGTTGCTGATCAACCGCCCGGACTGGGAGATGATGCCCGCCTGGGTGATGGCCGGAGGCCTTGTGGTCTGGCTGATCGGCTGGAGAAAAACGCGCTGAATTTGCGTCGCTATCGCCAGGTTGCATACGTATAATGCAACCTGATTAATTAATCATCTATCGAGGATGTAGTATGGGTGGTATCAGTATCTGGCAATTGTTAATCATTGCCGTCATCGTCGTGCTGCTGTTCGGCACCAAAAAGCTCGGTTCTATCGGTTCCGACCTTGGCGCGTCCATCAAAGGCTTCAAGAAAGCCATCAGCGATGATGAAGACAAGCAAGAAAAATCCAGCCAGGACGCGGATTTCACGGCTAAAACCATCGCAGACAAACAGGACGAAGCCAAAAAGGAAGACGCTAAACGCCACGATAAAGAGCAGGTGTAAGTCGTGTTCGATATTGGTTTTGGTGAACTGCTGCTGGTATTCGTGATTGGCCTGATTGTATTAGGCCCGCAACGTCTGCCGGTGGCAGTAAAAACTGTCGCAGGCTGGGTACGCGCGCTGCGCTCGCTGGCCACGACGGTGCAAAATGAACTGGCGCAGGAACTCAAGCTCCAGGAGTTTCAGGACAGCCTGAAAAAGGTTGAAAAGGCGAGCATGGATAATCTGTCGCCTGAGCTGAAAGCGTCGATGGATGAATTGCGTGAAGCTGCGGAGTCCATGAAGCGTTCTTACAGCGTCAACGATCCTGAAAAAGCGAGCGATGAAGCGAACACTATTCGTAATCCGCTGGTAAAAGATAGCGATGCTCAGCGTGAAGGCGTTACGCCTGCCGAAGCGGAGCATCAGGCCAGTGCGCCATCGCAAGCCCCTGATCTGCAAGAGCCCGTCCCTGCACAAGAGCCTGAGGTAAAACCGAAAGCCGCAGAAGCAAAAGCCGCCGCGCCCGTTTCCGAATCCGCCCCCTCGTCGAGTGATAAAGCGTAAACATGGCAGTAGATGATACTCAACCACTTATTACGCACCTCATTGAGCTGCGTAAGCGTCTGTTAAACTGCATTATTGCCGTTTTCCTGATTTTCTTGTGCCTGGTCTATTTCGCTAACGACATCTATCAGGTTGTCTCCGCGCCGTTGATTAAGCAGATGCCGCTGGGTGCAACGATGATTGCCACCGATGTGGCGTCGCCGTTCTTCACGCCAATCAAGCTGACCTTCTGGGTCTCGCTGATTGCGTCTGCGCCGGTGATTCTTTACCAGGTGTGGGCGTTTGTGGCGCCAGCGCTCTACAAACATGAACGTAAGCTGGTAATCCCACTTCTGGTCTCCAGCTCGCTGCTGTTTTATATCGGCATGGCTTTTGCCTACTTCGTCGTCTTCCCGCTGGCCTTTGGCTTCCTGACGCACACCGCGCCGGAAGGGGTGCAGGTCTCGACGGACATCGCCAGCTACCTAAGCTTTGTGATGGCGCTGTTTATGGCGTTCGGCGTGGCCTTCGAGGTGCCGGTCGCGATCGTCCTGCTCTGCTGGATGGGCGTCACCACGCCGGAAGATCTGCGTAAGAAACGCCCGTATATGCTGGTGGGCGCGTTCGTGGTCGGGATGTTGCTGACGCCGCCTGATGTCTTCTCGCAAACCCTGCTGGCGATACCGATGTACTGCCTGTTTGAGGTTGGCGTGTTCTTCTCGCGCTTCTATGTGGGCAAACGTCGCTCACGGGATGACGAAGAAGATGAGCCAGAAAATCCGACAGAAGAGTAAAACCAGCCGCCCGACAGGGCGGTTGTCATATGGGAGAGAGCATGTTTGATATCGGTTTAAATCTGACCAGTTCGCAGTTTGCCAAAGATCGTGATGAGGTGGTGGCGCGTGCCTTTGCTGCGGGCGTCAACGGGCTGTTGCTGACGGGCACCAACCTTCAGGAAAGCGAGCATGCGCAGCGGCTGGCGCAGGGCTTTGAGCACTGCTGGTCAACCGCAGGCGTACATCCTCACGACAGTAGCCACTGGAGTGATGAAAGCGCCGGGACGCTGTATGCGCTGGCGAAAACAGCAGAGGTGGTGGCGATTGGCGAATGTGGTCTCGATTTTAACCGCAACTTTTCTACCCCTGCCGAGCAGGAGAGGGCGTTTACCGCACAGCTGGCGCTGGCGGCAGAACTCGGGATGCCGGTGTTTATGCATTGCCGCGACGCCCACGAACGTTTTCTGACGCTGCTGGAACCCTGGCTGGATAAGCTGCCTGGCGCGGTGCTGCACTGCTTTACCGGCTCCCGCCAGGAGGCGATTGAGTGTCTGGATCGCGGGCTGTATCTGGGCATTACCGGCTGGGTTTGCGATGAACGACGTGGACTGGAGTTGCGCGAACTGCTGCCGGTTATTCCTGCCGATCGGCTGTTAGTCGAAACGGATGCACCGTACCTTCTGCCGCGCGACATGCGGCCCAAACCCGCCTCACGACGCAACGAACCGGCTTATCTTGGCCATATCGTGGAGCGGATCGCGCACTGGCGGGGCGAAGAATTGCAGTGGCTGGACGCACAGACGGATGAAAACGTCCGTCGTCTGTTCGGCGTGAGGTTTTAAACCTTGCGGAATTCGGTATTCTTGACGCTCTGACGTACCTGTTTATTAAGGAAGTTCAGCAGCAGCATGGAGCGCGCTTCGCCGTCTGGCTCGGCAAATATTGCTTCAAACCCTTCGAATGCCCCTTCGGTGATAACAACGCTATCGCCGGGGAACGGCGTTTCAGGGTCGGTAATATCTTCCGGCTGTTTGTAGACCGAAAGCTGGTGGATCACCGTCGACGGCACGGTGGCCGGATGCGCGCCAAAGCGCACGAAGTGGCTGACACCCCGCGTGGCATTGATGGTGGTGGTGTGGATCACTTCCGGGTCGAATTCGACGAAAAGGTAGTTAGGGAACAGCGGCTCACTGACTGTTGTACGCTTGCCGCGCAGCATTTTTTCGAGCGTAATAACAGGCATCAGACAATTGACTGCCTGACGCTCAAGATGTTCCTGCGCACGCTGAATTTGCCCGCGTTTGCAATACAGTAAATACCAGGCTTGCATAATCACTCTTTCCCTTTGTTCGCGGCGCAAGCATATCAAAACCCCGAAGGGATCGCTAAGGTGATTATAATGGCCGAAAGCGGAAGTTGAGGCAGAACTTCACGCTTATTTAACAAAATTACAGCGTCATGATGACGAACGCCGTATAATGAAGCGCTTACAGAGAGGCCATGACTAACTGCATGAAATACCACGATCTACGCGACTTCCTGGCGCTGCTGGAAAAGCAGGGCGAACTCAAACGCATTACGCTCCCTGTTGATCCTTATCTGGAAATGACAGAAATCGCTGACCGCACCCTGCGTGCCGGTGGCCCCGCGTTGCTGTTTGAAAATCCGAAAGGTTATTCCATGCCGGTGCTCTGCAACCTCTTCGGCACGCCTAAGCGTGTGGCGATGGGGATGGGCCAGGAAGATGTCAGTGCGCTGCGTGAAGTCGGTAAACTGCTGGCATTCCTGAAAGAGCCAGAGCCGCCGAAAGGCTTCCGCGATCTGTTCGACAAACTGCCGCAGTTTAAGCAGGTGTTGAATATGCCAACCAAACGCCTGCGCGGTGCGCCGTGCCAGCAGAAAATCCTCGAAGGCGATGCCGTCGATCTGACCAAAATCCCTATCATGCAGTGCTGGCCTGAAGATGCCGCGCCGCTGATCACCTGGGGTTTGACGGTTACCCGTGGCCCGCATAAAGAGCGTCAGAATCTCGGTATTTATCGCCAGCAGCTGATTGGCAAAAACAAACTGATTATGCGCTGGCTGTCGCATCGCGGCGGTGCGCTTGATTTCCAGGAGTGGTGTGCGGCGCATCCGGGCGAGCGTTTCCCGGTTTCAGTGGCGCTCGGTGCCGATCCGGCGACCATTCTCGGCGCCGTGACGCCGGTGCCTGATACATTGTCGGAATACGCTTTCGCAGGCCTGCTGCGCGGCACCAAAACCGAAGTGGTGAAGTGTATTTCTAACGACCTGGAAGTGCCTGCCAGCGCGGAAATCGTGCTTGAAGGCTATATCGAACAGGGCGAGCTGGCACCGGAAGGGCCTTATGGTGACCATACGGGATACTACAATGAAGTGGATAGCTTCCCGGTGTTTACCGTTACGCACATTACGCAGCGTGAAGATGCGATTTATCACTCGACCTACACCGGCCGTCCGCCGGATGAGCCTGCTGTATTAGGCGTCGCGCTGAATGAAGTGTTCGTACCGATTCTGCAAAAGCAGTTCCCGGAAATTGTCGATTTCTATCTGCCGCCAGAAGGATGTTCCTACCGCCTGGCGGTGGTGACGATGAAGAAACAGTACGCAGGTCACGCCAAGCGCGTGATGATGGGCGTGTGGTCATTCCTGCGCCAGTTTATGTATACCAAATTTGTTATTGTCTGTGATGACGACGTCAATGCCCGCGACTGGAATGACGTTATCTGGGCCATCACCACGCGTATGGACCCGGCGCGCGACACGGTGTTAGTGGAAAATACACCGATTGATTATCTGGATTTTGCCTCGCCGGTTTCTGGGCTTGGTTCAAAAATGGGACTGGATGCCACCAATAAATGGCCCGGCGAAACTGAGCGTGAATGGGGTCGCCCGATTAAAAAAGATCCTGAAGTGACCGCGCGAATTGACGCGATTTGGGACGAGTTGGCCATATTGAATGACGGTAAGCCCGAGTCTGACCGTTAAGCCCTATAGACTTCCCGACAGAGAGAGCGAATGACAACCTTAAGCTGTAAAGTGACCTCGGTAGATGCTATCACCGACACCGTATATCGCGTCCGTTTGGTTCCGGAGGCGGCGTTCTCTTTCCGCGCTGGCCAATATTTGATGGTGGTGATGGATGAACGTGATAAGCGCCCTTTCTCTATGGCGTCTACGCCAGCGGAGCAGGAATTTATTGAGCTGCATATTGGTGCGTCAGAGCTTAACTTGTATGCCATGGCAGTGATGGACCGTATTCTGAAAGAGCGTGAAATCAATGTCGATATCCCGCACGGCGAAGCCTGGCTGCGTGAAGACGAAGATCGTCCGCTGATTCTGATTGCCGGGGGAACGGGTTTCTCCTATGTGCGTTCGATTCTGCTGACTGCGCTGGCGCAAAATCCGGACCGCGACATCACCATCTACTGGGGCGGTCGCGAAGAGAAACATCTCTACGATCTTTCCGAGCTGGAAGCACTGAGCGTAACGCACCCGAATCTGCGCGTTGAGCCTGTAGTTGAGCAGCCGGAAGAGGGCTGGCGCGGGCGCTCAGGTACGGTGCTGACAGCGGTGTTGCAGGATCACGGGACGCTCGCCGGACACGATATCTATATTGCCGGGCGTTTTGAGATGGCGAAGATTGCTCGCGACCTGTTCTGCCATGAGCGTGATGCGCGGGAAGATCGCCTGTTCGGCGATGCGTTTGCGTTTATCTAAATAAAAAACCCGCCCCTGACAGGCGGGAAAAACGGCAACTAAATCATTTATTCTGTTACAGGCCGGGGAGCGAAACGCCCCCGGCTTTCTCATTACACCCGCTCAAACACCGTCGCGATCCCCTGGCCCAACCCGATACACATCGTCGCCAGACCAAACTGAGCGTCTTTGCGTTCCATCAGGTTGATAAGCGTGGTGCTGATACGCGCGCCCGAACAACCCAGCGGATGGCCCAGCGCGATCGCGCCGCCGTTGAGGTTGATCTTCTCGTCGATCTGCTCCATCAGCCCCAGATCTTTAATGCACGGCAGGATCTGCGCGGCGAACGCCTCATTCATCTCAAACAGGTCGATATCGCTGGCCGTCAGCCCGGCTTTTTTCAGCGCCAGTTTTGACGCCGGAACCGGGCCGTAACCCATAATCGAGGGATCGCAGCCCACTACGGCCATGGAACGGACGCGAGCGCGCGGCTTCAGGCCTAACTCGCGAGCGCGGCTTTCGCTCATCACCAGCATCGCCGCTGCACCGTCGGAAAGGGCAGAGGATGAGCCTGCCGTCACCGTGCCGGTCACCGGGTCAAACGCCGGACGCAGCGTGGAAAGCGCTTCGACGGTGGTTTCCGGGCGGATCACTTCATCGAAGTAGAACTGTTTCAGTACGCCGTCAGCGTCGTGGCCGCCGGTCGGGAGGATCTCATTTTTAAAGGCGCCGGACTGCGTTGCGGCCCAGGCGCGGGCATGAGAGCGCGCAGCAAAGGCGTCCTGCATTTCGCGGCTGATGCCGTGCATGCGGGAGAGCATTTCGGCGGTCAGACCCATCATGCCCGCGGCTTTCGCCACGTTACGGCTCATGCCTGGGTGGAAATCGACACCGTGGCTCATCGGCACGTGGCCCATGTGTTCCACACCACCGACCATACAGACCTGCGCATCGCCGGTCATGATCATGCGAGCCGCGTCGTGCAACGCCTGCATCGACGAACCGCACAGACGGTTGACGGTGACCGCCGGAACCGAATGCGGGATTTCGGCCAGCAGGGAAGCGTTACGGGCGATGTTAAAACCCTGCTCCAGTGTTTGCTGTACACAGCCCCAGTAAATATCATCCAGCGCAGCCGCTTCCAGCGCAGGATTACGCGCCAGCAGACTACGCATCAGGTGCGCGGAGAGATCTTCCGCGCGCACGTTGCGGAATGCGCCGCCCTTCGAACGGCCCATCGGGGTGCGAATTGCATCGACAATGACAACCTGTTCCATTGTGACTCCTTAAGCCGTTTTCAGCTCGCCAACCGGACGGGCAGGCGCAACTGGGGGATAGTACGGTTCGTTATGACGCGCTTTATTACGCAGGCCTTCCGGCACGTCATACAACGCCCCGAGATGCTGATAGTGCTGCGCCATGTCGAGATACTTCGCGCTGCCGAGCGTATCCAGCCAGCGGAACGCACCGCCGTGGAACGGAGGGAAGCCGAGGCCGTAGACCAGCGCCATATCTGCTTCTGCCGGGCTTGCGATAATGCCTTCTTCCAGGCAACGCACCACTTCGTTGACCATCGGAATCATCATGCGGGCGATAATCTCTTCGTCGCTGAAATCACGTTTTGCCTGGCTGACGCCAGCCAGCAGATCTTCAACGGCAGCATCGTCCTCTTTCTTCGGCTTGCCTTTGCTGTCTTCTTTATAACGCCAGAAACCCAGACCGTTTTTCTGCCCAAAGCGACTGGCGTCGAACAGCGCATCGATGGCGTCGCGATAATCTTTCTGCATCCGCTGTGGGAAACCCGCGGCCATCACAGCCTGCGCATGGTGCGCCGTATCAATGCCGACCACGTCAAGCAGATACGCCGGGCCCATTGGCCAGCCGAATACTTTTTCCATCACTTTGTCGACTTTGCGGAAATCCGCGCCGTCGCGCAGCAGCTGGCTGAATCCGGCGAAGTACGGGAAGAGCACGCGGTTGACGAAGAAGCCTGGGCAGTCGTTCACCACAATTGGGGTTTTACCCATTTTGCTGGCCCACGCCACCACTTTGGCGATGGTTTCGTCGGAGGTTTTTTCCCCGCGAATCACTTCGACCAGTGGCATACGATGGACCGGGTTAAAGAAGTGCATGCCGCAGAAGTTTTCCGGACGCTTCAGAACGCTTGCCAGTTCGCCGATCGGAATAGTCGAGGTGTTGGACGCCAGAACCGTATCCGGGCGCACTTTCTCTTCCGTTTCTGCCAGTACTGCTTTTTTCACTTTCGGGTTTTCGACGACCGCTTCAACGACGATGTCCACGCGGTCAAAACCGGTGTACTCCAGCGTTGGCTGAATGGTTGAGATCACACCCGACAGCTTCAGACCGTCAATTTTGCCGCGCTCAAGCTGTTTGTTGAGCAGCTTGGCCGCTTCGTTCATGCCCAGCGTCAGGGATTTCTCGTTGATATCTTTCATCACTACCGGCACGCCTTTCCAGGCCGACTGGTAGGCAATCCCGCCGCCCATAATGCCTGCGCCGAGTACCGCCGCATGTTTTGGCGTTTCAACGTTTTTGGTGAGTTGTTTGGCTTTCCCTTTCACGTACTGATCGTTGAGGAAAATGCCGACCAGCGCGCGCGCTTCGCTGGTATGCGCCAGCGGCACGAAGCTTTGGTTTTCTAATTTAAGCGCGTCTTCGCGGCCAAAGCGTGCGGCGGCTTCAATGGTTTTAACGGCGGTGATCGGTGCCGGATAGTGTTTTCCGGCGGTCTGCATCACCATGCCTTTGGCAATGGTAAAGCTCATGGTGGCTTCAATTTTGCTGAGTTTCAGCGGCTCAAGCTTCGGCTGTCGTTTGGCTTTCCAGTCGAGATCGCCATTGATCGCCTGACGCAGAATGCTGATCGCACCGTCGCGCAGTTTTTCCGGCTTCACGATGCCGTCAATCAGGCCGATTTTCAGTGCCTGATCTGCGCCTACGTCTTTCCCTGCAGCGATAATTTCCAGCGCGCTGTCGGCGCCCAACATGCGTGGCATACGAACGGAACCGCCAAAGCCCGGCATGATGCCCAGCTTGGTTTCCGGCAGGCCGATGCGCAGATCCGGCGTGGCGAGACGATAGTCTGTCGCCAGCACGCATTCGCAGCCGCCGCCCAGCGCGTAGCCGTTGACGGCAGAGATCGTGGGAACAGGAAGGTCTTCCAGGCGGTTAAAGACGCTGTTGGCAAAATGCAGCCACTGGCTGAGCTGTTCTTCCGGCACCTGGAACAGGGAGAGGAACTCGGTGATGTCGGCACCGACAATAAAGGCGGCTTTCTCAGAACGCAGCAGCAGCCCTTTCAAATCAGATTGTTTTTCGAGGACATCCAGCGCGTGGCCGAGGCTGGCCACCGTCGCGGTGTCGAGTTTGTTGACTGAGCCGGGGGCATCGAACACCAGTTCGGCGATGCCATCTTCCAGCCAGTCTACGTACAGGGTGTCGCCTTTGTAGAGCATGTCAGTCTCCTGAATCCAGCAATTGGATCTGGTCATACCAGATGAAGTCGAGTGTGGAATTTATGTTAATAAAATGCAAATCACTCATTAAATAAATGCTGCATTGATCACGCTCGGTGGAAATGACGCAGTAAAAGCGAGGTGTGCTAAGATGCGAAGACTTGAGCTCAATAAAGAAAGGAAGAATGATGGACTCACTGGCCTCACTTTATAAAAATCATATTGTTACGTTACAGGAACGTACCCGCGATGTACTGGCCCGTTTTAAGCTCGATGCGCTGCTTATTCACTCTGGTGAGCTGGTCAACGTCTTCCTGGATGACCATCCGTATCCCTTCAAGGTCAATCCGCAGTTTAAAGCCTGGGTGCCGGTGACGCAGGTTCCCAACTGTTGGCTGCTGGTGGATGGCGTGAACAAGCCGAAACTGTGGTTCTATCTGCCGGTCGATTACTGGCACAACGTGGAGCCGCTGCCGACCAGCTTCTGGACCGAAGAAGTGGATGTGATTGCCCTGCCAAAAGCCGACGGTATCGGCAGCCAGCTGCCTGCTGCGCGTGGCAACATCGGGTATATTGGTCCGGTGCCAGAACGTGCTCGGGGTCTGGATATTTCTGCGGATAACATCAACCCGAAAGGCGTGATTGATTATCTGCACTATTACCGTTCGTATAAGACCGACTATGAACTCTCCTGCATGCGCGAAGCGCAGAAAACGGCGGTGAACGGTCATCAGGCGGCCCAGGAAGCCTTCCTTTCCGGGATGAGCGAGTTCGACATTAATCAGGCGTACCTGACGGCGACCGGCCATCGCGATACGGACGTGCCTTACAGCAACATCGTGGCGCTGAATGAGCATGCTTCCGTGCTGCACTATACAAAACTGGATCACCGCGCGCCGGCCGAGATGCGCAGTTTTCTGCTGGATGCGGGCGCTGAATACAACGGTTATGCAGCCGATCTGACCCGTACCTGGGCGGCGAACGCCGATACGGATTTCGCGCAGCTGATCAAAGACGTGAATGACGAACAGCTGGCGCTTATCAGCACCCTGAAGGCGGGTACCAGCTACGTCGATTACCACGTTCAATTCCATCAGCGCATCGCCAAACTGCTGCGTAAGCACCAGATTCTGACGGATATGAGCGAAGAGGCGATGGTGGAAAACGATCTCACCGGGCCGTTCATGCCGCACGGGATTGGTCATCCGCTGGGCCTGCAAGTTCATGATGTGGCTGGCTTTATGCAGGATGATACCGGCACGCATCTGGCTGCGCCGTCGAAGTATCCTTACCTGCGCTGCACCCGTGTGCTGCAACCGCGCATGGTGCTGACCATTGAACCAGGCATTTACTTCATCGACTCTCTGCTGCAGCCGTGGCGTGAAGGCCCGTTCAGCAAACATTTCAACTGGCAGAAAATTGAAGCGCTGAAGCCGTTTGGTGGCATTCGTATCGAAGATAACGTGGTGATTCACGAAAACAGCATCGAAAACATGACGCGAGATCAGAAACTGGCGTGATGGACAGCTGGCTGATACCGGCTGAGCCGGTCACCTTCGTCGAAGAGATCAAAAAGAGCCGCTTTATCACGCTGCTGGCCCATACGGACGGCGTGGAGGCGGCGAAGGCCTTTGTTGAATCTGTTCGTGCAGACCATCCTGATGCCCGCCACCACTGCGTAGCGTGGGTCGCCGGTCCACCGAATGATTCGCAACAGCTTGGCTTTTCTGATGATGGTGAGCCCACAGGAACAGCGGGTAAACCGATGCTCTCTCAGTTGATGGGAAGCGGCGTCGGGGAGATCACCGCTGTGGTGGTTCGCTACTACGGCGGCATCCTGTTAGGAACCGGTGGGCTGGTAAAAGCCTACGGCGGAGGAGTGCAGCAGGCGCTTAATCTGCTGCAGACGGTCCGCAAAACGCCACTTACCGAATATACTTTGTTCTGTGATTACGCTCAGTTATCTGGCATCGAAACGCTGCTTAAAAATGTTAACGGCGTGATTGTGCAGAGTGATTACCAGGCGACGGTACAATTACGCGTGGCGCTTCCTCAGGCGGAACTGGCGGCTTTTTCAGCAAAACTGGCTGATTTTAGTCGTGGTGCGTTGCAATTACTGCCGATTGAAGAATAATCCCCACCTTACTTTTTGAATACCAAAGGAACGGCAGAGATGCATTTTCGTGCCATAACCCGAATTGTTGGACTGCTGGTCATACTCTTTTCCGGGACGATGATCCTCCCAGGGCTGGTAGCGCTTATCTATCGGGACGGCGCGGGGCGTGCGTTCACGCAGACCTTTTTCGCCGCGCTGGTGATTGGCTCAATTCTCTGGTGGCCTAACCGTCGCGAGAAGGGCGAGTTGAAGTCTCGCGAGGGCTTTCTGATTGTGGTGCTGTTCTGGACCGTGCTGGGGAGCGTGGGTGCGCTGCCGTTTATCTTCGCGGAACAGCCGAATCTGACCGTGACCGACGCGTTTTTTGAATCCTTTTCCGGGTTAACGACCACGGGTGCGACCACGCTGGTGGGGCTGGACTCGCTACCGCATGCCATTCTCTTTTATCGGCAGATGCTGCAATGGTTCGGCGGTATGGGGATCATCGTCCTCGCCGTGGCGATTCTCCCGATACTGGGTGTCGGTGGGATGCAGCTCTATCGCGCTGAAATGCCGGGCCCCCTGAAAGATAACAAGATGCGTCCGCGTATTGCCGAGACGGCAAAAACGCTCTGGTTCATCTACGTATTACTGACCGTCGCGTGTGCGCTGGCCCTGTGGTTTGCCGGGATGCCTGCCTTCGATGCGATTGGACACAGCTTCTCCACGATTGCGATTGGCGGGTTCTCGACCCACGACGCCAGCGTGGGCTATTTCGATAGCCCGACTATCAACACTATTATTGCTATCTTCCTGCTGATCTCAGGCTGTAACTACGGTCTGCATTTCTCTTTATTGAGTGGGCGCAGCCTGAGGGTCTACTGGCGCGATCCAGAGTTCAGAATGTTTATCGGCGTGCAACTGACGCTGGTCATCATCTGTACGCTGGTGCTGTGGTTCCATGATGTTTACAGCTCGGCCGTGATGACCCTTAACCAGGCTTTCTTCCAGGTGGTGTCGATGGCTACGACGGCAGGCTTTACCACGGACAGCATTGCCCGCTGGCCGTTGTTCCTGCCGGTACTGCTTCTGTGCTCTGCTTTTATCGGCGGCTGTGCGGGATCCACGGGCGGGGGCCTGAAGGTCATCCGTATTCTGCTGCTGTTCAAGCAGGGTAACCGTGAACTGAAACGTCTGGTACACCCGAATGCGGTTTATAGCATTAAGCTTGGCAACCGCGCGCTGCCGGAACGTATTCTTGAAGCGGTGTGGGGCTTCTTTTCTGCCTACGCGCTGGTCTTTATCGTCAGCATGCTGGCGATTATCGCCACCGGCGTTGATGATTTCTCGGCGTTTGCTTCCGTAGTAGCAACGCTCAATAACCTTGGGCCGGGGCTTGGCGTGGTGGCGGATAACTTTGCCAGCATGAACCCGGTAGCGAAGTGGATCCTGATTGCCAACATGCTGTTCGGGCGTCTTGAAGTATTCACATTGCTGGTGCTGTTCACCCCAACATTCTGGCGCGAGTAAGGATCTAGCTGGTGAAGACACTTATTTTATTTTCGACACGAGATGGTCAGACGCGTGAGATCGCCTTTTATCTGGCGTCTGAATTGAAAGAGCAGGGCGTTTACGCTGATGTGGTGAATCTCAATCGGACGGAAGAGATTCACTGGCAGGATTACGATCGCGTGGTGATTGGCGCTTCTATTCGTTATGGCCATTTCCATCCTGCGCTGGATCGCTTTGTGAAAAAACATCTGGCGACATTAAACAGCCTGCCTGGTGCGTTCTATTCGGTGAACCTGGTCGCACGTAAAGCGGAGAAACGCACGCCGCAGACCAACAGCTATACGCGTAAGTTTTTATTGAACTCGCCGTGGCAGCCAGAACGCTGTGCTGTGTTTGCGGGCGCGCTGCGTTATCCACGCTATAGCTGGTATGACCGCTTTATGATCCGCCTCATTATGAAGATGACCGGGGGGAGACGGATACCCGTAAAGAAGTGGTTTATACGGACTGGCCGCAGGTGGCCAGTTTTGCGCGGGAAATCGCGCAATTAACGGTCGATTCGCGGGTTTAATCGACGGTAAGTTTGAAAAATAAGCGAACGATAACTTTTTTCGATTTTATGCTTGTCACCCCAGAATAACTCCCTATAATGCGCCTCCACTGACACGGAACAACGGCATACACGCCGCCGGGTTAGCGGGGTTCAGAGATGAACACCAACAGAGATAAGCGAAAATAAAGCTTGACTCTGAAGCGGGAAAGCGTAATATGCACACCCCGCGCCGTTGAGAAAAACGAAGCGGCACTGCTCTTTAACAATTTATCAGACAATCTGTGTGGGCACTCAAAGTGACATGGATTCTAAACGTCGCAAGACGCTAAATGAATACCAAAGTCTCTGAGTGAACATACGTAATTCATTACGAAGTTTAATTCACGAGCATCAAACTTAAATTGAAGAGTTTGATCATGGCTCAGATTGAACGCTGGCGGCAGGCCTAACACATGCAAGTCGAGCGGTAGCACAGAGAGCTTGCTCTCGGGTGACGAGCGGCGGACGGGTGAGTAATGTCTGGGAAACTGCCTGATGGAGGGGGATAACTACTGGAAACGGTAGCTAATACCGCATAACGTCGCAAGACCAAAGAGGGGGACCTTCGGGCCTCTTGCCATCAGATGTGCCCAGATGGGATTAGCTAGTAGGTGGGGTAATGGCTCACCTAGGCGACGATCCCTAGCTGGTCTGAGAGGATGACCAGCCACACTGGAACTGAGACACGGTCCAGACTCCTACGGGAGGCAGCAGTGGGGAATATTGCACAATGGGCGCAAGCCTGATGCAGCCATGCCGCGTGTATGAAGAAGGCCTTCGGGTTGTAAAGTACTTTCAGCGAGGAGGAAGGCATTGTGGTTAATAACCACAGTGATTGACGTTACTCGCAGAAGAAGCACCGGCTAACTCCGTGCCAGCAGCCGCGGTAATACGGAGGGTGCAAGCGTTAATCGGAATTACTGGGCGTAAAGCGCACGCAGGCGGTCTGTCAAGTCGGATGTGAAATCCCCGGGCTCAACCTGGGAACTGCATTCGAAACTGGCAGGCTAGAGTCTTGTAGAGGGGGGTAGAATTCCAGGTGTAGCGGTGAAATGCGTAGAGATCTGGAGGAATACCGGTGGCGAAGGCGGCCCCCTGGACAAAGACTGACGCTCAGGTGCGAAAGCGTGGGGAGCAAACAGGATTAGATACCCTGGTAGTCCACGCCGTAAACGATGTCGACTTGGAGGTTGTTCCCTTGAGGAGTGGCTTCCGGAGCTAACGCGTTAAGTCGACCGCCTGGGGAGTACGGCCGCAAGGTTAAAACTCAAATGAATTGACGGGGGCCCGCACAAGCGGTGGAGCATGTGGTTTAATTCGATGCAACGCGAAGAACCTTACCTACTCTTGACATCCACGGAATTTAGCAGAGATGCTTTAGTGCCTTCGGGAACCGTGAGACAGGTGCTGCATGGCTGTCGTCAGCTCGTGTTGTGAAATGTTGGGTTAAGTCCCGCAACGAGCGCAACCCTTATCCTTTGTTGCCAGCGGTTCGGCCGGGAACTCAAAGGAGACTGCCAGTGATAAACTGGAGGAAGGTGGGGATGACGTCAAGTCATCATGGCCCTTACGAGTAGGGCTACACACGTGCTACAATGGCGTATACAAAGAGAAGCGACCTCGCGAGAGCAAGCGGACCTCATAAAGTACGTCGTAGTCCGGATTGGAGTCTGCAACTCGACTCCATGAAGTCGGAATCGCTAGTAATCGTAGATCAGAATGCTACGGTGAATACGTTCCCGGGCCTTGTACACACCGCCCGTCACACCATGGGAGTGGGTTGCAAAAGAAGTAGGTAGCTTAACCTTCGGGAGGGCGCTTACCACTTTGTGATTCATGACTGGGGTGAAGTCGTAACAAGGTAACCGTAGGGGAACCTGCGGTTGGATCACCTCCTTACCTGAAAGAACCTGCCTTTGTAGTGTCCACACAGATTGTCTGATGAAAAATAAGCAGTAAAAAATCTCTGCAGGCTTGTAGCTCAGGTGGTTAGAGCGCACCCCTGATAAGGGTGAGGTCGGTGGTTCAAGTCCACTCAGGCCTACCAAATTTATCCTGATACTGCGTTGTGAAACGACTCGCATACTTCAGTATGCTTCGTCCTTCCACGCCTTGTCTCAGTCTAAATTACCGGTAATGAGATTTAGCATTTGTGATGGGGTTATAGCTCAGCTGGGAGAGCGCCTGCCTTGCACGCAGGAGGTCTGCGGTTCGATCCCGCATAGCTCCACCATCCTTTTACTGCGAACAACAAGAAAACTTCAGAGTGTACCTGAAAAGGTTCACTGCGAAGTTTTGCTCTTTAAAAATCTGGATCAAGCTGAAAATTGAAACGACACGCTGCGTCTGTTCTCCGTAATAAGAACAGAGTGACGGTGTGTTCGAGTCTCTCAAATTTTCGCGACACGACGATGTTTTACGAAACATCTTCGGGTTGTGAGGTTAAGCGACTAAGCGTACACGGTGGATGCCCTGGCAGTCAGAGGCGATGAAGGGCGTGCTAATCTGCGATAAGCGTCGGCGAGGTGATATGAACCTTTGACCCGGCGATACCCGAATGGGGAAACCCAGTGTGTTCCGACACACTATCATGTCATGAATACATAGTGGCATGAGGCGAACCGGGGGAACTGAAACATCTAAGTACCCCGAGGAAAAGAAATCAACCGAGATTCCCCCAGTAGCGGCGAGCGAACGGGGAGGAGCCCAGAGTCTGAATCAGCGCGTGTGTTAGTGGAAGCGTCTGGAAAGTCGCACGATACAGGGTGAAAGTCCCGTACACAAAAATGCACACGCTGTGAACTCGAAGAGTAGGGCGGGACACGTGGTATCCTGTCTGAATATGGGGGGACCATCCTCCAAGGCTAAATACTCCTGACTGACCGATAGTGAACCAGTACCGTGAGGGAAAGGCGAAAAGAACCCCGGCGAGGGGAGTGAAAAAGAACCTGAAACCGTGTACGTACAAGCAGTGGGAGCCTCTTTATGGGGTGACTGCGTACCTTTTGTATAATGGGTCAGCGACTTATATTCTGTAGCAAGGTTAACCGTATAGGGGAGCCGAAGGGAAACCGAGTCTTAACTGGGCGTTAAGTTGCAGGGTATAGACCCGAAACCCGGTGATCTAGCCATGGGCAGGTTGAAGGTTGGGTAACACTAACTGGAGGACCGAACCGACTAATGTTGAAAAATTAGCGGATGACTTGTGGCTGGGGGTGAAAGGCCAATCAAACCGGGAGATAGCTGGTTCTCCCCGAAAGCTATTTAGGTAGCGCCTCGTGAACTCATCTTCGGGGGTAGAGCACTGTTTCGGCTAGGGGCCATCCCGGCTTACCAACCCGATGCAAACTACGAATACCGAAGAATGTTATCACGGGAGACACACGGCGGGTGCTAACGTCCGTCGTGAAGAGGGAAACAACCCAGACCGCCAGCTAAGGTCCCAAAGTCATGGTTAAGTGGGAAACGATGTGGGAAGGCACAGACAGCCAGGATGTTGGCTTAGAAGCAGCCATCATTTAAAGAAAGCGTAATAGCTCACTGGTCGAGTCGGCCTGCGCGGAAGATGTAACGGGGCTAAACCATGCACCGAAGCTGCGGCAGCGACGCTTATGCGTTGTTGGGTAGGGGAGCGTTCTGTAAGCCGTTGAAGGTGTGCTGTGAGGCATGCTGGAGGTATCAGAAGTGCGAATGCTGACATAAGTAACGATAAAGCGGGTGAAAAGCCCGCTCGCCGGAAGACCAAGGGTTCCTGTCCAACGTTAATCGGGGCAGGGTGAGTCGACCCCTAAGGCGAGGCCGAAAGGCGTAGTCGATGGGAAACAGGTTAATATTCCTGTACTTGGTGTTACTGCGAAGGGGGGACGGAGAAGGCTATGTTAGCCGGGCGACGGTTGTCCCGGTTTAAGCATGTAGGCGGAGGTTCCAGGTAAATCCGGTACCTTTTTAACGCTGAGGTGTGATGACGAGGCACTACGGTGCTGAAGTAACAAATGCCCTGCTTCCAGGAAAAGCCTCTAAGCATCAGGTAACATCAAATCGTACCCCAAACCGACACAGGTGGTCAGGTAGAGAATACCAAGGCGCTTGAGAGAACTCGGGTGAAGGAACTAGGCAAAATGGTGCCGTAACTTCGGGAGAAGGCACGCTGGTGTGTAGGTGAAGTCCCTGCGGATGGAGCTGAAACCAGTCGAAGATACCAGCTGGCTGCAACTGTTTATTAAAAACACAGCACTGTGCAAACACGAAAGTGGACGTATACGGTGTGACGCCTGCCCGGTGCCGGAAGGTTAATTGATGGGGTTAGCGGCAACGCGAAGCTCTTGATCGAAGCCCCGGTAAACGGCGGCCGTAACTATAACGGTCCTAAGGTAGCGAAATTCCTTGTCGGGTAAGTTCCGACCTGCACGAATGGCGTAATGATGGCCAGGCTGTCTCCACCCGAGACTCAGTGAAATTGAACTCGCTGTGAAGATGCAGTGTACCCGCGGCAAGACGGAAAGACCCCGTGAACCTTTACTATAGCTTGACACTGAACACTGGTCCTTGATGTGTAGGATAGGTGGGAGGCTTTGAAGCGTGGACGCCAGTCTGCGTGGAGCCAACCTTGAAATACCACCCTTTAATGGCTGGTGTTCTAACGTAGACCCGTGATCCGGGTTGCGGACAGTGTCTGGTGGGTAGTTTGACTGGGGCGGTCTCCTCCTAAAGAGTAACGGAGGAGCACGAAGGTTAGCTAATCCTGGTCGGACATCAGGAGGTTAGTGCAATGGCATAAGCTAGCTTGACTGCGAGAGTGACGGCTCGAGCAGGTGCGAAAGCAGGTCATAGTGATCCGGTGGTTCTGAATGGAAGGGCCATCGCTCAACGGATAAAAGGTACTCCGGGGATAACAGGCTGATACCGCCCAAGAGTTCATATCGACGGCGGTGTTTGGCACCTCGATGTCGGCTCATCACATCCTGGGGCTGAAGTAGGTCCCAAGGGTACGGCTGTTCGCCGTTTAAAGTGGTACGCGAGCTGGGTTTAGAACGTCGTGAGACAGTTCGGTCCCTATCTGCCGTGGGCGCTGGAGAATTGAGGGGGGCTGCTCCTAGTACGAGAGGACCGGAGTGGACGCATCACTGGTGTTCGGGTTGTCATGCCAATGGCATTGCCCGGTAGCTAAATGCGGAAAAGATAAGTGCTGAAAGCATCTAAGCACGAAACTTGCCCCGAGATGAGTTCTCCCTGACCCTTTAAGGGTCCTGAAGGAACGTTGAAGACTACGACGTTGATAGGCTGGGTGTGTAAGTGCAGCGATGTATTGAGCTAACCAGTACTAATGAACCGTGAGGCTTAACCTTACAACGCCGAAGATGTTTTGGCGAAGCAGAGACCGATTTTCAGCTGATACAGATTACTTAATGCGCAGAGATGCGTGTTGATACAGAATTTGCCTGGCGGCTTTAGCGCGGTGGTCCCACCTGACCCCATGCCGAACTCAGAAGTGAAACGCCGTAGCGCCGATGGTAGTGTGGGGTCTCCCCATGTGAGAGTAGGGAACTGCCAGGCATCAAACAAGTGAAGAGGCCATCCGAAAGGATGGCCTTTTTGCGTTTTTGTCGTACATCAGATCCCCTTTACTACGCGTCAAACTAATCACCCATCCCCCCACATATACGGTAAACTATCCCTGATTTTGCATCAGGATAGCATCTATGAACCACTCCCTTAAGCCCTGGAATACCTTTGGCATTCAACGTAATGCTAATAATATCGTGCGTGCAGAGAACGCTCAGCAACTGCTCGATGCGTGGAAAACCGCCACTGAAAATCACCAACCTGTCCTGATTCTAGGCGAGGGAAGTAACGTTCTCTTTCTTGATGATTTCGCCGGTACGGTTATTGTTAACCGCATTTCAGGCATCGATGTCACCGAGACAGACGACAGCTGGCATTTGCACGTTGGGGCAGGTGAAAACTGGCACAATCTGGTGCAATTCACCCTGGAACACGGAATGGCTGGCCTGGAAAACCTGGCGCTCATTCCCGGCTGTGCAGGATCATCCCCCATTCAAAATATCGGTGCCTACGGCATCGAGTTAAAACACGTTTGTGAGTATGTCGATTGCATTGAGCTGGCGACGGGCAAAGCCATCCGGTTGACCGCTGAACAGTGCCGTTTTGGCTACCGCGACAGCATCTTCAAGCATGAGTATCAGGATCGTTATGTCATTGTTTCTGTAGGACTACGCCTGGCAAAACAGTGGCAGCCAGTACTAACGTACGGTGATTTAACGCGCCTTGATCCGCAGACCGTAACGCCTCACGAAGTGTTCGACGCCGTCTGCCACATGCGCATGACAAAACTGCCCGATCCAAAGGTGAATGGAAACGCCGGCAGTTTCTTCAAAAACCCGGTGATCAGCAGCGAAACCGCGCAAACGCTGCTCGCCCAATGGCCAAACGCGCCACATTATCCGCAGGCTGATGGCAGTGTAAAACTGGCTGCAGGCTGGCTTATCGATCAATGTCAGTTAAAAGGTGCGGTTGAAGGGGGGCAGTGGTGCATCGCCAGCAAGCCCTGGTGTTAATCAATGAAAATAATGCGACCAGTGAAGATGTTGTGCGTCTGGCGCACCACGTTCGCCAGTGCGTAGGCGATAAATTCAACGTTTGGCTTGAGCCAGAAGTTCGCTTTATCGGCCGTACAGGTGAGGTGAACGCCGTGGAGACAATTGCGTGAAAGATAACACCGTACCCTTAACGCTGATTAGCATCCTGTCTGATGGGGAATTTCACTCTGGTGAGCAGCTGGGTGAACATCTCGGGATGAGTCGTGCCGCCATTAACAAACATATTCAGACCCTTCGCGACTGGGGTGTAGATGTTTTCACTGTTCCGGGAAAAGGGTACAGCCTGCCCGAACCTATCCAGTTACTGGATGAATCAGTGATTTGCCGCCAGCTTGATCAGGGTAAGGTGACGGTCTTGCCGGTTATCGATTCCACCAATCAATATCTTCTCGACCGTATCAGCACCCTCAACTCCGGCGACTGCTGCGTCGCGGAATACCAGCAAGCCGGTCGTGGTCGTCGTGGCCGCAAATGGTTCTCACCCTTTGGTGCCAACCTTTACCTGTCGATGTTCTGGCGCCTTGAGCAAGGCCCGGCGGCGGCAATTGGCTTAAGTCTGGTGATCGGCATTGTGATGGCCGAAGTGTTACATGACCTCGGTGCCGATAAAGTCCGCGTAAAATGGCCGAACGATCTCTACCTGAACGATCGTAAACTTGCAGGCATATTAGTGGAACTGACAGGCAAAACCGGCGATGCCGCGCAAATCGTGATCGGCGCAGGTCTCAATATGGTCATGCGACAAGTCCAGGCAGATATCGTTAACCAGGGCTGGATTACGCTGCAGGAAGCGGGCATCACTATGGACCGTAACACGCTCGCCGTTCGTCTGATTAAAGAGCTGCGTGAGGCGTTGACGCTCTTTGAGCAGGACGGACTTGCACCTTTCCTCTCCCGCTGGGAGAAACTGGATAACTTTATTCATCGTCCGGTAAAACTGATCATTGGCGACAAAGAAATCTTCGGGATTTCACGCGGTATTAACGCCCAGGGTGCACTCATGCTGGAGCAGGATGGCATTCTGAAGCCGTGGGTGGGCGGAGAAATCTCCCTCAGAAGCGCGGAATAATCAAAGGGAGCCGCTGGCTCCCTTTTTTAATCTCCATTTAACGCGCCCTACCTAAACGGGTAGGTTTCAAAGATCAGTAATGAGAAGAAGGGGTTACTGATTTTCTCAAAATAATAACGACATAAAAGTATTTCTAAATATTTCACAGAGTAACTTTTTATTAAAATGAGATTCATCATGGTTGGTTTTTAATTCTTAGTATTTTCAAGTTAGCAATTTATCACGCTGCTTTTATTGTTATTATCCCTCCTAAATCGCCACAGTTTTGGTTAGATTAAACCAAAAACACTTCGATATTTTTATGTGTTAAAAACAGTTAGCATGTGTCGAGTCGATGTTTAAGCTTATGCCGTAAATAAGCAAATCGGTAATAAACCCATAATTTAAACATGCCAAAAATAAGCGTTCGGTTTAAACCGAAACGTGAATGTACGCCTGCGCCTGAATAAAACACGTCTGTTGACCGTGAATGGCCACTGAAGTCAAAACGTGGTGTGTACATTATTTATTTGTAAATCATGAGTATAACTATGAATCATTATGATGATTTGCAGCGATTTAAGGATAAAACGCGCAATCAAGCGCTCGATTTCAAAGACTTTTCAGGGCAAAACCAGGTGAGCGATCAAGGGAGTTGGGCCATTCTCAACCAGCTTCGGCCACAGGCTGAAACCGATACTTTCGCGCACGGGGGGCATGTGTCTCTAGCCGCGCCGCAGCCTGTCAGTGCAGAAACCTTCACCCAGGCTGAGGGAACGCCACTACCCGATGTTGCTGCTTTCGATATCACTCCAGCCAATGCCTCGCCGATTTTTCAGGGCGTTGCTGAGCAACTTGCTACTCCGGCAGAAAGCCTCCCGATGCCCACACCTGCGCCGGTTCACATTGCGGCACCGGCACCCGTCCATGCCCCGACAGAGGTGAATTTTTCACGTCTGTTTGCGCCTGCCGCAAGTGCGCCAAAACCCGCGGCTGAAAAGAATCAGCCACTCAATTCCCTGCTGGAAAGGATCGCCACATGCCGTTAGTTTGCGTTTGCTCGCCGAAGGGCGGGGTGGGGAAAACGACCATGACCGCAAACCTGGCTTATGCGCTGGCGCGCTCGGGCAGCAAAGTATTAGCGCTGGATTTTGATGTGCAAAACGCGCTGCGTCTGCACTTTGGCGTGCCGCTTGCCGACTGCCGGGGTTACGTTGCCAAAGCCGCGGAATCCTCCGACTGGAGCCAGTTTGTCCTCACGGCGGGCGGAAACCTGTTCGTGCTGCCGTACGGCGACGCCAGCGAAGATCAGCGCATGGCGTTTGAAGAGCGACTCAAGAATGATGAGCACTTCCTCACGCGTGGGCTGAGTACGCTGCTCAACTATCCGGGCCTGATTATTGTTGCTGACTTTCCTCCTGGCCCGTCACCGGCGCTAAAAGCGATGTCGCGCCTGGCCGATCTGCATCTGATCACGCTGCTGGCAGACACCGCTTCACTCTCACTGCTGCCGCAAATTGATAATCAGCGTCTGACGGGCGGGGTGCTCAATCACAAAGCCGGACACTATTTCGTCCTCAACCAAAGTGACAACCGCCGTCAGATCAGCCGCGATGTCACCACCTTCGTGGAGAATAAACTCGGCGACAAGCTGCTGGGTGTGGTTCACCGCGATGAAAGCGTCGGAGAAGCCAATGCCTCTCAACAGTCCATATTCGACTTTAGCCCGGCGTCAGCCGCCGCCTTCGACATTGAGCTTATTGCCAAAAAAGTCGCAGGTATTCTTGGCGTAAAAGTGGGCGACGGCACTGTCCATACCCTTCCGCGTAAGTCAGGGTTTTAAATCCACCCAGGACGACCTATGAAAAAGTTTCTTTATATTTTGCTGACGTTAGCAATGCTTCCCGTCGCGCTGCTGATCGTCATCACGCCAATGGACAGCCAGAAACAATATATCTTTGGCTTTATTAGCATTGGCCTGCTGTTTTTAATGGGCTTCAGCAAAAGACGCAGTATCTCCGTGATTATGGTGGTGATGTCATTATTGATGTCGACCCGCTATATGTATTTCCGCCTGACGCAAACCCTGCATTTTAATTCCGAGATTGAGACCATTCTCGGGATGGGGCTTTTTCTGGCAGAGGTCTACGTCTGGGTCCTGCTCTTGCTAAATTATCTGCAAACCATCTGGCCGCTCAAGCGCGAGATCGTGCCGCTGCCGGATGACATGTCACTCTGGCCGACGGTCGACGTCTACATCCCCACCTATAACGAATCGCTGGATGTAGTGCGCGATACGGTCCTTGCCGCGCAATGTATTGACTACCCGCGCGACAAAATGAAGATCTACCTGCTCGATGACGGCAAGCGTCGCGAGTTCGCCGTCTTTGCGGCAGATGTCGGCGTGGGATACATCACGCGTAACGACAATTCCCATGCGAAAGCGGGCAACCTCAACCATGCGATGAAACTCACCCAGGGCGAGTTGATCACCGTTTTTGACTGCGACCACGTCGCCACGCGCATTTTCCTGCAGGCCACCGTGGGCGGGTTCCTGAAAGATCCGAAGCTGGCGCTGGTGCAGACGCCGCACTACTTCTACTCACCCGATCCGTTCGAGCGTAACCTCTCCGTCGGGCGCAATATCCCGAACGAAGGGACGCTGTTCTACGGCCCGATTCAGCAGGGCAACGACAACTGGAACGCCACCTTCTTCTGCGGTTCGTGTGCCGTGATTCGTCGCAGCGCGCTGGAGGAGATCGGCGGCTTCGCGGTAGAAACGGTCACGGAAGATGCCCACACCGCGCTGAAAATGCAGCGTCTCGGCTGGAAATCCGCGTTTCTCGATATTCCACTGGCAGCAGGCCTCGCAACCGAACGTCTGGTGCTGCACGTCATTCAGCGTACGCGCTGGGCGCGCGGGATGACGCAGATTTTCCGTCTGGACAACCCGCTCTTTGGTCGTGGGCTGACCATCCAGCAGCGTCTGTGCTACCTCAGCGCCATGCTTTACTACCAGTTTGCCCTGCCGCGCATTGCCTTCCTGACCGCGCCGCTGGCCTATCTGCTGTTTAACCTCAACATCATCCACTCCTCGGCGGGGCTGGTCTTTGCCTACGCGCTGCCGCATCTGTTCCTGGCGATTTACCTGAACTCGCGCATGAACGGTCGCTATCGCTACAGCTTCTGGGGCGAAATCTACGACCTGGTGCTGGCGTTCCATCTGGTACTGCCCACCGTGGTCACCATGGTTTTCCCGAAGCGCGGCAAGTTCAACGTAACGGACAAAGGGGCGCTGCTTAACGTCGGTTATTTCGATTTCCGCGTCGTTCGCCCGCACCTGGTGATTGCGATCCTGCTGGGCATTGGCGTCATCGCCGGTATCGTCCGCGCCTGCGCTCACGACTACTACGGCGTTGATCCGAGCGTGATCGCCCTGAACGTTGGCTGGGGACTCTACAGTCTGATCTTCCTGCTGGCGGCGATTGCCGTCGCCCGGGAAACGCGCCAGACGCGCAAAACCATCCGCATCGAGGTCAAAATCCCGGTGCTGATCCACTACGCCAGCGGCATCTCCTCCCGCAGCCAGACCGCCGACCTGTCGATGGGCGGCTGTCGCGTTGAGCTGCCGGACGATCGCCATCTGACAGATGATATCGAAGAGGTCGAGCTGCTGCTGCAATCAGGTGCAATCAGCATTCCCGTCAACGTTGTCGCGACGGACGAACACTTTATCCGCCTGATGTTCGAAGATATTCCTCTGGCGCGCCGCCGTGAGCTGGTGCGCGTGGTCCTCGCGCGTGCAGATGCATGGATCCAGCCACCGAAACCGCAGGACAACCCATTCCGTTCGCTGTTCACCATTGTGCGCTGCGTGTTTGATCTCTTCTGGCTGACGTGGAAAACGCGTCGGGAAAACCGGCGTGCGCAAGCGCAGGTGCAGGAGGACGGCAACGCATGAAACAGCTGACAAAACTCACCTTGCTTGCGGCATCCCTGTTTGCGTTGCCGCTCCACAGTGAAGAGACCACCGTCGCCTCGCTGCTACCGGTCGAGATGCCTGCGCCAACGGCGGCCGCGCTTCCGATTTTTGTCCCTTCGACGGTGAACAGCATCACTGTGGCACAGATGGGCCAGCCGCAGGGGCTGGTCTTGAGCGGCGGCCAGCTTCAGGGGGGAATGAACTTCACCCTGCCGGTCGATCAGGTGATCACGAATGCCCAGCTCTCGCTGAACCTGAAAGTCTCGCCAGCGATGGCGACACGTAACGCCACCCTGCAGCTGATGCTCAACGGACAGCCGCTGGGTACCGTGCCTCTGGGCGCGGCGGACAGCGATATCTCCCGCTTCCAGCTGGATATTCCAGCGGCGCTACTGGTCTCCAGCAATAACCTGAGCCTGCAGATCAATGACGGCGAC
The DNA here is from genome assembly GCF_003051885.1 of Lelliottia sp. WB101. Classification (NCBI taxonomy): domain Bacteria; kingdom Pseudomonadati; phylum Pseudomonadota; class Gammaproteobacteria; order Enterobacterales; family Enterobacteriaceae; genus Lelliottia; species Lelliottia sp. WB101. The sequence goes on from NZ_CP028520.1 coordinate 1,191,532, forward strand.
GCGATGCAGTGCCAGCGCGATCTGTCGGATAAATATCGCGTCACCATCCTGCCGGATTCCCGGTTCGAGCTGGAAGGGCAGCAGCTGGATATCGGCTCGGACCTGAGCCATTTCCCGCGCCCGTTCTTCGACAGTATGCAGATGACGCCTGCGGCCATCGCTTTTGCCTTCGCCCCCACGCTCAGCAGCGATGCACTCAGCGCAGCGGCGCTTATCTCCTCCTGGCTGGGGATTCAGGCTGACTATCGCGGCGTCTCTTTCGCGGCGTTGCACGACATCCTGCCGGAGAAAAACGGCATTCTGATTGGCCATCCGGGTGACAAAATCGGCGGCCTGACGCTGCCGCAATCCACCGAGCCGATGCTGCAGGTGATCGATAACCCGGCGAACCCGGTGTACAAACTGCTGCTGGTCGTCGGGAACGACGACGCGGCGCTGCGCACGGCGGCATGGCGACTGACGCGCGGCAACTTTGCCCTGCAAACCGCCACCATTTCGATCCCCGCGCAGACGATCCCGACGAGCAAGCCTTACGATGCGCCGCGCTGGATCCCAACGGATCGTCCGGTGAAGCTCTCGGAGCTGATCCGCAAGGATCAAAGCCTGACCGTCACCGGGATCTGGCATGCGCCGCTGCGGGTGGCTTTCCGCGCCGCGCCGGACCTTTTCCTCTGGGACGGGGAAACCATTCCGCTGCACATCGGCTACCGTTTCCCGACGGAGAGCTGGATTGACGAAAACCGGTCCTGGCTCAGCATGACTCTTAACGACACCTTCCTGCACAATCTGCCGGTGAACAAACAGGGCGCGCTGGAAACCATATGGCACAAAGTGGGCGGCGACGCGCGGCAGGAGAAGTTTGATATGCCGCTTGAGCCGTACATGATTTACGGCGACAACCAGCTCTCACTCTATTTCAACATCACGGCGAAAGAGAACGCGCCGTGCAGCGTGCTGCTGAACAACAACATCAAGAGCCGCATTGATGAAGACTCGTGGATCGATCTGAGCCACACGCGTCACTTCTCGCTCCTGCCGAATCTCTCTTACTTTGTCGGCGCGTCGTTCCCGTTCACGCGTCTGGCGGACTACTCCCAGACGGTGCTGCTGCTGCCTGAACAGCCAACGGAGACGCAAATCGCCACGCTGCTGGATATGGCGGCGCGTTCCGGTAACGCCACCGGCACCGCGCTGTACAACAACCGCGTGGTGCTCGGCGTGCCCACGGCAGGCGGAAATCTTGAGCTTCTGCGCACGCGTGATGTGCTGGCGGTCAGCGGTATGGGGCAGCACGACTTTAACCAGGCCCTGCTGAACGCATCGCCGTTTACCTCCCACGACAACACGCTGGGCGTGCGTACGCCGTCAACCTGGCAAAAACTGCAGCGCTGGCTGGCGGGCGACTGGACCTCCGACGGCGTCGAAGCAGACCGCTATTTCTCCTCCAACGAAGCGTGGCGCGGATTTGTCAGCTTCCGCTCGCCGTGGAGCAGCGACCGCCTGGTAGTGATGGCGCTGGGCAGCAACGACGACCAGCTTTCGCGCCTGCATGACGACTTAACCTCCGCGCGCATTAACGCCGGAATTCGTGGCGACGCGGCAATCATCACCAACGAAAACGGTGTGCGCAGTTTCCGCGTCGGCTCGCAGTTCCCGAGCGGTGAAATGCCTGCCCACATGATGATTGTCTGGTATGCCAACCAGCACTCGGCGCTGCTGGCGATCCTGGGTCTGATCATGAGTTCGCTGGCCGGTCTGGGCTTGTACGCCTGGCTGAAAAAGCGTGCGCGTAAGCGCCTGAATCCGGAGAGCGGAAAGTGAAAAAAAACAGCTTACAATCGGTCCTCTGTCTTTCCGGTGTGCTGGCCTTTGGCGGCACCGCGCAGGCGGCGCAAAACGAGGCGGCGCTGAAGGCGCTGTTTGACCAGGCCAACTACTGGCACGAAAAATCCCACGACGATCTGGCGAGCGAATCGCTGAAAAAAGTATTGATGGTCGATGCCAACAACACCCAGGCGCTCTACCTGATGGCCCTGTGGGCGCAGCAAAACGGCGATTTGCAGGCGGCGGCGCAGTGGCGCGCGCGGCTGGCAAACGTCTCGCCAAATGATGGCGGCCTGCAGGCGCTGGATAATGCCAAACAGATGACTCAGGTTCCGCAGGGCACGCTGACGCTGGCTCGCCAGCAGGCGCGCAGCGGAAACATTCCGGCGGCGCTGGCGACCTGGAAAACGCTGTTCAACGGCGACACACCGCCCGCGAGCCTCGCGCCAGAGTATTACCAGACGATGGGCAGCGACAAATCCCTCTTTCCTGAGGCTCTGGCTGAGCTGCAGCGTTTTGCGGCACAAAATCCGCAGGACAACGCCGCACGCGTGGCGCTGGGCAAAATGCTCACCTGGCAGGAGAGCACGCGCCGCGACGGGATCATTCAGCTGCAGCAGATGGCGAGCGGCAGCAAAGACGCGGATGCAGGCCTGCGTCAGGCCCTGCTGTGGTTAGGGCCAAAAGCAGGTGACGAGCAATTCTACGACACCTGGCTGCAACGCCATCCGCAGGACAGCGAAGTGCAGGCGTACTACCGCAAAAACGTGGGCGGCGCGGCGAAAGGCGAAGGCTTCACGGCGCTCAACAGCGGCAACACCGAGGCCGCCAAACGTCAGTTTGAGCAGGTGCTGCAAACCAACCCGCAGGACGCCGACGCGCTCGCCGGGATGGGCTACATCGCGCAGCGCAGCGGTGACTATCAGGCTGCCGCGCAGTATCTCGGACGCGCAGCCACCCAGGACGGCGACGCCTCCAGCGAACGCCAGCAGCAGGCCGATGACGCCGCCTTTTACGGTCAGCTCGCTCAGGCGCAGCAGGCGCTGAAAGAGGGCAATGTCAGCCAGGCACTGGCGCTTTCGGCTCCGCTGGTGCAGCAGAGCGGTGAGCGCGGCACGGCGGCTCGCCTGTTCCGCGCCGATGTGTTGCGCCACAACAAAGATTATCCACAGGCCGAACAGACCCTGCGCGAGCTGTTGAACCAGCAGCCAAACAACGGCGCCGCGCGGGAAAATCTCTATTACGTCCTGAAAGAGCAGAACAAAACCGCCGAAGCCCAGGCGATGCTGCGCACGCTGCCCGCCGGTTTGCAGGCGAAACTTCAGCCGCGCGTGGTAACCGGTTTACCGGGCGATCCGATTCGTCGTCAGGCGCAGCAGGCGGCGGCAAGCGGGAACACTCAGCAGGCGATCGCGGTTCTGCGCGAGGGGATTGCCCGTCTACCGGACGATCCGTGGCTCCGCCTCGATCTGGCGCGTTTGCTGCAAAAATCCGGTGCCGACGGCGAAGCCGCTTCGGTGATGCAGCCCGCATTTCGTCAGGGAGCGGGGGCCAGTTCGCTGTATGCGGCGGCGCTGTTCGCCAGCGAAAACGGAGCGTGGCAGCAGTCGCAAACCATTCTGTCGCGCATCTCGCCCGCCAGCCAGACGCCGCAAATGCGCGAGCTGGCTCAGCGCGTGAACTACAACCTGCAAATGGCGACGGCAGAGCGTTACCTGGCGCAGGGTAATTCCGTCGCGGCGGCCAATACCCTGAAAACCCTCTCAACGCGGCCACCGGAAAACCCGGCCGATGCGGGGAAACTGGCGCGAATGCTGGCGCAAAGTGGCGATCTGACGGGCGCGGTGGCGGTGGTGCGCAGCAATATGCGTGAGGGTGTGCAGGGTAACGCGGGCGATTACGCCGATCAGGTGTCAGTGCTCAATCAGGCCGGGCTGAGCGGCGAAGCCCAGAGCTTCCTCGCGAATCCTGAACTGCTGGCGCGCAGCTCGCCGACTCAGCTGGCGGGCGTGCGTAACGGGTATGTGATCAACGAAGCCGACCAGCTGCGCGAGCAGGGCAACTATGCGGCAGCGTATGACAAACTGATCCGCGCCCTGCAAAGCGATCCGCAAAATACCGACCTGATGTTTGCGATGGCGCGTCTGTATCAGACCGGCAAAATGAACAAAGAGGCGGGTGTGGTCTACGACTACCTGATGACGCGGGATACGCCGGATCAGGATGCCCGCGCGGGTGCCATCGACGTGGCGCTGGCTGAAGACAACGTGGTGAAAGCGAAGCAGCTCGCCAACGGGCTGCAAAATAACAGCTCGCCGGACCGCCTGGTGTTACTGGCGCGTCTGGAAGAAGCCCAGGGCAACCATCAGCAGGCGATGACCTATCTGCGCAGCGCGCGCGGCAAACTGCTGGGTCTGCAATCCACCAACAGCGCGGCGACGCCGACGATGGGCGGCTTGCTGCTGGCGGATAACCCGTTCGTGAGCACCAGCCGCACTGCTCAGGCGGTCGGCGCTACGGCCTCCAGTGATAACGGGCTGCCGTGGCAACTGGCGCAAACGGCACGCGAGCCAGGCTCGACGCTGCCGGGCACCACGCGTCCCGATCTGCCGCAGGAGACGGCCCAGAGCCGCACCTTGCGTCAGGTCGATGAGATGATGCAGCAGATGAACGAGCAGACCGGTATGTGGCTGCAGGGCGGGGTGGACGTACGCGGGCGCGATGGCGAATCGGGCACCAGCAAGCTGACGGAAGCCAAAGCGCCGCTCACCTGGTCCAGCTCGCCGTTTGGTGAGTCTCGCTTCGAATTCACCGCGACGCCCATTACGCTCAGCGCGGGCAGTGCCAGCGGTGACGCGTGGCGCCGCTTCGGCTCTAACCCGCTGGCAAACGCCGCGTCGAACATGGTGGCAACGGCGACCAACGAGCAGAAAGCCATTGCAGCGATGAACGCCACAGAGCGCGCAACCTATCTTGCTGCGCACCCGGGAGCTGCATCGCTGGTGGGCTTAGGCGATCTGGACAGCAACGACTTTAACCTGACGAGTTCCGACGGCCAGCTGAATCTGGCGAAGCTCGGAGCCTACGACGGCGGCAAGGTCGGGGAATACCTTGAAGCCTCGAACCTGAAGGCCAACGTCAATCAGCCAGGGGATGTCTCTACGGATGCGCAAAAAGCGAATGGCGTGGAGCTGAACATGGCGCTGAGCGGGAAGGATTATCGTCTTGATGTCGGCAGCACGCCGCTGGGACAGGATCTGAGCACGCTGGTGGGCGGCGTGAAATGGTCGCCAAAACTGACCAATTACCTGTCGCTGATCATGACCGGAGAGCGCCGCGCGGTAACAGACAGCCTGCTATCTTACGTGGGGCTGGAAGATAAATATTCCGGCAAACGCTGGGGGCGCGTCACTAAAAATGGCGGCAGCCTGCAGCTGAGTTATGACGACGGCGATGCCGGTTTCTACGCGGGCGGCGGTGGTTACAGCTATCTCGGTGAAAACGTGGCGAGCAACACCAGCATCAATGCGAACGCCGGGGTCTATCTGCGTCCTTACCACGACGACTTCCGCGAAGTGAAAACCGGGCTAAGCATGAGCTGGATGGATTTCTCAAAAAATCTCAGCCAGTTTACCTTCGGCCAGGGCGGATACTTCAGCCCGCAGAACTACGTTAGCGTCTCGCTGCCGATCGACTACGCGCAAAAAATCGATAACTGGAAGCTGAAACTGGGCGGCTCGGTGGGCTACCAGTCTTACAGCCAGGACAGCAGCGACTACTTCCCGACTAACGACGGCTGGCAGCAACTGCTGGAAGGGGCCGTCGAGAGCGGCTTTGCGAAAGAAGCGTCCTACAAAGGCACCTCTGAAAACGGCATTGGCTACACCGTCCGCGCCGGGGTCGATTACAACGTCAACAAAGACATGACCATCGGCGGCAAGGTCGGTTATGACACCTTTGGCAGCTATAACGAAAGTACGGCGGGACTCTATTTCCGCTACATGCTGGGAGATAAATAATGACAACGACGCTGGAAAACCCTGCGATCCTGAGCTGGTTTCGCGCGCAGCAAACGCCGGAAGGCTGGTTTGACCTACTGGCGCTGATCGTTGACGGCATGGTGCGTAACGTCGGTGAGCTGGAGAGCCAGCCGTTCCTGCATCAGATGGGGGTGGCGCTGGCCGAACAGTTTCCGTTGCCGCCGTCAGAAACGGTGGGCGAACTGGAAGCCAACATCAACGCCCAGCTGGCGCGTTTTGGTTGGGGCTGCGTGGAGATCAACACCACCGACACCGACCTCACCCTGCGCCATCTGGCGCTGCCCGTAAGCCGTCGTGAGGACCAGCAAAGCCGCTGGTGTCACGCCTTCTGTGCAATACTGGAAGGGCTGTATGTCCGCTGGATGCAGGGGCAGGGCGGGAAAGCGCATGTGACGGTGAGTCGCGAGCGTCTCTATTCCCTTTCCGACGTGCAGTTCCGTTACCACAACCCACAGTGAGTAAATGATGAGAAAGCCTGCATGCGCCGCACTGGCGGTCATGATGAGTCTCTGTTTTTCGCCGTTTTCTCAGGCCGGTCAGGCCTGGGAGAGCTATAAAGCGCGCTTTTTAATGCCGGATGGCCGCATTGTCGATACCGGCAACGGCAACGTTTCCCATACGGAAGGGCAAGGTTTCGCCATGCTGATGGCGGTGGCAAGCGATGACAAAGCGGCGTTTGATAAGCTTTGGCAGTGGACCGACAGAACTCTAAAAAATAAAGAGAACGGCCTGTTTTACTGGCGCTACAACCCCGTCGAGCCGGACCCGATTACCGACAAAAATGACGCCACCGATGGCGATACGATGATCGCCTGGGCGTTGTTAAAAGCCGACGCCCGCTGGCATGACAAAAGCTACAGCACCGCCTCGGATGCCATTACCAAAGCGCTGGTGGCTCACACGGTGATTCGCTACGCAGGCCAGCGCGTGATGTTGCCGGGCGCGCAGGGGTTTAACCTCAACAGCGAAGTGGTCCTCAATCCGTCGTATTTTATCTTCCCCGCCTGGCAGGCGTTTGCTGACCGCAGCCATTTGCAGGTGTGGCGCGAGCTGATCAAAGACGGGCAAACTCTGCTCGGAAAAATGGGAAGCGGTAAGGCCAATCTGCCGACCGACTGGGTTTCTCTGGCCGCAGACGGCACGCTGACGCCTGCGAAAGCGTGGCCACCGCGCATGAGCTACGATGCGATCCGCATACCGCTATATGTGCACTGGTTTAACCCACAAAGCCCGCAGCTCACGCCGTGGCGCAGCTGGTTCGGTCAGTTCAGTCGGGAGCAAACCCCGGCCTGGGTCAATGTCACGACCAACGACTATGCGCCGTACATGATGGAAGGTGGCCTGCTGGCGGTAAGGGATTTAACGATGGGGCAGGCGATGAGTGAGCCGGAGATTACGGCGAAAGATGACTATTATTCGGCGAGCCTGAAGATGCTGGTGTGGGTGGCGGGACAGTAGAACGGATCTCCCCACCCCGGCAGCTCTCCTGTGTGGAGAGTCGTCAGGGTGGGGGAGTTACTGAACCTTATTGCGGGTATGGCACCCAATCACCACCGTTCAACCGTACATACGGCTTATTCTGGTACTGAATCACCACCGCATTCGCGTTCTCAGACACTTCCGCCGTCTGCGGCAGACCGCTGGTGAGCTGATTCCAGTTCACGCTGTCTTCCACAAACAACTTCCCGTCTACCGCACGCGCAACCAGCTCGGAAATTGCCAGATAGCTGCTCGGCTGGGTGATTTCGATTGGCGCACCCTGATGCGGTGCTTTCATGCCGAAGAACTTAATCCCGGCGGGCACGTTGGTGATGGACGGGCTTGGGATATCGCGCAAGCCGGAGACCTGCATCCTGTCGCCTTTCAGCGCGCCACCGTGCTCTGGCACCACAACCACCATCACCCGACGGCCTGATTTTTCCAGTTCGGTAAAGAACGCATCCAGCTCATCGAAGAACTTCTGCGCACGAACTTTGTAATCCGCCGTTTTGCTCACGCCAGGATAGTGGTTACCGTCGTGCAGCGGTAGGGTGTTGTAGAAGGTCGCGCTACGGGTGTTTTCCTCTTTCCCGACCGTTTGCAGCCAGCGTTGCAGCGTGGCGGTGTCGTCATACACCGGTGAACCGTCAAAGCCCAGCAGTGGCACTGGCAGACCGGTTTGGTCCATCAGCGGCGCATGCATCCCGCCGTTCTCGCGCACTTCTTTCAGGAAGCCGCCAAAGATACCGTTATGGCCGAGCATCAGGTGCTGGGTAAAGCCCAGTTTTTCGAGGTTATCGAACAGGTAGCACTGATTGCCCGCAGGCTGATACAGATTTTTATGCGACGGCTGACCGCAGCTGGCGCGCAGCAGACGAATCGCCGCCGGGCCGCTGTACGAGGTGGCCGAGTTAAAATCTTTGAACTGAATATCGAAATGCGACCACAGCGGGTGCGACGACAGACCTGCAGCCTCCACATCGGCCCAGGAGAGGGAACAGATGTTGATCACCAGCAATTCAAACGGCTGCGCGTCGGCAGGCAGTGACGCCGGGAATTTCGTCTGACGCTTGGCTTCCGCGTTATAGAAGCTGGACAGCCAGGCGTTAAGGTTGGTGGAGGTCGGTGGCGCGGTTTGCGCCGGGATATCCCCGATCACGGCCGTATCGCCAGCGGTAGCAACTGTCGGCGCGGCGCTGCCGCCCGTGGTAGTCACGGTTTCTGTCGGCTGACCGGCTGGCCACAGGGAGAAGCTCGGGCCTGCCAGCGTCAGGACGTTCAGCCAGATCATAATCGCCACCACGAACACCGTGATGCGGATCCACTGGGAGAGGAACAGCCATGCAATCAGCATCACAAAAATGGCGCCAATCATCTGCCAGTTGATAAAGCGTTCGGTCAGATCGAGAAGATAATCGCTGCTAAAGCCCGCCACCTGCGAGCCCTGGCTCATGATGCTATCCGGGCCTGGAAGCCAGGTATCATGCCAGAACAGCCCGAAGCCAATCGGTATCGCTACCCAGTGGCGCAGGCGGTGCAGCTTCAGGTTCGGAATGGGCATCAGCAAAAATGCCATAAACACCAGGTTAAGCAGCGGATGGAAATTCAAATAGCCCGCCCAGAGCAGGCCGAATTTCACCAGAAAATAGAAGTTCCAGCCGGACAGGCCGCGCCAGTATTGCCAAAGCGGCGAAGGTGCCGAAGCAGTATAGGTAGAATTAGTCATGTTTTCGGTTTGCCTTGACGTGTGAAGCCCGTTTCAGTGTTCCAGCTGGTTTTACATAGCGAGGTTTTGCAAACAGCAGTCTTACCGTATCGCGGGTACGGCGTAACGAATGGCGCGCATAGTAGCCAAGTGGGAAGAAGATGATCGCGCACAGGATCACGAGCTGAATAATGTCAGTATTGTTCATGATGATGCTCTCTCCTCTGCATCACTCAGCAAACGCAGCGGCTCAGGGACGCGACGCCAAACGTGTCCGTCGTGGGTGGCGTTCAGCACCGGCTTGCTGTCGCTCGCGACCAGCAGCGGTTTGCCCCATTGTTCCGGCTGCAGCTGTTTCATCTGCACAATTTCGGCGCTGATCAAATTGTCTTCAAACCAGACCATGCGGTTGGAGAAGATATCTCCGGTTGGCAGCGGGAAAATGTGGTTAAGGGCGGTATCCAGGTCGTTGATGCGACAGAAGGATAAAAACAGCACCAGGCGATTATCGCCGATGGTCATGATATCCCCGGTACGGTTCGGGCGGCACAACGTCAGCGCCTGCTCGATACGGATACCCGGAACCGGACGCAGCGCGACCATCACCCCTTTACCGTCTGCCGGCAGTAGCGTGTTGCTCATCATGTTGCTCACCGCGTCGCAGAACGTATCCCATTTCTGGTAGCCGCGCAGCTTCATCGGCTGGGTCATGGAGAGCAGCGTTGAGATCTCTTCCGGGACGTGGCGATTAAACTGCTGACCCTGGAGGCTTTCGATGAGCGTCAGGCAGCGAGAAAGCGGGGCGTTCCACGGGATCACCATGTTCGCGCCGCAGCCGAGCAGCAGGCGTTCATCGGTGGCGCGCAGGCTGGTGTTGTTCTCACGGACCACGATTTTCAGTGCGCTGCCGCGCTGGCGACGCAGGGTGTGGATCTGTCGGGCTATCGACTCAATCTGATTATTCTGCGTCAGTGAAAAGACAATCGTCGCGGCCTGCGTGGTGCGGGCTTCATTAAACAGCGATTCGTTGGTTTCGAACAAAGACCAATATTCAGAGAGGGCAGGGGCGCCTTCTAATACAGCGATGTGGCTCAGAATGCGTTTTTCATCGTTTCGTGGCTGAACGACGGTTTCTTCCTGCTGGGCGACATGCCACTCGCCAGCAATATGCTTCAGCGTCAGCTGTTGTCGGGCGCTCACCCCTTTTTCATTGCACCAGAACGCAATATCGTAAAGATGGCTATCGGCCTGATGGCGCGTACTGGCCAAACCAAACAGGGAACGATATTCACTCATTAAAAATGAGAACTGCTTATCATTATTACTACCAGGACTGATCACCAGCAGCGTGCAATTTTGATCGCGCACCCATTTATTGATTTTTTCCAGCCAGACTCGCAATTTTTCTGTGGGTATATTTTGCCAGGTATTGTTCGCGCATTTAAGCACCAGTAAATAACGATGAGGATCGATGCTGCATTGAATGTCGCGGGGCAAAAAGTATAGACCATCTTCCTGGTTTGGCATGGAAAACAGACGCACTTTATCCGGCCCCTGTTCATTACTCAGGCTGATGATATCTTTAGGGTCCTCGCCCATGGTCACCACAGCGACGTGGGCACTTTTCTCTTGCGCTGCAATTGTTTGATTCACAAGACTAATAGCGTCTTCATTGCGGTCCGTACTGATCCACCAGACTCCGCCGGCTGGCATGTGGCGCAATTCATCCCATAATGACTGGATACCAACTGAAAATATGGGGTTCACGGTGTCCCTCTTTGCGACTAATTTACCTGTATCTCAGTTTACTAGCGAAAGCTCAGAAATAAACCTAACATTGAAATTAAAGACCATCAGATTTAGCATATGAATGAATTTTCGCAGGCAGGAAGCCGTGCAACTACCTCTGTTGTTCGTTGAGAATTAATAAAGGAATGAAACTAAAATGCATAATAACGAACCAACAACGCCGGTTGATTCTGGCCTTGGGTACACATTCCAAAATGATTTTTTGGCGTTAAGCCAGGCTTTCTCATTGCCTGAAATAGACTACACCGATATTTCACAGCGAGAACAGCTGGCAGCGGCGATTAAACGCTGGCCATTATTAGCTGAATTTGCCCGTCAACAATAAGGGAGCCATTGATGGCCATACTTGGATTACAGGGCATTCGTGGCGGTGTTGGCACGACGTCAATAACAGCAGCGCTGGGATGGTCATTACAGATATTAGGCGAATCGGTACTGGTTATTGATGCCTGTCCCGATAATTTGCTGCGGATGTCTTTTAACGTTGACTTTGACACTTCTGATGGCTGGGCGCGGGCGTTGCTCGACGGTCGCGACTGGCGAGACACCGCACAACGTTACACGTCGCAGCTCGATATCCTGCCGTTCGGCCAGCTGACCGCCAGCGAAAAAGAGTCCATTTACACCCGCTATGGCACGCTGGGCTATTTTGCCGATGCATTGCAGCTGTTACAGGAAAAAAGCCACTACCAGTGGATTTTGCTCGATCTCCCAAGCGGCTTCTCACCGCTCACCCGCCAGTTAATCGAACACTGCGATCACACGCTGACGATTGTGAACGCGGATGCCAACTGCCATGTTCGCCTGCATCAGCAGGTGCTCCCGAACGGAGCGCATATTCTGATCAACGATTTACGTCTGAACAGCCAAATTCAGGACGATCTCTACCAGGTCTGGCTGCAAAGCCAGCGTCGTCTGCTGCCGATGGTCATTCATCGCGATGAAGCCATCGCCGAGTGCATGGCATCCAAACAGCCGCTCGGCGAATACCGCAGCGATTCTCTGGCGGCGGAAGAGATCCTCACTCTGGCGAACTGGTGCCTGTTGCACTATACCGGACGCCCGGAGCCTGCCGGGAGAGGCCTATGAGCCGGCTGTCCAACGCGCTCCTCATCCCGCCCGTTAGCGCGCGCTTAAGCGAGCGTTACCGGAATTATCGCCGTCACGGTGCGTCTGCCTTTAGCGCCGCGCTGGGCTGCTTCTGGGTGATTTTGGCCTGGATGTTCATCCCACTCGAACATCCACGCTGGCAGCGTATTCGTGCACGCCATCGCGAGCTTTATCCGCATCTTGATCCTGATCGACCGCGTCCTCTCGATCCGGCGCGCTACGCGATTCAGGCGTTATGGCTTATCGTCAGTCAGGCGAAACGCGAAAAAACCGAACCGCGCTGGCGCACGTACAGTCGCTTTAAGAACGTGCGCGGGCGTTACCATCAGTGGCTGGAAACACTGCCTGAGCGCTTCAGCGACCAGACCAGCCATCTCGATTCGCATAAAGAGCTGGGGCATCTGCATCCCGGCTTGCGGCGTTTTATTCTCGGGGTGATCGTCGTTTTCTCGCTCATTCTGGCGCTGCTTTGTATCACTCAGCCGTTTAATCCGCTGGCGCAGTTTATCTTCCTGATTCTGCTGTGGGGCGTGGCCCTGCTGGTGCGGCGTATTCCAGGGCGCTTCTCGGCGCTGATGCTGATTGTGCTCTCCCTGACCGTCTCCTGTCGCTATATCTGGTGGCGCTATACCTCGACGCTGAACTGGGATGACCCGGTGAGCCTGACCTGCGGTTTGGTCCTGCTGTTCGCGGAAACTTACGCGTGGGTGGTGCTGGTGCTGGGGTATTTCCAGGTGGTCTGGCCGCTGAATCGCCAGCCGGTTCCGCTGCCGAAAGACACCGCCCAGTGGCCGACGGTGGATATTTTCGTTCCGACCTATAACGAAGATCTGAACGTGGTGAAAAACACCATTTACGCCTCTCTCGGTATCGACTGGCCGAAAGACAAGCTCACTATCTGGATTCTGGACGACGGCGGGCGCGAAGAGTTTCGCCAGTTCGCCGACAGCGTGGGGGTGAAATACATCGCCCGTACTACGCACGAGCACGCCAAAGCCGGGAACATCAACAACGCGCTGAAGTATGCCACGGGCGAATTCGTGTCGATTTTTGACTGCGACCACGTCCCGACGCGCTCGTTCCTGCAGATGACCATGGGCTGGTTCCTGAAAGAGAAACAGCTGGCGATGATGCAGACGCCGCACCACTTCTTCTCGCCGGACCCATTTGAACGTAACCTCGGGCGTTTTCGCAAAACGCCTAACGAAGGCACGCTGTTCTACGGGCTGGTGCAGGACGGGAACGACATGTGGGATGCCACCTTCTTCTGCGGCTCTTGTGCGGTGATTCGCCGTAAACCACTGGATGAAATTGGCGGTATCGCCGTCGAAACCGTCACCGAAGATGCGCACACCTCTCTGCGCTTGCACCGTCGCGGCTACACCTCGGCGTACATGCGTATTCCGCAGGCGGCGGGGCTGGCGACGGAATCGTTATCCGCCCACATTGGCCAGCGTATTCGCTGGGCGCGAGGAATGGTGCAGATTTTCCGTCTCGATAACCCGCTGACGGGTAAAGGGCTGAAGCTCGCGCAGCGTCTCTGCTACGTCAACGCCATGTTCCACTTCCTGTCCGGTATCCCGCGGCTGATCTTCCTGACGGCACCGCTGGCCTTCCTGCTGCTGCACGCGTACATCATCTTTGCCCCGGCGCTGATGATTGCCCTGTTCGTTCTGCCGCACATGATCCACGCCAGCCTGACTAACTCGAAAATTCAGGGGAAATACCGCCATTCGTTCTGGAGTGAAATCTATGAAACGGTGCTGGCCTGGTATATCGCACCGCCCACGCTGGTGGCGCTGATTAACCCGCATAAAGGCAAATTCAACGTCACCGCGAAAGGCGGGCTGGTGGAAGAGGAGTACGTCGACTGGGTGATCTCCCGCCCGTACATTTTCCTCGTCCTGCTGAATATCTTCGGCGTGATGGTGGGGATCTGGCGCTACTTCTACGGCCCGGAAAACGAAGTGCTGACGGTCTTCGTCAGCCTCGCATGGGTCTTCTACAACCTGATCATTCTCGGCGGCGCGGTGGCGGTATCGGTGGAGAGCAAGCAGGTTCGTCGCTCCCATCGCGTCGAAATCTCCATGCCTGCGGCGATTGCCCGTGAAGATGGCCATCTCTTCTCCTGTACCGTCCACGACTTCTCCGACGGGGGGTTAGGCATCAAGATTAACGGCCAGGCGAAAGTGCTCGAAGGGCAGAAGGTGAAATTGCTGCTCAAGCGCGGCCAGCAGGAGTACGTATTCCCGACGCAGGTTGTGCGTGTGTTGGGCAATGAAGTTGGGCTGCAGCTGATGCCGCTCACCAAGAAGCAACATATTGATTTTGTACAGTGTACCTTTGCCCGCGCGGATACGTGGGCACTCTGGCAGGATAGCTTCCCGGAAGATAAGCCGCTGGAAAGTCTGCTGGATATTCTGAAGTTGGGGTTCCGTGGTTATCGCCACCTTGCAGAATTCGCTCCGCCGTCAGTGAAAATAATTTTCCGTTCACTTACCTCGCTGGTTTCCTGGGTGGTGTCGTTTATCCCTCGTCGCCCTGAGCGGGATGAGGCGAAACAACAACCGGACCCGGTTATGGCTCAACAATGATGATAACGCGATGAAAAGAAAACTTTCCTGGATATGTGCTGTGGCGGTTGGGATGAGTTCGCTGCCCGCAATGATGGCTCAGGCGGCGCCTGAAAATTCGACGCAAACCCCTGCGCCGACCGTGCCTGTCGTGGCGCAAGCGACGGATCCGGTGGTTACCGCAGCACCTGGGCAAACCGAAAACGTGGTGCCTAATCAGCCAACGGAGGGGAACACCCTGCCGGGAACGCCGACGGGCGCGCAGGCGGTTGGTCAGGTGATGCCGGGCGTGAACGGTGCGAATGCGCCTATTGTTGCGGATAACGTTCCGTCGCGTGACGTGAAGCTGACGTTTGCGCAGATTGCGCCGCCTCCGGGCAGCATGATCTTGCGCGGGATCAACCCGAACGGCGGCGTTGAATTTGGCATACGCAGCGATGAAGTGGTCTCCAGCGCGCTGCTGAATCTGGAATACACCCCATCGCCGTCCCTGCTGCCGATTCAGTCCCAGCTGAAAGTCTATCTCAATGATGAGCTGATGGGCGTACTGCCGGTCACCAAAGAACAGCTGGGCAAGAAAACCCTGGCGCAGGTGCCGATCAACCCGCTGTTTATCACCGACTTTAACCGCGTGCGCCTCGAGTTTGTCGGCCACTATCGCGACGTCTGCGAAAACCCGGCCAGCAGCACCCTGTGGATGGACGTCGGTCGTAACTCCTCCCTGAACATGACTTACCAGACGCTGGCGGTCAAAAATGACCTTTCCGCGTTCCCGATTCCGTTCTTTGATCCACGCGATAACCGCGAGCTGAACCTGCCGGTGGTGTTTGCCGGTTCACCGGATGTGGCGCAACAGCAGGCGGCGACCATCGTCACCTCGTGGTTTGGCTCCCGCTCTGGCTGGCGCGGGCAGAGTTTCCCGGTACTGTTCGACAAGCTGCCGGAAAGAAACGCTATCGTGTTTGCCACCAACGACAAACGCCCGGCGTTCCTGCGCGATCACCCTGAGGTGAAAGGCCCGACCGTCGAAATGATGAATCATCCGGATAAGCCGTATGTGAAGTTGTTAGTGGTCTTCGGTCGCGATGATAAAGATCTGGTCCAGGCGGCGAAAGGCATTGCCCAGGGGAACGTGCTGTTCCGTGGCAATAGCGTCGCCATTGGCGACGTGAAACCGCTGCTGGCGCGTAAACCTTACGATGCGCCAAACTGGATCCGCACCGATCGCGCGGTGACCTTCGGCGAACTGAAAACCTATGAAGAGCAGCTCCAGTCTACCGGGCTTGAGCCATCCGCCATTAACGTCTCCCTGAACCTGCCGCCGGATCTCTATCTCCTGCGCAGCAACGGGATCGATATCAATCTGAACTATCGTTATACCGCGCCGCCAACCAAAGACAGCTCGCGCATGGATATCAGCCTGAACAACCAGTTCCTGCAATCCTTCCCGCTGACCAGCAGCCAGGACACCAACAAGCTGTTGCTCCGTCTGCCGGTCCTTCAGGGTCTGCTGGACGGCAAAACGGACGTCTCCATTCCGGCGCTGAAACTCGGGGCGGTGAACCAGTTACGCTTTGATTTCCAGTACATGAACCCAATGCCTGGCGGCTCGGTGGATAACTGCATCACCTTCCAGCCGGTCGCGAATCATGTGGTCATCGGCGACGACTCAACCATCGACTTCTCGAAGTATTATCACTTTATCGCGCTGCCGGATCTGCGCGCGTTTGCTAACGCCAGCTTCCCGTTCAGCCGTATGGCCGACCTCTCTGAAACCATCGTTGTGATGCCAAAAACACCTAACGAAGGCCAGGTGGCGACCCTGCTCGATGCGATGGCGTCCGTTGGCGCACAAACCGGTTTACCGGCGCTGAACGTCACGTTGACGGATGATGGCAGCCAGATTCAGGGTAAAGACGCCGATATCATGCTCATTGGCACCATTCCGGATAAGCTGAAAGACGATAAACGTATCGACCTGCTGGTCCATGCGACCGAGTCCTGGGTGAACACACCGCTGCGCCAGACCTCCTTCCCGAGCATCATGCCGGATATGGCCGACCGCGAAGCGAGCGTTCAGACCAACATCAGCTCCCAGGGACCGATGGCGGCGATTGTCGGCTTCCAGTCTCCTTACAACGATCAGCGCAGCGTTATCGCCCTGCTGGCAGACAGCCCGCGCGGATATGAGCTGCTGAATGGCGCGATGAATGACAGCGGTAAGCGCGCCGCGATGTTTGGTTCGGTCGCGGTGATCCGTGAGTCCGGCGTGAACAGCCTGCGCGTGGGTGACGTCTACTACGTCGGTCATCTGCCGTGGTTCGAGCGCATGTGGTATGCCCTGGCAAACCATCCGGTGCTGCTGGCAGTCTTTGCGGCGATAAGCGTCGTGCTGCTCGCGTGGGTGATGTGGCGTCTGCTGCGCATTATCAGCCGTCGTCGTCTGCATTCGGATCGTGAGTAACCGGTGATGAAAGGGTTTCGCTGGTGCGTAATGGCTATGGTGGTAATGGCGGCGGCGAACGTTCGCGCCGCCTGTACCTGGCCTGCATGGGAGCAGTTTAAAAAGGACTATATCAGCGAAGGCGGGCGCGTCATTGATCCCAGTGACGCGCGCAAAATCAGTACGTCGGAAGGGCAAAGCTACGCGCTGTTTTTTGCCCTCGCGGCGAACGATCGCCAGACCTTTGATCGCCTGCTCGGCTGGACGCGCGACAACCTCGCGCAGGGCGATTTGAGCCAGCATCTCCCCGCCTGGCTGTGGGGAATGAAAGAGAAAGACGCCTGGGCGGTAATCGACAGCAATTCAGCGTCGGATGCCGATATCTGGATTGCCTGGTCGCTGCTGGAGGCGGGGCGTCTGTGGAAAGCGCCAGAGTACACCGCCACCGGGAAAGCGCTGCTCAAGCGCATCGCCAGTGAAGAGGTGGTAAAAGTGCCGGGCCTGGGGCTGATGCTGCTGCCCGGCAAAGTCGGCTTTGCCGAAGAGAAATCCTGGCGCTTTAACCCAAGCTATCTCCCGCCGCAGCTGGCGAACTATTTCACCCGCTTTGGCGCACCCTGGACTACGCTTCGTGAAACCAATTTGCGCCTGCTGCTGGAAACCGCGCCAAAAGGGTTCTCACCCGACTGGGTGCAATATCAAAAAAATAAGGGCTGGCAACTGAAGCCAGAAAAAACGTTTATCGGCAGTTACGATGCGATTCGCGTCTATCTCTGGGCGGGCATGTTGCACGACCGGGACCCGCAGAAAGCACGACTGCTGGCGCGTTTTAAACCCATGGCGACGCTAACAACAAAAAAAGGCGTTCCCCCTGAGAAAGTCGATGTCGCCAGCGGTAAAACCACGGGGAATGGCCCGGTTGGTTTCTCCGCCTCACTGCTGCCGTTTTTACAAAACCGCGATGCACAAGCGGTACAACGTCAGCGTGTCGCCGACCATTTTCCCGGTAACGACGCCTATTACAGCTACGTACTGACCCTGTTTGGACAAGGATGGGATCAGCACCGTTTTCGTTTCACCGCAAAGGGTGAATTACACCCTGACTGGGGCCAGGAATGCGCAAGTTCTCATTAAGTTTACTCAGTTTATCCCTTGGATTGACACTGATGCCGCTGGCGCAGGCCGCCAATTCTCCGCAGCAGCAACAGCTGCTGGAACAGGTGCGCCTGGGCGAATCGACCAACCGCGAGGATTTGGTTCGCCAGTCGTTGTATCGTCTTGAACTGATCGACCCCAACAATCCGGATGTGGTCGCCGCGCGTTTCCGCTATTTGCTGCGTCAGGGTGATAACGCCGGGGCGCAAAAAGAGTTAGACCGCCTCAAAGGGCTTGCGCCCAGTTCCAGCGCCTATAAATCGTCGCGCAACGCGATGCTGCTATCGACCCCAGAAGGGCGTCAGGATCTGCAGCAGGCGCGCCTGCTGGCCACAACGGGCCATACCCAGGAAGCCATTGCCGCCTACGATAAAATCTTCGCTGGCGATCCGCCGAACGACGTTCTGGCGGCGGAATACTGGACCGTGGTGGCTAAAAATCCTGCCCGCAGCAACGAGGCTATTAATCAGCTTAAAAAAATTAACCTCAGCAGCCCTGGCAACACTGAGCTGCAGAACTCGTTATCCCAGCTGTTATTCAAAAACGGCCGTCGTGATGAGGGCTTTGCCGTTCTCAGGCAGATGGCGAGATCAAACGCCGGGCGCGATGCGGCCTCTGATATCTGGTATCAGCAGATCAAAGACCTGCCGGTCAGCGCCGGCAGCGTAAAAGCGCTCCAGGATTATCTGCAGGTGTTCAGCGCGGGCGATAACGTTACTGCCGCCCGCTCGCAGCTGGAAGCTCAGCAAAAACAGCTGGCCGATCCGGCGTTTCGCGCCAAAGCCGAAGGGCTGGCCGCCGTGGAGGCAGGACAGGGCAATAAAGCGGTATCTGACCTCCAGCAGGCGGTAAACGCCAATCACACCGACAGCGAAGCCGTAGGCGCGCTGGGCCAGGCCTACTCTCAGCGCGGCGATCGTGCCCGCGCCGTTGCACAGTTTGAAAAAGCCATTGCCCTCGATCCACAGAGTGATAACCGTGGGAAATGGGACAGTCTGCTGAAAGTGAACCGCTACTGGCTGCTGATCCAGCAGGGCGATGCCGCGCTGAAAGCCAACAATGTCGCGCAGGCAGAACGTTACTACCAGCAGGCGCGCACTATCGATAACACCGACAGTTACGCGGTGCTCGGGCTGGGTGATGCCGCCGTCGCGCGCAAAGACAACGCCGCCGCCGAGCGTTTCTACCGGCAGGCCCTGCGGATGGACAGCGGTAACAGCAACGCGGTGCGCGGGCTGGCGAATATCTATCGCGCGGAATCGCCGGAAAAAGCCGACCAGTTTATCCGTTCGCTCTCTGCCAGCCAGCGTCGCAGTATCGACGATATCGAACGCAGCCTGACCAACGACAGATTATCCCAGCAGGCAGAACAGCTGGAAAACGAGGGCAAATTTGCACAGGCAGCGGAAATTCAGCGCCGCCGTCTGGCGCTCTCGCCGGGCGATGTGTGGATTACCTATCGCCTGTCGCGCGACCTCTACAGTGCCGGACAGCACAGCCAGGCGGATACGCTTATGCGCCAGCTGGCCAGCCAAAAACCGGCCGATCCGGAGCAGGTGTATGCCTACGGGTTATATCTTTCGGGTAACAATCAGGATCGCGCGGCCCTTGCGCACCTGAACACTCTGCCGCGCGCGCAGTGGAGCGGCAACATTCAGGAACTGGCTAACCGCCTGCAAAGCGATCAGGTGCTGGAAACCGCCAATCGCCTGCGTGAAAGCGGCCAGGAGCGGGAAGCCGAAACGCTGCTGCGCCAGCAGCCTGCCTCCTCACGTATCGATTTAACGCTGGCCGACTGGGCGCAGCAGCGCGGGGATAACACGTCGGCCATTGCGGCCTACAACACTGTCCTGCAGCGCGAACCGCAAAATGTTGACGCCCTGCTCGGCCTGACGGAAGTCTATATCGCGCAAGGCAATAAAGACGCTGCCCGCGCTGAGCTTGCCAAACTGCCCGCCGGGCAGAACGGTGAGGCGCCGTCGATCAACACGCAGCGTCGTATCGCGCGGGTGCAGGCCGATCTCGGTGATACGACTGCCGCACAGCAGACCTACAGCAAAATCCTTCCGCAGGCCAAATCGCAGCCGCCGTCGATGGAAAGCGCGCTGGTGCTGCGCGATGCGGCTAACTTCCAGGCTCAAAGCGGCCAGCCGCAGCAGGCGCTGGAAACCTACAAAGATGCAATGGTGGCCTCCGGCGTCACCCCGTCACGCCCTGAAGATAACGACAGCTTCACCCGTCTGACGCGCAATGACGAAAAAGACGACTGGCTGAAACGCGGCGTGCGCAGCGATGCGGCGGATCTCTATAAGCAGCAGGATGTGAACGTCACGCTGCAGCACGACTACTGGGGTTCCAGCGGTACGGGCGGGTATTCCGACCTGAAAGCGCACACCACCATGCTGCACGTGGATGCGCCGTTGTCGGACGGACGGATGTTCTTCCGAAGCGACATGGTGAACATGGACGCGGGTTCCTTCGATACCAACGGTGGCACCTACGACCCGAAATGGGGTACCTGTTACGAGACGCCGTGTAGCGGCAACACCAGCCAGAAACAAAACGGCGCCAGCGTGGCCGTTGGCTGGCAGAACAAAACCTGGGAGATGGACATCGGCACCACGCCGATGGGCTTTGACGTCGTCGATGTGGTCGGCGGCCTGAGCTACAGCAACGATCTCGGCCCGATCGGTTACACCCTGAATGCCCATCGTCGCCCGATCTCCAGCTCCCTGCTGGCTTTCGCCGGACAAAAAGACCCGAACACTGGAACCACCTGGGGCGGCGTGCGCGCAACCGGCGGTGGCGTCAGCGTCAGTTATGACAAAGGCGAAGCGAACGGCGTCTGGTCAAGCCTGAATATGGACGCTTTGCAGGGCAAAAACGTCGAGGATAACTGGCGTATTCGCTGGATGACCGGCTATTACTATAAGCTTATCAACGACAACAACGAGCGTCTGACGGTGGGCGTGTCGAATATGCTCTGGCATTACGACAAAGATTTGAGTGCCTATTCTCTGGGACAGGGCGGCTACTACAGCCCGCAGGAGTATGTCTCCTTCGCGCTGCCGGTCACCTGGCGTAAACGCACCGAAAACTGGTCATGGGAGCTGGGCGGGTCGGTCTCCTGGTCGCATTCCAAAACCAAAGACGGGATGCGTTACCCGATTCAGGGATTGATTCCAGATAATCACTACGATATCGATGACAACCTGATGTATTCCGACAAAAAAGAGCCGGAAAATGGCAGCAGCTCGTCCGGTACCGGTTATACCGCGCGGGCGATTATCGAACGTCGCGTGACCTCAAACTGGTTTGTCGGACTGGGCGTTGATATTCAGGAGGCGAAAGATTACACCCCGAGTCATGCGTTAATTTACGTGCGCTACTCGGCTGAGGGCTGGCAGGGCGATATGGACCTGCCTCCGCAACCGCTGATCCCTTACGCGGACTGGTAACCGGATTTATCTTTAATCCACCGCTTAGGCTCTCTTAAAATCGTCGCGATCGGGTATACTCTGCCGGGAATAGGGTAACACTTTGTTACCCTATGCTTCGGGTTTTGTGGAGAGTCAATTTGCGTGTCAGCCGTTCTTTAACTATCAAACAAATGGCGATGGTCTCAGCCGTCACTATGGTGTTTGTATTCGTCTTTTGCGTCATTTTGCTGTTTCATTCCGTACAGCAGAATCGCTACAACACGGCTTCGCAACTGGAAAGTATTGCCCGCTCGGTCCGTGAACCGCTTTCCGCCGCCATTCTCAAAGGGGATATCCCCGAAGCAGAGACCATCATCAAGCGCATTCAGCCTGCGGGGATCGTCAGCCGCGCGGATGTGGTATTACCCAATCAATTCCAGGCGTTGCGGATGAGCTTTATTCCCGAACGCCCGGTGCCGATGATGATCATGCGGATGTTTGAGCTGCCGGTGCAGATTTCGCTCCCGCTCTATTCTCTCGAACGCCCTGCGAACCCGCAGCCGCTGGCCTATCTGGTGTTGCAGGCAGATGCCTATCGCATGCATAAGTTTGTCATGAGCTGGATCTCCACGTTAGTAACCACTTACTTACTTTTGACGCTGATCCTGACCGTGGCGCTCACCTGGTGCATTAACCGGCTGATCGTCCATCCGCTGCGTAAAATTGCCCGTGAGCTAGACAATCTCGCCCCGCAGGACCAGGTCGGACACCAGCTTGCCCTGCCGCGCCTGCACCACGACGATGAAATCGGCATGCTGGTGCGGAGCTACAACATCAATCAGCAGCGCCTGATGCGCCAGCATGATGAAATCAACAGCAACGCGACCCGCTTCCCGGTCTCGGATTTGCCGAATAAGGCATTCCTGATGGCCCTGCTGGAGCAGACCGTTGCGCGCCAGCAGACTACCGCGCTGATGGCAGTGGCCTGTGAAACCCTGCAGGACACGGCGGGCGTGCTGAAAGAGAGCCAGCGTGAAATGCTGCTCTTAACGCTGGTGGAGAAGATCAAATCGGTGCTGGCGCCGCGCATGGTACTGACGCAGGTCAGCGGCTACGACTTTGTGATTCTGGCCCACGGTGTGAAAGAGCCGTGGCACGCCATCACATTAGGTCAGCAAGTGCTCACTGTCATTAATGAGCGGCTACCCATCCAGGGGATTCAGCTGCGCCCAAGCGCCAGCATTGGCCTGGCGATGTATTATGGCGATCTGACGGCAGAACAACTCTATCGCCGCGCCTTCTCGGCAGCCTTTACCGCCCGTCGTAAAGGCAAAAATCAGATCCAGTTCTTCGAGCCAGAGCAGATGGAGAAGGCGCAGCAGCGCCTGACGGAAGAGAGCGATATCCTCACGGCGCTCGATAATCACCACTTTGCGATCTGGCTCCAGCCGCAGGTGAATCTGGCCACGGGCGACGTCACCAGCGCGGAAGCGTTGCTGCGCGTCATGCAGCCAGATGGCTCCTGGGAGCTGCCCGAGGGACTTATTGAGCGCATCGAATCCTGCGGCCTGATGGTGACGGTCGGCTACTGGGTGCTGGAAGAGTCATGCCGCCAGCTTTCAGCCTGGCAGGAGCGCGGTATCAACATGCCGCTGTCGGTGAATCTGTCGGCGCTACAGCTAATGCATCCGACGATGGTTTCCGAGATGCTGGAGCTGATCAACCGCTACCGCATCAAGCCGGACACCCTGATTCTGGAGGTGACGGAGAGCCGTCGCATCGACGATCCAAACGAAGCGGTGGCGATTCTGAAACCGCTGCGCAACGCCGGTATCCGCATTGCGCTGGATGATTTCGGCATGGGTTACGCCGGTCTGCGTCAGCTCCAGCACATGAAAACGCTGCCGGTCGATGTCCTGAAGATCGATAAAACCTTCGTTGACGGCCTGCCGGACGACAGCAGCATGGTGGAAGCCATTATCCAGATGGCGCGCAGCCTGAATCTGCACGTCATTGCCGAAGGGGTCGAAACCGAAGCCCAGCGCGACTGGCTGGCGCAGGCGGGTGTCGAAAGTGGACAAGGTTTCCTGTTTGCCCGAGCCGTTCCGGCGGAAGAGTTCGAAAAACGCTACTTTACGGGCGACAATTCTTACGTAAATGTCTAACTTTGTTGCTGGCTTGTTCGAGTCAGCACACAGTTTTTAACATTCATGTTTCATATTTGATCTAAGTTCATTTCTGTCATGTTTTACGGGTGTTATTTTAAAGCCGCAGGAAAGTTGTACCCATAAGAATCCTGTGGTTTTTCTTTCCAAGGACACCCTATGAAAACCTCTCTCTTTAAAAGCCTTTACTTTCAGGTCCTGACAGCGATTGCCATCGGTATTCTGCTTGGCCATTTCTACCCTGAACTGGGCGCTCAAATGAAACCGCTTGGCGACGCATTCGTTAAGCTCATTAAAATGATCATCGCGCCCGTTATCTTCTGTACCGTGGTGACCGGTATCGCTGGCATGGAAAGCATGAAGGCGGTAGGCCGGACCGGTGCGGTGGCGCTGCTGTACTTTGAAGTGGTCAGTACGATTGCGCTGATTATCGGCCTGATTATTGTCAACGTCGTGCAGCCGGGCGCGGGGATGAACGTCGATCCTTCGACGCTGGATGCGAAAGCCGTCGCCGTTTACGCCGAGCAGGCTAAAGACCAGGGCATTGTCGCCTTCCTGCTGGATGTCATTCCCGGCAGCGTGATTGGCGCCTTCGCCAGCGGGAATATCCTGCAGGTGCTGCTGTTCGCCGTGCTGTTTGGTTTTGCCCTGCACCGCCTGGGCAGCAAAGGGCAGCTGATTTTCAACGTAATCGAAAGCTTCTCACAGGTGATTTTCGGCATCATCAATATGATCATGCGCCTGGCACCCATCGGGGCGTTCGGGGCGATGGCCTTTACCATCGGTAAATATGGCGTCGGCACCCTGGTGCAGCTCGGCCAGCTGATCATCTGCTTCTATATCACCTGTATTCTGTTTGTGGTCGTGGTGCTGGGCAGTATTGCGCGCGCGACGGGCTTCAGTATTTTCAAATTTATCCGCTACATCCGCGAAGAGCTGCTGATTGTGCTGGGGACGTCGTCCTCCGAATCCGCACTGCCGCGTATGCTCGATAAAATGGAAAAACTGGGCTGCCGTAAATCGGTGGTGGGGCTGGTCATTCCGACGGGGTACTCGTTTAACCTTGATGGAACGTCGATATACCTGACCATGGCGGCGGTGTTTATCGCCCAGGCGACCAACAGCCACATGGATATCTTCCATCAGATCACCTTGCTGGTGGTGCTACTGCTCTCCTCGAAAGGGGCGGCGGGCGTGACGGGCAGCGGGTTTATCGTGCTGGCGGCGACCATCTCGGCGGTAGGGCATCTTCCGGTGGCGGGCCTGGCGCTCATTCTCGGCATCGACCGCTTTATGTCCGAAGCCCGCGCCCTGACTAACCTGGTGGGTAACGGTGTTGCCACGGTGGTGGTGGCGAAATGGGTGAAAGAGCTGGACCATAAAAAACTCGACGATACGCTGAATAACCGCGTGCCAGAGAGCAAATCCCACGGTTTATCCTCATAAATTCAGCACTTATGCCCGCTCACCCTTGTCGGGGAGCGGGCTCCTGCGCATAATAACTGCTCATACCTGTCATACTTCGACAAGATTTTTTTCGGGTATATTTCACTTCTCGCCGTGACGTTTCGCAGAACACGCGGTCTAATCGAAGTGTTTGAACGTTATCTTCAGAGTGCTCAATGTAGTGAGACACTCTTTTTAACCAGGAATGTTGATCAGGGGTTTACATGCAGGGCACAAAAATTCGACTCTTAACCGGCGGTTTGCTGATGATGGCAGCAGCCAGTTATGTGCAGGCAGATACGCTCCAGCCCGACCCAGCCTGGCAGCAGGGCACACTGGCGAATGGTTTTCAGTGGCAGGTTTTAGCCACTCCGCAACGTCCCAGTGACCGCATCGAAATTCGTCTTTCCGTCAATACCGGTTCATTAACCGAGAGCACGCAGCAGAGCGGGCTTAGCCATTTTATTCCTCGACTGGCGCTGACCCAAAGCGGCAGTTTGCAAGCAGTGCAGGTGCGTTCACTGTGGCAGCAGGGCATCGACCCGAAACGTCCACTTCCACCTGCAGTTGTCTCCTACGACTACACCATGTTTAACCTCAGCCTGCCCAACAACCGTAACGACCTTCTGAAAGAGGCCCTGACGTGGCTGGGCGATACCGCCGGTAAAGTGGCGATCACCCCCGATACAGTTAACTATGCCCTGAGCAACAGCGACATGGTGGCGACCTGGCCTGCGGATACTAAAGACGGCTGGTGGCGTTACCGCCTGAAAGGCTCATCGCTGCTGGGACACGATCCGGCAGAGCCGGTCAAACAGCCGGTGGATATCGAGCAGGTCAAATCGTTCTATCAAAAATGGTACACCCCGGATGCAATGACCCTGATTGTGGTCGGCAACGTCGACAGCCGCGCGGTGATCGAACAGATTGGCAAAACCTTTGGCGATCTGAAGGGTAAACGCGAAGTGCCTGCGCCGGTTTCAACGCTGGCTCCGCTGCGTGCCGAGCCGGTGAGCATCATGACCGACTCCGTGCGTCAGGACCGTCTGTCGCTGATGTGGGACACCCCATGGCAGCCGATTCGTGAATCCGCCGCGCTGCTGCGCTACTGGCGTGCCGATCTCGCCCGTGAAGCGCTGTTCTGGCATGTTCAGCAGACGTTGAGCAAAAACAATGCGAAGGATATCGGGATTGGCTTCGACTGCCGCGTGCTGTTCCAGCGCGGACAGTGTGCAATTAACGTGGAGTCGCCAAACGACAAGCTGAACACGAATCTCAGCGTCGTCGCCAAAGAGCTGGCCAAAGTGCGTAAAGATGGCCTGGGCGAAGAAGAGTTCAACGCGCTGGTGGCGCAGAAGAATCTGGAGCTGCAAAAACTGTTTGCAACCTACGCCCGCACTGACACGGATATCCTGATCAGCCAACGCATTCGCTCCCTGCAAAATCAGGTGGTGGATATCGCGCCGGAGCAGTATCAGAAACTGCGCCAGGACTTCCTGAACAGCCTGACCGTTGAGATGATTAATCAGGATCTGCGTCAGCAGTTGTCGCAAGATATGGCGCTTGTTCTGCTGCAGCCGAAAGGCGAGCCGGAATACAACATGAAAGAGCTACAGGCCACCTGGGATGAGATCATGTCGCACGAAGAGCGTACCGCTCAGCCTGCGGCCGATGATTTGCATCAGGATGCGACGGATATTCCGCAAGCGCAGTAATGGCGAAAAGATAATAAAACGGCAACCGATGGTTGCCGTTTTTTTTGTTTGTCAGCCGGGAGTCGTGCACGAACTCAGTCAGGCATCGCCTCGCGCGGGATAATCGCCCCGCGATACTGAATCACTGTACTGGCCGTCAGATGCCCGCGTTTTGCGGCCTCCGAAGGTGTACCACCCGTCAGGCGCACGGCCAGATATCCGGCGCTGAACGAATCGCCCGCCGCCGTGGTATCCACCACTTTTTCTTTCGCCAGTTTCACCGCAGGGACGTCCACCACGGCAGCACCTGCCACGGAGACCAGGCAGGAATCGGCGCCACGCTTAATCACCACTTCCGACACACCGGCCTGATGCGTACGAGCGATCACGTCGTCGACCGGTTTTTCGCCCCACAGGGCATCTTCGTCATCGAGGGTTAAGAACGCGATATCGGTGCAGTTCAGCATCTGCTGATAAACCTGCTGCGTCTCTTCGCGGCTCGCCCACAGGCGCGGACGGTAGTTGTTATCGAAAATCACTTTCCCGCCGTTCGCGCGGCATTCGTGGAGCAGGGAGAGCAGTTTTTCGCGGCTGGATGGGCTTAAGATTGCCAGGCTGATTCCGCTCAGGTAGAGATAATCATAGGTCGCCAGCTCTTCGCAGATGGCCGCAGATTCGTCGCTCTCTAGCCAGAATTTGGCTGCGGCTTCGTTGCGCCAGTAGTAGAACGTGCGTTCGCCGGTGCTGTCGGTCTCGATGTAGTACAGCCCCGGAAGACGGTTTTCCATACGCTGAATCAGCGACGTCTGGACGTTTTCACTCTGCCAGGCTTCCAGCATCTGCTGGCTGAAGCTGTCGGTACCGAGTGCGGTCACATAGTTGACTGTCAGCGCGTCAGGCGCGACCTGACGGGCAATATAGACCGAAGTATTCAACGTATCGCCACCAAAACCGCGGCTAACGTCCGCACCTTTTTGTGACAGCTCAATCATGCATTCGCCAATCACGGCAATTTTTTTAGACATAGTCGTGAACCTGAACCGATAAATTAATGTAAGTGTGCGCTGTGGGGATTTTATGGTCAACTATATTAAAACGTCGTTCCAAATTTTTTTTTGAGCCAGCGCGCGTTCCGGGCAGATTCTGTCATCTTAATTTCATTTTCCCCGCCAGCTGAACATAAAGTTCTCACATCCCGGGCCGATAACCTTTTGACGAGTCCAGACACGTCATCTCTTTTCAACAGGACATCTGAAATGAAGTCAGAGCAGGTTATCCAGCGGCTATGCACCACTCCGGAAGCAAGTATTGAAAGCTTGCAGGAGCATCGCTATTGGCTGCAATGTGAGCGTGCTTATACTTATCAGCCGATTTACCGCATTGACGGCAGACTCATGGCAATTGAAATCTTGACTGTCGTGACCCACCCGTCGAATCCCACGCAGCGCATCGCTCCGGATCGCTATTTCGCCGAGGTGAGCGTACGTCAGCGTCTGGATGTGCTGGAAGAGCAGCTCGAAATGCTGGGGACGAAACGGGACTTTTTCGCCCGCCACGACATTCTGGCGTCGGTGAACGTCGACGGCCCAACGCTGATCGCGCTGCGCCAGAACCCGCAGCTACAGAAACTGGTCGCCTCGCTGCCGTGGATGCGCTTTGAGCTGGTCGAGCACGTGCGCCTGCCGCAGGACTCCTCCTTTGCCTCGATGTGCGAGTTTGGCCCCCTGTGGCTGGATGATTTCGGCACGGGCATGGCGAACTTCTCTGCGTTAAGCGAAGTACGCTACGACTACATCAAAGTGGCCCGCGACCTGTTCATCATGCTGCGCCAGACCCAGGAAGGCCGCAATTTGTTCACGCTGCTATTGCAACTGATGAATCGCTATTGCCAGGGCGTGATTGTCGAAGGCGTCGAAACGCTCGAAGAGTGGCGGGATGTGCAGAACTCCCCCGCAGCGGCCGCACAGGGGTATTTCCTCTCACGTCCGGTACCGATGGATACGCTCGATAACGTCATTATCACGTTGTAACCTCTGCTGTTTCCCAGAATAGCGCGTGGCGAACACGCGCTATTCCCGGAAGCAGCGTCCCCCTTTTTTCCCATGCCTGAGCTATATTCATGAAAGGCAAGGTAATAAAAAAGGGGATAACGATGTCCAAAACCACCAGGATCGTCACCTGGGTAGCAGGGATCTTCTTGTTGTTGATTGTGGTCGCCATCATCATCATCGCGACGTTCGACTGGAACCGCCTCAAACCGACCATCAACCAGAAAGTCTCCACTGAACTGAACCGTCCCTTCGCCATTCGCGGCGATCTCGGTGTGGTCTGGGAGCGTCAGAAAGACGAAACGGGCTGGCGCAGCTGGGTGCCCTGGCCGCATGTTCATGCCAACGATATTATTCTCGGCAACCCGCCCGATATTCCGGAAGTCACCATGGTCCACCTGCCGCGCGTGGAAGCGACGCTGGCACCGTTAGCGCTGCTGACGAAAACCGTCTATCTCCCGTGGATCAAACTGCAACAGCCCGACGCGCGGCTGATTCGCCTGTCAGAGAAGAACAACAACTGGACCTTTAATCTGGCCAGCAGCGGCGAGAAAGACCCCAATGCGCCGCCGTCGGCCTGGTCTTTCCGGCTGGATAATATTCTGTTCGATCGCGGGCGGATCGCCATCGATGACAAAGTCAGCAAAGCGGATATTGAGATCCTGGTCGATCCGCTCGGTAAACCGCTGCCGTTCAGCGAAGTCACCGGCACCAAAGGCAAAGACGAGAAAACCCGCGTGGGTGATTACGTCTTTGGCCTGAAGGCGAAAGGGCGCTACAACGAGCAACCTCTCACCGGGACCGGCAAAATTGGCGGCGTACTGGCGCTGCGCAGTGAAGGCACACCGTTCCCGGTGCAGGCGGATTTCCGCTCGGGCAACACCCGCGTGGCGTTTGTCGGCACGGTACATGACCCGATGAAAATGGGCGGCGTCGATTTGCAGCTCAAATTCTCCGGCGATTCGCTCGGCGAGCTGTACGACTTAACCGGCGTCCTGCTCCCGGATACGCCACCGTTTGAGACGGACGGTCGGCTGGTCGCCAAAATCGATACAGAAAAATCGTCGGTCTTTGATTACCGCAATTTTAATGGCCGCATCGGTGACAGCGACATTCACGGCTCGCTCACCTACACCACCGGCAAACCGCGCCCGAAACTGGAAGGTGATGTGGAATCGCGCCAGCTGCGCCTCGCCGATCTCGGGCCGCTGATTGGCGTCGATTCGGGTAAAGGCGCTCAGCAATCCAAACGCTCTGAGCAGAAGAAAGGCGAGAAAGACATTCAGCCGTCGGACAAAGTGCTGCCGTACGACCGTTTTGAAACCGACAAATGGGACGTGATGGACGCCGATGTGCGCTTCAAGGGGCGCAAAATCGAGCACGGCAGCACGCTGCCGATAAGCGACCTCTCGACCCATATCATCCTGAAAAATGCCGATCTGCGCCTGCAGCCGCTGAAATTCGGGCTGGCGGGCGGGACCATCTCCTCCAACATTCACCTCGAAGGCGATAAAAAGCCGATGCAGGGGCGGGCCGATATTCAGGCGCGCAGGCTGAAGCTGAAACAGCTGATGCCGAACGTGGAGCTGATGCAGAAAACCCTCGGTGAAATGAACGGTGATGCGGATATTCGTGGGGTGGGGAACTCCATCGCGGCGCTGCTCGGCAGCAGCAACGGGAATCTCAAACTGCTGATGAATGACGGCCTGGTGAGCCGCAACCTGATGGAGATCCTCGGGCTGAACGTCGGTAACTTTATCATCGGGCAGATTTTTGGTGATGATGAAGTGCGGGTGAACTGCGCGGCCGCCAATCTGGATCTGGTCAACGGCGTGGCGCGTCCGCAGATTTTTGCCTTCGATACGGAAAATGCGGTGATCAACGTAACGGGGACGGCGAGTATGGCCTCGGAGCAGCTGGATTTAACCATCGATCCGGAGAGTAAAGGCTTCCGTATTATTACCCTGCGTTCACCGCTTTATGTGCGCGGTTCGTTCAAAAATCCGCAGGCGGGTGTCAAAGCCGGGCCGTTGATTGCGCGCGGCGCTGTCGCGGCAGCGCTGGCAACGCTTGTCACGCCAGCGGCGGCTCTGCTGGCACTGATTTCGCCGTCTGAAGGTGACACCAATCAGTGTCGGACGATTTTGTCGCAGATGAAAAAGTAACGAGGCGGGTGATGCTCTCAACCAGCCCTCTCCCGAATGAGAGAGGGTGAACAGAAATAAAAACGGCAACCCGAGGTTGCCGTTTTTAGTTATAACGACTGATGCCGCGTTTCGTGCGTCAACAGCAGCGCAATCAGCGTCAGTCCTGCCATCGCCGCCAGATACACACCCACGTAGAACAGCCCATAGTTCGCCTGCAGCCAGGTGGCGATGTACGGCGCGACAGAGGCGCCCAGAATCGATGACACGTTATAGGAGAACGACGCGCCGGTGTAACGCACTTCGGTCGGGAACAGCTCCGGCAGCAGCGCACCCATCGGGCCAAAGGTCAGCCCCATCAGGCTCAAACCAATCAGTAAGTAAGCCATCACCAGCGCCGGGCTACCTGAACCCAGCAGCGGCGGGAAGACAAACAGTGCGAAGAGAATAATCAGCGACGTAATCACGATCATGCTTGAGCGACGGCCAAATTTATCCGCCAGCAGCCCGGCAATCGGCACCATCACGCCGAAACCGATCACCGCCATCATCAGCATCCACAGCACTTCATTGCGCGGCAGACCAAGGCCCACAGGGGCTGCTGCGGTACTGAAGGTCATGGAGTAGACCGTCATAATATAAAACAGCGTATAGGTCGCCAGCATGATGAAGGTGCCGAGTACCGTCACGCGAAGGTGTTTGGTCAGCAGCGTGCCCAGCGGGATTTTCACCTGCTTTTTCGCCGCCGCGACTTTGGCGAACACCGGCGTCTCATGCAGGGAAACGCGCACATACAGGCCGATCAGCACCAGCACTGCCGAGAAGATAAACGGAATACGCCAGCCCCAGCTCATGAACTGCTCGTCGGTCAGCAGCCAGGAGAGCAGCAGGAAGGTGCCGTTCGCGAAGAAGAAGCCAATCGGCGCACCCAATTGCGGGAAAGAGCCGTACAGCGCGCGTTTACGCGGTGGCGCATTTTCTGTCGCCAGCAGCGCCGCGCCGCCCCACTCACCGCCAAGCCCCAGGCCCTGACCAAAACGCGCCAGCGCCAGCAGCATCGGTGCCAGAATACCGATTGTTTCGTAGGTCGGCAGCAGGCCAATCGCTACGGTAGAAATCCCCATCGTCAGCAGCGACGCTACCAGCGTCACTTTACGCCCGACGCGGTCGCCAAAGTGTCCGAAGACCGCCGAACCAATCGGACGGGCGATAAAGGCGATGGCGAACGTTGCCAGCGATTGCAGCGTTGCAGCCGTCGGATCACCCTGCGGGAAGAAGATATGCGGAAAAACGATGACCGCGGCGGTCGCGTAAATATAGAAATCGAAGAATTCGATAGCGGTGCCAATCAGGGAGGCAACGACGACTTTATTACGCGAGTTTACCGGCGTGCTTTCCGGTTCTGAATCAAGAGTTGTGGCTGTGGCTTGCATAAAATTTTCTTATTGTTTGGTCTGACGAAAGGCCATATTACGCATAGCAAAAGCGACATTTCAATCTGTAACAAGGGCGCGAAGCGGTGAGAAAAGCAGCAAAAAGCGGATAATATTCAGGCTGACGAAATACCTTCCATGAAATGCTTCACAGAATTTAAATATCAGTCGATAAAACTGGTTTTTGGTTAAATAAAAGTTACAGGCTGGATTTATATGCTGAAATGGTGAATCGGGCTGAAACTTTGCATTCTTATTCAGCCCGATACGGCGTTTAGCGGTGGGTTTTGCCCGGCATTCGCGGATCGTCTTTGTATTCGGCGGTGGCAATCCACGCGGCGCAGAACAGCGTCAGACGGGCGAAGAAGTAGAAGAACGCCATCAGACCGAGAACCGAGCCAAACGCCGCGCCAGACGGGGATTTCACCAGCGACGGCAGGGTGTACGTCATCACGATCTTAATCACTTCAAAGCCAATCGCGGCGATAAAGGTCCCACGGATCAGCGCTTTCTTGCGCGGACGGTGGCGCGGTAATCGCCAGAAGATCCAGAAGAACAGCAGATAGTTGGCAAAAATGGAGATCGCCAGACCAATCAGCCGCCAGGCGGGTTTCAGCCAGTCGATGTAATCCAGATAGAGCGCTGAAATGATCATCTGCTGCGCGGAACCGGCGACAGAGGTGATCGACAGCGTCACAACCAGGGCGACCAGCAGGCCAATCAGCGACACGAAATCGCGGAAATACTTAATCCAGATTTTCTCCTGATCCTGCGGCTTGCGCTCCCAGACGTCGCGCGACTGAGCGCGAATCGCCTCGCGCAGGTTCCCCATCCAGTTGATACCGGAATAGAGGGCAATCAGCAGCCCGACAATCCCCACGGTGGTACGCTGCTGCACCGCGGTGTTGATGGTGCTTTTCAGGGTGCCGGCCAGCGTCGGGTCGCTCACGTTAACCAGAATCTTGTTGAAGATGTCCTGCAAGAGCGTCGGGTGCGAGGCGAGGACAAAACCCGCCGCCGCAAATGACACCATCATAATCGGGATCATCGACAGGAAGGAGAAGTAGGTAATGGCCGCACCAAACTGGTTGCCCATGCGGTCGTTGAAGCGCTCTGCGGCGCGGATCAGGTGCGCAACCATCGGCCGGCGCTGAATCTTTTGCGCGGTTCCGGTGACGGTCTCCAGCGCTTTGGTGGCTTTAGCGGCTGAGGGGCTTTTTTGCGGCTCAGATTCCATCTTTTTGATGGGTTCGTATTCCAGTTCTTGAGTGGGTCGTTGCGGGTTGTTTTCCGGCGTCACGCGCATTTTCCTTTTTTCGTTTGGCGGGAATTTATTGAATTATAGCTCGCGACTAATCAACGTAAGCTTTCATTATCGTCGTCAGCCATTCCATGAACAGATGAACCCGCCGCGAGAGATTGCGACGATGCGGGTAAATCAGCGAAACCGGCATCGGTTCGGCGCGGTATTGCGGCAGGATCTCGACCATTTTTTTGGCCTTAAGCGCCTCGCGCACGCCGACGCGCGGCACCTGAATAATCCCCAGTCCGGCGAGACACGCCGCGTGGTAGGTCTCGGTGCTGTTAACCGTTAAAATGCCGCCGGTCTTCACCCACTGGGTGGCATCGCCGTTATAAAACTCGAAACCCTGCGGGCGGGTACCCAGATTCAGCGCGTAATGAATTACCGCGTGGGAAGCCAGATCGTCCAGCGTCTCCGGATAGCCAAAACGCGCCAGATAGTCCGGGCTGGCGCAGTTAATGATCGACAGTTTACCCAGCGAGCGGGCGATTAAGCCCGAATCCTTCAGCGTGCCGACGCGTACCACGCAGTCAAATCCTTCGCGGATGACATCGACCATCCGATCGCTGCTGCTCAATTCCAGCTCAATGCCGGGGTACTGCTGCAAAAAAGCGGGCAGTTTTGGGATGACTAAATTTCGCGCAACGCCAACGGGCATATCGACGCGCAATCGTCCGCTGATGCTGGTGGGATCATGCTGGAAAAGACCGTCCAGTTCGTCGAGGTTTGCCAGCAGATCTTTTGCCCGTTCGTAATAGACCATGCCGTCCTGCGTAAGGCTGACGCGACGCGTCGTGCGGTGCAAAAGCTGAGTACCGAGCAGGTTCTCCAGCGCCTGAATCTGGCGCGATACGCTACCTTTAGGAAGACCCAGTGTGTCCGCGGCGCGAGAAAAACTCTCCAGTTCCGCCACGCGGATGAAGAGCTGCATTGCGTGAATTTTATCCATAGGCTGCGCTCATTATTGTTATTAATGAAACAGTGAAGCGTTTTTGACCCTCTTTATTGATTTTCTATCACCTAATAAGCTCTTTCTCAATCGCCATATCAAACGAAACGAGGTTTCTCATGAGTGAACGTATTGCATTAGTGACAGGTGGCAGCCGTGGGCTGGGGAAAAACGCGGCGCTGAAGCTGGCTGCGAAGGGAACCGGAATCATCCTGACTTACCAGAGCAGCCAGAAAGAGGCGCAGGATGTTGTGCGCGAAATTGAATTAAAAGGGGTGAAAGCGGTGGCATTGCAGCTGAACGTCGGGGATACCTCGACCTTCGAACGCTTTGTCGCTGAAGTCCGCTCCCAGCTTAAACATGTGTGGCAGCGCGACACCTTCGATTATTTATTAAACAACGCCGGAACCGGTTTATATGCCCCGTTTGCAGAGACCACCGAAGCGCAATTTGATGACGCTCTGAACGTCCATTTCAAAGGCCCGTTCTTCCTGACCCAGCGCCTGCTGCCGCTGATTAAAGACGGCGGGCGCATCCTGAACGTCTCCAGCGGGCTGGCGCGCTTTGCGCAGCCTGGCTCCAGTACCTATGCGGCAATGAAAGGGGCGATGGAAGTGCTGACGCGCTATCAGGCCAAAGAGTTAGGCGCGCGTAAAATCACGGCCAACATTATCGCGCCGGGTGCGATTGAAACCGATTTTGGCGGCGGGCGAGTGCGCGATAATGCCCAAATCAATCAGATGGTGGCGTCGAACACCGCCCTTGGACGCGTCGGGCTGCCGGATGACATCGGTGATGCTATCGCCGCGTTGCTGAGCGATGAGCTGGGCTGGATGAACGCGCAGCGCATCGAAGTTTCAGGCGGGATGTTCCTGTAAATCGTTAACGGCCCTGTGCGGGATACTCATGTTTTAACAGGCTGAATATCCAGTCGTTTTGCCAGCGCTCAGCAAGCCAGTAGTTTTCACGCAGCTCGCCTTCCAGCACAAAGCCCGTTTTTTCCAGCAGGGCGCGGGAGGCGAGGTTGCCCACCGTCACCGTGGCGGTGAGACGGCGAATTCCCCCCTCATTAAACGCGTAATCACACACGGCGCGCAGCGACTCATATCCGTAGCCTTTCCCCTGTGCGTGTGGGTCGAAAATAAATCCCACTTCGGCGCAATCATTATCTCTGTGAATATATCCGGTGGCGCCCAGCGGCGTTTGGCTGGCGGTGTCGCGCACGATAAGGCACATCCAGTGCGCGCTACCTGGTTCCCACGGCTGGAGGCGTGGCTCAAAAGCCTCACGGATCACCGCAATAGGGCGCTTTTCGGCGATAAATCGCATCACATCGGGGTTTTGTTGCAGCGACAGGTAAAACGGCCAGTCCTGCTCCTCAACGGGCGAGCATGTCAGACGCGAAGTGGTGAGTACCGGCATTCGAATTCTCCCATAACTATTTTCAATGATTATAGAGCTGTCACTTTATTTCTCCATAATCTCAGTTATGGTTTAACAGCACATAAATAAAAGAAAAAATTGCCTTTAAGGCCAGCTTATTCTGCTTTGTAGTACGTTAAGGAAAATGATGACATCGGGTACTTCACACCACATCCGTGAACAATTTGAACAGTGTATTGGCATTATTCGCCACGCCTCCGTGGAGATCTTGCTGCTGCTGGATGTTCACGTCTCTGAAGGGAAAGATCCACGCTGGTTCCTGGAACAGCTCGATAATGCCCGCCTGGGTCTGGGCGGTTGGGGACCGGTAGCAAAACGGCTGAATCTGAATGACGCCGAAATGTCGGAATTCACGCTCCAGTTACGCCTTTTGCAGCAGCGCGTTCCGCAATATGAAAGCGGCCAGGACGTCAGCCAGAACCAACTGATTGCCGCCGTGCGTTTCGTCACGGCGCTGGAGCATCTGCGGTTGCAGCAGCCGCTGCTGGGCTACAACACCGACCTGGCGCCAGGCAATGAATCCCTGCAATTGCAGGCCCATAAGCAGGTGCGCGCCCTTGAGCTGATGATTAAATCCTTGATCATGCAGGCGTGGCCCGATCCGGTTCGGCTCAATAACCATCTGAAAACGCTCTTCAATGCCGACCGGGTCCGGCGCTGGCTGAAGAACAGCGAACGCAACGATGTGTTGAGCGGCATGTTGTTCAGCGAAATGGCGCAGATGCTGGTGGATAAGAAAGAATTTAGCCGCTACTACTCGTCGCTGTTTAATGACCG
This sequence comes from Lelliottia sp. WB101, assembly GCF_003051885.1. Lineage (NCBI taxonomy): Bacteria > Pseudomonadati > Pseudomonadota > Gammaproteobacteria > Enterobacterales > Enterobacteriaceae > Lelliottia > Lelliottia sp. WB101. The sequence goes on from NZ_CP028520.1 coordinate 1,228,491, forward strand.
CACGAACCTGACGTTGCTCGTTGAGCCGCGTAAAACCCTGCAGACTTTCCTCGATGATATCCGCCAGATCCGCAATATGCTGACGGTGCAGCAGGCGCTCAGCTCGGCGCAACTTCTGCTGCTCGATAATTACTATGCCCAGATAGCGGGGCCGATTCAGCGGGCGTTTGAAGAGGGACGCACGCGCATCAACCCGACAGGGCTGATGGCGGTCGATGCCAGCGAACTGCACAGCTTCTGGGAAAATGCGCAGAAAATGGATCGGCAGACCGGCGGCGATCTGTTTGAAATTCGCGACAGCATTGAAAAACCGACGCAACGCACGCCGCGCACGCCTGAACAGCGCGATCAGCTGATCTCCAGCGCGCTGTGGGGCGCCGTGGGGGTGATGGTGCTCGCCATCATTGCAGGCGGAGTGTGGCTGGTGACCAGCGGCACGCCTTCGTCGGCGGCGGCGAATGTCAGCCCCGAGCCGCAGCAGGTGGCGAAAGAGATGCGCGAAGCCCCGTCCTCACGGGAAAAACTGACCCGTATGGGCGTGACCTGGGATGAGAACAATTTCCGTTCGGCCATCGATCGCAACGACACGCGTGCGGCGCTGCTGTTCCTGCAGGGCGGGATGGACTGGAAACTGGCCTGGACCGAGCAGGCGATGTCCGCCGGGTACGATGACGTGCTGGAGGTGTTGCTGCGCTATCGCCTGCAAATGGTAGAGCAGAAACCGTGCCGTCGGTTTATTGCCACTCTGAGCCATGCGATGTCGAACGGGGAGGCGATGACCTCCATGCGCAAGCAATATCTCCAGGCGTTCTGTACGGTGCCCGCCGTCGTGCAGCGTCAGAAATATGAAGCCGACCAGGCTAAGCGACGTGCTCAGGCGCAGCCGGATGCCAGCAGCAAAAAATGGCAATCTATTCAGACCGCCATTTATGATGTGATTCGGTAAACCGGCTCCTGCCGCCCTCTCCCGAAAGGGGGAGGGGAAATCACGGTTCGCCGTACAATCCAATCAACCGTCTCACCACGCCGTTGGTCCAGCCAAAACCATCCTGCAACGGATATTCGCCCCCGCCCCCTTCGCGCGGGGTGCTGCTGGCGATGTGATATTTCTCGATCAGCTTGTGGTGCGTTTTGTAGAAGTGATTCACCGTTTGCAGCCAGCTCCAGGCGATCTCATCGCCCAGCGAGTCATTGCCGTACTGCTTAAACCCCTGAATCGCCATCCACTGTAGCGGCGCCCAGCCGTTCGGTTTATCCCACTGCTCGCCCGTTTCGTGTTCAGTGGCGAGTATCCCGCCCGGGGTCAGCAGGCGCGCTTTCACCGTATCGGCCAGCCGGTCGGCCTGTTCGTGGGTAGACATCCCAACGTACAACGGCACAATGCTGGCGGCAGAGAACAGCCCCATCTCTTCCCGACGCCAGTCGTAATCGCGATAACAGCCGTTTTCGTCGTCCCACAGGAAGCGGTTCACGGCCGCGCGGCGGTCATTCGCTTTCTGGCGGAAGGCGGTTTCCGTCTCTTTGTCGCCTTTTGCGGCGGAGATGTTGGCGATAGCGCTTTCCAGCTTAAACAGGAACGCATTCAGATCGATCGGGATAAACTGCGTGGTGCGAATGCTGGCGAGACGCCCGGCATCGCGCAGCCAGCGGGAGGAGTAGTCCCAGCCCGACGCCGCGCCTGCGCGCAGATCCCGATAGACTTCGTTTGGTGGTCGGCCCGAATGTTTGGCCGTTTCCACGTCTTCTATCCAGGACTCGTCACGCGGCGTGTCGCGGTCGTCCCAGTAGCGGTTGAGCAGCGAGCCGTCCGGCATACGCACCACGTGGCGATAGGCCTGATTCAGCACCAGCGATTCCGCGCCATCCATCCAGAAGGCGTACTCCATCAGCAGGTGGTCCAGATAACGTTTCGCGCCGCGCACGCCGTCCTCTTCGAACAGCTCAACCATCAAGGCGAAGACCGGCGGCTGCGAGCGGCTGAGATAATAGGTGCGATTCCCGTTAGGAATGTGGCCGTAACGTTCAATCATCCACGCAAAGTTGTCGGCCATACACTTGAGCAGGTCGTTGCGCCCGCTCTCCGCCAGCCCGAGCATGGTGAAATAGGAGTCCCAGTAGTAGGTCTCGCTAAAACGCCCGCCGGGGACGATGTACGCCTGTGGCAGCGCCAGCAGGGATGACCACGGAATATGGTCCTGCGGCTCGCGCGTCAACACGGGCCACAGATTATCAATGTGCTCTTTCAGCGAAAGACTCGGGTCTGAGACATACTCAGTGGTCAGCGACTCGGGCATCCAGAAGTGGTTTTCGACAAAGCGCTTAAGGTCAAAATCCCGGTGGCGTCGCACCTTACGGTAGCGAATAAGGATATCGAGCGGATCCATTTTCGGCGCGCAGTCGGGGAAGGTTTTGCTATCAGCAAACAGACGCGTCGACTGAACGTGTTCAAAAAGCTCTAGATAGCGATCGGCAGGCGTGAGCGCGTCAGACGCGGGCAGCCCTTCGATCATTTCGGGTTCCGGTTCCGCCTCGATCATCTCATCCAGTTTCAACTCGCAGGGATCGGTTTCGTAGCGAATCTCTTCCGCAATCTCGAACTCGACGATATCTGCAGCGTGTAATTTCTGGTTGAACATGGTGGTTAGGACCTCCGGTTTGCGTCGTCACACATACGGGTGTTTCCCGGGCATCTTCTAAGCTTAGACACTCGCTTCGGTGTGTGAAGGACGAAGTGTGCGGTGGATCACGTTTTGGTTTATCGACTGGCTTAAGTAAATCAAGGGTATCTGTTTGATTTTACTATTTTTAATAGAGTTTATAATCGCGAGAGTCGCCAGAGAAATTCAGAGCATTCGTTTTGCAACGATTTATGAATGATCAAACAAAATGCCCCTCGGGAGAGGGGCATTGGGGATTAACGCATGGTGACAAACTCTTCCGCCGCGGTCGGGTGGATCGCTACGGTATTGTCGAAGTCTTTCTTAGTGGCACCCATTTTCAGCGCCACCGCGAAGCCCTGCAGGATTTCATCCATGCCGAAGCCGATGCCGTGAATACCGACGATTTTCTCTTCCGGGCCGACGCACACCAGTTTCATGCGGCACGGCTGGCGGTGAGAGGTGACTGCGGTGTACATCGCCGTAAAGGACGATTTATACACTTTCACCTGGTCGTCGCCGTGCAGATCGCGCGCCTGCGGCTCGGTTAAACCGACGGTGCCGATTGGCGGGTGGCTGAAGACCACGGTCGGGATATTGCTGTAATCCAGATGCTCGTCCGGCTTGTTGTTGAACAGACGCTCGGACAGGCGACGGCCAGCGGCGACGGCAACCGGCGTCAGCTCGACCGCACCGGTGTTATCACCGACCGCATAAATTCCTGGAACACTGGTGTTCTGGAACTTATCGACAACGATGTAGCCTTTGTCGTTGGTTTTCACGCCGGTTACGGCCAGGTTGAAATTGTCATTCGCCGGTTCACGGCCAATCGCCCAGATCAGGCAGTCGACGGTCTGGCTGCGGCCATCTTCCAGCTCCAGCGTCAGGCTGCCGTCGGCGTTTTTCACCACCGCTTTTGGTACGGCGTTGGTGTGCAGTTTTGGACCTTCGGCGTTCATCACTTCAACCAGCGTCTCTACGATCAGCGGATCAAAGCTGCGCAGCGGCGCGTGTTTACGTACGAACAGGTGCGCTTCGGCGCCCAGGCCGTTAATCACGCCTGCCAGTTCAACGGCGATGTAACCCGCACCCACTACTGCCACGCGTTTTGGCAGCGCAGGTAGTTCGAAGAAACCATCGGAGTCGATACCGTATTCCACGCCCGGAATGTCCGGGTGGCTCGGACGGCCGCCGGTGGCGATCAGGATATGATCGGCAGTGATCGTCTCGCCGTTCACTTCGATCGTTTTCGCATCGACGAAGCGCGCAAAGCCACGGATCACATCGACATTGTTTTTGCCCAGCACGTTGTCATACGAAGTATGGATGCGGTCAATGTAAGCGGTACGGCTGGCAATCAGCTTGTCCCAGTCGAAGTGATTGATGGTGGTATCGAAACCGTAATCCGGGCCATACATATGGATGGCCTCGCGGATTTGCGCGGCGTGCCACATCACTTTTTTCGGTACACAACCGACGTTCACGCAGGTGCCGCCCAGCTCTTTGGCTTCAATCAGCGCACATTTTTGGCCGTACATGGCTGCACGGTTAATAGAGGCGATACCGCCACTGCCGCCGCCAATGGCGATGTAGTCATAATGCTTGCTCATGGGTCATATCCTTAATTTCTGATTGCCGCGATTGTATACCTGAAATCAATAGGTTCCACCGATGACTGCGATTACTCAGGCACGATCCAGCTGACGGTCGCGTGGCCATGACCACTCGGCACCAGCGTTTTGTGCAGCCACGGCAGCACGTTGTTCATTTGCGCTTCGAGCTTCCACGGCGGGTTGATGACGATCATCCCGGACGCGGTCATACCGCGCTGATCGCTGTCCGGACGCACCGCCAGTTCGATCTGCATGATTTTGCGGATACCGGTCGCTTCCAGCTCTTTGATCATACGTTTGATTTGCGCGCGCAGGACCACCGGATACCACAGGGCATAGGTGCCGGTCGCGAAGCGTTTGTAGCCTTCGTTGATGCCGGTCACAACGGCCTGATAGTCGGTTTTAATTTCATACGGCGGGTCGATCAGCACCAAACCGCGACGGGAGACCGGCGGCAGTTTAGATTTAAGCTGCTGGTAGCCGTCGGCTTTTTCCACGCGTGCGCGGTCATCCTTCTGGAACTCGGAACGCAGCAGCGGGAAGTCGCTCGGATGCAGCTCAGTCAGCTGGAGGCTGTCCTGCTCACGCAGCAGCTGGCGCGCAATCAGCGGCGAGCCAGGGTAGTAGCGCAGCTGGCCGCTGCGGTTGAAATGGTTCACCACGCTGATGTACGGCTCCAGCTCAGCCGGAAGATCGTCCTGCTGCCAGATGCGGGCGATACCTTCCAGATATTCACCGGTGCGCTCCGCGTGCTGGCTGCTGAGCTGGTAGCGGCCCGCGCCCGCGTGGGTGTCCAGATAGAGAAACGGCTTATCTTTCTCTTTCAGAGATTCAATAATCAGACTCTGAACGGTGTGCTTGAGGACATCGGCGTGGTTGCCCGCGTGGAAGCTGTGGCGATAACTGAGCATGGGTAAAGGTGTTCCAGGTAATAAACGATTTGCCACAGTTTACAGCAGAACGCTGCAGATTACCCGTAGGCCCGGTAAGTGCAGCGCCTGGCATTGAAATTCACTACACTTATCCCCATTACAGAAACAATATGCCCAGCGCCGGATGCGCGCTTCATTCACCTCATTCAACAGGACAGCGCTTATGACCAATCCATTACTCACGCCTTTTTCGTTGCCGCCCTTTTCTAAAATCCTCCCTGAACACGTTGTCCCGGCTGTAACTCAGTCGCTGGATAATTGTCGCGAGGCGGTAGAGCGAGTGGTCGCGCAGGGCGCGCCGTACACCTGGGATAACCTGTGCCAGCGCCTGGCGGAAGTGGATGACGTACTGGGTCGCATTTTCTCGCCGGTGAGCCATCTTAATTCGGTGAAAAACAGCCCGGAACTGCGCGAAGCCTATGAACAAACCCTGCCGCTGCTCTCTGAGTACAGCACCTGGGTCGGCCAGCACGAAGGGTTGTATAACGCCTATCGCGATCTGCGCGACGGCGAAAACTACGCAAAACTGGATACTGCCCAGAAGAAAGCGGTCGATAACGCGCTGCGTGATTTTGAGCTGTCAGGCATTGGCCTGCCGAAAGAGAAACAGCAGCGCTATGGCGAAATCGCTGCGCGTCTGTCTGAGCTGGGCAACCAGTACAGCAACAACGTACTCGACGCCACCATGGGCTGGTCAAAACTGATCACCGACGAAGCCGAGCTGGCAGGTATGCCGGAAAGCGCGCTGGCCGCCGCCAAAGCGCAGGCCGAAGCGAAAGAGCAGGAAGGCTATCTGCTGACGCTGGATATCCCGAGCTATCTGCCGGTGATGACGTACTGCGATAACCAGGCGCTGCGTGAAGAGCTCTACCGCGCGTACAGCACCCGCGCCTCTGACCAGGGGCCGAACGCCGGTAAATGGGACAACAGCCCGGTAATGGCCGAAATCCTCGCCCTGCGCCACGAGCTGGCGCAACTGCTGGGCTTCGACAGCTACGCCGAAAAATCCCTCGCCACCAAAATGGCGGAAAACCCACAGCAGGTACTTGATTTCTTAACCGATCTGGCAAAACGCGCGCGTCCACAGGGTGAAAAAGAGCTGGCCCAGCTGCGTGCATTCGCTAAAGCGGAGTGCGGCGTTGATGAGCTGCAGCCGTGGGATATCGCCTACTACAGCGAAAAACAGAAACAGCATCTCTACAGCATCAGCGACGAGCAGCTGCGCCCGTACTTCCCGGAAAGCAAAGCCGTGAACGGCCTGTTCGAAGTGGTGAAACGCATTTACGGCATTACCGCAAAAGAGCGTCACGACGTGGAAGTGTGGCACCCGGAAGTGCGTTTCTTCGAGCTGTACGATGAGAAAAACGAGCTGCGCGGAAGTTTCTATCTGGATCTGTATGCGCGAGAAAACAAACGTGGCGGCGCGTGGATGGACGACTGCGTCGGCCAGATGCGTAAAGCGGACGGCTCGCTGCAAAAACCGGTCGCCTACCTGACCTGTAACTTTAACCGTCCGGTAAACGGTAAACCGGCGCTGTTCACGCATGACGAAGTGATCACCCTGTTCCATGAATTCGGTCACGGCCTGCACCATATGCTGACCCGTATCGAAGCGGCGGGCGTTTCTGGCATCAGCGGTGTGCCGTGGGATGCCGTCGAGCTGCCGAGCCAGTTTATGGAAAACTGGTGCTGGGAGCCGGACGCACTGGCGTTTATCTCCGGTCACTACGAAACCGGCGAACCGCTGCCGAAAGCGTTGCTGGATAAAATGCTGGCGGCGAAAAACTACCAGGCAGCGATGTTTATCCTGCGTCAGCTGGAGTTCGGTCTGTTCGATTTCCGTCTGCACGCCGAGTTCAGCCCGGAGCAGGGCGCGAAAATCCTCGAAACCCTCGGCGAAATCAAGAAGCAGGTGGCGCTCATTCCGGGTCCATCGTGGGGCCGTTTCCCGCATGCCTTCAGCCATATCTTCGCGGGCGGTTATGCGGCGGGTTACTACAGCTACCTGTGGGCCGACGTTCTGGCAGCCGATGCGTTCTCTCGCTTCGAAGAAGAGGGGATTTTCAACCGTGATACCGGTCAGTCGTTCCTGGATAACATCCTGACACGCGGCGGTTCCGAAGAGCCGATGGAGCTGTTCAAACGCTTCCGTGGCCGCGAGCCGCAGCTGGATGCGATGCTGGAACATTACGGAATCAAAGGCTAATCGCGTTCGTGAAAATTTGTTTGATAGATGAAACAGGCGCCGGAGACGGCGCCTTATCTGTTCTGGCTGCCCGCTGGGGCTTGAGCACGATGCCGATAACCTGATGGCGCTGGTGATGACGCCGGAACATCTGGAACTGCGCAAATGCGATGAGCCAAAGCTTGGCGGGATCTTTGTCGATTTTGTGGGCGGTGCGATGGCGCATCGCCGCAAGTTTGGCGGCGGTCGCGGTGAAGCGGTGGCGAAGGCGGTCGGCGTGAAGGGCAGCTATCTGCCGGACGTGGTGGACGCGACGGCAGGGCTGGGGCGTGATGCCTTTGTGCTGGCGTCTGTAGGCTGCCGTGTACGGATGCTTGAGCGTAACCCGGTGGTCGCTGCACTCCTTGACGATGGTCTGGCGCGTGGCTATGCCGACCTGGAGATAGGCCCGTGGTTGCAGGAACGCCTGCAGCTGATCCACGCCTCCAGCCTGACGGCGCTTACAGATATCACGCCGCGCCCGCAGGTGGTCTATCTCGATCCGATGTTCCCGCACAAGCAGAAGAGTGCGCTGGTAAAGAAAGAGATGCGCGTGTTTCAGTCGCTGGTGGGACCGGATCTGGATGCGGATGGATTGCTTGAACCCGCACGCCAGCTGGCGACCAAACGGGTGGTGGTGAAGCGCCCGGACTACGCACCGCCGCTGGCGGATGTGGCAACCACCAACGCGGTCGTCACGAAAGGGCATCGGTTTGATATTTATTCGGGCACGCCAGAATAACAAAGCCCGGTGACGCATGCGCTCACCGGGCCTACACATCTGATCATAGGCCGGGCAAACGCTAGCGCCGCCCGGCAATGTCAAACTTACTCGTCTTCTTCATCTCGCAGCGGAACAATCAGCATATCCACGTGGACGGTGTTGATCAGCTGGCGCGCGGAGGACATCAGTTTGCTCCAGAAATCCTGGTGATGGCCGCAAACGACCAGGTCCATATCGTATTTCTTAATCGCATCGACCAGCACCTGACCCAGATCGCCGCTGCCGCTGAGGGTTTCGGTGATCGGATAGCCTGCGTTGGTGGAAAGCTCAGACAGCGCGTGGTGAGTCTCTTCGGAGATGCGTTTTTGCATATCGCCAAGATTGACGTCGATAAGACCGGTGTAGAGATCGGAGTAATTCACATCAACGTGAATCAAAGAAACTTTCGCGTTGTATGGGCGTGCCATGGATACCGCTTTATCAACCAGCACTTTGCTCTCCGGGGAGAGGTCTACCGCGATGAGAATGTGTTTGTAAGCCATAGTGTTACTCCTTCCTTAAGTTATCGATGACTATCAGGTAAGCCGTCGCCTTTATGTCTTCATTACGGCCCAGTTCAACAAATTTTTCAAGCTTTGGTGTTGATAACGATTAACCTTGTGGCAAAAAAATTAACGGATCTCCTACACTATTTAATGAGCCGTTCGGATATTAAAACGTGAACCCGATCGACTTTCGTCATTCTTTCACTGATCTGTCTGTCAGGGCATTGGGGTGCGGTTGTCCAGAGGCCTTGCTTCGTGGGCGGGCGCCGGGGAGGAAGTATGATTAGCACCGTCGCATTGTTTTGGGCGTTATGTGTGGTTTGCATAGTGAATATGGCGCGTTATTTCTCATCGTTACGCGCGCTGTTAGTGGTACTTCGTGGTTGCGATCCGTTGCTTTATCAGTATGTGGATGGTGGAGGCTTCTTCACGTCGCATGGACAGCCCAGCAAACAGATGCGTCTGGTGTGGTATATCTACGCCCAGCGCTATCGCGATCATCATGACGACGAATTTATCCGTCGCTGTGAGCGCTTGCGTCGTCAGTTCATTTTAACCAGCGCCCTGTGCGGGCTGGTGGTGGTGAGTATGGTGGCGCTGGTCATCTGGCACTGAGTGAGCAGGAGGCGGGGTGATGCCCGCCGTCCTGTGATCAGGGTTTAACGGTAAACCGAAGATTGGATACCTCATCCCGCAATGAGAAAACATTCCCGCTATATGAAATTGTCACTTCTCCATTTTTTTCAACGCTGGCACTGGTAATACTTCCTGTCCCTTCAAGGAAAGGCGTTATCGTTTTTAGCTGGTGCAGCACATCCACATCTTCCCCGTGGATCTCCGAGGAAAGATAGTAACGGTAGAGAGTAGGCACCGTCGCGCCGCCGCTGCTGTTGATGGTCATATAGAGCCAAACATGATCTGATAGCTTATAAGCTCTCTGCAGTTCGTCGCTGTCCCTGTTATCAGGCTGGTGACTGAGCCACAAAAAGCCTGCAACCAAAATAACCAGTGAAAGTGTGACCAGCCGATGTATCCATTTAATAGCCGTTTTGAATGGCATAATTTATTCCGTCTCTGATATTGCGTTGGTCAGTAGGGTCATCGCCATAGGGCGGTTTTTCATACCATTTTCCCCATTGTGGCTTCGAGGTACCTGCACGTCCCTGGGCCCATCCCGCTCCCATCAGTAAGATATTTGCAGGGATACCGGCTGCTGTTCCTGCCGCACCGAAATTAAAATTTCCAAAAGCCGCGAAGTAGGGATCAAATTTTTTGTAATCCCACGGGCCGCCATTCCTGACTTTTTGATAGAACCAATAATAGGTTGAGGCTGTTGCCATATTGCGTGACATTCCGCGCAGGCGGGCTTCCCGCATGTTGTTGGCGATAACGATAGACCCCGGCCCTGGGGTGGGTACAGAAGCCATTTTCCTTCCTCTAATCTTTTCTTTTTTTATGGTGAGGTTCGAGAGGATAAGCAGTAAATGGCGTTTCTTCTGTACAAAAAAAGCTCAGATTATTCTAATGTCATCAGCATGTTGGAAGCTAAATTAAAATGAGTGCAAAAAAAAAAGCGGGTCAGTTTCCTGACCCGCTTTTTCATTGCTTATCCTGCATTAAATCAGTTTCAGCGAGATCCAGTACAGACCGCCTGAAAGCAGAATGGACGCCGGGAGGGTGAACACCCAGGCCATCAGGATGTTGGTCACGGTTTTACGCTGCAAACCGCCGCCATCAACAATCATCGTACCGGCAACCGAAGAAGACAGAACGTGGGTGGTTGAAACCGGCATACCGGTGTAGCTCGCCAGACCGATAGAAACAGCCGCTGTCATCTGCGCGGACATACCCTGCGCATACGTCATGCCTTTCTTACCAATCTTCTCGCCGATGGTGGTCGCCACTCGACGCCAGCCAATCATGGTGCCGATACCCAGTGCCAGCGCGACCGCCATGATGATCCAGATAGGCGCGTACTCAATGGTATTGAGCATATCGCTTTTCAGTTTCTTCAGCAGACGCTGGTCATCAGCGTTCACTTCCGGCAGCTTCGCCACTTTATCGGTCACATCAGAGATGCACAGCATAATGCGACGCATCTGACCACGTTGTTCTACGGTCAGTTTGTCATAGCTTTCGATATCGCCCAGCATCCCTTTCGCACGTTCCAGCGCGTTAATCGCGTTGGCCGGGTGGCAGTGGAACTCGCCCGGTGCGGTTGCAGCGCCTGGCTCTGGAGAAGGAATGAGCTGATCAACGCCGGTGGCTTTCTTCAGCAGATCAGGGTGCTGCTGGAAGTAAACTTCGACGTTGTTGACGGCGTCACGGGTACGGGTGATTTCGTATCCGGTGGCATTCATGTTAACCACGAAACCTGCCGGAGCCACGCCAATCAGAACCAGCATGACCAGGCCGATGCCTTTCTGACCGTCGTTTGCGCCGTGAGAGAAGGCGACGCCGATAGCGGAAATAATCAGTGCAATACGGGTCCAGAACGGTGGCTTCTTCTTGCCATCTTTCTTTTCACGCTCTGCGGGTGTCAGGTGAATACGGGCGCGTTTTTTGGTACCGCTCCAGTAACGACGCAGGATGAAAATCAATCCACCTGCCACGACCAGACCCACAATAGGGGAGATAATCAGGGAGCCGAAGATCCCGACAACTTTAGGAATGTTCAGCGCATCAACCACAGACGTACCGGTCATGAGGGCATTGGTTAAACCGATACCGATAATCGCGCCAATCAGCGTATGAGAACTGGATGCAGGCAGGCCGAAATACCAGGTACCGAGGTTCCAGATAATGGCGGCAAGCAGCATTGAAAACACCATGGCGAGACCATGGCCTGAACTCACGTTCAGTAACAGGTCCGTTGGTAGCATGTGCACAATGGCATAGGCTACGCTGAGACCTCCGAGGAGAACACCAAAGAAGTTAAAGACAGCCGCCATAACAACCGCAACTTGCGATCGCATTGCGCGAGTGTAGATAACCGTTGCGACTGCGTTCGCAGTGTCGTGGAAGCCATTGATAGCTTCGTAAAACAGTACAAATGCCAGAGCAAGCAATAGTAAAAGCCCGGTATGTAAATCCAGACCAGCAAACAAATGTAGCATAGGACGTTACGCCATTTTGGAGGACATGAACGCGGCGCATTATCCAGGACAAATGCGCAACGGGCAAAGTGAAATATAGCTTTTTTTTGATATACCTTCTGCTTTGTTTGCGTCTGGTAAAGAAATATATTTTATATTTCAATTAAATGACTGACATATCGGTTTTTTGCGCTGGTGCGACCACATAGGAAACTTTACAATTCGAGCCTGTTAAACAAGAGGATTTCGACGTGGAAAGGTTTGATGCCGTAATTATTGGCGCCGGTGCGGCGGGAATGTTCTGTGCGGCCATGGCCGGACAGGCGGGTCGTCGTGTGCTGTTGCTCGATAATGGCAAGAAACCCGGCCGCAAGATCCTGATGTCTGGCGGGGGTCGCTGTAACTTTACTAATTTATATGTCGAACCCGCCGCGTATTTGAGTCAAAACCGTCATTTTTGCAAATCTGCTCTGGCGCGCTATACCCAGTGGGACTTTATCGATCTGGTCGGTAAACACGGCATTGCGTGGCACGAAAAGACGCTCGGTCAGCTGTTTTGCGATGACTCCGCGCAGCAGATTGTCGATATGCTGGTGGCTGAATGCGAGAAGGGCGGTGTGACCACACGCCTGCGTACCGAGGTGCTGAGCGTCTCGCGTGACGACAGCGGCTACACGCTTGAACTGAACGGTGACACGGTCAGCGCGGACAAACTGGTGATTGCCAGCGGTGGTCTGTCGATGCCGGGGCTTGGCGCAACGCCGTTCGGCTATAAAATCGCCGAACAGTTTGGTCTGAAAGTCCTGCCGACCCGCGCCGGTCTGGTGCCGTTCACCCTGCACAAACCGCTGCTGGAGCAGCTTCAGACGCTTTCCGGCGTGTCGGTGGCATCGACCATTACCGCCGAAGACGGCACCCTTTTCCGCGAAAACCTGCTGTTCACGCACCGTGGCCTGTCAGGCCCGGCCGTGCTGCAAATCTCCAGCTACTGGCAGCCGGGGGAATTTGTGACGGTGAATTTAGTCCCGGACTGCGATCTGGCGGCGTTCCTCGATGAACAACGCGCCGCGCATCCGAATCAAAGCCTGAAAAACACGCTGGCGATGCAGCTGCCGAAGCGTCTGATTGAGTGCCTGCAACTGCTGGGGCAGATCCCGGACGTCACCCTCAAGCAGCTCAACGTGCGCGATCAGCAGGCGCTGGTCGAGACGCTGACCCACTGGCGCGTTCAGCCAAACGGCACCGAAGGCTATCGCACGGCGGAAGTGACGCTTGGCGGCGTGGACACGGATGAACTCTCGTCCCGTACGATGGAGGCCCGTAACGTCCCTGGGCTCTATTTTATTGGTGAAGTAATGGACGTGACAGGCTGGCTGGGCGGATATAACTTCCAGTGGGCCTGGGCGAGCGCCTGGGCCTGTGCGCAGGCACTGGCGGAATAAGCGGCACTGAAAAAGCCCGAAGCCATTCGGGCTGATATCGAGAGAATACGGACTTTCCCGCTACTCTTCCTGCAATTAGCAGGTATCCTTAGGGATCTGTTGTTGGTCGTTCATTTTTCGATTTCGCGGATCTCACCACACTATGCAAAAAATGTTAAGAATGCCGCTGCTACTGGCATTGTTGTCGTGTCTGATACTGACGCCCTTGTTCTCTCATGCAGACGACGCGCCAACGCAAACCGAGGCGGAGCAGCCTGTAAAGGTCAACGTCAGCACGGCGCTGCCTGCGCTCCAAAAGCGCCTGGATACCCTCAAGCAGCAGGTCTCTGCGGTTAAAACCGACAAAAAATTCACCGCCCTGAATGACGATGCCCTAAAGCTTGCCGAAGACGCGAACAAACTGGCCGTTATCCTTGCGCCGCAGCTGACGCAGATTCAGGCGCAGCTCGACGTACTCGGCCCGGCGCCCGCTCCGGGCACCGTTACCGAAACGGCGCAGGTGGTTGGCCAGCGTAAGCAGCTTAATAACAGGAAAACGCTGCTAACGACCCAGATTGAACAGATCAAAGCCATCGCCGTTAACGCCCAGAATCTCTCCAGCCAAATCTACGGGCTGCGCCGTGATGCGCTGAAAACGCAGATCGCCCTGAATACCGGCAGCATTTTGGGTGAGAAATTCTGGTCGCCTCTGATTTCTCCTAACGAAAAAGACACGCAGCGGTTTGACGAATTCGGCTCGCAGATCGGCGATGCCTGGGATCAGGCCTGGAGCGAAGACTGGTATATCGGTTCTGGCTTCTATCTGCTGTTAGCGCTGGTCATCGGCCTGTTCGGGCGCAAGGCGCTGGACAAACCGATGAACTGGATCTTGCCGCGCTGGCTGCCGCAGGGACGTTTTCGCCGCAGCTTCCTGGCCTGTTTCACGACGCTGAGCACCACGGTGACGCTCGGCATCAGCATGCAGCTGCTGTGCTATATCTTCACACGTTTGCCAGACACGTCCCGTCTGGTGCTGGATTTTGCCGATCAACTGGTTGAGCTGACCTATTTCTCGGCGGTGATTGCCGGGCTGGGTGTCGCGCTGCTGTCGAACAGCCATCCGTCGTGGCGTCTGCCGGGCATCGCTGACTCGCTGGCGAAAACGCTCGCCTCGTTCCCGATCCTGCTGGCGGCGTTTATCTTTATCTTCGGCATTATCGAGCAGCTGAACGGGCTGGTCGGGTCGAGCATTGATGCAACGCTGTTCGGCAACGGCTTGTCAGCACTGCTGGTGGCGCTCAACTGCCTGATCGCCCCCATCCGCGTTAACCGTATGCGCCGTAAAATGCGTGCCGAAGGTGAGCAAACCGAGGCGCGCTCGACGATGGCGGGGCTGATCCACCTGGTGATCAGTCTGACGGCGTTTGTCATTCTGATTGCCCTGCTGATCGGTTACATCCCGCTGGCGCGATTTGTCACCTTCGAACTGCTGTGGATTGGCCTGGTGGTCAGCTGCCTGTACCTGCTGATTCATTTCGTGGTGGATTTGTGCGAGGCCGTGTTCTCGCCCACGACCCACAGCGGCAAGATTTTACAAAGTACCCTCAGCCTCAATGAGCGCCATCTGTCGCTGGCCTCCACGCTGTTTTCTGCGCTGGGTAAAACCATGCTGCTGCTGATGGCCGTCGTGGCGCTGCTGAACGGCACTTTTGGCACCACCACGCCGCTCGAATTAGTGAGCAAAATCGCGGATATCTGGGGCGGTAAGGGCCTCGAGAGCATGAATATTATCCCGGCGCATGCGGTCAATGCCGTGGTGTGCCTGGTGGTCGGGTGGTATATCCTGCGCTCCTCGCGCCGCTGGCTGGATCACGATTTCCTGCCAAAAACCACGATGGACAGAGGGCTTCGCGCCTCGCTGGTGACGCTCTTTACCAACGTCGGCTACGTGCTCCTCATTATGCTCACCCTCTCGATGCTCGGCATTGAGTGGAACCGTCTGGCGTGGATCGTCAGCGCCCTGTCGGTCGGTATCGGTTTTGGCCTGCAGGAGATTGTGAAGAACTTTATCTCCGGTCTGATTCTGCTGACAGAACGTCCGGTGAAAGTGGGGGATCTGGTGAGTATCAGCGGCGTCGAAGGGGATATTCGCCGCATCAACGTTCGTGCGACAGAGATTCAGCTCGGCGATAAATCAACGGTGATCGTGCCGAACTCGCAGCTGATTTCCCAGAACGTGCGTAACGCTACCATGGGCAATGCGCAGGGCGTGGCGACTATCACGCTGACCTTCCCGCTGGATATCGATCCGGAACAGGTGCGCAATTTGCTGCTGGATGCCTATACCCTGCATGAGTCGATTCTGGAAGCGCCCGCGCCGTCGGTCAGTTTCAAGGAACTGGGGCCGAACGGGATTGTGCTCAGCGTGACCGGGTATGTAAACAGTCCGCGTATGGTCAGCTCTACGCGCAGCGATTTGCTGTATGAGATCCTCAAAATGCTGCGTGCGGCGGGCATTAGTCTGAGCCAGACTCAAACGATGGTGCTGGAGCAACCACATAAAATCACGCCAGTGGAAGAGGCGTAAATTCTCATTTATCCCGTCGCAGCCTGACGGTGATAAACTTCTTCAGGGCTGGCAACGGCCCACTTTTCATTTTGTCTGTTTTTTGAATTCTGCATGGTGTGTGTTTTGTTCTTAAAAAGGGTTGTGTAATGACATCTGCTCATCTCGGTTTCCCGACGGAAACCGTTGTTGTATTCGTAGTGATGGCGGTGGGGGCGATGTTTATCGATCTCTTCATGCATCGCCACGACAAACCGGTCTCGCTGAAAAGCGCCGTAATGTGGTCCATTTTCTGGCTCATGTTAGCAATGGCGTTTGCCGGGTTCCTGTACGTTCACCACGGCGCCGAAATGGCGAGCCTGTTCCTCACGGGTTATGCGCTGGAAGAGGTGCTGTCCGTCGATAACCTGTTCGTGATGATGGCGATTTTCGCCTGGTTCGGTGTACCGGATAAATACCGTCACCGCGTGCTCTACTGGGGCGTGCTCGGGGCGATTGTCTTCCGTGGGATTTTCGTGGCGATCGGCACCAGCCTGTTGAGCCTTGGGCCATACGTCGAAGTGATTTTTGCGCTGGTGGTCGGCTGGACCGCGCTGATGATGCTCCGTCGTAACGAAGAGAGCGACGAGGTCGAGGACTATTCTCACCATCTGGCCTATCGGCTGGTGAAACGCTTTTATCCGGTCTGGCCGAAGATCAGCAGCAACGCGTTTCTGCTGACTCAGAAAGAGGTGGACGCCGAGCTGGAAAAACCGGAAAACCAGGATGTGATGGTGGGCCGCGTGAAGAAAGCGAAGCGCTACGCCACGCCGCTGCTGCTGTGTGTGGCGGTGGTGGAGCTGTCGGACGTGATGTTTGCCTTCGACTCCGTGCCCGCGATTATCGCCGTCAGCCGTGAACCGCTGATTATTTACAGCGCCATGATGTTTGCGATCCTCGGCCTGCGTACGCTCTATTTCGTGCTGGAAGCGATGAAACAGTATCTGGTCCATCTGGAGAAATCGGTGGTGCTGCTGCTGTTCTTCGTGGCCTTCAAGCTGGGGCTAAATGCGACCGACCACTTCTGGCATCACGGCTATAACATCACCGCGAACATGAGCCTGTTTGTGGTGTTGGGCGTGCTGGCGTTAGGGATCATTGCGAGCGTGGTGTTCCCCGGGAAACGAGCGGCCTGACGCCCTTATCCCGGCTCTCTCCCTAGTGTGAGGGGACAAAAACAAAAACGGCAACCCTGGGTTGCCGTTTTGCATTTATTTAATAGGCGAATGACGTCGCGCTCTTGGCGGATGGAAATGCCGCCAGTGCGGGTCCTGCGCTGCGGCCAGCAGTTCATGATCGCCACGCGTATCGCCCCAGGCGCGCAGGTGGTAATCGTTCAGATTGCCGTAAACCCTCTCCAGCCGCGCCACTTTCTGCGCGCAGCGACAGTTATGCCCGGTGATGCGGCCGGTCAGTTTCCCGTCCACCACTTCCAGCTGCGTGCCAATCAGTTTAATGCCGAGCTTATCGGCCCAGGGCTGCAATACCAGCGCCGGAGAGGCTGAACAGATCGTCACTTCCGCGCCGGAGTTGACCTCCGCCGCCACGGCCATCACGCCTGCCGGGCGCATCAGCTTGCTCCAGTATTTCTCGCAAAACAGCTCGGCCTGCTGGCGCAGCCAGTGCTCGTCCACGCCCGTCAGGAACGTCCTCACCAGCACCTCTTTCAGCTCGTCGCGCGTCAGTTTACGGCGTACGCAGTTGATGGTGGGCAGCGCCATACGCACCAGACGCCCGGCAAAGTAGCGTTTACCAAAGGCAAAGCGCAGAAAGGGGATAAAGCTGTCGTGATGCGTCAGCGTTCCGTCAAAGTCGAAAACGGAAAGCACGCTGGATTTTGCCACTGCCTCATCGGCAATCATATTGGTCATAAATAGGTCTTTGCTGAAATACACATTCTGCACATTAGTTTACCTGCTTTACCTTCACAGTCCCGCAATCACGTACTTTTTTTTCACAAAGTTGCGACCCGGCGGCAAAGTCCGTTTTTGGACCTCGCTGTGATTGGATGAAAAGTGAGCTGCCTATATTATCGCCACCTCGAAAGCTGATTCGAGGGAACATTGCCCCCTCACGCGTAAGGAAGAATTCACTCACTTCTTAGAACCTTTATGATGTTTAGACTGCTAATTTCAACCCTGCTGTTAAGTGTTGCTTCGTTTTCCGCAATGAGTTTTGAACTGCCTGCCTCGATGTTATCGCAACAACATGAGCTGTCGTTTTCACCGGCAAAAACGTCGCTTGAGCATCAGGATACTGACCCGCTGCGTGGCCGTATGTTGACGCAATACCAAAAATGGAAAGGGACGCGCTACCTCTGGGGTGGGTCTACGCATCACGGCGTTGACTGCTCGGCGCTGATGCAACATCTGTTTAGCGATGCCGCTGACCTCTCGCTGCCGCGTACCACAGGCGAACAGATCAACCGTGGCGTGCAGGTGGCGGAATATCGCCTCAAAGCCGGGGATCTGATTTTCTTCCAGACGGGTCCGCACCGCCGTCACGTCGGTGTGTATATCGGCGATCAGCAATTTATCCATGCCTCAACCAGCGCGGGGGTGACGGTTTCAACCCTGGCGAACCGCTACTGGCAGACGCACTTTATTACCGCCCGCCGGGTGACGGGCAGTGATGCCTAAATAATATCGTCCACGACGCCGCCATCCACGCGCAGTGCAGCGCCGGAGGTGGCGGACGCCTGGGTGGAACAGACATAAACCACCATATTGGCGACCTCTTCCACAGTCGATGCGCGCTGAATCACCGACGTTGGGCGATTGGCCATGACAAACTCTTTCGCCAGCTGCTCAAGCGGTTTGCCGGTTTTCTCCATTTCATCTTTCATCATCGCCGCAAACCCATCGGACATCGTCGGCCCCGGCAGGACGCTGTTCACGGTCACGCCGCTACCCGCCACGAATTTCGCCAGGCCGCGCGCCAGCGACAGCTGCGCGGTCTTCGTCACGCCGTAGTGGATCATATCCGCAGGAATGTTGCAGGCCGATTCGGACGAGATAAACACCACCCGACCCCAGCCTTTTTGCACCATGCCCGGCAGCAGGGCGCGCGACAGACGCACGCCGGACATCACGTTGGTCTGCCAGTAGCGATTCCAGGTGTCATCGTCGGTGGCGTAAAAATCTTCCGGCCCGTAAACCCCGGCGTTGTTCACCAGGATATCGACGTTCGACGCCACCTTCAGCACCGATTCCACGCCTTCAGATGTGCTGAGATCGGCGATTGTCGCCCGCACCTGCACGCCAGGCACCGCCTGCTGAAGCTGCTGAATACCGTTATTGACCGATTCCGCGCTGCGCCCGTTAATGATCACTTCGGCACCGCTCTCCGCCAGTCCGCGAGCGATGGCAAGCCCAATCCCGCCCGTTGAAGCGGTGACCAGTGCGACTTTCCCCGTCAGATCGATTTTCATGGTCTGTTCCTTATGATGATAAAAGTTCAGACCATAAAGCGTAGCAGTTTAGAGAGAAGCGGGATTTCAAACACGCGCAGTTTTGGCCGTTAATATTAAATAGAAGCGACAATGCGCTGCAAAGAAAAGTTCCCCGGAATTTATCCTTTTAATTAAAGAAAACGCCCTTTTTCGCTTTGGTTAAGCATTCGTTTACTATTTCTCTTCGTCGCGTACTGAAATATATCTTTAACATGGCGTGAGCAGGTTCACATAATTAATTCTCAATGACCTGCTGTGTAACGTTATGTTATTGAAGTTATTTTATGTGATCCCTTCGCTTGTAATCCTTTTTTTATTATTCCTCTCTTAATTTTTTCCTAATAAAAGAACGTTACTTTGGGGTTAGTTGAGGCTTTGTTGACATTAATGAAGGTCCGACTGGATTTTATTTCAACTTTATTTAAAAAACATCCCGCACTATTTCGGTGAGTTGCCTGTAAAGACAGTCAGTTGATGATGCCTTTAATACCGCAAGGAAATTAATAATGAGTGATTTTCTGCCTTTTTCACGCCCGTCGATGGGTGCGGAAGAAATAGCAGCCCTGCAGGATGTTCTGGCGTCGGGCTGGATCACCACCGGGCCAAAAAACCAGGCGCTGGAAGAGGTATTTTGCACCCTGACAGGAAACCGTCACGCGATTGCCGTTAGCTCAGCCACGGGCGGAATGCACGTCACGCTGATGGCGCTGGGTATTGGTCCCGGCGATGAAGTGATCACCCCGTCCATGACCTGGGTGTCGACGCTGAATATGATCGTGCTGTTGGGCGCCACGCCGGTGATGATCGACGTCGATCGCGATAACCTGATGGTCACGCCGGATGCGATCGAAGCGGCCATCACGCCGCGCACCAAAGCCATTATCCCGGTGCATTATGCCGGCGCCCCGGCGGACATTGACGCCATCCACACCCTTGGCGAGCGCTACGGGATTCCGGTGATCGAAGATGCCGCCCACGCCGCCGGAACTTACTACAAAGGCCATCACGTCGGCTGGCAGGGGACGGCGATCTTCTCCTTCCACGCCATCAAAAATATGACCTGCGCAGAAGGCGGGTTAGTGGTGACGGATGACGAACAGCTGGCGCAGCGCATTCGCAGCCTCAAATTCCACGGTCTTGGCGTTGATGCGTTCGACCGTCAGACGCTTGGCCGCGCGCCGCAGGCGGAAGTGATCTCTCCGGGGTTTAAATACAACCTCGCGGATATCAACGCCGCGCTGGCCCTGGTGCAGCTCGGTAAACTGGGCAATGCCAACCACCGTCGCGCGGAGATCGCCAGCCGCTATTTGCTGGAACTTGCCGACACGCCGTTCATGCCTCTGAGCGTACCCGCCTGGCCGCATCTGCACGCCTGGCATCTGTTCATCATTCGCGTGGACGAAGCCAAATGTGGCATTACCCGCGACGCGCTGATGGAAGCCCTGAAAGCTCAGGGCATCGGCACTGGTCTCCATTTTCGCGCCGCCCACACGCAAAAATACTACCGCGAGCGCTTCCCGGATGTGTCCTTACCGAACACTGAATGGAACAGCGCGCGTATCTGTTCACTCCCTCTTTTCCCGGATATGACTCATGACGACACAACCCGCGTCATTGCCGCGCTCCATCAGCTTGCAGGACATGGACATGTTTAGCACACCGCCTGTAAAAAAAGTCTCGGTGGTGATCCCGGTTTATAACGAGCAGGAGAGTCTGCCGGAGCTGATTCGCCGCACCACAGCCGCCTGCGACACCCTGGGCAAGGAGTATGAAATCCTGCTGGTCGATGACGGCAGCAGTGACGACTCCGCGATGATGCTCACCGACGCCGCGCAGGCTGACGGCAGCCCTATCGTCGCGGTGCTACTGAACCGCAACTACGGGCAACATTCGGCGATCATGGCCGGTTTCAGCCACGTGACGGGCGATCTGATCATCACCCTCGACGCCGATCTGCAGAACCCGCCGGAGGAGATCCCGCGTCTGGTGGCGACCGCTGACGAAGGTTATGACGTGGTCGGGACGGTGCGCCAGAACCGCCAGGACAGCGTATTCCGCAAGCTGGCCTCACGCACCATCAACCGCCTGATCCAGCGCACCACGGGCAAAGCGATGGGCGATTACGGCTGCATGCTTCGCGCCTACCGTCGCCACATTGTCGATGCAATGCTGCACTGCCACGAGCGCAGCACGTTCATTCCGATTCTCGCCAATACCTTTGCGCGCAAAGCCACGGAGATCCCTGTGCTGCACGCCGAGCGCGAGCACGGGGAATCCAAATACAGCTTCATGCGCCTGATCAATCTGATGTACGACCTGATCACCTGCCTGACCACCACGCCGCTGCGTCTGCTCAGCGTCTTCGGCAGCATCATTGCGCTGATGGGCTTTGCGCTCTCCGTTCTGCTGGTTGTGCTGCGTCTGGCCTATGGGCCGCAGTGGGCCGCGGAAGGGGTCTTTATGCTCTTCGCCGTACTGTTCATGTTTATCGGCGCGCAGTTTGTCGGCATGGGGTTACTCGGTGAGTACATCGGCCGAATCTATAACGATGTCCGCGCACGTCCGCGCTACTTTATTCAACGTGTTGTTCGTCAGGAACACACCTCCTCTCAGGAAGGAAATCACCCATGAAAGCCGTTGTTTTTGCCTATCACGATATGGGATGTACGGGGACATTAGCCCTTCTGGAAGCGGGTTATGACATCGCCGCGATTTTCACTCACCCGGATACCGCAGGCGAGAACCACTTCTTTAGCTCTGTGGCACGTATCGCCGCCGAACGTGAAATCCCGGTGTATGCTCCCGATGACGTAAACCATCCGCTGTGGGTGGACCGTATTCAGAAGCTCGCGCCTGATGTGATTTTCTCTTTCTACTACCGCAACCTGCTGTGCGATGAGATCCTCAGCGCCGCGACCGTCGGGGCATACAATCTGCACGGTTCCCTGCTGCCAAAATATCGCGGTCGTGCGCCGCTGAACTGGGTGCTGGTGAACGGCGAAACGGAAACGGGCGTGACGCTGCACCGCATGGTGAAGCGCGCGGATGCCGGGGCGATTGCCGCCCAGCAGCGCGTGAGCATTGAAGCGGATGACACGGCGCTGACCCTGCATCATAAACTCTGTAGGGCGGCACAGACGCTGTTGAATGATGCACTGCCTGCGCTGCGTCAGGGCATTCTCAAAGAGACCGAACAGAATCACAGTGAAGCCACCTGTTATGGCCGTCGTACCCCGGAAGACGGGCGTCTCGACTGGACCAGACCGGCAGCACAGCTGCACAACCTGGTGCGCGCGGTGACTGACCCGTGGCCGGGTGCCGTGGCTTATGTGGGGGCGAGTAAATTTATCGTCTGGAAATCCCGCGTGCGCGCGGACATTCCGGCGGCCAGACCGGGGACGGTCATTTCGGCTTCCCCGCTGATTATCGCCTGCGGTGAACAGGCGCTGGAGATTGTCACCGGCCAGACGGAGAACGGCGTATATATGCCGGGCACGCAGCTGGCGCAGTCCTTAGGGCTGGTGAATGGGGCACTGGTGACCAGCGCGCCGTATGTTGCCGTGAAGCGTCGTACCCGCGTGCTGATCCTCGGCGTGAACGGTTTTATCGGTAACCATCTGACCGAACGTCTGCTGAAAGACGACAACTACGAAATTTATGGTCTCGATATTGGCTCGGATGCGATCAGCCGTTTCCTCGACTGCCCGCGCTTCCATTTCGTGGAAGGGGATATCAGCATTCACTCCGAGTGGATCGAATACCACATCAAGAAATGTGACGTGGTGCTGCCGCTGGTGGCCATCGCTACGCCAATCGAATATACCCGTAATCCGCTGCGTGTCTTTGAACTCGATTTTGAAGAGAACCTCAAGATCATCCGCGACTGCGTGAAGTACAACAAGCGCATCATCTTCCCGTCCACCTCGGAAGTGTACGGCATGTGCACCGATAGCGTGTTCGACGAAGATACCTCGAACCTGGTGGTGGGGCCGATCAACAAACAGCGCTGGATTTACTCCGTCTCAAAACAGCTGCTGGACCGTGTGATCTGGGCCTATGGCGAAAAAGAGAATCTGCGCTTCACCCTGTTCCGTCCGTTTAACTGGATGGGGCCGCGCCTCGATAACCTGAACGCGGCGCGCATTGGCAGCTCTCGCGCCATCACCCAACTGATCCTCAATCTGGTGGAAGGTTCGCCGATTAAGCTGATCGAAGGCGGCAAACAGAAACGTTGCTTCACCGATATCAGCGATGGCATCGAAGCGCTGTTCCGCATCATCGAGAACAAAGACGGACTTTGCGATGGGGAAATTATCAATATCGGCAACCCGGAGAACGAAGCGAGCATCCGCGAACTGGCCGAAATGCTGCTTGCAAGCTTCGAACGCCACCCGCTGCGCGACCGCTTCCCGCCCTTCGCCGGTTTCAGCGAAGTGGAAAGCAGCAGCTATTATGGCAAAGGGTATCAGGACGTTGAGCACCGTAAGCCGAGCATCCGCAATGCGAAGCGCTGCCTGAACTGGACGCCGACGGTGGATATGGTTCAGACCATTGATGAAACCCTCGATTTCTTCCTGCGCACCGTGGAGCTGTCGGAACAGGCATCATGAAAAAAGTCGGTTTACGCATTGATGTCGATACCTTTCGTGGCACCCGCGACGGTGTGCCACGACTGCTGGAGCTGCTGAGCGAGCACAAGGTGCGCGCCAGCTTTTTCTTCAGCGTCGGGCCTGACAACATGGGGCGTCATCTGTGGCGCCTGTTTAAACCGACCTTTCTGATGAAAATGCTGCGTTCACGCGCGGCTTCCCTCTACGGCTGGGATATTCTGCTGGCGGGCACCGCCTGGCCTGGCAAGCGCATTGGTGCGGGGAACGAAGAGGTGATCCGCGCCGCTGCACTGAGCCATGAGGTGGGGTTACACGCCTGGGATCATCACGCCTGGCAGGCCTGGAGTGGCGTGTGGAAAATTCCCCGTCTGACCCGCGAAGTGGAGCGTGGTCTAATGGAGCTGGAAGCGATCCTCGGCCAGCCGGTTCACTGTTCTGCGGTGGCGGGCTGGCGCGCAGATCAGCGTGTGGTGCGAGCCAAAGAGCCGTTTTCATTTCGCTATAACAGCGACTGCCGGGGCAGTGGGCCGTTTTTACCGCAGCTCGGCGAGACCCGGCTCGGCACCGTGCAAATCCCGGTGACGCTTCCGACCTGGGATGAAGTGGTCGGGCGGGAAGTCACGGCGGAGAATTTTAACCGTTTTATTCTCGACTGCATCCATCGCGATACCGGCACGCCGGTCTATACCATTCACGCCGAAGTGGAAGGGATTGCGTATCAGCAGGATTTCGCCGCGCTGCTGCAACTGGCCGCCCAGGAAGGCATTCAGTTTTGCCCGTTAAGCGAGATGTTACCTGACGATCTCAGCACCTTGCCCGTCGGGAAAATCGTCCGTGATGAATTGGCTGGCCGCGAAGGCTGGCTTGGTTATCAACAAACCGTGAGCCCAGCGCCATGAAATCTGCGCGTTTTAGTGTCGCTCTTTTCGTTCTTTTTGCGCTTTACTATCTTCTGCCCGTCGATATTCGTCTGCTCTGGCAGCCGGATGAGACGCGCTATGCGGAGATCAGCCGTGAAATGCTGGCCACTGGAAACTGGGTGGTGCCGCATTTCCTGGGGCTGCGTTACTTTGAAAAACCGATTGCCGGGTACTGGATAAACAGTCTCGGTCAGATGCTGTTTGGCGACTCGAACTTTGCCGTGCGCGCCGGGGCGATCTTCTCTACGGGGCTGACCGCGCTTCTGGTTATCTGGCTGGCCTGGCGGATGTGGCGCGATAAACGCGTGGCGCTGACCTCGGGTGTGATCTTCCTGACTCTGCTGCTGGTCTACGGCGTAGGCTCGTACGCGGTGCTGGACCCGATGATCACCCTTTGGCTGGTCGCCGCGATGTGCAGCTTCTGGATGGCGGCGCAGGCGAATACCCGCGCAGGCAAAATCGGCGGTTACCTGCTGCTGGGGCTGGCCTGCGGCATGGGGGTGATGACCAAAGGTTTTCTGGCGCTGGCGGTGCCGGTTGTCGCCGTGCTGCCGTGGGTCGTCGTGCAGAAACGCTGGAAAGAGGTGCTGTTGTACGGTTGGCTGGCGGTTCTGAGCTGCGTAGCGATCGTCCTGCCGTGGGCGCTGGCGATTGCCCATCGCGAGCCGGATTTCTGGCGCTACTTCTTCTGGGTCGAGCATGTCCAGCGTTTCGCCAGCAGCGACGCCCAACACAAAGCCCCGTTCTGGTACTACCTGCCGTTCCTGATGGCCGGGAGCTTACCGTGGCTGGCGCTGTTGCCCGGCGCATTGCGCCTCGGCTGGCGTGATGTGAAAGAGGCGCGCGGTGGGTTCTATTTGTTAGGCTGGGTGGTGATGCCGCTGCTGTTTTTCAGTATCGCGAAAGGCAAACTGCCGACCTACATTCTGCCGTGCTTCGCGCCGCTGGCAATGCTGATGGCGCGCTATGCCTGGTCGCTTGTCGGAAACGGGGTCAAGGTCCTGCGCGTCAACGCGATCATCAACCTGGCGTTTGGCGTGCTGGGCGTCGTCGCGGCGCTGATCGTTTCGCCGTGGGGACCGACCAGACATCCGGTCTGGACTTCCGTCGAGCTGTACAAAGTCTTCTGCGCGGTAGTGGCATTTCTGGTCTGGGCGCTGGTCGGTTTGTGGACGCTACGCCGGGCGCAGCAGCGCTGGTGGCTGGCGGCGCTCTGTCCGCTGGGGCTGGGACTGTTGCTCGGGTTTGTGGTGCCGAATCGGGTGGTGGATTCCAAGCAGCCGCAGTCGCTGGTGGAGACCGTGCGACAACCGTTAACGGAGAGCCGCTTTGTGCTGGCGAACAACGTCGGCATTGCCTCCGGGCTGGCGTGGGACCTGAAACGCAGCGATATCATCATGTTTGGTCAGAGTGGCGAGCTGAAATACGGCCTGGATTATCCTGACGTGCAAGGACGCTACGTGGGCAAAGATGATTTCCGTCGCTGGCTGGCGGAACATCGCGCGCAGGGGAAAATTTCGCTGGTGATTCTGCTGTCGAAAAACGATGACCTCGCGCGCGCCGATCTGCCGAAACCGGACAGTCTCTATATTCAGGGACGTCTGGCTTACCTGCAGTATCTCCCGCAATGACGGTCTGGATCTGGCTGGGACTGGCAAGCCTGCTGAGCTGCGCGGGCCAACTCTGCCAGAAACAGGCCACGCGCCCGGCAAAAGACGGCGGGCGAGGGAGGCATATCGTCTTCTGGCTCGGCCTGGCGCTGCTGGCACTGGGCGTCGGCATGGTGCTGTGGCTGATGGTGCTCCAGCGTTTGCCGGTAGGGATTGCCTACCCAATGCTGAGCCTGAATTTTGTCTGGGTGACGCTGGCAGCGAAAGCGTTCTGGCGCGAGAAGATCGCGTTCCATCACTGGCTGGGCGTGGGGCTGATCATGGCCGGCATTGTGCTGCTGGGAGGTAGCCTGTGAAGGGGGCATTCTGGGCGCTGTGCAGCGTCGTGCTGGTGAGCGGGGCGCAACTCCTGCTGCGCTCGGCGATGATGGCTTTGCCGCCGGTCGCTGAGCCGATCGCATTGCTTAGGGCATTTCAGCACTTTGCCCCCGGCAGCGGCATGTTGCTGCTGGGCTTAAGCGGTTATGTCGCGTCGATGGGCTGTTGGTATCTGGCGCTGCACCGCATGGCGCTGAGCAAGGCCTATGCGCTGCTCAGCCTGAGCTACATTCTGGTGTGGATTGCCGCTATCGTGCTACCCGGCTGGAATGATACGTTCTCCTGGACCGGGCTGGCGGGTGTTGGGCTGATTATTGCAGGGGTGTTGGTCATTTTTTGGCCAGTGGTGCAAAAGGCGAAATAGATTCAGGTGTCAGCGTAAAAGGCGTTGGCGTACAGACCGCCAGACTCAGGGACCCAAACTGAAGCTGACTCACGGAGTGCGGCTGCTTTGCCGCGCTGTCGATGCTGACGATTTGCCAGGCACTGCCGCCGCGTTGTTTAACGATCGCTTCTTTGCGCGTCCAGATGCGCCAGAATGCCTGCAGTTTTTCCTCGGGCGTTTCGCGCTCCAGCTCATGATGTTCGGCCACGCTGAACACGGCGTTGGCCAGCGCCTGCCAGTTATCACGCGGGCGAATCACTTCGATATCGCACCCCACTTCGCCTTCATCGCTCAACAGCAGGGCAATATCATCGCCGCTGTGGCTCAGGTTAAACCACAGGGGATGATCGCCCACAAACGCCGGTTTTCCCTGTTCGCCAAAGACGATTTCCGGCAACGGGGCGGGCGATAACGCGCGGGTGAGCAGCGTCCGGCCCGCTAACCAGCGGGCGCGTCGGGCACCTTCGGGCGCCCTGTCTGCCAGCGCTGATGCATAGGGATCAGCGTTAAGAGTGGAAATTTTTCCCAGTACAAACTGGTACATAGTCACGCCCAGCGTTTGATGATGATCGAAGTATTGATGCCGCCAAATGCGAAGTTATTGCTTTGCAGATATTCACAATCAATCCGGCGGGCTTCCCCCATAATATAATCTAAAGCACCGCATTGCTCATCCGGTTGTCTTAAATTGAGGGTCGGGGCGAACCAGCCTTCGCGCATCATTTGCAGGCTCATCCACGCCTCCAGCGCGCCGCAGGCACCGAGCGTATGACCGAAATAGCTTTTTAACGACGAAATCGGCACGTTATCGCCATAGATCGCCGCCGTCGCCAGGCTTTCAGCCATATCACCGCGATCCGTCGCCGTACCGTGGGCGGAGATGTACCCCATATCCATCGCGCTCAGTCCCGCCATTTTCAGCGACTTTTCCATGCAAATTTGCATGGTTTCACGCTGCGGCTGGGTGATGTGGGCGGCGTCGCAGTTGGTGGCGAAGCCGACGATCTCCCCGTAGATAGTCGCGCCGCGTGCTTTGGCGTGCTCCAGCTCTTCCAGAATCAGCGTGCCTGCGCCTTCGCCAATCACCAGACCGTCGCGCTGTTTATCGAACGGAGACGGGGTAGTTTTCGGCGCATCGTTGCGCTGGCTGGTGGCAAACAGGGTATCAAACACCGCCGCTTCTGACGGGCAAAGCTCTTCCGCGCCGCCCGCGACCATCACCGTCTGATAACCGTGGCGAATGGCTTCCCACGCATAGCCAATCGCCTGGCTGCCGGAAGTGCAGGCGCTGGAGGTCGGAATCACGCGCCCGCGCAGGCCGAAGAACAGACCGGTGTTGACCGCCGTGGTGTGCGGCATCATCTGCACATAGGTCGTGCCGGTGATGTTGTTGGTATGCTTTTCCGTCAGCATGGTGGCGAATTCGCTTACCGGGCCGGTACTGCCGGTGGACGAGCCGTAAGCGATCCCGGTCTCGCCGTTAGTCAGTACCGCTTCGCCAATCAGCCCGGCCTGCTCCAGCGCTTTTTCGGTGGCGCGCGTCGACAACAGCGACACACGGCCCATCGCGCGGATGCGTTTGCGGGTGTAATGCTCCGGCAGGGTGAAATCATCAATCGGTGCGCCAAGCAGGGTGTGCAGCCCGTCATAGACCTGCCACTCGGGCATTTTGCGCACCGCATTTTCACCGGCAAGAAGTCCCGCCGAAACCGACTGCCAGTCCTCTCCAAAGGCGGTGACGCCGCCCATGCCTGTAATGACCACGCGACGTGTCATAGCATTCCTCCGTTAATGGAAATGACCTGGCGGGTCACATAGCCCGCAATATCTGACATCAGGTAACTGGCCAGGCCAGCCACTTCGTCAGCCTGCCCCATACGTTTCATTGGGATGATGGACATCGCCTCTTTCAGGGCGGCCTCTTCCATTTCGATCATTCCGGTGTCAATCAACCCCGGTGCCATACAGTTGACGGTGATTTTGCGCTTTGCCAGCTCAATCGCCAGCGCTTTGGTGGCGCCGATGATTCCGGCTTTTGCCGCGCTGTAGTTTACCTGTCCACGGTTGCCCATCACGCCTGATACGGAGGAGAGCGTGATAATCCGCCCGCCTTTGCGCAGGCCAATCATCGGCATGATGCACGGGTGAATGACGTTATAAAAACTGTCGAGATTAGTGTGGATCACGCTGTCCCAGTCATTCTCGCTGAGGGCGGGGAACGCGCCGTCGCGGGTGATACCGGCGTTGCTGACCACGCCATACCACGCGCCGTGGGTCTCGATCTGCTGCTCCAGCACCTCGCGGCACTGCTCGCGATTGCCGACGTCAAAAGAGAGCAAACGGCCCTGGCCGCCTGCCTGCTGGATAGACTCCAGCGTCTGCTGCGCGCCCTCGGCGTCGCGGTGATAATGCACGCCCACGATAAACCCGTCAGCGGCGAGTTGTCGGGCGATAGCGCGTCCGATGCCTTTGCTGGCTCCGGTGACCAGAACGGAACGATTCATGTGGATGATTCCTGATTAAAAAGCGAAGTTAACTCTTCCGCGCTCGGCTGGAAGGTATTGACGCGGCCTGTTGCCAGCGTGGTGCCGTCTGCGGCAATGGTGCATTCGAAGCTGCCAAAACGTTCGTCCTGCATCAGCAGCTTCACACTGATTGTCAGCGCGGAACCCGCCGGGAAGCGCCCTTCGGCGCACACCAGCTCACGCGCGCCCAGCACCATACCCAGCGCGATACTGCTTTGCCCCTGCTGGTGGCGATGCCAGCCGGACCAGACGCCGACGGTCTGCGCCATCAGCTCAAGGGCATACCAGCCGGGTAGATCCCCATCGGCAGTGAGAAACGGTGCCAGCACGCTCTGAGGGCTGACACGCACGCCACACGCGGCGCTCTCGTCCGTGACGTTTTCCACCGTTTCCAGCAGCAGCATCGGTGCATCGTGGGGCAAATACTCCACGGGCGATAAATAACTCATGATACTCTCCCCAGCAAAATGCTGGCGTTGTTGCCGCCAAACGCGAACGAATTAGACAAAATCACCGGTTTTTCCAGCGCGACGGGCTGATGCAGCACGCCGCAGGGCGGCAGGCTCGGATCGGGTGCGTAGCGGGTAAAATCCTGCGCCGGCAGCGGCAGATCGCGGGTCAGGAGCAGCCAGCTAAGCGCGGCTTCCGTAATGCCCGCCGCGCCCAGCGTGTGGCCGGTCAAATATTTGGTTGAACTGCATGGAACCGCCTCGCCGAAGAGGTCATGTACCACCTGCGACTCAATCTGGTCGTTCAGCGGCGTCGCCGTGCCGTGCAGGTTGATATAGCCAATCTCATCCGGCTTCAGGCCCGCTTCGTTAAGCGCCTGGGTGATGGCGCGAATCGCCCCTTCGCCCTGCGGATGGGGGGCGGAGATGTGGTAGGCATCGCTTGATTCGCCGGTGCCCAGCAGCGCGACGGGCTGCGGTTCGCGGGTCAGAATCATCAGCGCCGCGCCTTCGCCGATGGTGATCCCGCGACGGTCGCGGCCAAACGGCTCGCACAACGTGGTGGAGAGGGATTCGAGGCTGTGGAATCCGTTGACCGGCATCCGGCTCAGCGTATCCGCACCACCAACGATGGCGATATCCGCCAGCCCGGCGTCAATCAGACGACGGCCGCTGATGATTGCGCGCGCGCTTGAGGAACAGGCTGTAGAGAGCGTAAACGCCGGGCCTTCGAGCTTCAGCCAGTTGGCGAGAAAGCGCGACGGATCGCCCAGCTCCTGCTGCGGGTACTGCCAGCGCGTACTCGCTTCGCCGTTCAGGGACAGACGCACGTGCTCATCGCCCTCATCCAGCCCCGAGGTGCTGGTGCCGAGTACCACGGCCACGCGGTCGTGGCCGAAACGGGCAATCGCCTCGTCAACGGCGGGCTGGATCTGCGCCAGCGCAGCCAGCAGCAGCTGATTATTGCGCGTGCGGTGAGCGGCGGCGTGATCCGGAATCGGCGGCAGTTCGCCCTCGACGCCGCCGAGCACGATCTCCTCACCGCCCTGAAGCCAGCCTGCGCGGCTGTGCATGCCCGGTGCGACGCCACGCGCCAGGTTTTCGGCGATCTCGTTGGCCGAATTACCCAGCGCATTCACCATGCCCACGGCAGAAATATAGATCATCTTAGTCACCCAGATATTGAATGGTGATGTGGTAGTTAAAGACGTGCTGTTGGATGCTGATCGGCTCGCGTTTGCCTTTGCGCTGCAGATAGACAATCTCGGTTACCAGCGTACCGCTGGCGTTGCGCAGCTCGCGGCGATCGCCTTTATCCGTCAGCGTCCAGCCCTTCGGCAGCTGCGGCAACCAGGCGCCGATCGGCCAGTGGCTGAGCATCACATCGGCCAGTACCTGACTGGCGGGCGGCAGTTGCGGCACGATAATCGACTGCTCGGTGTGAATACCTGTCTTGTCATAGGTGGCGAGAAACAGGCGGATCCCCACCGACGACAGCCCGGCCAGCGTGATTTTATCCGCGTCGGCGTTGAGCATCACCAGCAGCGATTGCGTCTGGCCGTTGAAGCTGCCGGTCAGCAATTGCTGAGAATTGACCGCCGGAGAAATCCCCGGTGCAGGCAGCGTCACCTTGGTACCCGGCTGCAACCAGGCCTGCGGGCGCGTGCCGTCACTGTTTTGCGTGGAGTGGCTACAGCCTGCCAGCAGCAGAGTCGCCATCAGGGCGAGCGCGCGACCAAACGGGATCATCATCGTTTTCTCTCTCTTTTAGCTGGCATCGCCAGCGGAGCCAGCAGGAAGGCGGTGAAAATACCGCTGACCAGCACAATGCCGAAGCTGCTGATCGCCTGCGTGGCGCTAAAGACCAACATGCCGAGGGTCAGTAAGGTGGTCATCATCGCCAGCGTAATCGCCAGCATGGAAGTAAGCGGTGTACCGCGCGGATTGCTGAAGAACAGGGTGTAGTTAATGCCAATCCCCAGCACCAGCACGAGGGCCAGCAGCGAAAACAGATTCACCGGATGGCCGGTTACCGCCAGCGCTGCCAGACCACAGCCGAGCGACAGCACCGATGGCACCAGGCTTATCAGCCCCTTACGCCAGCCGAGACGCACCATCGCCCCGCAGGCGATCACCGCCAGCGCGACCAACAGCAGGCCCGTCAGCACGTTGCGGTACAGGGAAAACAGGCTGTCGAAGCTCGCTTTGCGATCCACCCACGCCACACCCGGATGCGCTGCCGCCAGTTGACTCAGCGCTGCGCTGTTTTTCACGCCGTCGACCGGCACCAGCACGCCGCTGTGACCGTCGGGCAGCGTCAGCCACAGCAGACGCCAGCCTTCACTCGCCGGGCTGGCGAGCCAGGCGTCTGTGGTCACGGGCATGGCGTTCAGATCGGGTGATACGCTCGTCAGCCCCGCGTCTTGTAAGACTTTCGTCACTGCCGGCGCGGCCTTGTGCAGCAAGGCCAAATCACTTTTCTGCCGCGTCAGCGAGTTCAGGGGAAGGGTGCGGAACGCTTTTATTTCACCGGCTTTTTGCACCTGTGACAGCGCAGGGGTGAAGGCTTCCAGCCGCTCCAGCGTTTGCTGGGCGGAATCACCGTAGACCACAAACCACTTCTGATCGACGCTCTGCCCGGTGAGGGCGGTAATGGTTTTTTCCTGCGCCAGAATCGCTTTCGGCAGCGCCTGGAGCTGGGCGATATCGTCATCCACCCGCAGGCTGGCGATCCCGACCACGGAGACCACGGCCAGCACCAGCGGCAGCCCGACGGAGAGCGCCTTGTTGCGCCGCCAGGCGGCCAGCCAGCGCAGCATCAGCACCATCGCTGGCACCGGGCGAACAGGCAGCCCACGGCACAGCCACGGATGCCAGAAAATCACTGTCAGGCAGGAGGCGCTCAGCCCCACGGCGGCAAACACCGCCATCTGACGAATGCCAGGGAACGGGGCGAGCATCATGATGAAGTAAGCCGCCACGGTGGTCAGCAGGGCCAGCAGCAGGGCGTTACGCACTTTCGCCAGGCTTTGCCACGGCGAATCCTGCGCGCCGTGGACCATCCGTTCGGTCAGGTAATAAAGCGTGTAATCCGCTGAAATCCCGATGATGCTCATGCTCATCACCAGCGTCATCAGATGCAATTCGCCAAAGATTGTCAGCGTGGCGACGGTTCCGGCCAGCGCGCCGATGCCGATGGAAATCAGGCATAACAGCAGCGGGCGCAGGGAGCGGAACACCGCCACAATCAGTAAAATCACCCCCAGAAGGGTGGCGACGCCGAGAGTCGAAATATCCTGTTTTGCCTGCTGGCTGGCGTAGTCGCTGTAAAACACGGTGCCGCGCGATAACAGCTGAGCCTGCGGGAAAGCCGTTTTAAGCTCACTTTCCAGACCCTGTAGCGTTGTCACCAGACGGTGCGTTTGCTGCATATCGAACGAGTCCCCCGCCAGCTCGCCGTGCAGCAGATACCAGTAGTTTCCGGCGGCGTCCTGGGTCACCAGCCAGCCGTCCATTAGCCGCAGTTTTTGGCTGTTTTGCGCCAGCGCCAGCTGCGAACCGCGCATCAGCATCAGCGGGTCGTTTTGCAGCTCTTTGCCGCTGACGCCGGAGAAGGCCGAGTACAGCTGAGATAAGATCCACTGGGCCTGTGCCTCACCGCCGTTTTGCAGGCGGGCGCGGGTGGCGCTGTCGAGCAGGCCGTTACGGTGCTGCCAGAAAAATTCGCCCCAGGCTTTTTGGCTGTTGGCATCCATCGGACCTTTGACCTGGCTGAGGGCGTCCGATTTTTGCAGCAGGGTTAACCACCGCTGAGCCACGCGCGGGTCCGGCGTTTTACCGGGGCTGACCAGCCACACCAGCTGACGGTCCAGACGCTGCATAAACCCGTCGTTGAGCGCAGGCGGGATCGCCCCGAGCGTCTGCTTGGGCAGCATCGCCAGCACGCTGCTGTTGAGTCGCGCGCCGGGCAGCAGCGACAGCAGGACGCCCAGCAGAACCAGGCATACCACACCCCAGAGCAGCGCCGGGCGCCGGGTGTTACGGTGCGGCAAAGCGTTGGCGTTCGTCATGAGTCAGGCTGGCGGGCGTCAGTTGATGGCGGGAAAGGACGATATCTGTGCGGTCGCCCTGCTTGTCGTTGAGCTGGATCGACTCCAGATAGGTCGCGCCACCCAGATTCATAGTGGCGAAAATCTTGTCCAGCGGCGTGGTGATGGGCGTGAGCACCAGCGACCAGCGGCCCGCGCCGAGATCCTTAAAATCAATGCGGAAGTTCTCTTCCAGCACGTGGCGATCGGCCTGGAACAGGGCGCGCAGCAGATGGTTAAACTGGAACATCTGCGGGTTGTTCTCGGCGGTGATCGTCTGCGGCGGCTGGCCGTTGATCGCCTGCACCATGCGTTTGTCGTCCAGCAGCAGGGTCATCGGGAACGGGGCTTTCTGATCCCACAGCAGACCGTCGTCGCGGGCGATCAGCATTTCGCCCTGCGAGCGCAACGGCTGCGGCAGGTCTTTGATGGTGCGGGTCTGCTCGAAATGCGCGCGCACCACGGGCTGCTCGGTAAAGCGCTGCTGCAGTTCATCGAGCGTAACCGCGCTGACCAGCGGGCTGACCAGCAGCGCCAGCAATGGCAACCATTTCATGGCGTAACTCCCATTCGTTCAAACAAAATCGCCGGGCTGACGAAACACAACTCCTGGCTGCTCTCTTCCACGGCCACCTGGATGGTGTACCCGGTGGTGGTTCGCTTTCCGGTTTCGGCGTCGAAAATCTGGTAGGCGATACGCAGGCGGTTTTCAAACTCTTCGATCTGCGCCCGGACGCGGATGCGCTGTTCGAATTTCACCGCATCGCGGTACTTCACCCGCGTATCGACCACCGGCCAGACGTAGCCGGATTCCTTCATCTGCCGATAGCCATAATTAAACTGGTTGAGTAGCGCCTCGCGGGCGATCTCAAAGTAGCGGAAATAGTTACCGTGCCAGACCACGCCCATCATATCCACGTCGTGGAAAGGGACGGTCAGCTCGACGTCAGTCGTAAAACGGGGATCGGTCAGCACCCTTTACTCCTTCTCTTTGGCATCCGGCAGATGCCAGAAATCGAAAAAATTAAACCAGTCGAGCGGCGACATGAGCGCGTAATGCTCGAGGCGTTGTGCATAGCGATCAACGGCCTGCTGCAACGCCTGCTGGCGCTCGCCGCGCGGCAGTAGCAGCGGATCGGCAAAGGTTTCGCAGTGAATGTGCAGCTTCTCCTGCTGGCGCAGCGCGAAAATCAGCTCCACCGGGCAGCGCAGAATAGAGGCGAGAATAAACGGCCCCTGCGGGAACGGAGCCTGTTTTCCCATAAATTCGCTCCAGATCACGCGCCACTCGCCGCCGCGCTGTGGATTGACGGCGATACGATCGCCGACGATCGCCACCCATTCACCGCGATCGAGCTTCTCTTTCAGGGCGATGGCGGTCTCCGGCCCGATATCGGTGACGGGCATCAGGTTCAGCCCGGCCTGCGGAGCCATCTCCTGCATGATCTGTTTAAAGCGCTGGGCGTTATCGCTGAACACCAGCGCGTTGATGGTTTTGCTGCCGTCGAGTTGCGCCAGCGCGCGGCAGGCTTCGACATCGCCGAGATGCGAGGCCAGCAGCAGCTTGCCCTGCGGGGCGTCAACGTTCAGCGCTTCGCGCGCGCCGGGTGCAAAGACCACATCCCGGTTCATCTTTAGCTCGCCGCGCCAGCCCGCGACTTTATCCAGCATCGAATTGCCGAAGCGCATAAAGTGGAAAAAGCTGTTAAAGCGCGGCGGCAGCGGGCGGTTTTGTGCGTGAAGCACGTCAGCCACGCGCGCCAGCCACTGCCGCGACGCCTGTCGCGCCGGGCGGGCGATCAGCCAGTAAACACCGATCACCGGCCACAGCAGCAGGCTGAAGGCGCGGCGTCCAAAAAGCTGCCAGACGCGCAGCATCAGGCGCATGCCCCACAGCCCTTTTACTTCCTGCTGCTCGGCCCAGTGTTCGCGACGGCGACGCAGCAGAAGCGAAGGAATACGCGGCAGCATGCCGAAGAACAGGCGGGTGTGCATCAGGGAGATGCGGACGTTGTCTTTCAGGGCATCGAAATGGGACAGGCCATCGTGGGGATAGGTCACCCGCGTCGGCACAAAATAGCTGGTGTTGCCCTGCCAGTAGAGGCGGACCATCACTTCCGTATCAAAATCCATCCGCTTGCCGAGGGTGGCGTGTTCTGCCAGTTTCAGCGTGGGGGCCACGGGATAGACGCGGAACCCGCACATGCTGTCTTTCAGCTGCAGCGACAGGGTTTCGATCCACACCCAGACGTGGGTGATCCAGCGGCCATAGAGGCGCGAGCGGGGGATCGAATCATCATAAATGGGCTGGCCGGAGATCAGCGCATCCGGGTGGCGTTCGGCCAGCGCTAACAGTTGCGGAATATCTTCAATGGCGTGCTGTCCGTCGGCATCCACCTGCACCGCGTGGGTAAACCCTGCGCGAGAAGCCGCCTCCAGCCCACGAATAACCGCCGTGCCTTTGCCGGCATTTTCCGGCAGCCGGATGAGTGTGACCTGCGGATAGGCACCCGCCAGGCGTTCCAGCTCCAGACGGGTGCGCTCGTCACTGCCGTCATCGACGATCAGGCACGGCAGCGCGCACGATTCCAGCCGCGACAGCACGCTCGCCATCATCGCGCCGTGGTTGTAGCAGGGGATCAGCACGCAGGGGCGGAACGTCAGCGACATAACCGGATCTTCCCGCTGCTGGCGGTGTGGCGCGCGTCGCCGTCGTGACGCTGATAGCTAAAGGTGAGGATCTGGCGTTCGGCATTCCAGTTGAGCGTCAGCGTGACGGTGGCATCCGGCAGCAGCGGCGCCTGGAACTTCACATTCTGAATGCTGTGAAAACGGTATTCCGGAGCCAGCAGCGTGGTGGCGTAGTGCATCACCCAGTCGAGCTGTGCGACGCCCGGCAGCAGCGGCTGCACGGCAAAATGGCCCTGGAACCAGAACAGCATCGGGTCGAGATGCAGGACAATCTCAAGATTCTGTGGCTGCGACTGGTGGCGCTCGATTTCATGGATTTTCATGAAACAACTCCTGTAACTGCGCATAGACACGCTTGTTCATGCTGTTGACGGGCATCTCATCGATGATCCGCCAGTAGCGCGGCACGGCGACCGGCTCAAGCCACGGCAGCAAGGCGCGGCGCCAGGCAAACTCCTGCGCTTTATTGCCCTGCTGATGCAGACGTTGACGCGCGTCGTCGTTGAGCACCAGCAGTACGCCGATACCCTGGCGACCCCCGCGTGTGACGGGCAGGGCGGCGACTTCGCGAATGCCGTCCAGCATCAGCAGACGCTGCTCAATTTCATTGAGCGAAACGCGCTTCTCTTCGATTTTGACCACCCGGCCACGGCGACCGGCGATGCTGAACGTCCCGTTATCCTCAAAGTGCAGGATATCGTCGAGCGGTAGGCCTTCGGCCTCGTGGATCAGCGGCGAGGTGACATGGCAGGTCTCCCCGTCGTGACGGAAATGCACGCCGGGGAACGGAAGCCACGGAATCGACGCCTCCTGACGATGCCGCCAGGCCAGAATGCCGGTCTCAGTGCTGCCGTAAATTTCATCCGGCCAGACGTTCATCCAGCGATGCGTGGCGGTGACATCATCCCACGGCAGCATACCGCCCGCAGAGAGCAGCATCGCCACGGGAGGCGGTGCAAGCTGGGTGTCGAGACGCTTCAGAAACGCCGGACTGCTGATAAATACGTAGCGTCGGTCATGAGGCAGCGCCGCCAGCTGTTCGGCGTAGTAGAGCATTGCCGCGTGCAGCGGCAGCCCCTGCGACAGGGGTAAAAAGATGCGGAACGTCAGGCCATACAAATGCTGTGGCACCACGGAGGCGACAATACTGCAGCCCGTCAGACGCTCGCCAAAACGGTCGGCCAGCAGGCTGGCTTCGCGATCGAGGCGGGCGACAGGTTTTATGATGCGTCGCGGTGCGCCGGTCGAGCCGGAGGTGAACAGCTCGACAAAACTGTCTTCGCCAATCGGCGGCAACGGCGTAAAGGCGTCTGCGCTGCGACGGGCTGAATTCACCACGATCAGACGGCCCTGATAGCTCAGGGTTTGATCGCTCAGCACGCCGCTGAACAGTGCGCGCTGCTCTTCAAGCAGCGACACGCGGCTATGGCCGGGGATCACCGGCGTTTTTCCCGCATGCAGCGTCGAGAGCAGGGCGACGATAAACAGGTAGCTGTTTTCAAAGCACAGCGCCCAGCGCTCGCCCTCCTGCTGACGGAGCATGTTGGTCAGGGAGGAGACGTCGTGACGGAGCTGCCCGAGTGTCCAGGTGTGATCGTCAAGCCAGGCGATCGGCGTATCATCCGGGCGCGGCGCGTTCAGCCACTGCCCCAGAGGAAGGGGTTTAGTCATGTGCTTCACTTTTTTTAATCACCCGTTGACGCACCAGCCACTCTGTCGCCATCAGCGTCCCCATCAGGATGTACGCGATCATGCCGTTCCACAGCGTCCAGAGCTGCATATCGCCGTGGAGGACGGTTAACAGCGCCACCGAACCGTTCAAAATGAAAAACCCGCACCACACGCGGGTGACATTGCGGGTGTAGCGAACGCCTTCCGGCGGCAGTTGGGGATCGCGCAAACGCGCCAGCCGTTCGACCAGCGGCATTGCCGTCCACAGAGAACCGCCAAACACGGCCAGCATCACGAGATTCACCACCACGGGATAGAGTAGCAGCCACTGGTGCGCTTTAAGCAGATAGCTCGCCGTGCAGAGGGCGATGCCCGCCAGCGCCACGCTTTGCACCACAACGCGCATCGGCCCGGCGTTATGCCGCGCCTGACGCAGGCGACAGACCAGCAGTAGTGCCATCAGCGGCAGCAGCCAGTGCAGGCTGTTGTGCGTCAGCCCAAAGCCAATCAGAAATGGCCAGGCGAGCAGCATCAGCCCCGTCAGGAGCGGGATGGCCGGAAAAGATCGTCCGCCACGCATGGCGTCTTACTCTTCGCGCAGAAGCTGTTCTACAGCGTCCACCACGTCCTGAACGGTACGCACCGATTTGAAGGTTTCAGGTTTGATTTTTTTGCCTGTTTTCTTCTGCAGATGAACAATCATGTCGACGGCGTCGATGCTGTCCAGCTCCAGATCTTCGTACAGGCGCGCCTCGGGAGAGATCGCATCCGGTTCGATTTCAAACAGTTTGGTCAGGAGTCCGCAGACTTCCTGATAAATGGCATTTTGTTCTGTCATAGCAAATTCGTTCTCAGGCGCGTTGGGCATGGATAAATGATGCCAGCGTGGCGACGGAATAGAAGT
This sequence comes from Lelliottia sp. WB101, assembly GCF_003051885.1. Classification (NCBI taxonomy): domain Bacteria; kingdom Pseudomonadati; phylum Pseudomonadota; class Gammaproteobacteria; order Enterobacterales; family Enterobacteriaceae; genus Lelliottia; species Lelliottia sp. WB101. Next base: position 1,267,989 of record NZ_CP028520.1, read on the forward strand.
GCTGACGCATCTCTTCGCTTTCCGCAGAGAGCACAACCCCGTACTGGTTTTTCACTGCCAGGCCAAGCTCCAGCGCGTCGATGGAATCGAGGCCCAGGCCATCACCAAACAGCGCCGCATCCGTTTCGATATCGTCGGCGGTAAGTTCGTCCAGATTCAGCGTAGAGATAATAAGATTTTTAATTTCAAGATAAAGCGCTTGCATCATTAATTCCTGACAAAGATTGAAGGCCTGATGTTAAGCGATGCTGCAGATGCCGGTTCAGCTGGCGCGCTGCCAGAGCCGGTTCTTGTTCTGTTGCATCGTAAAAATCATGAATATTGACCCGTTCACGGACATCAACCGTGAAGAAGGGCTTGCGCGGCGGTACGTCGTACCAGCGGCTTTTTTTATCGAGCAGGTGCTCGCTGCAGTGGATCACCACCACCCGCAGATCGCTGCCGCAGCGCACGGCGATATTGGCCGCACCGCGTTGCAGCGTCATCGCTTCCCCGACGCGGGTGCGCGTGCCTTCGGGGAAGATCAGTAAGGTATCGCCCTGTGCCAGACGTCGCTGGCTGGCGGCGAGCAGGGTATCTGCTTCGCTGTTAATCAGATAATCCGCTGCGCGAATCACGCCGCTGACGAAGGGGTTACGCAGCAGGGCGCTTTTCACCAGGCAGTCGGTTTCTGGCATGACCGAGGCGAGGATCACGTAATCAATCAGCGTGGGATGGTTGGCGATGACAAGGCATCCGCGTTCGCTGCGCAGGGCCTCGAGGTTATCAATTCGATAATCCAGCACGCCCGTCAGGCGCATGACGTTCATGAAGAAACGAAAGCTGGCGGCGATACTGCGGCGTGCCAGCCGACGGCGTTTAACGCGATCGCGCTGAACAATCAGCAGGAGATTAAACCAGACCAGCGACAGCAGCAGCCCGCCCACGCCAAACAGCGCGAAGCAGAATCCGGTCATGATCAGACGCCATAGCCGATTAATCGTGCTGGCTAACGCGTTCATGCGCGGGACCACTGCCACAGCAGGCGCTCACCGGAAACCACAAACTGCGGCTCGCCAGTAAGATAACGTTGCAGGAACATCAGGCTTTGCGGCAACGGCGGCTCTTCGCCGAGGCTGCCAGAACGGGTTTCGCAGCGCAGCGCATCACCGGCTTCGATCACTAACGCCATCGCATACGGCCAGGTGGGCATGTGCGCGGGTAAATGAGGGTGGTAAAACACCGGCAGTGAACCGTCGAAATCGACCAGCAGAACGCGTGCGTACCCCGCCTGCAGCATGCACAGCACTTCACATAAGCCCTGCTGGAAGGTGTCCAGCCCGGCGGAGAGGGAAGAGGAGACAATCGGCTGGCGCGCGGCGATAGTGAGATTACCCACGGAAGAGTTGTGCACAGACATGGCGAAATCGGTGGGCGACACGGCCTGATCCGTCGCCAGGGCATGCAGAATGCGGTAGTTGCGCTCCAGCTCGCCGTGACGGCTGGTGTAGACCACGGCGTCGATGGCGTGCTTGCGCAGCATCGACAGCCCGCAATCGACGGCCAGCTTGCTGCCAGAGTTGAGGCGACGCGCGGTCATCATCGGCAAATCAGTCAGTTTTGCCTGTGGCGCAGTGGGATCAATGGCGAGCGAATCGCGTGACCACGCCTGCCATTGTTCGGCATCACTGAGACCCGGCGCTCTGGCCTGCCAGTCGATAATGTTAAGTGCAAATTTCATCTACGCGCGTCCGCGATCTATCGTCATTAAATAACGGCGTCAGCCGTCAGGTATTTCACTGAATTTATTGTTCGTTTTTCTGACAAATCAGTAAGGTATGCCCTAACCCTAAATTGTCCAGTCGCTGCTCTACGTGGAAACCCGCCTGCTCCAGGTAGCGATAAAATTTCTCGGCGCTATAAAAGCGGCTGTTGCCATTCGCCATGCAGGTGAAATAGAGCGAGGTCGCGTTCAGGCTGAACGAGGCCGCTTCGAATTTCTGGGCATCCCAGAACAGCTCCATAATGCATAACCGTGCGCCCGGCTTCATGACCTGAGCCACGTTTCCCAGCATGGTGACAATCTGATCGGGAGAGAAGCAGTCGAGGAACTGGCTCATCCACCACACGTCAGCTTCGCCCGGCAGTGCCGCGTTGCTAAGCATATCGACAGCATGGAACTCAATGCGATGAGATAATCCTGCAATTGCGATATTTTCCTGCGCCAGCGCTATTTGCTGCGGGAGGTCGAGGATCGTAATGGCGACATTTTCATCATAGCGGCAACAGCGTAATGCCCATTTACCGGTATTTCCGCCTACATCGTACAATTTTGTCGGCTTGCTTGCGAATATATATGGCAAAGCGGCATCAAAAGCGGCGTCAGAATAGTAATGATCAAACGCAAACCAACTCTCTTTCGCCTGCGCCGGTAATTGCGACAATGCAGGATAGATAGTCGGCCATTCGCCAAATACCGATAATCCCGCGGGTTTTTCCTGTTTAAGGGAATCGGAGAGGTGGAATAAACCCTGATAACAAACGTCCTGGGTAAAATCCATATTTACGCGGGTCATGGTGTCATGCAGAAGAAAATGGCCTATTTTTGCCAGGTAGTACAGCCCCTCTTTATGGGTAACGATCCGTCCGCTTAATCCCATATCCAGCAGGACGCTCACTGCATATTCATTCAGTGTGCTGTTTTTAACAATCTCATCCAGGCATGCACCCTGTTTTCCCTGTTTATCCAGCCAGGCTAAAACGCCAGAGTTACGCAGACAGAGCGCGGTTTGAAACAACATCGGAGCAAAAGCGATACGTTGTGCTTCTGTAATGGCATCCAGCGCACTGAGCGAATCCGTTTCGTACATTATTGCGTAACCTTTAACTGGTCAGAGAAATACGTTATCGGGCCGATAGCGGCCCGACTTTAAACAAATTTACTGCGCGGCGCTTCTGGCGAGATTCAGCTGAATATCTTTGTCGAGATTGCGAACCCAACGGTTGTAATTTTTATGAATCTTACCGTCGCTGGCTTTCAGGTTCAGGCTATTTTCGTAATTAATTGAATAGCTTGTGGCCGTGTACGGGATGCGCACTTCGGCGCTATGGTCGCGTGCCTGCAGGCGGCCTTTGATCATACCAGGACTGACTTCGGTCATAATCCAGTCGCGCTGAAGACCGGCTTTCAGAATCGCCGACTTAACCTGCTCCGCAGAATGGCCCGCGCTGACAGTAGAATGAACCTGATCAACCGGGGCAGTACGCGCACAGCCTGCCAGCGCACCCATAATGGCAAACGCAGCACACCATTTCACAATCTTCTTCATCAACAACTCCGTATCAATAATAGTGATTTCGTCCGCGATATTCACGCAATATAATCCTTAAGATAAATTGAAACCATTGCGATAAATATCATTCTTGCGTTATTTATTTTTTTTCATTGCCAATTTAACTTTAATTAACGCGATAGCAATGTAGACATCGATTTTGTTATCGGCTTTGCTAAGAGAATATTCACTTAAATATAACAATTATGCCGATTTAAAAAAATCGGCATAGAGTGTATAGACCTGATGAGAAACGTAAACCTACCCCGGTTGGTAGGTTTACGCTAAAAACGTTATCCGGGGAGTCGGCTTTTCGGACGTCCTGGTCCGAGAAGAATCGCCAGTTTCCCGCCGCCTTTCGTGGTCTCCATCCATATTTTACAGACGCTGGTCAGCGGCACCGAAAGGAGCATTCCCACGGGGCCGAGTAACCATCCCCATATTAATAATGATAAAAAGACCACCATTGTCGACATGCCCAGACGGTGGCCCATCATGCGCGGCTCGACGATATTCCCGAGCACCATATGCACCGCCAGAAATAGCGCGCCCACCAGCATACATTCGTAAAAGCCGTTGAACAGAAACGCCTGAATCATCGGCGGCACGGCAGAGAGCACCGCGCCGATGTTAGGCACGTAGTTGAGCAGAAAAGCCAGCACGCCCCACATAAGCGCGAACTGCACGCCCATCAGCGCCAGCCCCAGCCAGACAATCGCCCCGGTCCACAGGCTCAGCAGCGTTTTCAGCGCCAGATAGTGCGAAACACCCTTCAGCGCGCGGTGCAGCCCGGCAATGTGGATTTGCGGATTGTTCAGGGCGAAGCGCAGTTTGTACGGTACGTGGCGCACTTCGAACAGCATAAACACCACCGTCATCACCAGCAGTAAAATACTGGCCATCGCGCCAGAAAGCCCGGTCATCAGGGTGGTGGCGAAGGTCATGACTTTTTCGGAGTCCATGCGTCTCAGCATGCGTTCAGGGGAGATGTGCAAGTTGAGGAACGGCAGCATCTGCTGCAGATCGACAATCTTGCGCGTCAGCTCTTTATTGTATTTCGGCAGCAGGGTGGAGAACTCACTCAGCGACGCCGCCAGCACGCCAAACAGCGCGGTCAGTACGATGAGCATCACAATGACTACGATGGTGATGGCAAGCGGACGCCGCACGCCACGTCGAATAAACCAGGTAACTAACGGATTGAGAACAATGGCAAAAAAAAGCGCCAGCAACAGCTGAACGATAATATCCGCCGCCGCGTGAATGCCAGCGAGAATTACCACCAGACAGGCGAGCTTTAATAAAATGTGGAGGCCCGTCTTGTCGGGCTGGGGGTTGTCATGCTGATTCCTTTTGTTGTGTGCCCGTTAAGTGTAGCGCCTGGAGACCGCTGCGTTTGACGCCGTTAATCTGAAAGTCACTGCTGCTTTTCGCCCCATGACGTGGTAATAGTGAAACACTGTTGCAAAATTCCAGGTAGAACCTCATGCCCGTACCTGCCGCCGAACCGGCGCTGAGCGGATTGCGCCTCAATCTGCGCATTGTTTCTGTTGTCATGTTTAACTTCGCCAGTTATCTCACCATTGGGCTGCCGCTGGCGGTTTTGCCCGGTTACGTCCATGACGTGATGGGATTTAGCGCCTTCTGGGCGGGGCTGGTGATTAGCCTCCAGTATTTCGCCACGCTGATGAGTCGCCCGCAGTCGGGGCGCTACGCGGATCTGTTTGGCCCGAAAAGTATTGTCGTGGTGGGATTGTGCGGCTGTTTCCTCAGTGGCCTGAGCTATCTGCTGGCGGCGACCACCAGCGGCTGGCCGATGGTTAGCCTGGCGCTGCTGTGTCTCGGGCGTGTGATTCTGGGCATCGGGCAAAGTCTGGCGGGCACCGGCTCGACCCTGTGGGGCGTGGGCGTCGTCGGCACGCCGCATATCGGGCGCGTGATTTCGTGGAACGGGATTGTCACCTACGGCGCGATGGCTCTCGGTGCGCCGCTTGGCGTGGTGTGTTACGCGTGGGGCGGGCTGCACGGGCTGGCAATCACCATTATGGTGGTCGCGCTGATTGCAATTTTACTGGCGCTGCCGCGTCCGAAAGTGAAAGCCAACAAAGGTAAACCGCTGCCGTTTCGCGCGGTGCTCGGGCGCGTCTGGCCTTACGGCATGGCACTGGCGCTGGCCTCCGCCGGTTTCGGTGTGATCGCCACCTTCATCACCCTGTTTTACGATGCCAAAGGCTGGGACGGCGCAGCGTTCGCCCTGACGTTGTTTAGCTGTGCCTTCGTTGGCACGCGGTTACTCTTCCCGAACGGCATCAACCGCCTCGGCGGGCTGAACGTGGCTATGATCTGCTTTGCCGTCGAGATTGTTGGCCTGCTGCTGACGGGCATTGCCAGCGAGCCGTGGGTGGCGAAAATCGGCGTGTTCCTCGCGGGCGCGGGCTTCTCGCTGGTCTTCCCGGCGCTGGGCGTGGTGGCGGTGAAAGCCGTGCCACAGCAAAACCAGGGCTCTGCACTGGCGACCTATACGGTATTTATGGATATGTCCTTGGGCGTGACCGGTCCACTGGCCGGGCTGCTGATGGCATGGGCGGGCGTTCCGATGATCTATCTGGCGGCGGCGGGGCTGGTGGGCGTGGCGCTATTGTTGACCTGGCGCCTAAAAAAACGGCCCCCGGCGCAAGCGACGGAGGCCGTTGAATCGTGATGAAAATTATTTGATCACGACGGTATTAATGATGTTTTCCGCAGCGGTTTGCGCCTTCTGCTGATCGTCAGCAGGCAGGGTGATTTGCATGGTCAGCAGTTTGCCGTCCACTTTACCCAGCACCACGGAGGAGTAAGCGGTCTGGCCTTTAGCTGAGATAATGCTGTCCAGCTGTTGCAGGGTGTGGCCTTTCAGTTCGATGGACTTGTTGGTCACGACCTGCAGCTGCGGATCGCGGCTACGCTGTTGATCTTCCAGACGCTTGGTCAGCACGGCCAGGTCTTCGCTGGTGTCGTCACCGACAATCACGATCACCGCTTTCTGCCCGGTGGCGTCTGAATAGACGTGCATGTTGTTCGCCTGGGTACCCAGCTTGCCGCTCTGATCGGTCATATCCGCCGGCAGAGAGAAACTGAGTTTGCCATCCATCAAATTCACCGGTTGTCCGGTGGCGTTACTTTCAGCAGACGCGCCCTGAGCAGGGGTCTTCGTATCGCTATTATCACAGGCCGCAAGACCCACAACCAGCAGGCCAATCCCGACATATTTAACCAGATTGCGCATTGACTTCTTCCTTTCGATAAACGGCCATAACGGCTCATTTGTCCATCTTATCACAACTGATAAAGCGAACCTTTAACCAGCCTGTAATGCAGACATTTCGGATTTATCCGCCAGCCTTTTCAGCAGCATATTCAGCAGCACGCCGTACATCGGCAGGAAGAACACAATGCTGATCAGCACTTTGAAGCAGTAGTCCACCAGCGCGATCTCCATCCAGTGGGCGGCCATAAAGGCATCCGGGCTGCGCCAGAAGGCGATAAAGAAGAAGGCGAGGGTATCGCTGACGTTACCGAACAGCGTGGACGCCGTCGGTGCCATCCACCAGCGGTGGTTTTGTCGCAGGCGGTTAAAGACGTGGACGTCGAGGATCTGCCCCAGCGCATAGGCCATAAAGCTCGCGGCGGCGATACGGGCGACAAACAGATTGAAGTGCGTCAGCGCTTCAAAGCCCTGCCAGCTTCCCATATAGAACAGGGATGAGATGACGTAGGAGATGAACAGCGCGGGCAGCATCACCGCAAAAATAATGCGTCGGGCCAGCGGCGCGCCGAAGATGCGCACGGTCAAATCTGTCGCAAGGAAGATAAACGGGAAACTGAACGCGCCCCAGGTGGTATGGAAACCAAAAATGGAGATGGGCAGCTGCACAAGATAGTTACTGGAGGTGATCACCAGCAGATGAAATAGCGATAGCCAGAACAACGCTTTTACGCGCTGCGATTGAGAGAACTGCGTCATATTGTGACCTTTTTATGATTTGGGGTGAGGGAACCCAATAAAAACCTACCGGGGTAGGGTTTAAAGCCGCCGCATAATACTGCTTTTGGAGGGTATTGCAATGGCTAATTTTCGCGCAATCGTTAACCTGGTTTGCTTTGCCGAAAACGCGGCGTAAACTACAGCCGTTTTTGATGTGAACGAGAAGATGATGACCAACCTGTTTTCCAGCCCTGACCACACGCTTGATGCACAAGGCCTCCGTTGCCCGGAGCCGGTAATGATGGTGCGCAAAACCGTGCGCAACATGCAGACCGGCGAGACGCTGCTGATCATTGCTGACGATCCTGCCACCACCCGCGATATTCCGGGCTTTTGTACCTTTATGGAACACGAGCTGGTGGCGCAAGAGACGCAATCGCTGCCGTACCGGTATCTGCTGCGCAAAGGATAATCGTGGTTGCCGGGTGGCGACGACGCCTTACCCGGCCTACAACATTATCGCGTTTGCCCGGCGGTTATGACTTTCGACGTAACAACCGCAGGGCGTTGGCTGTCACCAGCACCGTCGCGCCCGTATCCGCCAGCACCGCCAGCCACAGACCTGTTATTCCCAGCAGCGTTGTCACCAGGAAGATCCCCTTCAGCCCCAGCGCAATCGTAATGTTCTGACGAATATTGGCGCGGGTGGCGCGCGCCAGGGATATCATCTGCGCAAGCCCGGTCAGACGGTTATGGGTAAGCGCCGCATCGGCGGTTTCCAGCGCCACGTCGGTGCCGCTGCCCATCGCAATCCCAATCGTCGCGGCTTTCATCGCCGGGGCGTCGTTAATGCCGTCGCCGACCATTGCCAGCGGTGCCTGAGCGTTTAGCCCGGTAACAGCCTGCACTTTATCTGCTGGCAACAATCCTGCCCGGTATTCCAGATCAAGCTCACTGGCAATTGCAGCCGCTGCACGTGGGTTATCGCCAGTCAAAATCACACCCTGAATACCGAGCTTATGCAGTGCCGCCACGGCCTCTTTGGCATCGTCACGCAGGGTATCGCGCAGGGCCAGAACCCCTTTTGCCACACCGTCGACAACGACGATCACCACCGTCTGCCCGGCCTGTTCCAGCTCGCGGATCTGCGGGCTAAATGCGTCAGCGGGGAATTTATCGGCGGCACAGATCAGCACCTGGCGTCCTTCGACCACCGCTTCGATCCCTGACCCCATTAGCGCGCGCTGCGCGCTGGCTGCGGGGATAGTCAGCCCGCGCGACTGGGCCTCACGCACAATCGCCTGCGCCAGGGGATGGGTAGATCCCTGCTCAACGGCGGCGGCCAGTGACAGCAATGCGTCGTCGGCAGGATAAATTCCGGTAACCTGCGGTTTGCCAACCGTCAGGGTCCCGGTTTTGTCGAAGGCAATCTGCTGAACCTGGCTGAACTGCTCCAGCGCGGCACCGCCTTTAATCAGCGCTCCGCGTCGCGCGGCTGCCGCCAGACCTGAGGTAATGGCCGCAGGTGTTGAGATCACCAGCGCACACGGACAGCCGATCAGCAGCAGCGTCAGCCCTTTATAAATCCAGGCCTCCCACGGGGCGCTGAACAGCAGCGGCGGAACCACCGCCACCAGCAGGGCAATCAGCATAATCACCGGCGTGTAAATGCGGCTGAAGCGATCGATAAAGCGCTCGACGGGCGCGCGGCGCTCTTCGGCTTCTTCGATGAGCTTCAGAATCCGGTCAATGGCGCTGTCGCCCGGTTCGGACAGCACCGTGAACTGCACCAGACGGTCCACGCTGGTGGCCCCGGCAGGGACTTTCTCGCCCGTCTCACGTTCGACAGGAATTGATTCCCCGGTCAGGGCGCTTTCATCGAAACTGGCGTTTGCGGTGATGAGCGTACCGTCCGCAGGCAGACGGCCTCCGGCAGCCACTTCCATTACATCGCCGGGGCGAAGTGTAGTGATGGCGACAGTTTTTCGTTCTCCGTCGACCACGACCGTTGCCGTTTCCGGTTTCAACGCCATTAACGCGCTGACCCCTTTGCGTGCGCGGCTCGCCGCCCAACCTTCAAGGCGTTCGCCAATCAGGAACAGCAGCAGGACCATCGCCGCTTCTGCCGTCGCACCAATAAACAGCGCGCCAATCGCCGCGACGCTCATCAGTGTTTCAATGGCGAACCAGCTGCCGCTTTTCATCAGGCGCAGGGCCTGACGGGCAATCGGGAACAGGCCGACCAGGGTCGTTGCGATAAACGCCAGATTACCGAACGGATGATTAAAGTGTTCCAGCGTCCAGCTCAGCGCCATCATAATGATCAGCGTAATGAGCGGCAGATTTTCCCGCAGGGGAGAGGTTTTTTCGGCAGGCGTCTGCTCGCTGCGCAGGGAATAGCCCGCGCGGGTGACGGCCGCTTCGACTTGCGCACTGACATCTTTTTCAGCGCTGATGAGCAGCTTTTCGGTCGCGAACAGCACCTGAACGTGGCTAACGCCAGTCACCTGTTTGACAGCGTTTTCGACTTTGCGCGCGCAGGCGGCGCAGTCCATCCCGTTGACGATCCAGGTGTAGCGCTCGCCGTTTTCAGGCAGCACGGGTGCCGTCTGGGTTTCGCATCCGCTGTCGCAGCAACAGTCGTCTTTCGCAGGCGCGGGGCTGAGTTTCAGCGCCGAGAATTGCGGCACTTTTTTCGGTGTTTCTGGAGTCGACATGGCACTCTCCGGTAATGATAATTTTCTCATTAACCGCAGCATACACTCTGGAGTCGACTCCAGAGTCAAGCACTATTAAATATACAGCGAGCGGACTATCAGGAAATGCCCGGCGAAGTAGCAGGCGGCGGCGATAGCGTTATCCGCGCGGAAGCGACGGCGGTAGTGACTTCCCAGCCAGACAATATTCCCAATCAGCAGCAGGGCGGCACCGAAGAACGCCGACATTGCAGGTGACGTAGGGCGGAAGAACCACAGTTCACCGGCGAGCCAGACCATCACCAGCGTCATGGCGATAAAGGTACAGACCGGCCAGCGCATCTCCTCCAGCCGTGTCCAAATCACCGCCACCAGCAGCGCGCCCATGACCAGTAAGATCAGCGGCAGCGGCCAGAAGAAGGAGAGGGTCATCTGGCTGGCGAAGTAGATGGTATAGAGCAGATGGGAAAGGAAAAATGCCCCGATGGCATACAGCAAACGCTGGCGCGGCAGCAGGGTAAGCGCGTCACCAATCAGCGAGGCGCACAGACCTGCGAGCACCAGATAGCTCACGGCGTTGAACATCGGCGCCTGCCAGGCGAGCAGCAGCAGGAGCAGCAGTGTCACCGGTTTAAACAGCCAGCGCTGCCACGTTGGACCGCGATACGACGCATCGACATAAAGCCATGCGGAAAAACAGACAGCGATAAATGACCAAAGCATATTAACTCCCTGTATCTGTTATTTTTGAATCATACATTCTGATTCAGTGTAGTGACGCGAGCAGGCGTTTGGCAATGCCGGATAAGCCGCGGTATCCTGATTTCCGCATAATCTGATGGGATTCAACAATGAGCAAAATGCCGCTTTTCTTCGTGGTGGTGGTGGCCATCATCGTCATCGCCGCTTCGTTTCGCTTTGTGCAGCAGCGCCGCGAAAAAGCCGATAATGACGCCGCGCCGCTATTACAAAAACGGGTGGTGGTGAGCAATAAGCGCGAGAAAGCGCTTAATGAGCGCCGTTCCCGGCAGCAACAGGTGACGCCAGCAGGCGCGTTAATGCGCTATGAGGCAAGCTTTAAGCCGCAGGGCGGTGGGCTGGAGATGACGTTTCGTCTCGACGAGAAGCAGTACCATCAGCTGACGGTGGGGGATCGCGGGCTGTTGAGCTATAAGGGATCGCGGTTTGAAGGGTTTGCGGTCGAGCCGTAACTCGCCGGGTGGCCCGGTCTACAAAAGCTGTACACCGGGCTGCATACGACTTATTTCTTCGCCTGTGCTTTAAACTTTTTCATCCACTCCAGCAGCTCGAACACGCCGAAAATAAAGACGCGCAGTTGCTGCCAGCCAGTCATCGGCGGCCCGTCTTTCGGCAGACCGTTTTTCAGCATCACCATCTGCAGGGCGTGCATAAAGGCGGTGAAAATCAGCGCCACGTTGACGAAAATGTTCATCGGACGTGGGAATGGGTGGACGAGGTTCAGGAGCAGAAACGCCCAGACGCCCAACATCAGCAAACGGCCAAGATTAATCAGAACTGGCATCAGGCTCTCCTTCTACTTCACGGTGATACAAACGATAGGCGACCTGCCCTGCGACCTGCTCGCGGTGCAGATCCCAGTGAACGGGAACCGGCGGAAGGCCATTTTCCACTTCACTTTCGACATAAATAAGCGCGTCATCCGCCAGCCAGCCGTTGTTTTCCAGCAGCGTCAGCGTCTCTTCCAGCAGCCCCTTGCGGAACGGCGGGTCGATAAATACCACGTCGTGCGGCGTGCCCTTTTGCGCGAGGAACGACAGAGTATTGGTATTCACCACGTTGCCGTTGGTTGCTTTGAGGGTCGCCAGATTTTGCTGCAACTGCTGCGCAACGCCGCGCTCCATTTCCAGCAGGGTAGCGCTTGCGGCATAACGCGACAGCGCTTCAAGGCCGAGCGCGCCGCTTCCGGCAAAACAGTCCAGGCAGCGGGCGTCAACCATCGATGGAGCCAGCCAGTTAAATAGCGTCTCGCGGACGCGATCGGTTGTCGGGCGCAGCCCAGGGCTGTCGGGCACAGGCAGTTTGCGGCCTCGCCACTGGCCGCCAATAATGCGAATTTGTCCGGCCGGGCGGTTCGTTTTCTTCATTTCAGGAAAGCTCTGCTAACAATTGGCCTGCGATTCCAGGCGGTGATGTTAATTAGGTAAAGTGTTAGACTATTTCATCATTTTTATAGCTTCCATGTATATAGCACCGCGAGGAGTGTCGTCGCAGATGGCAAAACAAAAAAAACGTGGCTTCTTTTCCTGGCTGGGCTTCGGCGAAAAAGAGCAAGAAACAGAACAGAAAATCGAAGAACAGCAAGCGGTTGAAGAGCAGTCACAGCCCGAAACGCCTGTTGAAACCGCCGCGGTTGTAGAAGCGGAAGAGCCCGCGCACAGCAAAGAAGAGATCGACTCCTTCGCTGAAGACGTGGTTGAGGTAACCGAACAGATTCAGGAGATCGAGAAACCGGAGCCGGTGATTGTTCCTCAGGCGGTCGAGGTTGTCGTTGAGCCGGTTGTTGAAGAAGCGCCTCATGCCGTGATTGAGCACGAAGAGCTACCGCTGCCGGAAGAGGTCAAAGCCGAAACGATCGCGCCAGAAGAGTGGCAGGCGGAAGCGGAAACCGTAGAGATCGTTGAAGCCGTTGAAGAAGCGGAAAACGCGCCTGAAATCACCGATGAAGAGCTGGAAGCCCAGGCGCTGGCCGCCGAGGCCGCAGAAGAAGCGGTGATCGTGGTGCCGGTCGAAGAGACGGAAGATGAGGCCCCGGCGGAAGAGATCGTTCAGGAGCAGGAAAAACCGACCAAAGAAGGTTTCTTCGCGCGTCTGAAACGCAGCCTGGTCAGAACCAAAGAAAACCTCGGTTCCGGATTTATCAGTCTGTTCCGTGGCAAAAAAATCGACGATGATCTGTTTGAGGAGCTGGAAGAGCAGCTGCTGATTGCCGATGTCGGCGTGGAAACCACGCGCAAAATTATCGCGAAACTGACGGAAAGCGCGAGCCGTAAACAGCTGCGTGATGCCGAGGCGCTGTACGGCCTGCTGAAAGACGAGATGGGCGAAATTCTCGCAAAAGTCGACGAACCGCTTAATATTGAAGGCAAAACGCCTTTTGTTATTCTGATGGTGGGCGTTAACGGCGTCGGGAAAACCACCACTATCGGTAAGCTGGCGCGTCAGTTTGAGCAGCAGGGCAAATCGGTGATGCTGGCGGCGGGCGATACCTTCCGTGCAGCGGCCGTCGAGCAGCTGCAGGTCTGGGGTCAGCGCAACAACATTCCGGTGGTTGCGCAACACACTGGCGCAGATTCTGCGTCCGTGATTTTCGATGCCATCCAGGCGGCGAAAGCGCGAAATATCGATGTGCTGATTGCGGATACCGCAGGGCGTTTGCAGAATAAATCGCACCTGATGGAAGAGCTGAAGAAAATCGTCCGCGTGATGAAGAAGCTGGACGAAGACGCACCGCATGAAATTATGCTGACCATTGATGCCAGCACCGGACAGAACGCCATCAGCCAGGCGAAACTGTTTGATGAAGCGGTCGGGCTGACCGGGATTACGCTGACCAAACTGGACGGCACCGCCAAGGGGGAGTGATCTTCTCCGTGGCGGATCAGTTCGGCATCCCAATCCGTTACATCGGTGTCGGCGAACGTATCGAGGATTTGCGTCCGTTTAAATCGGACGACTTTATTGAGGCACTATTTGCCCGAGAGGATTAACAATGATTCGCTTTGAACACGTCAGCAAGGCCTATCTCGGTGGGAGACAAGCGTTGCAGGGGGTGACATTCCACCTGCAACCGGGCGAGATGGCATTCCTGACCGGCCACTCCGGCGCGGGGAAAAGTACCCTGCTCAAGCTTATCTGTGGGATCGAGCGCCCAAGCGCCGGGAACATCTTTTTTAGCGGGCATGATATCAGCCGCCTGAAAAACCGTGAGGTGCCGTTTCTGCGTCGCCAGATCGGCATGATTTTCCAGGATCACCACCTGCTGATGGATCGCACCGTCTTTGATAACGTGGCGATCCCGCTGATCATTGCGGGTGCCAGCTATGACGATATCCGCCGTCGCGTTTCGGCGGCGCTGGATAAAGTCGGGCTGCTGGACAAAGCGAAGAACTTCCCGATTCAGCTTTCCGGCGGTGAACAGCAGCGCGTGGGTATTGCTCGCGCGGTGGTGAACAAACCCGCCGTCCTGCTGGCGGATGAACCGACCGGTAACCTGGACGATGCGCTCTCGGAAGGGATCCTGCGGCTGTTTGAGGAATTTAACCGCGTTGGGGTAACAGTCCTGATGGCGACGCACGACATTGGGCTGATTTCCCGTCGTTCGTACCGCATGCTGACCCTGAGCGAAGGTCATTTGCACGGAGGCCACGTTGAATAAGCGCGACGCAATAAACCAGATTCGGCAGTTTGGTAATCGATTCGACCGCTTCCGCAAGCCGCAGGGCGGCGGAGAGGGTAACCGTAACACGCCAAAGCGTGCGAAAGCGGCGCCGAAGCCAAACTCTCGCAAGACCAACGTCTTTAACGAACAGGTGCGCTACGCCTTCCACGGCGCGGTGCAGGATCTGAAAAGCAAACCGCTGGCGACGTTCCTGACGGTGATGGTGATCGCCATCTCCCTGACGCTGCCGAGCGTCTGCTATATGGTCTACAAAAACGTCAATGAGGCGGCCTCGCAATACTATCCGTCTCCGCAAATCACGGTGTATCTGGATAAGGCGCTGGATGACAGCGCCGCCGCGCAGGTGGTGGGGCAGCTCCAGGCGGAGCAGGGCGTTGAAAAGGTGAACTACCTGTCGCGCGACGAAGCGCTGGGCGAGTTCCGCAACTGGTCCGGGTTTGGCGGCGCGCTGGATATGCTCGAAGAGAACCCGCTGCCCGCCGTGGCGGTGGTGATCCCGAAACTGGACTTCCAGGGCACGGATTCGCTGAACACCCTGCGCGATCGCATCACCCGTATCAACGGCATTGATGAAGTGCGTATGGACGACAGCTGGTTTGCGCGTTTGGCCTCCCTGACGGGGCTGGTAGGGCGCGTGGCGGCAATGATTGGCGTGCTGATGGTGGCGGCGGTCTTCCTCGTCATCGGTAACAGCGTGCGTCTGAGCATCTTCGCCCGTCGCGATACGATTAACGTGCAGAAACTGATAGGTGCAACGGATGGATTCATCCTGCGCCCGTTCCTGTATGGCGGCGCATTGCTCGGTTTTTCCGGCGCATTTCTTTCACTGATTCTGTCAGAAATTTTGGTGATGCGGCTCTCTTCTGCCGTTACCGAAGTGGCGCAGGTTTTCGGAACTAAGTTTGATATCAGTGGCTTATCCTTCGATGAGTGCCTGTTATTACTGCTGGTGTGCTCGATGATTGGCTGGGTGGCCGCCTGGCTTGCCACCGTACAACATTTACGTCACTTTACCCCGCAGTAAAAAATCTCTGGTATAATCTTTCCCTGCAATGAGTACTTCACTCTGCAGGGAAAGAGTCCCTGTTGGCTCTCCCCCGCAATCAGTTGTCCATGTCACAATTTGTGCGTAATTTATTCACAGCATTACATGGAACTTGTGGATAAAATCACGGTCTGATAGAAATGTGAATGTTAGTCTCACTGCTCAAATGCTTTGGCATGCTTGTTGCCTGATGGGGACAAACAAACGCCAGAAGACACTAAATTGAGAGGAATGAATGACCAAAGAAATGCAAACTTTAGCTTTAGCCCCTGTTGGTAACCTGGAATCTTATATCCGGGCTGCGAACACCTGGCCGATGTTGACGGCTGAGGAAGAAAAGGAGCTTGCTGAAAAGCTGCATTACCAGGGCGATCTGGAAGCAGCTAAGACGCTGATCCTGTCTCACCTGCGCTTTGTTGTTCACGTTGCTCGTAATTACTCGGGTTACGGTCTGCCGCAGGCGGACTTGATTCAGGAAGGTAACATCGGTCTGATGAAGGCTGTACGTCGCTTCAACCCGGAAGTGGGTGTGCGACTGGTCTCCTTCGCCGTTCACTGGATCAAAGCGGAAATTCACGAATACGTGCTGCGTAACTGGCGTATTGTGAAAGTCGCTACGACCAAAGCACAGCGCAAACTGTTCTTCAACCTGCGTAAAGCCAAGCAGCGTCTGGGCTGGTTCAATCAGGATGAAGTCGAAATGGTAGCGCGTGAGCTGGGCGTTTCCAGCAAAGATGTGCGTGAGATGGAATCCCGTATGGCCGCTCAGGATATGACATTCGATATGTCTTCTGACGACGATGCGCAGGATAGCCAGCCGATGGCACCGGTTCTGTATCTGCAGGATAAAACCTCTAACTTTGCCGACGGCATCGAAGAGGATAACTGGGAAGATCAGGCCGCGAACAAACTCACCCACGCGATGGAAGGTCTCGACGAGCGTAGCCAGGCGATTATCCGCGCCCGCTGGCTGGACGAAGACAACAAGTCCACCCTGCAGGAGCTGGCCGACCGCTACGGCGTCTCAGCAGAGCGTGTGCGTCAGCTTGAAAAGAACGCCATGAAAAAACTTCGCGCCGCTATCGAAGCGTAATTCCTGCGAAGTTCCCCGATAACCCCTGGATGAAAATCTGGGGGTTTTGTTTTTTTAACGACCGCTCTGGCGAATTCCTCCCCCTGGCAAACACTTACAGATGCGCTACGCATGCGAATCTTAGGGGACAGGGTGAACAATCACGAGTTAAATGAACGGCGTTTGCAGGCAACGCCGCGCGGTATCGGGGTGATGTGCGGTTTCTACGCCGATAAAGCGGAAAACGCCACGCTGTGGGATATCGAAGGCAACGAAGTGATCGACTTCGCCGCCGGGATTGCAGTGCTGAACACGGGCCATCGCCATCCCAAAGTGATCGGCGCCATCGAAAAGCAGCTTCAGTCGTTTACCCACACGGCGTACCAGATTGTGCCGTACGAAGGCTATATCGCCCTCGCAGAGCGCATCAATGCCCGCGTGCCGATTGAAGGGCCAGCCAAAACCGCTTTCTTCTCGACGGGTGCAGAAGCCGTCGAAAACGCGGTCAAAATCGCCCGCGCCTACACCAAACGACCCGGTCTTATCACGTTCGGCGGCGCCTTCCACGGGCGTACCTTTATGACCATGGCCCTCACCGGCAAAGTGGCACCGTACAAACTCGGCTTCGGCCCGTTCCCTGGCTCGGTCTATCACGCGCAATATCCCAACACGCTGCACGGCGTGAGTTCTCAGGACGCCCTGAAAAGCCTGGAGCGTATCTTTAAAGCCGATATCGCCCCGGATCAGGTGGCAGCGATTATCCTCGAACCGGTTCAGGGTGAAGGCGGATTCAACGTCGCGCCGCCCGATTTTATGCAAGGGCTGCGCGCCCTGTGCGACACCCACGGAATTTTGCTGATCGCTGACGAAGTGCAGACCGGCTTTGCCCGTACCGGGAAACTGTTCTCGATGGAGCATCACTGCGTCAAACCGGATCTGATCACCATGGCGAAAAGCCTGGCGGGCGGTATGCCGCTCTCGGCGGTGTCGGGCCGTGCCGAGGTGATGGACGCCCCCGCACCGGGCGGGCTGGGCGGCACCTACGCCGGGAACCCGCTGGCGATTGCGGCGGCACTGGCGGTGCTGGACGTGATCGACGAAGAGGATCTGTGCGCTCGCGCCTCGCACCTGGGCCATCATCTGGTGGAAGTGCTGAGCAAGGCCAAATCTGGTTGCCCGTATATCGCCGATATCCGCGCGCAAGGCTCGATGGTGGCGGTGGAGTTCAACGATCCCGAGACCGGGCAGCCCTCACCGGAATTTACCCGTAAGGTTCAGGAGCGCGCGCTGGCGGAAGGGCTGTTGCTGCTCAGCTGCGGCGTATACGGCAACGTCATTCGTTTTCTCTATCCACTCACCATTCCCGACGCGCAGTTCCGCAAAGCGCTGGATATCATCTCTGCCTCGCTGACTCGATAAAGCCCGAGCCCGGTCGCAAAACTGCACCGGGCTGGCAGAGTTACATTTCAAATTAGCTATTCCAAAATCATAAAAATGGGGTATGTTTTAGCAGAGTGTGCTGAAAAAGCGCGGACGGCAGACCTATAATTGAAATAAAGCGCTACACAACAACATCACAACAATCGTAATAACCATAATAATGGGGAATCTCAGGATGAATATGAAGGGTAAAGCGTTACTGGCAGGATGTATCGCGTTGGCATTCAGCACTATGGCTCAGGCGGATATTAAAGTGGCTGTTGTCGGTGCGATGTCCGGTCCGGTAGCGCAATACGGCGACCAGGAATTTACCGGCGCAGAACAAGCGGTTGCAGACATTAATGCCAAGGGCGGCATCAAAGGCGAAAAACTGCAGATCGTAAAATATGACGATGCCTGCGATCCGAAACAAGCGGTAGCAGTGGCGAACAAAGTGGTGAACGACGGGATCAAATACGTTATCGGTCACCTGTGCTCCTCATCCACCCAGCCTGCGTCTGATATCTACGAAGACGAAGGTATTCTGATGATCACCCCGGCGGCGACCGCTCCAGAGCTGACCGCGCGTGGGTATAAACTGATTCTGCGTACCACCGGTCTGGACTCTGACCAGGGCCCAACCGCCGCGAAATACATTCTTGAGAAAGTGAAGCCGCAGCGCATCGCGATTGTTCACGATAAACAGCAGTACGGCGAAGGCCTGGCGCGCTCCGTGCAGGACAGCCTGAAAAAAGCCAATGCGAAAGTGGTGTTCTTCGACGGCATCACCGCCGGTGAAAAAGACTTCTCCACGCTGGTAGCGCGTCTGAAGAAAGAGAACATCGACTTCGTGTACTACGGCGGTTATCACCCGGAAATGGGCCAGATCCTGCGCCAGGCGCGCGCGGCCGGTCTGAAAACGCAGTTCATGGGGCCAGAGGGCGTGGCGAACGTTTCCCTGTCTAACATCGCGGGCGACTCGGCTGAAGGGATGCTGGTCACCAAGCCGAAGAACTACGATCAGGTTCCGGCGAACAAACCGATTGTGGATGCCATCAAGGCCAAGAAACAAGATCCAAGCGGCGCGTTCGTGTGGACCACCTACGCAGCGCTGCAATCCCTGCAGGCAGGCCTGAACCAGTCAGCCGATCCGGCTGAGATTGCGACCTGGCTGAAAGCGAACTCCGTCGATACCGTCATGGGGCCGCTGTCCTGGGACGAGAAGGGCGATCTGAAAGGTTTTGAGTTCGGTGTCTTCACCTGGCATGCAGACGGTTCAGCGACCGACGCTAAGTAAAAAAATGCCCGGTGCCGCTATGCTCTCCGGGCCTACAAAACCTGAGTTCCAGGCCGGGTAAGGCGCAGTCGCCACCCGGCTTTTTTTACCGCCGCTCCCACCCATTTTCCCGCTCTGAAAACCCTGTCGCCTGCATAAAGGCGGACATCACGCTGCGGTCTTCCACGCCGATATCGGACATCCACCAGGCTGACACGTCCGGATTATCGCGAATCACCTCTTCAATCAAATACTGCCCCACGCCGCGACGGCGGGTGATTTCCCGCACGCGCAGGGAGTCCAGCGCGCCATCGGCTCCGCTCAGGGTCACGCGCACTGCGCCCAGCAGACGCTCGTTAAAGCGGGCGGCATAAATTCGATGGGTTTCATCCACGGTCAGGGAGGAAGGAGAATATTCCGGCCAGATCTTGCCCAGGTCGATATGATCCTGGTCGCTAAAGGACACCAGACGAAGGATGGTCAGTTTCATTAGCTGCTTGTCCAAATCAAAAAGAGTAAAGGCAGTGTACTCAATTTATCTCTTCAGCGGCTTCCCCTTTTTTGAACCATTCTCCAGCTGATTACTTTTTTAGCAACGCGATGTGTAGCGAGAAAGAGCAGGGATCGAAAATTAAGCAGAATTTTACTCTAAAAGGCAGTGTTTTATTCGGCGCTTTGTACCGTTATTTTATGCTGCAAACTGCACTTTTATTTGTTTATCTCTGTCTGATTTCAGAATATTATCTTTGCTTAATCGCCTGAAAAATAGAGATTTTAGTCTGGTTTTTATCAAAAAACTGCGCTAAACCATTAAAGGCACTGGTAAAAATAGCGTTGTTCATTAAAAGTACAGAATGCTTTTTAACCATAATAAAACAAAATATATACATCACGTCACGAATGGGGATTCACAGATGAAAAGGAACGCGAAAGCATTGATCGCGGGAATGGTTGCATTAGCGATTTCGCAGGCAGCCATGGCGGAAGAGATTAAAGTTGCCGTCGTCGGTGCGATGTCCGGTCCGGTTGCCCAGTGGGGTGATATGGAGTTCAACGGCGCGCGTCAGGCGATCAAAGACATCAACGCCAAAGGTGGGATCAAAGGGGATAAGCTGGTTGGCGTGGAATATGACGACGCCTGCGATCCGAAACAAGCCGTCGCCGTGGCGAACAAAATCGTTAACGACGGTATTCAGTACGTTATCGGCCACCTGTGCTCCTCTTCCACGCAGCCCGCTTCAGATATCTATGAAGACGAAGGCATTCTGATGATCACGCCAGGCGCTACCAACCCGGAGCTGACGCAGCGTGGCTATCAGCACATCATGCGTACCGCCGGTCTGGACTCTTCTCAGGGTCCAACTGCCGCGAAGTACATCCTCGAGAAAGTGAAGCCGCAGCGCATCGCGATCATTCACGATAAACAGCAATACGGCGAAGGTCTCGCGCGTTCCGTACAGGATGGCCTGAAAAAAGGCGGCGCGAATGTGGTCTTCTTCGACGGCATCACCGCAGGTGAGAAAGATTTCTCTGCCCTGCTGGCACGCCTGCAAAAAGAGAACATCGACTTCGTGTACTACGGCGGTTACTACCCTGAGATGGGCCAGATGCTGCGCCAGGCGCGCGCGACCGGCCTGAAAACGCAGTTTATGGGCCCGGAAGGCGTGGGTAACGCGTCTCTGTCCAACATCGCAGGCGATGCGGGCGAAGGTATGCTGGTGACAATGCCAAAACGCTATGACCAGGAACCGGCGAACAAGGCTATCGTAGAAGCGCTCAAAGCGCAGAAGAAAGATCCGAGCGGTCCGTACGTCTGGATCACCTACGCGGCGGTACAGTCTCTGGCGACTGCCATGGAACGTACCGGCAGCAAAGAGCCGCTGGACTTAGTTAAAGATTTGAAAGCACACGGAGCAAACACCGTGATTGGGCCGCTGAACTGGGATGAGAAAGGCGATCTAAAGGGATTTGAATTTGGTGTCTTCCAATGGCACGCCGATGGTTCTTCTTCGGTAGCCAAATAATCATCCCGCCGCCCGCGCAAAACGGGCGGTTATAAAAAGGTTTTCTTATGTCCGAGCAGTTTCTCTATTTCTTGCAGCAGATGTTTAACGGCGTCACGCTGGGAAGCACCTATGCGCTGATCGCCATCGGTTACACGATGGTTTACGGCATTATCGGCATGATCAACTTCGCCCACGGCGAGGTCTATATGATCGGCAGCTATGTCTCCTTTATGATCATTGCCGCACTGATGATGATGGGTATCGACAGCAGCTGGCTGCTGGTGGGTGCCGGTTTTGTCGGTGCAATTGTGATTGCCAGCGCCTACGGCTGGAGCATCGAGCGCGTGGCCTATCGGCCTGTGCGCAGCTCCAAACGTCTGATTGCGCTGATCTCCGCCATCGGGATGTCCATCTTCCTGCAAAACTACGTCAGCCTGACGGAAGGCTCGCGCGATGTGGCGCTGCCAAGCCTGTTTAACGGCCAGTGGATTATCGGGGCCAGCGAAAACTTCTCGGCCTCTATCACCACCATGCAGCTGGTGATCTGGGTTGTGACCTTCCTCGCGATGCTGGCGCTGACCATTTTCATCCGTTACTCCCGCATGGGCCGCGCCTGTCGCGCCTGTGCAGAAGACCTGAAAATGGCCAGCCTGCTGGGCATTAACACCGACCGCGTGATCGCCCTGACCTTTGTGATTGGTGCTGCGATGGCGGCGGTGGCGGGTGTGCTGCTCGGTCAGTTCTACGGCGTTATCAACCCATACATCGGCTTTATGGCCGGGATGAAAGCCTTTACCGCTGCGGTGCTCGGCGGGATCGGCAGTATTCCTGGTGCGATGATCGGCGGCCTGATTCTGGGCGTTGCTGAAGCGCTCTCCTCGGCGTATCTGAGTACCGAATATAAAGACGTCGTCTCCTTTGCACTGCTGATTCTGGTGCTGCTGGTGATGCCTACCGGGATTCTGGGTCGTCCGGAGGTAGAGAAAGTATGAAACCGATGCATTTTGCGATGGCGCTGCTCTCTGCCGTCATGTTCTTCGTCCTCGCGGGCGTCTTTATGGGTGTGCAGTTAGAACTGGATGGCACCCGACTGGTGGTCGATACCGCCGCGGATATCCGCTGGCAGTGGGTGTTTGTCGGCACGGCGGTGGTGTTCCTGTTCCAGCTGCTGCGCCCGGTGTTCCAGAAGACAATGAAAAACGTCTCTGGCCCGAAATTCGTGCTGCCAGCCATTGATGGCTCGACCGTTAAGCAGAAACTGTTCCTGTTGGCGCTGCTGGTGGCCGCTGTTGCGTGGCCGTTCATGGTGTCGCGCGGGACGGTGGATATTGCCACGCTGACCATGATCTACGTGATTCTGGGTCTGGGCTTGAACGTGGTGGTCGGTCTGTCTGGCCTGCTGGTGCTGGGCTATGGCGGATTTTACGCCATCGGTGCCTACACGTTTGCGTTGCTGAACCACTATTACGGGCTGGGCTTCTGGACCTGTCTGCCGCTGGCGGGCCTGGTGTCTGCCGCCGCAGGTTTCCTGCTCGGCTTCCCGGTGCTGCGTCTGCGCGGTGACTATCTGGCGATTGTGACCTTAGGCTTTGGCGAGATCGTCCGTATCCTGCTGCTCAACAACACCGAAGTGACCGGCGGTCCGAACGGCATCAGCCAGATCCCGAAACCGACCTTCTTCGGCCTGGAGTTCAGCCGCACGGCGCGCGAAGGCGGCTGGGATACCTTCAGCAACTTCTTCGGCGTGAAGTACGATCCCTCCGACCGCGTTATCTGGCTCTATCTGGTGGCGCTGCTGCTGGTGGTGATCACCCTGTTCGTGATCAACCGTCTGCTGCGCATGCCGCTGGGGCGCGCGTGGGAAGCGCTGCGTGAAGACGAAATCGCCTGCCGTTCCCTGGGGCTGAACCCGACGCGCATCAAACTGACTGCGTTCACCATCAGCGCCGCGTTTGCCGGTTTTGCCGGAACGCTGTTTGCCGCGCGTCAGGGGTTCGTCAGCCCGGAATCCTTCACCTTTGCCGAATCAGCCTTTGTGCTGGCCATCGTGGTACTCGGCGGGATGGGCTCCCAGTTTGCGGTGATCCTCGCGGCAATTCTGCTGGTGGTCTCCCGCGAGCTGATGCGCGACTTTAACGAATACAGCATGTTGATGCTGGGTGGTTTGATGGTACTGATGATGATCTGGCGTCCGCAGGGCTTGCTGCCGATGACCCGTCCACAGTTGAAGCTGAAGAACGGGCAAGCGAAAGGAGAGCAGGCATGAGTCAGCCATTATTATCCGTGAACGGCCTGATGATGCGTTTTGGCGGCCTGCTGGCGGTCAATAACGTCTCGCTGGACCTGTTCCCGAAAGAGATTGTCTCCCTGATCGGCCCGAACGGCGCAGGGAAAACCACGGTGTTTAACTGCCTAACCGGTTTCTACAAGCCGACGGGCGGGACCATCATGCTGCGCGATCAGCATCTTGAAGGGCTGCCGGGCCAGCAGATCGCCCGTATGGGCGTGGTGCGCACTTTCCAGCACGTGCGCCTGTTCCGTGAAATGACGGTGATTGAAAACCTGCTGGTGGCACAACATCAGCAGCTGAAGAGCGGGGTGTTCTCCGGCCTGCTGAAAACCCCGGCCTTCCGCCGCGCTCAGAGCGAAGCCCTGGACCGCGCCGCAACCTGGCTGGATCGTATCGGTCTGTTGCAGCACGCAAACCGTCAGGCCAGCAATCTGGCCTATGGCGACCAGCGTCGTCTGGAAATTGTCCGCTGCATGGTCACACAGCCGGAAATCCTGATGCTTGATGAGCCTGCCGCCGGTCTGAACCCGAAAGAGACCAAAGAGCTGGACGAGCTGATCGTCGAGCTGCGTAACCATCATGACACCACCATCCTGCTGATTGAGCACGATATGAAGCTGGTGATGGGCATCTCGGATCGGATCTACGTGGTCAACCAGGGGACGCCGCTGGCGAACGGCACGCCTGAAGAAATTCGACATAACCCGGACGTGATCCGCGCCTACTTAGGTGAAGCATGATGGGGGCGAGTCATAATATGGAAAAAGCGATGTTATCTTTTGACAAGGTGAATGCCCACTACGGCAAGATTCAGGCGCTGCATGATGTCAGCCTGCATATCAATCAGGGTGAGATCGTGACGCTCATCGGGGCCAACGGCGCGGGGAAAACCACGCTGCTCGGCACCCTGTGCGGCGATCCGCGTGCTTCCAGCGGGCGTATCATCTTTGACGGTAAAGACATTACCGACTGGCAGACCGCGAAAATCATGCGCGAAGCCGTGGCGATAGTGCCGGAAGGCCGCCGCGTGTTTTCCCGTATGACGGTGGAAGAGAACCTGGCGATGGGCGGCTTCTTTGCCGAGCGCGAACAGTATCAGACCCGCATTAAGCGCGTGTATGAACTCTTCCCGCGCCTGTATGAGCGCCGTATTCAGCGTGCGGGCACCATGTCAGGCGGTGAACAGCAGATGCTGGCGATTGGTCGTGCGCTGATGAGCCAGCCGCGTCTGCTGCTGCTCGATGAGCCATCCCTCGGCCTCGCGCCGATCATCATTCAGCAGATTTTCGACACCATTGAGCAACTGCGTAAAGAGGGGATGACTATCTTCCTCGTGGAGCAAAACGCCAACCAGGCGCTGAAACTTGCGGATCGCGGCTACGTGCTGGAGAACGGTCACGTTGTGCTGTCCGATACCGGCGAAGCGTTGTTGGCGAACGAAGCGGTGCGAAGTGCATATTTAGGCGGTTAAGCTGTCTGTTACCCGGTGGCGCTGCGCTTACCGGGCCAGTAAAACCTGAATCACAGGCCGGGTAGGGCGATGCCTCCCGGCTTTTTTTTGCCATGCTATCGTCACCATTCCATCATCCCCCTGACCCCGGTCTGTCATCATTCTGTAAATAAACAGTTATTTTTCTGTCATTCGAGCATGTCATGTTACCTCGCGAGCATAAAACGCGTGATATCGCGCATCCGGCACAAAAAAGAGAGATGACAATGACATCGTTACGACACACAGCTTTGGGTCTGGCAATCGGTCTGGCTTTTGCGACGAACGCAATGGCTGTCACGACCATTCCGTTCTGGCATTCCATGGAAGGGGAGTTGGGCAAAGAGGTTGATTCTCTGGCGCAGCGTTTCAACGACACCCATCCGGATTACAAAATTGTGCCGGTGTACAAAGGTAACTACGAGCAGAGCCTGAGCGCGGGCATCGCCGCGTTCCGCACCGGGAATGCACCGGCGCTGCTGCAGGTGTATGAAGTCGGCACCGCCACCATGATGGCCTCGAAAGCGATCAAACCGGTCTATGAAGTGTTTAAAGACGCGGGCATTAACTTCGATGAATCCCAGTTTGTGCCGACGGTTTCCGGTTACTACACCGATTCCAAAACCGGGCATCTGCTGTCTCAACCGTTTAACAGCTCCACGCCGGTGCTCTATTACAACAAAGACGCCTTCAAAAAAGCCGGTTTAAATCCGGATCAGCCGCCGAAAACCTGGCAGGACCTGGCGGAGTACACCGCCAAACTGAAAGCGGCAGGCATGAAGTGCGGCTATGCGAGCGGCTGGCAGGGCTGGATTCAGATTGAAAACTTCAGTGCCTGGCATGGTCTGCCGGTCGCCACGAAGAACAACGGCTTTGACGGCACCGACGCCGTGCTGGAGTTCAACAAACCCGAGCAGGTGAAACACATCGCGCTGCTGGAGGCGCTGAATAAGAAGGGCGATTTCAGCTACTTCGGCCGTAAAGACGAATCTACCGAGAAGTTTTACAACGGCGACTGTGCGATCACCACCGCCTCTTCCGGTTCGCTGGCGGACATCCGTCATTACGCCAAATTCAACTACGGCGTGGGCATGATGCCTTATGACGCCGATGCCAAAGGCGCGCCGCAGAACGCTATCATCGGCGGGGCGAGCCTGTGGGTAATGCAGGGCAAAGACAACGGCACCTACAAAGGCGTGGCGGAGTTCCTCGACTTCCTCGCGAAACCTGAAAACGCCGCCGAGTGGCACCAGAAGACCGGCTACCTGCCGATCACCAAAGCCGCTTACGACCTGACGCGCGAGCAGGGCTTCTATGACAAAAACCCAGGGGCGGATATCGCGACGCGCCAGATGCTGAACAAGCCGCCGTTACCGTTCACCAAAGGTCTGCGTCTGGGCAACATGCCGCAGATTAGGACCATCGTGGATGAAGAGCTGGAAAGCGTATGGACCGGTAAGAAAACGCCACAGCAGGCGCTGGATTCGGCGGTAGAGCGCGGAAATCAGCTGCTGCGCCGCTTTGAGCAGTCGACGAAGTCTTAATGTTTTTATGCCGGCTTACCCGGCCTGCGAGGGGGAAATTCTCTTCGTTGGCCGGGTCATCCGGCACTGTTCAGGAATCCAATCTCAATGTCTTCCTCCCGTCCGGTATTCCGTTCGCGCTGGCTGCCCTATTTGCTGGTCGCCCCGCAGCTGATTATCACCGTCATCTTTTTTATCTGGCCTGCGGGCGAAGCGCTCTGGTACTCGGTACAAAGCGTCGATCCGTTCGGGCTTTCCAGCCAGTTTGTCGGTCTGGATAACTTTACCACGCTGTTCCACGACAGTTATTACCTCGACTCCTTCTGGACGACGATCAAATTCAGCGCCATGGTGACGGTCAGCGGCCTCGTCGTGTCGCTGTTTTTTGCGGCGCTGGTGGATTACGTGGTGCGCGGCAGCCGTCTCTATCAGACACTGATGCTGCTGCCCTACGCCGTCGCGCCTGCCGTCGCCGCCGTGCTGTGGATCTTCCTGTTTAATCCAGGGCGCGGGCTGATTACCCATTTCCTCGGCGAATTCGGCTATGACTGGAACCACGCGCAAAACAGCGGCCAGGCGATGTTCCTGGTGGTGTTTGCCTCGGTCTGGAAGCAGATCAGCTACAACTTCCTGTTCTTCTTCGCCGCGCTGCAATCCATTCCGCGCTCGCTGGTCGAAGCCGCCGCGATTGATGGCGCAGGGCCGATTCGCCGCTTCTTCAAACTGGCGCTGCCGCTGATTGCGCCGGTGAGTTTCTTCCTGCTGGTGGTAAACCTGGTCTATGCCTTCTTCGACACCTTCCCGGTGATCGACGCCGCCACCGCCGGTGGGCCGGTACAGGCGACCACCACGCTTATCTACAAAATCTACCGCGAAGGCTTTGCGGGGCTGGATCTGTCGGCCTCTGCCGCGCAGTCCGTGGTGCTGATGGGGCTGGTGATTGTGTTGACGGTGGTTCAGTTCCGCTATGTCGAAAGTAAGGTGCGCTACCAATGATTGAGAACCGTCCGGGGCTGACGATTTTCAGCCACACCCTGTTAATACTCGGGATCATCGTCATCCTGTTCCCGCTGTACGTGGCCTTTGTTGCCGCCACGCTGGATACCAAAGCCGTGTTCGACACGCCGATGACGCTGGTGCCTGGCGGCCATCTTTTCGAAAACATGGCGACTATCTGGACCCAGGGGGTAGGGGCCAACAGCGCGCCGTTCTGGCTGATGATGCTCAACAGTTTCATCATGGCCTTTGGCATTACGGTGGGGAAGATCGTGGTGTCGATGCTCTCGGCCTTCGCTATCGTCTGGTTCCGTTTTCCCCTGCGTAACCTCTTCTTCTGGATGATCTTTATCACTCTGATGCTGCCGGTCGAAGTGCGTATTTTCCCGACCGTCGAGGTGATCGCCAATCTCGGGATGCTCGACAGCTACGCGGGCCTGACGCTGCCGCTGATGGCGTCGGCCACCGCGACGTTCCTGTTCCGCCAGTTCTTTATGACCCTGCCGGACGAACTGATTGAAGCGGCGCGCATCGACGGCGCATCGCCGATGCGTTTTTTCCGCGACATCGTGCTGCCGCTCTCCAGAACCAACCTCGCCGCGCTGTTCGTGATCACCTTTATCTACGGCTGGAACCAGTACCTGTGGCCGCTGCTGATTGTGCAGGACGTGAATCTTGGCACCGCCGTGGCGGGCATCAAAGGGATGATCGCCACCGGCGAAGGCACCACCCTCTGGAATCAGGTGATGGCGGCGATGCTGCTCACGCTGATCCCTCCGGTCGTTATCGTTTTAGCCATGCAGCGCGCGTTCGTGCGTGGTTTAGTAGACAGTGAGAAATAAGATGGCAGGATTAAAATTACAGGCAGTAACCAAAAGCTGGGACGGCAAAACCCAGGTGATTCAACCCCTGACCCTCGACGTGGCAGACGGCGAATTTATCGTGATGGTCGGCCCGTCCGGCTGCGGGAAATCGACGCTGCTGCGCATGGTGGCGGGGCTTGAGCGCGTGACCAGCGGCGACATCTGGATTGACCGCCAGCGTGTCACTGAGATGGAGCCGAAAGATCGCGGCATCGCGATGGTGTTCCAGAACTATGCCCTCTATCCGCACATGAGCGTGGAAGAGAACATGGCCTGGGGCCTGAAAATTCGCGGGATGGGGAAAGGCCATATCGACGAACGGGTGAAAGAGGCGGCGCGCATTCTGGAGCTGGACGGTCTGTTAAAACGCCGTCCACGTGAGCTTTCCGGCGGCCAGCGTCAGCGCGTGGCGATGGGCCGCGCCATCGTGCGCGATCCGGCGGTGTTCCTGTTCGACGAACCGCTCTCTAACCTCGACGCCAAACTGCGCGTGCAGATGCGTCTTGAGCTGCAACATCTGCATCGCCGCCTGAAAACCACCTCCCTGTACGTCACCCACGATCAGGTGGAAGCCATGACCCTGGCGCAGCGCGTGATGGTGATGAACAAAGGTATCGCCGAGCAGATCGGCACGCCGGTGGAGGTGTATGAAAAACCCGCCAGCCGCTTTGTCGCCAGCTTTATCGGCAGCCCGGCGATGAACCTGCTGGAAGGGCGCATCGGCAACGCGGGCACGCATTTTGAGCTGGAGAGCGGCATGGCGCTGCCGGTGAACTGGTTTTATCGCGGCTACGCCGGGCGTAAAATGACGCTCGGTATCCGCCCGGAACATATTGCGCTAAGCTCGCAGGCGGAAGGCGGCGTGCCGCTGGTGATGGACACGCTGGAGATGCTGGGCGCGGACAACCTGGCGCACGGACGCTGGGGCGATCAAAAGCTGGTGGTGCGTCTGGCGCATCAGGAACGCCCAAAGGCGGGCAGCACGCTGTGGCTGCATCTGCCGGAAAATCATCTGCACTTATTTGATGGTGAAACAGGACAACGCGTATGAGTAACTGGCCATATCCTCACATCGTCGCCCACCGTGGCGGCGGGAAACGGGCACCGGAAAACACCCTGGCGGCAATAGATAAGGGCGCGTATTACGGTCATACAATGATCGAATTCGACGCCAAGCTGTCGAAAGATGGCGAAATTTTCCTGCTGCATGACGATAACCTTGAGCGCACCAGCAACGGATGGGGCGTGGCGGGCGACTTGCCGTGGCGCGATCTGCTGAACGTAGACGCCGGAAGCTGGTTTAGCAGCGAATTCAAAGGCGAGCCGTTGCCGCTGCTGGCGGAAGTGGCCGATCGCTGTCGTCAGCACGGGATGATGGCCAATATCGAAATCAAACCGACGACCGGCACCGGGCCGCTCACCGGAAAAGTGATTGCCCTCGCCGCGCGTGAACTGTGGGAAGGCATGACCGCTCCGCTGCTGTCGTCGTTTGAAATTGACGCGCTGGAAGCCGCACAAGCCGCTGCACCGGAACTGCCTCGGGGATTGTTGCTGGACGAATGGCGTGACGACTGGCGCGAGCTGACCACTCGCTTAGGGTGTGTGTCGATTCATCTCAATCATCGCCTGCTGGATGAGGCGCGCGTGAGGATGCTCAAAGACGCCGGGCTGCACATCCTGGTTTATACGGTCAACAAACCCCAGCGAGCGGCAGAACTGCTGCGCTGGGGCGTGGACTGCATCTGTACCGATGCGATTGACGTGATTGGCCCGAACTTTAATTCTGCGGATTATTAAGCATATCGCCATTCGAACGCGGCGGCAGCATATGCTGCTGACCGCTGCTCGGGCTTGTTCCCCCGCTTAACATGCCGCCGCTGGTATTCGGCAGCGGCTGCTCCCGCACCTGGCCCTGCTGAATCATCTGCGTGTTGTTGTTCATCTGCGTTTGCAGGTGCTGCTGCTGAATCTGCGTCTGGGTATGCAGCTGTTGATTGAGCATCCCTTTTTGCTGCTGCTGTTGGCCCATCATCTGGGTCTGCATCCGCTGCTGGCTGGGGATCTCATAGCCCGGCTGGTTGGGGTTATTCAGGGTATTCAGTGGCTGTGCGAGCACGGCGAACGGGAGCAGTGCCGTTAAGATTAGTAGTCGTTTCATTCTCATTTCCTCCTTCTGAGGCCTCTCTTAAGTTTACCCCGAATCTGCCACAACGATGATTTTTTAGGAGTTGTGAACCAGGCTTAAACGGGAATCTGGATCCCTCACCTGGAGAACAACAATGATAAAACCAACGTTTTTGCGCTGGGTAGCGATCGCTGCGCTGATGGCCGGCGGGACATTTACCGTGGCGGCGAACCCGCCTGCTGCACCGCCAGTCTCCTACGGCGTGGAAGAGGATGTCTTCCATCCCGTCAGGGCGAAGCAGGGGATGGTGGCGTCCGTGGACGCGATGGCCACCCAGGTCGGTGTGGATATCCTCAAGCAGGGCGGTAATGCAGTTGATGCGGCGGTAGCCGTGGGTTATGCCCTGGCGGTGACCCATCCGCAGGCGGGGAATCTCGGCGGCGGGGGCTTTATGCTGCTGCGCACCAAAGACGGCAATACCACGGCCATCGACTTCCGCGAAATGGCGCCAAATCAGGCATCGCGCGATATGTTCCTCGACGATCAGGGGAATCCGGACAGTAAAAAATCCCTCACATCCCATCTGGCAAGCGGCACGCCGGGCACCGTCGCCGGGTTCTCTCTGGCGCTGGAAAAATACGGGACCTTGCCGCTGAACAAAGTGGTGCAGCCAGCCATCAAGCTGGCGCGCGACGGGTTTGTGGTCAATGACGCGCTGGCGGACGATCTCAAAACCTACGGCAGCGAAGTGATTCCGAACCATGAGAACAGTAAAGCGATCTTCTGGAAGGACGGCGAGCCGCTGAAAAAGGGCGACAAGCTGGTGCAGACAAATCTTGCGAAAAGCCTGGAGCTGATTGCGGAAAACGGCCCGGATGCCTTCTACAAAGGGGCGATTGCCGATCAGATTGCCGACGAGATGCAAAAGAACGGCGGGCTGATTACCAAAGCGGATTTGGCGGAGTACAAAGCGGTTGAGCGCACACCGATAAGCGGTGAGTATCGCGGGTATCAGGTGTTCTCAATGCCGCCACCGTCCTCCGGCGGGATTCACATCGTGCAGATCCTCAATATTCTTGAAAACTTCGATATGCACAAATTTGGCTTCGGTAGCGCCGATGCGATGCAGGTGATGGCGGAGGCAGAAAAATTTGCCTATGCCGACCGCTCGGAGTATCTCGGCGATCCGGATTTTGTCAAAGTGCCCTGGCAGGCGCTAACCAACAAAGCCTATGCCAAATCGCTGGCGGATCAGATTGATATCAACAAAGCGAAACCGTCCAGCCAGATCCGCCCCGGCAAACTGGCGCCGTACGAGAGCAATCAGACCACCCATTTCTCGGTGGTGGATAAGGACGGTAACGCGGTGGCGGTGACGTACACGCTGAACACGGTGTTTGGCACCGGGATTGTGGCGGGTAACAGCGGCATTCTGCTAAACAACGAAATGGATGACTTCTCCGCCAAACCGGGCGTGCCGAACGTTTACGGGCTGGTGGGCGGCGATGCCAACGCCGTTGGGCCGAAGAAACGCCCGCTGTCCTCCATGTCTCCGACCATCGTGGTGAAAGACGGCAAAACCTGGCTGGTGACGGGTAGCCCAGGCGGAAGCCGAATTATCACCACCGTGCTGCAAATGGTGGTCAACAGTATCGATTTCGGGATGAACGTGGCCGAAGCGACCAACGCGCCGCGCTTCCACCATCAGTGGCTGCCGGACGAACTGCGCGTGGAAAAAGGCTTTAGCCCGGACACTATCAAACTGCTGGAACAGCGCGGGCAGAAAGTGGTGGTGAAAGAGGCGATGGGGAGCACGCAGAGCATTGTGGTGGCGCCCGACGGTTCCCTTTCCGGGGCATCCGATCCACGGTCGGTGGATGATTTGACGGCAGGGTACTGATACGTTGTCGCCCGGCAGCGCAGCGCTACCGGGCAATTTTTCACTTCATCCGCGCCATATAATAGGCATCCACAAACTCGCCATTACGCAGGGCGAATCTCTTTCCGGTGCCTTCGATTTCAAAGCCAAACTTCTTGTACAGCGCCAGCGCAGGAGGATTATCGGCAAAAACCGTGAGTTCGATACGTTCGATGCGCATCCAGTTGTCGCACAGGTTGATCATCTCACGCATGAGCGCACTTCCGACGCCTCGCCCCTGAGCATGCGCCGCAACGCTGATACCAAAGGTTGCCACATGGCTGCGTCGCGGGCTGGCTTCGACCTGCAGCGCCAGATCACCGACAATAATTTCATCCATGCAGGCGACAAGACGTTTTTGCCCAGCTTTAGGATTAAGGCGTTCCTGCCACATCTCAAGGGAAGGATGAGGGAGTTGTAGCGTGTCGTGATACACCTCTGGATGCATATAATTTTGGCGCAGGGCTTCGGCATCTTTCGGTTCAGCGTGGCGTATCACTATCTCACTCATTCTTTTGTCCTCGGTGGGTTGATATCCCTTTCAACATCATTGACTTTGAAATTCGAGTCAACTCCCTTTTTTTTGCAAAAAGTATTGGACAAGTGCGAATGAGAATGATTATTATTGTCTCGCGTTCAGGAAGACCTCTACGGAAACCTGAAAGCACGACATTGCTCACATTGCTTCCAGTATTACTTTAGCCAGCCTCGCGCTGGCTTTTTTTTATCCTGTTTCAGCCAGGCAGACCTGCCCGTTCCCCTCGGGAAGCGTTCGCCATCCCACATATGTGAAGCTCACAGCGGCGGATGCACGCGCATTTAACTTGCGCTATGGTTGTCCCAACAACCTTAACAAGGACTGAGCCATGACATTACATTGCGCATTTATTGGATTTGGTAAAAGCACCACTCGCTATCACCTTCCGTATGTTCTCAACCGTAAAGACAGCTGGCACGTGGCGCATATCTTCCGCCGTCACGCGAAACCCGAAGAGCAGTCCCCACAGTATTCCCATATTCATTTCACCAGCGATCTGGATGAGGTGTTAAGCGATCCGCAGGTCAAACTGGTGATCGTCTGTACCCATGCCGACAGCCACTTTGACTACGCGAAACGCGCGCTGGAAGCGGGCAAAAACGTGCTGGTGGAAAAACCCTTCACCCCGACGCTTGCGGAGGCCAAAGAGCTTTTCGCGCTGGCAAAAAGCAAAGGGCTGACCGTCACGCCGTACCAGAACCGTCGCTTTGATACCTGCTTCCTGATGGCGAAACAGGCTATCGAGAGCGGCAAACTGGGCGATATCGTTGAAATCGAAAGCCATTTCGACCTCTATCGTCCGGTGGCGGAAACCAAACCCGGCCTGCCGCAGGACGGCGCGTTTTATGGTCTGGGCGTGCATACCATGGACCAGGTAATCTCTCTGTTGGGCCGCCCGGATCACGTGACCTACGATATCCGCAGCCTGCGCAACAAAGCCAATCCGGACGATACCTTTGAAGCACAGCTGTTTTACGGCGATTTGAAGGCGATCGTCAAAACCAGCCATCTGGTGAAAACGGACTATCCGAAATTTATCGTGCACGGCACCCGCGGCTCGTTTATCAAATACGGTATCGACCAGCAGGAGACCAGTCTGAAGGCCAATATCATGCCGGGCGAGCCGGGATTCGCGGCGGATGAATCGGTCGGCGTGCTGGAGTATGTCAATGACGAAGGCGTGACGGTAAAAGAACAGCTCACCCCGGAAACTGGCGATTATGGCCGCGTCTACGATGCGCTGTATGACACCCTCACCAAAGGCGCGCCGAATTACGTCAAGGAATCTGAAGTTCTCACTAATCTGGAGATCCTCGAGCGCGGGTTCGAGCAGGCTTCTCCTGCCACGATTACCCTCGCGAAGTAAGCTCTGTCGACTCCTCTGTGCTTGTTCATAATTTTTGAACAGAGGAGTCAATTTTCACCCTCTATGATCCCAGGCCAATTGCGTCCACACTTACTTCATCGAAACGAACTGGGGTGAAAAACAATGATCTTTTTACGTAAAGCAGGCGATCGTGGTCACGCAAATCATGGCTGGCTGGACTCATGGCATACCTTCTCGTTCGCGGACTATTACGACCCGAACTTCATGGGCTTCTCGGCACTGCGCGTGATTAACGATGACGTGATCGACGCGGGCCAGGGCTTCGGCACCCATCCGCATAAAGACATGGAAATCCTGACCTATGTGCTGGAAGGCGCCGTAGCGCACAAAGACAGCATGGGTAACGAAGAGCAGGTTCCGGCCGGTGAGTTCCAGATTATGAGCGCCGGTACCGGGGTTCGTCACTCGGAGTACAACCCGAGCAACACGGAAAAACTGCACCTGTACCAAATCTGGATCATTCCAGAAGAAACCGGCATCACGCCGCGCTACGAGCAGCGCCGCTTCGATGCCCTGCAGGGCAAACAGCTGGTGCTTTCCCCGGATGCGCGTGATGGCTCCCTGAAAGTGCATCAGGATATGGAACTGTACCGTTGGGCACTGGCGAAAGACGAACAGTCTGTGCATCAGATTGCCGCGAACCGCCGCGTCTGGATCCAGGTGGTCAAAGGTGACGTGACAATCAACGGCACCAAAGCCACCACCGCCGACGGTCTGGCGATTTGGGATGAGCAGGCGCTGTCCGTCCATGCTGACAGCGCGAGCGAAATTCTGCTCTTCGATCTGCCGCCCGTGTGATTAATCGTAAATAAAAGGCCAACCTTCCCTATTTGACAGGGGAAGGTTGGCCTTTGTCCGTGATAAACTGAGAGAATGTCTCATTACAGGTTTCTCTCAGGACGATGAAAAAGAAACGACCCGTACTTCAGGATGTGGCCGATCGCGTCGGTGTGACCAAAATGACGGTCAGCCGCTTTTTGCGTAACCCGGAACAGGTTTCCCTGGCGTTGCGTGGCAAGATTGCCGCTGCTCTCGATGAACTGGGTTATATCCCCAACCGCGCGCCCGATATTCTCTCCAATGCCACCAGCCGTGCGGTCGGTGTTCTGCTTCCTTCCTTAACCAACCAGGTCTTCGCCGAAGTGCTGCGCGGAATCGAAAGCGTTACTGACGCCTACGGTTATCAAACCATGCTCGCGCACTACGGGTACAAACCGGAACTGGAAGAGGAACGTCTTGAATCGATGCTTTCCTGGAACATCGACGGTCTGATCTTAACGGAACGTACTCACACGCCGCGTACGCTCAAGATGATCGAAGTCGCCGGTATTCCGGTGGTGGAGCTGATGGACAGTCAGTCCCCTTGTCTGGATATTGCCGTCGGGTTCGATAACTTCGAAGCAGCGCGTCAGATGACCGCCGCCATTCTCGCCCGCGGTCACCGCCACGTGGCCTATCTGGGCGCACGTCTCGACGAACGTACTATCATCAAACAGAAGGGATACGAGCAGGCGATGCTCGACGCAAACTTAACGCCGTACAGCGTGATGGTGGAGCAATCCTCTTCCTATTCGTCCGGTATTGAGCTGATGCGCCAGGCCCGCCGTGAGTATCCGCAGCTTGATGGTATATTCTGTACCAACGATGACCTTGCGGTCGGCGCAGCCTTTGAATGTCAGCGTCTTGGCCTGAAAATCCCTGACGATATGGCGATTGCCGGTTTCCACGGCCACGATATCGGACAGGTGATGGAGCCACGTCTGGCGAGCGTTCTGACGCCGCGCGAACGCATGGGCCGCATCGGTGCGGAACGCCTGCTGGCGCGCATTCGTGGTGAAGTGGTCACGCCTAAAATGTTAGATTTAGGTTTCACCTTGTCACCGGGTGGATCAATTTAGTCTGACAAATTTGAAGTAGCTCACACTTATTCACTTCTCGCACGAATGGATATTGCTTCTCCATAGCCCCGGCAGGACAATGTTACCGATAACTGTTACCCGTAACAATTGACTGAGGGGCACCCTTTGAGCACGACAAATCTCGATCACCACGTTTACGTCCTGATGGGCGTTTCCGGTAGCGGTAAATCTGCCGTCGCCAGCGAAGTGGCGCATCAACTTCAGGCAGCGTTTCTTGATGGCGACTTCCTCCACCCGCGCAGCAACATCACTAAAATGGCCGCTGGCGAACCGCTGAACGACGACGATCGTAAGCCCTGGTTGCAGGCGCTGAACGATGCCGCGTTTGCGATGCAGCGCACCAACAAAGTGTCGCTGATTGTCTGCTCCGCGCTGAAAAAGACCTATCGCGATCTGCTGCGTGACGGTAACCCAAACCTCTCCTTTATCTATCTGAAAGGCGATTTCGACGTGATCGAAAGCCGTCTGAAAGCCCGTAAAGGCCACTTCTTCAAAACTCAGATGCTGGTCACGCAGTTTGAAGCGCTGCAGGAACCGGGTGCAGACGAAAGCGATGTTCTGATCGTCGATATCGATCAGCCGCTGGACGGTGTTGTTGCCAGCACCATTGAGGTCATTAAAAAAAGGCAGTAAGTTTTGAGTACATTAACGCTAGTTTTGACAGCAGTCGGCTCCGTTTTGCTGCTGCTGTTTTTAGTGATGAAGGCGCGTATGCATGCCTTCGTTGCTTTGATGGTGGTTTCTATTGGTGCAGGTCTCTTTTCCGGTATGCCGCTCGATAAAATCGCAGCGACAATGGAAAAAGGGATGGGAGGCACGCTGGGCTTCCTGGCGATTGTGGTCGCGCTCGGCGCGATGTTTGGCAAGATTTTGCATGAGACGGGCGCGGTCGATCAGATTGCCGTCAAGATGCTCAAATCCTTCGGCCACAGCCGCGCGCACTACGCGATTGGTCTGGCCGGTCTGATTTGCGCGCTGCCGCTGTTCTTTGAAGTGGCCGTGGTGTTGCTGATTAGCGTGGCGTTCTCCATGGCGCGTCACACGGGCACCAACCTTGTTAAGCTGGTCATTCCGCTGTTTGCGGGCGTGGCGGCGGCCGCAGCGTTCCTGCTGCCTGGGCCTGCGCCGATGCTGCTGGCGTCTCAGATGCACGCCGATTTTGGCTGGATGATTCTGATTGGCCTGTGCGCCGCGATCCCGGGGATGATTATTGCCGGGCCGCTGTGGGGCAACTTTATCAGCCGCTACGTTGAGCTGCACATTCCTGATGACATCACCGAGCCGCACCTTGGCGAAGGCAAAATGCCGTCCTTCGGCTTCAGCCTGTCGCTGATTCTGCTGCCGCTGGTGCTGGTTGGCCTCAAAACCATCGCCGCGCGCTTTGTGCCGGTCGGTTCCAGTGCTTACGAATGGTTCGAGTTTATCGGTCATCCGTTCACCGCGATTCTGGTGGCGTGTCTGGTGGCGATTTACGGCCTGGCGATGCGTCAGGGGATGCCGAAAGACCGCGTGATGGAGATCTGCGGCGCGGCGCTGCAACCGGCGGGGATTATTCTGCTGGTGATTGGCGCAGGCGGTGTGTTCAAGCAGGTGCTGGTTGATTCCGGCGTGGGCCCGGCCCTGGGCGAAGCGCTGACCGGGATGGGCTTACCGATTGCCGTGACCTGTTTCGTGCTGGCAGCCGCGGTGCGTATTATTCAGGGTTCTGCCACGGTAGCCTGTCTGACTGCGGTCGGCCTGGTGATGCCGGTGATTGAACAGCTGAACTACTCCGGTGCGCAAATGGCGGCCCTGTCTATCTGTATCGCAGGCGGCTCTATCGTCGTCTCCCACGTAAACGACGCAGGCTTCTGGCTGTTCGGTAAATTTACCGGCGCGACCGAAGCGCAAACCCTGAAAACCTGGACGCTGATGGAAACCATCCTCGGCACGACAGGCGCGATTGTTGGGATGATTGCGTTTTCGCTGCTGAGTTAAGTGCGATGTTTGTCGGGAAGGCGGCTACGCCTTACCCGACCGATAAAACGGTGATATGAAGGCCGGGTAAGCGCAAGCACTACCCGGCTTTTTTACAGCGGCTCTACACCTTCTTCAGTCCGTAAGATCAACGGAACAACGCCTTTACCCGATATACTCCTCAACCTCACCCCTTCATCCACGCCCGAATTCCATCCAGGAACATCTGCGTCGCCATCATCACCAGAATCAACCCCATCAGGCGTTCCAGCGCGTTCACCCCTTTTTCGCCCAGCAGGCGCAGGAACAGCGACGACTGCAGCAGGATGATGAAGGTCCCGCCCCAGGCGATCAGCAGAGCAATCACCAGATGGCTCATCTGATTCGGATACTGATGGGAGAGCAGCATCAGCGTCGCCAGAATGGTCGGCCCGGCGACCAGCGGGATCGCCAGCGGTACGATAAACGGCTCTTCGCCAGCAGGCAGGCCGCTGCTGCTGCCTTCGGCGCTCGGGAAAATCATTTTAATGGCGATCAGGAACAGAATAATGCCGCCAGAGATCGAAACCGTCTCAGCGCGTAAATTCAGGAACGCGAGGATCTTTTCACCCGCGAACAGGAAGATAAACATCACCAGCAGCGCGATGAGCAGCTCGCGGATCATGATTGCCCGGCGGCGCTTCGGCTCGGTGTGTTTCAGCACCGACATAAAGATGGGCAGGTTCCCAAGCGGATCCATAATCAGGATCAAAAGCACCGCTGCGGAAATGATTTCAGTCATTGTTATTTATCCCTGATAAACCCTGTGGTTTCTATTGTAATTAGTGGTATTACTGATCGCAGCGCAATCATTGATTAATTTCACTTGCGACTTTGGCAGCATTTTGTAATGTGAAGGCTATGCCCGTTGGATACGGGTTGACACACACAGCACACACCTCTGCAGGAACATACGCTATGAAAAACGTTGGTTTTATCGGCTGGCGCGGTATGGTCGGCTCTGTCCTCATGCAACGCATGATCGAAGAGCGCGATTTTGACGCCATCCGCCCGGTCTTCTTCTCCACTTCCCAGTTCGGGCAAGCAGCGCCCGCGTTCGGCGGTGCCTCTACGGGCACGCTTCAGGACGCCTTTAATCTGGAAGCGCTGAAGGCACTTGATATTATAGTGACCTGCCAGGGCGGCGATTATACCAACGAAATCTATCCAAAGCTTCGTGAAAGCGGCTGGCAGGGTTACTGGATTGACGCCGCGTCTTCTCTGCGTATGAAAGACGACGCGATCATTATTCTCGACCCGGTGAACCAGGGCGTGATCACCGATGGCCTGAACAACGGCGTGAAAACCTTTGTCGGCGGTAACTGTACCGTCAGCCTGATGCTGATGTCCCTGGGCGGCCTGTTCGCGCAGGATCTGGTGGAGTGGGTCTCCGTTGCCACTTATCAGGCCGCATCCGGCGGCGGCGCGCGTCATATGCGCGAACTGCTGGCACAGATGGGTCAACTGCACAGTCACGTCGCTGACGAGCTGGCGAACCCGGCCTCGGCGATTCTGGATATCGAACGCAAAGTCACTCAGCTTTCCCGCTCCGGCGAACTGCCGGTCGATAACTTCGGCGTTCCGCTGGCAGGCAGCCTGATCCCGTGGATCGACAAACAGCTCGATAACGGCCAGA
This sequence comes from Lelliottia sp. WB101, assembly GCF_003051885.1. NCBI lineage: Bacteria > Pseudomonadati > Pseudomonadota > Gammaproteobacteria > Enterobacterales > Enterobacteriaceae > Lelliottia > Lelliottia sp. WB101. The sequence continues at coordinate 1,307,898 of NZ_CP028520.1, forward strand.
GCCGCGAAGAGTGGAAAGGTCAGGCCGAGACCAACAAAATCCTCAGCACCTCTTCCGTGATCCCGGTTGACGGTCTGTGCGTGCGCGTCGGCGCGCTGCGCTGCCACAGCCAGGCCTTCACCCTTAAACTGAAAAAAGATGTGTCTATTCCGACCGTGGAAGAGCTGCTGGCTGCGCACAACCCGTGGGCGAAAGTGGTGCCAAACGATCGCGATATCACCATGCGTGAACTGACCCCAGCCGCCGTTACCGGCACGCTGACCACGCCGGTCGGTCGTCTGCGTAAGCTGAACATGGGGCCGGAGTATCTCTCGGCCTTCACCGTCGGAGACCAGCTCCTGTGGGGTGCCGCCGAGCCGCTTCGCCGCATGTTGCGACAACTGGCCTAATAATTTGCTAATACCGGGGGTGATATTCACCCCCTTTTTTTTGCGCGTAACACGGAGTCATGCGCAGAGCGTCAATTTTTTATCAGGAGTCATTTCGTCGTTGGCTATGCTTTAAGGAAGAGTCATTTCTTACCTGAGGGTGGGATGGCGCAGAGAGGATGAACAATATCTGCGTCGTTCAGGTCACATTAAAAGTCGCACCGGAGCGCTTAAATAGGGCGACATTAGAAAAAACAGGATGAATACCATGTCCGATCGTATTGATAGAGACGTGATAAATGCGCTAATTGCGGGTCATTTTGCGGACCCATTTTCTGTGCTGGGTATGCACAGGACGGAGGATGGACTGGAGGTCCGCGCACTGTTGCCCGACGCCACCGAAGTGTGGGTCATTGAACCTAAAACTGGCCGCAAGGTAGGCAAGCTGGAGTGCCTTGATTCGCGCGGTTTCTTCTCAGGCGCGATCCCGCGTCGCAAAAACCTGTTCCGTTATCAGCTCGCCGTGCTCTGGCATGGTCATGAAAATCTGATTGACGATCCCTACAGTTTTGGCCCGCTGTTACAAGAGATGGACGCCTGGCTGCTCTCCGAAGGCACGCACCTTCGCCCGTACGAAACGCTGGGCGCGCATGCCGATACGATGGATGGCATCACCGGCACCCGTTTTTCCGTCTGGGCACCGAATGCGCAGCGCGTGTCGGTGGTCGGGCAGTTCAACTATTGGGATGGTCGCCGCCACCCGATGCGCCTGCGGCGTGAATCGGGGATCTGGGAGCTGTTTATCCCCGGCGCGCATAACGGCCAGCTCTACAAATTCGAAATGATCGATGCCCACGGTCAGCTGCGGGTGAAAGCCGATCCTTACGCCTTCGAAGCGCAAATGCGCCCGGATACCGCGTCGCTGATTTGCGGTCTGCCGGAGAAAATCGTGCAGACCGAAGAGCGTAAACAGGCCAACCGCTTCGATGCGCCAATCTCTATTTATGAAGTGCACCTCGGCTCGTGGCGTCGCCACACGGACAACAATTTCTGGCTGAGCTATCGCGAACTGGCGGACCAGCTGGTGCCCTACGCCAAATGGATGGGCTTTACCCATTTGGAGCTGCTGCCAATTAACGAGCACCCGTTCGACGGCAGCTGGGGCTATCAGCCGACCGGCCTTTACGCACCGACGCGCCGCTTCGGCACCCGCGATGACTTCCGCTATTTCATTAACGCCGCCCATGCCGCCGGACTCAGCGTGATCCTCGACTGGGTGCCAGGCCATTTCCCGACGGATGATTTTGGTCTCTCTCAGTTTGATGGCACCAATCTGTACGAGCACAGCGATCCGCGCGAAGGCTTCCATCAGGACTGGAACACCCTGATTTACAACTATGGTCGTCGCGAAGTGGCGAACTATCTGGTGGGCAACGCCCTGTACTGGATTGAACGTTTCGGTATTGACGCTCTGCGCGTGGACGCCGTGGCGTCGATGATCTATCGCGATTACAGCCGCAAAGAGGGCGAGTGGATCCCGAACGAATACGGGGGCCGCGAAAACCTTGAAGCCATTGAATTCCTGCGCAGCACTAACCGCATTCTCGGCGAGCAGGTCGAAGGCGCGGTGACGATGGCCGAAGAGTCGACTGACTTCCCCGGCGTATCGCGTCCGCCTGCCATGGGCGGGCTGGGCTTCTGGTACAAGTGGAACCTGGGCTGGATGCACGACACCCTCGACTATTTCAAACTCGATCCGGTCTATCGTCAGTATCACCACGACAAACTGACCTTCGGGATGCTCTATAACAACACCGAAAACTTTGTTCTGCCGCTCTCACACGACGAAGTGGTGCACGGCAAAAAATCGATTCTCGACCGCATGCCGGGCGACGCGTGGCAGCGCTTTGCCAATCTGCGCGCCTACTACGGCTGGTTGTTTGCCTTCCCGGGCAAAAAGCTACTGTTTATGGGCAACGAATTCGCCCAGGGCCGCGAGTGGAACCATGATGCGAGTCTCGACTGGCATCTGCTGGAAGGCGGCGACAACTGGCATCACGGCGTTCAGCGCCTGGTGCGCGACCTCAACCTGACCTATCGCCATCACAAAGCCCTGCACGAGCTGGACTTTGACTCCTACGGTTTTGAGTGGCTGGTGGTGGATGACCACGAGCGCTCGGTGTTTATCTTCGTGCGCCGCGATCGGGAAGGGAATGAAATCATCGTCGCCAGCAACTTTACGCCGGTGCCGCGACAGAACTATCGCTTCGGCATCAACCAGCCGGGCAGATGGCGCGAAATTCTCAACACCGACTCCAGCCACTACCACGGCAGTAACGCTGGTAACGGCGGCAGCGTTCATAGCGATGAGTGGGAAAGCCACGGGCGTCCGAACTCTCTGAGCCTCACGCTGCCACCGCTGTCCACAATCTGGCTGGTTCGGGAGGGCGAATGACGCAACTCACGGCAGGCAAACCCGCTCCGCTTGGGGCAACGTTTGACGGCAAAGGGGTGAATTTCACCCTCTTTACCGCCCACGCAGAACGGGTGGAACTCTGTGTGTTTGACGGTGAGGGTAATGAGTACCGCTACGATCTGCCGGAACGCAGCGGGGACATCTGGCATGGCTATCTGGCCGACGGACGGCCCGGACTGCGCTACGGTTTTCGCGTGCACGGCCCGTGGGAGCCGGGGCAGGGGCTACGATTTAATCCGGCCAAATTACTCGTCGATCCTTGCGCCCTGCGCGTCGAGGGAGAGGTCACCGATAACCCGCTCTACTTTGATGGCGACCACGAACCTGAGCCTCGCGACAGCGCGGCGATTGCGCCAAAAAGCGTGGTGGTGAGCGATGCTTACGACTGGGAAGATGACGCCCCGCCCGCGACGCCGTGGGGGAGAACGGTTATCTACGAAGCCCACGTCAAAGGGCTGACGTATCTGCATCCGGCGATCCCGCAGGAGATCCGCGGCACCTACAAGGCGCTCGCTCATCCGGTGATGATTGCCTATCTCAAACACCTGGGCGTCACCGCCCTGGAGCTGCTGCCGGTGGCCCATTTTGCCTCCGAGCCGCGCCTGCTGCGCCTGGGGCTGACCAACTACTGGGGCTACAACCCGCTGGCGATGTTTGCTCTCGATCCGCGCTATGCCTCACATCCGGAACGCGCCAGAGATGAGTTTCGCGATGCGGTAAAAGCGCTGCACCAGGCCGGTATCGAAGTGATTCTGGATGTGGTGTTGAACCACAGTGCGGAGCTGGATCTCGACGGACCGACGCTCTCAATGCGCGGAATCGATAACCGTAGCTATTATTGGATTAGGGAGGATGGTGATTATCACAACTGGACCGGTTGCGGTAACACGCTCAACCTCAGTCATCCGGCGGTGGCGGACTTTGCTTATCACTGCCTGAAATCCTGGGTCGAGACCTTCCATATCGACGGTTTCCGCTTCGATCTGGCGTCTGTGATGGGCCGAACGCCTGCGTTCAGCCAGCAGGCTCCCTTGTTTGAAGCCATTAAAAACTGTCCGGTGCTGTCGCGCGTCAAACTGATTGCTGAGCCGTGGGATATCGGTGACGGCGGTTATCAGGTGGGGAACTTCCCGCCGCTGTTTGCCGAGTGGAACGATCGTTTCCGCGATGCCACGCGCCGTTTTTGGCTGGAAAAAAATCTCTCTCTTGGCGACTTCGCCGGGCGGTTTGCAGCGTCCAGTGATGTGTTCAGGAAGAGTGGCAGAGCACCGTCGGCCAGCGTCAATCTGGTGACGGCGCACGACGGGTTTACCCTTCGCGACTGTGTTTGTTTCAATCAGAAACACAATGAGGCAAACGGCGAAGAAAACCGCGATGGGACTAACAATAACCATAGCTTTAATCATGGTATAGAAGGGTTAGGCGGCAGTCAGGATGTTATCGAGCGGCGTCGCGCCAGCGTGCATGCGCTGCTGACTTCGCTGTTGCTCTCGCAAGGGACGCCAATGCTGCTGGCGGGTGATGAGTTCGGTCATAGCCAGCACGGCAATAACAATGCGTATTGCCAGGATAACGCGCTGACCTGGCTCGACTGGGAACAGGCAAACACGGGGTTAACGCACTTTGCAGCGGCCTTGATCCACCTTCGGCAACAGATCCCGGCACTCACGGCGGATCGCTGGTGGGAAGAGGGAGACGGCAACGTCAGCTGGCTGAATAAAGAGGCACAACCGCTGAGTGCGCACGAGTGGCAGTACGGTATTCCCTGCCTGCAAATCCTGCTTTCGGATAACTGGCTAATCACGTTAAACGCGACGAACGATGTCGCAGAGATTGTTTTACCTCACGGGGAATGGCGCGCCATTTCCCCCTTTGCCGGAGTGGATAATCCGGTGGTAATGGCTGTCTGGCACGGGCCTGCACACGGAGTGTGCGTATTCCAAAGATGATAAAAAAGGAGTTAGTCATGGTGAGATTAGAGAAGAACGATCCCTTGATGTTGGCGCGCCAGTTACCCTTAAAAACGGTCGCGCTGATACTTGCTGGTGGACGTGGTACCCGTCTGAAAGATTTGACAATCAAGCGTGCTAAGCCTGCCGTTCACTTTGGTGGTAAGTTCCGTATTATCGATTTTGCATTATCCAACTGCCTGAACTCCGGTATTCGCCGTATCGGCGTGATTACTCAGTATCAGTCGCACACCCTGGTGCAGCACATCCAGCGCGGCTGGTCATTTTTCAGCGAAGAGATGAACGAGTTTGTCGATCTGCTTCCGGCTCAGCAGCGCGTACACGGTGAAAACTGGTATCGCGGCACGGCCGATGCGGTGACGCAAAACCTCGACATCATTCGCCGCTACGGCGCGGAATACATCGTGATCCTCGCGGGCGACCATATCTATAAGCAAGACTACTCGCACATGCTCATCGACCACGTCGAAAAAGGGGCGCGTTGCACCGTGGCGTGTCTGCCGGTGCCCGTTGCTGAAGCGACGGCGTTCGGCGTCATGGACGTGGACGAGAACGACAAGATTATCGATTTCGTCGAGAAACCGGCTAACCCGCCGACCATGCCGACGGACGCCACCAAATCCCTCGCCAGTATGGGCATCTATATCTTTGACGCCGATTACCTTTATGAACTGCTGGAAGAGGACGACAAGGACGAGAATTCTAGCCACGACTTCGGCAAAGATATCATCCCGAAAATCACCAAAGCTGGCATGGCTTATGCGCATCCCTTCCCGCTGTCCTGCGTGCAGTCTGACCCGGATGCCGAACCGTACTGGCGCGACGTGGGTACGCTTGAAGCGTACTGGAAGGCGAACCTCGATTTAGCCTCCGTCACCCCGGAACTGGATATGTACGACCAGAACTGGCCGATTCGCACGCACATGGAATCGCTGCCGCCGGCCAAATTTGTGCAGGATCGTTCCGGTAGCCACGGCATGACGCTGAACTCGCTGGTGTCGGGCGGGTGCATTATTTCTGGCTCAGTGGTGGTGCAGTCGGTGCTCTTCCCGCGCGTGCGGGTGAACTCCTTCTGCAATATCGATTCGTCGGTACTGCTGCCAGATGTATGGGTGGGGCGCTCGTGTCGTTTGCGTCGCTGTGTTATCGACCGTGCCTGTGTGATCCCGGAAGGGATGGTGATTGGAGAGAATGCGGAGGAAGACGCTCGCCGCTTCTACCGCTCAGAAGAAGGCATCGTGCTGGTCACGCGCGAAATGCTGCGCAAACTGCAGGTCAAACAGGAGCGATAATGCAGGTTTTACATGTATGTTCTGAGATGTTCCCGCTGCTGAAAACGGGCGGGCTGGCGGATGTACTGGGCGCACTCCCGGCGGCGCAAATTGCGGAAGGTATCGACACCCGCGTGCTGCTGCCGGCTTTTCCTGATCTCCGCCGTGGCATTCCCGACGCGCAGGTGGTGAGCCGTCGCGACACGTTCGCCGGGCGCATCACCCTGCTGTTTGGCCATTACAATGGCGTCGGCATTTATCTGATTGATGCGCCGCATTTGTACGATCGTCCAGGGAGCCCGTACCACGATACGAACTTATTCGCCTATACGGACAACGTGCTGCGTTTTGCGTTGCTCGGATGGGTGGGTGCTGAAATGGCGGTCGGACTCGATCCCTTCTGGCGCCCGGAGATCGTCCACGCGCACGACTGGCACGCAGGGCTGGCTCCCGCCTATCTGGCGGCGCGCGGCCACCCGGCAAAGTCGGTCTTTACGGTGCACAACCTGGCGTATCAGGGCATGTATTACGCCCATCATATGAATGACATCGATCTGCCATGGTCGTTCTATAACATGCACGGGCTGGAGTTTAACGGTCAGATTTCGTTCCTGAAAGCGGGGCTGTACTACGCCGACCACATCACGGCGGTCAGCCCGACTTACGCACGCGAAATCACCGAGCCGGAGTTTGGCTACGGCATGGAAGGGCTGTTGCGCCAGCGACATCGTGAAGGACGCCTGTCGGGGATCCTCAACGGCGTCGATGAAAAAATCTGGAGTCCGGAAACGGACCTTTTGCTGGCCTCGCGCTACAACCGTGATTCGGTGGAAGACAAAGCGGAAAACAAGCGCCAGCTGCAGATTGCGATGGGGCTGAAGGTGAACGACAAAGTGCCGCTGTTCGCCGTGGTCAGCCGCCTGACCAGCCAGAAAGGGCTGGATCTGGTGCTGGAAGCGCTGCCGGGGCTGCTGGAGCAGGGCGGTCAACTGGCGCTGCTGGGGGCAGGCGATCCGGTGTTGCAGGAAGGTTTCCTTGCCGCTGCCGCCGAACATCCGGGGCAGGTTGGCGTGCAGATTGGTTATCACGAGGCGTTCTCGCACCGCATTATGGGCGGCGCGGATGTCATCCTGGTGCCAAGCCGCTTTGAGCCGTGCGGCTTAACCCAACTGTATGGACTCAAGTACGGCACGCTGCCGCTGGTGCGCCGCACCGGTGGGCTGGCCGATACCGTATCGGATACGTCGCTGGAGAATCTGGCGGACGGCATCGCCACCGGTTTTGCCTTTGAAGACAGCAATGCCTGGTCGCTGCTGCGCGCGATTCGGCGGGCATTTGTTCTGTGGTCGCGTCCCTCTTTGTGGCGTTTCGTGCAACGCCAGGCGATGGCGATGGACTTTAGCTGGCACGTTGCGGCGCAGTCGTACCGCGATCTTTATCAACGCTTGATGTCATAAGGCGGAGTCACTGATATGAATGCACCTTTTAGTTATGCATCCCCGACACTTAGCGTAGAGGCGTTAAAGCATTCCATCGCCTATAAGCTGATGTTTACCATCGGGAAAGATCCGGTGATCGCCAACAAGCACGAGTGGCTGAACGCCACGCTGTTTGCCGTGCGTGACCGTCTGGTCGAACGCTGGCTGCGCTCGAACCGCGCCCAGCTCTCGCAGGAAACCCGTCAGGTTTATTACCTGTCGATGGAGTTTTTGATTGGCCGCACCCTTTCCAACGCGCTGTTATCGCTCGGGATTTACGACGATGTCAAAAACGCACTGGAAGAGATGGGGTTAGATTTAGAAGAGCTGATTGATGAAGAGAACGACCCCGGTTTAGGCAACGGTGGTCTGGGCCGTCTGGCGGCGTGCTTCCTCGATTCGCTGGCGACGCTGGCCCTGCCGGGACGCGGCTACGGGATTCGCTACGATTACGGCATGTTCAAGCAGAACATCGTCGACGGGCGGCAGAAAGAGTCGCCGGATTACTGGCTGGAGTACGGCAATCCGTGGGAATTTAAACGCCACAATACGCGCTACAAAGTGCGCTTTGGTGGCCGCGTGCAGCTCGAAGGCAAAAAGAGCCGCTGGCTGGAGACCGAAGAGATCCTGGCGGTCGCTTACGATCAGATTATCCCCGGCTATGACACGGACGCCACCAATACATTGCGTCTGTGGAACGCCCAGGCCAGTAGCGAAATCAACCTCGGTAAATTCAACCAGGGCGACTACTTCGCGGCGGTGGAAGACAAAAACCACTCCGAGAACGTGTCGCGCGTGCTGTATCCGGATGACTCCACCTACTCCGGGCGCGAACTGCGTCTGCGTCAGGAGTATTTCCTGGTATCGTCGACCATCCAGGACATTTTGAGCCGCCACTATCAGCTGCACAAAACCTACAACAACCTGGCCGAAAAGACCGCGATTCACCTCAACGACACCCACCCGGTGCTGTCGATTCCCGAACTGATGCGCCTGCTGATGGATGAGCACAAGTTCAGCTGGGACGAGGCGTTCGAAGTGACCTGTCAGGTGTTCTCATACACCAACCATACGCTGATGAGCGAAGCACTGGAGACCTGGCCGGTCGACATGCTCGGCAAGATCCTGCCGCGCCATCTGCAGATCATCTTTGAAATTAACGACTACTTCCTGAAAACGCTCCAGGAGCAATATCCGAACGACACCGGGCTGTTGAGCCGCACGTCGATTATCGATGAGTCCAACGGCCGTCGCGTGCGGATGGCGTGGCTGGCGGTGGTGATCAGCCACAAGGTGAACGGGGTGTCCGAGTTGCACTCGAACCTGATGGTGCAGTCGCTGTTTGCTGATTTCGCAAAAATCTTCCCGATGCGCTTCTGCAACGTCACTAATGGCGTCACGCCTCGCCGTTGGCTGGCGCTGGCGAACCAGCCGCTCTCGGAAGTGCTGGATGAAAACATCGGTCGCACCTGGCGTACCGATCTCAGTCAGCTGAGCGAACTGGAGCAGCACGCCGATTTCCCGACGGTGAACAAAGCGGTACGCGACGCCAAGCTGCTGAACAAAAAACGCCTCGCGGTGTACATGGCTCAGCACCTGAACGTCATCGCGAATCCGAAAGCGCTGTTTGACGTGCAGATTAAACGTATTCACGAGTACAAACGTCAGCTGATGAACGTGCTGCATGTGATCACCCGCTACAACCGCATCAAAGCCGATCCGACGGCGGAGTGGGTGCCGCGTGTGAACATTTTTGCCGGAAAGGCCGCCTCGGCGTACTACATGGCGAAGCACATCATTCACCTTATCAACGACGTGGCGAAGGTGATCAACAACGATCCGCAGATTGGCGACAAACTGAAGATCGTCTTCATCCCCAACTATAGCGTGAGCCTGGCGCAGCTGATCATTCCGGCGGCGGATCTCTCCGAGCAGATTTCGCTCGCGGGGACCGAGGCGTCCGGGACCAGTAACATGAAGTTTGCCCTGAACGGCGCGCTGACCATCGGCACGCTGGACGGTGCTAACGTCGAGATGCTGGAGCACGTCGGTGCGGACAATATCTTTATCTTCGGGAATACGGCGGAAGAGGTGGAGGAGCTGCGCAAGCAGGGCTACAAACCACGCGAGTATTACGAGCAGGATGAAGAGCTGCGCGAAGTGCTGACGCAGATCGCCACCGGCCTATTTAACCCGGAAGAGCCTGGCCGCTATCGCGATCTGGTGGATTCCCTGATTAACTTCGGCGATCACTATCAGGTGCTGGCGGATTATCGCAGCTATGTGGATTGTCAGGATAAGGTGGACGAGCTGTATCGCCATCAGGAGGAGTGGGCCACCAAAGCGATGCTCAATATCGCCAACATGGGCTATTTCTCATCCGACAGGACCATCAAAGAGTATGCCGAGACCATTTGGCATATCGATCCGGTGCGGTTGTAAATGCAAAACGGCAACGTAAGTTGCCGTTTTTTATGTCTTCGCCCTCACGCTATGTGGGAGGGCGGGGCATTACGATGCCAGTGACAATTTACGCTTTCCCGCATGTTGGGCCAGCCACTGCGCCACGCGCGATTGCTGCTCCGCATCCAGCCACATCCCCTCTTTGGTACGACGCCAGATGGCATCGTCCAGACGGCGCACCCACTCGTGCTCGACCAGGTAACGCAGCTCAGCTTCATACAACTCATGACCAAAATGTTCACCGAGATCGGCGAGCGTTTTCGCTTCCCCCAGAATCCACTCGGTATTGCTACCGTAAGTGCGCGCGTAATGGCGTGCCATGGATTCGGTAATAAACGGATAACGGCGGCGCAGTTTTGCCGCAAAGTCATCGCGGTCGCTGCCGATATCACCGCCAGGCAGCGTCGCCCCTTTGGTCCACGCCGGGCCGATACCTTTGTAGTACGGCGTCAGTTTTTCCAGCGCATGTTCCGCCAGCTTACGGTAGGTCGTCAGCTTGCCGCCAAAGACCGACAGCAGCGGCGCCTGGCCGTCAACGTCATGAATATCGAGCGTATAGTCACGGGTGATCGCCTGCGGTGAATCAGATTCGTCATCGCACAGCGGACGCACGCCGGAGTATGTCCAGACCACGTCATCGCGGCCCAGCTGTTTCTTAAAGTGGGCGTTATAGACTTTCAGCAGATAGCCGATTTCGCTCTCGTCGATTTCAACGTTCTTCGGATCGCCTTTGTACTCCACGTCGGTGGTGCCGATGATTGAAAACTCGTCCATCCACGGGATCACAAACACGATACGCTTATCTTCGTTTTGCAGGATGTAGGCCTGCTTCTGGGTGTGTACGCGCGGAACAACGATATGGCTGCCCTTGATCAGGCGGATGCCGTACGGCGAAGGCAATTTCATGCCGTCGTCAAAGAACTGTTTCACCCACGGGCCAGTGGCGTTCACCAGGCCGCGCGCCTGCCAGCTGAATTTCTCGCCGGTATCGATATCTTCGGCTTCCACAATCCACAGCCCGTTTTCACGGCGTGCAGCGGTGGCGCGAGTGCGGGTTTTCACCTCGCCGTCTTTCTTCACGACCATCTGGGCGTTCGCCAGCACCAGACGCGCATCGTCTACCCAGCAGTCGGAATATTCGAATCCGCGCACGATTTCCGGTTTCAGAACCGATTCTGAGCCAAAACGCAAACCGGTCGATCCCGGCAGACTGGTACGTTTACCCAGATGATCGTACATAAACAGACCAATTCGGATCATCCATGCCGGACGAAGATGCGGGCGATGAGGCAGACGGAAACGCATCGGGATCGCCAGGTGAGGGGCCATTTTCAGCAGCACTTCACGCTCCGCCAGCGCTTCGCTGACCAGGCGGAACTCGTAGTGCTCCAGGTAGCGCAGGCCACCGTGGATCAGTTTGGAGCTGGCGGACGACGTCGCGCAGGCGAGATCGTTGGCTTCCAGCATCAGTACAGATAACCCGCGTCCTGCAGCATCCGCCGCAATACCGGCACCGTTAATGCCACCGCCTATCACAATCAGATCTTTGGTTTCCATATCACCCTCACGCACTTTCGTTAAAGCTCAGAAATGTTCGATATCGCTCATAATAGCAAAGGAACGCTCTTTTGGTAACATCAAAAAAACAATTTTGAGTGATAGAGATAACATAATGGCGTTTCGCCGCCGCCAGGACGTACACTACGGGGTAAAATAGTTTTCCCCTCTTCCTGCGGGAGAGCGCACCAAACCTGAAAAACGAAGAGAATCGAATGGAACAGTTTGAATGCATTAATGTAGAAGAAGCCCATCAGAAGATGCACCAGGGAAAGGCGGTGCTGGTGGATATCCGCGATCCGCAAAGTTTTGCGATGGGCCACACGCCGGGCGCGTTTCATCTGACGAACGACAGCCTGGGCGCGTTTATGCGCGATAACGATTTTGAAACGCCAGTGATGGTGATGTGCTACCACGGCAACAGCAGCAAAGGTGCGGCGCAATACCTGCTCCAGCAGGGTTATGACGCGGTATACAGCGTCGATGGCGGCTTCGACGCCTGGCATCGTCATTTTCCGGCGGAAGTAGAACACGCCTTTGGCGGCTGACGCAGTTATACTGTCCTCTTTTGTACGGAAATAAGCGACTGCCGCCCATGTTGATGATTACCTCTTTTACGAACCCGCGCGTCGCTCAGGCGTTTGTCGATTATATGGCGACGCAGGGTGTGATCCTGACGATTCAACAGCATACGCAAACCGATGTCTGGCTTGCTGATGAAAGCCAGGCGAATTTTGTTAACACCGAGCTGGCGCGCTTTCTTGAAAACCCTGCGGACCCGCGCTATCTGGCGGCCAGCTGGACCTCCGGCCACACGGACAGCGGGCTGCACTATCAGCGTTTCCCTTTCTTAGCCACCGTGCGCGAGCGCGCCGGGCCGTTTACCCTGCTGCTGATGGCGGCCTGTATTCTGGTGTTTATCATCATGAACGTGGTGGGCGATCAGCAGGTAATGATTGCCCTGGCCTGGCCGTATGACGCTTCGGTGCAGTTTGACGTCTGGCGTTACTTCAGCCATGCCCTGATGCACTTCTCGGTGCTGCATATCCTCTTTAACCTGCTGTGGTGGTGGTATCTCGGTGGCGCCGTTGAGAAGCGCCTCGGCACCGGTAAACTCGTCGTCATCACCGTGATCAGCGCCCTGCTGAGCGGCTATGTGCAGCACAAGTTTAGCGGCCCGTGGTTCGGCGGTTTGTCCGGCGTGGTGTATGCGTTAATGGGCTATGTCTGGCTGCGCGGCGAGCGCGACCCACAAAGCGGCATCTATCTGCAACGCGGGTTAATCACCTTTGCATTAATATGGCTCATTGCCGGATGGTTTGATCTGTTTGGTATGTCTATCGCCAATGGCGCACACGTTGCCGGGCTGGGCGTGGGGCTGGTAATGGCCTTTGCTGATACGCTGAATGCGCGAAAACGAACATAATTCCCAGGGATATTTCATGAAACAAACGCAACGTCATGACGCCATTATCGAACTGGTTAAAAAGCAGGGATACGTCAGCACCGAAGAGCTGGTGGAGCAATTCGCCGTCAGCCCGCAAACAATTCGTCGTGATTTAAACGACCTGGCCGATCAGAACCGTATTCTGCGCCATCACGGCGGCGCGGCCCTGCCGTCCAGCTCGGTGAATACCTCATGGCATGACCGTAAGGCGACGCAAACCGCAGAGAAAGAGCGTATTGCCGCCAAAGTGGCGAGCCAGATCCCCAACGGCGCGACGCTGTTTATTGATATCGGAACGACGCCGGAAGCGGTGGCCCATGCGTTGCTCAACCATGAAAATCTGCGCGTGGTCACCAACAACCTTAACGTCGCCAATACCCTGATGCAGAAAGAAGATTTCCGCATCATCCTGGCGGGCGGCGAACTGCGCAGCCGCGACGGCGGGATCATTGGTGAAGCGACGCTCGATTTTATCTCCCAGTTCCGCCTCGATTTCGGCATCCTTGGGATCAGCGGCATCGACAGCGATGGTTCTCTGCTGGAATTTGATTACCATGAAGTGCGCACCAAACGGGCGATTATCGACAACTCGCGCCACGTAATGCTGGTGGTGGATCACTCGAAATTTGGCCGTAACGCGATGGTAAATATGGGCAGCATCAGCATGGTCAATGCCGTGTACACCGACGTAATGCCGCCAGCGGGTGTGTTGCAGGTGATTAAGGACAATAACGTTCAGTTAGAGCTGTGCTAATCCCGGTCCGGGCGGCGGCGCCTCCCGGCTGACTTAACTTCAGGCCCGGCAAACGTCCCGCCGCCGGGCATTGCATTACACGCCGTAACCCATCATTTTCAGCAATTGCTGCGCATGCTGCACCGCATCCTGACGATGCGCCACGCCGAGTTTCTGATACAAATTGCGAATATGGGTTTTGATGGTGGTCGCCGCGACCGCCAGCTCGCCCGCAATCTGTTCGTTGCTGTAACCCGAATAAATCAGCCCCAGAACCTGCCATTCACGCTGGGTGAGCGGGCTGGTGCGAATCAGCTCCGGCACTTCCGGGTGGTTCAGCAGACGTTCGACAAAGTTCTCATCAAAATGCGCGAACTTATGGCGATGATGCTGGTTAATCTCCCGCAGAATACGCTGGGCGCGGTGCTGATCCAGCTCCGGCAGAGTGTTGAGTTGAATCAGCTGACGCAGTTGCTGCGCCATCGTTTCGCCTTCAATCACAAAGTGGCTGATAAACCCGGTGCGGTTCGCCAGCTGTAATGCTTCCAGCAAGACGCGTTGTGCGTCATTTTTCCGCCCTGCCTGCCAGTAAAGCTGATTGAGCAGCAGCAGGTTGCGGTTCAGATCGCTCATCAGACGCAGACTGCGGGCGTTTTCGTTCAGCTCTTCGAGCACAATTTCCGCAGGCTCAAACTCACCGAGCAGGATCTGCGCACGGGCGATGTTGCGCCACTGGCTTTGCAGGAAGTGGTTATTGGCAAATTCCGGTTTTGGCGTCTGACGCAGCCAGTTGGCGGCTGATTTCTTATCGCCGATCATTTGCCAGTAAATCACCCGGACTTTATCGGCGTTGGAAACCCAGTCGCTATGGTACTGACCATTGCCCAGCAGGTTTTCCAGACGGTTCAGATGGTTGCGGGCGTTATCCAGATCGCCGCGCGCCAGCGAGCACTGCACCAGCAGCGCCAGACATTGCAGCTGCTGCTGCGGCTGGAAGGTGGAAAGGACGTCAACGCCATGACGGGCAGAGGCTTCGGCCTCATCGAGACGCGCCCAGGCCCACAGCAGCTGTGCGCGAATACGCAGCAGGAACTCGTGCATCGGCAGCTGTTCCAGATGTTGATCCTGAATCAGCTGGAACGCTTTTTCCTGTGTCTCCCAGGCGGCTTGCAAGAACCCCTGAGCAAATAAGATTTCGCTCTGCTGGATCATGCTCCACAGAGCGTAATGCCAGACGTCATGGCGGCGGGACATCTGCTCCGTCTGCTGCATCAACGACAGAGAACGGGTGAGGTCCCCTTTGCAGTGCAGCACTTCCCCGTGGACCGAGGTGGCGACAATGCGGCTGTAATAGTTCGCCAGCGGCAGCTCGTCGAGGGCGATCATCGCCAGACGTTCGGCCTCTTCCTGGTCACCATCGTTGATGGCCACTTGCGCGCGCAGGGCGTTAAATTCGCCGTGCAGCGTGCCGTCCATCTCGCCTTTCATCTCTTGTTCGGCTCGTGCCAGCAGAGTGTTCACTTCGCTGTAGCGGTGCTGACTCTGCATCAGCCACGCCTGCAACAGGACAAGACGCGGATTTTCCAGCAGGCTTTCCCACGGCAGGGCGCGGAGTGACTCTTCGAGCAGGGTCAGCTCGCTGTGGTTGAACAGGCCCCAGGCGTGGTTGAGCAGGATATCGCGTAGCATGTTGGCATCACCGGCGGCAAGCGCGTGGTGGATCGCTTCGCTCGGGAACCCTTGTGCCATCCAGCTTTCCGCCGCGGAGCGGTGGACGTCGGGTAATTCGGTGGCCATTTCCCACTGACAGCGCTGGCGCAGGAAATTGCCAAACAGCGGGTGGAAGCTGAACCATTCGCCGGAGTCGTCCATGCGTTGCAGGAACAGCCCCTGACGTTCAATCTCTTCGAGGCGCATCTGGCCGTTGTCTTCGCCAGTGACGCGCACAATCAGCGCATCGTTCATGGAGCGCAGCAGCGAGCTTTTCAGCAGAAACTGGCGGGTCGCCGGGTCAACGCTGTTAAGCACTTCGTCGACCAGATAATCGGACAGGTGGCTGGCATTAATGCCCGCCAGGCGGCGCGCAGACTGATGCGTCGGGCTGTTATTCTGACGCGCTGACAGGGCGATGAGCTGCAACGCGGTTGCCCAGCCGGCAACGTCGTCGCACAGGCGGCTGCTTTCTGAGGCTTCAATCGGCGAGCTGAGGCGGCAATCAAAGAACTGTTTCGCTTCCTGATGGTTAAAGGCCAGCTGTTGGCTGCCCACTTCGAGCAGCTGATCGCGCACGCGCAGGTTGGCAATTCCCAACTGCGGCAGGTTACGTGACAACACCACCAGGGTCAGGTTCTCCGGCTGATGGCGCAGGAAGAAACGCATGGATTCGTGGATCACCGGATTGGTGATCAGGTGGTAATCGTCAATCACCAGGAACAGCGGGCGATGCCATTCGGCCAGCTCAATGAACAGCTGGGCGAACAGGGAGGAGAGGCTGGCGTACTGGCGTTTTTGCACCATCACTTCGCTGGTGACGCAATGCCCGTTAGTCGCCTGCTGTATGGCGGCGATCAGGTAGCTGGCAAAGCGCTCCTGCTGGTTATCGCCCTCATCAAGGGAGTACCAGCCTAAATCGCTTTTGCCTGCGGCCCACTGTGAGATGAGCGTTGTTTTTCCATAACCTGCAGGACTCGTAACCAGCGCCAGTCGGAAATTATTCGCGCCGGAAAGTTTCGCCAGCAGACGTTCGCGGACCACAGTATGGTCAAGACGAACCGGGCGACTTAATTTGGACGGAATCAACATAAGTTTTTCACTTCACTGTGGGGAAACGAGGAAAATCGATTTTTTTTGCGCTTCGTAATTAATAGATATAAGGTCGGCCAGAAAAGGAACTATTGCAAGTTATGTCCGTCTTTTCTATCCCTTAATTTGCACTCTGTCACAAAATTATTTCTCATTGACCGGGAACTTTCTTAGATGCCCTATATCCCGCATGGATGCTGGCTTGTATGCATTTAGTGCGCTTATCCTGAAACTGGTTTCATTAGGCGATTCTCATCACGAAGTTAATAAATAACCGGTATAGTTATTCCTGGAAAATAACCCTCTGAGAAAGGCCTAAAAGCAAGAAATATTATTCCTGGTAAGCAATCATTTCTGCTGTTATTAATTTCATCCGAAACTGCATTTCATTTTTTTGACACTCTTCCCGTTTATCCTCGCGCCGTATTGGCACACTCGTTCTATGCTCACAGAGTGGCCTTGATCACACTTTTGCGCTCATCCCCGCTACTCCTCCCTGTCTAATCCCTGGCAGGAGGAGGAAGAGCCGGAATGAGCCTGGCACACTAGCGCCATTATCTTTTCTTTCTCTACAGGATGCCGATTCCCTATGTCTCAGCCTACCTTCAACAAAGCTCAATTTCAGGCTGCCCTGACGCGTCAGTGGCAGCGATTTGGTTTGTCTGCAGCCGAAGACATGACGTCTCATCAGTGGTGGCAGGCCGTGAGCGGTGCGCTGGCCGAACTGCTCAGTGCTCAGCCTGCGGCGAAGCCGGTGAAAAACCAGCGTCATGTGAACTACATCTCCATGGAGTTCCTGATCGGTCGTCTGACCGGCAACAACCTGCTGAACCTCGGCTGGTATCAGGAGGTGAGCGACGTGCTCAGCGAGCACAGCGTTAACCTGACCGATCTGCTGGAAGAAGAGACCGACCCCGGTTTAGGTAACGGCGGGTTAGGGCGTCTGGCGGCCTGTTTCCTGGATTCCATGGCGACGGTGGGGCAATCCGCTATCGGGTATGGTCTGAACTACCAGTACGGCCTGTTCCGTCAGTCCTTTAACGACGGGAATCAGATTGAAGCGCCGGACGACTGGCATCGCGGCAGCTATCCGTGGTTCCGCCACAACGCACAGCTCGATGTGCAGGTGGGTATCGGCGGGAAAGTGTCTAAACAGGGCCACTGGGAGCCGGGTTTTGTGATCACCGGTGAAGCCTGGGATCTGCCGGTGCTGGGCTATCGCAACGGCGTGGCGCAGCCGCTACGTCTGTGGCAGGCGAAGCACGCCCATCCGTTCAACCTGACCAAATTTAACGACGGCGATTTCCTGCGTGCCGAGCAGCAGGGTATCGATGCCGAAAAACTGACTAAAGTGCTCTACCCGAACGACAACCATCTGGCGGGCAAAAAGCTGCGCCTGATGCAGCAGTATTTCCAGTGCGCCTGTTCCGTGGCGGATATCCTGCGTCGCCATCATCTGGCGGGCCGTAAGCTGTCAGAGCTGGCGGATTACGAGGTGATTCAGCTCAACGATACCCACCCAACCATCGCCATTCCGGAACTGCTGCGCGTGCTGCTGGATGAGCACCAGCTGAGCTGGGACGCGGCCTGGGCAATCACCAGCAAAACCTTCGCCTACACCAACCACACCCTGATGCCAGAGGCGCTGGAGTGCTGGGATGAGAAACTGGTGAAAGCACTGCTGCCGCGCCATATGCAGATCATCAATCAGATCAACGATCGGTTCAAAGTGCTGGTGACGAAAACCTGGCCGGGCGATAAAGCGGTCTGGGCGAAACTGGCGGTGGTGCACGACAAACAGGTCCGCATGGCGAACATGTGCGTGGTCAGCGGTTTTGCGGTGAACGGCGTGGCAGCGCTGCACTCGGATCTGGTGGTTAAAGATCTGTTCCCGGAATATCACCAGCTTTGGCCGAACAAATTCCATAACGTTACCAACGGCATCACGCCGCGTCGCTGGATCAAACAGTGCAACCCGGCTCTCGCCGCGCTGCTGGATAAAACGCTGAAGAAAGAGTGGGCCAACGATCTCGACCAGCTGATCAACCTGGAAAAACAGGCTGACGATGCCAAATTCCGCCAGAAATACCAGGCTATCAAACAAGAGAACAAAGTGCGCCTCGCGGCGTTCGTGAAAGTGCGCACGGGGATTGAAATCAACCCGAAAGCGATTTTTGATATCCAGATCAAACGCCTGCACGAGTACAAACGTCAGCACCTGAACCTGCTGCACATTCTGGCACTGTACAAAGAGATCCGCGAAAACCCGAACGCGAACCGCGTGCCGCGCGTATTCCTCTTCGGTGCCAAAGCGGCGCCGGGCTACTACCTGGCGAAGAACATTATCCTCGCCATTAACAAAGTGGCTGAAGCGGTGAACAACGATCCGCAGGTTGGCGACAAGTTGAAAGTGGTGTTCCTGCCGGATTACTGCGTATCCGCAGCGGAAATGCTGATCCCGGCGGCGGATATCTCCGAGCAGATTTCGACTGCGGGCAAAGAGGCGTCCGGCACCGGTAACATGAAGCTGGCCCTGAACGGAGCCTTAACCGTCGGCACGCTGGACGGCGCCAACGTCGAGATCGCCGAGCAGGTAGGTGAAGAAAATATCTTTATCTTCGGTCACACGGTCGAGGAGGTGAAAGCCCTCAAAGCCAAAGGCTACGATCCGGTGAAATGGCGCAAGAAAGACAAGGTTCTGGATGCAGTGCTGAAGGAGCTGGAAAGCGGCAAATACAGCGACGGCGACAAACACGCCTTCGACCAGATGCTGCACAGCATCGGCAAACAGGGCGGCGATCCATATCTGGTAATGGCTGATTTCGCGGCCTATGTTGAAGCGCAGAAGCAGGTGGATGTGCTGTACCGCGATCAGGACGCCTGGACGCGCGCATGTATTCTGAATACCGCGCGCTGCGGGATGTTCAGCTCTGACCGTTCAATCCGTGATTATCAGGCCCGTATCTGGCAGGCAAAACGCTAAGGAAGCGCGATGGACAGCAAACGTCTGGATAATGCCGCCCTGGCGGCGGGGATCAGCCCCAGTTACATCAATGCTCACGGCAAACCACAGTCAATTGGCGCTGAAACCAAACGACGTTTGCTGGACGCCATGCACAAAACAACGCCCGCCGCGAAAGCGGCGGTAGCGCCGGTGCCGGTGGTGAAAGTGTTCACGGCCGGTAAGAAGATGGCGTTGCTGGTGGAAGGCCGCGGCGAATTCAGCTGGCTGTTAACCACCGAAGAGGGCCAGCAGCATAAGGGCCATGCGACCGGCGGGAAAAATCTCACCCTTCCGGCGAAACTGCCGCACGGCTACCACACCCTGACGCTGACGCAGGATGATAAGCGCTATCACTGTCGGGTGATCATCGCGCCGAAACGCTGCTACGAGCCGCAGGCGCTGCTCGACGGGAAAAAGCTGTGGGGCGCCTGCGTGCAGCTTTACACGCTACGTTCGAATGAAAACTGGGGGATCGGCGATTTCGGCGATCTTAAAAATATGCTGGCGGAGGTGGGCAAGCGCGGCGGGGCGTTTATCGGCCTCAACCCGATCCACGCCCTCTATCCGGCGAATCCGGAAAGCGCCAGCCCGTATAGCCCGTCCTCCCGCCGTTGGCTGAATGTGATTTATATCGACGTCAACGCGCTGGAGGATTTCAGGAAAAGCAAAGAGGCCCAGGCGTGGTGGAATCTCACCACCACCCAGCAG
This sequence comes from Lelliottia sp. WB101, assembly GCF_003051885.1. Taxonomy (NCBI): domain Bacteria; kingdom Pseudomonadati; phylum Pseudomonadota; class Gammaproteobacteria; order Enterobacterales; family Enterobacteriaceae; genus Lelliottia; species Lelliottia sp. WB101. The sequence goes on from NZ_CP028520.1 coordinate 1,328,175, forward strand.
ACACTGAAACAGGTGCGGGAAGCCGACTGGGTGGACTATGCGACGGTGACAGCCCTGAAAATGGCTGCCCTGCGTATGGCCTGGAAAGGCTTTGCAAAGCGCACGGACGACCAGATGAAAGCATTCCGTCAGTTCGTCGCCCAGGAAGGCGAAAGCCTCTACTGGCAGGCGGCGTTTGACGCGCTGCATGCGTATCAGGTGAAAGAGGACGAAATGCGCTGGGGCTGGCCGGTGTGGCCGGAAGCCTATCAGTCGGTGGACTCCCCGGAGGTGAAAGCCTTCTGCAAGCAACGCGCCGATGAAGTGGACTTTTTCCTGTGGCTGCAGTGGCTGGCGTACAGTCAGTTTGCCGCCTGCTGGCAGGAGAGCCAGGGCTACGACATGCCGATTGGTCTGTATCGCGATCTGGCCGTTGGCGTGGCGGAAGGCGGAGCCGAAACCTGGTGCGACCGCGAGCTTTACTGCCTGAAAGCCTCCGTCGGCGCCCCGCCAGATATCCTCGGCCCGCTAGGACAGAATTGGGGATTGCCACCGATGGACCCGCATGTGATGGTCGCGCGCGGGTACGAGCCGTTTATCGATCTGCTGCGCGCCAATATGCAAAACTGCGGCGCGCTACGTATCGACCACGTGATGTCCGTGCTGCGCTTGTGGTGGATCCCTTACGGTGAAACGGCGGATCACGGTGCCTATGTGCATTACCCGGTGGACGATCTGCTGTCGATCCTCGCGCTCGAAAGTCAGCGTCACAACTGCATGGTCATTGGCGAAGATCTCGGCACTGTGCCGGTTGAAATCGTCAGTAAATTACGCGAGAGTGGCGTTTATTCATACAAAGTACTCTATTTCGAAAGTGACCATGAGAAGACGTTCCGTTCGCCGCAAGCGTACCCTCAACAATCAATGGCTGTCGCGACAACGCATGATCTTCCTACGCTGCGAGGCTACTGGGAGAGCGGTGATCTCACGCTCGGCAAAACGTTAGGGTTATATCCAGACGAAGTGGTGCTGCGCGGGCTGTATCAGGACCGCGAGCTGGCCAAACAGGGGCTGCTGGATGCGCTGCATAAGCACGGCTGCCTGCCAAAACGCGCCGGGCATAAAGCCTCGCTGATGGCGATGACGGCAACTCTGAATCGCGGCATGCAGCGCTATATCGCCGACAGCAATAGTGCCCTGCTGGGCCTGCAACCCGAGGACTGGCTGGGAATGGCGGAGCCGGTGAACATTCCGGGCACCAGCTATCAGTACAAAAACTGGCGGCGCAAGCTCTCCACCACCCTTGAAAAGATGTTTGCCGATGACGGTGTGAACAAGCTGATTAAGGATTTGGATAAGCGCAGAAAAGCGAAGAAGTGATAAAAAAAGCCCGGCAAACATCATCAGTTTGCCGGGCTTTTAACGTTCTACGCCGGGTCAGGTGCAACCACCACCCGGCTTTTTTGTGCTTAAACCACCATCGCCAGCAGCAGACACCCAATCAGGCCGCACACTGAGATAATCGTTTCCAGCATCGACCAGGACTTGATGGTCTCGCCGATAGTCAGGTTGAAGTACTCCTTGAACAGCCAGAAGCCTGGATCGTTCACGTGGGAGAAGATGACGCTACCGGAACCCACCGCGATAACCATCAGCTCAGGGCTAACGCCCGTGGTGGCAATCAGTGGCGCAACAATACCGCCGGCAGTGATCGCCGCAACGGTTGCAGAACCCAGTGCGATACGCAGCACCGCAGCAATCGACCAGGCCATCAGGATTGGCGAAATGTTGGTTTCATGCATCATCGAGGCGATGTATTTGTCTACGCCGCTGTCGACCAGAACCTGTTTGAACGCACCGCCACCGCCGATAATCAGCAGCATCATGGCGATGATTTTGATGGAAGAGCCAAGTGTCTCGTTGATCTGATCCATGCTACGACCACGGTTCAGACCGAAGGTGAAGAGGGCAATCAGAACCGCAATCAGCGTCGCCATCACCGGGTCACCGAGGAACTCTGCGACGGAGAGGAACGCGTGACCTTTTGGCAGCACCATTTCAGCAACTGCGCGCATCGCCATCAGCACAACCGGCACCAGAGAGGTCCAGACGCTGACGCCAAAGCTTGGCATTTCCGCTTCGGTGAAGGTTTTTGCGCTATACAGACCTTCCGGAATTGGCTTGTCGATACCTTTCAGGCAGCGTGCAAACACCGGGCCTGCGAGAATAACGGTTGGGATCGCCAGAATTGTACCGAACAGCAGGGTTTTACCCATATCTGCGTGGAAAATGGTCGCGATAGCGGTTGGACCCGGGTGCGGCGGCAGGAAGCCGTGCGTCACGGACAGGGCAGCCGCCATCGGTACACCGACGAACAGCAGCGGAATGTTGGCGGCAGCCGCGATGGTGAAGACCAGCGGCAGCATCAGTACGAAGCCGACTTCATAGAACAGCGCGAAACCGACGGTAAAACCGGTTAACACCACCGCCCACTGAATGTGTTGTTTACCAAATTTGGCAATCAGCGTGGTCGCGATGCGCTGAGCACCACCGCAGTCTGCCAGCATTTTACCGAGCATGGCACCGAAGCCCATGATCAGCGCCAGGCTGCCGAGCGTTCCGCCCACACCTGCTTTAATTGAGCTGATGACTTTCACCAGCGGCATCCCTTGCATCAGACCCACTGCAAGTGCCACCAGAACCAGAGCGATGAAGCCGTTCAGTTTGAAACGGATCATCAAGAGCAGTAATAAGACAACACCGATAGCGACAATAACTAATGGCATGATTAACCTGGCCTTTCAATTGTTATGGGTAACGTCATTGTTTCAACGACAATTTCCGATTGTCCCAACCGGGAACAGAGAATTAACGGCACTAATACTGATTGCCTGCGAAACTAATAAGTTTAGTCGGCTGTTATGAGGATGCTTAGTGCCCACGCGAATGATACGGGTAACATGTGCAGATTGAGAATCACCCAGGCAGGCAAAATTTGAATTATGAGACGCAGGTCAACATATGGGCGGGGAGCGACGGGCAAACAAAAGCCGGGGGCGAAATCGCCTTACCCGGCCTGGGATCTGATTTAACGGCCCGGATCGCTGCGCGGCACCGGGCAAAGACAGACGGGAACTTAGTAGTAAGAGTGCTCGCCGCGCTGGTGTTCGGTGAGATCGCGCACGCCTTTCAGTTCCGGGAACTCGTTCAGCATCTGCTTCTCGATCCCTTCTTTCAGGGTCACGTCGACCATGGAACAGCCGTTACAGCCGCCGCCGAACTGCAGGATCGCCAGACCGTCTTCGGTGATCTCCATCAGCGTGACTTTACCGCCGTGGCCCGCTAGCTGCGGGTTGATCTGGGATTGCAGCAGATACTCTACGCGCTCCATCAGCGGCGCATCATCAGACACTTTACGCATTTTGGCGTTCGGTGCTTTCAGCGTCAGCTGAGAACCCAGCTGATCGGTGACGAAATCGATCTCGGCGTCATCAAGGTATGGCGCGCTTAACTCATCGACATAGGCGGTGAGCTGCTCAAATTTAAGGGCAGTGTCAGATGCTTCCACAGCGTCCGGAGGACAATAAGAGACACCGCATTCTGCATTCGGAGTGCCTGGATTAATCACAAACACGCGGATCTGCGTCCCTTCTTCCTGATTTGCCAGCAGTTTGGCAAAGTGTGATTGTGCAGAATCGGAAATACGGATCATAGCTTTGGCCTAATAGTTGACTAAATTACCTGGGTATAATAATACGCCCATCGGAAAAGGGCTACAAGGTACGACACAAACACCATACCTGAACCGTCGCTGCGCCGCTTTGCAAAAGCAGTCGGGAAAGCTCCGCCACGGTGCTGCCGGTTGTGACGACATCATCCACAATCGCGATATGGCGCCCCTTGACCGCTAAATCAAGGCGAAAGGCATTTTTTAGATTTCTTTTGCGCAACCGCGCGCTTAACCGGTGCTGAACGGCCGTTGCGTGTGTGCGTTTTAACGCGTCCGGTTGCCAGTCACAGCGTAACCAACGGGCAAGAGGGCGACACAACAGGTCGCTCTGATTGTAGCCGCGACGCCAGTGGCGTCGACGGTGCAACGGCACGCTGATAAGAAGATCCACGGCTGGTAACCCCCGTGAGCGCCGGGCCTGCAAAACGGCGAGTATCAGCAGGCGCGCCAGCGGCCCCGCCAGCTGCGTCTGACGAGAAAACTTAAACTGGTGGATCAGGCTGCTCAGGGGCTGAACGTAATTATCGACCGCCACCAGATCGCCCCACGGCGGCGGTTTTTGCAGGCATCGCCCGCAGGGGATATCGACGCGCGTTGCGGATAAACCGCACTGGGGGCAGCAGGGAGGGCGGCGCTCGAAGGCGCGCGTGCAGACGGAGCAGATCCCCCAGCGGCTCATCCTGAGCGGCATTCGGCATAGCCAGCACAAGCCGGGCACTGATAGCATGGGCAACTTCCTTGTTAAAAAAGAGAATCCTAACCGATGAACAATCTTTGGTGGCAGACCATGGGCACGGGAAATGTTGATCTTGTGCTGCTGCACGGATGGGGGCTGAACGCTGAAGTCTGGCATTGCATTCAGGAGGAACTGGCCTCGCAGTTTACGCTGCATCTGGTGGATCTGCCGGGATTTGGCCGCAGCCACGGGTTTGGCGCGATGCCCCTCGATGAGATGGCCCGGCATGTTCTGGAACGTGCGCCGCAAAAAGCGATCTGGCTCGGCTGGAGCCTGGGCGGGCTGGTGGCGAGCCAGATAGCCCTGACGCACCCGGAGCGCGTTCAGGCGCTGGTGACGGTCGCATCATCGCCTTGCTTTGCGGCACGGGATGAGTGGCCGGGTATCAAGCCGGAGGTGTTGGCCGGTTTCCAGCAGCAGCTGAGCGAAGATTTCAAGCGGACGGTTGAGCGCTTTCTGGCGCTGCAAACTCTGGGAACCGAAACGGCGCGTCAGGATGCGCGAATGCTCAAAAACGCGGTGCTGGCACTTCCCATGCCGGAGGTTGAGGTGCTTAACGGTGGGCTGGAAATTCTGAAAACCGTCGACCTGCGTGAACCGCTGGCTGCGCTTTCAGTGCCGCATCTGCGAATCTACGGTTATCTGGATGGCCTGGTGCCGCGCAAAGTGGTGCCGATACTGGATGCGTTATGGCCGAACAGCGAATCGAAGGTCATTGCCAAAGCCGCACATGCGCCTTTCGTCTCGCACCCCGAGGCGTTTTGCGACGCGCTAACGGCGTTAAGTCAGCGTTTAAACTGATTATTTACTGATCCACCTGGAAAAAGTTTCATACCGCAACAATACTTCAAATATCGTTGCGGAAGTTGAGCCTACGATAATCAAAACTACAAACCTACGGAGAGTAATGGTTATGAAACTTGTTACGGGAATTGTTACATCACTGGTTATTGGGTCTCTGTCATTTGGCGTATTTGCAGCGAAAGAGCTGGAAAAAGACAAAGTTAAAGAGATGAATCTGACCAAAATTGGCGAGATTACGACCTCAAATACGACTGCGCCAATGGATGCACGTAAAGAATTATCGAAAAAAGCCGATGAGCTGGGCGGTACATATTTTGTGGTGACCAGCGCGAACAAAGGTGAGAAAAACGTTCATGCAACGGCGGAAGTGTATAAATAACAGTATTACCGGGCGGCATACGCTGCCCGGCAAATCGTATTAGCGCAGCGCCCACCACTCACGTAAGCAAGCTTTGCCTTCCGGACAGCTTTTGCAGCTACCCGTCAAACAACCCTCCGCATCTTCCTGAATCCGCACGGCTTTACCCATCGCTTCCATTCGTTCGAGCATAGCATCGATCATCGGCTGCGGCGTATGCAGGGAAAGGCTCAACTGTCTGGCCTCCATTCGCCCCTGAAGAGCCAGTAAATCCCGAACCTGAATCATCGATGCCATCATCTCACCTCTTAGTGGCAGTCGCCCGCAGGGCTGTTACAGCAGTTTGCCGCAGTTTTATTCGTGGCCAGCAGGTCGACGTTCACGCGGCTACGGGCGCGGCGCAACAGGCCAATCAGCACGACGTTGAACAGCACCACCGCCAGAATGCACACCAGACTGTAGCGCGGATGCTGGCTGAAGTTAGCCGCCTGGTAGAAGACGGTTGCCAGCGAGTAAGCGATGTTCAGCCCCCAGAGGACCGAGAAGCCCATCCAGCCGCGGCTGGATTCGCGGGCAATGGCCCCCATCACCGAAATGCACGGGATGTAGAGCAGGACGAAAATCAGATAGCTATACGCCGCTGAAGGGCTACCAAATTTCTTGCTCATCACACCCATCGCACCGGTGGCCATTTCGCCGTCGCCTTTGCTGGCTTCGATAGGGTTTGCCAGTACGCTCAGGCTGATGGTGTCTTTCAGGCTCTGCCAGGTTTCGTCCACGGCGCTGAGCAGCTCGTCACCGAGATGGAACTCAGCCGGGTTAAACTCCTCTTCCTGAATATTTTCCGCCGTATAGAGCGTGTTGAGCGTGCCGACCACCACCTCTTTCGCCATCGCACCGGTAAACAGCCCGACGGTGGCCTGCCAGTTATCTTCGTGAACGCCAATCGGCTTGAACAGCGGCGTGATGACGCGACTCACGGAAGCCAGCGCCGAGTCGTTGATGTTATCTGCCGCCTGGCCGCTGAGGGTAAAACTGTTCAGCGCGCTCAGGAAAATACTGACAATGACGATCACTTTACCGGCGCGCAGAACGAAGCCTTTCAGGCGCTGCCAGGTCTGGATCAGCAGGCTTTTGATATGCGGCACGTGGTAAACCGGCAGCTCCATCACAAACGGCGACGCTTCGCCGCGCATGATGGTGTGCTTGAGCATCAGGCCGGTGAGAATCGCCATCACAATCCCCAGCAGGTAGAGGGAGAAGACCGCCAGTGCACCTTCCTGACCAAAGAACGCCGCCGCAAAGACCGCGAAGATCGCCAGACGCGCCCCGCAGGACATAAACGGCGCCATCATGATGGTCATCAGACGCTCACGCGGAGCATCCAGAGTACGTGCGCCCATCACTGACGGCACGTTACAGCCAAAGCCGACAATCAGCGGGACGAAGGATTTGCCCGGCAAACCGAGCGCCTGCATCAGGCGGTCCATCACGAACGCCGCGCGGGCCATATAACCGGAATCTTCAAGGAAGGAGAGGAACAGGTACATCATGCCGATCTGCGGCACTAGCGGCAGAACAGTGTTTATCCCGCCGCCCAGCCCCTGGGCGAGGAAAATCGTCAGCCACTCCGGGAAATGCAGGGTGTAGCCCAGCCATTGCAGGCCGTGAATGAAGATCGCAACCGAGCCGACATCGAACAGTGGCTGCAGCGCACCGCCAATGTTGATGGCGAGCAGGAACATCACATACATCACCAGCAGGAAGATCGGCAAACCGAGGAAACGGTTCAGAACGATTTTATCCACCGCTGCGGTGAAACGGCTCGGCTCGGCGGTCAGGGTATTGCTGACCACTTCGCAAATGGCCGCGATGCTCTGATAGCGCGCATCGGCGATATGCAGCGCCGGATCGTCCAGCTCGTCGCTCAGGCGTGCCAGCGACATCTCCAGGCTCTCTGCGGCGTCGCCAGCGTAGCCCCGGCTATAGATATCGCCTTCCAGCATTTGTAGCCCAAGCCAGTTGCGCTGTTTTTGTGGCATCGCGTTGTTCATCTCTCCGGCCAGAATGCTGGCCTCGCGCACCAGCGGCTGCGGATAATGAACCAGCTCCAGATCGGTATTGCCCGTATGGCGATCGACCGCCAGCTTCAGGGCATCAATCCCGCGCGCGCGGGTCGAGACCAGCGGAATGACCGGGCAGCCGAGACGGGCGGAAAGCGCATCGATATCAATGCGAATTTTTTGCTTCTCGGCGATATCGAGCATATTCAGCGCCACGATGCACGGAATGCCCAGCTCCAGCAGCTGTAACGTCAGGTAGAGGTTACGCTCAAGATTGGAGGCATCGACAACGTTAATCAGTAAATCCGCATCGCCGCTCAGAATATAGTGACAGGCAATCTGCTCATCGAGAGAGGTCTGGGACGAAATGGTGGTGAGTGAATAGGTGCCTGGCAGGTCAACAAGGGTGACCTGATGATCGATTGTTGAAAACTGGCCTTCTTTACGTTCTACCGTGACGCCCGCCCAGTTACCGACTCGCTGACGCGCACCCGTTAACTGATTAAATAAGGTTGTCTTGCCGGAATTAGGATTACCAATTAAGCCAATGGTTAATTTTTTCATTGTTTTAGACTCGGTATAACTGCTGGCGGTTTATCGGGCTAAAGCTTCGACTTCTAATAAGGCGAGGTCTTTCTTACGCAATACCAGATTGACGCGACGGGTTTCGATATGAATGGGATCGCCCAAAGGTGCAATGCGAACCACCTGGAATGATGATCCTGGCAGCATGCCTAACGACAGCAGTTTTTGACGATACGCCGGGCTAATTTCGCGGGCAAAACCGGTAATTTTCCAGGCACTGTCTGGTGTGAATTGCATAGAGGCCACTTTTACCGAAGGTTAAATAATCAACAGGTTCATGATAATGAGAATGGTTTCTATCAGCAATATTTAAAATGTGACGGGATGTTCATATGAGAGGTAAATCGAGGACTGTTTGACCTTGCTCAATATTTATTGAGATGGAGCGTCAGGGATGAATAATTAATTTGTTAACTAAGTGATAATCGATGGTTTAAATATGGATATGCAATCGGTTCCATATTTAATAAATAATGAGTGAGTACATTCTTATTTATTTTAACTTTGTGGGGTCTGATTGCCGGGCGGGAACGTGTTTGCCCGGCCAGGGGATACACAGGCCGGGCAAATGTATTTAACGTTAGCGCTTCTTGCCCATCGCGGCGGCCAGCGCATCCATCATCGCGCTGTTACCGGCAGGCTGCGCCTGAGGGCGAGGTTTCGCGGCTTTCGCGTTTGGACGCGATTGCTCACGCGCACCACCTCCGTTGCTGCGGCGGGCGTTAGTTTCGCCTGGCTGCTCGTCGAGACGCATCGTGAGCGCGATACGCTTACGCTGCATATCCACTTCCAGCACTTTCACCTTCACGATATCGCCCGCTTTGACCACGGTGTGCGGGTCTTCCACGAACTTATCCGCCAGCGACGAGATATGCACCAGGCCATCCTGATGGACGCCGATGTCGACAAAGGCACCAAAGTTGGTGACGTTGGTGACCGCGCCTTCCAGCACCATGCCCGGCTGCAGATCCTTCATCGTCTCCACGCCTTCGGCGAATTTCGCCGTTTTGAACTCAGGGCGCGGGTCGCGGCCTGGTTTTTCCAGCTCTTTGATGATGTCGGTTACGGTCGGCACACCGAATTTGTCGTCGGTGAAATCGACAGCTTTCAGATCGCGCAGGTTGGTGCTGTTACCCATCAGATCTTTCAGGGCCTGCTGCGTGGCGGCCAGAATACGCTCCACGACCGGATAGGCTTCCGGGTGAACCGTAGAGGCGTCCAGCGGGTTATCGCCGTGGTTGATACGCAGGAAGCCCGCGCACTGCTCGAAGGCTTTCGGTCCCAGGCGGCTCACTTTCAGCAGTTGCTGACGATTCTGGAACTGGCCGTTCTCATCGCGCCAGGCAACAATGTTCTGCGCCATCATGCGGGTCAAGCCCGCCACGCGGGTGAGCAGGGCGACGGAGGCGGTATTCAGGTCCACGCCGACGGCGTTCACGCAGTCTTCCACCACCGCATCCAGACGACGCGCCAGCTGAGTCTGGCTGACGTCGTGCTGATACTGGCCCACGCCGATGGATTTCGGATCGATTTTCACCAGCTCGGCCAGCGGGTCCTGCAGTCGACGGGCGATAGAGACCGCGCCGCGCAGGGAAACGTCCAGATCCGGGAACTCGAGCGCCGCCAGTTCGGACGCGGAATAGACCGACGCACCGGCTTCGCTGACGATCACCTTCTGCGCGGTCACTTTCGGGAACTGCTGCTGCACATCGAGGAAGAAACGTTCGGTTTCACGGGAGGCGGTGCCGTTACCAATCGCCACCAGCTCAACGTTGTATTTTTCACACAGGGCGGCAACCACAACGGCGGCTTTCGCGGCCTGGCCGGTGTGTGGATAGATGGTGTCGGTCGCGACCAGTTTGCCGGTGCCATCGACGACGGCCACTTTCACGCCGGTACGCAGGCCCGGATCGAGACCCATCGTTGCGCGCAGACCCGCCGGGGCGGCCATCAGCAGATCATGCAGGTTACGGGCAAAAACATTGATCGCTTCGTCTTCTGCGCGCTCGCGCACGGTGCCCATCAGTTCGGTTTCGAGGTGCATCAGCACTTTGATGCGCCAGGTCCAGCTCACCACGCCTTTGCGCCAGCTATCTGCCGGGGCGTTATTCAGGCGCAGGCCGAGATGGTCAGTAATAATCTGCTCGCAGTAGCTCTCTTTCGGCGGCTCGTCGAACTGCGGATCGGCATTGAGAGAGAGTTGCAGCACGCCTTCGTTGCGGCCACGGAACATGGCCAGCGCGCGGTGCGATGGGGCGGTTGAAATCGGTTCATGGTGATCGAAGTAGTCGCGGAATTTCGCGCCTTCCTCTTCTTTACCGCTCACGACGGTAGAGACGATGTGGGCATTTTTCCACAGGTAATCACGCACTTTGGAGAGCAGCGCGGCGTCTTCGGCAAAACGCTCCATCAGAATGTAGCGCGCGCCATCAAGGGCGGCTTTGGTGTCGGCCACGCCTTTTTCTGCATCGATAAATTTCGCGGCTTCCGTTTCGGGATCGTGCGACGGCGTCGTCCACAGCAGATCGGCTAGCGGCTCGAGGCCTGCTTCAATCGCAATCTGCCCGCGGGTGCGGCGCTTAGGTTTGTACGGCAGATAGAGGTCTTCCAGCTCGGTTTTGCTCATTGTGCCGTTGATGGCACCTGCCAGCGCATCGGTCAGTTTGCCCTGTTCGCCAATGGATTTGAGAATAGCCTGGCGACGGTCTTCCAGCTCACGCAGGTAGCCCAGACGGGTCTCCAGGTTGCGCAGCTGCGTGTCATCCAGACCGCCGGTGACTTCCTTACGATAACGTGCAATAAACGGCACGGTGTTCCCTTCATCAAGCAGACGAACGGCAGCTTCTACCTGTTCGGCTCTGGCCTGAAGTTCACCCGCAATAATGCGGCAGAGCGAATCTTTCATCATGGCTTTGTCATCTGGTTTGTCGAAAAACAGGGGATAGTTATACGGACTGGCACGGCAAAATGCCAGTCGTGGAGGGCGCTCTCGGACTATTTAACGTACTCGATTTCGTTGACGTACCAGCTGGCTTCCCCGGCAGGTGTCTGGACGACGGCTAAATCGCCGACCTCCTTTTTCAGCAGCGCGCGGGCCATCGGCGAGTCGATCGAGATGTAATCCTTACGACCAAAAATTTCATCGTAGCCGACAATGCGAAAACGCCGGGTCGCGCCGTCATCGTTCTCGATCTCTACCCATGCGCCGAAGAAGACTTTGCCTTCCTGCTGTGGCGAATAGTCAACGATTCGCAGGTTCTCGAGGCATTTAGTCAGATAACGGACCCGGCGATCAATCTCGCGCAGGCGTTTTTTATTATACTGATAGTCAGCGTTCTCGCTGCGGTCGCCAAGACTGGCTGCCCAGGTCACTTTTTTGGTCACTTCCGGGCGCTCTTCCCGCCAGAGGTAATCCATCTCTTTTTTGAGTTTTTCGTACCCTTCGCGGGTGATCAGCGGCGTTTTCATGGGATGACCTTTAAGACTCTACTCAATGACAGGCATTACGCACATTACGTACCACATAGCTTACCAGACAGGATTAATAATGATTTATGTGATGAAATGTGCAGATAAGCTCCTGTTAAATATGCTTTGTAACAATTTCGACTAGAATTTATACCAGATTTAGCTGGTCGTAGACGTGCACTTTTTTAGAATACGTACTGAAACACTATCCGGGCCTTTGGGAGTACATACAATGCAAGAGAACTATAAAATTCTGGTCGTGGATGACGACATGCGCCTGCGTGCGCTGCTGGAGCGTTATCTGACCGAGCAGGGCTTCCAGGTTCGAAGCGTGGCGAACGCCGAGCAAATGGATCGCCTGCTTACCCGTGAATCGTTCCACCTGATGGTGCTCGATTTAATGCTTCCTGGCGAAGACGGGCTCTCCATCTGCCGTCGTCTGCGTAGCCAGAGCAACCCGATGCCGATCATTATGGTGACGGCGAAAGGGGAAGAAGTTGACCGTATCGTGGGCCTGGAAATTGGCGCCGACGACTACATTCCTAAACCGTTTAACCCGCGTGAGCTGCTGGCGCGTATCCGTGCTGTACTTCGTCGTCAGGCGAACGAACTGCCGGGCGCACCGTCTCAGGAAGAAGCGGTGATTGCCTTCGGTAAGTTCAAGCTGAACCTCGGTACCCGCGAAATGTTCCGTGAAGATGAGCCGATGCCGCTCACCAGCGGTGAATTTGCGGTGCTGAAAGCGCTGGTCAGCCATCCACGTGAGCCACTGTCTCGCGACAAACTGATGAACCTGGCACGCGGTCGCGAATACTCCGCCATGGAGCGTTCCATCGACGTACAGATCTCCCGTCTGCGCCGTATGGTCGAAGAAGATCCTGCGCATCCTCGTTATATTCAGACCGTCTGGGGTCTGGGCTACGTCTTTGTGCCGGACGGTTCTAAGGCATGAAGCGAATGCGCTTTTCACCGCGCAGCTCGTTTGCCCGTACCCTGTTACTGATCGTCACCCTGCTGTTCGTCAGCCTGGTGACGACGTATCTGGTGGTGCTGAACTTCGCGATTCTGCCAAGCCTGCAGCAGTTTAATAAGGTGTTAGCCTACGAAGTCCGTATGCTGATGACCGATAAACTGCAGCTTGAGGACGGCACGCAGCTGGTGGTGCCTCCGGCGTTCCGCCGTGAGATTTATCGTGAGCTGGGCATTTCGCTGTACTCAAACGAGGCGGCGGAAGACGCAGGCCTGCGCTGGGCGCAACACTACGAATTCTTAAGCCAGCAGATGGCGCAGCAGCTGGGCGGCCCAACGGAAGTGCGCGTTGAGGTCAACAAAAGCTCGCCGGTCGTCTGGCTGAAAACCTGGCTGTCACCCAATATCTGGGTGCGCGTCCCGCTGACCGAAATCCATCAGGGCGATTTCTCGCCGCTGTTCCGCTACACCCTGGCGATCATGCTGATGGCGATAGGTGGCGCGTGGCTGTTTATCCGAATACAAAACCGACCCTTGGTCGATCTTGAGCATGCGGCCCTGCAGGTGGGGAAAGGTATTATTCCGCCGCCGTTGCGCGAATACGGTGCTTCTGAGGTGCGTTCGGTGACGCGCGCGTTCAACCATATGGCGGCAGGGGTGAAGCAGCTGGCAGACGATCGTACGCTGCTGATGGCGGGCGTGAGTCACGATCTGCGCACACCGCTGACGCGCATTCGCCTGGCGACAGAGATGATGGGCGAGGAGGACGGTTATCTCGCGGAGTCCATCAACAAGGACATCGAAGAGTGTAACGCCATCATCGAGCAGTTCATCGATTACCTGCGTACCGGTCAGGAGATGCCGATGGAGATGGCAGATCTCAATGGGGTACTGGGCGAAGTGGTGGCCGCAGAGAGTGGTTACGAGCGTGAAATCGATACGGCACTGCAGCCGGGCGAAATTCAGGTGCGTATGCACCCGCTCTCCATCAAGCGCGCGGTCGCCAATATGGTGGTCAACGCGGCGCGCTACGGCAACGGCTGGATCAAAGTCAGCAGCGGCTCCGAACTGAATCGCGCCTGGTTCCAGGTGGAAGATGACGGTCCGGGGATCAAGCCTGAGCAGCGTAAACATCTGTTCCAGCCGTTTGTACGCGGCGACAGCGCGCGCAGTACCAGCGGCACCGGATTAGGGCTGGCGATTGTGCAGCGTATTGTGGATAACCATAACGGTCTGCTGGAGATTGGTACCAGCGAACGAGGTGGGTTGAGCATCCGCGCGTGGCTGCCGGTTCCGGTGACGCGGGGGCAGGTGAAAGAGAGTTAAAAAAAGCCGGGTGGCGTTACGCTTACCCGGCTTTCTCATGCTCTATAGTTCGGGTGAGCGCAGCGCCACCCGACACTATTTACAGCTTCGGTCCCGCACTCACCAACGCCGCACCTGCTGGCGTATCGGTGTACTTCTCAAAGTTCTCAATAAACAGCTTCGCAAGGGCTTCTGCCTTCTCCTGCCACTGTTCCGGTGAGCCGTAGGTATTACGCGGGTCGAGGATATGGGTATCCACGCCCGGCAACGCCGTTGGGATTGCCAGATCGAACATCGGCAGGGTGAAGGTTTCCGCATCGTCCAGCGAGCCATCGATAATCGCGTCGATAATGGCGCGGGTATCTTTGATGGAAATACGTTTCCCCGTTCTGTTCCAGCCGGTGTTCACCAGATAAGCTTGCGCGCCTGCAGCCTGCATGCGTTTCACCAGCACTTCTGCGTACTGCGTCGGGTGCAGCGACAGGAACGCCGCGCCGAAACAGGCGGAGAAGGTTGGGGTTGGCTCCGTCACACCGCGCTCCGTACCCGCCAGTTTCGCGGTGAAACCCGACAGGAAGTGATACTGCGTCTGGCTGGCCGTCAGGCGAGAGACCGGTGGCAGCACGCCAAAGGCATCGGCGGTCAGGAAGATCACCTTCGAGGCGTGGCCCGCTTTGGAAACTGGCTTGACGATGTTATCGATGTGATAGATCGGATACGACACGCGGGTGTTTTCGGTCTTCGAGGCATCGTCAAAATCAACGGTGCCATCGGCAAGCACGGTGACGTTTTCCAGCAGCGCATCGCGGCGGATAGCACCGTAAATGTCCGGCTCGGCTTCAGCCGACAGACGGATCGTTTTGGCGTAGCAGCCGCCTTCGAAGTTGAACACGCCGTCGTCGTCCCAGCCGTGTTCATCGTCGCCAATCAACCGGCGCTTAGGATCGGTGGAGAGGGTGGTTTTCCCGGTCCCGGAGAGACCAAAGAACACGGCCACGTCACCGTCTTCGCCCACGTTAGCGGAGCAGTGCATGGAGGCAATGCCCTGCAGCGGCAGCAGGTAGTTCATCACCGAGAACATGCCTTTCTTCATTTCGCCACCGTACCAGGTGCCGCCAATCAGCTGGACGCGCTCGGTCAGGTTGAAGGCAATGAAGTTTTCCGAGTTCAGGCCCTGCTCTTTCCACTGCGGGTTGGTGCATTTCGCGCCGTTCATGACGATGAAATCAGGCTCGAAATCCTGTAACTCTTCATCGGTCGGGCGAATAAACATGTTTTTCACGAAATGCGCCTGCCAGGCGACTTCGGTGATAAAGCGAACGGAGAGGCGAGTGTCGGCATTGGCGCCACAGAAGGCATCAACAATAAACAATCGCTTGCCGGAGAGTTGATTCGTGACGAGTCCTTTCAGATGCTGCCAGGTTTCCTGGGAGAGCGGCTTGTTGTCGTTCTTCCCTTTGCCCTTATCTGCCCACCACAGAGTATCGCGGGTAGTGTCGTCACGGACGATATACTTATCTTTCGGCGAACGGCCGGTAAAAATCCCGGTGTCCACGGCGATAGCACCAGTGTTCGTCAACACACCTCGCTCGTATCCTTCCAGTGCTGGATTGAGCTCTTCCTGATACAGCGTATCGTAATCGGGGTTGTAGACGATTTCCTGGACGTCGTTGATACCATAAGCCTTGAGATCTTGCGGGGTTAAGTCTTTAACGCGCATGTCACTGCTCCTTAGCCAATATGTACTGCCTGAAATTGTAGGGTTTTTCTTAGGATGTTAACCGCGACGGGGCTCATAGATTTACGTATCTGGACAAAACCCTTCCTGACGGAAAACGCTGTGACTCCTGTCACGAAGCAGGGCGGATTATCGCAGGATTCGCTTTTTTGTGGGGGGAAATGTTCTCAAAAGGTTAAAACATGGAGTATTTAACCGGAAGAATGTGAATGTAATCGCATACATGTAAGAAAGTTACGTAAGGATTACATTACGAAAAACGATTCAGCTTAAAAGGGAATTTTCCCCCTCACCGGGCGGGAGGGGGAGGGCATCAATGAACCTGCGGATCCGCCGGGGAGGCGTTGTTGCGGATCTCGGCGATATCCATC
Organism: Lelliottia sp. WB101; assembly: GCF_003051885.1. Lineage (NCBI taxonomy): Bacteria > Pseudomonadati > Pseudomonadota > Gammaproteobacteria > Enterobacterales > Enterobacteriaceae > Lelliottia > Lelliottia sp. WB101. Next base: position 1,344,281 of record NZ_CP028520.1, read on the forward strand.
GAGTTGAACACGTAGTGAGAACCACAGTAATCACAGTTCATATCGATTTCGCCATCTTCAGCCATGATGCTGTCGATCTCTTCGTCCGGCAGAGTACGCAGCGCGCCTGCGCAACGTTCACGGGAACAGGTGCATTTGAACTCCACGTCCTGCGGATCGTAAAGCGTCACCTCTTCTTCGTGGTACAGACGCCACAGCACTTCATTCGCAGGCAGCGTAAACAGCTCTTCTGCTTTGATGGTTTCGGTCAGTGTCGCCAGATGCTCGAAATCGTTGCCCTGTGCGTTCTGGGCAGGCAGAACCTGCAGGAGCATACCGCCCGCCGCCAGTTGACCGTCCACTTCACCGGTGCGGATAAACAGGCGCGTTGGCAGCTGTTCGGAACGCAGGAAGTAATCTTCCAGGCACGCGGCCAGCGTATCGCCTTCCAGACCCACCACGCCCTGATAGCGCTCGCCTTCTTCTGGCGTAATGGTGATCACCAGGAAACCGTTGCCGACCAGTGTTTTCAAATCAGCACCTTCCGGCACCTCACCCTGCACGCGCGCCACACCGCGCATCTGCTGCTGGTTATTGCCGTTGATCACCGCCAGGGTCATCGGGCCGTCGCCCTGCAGCTGCACGGTGATATCCCCTGCAAACTTCAGCGTCGCTGTCAGCAGGCTGGTCGCCACCAGCAGTTCGCCAAGGATGTTTTTCACCGGCTGAGGATAGCTGTGGTTTTCGAGGATCTGTTTCCAGGTTTCGGATACCGTCACCAGCTCGCCGCGAACGGCAAATTGCTCAAACAGATAGCGATGTAATTGGTCGTGTTGGGACATAATTTTCTCTCTTTAAACGGCGATTACTCGTGTTCGCCGTGTTTAAATTTCATCAGATCGCGACGTTCTTTTTTATCCGGTCGCCTGTCCGGATGCGGCATGGTGAGGGCATTCATCTTGCGAGCCAGCGCCACTTTCTCGCGCTTTTCAACGCTTTCTGCCGTCTCTTCATACATCAGAACCGCTTCGGCAGCCGGGCGACGATGCTCGGTAACGGCTTTAACGATCACCGTGCGTTCATCGTTTCCCTGGCGCAGGGTCAGGGTGGCATTCAGTTCGACAAGTTTACTTGGCTTGCTGCGCTGCCCGTTGTAGTGCACCTTTCCCCCGTCGACCATTTCACGGGCCAGCGCGCGCGTTTTATAAAAACGGGCGGCCCACAGCCACTTATCCAGTCTTACCCCTTCGGAGGGTTTTTCTTTCATGGCGTCTCCTTCACGGTGAGTGAGGGGATCATTCGGCGATAGTCGTTCAGCGCCGGATGCCGCAGATAGCTTTTATCCGCCAGGCCGGAATCAGGATTCGTCACGCCCAGACAATAGCGAATACCAAATTTTGCCGCCGAATCCAGAATCGGTTCACTGTCATCAATGAACAAGGTTCTTTCGGGCTGTAAACCGGTCTCTTCCGCCACGGCCTGCCACAATCGCTGATCCTCTTTCGGATAACCAAATGTGTGGGTGGAAAGTAATAAATCAAGGTGCGACGCTAACCCGGTATGTTCGAGCTTTACCGCCAGATTGTGCGGATGCGCGTTGGTCAGCAAAATGCGTCGCTTGCCGCTCGCTTTTAGTGCACCCAGAAACGGCACTGTATCGTCGCGCAGCACCGCGTTCGGCCCCTGGGCGGTGGTCATAGCGCAGATATCCAGCCCGAGCTTTTCGCTCCAGTAATCCAGGCAGTACCAGTTTAGCGTATGCTGCACGGCGTGATACTGCTGGCGAATATAATCCTGCGCTTCTGCCGGAGTGATGCCCTGCTGCGCGCCATAAGTTTCAGGCACCAGCTTTTGCCAGAAGTGGGTATCAAATGCGAGATCGAGCAGCGTGCCGTCCATATCCAGCAGGACGGTATCAACGTCCTGCCAGGCAATATCAAGATGCATGAGGGGAACTCTCCAGCCAGAAGAAACGTGCGCGACAGGGTAGCATAACTGTCGCGCAGCGGTATTATCCGATCAGGCTGTCAGGCGCGGGGATGAGCTGCGGGTTGAGGCAGTTCTCGTAGTACTGCTGGATCTCGGCAAGACGCGTTCGCGAGCGCTGGTAGCGGCGCAGGGCGGCAATCCCGTTCCAGATAATGCACACCAGCATTGCCAGCATCAGCAGGGTGGTGCCGATATAACGCCACAATCCGGCGCTGTCCGGCATACGGTGCAGGTCAACGTGGCGCGTGCCGTTGGCGTCCGTGAAAATGCCCGTCACAATCCCTTCGGCACTGAACGGCGTTTGCATCAGCATCTGCGCCAGGCGCTGGAATTCGCCCCACTGATCCTGGGCCGGATAATCATACAGGGCCACCGGCGGGTAAGGCTGGTCGACCAAATCGCTGCCCTCGTCGCTGACAATCACAAACCCACCCGGTGCCGGGCTGTTTAACGCCTGGGCCGCGCGGGTGGTTTCCCGCATCACAAACGGTGCGGTGGAGGTGGTCACCAGATTCTCAAGCGATTCGGCACTCACCGGGCGCAGCAGAACGTTTACGCCATCGAGACGCCCTGCGTCAGCGCGTTTCACCAGCGCTTCCCAGTCTTTGCTGTTCCCGAGATTCACCAGCGCGTTTTTGAGACGTACACACTCATCTTCCGCAGAGCATAAATCCTGGGTTTTCATCACGATGTCGCCAAAATCATCCAGCAGCACCATTCCGGATTTCTGAATCGCGGCGCGCAGGGACTGGCTTACACGGGAGTTGTCTTCCGGCTTTGGATGAAGCTGGCGGCTCAGCGCCTGCGTCAGGGCTGTCGCTTTGCTGACCGTGTCTGATTCCGGCAGCGGCAGCGGTGGGGCGTCGTTCCAGATAATTTGTGAGCAATCAAACGGCGTAAACGGTGAATTCTGCCGCGTGTTCCAGGTGCCAGGCGCATGGATATTACACATGCCCGTTCCTTTCAGCTTCAGCGTATCACCCACGCGCACACCGGCCTCTTCCAGCTGATTAACGCTGGTGGCTTCAATGGTTTGTGCGCCTTTTATCCAGGAAAGAGTGAATTTGATCGGCATATCGAGCGGCACCAGCAAAATCAGCATCGCCAGCACCAGCGCAGCGCCACCGGCGATGACGGTACTGCGCAGCCAGTGCTGCAGCGGGAAGTTTTTCACTTCATCATGAAGCGATAAGAAACGGCCCTGACGCACGACGTGGCGGTCGAGGTAAATATCGATATCGGTTTTCTGCCCTAAATCCTGGGCGATCCACGGCTGCCAGTGGCGGGGATAGATCAGGTCGATAATCCCGAGCGAAATGTTGTTGATATGCTCCTGATCGTTCTCGCCGAACAGGCCCCAGCGCTTTGGCGTACCGCGCAGGCAGTGAATTTCACGTAGCGCGGTTTTGGCCGGTTTCGCGAACAGTCCCCATAGGCCTGCGGCCAGCAGCAGAACGGCGCCGCCTGCGAGCCACGGTGCGAAGACGTCGGGCGTCATCAGGCAGAAGAAAAAGAGCAGGAAGGCGGCAACAATAAGGACCGCTTCACGAATGCCGTCCGGGCGGCTGAGGGCGTACTCTTCGTGGGTTTCCTGACGAATATTCAGCAGTTCGATCTGCTCGGTCTCTTCGCCGCGAATGGACGCCTGCGTGCCGCTGGTGCGTTCCAGCGCAAAGCGCGGCGCTTCCTGAACATATTCGCTCAGCGTATGGCCATTCAGGGCAATCACCAGCGGGATGGAATCCGTATGGATCAGCTCAACGCTATTTTCGTCATTAATATATTGTTCCCAGAACGGCGGCAGATGCACCTCGACGGAGTCGAGATAGTAGCGCCATTTATTGGGATCGTCGGTGTTAATACCGTAGCGGGTGATCGAGCGCGTCACGCAGAGCACAGTATCGCTTTGCGCGTTCAACGTCAGGGAGATGGGCGCGGTGCTGGCGCCGGTCGGGCCTGGCGTCTGCAGGACACGGTTCAACGTATCAAGGTAATTTTCAATCGCGCTGCGCTCTTCAGGTGCGAGTTTGCGCGTGGTGGCTCCGGCAAAGGCGTTTAAAAAAGGCAGACGGTATTGCCGTTGTGCCCGACGCCTGAATAACCACCCTGCGAGCAATGCGCAGGCCAGCATAGCAACGAAAATTATTAGAATGGTGCTCATGCTTTCCCCATCTTACTTATCTTCAGGTGTTGTCAGTTGCACCCTTTACCGTGAATGAGTCTCTGTGGTTGGCTATCGGCAAGTATGGAGTCGAACTTGAGCGTTTTGAAGCGCATCCCAGTGACCGGAGATAATAGCAAAGGCAGCGAAGGCGGGATATCAGCAAATTCCTGGAGTTATTTCAACCTCTTGACTTTTGTTGTGAAATGAGGATTAACTCACGATACGTTGCAAAAATGTAAATAAAGAGCGATTGACATTGCCGAAACCGTGCGGCGTATCGCACAATGCACTCAGTTCACACAGCAAAGACCCATCAAGATGAGCAAACCCTTACAAAAGCCCACCATTCTGAATGTTGAAACCGTCGCCAAATCACGCCTGTTTACGGTGGAAAGTGTCGACCTGGAGTTCAGCAACGGCGTGCGTCGCGTATATGAACGTATGCGGCCCTCCACGCGCGAGGCGGTGATGATCATCCCCATTGTGGACGATCACCTGATCCTGATCCACGAATATGCGGTGGGCACAGAATCCTATGAGCTGGGTTTCTCGAAAGGGCTTATCGATCCCGGTGAAACCGTTTTTGAAGCGGCGAATCGCGAGCTGAAAGAAGAGGTGGGTTTTGGCGCGAAAGATCTGACGTTTTTGAAAAAGCTGAGCATGGCGCCGTCCTATTTCTCCAGCAAAATGAATATCGTGCTGGCAGAAGATCTCTATCCGGAGAAGCTGGAAGGGGATGAGCCTGAGCCGCTGCCGCAGGTGCGCTGGCCACTGGCGCATCTGATGGATCTGCTGGAAGAACCCGATTTTAACGAAGCGCGTAACGTGAGTGCGCTGTTCCTGGTGAGGGAATGGCTGAAAGGACAGGGTCGGCTGTAGCGCGTAAAAAAACCGGGTGAGGTATTAAGCTTACCCGGCCTGGATTGTTAAAAACGGCAGCCCCAGGGCTGCCGTTTTGCATTTTACTTCTTAGAACAGCTCGTGCGTTTCGCCGTTATCGATAAGCTCGGTTCCCACCTCATGCACTGCCTGTGTGGTCGGCTGCGTGCCTTCGATGAAATACTCTGCCCGGCTGTTACCACCGTTCGCTAACTGACCGGTGCTGCGATCGATATTCACCGTCACGATACCTGGCGGAGGGGTAAGCGGCTGCTCTGGTACGCCCTCAAGAACCGCTTTCATGTAAGCGTCCCAGGCTGGCTGCGCACTCTTCGCTCCACCTTCGTAACCCGAAATCTGATCTTTAATCGCGCCGGATGCCGTTGTGCGACCTAAATCGCGGCGGTGATCGTCAAAACCGATCCACACGGAGGTCACCACGCCCGGGCCGTAACCCGAGAACCAGGCGTCTTTCGAGCTGTTGGTGGTCCCGGTTTTACCGCCGATATCGTGGCGCTGCAAATCACGCCCCGCACGCCAGCCCGTACCCTGCCAGCCCGGTTCCCCAAAGATGTTGGTGTTCAGCGCGCTTTTGATCAGGAACGACAGCGGCGTGTTGATCACGTGCGGTGCATACTCCTGCGCGCCGCTTTGGGCGACCAGCGCCTGGTTTGCCTGCTCAAGCTGCGGCTGCGGAACGACGGCGTTTTGCTGCTCCTGCGACTGAGCAACGTCTTCCATATCTTTGTTATCCAGCACGTTTGATTTTGGCGTATCGCCATAAATCACCGGAATATCGCACTCCGGGCAGGCGATTTTCGGTTTCGCCTCAAACAGCACGCCGCCCTGATCGTTTTCAATCTTGCTGATGAAATACGGGTCGACCAGGAAGCCGCCGTTAGCCATCACCGAGTAACCGCGCGCCACCTGCAATGGCGTAAAGGAGGCGGAGCCGAGAGCCAGCGATTCCGTATGCACAATATTTTGCGCCGGGAAGCCGAAGCGCTGCAGGTACTCTGCCGCGTAATCGACGCCCATTGCGCGCATCGCGCGAACCATCACTACGTTTTTGGACTGCCCCAGACCCTGGCGTAAACGGATAGGGCCAGAATATTCCGGAGGGGAGTTTTTCGGCTGCCAGTCGGAACCGGCACCCGCATCCCAGCGTGAAATCGGTACGTCGTTGAGAATACTCGCCAGCGTCAGACCTTTATCCATCGCCGCGGTGTACAGGAACGGTTTGATGTTCGAGCCGACCTGGCGCAGCGCCTGCGTCGCGCGGTTAAATTTGCTCTGGTTGAAATCAAAGCCGCCGACCAGCGCCATCACGGCACCGTTTTGCGGATTGATCGACACCAGCGCGGAGTTCACGTCGGGAACCTGCGCCAGCCACCAGGCGTCGTTCACCTGACGCACCCAGATTTGCTGTCCGGTTTGCACCGCATCGGTCACTTTACGCGGCGTCGGGCCTTGCGCTGTATCAGAGCGATACGGACGCGCCCAGCGGATACCGTCCATGCGCAGCGACACGGAGGTGCCGTCGGCCATCATTGCGGTGGCTTCCTGTGGGTCGGCACTGGTGACGACTGCCGGTAACAGCGGCCCGTAGGTCGGCAGCGTTTTCAGGGAGTCGATGATTTTTTTGCTGTCCCATGCGCTTTCGCCCACTTTCCACAGCACGTTCGACGGGCCACGGTAGCCGTGGCGCATGTCGTAATCCATCACGTTGTTACGCACCGCCTGCTGTGCCGCCTGCTGCACTTTGCGGGTGATGGTGGTGGTGATCCGGTAGCCATCTTCATACGCCTGCTCGCCGTAACGGCTGACCATCTCCTGTCGAACCATTTCGGTCAGATAGGGGGCGGAGAAGGCGATTTCCGGCGCGTGATAGTTGGCGTCGATGGCGTCGTTGCGTGCCTGATCGTACTCAGTCTGGCTGATGTAGCCTTCGCTCAGCATGCGCGACAACACCACGTTACGACGCGCAGTGGCGCGGTTGAGGGAGTAGAGCGGGTTGAACGTTGACGGCGCTTTCGGCAGACCGGCAATGGTCGCCATCTCGCTTAAGGTCAGCTGATCGACAGGTTTACCGAAATAGACCTGCGCTGCTGCACCTACGCCATAGGCGCGATAGCCCAGATAGATCTTGTTGAGGTAAAGCTCAAGGATCTCGTCTTTGCTCAGCAGTTGCTCGATGCGAATGGCAAGGAACACCTCTTTGATCTTACGCGTCAGGGTTTTTTCCGGGCTGAGGAAGAAGTTACGCGCCAGCTGCTGCGTGATGGTACTCGCCCCCTGAGAGGCACGACCAGAGAACAGCGCGACGCTGGCGGCACGGAAAATCCCCACCGGATCGACGCCATGGTGTTCGTAAAAACGGCTGTCTTCCGTGGCGATAAAGGCTTTCACCATCACCGGCGGAATCTGGTTAAGGGTCAGCGGGATACGTCGTTTTTCGCCGTACTGGGCGATCAACTCGCCATCGGCGCTATAGACCTGCATTGGGATCTGGAGTCGCACATCACGCAGTGTGGCGACATCGGGTAGTTGCGGCTCAATATATTTGTACAAACCATAAATCGAGCCTGCTCCCAGCAGAATGCAACAGACTGCAAGGATCAATAAATACTTTACGAACTTCACTGGAGATTTCCCATTTAGTTTCACTTGGGCAGTTTCTAAACAATCGCGCGGTAGTATAAAGGCAAGCCTGAAGCATTGATAGAGCCGTCACCTGACGGGCGATAAGGAGATCGTGAAGTATGGCTTTCAAAACGTGGCGAACAGGTTTTCATCTTCAACAAGATAGCGTTCTGGCTGTCTCAGTCACCCAGGAGCGCACCGGGTGGTGTCTGCGCCGCTGGTGGCGTATCCCGCTACCGGCGGGAATTATCCGCGACGGGAAAATTATCCAGCCGGAACAACTGGTTGCGGCCCTAAGGGACTGGAGTCAGGCACTGCCCCATTACCACCGCCTGTTTATCGCATTTCCGGCCGCCCGCACGCTACAAAAGACGCTGCCTGCTCCGGCGCTGACGTTGCGCGACAGTGAACAGGCGTCGTGGATCGCCTCTGCGATGTCCCGTGAACTGGAAATGCCGCCAGAAGCGCTGTGCTTTGACTATACGCAAGACACCTTTAGCCGTGCCTTTCACGTGACAGCCGCACAAAACCAGGAGGTGGCGGCGCTGTTAACGCTCGGGGAGTCGTTGCGTCTGCATGTGGCGGCGATCACGCCCGACGCTGCGGCGCTGGCGAATCTCCTGCCGCTTCTTGACCCTCCCGCGCAGTGCGTGGCGTGGTGCGACGGCCAGCACTGGCTATGGTCGATGCGTCACCAGTGGGGGCGAAAACGCGCGGATGAGGCGAAAGATGTGGCCGAGCTGGCGGCCCTGTTAGCGCTTAGCCCTGAGGATATCGCGCTCTTCGACGGCGCAGCGCGTGATCCTTTTAGCCTGCTGGCGCGTTCCCAGCCGCCACTGCCTGAATGTGGCGCGGATTTTACCGTTGCTCTGGCCCTCGCGATGGGAGAACTCTTCGAGTGACAACGACTAACTTTTTGCCGTGGCGACATCAGCAACAGCACGCCTGCTGGCGTTTTTGGGTATGGCTTTTTGCAGGCTCCGGCCTACTTTCCCTTGCCGTGATGATAAGCCTGCGAACAGGCGATGGGCTTAAGATGCGGGCGCTGGAGGCGCATCTAACGGGTGAGCGCGTGATTCAACAAAAGCTGCACGCCCACCGCGCGCAGTGGCAGGCGCTGCAGAAAGCACACCCGCAAACACCGCAAGCCGGAGTACAGCGCGCGAAAACACAGGCCTGGCAATCATCGTTGATTTCACTGGCGTCAGCGATGCCGGCGCAGGCGTGGCTGACACAGCTTCAGTACCAGAAGCCTCGGCTAATGTTGACGGGGTTTGCCGCGACACCCATCGCCCTTTCTGCACTGGCGGCGTCGCTCAGGCAACTGCCGGGTTTTATTCTCGGGCCTGCGGGTGAAATGCAGCAGGACGCTGAGGGACGCTGGACGTTCAGTTTTACCCTCACGAGTCAGGGGTGAACCGTGCGCCTCTTTTATGAACGCTGGTATGGGTTTCTACCGCGCACGCGTCTGTTCTGCTGGAGCCTTTTTACCGTCGCTGTACTGCTTAGTGCCTGGCTGCTGTTAGCGCGTCCGGTCATTCAGCAGCTCTCGCAGCTTGAGGTAAAGCGAAGTCAGGCTGGCGCAGAGCGCGCTGAATTATGGGCGAGTGAAGCGCAGCCACATCCGGTTTTGGCTGCGCCTGTGATCCTCGCGTCGCTGCCGTTTTCTCCACTGGATTTTCAAAGCGACGGCGTGCGGCTGGTGCGCTGGCTGCCTGGCGCGAACGGAGGTGAATTAACGCTGAAAGTGGACTGGGCGCAGATTCCGGCCGTGTTTGAGCGGCTCGCGCAGCGTGGGATGGCCGTGAGTGGGTTTTCCGTTAAGCCGGAGGAGACGCGGTTACAGCTGATTTTGCAGGTGGAGAACACCGATGCGAACTGAGCTGCGCTGTCTGATTTTGTGTTCACTGGCACTGCTCACCGGCATGCGTGACCCCTTTCGCCCGCCGGACGATCGCTGTGCCACAGGTGCATTAGCACGCTGGCGCTATCAGGGGATGATCCAGAGCGGAAGTGCTGTGGGTATCGTCAAGGATGAACAGGAGCGCTGGCATCGCATACGACAGGGCGAACGACTGCCAGCGGGCTGGCAGGTGCTGACATTCAATGAAACGGAAATGGTCGTCGGGCTTGGCGAGGGATGCGAGCCGAAAACGTGGCGATGGCAACGAGAGGGAACGAAGAATGAAACGACTCAGGAGAATCATCCTGCTGATGATGCTCAGCATGCCGACATGGGCCGCAGTGCCAAAACCCGTCACTCTGGCGGTGGATGATGTGCCTGTGGTGCAGATTTTACAGTCACTGGTGGAGCTTGAGGGCCGCAATCTGATTGTTGCACCGGACGTAAAAGGCGCGCTTTCGCTGCATCTCACCCATGTGCCATGGCGGCAGGCGCTGCACATCGTCGTGACCAGCGCCGGACTGGTGCTGCGCGAAGAGGGCGGCATTTTCTATGTCAACACTGCCGTAGGGCAACGTGAGCAGCAGACGCGAAAAGAGGAGGAGCTGGCGCAGCAGAAACTGAATGTGCCGCTCTCCTCGCGCGCGCTCTCTTTAGCCTACGCGGATGTCACCGAGCTGCAAAAAGCGGCGGAAAAACAGCTCAGCCCCAAGGGAAGTCTCTCCGTGGATAAACGTACCAACCGCCTGCTGGTGCGGGATATCCCCGTGGTACTCGATTCTCTGGAGCACTGGGTCGAACAGATGGACCTGCCCGTGGCGCAGGTGGAACTCGCCGCCCATATCGTCACCATCAATGAAAAAAGCCTGCGTGAACTTGGGGTGAAGTGGAATCTGGCGGAGGCGCAGAGTGCCGGTTCACCGGGGCAAGTCACCACGCTGGGTGCTGATTTGTCAGTGGCGAGCGCCACAACGCACGTCGGATTTAATATTGGGCGGATCGACGGCAGGCTGTTGGATCTGGAGCTGTCGGCACTGGAGCAAAAGCAGCAGCTGGAGATCATCGCCAGCCCACGGCTATTGGCGTCGCATATGCAGCCTGCCAGTATCAAACAGGGCAGTGAAATTCCGTATCAGGTGTCCAGCGGTGAGAGCGGGGCGACATCGGTGGAGTTCAAAGAGGCGGTGTTGGGGATGGAAGTGACGCCCGTGGTGCTTCCAAATGGCCGCGTGCGGTTAAAGTTACACATTAGCGAAAATATGCCTGGCCAGGTTTTACAGCAGGCCGATGGCGAAACCCTGGCGATTGATAAACAGGAAATCGAAACGCAGGTGGAAGTAAAAAGCGGTGAAACACTCGCGCTGGGGGAATTTTCTCGCAAAAGAATAAAACGGGCAGTGACAGTATTCCTGGTCTCGGTGGGCTTCCCTGGGTGGGGCAACTCTTTCGCCACGATGGCAAGGATAACGAGCGGCGCGAGCTGGTGGTCTTCATCACACCGCGTCTGATTAGTATTCAATAATGGAAACGATCCCCGCGAGGATTTTGCAGCCAGTTTGTTGCAGATGTTTGACGTGGGGCATGAATTAGCATACAAGGAGTACCGATTTGAGTTTCAGCTTCTCCTAATCTTACCTCTTGTTGCTTTAAGCATCTGGCGTGGTGATTTAATCAGTTGCCAAACAAGCAGGACTACTGAGATAATTTTTAGTCTGACTCTCGCACTATCGCATATGAGGTTTCAGTTCATGTCCTGCTACGCTGAGTGTCTGCGAAGCGGGGATTACCATTAACGAATAGTCTTAGTAGTACCGAAAAAATGGCAGAGAAACGCAATATCTTTCTGGTTGGGCCTATGGGTGCCGGCAAAAGCACTATTGGGCGCCAGTTGGCTCAACAACTCAATATGGAATTTTACGATTCTGATCAAGAGATTGAGAAACGAACCGGAGCTGATGTGGGCTGGGTCTTCGATGTAGAAGGCGAAGAAGGTTTCCGTGACCGTGAAGAAAAAGTTATCAATGAACTTACGGAAAAACAGGGCATCGTGCTGGCAACGGGCGGTGGTTCTGTAAAATCTCGCGAAACTCGTAACCGTCTCTCCGCCCGCGGCGTTGTGGTCTATCTTGAGACGACCATCGAAAAACAGCTGGCACGGACGCAGCGCGATAAAAAGCGCCCGTTACTGCAAGTTGAAACGCCTCCACGTGAAGTTCTGGAAGCATTGGCCGGTGAGCGCAATCCACTGTACGAAGAGATTGCTGATGTAACCATTCGTACCGACGATCAGAGCGCTAAAGTGGTTGCAAACCAGATTATTCATATGCTGGAAAGCAACTGATTCTGGCTTTATATACACTCGCCCACGGGTATAAGCATTTAAGGTGGATGTCGCGTCATGGAGAGGATTACAGTTACTCTCGGGGAACGTAGTTACCCTATCACCATCGCGGCTGGCTTGTTTAACGATCCAGCTTCCTTCTTACCACTGAAAGCGGGTGATCAGGCAATGCTGGTCACCAACGAGACTCTGGCTCCGCTTTATCTCGACAAGATTCGTCATCTGCTGGAACAGGCAGGCGTGAAGGTCGACAGTGTGATTCTGCCTGATGGCGAGCAGTATAAAAGCCTGGCGGTACTCGATACCGTCTTCACCGCATTACTGCAAAAACCGCATGGTCGCGATACGACACTACTTGCCCTGGGCGGTGGTGTTGTTGGCGATCTGACGGGGTTTGCTGCGGCAAGTTATCAACGTGGTGTTCGTTTTATTCAAATTCCTACCACGTTACTCTCGCAAGTCGACTCCTCAGTTGGCGGCAAAACGGCCGTCAATCATCCGCTTGGCAAAAACATGATTGGCGCGTTCTACCAGCCCGCTTCGGTGGTGGTGGATCTCGACTGTCTGAAAACCCTGCCTAAACGCGAACTGGCGTCAGGCCTTGCTGAAGTGATCAAATACGGCATTATTCTGGACAGTGAGTTCTTCACCTGGCTGGAAGAGAACATGGATGCGCTGCTTAACCTTGACGGTCAGGCGCTGGCGTATTGCATCCGCCGTTGTTGTGAGCTGAAAGCAGAAGTCGTTGCAGCGGACGAGCGGGAAACCGGCTTACGTGCTTTACTGAATCTGGGGCATACGTACGGTCACGCGATTGAAGCCGAAATGGGCTACGGCAACTGGCTTCATGGTGAAGCGGTCGCTGCAGGCATGGTCATGGCTGCTCGCACCTCCGAACGTCTGGGTCAGTTCACGAAAGAAGAGACTCAACGCATCATCACGCTGCTGGAGCGCGCGGGTTTACCGGTGACGGGACCACGCGAGATGTCTTCGCAAGCGTATTTACCCCACATGATGCGTGATAAAAAAGTATTGGCTGGCGAGATGCGTTTAGTCCTCCCGCTGGCAATAGGGAAGAGTGAAGTGCGCGGCGGAGTGTCGCACGAAGTGGTTCTTGGCGCGATTGCTGATTGCCAGCAGGCGTAACAACTAGAAAGGTCTGGCTACTGTTAAAGGTGGCTATTTAGATTCAGGTGCAATGCAACGTCGTAAGCATGAGCCTTTGAGTGGGGTGTTAAATGGATGAATTCAAACCAGAAGACGAGCTGAAACCCGATCCCAGCGATCGTCGTACTGGTCGTTCTCGTCAATCTTCAGAACGTGATAACGAGCCGCAAATCAACTTTGACGATGTTGATTTGGATGCAGACGATCGTCGTCCGTCACGCAGCCGCAATGCGCGTGATGAGCGAGAAGAAGAAGAGGGTTATGAGTCCGAAGAAGATTCAATGGACGAAGAGCCTGTAGAGCGTCGCCCACGCAAACGTAAAGCGGCAGCCAAAAAACCGGCTTCCCGCCAGTACATCATGATGGGCCTTGGCGTGTTTGTCCTGCTGCTGCTGATTATCGGCATCGGCTCCGCGCTGAAAGCACCGTCAACAGATTCCACTGAGCAGACGCCTTCTGCCGAAAAGAGCATTAATCTTTCGGGGAATGACACTGCCGATCAGGCCAATGGTGCGCAGCCTGCGCCTGGCACAACATCTGCTGAGCAGACTGCAAATGCGACGCAGGATGTTTCTCTGCCGCCTGTCTCCTCAACGCCAACTCAGGGTCAAACGCCTGCTACGCCAGAAGGCCAGCAGCGTGTAGAAGTTCAGGGCGATCTGAATAACGCACTGACCCAACCGCAGAGTCAGGATCAGGTGAACAACGTAGTGGCTAACTCTACGCTGCCAACCGAGCCTGCAACGGTAGCACCGATTCGTGGTGGCGCGGCTCAACCGCAGACCGCAGCAACGGAAACCAAACCGCGTCAGACTCAGACCCAGACCCAGACTGCGCCTCGACCAGAGCGCAAACAGGCTGTCATTGAGCCGAAGCGTGAAACCAAACCGCAGACGGTTGCGAAAGCGCCAGAAGCGAAACCTGTTGCACAGCCTAAGCAGACCGAAACCGCAGCCGTGAAAGCGCCTGCTGCGACAACGACTGCACCGAAGGCCACGACCTCAACGCCAGCAGCCACGCCTGCGCCAGCCGCGACGGCAACGGCCAGCGCTGCAGCCACGGGTAAATCTACGGGCAACGTGGGCTCGCTGAAATCAGCGCCTTCCAGCAACTACACGCTTCAGTTGAGCAGCTCTTCCAGCTACGACAATCTGAACGGCTGGGCGAAGAAATCAAATCTGAAAAACTATGTGGTTTATCAGACGACCCGCAACGGGCAACCCTGGTATGTGCTGGTGAGCGGTGTGTACGCGTCTAAAGACGAAGCGAAACGCGCAGTTGCCGCGTTACCTGCGGATGTTCAGGCGAAAAACCCGTGGGCGAAACCGATTCATCAGGTTCAGGCTGATTTGAAGTAATGGTTAAAGCGCAGGATGCTGTCGGAGCTTTTTCCACAGCCGGAGAAGGTGTAATTAGTTAGTCAGCATGAAAAAAAATCGCGCTTTTCTAAAATGGGCAGGGGGGAAATACCCCCTGCTCGACGATATTAATAAACATCTGCCGAAAGGCGAGTGTCTTATCGAGCCCTTCGTGGGTGCCGGGTCGGTGTTCCTGAACACCGACTTTTCTCGCTATATCCTTGCGGATATCAACAGCGATCTCATTACCCTCTACAACATCGTTAAAACTCAGACAGATGAGTATATCGATGCGGCGCGTCAACTCTTTACCCCAGAGAACAACAACCCGGACGCCTACTATCAGTATCGCGCCGAGTTCAACCAGAGCACGGATGCGTTCCGTCGGGCGCAGTTGTTCTTGTATCTGAACCGTCATGGCTACAATGGCCTGTGCCGATACAACCTGAAGGGTGAATTCAACGTGCCGTTTGGCCGCTACAAGCGTCCCTACTTCCCGCTGGCCGAGCTGCAGCATTTTGCCGAAAAGGCACAGAAAGCGGAGTTCCATTGCATCTCGTATGAAAAGTGCATGGAAATGGCGAACGCGGACTCCGTAGTTTATTGCGATCCGCCATACGCCCCGCTCTCGGCCACGGCGAATTTTACCGCCTATCACACCAACAGCTTCAGCCCGAAAGAGCAGGCTCATCTGGCTGAAATGGCGGAAAAGCTGGTCAGTAAGCAAATCACGGTGTTAATTTCGAACCATGATACGCCTGATACTCGCGAGTGGTACAAAGCGGCGAACGATCGTATTCAGCTTAAAGTGCGGCGCAGTATCAGCAGCAACGGCGGCACACGTAAAAAGGTGGACGAACTGCTGGCTCTTTATCGACCCTGAGCCGTTTCGCCCGCCGGTAACTACATTTCAAGGAGATGCGGATGAAACAGTTTTTGATTGCTCCCTCAATTCTGTCAGCCGATTTCGCCCGCCTGGGTGAAGATACGGCCAACGCCTTAGCCGCCGGTGCGGATGTGGTCCATTTCGACGTCATGGACAACCACTACGTGCCGAACCTGACCATTGGCCCGATGGTTCTGAAAGCGCTGCGTAACTACGGCATCACCGCCCCGATTGACGTTCACCTGATGGTGAAACCGGTCGATCGCATTGTGCCGGATTTTGCCGCCGCAGGGGCCAGCATCATTACCTTCCATCCCGAAGCCTCCGAGCATGTCGATCGCACGCTGCAGCTAATTAAAGAAAACGGCTGCAAAGCGGGCCTGGTGTTTAACCCGGCAACCCCGCTCAGCTACCTTGATTACGTCATGGATAAGCTGGATGTGATCCTGCTGATGTCCGTTAACCCAGGCTTTGGCGGCCAGTCCTTTATCCCGCAAACGCTGGATAAACTGCGCGAAGTGCGCCGTCGTATTGATGAGTCTGGCTATGACATCCGCCTGGAAGTGGACGGCGGCGTGAAGGTCAACAACATCGGCGAAATCGCGGCGGCGGGTGCGGATATGTTCGTTGCCGGCTCGGCGATTTTCGACCAACCGGATTACAAAAAAGTCATTGAAGAAATGCGCGCTGAACTGGCAAAGGTAAGTCATGGATAAGTTGAAGGTAATTCGGGGCGTCGCGTTCGACCTCGATGGCACGCTGGTCGACAGCGCGCCAGGTTTAACCAGCGCCGTGGATCAGGCGCTGTATGCGCTCGAGCTGCCGATGGCAGGCGAAGATCGCGTAGTGACCTGGATCGGTAACGGCGCAGACGTGCTGATGGAACGTGCCCTGACATGGGCGCGCCAGGAGCGTGCGATTCAGCGCGCCGCGCAGGGTAAACCCGGCGTTGATCACTCGGATATCCCTCAGGACGAGCAGTTACGCGTCCTGCGTAAACTCTTCAATCGGTACTATGAAGAGACGGTGGAAGAGGGCAGCTTCCTGTTCCCGGACGTGGTGGAAACCCTTAGCGCGCTGCATTCCAACGGCCTGCCGCTGGCGCTGGTGACCAACAAGCCGACGCCGTTTGTCGCTCCGCTGCTTGAAGCGCTGGGCATCGCGAAGTATTTCTCCGTGATCGTCGGCGGTGATGACGTACAAAACAAAAAGCCGCATCCTGAGCCGATCTTACTGGTAGCAGGAAAACTGTCGTTGTCGCCTGAGCAGCTGCTCTTTGTCGGCGATTCGCGCAATGATATTCTGGCGGCCAAATCGGCAGGATCCCCCTCCGTCGGCCTAACCTATGGCTACAACTACGGTGAAGCCATTACGCTGAGTGAGCCGGACGTGGTGTTCGATCACTTCAAAGATTTACTGCCCGCACTCGGGCTTTCGCACAGTGAACATCAGGAATCGAAAAATGACTAAGCCCATCGTATTTAGTGGCGCACAGCCTTCAGGTGAATTGACCATTGGTAACTACATGGGTGCGTTACGTCAGTGGGTCAACATGCAGGATGATTATCACTGCATCTACTGCATCGTGGATTTACACGCGATTACCGCGCGTCAGGATCCAGAAAAACTGCGCAAAGCAACGCTGGATACGCTGGCGCTGTACCTGGCCTGTGGCATCGATCCTGAGAAAAGCACCATCTTCGTGCAGTCTCACGTGCCAGAACACGCACAGCTCGGCTGGGCGCTGAACTGCTACACCTATTTCGGTGAACTGAGCCGCATGACCCAGTTCAAAGACAAATCTGCGCGCTACTCCGAAAACATCAACGCCGGTCTGTTTGACTACCCGGTGCTGATGGCGGCAGATATTCTGCTGTACCAGACTAACCAGGTCCCGGTCGGTGAAGACCAGAAACAGCATCTGGAGCTTAGCCGTGATATCGCCCAGCGCTTCAATGCCATTTATGGTGATGTCTTTAAAGTACCAGAGCCGTTCATTCCGAAATCCGGCGCGCGCGTGATGTCTCTGCTTGAGCCGACCAAGAAAATGTCCAAGTCCGACGATAACCGCAATAACGTGATCGGCCTGCTGGAAGATCCGAAAGCGGTGGTTAAGAAGCTTAAGCGTGCAGTGACAGACTCGGACGAGCCGCCTGTCGTTCGCTACGATGTGCAGAACAAAGCGGGCGTATCAAACCTGCTGGATATTCTCTCCGGCGTGACCGGTCAGAGCATCCCTGAGCTTGAGCAGCACTTCGAAGGCAAAATGTATGGTCACCTGAAAGGGGAAGTGGCTGAGGCGGTTTCCGGCATGCTGACTGACCTGCAGGAGCGTTATCACCGTTTCCGTAACGACGAAGCGTTCCTGAACAACGTGATGCGCGACGGTGCCGACAAAGCCAGCGCCCGTGCGTCTGAAACCCTGAAAGCGGTGTATGACGCGATTGGGTTTGTAGGTAAGCCGTAAGCCGTTGCCGGGTGGTTTGACGTAGACCGGGAAAGCGCGAGCGCTACCGGGCGAAGCAACCACTCTGCATCCATAAAAAAACCGGGATATTCCCGGTTTTTTTGTGCCTGAAAAAGGCTTAGGGCTGTTCTGCCGCCGGGCCGCAGCCGCCGATCATTTTCGAAATCGAGATCGCAGGGTGCAGGAAGTAATCATAGCCGCAGTTGTTTTTGGTGTTTTGTACGTGACCCGTACACGCCGTCAGGGTCGATAATAAGCCAACTAACACAGCGGCTTTTGCCAGTTTAAACATACACTTTCCTTGTATTGGAGCCGTACTTTTGGATGTAAAATGAGGGAATTAATGGAAAAGATTCCATTTCGCAGGCGGTATGTTATCGGCAGGTGTCAGGCGGGAGTAGTCCGGTTAAAGACTACTCCCTGAAGTGTGAATATGCGGGGGGAGATTAATGGTTGGAGAACCAGTTCAGCTTTTCGCGCAGTTCGACCACGCGGCCGACAACGATCAGCGCCGGGCTTTCCACCTGCTGCGCCAGTTCACCCAGTTGAGTCAGAACGCCGCTCACCACGCGTTGCGTAATGGCAGTGCCGTTTTCCACCAGCGCCACCGGCATATCCTCCGGCATACCGTGTTCCAGCAGTTTTTCCTGGATAGTGGCCGCCTGGTTTAGCCCCATGTAGAAGACCAGCGTCTGTTTCTCTGCGGCCAGGTTATGCCAGTCCAGCTCGCTGCCGGTTTTCAGGTGGCCCGTCACCAGGCGCACGCTCTGGGCGTAATCGCGATGAGTCAGCGGAATACCGGAGTAGGCCGAGCAGCCAGACGCTGCCGTAATTCCCGGTACAACCGAGAACGGAATACCCGCATTGCAAAGCGTTTCCAGCTCTTCACCGCCGCGGCCAAAGATAAACGGATCGCCGCCCTTCAGGCGCACCACGCGTTTTCCTTTTTGCGCTTCGCGCAGCAGAATCTGGTTAATCTCTTCCTGCGGCACGCAGTGATACCCGGCGCGTTTACCCACGAATACCCGGTCAGCGTCGCGGCGCACCAGATTCATGATGTCATCGGAGACCAGACGATCGTAAACCACGATATCCGCCTGCTGGATCTGCTGCAGCCCTTTCAGGGTCAATAGCCCCGCGTCACCCGGCCCTGCGCCAACCAGCACCACTTCACCGCGATGGTCCAGCGGCTCGGTCAGCAG
This sequence comes from Lelliottia sp. WB101, assembly GCF_003051885.1. Lineage (NCBI taxonomy): Bacteria > Pseudomonadati > Pseudomonadota > Gammaproteobacteria > Enterobacterales > Enterobacteriaceae > Lelliottia > Lelliottia sp. WB101. The sequence continues at coordinate 1,363,259 of NZ_CP028520.1, forward strand.
GCGTTCAGTGGTCTCGGTGATGGCTTTCTGATCCTGATTCGCCAGCGACTGCGCCAGGCGATCGTTTACAAAGAATTTTTCCCAGAAGCGACGGCGCTCGCCAACGGTGGCGAAGGTTTTCTTCACTCGCGAGCGGAGTTGCCCCGCGTAGTGCGCCACCTGACCAAGATGCTGAGGCAGTATCGCTTCCAGTTTCTCACGCAGCAAACGCGCGAGCACCGGAGAGGTGCCGCCGGAGGACACCGCCACCATCAGCGGCGAACGGTCGATAATCGACGGCATAATAAAACTGGCTTCTTTTGGCGCGTCGACCACATTGCAGAAAATACGGCGGGTTTCACAGGCGTCGCTAACGCGCTGGTTCACTTCGTCGTTATCTGTAGCGGCAATGGTCAGCCAGCAGGTGTCGAGCAGCGCTTCGTCGAATTCGCCTTCGACCAGTGTCAGCATGCCTTCCTGCGCCCATACGGTGAACTGCGGGTCAAAGGCGAGGGCATTCACCGTCAGTCGGGCACCCGCTTCTAACAGGAGACGCGCTTTGCGTTCAGCGACATCGCCACCGCCCACCAGCAGGCAGTCGCGATGGCGTAATTGACAGAAAATCGGCAGGTGATCCACGACATTACCTCTTAAGAGTGGGCTTTCGCCTGAACAGTTGCGATGGTTTACGGAGTCGGATGCTCCGCTTTGTGAGTAGCATACCCGTAACGACAAGCGTCATACAGAAAACATGTGAAACGTACGGGAGGCATTGCGCCTCCCGTTCTGGTTTAGCCTTTCAGCTGCACGTTGCCGTCTTTCACGCGAACGTCGTAGTGCTTCACAGAGTGACTTTCATCTTCCATACAGTGCCCGTCCGTTAAGCGGAAACGCTGTTTTTTCAGCGGGCTGGCGACCCACAGCTCGCCCTGGTGTTCAGCAATCAGGCCGCGAGACAACACGCTGGCCTCAAAGAACGGATCGATATTGCTGATTGCGAAGAGCTGTTCATCGTGGCGCGGGCGGAAGATCGCCACATGCTCGTTGCCCAGCAGCGCACAGACGCCCGTCGCCGGAATGATGTCGTCGATTTTGCAGATGTTTACCCACTGGCTCATACGTTTTCCTCCACCAGAGTCACCGGAATGCGCTCGTATGGCGTTGCCGGACGGTGCTGCTCGCGCTCAGGAACAACCTGTACGTTCGGATCGCGCTGGGTGCTGTTGATAAAGTGTTTGAAGCGAACCTGCGCGGCAGGCGTGTTGACAGTTTCTGTCCACTCGCAAATGACGGCCTCGCGCAGGCGGGCAATCTCTTCTTCCAGATGTTCGTTCAGGCCGAGTTTATCGTCGATGATCACCGATTTCAGGTATTCGATGCCGCCTTCCAGGTTATCGAGCCAGGAGGCGGTACGGGTCAGTTTGTCGGCGGTACGAATGTAGAACATCATGAAGCGGTCGAGATACTTGAGCAGGGTTTCGCGATCGAGATCGGCCGCCAGCAGGTCGGCGTGACGCGGCTTCATCCCGCCGTTACCGCATACGTACAGGTTCCAGCCTTTTTCGGTGGCGATAATCCCCACGTCTTTACCCTGCGCTTCCGCACATTCGCGGGTACAGCCGGAGACGCCAAACTTCATTTTGTGTGGGGTACGGATGCCTTTGTAGCGGTTTTCCAGCTCAACGCCAAAGCCCACGCTATCGCCCACGCCGTAACGGCACCAGGTGCTGCCGACGCAGGTTTTCGCCATACGCAGCGCTTTGGCATACGCATGACCGGTTTCGAAGCCCGCGTCGATCAGCTGACGCCAGATTTCCGGCAGATCATCTTTCTGCGCGCCAAACAGGCCGATACGCTGGGAACCGGTGATTTTGGTGTACAGGTTAAATTCGCGCGCCACACGGCCCACGGCCACCAGCCCTTCCGGGGTGATTTCGCCACCGGCGGAACGTGGGATCACGGAGTAGGTCCCATCTTTCTGGATGTTCGCCAGGAAGTTGTCGTTAGTGTCCTGCAGCGGCGTGTGCTCTGGCTTCAGGATGTATTCATTCCAGCAGGAAGCCAGCAGTGAACCGACGGTCGGTTTACAGACTTCGCAGCCGTAGCCCTGACCGTGTTTTTGCAGCAGTTCGTCGAAGGTTTTGATGCCTTCCACGCGGATCAGGTGGTAAATCTCCTGGCGTGAGTAAGAGAAGTGCTCACACAGGTTGTTGTTCACTTCGATGCCCTGTTTCGCCAGTTCGGCGTTCAGCACCTGGGTGACCAGCGGGATACAGCCGCCGCAGCCGGTACCGGCTTTGGTTTCGGCTTTCAGGGCGGCGACGGTATGGCAGCCTTTGTTGATCGCCGAGATCAGCATGCCTTTGGTCACGTCGAAGCAGGAGCAAATCTGCGCGCTGTCGGGCAGTTTATCCACGCCGATAGAAGGTTTACCGTTGGAGGCGTGAGCCGGCAGGATCAGCGCGTCCGGGTTTTCCGGCAGTTCGATGGCGTTCAGGACCAGCTGCAGCAGGTTACCGAAATCGCTGGTATCCCCCACCAGCACCGCACCCAGCAGGTTTTTGTTGTCCTGGCTGACGATCAGGCGTTTGTAGACCTCTTTGCTTTCGTCGAGGTAAACGTAGCTGCGACAGCCTGGTGTGCGACCGTGCGCATCGCCGATCCCGCCGACGTCCACGCCGAGCAGTTTCAGCTTGGCGCTCATGTCCGCGCCGGTGAAGGCATTTTCGTTACCGAGAATATGGTCAACGGCGACCTGCGCCATTTTGTAGCCGGGTGCCACCAGACCATACACGCGGTTGTTCCAGCTGGCGCATTCGCCGATGGCGTAAATGTCCGGGTCGGAGGTCTGACAGGCGTCGTTAATCATGATCCCGCCGCGCTGAGCCACGGCCAGACCGCACTGGGTCGCCATTTTATCGCGTGGGCGGATACCGGTGGAGAAGACGATGAAGTCGACTTCCAGCTCGCTGCCGTCGGCAAAGCGCATGGTTTTACGCGCTTCGGTGCCTTCCTGAACAATCTCTTTGGTATTTTTGCTGGTGTGAACTTTCACACCCATGCTTTCGATTTTACGGCGCAGCTGATCGCCACCCATGTGGTCGAGTTGTTCTGCCATCAGCATCGGGGCAAATTCGATGACGTGGGTTTCGACCCCCAGGTTTTTCAGCGCGCCTGCCGCTTCGAGGCCCAGCAGACCGCCGCCGACTACCGCACCGCGTTTACTGCGGCGCGCGCAGGATTCGATCGCTTTGAGGTCTTCAATGGTACGATAAACGAAGCAATCCTGCGTTTCCGAGCCTTTGATTGGCGGGATCCACGGGTAAGAGCCAGTCGCCATGATCAACTTATCGTAAAAAACCGTGCGTCCGGCACTGGAGTGGATCACTTTTTCCTGGCGGTTGATGGTGATAGCGCGTTCGCCCACCAGCACCTTAACGCCATGCTTCTCGTAGAAACCTTCACGCACCAGCGAAAGTTCTTCCGCGGTGTGATGAGAGAAGTAGGAAGAGAGGTGTACACGATCGTATGCTTTGCGGGGTTCTTCACAGAAGACGGTAATATCGAACTGGGCAGCGTCAGCTTTATCAAGGAGATCCTCAATAAAGCGGTGGCCGACCATGCCGTTACCGATAATAGCGAGTCTGACTTTGCTCATTTTTGCCTCGATTTCTTTTCTATTACTGCCTACCTTAACGATTCAGCAGGGGCACTTATTGATGCAAATCAAATACGCCTTAACCTACCACTTAGTGGGTATATGCCTGATTTGTCAGGATTTTTATAAGTCATGGAAATAGCACGCTTTTCGCGAGCGTCTAATTTATATACAAATTAGGGGGCTAATGATTACGATGACGTACCCCTTAATTTCAGCCGCATTTTTCGGGAGAAAGGTATGACGACAACACCGCTTTGGCTGGTTCAGAATGTTCGGTTACCTGGCCGGGAAGGGTTATGGCAAATCGGCATTGAGAATGGCCGTTTTGCAGAGATCACCCCGATGCGCGATGCTCATGACGAAAGTTATGAGGTGCTTAACGCTCGCGGTGGACTGGCGATTCCGCCGTTTATCGAGCCTCATATTCATCTGGATACGACGCAAACCGCCGGGGAACCGAGCTGGAACCAGTCGGGGACGCTGTTTGAAGGCATCGAACGCTGGGCCGAACGCAAGGCGCTGCTCAGCCATGACGATGTCAAAGCCCGCGCGTGGAAAACCCTGAAATGGCAAATCGCCAACGGTATCCAGTTCGTGCGCACCCATGTGGATGTCTCCGATCCGACTCTTACCGCCCTGAAAGCGATGCTGGAAGTGAAGCAGGAGGTGGCGCCGTGGGTTACGCTGCAAATCGTCGCATTCCCGCAGGAAGGCATTCTCTCTTATCCCAACGGCGCGGCGCTGCTGGAGGAAGCCTTGAAACTGGGGGCCGATGTGGTCGGGGCGATCCCGCACTTTGAATTTACCCGCGAGTACGGCGTGGAGTCCTTGCACATCGCCTTCGCGCTGGCGAAAAAATATGACCGCCCGCTGGATATCCACTGCGATGAGATCGACGATGAGCAGTCGCGCTTCATCGAAACCGTCGCCATGCTGGCGTACGAGGCGGGCATTGGGCATCGCGTGACCGCCAGCCATACCACGGCGATGCACTCCTACAACGGCGCTTACACGTCGCGCCTGTTCCGCCTGCTGAAAATGTCAGACATCAACTTTGTCGCCAATCCGCTGGTGAATATCCATCTGCAAGGGCGTTTTGACGACTATCCGAAACGGCGCGGCATCACCCGCGTGAAGGAGCTGCTCGAGGCTGGGATTAACGTCTGCTTCGGTCATGATGACGTCTTTGATCCCTGGTATCCGCTGGGGACGGGCAATATGTTGCAGGTGCTGCACATGGGGCTGCATGTTTGCCAGATGATGGGCTATCCGCAAATCGACAGCGGGTTAAATCTGATCACGCACAACAGCGCCAGAACGTTTGGCCTGACGGATTACGGCATCGAAACGGGTCATCCGGCGAACCTGATTATTCTGCCTGCTGAGAGCGGTTTCGAAGCGGTGCGTTGCCAGGTGCCGGTGCGCTGGTCGATTCGTCAGGGACGGGTGATCGCCACCACACAGCTGGCGCAAACGTGGATACAAACCGATAGCGGGGGAGAGGAAGTGAGTTTTACCCGAAATAGCCCCTTCGCCGATGGCAAAGGGGCGTAGGCATTAGTGAGAAGCCGCTGCCGTGTTGTGCTGACGGTGGCGGGTGACAAAGCCCAGAATCAGACACATCACGAACACCACGGCGTACAAGCCGTTAGCCGTGTGCAGGGCTGCCAGCGGGCCACTGTGTGCCACGATTGGACCGGTCACCACGAAGGTCAGCATGGTGCCGATGGTGCCGCAGGTCAGCACAAAGTTTACCAGCTTCGGCGACGCCACTTTAGTTTGCAGGGAGCCGAGCGTAATGATCGAGGTGTAAATCGCGCTGGAGAAGAAACCGAGGGTCAGAATAAACCACGGCATATGCTCCGGCGAACCGTTAATGAAAAGATACATCAGCACGGTTGCCAGGCCCGCCAGTACGGTCAGGATGCGCTGCAGATCGAAGAAGCGCAGGATGAAGCTAAACGCCCACATGCCAAACATGTACGACATCCAGAAATCACTCACCAGTTTACCGGCGTCGTTCAGACTCATGCCTAGCCCTTTGGCATATTCCGGCACCCAGGAGATAAAGCCCAGCTGGCCGAGGATATAGCACAGCGCGGCTATGGAGAGGAACAGCACGCCGATTCCCCATTTCTCTTTCACCACCGGCTCAGACGTTTGCACCGCTTTTTTGCCCAGTACCGGGAAATCGCAGCCGAAGGTCAGAATAAAGATGGCAACGTACACCAGCCCGATGCAGGCATAAACCCAGTACCACTCGATGCTACGCGCCAGCAGAACGGCGGCCACCATTGGGAAGATCATCCCCGCCATGCTGAAGAACGAGTCGGTGAACAGCAGACGCGCGCCGCGCTGGCGGCCTTCATACATGTGGGTGATCAGGAAGGTCCCGATGGACATGGTGATCCCACTGACCAGCCCGAGAACGAACATCGACGCCGAGAACAGGGCGATACTGTGGCTGACCATCAGGCCCGCCACGGCGGCGACCATCAGCACAAAGCCGAAGCGCAGCTGCGTTTTCAGCGGCACGATTTCCATCAGCCAGGCGTTTAAAAAGATCGAAATCAGGATCCCGGCGTTCAGGAAGGTGAAGGTGTTACTCATGCTGGAAACAGGTAGCTGGAAATAATCGGCAATATTGCCCATTACCATCCCGGTGACGATCACCAGTGCGCCGGTGAGGGCGTACGAGAAGAAGCTGATCCATGTGAGCTTGATGCGGTTGCTGTTAGTCATGTCTGCCTTGTATATGTACGTAAAGCGCGTTGACGCGCGAAGTGCGGGCAGATTTTAGTCATTAAAGTGATCTATTTAAATCTTTTCTGAAAATTATGATCATCGTTACAGTATTTATCATGACGTAAGTCACTTTTTTACCTGCTGGATTCAACTGTTTGCGCCGTTACAACTGTTTCAAATTCGTAAAATTAGGTAAAAGGCTGGCCTCCATCCATACTGCTCTTTAGAATCAAGCAACTTGCCTTATTTACCGCGCTTTTTTAAGGAATTCTCATGCTCAAATCAACTCTGGCGGCTGTCGCAGCTGTGTTTGCTCTTTCTGCTGTCTCTCCTGCTGTTCTCGCAGCGAAAGGCGACCCCCATGTTTTGCTGACAACGTCCGCCGGGAATATTGAGCTGGAACTGAATAGCCAGAAAGCTCCTGTTTCTGTGAAAAACTTCCTTGATTACGTCAATAGCGGTTTCTATAACAACACCACATTCCACCGCGTGATCCCGGGCTTTATGCTCCAGGGCGGCGGTTTTAACGAGCAGATGCAGCAGAAACAGCCTAACGCGCCGATCAAAAACGAAGCCGATAACGGCCTGCGTAACACCCGTGGCACCATCTCCATGGCACGTACTGCCGACAAAGACAGCGCGACCAGCCAGTTCTTCCTGAACGTTGCTGATAACGCCTTCCTCGATCACGGTCAGCGTGATTTTGGTTATGCGGTCTTCGGTAAAGTTGTGAAAGGCATGGACGTGGCGGACAAGATCTCTCAGGTGCAAACCCACGACGTCGGTCCATACCAGAATGTGCCGACAAAACCGGTAGTTATCCTCTCCGCAAAAGTGCTGCCGTAAGATTCTCCTCTGCGGGCATTCTCGCCCGCATTGCTTTCCCCTCCCTGCGAAAGCGCAGTTTGCTGCTTATACTTGTGGCAAACGGACACATTCAGGGAGGCGTTAAGTGAAAAAACTCACCGATAAGCAAAAATCCCGTCTCTGGGAGCAACAGCGAAATACCAATTTCCAGGCCAGCCGCCGTCTCGAAGGCGTCGATAGCCCGTTAGTCACGCTCAGTGCGCAGGACGCCGAGGTTCGTATCCAGGAACTCAGGAGGCACTATGAGCGATAAAATTGGTGACGACCGCGATCCGTACCTCTATCCCGGCCTGAATGTGATGCGTAATGCGCTCAGTATTCGTCAGGCGGAGCGTCTGGCACAGGCCTCCTACGAACTCACCGCCCTGCGCGCGGCCACGCTGCCTCTCGGCCCGCCGGCCCGCGGGTTGCCGCATCTGTGCGCCATCCATCGCCACCTTTATCAGGATATTTTTAGCTGGGCGGGGGCTATTCGTGAGGTCGATATTTATCAGGGCGATACCCGTTTCTGCCATTTTGCCTACATCGAAAAAGAGGGCAACGCCCTGATGCAGGACCTGGAGGAGGAGCACTATCTCACCGGCCTTGAGCGCGAGGCGTTTATTGCCAGACTCAGCCACTACTACTGCGAGATTAACGTGCTGCACCCGTTTCGCATTGGCAACGGCATCGCGCAGCGCGTCTTCTTCGAGCAGCTGGCGATCCACGCAGGCTATCAGCTGAGCTGGCAGGGGATCGATCCGGATGCGTGGTCGGCGGCCAACCAGAGCGGGGCGATGGGCGATCTGACCGCGCTCAACGCCATCTTTGCCAAAGTTGTGAGCGAAGCGCGGGAAACTGAGTAGAATAGGGCGGCTATTTTTGTCCCGGAGCCGCCATGATCCTGCTGATTGATAATTACGATTCCTTTACCTGGAACCTTTACCAGTACTTTTGTGAACTGGGTCCAGAGGTCATTGTCCGGCGCAACGATGACATCACGCTGGCTGATATCGACGCACTGGCCCCGCAGAAAATCGTGATTTCACCGGGGCCGTGTACGCCTGACGAATCGGGTATTTCGCTGGAGGTCATCCGCCACTATTCCGGCAAACTGCCGATTCTGGGGGTTTGTCTCGGTCATCAGGCTATCGCGCAGGTGTTTGGTGCGACCATTGTTCGTGCCGAACGCGTGATGCACGGCAAAACCTCACCGGTCACCCACACCGGCGTGGGCGTGTTTCAGGGGCTGAATAACCCGCTGACCGTCACGCGCTACCACTCGCTGGTGATCGACCCGCCCACGCTTCCCGTGTGCTTTGACGTCACCGCCTGGAGCGACACCCGGCAGATCATGGGCATTCGCCATCGCGAGTGGGACCTCGAAGGGGTGCAGTTCCACCCGGAGAGCATTCTGAGCGAACAGGGCCACCAGCTTCTCGCCAATTTCCTCAATCGCTGAATTTTTATTGCCTTGTTGTGATTTTTTATGCATATTTTGTGATTATATTTTCACAATTAATGTGGCATAAAACGGACGGGCATGACATGGCAACTGAACAACCTGCAATTACGCGCGCAACATTCGATGAAGTGATTCTGCCGGTTTATGCACCGGCGGAGTTTATCCCGGTGAAAGGGAAAGGCAGTCGGGTATGGGATCAACAGGGCAAAGAGTACGTTGATTTCGCGGGCGGCATTGCGGTGACGGCGCTGGGGCACTGCCATCCGGCGCTGGTTGAGGCGCTGAAAACCCAGGGGGAAACCCTGTGGCACACCAGCAACGTGTTCACCAACGAACCGGCGCTGCGCCTGGGCCGTAAGATCATTGATGCTACCTTTGCCGAGCGTGTGCTGTTCATGAACTCCGGCACCGAAGCCAATGAAACCGCCTTTAAGCTGGCGCGCTATTACGCTTCCACGCGTCACAGCCCATACAAAAGCAAGATTATTGCATTCCATAACGCCTTCCATGGCCGTTCGCTGTTCACCGTTTCCGTGGGCGGGCAGCCGAAATATTCCGACGGTTTTGGTCCAAAACCCGCTGATATTATCCACGTGCCGTTTAACGATCTGCATGCGGTAAAAGCGGTGATGGACGATCACACCTGCGCGGTGGTGGTTGAGCCGATCCAGGGCGAGGGCGGCGTGATGGCCGCGACGCCAGAATTCCTGAAAGGACTGCGCGAGCTATGCGATGAGCATCAGGCATTGCTGGTCTTTGATGAAGTGCAGAGCGGTATGGGCCGTACCGGCGATCTGTTTGCCTATATGCACTACGGCGTAACGCCAGATATCCTGACCAGTGCCAAAGCGCTCGGCGGCGGTTTCCCGGTGAGCGCCGTCCTGACGACGCAAGAGATCGCCTCGGCCTTCCACGTTGGCTCTCACGGCTCCACTTATGGCGGTAACCCGCTGGCGTGCGCGATCGCCGGGGCGGCGTTCGATATTATCAACACCCCGGAAGTGCTGAACGGCGTAAACGCGAAGCGTGAGCAGTTTGTGCAGCATCTCCAGCAGATCGACGCGCAGTGCGACGTGTTCAGCGATATTCGCGGCATGGGACTGTTAGTCGGTGCGGAACTGAAGCCGCAGTACAAAGGCCGCGCGCGCGATTTCCTCCACGCCGCTGCCCACGAAGGGGTGATGGTGCTGAATGCCGGGCCGGATGTGATGCGCTTTGCGCCGTCGCTAGTGATTGAAGGGCAGGATATCGATGACGGTATGAACCGCTTTGCCAGTGCGGTGATGAAGATCGTTCAGGGCTAGTGGAGCAGCGGCTTCGTTTTGTTCCGACCTACGGAGCCGCAAACCTCACGACGCCTTACGGCGCATAATCCTCGTCAGCCAAATCCCGTGATGCGGACGCTGACGCCATGCCACCGACGAAATGGTGTGCATGGTGTTCAGGTGTCCTATTACGCGCTGTAAATGCTGCTCCAGAGTGCTCATTGGCCCGTGGGTGAGCGTCTCTGGCGCTTCCAGAATATTGGAATCTCCCGACTCTCCCGGCGCGTCGTACTCCAGACGCTGCTGGCAACGCTGCAATGCAATTTCACACGACTGCAAATAGCGCTGCGCCAGATCCGGCGTCAGCATTGTGTGCTCGCGCGCCAGGGTCGTCATCGCGTTAATGTGTTCGACGATGAACTGGCTGTGCGTCACCCACAGTTTCATATCTGCCAGATAGTCTGAATTAAAGCCCGGCTCCTGCATCGCCTGGTTGAGGGAGTTATACAGCGCGTTGTGCGCCTGGTTGACCTTCATGCGCTCGTACGCCAGCGGCGAAGGTTTGGGATCGTCGCTCAGGATCAGACGAATGGCCTGCTGGTCCGCTTCAAGGGCGTCGTGGGCGTTCTGGCGCAGCAGCCCGCTCTGCCACTGTGGCCACAGCCAAACCATGCCGCCGAAGGCGATCAGACAGCCAATCAACGTATCCACCAGCCGCGCCACGATAAACTGCTCGCCGTTCAGGGTCAGCAGTTGCAGGGTATATACCGCCGTCACCGTAAACCCAACCATTGCCCAGCCGTAGTTTTTGCGAATGATCAGATAGCCGACCAGGGTAATGACCAGCATTCCCAGCAGGGTATAGCCGTCAGGAACATGGAAGTGCAGTGTGATACCGGCAATCACCAGCCCGGCAAACGTCCCGAGCGCACGGTGCAGAATTCGCACGCGCGTCGCGCCATAGCCATTCTGCGTGACAAACAGCACGGTCATTAAAATCCAGTAGGGCTTGGGTAAGTGCAGCGCGACGCCCATCAGGCTGGCGATGCTCAGCATCACGCTGATGCGTGCGGCATTGCGCAGGGCGGAAGATTTCAGTGATAAATAGCTTTTCAGTGCCGGCAGCAGCGGCAGACGCTTTTGTTTATCGGCCATCAGGTCGCGCGGGTAGAGCGGGCGCTGAGTGCGCAGTACGCGTGCGATGCGACTAAAGTGCCACGCGCAGAACTGCCCAACCGGATTATCCGGATGCTGACGGGCAATTTTCTCCAGCGCGCCCAGCTGTTTATCCATCGTAAAACGCGTGGGATAACGGTGGTAAAGAATATCGTCAGCCAGCACCCGCAGGCGGGCCGCGACGGTCTGGGCATTCCAGCGGATCACCGCTTCGGCGTGGCTGCGCTCCACCAGTTTTTGCACCTCCTGGGGGTGATGCAGACTGACCGAAATATGCTCCTGCAGATCAAGCCCCACCTGGAAGACGCGCAGCAGTCGCTTGTATTCATGGTTTTTATTGGCCGCCAGCATGTGCAGCTGCTGATAGCACTGGCTGATTAAGTCGACCACTTTTTGCTGGCGCGTAAGCAGCGGGGGCAATGATTTTTCCGGGTCTGTGTGTTGCGTCAGCAGGGTGTATTTGGCTTCGCAATAGTCCGCGAGCTGGACGTAGAGCAGGCTCAGGGATTCGCGCAGGGGCTGCTCCCGCCACATCCAGAACCAGAACCAGTTAAACAGCCCATACCACAGGGTACCGAACGTATAGATCAGCAGCGGCTCCCAGACGGGCATATTTCCGGCGAGGCTCAGTGTGAAAATAGCGGCTATCAGTGAGGCGGGCAGCAGGCGAGCGTGCAGCGAACTGATCTCCGCCGTGACGCCCAGCGTCATCGCCAGCACGGTAAGGATTAACGGCAGCGGGATATCACGGGCCAGCAGCAACTGCACGGCCAGGCTACATCCGGCGAACAGGCAGCCGCCGATAATCAGGCGTTTGAAAAAGCGTTTATGCGGTGTATCGAGACCGGCAATGTTGCAGCAGGCAGGAACGAGAGAAAACAACAGCCCATGTTGCAGATGGCCCAGGATTAAACCGACAGCCACGGGAAGACATAACACCAGAGTTTGACGTAGTGCGTAGTTAACTTCGGGGTGATAAATCAGCCTGCGCCACATGATCGTCAGAGACAAAAACGGCGTGACACCTCGCGATGGCACGCCGTTCGTTCCGGAATTAACGCGTTCCGTAGACCACGATAGTTTTACCGTGAGCGGAGATCAGGTTTTGATCTTCCAGCATTTTCAGGATACGGCCAACGGTTTCACGAGAACAGCCGACGATCTGACCAATCTCCTGACGGGTAATTTTAATTTGCATACCGTCCGGGTGGGTCATGGCGTCAGGTTGTTTCGCCAGGTTCAGCAGGGTCTGCGCGATGCGGCCTGTTACGTCCAGGAAGGCGAGGTTACCCACTTTCTCGGAAGTGACCTGCAGGCGGCGAGCCATCTGCGAAGAAAGACGCATCAGGATGTCCGGGTTTACCTGGATCAGCTGGCGGAATTTCTTATAGGAGATCTCTGCAACTTCACACGCGGTTTTCGCACGCACCCAGGCGCTACGTTCCTGGCCTTCTTCAAACAGGCCCAGTTCACCGATGAAATCGCCCTGGTTCAGATAAGAAAGGATCATCTCTTTCCCTTCTTCATCTTTGATCAGCACTGCCACCGAGCCTTTGACGATGTAATACAACGTTTCCGCTTTTTCACCCTGGTGAATCAGCGTGCTCTTCGATGGGTACTTATGAATGTGGCAATGAGACAAGAACCATTCGAGAGTCGGGTCTGTTTGCGGTTTGCCAAGCACCATGCGCTGTTATCCTCTGTTATAAGCTGTCTCAGAGTCAAAATCGCATCCTGACTCTGGGGTTGCAATCGAATTCTTACCCGTACCTGGGAAGTGGCTGTCGCACTGTTCGCAGCCAGTAAAGTTTGATGTCCTCTGCATACATGTGTAACGTCAATGTATTACTGTAGCATCGAGACTGTTTTAGCATAGCTTTAGCCGCGTGTCTCCTGGTGTCTCGCTTCAGCATGATGCAGGTCGCCTTCCGTTGCGAGAATTGTAACGCACGCGTAATCTGTTCGGAAAAATGCAACTTTGGAGTTAATGAAAATGCAAGCGCGTGTGAAATGGGTTGAAGGTTTAACGTTCCTTGGCGAATCCGCTTCAGGACACCAGATTTTGATGGACGGCAACTCCGGAGATAAAGCGCCAAGCCCGATGGAAGTGGTGCTGATGGCGGCGGGCGGATGCAGCGCGATTGATGTGGTTTCGATTTTGCAGAAAGGCCGTCATGACGTGACGGACTGCGAAGTGAAGCTAACGTCAGAGCGTCGCGAAGAGGCGCCACGTCTCTTTACGCACATCAACTTGCATTTTATCGTCACCGGTAAAGAGCTGAAGGATGCGGCGGTTTCCCGTGCGGTGGATCTGTCTGCGGAGAAGTACTGCTCCGTGGCACTGATGCTGGAAAAAGCGGTGAACATTACGCATTCGTACGAAGTGATCGACGCTTAACACTACGCCCGGTAGCGCTACGCTTGCCGGGCCTGTCACCGCATGATTCAGCCGGATAGCGAAGTGCCCTCCGGCGACTGAAATCAGGCGATCTTCTTGCCTTCCATCAGCCGTTGCACCAGCGGCATCATGATCAATTCCATCGCCAGCCCCATCTTCCCGCCCGGGACCACTAATGTATTGATATGGGAAATGAATGAACCCTGCAGCATCGCCAGCAGCCAGGGGTAATCAATGTCTTCCAGATTGCGGAAGTGAATCACCACAAAACTCTCGTCCAGCGACGGAATTGTTTTCGCCGCAAACGGGTTAGAGGTGTCCACCGTCGGGACGCGCTGGAAGTTGATGTGGGTGCGCGAGAACTGCGGCGTCAGGAAGTTGATGTAATCTTCCATCGAGCGTACGACCGAATCCATCACCGCTTCACGCGAATGGCCGCGCTCGCTCATGTCACGGGTCAGCTTCTGAATCCACTCCAGATTGACAATCGGCACCACGCCGACCAGCAGATCCACATGGCGCGCCACGTCGTGCTGCGGCGTTACCACGCCGCCGTGCAATCCTTCATAAAACAACACGTCCGTCGGCTCCGGCAGGGGCTGCCACGGTGTGAATGTGCCAGGAACCTGATTCCACGGCACCGCTTCATCGTAGGTGTGCAGATATTTACGCGACTGACCTTTTCCCGTGTGGCCGTAGTCCTGGAAAGTTTGTTCCAGCAGGCCAAAGTCGTTGGCGTCTGGCCCGAAATAGCTGATGTGTTTACCTAAATCCCGGGCCTTGCGGATAGCCATGTCCATTTCAGGACGGGTGAAGCGATGAAAACTGTCGCCCTCAACCTCGGCAGCGCGCAGATTGAGCTGCGCGAAAATCTTGCGAAAAGCGAGGCTGGTGGTGGTGGTTCCCGCACCACTCGAACCCGTAACGGCAATAACCGGATGTCTGGCGGACATAGCAACTCCCTGACTGGAAAGATGGAACAATCAACCGCGAAACTGATTGCGCGGCATGATGTTGACGGTTTCGTGCAGTTCAGACCACACCAGCAACACCTCGCCACTCTGTAGCTGCCGTTTTACATCGGCGACCTTTTGTTCGAGCGAACGCTCATGTTCACCATAATCGGTGCCTTCGCGTAATACAAAGCTTTCAATCAGGCTATCCAGCGTTTCGGGAGCCAGATCCTGCCAGGGAATCATCATTTTACTCTCTCCAGAAAGGGGGTTAACCAGTCAGGGATGCGCGATTCCAGCCACATTTTCGGGCGAAGCAACGTCCCGGTGATAAAGCCGACGTGGCCGCCGTGTTCGGTCAGCTGATACTGCACGTTTGCAGGCAGATGTTCCGGGGCCGGAATGGAGTGATGATCCATAAAGGGATCATCCTTCGCATGGATGATCAGCGTCGGCTTGGTGATCTGGTTCAGCAATGGCATCGCGCTACACTGACGATAGTAGTCGATCGCGTCAGCAAAGCCGTGGATCTTCGACGTGATCAGATCGTCAAATTCGCGAAGACGACGCATCCGCTTCAGCTGTTGCAGGCTGATGGGCAGAGTGTCCGGATAGGCCTTTAGCTTACGCGCGGCGTTAGCTTTCAGCAGGTTGAGCAGATAGCGCTGATAGACCCGCGAAAAACCCTTTTCCATATGGTAGCTGCACTGCTCAAGCATGAACGGTGCGGAGACAATCACCGCCGCATCCAGCGGAACGTTATTGCTCTCTTTTGCCAGCAGGCAGGCGAGCATATTACCGCCCAGGGAGTAGCCTACGGCGGCCGTCGGCACGCTGCCGAAGGTAGTGCTTAACCAGTGTAAAAACCAGGTGCCGTCTTCGGTTTCACCGGAGTGATAAATTCGCTCACGGCGATTCGGCTCGCCGCTGCAGCCGCGAAAATGCATCACGACGCCGAGCCAGCCGCGTGATTTTGCCGCGTGGATCAGCCCGTGGGCATAGGGGCTGTGCAGGCTCCCTTCCAGGCCATGAAACACCACCAGACGCGGTTTGTGCCTGGCCTGTTCGGGATCTTCGCTCCAGGCTAAATCCACGAAATCTCCGTCCGGCAGGTCGAGGCGCTGCCAGTGCGGCGTAAACTGCAGTTTTCGGCGCAAAATACGCGGCAGCATGGTCTGCAGATGTGGGTTCGCCACACCCCGCATGGGGACGAATGCTGCGCTCTCATCGCTTGCGATGTCGAAATCTGATGGAATAATTTGAGTCATAACGATGCAATGTTAATTCTTGTCAGTCATTTACTATACCTTCCGAATTGTACCCTGTTTATAAAAACGAAGAGCGTTTACCTCCGATTCAGCCATTTCTGCCACCTCTGGCATTTTTTCGCGCGATGCGAACTGATCTCGATCACAAATCTTTACCTCGATTATTACTCTCAGGCTAATGATTCCACACTACGCTTAATTGATGCCTTTCTCACCAGAGCGCACACTTTGTTCAGCGTTAAGCAAATCAGAATGATGTGCTGAATCAGGAGGTTAATAATGTTATCTGGGCAAACACCCGCCCGGGTCTGGAACACGCGTCGCACTGAAAAAGCGCGCCGCCTGGCTTCTGTCCCGGTGCAAGGCAAGGTTCTGCCAACCGACGATCTTGTCGCCATGCTGGAAAAACTGATTGCTCCGGGCGATAAAGTCGTACTGGAAGGCAACAACCAAAAGCAGGCTGATTTTCTGTCCCGTTCACTGGCCGAGGTCAATCCGCAAATCGTGCATGACCTGCATATGATCATGCCAAGCGTCGGTCGCAGCGAGCATCTCGATATCTTCGAAAAGGGCATCGCCCGCAAACTCGATTTCTCCTTCTCCGGAACCCAAAGCCTGCGTATTTCGCAGCTGCTGGAGGACGGCCAGCTCGAAATCGGCGCCATTCATACTTACATCGAACTCTACTCCCGCCTGTACGTCGATCTTTCGCCGAACGTGGCGCTGATTGCCGGTTTTAAAGCGGACCGCAAAGGCAACCTGTATACCGGCGCAAGCACCGAAGACACGCCTGCACTGGTGGAAGCCGCCGCGTTCCACGACGGGATCGTCATCGCTCAGGTGAACGAGCTGGTGGACGATGAGTGCGATCTGCCGCGCGTCGATATTCCTGGCTCGTGGATTGATTACGTGGTCGTTGCCGACAAGCCGTTCTTCATCGAACCGCTGTTTACCCGTGACCCGCGTCTCATCAAACAAGAACACATCCTGATGGCGATGATGGCGATTAAGGGCATCTACGCGGAACACCAGGTGCAGTCTCTGAACCACGGTATTGGCTTTAACACCGCAGCGATTGAGCTGCTGCTGCCGACCTACGGCGAACAGCTCGGTCTGAAGGGTAAAATCTGTAAGCACTGGACCTTGAACCCGCACCCAACGCTGATTCCGGCGATTGAAAGCGGCTGGGTCGAGAGCGTCCACTGCTTCGGCGGTGAGCTGGGGATGGAAGAGTACATCCGTGCCCGTCCTGACGTGTTCTTTACCGGTGCCGACGGCTCTATGCGTTCTAACCGTGCATTCTGCCAGCTGGCAGGCCAGTACGCGGTGGATATGTTTATCGGTTCGACCCTCCAGGTTGACGGCTATGCCAACTCCTCGACTGTGACCCGCGGTCGCCTGTCGGGCTTCGGCGGTGCGCCAAACATGGGCCACGATCCCCACGGTCGTCGTCATGCCACACCAGCATGGCTCAACATGATCACCGAACCAGATCCGATGCAGCGCGGTAAAAAGCTGGTGGTGCAGATGGTGGAAACTTTCCAGGCGGGCGTTAAACCAACCTTCGTGGAAAAACTCGATGCCGTTGAAGTGGCGAAAACCTCCGGGATGCCGCTGGCGCCAGTCATGATCTACGGCGATGACGTGACGCACGTGCTCACCGAAGAGGGGATTGCGTACCTCTATCGCGCTGAAAATCTCGAAGAGCGCCGTGCAATGGTTGCGGCAGTGGCCGGGATCACCGACATCGGCCTGGGCGTCGACGCCAAACGCGTCGCCGCGCTGCGCCAGAGCGGCAAAGTGGTCTATCCGGAAGATATGGGTATTCGTCGTACCGATGCGACCCGATCTCTGCTGGCAGCCGGGAGTGTCTCTGACCTGGTGGAATGGTCCGGCGGTCTTTACAACCCACCTGCGAAATTCCGGAGCTGGTAATGAAACTTCTGCCACAGATTCAGGTTGAAGGCGGTGCCGAATGGCTGGCGCGAACCGCCACGCAGTGTCTGATTGACGAAGCACGATTAAGCCCGAAACCCGGTCTGGTGGACAGTCGGGGGAATGGCGCGCACCTGGATCTCTCGCTCGCGTTAATGGAGCGGTCCGCGCACAGCCTGACCCCCACGTTTCAGGCACTGGCACAGCAAAGCTGGCAACGTCCGGCCGACATTGCGCTCAGACAAACCATCGGCAGGCTCGGCCGTGAGGGCGAGCAGAACATGATGGCGGCCACCCAGGGAGTGAACACCCACCGTGGCGCAATCTGGGCGCTCGGACTGCTGGTAAGCGCGGTAGCGATGCTGGGCGGCGACGCGCTTCCGCAGACTATCGCACGGACTGCAGCCGAACTGGCCACGCTGCCCGATGACGCCGCCCCGAAAGTGTTCAGCAAAGGGCTTCGCGCCACGCACCGCTACCGGGTGCCGGGCGCACGCGAAGAGGCGCAGCAGGCGTTCCCACACGTTTTACAGCGGGCACTGCCGCAGCTTCGTCTCAGCCGCCTGAACGGCAGCAGCGAATCGCACGCCAGGCTTGATGCGCTGATGGCCATCATGACCTCGCTGACCGACACCTGCGTGCTCTCCCGCGCCGGGATGGAAGGACTGGAGACAATGCAGGACGGCGCTCGCGCCGTGCTGAATGCGGGCGGAACCGCGCAGCCGGAAGGCCAGCGCGCTTTGGCGGAACTTGACCGCCGGATGCTGGCGCTCAACGCCTCTCCGGGTGGTGCCGCCGATCTGCTTGCCGCCACGCTGTTCCTTGACCGCGTCGAGACGCCTTATTCAAAGCATTAAGAGGATGTTATGGAAAAAATCACATTGACCGTGCCAGCCAGCCGCGAATTAAGCGGCAGGGCGCTGGCAGGGGTTGTCGGTTCTGGTGATATGGAGGTGTTATTCACCGCCGACCAGAGCCAGACCTTAACCATCGATATCACCACTTCCGTCGACAACAGCCGTGGTCGCTGGGAGGCGCTATTCAACCGTCTGCACACCGTGAGCAGCCTGCCTGCCGGTCGCCTCACCATTCATGACTTTGGTGCCACCCCTGGCGTGGCGCGCATTCGTATTGAACAGGTCTTTGAAGAGGTGAGCCATGCGTGACGATCTGAGTTTTATCGAATTAAAAGCGCGCCAGCGTGCGCACGCGCTGCTGGACGATGGCAGCTACCGTGAACTGCTGGACCCGTTTGAAGGCATTACCTCTCCGTGGCTCGGCGCACAGGGTATCGTGCCGCAGGCCGACGACGGGATGGTGGTCGCAAAAGGGACCATTAACGGTCAGCCCGCAGTGGTCGTGGCGATAGAAGGTGCGTTCCAGGGCGGCAGTATGGGCGAAGTCTCAGGGGCCAAAATGGCCGCCGCGCTGGAGCTGGCGGCAGAAGATAACCGCAACGGTATCCCGACCCAGGCGGTGCTTTGCCTCGAAACTGGCGGCGTTCGTCTGCAGGAAGCGAATCTCGGCCTGGCGGCGATTGCTGATATTCACGCGGCGATTGTCGATTTACGTCGCTATACGCCGGTCATCGGGATTGTCGCAGGGACCGTCGGTTGCTTCGGTGGGATGTCGATTGCGGCGGCCCTTTGCAGCTATCTCATTGTCACCCGCGAAGCACGTCTCGGTCTTAACGGCCCGCAGGTTATCGAGCAGGAAGCCGGAATTGATGAGTACGACTCCCGCGACCGTCCGTTTATCTGGAGCATGACCGGCGGCGAAATCCGCTATGAAAGTGGTCTGGTGGATGCGCTGGTGGGCGACGGCGTGAACGCGGTGAAACAGGCGATGAACGAGGCCATTGCCAAAGGGGTTCCGGCTGCGCATCGCACCGATAACTATGATGATTACCTGGATCGTCTGAGCCATTTCGACACCCGCAAACAGGCGGATACCGAACAGATCCATGCGCTTTTTGCCCGGGAGGTGAAATGATGACTACTACAATCAGCCGCGGCGAACTTTGGCTGCAAACGCTCGCCCCACATGCCCAACGTCTGTCAGGGCTATGCCCGTCCGTGCAGGCCGCTGACGGTGAACTGAACGGTGAGACCGTACGTTTCGTTGCCGTGGTCCCGGATGCGAACAACCATTTCCCGCGCGCCGCGCAGGGTGAAGTGGGGCTGCTGGAGGGCTGGACGCTGGCTAAAGTGGTGAGCGAAACCATTGCCGCTGATGCCGATAAAGCCGTTAAACGCCCTATTGTGGCGGTGATTGACGTACCGAGCCAGGCGTATGGCCGTCGCGAAGAGGCGTTCGGCATCCATCAGGCGCTGGCCGGTGCAGCTGCGGCGTATGCCAATGCGCGTCTGGCCGGTCATCCGGTCATCGGCCTCATCGTCGGTAAAGCGATGTCGGGTGCTTTCCTGGCACACGGCTACCAGGCAAACCGCCTGATTGCCTTTAACGACAAGGGCGTGTTGATTCATGCGATGGGCAAAGAGTCTGCCGCACGTATCACCCTGCGCACCGTCGACGCGCTGGAAAAACTGGCGGCCACCATCCCGCCAATGGCGTACGACATCAGTAACTACGCCACGCTCGGGCTGCTCGCCGAACTGTTGGATATCAGCAATCCGGACGCCCCTTCCGACAGCGATCTGGCGCAGGTGAAAACCACTCTGCAACAGGCCATCAACGACGCACGTCAGGACACCACGCTGAAAAGCCGTCTGGGTGCTGACAACCGCCGCAGCTCTGCTCTGGTACGCGAACGTATGCGAGCAAGCTGGTAATTAAAAAAAAGTCCTGCCAGATGCAGGGCCACGTGGGCGCACTCGCTGCGCCTGCGCGGGAACCTGCATCCTGAAAATAATAATCATCGCGCCAGTGCTATCTCTTTTTTTAAATTACAGGTGATTTATGACTTACGTAATTGTTCATGCTCTTGCTCCGATTTTTGTCATCATGCTGCTGGGATTCTGGGCCGGTAAGGCCAAGATGGTCGATAACAAAAATGTCTCCCTGCTGAATATCTTTGTGATGGATTTTGCGCTGCCTGCGGCGCTGTTTAGTGCCACAGTACAAACCCCGTGGACGGGGATCCTCGCCCAGTCGCCGCTGATTCTGGTGCTGACGCTGGCTATGTGGATCACCTACGCGGCGATCTATTTCCTGGCCACCAAGGTCTTTAAAAAATCCCCGCAGGATGCGGCCGTACTGACCCTGACGGTGGCCCTGCCTAACTATGCGGCGCTCGGTCTGCCCATTCTCGGCAGCGTGCTCGGAGAAGGTTCGTCCACCTCGCTCTCCGTGGCGGTCTCCATCGCCTGTGGTTCTGTCCTGATGACGCCGTTCTGCCTGCTGATTCTGGAGCGCGAAAAAGCGCGTGCCGAAGGCGGCAATAGCGGTTCGACTCTGGCGATGTTGCCGGTGCTGATGTGGCGCTCTATCAAAAAACCGATCGTGATGGGCCCGCTGCTCGGGGTGATTCTGTCGGCAATTGGTATCAAAATGCCGGAACTGGTTCTGGCGGCGATTAAACCGCTGGGTCTGGCGGCTACGGCGGCAGCGCTGTTCCTGACCGGGGTGATCCTCTCTGCGCGTAAACTGCAAATCAACACCATGGTGATCACCTCCACTATCGCCAAACTGCTGATTCAGCCTGCCATTGCCTGGGGTCTGGTGCTGATTTTCGGTCTGCATGGATCTGTGGCGATCACGGCAATTCTGATGATTGCGCTCTCCGCAGGTTTCTTTGGCGTGGTCTTCGGCAACCGTTTTGGCGTGCAGTCTCCTGATGCAGAAGCGGTGCTGCTGTTAAGCTCGGTCCTGTGTATCCTGTCTCTGCCGCTGTTTATCTCGCTGACTTCAGGAATGTAATTATGATCCCAACATTACGCCCGCACGATCTTATCTGGCTTAACGCGCGCGACGCGCTGGAAGGTATCACCGAATCCTGGGTGGATGGCGTGTGGCATACCGGTCTGCCTGTGGTGGTGCGGCGTGATGTTGATGGTACCGGACGGATCCCCGTCGGCGTGCGCGGTTTGAAGCGCGAACAACGCGCCGCCGGTTGGGTTAACCCCGAGCGCGTGACCCGCGTGGTATCTCCGGAAGATTTAAGCGTCGCGACCGATTTGCTGCGCTCGCCGTTTATCACCCAGCCGCCCGTGCAGGTGGCATTTCAGGTTGCGCAGCAGGTGTGGCCCTGGACGTGGGGGATAACCGGCAGTACTGGCTACGCGCTGGCAACCGGCGTTCCGGTGATCCATGCCGAGAGCGATCTGGATCTGCTGATCCGGGCGCCCGTGCCGCTTCCTCAGGAAGCGTTCCAGCGCTGGGCGGCGCAGCTCGGTAGTGCGTTGTGCCGCGTGGATACGCAGGTGGAAACCCCTGCGGGCGGATTCGCGCTGAACGAGTGGCTGCGCGAGGGGAGAGCGCTGCTAAAAACGCATCGTGGGCCGCGCCTGGTAGCCGACCCGTGGGGCAGGGAGGAGTCATGAAAATTCTGTTTACCTTCCCGGGACAGGGGGCGCAGCGTGCAGGCATGCTGCAGGACCTGCCGGGTACAGAGAGAGCGGTAGCACGCGAGGTTTTGGGTGAAGAAGCGGATCGGCTGGATTCCCCCGACGCGCTGAAACACACCCGCGCGGTGCAACTGTCTCTTCTGATCGCTGGCGTTTCCTGGGCGCGAGAACTGGAACGACGCGGCGTGATGCCAGATATTGTCAGCGGCCTGTCGATTGGTGCTTATCCTGCTGCCGTGATCGCCGGTGCACTGACGTTTACCGACGCGCTTCGGCTGGTGGCCCTGCGCGGTGATTTGATGGAGCAGGCGTATCCCCACGGCTACGGTTTGACGGCCATCATCGGGCTGACGCTGCCACAGGTGGAGGCGCTGCTTGCGGGCACTGGCACGTACATCGCCAACCTCAACGCCGAAACGCAGATTGTGATTGCCGGCACCGATGAGGGAATGGCCGAAGTGGCAAAACGCGCGCTGGAAAAGGGCGCGAATAAAGCTCATCGGCTGGCGGTGAGTGTGCCTTCGCATTGTGAACTGCTGGCGGCACCGGCGCAGAAACTGGCGGAGGCGTTCAGCCGTGTGACCCTTTCTCGCCCGCGCTGTGCCTGGCTCAGTGGCAGTACCGGACGCGTATTATGGGCGCCGGAGAAAATTGCCGACGATTTAGCCATGAACATGGCGCGTACGGTGCGCTGGCAGGAGGCGGTGATTTCCGCCAACGAGCGTGAGGCGCGACTGGCGATAGAGATGCCTCCCGGCGGTGTGCTGACGTGCCTGACGCGACAGGCGGGGTGGGAAGGTGAAGCGGTTTCGCTCGAGCGTAGCGGCGTGGATGTGGCGGTGCATCTGGCAAAACGTCTTCGCGGATAGTTTTTGCCTGTTGGCGCCGGGCTTTTTGTTCCTGCAAAAACCTGGGTCGGATAACGCGGAGTTACACCCGGCAAAGCATCAGCTACCGTCCTGCAAACTGCGGGCGTACATTCGCCCCTCTGCAGCTAATGCCCGCAGGCTCGGGTCTTGTTCGCGGTTGCGGGCAAAGACAATCGCGATCAGCTGTTGCATCTGGTACGGCTGCGCCAGCTTCAGCAACTGCACGGAGTTCTCGTAGACCTTTTTCATCCTGCCGGGCATCAGCGTAAAGCCCACACCCGCCTGCACCAGACTTAACATCGAGAAGATATCATTCACACGGGTGACGATTTCCGGCTCAAAACCGGCGATCTGGAACGCGTCCTGAAAACCGGCATAGGTGGCAAACCCTTCCGCCAGCGAGACGAACTTCTGATCTTTGTAATCGCGCAGATCGGCCAGGCCGTTGCTGTTGAGTTTGGCCGACGCGGGCGCGGCGAGAAAAATGTCGTCGTGGAACAGGGGCAGTACTTCGAGGGTATTTCGGTCGATATCGCTTTCGGAGATGGAAATCAGGATTGCGTCCAGCGCGCCTTCATCGAGCAGATGGAGCAGGGTGTCGTTAGAGCCCATCGTCAGGTCCATCTCCAGGTCCGGACGGCGCAGCTTCATCCCCATAATCAGCCGTGGGACGGTTTCCATCGTCAGGGAGTAAAGCGTACCGACGCGCAGGCGCCCCTGTCCTATCCCGGCGATTTTGCGCGACTCTTCCAGCCCGCGCTCCATTACCTGCATCACTTCCTGGCAGTACTCCAGCAGTGTCCAGGCGGAAGGCAACGCAATCAGATTGCGTCCTTTGTGGGTGAACAGCGGGCAGCGAACGTTCTCTTCAAGGGTATGCAGGGCGCGGTGCACGCTGACACCGCTCAGGCCCAGAGCCTCGGCGGTGCGGGCGATATTGCCCTTTTCCATGAAGGTCATGAAAATACTCAGTTTGCGAAATGTGATGTCGCTCGTGATGTCGATAGTCATAACCTTCCTGATCCCTTAATCGGTTTGCAGCATCTCTTCCAGCTGTTCCTGCGCGTCGAGCCACGCCATTTCGCACTCTTCCAGGCCAGATTTAGTTTTGGCCTGTACCTGCAGGCACTCGGTCAGCTCGGCTTTGCGCGCCTGATCGTACAGGCCGCTGTCGCCGAGCTTCTCTTCCACCGTGGCCAACTGGGCGTGCAGTTTTTCCATCTCTTTTTCCAGACGCGCGATCTCTTTACGCAGCGGCTGGGTTTGCGTGCGCAGTTCTGCCTCGCGACGTTTCTGGTCTTTACGCGCCTGAGCGCTGTTGGCGTTATCTTTCGCGTCATCGGCAGGCTGGTTTTCCTGCTTCTGCACGTCCGTTAGCCACTG
Source organism: Lelliottia sp. WB101 (assembly GCF_003051885.1). Lineage (NCBI taxonomy): Bacteria > Pseudomonadati > Pseudomonadota > Gammaproteobacteria > Enterobacterales > Enterobacteriaceae > Lelliottia > Lelliottia sp. WB101. The sequence continues at coordinate 1,387,728 of NZ_CP028520.1, forward strand.
CTGATAATCTTCCAGATCGCCGTCGAACGGTTCGACTTTGCCATCGTGCACCAGATAGAGGTCATCGGTGGTGGAGCGGATCAGGTGCCTGTCGTGCGAAACCACAACCAGGGCGCCTTCGAATTCGATCAGCGCTTCGGTCAACGCCTGACGCATATCGAGATCCAGGTGGTTAGTCGGTTCATCGAGCAGCAGCAGGTTCGGACGCTGCCAGACGATCAGCGCCAGCACCAGACGGGCTTTTTCCCCGCCGGAGAAGCGCTCGGTGTTCTCGCTGACTTTATCGCCCTGGAAGCCGAAACCGCCGAGGTAGTCGCGCAGCTTCTGCTCCATTTCCTGAGGTGCCAGACGCGCCATGTGCTGAATTGGCGATTCGTCTGCGCGTAAAAATTCCAGCTGGTGCTGGGCGAAGTAGCCCAGTTTGATGCCCTTCGCCAGCCCGATATCGCCGCTGACCGGGTTCAGTTCGCCCGCCAGCAGTTTAATCAGTGTGGACTTACCCGCGCCATTACGCCCAAGCAGACCGATGCGCGAACCGGGCACCAGGTTGAGCTTGATGGAGTCGAGAATAATGCGCTCGCCGTAGCCGGCGCTGACCTTCTCCATTTTCAGCAACGGGTTAGGCAGGCTTTCCGGGGCGCGGAAGCTAAAGTGGAACGGGTTATCCACGTGCGCAGGGGCAATCATCTCCATGCGCTCGAGCATCTTGATGCGGCTCTGGGCCTGTTTGGCTTTGGAGGCTTTGGCCTTAAAGCGATCAACAAAGCTTTGCAGATGGGCAACGCGCTGCTGCTGGCTTTCGTACATCGCCTGCTGCTGTGACAGGCGCGTAGCGCGCTGGCGCTCGAACGAACTGTAGTTGCCCGTATATTCGAACATCGATTCCTGTTCGATATGAATGATTTTATCGACGACCGGGTCGAGGAAGTCGCGGTCGTGGGAGATCAGGATCAGCGTACCCTGATAGCTTTTCAGCCATTTTTCCAGCCAGATCACCGCATCGAGATCGAGGTGGTTGGTCGGTTCATCGAGGAGCAGCAGATCCGAGCGGCAGACCAGCGCTTGCGCGAGGTTCAGGCGCATACGCCAGCCGCCGGAGAAATCGCTCACCGGGCGCTCTAACTGCTCGTTGCTGAAGCCCAGACCGTGCAGCAGGCTGGAGGCGCGCGAGCGGATGGTCCAGGCGTCGATGGCATCGAGCTTGCCGTGAACGGTGGCGATGGCGTGGCCGTCGTTACGCTCGTTGGCGGCGTTCAGCTCGGCTTCCAGCTTGCGGTATTCGCGGTCGCCATCAATGACATAGTCGAGTGCCGGAACGCTCAGGGCAGGGGTTTCCTGGTTAACCCAGGCCAGCTGCCAGTTTCCCGGATAGGTGAAGCTCCCTGCATCGGCGCTCATCTCGTTTTTCAGAAGCGACAGCAGAGTGGATTTGCCGCAGCCGTTTTTGCCCACCAGACCGACTTTTTGCCCAGGGTTAATGGTGGCTGTAGCGTTGTCCAGCAGGACGCGTACGCCGCGACGAATTTGTAACGAGGAGAAAACAATCATAGAGCGCCGTGTGTTCCGACTATGTTAAGTTGTCATTATAATGGAGTTAAATGTTGTACCGCGCCTGACGCGGGAGTGCCATGTTAGCCCAAAATGGCAATGATGACGACCCGGGAGGGGAATGATGTCCCAGACAGCAAAAGTGCTGCTGCTGTATGCCCATCCGGAATCACAGGACTCGGTCGCTAACCGGGTTTTGCTCAAACCGGCTCGACAACTCAGCAATGTGACGGTGCACGACCTGTACGCGCACTATCCTGATTTTTTTATTGATATCCCACACGAACAGGAACTGTTGCGTCAGCATGACGTGATTGTGTTCCAGCATCCGCTTTATACCTACAGCTGTCCGGCGTTGCTGAAAGAGTGGCTGGACCGGGTGCTGACCCGCGGCTTTTCCAGTGGACCAGGGGGAAACCAGCTGGCGGGAAAGTACTGGCGGAGTGTCATCACGACCGGAGAACCCGAGAGCGCTTATCGTCACGACGGGCTAAACCGCTATCCCATGAGCGATATTCTGCGCCCTTTTGAGTTGACGGCGGCCATGTGCCGGATGCAGTGGATGAGCCCGATTGTGGTCTATTGGGCGCGCCGCCAGCCCTCAAAAGAGCTGGCGAATCATGCCAAAGCCTATGGCGACTGGCTGGCCTCACCGATTCTGACAGGAGGCCGCTGATGGAAGGTTCTGATCTGTTACTGGCAGGCGTGTTGTTCCTCTTCGCGGCGGTTGTGGCCGTGCCGCTGGCCTCCCGGCTGGGTATCGGCGCGGTGCTGGGCTATCTGCTGGCAGGTATCGCGATTGGCCCGTGGGGGCTCGGGTTTATTAGCGACGTGGATGAAATCCTCCACTTCTCCGAGCTGGGTGTGGTCTTCCTGATGTTTATCATTGGGCTGGAGCTGAATCCGGCGAAGCTCTGGCACCTGCGGCGCTCGATTTTTGGCGTTGGCGCCGCACAGGTGCTGTTCAGCGCGGTGATCCTCGCTGGATTGCTGATGTTGACCGAGTTCAAGTGGCAGGCAGCGGTGATCGGCGGGATTGGTCTGGCGATGTCTTCGACGGCGATGGCGCTGCAGCTGATGCGCGATAAGGGGATGAATCGCAACGAGTCGGGACAGCTCGGTTTTTCCGTTTTGCTGTTTCAGGATTTAGCGGTGATCCCCGCGTTAGCGCTAGTGCCGCTGCTCGCAGGATCTGGCGACGATCATTTCGACTGGATGAAAGTTGGCATGAAGGTGCTGGCGTTTGCAGGCATGCTGATTGGCGGGCGTTACCTGCTGCGTCCGGTGTTTCGCTTTATTGCGGCGTCCGGCGTGCGGGAAGTGTTTACCGCGGCGACGCTGCTGCTGGTGTTGGGTTCCGCGCTGTTTATGGATGCGCTGGGGCTGTCGATGGCGCTGGGGACATTTATAGCGGGCGTCCTGCTGGCAGAGAGTGAATATCGTCACGAGCTGGAGATTGCCATCGATCCCTTTAAGGGGCTGCTGTTAGGGCTGTTCTTTATCTCTGTAGGCATGGCGCTCAACCTTGGCGTGTTGTACACCCATCTGCTGTGGGTGGTGATCAGCGTCGCGGTGCTGGTGGCGGTGAAAACCGGCGTGCTTTATGCACTGGCGCGGATTTACGGTCTCAGAAGTTCTGAGCGCATGCAGTTCGCGGGCGTGCTAAGTCAGGGGGGAGAGTTCGCATTTGTGCTCTTCTCCACAGCATCGTCCCAGCGTTTATTTCAGGATGATCAGATGGCGCTGCTGTTGGTGACGGTCACTCTGTCGATGATGACCACGCCGCTGCTGATGAAGCTGATTGATAAATCCCTGTCGCGCCGCTTTAATCCGCCGGAAGACGAAGCGGAAACACCGTGGGTGGAAGACGATAAACCACAGGTGATTGTGGTGGGGTTTGGCCGTTTTGGGCAGGTGATTGGCCGCTTGCTGATGGCCAATGAGATGCGCATTACGGTGCTGGAGCGTGATATCAGCGCAGTAAATCTGATGCGCAAATACGGTTATAAAGTCTATTACGGCGATGCGACGCAGCTTGAGCTGCTGCGTTCAGCAGGTGCCGAGGCCGCAGAGTCTATCGTCATCACCTGTAATGAACCAGAAGATACGATGAAGCTGGTGGAGCTGTGTCAGCAGCATTTCCCGCATCTGCATATTCTGGCGCGCGCCAGAGGGCGCGTTGAAGCCCATGAGCTGTTGCAGGCGGGGGTGAAAAACTTCTCGCGTGAGACGTTTTCCAGCGCCCTTGAGCTAGGCCGTAAGACGCTGGTTTCGCTGGGGATGCATCCGCACCAGGCGCTGCGCGCCCAGCTGCATTTCCGCAGGCTTGATATGCGTATGCTGCGCGAGTTAATGCCCGTCCATAGCGATACGGCGCAAATCTCCCGCGTGCGGGAAGCTCGCCGTGAGCTGGAAGAGATCTTCCAGCGTGAGATGCAGAAGGAACGGCGTCAGCTGGATGGCTGGGATGAATTTGAATAGGGGAAAAAGTATGGCAGTTCGTAAACGTTTTATTGCAGGCGCAAAATGCCCGTCCTGCCAGGCGCAAGATACCCTGGCCATGTGGCGCGAGAATAATATCGATATTGTTGAGTGTGTTAAGTGTGGGCACCAGATGCGCGAGGCGGACAAAGAGGTTCGCGAGCATGTTCGCAAAGAAGAGCAAGTGATCGGCATTTTTCATCCGGACTAGCGATATGCCCTCAGATTTTTTAAGCTAAAGGGTACACGGGTGCAGATTTCCGCTACAATCTGCGCCAGCAATTTTCCCACGCTCAGGAGATATCATGAAAGTAGCAAAAGACCTGGTGGTCAGCCTGGCCTATCAGGTACGTACAGAAGACGGTGTGTTGGTTGATGAGTCTCCGGTGAGTGCGCCGCTGGACTACCTGCATGGTCACGGTTCCCTGATTTCCGGCCTGGAAAACGCGCTGGAAGGTCATGTTGTTGGCGACAAATTTGATGTTGCTGTAGGCGCGAATGACGCTTACGGTCAGTACGACGATAATCTGGTTCAGCGCGTTCCTAAAGACGTGTTCATGGGCGTTGACGAGCTGCAGGTTGGCATGCGTTTTCTGGCTGAAACTGACCAGGGTCCAGTACCTGTTGAAATCACAGAAGTTGAAGACGAGCACGTTGTGGTTGACGGTAACCACATGCTGGCTGGCCAGAACCTGAAATTCAACGTTGAAGTTATCGCGATTCGTGAAGCGACTGCTGAAGAGCTGGCTCATGGCCACGTTCACGGTGCAAATGGTCACGACCACGATCACGACCATGACGGTTGCTGCGGTGGTCACGGCCACGATCATGACCACGGTCATGAGCACGGCAAAGGCGGTTGTGGTGGCAACGGTGGTTGCGGCTGCCACTAAATCACCGGCGTCTTTCGAGCCGCAGAGGCGTTGACTGCGTTTTCCAGTCCCGGTTGTAGAGTGTTCTATGCTCTCGGGATGTTCTAACCAGTCACCTTTCTGCAACGCGTATGACCGGGTAATTTAGCGGTGTCGCAGGCACAAAAAAGCGGGAAATATTCCCGCTTTTTTTATGCCTCAATAGTGAGGTGGGGGCGTCTCTTCTGCCTGTGAGGCGATGTGTGACGACTGTGTCGCTTTCACTTTTTCCGTAAGCAGGCGCAGAAGATCGCGCAGTTTGGCCATTTCCAGTTCGTGAGCCGTCACCGTCTGGTTAAGCTCATCGATGGTCACTTCCTGAAAAGCCAGGCGGCTTTCCAGCTCGGCCAGCCGCGCTTCCAATGTCGTATTTTGCATGATTGACCTCTCTGTGATTTCGCACGCCAGGGGCGTTGGCGGCGGCGAATTTTACCCGAGTTTACTCCTCTGTAAAGCATCCTGCCTTAATGCAAGAAACTTATTTAAACAAAAATAGTCTGAAAAGAAGCGAGTTTAGGGAGAGTCTGTCTGTAGATTTCTTCTTCAACGTTCTATAGTACGCTTCTCATATACGTTTAACGCTGGGGTGAGAGGCCCCGGTCCTGGAGAAATGGATGAAATCACTGTTTAAAGTAACGCTGCTGGCGACCACAATGGCCGTCGCACTGAATGCGCCGCTCTCTTTCGCTGCTGATACCGCTGCGAAGCCTGCTGCAAGCGCAGACAGTAAAGCTGCGTTCAAAAATGACGACCAGAAATCAGCCTATGCGCTGGGCGCATCTCTGGGCCGTTACATGGAAAACTCTCTCAAAGAGCAAGAGAAACTGGGCATCAAACTGGATAAAGACCAGCTGATCGCCGGGGTTCAGGATGCGTTTGCAAACAAGAGCAAACTGTCTGACCAGGAAATCGAACAGACCCTGCAGGCTTTTGAAGCTCGCGTGAAAGGTGCTGCTCAGGGCAAGATGGAACAAGACGCAAAAGACAACGAAGCGAAAGGCAAAGCCTACCGCGATACTTTTGCTAAAGAGAAGGGTGTGAAAACCTCTTCTACTGGTCTGCTGTACAAAGTAGAGAAAGCCGGTACTGGCGATGCGCCTAAAGACAGCGATACCGTAGTTGTGAACTACAAAGGTACCCTGATCGACGGTAAAGAGTTCGATAACTCTTATACCCGTGGTGAACCGCTCTCCTTCCGTCTTGACGGTGTTATCCCAGGCTGGACCGAAGGCCTGAAAAACATCAAGAAAGGCGGCAAAATTCAGCTGGTAATCCCACCGGATCTGGCTTACGGCAAAACGGGCGTTCCGGGTATTCCGGCTAACTCCACTCTGGTCTTCAATGTTGAGCTGCTGGACATCAAACCAGCACCGAAGGCAGATGCCAAACCAGATGCTGCAGCAGATGATAAAGCTGCAGACGCAGCGAAGAAGTAAAACGCTGAAAACCGCCGCCTTTAAGGCGGCGGTTTTTTTATTGTGGGGCAGATATAATTAACACTGGAAAGCGTTACCTACGCTGTATTAATTTAGTTGTCCGTGTAAATATGAGCCTGCCCTGACAACCTAATGACAGGCTCCTGAAAAGGAGTGTTTTTTTCATGTCCAGGTCGCTTTTAACCAACGAAACCAGTGAACTCGATTTGCTGGATCAACGTCCTTTCGACCAGACCGACTTCGATATTCTCAAATCCTACGAAGCGGTGGTGGACGGGTTAGCGATGCTCATTGGCTCCCACTGCGAAATCGTATTGCACTCCCTGCAAGATCTGAAATGTTCCGCCATCCGCATTGCTAATGGTGAGCACACTGGCCGCAAAATTGGATCGCCAATTACCGACCTTGCACTGCGTATGCTGCACGACATGACCGGCGCGGACAGCAGCGTCTCCAAATGTTATTTCACTCGTGCCAAAAGCGGCGTTCTGATGAAATCAGAAACGATCGCCATCCGTAACCGCGAGCATCGCGTAATCGGACTGCTGTGTATCAACATGAACCTTGATGTGCCGTTCTCTCAAATCATGAGCACCTTTATTCCGCCTGAAACGCCGGAAGTGAACTCGTCGGTGAACTTTGCGTCTTCCGTTGAAGACCTCGTCACCCAGACGCTGGAGTTCACCATCGAAGAGGTCAATGCCGATCGCAACGTATCGAACAACGCTAAGAACCGTCAGATCGTGCTGAACCTCTATGAAAAAGGCATTTTCGATATTAAAGATGCGATTAACCAGGTGGCAGATCGCCTGAACATTTCCAAGCACACGGTTTATCTCTACATCCGCCAGTTCAAAAGCGGTGATTTCCTGGGACAAGAGAAGTAATGCGTTTTGCCATCATGGTGACAGGCCCGGCTTACGGTACTCAGCAGGCCAGTAGCGCTTTCCAATTTTCCGAGGCGTTGTTGGCTGCCGGGCATCAGCTGAGCAGTGTCTTTTTCTACCGGGAAGGGGTCTACAACGCTAACCAGTTGACCTCGCCTGCGTCGGATGAGTTTGATCTGGTGCGTGGCTGGCAGAAACTTAATGAGTTACAGGGCGTCGAGCTGCACATTTGTGTCGCGGCGGCGTTGCGTCGCGGTGTGACGGATGAAGCAGAAGCCGAGCGTCTTGGCCTTGCCGGGGCGAATCTCCAGCCCGGCTTTTCCCTCAGTGGCTTAGGCGCGCTGGCTCAAGCGGCGTTGACCTGCGATCGGATGGTACAATTCTGATGAACCGCGTTGCCTTTGTATTTACTTCTGCCCCGCACGGCAGTGCAGCCGGCAGGGAAGGGCTTGATGCGCTTTTAGCGACCTCGGCTCTGACGGACGATATCGGTGTCTTCTTTATCGGTGATGGCGTGCTCCAGCTTTTGGCCGGGCAACAGCCTCAGCAGATTTTGGCGCGGGACTATATTGCGACCTTCAAAGTTCTGCCCCTGTACGACATCGAGACTTTCTGGGTCTGTGCGGCATCGCTAAAAGAGCGCGGGCTGGATAAAAACACCGCTATGGTTCTGGATGTGACCGTCGTCGCGCCCGAGGTGTTACGCGAACAACTATCTCAATATCATACTGTTCTGACTTTCTGAGGCCGTCATGCTCCATACCTTGAGCCACTCTCCGTGGCAGTGCGATATCGACGGGTTGCTGAGAATGCTGGCCGACGGCGACGACCTGCTGCTGATTCAGGACGGCGTGCTGGCTGCAATTGAAGGCAGCCGCTTTGTTGAAATGCTCAATAATGCCCCCATTACTGTCTCTGCGCTAAAGGAAGACATTGATGCACGCGGCCTTACTGCTCAAATTTCATCCAAAATCGACGTGGTTAGCTATACTGATTTCGTCAATCTCTCGTTGAAACACACAACTCAAATGAGTTGGTGAGGTGAGATCGCTGTATATTTCTTGACACCTTTTCGGCGTGGCCCTAAAATTTCGCGTCCTCATATTGTATGAGGCGATTTATTACGTGTTTACGAAGCAAAAGCTAAAACCAGGAGCTATTTAATGGCAACAGTTAACCAGCTGGTACGCAAACCACGCGCTCGCAAAGTTGCAAAAAGCAACGTGCCTGCGCTGGAAGCCTGCCCGCAGAAACGTGGCGTATGTACTCGTGTATATACCACCACTCCTAAGAAACCAAACTCCGCACTGCGTAAAGTATGCCGTGTGCGTTTGACCAACGGTTTTGAAGTGACTTCCTACATCGGTGGTGAAGGTCACAACCTGCAGGAACACTCCGTGATCCTGATCCGTGGCGGTCGTGTAAAAGACCTTCCGGGTGTTCGTTATCACACCGTTCGTGGTGCGCTCGACTGCTCCGGCGTTAAAGACCGTAAGCAAGCTCGCTCCAAGTATGGCGTGAAGCGTCCTAAGGCTTAATGGTTCTCCGTTAAGTAAGGCCAAACTGATTTATCTTAATGTCAAACTAAACTCTTTGAGTTTTGGACAATCCTGAATTAACAACGGAGTATTCCCATGCCACGTCGTCGCGTCATTGGTCAGCGTAAAATCCTTCCAGATCCTAAGTTCGGATCAGAACTGCTGGCAAAATTTGTAAATATCCTGATGGTAGATGGTAAAAAATCTACTGCAGAAGCAATCGTATACAGCGCGCTGGAGACCCTGGCTCAGCGTTCTGGTAAAAATGAACTGGAAGCTTTCGAAGTCGCTCTCGACAACGTTCGCCCAACCGTAGAAGTTAAGTCCCGCCGCGTTGGTGGTTCTACTTATCAGGTTCCAGTTGAAGTTCGTCCGGTTCGTCGTAATGCTCTGGCAATGCGTTGGATCGTTGAAGCTGCTCGTAAACGCGGTGATAAATCCATGGCTCTGCGTCTGGCGAACGAACTTTCTGATGCTGCAGACAACAAAGGTACTGCAGTTAAGAAACGTGAAGACGTTCACCGTATGGCAGAAGCCAACAAGGCGTTCGCACACTACCGTTGGTAATCCCTTCGGAGTCATAGTCACCAGGCGGGCGCTTCAGAGAAGCCGCCCGCTCTGGGTTACTTAACTGAACGCCAAAGAATCAAACGAGGAATCAAATGGCTCGTACAACACCCATCGCACGCTACCGTAACATCGGTATCAGTGCGCACATCGACGCCGGTAAAACCACTACTACCGAACGTATTCTGTTCTACACCGGTGTAAACCATAAAATCGGTGAAGTTCATGACGGCGCAGCTACCATGGACTGGATGGAACAGGAGCAGGAGCGTGGTATTACCATCACCTCCGCAGCGACTACTGCATTCTGGTCAGGTATGGCTAAGCAGTATGAACCGCATCGCGTAAACATCATCGACACCCCGGGGCACGTTGACTTCACCATCGAAGTTGAACGTTCCATGCGTGTTCTTGATGGTGCAGTAATGGTTTACTGCGCAGTTGGTGGTGTTCAGCCACAGTCTGAAACCGTATGGCGTCAGGCTAATAAATACAAAGTTCCACGCATCGCGTTCGTTAACAAAATGGACCGTATGGGTGCTAACTTCCTGAAAGTTGTTGGTCAGATCAAAACCCGTCTGGGCGCGACTCCGGTTCCGCTTCAGCTGGCAATTGGTGCTGAAGAAGGTTTCACCGGTGTTGTTGACCTGGTGAAAATGAAAGCCATCAACTGGAACGAAGAAGATGCAGGCGTCACCTTCGTTTATGAAGATATTCCAGCAGACATGCAGGACCTGGCCGACGAATGGCACCAGAACCTGATCGAGTCCGCTGCTGAAGCTTCAGAAGAGCTGATGGAGAAATACCTGGGTGGTGAAGAACTGACTGAAGAAGAGATCAAGAAAGCTCTGCGTCAGCGCGTTCTGAACAACGAAATCATCCTGGTAACCTGTGGTTCTGCGTTCAAGAACAAAGGTGTTCAGGCAATGCTGGATGCGGTAATTGATTACCTGCCATCTCCAGTAGATGTTCCTGCGATCAACGGTATCCTGGACGACGGTAAAGACACTCCGGCTGAACGTCACGCAAGTGATGACGAGCCGTTTGCTGCACTGGCGTTCAAAATCGCTACCGACCCGTTCGTGGGTAACCTGACGTTCTTCCGCGTGTACTCTGGCGTGGTTAACTCCGGTGACACCATCCTGAACTCCGTGAAAGCTGCACGTGAACGTTTCGGTCGTATCGTACAGATGCACGCGAACAAACGTGAAGAGATCAAAGAAGTTCGCGCAGGCGACATCGCTGCGGCTATCGGTCTGAAAGACGTGACTACTGGTGACACCCTGTGTAACCCAGATCACCCGATCATTCTGGAGCGTATGGAGTTCCCTGAGCCAGTAATCTCTATCGCCGTTGAACCAAAAACCAAAGCTGACCAGGAAAAAATGGGTCTGGCTCTGGGCCGTCTGGCTAAAGAAGACCCATCATTCCGCGTATGGACTGATGAAGAATCTAACCAGACCATCATCGCTGGTATGGGTGAACTGCACCTCGACATCATCGTTGACCGTATGAAGCGTGAATTCAACGTTGAAGCTAACGTGGGTAAACCTCAGGTTGCTTACCGCGAAGCGATTCGTGCGAAAGTTACCGATGTTGAAGGTAAACACGCTAAGCAGTCTGGTGGTCGTGGTCAGTACGGTCATGTTGTTATCGACATGTACCCACTGGAGCCGGGCTCAAATCCGAAAGGTTACGAGTTCATCAACGACATCAAAGGTGGTGTAATTCCTGGCGAATACATCCCTGCCGTTGATAAAGGTATCCAGGAGCAGCTGAAGTCTGGCCCTCTGGCAGGTTACCCGGTAGTAGATCTCGGCGTGCGTCTGCACTTCGGTTCTTACCATGACGTTGACTCCTCTGAACTGGCGTTTAAACTGGCCGCTTCTATCGCCTTCAAAGATGGCTTTAAGAAAGCGAAACCAGTTCTGCTTGAGCCTATCATGAAGGTTGAAGTAGAGACTCCGGAAGAGAACACCGGTGACGTTATCGGTGACCTTAGCCGTCGTCGTGGTCAGCTGAAAGGTCAGGAATCTAACGCTACTGGCGTTCAGATTCATGCTGAAGTTCCGTTGTCAGAAATGTTCGGGTACGCAACTCAGCTGCGTTCTCTGACTAAAGGTCGTGCATCTTACTCCATGGAATTCCTGAAGTATGATGATGCGCCGAACAACGTTGCTCAGGCCGTAATCGAAGCCCGTGGCAAATAAGCCTCAGGTTTAAAAACCAAAATCCCGTGTCCCCTCGGTGAGGGGGCACTATAGTAAGGAATATAGCCGTGTCTAAAGAAAAATTTGAACGTACAAAACCGCACGTCAACGTTGGTACTATCGGCCACGTTGACCATGGTAAAACTACCCTGACTGCTGCAATCACTACCGTTCTGGCTAAAACCTACGGTGGTTCTGCTCGTGCATTCGATCAGATCGATAACGCACCAGAAGAAAAAGCTCGTGGTATCACCATCAACACTTCCCACGTTGAATATGACACCCCGACTCGCCACTACGCACACGTAGACTGCCCGGGCCACGCCGACTATGTTAAAAACATGATCACCGGTGCTGCTCAGATGGATGGCGCAATCCTGGTTGTTGCTGCGACTGACGGCCCTATGCCTCAGACTCGTGAGCACATCCTGCTGGGTCGTCAGGTTGGCGTTCCTTTCATCATCGTGTTCCTGAACAAATGCGACATGGTTGATGACGAAGAGCTGCTGGAACTGGTTGAAATGGAAGTTCGTGAACTTCTGTCCCAGTACGACTTCCCAGGTGATGATACTCCAATCATCCGTGGTTCTGCTCTGAAAGCGCTGGAAGGCGAAGCAGAGTGGGAAGCTAAAATCGTTGAGCTGGCTGGCTTCCTGGATTCTTACATCCCAGAACCAGAGCGTGCGATTGACAAGCCGTTCCTGCTGCCTATCGAAGACGTATTCTCCATCTCCGGCCGTGGTACTGTTGTTACCGGTCGTGTAGAGCGCGGTATCGTTAAAGTTGGCGAAGAAGTTGAAATCGTTGGTATCAAAGAGACTGCTAAGTCTACCTGTACTGGCGTTGAAATGTTCCGCAAACTGCTGGACGAAGGCCGTGCTGGTGAGAACGTTGGTGTTCTGCTGCGTGGTATCAAACGTGAAGAAATCGAACGTGGTCAGGTACTGGCTAAGCCAGGCTCTATCAAGCCGCACACCAAGTTCGAATCTGAAGTTTACATCCTGTCCAAAGATGAAGGCGGCCGTCATACTCCGTTCTTCAAAGGCTACCGTCCACAGTTCTACTTCCGTACAACTGACGTGACCGGTACCATCGAACTGCCAGAAGGCGTAGAGATGGTAATGCCAGGCGACAACATCAAAATGGTTGTTACCTTGATCCACCCAATCGCGATGGATGACGGTCTGCGTTTCGCAATCCGTGAAGGCGGCCGTACTGTTGGTGCGGGCGTTGTTGCTAAAGTTCTGGGCTAATTACTCGTTAATTAGTGTTGAATAAAAAAAGGGCGCTTCGGCGCCCTTTTTTGTGTCCTGAATTCATTGCCCGTCACAATTATTCGCATTTTTTGTTAGCTGCCGGCGCGTCCAGGAACGGATGTGCTATTGTAATCATAATTATTCTCACTTACACTTTGATCATAAATTGAGCGGGAGTTTTTATGTACGTTTGTTTGTGTAATGGTGTGAGTGACAAAAAAATACGTCAGGCCGTTCGCCAGTTTCACCCTCAGTCTTTCCAGCAGCTTCGAAAATTTGTTCCAGTAGGAAATCAATGCGGTAAGTGCGTTCGCGCGGCACGCGAGATAATGCAGGACGAATTGACGCAGATCCCGGAATACAAAGAGATCGCCTGAGGCTCTATCTTTTTTTTGACATCCCTGTAGCCCCATCTACGCTTCAATAAGTGGAAGCGGAGGGACTATATAATGAAAGGTGATGTTAAAATCATAAGTTATCTCAATAAATTATTGGGAAATGAGCTTGTCGCAATCAATCAGTATTTTCTCCATGCGAGAATGTTCAAAAATTGGGGCCTGACGCGCCTCAATGATGTCGAATACCATGAATCCATCGATGAGATGAAACATGCCGATAAATACATCGAGCGTATTTTATTTCTCGAAGGTATCCCGAATTTGCAGGATCTCGGGAAGCTGGGTATTGGTGAAGATGTAGAAGAAATGCTGCAATCCGATCTCCGTCTTGAACTTGAAGGGGCGAAGGATCTTCGTGAAGCCATTGCCTACGCTGACAGCGTTCATGATTACGTCAGCCGTGACATGATGATCACCATTCTGGCTGACGAAGAGGGCCATATCGACTGGCTGGAAACTGAGCTGGACCTCATCGGAAAAATTGGTCTGCAAAACTACCTGCAATCTCAGATTAAAGTGGCAGATTAAGTAAGCTCTGCCAACCCGACACTAAACCTGCTGCCGCCAGAAATGGGCCAAACGGTAGTGGGTTTTTATGTATCTGTTGTCCCGGTTTCATGACCATCTGAATCAGCACAAAGCTTATTGCCAGAATTGCAGCAGACAAGGCCATCGCCGGAAGAACGCACCAGCCGTGCCAGGCGCCTAACGCAGCAAGATACTTCACATCTCCATATCCTAGCCCTTCTCGTTTAAACACCATACGATAACCCCAATAAATACAGGCAAAGCCGATGTATCCCGCCATCGCACCCATTACGGCGCTGGCGAGAAAATCAGGATGGATCATGAGATGGAAAAGAAGGCCTGTCCAAAGTAATGGACAAAGGTATTTGTCGGGTAAAAGGCCTGAGCGGATATCTTCGCGCACCAGAAGACAGGTCAAGACTGCATAGAGCATCAGAAAGGGAAGGGCGGTTAGCATGGTTTAAGCCTCAGAAAGGATCGCAGCGCTATCCTCTTCCGGGCGTTATTGCAGGGCAAACAGCAAAAGTTGTCTTTGCGTGAAGCCTTCCAGCGAATCACGCTAGCTCGACACGCGTTGCAACCCGATGTCGAGCGGCTACGCAAAACCCACCACGAGAGTCTGTTTTATAAACTGCACTTGCGTTGTGGTCAGATTTACGTATAATGCGCGGGCTTGTCGTAATTGACAGCTGGTTCAATCTGAACCTGAGTAACACTGTTTTTCGTTACTCAACAATGCTCCCAATTGGGGGCTACGTAAGAACGGTTACACTCTCCCATCAATCGTAATGGGTTTGAGTAGTAATCATTTTCGTTTATAAAATAATTGGAGCTCTGGTCTCATGCAGAACCAAAGAATCCGTATCCGCCTGAAAGCGTTTGATCATCGTCTTATCGATCAATCAACCGCGGAAATCGTCGAGACTGCTAAGCGCACTGGTGCGCAAGTCCGTGGTCCGATCCCGCTGCCGACCCGCAAAGAGCGTTTTACCGTTCTGATCTCTCCGCACGTTAACAAAGATGCGCGTGATCAGTACGAAATTCGTACTCATAAGCGTCTGGTTGACATCGTTGAGCCAACTGAGAAAACCGTTGATGCTCTGATGCGTCTGGATCTGGCTGCCGGTGTAGACGTGCAGATCAGCCTGGGTTAATCAGGTCATCGAGCGATTGAGAGGTTGAAACAATGATTGGTTTAGTCGGTAAAAAAGTGGGTATGACCCGCATCTTCACTGAAGATGGCGTTTCTATCCCAGTAACCGTAATCGAAGTTGAAGCAAACCGCGTTACTCAGGTTAAAGACCTGGCTAACGATGGCTACCGTGCTGTTCAGGTTACTACCGGTGCTAAAAAAGCTAACCGTGTAACCAAGCCGGAGGCTGGTCACTTCGCTAAAGCTGGCGTTGAAGCTGGCCGTGGTCTGTGGGAATTCCGTCTTGCTGAAGGCGAAGAGTTCACCGTAGGTCAGGACATTAGCGTTGAGCTGTTTGCTGAAGTTAAAAAAGTTGACGTAACCGGTACCTCTAAAGGTAAAGGTTTTGCTGGTACCGTTAAGCGCTGGAACTTCCGTACCCAGGACGCTACCCACGGTAACTCCTTGTCTCACCGCGTTCCGGGTTCTATCGGTCAGAACCAGACTCCGGGCAAAGTGTTTAAAGGCAAGAAAATGGCAGGTCAGCTGGGTAACGAACGTGTAACTGTTCAGAGCCTGGACGTAGTACGTGTTGACGCTGAGCGCAACCTGCTGCTGGTTAAAGGTGCTGTTCCCGGTGCAACCGGTAGCGACCTGATCGTTAAACCAGCTGTGAAGGCGTAAGGGGATAGCAATGGAATTAGTATTGAAAGACGCGCAGAGCGCGCTGACTGTTTCCGAAACTACCTTCGGTCGTGATTTCAACGAAGCGCTGGTTCACCAGGTTGTAGTTGCTTATGCAGCTGGTGCTCGTCAGGGTACTCGTGCTCAGAAGACTCGTGCTGAAGTAACTGGTTCCGGCAAAAAGCCGTGGCGCCAGAAAGGTACCGGCCGTGCGCGTTCAGGTTCTATCAAGAGCCCGATCTGGCGTTCCGGTGGCGTGACCTTCGCTGCTCGCCCGCAGGACCACAGTCAAAAAGTAAACAAAAAGATGTACCGCGGCGCGCTGAAAAGCATTCTGTCCGAACTGGTACGTCAGGATCGTCTGATCGTTGTCGAGACGTTCTCTGTAGAAGCGCCTAAAACTAAGCTGCTGGCACAGAAACTGAAAGACATGGCTCTGGAAGATGTGCTGATCATCACCGGTGAGCTGGACGAAAACCTGTTCCTGGCTGCGCGCAACCTGCACAAGGTTGACGTACGCGATGCAACTGGTATCGACCCGGTTAGCCTGATCGCCTTCGACAAAGTCGTAATGACTGCTGATGCTGTTAAGCAAGTTGAGGAGATGCTGGCATGATTCGTGAAGAACGTCTGCTGAAGGTGCTTCGTGCACCGCACGTTTCTGAAAAAGCGTCTGCTGCGATGGAAAAAACAAATACCATCGTTCTCAAAGTTGCTAAAGACGCGACCAAAGCAGAAATCAAAGCTGCTGTGCAGAAACTGTTTGAAGTCGAAGTCGAAGTCGTTAACACCCTGGTCGTTAAAGGGAAAGTTAAACGTCACGGACAGCGTATCGGTCGTCGTAGCGACTGGAAAAAAGCTTACGTCACCCTGAAGGAAGGCCAGAATCTGGACTTCGTCGGCGGCGCTGAGTAAGTCGGAGGAGTAATACAATGGCAGTTGTTAAATGTAAACCGACATCTCCGGGTCGTCGCCACGTCGTTAAAGTGGTCAACCCAGAGCTGCACAAGGGCAAACCTTTTGCTCCGCTGGTTGAAAAAAACAGCAAATCCGGTGGTCGTAACAACAATGGCCGTATCACCACTCGTCACATCGGTGGTGGTCACAAGCAGGCTTATCGTATTGTTGACTTCAAACGCAACAAAGACGGTATCCCGGCAATTGTTGAGCGTCTTGAGTACGATCCGAACCGTTCCGCGAACATCGCGCTGGTTCTGTACAAAGATGGCGAACGCCGTTACATCCTGGCCCCTAAAGGCCTGAAAGCTGGCGACCAGATTCAGTCTGGCGTTGATGCTGCAATCAAAGCAGGTAACACCCTGCCGATGCGCAATATCCCGGTTGGTTCTACCGTTCATAACGTAGAAATGAAACCAGGTAAAGGCGGTCAGCTGGCACGTTCCGCTGGTACTTACGTTCAGATCGTTGCTCGTGATGGTGCTTATGTCACCCTGCGTCTGCGTTCTGGTGAAATGCGTAAAGTAGAAGCAGACTGCCGTGCAACTCTGGGCGAAGTTGGCAATGCTGAGCATATGCTGCGCGTTCTGGGTAAAGCAGGTGCTGCACGCTGGCGTGGTGTTCGTCCTACCGTTCGCGGTACTGCGATGAACCCAGTCGATCACCCACATGGTGGTGGTGAAGGTCGTAACTTTGGTAAGCACCCTGTAACTCCATGGGGCGTTCAGACCAAAGGTAAGAAGACCCGCAGCAACAAGCGTACTGATAAATTTATCGTACGTCGCCGTAGCAAATAATTTTAGAGGATAAGCCATGCCACGTTCTCTCAAGAAAGGTCCTTTTATTGACCTGCACTTGCTGAAGAAGGTAGAGAAAGCGGTGGAAAGCGGAGACAAGAAGCCCCTGCGCACTTGGTCCCGTCGTTCAACGATCTTTCCTAACATGATCGGTTTGACCATCGCTGTCCATAATGGTCGTCAGCACGTTCCAGTCTTTGTTTCCGACGAAATGGTCGGTCATAAACTGGGTGAATTCGCACCGACTCGTACTTATCGCGGCCATGCTGCTGATAAAAAAGCGAAGAAGAAATAAGGTAGGAGGAAGAGATGGAAACTTTAGCTCAACATCGCCATGCTCGTTCTTCTGCTCAGAAGGTTCGCCTTGTTGCTGACCTGATTCGCGGTAAGAAAGTGTCGCAGGCCCTGGACATCCTGACCTATACCAACAAGAAAGCTGCGGTATTGGTCAAGAAAGTACTGGAATCTGCCATTGCTAACGCTGAACACAACGATGGCGCTGACATTGACGATCTGAAAGTTGCGAAAATCTTCGTAGATGAAGGCCCAAGCATGAAGCGCATTATGCCGCGTGCGAAAGGTCGTGCAGATCGCATCCTGAAGCGCACCAGCCACATTACTGTGGTTGTGTCCGATCGCTGAGACTCTGGAGACTAGCAATGGGTCAGAAAGTACATCCTAATGGTATTCGCCTGGGTATTGTAAAACCATGGAATTCAACCTGGTTTGCGAACACCAAAGAATTCGCTGACAACCTGGACAGCGATTTTAAAGTACGTCAGTACCTGACTAAGGAACTGGCTAAAGCGTCTGTATCTCGTATCGTTATCGAGCGTCCGGCTAAGAGCATTCGTGTGACTATTCACACCGCTCGCCCGGGTATCGTTATCGGTAAGAAAGGCGAAGACGTAGAAAAACTGCGCAAGGTCGTAGCGGATATCGCTGGCGTTCCTGCACAGATCAATATCGCTGAAGTTCGTAAGCCTGAACTGGACGCTAAATTGGTTGCTGATAGCATCACTTCACAGCTGGAACGTCGTGTTATGTTCCGTCGTGCTATGAAGCGTGCTGTACAGAACGCAATGCGTCTGGGCGCTAAAGGTATCAAAGTTGAAGTTAGCGGCCGTCTCGGCGGCGCGGAAATCGCACGTACCGAATGGTACCGCGAAGGTCGCGTACCGTTGCACACTCTGCGTGCTGACATCGACTACAACACCTCTGAAGCGCACACCACTTACGGTGTAATCGGCGTTAAGGTATGGATCTTCAAAGGTGAGATCCTGGGTGGTATGGCTGCTGTTGAACAACCGGAAAAACCGGCTGCGCAACCTAAAAAGCAGCAGCGTAAAGGCCGTAAATAAGGAGCGTCGCTGATGTTACAACCAAAGCGTACAAAATTCCGTAAAGTGCATAAAGGCCGCAACCGTGGTCTGGCGCAGGGTACGGATGTTAGCTTCGGCACTTTCGGTCTGAAAGCTGTTGGCCGTGGTCGTCTGACTGCACGTCAGATCGAAGCAGCACGTCGTGCAATGACCCGTGCAGTTAAGCGTCAAGGTAAAATCTGGATCCGTGTATTCCCGGACAAACCAATTACCGAGAAGCCGCTGGAAGTTCGTATGGGTAAAGGTAAAGGTAACGTGGAGTATTGGGTTGCCTTGATTCAGCCGGGTAAAGTCCTGTATGAAATGGACGGCGTACCGGAAGAGCTAGCCCGTGAAGCATTCGGCCTGGCAGCAGCGAAACTGCCGATTAAAACCACC
This sequence comes from Lelliottia sp. WB101, assembly GCF_003051885.1. NCBI lineage: Bacteria > Pseudomonadati > Pseudomonadota > Gammaproteobacteria > Enterobacterales > Enterobacteriaceae > Lelliottia > Lelliottia sp. WB101. Next base: position 1,406,818 of record NZ_CP028520.1, read on the forward strand.
TTTGTAACTAAGACGGTGATGTAATGAAAGCAAATGAGCTGCGTGAAAAAAGCGTTGAAGAGCTGAACGCTGAGCTGCTGAACCTGCTGCGTGAGCAGTTTAACCTCCGCATGCAGGCTGCAAGTGGCCAGCTGCAACAGACTCACCTGCTGAAGCAAGTGCGTCGTGATGTTGCACGCGTTAAGACTTTACTGACTCAGAAGGCGGGTGCGTAATGACCGATAAAATCCGTACTCTGCAAGGTCGTGTTGTTAGCGACAAAATGGAGAAATCCATTGTTGTTGCTATCGAACGCATTGTGAAACACCCGATCTACGGTAAATTCATCAAGCGTACGACCAAACTGCACGTACATGACGAGAACAACGAATGCGGTATCGGTGACGTGGTTGAAATCCGCGAATGCCGTCCGCTGTCCAAGACTAAGTCCTGGACGCTGGTTCGCGTTGTAGAGAAAGCCGTTCTGTAATACAGTTAGGCCTCTCAATACGAATACACGGCTCAGTAATGAGCCGTGTATTTTTTCTACCCATATTGTAGAACCGGTGTTATAATGCCGCGCCCTCGATATGGGGCTTTTCGACGACTCTGATTTTAGGGTCTCAGGTAGTAGTTGACATTAGCGGAGCACTAAAATGATCCAAGAACAGACTATGCTGACCGTCGCCGACAACTCCGGTGCACGTCGCGTAATGTGTATCAAGGTTCTGGGTGGCTCGCACCGTCGCTACGCAGGCGTAGGCGACATCATCAAGATCACCATCAAAGAAGCAATTCCACGTGGTAAGGTCAAGAAAGGTGATGTGCTGAAAGCGGTAGTGGTGCGCACCAGGAAGGGTGTTCGTCGCCCTGACGGTTCTGTCATTCGCTTCGATGGTAATGCATGCGTTATTTTAAACAATAACAGCGAGCAGCCTATCGGCACGCGTATCTTTGGGCCGGTAACTCGTGAACTTCGTACTGAAAAGTTCATGAAAATTATCTCTCTGGCACCAGAAGTACTCTAAGGAGCGAATCATGGCAGCGAAAATCCGTCGTGATGACGAAGTTATCGTGTTAACCGGTAAAGATAAAGGTAAACGCGGTAAAGTAAAAAATGTTCTGTCTTCCGGCAAGATCATTGTTGAAGGTATCAACCTGGTTAAGAAACATCAGAAGCCGGTTCCGGCCCTGAACCAACCAGGTGGCATCGTTGAAAAAGAAGCTGCAATTCAGGTTTCTAACGTTGCACTCTTCAACGCGGCAACCGGCAAGGCTGACCGTGTAGGCTTTAGATTCGAAGACGGCAAAAAAGTCCGTTTCTTCAAGTCTAACAGCGAAACTATCAAGTAATTTGGAGTAGTACGATGGCGAAACTGCATGATTACTACAAAGACGAAGTAGTTAGCAAACTCATGACTGAGTTTAACTACAATTCTGTCATGCAAGTCCCTCGGGTCGAGAAGATCACCCTGAACATGGGTGTTGGTGAAGCGATCGCTGACAAGAAACTGCTGGATAACGCAGCAGCTGATCTGACAGCAATCTCCGGTCAAAAGCCGTTGATCACCAAAGCACGCAAATCTGTTGCAGGCTTCAAAATCCGTCAGGGCTATCCGATCGGCTGTAAAGTAACTCTGCGTGGCGAACGCATGTGGGAGTTCCTTGAGCGCCTGATCTCTATTGCTGTTCCACGTATCCGTGACTTCCGTGGCTTGTCCGCTAAGTCATTCGATGGTCGTGGTAACTACAGCATGGGTGTCCGTGAGCAGATCATCTTCCCAGAGATCGACTACGATAAAGTCGACCGCGTGCGTGGTTTGGATATTACCATTACCACTACTGCGAACTCTGACGAAGAAGGCCGTGCTCTGCTGGCTGCCTTTGACTTCCCGTTCCGCAAGTAAGGTAGGGTTACTGAATGGCTAAGCAATCAATGAAAGCACGCGAAGTAAAGCGCGTAGCTTTAGCTGATAAATTCTTCGCTAAACGCGCTGAACTGAAAGCGATCATTTCTGATGTGAACGCTTCCGACGAAGATCGTTGGAACGCAGTTCTGAAGCTGCAGTCTCTGCCGCGTGATTCCAGCCCGTCTCGTCAGCGTAACCGCTGTCGTCAAACTGGTCGTCCGCACGCTTTCCTGCGGAAGTTCGGGTTGAGCCGTATTAAGGTCCGTGAAGCCGCTATGCGCGGTGAAATCCCGGGTCTGAAAAAGGCTAGCTGGTAATTGTCACCAATTGAATCACGGGAGTAAAGACAGATGAGCATGCAAGATCCGATCGCGGATATGCTGACCCGTATCCGTAACGGTCAGGCCGCGAACAAAGTTGCGGTCACCATGCCTTCCGCCAAGCTGAAAGTGGCAATTGCCAATGTGCTGAAGGAAGAAGGTTTTATCGAAGATTTTAAAGTTGAAGGCGACACCAAGCCGGAACTGGAACTTACTCTTAAGTATTTCCAGGGTAAAGCTGTTGTAGAAAGCATTCAGCGTGTCAGCCGCCCAGGCCTGCGCATCTATAAGAAAAAAGATGAGCTGCCTAAAGTTATGGCTGGTCTGGGTATCGCAGTTGTTTCTACCTCTAAAGGTGTTATGACTGATCGTGCAGCGCGCCAAGCTGGTCTTGGTGGCGAAATTATCTGCTACGTAGCCTAATCGGAGGAAAGAATGTCTCGTGTTGCTAAAGCACCGGTCGTCATTCCTGCCGGCGTTGATGTAAAAATCGACGGTCAGGTTATTACGATCAAAGGTAAAAACGGCGAGCTGACTCGTACCCTCAACAATGCTGTTGAAGTTAAACATGCAGATAATGCTCTGACCTTCGGTCCGCGTGATGGTTTCGTGGATGGATGGGCTCAGGCTGGTACCGCGCGTGCCCTGCTGAACTCAATGGTTGTTGGTGTTACCGAAGGCTTCACTAAAAAGCTTCAGCTGGTTGGTGTAGGTTATCGTGCAGCTATCAAAGGGAATGCAGTAGGCCTGTCTCTGGGCTTCTCTCACCCCGTTGAGCATCAGCTGCCTGCTGGTATCACTGCAGAATGTCCGTCTCAGACTGAAATCGTGCTGAAAGGCGCGGATAAACAGCTGATCGGTCAGGTTGCAGCAGACCTGCGCGCCTACCGTCGTCCTGAGCCTTATAAAGGCAAGGGTGTTCGTTACGCCGACGAAGTCGTGCGTACCAAAGAGGCTAAGAAGAAGTAAGGTAACACTATGGATAAGAAATCTGCTCGTATCCGTCGTGCGACCCGCGCACGCCGCAAGCTCAAAGAGCTGGGTGCAACTCGCCTGGTGGTACATCGTACCCCGCGTCATATTTACGCACAGGTCATTGCACCAAACGGTTCTGAAGTTCTGGTAGCTGCTTCTACTGTAGAAAAAGCTATTACTGAACAATTGAAGTACACCGGTAACAAAGACGCTGCTGCAGCTGTCGGTAAAGCTGTTGCTGAACGCGCTCTGGAAAAAGGCATCAAAGTCGTGTCCTTTGACCGTTCCGGGTTCCAATATCATGGTCGTGTCCAGGCACTGGCAGATGCTGCCCGTGAAGCTGGCCTTCAGTTCTAAGGTAGAGGTGTAAGATGGCTCACATCGAAAAACAAGCTGGCGAACTGCAGGAAAAGCTGATCGCGGTTAACCGCGTATCTAAAACCGTTAAAGGTGGTCGTATTTTCTCCTTCACAGCTCTGACTGTTGTTGGTGATGGTAATGGTCGCGTTGGTTTTGGTTACGGTAAAGCGCGTGAAGTTCCAGCAGCGATCCAGAAAGCGATGGAAAAAGCCCGTCGCAATATGATTAACGTCGCGCTGAACCACGGCACCCTGCAACACCCTGTTAAAGGTGTTCACACGGGTTCTCGTGTCTTCATGCAGCCGGCTTCAGAAGGTACCGGTATTATTGCCGGTGGTGCAATGCGCGCCGTTCTCGAAGTCGCTGGAGTTCATAACGTTCTGGCTAAAGCATATGGTTCTACCAACCCGATTAACGTGGTTCGTGCAACTATTGATGGCCTGGAAAATATGAATTCTCCAGAAATGGTCGCTGCCAAGCGTGGTAAATCCGTTGAAGAAATTCTGGGGTAATTGACCATGGCAAAGACTATTAAAATCACTCAAACCCGCAGTGCAATCGGTCGTCTGCCGAAACACAAGGCAACGCTGCTTGGCCTGGGTCTGCGTCGTATTGGTCATACCGTTGAGCGTGAGGATACTCCCGCTGTACGTGGTATGGTCAACGCGGTTTACTTCATGGTTAAAGTTGAGGAGTAAGAGATGCGTTTAAATACTCTGTCTCCAGCCGAAGGCTCTAAAAAGGCGGGTAAACGCCTTGGTCGTGGTATCGGTTCTGGCCTCGGTAAAACCGGTGGTCGTGGTCACAAAGGTCAGAACTCTCGTTCTGGCGGTGGCGTACGTCGCGGTTTCGAGGGTGGCCAGATGCCACTGTACCGTCGTCTGCCGAAATTCGGTTTCACCTCTCGCAAATCAGCGATTACAGCGGAAATCCGTCTGTCTGACCTGGCGAAAGTTGAAGGCGGCGTTGTAGACCTGAACACGCTGAAAGCAGCAAACATTATCGGTATCCAGATCGAGTTCGCGAAAGTGATCCTGGCTGGTGAAGTAACTACTCCGGTAACTGTTCGTGGCCTGCGTGTTTCTAAAGGCGCTCGTGCTGCTATCGAAGCTGCTGGCGGTAAAATTGAGGAATAAGTAGCAGATGGCTAAGCAACCGGGATTAGATTTTCAAAGTGCCAAGGGTGGATTTGGCGAACTGAAACGCAGACTTTTGTTTGTAGTTGGTGCGCTGATCGTTTTCCGTATTGGCTCTTTTATTCCGATCCCTGGTATCGATGCCGCTGTACTTGCTAAACTGCTTGAGCAACAGCGAGGCACCATCATTGAGATGTTTAACATGTTCTCTGGTGGTGCTCTCAGCCGTGCTTCTATCTTTGCACTGGGTATCATGCCGTATATTTCGGCATCTATTATTATCCAACTGCTTACGGTCGTTCATCCGGCCCTGGCAGAGCTGAAGAAAGAAGGGGAGTCTGGTCGTCGTAAGATCAGCCAGTACACCCGTTACGGCACTCTGGTGCTGGCAATATTTCAGTCGATCGGTATTGCTACCGGTTTACCGAATATGCCTGGTATGCAGGGCCTGGTTATTAACCCGGGCTTTGCATTCTATTTCACCGCTGTTGTAAGTCTGGTCACAGGGACTATGTTCCTGATGTGGCTCGGCGAACAGATTACTGAGCGAGGTATCGGTAACGGTATCTCAATCATTATCTTCGCCGGTATCGTTGCGGGACTCCCGCCAGCCATTGCCCATACGATCGAGCAAGCGCGTCAAGGCGACCTGCACTTCCTCCTGTTGCTATTGGTTGCAGTATTAGTATTTGCAGTGACGTTCTTTGTTGTCTTCGTTGAACGTGGTCAACGCCGCATTGTGGTGAACTACGCGAAACGTCAGCAGGGTCGTCGTGTCTATGCTGCACAGAGCACACATTTACCGCTGAAAGTGAATATGGCCGGGGTTATCCCAGCGATCTTCGCTTCCAGTATCATTCTGTTCCCAGCAACCATCGCGTCATGGTTCGGGGGCGGAACCGGTTGGAACTGGCTGACAACAATTTCGCTGTATTTGCAGCCTGGGCAACCGCTTTATGTGTTACTCTATGCGTCTGCAATCATATTCTTCTGTTTCTTCTACACGGCGTTGGTCTTCAACCCGCGTGAAACAGCAGATAACCTGAAGAAGTCCGGTGCATTTGTACCAGGAATTCGTCCGGGAGAGCAAACGGCGAAGTATATCGATAAAGTAATGACTCGTCTGACTTTGATTGGCGCGTTGTATATTACTTTTATCTGCCTGATCCCGGAGTTCATGCGTGATGCAATGAAAGTACCGTTCTACTTCGGTGGGACCTCACTGCTTATCGTTGTTGTCGTGATTATGGACTTTATGGCTCAAGTGCAAACTCTGATGATGTCCAGTCAGTATGAGTCTGCCTTGAAGAAGGCGAACCTGAAAGGCTACGGCCGTTAATTGGTCGCCCGAGAAGTTACGGAGAGTAAAAATGAAAGTTCGTGCTTCCGTCAAGAAATTATGCCGTAACTGCAAAATCGTTAAGCGTGATGGCGTCATCCGCGTGATTTGCAGTGCCGAGCCGAAACATAAACAGCGTCAAGGCTGATTATTTCGCATTTTTTTCTTGCAAAGTTGGGTTGAGCTGGCTAGATTAGCCAGCCAATCTTTTGTATGTCTGTACGTTTCCATTTGAGTATCCTGAAAACGGGCTTTTCAGCATGGTGCGTACATATTAAATAGTAGGAGTGCATAGTGGCCCGTATAGCAGGCATTAACATTCCTGATCAGAAACATGCTGTGATCGCATTAACTTCGATCTATGGCGTCGGCAAGACCCGTTCCAAAGCCATTCTGGCTGCAGCGGGTATCGCTGAAGATGTTAAGATCAGTGAGCTGTCTGAAGAACAAATCGACACGCTGCGTGACGAAGTTGCCAAATTTGTCGTTGAAGGTGATCTGCGCCGTGAAGTTAGCATGAGCATCAAGCGCCTTATGGACCTTGGTTGCTATCGCGGTTTGCGTCATCGTCGTGGTCTCCCGGTTCGCGGTCAGCGCACCAAGACCAACGCACGTACCCGTAAGGGTCCGCGCAAACCGATCAAGAAATAATCGGGGTGATTGAATAATGGCAAAGGCACCAATTCGTGCACGTAAACGTGTAAGAAAACAAGTCTCTGACGGCGTGGCTCATATCCATGCTTCTTTTAACAACACCATCGTTACTATTACTGATCGTCAGGGTAACGCATTGGGTTGGGCAACAGCCGGTGGTTCCGGTTTCCGTGGTTCTCGCAAATCTACTCCGTTCGCAGCCCAGGTTGCAGCAGAGCGTTGTGCAGAAGCCGTAAAAGAATACGGCATCAAGAATCTGGAAGTTATGGTTAAAGGTCCGGGTCCGGGTCGCGAATCAACTGTTCGTGCTCTGAACGCCGCTGGTTTCCGCATCACTAATATTACTGATGTGACTCCGATCCCTCATAACGGTTGTCGTCCGCCGAAAAAACGTCGCGTATAACGCTTACGTTTTCTAGGATTGTTGGAGATAGAAAATGGCAAGATATTTGGGTCCTAAGCTCAAGCTGAGCCGTCGTGAGGGCACCGACTTATTCCTTAAGTCTGGCGTTCGCGCGATCGATACCAAGTGTAAAATTGAACAAGCTCCTGGCCAGCACGGTGCGCGTAAACCGCGTCTGTCTGACTATGGTGTGCAGTTGCGTGAAAAGCAAAAAGTTCGCCGTACCTACGGTGTGCTGGAGCGTCAGTTCCGTAACTACTATAAAGAAGCAGCACGTCTGAAAGGCAACACCGGTGAAAACCTGTTGGCTCTGCTGGAAGGTCGTCTGGACAACGTTGTTTACCGTATGGGCTTCGGCGCTACTCGTGCTGAATCACGCCAACTGGTTAGCCATAAAGCAATCATGGTAAACGGTCGTGTTGTTAACATCGCTTCTTATCAGGTTAAAGCGAACGACGTTGTTAGCATTCGTGAGAAAGCGAAAACGCAATCTCGCGTGAAAGCCGCTCTGGAGCTGGCTGAGCAGCGTGAAAAGCCAACCTGGCTGGAAGTTGATGCTGGCAAGATGGAAGGCACGTTCAAGCGTCAGCCAGAACGTTCTGATCTGTCTGCGGACATTAACGAACACCTGATCGTCGAGCTTTACTCCAAGTAAAGCTTAGTACCAAAGAGAGGACACAATGCAGGGTTCTGTGACAGAGTTTCTAAAACCGCGCCTGGTAGATATCGAGCAAGTGAGTTCGACGCACGCCAAGGTGACCCTTGAGCCTTTAGAGCGTGGCTTTGGCCATACTCTGGGTAACGCACTGCGCCGTATTCTGCTCTCATCGATGCCGGGTTGCGCGGTGACCGAAGTTGAGATTGATGGTGTACTTCATGAGTACAGCACCAAAGAAGGCGTTCAGGAAGATATCCTTGAAATCCTGCTCAACCTGAAAGGGCTGGCGGTGAGAGTTCAGGGGAAAGATGAAGTTATTCTTACTCTGAATAAATCTGGCATTGGCCCTGTGACTGCAGCCGACATTACCCATGATGGTGATGTCGAAATCGTCAAGCCGCAGCACGTGATCTGCCACCTGACCGATGAGAACGCAGCTATTAGCATGCGTATCAAAGTTCAGCGCGGTCGTGGTTATGTGCCGGCTTCTGCCCGAATTCATTCGGAAGAAGATGAGCGCCCAATCGGCCGTCTGCTGGTCGACGCATGTTACAGCCCTGTAGAGCGTATTGCCTACAATGTTGAAGCAGCGCGTGTAGAACAGCGTACCGACCTGGACAAGCTGGTCATCGAAATGGAAACCAACGGCACAATCGATCCTGAAGAGGCGATTCGTCGTGCGGCAACCATTCTGGCAGAACAACTTGAAGCTTTCGTTGACTTACGTGATGTTCGTCAGCCGGAAGTTAAAGAAGAGAAACCAGAGTTCGATCCGATCCTGCTGCGCCCTGTTGACGATCTGGAATTGACTGTCCGCTCTGCTAACTGCCTCAAGGCAGAAGCTATCCACTATATCGGTGATCTGGTACAGCGTACCGAGGTTGAGTTGCTGAAAACGCCTAACCTGGGTAAAAAATCTCTTACTGAGATTAAAGACGTGCTGGCTTCACGTGGTCTGTCTCTGGGTATGCGCCTGGAAAACTGGCCACCAGCAAGCATTGCTGACGAGTAACCGGATCACAGGTTAAGGTTTTACTGAGAAGGATAAGGTCATGCGCCATCGTAAGAGTGGTCGTCAACTGAACCGTAACAGCAGCCATCGCCAGGCTATGTTCCGCAACATGGCAGGTTCACTGGTTCGTCATGAGATCATCAAGACGACCCTGCCTAAAGCGAAAGAGCTGCGTCGCGTAGTTGAGCCGCTGATTACTCTTGCCAAGACTGACAGCGTTGCTAATCGTCGTCTGGCATTCGCCCGTACTCGTGATAACGAGATCGTGGCAAAACTGTTTAACGAACTGGGCCCGCGTTTCGCGAGCCGTGCCGGTGGTTACACTCGTATTCTGAAGTGTGGCTTCCGTGCAGGCGACAACGCTCCGATGGCATACATCGAGCTGGTTGATCGTTCTGAATCGAAAGCAGAAGCTGCTGCAGAGTAATCTGCAGTAACGTAAAAGAACCCGCTTCGGCGGGTTTTTTTATATCCCCTGAATCATCCTTTCTCTACACTGTCTGAATCCACTCTTATACTTCGGAGTTTTACGATGTGGCTGCTTGATCAATGGGCAGAACGTCATATCCTGGATGCCCAACGTAAAGGCGAGTTTCGCGATCTTCCAGGCGCTGGCCAACCGCTTACACTTGATGATGATACCCTGGTTCCCGCTGAATTACGGTCGGGCTATCGATTATTAAAAAATGCCGGTTGCCTTCCTCCAGAGCTCGAAAATCGTAAGGATGCGTTGGCTCTTGCTGATTTGCTTAAAGGCATTGAACCTGGTGATCCTGAAGCGCAGGAAATCCGTCGCCGGTTGGCGCTTGTTGAGCTTAAATTGCAGCAAGCCGGAGTGAATACCGATTTCCTGCATGGTGAATATTCGGATCGTTTGTTTAAAACAATCATAGGAGATTACTAATGTATCGCATTGGGGAACTCGCGAAGCTTGCCGACGTTACGCCAGACACTATCCGCTACTATGAAAAGCAGCAGATGATGGAACATGAGGTTCGCACGGAGGGTGGCTTTCGGCTTTACACTGAAAAGGATCTTCAGCGTCTCAAGTTCATCCGCTATGCGCGGCAGCTCGGTTTTACGCTGGAATCGATCAGAGAACTGCTTTCGATCCGTATCGATCCTGAACACCACACCTGTCAGGAATCGAAAAGCATCGTTCAGGCCAGGTTAACGGAGGTGGAAGCGAGAATTGAAGAGCTACAAACCATGCAGCGTTCACTGCAGCGTCTTAATGATGCGTGTTGCGGTACGGCACATAGCAGCCTCTACTGTTCAATACTCGAAACACTGGAACAAGGCGCCAGTGGCATACCGCGTGGCTGTTGATTTTTAAAATGAGTGGATCTACACTCGCGCCGATTTTACTTACAATCTGGAGATATTATGAGCCGCTATCAGCATACGAAGGGGCAAATTCAGGATAATGCCATTGAGGCTTTGTTACATGATCCACTGTTTCGCCAGCGGGTCGAAAAGAATAAAAAAGGGAAGGGAAGTTATCTGCGAAAAGGAAAACATGGCAAACGGGGTAACTGGGAGGCCAGTGGCAAGAAAGTGATTCACTTTTTTACCACTGGCCTTCTGGCTTTATGCGCCTGATTACGGGCGACTGTTCTGCTCTTTCAATAGATCGCGAATTTCAGTCAGTAAAACTTCTTCTTTTGTCGGTGCCGGTGGTGCAGCTGCCGGTTCTTCTTTTTTACGGTTCAATTTATTAATCAGCTTAATCGCCATAAAGATTGCGAAGGCAACGATCAAAAAGTCGAAAATATTCTGAATAAATACGCCATAGTGCATCACGACTGCAGGGATATCGCCTTGTGCATCTCTGAGAGTGAAAGCAAATTGTTTGAAATCGACACCACCAATTAACAGCCCTAACGGTGGCATAATGATATCGGCAACCAGAGATGAAACAATCTTGCCGAATGCTGCACCAATAATCACACCCACTGCCAAATCTACTACATTCCCGCGCATCGCAAATTCGCGAAATTCTTTAATTACACTCATTTTATTCTCCTTGAGCCAGCTAACGATCCTAAGTTTAACAAATCATTAGCCAATTTCCATTGAGGATAAATATTCGTTATGAAAAATTAACCATTATAAAATAGAGGGTTAATAAAAAAGGCGCCCGAATGAGCGCCTTTCACCATTACAGGAAGAATGGACTTGGCTGGAACAGACGTTCGACGTCGGTAATAAACTTTTTATCTGTCAGGAACATAATGACGTGATCGCCCTGTTCGATGCGCAAATTATCATTAGCGATCATGACATCATTCCCGCGCACCACGGCACCGATTATTGTGCCTGGCGGTAGTTTAATTTCGTCAATGGCTCGGCCAACAACGCGAGAGGTGGTTTCATCTCCGTGAGCGACGGCTTCAATTGCCTCGGCAACGCCACGACGGAGGGAGGAAACGCCGACAATATCCGCTTTACGGACATGGCTTAACAGCGCTGAAATGGTTGCCTGCTGTGGTGAGATGGCAATATCAATGACGCTGCCTTGTACCAAATCGACATAGGCCCGGCGCTGAATGAGCACCATGACTTTTTTGGCACCCATGCGTTTTGCCAGCATGGCCGACATGATATTGGCCTCATCGTCATTGGTAACGGCAATGAACAGATCAACTTGATCAATATGTTCTTCCGCCAGCAATTCCTGATCCGATGCGTCGCCATAAAACACGATCGTATTCTGTAGTTTTTCTGCCAGCTCTGCAGCGCGCTGTTGATCGCGTTCGATCAACTTCACGCTGTAATCTTTTTCAAGCCGGTGCGCCAGACCAGCACCAATATTCCCGCCGCCTACCAACATGATGCGCTTATAAGGTTTTTCCAGACGCTGGAGTTCGCTCATTACGGCGCGGATATGCTGCGAGGCAGCAATGAAGAACACTTCATCTCCAGCTTCGACAATGGTGGAGCCTTGCGGGCGAATGGGACGGTCATGACGGAATATTGCCGCCACACGCGTATCAATATGGGGCATATGCTCGCGCATGGTGGAGAGTGCATTACCAATCAGCGGGCCGCCGTAGTAAGCCTTCACAACCGCCAGGCTGACTTTCCCCTCGGCAAAGTTCACAACCTGCAGGGCGCCAGGATATTCAATCAAACGGTAAATACTGTCGATAACCAGTTGTTCTGGGGCGATAAGATGATCAATCGGCACCGCTTCAGAATTGAAGAGCTTTTCTGCATCTCGGACGTAATCCGGTGAGCGAATACGTGCAATTCGGTTCGGGGTGTTGAATAACGAATAGGCGACCTGGCAGGCGACCATATTTGTTTCATCCGAACTGGTCACCGCGACCAACATGTCCGCATCGTCAGCACCCGCTTCGCGAAGTACGCGCGGGTGCGAACCGTGCCCCTGCACTACGCGTAGATCGAATTTATCCTGCAATCCCCGCAGCCGATCGCCATTGGTGTCGACGATCGTGATGTCGTTATTTTCGCCCACCAGGTTTTCAGCCAGCGTGCCGCCGACCTGTCCTGCGCCCAGAATGATTATCTTCATAGCTTGCGACCCGTTTTCAACATCACGCTTTGATTAGCTTAGCGTAAAAGAAGCCATCACCTTCTTCCGCTCCCGGTAGGTTTTGGATTCCCGGAACATCGGCTGTGCCCGTCATGTGTAACGCAGCATCAGGAGTACGTTTCAGGAATGCGGCAATCTGCTGGGCGTTTTCTTCCGGAAGAACGGAGCATGTTGCATAAACCAACGTTCCGCCAGACTTCAGATGCGGCCAGACTGCATCAAGGATTTCGCTTTGCAGCTGAGCCAGCTCATTGATATCGCGATCCCGGCGCAGCCATTTGATATCAGGATGACGACGAATCACACCAGTTGCCGAGCAAGGGGCGTCCAGCAGGATACGATCAAACTGTTCATCGCCGCACCATTGGGAAGGGGTACGTCCGTCACCTTGCTTGACTTCCGCTTTCAGACCCAGGCGTTTCAGGTTGTCATATACACGGGACAGTCGCTGCTCGTCCACGTCGACAACCAATACTTTAGCTTGTGGCGCAGCTTCAAGAATATGCGTCGTTTTACCACCTGGAGCGGCGCACAGATCGAGAATACGTTCGCCGTTTTGTGGCGCAAGCCAGGTGATACACCCTTGGGCGGAGGCGTCTTGAACGGTAACCCAACCCTGGTCAAAACCAGGCAATGCCTGCACAGGGGCAGGGGATGCCAGACGCACTGCATCGGGGTAGGCGTCATGCGTAAAACCGCTCATTTCAGCGTGTTCAAGCAGAGCCAACCATTCATCGCGAGTATGGTGGATGCGGTTCACTCGTAGCCACATTGGCGGGCGTTGATTGTTGGCGTCAACAATGGATTCCCATTGCTGCGGATAGGCTTTTTTCAGGCGCTTAAGCAGCCATTCCGGATGCAGAAAACGCTGTTCGGACTGGTTGAACTCTGCCTCCAGTTCTTCCTGCTGACGCTGGAACTGGCGCAATACACCGTTGATCAGCCCCTTCAACTGCGGACGCTTAATCGCCACGGCGCCTTCAACGGTCTCTGCCAGGGCGGCGTGAGGGGGAATGCGCGTATGAAGCAGCTGGTAGAATCCGACCATAATCAAATAGTGGATAGTGCGCTGTTTACCCGTCATTGGTCGGGACATCAGCTTGTTAATTAGCCACTCCTGCTGCGAGAGCGTACGCAGTACGCCAAAGCACAGTTCCTGGAGAAGAGCTTTGTCTTTATCAGACACTTTCTGCTGAAGCGGCGGCAAGATATTGCTCAGCGATTGACCTTGTTCGACCACTTTCTCAATGGCCTGTGCAGCCATGCTGCGAAGATTTAGTTTTTTCATAACCGCAAAAATAAAAATGCCCGGAAACTCCGGGCTTTTGGATTAAATGTGTTTAGCCGAGATGTTTACCCGGCGTAAACCACTCACGACGGGAATTCAGGAGGTCCTGTGCGCTCATTGCTTTTTTACCGGCGGGCTGGAGCGACTCCAGATTCAGGATCCCTTCGCCCGTTGCAACCTGAATACCCTGTTTATTTGCATCAATGATTGTGCCAGGTTCCGCGCGGGAGTCGCCATCAATGACCGATGCTTTCCAGATTTTCACTGGCTGCTCGTCGATGGTCAGCCAGCTCATGGGCCACGGGTTAAATGCGCGGATGCAACGTTCAAGTTGGGCAGCAGAAAGTGACCAGTCGAGCTGCGCCTCTTCTTTACTGAGCTTTTCAGCATAGGTGACAAGTGATTCATCCTGAACTTCAGGCTGGGTTTTGCCATCGGCCAGTTGCTGCAACGTCTCAATAAGCCCCTGTGGACCGAGATCAGCCAGCTTGTCGTACAGCGTTGCACTGGTATCTTCTGGAGTGATAGGGCATGCCAGTTTGTACAGCATATCTCCCGTATCCAATCCTACGTCCATCTGCATGATGGTGACGCCGGTTTCGTTATCTCCCGCCCAGAGCGAACGCTGAATAGGTGCGGCCCCGCGCCAGCGTGGGAGAAGAGAACCATGCACATTGATGCAGCCCAGACGCGGCATATCCAGAACCGCTTTTGGGAGAATTAATCCGTAGGCCACGACAACCATGACATCGGCATTCAGTTCTGAGACAAGCTGCTGATTTTCCTGAGGACGTAAAGATACAGGCTGGAAAACGGGCAAGCCATGCTCTTCGGCCAGTACTTTAACCGGGCTTGGCATCAGTTTCTTACCACGGCCTGCAGGACGATCCGGTTGAGTGAACACTCCGACAACCTGGTGACCCGATGATAACAGCGCGTCCAGGTGACGCGCTGCAAAGTCCGGGGTTCCCGCGAAGATAATGCGTAACTTTTTAGACACGTTATTCCTTGTATCCGGGGGGCACGTTATGCGCGAGTGCGCATACGATCCAGTTTCTCGACTTTCTGACGAATACGCTGCTGCTTCAGTGGAGAGAGGTAATCGATAAACAGTTTACCGACCAGATGATCCATCTCGTGCTGAATACAGATTGCCAGAAGATCGTCTGCTTCCAGTTCAAATGGGTTGCCGTCACGATCAAGCGCGCGGATTTTCACTTTCTCGGCGCGAGGCACCAGCGCACGCTGTTCAGGAATGGACAAACAGCCTTCTTCGATTCCTGTTTCGCCGCTCTTCTCGAGCAGTTCCGGGTTGATCAACACCAGACGATCTTCGCGATTCTCTGAAACATCAATCACGATAATACGTTTGTGGATATTCACCTGGGTCGCCGCGAGGCCGATGCCTTCTTCAGCGTACATCGTATCGAACATATCATCGACGATACGTTGAATTTCTGCATTCACTTCTTTGACCGGTTCAGCAACAATGCGAAGGCGCTCGTCCGGGATATGTAACACTTGCAAAACTGCCATAAATTTCCAGAGCCGTTGTTCAGGAGTTGAAAAGATTATTACCTCTATTCTAGACAAATCCCCCTCTGATTGACAGCATCGGTGACCAATCGCAAGGATTGCTGGAGCCGCTTATGGCAGGGAATAGGATGACTTCCACTGAGATATGGTTACGCCTAATCAACATTGGGGATTTGTGTGGTGATACGATGTTGATGGCTGCGCAACGTTTGACGCGACGAGAGAATATTGATGAAGCAGTACTGACAGAGGCGGGCCTGACGAAGAAGCAGGCCAGTAAATTTATGAGCATGAAAGAAGCTGACCTTGAACGCTCGCTTAAATGGCTCGAAATTCCGGGGCATTATCTCATTTGCGCAGATAACCCACACTATCCTCAGCGGTTACGAACCCTGGACTACCCAGGCGCTTTATTCGTTAAAGGCAATGTTGATGCGCTGAAAAGCGTTCAACTGGCGGTGGTCGGTAGCCGTTCACCTTCCTGGTATGGTGAGAGATGGGGCAAGATTTTCTGTGAGCATCTGGCAAGATGTGGATTCACTATCACCAGCGGACTGGCGCGCGGGATTGATGGTGTTGCTCATCGGGCAGCGCTCTCTGTTCAGGGGAGAAGTATTGCCGTTCTTGGCAATGGCCTGTTCAGTGTTTACCCCCCTCGTCATGTCTCTCTTGCACAGAGCATTATTGACGCTGAGGGCGCGGTGATATCTGAGTTTTCGCTTGCCACTTCGCCGTGGCCTGCTAATTTCCCCCGACGTAATCGCATTATTAGTGGCCTGAGTCAGGGCGTACTGGTTGTTGAGGCGGCGCAACGGAGTGGGTCGCTGGTCACCGCTCGATGTGCCATGGAGCAGGGGCGAGAAGTATTTGCGTTGCCCGGCCCCATTGGCAATCCCGGTTGTGAAGGGCCGCACTGGCTCATCAAGCAAGGCGCGACGCCTGTGACCAGCCCAGAGGAAATCCTGGAAAATTTGCAATATGGGCTAACCTGGATCCCAGATGAGCCTGAAAAATCACTTTATTCATCAGATCAGGAGGAGGTGGCATTGCCATTTCCTGAGCTCCTGGCTAACGTAGGAGATGAGGTAACACCTGTTGACGTTGTCGCTGAACGTGCCGGCCAATCTGTGCCTGTGACGGTAGCACAGCTACTCGAACTGGAGTTAGCAGGATGGATCGCAGCTGTACCCGGCGGCTATGTCCGATTGAGGAGGGCAAGCCATGTTCGACGTACTGATGTATTTGTTTGAGACTTACATCCATAACGAAGCTGAAATGCGCGTGGATCAGGATCGGCTGACGCGGGATCTTACCGATGCAGGATTTGAACGGGAAGATATCTATAACGCCTTAATGTGGTTAGAAAAGCTGGCTGATTATCAGGAAGGCCTTGTCGAACCCATGCAGCTCGCTTCTGATCCGCTGTCTGTTCGTATTTTTACGGCTGAAGAGTGTGAAAGGCTGGATGCCAGTTGCCGGGGATTTATCTTATTCCTGGAACAGATTCAGGTGCTAAACCTCGAAACCCGAGAGATGGTGATAGAGCGCGTCATGGCGTTGGATACGGCAGAATTTGAACTGGAAGATCTAAAATGGGTGATTCTGATGGTTCTGTTTAATATTCCGGGCTGTGAAAATGCCTATCAGCAAATGGAAGAATTACTCTTTGAAGTGAATGAAGGTATGCTGCATTAATTCATCTATGTAGCTCCAAGAGTTGTTATGGCCAAATCAGCACTGTTTACGGTGTCTAATAACGAGCCCTGCCCACAGTGTGGGGCTAATCTTGTCATCCGGTCCGGGAAACACGGTCCGTTTCTCGGTTGTTCACACTATCCAGAATGTGATTATGTCCGTCCCCTGAAGAGTCAGGCGGACGGGCATATCGTCAAAATTCTGGAGGGGCAGCTATGCCCGGTCTGTGGTGCTGCTCTGGCATTACGTCAGGGGCGCTTCGGTATGTTTATCGGCTGTAGCCACTACCCTGAATGTAGCCATACCGAGCAAATTGATAAACCAGATGAGACCGCGATTGCTTGTCCCCAGTGCCAACAGGGACAGCTGGTACAGCGTCGTTCCCGTTTCGGTAAAACGTTCCATTCCTGCGATCGCTATCCTGAATGCCAGTTCGTTATCAATTTCAAACCAGTAGCGGGGATTTGCCCTCACTGCGATTATCCGCTGCTCATCGAGAAGAAAACGGCACAGGGCATAAAACTGTTCTGTGCCAGTAAACAATGTGGAAAGCCGGTTTCGGCGGATTAAACCTGTGAAGAATAAATTAACATCGGACTCCATTGCCCGTGCGCTGGAAGTCTTGAGAAAAGAAGAAGTCATCGCCTATCCAACGGAAGCTGTATTTGGGGTCGGATGCGATCCTGACAGCGAATTGGCCGTTACGCGTCTATTAGAACTGAAGCAAAGACCGGTCGAAAAGGGACTCATCCTGATTGCTGCAAACTTTGAGCAACTCAAGCCTTACATTGATGATTCGATGTTGAACGAGGCGCAGCGAGAGACTATTTCTGCGGCATGGCCTGGTCCAGTCACTTTTGTTTTCCCGGCGCTGCCGACCACGCCGCGTTGGCTGACGGGGCGCTTTGATTCCCTTGCAGTGCGTGTTACCGATCATCCGCTGGTGGTTGAGCTGTGCCAGACATTTGGTAAGCCGCTGGTTTCTACCAGTGCCAATCTGACAGGGCTGCCACCTTGCCGCACATCGCAAGAAGTGCTTGCCCAGTTTGGTGATGATTTCCCGGTGGTTATCGGTGAAACGGGTGGTCGTCAGAATCCATCGGAAATTCGCGATGCGTTAACCGGCGAGCGCTTTCGCCAGGGGTAATAGGATGGATAAGTACGCGGTTTTTGGTAATCCAATAGCTCACAGCAAGTCACCGTTCATTCATCAGCAATTTGCTGAACAGCTGCAAATCGATCATCCCTATGGCCGCGTTCTGGCGCCCGTCGATGATTTTGTACCGACGCTGAATGCTTTTTTTGACGCGGGCGGCAAAGGGGCTAACATCACCGTGCCCTTTAAAGAAGAGGCATTCGCCCGGGCGGATGAGTTAACCGAGCGCGCCTCCCTTGCCGGGGCGGTGAATACCCTCAAGCGTCTGGAGGACGGACGCCTGCTGGGTGACAACACCGATGGTATTGGCTTATTAAGCGATCTCGAAAGGCTCTCTTTTATTAAGAAGGGTTTTCGTATTCTTTTGATTGGCGCGGGCGGTGCCTCTCGCGGCGTATTGTTGCCACTTCTTTCTATGGATTGTGCTGTCACGATCACTAACCGCACGTTCTCCCGCGCAAAAGAACTGGCTACGCTCTTTGCCCATACGGGCAGCGTGAACGTGGTGGCAATGGAAGATCTGGGTGAGCATGAATTTGATCTCATCATTAATGCGACATCCAGCGGGATCGGTGGCGCTGTACCAGCGCTCCCTTCTTCAATAATCAGTCCTCACATTTATGTCTATGACATGTTCTATCAAAAGGGCAAAACGCCTTTCCTGAGCTGGTGTGAAGAACGCGGCGCGAAGCATCTGGCCGATGGCCTGGGCATGCTGGTGGGGCAAGCGGCACATGCTGTTCTGCTTTGGCATGGCGTATTACCCGCAGTAGAACCCGTTATTGAAAAACTGAAACAGGAATTGCTGGCATGAACCAGGCGATTCATTTTCCAGACAGGGAAGTCTGGGACGACAGCAAACAGGCAGTCTGTTTTCCCGTACTGTTTAACGGTATGCAGATGACCTGCGCTATTACGGGCAAGTTATTGCTAAGACGTTTTGGCGGGACGATACCGCTGGAGGTCTTTAGGGATCATCGCTGGGATCTTGAAGAAGAAGCCAGCGATATGATCCATAACGAGCTGGAGGACGATCAAGGGTGGGTGTGGTTTTCCTGATCCAGGTAGTCGTCTTTCCATTTGACGTAGTTATTCGCCGAATATTTCAGCCCTTCGATTTCCGTCTCTTTTAACCGACGGATCTGTTTTACCGGGCTGCCTAAATAGAGATAGCCGCTTTCCAGGCGTTTGTTTTGCGGGACCAGACTCCCGGCGCCTATCATCACATCGTCTTCTACAACTACCCCATCCAGCAGAATAGATCCCATCCCCACCAGTACCCGGTTGCCAATAGTGCAGCCGTGTAACATCACTTTATGACCGACAGTGACCTCTTCTCCAATAATGAGGGGATTACCTTCTGGGTTATAGGACGACTTATGGGTAACGTGTAAAACGCTACCGTCCTGAATATTGGTGCGCGCGCCGATATTCACGTAATTCACATCACCCCTGATCGCGACGAGCGGCCAGATGCTGACATCATCATCCATTCTGACATCGCCGATGAGTACGCTACTGGGATCGATCATCACGCGTTCCCCCATTTTCGGGAACAGATCTTTATAGGGACGGAGTACTGCAGACATATCAACCTCGACTGGTGAGCTTATACAGAAGATTTTGATCATATTATGCAGCATGGAGGGGTGTTAAATGCGTCAATTTTTAAGCAGATCGGGCAGGATCTCATCGAAAAGCGTGGAAAAGCAGCTGTCAGGAAAAAAGATCTAAAAAACGCTTGTGCTAAAAACTGGGATCCCTATAATGCGCCTCCATCGACACGGCAGATGTGAATCACTTCACACAAACAGCCGGTTCGGTTGAAGAGAAAAAATCCTGAAATTCAGGGTTGACTCTGAAAGAGGAAAGCGTAATATACGCCACCTCGCAACGGTGAGCGAAAGCCGCGTTGCACTGCTCTTTAACAATTTATCAGACAATCTGTGTGGGCACTCAAAGTGACATGGATTCTAAACGTCGAAAGACGCTAAATGAATACCAAAGTCTCTGAGTGAACATACGTAATTCATTACGAAGTTTAATTCACGAGCATCAAACTTAAATTGAAGAGTTTGATCATGGCTCAGATTGAACGCTGGCGGCAGGCCTAACACATGCAAGTCGAGCGGTAGCACAGAGAGCTTGCTCTCGGGTGACGAGCGGCGGACGGGTGAGTAATGTCTGGGAAACTGCCTGATGGAGGGGGATAACTACTGGAAACGGTAGCTAATACCGCATAACGTCGCAAGACCAAAGAGGGGGACCTTCGGGCCTCTTGCCATCAGATGTGCCCAGATGGGATTAGCTAGTAGGTGGGGTAATGGCTCACCTAGGCGACGATCCCTAGCTGGTCTGAGAGGATGACCAGCCACACTGGAACTGAGACACGGTCCAGACTCCTACGGGAGGCAGCAGTGGGGAATATTGCACAATGGGCGCAAGCCTGATGCAGCCATGCCGCGTGTATGAAGAAGGCCTTCGGGTTGTAAAGTACTTTCAGCGAGGAGGAAGGCATTGTGGTTAATAACCACAGTGATTGACGTTACTCGCAGAAGAAGCACCGGCTAACTCCGTGCCAGCAGCCGCGGTAATACGGAGGGTGCAAGCGTTAATCGGAATTACTGGGCGTAAAGCGCACGCAGGCGGTCTGTCAAGTCGGATGTGAAATCCCCGGGCTCAACCTGGGAACTGCATTCGAAACTGGCAGGCTAGAGTCTTGTAGAGGGGGGTAGAATTCCAGGTGTAGCGGTGAAATGCGTAGAGATCTGGAGGAATACCGGTGGCGAAGGCGGCCCCCTGGACAAAGACTGACGCTCAGGTGCGAAAGCGTGGGGAGCAAACAGGATTAGATACCCTGGTAGTCCACGCCGTAAACGATGTCGACTTGGAGGTTGTTCCCTTGAGGAGTGGCTTCCGGAGCTAACGCGTTAAGTCGACCGCCTGGGGAGTACGGCCGCAAGGTTAAAACTCAAATGAATTGACGGGGGCCCGCACAAGCGGTGGAGCATGTGGTTTAATTCGATGCAACGCGAAGAACCTTACCTACTCTTGACATCCACGGAATTTAGCAGAGATGCTTTAGTGCCTTCGGGAACCGTGAGACAGGTGCTGCATGGCTGTCGTCAGCTCGTGTTGTGAAATGTTGGGTTAAGTCCCGCAACGAGCGCAACCCTTATCCTTTGTTGCCAGCGGTTCGGCCGGGAACTCAAAGGAGACTGCCAGTGATAAACTGGAGGAAGGTGGGGATGACGTCAAGTCATCATGGCCCTTACGAGTAGGGCTACACACGTGCTACAATGGCGTATACAAAGAGAAGCGACCTCGCGAGAGCAAGCGGACCTCATAAAGTACGTCGTAGTCCGGATTGGAGTCTGCAACTCGACTCCATGAAGTCGGAATCGCTAGTAATCGTAGATCAGAATGCTACGGTGAATACGTTCCCGGGCCTTGTACACACCGCCCGTCACACCATGGGAGTGGGTTGCAAAAGAAGTAGGTAGCTTAACCTTCGGGAGGGCGCTTACCACTTTGTGATTCATGACTGGGGTGAAGTCGTAACAAGGTAACCGTAGGGGAACCTGCGGTTGGATCACCTCCTTACCTGAAAGAACCTGCCTTTGTAGTGTCCACACAGATTGTCTGATGAAAAGTAAATAGCAAGGCGTCTTGCGATTGAGACTTCAGTGTCCCCTTCGTCTAGAGGCCCAGGACACCGCCCTTTCACGGCGGTAACAGGGGTTCGAATCCCCTAGGGGACGCCACTTGCTGGTTTGTGAGTGAAAGTCACCTGCCTTAATATCTCAAAACTGATTCTCAGGAATCATGTTTGAGATATTTGCTCTTTAAAAATCTGGATCAAGCTGAAAATTGAAACGACACGCTGCGTCTGTTCTCCGTAATAAGAACAGGATGACGGTGTGTTCGAGTCTCTCAAATTTTCGCGACACGAGGGTGTTTTACGAAACATCTTCGGGTTGTGAGGTTAAGCGACTAAGCGTACACGGTGGATGCCCTGGCAGTCAGAGGCGATGAAGGGCGTGCTAATCTGCGATAAGCGTCGGCGAGGTGATATGAACCTTTGACCCGGCGATACCCGAATGGGGAAACCCAGTGTGTTCCGACACACTATCATGTCATGAATACATAGTGGCATGAGGCGAACCGGGGGAACTGAAACATCTAAGTACCCCGAGGAAAAGAAATCAACCGAGATTCCCCCAGTAGCGGCGAGCGAACGGGGAGGAGCCCAGAGTCTGAATCAGCGCGTGTGTTAGTGGAAGCGTCTGGAAAGTCGCACGATACAGGGTGAAAGTCCCGTACACAAAAATGCACACGTTGTGAACTCGAAGAGTAGGGCGGGACACGTGGTATCCTGTCTGAATATGGGGGGACCATCCTCCAAGGCTAAATACTCCTGACTGACCGATAGTGAACCAGTACCGTGAGGGAAAGGCGAAAAGAACCCCGGCGAGGGGAGTGAAAAAGAACCTGAAACCGTGTACGTACAAGCAGTGGGAGCCTCTTTTATGGGGTGACTGCGTACCTTTTGTATAATGGGTCAGCGACTTATATTCTGTAGCAAGGTTAACCGTATAGGGGAGCCGAAGGGAAACCGAGTCTTAACTGGGCGTTAAGTTGCAGGGTATAGACCCGAAACCCGGTGATCTAGCCATGGGCAGGTTGAAGGTTGGGTAACACTAACTGGAGGACCGAACCGACTAATGTTGAAAAATTAGCGGATGACTTGTGGCTGGGGGTGAAAGGCCAATCAAACCGGGAGATAGCTGGTTCTCCCCGAAAGCTATTTAGGTAGCGCCTCGTGAACTCATCTTCGGGGGTAGAGCACTGTTTCGGCTAGGGGGCCATCCCGGCTTACCAACCCGATGCAAACTACGAATACCGAAGAATGTTATCACGGGAGACACACGGCGGGTGCTAACGTCCGTCGTGAAGAGGGAAACAACCCAGACCGCCAGCTAAGGTCCCAAAGTCATGGTTAAGTGGGAAACGATGTGGGAAGGCACAGACAGCCAGGATGTTGGCTTAGAAGCAGCCATCATTTAAAGAAAGCGTAATAGCTCACTGGTCGAGTCGGCCTGCGCGGAAGATGTAACGGGGCTAAACCATGCACCGAAGCTGCGGCAGCGACGCTTATGCGTTGTTGGGTAGGGGAGCGTTCTGTAAGCCGTTGAAGGTGTGCTGTGAGGCATGCTGGAGGTATCAGAAGTGCGAATGCTGACATAAGTAACGATAAAGCGGGTGAAAAGCCCGCTCGCCGGAAGACCAAGGGTTCCTGTCCAACGTTAATCGGGGCAGGGTGAGTCGACCCCTAAGGCGAGGCCGAAAGGCGTAGTCGATGGGAAACAGGTTAATATTCCTGTACTTGGTGTTACTGCGAAGGGGGGACGGAGAAGGCTATGTTAGCCGGGCGACGGTTGTCCCGGTTTAAGCATGTAGGCGGAGGTTCCAGGTAAATCCGGTACCTTTTTAACGCTGAGGTGTGATGACGAGGCACTACGGTGCTGAAGTAACAAATGCCCTGCTTCCAGGAAAAGCCTCTAAGCATCAGGTAACATCAAATCGTACCCCAAACCGACACAGGTGGTCAGGTAGAGAATACCAAGGCGCTTGAGAGAACTCGGGTGAAGGAACTAGGCAAAATGGTGCCGTAACTTCGGGAGAAGGCACGCTGGTGTGTAGGTGAAGTCCCTGCGGACGGAGCTGAAACCAGTCGAAGATACCAGCTGGCTGCAACTGTTTATTAAAAACACAGCACTGTGCAAACACGAAAGTGGACGTATACGGTGTGACGCCTGCCCGGTGCCGGAAGGTTAATTGATGGGGTTAGCGGCAACGCGAAGCTCTTGATCGAAGCCCCGGTAAACGGCGGCCGTAACTATAACGGTCCTAAGGTAGCGAAATTCCTTGTCGGGTAAGTTCCGACCTGCACGAATGGCGTAATGATGGCCAGGCTGTCTCCACCCGAGACTCAGTGAAATTGAACTCGCTGTGAAGATGCAGTGTACCCGCGGCAAGACGGAAAGACCCCGTGAACCTTTACTATAGCTTGACACTGAACACTGGTCCTTGATGTGTAGGATAGGTGGGAGGCTTTGAAGCGTGGACGCCAGTCTGCGTGGAGCCAACCTTGAAATACCACCCTTTAATGGCTGGTGTTCTAACGTAGACCCGTGATCCGGGTTGCGGACAGTGTCTGGTGGGTAGTTTGACTGGGGCGGTCTCCTCCTAAAGAGTAACGGAGGAGCACGAAGGTTAGCTAATCCTGGTCGGACATCAGGAGGTTAGTGCAATGGCATAAGCTAGCTTGACTGCGAGAGTGACGGCTCGAGCAGGTGCGAAAGCAGGTCATAGTGATCCGGTGGTTCTGAATGGAAGGGCCATCGCTCAACGGATAAAAGGTACTCCGGGGATAACAGGCTGATACCGCCCAAGAGTTCATATCGACGGCGGTGTTTGGCACCTCGATGTCGGCTCATCACATCCTGGGGCTGAAGTAGGTCCCAAGGGTACGGCTGTTCGCCGTTTAAAGTGGTACGCGAGCTGGGTTTAGAACGTCGTGAGACAGTTCGGTCCCTATCTGCCGTGGGCGCTGGAGAATTGAGGGGGGCTGCTCCTAGTACGAGAGGACCGGAGTGGACGCATCACTGGTGTTCGGGTTGTCATGCCAATGGCATTGCCCGGTAGCTAAATGCGGAAAAGATAAGTGCTGAAAGCATCTAAGCACGAAACTTGCCCCGAGATGAGTTCTCCCTGACTCCTTGAGAGTCCTGAAGGAACGTTGAAGACTACGACGTTGATAGGCTGGGTGTGTAAGTGCAGCGATGTATTGAGCTAACCAGTACTAATGAACCGTGAGGCTTAACCTTACAACGCCGAAGATGTTTTGGCGAAGCAGAGACAGTCGATTTTCAGCTGATACAGATTAATTAATGCGCAGGAATGCGTGTTGATACAGAATTTGCCTGGCGGCTTTAGCGCGGTGGTCCCACCTGACCCCATGCCGAACTCAGAAGTGAAACGCCGTAGCGCCGATGGTAGTGTGGGGTCTCCCCATGTGAGAGTAGGGAACTGCCAGGCATCAAATTTAGCGTGCTGATATGGCTCAGTTGGTAGAGCGCACCCTTGGTAAGGGTGAGGTCCCCAGTTCGACTCTGGGTATCAGCACCACTTTATACGTGGTTGAAGTTCGGCAATAGTAAAAGAATTTGTCTGGCGGCTTTAGCGCGGTGGTCCCACCTGACCCCATGCCGAACTCAGAAGTGAAACGCCGTAGCGCCGATGGTAGTGTGGGGTCTCCCCATGTGAGAGTAGGGAACTGCCAGACATCAAATAAGTGAAAAGGCCATCCTTGCGGATGGCCTTTTTGCGTTTATACATCGAAATATCAGACGAGAACGTTGCCAGACACCTTTTGCCCGGCAACCAAATGCCACCGGGCAACTATCATTGATTAATGAATCACCTGTGACAAAAATGCTCGCGTTCTTTCAGATTTCGGATGAGCAAAAAACTCTTCCGGTGCAGCCTGTTCGACAATTTCCCCGCGATCCATGAAGATCACCCTGTCTGCCACTGTTCTGGCAAAGCCCATTTCATGCGTGACACAGAGCATTGTCATTCCCGATTGTGCCAGACCAATCATCGTATCCAGCACCTCTTTAACCATCTCTGGATCGAGCGCTGAAGTCGGTTCATCGAACAGCATAATTTTAGGTTTCATGCACAAGGATCGCGCGATAGCGACACGCTGCTGCTGCCCCCCCGATATCTGTCCGGGGAACTTATTCGCATGTTCAGCAATGCGTACCCGTTCCAGATAATGCATCGCCAGCGCCTCAGCTTCTTTTTTAGGCATCTTTCTAACCCAAATAGGCGCCAGTGTGCAATTCTGTAATACCGTCAAATGGGGGAACAGATTGAAATGCTGGAATACCATACCCACTTCCTGGCGGACTCGTTCGATATTGCGAATATCTTCATCCAGCTCAATTCCATCAACAACGATGCGCCCTTGTTGATGCTCTTCAAGATGGTTAATACAGCGAATCGTCGTAGATTTACCTGAACCTGACGGGCCGCACAGGACGATACGTTCACCTTGCTTTACCTTCAGATTGATATCTTTCAGAACATGAAACTGCCCGTACCATTTATTGACGTTTTCCAGCGTAATCATCGCGTCAGCGGGGGTCATCGTTATTTTGCTCATAAATTCCTCAATGCGGCGTACGCCCGGTATTAAAGCGCTTTTCCAGATACTGGCTATAGCGCGACATACTGAAACAGAAAATCCAGTAAACAAGTGCAGCAAAAACATAGCCTTCGGTAGACATTCCCAGCCAGGCCGGGTCGACTGTGGCCTGCTGAACGCTACTGAAAAGATCAAACAATCCAATGATGATCACGAGGCTGGTATCTTTAAACAGGGCGATGATAGTGTTCACCAGCCCCGGAATAACCAGCTTGAGCGCCTGGGGTAAGATCACGAGTCCCTGGGTTTTCCAGTAACCAAGTGCCAGCGATTCAGCAGCCTCATACTGACCTTTTGGCAGCGCCTGAAGCCCGCCGCGAACCACTTCTGCAACATATGCTGACTGGAATAACACCACCCCCACCAGGGCGCGGATCAGTTTGTCGATCGTGGTGCCTTCCGCCATAAACAGCGGCAGCATCACCGAGGACATAAACAGAACGGTAATCAGCGGTACACCGCGCCAGAACTCGATAAAGATCACCGACAGAATGCGTACCACTGGCATCGTTGAACGACGGCCAAGTGCCAGCAAAATACCCAACGGCAGCGCCCCTGCGATCCCAACAGAAGCGATGATCAGGGTTAATGTCAGCCCGCCCCACTGGCGTGTCTCAACACGCTCCAGCCCCAGTATTCCCCCGTACAGCAACAACCAGACAATCAGCGGATACACCACTGCCCAGCAGGCAATATAGCGACCACGACGCGGCAGGCGTTTAAAGAACATCGGTGCGATCGACAGCAGGCCGACAACCAGCGCCAGATTGATGCGCCAGCGTTGATCATGTGGATAGAGACCATACATAAACTGCCCGAAACGCTCATGGATAAACACCCAGCAGGCACCCGCTTTGGTGCAGTCAGCTCGCGTAGAGCCCACCCAGTTTGCCTGTAAAAACGCCCAGTTCAGCAGGGGAGGAATCAGCTCCCAAATCAACCATAAACTGACGATCGTCAGGAGACTGTTGCTCCATGAGGAGAACAAATTCTTGCGTGCCCAGGCGATGAAGCGCCAGCTTCCGTCGCTGGACGGGCGCGAGGGCTGTGACAATACGGCTTTTGTCATCATGGTTCCTTAGCGCTCAACCAGGGCGATGCGACGGTTATAGATATTCATCAGCAGTGAGATCGTCAGGCTGATAATCAGATAGACGGACATGGTGATGGCGATAGTCTCGATAGCTTGTCCGGTCTGGTTAAGCACGGTTCCGGCGAAAAGGGAAACCATGTCGGGATAACCGATGGCCGCCGCCAGCGAGGAGTTTTTGGCAATATTAAGATACTGACTGGTCAACGGTGGGATGATCACGCGCAAGGCTTGCGGGATGATCACCTGACGCAGGGTCACCGGATTTGGTAATCCGAGTGATCGCGCGGCTTCGTGCTGCCCATAGGGTACTGCCTGAATACCGGAACGAATGATTTCGGCAATAAATGCGGAGGTATAAATCGACAGCGCCAGCGTCAGCGCCGCAAGCTCTGGGATCAGCACCATCCCACCCCGGAAGTTAAAACCACGCAGCTGTGGAATATCCCAGTGCAACGCAGCACCGAAAGTCCAGTGTGCGAGCAGCGGTAATCCCACGATCAATGCAACGCCTGCTGGCCATGTTCTGCGAAGTTGCCCGGTTTTAATCTGAAGTGTGTGGTTATAGCGAAAAAGCCCAATCGTAATGGCGATAGCAACAACGATGGCTGCCAAGAACGCGTACAGCCCTTCGCCCGCCAGCGGCGAGGGAATATAGAGACCGCGATTACTTAGGAAAAAGAGATCCCAGGCATCAACGGCCTGGCGCGGGCCGGGTAAATTGCGCAGTACGGCGAAATACCAGAAGAAGATCTGCAGGAGGGGCGGAATATTGCGAAACGTCTCAATATAAATCGTCGAGAGTTTGCGTAATAACCAGTTCTCCGAAAGACGCGCAAGTCCGAGGAAAAAGCCGAGAAACGAAGCAAACACAATACACAGCGCAGAGACCAGAAGCGTGTTCAGCAGGCCGACCAGAAACACTCTTCCGTATGTGTCTCCCTCTTGATAATCAATCAAGTGCTGCACAATGCCAAAACCAGCGCTGCGATCCAGGAAGGCAAAGCCCGAAGTAATGCCGCGATTGCTCAGGTTGGTAACAGTGTTATGAATTAAATAAACCGCGACGACCACGACGGCGACAACAGCGATTATCTGGAATAGCCAGGCGCGGACCGCGGGATGAGAAAAGGAAAGTTTTCCTTTTACGGCTAAGCGGCGATGGGACATAAAGAAACCTCGGTAACCATGACTCTGGACTGGGCACCACAGATGCGGTGCCCGTTACAGCTAAAAACTTAACGTACCGGCGGAGCGTACTGAATGCCGCCGTTGTTCCAGAGGTTGTTCTGGCCACGTTTGATCTTCAATGCACTTTCCGATCCCACGTTGCGCTCGAAGATCTCTGAATAGTTACCGACGTGTTTAATGATGTTATAAGCCCACTTGTTATCCAGTTTCAGATCTTTGCCGAAATCACCCTCTTTACCCAAAAGATGCGCCATATCCGGCGTTGATGGATTAGCGGCTTTTTCATCGACGTTTTTCGAGTTGATGCCCATCTCTTCGGCGTTCAGCATAGCGAACAGCGTCCAGCGAACGATGGAGAACCAGTCTTCATCGCCACGGCGTACGACCGGGCCGAGAGGTTCTTTCGAGATGACTTCTGGCAGAACAATCCATTCCGCCGGATTGCTCAGCTTGATGCGCAGGGCATACAGCTGAGACTGGTCTGACGCCAGCGTATCGCAACGGCCAGACTCCAGCGCTTTAGCGGATTCATCAGAGCGGTCGAAGGTGACTGGCGTGTATTTCATGTTGTTGGCTTTGAAATAGTCGGCGACATTCAGCTCGGTGTCAGTGCCTGCCTGAATACAAACAGTCGCCCCGTCGAGCTCTTTGGCGCTCTTCAGTCCCGCCTTGTTGTGGGTCAGGAAGCCGATACCGTCATAATAGGTAACGCCGGTGAAGGACATTCCCATGCCCGCGTCACGCGATGAAGTCCAGGTGGTATTACGAGAAAGCATGTCCACTTCGCCAGACTGCAGAGCGGTAAAGCGCTCTTTCGCCGTCAGAGGGGTGTATTTTACTTTGGTGTCATCCCCGAAGAGGGCTGCTGCAACGCCACGGCATACATCGACATCAATACCGGTGAACTTTCCGTTCGCATCGGCATAGGAGAAGCCCGGTAACCCATCACTGATACCGCACTGTACAAAACCTTTCTTTTTAACGGCATCCAGCGTTGTGCCGGCATGAGCTTGTCCCGCTACAGCAAACAACATGCCCGCTGCGGCCAGGCTGGCTAACATCGTCTTTTTCATAATGCATCCTGTGTGGCGAAATTTATCGTTATAGAAAGTCGTTTTAAAACGCTTTTACCTGTCTGTGGCGTTGGCCGACGTTTATAAAGCAAACGTAATGCCAGTTTTGCGTTCGGCTGAAAAAGAGAGAATTGAACGCATAATGCAGAGTGTAGACAGGGATAAATAAATCGAGCGCCCCGAAATGGTGCGAAATCACAACCTACGCCACAAATCAGAGCAAAAGTTGTTAGCACGTGAGTTAATTCAGGATGGTAGTTTCTGGCGTGAATATTGGCAGGATATTTAATGTAATTGAATTGTGAAAAGTATCACGCTGGAATATGTAATTAAAAAGAGGCGACAAAAAAGATGTGAGAAGAATCAGATATTAATAAGGATAGACAGTTGGAAAAGGGGAGTTTTTTTAACGTATCAGGAAATCATTGCACCGGTTTGAAGCAAAAGCGCGGGAGCACCGCGCTTTTGCAGGAAAGCATTATTTCGTTAATGCGACGATACCCAGTGTCAGACCAGCGACAGCGGCGGCACCACCGGCGATTGCCCCTGCAGTTTCCCAGTTATCCTGGGTTGTGCCCTTCATACAGGTGTTGGTATGAACCAGACGGCCCTGATCGTCATACACCGGCACACACGGAGAGTCGTGCGCACAACCGGCAAGAAGCGCAGCGAGAGTTGCAACGCAAATGAATCTTTTCATGATGTTACCTCAGAATTAAAACTGGCTCGCTATAAAACCAATAGAGTATTTATCGAGCTGATGGTCATTTTACCACTACAACTATCCACAACAGCAGGGTGAATAATCTCAAATTATGTGGATTGTAAAAATCATGGAGAAAAAAACAGAATGGCATGAATTTATGGAGGAAGTATGGAACGAATAATAGATTTTACGCCGCGAGGAAGTTAACGATTATTCACAGGCATAATAATACAATGATAATTTGCGTGCTAATGTTCTGTGTAAAAGAATAAGAAAAGGCGCCGGATGACGCCTTTATCTTTGTTTTACTTCTTGATTCGATTAAACCGTCGTCTGACGACCACGAAAAATACGGGAACGAAGAAGATAGCCAGAAGCGTTGCCGAGAGCATGCCGCCCATGACCCCTGTGCCCACGGCATTTTGCGCGCCACTGCCCGCGCCACGGCTGATAACCAGCGGCAGTACACCGAGCACAAACGCCAGTGATGTCATCAGGATGGGGCGCAAACGCATACGGGATGCCTCAAGGGTGGCTTCGATAACCCCTTTACCGTCTTTCTCCATCAGGTCTTTCGCAAACTCTACAATCAGAATGGCGTTTTTCGCGGAGAGCCCGATGGTAGTGAGAAGCCCAACCTGGAAATAGACGTCATTGTTCAGCCCGCTTAACGAGGCGCCAAGCAGCGCACCAATCACCCCCAGTGGCACGACTAACATAACGGAGAACGGAATCGACCAGCTCTCATAGAGCGCAGCCAGACACAGGAACACCACAATCAGCGAAATGGCGTATAGCGCAGGTGCCTGGTTGCCAGAGAGACGTTCCTGATATGACATCCCAGTCCAGTCGTAACCGATACCGGAAGGCAGTTTTTGCGCCATACTTTCCATCATCGCCATCGCTTCACCCGAGCTCTTACCCCGCACGGATTCACCCACAATTTCCATCGAAGGCATACCGTTGTAGCGCTCAAGGCGCGGTGAACCTGAAATCCAGCGCGAGGTGCTAAACGCGGAGAAAGGCACCATTTCGCCGTTGGTGCTGCGAACGTACAGGTTATTGATATCACCCGGCAACATACGGAACGGGGCGTCGGCCTGCGCATAGACTTTCTTCACACGACCATGATCGATAAAGTCATTCACATAAGTCCCGCCGAGCGCGGTTGAAATCGTCTGGTTGATATCAGATAGACTGACTCCCAGCGCCTGCGCTTTCTCCTGGTCCACATCCAGTTTGAACTGCGGGGTATCTTCCAGCCCGTTAGGGCGCACACGTCCGAGCAGGTCTGGGTGCTCTTTCGCCATACCAAGCAGCTGATTACGCGCTTTTGTCAGCTCGATATGCCCAAGGTTTGCCTGATCGATAAGTTCGAAGTCAAACCCTGTAGCCGTGCCCAGTTCGATAATTGCAGGCAGGTTGAACGGGTAGATCATCCCATCCTTAATGTGACTGAAGGCTTTCGATGCGCGACCGACAATCGCGGCGACCCCATTTTCAGCCCCCGGGCGTTCATCCCAGGGTTTCAGGCTGATAAACGCCATGCCGGAGTTTTGCCCCTGGCCGCTATAGCTAAAGCCGTTAACCGTAAAGACCGATTCAACGTTGGCCTTCTCTTTGGTCAGATAGTACTGCTGCACCTGATCCAGGATCTGCTGCGTTCGGGTTTGCGTGGCACCCGCGGGCAGCTGGACCATGGTCATGAATACGCCCTGATCCTCGTCGGGTAAGAAGGAGGTTGGTAAACGTAGGAACAATACCGCCATACCAGCAACAATCAGCACATAAATCACCAGATAGCGCCCGGTTTTGCGTAAAATGCCGCTCACGCTGTTACTGTAATGGTCCACGCTCTTATCGAAGACGTTATTGAACCAGCCAAAGAAACCGCCTTTCGCGTGGTGCTCTTCCGCTGCGGGTTTCAGCAGCGTGGCGCAGAGGGCAGGGGTAAGAATCAGGGCAACAAGGACGGAAAGCGCCATTGCCGAAACGATGGTCAGGGAGAACTGACGATAGATAGCACCGGTGGAACCACCAAAGAAGGCCATCGGCACGAACACCGCTGAAAGCACCATCGCGATACCAACCAGCGCGCCCTGAATCTGCTCCATCGACTTCTGCGTTGCTTCTTTCGGCGGCAGCTTATCCTCCGCCATAACACGTTCGACGTTTTCCACGACGACGATGGCGTCATCGACCAGCAAACCTATCGCCAGCACCATGCCAAACATTGTCAGGGTATTGATGGAAAACCCAAATGCGCCCAACACCGCAAAGGTACCCAGCAACACGACCGGTACAGCAATGGTTGGGATCAGCGTGGCGCGCAAGTTTTGCAGGAATAGATACATCACCAGGAAGACGAGGATAATCGCTTCGAACAGGGTTTTGACCACTTCATGAATCGAAATTGTCACGAACGGCGTGGTATCGTAAGGGTAGACAACCTTCAGCCCCTGCGGGAAGAAGGCCTGCAGTTCGGCCAGTTTTGATTTAATGGCGGCGGCAGTGTCCAGCGCGTTGGCGCCTGTCGCCAGCTTGATACCCAGACCAGTAGCCGCCTGGCCGTTAATCTTGGTCACCATATTGTAGTTTTCGCCGCCAAGCTCAATACGGGCCACATCTTTCAAATGCACCATTGAGCCGTCCTGGTTCACTTTCAGTGTGACCTTGCCAAACTCTTCCGGTGTTTTCAGGCGCGTTTGCGCAATGATGGAGGCGTTAAGCTGCTGGCCCGGAACCGACGGCGTTCCGCCTAACTGACCGGCCGCAATCTGGTTGTTCTGGGTTTTGAGCTGATTAATTACATCCAGCGGTGTCAGCTGATACTTATTCAGGGCATTGCTGTCGAGCCAGATACGCATCGCGTACTGCGCGCCAAACATCTGAACATCGCCCACACCGGAAGTTCGGCTGATGGTGTCTTTCACGTTAGACGCAACGTAATCTGAAATATCGTCCTGGGTCAGGCTTTTGTTATCAGACACAAACCCCGCGACCAGAAGGAAGCTGCTGCTGGATTTCTTCACGCCGATCCCTTGCTGCTGCACTTCCTGCGGCAACAGCGGCATCGCCAGCTGAAGTTTGTTCTGAACCTGTACCTGCGCGATATCAGGATCGGTGCCTGACTGGAAGGTCAGGGTAATGGTCACGTTTCCCGCGGAATCACTGGTGGAGGACATGTACATCAGATTATCGACACCGTTCATGTTCTGTTCGATAACCTGCGTCACCGTATCCTGCACCGTTTGTGCATCCGCACCAGGGTAAACAGCTGTGACGGCAACAGCGGGTGGCGCAATCGTGGGATACTGAGCCACCGGCAATTTGAGAATCGCCAGCCCACCCGCAATCATCAGAATGATGGCAAGTACCCAGGCAAAAATCGGCCTTTGAATAAAGAAGTTAGCCATTGATTATTCCCTTAACTGGCTTTCGTCGCGGCGGAATCAGGCGTGGCAACTACCGTGGCCCCAGGATGCACTTTTTGCAGGCCGCTGATGATGACGCGATCGCCCTCCTTCAACCCGTTCGTGATTAGCCAACGATCGCCAATGGCCTGAGGTGCCACCACGCTACGCGTTTCAACCTGTTCTTTGGCGTTCACGACCAGTACGATGGCATCGCCACGAGGAGTACGCGTGACGCCCTGCTGTGGAACGAGAATGGCATTCGGCTGGACGCCTTCATCAATGCGGGCTCGCACAAACATGCCCGGTAGCAGCATATGTTTAGGATTCGGGAAAACCGCACGCAGGGTAATTGAGCCGGTGCTTTCGTCCACCGTGACATCAGAGAACTGTAGCGTACCTTTCTCGGCGTAAGGCTGGCCGTTTTCCATCAACAGCTGCACGCTGCTGGTGCCGTCGCCTTTTTGCAGGCTGGACTGCTTCAGCTGCATAAAGTCATTGCTCGACTGGGTGACATCCACATAGATCGGATCGAGTTGCTGCACGGTTGCCAGTGCGGAAGCCTGGCCGTTTGTCACCAGAGCGCCTTCGGTGACGCTGGATTTCCCAATTCGTCCACTAATCGGTGATGACACTTTGGTATAGGCGAGATTGATGCGTGCTGTTTCGACGCCCGCTTGCGCAGCCGTTACACTGGCATCGGCCTGTCTGGCGTTGGCGACTGCCTGGTCATACTCTTGTCGGCTGACATATTGTGTGCCCACCAGAGGGACATAACGTTTCACGGTCAAATGGGCAATGTTTGCCGCCGCTTCAGCTTTCACCAGCTCGCCTTTCGCACTGTCATAGGCGGCCTGATAGGACGCCGGATCGATCTGATACAGGGAATCGCCCGCTTTCACATCGCTGCCTTCGACAAAGTTACGGCGCAGGATAATACCGCTCACCTGCGGGCGGACTTCAGCGACGCGAAACGCATCCGTGCGCCCCGGCAGCTCCGTGGTGACTGCCAGTGGCGCGCTTTTCACGACAAAGACAGTGACCTGGGGCACCTGCGCGCCTTGCTGCGCATTATCAGAACCATCACAGCCAGCAAGCAGTGCGGAGCAGACAATAAAACCGGATAAGGGTAAAAGCCTGAAGTGTTTCTTCATTACTGTTCCTTTAAAAACAATAAACTGATATTTGCCGTGAGGTTGTGAAAAGGATCGCGGGGCAAAGAGTCAGAAATCCAGCGCACATCATAATGAGGTACGTTGATGCTTTTTAATTTATAAGTGCGGCGAACAGGTTATTCAGATAAAAACCAGAGTCTGGCGTGGCGAATCAACGATATAGTAATGGTGCGAAGCACTCAGGTTTAAATATCATCCAGCGTTACTAATATAGTTTATGAATTTAATGATCTTAATTCATTCGTTGTAATTATTGATTAACGCAATTGACTTTTTTTGATCAGAATAAAATCCCCCGTTAGGGAATACTTCCGCGACGAGGTATTTCTGGTTACGTGGCGAACTGTTCAGGTAATGGGTAAGAGGCGATGGCGCGTAAAACGAAAGAAGATGCACAGAAAACGAGACAGCAGCTGATCGAAGCCGCCATTACCCAGTTTTCGACGCGCGGTGTGGCGAGCACCACGCTGACTGATATCGCAGATGCCGCAGGCGTAACCCGTGGCGCGATTTACTGGCACTTCTCCAGCAAAGCGGAAATCTTCAATGCGATTTGGGAGCAACAGATACCTTTATGCGATTTAATTCATGAGCAACTTTCCTTGTCAGGGAATGACGACCCTTTATGTGTTCTACGCGAAAAGTTTGTCGCGGCGTTGCAATATATTTCCCGAAGCCCCCGACAGCGTGCACTCTTACAAATTCTGTATCACAAATGTGAATTTAATAATGAAATGACATCAGAGTGCGAAATTCGTCAGCGTATTGGTTTTAATTATGAAAACGTCCGCGTGTTGCTGGAGAAAGGGATGGCGAATGGCATCATCTCCCCACTTATAAATATCGACATGACATTGATTGTTTTTCACGGTTTTTTTAGCGGGTTAATTAAAAACTGGTTAATGAACAGTGAGAATTTCAATCTTTACCAGCAAGCTCCGGCGCTGGTGGACAATATTCTGGCGACGCTCAATATGACTCGCACGTTACCGGAAAATTATTCTGTTGCCTCATGAAGGCAGGTAGTTTTTGAATTCATCGGCGTTGTTGCACAGCTCCTCGACGGTCTGTGCCGTCACAGGTTTGCCTAACAGATATCCCTGAAGCGTATTACAGCCAAGCTCGGTGAGGAATTGCTGCTGGGCTTCCGTTTCCACGCCTTCAGCGACCACTTTCAGATTCAGCGTTTTCGCCAGCGCGACAATGGCGGAGACGATAGTGGCATCATCGCTTTTCCCGCTGAGATCTTTCACAAACGCGCGATCGATTTTCAGCTCGCAGGCGGGAAGTTGCTTCAAATAGAGCAGGCTCGAATAGCCGGTACCAAAATCATCGATAGAGGCTTTCACGCCTGCATTCGTCAGTTCAGTTAAGATCCTGACGCTCTCTTGCGGATTGTGCATTGCGGTGGTTTCTGTCACTTCCAGAATCAGTGATTCTGGCGGCAAATGGTGCTGCGCCAGGCAGTCGAGCACAGTTTTAACCAGTGTGGGTTGTTCGAACTGGAGCGTAGACAGATTGACTGCCATCGACCACGCCTTGTGCCCCTGAAGGTGCCACTCGCGCAGTTGACGGCAGGCTTCGTTGATCACCCAGTTGCCTATCGGGATGATAAGCCCGGTCTTTTCGGCCAGTGGCAGAAACATGTCGGGACTCAGCAGCCCCTGTTTCGGATGCTCCCAGCGCAGGAGGGCCTCAAAGCCCAGAATCGGCCCGGCCGGCGCGTGGAATTTCGGCTGATAGTGCAGGCGCAGCTCATCGCGATCGATCGCCAGCCACAGATCGTTCATCAGCTGTAAATGCGTCTGCGCCAGTGTGTTCATCGACGGCTGGAAAAAGTGATAACCGTTACGGCCCATATGTTTGGTGTGATACATCGCCGCGTCAGCGTTGAACATCAGCTCACGATCGGATTTTCCGTCGTGAGGATAAAGCGCAATACCGATACTGACGGTCACGACCAGCTCGTAAAGTTCGACATTGAAAGGGCTGTCAATGGCGCGAACCAGCGCACTGGCAAGCGAAGCGGCATCGTCGGGGCCACCGACTTCTGCGAGCAAAACAAACTCGTCGCCGCCGATGCGGGCGAGGGTGAACTGGCCTTTTAGCGGAAGCAGCAGCCGCTCGGTGACTGCGACTAATAGCTTATCACCCGTGTCATGGCCATAGGCATCGTTCACCGCTTTAAAACCATCCAGGTCCATAAACATCAGTGCGAAATGGGTCCCTTCGCGGTCGGCCTTGCTGATTGCCTGATCGAGACGGTCTTCCAGCAAAACGCGATTCGGTAAACGGGTCAGCGTATCGTGAAGCGCCAGTTGGGCCAGCTCACGATTGGCTTCAGCCAGGGATGAGGCCAGCAGAGCGGTTCGAGCCTGCAGGCGAGCATCGAGCATGGACACCAGCAACGTGATCCCAAGGATAGAGAGTGCAACTACGCTAACCAGCACGGCCAGCCAGCTGCCGTTTATTCCGTGGTGATGCATCTCAGTGGAGAGCGGGAATTGCGCCGCTTTCATTCCCGCGTAGTGCATACCCGCGATGGCAATGCCCATCGTTATCGCTGCACCCAGGCGCATCAGCGCGACCTGCGCGGCTTCATGGCGCAGCCGGAAGGTCAGCCACAGCGCCGCAAGTGAGGCCGCCAGCGCAATCACTACCGAGATCGCAATCCAGGTCTTGTCCCAGATAATGCCTGGGGTGACTTCCAGCGCGGCCATACCGGTGTAGTGCATTGCGACGATGCCTGTGCCCATCACTAAAGCGCCCGGCAGCAGACGGCGTAACCGCAGCTGCTCGCCGCTGACCAGCCAAAGTGCAAACATCGACGAGCCGATAGCGATGATCATTGAGAGCACCGTTAGGGTCGGGCTATAGCTCATGCGCATGGAGAGATCCATCGCCAGCATGCCAATGAAATGCATCGCCCACACGCCGATTCCCATCGCCACGCCGCCGCCCGCCAGCCACACGCGTGCAGCGATACCCTGACTGCCTGCAACGCGCGCGGCCATGTTGAGCGCGGTATAGGCAGCAAGGATGGCAACAACGAAGGAGACGACAACGAGGATTTGGTTGTATTGGCTAACCAGCATGGTGGGTTTAACTCATTCTCAGTGAGAGGTTATGCGAAAGCGCCTGAAAGGGCAGTGACATTATCACCGGAACGGAATGACGAAAAGGGATTTAAATCCCCGTTTTTAATGGGTGTTAAGGTGCTTTTTAATGATATTCGCGGCTTATTCCAGCTCTGAGCAGTTCACCAATTTAAGCGGATTCACGGAATTCATATTGCGACACTTGTCGGTTTCGGTGCTCAGCAATTCGATCCACTGAATCAGCAGTGTATCAAAGAGGAAAACCGTGACAGCAAAGACAACCAGCCACCAGTATTTACGAATCATTGTGTCGTTCCGTGTTCAGGAAGAGGTCCAGTGAGGTGGGGGAAATATACACGAAAAGCGGGCGTTTAAAAGCGGGGTCACGCAAGGTTTACAAAGCCTTGACGGTTCAAATTGCGGCAATAAAAAAGGCGCATCCCCATGCCGAGTAGCGCCTTTTTAAACAAGCATTTAGCTAATCGAAATTAGTTCATGCCGTACTTTTTCAGCTTCTTACGAAGAGTACCACGGTTGATACCCATCATCAGGGCTGCGCGGGTTTGGTTACCGCGGGTGTATTGCATCACCATGTCCAACAGTGGCTGTTCAACTTCAGCCAATACCAGCTCATACAGATCATTAACATCTTGACCATTCAGTTGAGCAAAATAGTTCTTCAGTGCCTGTTTTACCGAGTCACGGAGGGGTTTTTGAGTTACCTGATCCTGAGAGTTAACGGTAGAAACGGTCAGTACGTCAGAATTTACGCGTTGTTCGAACATAGTTCTGTCAGCTCTTTATTTCTGTTTACGCAAAATTTTCGAAGTATGCCTCCAACGCCTCCAGCTGTACGCTGGCATCCTCTATGGCGTTGAATGTGCGCCGAAACTGGTCATTTGGAGCGTGCTCCTGGAGATACCAGGATACGTGTTTACGCGCAATTCGGTACCCTTTTGCCTGACCGTAAAAGTCATGCAGTTCCCGAATATGCGAACAAAGCAAGCGCTTAATCTCTGCCAGAGGCAGGGGAGCAAGCAACTCTCCAGTGTCCAGATAATGCTGGATTTCCCGAAAGATCCAGGGTCTTCCCTGAGCCGCACGTCCTATCATCAGAGCATCTGCCCCTGTATAGTCGAGCACAGCCCTGGCTTTAAGCGGGTCAGTTATGTCGCCATTCGCGATAATCGGAATGGAAACTTTCTGCTTAACTGCCCGAATGCTGTCATATTCCGCATTGCCGTTGAACAAACAGGCGCGAGTGCGTCCATGAATGGTCAGGGCCTGGATACCACAGTCTTCGGCCAGTTGGGCAATTTCTACACAGTTACGGTGTTCCGGCGCCCAACCAGTGCGAATTTTCAGCGTAACGGGAACGTCCACTGCGTTAACCACCCCCAACAAGATCGACTTCACCTGATCGGGGTATTGCAGAAGAGCTGAACCTGCCAGCTTGCGATTCACCTTCTTTGCCGGGCAACCCATATTGATATCAATAATTTGGGCGCCACTTTCAACGTTAATACGCGCGGCTTCCGCCATTTCTTCAGGATCGCTTCCGGCAATTTGCACGGTTCGAATACCTGGCTCGTCAATATGCACCATCCGAAGACGGGACTTGTCGCTTTCCCAAACCTGCGGGTTAGACGACATCATCTCGGAAACGGTTAATCCTGCTCCCATCTCGTAGCACAGCGTCCTGAAAGGCCGGT
This sequence comes from Lelliottia sp. WB101, assembly GCF_003051885.1. Classification (NCBI taxonomy): domain Bacteria; kingdom Pseudomonadati; phylum Pseudomonadota; class Gammaproteobacteria; order Enterobacterales; family Enterobacteriaceae; genus Lelliottia; species Lelliottia sp. WB101. The sequence goes on from NZ_CP028520.1 coordinate 1,446,531, forward strand.
CAGTAATACCTGCCATAGGGGCTGCGATCAGGCGATTTCTAAGCTGGTAGTGTCCGATGCGCATGAGTTAAGAAATGACCATACTGTGACTGCAAGGCGGCGTATATTACGCATTTTTTGCACGAGATGAAAGGCCAAACTTTGAACAATCCGCTGTTACAGATCAAGGAATTGCTGCTCAGCAGGGTTGAAGGGAATTATTAATCATTTAAATCATTAAGTTATGCCGTTACGGTTATTTTATGGGCGCTTACAATTTCCCGTAACTTCTCATCATTTCTGAATAAATGAATCACTTAATCGGGATAATCTGCTGTTTTAAGCAGCAGATTATCGGTCTTCTTTGCGATCTACGTCTCATTTTAGAACATGATCGCAGTTTGCCTGCAGAACATAATTTAACCGCAATGCGACCGTTGAGCGACTGTACCGGAGGGGTATTTTCGTGATGCTCGTATGAGTGAACTTCAGCTACGTTGCTTAAGACGCCAACAGGTGTGGTTCTTCGACAGAAGTTTATGCAGATAAGTGTAGAAGTCCCATTTCACCGCTGACATGTCACCGGCTAACCACTGTAATGCTGGGGGGAGAGAGAGCGCAGAAACGGCGTGGGAAGAGACCCACGCCGGAAAGTCAGAATTACTTTTTGCTGCCGGTGATGCGGCACCACTCTTCTTTCTCTACGACAGGATCAAGAGTAAAGAGATCGGCGTAGGCTTCGCATACGCTTTCAGCCTGGCTTGCCAGAATACCGGACAGACCCAGCAGACCGCCCTCAACGGGCAGCACGCTGATTAACGGTGCCAGTTCACGTAGCGGGCCTGCCAGGATGTTCGCGACCACCACATCGGCTTTCATGACCTCTGGCTGGCTATCCGGCAGATACAGTTCCAGACGATCGGAAACACCATTGCGCTGCGCGTTATCGCGGCTGGCCTGGATCGCCTGCGGATCGATGTCGATCCCGATAGCTTTGGCCGCGCCCAGTTTCAGCGCCGCAATCGCCAGGATCCCGGAGCCACAACCGAAGTCGATCACGGTTTTGCCTTCCAGATCCAGCCCATCAAGCCATTGCAGGCACAGGGAGGTGGTCGGGTGGGTGCCGGTACCAAACGCCAGGCCCGGGTCGAGCATTACGTTCACGGCGTTCGCGTCAGGCACATCGCGCCAGCTAGGGCAGATCCACAGACGTTTACCGAACTGCATCGGGTGGAAGTTATCCATCCACTCGCGCTCCCAGTCTTTATCTTCCAGCTGCTCGATTTTATGCACAAACCCAACGCCCAGCAGCGGGTGATTTTCCAGGATCGCTACGACCTCTTTCATGTCAGTTTCGGCATCAAACAGACCAATGACATCGGTATCGCCCCACAGACGGGTTTCGCCTGGCAGCGGCTCAAACACCGGCGTGTCATGCGTGTCCTGGAAAGTAATGGAAACTGAACCCGCTTCCATTAACGCATCGCTCAGTTCTTCGGCATTGGCACCGGTAGTGTTCAGTTTTAGTTGGATCCACGGCATGGCAAAACTCTTTATTTATCAGTAGAAATGACGGCGGCCTGTGGGACGGGCTGACCAAAACGGTTCCCCACCACAAACGCCAGCAAACTTAACAGTAACGAAGGCACAATCGGATGGAAGCCCAGGTACTGAATCTTAAAGGTGGCGAGTACCGCGTAAAGTACGCCACCGACAATCATCCCGCTCAGCGCGCCCGCAGCATTCGCGCGCTCCCAGTACAAGCCCAGCACCAGCGGCCACAGGAACACCGCTTCCAGCCCGCCGAATGCCAGCAGGTTCAGCCAGATGATCATCTCCGGTGGACGCCAGGCGGCCAGCATCATCAGAATGCCGAGTACCAGCGTGGTCCAGGTCGAAATGCGCTTCAGGCGATGCTCATTACGCATTTTAGTCGGCGTCGCGCTGAGCCACAGATCTTTAATGATTGTTGCCGAGGCCTGCAGCAGGTGCGCATTAACGTTCGACATGATCGCTGCCATCGGCGCGGCCAGGAATAGCCCGGCGGCCCATGGCGGCAAGACCTGCACCATTAATGTCGGAATGACCTGATCCGGCACAGTCAGATGCGGAAGAATGGCGCGGCCTAAAGCCCCCGCCAGATGCATTCCCAGCATTAACAGCGACACCACGATCGTGCCGATTATAATCCCGCGATGCACCGCTTTGCTGTCTTTATAGGAGATACAACGCACAGCCGTATGGGGCAGGCCGATGACGCCAAAGCAGACCAGCACCCAGAACGAGGTCATAAACGCCGGGGTCAGAATATCGTCGGCCCCGTGCGGGCTGACCAGTTTAGGGTCAATCTGCTCCAGGGTTTCAACGGCATTATGCAAACCGCCCGCTGCATAGATCACGCCAACCAGCAGCACCAGGGTGCCAATCAGCATAACCATGCCTTGCATGGTGTCATTCAGCACGCTGGCACGGAAGCCGCCAAACGCAGTGTAGAGCGCGATGGTAATTCCGAAGATCAACAGGCCATTTTCATATTTAATTCCCGCCGCCGTTTCTAGCAACCGCGCGCCGCCAATAAACTGCACGGCAATCGCACCGACGAAGGCGACCAGCAAACTGACGCTGGCGATCCAGACTACCGCCCGGTTCTGATACCGCGCCTGGAGCATGTCATTGAGGGTAATGGCGTTATAGCGTCGGGCGAGAATGGCGAATTTCTTGCCCAGAATCCCGAGCGAGAGCCAGATCGTTGGCACCTGAATCATCGCCAGCAGTACCCAGCCGAGACCATATTTGTACGCCGCACCTGGCCCGCCGATAAATGAGCTGGCACTGACATAGGTGGCGGTCAGCGTCATCGCCAGGACAAAACCGCCCATCGAGCGGCTTCCCAGGAAATATTCGCTGAGGAACGAACCGGTGCTGCGCTTGCGCATGGCGTAAGCGGAGAGGCCAAACACAATAAAGAGATAGATAACCAGAACGGCGATGATTTCAGTTTGCATCGCTATCCTCCAGAGAGATATCGCGGAAGATAAAACGCACCATCAGCCAGCACAGCAGCGTAAATACCAGAGGCAACAGCAGACAGGCCATTTCAAACCAGTGCGGCAGGCCGGTAATTCCGGGAGCCGAACCAGGTAAGTAAGCGGTTACTAACCATGCAGCGAGATAGAGAAGGGTCAGCCACAGCGCCCAGCGCGCTTCTTTATGGGCTTGAACAAAACGCTTGTCCATTTTAAGTCCCTTGTGGATGAAGAAAGCGGGGATTGTACATGATGGGACACAGGCGATCCCCAGAAATAAAAAAGGCCGGAATATCCGGCCTTTTAACGCGTATGCGGTCTTACTTTTCGTGAAGGCCGAGTTTTTTCTCCAGATAGTGGATGTTCGTTCCACCATTCTGGAAGTTCTCGTCGTTCATGATACGAACCTGCAGATCAACGTTGGTTTTGATGCCGTCGATGATCAGCTCCTGCAGGGCGTTCTTCATGCGGGCAATCGCCACGTCACGGTTTTCGCCGTAGCAGATCAGTTTACCGATCATTGAGTCATAGTACGGCGGTACAGTGTAGCCCGCGTAGATATGAGATTCCCAACGCACACCAAAGCCACCCGGCGCGTGGAAACGCGTGATTTTACCCGGGCTCGGCAGGAAGGTGTTCGGGTCTTCGGCGTTAATACGGCACTCGACCGCATGGCCTTTCACCACGACTTCTTCCTGCTTAATGGACAGCGGTTGACCCGCAGCGATACGCAGCTGCTCTTTGATCAGGTCAACGCCGGTAATCATTTCGGTAACCGGGTGTTCAACCTGAATACGGGTGTTCATTTCGATGAAATAGAACTCGCCGTTTTCGAACAGGAATTCGAACGTACCTGCACCGCGATAGCCGATATCGACGCACGCCTTGGCGCAACGCTCGCCGATGTAGCGACGCAGTTCCGGAGTAATACCCGGTGCTGGTGCTTCTTCGACGACTTTCTGGTGACGACGCTGCATGGAGCAGTCACGTTCTGCCAGATAGATTGCGTTACCCTGACCGTCAGCCAGCACCTGAATTTCGATGTGGCGTGGGTTTTCCAGGTATTTTTCCATGTAAACCATGTCATTGCTGAACGCAGCTTTCGCTTCAGCTTTGGTCATGGAGATGGATTGTGCCAGGTCTGCATCGCTGCGAACAACGCGCATACCACGACCGCCGCCGCCGCCGGACGCTTTGATGATAACCGGATAACCAATGCGTTTAGCATGTGCGCGGTTAGCATCCATATCGTCGCCCAGAGGGCCGTCGGAGCCTGGTACTGTTGGAACGCCTGCTTTCTTCATCGCGGTGATTGCGGATACTTTGTCGCCCATCAGGCGAATAGTGTCAGCTTTCGGGCCGATAAAGATAAAGCCAGAGCGCTCAACCTGCTCAGCAAAGTTGGCGTTCTCAGAGAGGAAGCCATAACCCGGATGGATTGCCACCGCGCCGGTGATTTCAGCGGCGCTGATGATTGCCGGGATATTCAGATAACTTTTTACGGACGGAGCCGGGCCAATACAGACCGTCTCATCCGCCAGTAATACGTGTTTTAAATCGCGATCCGCGCTTGAGTGCACAGCGACGGTCTTGATGCCCAGTTCTTTACAGGCACGAAGGATACGCAGTGCAATCTCGCCACGGTTGGCGATGACAATTTTATCCAGCATGTTCGCCTCGTTACTCGATGACGACCAGCGGCTCGTCAAATTCTACCGGCTGACCACTTTCGACCAGAATCGCTTTAACAACGCCTGACTTGTCAGCTTCGATCTGGTTCATCATTTTCATGGCTTCAACGATACACAGGGTATCGCCTGCATTGACTTTCTGACCCACTTCGCAGAACGCTTTAGCGTCCGGGCTTGGCGTGCGGTAGAAAGTACCAACCATCGGGGAACGTACGATGTGACCACTGATTTCTGCGGCTGCTGCAGCCGGCGCTTCTGCTGCCGGGGCAACTGCGTTAGACAGAGCAGGCTGCTGCTGCATCACAGGTGCAGCATAAGCCTGCTGCATGACCGGGAAGCTAGCGGCTGGCGCTGCACGGCTGATGCGTACAGACTCTTCGCCTTCAGAAATTTCCAGTTCGGAGATGCCTGATTCTTCAACCAGCTCGATCAGTTTTTTAATCTTACGAATATCCATGAGTGGGTTCCGTACTCTTGTTTAGTGTGATTGTGACAGGCGTTTTACCGCTGTCTGTAAAGCGTATGAATAACCGTCAGCACCCAGTCCGCAGATAACGCCAGCAGCGATATCCGACAGATACGAATGGTGGCGGAACGGCTCTCGGGCATGCACATTGCTCAGGTGGATCTCGATAAACGGGATGCTTACCGCAAGCAGTGCGTCGCGGATAGCAACACTGGTGTGCGTAAACGCGGCCGGATTAATCAGGATATAGTCCACAGTGTCTTTAGCCTGATGAATACGGTCGATGAGTGCGTACTCCGCATTAGACTGAAAATGGTCAAGACTCACGTTAAGCGCAGCTGCTTCCGTTCCAAGACGGTTAACAATTTCGCTTAATGTCAGCGTGCCGTACTTCTCGGGTTCGCGGGTACCGAGCATGTTCAGGTTCGGTCCGTTCAAAACTAAGATGTGCAACTTTCCAGTCATTGTGCCGCTATCTCCTGCGATTCTCGGGTAAAAAACAAAATATACCTTCGATGCGCAATTGTCACCCTTTCAGAGGATGAAAAACCCCTCCAGGAAAACCAAGGTCGCACATTATAACGATTTCGTAGCATTTAGCAGCTAAATACTGGTCTTATCAGGGAAGATTATCAACCGCAATTGATAAAAGAAGCGCGGTTGATAAGTAATCTGCGGGAATACGCACAGTTTCGCGAACTATCGCCACCACTGGCGGAACTTCTTGTAGCGCCATATCAGCAGCGCCAGAGCCAGCATCGCGTAGATAATAGGCTGAGGGGATAAAATCTTCACCGACCACAGATAATGTATCGGGGCCAGGATCGCCACAAGATAGACGAAGTTATGCAAAAGTTGCCAGCGTCGGCCCAGTTTTCGCTGTGCGTACTGCGTTGATGTGAGCGTCAGCGCCAGTAAAATCACCCAGCTGATAATCCCTAACGTCAGATACGGACGCGATACCAGCTCGCTGCCTAACAATGCCAGATTATTAATGCCCAGCTCCAGCAACGTGTAGCTGGTGAGATGGACCGTCGCCCAGGCAAAACACCATAGCCCTAAAAGACGTCGTGTTCGTATCAATAATGGCTGTTTAGCGTAGCGCGCCAGGGGGGAAACCAGCAAGGTTGCCAGCAAAAATTTCAGAGCCATCCTACCGGTAAAGTGTTGAATATCTTTGGCCGGATCGGCGCTGAAATAGCCCTGACTGGCGGCCCAGAACAGCCATATAAAAGGAAGCAAACCGGCCAGATGTAACAGCACTTTTAGCCAGGTGATCTGTTTTACGGTTAAGCGCACTTAAAAATTCTCCCGCAGATTCAGCCCGCGATAGAGTGAGGCCACTTCGTCGGCATAGCCATTGAACAGCAGCGTTGGCTGGCGTTTCACGTCCAGTGCGCCGCCGGAACCGATAAAGCGCTCGGTCGCCTGAGACCAGCGCGGATGATCGACGTGCGGGTTAACGTTCGCGAAAAAGCCATATTCGCCCGGCGCGGCAAGGTTCCAGGTGGTCGGCGGACGCTCTTTGGTGAGCTTAATGCTGACAATCGATTTAATCCCTTTGAAGCCATATTTCCATGGCACCGTTAAACGGATGGGGGCACCGTTTTGCGGCGGCAGCGCTTTGCCATATACCCCGACGGTCAGCAGCGTCAGCGGATGCATGGCCTCGTCGAGGCGCAGCCCTTCGACATACGGATACTCCAGCCCGCCACCGATAAAGCGGTCTTTCTGCCCTGGCATTTGCTCTGGCGAGTAAAGCGTCTGGAAAGCGACATATTTGGCATCGCTGGTGGGCTCGGCCATCGCCAGCAGTTTGTGCAGCGGGAAACCGATCCACGGCACCACCATCGACCACGCCTCAACGCAACGCATCCGGTAAATACGTTCCTCAAGGGGGAAACGGGTCGTGAGATCGTGATGGTCAAAAGTGAGCGGTTTGGCGACTTCGCCCTCAATTTTTAAGGTCCAGGGATCGGTTTTCATGCTCCCGGCATTGGCGGCGGGATCGGCTTTATCGAGACCAAACTCATAGAAATTGTTATAGCCCGTCACTTTATCTTCCGGCGTCAGCGCGAGTTTATTCTGCCACTGTACGGGTTTGGTAAAGGTTAGCGGCTGGCCAGAGGGGGCTTTTGGACGATCGTTACCCTTAAACCAGTCAAGCAGGTCGGCATGGGCGTTGGGGGTAAGGGTAAGGGCGGTAGCGCTGATACCAAGCATCTTCAGGATCTGGCGGCGCTGTAGCATAAAGACAGATTCGGCCGTTACATCGGCTTCCGTCAGTTTTCTGTTTTTCATGGCATCCTCCGGCATGCATTTTTCTAAGCATGACGGAGGAGTCGGGTTATCGCGAATATGTCACGAAAATTTGAAGATTAAGCAATTTTCACCAGCGCCCGGCCCTGGAAATGGTTGCTAATGATTTTTTCGGCATACTCCGGAGCCTGGTCCAGCGTAATTTCGGTGGCGCTTTGGCTGAAGAAGGACTCCGGCAAATCACGCACCAGACGTTTCCATGCCTGCGTGCGACGCGCCGCTGGCGTCATCACGGAATCCACGCCCTGCAGACGCACATTACGTAGGATAAATGGCATCACGGTTGTTGGCAGCGCAAAACCACCCGCCAAACCGCAGGCCGCCACGCATCCGCCGTAGTTCATCTGTGCCAGCAGTTTTGCCAGCACTTTATCGCCCACGGTATCCACCGCACCCGCCCAGACCTGTTTTTCCAGTGGACGGGTTTCGCTGAACTCTTCGCGTCCCAGAATACGGTTTGCGCCCAGTGAACGCAGGTAATCATGTGTGCTTTCGCGCCCGGTAACGGCAGTAACCTGATATCCGAGTTTGTGCAGCAGCGTCACTGCGGTACTGCCCACGCCACCGCTGGCGCCGGTCACGACCACTTCACCGGAGTCCGGGCGAACGCCAGCCTCTTCCAGCGCCATCACGCACAGCATCGCAGTAAAACCGGCGGTGCCGATGATCATCGCTTTGCGGCCATCGAGACCTTTTGGCATGGGCACCAGCCAGTCGCCGTTGACGCGCGCCTGCGTGGAGAGGCCGCCCCAGTGGTTTTCACCCACGCCCCAGCCGGTCAACAGCACCTGCTGTCCTGGGTGAAAGCGCGGATCTTCGCTGGAATGCACGTGACCTGCGAAATCAATTCCCGGAATCATCGGAAAATTGCGGATGATTTTCCCGGTGCCTGTGATGGCAAGAGCATCCTTATAGTTCAGGCTGGACCAGTCGATATCCACAGTCACGTTCCCCTCCGGGAGACGGTTTTCCTCAACGGATTGAACCGACGCCAGAGTTTTGCCGTCTTGCTGTTCTAAGATCAAAGCCTGCATACAGATGTCCTCACTAAGCATGATGATTGGAAAATAATTTCTGAAGACTATACTCGCTCATTGAAACGCTATGCCGATTTAACGCAATAAATTGCCAGATAGACCAGGTTTGGTAGTATGCCCCTGCTAAACGCAAGTTAGCACTTACTTGCACTTTAACTGCCTCCCCATCAACCAACGGAGTGATCTCAAGGATGCGATTAACGACGAAATTTTCAGCTTTTATTACGCTGCTGACGGGGCTGACTATCTTCGTCACCCTGATGGGGTGCTCGCTAAGCTTTTATAATGCCATTCAGGACAAACTGACCAACCGCGTGCAGTCCGTGGCTTCGGTCATTGATTCGCGACTGGTTACGTCAACGTTGCCCGCGCTGTCTCAGCAACTGGATGAGCTGATGGTGCCGGTGGATATTGTACACATCGACATTCTACAAGGTAGCAAAGTCCTCCTGAGCCATGCGCGTCAGAGCAGCTATCGCCCAGCCGGGACGCTGGCACAATACCGCGAGATGACGATTCACTCCCTGAAAAGCCCTGGGGTGACCATCAGGCTGGTCTATCAGGACCCGATGGCGAACTATTTCCGTTCACTGATGACCACTGCGCCGCTCACCGTTGCGGTGGGCTTTATTGTGGTGCTGATCTTTCTGGCGGTGCGCTGGCTTCGACGCCAGCTTTCCGGACAGGAACTCCTGGAATCGCGATCTGTACGTATTTTAAACGGTGAACGAGGTGCTAAGGTGCGCGGGTCTGTTTATGAATGGCCATCGCGGACCAGCAGCGCGCTGGATGTGTTGCTTTCAGAAATCCAGTTCGCCAGCGATCAGCGCAGCCGTATGGATACGCTGATTAGGTCCTACGCCGCCCAGGACAATAAAACCGGGCTGAATAACCGCCTTTTCTTTGATAATCAACTGGCCACGCTGCTGGAAGATACCGAAAAGGTGGGTACTCACGGGGTGGTGATGGTTATCCGACTGCCCGATTTCGATCTGTTACGCGATACCTGGGGCCGCTCGGTGGCGGAAGAGCATCTCTTTACGCTCATCAATTTGTTATCGACATTTATTATGCGTTATCCCGGTGCGCTACTGGCGCGCTACCACCGCAGTGATTTTGCCGTGTTGCTGCCGCATCGGACGCTGAAAGAATCGGAAAGTATCGCCAGTCAGCTGCTGAAAGCGGTCGATGCGCTGCCACCAACCAAAATGCTCGACCGGGATGATATGGTTCATATCGGCATTTGCGCCTGGCGCGGCGGCCAGCAAACTCAACAGGTGATGGAGCATGCCGAAGCGGCCACGCGTAATGCGGTGCTGCAGGGGGCAAATGGCTGGGCGGTTTACGATGATTCTCTGCCGGAAAAAGGGCGCGGCAACGTGCGCTGGCGAACGCTCATTGAACAGATGCTGAGCCGCGGCGGGCCACGAATTTATCAAAAACCGGCCGTGCTGCGTAACGGCCAGGTGCATCACCGCGAGTTACTTTGCCGTATCTTCGACGGCTCGGAAGAGGTTGTCTCCGCCGAATATCTGCCGATGGTGCTGCAGTTTGGTCTGTCGGAAGAGTACGACCGGCAGCAAATTACGCGCCTTATTCCATTTTTATCTTTCTGGCCGGAGGAAAATCTGGCATTACAGGTAACGGTAGAATCGCTGATTCGCCCGCGTTTTCAGCGCTGGCTGCGTGATGTGCTGATGCAATGTGAAAAATCGCAGCGGAAACGTATTATTTTTGAACTTGCAGAGGCAGATGTTTGTCAACATATCAGCCGTTTACAGCCGGTCGTCCGTTTGATGAATGCACTCGGTGCTCGCGTGGCAGTGACTCAGGCGGGTTTAACGCTGGTCAGTACCAGTTGGATCAAGGAGCTGGATGTGGAGCTGTTAAAGCTGCATCCGGGGCTGGTCAGGAATATTGAAAAGCGCACGGAAAACCAGCTGCTGGTTCAGAGTCTGGTGGAAGCGTGCAAGGGAACGCAAACGCAAGTCTTCGCCACAGGCATACGTTCACGCAGCGAATGGCAGATGTTGACGGAGCGCGGTGTCGCGGGTGGTCAGGGGGATTTTATTGCTACCTCTCAGCCGCTTGACAGCAATGTGAAAAAATATTTGCAAAGATACTCTGTTTGACCTGCCGTTTAATTTGTTTTCACGTAGAATATCGCGCCTGTAGCTTTGAGTATGACGAGCAAAACGCCAGTCGTTTACCTGGACGGGTTACAAATGAAAGCGAGTGACGCAGCTGTTAACTCAGCCCTGATGGAGTCAGGAAATAAATTTGTAACATAAGGAAACGTGCTGCACTAATTTTCACCGTAGCAGATGATTTTTGCGCCTTGTCGCTGCTACGTGTGGTTGGTAAAGTAAGCGGATTTTAATTTTTCCGCCCCAGCTTTCAGGATTATCCCTTAGTATGTTGAAAAAATTTCGTGGCATGTTTTCCAATGACCTGTCCATTGACCTGGGTACCGCGAATACCCTGATTTATGTAAAAGGACAAGGCATCGTATTGAATGAGCCTTCCGTTGTGGCCATTCGTCAGGATCGTGCCGGCTCCCCGAAAAGCGTGGCAGCCGTAGGACACGATGCGAAGCAGATGCTGGGTCGTACCCCAGGCAACATCGCCGCGATCCGCCCAATGAAAGACGGCGTTATCGCTGACTTCTTCGTGACTGAAAAAATGCTTCAGCACTTCATCAAGCAGGTTCACAGCAACAGCTTCATGCGCCCAAGTCCGCGCGTGCTGGTCTGTGTGCCAGTCGGTGCAACTCAGGTTGAACGCCGTGCGATCCGTGAATCCGCTCAGGGCGCAGGTGCGCGCGAAGTCTTCCTGATCGAAGAGCCGATGGCTGCTGCAATTGGTGCGGGTCTGCCGGTTTCTGAAGCAACAGGTTCCATGGTGGTGGATATCGGTGGTGGTACCACTGAAGTGGCCGTCATCTCTCTGAACGGTGTGGTTTACTCCTCTTCCGTGCGTATCGGCGGTGACCGTTTTGATGAAGCCATCATTAATTATGTGCGCCGTAACTACGGCTCTCTGATCGGTGAAGCCACCGCAGAGCGTATTAAGCACGAGATCGGTTCTGCTTACCCTGGCGACGAAGTCCGCGAAATCGAAGTTCGTGGCCGTAACCTGGCTGAAGGCGTTCCGCGTGGCTTTACCCTGAACTCCAACGAAATCCTCGAAGCGCTGCAAGAGCCGCTGACCGGTATCGTGAGCGCGGTGATGGTTGCGCTGGAACAGTGCCCACCAGAACTGGCTTCCGACATCTCAGAGCGCGGTATGGTTCTGACCGGTGGTGGCGCGCTGCTGCGTAACCTCGACCGCCTGTTAATGGAAGAGACAGGTATTCCTGTCGTAGTTGCAGAAGATCCACTGACTTGCGTAGCCCGTGGTGGCGGCAAGGCGCTGGAAATGATCGACATGCACGGCGGCGACTTGTTCAGCGAAGAGTAGTCGGTTTGAGAGGGTAGCGAAGGCTACCCTTTCTCTCTGACACGAGAATACGCATAGCCTATGAAGCCAATTTTTAGCCGTGGCCCGTCGCTGCAGTTTCGCCTGATCCTGGGGGTGCTGGTAGCGCTTGGAGTCATCATCGCCGATAGCCGCCTCGGTATGTTCAGCCAGATCCGAACATACATGGATACCGCCGTCAGTCCTTTCTACTTTGTATCAAATGGTCCCCGTGAATTACTCGACAGTGTTTCTCAAACCTTGTCATCACGCGACCAACTCGAGCTTGAAAACCGTGCATTGCGCCAGGAATTGCTGCTGAAAAACAGCGAGCTGCTGATGCTGGGTCAGTATCGCCAGGAAAACGCCCGTCTGCGTGAGCTGCTGGGATCGCCGCTGCGTCAGGACGAGCAGAAAATGGTGACTCAGGTGATCTCCACCGTTAACGATCCGTACAGCGATCAGGTGGTCATCGACAAAGGCAGCGTGAACGGTGTTTACGAAGGCCAGCCGGTCATCAGTGATAAAGGCGTTGTGGGCCAGGTGGTTGCTGTTGCTAAGCTCACCAGCCGCGTTTTATTGATCTGTGATGCCACCCATGCGCTGCCGATTCAGGTACTGCGTAATGATATCCGTATTATTGCGGCCGGTAACGGCTGTACGGACGATCTGCAGCTGGAGCATCTGCCAGCCAACACCGATATTCGTGTGGGTGATGTTCTGGTCACCTCCGGTCTCGGCGGGCGTTTCCCTGAAGGTTATCCGGTGGCGGTTGTCTCGTCGGTGAAACTGGATACGCAACGTGCGTACACGGTGATTCAGGCTCGTCCAACTGCGGGCTTACAGCGTCTGCGCTATTTGCTGCTGCTGTGGGGCGCCGATCGTAACGGTATCAACCCGATGACGCCAGAAGAGGTGCATCGCGTGGCCAATGAACGCTTAATGCAGATGATGCCGCAGGTTCTGCCTGCGCCGGACTCCATGGGGCCGCCTGCGCCAGTGCCTGCACCTGCTACGGGATTAACGCAGCCTCCTCCGGATGCACCGCTGCCGCCACAAATCTCCTCGGGAGGGCAGTAGTGGCGAGCTATCGTAGCCAGGGACGCTGGGTAATCTGGCTCTCGTTCTTCATCGCGTTATTGCTGCAAGTCATGCCCTGGCCGGACGACATTCTCGTTTTCCGGCCAAACTGGGTGCTGCTCATTTTACTCTACTGGACCCTCGCCCTGCCGCACCGCGTAAATGTGGGCACGGGTTTTGTGATGGGTGCCATACTGGATCTCATCAGTGGCTCAACGCTCGGCGTGCGCGCCCTGTCGATGAGTATTATTGCGTACCTCGTCGCACTGAAATTCCAGCTTTTCCGTAACCTCGCGCTCTGGCAACAGGCGTTGGTGGTGATGTTGTTGTCCCTCGCCGCGGATATCATTGTTTTCTGGGCTGAGTTTTTAGTGATCAACGTCTCTTTCCGACCGGAAGTGTTCTGGAGTAGTGTAGTAAACGGTGTGCTCTGGCCGTGGCTGTTCCTGCTGATGCGTAAAGTTCGCCAGCAGTTTGCCGTGCAATAAAAGGTTTCTATGACGTCTTTATTTCTTGCCTCTGGTTCCCCGCGTCGTCAGGAGTTACTCACTCAACTGGGTGTCTCTTTTGAACGTATCGTCACCGGTATTGAAGAAAAACGGGGCGATGGCGAAAGCGCGCAGCAGTATGTGTCTCGTCTGGCCCGGGAAAAAGCCCTGGCTGGCGTGGCGCAAACCCCGCGTGATTTGCCGGTGCTGGGGGCAGATACCATCGTGATTCTCAACGGTGAAGTGCTCGAGAAACCGCATGACGGTGAACATGCGGCGCAAATGCTGCGCAAATTATCCGGACAAACGCATCAGGTGATGACGGCGGTTGCACTGGCAGATAGCCAGCAGGTGCTGGATTGTCTGGTAGTCACGGATGTCACGTTCAGAGTGCTTACCGATGAGGAGATCGCCGGTTATATCGCCAGCGGTGAACCTATGGATAAAGCAGGTGCATACGGTATTCAGGGGCTGGGTGGCTGTTTCGTCAGGAAGATTAATGGCAGCTATCACGCCGTAGTCGGCTTACCGCTGGTGGAAACGTATGAGTTGCTGAGCAATTTTAACTCACTGCGTGAGGGAAGGGATAATTATGACGGCTGAATTGTTGGTAAACGTAACGCCATCGGAAACCCGAGTGGCCTATATTGATGGCGGCATTCTTCAGGAAATTCATATTGAGCGCGAAGCGCGACGCGGAATAGTAGGCAATATCTACAAAGGTCGTGTCAGTCGTGTACTACCGGGTATGCAGGCGGCATTTGTAGATATTGGCCTTGATAAAGCAGCGTTCTTGCACGCCTCGGATATCATGCCGCACACCGAATGTGTCGCGGGTGAAGAGCAAAAGCAGTTTACCGTTCGCGATATCTCCGAGCTGGTCCGCCAGGGACAGGATTTGATGGTCCAGGTGGTGAAAGATCCCCTCGGTACCAAAGGCGCCCGTCTGACAACCGACATCACTTTACCTTCTCGCTACCTGGTCTTTATGCCGGGCGCTTCACACGTCGGCGTTTCTCAGCGTATCGAAAGTGAAAGCGAGCGCGAACGCCTGAAAAAGGTGGTTGGCGCTTACTGCGACGAGCAGGGCGGTTTTATTATCCGTACCGCGGCAGAAGGGATCAGCGAAGAAGACCTAGCCTCCGATGCGGCGTACCTGAAACGCGTCTGGACCAAAGTCATGGAGCGTAAAAAACGCAACCAGACCCGCTATCAACTGTACGGAGAGCTGGCACTGGCCCAGCGCGTGTTGCGCGATTTCGCTGATGCGCAGCTCGATCGCATCCGCGTGGATTCGCGTCTGACCTACGACGCGCTGCTCGAATTCACCGCCGAATACATCCCAGAGATGCCTGGCCTGCTGGAGCATTACACCGGCCGCCAGCCGATCTTTGATCTCTTTGACGTCGAGAACGAAATCCAGCGCGCGCTGGAGCGCAAAGTGGAGCTGAAATCCGGCGGCTATCTGATCATCGATCAGACCGAAGCGATGACCACCGTGGATATCAACACCGGGGCATTTGTCGGCCACCGCAACCTCGACGACACCATCTTCAATACCAACATCGAAGCGACGCAGGCCATCGCGCGTCAGCTCCGTCTGCGCAATCTTGGCGGCATTATCATCATCGACTTTATCGATATGAATAATGAAGATCACCGCCGCCGCGTGCTGCACTCCCTGGAGCAGGCGCTAAGCAAAGATCGGGTGAAAACCAGTATCAACGGTTTCTCTCAGCTTGGTCTGGTGGAGATGACCCGCAAGCGCACACGCGAAAGCGTTGAACATGTGCTGTGCAACGAATGCCCAACCTGCCACGGACGCGGCACGGTAAAGTCCGTGGAGACAGTGTGCTACGAAATCATGCGTGAAATTGTCCGCGTCCATCACGCCTACGACTCCGACCGTTTTCTGGTCTATGCTTCCCCTGCGGTGGCAGAAGCACTGAAAGGCGAAGAGTCGCACGCGCTGGCGGAAGTGGAAATCTTTGTCGGCAAGCAGGTAAAAGTACAAATCGAACCACTCTATAACCAGCAGCAGTTTGACGTGGTGATGATGTAAGAGGCAGCAATGCTGCAAGAGAACGGCTGACAAGGAGAGATGCGTGAGGCGATTGCCAGGAATTTTACTGCTTACAGGGGCAACGCTTGTCGTCATTGTCGCGTTGCTCGTGAGCGGGCTGCGCCTCGTGTTACCGCATCTCGACAGCTGGCGCCCGCAGGTGCTGGCAAAGATCGAAAGCGCCACCGGCATTCCCGTTGACGTCAGCCAGCTGAGTGCCAGCTGGCAAAATTTCGGCCCAACGCTGGATGTCCGCGATATCAACGCGAGCCTGAAAGACGGCGGTCATCTCAAAATCAAACGCGTGACGCTGGCGCTGGATGTCTGGCAAAGTTTGCTGCACATGCGCTGGCAGTTTCGCGATCTCACCTTCTGGCAGCTTCAGTTTCTGACCAACACGCCTCTAAACCAGGGCGATAACAGCAAAGGCATCGAGACCAACCGCTTCAGCGATCTTTTTCTGCGCCAGTTCGATCATTTCGATCTGCGCGACAGCGAAATCAGTTTCATTACCCTCTCCGGACAACGGGCCGAACTGGCGATCCCGCAACTCACCTGGCTTAACGGCAAAGATCGCCATCGCGCCGAAGGGCAGGTGAATCTCTCCAGCCTGAACGGGCAGCACGGCATCATGCAGGTGCGCATGGATCTGCGCGACGACAACGGCCTGCTGAACAAAGGCAAAGTCTGGCTGCAGGCCGACGATGTGGATGTCAAACCCTGGCTGGGCAAATGGATGCAGGATAACGTGGCGCTACAAAGAGCGCGCTTCAGTCTTGAAGGCTGGCTGACGCTGGCCGACGGTGATATCTCCGCCGGGGATGTGTGGCTGAAGCAGGGCGGCGCGGCGTGGAAAGGGGATACGCAATCCCATGATATGTCAGTCGATAACCTGACGGCACACGTCACCCGTCAGGGCGACAGCTGGCAATTCTCCATTCCCGATACCCGCATCACCATGGACGGCAAAGCCTGGCCGCGCGGCGCATTAACGATGGCGTGGGTACCTGAGCAGGAAGTGGGCGGCGTGAACAACAAACGCAGTGATGAGCTGCGTATCCGCGCCAGCAATCTCGATCTGGCGAGTCTCGACGGTTTACGGCCTATCGCGAACCGCATATCAACTGCGCTCGGCGAAGTCTGGGAAGCCACACAGCCGAGCGGCCAGATCGACACCCTGGCGCTGGATATCCCTCTGCAGGCCACAGAAAAAACCCGTTTCCAGGCCTCGTGGAAAGCGCTCTCCTGGAAGCAGTGGAAGCTGCTGCCCGGTGCCGAACACTTTGGCGGAAAGCTTGAGGGCAGCGTTGAAAACGGCAGACTGACGGCGGAAATGAATGACGCCAAAATGCCGTACGAAACGGTTTTCCGTGCGCCGCTGGAGATTGAAAAAGGCACTGCCATTCTTAACTGGCTGAATAACGAGAAAGGTTTTCAGCTCGATGGCCGTGATATCGACGTAAAAGCCACCGGCGTTCACGCGCGCGGTAATTTCCGCTATCTGCAGCCGGAAGGTGATGAGCCATGGCTGGGGATTCTGGCCGGTATCAGCACTGACGATGGCGGCCAGGCATGGCGCTATTTCCCGGAAAACCTGATGGGCAAAGCGCTGGTTGACTACCTGAGCGGCGCGATTCAGGGCGGTCAGGCCGATAATGCCACGCTGGTTTATGGCGGCAATCCGCACCTGTTCCCGTACAAACACAACGAAGGCCAGTTCCAGGTTCTGGTGCCGCTGCGCAATGCGACTTTCGCCTTCCAGCCCGACTGGCCAGCGCTGAAAAACCTCAATATCGAACTGAATTTCCTGAACGACGGGCTGTGGATGAAATCTGACAGCGTCGCGCTGGGCGGCGTAACCGCCAGTAATTTGAGAGCGGTGATTCCGGATTACTCGAAAGAGAAGCTGCTGATCGACGCGGACATTAACGGGCCGGGCAAAGCCGTCGGGCCTTATTTCGAAGAGACACCGCTGGATGATTCGCTGGGCGCTGCGCTGCAAGAGCTGCAAATCGATGGCGATGTGAATGCCCGCTTGCATCTCGACATCCCGCTGGATGGCGAGATGACCACCGCCGAAGGCGATGTGGTGCTGAACAATAACAGCCTGTTCATCAAGCCGCTAGATAGTACGCTCAAGAACCTGAGCGGCAAATTCAGCTTTGTGAATGGCAATCTGAAAAGCGGGCCGCTGAAAGCCAACTGGTTTAATCAACCGATTAACGTGGATTTCAGCACCACCGAAGGTGAAAAAGCCTATCAGGTCGCCGTCAATATGGATGCTAACTGGCAGCCCGCGCGGATGGACGTGCTTCCAAAGCCGGTGGCCGAATCTATTGACGGAACGGTTGCCTGGAACGGTAAAGTGGCCATCGACCTGCCTTATCGTGGAAGTGCGCACTACAAAGTCGACGTGACCGGCGATCTGAAGAATGTAAGCAGTCACTTACCTGCACCGCTGGATAAAAAAGCCGGGCAGCCACTGCCGATGAACATCAACGTGCAAGGCGATCTGAACAGCTTCGCTCTCACCGGCAATGCGAATGGTACAAATCACTTTAACAGCCGCTGGTTGCTCAGTCGCAAACTGACTCTTGACCGGGCCATCTGGACCACGGACAGCCGCACCATTCCGCCACTCCCTGAGCAGCCAGGCGTTGAGCTGAACCTGCCCGCGATGGATGGCGCCGAGTGGCTGGCGATGTTTAACAAGGGCGTTGGGCAAAATGTGGATGAAGCCGCCCAGTTCCCGCAGCGCGTGACCGTCCGTACGCCGTCTCTGACCCTGGGCGGGCAGCAGTGGAATAACCTCAGCATTGTCTCTGAGCCAACCCTCAACGGTTCGACGGTGGAAGCGCAGGGCCGCGAGATTAACGCCACGCTCACAATGCGTGACAATGCGCCATGGCAGGCGGCAATTCGTTATCTTTACTACAACCCGACGACGGCCACGAAAGGGCAAACGGGAGCGGCTTCGCCGTTAGCCGAGGTTTCAAAAGTGGAATTCAGCGGCTGGCCGGATTTACAACTGCGCTGCGCGGAGTGCTGGCTGTGGGGCCAGAAATATGGCCGCATCGACGGTGATTTTGCCGTGAAGGGCAACACCCTGAGCCTCGCGGGCGGCCTGATTGATACCGGCTTTGGGCGTCTGACGGCGGACGGAGAGTGGGTGAATGGCGCGGGCGAACAGCGCACCTCCCTGAAAGGTAGAATCAAGGGCAACAAGCTGGATGCGGCGGCGAATTTCTTTGGCGTCAGCACACCGCTGCGCGGCTCTTCCTTCGATGTTAATTACGATCTGCACTGGCGCGCTGAGCCGTGGAAACCGGACGAAGCTACGCTGAACGGCATCCTCAAAACCAATCTGGGCAAAGGCGAAATCGCCGACGTCAGCACTGGCCACGCCGGGCAGCTTTTACGTTTACTGAGCTTTGACGCGCTGCTGCGCAAACTGCGTTTTGACTTCAGCGATACTTTCAGCGAAGGGTTCTATTACGACTCCATTCGCAGTACGGCGTGGATCAAAGACGGCGTTCTGCATACGGATGACACGCTGGTGGATGGCCTCGAAGCCGATATCGCCATGAAAGGCTCAGTGAATCTGGTGCGTCGCGAACTGGATATGGAAGCGGTTGTTGCGCCGGAGATCTCGGCGACCGTCGGTGTCGCTGCGGCATTCGTGGTCAACCCGATTGTGGGCGCAGCGGTGTTTGCCGCCAGTAAGGTGCTTGGGCCGCTGTGGAGTAAGGTCTCAATCCTGCGCTATCGCATTACCGGCCCGGTCGATAAGCCGCAGATTAATGAGGTGCTCCGTCAGGCGCGCAAAGATGCACAGCAATGATTTGACGCGGGCGAGTAATTGCCCCACTCTCATAAATAATGAATTTTTTTACCGCCCTTGGGCGGCAACGAACGAGTAGCAAAACGATGAGTCTGAACCTGGTAAGTGAACATTTGCTCGCAGCGAACGGCCTGAGTCATCAGGACCTGTTTTCCATTCTTGCCCAACTAACCGAGCGTCGCCTCGATTACGGCGATCTCTATTTCCAGTCGAGCTACCACGAATCCTGGGTTTTAGAAGACAGCATCATTAAAGATGGCTCTTATAACATCGACCAGGGCGTCGGTGTTCGCGCCGTAAGCGGTGAGAAAACTGGCTTTGCCTATGCCGATCAGATTAGCCTGACTGCGCTGGAGCAGAGTGCCCAGGCAGCGCGGACTATCGTGCGTGAAGCGGGCGATGGTCGTGTGAAAACCCTCGGCGAAGTGCAGCATTCTGCGCTCTATACCAGCATCGATCCGCTGCAAAGCATGACCCGCGAGGAGAAGCTGGATATCCTGCGCCGCGTGGACAAAGTGGCTCGCGCGACGGATAAACGCGTTCAAGAAGTGTCAGCCAGCCTGAGCGGTGTGTATGAACTCATTCTGGTGGCTGCTACCGACGGTACGCTGGCCGCTGATGTGCGCCCGCTGGTACGTCTGTCTGTCAGCGTGCAGGTGGAAGATGACGGTAAACGCGAGCGCGGCTCCAGCGGTGGCGGCGGTCGTTTTGGTTATGACTGGTTCCTGGCCGATGAAGACGGCGATGTTCGCGCAGATGCGTGGGCGAAAGAAGCCGTACGCATGGCTCTGGTGAATCTCAATGCGGTAGCGGCCCCAGCCGGTACGCTGCCGGTTGTACTGGGCGCAGGCTGGCCTGGCGTGCTGCTGCACGAAGCGGTCGGTCACGGTCTGGAAGGCGATTTCAACCGTCGCGGCACCTCCGTATTCAGCGGTCAGATGGGCGAGCTGGTGGCCTCTGAACTGTGTACCGTTGTGGATGATGGCACCATGACCGATCGTCGCGGTTCTATCTCTATCGATGATGAAGGCACGCCGGGGCAGTACAACGTGCTGATCGAAAACGGCATTCTGAAAGGCTACATGCAGGACAAACTCAACGCGCGTCTGATGGGCGTTGCGCCAACCGGGAACGGGCGTCGCGAATCCTACGCACATCTGCCGATGCCGCGTATGACCAACACCTATATGCTCGCAGGCAAATCGACGCCGCAGGAGATCATCGAATCCGTGGATTACGGGATCTTCGCGCCAAACTTCGGCGGTGGCCAGGTGGATATCACCTCCGGCAAGTTTGTCTTCTCGACGTCCGAAGCCTATCTGATTGAAAAAGGCAAAGTCACCAAAGCGGTGAAAGGCGCTACGCTGATAGGCTCCGGTATCGAGGCGATGCAGCAGATTTCGATGGTGGGTAACGATCTGAAGCTGGATAAAGGCGTGGGCGTCTGCGGTAAAGAAGGCCAGAGCCTGCCGGTAGGCGTCGGTCAGCCGACGCTGAAAGTGGATAATCTGACCGTCGGCGGTACCGCCTGACCTGAAGTCTTATTGAAAAAATGGCGCGTCTGAAAAGGCGCGCCATTTTTTTTGCGACGCTTATCGCGCGCTGTTTAGCGGCACCTCAGGATCGGGCTCGCGAGTGATGCGGTTACGTAAATCACGACGGATAATTTCAATCGACCAGAACCAGATCAGGTGACCCACTATCTCGGAAACGTGCTCGTACCACGGAAGATCAAACAGTGGCGGTGTCAGCCCCATCAGCGGGAACGAAATCATATGAACAAATAGCTGCGCTAATGCCCCGGCGAATAAACCCTGCCAGAGCTTTATTTTCGGAAAGACTTCCGCAACAACGCAATAGCCTACGGCGAACACGATTGAGAAAATAATATGTGTCACGCCAACCCAGTTGAATATATGTCCGGCAAATGTATAAACCGCAGCGTTAGGGTCGACGACGCCCAGCCAGTCGCGGAGAAATACATAGGGTGGATTCAGGAAATTACGTGAGCAATCAATTTGGCTGGCGGCTCTGATTAATTGCTCTGGCCCGCATGCGGCGCTGAATAAATCGGTTGGACTGCGCGGAGGAAGAGGAACTTCGGCGCCCCATTTGACAAAGGCGGAGACAATCCCGGCGATCAGCCCAATGAACGCGGCGAGTCCGTAGCGCCTGCGTGAAGGCGGTGTTTGTTCGAATAGATTCATATTTATTCCTTGTTTAAACAAAATCCTGAGAAACGTTATTTTTATGAAGTATTTATTTAACAACTCTATAACCGTCTGATATTTGCATAGAACAGGTTTCAGACAATGAGTACGATAAAGGTCACAAGGCAAATATGTCAATTCGCCATTATTAATAGAACTCAGTGGAATATCTTAATTGCGCCGGAACGGACTGGGGGGTATTTATCTCTGACAGGAGGGCAGAGGCCAAATTCCAATAATCATTTGACCTCTCTGCATTTACGGGGCGGCTTACTCTTTTCTTCTGCCCCGCATTCCCTGATAAAGCTCCGCCACTTCCACAAAATAGTCCGTCAGATAGTTAATACAGACCTGGACCTTAAGCGGCAGTTTGTCCTTTTCCGTATAGAGGGCATACACCGGGCGGGGATCGGACTGGTAGCGCGGGAAGAGGATCTCCAGCTCACCGCTGTTGATCTCATTGATCACCCACATCAACGGCACGTAGGCGATGCCTGCCCCGGCGACCAGCCAGCGGGAGATGGTCATGGGATCGTTCGTCACGAACCGCCCCTGCGGCAGCAGTTTGGTCGACAGCCCTTCCGGGGCAATCAGCTCAAACTCGTTGTCCGGACGCACGCTGTACTCCAGCCAGGAGTGATTGCTCAAATCGGCTGGTTTTTCCGGCACGCCAAACTGCGCCAGATAGTTTTTAGAGGCGCAGACAACCATCGGCATACTGCCCAGGCGACGAGAGAACAGGCTGGAATCCTGCAGCGCACCGACGCGGATCACGACGTCCAGACCGTCGGCGATCAGGTCTGGCGCAGGGATGCCGGTGACCAAATTTACCGCCAGACCTGGATACTCTTTAAGCATTTCCGCCGTCATACTGGCGAGGACATTTTGTGCCATAGTTGAAGAACACCCGATCCGCAGTGTGCCGATGGGGGTGTTATTGAAGGCATAGAGTTGCTCGTGCACGTCCTGGACTTCGTGCAACATCCGACGACAGCCCTGGTAATAAATTTTACCCGCCTCCGTCAGCCCAATGCTGCGGGTGCTGCGGTTGAGCAGCTTGACCTGAAGCTCATCTTCCAGTTTTGACACCGTCTGGCTGATGGATGAAACACTCATCTGAAGCTGTCGGGCAGCGGCGGTAAAGGAGCCAAATTCGACGACTTTGGCAAACACAGACATGCGCTTTAAACGTTCCATTGTTCACTCTGGCTTAAAAGTGATTTAGATCACATATTATAGATAACAGCATAACAGTTACGTTAATATATTATTACTGACATAACAGCTTCACCATTCCCGCCCGGCTTTTCTTGCCCTTCTGCGATGGTGTGAGCTAAACAAAAACTGTCGCCTGCACGCGTTCAAATCAAGGTCAACATGAGTCTGTTTCCCGTTATCGTGGTGTTCGGTTTATCGTTCCCACCGATTTTCTTCGAACTAATTTTATCACTGGCGATTTTCTGGCTGGTGCGCAAGATGCTGGTTCCAACCGGCATCTACGATTTTGTCTGGCACCCTGCACTGTTTAATACCGCGCTGTATTGCTGCCTGTTCTGGCTTGTATCGCGCATGTTTGTCTGAGGTAGATGTGAAAACACTAACAAGAAATATCTCCCGTACCGCCATCACCGTGGCGCTGGTGGTCCTGGCGTTCATCGCAATTTTCCGCGCCTGGGTGTTTTACACCGAGTCACCCTGGACGCGTGACGCGCGTTTCAGCGCGGATGTGGTGGCCATTGCCCCTGACGTCGCCGGGCTTATTACCGCGGTTAACGTGCGTGATAACGAACTGGTGAAAAAAGATCAGGTGCTTTTCACCATCGATCAGCCTCGCTACCAGAAAGCCCTCGAAGAGGCTGAAGCAGACGTCGCCTACTATCGGGCGCTGGCCACGGAAAAACGCCGTGAAGCCGGACGACGTAACCAGCTGGGCGTACAGGCCATGTCTCGTGAAGAGATTGACCAGTCTAACAACGTATTGCAAACCGTTCTGCATCAGCAGGCAAAAGCCGAAGCGACGCGCGACCTGGCGAAACTGGATCTGGAACGTACGGTGATCCGTGCGCCGTCTGACGGCTGGGTGACCAACCTCAACGTCTATACCGGTGAATTTATCACTCGCGGCTCCACCGCCGTGGCGCTGGTGAAACAGCACTCTTTCTATATTCTCGCCTATATGGAAGAGACCAAACTGGAAGGGGTACGTCCAGGCTATCGCGCCGAAATCACGCCGCTGGGCAGCAACCGTGTGCTTAAAGGCACGGTGGACAGCGTGGCCGCAGGCGTCACCAACTCCAGCGCCACTCGCGATACCAAAGGGATGGCAACGGTTGATTCTAATCTTGAGTGGGTTCGTCTGGCGCAGCGTGTGCCGGTGCGTATTCGTCTCGATGACGAGCAGGGCAACCTGTGGCCGGCCGGCACCACGGCGACGGTGGTGATCACCGGTGAGAAAGACCGTAACGGCAACAACGACTCCCTGTTCCGTAAAATCGCGCATCGTCTGCGTGAGATTGGTTAATTGTGATGGGCATTTTCACCATCGCCACCCAGCACGTTCGCTTCGCCATTAAGCTGGCGTGCGCCATTGTGCTGGCGCTGTTTGTCGGTTTTCACTTCCAGCTTGAAACCCCGCGTTGGGCGGTGCTGACGGCGGCGATTGTTGCTGCGGGTCCGGCCTTCGCGGCGGGCGGCGAACCCTACTCTGGCGCTATCCGTTATCGCGGGATGCTGCGTATCGCCGGGACATTTATCGGCTGTATCGCAGCGCTGACGATCATTATCACCATGATCCGCTCCCCGCTGATGATGCTGATGGTGTGCTGTATCTGGGCGGGCTTTTGTACCTGGGTTTCCTCGCTGGTGAAGGTAGAGAACTCCTACGCCTGGGGCTTATCCGGCTATACCGCGCTGATCATTGTGATTACCATTCAGAGTGAACCCCTGCTTGCGCCGCAGTTTGCTCTTGAGCGTTGCAGTGAGATTGTCATCGGGATTGTCTGTGCGATCGTTGCCGATCTGCTTTTCTCGCCGCGCTCCATCAAGCAGGAAGTCGATCGCGAGCTGGATGCGCTGATTGTTGCTCAATATCAACTGATGCAGCTGTGTATTAAACACGGCGACAGCGAAGAGGTGGACAACGCCTGGAGCGCGCTGGTGCGCCGCAGCACGGCGCTGGAAGGAATGCGCAGCAATCTGAATATGGAATCCTCCCGCTGGGCGCGCGCTAACCGACGCCTTAAAGCGCTCAATACCGTCTCCCTGACGCTGATCACCCAGGCCTGCGAAACCTACCTGATTCAAAATACCCGTCCCGAGGCGGTCACGGATACCTTCCGTGAACTGTTCGCAGAACCCGTCGAAACGGTGCAGGATGTGCGCAAACAGCTGAAGAGAATGCGACGAGTCATTGTCTGGACCGGTGAGCGCGACACGCCTGTCACCATTTACAGTTGGGTAGGTGCGGCGACACGCTATCTGCTCCTCAAACGCGGCGTCATCAGTAATACCAAAATCAGCGCTATTGAAGAGGAGATTCTACGAAGCGAAGTGGTCATCAAAGCCGAGTCGGCAGAGCGCCACCATGCGATGGTGAACTTCTGGCGTACGACTATCGCGTGTGTGCTCGGCACGCTCTTCTGGCTGTGGACGGGCTGGACATCGGGTGCGAGCGCGATGGTAATGATTGCAGTGGTGACTTCGCTGGCGATGCGTCTGCCAAATCCACGTATGGTGGCGGTTGATTTTCTGTATGGCGCGCTCGCGGCGCTCCCCATCGGGGCGTTCTATTTCCTGGTGGTGCTGCCCTCCACCCAGCAAAGTATGCTGCTGCTGTGTATCAGTCTTGCGGTGCTGGCGTTCTTTATCGGGATTGAAGTGCAAAAGCGTCGTCTCGGATCTTTGGGCGCACTCGCCAGTACGATCAACATTCTGGTGCTGGATAACCCGATGACCTTCCACTTCAGTCAGTTCCTCGACAGCGCGTTAGGCCAGCTGGTGGGGTGTTTCCTGGCGATGATGGTCATCCTGCTGGTGCGCGATAACTCCCATGCGCGCACCGGACGTGTACTCCTGAACCAGTTTGTCTCGGCGGCGGTATCTGCGATGACCACCAATACCGCGCGTCGCAAAGAGAACCATCTGCCGGCCCTGTATCAGCAGCTGTTTTTACTGCTGACGAAATTCCCTGGCGATATTGCCAAGTTCCGCCTGGCGCTGACGATGATCATCGCGCACCAGCGTCTGCGCAATGCGCCCATTCCGATCAACGACGATCTGTCGGCATTTCACCGCCAGCTGCGTCGCACGGCGGATCATGTGATTTCGGCCTCGTCGGACGATAAGCGCCGCCGCTACTTTGGCCAGTTACTGGAAGAGCTAAACATCTACCAGGAGAAACTGCGGGTCTGGGAAGCGCCGCGGCAAGTGACGGAACCAGTACAGCGACTGACGGATGTGCTGCATCGGTATCAGAATACACTTACCGACAGCTAGTTGGCTCTGCTCAGCCGACAAACACACCGTAAAAACCGACGCCAAAAGCGTCGGTTTTTTTGTGGCTATACTTATTCTGGCAGGCTCTTAAACCCAGATCAGGAGGACACATGACCACCCAGGCACTCCAGGACAATGCGCTTTTTCAAACCGGATATCTGGTAGACGGCATATGGAAAACGCTGGATACCACTTTTGATGTGCTCAACCCGGCCACGGGTGATGTCGTCGCGAAAGTCGCAAAAGCAGGTAAAAAAGAGACCGAAGAGGCTATCGCGGCAGCCAGTCGCGCCTTCCCGGCATGGCGAGCGAAAACGGCGAAAGAGCGTTCGGCGATCCTGTACCGCTGGTACGAACTAATTATTGAGAACAAAAGCTGGCTCGGACGGCTGATGACCACCGAACAAGGTAAACCGCTAAAAGAGGCGGAAGGCGAAGTCGAATACGCCGCCAGCTTTATCCAGTGGTTTGCCGAGCAGGCGAAACGCGCTAACGGGGAAATCATCCCCCCCATCAAACCCGGCTCACGCATTCTGGCGACCCGCGAACCCATCGGCGTGGTGGCGGCGATCACGCCGTGGAATTTCCCGATGGCGATGCTGACCCGCAAACTCGGCCCGGCGTTGGCCGCAGGCTGTACCGGTGTGATCAAACCCGCTAACAACACACCGCTCAGCGCTTTTGCGCTGCTGACGCTGGCGAAAAAAGCCGGTGTCCCTGATGGCGTACTCAACGCCGTCGCCGGGAACACCCACGAGATCAGCGATGCCATCATGGCCAGCCATGATGTGCGGAAAATCTCGTTTACCGGTTCGACTGCCGTGGGCAAAACGCTGGTGCGTAATGCCGCAGAAACTATGAAAAAAGTCTCCATGGAGCTGGGCGGCAATGCGCCTTATATCGTCTTTGACGATGCTGATATTGATGCTGCCGTGAAAGGGGCGATTGCCAATAAATTCCGCAACGCCGGGCAGGTGTGTGTCAGCGTGAACCGGTTCTATATTCAGGAATCCGTCTACGACGCCTTTGTGACCAAACTCGCTGATGCGGTAAACGCCCTGAAAGTGGGGAACGGCCTGGAAGAGGGCGTGGTGGTGGGGCCGCTGATTGAACCTGCTGCGGTGAATAAAGTGCGCGAACACGTTGAGGATGCGGTCGCAAAAGGTGCAACGGTGCTGGCGGGCGGTAAAGCGCATTCGCTCGGTGGTAATTTCTGGCAGCCAACCGTGTTGGGCGAGTGTCACGAAGGGATGAAACTGGCTGAGGAAGAGACCTTTGGCCCGGTTGCCGCCTGTTTCCGCTTTACTTCAGAAGAAGAGGTGATCCAGCGTGCTAACAACACGCCGTTTGGCCTGGCGGCTTACTTCTATACGCAAAATCTTTCGCGCGTTTTCCGCGTATCGCAGGCGATTGAGAGCGGCATGATCGGCATTAACGAATGTGCGGTCTCGACCGAGCTCGGCCCATTCGGCGGTGTGAAAGAGTCGGGACTGGGTCGGGAAGGATCGGTTCTTGGGCTGGAAGAGTTTCTGGAAGTTAAAACCCTGCATATCGGGGGATTATAATTATCGTCAGGGCGGCGCAGGCCGCCTTTCTGGACGGGGTGGCGGGCAATGAATATCTATACGTTTGATTTTGATGAAATCGACAGTCAGGAAGACTTTTACCGCGAATTTTGTCGCACATTTGGATTAGAACAGGCAAAGGTAACGGATCTGGATTCGCTGTGGGACGTGGTGATTGGCGACCTCTTACCCATGCCGCTGGAGCTGGAGTTTATCCACCTGCCGGATAAGCTACGTCGACGCTTTGGCGCACTGGTTCTGCTGTTTGATGAGGCGGAAGAAGAGCTGGAAGGGCAACTACGCTTTAACGTTCGTCACTGATTTAGACATAAAAAAGCCCCTGACAAAGCGTCAGGGGCAAGTCGTATGATGAGATACGACGAGGGTTTATTTGTACAGCTCAGCCGTTGCATGCCAGTGGTCACCCTGATTTAGCTCGGTGACACGATAGCTGCTTGCGCCTGCTTTTTCAGCTTTAGCCGCCAGCTCCTGGCGGATATCCATCGGAGAACCCGCGACGGAAGATACGGATACACTACCCATTGATTGCAGGTTTTGCGCTTGCTCAGCATTCACCTGATGCACAGCTGCGCTGGCACCGAAAGAGAGAACGGAAGCTAAGCCTAGGGTCGCGATGATTAATTTGGTGTTCATAGTCGTACTCCTGAATGTGTTTCCTCGACGGCGAGAAGGGTTATACCGCTATTTTTATGCCTGGTGCCGTTGAGTTGATAATGTCGTTACTACTTACTATTGATAAAACTTATTTGTACAGCTCAGCCGTTGCGTGCCAGTGGTCACCAGAACGCGCTTCGATGATGCGATAAGAAGACGCACCCTGCTCTTCGGCTTTCTTATTCAGCATTTCGTGCATGTCCATCGGAGACGTACCGATTGCACCTACGGAAACGGTGCCGATGGCCTGGCGAGATTGTGCCTGATCAGCGTTGATAGAGTCGGCAGCAAATGCACCGAATGACAGGACAGACAGGACGCTCAGAGCCGCTACAGTTGTTTTGATTTTCATGATTGTTTACCTCGTCGAATTTATTGGGGTCTTTCGTTTCGTGACCCTCATCACAAAATCAAGTATACACTAATCACGCTAAATATTAATACCACGCTAATTGTTTCATGGGTAATTACGTGTTAACTGGTCACGTTTTTATAACTAAAATGCATAGAATTGACCGTTTTTTGGTCACAATGCTAGTCGATCTATAAGTAAATCATAGACATAACGAACTTTGATTTTTTGTGCGATCTGTTGATAGATCATTCGCTGGATGAATGAAAAGAGGCAGGTAAAAGCACTATTTGCAAAAGTAAGCACAACAGAATGGGGACGTAAACAAGGCGGGGGGCAGAACATTCCCCGCTGCCTGAGCAGCAGGGAAGGGGATTACAGCTCCTGTTCGAACAGCATCAGGATAGCTTCGTAGAGATCTTTAACGGAAAAACCGTTCGCCGGCGTAGTAAAGATGGTGTCATCCCCCGCGATGGTGCCGAGGATCCCTTCCGCTTTACCCAGTGAATCGAGCAAGCGGGCGATTAACTGCGCCGCACCCGGACTTGTATGGATCACGACCACCGCGTCGTTGTAATCAATATCCAGCACCAGGTTTTTCAGCGGGCTGGAGGTGGTCGGCACGCCCAGCTCGGCTGGCAGGCAGTAAACCATTTCCATTTTGGCGTTGCGAGTACGCACCGCGCCAAACTTGGTGAGCATACGGGAGACTTTCGACTGATTAATGTTCTCGAAACCTTGTTCCTGTAAAGCCAGAACAATCTCTCCCTGAGAACTGAATTTCTCTTCTTTGAGCAGCGCTTTAAACGCCTTCACTAATTCTTCTTGTTTTGACGAGCTTCGCATAAGTCACCCGGAATATGACGATAGAAACAACATTATTATGCATGTGGATGAATTTTTATGCAAATATTCTGCCCTGAACCAGGCTGAAATAATGTTATGAAAGGGAGTGATTTTATCAAATTTCGTTATCAGAAAACATGCCTACATCACGGCGCGTAAATAACCTCAAAAGTAAACTAAATGTTATCAAAATGATGTTGTTTTGCTGGCGAGTGAGGGTGTATTGTAACCACCGTCTTGATTGGCTACTTCGTTGCCGCAGTTTGCTGGAAGCATTCTGGCAAAGGTGAAAGACGCGTGACCTCAAATTCTTTAGCTACGAAAATTGTAATTATTTACCTGCTGAATTAATGTCGCCGCAACGGAGTAACAGATATTAAAGTTAACCATAATAAGGAGTTTAGGATGAAAGTTGCAGTCCTC
Organism: Lelliottia sp. WB101; assembly: GCF_003051885.1. Classification (NCBI taxonomy): domain Bacteria; kingdom Pseudomonadati; phylum Pseudomonadota; class Gammaproteobacteria; order Enterobacterales; family Enterobacteriaceae; genus Lelliottia; species Lelliottia sp. WB101. The sequence goes on from NZ_CP028520.1 coordinate 1,476,541, forward strand.
GGCGCTGCTGGTGGTATCGGCCAGGCGCTTGCCCTACTACTGAAAACCCAACTGCCTTCAGGCTCAGAACTCTCTCTGTATGATATTGCTCCGGTAACCCCAGGTGTGGCGGTTGACCTGAGCCACATCCCAACAGCTGTGAAAATCAAAGGCTTCTCCGGTGAAAACGCACGCCCGGCGCTCGAAGGCGCAGACGTCGTGCTGATCTCCGCGGGTGTTGCACGTAAGCCTGGTATGGACCGTTCCGATCTGTTCAACGTCAACGCCGGTATCGTGAAGAACCTGGTCCAGCAGATCGCAGAAACCTGCCCGAAAGCCTGTATCGGTATCATCACTAACCCGGTCAACACCACGGTTGCTATCGCAGCAGAAGTGCTGAAAAAAGCCGGCGTTTACGATAAGAACAAACTGTTTGGCGTGACCACGCTGGACATCATCCGTTCCAACACCTTCGTGGCTGAACTGAAAGGCAAACAGCCTTCCGACATCGAAGTGCCGGTTATCGGTGGTCACTCTGGCGTGACAATTCTGCCACTGCTGTCCCAGATCCCAGGCGTGAGCTTCTCCGAGCAGGAAGTGGCTGACCTGACCAAACGCATCCAGAACGCGGGCACCGAAGTGGTGGAAGCGAAGGCGGGTGGCGGTTCTGCAACCCTGTCTATGGGCCAGGCGGCTGCACGTTTTGGTCTGTCTCTGGTTCGCGCGCTGCAAGGCGAGAAAGGCGTAGTGGAATGTGCGTATGTGGAAGGTGACGGCGAGCACGCCCGTTTCTTCTCACAGCCGCTGTTGCTGGGTAAAAACGGCGTTGAAGAACGTCAGTCAATCGGCAAGCTGAGCGCGTTTGAACAACAAGCGATGGAAGGCATGCTCGATACGCTGAAGAAAGATATTACCCTGGGCGAAGAGTTCGTTAACAAATAAACGAATGCCAGGCGATAAAAAACCGGAGCCATGGCTCCGGTTTTTTTATGCCGCTTAGTTGGTGGACGGGTATTCCTGAATAGTGACCTGAATGGTCAGCTTCTTATCATTACGCATGACTTCCACCGGAATGATAGAACCCGGGCGAATCTCTGCCACCTGGTCCATTGTCTCCAGCGCGGATACTGCCGGGATACCGTTCACCGACACAATCACGTCATTAACCTGCAGTCCTGCCGCCGCAGCCGGGCCACCTGGGGTGACTTCGTTCACGACGATGCCCTGAATCTGATCGATACCGCCACCCTGCGTATGCAGCGGCGCGATTTCACGTCCACCAATTCCAATGTAGCCACGGATCACGCGACCGTCGCGGATTAGCTTGTCCATGATTTTGGTCGCCAGCTGGAACGGGATCGCAAAACCGATGCCTTCCGGCGTTTCGCCGTCGTTGCTCTTATCAAAGGAGAGGGTGTTGATGCCCATCAGTTCGCCGAGGGAGTTCACCAGCGCGCCGCCGGAGTTTCCGTGGTTGATGGAGGCATCCGTCTGCAGGAAATTCTGTCGTCCTGACGGGTTCAGGCCAATACGACCGGTGGCGCTGATAATCCCCTGGGTAATGGTCTGGCCCAGGTTATAGGGGTTACCGATTGCCATCACCACGTCGCCGATATGCGGCGTGCGCTTGCGGTTAATTGGAATCACCGGTAAGCCACCGCTGGCGGTAATTTTCAATACCGCCAGATCCGTCAGGCTATCCGAACCGACCAGCAGGGCTTCAAAAACGCGGCCATCCTGCAACGCCACAATAATCTGATCGGCGTCGTTGATAACGTGCTTGTTGGTAATGATGTAGCCGCGCTCGTCCATAATTACGCCGGATCCGAGGGTGCGGATCTCCAGCTGATTATTGGCGGAACTGTTGAGGCCGCGGTTATAGACGTTCACTACGGCGGGTGCCGCCCGGCGAACGGCCTGGTTGTAACTCACTGGCGTCTCATCCGTACTGTCGAACTGAGGCGCCGCCAGCTTATTGAACTGACGTAATGAGGGCATTGCAGCCAGTAATAAACCGCCAACGACCAATCCGATGGCGACGGAGCGAAATAGCTTAAGAACCATGATGCGGGCGTCGTTAATTGAGAAACGGTTGCAGCATAACATGACTTATCCGGACATCACACGCAGCGGTGATGTCCGGGGTCAGTGCTTAGCGTAATAAGATGTAAAGCGTGTCGTTGCCGCGAACAATTTGCAGCGCAATCACCGTCGGTTTGCTCTCCAGCACTTTGCGCATTTCTGCAATCGACTGCACGCGGTTGCGGTTCACGCCGATGATCACGTCATCCTGATGCAAGCCAGCCTGTGCGGCCGGGCTGCTCTTCTCGACGCTTTCAATGGTGATGCCTTTGGTGCCGTCTTTGAGCTGCCCGTCACTCAGCGCCGCGCCTTGCAGGGCAGGGGCGATCAGCTCGGCGCTGGCCGATGCAGAGGTGCTCTTATCCAGCGTCACTTCCACGTCGAGCGGTTTACCGTCGCGCAGCAGGCCGAGTTTCACTTTGGTGCCTGGCTCTGTGGTGGCGATGCGCGAGCGCAATTCCGCAAAGCTGTTCAGCGGTTTACCGTTCAGGCTTACAATCACATCGCCCGATTTCACGCCCGCCTTAGCCGAGCCGGAATTGGCCAGCACTTCGCTGACGAACGCCCCGCGCTGGACGTTAAGATTGAACGCTTTCGCAATATCAGCGCTCATCTCCATGCCTTTGATACCCAACAGCCCGCGTTTGATTTCGCCGGACTCAATCAGCTGTTGCGCCAGGGTTTTCGCCATATTGCTGGGGATGGCGAAACCGATGCCAATGCTGCCGCCGCCCGGTGCGAGGATCGCGGTGTTAATCCCGATCAGCTCGCCGTTCAGGTTCAGCAGGGCACCGCCGGAGTTGCCGCGGTTAATGGAGGCGTCGGTCTGGATAAAGTTCTCCAGCCCTTCAAGGTTCAGCCCGCTGCGGCCAAGCGCCGAGACAATCCCGGAAGTCGCGGTCTGGCCTAAACCAAACGGGTTACCGACGGCCACGGCAAAATCTCCGACGCGCAGTTTATCGGAGTCGGCGATCACAATTTGCGTCAGATTGCTGGGGTTTTGTATTTGCAGCAGCGCGATGTCGCTCTGGTCATCGCCGCCAATCAGTTTGGCGTCAAACTCACGACCATCGTTCATCTGCACGCTGATTTTGTCGGCCTGGCTGATGACGTGGTTGTTGGTCAACACGTAGCCTTTCGCCGCGTCGATCACCACGCCGGAGCCAAGCCCTTCAAAAGGTTGCGCTGGCTGGTCCGGGCCTTCTTCGCCAAAGTATTTTTTTAGCTCTTCCGGCACGCGCTGGCTTTGCGCGGCGGTGCCTTCCACCTTCACGCTCACCACCGCAGGCAGCACTTTTTCAAGCATCGGCGCCAGGCTCGGAATGGCAGCCGCACCAGGCACTTGCGAAGGAAGCGCCGCGGCCGCAGGCCAGGACGCCGTCAAAGATAACCCGACACTTAACGCTATCGCGCTTAACAGCTGGTTTTTTTTCTTCATTGATGCTGGCTCTCGTTGCCTGGAGTAAAGGAAAATCGGCCCAAAAACAGTCTGATGTTATTGAATTTCAAACCACTGAACAATGAGGTAATTGACTAAATAATAGCTGGGAAGGGAAAGAAAGGACGGGCGCGAGGTGTGCGCCCGTGAAATAAATCGTAGATGTGCGATTAATCGCGTTTTACGCCACCGCGCAGCAGGCCTGATGCACCATCAGAGTAATCACGCGGCATTTGAATCGGTGCCTGATCGTTACCGGCTTCAGACTCCGCCAGACGGTTGCGGAACGGGTTGGTGTCACCGCTCAGTTCCGGCAGTAGGCTGCTGGAGCTTTTTGCCATGTGCTGATAAAGCTGACGGTAATCGGTCGCCATATTGTCCAGCAGTTCGGCGCTACGGGCAAAGTGGCTGACCAGCTCTTCACGATACTCTTCCAGCTCAGCTTTGTTCTTTTCCAGTTCATACTGCAGCGACTGTTGCTGACGCAATTTGCGATTACCAAAACGCATGGCCACGGCACCGATGGCGATACCGACGACTAAACCAATTAGCGCATATTCCCAGGTCATGAACTTCTCCCGTTGTCTTGTTGTTCCGTAGGGTAGTGGCTCGGCTCCTGCCTGTGCCTGATTATGCCACTATAACCGCTATTTCTTCAGAAGTGGAATCCTGACGCATCATCGCGTACTGTAGAACGGCCTTTTTTTCGCCAGTCGCGCCCGCTGGTGAGGTTTAATTGAAGGAATAACAACAAGATTATGCAAAATCTGTCCCCCACATCGCGTTACAAACAGGCCCTTGATGAGGGCACTCATCAGCCCGACGACGTTCAGCGTGAAGCCGTTAATCGCCTGAATGTGATCTACCAGGAGTTGACTCAGCAGATGCCCGCCCCCGCACAGAGCGGCGGACTGAAAGCGGCATTTGGCCGATTGTTGGGAAAAAAAGAGCCACAGACCGCAGCGCCCGTTCGCGGCTTATATATGTGGGGCGGCGTGGGCCGGGGGAAAACCTGGCTGATGGACATGTTTTATCAGAGCCTGCCGGGCACGCGTAAACAGCGTCTGCACTTCCACCGCTTTATGCTGCGCGTCCACGAAGAGCTTAACGCGCTGCAAGGTCATACCGATCCGCTGGATATCATCGCCGAGCGTTTTAAAGCCGAAACCGACGTTTTGTGTTTCGATGAGTTTTTCGTCTCGGATATCACCGACGCCATGCTGCTGGGCGGCCTGATGAAAGCGCTGTTTGCGCGGGGCATTACGCTGGTGGCGACGTCTAACATTCCGCCGGACGATCTCTATCGCAACGGTTTGCAGCGCGCGCGTTTCCTGCCGGCAATCGAGGCGATCAAAGAACACTGCGACATTATGAATGTCGATGCGGGCGTAGATTATCGTCTGCGCACGCTGACCCAGGCGCATCTGTGGCTCTCACCCTTAGATGAAGAGACGCGCGGTAAGATGAACAATCTCTGGCTGGCTCTGGCGGGCGCCAGGCGCGTTACAGCCCCAGAGCTGGAAATTAATCATCGTCCTCTGCCAACCCTGGGGGTTGAAAACCAGACGCTGGCGGTTTCGTTTGCCACGCTGTGCGTCGATGCCCGCAGCCAGCACGACTACATTGCGCTCTCGCGTCTGTTTCATACGGTAATGCTGTTTGATGTGCCGGTGATGACGCCGCTGATGGAGAGTGAAGCCCGCCGCTTTATCGCACTGGTAGATGAGTTTTACGAACGCCATGTGAAGCTGGTGGTGAGTGCCGCCGTGCCGCTCTATGAGATCTACCAGGGCGAGCGGCTGAAGTTTGAATTCCAGCGTTGTTTGTCGCGTTTGCAGGAAATGCAGAGCGAAGAGTATTTGAAACGCGCGCACATGCCGTAAATGCCGCACCGTGCCGCAGGCCGGGGAAGGCGTTGTCGCCACCCGGCAATTCCCCAGCGAAAACCTTGCGACTAATCACATTTAAGGGTCGATCTTTGACCTCGACTTCTCTATAATCTTGCGACCCCACGTTACGAGAAGGTTTTTTTCCCAAAACTTTCTATGTGCTGGCACAGGCTATTCGAAGGGGTAGGTTTGCCGGACTTTGTCGTGTGAGCCTCAACTGACTAAACGTTTGGGTGTTCACCAACGTGTAACTTATTATTTGGGTAAGCTTTTAATGAAAACTTTTACAGCTAAACCAGAAACCGTAAAACGCGACTGGTATGTTGTTGACGCGACCGGTAAAACTCTGGGTCGTCTTGCTTCCGAACTGGCTCGTCGCCTGCGCGGTAAGCACAAAGCGGAATACACTCCGCACGTTGATACTGGTGATTACATCATCGTTCTGAACGCAGAAAAAGTTGCTGTAACCGGCAACAAGCGCGAAGACAAAATGTATTACCACCACACCGGCCACATCGGTGGTATCAAAGAAGCGACCTTTGAAGAGATGATTGCCCGCCGTCCTGAGCGTGTGATTGAAATCGCGGTTAAAGGCATGCTGCCAAAAGGCCCGCTGGGTCGTGCTATGTACCGTAAACTGAAAGTTTACGCAGGCAACGAGCACAACCACGCGGCACAGCAACCGCAAGTTCTTGACATCTAATCGGGATTATAGGCAATGGCTGAAAATCAATACTACGGCACTGGTCGCCGCAAAAGCTCCGCCGCTCGCGTGTTCATCAAACCGGGCAGTGGTAAAATCGTAATCAACCAACGTTCTCTGGAACAGTACTTCGGTCGTGAAACTGCCCGCATGGTAGTTCGTCAGCCGCTGGAACTGGTTGATATGGTTGAGAAATTCGATCTGTACATCACCGTTAAAGGTGGTGGTACTTCTGGTCAGGCTGGTGCGATCCGTCACGGTATCACCCGCGCTCTGATGGAGTACGACGAGTCCCTGCGTGGCGAACTGCGTAAAGCTGGCTTCGTTACTCGTGATGCTCGTGAAGTTGAACGTAAGAAAGTCGGCCTGCGTAAAGCACGTCGTCGTCCTCAGTTCTCCAAACGTTAATCTATTTTCTGCTTCGGCAGAAAGATTGGCGAAAAACCCGCTTCGGCGGGTTTTTTTTATGGATAATCCGACGGTTATCCACAGTATTTATTTGATTATCAGCTCTTTTTCAGCATTTCCAGAATCCCCTCACCACAAACCCTGCAAAATCTGGTAAACTATCATCCAATTTTCTGCCCAAATGTCAGTGAATACACCACTTTTGTTCGATTTTTGAGCGATTGAGTTTGTTCCTGGGATGGGTAACAAATCATCTGGCTGGCCCACGGGCCGGTAGCAGTAATATTCTGAATATACCTGGAGGTTTTCATGGCTGTCGCTGCCAACAAACGTTCGGTAATGACGCTGTTTTCTGGTCCTACTGACATTTATAGCCATCAGGTTCGTATCGTGCTGGCCGAGAAAGGTGTCAGTTTTGAGATCGAGCATGTGGAAAAGGATAACCCACCTCAGGATCTGATCGATCTCAACCCGAACCAGAGCGTACCAACGCTGGTGGATCGCGAGCTGACCCTGTGGGAATCCCGCATCATTATGGAATATCTGGATGAGCGATTCCCTCATCCGCCGCTGATGCCGGTTTATCCGGTTGCGCGTGGTGAAAGCCGCCTGTACATGCAGCGTATCGAGAAAGACTGGTACACCCTGATGAACGTCATTGTGAACGGTTCATCCTCAGAAGCAGACGCTGCCCGTAAGCAACTGCGTGAAGAACTGCTGGCCATTGCGCCGGTATTCGGTCAAAAGCCGTTCTTCCTGAGCGACGAGTTCAGTCTGGTAGATTGCTACCTGGCTCCGCTGCTGTGGCGTCTGCAGGCTCTGGGCGTAGAGTTCAGCGGTCCTGGCGCGAAAGAGCTGAAAGGCTACATGACTCGCGTATTTGAGCGCGACTCTTTCCTTGCTTCTCTGACAGAACCGGAACGCGAAATGCGTCTTGGTCGAGGTTAACGATTGTGGAAATGTCACAGCTATCTCCACGCCGTCCGTATCTGCTGCGTGCCTTCTATGAATGGCTGCTGGACAACCAGCTTACGCCGCACCTGGTAGTGGATGTGACGTTGCCGGGCGTGAGCGTTCCGATGGAATACGCGCGTGATGGTCAGATCGTTTTGAACATCGCGCCACGCGCGGTGGGTAATCTTGAGCTGGCAAACGACGAAGTGCGCTTCAACGCGCGTTTCGGCGGCGTACCGCGTCAGGTCTCTGTTCCGCTCGCTGCCGTGCTGGCAGTCTATGCGCGTGAAAACGGTGCAGGTACGATGTTTGAGCCGGAAGCGGCGTATGACGAAGATGTCGCCAGCCTCAACGATGAAGACGGTTCTACCGCCAGCGAAAGCGAAACGGTGATGTCCATTATCGACGGCGATAAGCCCGATCACGACAATGACAACGACCCTGATGACGATCCGCCGCCGCGCGGTGGCCGTCCAGCGTTACGCGTTGTGAAATAATTGAACAGGCCCGATGGGCCTGTTTTGCTATTCAGGGCTTTTCGCCCAGCCAAAAATCCTGTGTTATGATGAGTCGTTGTCACTGATTGTCACTCTTCTGACCCGAGTCTTTATGAAACCATTTGATCTTCAGGCGGAAAATTCAACCGAAACCCTTGGTCGCAGTTTGCGTCGTCGCCCGCTGGCGCGTAAAAAACTTTCCGATATGGTGGAAGAAGAGCTGGAGCAGATGATCCGTCGTCAGGAGTTTGCCCAGGGCGAACAACTCCCTTCCGAGCGTGAGCTGATGGAGTTCTTCAACGTGGGCCGCCCATCGGTACGTGAAGCGCTGGCCGCCCTGAAGCGAAAAGGCCTGGTGCAAATCAACAACGGCGAACGCGCCCGCGTCTCGATGCCTTCGGCCGATACCATCATTAGTGAACTCTCCGGCATGGCGAAAGATTTCCTCACCCAGCCGGGCGGCATTACCCACTTTGAACAGCTGCGTCTGTTTTTCGAATCCAGCCTGGTGCGTTACGCGGCAGAATACGCCACGGACGAACAGGTTGAGCGCCTGTCGAAAGCGCTGGAAATTAACAGCCAGTCCCTCAGCGATAACGCGCTTTTCATCCGCTCGGATGTCGATTTCCACCGTGTGCTGGCGGAGATCCCCGGCAACCCAATCTTTATGGCGATCCACGTCGCACTGCTCGACTGGCTGATAGCCGCTCGTCCGAAAGTCTCCGACGCTGAGCTGTACCAGCACAACGATGTCAGCTATCAGCAGCATATTGCTATTGTTGACGCCATCCGCCGCCGCGATCCTGATGAAGCCGATCGGGCGCTGCAAACCCATCTCAACAGCGTTTCCGCAACCTGGCACGCATTCGGCCAGGGATCCCAAAAGAAAAAATAACGATCCTTTAGTGAAGCAGATCGCAATATAAGCGTTCTGTATGGGGTGCTGCTTATTTGATCTGGTATAACAGGTATAAAGGTATATCAAAAAGCAGATCAATAACCACTTGAGGTATCTATGGCAAAGCAATTACGTGGCGTGATGGCCGCACTCCTGACTCCGTTTAATTCACAGCAGGCGCTGGATAAAGAAAGTCTGCGCCGCCTGGTGCAGTTCAACATTCAACAGGGAATCGACGGTCTGTATGTCGGCGGCTCAACGGGTGAAGCCTTCGTACAAAGCCTCGCCGAGCGCGAGCAGGTGCTGGAGATCGTGGCGGAAGAGGCGAAGGGCAAAGTGACGCTGATCGCCCATGTCGGCTGCGTCAGCACAGCGGAAAGCCAGCAGCTCGCGGCGGCGGCAAGCCGGATCGGCTTCGACGCTGTGTCGGCGGTCACACCCTTCTACTATCCCTTCAGCTTCGAAGAACATTGTGACCACTACCGTGCAATCATTGATTCATCGGATGGATTGCCGATGGTGGTGTACAACATCCCGGCGCTGAGCGGCGTGAAGTTATCCCTCGATCAAATCAATACGCTGGTGACGCTGCCGGGTGTAGGTGCCCTGAAACAGACCTCTGGCGATCTCTTCCAGATGGAGCAGATCCGCCGGGCGCATCCGGATCTGGTGCTTTATAACGGCTACGACGAGATCTTCGCTTCCGGTTTACTGGCAGGCGCAGACGGCGGGATCGGCAGCACTTACAACATCATGGGCGCGCGCTATCAGGCGATCGCCAAAGCGATCCGCGAAGGGGACAACGCAACCGCGCAGCATCTGCAAAGCGAGTGCAACAAGGTTATCGATCTGCTGATTAAAGTCGGCGTGTTCCGTGGCCTGAAAACCGTCCTGCACTACATGGACGTGGTCTCCGTTCCGCTATGCCGTAAGCCTTTTGCTCCGGTGGCAGAGCAGTATCTGCCGGAGCTGAAGACCCTCGCAGAACAGCTGCTGGCTGAGAACCGCTAATGCATTGCCGGATAAGCGAAGCGCATCCGGCAAAGACAAAACACGATATGTAAGCCGGATGGTGAACCCGCCATCCGGCAATACGACAAAAAATCGTCGGGAGAGTGTTATGAGTATTTCTACCCAAAGCATCCCGTGGTACCGCCATCTGACCCGCCCACAGTGGCGCGCATTCTCCGCCGCCTGGCTGGGGTATTTGCTTGATGGCTTTGATTTTGTATTGATGGCGTTGGTATTAACAGAAGTCAAAAGTGAATTTGGTTTAACGACGGTCGAAGCAGCCAGCCTGATTTCGGCCGCCTTTATCTCGCGCTGGTTTGGCGGCTTGCTGCTGGGCGCGATGGGCGATCGCTACGGTCGCAAACTGGCCATGATCACCAGTATCGTTCTCTTCTCCTGTGGCACGCTGGCATGCGGATTTGCGCCAGGCTACGTCACCATGTTTATTGCCCGTATGGTGATCGGCATGGGTATGGCGGGCGAATACGGCTCCAGTGCAACCTATGTGATTGAAAGCTGGCCGAAGCATCTGCGTAATAAAGCCAGCGGCTTTTTAATCTCCGGTTTTTCTGTCGGTGCCGTGGTTGCGGCGCAGGTTTACAGCGTGGTTGTTCCCGCGTGGGGCTGGCGAGCGCTGTTCCTTATCGGTATTTTGCCAATCATTTTCGCCCTGTGGCTGCGTAAAAATATCCCGGAAGCGGAAGACTGGAAAGCGAAGCACGAAGGCAAAGCGCCGGTGCGCACGATGGTCGACATTCTCTATCGCGGCAAGCACCGCCTGATCAATATCGTCATGACGCTATTTGCTGGTATCGCGCTATGGTTCTGCTTTGCCGGTGAGCTAAACAACGCCGGGCTGGTGGTGATTCTTGGGCTGTTATGCGCCTGCGTCTTTATCAGCTTTATGGTGCAAAGCAGCGGTAAGCGCTGGCCGACGGGTGTCACCCTGATGGTCGTGGTGCTCTTTGCATTCCTCTACTCGTGGCCTATTCAGGCGCTGCTGCCCACTTATCTGAAAACGGATCTGGCGTACGATCCGATGACGGTCGCCCATGTGCTGTTCTTTAGCGGCTTTGGTGCGGCGGTGGGCTGCTGCGTCGGCGGCTTCCTCGGCGACTGGCTGGGCACCCGCAGAGCGTACGTTTGCAGCCTGCTGGCCTCTCAGCTGCTGATTATTCCGGTGTTCGCCATCGGCGGGTCAAATATTTGGGTGCTGGGCCTGCTGCTCTTCTTCCAGCAGATGCTGGGGCAGGGGATTTCCGGGATTTTACCGAAGCTGATTGGTGGCTATTTCGATACGGATCAGCGTGCTGCCGGGCTGGGCTTTACCTACAACGTCGGCGCCCTGGGCGGCGCGATTGCCCCGATTATCGGCGCTCTGCTGGCACAGCGGCTTGAGCTGGGTACCGCGCTGGGAACCCTGTCATTCGGCCTGACGTTTGTGGTGATCCTGTTGATTGGTCTGGATATGCCATCCCGCGTGCAGCGCTGGATCCGTCCGGAAGCCCTGCGTACTCACGATGCTATCGACGGTAAACCTTTCAGCGGCGCCGTTCCATTTGGCAGTATTAAAAACGAGCGTGAGGCGGTGAAATGACGACGCTGGCGATCGATATTGGCGGCACCAAACTGGCCGCTGCGCTGATCGACGATGACTTTCAGATCCGCGAGCGGCGCGAACAGCCGACACCTGCCAGCAAAACGCCGGACGCCCTGCGCGCAGCGCTAAAATCGCTGGTGGAACCGATAATGTCAGCGGCGCAGCGGGTGGCAATCGCCTCAACGGGAATTATCCGCGAAGGCACGTTGCTGTCGATTAATCCTCACAATCTTGGCGGCCTGCTGCATTTCCCGCTGGTACAGACGCTGGAGTCGATAACCGGACTGCCCGCAATGGCGGTGAATGATGCGCAGGCTGCGGCGTGGGCGGAGTACCATGCGCCTGGCATCAATGCGCCGGATATGGTTTTCATCACCGTCTCTACAGGGGTCGGCGGGGGCGTGGTACTTAATGGCAAGTTGCAGACGGGGGCGGGCGGGCTTGCCGGGCATCTGGGGCATACGCTGGCCGATCCTCAGGGTCCAGTCTGCGGCTGCGGTCGTACAGGGTGTGTGGAAGCGATTGCCTCCGGACGGGCGATTGCTGCCCGGGCGCAGGGCGAGCTGGCGGGTCTCGATGCGAAGGCGATCTTCGACCATGCGCAGCGCGGGCATCAGCCCGCCCGCGCGCTGGTCGCTCATTCGGCCCAAACGCTGGCGCGACTCATCGCCGATGTCAAAGCAGTAAAGGATTGTCAGACCGTTGTCGTTGGTGGCAGCGTCGGGCTGGCTGAGGGATATTTATCGCAGGTCGCTGAGTTTCTTGCGCAGGAGCCTGCGGTTTATCACGTCGAACTTCGCCCGGCGTATTATCGCCACGATGCCGGTTTGCTGGGCGCGGCAAGACTGGCTACAGGAGCAACATCATGATGATGGGCAAAGCGAGCGCGCTGCCGGGATTACATCCCGTGCTGGCGGAGGCGCTGACACAGGCCATCGCGGCCTGGCCGCAGGACAAAGCGCCGGGGCGTTATGAACTGCAAGGCGACGATATCTTTATGAACGTGATGACGTTCGCCACGCAGGAACCAGAGCAGAAAAAAGCGGAGCTGCACGAGCAGTATATCGATATCCAGCTGTTGCTGGCGGGCGACGAACGCATCCTGTACGGCGTAGCTGGCTCTGCGCGACAGTGCGAGGAAAGGCATATTGAGGAGGATTATCAGCTGTGTAGCGTCATTGAAGGTGTGCAGCAGCTTGATTTGAAACCCGGTATGTACGCCATCTTTATGCCCGGCGAACCGCATAAACCAGGGTGTAGAGTGAAGGAAATTGAAGAGATTAAGAAAGTGGTGGTGAAAGTGCGCGCCAGTTTGGTCGGCGCATAAAAAAAACCGGATGGCATCGCCATCCGGTTCGCTTTTACACTTCCAGGTAGTTCATGATCCCATCCGCCGCTTTACGGCCTTCGGCAATTGCTGTAACCACCAGATCGGAACCGCGAACGATATCGCCGCCGGCGAAGATTTTCGGGTTGCTGGTCTGGAAGGCGTTTTCGCTACCTTCTGGCGCAATCACGCGGCCCTGGGAATCCAGCTCAACGCTGTGTTTCGCCAGCCACTCCATGCTGTGAGGGCGGAAACCAAATGCCATCACGACCGCATCTGCCGGAACCACATGCTCGGAGCCTGCCACGATTTCTGCGCGACGACGGCCTTTGGCATCCGGTGCACCCATTTCGGTACGCGCCATCTTCACGCCGCTGACTTTGCCGTTTGCATTCACTTCGATGCCTAATGGCTGAACGTTGAACTGGAACTCAACGCCCTCTTCACGCGCGTTTTTCACTTCGCGTTTCGAGCCAGGCATGTTCTCTTCGTCACGACGGTAGGCACAGATAACGTGCGTCGCGTTCTGACGGATTGAGGTACGCACGCAGTCCATCGCGGTATCACCGCCGCCCAGCACCACCACGCGTTTGCCTTCCATCGTGACGTACGGCTCAGCAGGGGTTTCACCGAAGCCCATCATCTGCTTGGTGTTGGCAATCAGGAACGGCAGGGCGTCAAACACGCCCGGAGCGTCTTCGTTTTCCAGCCCACCGCGCATCGACTGATAGGTGCCGACGCCGAGGAACACGGCATCGTAATCCTTCAGCAGATCGTCGATCTGGATATCACGGCCGACTTCGATGTTCAGTTTGAACTCAATACCCATGTCGGTGAAGATTTCGCGACGACGGGTCATGACCTCTTTTTCCAGCTTAAAGGCCGGAATACCGAAGGTCAGCAGCCCGCCGATCTCCGGATGACGATCGAACACCACGGCTTTGACGCCGTTGCGGGTCAGCACGTCGGCACATGCCAGACCTGCCGGACCTGCGCCGATGATCGCCACGCGTTTGTCCGTTTGACGCACGCCGGTCATGTCCGGACGCCAGCCCATCTCAAACGCTTTATCGTTGATATAGCGCTCGATGTTACCGATGGTCACCGCGCCAAACTCGTCGTTCAGCGTACAAGAACCTTCGCACAGACGATCCTGCGGACACACGCGGCCACATACTTCCGGCAGGGTGTTGGTCTGGTGCGACAGCTCGGCGGCCTCGAAAATACGCCCTTCGTTGGCCAGCTTCAGCCAGTTCGGAATGTAGTTGTGGACCGGGCATTTCCATTCGCAGTACGGGTTGCCGCAGGACAGGCAGCGATCTGCCTGCGCCTTGGCCTGGCCTTCTGAAAACGGCTCGTAAATTTCAACAAATTCAATTTTACGGATCTTCAGCGGTTTCTTTGGCGGATCAACGCGCTGCAGGTCGATAAACTGGTATACGTTCTGGCTCATTGCTACCCCTTACTGCGCCTGCACACGCAGCTCTGCTGCGCTACGACTACGGTGACCCAACAGTGCTTTAACATCGCTGGACTTCGGTTTAACCAACGCGAATTTCGCCGAGAATGCTGGCCAGTTCGCCAGGATCTCTTCGCCGCGCGAAGAACCGGTATGCTGCACATGCTCGGTAATCAGACCGCGCAGATGTTCCTCGTGGATCGCCAGTGTTTCAACGTCCAGCACTTCTACCAGTTCCGGGTTAACGCGTTTACGGAACTCACCGTCTTCGTCCAGGACATAGGCGAAACCGCCCGTCATGCCTGCGCCGAAGTTCACGCCGGTTTTGCCCATTACGCAGACAATCCCGCCGGTCATGTATTCACAGCCGTTATCGCCGATACCTTCAACCACCGTGATGGCACCGGAGTTACGTACTGCAAAACGCTCGCCCGCACGGCCTGCGGCAAACAGACGTCCGCCCGTCGCGCCATACAGACAGGTGTTACCGATGATGCTCGCTTCGTGGCTGCGGAACGCAGAACCAACCGGAGGACGCACCGCCAGCAGACCGCCCGCCATGCCTTTGCCAACGTAGTCATTGGCATCGCCGGTCAGGTACAGCTCAACGCCGCCGGCGTTCCAGACGCCGAAGCTCTGACCCGCCGTACCGCTGAAGTGCGCGGTAATGGGATCGGCAGCCAGCCCCTGATCGCCATGGGTTTGCGCGATATAGCCAGAGAGCGTAGCGCCTACGGAGCGGTCGGTGTTGCGAATATCAAACCAGAACGTTTTGCTCTGTTTGTCATCAACATACGATTTCGCCTGCTGCAGCAGCTGCGCGTTCAGCACGCCATTGTCGAACGGCGGGTTGTTCTCGGTGCAGTAAACGGCTTTGCCTGCGTGCGGCTCAGCGGTTTCCAGCAGACGGGACAGCTCCAGTTTCTGTTGCTTGGCGGTAAACCCTTCCAGCTCTTTCAGCAGGTCGGTACGGCCAATCAGATCGACCAGACGCTTCACACCCAGCTGTGCCATCAGCTCGCGAGTTTCGCGGGCGATGAATTCAAAGTAGTTAGTCACTTTGAACGGCAGACCGTGGTAATGGTTCTTACGCAGTTTTTCGTCCTGAGTTGCCACACCGGTAGCGCAGTTATTCAGGTGACAAATACGCAGGTATTTACAGCCCAGCGCCACCATTGGCCCGGTGCCAAAGCCGAAGCTTTCTGCGCCGAGAATCGCGGCTTTGATGATGTCGAGACCGGTTTTCAGGCCGCCATCCACCTGCAGACGGATCTTGTGACGCAGACCGTTAGCCACCAGCGCCTGTTGCGTTTCCACAAGGCCCAGCTCCCACGGACAACCCGCGTATTTCACGGAGGAGAGTGGGCTTGCGCCTGTCCCGCCGTCATAACCTGCGATGGTGATCAGGTCCGCGTAGGCTTTTGCCACACCGGTGGCGATCGTGCCCACGCCCGGTTCGGAAACCAGCTTCACGGAGATCATCGCTTTCGGGTTGACCTGTTTCAGGTCAAAAATCAACTGCGCCAAATCCTCGATAGAGTAAATATCGTGGTGCGGCGGAGGAGAGATCAGCGTTACGCCCGGGACGGAGTAGCGCAGTTTGGCGATGTACGGCGTGACTTTATCACCCGGTAACTGACCGCCTTCGCCCGGCTTCGCACCCTGCGCGACTTTAATCTGAATCACGTCGGCGTTGACCAGGTACGCTGGCGTCACGCCAAAGCGACCAGAAGCCACCTGCTTAATGCGCGATACTTTATTGGTGCCGTAACGTGCAGGATCTTCACCGCCTTCGCCGGAGTTCGAGTTACCGCCGATGCTGTTCATCGCTTCGGCCAGCGCTTCGTGGGCTTCCGGGCTGAGTGCGCCAATGGACATCGCCGCAGTATCAAAGCGTTTATACAGTTCGCTGGCCGGTTCAACGTCATCAATGCTGACGGTTTCGCCGTTTGGATTCACCGCCAGCAGATCGCGCAGCGTGGCCGCCGGGCGCTCGTTAACCAGTCTGGAATACTGCTGATAATCGCTGTATTCGCCGCTCTGAACCGCCTGTTGCAGGGTGCGCACCACGTCCGGATTGTAAGCGTGGTATTCGCCGCCGTGAACGTATTTCAGCAGACCGCCTTGATCCAGCGGTTTGCGCGCCAGCCATGCGCGTTTGGACAGGTTCAGCAGGTCCTGCTGGAAGTCAGAGAATCCGGCACCGCCGATACGGCTGATCACGCCCTGGAAGCAGAGATCTGCGACATCATCGTGCAGACCGACCGCTTCGAACAGTTTCGAGCAGCGGTAAGAGGCGATGGTCGAGATGCCCATTTTGGACATGATCTTGTACAGACCTTTGTTGATGCCGTTACGGTAGTTCAGCATCACGGTACGGTAATCTTTCTCGATGGCATGGCCGTCGACCAGTTTCGCCAGCGTTTCGTAAGCCAGGTACGGATAGATAGCCGTCGCACCGAAGCCCAGCAGCACGGCGAAGTGGTGCGGGTCACGGGCGCTTGCCGTTTCAACAATGATGTTGGCGTCGCAGCGCAGGCTCTTATCCACCAGGCGGGTCTGAATGGCGCCCACCGCCATCGGAGCCGGAACCGGCAGACGGTTTTTAGCGATGTTACGGTCAGACAGCACCAGCAGAACGGTGCCGTTACGAACCATCTGCTCGGCCTTATCACACAGGGCTTTCACCGTCTCTTCGAGGCTCGCTTCGGTCACGTCGAAAGTAATATCGAGCGTGTCGGCGCGGTAGTGCTCCTCAGTCATGGTGGTGAGCTGTTTGAAATCGGAGTACAGCAGAATCGGCGACTTAAAGCTCAGGCGGTGCGCCTGGCCTTCGGCTTCGCAGAAGACGTTCATCTCGCGACCGATACTGGTGGCCAGCGACATCACGTGCGCTTCGCGCAGCGGATCGATTGGCGGGTTGGTCACCTGCGCAAACTGCTGGCGGAAATAATCGTAAATGATGCGTGGCTGGCTGGAGAGCACGGCAAACGGGGTATCATCACCCATTGAGCCGACCGCTTCCTGGCCATTTTCGCCGAGGACGCGGATAACAGAATCCAGCTCTTCAGCGCTGTAATTAAACTGTTTCTGGTAGCTGGCGAGGGTATCGTCGTCCAGCTCGCGGCTGCCGACTTCTTCGTTCGACAGGTCTTCGAACGGCACCAGACGGCGGACGTTTGTCTCCATCCACTCTTTGTACGGATGACGGCTTTTCAGATCGTCATCGGTTTCCGCCGAGTGCAGAATGCGCCCGCTGCGGGTGTCGATAACCATCAGTTCGCCAGGGCCGACGCGGCCTTTTTCGACCACTTCGTCAGGCTGGTAATCCCAGATCCCCACTTCGGACGCGCAGGTGATCAGCTTGTCTTTGGTGATAACGTAGCGCGCCGGGCGCAGACCGTTACGGTCGAGGTTACAGGCGGCGTAGCGCCCATCGGACATAACGATGCCTGCCGGGCCGTCCCACGGCTCCATGTGCATGGAGTTAAAGTCGAAGAACGCGCGCAGGTCCGGGTCCATATCCGGGTTGTTCTGCCAGGCTGGCGGAACAAGCAGACGCATTGCACGTACGATATCCATCCCGCCTGCCAGCAGCAGTTCGAGCATGTTATCCATCGAGCTAGAGTCAGAGCCGGTTTCGTTGACGAACGGGGCGGCGTCATGCAGATCCGGGATCAGCGGAGTCTGGAATTTATAGGTACGCGCGCGCGCCCACTGGCGGTTACCGGTGATGGTGTTGATCTCACCGTTGTGCGCCAGATAGCGGAAAGGCTGAGCCAGCGGCCAGCGTGGAACAGTGTTGGTGGAGAAGCGCTGGTGGAAGAGGCAAATGGCCGATTCCAGACGCAGGTCCGCGAGGTCCAGGTAGAAGCGCGGCAGGTCAGCCGGCATACACAGACCTTTATAGATGTTCACCAGGTTCGAGAGGCTACAGACGTAGAACTCTTTATCGTCCTGCAAACGTTTTTCGATGCGGCGACGGGCAATAAACAGGCGGCGTTCCATATCGCGCGGACGCCAGCCCGCAGGCGCATTCACAAAAATCTGTTCGATACGTGGCAGCGAGGAGAGGGCGATTTCACCGAGCACCCCTTCGTTGGTTGGCACATTGCGCCAGCCGACAATCGACAGGGTTTCGCGTTGAAGTTCTTCTTCGACGATGCGGCGTGAGGCGGCAGCTTTTTCAGGATCCTGATTCAGGAACAGCATGCCGACAGCGTAGTTTTTGGCTAAACGCCAGCCGCGCTCTTGCGCAACGATCCGGAAGAAACGATCCGGTTTTTGTAGCAGCAAGCCACAACCATCGCCGGTTTTACCATCAGCGAGGATTGCACCACGGTGCTGCATACGGGCCAGTGCGTGTATAGCGGTACGCACTACCTTGTGGCTAGGTTCGCCTTCTATGTGGGCGATCAGGCCGAAACCACAGTTATCCTTCTCAAGGGATTTATCGTACAACATATCAGTGAACCTCCCCAGGCTCTTCGGGACTCCCCACTGAACCGTGGCGCACAGGCACAGAAAGAGCGCGGCGACGGGGTTTGCGTTTCATACGCGCACCTCGCATTCGCCCTCTTCATTTCCTTTTCGCACAGGTCAAACAAGTTTGAGGACTTGCTTCAGAGGGAATCTCAATTACTGCATAAATATGATAAGCAGGCTGCTTATCCAGAAAGCTTCCAGCGGATTTCCAACTTATCGGGAATTGATACACAGGTCAAATGGCAATCTTATTTATACAAAAATGTGCTAAAGGTGAGTTATTTCTTTGAATATAAAAGAGATTTAATCGGTTTTGCAGCCGCAAAAGAGAGGGGGAAGGCGCGAGGGAGTGTGATCTGACTCACTATCTGAAAGCGGTATTATCCCTTTAGCGTGCTGAAGTGCGGGTTTTTTGCAGGATAATAATCTGGTACGGGCGATCAAGTTGCATAATCGCACTGTTTTACTGCCAGGGGGCGATAAGTGAAAAAATCCCCGCGAACATAAGGAAAAGTAATTGCCTGGGTGATGAATGAAATTGCAGTAATAGTGAGTTTTTATTCAAATGAATAATAGCCGTCCTGGGCGATTGATCCAGGTCATCGCCGACAGAGGCTAAAAATGGCAGGCTTGTCCCCTTTCTCCGGGACGGTCTATCAGATTATGCAGTTACAGAAATTAGTCAACATGTTTGGTGGGGATCTTTCACGCCGCTACGGACAAAAGGTTCACAAGCTCACGCTGCACGGCGGATTTAGCTGCCCTAATCGCGATGGCACCATCGGGCGTGGCGGCTGTACTTTCTGTAATGTGGCTTCTTTTGCCGATGAGGCGCAGCAGCATAACTCTATCACCGAGCAGCTTTCCCATCAGGCGAGTCTGGTTAACCGCGCAAAACAGTATCTGGCCTACTTCCAGGCCTACACCAGCACCTTTGCAGAAGTGCAGGTGCTGCGCTCCATGTATCAGCAGGCCGTAAGCCAGGCGAATATCGTCGGGCTTTGTGTCGGTACGCGCCCGGACTGCGTACCTGAAGCCGTACTGGATTTACTGAGCGAATATAAAGATCTGGGCTACGAAATCTGGCTGGAGCTGGGATTGCAGACCGCGCACGAAAAAACCCTGCATCGGATTAACCGTGGTCATGATTTTGCCTGTTACCAGAAAACCACCCGGCTGGCGCGGGAGCGCGGTTTAAAGGTCTGTTCGCATCTGATTGTCGGCCTGCCGGGAGAAGGGCAGCAGCACGGTCTGGAAACCCTGGAAAGAGTTGTAGAGACGGGCGTGGATGGCATTAAGCTCCACCCGCTGCATATTGTAACCGGAAGCACCATGGCAAAAGCCTGGGAAGCCGGGCGGTTAAATGGCATTGCGCTGGACGAATACACCGTGACGGCAGGAGAGATGATCCGCCACACGCCGCCGGAGGTGATTTACCACCGCATCTCTGCCAGCGCACGCCGCCCAACGCTTCTCGCGCCGCTGTGGTGCGAGAACCGCTGGACGGGGATGGTCGAACTGGATCGTTATCTGAACCAGCACGGTGTGCAAGGCTCTGCGTTGGGTACGCCGTGGATCTCCCCGCTACCGACGTCGTCCACCCAGTAAACTCCCCAGCATGCCGCGCACAATCTGATTCGTCACCTGCCGCGCGGCGCTTTTAGCCATAGTCTGCACCACACCATCGCGTTTACCGCCGCGTGGGCCAGTGCTGCCAAAGAGAATATCTTTCAGCCCGCCGAGAATGCCGTCGTCAACGGCAACGTCACTCCCTTTAGCCGCTGGAGCTTGCTGCTTCTCGGTACTCGTCTGAACCCCTTTTTGCAGCATCTCAAACGCGGACTCCCGATCCACTTCATCCTCGTATTTGCCGTAAACAGGCGAGTGGTTGATCAGCGCGTTACGCTCGTCGTCCGTCACCGGCCCCATGCGAGAGAACGGCGCGATAACCATTGCGCGTTCGACGACGGACGGGCTGCCTTTGGCATCAAGGAATGAGATGAGCGCTTCCCCGGTGCCGAGCGCCTGAATCGCCTCTTCCGTATCAAACGCAGGATTCGCGCGCATGGTTTGCGCCGCCGCTTTAACCGCTTTTTGATCTTTCGGAGTAAAAGCACGCAGCGCGTGCTGCACGCGATTCCCGAGCTGGCCCAGCACGTTATCGGGAATGTCGGAAGGGTTCTGCGAGACAAAATAGACGCCCACACCTTTGGAACGGATCAGACGAATCACCTGTTCGATTTTATCCAGCAGGACCTGTGGGGCGTCGCTGAACAGCAGATGCGCTTCGTCAAAGAAGAACACAATCTTGGGTTTCTCCAGATCGCCCGCTTCCGGTAGCTGTTCATAGAGTTCTGAAAGCATCCACAGCAGACTGGCGGCGTAGAGTTTCGGCATCTGATAGAGCTTTTCGGCGCTCAGGATGTTGATGATCCCTTTGCCGTTACTGTCGGTACGCATCCAGTCTTTGATATCCAGCATGGGTTCGCCGAAGAAGTGCTCTGCGCCCTGCTGCTCAAGGGTGAGTAATCCGCGCTGAATAGCGCCCACCGAAGCGGGGCTGATATTTCCGTACTGGTTCTGGAAGGATTTGGCGTTATCGCCAATGTACTGGGTAATCGCGCGCAGATCTTTAAAATCAAGCAGCAGCAAGCCCTGATCGTCGGCAATGCGGAAAATGATATTCAACACGCCGAACTGGACGTCGTTAAGATTAAGAAGCCGTGCCAGCAGCAGCGGGCCGAGATCCGAGACGGTCGCGCGCACGGGGTGGCCTTTCTCACCGAAAATATCCCACACCACCACAGGATTCGCCTGCGGCTGCCAGTCGGTCACGCCGATGTTTTTCAGCCGCTCAAGCAGTTTTTCTGACGATGTTCCCTTCTGGGCGATGCCGGTTAAATCGCCTTTCACGTCAGCCATAAAGACCGGCACGCCAATACTGGAAAAAGACTCCGCCAGTTTTTGCAGAGTCACGGTTTTCCCCGTCCCGGTGGCACCGGTAATCAGCCCGTGGCGGTTCGCCATTCCGGGCAACAGGAACAACTCTTTATCCAGCGTCCGGGCAATCAGCAGTGGTGTACTCATGGTGCGCTTCCTCTCTTTGTCCTGCGTCGAGTATAGGCAACCTGACGGCAATTTGACTCAGTAAATTCCTGACTTTGCGGCGCATTACCCAGCGCGGACTATGCTTTTGCATACGATTCACAAAAAGTTGGAAAGCTATGTCCAGATTCTTTTTTAATGACCGCAAACAGCTGGTCAATGACGCCATTGAAGGCATACTGATCTCCGCGCCACACGGCAATTTGGTCAAACTCGATATCGATCCGGCCATCCGCGTGGTCGCGCGCAGTGACTGGGATAAAAGCCGGGTGGCGGTGATTTCCGGTGGGGGTTCCGGCCACGAACCGGCGCATGCCGGATTTGTCGGCAAAGGGATGTTAACCGCTGCGGTGTGCGGGGATCTGTTTGCGTCCCCGAGCGTCGACGCGGTGCTGAATGCCATCGTGGCAGTGACGGGTGATCGTGGTTGCCTGCTGATCGTTAAAAATTACACCGGCGATCGTCTGAACTTCGGCCTCGCAGCGGAAAAGGCCAAACGCTACGGACTGAAAGTCGAGATGGTGATTGTGGCCGATGACATCGCGCTTCCTGACAACAAACAGCCGCGCGGCATTGCGGGTACCGCGCTGGTCCACAAAATTGCAGGTTTTGCAGCCGAAAAAGGGAAATCGCTGAGTGAAGTCCGGGATATTGCGCAACAGGCCTGCGAAAACCTGTGGAGCCTGGGTGTGGCGATGCAGACCTGCAATCTGCCGGGAAGCGATGACGAAGAGGGACGCATTAAGCAAGGGCATGTCGAGTTGGGTCTGGGCATTCACGGCGAGCCGGGGGCGTCGGTGCTGGATACGCAAAACAGCAAAGCCATTATCGACAAGCTGATCGCGCCGCTCAAAGAGAAGGCGGGGGACGGGCGTTTTGCGGTGCTGATTAACAATCTCGGCGGCGTGTCTGCGCTGGAAATGGCGCTGCTGACGAAAGAGCTGGCGCATTCGGCGCTGCAGGATCAGATTGCGTATCTCATCGGCCCCGCACCGCTGGTAAGCTCGCTGGACATGAAGGGCTTTTCTCTGTCGCTGCTCAGGCTAAACGAGACCTTTGAACGGGCGATTAATGAGCCTGTCGAGACCATCGGCTGGCAAAAACCAGTGGCGTTTGCGCCGCTGCGCACGTTGCCGCATACGGCTATACAGGATCGCGTGGACTATGCACCTTCTGACAACGCACAGGTGGCGGCTTTGGTTGGGGCGACGACGCAAACGCTGGTCGATCTGGAGAATCGCCTGAATGCGCTGGATGCAAAAGTGGGTGACGGCGATACGGGTTCGACCTTTGCGCAAGGCGCGCGGGACATTGCGCAGTTATTGCAAGAGAAGCAGCTACCGCTGAACGACGTCCCGAAACTGCTGCTGTTGACGGGCGAGCGACTGGCAACGGTGATGGGCGGATCGAGCGGGGTGTTGATGTCGATCTTCTTTACTGCTGCCGGGCAAGCGCTTCACGACGGCAAACCGCTGGCGGATGCTCTCCTCAGTGGGCTTGCGCAAATGAAGCAGTACGGCGGGGCGGATCTCGGCGATCGCACGTTGATCGATGCGCTGCAACCGGCGCTGGAAGCGTTGCAGAAGAGCGACATCCAGGCTGCTGCACAGGCGGCGAAGAAAGGGGCCGACGCGACGGCCAGTATGCAAAAGGCTGGCGCGGGGCGTTCGTCGTATGTGAATAAAGAGAATCTGGACGGGGTGACGGACCCAGGGGCGGTGGCTGTTGCGGAAGTTTTTGCGGCGCTCGCGCGGTAGTGTGAAATGTGCCGGGTGGCGGCTGCCTTACCCGGCCAACGATTCAGTGTTGTCGGCCCGGCAAGCAAAACGCTACCGGGCGATTAATGTCAGAAGTCCGCTTTCAACACCACGCGATAACGGGCTTTACCGTCACGCACATGCTGGATGGCTTCGTTGATTTTCGACATCGGGTAGAGTTCGGTAGTTGGCGCTACTTTGGTGCGTCCCGCGAATTTCATTAGTTTGCGTAATTCAAACGGGGTACCGGTCGCAGAGCCGGAAATGCTGCGATCGCCGCCAATCAGGGTGAATGCCGGAACCGGAAGCGGCTTCAGTACCGCACCGACGGTGTGGAAATTCCCGCCGTATGCCAGCGCTTCAAAGTACGGCTGCCAGTCGAGATCGACATTGACGGTGTTGATGATCAGATCGAACTGACCGGCCAGCGCTTTCAGCAGTTCCGGATCGCGGCTGTTGACCACTTTATCCGCCCCATCGCCAGCACTTCTTTCTCTTTCGCCGGATTGGAGCTAAAGGCAGTCACTTCGCAGCCCATCGCGTGCAGTAATTTGATAGCGATATGGCCTAAACCGCCGATCCCAATCACGCCGACGCGGCTGGTGGCAGTGACGTGATGCATCAGAAGTGGTTTGAAAACGGTGATACCGCCGCACAGTAGCGGGCCGGCGGATTCGATATCAATGCTGTCGGGCAACGGGATAACCCACTGCCAGTCGGCGCGAAGTTTGTCGGCGAAACCGCCTTTATTGAGGATGGTAGGAACTGCGCCTTCCAGACAGTTGATCTGGTTGCCGCTAATACAGGCATCGCAATGGCCGCAGCTACGAGCGGTCCAGCCAATGCCGACGCGCTGGCCCACTTTCAGCCCTTTGTCCTGCGCTGCTGTACCCAGTGCCACCACGCGGCCAATCACTTCGTGACCGGCAACCAGCGGATAGCTTGAAATGCCCCATTCATTGTCGATCATCGACAGGTCTGAGTGGCAGATCCCGCAATAATCGACCTGGACTTCGACGTCTTCTGCTTTCAGCTCGCCCGCATCGTATTCGTACAGTTCAAGGTCTGCACCTGCCTGCGGCGCGGCATAGCTTTTTATCTTCGACATCGTCTTTCCCCCGTTTTGGTGTGAACTGAGAGTGTAGAGCATTCAGTTTACGGCTGCTTAACAGAAGAGGGCAGGAAGGAGATTTACAGAATTTTCAGCATCCTGACTTCGCAATCGACATGCCCGGTACAGCCCAGCGGCGCATCAATATGTTCAAAACCCAGGTGCTCATATAAGCCGATGGCTTCTTTGAGGAAGGCGGTCGTTTCGAGGTAGCAACGTTTAAAACCTTGCGCGCGTGCGTGATCGAGAGCAAGCAGCGCCAGCTTTTTCGCCAGGCCTTGTCCGCGCACGTTCGACAGGAAATACATCTTTTGCAGCTCGCAGATATCTGGCTCGCTGCAGCTCAGTGGCGCGACACCGCCTCCACCGACAACTTTGCCGTTCTGTTCAATCACCCAGTAGGCATGGCCCGGCTGGCTGTAAAGTTGAAATAGCTCGTCCAGGTTGGGGTCGGCGACGGTATAGCCTTTATCGGCCGTCAGGCCGTACTCCGCCGACACTTCACGGATAACCGCAGCGATCCCGGCATTGTCTTGCTCAGTGATCCGGCGCATGGCCGCTGCGACGGGGGTAATCACGCTCATAGCATTACTCATGACAAAAATTGACACACAGTTGCAGTTAATAGCACCACAGAAAGGGGAGTGCAAGCGAGGATAATTCAGGGAGGATACCCCTTGCCTGCGATCAGGCAAGGGGTAGAGGAATTACAGCGCGGCGATAACGGCCTGCTGCTCGATCAGTTTCGCTTTTGCATCGGCGAAGGCGACCAGACGTTCACGCTCTTTCGCGATAACCGCTTCAGGGGCGCGTGCGACAAAGCCTTCGTTAGCCAGCTTGCTCTCGATTTTTCCGATTTCCAGTTCGACTTTGGCCACTTCTTTTGCCAGACGAGCCAGTTCGGTCTCTTTATCGATCAGGCCCGCCATTGGGATCAGCAGCTCGGCGCCTTCGATGATTTTAGTCACGGAGACCGGACCTTTGTCATCAGCTGGCAGCACGGTGATGCTTTCCAGACGCGCCATGTTTTGCAGGAAGCTACTGTTCTCAGTCACACGACGAATCGCCGTCTCGCTGCAACCGCGCAGCAGCAGTTCCAGTGGTTTGCCTGGAGAGATGTTCATCTCTGCGCGAATGTTACGGATTGCCACAATCGCCAGTTTCAGCCATTCGGTATCGGAAGCGGCTGCTTCATCTACCTGTGCGGCGTCGAATTCCGGGAACGGCTGCAGCATGATGGTGTCGGCAGTGATGCCTTTGATGACCTTCACACGCTGCCAGATGGTCTCGGTGATGAACGGGATGATTGGGTGCGCGAGACGCAGCAAACCTTCCAGAACGGTAATCAGCGTGTTGCGCGTGCCGCGCAGCTCCGCTTCATTGCCGCCATTCATTACTGGCTTGGTCAGCTCCAGATACCAGTCGCAGAACTGGTTCCAGGTGAACTCATACAGAATGCCTGCTGCGATATCAAAGCGATAGGTATCCAGCGCTTCACGGTACGCTTTGATGGTCTGGTTGAATTCCGCCAGAATCCAGCGATCCGCCAGAGACAGAGTCATTTCGCCGCCGTTGAAGCCGCAATCCTGATCTTCGGTGTTCATCAGCACGAAGCGGCTGGCGTTCCACAGCTTGTTACAGAAGTTGCGGTAACCTTCCAGACGTTTCATGTCCCAGTTGATATCGCGACCGGTAGAGGCCAGCGCTGCCAGGGTGAAACGCAGGGCGTCGGTGCCGTGCGGCTCGATACCGTCCGGGAATTGCTTCTCGGTGCGCTTGCGAATTTTCTCTGCCAGCTGCGGTTGCATCATGTTGCCGGTACGTTTCTCCAGCAGATCTGCCAGCGAAATCCCGTCAACCATATCCAGTGGGTCAATAACGTTACCCTTGGATTTGGACATCTTCTGGCCTTCGTCGTCACGAATCAGACCGGTCATGTAGACGGTATGGAACGGAACCTGCGGCTTGCCATTCTCATCTTTGATGAAGTGCATGGTCATCATGATCATGCGGGCAATCCAGAAGAAGATGATGTCGAAGCCGGAGACCATCACGCTGGTCGGGTGGAACTGACGCAGGGCATCGGTGTTTTCCGGCCAGCCGAGAGTGGAGAAGGTCCACAGGGCGGAGGAGAACCACGTGTCCAGGACGTCTTCGTCCTGGCGCAGGGCCACGTCAGCGCCCAGATTATTTTCCTGACGCACTTCTTCTTCGGTGCGGCCAACGAACACGTTGCCGTCGTTATCATACCAGGCCGGGATACGGTGACCCCACCACAGCTGACGAGAGATACACCAGTCCTGAATATCGCGCATCCAGGAGAAGTACATGTTTTCATACTGTTTTGGTACGAACTGGATATCACCGTTCTCAACCGCTTCGACAGCCGGTTTCGCCAGGATATCGGCACGCACGTACCACTGGTCGGTCAGCATCGGCTCGATGACCACGCCACCACGGTCGCCGTAAGGAACGGTCAGATCGTGAGGTTTGATCTCTTCCAGCAGGCCGAGCGCGTCAATGGCCGCAACCACCGCTTTACGCGCAGCAAAACGTTCCAGTTTCTGGAATTCAGCCGGGATTTCAGAGGAGTAAACGTCAGACTCTTCGCCTTTGGTGTCATACACTTCCGCGCTTTCACGGATATCGCCGTCAAAGGTCAGAATGTTAATCATCGGCAGGGCGTGACGACGGCCAACTTCATAGTCATTGAAATCGTGTGCCGGGGTGATTTTCACACAGCCGGTGCCTTTTTCCATATCGGCGTGCTCGTCGCCAAGAATTGGAATACGGCGGTTCACCAGCGGCAGAACCACAAATTTACCGATCAGATCTTTGTAACGCGGATCTTCCGGGTTAACGGCCACGCCGGTATCGCCCAGCAGGGTTTCTGGACGCGTCGTCGCAACCACCAGGTAATCTTTACCGTCTGCGGTTTTTGCGCCATCGGCCAGCGGATAGCGGATGTGCCACATGGAGCCTTTCGACTCGCGGTTTTCCACTTCCAGATCGGAGATCGCAGTGCGCAGTTTCGGGTCCCAGTTCACCAGGCGTTTGCCACGGTAAATCAGGTCCTCTTTGTACAGACGGACGAAAACTTCTTTCACGGCGTTGGAAAGGCCTTCATCCATGGTGAAGCGCTCGCGCTCCCAGTCCACGGAGTTGCCGAGACGACGCATCTGACGGGTAATGGTGCCGCCAGATTCGGCTTTCCACTGCCAGATTTTGTCGATGAACGCGTCGCGACCGTAGTCGTGGCGGGTTTTACCTTCTTCAGCGGCAATCTTACGCTCAACCACCATTTGGGTCGCAATGCCCGCGTGGTCAGTCCCGGCCTGCCACAGGGTGTTTTTGCCCTGCATGCGCTGGTAACGGATCATGGTATCCATGATGGTTTGCTGGAAGGCATGACCCATATGCAAACTGCCGGTGACGTTCGGCGGCGGGATCATGATGCAGAAGGACTCTTTGCTTTCATCGCCGTTAGGCTTGAAATAGCCCTG
The DNA here is from genome assembly GCF_003051885.1 of Lelliottia sp. WB101. Taxonomy (NCBI): domain Bacteria; kingdom Pseudomonadati; phylum Pseudomonadota; class Gammaproteobacteria; order Enterobacterales; family Enterobacteriaceae; genus Lelliottia; species Lelliottia sp. WB101. The sequence continues at coordinate 1,504,747 of NZ_CP028520.1, forward strand.
CTCTTCCCAGTGCTCGTAAAGCGGCTGTTCGATATCTCGTGGGTTGTATGTCTTTTCCATTATTTCCAGGTTGCCGTATTCAGGTTAAAACCGGCCAGGCGGTACGCTTTGTAGCGTTCGCGCGCCAGTTGTTTCAGAGAATCTTCGTGAGGGACAAAGTCTACCACTTCTGTGAAAGCGGTGGCAAAATCTGCAAAGCCGATACGTAGGCTGATCAGAATATCGCGCGCGCTGCTGTTACGCTTTTGTGGCCAGGCAATCTCCACCGGTGCGCCACCGCGCGGCCCTTCTCCCGACAAATTATGCGGAACAAAACCTTCGGGTGGCCTTGCCCACAGCGCTTCGTCAAGACGAATCGCCTGCGCTTCATCTTCACAGGCAATCAGGACGCGTTTACCGCTGCGCCAACGTTCTGCGGCAATTTCACACACCAGTTGCTCAACGGCGCTTAAGCCATCGACGGTGTTATCGTTGTCCAGAAGGTAGAACGTCGCATTCTTCATAATATGGGGCTTCTTTGGGTGGATTTAAACGCAAAGCCGGGGGTTACCCGGCCAGCGTACACCTTGTAGGTCCGGCAAGCCTGACGCCGCCGGACAACGGCGTGCAACTACTCTTCGCCGTTAAAACCGGCGCGGTTGAGCAGGAACTGCGACAGCAGGGCAACTGGACGACCGGTGGCGCCTTTGGCTTTACCGGAGCGCCATGCGGTACCCGCGATATCCAGGTGAGCCCAGTTGTACTTGCGGGTAAAGCGTGCCAGGAAGCAGCCTGCGGTAATCGCCCCGCCAGGACGGCCGCCAATGTTGGCCATGTCTGCGAAGTTAGACTCTAACTGCTCCTGATACTCATCGCCCAACGGCAAACGCCATGCGCGGTCGCCCGCTTGCTCGGATGCGCCGATCAGCTCATGGGCCAGCGGATTGTGGTTCGACATCAGGCCGGTGATGTGATGGCCGAGGGCAATCACACAGGCGCCGGTCAACGTCGCCACGTCGATGACCGCTTCAGGCTCAAAGCGCTCCACGTAGGTCAGCACGTCGCACAGCACCAGACGGCCTTCGGCGTCGGTGTTCAGCACTTCAACGGTCTGGCCGGACATGGTGGTCAGAACATCGCCTGGACGGTACGCGCGACCACCAGGCATGTTTTCACAGCCCGCCAGTACGCCGATGACGTTAATCGGCAACTGCAGTTCGGCAACCATACGCATCACGCCGTACACTGCCGCTGCACCGCACATATCGTACTTCATCTCATCCATGCCTTCGGCAGGTTTGATGGAGATACCGCCGGAGTCAAAGGTGAGGCCTTTACCAACCAGCACGATAGGGCGCGCATCTTCGGACGGATTGCCTTTGTACTCGATGACCGACATCAGCGATTCGTTCTGCGAACCGTTTCCGACCGCAAGGTACGAGTGCATCCCTAGCTCTTTCATCTGCTGTTCGCCGATGACGCGGGTGACGACATTTTTGCTGTAGGAATCAGCCAGCTGACGCGCCTGCGAGGCCAGATAACCGGCGTTGCAGATGTTTGGCGGCATATTGCCGAGATCTTTCGCCGCTTTGATACCGGCGGCAATCGCCAGACCGTGCTGAATGGCGCGCTCGCCGCTGGTCAGCTCGCGACGGGTTGGGACGTTAAAGACCATTTTACGCAGCGGACGACGCGGTTCGCTTTTGTTGGTCTTCAACTGATCAAAACTGTAGAGGCTCTCTTTCGCGGTCTCAACGGCCTGACGCACTTTCCAGTAGGTGTTGCGACCTTTCACGTGCAGTTCGGTCAGGAAGCAGACGGCTTCCATTGAGCCGGTATCATTCAGGGTATTGATAGTTTTCTGAATGACCTGCTTGTACTGGCGTTCATCAAGCTCGCGCTCTTTACCGCAACCAATCAGCAGAATGCGCTCGGACAGCACGTTGGGAACATGGTGCAGTAACAGCGTCTGCCCAGGTTTGCCTTCGAGTTCGCCACGGCGCAGCAGGGCGCTGATATAGCCGTCACTGATTTTATCGAGTTGTTCGGCGATCGGGGAGAGTCGGCGTGGTTCAAAGACGCCCACAACGATGCAGGCACTCCGCTGTTTCTCCGGGCTACCGCTTTTTACACTGAACTCCATGCACTACGCTCCTGAATCTTAAAGACAACGACGGCTGCTACGGATAGAATTGAAACCTTTCGTAACTCATGTCCGCTGTTGTGGTGACTTCGTGTTAATCTTACGTTACTACGGTTTCGACACGTCAAAAAATATCCTGAAGCGCGACACCGCCGGGTTTTTTAATCTTAGCGATGTTTTCGACGACTCAAGAGAATAAATGACGTTTAAGCCATGAAACAAGCAATTTTCCAGCAAAGAGACGGGTTTTTACGGGCGTATTTAAAGTGATAATCATAAGATATCTGGTGCGGGAGACGCTCAAAAGCCAGCTGGCGATCCTTTTCATCTTACTTCTGATCTTTTTCTGTCAGAAGTTAGTCAGGATCCTCGGCGCGGCGGTAGACGGCGAAATCCCAACAAATCTGGTGCTTTCTCTGCTCGGATTAGGCGTGCCCGAAATGGCGCAGCTTATTCTGCCGCTAAGCCTTTTCCTCGGCCTGCTCATGACGCTGGGAAAACTTTATACCGAAAGTGAAATCACCGTCATGCACGCCTGCGGCCTAAGCAAAGCCGTACTGGTGAAAGCCGCGATGGTGCTGGCACTGTTCACCGGTATCGTGGCGGCGGTAAACGTGATGTGGGCCGGCCCCTGGTCTTCCCGACATCAGGATGAAGTGCTGGCCGAAGCCAAAGCCAACCCTGGCATGGCGGCGCTCGCGCAGGGCCAGTTCCAGCAGGCCACAGACGGCAGCTCCGTCCTCTTCATTGAAAGCGTTGACGGCAGTCGATTCAACGATGTGTTCCTCGCGCAAATCCGTACCAAAGGCAACGCCCGCCCTTCCGTGGTGGTCGCGGATTCCGGTCAGCTCTCGCAGCGTAAAGACGGCTCTCAAGTGGTGACGCTGAACAAAGGCACCCGCTTTGAAGGCACCGCGCTGCTGCGCGACTTCCGTATTACCGATTTCCAGAACTATCAGGCGATTGTCGGCCATCAGAACGTGGCGCTCGATCCAACGGATACCGAGCAGATGGACATGCGTACCCTGATAAACACCGATACCAATCGCGCGAGAGCGGAACTGCACTGGCGTCTGACGCTGGTATTCACCGTGTTTATGATGGCGTTGATGGTTGTGCCGCTGAGCGTGGTTAATCCGCGTCAGGGTCGTGTGCTCTCCATGCTGCCAGCGATGCTGCTCTATCTGGTGTTCTTCCTGCTGCAAACGTCTATCAAGTCGAATGGCGGCAAGGGCAAGATCGACCCGATGATCTGGATGTGGGTGGTCAATGGCCTGTACCTGCTGCTGGCAGTGGTATTAAACCTGTGGGATAGCGTGCCGATGCGCCGCATACGTGCCCGCTTTGTACGTAAAGGAGCGGTGTGATGCAGGCTTTCCGCGTTCTTGACCGCTATATCGGTAAAACCATTTTCACCACCATCATGATGACGTTGTTCATGCTGGTGTCGCTCTCGGGCATCATCAAGTTTGTCGACCAGCTGAAAAAAGCCGGGCAGGGGAGTTACGACGCACTGGGCGCCGGGATGTATACCATTCTCAGCGTGCCAAAAGATGTGCAAATCTTCTTCCCGATGGCCGCGCTGTTAGGCGCGTTGCTGGGGCTGGGGATGCTGGCCCAGCGCAGTGAGCTGGTGGTAATGCAGGCTTCGGGCTTCACCCGTATGCAGGTGGCGCTGTCGGTGATGAAAACGGCTATTCCACTGGTCCTGCTGACGATGGCAATCGGTGAATGGGTCGCTCCGCAGGGCGAGCAGATGGCGCGTAACTATCGTGCGCAGGCCATGTACGGCGGCTCTTTGCTCTCAACTCAACAAGGCCTGTGGGCGAAAGACGGTAACAACTTCGTCTATATCGAACGTGTGAAGGGTGATGATGAGCTGGGCGGTGTGAGTATTTACGCCTTCAACGAACATCGCCGTTTACAGTCCGTGCGTTACGCGACCACGGCGAAATTCGATCCGGCGCAGAAGCTCTGGCGCCTGTCGCAGGTGGATGAATCGAACCTGCAAGATCCGAAACAAATCACCGGTGCTCAGACCGTTTCGGGCACCTGGAAGACGAACCTGACGCCTGACAAACTGGGCGTGGTGGCGCTGGACCCGGATGCGCTCTCTATCAGTGGCCTGCACAATTATGTGAAGTACCTGAAGTCGAGCGGCCAGGATGCCGGGCGTTATCAGCTCAACATGTGGAGCAAAATCTTCCAGCCGATGTCCGTGGCGGTAATGATGCTGATGGCGCTGTCGTTCATCTTCGGGCCGCTGCGTAGCGTGCCGATGGGCGTGCGTGTGGTCACCGGTATCAGCTTCGGCTTTGTTTTCTACGTGCTGGACCAGATCTTTGGCCCGCTGACGCTGGTCTACGGTATTCCACCGCTGATCGGTGCGCTGCTGCCGAGCGCGTCGTTCTTCCTGATCAGCCTCTGGCTGCTTCTCAGACGCTCCTGATCGCACCTCTTCCTCACTCCCGAATCGCCGGGAGTGAGGCTAATCTCCTGATTCACGCCGCACTTTTTCACACAACCTTCAACGCCTTGCCCGGAATTTGAGTATTATTGAGCGATGAAGTCGTGAAGGGATCCCCTATGAAGCAAATTCGTATGCTTGCGCAGTACTACGTCGACCTGATGATGAAGCTCGGCCTGGTGCGTTTCTCACTGCTGTTGGCCCTGGCGCTGGTGGTGCTGGCGATTGTCGTGCAGATGGCGGTAACCATGGTGCTGCACGGCCAGGTCGAAAGTATCGACGTTATCCGCTCGATCTTCTTCGGCCTGCTGATCACCCCGTGGGCGGTCTATTTTCTCTCGGTGGTGGTGGAACAGCTGGAAGAGTCACGCCAGCGGCTCTCCCGTCTGGTGCAGAAACTGGAGGAGATGCGCGAGCGTGACCTCAAGCTTAACGTCCAGCTAAAAGACAACATTGCGCAGCTGAATCAGGAGATTTCGGATCGTGAGAAAGCGGAAGCCGAACGTCAGGCGACCCTTGAGCAGCTGAAGGTTGAGATGAAAGAGCGTGAAGTCACGCAGATTCAGCTGGAGCAGCAATCCTCCTTCTTGCGCTCGTTCCTCGACGCTTCACCGGATCTGGTCTTCTACCGCAACGAAGATAAAGAGTTCTCCGGCTGTAACCGGGCGATGGAGCTGCTGACGGGGAAAAGTGAGAAACAGCTGATTCACCTTAAACCGCAGGATGTCTACTCGGAAGAGGCGGCGGCCAAGGTTATCGAAACCGACGAGAAAGTGTTCCGCCACAATGTCTCTCTCACCTACGAGCAGTGGCTGGATTATCCCGACGGGCGCAAAGCCTGCTTTGAAATCCGTAAAGTGCCTTATTACGACCGCGTGGGCAAACGCCACGGCCTGATGGGCTTTGGCCGCGATATTACCGAGCGTAAGCGTTATCAGGACGCGCTAGAGCGTGCCAGCCGCGACAAGACCACCTTCATCTCGACCATCAGCCACGAGCTGCGTACGCCGTTGAACGGCATCGTGGGGCTTAGCCGTATTCTGCTGGACACGGAACTGACCGGCGAACAGGAAAAATACCTCAAAACTATCCACGTTTCCGCCGTGACCCTCGGTAATATCTTCAACGATATTATTGATATGGATAAGATGGAACGCCGAAAAGTCCAGCTGGATAATCAGCCCGTCGACTTCACCGGATTCCTGGCGGATCTGGAGAATCTCTCCGGTCTGCAGGCGCAGCAGAAAGGGCTGCGCTTTGTGCTGGAGCCTTCGCTGCCGCTGCCGCATAAAGTGGTGACGGACGGTACGCGTCTGCGCCAGATCCTGTGGAACCTCATCAGCAACGCCGTAAAGTTCACCCAGAAAGGGGAAGTGGTGGTGCGTATTCGCTTCGATTCAGGCGATATGCTGCACTTCGAAGTGGAAGACTCCGGCATCGGCATTCCGCAGGAGGAGCAGGACAAAATCTTCGCCATGTATTATCAGGTGAAAGACAGCCACGGCGGGAAACCGGCAACGGGCACCGGGATTGGCCTGGCCGTTTCACGCCGTCTGGCGAAGAGCATGGGCGGGGATATCACCGTCTCCAGCCAGCAGGGGAAAGGCTCTGTATTTACGCTGACGGTACATGCGCCTGCGGTTGCAGAAGAGGTAGAAGATACCTTCGAGAACGATGAACTGCCGCTGCCAGCCCTTCATGTTCTGCTGGTGGAAGATATTGAGCTGAACGTGATTGTCGCCCGTTCTGTGCTCGAAAAACTGGGTAACAGCGTCGATGTGGCGATGACCGGGACTGCCGCGCTGGAGATGTTTACGCCGGGTGAGTATGACCTCGTGCTGCTGGATATTCAGCTCCCGGATATGACCGGGCTGGACATCTCCCGCGAGCTGACGCGTCGTTATACGCGCGATGAATTACCGCCGCTGGTGGCTCTGACCGCTAACGTCCTGAAGGACAAAAAAGAGTACCTCGATGCCGGTATGGACGATGTGCTCAGCAAACCGCTGGCGGTGCCAGCCCTGACCGCTATGATCAAAAAATTCTGGGATACCTGTGATGAAGAGGAGAGCACGATGACGCCTGTAGAGAGCGAAAAAGCACAATCACTTCTGGATATCGCCATGCTGGAGCAGTACATCGATCTGGTCGGGCCGAAACTGATCACCGATGGGGTGGCGGTGTTCGAGAAAATGATGCCGGGCTATTTAAGCGTGCTGGAGTCCAATCTGACGGCACGCGACCAGAAAGGCATTGTCGAAGAGGGGCACAAAATTAAAGGCGCTGCCGGATCGGTCGGGTTACGCCATTTGCAGCAGTTGGGTCAGCAGATCCAGTCTCCGGATTTACCGGCGTGGTGGGATAACGTAGGTGAATGGGTTGAGGAGATGAAACAAGAGTGGCAGAACGATGTGGATGTGTTGAAAGCGTGGGTGGAAAATACCAAAAAATGACCCCGGCTAAACCGGGGTGCGCGAATACTGCGCCAACACCAGGGAAATCTTGGCAGCGCCTGTTTTTTTAGTATTGTGACTGCATGGACGCTGCCCGAAAATTTAGGCCGCACGCAGTTAAGATAGCAAATCTTAAATGATTTGTTACAGGAATCAGTGAAATGTGTGAAGCATAGCGTTTTAATCAGAATTTTTAATGTGCTTCAGAGAGTTGGAGAGAAGGGACGGCGAAATGAAAAAGGTAGGTGTTGTACTGAGCGGCTGCGGCGTTTACGACGGCGCAGAGATTCATGAGTCAGTTCTGACGCTGCTCGCACTGGCGAAACAGGGTGCAGAAGCGATCTGTTTTGCGCCGGATAAAAGCCAGACGGATGTTATCAATCATTTATCTGGTGAATTGATGCCGGAAACCCGCAATGTGCTGATTGAAGCGGCGCGCATTGCCCGTGGCAATATCCAGCCGCTGGCACAGGCCAATGCCGAGGAGCTGGATGCCCTGATCGTGCCAGGTGGTTTTGGTGACGCCAAAAATTTGAGTAATTTCGCCAGCCAGGGCAGCGAGTGTCGGGTCGATGATGCGCTGAAAGCGCTGGCGCAGCGCATGCACGCCGCAGGAAAACCGCTGGGCTTTATGTGCATCGCCCCTGCGATGCTGCCTAAGATTTTTGATTTCCCGCTGCGCCTGACCATCGGCACTGACATCGATACCGCTGAAGTGATCGAAGAGATGGGCGGCGAGCATGTGCCGTGCCCGGTGGAAGATATCGTGGTCGATGAGGACAATAAAATCGTGACTACACCCGCCTATATGCTGGCGCAAACTATCGCTGAAGCCGCCGTCGGTATTGAGAAACTGGTCGAACGCGTGCTGGTGCTTTCCCGGTGAGTAAAAATCGCTCTCCTGTCGCCTGGGTGAAACGCATTGTGCTGCGCGCGCTGCTGGCGCTTGCGGTGTTCTGGGGCGGTGGCATCGCGCTGTTCAGCATTGTGCCAGTGCCGTTTTCTGCGGTCATGGTTGAGCGCCAGCTCGGCGCATGGCTGACGGGGGATTTCAGCTATGTGGCCCACTCGGACTGGGTGAGCATGGACGAAATCTCCCCGTGGATGGGACTGGCGGTTATCGCGGCGGAAGATCAGAAATTCCCGGAACACTGGGGCTTTGACGTCTCGGCGATTGAAAAAGCGCTGGCCCACAATGAGCGGAATGAAAATCGCGTGCGCGGTGCCTCGACGCTCTCTCAGCAGACGGCGAAAAACCTGTTTTTATGGGATGGCAGAAGCTGGGTGCGCAAAGGGCTTGAGGCAGGTCTGACGCTGGGCATGGAGACCGTCTGGAGTAAAAAACGCATTCTGACGGTGTATCTCAATATCGCTGAGTTTGGTGATGGGGTGTTTGGCGTGGAGGCGGCGGCACAACGCTATTTCCACAAACCCGCCAGCCGCCTGACCCAAGCCGAGGCCGCACTGCTGGCCGCAGTGTTACCTAACCCGATTCGCTATAAAGCGGATGCCCCGTCAGGGTATGTCCGCAATCGTCAGGCGTGGATCATGCGCCAGATGCGGCAGTTAGGTGGGGAAGGGTTTATGACCAGGAATAAATTGTACAGATGAGGACTTAGTCCTCATCAAATCCGGCGTTGAACAGCGCGACGACCGCAGCCAGCGCTTCGACTTCCTGCGGACCGGTCGCTTCCACTTCAATCTGTCGGCCCTTTGCGGAATCCAGCATCAGCAGCGCAATTACGCTGTTGGCTTCTGCTTCCGTGCCTTCATCGTTACGCAGCAGCACTTCCGCATCAAATCCTTGCATCAGTTCAAACAGTTTCATCGCCGGGCGTGCGTGCATGCCCAGCTTGTTGGTGATCTCAACGGTATGTTTTACGGTCATGTTTTACGTTTTTCCAGCGTGCGATGACGAGACTGAACGTTTTTACCGCGTGAGCGGAAGTAATCAGCCAGCTGTTCGGCAATATACACCGAACGATGTTTACCGCCGGTACAACCAATTGCGACCGTCAGGTAGCTACGATTGTTGGTTTCCAGCATAGGTAACCATAGCTCAAGGTAGCTTCGCGTCTGGTAGATAAAATTGTGAACTTCTGTGTGACGATCGAGGAATGCCGCCACGGGCTTGTCCAGACCGGTCATTGGACGCAGTTTCGGGTCCCAGTGCGGGTTCGGCAGGAATCGTACGTCGAACACATAATCCGCATCGATTGGAATGCCGTGTTTGAAGCCAAAGGATTCGAACACCATGGTCAGCTCGCGCTCGCGTTTACCCAACAGGCGGGTACGCAGCATTTCTGCCAGCTCATGCACGGACATTTCAGAGGTATCGACGATCAGATCTGCACGGGAACGCAGCGGTTCCAGCAGATCGCTCTCTTCGTCGATGGCACTTTCAAGCGACAGATTCTTGCTGGAAAGGGGGTGTAAACGACGGGTGTCACTGTAGCGACGGATTAGCGTGTTACGGTCAGCGTCAAGGAACAGCAACTGCGGCGTGAAGTTATCCGGCAGGCTGTTCATCGCCTCTTCAAAGATTTCCGGGGATTCCGGCATGTTGCGCACGTCGATACTGACCGCAGCAGAGATCTGCCGGTCAGCAAGCGTTCGCGCCAGGTCGGGCAGCAGGACAACCGGAAGGTTGTCGACGCAGTAAAATCCCATATCTTCGAGCGCTCGCAGGGCCACGGATTTCCCCGAGCCTGAACGACCGCTGACGATCATCAGCACCATGTTCCGTTTCTCCTCACGACTGCAGATGTGAAGGCCATCTCCTGGTTACGCATCATCCTGATTGCCTTCCGCTTCGGTGATAATTTGGTACAGCTCTTCATCACTTTGGGCTGCGCGCAGACGGCGGCAAATTGTTTTATCCGCCAGACGTTTTGCGACCAGAGAAAGCGTATGCAAATGGGTTTTCGTCTGGTCAGCAGGCACCAGCAGAGCGAAAAGCAAATCAACCGGCTGGTTATCAATCGCATCAAAAGCGATAGGCGTTTCAAGCTGCACAAAAACGCCCACGGCGCGTAATGTGTCTTCTTCCAGTTTGCCATGCGGAATGGCGATGCCATTGCCGATGCCGGTACTGCCCATTTTTTCACGGGTCAGAATGGCCTCGAATACCACCTGAGGCGGCAGGCTTAACTGTTTTGCAGCCAGTTCACTGATAATTTCCAGAGCCCGTTTTTTGCTCTGACAGTGAACGCCACTGCGGGTACATTCCTGGTTAAGGACATTACTCAATTGAAGCGAGGAATCGTTGTTCATCATAATTTCACCTAAGCGCTAACTGTACAAATGGCCTGTTGTGTTTGACAACAGGCCGCCCTGCACCCGTTAACTGCCCGGACAATTAGTGTTGTTTCAGTTTATCTTTATGTTTATTAAGCTGTCGTGCCAGCTTGTCAATCAAGCCGTCGATAGCCGCATACATGTCTTGCCCTTCCGCACTGGCATGGATTTCGCCCCCGTTGACATGCAGGGTTGCGTCCGAGATATGAGTCACTTTCTCCACTTTTAACACAATGTAGACCTGATTGATCCTCTCGAAATACTGCTCCAGTTTGGCGAATTTTGTATTCACAAAATCACGCAAGGCTTCAGTGATCTCGACATTCTGTCCTGTGATGTTGAGCTGCATAGTGTCTTCCTTATCGGTTGTGTCAAACCAGTTGTTTACGCTGGTTAGACGGCGGAATGGATAAAGACTCTCGATACTTCGCAACAGTACGACGTGCCACCATAATACCCTGGTCGGACAGCATGGTGGTTAACTTACTGTCACTCAGTGGCTTCGCGGGGTTTTCCGCGGCGATCAACTTCTTCACCAGTGCGCGAATGGCCGTTGACGAGGCTTCGCCACCGCCTTCGGTATTCACATGGCTGGAGAAGAAATACTTAAGCTCAAAAATACCGCGCGGGCTGTGCAGATACTTCTGCGTAGTCACGCGCGAAATGGTCGATTCGTGCATCTCGACGGCCTGGGCGATATCCGCCAGCACCATCGGTTTCATAAACTCTTCGCCCTGATCGAAAAACGCCTGCTGCTGTTCGACGATGCAACGACTCACCCGTAGCAGCGTATCATTTCGGCTCTCAAGGCTTTTGATCAGCCAGCGCGCTTCCTGAAGATTGCTACGAATATATTGATTGTCGGAGTCGTTGCGCACGCTGGTGCACATGGAGGCGTATTGCTGATTGATTTGCAGGCGAGGAATGCTGTCGGAATTCAGTTCAACGGCCCAGCGGCCATTGTGTTTGCGTACCAGAACGTCAGGAATGACGTACTCGGGTTCGCTGGTCTGGATCGACTGTCCGGGGCGTGGATCGAGGGACTGAATCAGATTCACCGCCTCTTTCAGCACATCTTCTTTCAGACGGGTGACGCGCATCAGCGAGCGGAAGTCGTGATTCGCCAGCAAATCGAGGTGATCGCTGATGATCAACCGCGCTTCGTCGATCCACGGCGTCTCTTTCGCAAACTGCGACAGCTGGATCAACAGGCAATCACGCAGATCTTTCGCCGCCACGCCAACCGGGTCAAAGCGCTGGATGCGTTTTAGCACCGCTTCGATCTCATCGAGATCGATATCGCCGTTCCCGATGCTCTCCAGAATATCTTCCAGAGAAACGGTCAAATAGCCGGTGTCATCCACGGCATCGACAATCGAGGTAGCAATCGCGCGATCGGTTTCGGTGAATGGCGTCAGCTCTACCTGCCACATCAGATAATCCTGCAGGGACTGGGTGGTTTCACCCTGATAGACCGGTAGCTCGTCATCCTGGTAATCTGCACGCGTCCCGGAAGGGGTTCCGGCGGTGTAGATTTCATCCCAGCTGGCGTCTAGCGGTAGCTCGTCCGGCATCTCTTTTTGTTCAAGAGCGTCTGCGGTATCAAGCGATTCGGTGTCCTGCTTTTCCTGGGTATCAACCTCGTCATGAAGATCGGTTTGCTCCAGCAGGGGGTTACTGTCCAGCGCCTGCTGGAGTTCCTGCTGAAGTTCTAACGTGGACAGCTGCAACAGACGAATCGCCTGTTGTAGCTGTGGCGTCATCGCCAGTTGCTGGCTGAGCCGTAATTGCAAACCTTGCTTCATGTTCAGAGCGTTTTTCCCCGCTTTGGCGTGACTTAACCTCTACCCTATCAGAGTCTGAAGTCTTCCCCAAGGTACACACGCTTCACATGCTCGTCTTCGAGGATTTCGAGTGGCGTGCCGTGGGCGATTAAATGGCCCTGGCTGACGATATAAGCGCGTTCACAAACTGCCAGCGTTTCACGTACGTTGTGGTCCGTGATGAGCACACCGAGGCCGCTGTCGCGCAAATGCTCGATAATACGTTTGATGTCGATGACGGAGATAGGGTCAACGCCCGCAAAAGGTTCATCCAGCAGGATAAATTTTGGATTCGCGGCAAGCGCACGGGCGATTTCTACGCGGCGGCGTTCACCACCGGACAGCGCCTGGCCGAGGCTGTCGCGCAGATGTTCGATGTGGAACTCTTCCATCAGCTCGTTGGCACGATCCTGACGCTGCTCGGAGGTCAAATCGTCACGGATTTGCAGCACGGCCATCAGGTTGTCGAACACGCTCAGACGACGGAAAATCGACGCTTCCTGGGGCAGATAGCCAATACCACGACGCGCGCGCGCATGCAGTGGCAACAGGCTGATGTCTTCATCATCAATGATAATGTTGCCCGCATCGCGTGAAACGATGCCGACCACCATGTAAAAGGTGGTGGTTTTGCCCGCACCGTTTGGGCCTAACAGGCCCACGATTTCGCCGGAGTTTACGGTCAGACTGACATCTTCCACGACGCGGCGGCCTTTATAGGCTTTGGCGAGGTTCTTTGCAGTTAATGTTGCCATAACGAATTAGTTACTCTTTTTCTGTGCCGGGGCCTGGTCTTTGTTCTTGTCCTGCAGCTGAGACGGAACCAGAACGGTAGTGACGCGCTTACCTTTTTCGCTGAAAGCCTGCATTTTCTGCTCTTTCACCAGATAGGTGATCTTATCGCCGGTGATGTTGCTATCCAGCTGTTCCAGATAGGCATTGCCGGTCAGGATGACGAGATCTTTAGCCAGCTCGTAGTGCATATGAGAGGCGCGGCCTTTCACCGGCTTGCCGTTATCCTGCATCTGATAGAAGGTGGCCGGATTGCCGTAGCCATCAATAATCTCTTTGCCCTGCTCGCCGCCCGGACGGGTGACAACCACTTTGTCGGCATTGATTTTGATTGTGCCCTGGGTCATGACGACGTTGCCGGTAAAGGTCACGACGTTACCCTGCATATCAAGCGACTGAGTGTCAGATTCGATATGGATAGGCTGCTCAGTGTCGCCCGTAACAGCAAGCGCGGGGAGACTGGCGGCCAGCAGCGCGCTGGCAATGATAAAGTTAAGGCTGAGTTTGTTTGTTTTGAATTTCATAGGAGGTTCTAACCTTTTCAATCAGCTCGGCGTTTTTGCTGCGTAAGTTCCCGCGCATTCTTAGACCGCTGGAATTAAATGTTGTGCCGTATAACGTCACCAGATCCTGAGACGTGACATCCTGGGTGACCAGGTTGATCTGGGCATTATCCGTAGTAATTTTGCGCAGTTGAGAATCTGGCGTCAGGGCGTTGACTTCAACATGACCATACAAATAAAGCATACGGTCATTCGTCAATTTTGCTCTGTCAGATTTAATCGACCACGTTGGAATTTTGTTGGTATCAAATGTGGTCATCACCGGTCGGGTGAACCACGAGATGCCATCATCGGAAAAATACTCTACATGCTGCGCAATCAGGCGATAGTTCAGGGCGCCTTCAGGGCTGTAAACCACGGTGTCGCTGTGGTCGCTTTTGTAGGTCGGATCATTGGTGCTGACCACTTCATCCGGCGTGTCGTCCTGGTCGGCGAGATTCACGCCAATCAGAACCAGTACGGCCAGTGAAAGCAGAATGATAACCCAACGTCTGGTTTTACTCATATCGATTGCCCTTTGGCCTCATCAAGCTTGCCCTGCGCCAGCAGTAACAAATCGCAGACTTCACGAACGGCGCCGCGACCGCCGTTGATCCGGGTGACATAGTCAGCGCGCGGGATCAGCAAAGGATGGGCATCCGCCACGGCGATGCTCAACCCGACTTCAGCCATGACCGGCCAGTCGATCAGATCGTCTCCAACGTAGGCGACGTTTTCAGGGGCGATGGCAAGCTTCGCCAGCAAATCCCGGAACGCGACCATTTTGTCGGATTGCCCCTGATACAAATGGGTAATGCCTAATGTTTCGCAGCGATCTTCTACCAGTTTAGCCTTACGCCCGGTGATGATAGCAACTTCGATGCCGGATGTGATCGCACAGCGAATTCCGTAGCCGTCGCGCACGTTGAATGCCTTCAGCTCTTCGCCGTTATTGCCCATAAAAATTAAGCCATCGGACAGCACACCATCCACATCCAGAATAAGCAGACGGATGTTTTCCGCCTTTGCCATCATCTGCGTACTGACCGGGCCATAACAGGTTGCAAGGGATGCACCCGCATTACTCATTGTCTTATCCTTCATTACACTACGCCTGCGCGCAGAAGATCATGCATATGTACCACACCCAGCAGTTGGTCGCCATCGGCAACCATGGCTGAGGTAATATGACGGGACTGCATCAGGTTCAAAACTTCCACCGCCAGCGTACCAGGCCGGACCCGAATTCCGCCGGGGGTCATCACATCTGCAATGCCCAGCGTGCGCACGTCAACGCCCATATCAAAGACGCGACGCAAATCACCGTCGGTGAAGATCCCTTCGATCTTCATCAGGTCGTCGCAAATGACCGTCATACCGAGATTTTTACGGGTGATTTCCAGCAGCGCATCACGCAGCGAGGCATCTTTGCTGACGTGCGGGATTTCCGCGCCGGTGTGCATAATATCATTCACGCGCAGCAGAAGTTTACGTCCAAGCGCGCCGCCTGGGTGAGAGAGGGCAAAATCTTCGGGGGTAAAACCCCGTGCTTCAAGCAGTGCCACAGCGAGGGCATCGCCCATCACCAGCGCCGCAGTGGTGCTGGACGTCGGTGCCAGGCCGAGCGGGCAGGCCTCTTGCGGGACTTTCACGCACAGGTGAATATCCGCCGCGCGCGCCATGCTGCTCTCCGGGCGACTGGTCATGCAAATGAGGGGAACGTGCAGACGCTTGAGCACCGGGATCAGCGCCAGGATTTCGTTGGATTCACCGGAGTTAGACAGCGCAATCACCACGTCCTGCGGCGTGACCATTCCGAGATCGCCATGGGCGGCTTCACCCGGATGGACGAAGAAGGATGACGTGCCGGTACTGGCGAAGGTCGCGGCCATTTTACGACCGATGTGACCGGATTTGCCCATTCCCATCACCACGACTTTACCGGTGCAGGCGGCAATTTGCTCACATGCCTGGCTAAAGTCCTGATTTATGTATTGATCTAACTGCGCCAGACCTTCACGTTCAATCTCCAGAACTTTTTTGCCTGCTTTCTGAAAGTCAAAACCCGGCTGCAATTCTATTTGCGACATAATGCGTTTCCGTTTACCCAGAGAGAAGAGGCGACAGCCAGTACAGCATCGCCATCCATACGATAAAACCACCTGTCAGCAAGGCGCCCGCCCCTTTGCCTATTTGCTGCTTCCGCCGCCAGCAGAGCAGGGCGAAAATCACGCTGACGAACAGCATCACACCGTAATCGCGGGAGAAGGCCAGCGGGTTAAATGCCCCTGGCGCAATCAGTGCGGGTAAACCCATAACGATAGCGATGTTGAAGATATTCGAGCCAATGATATTGCCAATTGCGATATCACCTTCGCCTTTCCGTGCGCCCGCGATCGCCGTGGCCAGTTCTGGCAGGCTGGTACCGATCGCAATTACCGTCAGGCCAATCGTCAGTTCGCTAATCGCGAAGTAGTTGGCCAGTACCGTGGCGTTGTCGACAACCATACGGGTGGCCATCGGCATAATAATCAGCGCCACGCCGAGCCACAGCAGGGCAACGGGCAGGGTGCCTTCACGCGGAAGTTCAGCCACCTGCTCACGCGTCAGGCTATCATTCCCCTGTTTTTCCGCCAGCCGGGCAATCTTGACGATATAGAGCAGCCAGATGATCGCCAGCGCCAGCAGTAAAATACCGTCGTCGAAGGTCAGTTGCCCATCATAAAGCACATAGCCTGCCAGCAGGCTGACAATTAACATTAGCGGCAATTCGCGGCGCAGAACATCAGAATCCACGCGAAATGGATGCAGCAGTGCGGCAAGGCCAAGGATCAATAAAATATTAACGATATTTGAGCCGATCGCGGTACCAATGGCGAGATCGACCTGGCCATGGAGCGACGCGGAAACAGAGACAATAATTTCCGGAAGCGATGTGCCGACGCTCACCACCGTCATGCCGATAATCAGCGGCGGTATCCCAAAGAGTCTGCACAGGATGGATGCGGCGAAAACCAAACGGTCAGCACTGTAGACCACCAGAAGTAAACCAATTATTAACAGTGCCGTTGCTAAAAGCATCAAAAATCCTTTATTCAGGTATACTCGCCGGTCCACTGAGAATGAATCTCTGGCGCCGCATGCAGTCTGTAGACGTAACGAATTCCTAATTTTGACTTTATGCGCCGGAAAAGTAAAACAAATGCCAGCTTTCGCTAACCTGAGCGGATAATTATCTGCAAAAATGTCGGGTTTAAGGCTGAATTAAGCGCCATGCTTAACCTTGATGGGAAAGAAAGGAACGTTAAATGAGCCAAACGATGGCGAATTTAGTCGACGTCCGTGACGTCAGCTTCTCGCGCGCTAACCGATTGATATTCGAAAACATCACGCTGACGGTGCCGCGGGGTAAGATCACCGCGATCATGGGGCCATCCGGCATCGGCAAAACCACACTGCTGCGTCTGATTGGTGGGCAGATCCCACCGGACCGCGGTGAAATTCTTTTCGACGGTGAAAATGTCCCGCAGATGTCGCGCTCACGCCTGTATACCGTCCGTAAACGGATGAGCATGCTGTTTCAGTCTGGCGCGCTATTCACCGACATGAACGTCTTTGATAACGTCGCCTATCCGCTGCGCGAGCATACGCGTCTCTCCCCGGAACTGTTGAAAACGACGGTGATGATGAAGCTGGAAGCCGTGGGACTGCGCGGGGCGGCCAAATTGATGCCGTCGGAGCTTTCCGGCGGGATGGCGCGTCGTGCCGCACTGGCGCGTGCGATTGCGCTCGAACCCGATTTAATCATGTTCGATGAACCTTTCGTCGGCCAGGACCCGATTACCATGGGCGTGCTGGTCAAATTGATTTCAGAACTGAACAGCTCGCTGGGTGTCACATGCATTGTGGTATCACACGATGTGCCAGAGGTGCTGAGCATCGCGGATTACGCCTATATTGTGGCGGATAAAAAGATCGTCGCCCACGGCGGTGCTCAGGCGCTGCAGAACAACAGTGACCCGCGCGTTCGCCAGTTCCTCGACGGGATAGCGGATGGTCCTGTGCCGTTCCGTTATCCGGCGGGTGACTATCATCACGATTTACTGGGAATAGGGAGTTAAGCCGCTGATGCTGTTAAATGCGTTGGCCGCCCTTGGACACCGTGGCATAAAAACCATCAGGACGTTCGGGCGTGCCGGGTTGATGTTGTTCAATGCGCTGGTGGGTAAGCCGGAATTCCGCAAACACTCCCCGTTGCTGATTCGTCAGCTCTATAATGTCGGCGTGCTGTCGATGCTGATTATCATCGTGTCGGGTCTGTTTATCGGCATGGTGCTGGGGCTGCAGGGCTATCTGGTGCTGACCACCTACAGCGCAGAAACCAGTCTCGGTATGCTGGTGGCGCTTTCGCTCCTGCGTGAGCTTGGCCCGGTGGTGGCGGCACTGTTATTCGCTGGCCGCGCTGGTTCCGCGTTAACCGCCGAAATTGGCCTGATGCGCGCGACGGAACAGCTCTCCAGTATGGAGATGATGGCGGTCGACCCGCTGCGCCGCGTGATCTCGCCGCGTTTCTGGGCGGGGGTGATCTCTCTACCGCTGCTGACCATTCTGTTTGTCGCCGTCGGTATCTGGGGCGGTTCATTGGTTGGCGTGCAGTGGAAAGGGATTGATGCCGGTTTCTTCTGGTCTGCAATGCAGGATGCCGTCGATCTGCGCATGGACCTGGTGAACTGCCTGATTAAGAGCGCGGTATTCGCCGTGACTGTGACCTGGATTGCGTTGTTCAACGGATATGACGCGATACCAACTTCTGAGGGCATCAGTCGCGCGACAACGCGTACTGTGGTTCATTCGTCGCTGGCCGTTCTTGGCCTGGATTTTGTGCTCACCGCACTGATGTTTGGGAATTGAGTTCATGCAAACAAGAAAAAGTGAAATTTGGGTAGGTGTGTTTCTGCTGCTGGCGCTTCTGGCTGCGCTGTTTATCTGTCTCAGAGCGGCGGATATCACCTCCATTCGGACTGAACCCACTTATCGTCTCTATGCGACCTTCGATAATATTGGTGGTCTGAAGGCGCGTTCGCCGGTGCGTATCGGCGGTGTGGTGATTGGCCGCGTTTCAGACATCACGCTGGATGAAAAAACCTATCTGCCGCGCGTCGAAATGGATATCGAAGAGCGCTACAACCACATTCCGGACACCAGTTCGCTGTCTATCCGCACGTCCGGTCTGCTGGGCGAGCAATACCTGGCGCTGAACGTCGGCTTTGAAGATCCTGAGCTGGGAACGTCTATTCTTAAAGACGGCGGCGTGATTCAGGATACGAAGTCAGCCATGGTGCTTGAAGATATGATTGGTCAGTTCCTTTACAGCGGTAAAGGAGATGATAAGAAATCCGACGATACCTCTGCACAGAGTGAAGGCCAAACTGACGTCGCGCCGACCCCTGGCACGACGAATTCATCTCAGGAGAAGTAATTCATGATTAAACGACTGTTAATGGTTGCCATGCTGGTGATTGCCCCGTTGAGTGCAGCTGTTGCTGCGGATCAGAGCAACCCCTATAAACTGATGGATGAGGCGGCGCAGAAGACCTTTGATCGCCTGAAAAACGAGCAACCTAAAATTCGTGCAAACCCGGATTACCTGCGTGATGTGGTGGATCAGGAACTGCTGCCGTATGTGCAGGTGAAATATGCGGGTGCGCTGGTGCTCGGCCGTTATTACAAAGATGCGACTCCTGCGCAGCGCGATGCTTACTTTGCCGCTTTCCGTGAATACCTGAAACAGGCGTACGGCCAGGCGCTGGCGATGTACCACGGCCAGACCTATCAAATCGCTCCGGAACAACCGCTGGGTGACGCGACCATCGTACCGATTCGTGTGACCATTATCGATCCGAACGGCCGTCCTCCGGTGCGCCTGGATTTCCAGTGGCGTAAAAACTCCCAGACGGGCAACTGGCAGGCCTATGACATGATCGCCGAAGGGGTGAGCATGATCACGACCAAACAGAACGAGTGGAGCGATCTGCTGCGTACTAAAGGTATTGATGGCCTGACCGCACAGCTGAAATCGATCTCCAGTCAGAAAATTTCTCTGGACGAGAAAAAGTAATGACGCAGCCATTTAGCTGGTCGCGTGAAGGCGACAAACTCGCGCTGTCCGGTGAACTTGACCAGGATCTGCTGAACCCCCTGTGGGATGTGCGTCGTGACATCATGCAGGGCGTTAAGCTTATCGATTTAACCCACGTTACCCGCGTGGATACGGCAGGCGTTGCGCTGCTGGTCCATCTGGTGGCTGAAGGTAAAAAGCTGGGCCAGGCGGTCACGTTAAGCGGGGTCAGCGAAAAGGTGCTGACGCTGGTGCAGCTCTATAATCTGCCCGAAGACGTTTTACCTCGTTAATATTTTCAGTGCGTTACTTCTGAAAGCCTCGACTGTTTCATCGTCGGGGCTTTTTGCCTGTTTAAGCCTGCGTCACTTTGCTCTAAGATGTTGGGCTTGTTTCACTACCCGATGATTTAGAACCCATGGAAAATCATGAAATCCAGACAGTGCTGATGAACGCACTCTCCCTTCAGGAAGTCCACGTCACTGGCGATGGCAGTCACTTTCAGGTTATTGCTGTGGGTGAGATTTTCGACGGCATGAGCCGTGTGAAAAAACAGCAGGCTGTCTACGCGCCGCTGATGGAATACATTGCAGATAATCGCATTCACGCTCTGTCGATCAAAGCGTACACCCCGCAAGAGTGGGAACGCGATCGCAAGCTAAACGGTTTTTGAGCTGAGGGTGTCTAGCCCGCAGCACGGTTGAATTCATAAGAGAGCACATCATGGACAAATTTCGTGTACAGGGACCTACGCGTCTCCAGGGCGAAGTCACAATTTCCGGCGCGAAAAACGCTGCGCTGCCGATCCTCTTCGCCGCACTGCTTGCGGAAGAGCCGGTAGAAATCCAGAACGTACCGAAACTGAAAGATATCGACACCACCATGAAGTTGCTCACTCAGCTGGGCACCAAAGTGGAGCGCAATGGTTCCGTGTGGATCGATGCCAGCAACGTCAATAACTTCTCCGCACCGTACGACCTGGTAAAAACCATGCGCGCATCCATCTGGGCGCTTGGCCCGCTGGTGGCACGTTTTGGTCAGGGTCAGGTGTCTCTGCCGGGCGGCTGTGCTATCGGTGCGCGTCCGGTCGACCTGCACATCTTTGGTCTGGAAAAACTGGGCGCAGAGATCAAGCTGGAAGAAGGTTACGTGAAAGCGTCCGTCAATGGCCGTCTGAAAGGCGCGCACATTGTGATGGATAAAGTGAGCGTTGGCGCGACCGTTACCATCATGTCTGCGGCGACGCTGGCTGAAGGAACCACGGTTATCGAAAACGCCGCGCGTGAGCCGGAAATCGTGGATACCGCGAACTTCCTCGTGGCGCTGGGTGCGAAGATCACCGGGCAGGGTACCGACCGTATTACCATCGAAGGCGTTGAGCGCCTGGGCGGCGGTGTGTACCGTGTTCTGCCAGACCGTATCGAAACCGGTACTTTCCTGGTTGCAGCTGCCATTTCTGGCGGCAAAATCATCTGCCGCAACGCGCAGCCGGACACGCTGGATGCAGTTCTGGCAAAACTGCGTGACGCAGGTGCGGATATCGAAATCGGGGAAGACTGGATCAGCCTGGATATGCACGGCAACCGTCCAAAAGCGGTGAACGTGCGTACGGCACCACACCCGGCTTTCCCGACGGATATGCAGGCGCAATTCACGCTGCTGAACCTGGTGGCGGAAGGGACTGGCTTCATCACTGAAACCATTTTCGAAAACCGCTTCATGCACGTACCGGAACTGATCCGTATGGGTGCGCACGCAGAAATCGAAAGCAATACGGTTATCTGCCACGGTGTAGAAACGCTGTCTGGTGCACAGGTAATGGCAACGGATTTACGTGCTTCTGCGAGCCTGGTGCTGGCGGGTTGTATTGCGGAAGGGACGACGATTGTGGATCGTATCTATCATATCGATCGCGGCTACGAGCGTATTGAAGACAAACTGCGCGCGCTGGGTGCAAATATCGAGCGTGTGAAGGGCGAGTAATCGTTCGCGCAGCCCCCTGCCAATATTGACCGGGGGGTTGCTGTTCCTGTCTGAGTCAAAGCGTCAGTTCTGGCGCTCTTTTCCCTCTGTCTTCTTGCGCATCATGCGTGTTCTGTCGATAAATTCGTGGGTAATGGGATCGTGATAGCGCGAGGGCCAGATAATCCAGGGCTGCGTTTCCAGCGCACTGGCAATGATCAACTCTCCCTTGGGCCACGGACGGGTTAACGCGTTAGCCAGCGTAGAAGAACTTAACCCACTTCGTCGCGATTCGGCGGCCAGCGATGTCCCTTTTTTGCGCAATGCGGCAATAATGTCGGCCGAATGCCAGTCGATAAATTTCTTATCCATATCCTGTCCTCTGGTTCAAATACGTCCACGTCATTTCGGCTGAACTGACATGGCGAGTATACCTTCTTCGAACGGTCGTTCTAAAAAGTTCGAATAACAGGATGCAACATTCAGAATATATCAAGGCTTTATACACACGGCATGTAAGCCGAATGTGTAACATTAGATTGGGTGTTTTGGGAACTTATTGAAACTCCCCGCGAATGCTGCGGGGAGAAAAAGGAACTTAACGATCGCGCTGAACGGCGATGTGTGCCAGCCCGATTAGCGCATCTCGCCATGGGCTGTCTGGGATAACCTGAATAGCGGCAATGGCTTTGTCGGCTTCTTCTTCTGCACGCTGACGCGTCCAGTCCAGCGATCCGCAGATTGCCATTGTTTCCAGTACGGGTTCCAGAAGATGTCTGCCGTTTCCTTGCTCAATCGCTTCGCGGATAAGCTTTGCCTGCTCTGGCGTGCCGTTACGCATTGCGTGCAGCAGCGGCAGGGTCGGTTTACCTTCGTTCAGGTCGTCTCCGACGTTTTTGCCCAGCGTTTCGCCATCGGCGCTGTAGTCGAGCAGATCGTCAATCAGCTGGAACGCGGTACCCAGGTAGCGGCCATAATCCTGCAGACCCCGCTCCTGAGCCTCGGTGCAGCCCGCAAGAATACCGGAGCACTGAGCCGCAGCTTCAAACAGGCGCGCAGTTTTACTGTAGATGACGCGCATGTAGTTTTCTTCAGTGATGTCCGGGTCGTTGACGTTCATCAGCTGCAGCACCTCGCCTTCAGCGATGACGTTCACGGCTTCAGACATCACCTCCAGCACTTTGAGCGAGCCGAGACGCGTCATCATCTGGAAGGCGCGGGTATAGATAAAATCGCCGACCAGGACGCTGGCGGCGTTGCCAAAGGCGGCGTTCGCAGTGGCTTTACCGCGACGCATATCGGATTCATCCACCACATCATCATGCAGCAGCGTGGCTGTGTGGATAAACTCAATCAGGGCCGCGATATTGACGTGATCATTTCCCTGATAGCCAATGGCTCTCGCGGCCAGGATGGCGATCATCGGGCGGATACGTTTACCGCCGCCACTGACAATGTAATAACCCAACTGATTGATGAGTTGAACATCAGAGTTGAGTTGCTCCAGGATTGCTGCATTCACACCCGCCATATCTTGCGCGGTTAACTCGTTGATTTTTTCTAAATTCATCGCAAAAGCCGGGCTTCTTATTCTGTTTAGCGCATGACTACTGGGCTAATGAAGGTTTCGGTTTATCAATAGTATTGCTGATTGTACTGAAAAAACGGCTCAGATAAACGTTAGCGTACGCGTTGTGTTTTTTTTCTTCATGTATTGATGGTAGCACTTGTCAAAGGCTCGCGTTTTGCGTAATATTCGCGCCCTATTGTGAATATTTATAGCGCACTCTGAATAACACGAGGATGTGCGCGGAAGCGGAGTTCTATATGTACGCGGTTTTCCAAAGTGGTGGTAAACAACACCGAGTAAGCGAAGGTCAGACCATTCGCCTGGAAAAGCTGGACATCGCAACTGGCGAAGCTGTTGAGTTCGCTGAAGTTCTGATGATCGCAAACGGTGAAGAAGTCAAAATCGGCGTTCCTTTCGTTGATGGCGGCGTGATTAAAGCTGAAGTTGTTGCTCATGGTCGTGGCGAGAAAGTTAAAATCGTTAAGTTTCGTCGTCGTAAACACTACCGTAAGCAGCAGGGCCACCGTCAGTGGTTCACTGATGTGAAAATTACTGGCATCAGCGCCTAAGACCTGAGGAGAGATTTAAATGGCACATAAAAAGGCTGGCGGCTCAACTCGTAACGGTCGCGACTCAGAAGCTAAACGTCTTGGCGTTAAGCGTTTCGGTGGCGAATCTGTTCTGGCGGGTAGCATCATCGTTCGTCAACGTGGTACTAAATTCCACGCTGGCAACAACGTAGGTTGCGGTCGTGACCACACTCTGTTTGCTAAAGCAGACGGTAAAGTGAAATTTGAAGTTAAAGGCCCGAACAACCGTAAATACATCAGCATCGTTGCTGAGTAAGTTTTTCGTGGTCCGGTAACGGATTAAAGCCCCGCAACGTGTTGCGGGGCTTTTTACATTGAAAACCCGGAAAATTTTCTGCAGGGAAAACCGGCATGAAACAGCAGGCTGGCATCGGCATTCTTCTGGCACTCACTACAGCGGTGTGCTGGGGGGCGTTGCCAATTGCAATGAAGCAGGTCCTGGAAGTGATGGAACCGCCGACAGTGGTGTTTTATCGCTTTCTGATGGCCAGTATCGGCCTTGGCGCGATTCTGGCGATAAAAGGCAAACTGCCGCCGCTGCGGATTTTCCGTAAACCACGCTGGCTGGTGCTTCTGGCTATTGCGACGGGCGGTCTGTTCGGTAACTTCATTCTGTTCAGCTCTTCCTTGCAGTATTTAAGTCCCACCGCGTCTCAGGTGATTGGTCAGCTTTCACCGGTTGGCATGATGGTGGCCAGCGTCTTTATCCTCAAGGAAAAGATGCGCGGCACACAGATCATCGGGGCAATCATGTTGCTGTGTGGTCTGGTGATGTTCTTTAACACCAGCCTGATTGAGATCTTTACCCGACTGACAGATTACACCTGGGGTGTGATTTTTGGCGTCGGGGCAGCAACGGTCTGGGTGAGCTACGGCGTCGCGCAAAAGGTGTTATTGCGCAGACTTGCCTCACAGCAGATCCTCTTTTTGCTGTACACTTTGTGTACGATAGCACTACTGCCGTTGGCGAAACCGGGTGTGATTACTCAGTTAAGCGACTGGCAACTGGCGTGCCTCATTTTTTGTGGGCTTAACACGCTGGTCGGTTATGGCGCGCTGGCCGAAGCGATGGCGCGCTGGCAGGCAGCACAAGTGAGTGCCCTGATTACACTCACGCCGCTGTTTACGCTGTTATTTTCAGATTTGTTATCAATGGCCTGGCCCGATTTCTTCGTCAAACCGATGTTAAACCTGTTGGGTTATCTCGGTGCGTTTGTCGTGGTTGCGGGCGCGATGTATTCCGCCATTGGTCATCGTCTTTGGGGACGTTGGCGCAAAAGTGAAGCGGTTGTAGTTGTCCCCGCTCAGGCGAATGATTTACGGAGAGTAAGATGAAGTTTGTTGATGAAGCAACGATCCTGGTTGTTGCAGGTGATGGCGGTAATGGTTGCGTTAGCTTCCGCCGTGAAAAATACATTCCTCGTGGCGGCCCTGACGGCGGCGACGGTGGAGATGGTGGTGACGTGTGGTTAGAGGCGGATGAAAACCTCAACACGCTGATCGACTACCGCTTTGAAAAATCTTTCCGCGCGGAGCGTGGGCAGAATGGTCAGAGCCGCGACTGTACCGGTAAACGCGGCAAAGACGTCACTATTAAAGTGCCTGTCGGTACGCGTGTTATCGATCAGGGTACGGGCGAGACCATGGGTGACATGACCAAACACGGTCAGCGTCTGATGGTGGCAAAAGGTGGCTGGCACGGTCTGGGTAACAGCCGTTTCAAATCGTCTGTGAACCGTACTCCGCGTCAAAAAACGATGGGTACGCCGGGCGATAAACGCGACCTGCAGCTGGAACTGATGCTGCTGGCGGATGTGGGTATGCTGGGCATGCCAAACGCCGGTAAATCGACGTTCATTCGTGCGGTCTCTGCGGCGAAACCAAAAGTGGCGGATTATCCGTTTACGACCCTGGTACCAAGCCTCGGCGTTGTCCGTATGGATAACGAAAAGAGCTTTGTAGTCGCCGATATCCCTGGTCTGATTGCGGGTGCGGCTGAAGGCGCAGGCCTCGGTATTCGCTTCCTGAAACACCTTGAGCGTTGTCGTGTTCTGTTACACCTCATCGATATCGATCCGATCGACGGTTCTGATCCGGTTGAGAATGCGCGCATCATCATCGGTGAGCTGGAGAAATACAGCGATAAGCTGGCCGCTAAACCGCGCTGGCTGGTCTTTAATAAGATCG
The DNA here is from genome assembly GCF_003051885.1 of Lelliottia sp. WB101. NCBI lineage: Bacteria > Pseudomonadati > Pseudomonadota > Gammaproteobacteria > Enterobacterales > Enterobacteriaceae > Lelliottia > Lelliottia sp. WB101. The sequence continues at coordinate 1,530,670 of NZ_CP028520.1, forward strand.
ACCTGATGGACAAAGCCGAAGCAGAAGCGAAAGCGAAAGCCATCGCTGAAGCAATGGGTTGGGAAGACAAATACTACCTGATCTCTGCGGCAAGCCAGATGGGCGTGAAAGATCTTTGCTGGGATGTGATGACGTTTATCATCGAAAACCCAGTTGCTCAGGCAGAAGAAGTGAAAGGGCCTGAGAAAGTTGAGTTTATGTGGGATGACTATCATCGCCAGCAGCTCGAAGAACAAGAAGTTGACGTCGAAGATGACGAAGACTGGGATGATGACTGGGACGAAGACGACGAAGAAGGTGTCGAATTCATCTACAAGCACTGATCCGCTAAGAAGCCCCCTCTCGAAGGGGGCTTTTTTTTAGCTCAGCGTGGAGGGCAGCCAGCAACTGGCGATTAACCCGCCCTCAGGCGCATTCTCCAGCTTCAGATTGCCACGGTGTAACTGCACGATACGCTGGACAATACTCAGCCCCAGCCCACTGCCACCAAAACGTTGGTCGAGACGACGGAACGGCTCGGTAATCGAGTGGCGATGCGCCTCGTCGATGCCTGGCCCCTGATCGATAACGCTGACCTGGGTGCCCTCGTCGTGCTCCGTTAGCGTGACTGTGATAGTCGTACCCGCCGGGCTATAGCGCGCCGCATTCTCCAGCAGATTGCGCAGCATCAATCTCAGAAGTACCGGATCGCCCTGAACGGTCAGTGGACTTTGAACCGGCCAGATGACGCTGTGCTCTTTCGCCTCATGTTCTAACGCCAGCGGCGCGATAATATGCTCAGTCCAGTTGACCGTATCATAATGGCCGCTGGCCATTGCCTGCCCCGCTCGCGCCAGCATCAACAGCTGTTCGACGGTATGCATCAGCTGATCGATGCGATGAATCAGCGTCGCAGCCTGTGGTGAGCCTGACTGAGACATGAGTTCCAGATGAAGCCGGATACCAGCGAGCGGTGTACGTAGCTCATGGGCCGCGTCAGCCGTGAATAAGCGCTCCTGCTTGATGGTGTGGTCCAGACGCGCAAGCAGCTGATTCAGCGACGTAGTCACCGCTCCAATCTCTTCCATATCGGAAAAAAGAGGCAGGGGAGTAAGATTATCCGCCGACCGGTTGGCGAGACTGACGCGCAGTTTGTTTAGCGGGCGCGTAATCCAGGTGATGGCCCAGAAGGAGAAGAGCAGGGTAAAACCGACCATGACCAGCGAAGGCACCAGCAGCGAGGCTATGGCTTCGCGGATCTCCTTCTCGACATGTTGGTTACGCGATTTTGCCGACAGGGTTTCACTCACCAGAAAGCCAATTTGCTCGCGGCTTTCATGCCACAGCCAAATCACGCTAATCAACTGGAAAAATAACAGAATGACCGCCAGCAAAACCATCAATCGCCGACGCATGCTGTTCATTTTTGACTCTCCAGGCGATAGCCCACGCCGCGAACGGTTTTGATGCGGTCTTTACCGAGCTTGCGCCGCAGATTGTGAATATGGACCTCAAGGGTGTTTGATCCCGGATCGTCCTGCCAGGAATAGATATCCTGCTGGAGAGTTTCGCGGTGCACCGTTTGTCCGGTGCGCATAATCAGCCGCGTGAGCAGAGCGAACTCTTTCGGAGTGACTTCGACCGCCTGCGAATGACGCATCACCTGTTGGGTTTGCAAATTTAGCGTCAGATCGCCATCCGTCACCAGATTGTCACTGTGCCCCTGATAGCGACGGATCAGCGCGCGAACGCGAGCCTGTAGCTCGGCCAGGGCAAAGGGTTTCACCAGATAATCATCTGCGCCGGAGTCGAGGCCATTGATTCGGTCTGCGAGGGCATCGCGCGCTGTCAGGATCAGCACCGGATTTTCAACGCCGCGGCGGCGCCACTGGCTCAGCAACGTAGCGCCGTCTTTATCGGGCAGCCCTAAATCCAGGATCACCAGACTGTACTCGCCGCTTTGAATCAGCGAGTCAGCTTCTGCCGCAGTGGCGGCACAATCAAGCGCATATCCTTCGTTGGCCAGTGCCAGCGCCAGACCTTCCTGTAATAACAGGTCGTCTTCAACAATGAGTAATTTCATCGCTAGTTATTCTGGTAGATGTCCTTGTAAAGCCTGCTTTCGAAACGCACCAGAGGGATACGGCGATTACGCTGGTCGCTCGGTTCGACGGCATAGCCGGAAAGATACTGCACAAACGCCATGCGTTGGCCGCTGGCCGTCGTAATAAAGCCTGCCAGGTTATACACCCCTTGCAGTGAACCCGTTTTGGCGGAAACTTTGCCGTCTACGCCAGCAGCGTGCAGACCTGCACGGTACTGAAGAGATCCATCGTAACCCGCGAGAGGGAGCATCGAGATAAAGTTTAGCTCAGTGTCGTGCTGCGCAATGTACTGAAGAACCTGCATCATTGTTGCAGGTGAGATCAAATTATGGCGCGAAAGGCCGGAGCCATCGACCGCAATAGTGTTACCAAGATCGATCCCCGCCTGCTGGCGCAAGATCTGGCGAACGGCATCGGAACCTGCACGCCACGTACCGGGAACGCCAAATCGGGCATGGCCGATCATGCGAAACACCGTATCTGCGATCATGTTGTCGGACTTTTTCAGCATAATCTTAAGCAGATCGTGCAACGGCGCGGACTGTTTGCTGGCAATCACCGTGCCGGGTTCATTGGACTGCGTCTGGCGCAGCAGCGTCCCGGAATAGCTGATATTGGCCTGTTTCAGCTCATCTTTCAGAATGGCACCGGCGTAGCTGGCACCATCCTGAATGGCGAATGCCAGCGGCAGCGGGTCGGCACGCTGCGTCAGGCATCCGGTCAGGGTAAAGCGGTTCAGATCGCCAGGTACCACATCCAGCTCGCAATACTGTGCATCAGGGGAGCCTTTCGCCAGCGTGCGTACCTGGCTGAACATGGTGACGGGGTAGTAGGACGCCACGCGAATAAAGGCTAAATCATTGGCCTTAGGCGCGCTGTACAGCGAGACGGAGAAGCAGTTACGGTCGACGATTGCCGCAGACGGCGGGGCGCTAAAGCACTGAGTCATGTCGTTCCACGGCCAGCCGGGGGCTTTGTCGTGGCTGGCAAAAATGGAGGTGTCGATCAGCACGTTGCCGTCGATTTTCTGCACCCCTGACTTTTTCAGCACCGCGACCATATTGCGGATATCCTGGCGCTTAAATGTCGGATCGCCGCCAAAACGGGCGATTAAATCGCCTTTCAGGACGCCGTCATCCACGCTGCCTTTGCTTTCCAGCGTGGTGGTGAAGCGGAAATCGGGCCCCAGCTGCAAGAGCGCAGCCAGAGCTGTAATCACTTTCTGTGTACTGGCGGGGAGTGCCATTTGCTGGCTGTGATAGTCAATCTCCGGCGCCTGGGCACCCACTTTTTGCACCATCAGCGCAAGGTTAGCGCCAGCTGGGAGTTGATTAATATACTCATCCACATTCGCTGCCTGGACAGTGAACGCCACACTGGTAGTCAATCCGATGATAAATCTGGAAAATCGCATAATCTCGCGCTAACAACCCGTAAACAAACCGTCATACTACGGTGCAACGCCCTGTAAAGTAAACGATGACCCATAGTGAACTTCGCGGTAAAATGCGCATCAAATTGAAAAATTGCTGCTGACCTGGAACTTTGCTTCCGGGCAGTTTTCTTTTGCTCCCGACCTGTGACACGCTTTGACGCCTGCGAGGCCGGAAGTCGGAGTGAGTGAGTCGCTCCCAACAGGAATGTTTAAGAGGTATAACAAATGCAAGCTATTCCGATGACCTTACGTGGTGCCGAAAAACTGCGCGAAGAACTGGATTTTCTGAAATCTGTTCGCCGTCCTGAAATCATCGCCGCAATCGCGGATGCGCGTGAGCATGGCGACCTGAAAGAGAACGCGGAGTATCACGCCGCGCGTGAACAGCAAGGCTTCTGTGAAGGCCGTATCAAAGATATTGAAGCGAAACTGTCGAATGCACAGGTGATCGATATCAGCAAAATCCCGAACAATGGCCGCGTGATTTTTGGTTCTACCGTGACGGTACTGAACCTGGACAATGACGAAGAGCAGGCTTACCGCATTGTGGGCGATGACGAGGCGGACTTTAAACAGAACCTCATCTCCGTTAACTCGCCGATTGCCCGTGGTCTGATTGGCAAAGAGCAGGACGATGTGGTGGTGATCCGCACGCCTGGCGGCGAAGTGGAATACGAAATTATTAAGGTCGAGTACCTGTAATTCGCATCTCACGGCAGTTGTTGATACATTGTAAAGAAAGGAAAAAGGCCGCATAGCGGCCTTTTATCAACTCACGGAGCATGGCATTTTGCTCACCTGCTATTGGAAATCCCTCGTTTTACACTGAAAAAGTGTTCGATTCAGGATATTCTTAGCGTGGCAGCGAGATTTTACGCTCTTTAGACGGGCGGTAGAGCACCAGCGTTTTACCGATAACCTGTACATTACAGGCACCGGTATTGCGCACGATAGCTTCCACGATCAGGGTTTTCGTGTCTCTGTCTTCAGAGGCAATTTTCACCTTAATCAGCTCGTGGTGCTCCAGCGCTTGTTCGATCTCGGCAAGCACCCCTTCGGTCAAACCATTGTTGCCAAGCATGACTACAGGCTTGAGTGGATGTGCCAGACCTTTAAGGTGCTGTTTTTGTTTAGTACTCAGATTCATCGTATATTTTTGCTTACGTTGGGATTGAAAACGGTTCATTCTACCGCCATCTCCCTTATATCGCCAAATAGCTGCGTAGAAATTTACGTCAAAGGCAGGTTACGATGAACCAGGACGGAAAGTTAAATGACAGGTAAAAAGCGTTCTGCCAGCTCCAGCCGCTGGCTCCAGGAACACTTTAGCGATAAATATGTTCTTCAGGCACAGAAAAAGGGGTTACGTTCCCGTGCCTGGTTTAAACTTGATGAAATACAGCAAAGTGACAAACTCTTTAAACCGGGAATGACGATTGTTGACCTCGGTGCGGCACCTGGCGGATGGTCACAGTACGCTGTGACACAAATTGGTGGCCAGGGGCGAATCATCGCATGCGATCTTTTACCAATGGATCCGATTGTCGGTGTTGACTTCCTTCAGGGCGATTTTCGTGATGAATTAGTCCTGAAAGCATTACTCGAACGTGTAGGTGACAGTAAAGTTCAGGTTGTCATGTCTGATATGGCGCCAAATATGTGCGGAACACCAGCGGTGGATATTCCCCGTTCCATGTATCTGGTTGAACTTGCGTTAGAAATGTGTCGTGATGTTCTAGCGCCTGGTGGTAGTTTTGTAGTGAAGGTGTTCCAGGGCGAAGGTTTCGAGGAGTATCTTAAGGAAATTCGCTCCCTGTTTGCGAAGGTGAAAGTTCGTAAGCCGGACTCTTCCCGTGCTCGTTCACGTGAAGTGTATATTGTAGCGACCGGGCGGAAATGATAACCGGCTGACTTCGGACGAACGTTCGAAAGACACTGGATAGAGAGTCTCCTGACGCTGTTTTTAACACAGTTGTAATATGAGGTTAATCCCTTGAGTGACATGGCGAAAAACCTAATACTCTGGCTGGTCATTGCCGTTGTGCTGATGTCAGTGTTCCAGAGCTTTGGGCCCAGCGAGTCGAATGGCCGCAAGGTGGATTATTCTACCTTCCTGCAAGAGGTCAATCAGGACCAGGTTCGCGAAGCGCGTATCAACGGACGTGAGATCAACGTTACCAAGAAAGATAGTAACCGTTACACGACTTACATCCCGGTGAACGATCCTAAGCTGCTTGATAACCTTCTGACTAAAAACGTCAAGGTGGTAGGTGAGCCGCCTGAAGAGCCAAGCCTGCTGGCTTCTATCTTCATTTCCTGGTTCCCGATGCTGCTGCTTATCGGTGTCTGGATCTTCTTCATGCGCCAAATGCAGGGCGGCGGTGGCAAAGGTGCCATGTCGTTCGGTAAGAGCAAAGCGCGCATGCTGACGGAAGATCAGATCAAGACCACGTTTGCCGACGTCGCAGGTTGTGACGAAGCAAAAGAAGAAGTGGCGGAACTGGTTGAATACCTGCGTGAGCCGAGCCGTTTCCAGAAACTGGGCGGTAAGATCCCGAAAGGCGTTCTGATGGTTGGTCCTCCGGGTACCGGTAAAACCCTGCTGGCGAAAGCCATTGCGGGTGAAGCGAAAGTCCCGTTCTTTACCATTTCAGGTTCTGACTTCGTTGAAATGTTCGTGGGTGTCGGTGCATCTCGTGTGCGTGACATGTTCGAGCAGGCTAAGAAGGCAGCACCGTGCATTATCTTCATCGATGAAATCGATGCCGTAGGCCGCCAGCGTGGCGCGGGTCTGGGCGGCGGTCACGATGAACGTGAGCAGACTCTGAACCAGATGCTGGTTGAGATGGACGGCTTCGAAGGTAACGAAGGTATCATCGTTATCGCGGCGACTAACCGTCCAGACGTACTTGACCCTGCGCTGCTGCGTCCAGGCCGTTTCGACCGCCAGGTTGTGGTCGGTCTGCCGGATGTTCGTGGTCGTGAACAGATCCTTAAAGTCCACATGCGTCGCGTACCGCTGTCTCCGGACATCGATGCGGCAATTATCGCACGTGGTACGCCGGGCTTCTCCGGTGCTGACCTGGCAAACCTGGTCAACGAAGCAGCGCTGTTTGCCGCTCGCGGTAACAAACGCGTCGTGTCGATGGTGGAGTTCGAGAAAGCGAAAGACAAAATCATGATGGGTGCGGAACGTCGCTCCATGGTGATGACTGAAGCGCAGAAAGAGTCCACGGCATACCACGAAGCAGGCCATGCGATTATTGGTCGTCTGGTACCGGAACACGATCCGGTGCATAAAGTGACCATTATCCCGCGCGGTCGCGCATTGGGTGTGACCTTCTTCCTGCCGGAAGGCGATGCGATTAGCGCCAGCCGTCAGAAGCTGGAAAGCCAAATTTCGACCCTGTACGGCGGTCGTCTGGCTGAAGAGATTATCTACGGTGTGGAGCATGTTTCTACCGGTGCGTCTAACGACATCAAAGTCGCGACTAATCTGGCGCGTAACATGGTTACTCAGTGGGGCTTCTCCGACAAACTCGGTCCGCTGCTGTACGCGGAAGAGGAAGGCGAAGTGTTCCTGGGCCGCTCTGTAGCAAAAGCGAAACATATGTCCGATGAAACCGCGCGTATCATCGATCAGGAAGTGAAGGCGCTGGTTGAACGCAACTATGGCCGCGCACGTGAAATCCTGAATGACAACCTGGACATTCTGCACTCAATGAAAGATGCGCTCATGAAATATGAGACCATTGATGCTCCGCAGATTGACGACCTGATGGCTCGCCGGGAAGTGCGTCCGCCAGCAGGTTGGGAAGATCCAGGCGCTTCCAATAATTCTGACAACAATGGCACCCCGCGTGCACCGCGTCCGGTCGATGAACCGCGTACGCCAAATCCGGGCAATACCATGTCAGAACAGTTAGGCGACAAATAAGTCACCGCTGAAGATGTATTTATCTTCACCTGAAACCCTGGAGCTTGCTCCGGGGTTTTTCTTATCTGCATAACTCAAAATACCAGGGATTTAGCCATGAAACTTTTCGCCCAGGACACGACTCTCGATCTCTCACATCCCCATGTGATGGGCATCCTGAACGTTACCCCTGACTCCTTTTCCGACGGCGGCACGCATAACACGCTGATTGACGCGGTGAAGCATGCCAATCTGATGATCAATGCAGGCGCAACGATTATTGATATCGGCGGTGAATCGACGCGCCCCGGTGCGGCGGACGTGAGTGTGGAAGAAGAGTTATCACGCGTGATCCCGGTGGTTGAGGCTATCGCCCAGCGCTTTGAAGTCTGGATCTCCGTCGACACCTCTAAGCCGGAAGTCATTCGTGAATCGGCGAGAGTGGGTGCTCACATCATTAATGATATTCGCTCTCTGTCTGAGCCTGGTGCCCTTGAGGCTGCCGCAGAAACCGGTTTGCCGGTCTGCCTGATGCACATGCAGGGCCAGCCAAAAACGATGCAGGAAGCTCCAAAATATTCTGATGTGTTCGCGGACGTGAATCGCTACTTTATTGAGCAAATCGCGCGCTGTGAGCGTGCCGGTATCGCAAAAGAGAAATTGCTGCTCGACCCGGGATTCGGTTTCGGTAAAAATCTCTCCCATAACTATGAGCTGCTTGCACGCTTATCGGAATTTCACCATTTTGGCTTGCCGTTGCTGGTCGGGATGTCGCGAAAAACCATGGTCGGGCAATTGCTGAATGTTGGCCCGAGCGAACGTCTGAGCGGCAGCCTTGCCTGCGCGGTGATCGCGGCTATGCAAGGTGCTCACATTATTCGCGTCCATGACGTCAAAGAGACAGTAGAAGCTATGCGTGTGGTTGAAGCCACATTGTCAGCGAAGGAAAACAAACGCTATGAGTAATCGTAAATATTTTGGCACCGATGGTATCCGTGGGCGCGTGGGTGATGCACCCATTACTCCTGAATTTGTGCTTAAGCTGGGTTGGGCGGCAGGTAAGGTACTGGCGCGTCATGGCTCGCGTAAGATCATCATCGGTAAAGACACCCGTATTTCCGGCTATATGCTGGAGTCGGCATTAGAGGCAGGGCTTTCAGCCGCCGGGCTTTCCGCTTCCTTTACCGGTCCAATGCCAACCCCTGCGGTGGCTTATCTGACGCGCACCTTCCGCGCTGAAGCCGGTATTGTGATTTCAGCTTCCCATAACCCGTTCTACGACAACGGCATCAAATTCTTCTCCATCGATGGCACCAAATTGCCGGATGAAGTCGAAGAGGCCATCGAAGCAGAAATGGAAAAAGAGCTGACCTGCGTTGACTCTTCTGAGCTGGGCAAAGCCAGCCGTATTGTGGATGCAGCGGGCCGTTACATCGAATTCTGTAAAGGCACCTTCCCGAACGAACTGAGCCTGAGCCATCTCAAAATTGTGGTCGATTGTGCCAATGGCGCGACCTACCACATTGCGCCAAACGTGTTCCGTGAACTCGGCGCTAAAGTGATTGCTATCGGCTGTGAGCCAGACGGCGTCAACATCAACGAAGAAGTGGGCGCCACTGACGTGCGCGCGCTGCAGGCCCGCGTTCTGGCTGAGAAAGCTGACCTGGGGATTGCGTTTGACGGTGATGGCGACCGCGTCATCATGGTTGATCACGAAGGTAATAAGGTCGATGGCGATCAGATCCTCTATATCATCGCCCGTGAAGGACTGCGTCAGGGACAGCTTCGCGGTGGCGCGGTAGGTACGCTGATGAGCAACATGGGTCTTGAGCTGGCGCTGAAGCAGCTGGGTATTCCATTTGCGCGTGCTAAAGTGGGCGACCGCTATGTGCTGGAAAAATTGCAGGAAAAAGGCTGGCGCATCGGGGCTGAAAACTCCGGTCACGTGATCCTGCTCGACAAAACCACTACGGGTGACGGTATCGTCGCCAGTCTGCAGGTGGTTGCCGCGATGGTGCGTAACCATATGAGCCTGCACGATCTTTGCACCGGCATGAAAATGTTCCCGCAGATTCTGGTGAATGTTCGCTTTACCGCGGGTAAAGGCGATCCGCTAGAAAATGAGAACGTGAAAACGGTGATGGCGGAAGTCGAAGCTGCCCTCGGGAATCGTGGCCGCGTGTTGCTGCGTAAATCCGGAACTGAGCCGCTTATTCGCGTGATGGTTGAAGGTGAAGACGAGCAGCAGGTTACTGAGTTTGCTCATCGAATCGCCGATGCGGTAAAAACCGCATAACTTCGCACAGTAAGTGTTTAAAAAGGCGACGCTTGTCGCCTTTATTTTGCCCGACAGATGCGCTTTTGCTGTTTTTTTCCGCAGTTGATACAATGCGCTGAAATTGCCCTTGCGAAGGTCATTCGCTTTGGTTAGTATTCACACCCGCTTCAGTGGGAAACACAATTCCTGCTAAATTGGTCGAAGCATTGGTATGCGGCAACTCCGCAAGGAACAGGTTGATTATGTACGAAGCTCTTTTAGTTGTTTTCCTTATTGTAGCCATCGCTCTTGTAGCGCTGATCATGCTGCAGCAAGGTAAAGGCGCTGATATGGGAGCCTCCTTCGGAGCAGGCGCTTCCGGTACGCTGTTTGGTTCAAGTGGTTCTGCGAACTTCATGACCCGTACAACGGCTATTCTGGCTACGCTGTTCTTCATCATCAGTCTGGCGCTTGGCAATATCAATAGCAACAAGACCACAAAAGGAAGCGAGTGGGACAATCTGAGTGCTCCGTCTAAAACTGAGCAGACTCAGCCAGCTGAACCGGCTAAGCCGACCAGCGATATCCCGCACTAAGTACTCAGTACCGAGGTGGTGGAATTGGTAGACACGCTACCTTGAGGTGGTAGTGCCCTAACGGGCTTGTGGGTTCGAGTCCCATCCTCGGTACCAATATTCCTGAAAAAAGACGTCGAAAGACGTCTTTTTTTTCGTCTGTATCTTTTGAGTCCCTGTTTCACAGACCCGGTAAACGCAGTACCACCGGCCATAACGAGCTTTTGGCAGTGCGCTTACCCGCCCGACAAAAGAATATCAGGCCAACAAAAAAGGCGCCATCAGGCGCCTTTTGCATGTCTTTATTAAGAATTACTTCTTGTCGCTGTGTTCCAGATTCTCAACCTGCGGCAGGCCATTGCCGGAAGAGGCAGAGAGCAGACCGGTTTCGATGTAGTTGAACAGCTTCTCACGGGTGTCGGTGATATCCAGGTTACGCATGGTTAACTGACCGATACGATCGTCCGGGGAGAACACGGAATCACCTTTCTCCATGGTCAGACGCTCTGCTTTATAGGTCAGGTTGTCAGACACGGTGTTCAGGATGGAATAATCATTGCCACGACGCAGTTCCAGAGTCACTTCACCGGTGATAGCGCTTGCAACCCAACGCTGCAGAGCATCACGCAGCATCAGTGCCTGTGGATCAAACCAGCGGCCCTGGTACAGCAGTTTACCCAGTTGACGACCGTGGGAGTGATACTGCTCAATGGTGTCTTCGTTGTGAATACCGGTCAGCAGACGCTCGTAAGCAATGTGCAGCAGTGCCATCCCCGGGGCTTCATAGATGCCACGGCTCTTCGCTTCGATAATACGGTTTTCAATCTGATCGCTCATGCCTAAGCCGTGGCGACCACCGATGCGGTTTGCTTCCAGCATCAGCTCGACGTCATCAGCGAACGTTTGACCATTCAGGGCAACCGGGTGGCCACGCTCAAAGCGTACCGTTACTTCTTCAGCCTGGATTTTGACGTTTTCGTCCCAGAACTTCACGCCCATGATCGGGTTAACGATCTTCACGCTGGAGTTCAGGAATTCCAGGTCTTTCGCTTCGTGCGTCGCACCCAGCATATTGGAGTCGGTGGAGTAGGCTTTCTCAACTGACATTTTGTAGTCGAAGCCGCAGGCGATCATGAACTCGGACATCTCATGGCGGCCGCCCAGCTCGTCAATAAAGTCGGTATCCAGCCACGGTTTATAAATCTGCAGCTCGGCGTTTGTCAGCAGACCATAGCGATAGAAACGCTCAATGTCGTTGCCTTTATAGGTGCTACCATCGCCCCAGATGTTCACGCCATCGTCTTTCATGGCGGCAACCAGCATCGTGCCCGTCACCGCACGACCCAGCGGTGTGGTGTTGAAATAGGTCAGACCGCCCGTAGTGTTATGGAATGCACCGCACTGAATCGCAGCGATACCTTCCGCAACCAGCTGCTTACGGCAGTCAATCAGACGTGCGTTCTCTGCGCCATATTCCATGGCACGACGAGGGATCGCATCATAATCTTCCTCATCCGGCTGACCCAGGTTCGCAGTATAAGCATAAGGAACCGCTCCCTTTTGGCGCATCCACAGCAGTGCAGCGCTGGTATCCAGGCCGCCAGAAAAAGCGATGCCAATACGTTGTCCTACCGGAAGATGCTTGAGAATCGTCGTCATAAAATAAAACCCTGCTTGATTGACTGATTAGAGACCGCTTTCGCTCTCATTGCATGTTTATGCAAAATAAGTGAGTTTTCATTTAATCATCTTTTGTCGATGACCGGAAGAGATTCGTGCATTTTTTGTGAAAAATCCTGTGCTGCTGCCTGTTGCGAGGCAAACAGGAAAAAAGACACAAGCCTTTAACGTTATTCAGCGTAGCGCATGGAAACCAGAGTTGACAGCGGAATGCTCTAACCAATATAATGCATGCAGATTTTACGTCCCGTCCTCGGTACCAAATCCCAGCATTATTTGCATTTTTTACCCAAAACGAGTAAAATTTGCCACGTTTCAGGCGCGGGGTGGAGCAGCCTGGTAGCTCGTCGGGCTCATAACCCGAAGGTCGTCGGTTCAAATCCGGCCCCCGCAACCACTTTCCTATAAAGTTCTTTTTCAAATATACTGTGAAGACTCAGAGCCTTCGTAGCTGGATTTGAAAAAATTCTTTCAGAAAGTGCTCCAGGCCGCAGTTGCGGCTATAGGGTTCAGTTATCTAAAGCCCCGATTTATCGGGGTTTTTTGTTATCTGACTACAGAATAACTGGGCTTTAGGCCCTTTTTTTATGTCTTGGGGGTGGGCTTGTCCACATTAGAGCAAAAATTAACAGAGATGATTAAGGCACCGGTCGAAGCACTGGGCTACGAACTGGTCGGCATCGAATTTATTCGCAGCCGCACATCCACGCTGCGCATCTATATTGATAGTGAAGATGGCATCAATGTTGATGATTGTGCTGATGTCAGCCACCAGGTTAGTGCAGTTCTTGACGTTGAAGATCCTATTACTGTTGCCTATAACCTGGAAGTTTCCTCGCCTGGTCTCCACCGTCCGATGTTCACCGCTGAGCACTACACGCGGTATCTCGGTGAAGAAGTGACTGTCGTTCTGCGTATGGCTGTGCAAAACCGCCGTAAATGGCAGGGCATTATTAAGGCCGTTGATGGTGAGATGATCACGGTGACAGTCGAAGGCAAAGATGAAGTGTTCGCGCTGAGTAATATCCAGAAGGCGAACCTGGTTCCCCACTTTTAACAGTCTGGATTGAGGTGAAAAGCCCGCGATGAACAAAGAAATTTTGGCTGTTGTTGAAGCCGTCTCTAACGAGAAATCACTGCCGCGTGAGAAGATTTTCGAAGCGCTGGAAAGTGCACTGGCTACAGCAACCAAGAAAAAATACGAACAAGAGATCGATGTTCGCGTAGAAATCGATCGTAAAAGTGGTGACTTCGATACCTTCCGCCGTTGGGTGATCGTCGAAGAAGTGACCCAACCAACCAAAGAAATCACGCTTGAAGCGGCTCGTTATGAAGACGAAAGCTTCAACGTTGGCGAATATGTTGAAGATCAGATCGAATCTGTCACCTTCGACCGTATCACCACTCAGACCGCTAAGCAGGTTATCGTACAGAAAGTGCGTGAAGCTGAGCGCGCGATGGTGGTTGATCAGTTCCGCGAACACGAAGGTGAAATCATCACCGGTGTGGTGAAGAAAGTGAACCGTGACAACATCTCTCTGGATCTGGGCAGCAACGCTGAAGCCGTGATCCTGCGTGAAGACATGTTGCCGCGTGAGAACTTCCGTCCAGGCGACCGTATCCGCGGCGTTCTGTACGCAGTGCGTCCGGAAGCGCGTGGTGCGCAGCTCTTCGTCACTCGCTCTAAGCCAGAAATGCTGATCGAACTGTTCCGCATTGAGGTGCCAGAAATCGGTGAAGAAGTTATCGAGATCAAAGCAGCGGCCCGCGATCCGGGTTCTCGCGCTAAGATCGCGGTAAAAACCAACGATAAGCGTATCGACCCGGTCGGTGCTTGCGTTGGTATGCGTGGCGCACGTGTCCAGGCTGTTTCTACTGAACTGGGCGGCGAGCGCATTGATATCGTGCTTTGGGACGACAACCCGGCACAATTCGTGATTAACGCTATGGCTCCGGCTGACGTGTCTTCTATCGTTGTCGACGAAGACAAGCACACCATGGATATCGCCGTTGAAGCAGGTAACCTGGCACAGGCTATCGGTCGTAACGGTCAGAACGTCCGTCTGGCGTCTCAGCTGAGCGGCTGGGATCTGAACGTAATGACGGTTGATGACCTGCAGGCTAAGCATCAGGCTGAAGCCCATGCAGCGATCGATAACTTTACGAAGTACCTGGATATCGACGAAGATTTCGCCACTGTCCTGGTCGAAGAAGGTTTCTCTTCGCTTGAAGAACTGGCCTATGTGCCAATTAAAGAACTGCTGGAAATTGACGGCCTGGATGAAGCAACCGTTGAAGCCCTGCGTGAACGCGCTAAAAACGCACTGACCACCCTGGCGCTGGCTCAGGAAGAAAGCCTTGGTGATAACAAGCCGGCTGATGACCTGCTGAATCTGGAAGGTCTTGATCGTGCGATTGCGTTCAAGCTGGCTGCCCGTGGTGTTTGTACGCTGGAAGATCTCGCTGAGCAAGGCGTTGATGACCTGGCTGATATCGAAGGTTTAACCGACGAGAAAGCCGGCGAACTCATCATGGCCGCACGTAATATTTGCTGGTTCGGCGACGAAGCGTAATAAACTGTAGCAGGAAGGAACAGCATGACTGATGTAACTGTAAAATCGCTGGCTGCTGAGATTCAGACCCCTGTGGACCGCCTGGTACAGCAATTTGCTGATGCAGGGATCCCAAAGGCTGCTGATGACTCAGTAACTGCACAAGAAAAACAAACTTTGTTAGCGCACCTGAACCGTGAACACGGTTCAACGCCTGACAAACTGACGTTGCAGCGTAAAACGCGCAGCACGTTAAATGTTCCAGGTACCGGTGGAAAAAGCAAATCGGTACAAATCGAAGTCCGCAAGACACGCACCTTTGTAAAACGTGATCCGCAAGAGGCCGAGCGCCTTGCAGCGGAAGAGCAGGCGCAGCGTGAAGCGGAAGAGCAAGCCCATCGTGAGGCAGAAGAAACAGCCAAGCGTGAGGCAGTATTAAAAGCTGAACGTGAGGCCGCTGAAAAAGCGAAACGCGATGCCAGTGATAAAGCAAAGCGTGAAGCTGCGGAAAAAGACAAAGTGAGCAATCAACAAACTGACGAAATGACCAAAACCGCCCAGGCAGAAAAAGCCCGTCGTGAAACTGAAGCAGCCGACCTGAAGCGTAAAGCGGAAGAAGAAGCACGTCGCAAGCTCGAAGAAGATGCGCGTCGCGTAGCTGAAGAAGCACGTCGTATGGCGGAAGAAAATGCCGGTGTTTGGGCTGAGCAAGAAAAAGAGAAAGGTGAAGAGGATAAGAGCGATTATCACGTCACGACTTCTCAGCATGCTCGCCAGGCCGAAGATGAGAACGATCGTGAAGTTGAAGGCGGCCGTGGCCGTACTCGCACGACTAAAGCGGCTCGTCCTCAGAAGAAAGGCAACAAGCACTCTGAATCCAAAGCTGACCGTGAAGAAGCGCGCGCCGCTGTTCGCGGTGGTAAAGGTGGCAAGCGTAAAGGTTCCTCTTTACAGCAGGGCTTCCAGAAACCTGCTCAGGCCGTTAACCGCGACGTTGTGATTGGCGAAACCATCACCGTGGGCGACCTGGCAAACAAAATGGCTGTTAAAGGTTCTCAGGTCATCAAAGCGATGATGAAACTGGGCGCAATGGCAACCATTAACCAGGTTATCGATCAGGAAACCGCGCAGCTGGTTGCTGAAGAGATGGGCCACAAAGTTATCCTGCGTCGTGAAAACGAGCTGGAAGAAGCGGTAATGAGCGACCGTGACACCGGCGCTGCGGCAGAATCCCGCGCACCCGTTGTGACCATCATGGGTCACGTTGACCACGGTAAAACCTCTCTGCTGGACTACATTCGTTCAACGAAAGTGGCCTCTGGCGAAGCGGGCGGCATTACCCAGCACATCGGTGCTTACCACGTTGAAACTGACAACGGTATGATCACCTTCCTGGATACCCCGGGTCACGCCGCGTTTACCTCTATGCGTGCTCGTGGTGCACAAGCAACGGATATCGTTGTTCTGGTTGTAGCAGCAGACGATGGCGTGATGCCACAGACAATCGAAGCAATCCAGCACGCGAAAGCGGCGCAGGTGCCAGTGGTTGTTGCTGTGAACAAGATCGATAAGCCAGAAGCTGATATGGATCGCGTTAAAAACGAACTGTCCCAGTACGGCGTTATGCCGGAAGAGTGGGGCGGTGAGTCTCAGTTCATCCCAGTATCTGCAAAAGCGGGTACCGGTATTGATGACCTGCTGAACGCAATCCTGCTGCAGGCTGAAGTTCTGGAGCTGAAAGCCGTTCGTAAAGGCATGGCAAGCGGTGCCGTTATCGAATCCTTCCTGGATAAAGGTCGTGGTCCGGTTGCAACAGTTCTAGTCCGTGAAGGTACGCTGAACAAAGGCGACATCGTACTGTGTGGCTTCGAATACGGTCGTGTTCGTGCGATGCGTAACGAACTGGGTCAGGAAGTTCTGGAAGCTGGTCCATCCATTCCTGTGGAAATCCTGGGTCTGTCAGGTGTTCCGGCTGCCGGTGATGAAGTGACCGTTGTTCGTGACGAGAAGAAAGCGCGTGAAGTTGCACTGTATCGTCAGGGTAAATTCCGTGAAGTTAAGCTGGCTCGTCAGCAGAAATCTAAACTCGAGAACATGTTCGCTAACATGACTGAAGGCGAAGTTCACGAAGTGAACGTCGTACTGAAAGCAGACGTTCAGGGTTCTGTGGAAGCGATCTCCGACTCTTTACTGAAACTGTCTACCGACGAAGTGAAAGTGAAGATCATCGGTTCTGGTGTCGGTGGTATCACCGAAACCGACGCAACCCTGGCTGCGGCGTCCAACGCGATTCTGGTTGGCTTCAACGTTCGTGCTGATGCTTCTGCGCGTAAAGTTATCGATTCAGAAAGCCTGGATCTGCGCTACTACTCCGTCATCTACCATCTGATCGACGAAGTGAAAGCAGCGATGAGCGGCATGCTGTCTCCAGAACTGAAACAGCAGATCATCGGTTTGGCTGAAGTTCGTGACGTGTTCAAATCACCGAAATTTGGTGCGATCGCGGGTTGTATGGTTACCGAAGGTACCATCAAACGTCATAACCCAATCCGCGTTCTACGTGACAACGTGGTTATCTACGAAGGCGAGCTGGAATCCCTGCGCCGCTTCAAAGATGACGTTAACGAAGTCCGTAACGGCATGGAATGTGGTATCGGCGTTAAGAACTACAACGATGTTCGCGTTGGCGATATGATCGAAGTGTTCGAAATCATCGAAATCCAGCGTAGCATTGCTTAATCCCCGAAAGGATTAAGAAAATTGTAAGCCGGGTAAGCGAAGCGCCACCCGGCATGAAATATCAAAAGGGGCTTATGGCCCCTTTTTTGTCTGGAGAATTTATTATGGCGAAAGAATTTGGTCGCCCACAGCGCGTGGCTCAGGAGATGCAGAAAGAGATCGCACTCATCCTGCAACGCGAAATCAAAGACCCACGCGTGGGTATGATGACCACTGTTTCGGGCGTTGAGATGTCCCGTGATCTGGCCTATGCCAAAGTGTTCGTCACGTTCCTGAACGACAAAGACGAAGCCGCTGTTAAGAATGGCATTAAAGCATTGCAGGAAGCCTCTGGTTTTATCCGCTCTCTGCTCGGTAAAGCGATGCGTCTGCGTATCGTGCCGGAGCTGACTTTCTTCTACGATAACTCGCTGGTAGAAGGTATGCGGATGTCCAACCTGGTGACCAGCGTGGTTAAACATGACGATGAACGTCGTGTGAACCCGGACGACAGCAAGGAGGACTGATGAGTCGTCCTCGTCGTCGCGGTCGCGACGTGCACGGCGTGCTGCTGCTGGATAAACCTCAGGGCGCATCCAGCAATGACGTGCTGCAAAAAGTGAAGCGTCTTTATAACGCAAATCGCGCCGGGCATACCGGTGCGCTGGACCCACTGGCGACTGGCATGCTGCCGGTCTGTCTGGGCGAAGCAACCAAGTTTTCTCAGTACCTGCTCGATTCCGATAAGCGCTATCGC
Organism: Lelliottia sp. WB101; assembly: GCF_003051885.1. Taxonomy (NCBI): domain Bacteria; kingdom Pseudomonadati; phylum Pseudomonadota; class Gammaproteobacteria; order Enterobacterales; family Enterobacteriaceae; genus Lelliottia; species Lelliottia sp. WB101. The sequence goes on from NZ_CP028520.1 coordinate 1,548,644, forward strand.
GTGATCGCGAAGCTTGGGCAGCGTACGGACACCTCCGACGCAGACGGTCAGGTTGTCGAAGAGCGTCCGGTGACCTTCAGTGCCGAGCAGCTTCAGGCCGCGCTGGAAAGCTTCCGTGGGGATACCCTGCAGGTGCCGTCCATGTATTCGGCGCTGAAGTATCAGGGCAAAAAGCTCTACGAATATGCCCGCCAGGGGATTGAAGTACCGCGTGAAGCGCGCCCGATCACCGTCTACGAACTGCTGTTCATTCGCCACGAAGGTGACGAACTGGAATTGGAAGTTCACTGCTCGAAAGGCACGTACATTCGCACCATCATTGACGATCTGGGTGAAAAACTGGGCTGTGGCGCGCATGTGATTTACCTGCGTCGTCTTGCGGTCAGTAAATATCCAGTTGAACGTATGGTGACGCTTGAGCATCTTCGCGCGCTGGTCGATCAGGCAGAAGAGCAGGGGATCTCCCCGGCCGATTTGCTTGACCCGCTGCTGATGCCGATGGACAGCCCGGCTGCTGATTTCCCGGTTGTGAATTTGCCCCTGACTTCATCCGTTTACTTTAAAAACGGCAATCCGGTTCGCACGACAGATACCCCGCATACCGGGCTGGTCCGCGTTACCGAAGGCGAAGAAAACAAGTTTATCGGAATGGGTGAAATCGACGACGAAGGCCGCGTCGCACCGCGTCGCCTGGTTGTTGAATATCCCCTCTAAGCGATTTACTTGCCTTGCGATAAGCAGGGGAGACGGGTAGAATATCGCCGCTTAACGTCGGGCAAATTGTTTAACAATCTGCGCGGCGTAAACTGGGGTTGCTGAATTAGAGATCGGCACCCTTTCATTCTTTATTTTTTGGAGTTCATCATGTCTCTAAGCGTTGAAGCTAAAGCTAAAATCGTTTCCGAGTTCGGTCGTGGTACTAACGACAGCGGTTCTACCGAAGTTCAGGTTGCCCTGCTGACTGCACAGATTAACCACCTGCAGGGTCACTTTGCAGAGCACAAAAAAGATCACCACAGCCGTCGTGGTCTGCTGCGTATGGTTTCTCAGCGTCGTAAACTGCTCGACTACCTGAAACGTAAAGATGTTGCACGCTACACCGCGCTGATCGAGCGTCTGGGTCTGCGTCGCTAAGTCTTGCGAGTTTCAGAAAAAGGGGCCTAATGGCCCCTTTTTTCAACCAGACGGCAGCAATTCACTGGAAACTATTGTATTGTTGCTATAAATGATCTTCATTGCAGAGGTTCGCGCGGCTAATGAGAGGCTTCACCCATGGGGGTGTCGGTTGTCATTAGTCGCGAGGATGCGAAGAAGGTCGGGTTAAATCGACAGCACACCGAAGGTGTGCTGTCATTCATTAAGAAAGGACAGAATTTTGCTGAATCCGATCGTTCGTAAATTCCAGTATGGTCAGCATACCGTCACGCTGGAAACCGGCATGATGGCACGTCAGGCTACTGCTGCCGTTATGGTAAGCATGGATGACACCGCTGTATTCGTGACCGTTGTAGGCCAGAAAAAAGCAAAACCAGGTCAGGACTTCTTCCCTCTGACCGTGAACTATCAGGAGCGTACCTACGCTGCTGGTAAAATCCCGGGTGGCTTCTTCCGTCGTGAAGGTCGTCCAAGCGAAGGCGAAACCCTGATTGCGCGTCTGATTGACCGCCCGGTTCGTCCGCTGTTCCCGGAAGGCTTCGTAAACGAAGTTCAGGTTATCGCGACCGTTGTTTCCGTTAACCCACAGGTTAACCCGGACATCGTGGCGATGATCGGTGCATCCGCTGCACTCTCCCTGTCAGGCATTCCATTCAACGGTCCTATCGGTTCTGCTCGCGTTGGTTATATCAACGACCAGTACGTACTGAACCCGACTCAGGATGAGCTGAAAGAAAGTAAGCTGGACCTGGTTGTTGCCGGTACCGAAGCTGCCGTACTGATGGTTGAATCCGAAGCAGAACTGCTGAGCGAAGACCAGATGCTGGGCGCCGTGGTATTCGGCCACGAGCAGCAGCAGATTGTTATCCAGAACATCAACGATCTGGTGAAAGAAGCCGGTAAACCACGTTGGGACTGGCAGCCAGAAGCCGTTAACGAAGCGCTGAACGCGCGCGTTGCTGCACTGGCAGAAGCGCGTCTGAGCGATGCATACCGCATCACTGACAAACAAGAGCGTTACGCGCAGATTGATGTCATCAAATCTGAAACTATCGCTACGCTGGTTGCAGAAGATGAATCCCTGGACGCGAACGAGCTGAGCGAAATCCTGCACGCTATCGAGAAAAATGCTGTACGTAGCCGCGTTCTGGCTGGCGAACCGCGTATCGATGGCCGCGAAAAAGACATGATCCGTGGTCTGGATGTGCGTACTGGCGTTCTGCCACGTACTCACGGTTCCGCACTGTTCACCCGTGGCGAAACTCAGGCGCTGGTAACCGCGACTCTGGGTACTGCACGTGACGCACAGAACATCGACGAACTGATGGGCGAGCGCACTGACAGCTTCCTGTTCCACTATAACTTCCCTCCGTACTCCGTAGGTGAAACCGGTATGGTTGGCTCGCCTAAGCGTCGTGAAATTGGTCACGGTCGTCTGGCGAAGCGCGGCGTGCTGGCAGTTATGCCGGAAGCTGACAAATTCCCGTACACCGTTCGTGTGGTTTCTGAAATCACCGAATCTAACGGTTCTTCTTCCATGGCTTCCGTGTGTGGCGCTTCCCTGGCTCTGATGGATGCAGGCGTGCCAATCAAAGCTGCTGTTGCGGGTATCGCAATGGGCCTGGTGAAAGAAGGCGACAACTTTGTTGTTCTGTCTGACATTCTGGGCGACGAAGATCACCTGGGCGATATGGACTTCAAAGTAGCGGGTTCCCGCGAAGGTATCTCTGCACTGCAGATGGATATCAAAATTGAAGGTATCACCAAAGAGATCATGCAGGTTGCACTGAACCAGGCTAAAGGTGCGCGTCTGCACATCCTGGGCGTGATGGAGCAGGCGATCAACGCGCCACGCGGCGACATTTCTCAGTTCGCACCGCGTATCCACACCATTAAGATCAGCCCAGACAAGATCAAAGATGTGATCGGTAAAGGTGGTTCTGTTATCCGTGCTCTGACTGAAGAGACCGGCACCACTATCGAAATCGAAGATGACGGTACTGTGAAGATCGCAGCGACCGACGGCGAAAAAGCGAAATTCGCGATTCGTCGTATCGAAGAGATCACTGCAGAAATCGAAGTGGGTCGCATCTACAATGGTAAAGTGACCCGTATCGTTGACTTTGGCGCGTTCGTTGCCATCGGTGGCGGTAAAGAAGGTCTGGTACACATCTCTCAGATCGCTGACAAGCGCGTTGAGAAAGTGACCGACTACCTGCAGATGAACCAGGAAGTCCCGGTTAAAGTTCTGGAAGTTGACCGCCAGGGCCGTATCCGTCTGAGCATTAAAGAAGCGACCGAGCAGTCTCAGCCTGCTGCCGCGCCGGAAGCCCCGGCCGCAGAACAAGGCGAGTAAGGTTGCATTTGCCCTCCGCTTCGGCGGGGGGCGTATTATCAGGCAGGACGCCTTGTTAGCAGCCGGGGGACAGGACGTTCATCCAATAGTTGTCTTCGGGAGTGGGAAATGAAGCCTTTTTTGCGCTGGTGTTTCGTTGCGACAGCTTTAACGCTGGCAGGATGCAGCAACTCTGCCTGGCGTAAGAGCGAAGTCCTCGCAGTGCCATTGCAACCGACTTTGCAGCAGGAAGTGATTCTGGCACGCATGGAACAAATTCTTGCCAGTCGGGCTTTAACCGATGATGAACGCGCACAGCTTTTATATGAGCGCGGAGTGTTGTATGATAGTCTCGGTCTGAGGGCACTAGCGCGAAATGATTTTTCACAAGCGCTGGCAATCCGACCTGATATGCCTGAAGTATTCAATTACTTAGGTATATATTTAACGCAGGCAGGCAATTTTGATGCTGCCTATGAAGCGTTTGATTCTGTACTTGAGCTTGATCCAACTTACAACTACGCGCACTTGAATCGCGGTATCGCATTGTATTACGGCGGTCGTGACAAGTTAGCGCAAGATGATCTGCTGGCGTTTTATCAAGACGATCCTAATGATCCTTTCCGCGTCCTGTGGCTTTACATCGTTGAGCAGAAGCTCAATGAGAAGCAGGCGAAAGTGGCGTTAAAACAACGCTTCGAGAAATCGGACAAGGAACAATGGGGATGGAACATTGTCGAGTTCTACCTGGGCAACATTAGCGAAGCAACGCTGATGGATAGGCTCAAGGCGGACGCAACGGATAACACCTCGCTCGCTGAGCATCTCAGTGAAACCAACTTCTATTTAGGTAAGTACTACCTAAGTCTGGGGGATATGGACAGCGCTACGGCACTGTTCAAATTAGCGGTTGCTAACAACGTCCACAACTTCGTTGAGCACCGTTATGCATTGTTGGAATTATCGCTCTTGGGCCAGGAGCAAGACGACCTGGCAGAATCGGACCAGCAATAGCTGACGTCACCACATCAGCCCGTAATCATTTTTTTGATTGCCATCACCTTAACTGGTGAGGGCGTTGTTGTTCGTCAATACACCTACTTTGAGCCGGTTCACACTTTTCAATGAAAATTGCTAATCATTTTCACGACGAGTTATGTAGACTGGCCGCCATTAATATCGAGGCACTTGTACTACATGGCTGAATTCGAAACCACTTTTGCAGATCTGGGCCTGAAGGCCACTATCCTTGAAGCCCTTAACGATCTGGGTTACGAAAAACCATCTCCGATCCAGGCTGAATGCATCCCGCATCTGCTCTCTGGTCGTGACGTGCTGGGCATGGCCCAGACTGGTAGCGGTAAAACCGCAGCGTTCTCGCTGCCACTGCTGCACAACATTGATCCGGAACTGCGTGCACCGCAGATCCTCGTACTCGCTCCGACCCGTGAACTGGCTGTTCAGGTAGCGGAAGCGATGACTGAATTCTCTAAACACATGCGCGGCGTGAACGTGGTAGCCCTTTACGGCGGCCAGCGTTATGACGTGCAGCTACGCGCCCTGCGTCAGGGTCCACAGATTGTTGTCGGTACACCTGGCCGTCTGCTGGATCACCTGAAACGCGGTACTCTGGATCTCTCTAAACTGAGCGGTCTGGTACTGGATGAAGCTGACGAAATGCTGCGCATGGGCTTCATCGAAGACGTAGAAACCATTATGGCGCAGATCCCAGAAGGTCATCAGACCGCTCTGTTCTCTGCAACGATGCCAGAAGCGATCCGTCGTATTACTCGTCGCTTCATGAAAGATCCGCAGGAAGTGCGTATCCAGTCCAGCGTAACCACTCGCCCGGACATCAGCCAGAGCTACTGGTCTGTATACGGTATGCGTAAAAACGAAGCGCTGGTGCGTTTCCTGGAAGCAGAAGATTTTGATGCGGCGATTATCTTCGTTCGTACCAAAAACGCGACCCTGGAAGTGGCTGAAGCCCTGGAACGTAGCGGCTATAACAGCGCAGCGCTGAACGGCGACATGAACCAGTCCCTGCGTGAGCAGACTCTGGAGCGTCTGAAAGACGGTCGTCTGGATATCCTGATTGCAACCGACGTGGCAGCACGTGGTCTGGACGTTGAACGTATCAGCCTGGTTGTGAACTACGACATCCCTATGGATTCCGAGTCTTACGTTCACCGTATCGGTCGTACCGGTCGTGCGGGTCGTGCTGGCCGTGCTCTGCTGTTCGTTGAGAACCGTGAGCGTCGTCTGCTGCGTAACATCGAACGCACCATGAAGCTGACCATTCCAGAAGCAGAACTGCCAAACGCAGACCTGCTGGGCAAACGCCGCCTGGAAAAATTCGCCGCGAAAGTACAGCAGCAGCTGGAAAGCAGCGATCTGGATCAGTACCGTGCTCTGCTGGCGCAAATCCAGCCGACTGTGGAAGGCGAAGAGCTGGACATCGAAACTCTGGCTGCAGCGCTGCTGAAAATGGCACAGGGCGAACGCGCTCTGATCGTGCCACCTGATGCACCGATGCGTCCTAAGCGTGAATTCCGTGAGCGCGATGAGCGTTTCGAGCGTCGCGGTAACGATCGTAATGACCGTGGCCCACGTGGCGACCGTCCAGAGCGTAGCGGTGAAGACCGTCCACGTCGTGAGCGTCGTGACGCAGGCGATATGGAACTGTACCGCATTGAAGTTGGCCGTGATGATGGTGTTGAAGTTCGTCATATCGTTGGCGCTATCGCGAACGAAGGCGACATCAGCAGCCGTTATATCGGTAACATCAAGCTGTTCGGTACGCACTCTACGATCGAACTGCCAAAAGGCATGCCGGGCGAAGTTCTGCAGCACTTTACTCGCACCCGCATCCTGAACAAACCGATGAACATGCAGCTGATGGGCGATGCCCAGCCGCGTCCTGATCGTGGTCCTCGCCGCGAAGGTGATCGTCCAGCGGGCGAGCGTCGTTTCGGTGGCGGTGAGCGTCGTGAAGGCGGTCGTGGTCCTCGTCGTGATGGCGCAGCACCAGCCGGTGCAGGTCGCTTCAGCGGTGAGCGTCGCGAAAACCGCGGCCCACGTCGCGATGAAGGTACTGCACGTCGTCGTGACGCGTAATTGCCACGCCTGATCGCGTAAAGTAATCATTACAGCCCCGATATTTTTTATCGGGGCTTTTTTTATTCCATTTGTACTATCGTACTGGTACAGTGCGACACATTAAAATGCAGTAGCAAAATGTTTAACTGGAGAAACGGCTGTATGGCGACACTAACCACCACACAAACTTCACCTTCGCTGCTCGGCGGCGTGGTGATTATCGGCGGGACGATAATCGGCGCAGGGATGTTTTCCCTGCCAGTGGTCATGTCCGGTGCGTGGTTCTTCTGGTCGCTGGCAGCGCTGGTGTTTACCTGGTTCTGCATGCTGCATTCCGGGCTGATGATCCTTGAGGCGAACCTGAACTACCGCATCGGGTCGAGCTTCGACACCATCACTAAAGACCTGCTCGGGAAAGGCTGGAACCTGGTAAACGGCATCTCAATAGCTTTCGTGTTGTATATTCTGACCTACGCCTACATTTCGGCGAGCGGTTCGATACTGCACCACACGTTTTCTGAAATGTCGCTGAATGTCCCGGCGCGTGTGGCGGGTCTGATCTTCGCGCTGGCCGTGGCGTTTATCGTCTGGATGAGCACCAAAGCGGTGAGCCGCATGACCGCCATCGTCCTCGGTGCAAAAGTTATCACTTTCTTCCTGACCTTCGGCAGCCTGCTGGGCCATGTCACGCCCGCGACGCTGTTTAACGTCGCCGAAAGCCACGCATCGTACTCGCCGTACCTGCTGATGACGTTGCCATTCTGCCTGGCGTCATTTGGCTACCACGGTAACGTCCCGAGCCTGATGAAGTATTACGGCAAAGATCCTCGCACCATTATTCGCTGCCTGGTTTACGGCACGCTGCTGGCGCTGGGGCTGTATGTGATTTGGCTTTTGGGGACGATGGGTAACATCCCGCGTCCGGAATTTATCGGCATTGCGCAGAAGGGCGGCAACATCGATGTGCTGGTGCAGGCGCTGAGTGGCGTGCTGAACAGCCGCAGTCTGGATCTGCTGCTGGTAGTGTTCTCGAACTTTGCCGTGGCGAGTTCGTTCCTCGGGGTGACGCTGGGGCTGTTTGACTATCTGGCGGATTTGTTTGGCTTTGACGATTCCGCGTTGGGTCGTCTCAAAACCGCGCTGCTGACCTTCCTGCCGCCGATTGTCGGTGGCCTGCTGTGGCCGAACGGGTTCCTGTACGCTATCGGCTATGCTGGTTTAGCGGCCACCATCTGGGCGGCGATCGTTCCGGCGCTGCTGGCCCGCAAATCACGTAAACGCTTCGGCAGCCCAAAATTCCGCGTCTGGGGCGGCAAGCCGATGATTGCGCTGATTCTGATCTTTGGTGTCGGAAACGCACTGGTACATGTGCTGTCGAGCTTTGATGTGTTGCCGGTGTATCAGTAAGACGATTGCCGGATGGCCGCTGCGCCTTATCCGGCATAAAAATCTGCAGGCCCGGCAGGCGTATTGCCACCGGGCACAAACGCTATCCTAACAACTCTTCTTTCACCTGCATGGCCAGATCAAACGAGTGCAAACGCGCCTGGTGATCGAAAATCTGCCCGTTAACCATAATCTCGTCAGCCTGCGTTTCTCGTAGCACCGCCTCCAGCCCGTGACGCACTTTCGCTTTATCGCCCACCAGCGACATACTGAGCGCCTGTTGCACACCGTATTGTTCCGACGCTGACCACAGCTGATGCATATTCTCCACCGGCGGCGGCAGCTGTCCGCTCTCGCCGCGGCGCAGCTTCGCAAACGCCTGCTGCATGGAGGTAAAGAGGAATTCCGCATCGCGGTTGCTGTCGGCGGCGATAATGTTGATACACACCATCGCGTGCGGTTTTTCCAGCCGTTCGGACGGTTTGAACTGAGTGCGATAGAGATGCAGCGCCTGATGCAGCATATCCGGGGCAAAGTGGGAGGCAAACGCAAACGGCAGGCCGAGCTGCGCCGCCAGCTGTGCGCTATACAGACTTGAACCGAGCAGCCACACGGGGATCTTCTCGCCGTAACCGGGTACCGGGCGCACCTGCGGATGAGGATCGCGCGCATCAAACCAGTCCACCAGCTCTGCCACATCGCGCGGGAAGTTATCAATATCACCGCCCATATGACGACGCAGCGCACGCATAGTCGGCTGATCGCTGCCTGGCGCACGGCCAAGCCCTAAATCAATTCGCCCGGGATAGAGCGTATTCAGGGTGCCAAACTGTTCGGCAATCACCAGCGGGGAGTGGTTCGGCAACATTACGCCGCCCGAGCCGAGATGCAGAGTCGTGGTGTTTGCCGCCAGATAGCCAATCAGCACCGAGGTCGCCGCGCTGGCGATGCCCACCATGTTGTGATGTTCCGCCAGCCAGTAGCGATGATAGCCACGCTGTTCAGCGAGACGGGCGAGATCCAGAGAGTGAGAAAAAGCTTCTCGTGCCGAGGAGCCTTCTGGGATCGGCGCCAGATCGAGCACCGAAAAAGGAATGGATTTATCAGTCATAACAGCTCACTTTGTCGACGGTGAATCTTTTAATAGTGCATTAAAAATTAATAACCGTTGTTAACAAAGTGAGCTTTTACACTTCATCCTTTAAACTGCCTGTGCGTTGGCTTGATCTGTTTATCCCGACACTGACTTGAGTATGCTTACGCGGATTTCCAGACTGGCCGCTTTCATGCAGCTTAAAAGATGTCTACATTTAGGCCTGCAGCTCCAGCCCGGCCACACGTTTCCAGTAACCGTTGCAGTCGCTGTTTGCCTTCAGCGGCAGGGGAGCGGTGCCATTTTCGTTGGCACGAAACGCATCCAGCATCGCAAACACGTTAGTGTCCAGCGGGGACAGGCGCACCATATCCACCACGCCTTGCATCGACGTCAGCTCGTTGCCGAGATTGTAAACATAGCCGCTCATGGTTTGAATGCCGTTGAGGACAAAGACCTGCTGGTTCTCCTGCGACAGCATATTGCGTCCGTTGGGATACTTGATGCAGCAGGTTTCGCATTCGTCTTTCGGGCGGTCTTCGGAGCGGGCTGTGAAGCAGCGCGCGGAATACGCCAGCGGCAGATGCCCGTAGCTCAACACTTCCACTTCAAACTGATTGCGGATGCCCAGCTCTTCGCACTGATTCAGCAGGTTGACCAGCCAGTCCCGGGAGAGTTCCACCGGCATACACCAGCGCGTCATCCCCTGTTTCAGCAGCAGGCGCAGGGTCACGGCGTTATAGCAGTTGAGCGCATGTCCGGCGACAAACGGTAGCTTGCGTTCAGCGCACATGTTCACCACGCCAAGATCGCTTGCTTCCAGCAGGAAATCACCGTTCTCGACGTAGCGTTTAATCTCGCCCAGCTCCGATGAGGCCTGCACCAGCGCAAGCGTCGACAGCACCACCTGCTTGCCGCTGCCGGCGAGGCTTTTCGCCATATCCAGCCAGTCGCCCACTTTGGTTGCACGACGTTTGCTGCAGACGGACTCCCCGAGATAAATCGTATCGGCGCTACTGCCCGCCGCCTGCTGGTAAAAATCTTCCAGCGTCTCTTTTGACCAGTAGTAGAGCACGGGTCCTAATGAATATTTCATGGATTATCTCACTGCCATTTACGGTGATACGCGCCAAGCGTGGTTTGCGTGCCTTCCGACATCGCGCCCAGGGTGTCCATCCAGGCCGGTTGTGGGGCGTAATTCTGCGGATCGGCCATGCAGCGATCGATCGCCTGTCGCCACACTTTCGCCACCTGGCTGACGTACGCCGGGCTGCGCTGACGACCCTCGATTTTCACCGAGGCAATGTTCGCCGCCAGCAGTTCCGGCAGCAGTTCCAGCGTGTTCAGGCTGGTGGGTTCTTCCAGGGCGTGATAACGCTCGCCGTCGACCAGATAACGGCCTTTGCACAGCGTCGGATATCCGGCGTTTTCCCCGTCCTGATAGCGGTCGATCAGCACGTCATTCAGACGCGACTCAAGCCCCTGTGGCGTCTGCTGCCAGCGCACAAAGCGGGCTGGGGAGCAGGCCCCGACGGTATTCGGTGATTCGCCGGTCAGATAGGATGAGAGATAGCAGCGGCCTTCAGCCATGATGCACAGGCTGCCGAACGCAAAAACTTCCAGTGGAACTGGCGAGACCCGCGCCAGTTGCTTAACCTGATGAATAGACAGCACGCGCGGCAACACCACGCGGGCGACGTCAAAGTGACGATGATAAAAGCGCACGGCCTCTTCGTTGGTGGCCGAGGCCTGAACAGAGACATGGCGCTCAATATGCGGATAGCGTTCTGCGGCATACTCCAGCATAGCGAGGTCGGCGAGGATCAACGCGTCTGCCCCGAGCTGTGCCGCCATATCCACCGCGCGCTGCCAGCGCACATAACCATCGGGATGCGCAAAGGTGTTGATGGCGATATGTAATTTGCGGCGGTGCTGGTGAACGAAATTGACCGCTTCCTGGAGCTTCTTCTCCGTGAAGTTCAGACCAGCAAAGTGGCGGGCGTTGGTGTCATCTTTCAGCCCGATATAGACCGCATCGGCGCCGTTTTCGATGGCCGCTTTAAGTGCCGGAAGGTTTCCGGCTGGACAGAGCAGCTCCATAATTTATCCTGACGTTCGCTGCCCCAGAGGGCACAAAATTGTTAACGAACGGGGAGTTTAATTAACCTCCACGCGACAATTTTTGATTTAAGGCAGTTAATGGCGTATTGATGACACCAATAATCAATCATGCCGCAATACGGTTTGTTGATTTACGCCGCTACGATGGCTGCCGGATATGGCAAAATAACAGGATTATCGACATCAGGGAGTAAAGCTCGTGCTGGAAAAACTGCGTTCACGCCTCGTACAATTTGGTCCATCTCTGCTGAGCGTGCCGGTCAAACTCACGCCGTTCGCTCTTAAACGCCAGGTGATTCAGCAGGTGCTGAGCTGGCAGTTCCGCCAGGCGCTGGAAGAGGGGGAGCTGGAGTTTCTCGACGGGCGCTGGCTACGTATCGAGGTGCGTGACATCGGACTGTGCTGGTTTACCTCCGTTGATAACGGCAAGCTGATGGTCAGTGATTCCGCCCCGGCGGATGTCAGTTTCAGCGCGAATGCCAGCGATCTGCTGATGATCGCCGCGCGTAAGCAGGACCCGGATACCCTCTTCTTCCAGCGTCGTCTGGTGATTGAAGGGGATACCGAGCTTGGCCTGTACGTCAAAAATTTAATGGATGCCATTGAGCTGGATCAGATGCCGAAGGCGCTGCGCACGGTGCTGATGCAAATGGCCGATTTCGTTGAGGCGGGGCTGAAAAACCCGCCCGAAAGTAAACACACTTCAGTAGGTGAGCCATGCTGATTCGAGTTGAAATTGGGATTGATGCCCCTGGCATTGATTCATTATTACGTCGGTCATTCCCGGAAGACGCCGAGGCCCGACTGGTCCACGATCTGCGTGAAGACGGGCTGGTGACGCTCGGCCTGGTTGCGACGGATGACGAAGGACAGGTTGTGGGTTACGTGGCATTTAGCCCGGTCGCCGTTCAGGGCGAAGATCTTCAGTGGGTCGGAATGGCACCGCTGGCTGTCGACGAAAACTATCGCGGTCAGGGGCTGGCGCGCCAGCTGGTCTATGAAGGGCTGGATTCTCTGAATGAGTTCGGATACGCGGCGGTGGTCACGCTGGGCGACCCGGCGTTCTATGGCCGTTTAGGTTTTGAGCCTGCCGCGCCTTACGATCTGCACTGCCGCTGGCCGGGTACTGAGACCGCCTTCCAGGTGCATCGTCTGGCAGATGACGCGCTGAACGGCGTCAGCGGTCTGGTGGAGTATCACGACCACTTCAATCGTCTTTAATCGACGCGTTTTGCAGGCTCTGTCGTAGCGCCTCAAACGAACCATCCCCGGCGACGAGGCGCTCTTTCTGGCGCTTCGTCAGCTGCTTAATGCGGTACTCCATCTTCAGTGCCAGCGAGCGCTCACCGACATGCGCCGAAAAAGCCAGCGTCAGCTCACCTTTCCCCCGCAGCGCTTTGGCGCCTTTTCCCGTTTGATGTTCAAGGAAACGCCGCGCTACATCGGTGGTAATCCCGGTGTAAAGTGCATTATTGGCCGTTCGGACAAGATAGAGAAACCAGCACACAGTTTGCAGATTCAGTATGTTAAGGTGAACGCACCATAGCATGAGAGAGCGCGAAAATGGAAACTCTGGCCGCTATCAGCCGTTGGCTGGCAAAGCAGCACGTCGTCACCTGGTGTGTCCATCAGGAGGGCGAACTGTGGTGCGCGAATGCGTTTTACCTTTACGATCCCGAACGCGTCGCGTTTTACCTCTTAAGCGAAGATAAAACCCGTCATGCGCAGATGTCCGGGCCACAAGCACCTGTCGCCGGCACCGTTAATGGCCAGCCGAAAAATGTCGCGCTGATTCGTGGCGTGCAGTTCAAAGGCGAGATCCGCCGTCTGGAAGGGGAAGAGAGCGACGCGATGCGCAAGCGCTATACACGTCGCTTCCCGGTGGCGCTTGCTCTGTCAGCGCCCGTCTGGGAAATTCGCCTCGATGAGCTGAAGTTCACAGACAACACGCTGGGCTTTGGCAAAAAGCTTCACTGGCTACGAGCCGAGCAGGCGTAACGCTTCGCGATTAAAGGCGGGCAGATCGTCCGGCGTACGGCTGGTCACCAGCTGATTGTTATCGACGACCACTTCCTGATCGTAAAAATCAGCGCCCGCGTTTTTAAGATCGATAACGATCGGTTTAACCGCCGTCAGCTTGCGCCCGCGCACCACTTCGGCGCTGATCAGCAGCTGTGGCCCATGGCAAATCGCGAAGACAGGCTTGCCGCTGGAGACAAAATCACGCGTGAACGTCACAAAGCGCTCGTCGCCGCGCAGCGTATCCGGGGAGTGACCGCCAGGCAGCAGCAGGGCGTCGAAATCCGCCGGACGCACCTCATCAATGGCTTTGTCGATAGTAACGCTGGCCTCGCCTTTATGGCCTTTCACCGTTTTTCCGGCCTGCTTGTCGATAGTGATGACCTCATGTCCCGCTTTGCGGAACGCCTCTGCGGGAGAGGTGAACTCTGAATCTTCAAACTCATCGGTGATCAAGACGGCTATTTTCTTGCTCATGCTTCCTCCGTTGTTTTGGCTTCAGACAGATTTTTTGCCGTTTGTGGTAAATACTTACCCGTAACAGACTTTTAAGTGTGGCTAAGCAGACTGAAATCGCAAACGGACTAATCTGCAAAGGAGACAAAATGAGCCAGGTATTAATCACAGGTACCACCGGGCTGGTGGGCGGACACTTGTTGCGAATGCTGATCCAGCAGCCCTGGATCAACTACATTGCCGCGCCGACGCGACGCCCGCTGGCGGATATTTCCGGCGTCTTTAACCCCCACGATCCGCAGCTAACCGATGCACTTGGCCAGGTGCAGGATCCGATTGATATCGCCTTCTGCTGCCTGGGCACGACCCGCCGCGAAGCCGGGAGCAAAGAGGCTTTTATCCACGCCGACTACACGCTGGTGGTGGACACGGCGCTCACGGCTAAACGGCTGGGCGCAAAGCATCTTCTGGTGGTCAGCTCAATGGGAGCCAATGCCAGCTCGCCGTTCTTTTACAACAAAGTGAAAGGCAAAATGGAAGACGCGCTAATTGCACAGAACTGGGAGCGGCTCACGATTGTGCGACCGTCGATGTTGCTGGGCGATCGCGAAAAGCAGCGTTTTAATGAGTCCATTTTTGCGCCCCTGTTCCAGCTTTTTCCGGGTAACTGGAAATCTATTCAGGCGCGTGATGTGGCGAGCGCTATGCTGCACGAAGCGCGTTCTCCCTCAAAAGAGGGCGTCAATATTATCCCCTCGGCTAAACTGCGTGAAATCGCCAAAGGTGAGGCGTAAACTCCCCGGGCAAAATTAATTACACTCCCCGGGGAATGCTATGACTGGTCAGTCTTCATCTCAGGCGGCAACGCCATTTCAGTGGTGGAAGCCCGCACTCTTTTTTCTCGTCGTTATTATTGGTCTTTGGTATGTGAAATGGCAGCCCTATTACGGCAAAGCGTTCACCGCCGCGGAAACCCACAGCATCGGTAAATCCATACTCGCGCAGGCAGAAACTAGCCCGCTGCAGGCGGCCTGGGATTATGCGATGGTCTACTTCCTGGCGGTCTGGAAAGCGGCAGTGCTGGGCGTGCTGCTCGGTTCCCTGATTCAGGTGCTGATTCCGCGCCACTGGCTGATGCGTACGCTTGGACAGCCACGCTTTCAGGGAACGCTGCTTGGCACGATTTTCTCTCTGCCTGGAATGATGTGTTCCTGCTGCGCGGCGCCCGTGACGGCGGGGATGCGGCGCCAGAATGTGTCAATGGGCGGGGCGCTGGCTTTCTGGATGGGAAATCCGGTGCTCAACCCGGCGACGCTGGTCTTTATGGGCTTTGTGCTGGGCTGGCATTTCGCGCTGATCCGTCTGGTGGCCGGGGTGATCATGGTGCTGGTCGTTGCTTCACTGGTGCAGTATCTGGTGAAAGATCGGCTCGTACAGCCTGTCTCCATCGACGATGCCATACCTGAACCACAAGGGGCATTTCTCTCCCGCTGGGGCAACGCTTTGTGGCAGCTCTTCTGGAGCACTATCCCGGTCTATATTCTGGCGGTGCTGGTCCTTGGCGCGGCGCGTGTCTGGTTGTTCCCTCATGCGGACGGGGCGATCGATAACACGCTGCTGTGGGTGATTGCGATGGCGGTTGCCGGATGCCTGTTTGTCATCCCGACGGCGGCAGAAATCCCGATTGTGCAGACCATGATGCTCGCGGGGATGGGCGCTGCACCTGCGCTGGCCCTTTTGATGACGCTTCCGGCGGTCAGCCTGCCGTCACTGATTATGCTGCGCAAATCATTCCCGGCAAAAGCCCTGTGGCTGACGGGATTGCTGGTGGCGATAGGTGGGGTTATCACGGGCAGCATTGCGCTGCTTTAAGACATAAAAAACCCGGCAATCGCCGGGTTTTTTATTATTTGATGAAGGTAAAGGCGGTCGTGACTTTCTTCACACCGCTCACGCGGCTGGCAATATCAGCTGCCGCTTTGCCTTCACGATCCGTGACCAAACCGAGCAGGAACACTTCGCCATTCTCGGTGGTCACTTTCACGTTGGACGATTTCACCTGATCGCTACCCAACAGCTGGGAGCGCACTTTGGTGGTGATCCAGGTATCCGACGACGCAGTGCCCAGACCAATCGGCTGGCCCTGACGCACTTCGTTAAACACCTCGGTGGTGCCTTCTACGCCCATGGCAATCTGTTTCGCACGGGACGCGAGATCCAGATTCGGCGCCTGGCCTGCCAGCAGCACTTTGCCCTGATAGGCGGTAACGTTGATACGCGCTTCTTTCTTAATTTGTTCGTCTTTCGACAGGGCGCTGTTCACGCGCAGTTCCAGCGTACCGTCGTCCACCTGAGTTCCCACTGAGCGCGGGTCGGTTGCGGCTTTGGTGCCAACAGCCGCAGTACCCACAACGGCCGCCGCGATGCATCCCTGAAGCAGCAGCGCAGAAATAAGGACTGCGAGGGGCGTTAATGCCTTCATTAGTACTCCTTAATCATCCTGGTGAGGGAAAAGCGTATTATCGATCAGATCGCATAAGCAGTTCACCGTCAGCATGTGCATTTCCTGAATGCGCGCGCTGCGATGCGAAGGAATGCGGATTTCCACATCCTGCGGTCCTAAAAGACCCGCCAGTTCGCCACCGTCATAGCCCGTCAGCGCGACGATAGTCATATCGCGCGTCACGGCCGCCTCAACGGCTTTGACGATATCGCGGCTATTACCGCGCGTGGAAATCGCCAGCAGAACATCCCCGGCATGCCCTAAGGCGCGTACCTGTTTTGCGTATATTTCGTCATGCAGACGATCGTTGGCAATCGCCGTTAAGACCACATTATCGGTATTAAGTGCAATGGCGGGTAAACTTGGGCGTTCTGTTTCAAAACGATTGATCATGCTGGCAGCAAAATGCTGTGCGTTGGCGGCCGATGTGCCATTGCCACAACAGAGGATTTTGTTGCCATTAAGCAGGGACTGCACCAGCGTCATCGCGGCACGAGAAATAGCATCCGGGAGGGCTTCCGCCGCTGCAATCTGAGTTTGAATGCTTTCTGTGAAACAAACCTTAATTCTTTCGAGCACGTTATCCCTTTAAAACTTTGTTTTAGACGTCTTCGCCAAAGGCGTTTTTAAGCCATTCTACGTCGTTTCCGGTGAAGGCTACCACATCGAACCGGCAATCCACAGTATCAAAACTCCCATTATGGCGGGCGAGCCACAAGTGGGCAGTTTGTAATAATTTACGTTGTTTGGCGAGCGTCACGCTGGCGGCAGCGCCACCAAAGCGGGACGACTGTCGGAAACGGACTTCAATAAACACGGTGACCTGACCCTCTTTCATGATCAGATCAATTTCGCCGCCCCGTCCACGAACGTTGGCGGCGATAAAGCGCAGTCCTTTGCCTTCCAGCCAGCGACGCGCTGTTAATTCCCACGCGTCGCCCGTCTGTTTACGGCTTAACTCGCCGGGACGATCTGCCCCTGCTGGTATTTGAGCCATGATAACTTCCTGTTAATCACGCAATCCTGGGTCGCGGTGAGATCGCCGGTGTTGCCGTTAAGCTCAAAGCCTGGCACCTGACGCATCTGGGTAAAGTGGTTCGCCAGCGCCCACGCATCCACGCCCATCGCGTAAAGACGTGCGAGGGAGTAATCGTTACGCACGCTGCTCAGCGCCTGCTGCATCAGGGCCGGATTGCTGCCCGCCAGCATTGGAATTTCGCTGTACTGCAGGCCGTCCATCTCCAGACGGAAATCCGGGCCGGCCGTACCTTGCGCGCTGCGTGAGCTGGCATACAAGGTTACACCGCTCTGGCTACCGTTACGCATCGCAATCATCGGCTTGATAAAGGCAATCTCTTCTGGCGTGGCGACAATGTACGCCGCGTCCACTTTACCGCCACCGCTGATTTGCGCATCAGTCGGCGGAGCCGGGATGGTCAGGCCGCCGATGGTGACGCTCTGCTGCTGAGGCAGGCTGGCCGAAATCGGGCTGCCGGTCAGGGCGATACCGGAACCGCCGTTGACGCCTGCACGCAGTTCAGACGTCGAACCGAATTTCTGCTGCAGTACCACGCTGCCGCCCAACTGTTGCCACTCCTGAGCAAACGCATTCGCCACGCGATCGCCGAGAGCGCTACGCGGTGTCAGCAGCAGCGGAGCCTGTTTCCCCTGCTCGTGGATATGACGTGCAGCGTCACGCGCCTCATCTTCCGGCGAAAGTGCGAAATAGCAAATGTTCGCGCGGTTTTGCACTTGCTCAGGTTGATTGAGGGCCAGCACGTTCAGCGTGGTGTTGCTCTTCATCAGCTCTTCAACGTTATTCTTCAGCAGCGGGCCGACCACAATGCTGGCACCGTCCTGCTGAACCTGCGCCAGAACCTGATCGATCGGCTGTGAGCTGGTGTCGTAAATCTTCAGTTCGGCGCCTGGATTTGCGGTGGTGGCCGCAACGGCCTGTGGCTGAGCGGCAGGCTGCTGTTCCGGTGTGGTGGTTTGCGGGGCAGTAACAGCGGCATCGGTTGCCGGGGCTGCTGGCGCTTGCGCCGGAGTCTGTTCCTGCGCTTCGGGCGCTGGCGCAGCCGCCGGAGGCGTGGTTGGTGCCGTAACCGGATTCTGCATCGTGCCCTGAGCAGGCGCTTGCGAGGTCGTTAAATCACTGGTTTCCGCCGCTGACGGGCTAATCACGTCATTGACGTTGGCGGCCTGCGCAGCCTGTGCCGGGACGGCGTTCCCCGCAACGGCGGTGGTGCCGTTTTTCGCCGCTTCAAAGCCCTGCTGAATGGTGCGACCAAACACCGCCGCCTGCCCATTCAGGGGCAGTAACAGGGCGATTTTATTAACGGAAGCCGGTTTGAAGTTCTGCACGTTCACCAGCTGCGTTGGCAGCATTTTCGCGCCTGGATTTTGCGGATAGCGAGTCTGCCAGTCGGTGATTCCGGCTTTGAGCATTTTCGGATCGCTGCGGTTGTTGAACCACATCTGCTGCAAATCCAGCCAGCCCTGCAGGACGTTTTCGTCGGCGTTGATCACCAGCGTTTTCGCCTGTTCCGGCGTCATCGCGGAAAGCGCCTGCCAGGTGGCATCGATATTTTTCTGTTTGGCATCGCCGCTCAGCAGCGGCTCCTGCGCAATCAACGCGCGGAGCAGGGCCAGAGAAGGGCGGCCCTGTTCGGCGGCGATGGTCGCCTGCCAGTAGCGTGCCTGTTGGTTGTTATCCAGCGCTTTCACGTCGATATCAGCGAGGATCTTTTTCGCCGCCGCGTAATCTTTCTGCGCGGTTTTCACTTCGGCCGACAGCAGAGTCTGTTCGCGGCGCTGGGTATCGTTCAGTTCCTGCGGCAGCTGGTTATACAGATCGACCGCCTGCTGCGTTTTGCCTTCTTTCAGCAGTGAACGAATGGCAAGTAATTGCCAGTTGGTCTTGGTATCATCTGAGCTTTGCGACATTTGTTGCAGATAATAGCCAGAGTCAGCCTGCGCAGTACCCTGCATATGGGCAGCAGTCTGATCGGGCGCCTGAGTGCCACAGCCTGCGAAAATCAGCGCTGCCAGCACAATGGGCAGGCTGCGCGAAGCTTTTGTTCGAAGAAACGTTAAGGGTACCATACTGTATCCAGTGATATTTTTTAGGCAATGCTCAATATTAAATCGGCAATACGGACTAAACAATGAAACAACACGAAACGGCAGATAATTCTCAAGGCCAGCTTTATATTGTACCTACTCCTATCGGGAATTTGTCTGATATTACCCAACGTGCGCTCACCGTTTTACAAGCTGTTGATTTAATTGCCGCTGAAGATACCCGCCATACTGGCCTGCTGCTGCAACATTTCGCGATCAGCGCCAAAATGTTTGCCTTGCACGATCACAATGAGCAACAAAAAGCCGAATCGCTGGTAGCAAAACTGAAAGAAGGGATGACTATCGCGCTGGTGTCCGATGCAGGGACGCCCCTGATCAACGATCCGGGCTATCACCTGGTGCGTACCTGCCGCGAAGCGGGGATCCGCGTGGTGCCGCTGCCGGGTCCGTGCGCCGCAATTGCCGCTTTAAGCGCGGCGGGCCTGCCATCCGACCGCTTCTGTTACGAAGGCTTCTTACCGGCAAAATCCAAAGGCCGTCGCGACGTCCTGAAGGATCTCGAAGCCGAACCGCGCACGCTGATTTTCTATGAATCAACCCACCGTCTGCTGGACAGTTTAGAAGATATGGTTGCCGTCTGGGGTGAGTCTCGCTACGTGGTGCTTGCCCGCGAGCTGACCAAAACCTGGGAAAACATTCACGGCGCACCGGTCGGTGAACTGCTGGCGTGGGTGAAAGAGGATGAGAACCGCCGCAAAGGGGAGATGGTGCTGATTGTCGAAGGCCATAAAGCGCAAGAAGAGGCGCTACCTGCCGAAGCGCTGCGCACTCTGGCGCTTCTGCAAGCCGAACTGCCGCTGAAAAAAGCCGCCGCCCTCGCCGCCGAAATCCACGGCGTGAAAAAGAATGCGCTGTATAAGCATGCCCTGGAGCAGCAGGGGGAATAATCTATGAGCCGCTACCAGCCTCCTTTCACCATTACACCAACCATCCTCAATCAGGTTGTTGAAATTGGTGAACTGCTGGGACATTGGGCGGCTCAGTCTGGACGCGCGTCACCACTGCTTCGCAAAGAAAATCGGATTCGTACCATTCAGGCATCGCTGGCGATTGAGCATAACTCGCTGACGACCGGCCAGGTGACGGCGATCATGGAAGGCAAGAGAGTGCTTGCGCCTGAAAAGGATATTCAGGAGGTGCGAAACGCAATTCTCGCCTATGAGAAAATGCCTGACTGGAAAGCGTGGCAGCTTAGCGATCTCCTGAACGCTCACCGCCTGTTAATGACCGGACTCGTTGATAGCCCCGGGAGAGTGAGGTCTGGTGATGTGGGTGTTTATCGTGGTAACGCGCTGGTGCATATGGCTCCTCCCGCTTCGCAGGTGCCTCGCCTCGTTGATGAACTGCTGGACTGGCTTAAAAAGACGGAGCTACATCCCCTGATTGCCAGCTCGATCTTTCACTATGAGTTTGAATTTATTCATCCGTTTGCCGACGGAAATGGCCGCATGGGCCGTTTGTGGCAAACCTTGATTCTGAGTCAATGGCGCAATGAACTGGCGTGGTTACCCGTTGAAACCCTGATCCATTATCAACAGGCCGATTACTACCAGATTCTGGGTCAGTGTGATAAAGCGAGCGATTGCACAGCTTTCATCGAATTTATGCTCAGGAATATTGCTGACGCGCTTCGGGAGGGCATATCGCAGTCCCCATCCGTGTCGGAAGAAATGTCGGATAAAGTGTCGGAAGAAAATGCGGCACATCTTACTGACGGTGAACGCCGCATTCTTAAGCTCCTGCAGGATCATCCGAAGATGTCAGCGGC
This sequence comes from Lelliottia sp. WB101, assembly GCF_003051885.1. Lineage (NCBI taxonomy): Bacteria > Pseudomonadati > Pseudomonadota > Gammaproteobacteria > Enterobacterales > Enterobacteriaceae > Lelliottia > Lelliottia sp. WB101. The sequence goes on from NZ_CP028520.1 coordinate 1,569,723, forward strand.
TATGCTGGCGGAACAAATCGGTGTCACGTCGCGAACAATTGAACGTTATCTCAAACAGTTACAGGAAAAATCCCTGCTACAGCGTATCGGGCCAAAGAAAGGCGGTCACTGGCAGGTGAATTCAGTGTCCCTTGCCGGGCAAGCATAGCTATGCCCGGCACGCTCATAGTTACAAAATCCCCAATCCCGACCCTGCAATCGCCAGCACAAAAGTGACGGCAATCAGCATTACCGGATGCGCTTTCTTGACCCGCAGCAGGTAGTACATCAGCAGGGTATAGCCCATCGGCAAAATGTTCGGGAACACCTTGTCAAAGAAGTCCTTCTGCAGCGCCACGCTGTGAGTGGCATCGATGGCAAAGCTGGTGACAACGTTGATGTGCACGTACGAGGCTATCAGCCCGCCGATCACCGTGATCCCAAGAATGGTTGCCGACCGGGCGATCATCTGTGAATTTTCTCGCACCTTATCGATCGCTTTGATCCCCACCGTATACCCAACATGCGTCCAGCCTACACGCAGGAAGAAGATCGCAAGGTAAACGGCGAAGAACAGTATCGGTCCCAGCAGGTTGCCCTGGCTGGCAAACGACGAACAAATCCCGGCCATAATCGGCAGCAGCGTAAACCAGAAAATCGCGTCGCCAATTCCGGCGATAGGGCCAAACAGCGCCACTTTCAGCCCTTTAATGGTGCTGCGGTTTTCGCCTTTCTCCTCCATGGAGATCAACAGGCCCATCAGGAACCCCACCAGATTCGGGTGAGTGTTGATAAATTCCAGATGATCCTTCATCGCCGCGCTTAACCCTTCTTTGTCGCCTTTATAGATCTTCTTCAGGATCGGCAACATCGCCCAGGTAAAACCGCCCGCCTGCATGCGTTCGTAGTTAAAGCTCGCCTGCAGCAGAGAGGAGCGAAAGCCAAGGCGGGTAATGTCTTTTTTACTGATTTCAGATCCCATTACTGTAATCCTCTTCATCTTTTTTCGCAGCAGTGACAGCGGGCTTTGCGGCGTTTTTGGCTTTAGCGTTAAAGAACTCATACACCGCAAATCCGGCCCCCAGCACGGCCACCGGAAGTAGGTTGCTCACCTGGATATAACAGACGAACAAGAACCCGGCGATGAGATACGGAATGTACTGCGCCTTGAACATCACGCGCAGCAGCAGGCCGAAGCCGACCGCAGGCAGAATGCCGCCCGCGACTTCAAAGCCGTGGGTAAGCCAGGCAGGCATCGCTTTGACCAACGCCTGCATGGCTCCCTGCGCCAGATAAGTGCAGAGGAAGGTAATGACGGCGTAAGTGCAGGCGACAATCAGCGTCGTTGTCCAGTTCAGACGGGCGAAAGCGGCGGTGTTGGTCTCTTTCGCGTACTTATCGGCTTTCGACATAAACAGCGAGAACGCTGAATAGAAAAACAGAATCACATACTGCATCAGCAGGCTAAACGGCAGCCCAAGACCAATAGCGGTTTTGGCATCGACCCCGGTGGACCAGGCAATGACGGTGGTCATCACCCCGGCCATAATCGGGTTCGGCGGCTGCACACCGCCAGCAGGGGTTAAACCGGCGAACGCCAGCTCCGTCAAACCGCCGGTAATTAAACCGATGTGGATATCGCCCAGAATCGCCCCGGTGAGGGTACAAACGATGATGGGACGAAACAGAAACAGTGCTTCCAGCCAGAAATCTATCCCTAGAAAAAATACTAAAGCCGCCAGGGATATCCCCTGAATCAATGTTATTTCGTGCATTTTTTTGCCTCGTAATGATGACTTCAGCTATTTGAATGTCGAGACACTGCCACTAATCGGGGATGCCCTCTTTCGCATCACCGGGAACATCCTGGATAAAAAGATTCACGCCGCTGCGCTTGATGAAGCGCAGATCGTCGAGATCCTGTTCGTCGACATACACTTTGCTGCTGATCTGCCGTTTCCCCTCTGAGAAGTGCATATTGCCGACGTTGACATCTTTCAGCGGCACGCCGCCCTCAATCAGTTTCCTGACGATGTCCGGCGTGCGGCAAATCAGGAAAATTTTCTGGTGCGGCGCGGCTTTTTCAATGATGGCGATAGTCTTCTCGATGGAGAAAAAGCGGATACCAAATCCATAGGTATCGGCGGTGATGCCCATCAGTTTTTGCTGGATCTCGTCTTTAGCGACCTCATCGTCAACGACGATCAACAAATTGGCTCCGATGGTCGACGTCCATGTCACACCAACCTGACCATGCACCAGACGATTATCGATACGGGTCAATAAGATATTGGGACTGCTCATAGTCTTCCTTCCTGCCGATGTTGAGTTGTGAGTGTTGTTGTCTTTATCAAACGGTGACGGAATCGAGCACCAGCCTGTTGGCCGATCCGCAGACGTTTATTTTGTTTTTTACCACCTCTTTCATGGCGTCCATACCCACTCGCATGTAGTAACGCGGATCGTTACCCTGCGGATTTTCGCGAAACCACTCTTTGACCGCCGCGGAAAACGCGATTTTCAGTTCCGTCGCCACATTCACTTTGCATACCCCAAGCTCAATAGTGCGACGCACATATTCATCCGGCACATCGCTCGCACCGTGCAGCACCAGCGGAATATCCACCACGTCGCGAATTTCACCGAGGCGTTTGAAATCAATTTTCGGCGTTTTGGTGTACAGCCCATGCGCCGTGCCGATCGCTACTGCGAGGCTGTCGACGCCGGTCAGTTCGACAAAGCGTTTCGCTTCCTGCGGGTCCGTCAGAAATGCGCTCTCTGCGTCCACGCTCATGTCGTCTTCCATACCGCCCAGCCGTCCCAGTTCCGCCTCGACGCTGCAATCATTCAGATGGCAGAAATCCACCACCGATTTCACTAGCTTCACGTTCTGCTCAAACGGGTAATGACTGCCGTCAATCATCGCGCTGCGCACGCCCGCATTGACCTTGCGACGAATATCATCCAGTGATTCGTGGTGATCGAGATGCAGTGCCAGCGGCATGTCGTAGCTGATGGAGTAGGCGCTGCACAGGGCGTAGATCTCTTCGAAGGCGATATGTTTATAAGTGCCGGGCGTTCCGGCGAGGATCACCGGCGATCGCATTTCGCTGCACACTTCGAGGATCGCCTGGATCGTCTCGGCGTTATGGATGTTAAACGCAGGCACGGCATACCCTTTTGCCTGGGCATCCTGAAGAAGATATTTGGTGGAGATAATGCTCATGATGCGCTCCTTGGGGCTGACCACGGGTGAATCACAACGCCTTGCACTACGCGGTTGACGGTACCGCTGGCGGATGGGGTGTCCGGGGTATTGCCGACGCTAATCGACTGGGTCAGGGCAAAGACCTGGGCGTAGATCAGGAAACAAAAGGCCAGTTCCACGTCGATAAAGTCACGCGAGGCGGGCAGCAAAATATGAGGGCCAGCGTCGATCACCGGATCGCGATCGGCGGCGATGGCGACCACATGCATTGCCTGGCCGTCGCGGCGCAGTTCTTCCAGCAGATCAAGATCGTACTGGCGCGTATACGGATGGCTGGAGATAAACACCACCACCAGCGTTTCGTTATCGACCAGCGATTTCGGGCCGTGACGGAACCCGGTCGGGGAGTCGTAAAACGCGACCACTTTCCCGGCGGTAAGCTCCAGCACTTTGAGCGCCGATTCCCGAGCCGCCGCCTGTAATCCGCCGCTGCCGAGATAGACGATGCGCTTCCAGGGCTTATCACCGAACACGCCGTGACTGAAATCTGTGAGCGAAGTGAGGATCGACTGGCAGCGATCCGCCACGTCCTGGAAGGTGTAACTGTTGATCGTATCCGGTGCAAACACCGCGAGGCAGCTCGCCATCATGGTGGTGATGCTGCTGGTCATGGCGAATCCGCGATCGTGCGTTTCAGCAGGCATCAGCAGGGCAAAGGCGTTGTCGCTGGCGACGGCGGTTTGGTACAGGCTACCGGCTTCGTTGCAGGTGATCGTCAGGTGATAGCACGCAGGGACGAACTGATTTGCCAGCTCGACGGCGGCCACGCTTTCCGGGCTGTTGCCGGAACGGGCGAACGAGACCAGCAGTAAAGTATGCGCAGGATTCAGATAATCCATGGGATTCGTCACCAGATCGGTGGTGGGAATCGCCGTAAAATTTTTCCCGGTGTGGCGTGAAAGCCACGGGGCGATAATGTCGCCGATAAATGCGGATGTTCCCGCCCCCGTCAGAACGATCCGCAGATCGTCTTTTTGCAGCAACGGAGAGAGGAAGCGATCGAGAGTCTGTCGGATATTGGCGATATTTTTAAGGGAACGGCTCCAGCAGTCGGGTTGCTGACGGATCTCTTTTTCCGTCCAGGTGCCGGTGGCGGTTTGGCTTTCTGACATAACGCAGTCCTTAGTAAGGTGAAACCCGCGTCAGACGCCAGTGCAGTCACTTTTGCCTTTCGTTTCGTTTCACTTGTTCGATTGATTAAAATCTATCGAAAGGAAAACGAAAGATCAACAAACAAAAAGAAATAAAACGAAAAGTGTGATCAAAGAGACACACAATTTCAATCATCATATTGATAAATAAGAAATATTTTAAAATTAAATGATCTGGTCGTTATGGCGACGAAAGGAAAAGAAAGGCCTTCTGGATCTACACCGAAGGCCAAGGCGATACACAATGAAAGGGCTAAGGGGGAGAGCCTGCCCTGAATGAAATGAAAAAGTTGGCGTTAGATCCCTTCCTCAACGGGATTTTCATCCCGACAGCGCCCCAGCTCATCCACCAGACTCGTCAGGCCGCGATGCCCGCACTCCAGCGCCTGTAAGCGAAAGGCTTCGCTGCTCAGGCCGTCGCGCTCCATCACCATCTCCAGCAGCAGCTGCAAATTAGTGCCAGTGATCACTTCCCAGCCCGGCTTTTCCATCGCCATGGTAGAGGCCACGCGGAAAGGCGTACCGCCCAGCAGATCGGTCAGAAAGACAATATCTTCTGTATCACCCAAATCGGCGATCGCCCGTTCCAGCTGCGAGGTCAGCAGGGCAGTGGTGGACGTTTCGGGAAAGTCGATGGCGACAAACTGCTCCTGCTCACCGAGGATCTGCTTCATCGCTTTTTCCAGCCCGCTGGCAAACCCACCGTGGCCCGTCAAAATAATGCTTAACATCTAAGACCTCTTTGTATTCACAGGAAGTGACAGAATTTACCTACCACGCCAAGCACCACCGTAATGCCGATGAGGCGTAACGGGCTCCAGCCACGGCGGACCAGCCAGAACATGGTCAGGGTGTAGACCAGCGGCAGAAACGCAGGCATCAGCTTGTCGATCACGTCGGTTTGCAGTTTCACCACCGCGTCCCCTGCGGTGATCTCAAGCGTGGTATTCAGGCGCACATAGGTGGCAACCAGCGCACCAATTACGGTCATCCCGACGATGGAAGCCGCGTGGCCGACCTTTTTGGTGTTGGCCTTAATCAGTGGAATGGCGGCAACGCCCATACGATAAGCATAGTGTGCCAGACCAAAACGCAGACCCAGGTGTACCACGTTGAACATCACAATAAACACGACTGCGCCAAGAATTGAGCCTTGCAGCGCAAGACTGGCGCCGATACCGCCGCAAATCGGCAGCAGCGTCAGCCAGAACATGGCATCACCAATCCCGCCGAGCGGCGCGCCCACCGCAATCTTGGTGCTCTGAATGCTGTTCACATCCTGCTTCGAGCGCTCCATCGCGAGAATAATGCCGATCACAAAGGTTACCAGGAACGGATGGGTGTTGAAGAACCCCATGTGGCCCTTCATGGCGCGCGCCAGATCGCGTTTGTTGCTGTGGATTTTTTTCAGCGCCGGAAGCAGGCCGTACAGCCAGCCTGAGGCCTGCATACGCTCGTAGTTGAACGATGCCTGCAGCAGCATCGAACGCCAGGCCACACGGTTGATATCCTTTTTTGTCAACTCCGCGCCGATAGTCTGATCTTCATAGATATTTTCGTTCACGCCGGACAGAAGCGTCTCGTCGGTTTCGGAGACGGTCGGCAGGGTGGTTTGATTAGATGCCATCTTCGAATTCCTCTTTCTGGGCGACCGGCGCGGCCGGTTCAGGTGATTTACGCAGAAAATCGATCAGCGCCATCGCCAGCGCTGCCGCAGCAATGGCCAGCACCGGCAGTTTGAGCCAGGCGGCGGCGACAAAACCGAGGATGAAATAGGGGATGTAGACGTTTTTCATCATGATTTTCAGCAGCACGGCAAAACCAATCGCAGGCATGATGCCACCTGCCACGCCGAGACCGTCAATCAGACGGGCAGGCAGAACATCAATGGCCGTTTTCGCGTGCTCTGCCCCGAAGTAAATCGGCAGGAATGCGCAAAGAAAATAGAAGATCCCCAGTGCCAGGAGTGCGAGATAGTTCACCCGCTCGATCCCGTTGGTGTCGGCGTTCGCCGCCATCCGGTCGCAGCGCGCCATCACGCCGGACATGACCGAGAACAGGAAAGTAATCCCCATCTGAACCGCAACAGCGAACGGCACCGCCACACCCACCGCGACTTCCGGTTTTACGCCCGTGGTGATGGCGAACGTCGTCCCGACAATAGTACCGATAATGACGTTCGGCGGCTGCGCGCCCGCCAGCGGTGCCAGCCCCATCCACACTAATTCCAGCGTCCCGCCGGTCAGAATACCCGTATGCAGATCGCCCAGAATCAGGCCCACCAGCGGCCCAAGCACCACCGGGCGGTGCATATGCGTTAAGCCGTTGAACATATCCAGGCCCGCGATAAAGGCGAGAATGCCCAACGCAAATGCCTGCAACAGACTGATTTCCATTGTGAATCCCTCAGAGTAGTTTAAAGAGATCCAAAGCGGGTTCTGTCGGGACGCCTTGCACGAAGCATTCCACCCCGGCGGCTTTAAGGCCGCTAAATGCCGCAATATCACCGGCGTCGACAGAGACCGTTTTGGCAATTTGTTGTTTGCCATTGGCGTAGTGCATGTTTCCTACATTGATACGTTTCACGGGAACACCGCCCTCAACGAGGGTCAGGAAATCGGCCGGTGACTTGCAGACCAGCAGGATTTTCTGCCGGTCGGCGGCGCGATGAATGTTGTCGATCACTTTTTGCAGGGACCAGAAACGCACCGCGATCCCCTCCGCCAGCACCATTTCCATCAGGTTTTGCTGGACCGAATCCTCAGCGACGTCATCATTAGCAACCAGCACCAGATTCGCGCCTGCGAACCCTACCCACTGAACGCCGACCTGGCCGTGGATTAAACGTTCATCGATGCGGCATAAGACAATGTTTGGCATGGCATTATCCTCTTCGTTGTTATGCGTTGTGGGACGACGCGCCCTGACAGGCTGCGTGATACTGGCGCAGTATGTCCTGAATGTGGTCGATAATGAGTTCCCGTGGCGTCACCTTGAGAGCCTCCTCGCGAACTTTTCGATATTGCAGCGGCAGGTACTGGCTCACGAGCGGAAGGGGAATCGGCTCATCCGCCAGATTGCGCACCAGCCGTTCGAAGGCGTCGTCGATCTGACTGTCCGGCCAGTAGTAGCGAACGCGATCCGAATAGCTGTAGCCGCGCGCCAGCCGACGAGCGTTGCCGTCGCCGTGGTAGTGGCTTTGCCAGTATTCCGGGCGGTCGAGCATCACGCTTTCAAGCACCTGACGCAGGCCCGAGCTGGCTTTGGCCGGCAGCAGCTCTTCTTCAATAGCGGCGAGTGAGAACAGCGCTTCGCGCAGGGCGAAGGTGAGAGCCGGGCCGACTTTCAAAATCGCGAAGTGATCCTTTACCAGCTGACGCAGCGCCTGTGGCGTCTGGTAGTCGGTGGAGTGCGCTTCAAAGACCAGTGAATCCCAGGATGTTGCCATTTCACTGAGCGCAACGGCGTTTTCCGGGCGATAGTCGATCACATGGGTATGGTCGAACTCAACGCCAGGCTGCACCACCAGCCCGATAATGCGTGGCCAGACTGCGCTCAGCCCCTGTTTTTCAAAGGCGTGTCGATGGGCTTCCAGCGTGGCACGAGCGGCCTGTGGTGTGGTCACTTCCAGTTCGGTTAGCGTCTCGTGAGCACCGCCGGGAACCGGCACTTCCGTGCCAATCACGTACACCAGGTCTGATTCACCAAAGCGCTCGCGGCAGGTCTGCTCGGCGATCTTCGCCAGCCGTGCGGCGCGCTCGGCGACGATGGCGTCCGTGAGCGGCACCGGATCGTCCTCGCATGACATGCTGCAATCGAGGTGGATCTTTGTGAACCCGGCGGCCACGTAGCTTTTGATCAGATCGTCGGCGTTGGCCATCGCTTCACTGGCGGTGAGGTTTTGCCAGCGATTAGGGCCGAGATGATCGCCGCCTAAAATCAGCTGCGACAGGGGGAAATTCAGCCCGCTGGCAAGCTGGCTGACAAAAGCGTGAAAATCGGCGGGTGTCATACCCGTGTAGCCGCCGAACTGATCCACCTGGTTGGAAGTGGCCTCAACCAGCAGGGCGGTGTGATGATCGCGAGCGAAGCGAATCGCGGCTTCAAGTACCAGTGGATGTGCGGAACAGACGGCGTAAATTCCGTTGTCTGCGCCTGCTTTGTGCAATTCCACCATTTCAATAAGATGTTTCACTTTCCTCTCCACGTTGGATGGTTTGAGTGCTAATCTTTCGTTTTATTTCACTTTATACTGCGTTATGGTCTTATAAAAATAAAACGAAAGATAATAGTTTTCCGATCTGTTTCACAAAAGAAACATAATGAAAGGTTTCAGCTCGGGGAGAATAGGTTGTCGGAAGCGGGATGGGGCTTGCATTCCCCTAAAAGAAAGGCGTTAATAGATAAAACGAAATGAAACGAAAGATTTTCTTAAAGGAGCTCGCATGAGCAGCACCGAATCCTCCACGGAGAAACGTGTGACCGGCACCAGCGAAAGGCGTGAACAAATTATCCAGAGGTTGCGGCAGCAGGGTAGCGTGCAGGTGAACGATCTTTCGCTGCTGTATGGCGTATCAACGGTGACGATCCGCAACGATCTCGCTTTCCTGGAAAAACAGGGTATCGCCGTTCGTGCCTACGGCGGCGCGCTGATCTGCGATGGCAACACGCCGGGGCTGGAGCCTTCCGTCGAAGATAAAAGCTCACTCAATACGGCGGTCAAACGCAGCATCGCCCAGGCGGCAGCCAATCTGATCAAACCAGGTCACCGCATCATTCTCGACTCCGGCACCACGACCTATGAAATTGCGCGCATGTTACGCCAACATACGGACGTGATCGCCATGACCAACGGCATGAACGTGGCGAATGCGCTGCTGGAAGCGGAAGGCGTCGAGCTGCTGATGACCGGCGGACATCTTCGTCGTCAGTCGCAGTCTTTCTACGGCGATCAGGCTGAGCAGTCGCTGCAAAACTACCATTTCGATCTGCTGTTCCTGGGGGTGGATGCTATCGATACGGACCGTGGCGTCAGTACACACAATGAAGATGAAGCCCGGCTGAACCGTAAGATGTGCGAAGTGGCGGAGCGGATAATCGTGGTGACCGATTCCAGCAAGTTCAATCGCTCAAGCCTGCATAAAATCATCGATACCCCGCGTATCGATATGATCATCACCGACGAAGGTATTCCGGCTGAGAGCTTACAGGAGCTTCAGCGTTCGGGGATTGAAGTGGTGCGGGTTAAAGAGTGAGCGCAAATCAGGCCGGGCGGCAGTTGCGCCTTTCCCGGCCTATGGAAACCTTGTGCCCGGTAAGCGTAACGCTACCGGGCACAGGCATCAGGTCACCGGAGCCGGGTTAAACACCGCCAGCTGGTTGTGTAATCCCCATTGGTCGGAGAAGGTTTTTTTACGGCCACTCGCGACATCCAGAATAAAGTGGAATAGCTTCCAGCCTACGTCCTCAATCGTCTCCTCACCCGTCGCAATGGTCCCGGCGTTGATGTCCATTAAGTCATACCAGCGGTTTGCAAGCTCGGTGCGGGTCGCCATTTTGATCACCGGAACCGCCATCAGTCCATACGGCGTGCCGCGCCCGGTAGTGAACACTTGCACCGTAATCCCCGATGCTACCTGCTGCGTGCCGCAGACAAAATCGCTGGCAGGCGTAGCGGCATAAATCAGGCCGCGTTTGGTCGGGCGCTGACCCGGAGAAAGCACTTCGGAGATGGCGCTCTGGCCGGATTTCGCAATCGAGCCAAGGGCTTTTTCGACGACGTTCGCCAGCCCGCCTTTTTTGTTACCCGGCGACGGGTTTGCGCTGCGGTCGGTCTGTCCCATATCGAGATAGTTGTCGTACCAGGCCATCTCTTCCAGCAGGCGCTTGCCCACCTCTTCGTTGATGGCGCGCGGGGTGAGAAGGTGGATCGCATCGCGCACTTCGGTCACTTCCGAGAACATGACCGTAGCGCCGCAGCGCACAAACAGGTCGGAAGCATAGCCGACCGCCGGGTTGGCGGTCACACCGGAGAAAGCATCGCTGCCGCCGCACTGGGTGCCCACCACCAGTTCGGACGCCGGGCAGGTTTCGCGCTGGCGTTTATTCAGTTTTTCCAGGTGACGCACAGCGACCTGGAGAATATCGTCGACCATGGATTTAAAGCCGACGTGGTGCTCATCCTGCAGACGCACAATGCTGGCGTCATCCACGGCAATCGCCTGGACATCATCGGTGCCTTGCAGCAGGCGCTCTGGCTGAAGTTTTTCGCAGCCCAGGCCAATCACCATTACCTCGCCGCCAAAATTGGGGTTGAGGGAGATATTATGGATGGTGCGAATGGGTACCACGGCGGCCGGGGCATTAATCGCCACGCCGCAGCCGTACAGGTGGTTCAGACCCACCACACCGTCGACGTTCGGGTATTTCGGCAGCAGATCGCGTTCGATGATTTTCACCACGTAATCCACCACGCCCGCCACGCAATGCACGCTGGTGGTAATGCCGAGCAGGTTTTTGGTACCAACGCTGCCATCTTTGTTGCGATAACCTTCGAAGGTGTACCCTTCCAGCGGCGGCAGCGGTTCCGGTACGCGCGTTGCCAGCGGCAGAGTATTCAGCGGGGGGGCTTTCGGCAGCTCAACGAGTGACTCCTCAATCCAGCTGCCCTGCGGAATCGCCCGCACGGCGTAGCCGATGATCTCCCCGTAACGGACGATTTCGCCGTGGGCAGGGATATCGACCAGCGCGACTTTATGGCCCTGGGGAATATGTTCGATGAGTTCAAGGCCATCGGGGAAGCGTGTTCCTGCTCTCAGGCCATTGTCGTTAACAATAATCGCCACGTTATCCGTGTCGTGTACCTTTATATAGAACGCCGTCGGCGACTTTTGTCGAATTTCGATGTCGGCCATTGCTCATTATTCTCCAGTAAAACTTTAGATATTAAATGCAGTTAAGAGAGTGTTTATTTTCTTATTGTCAGAAATAAAGACGCTGCCTTCTTGAATAAAGAATGTCAGGAGTCGAAAGATAAAAATGTGACCGAGATCACTCCGCGAAACCTGTATCCGCGCCAGCTGGCAGGCAATGCGTAAATCTGTGCATCAGCGCCCATGCGTTTGTGCATATGCTCAAAATAACGTTCTCGAATACGGTGATAATTGAGCGATGCGACAATGTGCAGGGGCGGACGGATGTTTATACTTAATCACGATTTCATTGCATCTGGTTAATTAACGGATATTGCCTGCTATCGATAAATAATCAGTAAAGACTTTTCCAAAATAATAAAAATACCAAGATCGATGTGCCTGAGGAAATAAACATGTCACTGGAAACAGCTGTAGAAACGAAAAAGGGTATTCATACCCGCCATTTAATATTACTGATTATATTTATTGTGACGGCAGTGAACTACGCTGACCGCGCCACGCTGTCGATTGCCGGGACAGAAGTGGCAAAAGAGCTGCAGCTCAGCGCCGTATCCATGGGGTACATCTTCTCCGCGTTTGGCTGGGCGTATCTGCTGATGCAAATCCCCGGCGGCTGGCTGCTGGACAAATTTGGCTCGAAAAAAGTCTACACCTATAGCCTGTTTTTCTGGTCGCTGTTTACCTTCCTGCAGGGCTTTGTCGATCTCTTCCCGCTGGCGTGGGCCGGTATCTCCATGTTCTGTATGCGCTTTATGCTCGGTTTCTCCGAAGCACCGTCGTTCCCGGCTAACGCCCGTATTGTGGCGGCCTGGTTCCCGACCAAAGAGCGCGGCACCGCCTCGGCGATTTTTAACTCCGCGCAGTATTTCTCGCTGGCTCTTTTCTCTCCGCTGCTCGGCTGGCTGACCTTCGCGTGGGGCTGGGAACATGTCTTCACCGTGATGGGTGTCATTGGTTTCATCCTGACGGCGATGTGGGTGAAGTTCATTCATAACCCAACCGATCACCCGCGTATGTCTGCCGAGGAGCTGAAGTTTATCTCTGACGGTGGCGCGGTGGTCGATATGGATCATAAAAAGCCGGGCGATAAAGCGGCGAGTGGTCCAAAGCTGCATTACATCAAACAGTTATTGACCAACCGCATGATGCTGGGCGTATTTTTTGGTCAATACTTTATCAACACCATTACCTGGTTCTTCCTCACCTGGTTCCCGATTTATCTGGTGCAGGAAAAAGGAATGTCGATTCTGAAAGTCGGCATCGTGGCCTCCATCCCGGCGCTGTGTGGTTTTGCAGGTGGCGTGCTGGGCGGTGTGTTCTCGGATCATCTGATTAAAACCGGCAAGTCGATCACCCTGGCGCGTAAGCTGCCGATTGTGCTCGGTATGCTGCTGGCGTCCTCCATTATCCTGTGCAACTACACCAATAACACGGTGCTGGTCGTCGCGCTGATGGCGCTGGCATTCTTCGGAAAAGGCTTTGGTGCGCTGGGCTGGCCGGTGATTTCCGATACTGCGCCAAAAGAGATTGTGGGCCTGTGTGGTGGCGTGTTCAACGTCTTCGGTAACGTGGCGTCGATTGTCACCCCGCTGGTGATTGGTTATCTGGTGAGTGAACTGCATTCATTCAATGCGGCGCTGGTCTTCGTTGGCTGCTCTGCGCTGATGGCGATGTTCTGCTACCTGTTCGTAGTGGGTGACATCAAACGTATGGAATTGCAGAAATAAGCGCCTCAACATCACGAATCATTGAAGGTAAAAGCGATGAGTAACGATATTTTCCCGAACAAGTTTAAAGCGGCCCTGGCGGCGAAAGAGATTCAGATTGGCTGCTGGTCTGCGCTGGCAAGCCCAATCAGCACCGAGGTTTTAGGTCTGGCAGGTTTTGACTGGCTGGTGCTCGACGGTGAACATGCGCCGAACGATATCAGCACCTTTATTCCTCAGCTGATGGCGCTGAAGGGCAGCCACAGCGCGCCGGTGGTGCGTGTACCGACCAACGAACCGGTGATTATTAAGCGCCTGCTGGATATCGGCTTCTATAACTTCCTGATCCCGTTTGTGGAAAATGTGGAAGAGGCGGTACAGGCCGTGGCGTCGACCCGCTATCCGCCGGAAGGCATTCGCGGTGTGTCCGTTTCCCATCGCGCCAACATGTTTGGCACCGTGCCGGACTACTTTGCGCAGTCCAACCAGAACATCACCATCCTGGTTCAGATTGAGAGCCAGCATGGCGTGGACAATGTGGATGCCATCGCTGCCACCGATGGCGTGGACGGCATCTTTGTCGGCCCAAGCGATCTGGCTGCGGCGTTGGGCCACCTCGGCAACGCCAACCACCCGGACGTGCAGCGCGCCATTCAGCACATTTTCGCTCGAGCGAAAGCACACAACAAACCGTGCGGCATTCTGGCGCCGGTCGAGGCCGATGCCCGCCGTTATCTGGAGTGGGGCGCCACCTTTGTGGCCGTCGGCAGCGACCTCGGCGTCTTCCGCTCTGCAACGCAGAAATTAGCTGATTCCTTTAAAAAATAACCACCATCGACACGTGAGAGAGAGAACGTTATGACAATGAAAGTTGGTTTTATTGGCCTGGGTATCATGGGTAAACCAATGAGTAAAAACCTCATCAAAGCAGGTTACTCGTTGGTGGTTTCTGACCGTAATCCAGAAGTCATTGCGGAGCTGATTGCCGCCGGTGCCGAAACGGCCCTTACGGCAAAAGCAATTGCCGAGCAGTGTGATGTGGTCATCACCATGCTGCCGAACTCACCCCATGTGCAAGAAGTGGCGCTGGGTGAAAACGGCCTGATTGAAGGCGCGAAGCCGGGCCTGGTACTGATCGACATGAGCTCTATCGCCCCGCTGGCAAGCCGCGAAATCAGCGAAGCGCTGAAAGCGAAAGGCGTGGATATGCTGGACGCGCCAGTAAGCGGCGGCGAGCCAAAAGCCATCGACGGCACCCTGTCGGTGATGGTGGGCGGCGATAAAGCGATTTTCGACAAATATTACGATCTGATGAAAGCGATGGCCGGTTCCGTTGTACATACGGGTGAAATCGGTGCAGGTAACGTCACCAAGCTGGCGAACCAGGTGATCGTTGCGCTGAATATTGCCGCGATGTCTGAAGCGCTGACGCTGGCGACCAAAGCGGGCGTGAACCCGGATCTGGTGTATCAGGCCATTCGCGGCGGTCTGGCGGGCAGCACCGTGCTGGATGCTAAAGCGCCGATGGTGATGGATCGCAACTTCAAGCCGGGCTTCCGCATTGATCTGCACATTAAAGATCTGGCTAACGCGCTGGACACCTCCCATGGCGTCGGCGCACAGCTGCCGCTGACCGCAGCGGTAATGGAGATGATGCAGGCCCTGCGCGCCGATGGTCTGGGAACGGCGGACCATAGCGCCATTGCCTGCTACTACGAAAAACTGGCGAAAGTGGAAGTCACTCGCTAATGACGTTCTGCCCGGATAGCGCACAGCGATCCGGGCCTACCCTGTAGGCCGGATAAGTGAAACGCCATCCGGCGTTGTGCAGTAACAGGCTACAACTATGAAAATCGTAATCGCCCCTGACTCTTATAAAGAAAGCCTTTCTGCCTCCGAGGTAGCTCAGGCGATAGAAAAAGGTTTTCGGGAAATTTTTCCTGATGCTCAGTATGTGTCTGTGCCGGTCGCTGATGGCGGAGAAGGCACGGTCGAAGCGATGATTGCCGCCACCCAGGGCACTGAGCAACACGCCATTGTCACGGGTCCACTGGGCGAAAAAGTGAACGCCTGCTGGGGTATGTCCGGCGATGGCGCAACGGCGATTATCGAAATGGCCGCAGCCAGCGGCCTGGCGCTGGTGCCACTGGCGCAGCGCAACCCGCTGATTACCACTTCTCGCGGCACGGGCGAACTGATTCTGAATGCGCTGGATAAAGGCGCGCGCAACATTATTATCGGCATTGGCGGCAGCGCGACCAACGACGGAGGTGCCGGTATGGTGCAGGCTCTGGGCGCGAAGCTGTGTGATGCCAACGGCACGGAGATCGGCTACGGCGGCGGCAGCCTGATGGCGCTGAACAGTATCGATATTTCCGGTCTGGATCCGCGCTTAAAGGGCTGCACGATTCGCGTGGCCTGTGACGTCACCAATCCGCTGATCGGTGAGAATGGCGCATCACGCATATTTGGTCCGCAAAAAGGGGCCGATGAGGCGAAAATCGTCGAACTCGATCGCAATCTCAGCCATTTTGCTGACGTGATTAAGAAATCCCTGTCGATTGACGTTAAAAACGTCCCTGGCTCCGGCGCGGCAGGGGGGATGGGCGCGGCGCTGATGGCGTTTCTCGGCGCGGAGTTGCGCAGTGGGATTGAGATTGTCACCCAGGCGCTGAACCTCGAAGAACATATCCACGACTGCACCCTGGTGCTCACCGGCGAAGGGCGGCTCGACAGCCAGAGCATTCACGGCAAAGTGCCGGTTGGCGTGGCGAACGTCGCCAAAAAATACCATAAACCAGTAATCGGCATTGCAGGCTGTTTGACCAGCGACGTCGGTGTGGTACATCAGTACGGTATCGATGCGGTGTTCAGCGTGCTGAACAGCATTGGCTCGCTGGAAGAGGCCTTCCGTGGGGCGTTTGACAACATTTATCGCTCGTCACGCAACATCGCAGCGACTTTGCAGGTGGGGATGCGTACGCAAGGGTGACAGCGGCGCCTAAACCCTCTATACTTCGCGCCGAAGCTGACCAGACAGTCGCCGCTTCGTCGTCGTCCCCTTTCGGGGGAGACGGGCGGAGGGGAGGAAAGTCCGGGCTCCATAGGGCAGGGTGCCAGGTAACGCCTGGGGGGGAAACCCACGACCAGTGCAACAGAGAGCAAACCGCCGATGGCCCGCGCAAGCGGGATCAGGTAAGGGTGAAAGGGTGCGGTAAGAGCGCACCGCGCGGCTGGCAACAGTCCGTGGCACGGTAAACTCCACCCGGAGCAAGGCCAAATAGGGGTTCACAAGGTACGGCCCGTACTGAACCCGGGTAGGCTGCTTGAGCCAGTGAGCGATTGCTGGCCTAGATGAATGACTGTCCACGACAGAACCCGGCTTATCGGTCAGCTTCAACTATTAAGAAAACCCCGCTTCGGCGGGGTTTTTGCTTTTTGCTCCTCACCACCGCCTTCGTGAAACCGAACGATTTCCCATTTTTGCGACAATAAGCACATTTCACTGCTTTTGAGTGGAATGATGTTTTTTTACCGAGATTAGAGATCGCATTCACAAAATTACGCGCTAAAAAATCGCCATTTCGCAGTGTTGACTTGATGTTACTGCTGTTGCTGAAATGTGTCTTCTTTATGGCGTATAAATTAATGAAATCTTTCCTTTCAATACATTTGCCCTGTGAATGTGTGATGCCCTCGACGCTTTTTCCCCTGCGGGCAAATATTTATTAACTTATTTGATAATATACAAAAATGTTTAAAGCAAATAACGTCTATTTATTCGCCTTTAATTGCCTGAAATATCACCTTTATTCCCTCTGGTTTATTGCCATAAATAGATCGTGGTTATCGCCATAAAATTAATTTATCTCCCTGAGATTTATTGATCAATATCAGACGTTTTATTGATAAGGTAAATGATAACATTATGATTTATATGCGTTAATTGGTGTTTTGGTGAGGGTGTAACTGGTATGAAAAAGTAATCTGTGAGTAACAGCACATACCCTCGTCATCAATAATGGGTAGAATCCTGCCACGGATAAGGAAATAAGAGCAGAATATGATGAGCACTATTATTCTACCGAAAACACAACATTTAGTTGTATTTCAGGAAGTCATTAAAAGTGGATCTATTGGTTCTGCCGCCCGTCAACTTGGCCTGACTCAACCGGCCGTCAGCAAAATCATTAACGATATCGAATCCTACTTTGGTGTCGAACTGATTGTGCGCAAGAACACCGGCGTGAAGCTGACCAGCGCAGGGCAAACGTTGCTCGCGTACTCCGAGTCCATCACCCGCGAAATGAAGAATATGGTCAGTGAGATGAACAACCTGAGCTTCAGCACCGTCATCGACGTCTCGTTCGGCTATCCATCGCTGATCGGTTTTACGTTCCTCTCCAGCATGATCAAAAAATTCAAAGAAGTGTTCCCGAAAGCGCGAGTCTCGATGTTTGAAGCACAGCTCTCCTCGTTCCTGCCTGCCATCCGCGATGGGCGACTGGATTTTGCCATCGGCACCCTGAGCGATGAAATGCTGTTGCAGGATCTGCACGTTGAGCCGCTGTTTGAGTCGGAATTTGTGCTGGTGGCCAGTAAAACGCGAACGTGCACCGGAACGACGACACTGGCATCGCTCACCAACGAGCAGTGGGTGATGCCGCAAACCGATATGGGCTACTACAAAGAATTATTAACCACTCTTCAGAACAACCACATCAGCATCGAAAACATCGTCCAGACCGATTCCGTCGTCACCATCTATAACCTGGTTCTCAACGCCGATTATCTCACCGTGATCCCGAGAGACATGATTACGCCATTCGGTTCCGACCAGTTTGTCGTACTGCCCGTGGAAGATGAATTACCCATTGCACGTTATGCCGCCGTCTGGTCAAAAAATTATCGTATTAAAAAATCCGCTTCGGTATTAGTGGAGTTGGCGAAGCAATATTCCGCGCAAAACAGTGAAAGGCGAAAACAGCTCACCATAACTGAACAATGAATTGAGACGTACCATTTTAAAACACCCGGTGAGGGAATTCCCTCGCTGACACCCAGACTTTGCTTACAGAATATGAATTATTATAAAGAGGATTATATGCACATTACTTACGATCTTCCGGTAACGATTGAAGAAATACAAGATGCCCGCAAACGACTGGCTGGTAAAATTTATAAAACCGGCATGCCGCGTTCTAATTATCTGAGCGAGCGCTGCAAAGGCGAAATTTTCCTGAAGTTTGAAAATATGCAGCGCACCGGTTCGTTTAAAATTCGCGGTGCTTTTAACAAATTAAGTTCCTTAACCGAAGCTGAACGCCGCAAAGGCGTGGTGGCGTGTTCCGCCGGTAACCATGCTCAGGGTGTGTCGCTCTCCTGCGCCATGCTCGGTATTGACGGCAAAGTTGTCATGCCGATGGGCGCGCCAAAATCTAAAGTGGCCGCCACGCGTGATTACTCCGCTGAAGTGGTACTGCACGGTGAGAACTTTAACGACACCATCGCCAAAGTCAGCGAAATCGTCGAGCAGGAAGGGCGCATCTTTATTCCGCCGTATGACGACGTAAAAGTGATTGCCGGACAAGGCACCATTGGTCTTGAAATTCTCGAAGACTTATATGATGTCGATAACGTGATTGTCCCTATCGGCGGCGGCGGATTAATCGCCGGGATCGCCACGGCCATTAAATCCATCAACCCGACCATTAATATTATCGGCGTGCAGTCTGAAAATGTGCACGGTATGGCGGCGTCTTACTACGCCGGGGAAATTATGAATCACCGTACCACCGGCACATTAGCCGACGGCTGCGATGTTTCTCGTCCAGGTAATTTAACCTTCGAAATTGTTCGTGAATTAGTCGACGACATCGTGTTGGTGAGCGAAGACGATATTCGTAACAGCATGGTCGCACTGATCCAACGAAATAAAGTGGTGACAGAAGGCGCTGGCGCGCTGGCAACGGCTGCATTATTAAGCGGAAAACTGGATCGTTATATTCAGGGGCGCAAAACGGTTAGTATTATTTCCGGCGGCAATATCGACCTTTCCCGCGTTTCCCAAATTACCGGCCTCGTTGATGCATAAATAAGGATAAATTATGAGCAACTCTGAAACTATCATTGCCAGTCAGACAAAAACGTCTTCCTGGCGAAAATCAGATACCACCTGGACACTGGGGCTGTTCGGTACGGCAATCGGCGCGGGCGTGCTGTTCTTCCCGATTCGCGCGGGCTTTGGCGGGCTGATACCGATTCTGCTGATGCTGCTGCTGGCCTACCCAATTGCCTTCTATTGCCACCGCGCGCTGGCGCGTCTGTGCCTGTCCGGCAGCAATCCGTCCGGCAACATTACCGAGACGGTGGAAGAGCATTTTGGTAAGACTGGCGGGGTGGTGATCACCTTCCTCTACTTCTTTGCGATTTGCCCGCTGCTGTGGATTTACGGCGTCACCATTACAAACACCTTTATGACCTTCTGGGAAAACCAGCTCCAGCTTCCCGCACTGAACCGTGGCTTTGTGGCCCTGTTCCTGCTGCTGCTGATGGCATTCGTTATCTGGTTTGGTAAAGACCTGATGGTGAAAGTGATGAGCTTCCTGGTCTTCCCGTTCATCGCCAGCCTGGTGCTGATCTCCCTGTCCCTGATCCCTTACTGGAACTCGGCGGTTATTGACCAGGTTAACCTGAGCGACATCTCCTTCACCGGGCACGATGGCATTCTGGTCACCGTCTGGCTGGGGATTTCCATCATGGTCTTCTCCTTCAACTTCTCGCCAATTGTCTCCTCATTCGTAGTGTCGAAACGTGAAGAGTACGAAGGCGAATTCGGTAAAGAGTTCACCGAGCAGAAATGTTCCAAAATCATCGGTCGCGCCAGCATGCTGATGGTGGCGGTGGTGATGTTCTTCGCCTTTAGCTGCCTGTTCACGCTCTCTCCGCAGAACATGGCGGAAGCCAAAGCGCAGAACATTCCGGTGCTTTCTTACCTGGCCAACCACTTTGCTTCGCTCTCCGGGACCAAATCGACCTTCGCCACCGTGCTGGAGTACGGCGCGTCGATCATCGCTCTGGTTGCCATTTTCAAATCCTTCTTCGGCCACTACCTGGGCACGCTGGAAGGGCTGAACGGACTGGTCCTGAAGTTTGGTTACAAAGGCGATAAGAAGAAAGTTTCCGTCGGCAAACTGAACACCATCAGCATGATCTTCATCATGGGCTCCACCTGGGTTGTGGCGTATGCCAACCCGAACATTCTGGACCTGATTGAAGCGATGGGTGCGCCGATTATCGCCTCTCTGCTGTGCCTGCTGCCGATGTATGCCATCCGCAAAACGCCAGCGCTGGCGAAATACAAAGGCAGAACCGAGAACATCTTTGTGACGGCGATTGGCCTGCTGACCATTCTGAATATCGTATACAAACTTTTCTGATTCAAAGCTCAGGATGAGCGGAGTGAAGACATGAATGAATTTCCGGTTGTATTGGTCATTAACTGTGGATCGTCATCTGTGAAGTTTTCGGTGCTGGACGCAGCGAGCTGTGACGCGCTGATGACCGGCATTGCAGATGGCGTGAACACTGAAAGTGCCTTTATATCCGTGAACGGGAGCGAGCCAGTCACCCTGGCTCGCAAGGACTACGAAGGAGCGCTGGCTGCCATCGCCCTGGAGCTGGAAAAGCGCGATTTGATGAGCAGCGTGGCCTTAATTGGCCACCGTATCGCTCACGGTGGCAGCCTGTTCAGCGAGTCCACCCTGATCACCGATAAGGTCATCGATCAGATTCGTCAGGTTTCGCCTCTGGCCCCGCTGCACAACTACGCCAATCTCAGCGGCGTGGAAGCGGCTCAAC
Source organism: Lelliottia sp. WB101 (assembly GCF_003051885.1). NCBI lineage: Bacteria > Pseudomonadati > Pseudomonadota > Gammaproteobacteria > Enterobacterales > Enterobacteriaceae > Lelliottia > Lelliottia sp. WB101. Next base: position 1,590,622 of record NZ_CP028520.1, read on the forward strand.
AGCTGTTCCCCGGCGTGCAGCAGGTCGCGGTATTTGATACCAGCTTCCACCAGACGCTCGCGCCCCAGGCCTATCTTTACGGCCTGCCATACCGCTTCTTCGAAGAGCTGGGCGTGCGCCGCTACGGGTTCCACGGCACATCGCATCGCTATGTTTCGCAACAGGCGTATTCGCTGCTGAATATTGCCGAAGCCGATAGCGGGCTAGTGATTGCACACCTGGGCAACGGGGCGTCCATTTGCGCGGTCCGCAACGGGCACAGCGTAGACACTTCCATGGGCATGACGCCGCTGGAAGGGCTGGTGATGGGGACGCGCTGCGGCGACGTCGATTTTGGCGCGATGGCATGGATTGCACAGCAAACCGGGCAAACGCTGGAGGATCTTGAGCGCGTGGTGAATAAAGAGTCAGGATTGCTGGGGCTTTCCGGCCTCTCGTCTGATTTACGCACGCTGGAAAAAGCCTGGCACGAGGGTCACGAGCGCGCCCGCCTCGCGATTGAGACTTTTGTTCATCGCATCGCTCGCCATATCGCCGGTCACGCCGCCTCCCTGCACCGTCTGGACGGCGTGGTCTTTACGGGAGGAATTGGTGAAAACTCCAGACTGATACGCCAGCTGGTGGCCGATCGCCTGAAGGTTTTCGGTATCGAGCTGGATGAGCAGAAAAATGCCCTGCCTGGTAGCGAGGGTGAACGCATCATCTCCGCTGACACCTCCCGCGTGCCGTGCGCCGTGATCCCAACCAACGAAGAAAAAATGATCGCACTGGATGCCCTCCGTCTTGGAAAGGTCCGTCTGGCTGCGGAAATCGCCTGACACAGAGAGAAACTCATGAAGGTAAATATCGATATTCGTGTCGCTCCCTACAGCGACGCGTGGGCCGGCTTTTGCGGAAATGACTGGCAGGAAAGCATTAATGTGCGGGATTTCATCCAGCAAAACTACACCCCGTACGAGGGCGATGAGCACTTTTTAGCGCCTGCCACGCCAGCCACCACGGCGCTGTGGCAGAAGGTAATGGAGGGGATTCGTCAGGAGAACGCTACTCACGCCCCCGTTGATTTCGACACCAACGTCGCGACCACCATTACCGCTCACGGGCCGGGCTATATTGAGAAAGAGCTGGAAACGATCGTCGGCCTGCAAACGGATCGTCCGCTGAAACGCGCCCTGCATCCGTATGGCGGGATCAACATGATCCGCAGCTCGTTTGATGCCTACGGACGCGAGATGGACCCGCAGTTCGAGTATCTGTTCACCCATCTGCGTAAAACCCATAACCAGGGCGTGTTTGACGTCTACTCGCCGGAGATGATGCGTTGCCGTAAATCCGGCGTGCTTACCGGTCTGCCGGATGGATACGGGCGCGGACGCATTATTGGCGACTATCGCCGCGTGGCGCTGTACGGCATCAGCTATCTGGTGCGCGAACGTGAACTGCAGTTTGCCGATCTGCAGCCGAAAATGGAGCGCGGTGAAGAGCTGGAGGCGACCATTCGCCTGCGCGAGGAGTTGTCTGAGCACCGCCGCGCGCTGCTGCAAATCCAGGAGATGGCGGCGAAATACGGGTGTGATATCTCACGTCCAGCCATGAACGCTCAGGAAGCGGTGCAGTGGCTCTACTTTGCCTATCTGGCGGCGGTGAAATCGCAGAACGGCGGGGCGATGTCCTTGGGCCGCACTGCGACCTTCCTTGATATCTATATCGAACGTGACATGAAGGCCGGGCGCCTGAATGAGCAACAGGCTCAGGAGCTGATCGACCATTTCATCATGAAGATCCGCATGGTGCGCTTCCTGCGTACCCCGGAATTCGACACCCTCTTCTCGGGCGATCCGATCTGGGCCACGGAGGTGATCGGCGGGATGGGGCTGGATGGGCGTACGCTGGTCAGTAAATCCTCGTTCCGCTATCTGCACACGCTGAACACCATGGGGCCTGCTCCGGAGCCAAACCTGACAATTCTGTGGTCAGAACAGCTGCCGATTGCCTTCAAAAAATATGCCGCGCAGATGTCGATCGCCACCTCCTCGTTGCAGTACGAGAACGACGATCTGATGCGCGCCGATTTCGACAGCGATGACTACGCCATTGCCTGTTGCGTCAGCCCGATGGTGATTGGCAAGCAGATGCAGTTCTTCGGTGCGCGCGCCAACCTCGCCAAAACGCTGCTGTACGCAATCAACGGCGGGGTGGATGAGAAGCTGAAAATCCAGGTCGGACCTAAAACCGAGCCGCTGCTGGATGACGTGCTGGATTACGACACCGTGATGGCGAGCCTTGACCACTTTATGGACTGGCTGGCGGTGCAGTACATCAGCGCCCTGAACCTTATTCACTTTATGCACGACAAATACAGCTATGAAGCTTCGCTGATGGCCCTGCACGACCGCGACGTGCATCGTACGATGGCCTGCGGGATTGCGGGCCTGTCGGTGGCAGCGGATTCCCTGGCGGCGATCAAGTACGCCACGGTGAAACCGGTGCGCGACCATACGGGCCTGGCCGTCGACTTCGTGATTGAAGGGGAGTATCCGCAGTACGGTAATAACGACGATCGTGTGGACAGCATCGCCTGCGATTTGGTTGAGCGCTTTATGAAGAAAATTCAGGCGCTGCCAACCTATCGTAACGCCGTGCCGACTCAGTCGATTCTGACCATTACCTCAAACGTGGTGTATGGCCAGAAAACGGGTAACACCCCGGACGGACGTCGCGGCGGCACACCGTTTGCGCCGGGCGCGAACCCGATGCACGGACGCGATCGCAAAGGGGCGGTAGCGTCGTTAACGTCTGTTGCGAAATTGCCGTTCACCTACGCCAAGGACGGGATCTCTTACACCTTCTCGATTGTGCCGCAGGCGCTGGGCAAAGACGAAGGGGTACGTAAAACCAACCTTGTCGGCCTGCTGGACGGGTATTTCCACCACGAGGCGGCCATCGAAGGCGGGCAGCATCTGAACGTCAACGTTATGAACCGGGAAATGCTGATGGATGCCATTGAACATCCGGAGAATTATCCGAACCTGACGATCCGCGTTTCAGGCTATGCGGTGCGCTTTAATGCTCTGACGCGCGAGCAGCAGCAGGACGTTATTTCACGAACCTTTACCCAGGCCATTTAAGCCAACACCCGTGAACACGCCCCTTCGCTGAAGGGGGCTTTTTTTTGCCCGCTGCACATACAAATTTGTTTATATAATTGATCACACATCTTCATCCGGTCTTGAAAAACAATGCACCTGCTTTTCCCTCTCCCAATTTAAGGACAGTAAGATGATGAAAATGACCCGTATCGCTCTGCTCGCGCTTTCACTGGCGGGTGGTAGTTTTGCAGCGCAGGCGGCAAACGTTGAAGCCGCACCGTCCCCGTCACAAGATCCCCTTGTTCAGCATCTGAAGCTCAGCAACGATCAGGTGAAGAAAATTGAAGATCTGCATCAGAAACTGGAAGACAACGTCAGCAAAATCCCGATGACCGGCGTAAAAGATGGCGCGCTGGTGGATATGTTCCAGGCCGGAAAATGGGATGAAAGCGTGGTGAAAAACCAGCTCGCGGCCTTCAGCAAGGTGGAAGAGCAGGCGCGTTATTACCGCGTGAAATACTACTTCGACGTCAGCCAGGTGCTTACACCGGAACAGCGTAAGCAGATCAAAACGGATATGGCGAACGCGCTGAGCGAATAATTCGATGCCCGCGTTAATCGCGGGCGTTTATGAGATGTTTGCTGATGATTTATTCTTTTGGACTGATTAAAAGAGGGCGCTAATTTACCATTCACCGTAGGGATAGGTTTTGTCTTTAATGAATTCAGGCGTTTCTCCAAAATAGAGATAACCATTGGGGTGCTGAGTGACCCCTTTACAGCCGTCTAGTTTAACACCCGACAGGGTAGAGATCTTTGTTGGTTCTATGGGCAAGTTATCGCCGCCGGCGGTATTTTGCAGCCAGACTCTAACTTTACCTTCTGGGGCAAGACCAAAAAGAATCGTGCTGTACCACGCTTTTTCTCCAAACATGTCTATTCCCGTTGAGATGTACATTTTTTTTCTCATAGACTCAGGGAATGTAATCCGCGTTTCATACGTTTTTTTATCGATGACTGAATCCCAGCAAAACAACATCGTCACGGGCGGATGGCGGGCTTTATTAAACTGCGCAAAACGCATATAACGCTTATCCCACTGCCCTACGCTGGAATAATCATCCTCCACGCTATCAAGTGTTTTGAATGAATAGATAACCTTTTTGTCATCAATGAAACCAACGTAAGTGACATCAGCAGGCAACGCTTTTGGTGTAAAAAAAGCGAAGCCCAACATGCCAAACGGCATTTCGCCAGTGTCTTCTGGCGTTGAGGGGCACCAGAATGGCAGCCTGTTGTCGTCAGCATCAGCGCAAGGGAGAATAGTTTTCCATATCTCATCGTTTATTGCCGTCCATGTTGTAGGTTGTGCGCTGCCAGTTATCATCTGGGCGGTTTACAAAACTGAGCCGCAGCTTTTCATTCTCATTAATGGCAGTAGTCAGGAGTGGTGAGCTTTTGTCGGTGGGTTTGGTGAAGCGCAGGCCCTGATGATGCACGCCGCCAGGGGTGCTGACGCTGCTGGAGGAGAGCTGATAAACCAGAATTTCGTTTTCATGGCGATACTGAAAGCGATTACCAATAGACTTTTCTGTTCCACAGCCTGCGGATATTTCCCCCTGACGCTCACCCGTCAGCGTTAAATAGATTATGTTGCTCAATCAATGATGTCCTTATCATTATTTAACAAAATGTATTGCGACAATTAATTATACGGATGAGGAGTGTAGCCTTTTTAATTCACTCAATAATGTCGTCAAAGTCATGGAATCAAAAGTAAATATTATGACGCGTGAAATTTCCCGCAGGGAAATGTCGAGGTAATAAGAGGGAGATTAGTGGGGCGTTATCATCTTGCGAAGTCTCTTGAGCTAAAAGGCTTATCAAGAGACAACGCAAAAATAATAACCAATATCACACCGGCAAATCAATCAACAGCGCGCGCAGGGTAGTGTCGGCGACCAGCGTGATGTTCGTTTCATCGCGGATAAACGCGCCATCGCCGCAGGTAAGTGCTTCTTTCTCTTCCGTATGCGTCAGGGCATGCACCGTGCCGTGGATGGATTGCAGGTAGGCACGCGGCCCGTGGAGCTGGAAGCTCGCCTGTTCACCTTTTTTCAGCTCGATATGGTGCAGCCACACCTGCTGGCGCAGTTGCAGACTGCCCTGGCTGCCATCCGGGGACGCAATCAGCTGCTGCTTGTCGCCGCTCAGGTTGAGCTTTTGCACCAGTGGATTTTCCCGCTCCGGGCAGGCGTCCAGCCACAGCTGCATCCGCGTCAGCGTCTTGTCTTTGCTGAGATTATGTTCGCTATAGCTAATGCCTGGCTGCGTTGATATCAGCAACGCTTCGCCCGCCTTCGCCTGGACATGGTTGCCCTCGCTATCGCGATATTCTGCTTCACCTTCCAGTATCAGATTCAGGATATCCACTTTCGGGTACGTGCGTGGCTGGAAGGAAGCGCCCGGTGCGAGAACTTCCTGATTCAGCACGCGCAGTGAGGCGTAACCGAGCAGTTTTGGGTCAAAGTAGTGTCCAAAGGAAAAGGTGTAGCGGGCCTGCAGCCAACCAAAATCGGCTTGTCCGCACTGTTTTGCTGTTCTTGTCGTAATCATAAAACTGACCTCTCTTTACACTAAAACAATGGTAAAGGTATGGACGCTTCATTGTTAGCCAGATATTCTGCCCGGTATGTTCAAATTTCCTGAATGAGAACGAGATGGCAAAAGAGAGAGCATTGACGCTTGAGGCGCTACGCGTCATGGACGCGATAGACCGGCGTGGCAGCTTTGCCGCTGCGGCAGACGAGCTGGGGCGGGTTCCGTCGGCCCTGAGTTACACCATGCAAAAGCTGGAAGAAGAGCTGGATGTGGTGCTTTTCGACCGTTCCGGTCACCGAACAAAATTCACGAATGTCGGGCGTATGCTGCTGGAGCGCGGACGCGTTCTGCTGGAAGCGGCCGACAAACTGACCACCGACGCCGAAGCGCTGGCACGCGGCTGGGAAACGCACCTGACGCTGGTCACCGAGGCGCTGGTGCCGACATCGGCCCTGTTCCCGCTGGTCGAGCGCCTGGCCGCCAAAGCCAATACGCAGCTCTCTGTCATTACCGAAGTGCTGGCGGGCGCGTGGGAGCGGCTGGAGACGGGCAGGGCGGACATTGTGATCGCCCCCGATATGCACTTTCGCTCCTCGTCTGAAATCAACTCCCGCAAGCTCTACAGCGTGATGAACGTGTATGTGGCTGCACCGGATCACCCGATTCATCAGGAGCCGGAGCCACTTTCCGAAGTGACGCGCGTGAAATATCGCGGCGTGGCGGTGGCGGATACCGCACGTGAGCGCCCTGTGCTCACGGTGCAGCTGTTGGATAAACAGCCGCGTCTGACGGTGACCTCTCTGGAAGACAAGCGCCAGGCGCTGTTAGCGGGCCTCGGGGTGGCGACAATGCCTTATCCGTTTGTGGAAAAAGATATCGCCGAAGGGCGCCTGCGCGTGGTCAGCCCGGAATACACCAACGAGGTGGATATCATCATGGCATGGCGCCGTGACAGCATGGGCGAGGCCAAGTCCTGGTGCTTACGCGAAATCCCAAAACTGTTCGCGCATAATAAGTAGTGTAATGTGCAGGCCCGGATCGCGATGCGTCACCGGGCAATGCTCACGGCTGTAATTTTGGATCTGGCCCAAAGCGGTTTTCGCCCGGCGTACCGGCCTGGCAGTTAAAGGCCAGAATGATCAGCCAGCCCACGATCGGGATCAAAATCAGCAGCAGCCACCACGCCGAACGATCCGTGTCGTGGAGCCTGCGGAACAGTACCGCCAGCGACGGCAAAAAGACCAGGAGTGCGTAGATTGTGGTGAGAATGCCTTCGCCACCTGCACGGTCCCACCCCAGAATTTTATCAACGATACCCAGCACCAGGGTGAGAATGAAGTTCACCAGAACGAACATCCAGTACTCTTTGCGACGAGCGCGACCACTAAACCCAACGTAATTTCTCAGTACTTTTAGATACCAGTCCATTTGTATGCCTCGATAATCAGACAATCTCTTGTTTTTTAAGCGATCGAGGTAAGGATAGTCGCAGATAGTGAAATAAAAAAGGGCATCCATGGATGCCCTTAAAATTTAGCGAAAACGTGTATCGCGACCGTGCGGTTCGTCCAGATCCTGCCACGGCCCGATGGAGATAATCCCCGTCGGGTTAATCGTTTTGTGGCTGCGATAGTAGTGGGTGCGGATGTGGTTAAAATCGACGGTTTCCGCGATGCCCTCCATCTGGTAAATGTCTCGCAGGAAACCATACAGATTCAGGTAGTCGCTGATGCGGTGTTTGTCGCATTTAAAGTGGGTGACGTACACCGGATCAAAACGCACCAGCGTGGTCCACAGGCGAATGTCGGCTTCTGTCAGGCGGTCGCCCGTCAGATAGCGGTGCTGACCGAGAATTTGTTCCAGACGCGCCAGGGATTCAAACACCTTGCTGACCGCTTCGTCGTAGGCCTCCTGGCTGGTCGCGAAACCGGCCTTATAGACGCCGTTATTGACGTTATCGTAGATCCAGCTGTTCAGTTCATCGATCTTATCGTGCAGTTCTGGCGGATAATAATCACCCGCTCGCGCACCGTGCGCATCAAACGCCGTATTGAACATGCGAATGATCTCGGCGGATTCATTGCTGACGATAGTCTGGTTTTTCTTATCCCACAGAACAGGGACGGTGACGCGTCCGGTGTAGTGCGGGTCTGCGCGTAGATAGAGCTGGTAGAGGAAATCGTGGTGGTAAAGGTCGTCGCCGGTGGCCGCCGGGAAATTACTGTCGAAGGTCCAGCCGTTTTCCAGCATCAGTGGATTCACCACGGAAACCGGAATTAACGCGTCCAGTCCTTTGAGTTTGCGCACGATAAGCGTTCTGTGCGCCCACGGACAGGCGAGGGAAACATACAGATGATAGCGATCTTTCTCCGCCGCAAAGCCGCCTTCACCGCTAGGGCCGGGGGCGCCATCGGCGGTGAGCCAGTTACGGAAGGCCGAAACAGAGCGCTTGAAGCGTCCTCCAGTGGATTTGGTGTCATACCAGATATCCTGCCAGACGCCGTCGACTAATTGTCCCATTGATTCCTCCGTCGTTATTCCGTCTTCAAATAGCAAAAGCGAGGAGATATCTCCTCGCTTTTTTATTCAGTATAGCGTGCTTACCACTTCTTATTCAGAACACGGTCGATGCTGAATGCGCCAGGACCGGTGATAGCCAGCAGCAGGAAACCGCCTGCGATGGTCAGGTTTTTCATGAACATCAGGGAGTTCATGCCTTCCGCAAAGTTGCTGTGGAAGATGAACGCGGTCAGCAGGGTGAAGCCTGCGGTGAACAGCGCCGTGGTACGCGTCAGGAAACCGAACAGAACCGCCAGACCGCCGCCAAACTCAAGCAGAATGGTCAGTGGCAGCAGGAACCCTGGGACGCCCATGGCTTCCATGTACTGTTGCGTACCCGCATAACCGGTGATTTTGCCCCAGCCCGCGGTGATAAACAGAATTGGCATCAGAATGCGTGCAACCAGTAAACCAACATCTTCTAATTTTTTCATTTTACTCTCCAGAAAACCACTTACGCGGCTGACGATTTTTTGTGTGCAAATCCGGGTAGATACCGCGTGTTTGCTGTCGATGGAGAGGATAATAAACGTGACGAATGACAATTGTTAGCAAGGAAAACTGTCAATCTTCTTCAAAGATATTGAGTGAGAGTTGCGAATGAAGGGAAGGGGGGAAATATAAGCCGGGTAAGACGGAATCGCCACCCGGCATAAAGAGCAGTGGTGTCAGGAACGTAACTGCTGCTGACGTAGCGTTGATTTGACCAGACGCCATGCACTCCAGGCGCCAAAGCCACGTCTGGCCCAGCGGACCAGCATGCTGGGGTGACGAACGGACCAGACGGCCATCACGCTACTGCCTACCAGCACCCAGGAGCGCAAGCTCAGCAACGTGTTCCAGCCATGATCGTACGAACGGGTCACTTCCAGCCAGTCGCGACGACAGGCAGTTAGATCCAGCCGTTGCTGCTGGATCTGGCTTAGCAGATACGCTTTGCGCTTGCGACGCTCTGTTGTGCTACTCACGGCTTGTCATCCTCCAGCAGTGCGCGATCGTTGGCCAGCTCCTGACGGGTATGACGCAGCAGCGTAGAACTGCGCGCTTTATGCATCGTCCAGATCCCGCCAATCAGTGCGGCCACCAACAGCACAACCGTTGTGGCGATCATCGCGTTGAGGCGATACTGCGGATCAATCGCCCAGATGATTAACACCATCAGGCTCATCAGCCCAAATGCGGCGAAGAGCATGGTGAGCCCCAGCATCAGCAGCATCTGGAAGAGATTCGCTTTCTCCTCTTCCAGCTCCACCACTGCCAGTCGAACTCGCGTTTCGGCAATCCCCACCAGCGTCGTCAAAATACGCTGGCCGATGCCGAGGACGTTTTTAGCCGGCCCTTGTGCGTGACGTGGATCGTCCATGATTAACGACGCGTCAGCAGAACGCCCAGAACCACGCCCACTGCGGCGCCGATGCCTACGCCGGTCCATGGGTTATCGCGCACATACTCGTCAGCCTTCGCAGCGGCTTCACGGGTCTGTTTAGCCAGCGCATCACCGGTTTCACCCAGGCGATGACGGCTCTCTTTCAGCGCGCTTTCCGCTTTAGAGCGCAGCTTGCTCAGCTCTTCTTTGGATTTGTCCGTTGAAGAGTTCAGTACCTCTTCCAGGGTATCCGCCAGGGATTTCAACTCAGCGCGCAGATGTTCTGAAGTAGTATCTTTAGACATGATTTTCTCCTGTTGAGATTTCCGTTAACTCAATAATCGCGAGCTTCCAGGGCTTTCAGTTCTTCCTCGGCCTCTTTCAGCTTATCTTCACGCTTAGCAATCTTCTCCGCATCCCCTTTCTCTTTCGCTTCTTTCAGGTCTTGACGGCGTTCAGCAATCTCGTCCTTCTGTTCAGCGATTTTCTTTTGGTGATCGGCACGCAGCTTGCTATCCGAGCAGTTGGCTTTCACTTCGCTCAGCGCTTTTTTCAGACCGTCGATACGGTGCTGGTTGTTATGCTTTTCGGCATAACTGATTTCGCGCTGGATGTCCTTTTCTTTCTCCTGACAGAGAGTGTTCGCAAAGGACGCGGTGCTCAAAGACAAAAGGGCCAAAGCCAGAGTGATGCGGTATTTCATTGTAGAAACCTTCCATTGTGTTACGGCAGTCCGAAGAGTATGCCGCGTTTCCAGTGTCATGCGGAGAACATCTGAGGGGTGCTCCGCGTACTTAAGCATAGTAAGTAAACGGGGTTATCACCAAAGTGAGTGAAAAGATTCAGAATCCTGGTAATTATCCAAACCGGTGCGAGGTGTCTCGCAGGCGCGTTAACCACAATGCAGTCTGACTCTCATCGTCCTGCAGGGCAACGATATAACCCCGCGGCAGGGAGCGGTCGAGCACCTCTTTCGCGGCGGCGCTTTGAGCGCTGGAGTCAAACTTAATCAGCAAAACGTCGTCTTGCGGCGTAATGCTTTTAAAACGAATCCCGTTGGCATCCAGGTGGTGCCAGACTGAAAAACCGTCCGGCACGCTGGCACCCTGGTTCATCGGGCGAATGGCCAGCGTCGATTCCTGATGCTGAACCGCCGTCCAGATGAGCACCATCGCGCTGAGGATCATCAGCGCGATCAGGGCGTAGGACAACCGGCGCAGGGAATGCGGCGAGATGACCATATTAATCCCTGGCCCCGTATTTTTTCTTCAGCAGCACGTATACCGAACCGAGCAGACCAAAGACCAGTAGCACCACCGGCAGCAGCATCAGGCAGGACATCAGCTGATCTTCATATTTCAGGAACACCGGCGTTTTGCCCAGCAGGTAGCCGAGGGTCGTCAGAATAAGCACCCACAGCAGGCCGCTCATCCAGTTGAAGAACTGGAAACGGGTGCTGCTCAGGCCAGAAAGCCCCGCGATGGTCGGCAACAGGGTACGGACGAAAGCGATGAAACGCGCAATCAGCAGCGCGGAAAGGCCATGCTTATGGAACAGATGGTGCGCACGCTGGTGATAGTGGGCCGGCAGATGGGATAGCCAGTTCTGAACGATCCGCGTATTACCAAGCCAGCGTCCCTGAATGTAGCTCAGCCAGCAGCCAAGGCTGGCAGCGATAGTGAGCAGTAACACCGTTTGGGGAAATGCCATGGCCCCTTTGGCGCATAACACGCCGACCAGCACCAGAAGGCTGTCACCCGGCAGAAAGGCGGCAGGAAGCAGTCCGTTCTCAAGGAACAGAATCATAAACAAGACGAAATAGAGCATGCCTATCATGGACGGATTGGCCAGGGTTTCGAAATCCTGAGCCCATAAGGCGTTCAGTAATTGGGTCAAAAGTTCCATTCAGTGTTCCTGGAAATCGGTTAACGTCTCGCCTGTTATTCGGGGTAAACAGCTCAGCGACATCGTTTATGATTTCATTATGGTCGCTCGCGGACACATTGTGGTGGCCAGAACTGATCCCTGTTTAATGGCTAGGTAAGCAAGCACTAACTAAAAAATGCAATTTGCATCCAATTGTAACAAAGCCCAACGTAATACGTCACAGATTTTGCGATCGGCCGGGGAAATGATTTTGGCCTATGGAGAGGAAGTGACGCGAGGGTATTTACACAGGCTGACACTATATATGTTTACTGACTCACAGCGAGCCGGAAGGCGCAGCGGTGCGCCTGCCAGCGATAAGGGGAACTATTTTGCCTGACTGGTTGCGGTATCGAGATGAACCACCGGATTATCGGCAAAAAGATAGCGGTCGGCATTAAATTCAAAGTCGTCGCTGGTTTCGTTGAACAGCATCAGCTTGGTGTTTTCCAGATGCTGCCACATCGCCAGTTTCGCCGCATGCGGGTCTTTACGAATCAGCGCTTTAAGAATCTGATCGTGATCGTCGCACCAGTTGTCGACAGTACGGGAATCAATGTGATCGTGTAATTTCTTCCAGTACGGGTTGTGAACGCGCTGAGTCCACATTTTTTCGACGATTGCAGCGAGGGCGGTATTTTGCGTCGCCAGCGCCACCTGAACGTGGAACTGCAGGTCCCATTCTGAGTCGCGGAAACATTTTTCTTTGCGCGCCTGATCCTGGATTTCCATCAGTTTCATGATGTCCTGCTTGGTCACCTGGGTCGCGGCAAATTCCGCAATGTTGCTTTCGATCAACTGACGGGCCTGGAGCAGTTCAAACGGACCGTAGCTGGCGAACTCCAGACTTTCATCCGGCACCGGGGAGTGTTTTGGCAGATTGGAAATCACATGAATGCCGGAGCCTTTGCGCACCTCAACGTAACCTTCTACCTCGAGCATGATGATCGCTTCACGCACCACGGTGCGGCTGACGCTCTTTTCATCAGCAATAAAGCGTTCGGCTGGCAGTTTATCACCGACGAGATAGACACCTTGCTCGATGCGATCTTTCAGCTCGGCAGCAAGTTGCTGATACAAACGACGTGATTCGGTGATTTCCATATGCGCTCCAGGCAGGGTACGGCGGATGATTTGTTATACCACTTTTGCGAGCCAGTCTCCAGATTTCCCCATGAAAAAGCCGCCCGGAGGCGGCTTTAGTTGATCTCAGATCAAACCCTAACTTTGTTCGGCGGGCCCACCCACCGAGCTATTGAGTAGTTCCTCGGCAGACTGGTTCTTCAGCACCGTCCAGATCACCACTGCACCCATCAGGTCGAAGATAGCCAGCACGGCGAACAGCGGGCTGAAGCCGATGGTGTCAGCCAGTGCACCGACCACCAGAGCAAACAGGGTGCTCGCAGTCCAGGCGGCCATCCCGGTCAGGCCGTTGGCGGTCGCCACTTCGTTGCGTCCAAAGACGTCAGAAGAGAGGGTAATCAGTGCGCCAGACAGAGACTGGTGCGCAAAACCACCGATACACAGCAGGCCGATTGCCACGTATGGGCTGGTGAACAAGCCGATCATCCCTGGGCCAATCATCAGCAGTGCGCCCATGGTCACCACCATTTTACGGGACACGATCAGGTTCACGCCAAACCAACGCTGGAACAGCGGTGGCAGGTAGCCGCCGACGATACAGCCGAGGTCAGCAAACAGCATTGGCATCCAGGCGAACATCGCGATTTCTTTCAGGTTAAAGCCGTAGACTTTAAACATGAACAGCGGGATCCAGGCGTTAAATGTGCCCCAGGCCGGTTCTGCCAGGAAGCGCGGCAGTGCAATACCCCAGAACTGACGGGTACCCAGAATCTGCCAGACGGACATTTTTTTACCGTTGTTGGTCTGGTGATGGGATTCCTGACCACCAATGATGTAGTCGCGTTCTTCGTCAGACAGTTTCTTCTGATCGCGCGGGTGTTTGTAGAAGATCAGCCACGCCATCGCCCAGGCAAAGCTCAGCACACCGGAGATAATGAACGCTAACTGCCAGCTGTGCATCACAATCGCCCACACGACCAGCGGTGGAGCAATCATCGCACCGATAGAAGAACCGACGTTGAAGTAGCCTACAGCGATAGAACGCTCTTTTGCCGGGAACCACTCAGAGCTGGCTTTCAGACCCGCAGGGATCATTGCCGCTTCTGCCGCACCGACCGCACCACGTGCCAGTGCCAGTCCACCCCAGCTGCCCGCCAGCGCTGTCGCGCCGCAGAAGATAGCCCAGGTTACGGCGAAGAAGGCGTAGCCCACTTTGGTACCGAGGATATCAAGAAGGTAGCCCGCAACTGGCTGCATGATGGTATAAGCCGCGGAGTAGGCCGCGATAATGTAGGAATACTGCTGAGTGGAGATGTGCAGCTCTTCCATTAGCGTTGGCGCAGCCGCCGCTATGGTGTTACGCGTCAGGTAACCCAGCACGGTGCCGAGCGTCACCAGTGCAATCATGTACCAACGTAACCCTTTAATTTTACGCATGTAAAACCTCATCGTTATAGTATTGCCGCGCCGGGGCACGGTACATCTCGACCGTTGCCGGGAGCTGTCTTGTAACGGGAGGGCGTAGCCGGGAGTGACTCCCGGAACGGCCCGAACCTTGCCAGTTGTAATCGTGCATAAGTCGGTATCCGTACCGCTAATTCCGATGATTTCACACCGGTAATGCATTCCGTCGGCTTATATGTTGCGACGGCAAAAAGATAACTTGTCATACAACTTTAAAAGGTGAGTGACATCACAAAAGTGTGAATCTTTGTAGGGTCATTATTCACCCTACGCAAAGCCAGGATTGGCGCGGGTTACGACGGGGTTTGCTCCTTTAGGGGTAATTTATTTGTCGACGTTTATTGATCTAACTCACGAAAAAAACATCGGTCTCTGGAAATTGGTGTGATAACTTTGCAGCATCTGAACATAAGCAATAGCTTTCTGACGCTCTCGTTATAGAGGAAGACGATAATGACGCCGTTTATGACCGAAGATTTCCTGTTAGATACCGAATTTGCCCGCCGTCTGTACCACGACTACGCAAAAGATCAGCCGATTTTCGACTACCACTGCCATTTACCGCCGCAGCAGGTTGCCGAAAATTACCGTTTCAAAAACCTGTATGACATCTGGCTGAAGGGTGACCACTACAAATGGCGCGCGATGCGCACCAACGGCGTGGCCGAGCGCCTGTGTACCGGCGACGCGTCTGACCGCGAGAAGTTTGATGCCTGGGCTGCGACCGTGCCGCACACTATCGGCAACCCTCTCTACCACTGGACCCATCTGGAATTGCGTCGTCCGTTCGGTATCACCGGCAAACTGCTTTCGCCTTCTACAGCAGACGAAATTTGGAACCAGTGCAATGAGCTGCTGGCGCAGGATAAATTCTCCGCGCGCGGCATCATGAAGCAGATGAACGTGAAAATGGTCGGCACCACTGACGATCCGATTGATACGCTGGAACACCACGCGGTTGTCGCTAAAGACACCTCTTTTGATGTCAAAGTGCTGCCAAGCTGGCGCCCGGATAAAGCGTTCAACATTGAACAGGCGACCTTTGGTGACTACATGGCGAAGCTTGCCGAAGTCTCTGACACCGATATCCGTCGTTTCACCGATTTGCAAACGGCGCTCACCAAACGTCTGGACCACTTTGCGGCTCACGGCTGTAAAGTTTCTGACCATGCGCTCGACGTAGTGCTGTTTGCGGAAGCGAATGAATCCGAGCTGGACAGTATCCTGGCGCGTCGTCTGGCGGGTGAGTCTCTGAACGAACACGAAGTGGCTCAGTTCAAAACGGCCGTGCTGGTCTTCCTCGGCGCGGAATACGCGCGTCGCGGCTGGGTGCAGCAGTACCACATCGGTGCACTGCGCAACAACAACCAGCGCCAGTTCAAACTGCTGGGTGCAGACGTGGGCTTTGACTCCATCAACGACCGCCCGATGGCGGAAGAGCTGTCAAAACTGCTGAGCAAACAGAACGAACAAAACCTGCTGCCAAAAACCATTCTTTACTGCCTGAACCCACGCGACAATGAAGTGCTGGGCACCATGATCGGTAACTTCCAGGGCGAAGGGATGCCAGGCAAGATGCAGTTTGGTTCCGGCTGGTGGTTCAACGATCAGAAAGATGGCATGGAGCGTCAGATGACGCAGCTGGCGCAGCTGGGCCTGTTGAGCCGTTTCGTGGGGATGCTGACCGACAGCCGTAGTTTCCTCTCTTATACCCGCCATGAATATTTCCGCCGCATTCTGTGCCAGATGATTGGCCGCTGGGTGGCTGCGGGTGAAGCGCCAGCCGATATCCAGCTGCTGGGCGAAATGGTGAAAAACATCTGCTTTAACAATGCGCGCGACTACTTCGCCATTGAACTGAACTAAGGCCGTTTGAGGTTGATATGCAATACATCAAGATCCATTCGCTGGATAACGTTGCCGTAGCGCTGGCGGATCTGACCGAAGGCGCGGAAGTCACCGTGGAAAACCAGACCATCACCCTGCGTCAGGCGATTGTTCGCGGGCATAAATTTGCCGTGTTCCCCATCGCGAAAGGCGAGAATGTGGTGAAGTATGGTCTGCCGATCGGTCATGCGCTGGCGGATATTGCGCCGGGTGAACATATTCATTCCCACAATACCCGCACCAATCTCAGCGATCTGGACGAGTACAGCTATCAACCTGATTTTCAGGCTGAAGAAGGGCAGGGGGAGGATCGCGATGTTCAGATCTACCGCCGCGCCAGCGGAGAAGTCGGGATCCGCAACGAACTGTGGATCCTGCCAACCGTCGGCTGCGTAAATGGGATTGCGCGTCAAATTCAGAACCGTTTTCTGAAAGAGACCAACAATGCTGAAGGCACCGACGGCGTGTTCCTGTTCAGCCACACTTACGGCTGCTCGCAGCTGGGCGACGACCACATTAACACCCGCACCATGCTGCAAAACATGGTGCGCCACCCGAATGCGGGTGCGGTGCTGGTGATTGGCCTTGGATGTGAAAACAACCAGGTCGACGCTTTCCGTGAAACGCTGGGGGATTTCGACCCTGAGCGCGTGCACTTTATGGTGTGCCAGCATCAGGACGACGAAGTGGAGGCGGGTCTCGAACAGCTGCATCAGCTGTATGAGGTGATGCGTCACGACACGCGCGAGCCGGGCAAACTGAGCGAGCTGAAGTTCGGTCTGGAGTGCGGCGGTTCCGACGGTCTGTCGGGCATCACCGCCAACCCGATGCTGGGCCGCTTCTCGGATTACATGATCACCAACGGTGGTACCACCGTGCTGACCGAAGTGCCGGAAATGTTCGGCGCGGAACGCATTCTGATGAGCCACTGCCGCGACGAAGCGACGTTTGAAAAAACTGTCACCATGGTGAACGACTTCAAACAGTATTTCATCGCGCACAATCAGCCGATTTACGAAAACCCATCACCGGGCAACAAAGCGGGCGGCATTACCACGCTCGAGGAGAAATCCCTCGGCTGTACGCAAAAAGCCGGTGCCAGCCAGGTTGTGGACGTGCTGCGCTATGGCGAACGCCTGAAAACGCACGGTCTGAATCTGCTCAGCGCGCCGGGGAACGACGCCGTCGCGACCAGTGCGCTTGCGGGCGCGGGCTGTCATATGGTGCTGTTCAGCACCGGACGCGGCACGCCGTATGGCGGTTTTGTGCCAACGGTGAAAATTGCCACCAACAGCGAGCTGGCGGCCAAGAAAAAGCACTGGATCGATTTTGACGCCGGGCAGCTGATTCACGGCAAAGCCATGCCGCAGCTGCTGAATGAGTTCATCGACACTATCGTGGAGTTTGCCAACGGCAAGCAGACCTGCAACGAGCGTAACGATTTCCGCGAGCTGGCGATTTTCAAAAGCGGCGTGACGCTGTAAGTCCATTAGCGTTAGCATAAGAAACGGCGCTTTCACTCTGAGGCGCCGTTTGTTTTTGTCTGAACAGGAAATTTTCATGACCACGTATTGGCTTGCCCAGGGCGTTGGGGTCATCGCCTTTCTGGTGGGAATCACCACCTTCATCAACCGCGACGAGCGGAAATTCAAAAAACAGCTTTCGGTCTACAGCGCCATTATCGGCGTGCATTTCTTTTTGATGGGTGCGTTTCCGGCCGGATCGAGCGCAATGCTCAATGCGGTACGAACGCTCATCACTCTGCGCACGCGTAGCCTGTGGGTTATGGCGATATTTATCGTCCTGACCGCCGGACTAGGGCTGGCGAAATTCCATCACCCCATCGAGCTGCTGCCGGTGGCCGGCACGCTGGTGAGCACCTGGGCGCTGTTTCGCTGTAAAGGCCTGACCATGCGCTGCGTCATCTGGTGTTCCACCTGCTGTTGGGTGATCCACAATTTCTGGCTGGGCTCGATTGGCGGAACATTGATCGAGGGGAGTTTTTTGCTGATGAACGGCCTGAACATTATCCGCTTCTGGCGGATGCAGCGGCGGGGAATCGATCCGTTTAAAGTGGAAAAAGCGGTGCAGGAAGAGAGCCCCTCCGTCCGCTGACGGAAGGGCGAGGGCGCACTTACTGCGCCTGTTGTTTCTTATCGTTCTGGTGGTTAACCCAGGCGTTAATGATCAGCGTCAGCGCCAGAATACCAAATACCACGCCCAGCGAGACGGCGATCGGGATATGGTAGAAATCGACGATCAGCATCTTGATACCGATAAACACCAGGATGATTGACAGCCCGTATTTCAGCATCGAGAAGCGCTCCGCCACACCGGCCAGCAGGAAGTACATCGCACGCAGACCGAGGATCGCAAACAGGTTAGACGTCAACACGATGAACGGGTCGGTGGTCACCGCGAAGATAGCCGGAATACTGTCGACCGCGAAGATCACGTCGCTCAGTTCAACCAGAATCAGCACCAGCAGCAGCGGCGTGGCAAACAGCAGGCCGTTCTTACGCACGAAGAAGTGCTCGTTGTCGATGGTGTCGGTCATGCGCAGATGCCCACGGATCCATTTAACCAGCGGCTTCTCGCCAATCCCCGTTTCATCCTCTTTCGCCAGCGCCATTTTCACACCGGTGAAGAGCAGGAACGCGCCGAAGACATACAGCAGCCATTCGAACTGCGTAATCAGCCAGCTACCGGCAAAGATCATCACCGTACGCAGAATAATTGCGCCCAGCACGCCGTAGACCAGCACGCGACGCTGCAACGCAGCAGGCACCGCAAAATAGCTGAACAGCATCAGCCAGACAAAGACGTTATCAACGGCGAGGGCTTTCTCAATCAGATAGCCCGTGAGGAAGGCCAGCGCCTGCGGGTCGGCCACCGCGCGGCCTTCCGTTGACGCCAGATACCACCAGAACGCGGCGCAGAACAGCAGAGAGAGCGTAACCCACACCAGCGACCAGGCCGCGGCCTGTTTCATGGTCATGCCATGTGCGCCGCGACGGCCCTGTAAAAAGAGGTCGATCGCCAGCATGATGACCACCACGACTGCGAAACCGCCCCATAACATTGGAGTGCCGACAGAGTGCATAGAGATTTTTCCTTCCATAAAAACAAAAACGGCCAACGTCAGAAGACGATAGCCGTTGCGTTATTTATGCAGGGACCTCGCCTTCCGGCAAGGTCTCACTTACAACCAAAAAGAACACGTTTCGTGACTCTTTTTCGTTGCCCGGCGACCGGATGCGGTATTGCACGCATCGTAATGACGACCCACCGGCAATGAAGTTACTCCCCTTTGCAGGTAACAAAATATGTCAGGACACGGTTTTCGTCAATGCCCTTAACGATTCTATTACACAGCTTTACGCGAGCGCTGTCGTGCTCACGTCATCCGCAGGGAACACCACGCCGGTTTGACGGCGGATTTCGGTCTGCAGTTTCGCCGTTGTGCGGCTCACGGCAAGCCCTGGGTGGTTCACTTCATTGGTCTCTACCAGACGTGCGAACACCTCTGCCTCATACAGCATAGTGTTAATATGCTGAGGTTGCGTCAGTTCCTGCGCCTTACCGCCACGCGGGATAAAGCTGACTTTCTGACACTCCGAGATCTTCTCAACCACCAGTGCGCCATTTTCGCCCTGAATCTCGCTAGGCAGCACAGAATCACTGACTTTGGAGTGCTGAAGCGTGACGCTGAAATCGCCGTAATCCAGCACCACGACGCCATGAGCATCGACACCGCTGTCGAGCAGGCTGGCGGTCGCGATCACGCCGTGCGGTTCGCCCCACAGGGCCACCGCAGAGGCCAGACAGTAAAAGCCAATATCCATAATCGAGCCGTTCGAGAAGGTCGGATTAAAGGTATTAGGGTTTTCGCCGTCCAGATAGCGCTGGTAGCGCGAGGAGTACTGGCAGTAATTGATAAAGGCTTTGCGCACTTTGCCAAGCTTCGGCAATGATTGCTGCAACAGCAGGAAGTTCGGCAGGCTGGCGGTTTTAAACGCTTCGAACAGCACCACCTGGTTTTCCCGCGCCAGTTGAATGGCAGCTTCCACTTCCTGAATATTGGACGCCAGTGGCTTCTCGCAAATCACATGTTTTTTGTGGGCGAGGAACTGCAGCGTTTGTGGGGAGTGAAGCGAATTCGGGCTGGCGATATACACCGCGTCAATGGCATCGCTCTGCGCCATCTCCTCAAGGGAGGTAAACAGATGCTCGACAGGGTAATCGTTAGCAAAAGTCTGCGCCTGTTCAAGGCTGCGGGAATAGACGGCGGTGAGTTTGAATTTGCCGGTTTCATGGGCGGCGTCGACGAACTGGCGTGTGATCCAGTTCGTGCCTATAACTGCGAAACGTATCATAAACGTTCACGTACTCCGTAACGGGGAACCTTTTGTCACTTTAGCACGCACACATGACAAAACCAGTGCGTTAACCCTCATTACTCTTTAACGATAAATGCGTAAGCCACAGGCGCGTATCAAACTCCAGCTGGTGGTATTGCGGTTCCATGTGGCAGCACAAGGCGTAGAAGGCTTTGTCGTGCTCTTTCTCTTTCAGATGCGCCAGCTCATGCACCACGATCATCCGCAAAAAAGCCTCCGGCGCATTGCGAAACACGGTCGCGACGCGGATCTCGGCTTTGGCCTTCAGCTTTCCGCCCTGTACGCGGGAGACGGCGGTGTGCAAACCCAGCGCGTTTTTCAGCACGTGGATCTTGTTGTCATACATCACTTTATTAATGGGCGGGGCGTTACGTAGAAACTGACTTTTCAGATCCTGGGTGTACTGCCAAAGCGCTTTATCCGTCGCGAAGCTGTGTGTTCCTGGATAACGTTTTTCAAGAACGCTGCCCAGACGCTGTTCGGCAATTAAGGTGCGGACCTGGGAAAGTAAATTCTCCGGATATCCCTGGAGATAACTAAGATTGCTCATCAACGCTCCACCTGAATAATAAAAAGGGTATACTCACGCACCCTTTTCAGGGATAACGCCAAATTTTACCACTCAGGAGGGCCGATGAGCCACTTAGACAACGGTTTCCGTTCACTCAATCTTAAACGTTTCCCGGAAACGGACGACGTTAACCCGCTTCAGGCGTGGGAAGCGGCGGATGAATATCTGCTGCAACAGTTGGATGACACTGAAATTGTCGGCCCGGTTCTGATCCTGAATGACACCTTTGGTGCGCTGGGTTGCGCGCTGGCCGAACACACGCCTTACAGCATTGGCGATTCCTATTTGAGCGAGCTTGCGACGCGTGAAAACCTGCGTCACAACGAGATTGCGGAATCGAGCGTTAAGTTCCTCGACAGCACGGCAGAGTACCCGCAAGCACCGGGCGTTGTGCTGATCAAGATCCCTAAAACGTTGGCGCTGCTTGAGCAGCAGCTGCGCGCGCTGCGTCATGTGGTGACACCGGAAACGCGGATTATTGCGGGCGCCAAAGCGCGTGATATTCATAACTCGACTCTTGAGCTGTTCGAAAAGGTTCTGGGTCCTACCACGACGACGCTGGCGTGGAAAAAAGCCCGTCTGATTAACTGCACATTCAGCAATCCTGAGCTAAAAGACGCGCCAGAAACCCTGAGCTGGAAGCTGGAAGGAACCAACTGGACCATTCACAACCATGCGAACGTCTTCTCGCGCACGGGGCTGGATATCGGCGCTCGCTTCTTCCTGGAACATCTGCCGGACAATCTGGAAGGCGAAATTGTCGATCTCGGCTGTGGTAACGGCGTTGTCGGCCTGACCCTGCTTGAGAAAAACCCGGAAGCCAGCGTGATCTTCACCGATGAATCGCCGATGGCCGTGGCCTCAAGCCGCCTGAATGTTGAAACCAACATGCCGGAAGCGTTGGATCGCTGCGAGTTTATGATCAACAACGCGCTGTCGGGCGTAGAGCCATTCCGCTTTAACGCAGTGGTGTGTAACCCGCCGTTCCACCAGAAACATGCCCTCACTGATAACGTGGCCTGGGAAATGTTCCACCACGCGCGTCGCTGCCTGAAAATTAACGGTGAGCTGTACATCGTGGCGAACCGCCACCTCGACTACTTCCACAAGCTGAAGAAGATCTTCGGTAACTGCTCTACGGTCGCCACCAATAACAAATTTGTGGTGCTGAAAGCCGTGAAACTGGGGCGTCGTCGCTAAGCTGGCTCTGCTGCGACGGTTATGCCCGGTAGCGCTATGTTTACCGGGCGTACATTACCTAGATTTCCAGCGCCAGACGGGTTCCCTGCGCAATCGCGCGCCGGGCGTCCAGCTCCATCGCCACATCGCACCCGCCAATCAAATGCACCGTTTTCCCGGCCTCGCGCAGCGGATCGGCCAGATCGCGTTTCGGCTCCTGCCCGGCACATAAAATCACATGATCCACGCGTAGCACCTGCGGTTCACCGGCAAGGGTGATGTGCAGCCCTTCATCGTCGATCTTCTGATAACTCACCGCCGGGATCATCTTCACGCCGCGAGAAAGCAGCGTCGCGCGATGGATCCAGCCGGTGGTTTTCCCCAGCCCATCGCCCGGTTTGCTGGCTTTGCGCTGGAGCATCACAATCTGGCGCGGGCTTTTCGGCAGCTGCGGCCCTTCCGGACGCAACCCGCCGGACTGTTTCAGACTGGTGTCGATACCCCATTCCACGCAAAACTCGGCGATGTTCTGGCTGGTCGCTTCGCCCGGCTGGCTTAAATACATGGCCGTATCAAAGCCGATGCCGCCGCAGCCGATAATTGCCACCCGTTCGCCGACCGGAACTTTGTCGCGCAGCACGTCGAGATAACTCAACACTTTTGGATGATCGACCCCTTCGATCGCGGGTGTGCGTGGGGCGATCCCGCTGGCGAGGATCACTTCGTCATACGCCGCCAGATCCTCCGCGCGGACAAACTGATTGAGCCGCAGATCCACGCCCGTCAGGGCGATCATTCGGCGGTAATAGCGAAGGGTTTCGTAAAACTCCTCTTTGCCGGGGATCTGTTTGGCGATATTAAACTGTCCGCCGATCTCCGCCAGCGCGTCAAACAGCGTCACCGAATGACCGCGCGACGCGGCATTTACCGCGAACGCCAGTCCCGCAGGGCCTGCCCCGACCACGGCCAGACGTTTGGTTTTCACCGCAGGCACAATCGGCATTTTGGTTTCATGACAGGCGCGCGGATTGACGAGGCACGAGGTGACTTTACCGACGAAGATCTGATCCAGGCACGCCTGGTTACAGCCGATACAGGTATTGATCTCATCCGCGCGGCCGCTCTGCGCTTTGGAAAGCAGCTCAGCATCGGCGAGGAACGGACGCGCCATCGACACCATATCCGCATCGCCTTTTGCCAGCACATCATCTGCAACCTGCGGATCGTTAATGCGGTTGGTGGTGACCAGCGGGATCGACACCTTGCCCTTCAGTTTGCGCGTTACCCAGCTAAACGCTGCGCGCGGGACCGGCGTGGCAATCGTAGGGATACGCGCCTCGTGCCAGCCGATGCCAGTATTGATGATGGTCGCGCCAGCCGCTTCGATGGCCTGCGCCAGCTGGAGGGTCTCCTCGAATGTGCCACCGCCTTCGACCAGATCGAGCATCGACAGGCGGAACACGATAATAAAATCAGCCCCGGCGCGCTCGCGCACGGCGCGTACCACCTCCACGGCAAACCGCATCCGGCGCGGATAATCGCCGCCCCATTCGTCGTCGCGCTGGTTCGTGCGTGCGGCCAGAAACTCGTTAATCAGATAGCCTTCGGAGCCCATGATCTCTACGCCGTCGTAGCCTGCTTCACGCGCCAGCGCGGCGCAGCGGGCGAAATCATCGATCAAGGCGAGGATCTCTTCGTGGGTGAGGGCGTGCGGCTTAAAGCGGTTAATCGGCGCCTGTATGGCGGAAGGGGCCACCAGATGCGGCTGATAGCTGTAGCGCCCGGTGTGCAGGATCTGCAGGGCGATTTTACCGCCCTCTTTATGCACCGCATCGGTGACAAGCCGGTGATGGGGCAACTGGCTGGCATCGTTCAACACCGCGCCGCCCTCCATGCCAACACCCGAGGGGGCAGGGGCGACACCGCCGGTGACAATCAGCGCCACGCCGTGACGCGCACGTTCGGCGTAAAACGCCGCCAGACGCTCTGCGCCGTCAGGATGCTCCTCCAGCCCGGTATGCATAGAGCCCATCAACACGCGGTTTTTGAGCGTTGTAAACCCCAGATCGAGGGGGGCAAAAAGCGACGGATAGCGGCTCATAATCTCTTCCAGTGTAAAATTATTGTTATGTGGTCGGATGAGTTACTAATTTAGCCACTCGCAGGCAAAAGGGGAAAAGAGGCGTGTGATGATTGTGATGGGATTCAAAGATTAGGAGTGCTGTTACTCATACGGAAGTATTGTAACAACATACAAATGCACATTAAGAATGTGAGATTGGGTACTTTTTTTTTAGAAAAACATGATTAAATGCACTTCATGTAATGGTGATAACTTGTTGTTATTAAAGGAGGAAATCATAATGGAGTATCCATCAAAATTATCAATAGATTGTCCCTGTACTCTGTTTAAAACGATCAACCCATTTAATGATTATTCTGCGGATGATATGAAATGTGGGGATATGAATGAGCAGCAGTTAAGATCACTTGGGTTGCACGATATCTCAGGCCAGGTGGACCCCTATCGGCTAATTTGCTACGACGTTCCGAACGTACCAACGATATTTGGTGGGTACACTACCCCCTCCGATGGAAGAAAAGTGTCTCACGATGAATGCGTTAATATTTTATACAATGAAATGACTGAACTTTCAAATGAATTTTCGCGCATATGAAAATATCAGCATCTAATTAAAGAGATGATCTCTCATTTTAGATATGGTGATGGAAAACCTTTTTATAGCACATCTCTTAATGTTGCGTTCGAAAACCGTGTGAATGACCCAAAACCTAACAGTTCAATATCAATAATAAAGAGCACCATTGAGGATAAAACTGGTGCTGATTTTTTCTGGAATGCATATACACCACTCGAGGATAGTATTGCATTAGCACTTCATGATTCAATGTTACCAAAATTCAATCAAGTGCAAGACAACATTAATGGTCTTGGAATAACGGTGCATGATATCCATGCTCAGAAGATAACGCTTCTATCCATTGAAAAATATGCAATAGGGTGGGAGGCTGAAATTCTCTTTGAGGCACAGGACCACTTTGGTCTCGATTGTACTGATATTAAAAGTGAATTTTATAGCCAGTTCCGATTTTTTCGCATCTGGTTCTTTCTTCAACGGCACAAAGATTTCGCCTTTCGACCTTTCTTTACGAATTTTTCAGCGTTTGCAAGAATTGGAAGTTATCAATGAAAAACAAAAAAAAACGATTTATTGGCATTTTTATTATTATTGCAATGTGTAATCTTTGGTCGCTTAGACCAGTTAAAATATTACATGTTTATTCTGACTTCAATTCTTCTGTCTTCATTGTAGTTGATCATTTACCATGGGCTGACAGTGATAAAATTGGTTGGTTTTTATCACGAAGGGAAAAATTAATTAATGATTATCCCTTAATCGATGGTATTCCTCATTCTTATTATATTATGGATGTAGGTGAAGGGTTTACAAATTATAAAGAGAACCCGAAGGAAGATCTGTTGTGTTTTTCAATGGGAAAGAAGGAGCATAATTGTATTATTAAAAATTATCCGATGGTTATGAGTGAACGGCCCTATGAAAATATTCATTTTCAGATATCTTCTGAATGGGCAGTTTATAATTATGAATTAACTCCAGAAGGCAAAATTGAATATAGCCATAGAGAGAGGTAGGCCGGATAAGCGCATCGCCATCCGGCCCGTGTTTATGGTGCAACAGCCCGCACAAGTCCCGGAGCCTGCCACATCGACGTGGTCAGCCCGCTGTCGACCAGCCCTAGCTGGTCGGCGTACACCGCCTGCCATTTCTGCATCATGCCGTCGTACAGTTCGCGGTGTTCTCGGTTGGGGGTAAATTCCCGGCTCCAGCGCACCAGTTTTTCCCCCGTCGATGCCATATCGGCATACAACCCGGCACCGGTGCCCGCTGCAATGGCGCAGCCCAGCGCGGTCGCCTCTTTGACTTCCGGCACGCGCACCGGCAGCCCGGTGACGTCGCTTAAAATCTGGCTCCAGAGCGCGCCTTTTGCGCCGCCGCCTGCAAACACCAGGCTCTCAAACGTTACGCCGGAAAAGTGCGAAATCTGCGCCAGATTACAGGCGGAGACAATCGCCGCATTCTCTTCCAGCGCGCGGAACAGCGTGGCTTTATTGCATTTTTCCGGATCGATGGAGAGATTAATAAACGACGGTGCGGCGTGGTACCACTGCTTAAAATGCATCGCATCGGAAAAGATCGGCATCACGCCGTGCGATCCCGCCGGAACGCGGGCTGCCATCTCTTCAAGCAGGGCGTAGGTGTCCATCCCCATCCGCTCGGCAATGAGTTTCTCTTCGGCGCAAAACGCGTCGCGGAACCAGCGCATCGTCAGCCCGGTGAAGAAGCTGATGGATTCCGCCTGCGCCATACCGGGTATCACGTGCGGATTAACGCGAATATTCATCTCCGGATCGGTGCGCACCTGCGGCAAATTCACCACCTGCTGCCAGAAGGTCCCGCCCAGTACCGCGGTTTGCCCGGCGCGGACCACGCCCAGCCCCAGACAGCCCAGTTGCACGTCGCCACCGCCCATTACCACCGGCGTGCCTTCGCGCAGCCCACTCTGTTGCGCCGCTTCACGGATCACCGCTCCCAGCACCGTGCCCGTCTCTTTGACAGGGGAGAGAATATCGGCCCGCAGCCCGGCCATATCCAGCAGAGCAGGGCGCCAGTCTCGGCTGAAGAGATCAAGCATCCCGGTAGTGCCTGCATTGGAAGGATCCACCGCCAGCTCGCCCGAAAGCTTCGCCGCCAGCCAGTCGCTGATCATGGTGATGGTCGCCGCCTTGCGATAGATATCCGGACGATGGTGCGCCAGCCATAACAGGCGCGGCATGGCGCTCAGGGCCAGCGTCTGGCCGGAGACGTCATACACTTCGGATTCAAAACGGTAGTCGTGGATCTCTTTGAGTTCAGCCACTTCCCGGCTGGCGCGGGCATCGACGTTAGCGCAGGCCCAGATGGCATCGCCGTTGCGGTCGTAAAGCACGATCCCCTCGCGCATCGAACAGCAGGCGACGGACTGGATATCCGCTGCGCTCAGGTGCGCGCGCTCCAGCGCCTGGTGAATGCACTGGCAGGCCAGCCGCCAGTTGGTGTCGAGATCGAACTCCATTGAGCCTGGCACGTTCTCCACGCTCAGGTGTTTCCACTCCGCCTGGCCGACGGCGACCTGGTTGCCCTGCAAATCAAATACAACGGCGCGAACGCTTCCCGTCCCTGCATCTAACGCTAAAAGGTAACTCATGAGCTTGCCTCGTGTTGGCACGGGGCAAGTGGCTTATTTCGCCAGGGCAAGCACCGCGCGGGCTGTCGTCTCTTCCGTCACCAGGCCATTAATAAGTCGACCTTTCAGTGCGGCGTAAATCGCATCTGCTTTCTCTTCCCCTCCGGCCACGCCGACGATGGTTGGCAACTGCGCCAGTTCCTCGAGCGTGACGCCGAGCAATTCCTGATGAATCTCCAGGTCGGGCACCCGTTCGCCTGCGGCATTGAGGAAATAGCCGAGGATGTCGCCGACCGCACCTTTGCGCGCATACATGAGCTGCTCGCCTTCGCTGATATAGCCCGAGCGCAAAATGGTGGCGTCACGGCGCTGATTCACGGAGCCAATACCCACCACGGCGGCGTCGGCGGCGGTGGCGGCGAGGATCACGTCCCGCACGCTGGCTTCGCGTTTTAAAATGCCGGCAACGTCTGCCGATGAAACCCGCAGCGGGGCCGGGATCATGCTGATGCTACAGGCCGCATCCAGCTGACCGATGCCGGTCATATAAGGACCCACGCCGCCGGAAAGCGTCACCAGCCGCACCTGCTGTGAGCTAATAAAGCCGCTTAAGTGCTGAATGCAGCTCATGGTCGCTTCACCAAATCCCACCGCCAGCAGCTGTCCCGGTTCCAGTAACCCCATCAGCGACTGCGCTGCGCCAATCCCCAGCCGCACGTTCATCGGCGCAGTATTCAGGGCTGGCACCACGCGAACCATTTTCAGGTTAAAGCGCTGCTGCAGCTCAGTCTCCAGCGCCAGACACCCCTCATAGCGGGAATTTATCTGTACGCGGATCACCCCGGACTGACGCCCTTTTTCCAGTAAACGGGAGATCTTCAGGCGCGGCAGCCCTAAGCGCTCGCCAATATCGTTCTGCGTCAGGCCGTCGTGGTAGTAACACCACGCCACCCTGGCGACCAGTTCTTCTTCTGCCAGCGCCAGCCCGGCAAACCGACTCTCTTCGGCAGTGCGTTTATCGCCCATATTTGAACTCTTATAAAAATTTAGATCATATGTTCGCTCAGACGCGGGCAGAAAGTGTGAGCCACGCGGCAAAACGGATCTTTAAAGAAACAACGCAGAGTTATCAGGATCTGAATCGATAAAACTGTGATCCCTGCACGGTTGTAAATATAGTTCACCGTCTACGCTTTTGAACATTATTAAATCAAAAAATCATTTGTTCAATAGCGGAGCGATGATGACAGTCCTGATCGAAGCGCGTGATATCCACAAGCAGTTCTCCGGCGTACCGGTGCTGAAAGGCATTGATTTCACGCTGCTATCCGGTCAGGTCCATGCTCTGATGGGCGGCAACGGCGCGGGAAAATCGACGCTGATGAAAATTATCGCCGGGGTGGAATCGCCCGACGGCGGTGAACTTTATGTTGAAGGCAAGCCATTTGCGCGCCTCAAGCCCGGCCAGGCACACCAGCTGGGGATCTACCTGGTGCCGCAGGAGCCGATGCTGTTTCCCAATCTCACCGTGCGCGAAAACATCCTCTTTCGTCTGCCGCGCGGAACGCAACACGAAAAAAGCCTCGCCGATAAACTCCAGCAGCTGCAGTGTCAGCTGAATCTCGACGCCGCTGCCAGCACCCTGGAAGTGGCAGATCAGCAGATGGTGGAGATCCTGCGCGGATTAATGCGCGAGGCGAAGATCCTGATCCTCGATGAACCGACCGCTTCACTCACGCCGGGGGAAACGGAACGCCTGTTCCGCCAGATCCGCGCATTGCAGGATCTCGGGGTCGGCATCGTGTTTATCTCTCATAAATTGCCGGAGATCCGCCAGCTCGCCAGCCACATCTCGGTGATGCGCGACGGGGCGGTGGTGTTGAGCGGCGAAACCTCGGCCTATGACGACAGCGCCTTAATCGCCGCCATGACGCCGGTCAGCCGCGAGCACGCCTTAAGCGATACGCAAAAACTGTGGCTGGCGCTGCCGGGCAATCGCCGCACGCAGGCGCAGGATTTCCCGGTGCTGCGGGTGGAAGATCTGACGGGCGAAGGCTTTATCGATCTCAATGTCGAGATCTACGCCGGGGAGATCGTCGGCCTGGCGGGGCTGGTGGGATCCGGCCGCACCGAGTTCGCGGAGACGCTCTACGGGCTGCGGCCCGCACGCGGCGGGCGGATCTGGCTGGAGAACCAGGAGATCGGCGGCGATTCCGTCCTGTCGCGTCTCGCCAAAGGGCTGGTCTATCTCCCGGAGGACAGGCAAGTTTCCGGATTGTTTCTCGATGCGCCGATCCGCTGGAACACCGTGGCGCTGAATGAGCCGTCCCTCTGGCAGCAGCGCAAGCGGGAAGCGGCGGTGGTGGAGCGTTACCACCGGGCGCTCGGGATCAAACTCAACCACCCGGATCAAACCGTGCGCACGCTCTCCGGTGGCAATCAGCAGAAGGTGCTGCTGGCCCGCTGTCTGGAAGCCAATCCGCTGCTGCTGATCGTGGATGAGCCGACGCGCGGCGTCGATGTTTCGGCGCGCGCGGACATCTACCAGTTGATCAAAAGCGTGGCGGCGCAGAACGTGGCGGTGCTGATGATCTCCAGCGATCTCGATGAATTTCCGGGTCTCGCCGACCGCGTGCTGGTGATGCATCAGGGCGTGCTCAGCGGTGAACTGCCGCGCCACGCCGTCAGCCTCGATCGGATGATGGCGCTGGCCTTTGGAGGACAATCATGAAGACGTTACTGAAGAACCGCGAGCTGAGCGCCTTTCTCGCCATTCTGGCGCTGTTCGGCGTGCTGGTGGCGCTTAATCCGGCGTATTTGAGCTTTCAGACGCTGGGGATGATTTTCGCCAGTTCGCAAATCCTGATCCTGCTAGCTTTGGGCGCGACGCTGGTGATGCTGACGCGCAACATTGATGTGTCGGTTGGCTCGACGGTCGGGCTGTGTGCGATCGCCGTCGGCGTGGCGCTTAACAACGGCTACAGCCTGCCGGTGTCGATGCTTTTTGCGGTCGCCATTGGCGCGCTGGCCGGGGCCTTTAACGGCCTGCTGGTGGTTGGGCTGCGTATTCCGGCGATTGTCGCCACTCTCGGCACGCTGGGGCTATATCGCGGGGCGATGCTGCTGTGGACCGGCGGGAAGTGGATCGAAGGATTACCGTCGAGCCTGAAAGCCCTGTCGGAACCTGTCGCCGTCGGTGTTTCGCCGCTGGGTATGGTGGTGCTGTTTCTGGCGCTGATTGGCGCGTGGACGTTGTCGCGCACCGCGTCAGGCCGTGATTTTTATGCCGTGGGCGATAACCTGGCCGCCGCGCGTCAACTCGGTGTGGCGGTAAACCGCACCCGGATGATCGCGTTTACCCTCAACGGCGTGCTGGCCGCCTGCGCCGGGATCGTCTTTGCGTCGCAGATCGGTTTTGTGCCGAACCAGACTGGCAGCGGGCTGGAGATGAAAGCCATCGCCGCCTGCGTGCTGGGCGGAATCTCCCTTCTCGGCGGCACCGGCACCCTGATTGGCGCGTTTCTCGGCGCCTTCTTCCTCACGCAAATCGACACCGTGCTGGTGCTGTTCAAGCTCCCGGCCTGGTGGAATGACTTTATCGCCGGGCTGGTCTTGCTCGGTGTGCTGGTCCTCGACGGGCGTCTGCGTCAGGCGCTGGCGCGTCATCAGCGCGCGCTGAAGTACAGTCGTTTCCAGCCCGGCAACAAAGGGGGAAAGCACGTCACCCCGTTTCCGAAACGCAAAAAAGAGGTAGCGTAAATGAAGCTTAACTGGGAAAGCGCGCTGCTGATTTTACTGGTGCTGGAGATTCTGCTGTTCGGGGCCATCAACCCACGGATGCTGGATATCAACATGCTGCTGTTCAGCACCAGCGATTTCATCTGCATCGGCATTGTGGCGCTGCCGCTGACGCTGGTGATCATCAGCGGCGGGATTGATATTTCGCTCGGATCGACCATTGGCCTGTGTGCGATTGCGCTGGGCGTGATGATGCAGGCCGGCTGGCCCATGACGCTGGCGATACCGCTCACGCTGGTGCTCGGCCTGCTGTGTGGCCTGTTTAACGCGGCGCTGCTCCACTACACCGGCATCAGCCCGCTGGTGATTACCCTCGGTACGCTCTACCTCTACGGCGGCGGGGCGCTGCTGCTCTCCGGCATGGCAGGCGCGACCGGCTACGAAGGCATCGGCGGCTTCCCGGACAGCTTTACCGCCTTCGCCAATCTGACGCTGTTCGGCCTGCCGATTCCGCTGGTGTTGTTCGCGGTGATTTCCTTCTTCTTCTGGCTGATCACCCATCGCGGGCGCTTTGGTCGGCACCTGTTTTTGATTGGACAAAACCCGCGTGCGGCGCGCTACGCCGCCCTGTCGGTGAACGGGATGCCGTATGCGTTGTACGGGCTGGTGGGCGTGGCCTCGGCGATCGCCGCGCTGGTGATGGTCTCCTATTTCGGCTCGGCGCGCTCCGATCTGGGGCGCGATCTGCTGATGCCCGCGCTCACGGCGGCGGTGCTCGGCGGGGCGAATATTTATGGCGGTTCAGGTTCGGTTGTGGGTACAGCGCTGGCGGCATTGCTGGTGGGGTATCTGCAACAGGGTTTACAGATGGTCGGCATCCCCAACCAGGTGTCGAGCGCGCTGTCAGGGGCGCTGTTGGTTGTGGTGGTGATGGGACGTTCGCTGAGTCTGCACCGTGAATGGCTGCGCACTCTTCTCACAAAAAATACCCGGAGCGTAAGATGAAAACAAAACTGATAGTCCTGGCGATGGCGTTAAGCTTTGCCTCGGCGCAGGCCGCCGAACGGATTGCGTTCATTCCTAAACTGGTGGGCGTCGGCTTCTTTACCAGCGGCGGGAACGGCGCCAAAGAGGCGGGTAAAGATTTGGGCGTGGACGTTACCTACGATGGCCCGACCGAACCGAGCGTCTCCGGCCAGGTGCAGCTCATCAACAACTTCGTTAACCAGGGCTTCAACGCCATTATCGTCTCCGCCGTATCGCCGGACGGACTCTGCCCGGCGCTGAAACGCGCGATGCAGCGCGGCGTGAAAGTGCTGACCTGGGATTCCGACACCAAACCTGAATGCCGCAGCATCTATATCAACCAGGGTACGCCGGAGCAGCTCGGCAGTCTGCTGGTGGATATGGCCGGAAAACAGGTCACGAAACCGGACGCCAAAGTCGCGTTCTTCTACTCCAGCCCAACCGTGACAGACCAGAACCAGTGGGTGAAAGAGGCGAAAGCCAAAATCGAGAAAGACCACCCGCAGTGGCAAATCGTCACCACCCAGTTTGGCTATAACGACGCGACCAAATCCCTGCAAACCGCCGAGGGGATCTTAAAAGCCTACCCGGATCTGGATGCGATCATCGCGCCGGACGCTAACGCGCTGCCAGCGGCGGCGCAGGCGGCGGAGAATCTCAAGCGCGAAGGGGTGGCGATTGTCGGTTTTAGTACGCCGAACGTTATGCGTCCGTACGTCGAGCGCGGCACGGTAAAAGCCTTCGGCCTGTGGGATGTGGTCCAGCAGGGCAAAATTGCGGTCAATGTCGCCGATCATTTGCTGAAAAAAGGCGATCTTAACGTGGGCGACAGCGTGGATGTGAAAGGCATCGGCGTGCTGAAAGTCGAGCCTAACAGCGTGCAGGGTTATCAGTATGAGGCGAAGGGGAACGGCATCGTGCTGCTGCCGGAGCGCGTGGTGTTCACCAAAGAGAACATTGATAAATACGACTTCTGACGGGGGAGAACATGGCTGATTTAGATGACATCAAAGACGGAAAAGATTTCGGTATCGGCACGCCGCAGCAGAACGTGCCCTTTACTCTGAAGGGCTGCGGCGCGCTGGACTGGGGGATGCAATCCCGGCTTGCGCGCATCTTCAACCCGAAAAGCAACCGCACCGTAATGCTCGCCTTCGACCACGGCTATTTCCAGGGACCGACCACCGGGCTTGAGCGTATCGACCTGTCGATTGCTCCGCTGTTTGCCGAAACCGACGTGCTGATGTGTACCCGTGGGATTTTGCGAAGCACCGTTCCGCCAGCCACCAACAAACCGGTGGTGCTGCGCGCGTCGGGCGGTAACTCGATTCTGGGCGAGCTGTCAAACGAGTGCGTGGCGGTGGCAATGGAAGACGCGCTGCGCCTGAACGTCTGCGCGGTGGCGGCGCAGGTGTATATCGGCAGCGAGTTTGAGCACCAGTCCATCAACAACATTATCAAGCTGGTGGATGCGGGCAATCGCTACGGCATTCCGACCCTGGCAGTGACCGGCGTCGGGAAAGAGATGGCCCGCGATGCGCGCTATTTCTCGCTCGCCAGCCGAATTGCCGCCGAAATTGGCGCGCAGTTCGTCAAAACCTATTTCGTGGAAGAGGGCTTCGAAAAAGTCACCGCCAGCTGTCCGGTACCGATTGTGATCGCTGGGGGCAAAAAGCTGCCCGAACACGAAGCGCTGGAGATGTGTTTCCGCGCCATCGATCAGGGGGCGTCGGGCGTGGATATGGGGCGCAACATCTTCCAGTCCAGCGCACCGCTGGCGATGCTGAAGGCGGTGAAGAAAGTGG
Source organism: Lelliottia sp. WB101 (assembly GCF_003051885.1). Taxonomy (NCBI): domain Bacteria; kingdom Pseudomonadati; phylum Pseudomonadota; class Gammaproteobacteria; order Enterobacterales; family Enterobacteriaceae; genus Lelliottia; species Lelliottia sp. WB101. Next base: position 1,624,584 of record NZ_CP028520.1, read on the forward strand.
TTCACGAGAACATGAGCGCCCGCGAGGCGTTCCAGTTCTGGCAGGAAGAGAAACAGGGAGAGGTGAAATGAATGTGACGTTAGTGGAAATCAATATTAAACCGGAGCGCGTGGATGAGTTTCTGGAGGTGTTTCGCGCCAATCATGAGGGCGCAATTCAGGAGCCGGGAAATCTGCGTTTTGACGTGCTACAGGACCCGCGCGTGAAAACCCGGTTCTTTATCTACGAGGCTTACAAAGACGAAGAGGCGGTGCTGGCGCATAAGAAGACGCCGCACTATCTGGCCTGCGTGGAGAAACTCGAAGCGCTGATGTCGGAGCCGAGGAAGAAGCGGAGCTTTGTCGGGTTAATGCCGGCGTAAAACTCGCCGGGGAGACTGCGATTTACCCGGCCTACCGATTGCGTAGGCCGGATAAGTGCAGCGCTATCCGGCGAGAGAGTGGCCGTTACGCCTCTTCCACACTCACCCTCATTGCCGCCAGCGCCTTGCGGGCCGCTTTTAATACGGCCTCGCACTGCTCAATGGTCAGCGTTAGTGGGGGTTCGATACGGATGGTTTTCGAGTTGTTCAACGTCCCGGCCACCAGCACGCGCTGGCGGAACATCTCGCTTGCGAAGTTGTAGCCGATTTCGTTATCCACAAACTCGATAGCCATCAGCATCCCTTTGCCGCGTGCATCCTGCACCAGATCCGGGTACTCACGCCCTAACTGCAGGAAACCGTCCAGCAACATATCGCCTTTCTGTTCCGCCTGAGCGGGCAGATTCTGCTCCAGCAGCACGTTGATGGTGGCCAGCGCGGCCGCACAGGCCAGCGGGTTACCGCCAAAGGTGGTGGTATGCAGGAACGGATTATCGAACAGTACCGAGAACACCTCTTCGGTGGCAACGGTGGCACCAATCGGCATCACGCCGCCGCCGAGGGCTTTCGCCAGGCACAGGATGTCCGGCTGCACGTTCTCATGCTCGCAGGCAAACATCTTGCCGGTGCGCCCCATTCCGGTCTGCACTTCATCCAGAATCAGCAGCGCGCCAAACTCGTCGCACAGCTTACGTACCGCAGGCAGATAGCCCTGCGGTGGCAGGATCACTCCGCCTTCGCCCTGAATCGGCTCGAGGATCACCGCAGCCACGTCGTCGCCGGTTTTACGGCACTCGGAGAGCACGGTACGCATCGCGTTGATATCACCGAACGGCACGTGGCGGAAGCCCGGCAGCAGCGGCATAAAGGGTTTGCGGAATGTCGATTTTGCCGTTGCCGACAGTGCGCCCAGCGACTTGCCGTGGAACGCGCCCGTGGTCGCGATAAAGGTAAATTTCCCGCGCGGCGACTGGTACGCTTTGGCGAGTTTGAGCGCCGCTTCGACCGACTCCGTGCCGCTATTACAGAAGAAGCTGTATTTCAGTTTGCCGGGCGTTAACGCTGCCAGCGTTTTCGCAAGCATGGCGCGAAGCGGGTCGAGCAGCTCCTGGCTGTGAAGGGGTTGTTTCTCGAGTTGATTCTGTACGGCGGAAACCACAGTTGGATTACGGTGCCCCACGTTGAAAATTCCAAAACCACCCAGGCAATCTATAAACTCCTGTCCCTGGGTGTCGACAAGCGTATTCAGACTTCCCGCTTGCCACTCTACGGCTCCGTAATCCCCGCCAGCGGTAACAGATTTTCGGTACTCTAAAAATCCCGGATTCACATGTTCTTTAAAGTAATCAATCACCTCTCGATTAAGTTGTTTCATCTCCTCATGGTCAAGCGTTCGCTTTTCGATGAGATTCAGTGCGTGCGCGGTACAGGCGAGAGCCGAGGCGCTGGAAGGTAACCTGTTCAAAATGAGCTCCGGGGGATCGCGTATCACATGATACTGAATTAATTATTGCAGGGATTACGCCACTTCCCGTGACTTAACGAAAATCGGGATAAATGCCAGGTCAACATAATGTTGTGCAAAATTTAATCGTGCCGGAAGAAAAGATACGCGCTTTGCCTCTGGGCTATCTGGCCTGGCGAGTGCTCTGGAATTCGTCTATTGCACCCTTGTAGTGCAAGGTTTGCCACTTAAGGAGGCGTTAACTGGTGGGTCTTTGTGGGTAATTTCTTCGTGAAAGTATTTGAAATCAATCAATTAGAAATGCATACAAAAAGTGCGGTTTAACTGCAATTTGCGATCTCGATCGGATTTAACAACTAAAGATAAATTATTTACCGCCGAAAAAAGATAAACCCACAAAATTAACATTCAAATAACCTGCAAGGGATGCCCATCATGTCCGCTCAACCGTATGTCACTCAGAATGAATATCCTCTGAACGACGATACCACCCTCATGTCCACCACCGATCTCCACAGCCACATGACCCACACCAACGACACCTTCGTGAAAGTGAGCGGCTACCAACTGGATGAACTTCTGGGCCAGCCGCACAATCTGGTGCGCCACCCGGATATGCCTAAAGCGGCCTTTGCCGATATGTGGTACACGCTGAAACAGGGCGAGCCGTGGAGTGGAATTGTGAAAAACCGCCGTAAGAATGGCGACCACTACTGGGTGCGCGCCAATGCCGTGCCGATGGTGCGCGGCGGAGAGGTGACGGGCTACATGTCGATTCGCACCCGAGCCACGGCGGAGGAGATCGCCGCAGTCGAACCGCTGTATAAAGCCCTGAACGAAGGGCGCTGCAATAAACGTGTACATAAAGGGCTGGTGGTGAGTAAGGGCTGGCGCGGGAAATTACCGGCGATGCCGCTGCGCTGGCGGGTGCGTGGCGTGATGGCTGGTCTGTTTGTGGCACTGGCTGCCACGCTTATCGCCACCCATGCGAGCTGGGCGGCGCTGGGCGCGAGCGCGCTGGTGATGCTGCTGGGCACTCTCCTGTTCGAGCAGCAAATCGTGCGCCCGGTAGAGAATGTGGCGCGTCAGGCGCTCAAAGTTGCGACCGGCGAGCGTAACAGCGTTGACCATCTGAACCGCAGCGACGAGCTGGGGCTGACCCTGCGCGCGGTCGGACAGCTGGGGCTGATGTGCCGCTGGCTGATCAATGATGTATCCAGCCAGGTGGTAAGTGTGCGCGATGGCAGCGACCGACTGGCGAAGGGCAATGAAGATCTCAACGATCGCACCCGCCAGACGGTCGAGAATGTGCAGCAGACCGTGACGACGATGAATCAGATGGCGGCGTCGGTGCAGAGCAACTCTGAAACCGCAGCGGCGGCCGATAAACTCTCGATAGTGGCGAGCGACGCGGCAGCGGAAGGGGGCCACGCGATGCAGACCGTAGTGAAGACCATGGATGATATTGCCGACAGCACCCAGCGCATTGGCTCCATCACCAAGCTTATCAACGATATTGCCTTCCAGACCAATATTCTGGCGCTGAACGCGGCGGTTGAAGCGGCGCGTGCGGGCGAGCAAGGTAAAGGCTTTGCCGTGGTGGCCGGAGAGGTGCGTCATCTGGCAAGCCGCAGCGCCAGCGCCGCCAACGATATTCGTAAGCTGATTGATGCCAGCGCCAGCAAGGTACAGTCGGGGTCCGATCAGGTTCACGCCGCCGGGCGCACCATGGACGACATCGTGGAGCAGGTGCAAAACGTGACGCGCCTGATTGCTCAGATCAGCCACTCGACCTCCGAGCAGGCGACCGGTCTGTCTGATCTGACCCGTGCGGTAGCCGAACTGGATGACATCACGCAGAAAAACGCCGATCTGGTGGAAGAGAGCGCCCGCGTCTCGGCGATGGTGAAGCACCGCGCCGGACGTCTGGAAGATGCGGTCACGGTTCTTCATTGATTCAGTAACGTTCAAGAAAAAGCCCGCTTGTTTCAGCTGAAATAAGCGGGCTTTTTTATTCCCGGCGTTGTAATTATATTTGCGCTGAAATGTTAATTTTATATTAAATAACTAAAGTAATTGAATCAGTTATTTATCCCCACCTAAGCCAATTTACCCCAACGCTATTTCAAAAACCGCCTGTCTGACGGTTAAGTAACGATCGATGGCGCGTTATTAATAGATTCAGCCTATCCATTGCAGCGGTTATGAAATATAAAAACGATCAAAGTCATAAAGTTAGCGTAAAAGTTACCGATAACGCTGATCGTCTGAGAAATAATCACATCGATGGAGTATATATGTTCTTACATGACGTAAAGATCGGCACAAAATTATTTCTGGCCTTTGGATTCTTAATTGTTCTGATGGTGGTGAGTGCCAGCCTGTCGCTCCTGAGCCTTAATCGGGCAAATAACGGGATGCAAACCATCATTACCCACGATTACCCGACGACGGTAAAAGCCAATCAGTTAATTGATAACTTCCAGGAATTTGTTAGCACTCAACAGCTCATGCTGCTGGATGAGCAGGGCAAGTATGCTGCCCAGTCGCAGCAGCGGCTGAAAGCGATCAGCGAACAGATTACCGTCATTCTGACTGACCTGAATAACTCCCTGAAAGACGCGAAATCGCAACAGATCCTGACCGGCATCCGCGACGTGCGTCAGCAGTATCTCGACTCCCGCTATCGGATTTTGCAGGCCGTCCAGAACAACGACCGCGCGGGGGCGATCCAGGAGATGATGACCCACACCGTGGATCTGCAACAGGCTTACAAGGCCAAAGTGCAGGAGCTGATCGCGGTGCAAAACAGCGAAATGCAAAGCGCCGGAAAGCAGGTGGACGGCGATTTCAACACCAACCGCTTGCTGCTGGTGATCCTCACCGCGTTTAGCGTGCTGATCGGCAGTGCGATTGGCTGGTTTATCGTGCGATCCATCACCCGTCCGCTGGGCGAGGCGGTGGCGTTTGCTGAAGCCATTGCTGAAGGCGATTTAACCCGCAACATCACCACCCGCACGAAAGACGAAACAGGCTTGCTGCTGCATGCCCTGATGGAGATGAAAACCCGACTGCTGGAAATTGTGCAGCAGGTGCAGTCTGGCTCGGAAAATATCTCCAGCGCGGCGGCGCAGATTGTGGCGGGGAACCAGGATCTGGCGGCACGTACCGAAGAGCAGGCCAGTTCCGTAGAACAAACCGCGGCCTCGATGGAGCAGATCACCGCTACGGTGAAAAATACCGCGGCCCATACGGGTGAGGCGACGAACCTCTCCGCTGATGCGGCGAGCGTGGTGAAAAACAACGGCGAGATGATGAAGCAGGTGACGCAGAAAATGCGCCTGATTAACGAAACCTCTAACCGCATGTCGGATATTATCAACCTGATCGATGCGATTGCCTTCCAGACGAATATTCTGGCGCTGAACGCAGCGGTTGAGGCGGCGCGTGCCGGTGAGCATGGGCGCGGTTTTGCGGTGGTGGCCGGTGAAGTGCGCCAGCTGGCACAGAAAAGCGCTTCGTCTGCCAGCGAGATCCGCCAGCTGATCGAAAGCTCAACCAGTCAGACCCAGGACGGGATGAACCTGGTGGAAAAAGCGAGCGGGCTGATTAACGGTATGGTCGGGAACGTGGAGGAGATGGACGTCATTCTGCGTGAGATCCGTCAGGCGAGCCACGAGCAGACGGAAGGCATCTCGCAAATTAACAGCGCGATTGGCCTGATTGACTCCACTACCCAGCAGAACTCTGCCCTGGTGGAGGAGTCGGTTGCGGCAGCGGCCTCGCTTAACGATCAGGCGATGCACCTGAAAGAGCTGGTAAAAGTGTTCCGCGTGCGCGAAGACGCGCTGGCTTAATCCAGCTGGGAGATCTCCAGCGCCGCGCGGTCGATCACGCCGATGATCTGTTTGAGCTGCGCGTCGCTGAGCTCCCCCTGATTCACTCTCAGGTCGAGAACCGCTTTGAAATTATCCAGCGCCCGCTTCATCTGCGGGTTTTTACGCAGCTGGAAGCCCACGCAGCGCGCTTTAATACGTGCCTGAATGTGTTCCAGATGTTCCTGATTTTCGTCAAGCCACTGCTGTCCGGCTACGGTGATCGCAATCTTCCTGCGCCCGCCTTCCTCTTCCGAAATGGTAATAAACGCCTGATCCTGCAGGAAATCGAGGGTCGGATAGATCACGCCCGGGCTGGGGGTGTAATTCCCCTGAGTCATGCTCTCAATCTCTTTAATCAGTTCGTAGCCGTGGCTGGCGTTACGGGTCAGAATCTCCAGAATCACCAGGCGTAGCTCGCCGTGGCCGAAGAAGCGCTGACGGCGTCCACCGCCGCCGCCGTGATGGTCGGTGCCGCGGCCATGATGGTGATGGTCTCTGTCGAAATCGTCGTGGGAATGTCGCATCGTTTTCTCCTTAATTTGATATATCTAATTTATATCTAAAGTTATCGGATTAGCAATGCAGTTTTCTGTATTTGTAGTATCTATATGAATTTATAGAATTTAATTATGAGTTGATGTGGCGGGAAACCCTTGTAATGTCTATATCAAAAAAAGACTTGCAATCCCGTTTGTTAGCAATCATTATCATTTAAAATTTATTTAGATATATCGTATTCACTTCACGAAGGCATAAACATGACATCGACCCGCTACCCACAACGTGTACGCAATGAACTGCGCTTTCGCGAGCTGACCGTGCTCCGCGTTGAGCGTATAAGCGCTGGCTTTCAACGTATCGTCTTAGGCGGCGACGCGCTGGAGGGCTTTAGCTCAAAGGGTTTTGACGACCACACCAAAGTCTTTTTTCCGGCACCGGGCGCAACCTTTCTCCCGCCGGTAGTCACTGACGAAGGCATCGACTGGGGCGACGGTGTGCGTCCTATGGCGCGTGACTACACGCCGCTGTACGACGAAGCACGCCACGAACTGGTGCTCGATTTCTTCGTGCACGATGGCGGTGTCGCCAGCAACTGGGCGGTGCAGGCGCAAGAGGGCGATAAACTGACGATCGGCGGCCCGCGCGGATCGCTGGTTGTGCCCGAAGATTACGCCTGGCAGCTGTACGTGTGTGATGAGTCAGGAATGCCTGCGCTGCGTCGCCGTCTGGAGGCCATCGCACAACTGCCGGTTCGCCCGGAGATTCACGCAGTGGTGACCGTGGGTGACGAAGCGTACAAGGACTATCTGGCGCATCTGCGTGATTTCAACATCACCTGGATTGTCGGGCACAGCGAGCAGGCGGTGGCGGATCGGCTGGCGACGTTGAACGTGCCTGCCGGGGATTACTTTATCTGGCTGACCGGGGAAGGGAAGGTGGTGAAAAACCTGAGCCGCCAGTTTGAGACTGACGCGATTGATCCACAGTTGGTGCGTGCCAGCGCGTACTGGCACGCGAAGTAATCAGGCCACTTCGTCGAGCTGCGCTGCGTTCACCTGATGTTCAAGCGCGGCGCGCACGTCGTGCAGCGCTTTCTCCTGCTGGGCAAAATAGGACTCCATATTGCTCAGCGAGGAGACCAGCAGCCAGGACTCTTCTTTTTCCAGCTCTGCCAGTTCGTTCACTAATGTGTCAATTTGCTCACGTACCTGCGCCATTTTTTTGCGAATACGTTCCAGATCGTTCAGGCGGTCGCTTGCCATTAGCGGCTCAAAACCCTGCTGCAGACGCGCAACCAGCGAACGAATGGCTTTCACATCGCCTCGCTGTTTGGCCTGGTTGAGCTGCACCATCATGGTGTTGGCTTCTTCTTTCAGATCGTCCGCCACCAGATCCGGGTGGCAGAGCTTACTGGCCTGGCGCCAGAGCCGTTTCAGCTCGTTCTGATCCTCTTCCGACAGATCTTTACCTTTGCGCAGACGCACTTCAGCATCGTGGTGCTGCTCGCGGTATTTCTCGTACTCTTCGTTGGCCTCGTCCCGCGCCTGACGCGCTGGCTCCTCTTCGCGCGTTAAGCCCATTTCCAGCTCTTGCGCCTCGGCCAGCAGATTGGCAATCAGATCGCTTTGCTGCTGAAGATGCTTACGCGCTTCGGCGGCCTGCACGGAGTCGGCGGGCAGGGCGCGCCAGCGCTGAGTCAGCGTCGCCAGCACTTCTACGGCCTGCGCCATATATTGCTGGCAGCGGCGATAATCCTCTTCGCGACGACGCGCCTCCGCCTGCTGGCGACGCAGGTTCAGCTCCGCCAGGGTTTTGCGCAGTTGCAGGATTTGTGACATCAGCGGGCCAAGGCGGGAGAAATAGAGATCGTTGAACTCGTCGAGCTGCTGCACGCGGGCGTTGCGGCGGTCAATCAGATCGCGCAGACGCTCTTCTAATGCACTCAGCTCCAGTTTGCTGGCAGCCACCTGCGGGTCGCGCCATTGGGTCAGTGAGCGCTGACTCTGCAACCAGGCAGTGATAGCCGCCATCGCTGCCGTGTAGTTCTTATTCTCAAGCGCCGCGACGATCGCCTGTAGCTCATCGTCAAACGCTTCACTTTTCAGCCGTGCCAGCTGACTGTAAATGATGTCGTCATCTTCCAGTTCAATGGCATTTTTTATGATTTCTAGCCGCTTGATCGGTGTGCTCATGATGCCTTTCGCTTTAGCGCTTAAGTATTTGAGTTAAGGTTAGTTGTGGTAAGAGCTACAGGAAATAATACACACGGATGATGATCGGCGCGACGAGGGATTTCTTTAGTTTTAGATGTTTGTGAGGGGGTTAATGGTTCGGGTGTGTGGATTGTGCAATGCTTTATGAATGTACCGGAGCGCTCAAGGGTAAGAGAGGGTTTCCGGTGCCGTGACAATCTCTTTGAATTTCCGATCAATTTCAGGCCCTGGTAAAGCGTAGTTACCAGATGGTTAATTTTAAGGATAAGAGTATGCCAACAGTCATTGAGAAAGCATTGGATTTCATTGGTGGTATGGACACTTCCGCGTCAGTGCCGCAGTCGATGGACGAGAGTACCGCGAAGGGAATATTCAAGTATTTGAAAGAGTTGGGTACACCAGCCAGCGCCGCTGATGTGATGGCGCGTGGCAGCCAGGAGGGATGGGATCCGGACTTCACCAAAAAAGTCGCCGGATGGGCTGAGAAAATTAACTCAACTGACCACGTCGTTATCAAGAACCCTGAATACTTTTCTGCGTACATGCAGGAGCAACTCCGGGAGCTCGTGTGAGTTATCCACGCCGCTGATTCATGAATCCTGAAAAAACTAAGGGCTTACGTTTTGGCGTAAGCCCTTTATGTTTAGTGGCCCCTGCAGGGCATGAACCAGCGACCAAGCGATTATGAGTTCCTACAGGAACAACCGAAAAACAATGGTTTATTTTAATTATCATTGACATACATTGCCATTGTTTGCCAGGGTTTACCCATTATTCGCCATTTCGACCGCCACTTTATCGCCACTCATCGCCAAAGGATTGAGCTTAACGGCATCCTCTAAATGGTCTGGAGCAAAGTGCGCATATCGCATTGTCATTTTGATGTCGGTATGGCCGAGGACACGCTGCAAGACCAGAATATTACCACCATTCATCATAAAATGGCTGGCGAAGGTGTGGCGCAAAACATGGGTAAGTTGTCCTGCCGGTAGTTCGATGCCTGTTCTTTCTAAAGCAGAACGGAACGCGCCATAGCATTCACTAAACAACCGACTTTTTCTTTCATCGGGCAGGGAGTTGTAAAGCTCTTTGCTGATGGGAACTGTGCGGTTTTTTCTGCCTTTCGTGTTGGTGTATGTGATTTTGTATTTCGCAAGCTGGCTTTGTTTTAAACTCTCAGCCTCTGACCACCGAGCGCCTGTGGCAAGACAGATTCTGACCACGGTTTGTAAGTCAGGGTGGTCGTGGCGTTGACACTCACCGAGCAGAAGCGCTATCTGGTCGTGAGTTAGCCAGGCCATCTCCATCTCTTCCGTGCGGAAAGGGCGCATATTTTTCAGCGGATTTTCACCCTTCCATTCTCCGAGGCGGTTTAACTCATTGAACACCGCGCGAAAGTAGGCCAGTTCAAGATTAAGGGTGCGAGGCGACACCTCTTTCACTCTGTTTGAACGGGCATATTCACCTTTCAACCGCTTTTCCCGGTAGCGGGAAAACATCTGCGCATCAAAATCACGCGCGCGCGGTTCGCCCATACACTCAAAGGCGTGGTGCATTGCTAACTGACGTTTTAGTCCATCTTTGAGAGTTATGCCGTGTGCGCTATACCACGCATCAATTAGCTCTTTTAGCGTGCGTCTGTCTTCTTTCTCTTCCTGCCAGGGATTTTGTACGGTGTACTGTTCGAAGGCGAGTGCCTCGCCTTTGGTGGCGAATTTTTTTCTAATTCGTTTGCCTTTTGCCCCGTTCGGATAAAGCTCGCAAATCCAGCCTCCAGCAGGGTTTTTACGGACAGTCATTACTTAATCTCGCTGTATATACCTACCACACGACCAAGCGTTTTTATCTCGCGGACTTCGCATTCAAAAGGCACATTTCCACCCGCAACATGAAGCTTCTTACCTGGAAGTAAAGTCAAATCGCGGATATTGATGGTTCCTTCAATATCAATCAGCCAGAGACCGTCAGTCAGGGCCGCATCTTGTTCAATAAAGTGCAGTTTGCCTTCGGTGCGAACAGCGATACCGTCTTTTAGCGCTTTACTAAAAAAATTAGCATCAATACTTAAAGTGGAATTTTTAACGAGTTCACCATCACTTAAAGTGAATGATGCGATCTCTTTGGGATCCGTTGCGGCGGGCTTTCCATCATATTGCAAACCTTCCCCGGTAAGTAACCATCGCAAGCTTGCCCCCGTTTCAAGAACGCACTGTACGGCGAAATCGTACGAAATTGTGCCACGAGAGTAGCGATTTTGAAGGGAACTGGCCGCAATGTTGAAGTGCCTTGCGAGCTGGATTTTTTGATTAAATCCATATACCTGGCAGATGCGGTCCAGTAACTCATCATTGTTCACTTGAGAATCAAGGATCAATATATACTCCTTTGGGTGTTTACTAATGCTCAAATGGGTATTAGTATTGTTGCTAATTCAGGAAAATCAATGGCTGAGGTTGGCAAACAGAGACCATTGATTGCAAACATTATCCAAATGGGAATCATGCAACATGGCTTCTGAAATCGCAATCATCAAAGTGCCTGCTCCAATCGTTACTCTGCAACAGTTCGCAGTGCTTGAGGGGGTATCTGAACGCACCGCTTATCGCTGGACAACCGGTGACAACCCTTGTGTACCTATTGAACCTCGCACCATCCGCAAGGGTTGTAAGAAAGCCGGTGGCCCGATACGCATCTATTACGCTCGCTGGAAAGAAGAGCAATTACGTAAAGCTTTAGGCCACTCCCGTTTTCAGCTCATCATCGGTGCATGACGCCATCTGAGTAAGTTCGATAGCTGATTGATAGATTTCTTTTTACTGTGCGTTTCATATTCCTGAAGCTACAGGGTGTACCGAGAGTGGAACCCCCTTTCATAAGGAGAGAAAGTATGGCTATTGAAGCTGATTCAGCAACCGTTCCACTCAAGACGAGTGAGCGTTTGGCGGGTCTCAATTATGTGGCAGAACTGCGTGCAAAATATTGGGGTTGCAACAATAAAGAACTGGAATGTTTTATCGAGAAAATGCGTGAGAAGCACGACCCCTTATATGAAGATAATATTCGCGCGCTGGCAGCTATTTTTTATCTCGCAAAACTCCCTGTGGCTCGTCATGAGCTGCAATTCAATTCACTGACGTATGATGAGAAAAAATCGCTTATTACTGCAATGAATCATTTCCGTGCAGTAGTGAGTTTATTTCCAAAACGGCTAACCATGCCGAATTAACCCTAAAAAAATACACTGGTGTAAACCCACCGGGCATCCCTTTGCCTAAATTCAGGAGATTACATAATGCGAAATAACGAAATCAATAAAATTGAAACAGATCCCGATAGTTTGGCGGTATTGCTGTCTGACGTTAAAAATGAAGAGCGTAAAGCGCACGCTTTGGTTTTTTCTAAACGCCTTAAAGCAATGGCCCTCCATATTAGTTACCAGGGATTGAATAGTACCGAAGCTGCGGAGTTGCTGCGTGGCGAGGCTGAACATCTTGAGTACGAATCTCAGGTGCAACACTAATGGCTGACGCAATGGATCTCGCACAGCAACGCGAGCTGGAAGAGCGTGAGCGTTACATCAATAGCGCTCGTAGCCGAATTACTGCGCCTTCTCGTCTCATTTGCGAAGCCTGTGATAGCCCAATCCCAGAGGCTCGTCGCATTGCCATCCCTGGGGTGGCATATTGTGTGACCTGCCAGGAAATCACAGAGCTAAAAAACAGAAATTATCGGGTTGGATGACTTGGCTATTCAGCTCGCTTACCCATGGAACGCAGCGCGACCTGCAATAGCCAGCCCATATCTGACCTATGAGCAACAGTATCGCCGCGACCGTATGTTCGCGGCTTTGCTGCATGCGAGAAAGGCGCTTTCTCTCCAGCCGGAGTGCGTGCGTTTTGATATTTACCGCACTGCTGCGCTGCTGGAAAAAAATAAGGGCAGCCAACGAGCCAACGCTTTTTTAATCAGCTTTTGCAAAAAGGCATTGCCACGCGTTGAGCGGGTCGCAAAAAAATACGAGTGTACGGGTATTAATCGCAATGTATCAGCTGCTGTTTTTGGTGGTCATTTCGATACCCAGATTATGCAATATCTGGCATCACGCATGGTCAATATGGTCGCCAGATATAACCGCCTTCCGGACATGTGTCGCGCCGATATTGACCTGCTGGCCGCTGATATTGCTAATTTCATTCGCGCTGAACTGGCTAACATTGACGACATTGGGTTTAGCGAGCTTAAAACGCTGTACACCTGGTACATGCGTGCCGGTTTTATATCCCTGCAATTCAACATTATTCCGCCGCATTGGGAGAAATTCACAAAGAAATATGTCGGGGAGGATGTCATTGCACCGGCAGTAATGCGCATGTTCAGTGAAGTGTGGTGGCGTGGTCGTTTGCGCCGTATTGTGGCTGCATGGCGCGAACACCTGCAAATTGCCGTTGGCAATGTCAGCAAAAAACGGCACGCCTACGCGAGTAAAAACTGCGTGACCGACTGGCGCGAGCAGAAGCGCCGCACGCGTGAATTTCTCAAGGGGCTGGATCTCGAAGACGAAGACGGTAACCGCATCAGCCTGATTGAAAAATACGACGGTTCGGTCGCTAACCCTGCGATACGCCGCTGCGAGCTGATGACCCGCATCCGTGGGTTTGAAAATATCTGCAATGAGCTTGGTTATGTCGGGGAGTTTTACACCCTGACCGCGCCGTCTAAATATCACGCAACAACAAAAGCGGGCTACCGTAACAGCAAATGGAACGGAGCCAGCCCGTCGGACACGCAGAGTTATCTCACCGGCCTGTGGGCGCGTATTCGCGCCAGGCTGCACCGGGAAGACATCCGTATATTCGGTATCCGTGTTGCTGAGCCTCATCATGACGGTACGCCACACTGGCACATGCTTATGTTCATGCTGCCAGAAGATGCAGAGCGCGTGCGCCTCATCATTCGCGATTATGCGTGGGAGGAAGACTGCCAGGAACTCAGAAGTGATAAAGCTAAAAAGGCACGCTTTCATGCTGAGGTTATTGACCCGGCAAAGGGCAGCGCGACCGGCTATGTCGCTAAATACATTTCCAAAAATATCGACGGTTATGCTCTTGAGGGTGAAACCGATGACGAAAGCGGTGAGCTACTGAAAGAGACCGCCTCTTCCGTTTCGGCATGGGCGGCGCGCTGGCACATTCGTCAGTTTCAATTTATCGGCGGTGCGCCAGTGACGGTCTACCGTGAGTTGCGTCGTCTCGCGGATACCGAGACCGCGCACGGCCTGAGCGTTGAGTTTGCCGCCGTCCACGATACCGCCGACGCCGGTGACTGGGCCGGTTACGTTAATGCGCAGGGTGGGCCGTTTGTCCGTCGCGATGATTTGCAGGTGCGCACGCTGTATGAGCCTCGCACCGAATTTAACCAGTATGGAGAGGAAATCGTTTGTATTCGTGGCGTGTACGATTCCGCCGTCGGTGCAGGTACTCCAATTTTAACCCGGCTCACGCAATGGAAAATTGTGCCGAAGCGGGCCGTTGATTTGGCCGTTGACGTTAAGGGCGCTCCTACGCCCTCTTGGAGTTCTGTCATTAACTGTACGGAGAGTGAAAGCGATCCTCCGGTATTCGCTTTATCAAAGCCCTTAGGTCTACGTAAAAGGCGGCTATTGAAGGCTCAACTCAGGCTGCCAGAGCAGGATATTGATATTTATTGCGGGCGTGAGATACAGGTTGGCCAAGCGCGTTGGCCAGACGACTTGAAAAGCCTTTCAACGCCAGAGAACGCTTCGTCTAAGGGCTGAGTGTGAACCCGAATTAAGTGAAATCCGAAGTGTTTTTAGCCGTAGAAGGTTGCGTGCATCCCATTAATATCCATCGATATCATGAAGATACATATGCTGCCTCTGATTTTTTTCTTCCCAGCTTTTAGTAATACGTGCTACTGTATGTATATACAGTTACTCATGGTGGAGGTTGTGTGGACAGAGAGTTAAACGAGCAAGTTATGATTGAGCGAGTCGAGATGATTGCCCGTCTGACAGCTGAAGGAACTTGCCAGGAAAGAGATCGTGAAATTGCCCTGAATTTAATCGCTGAGATTGCGAGAGGGAACTTGATGAAAGGCAATGCCTTTACAGTTGTCTTTTCAGCAACGCCTGCACCAGAAAGATTAAAAAAGAGGGGAGGCTACGTGAAAGTCAATATCGCCTTAGACCAAGAACAAAAAATAGGACAGACGATGGTTGATGCCTTTCAATATGAGCTGACCCGACGAATTCATTCTTTGTTCCCATCAACGCATGTCACCGTTAAAAAGGGTTCTGTGACAGGTGTAGAATTGAGGGGCTTTGATAAAGAGTCCGATCGTGAAGCCCTAGACAATATTCTTCAGGAAGTCTGGGAAGATGAGAGCTGGCGATAGCTATTAATACTCAGCCCATCAAAGGTTATATCCCTAAACAGGGGCTGCTGATACGAACATAGTTAATGCAGTATATGTTAGCACGCCCCCAACCTTATTTTTCCACTCCAGAGTTGTAGCGTTCCGTTTCTGTAGCTCTACGTTCACCTGATTTTATTTACGCTGCTCATTGTCTCATCAGTGGCGGGCATTATGTATTTTGTCATTTATATGAGGGCTTCCAGCGATAAAGGAATGTTGTGCGCGTGATTGCACGTCTGTAAGCAGTAGCCGATTTAACACCTGCTCTGGAAACTATCTTAGATCCGAAAATCCATTTGTTGGGAGCATTTGATGAAGATCTACGCAATGCAGGGGGACACGCTTGATGCTATTTGTGCGCGTTATTACGGGCGTACAGAGGGCGTCGTTGAAACAGTGTTAGAAGCAAATCCCGGTCTTGCTGCTTCAGGCGTTATTGTGCCACACGGCAAGGCGATTGAAATTCCTGAGGTTGATAGCGCAGCAAAAGCTGAGGCTGTGCATCTATGGGACTAAGTCTGGAAAAAATCACAACGTTTGTAGCTTACTGGTTAGCCGTTTGCCTCGCCTATTTTGGGGCAATGTCACCTGAAAAAGTAGCACTCTACGTGGGGGGATGTGTGCCATTTTTACGGCGCTGACGAATTACTGGTTTAAGCGCAAAACATACCGTTATCTGACCTCACTCGGGTTTGATGAGAAGGCGATTCGTGAATTCAATCATTAAGCGCTGCAGTGTAGCCAGCGTACTAATGTTCGCAGCCCTGCTGCCAGACTTTCATTTGCTGAAAACGTCTCCTGAGGGATTAGCGCTGATTGCCGATCTTGAGGGCTGTCGGCTGAGACCTTATCAGTGCAGTGCGGGTGTGTGGACGTCAGGTATTGGCCATACGGCTGGCGTTGTGCCTAAAGAAGATATCAGTGAACGCGAAGCGGCTGTAAATCTTGTTGCTGATGTGCGCAATGTTGAGAAGAGACTTTCTGCGTGTGTGTCAGCCGAAATACCCCCTCGTATATATGACTCGTTGGTTAGTTTTGCCTTTAACGTTGGCGCGGGAGCCGCATGCCGGTCGACGCTGATGTCATTTGTTCAGCGCCAGCAGTGGCAACAGGCATGCGATCAGTTTCCGCGCTGGGTATATGTGAAAGGTATCAGGAATACTGGTCTTGAGAATCGACGTATACGGGAAAAAGCATATTGCATCAAAGGGATTCCATGAAAGTCCTGCTACTTATACTGGCCGGGCTGCTTGCCTCAGTACTGTGGTTGAGCCGCGAAAATCTGAACCTTTCTCGATCATTCGAAAAAGTAAATCAAGTTGCTGGCGAGCAAAAAAACATTATTGCAAACCTGAAAAATCAACTCTCTGTCTCACTGCGAGTAGCCCGAGATAATGAAAACGCGCAGGTCAGGCTGCGTGACGAACTTTCAATGTTGAGTGAGCAGCGGGCAAAGCGTGAGGAGACTATTACAAGGTTGATGAATGAAAATGAAGCTTTACGCCGTTGGTACCGTGACCGTCTGCCTGATGTGGTGCGCCGCTTGCACACCCGCACCGGCTGTGCCTCCGCTGCACGCTGTCTACAACATCTGCCCGAGAGTGAGCTCATGCCCAATGCCAGGCAGCGAACCGATGACTAATGGCGATCTCAGTGCAGATATACGCAGGCTCGAGCAGGCACTGGTTACCTGCGCGCTGCAAATCGAAACCATCAAAGAGTGTCAGGATAAAAGTAATGAATAAACCAAATAGCTTACGTCAGGCATTAATTGACGCTATTCCACAGCTAAGTGCTCACCCAGAAATGTTGCGCTTCTCTGTTGAGAACGGAAATATTGATGCACGTCTCTCCGTCTCATTATCATTTGAAAAGAAATATACCCTGAAAGGTCTTGTTAAAAATTTTGTCGGCGAATCCAATCAACTTTTCGTGCCCCTGTTAGCTTGGCTTCGGGAAAATCAACCTGATATTTTCACGCTGGATGAAGGGCGTAAAAATGGCTATCTCTTTCAGATAGTCATGAATGATGATGAAAGTAAAGATATTAGCTTCAGTCTGCAATTGACCGAGCGGATTCTTGTCACAGAGGAAAATGGCACATTACGCGCCAGTTATTCTCCTGAACCACCGTTACCTGCACCTATTACTCGGCCTAAAGAGTTGTACATTAATGGGGAACTCGTCAGCCAGTGGAGTGAGTAAATTGCCGGTGATAGAAGCCTGATTAAAAACGATACCGTATGGGTTCTGAAATGAACTTAATGACCTGGATTTATATTTAGAGGATTGTCTATTCTCGGCGATAGCGTGTTTAGCGCTCAGGGTGTTGTTTTACGCATGTAAATTATCATGCCCTGCGGCCGCAAATTGTTGTTTCATCCAGCAGAAAACTTAGCCTCATTGCTGCTGCTCTGAACCCTCGGCATTCTCTCCTCATGAATACGCTAACTTCAATCCACGGTATCGCTCGTGCAATCCGTAATCTTATCCGCATCGGCGTAGTAACAGATGTCTCTCTTCAGGAGGGGCTCTGTCGCGTCCAGACCGGAGGGATGAAAACTACGTGGCTCAATTGGCTGACCTGTCGTGCTGGCCGCGCGCGGGTGTGGTGGGCACCTTCCGTTGGCGAGCAGGTACTGGTTCTTGCCATTGGCGGCGAGCTCGACACCGCCTTTGTGCTACCGGGTATTTTCTCGGATGACCATCCTGCCCCCTCTGCTTCTCCTGATGCATTTCACGTCTCGTTTCCTGATGGGGCAATGATTGAGTACGAACCAGAAAATGGGGCGCTTACTGTCTCCGGGATCACAACCGCCAACATCACGGCTAGCGAGTCCATCACGGCCAGCGTCCCTGTTGTGCTGGTTAAAGCTGAAACCCGCATCACCCTCGATACACCCGAGGTGGTCTGTACCAACAAGCTGATTACCGGCTCACTCGAAGTGCAGAAGGGCGGGACGATGAGAGGAGACATCGAGCACACCGGCGGGAAGTTTACCTCCAACGGCGTGCAGGTGGATGACCATGCACACGGCAATGTGCAGAGCGGCGGGAGCTGGACGAAGGAGACCAAATGACAGTGCGCTATCTTGGAATGAACAGCCAGACCGGACTCAGTATTTCTGAGGCCGACCATATCAGGCAAAGCGTGCGCGACATTCTGGTCACGCCGGTTGGCTCACGCGTCATGCGACGTGAGTACGGATCCTTGTTGTCAGCATTGATTGACCAGCCGCAGACCCCGGCGTTGCGCCTGCAGATTATGGCTGCGTGCTACTCCGCGATTCAGAAGTGGGAGCCTCGTGTGAGTCTCTCGACCATCATCTTTGAACACCCTAACGATGACGGAGCGCTGTTTGTCGATATTACTGGCGCACGCTCGACTTCAGGCCAGCCTTTTTCCCTTACCATTCCACTGAGTTAAACGTTATGGCTATTGTAGATCTAAGCCAGCTCGCCGCCCCGATGTCGTGGAAGAGCTGAATTATGAAATCCTTCTTGCAGAACGAAAGGCGACCCTCATCTCCCTGTATCCCGAAGATCAGCAGGAGGCTATTGCACGTACTCTGACGCTTGAATCTGAGCCCATTGTGAAGCTGTTGCAGGAAAATGCTTACCGGGAAGTCATCTGGCGTCAGCATGTTAATGAAGCGGCGCGTGCGGTCATGTTGGCCTACGCCGCCGGGAATGATCTCGATAATATTGGTGCAAATTATAACGTCACACGTCTTGTGATCACCCCAGGGGATGAGTCCTCGCTACCGCCCACGCCTGCGGTGATGGAAGCTGATACCGATTATCGCCTGCGTATCCAGCAAGCCTTTGAAGGAATGAGTGTGGCTGGCTCAACCGGCGCATATCAGTTTCATGGCCGCAGTGCTGACGGCAGGGTTGCGGATATTTCTGTAATTAGCCCCGAGCCTGCGAACGTGACCATTTCGGTATTGTCTCGCGAAAATAATGGCGTGGCCTCAGAAGAACTGCTCGCCGTCATCCGAAATGCTCTCAATGATGAGGACGTAAGGCCGGTCGCCGATCGCGTCACCGTGCAATCGGCAAATATTATTGACTATAAAGTCGACGCCTCACTATTTCTTTATCCAGGCCCTGAAAGCGAGCCGGTGCTCAGTGCAGCAAAGGCGAAGCTTAAGAGTTATATCAGCGCCCAGCACCGTCTCGGGCGTGATATCCGTAAATCGGCTATTTATGCCGCCCTTCACGTTGAGGGGGTGCAGCGTGTTGAGCTGGCCGCACCGTTGGCTGACATCGTGCTCGATAGTACACAGGCTTCCTGGTGTAGTGAATATAGCGTAACCATCGGGGGCAATGATGAGTGACGCCCGCCTGTTGCCGGTCGGCTCCTCGCCGCTTGAGGTGGCGGCGGCGCGAGCCTGTGCCGATATCGAAAATACGCCGATCCCCCTGCGCCGTCTCTGGAGTCCCGATACCTGCCCGGCAAATCTGCTGCCTTGGCTTGCCTGGGCGTTTTCGGTCGACCGTTGGGATGAGAGCTGGCCGGAAGAGACCAAACGCGAGGTGATCCGCGCGGCGTGGTATATCCATGCGCACAAAGGGACGATTGGTGCGGTGCGCCGGGTGGTCGAGCCGCTCGGGTATCTGATTAACGTGACGGAGTGGTGGGAAACCAACGACCCGCCCGGCACATTCCGCCTCGATATCGGTGTGTTAGAGACCGGCATCTCCGAGGAAATGTATTACGAAATGGAAAGGCTGATTGCCGATGCAAAACCAGCCAGCCGTCATCTTATTGGTCTGAATATTATTCAGGATATTCCGGGGCATCTGTATTACGGCGCCCTGAACTATGACGGCGATATCACCACGGTTTACCCCGGATAAGTGAGAGCACAATGACAGTAAAATATAAAACCGTTATCACCAAAGCCGGTGCTGAAAAGCTGGCGGCGGCGAGCGTCCCGAACGGGAAGAAAGTCAATTTTGTGGCGATGGCCGTCGGGGATGGTGGCGGCACGCTACCCGAGCCAAACGCCAGCCAGACAAAACTGGTCAATGAGGTCTGGCGTCATGCGCTGAATAAAATCAGCCAGGATAAAAAGCACAAAAACTATGTCGTCGCGGAGCTGGTGATTCCACCTGAGACCGGCGGTTTTTGGCTGCGTGAAATGGGGCTTTACGATGACACCGGCACGCTGATTGCGGTCGGTAATATGGCAGAAAGCTACAAGCCCGAGCTGGCGGAAGGGTCAGGGCGCGCGCAGACGCTGCGCATGGTAATCATGGTGAGCGATATCGAGACGGTCGAGCTGTCCATCGATACTACGCTTGTGATGGCAACGCAGGAGTATGTCGACGACAAACTTGCGGAGCATGAGCAGTCACGTCGCCATCCCGACGCCACGCTGAAAGAAAAGGGTTTCACGCAGTTAAGCAGTGCGACCGACAGCGCGTCTGAGATACTTGCAGCCACACCGAAAGCGGTTAAAGCGGTCTATGACTTCGCCAGTGCGAAGTATACGGCTCAGGACGCGACCACGGCGCAGAAGGGGATTGTGCAGCTCAGTAGCGCTACTGACAGTGTGTCTGAGTCGCTCGCCGCGACACCGAAAGCGGTGAAAACCGTCAATGATGACCTGGCCGGTGTTAAAAGGAGTCTGGGAACGGCGGCAAAAGCTGATGTTGTCACCTCAATGATAGACACGACTGCCGGGAGAGTACCGGTGGCTGGCTGGATGGGGTTAGGTGGGGTAGCACCCCGAACGCCAGCTGTAGCGAGTAACAGTTATGACAATATCCCGACGGATTTGCCTTCCGGTTTCTGGACGCACGCTGTAGCGGGTGGTCCATATGCATATACCTATACTCTTAATCAGGACGGTGGAGGAATCAAACAAAGCCGTCATCTGATTATCCCAGCTGATCAAAATGGAAAAATTGCGTTTCGTTGGGATGGTGCATCGAGCGTGGGTAGCAAGGATTATCAGTATTTCTACACAGATAAAAATAGGCCAGCTGCAGCGGATGTTGATGCGGTTTCAGCCTCTCAAGGCGGTACATTTCAGAAATGGATTGCTGTTAAAGGTAACGGTGCAACTGTTTCTTTATGGTCACAGGCAGCAGGCCAGTCGAGCTATCTTTTAGGCAAGGATTACAACGGCGATAACCTATTTTATGTCGGACGTGGAAGCGCAAATTATCACGTATCGCTCTACAACTATAAAGGCGGTAGCGGGATTGTCTTAGGTGAGGATGGGTCAATTGCCATAACCCCAGCAGCTGGAAAGCCAGTATCTGTAAACAGTGGTCCCTTCAGAGCTAATGTTGAAGTGCAAAGTACAAGCTCAAATAGTTTCCGTTCAGTGTACGGGAATTATGGAGCGTTTTGGCGTAATGATGGTACCAACCATTATCTAATGTTCACGAATTCTGGCGACCAATATGGCGGTTATAACAGCCTGCGCCCTATCCAGGTATCTTTGGCAACTGGTCGGGTATCAATGGGGCATGGATTGAATGTCGTTGGTCAGACCGTGCCATCAGATTACAGCAACTTCGATGCTCGCTACTACACAAAAGCACAATCAGATGCGGGATATATGCCGCGTACGGGGGCGTATACCAAAGCCGAAAGCGACGGACGTTTTCAGCCCAAAGGCTCGTTTGCTGCACCAAACTCGGCATCAAAGGCGGCGAATGGATGGTGGCAATGCGGAAGCACCGGCATTATTGAGCAGTGGGTGCAGGGGGCGACAATGACCAGCGAGACGACGCAGGCGATCACATTCCCTAAAGCGTTTCCGTCAGCCTGCTTATCAGTTTCGGTCAGTACATTAAACGCCAACGGTAGTAGCAATACGGAAGGGATGTTCCAACTGATCTCAAAAACAAATACGGGCTGTGTTGTCATGGCAAACAGGGCTTACGGCAGCATCGGGCAAGTCGCTGTAATTATTCAGGCTAAAGGGTACTGATATGAATAGTATTTATTATAGTGCTGAACTGTCTGGCTTTTACTTTGAG
Organism: Lelliottia sp. WB101; assembly: GCF_003051885.1. Taxonomy (NCBI): domain Bacteria; kingdom Pseudomonadati; phylum Pseudomonadota; class Gammaproteobacteria; order Enterobacterales; family Enterobacteriaceae; genus Lelliottia; species Lelliottia sp. WB101. The sequence goes on from NZ_CP028520.1 coordinate 1,646,439, forward strand.
TCCGACAGAGGGCTTTATGAAGCGGTAGGAAGCTGGCCTGGTGATGCGTCAATCATCTCTCAAAGCTGGTATCAGCATTTAATCGAAGGGCAGACCAAAGGTAATTCAATTGTGCCGAACGAAGAGGGTATGCCAGTACTTAAAGCTATTGAGCCTGACTACCCTGCAATGGCGGAGTCGCAAAAGCAAATGCTCATCAGTGATGCGATGCAGTCAGTGAGTGTGATTCAACTCAAACTGCAGGCAGGTCGGACACTAACTGAACTCGAAGCAGCAAAACTGTTCGCTGTTCTGGATTACATCGATGAGGTTGAAAAAATCGATACTGTATCAGTGACACGCCCGGTTGACTGGCCGCAACTCCCAGAATAAATAAAGCCCTCCTCCGGAGGGCTTATTGTTGTGTAATCCCCGCTCCAACCCCTTCCCGTCGCGCTTGCAAGGTATGACGTTGACAATAGTCTCACCACTAAACCACGGAGTTAAATGGATGAGCGACTATCATCACGGCGTGCAGGTCATCGAGATTAATGACGGCGTGCGCACCATTTCCACTGTCTCAACAGCCATCATCGGCATGGTCTGTACCGCCAGCGATGCTGACGAGACGGTTTTCCCTCTTAATGAACCTGTGCTGATTACTAATGTGCAAAGCGCTATTAGTAAAGCCGGCAAACAGGGAACACTATCATCTTCACTACAGGCGATCGCTGACCAGTGCAAACCGGTCATTGTGGTTGTACGTGTGGCCGAAGGTGTCGAAGACCCTGAGGCCCCCGACGCGGCTCAGAAACAAACGATTTCCAACATTATTGGCACCACGGACGAAAACGGCAAATACACCGGCCTGAAAGCGCTGTTGACGGCGCAGACTGTCACCGGCGTTAAGCCGCGCATTCTCGGCGTGCCGGGGCTGGATTCGCAGGAAGTAGCGACTGCGCTTGCCGCTACCTGTCAGAGCCTGCGCGCCTTTGGCTATGTCAGTGCGTGGGACTGTAAAACCATTTCCGAGGCCATCGACTATCGCAAGAATTTCAGCCAGCGTGAGCTGATGGTGATCTTCCCCGATTTTCTGGCGTGGGACACTACGACAAACGCAACAGATACCGCATGGGCGACGGCGCGCGCGCTGGGCCTGCGTGCCAAAATCGACCAGACAACCGGCTGGCATAAAACCCTGTCAAACGTCGGCGTGAATGGCGTCACCGGTGTTAGCGCCTCAGTCTCCTGGGATTTGCAGGAACCGGCGACCGACGCCAACCTGCTTAATCAGGCTGGTGTGACCACGCTGATCCGCAATGATGGTTTCAAATTCTGGGGTAACCGCACCTGCGCGGATGATCCTCTTTTCCTGTTTGAAAACTACACCCGTACCGCGCAGGTACTGGCCGACACCATGGCGGAAGCACATGCGTGGGCGATGGATAAACCGATTACCCCGACCCTTATTCGCGACATCGTGGCGGGCATTAATGCCAAGTTCCGTGAGCTGAAAAGTAATGGTTATATCGTCGATGGCTCCTGCTGGTACGACCCTGAGTCCAACGATGTTGCGACGCTTAAAGCGGGCAAACTGTATATCGATTACGACTATACCCCCGTCCCACCGCTGGAAAACCTGACCCTGCGCCAGCGCATCACTGATACCTATCTGGCTAATCTGTCAGATTCGGTCAACGGCTAAGGAGCTAACAGCATGGCGTTACCACGTAAATTAAAATATTTGAACATGTTTAACGATGGCCTGAGCTACATGGGCGTCGTTGAATCCGTCACTTTGCCGAAGCTGACCCGCAAGCTGGAGAAATACCGCGGCGGCGGGATGCCGGGTTCGGTATCCATTGATATGGGCCTTGATGATGATGCGCTATCCCTTGAATGGACGCTCGGTGGTCTGCCGGATGTCGCACTATGGGCGCAGTATGCATCCCCTGGTGCAGACAGCGTACCGCTGCGTTTTACTGGCTCCTATCAGCGCGATGACACCGGTGCAATTTCCGCCGTCGAGGTGGTGATGCGAGGTCGTCATAAAGAGTACGACTGCGGTGAGAACAAGCAGGGCGAAAGCGGTACAACGAAAATGACAACTGATTGTGCTTATTACCAGCTGACAATTGACGGAAAAGAAGTCATTGAAATTGACATCGTCAACATGGTGCTGAAGGTCGACGGTGTAGACCGTCTGGCCGAACACCGTAAGGCTATTGGCCTGTAATGTTGTTGACCGGCCGCTCAGGCAGGCCGGTCTCTTCTATTTTTGAGGGAGTGACAAATGGAAAATATTATTGATACCGGAAATTCAAACGTTGTGACCTTCGACAATCCGCTGATGCGCGGTGAGCAAAAAATTGAGCAGGTTACTGTATCCAGGCCCAACGCGGGGACACTCCGCGGAGTGTCATTGGCTGCACTGGCAAACTGTGATGTTGACGCCTTAATTAAGGTTTTACCTCGAATGACCTACCCGGCGCTGAACGAACATGAGATTGCTCAACTGGATGCCGCAGATCTCATTGCACTTGCCGGTAAGGTGGTTGGTTTTTTATCACCTGCTTCGGCTCGCTGAATTTCCCCGACCAATTGTCGGTAGATGACCTGATGGCGGATATTGCTGTGATTTTTCACTGGCCGCCATCCGAGCTGTATCCTCTGGACGTGGCCGAACTCATAACCTGGCGCGACAAGGCGCTACAGCGAAGCGGAAACCACTATGAGCAATAACGTGAAACTTGAGGCGCTGCTTAATGCCGTTGGACGCGCAAACCGACCGCTCAATGCTATCCGGACTGCCAGCAAATCCCTTGCGGGTGACATCCGTGATTCTGAGCAATCTCTGCGCGATCTCAACGTGCAGGCAGCCCGTATTGATGGGTTCAGGAAAGCCAGCGCTCAGCTTTCTCTAACCGGGCGGTCTCTTGCAAAAGCGAAGCAGGAGGCGGCAGCACTGGCCATTCAGTTTAAGAATATCGAAGCACCCACGCTGGCACAGTCGCAGGCGCTGGATGTTGCAAAAAAATCTGCAGCTGAGCTGCAGAGTAAATACAACGGTATGCGCCAGTCCTTACAGCGCCAGCGTTCCGAGCTTTCTCAGTCGGGCATTAACACGCGTACACTCTCTGCTGATGCACAGCGTGTGAAAGTCACGATTAGACAGACCACGCAACAGCTAAATATGCAGCGTGACGCTCTTTCCCGCGTCAATCAGCAGCAGGAAAGAGTCGATGCAATAAAGCGCCGCTACGAGTCCGGTAAAACGCTTGCCTTCGGCATACGTGATGCGGGGGCGGCGGGAATAAATACGGCGAGTGCTGGATTCCATGGTTTGTCTCAATTTTTTGCGCCGGGCGTCGCTTTCACCAAACAGATGTCGGATACGCAGTCGACTCTCGGTATTGATAAGAATGATGAAAGGATGGCTGCTCTTCGCCAGCAGGCTAAAGATATTGGTTCTAAAGGATATCTCTCTCAAGTCGACGTAGCTCAAACACAGGGTGTGCTCGCAAGCTCAGGTTACAATGCGAATGACGTTCTCATGGCAACCGACTCGACAGTGACAATGAGGCAAGCTAATGGTCTTGCAGCCAGCGATGCTGTTGGCGCACTTTCTACGGTGCAATCGGCGTTTAAGTTGCCGATAACAGAGATCGAACGCATTTCTGATGTCTTGACACAAAGCCTCCACTCATCGAGCACGAGTCTTGATGATTTGGTTGCGGCGATGAAAAACGTTGCACCAGGTGCGGAAATGGCTGGTGAAAGTCTTGAAGACACAACGGCGATGCTCGGCATCCTGGCAGACCACAATATTAAAGGTGCCAGCGCCGGGAGTAATATCAACACTATTTTGAGCCGTCTGGATGCGATGACAGGCCAGGCGCCTGTTGCCCTCAATTCCCTGGGGGTTAGCACACACGACGGTAACGGAAATAAGCTTCCGGTCGAGAAGGTATTTAAAGATATTTATCACGCCTTTGAGACAAACAAACTTGATATGGCGCAGCAGGCCGAATACCTGAAAAGCCTGTTCGGTGAAGAGGCTGTAAAGGGGGCAGGAGCACTGGTTTCCGCTGCCGGTGATGGAACTCTTGACAACAAACGTCAGCAAATGCTCGCTGCCAAAGGGAGTACTTCACGCATCGCCAGTATCAAGTCCGATAATCTCGATGGAGATTTAGTAAAACTACGGTCGACCCTGGATGGTCTGAAAATTGATGTTTTTGCGCAAGAAGAGTCTGCCCTAAGGCGTCTGACGGCTTCTGCAAACACCTGGGTTGGCATGGCCGCAAGCTGGGTTCAGACAAATCCCGAACTGACCCAAACCCTATTGAACGTTGCCACGAGTACGCTGGCGCTGGTCGGCGTGCTGGGAGGTGTCGGGCAAATCGTATGGCCTTTGATTGCCGGGGTGAATGTCATTATTGCTGCAGCAAGCATGCTGGGGACAATATTTACTCTAACCGGCGGCGCTATCGCCTCAGCTCTTGGGGCCATCACGTGGCCAGTTATAGCTGTTGTGGCGACGATTGTCGGTGGAGCCCTGCTGATCCGTAAATATTGGGAACCACTCAGTGCATTCTTTGGCGGCGTTATTGAGGGACTTGGTACCGCTTTTGCTCCGCTGGCAGAAATTTTTTCCCCGCTTGCGCCGGCATTTGATTTTCTCGTTGAGAAGCTCGGCAGCATCTGGCAGTGGTTCACTGATCTGCTTGAACCCGTTAAGGCGACACAAGAAACGCTCGAACGCTGTAAGAATGTGGGGGTAATGTTTGGCCAGGCACTGGCCAATGCGCTCATGGCGCCACTTAATATCTTTAACAGTCTGAGCAGTAAAGCAAGCTGGTTATTGGACAAACTCGGCATTATCAAAAAAGAGTCCGGTCAACTTGAAGATACCGAGACTAAGGTGAAAACCACGGCCGTGACGCCTGACGGAACCTATATTCCGCCGACATCCACATTAAGCGGCTATCCGCTTTATCAGCCGCTATCTGCCCCCGCTGGGCGATCTTTTATCGACAACAGTAAGCGAGAGTACAGCATCACTTTGCAAGGTGATGTTCTGCCGAACAGTGATTTAGACCGTCGGCTCAGAGAAGCCGTTGATAACCTCGCTCGTCAAGAGCGTTCATATCAGCGCTCAAGCTTTTCGCATGACTGAGGAGATTTAGACAGTGTTAATGGTATTGGGTTTATTTGTGTTTGAGCGCCGAACGCTACCGTATCAGTCGATGCAATATACAAAAGATTATCGATGGGCATCAAATAACCGCATCGGCAAGTCACCTGCGTATCAATTTCTTGGTGAGGGAGAAACCACACGCACACTCTCCGGTACGCTCTACCCAGAAATTACTGGCGGTAACTTATCGCTTTTGGCGATCGAATTGATGGCCAACGAGGGACGTGCATGGCCACTGATCGACGGTAGTGGAATGATTCACGGCATGTATGTGGTTGAAAAGGTAACACATACTCACACGGATCTTTACAGTGATGGGTCTGCCAGAAAAATCGAGTTTAACCTGACTTTAAAGAGAGTCGATGAATCCCTGGTTGTTATGTATGGCGATTTAAAAGCACAAGCCGAAACCCTGGTGTCATCAGTGGGTAGCTGGGCGGGAGGACTGGTGGGATGATAACGGGAATGACTCTCCAGGCAGGTGCATGCATTGCTCCCGATTTTATGCTCGCTTTCGGTAAGGATGATATTACTGAGGTTTTCAGAGAGCGGCTCATCAGTCTGACAATGACTGATAATAATGGATTTGAAGCTGACCAGCTTGATATAGAGCTTGATGATTCTGACGGGTTGGTTGAGTTACCACCGCGCGGTGCTTCTTTGAGTTTGTGGTTAGGCTGGCAGGGATCGGCATTGCTGGGAAAGGGGAGTTTTATCGTAGACGAAATCGCGTATCGAGGTGCTCCAGACGTTCTCACCATTCGTGCACGCAGTGCTGATTTTCGAGGATCGCTCAACTCGCGTCGCGAGCAGTCCTGGCATGATACAACGCTTGGGACAATTGTCGACACCATTGCTCAGCGGAATAAGCTCATAGCCAGGATAGCCGAGAGTTTGGTACCTGTTGAGGTGCCCCATATCGATCAGACGCAGGAGTCTGATGCTGTATTCTTGTCGCGGCTGGCCGAGCGAAATGGTGCGGTTGTCTCCGTAAAGGCCGGAAAACTCCTTTTCCTGAAAAAGGGGAGTGCGACGAATGCAAGTAATAAACCCTTCCCGCAAAGGGTCATAGAACGTGGCGATGGAGACAGCCATCAATTTACTATTGCCGATCGGGGGGCGTATAGCGGTGTTACAGCCAAATGGCTGCAAACCAAAGACCCGAGTCAGCAAAACCAAAACGTTAATCTCAAACGTGTGTCGAAAGAGCAGGATCTACATTCCTGGCAACATCCGGATGCCACTATGACACCGTCAGCGAGCAAGCCGAGCGGGAATCAGGGCGCACGAAACGGTGAATACATGGCTGGAGAACCGGAAAATGTTCTGGAGTTAACGACCATTTTCGCTAGCAAAGCGCAGGCCATCCGTGCGGCGCAGGCCAAATGGGAAGAGATACAGCGTGGTGCAGCTGAGTTTTCTATCACGCTCGCAATTGGCCGTGCAGATCTGTTTCCTGAAATACCTGTTACAGTCAGAGGATTCAAGAACGTCATAGATAATCAAGCATGGGTAATCAGCCGGGTAGTGCATCGTCTTAATAGCAACGGTTTCACTTCGACGCTTGAGCTGCAAGTGAAATCCTCAGATATTGAATATGTCACAGAAGAAGGGAAGGGATAAAATAATACCCATTTAGTGATTTATTGGGTATTATAAGTTCACTTTTAGTGAATTGCGGAGCCAGTTATGTTTCATTGTCCTGAGTGTAAGCAAGCGGCACATGCCCGTACGAGTCGATACCTTAGCGAGAATACCAAAGAACGTTATCATCAGTGCACAAACATCAATTGCAGTTGCACTTTCGTGACGATGGAATCGGTAGAGCGATTTATTGTTACCACTGGTGGAGTTACCCCTAAAGTGTCGCGATCCACACTTAAAGGCTAGTGCCTGTTACCCCCCTTTAAACTAACCCGCCGCGAGCGGGTTTTTTATACCTTAAAGAAAATGGCGGTAAGAAGTCTACCGCCATTTCATCGCCATCAAAAGCTCAGGCAACAAAAAAGCCACTCGCGAGAGTGGCTTAATTATATGATTATAAAGCTAAAATTTGGTGGCCCCTGCTGGACTTGAACCAGCGACCAAGCGATTATGAGTCGCCTGCTCTAACCACTGAGCTAAGGGGCCGTGGCGGTGAATTATAAAGTAACTCCCTGCTGCAATCCAGCCATTCCCTCCTGCCTGCTGTTTTTATAAACAACGCATTATCAATCCTTTATACTAACTACAAGATACATTCATCGGGGAGTGAGATGATCAACGATATTCTGGCACCGGGGCTGCGGGTGGTGTTCTGCGGGATCAACCCAGGCAAGTCTTCCGCCCATACAGGTTTTCACTTTGCCCATCCGGGAAATCGTTTCTGGAAGGTCATTCATCAGGCAGGATTCACCGATCGGCTGCTGAAGCCTGAAGAGGAGCAGCATCTGCTGGATACCCGCTGCGGGATTACCATGCTGGTGGAGCGCCCGACAGTCCAGGCTACAGAGGTGAATCTGCATGAGCTGCGTAGCGGCGGGCGGGAACTGGTGAAGAAAATAGAAGATTACCAGCCTTCGGCGCTGGCGATCCTTGGCAAGCAGGCGTACGAGCAGGCCTTTAGCCAGCGCGGTGCGCAGTGGGGCAAGCAGAGAATCACCATTGGCATGACGCAGGTGTGGGTGCTGCCAAATCCGAGTGGGCTGAACAGGGCGACGCTCGACAAGCTGGTCGAAGCCTATCGTGAACTCGATGAGGCGTTGATGGTGCGAGGGCGGTAGGGGGTTGTGGTTCTACTCTGCTGAAAAAAGATGAAAAAAAAGCTCCCGGTTGGGAGCTTTTTACTTTTCAGGGCCGATTAATCGTCGAGGAAGCTACGCAGAACTTCAGAACGGCTCGGGTGGCGCAGTTTGCGCAGGGCCTTCGCTTCGATCTGACGAATACGTTCGCGGGTAACGTCGAACTGTTTACCCACTTCTTCCAGCGTGTGGTCGGTATTCATATCGATACCGAAACGCATACGCAGGACTTTCGCTTCACGCGCGGTGAGGCCCGCCAGAACGTCGTGAGTGGCAGCACGCAGGCTCTCGGTAGTCGCAGAGTCCAGCGGCAGCTCGAGGGTGGTATCCTCGATGAAATCACCCAGATGCGAATCTTCATCGTCGCCGATTGGCGTTTCCATGGAGATAGGCTCTTTGGCAATTTTCAGCACTTTACGGATCTTGTCTTCAGGCATCAGCATGCGCTCAGCCAGCTCTTCTGGCGTCGGCTCGCGGCCCATCTCTTGCAGCATCTGACGGGAGATACGGTTGAGTTTGTTGATCGTCTCAATCATATGCACCGGGATACGGATGGTGCGCGCCTGATCCGCGATAGAGCGGGTGATCGCCTGACGGATCCACCAGGTTGCGTAGGTGGAGAACTTGTAACCGCGACGATATTCAAACTTATCAACCGCTTTCATCAGACCGATGTTACCTTCCTGGATCAGATCCAGGAACTGCAGACCACGGTTGGTGTATTTCTTCGCGATAGAAATAACCAGACGTAAGTTAGCTTCAACCATCTCTTTCTTCGCACGACGGGCTTTCGCTTCGCCGATGGACATGCGACGGTTGATATCTTTAACCTGCTCGATAGTCAGGCCGGTCTCTTCTTCGATTTGACGCAGTTTCTGCAGGCCGCGCTGAACATCATCAGCCACGTCGTGCAGTTTTTCAGACCAGGGTTTGTTCATCGCGATAGCCGCGTTGAACCAGGTTTCGCTGGTTTCGTTGCCGGTGAACAGGGTGATGAAGTTCTTTTTCGGCATTTTGCACTGTTCAACGCACAGCTTCATGATAATACGTTCTTGAGTACGAACGCGGTCCATCATGACGCGCATGCTGTTCACCAGGTAGTCGAACTGTTTCGGCACCAGGCGGAACTGTTTGAAAACTTCAGACAGTTTCTGAATCTCGGCCTGAGCGGCGGCATGGCTGCGGCCTTTGGCTTTGATGGTGTCGCGAGCCAGTTCGTACTGGGTGCGCAGTTCGCCAAATTTCTCGCGCGCCAGCTCAGGATCGATGCTGTTGTCGTCATCGCTGCTGTCATCGTCGCCGTCTTCTTCCTCTTCGTCTTCGTCATCATCCATCTCTTCCTGAGACAGTTCAGAACCGACGTGGGTCGCGGTTGGCGCCAGATCTTCTTCAGCATTCGGATCGACAAAACCGGTGATCAGGTCAGAAAGACGCGCTTCTTCGGCTTCGACGCGATCGTACTGCTCAAGCAGATAGGTGATCGCTTCAGGGTATTCGGCAACGGAGCACTGAACCTGGTTGATCCCATCTTCGATGCGTTTCGCGATGTCGATTTCGCCTTCGCGGGTCAACAGTTCAACGGTGCCCATTTCGCGCATGTACATGCGCACCGGGTCAGTGGTACGCCCGATTTCAGACTCAACGCTGGACAACACCTGTGCAGCGGCTTCTTCTGCATCTTCGTCGGTGTTGTTGGAGTTTTCAGCCAGCAACAGATCATCGGCATCCGGTGCTTCTTCCATCACCTGAATGCCCATGTCGTTGATCATTTGGATGATGTCTTCGATTTGATCTGAATCGACGATATCTTCCGGCAGATGGTCATTGACCTCGGCATAGGTCAGATAGCCTTGCTCCTTACCACGTTGGACAAGAAGTTTCAGCTGTGACTGCGGGTTTTGCTCCATAAGACGGTATCCACACTTAATTCGTTTAATTGGTGTCGGCGGTGTCGCTGCCAACCTTTGAAGCGAGGGCGTACTTATATTTTTGCCGCTGCCTCTCAGTGCGGCTGCCGGGGGCTTCCCGATCGATATTCGGCACTTAAGCCGTTAAATGCTGCATCCTTCACGTTGTCTCTGCTTTGATACAACGTGAACGGTTTTTGTTCAGTTTATTTCTTCGCCAGTTCCTGATTTAACATCCAGAGTTCCCGGCGCTCTTCGCTGCTTAAGCCATGTGTACGCTCGCGAGCAATCAGCTCTTCCTGGCGCAGTTCAAGCATCGAATCAAACATATGGTTGAGTGAGTCGGTGAACGTTTTTTCTGCAATGTCCTTATCAGCTATATCGTCCCACATCGACAGTTTTTCAAGGGTGGCGGCCTCTTTTGTGCCGCGATAGTGCTCTAACAGTTGGCCGGTAGTCAGACCTGGTTGCGACAGACACGTGTTGACCAGTTCTGAAAATAAGCCAAGTCCTGGCAGCTTTTCATGGTTCAACCCCGCGAGCGGCGGCACTTGCGGCGCCAGCTCAGGGTTTTGCACCAGTAACCCTATCAGTATACGCATGGTTGTGCGTTTTAGCTGTGGCGCGGGACGAACCGCACCGCTTTCAGCCAGTTTAGGCATTAAACGTTCAAGCTGACTGTCATCCAGAATGCCGAGCTTGTTGCCGAGCTCCTGGCGCAGGTAAATGCGCAGCGTTTCGCCCGGAACCTGAGAAATCAGCGGCAGTGCCAGCGTGCTTAGCTGGGCGCGTCCGTCTGGTGTGCTCAAATCGACCTGCGGCATCAGGCTGTTAAACAGAAACGTGGAGAGTGGCTGAGCCTGCTCCATCCGCGCTTCAAACGCCGCTTTGCCCTCTTTACGCACCAGCGTATCCGGGTCTTCACCGTCGGGCAGGAACATAAAGCGCAGCTGGCGCCCGTCGGTCATATAAGGTAGTGCAGTTTCCAGCGCACGCCAGGCGGCATCGCGTCCGGCACGGTCACCGTCATAACAACAGATGACGTTATTCGTCGCCCGGAACAGGAGCTGAATGTGGTCGGCGGTGGTGGACGTTCCCAACGACGCAACCGCGTAGTTGATGTCGTACTGCGCCAGCGCGACCACGTCCATATAGCCTTCGACCACCAGTAAACGCCGGGGTTCAGCGTTATCCTGCTGGGCTTCATAAAGGCCATACAGCTGGCGACCTTTGTGGAAAATATCGGTTTCCGGGGAGTTCAGGTATTTCGGCATGCCGTCACCCAGCACGCGTCCACCAAAACCAATTACCCGGCCTCGTTTGTCGCGAATAGGGAACATCACCCGCTCGCGGAAACGGTCATAGCTTCGTCCCTGATCGTTTGTCACCAGCATGCCGGCATCGATCAGAGATTTACGATCTTCGCTATTGCCACCAAAACGCTTTAATACGTTGTCCCAGCCGGGCGGGGCGTAACCAATAGCGAAACGCGCAATCACATCGTCGCTCAATCCGCGCTGTGTCAGATACTGACGCGCAGGTTCAGCTGCATGTTGCTTAAGAGACTGTTGGTAAAACGAATTCAGACCGTCCATCAGCTGGTAAAGCGTTTGTCGTTGATGGCGTTCTATCTGACTCGGACCGCTGCCTGCTTCGTAAGGCACTTCAAGGTTGTGCATCGCCGCCAGTTCTTCGACGGTTTCCACGAACTCGAGCTTGTCGTAGTTCATCAGGAAATCGACAGCATTCCCGTGGGCGCCACAGCCAAAGCAGTGGTAAAACTGTTTTTCACCGTTTACGGTGAAAGAGGGGGTTTTTTCGTTATGGAACGGACAGCACGCATGGTAGTTCTTGCCCTGCTTTTTGAGCTTTACCCGCGCGTCGATAAGATCGACGATGTCGGTTCTGGCCAGCAGGTCATTGATAAATACGCGTGGAATTCGTCCAGCCATAGGCCCCGTAAAATTACACCTTATCCCTCAAGCTGCTTCTGCGTTGGCTGCGCTCGTTAACCCTGTCACTTACTGATGTAAGCGCTGAGGATTCACTACCTTGCCGCCGTGATGCGTCTTGAATGATTTTGTGTATTTGCTAACGCATAAACGAAAATAAGCCGCGCATTCCTTCCGGAAGCACGGCCTTACGACTATAACTCAGTCTGACCATTGAGGGCGTGTGCCCTCAACAGATTAGTACAGACGAGTACGGCGTGCGTTTTCGCGAGCCAGTTTCTTCGCGTGACGTTTCACAGCAGAAGCTTTAGCGCGTTTACGTTCGGTAGTCGGTTTTTCATAGAACTCACGACGACGAACTTCCGCCAGAACACCTGCTTTCTCGCATGAACGCTTGAAGCGACGCAGTGCTACGTCGAACGGCTCGTTTTCACGTACTTTAATTACCGGCATGTAACTCTCACCTTTGATAAATTCGGTTTGCCGCTGGCATCGGCGCCAGCTTATTTCAAAATGGTGCGGAATTTTACTGCAACTCATGCTGCTTTGTAAAGCACCAATGCCGTTTTTGAACGGGACTTTTGTAAGGGGTAAGAGTATACACGAACTCACCCCTCAGGGTATACATCGACCCGCATTCGCCCTACACTGCGCGGTACAGAAAAGAGGTAAATTAAGCCATGCGTGTACTGGGTATTGAAACATCCTGCGATGAAACCGGCATCGCCATTTACGACGACGAAAAAGGTCTGTTAGCCAACCAACTGTATAGTCAGGTGAAATTACACGCTGATTACGGCGGCGTGGTGCCGGAGCTGGCGTCGCGCGACCACGTGCGTAAAACAGTTCCCCTGATTCAGGCGGCGCTGAAAGAGTCCGGTTTGACCCCAAAAGATATCGATGCGGTTGCCTATACTGCAGGCCCGGGTCTGGTCGGTGCGCTGCTGGTTGGTGCCACCGTAGGGCGTTCGCTGGCGTTTGCGTGGGATGTTCCGGCGATTGCGGTTCACCACATGGAAGGGCACCTTCTGGCACCGATGCTGGAAGAGAATCCGCCTGAGTTTCCGTTTGTGGCGCTGCTGGTTTCCGGCGGTCATACCCAGTTGATCAGCGTGACCGGTATTGGCGAGTACGAACTGCTGGGCGAGTCCATTGATGACGCCGCCGGTGAAGCTTTCGATAAAACCGCCAAACTGCTGGGCCTGGATTATCCGGGTGGTCCCATGTTGTCGAAACTGGCGTCTCAGGGCGTTGAAAAACGTTTTGTTTTCCCGCGTCCAATGACCGACCGCCCAGGGCTGGACTTCAGCTTCTCAGGCCTGAAAACGTTTGCGGCGAATACCATTCGCAACAATGAAAATGACGATCAGACTCGCGCTGACATCGCTCGCGCCTTCGAGGATGCGGTGGTGGATACCCTGATGATCAAGTGCAAACGCGCGCTGGATCAGACCGGCTTTAAGCGGCTGGTGATGGCGGGGGGCGTGAGCGCTAACCGTACGCTGCGCGCGAAGCTGGCGGAGATGATGCAAAAACGTCGCGGCGAAGTGTTTTACGCACGTCCGGAATTTTGCACCGACAACGGCGCGATGATCGCATATGCGGGCATGGTGCGTGCGAAAGCAGGCGCGACGGCGGATTTGAGCGTCTCTGTGCGCCCACGCTGGCCGCTGGCTGAGCTGCCTGCTGCGTAAGTGTCTTTCTTGCCCGGTGGCGCAACGCTCACCGGGCCTACAAATGTGCGGCCTGCAATGCCGGCGAATCCCGCTTAAACCTTCAGCATCCCTTTCACTTCCAAAAAATCTATAATCTTCGCTAATCCGTCGCCTGCTTTCAGGTTGGTAAAGGTCCACGGACGTTCACCGCGCATCCGGTTTGTGTCGCGCTCCATCACCTCAAGAGACGCCCCGACGTACGGCGCCAGATCCGTTTTATTGATCACCAGGAAATCCGATTTAGTGATCCCCGGCCCCCCTTTGCGCGGAATCTTTTCCCCCTCGGCAACGTCAATCACATAGATCGTCAGATCCGCCAGTTCTGGGCTAAACGTGGCGCTCAGGTTATCGCCGCCGCTTTCAACAAAAATCAGATCCAGATTGCCAAACTTCTCGCTCAAGGCCTCAACGGCGGCGAGATTCATGGAGGCATCCTCGCGGATCGCGGTATGCGGGCAGCCGCCAGTCTCCACGCCGACAATGCGATCCGGCTCCAGCGCCCCGGCTTCCGTCAGGATGCGCTGATCCTCTTTGGTGTAGATATCGTTAGTCACAACGGCGAGCTGGTAGGTGTCGCGCATCGCTTTGCACAGGGATTCCAGCAGAGCGGTTTTACCCGACCCGACCGGGCCACCCACGCCCACGCGCAGGGGATGTTTGTATTCAGCCATAAAAAATCCTCAGGATCGGAATAACCGTGAATATTGTGTTTCGTGACGCGCAGAGGCGATGGCCGAGAGCGGCGTCGCCGCCCCCAGCTCGTCATCGCTGCGCTCCCACGCCTGACCGAGCTTTGCAGCAAAATGGTCGCTCAATTCGATAATCAACTGCTGCGCGGCCTGCTGTCCGAACGGCACCAGTTTTACGCCCGCCATGACGGCGCTCTCCATCCAGCTGTAGCCAAGGCTCAACGCTAACGCCTGGACGTCAATGTCCCAGCGCACACCGAGCCACGCCATGCCGCACAGCTGGCTGCTGGAAAACAGCGGTAACCACTCGGGCGGGCAATCCGGCTCCCAGCTCTTAATCAGCCGGGTAAAGGCCGCGCCGCGATTGCGCTCTTCCTCACGCAGCTCACGCGTTTCGCGACAGGCGAGCAGATACGCCGTCCAGCGTTTTGCGGCGGCAATGTCGTGCTGCTCACAGGCGCGGTACAGACGGATAAACAGGGGCAAATCGACGCACAAAAAACTCCGCTCCATCTGCTGAATTTGCCACTGCCTGAACTCAGCCGCGGTGGAAATCCAGCCCGCTTCCACCGCCCACTCCAGACCCTGGGACCAGGTGAAAGAGCCGACCGGCAGACTGCTGCTGGAGAGCTGCATCAGGCGTAACTGCTGGCGGTTGTGCTCCATTCCTTCAGGGCACCTTAATGGGAATGCGCATGCGCATGACCGTGGGTTTCGCTGGCATAGGCCCCGGCTTCCGGTTCAAACGGCAGATGAGCAAAGGTCACGTCCAGATCAAACTGGCGCAACATGTCATCGAGCACGTGATCGTGGTGGTAGCGCAGCTCGCCGGGCATGATTTGCAGCGGAACGTGGCGGTTGCCGAGGTGATAACAGGCGCGCGCGAGCAGATAGGGATCGGCGCAGCGCACTACCGACACCGACTCCGGCGCGGCAATCACTTCGATCACTTCCAGACCGTCCTCGGTGGTGAGCAGATCGCCGCCTCGCAGCAGCAGCCCGCGCGGCAGCATCAGCCCCGCTTCGCGCCCGTCGTTCAGCTCCACGCGGGCACGGCTTTTCACCCGCACATCAATCGGCAGCGTGACGCTTGCGGTGACCGGGTGCGGGTGATCAAGGCGTTGGGTTAAGTAGATCATCATCTCTCCTCAGAACAGGAAATAGCGTTGCGCCATCGGCAGGACGTCTGCCGGTTCGCTGGTTATCAGTTCACCGTCCACACGCACCTCGTAGGTTTGCGCGTCCACGGTGATATTCGGCTGCAGGCTGTTGTGGATCATGTCGGCCTTTTTCACCGTCCGGCAGCCTTTCACCACGGCGATGGCGCTTTGTAAGTTAAGCTGCTGCGGGATGCCGCCGGTCGCTGCGGCCTGGGAGACAAACGTCATCCGCGTGGCGTGGCGTGCGGCGCCCAGCGAGCCAAACATCGGGCGATAGTGCACCGGTTGCGGCGTGGGAATTGATGCGTTGATATCCCCCATCGGCGCACAGGCGATCATTCCCCCTTTAACGATGGTGGCGGGTTTAACGCCAAAGAACGCGGGCGACCAGACCACCAGATCCGCCAGTTTTCCCGCTTCAATCGAACCGACCTCGTGGGCGATCCCATGGGTCAGTGCCGGGTTAATGGTGTACTTGGCGACATAGCGTTTGACGCGGAAGTTGTCGTTCTCCCCGGACTCTTCCGCCAGCGGCCCGCGCTGCACTTTCATGCGGTGCGCCACCTGCCAGGTCCGGATAATCACTTCGCCCACGCGGCCCATTGCCTGGGAGTCTGAAGAGGTCAGCGAGAAAGCGCCGATATCGTGCAACACATCTTCGGCGGCTATGGTTTCCCGGCGGATACGTGATTCGGCAAAAGCCACGTCCTCGGCGATATCCGGGTCGAGGTGATGACAAACCATCAGCATATCGAGGTGCTCGTCGATGGTGTTAACCGTGTACGGCAGCGTCGGATTGGTGGAGGAGGGCAAAATATTCGGATGCGCGCAGGCGGTAATAATATCCGGCGCATGGCCGCCGCCCGCCCCTTCGGTATGGAAGGTGTGAATGGTTCGCCCGCCAATCGCCGCCAGCGTATCTTCGACAAAGCCCCCTTCGTTCAGCGTGTCGCTGTGCAGCGCCACCTGAATGTCCATCTCTTCGGCAACCTCCAGCGAGCAGTTGATCGCCGCAGGCGTCGAGCCCCAGTCTTCGTGGATTTTCAGCCCGATAGCGCCCGCTGCGACCTGTTCGCGCAGGGCGTCAGGATTAGACGCGTTGCCTTTGCCCAGCAGGCCGATATTCACCGGCAGGGTATCGGCGGCCTGTAACATCCGCGCGATATACCACGGCCCCGGCGTACAGGTGGTGGCGTTGGTGCCTGCCGCGGGGCCGGTTCCGCCGCCAATCATGGTGGTGACGCCGGAGACCAGCGCCTCTTCCGCCTGCTGCGGACAGATCCAATGAATGTGGGTGTCGATCCCGCCGGCGGTGACGATCTTACCTTCGGCGGCGATAACTTCTGTCGCCGCGCCAATCGGGATCGTCACGCCAGGCTGGATATCCGGGTTCCCGGCTTTGCCGATGGCGAAGATCCGGCCATCTTTGACGCCGATATCCGCCTTCACGATCCCCCAGTGATCGACGATCAGCGCGTTGGTCAGCACCAGATCCACGCACGCCTGCGCCGTCATCTGCCCCTGGCCCATGCCGTCGCGGATCACTTTCCCGCCGCCAAATTTCACCTCTTCGCCGTAAATCGTGAGATCGTTTTCCACCTCGATCCACAGCTCGGTGTCGGCCAGCCGCACTTTATCGCCCGTGGTAGGGCCAAACATATCGGCATACGCCTGACGCGAAATCTCAGCCATTGTGGTCCTCCAGCTCGCCCATCACTTCCCCGCGAAAACCGAAAATGCGCTGTGCCCCGGCGACCTGTACCAGCGTCACTTCGCGCTTTTGCCCCGGTTCGAAGCGCACCGCAGTGCCCGCCGGAATGTTAAGGCGATAGCCTTTTGTGGATTCGCGATCGAATTTCAGGGCCGGGTTCACTTCGTAAAAGTGGTAATGCGATCCCACCTGAATCGGTCGATCGCCGTGATTTTCGACGATCGTGCGCTGGGTTTTGCGCCCCACGTTAAGGGCGATCTGGCCGGGTTTAATCTGATATTCGCCTGGGATCATCGGTTTCCCCTCACAGGATCGGGTTGTGAACGGTGACGAGCTTAGAGCCGTCCGGGAAGGTGGCTTCCACCTGAATATCCGGGATCATCTCCGGCACGCCCTCCATCACCTGCGCGCGCGTCAGCACATGGCGACCCGCTTCCATCAGCTCCGCCACGGTTTGCCCGTCGCGCGCCCCTTCCATAATGAAGGCGCTGATCAGCGCGACCGATTCCGGGTAATTAAGTTTGACGCCACGTGCGAGGCGGCGCTCCGCGACCAGCGCGGCGGTGAACAGCAACAGCTTGTCTTTTTCTCTGGGAGTCAGTTCCATAGGATTCTCTTAGGTCTGCCAGATTCGGGGGGCGTGAGGCGCTTTAGCGGTAACCTGCGGTCGCAGGTATTGCCAGATATCGCGCATCGCCTGCTGGCAAATCAGGTTGTCGTGAGAGAGAAAACGCACCGACAGCAGGCCATCGGTGAGCGTTGCTCCGGCAAAATTCCCAAGCGCTGCCAGCCGTTCGCGCACGCCGTCCAGCAGAGCTTCGTTTGCCGGATAACAGAGCAGGGTGCCTGTCCATGGATGAGCCGCTACCGGCGTGAGATCGCCGTCGCGCAGATGCTGACGTTCCACGAGCAACGGTTCGTCGTCGAGCCACACCTCCAGCCGACTTTCCAGGGTGCCGTGGCTGAAGGTTTCACCGATCACCGGACGGCCCAGGCACAGCAGCTCCCACGCCAGCAGGGTACTGGAGTGATGCAGATGGAACACCGAGCTAAGCCGGGCGTCAGCGCCGGGGAAAAAAATCGTGTCCTGCGGCAGCCACTCAAGCGTCGCCTGCTCCTCAACATAAAAAAGCTGATTAAGATGCGCCTGCGCGCCGCCGCTACGGTAAAACTTGCTGGCACCCGGCATGGTGATCAGCGCATGGCTGTTCGCTGCAAGCTGGACTGAAATATCGAGCGAATCGCCGCCGACAATGCCACCGGGCGGGTGCAATAGATAGAGATGGCAGGTTTCGTCTTCGGGATAAAACGGGCGTTGAACGGTAAGGGGGCCGATGTGTCGCGCCGAGTGCAGGACGGTTTTTTGCGGGGTGTGGCGAAACTGCAACGCAAGCGACGCCTGCCAGCCTTTATACGCGTTATCAGTCACCTGGGTTGCTAACATGCTCATCCATCCGCTCGCCATTTTCTGCTTCAGTATGCCCTGGCAGAAATGAACCCTGTCATATGAGTCGCTTATGGATAGATGAAAAAAACCGGCTCATTTCTGAGCCGGTTTCTGGAATTCTCGTGGTCCGAACTACTGCGGATCTTTTTTCTTTCTCTTAAATCGGGTCCAGATTTTTGTTTCCTGGCGGCGCCACAGACGCTGAATGTTGTCGTGATGACGCAGGAGAATCAGGCAGGAGAGCATGGAGACCGGGAAGGTGAACTGGGGTTTAAACCACCAGACATAAAACGGGGCGATCAGCGCACTGACAATTGCGCCCAGCGACGAGTAGCCGCTCAACAATACGCTCAGCAGCCAGGTGCCAGCCATCACGCCGGTCAAATCCCAGCCGATGGGGGCGATTGCGCCAAACGCAGTGGCGACGCCTTTGCCGCCTTTAAAACCAAAGAATATTGGCCAGATGTGGCCCAGACAGGCAGCGATGGCGATAAGCCCCAGCCAGAACGGCGTGACGCCCAGCGCATAGGCGCCCCAGACGGGTAACATCCCTTTCAGAACATCAAAGATCAATACCGCTACGGCTGCTCCCTTGCCGCCAATTCGTAATACATTGGTCGCCCCTGGATTCCCGGAACCGCTGACGCGAGGGTCAGGCAATCCGGCGATGCGGCAGACCAGAATGGCGCTGGAGATTGAGCCGCAAAGGTAAGCGAGGAAGATCATTCCAGGCGCGATTGCACTCATAACGCTGTTCCGTTTTGAAAATGTATCTGTATTCTCTGCATCTGTGGATAATACGCATAATTCGCCGGAAGTGGTATCCGGTTTAGCCAAAAAGCAGGCAGGTCGTGATGGATATTGTATTTATAGAGCAACTTTCGGTAATCACCACAATTGGTGTTTACGACTGGGAACAGACCATCGAGCAGAAGCTGGTGTTCGATATCGAAATGGGCTGGGATAACCGCCTGGCCGCAAAAAGTGATGATGTTAAAGACTGCCTGAGCTATGCGGATATCAGCGAAACGGTGGTGAAGCATGTCGAAGGGCAACGTTTCGCGCTGGTGGAGCGCGTAGCGGAAGAGGTGGCTGAACTGCTGTTAAGCCGTTTCAATTCGCCGTGGGTGCGCATTAAACTCAGCAAACCGGGTGCCGTGGCGCGCGCGGCGAACGTCGGCGTGATCATTGAGCGTGGCAAAAATCTTAAAGCAAAGATTTAACGTCATAATCGCTAAACCATTTTCGGTTATACCGGTCTTAAAGCTGTCTCTTTCACGGCGTCCATTGAGGTTCGCCGTTTTTTACATTTTTAGAAGGGTTAATAGATGAGCGATGTACACTCGCTGCTGGTGGCGGCAATACTGGGTGTGGTCGAAGGATTGACGGAATTTTTGCCCGTTTCCAGTACCGGACACATGATCATTGTCGGTCATTTGCTCGGCTTTGAAGGCGAAACGGCAAAAACGTTTGAAGTGGTCATTCAACTGGGTTCCATTCTGGCCGTGGTGGTGATGTTCTGGCGTCGCCTGTTCGGTCTTATCGGCATTCACTTTGGCCGCCCGCCGCAGCACGAAGGCGAAGGGAAAGGGCGTCTGACGCTGATTCACATCCTGCTTGGGATGGTTCCGGCGGTGGTGCTGGGGCTGGTTTTCCACGACACGATCAAATCGCTGTTTAACCCAATTAACGTGATGTATGCGCTGGTGGTCGGCGGTGTGCTGCTGATAGCGGCGGAACTGCTGAAACCTAAAGAGCCGAAAGCGCCGGGTCTGGACGATATGACCTACCGCCAGGCGTTTATCATCGGCTGCTTCCAGTGTCTGGCGCTCTGGCCGGGCTTTTCCCGTTCAGGGGCAACCATTTCCGGCGGGATGCTGATGGGCGTGAGCCGCTATGCGGCGTCGGAGTTCTCGTTCCTGCTGGCGGTGCCGATGATGATGGGTGCCACCGCGCTGGATCTCTATAAGAGCTTCCACTTCCTGACGGTGGGTGACATTCCGATGTTCGCCGTGGGCTTTGTGACCGCGTTCCTGGTCGCGCTGGTGGCGATCAAAACCTTCCTGCAGATCATCAAACGTATCTCGTTCATCCCGTTTGCGATCTACCGCTTTATCGTCGCAGCGGCCGTTTACGTGGTCTTCTTCTAAGCCACTCACTGCCCTCAGTCTTTTGGCTGAGGGCAACGCGTTTCCTTCCAGTCCGTTACCGCCTGAATCCGCCGTTTCGTTAACTCGTCGCGGATTGCCGGGCCTTTAAATCCGGCTTCAACCACGTCTTTCGTCGGCACCGCTCTGGCGATCTCCCACGCTTCGCGCAGCAAACGTCCTTGCGGATAGTCGCAGGCTTCAAAGCCGGTGCGCCCACGTACGTCCGCTTCGCTGGTCAGGGCGATCTGCTCGACGCGCTGCGGTTTTCGCCACGCATCAATGCTGTCGAACAGCTTCACGATGGTGGCCGGTTTGAGGATCGGGAAGGTGTGGATCAGGTCGTGGAATTCAGCGACCAGCTTCGCCAGATCGCGGATCTCATTGGGCACGCGCAGGCGCTGGCAAATATTGTCTACCAGTTTGACGCCCGCCGGGCCGTGCCCGTGATGGCGCGGCCAGAGCGCTTTCGGCGTTAATCCTTTGCCCAGATCGTGACAGAGCGTCGCGAAACGCACATCCACGTCCGGGCTGAGCATCGCCGCCATGCTTAACGTCATCAGGGTATGAACGCCGGTATCGATTTCCGGATGCCACTTCGCCGGAGCCGGGACGCCAAACAGGGCGTCGATTTCCGGGAACAGCACCTTCAGGGCGCCGCAGTCGCGGAGCACCTGAAAAAAGACCTGCGGATTACGGGTAGTAAGGGCGTTCTCCGTCTCTTTCCAGACGCGTTCCGGCGTGAGATGTTCCAGCTCGCCCGCGTCGGTCATGGCGGTCATTAAGGCCATGGTTTCGTCGGCGATGCGGAAGCTCAGATGGGCATAACGGGCAGCGAAGCGCGCCACGCGCAGGACGCGCAGCGGATCTTCAGAGAAGGCCGGGGAGACGTGGCGTAAAATTCGGTTGTGCAGATCGTTCTGGCCGCCGTAGGCGTCGACGATATGACCGTCGTCGTCCTGTGCCAGGGCGTTAATCGTCAGATCGCGGCGCAGCAGATCCTGCTCGAGCGTAACGTCCGGCGCGGCATAGCAGGTAAAACCGGTGTAACCAAAACCGGCTTTGCGCTCCGTGCGCGCCAGGGCGTACTCTTCGCGGCTTTTAGGGTGAAGAAACACAGGAAAATCGCGGCCTACCTGCTGGTAGCCCGCGTTAAGCATCTCTTCTGGCGTGGCGCCCACCACGACCCAGTCTTTATCTTTGACCGGCAGACCTAACAACGCATCACGAACCGCACCACCGACCAGATAAATCTTCACGCCGTAAACTCCCCAATTCTCTTTTCACCTGATAATACGTAAGTATGGTGAATAAGACGAATTAGTTCATCCAGCGATCTTTACGCTTACGGCTTGGGATCAGATGTGGCAGAACCAGACCGAGTACCAGACCTACGCCCAGCACGCCGCCGCCATACATAAACCACTGCATGATGATGGTGCGCTGTTTGTCATCGAGCTGCAGATTGGCGGCGCTCACTTTTTTCTGCGCCACAATCAGCTCGTTTTTAAGCTTCTGGTTCTCTTCTTTCAGGCCGTTGATCACGCTGTCACTCTGGGCCACTTTCTGCTGCATTTCAGCCGTGCGCTGGTTCCAGGTGGTGTCGATATTAGTCAGCTTATCGGTCAGGGTTTTCACCTGATTTTCCAGATCCGGCACGCGGGTGCGCAGGCTCGGAACGGTGCTCAGCTCTTTCAGCGGGATCCACGACGTACGGCCGGTACTGTCGCGCACCTGACCGTAATTACTGTCCTGATTTGTTTGTAACAGAACCACTTCCTCGCCGGCATTCACCGTACCCACGAGGCGATAATTATCTCCAGGGCCGCTACGTACCCAGGTGTTCAATTCGTCGGAAACATAACGTTTCTCTTCAGCGTGGACCGCAGTCGCGGCGCTGAAAGCAAGTAAAGTCAGTCCAATCAGGCGTAATTTAAGCATCATTAGTCGTTATTTTCATAAAAAGTGGAACGATAGTAGTGGCAACAGTGTCTCCACGCAAAGCATTCGTCAGCAATCGGAATCATCTGTGTCACGGCTTCAGACTTTTACACCCCTCAAATTGCTCATTGCGTGGCAATTTGGCGCAAAATACTATGTACTGACAAACAAATGGCGAGGAAGTTCGCCTTCATTGACGCGGCTGTGACGCAACCGAAAGTACAGGGCTATGGCACAAGAGATCGAATTAAAATTTATCGTCGAAACGGGCAGCGTTGATGCGCTGCGTAACCATCTGAATCAGCTGACCAGCGAGCACCACGAGCCGGTGCAACTCCTCAATATCTATTACGAAACGGCGGATAACTGGCTGCGTCGTCACGATATGGGGCTGCGCATCCGTGGTGCGAACGGGCGCTATGAAATGACGATGAAAATTGCCGGGCGTGTGGTGGGCGGTTTGCATCAGCGTCCTGAATACAATATCGACATTGAAAAGCCAGAACTTGAGCTGAATCGTCTTCCGGCAGAAGTCTGGCCGAACGGTGAGCTGCCGGACGGGCTGTCAGCGCAGGTTCAGCCGCTGTTCAGCACCGATTTCTGGCGTGAAAAATGGCTGGTGAACGAAGGCAAAAGCCGCATCGAAATTGCCCTCGATCGGGGCGAAGTGAAAGCGGGTGAGTTCCAGGAACCGATTTGCGAGCTGGAGCTTGAACTGCTGGAAGGCAGCGCTGACGACGTGCTCAAACTGGCACGTAAGCTGGTGGGCCAGTCGGGTCTGCGTCAGGGCAGCCTGAGCAAGGCCGCGCGCGGCTACCATCTGGCGGCGGGAAATGCGCCGCGTCAGGTGAAAGCCACCACCATCCTGCACGTGGCACCTAAATCCAGCGTTGAGCAGGGTCTGGAAGCCTCGCTGGAGCTGGCCCTGAGCCAGTGGCAGTACCACGAGGAGCTGTGGATACGCGGCGTGAGCGACGCGAAAAAACATGTGATTGCGGCGATGGGCCTGGTACGCAGCACCCTGACGCTGTTTGGCGGCGTCGTACCGCGTAAAGCGAGCACTCACTTACGTGATTTCCTGACCCAGACCGAAACGCTGATGGCCACTGACGTCTCTGCCGAAACGGCGGTCTACAGCCCGCAAACTGCGGCCGCCAAACTGGCGTTAACGGAATTCCTGGTGACGCGCGGCTGGCAGCGTTTTCTGGATGATAAAACCCAGAAGAAAATCGCCGAGTCGTTTAAGCGTTTTGCGGATACCCATTTGTCCCGCAGCAACTCCGAGCTGAAAACCATTTTTGACCGCCCGCTGGGCGATCAGTACAGCGATCAGCTGGTACGTCTGAACCGTGATATCGACAGCGTTCTGCTGCTATCGGGAAGTTACGATGGGCCGAAAGCGCAGGCGTGGCTGGAGAACTGGCAGGGGCTTCGCCATGCCATTGAGACGCGCCAGCGTATTGAAATTGAACATTTCCGTAACGAGGCTATTTCGCAAGAGCCGTTCTGGCTGCACAGCGGAAAACGTTAACTCAGGCAAGGAACCCCATGATGCCGCTTTCTTCACAGCTTCAGCAGCACTGGCAGACGGTTTGTGCGCGTCTGCCGGAGTCATTACCCGCCGCCTCACTGAGTGAGCAGGCGCAGCAAGTGCTTACTTTTAGTGATTTTGTGCAGGAGAGCATTACCGCGAATCCTGACTGGCTGGCTGAACTGGAAGCGGCACCGCCGCAGGCCGACGAATGGCAGCACTACGCTCAGTGGCTGAGCGACGCGCTGGCAGAGGTGGCAGACGAGCCGACGCTGATGCGCGTTTTACGCCAGTTCCGCCGTCGCGTGATGGTGCGTATCGCCTGGGCGCAGTCGCTGGCGCTGGTGAGCGAAGAGAGCACTCTGCAGCAGCTGAGCTGTCTGGCGGAAACGCTGATTGTCGCCGCACGCGACTGGCTGTACGACGCCTGCTGCAAAGAGTGGGGCACGCCGTGCAGTGAAGAGGGCACGCCGCAGCCGCTGATGATTTTAGGCATGGGGAAACTGGGCGGCGGTGAGCTGAATTTCTCGTCGGATATCGACCTGATCTTCGCCTGGCCGGAAAAGGGCGCGACCCGTGGGGGCCGCCGCGAACTGGATAACGCGCAGTTCTTCACCCGTCTCGGCCAGCGGCTAATCAAAGCTCTGGATCAGCCAACCCAGGACGGTTTCGTCTATCGCGTGGATATGCGCCTGCGCCCGTTCGGTGATAGCGGCCCGCTGGTGCTGAGCTTTGCCGCGCTGGAAGATTATTACCAGGAGCAGGGGCGCGACTGGGAGCGCTACGCGATGGTCAAAGCACGGATCATGGGCGACAAAGACGACATTTACGCCAGCGAATTGCGCGCCATGCTGCGCCCGTTCGTGTTCCGCCGCTATATCGATTTCAGCGTCATTCAGTCCCTGCGTAATATGAAAGGGATGATTGCCCGCGAGGTGCGCCGCCGGGGCCTGAAAGACAACATCAAGCTCGGCGCGGGCGGCATCCGGGAAATCGAATTTATCGTGCAGGTGTTCCAGCTGATTCGCGGTGGGCGTGAGCCGTCCCTGCAGTCCCGCTCGCTGCTGCCGACGCTTAACGCCCTAGAACAGCTGCATCTGCTGCCGGAGGGTGACGCCCAGACTCTGCACGATGCCTACCTTTATCTGCGTCGCCTCGAAAACCTGCTGCAAAGCATCAATGACGAACAGACCCAGACGCTGCCGGGCGACGATCTGAACCGCGCGCGGCTGGCCTGGGGCATGCGCGTTGACGACTGGCAGGGGCTGACGGAGACGCTGGACGCCCATATGGCGGGCGTTCGACGCATCTTTAATGATTTGATTGGCGATGACGAGAGCGAATCGCCGGACGATACGCTGTCCGAACACTGGCGCGAGCTGTGGCAGGATGCGCTGCAGGAAGATGACACCACGCCGGTACTGGCCCATTTGAGCGACGACGACCGTCATCGCGTGGTGGCGCTGATCGCCGATTTCCGCATGGAGATGAACAAGCGCGCCATCGGCCCGCGCGGGCGACAGGTGCTCGACCACCTGATGCCGCACCTGCTGAGCAATGTCTGTTCGCGTGCGGATGCGCCGATTCCGTTGTCGCGCCTGACGCCGCTGCTCACCGGCATCATCACCCGCACGACCTATCTTGAACTGCTGAGTGAATTCCCCGGTGCGCTCAAACATTTAATTTCACTCTGCGCCGCGTCGCCGATGGTGGCGAGCAAACTGGCGCGCTACCCGCTGCTGCTGGATGAGCTGCTTGACCCTAACACCCTCTATCAACCGACAGCGATGGATGCGTATCGCGACGAACTGCGTCAGTATCTGCTGCGCGTGCCGGAAGAGGACGAAGAGCAACAGCTCGAAGCGCTGCGTCAGTTTAAACAGGCGCAGATGCTGCGCGTGGCGGCGGCCGATATCGCGGGCACCCTGCCGGTGATGAAAGTCAGCGACCATTTAACCTGGCTGGCGGAAGCGATCATCGACGCGGTGGTCCAGCAGGCCTGGAGCCAAATGGTCGTGCGCTACGGTCAGCCAAAACATCTGGCGGATCGCGAAGGACGGGGTTTTGCCGTGGTCGGCTACGGCAAACTGGGCGGCTGGGAGCTGGGCTACAGCTCCGATCTGGATCTGATTTTCCTGCACGATTGCCCGGTGGATGTCATGACCGACGGCGACCGCGAAATCGACGGGCGTCAGTTCTACCTGCGTCTGGCGCAGCGCATTATGCACCTCTTCAGCACCCGCACCTCCTCCGGTATTTTGTACGAAGTGGACGCGCGCCTGCGCCCGTCCGGGGCGGCGGGGATGCTGGTCACGTCTACCGAGTCGTTTGCGGATTATCAGCAAAACGAAGCCTGGACGTGGGAGCATCAGGCGCTGGTGCGTGCCCGTGTGGTGTACGGCGATCCGCAGCTGAAAACGCAGTTCGACGCCATTCGCCGTGATGTGCTTACCGCAACGCGTGAGGGCGAAACTCTGCAAACCGAAGTACGAGAGATGCGTGAGAAGATGCGCGCCCATCTCGGAAACAAGCATCGCGATCGCTTTGATATCAAAGCCGATGAGGGCGGGATCACCGATATCGAGTTTATTACTCAGTATCTGGTGCTTCGTCATGCGCACGACAAGCCGAAGCTGACGCGCTGGTCTGATAACGTGCGCATTCTGGAACTGCTGGCGCAAAACGACATTATGGATGAGCAAGAAGCGCAGGCGTTGACCCACGCCTACACCACGCTTCGCGATGAATTGCATCATCTGGCGTTACATGAACAGCCGGGCCATGTGGCGGCGGAATGTTTCAGCATTGAGCGAGAACGCGTTCGAACCAGCTGGCAGAAGTGGCTGGTGGAACCGTGCGTAACAAAACAAGTGTGATATTATCGCGCGCAAATTGTGAATCTTTCTGGAGTCAGGAATGAAAGTAACACTGCCAGAGTTTGAACGTGCTGGAGTTATGGTTGTCGGTGATGTGATGCTGGACCGCTACTGGTACGGGCCGACAAGCCGCATCTCCCCGGAAGCACCGGTCCCGGTCGTGAAGGTCGATACCATTGAAGAGCGTCCCGGCGGCGCGGCAAACGTGGCGATGAATATTGCTTCTCTCGGCGCGCATTCGCGTCTGGTAGGGCTGACCGGCATTGACGATGCGGCACGCGCGCTCAGCAAAACGCTGGCCGACGTGAACGTGAAGTGTGATTTCGTTTCTGTGCCAACGCATCCAACCATCACCAAACTGCGCGTGCTGTCCCGCAACCAGCAGCTGATCCGCCTCGACTTCGAAGAAGGTTTTGAAGGTGTTGATCCTGAGCCGCTACACGAGCGTATCGCGCAGGCGCTGGGCAATATCGGCGCACTGGTGCTGTCTGACTACGCCAAAGGTGCGCTTGCCAGCGTACAGCAGATGATTCAGCTGGCGCGTAAAGCGGGTGTGCCGGTGCTGATCGACCCGAAAGGGACCGATTTTGAACGCTATCGCGGCGCGACGCTGCTGACGCCTAACCTCTCCGAATTTGAAGCGGTGGCGGGCAAGTGCAAAAACGAAGAAGAGATCGTGGAGCGCGGGATGAAAATCATCGCCGATTTCGACTTCTCCGCGCTGCTGGTGACCCGCTCTGAGCAGGGCATGACGCTGCTTCAGCCGGGCAAAGCGCCGCTGCATATGCCGACCCAGGCGCAGGAAGTGTACGACGTGACCGGTGCAGGCGATACGGTGATTGGCGTGCTGGCGGCGACGCTGGCGGCGGGCAATTCACTGGAAGAGGCTTGCTACTTTGCCAACGCGGCGGCAGGCGTCGTGGTCGGTAAGCTGGGGACGTCTACCGTTTCGCCGATCGAGCTGGAAAATGCGGTACGCGGACGTGCGGATACCGGTTTTGGCGTGATGAGTGAGGACGAACTGAAAACTGCGGTGGCTGCGGCGCGCAAGCGCGGCGAGAAAGTGGTCATGACCAACGGCGTCTTCGACATTCTGCACGCCGGCCACGTTTCGTATCTGGCGAATGCGCGTAAGCTTGGCGATCGTCTGATTGTCGCGGTGAACAGCGATGCGTCTACCAAACGGCTTAAGGGCGAAACGCGTCCGGTGAACCCACTGGAGCAGCGCATGATTGTGCTCGGCGCGCTGGAAGCGGTCGACTGGGTGGTCTCTTTTGAAGAAGACACGCCACAGCGTCTGATTGCTGGCATTCTGCCGGATCTGCTGGTGAAGGGCGGCGACTATAAGCCGGAGCAGATTGCGGGGAGTGAAGAGGTCTGGGCCAACGGCGGCGAAGTGATGGTACTCAATTTTGAGGACGGGTGTTCTACCACCAACATCATTAAGAAGATCCAGAAAGACAGACAGTAAAATGGGATTGGTGCGGGCTGATGCTCTCACTTAACCTTCTCCACAGTGAGAGGGTGCAAATACAAAAAACGGCAACTGAGGTTGCCGTTTTTTTTTCCGATTTGCAGGCCGGGGAAGGCGCAGGCGCCACCCGGCTTTTTTATGCTTCGTCGACGGGCGGAATCGCCGGTGCCGGTTTCACTTCTGCGGGCTGGCTGCGGTTTTCCAGTTCGGTCAGGCGTTGCTCCAGCAGCGCCAGCTTTTCGCGGGTGCGCAGCAGCACTTGCGTCTGCACGTCGAACTCTTCACGGCTCACCAGATCAAGACGCGTCAGCTGCGACTGCAGCACCTGGCGGATTTTCTTCTCGACGTCATCGCCAAACTCACGAATACCTTTCGGCATAGATTCATGAACCTGACGGGCAATTTGTTCAATTTTTTTCGGGTCAATCATGGTCGTTTCCCTTGATCAGAAGGTGTTAGCGAACATTGTAGCGCGTTACCCGCGATCTTTTGCACAAAATCATTTGCGATGCGGTTAGCGTGAAATCCACCCAAAGTCACGTTAACGATGTGAACGGGGTTGGAGGGGCCGTCGACGCCCAGGCAATTTGGATGATGAAATGCAAATCCAGAATTGTTTGATGCTTATGCATTGCCCAGCATAATCAATAGCGTTATAGTTATCTCGCTTATTCTCAGGGCGGGGCGAAATTCCCCACCGGCGGTAAATCAGCCTTGCGCTGAAAGCCCGCGAGCGCTTTGGGTGAAAACTCAAAGGTCAGCAGATCCGGTGTAATTCCGGAGCCGACGGTTAGAGTCCGGATGGGAGAGAGTAACGATCAAGCCGGGCAAGGCCCGCTCACGTTATTTTTTTACCGCTTACGCGGTGCTCCTAAGACTGCCCTGATTCTGGTAACCATAATTTTAATGAGGTTTTTTTACCATGAATCAGACGCTACTTTCCGCATTTGGCACCTCTACTGACCGTGTAGAGCTTGCTCTTACCGCACTCCGTGAACATCGCGGTGTGATGGTTCTCGATGATGAAGACCGTGAAAACGAAGGCGATATGATTTTCGCCGCTGAAACCATGACCGTTGAACAGATGGCGCTGACCATTCGTCACGGCAGTGGCATCGTGTGTCTTTGTCTGACCGACGAACGTCGTAAACAGCTCGATCTGCCGATGATGGTCGAAAACAACACCAGCGCATTCGGTACCGGTTTTACCGTGACCATCGAAGCCGCGCACGGTGTGACCACCGGCGTTTCTGCTGCTGACCGCCTGACGACCGTGCGTGCCGCCACCGCGGATAATGCTAAGCCATCAGACCTGAACCGTCCTGGCCACGTTTTCCCACTGCGCGCGCAGCCGGGCGGCGTGTTGACGCGCGGCGGCCACACTGAAGCGACCATCGATCTGGTGACGCTGGCAGGCTTTAAATCTGCGGGTGTGCTGTGTGAACTGACCAACGATGACGGCACCATGGCGCGTGCGCCGGAGTGCATCGAGTTTGCGAAGAAACACAATATGGCTGTGGTGACCATCGAAGATCTGGTGGCCTACCGCCAGGCGCATGAACGTAAAGCCAGCTAAATAAAAAACGCCGGGTTATCCCGGCGTTTTTTTATCCGATTCCTGCTGTTTGTAGCAGTACCAGACTTAATCCCATCACCGACATTCCACATAGCACGCCGTAGCTGGGGTTATTGTTAGGGTCGATCTCTTTCGCCAGCGGCATCAGTTCGTCTACGGACAGCGCGACCATAATCCCCGCCACCGCAGCCATAATTGCGGCCATTACCACCGGGGAGATCATGCTGCCCAGAATCAGCCACGCCAGCACGCCGCCTAATATCTCCGCCAGACCCGAAATCCCGGCCCAAAAAACCGCCGTGCGTTTTGAGCCTGTCGCAGCATAAACCGGGCCAGCGACGGCCAGTCCTTCAGGAATATTGTGCAACGCCACCGCCAGCGCAATCCCAAAGCCCAGCTCAAGGTTATTGCTCGCCGTCACGTAGGTGGCGACGCCTTCAGGGAAGTTGTGCAGACTGATGCCGAGGGTGAGCAAAATGGCCGTGCGTTTGATGTTGCCGTGCGACGGTTTGACGCTTTTCTGCATCAGATCCTGCGGATGCGCATGGGGTAACATCCGGTCGAGACCGAAATAGCCCAGAAGGCCCACGACGAACATGCCGTAGCCGAGAACCGGCGACATCCCCTCGGTACCGAGTGCCGCAGGCAGCATCTCCATCAGGGAGATCAGCAGCATAATCCCGGCGGCAAAGCCGAGAGAAAACGCCAGCACGCGGTTCGAAGGCTTTTGTCCGAGCACGCCAAGAATGGCACCGATGAAGGTGGCGGCACCCGCAAGTATCGTCAGAATCAAGGGTACTGACATTCAATGCTCCTTATGATAATGATTCTCATTAATGTTAATGACTAATCTGCTGCAAAGCGAGAGGGCATTCACGGCTTTACATATTTCTTACATTCAAATTTTCTGAAGATCTTCATCACGCTTATCTGAGTTCTTGTTGTGCAGATAGCGGGTAATGTAGTGACATTAAATAAACACCCTATGTAAGGATATCACCATGACTTCTTCTCGTATGCCAGCACTGTTTTTGGGCCACGGTAGTCCGATGAACGTTCTGGAAGATAACGTCTATACGCGTGCCTGGCGTCACCTGGGCGAGACGTTGCCGCGTCCGAAGGCCATCGTGGTGATCTCTGCACACTGGTTTACGCGTGGCACCGGCGTCACGGCCATGGAAGCACCGAAAACCATTCATGATTTTGGCGGCTTCCCGCAGGCGCTGTATGACACCCATTACCCTGCACCGGGTTCGCCAGCGCTGGCACAACAGCTGGTGGAACTGCTGGCGCCTGTTCCGGTGACGCTGGATAAAGAGGCCTGGGGTTTCGACCACGGCTCCTGGGGCGTGCTGATCAAAATGTATCCGGATGCCGATATCCCCATGGTGCAGCTGAGTATCGACAGCACTAAACCGGCGGCGTGGCATCTTGAGATCGGTCGCAAGCTGGCAAAACTGCGCGGTGAAGGCATCATGCTGGTGGCGAGCGGTAACGTGGTGCATAACCTGCGCACTGCCCGCTGGCACGGTGAAAACACGCCATACCCATGGGCCACGTCGTTCAATGATTTTGTAAAAGCCAATCTCACCTGGCAAGGACCTGCGGAAGAACATCCGCTGGTGAACTATCTGGATCACGAGGGCGGTTCGCTCTCTAATCCAACGGCGGAGCACTTCCTGCCGCTGCTGTACGTGCTGGGCGCGTGGGACGGCAGTGAACCGGTGACCGTGCCGGTGGAGGGCATCGAGATGGGCAGTTTGAGTATGCTGTCGGTGCAAATTGGCTAACGAAAAGCCCGGTAGCGCTGCGCTTACCGGGCTTCAGGTTCGTGCATTTTGCAGGCCGGGTAAGGCGAAGCCACTACCCGGCAAATCCATCACTCCACAAAAATATGCGGATAGAAGCGCGACAGATCCTGGGTGATCAACGCGCGATCTTCGCGAATCCCAATCCCCGCAGGCTGATCGTTGATAAGCCAGCTGCCAATCAGCACATAGCTGTCGCCAAATTTCGGCAGCGGATAGAACTCCTGCACGATCATTCCTTCTTCGCCGTACGGGCCTTCCGCCGCTTCGAGGGTTTTGCCGTTTTCAATAATGGAAACGTTCGCCCCTTCGCGGGAGAAGATCGGCTTAATGACGTATTTATCCATCGGCGGATAATCATCTTCGGCGAAATACGCAGGCAGCAGGTTAGGGTGATTCGGGAACATCTCCCACAGCATCGGCAGCAGCGCTTTGTTAGAGATAATGCTCTTCCAGGCCGGTTCCAGCCAGCGCACGCCCGCGTCTTCCAGCTTGGTAGAGAACACTTCGCGCAGCATGTATTCCCACGGATAGAGCTTGAACAGATTGCTAATCACCTGGTCCTGCGTATCCGTAAACTGGCCGCGCTCGCCTAAACCGATATCTTCGATATACAGGAACTCAGTGGCCACTTCCGCTTCGGCTGCGCAGTCCTGCAGATATTGCACGGTCCCGCGATCTTCAACGGTATCGCGACAGCAGGCCAGATGCAGATAATTAAATCCGTGCTGCTCGCGCAGTTCAGCGAAGCGCTCGATCAATTTTTCCTGCAAGGAGTTGAACTGATCGCTGCCTTCCGGCAGATTGCCCGCCGCCGCCTGATCTTCAAGCCAGATCCACTGGAAGAACGCTGCTTCGTACAGCGAGGTTGGCGTATCGGCGTTATTTTCCAGCAGCTTAGGATCGCTTACGCCGTCCCACGCCAGATCGAGGCGTGAATAGAGCGAAGGCTGGTGGGTCTGCCAGGCGTGACGTACAAAACCCCAGGTATGCTTTGGAATGCGGAATTTGGTCATCAGCTCATCGCTGGCAACCACCTTTTCCACCACCTTGAGGCACATCTGGTGCAGTTCGGCAGTCACCTCTTCCAGTTTTTCGACTTGGGCGAGGGTGAGCTTGTAATAGGCATCTTCACACCAGTACGGTTCGCCGTACATGGTGTGGAAGTTGAAACCATATTCGGTGGCTTTTTCGCGCCAGTCCGGGCGCTCGACAATACTGACTCGTTCCATTATCAGCCGCCCATTGAGCGCGTGGTGGAACCTGTCGCGCTACGCTGCATGGTCGCTTGTTTCGCCACGGAGTCGCCAAAGCCACCGCGCGTCACGGTGCTGGTGGTCGCAGGTTTTGGCGCCATCGCGGTTTTCGGAACCGTCATCGAACGGCCTGGCGTCGCTGCGCCGTAGTTTTTGCCGCTCGCATCGGTGTATTTACCGTAGGCCGGGCTGGATGGATTTTTGGAGCTGAACAGCGGCTGCTGCTGGAAGCCCATTCCACCGCCCATCATGCGGCCCATCATGTAGCCTGCCATCAGCGGCATCCAGAAGCTGCCGCTGGACTGGGCCTGCGCCTGGTTTTCAGGTGCCATGCCAGCCTGAGCCGGTGCCTGCTGGCACTGACCTTCACCGAACTCGGCGATACAGTCTTCACGGGTGGCGTATTTCGGCGCAGTACGTTCTGCTTCTTTCAGAGCATTATTATAGGCAGTGGTACATTCCGCGCTTTTACCGGTGGCTGACGAGCAGTCATCGGCATTCTGATACATCGAGACTGTTTCATCGGATTGCTCACAGCCTGCCAGCATAAATACGGCGGTGAACGCCAGGGCGACAGGGGTGAGATGGCGTGCGTTCCAGTTTTTGCGGAACGAAGCGTGATTGATCGTTTTTGTCCGTTTCATTTTGTCTTCCAGGACCCAGTGGTAGAACGAAGTAAATAAGGCTCAGGATAGAGGATGAGTGGTCGAAAATGAAGCGCAGAGGGGGATTCGGGGGATCTTTACGTTGGCTTACGTTCAAATGTGACCCTCTCCCGAAAGGGAGAGGGATTATTCAACAATTAGTTACGGAACGGGTTGTTTCCGGTGCTATTTGTTGTGGTGGTGCGTGCCGCGGCTGGCTCAGCGGCAGGGGCGGTGCTGTTGGCATTGTAGCCATCAGCGCTGGCGTCCTGCTGCGGGTTTTCCGGGGCAACGCTTTCAGGCGTTGTTGAAACCGGTTTACCCAGCGTGCTGTTCAGCATTTGCAGATCCTGCTCGTTCAGCGTACCCAGCGCAGATTTAATATTCAGCTGGTTAATCAGGTAATTATAACGAGCGCTGGAGAGCTGTTGCTTCGCGTTATACAGCGTGGTGGTCGCATCCAGCACATCAACGATAGTACGCGTACCGACGGAGTAACCTGCTTCCATCGCATCCAGGGAGCTTTGTGCAGACACAACGGCCTGTTTGTAAGCGTTGATGCTGCTGATGGAGGCGTTCACGTTGTTAAAGGAAGAGCGAACGGTCTGAACAACATTGCGGTGCGCGCTTTCAAGCTGCTCGCTCGCGCCAACAAAGTTGTACTGTGCCTGTTTAACCTGAGAGTTCACCATGCCGCCCTGGTAAAGAGGCAAAGAGAAGTTCAGGCCGATTTTGTTCTGGCCCTGGTTGCTGTCATCGAATTGGGTGGTGTTGGTTTTTGAGCCACTATAGGTAGTATCAGAAACACCCGTCGATGCGGTCAGCCCCACGGTTGGCAGATGACCATCCTGCGCCTGGCGGATTTGCTCGCGCGCCAGATCCTGGCTCAGACGAGCCTGCAGCAGCGCCAGGTTACGGTTTTCAGCTTCTTTCAGCAGGGCGTTAACTGCCTGAGGTTTGTCAGTCTTGAAGTTATCAACGTTCAGAGACGCCAGCTCTGGGTAGTAATTGCCGGTCACCTGACGCAGAGATTCGAGTGCGTTGTCGAGGTTGTTACGGGCAGTTACTTCGTTCGCCAGCACGCTGTCGTACTGTGAACGGGCGTTCTGCACGTCAGTGATGGCGACCAGGCCTACGTTGAAACGCTGGGTGGTTTGGTCCAACTGACGGTAAATCGCCTGTTTCTGCGCTTCGGTGTAGGAGAGCGAGTCGATCGCGCTCAGCACGTTGAAGTAAGCGGTAGCGGTGTTCAGGATCAGCGTTTGCTGATCGGTCTGATAGGTTACGTCCTGAATACCGGCGCTCTTTTCCTGCAAGGAGAGGGCACGCCATTTGGACATATCAAACAAGGTCTGCGTTAATTGCAGTGAGGCGCTGGTGACATTGGAGTTCACACCGTTGCTGTCACGGAATCCATTGCTGTAGGTATAATCTGCACCTAAACCCAATTGCGGCAGCAGCGGGCTACGTGCTTCATTAATCTTTTCGAACGCAGCATCACGGTCGGCGGCTGACTTACGCAGCTCAGGGTTGCCCAGACGTGCTTGCTGATAAACCTGTAACAGGTTTTCTGCCTGGCTCATCGCGCTGAAGCCCGTCAGGCTCAGGCCGATAAGGATGGGGAGCAATTTCTTCATTTGCATTCCTTGTTGTGAAGCAGTATTAGCGCTGATCTAATTAAAAATAATTGCCGATTCTAACAGAATCATCCACGCCAAAAGGTTGGCGTTACGTGCCATCTGGCGGTAATTTGCACCAATCTATCATATAGCCTGTCAAACGGCAGCCAAACAGCCTTGAAATTCATGATTTCAACACAATTGTGACCAGGATATCGCCATGCAAAAACCAGATAAGTTGCCAGTGACGCTCTCTAAAAACGATGTAGAAATTATTGCACGGGAAACGCTTTATAGCGGTTTTTTTTCACTGGAACTTTACCGTTTTAGGCATCGCCTGTTTAACGGTGAAATGAGTGGCGAAGTTCGACGTGAAATTTTTGAGCGCGGGCATGCCGCAGTCTTGCTACCCTTTGACCCAGTGCGTGACGAAGTGGTATTGATTGAACAGATTCGAATTGCCGCGCTGGATACCAGCGAAAGCCCATGGCTGCTGGAGATCGTCGCGGGAATGATCGAAGAGGGCGAAACGCCGGAAGAGGTCGCCCGCCGCGAGGCGCAGGAAGAAGCCGGGCTGATTGTCGGCCGGACCAAACCGGTGCTGAGCTATCTGGCAAGCCCAGGTGGCACCACCGAGCGCTCTTCCATTCTGGTGGGTGAAGTGGACGCCACGACCGCACAAGGTATTCACGGTCTGGCAGATGAAAACGAAGATATTCGTGTTCATGTGGTGAGTCGGGAGCAGGCTTATCAATGGGTCAATGAGGGGAAAATCGACAACGCAGCGTCTGTCATCGCTTTGCAATGGCTACAGCTGCATTATCAAGACTTACGAAAAGAGTGGAAAAAATGAAGCGTTATACACCTGACTTCCCAGAAATGATGCGTCTGTGCGAGACCAACTTCGCACAATTACGTCGCCTGTTGCCGCGCACCGATGCGGCCGGCGAAACGGTGAGCTATCAGGTGAGCAATGCGCAATATCGATTAACGATTGTGGAATCCACTCGCTACACTACGCTGGTCGAGATTAAACAAACGGCGCCGTCCGTCAGCTACTGGAGCCTGCCGTCGATGACCGTCAGGCTTTATCACGACGCGATGGTGGCTGAAGTGTGTTCGAGTCAGCAGATCTTTCGCTTCAAAGCGCGATATGATTATCCTAATAAAAAGTTGCATCAACGCGACGAAAAGCATCAAATTAACCAGTTTTTAGCTGACTGGCTAAGATATTGTTTAGCACATGGAGCAATGGCGATTCCGGTTTGTTAGCGTCATAAACCTACCTAAGGACACCATTTGGAAAGCCTGTTGAACCTGACTGTTGCTGGTGGGGCGCCAGTCAGGATATTACAAATTACTGATACTCACCTGTTCGCCGAAAAGCATGAAACGCTGCTGGGTGTGAATACCTGGGAGAGTTATCAGGCTGTACTTGATGCCATTCACCTCGAAAATCGCGACTGTGATTTGATCGTTGCGACGGGGGATTTGGCACAGGATCAAAGCGCCGCGGCCTATCAGCATTTTGCTACAGGGATCGCGAGCTTCAGCGTGCCTTGCGTCTGGTTACCGGGTAATCATGACTTTCAGCCCGCCATGTACAGCGCGCTTCAGGACGCGGGTATTTCACCGGCCAAGCGTGTGTTCGTGGGCGATCACTGGCAAATTCTGCTGCTGGATACCCAGGTCTTCGGCGTACCGCACGGCGAGCTGAGCGATTTCCAGCTGGAGTGGCTCGAAAGCAAACTCATTGATGCACCTGAACGCCATACCCTGCTGTTGCTGCATCACCATCCGCTCCCGGCGGGATGCAGCTGGCTCGATCAGCACAGCCTGCGCAACTCTGCCGCGCTCGACCGCGTGCTGTCGAAATATCCCCATGTGAACAATCTGCTGTGCGGACACATTCATCAGGAACAGGATCTCGACTGGAATGGCCGCCGTCTGCTGGCGACGCCGTCGACCTGCGTGCAGTTTAAACCGCACTGCGCCAACTTCACCTTAGA
The DNA here is from genome assembly GCF_003051885.1 of Lelliottia sp. WB101. Taxonomy (NCBI): domain Bacteria; kingdom Pseudomonadati; phylum Pseudomonadota; class Gammaproteobacteria; order Enterobacterales; family Enterobacteriaceae; genus Lelliottia; species Lelliottia sp. WB101. Next base: position 1,683,860 of record NZ_CP028520.1, read on the forward strand.
TACCATCGCGCCGGGATGGCGCTGGCTGGAACTCCATGCGGATGGCCGGCTGACCACGGAAGTGTGTCGTCTGGAAGGGGCACAGTTCCGTCCTGACACTGCTTCAGAAGGATACTGATGTCTACGCTCCTTTATCTGCACGGGTTTAACAGCTCGCCGCGCTCCGCAAAGGCGACCCAGTTTCGCCAGTGGCTCAGCGAACATCATCCGCATATCGAGATGATTGTCCCGCAGCTGCCGCCGTATCCGGCGGATGCGGCAGAGATGCTGGAGTCCATCGTGATGGAACACGGCGGCGAATCCTTCGGCGTTGTTGGCTCGTCGCTCGGCGGTTATTACGCCACCTGGTTGTCCCAATGCTTTATGCTGCCAGCGGTCGTCGTCAACCCGGCGGTACGCCCGTTTGAGCTGTTGACGGACTTTCTCGGCCAGAACGAGAACCCCTACACCGGGCAGCAATATGTGCTAGAGTCTCGCCATATTTACGACCTCAAAGTGATGCAAATAGACCCGCTTGACGCGCCAGATCTCCTCTGGCTGCTGCAACAGACGGGTGATGAAGTGCTGGATTACCGCCAGGCGGTGGCGTATTACGCCTCTTGCCGCCAGACTGTAGAAGAAGGCGGAAACCATGCTTTCACGGACTTTGAGAATCATTTCACCCAGATTGTCGATTTTCTTGGGCTGCACAGCCTCTGACAACCAATGCGAATTGCTAGCTAAATCATGACGCAAACCTATAACGCTGATGCCATTGAGGTACTCACCGGGCTTGAGCCGGTTCGCCGCCGCCCTGGGATGTACACCGATACCACTCGCCCAAACCACCTGGGCCAGGAAGTTATTGATAACAGTGTGGACGAAGCGCTGGCAGGCCATGCCAAACGCATCGATGTGATCCTGCATGCCGACCAGTCCCTCGAAGTGATCGACGACGGGCGCGGTATGCCTGTCGATATTCACCCGGAAGAGGGTGTCCCTGCTGTTGAACTGATCCTTTGCCGTCTGCACGCGGGCGGTAAGTTCTCCAATAAAAACTACCAGTTCTCCGGCGGCCTGCACGGCGTGGGGATCTCCGTGGTCAACGCCCTCTCTAAGCGCGTGGAAGTGACCGTGCGCCGCGACGGCCAGGTCTACAACATCGCCTTTGAAAACGGCGACAAAGTTCAGGACCTGCAGGTCATCGGCACCTGCGGCAAACGCAATACCGGGACCAGCGTCCATTTCTGGCCCGACGAAAGCTTCTTCGACAGCCCACGTTTCTCCGTTTCGCGCTTAACGCACATTCTGAAAGCGAAAGCGGTGCTGTGCCCTGGCGTTGAAATTACCTTCAAAGACGAAGTGAACGGCAGCGAGCAGCGCTGGTGCTATCAGGATGGTCTGAACGACTATCTGGGCGAAGCGATTAACGGCCTGCCAACCCTGCCAGAAAAACCGTTCCTCGGTAACTTCTCCGGTGATACGGAAGCGGTCGACTGGGCGCTCTTGTGGCTGCCCGAAGGCGGCGAGCTGCTGACAGAAAGCTACGTCAACCTGATCCCGACGATGCAGGGCGGTACGCACGTCAACGGTCTGCGTCAGGGGCTGCTGGATGCGATGCGTGAGTTTTGCGAATACCGCAATATCCTGCCGCGCGGCGTGAAGCTGTCGGCGGAAGATATCTGGGATCGCTGCGCGTATGTCCTGTCGGTCAAAATGCAGGACCCACAGTTTGCCGGTCAGACCAAAGAGCGTCTCTCTTCGCGCCAATGCGCGGCCTTTGTCTCCGGCGTGGTCAAAGACGCCTTCAGCCTGTGGCTGAACCAGAACATTCAGACGGCAGAAATGCTGGCTGAAATGGCGATTTCCAGCGCCCAGCGCCGTATGCGCGCGGCGAAGAAAGTGGTGCGTAAAAAGCTGACCAGCGGTCCGGCTCTGCCGGGTAAACTGGCCGACTGCACGGCGCAGGATTTGAATCGCACCGAACTGTTCCTCGTCGAAGGTGACTCGGCGGGCGGCTCAGCCAAGCAGGCGCGCGACCGTGAATATCAGGCGATCATGCCGCTGAAGGGTAAGATCCTAAACACCTGGGAAGTCTCCTCCGATGAGGTACTGGCGTCTCAGGAGGTGCATGATATCTCGGTTGCGATCGGCATCGATCCGGACAGCGACGATTTAAGCCAGCTGCGTTACGGCAAGATCTGTATCCTCGCGGATGCGGACTCCGATGGTCTGCACATCGCCACGCTGCTGTGCGCCCTGTTTGTGAAACACTTCCGCGCGCTGGTGAAGAACGGTCACGTTCACGTTGCGCTGCCGCCGCTGTACCGTATCGACCTCGGCAAAGAGGTCTATTACGCCCTGACGGAAGAAGAGAAAGCGGGTGTGCTGGAGCAACTGAAGCGCAAGAAAGGCAAACCTAACGTGCAGCGCTTTAAAGGGCTGGGCGAAATGAACCCGATGCAGCTGCGTGAAACCACGCTGGACCCCAATACTCGCCGTCTGGTGCAGCTGATTATCAGCGACGAAGACGAGCAGCAGACCAACGCAATGATGGATATGCTGTTAGCCAAGAAGCGTTCCGAAGACCGACGCAACTGGTTGCAGGAAAAAGGCGATATGGCGGATATTGAGGCCTGATGTTCTCATGCTGACTCACTCCCGAAAGGGAGTGGGAATAAATTCTAAGCCCGGTAAGCGTAGCGCGCTACCGGGCTTTTTTACATCAAAAATCCATCTTCACCGTAAACTGCACTTCACGCGGATCGCCAATCTGGTTCCCCAGGTTATTGGTGCCAATCGACGACGTGTAATAGGTCTTATCAAACAGGTTTTTCACGTTCAGCTGGAGCGTCACCGGATACTGCAGCTTCAGTTTGTATGCTGCAAAAGCGTCGGCCACCACGTAGCCCGGCAGATAATAATCTGCGCCGTTGGTGGCGGAGCGACGACTCACGCCATGCCCGCCGCCGCCGAGCGTCAGGGTATTCCCGCCGATCACATTGTTAATGTCGTAAGTCAGGAACAGAGAACCTGTGTGACGCGGTACGTTTGGCAGCGGTTTACCGGCGTAATCCGGATCTTCCAGCACCTTCGCGTCCGTGTAGCCATAGCTGGCGATCACATTCGTGTTCTCGGTTAACCGGCCTGCCAGATCCACTTCCACGCCCTGCGAACGCACGCGTCCGGCGGTTTTCGCCACCGTCTCATCACCGACGCTCTCAGTGTAAAGCACGTTGCGTTTATGGATATCAAACAGCGCGATATTAGCGGTAATTCCGTCGAACAGGTCAAACTTCGCGCCCACTTCGTAGGCATTGGATGTTTCCGGCGGCAGGTTACCAATGTAGCTGGCGATAGACGATTGCGGCATAAACGTCTGCGAGTAGTTGGCGAAAAGCGACACCGACGGCGTGAGCTTGTAAACCAGCCCCGCTTTCGGCGTCCACTGGTCGTCGCGGCTGTCGGTATTGACGTTAAACGGACGGCCTTTCCCCGCATACTGCGTGTAGGACTGATAGCGCAGGCCGGTGACGGCGATCCATTTATCCGTCAGATAGAGGGCATCCTGCACGTAGGCGGAATAGCTCTCCTGCTTAATGGTCTGATCGCTGTCCGACGCCGACACGGTCGTGCATTTGCTCAGATTGCCGTAGGACGGGTTGTAGATATTGAAATCTTTAACGTTCTTACAGCGGATCATATCCGTGCGCAGCAGATCGTAATTCTCATAAGAGACGCCGGTCAGGATCTCATTGTAAAACCCGGCAATATCCACGTTCCCCTGCAGATCCGCACGGGTGGAGTGCATGCGCTGAGTCGAGCCTTGCGTGGCGTCCACGCGGCGGGTCAGATTGCCGGTGGCGGAATCGTAGGCCATCACGCGCGCCTGGTTATCCGTGTATTTATCCTGGCTAAAGCTGTAGTCGAATTTGGCGGTCCACTGGCTGTTGAGACGGTACTCCGCGTTCAGCTGGGCCAGATCGGATTCACCGTCGGTAATGTTGAACGGTTCGTCAAAGCGCGTCTTGCGATCCACATCGACCGGCTGTTTGGTCGTTAAATCGAAGATCGTTCCGCGATCGAATGGCGTCTGATAATCGCGATGCGAATAGAGCACCGTGACGGTAGCATCATCGCCAAACCAGGTCAGAGACGGCGCGATAAAGGTGCTGCGCTCTTTGCCGAAATTACGCCAGTAATCCTCTCTCTGATACTCACCCGTCAGGCGATACGCCAGACGTGTGCCTTCAATTGGGCCGGTCACATCGAGCTGCCCGGTGCCGCCGCCAAAGCTGGTGGAGGTCGCCGAGATCGAACCGCCGAACTCTCTTTCCGGGCGCTTCGTTACCACGTTAATCAGCCCGCCTGGATCGAGGATGCCGTACAGCGTCGACGCCGGGCCTTTCAGCACTTCGACGCGCTCCGTCGAGGCATTAAAGCTGCGCGGGAGCACGGTGCGCAGGCCGTTGGTCATGATCGACCCGTCACGGTTTGCGCCAAAACCACGGCGCACAAACGCATCCTGCGTCCCGCCGAGGGTGTTGGTTTGCACCACGTTGCTGACGTTGTACAGCGCCTCGTCGAGTGTGGTGGCGTGCTGATCTTCCAGTACCTGATCGCTCACGGTATTGACCACCTGCGGGATGTCCAGCATCGGCATAGTCGTGAGCGTGGCGGTGGAGGTGTTCAGCGGCTGATAGCCGTTAGTGGCATCGGTTTTCGCGGAAGGATCGGCGGTGACGGTCAGCGTTTCGCCGTCTTTCGCGGTGGTGCTGTCAGCCGCCTGCGCCAGTGGCGCGAGGAACAGCAGTGAAAAGAGCGCGCGCCCTTTAATCCCAGAGAATGAAGGTGTGTACATAGCCATTGGATCTGTTTTCCCGAAATACCCGCGCATGGTCGCGGGTGAAGATGGTGTGTCATTGCCCGTAAAGCGCTACCCGTTTGCCTGTGCGGAGTCGGGTATGTAATTGAGAATCATTCAATCATGCAGGAATGTAGTAGTAAATGGAAAAAAGCAAAATTCGGCTACAGCAAAAAATCGCCTGATCTGGGATGCTGCTAAAAAATGTAATTGACTGAAAATAATCAATTAATGACTTTCGTGGAACATGCGTATCGATCGACTAATCCCTGGTTTTTTCAGGGTGTTTATCCCCTTGACTACTACATGGCGCAGCGGCAAACTCACAAAAGAGAATGAGATTTATTTTTATTTATTTGTTATTTGATTAAGTTGGCGCACACGTGGCTCATAACGCGACAAAGCAGGGGTTGGTTGTCGAAAACCTCTCTGCTGGCTATCAGAAAAAAATCATCGTCGATGATATTTCCCTCACTATCCCTTCTGAAAAAATGACCGTGCTGGTCGGGGCGAACGGCTGCGGGAAATCGACGCTTCTTAGTACGATGGCGCGTCTGTTGCAGCCGATGGGCGGCGCGGTGTTGCTCGACGGCAAAGTCCTGCACGACCAGCCAACCAAAGCAGTTTCACGCGAACTGGGCATTCTGCCGCAATCGCCTTTGCTGCCGGAAGGGCTAACGGTATTTGAGCTGATCTCGCGCGGGCGTTTTCCCTGGCAGAATTTTATGCGCCAGTGGAGCGATGCCGACGAACAGGCCGTGGAAGAGGCGCTGCGTCTGACCGGCACGCAAGCCTTCGCCCATCTGCCCGTCGAGAGTCTCTCGGGCGGTCAGCGCCAGCGCTGCTGGATCGCAATGGCACTGGCGCAGCAAACGCCAGTGATTCTGCTGGACGAGCCGACGACTTTTCTCGATCTGCGCTATCAGGTGGAGATCCTCGAACTCCTGCACGATCTCACCCGTCACCACGGCCGTACGGTGGTGGTGGTGCTCCACGATCTTAATTTTGCGGTGAACTACGGCGATACGCTGGTTTTCTTACGCGAAGGCAAAGTGCAGGGCGTGCTTCATGAGGGCGACGTCTGCACGCCGGAACTCATCAAAACGGTGTTTGACGTCGATGTGCAAATGTCGATCAACCCGATGACCGGCAAACCGTTCTTTATCCCGTTTCGTCGCGGTAGCGAAAAAGCATGATGCGCACAGGACTGACTTCTGCCCTGTTTTTGGCGCTGCTGCTTATGGGCGCGATTATCCATCTGGGCCTCGGCGCGCGGTTTATCGCCCCGCAGACCGTGGTGCAGGCGTTTCTGGCGTTTGACCCGCGCAACTTCGATCACAATGTGATCATCAACCTGCGCCTGCTGCGTCTGGTGGCAGCACTTACTACCGGCGCTGCACTCGGCGTGGCGGGTGTACTGCTGCAGGCGGTGATCCGCAATCCACTGGGTGAACCGCATATTCTGGGGCTAAACGCCGGAGCCGCACTGGCAGTGGTTTTAACCAGCGCCCTCGGGCTGGCGCTGCCGTTTGGGCGGCCGCTGATTGCGGCGGCGGGCGCGGCACTCCTGTTCCTGCTGGTGCTCACGCTGTCGTCTGCCGGTCGCACTGGCCTGACGCCGATGAAAGTGACGCTCTGCGGCGTAGCGCTGTCGGCGTTCGCCTCATCCATCACCGCAGCGGTGCTGATCCTTGATGAACAAACCCTGCTGGCGATGCGCACCTGGCTGGCGGGCGATCTGGCAGGGTTAAGCTGGGCGGCCACGCAAAACGCCGCCTGGGTCGCGGCGGGCGGATTGGCCCTTTCCATAGCTATTTCACCTTCCCTGAACATGCTGGCGCTGGGCGATCGCATGGCGCAGGGGCTAGGCGTGTCCCTTATCCGCACGCGGATACTCGCGCTGATCGCCATCGCGTTACTGTGCGGTGCCGCCGTGTCGATCGCCGGGCCGATTGGGTTTATCGGCCTCGTCGTTCCGCAGCTGATTCGCCGTCTGGTGTCGGTGGATTTGCGCGTCATGGTGCCGCTCTCGGCCTGCTGCGGCGCGCTGGTGTTACTGCTGGCAGATATCGCCGCGCGCACCCTGTTTATGCCCCACGAACTGGCGACCGGCGTGATGACCGCGCTGGTGGGTGCGCCCGTGTTTATTCTGATTGCCGCGAGGATGTTCCGATGAGCCGGGCCGTGCTGCGCGCCGAATTGCGCCCGCTGCGTTGGGGCCGATTTTCAACCCTAATCCGCCCCAAAGCGCTGGCGTGGTTAGCCGTTTTAACCGCGTTGATCTCCGCGCTGCTGGTCATGGGCCTGACCCACGGCACGCTTCCGGTTCCCACTTCAGACGTGGCCCGCGCGCTGTTTTCTCCTGACGCTCTTAGCCCCGACGCGCGCTACATTGTGCAGGATATCCGTCTGCCGCGCCTGCTGATGGCTGTGCTTTGCGGGGCGATGCTGGGCATGGCGGGCGCGGCAATGCAGTCCATCACCCGCAACGGTCTGGCCGATCCGGGGCTGATCGGCGTGAAAGAGGGATGTAGCGTGGCGGTACTGCTGCTGATTTTCCAGTTCCCGGCGATGTCAGTGTTCTGGCGTCCGGTCGTGGGGATGGCGGGCGGGCTACTGACGGCGCTGCTGGTGGTGGTGCTCGCCCGCGATATTTCTCGTCCGCGTTTTATCCTGATTGGCATCGGCGTCTCCTGGACCTTCGCCGCTGGAATGGGCGTCTTTATGACGACGGCAGACGTGCGCGACGTGCAGACCGCGCTGCTGTGGCTGGCTGGTAGCCTGCATGCCGCCAGCTGGTCGCTGGTGAGCGTGGCGGCAGGCTGGGCGCTGCCCGGGTTTGCGCTGCTGCTGTTGACGGCCCGCGCGGCAGATGTCGCGCTGCTCGGTAACCAGACGGCCACCGGGCTGGGTGTGCGCACCGCACGTCTGGCGCTGATTCGCGTGCTGGCCCCGGTGCTGCTGACAGCCGCCTGTGTGTCATGCGTCGGGAGCATTGGATTTGTCGGTTTGATTGCGCCGCACATGGCGCGTTTTCTGCTGCGCGGCGGCCAGACCACGTTGCTTGTGGGCAGTGCGGCGCTGGGCGCGCTGTTGGTTCTGCTGGCAGATAATGTCGGGCGGCTGGCGTTTTTGCCGCTGCAACTGCCTGCGGGCATTGTTATCTCGCTGATTGGCGGGCCGTTTTTCCTGGTGCTGCTCTGGGCGCGCCGGGACCGGTTTTAAAAGGGGAGTGTTATGCGCGTAGTGTTAATGTTGTTGCTGCTGGCGGGCTTTTCCGCAAGCGCCGCTGAGCCTGTTCAAACCTTTACTGACGATCTGGGGCGCACGGTCACGGTGCCGCTGCACCCGAAACGCATCATCTCGCTGCACGATCTTGACATCACCATTCCGCTGATTGAACTCGGCGTGCCGCCGGTGGCGAGCCACGGACGTACGCGCCCGGACGGCAGCCATTTTATTCGCTCCGGCGGGCTGCTGACCGGCGTGGATTTTGATAACTCTGCGATTCAGTTTATCGGCACCGCTGATATCGATATTGAAGCCATCGCCGCCGCCAGGCCGGATCTGATCATCACCGAACCAACCCGCAATACGCCTGTCGCGATGCTGGAGAAAATCGCGCCGACGGTGAGCATCGATCACCTCGACGGCGGGGCGCCGGAAATCTACCGCAAGCTGGCGCAGTTAACCGGCACGCAGGCACGGCTGAAAATTCTTGAACGTCGCTATCAGGAGCAGATCAAGGCGTTAAAAGCGACGATTGATACGTATAAAATCAGCGTCGCGGTGATTCAGGCTAATCAGGGCAAAATCACCGTGATGCACAGCTATCACTCTTTAGGGCGCGTGCTGCGCGATGCCGGATTCACCTTCCCGAAACTCATCGACGCGATTCCTGAAGGCGGGCGTATCGACGTCAGCGCTGAGCGTCTGCCGGAGCTGGATGCGGATTTCGTCTTCGCCACCTGGCGTGGCGATACGGGCGGTAAACCGCAGGATGAGCTGGCAGCGATGGAGGCGGTGATGCCCGGCTGGTGCCAGTTCCTTAATGCCTGTCGCACCGGGCATTACGTGCTGATCTCACGCGAGGAGGCGATCTCCAACTCCTTTGCCTCGCTGGGATTAATGGCGGCGCAGGTGCAGTCGCAAATCGCCGGGCGTCCGCTGCCGGAGGCGAAATGATCAGAAAAGATAAATCGCGGGTCGATCTCTACGGCGAGCGTTTTCGTGCTCGCGGGCATCAGCTGACGCCGCGTCTGCTGTTGGTGGCCAGCTACATCAACGATAATCGCGAAGCGGTGATGGAGCAGACGGCGATGGAGATTGCCGCGCTGCTGAAAACCTCTGACGCCACCGTGGTGCGGGCGATTCAGGCGCTGGGTTTTGCCGGTTTACGCGACCTCAAACAGACGCTTGAGCACTGGTTTGGCCCCACGCTCAGCTCCAGCGAAAAGATCACCACCACGGTGAAAGCGCTGACCAGCGACGTCAATTCCAGTATCGATTTCGTCCTCGAAGGGCATCAGCACACCTGCGAAGTGCTGTCTGAACCGGCCAACCGCTACGCACTGGCGCAGGCGGTGGCGTTGCTGGGCGAAGCGCGGCAGGTGGCGATTTTTGGCATCGGCGCGTCGGGAATTCTGGCGGAATATACCGCGCGACTGTTCAGCCGCATTGGCCTGCCAGCGACGGCACTGAACCGCACCGGAATTAACCTTGCCGAGCAGCTGATCGAACTCCAGCGCGGGGATGTGCTGGTGATGATGGCGCAAAAATCCGCGCACCGGGAAGGGCAGACGACCCTTCGCGAAGCCCGGCGTCTGGGGATCCCAACTATCCTGCTCACCAACGCCGTCGATTCGCGTTTCAGCAAAGAGGCGAGCGTGGTGATCCACGTTCCGCGCGGCAATGAAAAAGGCAAAATCCCGCTGCATGGTACGGTGATGCTGTGCCTGGAGATGATTGTGCTGTCGGTGGCCTCCACCGCGCCGCAGCGCACGATTAAGTCCATGAAGCGCATCAATGAATTTCACCGTGGATTAAAGCCGGGGAAGAAAAGCGCGTGAAGCTGCCGGGCAAAATACCGCTCAACGGCCCGAATGATTTTTTCGGTACTGAAGGGGCGTCTCGCCGATGCCCTTCCTGAAGGCGCTGATAAAGTAGGTCACGTCAGAAAATCCGACCCGCGCACCGATATCCCGCACGCTCTCTTCGCTGTGTAACAGGCATTCACAGGCTTTTCGCAGCCGCAGCGTATTCAGGTAATCATGAATTTTCTCGCCCGTTTCCAGATGGAATTTGCGGGAAACGTAGCTGCGGGATTTACCCAGTTCCGCCGCCAGCGCATCGAGGCTAAATTTAACCTGATAGTTCTCATCCAGCCAGAACATCACCTGGCTGGCGATGCCGTGGCTGCTGCCGGGCGCGCCGTCGCTGTCGTCCGGCAGCATGGCAAACAGCGCAATCAGCAGGCTGGCGATGCTTTCACTGTTCATCGGCGGCTGGTAGCAGCTCAGCAGGTGATGGATGTGCACCTGACAGTGAGCAACATCAGCGACCCAGGCCGGCCCGCCGCGTCGCGACAGTTTTTGCAGCCGCTGCTGCGCCTGCGGAAAATCTCGCAGCACTTTCAGTACGGCGTGATGATCGAGATGAATAATGGTGCGGCGATAAATCGCTTCGGCCTGTTCATCCACCATCACCTTATGCAGGGTGAACGGCGGAAAAAAAACAGCCGTCCGGGGCGCATGGTGTAGTGGCGGTTATCGACAATCGCCACGCCAAATCCCTCTTCGACATAGAGAATTTCCAGACACTGATGCCAGTGGTGGTAGCGCACCGTATTGGCGAACAGGCGGCTGAACGACACGATGGTGTCATTCAGGGCGATCAGCTCCAGATGGTCGGATTTTGGCGTGTCGCGCATAGTGCAATAAAACTCAACTTTTCCCCGTCTCTTTCTCGTTATAAACCACCTTTTTAAATTTTCTCAACTTCAGGTTTATTTATCTCTCTTCCCTGTGACACGGCTAACATTTCTGAGGGTTATGCATTCACTATTCTTTGCCGCAGATGATTACGAGGACGAGCGTATGTGGGCGGCAAAGAAAGAAACATCAAATCCGTTGTCTTCCCGTCAGGATGTGGTGGCGGAGCTAAATACCCTGTTAGGCGCGCTGGACAAGCAGTTTGCGCCGGGCAGTTCACGCATTTCGCTGGGTGATACCTGCGCGCACTACGCGACGGATATTGCCGAAATGGAAGGGCTGTCGCGTGCCCTGTGGGGGCTGTTTCCACTGCTGGCTTCCGGCGAGCGCACGCCTTACAGCGAGAAATACATCACTGCGATTAAACAGGGGACGGACCCGCAAAGCGCCGGTTACTGGGGCGAAACCGCGCCTTACGATCAGCGTCTGGTGGAGATGGCGGCCTATGGCCTTGGGCTCGCGCTGTTGCAGAACCGGCTCACGGATCTCTTCAGCGAGCGGGAGGTGCAGAACCTGCACGCCTGGCTGAATCAGATCACTGATGCCCAGATGCCGGACAGCAACTGGAACTATTTTGCCATTATGGTCCAGCTTGGTTTTAAACGCGCCGGACTGCCTTTCGACCAGTCTGCCATCGATCGTCGCTTTGCGCTGATGGACGCTTACTACCTCGGCGACGGCTGGTATTCCGATGGCGTGGGCCGCCCGAAAGACTATTACATCTCGATGGCGTTCCACTTCTATGGCCTGATCTACGCCACCCTGAGCGGCGACGAGGCGCGGGCCGCAGTGCTGCGCGATCGCGCACGCCAGTTTGCCGACGATTTTATCTTTATGTCTGCCGCCGACGGGGCATCGATCCCCTTTGGCCGCAGCCTGACCTACCGTTTTGCGATGGTCGCGTTCTGGAGCGCGGTGGCGTTTTCTGAGCTGGATGTATTCACACCGGGCATTGTGAAAGGGATCATTCTGCGTCATCTGCGCTGGTGGCAGCAGCAGCCGATCCTCGATCGCGACGGTATTCTGACGCTCGGATTTGCCTATCCCAATCTGGCGATGTGCGAGGATTACAACTCGCCGGGATCGCCGTACTGGGCGCTGAAAACCTACCTGATCCTGGCGCTGGGTGAAGATCATCCGTTCTGGCAGGCACAGGAACAGCCTTTGCCGGAACGCGCTGAAAAACACGTTATCCCCAACGCGCAGCAGATCCTGATCCACGCCGACAATTCACAGCACGCGACCCTGCTCACCGCCGGGCAGCTGGAGCTGAACAATTACGTCAACACCGAGGCGAAGTACACCAAATTTGCCTACTCAAGCCGCTTTGGTTTCACCATTGAACGCGGGCGCTACGGCATCAAACACGCGGCCTGCGACTCGATGCTGCTGCTCAGTGATGGCGATAACTATTTCCGGGGTCGGCGCGACTGCGACGCGGTGCGCGTTGATGAGAACTTCATTTTCTCGCGCTGGTCGCCGTGGCACGACGTGCAGATCGACACCTGGCTGGTGCCGTTCGGCGAGTGGCATCTGCGTCTGCATCGCATCAATAGCGCGCGCACCTTGCAGACGGTGGAAGGGGGCTTTGCGGTGATCAAAACGGCGCATCGCCTGCAGGCGCGCGGCTGTGTTCTGAATGCGGAAATTGGCAGCAGCGTGATTGTCGATCTGTCGCCCAATCTTTCGCGCCAGCCCGACAGCATTGTTACGCCGCCGAACAGCAGCGTGATGTTTGCGCAATGCGCATCGATTCCCGTGCTTGCCACACAAATTCCGGTCGGGGAAAGCTGGCTCTGCTGCGCTGTCACCGCTTCCGGGGAGCAGAAAAACTACGCGGTCACGCCGCGGCTGAAAATAAACAATAACCAGGTCGTGATTCACGAACCGGGCAGCGAACGTCAGTTGTCGTTCTTTATATAAACACTCTGGACCCTACCTGTTGGCGAGGATTCTATGAAAATCAGCTCAACGAATAAAACCGAATACTACAAAATTAGTACCTTTATTTTTCTCTATTTCTTTACCTGGTCGGCCAGTATTGGCCTGCTGGCCATCTGGCTCGGCCAAAAAGCGAACCTGAGCGGTTCGGTGATTGGTACGGTATTTGCGGTTAACGGTGTCTTCTCCGTTATTCTGAAACCTATTTACGGCTATATTCTCGATAAAATCGGGATGAGCAAATATCTACTCTATTTTGTAGTGGCCATGTCGGCCCTGATGGCACCGTTCTTTATTTACGTCTACCAGCCACTATTGATGTCCAACACACTGCTCGGGATTATTATCGGTGCGCTCTATTTAAGCTTTGCCTGGTATGCGGGCGTGGCGGCGTGCGAATCCTATTCCGATCGCTTTAGCCGGTTGAACGGCATGGAGTTTGGTCAGATTCGTATGTGGGGCTCCCTCGGCTGGGCGGTAGCGTCATCCTTCTCCGGCCTGCTGTTTAACCTCTCTCCGGCGTATAACTTTATTATGGGCAGCGTCGCCTCGGTCATCATGCTGATTGTCCTGCTAAACCTGAAAGTGAACACTAACTCCGTTCATGCCGGGGAAGTGCTGACCAAAGAGAAAATCGCGCCGTCGGACGTCTACGCGCTGCTGCGTAACCGCAAGTTTTGGGCCTTCTGCCTGTATGTGGCTGGCGTGGCGTGGATGATGTTTATTGCTGAGCAGCAGTTCTCGCGCTACTTCGTCACCTTCTTCGACGATGTGCATCAGGGCAACGCGGTCTTTGGCTATCTGGGCACGGTACAGTCGGGGATGGAATTCCTGATGTATATGGTGATCCCGCTGTTCGTTAACTTTATAGGTGCCAAACGCGGATTATTAATTGTGGGATTAGTGGTGGGCGCACGCCTGATTATTTCCGGCATGTGCGATTCCCACCTGTTAATTTCGATTCTGAAACCGTTATACGGTCTGGAAATCTGTCTGCTGCTAGTGTCGGTATTTAAATATATCGCCGAGCATTTCGACAAACGCGTCAACGCTACCATGTATTTATTAGGCTATCAGGCGATGCTGTATGTCGGAAATGTGGTGGTGTCATCGCCTGCCGGATATATGTATGACCGTATCGGCTTTGAGCAGACTTATATCATCATGGGTGCCACGGCGCTGACATTTACCCTTATTTCTGCCTTTACCTTATCTGCCTGCCAGAGCAAATGGCGCGGCGCGCAGGCCATCAACATCGCAGAACAAAATCCATCACGCTAATTTTTGCTGTCAAAGAAGGAACCGAAATATGTTAAATCGTATCGCAGAGGAACGCCTGTCCGATATTCCTGCACCCGTTGATGCGCGCGTGTTCAGTGATGAACTAAGCTCGGCGCGGAATCATGTCCTCGAACTGATTAGCCGTCATTTAACGGAGTTCGGTGAAAAATTTCCGGCTGAAACCTGTGTAGAGGGCTTTTATCCCCTGACGGAAAACGTGGAATGGACCACCAGTTTCTGGACCGGGCAGCTTTGGCTGGCGTGGGAGATGAGCGGTGACGAGAAATTCCGTGCGCTGGCCGAGAAAAACGTCCGCTCGTTTGGCCTGCGCATCGCCGGGCGCCATGATACCAATACCCACGATTTAGGCTTCCTCTATACCCTGTCGTGCGTGGCGGCCTGGCGTCTGACGGGCAATCGCGAAGCGCGTGGTTTCTCGCTGCTGGCCGCCGAAGCGCTGCTTGAGCGCTTCCACGAGAAGGCGAAGATCATCCAGGCGTGGGGCGATCTGTCCGACCCGGAGCAGGCCGGACGAATGATCATCGACTGCAACATGAACCTGCCGTTGCTCTACTGGGCGACGGAGCAGACCGGCGATCCGCGCTTTGCCGACGCGGCGAAAGCGCATGTGATGCAGGCGGCGACCTACCTGATCCGCGAGGACGCGTCGACGTTCCACACCTACTACATGGACGTCAAAACCGGTGCGCCGCGCTACGGCAATACGCAGCAGGGCTACGCGGATGACTCCTGCTGGTCGCGCGGCCAGGCGTGGGGAATTTACGGTTTCCTGCTGAGCTACATCTATACCGGCGACGAGACGATGATCGCCCTGTCGAAACGGCTGGCGAACTATTTCCTGAACCGCCTGCCGGAGGATTACGTTTGTCACTGGGATCTGGCGCTGGTGGGCACCGATGCCCTGCGCGATTCATCGTCGGCGGCGATTGCGGTGTGCGGCCTGCTGGAACTGGTGAAGCACCTGCCGGTGACGGACCCGGATCGCGAGCGCTATCTGGAGTGGGCGAAAGGGATGATGTCATCGTTGACCCGTCACTATCTGATGGGCAAAGACGAGAAGGGTAACGGGCTGCTGAAGCACTCGGTTTACCATCTGGCGAGCAATAAGGGCGTGGATGAGTGCGCGAGCTGGGGGGATTACTTCTACGTGGAGGCGCTGGTGCGTTTTACCCAAAGCTGGAAGTTGTACTGGTAATAAAAAAGCCCGGTGGCGCTAAGCTTACCGGGCCTCTGGCTCAGGTTTTGAATGCCGGGTAAACGCGGTGTCGCCCGGCAAAATACAAAAACTTAAACCCCTTGCTCCAGAATACGGATATGCGTTTCCAGAACGTTCCCTTTCACCGCTTCGCTCCACGCTTTCATGTGCGCGGTTTGCAGATGCGCTTCCAGGTGTGCCACGGTTTCCCACAGTTCAACCATGATGATCGAATCGGGCGCGGTGGTCTGGAAGCTTACGCCTGCGGCAGCGTCCACCATCGGCGCATAGCCGTGGCAGCCTTCTTCTTTCAGAACGGTCGGGATAATTTTCACGAATTCATCCAGCACCGCCTGACGGTGATGTTGACCTGGACGAGTGCGAATTTCAGCAATAACGGTAAGCATGGTTAACTCCTTCTCTACCCGGCATACTTCAAGTTGCAGCTGCGTTGGCTGCAACTCGAATTAATTGGGTCTTAATTGAATAACCAGTTAAGCAAAAATCTCAGCCAGATGCTTGCGATATTCTGCGATATAGCGCGGCACGTCCGGCATTTTAATCACGTCGTTGACGATAAAGGTCGGCAGTGGCTCCAGCGCCAGGAACTGATTGGCTTTATGGAACGGCAGGTAAGCCCCGTCCACGCCAACGCCGTGGAAGAACTGATCTTCATCGGTGAAGGCATCCAGCGGCGCGTTCCAGGTCAGGGACAGCATGTATTTTTTACCGTGCAGCAGACCGCCGGAACCGTATTTTTTAGAGGCGTCGGAGCGGGTACGGCCATCGCTGGCGTACAGGGAACCGTGACCTTCGGTGAAGACATCGTCCATGTACTTTTTGACGGTCCACGGCGCGCCCATCCACCAGCCTGGCATCTGCCAGACAATCACGTCGGCCCACAGGAAATTCTGCACTTCGGTTTTGACGTCGTAATCGCTGTCGGCGCGAACCACTTTAACATCATGCCCGGCGTCGCGCAGGAAACCATCCGCGACCTCGGTCAGGGTGTCATTCAGTTGGCCGTTAGAGTGGGCGAATTTTTTCGCACCGTTGATAATCAGAATATTGCTCATAATTTGTCCTCAGACTGGCAAGTTTGGCAGTCATGTTACCCGTAATAACGGTGCGGAAAAATGAGCAAAATGTGCAAAGTCTTTTGCTTATAGCGCAATAATCCAACTACCAGCCTATTGTCACTTCAAACCCGCCTTCGCGCGCATTGGCGAGCGTTACCCGCATGCCGTGCAGCGTCGCGATGCGTTTGACGATGGATAATCCCAGCCCGCTGCCGGTCTGCTCCTGACCCGGAGGACGATAAAAACGCTCGCCGATGCGCGCCAGCGCGTCCGGCGAAATCCCCGGCCCGTTGTCGCGTACGGTAAAACTCTGCGCATCCAGCGTGACATTCACCACGCTTCCACGCGGGCTGTAGCGCACGGCGTTATCCAGCAGGTTGCGCACCAGCAGGCTCAGCAGCAGCGGCTGGCCCGAACGCGCCACCTGAGGCGCGTGAATGTTGAGGCGCAATTCGATGCCCGCCTGCTGCGCCGAATGGTAACTGTCCATCACCGACGATTGCAGCAGATCGGCCATCGCGATCGTCTGGACATCATCGAGGTTTTCCAGTGAGTCGAGGCGCGACAGCGTGAGGAGCTGATCCACCAGCCGCGAGGCACGGTCGATGCCTGCGTGAAGCTGGTTGAGCGCTTTCGCCTGCGCCTCGGGATCGTCCAGCGACAGTTGCGCCACTTCGGTTTGCACCTTCAGAGCGGTGAGCGGGCTGCGCAGTTCGTGGGCGGCATCGGAGGTAAAGCGCCGCTCGCGGGTCATCATCTCCTGCGTGCGGGCAAAAAGATGGTTCAGGGCGTCGAGCAGCGGGCGCACCTCCGTCGGCAGCCCATCGGTTGCCAGCCGGTCAGTGGCGTCGGGCGAACGACGGCGCAAGGTCAGGGCGAGGTTTTTCAGAGGGCGCAGTTCGCGCGCGAGTAAAACAATCAGCAAAAGCAGCATCAGCGGCAGCGCCACCAGCCATGGAGTCAGCTGCGAAGTGACAATATCCAGCGCCATCTCCTGGCGATACTCCCACTCTTGCCCGACGACAATCCGGTATTTCCCGTTCGGCGCGGTCAGCCACAGGAAACGCCACGCGTCGTTATCATCCTTCAGCCGCCCGTCGGTAAAACCGTCGCGACGGTAGTGATAAGGAATATCCCGGCCATTTTCACCGTCGTTCAGCAGCATTTTCCCGTCGCTGGCGTAGATGGCAAACGCCAGCGCGTCGTCATCAAGATGGCCGTGTTTGGCTTTTTTGGGCACATCGCTCATCCGCACCGGCGCGTTAAGCTCGTCGAGATCCATGGTCATCAGCCGTTTGGCAAACAGCATCTGCTGGGTATCGAACAGTTTATCGAGCTTGTGAGTGGTCTGCTGCCAGGCCACCACGCTTGCCGCCAGCCATGCGCCGAGGGACAGCACGAGAAAAAGTAGCGTCAGGCGCAGTTTCAGGCTTAAGCGTTGTGTCAGCTTCATGCGTCACCCAGGGTATAGCCGATGCCGTGAACGGTGCGGATAAAATGGCTGCCGAGCTTGCGGCGTAAATGGTGAACGTGGACTTCGACGGCGTTGCTGGAGACGTCGTCGTCCCAGGTATAGAGCTTTTCTTCGATAAGCTTGCGCGGCAGCACGCGCCCGGCGTTACGCATCAGCAGCTCCAGCAGGGCGAACTCTTTCGGTTTAAGGGCCAGCGTTTCGCCATTAAGCGTAGCAACCAGGCTTGTGGGGTCCAGCGTCACGTTGCCGTGGCGCAGTTCGCTGCGGGATTTGCCGTGGCTGCGGCGCAGCAGTGCTTCGAGCCGCGCCGCCACTTCGACCAGGGCAAAGGGTTTGCACAGATAGTCGTCGGCGCCGAGACGCAGACCTTCGACGCGCTGATCGAGGGCATCGCGCGCGGTGAGGATCAGCACCGGCTCGCTGCGCCCGTTTTCGCGCCAGTCGCGCAGGATGTCGAGGCCGTCCATGCCCGGTAGCGTCAGGTCGAGTACCACCGCATCGAAAGGGGCGGTATAGAGCGCGGCCTTGCCTGTGCTGCCGTCGGTAAACCAGTCAACGCTAAAGCCCATTTTGCTTAAGCCCGCTTTGATGCCGTCGCCAATCAGCCTGTCGTCTTCTACCAGTAAGATGCGCATGTTCCCCTCCTTGATGCTGCGGTTTATGTGCAGTAAACCCCCTGTGACATCATGCTGTACAGCAAAAAAATTTAAATTTTCCCCTTAAGAAGTTGTTAAGGTTTACCCTGTTTAATGGCGTTCTAAACAACATTAAAGGGAGAGATAACGATGAAAAAATTCGCAGCTATTACGGCAATCATGATGATGACCACGGCTCCGGTATTTGCTGCAGAAGGCGGCTTTAACGGTCCATCTGCAACGCCTGCACAAACCCAAACCCAGCAGGGCGGATTTGTGGACAATAACGCTAACCTGACCACCGCGGCCAAAGTCAAAGATCAGAAGGACGACAGCTGGGTCAAACTGCGCGGTAACATTACCGAGCGCCTGTCCGACGACCGCTACCTGTTCCGCGACACCACCGGTACGGTGAATGTGGAAATTGACCACAAACGCTGGAACGGACAGACCATCACCCCGCAGGATCAGGTCGAGATTCAGGGTAAGGTCGATAAAGAGTGGAATGAGTTTGAAATCGACGTCAAACAAGTTATCAAACTGAACAAATAATGACGAAAAGGGCCGATTCTGCGGCCCTTTTTCTTTGTGACTCAACTCGTCAGATAGGGTAGTATCTGCGGCAATATTGCCTGAAACCCACAGGTTTCTGAGTTGAGGAATGACATTTAATGAGCGATATGGCAGAGCGCCTCGCGCTACATGAATTCACTGAAAACGCCTATCTGAACTATTCCATGTACGTCATCATGGACAGGGCACTGCCGTTTATCGGCGATGGCCTGAAACCTGTTCAGCGTCGCATCGTTTACGCGATGTCTGAGCTGGGCCTGAACGCCAGCGCCAAATTCAAAAAATCCGCCCGTACCGTAGGTGACGTGCTGGGTAAATACCATCCGCACGGCGACAGCGCCTGTTACGAAGCGATGGTGTTGATGGCGCAGCCGTTCTCCTACCGTTATCCGCTGGTCGATGGCCAGGGAAACTGGGGGGCACCGGACGATCCGAAATCCTTCGCCGCGATGCGTTACACCGAATCGCGCTTATCAAAATATGCAGAACTGCTGCTCGGCGAACTCGGCCAGGGCACGGTGGACTGGGTGCCAAACTTCGACGGCACGATGCAGGAGCCGAAAATGCTGCCTGCCCGTCTGCCGAATATCCTGCTGAACGGCACCACCGGCATCGCGGTTGGCATGGCGACGGATATTCCGCCGCACAACCTGCGCGAAGTGGCGAAAGCCGCCATTACCCTGATTGAACAGCCGAAAACCACGCTGGATGAACTGCTGGATATCGTGCAAGGGCCGGACTATCCGACCGAAGCGGAGATCATCACCTCCCGCGCTGAAATCCGCAAAATCTACCAGAACGGTCGCGGATCTGTGCGCATGCGCGCGGTGTGGAATAAAGAAGACGGCGCCGTGGTCATTACCGCGCTGCCGCACCAGGTGTCCGGCGCGAAAGTGCTGGAGCAGATCGCCGCCCAGATGCGCAATAAAAAGCTGCCGATGGTCGACGACCTTCGCGACGAATCGGACCACGAAAACCCGACGCGTCTGGTGATTGTCCCACGCTCTAACCGCGTCGATATGGACCAGGTGATGAACCACCTGTTCGCCACTACCGATCTGGAAAAAAGCTACCGCATCAACCTGAACATGATCGGTCTGGATGGTCGTCCGTCGGTGAAAAACCTGCTGGAGATCCTGACTGAGTGGCTGGCGTTCCGTCGCGATACGGTACGCCGTCGTCTGAACTATCGTCTGGAAAAAGTCCTTAAGCGCCTGCATATCCTCGAAGGTTTGCTGGTGGCGTTCCTCAATATCGATGAAGTGATTGAGATCATTCGCACCGAGGATGAGCCGAAGCCCGCACTGATGTCGCGTTTTGGCATTAGCGAAACCCAGGCTGAAGCGATCCTCGAACTGAAATTGCGCCACCTCGCCAAACTGGAAGAGGTGAAAATTCGCGGCGAACAGAATGAGCTGGCGAAAGAGCGCGATCAGCTGCAGGCGATTCTGGCGTCAGAACGCAAGATGAGCAATTTGCTGAACAAAGAGTTGCAGGCGGATGCGGAAGCCTTCGGCGACGACCGTCGTTCACCGCTGCAGGAGCGCGAAGAAGCGAAAGCGATGAACGAGCACGACATGCAGCCGTCTGAGCCGGTGACTATCGTGCTGTCCCAGAGCGGCTGGGTGCGTAGCGCGAAAGGCCACGATATCGACGCGCCGGGCCTGAGCTACAAATCCGGCGATAGCTTCAAATCGGCGGTGAAAGGCAAGAGTAACCAGCCGGTGGTGTTCCTTGATTCCACCGGGCGCAGCTACGCCATCGACCCGATCACGTTGCCGTCGGCGCGCGGGCAGGGCGAGCCGATCACCGGCAAGCTGACGCTGCCACCGGGTGCGACCGTTGATCATATGCTGATGGAAGGTGAAGAGCAGAAGCTGCTGATGGCCTCCGATGCCGGTTACGGTTTCATCTGTACCTTCAACGATCTGATTGCCCGTAACCGCGCGGGTAAAGCGATGATCAGCCTGCCGGATAACGCCCACGTTATGCCGCCGCTGGTGATTGAGAACGACAGCGATATGCTGCTGGCGATCACCCAGGCTGGACGGATGCTGATGTTCCCGGTCAGCGACCTGCCGCAGCTGTCGAAAGGCAAGGGCAACAAGATTATCAATATCCCGGCGGCGGAAGCCGCAAAAGGCGAAGACGGTCTGGCGCATCTCTTCATTCTGCCGCCGCTAAGCACGCTGACCATTCATGTCGGCAAGCGTAAGATCAAACTGCGTCCGGAAGAGTTGCAGAAAGTGGTGGGCGAGCGCGGGCGTCGCGGCTCGCTGATGCGCGGGCTGCAGCGTATCGACCGCGTGGAGATTGACTCTCCACTGCGTGCGAAATCGGGCGATAGCGAAGAGTAATGTGCCTCTCCCCCTCTGTTCGGGAGGGGGTTCTCGCTAAAATTATCTGTCTTTACACAAAGTCCTTACCTGGCTGGCATTGGAGTATATAATTGTCAGCTGTTAGGGCTTCTGAGGTCGCTATGCTATTCATTGTTCGTGCAATTCTCACCGTTATCTACTGCATTCTGGTTTGCGTGTTCGGCTGCATTTACTGCCTGTTCAGCCCGCGCAACCCGAAGCATGTCTCCACCTTTGGCCGCATGTTTGGTCGACTGGCGCCGCTGTATGGCCTGAAGGTCGAAACCCGCTTGCCGGAAGGCGCAGAAAATTTCGGCAACGCCATCTATATCGGTAATCATCAGAATAACTACGATATGGTCACCGCCGCGAACATCGTGCTGCCGCCAACGGTCACGGTGGGTAAAAAGAGCCTGCTGTGGGTGCCGTTCTTCGGCCTGCTGTACTGGCTCACGGGTAACTTGCTGATCGATCGTAATAACCGCGCCAAAGCGCACAGCACCATTGCCGAAGTGGTCAATCACTTTAAGAAACGCAAAATCTCTATCTGGATGTTCCCGGAAGGGACGCGCAGCCGTGGTCGCGGCCTGCTGCCGTTTAAAACTGGCGCGTTTCACGCCGCAATTGCTGCAGGTGTGCCAATTATTCCTGTGTGTGTTTCCAATACTTCGAATAAAATTAACCTTAACCGCCTGAAAAACGGGCTGGTAATTGTTGAGATGCTGCCACCCGTGGACACCAGCAAATACGGTAAAGACCAGGTGCGTGAACTGGCTGCCCATTGCCGTGAGCTGATGGCGCGTCAAATCGAAGTGCTCGACAAAGAAGTCGCAGAGAGAGAAGCCTCCGGCAAGATTTAACCGGAGTTTCAGGGAAATGAATTCCCGCGTTTTATCGTCGTTTCACATGGAGCAAATATGTCACTCAGTCGGCGTCAGTTTATTCAGGCTTCGGGAATCGCCCTTTGTGCTGGCGCGGTTCCGCTGACAGCCAACGCCGCCGGGCAGCAACAGCCGCTGCCTATTCCGCCGTTACTGGAATCTCGTCGTGGGCAACCGCTTTTCCTTACCATGCAGCGCACGCACTGGTCCTTTACCCAAGGCACGCGCGCATCGGTCTGGGGGGTGAATGGCCGCTATCTTGGGCCGACGATCCGCGTCTGGAGCGGGGATGATGTAAAGCTCATTTACAGCAACCGCCTGGCGGAAAACGTCGCCATGACCATCAGCGGATTGCAGGTCCCCGGCCCACTGATGGGCGGCGCGGCGCGCATGATGACGCCGAGCGCGGACTGGGCACCCGTACTGCCGATTCGCCAGAGTGCCGCGACCCTGTGGTATCACGCGAACACGCCAAACCGCACGGCGCAGCAGGTCTACAACGGTCTGGCCGGAATGTGGCTGGTGGAAGACGATGTGAGTAAATCGCTGCCGATCCCGAACCACTACGGTGTCGATGATTTCCCGGTCATCATTCAGGACAAACGCCTCGATAACTTTGGCTCGCCGGAGTACAGCGAGCCGGGCAGCGGCGGTTTTGTCGGCGATACGCTGATGGTGAACGGCGCGCAAAGCCCGTACGTCGAAGTCTCTCGCGGCTGGGTCCGTCTGCGTCTGCTGAATGCGTCCAACTCCAGGCGCTATCAGCTGCAGATGAGCGATGGCCGCGCGCTGCATGTGATCTCCGGCGATCAAGGCTTTTTACCTGCGCCAGTTTCCGTCAAACAGCTGGCGCTGGCGCCGGGTGAACGGCGTGAAATCCTCGTCGATATGACCAACGGGGATGAAGTGTCGATTACCTGCGGCGAGGCGGCGAGCATCGTGGATCGTATTCGCGGCTTCTTCGAGCCGTCGAGCATTCTGGTGTCTACGCTGGTGTTGACCCTGCGTCCGACGGGCCTGTTACCGCTGGTGACGGACAGCCTGCCGATGCGTTTGCTGCCGGAGGAGATCCTGAGCGGGACGCCGGTGCGCAGTCGTGATATCAGCCTCGGCGACGATCCGGGGATCAACGGTGCGCTGTGGGACGTCAATCGTATCGATATTACAGCGCAGCAGGGCACCTGGGAGCGCTGGACGGTGCGTGCGGAGATGCCGCAGGCGTTCCATATCGAAGGGGTGAGTTTCCTGATCCGTAACGTCAACGGCGCGATGCCGTTCCCGGAAGATCGCGGCTGGAAAGACACGGTCTGGGTCGATGGGCAGGTAGAGCTGCTGGTCTACTACGGACAGCCTTCGTGGCCGCACTTCCCGTTCCTGTTCCACAGCCAGACGCTGGAGATGTCGGATCGCGGTTCCGTAGGGCAGCTGCTGGTGAATCCGCTGGTGTAGCACGCTTTTACAGGCCGGGCGGTGACTTCGCCTTACCCGGCTTACAGAATCCGCGAACCCAGGCACGCTAAGCGCAGCGCTACCGGGCGAGCGGCGAAAATGCCCGCATAATACCCCTTCATTTCATGTATAAATCCAGCGTATAATCCCCGCCCTTTGTCTATTTTTTCTTCGGAAGCATTATGAGCGCAATATCCCTGATCCAGCCGGATCGAGACCTCTTCTCCTGGCCCCAGTACTGGGCAGCCTGCTTCGGACCGGCGCCATTCCTGCCGATGTCCCGCGAAGAGATGGACCAACTGGGCTGGGACAGCTGCGATATTATTCTGGTGACGGGCGATGCGTACGTCGATCACCCGAGCTTCGGCATGGCCATTTGTGGCCGTATGCTGGAGGCGCAAGGCTTCCGCGTAGGGATCATCTCCCAGCCAGACTGGAACAGCAAAGATGCGTTCATGAGCCTCGGCAAACCCAACCTATTCTTCGGTGTTACTGCCGGGAACATGGACTCGATGATCAACCGCTACACCGCCGATCGCAAACTGCGCCACGACGATGCCTACACCGCCGATAACGTCGCCGGTAAGCGTCCGGATCGCGCCACGCTGGTGTATACCCAGCGCTGCAAAGAAGCATGGAAAGACGTGCCGGTCATCCTGGGGGGAATCGAAGCGAGCCTGCGCCGTACCGCGCACTACGATTACTGGTCTGATACCGTGCGCCGTTCGGTGCTGGTGGATTCCAAAGCCGATATGCTGATCTTCGGCAACGGCGAGCGTCCGCTGGTGGAAGTGGCGCACCGTCTGGCGCAGGGCGAACCTGTCGGTAACATCCGCGATGTGCGTAACACGGCGATCATGGTGAAAGAAGCGCTGCCGGGCTGGAGCGGGGTGGATTCCCGTATCATCGATATGCCGGGCAAAATCGACCCGATCCCGCACCCGTATGGCGAAGATTTGCCGTGTGCGGACAACAAACCGGTCGAACCGAAGAAAGCCGAAGCCAAAGCCGTAGTCGTGCAGCCGCCGCGCCCAAAACCGTGGGAAAAAACCTACGTTCTGTTGCCGTCCTTTGAAAAAGTGAAAAGCGACAAGGTGCTTTACGCGCACGCGTCACGCATTCTGCATCATGAAACTAACCCAGGCTGCGCACGAGCGTTGATGCAAAAGCACGGCGAGCGCTATATCTGGGTTAACCCGCCAGCCATTCCGCTCTCAACCGAAGAGATGGACAGCGTGTTTGCACTGCCGTACAAACGCGTGCCGCATCCTTCCTATGGCAATAGCCGAATTCCTGCCTACGAGATGATCCGCTTCTCGATCAACATCATGCGCGGCTGCTTCGGCGGCTGCTCGTTCTGTTCGATCACCGAGCACGAAGGGCGCATTATTCAGAGCCGCTCTGAGGATTCGATCGTTAACGAGATCGAAGCCATTCGCGACACGGTTCCGGGCTTTACCGGCGTGATCTCCGATCTGGGCGGCCCGACCGCCAACATGTATATGCTGCGCTGCAAATCACCGCGCGCGGAGCAGACCTGCCGCCGTCTGTCGTGCGTCTATCCGGATATTTGTCAGCACATGGACACCAACCACCAGCCGACGATCAACCTGTATCGTCGCGCCCGCGATCTGAAAGGCGTCAAGAAGATCCTTATCGCCTCCGGCGTGCGTTACGACATCGCCGTGGAAGATCCGCGCTACATCAAAGAGCTGGCGACCCATCACGTTGGCGGCTATCTGAAGATCGCCCCTGAGCATACGGAAGAAGGCCCGCTGTCGAAAATGATGAAGCCGGGCATGGGCAGCTACGATCGCTTTAAAGAGCTGTTTGACACCTATTCGAAACAGGCGGGTAAAGAGCAGTACCTGATTCCCTATTTCATCTCTGCGCACCCTGGTACGCGCGATGAGGATATGGTGAATCTGGCTCTGTGGCTGAAGCAGCGTCGTTTCCGTCTCGATCAGGTGCAGAACTTTTATCCGTCGCCGCTCGCTAACTCGACGACCATGTATTACACCGGCAAGAACCCGCTGAGTAAAATTGGTTACAAGAGTGAAGATGTGGTGGTGCCGAAAGGTGACAAACAGCGTCGACTGCATAAAGCACTGCTGCGATATCACGATCCGGCCAACTGGCCGCTGATCCGTCAGGCGCTGGAAGATATGGGTAAAAAGCATCTGATTGGCTCGCGCCGCGAATGCCTGGTGCCTGCGCCGACGCTCGATGAGATGCGCGAAGCGCGTCGCCAGAACCGCAATACGCGTCCGGCACTGACCAAACACACGCCTGTTGCGCATCAGCGCCAGACGCCGGTGGCGAACAAAAAACGCGGGAAAGTGGCAGGGCGCTAAGCCTGTCGTCCGGCAATAAAAAAGCCCGACGTTTGTCGGGCTTTTGAACGAGGGTGTTACCCCCCAAACTGATCCGGATCTGGCCCCAACCGCTTGCCCTGATCCAGCTTCGCTATCTCGCTTAACTCCTCTTTATCCAGGCGGAAATCCCAGACGTCGAAGTTCTCGGCGATACGCGCCGGGGTGACCGATTTCGGGATCACCACCAGACCGCTGTCCAGATGCCAGCGAATGACGATCTGCGCGGCGGTTTTGCCGTACTTCTCGGCCAGGTCGCGAATAATTTTCTGATCGAACACGCCTTCGCCACCCTGAGCCAGCGGGCTCCAGGATTCGGTCTGAATTTTGTGCGTGGCGTTCCAGGAGTGCAGCTGACGCTGCTGCATGAGCGGATGCAGCTCAATCTGGTTGATCACCGGCGCGACGCCCGTTTCATCAATCAGCCGCTGCAGATGATGGATCTGGAAATTACAGACGCCAATGCTCTTCACCAGCCCCTCTTTTTGCAGATCGATCAGACCTTTCCAGGCCTCAACGTAGTGATCGATTGCCGGAACTGGCCAGTGCATCAGATAGAGATCGACGAAATCGAGCTGGAGTTTTTCCAGGCTTTCCAGCAGGGCTTCGCGTGGGCGTTTCTGGTCGTCGTTCCACAGTTTAGTGGTGATGAATAACTCATCGCGCGGGATGCTGGCGCTGGCCAACGCTTTGCCGACGCCGTCTTCATTTTTGTACGCGGCGGCGGTATCGATAGACCGATAGCCGACTTCCAGTGCTTTGTGAATGGCGGACACGACCTCGTCATTACCGGCTTTCCATACGCCCAGTCCCAGCTGGGGCATGACGTTGCCGTCCTGAAGCTTAATTACGGTTTGGTTTGCCATTTTTCCTCCTCCATTTGCTCATCACCGGGGGTGTCCCCGGTGATGTGGTGTGCATTAAGTCTGGACGAAATGTCAAAAAACGAAAGGCGGGATGACAAAAACGCTTAGCGGGCCGCTTCGTAAATGCGACGGCTGACGTCCAGCGTAATGTCGTGATTCTCGCCCAGTTGCGTCATGCCGTGCTCTTCGAGTTTGGCCAGCAGGGCAGGGATAGAGCTGCCATCCAGGCCGTAACCGGAGAGGCGAGTCGGCACGCCCAGCTGCTCGAAGAAGTTACGGGTCGCCGCGATTGCCGCGTCGATACGCTCGTCTTCAGAACCGGAAGTGATGTTCCATACGCGCTCTGCATACTGCAGCAGTTTGGCACGTTTGGTGTCGCGTTTTTCATTCCACAGGGCAGGCAGAACCACCGCCAGCGTCTGGGCGTGATCGAGGCCGTGCATCGCGGTCAGTTCGTGGCCCAGCATATGGGTCGCCCAGTCCTGCGGCACGCCTGCGCCAATCAGACCGTTCAACGCCTGAGTCGCGGCCCACATCACGTTTGCGCGCACATCGTAGTTTTCTGGCTCTTGCAGCGCTTTCGGGCCGTCTTCTACCAGCGTCAGCAGAATGCCTTCCGCGAAGCGATCCTGAATTTTGCCGTTGACCGGGTAAGTGACGTACTGCTCAACCGTGTGAACGAAGGCATCCACTACGCCGTTAGCCACCTGACGTGGCGGCAGGGTGTAGGTGTAAACCGGGTCGAGCACCGCAAACACAGGCTGAACGTGTTCGTTCATGAAGGCCTGTTTGTCACCGGTGGTTTTACGGGAGATGACCGCGCCTTTGTTGGATTCAGAACCGGTCGCAGGCAGAGTCAGTACAGAGCCCATAGGGATGGCGCTGGTGATTTTGCTGCCGCCGGTCTGCAGGATTTCCCACGGGTCCACGCCGTCGGCGTAATGGGCCGCAGCCGCGATGAACTTGGTGCCGTCGAGAACTGAACCGCCGCCGACCGCCAGCAGGAAGGTGATGTTCTCTTCACGGGCGATGTTAACTGCGTTCATCAGCGTTTCGTAGGACGGGTTTGGCTCGATGCCGCCGAACTCACGTACGTCCACGCCTTCCAGCGCACTGTACACCTGGTCCAGCACGCCGGTTTTTTTGACGCTACCGCCACCGTAAGTGATCAGGACGCGCGCCCCAGCTGGGATCTGGTCGCGCAGATCGGCGATGGCGTCTTTACCAAACAGAATGCGGGTTGGGGTATGCAGATTAAAATTATTCATTGCTCGTTCCCTTATGTGGGTGAAAAACGTGGCGGCGTCGATGGCTGCCTGATGGTGCCCATTGTGGCCATCGAAGGCACGCCTCTCAATGCACATTCCTGCCGTTGTCTTGCCCATTTCTACAGAGGGCTGGAGAAAATGCGAAAAGGTGCGCAAACTGGCAACAATGGAAACCGTATCGGGAGTAAACCTGAATGAACCGCGATGAGATTTGCCTGCAATTGACGGGGCAAATTAACAGACTGAAAGATAAAGAAAATACGCTCACTGAGCTGTTGCCGGATATCCGTCTTTTATACGGCACACAGCCCGGCACGCGCACGCCGGTGATGTACCAGCCCGGCATCGTATTTCTCTTTTCAGGCCATAAAATTGGCTATATCAATGAGCGCGTGTTCCGTTACGACACCAACGAATATTTACTCCTCACAGTACCTTTACCCTTTGAATGTGAAACCTATGCGACTGAGGCCGTTCCGCTGGCGGGCATTCGCGTCAACGTCGATATTCTCCAGCTTCAGGAACTGCTGATGGATATCGGCGAAGACGAACTGTTCCAGCCCGCGATGGCGGCGAGCGGCATTAACTCCGCGACGCTCTCCGATGAGATTCTGTGCGCCATTGAGCGCCTGCTGGACGTTATGGAACGCCCGCTCGACGCACGTATTCTCGGCAAGCAGATAATCCGCGAGATCCTCTATCACGTTCTGATGGGACCGGGAGGCGGGGCGCTGCTGGCGCTGGTGAGCCGTCAGACCCATTTCAGCCTCATCAGCCGCGTATTAAAACGTATTGAGAGCCAGTACACCGAAAACCTGAGCGTGGATGAGCTGGCGTCAGAGGCCAATATGAGCGTCTCGGCGTTCCACCATAACTTTAAATCCGTCACCAGCACGTCGCCGTTGCAGTACCTGAAAAGCTATCGCCTGCACAAAGCGCGGATGCTGATGATTCACGATGGGATGAAAGCCAGCGCTGCGGCGATGCGCGTTGGGTATGAAAGTGCGTCGCAGTTCAGCCGTGAATTTAAACGCTATTTTGGCGTGACGCCGGGGGAAGATGCGGCGCGTATCAGAACGATGCAGGGAATGTAAAGCGTCCTCTCCCTGGGAGGGAGAGGGCGGAAGAAATTAGACGTTACAGCATTTCTTCTTGATCACCACAAACAGCGTCCCGACGAGGCCTGCAACCAGCAGGAAAATCGGCAGGATCATCAGGAAAGTCATCACCTGATCTTCGTGGTGCTTCACAAACGGGATCATGCTTAGGGCATAACCCAAAGAGGTCACAACGCCGACCCACAGCAGGGCGCTCAGCCAGTTGAAGAACTGGAAGCGGCGGTTCGACAGGCCAGAAATCCCGGCCATCGTTGGCAGCAGGGTGCGAATAAACGCCAGAAAACGTCCGGCGAGCAGAGCCAGCAGGCCGTGGCGGTCAAACATGCAGGTGGCGCGCTCGTGGTATTTCACGGGCAGTTGCGCCAGCCAGCCTTTTACCACACGCGTATTGCCGAGCCAGCGGCCCTGCACATAGCTCAACCAGCAGCCGAGGCTGGCGGCTGACGTTAAAATCACGATCGTGGGGGCGAAGTCCATAACGCCTTTACCGATTAACGCCCCGGCTAATAACAGCAGGCTGTCGCCCGGAAGAAACGAGGCGGGCAGCAGACCGTTTTCCAGAAAAAGCGTGGCGAACATAACGAAATAAACAACACCTACAACGTGCGGGTCCGCCAGCGCTGCAAAGTCGTGTTGCCAGAGCGCAGCGATAATATCTTGAATGACAGCCATGGACTTTCCTGTGGAACAACTGATATGTGGCTATTGTACTCCTGATTTCGCCCAGTGGGGTTGATCGGGGACCCAACAAATGCAGTCTTTTCTGCTGCACGTGTCTGTAAAACGGTCCGGGAGTACATTTACAGCCCGCACTCTACACGATGCGTTCGAAACCTGCCGATAAATCCGCGATCAGATCATCAACATTTTCTAAACCGATGTGCAGTCGGATCAGTGTGCCGGTAAAGTCGATTTCTCCGCCCGGGCGCAAACCGGCAAGTTGTTCAGGCTGATTCGGCAGAATGAGCGATTCAAAGCCGCCCCAGGAGTAAGCCATGCTAAAGAGCGAGAAGTTATCCAGGTAGGCGGCCAGCTCGTCGTTACTCAGTCGCTTATTGAGAACAAATGAGAACAGACCGCTGCTGCCCGTAAAGTCACGTTTCCAGAATTCGTGGCCTTTGCTGCCCGGTAGTGCAGGGTGATTCACGCGAGCGACTTGCGGATGTTGCGCCAGCCATTCGGCCACTTTCAGACTGCTTTCGTGATGCTGACGTAGACGCACGCCCAGCGTACGAAGCCCGCGACTGGTCATATAAGCGGTATCAGCATCTACCATCTGCCCCATCAGGTACGCATTTTCGCGCAGTTGATCCCAGCAGCGGGCGTTAGACACCGCCGTGCCAATCATGCCGTCTGAGTGGCCAATCAGGTATTTCGTTGCCGCCTGAATCGAGATATCGATGTCAAAATCGAGGGCTTTAAACAGCACGCCCGCCGCCCAGGTGTTATCGATCATGATGATAGCTTCTGGCGCCACGCGACGCACCGCGCGGACAATCGCCGGAACGTCATGCACTTCCATGGTGATAGAGCCGGGAGATTCCAGGAACACAATGCGCGTATTCGGCTGGATAAGCTCCGCAATACCTTCGCCGATCAGCGGATCGAACCAGCCGGTGGTGACACCCAGACGGGTCAGAATTTTGGTGCAGAAATCCTGGCTTGGCTCATAGGCGGTGTTGGTCATCAGGATATGATCGCCCTGTTCAACGAACGCCAGAATCGTATTCGCTACCGCAGCAGCACCGCACGGGAACAGGGCACAGCCGACGCCGCCTTCCAGCTCGCACATCGCTTCCTGCAATGAGAAATGGGTCAAAGTGCCGCGACGCCCGTAAAACAGCTCGCCTTTCGCGCGGTTGCGGGTGGCGTGTTTCTTGGCCTCAACAGTATCGAAGACCAGCGAGGAGGCGCGTTGAATCACGCTATTTACCGAACCCTGAGTGTACTTTTTACTGCGTCCTGCCTGCACAAGCGTGGTATCAAGATGCTTCTCTGTCATGTTCGCTAAACCTGTTTTTATCCGTCTGGACGTCCAGACTACCACGATTGCGAAAATCTGCACCCGGATGCTTAGCGAATAAGCACAATATTTTATGAAAAATACGCATAAGAAATTTTTACTGCGTAAGCGCAAGGAAAATGAGCGAAATTTACGGCACTATGCAAATACTAATGAGAACTACTATCAATTCGACGTGGTTTTGATATTATTATGCTCAGAATTTGTGATTTGCGTCCTGGAGATACAGAGTGGGTAATAATTTGATGCAGACGGATCTCTCCGTTTGGGGCATGTATCAACATGCTGACATCGTGGTTAAGATTGTGATGATCGGCCTGATTCTGGCGTCCGTGATCACCTGGGCAATTTTCTTCAGCAAAAGCGTTGAGCTGATTTCTCAAAAGCGCCGCCTCAAGCGCGAGCAACAGCAGCTGGCTGAAGCACGCTCGCTGAATCAGGCACTTGACATCACCTCCGCGTTCCATGCGAAAAGCCTGACCACCCAATTAGTCAACGAAGCTCAGAACGAACTGGAACTCTCCGCAGGCAGTGAAGATAACGAAGGCATTAAAGAGCGTACGGGCTTCCGCCTGGAACGTCGCGTTGCCGCCGTGGGCCGTCACATGGGCCGCGGAAATGGTTATCTGGCAACTATCGGTGCGATCTCCCCGTTCGTGGGTCTGTTTGGTACCGTGTGGGGCATCATGAACAGCTTCATCGGTATTGCTCAGACGCAAACCACCAACCTCGCCGTAGTGGCACCGGGCATCGCGGAAGCGCTGCTGGCAACGGCTATCGGCCTTATCGCTGCTATTCCGGCGGTGGTTATCTATAACATCTTCGCGCGTATGATTGGCAGCTACAAAGCCACGCTCGGTGATGTTGCCGCACAGGTTCTGCTGCTGCAAAGCCGCGATCTCGACCTCAGCGCCAGCTCCGTTAAGCCGGTACATTCTGCTTCGAAACTGCGTGTAGGTTGATACGTTATGGCAATGCGTCTTAATGAAAATCTGGACGATAACGGCGAAATGCACGAAATCAACGTAACGCCGTTTATCGACGTTATGCTGGTTCTGCTGATTATCTTCATGGTGGCCGCGCCTCTGGCGACGGTGGACGTGAAGGTGAATCTGCCGGCCTCTTCCAGCCAGCCGCAGCCGCGTCCGGAAAAACCGATTTACCTGTCGGTGAAAGCTGATAAATCGATGTTCCTGGGCAACGACCCGGTCACCGATCAATCCGTTATTCCGGCACTGGATGCGCTGACCCAGGGCAAAAAAGACACTACCGTCTTCTTCCGCGCGGATAAAACCGTCGACTACGAAACCATGATGAGAGTGATGGATACGCTGCACCAGGCGGGCTATCTCAAAATCGGACTGGTCGGCGAAGAGAAAACGGTGGCGAAATAAACGTAAAAACGGCAACGCAAGTTGCCGTTTTGTTTTCTCTCTTTCGTGAGTAACGTGTAAGAGAAAGTATCAGGCGGGACAAACCCGCAGGCGCCATTTACGTAGCACCTCCGGGCAGACCGACAGCATTATCCTAAATGCTCCCCACCGCACACGCCGTGCACTTCCGCCGTAACGTAGCTCGACTCCTGACTCGCCAGATAGACATACACTCCAGCCAGTTCAGCAGGCTGCCCCGCACGTTTCATCGGCGTCTTCTGACCAAACTGCGGAATTTTCTCCTGCGTCTGGCCGCCAGAAATTTGCAGTGCCGTCCAGATCGGGCCAGGGGCAACCACGTTTACGCGAATGCCTTTCTCTGCCACCTGTTTTGCCAGCCCACGGCTGTAGTTCAGTATCGCCGCTTTCGTCGAGGCGTAATCGAGCAGATGCGGGCTTGGCTGATAGGCCTGAATGGACGAGGTGGTCACGATGCTGGAACCGGCTGGCAGGACGGGAATTGCCTCCTGTGTGATCCAGAAAAGTGCCAGCACGTTCACCGCGTAGGTTTGCGTAAACTGTTCGGTGGTCAAATCGGCAATCTTCTCGACAGCGACCTGTTTACCGGCAACCAGCGCCAGCGTATCCAGCCCGCCCAGCGCTTCGCGGGCTTTATGCACCAGCGAGCGGGCAAAGGACTCATCGCTCAGATCGCCTGGAATCAGCACCGCTTTTCGGCCCGCCTCTTCGATCAGCTGTTTGACCTCCTGGGCGTCCTCTTCTTCCGCTGGCAGATAGTTAATCGCCACGTCAGCGCCTTCACGCGCGTAAGCAATGGCGGCGGCGCGCCCGATACCGGAATCACCCCCTGTCACCAGTGCCTTACGATCCTGGAGCCTGCCGCTACCTTTGTAGCTCTTCTCGCCGCAGTCGGGCACGGGCGTCATCTTCGCTTGCACGCCAGGCGCTGGCTGCTTTTGCTTAGGGTAGTCGCCGGTGTAGTACTGGGTGGTTGGGTCCTGGATATGTGTCTGATGTTTTGACATAAGGCCTCTCCTGTTGGGTGAGTTAGGCCATTAAGTGTAGAAGAGCGAGAGGAGGAGGTTGTCGTATTCGGGGGAATCTGACTGGTGAGGCTATTTCGGCTCTGCAGGCGCGTGGGAAGGGGCGTCCACTTTTGCCGCCAGCGCATCTTCATCGAGAGCGACGGTCGTGACGTTCGAGGTGTGATAGCCACCGTCAGCCAGTTTGCGCGTCAAACGCAGCGTGGAGGCCTCTCTGGAGAGCAGATGCTGGTAGTTACTCTCAATGCGGCCCATGATTTTATCTTTCAGTTCGGGCTTGAGGGAGATGACCGCGTTAATCATCGCGCCATAAATCTCTTCTTTCACCTGCAACGAGTAGATCTCGCGGCGATTTTCCCACTTCAGGCGAACCAGCGCGGCCGGGATCGATACCATATCTTGCGCAATGCGGGTCATCTCGTCATTTTTATGTTTTATTAATGCGTCGAGATTTTGCTTTAAGATAAACTCATCGCTTTTATGGTTATCTAAAGTCAAATAAACGTTATTATCTTCAACTTCTTTCACGTTAATCATCCTCTAGTTTATAAAAAATAGGGTTGTTTTTTTCTCGGGTAATTAGATTAAGCCAAATTTCGTTGCCAGCTTCGTTTATTTCTTCGGTTTTTTCAGCCATTATTTGACTTAATGTTTGAGCGTCTATTTCTCCCTCGGCCTGCAGGTCGTTAAGCAGGTGGGCAAAGGCTTCAATCTTCACCACGCGAAATAGCCGATCTTTTATATGGCGGTCATGCTCTTCTAACAGCATATTACGTGATTTACCGGTACGGGTAACACCAATTAATATGTCAGCCTCAAAATCGGATAGTTTTCTTTTTCCCTGAGTGAAATTAGCATTGCTTTCTGCTTCCGCCGATTTAGGGACCACAGAGGCGATGTGGTACCGGACCGGCACAAGATTGTCGGGCAGCATTTTAATATCCTTTAATTTCAACAGGGTAGGTTCAAATAGGGCGTGAGATTCGTTGACAATAACATGAGGCAAATTTAAAATCAAAAAAAATGGAGCCATCCCATGAACAGCATTTTTTATTCTGTCATTACATTGCTATTGCTTACCGCTGGTGTTCTTTTATTGATGCGTGAGTTCAATAAAACGAAAGACTTACAGCAAACTGGCGAGTCATCCCAGCCGATTCCGATGACCAAAGAAGAGGGTGAGGACCATTTCTCACTGCTGATGAATGCGATAACGCCGGTATGGTACTGGCGCGTCAATCATGAATATATCGACTTTCTTCATGCCACAATTAAGCGGATGAAGATGACGGAAATAAACGACAGACCTGGTCTTTTTGAAGCCCAGCGTCGCTGCAGCGATCTGAACTCGGCGGTCTATAAATATTATGACAATATCAAAAAGCGCTGCCTGAATGGTGAGAAGGTCTCGCATTCCGATCTGGACGTGCTGAATTTACGTCAGTGTTTCCGCGAATTCAGTCTGGAAGCCTATCCGGAGCTGGTGGTGCTGGTCTGGCCGGAGTACGAGCGCCCGGTGGTGGATCCTGCGACGGTGTAGGCTTTGCAGGCCCGGTGGCGCGACGCTTACCGGGCCATGAGAGGCGACGGAGGGCATCACGCCGCGTTCTCTATTTATCTGACGATGTCTGCCACAAATTCAACTCTCCATCCGCGACATGCTGATCAATCCTCTTCAACTCATCGTCGCTAAAGTGCAGATTTTGCAGCGCCTGAATGTTCTCTTCGATCTGCTCAGGGCGGCTGGCACCGATGAGCACAGACGTCACGCGCTCATCTTTTAGCAGCCAGCTCAGGGCCATCTGCGCCATTGACTGCCCGCGCGCCTGCGCCATTTCATTGAGCAGTCGCAGGCTGTTCAGGTTCGCGTCGGTCAGCATCTTCTCCGTCAACCCGCGCACCTTTTTGCCTTCACGCTGCATACGCGAACCATCCGGAATACCGTTCAGGTATTTGCCCGTCAGCAGCCCCTGCGCCAGCGGCGTAAAAGCAATACAGCCGGTGCCGTTTGCCACGAGGGTATCCAGCAGGCCGCTTTTATCCACCCAACGGTTTAACAGGTTGTAGGACGGCTGATGGATCAGCAGCGGAATTTTCCACTCGCGCAGCAGTTCAGTCATTTTCTGCGTGCGTTCCGGCGAATAAGAGGAAATCCCCACGTAGAGCGCTTTCCCGCTCTGAACAGCCTGTGCCAGCGCGGCGGCGGTCTCTTCCATCGGCGTGTTTTCGTCAACGCGGTGGGAATAGAAAATATCGACATACTCTACGCCCATGCGTTTCAGGCTCTGGTCGAGACTGGCGAGCAGATACTTCCGCGAACCGCCAGACCCGTACGGGCCAGGCCACATGTCGTACCCGGCTTTGGTGGAGATAATCAGTTCATCGCGATACGCGGCAAAATCCTCGCGCAGCAGACGACCAAAATTCTCTTCCGCGCTGCCTGGAGGCGGACCGTAGTTATTCGCGAGATCAAAATGGGTAATACCTGAATCAAAGGCTTTGCGCAGCAGTGCGCGCTGGCTGTCCAGCGCCTGAACGTGACCAAAGCTGTGCCACAATCCAAGTGATAGCGCGGGCAAACGCAGGCCGCTCTTCCCGCAGTAACGGTACTGCATGGTGTCGTAGCGGCTTGAAGTAGGGGTCCAGGACATGATATCTCCTTTTTTAGTGATGAATTTTCGAAACAGCGTTTTCATTCTATCCTTATAAAATCACAATTCCTGGAGATATGCGATGACCCGGCTGACCGCGAAAGATTTTCCGCAAGAATTGCTCGATTACTATGACTATTACGCCCACGGCAAAATAACCAAACGCGAGTTTCTCAATCTTGCGGCGCGCTACGCGGCAGGCGGTGTCACGGCGCTGGCGTTATTCAATATGCTCAAACCGAATTACGCCCTTGCCGAACAGGTGAAATTTACCGATCCCGATATTTTGCCGGAATACATCCACTACCCTTCACCCAACGGACACGGTGAAGTGCGGGGTTATCTGGTGAAGCCTGCGAAGACGACGGGAAAAGTGCCAGCGGTGGTCGTTGTCCATGAAAACCGCGGTTTAAATCCGTATATCGAAGACGTTGCTCGCCGGGTAGCGAAGGCGGGATATATTGCGCTGGCACCGGATGGATTAAGTTCCGTCGGCGGATATCCTGGGAATGATGAAGAGGGGAAAGTGCTGCAGCAGAAAGTGGACCCCACCAAATTAATGAACGATTTCTTTGCCGCCGTGGAGTTTATGAAAAAGCATCCCGATGCGACGGGCAACGTGGGGATTACCGGATTTTGCTACGGCGGCGGCGTCTCGAATGCCGCCGCGGTGGCCTATCCGGAGCTGGAGTGCGCGGTGCCGTTTTATGGCCGCCAGCCCGCCGCGGCGGATGTCCCGAAAATCAACGCGCCGCTGCTGCTGCACTATGCCGAGCTGGATAAAAACATCAACGAAGGCTGGCCAGCGTACGAAGCCGCTCTGAAAGCGAATAATAAAGTCTATGAAGCCTATATTTACCCCGGCGTAAATCATGGCTTCCATAATGACTCAACCCCACGTTATGACGAGCCCGCAGCGGAGCTGGCATGGAAACGGACTCTGGGATGGTTTGAGAAATATTTGAAGTAATATGAATTTAATGTTTCAAAAAAGGGCCGGAAAATTCCGGTCTTTTTCTATTATATTTGCGTGCTAATTATAAGGGTATTAGGCAATACTATTTTTTTAAAAGTTAAGATGTGCAAGTTTTTATAAAAATACTCCTTAAAGTGTAGGCATTGCCGATAACGAAGATAAGACTCGTCTCAAGCGAGTTTTCCCTAACGGCAAGGATACTTTTATGCAAATGCTTCGTAATTTTACTATCCGGTTCGTCATGCTGACGATTCTGGGTATTTTTTGTTTGATGTGGGCAGGGGTTGGGCTTTACAGCACCTGGTCACTTTCCAGGGTCTCAGACGGTAATGACATCGATCGCCAGATCGTGAAACAAATGACTATTTTGAGTCAGGGTAACGATCAATATTTCCGCTTTGTCACGCGCCTCAGCCGCGCAATGGAAGCCAAAGTTGCGGGTGGAAATCCCGATTTAGCCCCCGCGCAGCAGGCGCTGGAGAATATGAGCAAGAAGCTGAACGAGATGAAGGCCATCTCGCCAGGCCCGATGGACGAAAGCGTCTCTGCTGAAGTGATTAGCAGCTGGCAGGCGTTACTGGATCAGGGGATTGCCCTGCAAATGCAGCAGGCGCAACAGGGGACGATCGAGGGATATCGTCAGCAGGCCAACAACGTCACGCCACCGCTGAGCCGCGCTTTCGGTGCCGCGGCGGATAAATTCAATACTTCCGCCGCCAGCACGCTCGACAGTACGCGTGACGTGGTGGACAGCCTGACGAGCATGACGCGCGTTGTGATTATCGCCGCGACGATTATCGGTCTGCTGATCCTCCTCTTCACCGACCGTTACCTGGTGGCGATGCTGGTGAAACCGCTGGATCGCATTCGTGAGCATTTCCGCCAGATTGCGCAGGGCGATCTCAGCCAGCCCATTACGCCATTTGGGCGTAACTGCGTGGGCCGACTGGTGCCTCTGTTAACCGCGATGCAGGACAGCCTGCGCGAAGCGGTCAGCTCGATCCGTTCCGGTAGCGAGAATATCTGGCGCGGAGCCACTGAAATTTCCAGCGGAAATAACGATCTCTCTTCACGCACCGAAGAGCAGGCCGCCGCACTGGAAGAGACCGCCGCGAGCATGGAACAGCTCACCGCCACGGTGAAACTCAACGCCGAAAATGCGCGTCAGGCGAGCCAGCTGGCCGATGTTGCCTCCACTACCGCAAGCCGTGGCGGTTCGCTGGTGGATGACGTGGTTACCACCATGAGCGGAATTTCCGCCAGCTCGAAGAAGATTGCCGAGATCACTACCGTCATCAACAGCATCGCGTTCCAGACCAATATTCTGGCACTCAACGCGGCGGTTGAAGCGGCGCG
This sequence comes from Lelliottia sp. WB101, assembly GCF_003051885.1. NCBI lineage: Bacteria > Pseudomonadati > Pseudomonadota > Gammaproteobacteria > Enterobacterales > Enterobacteriaceae > Lelliottia > Lelliottia sp. WB101. Next base: position 1,722,646 of record NZ_CP028520.1, read on the forward strand.
TGCCGGTGAACAGGGCCGTGGATTTGCCGTGGTGGCAGGCGAAGTGCGTAACCTGGCCAGCCGAAGCGCAAATGCGGCGAAGGAGATCGAAGGCCTGATCGCCGATTCCGTTTCACGCGTCGAGCAGGGTTCGAAAATCGTCAGCGATACCGGGACCACCATGGAAGCGATCCTGCGTGCCGTGACCGAAGTGACCACCATCATGAAGCAGATCGCGTCGGCGTCGGAAGAGCAGAGCAAAGGCATTTCCCAGGTCGGTGTGGCGATCACCCAGATGGACGGCGTAACGCAGCAGAACGCCTCCCTGGTGGAGCAGGTTTCCGCCGCCGCCTCGGCGCTGGAACGTCAGACGGAAGAGTTACAACGCTCAGTGCAGAAATTCCGCCTGTCTGCGCAGGAACCGCAAAACGGTGCGCCTGCCGCGTCGCCGAAAGCGCCCATGCGGCCTAACGCATCGGGTACGCCCGATGAGTGGGTTTCGTTCTGATTCATCCCTAAAGGCCGCCCCGTGCGGCCTTAATTTCCACTAGCCATCGCTCAAAATATCGCTATATAATTTAATATATAGCGATTGAGGGTAAATCAATGGAAAACCATTTTGGCAAAGGGTTGATGGCGGGGATGCGCGCGGCGCAGGCGGATACCGCAAAGAACGTCGCGCATTTCTGCTCTGACTATAAACGGGGATTTGTGCTCGGTTTTTCGCACCGGATGTTTGAGAAAACCGGGGATCGCCAGCTCAGTGCGTGGGAGGCCGGTATCCTGACACGCCGCTACGGGCTGGACCGCGATATGGTGATGGATTTTTTCAAAGAAAATCAGTCGAGTACCACGCTGCGCTACTTTATGGCGGGCTACCGTCTGGAAGGGTGAGCATCGGTAATCATCTGCGTCACCTGCGACAGCGAGCCGATTTTGACTTCGCTCGCACGCTGAAATTTACTCTTATCAATCAACAGCAGCGACTGGCTGGCGCGGCGTAACAACTGCGTTTTAAAGAGCGCGCTGTGTTCGGCCGGGTCCCACATATCGCCCTGTTCGTCCACCCCCTCACAGGAAAAGATAAACAGGTCGATCTCCACGCCTTTCAGCAGGGAGATCAGCGCCGGATTGACGTAACAACGATACTTACGATCCAGCGTGCCGCCGGTGCAGATAAGCGTGATGCGCTCGCGTTTCGCCATTTCGTGGCAGATGGGCAGGCTATTAGTGAACACCGTCAGGTCGATGTCCGGAAGCTGGCGCGCCAGATGAAAACAGGTCGAGCTGGCGTCGAGGGCAAGAGTCATTCCGCTGCTGACCCAGTCCAGCGCGCGATGGGCGATATCCACTTTATCGGCATAATGGCTCTTTAGGCGTGCGCCAAACGGCTCACCGCCGTCGCGGTTGTCCGGGTGAATGGCCCGCGCGCGGCCATGGTGACGCACAATTTTCCCCTGCTGCTGCAACCCTTTCAAATCGCGGCGAATAGTCTCTTTGCTGACCGCCAGCTGTTCTGCCAGCGCGTCGGTGGTCAGCCCGTCGCAATCACTCAGTAGCTGGATAATGCTCTGCTGGCGGCTGGCCTTCACGCGTCTGTTCCGGTACGGGAAATCGAGATAAGCGTGGAGCCGATCGCCACGCCGTTCTTTCCGGTGTGTTTGATCTGGTACATCGACTGATCGGCGCGGCGCAGGGCGTTAACGAAATCATCCTGCGGCTGAACCTCATCTATTCCAATCGACGCCCCCACCTGCGCCTGGCCATTATCCAGCTCGAAAGGGGTCAGCGCCGCGCGCAAACAGCTGTGCGCGGTGCTGTTCACCCACAGACTGGAGAGCGGGAAGGGCAACAGCAGAACAAACTCATCGCCGCCCAGACGCCCGACGACAGAACCCTGCGGGCAGGTTTCGCGCAGACGCTGGCTCAGTTGAATCAGCAGCTCATCGCCGCTGCGATGGCCAAAGGTGTCGTTAACGGTTTTGAAATCATCCAGATCGATAAAAGCCACGCAGAGTGGACCCTGCTCTTTCAGAGCTCGGAACTGTTTGATTAGCGCATGACGATTGGCAAGGCCGGTCAGCGGATCGTGGTTCGCCAGCAGCGCGAGTTGCTCCTCGTATTGCTTTTCCTTCGTCATATCAATGTGGGTGCCGGTGACCTTGAGCGGATTCCCGTGCTCATCCCATTCGCTGACACGCCCGCGATCGAGCACCCAACTGACGGTGCCATTTTTATGCTGCATGCGGTGCAGGGCTTCGTAGAACGGGGTTTTGCCGTGGAGATGGTCATAAAACGCATCCAACACCATCTGTTTATCATCGGCATGAAGGTGCTCGCGCCAGACGTCGAACTGCGCACTCAGCTCTTTCGGCTGGTACCCCAGCATCGAGCCCCAGCGGCGATTGTAGATAATTAGCTTCCCACTGGGCACGTCGAGCTGCCACAGACACAGGCCCGTGCCGTCCAGCGCAGCGCTAAGCTTACTGCGGGCGTCACGCGCCAGTCTGGCAAGCCGGGCGTTATGCTTTTTCAGATTCTGAATCTGCTGTCGTAGCGCCTGTTCTGACATGGGACGTTTCTTAGGGGAAATAAAAATTATTCTTGCCAGTTTAGCGTCGGTTGTAAATATGCTGTTGAAAAAAGAGCGTGATTTGCAATAAGTACATCTGTTTTCTTTTAAGAAAATAGCGGTGAAATAATTTTTCGCAGCGGATTATTTTTTCACTCTCGCCCTTTGCATTTTATTTGCAAAAGACATCACCGGTCCGGGAATTATTTAATGCCGGGGTGTTCATTTTTTCATGGCAATAATGCCTACCCACAAAGCAGGCGAAGATCTGCGTCACAAATCGTTATATAATCCGGTGTATAACGAAAGTGCGAGGGCATTATGAACAATCGATTTTGGCAGGCAGTTACCTTTAGTTTACTGATTTTACTCCCGTTATCTTCTGAGGCATCCCGCCAGATAACCGATCAAATTGGCCGCACCGTCACCGTTCCCGATAAGGTTGACCGCGTGGTAGTGCTTCAGCATCAGACGCTGAACTTACTGGTGCAAATGAACGCGACCGACAAAATTGTCGGCGTGATGGCGAACTGGAAACAGCAGCTTGGCGAGGGCTACGCCCGCCTGGCACCTGAGCTAAACCAGAAAGCGACGCTCGGCGATCTCACCCATGTGGACCCGGAAAAACTGATCGCTCTGCATCCACAGGTGGTGTTTGTCACCAACTATGCGCCGCAGGAGATGATCGACAAAATCAGCAGCCTGGGTATCCCGGTGATCGCCATCTCCCTGCGCCACGACGCGCCGGGCGAAAAAGCGAAGCTGAACCCAACTATCGCCGACGAAGAAAAAGCCTACGATCTGGGTCTGCGCGAGGGGATCACCCTGATCGGTGAGATCGTCAACAAACCGCAGGAAGCCAACGATCTGATCGCCGCCACCGATAAAGGGCGCAAGATGGTCAGCGACCGTCTGAAAGATATCCCTGCAGAGAAACGTATTCGCGCCTATATGGCCAATCCGGAACTCACCACCTACGGTTCGGGGAAATACACCGGCCTGATGATGGCTCATGCGGGCGCAGTCAACGTGGCGGCAGCGACCATTCAGGGTTTTAAAACCGTGGCGATGGAGCAGGTTATCGCCTGGGATCCGCAGGTCATCTTTGTGCAGGATCGCTATCCATCGGTGGTCGATGAAATCAAGGGTTCGGCCCAGTGGCAGGTGATCGACGCCGTGAAAAATCATCGCGTCTACCTGATGCCGGACTACGCCAAAGCCTGGGGCTACCCGATGCCGGAAGCAATGGGCATTGGCGAACTGTGGATGGCGAAAAAACTCTATCCTGAGAAGTTTAAAGACGTTGATATGCGCAAAATCGCCGACGAATGGTATCAGCGTTTCTACCGCACCCATTACCAGGGTATCGACTGATGCGCGTGCTGGCAGCGGGCAGCCTGCGCGGTATATGGCCGCAACTACTGGCCCATTTCCCGCATCCGGTTGAGACGCAGTTTGGTCCGGCCGGATTGCTGCGGGAACGGATTGAAGCCGGGGAGCCGTGTGACCTGTTTGCGTCAGCAAATGTCGCCCATCCTCAGGCGTTGCTCTTAAAGGGGCTGGCATCTTCCGTAGCGGTATTTGCCCGCAATCAGCTCTGCCTGACAGCGCGCAGTGAGGTGCTTCGCGACGACGATGACTGGTTCTCGCTGCTTACGCGTCCAGATTTGCGTCTCGGCACCTCAACGGCGGGGTGCGATCCCTCCGGCGACTACACCCAGGAGCTGTTCACACGTATGGGCGAGGCGGGCATCCCTGTGCGGGAGCGGGCGATGGCGCTGGTCGGTGGGCGCGCGTCTGCGCCGGTTCCGCCGGGTAAACTGGCGGCAGAGTGGATCATTGAAAGTGATCAGGCGGATCTGTTTATCGGCTACGCCAGCTACGCGCCCGCGCTTCGTCAGATTGCCGGCCTGAGCGTGCTGAACATACCTGCGCCTTTTAACCCGCAAGCGGAATATGCAAGCGCGGTAATGACGCCCCAGGGGCTGGTGCTGGCGGATTATTTACAGTCGGATCAGGCAAAAGCGATTTTGCTGCAGGGCGGTTTCGGCGTGTAATTTTGCCCGGTGAGCGCAGCGCCACCGGGCAATCTGTCAGCGCATTACGCCTGACGTTTGTCTTCGGTCTGGGTGTCGAAGTCGCTGGCGGCATGGCGCTCATGCAGCTGTTCGCTCGGCTCGCCAAAGGTACGGTTGACGATGCGACCGCGTTTCACCGCCGGGCGCTCGGCAACTTCTTTCGCCCAGCGCTGAACGTTCTTGTAACTGCCTGCATCCAGGAACTCGGCGGCGTTGTATACGTTGCCAAGCACCACGTTGCCGAACCATGGCCAGATGGCGATATCGGCGATGCTGTACTCATCTCCCGCGACAAAACGACCGCGCCCCAGCTGCTTATCCAGAACGTCGAGCAGGCGTTTTGATTCCATGGTGAAACGGTCAATCGCGTACTCAATTTTCACTGGCGCATAGTTAAAGAAATGGCCGAAACCGCCGCCAAGAAACGGGGCAGAGCCTTGCAGCCAGAACAGCCAGTTCAGGGTTTCGGTGCGTCCCGCCGGATCTTTTGGCAGGAAGTGACCGAATTTTTCTGCCAGATAAAGCAGGATATTCCCGGATTCAAATACGCGCAGTGGCGGGTTCACAGAGTGGTCACGAAGTGCCGGAATTTTCGAGTTTGGGTTCACGTCCACAAACCCGCTGGAGAACTGATCGCCTTCGCCGATGCGGATCAGCCACGCGTCATACTCCGCGCCTGTCACACCAAGCGCCAGCAGCTCTTCCAGCATGATTGTCACTTTCTGGCCGTTTGGCGTGCCGAGGGAGTAGAGTTGCAGGGGATGCGCGCCCACTGGCAGCGTTTTCTCATGCGTCGCGCCAGAAACCGGGCGGTTGATATTGGCGAACGCGCCGCCGTTACTGTTCTGTTTCCATTCCCACACTTTCGGTGGCTGGTAGGTGTTGTCTGACATGTTGATCTGCCTTTTTAGTGATGTGTTGAGGCAGTGTAGCAGGAGATTCGTGAACCCTTTAACGTTGCGAGCGCAATTGATTAGGCCCTATTCCTTCTGGCGCTTATATATATCAAATTGGTTATAAGCTTAATCGAAAATCGCATTTTCATTGTTAATGCGCAATATGACAAAGCTGAATATGATGCTCCTGAATAAAAAGAACTTTTCAGTATTTAATATTATTGAGGCAAGGAGTGAGTGAGATATGCGCAAGCTACTGTTATCTGCTGTTCTGGTGTCCATGGCATTGGCCGCAGCGGGCTGTGACGATGCTAAAAAGAATGAAACGGCGAACGCGCCAGCAGCAAAAAGTGATGCGCCAAAAGAGGGTGGCTCGCTCATTATCGGTATCACGTCCGGCGACCCGCTGGCCGTAAACCCACTCTACGCCAGCGACCGTACCACGCTGACCATCATGCAGGCGCTGTACGCGCCACTCTACAGTTTTAACGACGGAAAAATCGAATGGGGCCTGGCCGAAAGCCTGATGCCGTCCGCCGATAATCTCAGCTATACCCTGACCTTAAAACCGAATCTGAAATGGCAGGACGGCCAGCCGCTGACCGCCTCCGACGTGGTCTTCACCTTTAATAAGCTCCTCGAAGCCAAGCAGCACAGCTTCTTCCGCAGCATGTTCACCTACGGCGGAAAGCCTGTCGAAGTGAGTAAAGTCGACGATCGCACCGTGAAGTTCACGTTGCCGCAGGTCAGCGCCGCCTTTACCGGAACGCTGGTGCAGATCTACCCGATTCCGGAACACGTGTTCGCAAAAGAAGCGGATCTGGAAAAGAGCACCAAAAACGATGCGCCGGTAGGTTCCGGTCCGTTCAAGTTTAAAGAGTACCGCGCGGGGCAATATTACGCCCTGACCCGTTTTGACGAATACTGGAACGGAAAAGCGAAGCTCGACTCCGTGACCTATCGCTTTGCCAAAGACAGCAACTCCGCAAACCTTGCGCTGCAAAACGGCGAAATCAATCTGAAGATGGTGGACCCGCAGGACGTCAGCCGCCTGAAGAATACCGGCAAATTTGATTTTGTGGTCTATCCGGAAGGCCGTCTGGCGTATATGACCTTCAACCAGAACGTGCCGGTGATGAAAAGCAAACCGCTTCGTCAGGCGATTGCCTATGCCATCAACAAAGACGAACTGACCCAAACCGCGTTCACCTCGCTGGATTATGCTAAACCGGCCAGCTCATTCCTGACGCCGGACACGCTTTATCAGACCAACGACGTTGAGCAGTACACGTTCGATCAGCAAAAAGCCAAAGAACTGCTGAAAGCGTCCGGCGCGCCAGCCGATCTCAAGCTGCGCCTGGCCTATGTGAACACCAACAAAACCCAGGAGAGCATGGCGCTCTACATTCAGCAGCAGCTGAAAGGCATTGGCGTGAATGTGGAACTGATGCCGCTCGACTCCAACGCCATGTCTCAGCGCAGCCTGGATATGAACAATACCGCGTGGGAGCTGAACCTCGGCGGTTACATCATGGGCGCGGAGCCGGATGGCTACAAATCCCTGTTCATGAGCAACGAAGCCTACAACTATGCGCACTATAAAAACCCGCAGTTCGACGCCCTGTGGGACAAAGGCGCAGTAGAAACCGACAGCGGCAAACGTGCTGAAATCTACAAGCAAATTCAGCAGACCGTCGCCAACGACATGACCTACTACCCCATCGCCTACACCAATGCGACAGTCGCAGTGGACAAACGCTTTGGCGGGACGCAGGAAGCCGAACCGAAACCGGTTTATATGTTCCAGGACCTTTCAAAAATCTATCAAAAATAAGTCGTTGCCCCGGCCAACTGGTCGGGGTGTTTTTTTAAGGGCATGTCGTGAACACATTACTGACGCGTCGGCTGCTGCAACTGCTGCCGATGCTTTTCTTTATTTCGCTGGTGGCGTTTTTGCTGGTCAAACTCGCGCCCGGCGATCCGGTGGCGGCGTACATCACGCCGAGAATGGCCCCGGAAGATATCGAACGTATCCGCCAGAGCATGGGGCTGGATAAGCCCCTGGTGACGCAATACATTCTGTGGCTGAAAAACGTTTTGCAGGGCGATCTGGGCTATTCGCTGATTTACCATCGCCCGGTGCTGGAGATGATCGGCGAACGCATTCCGGCCACGCTTGGGCTGATGGGTGCGTCGCTGGTGATGGCGATCCTCCTCGCCATTCCGCTGGGGCTGCTCGCGGGCGCGTTCAAACACCGCTGGCTGGATCACATCCTGAACTTATTCGCCTATATCGGTATTTCCGTACCTATTTTCTGGTTCGGTATTCTGCTGATCACCATTTTTGCCGTGCAGCTGAACTGGTTCCCCAGCATGGGGATGCGCACTATCGGTATGGAGGACAACTGGCTGGACGTAGTGCGTCACGGCGTGCTGCCGTGCATTGCGCTGACCTTCTATAACCTCTCCAGCTACGTGCGCTATATCCGCTCGAACACCATTTCGCAGCTCTCCGCCGACTATGTGCAAACCCAGCTGGCGTATGGCGCCACGCGCACCAGTATCCTGTTCCGCCATGTGCTGAAAAACGTACTGTTGCCGGTGATCACCCTGTTTGGCCTGTCGTTTGGCGAGCTGGTCGTAGGGGCCTACGTAACCGAAAGCGTCTTTTCGTGGCCGGGGATGGGGCTGCTGGGTATTCAGTCGATCACCTCGCTGGACTACCCGCTGATCATGGCGATCATCATGCTGTCGTCGATGATGCTGATCGTCGGCAATCTGATCGCCGATCTGCTCTATCGCTTCGCCGATCCCCGTATTCGTACCCTGAGGTAACCCCGGATGAGCAGACGCTGGCAACAAGTACGCCACCAGCTGCGCCGCAACCGTCCGGCGCAGTTTTCACTCTTTGTTCTCTTTATTTTTATCGTCTCCGCCCTGTGCGCAGGGCTAAGCCCTTACGATCCGGATCAGATGTCCCTTGGCGCGCGCACTCTGCCGCCTGACGCGGCGCACTGGTTTGGCACCGACGAATACGGGCGCGATTACTTCACCCGCGCCCTGTACGGCGGGCAGATCTCCCTGATGGTCGGTTTTCTGGCGATGCTTTTTTCCACGCTGATCGGCACGCTTGTCGGTACCATCAGCGGCTATTTTGGCGGCTGGCTCGATAACCTGATGATGCGCGTCGTCGATATTCTGATGGCCATTCCGGCGTTTTTCCTGCTGCTGGTGGTGAACGCCTACCTCAAGCCGGGCGTGGATAACATCATCCTGATTATTAGCCTGTTGACCTGGATGAGCATGTCGCGCCTGGTGCGTGCCGAAACGCTCAGCGTCAAAGAGCGTGAGTATGTTCTGTATGCCCGCGCGTCCGGCGAGCATCCGCTGCGCATTATTCTGCGCCATATTATTCCCGGCGTGCTGCCGACGATTATTGTGGCGGCGACGCTGAATATCGCATCGGCCATTCTGATGGAATCGACCCTCAGTTTCCTCGGGCTGGGCGTGCAGGCGCCCGCTGCGTCGTGGGGAAGTATGCTCAACAACGCCCAGTCGTACATCGGCGAAGCCTCATGGCTGGCGATGTTCCCCGGCATTTTGATTTTGCTGACGGTGTTTAGTTTTAACGTGCTCGGTGACGTATTCCGCACCGCTTTTGAGCCGGGAGCGAACCGCGATGAATAACTTATTAGAACTCGATAATCTGCACACTTCGTTTCGCACCCGCGACGGTAACGTACAGGCGGTGCGCGGCGTGAGTTTTCATGTGCAGGCCGGGGAGCTGGTCGGCATCGTCGGCGAATCCGGGTGCGGGAAAAGCGTCACCTGCAAATCGATCATTCAGCTGCTCGGCAGCAACGGGCACATCTCCGGCGGCAGTATTCGCTTTCAGAATGACGATCTGGCGAAGAAGACCCCCGAGCAAATGCGCAAGATCCGTGGCAACGACATTGCGATGATTTTCCAGGACCCGATGACCGCCCTAAACCCGGTGGTGACCATCGGCAGGCAGATGTCGGAGATCCTCATTCGCAACAAAGGGCTGTCCAAAAAGGCGGCAAAAGCGGCGGCCATTGCCATGCTCGATCAGGTGGGGATTGCCGAAGCGGAGCGCCGTTACGATCAGTTTCCCCACGAGTTTAGCGGCGGGATGCGCCAGCGCGTGATGATCGCCATTGCGCTCTCCTGCAACCCGAAACTGCTGATCGCCGACGAACCAACAACCGCGCTGGATGTGACCATTCAGGCGCAAATCCTGCGCCTGCTGAAAAGCCTGCAACAACAGACTCAGACTGCCATTCTGCTGATCACCCACGATCTCGGCGTGGTGGCGCAGGTGTGCAGCCGTGTCGTGGTGATGTACGGCGGGCAGGTGATGGAAGAGGGGAGTGTGGAGGATATTTTTTATCGTCCGGCGCACCCGTACACCCAGGGGTTATTGGCCTCCCTGCCGCGCGCGGACGAGGCAAATCACCGCCTGTCACCTATTGAAGGAACGCCGCCTGGCCTGCTCGATCCGCCGCCGGGCTGCCCGTTTGCCGAGCGCTGTCCGAAACGGATGCCGCAATGTGAGCGACAACCCGCATTTTATTCCGTTGGCGAGGGCCACCGTGCGGCCTGCTGGTTATGGGCTGATAAGGAGGTTCAGGCATGAGCGAGCAAAATGCCCCTTTAGTGAGCGTACGTGAACTGCGTAAACACTATCCGGTTCAGGGTGGGCTGCTGCGCAAAGGCGTGGCGGTGAAAGCGGTCGACGGCGTGAGTTTTGATATTCAGCGCGGAGAAACCTTTGGTCTGGTGGGCGAATCAGGCTGCGGAAAATCGACGCTTGGGCGCGCAATGCTGCGCCTGTTTGATATCACCTCCGGCGAAATTCACTTTGCCGGACAGGAGATTGCGCAGGCCAGCGAAAAACAGCTCAAGCCGCTGCGTAAAAGAATGCAGGCCATTTTCCAGGACCCGTACTCGTCGCTCAATCCGGGTATGACGGTGCAGCAGCTGGTGGCCGAACCGATGCAGATCCACGGTTACAGCCGCGAGGAGCAGCGGGAACGTACGGAAACCCTGCTCTATAAAGTGGGGCTTAAACAGGAACATCTGCAGCGCTTCCCCCATGAATTCAGCGGCGGTCAGCGTCAGCGCATCAGCATTGCGCGTGCTCTGTCGGTACGCCCGGAGTTTGTGCTGTGCGATGAACCGCTCTCGGCGCTGGATGTGTCGGTGCAGGCGCAGGTGGTGAATATTTTGCAGGACCTGCAGCAGGAGCTGGGGCTGACCTATCTGTTTATCGCCCACGATCTGTCGATGGTGCGCCATATCTCCAGCCGTATCGGGGTGATGTACCTCGGAAAGCTGGTGGAAGTGGCCCCGGCGGGCGAGCTTTATTCCCATCCGGCGCACCCCTATACGCGCGCGCTGCTGGCCGCCGTTCCGCTGCCCGATCCGCGCATCCGCCATCTTGAGCAGGCAACCCTGCGCGGGGAGATCCCCGGCCCCACGTCGGTACTTCCTGGCTGTAAATTTTGCAGCCGTTGCCCGAACGTCATGCCGGTTTGCCGCTCGCAGGAGCCTGCGATGCAGGAGATCTCGCCGGGGCATTTTGCGGCCTGTTGGTTATTTAAGGTTTAAGGTGCCGCGAACAACGCCGGGCGGCGCGAAGGCGTGCCCGGCTCGCACTGTGAATTGTCTCTTTATCAGGTGTATGATAAATCCTCTTCTGTCTGATTCATGTCAACACGCAGACGACAACCCTCATCATCTTGCCGCCTGCCTTTTTAGGTTGGATTCATGCGAAATAATGGAAAGCTAAGCAGTGACGCTCCGTTTGGGACGTTGTTAGGTTATGCGCCGGGTGGCGTGGCAATTTACTCCTCGAACTACAGCAGTCTTGACCCGCGCCAGTACCCCGAAGACGCGGAGTTTCGTAGCTATATCGGCAACGAATACATGGGCCACAAATGGCAGTGCGTGGAGTTCGCGCGCCGCTTCCTGTTCCTCAACTACGGCATGGTATTTACCGACGTCGGCATGGCGTGGGAAATCTTCTCCCTGCGCTTCCTGCGCGCCGTGGTGAACGATACCATCCTGCCGCTGCAGGCGTTTGCTAACGGATCGAAACGCGCGCCAAAAGCCGGTTCGCTGCTCATCTGGCAAAAGGGCGGTGAGTTTCATGAGACCGGCCATGTGGCCGTTATCACTCAGCTGATGGGCGATAAAGTGCGCATTGCCGAGCAGAACGTACTCCATTCGCCGCTGCCGGTCGGGCAGCAGTGGACGCGCGAGCTGCGCCTGTCCGTCGAAAAAGGCTGCTACACCCTGCACGACACCTTCACGGATACCACTATTCTGGGCTGGATGATCCAGACCGACGACACAGAGTACAGCCTGCCGCAGCCGGAAATCGGCGGTGAGCAGCTGAAAATCAGCGGGGCGCGACTGCCCAACAAGCGCCAGTTCGACGGGAAATGGCTCAACGAAAAGGATGCTCTCCAGCAGGCTTACGTTCGCGCCAACGGGCATGTGATCAATAAAGATCCCTGCCAGTATTTCACCATCACCGAAAGTGCCGAGCAGGAGCTGATCAAGGCCACCAACGAGCTGCATCTGATGTATCTCCACGCCACCGATAAAGTGCTGAAAGACGACAACTTACTCGCGCTTTTCGACATCCCGAAAATCCTCTGGCCGCGCCTGCGCCTCTCCTGGCAGTGGCGTCGTCACCATATGATCACCGGTCGTATGGATTTTTGTATGGATGAGCGCGGGCTGAAGGTGTACGAGTACAACGCCGATTCCGCCTCCTGCCATACGGAAGGCGGTTTGATCCTCGAAGAGTGGGTGAAAAATGGCTATCGCGGCACCGGGCATAACCCGGCGGAAGGCTTGCTCGAAGAGCTGACCGGCGCGTGGAAACACAGCCACGCGCGTCCGTTCGTGCATATCATGCAGGACAACGATATCGAAGAGGATTATCACGCGCTCTTTATCCAGCGCTCGCTGATGCAGGCGGGTTTTGACACCAAAATTCTGCACGGTCTGGAAGCGCTGAGCTGGGATGCGGCAGGGCAGCTTATCGATGACGAAGGTCGCGCGGTGAACTGTGTCTGGAAAACCTGGGCGTGGGAAACGGCGATCGAGCAGGTGCGTGAAGTGAGCGAAACCGAATACGCCGCCGTGCCGATTCGCACCGGTCATCCCCAGCAAGAGGTGCGTTTAATTGACGTACTGCTGCGCCCGGAAGTGCTGGTATTTGAACCGCTGTGGACCGTGATCCCCGGCAACAAAGCGATTCTGCCGGTGCTGTGGCAGTTGTTCCCGAACCACCGTTACCTGCTGGATACGGATTTCGAAGTCAACGAACTGCTCACCAAAACCGGCTATGCGGTGAAACCTATCGCCGGTCGCTGCGGCAGCAATATCGATCTGATCAGCGCCGAAGAGGAGCTGCTGGATAAATCCAGCGGTAAATTCACGGATCGTAAAAATATCTACCAGCAGCTGTGGTGCCTGCCGAAAGTGGACGGGAAATACATCCAGGTCTGCACCTTTACCGTCGGCGGCAACTACGGCGGCACCTGCCTGCGCGGGGATGATTCGCTGGTGATCAAGAAAGAGAGCGATATCGAGCCGTTGATTGTGGAGAAGGATAAGGAGAGCTAATCCGGCACAACGCGCGTCGAAACGGTAAAACCCGCAGATTCTCCTGCGGGTTTTTTATTGCCGTTTTGGGGCTGATGCCATCGATTGATGAATAAACGTAATGAGTTATCCCGAATGTGCTAATAATTCACCTGATATATTGTTATTGTTCTGTTTATTTTTTCACATTTAGATTGAATGACTGCTTATAAAGAAATTACTGGTGTTAAATGCCAATTATTAACAATTGATGGCGCAGTATCCTGTTTCTTAAGGGATTATTTTTTCTTTGTTGTTTAAATAATAACCACGGCACTAAAACTGACATTTCTTTGAAAATCTTTGTGTCATATTCATTGAGAAATAAACGCAAAAATGTACAGGCAGGTATTTTAAATATTTTCTTAAATAACAATGCGTTTATTCCAGGCCGATTTAGGCCCTATTTTCACGGTTTGTCTGGAAACCGCATTTTTTCTCTTAGCATTAACACCTTGTTAACATTGTGGGTATAGTTCCACTTAAGACATTTTGTTATGCTCGCCGTTAAGAAATGTTGAATAAGTAAATTCTTAAAAACGATTATCTGCTACTGATTTCCGTTAGTGAAAATTGGTGCTTAGGCTTTTTCGCACATTCATTAAACGTTGAAAAATTCTTACGTGTAAGATTTTTACCACTGGCTAAGTGGGGGAGGCGAAGAAAACGATATACACCATCCTCAGGGGTGGAATAGTAAGGGAGATCTATCTTGAGAGCGTTTAAATATACCCAGATACCTGCCGCCCTTGTTTTATTTGCGGCCACGATGTCCACATCGATGGCAAATAACGGGACGATTGGCAGCGCTCCCGTCGCACGCACGTCATTAAAAGAGAGCATTCTTTTTGCTTTCGATCGCGATCCCTCCGTGAGCCAGCAAGCCGCTCAGATGGGGATTGGTCAGGCCCAGATTGATGAAGCCCGAAGCGGGTGGATGCCGCAAATTTCACTGAACGGCAATACGGGCCATAGCCAGACGACGGACTCCAGCGGTTCGCTGAAAAATTCGGCGGCGTGGGGCTTGAGCCTGACGCAGCTTGTGTACGACTTTGGCAAAACCAATAGCGCGATCAGCCAGTCTTCCGCCCAGCACGACAGCTACCGGTATCAGCTGATGGCGACGTTATCGTCGGTCGCAGAGAAAACTGCGCTGAGCTATGTGGACGTGAAACGCTATACAGACCTGACCCAGGCCGCGCAGGAGAACATCCTCGCCCTGAAAAATGTGCAACAGCTGGCGAAATTACGCTCCAGTGCGGGCCTTAGCTCCACCTCTGATGAGCTGCAAACGCAAACCCGCGTGGCGGGAATGCAGGCGACCCTTGAGCAATACAACGCGGCGCTGAAAAGTGCCCGCGCCAGGCTGTCGGTTCTGACGGGGATTGATGCACAACAGCTCTCCCCGTTACCGGCCACGCTTGAGGTGCAGCAGGATTCCCTTGATAGCATCGACTACACGCTGATCCCCTCCGTTCTGGCGGCGAGAACCATGGAGAGTTCTGCCCAGTACGGCATTGAACGGGCGAAATCCCAGCACTGGCCGACCCTGAGCCTGAAAGGGGGAAGAACGCGCTATGAATCGGATAATCGCTCCTATTGGGACGACCAGATCCAGCTGAATATTGATGCTCCGCTCTACCAGGGCGGCGCGGTGTCCGCCAGGGTTCGCCAGGCTGAAGGGGCGCGTGCTATGGCCGCTTCGCAGGTGGATCAGGCTCGCTTTGATGTCCTGCAAAAAGCCTCAGTCGCAATGGCAGACTGGAGCGGGGCGCGTGGCCGAATGGAGGCCGGAAATGTCCAGCTGGAAAATGCGTTACGCGCCCGTGAAGTTTATAAAAATGAATATACCCTCGGTAAGCGAAGTATTAACGATCTCCTGAGCGTCGAACAAGATGTCTGGCAGGCAACCTCCTCCAAAATATCAGCAGAATATGATAGCTGGGCGAGTGCAGTTAATTATGCGTCAGCCGTTGATAATCTCATGCAACGTATTGGAATTGAAAAAAACGCTGCGGCCAAATTACCTGATTTAAGTTAGAGAAACGCGGCTGACGCTGCGGATATAAGTTCAAGAAGAATGGGAGATTTTCATTCCCGGGGATAGTCACATCCTCAGGATAGAAATACTCACAGGCACCCGTGTACCTGCAAGGAGAGAAATATGAGTAACGCTAAGATTGTCGATGTCATTATTCGCAAAACCGCTGAGAAAACAGTATTGACCGGAGAGGGAAATCTCTCGGTATCTGTTTCTGCACCCAGTGTCATTGAAATCCACGGATCGGCCCAGGATGTCGCACGTTATATGCGCCAGGGTAAGGATCTGCTGATTTACATGAAAGATGGCAGCGTGATTCGATGCAATAACTATTTTCTCGACGATCCCGAGGGTAAAAACCATTCCGAACTGGTGTTTAACGACCAGCAGGAACTGACTCATATCACCTTTGCAGAGACGGAAGAGGCCGCGGGGATGGCGGCGGTGGAATTAAGCGCGCAGGCCACGCCGATTTCCACCATCGAGCCATTCCTGGAGCAGGCCAGTAGCTTAAGCGATGCCCCATGGGGCTGGATCGCAGGGGCCGCGTTAGGCGGCGGGGCGATTGGCGCGCTGCTGGCGCACGGCGGTGATGGTGACACCAAAACCAAAGTCATCGACAACACCAAAGAGGTCGAAAGCGCGACGCCGACCTTCCTCGTGACGGATAAACAGGGTGACAAGCAGGGTGTGCTGAGTGCAAAAGAGGTCACGGACGATAACACCCCGACCTTTAGCGGCACCGGCCAGCCGGGCGCGACCATTCAGATCAAGGACAGCAGCGGCAACACCATCGCCAGCGCGATGGTCGGCACCAATGGCACCTGGACGGTAAAACTGCCGACGCAAGCCGATGGCGAACACACCTGGTCGGTAGTGCAAATCGACGGCAGCAAAACGACTTCTGCGGGCAGCATCACCGTGAATGTGGTCACCGCCGATGCCAGCGTGACGCTGAGCACCACTGCCGGAGATAACGTCATCAATGCCAGTGAGCAGTCCGCTGGGTTTGCCCTGTCCGGCAGCAGCAAAAATCTCGCGCAGGGCACCGACCTGACCGTCACGCTGAACGGCAAGACCTACACCACCGAAGTGGGCGCGAACGGCGCATGGAGCGTCAAAGTTCCGGCGGCTGATGCGAAGGCATTGGCGGACGGCACTTGGACGGTCACCGTGACCGGCAAAGACGCGGCGGGCAATACCGTCACCGGAAATCAGACGCTGAACGTGGATGCCCACGCGCCGACGCTCTCCGTGGATGCCATTTCGCAGGACAACATTCTCAACGCCGCCGAGCACGGCCAGCCGTTAACGCTGAGCGGTAAAACCAACGCCGAGGCCGGGCAAATTGTCACGGTCTCCCTCAACGGTAAAAACTACACCACCACCGTCGGCAGTGACGGCACATGGTCCCTGACCCTGAATAACAGCGACGTCAACGCACTCGCTGAGGGTTCCCATACGGTCACGGTAAACGTCAACGACAAAGCCGGAAATCCCACCTCCACCACCGCTGATTTCAGCGTCGATACCGTAGCCCCTGTCGTGACGGTGAACGCCGTCGCGGGTGATGACGTGATCAATGCCGATGAGCAGGGTCAGGCGCAGATTATTTCCGGTCGCGCGAGCGGCGCAGCCGAAGGTGACGTGGTTACCGTGACGCTGGGCGGTAAGCACTATACGGGCGTCGTGCAAGCCGATGGCAGCTGGAGCGTAGGCGTTCCGGCGAACGACATCCGTGCGCTCGGCGAAGGCCACTTTACGCTCTCCGTCGCGGTGACGGATGCGGCCGGTAACACCGGGAATGCCACTCATGATTTTACCCTGAGCGGTGCAGCACCTGAGTTAACGATCGACCCTATCAGCCAGGACAACGTGCTGAATGCCCAGGAAGCGATGCTGCCACTCGATCTCAGCGGCACCAGTAATCTGCCGAACGGCAGCGCGGTAACCGTAACCCTGAATAACATCAGCTACCAGGCCACCGTGGAGAACGGCGTCTGGTCGGTGCAGGTGCCGGTGGCCGATGTGCTGAATCTGGCGAATACCCTCTACACCGTAAGCGTGAGCGGAACGGACAGCGTGGGCAACGTCGGCAGCGCGGACGCCATGCTGCTGGTGGATACGGCGCTGCCGCAGGTGATCATCAATACCTTTGCGGGCGATAATCTGGTCAACAATGCGGAAGTCGCCGTTGACCAGACGCTCAGTGGCCGCGTCGTTGGTGCGGCTGCGGGCGACACCGTCTCCATTACCGTCGGCGGCAAAAGCTACACTGCCATCGTCGGCAACGACCTGAGCTGGAATGTATCGATTCCGTCCGCCGATCTGAACGCGTTTGGCGACGGCGATCTGACCTTCACGGCATCGGTGACCAACGCCCACGGCAATACGGGCACCGGCGAGCGCGATATTAATATTAACGCCGCCTTGCCGGGCCTGCGCGTCAACACCATCTCTGGCGACGACGTTATTAACGCCATCGAGCAGCACCAGGATCTGACTGTCACCGGCTCAAGCAGCCACCTGGCGCCAGGCTCACAGATGACCGTCACCATCAACAATATCGATTATCCGGCGGTCATTGCCGCCAACGGCAGCTGGCAGATCGGTGTCCCGGCGGCTGACCTGCAAAACTGGACCGCGGGCGATATTCTGGTTGTGGCCAGCGCGCAGGATCAGTGGGGCAATACCGTTTCTGCTGAACATCCCATTGAACTGAATCTCTCTCCTGTCGCCGTGTCCATCGACACGGTGACCCTTGATGACATGCTGAATGCCGCCGAGAAAGCGGCTGATCTTACCCTTTCCGGCCAGACGCAGGGCGTCGAAGCGGGCCAGACGGTGGTAGTGAAATTTGCCGATCAGACCTTCACGGCCCAGGTTCAGCAGGACGGCTCCTGGAGCCTGACGGTCCCTTCCAGTGCGATGGACGGGCTGAGCGACGGGCGCGCGCAGGTTAGCGTGAGCGTAGCCAACACCAGCGGCAACAGCGCCGATGCGTCACGCGTGATCACGGTGGACACCCAGCCACCGACGATTGCTATCGACAACCTGACGGACGACAACATCATCAACGCTGCAGAAGCGCAGCAGGATCTGATTTTAAGCGGCAGCACCAGTGCGCAAGCGGGCCAGACCGTGACCCTCACCCTGAACGGCAAAACCTATCAGGCTATCGTGCAGAATGACGGCAGCTGGCAGCTGAGCGTTCCTGCCGCCGATGTGGGTGCCCTCGCCGACGGCAACGTGACGATCAACGCGAGCGTCAGCGACGTGGCCGGAAACAGCGCCAGCACCGACCGAATCGGCCTGGTCGACGCTACGGTTCCGCAGGTGACGATTAATGATTTTGTCACCGACACCAACACCGTGAACTACACCGCCCACTCGCAGGCGCAGATTTTAAGTGGCTCGGTGACGGGCGCGGCCGCAGGCAATCTGGTGACCGTCACCATTGACGGCGTGAATTACACCACCGCAGTGGATGCGGCGGGCAACTGGAGCCTGGGCCTGCCCGCCTCCGTGATTCAGGGGCTGGCAGACGGAACCTGGACAATCGACGTCTCCGTGACTGACAGTGCCGGCAATACGGGCAGTAATTCGGTGGATGTGGTGGTGAACACTGCAAAACCGGTGATTGCGATTAACACGCTTGCCGATGACGACGTGATCAATGCGGCTGAAAAAGGTGCAGATCTGGCTCTTTCTGGCACCAGCGACCAGCCGCAGGGCACGGTGATCACCGTCACGCTCAACGGCATCCAATACACCGCCATCGCCGATGACAGCGGGAACTGGACGGTAACCGTTCCGGCCTCGGCGGTCAGCGCGCTGGGTGAAGCGAATTACACCGTGACGGCCAGCGTCACGGACAGTGCGGGCAATAACAGCAGCACCACGCACGACGTGCTGGTCGACAGCGCCCTGCCGGTGATCACCCTCAATGCCATCGCCAGCGACGATATTATTAACGCCTCGGAAGTGGCGACCGGGCAGACCCTCAGCGGTAAAGTCAGCGGCGCGGCGAACGGCGATACCGTTACGGTGACTATCGGCGGCAATACTTACACCACGACCGTTAAAAGCGATCTCAGCTGGTCTGTGGATGTCCCGGCAGACGTGCTGAGCGCAATCGGCAACGGCGATCTGACGGTAGAAGCGTCGGTCACGAATGGTCATGGCAATACCGGTACGGGTGAGCGCGATATCACTATCGACGCCAATCTGCCGGGGCTGCGCGTGGACACGGTGGCGGGCGACGATGTGATTAACATCGTTGAACACGGCCAGCACCTGATGGTGACGGGCACCAGTACCGGCCTGTCGGCAGGCTCCGCGCTGACCGTAACGGTCAACGGCAAAACCTATCCGGCGACGGTCCTCGCGGACGGCTCCTGGAGCGCCGCCGTTCCTGCGGCTGACGTCGGTGCGCTGGCGGCAGGCAACGTCACCATCACGGTGGCAGGCCAGAGCAGCGCCGGAAATCCGGTCTCCATCAGCCATGACGTGAAGGTCGATCTGGCGGATGTGGCAATCAGTATTGACGCGATTGCCAGCAACGATGTGATCAACGCGGCGGAGAAAGGGACCGATCTGGTGCTCTCCGGCACCACGGCGAACGTCGAAGCGAACCAGACGGTCACCCTGACCTTTGGGGGCAAAACCTATACCACGACCGTCGATGCCAACGGCAACTGGACGTACACCGTGCCATCTGCGGATCTGGCGGGTCTCAAAGACGGAGATGCCAGCGTGCAGGTGAGCGTCACCAACGTCAACGGCAACAGCGCCTCGGCAGGCCGCGAGTACAGCGTCGATGCTACCGCGCCGTCACTTTCTATCGAGATCATCAGCGATAACAACATCGTCAATGCGGCGGAAGCGCAGCAGGAGCTGGTGGTGAACGGGACGACCAACGCCGAAGCGGGTCAACCCGTAACCGTCACGCTGAACGGAAAAGAGTACACCACCACGGTTCTGGCGGGGGGCAACTGGAGCGTCACCGTTCCGGCGGCCGATATGGCCGGAATCAGCGACGGTCAGTACACCGTGACCGCATCCGTGGCCGACAAAGCGGGCAACCCGGCGAGCGCCGATCGTGACGTGCTGGTGGACGCCACGGTGCCGCAGTTAACCATCGATACCCTTTCCGGCGATGACATCATCAACAGCACCGAGCACGGCCAGGCGTTGATCGTCACGGGCCACGTGACGGGCGCTGAAGCGGGCGATGTCGTGACCGTCACCCTCAACAACAAATCTTACACCGCCACGCTGGATGCCTCTGGCAACTGGATCGTGGGCGTTCCGGCGGCAGACGTGGGAGCCTTGATCGCGGGCGATCATACCCTCACGGCAACGCTGACGGACAAAGCGGGTAACAGCGACACCACCACCCATGACGTGGCGGTCAACCTCACTGCGCCGGTCTTGACCATTGATACGGTCTCCGGTGACGACGTTATCAACAACGCCGAAAAAGCCCAGGAGCTGACGATCAGTGGTACCGCGACGGGCCTGGCGGCTGGCGCGATGGTGACGGTGATGCTCAATGGCAAAGCCTACAGCGCCATCGTCAATGGCGAGGGTAAATGGACCACCACCGTTCCGGCGGATCAGGTCGGGGCGCTGGGCGAAGCGCTGTATGACATTAGCGCGTCGGCAACCGACAGCGCAGGCAACAGCGGGAGCGCGGTGCATACGGTTAACGTGGAATCCGTGCTGCCAGGCGTCACCATCAACGCCATTGCTACGGACAACGTGATCAACGCCGACGAAGTGGCGGCGGGCCAGACCATCAGCGGCACGGTGGTGAACGCCCAGCAGGGCAACACCGTGACCGTCACCATTGGTGGTAACACCTACACCACCACGGTGCAGAACGATCTGAGCTGGTCGGTGAACGTCCCGGCGGACGTGCTGACGGCGCTGGGCAACGGCGATCTGACCGTCACCGCCTCCGTCACCAATGGCGTGGGCAACAGCGGTTCCGGCGAGCGCGACATCACCATCGACGCCAGCCTGCCGGGCCTGCGCGTGGATACCGTGGCGGGCGATGACGTGATCAACCGCATCGAACACGGGCAGAACCTGATTATCACCGGCGACAGCGACGGCCTCCCGGCGGGCAGCGCCCTGACCGTGACCGTCAACGGCAAAACCTATCCGGCGACGGTGCTGGCGGACGGCACCTGGAGCGCTGCCGTTCCTGCGGCAGACGTCGGTGCGCTGGCGGCAGGCAACATCACCATTACGGTGGCCGGCCAGAGCAGCGCCGGGAATCCGGTCTCCATCAACCATGACGTGAAAGTCGATCTGGCGGACGTGGCGATCAGCATTGATGCCATTACGACAGACGATGTGATCAATGCGGCGGAAAAAGGGGCGGACCTGGTGCTTTCCGGTAGCACCACGAACGTCGAAGCGAACCAGACGGTCGATATTACCTTTGGCGGGAAAGCCTATACCGCGCAGGTGGATGCGGACGGGAAATGGACCGTCACGGTACCTTCGGCAGATCTTAACGGTCTGAAAGAGGGCGATGCCAGCGTGCAGGTGAGCGTCACCAACGTTAACGGCAACAGCGCCTCGGCGGGACGCGAATACAGCGTCGACAGCACCGCGCCGGGCGTGACGATCAACACTGTTGCGGCGGACGACATTCTCAACGCGGCAGAAGCGCAAGCTGATCTGACGATCGGCGGCACCAGCACGGCGGAAGCGGGCCAGCCGGTCGTCGTGACGCTGAACAATAAAACTTACACCACCACGGTGGGCGCAGACGGTAGCTGGACGCTGGACGTTCCGGCGGCGGATGTGGCGAGTCTGGCGGACGGCGTTACCACGATCCACGCCTCGGTGGCTGACAAAGCCGGTAACCCGGCGTCGGTTGATCGCAACCTGACGGTGGATGTCACCGTTCCGGTGATCACCATCAATACCATCGCGGGCGATGACGTCATTAACGTGGCCGAGCACGCTCAGGCGCAAATCATCAGTGGTTCAGCCACCGGCGCGGCGGCAGGCGATAGCGTCACTGTGACCATCGGCGGCCAGACGTACACCACGGTGCTGGATGCCAGCGGCAACTGGAGTGTTGGCGTGCCAGCCAGCGTGATTTCTGCGCTCAGCGATGGCACGGTGACGGTCTCCGTGAACGTCACCGATGCAGCAGGCAACACCGGCAGCGGCAGCCATAACGTAACTGTCGATACCGGTTTGCCGTCTCTGGGCTTCAATGCCATTTCCGGCGATAACGTGCTGAATGCCGTAGAAAAAGGTAACGACCTGAGCGTCGACGGGATCAGCGCAAACCTGGCCGAAGGCACACGGGTGACGGTCACGCTGAACGGTAAGCAGTACACCGCCACAACGGCCGCAGATGGCCGCTGGAGCCTGACAATACCGGCAGCCGACCTCGCGGGTCTCGGCGAAGCAAACTATACCCTTAACGCCAGCGCCACCAACGGCGTGGGCAACAGCATCAGCGGCAGTGCAAACCTGCAGGTGGATACGGCGCTGCCAGGCGTCACTATTAATGCGATTGCTACGGACAACGTGATCAACGCCGACGAAGTGGCGGCGGGCCAGACCATCAGCGGCACGGTGGTGAACGCGCAGCAGGGCAACACCGTGACCGTCACCATTGGCGGCAACACCTACACCACCACGGTGCAGAACGATCTGAGCTGGTCGGTGAACGTCCCGGCGGACGTGCTGACTGCGCTGGGCAACGGCGATCTGACCGTCACCGCCTCCGTCACTAACGGCGTGGGTAACAGCGGTTCCGGCGAGCGTGACATCACCATCGACGCCAGCCTGCCGGGCCTGCGCGTGGATACCGTGGCGGGCGATGACGTGATCAACCGCATCGAACACGGGCAGAACCTGATTATCACCGGCGACAGCGATGGCCTCCCGGCGGGCAGCGCCCTGACCGTGACCGTCAACGGCAAAACCTATCCGGCGACGGTGCTGGCGGACGGCACCTGGAGCGCCGCTGTCCCTGCGGCAGATGTCGGTGCGCTGGCGGCAGGCAATATCACCATTACGGTGGCCGGCCAGAGCAGCGCCGGGAATCCGGTCTCGATCAACCATGACGTGAAAGTCGATCTGGCGGACGTGGCGATCAGTATCGATGCCATTACGACAGACGATGTGATCAACGCGGCGGAAAAAGGGGCGGACCTTGTCCTCTCTGGCAGCACCACGAACGTCGAAGCGAATCAGACGGTCAACATCACCTTTGGCGGGAAAGCCTATACCGCGAAGGTGGATGCGGACGGTAAATGGACCGTCACGGTGCCTTCGGCGGATCTGAACGGACTGAAAGAGGGCGACGCCAGCGTGCAGGTGAGCGTCACCAACGTTAACGGCAACAGCGCCTCGGCGGGACGCGAGTACAGCGTCGACAGCACTGCGCCGACCGTCACGATTGATACGGTCGCCGGGGATAACGTCATTAACGGTAGCGAAGCCGCCGCAGGGGTTGTGATTTCCGGAACCACTACCGCAGAAGTGGGCCAGACGGTGACCGTCATGCTGGGCGGTAAAACGTACACTGCCCAGGTAGAGGCTGGCGGTAGCTGGAACCTCTCTGTTCCGGCGGGCGATCTGGCGGCGATGGCGGATAACGGCTATTCGGTGCAGGTCAGCGTGAGCGATAACGCCGGAAACCCAGGCAGCGCCAGCAAGGCGATCACTCTCGATACCACGCCGCCCGTTATCAGCTTCAATACGGTGGCGGGCGATAACGTCATCAACAGCGTTGAGCACGGACAGGCGCAGATTGTCAGCGGTACGGCGACGGGCGCGGCGGTGGGCGATAAGCTCATTATCACGATCGGCGGCCAGCAGTACATCACCACGGTGGATGCCAGCGGCAAGTGGAGCGTCGGTGTGCCAGCCAGCGTGATTTCAGCGTTGCAGGACGGTACGGTGACCATCAGCGCCACCGTGACGGACAGCGCGGGTAACAGCAGCACCGAGACGCACGACGTGGTGGTGAACACCGCTTCCGTCTCGCTGACGGTGGCGACCATCAGCGGCGATGATGTGATTAACGCGGCGGAAGCGGGCAGCGCGCTGACCATCAGCGGCTCAAGCACCCAGTTCGCCAGCGGGACGCAGGTGACCGTTACGCTGAATGGTAAAAACTATACGGCGAACATCCAGAGCGATGGCTCCTGGACGACCACTGTTCCTGCGGCAGACGTCGCGGGGCTGGCGGATGGCGCACACTATCAGGTCTCCGTCTCCGCCCAGGACAGCGCGGGTAACAGTGCGTCAGCCACCCACACGGTGAGCGTCGATACCACGCCGCCGGTGATCAGTATCGCCACGCTCGCGGGCGACGATGTTCTGAACGCCGTCGAGCAGCAGCAGCCGCTGACGATCCACGGTTCGTCCAGCGCGGAAGCGGGACAAATGGTCACCGTCACGCTGGGCAGCAAGACCTATACCGCCCAGATCGCCAGCGACGGAACCTGGACGCTGAATGTTCCGGCAACGGATCTCGCGGCGCTGAACGAAGGGGCGTTAACCGTCACTGCGTCGGTAAGCGATAAAGCCGGTAACGGCGGGCAGACCACCCATACCCTGACGGTGGATACCGTTGCGCCGGTCATTACCATTGATACCGTGGCGGGCGACGATATCGTGAACAACAGCGAA
Organism: Lelliottia sp. WB101; assembly: GCF_003051885.1. Lineage (NCBI taxonomy): Bacteria > Pseudomonadati > Pseudomonadota > Gammaproteobacteria > Enterobacterales > Enterobacteriaceae > Lelliottia > Lelliottia sp. WB101. The sequence goes on from NZ_CP028520.1 coordinate 1,747,567, forward strand.
CAGCTGGCGGGGCAAACCTTCAGCGGCACAACGACCGCCGAACAGGGCCAGAGGGTGACGGTGACCTTCAACGGCCACAGCTATCAGGCGATGGTTGACGCCGACGGTAAATGGTCGGTGTTTGTCTCCGGGCGCGATTTCCTCGGCCTGAGCGACGGTGATTACACCATTACCGCCTCCGTCAGCGATAAAGCCGGAAACCCTGGCAGCACCACGCATGACGTGACCCTGAACGGTGACGTGCCGACCATCAGCATCAACACCTTTGCCGACGATGACATTGTCAACGCCGCAGAGCACGGCACCCCGCTGGTGATCAGCGGCACCACCGACGCGCCTGCGGGCCGGACGGTCACCCTCACGCTGAACGGTAAAACTTACACCACAACCGTTCAAAACGACGGCAGCTGGGAATACACCCTGGGCAGCGCGGATGTGACCGCTCTGGCCGACGGTGGCGCGTATGTCATTCAAGCCGAGGTCAGCAACACCATCGGCAACAGCGCCAGCGATAGCCATAACGTGACGGTGGATCTGACTGCGCCGTCGATGGGGATCAGCATTGATTCTCTGCACAACGACACCGGCCTGAGCAGCAGCGATTTCATCACTAACGATAATCAGGTTATCGTCAACGGCTCCCTGACCGCGCAGCTCGGCAATAACGAGAAGGCGCAGATTAGCCTTGATGGCGGCGTGACCTGGAGCGATCTGACGGTCACCGGCACGCAATGGCGCTATACCGATGGCCGCACGCTGACGGACGGGACTTACACGTATCAGGTCCGGGTGGTGGATAACGCGGGTAACGTGGGCGCGACCGACAGCCAGAACGTGGTGGTCGATCTCACCGCACCGGCCTCCACCACCATTACCGTGGATTCCGTGACCCAGGATACGGGGCTGTCCGGCAGCGACTTTATTACCAGCGATAACCAGATCACCCTGAAAGGGACGCTGGGCGCGGCGTTGGGCAACGGCGAACATGCGCAAATCAGCATCGATGGCGGCGTGACCTGGACCAACGTGAGCGTGAGCGGCCTGGGCTGGACCTGGGTCGATGGCCGCACGCTGGCCGACGGCGATTACAACTATCAGCTGCGCGTGATTGACGACGCAGGCAACATCAGCGCCACCACCAGCCAGGTGGTGACCATTGATACGGTGGTGCCGGACGCGAGTAAAACCGTCACCATCGACAGCATCAGCGACGACACCGGGCTGAGCAACAGTGACTTTGTCACCCAGGATACCTCCCTGACCCTGCACGGCTCGCTGGGCGCGACGCTGTCGGACGGCGAGTACGTGCAGATTAGCCTCGATGGCGGCAATACCTGGCAGAACGTCACCGTGGTAGGCAATAGCTGGTACTACGCGGACGGTCGCACGCTGCAAAACCAGACTTACGACTACTGGGTACGCGTCATTGATACGGCGGGTAACGTGGGCGATTCCGCTCATCAGCAGGTGACCGTCGATACGATTGCGCCTGATGCGGCGATTACCGTTACGGTGGATAACATCACCGTCGATACCGGCTTTGATAACAATGACTTCCTGACCAGCGAAACCTCTTACACGCTGCATGGCACGCTGGGGCAACGCTCGGGGCGAATGAGTTTGTCCAGGTGAGTCTCGACGGTGGGCAGACCTGGGTCTATGCCACGGTCAACGGCACCCAATGGCAGTATGCCGACACGCGTACGCTGGGGGATGGCGACCATAGCTATCAGGTTCGCGTGGTGGATCAGGCGGGCAACGTGGGCGCGACCACCTCGCAGGTGGTGACTGTCGATACCCAGGCACCGCAATACGGCATTACGGTTGATGCCATCAGCGATGACACCGGGCAATCCGCGAGTGATTTTATCACCAACGATACCACCCTGACGGTCAGCGGATCGCTTGGCAGAGCGCTTGCCAGCGACGAGCGCGTGCAGATTAGTATGGATGGCGGTGCCACCTGGACCGATGCCACGGTGACGCAGACGCAGTGGAGCTACACCGATCCTCGCGTGCTCCCGGAAGGTGACCACACCTACCAGGTGCGCATTATCGATGAGGCGGGCAACGTCGGCTCGACCGCGCAGCAGGTGGTGACGGTTGATACCACACCGCCTGTCACGCAGGGTACCGTGGTGAGCTACACGGACAACGAAGGTGAGCGCCAGAGCGATTTCGGGTCGTCTGTCGCCACCGATGACACCACGCCACAGATCAACGGGACGCTGAATCAGGCCCTGGCGGCGGGGGAAGTTGCCGAACTGTACCGCGACGGCGTGAAGCTGGGTCAGGTCACGATGAACGGGGCGACCAGCTGGTACTTCCAGGACAGCGGTCTGATTGACGGAAACCACACCTACGTGCTGCGTGTCACCGACACGGCGGGGAACACCACGGATTCCGATGATTTCGTGCTGCGCGTCGATACCAGCATTCCGACCACTACGGCGGCGATTACCGGGCAGACCACGTCGGACACCACGCCGATCCTGAGCGGCACCTTGTCCGCTGATCTGACCAACGGCGAGTATCTGGTGGTCACGGTTAACGGCAAAACCTACACCTCCGAAACCGGCGGTGCGGTGGTGGTCGACCCGAATCACAACACCTGGTATGTGCAGATACCGGACGGCGATGCGCTGGCTGCCAGCAGCTACAGCGTGACGGCGCAGGTGAAGAGCAGCGCGGGTAATGGCAACACGACAGGCACCACCACCGGCAGCCTGACCATCGGAACCGACTCGGTGAATACCGACTGGGCCAGCACCACCGGCAGCAGCGACAACTCCACTATGACGCTCGGCATGAACAGCAGCGGGCTGTGGAATATCATCGCCAACGGACGCTCCTATTCCAGCAGCGATATGTCGACCTACAGCAATACCGCCCTGACCAACACCCGTGGCTATAACGTGGTGAGCCAGACGGCGGCAGATTTTGACCGAAACGGTACCGCGGATATTTTCGCCACCGAGACCACCTACGCCGGTTCAACGCAGGTGATGTGGACCTACAACGGCACTAGCTACACCGCCAGCCAGCTGGCGATGGGCACCACTATCTGGTACGGCGGCGTGATTGCCTACGACAAGACCGGTGATGGTTATCTGGACATGGCCTACGGCGATGCCGGGATGGACTCCCTGACCTACTTGATCAACAACAACGGGACGCTGACACCGGATGGAACTGGCGGGGAAGGCGGTTTCTACGGCCAGTTTGACTCAGGACGTGAAATCTCCGGGGTGGACATTAACAACGACGGCACCGTGGATATCGTCCAGCACACCAACCGCAGCGGTGCGTACTCGATGACGGTCATCAACAACGGCGGGAATGGCACGCTCACGGTCGGGCAAAACATCACCAACGTGTTTGTGGTGAACGCGGCAAACACCACCACGGCGGCGTCGATGACCTGGGCTGATTTCAACGGCGACGGGTATATGGATCTCTATCTCGGCAGCAGCTACGGCAATACCGGTGGTGTGATCTATTACAACGACGGTAACGGCCAGCTGTCGGCCTCGAAGAGTGCGGTGGAAGCCTCAAACGCCACGGCGGGTTATCTGTCAGCGGCGGTGGACTGGAACGGTGACGGCCAAATGGACGTGATCAAGTTCAGCACCTACGGCGGCTCGCAAACCGCGACGTTGTTCACCAACAACAATAACGGAACGACGTGGACGTCAAGCCAGCTGGCAACTGGCCTGGTGAATGTCACCGGGATTGCGGCGGTGGATTACAACTGGGATGGCGCGAAGGATCTGCTGGTGTCTCAGCAGAACGGCAAAGTGGTCTATGTGCAGAACAAACAGACCATTGCAGACGGCACGGCCATGCACCTGCGTATTGTCGATAGCGAAGGCATCAACAGCTATTACGGCAACACCGTGAATCTGTACAACGCGCGCGGTGAGCTGGTGGCGTCGCAAATCATCAACGCCCAGTCTGGTTTCGGGGTGAATGACAGCTCGGCGCTGGTCAGTTTCTACGGCCTGAATCCGGATGAAACCTACTCCGCAGAGATTGTGAAGTTCACCAACGGTGCTTCCGCCAACGTGACCTGGGACGGACTGGAAGCAGGCAACGGCAAAGAAGGCTATGTGCTGACAGCCGATGCCGCCACGGGTGGTCACAGCGGAACGCTGACCGGGACCGGCTATAACGACACCTTTATCGCCGAAGAAGGAAGTTATACCTACAACGGTTCCGGCGGCTGGAGCACCACGTCGGATCACGATACCTGGAGCAACACCGGCGGGATGGATGTGGTCGATTACCGCAATGCGAGCGCGGGCATCACGGTGGACCTGAGCGTCACGACGGCCCAGAACACCGGGTTTAACACCACCACCCTGAAGAATATTGAAGGGATTGCTGGCTCAGACTTCGACGACGTGATCACCGGCAACAGCGGGGATAACCAGTTCGAAGGCCGTGGCGGGAACGACACCTTCAATATTGGCAGCGGCGGGCACGACACGCTGTTGTACAAGCTCATCAACGCCGCAGACGCCACGGGCGGTAACGGCAGCGATCAGGTTAACGGCTTTACCGTCGGGACCTGGGAAGGGACGGCGGATACCGACCGTATCGACCTGCGCGAGCTGTTATCCGACAGCGGGTATACCGGCACCGCCTCGGCGAGCTATGTCAACGGTGTCGCCACTCTGGACAGCAGCGCAGGGAATATTACGGATTACCTGCGCGTGGTGCAGAACGGCAGTAACACCGAAATTCAGATCGACCGCGACGGAACGGGCAGCCAGTTCGATCCGACCACGGTGGTCACTCTGAACGGGGTACAGACGGATCTGGCCACCCTGCTGGCAAACCATCAGCTGTTAGTTGCGTAAACCTCAGGCCGCGAGAAGCGATTCTCGCGGCATTTTTCGTATCTTTACAGTAATACGACTAACCACATAAATATTAAGGTATTTTTGTCGACGCGTTCAGAAAGGGTTTACATTCTGGCCGTTCCACAGGGATATCATTTCAGAGCGACATCGCCGCCCTGAACAGGACGTTGCAAAATGAAGACTCACCCGCAGTACGAACCCTGGCTTGAAGCCATGGTGCTCGTTGCAAAACATTACCGGCTGGACTATTCGCAAGAACACGTCCGGGTCACGATTCATCACGAGAGCCACTCTCCGCGAGAGCAGGTGCTCAACGATATGGCACGCCAGCTCGGGCTTAGGCTGCGCGTTGTGCCGGCGGATGCAGCACTGATTGATCCGTGGCGACTGCCGCTGTTAGCGGAGTTTGATGGCGGGCAAGTTGCGGTCATCAACCGGATGGACAAAGAGGGCAACGTCAGCCTGCAGTTCAGCGGTGACGGTGGACTGGAAACGAGCCTGACGCGCGACGCGCTGGGTACCCGTTTGACGGGGTTAATCGTGCTGCGCCCGCTGGAATCGACGCCCGACGCGAGGGTCGATGACTACATCAAACCTTATGAAAAGAACTGGTTCTGGCAGCTGGCGCTGAAAGACTGGCGTCGCTACAGCGACATCATGCTGGTGGCGCTGGTGGCGAACGTGCTGGCCCTTTCTGGGATGGTGTTTTCCATGCAGGTTTACGATCGCGTGGTGCCGTCCCAGTCTGAGGCCACCCTGTGGGTGCTGTTTGGCGGCGTGATGCTCGCCATCACCTTCGAGTTTGTGATGCGTATGCTGCGGGTGCACATCTCAGACGTGATCGGGAAGCGTGCCGATCTGCGTATTTCGGAGCGGGTATTCGCCCATGCCCTGCGCATTAAAAACGGCGCCCGCTCAAAATCAACCGGCTCCTTTATCGCTCAGATCCGCGAGCTGGAGTCCGTTCGTGAGCTGATCACCTCCACGACGATTGCGGCGATTTCCGATCTGCCGTTTTTCCTGCTGTTCGTTTTCATTCTGTGGATGATCGGCGGCCCGCTGGTGCTGGTGGTGCTGCTTGCGGTGCCGCTGCTGCTGATTCCGGGTCTGTTGATCCAGCGTCCGCTCGGAAAGCTCTCCACGGAAGGGATGCGCGAATCGGCCATTCGTAACGCCACGCTGGTCGAGGCGGTGCAGGGCATCGAAGACATCAAACTGATGCGCGCGGAGCAGCGTTTTCAGAACCAGTGGAACAATTCGAACGACGTGGCCGCGAGCGTCGGGATGAAACAGCGCTGGCTCACCGGCCTGCTTCTGACGTGGACGCAGGAAGTTCAGTCGATTGTCTATGCTGTGGTCCTGCTGATTGGCTGTTATCTGGTGATCAGCGGTGACATGACCACCGGTGCGCTGGTGGGGACATCGATTCTCGCTTCGCGCACTATCGCGCCGCTGTCGCAAATTTCCGGCGTGTTGTCGCGCTGGCAGTCGGCAAAAGTGGCCCGCAAGGGGCTGGACGACCTGATGCAGCGTCCGATTGACGATCCCCTGCAGGGTAAAAAGGTGCATAAAGCCCATCTGCGCGGCCACTACGTGCTGGAGGAGGTCGGCTTTTATTATGACGAAGAAGAGAAGCAAAACGTCCTGAACATCCCCCGTTTGACCATCAATGCGGGCGAGCGGATTGCGATTCTGGGGCGCAATGGTTCCGGCAAAAGCACGCTGTTACAGCTTCTGGCGGGGATGCAGGAACCGCAGCAGGGCACCATTTTGCTCGATGATGTGGCGCTGAATCACCTCGACACGGCCGATCTGCGCCGCGATATGCAGTTCCTCAGCCAGCAGGCGCGCCTGTTCTTTGGCTCCGTGCGCGACAACATTGTGATGGGGAATCCGCTGGCGACTGACGAGGAGATTCATCAGGCATTAACCGTCAGCGGGGCGCTGGAGTTTGTTCGCAAGCAAAAAATGGGGCTGAACTATGTGATCAGCGAAGGCGGGGCCGGATTGTCCGGCGGCCAGCGACAGGCCCTGTTGCTGACGCGCGCGTTACTCACCGCACCGAATATCCTGCTGCTTGATGAGCCGACCGCCTGGCTTGATGAAGTGAGCGAAAAGCAGTTTATCCATCATCTCAAAAACTGGCTCGGCGACGGGCGAACGCTGGTGGTGGCCACGCATCGTCTGCCGATTCTGGAACTGGTCGATCGCATCATCGTGCTGGAAAACGGCAAAATTATTATGGATGGCCCGCGCGATAAGATCCTGAATAACCATGGTATGGCCCCGCAGAAGGCGGCGCAGCGCACCGTGAAAATGAAGCCGTCCGCTCCCGCGAAGGCCGCAACCGAGGAGGGGATGGCATGAGTGATTTTTCTCGTTTCAACAGCCGTCTGCAGGAGCCTAAACTCCCGCGCTCAACGCTGGTTGCCTGGTCTCTGTTTGCGCTCTTTGCCCTCTTTACGATCTGGGCAAGTATGTTCCAGCTTGATGAAGTGACCACCGGGAGCGGTAAAGTGATCCCCTCTTCGCATGAGCAGGTTATTCAGTCGCTGGAAGGGGGGATTATTCATAAGCTGCTGGTGCGCGAGGGGGATATCGTCGAGCGTGGGCAACAGCTTGCGCAGCTGGATCGCACCAAAACCGAGTCCAGCGTGCTGGAGAGTGAATCCCGGCTGAATGCCGCGATGGCAACGGCCGCGCGCCTGAACGCGGAGGCCAATCAAAGTGCGCTGGTCTTCCCGCAAGAGCTGGACGATGACGTTGAGCTGGTCAAACAGGAGACCGCGCTGTATCACTCTCGTCGCGACAGCCTGGAAAAAGGGCTTACCGGTTTGCGTCAGGGGGTCACGCTTATCCAGCGCGAGCTATCATTGACCCGACCGCTGGTCACCCAGGGGGCGGCAAGCAAGGTGGAAGTTCTGCGTCTTGAGCGTCAAAAAAATGAGCTTGAGAATAAAATCACGGAAATGCAAAACCAGTACTACGTTCGCGCCCGTGAAGAGTTAGCCAAGGCGAATGCCGAAATCGAAGCCCAGCGTTCGGTGATGAAAGGGCGTGAAGATTCCCTCACCCGTCTGACATTCAACGCGCCGGTTCGCGGAATTGTTAAAGATATTGATGTCACCACCGTCGGGGGCGTGATCCCGCCAAATGGAAAATTGTTGAGCCTGGTGCCGCTCGACGATCAGATGGTGATTGAAGCCAAAATCTCCCCGCGCGATGTGGCCTTTATCCATCCGGGGCAAAAAGCGCTGGTCAAAGTGACGGCCTATGACTACTCCATCTATGGCGGGCTGGAAGGCGAAGTGACCATGATTTCTCCTGATACGATTCAGGATGATGTTAAAAGAGATGTTTACTATTACCGGGTCTATATCAGAACCACGAGTAATCACCTGACGAATAAGCAGGGGAAAGAATTTCCTGTTTTTCCGGGGATGATTGCGACGGTGGATATTAAAACGGGCAGTAAAACCATCATTGACTACCTGCTGAAACCGTTGAATAAAACCAAAGAGGCTCTGCGCGAAAGATAATGAATACTGGCGATCGGAAAACCGCTCGCCAGTTCAATTTTCCGGTGGAGTTTAATCAGACAGAAGACAGTCGCTCTTTAGGATGTATGTTCAGATAATGCGTGACGTAGGCAAAGTAAAGTCCGGCATAGTTTTCGACCAGCTGTAAGAAGTTTGGATAAATACTGATGCGTCCATCTTCTCTCTCTTTCAGGTACCCGGCCTCCTGAGCGGATTTCATGATCCGATTTACATGAATTCTGGAAACGAAAAACTCTTTTGCCAGCACGCTGGCTGAATAATCAATAGTTGCACCGTGAGCATTTTTATTCTTCATCGCCTGCAGATAAAGATACAGCATGATCATGCGCCCGCCATCTTTCTCAATAAATAATCCTACCTCTGGCAAAATCTTTTTAAAGGTAACACCACGAAAAAGATATTCTGCGGCCCGCCGGAAAAAACTGTGTCTGAGCGTATCATTATCCAGCAGGTTAATATTGACGTTGTAATCAGGATATAAAGTGCTTACGGGTAAAAAGGCCCCGGACATATAATTTTTAAGTTCGTCTAATCCTTTTTTTGTTGGTTCGATGATGGTCTTGCGCCGATCCTCGGTGCACCGCCAGGTTTTAATTCTGTTGGTGGTTCTGAGTAAAGTGATGATGGCTATGACACTGTTTGGACTGGCAATTTTATATCGGGTACATAACTCTTTTATTTCTGATACTGAAGAGGCCTGATCGCCAAAAACAAAACAGCACATCGATAACACAATATTGAACCGTGACTCCTGGAGCATCGTTTTGTAGAACAGCGGTTGTTTTTTGTAGATGGCATCATTAATGGTGAAGTGTTGTTTTATTGCTTCGCTGAATCTTGGATTATTTTTAATCACATCCCTTCGAAGCAGTAAAGCCCTTGATGATATATGGATATCCATACGGTTGTCCTATGTTGAGACGAGCCAATGGGGGTATTCATTTCTCTATTGAATGTTTAGCGTCACTATTATACATGTGATAAGTGGAATTTACTTTTGGTATTTATGAATAATATTCAGGAAGTGTGTATTTGCGTGGTGGGCAGATGATGAAGAAATGAAGTTGAATGAATGTGTGGATGTTTACTGAATGAACATCTTTACGTTAAATACGTTGGGTAATTAACGTAAATATGTCCACCTGTCGCGATGAGTAATGTTTTTGTTTTAAACAAAAAACACAGGAGACACCTGTTTTATACAAAAATACGATATTAAATCTATGGTGATAACATTCCTGGTTTGTTATGATCTCGCTATTCAGAGACGCAGTGGTGAAGGTGTCAAAGGCGTTCGCAAACATCATTCTTTTTTATTTCTGGTCATTGATTTTGACAGCTATCGTCTTTTCGCAATAAACATTTTTACCCTCATTTATATTTCGCTGGAGATTATCATGGCCTGGGATGCACGTGCCAACTACCTGAAACGTTTTCAGAATCGATACGTCATTTCTTCCTGCAGCTATGCCTGGCAAGGGTATGAAATGCTTCTGAATAACAGCGGGATCTGCGCTTACCGTATTATGGTCGATGGTGATGAGCCATCCCAGGAAGAACTGAATGCGGTGTACGCCAGTGCAGGTGCTACGATTTCTGTATTCCTTAAAGGAGATATCTGCGAAATTTTAGGTTCGTTGAAAAAAATGATCGTCTTGCTCAACGCCAAACCTGCGAAAGTCACCGTCCTTATTTACAGTCAATTACCGGCAAACTGGCTTTACCGCACATTGTACAGTTTGATCAGGGATAAAAATAAACTCAGAAATATACGCGTCGCGAATTTATCGCATCCCTGTCAGGATATTGTGACGGCAGTGTTCCCGCCGCTGGAAGAGGCCGCGTTCCTTGAGAGAAAAGTAAAAGATTGTTTTGAAAAGGGTTTGACGAGCCGGGAGTTAGATTCTGTGCTCTCTTTCTATCGTGGCGTGTCGGTCAAAGCCCAGGCAAAAGCCTGTGGTCTGGCGATCAAAACGATATACGTTTATCGCAAAGAGGGCCTGCGAAAATTACAGCTGATCAATACCTTTTTAAGCCGTGGCGCGCTGTTTCGGGCGACATTCGCTGTTTCAGGCGAGCCTGTGAGTCATGATAATGCTTATTTAGACGGGCGTTTCACCACCGCGCTGATAAATAAAGAAATATTTCCGGTGTATCAGATTATTACCGACAGTGATAAAAGAGGCGTTGGCTTTGAAATATTACTGCGCTGGAATCGTAAAGGCGTCATCCTTAAACCAGCAGATTTTCTGGCGAACTTGCATGATAAAAATATCTGGTTGCAGCTGATGGCTCTGGTTATTGATGCCGCCGTTCGCGGGATTAACAAATATAATGGAAAATATTATTTCTCCGTTAATATTCCTCCTGAACTGGCATCCGGAAATGCCTTACCAGGGATGGCAAAAAAAGCCGTTGAAATGTTAAGTGATGAACACTGGGCAGAAAAACTGGTGTTTGAGTTCGCCGAAACGATTGATGTAACGCTGGATAAAGGGATTGCGGACACTATGCAGCGCCTGCGCCAAACGGGGTGCAGACTGTTTTTAGATGACTGTTTTTCAAGCGATCACGTTATGTTCCCGGTGAGACAAATTCCCTTTGATGGCCTGAAACTGGATAAAGATATCGTTGATAAATTTGCCGCAAATGACAGTGATTTCAGTCTGATTAAAGCGATGCAGTATTACAGCGATATTACTGGCGTTGCCTGTGTCGCCGAAGGGGTGGACAGCGAGGAAAAATTTAATACCTTATCCGCCGCTGGCATCAAAAGTTTTCAAGGGTATTACCTTGCCAGAGCGGTAAAAGAAGAGGATCTCGATTTTCTGGTGCGTAAATTTAGCTAACAGCGATACATTTTTTATGGTCGGGCGAAACTTTTGCTCGCGGGCTAACGAACTATTATTCAGATAGCCCCCTTTTCCCTGATGGAGTTGACCATGAAACGTTTGAAAATCGCGTCTGCCGCCGCCGTACTGACCCTTTCACTGTTTTCCATGAACACCCAGGCCGCGCTCGAAGCCGGAGCGAAAGCGCCCGATTTTACCCTTCAGGGCGCGCTCGGCGGTAAACCGCTGACGTTCACCTTACAGCAGGCGCTGCAAAAAGGGCCGGTGGTGCTTTATTTCTTCCCGGCGGCGTTTACCAAGGGCTGCACGCTGGAAGCCCACGCCTTCGCCGAAGCGACGGATGACTTCAAAAAACTGGGCGCCACGGTGGTGGGGGTAACCGCCGGGAACGTCGACCAGGTGGATGAATTCTCGAAACTGGAGTGCCGCGATAAGTTTGCGGTGGCAGCCGATCCTGGCGCGAAAGTGGCGGCCGAGTATGAAACGCTGATGCAGATGAACGGTAAAACCCTCTCCGATCGCACCTCATTCGTCATCGCCCCGGATGGCAAAATTCTGCTGAGCTACACCGACCGCAACCCGGATGCGCACATTCAGAAAACGATGGACGCCGTGAAGCAATATGCGAAATCGCACTCCTGATTAACGCCGACGTTCGCATTCGAGGTTTGCTATGTTAACCGCCATTTTTGCCGCCTTTCTGGGCGGCGTGATCCTGAATTTCATGCCCTGTGTTTTCCCGGTGATCTCCCTGAAAGCGCTGGGGATCATGCGCCATCAGGGCGACACGAAAAGCGCACGAACCGAAGGGCTGGGTTTTCTGCTCGGGGTGATTTTCACCATGATGGCGCTGGCGGCGCTGCTGCTGGCGCTGCGCGCCGGGGGCACCGCCGTGGGATGGGGATTTCAGCTGCAGTCGCCGCTGGTGATTGCGGTTCTGGCGCTGATTATTCTCGGGGCTGCGCTCAACCTGCTCGGTGTATTTGAGGTCGGGCTGTCGCTGCAGCGGGCAGGGGAGATCTCTGTCGGTCGCGGAGCGTTTGTTCGTTCTGCCCTGACCGGCGCGCTGGCGATTGTGGTGGCCACGCCGTGCTCCGCTCCGTTTATGGCGGGTGCCGTGGGCTACGCTCTGGTGCAGCCGCCTGCGGTTTCACTGGCCATTTTCTTCGCGCTGGCGCTCGGTTTTGCCGCCCCCTTTACCCTCGTCTCCCTGTTCCCGGCAATTGCCCGTCGCCTGCCGCGCCCTGGTGCGTGGATGGATGTGCTCAAGCGTGGGCTGGCGTTTCCGATGCTGGGCGCCTTTGCCTGGCTGGTGTGGGTGCTGGCGCAGCAGGCTGGCACCACGGCGCTGGCGGTGATGCTGGCGAGCGCAGTGGTGGTGAGCTTTGCCGCGTGGCTGTACGGTATCGCGCAGCGCAGACGTTATCTCGGTCACTCTTACAAAGTGCTGCTGGCTATCACGGTGGCGTTTTTTGTTGTCGCCATCGTGCCGTTACCGAGGGCGATCAACGCAGGATCAACGGCGCCTGTGACCGCAGTGGCGGATAACGCGGCGCCCGTGAAGTGGTCTCCGCAGAACGTGGAGGCCCTGCGCGGTCACGGCAAAGCGATCTTCGTAAACTTTACCGCGTCGTGGTGCATCACCTGTCAGGTGAACGATCGCACTTCGCTCTCAACGCAGGCGGTGAAAGAGGCGATGGCCCGCACTGGCGCAGTGTATATGGTGGCAGACTCCACCAAATTTAACGCGGACATCGATGATGCGATGAACACGTTCGGCCAGGGCGGTCTGCCGCTGTACGTGGTCTATCCGGCAGACGGAAGCGCGCCGCACGTGCTCCCGCAGGTGCTGACGCCCTCAATCGTGGTGAATGCCCTGAATCAGGCGGCTGGCAAAAAAGCATGAGGTAACGTCATGGCGGAACATGGATAACGGACTTGCCCCGCGCGAGGCCTGGCCTGAGCTGATGACAAAAGCGCAGGCTGGCGATCGTCACGCCTATACGCAGTTATTGCGGGCGATCGTTCCGGCTATCCGCGCGATAGTGCGCCGACAGGTGTTCGATCCGGCGCTGGTGGAAGATGTCATCCAGGATGTGCTGCTGACGGTGCATCGGGTTCGCCATACCTACGATCCAGACTGCCCCTTTTTACCCTGGCTGATGGCGATTACTCAGGCTCGGGCGGTCGATGCGCTGCGCCATCAGGGGCGGAAGTTACGCAGGGAAACGGATACGGAAGAGGCGCTGGCCAACGTCGCGGCTGTCGAGAGCGTGGAACATCAGGACGAGCAGGAGGAGCTGGCGCTGATCCTCAACAGGCTGCCCGCCCACCAGCGGCAAATCGTGGAACATATTCATCTGCAGGAGATGACGCTTGCGCAGGCGGCAAGCCGTCACAATCTGACGATCTCTGCGGTGAAATCCCTGCTGCACAGGGCTATTACCAATCTTCGCCGGATGGGAGCGAATCATGACCGATCATGAGCTGTTAATCGAAAAACTGACTCGGCAGGCGCAGCCCGTCACCCGCCCGTGGCGCGATGGCTGGCGCGTGCTGGCGTGGACGTTAATGGCGTTGCCGAGCGGATGGCTTTGCAGTTTGCTGTTGCAGCGTGTGGCGACGGACTGGTCCCAGGAGGGCGCACTGCTGGCCCTGCTGCAACTGGGGCTGACGTTTGTGATGGGGGTGCTGGCGATCCGCAATGCGTTTTTACTCAGCATCGCCGGGCGTCGTCCCCTGAGCTGGAAGGGGTTTATGCCGCTGCTGATCGTGTGGCTGGGCTGCGTGCTGGCGAACCTGGGCCAGTCGTCCCAGATTCACCACCGTGACGCGGTGAATTGCTACGTCTTTATGATGACCGTCAGCGCGCCGATGATGCTGCTGGTTATCGGCTATCTGCGCCGTACCCGCAGCCTCCATCCCCTGCAAAGTCTCGCCTCGGCAGGGGCCGGCGTCGCCTGCATGGCGCTGACGCTATTGTCGTTTTGCCATTCCGTCGAAGTGCATCCCCTCGATTTCGCCCTGCACATGGCAGCGACCCTGACAATTGTGGTCGCCACGGTCGGCTTGGGGTGGAGATGGGTGGCGATTCCTCAGATGCGTTCCAGCTGCCGCTGATGAAAACGCCCCAGCAGCAGGACAGTGGTGAGCGCGCCGAGCAGGGCACAGAACATATCTGACTGGGTGTCCCAGGGATCGCCCTGCGTGCCGAGAAAATCATCCGCGCCTTGTCCCATCGCCAGCGCCGCCCACCATTCGATCAGCTCGTAGGTCGCGCTGATGGCCAGCGCGATGCAGCACACCAGAAAGCCCGTCATTTTACGGCCATTCACGTAACCGCCGCGCACCAGGATCTCACGCGCCGCCAGGGCAGGCACCAGCCCCTGGAAAAAGTGTCCGAGTTTATCGTACGGGTTACGGCTCAGATTCAGCCACTCCTGAACTTCAAAACCGATGGGCACTTTGGCGTAAGTGTACATTCCGCCGACCATCAGAATGATCGCGTGGAAGAAGATCAGCGTGTAAAGCAGGGGAGTGAGCGGGTAGCGTTTTTGGGTAGCGAGCAGCAGTGGCACCACGATGACCACGGGAGTGACTTCCATCAGCCAGGTGACGCGGTCCCCGGTAAACAGGCCGGTATAAATCAAGATCAGCAGCAGGAGCAGCGCGCCGCCCTTTAATGCAGAGGAGAGTGCAGTTTGGCTCATGGCATTTTCTTATCAGGAAAAGAACTACTATTAACGCGCCCGATGAAAAACTCAATGTTTTGCCGCGCATGATAAAAAAACGGGGCCATGTGCGGCCCCGTTTTATTCACAGCAATTAGAACATCTTACGCAACCGCAGGCTGAAGGTATGCGCCTGATAGCGCTCGCCTGCTTGCAGATCGTAGCGCGCGTCCAGGCTCAGATCGTTGGCGTCGTAAAGCGTGCTGCCGATCGCCACACCCGCCATATCTTCCACCGGCGATGCGCCTTTGGTGATAAAGCTGGTTTCACCGACGGCATCGGCAGCGTAGGTCGCATGGCTGCTCACCTGACGATTATCGTACTGATGAATCCACGAGACCTGCGCGAACGGCGTCAGGCTGCCGAGACCGGTTGCGAAGGTTTTCTCGATGCGGGCACCGATATCGCTCACCACAGACTGGGAGTGGGTACTGCCCACATCCAGCGCCATGCCGTTACCGCCAGTCTCTTTATAGTCATCCACATGCTGATACCCGTACGTCAGGCTGGCAATCGGCGTGACGACAACGTCGGCAGGCAGCGTGACCGGATAGCCGAACTCCGTTTGCAGGGTGACGGACTGACCGTTGAATTTACCCTGCGCAGCGCCGGAGAAGCCGGTGAAGTCTGCGCGACGAACCGAGCTGTAGTTCTGGCGGTTTACACCGGCAGAGAGGTTCAGATACCACGGATCGCCCGTGTACCCGGCGTAACCGATGATGCCGTAGTTGTCGGCGGTGGAGGTGTTACCGCTCAGATTGCCTTTACCATGCACGGAGGTGTTGCTGTAGTTCACGGCCGCGCCCAGACGCCAGTCGTCACCCAGCGAGCGGTCGGCGCCCAGAATCAGGCCGCCAAATTTCGCCGTGTAGCCGCTGATTTCAGCGCTGCTGTCCTGACGCGCATAGCCGCCAAACGGCTGACCCCAGACAATCCAGTTGCTTGTGTAGTCATCACCGGTCGCGACGCCGCTGGTGCCGGAGGTGTGCGGATTACGCACGGCATCAATGTGCGCGCCCACAACCGCCTGAGCGGTAGAGGTCGCCACGGCGGCGGCAGAGCTGGTGTTGATGTTCTGGCCTGGGGAGAGTTTCTCGCCCGCGCGGTTGGCTTCGTCTTTGCCCTGGATGGCTAACGAGGCGTTATACAGATCCAACAGCTGCGGAGAGGAGATCCCGATGTAGTTCGCCAGACCGCCCAATGCCGCGCTGGCGCTTGGGATCGTCGCCAGCGCAGGTTTTGGCGTTGGCTGAGTCGGCGGCGTCACCACTGGCGGTGTGACAACGGGTGGTGTTACAACCGGCGGCGTCACAACGGGTGGTGTTACAACCGGTGGCGTCACGACGGGTGGGGTTACAACCGGTGGTGTCACAACGGGTGGTGTTACAACCGGTGGTGTTACAACTGGCGGTGTTACAACCGGTGGTGTCACAACAGGTGGCGTGACAACAGGCGGCGTCACAACCGGAGGCTCGGCGCCCACGGTCAAGACCAGCGCTTTGTCCGTCCCTGTCTCATAAACGGAGCCACTCACGGCGCCACGGTAGCCGATCGCGCTGTAGTTCAGCTTATCGGCGTTGTAATCGGTGCCCGATCCCGCGGCATTGATCACCACATAGCGCTGGCCTTCCGCGAACTGATACGTGCCACCCGTGCGGACCAGGTTGATGCTGGAACCTTCTTCGATTGTCGCATTGCCAGTAACATTCAGACGACCATAGCCGCTGTCGGCCATCAGCGTGCCGTTCTGGGTTGCCAGATCGGAGATACCTGAAATCAGCGCTGCCGCGGCTTTCTGGTGGTAATCCCCTGCAATTGTTATGTCTGTATTGACCTGCAAGGACGCGCCACGGTTCTGGACCGTGGCCGCATTCACGTTATCGTTCAGCAGCAGTGAACCGGTGCCAAAGATGACGTCTGAGTGCTGGCTGGTGAGGGTGCCTGTCCCGTTCTGGCCGGTTAAGGTTCCCGTGGTCGTGCTACCGCCATTGATGAGTAACGGTGCTGCGCTTTGGGAGTAAATATCGCCTTTCACCACACCGTTGTTGGTCAGCGTAATATCCGCGCTGGCGTTGGTATCCGTGTAGATATACAGGGCGGTGTTGCCGCCGCTCAGGGTGCCGTTATTGATGATTTGAGTGGCTGGATTCTGGTTGCTGTAGCTGGCAAGGTAAATACCGTAATAGCCGCCCGAGATTTCGCCGTTGTTCACGATCTCGGCGATAGCGTTGCCGTCGGAGCTGCTGGCGAAAATACCATTGTTGATCGCAGCGATGCGGCCATTGTTTTCAAGGGTGCCTACGGTGCCATAGTTGGTAATGGCGTCTGCGCTACCGCTAATCAGATTGTCATTGATAAGGGTGTTGATCGTTCCCCAGTTAATCACCCCGGCGCTGCCGAAATAATTGAGGGTGCCGGTCTGGAGCGTGCCTGTATTATGTAGCGTACCAATGATCCCGCGATTATAAATCGCGCCGTTTTGTCCGGGCATCGGCATAAAATTGTTATTCGCAGCGGTAATTACGCCGGCATTGGTGAGACTATCAATAGTGCCGAGGTTATTAATACCGCGATAGCCGGTAATGGTTCCGGTTTCCGTGTTCGTCAGATTAAGAATATGGCCGTTATTTTCGACGGAGCCGGTATTATCCATCCCCATATTAAAATTATTCAGCGAATTTTGAATCGTGCCACGGTTAATAAAATTATCCACGACGCCCGACGCACTCAGTTCGACGATGCTGCCATAATGGTATTGATTAACGCTTTGGATGATGCCGTTATTTTCAAACGTACCGGCCGCACCGTCAATTTGAACCACATTCATACTGAAGGGCAGATTATTATCGCTAATATCAGTGATCAGGCCCTCGTTGGTGAATGTAGTGACCGTCGCCCCCTGTTGCAGCGTTAACGCGGTTGTGGGTGCGCCGCTAAGGGAGCCGGTATTGGTCACGCGAATAACATCGTTTGAGCCGAGCACCTGAAGGCCGGACATTGGTGCGTCGATGATAACTTCTGATGCTGCAATAGAATGGGTCGTCAGCAGCCCCTGTGCCGCTGTTGAAGCCACCAGCAAAGAAATCAGCTGGCTAAGGTATTTTTTTCTCATGGTGAGCCGTCACAAAGTTGCGATTGTTGTAAAAATGCAGATGGAGAAACTTCGGATTAATCCGATATTGTTCGGGCGCAGAATATACAATTTGTTGCAAAAAACAATAAGCTTTGCTTAATTATTTCATCGAGAAATAATTCCATAAATTTTGTGTTGTTTTTAATTTAACTTAGGGTGAGATATGGCTTTGCGGGTTAAACAGAATATATTCTTTGCAGCCTTATTGATTAATTTATCTTTTTTATTCACGGGCTGCGTTTCTGTCGAACCCCGGGAGACGGCAAGCCAGATTGCGCAGGATGCAGGTCTTACCAGAGAAAATGTTCAGACAGATTCCTTTTTGATTGCCAGCTGGAGTCGAATTGCACCCACCGTGACGTCACTGCATGTCTACATCGAAGGGGATGGATTTGCCTGGCAAAGCCGCACGCGGCCCTCGGAGGATCCTACTCCGCGTAATCCCGTTGGCCTGAAGCTGGCTGCCGCTGATACTCACGCCAGCGTGCTCTATCTGGGCCGGCCATGTCAGTTTATAGGGCCGCCGTTGCCTGCGTATTGCAGTGTTCGCTGGTGGACCGCCGATCGTTTCTCCCCGCAGGTATTGAAGGCGATTGACGAGGCGCTAAGCCAGTTCACGGCGCGTTATCCAGGCGTGACGCTTGAATTAACGGGATATTCTGGCGGGGGTAATATCGCGGCGCTACTGGCCGAACGGCGTGGAGATGTCCGGGTGCTGCGCACCGTGGCGGGTAATCTCGATGTCAATTATGTCAACGAGTTGCATAATGTGAGCGCGATGCCTGACGCACTGAGCGCTATCGACCATGCCAGCAGGTTAGGGGACATTCCGCAGCTACATCTTAGCGGCGACGCGGATGAAACAGTTCCCCCCGAGGTCGCCCGTCGTTTTGTGCAGGCGACAGGCGGAACCTGCGCCCACACGGCAGTGGTAAGCGGCATGGCGCATGGCTCCGACTGGGCAGCCCTCTGGCCGCAATGGGTGGCGAAAGGCGTGCCAGCCTGTTAATGGAGCGTTTAATTAAATAAAATTTTGAGAACGCTATCGATACGTTTTCCTGCCCCCTCAACCTGCGACTGCTGCAATGCTTGCTGTCTGGTTGACGTAGGTATGTCGTTTTCAGCGCCTGCTCATATGCGGCCCGGAAGATACATGTGATATTTCTATATCAGGGCGACAATTGCATGCCTAAGATTCATTTCATAGATAAAGAGTTGCGTGATGTTGGATTTGATATGGATATGGCCTATACCGTTAAAATTTCAGAAGGCTGTATTTTTCCCATTCGTGGTAACGAAAGTATGGCTGTTATCCAGGTCTGGCGACGGGTGATGTTGAGATTTTGGTCGTAGGTGAAGCGCTCTTCACGCATCGGCATACACTGGCTACCGGTCCAGGTTGCATGGCTTATATGGTCGTTTGCCGTCAGGCAGTGCACCGCAGTGAGTCGGCAATCATGGTCAGGTTGTAGGCTTTGTCGTACAGCCATTCCCGCGCCAGACTGCTGTTAAGCTCATCCGACCCGGTGTTCTGATTCCCGGCTTTTTGCTTTGTCAGCATGCCGATCTGTGTGTAGCTGAGTTGCTGGTAAAACCCGGCGTCGCTCTGGCGGGAAGTTTCCTGGCCGCGCAGATCATGGGTGAATGTCAGGGGAGCATGGCCGTTAAGTTGCCACTGTTTCAGCTCACCCGTCACGCCGCGGGTGAAGTGTTCAGTCAGTCCGCCAGTGATGCGCTGAGATACCGTGTCACGATCAGTATCATACTGATACTCCGTGCGTCTGCCGTTGAGAGTTTCGGCGATGAGACGGCTTGCGCCGTCATAGTAATACGTGACCGTCGCCGCATCATTTTTTGCCTCTACCAGACGGCACAGAGTGTCATAGCGAAAAGTGGTGGTGCTGAGCGTGTGGTTGCTATCGTCCCGCGTCACTTGCTCATCTGTGACCTGGTCGGTGACATTGTAGCGGCGGTTCAGGCAGGCACCGTCCGGGAAGCGGGTGCGGATACAGCGACCTGCATTATCGTATTCGTACGTCAGCGTGCGCCCAGTAAAGTCAGTTTCAGCAATCAGCTGTCCGGCTTTGTCATAGGTGAGTCGGTAACGTTCGCCTTCGGCGTTAACGATTTCAGTCAGGCGAGTGAGTTTATCGTACCGGCATGCCAGGCGTTCGCCGGTGTGGCGTTAAGTGACTAAGTGCGTTTGTAATAGCTGCTAAGTTTAAAATGGCCGCGTATATATGTAAGACCGTTTCGGTCATTATTCATAACGTGTAAGATTATTACCAATGATTTAATTGTTCGGGGAGTTAAACTCTTGCGTATGCACCTCATTCAATTCACAGTGTAGTTTTATTTTATGCCAAACATTTGGTTCAAATAAACATAGAGTCTGCCCTGCTTGAGGCGTGTTAAACTTACTCAAAAAGAAGTTATAGCCATTAATTATTAAATAATTGAGCTTGTTGGAGTCATAAATTCCATCTTTGATAAAATTAAAGAGAAATGGCTCTGCAGGTAATGGTTCTGCACTTAGCCCTCTTTTTGTTCTCATTTTATTCTTGGCTTTGAATGAGTGGAATTTATTATGTTCAAGTATCAGGTTATTGCTTCTTTCGCCATAGAAATAGACTCCGTCAATATTAATGTTTTTTTGTTCTTTGATACTATTTCGCTCGGCATCCAAATGGGAAATGTTACTAAAGACACCGGATATTATTTTTTGTGACTTATCTGTAGAGAAACCGTAAGGGCCAAAACCGTTATTGTCCACATCCCTTTGATAGCATATACAGTATGGTTCGGTACATAATTCTTTTGCTCGTATAAAATTATCTGCCATCCAAATAGGAAGAGGGAATTTAATTACTCGCTCAATGGACATAGACTTGCACCTTACCATGTAAATACCTTTTCATTGCCTTGTGGATCAATAGCATGTATATGACCGCCTGAATGATAATCTGGAATGCCCGGCTCTCCCGCATCTGGGTGTCCGTCGGGATGCTCAAACCATTCATTTTTACCCGATGGATTTCTGCGTCCCAATTTCTGACCGCCAGCAGCTTTCATTTTCTCCCAATTTTCCCCACGACTGGTCACCTTCAGGTCGTCTAATGAAATATTAAGGCCACCACGAGAAATACGAGGAACTTGGGCATATTCTTTAGCAAGTCTGAAAGCTTCATTCCGGCTTCTAGCTTTTATTGCACAACAAGCCAACCCCAGCGGGTCAATCCACCCCAACGGATTATGAACATACCCGTAAGGATTTACCCCACCCAATAACCCAATCGGGTCCGGACTTATATACTGCCCAGTCTCACAATCATAGTACCGGAACCGGTTGTAATACAACCCGGATTCTTCATCCTCGTACTGACCCGGAAAACGCAGTCTGTATGAGACGTTGGCATCATTTGCACTCTCTTCCCGGCCCCACAGTTGCTGTTT
Organism: Lelliottia sp. WB101; assembly: GCF_003051885.1. NCBI lineage: Bacteria > Pseudomonadati > Pseudomonadota > Gammaproteobacteria > Enterobacterales > Enterobacteriaceae > Lelliottia > Lelliottia sp. WB101. The sequence goes on from NZ_CP028520.1 coordinate 1,769,161, forward strand.
TCCCCGCCAGACGATGGTGCCGTCTTCGGTCAGCAGTTCCTGGATGCGCCCGACCGTATCCGTTACCGCATAGTACAGATTTCCCCTTTCGTAGCGCGCCAGCGGTGTAAAGCTGCCTGGTTCGTATATCCAGCGAATGGCGTTTTCATCATCCGCTTTACCGTCAGAACCGACCGGAATTTCGTCGGTGAGCTGGTCGCCGTTCCAGTGAAAATCCATCCCTGGTTTGTTGTGGCTGGTGCAGCGTTTACTGATGCGCCGGCCGAACGGGTCGTATTTGTATTCCCAGCATTCGCCATCCGGCGTTTCGATACCTGAGAGCTGGCTCCGGGCGTCCCAGCGGTAGCGCCAGAGAAGAGGGCGGTAGCCGCCTTTATCGACCAGTTTCTCCACCAGACGACCGTTCACATCGTACTTCCAGCTGGTGTTATGCGCGTTTACCACCCGGACAAATTTTCCTTCCTCCGGTTTTCCGGTATCCGGGTTGATACGTGAAGTGGTATGCCGCCAGGCCTTGTGTTCCCGGAATGATACCCGACCATGCCGTTGCTGCTGGTGTGCTTCGCTTTCCATCACCTCGTTTATCCAGGTCTGGCGGCGGGTGATGTTGAGATTTTTGTCGTAGGTGAAGCGCTCTTCGCGCATCGGCATACACTGGCTGCCGGTCCAGGTGGCATGGCTTATCTGGTCGTTTGCCGTCAGGCTGTGCACCGCAGTGCCGCGCAGGGAGTCGGCAATCATGGTCAGGTTGTAGGCTTTGTCGTACAGCCATTCCCGCGCCAGACTGCTGTTAAGCTCATCCGGTCTGGTGTTCTGATTCCCGGCTTTCTGCTTTGTCAGCATGCCGGTCTGCGTGTAGCTGAGTTGCTGGTAAAACCCGGCGTCGCTCTGGCGGGACGTTTCCTGGCCGCGCAGATCATGGGTGAATGTCAGGGGAGCATGGCCGTTAAGTTGCCACTGTTTCAGCTCACCCGTCACGCCGCGGGTGAAGAGTTCAGTCAGTCCGCCAGTGATGCGATGAGATACCGTGTCACGATCAGTATCATACTGGTACTCCGTGCGTCTGCCGTTGAGGGTTTCGGCGATGAGACGGCTTGCGCCGTCATAATCATACGTGACCGTCGCCGCATCATTTTTTGCCTCTACCAGACGGCACAGAGTGTCATAGCGAAAAGTGGTGGTGCTGAGAGTGTGGTTGCTATCGCCCCGCGTCACTTGCTCATCTGTGACCTGGTCGGTGATATTGTAGCGGCGGTTCAGGCAGGTGCCGTCCGGGAAGCGGGTGCGGATACAGCGACCTGCATTATCGTATTCGTACGTCAGCGTGCGCCCAGTGAAGTCAGTTTCAGCAATCAGCTGTCCGGCTTTGTCATAGGTGAGTCGGTAACGTTCGCCTTCGGCGTTAATGATTTCAGTCAGGCGAGTGAGTTTATCGTACCGGCATGCCAGGCGTTCGCCATCGGGGCGGGTCATCGCCATGAGCAGGTCAAAGGCACCGTATTCGTAAGAAGTGGTTTTGCCTTCACCGTCTGTGAAGTGCTCCGGGAGCTTTTCGCTGTTATGGCGAATCAGCTCCCGGACGCCGTCCGGGCGGCTGATTTCTTCCACGCTGCCCTGTGGCCCGGCGTGATGTTTACTGTGGCGAAACTGGGTGGTGAAGCCGAGCGGGTCCTGCACACTTAACAGCCGCCCGAGAAAATCCTGTTCGGTGTGCGTGATACCGCCATTCGGGGCGAGGGTTTCTCGCACTTGATGTAGCGCGTCATGGCTCCAGCGCCAGGTTGCGCCGCCGGGCATAATTCGTTGCAGCAAATCACCCTGGTCGCTGTAACTGAACTGCTGGACGCGTCCCTGTGGGTCAGTCAGGCAGACCATGCTACCGTGGTCGTCGTAAGCCCACTGCCAGATCTGCTCGCCCGGAGCGGTCAGGCGAGTTAGCTGCCCGGCAACGTTATATTCATACCAGAGGCTGTAGCCGCCGGGGAGGGCAACATGGCTGATATCGCCTTCATCGTTATACTGATATTCCGTGGTGCGTCCGAGGGCGTCGGTGCGGGATAGCAGTCGTGTATTCTCCCACTGAAAGTGCTCTTCCCGCCCTAGCGGGTCAGTACTGTGGGTGACGAGCCCATCTTCGTTGTACCAGAAATGCGTCTCGCCTCCCTCTGCGTCCTGGTAGAGGGTGCAGCATTCGTCATCTTTGTAGATAAAGCGATCGTCGTAATAGCCTTCCGTGGAGACGGTGCTGATGACGCGGCCCTGCGGATCGTAGAGGATATTCACGCAAGTTTTGTCGGTATCCCGCCAGCGGGTCATGTAACCTTCAGTAGAGTATTCATGCCATAAATGGGTGAACTGGAAGGTGTCACATTCGGTCAGGAAGCCATGGCGGTCATACTGACAGGTCACGAGACGCTGGTGTTGAGGGGTCACCAGGTCAATGCTCATCAGCTGTTGATGTTGCCACTCGAGGGCGAGCGTGTAGCCGTCGCTGTGGCGGATCTCGGTCAGCAGGCCATCGGTGCGGAGAAAATCAATTCGGTTGCCGTAATTATCCGTTAGAGCGGAGAGTAACCAGAGGTCATCAGCAGCGGGGGAAAAAAACTGCGTCTGCTGCGTGCGACGGTCAAAGACAGTCAGTTCACTCCGCATATCACCGGAAAGTCGGTAACGGGACTGGCGGGAGTTTACTGCGGCATGAAAAAGTCCGTCCTTTGGGATGGGATAGTAAAGTACGGAACCCTTGTGATCGGAAAAATGAAGATTTTTATCATGGACAGTCAGAGAAGATGACCAGTCATCAGCCCATTTATCGCCAAACAGTCCGGAGGTAGTGGTGCGAGAACGATAGAGTCGCGTGAGATTCAGGGGCAAGGTTCCCGGCAAGGCCAATACGCTGTGATGTTGAATAAAATCACCGCTGCCTACATCTACTGGATCGCCCTTACGTGTACATAATGAAAATTCTGGAGTATGACCTTCACCTTTGTTAGCTACTGTTTCTCCTTTAATGATGGCTCCATCCATATCTGCGCCACCCGCTGTTCTTAGCGCATAAGCCATGAATAGACCTTGAGCGGCTGTCATCAGCGCTCTGTTCTCCGGTGTATCCATGGTATTAAAGGTATCGAGCGCTTCACCTCCGATTTGCTCGGCCATATTTCGGGCAGCTTCTGGGGTGGTGTTGTAATAACTGGAACCATTGAGCATTCCGCCGATGGCCTGGCTGTTCATCACATTATCTGGAGTGTGATCGACAAAAATGTCCTTCACGGCCTTTGCGGAATCAGCCATATCCTGTGTTGCCAGGTGTCGGGAATTTGCCTCATATCGATATGCCTTAAACAAGGCATTCATGAAACTCTGCTCATCTGGTGTTTCGGGTTTGACTTCCGGGTCTGCTTCACTCGCCATAACATTGGCCGCAGGAGGTTGGCCTATAATGATCCCGGTCGTATTTCGCGCGTTCATCCAGAACATATCATTGTGTCTTAGAACGAGTTTCCCCCCTGCGCGTACGGTAGTACTTGACTCCAGTGGTTCACAGATATCGCCAACCGTACCGCTTTGAACTCCTTTAGCGACTCCAGCCTCATCTCCTTTGGTAGAGGGGACAAAGCTCTGCTCCAGAACCACAACTGGACATCCGTTAGCTTTAACTGACGGTACGACGAGTACGGCATTTCCCAGATTTGCTGTCACTGGATAGGGGATGGGCGGCGTGGAGGGACCAATCGGGGTTTTACACACATCTGGACTGACACTGACCACTATCCATGTTCCATCCTGGCGGGCCATATAATTCCGGGCCATGATTATTCTCCTGAGATACTGTAACGGGCTTCCATGACCCGAACCGCTGAATTGGATGGCAGTAGATATCGCCAGGTCTGTGCTACGGTGAGCTCCTGAGTATCAATGTGTAAGGTGTCAACCCACATCCTCTGCGGCACCCACGCGCCTGTATGCATTCGCAGCAAAATAACGGCCTGGTTTGCAGGCAACGTGAAGTTTATATCGCCATTCGGATGCAGCCCATTAAGGGTGATTGTCATACCCTGCGTGGGGTAAGGTATTTGCTGGTCATGAGGAGCGTAGTTCCAGTAACCGAATTCAAAATCATTTGGCAGGGCAGGGTGCTGCGTTTCCAGCCACGCCTGATCGTAGGTACCTGCCAGTGCGAGTCGTGGCAACCATGTACGCCCAACAGCGTTAAAACCAGTAGGCTGAAATTCTTGAGTAAACCAGTCGGCTTTTCCGTCCAGACAGGCCATAAAATGGCTAAGGGTAAACGGGCTATCCAGCCTCATAATGCGTGGGGCTTCTATCTGCTGAATGTCAGCGGCGCGCAGATACCACGCCTGGGTATATCCCATTCCCAATGGATTCGACAGGCAGGCAGTGTGTGCCAGCGGAGGATATTTCTGGTCTGGGTGGGTACGTCGCTGCTCCTCATTTAGGTGATATTTTTCAGGGATGCGCTCGGCGAAATTGCTGTCAGTATCCACCCTGCATTCACCGCCAAATGCAAAGCGGTAGTCCAGCGGTAGTGAGTTGAATGGCTCTGGTTCTGTTTCGTACCATTGCCCGGTTAAAGCCTGGCGCTGGTAGAAACGCCGACCCGTCACCCGTAGTTTCTTATCTAATACAATGTCACCTGACGATGCGCGTATTAGTACTCCTGCCGTCATTTCAGCGGCAGGGATTCCGTCTGGGGTATGGGCCGTTCCGTTAATGATGATGTCGCAAGCGGGTTTCAGGGGGGCGAGGTCACTCTCGCGCAGGACAGGCGAGCAGTTCATTTCACCGGCAAACTCATCTTCGATGCATAATGGCATCGGTGGGTTTTCCATTAATTGCATCTGCCACTGACCATTATCATCCTGGACAAGCCGGAAGCCGGTTTTCATGGCGACGACGCGATGACGTTCGTTATGCTTGTCGTCCATCGCATATTCCATCACTGAAAACGGCGTCAGATTACGAAATTCCATTTTCGTGCCTCAGTTGAGATTGACGTCTTTACCTTTGATTTGAACAATGCCACCGGCAGTGAAATCAAATTCCGTGCCGGAGATCGTCACTTTTCCACCTTGTTCAAGGGTGATGGAACTGGCTCCACAGATCAGTTCGATTTTCTCGCCTGATTTGATGGTGGTGATTTTCGCGACATCGAGGGTGTAGTTTTGGTGAACAGTCACGGACTGATCTTTTTTGACGGTCGCGGTGTCGTTGCCGGTGATTGTGGCTGTGTGGTCGCCACCGACGCTTTTTTCACGATCCTGCGTGACATTTAGCGTCTGCTTGTTCTGCACGGTGATCGTCTGATCATGGGCGACGGTGACCTTTTGGTCGTGTCCACCTTCATTTTTGCCACCCACATTTATCGTCTGTCCGACGCCTACGGTGACAGTCTGGTTATTGGATACGGTTTCAGTGTGATCGTGATTAACCGTCGTCGTTCGGTCATGCAACACCTCTGTTTGCATGTCCTTTTGTGCGTGCATATAGAGCTGCTCTTTCCCTGTCGCATCCTCAAAACGCAGTTCATTGAAACCTTCACCTTTGTAGGTTTTTGAGCGGATGGTCATCTGCGTTTTCGTACCGGGCAGGCCGCCAGGAGAGCGGTTATCCTGGTGATAGGTTCGACCCATAATGATAGGTTGGTCAGGATCACCATTCAGGAAATCAACAATGACCTCCTGATTGATGCGCGGAATGGCAAGGTTGCCAAATCCGGTACCGGCCCATGCCTGCGACACGCGTACCCAGCATGAACTGCTCTCATTCTTAGGGTTATATCTGTCCCAGTGAAACTTCACGCGGACACGTCCATGCTCATCGCAGAAGATTTCCTCACCAGCCGGTCCAGTGACGATCGCACTTTGTGGGCCATCGACTTTGGGTTTAGGCAGGGGACGGGGCCGCCAGGTTCGGTCAGCAGGGATGACCGAAAATTGATTCGTCAATGTGGTGCCTGTGCCTGAACTCCCATGCAATGCCTGTGGCTGTTGGCCCACCAGCGTGCTTCTGATCACCTGCCATTCTCGGTTGAGGGTTTCCTGAGGATGGTTTTTGAGAATAAAGCGAGTTCCTGGCCACAAATTGGGTGAGTTACTGATCCCTCCGGCAGTCTCAGAGCTATTACGAAAACCATCCAATTGATAGCGACTAAAATCCTGTCCGTGCTGCTCATCCTTAAAACGACCAGGGTAATCATAAACTTCATATTGCGTGAGCTGATTATTCAGGTTTTCGCCTTGCTGATTAAACGTTCCCTCCCAGTCGGGTACTTTGAATGTATAATCTTTACTTACGACTGATGAGGCACGTACTCCTGCATCGTATTGAAATGCACTGATACACTCACTATTCACTTCTGTAGTTATATTCGGATTGAAGATAATCGTGTCGTTGAGTGGGGACAGGCCAGCAGTATCATCGCATAACATCAATTTTTGATTAGGTCCATCTGGTGCGTGTTTATCATAAAAGAAGATCCCTTCTTCCGCCCAAAGACGGGATAAAAATGCCAGATCGTTTTCACCGTATTGGACACAGAATTCACGAGAAGAGTGGCCCGCATTAAAAGAGGGTGCCCAGTCGATAACACCGTTCTCACTGAGAAGTGTTGATGAAATAGCTTCAATATCTTGTTGCTGAAATATGCGGAAATTCTGCCGTAGTCCACAGCGCCAGAGTGGCGGCTGAATACAAAAATGATACAGCATCTGCCAGCGATTATTTTCTTTCATCCCAAAACTTGAAACTACTCCAGTGACATAACGCAGCGCCTCTGACCCCTGCCAAATAGTGAGGGTGACTTTTTTTTCTAGTAGGTTGTTTGCTTCCTGATTGAAGGATTTGCTGGCAACATCTACATCCAACATAAATGGAAAAGAAAGACGTTGTTTCAACCAGAAACTCACGACTGCAAATGTTTCAGAAGGTTGTCCATCCACGTCAAACGTGAAACGTAGTCCTTTTAATGACATATTTGTCTCCCTTTCAAATGATTTTCTATAATAACGGTAAATATAGCGGGGTTAATTTGTCGGGTTTTGAAATGCTTTGATGAAGTGTAAGGTTTGTAAGTGTGTTATTTAGCATTAATCTTTGTTTGATGCTGGGTCAATAATTTTATATTTATTGTGTTATAGTGGTTTTATGATAGGCTTTAACTGTACAGCCTTCTTGCGATGATGTAAGGAAGTGAACTAATCCATGCTAATCCAAAAGAAATGTAATAGAGTGGGATGTTATTACCAAGGTCTATATCCCAAAAAGGTATTCTTCCAAAGTTAAAAACGTAGAAGTGAAAAAAAGGTAATATTGTCGATGTTGTTATGGCATAAAAATGATGTGTCGTCATTTGGGACTTTAATAAAATTTTTACGACAGTGAAATTAATATGTAACCCTAGGCATGATAGAGCAATATATAAAATGTTTAACTTGTATCCTGCAGCCTCAATGATAACTTCCATTAATATGCCCTCCATTGACCCACTACGGTATTTATATCACCCGTGATCTCTATAAATAAATCGCCAGGGCCCATAAGAGTAATCCCCATCTTTTTTATACCCCATAGCAAATCTGCGTTAATGTAACGGTAAAGTCTCTGTGCTTCTTCTGGTAATTTATACTCAAGTAAACCATTCATCGATAATGCCACGTCAACAAAAGTATAAATAACATCGGAATCTTTAATATCTATTCCAAAAAAATCTCCCGCTTCTTCGTACATAAAGCGTACTGGACCGGTACAGCTCTCTCGATAAAGCAAGTAATAACCATTTTCAATAAGGTTGTTAACCCCGTGAGCTGTTAGTAATGTTCCAGGGATCGCTCCGGCACCAGTGCTAATCATTCCAACACCAGTGACAATCTGTAAGCCCCCTGCAATAAATCCCGCCCCTGCAATAAATAGGTCAACATTAATAGTTTCTCTTCCACCGCTTCCTCTGACTTTCTCTTGGCTTATAGGGCGAAGGATAATGGCTTGCCTAACCTGATTTTTCTCTAGTTCATCGTTTTGTTTTCTTAGTGATGTTATTTCATTATCCAAAGCTTCTCTTGCCTCGGATTGTGATAGTTTCCCAGAAAATAAATCACTATCAATCTGTGAGGAAAAATTAATGGTATCACTGATAAAATGATCTTTTGCAAGACTCCATTTCATGTACTTATTTGCAACATTATTCATCACTTGAATAAGTTCATTTTGTTTTTCCATAATGATCATTGTGACTTGTCCACTGTTTTATATGGATAAAAAGAATTTGTGCATAATGTAGTTAATGCAATATCGCATGCTACATGTGTAAGAATATTTTTAATAAACAGATATCTACTGAAGATGACCATATTTATAGCTAGGGGTATCAAGTGGTATTACAAATTTTCGCTTGTCGCAAGGAACGTGGAAATACATTTCCTGCCCACCACCGGTTTTGACATATTTATTGTCAAGCTTAAAATTATTTATCGTTTGAGAGAATACCTACTGCTTTATGCATTAGCACTAATAAGAATTCTGTTGAATTTTTTATTATTTAGTTATCCTAATTCACTCTAGCACCCAGTTGTGAGTTTGAGATATTTTCATGCGTAAGCTGTATTTTTGCATTTTTTAAGTTCACTGAATTTAAAAAATTGAAAATGCATATTTTTGAGCATTGAGAAACGATAATGCGACTACGCGCCCGTTAAAAAATCGAGGGATCGTTATTGTCCATTATGTTTTTATTCAGTGTTTTGACTGTATTTAAATCCCGCAATATCCAGTCATATTAAATTTTTTAACTCTATTTTTGATGTTAATAGAAATGATGGATTCAATGTTGGTTCCTTCAGGGTTCATTTCTGACTCTTTAACTTCAGTATGTTTTGAGATTATATAAAATTGTGAGTTTTGAAATGTTATACCTTTTTTGTCTGACGGTACTTCTTTAAGTATGTTTATTTTGTTATTGATTTTCATAATGGCTGAGTATTTACAGATTTTTCCACCGACAGGACAAATACTTCCTTCCACATAGTTGTAATAATCATCTTTCTTAATGTCGTAGAGGCTGAGAGTGCAAACTGGATGCCCTAGATCAGGAATTTCATCCACTTTAAAACTATTCACAATAAGGTCATCTAAAGAATTTACTTCGGGTTCATTTGCAATGCAGTAAATAGGAGCCAGCACGAACATGGTGACAAAAAACACTATATTTTTGAACATAGATACCAGTCTTTAGATTTAAAGGCTAAATGTGTTTTTTAAAATAGTATGGTAAGAGGCTAGGCTTTTTATATCGAAACGTCTTTGTTAGGCTTTCACTATCCCAGTTAATCGTTGATGCTTCATTTTTACAAGACTCAAGAAAAAACATAGACGGGTCACTTTGTAACAGCTCTTCTGGCAATTAACTGCTTTTTTATAAACTATCCGATCAAGTATGAACTACTCGAATTTCTCCATGTTGAAGGTGCTGTTTCACTTGTCTTTAAGCACGCTACCGCCAAAGTCTCCGGCATCCGCCATCTCCCAAAAAGCGTTTCTTATTACTGACAACCATTTTTGAGGTGCAATACAAAAACAGCATCCGGTCCCTAAGAACCGGATGCTGGGTATCAACTTATGCTTCCAGCGGCGCACGCCAGTCATCAGCACCAGAAGTGCCAGACTTAACATGCTCCCACTCGATTTTACGGTAGGCGAGGGAGACCTTAATCAGCTGAGTAAACTCGCGCTTCTCCGCGTCCTGGCAGTGAGGCATAGTGCAGTCGATATCCACAATGGTGGAATCGGTCAGGCGAGTGGTGAAGAAGTGTTCCTGCTTGCCTTCCACTGAAGTACGCCACCAGTGCAACTCGGTGGTTGGCAGCATTTCGCCGGAAGCCAGCGCGTTATACAGTAAAGGTACAGCTTTGTTCAGTGCCACGGTAAAGATGAACGGCTTGTGGGCACGTTGACCAGATGGCTGGCCGGACTGAGGGTCGGTAGGGACAGTCACGTTATGATGAAATTCTTGCACCAGCATCTCATCTTCGTGGCCCTGCACGTAAATGTTACCAACCGAAGGGGCAGTAAATGCACCTGCGGTAATATTTCCCTGGGTCTGACCCGTGATTGAGATGTAACACGGTGTAGGCATTTTTAAACTCCTTGTTAATGTATAAATGACTGCTGACAATCACCTGCCTTTAGTCCTCGACAGGCAAATTTTGAAACGGCTCTTACCCGACATCTGCCATGTTCGTACATCCCTGCTACCGGCGATGCAAATAAGTAGTAGCCATCAAATAATTTTTAGCTATGTTTAATTCATTATTTTGATTATATGGTTTATCGCTATGTATAATTCTTTAGTATATTTCGCTGCGATGAAATTAATGAGCAGATTGAATCATGGGCAATGGTAAGTCAATCTCCTGGTTTATTTTGTTGTTGGGCTTTTATAAGGCAATTCTCAAGTTTCGCAAATATTCCAATTAATCCATGAATGCATTTTATATCAATCATTTAGCGAAATTATAAATGTGAGTTGTACTGTGAAAATCTATTACCTATTAGGTTGTGCTCTTACGCTTCGCATTGTATCTTGAACCTTTGTAGCACGCATTTTATATCTGGCATATAGAGCGGAATTATCCGGAATCGAAGTATTTCGGGAATGTTGTTTTCGCGTAGGATATGGGTTGATAAGGCGTTTTAATCTATTTAACCGCCACTTCGGCGGCATTTCCGGTGTTTTTAGTGGTGCGGAATATGCTGCATTGATGGCCTGGTCGATAACCTGAAGGACTATTTTTTATGAGCAGCCAAAAAAATGACGGCAGCATCGCTCCACGGGAGCGCATTAATATTAAATTCACCCCCAAAACAGGCTCCCAGACAGCTGAAGTTGAGCTGCCGCTTAACCTGCTGGTCACCGGTAATCTGACAGGCGGTTCGGATGAGACGCCGCTTGATGAGCGGCAGCCTGTTGCCATCAATCGTAACAATTTCAATGCGGTGTTAGAACAAGCAGGTATTGGCCGTGAGTTCGCCGTTCCCTCCACGCTCAGTGAAAATCACGATGAGCGCATGGGCGTCAGGCTGAAAGTGAAATCACTGTCCGATCTCGCACCAGACAACATTGCTGCCCAGATACCCGAAATGCGAAAAATGCTTGAGCTACGCGAGGCCCTGGTGGCGTTACGCGGCCCAATGGGAAATATCCCGGCTTTCCGCGCGCAGCTAAAAGCTCTACTGGATAACGAACAAAGCCGTGAACAACTGATTGCGGAACTGGGCATCGCAGGTCGGAAATAACTTTGTACAAGGATTTCACTATGTCAGATATCACCTTACCGGAAGCCTCTGCTTCCTCTGTACAGGTCGCCGCGCCCACATTGTTGGATGACATCATGGCGCAGACCCGTTTCAAGCCGGAGTCAGAAAGTTACGATATTGCGCGCCAGGGCGTAACAGCCTTTATTACGGCTCTTCTACAGAATGATGAAGAGGCCGAATCCGTCGATATCCTGGCCGTCAACGGCATGATTGCTGATATTGATGAGCGCATGGGGCGTCAGATGGATATGATCCTTCATGCGCCAGAATTCCAGGAGCTGGAGTCGTTTCTGCGCTCACTGAAACTCCTGGTGGATCATGCCGATCCACGGGAAAACATCAAAATTCATCTGCTGCACGTCACAAAAGAAGAGCTGTTGGACGATTTTTCGTTTGCGCCGGAAATTACCCAGTCTGGTTTCTACCGCCACGTATACTCCAGTGGTTTCGGGCAGTTTGGCGGCGAGCCTGTCGCGGCGGTTATCGGCAACTATAGCTTCGATAACACGACGGCCGATATGAAGCTGCTGCAATATATCAGCGCCGTCAGTGCAATGGCGCACAGCCCATTCCTCTCATCCGTTTCTCCGACATTTTTCGGACTTGATTCGTTTACCGAACTGCCTGGGATCAAGGATGTTGCTGCCATTTTTGAAGGGCCGGCATACACCAAATGGCGATCGCTGCGTGAATCAGAAGATGCCCGAAATCTTGGTCTGACGGCACCGCGCTTTTTGCTGCGACATCCTTATGTCCCGAATGAAAATCCCATCAAAAGCTTTAACTATCACGAAGATGTCAGCAAGAGCCACGAACACTATCTTTGGGGTAACACGGCGTTTCTTCTGGCCGCCAACATGGCGGAGAGTTTTGCATCGACCCGCTGGTGTCCGAATATCGTTGGCCCACAAAGCGGCGGCGCGGTGAAAGATTTACCGGTGCATCTGTATGAAGCCATGGGGCAACTTCAGGCAAAAGTGCCGACCGAAATTCTGATTACCGATCGTCGTGAATACGAACTGGCAGAGCAGGGGTTCATTACGCTGACGATGCGTAAAGGTTCTGATAATGCTGCCTTTTTCTCGGCTAATTCAGTTCAGAAACCAAAGGTGTTCCCTAACACAGTGGAAGGAAAGGAAGCGGAAACTAACTATAAGTTAGGAACACAGCTGCCTTACCTGTTTGTTATCAACAGACTAGCTCATTACATCAAAGTGCTTCAGCGCGAACAGCTCGGCTCATGGAAAGAACGTGGCGACCTCGAGCGTGAACTCAATACCTGGATTCGCCAGTACGTGGCCGATCAGGAAAATCCGCCATCTGAAGTTCGCAGTCGCAAACCGCTGCGTCAGGCGAAAATTGAGGTATCGGATGTGGAAGGGGAGCCGGGCTGGTACCAGGTGGCGCTTAGCGTGCGTCCGCATTTCAAATACATGGGAGCATCGTTTGAGCTGTCATTAGTCGGCCGCTTAGACAGGGATTAAGCACCATGATAATGGAACGGGAATCTGGGGGCAGTTTGTTTGAGCGTATCCGCGAGGCGGCGAATCCACCTCTGCGCCAGCGACCTAAGGCGTCGCTGCTAAATTCGGTGCGCGATACCCTTCGTAACGTCCTCAATACCCGTTCCGGCAGTTGTTACGGTTCGCCGGATCTGGGGATTGATGATTTTAATAGTCAATCCCCCGATTCGTTGAACATTCGCGACTGGATGGTTAAGGCGATCAGGGAGTCTATTTTGGGCTATGAACCGCGGATTTCGGACGTGGTAGTGGCGGCTATCGCAGAGGATGCCTGCCTGCCGCTGGAACTGCGGTTTCATATTGTGGCAACGATAGATTTCAGCAACAGCCAGGATGTCCTGGAGTTTGACATCCTACTGGATAACCACCGGCACTGGAAAGTGGAGTAACCCGATGGCCTTTGAAGAGCGTTACTACCGCGAAGAGCTGGATTATCTGCGTCAGCTCGGCAAATTGCTGGCACAGGAGAAACCCTACCTGGCTCGCTTTTTGGCCGAGAAAGAGGGCGATCCGGATGTGGAACGTCTGCTGGAAGCGTTCGCCTTCCTCTCAGGTGGCCTGCGGCAAAAGCTGGAAGATGAATTCCCCGAGTTCACGCATGGGCTCATCAACATGCTGTGGCCAAATTATCTGCGTCCGGTGCCGGCGATGACGGTCATTGAATATCAGCCCCGTAAAGAGCTGCAAACATTCGTTCAGGTGTGCCGCGATGAGTTGATTAAAACCGGAAAGAGTGACCGCTCGCAGACTGGTGCTCAGGGCGCACTGACCAGCGGAGAGAACACCTCGTTGCCGGTTTGTCATTTCACTCTGGCACGTGATACCTGGCTACAACCTCTGTTGGTTCAGGATGTGAGAAACACCAGCAGCCTAAAAGCAGGTGCCATTGAGATTGATTTTTTCACCGAAGGCAACATTTCTCCCCGCGCGATTGATCTGAATAAACTGACTTTTTGGTTGGGTAATGAAGACGACTACACCCGTCATCAGCTCTATTTATGGTTCAGTGAACATCTGGTGGATGCCGAACTGGTTGCCGGTGAGCGGCGTTTAGCGTTATCGGATCTGTGGCTTGAGGCCGCCGGATTTGAACCAGAAGATGCGCTGTTGCCATGGCCGAAAAACGTTCATGTCGGTTACCGGGTACTGCAGGAGTATTTCTGCTATCCGGAGAGCTTTTTCTTCTTCCACGTGAAGGATGCCGCGCCACTGCCAGACGATTTTCCGGTCGGTGCGTTTACGTTGCGCCTGCATTTTAATCTGCCACTACCGGCAGATATCAAGCTGCGCAAGGCTTCTTTACGTCCCTACTGTACGCCTGCGGTCAATCTTTTCGCGCACCACTCTGAACCTGTCAGACCGGATGACAGTGCGCCGCAGTACCCGTTGCGCGCCAGTCAACAGAACCCGGAATCCTATGATATTTTCCAGATAACCTCGGTTTCGAGCAAAGAGAGCGGTTCCGGACAGAGCAGAAAGTTTCGCCTCTGGCCTGAGTTTGAGGGATTTCAGCACCAGATAGAGTACAACCGTCAGCGTGAAGTCGTTTACTGGCACCACCGAACAAAAACGTCATTATTTCATCAAGGTCTGGAGCATTCGATTGCATTTGTTCACGCGAACGGAGACATACCAGAACACACCCGACTGGATGGCGAAGTTTTCACGGCCTCGCTTGTCTGCACCAATCGCATGTTACCTGCGTCGTTGCATATCGGTGATATCTGCGAGGCCGTTAATAAGAATCCAGCCGTTGCGTCCTTCAGTAATGTGATGCGGCCAACCCGTCCGCTTTATCCGATGACGGACGGCAATATGCACTGGTCGCTGATCTCCTGCATGAATCTGAACTATCTCTCGCTGCTGGACAGGGAAGCGTTGATTCAGGTTCTGCGCACGTTTGATTTACCCGGTATTCACCACCCGCAGCAGGCCCGACTCTCTTCGCAGAAACTGGATGCTATTGAAAAAATGGCGTCCCGTCCGGTCGACCGCCTGTTTAAGGGCGTGCCGGTTCGAGGGTTGTCCACCACGCTGTGGATAAATCCGGCCCCCTTTGTCTGTGAAGGTGAGATCTATCTGCTGGGGACGGTGCTGTCCTATTTCTTTGCGCTGTATGCCAGCATCAATTCGTTTCACTGCCTCAAAATTATCAACACCGAAAGTCAGGAGTCCTGGGAATGGCAACATACCGGCCAGCACGCCCTGATGTAAGGGAAACAGCAAATCTCCCGGATGTGCGCGGGACAAACTTTTTTGTGCTGATGGAATCGTTATATCGGCGGTATGGCGGTACGGACCAGGAGCCATCCTTGCGTACGGAACCGGAACAGGAAGTGGCGCTGTTCAAATCCGATGCCAGTATTGCTTTCCCTGGAAGTGACCTGAGTACGCTCAGTCGTAACGAGACCGGGCAGTTCAACCTGACGACCAAATTCCTGGGTTTCTCCGGTAGCCAGTCGCCACTGCCCGGTTACTACCTGGACAGAATGGCGCAGGAGTCGGCACAAAATGAAGAGGGGCTGAAAGAGTTTCTCGATCTGTTCAGCCATCGATGGACGCAGTTTGCCTATCATGCCTGGCGTAAGTACCGCTATTACATCTGTTTTCGTAACGGTGGCACGGACACTTTTTCGCAGCGTATGTATGCCCTTGTAGGGCTGGGCAATCCCAGTGTGCGCGCCAGGCTTGCCATCAACCATAGCAAGATGCTGGCCTACGCCGGGATACTTGCTACGCCGGGGCGCTCGCCGGACGTGGTGTGCAATCTGGTTTCTCACTGTTTTGATCTGCCGGAGGTCCGTATCGAGAGCTGGCAGCTACGCAAAGTGCCTGTCGATCCTGCCCAGCAGAATCGGCTGGGTGTGCGAAATCCCAAAAACAGAACCGCCGGATATGTGCCGGGGCGCTCAGTCATCGGTGTCAATTTTACCCTCGGAGCCAGAGTGCCCGATCGCAGCGGAAAATTTCTTCTGCGGATCAGCAATCTCTCGATGGAGCGTTATCTCTCATTTTTGCCAGACGGTGGAAATCACCAGGCATTGACAATGTTTGTCTCTTTTTTACTGCGCGATCAGTTCGCCTGGGATTTGCGTCTGGATCTGGCTCCCGAGCAGGCGAAAGGCATGCTGTTAGGCGACAGCGCCCGATCCTGTATCGGGCGCACGGCGTTTATCGGACAGCCGAAAGTGCCGCCCTCTATCACCCTTCATATCAGGGATTAATTTTATGGAATCGCATATGGCTGAGGAGAAAAAGCACTCTTCCGTGCTGTCACTCACGTTGCAGGTCATGAACGGCAATGAGCTGGAGAGTGGAAGGGCTGCAAAATGCCTGTTTTCTGCCGAGGGCGGAGATATCGGCCACGCTACGGCGTGCCGCTGGCCGGTACAGGATCGAGCAGGATCTATCGCTGGCCGTGCCTGCGAAGTGGTTCTCCATGATGGCACCTTCTGTCTTCGTAGCCTGATGCCAGGGTTGATGATCAATCTGGCTCCGGTGTCCGTGGAATCTGGATTAGTGCGGTTGCGTCAGGGCGATGAGATTGGACTTGGGGCGCTGGCATTAAAAGTGTTCCTGCACGAAGGAAAACTCGTCAGCTATAGCGAGCAGATGGCCGCCCCGGAAACCATCGTGACTAACCGCGATCGCCTGGCTGATGCGCTACTCACCACTGACGGGCAACCGACGTATCCGGGAATGCCTCACCGACATCAGCTCGCAGACACTGTAGTGAACGGCTTTTCTACCGATCCTCTTCAGGCGTTGCAAACAGAAAGTCTGACCACTGCGGGTGATCTGCTGTCGGGATCGGCTCCTCTCCGAACCACCGCCACGCTTTCCGCTCCGCCCAGTAATAGCGGGCTGGAAAATCAGTTTATGGATCTGCCGCCGATGTATGCCGATTCTCACGAGAGTCATGATGAAGCGGGCGCGCAGGGTGAAATGACACATCGCCATCTCGCCGTCACGCCGCTTATGCGTGGGTTAGGTTGCTCGCTTTCTGTGCGCAATTCACAGGAGGCGGATGATTTTTTGGAAGAGGCTGGGAGGACATTGCAGGCCGCACTACAAGGGCTGCTTGAGCTTCAACATCAACGTAACAGCCTGTCTGACAAGCATCTGCGTCCGCTGGAAGATAACCCGTTGCGTCTGAATATGGACTACACCACGGTGCTGGATGTGATGTTTGCCGAGGGTAAAAGCCCCGTTCACCTTGCTGCTCCTGCCGCAGTACGCGAAAGCCTGCGCAACATTCGCCATCATGAAGAAGCCAATCGCGGGGCTATTATCGAATCTCTGCGTGTCCTGCTTGACGCCTTTTCTCCCCAGAGTCTGATGCGCCGTTTTGTTCAGTATCGTCGCAGCCATGAATTGCGCCAGCCGCTGGACGATGCCGGCGCATGGCAAATGTATAGCCACTACTACGACGAACTGGCGTCCAGCCGTCAGCAGGGTTTCGAGATGCTGTTTAACGAAGTGTATGCCCAGGTTTATGACCGGGTATTGAGAGAGAAGCAACGGGAGTCGGAAGCATGATCAGGAGGGCGTTTCTGGCCTGCGTTCTAATGAGCGTGGTTTTAACCGGCTGCGAAACGGCGAAAAAACTCGGCCAGGTGATCAGTAATCCGGATATTCAGGTCGGAAAGCAGGCGGTACAACCGTCGGAGGTGACCGTCACGCTTCTCACTGAACCGGATACCAATACCAACGCAGAGGGGGAAGCCGCCCCTGTGGATGTGCAACTGGTCTACCTCAGCGACGATTCAAAGCTGCAGGCCGCTGACTATGACCAGATAGCCAGCACACCGTTACCGGATGTGTTAGGGAAAAACTATATCGATCACCAGGATTTCAGCCTGCTGCCGGACACGCTCAAAACCCTGCCGCCGGTGAAACTGGACGAAAAAACGCAGTTTATTGGCATTGTTGCCTACTTCTCGGATGACCAGTCCTCCGAATGGAAGCAGATCGAACCAGTGGAAGGTACGGGCCACCAATACCGTGTGCTGGTGCATGTGCGGCAGAGCAGTATCGAAATGAAAAAAGAGGAAGACTGACGATGGCGACGATGAAAAATAAGGTGATCTGGCAAGAGGGATTATTCGCCCTGCCGCAGCACTTCCAGCAACAGCAGCGTAATCAGGAATATCTGCTGAACCAGCGCATCAATGCACAGGCTGACTTTAGCTGGGGATTTACAGCGCTGTCAGTGAATTCAGAGTTGCTGGCTCAGGGGAAGCTGATGCTCGACTTTGCCAGCGGCTGCATGCCTGATGGCACGGTGTTCAGTATCCCGGAGCAGGACCAGCTTCCTTTGCCCTACCATCCTGTCGATCTGTCAAAGCCCGGAAGCCATGACATCTACCTCGCACTGCCGGTCATCAGTGATATCACCTGCGAAATTGAGAGCCGCCAGAGTGCTGGACAAAGCACGGAGCGTTACCGGCTGGCCCGCAGCGATATTCGTGATTTGCACTCAGATGATGGCGATGTCCAGCAGCTTGTTCTGGGGCAGCTGGCGCCAAAAATTGTGAGCGGCGCGGACGATCTCAGCGCGATGGTCACCTTACCGTTATGCCGCATTCGCAGTCAGCAGCCCAATGGTGCGCTGGTACTGGATGAAGGCTTTATCCCCACTTGTCAGGCGATTCGGGTGAGCCCTGTGCTGA
The DNA here is from genome assembly GCF_003051885.1 of Lelliottia sp. WB101. Classification (NCBI taxonomy): domain Bacteria; kingdom Pseudomonadati; phylum Pseudomonadota; class Gammaproteobacteria; order Enterobacterales; family Enterobacteriaceae; genus Lelliottia; species Lelliottia sp. WB101. The sequence goes on from NZ_CP028520.1 coordinate 1,787,687, forward strand.
ACGGGTTTGCCGGGGACGTTCAGGGGCTAATCAGTAACCGCGCCAGCGAACTGGCAAAGCGCATTGGCTCGCCGGAGCAGAGCGGTATCGCCGATGTGGCAGAATTTATGATGTTGCAGATGCTGAACCGCAGCCAGATGCACTTCACCCATCGCACCCATCTGCATACGCTGCATCCGGAAACCTTTTATCTGGATCTGGTGCGTCTGCTGGGTGAGCTGATGACCTTTACCGAGAACAGCCGTCTGCCGTGTCCGGTCGATGTCTACAACCACCGGAATCTCACGCAGTCTTTTAAAACGGTGATTCTGGAGCTGCGTCGGGCGCTTAACACCGTGCTGATGCCACGGGCTCAGAACCTGCCGCTGATCTTTTCCGATGGGGTGTATATCGCCACGGTTAACGATCCGACGCTGCTGCAGTCGGGCTCCTTCGTACTGGCCGTCCGCGCGCGGATGCCGCAGAACCAGATCATTCTCCAGTTCACTCAGCAGTCGAAAATCGCTGCGACCGACAAAATCCGCAATGTGGTCAGTGTCCAGGTGCCTGGCGTACCGCTGTCGCCTCGCACTGCAGCGCCTCGCCAGCTTCCTTATCACGATGGTTACGTCTATTTCGACCTGGATAAAGGGGCCGCGGCCTGGCAGGACGTGGCGAAAGCCGGGGCGATGGCGCTGCACATTTCCGGCACCTTCCCGGAACTGGATATGCAGCTGTGGGCGATAAGAGGTTGAGACGATGAGCGAACAGCCTGACTTTTATTCCGGCAGCAATAACTCGGTCTACCCCGAGGAAATGGGCAATGCGATTTCGCATGAGGCTGGCGGGGAAACGTCCCATCGCCAGTACCGGCTCGCTCTGCGTGGTAACAGTCTCAATCCGATGATCGATGCGGCCACCCCGTTGCTGGGAATGGTGATGCGCGTGGCGGGGATGAACAGCCAGTCGATGCCTGAACACCTCTTTTCCCGGGTTGTGACGGACGTTCAGGCGGTAGAGCAATTGCTGCAAGAGCAGGGCTATGAGCCAGGCGTGATCGTCTCGTTTCGCTATGTGCTCTGCACATTTATTGACGAGGCGGCGCTTGGCAATGGCTGGTCGAACAAGAACGAGTGGATAAAGCAGTCCCTGCTGGTGCATTTCCATAATGAAGCCTGGGGCGGCGAGAAGGTGTTTATTCTGCTCGAACGCCTGATTCGCGAGCCCAAACGCTACCAGGATTTACTCGAATTTTTGTACCTCTGTTTCTCGCTGGGTTTCCGTGGGCGCTACAAGGTTGCCGTACAGAATCAGGGCGAATTTGAACAGATATACCGCCGTCTGTATCACGTCCTTCATAAACTTCGCGGCGACGCGGCTTTCCCACTGCTACATCAGGACAAAAAAACGCAGGGAGGGCGTTATCAGCTTATTAAGCGCTTGACCATTAAACAGGTGTTGTTCGGCGGGATTGCCGTGCTGGCACTGTTTTATCTGTTCTATTTACTGCGCCTCGACAGTCAGACGCAGGACATTTTGCATCAGTTAAATAAATTACTGCGATAAGGACGTCTATGATCCAGATTGATCTTCCCGTGCTGGTAAAGCGGCTGAATCTGTTTTCACGACAGGCGCTGGAGGCCGCTGCGGCAGAGTGTATGACCCAGCAGGCGGCGGAAATCACCGTGGCACATGTGCTCCTGCAAATGCTGTCATCTGTTCGCAGCGATCTGCGAGTGATTGCGGAACAAGCCGATCTTGATGTGGCGACACTGCGTCAGGCGTTAACGGTCGAAAATTATGCCACCGTGCGCTCTACAGACAGCTATCCGGCCTTCTCCCCTATGCTTGTGGAGTGGTTAAAAGAGGCCTGGCTGCTGGCTTCAACGGAAATGCAGATGAGCGAATTACGGGGCGGCGTGCTGCTGCTGGCGCTTCTGCACTCGCCGCTACGTTACGTCCCTCCCGCGGCTGCCCGGCAACTGACCGGTATTAACCGCGATCGCTTGCAGCAGGATTTTTCGCAGTGGACGCGTGAGTCTGCTGAAACCGTGATACAGGATGACGACGGAAAAAACGTCAGCGTGGCGACGGATGCCAGCGATAGCTTGCTTGCGCGTTATGCCAGGAACATGACCGAGGACGCCCGTCAGGGGCGGCTTGATCCGGTGCTGTGTCGCGATCACGAAATCGATCTGATGATCGATATTCTTAGCCGTCGCCGCAAGAACAACCCTGTCGTGGTGGGTGAGGCCGGTGTGGGTAAAAGCGCGTTAATCGAAGGGCTGGCTCTGCGCATTGTTGCAGGCCAGGTCCCGGATAAACTCAAAAACACCCGCATCATGAATCTGGATCTTGGGGCATTGCAGGCTGGAGCATCCGTGAAAGGTGAGTTTGAAAAACGCTTCAAAGGGTTGATGGCTGAAGTCATTTCATCCCCCGTTCCAGTCATTCTGTTTATTGATGAAGCGCATACGCTGATAGGTGCCGGCAACCAGCAGGGCGGGCTGGATATTTCTAACCTTCTCAAACCAGCGCTGGCGCGTGGTGAGCTGAAAACTATCGCCGCAACGACCTGGGGCGAATACAAAAAATATTTTGAGAAGGACGCTGCACTGTCGCGTCGTTTTCAGTTGGTGAAGGTCAGTGAGCCGAATGCGGCCGAAGCCACGATCATTCTCCGCGGTCTGTCGGCCGTATATGAACAATCGCATGGTGTACTGATCGACGATGAGGCACTTCAGGCGGCCGCGACGTTAAGCGAGCGCTATCTTTCCGGGCGTCAGTTACCTGACAAAGCTATCGATGTGCTGGATACCGCCTGTGCAAGGGTGGCGATTAATCTCTCTTCGCCGCCAAAAAAAATTTCTGCCCTGACGACGTTATGCCACCAGTGTGAGGCGGAAATCTGCCAGCTTGAACGCGAAATCCGCATCGGGCTACGCACCGAGACGGCGCGCCGAGATGAGGTGCAAGCGCAGTATGAGAATGCGCAGCAGGCGTTGCGAACGCTGGAGGACGCCTGGCACCAGCAGCAGACGCTGGTGCAGGAGATTATTGCCCTGCGTCAGCAATTACTCACTACCGAGGAGAAAACGCCGTCTCACGCCGAGCGCCTGAAACGGCTGACGGCAGAGCTGGACGCCTTGCATAACGATCAGCTACTGGTTTCGCCCCACGTCGATAAAAAGCAGATTGCAGCGGTGATAGCCGAATGGACCGGCGTGCCGCTTAACCGCCTGTCGCAGAGCGAGATGTCGGTGATTACCGATCTTCCGCTCTGGCTGGGCGAAAGCATAAAAGGCCAGCAGCTGGCGATTGCCAGTTTGCATAAACATCTGCTGACCGCCCGTGCTGACCTGCGCCGTCCCGGGCGGCCTCAGGGGGCGTTCCTGTTAGCCGGTCCGAGCGGTGTAGGCAAAACCGAAACTGTGCTGCAACTGACGGAGCTACTCTACGGCGGACGTCAGTATCTCACGACCATCAATATGTCGGAGTTCCAGGAAAAGCACACGGTTTCAAGGCTGATCGGCTCGCCTCCTGGCTACGTGGGCTACGGAGAAGGGGGCGTGCTGACCGAAGCCATTCGTCAGAAACCCTACTCGGTCGTGCTCCTTGACGAAGTAGAAAAGGCTCACCCGGACGTGCTGAATCTGTTCTATCAGGCGTTTGATAAGGGCGAAATGGCGGACGGTGAAGGCCGTCTGATTGACTGCAAAAACATCGTATTTTTCCTCACCTCCAACCTCGGTTATCAGGTGATTGTCGAACATGCTGATAACCCGGCGTTGATGCAGGACGCGTTATATCCAGTGCTGGCAGATTTCTTCAAACCCGCTCTGCTTGCACGCATGGAAGTGGTGCCCTATCTGCCGCTGACCCAAGAGACACTTATCACGATTATCGCCGGAAAGCTTGCGCGACTGGACAGCGTTCTGCGTAGCCGCTTTGATGCTGAGGTCATTATCGAACCGGAGGTGACCGATGAAATTATGCAGCGCGTCACCCGCGCCGAGAATGGCGCCAGAATGCTGGAATCCGTGATCGACGGCGAGTTGCTGCCGCCGCTTTCGCTGCTGCTGCTACAGAAAATGGCGGCCAACACCGCGATTTCCCTGATCCGACTGTCGGCTGAGAATGGCGCGTTTACCACTTGTGTGGAAGATGCATCGTGCGACAGCGATCCCGTATCTACCCTGCCTGAGGATGGTGTCGTTATATGAGCCAGCCACGCCTTCCCTGGCTGATTGCGGCTCTGCTGGTGGGAAGCTGTGCGGGATTTGCACATGCGGAAACGGTGCCCATGTCTGATGCTCAGGTAACCCTGCAGGCGATGCAGTCCTGCCGTCAACAAAAGGCAGCTCTGGAGCGTCTTGACTGCTACGACCATCTGCTCGCGCCCGTCTCGCCGGGAGGCTTCGAGGGGGCATTGGTTAAAGCGCGCTATCAGGGAGAAGCCTGGATGCTCGCCACGGAGCAGGAAAAACACCGCGACGGTAACACCACTTCATTGCTGGTCGTGCAAACGCCGGGCGAGCATCCAACCGTTGTTATCACGACCCCGGCTATCGGCAGCGTCCCGCCGCGTCCGGTACTGATGTTCAGTTGCATGGATAACATCACCCGGATGCAGGTGGCTTTGATGCATTCGCTGGATGTTCATGACATCGCGGTCACCCTGAATGCTGATGGCAGGACGTTCAACAGCCACTGGTTTGTCCGTGAGAACGGCGTGTTGCTGGAAGCCAGTCGGGGGCTGTCCGGGATTAGTGAAATCAAACAGCTGCTTAGCGCCAAAACACTGACCCTGGATACGGGGGCGGGGAGCCCCGCCGGCAAGCTGACCTTTGACATTAACGGGCTGGCACAGGCCATCGCACCACTGCGTGATGCGTGCCATTGGGCGGGAGATTATTAATGCCTTTAGATCTGAATAATCCACAGACCTGGATTTCGCATCTGCTGGAAAATCTGCCGGGAGACAAGCTGAGTGAGGGCCTGAAAGACGATAACCCGGAGTGGGAGTTTATCGAGGGTGAGATCGTTAAACTCGGCTCGCTGGCTCATAGCCAGCTGGATATCCCGGATATTCAGCGTCGGGGGCTGGTGTTGCTGGCATGCGAAAGCAAAGATTTCCGCCTACTGGCGCACCTGCTCAGAACCCTTCAGCATGCGGGCGATCCGCTGCTGGCGATGCGCCTGTTGGCTCTCTATGTCGAGCACTTTTGGGCCGTGGCGGCACCGCAAAATATGGCGCATAAAAAGCGCTTTGCCGGGCAGGTCATAAAACGTTTTGACGCGGGCGTCGCAGGCTTTGCTGGCCGTGCAACCACCGAACAGCGTGACGAACTTCTGGGCGAGCTGGCAAAACTGGCGCAGTGCTGGCAGACACAGCATGCGCCTGAACTGGCGCAGGCAACGGATGAACTCTTTGCCCTCTACCAGCGCGAGTGTCGCGACGCTGCTGCGGATACATCCGCACGCGCTGCATCGAACGCGCCCCACGCCGCTTCGCCCGATACCGCTCCGGTCAGCACTCCGGCACCGCGGGTGACCATCAAAACCCATGACGATGATGCCTGGCGCAGCACGCTGCTGGAGGTGGCCGATATTCTCTGTGAACGTCAGCCGGACTCACCGCACGGCTATCGTCTGCGACGTCACGCGATCTGGCAAACCATTACGGCTACGCCGCAGGCCGAAAGTGACGGTCGAACGCCGCTGGCGGCCATTCCGGCGGACAGGGTTGCCGATTATCAGACCCGTTTTGGCAACGCAGATTTCGCGCTCTGGCTGCAGGTCGAGAAAAGCATATTACTCGCGCCATACTGGCTGGATGGCCATTACCTCTCCGCGCAGATTGCACTGCGCCTCGGATATCTCGCAGTGGCAGAAGCCATCCTCGACGAAGTTACCCGTTTTGTTGCGCGTCTTCCTTCGCTTTCGGAGCTGCTGTTTAACGACCGCACGCCCTTTATGAGCGAACAGACGAAGCAGTGGCTGGTTCCTGCTTCTGCCAGCCAGAGCGCGTATGTCTCAGAAAACGGCGAGGAGCTTCAGGCCGCCCGGACCTTGTTTGCCGATCAGGGGCTGGAAACGGCGCTGCAGTATCTGGATTCGCTGCCCGAAGGGTCGCCTCGCGAACAGTTCTACCGTCAGTACTTTGGAGCACAGTTTATGGAAGAGGCCGGGATGGGCAAACTGGCGCAGCAACAGTATCGGATGCTGTTCAGCGCGGGATCACAAATGCGGCTTACAGACTGGGAACCCTCCCTGCTGGAGCAGCTAGAACATAAATTCATGGCAGAAAAGTAAGAATAAACAGGAGCTTTTGTGAGATTACCAACACCCCGACTCTTCAGCGGGCTGAAATCTGCCCTCAGACCGGCCATGCCTCGCTTTAAGGTTTCCGCCTTTTGGTTACTGGTGCTGGCGTGGATTTTTCTACTGGTATGGATCTGGTGGAAAGGCCCGACATGGACACTCTACGAAGAGCACTGGCTGCAGCCGCTGACCCGCCGTTGGCTGGCGACAGCCGTATGGGGATTTATCGCGCTGGCATGGCTCACTATAAGGGTGATGAAACGTTTGCAACAGCTTGAGCGACAGCAGAAACAGCAGCGTGAGGAAACTCAGGATCCGATAAGCGTGGAGCTGAATGCTCAGCAGCGCTACCTCGATCGCTGGCTACTGCGCCTGCAACGCCATCTCGACAGTCGTCGTTATCTCTGGCAACTGCCGTGGTATATGGTTATCGGTCCTGCAGGAAGTGGCAAAACCGCGCTGCTTCGCGAAGGCTTTGCGTCGGATGTTATTTATACTCCGGAAACCGCACGCGGCGCCGAACAGCGGTTGTATCTCACGCCTCACGTCGGAAAACAGGCGGTCATTTTTGACGTCAGCGGTTCACTCTGTGAGCAGCCTGAGGCGGATGTGCTGCACCGCCGTTTATGGGAGCATATGCTTGACTGGCTGGTTCAGAAACGCGCCCGCCAGCCCCTCAATGGCCTCATTCTGACTCTCGATTTTCTCGATCTCCTGACGGCTGATAAGCGCCGCCGTGAATACCTCTTGCAGATGTTGCGCAGTCGTTTACAGGATGTGCGCCAGCACCTTCATTGCCAGCTGCCGGTGTATGTTGTCCTCACCCGGCTCGATTTGTTACATGGTTTTGCAGCGCTATTTCAGTCGCTGGATAAACAGGGCCGCGACAGCATCCTTGGGGTGACGTTTACGCGTGGCGCCCATGAGAGTGACGATTGGCGTGCCGAGCTGGACAACTTCTGGCAGGTATGGGGCGACCTGATTAATCATGCTCTGCCAGATCTGATGCTGGCGCAGAGCCATGACCGCAGCTCCCTTTTCAGTTTTGCTCGTCAGATGCAAGGGAGCCTGGCTCCTCTTGTTGCACTGCTTGACGGCTTGCTGGACGGCGAAAACATGGACGTTATGCTGCGCGGTGTCTATCTCACGTCGTCACTGCAACGTGGCCAGATGGATGACATTTTTATGCAGTCCGCAGCCCGTCAATACGGGCTTGGGAGTAGCCCACTCAGCGCCTGGCCGCTGGTGGATACAGCCCCCTATTTTACCCGTAATTTGTTCCCACAGGTGCTGCTGGCGGAGCCAAACCTGGCGGGCGAAAGCCATGCCTGGCTTATCAACGCTCGCCGTCGCCTGACGATTTTCTCTGTCGCAGGCGGCGCGGGAGTGATACTGCTGATAACAGGCTGGCATCACTATTACAATGCCAACTACGCCTCCGGCATTCAGGTGCTGAAGCAGGCGAAAGCCTTTATGGCCGTGCAGCCTCCGCAGGGGATGGATGAGTTTGGCAATCTGCAATTGCCTCTGCTTAATCCTGTACGCGATGCCACTTTGGCCTACGGCGACTGGGGCGATCGCAGTCGTCTGGCGGATCTGGGTCTGTATCAGGGCAGACGTATTGGTCCCTATGTGGAGCAGACCTATCTGCAACTGCTTGAGCAGCGCTATCTGCCTTCTTTGTTGAACGGTCTGGTCAAAGAGATGAATTCGGCGCCACCCGAAAGCGAGGAGAAACTCGCTATTCTGCGTGTGATCCGCATGCTGGAAGACAAAAGTGGGCGCAGCGATGAAGTGGTGAAGCAATATATGGCGAAGCGCTGGAGTGAAAAATTCCACGGTCAGCGCGATATCCAGGTGCAGCTAATGTCCCATCTCGACTATGCGCTGGCGCATACCGACTGGCATGCAGAGCGGGAGAAGGGCGATAGCGATGCCATCAGTCGATGGGCACCCTATGGCAGTCCTGTTGCTGGTGCACAAAAAGAACTCAGCAAACTTCCGGTATACCAGCGCGTTTATCAAAGCCTGAAAACGCGTGCGCTGGGGGTGTTACCTGCAGATTTGAACCTGCGCGATCAGGTAGGGCCAAGCTTTGAGCGGGTGTTTACCTCGGCTGACGATAACAAGCTGATCGTTCCGCAGTTCCTCACCCGCTATGGCTTGCAGAGTTACTTTGTGAAACAGCGCGACGAACTGGTGGAACTCACAGCGATGGATAGCTGGGTTTTGAACCTCACCCGCAGCGTTAAGTACAGCCAGGCTGACAGGACGGAAATCCAGCGTCAGCTTACGGAGCAATACCTCAGCGATTACACCGCCACCTGGCGGGTTGGAATGGATAACCTTAATGTCCGCGATTATGAATCTATCGCGCAGCTGACGGGTGCGCTGGAGCAGGTGATCAGTGGCGATCAGCCCCTCCAGCGGGCGTTGACAGCTCTGCGCGACAACACCCAACCCGCAGTCCTCTCAGAAAAGCTCTCCGATAAAGAGCGGGAAGAGGCGCTGGCTGAGCCGGATTACCGTCTGCTGACCCGTCTCGGGCATGAATTCGCGCCGGAAAACAGCGCGCTGGCGGTGCAGAAAGAGAAAGAAAGCACGATGCAGGCGGTCTATCAGCAATTAACGGAACTGCATCGTTATTTGCTGGCAATACAGAATGCACCGGTCCCCGGAAAATCGGCGCTCAAAGCGGTACAGCTTCGGCTGGATCAGAACAGCAGCGACCCGATTTTTGCCACCCGTCAGATGGCTAAAACGCTGCCCGCGCCGCTTAACCGCTGGGTGGGTAAACTCGCTGACCAGGCCTGGCATGTGGTGATGGTGGAAGCCGTTCACTACATGGAAGTGGACTGGCGCGACACCGTAGTGAAACCCTTCAACGAACAGCTGGCGAACAACTATCCGTTCAATCCGGGTGCGCAGCAGGACGCCTCACTGGATGCCTTTGAACGTTTCTTTAAACCGGATGGCGTGCTGGACGCGTTTTATCAGCAGAATCTGCGCCTGTTTATGGAAAACGACCTCAGCCTGGAAGACGGTGACAGTGCGGTGATCATCCGAGAGGATATCCGCCAGCAACTGGAAGCCGCACAAAAAATTCGCGATATTTTCTTCAGCAAACAGAACGGCTTAGGTGCGCAATTTGCGGTAGAGACCGTGTCTTTATCCGGCAACAAACGCCGCAGCGTGCTGAATCTCGACGGCCAGTTAGTGGATTACAGCCAGGGGCGCAATTCCACCGCGCATCTGGTGTGGCCGAACAATATGCGTGAAGGCAATGAAAGCAAACTGACGCTTATCGGCACCAGCGGCAATTCCCCTCGCAGCATCAGCTTCAGCGGTCCGTGGGCTCAGTTCCGCCTGTTCGGGGCGGGGCAGCTAACGGGTGTGCAGGACGGTACGTTCAGCATCCGCTTTACCGTAGACGGCGGGGCGATGGTTTATCGCGTACACACAGATACGGAGGACAATCCATTCGCAGGCGGGTTGTTCAGTCAGTTCGCGTTACCGGACACGCTCTACTAAGGAGGCAGGGATGAAGAATGACGTACTCTCACAGACCATCGTTACAGGCAGCGATCCTCGTGACCTGCCCGAGTTCAGCGCAATCCGGGAGGAGATTAATAAAGCGAATCATCCGTCACAGCCGGAGCTGAACTGGCGGCTGGTGGCGTCTCTGGCATTGTCGATTTTCAAAACCAACGGTGTGGATCTGCATACGGCAACCTACTTCACCCTGGCGCGAACCCGCACTCAGGGTCTGGCAGGCTTTTGTGAGGGCGTGGAACTGCTGGCGGCGATGATTTGCCACGAGTGGGACAAATTCTGGCCGCAGGGCGGTGCAGCACGTACAGAAATGCTCGACTGGCTGAATATTCGCACCGGCAATATTCTGCGACAGCAAATGTCCTTCGCGCCAGCCGATCTGCCACTGCTGTATCGCGCGGAACGTGCGTTGCAGCTCATCTGCGACAAACTCCAGCAGGTGGAGCTTAAGCGTCAGCCACGCGTTGAGAATCTGCTCTATTTTGTGCAGAACACGCGTAAACGGCTGGAGCCGCAGCCTAAGAGCATTGCCGAAACCCAGACGCAGAACACGGTCAGAACTTTGGTTTACGCGCCGGAGAGCATCTCGTCAGCTTCGACAGACGCGATGCCTCCGCTGCCCGAACTGCCGGAAATCACGGTGGCGGTGCGCAGTCCGGCAAAAAAAACGGGCAGCGCGATTAAAGGGTTTATTGCGGGTATCGCCTGTAGCGCAGCGATCGTTGTTGCGCTCTGTTGGTGGCAGTTTTATCCGTCGCAGCAGATCCTTTCGCAGGTTAAGGATAGCGGGCCAGGAGCCGCATCGCTATGGCTGGTTTCGCCCATGCTGGATAGCTATCAGCATCGCCTGCAACAACAGTTAGGGACTTCCTCACTGCAACCGCTGGAAACAGGAATGCTGATGGCTCGCACTGCGAGTAGCCGCTGGCCGGAGAGTCAGCAGCAGCAAAAGGCTACCGCGTGGTGGAATGAGACGGTGAAAACACGCGCCAGTAGCAGCCCGCAGCTGCGGGGCTGGCTGCAGACGCGACAGGATTTACGCGCCTTTGCTGATCTGGTGATGAAACGCGAAAAGGAGGGGCTGACACTCTCCTACATTAAAAATGTGGTCTGGCAGGCAGAGCGAGGGCTAGGTGAGGAAACTCCTCTGGAGTCCTTGCTCACGCAATATCAGGATGCCCAGACGCAGGGGCAGAATACGCAAGCGCTGGAAACAGAAATTAACGAGCGGCTGGAGGGCGTAGCAAGCCGCTGGCTATTGCTAAAAAATCATTCTCTGCCAGAAACGGCAGCTAACGAAACCAGTGCCGGGAAATAATCCGGACCCGAGGAACTTATTATGGCAAATCTTGTTTATCTAACTCTTAACGGTGAACTTCAGGGGCTGATCTCGGCTGGCTGTTCTTCGCTGGACTCCATTGGAAATAAGGCGCAATTAGCGCACACGGATCAGATTATGGTGCTGGCGCTTAATCACGGTCTGACCAGGGCGCAGAATGTTAATCATCTCGCATTAAGCATTCAGAAGCCGGTAGATAAATCATCCCCTTTGCTGAGTAAGTCCATTACTGAAAATGAGTGTCTGACATGCGATTTTGAATATTATCGCACTAACCGTTTTGGTATTAATGAGTTGTATTACAAAGTAAAACTGATTAAGGCCCGCATCTCAAGCATACATAGTGAGTTGCCGCACACTATTAACAACAGTCAGGGCCAGCCAGAAGAGTCGGTATCCTTCACTTATGAAAGTATTACCCAGGAACACTGCATAGCGGGAACCAGTGCATATAGCTTGTGGGAAGAAAGGATTTTTTAACAAAATTTAAATTAGGTATATTGGTCGCGTGGAATAGTGAAACTCAAAGCTGTTGTTGTTTAATAAAAATATCTATTCTTACATCTTATTATTATGGCGGGGTTGTTTTATCAGTCTTTAATTACTGAGCTGGAGAATATTTATAATTTTACCTGCCGCCAGAAAATTTCTGGCGGCAGATATAGCCTGTCTACTGATAACGATTCACCAGATTTTTAACCATTAACGCGTACGTTCTTTGCTTAAGTTGGGATACCTGTTGGTCGGTGGTATCAATAATTTCTTTCTTGTTAGTCTGAGGGATCGTAACGTTGTACTCATAATTGACCGGTGACCAGGTCGCCCATTCGCCCGTCGCCACATCCACTAGCGTGAAACGCACCAGGTAACGAAGTGAGGTCGCCTCTGTTAGTTTTTCGTTTTTGTAATCCGACCAGATTATGTTTTTTGTTGTCGGATCATATTTTCCTGACTGCAGGAGATCCTGATAAACGATGATGGCCTTCTGATGGCCTTTTGCAGCAATATATCGAAGTGCCTGCATCCAGTTCATGTTTTCTGCAATCGTTGCTTCACTGTTCTCATCTTTTTCTTTGTTACAGGAAACCACTTTCTGTCTGTCAGGAATGCCGGAAAAAGTTGCCACGGAATAATATTGACTCATCTCCTGCTGCATAAGCGTCTCTGGTGCACGACTGCCGGACTGTACGAGAATAACTCTTGAATTGAGTGGCACCCGGAATTCATCTTCCTCAAGCGCAGCCTGAATATCCTCTTCAGAAACCGCAAGCGTCGTTTCATTGCCAAAAATATCTTTGTCCGTCAGCTGTAGGGAAGCGCTTTTACTGGTGGCGCTCTCTTTCCCCGTGGTCCCCGTTTTCTTTTCATCAATAGGGGAATGTGGCGCGCAACCCGATAGAAAATAGGCTGACGCGCATAAGAGTGCTATTGTCCTGAAATTCATGTATTCGCTCCCTGATTTACAATGAAATTATGTGGCGGTGATATTTTACTGATTATATACCTGTGACAGAGCAGGATAAAACATAATATATATTCATGTGCTCAATATATTTATTGTGCGGGGTGTTTTTATTATGGTCTTAAATATTATTGATTCTTACCAGGGTAAAAATAACTCATAGCAACATAAGCGGCGGCAAATGACGCCTGTTCTTCGCCAGTGGGGTGACTTCGCGCCCGCGGGATGCATCCGTTTTCATACCCGCATCCATCAGCCGATGATCGGCATTGTTAGATAGCGCCAACATGGCAGCGTGAACATGAAAGGATCGACCAGGATGGGGGCTTCTAAACCCCAGAAAGCAAAAAACCAGCCCTAAGGCTGGTTTTTCTAAATAGTGGTGCCCGGACTCGGAATCGAACCAAGGACACGGGGATTTTCAATCCCCTGCTCTACCGACTGAGCTATCCGGGCAACGGGGCGCATTAAACCCGATTGGGGCCCTTCCGTCAACGAAATTTATCGATTTCGCAACGGACTGCACACTCTCTCACCAGTTTGCTGGCAACTTAGGCAAAAAAGTGGGTCCACAGCGCGGAGAGCGGCATGGCGAGCACCAGCGCGGGGAGCATATTCACCACCGCAAACATCTTAATGCCGCAGATGCGAAGCCCCGTTGCCAGCAGCAGCAGGCCACCCACGGCGGTGAAGTCGGCCATCATCGCTGGTGTCGTTAACGGGAGAATCAGCGCGGCACAGGTGGCGAGCGCCAGTTGAATCATCAGCATCGGCACACAGATCGCGGCGACGGCAATCCCGAGCGTGGTAGCGAAAATGGTGGCGGTAAAGAAGTCGAGAAAAGCCTTGGCGATCAGAATGCTGGGGTCGCCAGTCATCCCTTCCTGCATCGAGCCAAAAATCCCCGTGCCGCTGGCGCAGAACAGAATAATGATCGCCACATAGTTCTGAATAAACGTCTCATGGGAACCGCTAGCCACTTTCCCCGGGCGGGAGATGAGATTTTTGGCTTTACTCACGGCACCATTAATCCCTTTCTCCAGATAGCAAAACTCACCAATCAGCGCGCCGAGCAGCGTCGCCAGCACCATCACAGGTAAATTGGCGCACTTGATAACCAGCAAAATACCGATTCCGAGGGATGCCAGTCCAAAGATGGAGGGCATCGAAGTGCGAATACGTTCAGGTAATCTCTGGCTTAATACCGCGCCCAGCACGCCACCCAGCAGTACGGCTCCGGCATTGATAAAGGGTCCAATAACCAAAATACACTCCCGCTATTTAATCATTGATCTTGCATTATTATTACATGATGGAGGCCATAAGCTGCCTGCTTTCCCACTGAGAAGTGCATAAAGTTTGTTTCTTGCACCTCAAAATGAAAGGTGACATTATTGCGCGAATTTTCCCCTCCTGTCTGGATTTCTTCTCCCCTTGAAACGGGTATTTACGCCTATGAAATCACTAAAAATTGCCGTCAGCCATGAGCTGGTGTCCGCGCTGTCCACTCACCGGGAAAAGGTGACGCTGGATAACACCGATTTTACGGACGTGGCGGCAGTCGTCATGACGTTGGCCGAAAGCCGCAGCGGTATTCTCGCGTTACTGAAACGTACGGGATTCCAGATTCCGGTATTCATCTTCTCGCAAGAGCCAGATGTCGCGCCAGACGGTGTAACCGGTGTGATTAGCGGTAAAGCACAGGAGTTCCTGGAACTGGAAGCAGCAGCCTGTGGCTATGAAGAGAACTTACTGCCACCCTTTTTTGACACCCTGAGTCAGTATGTGGCGATGAACAACAGCACCTTCGCCTGCCCGGGTCATCAGCATGGTGCCTTTTTGAGGAAGCACCCGGCAGGACGTCAGTTCTTCGACTTTTTTGGTGAGAACGTTTTTCGCGCAGATATGTGCAATGCAGACGTCAAACTCGGGGATCTGCTTATTCATGAAGGTTCTGCCAAAGATGCGCAAAAGTTCGCGGCAAAAGTCTTTAACGCGGATAAAACCTACTTTGTGCTTAACGGAACGTCTGCCGCCAATAAAGTGGTCACCAATGCGCTGCTGACGCGCGGCGATCTGGTGCTGTTCGACCGCAATAACCATAAATCTAACCACCATGGGGCGCTGATTCAGGCGGGGGCCACACCGGTGTATCTGGAAGCCGCGCGTAATCCGTTTGGTTTTATCGGCGGCATCGACGAGCACTGTTTTGACGATGCTTACCTGCGTGAAATGATCCGCGAAGTGGCGCCCGATAAGGCCCAGGATGCGCGTCCGTTCCGCCTGGCGGTGATCCAGCTCGGCACCTACGATGGCACGATCTACAACGCCCGTCAGGTGATCGACAAGATCGGCCATCTGTGCGACTACATCCTGTTTGACTCCGCCTGGGTCGGTTACGAGCAGTTTATCCCGATGATGGCCGACAGTTCGCCGCTGTTACTGGAACTGAACGAGAACGATCCTGGAATATTTGTGACCCAATCGGTGCACAAGCAGCAGGCCGGGTTCTCGCAAACGTCGCAGATCCATAAAAAGGATAATCATATCCGTGGCCAGGCGCGATTCTGCCCGCACAAGCGCCTGAACAATGCGTTTATGCTGCACGCCTCTACCAGCCCGTTTTATCCGCTGTTTGCTGCGCTGGATATCAACGCCAAAATCCATGAAGGGGAGAGCGGGCGCAGGCTGTGGGCGGAGTGCGTTGAGCTTGGCATCGACGCGCGCAAGGCGATTATTGCCAACTGCAAGATGATCAAACCCTTTATTCCACCGGTGGTGGCGGGGCGTCCGTGGCAGGATCATCCGACGCACGCCATTGCCAGCGAGCGTCGATTCTTCAGCTTTGAACCGGGCGCGAAATGGCACGGTTTTGAAGGCTATGCTGACGAGCAGTATTTTGTCGATCCTTGCAAACTGCTGCTGACCACGCCGGGCATCGACGCACAAACCGGTGATTACACGGATTTCGGCATCCCAGCCACGATCCTTGCTCACTACCTGCGTGAAAACGGCATCGTGCCGGAGAAGTGCGATCTGAACTCGATTTTGTTCCTGCTGACACCGGCTGAGAGTGCGGAGAAGATGGCGCAGCTGGTGGCGATGCTGGGGCAGTTTGAGCAGCATATCGAAGACGACACGCCGCTTGCCGAGGTCCTGCCGACCATCTTCAACAAGTATCCGGTCCGCTATCGTGACTATTCGATTCGCGACCTCTGTCAGGAGATGCACGATCTGTACGTCAGCTTCAACGTTAAAGATCTGCAAAAAGCGATGTTCCGCAAAGCGAGCCTGCCTGCGGTAGTGATGAATCCGCAGGATGCCAATCAGGCCTACATTCGTGGCGACGTGGAACTGGTGCGCATCAGCGAAGCCGAAGGGCGCATTGCGGCCGAAGGCGCGCTGCCGTATCCGCCGGGTGTGCTGTGCGTGGTTCCGGGGGAAGTATGGGGCGGAGCGGTCCAGCGCTATTTCCTGGCGCTGGAAGAGGGCGTGAATCTGCTGCCGGGCTTCTCGCCAGAACTCCAGGGCGTGTACAGCGAGAAGGATGCCGACGGGATCAAGCGCTTGTACGGGTATGTGTTGAAGTAGATTTTTCCTCTCCCTTTCGGGGGCGGGAGCATGATACCAGGCCGGGTAGGCGCAAGCGCCGCCCGGCTTCTTTCACTCCACACTCCGCCGGTACATCCGCCGCGGATGGCCAATCTTCCCGTAGAGCATCTCCACGCTCAAAAAACCCGCTTCCACACAGTGTTCCAGATAGCGCCGCGTGGTGGTTTTGCTTAATCCCGTCTCGTTAACCACCTCGTCGACGGAAAAACAGTGTGTCGCTTTGTCGTTGAATAGCGTTTGTACCCGCGCCAGAGTGTTCTCTTCGATTCCTTTGCTGCCGTTATCCTGGCGGTAGTTTTTGGCCTGCAGCTGATACAGCGAATCGACGTTTTGCTGATCGACAATCTTCCAAACCCGCTGCTGCTCTGCAAACTGCACGAAGCGTTCCAGGGACTGGCTCAGCCGCTTCCACGACACCGGTTTCAGAATATAGTCGAATGCGCCGTTGCGGATCGCCAGGCTACAGGTGTCCATATCGCTGGCCGCGGTAATGAAAATCACCGAGCAGTTGGCGTGCACCAGTAGAGGATTGCTGATCAAGGTGATGCCTTTGCCGTCGGGCAAATAGTTATCCAGTAAAATCAGCTGTGGTTGCAGGCTGCAAAGCAGGGACTGCGCCTCGGCGAGGGATGACGCGATACCCACCAGTCTGAGGCGCGGATGTTTGCTAATCAGCTCTGCGTGAAGTTGTGCCAGCTCGTTCTCATCTTCAACGATCAGTACGTCGATATGTTCATGTTGCATAGTCAGTCTCTTCCAGTTCCTGAACAGGGCGCGGGGGAGTGCCCGTGGCGGGAATAAACAGCGAGAAAATAGCGCCCCGGGGCGTGTTATCGGCAACCTCAATGGAGCCGCCAGCCTGGGTGACATAACTGTCGATCAGGTACAGGCCGATACCGTGATCGCCACGCGTTTTGGTGGTAATACCGCGCTCAAAGATCCGCTCGCGGATCTCAGGCCGGATGCCGACCCCGCGGTCCGCCACTTCAATAATCAGCTCCCGATCGTTGAGTTTAATCAGCACTTCCACCGGATCGTGGGGGAGCGGGGCGCGCTGGGTCGCTTCGATGGCGTTGTCGAGCAGATTACCGATGATAGAAATCAGCTCTGCTTCCAGCAGCGGAGCGAAAGGCTTGTCCATCCGGCAGGCGGGATCGAAGTTTAGCTCGACGCCTTTCTCACGCGCCCGCGCCGCTTTCCCCAGCAACAGGCCGCACAGGGTCGGCGAGCTAAAGCGAGAGGAGATAAAGTCCAGCAGCTCCTGGGCATGTTCTGATTGCGCCTGAATGTAGCCAATCGCCTCTTCGTAGCGCCCCATATGCAGCAGCCCGGAGAGCGTCGTCATGCGGTTCAACTGCTCGTGGCGCATGATCCGCAGGTTATCGACGTAGCGTTTTACCTGGCTCAACTGGGCGCTCAGGGAGTCGATCTCGTTGCGATCGCGGAAGGTGATCACCCAGCCCTGAAGGGAATCCTCCAGCATGATCCGCACGCGACTGGCGATCACCGTCAGATCGTTAAAGCGGCAGATCTCATCGTGAGTATCCTTCGCCAGCATGGTCTGGGGGGTAAAAAACGCCACCGGGGCGATCACCTGGCTAATCAGCTGCCCGCGCAGTTCCCGCGCCGGTTGCGGCAAACCGAGAAGCGTGCGCGCCGCCTGGTTGATCACTTCGATCCGATAGTTATCGTCGATGGCGATCACCCCTTCGTAGATCGACTCCATCATTGCCTTTTGCTGGCGCACCAGCAGGCCGATCTCGCGCGGCTCAAGAGAGAAAATCTGTTTCTTAATACTGCGGGTGAAAAACCACGAGAAGACGAACAGGGCGATCAGCAGCAGCACCGCGGCAATCAGGATGTTCACCACTTTGCTCACGGTAATGGTGTCGAGGTAACTGGTGAGATACCCCACGGAGACAATCCCTACCACCTGCCCGGCATCGTTGAAAATTGGCGCTTTACTGCGCAGGGAAATCCCTAAACCCCCTTTGCGGATGGTGGTGGTGCTTTTCCCGTGGAGCACGGCGTCGTTATCCCCACCGACCAGCGTTTTACCGATGCGGTCTTCAAACACCGAATGAAACAGATGCAGCCCTTTATTATCACCAATGACAATAAAACTGGCATCGCTGTGGGAGGCTATTTGGTGCATAAAATCATGGATGGCTTTGATATCCTTTTCTTCCACCTCTTTACGCAGATTAGGAATAAGCGCAATCTCCTCCGCCTGTATTTTGGCGCGCGTGCTCATTTCCTGATATAGCTGTCTGCCGACGTCGACATAATAATATCCGCCCAGTAATGCAAACAGCACTGAGAAAAAGACGACCAGCGAAATAAATAGCTTTATCTGAAACGACACTTTCATGACTATCACGCAGGGTATCAATGGGTTTTGCCAATATATCATCTTTTCCCGGCCTGATGCGGGCTTTGCCCGAAACTTGTGATCCCTTGCACAGCGCGACCAGCAAAAGAAAATGTCAAAATAAGGCTTGTCTTAAGGCTAATTTAATCAATGTTATTTGTTTGTACATTCCGGAAAAGAAACCATAAAAACCACGGCAATAAATAAGGTGTTAATCACATTAAATAAAAGAAACCATTAAAACCATAGAGGCCATAAAAACTTCGGTTTTAATATGCCTTTCCTCACATAAAGTAAGCCTTTGTGACTCTAAGCTGAACGCACAAATAACCAAGAGGCTTAATTATGAGCACTACTGACGATTCTTTCTCTGTTACCCACGACCCGATTGAAATTCAGCGGCCGTCGCTTAAAGAGCGCTGGTGGCACATTATGGATACCTGGAAAGTCGGGATCATTCCCCTGCCGCTGTTTGTGTTAGCCGGTGCGTTGATCGCCGTGGATTGTCTGGGCGGTAAACTGCCGAGCGATATCGTGGTGATGGTCGCCACGCTGGCGTTCTTCGGTTTTGCCTGCGGTGAGTTCGGCAAGCGTCTGCCGATTGTCGGCAAACTCGGCGCGGCGGCAATTTGCGCCACCTTTATTCCGTCAGCGATGGTGTACTACGGTCTGCTGCCGGATGTGGTGGTCGAGTCCACGACCAAATTCTACAAATCCACCAACATTCTTTATCTCTACATCTGCTGCATCATTGTCGGCAGCATCATGAGCATGAACCGCACGGTGCTGATTCAGGGCTTCCTGCGCATTTTCTTCCCGATGCTGTGCGGTGAAATTGTCGGCATGATCGTCGGGATGGGCGTCGGCATGGCGCTCGGCCTTGAGCCGTTCCAGATCTTCTTCTTTATCATTCTGCCGATCATGGCGGGCGGCGTCGGTGAAGGGGCGATCCCACTCTCCATCGGTTACGCCACGCTGCTGCATATGGATCAGGGCGTTGCCCTTGGCCGTGTGCTGCCGATGGTTATGCTCGGCGGCTTAACCGCCATCATCATCTCCGGCTGCCTGAACCAGCTCGGCAAACGCTATCCGCACCTCACGGGAGAAGGCCAGCTGATGCCAAACCGCGCCAATGCAGACGCCAGTGTGTCGCAGCCAGCCTTCTCCGGCAAAGCGGATGTGACCACCATTGCCTCCGGTGCGCTGCTGGCGGTGCTGCTCTATATGCTGGGTATGCTCGGTCACAAGCTAATTGGCCTGCCTGCTCCGGTTGGCATGCTGTTTGTGGCGGTACTGGTTAAGCTCTGCAACGGCGCCTCTCCACGCCTGCTGGAAGGTTCGCAGGTGGTGTACAAATTCTTCCAGACCTCCGTGACCTACCCAATTCTGTTTGCCGTTGGCGTGGCGATCACCCCATGGCAAGAGCTGGTGAACGCATTCACTGTGAGCAATCTGCTGGTGATTGTCAGCACCGTCTCGGCGCTGGTGGCCACCGGGTTCTTCGTCGGTAAAAAGATTGGTATGCACCCTATTGATGTCGCCATCGTCTCCTGCTGTCAGAGCGGGCAGGGCGGTACGGGTGACGTGGCGATTCTGACCGCAGGCAACCGTATGAGCCTGATGCCGTTCGCCCAAATTGCTACCCGAATTGGCGGCGCGATTAACGTCTCTATCTCGCTGCTGGTTCTGGGCAACTTCCTCGTCTAAGTCTTCAGGAAAGAACAATGAAACTCGCAAGTTTTCTGTATCAGGGTAAACGCAGCTACGGCATCGTGCAGGCCGAAGGTGTGGTGGATTTAGGTCGCCGTCTGGGCGATCGCTACAGCGACCTCAAGGCGCTGTTGCAGGGCAACGGCCTGGCGGATGCCACGCGCTATCTCAACGATGTTGCAGATATCCCGATGAGCGCCATCACCTTTTTGCCGGTGATTGAGCAGCCGGAAAAAATCCTCTGTGTGGGGATGAATTACGCCGACAAGCGCAAGGAGTTTGACCAGCACAACCCGGCACCAACGCTGTTTGTTCGCTTTGCCGATTCCCAGACCGGACATAACTCACCGGTATTAAAACCGCGCCACTCGTGCGAATTCGACTACGAAGGTGAGCTTGCGGTGATCATCGGCAAAGGCGGCGAGAACATCCCTCGCGAAGACGCTCTTAGTCACGTCGGCGGTTACAGCTGCTACATGGACGGTTCCGCCCGCGACTGGCAGCACACCTGGTTCACCGCCGGGAAAAACTGGCGGCAGACCGGAGCGTTTGGCCCGTGGATGGCGACAACCGATGAGATCCCGGACCCGCACCAGCTGGCAATCCGCACCTGGCTCAATGGCCGCATGGTGCAGGAAGACAACACCAGCAGCATGATCCACAAAGTCGCGGAGCTGATCGAGTACATCAGTACCTTTACCCGTCTCAGCCCGGGTGACGTGATCATCACCGGCTCGCCGGGGGGCGTCGGCAAAAAACGTACTCCGCCGCTGTTTATGCAAGAGGGCGATCGCATTGAGGTTGAGATCGAAAACATCGGTCATCTGAGCAATGTGATTATGGAAGCACCCGCGCAAACCCTGGCGGCAGCGCACTGATCAAGGCGGCAGCATGCACTCGCAACTCCCTATCGACTTTCGTCAGACGATCGTCGCGCAACACCCGGAACGCTTAAGCCAGATCCGTTATCTGCTGGCGGACAGCGGCCTGGGGCTGGACAACGACATTACGCTGTTTATAGAGGCCTGGTCCGGTTCACAGCTGGTGGGATGTGCGGGGCTGGCTGCCAACGTCATCAAGTGCGTGGCGGTGGATGAAAAGCTGAGGGGCGCGAATCTCAGCGCCCGCCTGCTGGCGGAAGTGGAAAATGCCGCGCTGGCGCGTGGTCATTTTCATCTCTTTCTCTGCACCCGCCCGTGCAATAAAGAGCGCTTCGCCCGCAGCGGTTTCTGGCCGATTGCCCAGAGCGGCAATAACGCCGTGCTGCTGGAGAACACCCCACAGGGGATCGAGCGCTACTGCCGCTCGCTGCAGCGCAGCCGCAGATGCGGGGAGACGATTGGCGCGATTGTGATGAACGCCAATCCGTTCACCCTCGGCCATCGTCATCTGGTGGAGCAGGCGGCGAAGCAGTGTGACTGGCTGCACCTCTTCGTGGTGCGCGAGGACGCTTCGTTCTTCCCGTTCTGCGCCCGTCTGGAGATGGTGCGCGCCGGTGTGGCACATCTGCCGAATGTCTCGGTGCATGAGGGATCGCAGTACATCATCTCCCGCGCCACGTTCCCGGCCTATTTCCTTAAAGAGAGCGGCAAAGTGCAGCAGGCGTGGAGTGAAATCGACGTGCTGATCTTCCGCGACTTTATCGCCCCTGCGCTTGGGATCACCCATCGTTTTATCGGCTCGGAGCCGTTTTGCGACATCACCCGCCAGTACAACCAGACGCTGCATCAGCTGCTGGCCCCGGCGATAGAAGTAGTGGAGATGCCGCGCATCAAGGTAACAGGCAACACCATTTCGGCGTCGGAAGTGCGCCGCTTGCTCAAAACACAGCAGTTTTCTCGTATCCGGGAGATTGTCCCGGAATCCACTTTCGCGCATCTCAAAGCGCACTACGTGAAAGATCACGCGCGCGCGGAAGTCGCATAACTATCAGGAATTTATCATGAATATTGTAAGGGAGGCGCTGGCCGGAACGCAGGAGTCCAGCGACCTGATGGTGAAAATCGCCCCCGCCGACGGCGAGCTGGAGATTGTCATCCACAGTGAAGTGATTAAGCAGTTTGGCGAGCAAATTCGCCAGGTGGTCGACGAAACGCTGCGCGCCATGGATGTGCGCCAGGGGTTAATTATCGTTGAGGATAAAGGTGCGCTGGACTGTGTGATCCGCGCCCGCCTGCAGAGTGCGGTGATCCGCGCTTCAGACTCGCAGCAGATCGACTGGAGCAAAATGTCATGAACAAACTCCGTCGCAGTATGCTGTTTTTACCCGGCGCCAACGCCGCCATGCTCTCTACCGCGTTTATCTATCGTCCGGACTCCATCATGTTTGACCTCGAAGATGCGGTGGCCCTGCGCGAAAAAGACACTGCGCGGCTGCTGGTCTTCCATGCGCTGCAGCACCCGATGTATCAGGATATCGAAACCGTGGTGCGTATTAATCCGCTGAGCACGCCGTTTGGCCTGCTGGATCTGGAGGCGGCGGTTCGTGCGGGCGTGGACGTGATCCGCCTGCCAAAAACTGACACCCCGGAAGATATCTTTGAGCTGGAAGGCCATCTGGAACGCATTGAGCGCGAGTGCGGCCGCGAAATCGGTTCGACCCGCGTGATGGCGGCGATTGAATCGGCGATTGGGGTGATTAACGCCGTGGCCATAGCCCGCAGCTCACCGCGCCTGATCGGCATTGCGCTGGCGGCGTTTGACTATGTGATGGATATGCAAACCGAACGCGGCGACGGCACCGAACTGTTCTACGCCCGCTGTGCCGTGCTGCACGCCGCACGCGCCGCCGGGATCGACGCCTTCGACGTGGTGTGGTCGGACGTAAACGACGAAGCCGGGTTCCTGCGCGAGGTCAATCTGATCCGCAAGATGGGCTTTAACGGCAAGTCCCTGATTAACCCGCGCCAGATAGACCTGCTGCATAACGCCTACGCGCCGACGCAGCAGGAAGTGGATCACGCGAAATTAGTGATTGAAGCGGCAGAAGAGGGCGAACGCAACGGTCTGGGCGTGGTGTCGCTCAACGGCAAAATGGTGGATGCGCCGATTATTAACCATGCGCAAATGGTGCTGGAACGCGCGGCTGCCTCCGGCGTGCGTCGCTAAGGAAGACACAATGAATCAGACAGAACTGCTCCACCTGAACTTCCCTCATCTGCGGGAACTTAAACCTTTTGATACCGCCCACAGTGATACGCCTTGGCTGGCGGATGTCGACGCCAAACACCGCCGCAAACTGTGCGAAACCCTGGAAGAGGCGGTGAAGCGCAGCGGTTTGCAGGACGGGATGACCATTTCGTTCCACCATGCGTTTCGCGAAGGCGACCGGGTCATCAACAACGTGGTCGCGCTGCTCGCGCACATGGGCTTTAAAAACCTGACCCTGGCGTCCAGCTCCCTGATGACCTGCAACGATGCGCTGATCGAACATATCAAAAACGGTGTAATTACCCGTATTTATACCTCCGGGATGCGCGGCAAACTGGCGGATGCCATCTCTCACGGGTTGATGGAAGAACCGGTACAAATTCACTCCCACGGCGGACGCGTGAAGCTCCTGCAGGACGGCGAGCTGAATATCGACGTCGCGTTTCTCGGTGTGCCGTGCAGCGACGAGTTTGGCAATGCCAATGGGACTCACGGCAAATCCAGCTGCGGTTCGCTGGGCTATGCGATGGTCGACGCCCATTTTGCCCGCAAGGTGGTGCTGCTCACAGAAGATCTGGTGCCGTTCCCGAACATGCCTGCAAGCCTGGTGCAGGATCGGGTGGACTATGTGGTGCAGGTTGAGAGTGTCGGCGATCCGGAGAAGATCAGCGTCGGCGCGGCGCGCGTCACCAGCAATCCGCGTGAGCTGATGATTGCCCGCTATGCGGCGGATGTAATCGAGCACTCCGGCTATTTCAAAAACGGCTTCTCGATGCAGACCGGCTCCGGCGCGGCGGCCACCGCCTGCACCCGCTTTATGGGCGAAAAGATGGCGCGAAGCCACGTGAAAGCGCGTTTCGCGCTGGGGGGATCACCGGTAGTCTGGTCGATCTGCATGAAAAAGGGCTGATCGAAAAACTGCTCGATACCCAGTGCTTTGACGGACAGGCCGCGGCTTCACTGGCTCGCAATCCGAATCACGTGGAGATCTCCACTAACGTTTACGCCAATCCGGGCAGCAAGGCGGCGAGCTGCGATCAGCTTGATGTGGTGATCTTAAGCGCGCTGGAGATCGACGTGGATTTCAACGTCAACGTCATTACCGGCTCTGATGGGGTAATGCGCGGGGCATCGGGCGGACATTGTGATGTGGCCGCCGCCGCGAATCTGACCATTGTCGTCGCACCGCTGTTGCGCAGCCGTATTCCGACGGTGGTGAAACGGGTGACCACGCGCTTAACGCCGGGGGAGAGTATCGACGTGCTGGTGACCGATCACGGTATCGCCGTCAATCCTGCGCGTGCGGAAATTCGCGAACGGCTGGAAGCGGCGGGGCTGAAAATTGTCGATATCGAGGCCCTGTACGCGCGGGCGATTTCGCTGACCGGCGAACCCAAACCCATCGAATTTACCGACAAAATCGTCGGGGTGATCCGCTACCGTGACGGCAGCGTGATCGACACCGTCCGACAGGTTAAGGAGTCATAATCATGACCATCGCGACACCCGTTCATTCGGGTGTCAGCCTTACGCAGATGCTGGCGGCGAAAGAGAATCGCGCCGCGCGTCAGGCTGACTGGCTTACACATTATCAACAACCGGTGATTTCCCTGACGCTGGTAACGCCCGGTGATATCAAAGACTCTCTGCGCTATCGCAATACCATGGGCGTGGCGCTGCAGATGTGCGATCAACTGCTGTGGGAGCACCGCTGGCAGGTGCTGGACCGCCAGGTGCTGTGGCTGCCCACGGGACCAGAAGCCATGTGGTGCGTGGCGCATCAGGCGCCAGAAATTAAAGCTCACTGTGCCGAGCTTGAACAGACGCATCCTCTCGGACGACTGTGGGATCTGGATGTGATCTGCCCCAACGCCGGGCATGTCGGACGGCGCTCGCTCGGTGAGAACATGCGCCGCTGCCTGATCTGCGATGAACCGGCGCACGCCTGTTCCCGCTCGCGTCAGCATCCGGTGGAGCAGGTGGTGGCCCGCGTGGAGAAGATGATCGATGACTGGTTTGCTCGCGACTAAACCGCGTGTCACAGATGTGCCGCAGCTCGCAGAGGAGGCTCTGTGGATGGAACTGGAACTCACGCCAAAACCGGGGCTGGTGGATAAGCGCAATAACGGCTCCCATCGCGATATGGATCACGCACTTTTTACCCGCAGCATCGCCGCCATAGTGCCGTGGTTCTCGCGCTTTGCGGAACTGGGCGCGGAACATGCCGGAAAACCCGCGGCGGAACAGTTGAGCCTGATTCGCCCGATGGGAATCGCCTGTGAGCAGGCGATGTACGCGGCGACGGGCGGAGTTAACACCCACAAAGGCGGGATTTTCGCGCTGGGGCTGCTCTGTTTTGCAGCCGGGCGCGTAAACCCTGTCACTTCAGACAGTCTCTGCTGTGAGATAAGTAACATTTGCCAGGGGCTGGTGGAACGTGAACTGGCCGGGCGCAGCGGGAGGGCAACCGCCGGTGAGCGCCAGTACCAGGAGCTGGGCTTAACGGGGGCGCGCGGCGAGGCTCAAAGCGGATTCGCGACGGTCAGGAAGGTTCTGCCCCAGTGGAATCGTCATCAACTCCACGATCTGCTGCTGCGGTTAATGGCGGTGAATCAGGACAGTAATCTGGTGTCGCGCGGCGGCCTGGACGGGCTGTGCTATGTCCAGGGATACGCGAAAGATGTGCTGGCGAACGGTTGGGATCGAAAGATTCTGAATGAAATGGATAACGCGCTGATCGCCCGCCGTCTAAGCCCTGGAGGCAGCGCAGATTTACTGTCGGTGGGAATTGTTCTGGATGGGTGCGGATGAAAAGACTCATCTCCCGACGGGAGATGAGTCAAGGGATTAGCGCTTCTGGAGCAGATAGCTGTTTTCAAATCCAGGCAGGCTGCCAATCACGTCGAAGCCGTTGAAGTAACCACCCGCACGCAGTAAGTCGACCGCCGGGCCGACCTGTGGCGAGTACTGGTGATCGCGATAATCGTCAAAGACAATAAAGCCGCCAGGCACTACGGTTGGGGAGTAGAGCAGGAAGTCGATCAGGACGTGACGCCCTTCATGGCCGCCGTCGATGTGCAAAAGTACAGTCTGAGGATTGAGTGCCAGAACGCGTTCGATGCTCAGCTCCGAATATCCGCGTATCAGGTTTACTTCCGGGAAAAGACGCTCGTGATAGAAGCGCAGCTCACTTTCCTGACAGGTTAATTCCATCGGATCAATGCCGATCATGCGGCGTTTATGCTGACAAATTTCGTTCATAAACGACGTGGATTTGCCCTTCCAGACGCCAATCTCAATGATATCGCCCGCAACATTATTATGCTCAAGCAGCCAGCAAAGATAACCGAGGCATTTCACGTGGTCGTGAAATGAAAGCTCCCGACGCGCCATGGCCAGCTCTTCCGGCAACTCGGCTTGTGCCCGCGCCAGCGTGTCGCCAACACTATCCCAGGTCGTATCGATAATTTTTTTTATCTCAGGGTCCTGGAAGAAAACTTTCAAGTCAGCGATATCTAGCATCTTTTAACCTTATTTGTGCATCAGGAATGACGGAATGTCGATAGCAACAAATTTGCCACAATAGGTTAAAAATGAGGCGCTAAATAGGTCCCTTTTTTATAGGTATTTATCAGGATAGAAGGGGGGAACCCTCTCCCTGTTTGGGAGAGGGAAGGGAGGATTAATGCGCGATTGGCTGTGCGCCATTCGGAACGCGGACGTGTTTGTATTTGAACAGAGCGATGAAGGCGAAGAACAGCACCAGAGAGTAACCGGCGAAGATCAGCCACACTGGCTGCCAGTCGGTAATCCCGTTGGTGGTGTACATCTCAACAACTTTACCGCTCACGATGCCGCCGAGAATACAGCCGAAACCGTTGGTCATCATCAGGAACATACCCTGAGCACTGGCGCGGATTTCAGGCTTAACTTCTTTTTCGACAAACACCGAACCGGAGATGTTGAAGAAGTCGAAGGCGCAGCCGTAAACAATCATCGACAGAACCAGCAGCACGGTGCCGAACGGCGTTGGGTCGCCGTAGGCGAACAGACCGAAGCGCAACATCCACGCAAAGATACTGATAAGCATCACGTTTTTGATACCGTAGCGGCTCAGGAAGAACGGGATGGTCAGGATGAACAGGGTTTCAGAGATCTGTGAAATCGACATCATTACCGACGCGTGCTCAACGATAAAGCTACCGGAGAACAGCGGGTTGTTGTCGAAGCTGTGCAGGAAGGTGTTCCCGAACATGTTAGTGATTTGCAGCTCTGCGCCCAGCAGCATGGAGAAGATAAAGAAGATCGCCATGCGTTTGTTTTTAAACAGCGCGAACGCATCCAGGCCGAGCATGGAGCTCCAGCTCTGTTTTTGCTGCTGGTTAGAAACCGGAATGTGCGGGAGCGTCAGGGTGAACAGGGCCAGCAGTACAGAGAGGCTAGCACCGATGTAGAGCTGCATGTGGCTCAGTTCAAAGCCTGCGAAGCTCACGCCCCACATCGCCATGATAAAGCCGATGGTGCCCCAGATACGGATTGGCGGGAAGTCGGTTACGATATCCAGGCCCGCAGACTTAATGCGGTAGTAGGAGATAGTGTTGATCAGGCCAAGCGTTGGCATATAGGCCAGCGAGTTCAGCAGGATCACCATAAACATCGCCCCTGGCGTGGTCACTCCGGCCGCCATAAATAGCGTACCCGCCCCTACCAGATGACAGAGCGCGTAAAGCCATTTCGCGCTTATCCATTTATCCGCCACGATCCCCAGAAGCGTTGGCATAAAGACCGCTGCAATACCCAGCGAGCTGTATACGGCACCGATAGACGCACCGTCGAACTTGAGCGTCACAAACATGTAGGAGCCGAGCGTGGTTAGCCAGCTACCCCACAGACAGAACTGCAGAAACGACAATATTTTAAGCTGCAGCTTAAGGTTCATGTTACTTTCCTCACAATTGAGCGGGAGATATGTTGTTATGGGAACATTCAGGGTTGTTATTTGATGCAATTCTATCAGCAGGCGAGGTTATGTTTTGTTACCTCCCGCAAAAAAATGCAATCCTCATTAATTTGCAGTTTAGATTGTGATGCAAATAACATTTTCGTATGGATGGGGCGGCAGTATGGGGATTATTGCCCCTCTCCCGACGGGAGAGGGGCAGGGGAAAACTAGCGGCGACGATAATTCTTCTGCGCCGTATTCACCTTATACAGATAACGACGGGATTCCGCAGACGGGTGGCGAGTGGTCAGGGTTGAGTAAACGTCCCCTGGCGACATGCTGTTGATGATGTTCGCGGCCTGAATTTTATCATTCGAGAACACGCGCAGTACGCTGCCTGCACCGCCGTTGTACGCGGTGATCACCGCATAGCGACGCGACGTCGGGTTATCAATCCCGCCCAGATAGACATTGCTCAGCATCGCCAGATAGGCGGTGCCGGTATCAATATTGCTGGCCGGATCAAACAGGAAGCTGCGGCTAGGCATGCCGGATCTGCCCTGCGAACGGAACACATCTTTCCCGGCGCTGTGCTGGACAACCTGCATCAGTCCTAACGCATCGGACCGGCTCACCGCGTACGGGTTAAAGGAGGATTCGGTCTGCATAATCGCCAGAATCAGCGACTCATCCACGCCATATTTACGCGACGCCTCACGCACCATGCCCACGTACTTATGCGCACGCTTGTCGAGGTGGTTCGGCACCAGATTGATGGTCACGCTGTAGATAATTTTCAGGCCGTTGCTGCGGCTTTTCAGACGCGTTTTCAGCAGGTAATCGGCGAAAGAGGTGGCGCGGCCTTCCCAGCGAATCGACTGCCCGGTCTGGTCAACGACCTGCCCGTACAGGAACGGCTCTTTGGAGATGGTGATATCGTCGGCATCGGAATAGAGATCGATAGTGCCAGGGTCGTCACCCATTAGCAGGGTTTTGACGATGGCCTGACGTAAGTGCGCCGCAGGTTCGGTTCCCGCGATGGTTTCGATCGTGATCGTACCGTCATCAAAGTTGATGTGGCTACGGGTCTGGTAGGCGTCGGTATATTTAACGTAGTCCTTCGGTCCCGCGATAAGAACTTCGTTAAATCCCCAAATATTCTCGATGTTGTGGGCAAACTGCCCCATCAGAATGTCAAAACCGTTCGTGTCCTTAACCCAGGCTTCGTTATAGCTATCGCCTTTTTTACTGGAACAAGAGACAAGCAACGGCGCAACAAGGGCTAGCGCTAGTAATTTTTTCATCATTCCGGGATTGCGTGTTGTGTTTGCTAAACTGCGGGGTTACCCCCGCACGCTGTTATTTTTCCGGCGGCGTGTAGCCTTCAATGTGCACATCTTTGCCTTCAAACAGGAAGTTCACCATCTCCTGTTCCAGCAGTTTGCGGTGTTCCGGGTTCATCATGGTGAGTTTTTTCTCGTTGATGAGCATGGTCTGCTTCTGCTGCCACTGCGCCCACGCCTCTTTGGAGATCTCGTTATAGATGCGCTTACCCAGTTCACCCGGATAGAGCTGGAAATCCTGCCCTTCGGCGTCGCGCTGCAGATAGGTACAAAAAATTGTTCTGGCCATTCTGATTCCTCGTTGTCTTGTCGAAGCTAAACGACTGCTCCGGCACGTAATTGCTGTAACAGGCGCTCCACGGGAGCTGCCAGCCCGACGGATGGCGGTTGCGCTAAGTTATACCAGAGAGCCACGCCTTCATCCATGCAAGAGGCGAAGGAGGACACGGGAAGCCACATTGGCACAATATCCAGATGGAAATGGCTGAACGTGTGGCGAAACGCCGTCAGCTGCTGGAGTTTATCGGCGCTTATCTGTCGCTGCGCCAGCCACTCACGCAGCCCCTCTTCGCTGTCAAACTGCGGGAAGCAGTACAACCCACCCCATAAACCGCTCGGCGGACGCTGCGCAAGAAACACCTCGTCGCCATGCTGCATCAGCAGTAAAAAGCCGGTACGTTCTGGCAGGGTCTGCTTCGGTTTTTTGCCGGGATATTGCGCCCATGAATGATTGGCATAGGCCACGCAAAGATTATTGACCGGGCACAGCTCGCATTTCGGTTTGGAACGCGTGCAGACGATTGCCCCTAAATCCATCATCGCCTGGTTAAAACGCTCGACGCCTTTCGCGGGCGTCACCGCTTCACTGATCTCCCATAAGCGCTTCTCGACCTCTTTCTTACCCGGCCAGCCGCCGACCGCATAGCAGCGGGCCAGCACGCGTTTGACGTTGCCATCGAGAATCGGGAAATGTTTGCCTAGGGAGAGAGAAAGCACCGCGCCCGCCGTGGAACGCCCGACGCCGGGCAGGGCGGCCACTTCGTCGAAGGTTTCCGGGAATTTACCGTTATGCAGAGTCGCGACCTGCTGCGCTGCCTTATGCAGATTGCGCGCACGGGCGTAATAGCCAAGGCCGGTCCACAGGTGCAGCACCTCGTCGAGCGGCGCGTTGGCGAGATCGGTTACCGTCGGAAACCGCGCCATAAAACGGTCAAAGTAGGGAATCACGGTCGCGACCTGCGTTTGTTGCAACATCACCTCGGAGAGCCATACTTTGTAGGGCGTTTTTTCAATTTGCCAGGGCAGGGTTTTACGCCCGTATTTGTCGTACCAGTCCAGCACCTGGGCTGAAAATTGAGAGGCTTGCATGGTCATCGATTCGCTTAATCAGGGACGCAGATTGCAGCACAGCGCCATGCGACTGTAAACCGGATCTTTCCCATGCTTGCATACAGGGCTTAACTTTGGATAATGCCCGTTTCCCGAACATTCTCACAAGCAGACTACTCTTTTATGAAAAACGACGTCATTTCACCGGAATTTGATGAAAACGGTCGCCCACTGCGCCGTATTCGCAGCTTTGTCCGCCGTCAGGGGCGCCTGACAAAAGGGCAGCAACATGCGCTGGATAACTACTGGCCGGTGATGGGCGTTGAGTTCAGCGAACAGCCAGTCGACTTCGCCGCCCTGTTTGGCCGCGATGCGCCGATCACGCTGGAGATCGGTTTTGGCATGGGCTCATCGCTTGTGACCATGGCGAAAGCGCGTCCGGAGCAAAATTTTCTTGGCATTGAAGTGCACTCACCGGGCGTGGGCGCATGCCTTGCGACCGCGCACGAAGAGGGCGTAGAGAACCTGCGTGTCATGTGCCACGATGCGGTCGAAGTGCTGCACAAAATGATTCCTGACAATTCTTTGAACATGGTTCAGCTCTTTTTCCCTGACCCGTGGCACAAAGCACGTCATAATAAGCGCCGTATCGTTCAGGCAGAATTTGCTGAGCTTGTGAAAAGTAAGCTAAAACTGGGCGGTGTCTTCCATATGGCCACCGACTGGGAACCTTACGCGGAACACATGCTGGAAGTGATGTCGTCGCTCGACGGGTATAAAAACCAGTCTGAGAGCAACGACTATGTACCGCGACCGGATTCACGTCCGGTAACGAAATTTGAACAGCGTGGCCATCGTCTTGGTCACGGTGTATGGGACTTAATGTTCGAGAGGGTTAAATAATGGCAAACCGTAGCCGTCGTCTGCGTAAAAAAATGCACATCGAGGAATTCCAGGAAGTTGGTTTTTCCGTCGCATGGCGTTTCCCGGAAGGTACTAGCGTAGAAACCATCGATAAGGAAGTTGACGCCTTTATCGATGAAGTGATCGAGCCAAACAAACTGGCGTTTGATGGCAGCGGCTATCTCTCCTGGGAAGGGCTGATCTGCAAGCAAGAGATCGGTAAGTGCACCGAAGAGCAGCAGGCCCTTGTGCGTAAATGGCTGGAAGACCGCAAATTCGAAGAGGTCCGCGTTAGCGAACTTTTCGACATTTGGTGGGACTAACTAGCAAAGGGCCGGCAAATGCCGGCCCGTTTTGTCTTGAGGGATAATTATGATGCGCAAAACGCTGCTGGCTGTGGCATTGATGACCACCGCGTTAACTGCCCATGCGGACTACAAATGTGAAGTCACACCGCGCGACGATGTGATTCTCAGCCCGCAAACCGTTCAGGTAAAAGGTGAGAACGGCAATCTGGTGATCACGCCGGATGGCAACGTGATGTACAACGGCAAGCAATACACCCTGAGCGCGGCCCAACGCGAGCAGGCGAAAGATTATCAGGCGGATCTGCGCTCAGCGCTGCCCTGGATCGACGAAGGCGCCCTGACGCGCGTTGAGAAAGGCCGTGTGGCGCTGGATAAGATCATCGCCAAAGAGGTGGGTGAGAGCAGCAATATGCGCACCCGTCTGACCAAGCTGGACGCCCAGTTGAAAGAGCAGATGAACCGTATCATCGAGCACCGCACGGATGGTCTGACGTTCCACTATAAAGCCATCGATCAGGTGCGCGCAGATGGACAGAACCTGGTGAATCAGGCGATGGGCGGCATTCTGCAGGACAGCATCAATGAGATGGGGGCGAAAGCCGTGCTGAAAGGCGGCGGTAATCCACTGCAGGGCGTATTAGGCAGCCTGGGCGGATTGCAGACCTCGATCCAGAACGAATGGAAGAATCAGGAAGCGGATTTCCAGAAATTCGGCAAAGACGTCTGTCAACGCGTGGTAACCCTGGAAGACAGCCGGAAGGCGCTGGTGAGTACGCTGAAGTAATTATTCGTATCCACTCCCTCCCCGGGAGTGGATCTCTTTACGCTTTTGATTCTGCGCGTCAGGACTCTTCGGCGAGGAACAGCTCGAGCAGGGAGTTTAAGAACAGTTTCCCGTGTTCAGTAATCTGCCAGTACGCGTCGCATTCCGTCAGATACCCTTTCGCCAGCGCGGCATCAATCTGTGGTCGAATCACGCTTTCCGGCAAGCCGGTATAAAGCGAAAACTCCGCGCGTGGGGCCGCTTCCAGCAGACGGAAACGGTTCATGAAGAACTCAAAGGGTTTATCGTCTACCGCCACGTCGTGCTGACGTTCCAGATAGCGCCCCTCCATATACCCGCGTGGATGACGGGTTTTCGCGGTACGCAAAATACGCCCGTCAGGGAAAGTCACTTTGCCGTGTGCACCGCAGCCGATACCCAGGTAATCGCCAAAGCGCCAGTAGTTGAGGTTGTGCTGACACTGGTAGCCGGGCTTCGCGTAGGCGGACGTTTCGTACTGCTGATAACCCGCAGCCGTCAGCAGCTGATGGCCTTGTTCGAAAATATCCCACAGGGCGTCGTCGTCGGGCAGGACCGGCGGGCGCGAACCAAACAGGGTATTTGGCTCAATGGTCAGCTGATACCAGGAGAGATGCGGCGGGTTCAGCTCGATAGCCTGGCGCAAATCGTCCAGTGCCTCTTCCAGAGACTGATCGGGCAAGCCGTGCATCAAATCGAGGTTAAAGCTGCGAAGCCCCAGACCGGTTGCCAGGTGCGCCGCCCGTTTCGCCTCTTCCGGGCCGTGAATACGCCCCAGACGCTTGAGCTTAGGCTCGCTAAAGCTCTGTACGCCAATCGAGATACGGTTCACTCCGGCGCGCTGATACTCGATAAAACGATCGGCTTCAACGGTGCCGGGGTTGGCTTCCATTGTGATTTCCGCATCGGCTGCCAGATTCAGGCGCGCACGCACGCCGTCCAGCAGCGTCTGCATCGCCGGGCCAGAAAGCAGGCTCGGTGTACCGCCACCAATAAAAATGGTCTTAACTTCACGTTCCTGTGCGTAAGGTACGTCGGCATCCAGATCGGTCAACAGATGCTGAACGTAGTCGTCATGCGGCACTTCGCCTTTCAGCGCGTGCGAATTGAAATCGCAGTACGGGCATTTCTGCACGCACCACGGGATGTGAATATAAAGACTCAGAGGTGGCAAATTAGCCATTACGTAATGCTTCCAGTAACAGTTTCAACGCGCGTCCACGATGGGAAATCGCGCTTTTTTCTTCGCGGGTCAGTTCCGCTGCGGTTTTGCCCTCAGAGGGGACAAAGAAAATCGGATCGTAGCCAAAGCCGCCATTTCCTGATGATTCGCGGGCAATCACGCCAGGCCAGCTGCCGTGGCAGACAATCGGCGTGGGATCTTCCGCATGACGCATATAGACCAGCACGCAGTGGAACTGCGCCTGGCGCTGCTCGTCCGGCACCGCTTTCAGCGTCTCCAGCAGCTTTTCCAGATTCTGCTGGTCGGTGGCGTCTACGCCAGAATAGCGTGCAGAGTAAATGCCCGGCGCGCCGCCCAGCGCATCCACCGCCAGCCCGGAATCATCCGCGATAGCCGGAAGGCCAGTGACCTGTGCCGCATGACGCGCTTTCAGAATCGCGTTTTCGATAAACGTCAGGCCGGTCTCTTCCGCGGACTCGACGCCCAGCTCAGTCTGCGCGACCACATCCAGACCAAAATCATTTAATAGCGAGGCCAGCTCGCGCACTTTACCGGCGTTACCGGTCGCGAGAACAACTTTCTGCATACGTTAATCCTGTTGTGACAGTGCCGCGACTTCCGTCGGGATGTGTTGCGGGTTGAGGATTTTTACCTGTTTATGACGCCCCAGCTCACCCTTTTCAATGATGACCTGGCTTTTGGCGACGCGAAACTGTTTTGCCAGATATTTGGTCAAATGCGCGTTCGCCTGGCCGTCCACGGGAGGGGCGGTAATGGCGACTTTTAGCTCGTCGCCATGTAATCCCACGATGCTGTCGCGGCTGGCTTTAGGCTGAATATACAGCCGCAAAACCAGCCCGTCGGCGAGGTGACTGACGGCACTCATAGCGCCATCCACAGCCCCGGCAGCAGCATGTTGCCCGTTGACTGTAACAGTTCAGCGATGCCCATGTTCAGGACATACAGCAGCAGCACCAGAATCATCGGCGAAAAATCGATCCCGCCCATGGCTGGCAACAGATTGCGAATAGGGCGCAGGAGCGGCTCCGTCAGTTGAATCATGGCGTATTCAACCGGACTACGACCGCGACTCACCCAGCTCATCACCGCCATCACCAGCAGCACCCAGAAGATCAGCAGGCCAATGGTTTTCAGCAGAATCAGCACCGCTGCGATCCAGATGATCGGCTGGAAGGTGACCACCATAAACAGCACGATAGCTTTGATGATACTGAGCACAAACGCCACCAGCAGAGAGGCGCTGTCGATCGGCCCCATCGGTGGGATAATGCGGCGCAGCGGCCCAATAACAGGTTGTGTGATTTTCACGACAAACTGTGAGAATGGGTTATAAAAATCACAACGAGCCCACTGCATCCAGACGCGTAACAGCAGCGCCATCGTATACAGCTCAATGACCGTTGAGAGCAGGAAAGTCAACGTCTTCATGGCGTTCCTCAGGTTTCCTTATTTTGGGGTGTAATCGCGCGCACCGAAAATGGCTGTACCGATGCGCACCATAGTGCTGCCTGCCGCGATGGCGGCTTCCATATCGTCCGACATGCCCAGTGAAAGCGTGTCTACGGTCGTGTAGCGCGCTTTAAGCGCCTCAAATGCTACAGCCATTTGCTGTGCTACGGCAAACTGCCTGTCGTAACTCGTTTCCGGCGCCGGAATCGCCATCAGCCCGCGCAGGGTCAAACCGGGCAGCTCAGACACCTGTTCGGCCAGCGCATCCAGCTCAGCCAAAGTGATACCAGACTTACTGTTCTCATCGCTAATATTGATTTGAATCAGGATGTTAAGCGGTGCCATGTCGGCAGGGCGTTGATCGCTCAACCGTGTTGCAATGCGCAGACGATCGACCG
Organism: Lelliottia sp. WB101; assembly: GCF_003051885.1. Classification (NCBI taxonomy): domain Bacteria; kingdom Pseudomonadati; phylum Pseudomonadota; class Gammaproteobacteria; order Enterobacterales; family Enterobacteriaceae; genus Lelliottia; species Lelliottia sp. WB101. Next base: position 1,823,864 of record NZ_CP028520.1, read on the forward strand.
TATGACACCAGTCAAAATGCTCAGCAACCAGCCGACTTTTGTTCGACTGCAATGGGCCGATAAAGTGCCACTCAAGATTCGTATTCCCGGTTTGCTGGAAATAGCGAATTTTGTCCACACCTTCCTGAACGTAGTTTTCGCCAAAAGCACGCTGCCCTGCGTCGATGGCTTCTGCGATGGCGCTCGCAGGCTTCGTTTTACTCACTGCAAGCAACGAAACTTCTTCTGAAGCACGGCCGCAACGCGTTGCAGCGGCTGAGATTTTGTCCCTGACCTGTGCCAGGTTATGCGCAATGTCGTTCATGAGTCCGAGGATGGTTGTATGGATATGGAAGAAATTGTGGCCCTTAGTGTAAAGCATAATGTCTCGGATCTACACCTGTGCAGCGATTCGCCACCGCGCTGGCGTAGATTAGGCAAACTTGAGCCGGCACCCTTTCCTCCGCCTGATGTCGCGCAGCTGTTAAAAACATGGCTGAATGACGAACAGCAGGGCGCCTGGTGGGCAAATGGACACGTGGATTTCGCGGTGACCTTGCTCAGTGGCAAGCGTCTGCGTGCCAGCGCGTTTGTGCATATCCATGGCGTCTCGCTGACGCTGAGACTTCTGCCGGAGGAGTGCCCGCAGCTCTCAACGCTTGGCGCGCCGCGCGTCATTCCCGATCTGCTCTCCAGTGACAATGGCCTGATTCTGGTGACGGGAGCCACCGGCAGCGGCAAATCCACCACGCTTGCGGCGATGGTGGATTATCTCAACCACTATTCCGACGGCCATATTCTGACGCTGGAAGATCCGGTGGAGTACGTCTATCAAAGCCAGCGGTGCCTGATTCAGCAGCGGGAAATTGGCCTGCACTGCCCGTCATTTGCTCAGGCGCTGCGGGCGGCGCTGCGTGAAGATCCGGATGTCATTTTATTGGGTGAACTGCGCGATAGCGAAACGATCCGCCTGGCGCTCACGGCCGCGGAGACCGGGCATCTGGTGCTGGCGACGCTGCACACGCGCGGGGCGGCTCAGGCCATTGAACGGCTGGTGGACACCTTTCCGGCTGAAGAGAAAGATCCGGTGCGAAACCAACTGGCAGGAAGCCTGCGTGCGGTGCTGGCACAAAAACTGGTACGGGACCTTCAGGGCGGGCGCTTAGCGCTGTTTGAGATGCTGGTGAACACACCGGCGTCGGCCAATCTTATCCGCGAAGGGAAAACCTGGCAGTTGCCCGGTGTAATCCAGACCGGGCAGCAGGCGGGTATGCAGAATTTCGACCAAAGCCTTGCAGAGCGCAAAGCGCAGGGAAGGCTTTAGCGAAATTAAAACCCTTGCTCGAAGTAGCTTTCGAGAATAATCACCGCTGAGGCAGAATCGACGCTACCTTTGTTCAGCGCGCGGAATCCGCCATGCTCAAACAGACCTGCGCGGGCTTCAACGGTGCTCAGACGTTCATCGTGCAGCTTAACGACGACGCCAAAGCGGCCATGGATCTTATTTGCAAACTTGCGCGCACGGGCGGTGAGCGGCTGCTCGGTGCCGTCCATGTTGAGCGGTAGCCCAACGATCACGGCTTCGGGCTGCCACTCTTTCAGCAGGCGCTCGATAATGGCCCAGTCGGGGGTACCGTCCTGAGCTTTGATCGCCGTTAAGGGGCGTGCCGTGCCGGTAATGCGCTGACCAATCGCCACGCCAATACTTCGGGTGCCGAAATCAAAGGAGAGAAGCGTTCCGCTCATTATGCATGCCCCGCCACACCAGGCATGGTCTGGATGTCGATACCAATGAGTTTTGCCGCTTCACGCCAGCGATCGGCGATCGGGGCTTTAAACAGAATATTCAGATCCGCCGGGGCCGTGAGCCACGCGTTATCGAGAATTTCCTGCTCAAGCTGGCCTTTCTCCCAGGAGGAGTAGCCCAGCGCGACCAGCACTTCGGAAGGCTGATTGTGCGTGCCGAGGGTTTCCAGAACGTCGCGCGAAGTGGTGATCACCGTATTATCGGAAACGCGAATGCTGGAGGAGAAACCCGGAGGCGTATGCAAAATAAAGCCGCGATCTTCTGCCAGCGGGCCACCGAGCATCACCGGCTTATCCAGGCGGATTTCCGGGGCGCGCTCTTCAGGCGTGATCTTGAGCTTCTCAAGAATGCCCTCGATTTGCAGGTTTTCCAGCGGTTTGTTGATGATAATCCCCATTGCGCCGTCTTCGCTGTATTCACAGATATACACGACAGCTCGACGGAAAATCGGGTCCTGGAGAGCAGGCATGGCAATAAGAAAGTGATGCTGTAAATTCATTGTCAGAGGTTCTGATTCCTGGTTTAAAAAGCGACAAGGCCCAGTATGCGGAGAAAGCTGGGCCTTGTCACTATTGACATCGCCGCAGGTGAATGACCGGCGGCATGTGCGAGAGCGTTACTGCTTCAGACGTTTTTCAATCGCGTCCATCAGCATACCGGTAATCGAGACCGGGAACTCGGCTTCGATTTCGCGGATACAGGTCGGGCTGGTGACGTTCACTTCCGTCAGACGGTCGCCGATAATATCCAGACCGACAAAAATCAGCCCTTTGGCCTTCAGCATCGGGCCGACGCGGCGCGCGATTTCCCAGTCGCTTTCCGTCAGCGGGCGCGGCTCGCCACGGCCACCGGCCGCCAGATTGCCACGCGTTTCGCCGCCCTGCGGAATACGCGCCAGGCAATAAGGTACCGGCTCGCCATCAACGACCAGCACGCGTTTATCGCCGTCCACAATAGCCGGTATATAGTTCTGCGCCATGCAGTAGCGGGTGCCGTGCTCGGTCAGGGTTTCAGCAATAACGCCGAGGTTTGGATCGCCTTCTTTCACGCGGAAGATCGACGCGCCGCCCATTCCGTCCAGCGGCTTCAGAATGATATCGCCATGTTTCTGCCAGAAAGCTTTCAGCTGTGCTTTATTACGGGTGACGAGCGTTTCTGGCGTCAGGTCAGAGAACCAGGCGGTATAAAGCTTCTCGTTACAGTCGCGCAGGCTCTGCGGTTTGTTAACAATCAGCGTGCCTTTCTCTTCTGCGCGCTCAAGAATATAGGTGCAGTAGATGAATTCGGTGTCGAACGGGGGATCTTTACGCATCAGGATCACATCGAGTTCGGCGAGGGGAATGTCCTGCTCAGATCCGAATTCGTACCATTTATCGTAATTTTGCTCGACGTTCACGATGCGCGTCCGCGCGCGGGCTTCACCATTATTCAGGTACAGATCGGCCATCTCCATGTAATGAAGCTGGTAGCCGCGACGCTGTGCTTCCAGCAGCATAGCGAAGCTGGAATCTTTCTTGATGTTAATGCTTGCGATGGGGTCCATCACGATGCCGAGCTTGATCATTGTTCTTCTCCGTTAATGCTTCAACCCAGATCGCCAAAACGCACCTGGAGTGCAGTGATGGCTGTGAGTGCAGTCGTCTCAGTACGTAGAACGCGAGGTCCCAACAGAATATCAGTAAATTCATAACGTGCGGTCATGGCAATTTCGTCTGCCGACAACCCGCCTTCCGGGCCGATCAGCAGTCGCACGCTTTCCACCGGCAGCGGCAGCGTATTAATGCTGGCGCTGGCGCGCGGGTGAAGATTAAGCTTTAAGCCGCTCTCTTGTTCGGCACACCACGCCTCTAAATCCATGGGCGGGCGGATCGTCGGAATGCGGTTGCGGCCGCACTGTTCGCACGCGGAGATGGCGATTTTCTGCCATTGCTGAATCTTTTTGTTCAGACGTTCAGCATCCAGTTTAACGCCACAGCGCTCAGAAAAAAGTGGCGTAATGAGGCTTACACCCAGTTCGATCGATTTCTGAATGGTGAATTCCATTTTTTCACCGCGCGACATCACCTGGCCCAGATGGATATGCAGCGGGGATTCGCGGTCATCCACTTCGCCTCGCAACACATTCACCTGCACACTCTTTTTATCGGCGCGAGTGATTTCGGCGTCGAACACCTGGTTGCTGCCGTTGAAAAGCTGCACGGCCTGGCCCGCGCCCATGCGCAATACGCGGCCTACATGGTTCGCGGCTTCGTCGGAGAGGGCGATTTCGTGGCCTGCGGTGATCGGTTCAGGGTGATAGATGCGAGGGATGCGCATAGTCAGTATTCCATCTAAAACTTCCCACTCCCTTAAAGAGTGGGCGAAGTGAGGGGTAAAATAGCAATTGCCGCTAGTGTAGGTTAGCTCTTTTGCGCCTGGCAAGCCCGCTGCACGTACGGGTTGTGATTCCCCTGGACTTTGGCGATGCGGTTATCGCGCTCACACTCCCAGTCGGTGACCGGATACAGCTTATCCCAGGCGTTAAAAAGCTGGGTTTGTTGGCGGGAGAGGTTCAGGTCGTAGCGATCGCGCATATAGAAGTAGGTGCGGGCGATACTGCCGCGCGCGCGGGCTGGCGGCTCGGCCACTTTCTCTTTGAAATCGACTTTCATTGTGCACTGGCCGTACTGACCTTCGCCGCCGTTCCACTGGCTGTACATGAAGTTGGCGCGGTCGCCGTTGACCTCACCCACGGCGGGCTGCAGGTTGTGCATATCACTTTCAATCTGGCGATAGACGGGATCTTTGGCGCAGTTTTTACGCCCGCCATCCTGCCAGCACTGGCGCTGATGGCCGAACTGCCATGCCGGCACCACGTGTTCCCATTCGATACGGTTGGCGCGGTTTTCATTTTTACGCACTTTGTAGCCGCAGGATTCGAGGTCAACGACCCCTTTTTTGCCCTGCCAGTTAATTTTACATCCGCAGTAGAAATCACCCGGCGCGTCGGCGTTCACTTTGACGCCTGCGGCTTTTGCCTGGGAAAAACTGTTAATACCTTCGGCCAGCGCAGGGCCTGCGAGCACCGTCGCCAGAAAGGCAACAGCGAAAGAATAGTGACGGGACATCTCAAACTCCGTGTCAAAACGAGCCCGCAACGTAGCGAAAGATGTTCCAGTATGCAATCAGTCAGATCAGGAAAGTTCCTGATTGTTCAATTGATTATTCTGCGACCAGCGGCTCGCCGCATTTTACGCAGCGGTAGATGGCCTCGCCGCGTACCACACGATTATGTCTGCGAACGGTCAGCTGGTGCTGCTGGCACTGGCAGTGGTAGGGGAAGGTATTTCGCCGCACCGATTCCAGCTCAAACTGGTGCGTACGGCGGGCGGGAACACCCAGCACCGCTTCCATCATCCATTTCCACTCTTTGCCATGTGGAGCCACGCGGCCAAAGTGTTTCCACACCAGCAGATGCGCCAGCTCATGAGGGACAACTTCGTCGATAAATGCCTGCTGGTTTTCCATCATCAGCACTGGATTGAGACGGATCTCGTAGGATTCCAGCCAGGCGGTGCCCGCCGACGTCCCGCGCTGCTGATAGACCAGTTTAGGTTCAGGGTAATTTCGCCCGAGCTTCAGGTTGGCCTGCGCGAGTTTATCCCGCAATGCGCGCATAACGGCTTGCTGGAGGGCGATGGGAAGACGTGGGGTTTTCATAGGGCCAGAGGATAATGCGGTGGATATAAACAGTAAAGCCTTCTCCGGTGGAGAAGGCTTTTCGTGTATTACCCTCTCCCCGTGTAATGGGGGAGGGCATCAGGCCACAATAATCTTAGTTCTGCGCCCCAATCTCACGCAGTGGACGGCCTTTCATCAGGTTGCGTTCGATATGTTCCAGAGAGACGTGTTTGGTTTCCGGAACCAGCCACAGTGTCAGAACAATAAAGAACAGGTTCAGACCGCCGTATACCCAGAAGGTATTGGCATTGCCGAGGGTATTCAGCATGGTCAGGAACGTTGCGCCGACGATCATGTTGGCAATCCAGTTCGTGGCCGTTGAGCAGGTGATACCAAAATCACGCCCTTTCAGCGGCTGGATTTCGGAACACAGCACCCAAATCAGCGGACCGGCACTCATCGCAAAACCGACGATAAACATCAGCAGCATCGCGACGGCAAAGTACTGCGCGGTCGCGGAGTGAATGCCCATATGCATCATGGTCCCCAGCACGCCCATCCCGATAGCCATCACCAGGAAACCTAAGGTCAGCGTTGGCTTACGGCCCCAACGGTCAACCAGACCGATTGCGATAAAGGTCGCCAGCACGTTGGTCAGACCAACGATCACGGTGCCCCACATCTGCTCGGTGGTGTTGGTATACCCGGCCAGCTCAAAGATTTTTGGCGCGTAGTACATGATGACGTTCATCCCGGTGAACTGCTGCATCACCTGTAGCAGCACACCGAGGAACACCGCGCGACGGAAGTTGCTGTTCTCTTTAAACAGCGCCCAGCCGGTCTGTTTGACCTTCAGGCTTTCGCGGATCTCATCAAGCTCGTTTTTGGCTTCAGCACTGGTATCACGCAGGCGCATCAGAACGCGTTCCGCATCATGGAAGCGACGTTTCGCGGCGTACCAGCGCGGGCTGTCCGGCAGGAAGAAGACACCGATCAGCAGCAAAATGGCCGGGATGATAATCACGCCCAGCATCCAGCGCCAGGCGCCGCTGTAGCTGAAGGCCGTATCGGAAAGGTACGCGCCAAGAATACCGATGGTGATCATCAGCTGATACATGGAGATCATGCTGCCGCGAATTTTCTCTGGCGCGATTTCAGACAGATACAGTGGGGCAGTGTACGACGCCACGCCAACCGCCAGACCGAGCAGTACGCGGGAGATGATCAGCACTTCGACGTTAGGTGCGGCGGCGGAGCAGAGTGAACCGGCGACAAACAGAATCGCGCCGATCATCAGGCTCTTTTTACGTCCGAGACGGTAGGAGAGCCAGCCGCTGCCAACGGCACCGACGGCAGCGCCGAACATCATGGAGCTCACCACCCATTCCTGGGTATGTGGGCTGATCTGGAATTCATCGGTGATGAAGGGTAAAGCACCGGCAATGACGCCGATATCCAGGCCGAAAAGAAGTCCTGCCAGGGCTGCGAGGAAGCAGACAAAGAATGTCATCGCCTTGTTGGACGTACGCCCCTGTTTATTATTGTCAGGCATTATGCCCTCCAGTTGGGTTATCAGTTTTATCGATGTAAAGGGTAGGTTAGTACGGCGTAAAAATATGTGACGCTACTCACATTGGTGTAATCGGTTACACTCACTTATAACTGTCAGTTTTATTAAAGCTCTGAAAATATAGTGTTAATTCTGTTGATGTGCATCCCGTTTAACGCAGTTTCAGACTTAACTGAAATGAAATGTAACAGCAGATGAAGGCAGAACATGCAAAGAGATTATTCTGAAAGAAGTGCTTTTATCGCGTGGTGTAAGCGGTTTCAATAGGAGTGGTTTGCCGGGTGGCGGCGGTCTCTAACGCGTACAGGCGTTAAAGAAATGTAGCTCACAAAAGCGAAGCGCGGGCGGGCAAAATTCCGGGAGCAGAAATGCAAAAGGCCAGCACGAGGCTGGCCTTTAAAAACGCTATCAGTCGCTAATTACAGACCGGCAGCGTCACGCAGCAGGGCGGCTTTGTCGGTTTTTTCCCATGGGAAATGTTCGCGACCAAAGTGACCGTATGCAGCGGTTTCTTTGTAGATTGGGTGCAGCAGATCCAGCATCTGGATCAGGCCGTATGGACGCAGGTCGAAGAACTCGCGCACCAGCAGGGTCAGCTGTTCGGTAGAGATTTTCTCGGTACCGAACGTTTCAACCATGATGGAGGTAGGTTCTGCCACGCCGATTGCGTAGGAAACCTGAATTTCACAACGATCTGCCAGGCCCGCAGCCACGATGTTTTTCGCCACATAACGTGCAGCGTACGCAGCAGAACGGTCAACTTTAGACGGATCTTTACCGGAGAACGCGCCGCCACCGTGACGAGCCATGCCGCCGTAGGTATCAACGATAATCTTACGACCGGTCAGACCGCAGTCGCCCATTGGGCCACCAATAACAAAACGGCCGGTTGGGTTGATGTGGTACTTGGTGGAGGCATTCAGCCATTCTGCAGGCAGAACCGGCTTGATGATCTCTTCCATGACCGCTTCCTGCAGCGTTTTCAGCGAAACGTCTTCGGAGTGCTGAGTCGACAGTACGACCGCGTCGATACCGACGATTTTGCCGTCGTCATACTGGAAAGTGATCTGGCTTTTTGCATCCGGACGCAGCCACGGCAGCGCGCCGTTTTTACGCACTTCAGCCTGACGCTGCACCAGACGGTGCGCGTAAGTGATGGGTGCAGGCATCAGCACGTCGGTTTCGTTGGTTGCGTAGCCAAACATCAGGCCCTGGTCGCCAGCACCTTGCTCAAGCGGATCGGTACGATCGACGCCCTGATTGATGTCCGGGGACTGTTTGCCAATTGCGCTTAATACGGCGCAAGAGTTGGCATCAAAGCCCATATCAGAATGCACGTAGCCGATTTCACGCACGGTGTTACGGGTGATCTCTTCGATATCAACCCATGCACTGGTGGTGATCTCACCACCTACCAGAACCATGCCCGTTTTGACATAGGTTTCGCACGCCACGCGCGCTTTAGGATCCTGCTCCAGGATCGCATCCAGCACTGCATCGGAGATTTGGTCAGCGATTTTATCAGGATGCCCTTCTGATACAGACTCGGACGTAAACAGGTGTTTTGCCATGTTTTATTTCACCTAAGGATAATTTGGTAAGCTCAAACTGCTGTGCGGAATGGCCGTAGAAGACGATTCTACCAAGACCGGCAGGTAAATGACACCGGCAGTCTGAGTGTTAATCAGTATAGATGGATTAACATCTGGACGGCTATTTTAGGTCACTTCTTCGCCCGATTTCCAGTTTTTTTTGACTAAGGTCTCACTGTGCTGAAAACGCAGGTGGAAATTTTTCCTGACGGGACTGGCAAGGCGCGCATTTATACTTTGCATTTTGGGAGTGATGTGGGTATAAAACGCGGCGCGCGGCTCATACAAAAAAGCGCTCGATGATTTCATCGTGTCGCCACTTCCAGCCGGGTTGAGCAGTGAACACTTAGCTTTGGCTTGAGGTTCGTCTTCTGAAGGCGGCCGTGGAGGTGATACCCGATAATGAACTCTCGTTTTCCGCTAACTCAGTTACGCTGTTCTGGCGTGCGTCTGTTTCCCGCAACTCGCATTTCTAATCTGCAAACCTGCCGATGTTATACCCATTTCGGTGCTTCTCAGGATTCCAGGGCCGGTCATCCGCTTTGTGAAAACTGAACAAGGGCGCTCTTGTTAATTCAGGAGTTATCTCGTGGTTTCGCCGAACCTTGTCATACAGAGTTCGGTTACGTGTTTTACAATGATATGAATAAGAAACCGGTCGCACGGTCTGAATTTCAGCACACTCTGCTGGAATGCGGGGCCGTTTATGGGTTGTTATCGCGGTGTGACACTGCGATAGTAGTCAACTGTTTTACACTTAATACAAAGAGTTGAGGTTCGCTATGTCTGACGACATGTCTTCGGTTTCGCCTTCGTCAGCGGGCGGACAGGGTGTACTACGTTCTATGCAGGAGGTTGCGATGAGCTCCGAAGAGGCCAGCAAGATGCTGCGCACATACAATATTGCCTGGTGGGGTAATAACTACTACGACGTCAACGAACTGGGCCATATCAGCGTTTGCCCTGATCCTGACGTACCGGAAGCTCGCGTGGATCTTGCCAAACTGGTGAAAGCGCGCGAAGCGCAAGGGCAACGTCTGCCTGCACTGTTCTGCTTCCCGCAGATCCTGCAACACCGTTTGCGCTCCATTAATGCGGCGTTCAAGCGCGCGCGTGAGTCTTATGGATACAAGGGCGACTACTTCCTGGTCTATCCAATCAAGGTAAACCAGCACCGTCGTGTCATTGAATCGCTGATCCATTCCGGTGAACCACTGGGTCTGGAAGCCGGTTCTAAAGCGGAACTGATGGCGGTACTGGCGCACGCCGGTATGACGCGCTCGGTGATCGTCTGTAACGGTTATAAAGACCGTGAATACATTCGTCTGGCGCTGATTGGCGAGAAGATGGGCCACAAGGTCTATCTGGTTATCGAGAAGATGACGGAAATCGCCATTGTGCTGGAAGAGGCCGAGCGTCTGAACGTGGTGCCGCGCCTGGGCGTGCGTGCGCGTCTGGCTTCGCAAGGCTCCGGTAAATGGCAGTCCTCCGGCGGCGAAAAATCCAAATTCGGTCTGGCGGCGGGGCAGGTTCTGCAGCTGGTGGAAATGCTGCGCGAACGCGGGCGTCTGGACAGTATCCAGCTTCTGCACTTCCACCTCGGTTCGCAGATGGCCAATATTCGCGATATCGCCACGGGCGTACGTGAATCGGCTCGCTTCTATGTCGAGCTGCATAAGCTTGGCGTCAACATTGAGTGCTTCGATGTCGGCGGCGGTCTGGGTGTGGACTACGAAGGAACGCGCTCGCAGTCTGACTGCTCCGTGAACTACGGCCTGAACGAGTACGCGAACAACATTATCTGGGCGATTGGTGATGCCTGTGAAGAGAACGGTTTGCCGCATCCAACGGTGATCACCGAGTCTGGCCGTGCGGTTACCGCGCACCATACGGTGCTGGTTTCCAATATTATCGGTGTTGAACGCAGCGAGAATACGGAAGCGACGCCACCGCAGGACGATGCGCCTCGTGCTCTGCAAAACATGTGGGAAACCTGGCAGGAGATGCATGAGCCGGGCACCCGTCGCTCCCTGCGTGAATGGCTGCACGACAGCCAGATGGATCTGCATGACATTCACGTCGGCTATTCATCAGGCACCTTTAGCCTGCAGGAACGCGCGTGGGCAGAGCAGCTGTATCTGAATATGTGCCACGAAGTGCAGAAACAGCTCGACCCGAGCAACCGTGCGCACCGTCCGATTATCGACGAACTGCAGGAACGTATGGCGGATAAGATTTACGTCAACTTCTCGCTGTTCCAGTCGATGCCGGATGCCTGGGGTATCGATCAGCTGTTCCCGGTACTGCCGCTGGAAGGGCTGAATCATGCGCCGGAACGTCGCGCAGTGCTGCTGGACATCACCTGTGATTCCGACGGCGCTATCGATCACTACGTGGACGGCGACGGGATTGCCACCACCATGCCAATGCCGGAGTACGATCCTGAGAACCCGCCAATGCTGGGCTTCTTTATGGTCGGTGCGTATCAGGAAATTTTAGGCAACATGCACAACCTGTTCGGTGATACCGAAGCGGTTGACGTCTTTGTCTTCCCTGACGGCAACGTCGAAGTGGAGCTTTCCGACGAGGGCGACACCGTGGCGGACATGCTGGAATACGTGCAGCTGGATCCGAAAAAACTGCTGACTCAGTTCCGCGATCAGGTGAAAAACACCGATCTGGACGCTGCGCTGCAGCAACAGTTCCTGGAAGAGTTTGAAGCGGGTCTGTACGGGTATACCTATCTGGAAGACGAGTAACCGTTAATGCCCGGTGGCGCTGCGCTTATCGGGCCTACGGGATACTTGAACCTGTACGAATTAACGGCGATAATTCGCACCAACATGCAGTTTCCGAATCAATCCCTTCCTCGTCGGGTTTAACGACGCGGAGGGGATTTTTTTTCATCTATTTTTAATGCATCGACTCTACATGAGGTCAGGACATGAGCACTTTAGGTCATCAGTACGACAACTCTCTGGTATCTAACGCGTTTGGTTTTTTACGTCTCCCGATGAACTTCCAGCCGTACGACAGCGACGCTGACTGGGTGATCACCGGCGTTCCGTTTGATATGGCAACCTCCGGTCGTGCCGGTGGCCGTCACGGTCCGGCGGCCATTCGTCAGGTCTCTACCAACCTGGCCTGGGAGCACAACCGTTTCCCGTGGAACTTCGATATGCGTGAGCGCCTGAACGTCGTCGACTGCGGCGATCTGGTGTATGCCTTCGGCGACGCACGTGAAATGAGCGAAAAACTGCAGGCGCACGCAGAAAAACTGCTGGCTGCCGGTAAGCGCATGCTCTCCTTCGGCGGTGACCACTTTGTGACGCTGCCGCTGCTGCGCGCGCACGCGAAACATTTCGGTAAAATGGCGCTGGTGCATTTCGATGCCCACACCGACACCTACGCGAACGGCTGCGAGTTTGACCATGGCACCATGTTCTACACCGCGCCGAACGAAGGCCTGATCGATCCAAACCACTCTGTGCAGATCGGTATCCGTACTGAATTCGACAAAGACAACGGCTTCACCGTGCTGGACGCCTGCCAGGTGAACGATCGCGGCGTGGACGACATTATCGCGCAGGTGAAGCAGATTGTCGGCGACATGCCTGTCTACCTGACCTTTGATATCGACTGCCTGGACCCCGCGTTTGCACCGGGCACCGGTACGCCGGTCATTGGTGGCCTGACGTCTGACCGTGCGATCAAACTGGTTCGCGGCCTGAAAGACCTGAACATCGTGGGGATGGACGTGGTAGAAGTGGCGCCAGCGTACGATCAGTCTGAAATCACGGCTCTGGCCGCTGCAACACTGGCGCTGGAAATGCTGTACATTCAGGCAGCCAAAAAAGGCGAGTAATCGGGCTGTTTGACTCGCCATTTTGAAACCGGGCAGTGCCCGTCACCCTCACGTACTCCCGGGTGACGGTGCGCTGCCCGTGTCGTTACTGGCTTTTCTGAAGGGGATTATTTGATCCCGTCTGCCGCCATGCGATCGCGGATATGCTGCGCACGCTCTGCGGACGCCGGGTGATCGTCAAACATTGAGCTTTGACGGCCTTCTTCCAGCTTTGCCAGTTTCTCAAAGCTGGTGGCTAAGCCTGACGGATTGATCCCGCGTTTGCGTAACAGATCGTAGGAGTAGTCGTCCGCTTCTGATTCCTGACGTTGGGAGAACTGGGAGTTAACCAGTTTTTCGCCCACATCGCCCAGCTGGGATTGGGACAGACTGCCAACGATACCGCCTGCAGAGGCTGCCGCCGCACGCACGGCATTGGTGCCGAGCGCCACCTGCATACCTTTCTTCACGTGGCCGAGTGCGACGTGGCCCATTTCATGGCCGATCACCGCTTCGACTTCGTTGTCCGTCATCATGTCCATCAGCCCGCTGTAAACGCGGATACAGCCGTTCGCCATCGCAAACGCGTTCACGTCTTTCGCCATATAGACTTTGTAATTCACTGCCTGGCCATTGATGTTATCGCCCAGCGCGGCGGCAATCTTGTTCAGACGCTGCGCGTAAGTGCTACTGGCCGGTGCGATGGTCGCTTTTCCGTCCATCTCTTTACACGCCTGGTCGCTCAGCGCGACGACCTGCGCATCGCTCAGGGAATAAGCCTGGAAGGCTTCTGCGCCAGAGCTCATCAGACCGTTTGAATCCATATTCTGACAACCGCTCAGCAGGAGCGTCGTACCCAGGGCCAGCACTATTGCACGCATTTTCATGATGTTGCTTCCGTACTCGTTAACTGAAAAAAGTCTGAAAAATGCTCCGGCAGCGAAGCCGCAGTCGCGCTAAGTATAAGGAATATCTGGAGCCCCGGGCGAGTAGATTGCGCAACATGCGAGCGTGATCCAGAGATTTCTTAAAGGGCAAAAGAATGCTCCATGTACATGCTTTGTCGCTTGGGTTACATTGTTGGCACTTTTTTCTGGCATAGCCCAAAACGCGCTGTCGTCAAGGGCGCGGCCTTTAACAGTCCGATCTGGAGTTAAAATGTCCTCACGTAAAGAGCTTGCTAATGCTATTCGTGCGCTGAGCATGGACGCAGTACAGAAAGCCAAATCCGGTCACCCGGGTGCCCCTATGGGTATGGCTGACATTGCCGAAGTCCTGTGGCGTGATTTCCTGAACCATAACCCGCAGAACCCATCTTGGGCTGACCGCGACCGCTTCGTGCTGTCCAACGGCCACGGCTCTATGCTGATCTACAGCCTGCTGCACCTCACGGGTTATGCGCTGCCAATCGAAGAGCTGAAGAACTTCCGTCAGCTCCACTCCAAAACCCCAGGTCACCCGGAAGTGGGTTATACCGCGGGCGTTGAGACCACAACCGGTCCACTGGGTCAGGGTATTGCGAATGCGGTCGGTATGGCGATTGCAGAGAAAACGCTGGCGGCGCAGTTCAACCGTCCAGGTCACGATATCGTTGATCACTTCACCTACGCTTTCATGGGCGACGGCTGCATGATGGAAGGCATTTCTCACGAAGTGTGCTCCCTGGCCGGTACTCTGAAACTGGGTAAACTGGTTGCGTTCTACGACGACAACGGCATCTCCATTGATGGTCACGTTGAAGGCTGGTTCACTGACGACACCGCAAAACGTTTCGAAGCCTACGGCTGGCACGTTGTGCGTGGTGTTGACGGCCACGATGCAGACGCGATTAAACGTGCAGTAGAAGAAGCGCGTGCCGTGACTGACAAACCATCCCTGCTGATGTGCAAAACCATCATCGGTTTCGGTTCTCCAAACAAAGCGGGTACTCACGATTCTCACGGCGCACCGCTGGGCGACGCAGAAATTGCACTGACCCGCGAACAGCTGGGCTGGAAATACGCGCCATTTGAAATCCCGTCTGAGATTTACGCTCAGTGGGATGCCAAAGAAGCAGGCCAGGCGAAAGAGTCCGTCTGGAATGAGAAATTCGCAGCTTACGCAAAAGCCTTCCCGCAGGAAGCGGCAGAATTCACCCGTCGTATGAAAGGTGACATGCCGGAAGATTTCGACGCGAAAGCGAAAGAGATCATCGCTAAGCTGCAAGCTAACCCGGCTAAAATTGCCAGCCGTAAAGCGTCTCAGAATGCGATCGAAGCTTTCGGTCCACTGCTGCCAGAATTCCTCGGCGGCTCTGCTGACCTGGCACCGTCTAACCTGACGATCTGGTCTGGTTCTAAAGCGATCAACGAAGATACCGCCGGTAACTACATCCATTACGGTGTGCGTGAATTCGGTATGACCGCCATTGCGAACGGTATCTCTCTGCACGGTGGCTTCCTGCCGTACACCTCTACCTTCCTGATGTTCGTAGAATATGCGCGTAATGCCGTGCGTATGGCTGCGCTGATGAAACAGCGTCAGGTAATGGTCTATACCCATGACTCTATCGGTCTGGGCGAAGATGGCCCGACTCACCAGCCGGTTGAGCAGGTGGCTTCTCTGCGCGTGACCCCGAACATGTCCACATGGCGTCCATGTGACCAGGTTGAGTCTGCGGTAGCGTGGAAATATGGCGTTGAGCGTCAGGACGGTCCAACCGCGCTGATTCTCTCTCGTCAGAACCTGGCACAGCAGGATCGTACCGAAGAGCAGCTGGCTAACATCGCTCGCGGTGGTTACGTGCTGAAAGACTGCGCAGGTCAGCCACAGCTGATTATCATCGCGACCGGTTCTGAAGTTGAGCTGGCGGTTGCTGCGTGGGATCAACTGTCTGCAGAAGGCGTGAAAGCGCGCGTGGTCTCCATGCCGTCTACCGACGCGTTCGACAAACAGGATGCGGCTTACCGTGAATCCGTACTGCCGAAAGCCGTTTCTGCGCGCGTGGCTGTGGAAGCGGGTATCGCTGACTACTGGTTCAAATACGTGGGCCTGAACGGCGCCATCGTCGGTATGACCACCTTCGGCGAATCTGCACCTGCAGAACTGCTGTTCGAAGAGTTTGGCTTCACCGTTGAGAACGTAGTCGCGAAAGCGAAAGAACTGCTGTAATCGCGTAAACGCCCGGCGGCGAGAGTCTTGCCGGGCGCTATAAAAAAACCAGGTGGGTAGCAATACCGCCTGGTTTTTTTATGGGGAAAAACTGCCGAAGGAAGAGAGTAGCCTTTAATTTGCGCACTGAGGGTCCAAACGTGGCGCCTGTACTTTGCGATAGTCGCACAGTGGACCTGACGCCACGGATGACGACCAGGGCGAATATGTTTTCGCCGGAGTGGAATAATTCCGCGGAAAATGGCCGAAGAAATGTGACGCAAGTCAGATAAATGGCGAATCCCTCCGGGCGAACGTTCCTTTTATTCCCCGTTTCGCTTATTCTTGCTGAAGCGTTTCAGTCGATTAAATGTTCGACAATTGACCAATCAGTCGCAGTTTGTGACAGGCAAGGATTCCCCTCTGAGCGTAGCTGGATTACTCTTTCAGCCACCTCAATCTCAGGGATAGCCTTGCAGGAGACCTATGACCGTAAGCGTAGCGATTAATGGCTTTGGTCGCATCGGACGTAACGTGGTTCGCGCATTATATGAATCAGGACGTCGGGCGGAAATCACCGTAGTGGCTGTCAATGAACTGGCAGACGCGGCGGGTATGGCGCATTTGTTGAAATACGATACCAGCCATGGGCGCTTTGCCTGGGATGTACGCCAGGAAAGAGAGCAACTGTTCGTCGGCGATGATGTGATTCGCGTCCTGCATGAGCGCAGCATTGACGCGCTGCCGTGGCGTGAATTGGGTGTGGATGTGGTGCTGGATTGTACCGGCGTGTACGGCAATCGCGAACACGGCGAGGCGCATCTGGCAGCAGGCGCGAAGAAAGTCCTGTTTTCCCATCCCGGTGGTCACGATCTCGACGCAACCGTCGTCTACGGCGTGAACCATCTTGAGCTGCAAGCCGAACACCGTATTGTCTCTAATGCCTCCTGCACCACAAACTGCATTATTCCGGTCATCAAACTGCTAGACGATGCGTATGGCATCGAATCGGGCACAGTAACCACGATTCACTCCGCCATGCACGATCAGCAGGTTATCGACGCGTATCACCCGGACTTGCGTCGCACACGTGCGGCGAGTCAGTCAATCATTCCGGTGGATACGAAACTGGCGGCCGGAATTACCCGAATTTTTCCGCAGTTTAACGACCGTTTTGAAGCCATTGCGGTTCGCGTGCCGACCATAAATGTCACCGCGATTGACCTCAGTGTCACGGTTAAAAAACCGGTAAAAGCCAGTGAAGTCAACCTGTTGCTGCAAAAAGCGGCACAGGGTGCATTTCATGGTATAGTTGACTATACGGAATTACCGTTGGTCTCAGTAGATTTTAACCACGATCCGCACAGTGCCATTGTCGATGGTACACAGACGCGGGTCAGCGGTGCTCACCTCATCAAAACGCTGGTGTGGTGCGATAATGAATGGGGCTTTGCTAACAGGATGCTCGACACCACGTTAGCCATGGCCGCACAAGGTTTCAGGTAGGGCGCAAAGTGCGCATGCAAAACTTTAAGAATCAACGAGAGGATTCACCATGTCTGTAATTAAGATGACCGATCTGGATCTGGCAGGTAAACGCGTTTTCATCCGTGCCGATCTGAACGTACCTGTTAAAGATGGCAAAGTGACCAGCGATGCGCGTATTCGTGCTTCTCTGCCAACCATCGAACTGGCACTGAAACAGGGTGCGAAAGTGATGGTAACCTCTCACCTGGGTCGTCCGACCGAAGGCGAGTACAACGAAGAATTCTCTCTGCTGCCGGTTGTTAATTACCTGAAAGACAAACTGTCCAGCCCGGTACGTCTGGTTAAAGACTACCTGGACGGCGTTGAAGTGGCTGCAGGTGAACTGGTTGTTCTGGAAAACGTTCGCTTTAACAAAGGCGAGAAGAAAGACGACGAAGCACTGTCCAAAAAATACGCTGCACTGTGCGACGTCTTCGTGATGGATGCATTCGGTACGGCTCACCGTGCTCAGGCTTCTACCCACGGTATCGGTAAATTCGCAGACGTAGCTTGCGCAGGTCCACTGCTGGCTGACGAACTGGAAGCACTGGGTAAAGCACTGAAAGAACCCGCACGTCCAATGGTTGCTATCGTTGGTGGTTCTAAAGTGTCTACCAAACTGACCGTTCTGGATTCCCTGTCTAAAATCGCTGACCAGCTGATCGTTGGTGGTGGTATCGCGAACACCTTCGTTGCCGCTCAAGGCCACAACGTGGGTAAATCCCTGTATGAAGCAGACCTGGTTGACGAAGCTAAACGCCTTCTGACCACTTGCGATATCCCAGTCCCAACTGACGTGCGCGTAGCAACCGAGTTCTCTGAAACAGCGACCGCGACGCTGAAGTCTGTTAACGACATCAAAGATGAAGAGCAGATTCTGGACCTGGGCGACGTGTCTGCACAGAAACTGGCTGACATCCTGAAAAACGCGAAAACCATTCTGTGGAATGGCCCGGTTGGCGTGTTCGAATTCCCTAACTTCCGTAAAGGGACTGAAATCGTGGCTAACGCAATCGCAGACAGCGAAGCGTTCTCCATCGCAGGCGGCGGCGACACTCTGGCGGCTATCGACCTGTTCGGTATTTCCGACAAAATTTCCTACATCTCCACTGGTGGCGGCGCATTCCTCGAATTCGTGGAAGGCAAAGTTCTGCCAGCAGTAGCAATGCTCGAAGAGCGCGCTAAGAAGTAAGCCATTCATGGGCAGGGAAACCTGCCCAAATTTCAGCGTGCTTTTTAGAGCTCGCACCTTTTCTAACGGCCGAAGATACAGGACTACGTAACATGTCTAAAATTTTTGATTTCGTAAAACCTGGCGTGATCACTGGTGATGACGTTCAGAAAGTGTTCCAGGTAGCAAAAGAAAACAACTTTGCTCTGCCGGCAGTTAACTGCGTGGGTACCGACTCCATTAACGCCGTACTGGAAACCGCTGCAAAAGTTAAAGCTCCGGTTATCGTACAGTTCTCTAACGGCGGCGCTGCGTTCATCGCGGGTAAAGGCGTTAAAACTGATGTTCCTCAGGGCGCAGCAATCCTGGGCGCTATCTCTGGTGCGCACCACGTACACCAGATGGCTGAGCACTACGGTGTTCCAGTTATCCTGCACACCGACCACTGCGCGAAAAAACTGCTGCCATGGATCGACGGTCTGCTGGACGCGGGTGAAAAACACTTCTCAGCAACCGGTAAGCCACTGTTCTCTTCTCACATGATCGACCTGTCTGAAGAGTCACTGCACGAAAACATCGAAATCTGCTCCAAATACCTGGCGCGCATGTCCAAAATGGGCATGACCCTGGAAATCGAACTGGGTTGCACCGGTGGTGAAGAAGACGGCGTGGACAACAGCCACATGGACGCTTCTGCACTGTACACCCAGCCAGAAGATGTTGATTACGCGTACACCGAGCTGAGCAAAATCAGCCCACGTTTCACCATCGCGGCATCTTTCGGTAACGTACACGGCGTTTACAAGCCAGGTAACGTGGTTCTGACTCCAACTATCCTGCGCGATTCTCAGGAATATGTTTCTAAGAAACACAACCTGCCGCACAACAGCCTGAACTTCGTCTTCCACGGCGGTTCCGGTTCTTCTGCTCAGGAAATCAAAGATTCCGTAAGCTACGGTGTAGTGAAAATGAACATCGATACCGATACCCAATGGGCAACCTGGGACGGCATCCTGCAGTACTACAAAACCAACGAAGCTTACCTGCAAGGCCAGCTGGGCAACCCGAAAGGCGAAGACCAGCCGAACAAGAAATACTACGATCCACGCGTATGGCTGCGTGCTGCCCAGACTTCTATGATTACCCGTCTGGAGCAGGCATTCAAAGAACTGAACGCGGTTGACGTTCTGTAATTTGAGTTGCTGAAAAGCGTTAAAAAGGTCCGCATTTGCGGGCCTTTTTTTATGCCTTTTCAACGGGCTGCCACTGCCGATTGTGTGATCTGTTTGGCATAATCAGCACTTTTTGTTTACCCTTTACTGACCTGCCTGTCTCCCAGTGAGATGGATTTTTTGTCTGGATTAGCAAAAGGAAGAATGAATGGATGATCTCGGTGTAGTAGATGGCATCAACAACGCGGGCACCTGGCTGGTGCGCAACCAGGCGCTACTGCTGAGTTATGCGGTGAATATCGTGGCGGCGATTGCGATTATTATCGTCGGGATGATCGTGGCACGCGTGGTGTCCAATGCGATCAACCGCGTGATGCGCGCGCGTCAGATTGATGCCACGGTGGCAGATTTCCTCTCCGCGCTGGTGCGCTACGGCCTGATTGCCTTTACGCTGATTGCTGCGCTTGGGCGCGTCGGTGTACAGACGGCCTCCGTCATCGCGGTACTCGGTGCTGCGGGTCTGGCTATCGGTCTGGCCCTGCAGGGTTCACTGTCGAACCTCGCCGCAGGCGTGCTGCTGGTGACTTTCCGCCCGTTCCGCTCCGGTGAATACGTCGATTTAGGCGGCATTGCCGGGACCGTGCTGCAGGTGCAGATTTTCTCCACCACCCTGCGCACCGTTGATGGCCGTATCGTTGTGGTGCCGAACGGTAAAATCATCGCCGGAAACATCATTAACTTTTCCCGCGAACCGGTACGTCGCAACGAACTGTTGATCAGCGTGGCGTATGATTCCGATATCGATAAGGTGAAAGCGCTGCTGACGAATATCATTGAGTCGGATGTTCGTATCATCCAGGACCGCGAGAGAACTGTTCGTCTGAACGAACTCGGTGCTTCGTCGATCAATTTCGTGGTACGCATCTGGAGCAAAAGCAGCGACTTGCAGGAAGTTTACTGGGACGTGCTGGAGCGCATTAAGCGTGAATTTGACGCCAACGGTATTAGCTTCCCGTATCCGCAGATGGACGTGAACTTCAAGCGCGTGAAAGAACACGCGAGCGAATAAACCCGTTCTGACAAACAACGCCCGCGCGTGAATACCGGCGGGCGTTTTTTTATCTCAGTGTCTGGTTAATAATGCTGCTGACGCCCTGCATCAACAGTCCCGCATCACTGATTCCTTTGTTTTCCTGCTGAGTGACCCATTCGGCCTGAACCTGCTGGTACCCGGTGGCGGTTTGCCAGGCTTTCAGCTCGTCGTTTGTCAGGTAATGAATGGTCGCGCCTTCTCGTTTCATCGCGTTGGTCATCTCGGCCAGATTAGCCTCTTGCGCTGCGCCAAGACGTTTTTGCGTAGCGGCGGCCGCACGTCTGATGGCACCGCGATCCTTGACGTCGAGGCTGTCCCACACCGCTTTATTCATCACCAGCAGATATACGTGTCCGAGCCACAGGGAAGGAGAAAGCTGAATATAAGGCGCGGTCCGCTCGGCGTGAATATCGTGCCCGCTGTCGAGGTTAACCATCAGGCCGTCAAGCTGCCCGCCCTTCAGCGCATCGGTAATGTGCTCATTCCACGGCATATTCACCGGAACGCCACCCGCGTTACGTAAAAATGACTGATGCCAGAAACTGGCCGTTCGCCATTTACTTGCGTTCAACTGATCGAGTTTCACATTGGGTTGGGTGGTGAAAAAACCTACCGGATACCCGAGGAAAAACTGCAGGTTTATCACGTTATTTTTTTCAAGCTCGTTCCCGAACTGGCGATAATCCTTGAAGATGCGCTGAAAGGCGGCAGCCTGGGCATTACCGCTGGCAGGCCCAAGAGGGAAGCTCTTAAATATCTGGTGCCGTGGAAGGAGATCGGGCGTGTATTCGGGGACGACAGTGCCCATATCCGCAACACCGCCCTGGCTGATGGTCGTTAGTGCGTTATAGCTGGTGGACAGCTCGCCGTTCCAGTGGGCGTCGATTTTCAGGCGACCGAGGGATTCCGTCTCAATCGCTCTAAAAAAAGTCTCTTTTATGAGCCGGGTACGCATGTTTCCGTACGGTTCATGATCGGTATAGCGTAAGGTAGTGGTCGCGCTGGCGGTGGCAGCCCACAAGCAGGTAAACACCCATGCGGCGCAGTAAAGTAAAGCCTTCGCGTTATGCTTCATATCCATTCCTTTGGTACGGTTGCTGATACCTTCAGCATACGCTAAATCCGGAGTTAAAACGTTTGTCAGAATCTCAATACGGCATCATTAGGGTGGCTAATTAGGGATTAATATTATCAATTTCCTCTAATGAAGATCTCGCAGTATAGTCTGCCGTAACGACAATCGTGTAAGAGTATTTCTCCATGTTATCTTATTACTTTCAAGGTCTTGCGCTAGGCGCAGCCATGATTTTACCGCTCGGTCCCCAAAATGCGTTCGTCATGAACCAAGGGATTCGTCGACAGTATCACCTGATGATCGCCATGCTCTGCGCCGTCAGCGATTTGCTGCTCATTTGCGCCGGGATTTTTGGCGGCAGCGCGCTACTGATGCAATCGCCGTGGCTGCTGGCGCTGGTGACCTGGGGTGGCGTAGCGTTCCTGCTGTGGTACGGTTTTGGCGCTCTGAAAACCGCCATGAGCAGTAACCTGGAACTTGCCAGCGCAGAAGTGATGAAGCAGGGACGCTGGAAGATCATCGCCACCATGCTGGCGGTGACCTGGCTTAATCCACACGTTTATCTGGATACCTTCGTGGTGCTCGGCAGCCTGGGCGGTCAGCTGGATGTCGAACCTAAACGCTGGTTCGCGCTGGGAACCGTGAGCGCTTCCTTCCTGTGGTTTTTTGGTCTGGCGATACTTGCCGCCTGGCTTGCTCCGCGCTTACGCACCGCCAAAGCGCAGCGCATCATTAATATTCTCGTCGGCGTGGTGATGTGGTTTATCGCGTTCCAGCTGGCGAAAGAGGGCATTAGTCACGTACAGGTATTGTTCAACTAAGCGTTGTCTTATGGACAACTGAAGCAGACGCGCTAAGCTTGCTGGCATGCGCCCTTAGGTGGGCACTTCGCAACATGGAGGAATAACAGTGAAGTTTAAAGTGATGGCCCTGGCGGCATTAGTCAGTTTTGGTGCAGTATCGGTACAGGCAAACGAATTGCCAAATGGACCGCACATTGTCACTTCCGGTACAGCAAGCGTGGACGCTGCTCCCGATGTTGCAACCCTTGCGATTGAAGTGAACGTGGCGGCAAAAGATGCTGCGTCAGCCAAGAAACAGGCCGACGATCGCGTTGCGCAATATCTCTCTTTCCTTGAGCAGAACGGCGTTGCTAAGAAAGACATTAACTCGGCGAATCTTCGCACCCAGCCAGATTACGACTATCAGAATGGTAAAAGCATTCTGAAAGGCTATCGCGCCGTGCGTACGGTGGAAGTGACTGTACGTCAGCTCGATAAGCTGAACTCGCTGCTGGATGGCGCGCTGAAAGCGGGTCTGAACGAAATCCGCTCCGTGTCACTGGGCGTTGCGCAACCGGAGAAATACAAAGACGAAGCGCGCAAAGCGGCGATTGACGACGCAGTACGTCAGGCAGAGCAGCTGGCTTCTGGCTTCAAATCGAAGCTCGGCCCGGTGTATAGCGTGCGTTACCACGTCTCTAACTACCAGCCAAGCCCAATGGTTCGCATGATGAAGGCCGATGCTGCGCCGGTTTCCGCTCAGGAAACTTACGAGCAGCCGACCATTCAGTTCGACGATCAGGTGGATGTGGTCTTCCAGCTGGAACCGGCACAGGGCCAGCAGCAACAGCAGGCGCCTGCGCAGTAATCAATGACAAAAAAGCCGGGGTAACCCGGCTTTTTTATTAATCCTGTCTCAACACCTTATGCCCGTAGGCCAGCAGTGCATCGGTGACGTTGCGCATCATGCGGCTCTCCGGCGCAAAACGGTGCCAGTACAACATCCGACGCTGATACAGCCCCGGCGTTAAGTCGATAAGTTCACCGCTCTTCAACTCTTTCTCAATCTGCAAATGCGGGATCATACAGCAGGTCGTCCCCTGACGGGCCAGCTGCACGAAGGCTTCAGACGAATTCACGATATGACAGGGCACGCTGCCCGGCGGTAGGTCGAAGTTCTGTTGTAAGAACGCCTGATGCATATCGTCGAGATGATCGAAGGCCACGGCAGGGGCTTTCAGCAGCGCGGCACGGGTGACGCCATTCGGGAAATAACGCTCAGCAAACTCTTTTGAGCCGACAAAAAGATAGTCCAGCGCACCGAGCTGATCGACCAGGCAGCTTGGCAACGCCTGTGGCTGGATACTGACTGCACCCACCACTTCGCCACGACGCAGCCGCTCCTGAGTACGGGTTTCATCTTCCACCTGCAGATTGAGGCGGATAGGCGAATCGGCCAGCACCGAGGAGAGGGCGGGCAGCAGCCAGGTGGCCAGACTGTCGGCGTTCACCGCCAGCGAGAGCAGCAGCGGCGTGGAACCGGTCTGTTCATCGCCCAGCCACTCCTCTTCCAGCAGCTCAACCTGACGCAGCAGGGCCAGCAACTTCTGCCCTTGTTCCGTCGGACGTGGCGGAACGGTACGCACCAGCAGCGGTTGTCCGAACATATTCTCAAGCTGTTTGATTCGCTGTGATACGGCGGATTGAGTGATGCACAGCTTCTGCGCTGCGCGCTCAAAACCTCGTTCACGAATGACGGCATCAAGCGCCTGTAGTGTTCTGTAGTCCGGACGTTTCATTGCGGGGCAGTACTCCTGAATTTTGCTGATTCTGCACTATGACACAAATTTACCTTTGTGACAGACCAATTCCGACCACATCGGATCTGTCAGGGCTTTGCTCGGTAATGTGACACCGGTCACAGGGACATTCCCTGCCTGCCTGTTCTATAATACGCCCTGAGTTTTCACACCACAGGCAAAAAGATCATGACGCAGGATGAACTGAAAAAAGCAGTAGGATGGGCCGCTCTCCAGTACGTACAACCCGGTACCATTGTCGGTGTCGGTACTGGCTCGACCGCCGCACATTTTATTGATGCGCTCGGCACGATGAAAGGGCAGATCGAGGGCGCAGTATCCAGCTCCGATGCTTCCACGGAAAAGCTGAAAAGTCTCGGCATTACGGTCTTCGATCTTAACGAAGTCGATCGTCTGGGGATTTACGTTGATGGCGCTGATGAGATCAACGGCCATATGCAGATGATTAAAGGCGGCGGTGCTGCCCTGACGCGTGAAAAGATCATCGCTTCCGTCGCGGATAAATTCATCTGTATCGCGGATGCGTCTAAGCAGGTGGATATTCTCGGTAACTTCCCGCTGCCGGTTGAAGTCATTCCGATGGCGCGCAGCGCAGTGGCGCGTCAGCTGGTGAAACTGGGCGGTCGTCCGGAATATCGCCAGGGCGTGGTGACTGACAACGGTAACGTTATCCTCGACGTTCACGGTATGGAGATCATGGACGCCGTGGCGATGGAAAATGCCATTAACGCCATCCCAGGCGTAGTGACGGTAGGGCTATTCGCCAACCGTGGCGCGGATGTGGCGCTGATTGGCACCGCTGACGGCGTGAAAACCATCGTAAAATGATCTGACGGGGGAGCGTTCCCCCGCTAAATATTTTTTCAAAAGCGAAATTCGGTGACTTGTGTCACGTTTTTTGACCTGTTCTGACGATCCTGCCGCTTTCCTGATTATCCACAGCATTTTCCTCTGACATTTCGCCCTGGATGACTTTTCTTCAGAGTGACGACGCAAACGTTCATATTGCTGCAATAGTTTTTTTTGATATGTTGGCGGGAGCGGATTTAAATCCAGCACAACATCAGTTCAGACAAAACAGGGTCGGGTAAATGGCAAAGGTATCACTGGAAAAAGACAAGATTAAGTTTCTGCTCGTCGAAGGGGTGCATCAGAAAGCACTCGATAACCTTCGTGCAGCAGGGTACACCAACATCGAATTCCACAAAGGCGCGCTGGATACTGAGCAGCTGAAAGAATCCATCCGTGATGCCCATTTCATTGGCCTGCGATCCCGTACTCACCTGACTGAAGAGGTTATTGCCTGCGCTGAGAAGCTGGTGGCTATCGGCTGCTTCTGCATCGGTACCAATCAGGTTGATCTGAATGCGGCAGCCAAACGCGGCGTGCCGGTCTTTAACGCACCTTTCTCCAACACCCGTTCCGTGGCGGAGTTAGTGATTGGCGAGCTGCTGCTCCTGCTGCGCGGTATTCCGGAGGCGAACGCCAAAGCCCACCGCGGTGTGTGGAACAAGCTGGCGTCCGGCTCGTTCGAAGCGCGCGGTAAAAAGCTGGGGATTATCGGCTACGGCCATATCGGGACGCAGCTGGGAATTCTGGCCGAATCTCTCGGCATGAATGTCTTCTTCTACGATATCGAAAACAAACTGCCGCTGGGTAACGCGACCCAGGTGCAGCATCTTTCCGATCTGCTGAACATGAGCGATGTGGTGAGCCTGCACGTGCCGGAAAACGCCTCCACCAAAAATATGATGGGTGCGGAAGAGCTGGCGCTGATGAAACCGGGCGCACTGCTGATCAATGCCGCTCGCGGTACGGTAGTGGATATTCCTGCCCTGTGCGATGCCCTGAAGCGTAAGCATCTGGCGGGCGCGGCTATCGACGTCTTCCCGACAGAACCTGCCACCAACAGCGATCCGTTTACCTCTCCGCTGTGTGAATTCGACAACGTGATCCTGACGCCGCACATTGGCGGTTCGACTCAGGAAGCGCAGGAGAACATCGGTCTGGAAGTGGCGGGTAAACTGAGCAAGTATTCCGATAACGGTTCTACGCTGTCTGCGGTGAACTTCCCGGAAGTGTCTCTGCCGCTGCACGGCGGTCGCCGTCTGCTGCATATCCACGAAAACCGTCCAGGTGTGCTGACCGCGATTAACCAGATTTTTGCCGAGCAGAGCGTCAACATCGCCGCGCAGTATCTGCAAACTAACTCGCAGATGGGCTATGTGGTTATTGATATCGAAGCAGATGAAGATGTGGCGGAGAAAGCGCTGCTGAGCATGAAGGCGATCCCGGGTACGATTCGCGCGCGTCTGTTGTACTAATCTGCGGTTTGCTGTGTCGGGTGGCGCTGACGCCTTACCCGACCTCTCTGGCGAATACAAATCGTAAGCCGGGTATGGCGTAGCCGCCACCCGGCTTTATTGTTTATTTCACCACTCCCACACTTTCGAAGGCGTCACCACTGCGGGCAGCGGAATATCCCATTTTTCCACCGGCAGCGCTTTTACGCCCTGACAATCATGGGCATAGCCCACCGGCTGCAAACCATACTGCTGCCAGTTTTGCAGCGTGCGATCGTAAAATCCTCCGCCCATCCCCAGACGTTGACCGCTTTCATCAAAAGCCACCAGCGGCGTGATCAGCACGTCCAGCTCGCTCAGGGGGAGGACATCGCGCACATCGAGTTTGGGTTCGCTAATTTTCAGACGGTTCACCACCAGTTCGCTGTGCGGATGGTAGTGCAAAAACAGCAGATTGCCCGGACTGAACGGGTGCAGCACCGGCAGATAGACCTTTTTCCCGGCGCGCCAGAGTTGTTCGATCAGCGGTTGGGTATCCAGCTCGCCGTCAAACGACAGAAACAGGGCGACGGTATGGGCCATAACCACAGGGGGATACGCCATCATACGGGCGGCAGCGAGCTGGGCGAAATGCGTTTGTTGTTCGGGCGAAAGCGCTCGACGATGTTTGCGGATTAACTGACGGATGTCTTGTCGGGAAGCAGGGACTTCAGGAAATTGAGTCATGATGCTTGAAGGTAGTAAAGAAGGGGAATCTCCGAGATGCCGCCGCAGGCTGTAACCCTTGAACCCTTGGTTCAAGGTGAATGTGTCGTCATAGTCTTAAGGCTTCTCGGACGAACCGAGCATGCTCACCGACCATGGAGCGCCACATTCTTGTGGTATGAAATATCGGCTCAGGGGACTGGCCCGCTTGCGAACATCTCAGAGAAATTTTGTCTTCACAGTCACTCTACCATAGTCAACTGCAAAGTGTTATTCAAACTTTTGCACCGGCCTTTCGGGAGTGCGACCCTGATCAAGCAGCGCTTGTTCAATGGTCTGTTGGAGCATTTTAATGCGTTGCTCCATGCTCGCCGCGTAGTCGCGGGTCTTCGCTTTTTCCTGAGTTAATTCATAGCTGATGTTCAACGCGGCGATGAAAACCAGCTGCTCAGTATTTGTGACTCTAGTGCGTTCTTTTAGATCTTGCAACCGCTGATTCAAATCATCCGCAGCCTGATTCAAAGCATCCCTTTGTTCAGGCGGACAATTCACTCGCAGCGAACGGCCAAAAATTTGGAGATCGACGGGTTGTGCAGACATGCCACCTTCCTGCTGATTGACTGCGCGACCTTCGCACATGGCCCGGGGGCTGCGAAGGGGCGACACTATAGCTACCCTGATATGAAGATACAAGCCCTTTTCTGGTATCTCCAGGGTCCAAAGTGGTAGCATATCATGAATATTCCTCCAACGATGACGAATGCGCATGTCTATACAGAACGAAATGCCTGGTTACAACGAAGTAAGCCAGTTACTTAACCAGCAGGGCGTGGGTTTGACCCCTGCTGAAATGCACGGTCTGATCAGTGGCATGCTGTGCGGCGGAAACAGCGACAGCTCATGGCAGCCGCTGCTTCATGACCTGACGAACGAAGGTCTGGCCTTTGGTCACGAGCTTGCTGAAGCCCTGCGCAAAATGCACTCGGCGACCA
The DNA here is from genome assembly GCF_003051885.1 of Lelliottia sp. WB101. NCBI lineage: Bacteria > Pseudomonadati > Pseudomonadota > Gammaproteobacteria > Enterobacterales > Enterobacteriaceae > Lelliottia > Lelliottia sp. WB101. The sequence goes on from NZ_CP028520.1 coordinate 1,852,085, forward strand.
GTGATTCTCTGGAGGACGATGGCTTCCTTTTTCAGCTTTATCTGCCTGATGGCGACGACGTTAGCGTCTTCGATCGTGCCGATGCGCTGGCAGGCTGGGTAAACCACTATCTGCTGGGTCTGGGCGTTACGCAGCCTAAGCTCGATAAAGTCACTGGCGAAGCGGGTGAAGCGATCGACGATCTGCGCAACATCGCGCAGCTGGGCTACGACGAAGACGAAGATCAGGAAGAGCTGGAAATGTCCGTCGAAGAGATTATCGAGTACGTACGCGTCGCGGCGCTGCTGTGCCACGACACTTTTACGCGCTCACAGCCGACCGCACCGGAAGTCCGCAAACCGACCTTACATTAAAAAAAGAACGCACAGGAGGGTGTCATGACTCAACAGGAGTTTCTTCGCCGCCGCCAGGCGCTTTTAGCCCACATGCAGCCGGGCAGCGCGGCACTGATTTTTGCCGCACCGGAAGCCACACGCAGCAATGACAGCGAATATCCCTATCGCCAGAGCAGCGATTTCTGGTACTTCACCGGCTTTAATGAGCCTGAAGCGGTACTGGTGCTGATTAAGAGCGATGACACCCACAACCACAGCGTTCTCTTTAACCGCGTTCGCGATCTGACTGCCGAAATCTGGTTTGGCCGCCGCTTAGGGCAAGACGCCGCGCCAGAGAAACTCGGCGTGGAACGCGCGCTGGCTTTCAGCGAAATCAACGAGCAGCTCTATCAACTCCTCAACGGTCTGGACGTGGTGTATCACGCTCAGGGCGAATACGCTTACGCCGATGAACTGGTGTTTGCGGCGCTGGAAAAACTGCGTAAAGGCTCTCGTCAGAATTTATCGGCACCCGCGTCCCTGACGGACTGGCGCCCAATCGTTCATGAAATGCGGCTGTTTAAATCGCCGGAAGAGCTGGATGTGATGCGCCGCGCGGGTGAAATCAGTGCGCTGGCCCATACCCGCGCCATGGAAAAGTGCCGTCCGGGGATGTTCGAGTATCAGCTCGAAGGCGAAATTCTTCATGAATTCAACCGCCACGGGGCGCGCTTCCCGTCCTACAACACGATTGTGGGCGGTGGGGAAAATGGCTGCATCCTGCACTACACCGAAAACGAAAGCGAACTGCGCGACGGCGATCTGGTGCTGATCGACGCCGGTTGTGAATATCGCGGTTACGCCGGTGACATCACCCGCACCTTCCCGGTGAACGGCAAATTTAGCCCTGCGCAGCGCGCTGTTTACGACATCGTGCTGGAATCACTGGAAACCGCGTTAACGCTGTTCCGTCCGGGAACCTCCATTCAGGACGTGACTGGCTCGGTGATCCGCATCATGGTGAACGGGCTGGTGAAACTGGGCATCCTCAAGGGCGACGTGGAAGAGTTGATTGCCGACAACGCCCACCGCGCGTTCTTTATGCACGGCCTGAGCCACTGGCTGGGGCTGGATGTCCACGATGTCGGCGGCTACGGTCCGGAGCGTTCGCGCACCCTTGAGCCGGGCATGGTGTTAACCGTCGAACCGGGCCTGTATATCGCGCCCGATGCGGATGTCCCTGCCGAGTATCGCGGGATTGGTATTCGTATTGAAGACGACATCGTAATCACCGAAAACGGCAACGAAAACCTCACGGCTTCCGTGGTCAAAAAGGCCGATGAGATCGAAGCTCTGATGGCGGCGGCGCGCGTATGAGCGTGATCATTGTGGGCGGTGGCATGACGGGGGCGACGCTCGCGCTGGCCATCTCACAGCTGACGCACGGCCAGCTCCCCGTTCACCTGGTTGAAGCCGTTGCGCCGCAGACGGCGCAGCATCCAGGCTTTGATGCCCGCGCGATTGCGCTGGCGCAGGGGACCTGCCAGCACCTGTCGCGCTTGGGTATCTGGCAGGCGATTGCCGAGTGTGCGACGTCAATCAAAACCGTTCACGTCAGCGATCGCGGCCACGCCGGTTTTGTTACGCTCGATGCCCAGGATTACCACATTAATGCCCTCGGGCAGGTGGTCGAACTGCACGACGTGGGGCAGCGCCTGTTCCGCTTATTGCAGGATGCGCCTGGCGTGACGCTGCACTGCCCGGCGCGCGTCGCAAGCTTCACCCGCAGTGACGCTGGGGTGAGTGTGACGCTGGATAACGGCAACGTGCTGGACGGCAAACTGCTGGTGGCCGCAGACGGCTCCCGTTCTGCACTTGCCACCCAATGCGGTATCGAATGGCAGCAGCAGCCTTATGGTCAGGCGGCGGTGATCGCCAATGTTTCCACCGCTGTGCCTCATCAGGGCCGCGCCTTTGAACGGTTTACCGAGCACGGCCCACTGGCGATGCTGCCCATGTCGGCTGGCCGCAGTTCGCTGGTCTGGTGCCACGCATTGGATGCTATGGATGACGTGATGGCCTGGTCAGATGCGCGTTTTTGCGATGAGCTGCAAAAAGCCTTTGGCTGGCGTTTAGGGCGAATCACCCACGCCGGGAAACGCGCCGCCTATCCGCTGGCATTGACCACCGCATCGCGCTCCGTGTCTCATCGTGTGGCGTTAGTCGGGAATGCGGCGCAAACCCTGCATCCGATTGCCGGGCAGGGGTTTAACTTAGGATTACGCGATGTCATGAGCCTGGCGGAGACGCTGGCGCAGGCATGGCAGGATCGCGACGATTGCGGTGCTTACTCCGTGCTTTGTCAGTATCAGAAACGCCGTCAGGCAGATAAAGAGGCGACCATCGGAGTGACCGATGGCCTGGTGCATCTGTTCGCGAATCGCTGGGCGCCGCTGGTAGCCGGGCGCAACGCGGGCCTGATGGCGATGGAACTATTCATTCCGGCACGCGACGTGCTGGCGCAGCGAACTCTCGGTTGGGTCGCTCGTTAAGGAGTTACTAAGTGCAGAATGTTGATGTTGCCATTGTCGGCGGCGGAATGGTGGGGCTGGCGCTGGCCTGTGGTTTACAGGGCAGCGGCCTGCGTGTGGCGGTGCTTGAACATAAGCCGCCGCAGCCTGTTGCGCAGGACGCACCGCCAGAGCTACGCGTGTCGGCCATTAACGCCGCCAGTGAAAAGCTGTTAACGCATCTCGGCGTCTGGTCAGAGATCACCGCGTTTCGCGCCAGCTGCTACCACGGGATGGAAGTGTGGGACAAAGACAGCTTCGGCCATATCGCGTTTGACGATGAAAGCATGGGCTACAGTCATCTGGGCCATATCGTTGAAAACGCGGTGATTCACCACGCTCTGTGGCGTAAAGCCCAGAGCTGTTCCGACGTCACCCTGATGGCGCCCGCGCAGGTGCAACAGATCGCCTGGGGCGAAAACGAGGCGTTTCTAACACTGCAAAGCGGCGATATGCTGACCGCGCGGCTGGTCGTGGGTGCCGATGGCGCAAACTCCTGGCTGCGTAACAAAGCGGATATTCCGCTCACCTTCTGGGATTATCGTCATCATGCGCTGGTGGCCACGATCCGCACGACCGAACCTCACGGCGGTGTCGCGCGTCAGATTTTCCACAATGACGGCATCCTGGCGTTTCTACCGTTAAGCGATCCGCATCTGTGCTCCATCGTCTGGTCACTGGTACCGGAAAAAGCGCAGCAGATGGAGGCGGCGACGCCTGACGCATTTAATCAGGCGCTGTGCATGGCCTTTGATAACCGTCTTGGGCTGTGTACGCTGGAAAGTGAACGCCAGCTTTTCCCGCTGACCGGACGCTACGCGCGGCAGTTTGCCTCGCACCGTCTGGCGCTGGTGGGCGATGCCGCACACACTATTCATCCGCTGGCCGGGCAGGGCGTGAATCTGGGCTTTATGGATGCCGCAGAACTTATCGACGAACTGCGTCGTCTGCATCGTGAAGGCAAAGACATTGGTCAGCATTTGTACCTGCGCCGCTACGAGCGCAGCCGCAAACACAGCGCGGCGATGATGCTGGCGGGGATGCAGGGCTTCCGCGAGCTGTTTGCCGGTAACAATCCGGCGAAAAAACTGCTGCGCGATGTTGGACTGAAACTGGCGGATACGCTTCCCGGCGTCAAACCGCAGCTCCTTCGCCAGGCGATGGGGTTAAACGATCTCCCTGAGTGGCTGCGTTAAGCACTAAACGTTAAATTAGACCCCCATCACACTTTCCTCTCCCGGCCTTTGTGCCGGGATGTTTCCCTCGTTTGAAATATTCTAATTCCACGCCTCTTTTCGCATTAGATTATCTAATGTCGTGTTTTTCTCATGACGGAAATTAGCCGCGTTTTTCCACAGAAAATATCAGCCTGTGCTAAATATTGTGAAATTAAAGTTAATTTAATGCGGGGTAAATCGCATTTTGCCAGTGAATAACTCTGTAGGCTTTTCAGCGTTTTTTGGTCATAAGCTAATGTGATGACCCGCTTTAGCTTATGGTTAATCGCCGATTTCGGTGGTAAGTTCAGGGGAAAGAGAACGTTTGCGTCGGCGTCCAGGAGTGATACCGACGCCGGGTTTCGTGGTGAAATTTCGCGCGAAACACAAGATTGCCCCGCTCTGCTAAATCAACGAGGACAAGATGGCTCAACAGACTCCTTTGTACGAACAACACACGTTATGCGGCGCGCGCATGGTGGATTTCCATGGCTGGATGATGCCGCTGCATTACGGCTCGCAGATCGATGAGCACCACGCCGTGCGCACCGATGCCGGGATGTTCGACGTTTCCCACATGACCATTGTCGATCTCCGCGGCAGTCGCACCCGGGAGTTTCTGCGTTATCTGTTGGCGAACGATGTCGCCAAACTCAAAACGCCAGGCAAAGCGCTCTACACCGGGATGCTGAATGCCTCCGGCGGCGTGATTGATGACCTGATCGTTTATTACTTCACTGAAGATTTCTTCCGCCTCGTTGTTAACTCCGCCACCCGCGAAAAAGACCTCTCCTGGATTTCTGAACACGCCGCCAAATACGCCGTTGATATCACCGTACGTGACGATCTTTCTCTGATCGCCGTTCAGGGTCCTAACGCGCAGGCTAAAGCCGCTTCTCTGTTCAGCGAAGAGCAACGTAAAGCGACCGAAGGTATGAAGCCGTTCTTCGGCGTTCAGGCAGGCGATCTGTTCATCGCGACGACCGGCTACACCGGTGAAGCGGGCTATGAAATTGCGATGCCGAACGAGAAAGCCGCCGATTTCTGGCGTGCGCTGGTTGAAGCCGGTGTCAAACCTGCGGGCCTGGGCGCGCGCGATACGCTGCGTCTGGAAGCCGGGATGAACCTCTACGGTCAGGAGATGGATGAAGGTATCTCTCCGCTGGCTGCCAATATGGGCTGGACCATCGCATGGGAACCGGCTGACCGCGATTTTATTGGCCGTGAAGCGCTGGAACTGCAGCGTGAGAAAGGCACCGATCAGCTGGTCGGCCTGGTGATGAAAGAGAAGGGTGTGCTGCGTAACGAGCTGCCTGTGCGTTTCACCGATGCCAGCGGCAATCTTCATGAAGGCATCATTACCAGCGGCACATTCTCACCGACGCTGGGCTACAGCATTGCGCTGGCGCGCGTACCGGCCGGGATTGGCGAGACTGCCGTGGTGCAGATCCGCAACCGTGAAATGCCGGTCAGCGTGACTAAACCGATTTTTGTTCGCGCCGGTAAACCGGTCGCCTAATCATTTTTTATCAGGAGAATTCCAATGAGCAATGTGCCAGCAGAACTGAAATACAGCAAAGAACACGAATGGCTGCGCAAAGAAGCCGACGGGACTTACACCGTTGGGATCACCGAGCACGCACAAGAGTTGCTGGGTGACATGGTGTTTGTGGACCTGCCGGACGTCGGCGCGACCGTGAGCGCGGGCGACGACTGCGCTGTTGCAGAGTCGGTGAAAGCCGCGTCTGACATTTACGCGCCAGTGGGCGGCGAAATCGTGGCCGTAAACGACGCCCTGAGCGACTCCCCGGAGCTGGTTAACAGCGAGCCGTACACCGGCGGCTGGATTTTCAAAATCAAAGCGAACGACGAAGCAGAAGTTGAAGCTCTGCTGGATGCAACCGCGTACGCAGCACTGTTAGAAGACGAGTAATTGCTTTTCACCCTCTCCCGAAAGGGGGAGGGGATCCTAATATCACCGCACGTTTAGGAACCATCGCTCATGACACAGACTTTAAGCCAGCTTGAAAACCGTGGCGCCTTCATTGAACGTCACATTGGGCCGGATGCTCAGCAACAGCAGGAGATGCTGAAGACAGTTGGCGCGGATTCGTTAAACGCACTGATCGGCCAGATCGTGCCCAAAGACATTCAGCTCGCCACGCCGCCGCAGGTAGGTGACGCGACCACTGAATACGCCGCGCTGGCAGAGCTGAAGGCAATCGCCGGTCTCAACAAGCGCTTTAAGTCTTACATTGGCATGGGCTACACCCCGGTGCAGTTACCGCCGGTGATCCTGCGCAACATGCTGGAAAACCCAGGCTGGTACACCGCCTACACGCCTTATCAGCCGGAAGTGTCTCAGGGCCGCCTGGAGGCGCTGCTGAACTTCCAGCAGGTGACGCTGGATCTGACAGGGCTGGATATTGCCTCTGCATCTCTGCTTGACGAAGCGACCGCCGCTGCTGAAGCGATGGCGATGGCTAAGCGCGTCAGCAAGCTGAAAAACGCTAACCGCTTCTTCGTGGCGGCAGACATTCATCCCCAGACGCTGGACGTGGTCCGCACCCGTGCGGAAACCTTCGGGTTTGACGTGATTGTTGACGATGCGGAAAAGGTTCTGGATCACCAGGATGTGTTTGGCGTGCTGTTGCAGCAGGTTGGCACCACCGGTGAAGTTCACGACTACAGCAGCCTGATTACTGAGCTGAAATCCCGCAAAATTGTGGTCAGCGTGGCCGCTGATTTTATGGCGCTGGTATTGCTCACCGCCCCTGGCAAACAGGGCGCAGATATTGTCTTCGGCTCAGCACAGCGCTTCGGCGTGCCGATGGGCTACGGTGGTCCGCACGCGGCCTTCTTCGCCGCGAAAGACGAATTCAAACGCTCCATGCCAGGCCGTATTATCGGTGTGTCGAAAGACGCTGCCGGTAACACCGCGCTGCGCATGGCGATGCAGACGCGCGAGCAGCATATCCGCCGCGAGAAAGCGAACTCCAACATTTGTACCTCTCAGGTGCTGCTGGCCAACATCGCCAGCCTGTACGCCGTGTTCCACGGCCCGGTCGGCCTGAAACGCATCGCTACCCGCATTCACCGTTTTGCCGATATTCTGGCGGCGGGCTTGCAGCAGAAAGGCCTCAAGCTGCGTCACGCACACTTCTTCGACACCCTGTGTATGGAAGTGGCTGACAAAGCGGGCGTGCTGGCGCGTGCCGAAGCTGCCGAAATCAATCTGCGTAGCGATATTCTGAACGCAGTGGGTATCACCCTGAACGAAACCACTACCCGTGAAGACATCCAGGCGCTGTTCAGCGTACTGCTGGGTGATGACCACGGTCTGGACGTCGCTAACCTGGATAAAGAGGTGGCGCACGACAGCCGCTCCATTCAGGAAAGCATGCTGCGTGATGACGCGATCCTGGCCCATCCGGTGTTTAACCGCTATCACAGCGAAACCGAGATGATGCGTTACATGCACTCTCTGGAGCGCAAAGATCTGGCGCTGAACCAGGCGATGATCCCGCTGGGCTCTTGTACCATGAAGCTCAATGCCGCTGCGGAAATGATCCCGATTACCTGGCCTGAGTTCTCTGAACTGCACCCGTTCTGCCCGGCCGATCAGGCGGAAGGCTACCATCAGATGATCGGTCAGCTCTCCGACTGGCTGGTGAAACTGACCGGCTACGACGCGCTCTGCATGCAGCCAAACTCCGGCGCGCAGGGTGAATACGCCGGTCTGCTGGCGATTCGTCACTATCACGAAAGCCGTAACGAAGGGCATCGTGATATCTGCCTGATCCCAAGCTCTGCCCACGGCACTAACCCGGCGTCTGCGCAGATGGCGGGAATGGAAGTGGTCGTTGTTGCCTGTGATAAAAACGGCAACATCGATCTGGCCGATCTGCGTGCGAAAGCAGAGCAAGCGGGTGACAAGCTCTCCTGCATCATGGTGACTTACCCGTCCACTCACGGCGTGTACGAAGAGACCATCCGCGAAGTGTGCGAAGTGGTGCATCAATTTGGCGGTCAGGTTTACCTCGACGGCGCAAACATGAACGCGCAGGTGGGCATTACTTCTCCAGGTTTCATCGGCGCGGACGTTTCGCACCTGAACCTGCATAAAACTTTCTGTATTCCGCACGGCGGTGGCGGCCCGGGTATGGGACCAATCGGCGTGAAAGCGCACCTGGCACCGTTCGTTCCAGGGCACAGCGTGGTGCAGATTGAAGGCATGCTGACCCGTCAGGGCGCGGTCTCTGCGGCACCGTTTGGTAGCGCATCCATTCTGCCAATCAGCTGGATGTATATCCGCATGATGGGCGCGGAAGGGCTGAAGCAGGCAAGCCAGGTGGCGATTCTGAATGCGAACTACATCGCAACTCGCCTGAAAGACGCTTATCCGGTGCTTTACACCGGTCGCGATGGCCGCGTGGCGCACGAATGTATTCTCGATATTCGTCCGCTGAAAGAAGAGACCGGGATTAGCGAACTGGATATTGCTAAACGCCTGATCGACTACGGCTTCCACGCGCCAACCATGTCCTTCCCGGTGGCGGGTACGCTGATGGTTGAACCAACTGAATCGGAAAGCAAAGTCGAACTGGACCGCTTTATCGACGCGATGCTGGCGATCCGCGCGGAAATCGACCGTGTGAAACAGGGCCAATGGCCGCTGGAAGATAACCCGCTGGTGAACGCCCCGCACACTCAAAACGAGCTGGTGGCAGAGTGGAACCACGGTTATACCCGTGAGCAGGCTGTCTTCCCGGCAGGTGTGGCGAACAAATACTGGCCGACCGTGAAACGTCTCGACGATGTCTACGGCGATCGTAATCTGTTCTGTTCTTGCGTGCCAATGAGCGAATATCAGTAATACTTAAGCTTTGACAGGAGGCCGGGTAAGGCGTAGCCGCCACCCGGCTTTTTTATTGGGAGAAATATATGGCAATTGCACTGGTTACCGGCGCGAGCCGGGGAATTGGCCGAGCGACAGCCCTGCAGCTGGCAGGCGAAGGCTACACCGTGGCGGTGAATTATCACCACAATATTAAGGCCGCGACGGATGTGATCGCTCAGATTACCGATGCAGGTGGCAAAGCCTTTGCCGTGCGCGCGGATATCAGCGACGAGACGCAGGTGCTGGCGATGTTTGACAGCATTGACCGCGAGGGAGAGCCGCTGGCGGCACTCGTCAACAACGCCGGGATTTTGTGTGAGCAGAGCACCATCGAAAATCTCTCGGCCGAGCGCATCAACCGCGTGCTGGCGACCAACGTTACGGGCTATTTCCTCTGCTGTCGTGAAGCGGTAAAACGCATGTCCTTCAAACATCAAGGCAAAGGCGGGGCGATTGTGAATGTCTCCTCGGCAGCATCGCGTCTGGGGGCTCCGGGCGAGTACGTTGATTATGCGGCGTCGAAAGGGGCGGTGGATTCACTCACGACCGGGCTGGCGCTGGAGGTAGCGGCGTACGGTATTCGGGTCAACGGCGTGCGTCCCGGCCTGATTTACACCGATATCCATGCGTCCGGCGGTGAGCCAGGTCGTGTGGATCGGGTGAAATCCGCTTTACCGATGCAGCGCGGCGGCCAGCCGGAAGAGGTAGCACAGGCGATTGTCTGGCTGCTCAGCGAGAAAGCGTCGTATGTGACGGGCAGTTTTATCGAGTTAGCGGGCGGGAAGTAGTGATAATGCCCGGTGGCGTTGCGCTGACCGGGCTGGAGAGTGCTGGTCGGCGCAAGCTAAGCGCCGACCGGGTATTTAGATGTTCTCGCCGTTGCTGGCAATCACCTCTTTGTACCACGCAAAGCTCTTCTTACGGGAGCGGGACATATCGCCCGTGCCGTCATCGTGCTTGTTCACATAGATAAAGCCGTAGCGCTTGCTGTACTGGCCGGTGGTGAAGGAGACGCAGTCGATGCAACCCCACGGGGTGTATCCCATCAGGTCCACGCCATCATAGGTCACGGCTTTCATCATCTCTTCCACGTGCGCGCGCAGATAGTCGATACGGTAGTCATCGTTGATACTGCCGTCTTCTTCGACCTTATCGTACGCGCCAAAGCCGTTCTCAACGATAAACAGCGGTTTCTGATAGCGCTCATACAGCTCGCAAAGAGCATAGCGCAGGCCGACCGGGTCAATCTGCCAGCCCCAGTCGGAGGCTTTCACGTGCGGGTTCGGCACGCTGCCTTCGAAGCCGGAAATCGCGTCACCGGTTCCGCCTTCGGCTTTGACGGCGTTCGTCATGTAGTAGCTGAAACCTAAGTAATCACAGGTGCCTTCACGCAGGATCTGCTCGTCACCCGCTTCCATGTTGATGGTAAAGCCACGGCGTTCCCACTCGTTCAGCACGTAGCTTGGGTAGTAGCCGCGCAGCTGTACGTCGGTGAAGACATAGCGTTCACGCATGGATTCCTGAGCGAACATCACGTCTTCTGGTTTGCAGGAGAACGGATAGAGCGCCACCATCGCCAGCATGCAGCCGACTTTCATTTCTGGATTGATGCGACGCGCGGCCTTCACGGCCAGCGCGCTGGCAACGAACTGATGGTGCAGCACCTGATACATGGTCTCTTCCGGGTTTTCATGCTCGGTATAGACCACGCCGGAGCAGCAGTAGCCGAACAGCGGTGCGCGCCAGTTACGCTGGTTGTTGATTTCGTTAAAGGTCATCCAGTATTTGACCTTGCTCTTGTAGCGCTCGAAGACCACTTCGGCAAAGCGTACAAAGAAATCCACCACTTTGCGGTTGGTCCACCCGCCGTATTCCTGCACCAGATGCAGCGGCATTTCGAAGTGGGAGAGGGTGATGACCGGTTCGATGTTGTACTTCAGCAGCTCATCGAACATGTCGTCGTAGAACTTCAGCCCTTCTTCATTCGGCTGAGTTTCGTCGCCTTTCGGGAAGATTCGCGTCCAGGCGATAGAAGTACGGAAACATTTGAAGCCCATTTCGGCAAACAGCTTGATGTCTTCTTTGTAATGACCGTGGAAGTCGATGGCTTCGTGGTTCGGATAATATTTGCCCGGTACTACTTCCTGAGTGATTTCACGCGGAACGCCGTGGGCGCCGCCGGTCAGCACGTCGCAAATGCTTGGCCCTTTGCCGCCTTTATTCCAGCCGCCTTCAACCTGGTGCGCCGCTACCGCGCCGCCCCATAAAAAATCTTTTGGTAAGGTGAGTTTTTTCATGTTTGCTATGCTCGTCTTAGGATCTATTGATTTCGAGTCTAGCAAAGCAGAATTAAATGTCACGATATAACAATTAGCCTGGAATGTAATATGTTACATCAAAAAAACAGGGCGTTTTATTCCGCCAGTTTCTTCGCCAGTTTACGGCCAATTGATTCAAGAATATAAATCACCGGAATTTGAGTCGTAATATCGTAGACGCCTGCAATACGGGTTTGCGGCACATGCCAGGAGAGATTAAAGTCCGCCAGTTTTGCCAGGCGCGAGTGCTCGTGGCTGGTGATAGAGAGCACTTTACAGTGATGCAGGCTGAACTGGCTGGCGAAGCGCAGGATCTCTTCCGTTTCGCCTGAGACGGACAAGACAATCGCCAGCGCATTTTTCGCCATATCGTTCGTTACCGGAAAATAAGGATCGTCGATATGGTTACTGAATTTACCGATGTTTGAGAAGAATCTCGCGCCATATTTTGCAAGCGATCCGGACGTGCCCGCGCCGACAAAAATAATACGCTCTGACGATAATATAATATCGACCGCCTGCTCTAATAACGCATCAAATTCTTCGTTGTTAACGCTTTTAAAAAAACTGATAATTTCACTGGTGCCGAAATTCGCCTGCTGCGGTTCGTTTTGTTCTAAATATAATTTAAACCGCACGCGGAATTCGGAATAGCCGTCACAGTTGAGCTTGCGACAAAAACGCAGCACGGTGGTGGTGGACACGCCAGCCGCATCCGCCAGCTCGCGGATTGTCATGTAGGTCACCTTGTCGCGGTTTTTGATGACATAGTTGTAGACCATCATCTCCAGATTGTTGAGACTGGCAATGGCGGAATGGGAGAACATGCTCACAGTGGCTAAACTCACTCATCAGACTTCATCTTCAGGGAATAATAACATGCAGCCTAACGACATCACTTTTTTTCAGCGCTTCCAGGATGACATTCTGGGCGGACGTAAAACCATCACCATTCGTGACGAGTCTGAATCACATTTTAAAACGGGTGATATTTTGCGCGTCGGACGCTTTGAAGACGACGCCTATTTTTGCACCATCGAAGTGGTGGGAACATCGGCCGTCACGCTGGATACGCTAACGGAAAAACATGCGCAGCAGGAGAATATGTCACTTGGGGCGCTTAAACAGGTGATTGCAGAGATCTATCCGAATCAAAGTCAGTTTTATGTGATTGATTTTAAATGCCTTTGATTAAAACTCACATCTGTTAGGTGAAAATCGTTTTTAATTTAATGATTTTTAAGGACTAATCTGGGATTTGGATTTATTTTAGCTAACAGGTGTTCACTGAAATCATTCTCAGTTAGCATAGTTAAGCGATACATCATGATCTTATGTTTTCCCGGAGTCCTCTATGGTTAGCAAACCATTAACTGCGCAGGGATATTCACTGGCTGAGGAAATAGCCAACAGTATCAGCCATGGCATCGGCCTGGTGTTCGGCATTGTGGGCCTGGTGTTGTTGTTGGTTCAGGCTTTCGACACCAACGCGAACGCGATGGCGATCACCAGCTACAGCTTGTACGGCGGGAGTATGATCCTGCTTTTCCTCGCCTCGACCCTGTATCACGCCATTCCGCATCAGCGGGCAAAACGATGGCTGAAGAAATTCGACCACTGCGCGATCTATCTGTTGATTGCCGGGACGTACACCCCGTTTTTACTGGTAGGGTTAAACTCGCCTCTGTCGCGCGGCCTGATGATTGTCATCTGGAGCCTGGCGCTGCTGGGGATCTTGTTTAAGCTCACCATTGCGCACCGTTTTAAAGTGCTTTCACTGGTGACCTATCTGACGATGGGCTGGCTGTCGCTGATTGTGGTCTATCAGCTGGCGGTGAAGTTAGCGGCGGGCGGCGTAACGCTGCTGGCGGTGGGCGGTGTGGTCTATTCCCTGGGGGTGATTTTCTACGTCTGCAAACGCATTCCTTACAACCACGCTATCTGGCACTGCTTTGTGTTAGGCGGCAGCGTGTGTCACTTCCTGGCGATTTATCTGTACGTCGGACAGGTTTGATTTGTGCCCGGCGGCGTTACGCTTGCCGGGCAAAAAAACTAAACACTCACTCTTCTAACGAATACGGCAGCGGCTCAATGCTCAGGGTGTTGGCATCGTCACGCACGCGGAACACGCTGTCCGGCTCCATGTCGTTATTCATCACCACCTGCACCAGCAGACGACCATCATCCAACTGAACGGCGGCCAACACGGTGCCCGTACGACGCCAATTGTCGCCCATTTTCAGCTCCAGATCTTCTCCGGCTTCCGGTACGCGGCTGGCGTGGCCTGCCAGATACCACAGGGCGCGTTTGTTGGCCCCGCGGAATTTCGCACGCGCCACCATCTCCTGACCGGTGTAGCAGCCTTTCTTAAAGCTGATGCCGCCCAGCGCCTGCAGGTTCGTTGCCTGCGGGATAAACTGCGCGCTGTTAACGGCATCGATAACCGCCAACCCGGCTTCGATGTTCAGGGCCAGCCACTGCTGGCTGTTGTTGAACTGCGCTTCACCGCGCAGCGCTTCCGTGACGCGCTCGGCGGTGGCCACATCGGTGACCAACAGGAAGCGTTCGGCAGGGTGTTCAAACCACAGAATCGAGGTAACGCCTTCGCTCACCAGCTGTTTTTCCGCATCCGGCAGTTCGTTGAACAGATTTTTCAGCGCCGCGCGCGCCTGGAAACCGGCAACGCCCAGCAGAACGTGTTCGTCATCTGCGGCGATAGTGACCTTGGAAAACACCGCATATTTCTTCAGCTCAGTGAGCTGGGCATCGCGCAGGCTGCGGCGTTCGATCAGGGCGAAACCGTCCTGACGACGGAACAGGCGCAGATTGCTCCACATCTTACCTTTAGGATCGCAATGCGCCGCCAGCAGATGCTGGTGCTCAGTCATCTGGCCCACGTCGGCGGTCACCTGGCCTTGCAGATACTTTTCGGCATCCGCGCCGGTGAGGGTCGCCAGCGCCCAGTCATCAAGAGAAATCAGCGTCAGCGGCAGACGCGCAGAGGCGACAGGCTGGCGAGGAGAAAATGGAGTAAAAGCCATAGTGATGTCCTGAATTGCATAACGCTTCGATAATGCCTAATGGTAAAAGAGACTGTAGTCATTGCAAGCGCTTTCAGCAGCCCAATTGTGCCTTATCGCTGTTCTTGCGTAGCGCTACGCAGAACAGAGTAATCCGCTTAGATTGCAGGGTTTATTCTGGAAGCGTGCTTCCAGTTGTTCATATTCCAGTAATGAAACAGCAAAAAACACGTTACACTAGAAATCGTCCCTCTTAGAGGTAGAAGAAACGTTAAGCAGGAAATCGACATGGACATTAACAACAAGGCCCGTATCCACTGGGCGTGCCGTCGCGGCATGCGTGAACTTGATATTTCCGTCATGCCCTTCTTCGAATATGAGTACGACAGCTTAAGCGATGATGATAAACGTCTGTTTATCCGCCTGCTGGAGAGTGACGATCCGGATTTATTCAACTGGCTGATGAATCATGGCAAACCCGCCGACACCGAGTTGCAGCGGATGGTGCAATTAATTCAAACACGGAATCGGGAACGTGGTCCTGTGGCAATCTGATCTGCGCGTCTCGTGGCGCTCACAGTGGATGTCTCTTTTACTCCACGGCATTGTGGCGGCTTTTATTTTGCTGATGCCGTGGCCGCTTAGCTATACACCGCTCTGGATGCTGCTTCTTTCGCTGGTGGTGTTCGACAGTGTGCGCAGTCAGCGGCGTATCAACGCCCGTCAGGGTGAGATCAAACTGCTGATGGACTCGCGGTTGCGCTGGCAGGGCAAAGAGTGGGAGATCGTCGGCACACCCTGGATGCTGAATTCCGGGATGATGTTCCGCCTGCGTAAAGAGGAAGGGGCGCGTTGCCAGCATCTTTGGCTGTCAGCAGACAGTATGGATGCCAGCGAGTGGCGAGATTTGCGCCGGATGGTGATGCAGCAGCCGACGCCAGGACGCTAAGAAATCAGCTAAACTTCTCTGCCATTTCGCCCAGAATTTGCTCGCACCAGTTTTGCAGGCGATCTTCACTGAGATCGTACTGGTTGGTTTCATCCAGCGCCAGTCCGACAAAGAGTTCGCCATCAGCAATGATCGGTTTGACGCTTGTGAACTCGTAGCCTTCTGTCGGCCAGTAGCCGATAAACGTGACGCCCTTCGGCGCGAGTTTATCATGCAGCATCCCGAGCGCATCCAGGAACCATTCGCCATAACCCAGCTGATCGCCCATGCCGTACAGCGCAATGATTTTGCCTTCAAGATTAAGCGAATCGAGCTGATCCCAGATGGCTTCCCAGTCTTCCTGTAATTCACCAAAATCCCAGGTCGGAATGCCAAGGATCAGAACGTCGTACTGCTCCATCTCTGTGGGCGCGTCGTCTTTAAGATTGTGCAGAGTCACCAGTTCCGGGCCAATGATGTCGCGAATTTTCTCCGCGGCCATTTCGGTGTAGCAGGTGCTGGAACCATAAAACAGACCAATATTCATCGCGTAAACTTCTCAATACTTGCTTTGACTTTGCGCGTAGTGTACCAGAAACCTGTACCATTACGTCATAATGGCCGATAGCAGAATCACAGGAGCAGACGTGGAAAAGGATCTCGCCCTCATCGAACAATTTCTCGATGCGCTGTGGCTGGAAAAAAATCTGGCGGAGAATACGCTCAGCGCTTATCGCCGCGATTTAACCCTGCTGGTGGAGTGGCTGGCGCACCGTGACCTGTCCCTTGAACAGGCGCAGCACGACGATCTCCAGGCCTTATTGGCCGAACGCATGGAGGGCGGCTATAAAGCCACCAGCTCTGCCCGCTTGCTGAGTGCGATGCGCCGCCTGTTCCAGCATATGTATCGCGAGAAGCTGCGTGCGGACGATCCCAGCGCGCTGCTGGCGTCGCCCAAGCTTCCGCAGCGTCTCCCGAAAGATCTCAGCGAGGCCCAGGTCGATCGGCTTTTACAATCCCCGGCGGTTGACCTCCCGCTGGAGTTACGCGATAAAGCCATGCTTGAGGTGTTGTATGCCACCGGGCTGCGCGTCTCGGAACTTGTCGGTTTAACCATGAGCGACATCAGCTTGCGTCAGGGCGTAGTGCGGGTGATCGGCAAGGGAAATAAAGAACGGCTGGTGCCGCTCGGCGAAGAGGCGGTCTACTGGGTGGAAAACTACCTGGAGCACGGACGCCCGTGGCTTCTGAACGGTGTATCGATTGATGTTCTGTTCCCCAGCCAGCGCGCGCAGCAGATGACGCGACAAACCTTCTGGCATCGCATTAAACATTACGCCACACTGGCAGGCATCGACAGTGAAAAACTTTCGCCGCACGTTCTGCGTCATGCCTTTGCGACGCATTTGCTCAACCATGGCGCCGATTTGCGGGTGGTGCAGATGCTGCTGGGGCACAGCGATCTTTCTACGACGCAAATCTACACCCATGTAGCGACAGAACGCCTGCGGCAGCTACACCAACAGCACCACCCACGAGCGTGAGTGCCGAACCATAGTGATAGGATTGAAAATGAAAAAATCTTTAGTGCTGTTCTCCCTGCTGGCAGCCTCTTTTACCGGTTTTGCCCATGCTGATGACGCAGCGATCAAACAGTCGCTGGCAAAACTCGGCGTGACCAGCAGTGATATCCAGCCTGCGCCCGTTGCCGGAATGAAAACCGTGCTGACCAACAGCGGTGTGCTGTATGTGACCGAAGACGGCAAGCACTTCATTCAGGGCCCAATGTATGACGTGAGCGGCGCGCAGCCGGTGAACGTGACCAACCAGCTGCTGATGAAAAACCTGAACGCGCTGGAAAAAGAGATGATCGTTTACAAAGCGGCGCAGGAAAAACACGTGATCACCGTGTTCACTGATATCACCTGTGGCTACTGCCACAAGCTGCATGAAGAGATGAAAGACTACAACGCGCTGGGGATCACCGTGCGTTATCTGGCGTTCCCGCGCGCGGGCGTGCAGAGCCAGCCAGAGCAGGATATGAAAGCCATCTGGTGTGCGAAAGATCGTAACAAAGCCTTTGATGACGCCATGAACGGTAAAGGCGTGAAACCGGCCTCCTGCGATATTGATATCGCCAACCATTACGCGCTGGGCGTGCAGTTTGGCGTCACCGGCACGCCAGCCATTGTGCTGAGCAACGGGTACGTCGTGCCGGGCTATCAGGGACCAAAAGAGATGAAAGAGTTCCTCGACGCCCATCAAAAACAGTTTGGCGGTAAATAATCCGCGTGAAAACTAAGACAAAATTGCGCCGCCGCGAGGTGGATGAAAGCGTTGATTTACCAGCTGACCTGTCGCCGCTTCTGCGCCGTCTGTACGCGGGGCGCGGCGTTCGCGCGGCCAGCGAACTGGAGCGCAGCGTCAAAGGGATGCTGCCGTGGCAGCAGCTCAGCGGCGTCGAAAAAGCGACAGAATTGCTCTATGACGCACTGCGTGAAGGGACCCGTATTGTCGTGGTCGGCGATTTTGACGCCGATGGCGCGACCAGTACCGCCCTGAGCGTCCTCAGCCTGCGCGCGCTGGGCTGCGATAACGTCACCTATCTGGTGCCAAACCGTTTTGAAGACGGTTATGGTCTCAGCCCGGAAGTGGTCGATCAGGCGCACGCGCGCGGCGCGCAGATGATCCTGACCGTCGATAACGGGATCTCATCCCATGCCGGCGTCGATCGGGCACACGATCTCGGGATCCCGGTTATCGTCACCGATCACCACCTGCCGGGTGAAACGCTGCCGGCAGCTGAAGCCATCATTAACCCCAATCTGCGCGACTGTGATTTCCCATCGAAATCGCTGGCAGGTGTAGGTGTGGCTTTTTACCTGATGCTGGCCCTGCGCGCGCTGCTGCGTGATAAGGGCTGGTTTGAGGCGCGCGGAATTGCGATTCCGAATCTGGCCGAATACCTCGATTTGGTGGCGCTCGGCACGGTGGCGGACGTGGTGCCGCTGGATACCAATAACCGTATTTTGACCTGGCAAGGGCTGGGGCGTATCCGGGCGGGGAAATGCCGTCCGGGGATTAAAGCGCTGCTCGAAATCTCCAATCGCGATCCCCTCAAGCTGGCGGCCAGCGATCTCGGTTTTGCGCTCGGCCCGCGTCTTAATGCGGCAGGGCGGCTCGATGATATGTCCGTTGGCGTGGCGCTTCTGCTCTGTGACAACATCGGCGAAGCGCGCGTGCTGGCCAATGAGCTGGACGCGCTGAACCAGACGCGCAAAGAGATCGAACAGGGGATGCAGGCCGAAGCCCTGACCCTGTGCGAAAAACTTGAGCGCAGCACCGAGACACTACCCGGCGGCCTGGCGATGTACCACCCGGAGTGGCATCAGGGCGTGGTCGGGATTTTGGCCTCGCGCATCAAAGAGCGTTTTCACCGTCCGGTGATCGCGTTTGCACCTGCGGGAGACGGCACGCTGAAAGGCTCAGGCCGTTCCATCCAGGGGCTGCACATGCGCGATGCGCTGGAGCGTCTCGACACACTCCATCCCAATTTGATGATCAAGTTTGGCGGCCACGCGATGGCGGCCGGTTTATCGCTGGAAGAGGCGAAATTCGACGAATTTCAGCGCCTGTTCAGCGCGCTGGTGACCGACTGGCTGGATCCGTCACTGCTGCAGGGTGAAGTGGTCTCTGACGGCGCGCTGTCTGCGGCGGAGATGACCATGGACGTGGCGCAGATGCTGCGCGACGCCGGGCCGTGGGGGCAGATGTTCCCGGAGCCGCTGTTCGACGGGCGTTTTCGCCTGCTGCAACAGCGTCTGGTGGGCGAGCGCCATCTGAAAGTGATGGTCGAGCCGGTGAACGGCGGTCCGCTGCTGGATGGTATCGCCTTTAACGTCGATACCACCGTCTGGCCCGACAGCGGCGTGCGCGAGGTCGAACTGGCCTACAAACTGGATATTAACGAGTTTCGCGGCAATCGCAGTTTGCAGATTATCATCGATCATATCTGGCCAATTTAGCGTCACTATTCTCTATAAAAAAGGGCGTGGATTCGGTACAATCCCGCTCTTATCACCGCATTTTGACTAGTCCAATAAAGAAAAAAGACCATGTTTGAAATTAATCCGGTAAAAAACCGCATTCAAGACCTCACGGAGCGCTCCAGCGTTCTTCGGGGGTATCTTTGACTACGATGCCAAGAAAGAGCGTCTTGAAGAAGTAAACGCCGAGCTGGAACAGCCCGACGTCTGGAACGAACCTGAACGCGCACAGGCGCTGGGTAAAGAGCGTTCCTCCCTCGAAGCCATCGTTGAAACCCTGGATCAAATGTCTCAGGGGCTGGAAGATGTGTCCGGCCTGCTGGAATTAGCCGTCGAAGCCGACGACGAAGAGACCTTTAACGAAACCATCGCCGAACTCGACGTGCTGGAAGATAAACTGGCGCAGCTCGAATTCCGCCGCATGTTCTCTGGCGAGTACGACAACGCCGACTGCTATCTCGATATCCAGGCCGGTTCTGGCGGGACAGAAGCCCAGGACTGGGCGAGCATGCTGATGCGTATGTATCTGCGTTGGGCAGAAGCGCGCGGTTTCAAAACCGAAATCATTGAAGAGTCTGAAGGTGAAGTCGCGGGTATTAAATCTGTGACCATCAAAATCATCGGTGATTACGCTTATGGCTGGCTGCGTACCGAAACGGGCGTTCATCGCCTGGTACGTAAAAGCCCGTTCGATTCCGGCGGCCGTCGTCATACCTCTTTCAGCTCCGCGTTTGTTTATCCGGAAGTGGAAGATGATATCGACATCGAAATCAATCCGGCCGATCTGCGTATCGACGTTTACCGCGCATCCGGTGCGGGTGGTCAGCACGTTAACCGTACGGAATCTGCGGTGCGTATCACCCATATTCCAACCGGACTGGTGACACAGTGCCAGAACGACCGTTCGCAGCATAAGAACAAAGACCAGGCCATGAAGCAGATGAAAGCGAAGCTTTATGAGCTGGAAATGCAGAAGAAGAATGCTGAGAAACAGGTGATGGAAGATAACAAATCTGACATCGGCTGGGGCAGCCAGATTCGTTCTTACGTCCTCGATGACTCCCGTATCAAAGATCTGCGTACCGGGGTTGAAACCCGCAACACGCAGGCGGTGCTGGACGGCAGCCTGGACCAATTTATCGAAGCAAGTTTGAAAGCAGGGTTATGAGGAACCAACATGTCTGAACAACAAGCACAGGGCACTGACGCGGTAGTCGATCTTAATAACGAACTGAAAACCCGTCGCGAGAAGCTGGCTGCACTGCGTGAGCAGGGTATCCCATTCCCGAACGATTTTCGTCGCGATCATACCTCAGACCAGCTGCACGCTGACTTCGACGCGAAAGAAAACGAAGAGCTGGAAGCGCTGAACGTAGAAGTGTCCGTTGCAGGCCGCATGATGACTCGTCGTGTGATGGGTAAGGCGTCTTTCGTGACTTTACAGGACGTCGGCGGCCGTATTCAGCTGTACGTTTCCCGTGACGATCTGCCAGAAGGCATCTACAACGAGCAGTTCAAGAAGTGGGACCTGGGCGATATCCTGGGTGCGAAAGGCAAGTTGTTCAAGACCAAGACGGGCGAGCTGTCTATCCACTGTACCGAACTGCGTTTGCTGACCAAAGCATTGCGTCCGCTGCCGGATAAATTCCACGGTCTGCAGGATCAGGAAGCGCGTTACCGTCAGCGTTACCTGGATCTCATCTCTAACGATGAATCCCGTAAAACCTTCAAAATCCGTTCCCAGATTATGGCGGGTATCCGTCAGTTCATGGTTGGCCGTGATTTTATGGAAGTTGAAACGCCAATGATGCAGGTGATCCCAGGCGGCGCGTCTGCGCGTCCGTTCATCACCCATCACAACGCGCTGGATCTGGACATGTACCTGCGTATCGCGCCGGAACTGTACCTGAAACGTCTGGTGGTTGGCGGCTTCGAACGCGTGTTCGAAATCAACCGTAACTTCCGTAACGAAGGCATCTCCGTTCGCCATAACCCAGAGTTCACCATGATGGAACTCTACATGGCTTACGCAGATTACAAAGATCTGATCGAGCTGACTGAGTCACTGTTCCGTACCCTGGCGCAGGATATTCTCGGCACCACTGAAGTGCCTTACGGCGACGAAGTGTTCGACTTTGGTAAGCCGTTCGTCAAACTGACCATGCGCGAAGCTATCAAGAAGTACCGTCCAGAGACCAACATGGCCGATCTGGATAACTTCGATTCCGCTAAAGCTATCGCTGACAGCATCGGTATTAAAGTTGAGAAGAGCTGGGGTCTGGGCCGTATCGTGACCGAGATCTTCGAAGAAGTGGCCGAAGCGCACCTGATTCAGCCAACCTTCATCACTGAGTATCCGGCAGAAGTCTCTCCGCTGGCGCGTCGTAACGACGAAAACCCGGAAATCACCGATCGCTTTGAGTTCTTCATCGGTGGCCGCGAAATCGGTAACGGCTTTAGCGAGCTGAACGATGCGCAGGACCAGGCGCAGCGCTTCCAGGATCAGGTTGATGCGAAAGCCGCAGGCGACGACGAAGCGATGTTCTTCGACGAAGACTACGTAACCGCGCTGGAACACGGCTTGCCGCCAACGGCAGGTCTGGGTATCGGTATCGACCGTATGGTCATGCTGTTCACCAACAGCCACACCATCCGCGACGTGATTCTGTTCCCGGCGATGCGCCCGGTAAAATAAGTCACTGAGATGCAAAAAGCCCCGGCGTTCATCGCGTCGGGGCTTTTTTTATGACCTTAGATCGGCGGCGAACTGCCTGAGTGCTTTATGGGCGATGGCGACCTGCGACACCATCCATGGGCTAAAGGCCCACGGCGTCGCGGCGATAGCGTGGAACAGCGACTCCAGATCAACCCACTGAACCGCCATCACTTCATCGGGATTGAGATTCAGCGGGCTGACCAGCTTTGCGGCATATACCGGGCAAATTTCGTTTTCGACGATCCCTGAGGGGTCCGTTTCGCAGTAGCGAAAATCCAGCGCGATGGGCGTCAGATCTGTGATTTCGGCGCCAATTTCATACCGACAGCGGCGAATAAGCGCGTGTTCGGTACGTTCGCCGGTTTGCGGGTGGCCGCAGACGGAGTTGGTCCAGACGCCGGGCCAGGCTTTTTTGCTCAGGGCGCGACGTGTGACAAGGCACTCCCCCTGGGTGTTAAACAACCACGAAGAGAAAGCCAGATGCAGAGGGGTATGCGATGTGTGGGCGGCATACTTTTCCTGAGTGCCGATGACCTCTCCCTGGGCGTTAACCAAAATGACGTGTTCTTGTGTGCTCATTCCGACTCCAGTACCCGAACGACGGGATGGCAACATTATATCTCACTCTTTGGCTGGCGGCTTGAATGCTGAATGCGGAAAGAGTCTTTACAGCAAAGATTGGCAACAGAATTCAGGCTGCTATCATAGGACGCCATTTACGCTGACCGAGGAGCCGCTTTGTTTGCAGGAAGCCTGACAAGAAATCCCCTGATTGCCCTTTTTTGCCTGATGCTGACGCTCATGCTGGCAGGCTGTTCGGGCAGTAAATCAGCGGATTCGGGAAGCTACTCCGGCGCGGTCTACACCGTTAAGCGCGGCGACACACTCTATAAAATCTCGCGCTCAACCGGAACGAGCGTGAAAGACCTGGCTCGCCTGAACAATATTTCTGCACCTTATACCATCGAGATAGGGCAAAAGCTCAGGCTCAATAGCGGTAGCTCTACGGCGAAAAAATCCTCTTCCTCGAAAGGTAAAACCGCCAAAGTGACGCCGTCTTACGCGGTGCCGCAATCGTCCTGGCCGCCGGTCGGGCAACGCTGCTGGGTGTGGCCTGCCAGTGGGAAAGTGATTATGCCGTACTCCACCGCAGAAGGTGGCAACAAAGGCATTGATATTGCGAATGCGCGCGGAACGCCGGTCTATGCGTCGGGTGCAGGGAAGGTGGTTTACGTGGGTGACCAGCTGCGCGGTTACGGCAACCTGATCATGATTAAGCACGGTGAGGACTACATTACCGCTTACGCGCACAACGATACGCTGCTGGTGAATAACGGACAAAACGTAAAAGCCGGACAGAAAATCGCGACCATGGGCAGCACGGGAGCCAGTTCCGTTGCGCTGCATTTCCAGATTCGCTATCGCGCAACGGCGATTGATCCCCAGCGCTACCTTCCGGCGCAGGGCAGCAAACCGAAATGCTAAGCGGTTAATTATTCACCGGTTAGCAGTCGGGAGGCTTGTGTGAACATGCGTAAGGTCTATAATGCCTTACGCACCTCAAAGCGGGCGTAGTTCAATGGTAGAACGAGAGCTTCCCAAGCTCTATACGAGGGTTCGATTCCCTTCGCCCGCTCCAGCTCTACCCCACCCAGTTCAAAACACTCACACCAGCATCAATCACTGTCTTGCAAATGTATTCCCAGTCCCGTTTTTCCTTTCGCAAGGTCCGGACGTAGGGTTAACGCAGGAATCTCATAATCTCCGGCGTTCTGACGACGATAATTCAGCGGCTCTGTGTGCCATAAGGTGTCCAGCCTGTCAGTCAGCTGCTGGCGGTAACCGGCATACTTAGCGTCGTCGGTTTTCCCGGTGCGGTAAATCAGCATTGGCGGCAGCACCGTAAAGCCTGGGTAGAAAAGCATCCCGTGCTGGATTGGAAACAGAATATCGTCGATAGCACCGTTTATGCCGCGCGGAGCGTAGTGCGATTCCCAGCCGCCGGTGGTGACCAACAGCATCGCGCGTTTACCGGACAGATTCCCCTCGCCGTACCGATCGCCCCAGTGGTGGTCGCTGTGCTCGCCCACGCCGTAGGCAAAACCGTTGGCGTACACCCGGTCAAACCAGCCTTTCATGATGGCAGGCATTGAGAACCACCACAGCGGAAACTGGAAAATCACGGCATCGGCCCAGCGTAATTTTTCCTGCTCAGCGGCGATATCCGCTGCTTGTAGGGCGTTGTCGTAGGCAAAGCGGGAGTCTACGGAAGGATCAAAACGTTCACCGCGCAACGGGGCGAGTGAATCTTCGGTATCCAGGACGGTCTTCCACTTCATGCCATAGAGATCAGAAACGTGCACCTGATGACCGGTCTGCTGCAGATGTCTGACAGCCTCATCTTTCAGCTGTCCGTTAAGCGAGCGAGGTTCGGGATGGGCAAAGACAATTAATACATTCATGAGCGATTCCTGATAGAGAAAGTCCCGTCAGAATAGGGAAATCTCCGTTATAGTAAAAATTGATTACCGCAATGACAGGTATTGCCATGATTAATTTCTCGCAGCTCGATCTCAATCTCCTCCTCACGCTGCAGGTGCTCCTCGACGAGCTGAATGTGACCCGGGCAGCGAGGCGCTTGAACCTCTCCCAGCCCTCCGTCAGCGTCCAGCTGGCCCGGTTACGGGATGTTTTTAACGATCCGCTGCTTCTGCCGGGGCCGCGCGGGATGAGGCCAACGGCCCGAGCCGACGCCCTGCGGGAACCGCTGCGTCAGGCGCTGGCAGCTCTGGAGTCGGTGGTCGCCCCGGCGGCATCGTTCGAACCAGAGAAAACGGAGAATACCTGGCGCGTAGCGGCAACGGACTACATGGCGACGGCAATCCTGCTGCCCGCGCTGGAAGCGCTCCGACAGGCAGCGCCGCTCTCGCGTCTCGCCGTGTATGAGCTTAATCCTCAGCGGATTTTGCGGCAGGCTGAGCAGGGCGATATCGATCTGATTTTTCATACCCGGGAGGGGGCGCCCGCGTCACTGCATCAGCGGGTGATATTCAGCGAGCGCTATGTTCTGGCAGGGCGTCGCGACCATCCGGCGCTCCGAACGGGCGTCACGGCAAAGGAGTTTTCACAGCTCGAACACGCGATAGTCTCTCCGGATGGCGGCGGCTTCTGGGCTGCGACTGACGTGGCGCTGGCCCGCAGCGGGCTGGCGCGAAAAGTCGTGCTGTCGGTGCCGCATTTCCTGTTCCTGGTCGAGGCGCTGTTGAAAACCGATCTGGTGGCGGTGGTGCCGGAAAGGCTCACGCGTAATGTGGCGGGATTAACTGTCTCAGCGCCGCCTGTCGACGTGGAAGGCTTTGATATGCTGATGCTTTGGCATGAACGGTTGCATCGCGATGCGGGCCACGTCTGGCTGCGTCAGATGCTGATGACACAGCTCGGCTGAGCCATAGTCACCTCGTGATATCAGCGCTATGCTTATCCCGAACGCATAACAATAACAGAGGCAATGTCATGGATAAGGATTTACTGGACGCGGGATACCGGGCCTATACCGGGGAAAAGATCGATGTCTACTTCAATACGGGGATATGCCAGCACTCAGGAAACTGCGTGCGCGGCAGCAGCAAGCTGTTTAATCTGAAGCGTAAGCCGTGGATCATCCCGGATGAAGTGGATGTCGAGACGGTCAAGAGAGTGATTGATACCTGCCCGAGCGGTGCCCTGAAGTACCGCCAGAAATAAGCGAGGAACCATGGATATTCTGGAAGGCCATAACAAGTTTTACGTCAACGATGCACAAGGGAATCAGGTTGCTGAAATTGTGTTTGTTCCGACCGGGGAACATCTAAGCATTATCGAGCACACGGACGTCGATGCCAGCCTGAAAGGGCAGCGCGTAGGTAAACAGCTGGTGGCGAAAGTGGTCGAGAAAATGCGCGCGGAGAAACGCAAAGTTATCCCGCTGTGCCCGTTTGCCAAACACGAGTTTGATAAAACGCGCGAATACGACGATATCCGCGCCTGACTTCAGCACCGGCTCCCGCCGGTGTTTTTTTATCTGAACTGTCCGTAAATCAGAATGACGGATATGACCACCATCACCCCACCGGAAATCATGCCCACTACCCGCGCCGCCTGCGGGCGTGTGGCTAATAGCGCCCGTGAACCGTAGCCCACCAGCAGGTAGATCAGCGTGCAGGTGAGCAGGTGCATCATCGCCAGCGCGGACATCTGTACAGGCACCGACCAGCTGCCTTTGGGGTCGGTAAATTGCGGAAGTAGCGCCAGAAACAGCAGGAACACTTTCGGGTTCAGTCCGCTGATACAAAGCCCTTTAAGCGCCCACTGGTTCCAGCTTCCGTCCTGCTGCTCAGCGGCGCTGACCGTGGCCGGATGGCGCAAAATCGTCACGCCCAGCCACAGCAAATAGACGGCACCCAGGACGGTCAGCAGCGACAGCGCCAGAGGATGCCCGGCGATCAACACCCCGACACCCGCCACCACAATAACCGTCGCCAGCAAATGCCCGGACATCAGCCCCATCACTGCCGGTACCACGCGCCGCCCGTTGATCCCCGCGCTGATGGCATAAGCCCAGTCGGCGCCTGGCGTCATTATCAGCAGAAAAGAGACCAGCCAGAACCCGACGACGATACTCATTTCCATTCTTTGATCACTCTTCAAAAACGATATTAGCGGAAAGAAAGAATATCGACATCCAGGCGAAATGAGCTTCCAATGTTATGCTGAAAACAGGGCTAAAATGAGAAACTCTTCTAAATGGATAGCATCGATCGAAAAATACTTGCTGAGCTACAGGTGGATGGCCGTCTGTCGCTTACGGAACTGGCCGAACGGGTAAACTTAAGCCTTTCGCCCTGTCACCGACGCGTGCGCGCCCTTGAGCAGAGCGGGGCGATTACGGGCTATCGCGCAAATCTCGATCCCGCGAAAATGGGCTTCAATTTTGTGGCGATTGTTTTTGCGACGTTAAAAGAGGGCGACAAGCGGGCCGTCAGCGCCTTTGAGGCGGCGGTGGAAGAGATCCCGCAGATCGTGCTGGCGCAGCGTCTGTTCGGCGATCCTGACTATTTAATGCATGTGGTCACGCGCGATCTCCCCGCGTTCCAGAAACTGTACGATGAGAAATTATCGGCAATGCCTGGCGTGCAGCATTTGCGCTCGACGCTGGTGATGAAAACCGTCGTGCAGGACCGGCCCTTCCCCCTCGACACCTTAAAACAAGGATAACCCGATGATAGAGACACCACGACTGCTGCTCCGGCAGTGGAGGCCAGAAGATCTCGCCCCTTTTGCGGCACTCAATGGCGACAGCGACGTCATGCGATTTTTCCCGGCGACCTTGACGCGGGAAGAGAGCGACAATCTTGCCGCGCGATTTCAAGAAGGCATCGCCGAACGCGGCTGGGGGTTCTGGGCCGTTGAGTTAACCGCGACGGGGGAGTTTGTCGGTAGTCTGGGGCTGCACCCTCAGCCTGACCGTTTTGCCTTTTCACCCTGCACGGAGATTGGCTGGCGTCTGGCAAAACCGTTCTGGCATCAGGGGCTGGCGTACGAGGCGGCCACGGCGGCGCTGGAGTATGGCTTTAAAACGCTGGGGCTGAGCGAGGTGGTCTCATTTACCTCGGTGCTGAATGCGCCGTCAGAGAACCTGATGAAACGCCTGGGGATGATAAAAGAGGGCGAGTTTTTGCATCCTGCGCTCGCCCCCGATCATCGTCTGGCGGAGCATGTACTCTATCGCATAGCGCGGCAAGTGTAGCCCGGAAAGCGAAGCGCTCACCGGGCCTGCATGAGGGCTAACCGACAAACATGACCGACACGCACAGCACGCCGACGATCAGCGTCAGCAGATTGCCGAAAGAGCGATAAGGTTTCAGCGTCGGGATAAGATAGGTGGAGAGCGTCGGCATGATGAACAGAATCATGGCGATCAAAGGCCCGCTGATGGCGTAAATCATCGAAATCGCGTTCGGGTTGATGAAACAGACCACAAAGGTAATAAACGACACCACCATGATTGATACCGCGCGGTTAAAGGCGCGGCTCTTCTTAATGCCCACCTGATGCAGCGACGATTTAACGATCTCCGTCGCCCCTTCAATGACCCCAAAATAGGTGCCGAGGAAAGATTTCGACATCGCCACAATCGCCACCACAATGCCCGAAATACCCAACCATGCCGGGGAAGATGGCATCATCGAGAGGGCCGAGAGAATTGTCACGCCCTCTTCTTTGGCCGCCACAATGTACGACGGCGGAATCGACAGCAGGCAGCTGAAGACAAAGAACAGCACGCTCAGGCAAATAATCAGGTACGCGACCTTCATGATTTTTTTGCATTTACCCATGGCCGCATCACCGTACTTTTCACGTCTGTCGACGGCGAAAGTGGAGATGATTGGCGTATGGCTAAAAGCGAAAACCATCACTGGAATAGAAATCCATACCTGGTGCAGCGTGTGCTGATCGAACGCCATCTGGCTGGTCAGCAGCGACGGCTGC
Organism: Lelliottia sp. WB101; assembly: GCF_003051885.1. Classification (NCBI taxonomy): domain Bacteria; kingdom Pseudomonadati; phylum Pseudomonadota; class Gammaproteobacteria; order Enterobacterales; family Enterobacteriaceae; genus Lelliottia; species Lelliottia sp. WB101. The sequence continues at coordinate 1,880,642 of NZ_CP028520.1, forward strand.
CAGCTGCCGGTGAGATACAGGGACACAAACAGGAAGTAGGCGATCAGCGGGAAGACCAGAAAACCCATCACCTTGAGGGTGATATGACGGCCCGTTAAGAAGATCAGATTCAGCACCATCACCACGCCAAGACTCACCAGCACGCGCACGGTGGTGTCGACGGTCAGATGTTTCGCCAGCTGTTCTGTTATCGAGTTGGTGATCGCCACGGCGTAAATCAGCACCACCACGAAGAAGGCGACAAAATAGAGCGTGGTGATCAGGTTGCCGATCTTTTTGCCGTAGTAGTGCGTCACCGCGCTGGTGATCCCTTCACTGCCTTTGGCGTTTGACGACAGGATAAACTGGGCCAGCGCTTTGTGCGGCCAGTAGGTTAAAGGATAAGCCACAAGGGCCGTAATGAGCAGGACAATCGCGCCTGCGGAGCCGAGCTGAATGGGCAAGAACAGGGTTCCTGCGCCCACGGCAGTGCCATAGAGGGCGAAACTCCAGAGAGTCTCTTCTTTTGACCAAATTTTCGACATTAGAGCAACGTATCAACTATAAAACGAACAAAAAGGAGGGTAATTTACCATAATTATGCGTTGAAGGCGCAGTTGACGTCGCAGGTCAGGCCGGAAGAAAATTCCGGCCTTAGAGGGATTAGTTCGCCAGGGCGCGTCGTTGCTGGCGGCGCTTGATGACTTTTTCGCGCAGCGTGTCGTACGCCCAGTTATAGAACATGGTGTACGGCAGGAAGAACAGGAAGAAACCGATCTCCAGGGTAAATGCCTGCAGGAGCGTTACGCCGAGCACCGCCGAGACGATCGACACCCCGATTACGATAAAGCCGCACTCAAAGCCCAGAGCATGGAACGCACGCACTTTTGCCGTGCGGGTTACGCGGTGAACGGGCCACAAACGGTCAAATCCATAGTTATAGATAATGTTCCAGACCATCGCTGTGGTCGCCAGGATGATGGTGAGTCCACCCATTTCCATCATCGAACGCTGCATTAACCAGGCGGCGGTAGGCGCCAGAATTGCCGTGGCAATCCCTTCGAAGCACACCGCGTGGAAGATACGCTCCGGCAGTTTTCGTTTTTGTACATTGTGTTGCATAACCTGACCTCATGAATTCGCCGGAATGGGCGTTGATGTGGCCTATTTTTATCGTAATTTGTGATATATAAAAGATACTATCCATCGATAAAATAGATACATCATGCGCTACTCTCCCGAAGCCCTTACCGCTTTTGTCGAAACCGTGGCTACCGGTTCGTTCTCCGCTGCGGCGCGACGCCTGCGCAAAAGCCAGTCCACTGTCAGCACCGCGATTGCCAATCTGGAAGCAGATCTGGGATTTGCCCTGTTTGACCGATCCGCCCGTCAGCCAGTGTTAACCGAACAGGGCGAGCAGGTGCTGGGTTACGTGCAGTCGATTCTGGCCGCCAGTGCGCGTCTGGACGAACTGGCCGTCTCCCTGACTGCCCAGACGGAAGCGCGGCTGACCTTTGTGCTCTCGGACACGCTCAACCCGGACGTGCTGGAGGATCTGATGATCCAGTTCGACAAGCGCTTTCCGCACACGGAATTTGAGTGTTTGATTGGCGAGGAAGAGGACGTCATCGATCTGCTGCAAAAAGAGCGTGCGCAGGTCGGCCTTACGGAAGCGCGCGATATTTATCCCACCGGGATCGGCGTGATCCGCCTGCCGATGCAAACCCAGATGGCGATCTATGTTGCCACCACCCACCCGCTAGCGGCGCAGGGAAGAGTGGAGGTGGATGAGCTGCACGGCTGGCGCGAACTGCAGCTGAGCACTTATCTGGAACGGGAAACCACCCAGGTGCGCGGCCCCATCTGGTCTGCGCCTAACTATTTGCTGCTCCTCAGCATGGCGGTGCAGGGCTTCGGCTGGTGCGCGCTGCCCTGTGCGCTGGTGGAAGAGTTCGCCGCGGCGAAAAGCCTGGTACAAATCAACGTTCCCGGCTGGCCGCGCACCATCGCCATCGATCTTCTGTGGAACAAACGAAGCCCGCCAGGCGTCGCCGGAAGCTGGCTGCGCCAGTATCTGCAGGACGCGCGCTAATCCTGTGACAAAACTCACTTTTTTTAAACAATTACGTTAATTGTTGATAACAATGCATCTACTATCAGCGGTGTCATTTTGCGCAGAGGTAGAGATGAAAGAGGTCGTGATCGTGGGGGCGTTGCGTACGGCAATCGGCTGTTTCCAGGGCGCGCTGGCTCGCCATTCTGCAGTGGAGCTGGGGAGCGTGGTCGTCAGGGCGCTGGTCGAACGCAGTGGAATTCCCGCCCATGAAATAGATGAAGTGATCCTGGGCCAGGTGCTGACGGCGGGTGCCGGGCAGAACCCTGCGCGTCAGGCGGCACTGAAAGGCGGGCTGCCGAATACCGTGTCGGCGATCACCATCAACGACGTCTGCGGTTCGGGTCTGAAAGCACTGCATCTGGCGACGCAGGCGATTCAGTGCGGCGAGGCCGATGTGATCATCGCCGGCGGCCAGGAGAACATGAGCCGCGCGCCGCACGTCCTGACGGACAGCCGCACCGGCGCACAGCTCGGCAACAGCCAGCTGCTCGATAGCCTGGTGCATGACGGCCTGTGGGATGCATTCAATGATTACCATATGGGCGTGACCGCAGAAAACCTGGCGCGGGAATACGGCATCAGCCGTGAGCTTCAGGATGCCTACGCGCTCAGTTCACAGCAAAAAGCGCGTGCCGCCATCGACTCAGGGCGTTTTCGCGATGAAATCGTGCCGGTGGACACTCTGCGCCACAACGGCGAGCTGCTGATTATCGATACGGATGAACAGCCGCGCACGGATGCCAGCGCGGAAGGGCTGGCTAAACTCAATCCTGCCTTTGAAACGCTCGGTTCGGTAACGGCGGGCAACGCCTCGTCGATCAACGACGGCGCAGCGGCGGTGATGATGATGAGCGAAAGCAAAGCCGAAGAGTTGAATCTGCCGGTGCTGGCGCGCATCAAAGCGTTCGCCAGCGTGGGCGTCGATCCTGCCCTGATGGGCATCGCTCCCGTATATGCCACGCGCCGCTGTCTTGAGCGCGCGGGCTGGCAGCTCAGCGATGTGGATCTGATTGAAGTGAATGAAGCGTTTGCCGCACAGGCGATATCGGTGGGGAAAATGCTGGAGTGGGATCCGAGCCGGGTGAACGTCAACGGTGGGGCGATTGCGCTTGGGCACCCGATTGGCGCATCCGGCTGCCGTATTTTAGTTTCGCTGGTGCATGAGATGACCAAGCGCAATGCCCGCAAAGGGCTAGCGACCTTGTGCATTGGTGGCGGGCAGGGCGTGGCGCTCGCCATCGAAAGATAACCGGACTGAAATAGGTCTCTTTTTAGAAGCCTCCTTATTGGAGGCTTTTTTGTGTGCGCTGAAATCTATTTTTACGCTTATGAGATGATTCTAAAGCCTCCAGTTAAATCCAGAAATTTCATATTCTGATCAAATATCCTCTTTTTGTGATCTTAAACCTGAAATTCCCTTTTAATACCCGATGTTTGTTGATGGGTGTCACGTCGATCTTTGCCAAAAAAATTGAAACAAATAATTACGATCTCGATCACTAAAATATCGTTATTTAAAAAATAAAATGCAATTTCATAAAAACGAAACATAATTTTATTTGAGGGTTTTGTCATGTTTAAAAAATCTCTGGTCCTTGCTTCTCTCGTTGGTGCGTCTTTCGCAGCTCAGGCTGTTACCGTAGATTTACGTCACGAATACATCGACAGCGGCTCAAACGCCGACCGTGTTTCCGTGTCACACCGCTTCGCCAATGGCTTAGGTTTTTCCGTTGAAGCAAAATGGAAATCAGGCGGCGATAAAGCCGACCAGCCTTTTGCGGATGTCGTCGGTAACGGCCACGAAGACCAGATTAGCTGGCGCTGGAAAGCCACCGACAATATTGCGCTGACACCGGCATTTACCATCGAAAGTAATGACAGCCGCACCATCTATAAACCGAATCTGCATTTGCAATACAGTTTCGACAGTGGCTTCTATGTGGCGGCCCGTTATCGTTACGAATATACGCGCTATCCTTCAAGCTCAAATAAAGACGACGATAAAGTTAACCGTGGCGATGCGTGGGTAGGCTGGGTAATGGGTGATTTCCGTACCGAGCTGAACTATGTCTACGCGAAGAGTTCAGAAGGGATGATTCGTAATAATAATAAAGATTACTCCAACGAATATAACGCTAAGCTGGCATACAAATGGGATAAAAACTGGGCGCCATATGTGGAAGTGGGCAACGTGGGCGTGAAAGAGACCGACGAACGTCAGACGCGTTTCCGTTTAGGTGTTGCATATTCCTTCTAAAAAATAATAAACAGTACCTCCGGGAAAAAGCCGGCTCGCATGAGCCGGTTTTTTTATGCCTATCGGCAGGGGGAATTCACCTGGTCGGGTCGAAATCACGAGCAAACAGATGTTCTTCAAACCAAAAAAAAGCCCTCCAGGAGGAGGGCAAGGCCAGTTACAGAAACACTAACTTAAATCATGCATGCAACATTTCAGGTTGCTCGGGGAGTTTCGCGATATAGAGAGCAGGTTTGCCGTCTTTATCGGAACTGAACAGCACCGCTTTATCATCCGGAGTAAAGGATGGATGCGGGTGGGTCACCTGCCGGCTGTTTGCCACGGTGGCCCAGGAGGTATCGTGACGGGCGATGCGGAAGTGCGCTTTTTTCGCCACGTCAAAGGCGTACAGATAAGGATCGTTATCGATGGTGTAACCGCTGGTGTCTTTCACATCCACCGGCGTACCAGAACCGTCGCCGACCAGCAGCGTGCCGTCAAAGTTGCTCATCAAATGAGAACAGGCTGGCATCTGCATGACCGCGTCGTTGACGCCGGTGTCCGGGTTAAAGCTGTAAATGGTGCGACCCTGCTGACCTTTCAGATACGAGACATACACCAGCGCAGAGCCGTTTGGCACCCAGAATTCGTGCGTGCAGCTTTCGCCTTCGGCATGCTCTTTCACTTTGCGCACATTGCTGCCGTCTTCGTTCACCATCCACATCCGCGCATCCACCAGGTCGTGCGGGCCTTCGTGGCAGAAGGCGACAGTATTGTCGTCGAACGGGCGATAGATAGGGTGGCCGAGCCAGTTTTTCTCTTCGTGAATGGTCGCGCTTTCACCGGTTTTCAGATCCACACGCAGCAGGCGGCAGTGTGGCCCTTTGTGGAAGAAGTCATGGAAAATTTTCCAGTCGTTCAGTGGCGTCCAGTCGCTTTTGGCGATCTCGATCCCGACCAGTTTGGTGCAATCGCTGTTGGCGACCCAGGTGCCGTAGCCGACCCACTCGTCGGAGACGCGATACACTTCGCGCTCGACCAGCGTGTCCAGATTCACTTCCAGCAGAGTGCGGTCGTTTTTGACGTAATAAAGGGACTTATCGTCCGGCGAGAGAAAACCGCCAAACGTATTGTCACCCGCGCCTTCCGTCAGCTGCACCGCTTCGGCTTTTTTCAGATCCAGCAGATAGTAGTTCCAGTGGCCGTCGAACTCTCCGGCGAACAGCAGATGGCTGCCATCATTAAAGAAGCACTTCTGATAAAAGTAGTTTCGATGACAGGTTACTTCCGGTGGGGTCAGGCGGGTAATTTCCACGCCTGTATCCGGATCGCGGCTGACGTCATAGTTCAGCTTGACCCGCATACCTTTAGCCATGATGCGCTCCTTTAATATGACCGCAGGATACTTTCTGCCAGTCAGATCTGAATGTGAGATAAGTTAAAAACTGAGTGTTAAATTATCAAAACATCGTTTCAATGTGTGTGACTGATGGCGCACTTTGTAAGAATAATTGTTTGTCGTGAGGGCTATCTTTGATTTTGAACCTGGAATGTTTTCTCTGCGGTCAAATCTTAAAGGTTTTATAATTGATTGTTTACTATGATAAATATTCTGCACCTGTTTTCCGTGTGCCACCTCTGTATCCCTGTCAACGCTTAACAATCGTGATCCAAACTACACTTCTGTTATTAAGATGCAGAAAAAGTGAAACATCGTTTTAAATGTAATTGAAAACCCATTTCGCAGCGGATACTATGTGCTCATAGAGAAAACGGAACGTTGTTTCGTTAATCATCCTTGCCCTCGGGCACGATCAATTCTGGAGGTAAATGTGGACGTCAGACAAAGCATCCACAGCGCGCACGCTAAAACACTGGATACTCAGGGTCTGCGCGATGAGTTTTTAGTTGAGAAGGTGTTTGTGGCTGATGAATACACCATGGTGTACAGCCACATCGACCGCATCATCGTCGGCGGGATCATGCCAACCACCAAAACCGTTTCCGTGGGTGGCGAAGTGGGTAAACAGCTGGGCGTCAGCTACTTCCTGGAGCGTCGCGAGCTGGGTGTGATTAACATCGGCGGACCGGGCACTATCACGGTAGACGGCACCTGCTATGAAATCGGTCACCGCGATGCCCTGTATGTCGGCAAAGGCGCGCAGGAAGTGGTGTTCGCAAGCATCGATAGCAGCAAACCGGCGAAGTTCTACTACAACTGCGCACCGGCGCATACGGCATACCCAACCAAAAAAGTCACTCCAGCGGATGTTGCGCCAGTCACCCTCGGTGACAACCTCACCAGCAACCGCCGCACCATCAACAAATACTTCGTTCCTGATGTGCTGGAAACCTGCCAGCTCAGCATGGGCCTGACCGAACTGGACCCAGGCAACCTGTGGAACACCATGCCGTGCCATACCCATGAGCGCCGCATGGAAGTGTATTTCTATTTCAATATGGACGAAGACGCCTGCGTGTTTCACATGATGGGGCAGCCACAAGAGACGCGCCATATCGTGATGCAAAACGAGCAGGCCGTGATTTCGCCGAGCTGGTCCATTCACTCCGGTGTTGGCACCAAAGCCTATACCTTCATCTGGGGTATGGTCGGTGAAAATCAGGTCTTCGATGACATGGACCACGTCGCTGTTAAGGATCTGCGCTAGTCGCGGGCAGTGAAGCATAAACCTGCCTGTTCGTGACAGGCTCTGAAAGATTAAGGAACAAACATGATTCTGGATGCATTTTCTCTGCAGGGTAAAGTAGCGGTCGTAACCGGGTGTGACACCGGTCTGGGCCAGGGTATGGCGCTGGGTCTGGCGGAAGCGGGCTGTGATATCGTGGGGATCAACATTGTTGAACCGACTGAAACCATCGAGCGCGTGACTGCGCTGGGTCGTCGCTTCCTGAGCCTGACTGCGGACCTGCGCAAAATCGACGTGATCCCTGAACTGCTGGATCGCGCCGTGGCTGAATTTGGTCATATCGATGTGCTGGTCAACAACGCCGGTCTGATTCGTCGTGAAGACGCGATCAACTTCAGCGAGCGCGACTGGGATGACGTGATGAACCTGAACATTAAGAGCGTGTTCTTCATGTCTCAGGCGGCGGCGAAACACTTTATCGCCCAGGGTAACGGCGGCAAGATCATCAATATCGCCTCCATGCTCTCTTTCCAGGGTGGCATCCGTGTGCCGTCTTACACCGCGTCAAAAAGCGCCGTGATGGGCGTGACCCGTCTGCTGGCAAACGAGTGGGCGAAGCACAACATCAACGTCAACGCGATTGCACCAGGCTATATGGCGACCAACAACACCCAGCAGCTGCGTGCGGATGAACAGCGTAGCGCGGAAATTCTCGACCGCATCCCGGCGGGCCGTTGGGGTCTGCCAAGCGATCTGATGGGGCCGATTGTCTTCCTGGCCTCCCCGGCATCTGACTACATCAACGGCTACACCGTTGCGGTGGACGGTGGCTGGCTGGCGCGTTAATTCTCGCCTTATAAAGAAAACCTCTGCCTGGTGCGGAGGTTTTTTTTGCCAAAAAATCAGCTTGTCCATATTCGCAAAGTCATAAAATCCATAGTGAAAATCCATGATGGATGCATATCACAACTTTATTGCTTATAAATTAATGCATTAATAATAAATGGTGATTAATTACCCAGAGTTGAAATTGTAATGTCCATCACAGATCGCTACTGCCCAGCCAAATAATCCATAACTTCGCGTCTAACAGCCTGACACTTTTGCTGGCTTTCTCGTAATTTCAGTTAACGTCTTAACGCTGTTCAGGCAGGAAATTATGACATCTATCAATGACTCTACCTTTATGCCCCGCGCCCTGCGCGATACCCGCAGAATGAATCTGTTCGTGTCCGTTTCAGCGGCGGTGGCCGGTTTACTGTTTGGGCTGGATATCGGCGTGATCGCCGGTGCGCTGCCGTTTATCACCGACCACTTTACGCTTAGCAGCCGTCTGCAGGAGTGGGTGGTGAGCAGCATGATGCTCGGCGCGGCGCTGGGTGCCCTGTTCAACGGCTGGCTCTCTTTCCGGCTGGGGCGCAAATACAGCCTGATGGTGGGGGCAGTGCTGTTTGTCGCCGGTTCGCTCGGTTCCGCGTTTGCCACAGGCGTTGAAGCGTTACTGCTTTCCCGGGTGCTGCTGGGCGTAGCGGTGGGGATTGCATCCTACACGGCCCCGCTCTACCTCTCTGAAATGGCGAGTGAAAACGTGCGCGGTAAAATGATCAGCATGTACCAGCTGATGGTGACGCTGGGTATCGTGCTGGCATTTCTTTCGGATACCTATTTCAGCTATAGCGGCAACTGGCGCGCAATGCTGGGCGTGCTGGCGCTCCCCGCCGTACTGCTGATGGTGCTGGTGATTTTCTTGCCAAACAGCCCGCGCTGGCTGGCACAAAAGGGGCGCCACGTGGAGGCGGAAGAAGTGCTGCGGATGCTGCGCGATACCTCGGAAAAAGCGCGCGAAGAGCTGAATGAAATCCGCGAAAGCCTGAAGCTGAAGCAGGGCGGCTGGTCGCTGTTTAAAGCCAACCGCAACGTGCGCCGCGCGGTATTTCTTGGGATGCTGCTGCAGGCGATGCAGCAGTTTACCGGGATGAACATCATCATGTATTACGCGCCGCGCATTTTCAAAATGGCCGGTTTTACCACCACCGAACAGCAGATGATCGCCACGCTGGTGGTGGGCCTGACCTTTATGTTCGCCACCTTTATCGCCGTATTTACCGTCGATAAAGCGGGGCGCAAACCGGCGCTGAAAATTGGTTTCAGCGTGATGGCGCTCGGAACGCTGATCCTCGGCTACTGTCTGATGCAGTTCGATAACGGCACGGCCTCCAGCAGTCTCTCCTGGCTCTCCGTCGGCATGACCATGATGTGCATCGCGGGTTACGCGATGAGCGCTGCGCCGGTGGTGTGGATCCTGTGCTCGGAAATTCAACCGCTGAAGTGCCGCGACTTTGGTATCACCTGTTCCACTACCACCAACTGGGTGTCGAACATGATTATCGGCGCGACCTTCCTGACGCTGCTCGACTCCATCGGCGCAGCGGGAACCTTCTGGCTCTATACGGTGCTGAATGTGGCGTTTATCGGCATCACCTTCTGGCTGATTCCTGAAACCAAAAACGTCACGCTGGAACATATCGAACGCAAGCTGATGGCGGGGGAGAAGTTACGCAATATCGGCGTCTGATTTTTGCTGCCCGGCGGCGCTACGCCTGCCGGGCTTTTTTTACACTCGCGCTAAATACAACGCCGGCATCCCTTCCTCATCCGACGTATACAACACCCACTGATTATCCGGCGAAAACGACGGGTGTGGATGCGTCACCTGGCGGTCCCCATCAAGCACTTTCCAGCTGGTGTTATGCTGGCAAACGGCGTATTGCGTTCCGGTCGCAATATTAAATACCCAGATAAAAGGATCGTTCAGGCTGATATCACCCGTATTGTGCGGCGCGCCGTCGCCCACGATCAGCGAGCCGTCGTGGTTACTCATCAGATGCGAACAGGGCGGGATTGCCATCAGCTGACGATTTTCCAGCGTCAGCGGATCGGCGCTGCAAAGATAGCGCTGAGGATCGTTCTCCTTGTGCGCGACGTAATAGAGTGCGGAACCATCCGGCACCCAGAATTCATGGGTAAAACTTTCCCCCGGCGCATGCTGGCGCACCTTGCGAAGCTGGCTGCCATCGTGTTTGATGAGCCACATGCGGGCGTCGATGGCATCGCGCGGTCCTTCGTGGCAAAACGCCACTGTGCTGTCGTCAAACGGACGATAGATCGGATGCCCGAGCCAGCGTTTTTCCTGCAAAATCACCTGCTGCTCGCCGGTGCGTAGATCAATATTGATCAGGCGGCATTCGGGCTGGGTAAAGTAAAACGCGCGGAACTTGCTCCAGTCGGTCAACGGCTGCCAGTCACGCTTTTTGATTTCGACCCCGACCAGTTTTGTGCAGTCTGAATTCGCGACCCAGGTGCCATACGCCACCCACTCGTCGTCGACCGCATACACAATCTGCTCTTCGAAACTGTCGAGACAGACGCGCCGCAGTTCGCGGTTGTTTTTCACATACCACAGCGCGTTATCATCATGAGATAAGAACCCGCCAAAGGTGTTATCACCCGCCCCGTCGGTGAGCTGGGTGGCCTGCTCTCTGGCGATATCCAGCAGGTAGTAGTTCCAGTGGCCCTCAAACGCGCCGCCAAAAATCAGCTTGCTGCCGTCCTGAGTAAAACACTTTTGATAGAAGTAGTTGCGATGACAAATGATGTGCGGGGGCGTCATCCGTATCACCTCGTGCCCCGTTACACTGTCCTGGCGCGTGCGAAAATTCAGCGGGATGATTTTGCCTTTCATAGCGTGTTCTCCGGATAAAAAAATACCCTGCCACCGGAGGTAGCAGGGTAGGGAAGGTCACAGGAATTAGCGCATCGCGCGTTTCAGGATACGTTCAGCCTGACGCTGGAAGTCGGTTGCGGTCTCTTCCACGGATTTCTGACCGTAGTCGAGGTACTGCAGGGAGGTGCCGAACTGCGCCACGATCTGCGGGTCGTCAAAGTATGGCGAGACAGAGAGTTTAGCTGGCAGAGACTGCGCCAGGCGCAGGCCCGCGACGGCCGGATCGTTCTCTTTGATTGTGCCGTCTTCTGTCAGGTATTTCACCGCCACTTTACTCAGCGGCACGCCGCGCTCCAGACCCAGCGTATCCACCCCTTCTTTGCTGTTCAGCAGGAAGTTAATGACTTTTGCTGCGGCTTCCGGGTTTTTGCTCGATTTACCGATGGAGAGCATCTGCGCCGGTTTGAAGAACAGGCCCGCATCCGTTGCGCCTGGCAGCATTGGGTAGCTGCCCAGCTCCAGTTTCGCCGGTGGCTTCAGGTTGTCGGAATACTTGTTAATGGTGGAGTTCCACATGTAAGTACCGCCCCATTCACCCTGGATCCACGGCTTCATTTCGTACATGTTGCTCTTGCCGAATGACGCGTAGTATTTGGTGTCTGGCATCACGTGGCTATCCACCAGATCTTTGTAAGTCTGGAAGAATTCCACCCACTGCTCTTTGCTGTAGGAGAATTTTTTCGCTTTTTCGTCAACGGCCGGAACGTTGTATTTCTGAATCATGTAGGAGTTCAGCAGTGCCAGGGTGTCCTGATGTTCCAGGACCACCGGGTAATACTGTTTACCCAGTTTGCTCTCAAAGGCTTTACCGGCGGCTTTCAGCTCGTCCCAGGTTTTCGGGTATTCGACGCCCGCTTTTTTCCAGGTCTCATCGTTAAAATAGAACACGCGCGCGGTCACGGAGATCGGGATACCGTTCAGCTTGCCGTCGACAGTGGTGGACTGCAGCTCTTTGGCATCGAACTGACTTAAGTCGATCACGTCTTTCATTTTGTTGAGATCGTAGAAGCCGTCGCCGGTTTTCGAGAAGATCGGCAGCCAGTTCCAGTTAGTCTGCATGACGTCCGGCTCGGTGCCGCCTGCAATCTGGGTGGTCAGACGCGACAGGTGGCCGTCCCAGCCGGTGTACTCGGCTTTGACGTTAATGTCCGGGTGCTGTTTGTGGAACTCTTCTAACGCTTTCAGGGTAACCTGATGGCGGCCATTACCCCCCACCAGGACATACGTAAATCAACATCTTGCGCCATCGATGGCAAAGCAGTAAGGCCCAGGGTAGCGGAGATTGCTGCGCTTAAAAGCACTTTTTTCATTTTTATAACTCCAGTTAGATTGAGATGTTCAGTTCAGTTTTTGCATCAAAAATGTGGCACTTATTCATATCAAACTTGAAATACACCTTACGATGAAGTCCTTTATCAATCATAGGCTTAGCTTCATCGGAAGGAATTCGGGCAGTCAGTTCGTAATCAGAGACTTTCAGGTAGACGAAGAACTCGTGACCCATGTTCTCTACGCGTACCAGCTCGCCGCTGCAGCTACCTTCTGCGAACGGCTCGTCAGAGACAGAGACGAATTCCGGGCGGATGCCGTAGAAGGTGTCTTGCGCCTGATGGCCGACCACTTTGTCGTGCAGGGTTTCGCTTAATGGCATCGTTTCATCGCCGATGCTCAGCGCCAGACGGCCCTGCTGATCGACCAGTCGAGTGGCGCGAATATTCATCTCAGGCGCGCCGATAAACCCGGCCACGAACATGTTTTTCGGTTTGTGGTAGAGGTTGTCCGGGGTATCCACCTGCATGATGTGACCGAGTTTCATCACGCAGATGCGGTCGCCCATGGTCATCGCTTCCGTCTGATCGTGGGTGACGTAAACGGTGGTCGCCGGTTTACCGGATTTCTTCAGCTGTTTGTGCAGGTCAGAAATACGGATACGCATCGAGGCGCGCAGCTTGGCGTCGAGGTTGGAGAGCGGTTCATCGAACAGGAACACGTCAGGTTTTTTGACGATGGCGCGACCCACGGCCACACGCTGTGCCTGACCACCGGAGAGCTGGCGCGGTAAACGGTCCAGCAACTCTTCCAGTTCGAGGATTTTCGCGGCTTCGTTGACCTGTGCTTCAATCTGATCTTTCGGCATTTTGCTGAGCTTCAGACCGAAGGCCAGGTTTTCACGCACGGTCATGTGCGGATAGAGCGCGTAGTTCTGGAACACCATCGCAATTCCGCGCTCTTTTGGCGCGAGGTTGTTGACGATCTTCTCACCGATGCGGACTTCGCCACCGCTGATGGTCTCAAGACCCGCCAGCATACGCAGAGTGGTCGATTTGGCGCAGCCGGATGGCCCGACGATCACCATAAATTCCCCTTCAGCGATTTTCAGGTCGATAGCATGTACCGCTTTGAAGCCGTTGGAGTAAACCTTTTCCAGTTTGTTGAAAATAACTTCAGCCATGATATTTCCCTCTTAACCTTTAATTCCGCTGCTGGTTACGCCCTGTACGAAGTAGCGCTGTGCCAGGAAGAAGACAATGATGGATGGCAGAATGGAGATGCTCGCCATTGCCAGAATTTCGTTCCACGGCGCACCTTCGGTGACGTCGATGGACATTTTCAGAGCCAGTGCAATCGGGTATTTATCCACGCTGTAGACATAAATCAGCGGCCCGATGAAGTCGTTCATTGACCACATGAACTGGAACAATGCGACGGAGATAATGGCCGGTTTCAGAATCGGCACCACCACATACCACAGCACCTGCAGGGAGTTGCAGCCGTCGATCTGTGCGGCCTCTTCCATGTCACGCGGAACACCGCGCAGGAACTGAATCAGCATGAAGACGAAGAACCCTTGGGTGGCGAACGCCAGCGGCAGGTACAGCGGCATATAGCTGTTCAGCATGCCCATTTCGCGGAACATCAGGTACTGCGGGATCAGCAGTACGGTGCTCGGCAGGAGCATGGTGGTGATGAGCGTGGCGAACCAGAATTTCTTCCAGGGGATCTCGAAGCGGGCAAAGCCGTACGCCACGATGGTGGAGGAGATAATGGTCAGAATCACTTTCGGGATCACATACTTAAAGGTGTTCAGCATGTAATGGCCAAAGTTGTACTCGGTACCGGTTTTCCAGCCGTTGATAAAGCCGTCCCAGGTGGCGTGTGCGGGCCACAGGCTCAGGGTGGTGAAGATCTCGTGGTTCGGTTTGAACGACGCCGAGAACATCCACACCAGCGGATAGAGCATCAGCAGGCCGACAAACAGCAGGATCACGTAGCGGATACTGGCGTTGATTTTCTCTTTGCGCAGCGTGCGGGCCACTTCGCGTTCCGCGATGCTTCTCGCCGTGGAGAGTTCCTGAATATCAGCCATTTTTGCCTCCCTTATCGGCAGAGTAGAACACCCAGTATTTCGAAGATTTAAAGGCGATAGCGGCAAAGACCGCGACGACCAGGAACAGGATCCAGGCCAGCGCTGCGCCGTAACCCATATCAAAGTACTTGAAGGCGGTGTCGTAGATGTAAAGCGAGAACAGATAGGTCGAATAGGTTGGTCCACCGCCCGTTATCACGTACGGACCGGTAAATTCCTGGAACGCCTGGGTGGTCTGCATAATGAAGTTGAAGAAGATCACTGGCGTAATGAGCGGCACGGTCACTTTCATGAACATCTGCCATTTGGAAGCGCCGTCGATCATCGCCGCTTCATACTGAGACTGCGGAACGTTTTGCAGAGCAGCCAGGAAGATGACCATCGCGGAACCAAACTGCCAGACGCGCAGTAAGGTGACGGACATCAGCGCCAGAGACGGTTCACCGAGCCAGTTCACCGGGTCCAGACCAAATACGCCGATAAAGCTGTTCAGCAGGCCATCAATCGCAAAAAGCGCGCGCCACAGAACGGCAATAGCGACGGAGCTGCCGAGGATTGACGGAATATAATAGGCCGTTCGGAAGAATCCAATGCCGCGTAATTTAAAGTTCAGGACAAACGCAATTCCCAGCGCAAAGGCCAGCTTCAGCGGGATGGTCAAAAATACATAGGCAAAAGTGACGCCCATGGATTTCCAGAAGAGGGTATCTTCTGTAAACATGTAGCGGTAGTTTTCAATGCCGTTAAATACCGGCGGGCTCATCAGATCGTAATCAGTGAAACTGAGAAAGAAAGATGAAACAAAGGGAAACGCGGTAAAGATTATCAACCCGATTATGTAGGGTGATATCCACGCTAGCCCCAGCATTTTGTTTTCATTCATACATACCTACCTGGCAATCAATGGTTTAAAACGGAATCTGCTGGTGGTGCTGCTACCCGCATCGGTTTTACGAGACGGGGAAGCGAGTGTTCGGTGTGCGTCGCACGAGGTCTACTCCATTTACCTGCTGATAAATAAGATGTTTTATCATTCCATTTGGACACGCCTTGTCTGGGTTTCAAAAACAAACGAACCGTTGTTCTTGATTTGTAAAACATCGTTTTAATTTATTTTATTGCGATTTGTTTCTGCGTCATTCTATTAATGATGGAAATGTGATCGCTGTCGAAACGCTGTTTCAATAAGGTGAGGTGGCTGGCAATTTTGACTTTTAGACAGAAGAAAAGCCGAAGGAGGAGATCGGTGACGGGTGAAACATGTGTCTTTGTAACATTCAATAACTCATTGCGACTAACTACTAAATTTCGTAGCGCATTCCTCATTTTTTGCTAACGCGCATTCAGATGATTCTTAGTTTCGGGTATCATCCATTTCCCCTAACTGTGATTGGCAGGATTTCACTGCAACTCAACCAGAAGAATTAGAATGTCTGCTATGGATATCAAAAAAAGCACGGAGCTGCATTTTGCCAGTTATCCACCCCCGGTCGTTGCCCAGAAAGAAATTGACCTCCTGGGGCTCTTCGAAATCTTATTTGCCGCCAGAAAGCGGATTATCGCTGTGGTTTTCGCTTTTGCTGTCGTGGGGCTTATCGCCGCCTTCCTGATGCCGCAAAAGTGGACCAGTAAAGCGGTAGTGACTCCCGCGGAGCAAACCCAGTGGAGTGACGTGCAGAAAATGCTGATCGCGCTGCAGGTGCTGGATGTCGATGTCAGCGTTAAGCGTTCGGACGTCTTTAACCTGTTTATCAAAAAGTTTCAGTCTCAGTCGCTGCTGGAAGAGTATCTGAAGACCTCCCCCTTCGTGATGGCGCAGTTAAAAGATGCTGAGATCGATCCGCAAGACTTGCATCGCGCGGCGGTGAATATTGCCGAACGCATGACCGCGACCGACAACGCAGCAGCCAAAAATTCCGATAAAGCGCCCTACGCGTCATGGACGTTGAGTTTTAGCGCGCCGACGGCGCAAGACGCGCAGATCGTCCTGAAAGGGTACATCGATTACATCTCTGCCATAGTTGAGAAAGAGACGATGCTCAACGTGCGTAACGCGCTGGAACTGAAAACGCAGATGGAAAAAGAGCGGCTGGAGCTGGACCGTGTCCGTCTGACGACGATCCATAACACCAATCTTCAGCGCCTTAACTACTCTCTGGAAGTGGCGAACGCCGCCGGAATCAAAAAGCCGGTCTACAGCAACGGTCAGGCGGTAAAAGATGATCCTGATTACTCCATCGCGCTGGGCGCGGACGGGATTGCGCAGAAGCTGCGAATTGAGAAATCGTTGAAAGATGTGGCCGAGCTGAATGCCGATTTCCAGAACCGCGAATACCATCTGGCTCAGCTGGAGAAGCTCTCCATCAATGATGTGAATTTCGAACCGTTCAAGTATCAGCTTTCGCCGTCGATGCCGGTGAAAAAAGACGGACCGGGCAAGGCACTGATCATTATCCTGGCCGCTCTGATCGGCGGAATCGTGGCTTGTGGCAGCGTGCTGATTCGTGAGGCAATGCATGCACGTTCACCGCTACCAGAGCATGAACTGGCGACGAACTAAATCGCATTGATGACGAGAAGGGCGGGGTAACGACCGCCCTTTTTTATTTATTTCAGGAAATCTTCGCGCACGGGGGTGAAGGTATCCAGCAGCGTGCCAGGTTTCAGGCACACGCAGCCGTGCATCACGTGCGGCTCTTTATAGAGAGTGTCGCCCGCCGTCACCACGTGCTTCTCTTCACCAATGGTGAACTCGAATTCGCCGGAGAGCACGTAGGTTAGTTGTTCGTGCGGATGGTTGTGCATCGGCCCAATCGCGCCCTGCTCAAAATTGACTTCCACCGCCATCATCTTGCCGTCATGCGCCAGAATACGACGCGTCACGCCATTGCCCAGATCCTCAAGCTGTGTCTCTTTGTGGAAAATAAACATCGTGGTGTCCTGTTAATTAGTGAAACATTGTTTTAATTAATTTATATCAGCGCGAGTGAAAAGGAAACGGCAAGCCAAATAACTGGAAACAGGATCACAAGTTTGCTTCACTGGAGAAATCTGAACAGGAGAACATATGAAAACGATTGGTCTGCTGGGAGGAATGAGCTGGGAGTCCACCATTCCTTATTATCGCCTGATTAATGAAGGCATCAAACAACGTCTCGGCGGCCTGCATTCGGCGAGCCTGCTGCTGCACAGCGTCGATTTCCATGAGATAGAGGCCTGCCAGGCCAGCGGCGAGTGGGATAAAGCGGGGGAGATCCTCGCACAAGCCGCCCTCGGGCTGGAGCGTGCGGGCGCGGATGGCATTTTGCTCTGTACCAACACCATGCACAAAGTGGCGTCACATATTGAGGAAAGCTGCTCGCTGCCGTTCCTGCATATCGCCGATGCCACCGGGCGGGCCATAACCGCCGGCGGGATGACGCGCGTGGCGCTCCTGGGGACACGCTACACCATGGAGCAGGATTTCTATCGCGGGCGGCTGGAGTCACAGTTCGGCATTGAAAGTCTGATCCCCTCCGAGGCCGACAGGGCACGCATCAACCAGATCATCTTTGAAGAGTTGTGCCTCGGTACCTTCAGCGACGCCTCCCGCCACTATTATCTCGGCGTGATCGATAAACTCGAGGAGCAGGGCGCTGAAGGGGTGATCTTTGGCTGCACCGAGATTGGCCTGCTGGTTCCGGCTGACGACAGCGCGCTCCCGGTCTTTGACACCACGGCAATTCATGCCGCCGATGCCGTCGAGTTTATGCTGTCGTAAGTGGCTAGTTTTGCAGGTCCGGTAACTGCTGCTCCACCCGGTGGGAGTGCTCCACCAGATGCGCCGTAAATGCATCGACCAGCGCAGACGCCGGACGATGCAGCGGACGAATCAGGCTCACGGTAAAGGGAACGGAAATGCTAAAACGGCGGATCACAATCCCGCTTGCGGCATAGTCCAGCGCCGTGAGCGGATTCACCACCGCAATTCCCACGCCCGCCCGCACCATCGCGCAAATGGACGCCGCGCTGTGGGTCTCCACCACCATCCGTCGTTTCACCTGATGTTCCTGGAACAGCGTATCCAGCAGCTGTCGGTAGCTGTCGGTCTGTGACAGGCTGATATAGTTTTCGCCGTGGAAATCCGCCGGTGTCAGCACGTTTTTGCTGGCAAGGCGGTGGCCCTCAGGCAGCACGCAGACTTCATCCAGAGACAGCAGTTCAGTGCGCTCCGTTCCCGCAGGTGTGACCAGGGTTTCGGTCAGGCCTAAATCGTGGCGCTGTGCCGAGAGCCACTCTTCAAGCAGCGGCGACTCCTGCGGCACAATAGTGAGGTTGACGTCGGGATAGCGGGCGAGAAACGGCTGAATCAGCGGCGGCAGGAACGACTGGGAAAAGACCGGCAGGCAGACAATCGACAGCTCGCCCTGGCGGAATTCCCGCAGACTCTCCGCTGCACTGACGATGCGGTCCAGGCCGTACCACGAGCGCTGAACTTCTTCGAACAAGCGCAAACCCTGCACCGTCGGATGCAGCCTGCCGCGCGTACGCTCAAACAGCGTAAGCCCTAACACTTTTTCAAACCGCGCCAGCTCGCGGCTCACCGTGGGCTGCGAGGTGTGCAGCATCTGCGCGGCTTCGGTCAGATTACCGGTGGTCATCACCGCGTGAAAAATTTCGATATGGCGTAGGTTAACGGCGGGCATAGGGCACCTGTTTTGATCGGTAAGCCATATCATTTTTGCATAGACTCGCGATAAAACGATATTTTTTATTCTCTTCGCGCTGTGGCGTAATGTTAAAAAAATGACGTTACCCGGAGAACACCATGCCACGCCCACTGAACAGTACCGATACCGATCTGAATGCCGAGAACCTGCTGCGCTTACCCGCTGAGTTTGGCTGCCCGGTCTGGGTTTATGACGCGCAGATCGTTCGCGAAAAGATTGCGGCGCTGCATCAGTTTGACGTGGTGCGTTTCGCGCAGAAAGCCTGCTCTAATATCCATATTCTGCGTCTGATGCGCGAGCAGGGCGTGAAAGTGGATTCCGTTTCGCTGGGTGAAATCGAACGTGCGCTGGCGGCGGGGTATGATCCGAAGCACGACAGCGAAGCGATTGTCTTCACCGCTGACGTGATTGACAGCGCGACGCTCGCCCGCGTGCATGAGCTGCAGATCCCGGTCAACGCCGGTTCGGTGGATATGCTGGAACAGCTGGGGCAAGTTTCGCCGGGCCACCGCGTGTGGCTGCGAGTCAATCCAGGTTTTGGTCACGGGCACAGCCAGAAAACCAACACCGGCGGTGAAAACAGCAAGCACGGCATCTGGTATACCGACCTCCCTGCGGCGCTGGAAGTGCTGCAGCGCTACAACCTGACGCTGGTGGGCATTCACATGCACATCGGTTCCGGCGTCGACTACGGTCATCTTGAGCAGGTGTGCGGCGCGATGGTGCGCCAGGTGATCGAATTCGGTCAGGATCTGGAGGCGATCTCCGCCGGTGGCGGCCTGTCGATCCCGTATCGCGAAGGGGAAGAGGCGATCGATACAGATCACTACTACGGCCTCTGGAGCGCGGCGCGCGATAAAATTGCCGCCCATCTGGGCCATGCGGTCAAACTGGAAATCGAGCCGGGACGTTTCCTGGTGGCAGAGTCCGGTGTGCTGGTTACTCAGGTCCGCAGCGTGAAGGCGATGGGGAGCCGACACTTCGTGCTGGTGGATGCAGGCTTTAACGATCTGATGCGCCCGGCGATGTACGGCAGCTATCACCACATTACCGCGCTGGCGGCGGATGGTCGTGATTTAACGCAGGCGCCGCGGGTTGATACCGTGGTCGCCGGTCCGCTGTGCGAATCGGGCGATGTCTTTACCCAGCAGGAAGGGGGTAAAGTGGAAACTCGCGCGTTGCCTGTCGTTGCGCCGGGAGATTACCTGGTGCTGCACGATACGGGGGCGTATGGCGCGTCGATGTCGTCTAACTACAACAGCCGTCCGTTGCTGCCAGAAGTGCTGTTCGATAACGGCGTGGCGCGGCTGATTCGCCGTCGCCAGACCATTGAAGAGCTGCTCGCGCTCGAACTATTTTGAGGTGTAAAACGGCCCTGTCGTGACCGAATCGCGCAACATGAGCGTGCCGGTAAACGGCGGGATCGTCTCGATCGGCTGGTGGTTAGCCAGCCGAACCGCCTGATCTATAGCCGTGACGATCATATTATCGATTGGCAGATAGACAGTGGAGAGGGCGGGTTCCAGCCATTTGGCGCTCGGCGCGTCGTCAAAACCAAACAGCGAAATGTCCTGCGGAATATGCAGCCCGGCCTGATGCAGCGCTTTGGACGATCCGAGCGCCATATCATCGTTACAGGCGAACAGGGCGGTAAACGGGACTTTCTCGCTGAGCAGCTCGTTGCACAACTCATATCCCCGCGTCATGCCCGCATCCCCATACTTCACCCGACGATCGTCCCAGGCAATGCCGTGTTTTTCCAGCGCCTGACGATAGCCCATCAGACGTGCTTTACCCGTTGGCGTATGAATCGGCACTGTAATGCAGGCGATCTCCCGATGGCCCTGGCTAATCAGATAATCGACCGCTTTAAACGCCGCTTCCTGCTGCTCGAAAAACACGCATCGATCGCGCGCCAGACTGACGTCGCGGTTAATCACCACCAGCGGCATTTTCACGCTGTTGATAAGCTTCATGATCGCTTTTTCGCTCATATAGCGCGTGTACAGCACAATGGCGTCGCACTGGCGGTCTGCCAGCATTTGCACTGCCTGCTCTTCACGCTCAGGCGCGTCATGGCCGTCGGTGACGATCAGCTGCTTGCCGTGCGTTTCCGTCTGGCGCGACGCCTGCTGCAGCAGACGACCAAAGTAAAAACCGTCAAAGGTTGAGACCACCAGACCAATGCTGTTGCTGGTCTGGTTCGCCAGCGACTGCGCGAGGAAATTTGGGCGATAGCCCAGCTCTTCCATCGCGTTAAATACCTGCTGACGCGTACTCTCTTTGACCTGACCTGTGCCATTCAGCACGCGCGAAACCGTGGCTTTCGACACACCCGCGCGTAGTGAGACATCCAGCATTGTTGCCATTAGACATTCCTGCATTCACGTAATCGTCCGCAGTTTATCACAGACCCTCAGGCGCATAAGCGAGACGGCGAGGGGAAAATCCCTATCGCGATCACGGTTCAGCATAAAACGGGGTAACTGGCATACCAAAGTGGTGAAAAATCATGATTTGGAATACCTCTGGCCGCATTGAGAGTTGAATCACAGAACCCTGAGCGACCTGAAGCTATTTTTGGTATGCCAATAGTATCCGGCTGTACACCTTATTCTCTATCCAGGCGGCTTCATGTGGCAGGAAGGCGGCACCCGTACCCATCCCGATGCACTTACGTTAGGCAGCGGTTTGGGTGAGTGGGTGCAGCCAAAAGCCTGCAACGTGAAAGGCGACGGGTATAAAAGCCCTTTTACTGAGGTATTACCTTATGGCAGTGCAGGAAAAACTGATCGACGCTCTGGGCAGTTTCGCCACTAAATTCAACAGCTATCGCTATATCATGGCGATAAAATCCTCGTTCATTACCTTAATGCCAGTCATCATTGTGGGCGCCTTCTCGGTGCTGATTTCCAACATGGTGCTGGACCCAAAAAACGGCCTCGCGAGCTTCCAGTCCCTCTCGTTTCTGGCGGCGCTTAAGCCGATCACCAGCGCGATAAACTACGCCACGCTGAATTTTCTCAACATTGGCGCGGTGTTCTTAATTGGTATTGAGCTTGGGCGTATCAACGGTATCAAATCGCTGTTTCCGGGCCTGCTGGCAGTGATCTGCTTTATCTGTGTCACGCCGACCACCGTCGAAATGCTGGTCGACGGGCAGATGCACGTGGTGAAAGATGTGCTGCTACGCCAGTTCTCGGATACCCGCAGCCTGTTCCTCGGCATGTTTATTGCCATTCTCTCCGTAGAGGTTTACTGCTGGCTGGAAAACCGTCCAGGGCTGAAAATCAAAATGCCTGATACGGTCCCGCCAAACGTTTCAGCGTCGTTCTCGGCGCTGATCCCGGCGATTATCACCACCACCGCCATAGCGACCTTCGGTTTTATCTTCCATCAACTGACCGGTATGTACCTGTATGACGCGGTCTATCAGGTGGTGCAGCAGCCGCTTGAGCGCGTGGTGCAGAGCCTGCCGGGTATTCTGTTGCTGATGTTCGTCGCGCAGCTTTTCTGGGTGATCGGCATCCACGGTAATCAGATGATCAAACCGATCCGCGAGCCGCTGCTGCTGGGGGCGATCACCGTCAACATGAGCGCCTTTGAGCAGGGCAAAGAGATCCCCAACATCATTACCATGCCGTTCTGGGATGTGTACATGAGCATCGGCGGATCGGGTTTGACCATCGGCCTGCTGATCGCGGTGATGATTGGCACGAAGCGCAAAGAGATGCGTGAGATCGCCAAGCTCTCTATCGGGCCGGGGATTTTTAACATCAACGAGCCAGTGATCTTCGGTATGCCAATTATGCTCAACCCCATCCTTGCGATCCCGTTCATCATCACTCCGCTGGTGACCGGCTCGATTGGCTATTTCGCGACCGTCACCGGTTTCGCCGGAAAAGCCGTGGTGATGGTGCCGTGGACTACGCCTCCGCTGATTAACGCCTGGCTGTCGACGGCGGGATCGATGGGAGCGGTGATCACCCAGCTGATCTGTATCGTCACCGCCGTGCTGATCTATCTGCCGTTCGTGAAAATGGCCTCACGCCGCGCGGAGCAGGCGGCCCTGCAGGCGCAAAGCCAGCAAGCGACAAATAACGTATGAGGATCTCATGAGCACAAAACACATCTCGATCCCGCAGGATTTTATTCTGGGTGCCGCTGCGTCGGCCTGGCAAACGGAAAGCTGGAGCGGCAAAAAAGAGGGGCAGGATTCGTGGATCGATCTCTGGTACAAAAACGATCGTCACGTCTGGCATAACGGCTACGGCCCGGCGGTGGCGACCGATTTTATCAACCGCTTCCGCGAAGACGTGGCGCTGATGAAACAGGCCGGGCTGACGCACTATCGCACCTCTATCAACTGGTCGCGGTTTTTGACCGATTACGAAAACGTGACCGTCGATGAAGAGTACGCGGCGTATTACGACGCTCTGTTCGACGAAATGCACCTTCAGGGCATCGAGCCGATGATCTGCCTGGAGCACTACGAGCTACCGGGCGCGCTGCTGGAAACCTACGGCGGCTGGGCCTCAAAGCAGGTGGTGGAACTCTTTGTGCGTTACGCCGAAAAAGTGTTTGCACGTTATCACGGGAAAGTGACGCGCTGGTTCACCTTCAACGAGCCGATTGTGGTGCAGACGCGTGTTTATCTCGACGCGCTGCGCTGGCCCTACGAGCAGAACACAGGCACCTGGATGCAGTGGAACCATCACAAAGTGCTGGCGACGGCGAAAGTGGTGAAGCTGTTCCGTGAGAAAGGCTACCGGGGAACCGTGGGCTGTATCCTGAATCCGGAAGTGACCTATCCGCGCTCGAAAGCGCCCCATGACGTGCGCGCGGCAGAGATCTACGATCTGTTCTATAACTGCGTCTTTCTCGACCCGCTGGTACATGGGCGCTATCCACAGGCGCTGTTTACCTTACTTGAGCAGCACCATGTGCAGTGGGAGTACAGCGCGGATGAGCTGGCAATCATTGCCGAAAACACCGTCGATGAGCTGGGGATCAACCTTTATTATCCGCACCGGGTCAAAGCCCCGTCGCGGGCCTGGCATCCGGAAACGCCCTTCCATCCGGCCTACTACTACGAACCGTTCGAGCTGCCGGGGCGCAAAATGAACGCCTCGCGCGGCTGGGAAATTTATCCACGAATCATCTACGACATGGCGATGCGTATCAAAAACGACTATCGCAACATCCCGTGGTTTGTGGCGGAAAGCGGAATGGGGGTGGAAAACGAAGGGCAGTTCCGGGGCGGCGACGGGGTTATTGCCGACGATTATCGTATCGCGTTTATCAGCGAGCACCTCTATTACACGCTACTGGCGCGCGAAGAGGGAGCGAACTGCCACGGCTACATGCTGTGGGCGTTCACCGATAACGTCTCGCCGATGAACGCGTTCAAAAACCGCTATGGCCTGATTGAAATCGATCTGGCCGATAACCGCGCCCGCCGGGCGAAAAAGTCGGCGGCGTGGTTCCGAAAGCTGCGCGATGAACGCACGCTGACGCTGACTGTCGATGATGAATGGAAATAGGCTAATCACGACGCAGGTTCTGGTAAAATAGCCGCCAACTGGCCGGGAGGATGCCCGGCCCGAGCGTCAACTCAACTGTCAGT
Organism: Lelliottia sp. WB101; assembly: GCF_003051885.1. NCBI lineage: Bacteria > Pseudomonadati > Pseudomonadota > Gammaproteobacteria > Enterobacterales > Enterobacteriaceae > Lelliottia > Lelliottia sp. WB101. The sequence continues at coordinate 1,905,107 of NZ_CP028520.1, forward strand.
ACAGGTGAAATCGTGGAGAAGGCCGTCGTTCCGCCAGAAAAAAAACAGTACCAGGAGATTGGCGATGATCTGCGCACGCAAATCATCGACGGTCACTATCCTGTGGGGTCCCGTCTGCCGCCTGAGCGCAATATCGCCGAGACGTACGGCGTCAGCCGCACCATCGTGCGCGAAGCCTTACTCATGCTGGAGTTGCAGGGTACCGTCGATATCCGTCAGGGTTCCGGTGTTTACGTGATGCGCATCCCCGAAGAGCACGAAAACGAGGAAGAGCGCTTTTTAAATAGCGACGTCGGCCCGTTTGAGATTTTACAGGCGCGCCAGCTGCTCGAAAGCAATATTGCCGCCTTTGCCGCGAAAATGGCGACCCGCGCGGATATTGATAATCTGCGTCGCATCATCGAGCAGGAGCAGCGCGCGATTGCCGCCGACGATCACAGCCAGGATAACAACAAAATGTTTCACCTGGTGCTGGCAGGCGCAACGCAAAACCAGATGCTGCTGGCGACTGTCGAGAGCGTCTGGCACCACATGGACAGCAGCCCGCTGTGGCAGCAGTTCAACGTTCACATCGCCAGCCGCGCGTATCGCCTGAAGTGGCTTGGCGATCGCCAGACCATTCTCGCGGCCCTGCGTCGTCGCGACGTGATGGGGGCGTGGCAGGCCATGTTCCAGCACCTGGAAAACGTCAAAAAAAGTCTGCTGGAGCTGTCGGATGAAGACGCGCCGGATTTTGACGGCTATCTTTTTGAATCTGTCCCGCTTTTCCAGGGAAAACTGGTGTGAAGATCATTCCCCTTTATGCCGCTGCGCACCATGCCCAGCGCGTAACCGACTGGCTATGGCAGGCGTTTGGTGACGGTTTACCGCGTGAATTCTTTGCCAGCATCATCGAACATAGCCAGACGCCGGGCGCACTGCCGCTCACGTTTGTGGCGGTCGAGGGCCAAACACTGCTGGGCACGGTCGGATTATGGCGCTGTGATTTGATGACGCGCCAGGATCTCTTTCCGTGGCTGGCGGCGCTGTACGTTGACGACGCCGCGCGCGGGAAAGGGCTGGCGGGGCAGTTGCAGGAGCATGTGATGGGCTATGCCGCAAAAGCCGGGTATTCCGAGCTGCATCTCTGGTCAGCCTGCCGGGACTTTTATGAGCGCTACGGCTGGCAGTACATCGGCGATGCGCTGGAATACCCGAATAAAACCGTCCATCTCTATCGCTATTCGCTGACCGGATCTGCGGGGGCAACCACGGAGTGACGGCGAACCAGCGTCGGGCTGAACAGGTGAGTGATATCTGGCGGCGGGCGTTTTTCGGCCAGCGCCAGCGCCAGTTCTGCGGCCTGCGTTGCCATAGTCACAATCGGATAGCGCACGGTGGTTAAGCGCGGGCGCACATAGCGCGCGACCAGCACATCATCGAAACCAATCAGCGAAATTTCTGCCGGTACGTCGATACCGTTATCGTTCAGCACACCCATCGCACCCGCGGCCATCGAGTCGTTATAGCAGGCCACGGCGGTGAAATTCCGCCCACGACCTAACAGCTCCGTCATCGCCTGCTCGCCGCCGCTCTCGTCCGGTTCGCCATAGGTGACCAGACGGTCGTTGCACGGCAGGCCGCTTTCGCGCAGGGCATCGTAATAGCCGCGCAGACGATCTTCGGCATCGGAAATCTGGTGGTTTGAACAGAGATAACCAATGCGCGTATGACCCTGCTGGATCAGGTGACGTGTGGCAAGCCAGGCGCCGTAGCGATCGTCCAGCGCCACGCAGCGTTTCTCATAGCCGGGGATAATGCGGTTAATCAGAACCATGCCGGGGATCTGCTTCATCAGATGCAGCAGTTCGGCGTCAGGGAGGACTTTGGCGTGAACCACCAGGGCGGCGCAGCGATGGCGTATCAGCTGCTCAATGGCCTGGCGCTCTTTTTGTTCGTTATGGTAGCCGTTGCCGATCAGCAGGAAATTGCCGGTCTGGTACGCCACTTGTTCAACCGCTTTGACCATCGCGCCGAAAAAGGGATCCGACACGTCGCCAACCACCAGACCCACGGTTTCCGTCGACTGCTGCGCCAGGGCGCGCGCGTTGGCGTTGGGATGATAGTTCAGGGTTTCCATGGCGCTTTGCACGGCCTGACGGGACGCATCGCTGGCTTTGGGTGAATTGTTGATGACGCGAGAGACGGTCGCCACAGAAACACCCGACAGACGAGCCACATCCTTAATTGTCGCCATTAAATACCTTCTTTAGGGGGTAAGCGTTTACACACTCAATAGTGTTGCGGAAAACCGAGGTGCATTCAAGGGCTGGCCCGCAATGCACCTCGCAAACGTGACGCAGAACATGGGAAAACAGTGTAATCGTTACACGGGGAAGCGTGTCAGAATAATGTCAAAGCGAACCTTTGCTTACACTTTGCGGCAGGCTGTTGCGATTGTCTGCTGGTGGAGAATGTGAACAGATTGCTAAAGTCGAGATCCCAGAGGTATTGATAGGTGAAATCGACTCCGGTTGATTAACACGAATTACACCAACCTGCGTCCATACGCAGGTTTTTTTTGTCTGTAACTTCAACATGTAACAGCAATCGATATTTTTCACACCTGGTTGCACTTAGGCTCATTCCCTTGCGTTTTCGCGCTGGCGAAGCGGATTGCCAGCAGCCACAATCAAGATCCCAGAGGTATTGATTGGTGAGAATTCTTGGTACGGTTTCGTACTCATCTCTTGCACCAGCCTGCGCGGATGCGCAGGTTTTTTTTCGCCTGAAATACGCTACCTCTCCTCCCGCCTGCACTTCTCGTGTAATCTGCCACAATTTAGCGTAACCCTAAAATTTAACAGGCAAAGGGAGTTGAAATGCTATTTGGGTTCTTCCGTACCTTGTTTCGTATCCTCTTTCGCGTCCGCCTGACGGGGGACACTCAGTCATTGCGCGGCGAGCGCGTGCTCATCACCCCAAACCACGTCTCCTTTATTGATGGCGTTTTGCTGGCACTTTTCCTGCCTGGCCGCCCGGTCTTCGCGGTCTACAGCTCCATCAGCCAGAAGTGGTTTATGCGCTGGCTGGCGCCGCTGATTGATTTTGTTCCCCTCGATCCGACCAAACCGATGATGATTAAACATCTGGTGCGCCTGATCGAGCAGGGCCGTCCGGTGGTGATCTTCCCGGAAGGGCGTCTGACCGTGACCGGCTCGCTGATGAAAATCTACGACGGCGCGGGGTTTGTCGCAGCGAAATCAAAAGCCACCGTGGTGCCGCTTCGCATCGAAGGGGCAGAGCTGACCTATTTCAGTCGTCTGAAAGGGCTGGTGAAGCAGCGCCTGTTCCCGCAAATCACCCTCCACATTTTGCCTCCGACCACGCTGCCGATGCCTGAAGCACCGCGCGCACGGGATCGCCGCAAGATCGCAGGCGAAATGCTCCATCAAATTATGATGGAAGCGCGCATGGCCGTGCGCCCGCGCGAAACCTTATATGAATCGCTTCTCTCAGCGCAGGACCGTTTTGGCGCGAAGAAAAACTGCGTTGAAGATATCAATTTCACGCCCGATACCTACCGCAAGCTGCTGACCAAGACCCTGTTTGTGGGCCGTATTCTGGAAAAATACAGCCAGCACGGGGAAAAAATTGGTCTGATGCTGCCTAACGCCGGGATCAGCGCTGCGGTGATTTTCGGTGCGGTCTCGCGCGGACGCATTCCGGCGATGATGAACTACACGGCGGGTGTCAAAGGGCTGACCAGCGCGATAACGGCTGCGGAGATCAAAACCGTTTTCACTTCGCGCCAGTTCCTCGACAAAGGCAAACTCTGGCATCTGCCGGAGCAGCTCAAGCAGGTGCGCTGGGTGTTCCTCGAAGATCTGAAAGCTGACGTTACCCTTGCCGATAAGCTGTGGATCTTTGCCCATCTGCTGGCGCCACGTCTGGCGCAGGTTAAACAGCAGCCGGAAGATGCGGCCATTATTCTGTTTACCTCCGGTTCTGAAGGCAATCCGAAGGGGGTTGTTCACTCGCATAAAAGTATTCTGGCGAACGTCGAGCAGATCAAAACCATTGCCGACTTCACCGCGAACGATCGCTTTATGTCGGCGCTGCCGCTTTTCCACTCCTTTGGCCTGACGGTCGGTCTGTTTACGCCGCTGTTCACGGGCGCCGAGGTGTTCCTTTATCCCAGCCCGCTGCATTACCGTGTTGTACCGGAACTGGTGTATGACCGTAACTGTACGGTGCTGTTTGGCACCTCAACGTTTCTTGGCAACTATGCGCGTTTCGCCAATCCGTATGATTTCTTCCGCGTGCGCTACGTGGTGGCAGGAGCAGAGAAACTGCAGGACAGCACCCGTCAAATCTGGCAGGACAAGTTTGGTCTGCGCATTCTTGAGGGTTACGGCGTGACAGAGTGTGCCCCGGTGGTATCGATTAACGTGCCGATGGCGGCGAAGCCTGGCACGGTCGGGCGCATTCTGCCGGGCATGGACGCACGTCTGTTAGCGGTGCCGGGCATTGAAGATGGCGGTCGCCTGCAGCTGAAAGGGCCAAACGTGATGAATGGCTATCTGCGTGTGGAAAACCCAGGCGTGCTTGAAGCGCCGACGGCGGAAAACGCGCAGGGCGAGGTCGAAACCGGCTGGTATGACACGGGCGATATTGTGCGCTTTGATGAGCAGGGCTTCGTGCAAATCAAAGGCCGCGCCAAACGCTTTGCCAAAATCGCCGGGGAGATGGTCTCACTGGAAATGGTAGAGCAGCTGGCGACGGCAGTCTCTGCCGACAAAATGCATGCCACGGCGATTAAGAGCGACGCCAGCAAAGGCGAAGCGCTGGTGCTCTTTACCACCGACAGCGAACTGAAACGCGAGCAGCTTCTGCACTACGCCCGCGAGCATGGCGTGCCTGAGCTGGCCGTGCCGCGCGATATTCGTTATCTGAAGCAGTTACCGGTGCTCGGCAGCGGTAAACCCGATTTTGTCGCGCTGAAAGGCATGGTTGATGAGGCGGAACAGCATAATGCGTGAGTCAGTACACACTAACACCTCCCTGTGGTCGAAGGGCATGATGGCAGTGACCAGCGCTCAGTTCCTTTCGGCCTTTGGCGATAACGCGCTGCTGTTTGCTACGCTGGCGCTGTTGAAAGCCGAGTTTTATCCGGACTGGAGCCAGCCCATCCTGCAGATGGTGTTTGTGGGTGCTTACATCATTTTTGCGCCGTTTGTCGGGCAGGTGGCTGACAGCTTCCCTAAAGGGCGCGTGATGATGTTCGCCAACAGTCTCAAACTGCTGGGCGCGGCGAGTATCTGCTTCGGCTTTAATCCCTTCTTCGGCTATACGCTGGTGGGGATTGGTGCTGCGGCGTATTCACCGGCGAAATACGGGATTCTGGGGGAGCTGACCACCGGCGACAAACTGGTCAAAGCCAACGGCCTGATGGAGTCCTCGACGATTGCCGCTATTCTGCTCGGCTCCGTCGCCGGCGGCGTGCTGGCTGACTGGCATGTGCTGGCCGCGCTGGGCGTGTGTGCGCTGGTGTATGCGGGCGCAGTCGTGGCGAACCTGTTTATCCCGACGCTGCCCGTGGCGCGTCCGGGGCAATCCTGGCGCTTTACGCCGATGACGGCCAGTTTCTTCAATGCCTGCCGCGTGCTGTGGCGTAACGGCGAAACACGCTTCTCACTGCTGGGCACCAGCATGTTCTGGGGCGCGGGCGTGACGCTGCGCTTCCTGCTGGTATTGTGGGTGCCGACGGCGCTCGGGATCACCGATAACGCCACGCCCACCTATCTCAACGCGATGGTCGCTGTGGGGATTGTGGTCGGGGCCGGTGTGGCTGCGAAGCTGGTCACCCTGGAAACCGTATCGCGCTGTATGCCTGCGGGGATTTTGATTGGCGTCGGCGTGCTGTTTTTCTCCCTACAACATGCGCTGCTGCCGGCTTACGTGCTGCTGATCCTGATTGGGATGCTCGGTGGTTTCTTTGTGGTACCGCTGAACGCACTCCTGCAGGAGCGTGGTAAACAGACCGTCGGGGCGGGTAATGCGATTGCGGTGCAAAATCTCGGTGAAAACACTGCGATGCTGCTGATGCTGGGGCTGTATTCCCTGGCGGTTAAAGTGGGATTACCGGTCGTGGGCATCGGTGTCGGGTTCGGCGGGTTGTTTGCGCTGGCAATTGCCGGGCTGTGGCTCTGGCAGCGTCGTCGGTAACGGATTGCCGGGTGGCGACTTCGCCTTACCCGGCATCCCAGATCAAAACGCGTTACGGTGCCGGATAGGTGTAAACCTGATGCACCGCCTCAATCTCCGCCAGCACCTCTTCGCTCAACTCCAGATGGAAACTGTCGATGTTCGTTTTCAATTGCTCCATTGTGGTGGCACCCAGCAGGGTGCTTGCCACGAATGGCTGACGACGCACAAAGGCTAATGCCATCTGTGCCGGGTCCAGACCGTGACGTTTCGCGATATCAACATACGCCGCAACGGCTTTCTGCGTTTGCTCACCGCTGTAGCGGGTAAAACGGCTGAACAGGGTATTACGTGCCCCGGCAGGTTTTGCGCCGTTGAGGTATTTCCCGGTCAACGTCCCGAAGCCGAGGCAGGAATAAGCCAGCAGCTCAACGCCTTCATACTGCGTCACTTCCGCCAAACCCACTTCATAACTGCGGTTAACCAGGCTGTAAGGGTTCTGAATGGTCACAATGCGCGGCAAATCGTGCTTATCGGCCAGATGCAGATAGCGCATCACGCCGAACGCCGTTTCGTTCGAGACGCCAATGTAGCGGATCTTACCGGCGCGCTGACACTCGGTCAGAGCTTCCAGGGTTTCGAGCAGGGTCACCACCGGCGCGCTGTCGCTCCAGGTATAGCCCAGCTTGCCGAAGCAGTTGGTCGGGCGCTGAGGCCAGTGAACCTGGTATAAATCGAGATAGTCGGTCTGCAGGCGCTTCAGGCTGGCATCCAGCGCGGCGCGGATATTTTTGCGATCCAGAATCTGATTCGGACGAATGCCCGCGTCGTTATTGCGCGACGGGCCGCTGACTTTCGACGCCAGCACCAGCTTTTCGCGATTGCCGTTTTTCGCCAGCCAATTGCCAACGTAGGTTTCGGTCAATCCCTGGGTTTCCGGGCGCGGGGGCACCGGGTACATTTCGGCCACATCAATCAGGTTGATCCCCTGGCTGACGGCGTAATCGAGTTGCGCATGGGCATCGGCTTCGCTGTTTTGTTCACCGAATGTCATCGTGCCCAACCCCAGTTGGCTGATCTCCAGAGTGCTGTGGGGGATACGGTGATAATGCATAGCCGGCTTCCTATACTGTGTAAATTGACGGCGTCAGGACTCTCCCCGACGAAGGACTATAAACATGGCAGAGGGGGAGCAAAAGGGGAAGAAAAAAATCAAAAAGGCCAGTAAGCAACTGACCTTTAACTGTTTATCTTTCGATGATTTGCGAAACTTCGTCGCGATTGATCTGCATCTTATTGCCCTGCTGATCGTTGTAGCTTACAAGGCCGGTATCGTCGTCGACTTCAGGTTTGCCGTCAGTCAGTATCATTCGACCGTCTTTTGTCGCCATAACGTAATCACTACTACAACCTGAAACCGCAAACGCTAAACCCACCGCTGAGATTATCACTGCCCATTTTTTCATCGTTATCATCCTCACCTGGCTCGTATCACATCATAGTGTAGTAATAACCTGAGAAAGCGTCAGGAGGAAGCAGTAAAATCTTAAACATCAGGTGAATGTGTTTGATTCAGTTCAAACTTCGGCTAAAAACCGCGTTTAAGCGAAAAAGTGACGGGCCAGCAGAGCACCGGTGAAGTTCTTCTTTAAATAGAAGCCGCGCGGCAGCGTCAGGATCGGTTCTCCCTGAGCGCCAATCGCCTCGGTCAGCGCCTTGCTGTTAGCGGCTTTCGGGCGTAACTGCATCACCTCGCCATGACGCGCGGTAATCCGCTCGACCTGACCCAGCACGATCATATCCATTAGCTCCTCCCAGTCCTGCGAAAGCTGCCGCTCTTCCTCTTCGTTTGGGCTCCAAAGCAGTGGCGCACCCACGCGGCGATCCGCAAGGGGAATAGCTCTGTCGCCTTCGATGGGCACCCACAGCACGCGCTTGAGCTTATGGCGTACGTGGCTCATTTCCCAGGTCACACCCGTATTCCCGGTGAGCGGCGCAACGCAGACAAAGGTGGTTTCCAGTGGTTTTCCCTGGCGATCAATGGGGATGGTTTTAAGCTCCACCCCCAGTGCGGCAAAATCCTGCTCGGGCTTACTGCCCGCGCTCGCGCCAAGCCAGCGCTCCAGCAACACACCGATCCAGCCTTTATCCCGTTTCAGATCCGCAGGAATCGGCAAGCCCGCCATGGCCGCCAGCTCGCCGAGCGAGTAGCCCGCGACGCGTTGCGCCTGCTGCAACAACTGCGCTTCTGTAGCCGGAGGGGAGGTGAGTGGAAGGAGCGGAAGCATAACGTTAAACCTTTGATTAAAAAATGAACCGTAAAAGCAGACCTTGTGGATAGAGTTTAACTATTTCTTTGGCGATATGGCAGGCTTATGATTTATCAGCGTTTTTAAGACAAATCCACTGCCGGATAAAAAGGGTAAAATCGGGTTGTTCAAAACTGGTCACTGACAATGAACAGGATCTTACACCATGTTATCCACAGAAAAGTGGGATAACTGGGAATAACCCTCACTACTGTTTCAATTTACAGCCTTGACGTGCGACGAAAATCGAATTTTCACACAAATAGTGTCTAAGTTATTGGCACAATCTGTGGATAAAACCGACGCTGTTCGATCTTTCATCAGCACGCGGATCTCTCATGTGATGATCGTCACGTTATGGCGTGTTATTCACTGGTGTTACCCGTTAAGGTAATGAAATATAGTGATTTATTTAGCAGTGAGATTGCGAGGTGATTTCCTTCCTGCAATGTTGTCCAGCGGTAATTCCATACTTCTTCACAACTATATCCACAGAAAAAGTGAATAAAATGGCCCTTTGCGTCCGTCATCTGTTTATAACTTGAGTGAAAATTGTGAGTTATTCAAATGTTATTCGTTCGCAGCCCTGTAAGAGAGTGGTTTACCGCCTCACAGGAGTATGAAACAATCGATCATATATAAGGTTTAGTTTGAGGTAGTCCGGTGATTGATGACGATGGCTACCGCCCGAATGTAGGTATCGTAATTTGTAATCGTCAGGGCCAGGTTATGTGGGCAAGACGGTATGGTCAGCACTCCTGGCAATTCCCGCAAGGCGGGATCAATCCAGGAGAGTCCCCAGAACAAGCGATGTATCGGGAGCTGTTCGAAGAAGTCGGCTTAAGCCGAAAAGATGTTCGCATCCTGGCTTCGACCCGCAACTGGTTGCGTTACAAGTTACCGAAACGTTTGGTGCGTTGGGACACAAAGCCGGTTTGTATCGGCCAGAAACAAAAGTGGTTTCTTCTGCAATTGGTGAGCAACGACTCGGAAATCAATATGCAAACCAGCAGTACGCCAGAGTTCGATGGCTGGCGTTGGGTAAGCTACTGGTATCCCGTTCGTCAGGTCGTGTCCTTTAAGCGCGACGTTTACCGCAGGGTGATGAAAGAGTTTGCAAGTGTGGTGATTGCGTTTCAGGAGGCCCCTCCTAAACCGCAAAGCCCACCTGCCTGGCGACGTAAAAGAGGTTAAGCAACGCACATCATGCTCACCCGCTTGCGAGAAATAGTCGAAAAGGTTGCCAGTGCTCCGCGCCTCAATGAGGCGCTGGACATTCTGGTGACCGACATCTGTCTTGCGATGGAAACCGAAGTCTGTTCGGTGTATCTGGCCGACCACGATCGACGCTGTTATTACCTGATGGCGACACGTGGGTTGAAAAAACCGCGTGGTCGCACCGTTGCGCTCGCCTTTGATGAAGGGATCGTTGGCCTCGTTGGACGGCTGGCGGAACCTATCAACCTCGCCGATGCGCAAAAACACCCCAGCTTTAAATACATCCCTTCCGTCAAGGAAGAGCGTTTTCGCGCGTTTTTAGGTGTCCCTATCATTCAGCGCCGCCAGCTTCTTGGAATACTGGTGGTGCAGCAGCGTGAGCTTCGCCAGTTTGACGAAAGCGAGGAGTCATTCCTCGTGACGCTGGCCACGCAAATGGCCGCAATCCTCTCCCAGTCTCAGTTAGCTGCGCTGTTTGGCCAGTATCGCCAGACGCGTATCCGTGCGCTGCCCGCATCGCCGGGCGTGGCCATCGCCGAAGGGTGGATGGACGCCACGTTGCCGCTCATGGAGCAGGTGTACGAAGCCTCCACGCTGGACGCTGCCCTTGAACGCGAACGCCTTACCGGTGCACTGGAAGAGGCTTCCAACGAATTCCGCCGCTACAGTAAGCGTTTTGCCGCAGGCGCGCAGAAAGAGACGGCAGCGATTTTTGATCTTTATTCCCACCTGCTGTCCGATGCGCGCCTGCGCCGCGAACTCTTCGCCGAAGTAGACAAAGGATCGGTGGCGGAATGGGCGGTGAAAAAGGTCATCGAACGGTTCGCCGAGCAGTTTGCCTCCCTGACAGACGGTTATCTGAAAGAGCGTGCGGGCGATCTGCGAAGTCTGGGCCAGCGTCTGCTGTTCCATCTCGACGACACCATTCAGGGCGAAAATGCCTGGCCGAAACGCTTTGTGCTGGTCGCCGATGAACTGTCGGCAACCACTCTCGCCGAACTGCCGCATGACCGGCTGGCAGGCGTCGTGGTGCGCGATGGCGCGGCCAACTCCCACGCGGCCATTATGGTGCGCGCGTTGGGTATTCCCACCGTCATGGGCGCGGATATTCAGCCTTCGGTGCTGCAACGCCGCACCCTGGTGGTCGACGGTTATCGCGGTGAGCTGCTGGTCGATCCTGAGCCGGTACTGCTGCAGGAATATCAGCGATTAATCAGTGAAGAAAATGAATTAAGCCGCCTGGCGGAAGATGACGTCGATCTGCCCGCGCAGTTGAAAAGCGGCGAGCGGGTTAAGGTGATGCTCAACGCGGGCCTTAGTCCGGCGCACGAAGAGAAGCTCGGCAGCCGTATCGACGGCATTGGCCTGTACCGCACTGAAATTCCGTTCATGTTGCAAAGCGGCTTCCCTTCCGAAGAGGAGCAGGTGGCGCAGTATCAGGGAATGTTACAGATGTTTAACGACAAGCCCGTCACCCTGCGAACGCTGGATGTTGGCGCGGATAAACAGTTGCCGTACATGCCCATCAGTGAAGAAAACCCGTGCCTCGGCTGGCGTGGGATCCGCATTACGCTCGATCAGCCGGAGATTTTCCTGGTGCAGGTACGCGCCATGCTGCGTGCTAACGCGGCCACCGGAAATCTCAGCATTCTTCTGCCGATGGTGACCAGTCTGGACGAAGTCGACGAAGCGCGTCGCTTGATCGAACGTGCTGGGCGCGAAGTGGAAGAGATGATCGGTTATGCGATTCCCAAACCGCGCCTCGGCGTGATGCTTGAAGTCCCATCGATGGTCTTTATGCTGCCACAGCTGGCCAACCGTGTGGATTTCATCTCGGTCGGTACGAACGATCTGACCCAGTACATTCTGGCGGTGGATCGGAACAATACGCGCGTCGCGAGCATTTACGACAGCCTGCACCCGGCGATGCTGCGTGCGCTGGCGATGATTGCGCGTGACGCCGAACTATACGGAATCGACCTGCGCCTGTGCGGTGAAATGGCAGGGGATTCCATGTGTGTGGCGATCCTGATCGGTCTTGGCTTCCGTCATCTGTCGATGAACGGTCGCTCGGTGGCGCGTGTGAAATATTTGCTGCGCCACATCGAAATCGAAGATGCTCAGGAACTGGCAAAACGCAGCCTTGAGGCACAGCTGGCGACGGAAGTCCGTCACCAGGTCGCGGCCTTTATGGAGCGTCGCGGCATGGGCGGTTTGATCCGCGGTGGTCGCTAACCTTTCCCATTCACTACACGAATGGAGCGACACTCTGCTCCATTCTCTATACACATCTTTTACATCTCAGGCGCATCCTCCGCGCCTGCCTTGTGCTATGATTCGCAACTTTGGAGCGTGGGTTAACCCTGCGCGCGCTTATTTTTCGCTGTCCACTTTCAGCGGAATAACAACATCTTGTGGTGACAGATGAACAGTGGTTATCTGCATTTTCCGGAATTTGATCCGGTCATTTTCTCAATCGGTCCCGTTGCGCTTCACTGGTACGGTCTTATGTACCTGGTCGGCTTCATCTTTGCCATGTGGCTTGCGGGTCGTCGCGCCAGTCGTCCGGGCAGCGGATGGACGAAAAACGAAGTTGAAAACCTACTCTATGCCGGGTTCCTCGGGGTATTCCTCGGTGGGCGTATCGGCTATGTGCTGTTCTACAACTTCCCGATTTTCCTGAACGATCCGCTTTACCTATTCCGCGTCTGGGACGGAGGCATGTCCTTCCACGGCGGTCTGATAGGTGTGATTCTGGTGATGGTCATCTTCGCCAAACGCACCAAACGCAACTTCTTCCAGGTGGCTGATTTTATTGCCCCACTGATCCCGTTTGGTCTGGGCGCAGGTCGTCTCGGCAACTTCATTAACGGAGAACTGTGGGGTCGTGTCGATCCGAGTGTCTCCTTTACGATGCTGTTCCCGAACTCACGTGCGGAAGACCTTGCGCTGCTGCCTTCCCACCCAGAGTGGCAGTCTATCTTCGACACCTACGGCTCACTGCCGCGCCACATGTCTCAGCTGTATGAGCTGGCGCTTGAGGGTGTGGTGCTGTTTATCATTCTGAATCTCTTTATCCGCAAACCGCGTCCAATGGGTGCCGTCTCCGGGCTGTTCCTGATTGGTTATGGTGCGTTCCGGATCATCGTTGAATTCTTCCGCCAGCCGGATCAGCAATTCACCGGTGAATGGGTACAGTACATCAGCATGGGGCAGATTCTCTCCATCCCGATGATTGTCGCGGGTATCATAATGATGATTTGGGCGTATCGTCGTCGTCCACAGCAACAGCTTTCCTGAGGAACCATGAAACAGTATCTTGAATTGATGAAAAAAGTGCTCGACGAGGGCACGCCAAAAAACGATCGCACCGGCACCGGAACGCTCTCTATTTTTGGCCACCAGATGCGCTTTAACCTGCAGGAAGGTTTTCCGCTGGTGACGACCAAGCGCTGCCATTTGCGCTCGATCATTCATGAACTGCTCTGGTTCCTGCAAGGCGATACCAATGTGGCCTATCTGCACGAAAACAACGTCTCGATTTGGGACGAATGGGCAGATGAGAACGGCGACCTCGGCCCGGTCTACGGCAAACAGTGGCGCGCGTGGCCAACGCCAGATGGCCGCCACATTGACCAGATTACGACCGTGCTGAACCAGCTGAAAAACGATCCCGATTCACGTCGCATTATCGTCTCAGCCTGGAACGTCGGCGAGCTGGACAAAATGGCGCTGGCGCCTTGCCACGCCTTCTTCCAGTTCTATGTCGCTGACGGCAAACTGTCCTGCCAGCTCTATCAGCGCTCTTGCGACGTGTTCCTCGGTCTGCCGTTCAACATCGCCAGCTATGCATTACTGGTTCATATGATGGCGCAGCAGTGCGACCTTGAAGTCGGTGATTTTGTCTGGACCGGTGGCGATACGCACCTGTACAGCAATCACATGGAACAAACACACCTGCAGCTGACTCGCGAACCGCGCGCACTGCCGAAGCTGGTTATCAAGCGTAAGCCGGAATCCATCTTTGACTATCGCTTCGACGATTTCGAGATTGAAGGCTACGATCCCCACCCAGGTATCAAAGCTCCTGTCGCTATCTGATAGATCAAATCCTGACACAACCGGTGCTCTTTAGCGCCGGTTTTTTTTGCCCAGATTTCACATTTACGAGCGGCTTTCCAGCATTTTTGCAACGTAATGCAACGGATGCTTTTCACAGGAAAGCGCCTCGTAATCTTCACTTTCTGCTGTCGTTTTTCTGGGCGCTTCCCGCCACACTGCGGGCATGAAAAAACAACGCGGCTTTACGCTTATCGAAACCATGGTGGCAATTTCCCTTGTCGTCATTCTCAGCGCCACAGGGCTGTCGGGCTGGCAGAGTTGGCAGCAACAGCAACGCCTGTGGCAAACCGCCCATCAGGTACGTGACTACTTGGTACAGCTTCGCAACGATGCGAACGGCTATAACCGGGATCATCTCATCGTGGTGAATAAGGACGGCGAAAAGGCATGTCTTGCGACGACGAAAAGTGCGGACTGCCAGACTCAGAGCGGGCTGGTCCTCAATTTGCCATGGCCTGAAGTCACGATTGCAGAACTGACGAAATCCCTGGCGTTTTATGGATTACGGGATACCGCCTGGCCTGGGAGGATACGCATCAAAAGCCCAGCGGGAGAATGGCTGATTATCGTGTCGAACACCGGGCGTATCAGGATGTGCAACAGCACAGGGAAGGGAACATGTTAAAAAACCAGCGCGGCTTCTCGCTGACCGAGGTACTCATCGCGATGGCAATTAGCAGTATTTTGCTGCTGAGTACCGCGCGTTTTATGCCGGCGTTACAGCGAGCCATTCTCAAGCAAGAGCAACAGCAGGAGCTAGAAGAAGAGGTCTGGCTCAGAGCCACTGCTATCGGCAAGCAACTGCAAAGGGCCGGATACTGCAACGGCTCTTGTCAGGGGCCCGCGTTGACGATGGGTAGGGCAGGGCGCTGTGTCATTGTGCAATGGGATGCCAACAGCAATGGCCGCTGGGAGAATGCCCCCTCGACAGAGGCGGAGCAAACAGGGTTTCGCCTGGAAGCTGGCGCACTTGAAACTCAGCGGGGAGCCACAAGCTGCGAAGGAAAAGGCTGGGAGAAACTAACCGAACCTGAACGTGTGTTGGTGACTCACTTCATGGTGAGCAAAATTGAGCACACTGGCTTTGCGCCTGAGCTAAGTATCGAGCTGGCAGTTTCCACAGCACGTCCACACGCCGAGCCAATACAGGTCACGCATCGCGTCACAGGATTTAATCTGTGAAACGTCAGCGGGGGATGTCATCGCTTGCGCTGGTCCTGTTGCTCCTTGTGATCGGCAGCCTGATCCTTACCGGCCTTAATCTGCAGCTCGATGCTTTTACGCGGATGGTGAGCCGTGAGCGGCAGCTGATTTTACAGCAGGCCAACGTCCAGTCGGCGCTGGAGTGGGGCAAAAGGCAGCTTTGGCCGGTGGGGCCAGGTATTCAGTGCAAAAAAGGGCTGCAAGGGCGAGTCTGTCTGCGCGTTACTGAAGACAACCGCGTCCTGCTTATTGCGGGGAGTGGTGAGCTGCTGCTGTGGCGCGGCGGGATAATCCAGGACGGGCGAGTAGTGTTTTCCCGCCATGGCTGGAGCGATTTTTGTCCACTGAAGGAGAGCGCATTGTGTCAGCTACCTTAGCCCGGCAAAGGGGATTTAGTATGGTGGAAGTGCTGTTAGCGATGATGCTGATGGTTATCGTCATTACTGCGCTGTCTGGCTATCATCGGGCGCTGGCAGCGCGATTTACAGTTTTCAATCAGTATCGCCAGCTCTGGCACTCTGCCTGGAGCCAGACCCAGCTGTCACAGGGGACGTTGCCGGATGGCTGGCGGATTAACAGGGGGCAGACAATACAGGCTGGATGTGTCAGCATCTCGGTCACTATAATTTCGCCTTTGGGGCGGCAGGGTCAAATGACACGCCTGCATTGCCCGCTTAGTCAGTAGTCGGGAGCGTCTATGTTACGGGTCTACCACTCAAATCGTCTGGATGTGCTGGAAGCATTAATGGAGTTTATCGTCGAGCGCGAGCATTCTGCCGATCCCTTTGAGCCAGAAATGGTGCTGGTGCAAAGCACCGGTATGGCTCAGTGGCTGCAAATGTCCCTGGCGCAAAAATTCGGTATTGCGGCAAATATCGAGTTCCCGCTTCCGGCGAGTTTTATCTGGGAGATGTTTGTCCGCGTTCTGCCTGACATCCCCAAAAAAAGCGAATTCAATAAGCAAAGCATGAGCTGGAAGCTAATGTCGCTGCTGCCGGATATGCTGGCGAGCGATGCGTTCGCCATGCTGCGCCACTATCTGAGCGATGATACCGACAAACGTAAACTGTTCCAGCTGGCCTCGCGGACGGCGGATCTGTATGACCAGTATCTGGTCTATCGCCCGGAATGGCTGACGTCCTGGGAAAAGGGTGAGCTGATTGACGGCCTGCCTGAGGCGCAAATCTGGCAGGCCCCGCTGTGGAAAGCGCTGGTGGAACACACCGAAAAACTGGGCCAGCCACAGTGGCACCGTGCCAACCTATACGAGCGGTTTATCTCAACCCTCGAAAAGGCCTCTGAACCGCCTGCCGGGTTACCGTCGCGCGTCTTTATATGCGGGATTTCCGCTCTGCCACCTGTTTACCTGAGCGCGTTAAAAGCCCTGGGTAAGCATGTCGATATCCACATTCTGTTCACCAACCCGTGTCGCCATTACTGGGGGATATTCAGGACCCTAAATGGCTCGCTCGTCTTGTTGCTCGCCAACGGCGGCGGATCTTTGAAGAGCGCGCGATCCCGCTCTTCAAAGACAGCGACAATGCCGCGCAGCTCTTTGATGAAGAAGGCATTCAAAACTTACCGAATCCGCTGCTGGCCTCCTGGGGAAAACTGGGGCGTGACTACATTCACATGCTGTCCGATATCACCTCGTCCGGAGAAGGCGATGTGGATGCCTTTGCGGAGATCACTCCTGACAGCCTGCTGCATAACGTGCAACTGGATATTCTCGATCTGGAGAACCGCGCCATCGCGGGGATCACCGCCGAAGAGTTTGCCCGCAGCGATAAGAAGCGAAAACTGGATCCAGAGGATCGCAGCGTTACCGTACATGTGTGCCACAGCCCGCAGCGCGAAGTTGAAGTGCTTCATGACAAGCTGCTGGCGATGTTGCAGGACGATCCTGAACTGACGCCGCGCGATATTGTGGTCATGGTCGCGGATATCGACAGCTACAGCCCGTTTATTCAGGCGGTGTTTGGTAGCGCCACCGGCGAGCGATATCTGCCTTATGCCGTTTCCGACCGCCGGGCGCGCCAGTCGCATCCGGCTTTGCAGGCGTTTATCAGCCTGCTTGCTCTGCCCGATAGCCGCTTTATTTCGGAAGACGTACTGGCGCTGCTGGATGTTCCGGTGCTGGCCGCTCGCTTCGACATCGACGAAGAGGGGCTGCGCTATCTGCGCCAGTGGGTCAATGAATCGGGCGTTCGCTGGGGGATTGACGATGATAACGTCCAGGAGTTCGAGCTCCCGCCGACGGGGCAACACACCTGGCAGTTCGGCCTGACGCGTATGCTGCTGGGCTATGCAATGGAGAGCCATCAGGGGGAGTGGAATGAGGTCCTGCCTTACGATGAATCCTCAGGGCTGATTGCCGAACTGGTCGGCCATCTGGCTTCACTGTTAATGCAGCTTAATCGCTGGCGGCGCGAACTGATGCAGTCCCGCACTCTGGATGAATGGCAGCCACTGTGCCGGGAAATGTTGAATGATTTCTTCCTGCCCGACACGGACACCGAAGCGGCGATGGCGCTTATCGAACAGCAGTGGCAGGCCATTATCGACGAAGGTATTTCATCTCATTATGGCGAGGCTATTCCGCTCTCCTTGCTACGCGATGAACTGACGCAGCGCCTGGATCAGGAACGTATTAGCCAGCGCTTCCTTGCTGGTCCCGTCAATATTTGTACGCTGATGCCAATGCGTTCGATTCCGTTCAAAGTCGTTTGCCTGCTCGGAATGAACGATGGTATCTATCCGCGTGCTTTGGCGCCGCTGGGCTTTGATCTGATGAGCCAGCAGCCGAAGCGTGGTGACCGTAGCCGACGTGACGATGACCGTTACCTCTTCCTCGAGGCGTTGATTTCGGCCCAGCAAAAGCTCTATATCAGCTATATCGGGCATTCCATTCAGGATAACAGCGAGCGCTTCCCGTCAGTACTGGTGCAGGAACTGGTCGATTACATTGGGCAAAGCCACTATCTACCGGGTGATGAGGCGCTTAATTGCGACGAAAGCGAACAGCGGGTAAAAGCTCACATCACCTGTCTCCACACCCGCATGCCGTTCGATCCGGCTAACTACGTCGATAACGAACAGCAAAGCTATGCCCGCGAATGGCTGCCCGCTGCGAGGAAAGAGGGGCAAGCCCATACGGATTTCATTCAGGAGCTTGAGCCTCGTTTGCTTGAGACGCTCACTTTTGAGCAGTTGCAACGGTTTTGGGCGCACCCGGTACGCGCGTTTTTCCAGCAGCGGTTGCAGGTGAATTTCCGCTCCGAAGAGAGCGAGATCCCTGATGCAGAACCTTTCACCCTCAATGGATTAAGCCGCTATCAGCTGAATCAACAGCTGCTTAATGCGCTGGTTGAAGAGGAAAATGCACAAACGCTGTTTCGTCGCTATCGGGCCGCAGGCCAGCTCCCGTATGGCGCCTTCGGGGAGATCGCCTGGGATATGCAGTGTCAGGAGATGCAGGCTCTGGCCGACCGCGTCATTGAATTCCGTCAGCCGGGAAAAAGCCTTGAAATCGATCTGACCTGCAACGGTATTCAGCTCACGGGCTGGCTACAGCAGGTGCAGCCGGACGGGCTACTGCGCTGGCGTCCTGCCATGCTCAGTGTGTCACAAGGTTTGCAACTCTGGCTCGAACATCTTGTCTACTGTGCGGGCGGTAACGAAGGTGAAAGCCGTTTATTCGTCCGTAAAGACGGCGAATGGCGCTTCCCACCAATGGCGTCCGATCAGGCTCTGGCCTGTCTCGAACCCTATATCGAGGGCTATCGCCAGGGGATGAATAAGCCGCTGCTGTTGCTGCCAGAAAGTGGGGGGCGTGGATAAAAGCCTGTTACGACGCGCAGAATGATGCCATGTTAACGGATGACGCCTCGCTGCAAAAAGCGCGCAGCAAGTTTTTACAGGCGTATGAAGGAAATATGATGGTGTGCGGAGAGGGTGATGATGTCTGGTATCAGCGGTTATGGAGAACCCTTGAGCCGGAGTATTTCGACGCCATTACACAAGAGGCTCAACGCTATCTGTTACCTTTGTTTAAATATAATCAGTCCTGATGATTGTATAAAAATTGCGCAGGAGAAAGCGTTCATTTATTATGCCCATCTTGTCACGGACTGATGTACCAACATAAAAAGATGCTGGCGTGCCCAGCACGCAAATTGTTAATGATGTAGCCGTGATGAAGAGGTAGTGAATGCCAGGCAGCACCTTGTTAAAAGCGTTTGTTTTGTTTGTCGCCCTCTGGGCACCCCTCACTCAGGCAGATACCGGTTGGCAGCCCGTTCAGGAAAAAATCCATAAGAGCGAAAAAGACATCCGCCAGTATCAGGCTATTCGTCTTGATAACGGGATGACCGTGCTGCTGGTCTCCGATCCGCAGGCGATTAAATCGCTCTCTGCGCTGGTCGTACCCGTCGGCTCGCTGGAAGACCCCGATTCGCATCCAGGTCTTGCCCATTACCTTGAACACATGACGCTGATGGGGTCTAAAAAATATCCGCAGCCGGATAGCCTCTCTGAATTCCTCAAAATGCACGGTGGCAGCCACAATGCCAGCACGGCACCTTATCGCACTGCGTTCTATCTTGAAGTCGAAAACGATGCGCTGGAAGGGGCGGTTGACCGTCTCGCCGATGCTATCGCGTCGCCTTTACTGGATAAAAAGTATGCCGATCGCGAGCGTAACGCCGTCAATGCCGAACTGACCATGGCGCGCACGCGAGACGGTATGCGCATGGCGCAGGTCAGTGCCGAAACAATTAACCCGGCGCACCCAGGCTCGCGTTTTTCAGGGGGTAACCTGGAAACCCTGAGCGATAAACCCGGCAGCCCGGTTCTCGATGCCTTACACGCCTTTCGTGATAAATACTATTCCGCCAATCTGATGAAAGCGGTGGTCTACAGCAACAAACCGCTGCCGGAGCTGGCGCGTCTTGCGGCACAAACCTATGGTCGTGTGCCGAATAAAAATATTGAAAAGCCGGAGATCACCACGCCAGTGGTCACGGATGAGCAAAAAGGGATCATCATTCACTATGTGCCTGCAATGCCGCGTAAAGTGCTGCGTGTCGAGTTCCGTATTGATAACAATACCGCACAGTTTCGCAGCAAAACGGATGAGCTCCTCACCTATCTGATCGGTAATCGCAGCCCGGGCACGCTCTCTGACTGGCTGCAGAAGCAGGGGCTGGTAGAGGGGATCCGCGCTGATTCCGATCCTGTCGTCAACGGCAACAGCGGTGTTCTCGCGATCTCGGCAACCCTGACCGACAAAGGCCTTGCGCACCGCGATCAAGTGGTTGCGGCGATCTTCAGCTATCTGTCGTTGCTGCGCGATAACGGTGTGGATAAAAGTTACTTTGACGAACTGGCCCACGTGCTGGATCTCGATTTCCGCTACCCGTCGATCACCCGCGATATGGACTATGTTGAATGGCTGGCTGACACCATGATTCGCGTTCCGGTGGAAAATACGCTGGATGCGGTGAACATTGCCGATCGTTATGACGCTGATGCCATCAAAGCGCGTCTGGCGATGATGACCCCGCAGAACGCCCGCATCTGGTATATCAGCCCGAAAGAGCCGCACAACAAAACTGCGTACTTTGTCGATGCGCCGTATCAGGTGAATAAAATCAGCGCGCAAACCTTCGCTGACTGGCAGAAAGAGTCCGGCCAGATTGCGTTGAAATTGCCTGAACTCAATCCGTACATTCCTGACGATTTCACGCTCATCAAGCCTGCAAAGGAATACCCGCATCCGGAACTGATCGTTAACGAACCGACGTTACGTGTGGTTTACACCCCAAGCCGCTATTTTGCCAGTGAGCCGAAAGCCGATGTCAGCGTGGTGCTGCGCAATCCGCAGGCCATGGACAGCGCCAAAAACCAGGTGATGTTTGCGCTCAATGACTATCTGGCGGGGATCGCCCTGGATCAGCTCAGCAATCAGGCGGCTGTCGGTGGGATCAGTTTCTCCACCAACGCCAACAACGGGCTAATGGTCAATGCTAACGGTTACACCCAGCGTTTACCGCAGCTTTTCCAGGCGCTGCTGGAGGGGTATTTCAGCTACACGGCGACCGAAGAGCAGCTGGAGCAGGCCAAATCCTGGTATGCGCAGATGATGGATTCGGCGGAAAAAGGCAAAGCCTTTGACCAGGCGATTATGCCTGTGCAGATGCTGTCGCAAATTCCGTACTTCCAGCGTGAAACGCGCCGCGCGTTGCTGCCGTCAATCACCCTGAAAGAGGTGATGGATTACCGGACGGCCCTGAAAACCCATTCGCGCCCCGAGTTTCTGGTTGTCGGCAACATGAGCGAAGATCAGGCTAAAACTCTCGCGCAGAATGTTCGCAAACAGCTGGGTGCCAACGGCAATGAGTGGTGCCGTAACCAGAATGTGCTGGTAGAAAAACAGCAGAATGTGATCTTTGAAAAGGCGGGGAGCAGCACGGACTCTGCGCTGGCCGCAGTATTTGTGCCGACCGGCTACGATGAGTATGCCAGCTCCGCCTACAGCGCGGTGCTGGGGCAGATCATCCAGCCGTGGTTCTACAATCAGTTGCGTACTGAAGAGCAGCTTGGCTATGCGGTGTTTGCATTCTCGATGAATGTGGGTCGCCAGTGGGGACTGGGCTTCTTGTTGCAGAGCAGCGATAAACAGCCCGCTTATCTTTGGCAGCGGTATCAGGCCTTTTTCCCACAGGCTGAAGAGAAACTGCGCAAAATGACGCCGGAAGAGTTTGCTCAAATTCAGCAGGCCGTGATCGCGCAGGTGCAGCAGGCTCCGCAAACCTTGGGCGAAGAAGCGTCTCAGCTCAGCAAAGATTTCGATCAGGGTAATATGACCTTTGATTCACGTGATAAAGTAGTGGCCGAGATAAAACTGCTGACGCCTCAAAAGGTTGCTGACTTCTTCCACCAGGCGGTGGTGAAGCCGCAAGGCATGGCATGCTTGTCTCAGGTTTCCGGCAGCCAGAACGGGAAAGTGGATTATGTGAATCCGCAGGGCTGGAAAGTCTGGGAGAGCGTCAGCGCACTGCAGAAATCGATGCCCTGGAGTAAGAAAGAATGACCGATACCGCTGAGTCCCTTGATCCCTTACGTTTGCCGCTACAGGGCGAACGATTGATTGAAGC
Source organism: Lelliottia sp. WB101 (assembly GCF_003051885.1). Lineage (NCBI taxonomy): Bacteria > Pseudomonadati > Pseudomonadota > Gammaproteobacteria > Enterobacterales > Enterobacteriaceae > Lelliottia > Lelliottia sp. WB101. The sequence goes on from NZ_CP028520.1 coordinate 1,927,302, forward strand.
CTCAGCGGGAACGGGAAAAACCTTCACCATTGCTGCCCTCTACCTGCGCCTTCTGTTAGGACTGGGCGGCAATGCTGCGTTTGGGCGCCCGCTCAGCGTGGAACAATTGCTGGTGGTGACCTTCACCGAAGCGGCGACCGCTGAGCTGCGGGGACGTATTCGTGCGAACATACACGAACTGCGCATCGCCTGCCTGCGCCAGACCACAGACAACCCACTTTACGCTCGCCTCCTTGAAGAGATCGCTGACAAACAGCAGGCCGCTCAATGGCTGCTTCTGGCCGAGCGTCAAATGGACGAAGCCGCCGTCTTTACCATTCACGGTTTTTGTCAGCGCATGCTGAGCCTGAATGCGTTTGAATCGGGCATGCTCTTTGAACAGCAACTCATTGAGGATGAATCGGAACTGCGCCACCGGGCGTGCGCGGACTTCTGGCGCCGCCATTGCTATCCGCTCCCGCGTGATATCGCCGAAGCGGTGCATGCCTTATGGAAAGGGCCGGAAGAACTTTTACGCGCTATCGAACGCTACCTGCAAGGCGAAGCACCGGCGATAAAATCCCCGCCGCCTGCGGATGAAACGCTGGCTGCACGGCACGAGAAAATTATTTCGCTGATAGCCGCCCTGAAGCAAAAATGGTGCGAGTCGGTTGCCGATATTGACGCTATTCTTGAAAATTCCGGCATTGACCGCCGCAAATTTAACCGTGGCAATCAGGCGAAATGGATCGAAAAAATCAGCGCCTGGGCGCAGGAGGAGACGCGCAGCTATCAGCTGCCCGATGCGCTGGAGAAATTTTCTCAGAGCTTCCTGGTGGAGCGCACCAAAGCTGACGGTATCGTCCCTGAACATCCGTTATTTGTCGCGATAGAAACGCTGCTGGCGCAGCCGCTGACCCTTAACGATCTGATGATCACCCGTGCGATGGCCGAGATCCGCGAAACCGTTGCGCGTGAAAAACGTCGTCGTGGCGAGCTGGGTTTCGACGATATGCTAAGCCGTCTGGATGCGGCACTCGGCAGTGAAAATGGCGACGCGCTGGCAGCGGCGATCCGCGCCCGCTTCCCGGTAGCAATGATCGATGAATTCCAGGATACCGACCCGCAACAATACCGTATATTTCGCCGTATCTGGCGCAGACAGCCCGAAACGGCACTGTTACTGATTGGTGATCCTAAACAGGCCATCTACGCCTTTCGCGGCGCGGATATCTTCACCTACATGAAAGCCCGCGGAGAGGTCGAAGCGCACTATACGCTGGACACCAACTGGCGTTCCGCGCCGGGAATGGTGGCGAGCGTAAATACGCTTTTTGAGCGTATGGATGCGGCTTTCATGTTCAAGGAAATTCCGTTTTCGCCCGTTAAGTCGGCTGAGAAAAACAGCGCACTGCGCTTTGAGCTCCGTGGCGACGTTCAGCCTGCGATGAACTTTTGGCTGATGGACGGCGAAGGCTGTGGCGTCAGTGATTATCAGAACGTGATGGCGCAGCAGTGCGCGGCGCAGATCCGCGACTGGCTCAGCGCCGGTGCGCAGGGCGAAGCGCTACTGTGGAAAGGTAACACCGCTAAAGCGGTCAGCGCCTCGGACATTACCGTGCTGGTGCGCAGTCGTCAGGAGGCGTCGCTGGTGCGCGATGCCCTCACGCTGCTCGCGATCCCTTCTGTTTACCTCTCTAATCGCGACAGCGTGTTTGAAACGCTCGAAGCGCAGGAGATGCTATGGCTGTTGCAGGCCGTGCTGACGCCTGAGCGGGAGAGTACGTTGCGCAGTGCACTGGCAAGCTCAATGCTCGGTCTTAACGCGCGTGATATTGATGCGCTGAATAACGACGAAAGCGCATGGGATGCGGTGGTTGAGGAGTTTGCGCATTATCGTGAGCGCTGGCAAAAACGCGGCGTCATGGCGATGCTGCGCGAACTGATGGCTCAGCGTCATGTCGCTGAAAATATGCTGGCGACCGCAGGCGGTGAACGCCGCCTGACCGACATTTTGCACATCAGCGAGCTTTTACAGGAAGCGGGATCGCAGCTTGAGAGCGAACATGCGCTGGTGCGTTGGCTGTCGCAGCATATCGCCGATCCTAACAGCAATGCGGCCAGTCAGCAGATGCGTCTCGAAAGCGACAAACATCTGGTAAAAATCGTGACGATCCACAAATCAAAAGGGCTGGAATATCCGCTGGTTTGTCTGCCGTTTATCGCCAACTATCGTGCGCAGGATCAGGCGTTCTATCACGATCGCGTGTCGTTTGAGCCGGTGCTCGATCTCAGCAAAGCCGATTCTAGTATTGAGCTTGCCGAGGCGGAGCGTCTGGCGGAAGATTTACGCCTGCTGTATGTCGCCCTGACGCGCTCCGTCTGGCATTGCAGCCTGGGCATTGCGCCGCTGTTCCGCCGTCGCGGCGAGAAGGCGGGGGAGAGCGATTTCCATCAAAGTGCGCTCGGGAGGCTGATTCAAAAAGGTGAGCCCAAAGATGCCGCCGGGCTGCGCCAGTGTCTCGACGCGTTATGTGATGAAAATATTGCCCTGCAGATCCCCGGTCAGCCCGATCTTTCCCGCTGGCAGATGCCAGAGCCATCGGTGCCCGATTTAGGCGCGCGGCAGATTACGCGTGCGCTGATGGACGACTGGCGAGTCACCAGCTATTCCGGTCTCCAGCAGCACGGACAAAACATTGCGCAGGATCTGATGCCTAAACTCGACGTAGATGCGTCGGGCGTGGGTGAGGTTGCGGCAGAACCCGAGCTTACACCGCATCAGTTCCCGCGCGGTGCGTCGCCAGGCACGTTTTTACATAGCCTGTTTGAAACGCTCGATTTTACGCAGCCGGTGTCGCCGGAGTGGGTGCTGGAGATGCTGCAAAAAGGCGGGTACGACGCTCAGTGGCAGCCGGTACTTACCGCGTGGATCACGGCGATTTTAGAGGCGCCGCTTAATGATTCGGGGATCTCCCTAAGCCAACTCACGGCAAAAGAAAAACAGGTTGAGATGGAGTTCTATCTCCCGATTGCCGGGCCGCTGACAGCGAACGCACTGGATGCGATTATTCGCGAGCACGATCCGTTGTCGAAGAACAGCCCGGCGCTCAATTTCCGCCAGGTGAGCGGGATGCTGAAAGGCTTTATCGATTTGGTGTTCCGCCATGAGGGGCGCTACTACCTGTTGGATTACAAATCCAACTGGCTGGGCGAAAACAGCGAGGCCTATACCCGCCAGGCAATGGCCGCCGCAATGCAGTCGCACCGCTATGATTTGCAGTATCAACTCTATACCCTGGCGCTGCACCGCTACCTGCGCCACCGCATCGCGGATTACAACTATGAAGACCATTTCGGCGGTGTGATTTATCTGTTTTTACGTGGCGTTGACGCCCGGGATCCGCAGTCGGGGATATTTACCACGCGCCCGGATCCGTTGTTGGTTGATAAAATGGACAGACTGTTTGCCGCGAGCACGGAAGAGGTGGCCCAATGACTATGAAAGATCGGTTACTTGAGGCGGTAGAGCAGCGTGCGCTGCGCCCTCTGGACGCGCAGTTTGCCATGATGGTGGCTTATAACGATGCTGCGGTCATGCTGGCCGCCGCGATCCTCAGCAAAGATGCCGGTGAAGGCCATGTGTGCTTGCCCCTGTCACGCCTGGTACCGGATGAGAAAATGCCCGCTCCGCTGCAGGCCTGTTTCGCGCTCCTCGGCGAAACGACGGACTGGCAAGACGTGCTACTGCGCTCTGACGCCGTCAGTCACGGTGATATCCCGACGCCCTTAATTCTTTGTCATGACCGGCTCTATCTCAATCGCATGTGGCGTAACGAGCTGGCGATTGCGCATTTCTTTAATGATTCTAATCAGCCGCTGCCCTATGACGATAGGGCATTGATTCAAACCCTGAATGACCTGTTCGGTGACTCAGAAACGATGAACTGGCAAAAAGTGGCGGCGGCGGTAGCCCTGACGCGGCGCATTTCGGTGATTTCTGGCGGGCCAGGGACGGGGAAAACCACCACCGTGGCAAAACTGCTGGCGGCGCTGATTCAGATGGCGGGCGAGCAGAAATGCCGTATCCGGCTGGCTGCTCCCACGGGCAAAGCGGCGGCAAGATTGACGGAATCACTGGGCAGCACGCTGCAAAAACTGCCGCTGAATGATGCCCAGCGCAAGCTGTTCCCGAATGAGGCCAGCACTTTGCACCGCCTGCTTGGCGCCCAGCCGGGCAGCCAGCGTCTGCGCTATCATGCAGGGAATCCGCTGCACCTGGATGTGCTGGTGGTCGACGAAGCTTCGATGATCGACTTGACGATGATGTCGCGCCTGATCGACGCGCTACCGCCGCACGCTCGTGTGATTTTCCTGGGCGATCGCGATCAGCTGGCCTCGGTTGAGGCGGGAGCCGTGCTGGGGGATATCTGCAATTATGCCAGCGCAGGCTATACCCTCACGCGCGCGCAGGAGCTGTCGCACCTGACCGGCTGCCCGATAGAAGGGCACACAGAAGAACGGGCGGGCGCCTTGCGCGACAGCCTGTGCCTGTTGCAAAAAAGCTACCGTTTTGGCAGCGATTCCGGTATCGGCCAGCTCGCCGCCGCCGTTAACCGCGGCGATCGTGCGGCCATCAGAACGGTATTTAACGGCACATTTGACGACATTGAGAAAAAGCCACTCCAGACGGGCGAAGAGTATCTCGCCATGCTCGAGGATGCATTGCAGGGTTATCAGCGTTTCCTTCTGAGCGTGCAGCAGCAAGATGCACCCGAAGCTGTGATTGCGGCCTTCGGTGAGTATCAGCTTTTGTGCGCGCTGCGCGAAGGGCCGTTTGGCGTCACCGGGCTGAATGAACGGCTGGAGCTGGCGTTAGCGCAGAAGCGGAAAATCTTCCGCCAGCCGCATTCCCGCTGGTATGAGGGGCGCCCGGTGATGATCTCCCGTAACGACAGCGCTCTTGGGCTGTTTAACGGTGATATCGGCATTGCGCTCGATCGCGGCCAGGGGTTGCGCGTCTGGTTCCAGATGCCGGATGGTACAGTGAAATCAGTGCAGCCAAGCCGTCTGCCGGAACACGAAACGGCGTGGGCGATGACGGTGCACAAATCGCAGGGTTCGGAATTTGATCACGCGGTGCTGATTCTGCCCGCGCAAATGTCGCCGGTAGTGACGCGCGAGCTGGTGTATACCGCCATCACCCGCGCGCGGAAAAGGCTGTCGCTGTATGCCGACGAGCGTGTGCTGGCGCAAGCCGTGACGACGCGTACCGAGCGGCGAAGCGGGTTAAGCGCGGTGTTTGAATCTGCCTGATTGTTTGGCTCCCTCTCTGTTCGGGAGAGGGAAGCGCATGGCCTGTAGGGTTAACTCAAGTCCGCCATCAGCACTTTCGAACGTCGCTGATAGTTGTACATCTCTTTTTTACTCTCCGGCAGCAAATCAATATCGACCGGTGTAAAGCCGCGTTCCTGGAACCAGTGAATGCTGCGGGTGGTCAGGACAAATAATTTATTCAGGCCGATCTGACGTGCCTGGGCGGCGACCCGCTCAAGCAGCACTTCGCCGCGCGAGGAACTGCGGTAATCTGGATGCACTGCCACGCAGGCCATCTCACCGATTTTCTCTTCCGGGAAGGGATAGAGCGCCGCGCAGGCGATAGTCAGGTTGTCGCGCTGGATGATGGTGAACTTGTCGATCTCCATCTCCAGTTGCTCGCGGGAGCGACGGACCAGAATCCCTTGCTGCTCCAGCGGCCGAATAAGCTCCAGAATCCCGCCAATATCGTTGATCGTGGCGCGACGAATCTGTTCCGCACTCTCCATCACAATCTGCGTACCAATACCGTCGCGCGAGAACAGTTCCTGCAACAGGGCACCGTCTTCCTGATAACTGATCAGGTGGCTGCGACGCACGCCGCTGCGACAGGCTTTGACCGCCCCGCGCAGGAAACGCACGGTGCCGGAGTGGTAATCGCCTTCTGCTTCCAGCGCTTCGACGCGCGCCTGGGCTTCGTTCGGGAAAAGCTCCGAGACGATATCCCCTTGTTCGTTAAACACGCCCTGCGAGGAGCAGAAACCGATCATTTTCTCGGCTTTGAGTTTGATCGCCAGTTGCGTTGCCACCTCTTCGGAGGTGAGGTTAAAACTTTCGCCCGTCACGGAGACGGCAACTGGTCCCATCAGCACAATCGCGCCGTTATCGAGCTGGCGATGAATCGCCTCTTCGTCGATACGACGGATACGCCCGCTGTGGCAATAATCCACGCCATCATCCACGCCCAACGGCTGGGAAATAATAAAATTGCCGCTGACCACGTTGATATGCGCGCCCTGAAGCGGCGTATTGTTGAGGCTCATCGACAGACGCGCAGTGATATCGAGCTGCAAAAGCCCGGCTGCTTGCTTAACCAGCTCCAGGGTTTTGGCGTCAGTCACGCGGGTGTGCTTGTGATAAATCGGCTCGTGGTGGTGGGCCGCCAGATTGGCGTCGATCTGGGGACGCGCGCCGTAGACGACCACCAGGCGAATGCCGAGGCTGTGCAGCAGGCCGATGTCATTGACAATACTGGAAAAGTTCTCATGCTCAATGGCTTCGCCACCCAGCATGATGACAAACGTTTTTCCCCGATGGGTATTGATGTAGGGAACAGAATGGCGGAATCCCTGGACCAGTTCGGTTCTACGTTCCTTTACCACGGCACAACCCCTCAGTGAATGTTTATTCGTATTTTCTGTATTTTTATTCGATTATTGCCGCGCGCGCAACCCTAAATTCAGTGCAAACCAGAGAAAAAATTAAGTGATGCGTGCCTTACTGCATGATTGTTTACCCTTTTATAGATGACAGGTTATGCATCATTCGCTAAAGTTTTCGGTCAATTTGGACGTTTTGTAGATAAATTCGTTTTCTTGCTCGGGAGAAGCATGTCGGGATCCAAATCAACAATAAGCCGCCGCCGCTTGTTACAAGGGGCCGGGGCGATGTGGTTGCTGAGCGTCAGCCAGGTTGCATTCGCCGCCATCAGTCAGGTGGTGGCGGTGCGTGTCTGGCCGTCTTCGACCTATACGCGCGTGACGGTAGAGTCTAATCAGGTACTGAAATACAAACAGTTTGCATTGAGCAATCCTGAGCGTGTGGTGGTGGATATCGAGGGCGTGAATCTGAACTCGGTGCTGAAAGGCATGGGAGCGCAGATCCGTGGCGATGATCCTTACATTAAATCTGCCCGCGTCGGCCAGTTTGATCCGCAAACCGTGCGCATGGTGTTCGAGCTGAAGCAGAACGTTAAACCGCAGCTGTTTGCCCTGGCACCGGTGGCCGGTTTTAAGGAGCGTCTGGTGATGGATCTCTATCCGGCTAATGCGACGGACATTCAGGATCCACTCCTCGCCTTGCTGGAAGATTACAACAAAGGCGATCTTGAGAGGCAGGTTCCTCCTGCGCAGAGTGGCCCGCAGCCGGGTAAAGCGGGGCGCGATCGCCCGATTGTGATCATGCTCGATCCGGGCCACGGCGGAGAAGACTCCGGAGCGGTCGGGAAATATCGAACGCGTGAAAAAGACGTGGTGTTGCAGATTGGCCGCCGTCTGAAGGCGTTGATCGATAAAGAGGGCAACATGCGGGCGTACATGACGCGTAATGAAGATGTGTTCATTCCGCTGAAAGTGCGCGTGGCGAAAGCGCAGAAACAGCGCGCTGACCTGTTTGTTTCTATTCACGCCGATGCCTTTACCAGCAGACAGCCGAGCGGTTCGTCGGTCTTTGCCCTGTCGACCAAAGGGGCGACCAGTACCGCGGCGCGACTGCTGGCGGATTCCCAGAACGCCTCTGACCTTATTGGTGGGGTGAGCAAGAGTGGCGATCGCTATGTCGATCACACGATGTTCGACATGGTGCAGTCGCTCACCATCACCGACAGCCTGAAATTTGGTAAAGCGGTGCTGAGTAAACTCGGGAATGTGAACAAGCTGCATAAAAACAGCGTTGAGCAGGCGGGCTTTGCGGTGCTGAAGGCGCCGGATATCCCGTCGATTCTGGTCGAAACGGCGTTTATCAGTAACGTCGAAGAGGAGCGTAAGCTCAAGACCGCGAAATTCCAGCAGGAAGTGGCAGAGTCGATTCTGGCGGGGATTAAGGCGTATTTCTCGGATGGCGCGACGCTGGCCAGAAGAGGATAGATGTTATGAGCCGGGTTCACGCCCGGCAAATCCACAAACGGCAGATACAAAAAAACACCCTTGAGGGTGTCTATTGTTTTTCGAAGAGTTGGTTGCGGGGGCCAGATTTGAACTGACGACCTTCGGGTTATGAGCCCGACGAGCTACCGGGCTGCTCCACCCCGCGTCCGTCTTTCTTCTATTTTACGTACTACTGCTTAAAACTTGATTGGTTGCGGGGGCCGGATTTGAACCGACGACCTTCGGGTTATGAGCCCGACGAGCTACCAGGCTGCTCCACCCCGCGTCCGTCTTTCTACTGAGCAAAAACATCGTAGAAATTTACTGCATCAAATTTTAATTGGTTGCGGGGGCCAGATTTGAACTGACGACCTTCGGGTTATGAGCCCGACGAGCTACCAGGCTGCTCCACCCCGCGTCCGTGGATGCGCACTATACTCGGATAGGTTTTTGATGCAACCCTTTTTCTCATAAATACCAAAATTAGTATGTAAAATGAACGACATCGCCCTGTTCGGACGATTAATGCGCAAATCCTGCCTCAGGATGCGCTATCAGATTTCAATAGCCTGAGGGGTTTGTTATCTTCTTTATAGAGACTCAGGGCAACTTTAAGACGAGATATAATGAAAGGACGATGGGCGAAGTATCTGATGACGGGCGCAATGGTAGCGATTCTTGCGGCCTGCTCCTCTAAACCGACCGATCGCGGTCAGCAATATAAAGACGGGAAATTCACCCAGCCTTTCTCTTTAGTTAACCAGCCGGATGCCGTGGGTGCGCCGATCAACGCGGGTGACTTCGCTGAGCAGGTCAGCCAGATCCGCACCGCGTCACCGCGTCTGTATGGCTCGCAGAACAGCGTCTACAACGCCGTTCAGGACTGGCTGCGTGCAGGCGGGGATACGCGCACCATGCGCCAGTACGGCATTGATGCCTGGCAGATGGAAGGGGCCGATAACTACGGTAACGTCCAGTTCACCGGTTACTACACGCCGGTGGTTCAGGCGCGACACACCCGTCAGGGCGAGTTCCAGTATCCTATTTACCGCATGCCGCCAAAACGTGGCCGCCTGCCGTCTCGCGCAGAGATCTATTCCGGTGCGCTGAATGAAACGTATGTGCTGGCCTACAGTAACTCGCTGATGGATAACTTCATCATGGATGTGCAGGGCAGCGGGTATATAGATTTTGGTGATGGTTCACCTCTCAACTTCTTTAGCTATTCCGGTAAAAATGGCCACGCCTATCGCAGTATCGGCAAAGTGCTGATCGATCGCGGGGAAGTTAAGAAAGAAGATATGTCGATGCAGGCTATTCGCGAGTGGGGCGAAAAGCACAGCGAAGCGGAAGTGCGTGAGCTGCTGGAGCAGAACCCGTCCTTCGTCTTCTTTAAACCGCAAAATTACGCACCGGTGAAAGGGGCCAGCGCGGTTCCGCTGATTGGACGTGCATCCGTGGCTTCCGATCGTTCTATTATTCCGCCGGGCACCACGCTGTTGGCAGAAGTGCCGACCCTGGACAACAACGGCAAATTCAGCGGTCAGTATGAATTACGCCTGATGGTGGCGCTGGATGTCGGTGGGGCCATTAAAGGCCAGCACTTCGATATTTATCAGGGCATTGGTGCGGATGCGGGCCATCGTGCGGGCTGGTATAACCATTATGGACGCGTATGGGTGCTCAAACCCGCAGCAAGTGCTGGCAACGTTTTCAGCGGCTGATTGTGGTAATCTAGCGCGTAATATTTACCGCCTTCTCCTGTGATGGAGAAGGGCAGGGTGAGGATAAAACCTCACCCTTTTTACATCCTGAGGTCTTATGTCTGCGTTAATCAGCGATGCCTGGCGTCAACGTTTTGGCGGTACGGCGCGTTTATATGGTGAAAAAGCCCTGCAACTGTTTGCGGATGCGCACGTCTGCGTGGTCGGTATTGGTGGAGTCGGCTCCTGGGCGGCCGAGGCGCTGGCGCGTACCGGTATTGGCGCGATTACCCTTATTGATATGGATGATGTGTGCGTCACCAACACCAACCGTCAGATCCACGCCCTGCGCGATAACGTTGGCCTGGCGAAAGCAGAAGTGATGGCAGAGCGCATCCGCCTGATTAACCCGGAATGTCGTGTCACGGTGATTGATGATTTCGTCACCGCCGATAATGTGGCGCAATACCTGGGCACCGGCTTTAGCTACGTGATTGACGCAATCGACAGCGTACGTCCGAAAGCGGCCCTGATTGCCTATTGCCGTCGCTACAAGATCCCATTAGTGACCACAGGCGGAGCGGGCGGTCAAATCGATCCGACGCAGATCCAGGTGACGGATCTGGCGAAAACCATTCAGGATCCGCTGGCGGCTAAACTGCGTGAAAGGCTGAAAAACGATTTTAACGTGGTGAAAAACAGTAAAGGTAAGCTGGGGGTAGACTGCGTGTTCTCAACTGAAGCGCTGGTCTATCCGCAGGCAGATGGCTCCGTCTGTGCCATGAAAAGCACCGCGGAAGGGCCGAAACGAATGGACTGCGCCTCAGGCTTTGGCGCGGCGACAATGGTCACCGCAACCTTTGGTTTTGTCGCTGTCTCTCACGCCCTGAAGAAAATGATGGCCAAAGCCAACCGTCAGGCCTGAACCTGACGGGCGGCGTTCAGCACCGCTTCGCTGAGTGCGGACAGGCCCTGGCTGCGTGAGGCGCTCAGTTGTCCGCGCAGCCCCAGCTCGTCAAACAGCGCCAACGGATCGCCATCCAGCAATTGCCGGGCGCTTTTGCCTTCCACGGCGGTGAGCAGCACTGCAAGTAAACCGCGCACGATACGCCCTTCGCTGTCGCCAAAGAAATGCAGCGTCTCCCCGGATGTCGTCACACCCAGCCAGACGCGATTTTCGCAGCCTGGAATTTCTTTCGCCTGCGCTTTTAACGCATCAGAAAGTGTGGGGAGTTGCTTGCCCAGTAAAATCAGCTGACGGTATTTATCTTCCCACTGGGTGAGCGGGAGGAACGTTTTTCTCAGCGTCTCTTCAGTGATCACGCTGCCGAAAGGGTGTCCGGCTAAGGATGAGCTCGTCATTAATCCACCAGGAGTTCAAGGGCGCGATCGACGGCCGCCACCAGGGCATGAACGTCGCTTTGCGTGTTGTAGGGGGCAAACGAGGCGCGCAGCGTGCCACTGACGCCGAGTGCCGCAAGCAGCGGCTGTGCACAGTGCTGTCCGGCGCGCAGGGCGATACCGTATCCAGCCAGCAGGGTCACCATATCGCTGTGGTGAACACAGGCAAAATCAAACGCCAGCAGGCTGGAATCCTGGACGCGGAACGAGCGGAATCCGGGACGTTTTTTTAACTCTTCTTCTGCAAGTGTGGCCAGCCCACGGCTCCAGCTTTCGGCTTGTTCGACGTCCGTCTCTGCAAGCCACTCCAGTGCGGCGCTCAGCCCTATCACGCCCGCCACGTTTGGCGTACCGGCTTCGAGGCGGTAAGGGATCTCCTGGGTTTTGAAACCGTCAAAGGTCACTTCGGTGATCATCTTTCCGCCGCCCAGCCACGGGGTCATTTGTGCCAGCAGTTCCGGTTTGCCATACAGCGCGCCGATCCCGGTTGGGCCATAAAGCTTGTGACCGGAAAAAGCGTAAAAGTCGATATCCAGTTTGCGGACATCAGCCGGGAAATGCACAACGCCCTGCGCGCCGTCGACCATCACAACCATGCCGTGGCGGTGTGCCATTTCAACGGCACGGGCCAGATCCGGGCAACCGCCGGTGACATTCGACATTTGCCCGAGGGCCAGAATTCGGCTGCGCGGGGTGATGAGCTCGGGTAAACGCCCGACATCGGGCAGTAAATCCGCGCCCAACGGCAGTTTTACGATCCGGGCGCTCGTTTGTTCCGCGACCATCAGCCACGGCACTAAATTGGCATGGTGCTCGGCCTCGCTCACGATAATCTCGTCGCCCGGTTGCAGGAGCGGACGAGCGTAGCACTGGGCGACCATATTGATTGCCTCGGTGGTGCCACGCGTCCAGACGATATTTTTACCGCTTTCGGCGTTGAGCAGACGCGCGACCTGATCGCGGGCGGCCTCGTAGCGCGCGGTCAAACGCTGCGCTTCGGCAAACTGGCTGCGATGCACATTCCCGGCACTCAGGCTGTAGAACTGATTTGTCGCGTCAATCACGGCCTGCGGCTTGAGCGCTGTGGCGGCACTGTCGAGATAAACACCGGCATCGGCCAGCGCCGGAAACTGTGCGCGAAAATGCGCAGGACTGAAAGCGTTCATGGAATTCCTCATATCAATATGGAGATCGTCGCGCAATTTCGGCGGCAGGGCAAGGTTGTTGATCGCTATCGGAATTGTCTGTTTGTCCTGGCAGGTCTTGAGAAGCAGGTTATGCTGAATAGTGTTAGGTGAATGTTTTAGCCTGTTTTAAAACTAGGATTGAATAGCATTAATTGCTAAAGGAGAAAATTATGAACAAGACTGCCGCAATCATTTCTGCCTGTGTATTTACTTTTGCCCTGAGCGCATGTTCTGGTAACAACTACGTGATGCATACCAATGATGGCCGAACTATCGTCTCTGACGGGAAGCCAAAAACCGATAATGAGACCGGGATGATCTCGTATAAAGATGCGAACGGGAACAAGCAGCAGATCAACCGTACTGACGTGAAAGAGATGGTTGAACTGGATAAGTAACAGATTTTAGACCAAAAAAAAGCACCGCAAATAGGCGGTGCTACATTAATCACTATGGACAGACAGGGTAAATGTACAGGAAGTGAAAAAAGGGTAGCTTCGCTACCGTGATCTGAATTGCAGACCAATTGCAAACACAACAACACAACATCACAACCGTAAGCCAAAAGCCCTTCAGAACACGCATTCCAAAAAAAGCTTTTCGTTCCGGCTCAGGAAGTGCCGCCACTATAGGTATTTGCTGGTAGTTCCTCAACGGACAAATTATAATGGCTCAGATAAAAAAAACTAATAGGTTAAACGTTGTTTCCTATGTGTTAAATACCTTTAACATCTAAGCCTAATACCCATGTCGAAGCGATTACCACCCCTAAATGCATTACGCGTTTTTGATGCTGCAGCACGCCATCTGAGCTTCACGCGCGCGGCCGATGAGCTTTTTGTGACGCAGGCCGCAGTAAGTCATCAAATCAAGTCTCTGGAGGATTTCCTGGGGCTTAAGCTGTTTCGCCGCCGCAACCGCTCCCTGCTTCTGACGGAAGAAGGGCAGAGCTATTTTCAGGATATCAAAGACATTTTTTCCCAGCTCACTGAGGCGACGCGCAAACTGCAGGCGCGAAGCGCTAAAGGTGCGCTGACGGTCAGTTTATTGCCCAGTTTTGCCATTCACTGGCTGGTGCCACGACTCTCTAGCTTTAACTCAGCTTATCCGGGAATCGACGTCAGGATCCAGGCGGTGGACCGTCAGGAAGACAAACTGGCGGACGATGTCGACGTCGCTATTTTTTACGGTCGCGGCAACTGGCCGGGCTTGCGTGTTGAAAAATTATACGCAGAATATCTCCTGCCGGTGTGCTCGCCGCTGCTGCTGACGGGCGACAAAGCGTTGAAAACGCCTGCCGATCTGGCGCAACATACACTTTTACATGATGCTTCTCGCCGCGACTGGCAAACTTATACCCGCCAGTTGGGTCTTAATCATATTAATGTGCAGCATGGCCCCATCTTTAGCCACAGCGCGATGGTGTTACAGGCTGCCATTCACGGACAGGGCGTGGCGTTGGCAAACAACGTGATGGCGCAGTCCGAAATTGAGGCAGGCCGCCTGGTCTGCCCGTTTAATGATGTTCTGGTCAGCAAGAATGCGTTTTATCTGGTTTGTCATGACAGTCAGGCAGAACTGGGTAAAATAGCCGCCTTCCGGCAGTGGATACTGGCGAAGGCGGCACATGAACAAGAAAAATTCCGCTTTCGTTATGAGTAATCATCTCTTTTGTGTGCCGGGCACGCATAACTTTAGGACAGAAACATGACCAGCCGTTTCATGCTGATTTTTGCCGCGGTGAGTGGCTTTATTTTTGTCGCACTGGGCGCGTTCGGCGCGCATGTGTTGAGCAAGACCTTAGGGGTCGTCGAAATGGGCTGGATTCAAACCGGCCTTGAGTATCAGGCATTTCATACGCTGGCTATTTTTGGGCTGGCGGTGGCAATGCAGCGTCGCATTAGCATTTGGTTCTACTGGAGCAGCGTTTTCCTGGCACTGGGGACCGTTCTGTTCAGCGGCAGTTTGTACTGCCTCGCACTTTCACATTTGCGCCTTTGGGCGTTTGTTACACCCGTCGGCGGCGTCAGTTTCCTCGCCGGGTGGGTATTGATGTTTATCGGAGCTATCCGTCTGAAACGCAGGGGCGTTGTTCATGAGTAAGGTTGTTTTATATTGTCGCCCGGGGTTTGAGAAAGAGTGCGCCGCGGAAATTACTGACAAAGCGTCACGTCTGGAAGTCTTCGGCTTTGCCCGCGTCAAAGAGCACTCGGGCTATGTGGTGTTCGAATGCTATCAGCCTGACGATGCGGATAAGATCGTTAGCAAGTTACCGTTCAGCTCGTTGATTTTTGCCCGTCAGATGTTTGCCGCGGGCGAACTGCTGACCGATTTGCCGCCAGAAGATCGTATTTCCCCTATCTCCGGCATGCTGCAGGGCGTGGTGGAGAAGGGCGGCGATCTGCGTGTTGAAGTGGCTGACACCAACGAAAGCAAAGAGCTAATGAAGTTTTGCCGCAAGTTCACCGTTCCGCTGCGCGCTGCGCTGCGTGAGGTGGGCGTGCTGACAAACTACGAGACGCCAAAACGTCCGGTGGTGCATGTCTTCTTTATTGCGCCGGGCTGTTGTTATACCGGTTACTCCTACACGACGAACAACTCGCCGTTTTATATGGGTATCCCGCGTCTTAAATTCCCGTCCGATGCGCCAAGCCGTTCTACGCTCAAACTGGAAGAGGCGTTCCACGTCTTTATTCCTGCCGATGAGTGGGATGAGCGCCTGGCGAACGGGATGTATGCCGTGGATCTGGGCGCTTGCCCTGGCGGCTGGACCTATCAGCTGGTCAAACGCAACATGTGGGTTTCGTCTGTCGATAACGGCCCTATGGCGCAAAGCCTGATGGATACCGGGCAGGTGACCTGGCTGCGTGAAGATGGTTTCCGCTATCGCCCAACCCGTAACAACATCACCTGGATGGTGTGCGATATGGTGGAGAAACCGGCGAAAGTGGCCGCGCTGATGGCCACCTGGCTGGTGAACGGCTGGTGCCGCGAGACGATCTTCAACCTTAAGCTGCCGATGAAAAAGCGCTATGAAGAGGTCTCTCAGAATCTGGCGTATATCCAGGAACAGCTGAATGCCCAAGGGATCAATGCTGAAATCCAAGCGCGTCAGCTTTATCACGACCGTGAAGAAGTGACCGTGCACGTCCGCCGCTGGTGGGCTGCCGTGGGTGGACGTCGCGACGAGCGATAACGCCTGTCTGTGTGCCCGGTAGCGCTATGCTTATCGGGCACACTCCAGGTCCTCCGGCAACTTTCTGACCTGAACCTACCGCTCCAGCCGCAACTGCTGCAAATTCCCGTCTAACTGCAAATCCGTCTGTAACCGCGCCACATCCCGGCAGATAAACGCCATCTCTTTATGCGCTTCCAGCTTCTTGCGCCACTTCTCGGGAACATTCTCCAGATGGGCGTAAATCCCTTCCAGATCCTGAAAATCCGTTAACAGCTGCGCTGCACTTTTAGGGCCAATCCCGGCCACGCCCGGCACTTTTGAGCTGCTGATCCCGGCAAGCCCCCAGTAGTCAGGCAGCTGTTGCGGCGAGACGCCAAATTCACTGGCGATAAAAGGGGCATCGAGCCAGCGCTTTTGAAAGTAATCGCGAATACGAATGGTCGGTGAGAGTAGCTGGCAGTAGCCCTTGTCGGTGGAGACGATGGTGGCCTGATGCCCGGCGCCCGCAACTTTTATCGCCAGCGTCGCGGCCAAATCGTCGGCTTCGTTGCCATGCGCGCCCCAGCACGGTACACCGCGCGTTTCAAAGGCGGCGCGAATGGCGGGCATTTCGGCGTGGAGATCGTCGGGCATCGGTGCGCGTCCGGCTTTGTAATCCGGTAAACGCTGGTGCCGCCAGCCTGTGTTACGCGCTTCGTCGTCGAAAACGGCCACTGCGTGAGTGGGCTGGCTGTGGCGAATAAGCTGCTCCAGCGCATGCAGGCAAGTGTCTTTGCAGGGTGTGCCTTGCACCGCATGAATACGGCGAATCAGGTTGAGCGCGTCGACAATAAGCAAATGAACAGCCACAGATAATCTCCCTTCTTTTAATGAATAAAGGGTAACACTGTCAGCAGGATGAAACTACGAGAGGCGTGGGAAATGGGAAGGCGCCCCGCAAAAGCGAGGCGCACAGGTTTAATCGCAGGTCACGATTTTCATGGCCAGCCCGCCGCGAGAGGTTTCGCGGTATTTGGCATTCATATCTTTGCCGGTCTCGTACATGGTTTCAATAACCTTATCGAGGCAAACGCGCGGCTCGCTGGTACGGCGCAGGGCCATACGCGCGGCGTTCACCGCTTTAACGGAGGCAATCGCGTTACGCTCGATGCACGGTACCTGCACCTGACCAGCAACCGGGTCACAGGTCAGTCCGAGGTTGTGCTCCATGCCGATTTCCGCCGCGATACAGACCTGCGTTGGGCTACCGCCCAGCAGTTCCGTCAGACCCGCTGCCGCCATGGAACAAGCCACGCCGACTTCACCCTGGCAGCCCACTTCAGCGCCAGAGATCGAGGCATTCATCTTATACAGTGAGCCAATCGCGCTGGTGACGAGCAGATAGCGCGCCAGCGAGTTAGCGTTCACTTCACGGATAAACTTATCGTAGTACGCCAGCACCGCCGGAACGATACCGCACGCGCCGTTAGTCGGTGCGGTGACCACACGTCCGCCTGCGGCGTTTTCTTCGTTAACCGCCAGCGCGAACATGTTGATCCAGTCAACGACCGCCATCGGGTCGGTGGTGGTTTTGTCGGTGCTCACCAACATACGACGCAACGCCGCAGCACGACGCGGTACGCGCAGTTTGCCCGGCAGCACGCCTTCGGTGGTGATGCCGCGCTCGATACCGCCGCGCATCACATCCCAGACGTTTTTGAAGTGCTGTTCCAGCTCTTCTTTGCTGTGCAACGCCAGCTCATTTTTCATCATCAGACCAGAAAGTGACAAGCCGCTTTCCTGACAATGACGCTGTAAATCCGCCGCATTTTTGTACGGGTAAGGTACCTCAACGGAAGAGTTGCTGGCCTGACCAAAGTGGTCTTCGTCGACGATAAAACCGCCGCCGATGGAGTAATAGGTTTGGCTGTAAATCGCCTTTTCGCCTGCCAGCGCGGTAATACGCATACCGTTCTCGTGCAGGGAGAGGTTGTCGGCATGGAAGTTCATGCACTTATCAACCGGGAACTCGACTTCATGGTCACCGTTTGCCAGCAGCAGGCGGCCATGAGTATTCACGTCCTGAATGAATCCAGGAATTGCGTCAATATCAACGGTGTCCGGCAGATTCCCCGCCAGGCCCATAATAATGGCGATGTCAGTATGGTGGCCTTTACCCGTCAGAGACAGGGAGCCGTAAACATCGACAACCACGCGTGTGACGTCGTGCAGAATGCCGCGTGAAATCAAGTCATCCGTGAATTGTTTACCGGCTTTCATTGGCCCGACAGTATGAGAGCTGGAAGGTCCAATACCGATTTTGAAGATATCGAATACGCTAATCATGATGCGTCCCTTGCTATCAGTCAGAGGAGGAGTGCGCCGTCCGAAGACGGCGCAGGAGGTATTAGCTGAACAGAGAGAAGAAAATCGCGGAGATGGCAATCAGACCCAT
Organism: Lelliottia sp. WB101; assembly: GCF_003051885.1. Taxonomy (NCBI): domain Bacteria; kingdom Pseudomonadati; phylum Pseudomonadota; class Gammaproteobacteria; order Enterobacterales; family Enterobacteriaceae; genus Lelliottia; species Lelliottia sp. WB101. The sequence continues at coordinate 1,945,364 of NZ_CP028520.1, forward strand.
AATCACAACGAAGACGTTGCTGATGTGGCCGCTGTATTTACGCATTGCCGGGACTTTCTGAATCGCGTACATCGGCATCAGGAACAGAATCATCGCGATGATTGGACCGCCCAGGGTTTCGATCATGCCGAGGATGCTCGGGTTCATGGTCGCCACAGCCCAGGTCGTCAACAGCATGAACAGTGCAGTGATTTTGTTCAGTTTGTTAACTTCAATGCTTTTGCCTTTACCGCGCAGGGATTTGATCACCATACCGTTAAAGCCTTCACGTGCGCCAAGGTAGTGGCCGAGGAAGGATTTGGTGATAGCGATAATCGCGATGATTGGCGCCATCCAGGCAATCAGCGGTGCGTTAAAGTGGTTAGCCAGGTAAGACAGAATCGAGATGTTCTGTGCTTTCGCTGCTGCCAGATCCGCCGGGGAGAGGCTCAGTACGCAGCTGAACACGAAGAACATTACGGTAATAACCATCATGATGTGAGCGCGAGCCAGGATGCTGGAGCACTTCTTCTCTGCGCCCTGACCGTACTCTTCACGTTTCGCCACAGCGAAAGAGGAGATGATCGGGGAGTGGTTGAAGGAGAAGACCATCACCGGAATCGCCAGCCACAGAGTCATCAACAGGCCGTTACCGGTTGCCGATGCGCTGCTAAGGGAGAGGGTTTCCAGCGCTGCACCGTTCCACTGTGGAACCAGGTAGAAAGCCAGCACCATCAGGGCAATCACGAACGGGAAGACCAGAACGCTCATCGCTTTAACGATCATCTGCTCGCCGAAACGAACGATGGTCATCATACCCACGATCAGGATCAGAGACAGAATAGCGCGCGGTGGCGGCGTCATGTGCAGCTGGTGCGTCATGAAGCTTTCAACGGTGTTGGTAATCGCCACGCTGTAAACCAGCAGAATCGGGTAAATCGCGAAGAAGTAGAGCAGGGTAATCAGTTTACCTGCGCCAACGCCGAAGTGCTCTTCAACAACTTCAGTGATGTCTTCGCCTGGGTTTTTACCGGACAGCACAAAACGGGTCAGGCCGCGGTGTGCAAAGTAAGTCATCGGGAAGGCAATGATAGCCATGATGATCAGCGGAATCAGACCGCCAACGCCTGCGTTGATCGGCAGGAACAGGACACCTGCGCCGATTGCTGTACCGTACAGGCCCAGCATCCACATGGTGTCCGTTTTGCGCCATCCACTTCGGGATTCTGTCGAAGCAATGGTGCTGGTTTGAGTGGTTTCCATCTATTTCTCCTGGAGGAAGCAATTAGTCAGGCTTTTTAGTCAATTCCGATGAAAAAGGGCCCGACGGTAATATGAAATTCGTTCAATGACGGTTTTTTTATAATTTTTGCCCGTAACTATTGGCGGGCGGAAAGATACATTTAAGTAATGAATGTATCAGTGATCCTGATCCCAAATGCAATAATCCACTTTTGAAGTGGGCATATTTAGACCAAAAAACTGTTAATAAAACGTCAAAGCGGATTTACGGGCGCGAAGGCTACCATTAACGACATACGGCGTGAAAGATCGGACAGCGAGATACGTGGCTTCCGCTGTAAAGATGGCGATTTTTAGTTTTTTCTTGCAGGTAATTTGGATTAAGGCTGATAAATCACGGTTTGAAAATCAAGGTAATCGTTTGCGTTCGAGTCGGAAATGTAAATAAGATAAGTAATGCCTATGTTTTATCAGAAGAAATGAAAAAGCCGGGCAGTGCCCGGCTTAAATTGAGTGAAAGCAACTGACGGTCAGGCGCAAATCTCATAACAGGGGATATAGGCCGAGCCGGGCAGCTTCATACGGTGCTGGGCGACAAAGCCCTGCAGCAGATCGTCCATGCGGCGCATCATCTGGCTGTCGCCGTGGATTTTGTACGGACCGTACTCTTCGATGGCGCGAATGCCTACCTCTTTTACGTTACCGGCCACGATGCCGGAGAACGCACGACGCAGATCCGCGGCCAGCACTTCAACGGGCTGATCCGGATACAGTTTCAGGTTTGCCATATTCTCGTGGGATGGTTCGAACGGCTTCTGAAGGTCTGGCGCGATACGAATCGACCAGTTAAAGCTGTACGCATCGCCCGTATCACGGCGGTTCTCTTTGACCAGCGGCATCGCCTTTTTCATCTGACGCGCCACTTCTGCCGCATCGTCAATGATAATGCGGTAGTGGCTACGCGCCGCTTCGCCCAGGGTGTGCACGATAAACTCGTCCAGCACGCGGAAGTAATCAGCGCTCTCTTTTGGCCCGGTGAGGATAAGCGGCAAGACCTGATTTTTATTCGCCGGATTCATCAGAATACCCAGCAGATAAAGCAGCTCTTCCGCCGTTCCGACACCGCCCGGGAAGATAATGATCCCGTGTGCGATACGCACGAAGGCTTCGAGACGTTTTTCGATATCCGGCATGATGATCAGCTCATTCACCAGCGGGTTCGGTGGCTCGGCCGCGATAATGGAAGGCTCCGTCATACCAATGAAACGGCCTTCTTTATAGCGCTGCTGCGCGTGGCCGACCGCTGCGCCTTTCATTGGCGCTTCCATCGCGCCAGGACCACAACCGGTGCAGATATTCAGTTCGCGCAGGCCGAGCTGGGTGCCTACGCGGCGTGCGTAGAGGTATTCAGTTTCGTTAATGGAGTGGCCGCCCCAGCAGACAACCATGTTAGGTGCCTCGCCAACGTGCAGGGCGCGAGCATTACGCAGAATGGAAAAGACCAGGTTGGTCATGTGTGCCGAGCTTTCCAGATTAAGGTGCTGGAAGCGCCCGGCATTGTGAATTTGTCCGTTAACAAACAGGATGTCGCGCAACACGGCGAACAGGTTGGCCTGCAGAGAGCGAATGATCCGCCCATCGACAAAGGCCTCTTCCGGCGGATTTATCACTTCAAGCTTCACGCCACGCTCGCGGCGCAACACGTTGATATCAAAGCTTTCAAAGCGAGACAGCAACTCTTTACTGTTATCTGTCAGACTTCCGGAGTTCAGAACGGCAAGTGAACAGTTGCGAAACAGTTGATACAGGTCACTGCTGGCCGTGCGTTTAAGCATGTCCACTTCCAGCTGCGACAACATATCCATTGAGCCAAGCGGGCTAATATGTGTAATCAAGTGAGCTCCTTACGGGATAAAGATCTTCTTTCCCTGTTGATTACAATAGCCCTGGCTTATGACGTTTCACAACCTTAGACGCGGAATACAGCCCGCATATTTCACAAATTTACTGACGAACCAGGCGTCCGGTGGCCGGAACAAAGTCGGTATTGGTGCGCCACGGGTTAATGTCCAGCCCGCCGCGACGGGTGTAACGGGCGTACACGCTCAGTTTCTCCGGCTGGCAGAAGCGCTGGATATCATTGAAGATGCGCTCGACGCACTGCTCGTGAAACTCGTTGTGATGGCGGAACGACACCAGATAACGCAGCAGTTTTTCCCGGTCAATTTTCGGGCCGCGATACTGAATTTGCACTGAGCCCCAGTCAGGCTGGTGGGTGATCAGACAGTTGGATTTCAGCAGATGGCTGACCAGCGTCTCTTCAACGACTTTTTCGCCCGCCGCGTTTTGCAGATAATCGGTGCTGAATTCGTAACTCTCAATCTCGATCTCCTGATCGTCAATGCAGGTGCCGTGGAAATGCGCCACCGGCTGACCTTCCAGTTCATTCAGATGATACAGCGCCACGGTCACGTCACCCTGCGCGCAGGCACTCAGATCGCGCGCCAGCGTGCGCTGCACCTCTTCCCAGGAGTCAAAACGTGTCTGGTTAAAGCTGTTGAGATAGAGCTTAAAGCTTTTGGACTCCACCAGATTCACGCTGGCGTAATCCAGCTCAACGTGGCCCACGGCGACCTGCGGCAAACCGCGCGCGTTGAGCCAGGAGAGTTCGTAAAGCGTCCAGATATCACCGCCGACAAACGGCAGTGCATTCGCGGACAGCCCAAGTGGATCGCGGTTTAGACTGCGTGGAACGCCCTGTAGCAGGGTGGCGTCGTAGGTATCGCGGTAATCAGTGGTTTTGCCCAGCGTTAAGCCTGATAACGCCTGATGATTTTCGTAAGACATGTTTCATTGTCACTTTGCAGGTAAACTATAGGCACAAGTTTATCCTGTCTTACGTGAAGAGAGAAATCGGTGGATATTGAGACTGCAAATGCCCTGACAGCGTTCACGACGCGCTACTGCGATGCATGGCATCAACAGCATGACACATGGCCGCAAAGTGAAGAGTTATACGGCGTGCCATCACCGTGCATTATTACGACGCTCGACGATAAAATCATCTGGCAGCCACAGCCCTTCACGGAACAGCAGAATGTAAATGCGGTTGAGCGCGCCATGGACATTGTGGTACAACCAGCCGTTCATGCGTTTTACACCACACAGTTTGCCGGGGATATGCGCGCCCGTTTCGGCAATGAAACGATGACGCTGCTACAGACCTGGAGCGAAGAGGATTTCCAGCGAGTTCAGGAGAACTTGATTGGACATCTCGTTACGCAAAAACGCCTGAAGCTTCCACCGACGCTGTTTATCGCGACGCTCGACAGCGAACTGGATGTGATCGCTGTTGCTAACCTGAACGGCGAAGTGATCAAAGAGACGCTCGGCACCCGCAAACGCGATGTTCTCGCCCCTCACTTGCGGAATTCCTTAATCAGCTCGACCCCGTTTTGTAATCCGTTATGCTACAGACTTTGTGAGAGATCTCTTACAAGGCTTGTGAGAGATCGCCGTCATATAACCGCATGACGTAATCAGTTATTCATTTAATAACGATTTATTTCATATGGTTAGATTGTAAATGCCGCGTTGTCATCGCAACAGTGATAACGGTAAGCCTGATTAGGTGGGTTGTAAGACGAAGCGTAATAGGGGATTCTATATCCCGTCGACAGGATGACGACACGAGAAACGAACATCAGGATGATGACGTTACTCACACAGGACACGTCAGGATGGCGCGGCAGGAAGGCTTCAGGACTGAAGCAAAAGGATCACGCAGGATGCGTAAGGGACACCTCCAGGACGGAGAATGAGAACCGGACATGATGCCCGGTGGGTCAGGAAGGCCAGGACGTTTCAGGATGAAACATTCACATCAGGATGATGTGAGCAGGATGCGCGGTTACGGACGATCAGGCCTCACGGCCACTGGAAAAGTTGTCACGGACGAGCAGGGAGCACAAATTGTAGCTGGAATGCTGCGAAACGAACCGGGAGCACTGTTTATACAGTGCTCCCTTTTTTTATTTCTGCGCCCCGGAATGCTATGCTGCGCGCCGTTCAGTTTTTCAGTTGAGGTTTTTATGACGCATAACGACAGCGTTCGTGCGCAGTTGCACGCTATCGAAGCTCTGATGCGCCTCCATCAGCTGTGGCAGGAAACGGCGCCGCAGCAAGAGGCCTTCGCCAGTACCCAGCCATTCTGTCTGGACACCCTAGAGCCGTTTGAATGGCTGCAGTGGGTGCTCATCCCGCGCCTGCACGCGCTGCTGGATGGCGGCCATCCGCTGCCCCACGATTTTGCCATCTGCCCCTATTATGAAATGGCGCTTGATGCGCAGCACCCGGCGCGCGATGTCGTGCTGATTGAACTGCAACGCCTGGACACGCTGTTTTCCGGCGGCCAGGCATGACCATTGAGATCCTCTACCAGGACGAGTGGCTGGTCGCGGTCAATAAACCGTCTGGCTGGCTGGTTCACCGTAGCTGGCTGGATCGCGACGAGAAAGTCGTGGTGATGCAAACCGTGCGTGATCAGATTGGTCAGCACGTGTTTACCGTCCACCGTCTTGATAGGCCTACCTCAGGCGTCCTGTTGATGGGGCTTTCCAGCGAAGCCGGACGCCTTTTGTCTCAGCAGTTCGAACAGCATCAGATTCAAAAACGTTATCACGCCATCGTGCGCGGCTGGCTAATGGACGAAGCGACGCTTGATTATCCGCTGGTCGAAGAGCTGGATAAAATCGCCGATAAATTTGCCCGTGACGATAAAGAGCCGCAGCCAGCAGTGACAGATTATCGCGGTCTGGCGACGGTCGAAATGCCCGTTGCCACGGGTAAATTCCCGACCACGCGCTACGGGCTGGTAGAGCTTGAGCCTCATACCGGGCGCAAGCACCAGCTGCGTCGCCATCTCTCCCATCTGCGTCATCCGATCATTGGCGACAGCAAGCACGGCGATTTGCGCCAGAACCGCAGCGCCGCCGAGCATTTTGGCTGCAACCGCCTGATGCTGCACGCCAGCCAACTCAGCCTGACCCACCCCTTCACCGGCGAGCCGCTGGTGATCCGTGCGGGGCTGGATGACGTCTGGATGCAGGCGCTGTCACAGTTTGGCTGGATGGGACAACTCCCCGAAAATGAAAGGGTTGAGTTTGTGGCGAGCAACGTTCAGGATGAACAGTAATAGCGATAATGAAGGGAGTGAAGCATGGCTGAAGTAGGCATTTTTGTCGGCACAATGTACGGTAACTCGCTGCTGGTGGCCGAGGAGGCCGAGGCGATTCTGTTAAGTCAGGGTCACAAAGCGACGGTCTATGAAGATCCCACGCTTTCCGATTGGGAAAAATATAAAGATCAGTACGTGCTGGTGGTGACGTCAACAACCGGGCAGGGCGATCTGCCAGACAGCATTGTGCCGCTCTTCCAGGCAATCAAAGACACGCTGGGCTATCAGCCCGATACGCGCTACGGCATTATCGCCCTCGGTGACAGCAGCTACACCCATTTCTGCGGGGGCGGTAAGCAGTTTGACGCTCTGCTGCAGGAGCAAAGCGCGCAGCGCGTGGGTGAGATGCTGCTGATCGACGCCGTTGAACACCCGGAGCCAGAAAGCGAATCTAATCCGTGGGTTGAGCAGTGGGGCGCGTTGCTCAAATAACCCTTCGCCGGGGGGCTGTAACGCCTTACCCGGCCTCAAACCTCGGCCTACAATGTAGGCCTGTGCAAGCGCAGCGCCGCCAGGTAATCTGGCTCACATTCTTCCCCATTTTCGTGAACCATCTTCCACTCCCCTGGGCTTTTGCCACAAACAACCTCTAACTCGTGCGCCAATGTTGTGTTGATGCACGGTGAGGCTGCTGCCTCCTCTTACATATACTTTTCCCGTCAGTTACCAAAAAAAGCAGTTAGAAACCATAAAACGGCTCTGATCCGTACCAGAAATGCCGTACCAAAACTGCAAAACACTAACCTCTCATTCTGATTACCCTACAGGTTATGTCGTACAGAATGAACCTGGCGCAAGCCAAGATTCAGGAGTGCAACAATGAGTACATTAAGCCAAGCGGCGAGCAGCGCTGAGAAGCGCACCAATGCTCGCTACTGGATAGTGGTGATGCTGTTTATCGTCACGTCCTTCAACTATGGCGACCGCGCCACGCTGTCGATTGCCGGCTCTGAAATGGCAAAAGACATCGGGCTTGACCCGGTCGGCATGGGATATGTCTTCTCCGCATTTTCTTGGGCCTATGTGATTGGCCAAATCCCCGGCGGCTGGCTGCTTGACCGCTTCGGTTCCAAACGCGTTTACTTCTGGTCCATCTTTATCTGGTCGATGTTTACGCTGCTGCAGGGCTTCGTCGATATTTTCAGCGGCTTCGGCATTATCGTCGCCCTCTTTACCTTACGTTTCCTGGTCGGGCTGGCAGAAGCGCCCTCCTTCCCTGGCAACAGCCGTATCGTCGCGGCCTGGTTCCCGGCGCAGGAGAGGGGCACGGCGGTGGCCATTTTTAACTCCGCCCAGTATTTCGCGACGGTCATCTTCGCACCGATTATGGGCTGGCTGACCCACGAAGTGGGCTGGTCACACGTCTTCTTCTTTATGGGCGGACTGGGGATCATCATCAGCTTTGTCTGGCTAAAAGTGATCCACGAACCGAATCAACATCCGGGCGTGAATAAGAAAGAGCTGGAGTACATCGCTGAAGGCGGTGCGCTGATCAACATGGATCAGAAAAATGACAAAGCCAAAGTGCCGTTCAGCCAGAAGTGGGGCCAGATCAAACAGCTGATTGGCTCACGGATGATGATTGGCATCTACCTTGGGCAATACTGCATCAACGCCTTAACCTACTTTTTCATCACCTGGTTCCCGGTCTATCTGGTGCAGGCGCGCGGAATGTCGATTCTGAAAGCGGGATTTGTGGCCTCGGTTCCGGCGGTGTGCGGCTTTATCGGTGGCGTGCTGGGCGGGGTGATCTCCGACTGGCTGATGCGCCGCACCGGTTCGCTGAATATCGCGCGTAAAACCCCGATTGTACTGGGCATGCTGCTCTCCATGACGATGGTGTTCTGCAACTATGTGAGTGCCGAATGGATGATTATTGGCTTTATGGCGATGGCCTTCTTTGGCAAAGGAATTGGTGCGCTGGGCTGGGCGGTGATGGCAGATACCGCGCCGAAAGAGATCAGCGGCCTGAGTGGCGGTCTATTCAATATGTTCGGTAACATTTCCGGCATCGTTACCCCTATCGCCATCGGCTATATCGTCGGAACCACCGGCTCCTTCAATGGCGCACTGATTTACGTAGGCGTTCATGCGCTGGTGGCGGTTCTCAGCTATCTGGTGCTGGTGGGCGACATCAAACGCGTTGAGCTGAAACCGGTCGCGGGGCGTGCATGATGAATACACAGTCAAGTCCAGTCATTACCGACATGCAGGTCATTCCGGTGGCCGGTTACGACAGCATGCTGCTCAACATCGGGGGTGCCCATAACGCGTACTTTACGCGCAATATTGTGGTGCTCACGGATAACGCCGGGAACACTGGTGTAGGTGAAGCGCCTGGCGGTGAGGTGATTCTCCAGACGTTGCTGGACGCCGTTCCGATGGTTGTCGGCCAACAGGTCGCGCGACTGAACAAGGTGGTGCAGCAGGTACACAAAGGCAATCAGGCCGCCGATTTTGATACCTTCGGCAAAGGGGCCTGGACGTTCGAGCTGCGGGTGAATGCAGTGGCTGCGCTCGAAGCGGCGCTACTCGATCTGCTCGGCAAAGCGCTGAACGTGCCGGTGTGCGAACTGCTGGGGCCGGGCAAACAGCGTGATGCCGTCACCGTGCTCGGGTATCTGTTCTACGTGGGCGATCGCAAGAAAACCGATCTGCCCTATCTCTCCAGCACGCCAGGCAATCATGACTGGTATCACCTGCGTCATCAGGAAGCGCTCACCAGCGAGGCGGTGGTTCGCTTAGCCGAGGCGGCACAGGATCGCTACGGCTTTAAGGATTTCAAACTCAAGGGCGGCGTCCTGCCTGGCGAGCAGGAGATCGACAGCGCCCGAGCCCTGAAAAAGCGTTTCCCGGATGCGCGAATCACCGTTGATCCTAACGGTGCCTGGCGACTGGACGAGGCGATTTCGCTCTGCAAAGGCCTTAACGACGTGCTCACTTACGCGGAAGATCCGTGCGGGGCCGAGCAGGGTTTCTCTGGTCGCGAAGTGATGGCGGAATTTCGCCGCGCGACAGGGCTGCCAGTGGCAACCAATATGATCGCCACGAACTGGCGCGAAATGGGCCACGCGGTGATGCTCAATTCCGTGGACATTCCGCTGGCAGACCCGCACTTCTGGACGCTCTCCGGCGCGGTGCGTGTCGCGCAGCTGTGCGACGACTGGGGCCTGACCTGGGGCTGTCACTCGAATAACCATTTCGATATCTCACTGGCGATGTTTACTCACGTGGGGGCCGCGGCTCCCGGCACACCCACGGCTATCGATACGCACTGGATCTGGCAGGAGGGCGACGCGCGCCTGACCAAAAATCCTCTGGAGATAAAAGACGGCAAGATTGCCGTCCCGGATGCGCCGGGGCTGGGCGTGGAGCTGGACTGGGATCAGATCCACAAGGCCCACGAACTGTATAAGACACTGCCAGGTGGCGCGCGCAACGACGCAGGCCCAATGCAGTATCTCGTTCCCGGCTGGACATTTGACCGCAAACGCCCGGCGTTTGGTCGTCACTAATTAAAAGGATTGCACCATGACCACTTTCTCTACACCTGTCGTCACTGCCATGCAGATTGTTCCCGTCGCGGGCCACGACAGCATGCTGATGAACCTGAGCGGCGCCCATGCTCCGTTCTTTACCCGCAACATTGTGATTATCAAAGACAACTCCGGCCACACGGGCGTGGGCGAAATCCCTGGCGGCGAGAAGATCCGCAAAACCCTGGAAGAGGCGATCCCGCTGGTGGTGGGCAAAACCCTGGGCGAATACAAAAATGTCTTAAACGCCGTGCGCGCCACCTTTGCGGACCGCGATGCGGGCGGACGTGGGCTGCAAACCTTCGATCTGCGTACTACCATTCACGTGGTGACGGGGATCGAAGCCGCGATGCTGGATCTGCTGGGGCAGCATTTAGGGGTTAACGTGGCATCGCTGCTGGGGGAAGGCCAGCAGCGCAGTGAAGTCGAAATGCTTGGCTATCTGTTCTTCGTCGGCGATCGCAAACTCACGCCGCTGGAGTACCAGAGCCAGCCGGACGAAAAATGCGACTGGTATCGCCTTCGTCACGATGAAGCCATGACGCCGGATGCGGTGGTACGCCTGGCGGAAGCCGCTTACGAAAAATACGGCTTTAACGATTTCAAACTGAAGGGCGGCGTGCTGGCGGGCGAAGAAGAGGCCGAGTCGATTGTCGCGCTGGCGAAACGCTTCCCGCAGGCGCGCGTAACGCTGGATCCGAACGGGGCCTGGTCCCTTAATGAAGCGATCGGCATTGGCAAACAGCTGAAAGGCGTACTGGCGTATGCAGAAGATCCGTGCGGTGCGGAGCAGGGGTTCTCCGGACGTGAGGTGATGGCCGAGTTCCGTCGCGCCACCGGACTGCCAACGGCGACCAATATGATCGCCACCGACTGGCGTCAGATGGGCCATACGCTGTCGCTGCAGTCCGTCGATATTCCACTGGCGGACCCGCACTTCTGGACAATGCAAGGCTCCGTGCGCGTGGCGCAGATGTGCCATGAGTTCGGGCTGACCTGGGGCTCGCACTCCAACAACCACTTTGATATTTCACTGGCAATGTTCACCCATGTGGCCGCCGCCGCGCCGGGCAACATTACGGCGATTGATACTCACTGGATCTGGCAGGAGGGCAATCAGCGCCTGACCAAACAGCCGTTCGAAATCAAAGGCGGAATGGTGCAAGTGCCGACCACGCCGGGTCTGGGCGTAGAGCTGGATATGGATCAACTGATGAAAGCGCACGAACTGTATCAAAAGCATGGCCTGGGCGCGCGCGACGACGCGATGGCGATGCAGTATCTCATCCCGGACTGGACGTTTAACAACAAGCGACCGTGCATGGTGCGCTAAGTGTGAATGCCGGTTCCTGCGGGAGTCGGCATTTTTGTTTTCAGCGCGGGTGTATGCTCAATCCAGTCAACAGGCGTAAGGATGGCTTATGAAAATAGTAATCGCACCGGACTCGTACAAGGAGAGTTTGAGTGCTCTTGAAGTGGCGACGGCAATCGAGCAGGGATTTCGCGAGATTTTCCCCGACGCGCACTACGTCAAACTGCCCGTTGCCGACGGCGGCGAAGGGACGGTGGAGGCGATGGTCGCAGCCACACAGGGCGGTATTATCAAGGTGCGGGTCACGGGCCCCTTAGGCGAAAACGTGGAAGGGTTCTACGGGTTATCCGGCGACGAGCAGAGCGCATTCATTGAAATGGCGGCGGCGAGCGGCCTTGAGATGGTGGCGCCTTCCTTACGCAATCCGTTAAAAACCACTTCATGGGGGACAGGCGAACTGATTCGCCACGCCCTTGATGCAGGCGTTAAACACATCATCATCGGCATCGGCGGCAGCGCCACCAACGACGGCGGAGCCGGAATGGTGCAGGCACTCGGTGCGAAGCTACTGGATGCCGAAGATAATCCTATTGGCATGGGCGGCGGCGAGCTGGAGAAACTTGCGCGGATTGATATCAGCGAGCTGGATACCCGCCTGGCTAACTGTCGCATTGAAGTGGCCTGCGACGTAACCAATCCGCTGACGGGCAAAGAAGGGGCATCGGCGGTGTTTGGCCCGCAAAAAGGGGCGACGCCGGAGATGATCGCCCGGCTCGATGAATCTCTGGCCCATTACGCGAAAATTATCGCCCGCGACCTGGACATCGACGTCCTCAATCTGGAAGGTGGCGGGGCGGCTGGCGGAATGGGCGCTGCGCTGTATGCGTTTTGCGGCGCAGAGTTGCGTCAGGGCATTGAGATTGTCACCGATGCGCTGCATCTGGATAACCACGTCGCCGATGCAGACCTGGTGATCACCGGCGAAGGACGCATCGACAGCCAGACGATCCATGGCAAAGTTCCCGTCGGCGTGGCGAAAGTCGCCAAACGTTACAACAAGCCGGTTATTGGAATTGCGGGCAGTCTGACGGCAGATGTCGGCGTGGTGCATGAGCACGGTATCGACGCGGTATTTAGCGTGATTTACACCGTCTGTACGCTGGAAGAGGCGCTGAAAAATGCAGAAGAGAATGTGCGGATGGCAGCGCGGAATATTGCTGCAGTGTTGAAAATGGGCATGAGCGCGTAGTTTTTCCCGGCCCTCTCTCACACGGAGAGGGCCGGGCAGATGGGTCTAAAGCAGAAAACTACCCCCCTAATACTTTCCTCGCTTCCCGCGTCACATTATCCATCTCATCCAGCAACTCGAGAAACTCCGGCTCCAGCTCAGATTCCGCTGTGCCCGAGCGCAGCTGCTGTTCCAGCAAATGACAAAGGCTTTTCAGACGCGGAACCCCGCTGTAGCTGCAGCTGCCGTGCAGTTTATGAATCGCTTCGAGGAGATCGTCCGGGTGTTCCCCGACCAGCTGTTCTTCCACTTTGTTACGGATTTCCGGCAGGAACGCGACCAGCATTTGCAGCATTTCGCGAGCCAGATCGGGTTTTCCGGCCGCCTGACGCAGCGCCAGCTGCCAGTCGAGCGTGGCGTTCGGGTTTACGCTGAACTCTGCCGGTTCTGGCGTCGCTAAAGACACTCCGGTTGCGAAGCCCGGTTTATAGCGCAGCAGCAGGCTGTGCAGCTTCTCTTCATCGATCGGTTTAGCCAGATAATCATTCATCCCGGCGCTGAGCAGTTTCTCTTTTTGCCCGGCCATGGCGTGAGCGGTCACCGCGATCACCGGCGTCTGCTGCTGATGCGGCAGCTGGCGAATCAGCTCACAGGCGCGGATGCCGTCCATGCCCGGCATCTGAATATCCATCAGGATCAGATCGAACTGCATCTGTTTGGCCTGTTCAACCGCCTGCGGGCCGCTGGTGCACAGCTCAACGTGATGTACCTGATCCTCCAGCAAAACACCGATGAGTTTCAGGTTAGCCGGATTGTCATCCACCGCCATCACGCTCATGGGCAGCTTGTGATCGTCACTCGAGACAGGGATCGCCTGATGATTAATACGGCAGTATTCCGTCAGCGCAGGCAGCAGGCGCGTGGCGGTAAGGGGCTTTAACAGACAGGCGGCTGCACCGTCGTTTTTCAGCTCTTCCGCGTTAAGCTGCGCGTGGCACGGCAAAGCCAGGAGCAGGTAATCGGTCATCGATGCGGCCTTCGCCAGCCGCTCCTGCTGCATGGTCAGCTCACCGGTGAACGTCACGGGAATGCCCATCAGCAGAATATCGTAATGATCGACTGCCAGCGCCGAGAACGTCGGGCTGTAAATCACCTCCAGCGGCGTGGTGCTGAGCACATCCAACGTGCTCTGCGCGGCTGCGGCGTTGGGTTCGATATAGGCCAGACGCTTACCGCGCAGGCAATCCGTCATCGGTCCGTCCGTCACCACGTTCGGGTTCAGATCGAGATTAATATGGAACCAGAAGGTCGAGCCACGATTCGGCTGGCTGTGGAAGGAGATATCGCCACCCATCTCTTTCACCAGTTTCTGGGTGATCACCAGCCCCAGACCTGTCCCGCCGTGGCGACGCGAGATGCTGGCATCAGCCTGCCGGAACGCCTGGAACAGCCGCGACTGATCGCGCTCGGGAATACCAATGCCCGTATCGCGGATCTGCACCTCGATCTGCACTTTGTTATTGCTTATCGCCCGGCGCTCAACCAGCACATCGATGTTGCCGCTCTCGGTAAATTTGATCGCGTTGCCCACCAGGTTAGTGATCACCTGCTGCAGGCGTAGAGGATCGCCGATGACGTTATCCGGCACGTCGTTTTTGATGTTCAGCGTTAGCTCAAGGCCTTTATCATGGGAGGAGTGGGCCAACAGAGTGACCACCTCATCCAGCGTACTGCGCAGCGGGAAGGGAATACTTTCGAGGATGAGCTTGCCCGCCTCCAGCTTGGAGAAGTCGAGAACATCGTTGATGATCGCCAGCAGGTTATTGGCGGAACGCTCGATGGTGTGCAGGTGATCGCGCTGGGTCGGATTAAGCTCCGATTTGAGCGTCAGGCGGGTAAAGCCAATCACCCCGTTCAGCGGCGTACGCAGCTCGTGGGACATATTCGCCAGGAACTCAGATTTAATACGCGCCGCTTCCTGGGCGCGTTTCTTGGCCAGATCCAGCTCGACGTTCTGGATCTCCATCTGCTCTAAGGTTTCGCGCAGATCGGAGGTCGCCTGGTCGACGTTGTGCTGCATCTCTTCGTGATAGGCCGCCAGCGACATTGCCATCGAGTTGATGCCGTTTTTCAGCATATCCAGCTCGCCGAGCATAAACCCTTCGACGCGGCTATCGAGCTGCCCGCGACGGATACGGTCGACGGTGTTTACCATATTGCGAATCGGGCTGGTGACGTCACGCATCAATCGCCAGCCGAAAATCAGCGCAATGCCGATACAGAACAGCATCATGACGCTGGAGATGAAAATTTCTTTGTACTGTTGCAGGCGCACCGACTTGAGATCCAACTCCAGCGCCACATATCCCAGTATATTATTACTGGCCTTGGCATCTGATATGGCCGATTCATCAGGTGAATAGCTTTCCGAGATAATGGGCGTACGTAGGATCATGATGTCGCCGCGTCGCACCACGCTCAGATGGCGCGGGAAAGGCGTACCGTCGGGGATTTTAAGCTCGCCGGGATCGAGATGAAAATTCGACGTGACAAACAGCCGGTTATTCTCGTCATAGACCGAAATGGCGCGCACGATTTCTGAATGCCGCCGATGCAAAACGCTGATTAACTGGCCGAGGGAATCACGGTTTTGCAGGTTCATACCGTATTCGCTGGAGACGGCCAACGGTTCGATGATGCTGGCTCCCGCATCTTCCAGTTGACGCTGCAAGTCATTGTAACGGTGCACAACGAAGAAGATGCTCAGCAGCAAACCGATTAAAACGGTCGGGGCGAGGATCAAAATCATCATGCGCGCGCGCAGGCTGTAGTTGGTCATGGAGTTCCGTTATGGGACAATTAGAGTCATTATGTTTATTTGAGAAAATTCTCGGCAATGGCGCAATTCTACTCTGCAAAGCGACGCGTGACGACGCGTCAGATCATAACTGTTGATGTCACCGACCTTGACCCCTTCGGCCAGGGCGTTGCGCGTCATAATGGTAAGACGGTGTTTATCCCCGGATTATTACCCACTGAGCGTGCCGAAGTCACCCTGACGGAAGACAAGAACAAGTTTGCTCGCGGCAAAGTGAAGCGTCGCCTTAATGATAGCGCGGAACGCACAGCGCCCCGCTGCCCGCATTTTGGCGTGTGCGGCGGCTGTCAACAGCAGCATGCCAGCGTTGCCCTGCAACAGCGCAGCAAAAGCACCGCGCTGGCACGCCTTATCAAGCATGATGTGAACGACATCATCGCCGGCGAGCCATGGGGCTACCGCCGTCGCGCTCGTCTGAGCCTGAACTATCAACCGAAAACGCAAAAGCTGGAGATGGGTTTTCGCAAGAGCAGCGCCAGTGACATTGTTGACGTGAATCAGTGCCCCGTTTTGGTGCCCCGTCTTGAAGCATTGCTCCCGGACCTGCGCAACTGCCTGTCTGATCTACAGAGCGTGCGTTCGCTGGGGCATGTGGAACTGGTACTGGCCGATAACGGCCCGCTGATGGTGCTGCGTCACACTGCGCCACTTTCTGCCAAAGACCGCGAAAAACTGGAACGCTTTTCGCATTCTCACGAGCTGGCGCTTTTTCTTGCGCCACAAAGCGAGATACTTGAGCAGGTTACAGGTGAAACTCCCTGGTATCTGTCGGACGGGCTACGCTTAACGTTCAGTCCGCGCGACTTCATTCAGGTAAACGACGGCGTAAACCAGCAGATGGTCACCACCGCAATCGCGTGGCTGGATGTTCAGCCCGGTGACCGGGTACTGGATCTGTTTTGCGGGATGGGGAATTTCACCCTGCCGCTTGCAAAACGGGCGGCCAGCGTTGTCGGCGTAGAAGGCGTCGAGGCGCTGGTGGCAAAAGGGCAGGAAAATGCGCAGCGCAACGCGTTGCACAATGTGACATTTTTTCATGAAAATCTGGAAGAAGATGTCACCCGGCAGCCGTGGGCAAAGCACGGTTTCGATAAAATCCTGCTCGATCCGGCTCGCGCCGGTGCGCCTGGCGTAATGCAGCATATAATTAAACTCGCGCCAAAACGCGTGGTCTATGTTTCCTGTAACCCGGCCACGCTCGCCCGCGACAGCGAGGCTTTATTGGGCGCGGGTTACCAGATTCAGCGTCTGGCAATGCTGGACATGTTCCCGCACACTGGGCATCTGGAATCAATGGTGTTGTTCGAGCAGAACTAACGAATTTCGGCTTGTCGAATTCGACAGGCCCTTGTCCCTAAAGGAGAGGACGATGGTTGCGGTAAGAAGTGCACATCTCAATAAAGCTGGTGAGTTTGACCCACAAAAATGGATCGCAAGTCTGGGGATTTCCAGCCAGCAGTCGTGTGAACGCTTAACCGAAACCTGGGCCTATTGTCTGCGCACAACGCAGGGACATGCCGATGCCGAACTGCTGTTGTGGCGCGGCATTGAGATGGTTGAAATCCTCTCCATGCTCAACATGGATCTCGAAACGCTGCAGGCCGCGCTGCTCTTCCCGCTGGCGGATGCCGAAGTGGTGAGCGAAGACGTGCTGCGTGACAGCGTCGGTAAGCCGGTTGTGGCGCTTATTCACGGCGTGCGCGATATGGCCGCCATCCGCCAGCTAAAAGCCGCCCAGACAGATTCCGTCTCCTCGGAACAGGTAGATAACGTCCGTCGCATGCTGCTCGCGATGGTGGATGATTTCCGCTGCGTGGTGATTAAGCTTGCCGAGCGCATCGCACACCTGCGTGAAGTGAAAGACGCGCCGGAAGATGAACGCGTGCTGGCTGCGAAAGAGTGTACCAATATCTACGCGCCCCTCGCGAACCGCTTAGGTATCGGCCAGCTGAAATGGGAGCTTGAGGATTACTGCTTCCGTTACTTGCACCCGGCAGAATATAAACGCATTGCCAAACTGTTGCACGAACGCCGTATCGATCGTGAACACTATATCGACGAGTTCGTGGGCGGATTGCGCCAGTCGATGAAAGAAGAGAACGTGCGGGCGGAGGTCTATGGTCGTCCGAAGCACATCTACAGCATCTGGCGCAAAATGCAGAAAAAACATCTCGCTTTTGACGAGTTGTTCGACGTGCGTGCAGTGCGCATCGTTGCCGATCGCCTGCAGGACTGCTACGCCGCGCTGGGGATAGTGCATACTCACTTCCGCCATCTGCCTGATGAGTTCGACGACTACGTGGCGAACCCGAAACCGAACGGTTACCAGTCGATTCATACGGTAGTGCTCGGGCCGGGCGGGAAAACGGTCGAGATTCAGATTCGTACCAAACAAATGCACGAAGACGCCGAGCTGGGCGTCGCGGCGCACTGGAAATACAAAGAAGGCCCATCCAGCGGAACGCGCACCGGCCATGAAGACCGCATTGCGTGGCTGCGTAAGTTGATTGCGTGGCAGGAAGAGATGGCCGACTCCGGCGAAATGCTCGACGAAGTCCGCAGCCAGGTCTTCGACGATCGGGTCTACGTCTTTACGCCAAAAGGCGACGTTGTCGATCTGCCTGCCGGGTCTACTCCCCTCGATTTTGCCTACCACATCCACAGCGACGTGGGGCATCGCTGCATCGGCGCGAAGATCGGCGGGCGCATCGTGCCCTTTACCTATCAGCTGCAGATGGGCGATCAGATTGAAATCATCACCCAGAAACAGCCAAACCCGAGCCGCGACTGGCTGAACCCGAACCTGGGGTATGTCACCACCAGCCGTGGACGCTCCAAAATTCACGCGTGGTTCCGTAAACAGGATCGCGACAAGAATATCCTGGCGGGTCGCCAGATCCTCGATGATGAGCTTGAGCATTTAGGTATCAGCATCAAAGAGGCGGAAAAGCACCTGCTGCCGCGCTACAACTTCAATGAGCTTGATGAGCTGCTGGCGGCTATCGGCGGGGGCGATATTCGCCTCAACCAGATGGTGAACTTCCTGCAGTCTCAGTTTAACAAACCGAGCGCGGAGGAGCAGGATGCGGCGGCACTGAAACAGCTTCAGCAGAAAACCTATACTCCGCAGCATCGCAGCAAAGACAATGGCCGCGTGGTAGTGGAGGGCGTCGGCAATCTGATGCACCACATCGCTCGCTGCTGCCAGCCAATACCTGGTGATGATATCGTGGGCTTTATCACCCAAGGGCGCGGAATCTCCATTCACCGCTCCGACTGCGAACAGCTGGCAGAACTGCAGTCTCACGCACCAGAACGTATTGTGGATGCGGTGTGGGGCGAAAGCTATTCCGCGGGCTACTCGCTGGTGGTGCGTGTCACCGCCAACGATCGCAGCGGTTTGCTGCGCGATATCACCACCATCCTCGCCAACGAAAAGGTTAATGTCCTTGGCGTCGCCAGCCGCAGCGATACCCGCGAGCAGCTTGCGACTATCGATATGACTATCGAAATCTACAACCTGCAGGTGCTGGGCCGCGTGCTTGGCAAGCTGAATCAGGTGCCGGATGTGATTGACGCTCGACGTCTGCACGGCGGGTAATAAGCCAGAGGCCACTGAATTTTTTTCGGTGGCCTCTCCGCTGAGGTGGGCACATTTCCGAATTTTTTCCTCAACACTCAAATTTACGCGTATGCGCAGTAAACTCTCTCCGGTATTTACATTTAAATGTGTAATTGTTGTTTAACCGCAGTGGAGGCACTTATGCTTTATGGATCAAAGGAAGAGTTTGAAACTCAGAAAGATAAATTTTTTTCGATAGCACAGCATTTATGGATGACAGAACCTTTTTACTTTAAAGATACAGACTATTTTAGCCGAATTGACGATGTGGTCCGACAGATAGAAATTGAAATTAAGATGGATTGCCTTTCATGGTCGGGTGGTGAGGAAATATTAAAATATAAATCGGATGTTCTTAATTATCAGCGTTCGGTGATTATGAATAATAAAATTTATTCACGGTGGATGGCTGAACAAGAGTATAAAGATAAAAGAGCAGCGGAGTTATATAAGTTATACACCAAAATAATAGGTTTTCTGGCAGGTATAGGTCAGGTTATTAGCGGTGTGGGGCTATGTGTATCAACGGTTGGAGGTGCAACAGTACCTGGAGCTGCCATGATTCTGCAAGGACTGAACAATACCTATGAGAACGGCTATTATCTTGTTGCTTATGAAGAGGCGTCCGGCCCACTCAGAGACGCATATCATTATGCAGCGAAAAAGACTGGCTTTAATGAGACTCTAGGGGACATTGCATACGGCACAATCGATCTTGTCCTGTCCGGATATGGCATGGCCAGAAAAATTCCTACGCCGAGAGAAAAGTCATGGAGTCTGTTTGGCATTCGATTACACCAGACAGACTATGTCAGAGGAGTGACTGACATGACGAAACCTGTTTTTATGCTTGAGATCATTAGCGATGAAGTGACTGTTTTATCATTGATGCCTGCTTACAATGAAAATGACGTGAGGCATTAAGCATGGATCAAGATTTCATTCTTTTATCAAAACCCTGGTTTCCAGTCATAGTGTATTATTTAATGGGGGCGGTTGTTTTTATTGGTTGTTATTTTTTGTATCGTCTGGTGAAAGGTAATTCGAGTACACTCTGTCGGTTTTTATTGATTATTGTCACAACGCTTTGCTGTGCTATTCACATTGTCACAGGATACTACGACGTGGTGGGTTATCACGGCTATGGCTATAGTATTTTGCGTGCGCACTACATAGCTGATTACGAAACGATCCGTTACGGTGTTATTTTGTTCGTCACCCTGAATGGATTATTAATCTGCCGAATATAGTGCGAGGGGATGGCAGTCATCTGGCAACACGTTATCATTAGCGAAAGTGAAGATGATAAAGAGGCCGTATGACTGTCACCACCAATAAAAACCAACTCGACCGCCTGCTCGGTATTATGAAACGTTTACGTGACCCGGAAAACGGCTGTCCGTGGGATAAAGAGCAGACCTTCGCCACCATCGCCCCTTACACCCTCGAAGAAACCTACGAAGTGCTGGACGCTATCTCGCGCGAAGATTTTGACGATCTGCGCGGTGAACTGGGTGATCTCCTTTTCCAGGTGGTGTTTTATGCGCAGATGGCGCAGGAAGAGGGGCGCTTTGATTTTAATGATATCTGTGCCGCCATCAGCGACAAACTCGAACGTCGCCATCCGCATATTTTTGGCGACGCGACCGCTGGCAACAGTGAAGAAGTGCTGGTTCGCTGGGAGCAAATCAAAAGCGCTGAACGCGCTGAAAAAGCACAACACTCCGCGCTGGACGATATCCCATTAAGTCTGCCGTCCCTGATGCGTGCGCATAAAATTCAGAAGCGTTGCTCCGCCGTGGGCTTTGACTGGACCTCTCTTGGCCCGGTGCTCGACAAAGTGTACGAAGAGATCGACGAAGTGATGGATGAAGCTAAGCAGGCGGTGGTGGATGAAGCTCGCCTGGAAGAGGAGATGGGCGATCTGCTGTTTGCCACGGTCAACCTCTCGCGCCATTTGGGCGTCAAAGCCGAAACGGCGTTGCAAAAAGCCAACCTCAAATTCGAACGTCGCTTCCGCGAAGTCGAGCGGATTGTTGCGGCACGAGGCCTGGAAATGACCGGCGTGGACCTCGATTTGATGGAAGAGGTATGGCAGGAAGTAAAACGCCAGGAACATGATCTCTAACGGATTTTTGCGATCAAGCGCAATTTGTGTGATTTTTTAAATGACAAGCGCTTGATTTGCGTCAAAAACATTTACCCAAAAGGGGCTATTTTCTCACTCCCTATGTTTGTCAAAGCCTGAGACAGGAGACGGAGAATGAAAGTTTGTGGCGCTCGCCGTGTTCGGGTATACTACTTTCCCGTCTTGGTTATTCCATCGTTCCAACCTAACTTCTCAGGTTCAGCATGACAACGAACTATATTTTTGTGACCGGCGGGGTTGTATCCTCTCTGGGTAAAGGCATTGCCGCAGCCTCTCTCGCGGCCATTCTTGAAGCCCGTGGCCTCAATGTGACTATGATGAAACTGGATCCGTACATCAACGTCGATCCAGGCACCATGAGCCCAATCCAGCACGGCGAAGTGTTCGTTACCGAAGACGGCGCTGAAACCGATTTGGACTTAGGTCACTACGAGCGCTTCATCCGTACTAAAATGAGTCGCCGCAACAACTTCACCACGGGTCGTATCTACTCTGACGTTCTGCGTAAAGAACGCCGTGGCGATTACTTAGGCGCAACCGTTCAGGTTATCCCGCACATCACCAACGCTATCAAAGAGCGCATCATCGCAGGTGGCGAAGGCCACGACGTTGTGCTGGTTGAAATTGGCGGTACCGTGGGTGATATCGAATCTCTGCCATTCCTGGAAGCGATTCGTCAGCTGGCGGTTGATATTGGTCGTGAACACGCGCTGTTCATGCACCTGACGCTGGTGCCATACATGGCGGCGGCCGGTGAAGTGAAAACCAAACCGACGCAGCACTCCGTGAAAGAACTGCTCTCTATCGGTATCCAGCCGGATATCCTGATCTGCCGCTCCGATCGTGCCGTTCCGGCCAACGAGCGCGCGAAAATTGCATTGTTCTGTAACGTTGCTGAAAAGGCTGTGATTTCTCTGAAAGACGTCGATTCCATTTATAAAATCCCGGGCCTGTTGAAATCACAGGGTCTGGACGATTATATTTGTAAACGATTCAGCTTGAACTGTCCGGAAGCTAATCTGTCAGAATGGGAACAGGTTATCTACGAAGAAGCTAATCCGGCAGGCGAAGTGACTATCGGTATGGTCGGCAAGTACATTGAACTGCCGGATGCCTATAAGTCAGTGATTGAAGCGCTGAAACACGGTGGTCTGAAGAATCGCGTAACCGTTAACATCAAGCTGATTGATTCGCAGGATGTTGAAACCCGCGGTGTCGAAATTCTGAAAGATCTGGATGCTATTCTGATCCCTGGCGGCTTCGGCTACCGCGGTGTTGAAGGCAAGATCGCTACCGCACGCTTTGCGCGTGAAAACAATATTCCTTACCTCGGCATTTGCCTGGGTATGCAGGTTGCGTTGATCGAGTTCGCTCGTAACGTAGTCGGGATGGAAAACGCGAACTCTACGGAATTTGTGCCAGACTGTAAGTACCCTGTTGTGGCGCTTATTACAGAATGGCGTGATGAAGACGGCAACGTCGAAGTCCGTACTGAGAAGAGCGATCTGGGTGGCACGATGCGTCTTGGCGCTCAGGCTTGCCAGGTGTCTGACGATAGTCTGGTTCGCAAAATGTATGGTGCGCCAACCATCACTGAACGCCATCGTCACCGCTACGAAGTCAACAATATGCTGTTGAAACAAATCGAAGCTGCGGGTCTGCGTATCGCGGGCCGCTCCGGGGATGATCAGTTAGTCGAGATCATTGAGGTGCCAAACCATCCGTGGTTCGTCGCCTGTCAATTCCACCCGGAATTTACTTCAACGCCGCGTGACGGACATCCGCTGTTTGCAGGCTTTGTGAAAGCCGCGAGCGAATACCAGAAGCGTCAGGCGAAGTAAAAAAGTTAGAACGGCAACGCGTACCATCGGTACGCGTTGTTTGTCTGGAGTTTTAGTTTAACTTGTACTGAGGAAAATCTAATGTCCAAAATCGTTAAAGTCATCGGTCGTGAAATCATCGACTCCCGTGGTAACCCGACCGTTGAAGCCGAAGTTCACCTGGAAGGTGGTTTCGTCGGTATGGCAGCTGCTCCGTCAGGTGCTTCTACTGGTTCCCGCGAAGCGCTGGAACTGCGCGATGGCGACAAATCCCGTTTCCTGGGTAAAGGCGTAACCAAAGCTGTTGGCGCGGTTAACGGTCCTATCGCTCAGGCAATCCTTGGCAAAGACGCCAAAGACCAGGCTGGCATCGATAAAATCATGATCGACCTGGACGGTACTGAAAACAAATCTAACTTCGGTGCGAACGCAATCCTGGCTGTGTCTCTGGCTAACGCCAAAGCGGCTGCAGCGTCTAAAGGTCAGCCGCTGTATGAGCACATCGCTGAACTGAACGGCACCCCAGGCAAATACTCCATGCCGGTTCCGATGATGAACATCATCAACGGTGGTGAGCACGCGGACAACAACGTTGATATTCAGGAATTCATGATTCAGCCAGTTGGCGCGAAATCCCTGAAAGAAGCGGTTCGTATGGGTTCTGAAGTGTTCCACAACCTGGCTAAAGTTCTGAAAGCTAAAGGCATGAACACTGCTGTTGGTGACGAAGGTGGCTACGCGCCTAACCTGGGTTCTAACGCAGAAGCTCTGGCTGTTATCGCTGAAGCAGTAAAAGCAGCGGGCTACGAGCTGGGCACCGACATCACCCTGGCGATGGACTGTGCAGCATCTGAATTCTACAAAGACGGTAAATACGTTCTGGCTGGCGAAGGCAACAAAGCATTCTCCTCCGAAGAGTTCACTCACTTCCTGGAAGATCTGACCAAACAGTACCCAATCGTCTCTATCGAAGACGGTCTGGACGAATCTGACTGGGACGGTTTCGCATACCAGACTAAAGTTCTGGGCGACAAAATCCAGCTGGTTGGTGACGATCTGTTCGTAACCAACACCAAGATCCTGAAAGAAGGTATCGACAAAGGCATCGTTAACTCCATCCTGATCAAATTCAACCAGATCGGTTCTCTGACCGAAACTCTGGCTGCGATCAAAATGGCGAAAGACGCTGGCTACACTGCCGTTATCTCTCACCGTTCAGGCGAAACTGAAGACGCTACCATCGCCGACCTGGCTGTTGGTACCGCTGCAGGCCAGATCAAAACAGGTTCTATGAGCCGTTCTGATCGCGTAGCTAAATACAACCAGCTGATTCGTATCGAAGAAGCACTGGGCGAAAAAGCTCCGTACAACGGTCGTAAAGAGATCAAAGGTCAGTAATCTACTGAGCTTTCACTCTTAAGAAAAAACCCGCTTCGGCGGGTTTTTTTATGTCTGATTTACAGCAGCAAGGGGAGAGTGGCACTGGCCGTCTGCTGACTGACATCGCCATAGTGATCGTCGAGGGTAATCAGACTGGTTGCCAGCAGTTCCACCAGCAGCATCACACCCACTTTGGCATTTAACGCCCCGGCACTCAGCGGCCCTTCCGGTTTCGCTGCCACCAGCAGCATTTCGCTTATCGATGCCAGCGGGCTGCGCGGCGTGTTGCTCAGCGCCAGCACTTTAGCTCCACGCTTACGCGCCAGCTTCACCACATGCAGTAAGTCACGCGTCGAACCAGAACTTGAAATCGCCACCACCAGATCGTCCTGAGTGAGTGTCGTCGCGTTCATTGATGCCCGATGCATATCGCTGAACAGTTGCACCGGTTTCCCCAGCCGCAATAATTTGTAGTGCAGATAGTCCCCGATAATGGCGCTGGCCGCGACGCCATAAATGTAGACTGACCGCGACTGATGAAGCGCCTGCGCCGCCTTCAGCAGCACCTCTCTGTCGAGCAACTGGGCGGTATCGCGCAGCGCCTGCACCGACTCTTCCACCACCTCGTCGATCTCATCGCCTTTTCTGGCAGGTGCCTGGATCCGCTGTACATCCAGCGCCAGCGCCATTTTGAATTCCGTATATCCCTTACAGCCCAGCGCGCGGCATAAGCGCGTCACGCTCGCCTCACTGGTTTCACTTTCGCGCGCCAGTTCGGTGATCGTCAGATAAAGCACTTTCGCGGGATCGTTTAAGACGAACTCTCCCAGTTTTTGCTGAGTGGGGCTGTATCCCGAGACGCTCTGGCGCAGCCTCAGCAGCAGATTTTCATTTTCTGACATGCAAGATCCTTAATGCGTTTCTCTGCGGCTAGTGTGGCGGAAAGCGGGGGAGAGATGCCAGTCATTTTAAAAAAGTATGATCCGCTTCCCGATCTTTGGTGATAATTTTCAGTTTATATAATTTATGTGGTAAAAATTTTCATCATTACTCGGGGGAAGTGAAAATATGATGCAGATGTTTAGTGGTGCCTCTTCAGGGGCGTGGTTTGAAAAGGCGCAGCGGTTCGGTAAATCGTTCATGCTGCCGATAGCGGTATTGCCCGCGGCGGGCTTGCTGCTGGGAATTGGCGGGGCGTTGTCCAACCCCAATACGCTGACGGCATATCCGTTCCTGGATGTCGGCTGGCTTCAGGCCATCTTTACCATCATGAGTAGCGCCGGATCGATTGTCTTTGCCAACCTCTCGGTGCTGTTTGCGGTGGGTGTTGCGGTCGGGCTGGCGAAAACGGATAAAGGCACCGCCGGGCTTGCGGCGCTGCTCGCATTCCTGGTGATGAATGCCACCATCAATGCGCTGCTGATCCTCACCGGCACGCTGGCCCATGAAAATCCCGGCGCGGTGGGACAGGGGATGACGCTCGGGATCCAGACGCTGGAAACCGGCGTCTTTGGCGGCGTGGTGATTGGCCTGGTGACCTGCACGCTACACCATCGCTTTAATAAAATCGCTCTGCCGCAGTTCCTCGGCTTCTTCGGCGGTTCCCGCTTTGTGCCGATTATTAGCTCGCTGGCGGCGATTGTGGTTGGCGCGCTGATGACGGTTGTGTGGCCTCATTTCCAGAAAATGATATTTGGACTGGGCGGGCTGGTGGACGCGACGGGTTATCTCGGCACGTTTTTGTACGGTTTTATCCTGCGCATGCTCGGCCCGTTTGGTCTGCACCATATCTTCTATCTGCCGTTCTGGACAACCGCACTGGGCGGGAGCGAAATCGTCAACGGCCAACTGGTGGAAGGCACGCAGCGCATCTTCTTTGCGCAGCTCGCCGATCCGAATACCCAGCAGTTTTATATCGGCACCTCGCGCTTCATGTCCGGGCGCTTTATTACGATGATGTTCGGCCTGCTGGGCGCCTGTCTGGCGATGTACCACACGGCTAAACCGGAGAACAAAAAGCGCGTAGCCGGGCTTCTGCTCTCGGCAGCGTTGACCTCCTTCCTGACCGGGATCACCGAGCCGATTGAGTTCTCATTCCTGTTTGTCGCGCCGGTGTTATACGTCATCCATGCCTTCTTTGATGGGCTGGCGTTCATGATCGCCCATATTCTGCACATCACCATCGGGCAGACCTTCTCGGGCGGTTTTATCGATTTCATGCTGTTTGGCGTTCTGCAAGGCGAAGCCAAAACCCACTGGATGTACGTCCCGCTGGTCGGCGTTCCGTGGTTCTTCCTCTACTACTTCACCTTCCGTTACCTGATAAACCGTTTCCGGTTCGCCACGCCGGGCCGTGAGAAAGAGGCCGTGGTTGAGAGTGCGCTTCCACAAAGCGAACGCGCAGCGGCGGTGATTGCAGGATTAGGCGGTCGGGAAAATCTGGAAGAGGTGGACTGCTGCGCCACACGTCTGCGCGTCACCGTGAAGGACGGCGGTAAGGTCAACGAAGCGGCGCTAAAAGCGACCGGCGCGCGCGGGGTGATTGTGCGCGGGAACGGCGTTCAGGTGATTTACGGTCCGCACGTCACCATCATTAAAAACGAAGTCGAAGAGAGTTTAGCGTAATGAAAACGATACTGGATGTATTGAAAGGCAAATTGATCGTCTCCTGTCAGGCACTGGAAAATGAACCGCTGCACAGCCCGTTTATCATGTCTCGCATGGCGCTGGCGGCGGCGCAGGGTGGGGCGGTCGCTATTCGCGCCAACAGCGTGGTGGATATCGCGGCAATCCAGGCGAGCGTCTCTTTACCGGTGATAGGCATCATTAAGCGTGATTATCCGGACAGCGAGGTGTTTATCACCGCGACCATGAAAGAGATCGACGAACTGATGACGGTGACACCGGAAATTATAGCCCTCGACGCCACCGCGCGCCCGCGTCCGAACGGAGAGACGCTGGCCGATCTCGTCGCACAGATTCGTGCGCGTTATCCCTCCCTGCTGCTGATGGCGGATATCGCCACCGTTGCGGAGGCCAAAACGGCGCAGGATTTGGGCTTCGACTGCGTGGGCACTACCCTTCACGGCTACACGGCGCAGACGGCAGGCCAGTCTCTGCCAGATAACGACTGCGCCTTTTTACGCGACGTCCTTGCGGCAGTGACGGTGCCGGTGGTGGCCGAAGGGAATGTCGACACGCCAGAACGGGCCGCACGATGCCTCGCCCTGGGCGCGCATACCGTGGTGGTGGGTGGTGCAATCACCCGTCCTCAGCAGATTACGGCGCGCTTTGTGGCGGCGATTGAGGCGTAAAGCACCGATCGGGCATGATACTTAGGCGGGGATCTGCGATACTTAACGTTTATCCCCTTAACTGAGATGACTATGCAGTACCCGATTAACGAGATGTTCCAGACCCTGCAAGGCGAGGGTTACTTCACCGGCGTTCCTGCTATTTTTATTCGTTTACAGGGATGCCCGGTCGGCTGTGCCTGGTGTGATACCAAACATACGTGGGATAAACTCGCAGATCGGGAAGTGTCGCTGTTTAGTATTCTGGCAAAAACCAAAGAGAGCGATAAATGGGGTGCCGGGAGTGCCGAAGATCTGCTGGCGATCATTGGCCGTCAGAGCTGGACCGCGCGCCACATCGTGATTACCGGTGGTGAACCCTGCATCCACGATTTAATGCCGCTCACGGAGCTGCTGGAGAAGAACGGCTACAGCTGCCAGATCGAAACCAGCGGTACCCATGAAGTCAGATGCTCGCACTCGACCTGGGTGACCGTATCGCCAAAAGTGAATATGCGCGGCGGATATGACGTGCTCTCTCAGGCGCTGGAGCGCGCGGATGAGATTAAACACCCGGTAGGGCGCGTGCGTGACATTGAAGCGCTGGATGAACTGCTGGCGACCCTGACGGATGAAAAGCAGCGCATTATCGCCCTGCAGCCAATCAGTCAGAAAGAGGACGCCACTCGGCTATGCATCGAAACCTGTATCGCGCGCAACTGGCGTTTGTCGATGCAGACGCATAAGTATCTGAATATTGCCTGATATAAAAAAGCCCGGATATCCGGGCTTTTTTGTCTTACTCGCCGCGATAAACGCAGCCCGCTGTACAGGTCTCTTTGATCATCACCGAGCTCAGCAGGGGAACCAGTGGCTTCATCTGATCCCAGATCCATTTCGCCAGCACTTCGCTGGTTGGATTTTCAAGCCCCGGAATATCGTTCAGGTAGTAGTGATCCAGACGATCGTAGGTCGGCTTGAAGGCGGCTTTCAGCTCGGAAAAGTCCATGATCCAGCCAGTATGCGGATCGACTTCACCGGTAATTTCAAGACGCACCATGAATGAGTGTCCGTGCAGACGACCGCATTTATGTCCCTCAGGAACATGCGGCAGGCGATGGGCGGCTTCGAAGATGAAATCTTTAAACAGTGTGGTGGACATCATGTGCTCTCAGTAATACGAATGCGGAAAAAACCGCCGCATAGTACCGGAAAGACCCTTTTTTAGCATTAACTAAAACGGCCCTTGTCCCGGATGAGAGATTTTCTCATCGCTTATGCTCATTAAATTTAATAAATTCAGTGGCTTGCTTTATCGGTTTTAATGTTAAGAACCATGACTAAAAGCGGTTAGTTCTTTTGGTTATTTATTATTTCCATCCCTTCTTTAATTGTTATTATCCCCGCCGTTAACCTTATCTCTAGTTTGGTCTTTTTGCATAAATTCCGCTTTGCTACTGGAACATAACAACGCATGACAATACAGGCCCCACCTTCGAATTTGCTTCCCCTGAACCCGGAGCAACTGGCGCGCCTTCAGGCGGCCACCACCGATTTTTCACCTGTTCAGCTTGCCTGGGTCTCCGGCTATTTCTGGGGGATGCTCAATCAACAACCTGGGGCTGTTGTCACCGCAGCGCCTGCCGCCGTTGAAATCCCGGCGATAACACTTATCTCTGCCTCGCAGACCGGCAACGCCCGGCGCGTAGCGGAAGCACTGCGCGACGATCTGCTGGCCGCCCAACTGAACGTGAACCTGGTCAACGCCGGGGATTATAAATTCAAACAAATCGCGTCAGAAAAACTGTTGGTTGTGGTCGCCTCCACGCAGGGCGAAGGCGAACCGGCCGAAGAAGCGGTCGCGCTGCATAAATTCCTGTTCTCGAAAAAAGCGCCAAAACTCGATGGCACCGCGTTTGCCGTCTTTGGCCTTGGCGATACCTCGTACGAATTCTTCTGCCAGTCCGGCAAAGATTTTGACAATAAGCTCGCGGAGCTGGGCGCGGAGCGCCTGCTGGATCGCGTCGACGCTGACGTTGAATACCAGCCTGCCGCCGCTGAATGGCGCGCGCGCATTGTGGAAGTGCTGAAAGCTCGCGTGCCGAAAGACTCCCCCGCGCAGGCCGTTGCAACGGCATCGGGTGCGGTGAATCAGGTACTGACCAGCCCTTACACTAAAGAAGAACCGCTGACGGCGAGCCTGTCTGTGAACCAGAAAATCACCGGCCGCGACTCCGAAAAAGACGTGCGCCACATCGAAATCGATCTGGGTGATTCCGGTTTATGCTACCAGCCCGGCGATGCGCTCGGCGTCTGGTATCAGAACGATCCGCTGCTGGTCAAAGAGCTGGTGGAGCTGCTGTGGCTGAAAGGCACTGAAACTGTCACCGTGGACGGCAAATCCCTGCCGCTCTCCGAGGCGCTGCAGTGGCACTTTGAACTGACGGTCAATACCGCCAATATCGTTGAGAACTACGCCACGCTGACGCGCAGCGAAACCCTGCTGCCTTTGGTGGGTGATAAAGCCAAACTGCAGCAGTACGCCGCGACCACGCCAATTGTGGATATGGTGCGTTTCGCGCCCGCGCAGCTGGATGCAGAGGCGCTCATCGGCCTGCTACGTCCGTTGACGCCGCGCCTCTACTCGATCGCCTCGTCACAGGCCGAAGTGGAAAACGAGGTACACATCACCGTCGGCGCGGTACGTTATGAAATCGAAGGCCGCGCCCGCGCGGGTGGGGCATCCAGTTTCCTCGCCGATCGTGTGGAAGAAGAGGGCGAAGTGCGTGTGTTCATCGAGCACAACGACAACTTCCGCCTCCCGGCCAATCCGGAAACACCGGTGATCATGATTGGTCCTGGCACCGGCATCGCCCCGTTCCGCGCCTTCCTTCAGCAGCGCGCGGCAGATGAAGCGCCGGGCAAAAACTGGCTGTTCTTCGGCAATCCGCACTTTACCGAAGATTTCCTTTACCAGGTCGAGTGGCAACGCTACGTCAAAGAGGGCGTGCTGAACCGCATCGATCTGGCCTGGTCCCGTGACCAGCAACAAAAAATATACGTACAAGACAAACTGCGCGAACAGGGCGCAGAGCTGTGGCGCTGGATCAATGACGGTGCCCATCTTTATGTCTGTGGCGACGCAAATCGCATGGCGAAAGACGTCGAGCAGGCTTTGCTGGAAGTGATTGCCGAATTCGGTGGTATGGATGCCGAAACGGCGGACGAATTTTTAAGTGAGCTGCGCGTAGAGCGCCGTTATCAGCGAGATGTCTACTAATGAGCGAAAAACACCCTGGCCCACTGGTGGTCGAAGGCAAACTGACGGACGCCGAGCGCATGAAGGTAGAGAGCAACTACCTGCGCGGCACCATTGCCGAAGATTTAAATGACGGTCTGACCGGCGGTTTCAACGGCGACAACTTCCTGCTGATCCGCTTCCACGGCATGTACCAGCAGGACGACCGCGATATTCGCGCCGAGCGTGCTGAGCAAAAGCTGGAGCCGCGTCACGCGATGCTGCTGCGCTGTCGTCTGCCGGGTGGGGTGATCACCACCCAACAGTGGCAGGCGATTGATAAATTTGCTCATGACAACACGATCTACGGCAGCATTCGTCTGACCAACCGTCAGACCTTCCAGTTCCACGGCATTCTGAAGAAGAACGTGAAGCCGGTTCACCAGATGCTGCACTCCGTAGGCCTGGACGCGCTGGCGACCGCCAACGACATGAACCGTAACGTGCTTTGCACCTCGAACCCGTTCGAGTCTGAGCTGCATGCGGAAGCTTACGAATGGGCGAAAAAGATCTCTGAGCATCTGCTGCCGCGCACCCGCGCCTATGCGGAGATCTGGCTCGATCAGGAAAAGGTCGCGACCACTGACGAGGAGCCGATCCTCGGCCAGACCTATCTGCCACGTAAATTCAAAACGACCGTGGTGATCCCGCCGCAGAACGATATCGATCTTCACGCCAACGACATGAACTTCGTGGCGATTGCCGAGAACGGAAAACTGGTGGGCTTTAACCTGCTGGTGGGCGGGGGCTGTCGATTGAGCACGGCAACAAGAAAACCTACGCCCGCACGGCGAGCGAGTTTGGTTATCTGCCTCTGGAGCACACCCTGGCGGTGGCGGAAGCGGTAGTCACGACCCAGCGCGACTGGGGCAACCGTACGGATCGTAAAAACGCGAAGACCAAATATACCCTTGAGCGCGTCGGCGTTGAGACATTTAAAGCGGAAGTGGAACGTCGCGCAGGGATCAAATTTGAGCCAATCCGACCGTATGAGTTCACCGGTCGCGGCGATCGCATCGGCTGGGTAAAAGGCATCGACAATAAATGGCACCTGACGCTGTTTATCGAGAATGGCCGTATTCTGGATTATCCAGGCCGTCCGCTGAAAACCGGTTTGCTGGAAATTGCTAAGATCCATAAAGGCGAGTTCCGCATCACGGCGAACCAGAACCTGATCATTGCCGGCGTGCCGGAAAGTCAGAAAGCGAAGATCGAGAAGCTGGCGCGCGAGCATACGCTGATGGATGCGGTTAAACCGCAGCGTGAAAACTCAATGGCCTGCGTCTCCTTCCCGACCTGTCCGCTGGCGATGGCTGAGGCCGAACGCTTCCTGCCCTCTTTCACCGACAAAGTGGAAGCGGTGCTGGAGAAACACGGCATCGGCGACGAACACATTGTGATGCGTGTGACGGGCTGCCCGAACGGCTGTGGCCGCGCGATGCTGGCGGAGCTGGGGCTGGTGGGTAAAGCGCCGGGCCGCTACAACGTCCATCTTGGCGGGAATCGCAGCGGGACGCGCATTCCGCGTATGTATCGCGAAAACATTACCGAGCCGGAAATTCTCGATTCCATCGATGAACTGGTCGGACGCTGGGCGAAAGAGCGCGAAGCGGGTGAAGGCTTCGGCGACTTTACGGTACGCGCGGGCATTATTCGCCCGGTGCTCGATCCAGCGCGAGATTTCTGGGAGTAATCCTGATCGCCCGGTGGCGCGCGCCTGATAAGCGAAGCGCCATGAGGCAAGGCAAACAGTGAGGAACTTATGTCCAGACTCGATCTAAACGCCCTTAACGATCTGCCCAAAGTGGAACGTATCCTGGCGCTGGCGGAAACGAACGCCATGCTTGAAAAACGCGATGCGCAGGGCCGCGTCGCGTGGGCGCTGGAAAATTTGCCGGGCGACTATGTGCTCTCGTCGAGCTTTGGCATTCAGGCGGCGGTGAGTTTGCATCTGGTGAATCAGATCCGCCCGGACATTCCGGTGATCCTCACCGATACCGGCTATCTGTTTCCGGAAACCTATCAGTTTATTGATGAGCTGACGGATAAGCTCCAGCTGAATCTTAAGGTCTATCGTGCGGAGCAGAGCGCAGCGTGGCAGGAAGCGCGCTACGGCAAACTGTGGGAGCAGGGTGTTGAGGGCATTGAGAAATACAATGAGATCAACAAAGTTGAGCCGATGAACCGGGCGCTCAGCGAGCTGAATGCGAAAACCTGGTTTGCCGGCCTGCGCCGCGAACAGTCCGGTAGCCGGGCCAGTCTGCCGGTACTTGGGATCCAGCGCGGCGTATTTAAAGTCCTGCCGATTATCGACTGGGATAACCGCACCGTTTATCAGTATCTGCAGCAGCACGGGCTGAAATACCATCCCCTGTGGGATCAGGGCTACCTGTCGGTGGGCGACACCCACACCACCCGCAAATGGGAGCCAGGAATGGCGGAAGAAGAGACGCGATTCTTTGGGCTTAAGCGTGAGTGCGGGTTGCACGAAGGCTGATTCACCGGTCCGCTGTCATATGCCTCTGCTTGTCACGAGCAGGGGCTTTTTTTATTGCGAGACTCATTCCGTAAAGGATGACTGCGTACAGAGGAGACGTAAGAATCCTTATAAACAGGTGCTGAGGGGATTTTACTGGCTTATTTCTCCTCGCAGACGTCTGATATCTCGTTGCGGCGACTCACCAAACTCCCTGCTGTACTCGCGGCTAAACTGGGACGCACTCTCATAGCCCACTTTTACCACCGCCCCCCTTATGCCTGAAACATAAAAAAACCCGCTCAAGGCGGGTTTTTTTATCACGTTAACTTATCTGCTCAGGCTGATGCCGTCATCGCTATCGTAAGTATTCGTGTCATTATCAGCTATTACAGCGTGATAACGTTGGCAGCTGCAGGACCTTTGGCACCATTCTCAATTGAGAACTCAACCTTCTGCCCTTCATCTAGTGTTTTGTAATCGTTGCTCTGGATAGCAGAAAAATGTACGAAGACATCTTTGCTACCGTCTTCTGGCGAAATGAAGCCGAAGCCTTTTTCAGAGTTAAACCATTTTACTAAACCAGTCATTTTATTAGACATATTTACTTCCTTAAATTTTCTTAAGCCACACGCGGTGGCAAACATGGCCTGCTTGCAGATGAGGACTTATTGGGCACTTAGGAGGAGGCTCATGCAGAAGAGTATCTAAGGAACACGCTTGAAATGAGGACTGCTTTACTAAAACTGCTTTCATAAGGTCTGTATGCCAAACCGATGACGCATAGTGGGCTCATATGACTTGATAAGCAAGATTATTTTTGTCAGTAATCTGTTGGGGAAATTTACAATTCAAAAGGGCAGTCATCTTAAAAGCCCTGACCATTACAGACAGGGCTTTTAAGATACTACAGACTTCTGATTTAACATTAATGGGCTTATAAAGTGATACTGCTATTTATACTGCTTTCAAATGTACCCGTTCACTACAGATAATATTGGGCATTAATACTAAAAAGCCTCCCATTATTTATTGTACCAATCTACTGGAAACGTCCGCTTCACGTCCTGAAACATTCGACACGTTTTATGGCTTAAGTAGGGGCGGTTTTCGTGCTTCGAGCGCCAGCAACTATTTCTCTTCATCGTAACGGCTTGTGATCGTCCAGCAGCGGTAAATGACTCTTTTCAGACATAACATCCTCGGGAGAGTGTATGAAGGGTGTTAATCCATCAAAGTTATTGCTGAAGCAGAAAAGTCAGCAACCAGCGGAATGGAAGATACGGTTGCAGAATTGATTTTTTAGATAGGCAGGAAACAAAATAGAGCCCGTATATCACATGGACTCTTTCTTTAATGCCTCGACTATTCTGTCCAGCTTTTTTGGGGGGCAGTATATGACCTCTTGCCCCCATTCTTTCGCTTTCCGTTTACGCTTTACCCGCTTTCGTCAACTCTTTCACCAGCGGCAGCATCACTTTCACCACGTCACGGCTGCGGTGCTCAATGCGCTGAGGCTGCACTTTATCAATGTGCTGCTGGTTATCCAGTCTCACATCGTGCCAACTGGTGCCATCCGGGAAGGCTTTCGATTTAGCGCGCTGCTGATAGCCGTTTTTGTCCCCTAAGTTCCAGTTCGTCGCCTCGACGTACAGCACGGGAATGCCCGCTTTATCAAACACTTCGCCGTCGCTACAGCAGCCGGTGCCTTTGGGGTAAGCCGGATTGCGCCCAGGATTGACTGCCGCCAGAATACCGTGGCTGCGGGCAATGGCCAGCGCGCGGTCGCGCGTCAGTTTGCGTACAGAGTTGGGGGTGCTTTTGCCGCTGTTGAAATAGAGCTTATCGCCGACGATCAGATTATCGAGATTGATCACCAGCAGGGTATTTTTCTTTTCCGCCGCGCTCATGCGGTTGAGCAGGTTCTCCGCCCCGAGTTTGCCTTCCTCTTCGCCGCTGGTGGCGACAAAGCGAATCCCGTACTGGGTCGGAACATCTTTCATCCGTTCGGCCAGCTCCAGCATCACGCCAAGGCCAGCCGCATTATCGTCGATACCCTGAAGCGTCAGGCCGCCGAGATTATTATCAATGTCCGCATCGCTCTGGGGGCGAAGGTATCGAGATGCGCCATAATAATAATTTGCTGCGCCGATTTGCCTTCGTGGGCCGCGATAACCGTACTGCCGGTCACGTTATGCCAGTTTTTGCTGTTATTGCGCGACGTAAAAATGTAGCGGCTGTGGAAGGCCCGAATGTCGTTCTGGTAGCCCATCTGTGCAAACTGCTGGCGCAGATAGTCTGCCGACAGCATCTCTGCAGGCGTGCCCGTCATTCGTCCTGGAAATACCGTGGCAATATGGCGCGCCTGAGTGGATGCGATTTCACCCAAAGGTTGAGTGGTTGCCTGAGCCGGGAGGATACAGCAAACGCCGATCGCCAGGGCAGCGATACGGTGGCGCATTGCGCAAAACATAGTGAGTCCTTAAAAAATCGAACAAAATTTTAACCTGCCTAGTATGAAACTGTGACGGCGCTTACACAATTTCATTTGCTCTTAAATGCCCGTTATTTCGCAGGTTAAGCACTTTTTGATATTAGCTTTCTCAACTCGTTATTCCATTGAGTAACTACTCATTCCAATTCGTAATTTCATTCACTCTAAGCCGCCCCCTATAGTCCCACTATTCCTGTTGTTGAGACGAGTTACCGCATCGTGGACTATCTGCCGCTGTTTGCTTTATTGAAAGACCGTCCGGTGCTGGTTGTCGGGACGGGCGAAATCGCCGATCGCAAAATCGCTTTTTTACAGCGGGCCGGCGCGCAGGTGCAGAGTGTTACGGCGTCAGAATTCGATGAATCACAGCTTGATCAGGTGGTGCTGGCCATCGCGGCGACGGACGATCCGGCGCTGAACAGTCGGGTGTTCGAGGCGGCCAATGCCCGTCATCGGCTGGTGAACGTGGTGGACGATCAGCCCTTGTGCTCATTTATCTTCCCGTCGATTGTCGACCGTTCCCCGCTGCTGATTGCAATCTCATCCGGCGGCAACGCGCCCGTGCTGGCGCGCATGCTGCGTGAAAAACTGGAAGCGTTATTACCTGTAAGCCTCGGGCGTATGGCTGAAGTGGCGGGTGGCTTTCGTGAACGACTGAAAGCGTACCGTACCACTACCGCCGATCGCCGTCGTTTTTGGGATAAAGCCTTTCGCGGGCGTTTTGCCAGCCTGATGGCGGCGGGAAACGAACAGGCTGCCAAACGCGAACTGGAGGACTCCCTTCACGCTTCACATCAGCAGCAGGGCGAAATTATTTTAGTCGGTGCCGGGCCGGGTGACGCCGGGCTGCTGACGCTGCGCGGTCTGCAGGTTATTCAGCAGGCCGACGTGGTCTTTTACGATCATCTGGTAAGCGACGAGGTGCGTGAGCTTATCCGTCGCGATGCCGAGCAAATCTGCGTCGGCAAACGCGCGGGCGAACACTCAGTGGCGCAGCATGAGACCAATCAGATGCTGATTGATGCCGCGAAAGCCGGGAAATCCGTGGTACGCCTCAAAGGCGGCGACCCGTTTATTTTCGGGCGCGGCGGCGAAGAGTTGCAGGCAGCCGCGCAGGCGGGCGTGTCGTTTCAGGTGGTCCCGGGTATCACGGCGGCATCGGCGGTCACCGCCTACGCCGGTATCCCGCTCACTCACCGCGATTATGCCCAGAGCGTCACGTTCGTTACCGGACACTACAAAGCAGACAGCGCGCCGTTTGACTGGGCCCAGCTGGCGCAAAGCCGTCAGACGCTGGCGATCTACATGGGCACTCTGAAAGCCGCTGACATCAGCGAACAGTTGATTCGTCATGGGCGCGATAAAGCGACGCCGGTGGCGGTGATTTCACGCGGGACACGCGTCGACCAGCACGTCGCGACCGGAACCTTACAACAACTTGCAAACCTGGCGAAAAATGCCCCCATGCCCGCCCTGATTGTGGTGGGAGAGGTGGTGGAGCTGCATCAGACGCTCGCCTGGTTTCAACACAACCAACAGCAGGAGGGATTCAACTCTTCTGTGGTGAATCTGGCTTAAGGAATGGTTATGGACCAAAAACGACTTACCCACCTGCGGCAACTTGAAGCGGAAAGCATCCATATTATCCGCGAGGTGGCTGCCGAATTTTCGAACCCGGTGATGATGTACTCGATCGGGAAAGATTCCAGCGTCATGCTGCATCTGGCGCGTAAAGCGTTTTATCCGGGCACTTTGCCGTTCCCGCTGCTTCACGTGGATACTGGCTGGAAATTCCGCGAAATGTACGAGTTCCGCGACCGTACCGCCAAAGCCTACGGCTGCGAGCTGCTGGTGCACAAAAACCCGGAAGGGGTGGCGATGGGCATCAATCCGTTCGTCCACGGCAGCGCGAAACACACGGATATCATGAAAACCGAAGGGCTGAAGCAGGCTCTGAACAAATACGGTTTTGATGCGGCCTTCGGCGGCGCGCGCCGTGACGAAGAGAAATCCCGCGCCAAAGAGCGAATCTATTCTTTCCGCGACCGCTTCCACCGCTGGGACCCGAAAAACCAGCGCCCGGAGCTGTGGCACAACTACAACGGCCAGATTAATAAAGGCGAAAGCATCCGCGTCTTCCCGCTCTCCAACTGGACCGAGCTGGATATCTGGCAGTATATCTATCTGGAAAATATCGAAATCGTTCCGCTGTATCTGGCGGCAGAGCGTCCGGTGCTGGAACGCGACGGAATGCTGATGATGATCGACGACGATCGTATCGATTTGCAGCCGGGCGAAGTGATCAAAAAACAGATGGTCCGCTTCCGTACGCTGGGCTGCTGGCCGTTGACAGGTGCAGTGGAATCAAACGCGCAGACGCTGCCGGAGATTATCGAAGAGATGCTGGTCTCCACCACCAGTGAGCGACAGGGGCGCATGATCGACCGCGACCAGGCAGGCTCAATGGAGCTGAAGAAACGTCAGGGTTATTTCTAAGGAGCCGCCATGAACACCACTATTGCACAACAAATTGCTGATGAAGGCGGCGTGGAAGCTTACCTGCACGCCCAGCAGCACAAAAGCCTGCTGCGCTTTCTGACCTGCGGCAGCGTCGATGACGGGAAAAGCACCCTGATTGGACGACTGCTGCATGACACGCGACAGATTTACGAAGACCAGCTCTCCTCCCTGCACAATGACAGCAAACGTCACGGCACCCAGGGCGAAAAACTCGATCTGGCGCTGCTGGTGGATGGCCTGCAGGCTGAACGCGAGCAGGGGATTACCATCGACGTGGCGTACCGCTATTTCTCTACCGAAAAGCGCAAATTCATCATTGCCGACACCCCAGGGCATGAGCAGTACACCCGTAACATGGCCACGGGCGCCTCGACCTGTGAGCTGGCAATCCTGCTGATGGACGCGCGCAAAGGCGTGCTCGATCAGACCCGTCGCCACAGCTTTATCTCCACGCTGCTCGGCATCAAACACCTGGTGGTGGCAGTCAACAAAATGGATTTGGTGAATTTCAGCGAAGAAAAATTCGAGGAGATCCGCCAGAGCTATCTGACTTTCGCCGCGCAGCTGCCGGGCAATCTGGATATTCGCTTTGTGCCGCTCTCCGCGCTGGAGGGCGATAACGTGGCCTCCCAGAGCGTGAACATGCCGTGGTACAGCGGCCCGACGCTGCTGGAAGTGCTGGAAACCGTCGAAATTCAACGCCCCGTGGAAAGCCAGCCGATGCGCTTCCCGGTGCAATATGTCAACCGTCCAAACCTCGATTTCCGTGGCTTCTCCGGGACGATTGCTTCCGGCGTGGTGAAGGTTGGCCAGCGCGTGAAAGCGCTGCCGTCCGGTGTGGAATCGACCATTGCCCGTATCGTCACCTTCGACGGCGATTTGCCGGAAGCGGGCGCGGGCGAAGCGGTGACTCTGGTACTGAAGGACGAGATTGATATTAGCCGCGGTGATTTGCTGCTGGATGCGCAGGAGAGCGTGCCGGCCGTGCAAAGCGCGTCCCTGGACGTGGTGTGGATGGCGGAGCAACCGCTGACAGCGGGCCAAAGCTATGACATCAAAATCGCGGGCAAGAAAACCCGTGCGCGCGTCGATAGCATTCATTACCAGGTGGACATCAACAATCTGGCGCAGCACCAGGTTTCAGAATTGCCGCTGAACGGTATTGGTCTGGTGGATCTCACTTTTGATGAGCCGCTGGTGCTCGACAAATATCAGCAAAACCCAGTGACGGGCGGCCTGATCTTTATCGACAGACTGACTAACGTCACCGTGGGTGCCGGGATGGTGCGCGAGCCGCACGAGCAGGCAACCGCAGCGCCTTCTGAATTTAGCGCCTTTGAGCTGGAGCTGAACGCGCTGGTCCGCAAACACTTCCCGCACTGGGGCGCACGCGATTTGCTGGGAGGAAAATAATGGCGCAGCACGATGAGAACGTCGTCTGGCATCCTCATCCGGTAACCGTTGCCGCGCGCGAACAACTCCACGGTCATCGTGGGGTTGTGCTGTGGTTTACCGGGCTGTCTGGTTCCGGTAAATCCACCGTGGCCGGGGCGCTGGAAGAGGCGCTGCATCAGCAGGGGGTCAGTACCTATCTGCTCGATGGCGACAACGTGCGCCACGGCCTGTGCAGCGATTTGGGATTTAGCGATGACGATCGTAAAGAGAACATTCGCCGCGTAGGGGAAGTGGCGAGCCTGATGGCTGATGCAGGGCTGGTCGTATTAACCGCCTTTATCTCGCCACATCGCGCCGAGCGACAGATGGTGCGCGAGCGCGTGGGTCACGAGCGGTTTATCGAAGTGTTTGTCGATACGCCGCTTGAGGTGTGCGAAGCGCGCGATCCGAAAGGGCTTTATAAAAAGGCCCGTGCGGGTGAGCTGCGTAATTTCACCGGCATTGACTCGGTTTACGAAGCCCCTGAATCACCAGAGATTCACCTGGAAGGTCAACAATTGGTAACAAATTTAGTAGGCCAATTATTAGACCTGCTCAGACAGGGCGATATTATCAGATCCTGAGACGGTATCGAACGGATAGCTCGCTGCCCGTAAGATGTGTCATGGTCACAGGATCTGCTATGCGTAACAGTGAGAATTACATTATCACCACGTCGGACACCGTATCGACTGATGACGACACGACCTGGTCACTTCCTGGGGCCGTGGTCGGCTTCGTCTCGTGGTTGCTGGCGCTCGGCATCCCGTTTCTGATCTATGGCCGCAATACGCTGTTTTTCTTCCTCTACACCTGGCCTTTCTTTCTCGCGCTGATGCCCGTCGCGGTTGTGGTTGGCATTGCGCTGCACTCGCTGCTGAATGGCCGCCTGTTCTACAGCACCATTATCACCATTGCCACCGTGGTCATCATTTTCGGCCTGCTGTTTTTATGGCTGATGGGCTAACTTGCGACATAATTAAAACCCCAGAGTAGAGTCGAACGGAAAGTTATGGGATGATGATGCCGTTTTTCAGGGGGCTGGATGGGTAAATTAACACTGCTGTTGCTGGCTTTGCTGGTCTGGCTACAGTATTCGCTGTGGTTCGGTAAGAACGGTCTTCACGACTACAGTCGCGTCAATGATGACGTCACGGCACAGCAGGCAACAAACGCAAAACTCAAAGCGCGAAACGATCAACTCTTTGCCGAAATTGACGACCTCAATGGCGGGCAAGAAGCGATTGAGGAACGCGCACGCAACGAACTCAGTATGACTAAGCCGGGCGAGACTTTTTATCGTCTGGTGCCGGATGCGTCTAAACGCAGTCAGGGCTCAGCACAAAACAATCGATAATCAGGCCCAGGATTACGACATGGCAGTGACTTTTTCGGATGTATGCGCTGTGGTACCGGCAGCAGGTTTCGGTCGGCGCATGCAAACAGAGTGTCCTAAGCAGTACCTTTCCATTGGCGATAAAACGATCCTTGAACACTCCGTCGCGGCGCTGCTGGCGCATCCACGGGTGACGCGCGTCGTGATCGCCATCAGTCCGGGCGATGCCCGTT
This sequence comes from Lelliottia sp. WB101, assembly GCF_003051885.1. NCBI lineage: Bacteria > Pseudomonadati > Pseudomonadota > Gammaproteobacteria > Enterobacterales > Enterobacteriaceae > Lelliottia > Lelliottia sp. WB101. The sequence continues at coordinate 1,986,830 of NZ_CP028520.1, forward strand.
TTGCCGATCTACCGCTGGCAAATCACCCACAGATTACCGTCGTTGATGGTGGCACAGAGCGCGCCGACTCCGTTCTTGCAGGCCTTCGCGCGGCGGGTGATGCCGAGTGGGTGCTGGTGCACGACGCTGCACGCCCCTGCCTGCATCAGGACGATCTGGCCCGTCTGCTTAAGCTCAGCGAAACCAGCGCCACGGGTGGCATTCTGGCCTCGCCCGTGCGCGACACCATGAAGCGCGCAGAGCCGGGCGTGCAAGCTATCGCTCATACCGTTGAGCGCGTCGATTTATGGCACGCGCTGACCCCCCAGTTTTTCCCCCGCGAACTGCTCAAAAGCTGTTTAACCCGCGCCCTCAATGAAGGCGCCACCATCACCGACGAAGCCTCGGCGCTGGAGTATTGCGGTTTTCACCCTGAGCTGATTGAGGGGCGCGCTGATAATATAAAAGTGACGCGCCCGGAAGACTTACAGCTCGCGGAATTTTATCTTACCCGTACGATCCCTCAGGAGAAGGCATAATGCGAATTGGACACGGTTTTGACGTACACGCCTTTGGCGGCGTTGGCCCGATTATCATTGGCGGCGTACGCATTCCCTTCGAGAAAGGCTTGCTCGCGCACTCTGATGGCGATGTTGCGCTGCATGCCTTAACCGATGCTCTGCTCGGTGCGGCGGCGCTGGGCGATATCGGTAAACTGTTCCCGGACACCGATCCGGCGTTTAAAGGCGCGGACAGCCGCGAGCTGCTGCGTGAAGCCTGGCGCCGGATTCAGGCGAAGGGCTATACCCTCGGTAATGTCGATGTGACGATCATCGCTCAGGCGCCAAAAATGCTGCCGCACATTCCGCAGATGCGCGTTTTTATCGCTGAAGATCTCGGCTGCCATATGGATGACGTTAACGTCAAAGCGACCACCACCGAGAAGCTCGGCTTTACCGGTCGCGGCGAAGGCATCGCCTGTGAGGCTGTGGCGCTGCTGGTGAAGGCGGCCAAATGATCGACTTTGCTAACCTGACGTATCTGCACGGCAAACCACAGGGAAATGGCCTGCTGAAAGCCAGCCCAGAAGATTTCGTGGTCGTGGAAGATCTCGGCTTTGAGCCGGACGGCGAAGGCGAGCATATTCTGGTGCGTATTCTGAAAAACGGCTGCAACACCCGTTTTGTGGCCGATGCGCTGGCAAAATTCCTCAAGATTCATGCCCGTGAAGTGAGCTTTGCGGGGCAAAAAGACAAACATGCGGTCACGGAACAGTGGCTGTGCGCGCGCGTGCCGGGCAATGCGATGCCTGATTTAAGCAAATTTGAGCTTGAAGGCTGTAAAGTGCTGGAGTACGCCCGCCACAAGCGCAAGCTGCGCTTGGGGGCGCTTCAGGGCAATACGTTTACTCTTGTGCTGCGTGAAGTCACAGACCGTGATGACGTCGAAAAACGTCTGACGGCCATTAACGAGCAGGGCGTGCCGAACTATTTCGGTACCCAGCGTTTCGGGATTGGCGGCAGCAATTTGCAGGGCGCGCTGCGCTGGGCGCAGAGCAATGCCCCGGTTCGCGACAGGAATAAACGCAGTTTTTGGTTGTCTGCAGCCCGCAGTGCGTTGTTTAATCAGATTGTGAGCGAACGACTGAAAAAAACGGACGCGAATCAAGTTGTTGTCGGCGATGCGCTACAATTAGCGGGACGCGGCAGTTGGTTCGTCGCCACAAGCGATGAAATGGCCGATCTGCAGGCACGCGTCGAGAATAAAACGCTGTTGATTACCGCCGCGCTGCCCGGCTCGGGAGAGTGGGGAACGCAGGGCGACGCGCTGGTCGCGGAGCAGGCGGCGGTTGCAGAGGCGACAGAATTACAATCATTGCTGGTGCGGGAGAAAGTTGAAGCGGCACGCCGCGCGATGCTGCTCTATCCGCAGCAGCTAAGCTGGAACTGGTGGGATGACGTAACCGTAGAGTTACGTTTCTGGCTGCCGGCAGGGAGCTTTGCCACCAGTGTTGTCAGGGAACTAATCAATACGTCGGGTGACTATGCGAATATTGCTGAGTAACGATGATGGGATCCATGCGCCTGGAATTCAGACGCTGGCTAAACACCTTCGCGAGTTTGCCGAGGTGCAGGTTGTTGCTCCCGATCGTAACCGCAGCGGTGCCTCCAACTCATTAACGCTGGAGTCGTCCCTTCGCACTTTTACCTATGAAAACGGCGATATCGCGGTGCAGATGGGGACGCCAACGGACTGCGTTTTCCTCGGCGTGAACGCACTGATGCGCCCGCGCCCGGACGTGGTGGTCTCAGGCATCAACGCTGGCCCAAATCTGGGCGATGACGTGATCTACTCCGGAACGGTTGCGGCAGCGATGGAGGGGCGTCATCTCGGGTTCCCGGCGCTGGCGGTCTCGCTCAATGGTTACACCCATTACGATACGGCTGCTGCCGTCACCTGTTCGATCCTGCGCGCCCTCAGCCGTGAGCCGCTGCGCACCGGTCGCATTCTGAATATCAACGTGCCGGATCTGCCTCTTGCCGAGATCAAAGGTATTCGTGTGACGCGCTGTGGCAGTCGCCATCCAGCCGATCAGGTTATCCCTCAGCAAGATCCGCGCGGAAATACGCTTTACTGGATTGGTCCTCCTGGCGAGCAGTGCGACGCCGGGCCAGATACGGACTTTGCGGCGGTGGATGCAGGCTATGTGTCCGTTACGCCGCTGCACGTAGATTTAACCGCCTATAACGCGCAAGATGTGGTCTCAGGCTGGCTGGAACGTGCCGGGGTGAACACACAATGGTAAGTAAACGTGTACAAGCTCTTCTGACTCAATTACGCACTCAGGGCATCACCGACGAGCGTGTGCTTGAGGCAATCTCACAGGTTCCGCGTGAGAAATTTGTGGATGAGGCGTTTGAACACAAAGCGTGGGAAAACGTAGCCTTGCCGATCGGGCAAGGGCAGACGATTTCACAGCCGTATATGGTTGCGCGCATGACGGAGCTGCTGGAGCTGACGCCGGAATCCCGGGTGCTGGAAATCGGCACTGGTTCAGGGTATCAGACGGCGATTCTGGCCCATCTCGTCCATCACGTCTGCTCCGTCGAGCGAATTAAAGGCTTGCAGTGGCACGCCCGTCGTCGCCTTAAACAGCTTGATTTACATAACGTTTCCACTCGTCACGGCGATGGCTGGCAGGGCTGGCAGGCCCGTGCGCCATTTGATGCCATTATCGTGACGGCAGCACCGCTTGAGATCCCGGCCGCGCTTCTGGCGCAGCTGGACGATGGCGGTATTCTCGTTTTGCCGGTGGGCGATGAACAACAGCTTCTGAAGCGTGTTTGTCGACGGGGCGGCGAGTTCATTATCGATACCGTTGAAGCCGTGCGTTTTGTGCCTCTTGTTAAGGGAGAGCTTGCCTGATACTCGGAATTTTCCAGGGTTATTCGGAAAAATTCAGCGTATGGTGTGGCGCAAAAGGTTCGAGCCATCACGGTTAATTTTAAGTCACTGGTAGTTAACACATTCCTGGGGGATAAATGAGCGCGGGAAGCCCGAAATTCACCATCAGCCGTGTCGCGGCATTGTCATTGGTTTCGCTTTGGCTGGCAGGTTGCACGAGTTCTAATAACCCCCCTGCGCCAGTGAGCTCAGTTGGCGGGAGCAGCAATTCGGGGAATACTTCCGGTGGAATGCTGATTACGCCTCCGCCTAAAATGGGCACTGCGGCACCGCAGCAAACTCCGCAGATCCAGCCTGTTCAAACGCCGATCACGCAGCCAACTCAGATTCAGCCAGTGCAACAACCTGTGCAGACCGAGAATGGCCGCATAGTCTATAACCGCAAGTATGGGAACATTCCGAAAGGAAGTTATACGGGCGGCAGCACCTACACCGTAAAACGTGGCGATACGCTATTCTATATCGCGTGGATCACCGGGAACGATTTCCGTGACCTCGCCCAGCGAAATAACGTACAAGCCCCGTATGGCCTGGAAGTCGGCCAGACGCTGCAGGTTGGTAATGCGACCGGTACGCCGCTGACCCCAGGCAACTCTGTTTCAGCCGCGGATGTCACCGCGCAAAACAATAGTGTGAAACCTGCGCAAAATACCAGCGCGGTGGTTGCTTCACAACCAACAATTACGTATTCTGAAGACTCAGGTGAACAGAGTGCTAACAAAATGTTGCCGAATAATAAGCCGTCTGCGACTGTCGTCACAGCACCGGTTACGGCACCTGTGGTTAGCTCTTCCGTACCGACTGCCAGCAGTCAAACCGCCAGTGCGCCAATTTCAACCTGGCGTTGGCCGACTGATGGCAAGGTTATCGAGAACTTCTCTTCCTCCGAGGGGGGAAACAAAGGGATCGATATCGCAGGAAGTAAGGGACAGGCAATCATCGCGACCGCAGATGGACGCGTTGTATATGCCGGTAACGCTCTGCGCGGTTACGGTAATCTTATTATCATCAAACATAACGATGATTACCTGAGTGCCTACGCCCATAACGATACAATGCTGGTCCGGGAACAACAAGAAATCAAGGCGGGGCAAAAAATCGCTACCATGGGTAGCACCGGCACCAGTTCTACACGCTTGCATTTTGAAATTCGTTACAAGGGGAAATCCGTAAACCCGCTGCAATATTTACCGCAGCGATAATTTGACGGGACATACCACTTCAGGGTGTCTCGTTCAGGGATCACGGGTAGGAGCCACCTTATGAGTCAGAATACGCTGAAAGTTCATGATTTAAATGAAGATGCGGAATTTGATGAGAACGGAGCCGAGTCTTTTGATGAGAAAGCCTTGGTTGAAGAGGAACCCAGTGATAACGATTTAGCTGAAGAAGAGCTGTTATCGCAGGGCGCCACACAGCGTGTGCTTGACGCGACTCAGCTTTACCTTGGGGAGATTGGTTATTCCCCACTGTTAACGGCCGAAGAAGAAGTCTATTTCGCGCGTCGCGCATTGCGTGGAGATGTAGCCTCACGCCGCCGCATGATCGAAAGTAACCTGCGTCTGGTGGTGAAAATTGCTCGTCGTTACAGCAATCGTGGTCTGGCACTGCTGGATCTGATTGAAGAGGGCAACCTGGGCCTGATCCGCGCCGTTGAGAAGTTTGACCCAGAACGTGGGTTCCGTTTCTCTACGTACGCGACCTGGTGGATTCGTCAGACTATCGAACGGGCGATTATGAACCAAACCCGTACGATCCGCCTGCCGATTCACATCGTCAAAGAGTTGAACGTCTATCTGCGTACTGCACGTGAGTTGTCCCATAAACTGGATCACGAGCCAAGTGCGGAAGAGATTGCCGAGCAGCTCGATAAACCGGTTGATGACGTAAGCCGTATGCTGCGTCTTAACGAGCGCATTACCTCCGTCGACACCCCGCTGGGTGGCGATTCCGAAAAAGCGCTGCTGGACATCCTGGCCGATGAAAAAGACAACGGCCCGGAAGACACCACGCAAGACGATGATATGAAACAGAGCATCGTCAAATGGCTGTTCGAACTGAACGCCAAACAGCGTGAAGTGCTGGCACGTCGTTTCGGTCTGCTGGGGTATGAAGCTGCGACACTGGAAGATGTTGGCCGTGAGATTGGCCTGACTCGTGAACGTGTTCGTCAGATTCAGGTAGAAGGTTTGCGTCGCCTGCGTGAAATCCTGCAGGGACAAGGGCTGAATATCGAAGCGCTGTTCCGCGAATAAGCACCTTTTCATCAAAAAAGGCCCGTCGAGAGACGGGCCTTTTTCTTTTCTAACGTTCGACTGTTTCGTGAAGATGGCGCCAGAGCACGCTATCCCCTTGTTGACGTAATACCACGGTTGACCATCTCGGGGTCGTTGGCGTTGAAGGCTGATGCTGCACTTCGCGATAACGTAGCACTGCGCCATTCGGCCACGCCTCCAGCACGTCCACATTGTCGACTAAAATGGAAAGCCCCGGACGGCTGCCGCGCTGTGCCAGAAAGAACGCGCTCAGGGCAGGATAATCCAGGCATGCCCCGGTCGGTGTCACCATGGTAAATCCCTCGCAGAAATGCGCCATTAGCGCGTCGTGATCGCCTTCGCCTTTGCCGAGCCAGTTTTCAATGGCAATGTGCGCGTCGATGATTTCATCTTTAAACAGATTCATGATGGTTCCTTATGAAGGTGGATAAGTACCTGCTGGTTGTTCAGTCGGATCGCGCTAAACAGCGGTACAAGCGTGATGAGGCCTGCAAGAATGAATGTCCCGTGCCAGGCCTGAAGGGGGGTGAAAATCTGTTGCAGAGTGCTCAACATCACGGCCAGCAGCGTAGCCCCCAGAAGGAAACTCAGCTGGCGATTGATATTCCACAGCGCGCTGGCGTCCGGCATTTCGTCAAAGGCCACGTTGAGAAAAGCGGTGCTTTGAGCGGTGCTGCTGCACAGACTGCCACCAGCTCCCATCAGTACGAAGAGGGCGATGATGATGTATTCAGGGGTTGTCGCTGATACTACTGCTAAACCCGCGATTCCCGCCGCCTGCAGCAGACAGCCGGTGATTATCAACGGGCGTGGGCCAAGACGGTTGAAATATTTGCCGGTAGCGGAAATGGCGATAAACGAGGCGAGCGACCAGGGGAGCATCAGCGCACCCGTTGCCGCCGGGGTCATCTTCACCACACTCTGCAGATAAAACAGGCCGACCACGTTCACGCCAATGAAAATCCCCGGAACGCATAAATAGATCAGCATCGCGAAGCGTAGCAGCGGGTCGGACAGCAGCGGCAAATGCAGTAAACGAGCAGGCCCTGATGGCGTGGTGTCGTTTTTGAGCCACAGGCAGGCCAGCAGCAGCGTGACGACCGCAAGCGGCAGCGGTGCAAAAAAGATCCATCGCCAGCTAAAGAACTGAATAAGCACTCCACCCAGCGCCGGCGCACTCGCGGGAGCGAGCAGAGCGACCAGCATCACCGCTGTCGATAATCCGGCCCGCTCGTGGGGTTTAAACTGTTGCCACGCCAGGGCCTGCCCAACCGGGATCAGCAGACCACCGCCCGCTCCCTGAATCACCCGCCAGAAGATAAGATGGCTCAGTGACTCCGCCAGCCCGGCGGCGGACGCCGCAGCACAGAACAGGGTCAGGGAGAGAATAAAAAGGCGCTTTGCACCAATCCTGCGGGTGATAAGGGCGCTAAAAGGGATGACCAGCGTCATGCCTGCAATGTAGCCATTACTGACCCATGCCAGCGCAGGGGCGGATGCGTTTAGCTCCACCGCCATCGCCGGGAAGGCGACGCTGGCGATAAACATATTGATGAGGTCGAGAAAAAAGCCCAGCAGAAACACGATGGCGACTTTATGGCGATACGTCATGATTTACCCTCTGTTAAGGAGCGGTAATGTATCTGCCAGAAAGCGTGGGATAAACGGCATCGCTGGCGATATACTGTCAAAATAATTTTGACAGTAATGGCACTCAGCAATGCTCAATCTACAACGAATGACGATTTTCGTGGCGGTGGTGGATACCGGCAGTTTTACCGCGGCGGCCACTACGCTTGGGCAAACCAAAGCCGTTGTCAGTTTTAATATTCGCCAGCTGGAGAATGAGCTGGGTGTAACGTTACTCCTGCGCTCTACGCGTAGAATCACCCTCACGGAAGCGGGCGCGCTCTTTTATCAGCGCGGTGTCGAGCTGTTAAAAGCGGCGGAGAATTTGCAGGATGAAGTCAGGGCCAGCCACGTAGGGCTGAGCGGTGAGCTGCGAATCACCTCCACGCCGGAGTATGGCGCGCAGGTGATTATCCCGGTTCTGGCGGAGTTCAGTCGGCTTCATCCGGATTTACGGATACGCCACGTTGCGTCGTCGCATCATGCCGATTTGATTGCAGAACGTTTTGACGTCGCCATTAGACTGGGGACGCTGGCCGACTCTCGCTATCACGCCGCGCAGATTTCCCGTTTCGCGATTTTGCCCGTGGCTGCCCCTGAATGGCTCTCTGCACACCCGGTTGATTCGCTGGACGCACTGGCGCAGGCCGAGTGGTTGATTCATGACCGCCTTCCTGCGCCATTACGCTGGCAGGTGACGGATGCCTGTGGGAAAAAAGCGCTGTTAGAGATCACGCGCCCTGCGCGATTGTTTGCCGACAGCGCCCAGGCGCTGATGGCCTTTGCGCTCGCGGGAGCGGGCGTGGCATTGCTGCCAGAATGGCTGGTAAAAAGCGCACTGGAAAAGGGGCGGCTGATACACGTCTTACCCGACTACACCTTTGCGCAGCAGGGCATTTATGCGGTCTATCCCGATGCGCAGCATGTCTCGGCTAAGGTGCGCGTGTTTATCGACTATCTGCGCACCCGAGCCGGTTAATGCTGCCTGAGATAATTTACGCCAGATTCTTCAGGCGATAGATCCACTCCAGCGCCTGACGCGGTGTCAGAGAATCTGGATCGAGATTCTCCAGCGCTTCGAGCGCCGGGGAGGTCTCTTCTGCCAGCGTCAGCAACGACATCTGTGAGCCGTCAATCTGCGTCGCAGCAGCGTTCGGCGACAGGCTTTCCAGCTCGCGGAGTTTCTGGCGCGCGCGTTTAATCACCTCTTTTGGCACGCCCGCCAGCGCGGCAACGGCCAGGCCGTAGCTTTTGCTGGCCGCTCCGTCCTGCACCGTATGCATGAAAGCGATGGTATCGCCGTGCTCCAGCGCATCCAGATGAACGTTGGCGACACCCTCCATTTTCTCTGGCAGTTGCGTCAGTTCAAAGTAGTGCGTCGCAAACAGGGTCAGGGCTTTGATCTTATTAGCCAGACTTTCAGCGCACGCCCATGCAAGGGAAAGACCATCGTAGGTAGAGGTACCACGGCCGATCTCATCCATCAGCACCAGGCTGTTTTCCGTCGCGTTGTGCAGAATGTTGGCGGTTTCGGTCATCTCGACCATGAAGGTCGAGCGGCCGCTGGCCAGATCGTCCGCTGCGCCCACGCGGGTGAAGATGCGATCGATAGGACCGATCTCCACGCTCTGCGCCGGAACATAGCTGCCGATATAAGCCAGCAGGGCGATAAGCGCAGTCTGACGCATATAGGTACTTTTACCGCCCATGTTCGGGCCGGTGATGATCAGCATGCGACGCTGGGCGGAGAGGTTCAGCGGGTTGGCGATAAACGGCTCGTTGAGCACCTGCTCAACCACCGGATGACGCCCTTCGGCAATGCGTATACCTGGTTTGTCGCTGAATGTTGGACAGGTGTAATTGAGCGTATCAGCGCGTTCCGCCAGGTTCACCAGCACATCCAGCTCGGCGAGCGCGCTTGCGCTCAACTGCATATCAGCCAGGTGCGGCAGGAGCGTGTCGAACAGCTCTTCATAAAGCTGTTTTTCCAGCGCCAGGGCTTTGCCTTTTGAGGTGAGAACTTTGTCTTCGTACTCTTTCAGCTCTGGAATGATGTAGCGTTCAGCATTCTTTAGCGTCTGGCGACGAACGTAGTGAATCGGCGCCATGTGACTCTGTCCACGGCTGATTTGAATGTAATAGCCGTGAATCGCATTGTAGCCGACTTTCAGGGTATCCAGGCCCAGACGCTCACGCTCGCGGATCTCAAGCTTATCCAGATAATCAGTGGCCCCGTCTGCCAGGGCACGCCATTCGTCCAGCTCTTCGTTGTAACCCGGGGCAATCACACCGCCGTCGCGAACCAGCACCGGCGGTGCTTCCACAACCGCGCGCTCCAGCAGCTCGCGCAGCTCGGTAAATTCACCCATGCTTTCGCGCAGCTTTTGCACCGGCGCGCTGTCGACTTCCGCCAGCTGCGCGCGCAGTTCAGGTAATTGCTGGAAGGCGTGGCGCATACGGGCCAGATCGCGCGGACGCGCAGTGCGCAGCGCGAGACGGGCCAGAATACGTTCCAGATCGCCTACCTGGCGCAGCACGGGCTGTAGTTCTGTAAAGCGGTCCTGCAGCGCGCCAATGGTCTGCTGGCGGCTTTTCAGCACTGCCGTATCGCGCACCGGCATATGCAGCCAGCGTTTAAGCATACGGCTGCCCATCGGCGTGACGGTACTGTCGAGCACCGCCGCGAGCGTGTTTTCAACCCCACCGGCCAGATTCTGAGTGATCTCCAGATTACGGCGCGTAGCGGCATCCATGATGATGCTGTCCTGCTGACGCTCCATGGTAATTGAGCGAATGTGCGGCAGGGTGGTGCGCTGCGTGTCTTTCACATACTGCAGCAGGCAGCCTGCAGCGCAGAGACCGCGCGGGGCGTTCTCTACACCAAAGCCAATCAGGTCGCGGGTGCCAAACTGCAGGTTTAACTGCTGGCGAGCCGTGTCAATTTCGAACTCCCACAGCGGTCGACGGCGCAGACCACGACGCCCTTCAATCAGGGCCATCTCGGCGAAATCTTCGGCGTAAAGCAGTTCCGCCGGATTGGTGCGTTGCAGCTCTGCCGCCATGGTTTCACGGTCGGCGGGTTCGCTCAGGCGAAAACGCCCGGAGCTAATATCCAGCGTGGCGTAGCCGTAGCCTTTGCTGTCCTGCCAGATGGCGGCGAGCAGGTTATCCTGACGCTCCTGTAACAGCGCTTCGTCGCTGATGGTACCCGGCGTAACGATGCGCACAACCTTGCGCTCGACGGGGCCTTTGGAGGTCGCCGGATCGCCTATCTGTTCACAGATGGCAACGGATTCACCCTGATTCACCAGCTTCGCCAGATAGTTTTCCACTGCATGATGCGGGATCCCGGCCATCGGGATCGGTTCACCTGCTGACGCGCCACGTTTGGTCAGAGAGATGTCGAGCAGCTGCGACGCCCGTTTGGCATCGTCATAGAAAAGCTCGTAAAAGTCGCCCATACGATAAAACAGCAGAATTTCCGGATGCTGAGCTTTCAGTTTCAGGTACTGCTGCATCATCGGGGTATGCGCGGTTAAATTGTCGATTGTGCTCATGGAGTTATGATATCCATTTCTTTGAAATTGTTGCGTTTTGAGCGACCCACAGCTCGTTAATTCCCTCTATTGTCGCATGAAAAAATGGCGTGGAGCAGTAAAAAGTCGCGAGTTTACGCCGCCGCTTCATCCATCAGCTCAATGAGCAATTTCCCGTGTTCGACCCTCACCCGCACCTGCGAATTTGTTTTAAATCCTGCCTGTTCCAGCCAGTCGCCTTTCAGGCTGAGGGCGGGATGTACGCTGTAGCGCTTCGGAATTTTGGTCTTCCGATCTTCGTGACGCTTTCTGTAGTAGCCCACTTTAAGATGGCGATGGGGTTGAGCAATGATCATGTCAGACATAAAAACTCCCTTAACAGCGGCCAGGATGGCTTTAGATTTACCTGTATAAAATACCAGTAAAATGCGCCGGGAGTCGGTTTAAAACTGGAAGCGGCCTTCAGAAAATGAAATGCAAATGATGAAATCGGGCTGAAACAGGGGATATAAAAATGTATTATAAATGCACTTTATTAACCGGTAACGTGACATGTCAGGAAAACGCCTCTCCCGCGAAAAAGAGACTATCGGGAAAATGATTGCGCTGTATGAACAGCAATGCCCGGCGGCCACACATGAGGCAGGGCATTATCAGGCGCTGAAAGCCTATGCGGAAAAACGTCTGGATAAATGCGTGTTTGGTGAAGAGAAGCCCGCCTGCAAGCAATGCCCGGTGCACTGTTACCAGCCCGCAAAACGCGAAGAGATGAAGCAGATTATGCGCTGGGCAGGGCCGCGAATGCTGTGGCGTCACCCGATTTTGACGATTCGTCATCTGATTGACGATCGCCGCCCGGTGCCAGAGCTGCCGGAAAAATATCGTCCGAAGACGTGATGCCGTGCCGGGCACGGCATATTTCGTCTAGACCAGCATATCCTTCTCAATACCCAGCCGTTTCATGCGTGAAAGCAGCGTGGTGCGCTTCAGCCCCAGGCGCTGGGCGGCACCCTTCGGCCCGGCGACCACGCCGTTGGTCTCTTTAAGAATGCGGACAATCAGCTGGTATTCGTCCTCACCCTCCTGCGGAAGTTCTGCCGCAGGCAGCGGATTTTCTGCAACCATCAGCTCCGGCAGAGAGAGCTGTAACACGTTGCCGCGCGTTAACAGCACTGCCCGCTCAATAACGTTTTCCAGCTCACGGACGTTACCCGGCCACTCCATCGCGGAGAGCGTGCGCAGGGTTTCCGCCGGAATACTGTCGATATTGCGCCCCATCCGGCGGGCGATTTTGGCGGTAAAAGCTTTGACCAGCAGCGGAATGTCGTCCGGGCGTTCGCGCAAGGGAGGCAGGCAAATCGGGAACACGTTCAGGCGATAGTAGAGATCGTTACGGAACTCGCGATCGGCAACCATCTTTTTCAGATCGCGGTTAGTGGCGGCGATCAGGCGCACGTCGGTCTGGATCAGTTTGTTACTGCCGAGGCGTTCGAACTCCTGTTCCTGCAGCACGCGCAGCAGTTTTGGCTGCAACTCCAGCGGCATATCGCCCACTTCATCGAGGAACAGCGAGCTTTTATCGGCCAGTTCAAAACGACCGATGCGCTGGGTACTTGCGCCCGTAAACGCCCCGCGTTCGTGACCAAACAGATCGCTCTCGAGCAGTCCTGCCGGCATCGCCGCGCAGTTCATTTTCACCATTCGGCGGCTGTTGCGGTTGCTCAGATTGTGGATCGCGCGGGCGATCAGCTCTTTACCGGTGCCGGTTTCGCCGAGGATCAGCACCGTGCTGTCGCTCTGGGCCACCATCTCCACCTGCTTGAGCACGCTGAACATCGCGTCGCTGCGGCCAATGATCTCGCCGAATTCGCTGTCGACATTGTTCAGCTGTTCCGTCAGGGCCAGGTTCTCATCCACCAGCCGCTCTTTCAGGCGGTGAATCTCCTGATACGCCAGCGCATTATCGAGGGCGATGGCGATGCGCTCGGCAATCTGGCGCAGCAGCTTTAAGTTGGTGGTGGTAAAGATGTGCTCTTCACACTGGGCCAGTTTCAGTACGCCGAGCATGGTGTTGCCGGACATCAGCGGCAGCAGGCACAGGGTCTGGATCTGGTTGCCCCAGGAGTTAAACAGCATTCGCTCGTAGGGGGCCAGTTCGTCGCGCTCGCTCAGATTGAGCAGCAGCATCTCTTTGTTTTTAAACACCTGTTCGGACAAGGTTCCGGCTTCGTCAACTTCGCTCTGCTCATGGGCCGGGTTAGTTTCATCCAGATAGTGCGTGGAATGAATGGTCAGTTTGCCCTTACGATGACCCCGCAGCACGATGCTGATGGCGTCTATTTTGAAGTAGTGATGGATCTCTTTGGCGACTTCGCTCACCAGCTCGTCCATGTCCAGCCGGGAGAGCACCGCGTTAGTGATGGCGACCAGAATGCGGAAGTTATCACGCTCGCGGCTCAGCAGATCGTAGTCGACATTATCCGTGACCCGGCTGTGGATCTGCTCCGCCACCACGCTGACAATTTGCGTAAAGGTATGCAGGCGCTCGTACTCCGCCTCGCTCCACGGCTGATCGGCGTTACGGATAAACTCACAGCCGCCAAAGATACGCCCATCCACCGCCAGTGGCAGCAGGCCGTAATGACCGAAGGGCGCATACAGCGGGCTTTCTGCAAGCCGTGGCCAGGCCTGGCGAAACTCGTCGAAATTGCAGTGCAGAGCGTCCGGGCGCGACAGAATACGACGCACAGGGCCGTGCGCCAGCACCGTTTCATCTTCATATTCGACAGGCTTGCCGTTATCGCGCGTAGCATAGTAGCTGGCGCGATGACTGGTGCTGTTCCAGAGCACAATCGCGGCGCTGTCTGCGAGGGCTGACTGCCTGACCAGCCGTGTGAGGGCATCGCTCAGTGAACCCAGGTCGGGCTGCTGTAAAAGTGTACGCGTAATATCAAACAGCCCTTGCTGTCCAAGATCGCTCATCGGTGTATACGACATATCGCTTCCAAAGAAACTGGCAAAAAAAGAGAAACAGTGCTGACCGCTTTTCGCGCGGTTCTAGCAAATTCGGGGTAACGGTTCTGAGTGTGGTAAATCCAGTGTGCGCTTGATGCCATACAGGCCGGTCAGTCGCACCCCTTTGCGCTCCACCACCTCCCCAACGATCGCGGCGTTCTGCCCCAGCGGATGGCTACGCAGCTGTGCCAGTATGTTTTCGGCTGCGCTGCGTTCAACGCCAATCAGCAGTTTGCCTTCGTTGGCAAAGTTTAGCGGATCCAGGCCAAGCAGTTCGCACAGCCCGCGCACCGCCGGTTTGACGGGCAGTTGGCTTTCTACCAGCTCAATGCCGCAGCCGCTGGTGGCTGCGAACTCATGGGCGACCGCATTTACGCCACCGCGCGTGGCATCGCGCAGGGCTTTTACGCCTGCGCAGTTGCGCAAAGTCTGGATAAGCGGTGTCAGCACCGCGCAGTCGCTGCGCAGTTCGCCGTCCAGCCCCAGCCCTTCGCGCAGATTCAGGATCGTCGCGCCGTGACAGCCCAGCGTGCCGCTCACCAGCAGCACATCACCGACGGTAAGCTGCTGCGCGCTCCAGTGGATCTCCGCCGGGATCGCGCCCATGCCTGCGGTATTGATAAACAGTTTGTCTGCCGCACCGCGCTGCACCACTTTGGTATCGCCGGTGACAATGGCGATGCCTGCGTCGCGTGCGGTCTGCGCCATGCTGTTGACGACGGTGGTTAACGTTTCCATCGGCAGACCCTCTTCGAGGATAAAGCCGCAGGAGAGATAGCGTGGAATTGCCCCGCTTACCGCCACATCATTCGCCGTGCCGCACACCGCCAGCTTGCCGATATCACCGCCGGGGAAAAACAGCGGGTCGATGACGTAGCTGTCGGTGGAAAACGCCAGCCGGTCACCCTGCGCGGTGAGGGAAGAGAGCGCGATACGCGCCTGATCTTCCTGCTCAGCCAGCCAGGGGTTATCGAAGGCCGCCATAAACAGCCGCCCAATTAGCTGCTGCATCGCCTGGCCGCCGCTGCCGTGGGCCATTTCCACCGTCTTCATGCTTCACACTCCTGATTGCGGTACTGATACCACGCGGCGCAGGCCCCTTCGGACGAGACCATCAGCGCGCCAAACGCCGTTTGCGGATTACAGGTGTTGCCAAATAACGGGCATTGATGCGGTTTGCATTTGCCGGTTAACACCGCCCCACAGCGGGCACGGGGATCGTCGCACACCTGCTGCGGCTGCGGGCGGAAATGCGCTTCGGCGTCGAATGCCTGATACGCGGCGGTCAGATGCACGCCGGACTGCGCGATCAAACCCAGTCCGCGCCATTCGCTGTCGCCTTCGACGCTAAACACTTCGGCGATGGCCTGCTGCGCCAGCCGGTTGCCCGCATCGGGGACCACGCGGCGGTACTGATTTTCTACCGAACTCAAGGCTGCTATTTTCTGCTCAACCAGCATGTTCACGCCTTGTAGTAGATCAAGTGGTTCGAATCCAGCTACCACTAATGGGCGATGATACTCTGCGGCGATAAACCCATAGGCCTCGGTGCCTATCACCATGCTGACGTGGCCCGGTGCCAGAAACGCATCGATCCCGTTGTCGGGTTCGTCCAGCAGGCTGCGCAGGGTCGGGATAAGCGTAATGTGCTGACAGAAAAAGAAAAAGTTGGTCAGATTCTGCTTTTTTGCTTGCTGTAGGGTGATGGCCGTGGCAGGCATGGTTGTTTCAAACCCCAGGCCGAAAAAGACCACTTTGCGCGCCGGATTCTCTGCCGCCAGCTTCAGGGCATCCATCGGCGAGTAGACAATACGCACATCCGCGCCGTGTGCGCGGGCCTGCATCAGCGAACCGTTTTTCCCCGGCACGCGCATCGCGTCGCCGAAGGTGCAAAAAATGACGTCCGGCTGGCGGGCAATCTCAATGCAGCTATCGATGCGGCCCATCGGCAGCACGCACACCGGACAGCCAGGGCCGTGGATAAATTCGATGTTATCGGGCAGGAGCTGATCGAGACCGAATTTAAAGATCGCATGGGTGTGGCCGCCGCACACTTCCATGATGCGCAGCGGGCGCTCTGCGGTGTAATCCAGCCGGGCAGCGCGCGTTTTCAGGTGCGCGATAAGCTGCATCACCTGTTCCGGCGCGCGATATTCATCAACGTAGCGCATGATTTATCGCTCCTCGCCAAACAGCAGGGCGCCGACGTCTGGCTCCACTTCAAACATATTTTGCAGCGCCGCCAGGGTGTCCCGGGCCTCGGCTTCGTTAATCACGCTCATGGCAAAACCGACGTGCACCAGAACCCACTGGCCGAGGCGCGAGGCACCGTTTTCGTCTACAGTGCCCACCAGCGTTAAATCGACATCGCGCAGTATGCCGCAGACGTCCACTTTGGCCTGATTACCGTCGATATCGCGGATTTGTCCCGGAACGCCTATGCACATCGTTCGTTCTCCAGCCAGGCCAGCCAGCTCTCCATGCCGTCGCCCTTGGTGGCGGAAACCAGCAAAATTTCAATCTCCGGGTTTACTTCCCGGGCAAAGGCCAGGCACTTCTCAACGTCAAAATTGAGATAGGGCAGAAGGTCGACTTTGTTAAGCAACATCAGCGAGGCGGCGGCAAACATATGCGGATATTTCAGCGGCTTGTCCTCGCCCTCCGTCACCGACAGCACCGCCACTTTATGCCGTTCGCCGAGATCAAAACTGGCCGGGCAGACGAGGTTGCCGACGTTTTCGATAAACAGAATGCCGTTATCGGCAAGAGGCAGACGCGGCGCGGCGTCGGCAATCATCTGCGCATCCAGGTGACAGCCTTTGCCGGTATTCACTTGAATGGCCGGGGTGCCGGTTTCACGAATGCGCGCCGCGTCATTAACGGTCTGCTGATCGCCTTCGATTACCGCGCAGGAGACGCGGTGATTCAGACGCTTCAGGGTTTCCGTCAGCAGCGTGGTTTTACCGGAACCGGGGCTGGACACCAGGTTCAGCACTAATTGCTGGCGAGCGGCGAAACGCGCACGGTTGCAGGCGGCGAGCTGGTTGTTCTTATCCAGCACGTTGATTTCGACCTCCAGCATTTTGCGCTGGCTCATGCCCGGCGCATGCGTGCCCGCTTCGCCGTGGCCGTAGTGCAGATCGCCCGCGTCAGACTGCTTCGGGGCAAAAGTGATGCCGGTCAGTGCCGCCACTTTGCGCGGGGCGGGAGAGAAGGGCGCGGAGCGAAACGCGGAGTGGGGGCGATGCTCGTCCCCTTCGATATACAGGTTGCCTTCGGCGCAACCGCAGGTACTACACATGATTTACTCCTGGTCTATTTCGAGGCGCTGGATCTGCAAACCGTCGTCCGCGACGATGCGAAGCCCGGTGTTCTGACACTGCGGGCAGCTTCGCACTTTCGATGACAGCAACGTGACGTACTGCTGGCAGGTCTCGCACCAGCATTCGGCCTGCTGCTCTTCGAGATGCAGCTCGCAGCCTTCTGCCAGCGTGTCGCGACACACCAGCTCAAAGCAAAAGGTGAGGGCACCCGGTTCGACACAGGAAAATGCCCCGACTTTGAGCCATACGCCGGTGACGCGTTTTGCGTGGTGCTGCTTCGCCTGCTGTTCGATAAGTTCCAGCGCTCGCTGGCAGAGGGTGATTTCGTGCATGACGCCTCCTCGGTGATTTGGGGCGGTGATGCAATAACGATGCCAGCCTAATTTAGGAAAGGGAGTGTCGATGACGGCGCTGACGAAATGACACGTCGACACACGCATTTTGACAGTCTGTTTTATTTATAAATCATTAATTATCAGTGAGATAAAAACTGGCACAAAATCTGCTTAACAGCCGCTATCTCCATTAACCGGATACCTGAGATGACTATTTGGGAACTTAGCGAAAAAGCGGATTACATTGCGCAACGCCATCAACAATTACAGGAGCAGTGGCACCTCTACTGCAACTCACTGGTTCAGGGCATCACCCTGTCAAAAGCCCATCTGCACCACGCGATGAGCTGTGCGGCGCAAGAGGATTTGTGCTTCATCCTGTTCGGCCACTTTACGATTTACGTCACCCTGGCCGATGCCTTTAACAGCCACGTCATTGAGTATCACGTCGAGACCAAAGACGGCGACAGACAGCGGATTGCACAGGCGCAGCTGATGATCGACGGCATGGTTGACGGCCACGTCAGCACCCGCGATCGCCACCAGGTGCTTGAACACTATCTGGAAAAAATCGCGCCGGTTTACAACGGCCTCTATTCCGCGGTCGAGCACAATTTGCCGGTGAATTTGCAGTCGCTTACCAGCGAACCGCACACGGCCTGATGCTTGCGTGTCGAGATGTGTCGATATGGCACGTCCGTCGTCAAAAATGACACTGTCCTGAGGACTACCCGGTGAACCGTTTTGTAATTGCTGACTCGACGGTCTGTATTGGCTGCCACACCTGTGAAGCGGCGTGTTCCGAAACACACCGCCTGCACGGGCTGCAGTCCATGCCGCGCCTGCGCGTTATGCGTAATGAAAAAGAGTCTGCCCCGCAGCTCTGCCATCAATGTGAGGACGCCCCCTGTGCGGGCGTCTGTCCTGTGAATGCCATCAACCGTATCGATGGCGCTGTTCAGCTGAACGAAAGCCTGTGCGTAAGCTGCAAACTGTGCGGCATCGCCTGTCCGTTTGGCGCGATTGAATTTTCTGGCAGCCGCCCGCTGCATATTCCGGCCAATGCCAATTCGCCAAAAGCGCCACCAGCGCCTCCCGCACCGGCTCGCGTCAGTACCCTGCTGGACTGGGTGCCGGGCGTGCGCGCCGTGGCGGTGAAGTGCGATCTGTGCAGCTTTGACGAACAAGGCCCCGCCTGCGTACGCACCTGCCCAACTAAAGCGCTGATTCTGGTCAATATCCACGATATCGCTCGCACCAGTAAGCGCAAACGCGAACTGACCATTAATACCGACTTTGGCGATCTGTCGCTGTTTCAGGCGCAAAACGAGGGGGCGAAATGAACGCTGTCTATCTGATTAACAGCGCCGTAGCCTGCTTTGCTGCGACGGCGGTGCTGGCGCTGGTCTTCTCTTTTCACAAACCCCTCAGCGGATGGATTGCCGGAATCGGCGGCGCGGCGGGGAGTGTCATCACGGCGATAGCCGGATTCATGGTGTTGACGCAGGGTGTCCATGCAGAAGGCGTGATGCCGCTGATTCGCCACACTCTTCAGCTCACGCCGCTGAATGCGATCTGGCTGGTGACCTTTGGCCTGTGCGGGCTGTTTGTCAGTCTGTTTAATATTGACTGGCACCGTCACCCGCAGACCAAACCGAACGGCCTGCTGGTCAATCTGCTGCTCGCCGCCGCCGTCTGTACCGTGGTGGCCAGCAACCTGGCCGCGCTGGTCGTAATGGCGGAGATCATGGCGCTGTGCGGGGTGTTCCTAACGGGATGCAGCCCATCCGGGAAACTGTGGTTTTTCCTGGGGCGTCTCGGCACCCTTTTGCTGGCGCTCACCTGCTGGCTGGTGTGGCAGCGCTACGGCACGCTTGACCTGGATCTGCTGAGTGCCCGCGCGCAGTTGCTGCCGTTTGGGGCCGATATCTGGCTTTCTGGCGTGGTCGGCTTTGGTCTGCTGGCGGGGATTATTCCGCTGCACGGCTGGGTGCCGCAGGCACACGCCACTGCGTCAGCGCCCGCCGCGACGCTGTTCTCGACGGTGGTGATGAAAGTCGGTCTGTTTGGCATCCTCACGCTTTCGCTTATCGGTGGCCAACCGCCGCTGTGGTGGGGCGTGGTGCTGTTGATTGCCGGGATGATCACCGCTTTTGTCGGCGGGCTGTACGCCCTGATGGAGCACAACATCCAGCGTCTGCTGGCGTATCACACCCTGGAAAACATCGGCATCATCCTGCTTGGCTTAGGCGCGGGTGTAACGGGGCTGGCACTGAACCATCCGGCGCTGGTCGCCGCCGGGTTTATCGGCGGGCTGTACCATCTGGTTA
This sequence comes from Lelliottia sp. WB101, assembly GCF_003051885.1. NCBI lineage: Bacteria > Pseudomonadati > Pseudomonadota > Gammaproteobacteria > Enterobacterales > Enterobacteriaceae > Lelliottia > Lelliottia sp. WB101. The sequence continues at coordinate 2,006,718 of NZ_CP028520.1, forward strand.
ACCATAGCCTGTTTAAAAGCACTCTGTTCCTGGGGGCGGGCAGCGTCTGGTTCCGCACCGGGCATCGCGATATCGAAAAGCTGGGCGGTATCGGTAAAAAAATGCCGCTGATTTCGCTCGCGATGCTGGTGGGGTTGATGGCGATGGCCGCACTTCCGCCGCTCAACGGTTTTGCCGGTGAGTGGGTGATCTATCAGTCCTTCTTTGCGCTGGGTCAGAGCGACCTCTTTATTGCTCGTCTGCTCGGGCCAATGCTGGCGGTCGGCCTCGCGATCACCGGCGCGCTGGCGGTGATGTGTATGGCGAAAGTCTACGGCGTCACCTTCCTTGGCGCACCGCGTACTCCGGAGGCAGAAAATGCCCGCAGTGCACCGGCACTGATGACCGCAAGCGTGGTTCTGCTGGCCCTGTGCTGCATCGCGGGTGGGGTTGCCGCGCCGTGGCTGCTGCCGCTGCTGGGGAGTGCGGTTCCGCTACCGCTCACGACCGCGCACACCGCCGTTTCCCAGCCGATGATTGCCCTGCTGCTGATCGCCGCGCCGCTGTTGCCGCTGGTGCTGATGATGTTCTTCAAACGCGACCGTCTGCCTGCGCGCTCACGCGGTACGGCATGGGCATGCGGGTACGAGCATGAACAATCGATGGTCATCACCGCCCACGGTTTTGCAATGCCGGTGAAAGAGAACTTCGCCTTTGTCCTGAAACTGCGCCACGCGCTGAACCCGGTGAAAGTGATTCCCGGCTGGCAAAGCGCGGCTGCGCCGACGCTGTTCCGTCGTCTCGCCGTGATCGAGCTGGCGGTGCTGGTGGTGATTGTGATTTCACGAGGAGCCTGACATGAGTCTGTTACTGGCATTACTTCAGGCGCTGGTGTTATTCGCCGTTGCGCCACTGCTTTCGGGCATTACCCGCGTGGCCCGCGCCCGGATGCACAACCGTCGTGGTCCGGGCGTGCTTCAGGAGTACCGCGATCTCATCAAACTGATGGGCCGTCAGAGCATCGCCCCGGATGCGTCCGGCTGGGTGTTCCGCCTGACGCCGTTCGTGATGGTCGGCGTGATGCTGACCATCGCCACCGCGCTGCCGGTGGTGACCGTCGCGTCGCCTCTGCCGGTGCTCGGCGATCTGATCACCCTGATCTACCTCTTCGCTATCGCGCGCTTTTTCTTTGCGATTGCAGGGCTGGATACGGGCAGTCCGTTTACCGGTATCGGCGCCAGCCGTGAAGCGATGCTCGGCGTGCTGGTGGAACCGATCCTGCTGCTGGGCCTGTGGGTGGCCGCGCAGGTCGCGGGTTCCACCCATATCAGCTTTATCACTGACACGGTTTATCACTGGCCGGTTACGCGCACCGTTCCGCTGCTGCTGGCGCTCTGCGCCTGTGCTTTCGCCACCTTTATTGAGATGGGAAAGCTGCCCTTTGACCTCGCGGAAGCGGAGCAGGAGCTGCAGGAAGGGCCGCTCACGGAGTACAGCGGCTACGGCTTTGCGGTGCTGAAGTGGGGCATCAGCCTTAAACAGCTGGTGGTCCTGCAAATGTTTGTCGGCGTCTTCTTCCCGTGGGGGCAGATGACACATTTCTCGGCGGCGGGTTTGCTGCTGGCAGTGGTTATCGCCGTGCTCAAGCTGGTGGCGGGGGTGCTGATTATCGCGCTGTTTGAAAACAGCATGGCGCGACTGCGTTTCAACGCCACGTCGCGCATCACCTGGGCCGGTTTTGGGTTCGCATTTTTAGCCTTCGTCTCCTTGCTGGTGGCGTGATTACAGAGAGTCTTAGCATGTCTGAAGAAAAAGTAGGTCAACAGTATCTTGCCGCACTGCATCAGGCGTTTCCCGGCGTGGTGCTGGAGGAGAGCTGGCAGACCAAAGACCAGATCACCGTCACCATCAAGGTGAACTACCTGCCGGAAGTGGTGGAGTTTCTCTATTACCAGCAGGGCGGCTGGCTATCGGTACTGTTCGGCAACGATGAGCGTCAGCTGTGCGGCAACTACGCGGTTTACTACGTGCTGTCGATGGAGCAGGGAGTGAAGTGCTGGCTCACGGTGCGCGTCGAAGTTGATCCGAATAAACCGGAATACCCGTCCGTCACGCCGCGCGTGCCTGCCGCCGTCTGGGGCGAGCGCGAAGTGCGCGACATGTACGGCCTGGTGGCGGTTGGCCTGCCGGATGAACGCCGTCTGGTGCTGCCCGACGACTGGCCGGATGAACTCTATCCGCTGCGCAAAGACAGCATGGATTATCGCCAGCGTCCGGCGCCGACGACCGACAGCGAAACCTACGAGTTCATCAACGAACTCGGCAGCAAAAAGAACAACGTGGTGCCGATTGGCCCGCTGCACGTCACCTCCGATGAACCGGGCCACTTCCGCCTGTTTGTCGACGGCGAAAACATTATCGACGCCGATTACCGCCTGTTCTACGTCCATCGCGGCATGGAAAAACTGGCGGAAACCCGTATGGGTTACAACGAAGTCACCTTCCTGTCGGATCGCGTGTGTGGCATCTGCGGCTTTGCCCACAGCACCGCATATACCACCTCGGTGGAAAACGGCATGGGCATTGTGGTGCCTGAGCGGGCGCAGATGATCCGCGCCATTCTGCTGGAGGTCGAACGCTTGCACTCGCACCTGCTGAACCTCGGCCTCGCCTGTCACTTCGTCGGCTTTGATTCCGGGTTTATGCAGTTCTTCCGCGTGCGTGAAGCATCGATGAAGATGGCGGAAATCCTCACCGGGGCGCGTAAAACTTACGGCCTGAACCTGATCGGCGGGATTCGCCGCGATCTGCTGAAAGACGACATGATCCAGACCCGCCTGCTGGCACAGCAGATGCGCCGCGATGTGCAGGATCTGGTGGATATGCTTCTGAGCACGCCGAATATCGAGCAGCGCACCGTCGGCGTGGGCCGTCTCGATCCGCAGATCGCCCGCGACTTCAGCAACGTCGGCCCAATGGTGCGCGCCAGCGGTCACGCCCGCGATACCCGCGCCGATCACCCGTTTGTCGGTTACGGTCTGTTGCCGATGACCGTACACAGCGAGCAGGGCTGCGACGTTATCTCGCGTCTGAAAGTGCGCATCAACGAAGTCTTTACCGCCCTGAATATGATCGACTTTGGTCTGGATAATCTGCCCGGCGGTCCGCTGGCGGTGGAAGGCTTTACCTACATCCCGAACCGTTTTGCGCTCGGGTTCGCCGAGGCGCCACGCGGGGATGATATCCACTGGAGCATGACTGGCGACAACCAGAAGCTCTACCGCTGGCGCTGCCGTGCGGCGACCTACGCCAACTGGCCGACCCTGCGCTACATGCTGCGCGGCAATACGGTCTCTGATGCGCCGCTGATCATCGGCAGCCTCGATCCTTGCTACTCCTGTACCGACCGCATGACGGTGGTGGATGTGCGCAAGAAGAAAAGCCAGGTGGTGCCGTACAAAGAGCTTGAACGCTACAGCATCGAGCGCAAGAACTCGCCGCTGAAATAAGGAACCGTCATGTTTACCTTTATCAAAAAAGTGATCAAAACCGGTACGGTCACCAGCCGTTATCCGCTTGAGCCGATGCCGGTCGACAAAAACTTTCGCGGCAAACCAGAGCACAACCCCCAGCAGTGCATTGGCTGCGCGGCGTGCGTTAACGCCTGCCCGTCGAATGCCCTGACGGTAGAGACAGATCTGGCAACGAATCAGCTGGCCTGGCAGTTCAACCTCGGGCGCTGCATTTTTTGTGGCCGCTGTGAAGAGGTCTGCCCGACGGCGGCGATTAAGCTGTCGCAGGAGTACGAGCTGGCGGTGTGGAAAAAAGAGGATTTCCTCCAGCAGTCGCGTTTTGACCTGTGCCACTGCCGCGTTTGCCAGCATCCGTTCGCCGTACAAAAAGAGATCGACTACGCCATTGCGTTGCTGAAACACAACGGTGATGCGCGCGCCGAAATGCACCGGGAAGGGTTTGAAACCTGCCCGGAATGCAAGCGTCAGAAATGCCTGCTGCCGTCCGACCGCATTGATATCACCCGCCACATGAGAGAAGCCAGCTGATGAATAATTTACTCGGCCCGCGCGACGATAACGGCATTCCGGTGCCGATGACGGTGGACGAATCCATCGCGAGCATGAAAGCCTCCCTGCTGAAAAACATCAAACGTTCCGCCTACGTCTACCGCGTGGACTGCGGCGGCTGCAACGGCTGCGAAATCGAAATCTTCGCCACCCTGTCGCCGCTGTTTGATGCCGAACGTTTTGGTATCAAAGTGGTGCCATCCCCGCGCCATGCGGACATTCTGCTGTTTACCGGCGCGGTGACGCGCGCGATGCGATCTCCGGCGCTGCGCGCCTGGCAATCGGCGCCGGATCCCAAAATTTGTATCTCCTACGGCGCCTGCGGCAACAGCGGCGGGATCTTCCACGATCTCTACTGCGTGTGGGGCGGCACCGACAAAATCGTGCCGGTGGATGTGTATATCCCTGGCTGCCCGCCGACGCCCGCGGCGACGCTGTACGGTTTTGCTATGGCGCTGGGTCTGCTGGAGCAGAAAATTCACGCTCGCGCCCCGGGTGAGCTGGACAATCAGCCCGCGCAGATTTTGCATCCGGATATGGTGCAGCCTCTGCGCGTGAAGGTCGATCGCACGGCGCGACGCCTCGCCGGGTATCGCTATGGCCGCCAGATTGCTGATGACTATCTCCGTCTGTTGAGCCAGGGCGAGCATCAGGTGGCACGCTGGCTGGAGGCGGAGAAAGATCCGCGTCTGAACGAGATCGTGGCAAACCTGGACCAGGTGGTGGATGAGGCGCGTATCCGATGAGTGAAAAGGTGGTGTTCAGTCAGCTGAGCCGTAAATTTATCGATGAGAACGACGCGACGCCGGATGCGGCCCAGCAGGTGGTCTATTACAGCCTGGCGATTGGCCACCATCTCGGGGTGATCGACTGTTTAGAGGCGGCGCTGAGCTGTCCGTGGCAGGACTATCTGGCGTGGATCGGCACGCTGGAGGCGGGCAGCACGGCACGACGCAAAATGGAAGGTGTGCCGAAGTATGGCGAGATCATCATCGACAGCAATCATATCGCCATGCTGGCGAATGCCTTCGATGCGGCGCTCGCAGTGCAAACCCCTGAGCAGCAGGCGTGGAGCAAAACGGTGCTCAGTATGCTGCATGATATTCATCAGGAGAGCGCCATCTACCTGATGGTGAGGAGATTACGTGACTGACGTTTTACTGTGTGTGGGTAACAGCATGATGGGCGACGACGGCGCAGGCCCGCTGCTGGCGGAAATGTGCTTCGCAAATCCGCAGGGTAACTGGCAGGTGATCGACGGCGGCAGCGCGCCGGAAAATGACGTGGTTGCCCTTCGCGAGCTGCGCCCGGACCGGCTGCTGATTGTCGATGCCACCGACATGGGGCTAAACCCGGGCGAAATCCGCCTCATCGACCCGGACGATATTGCTGAGATGTTCATGATGACCACCCACAATATGCCGCTCAACTATCTGGTCGATCAGATTAAAGACGACGTGGGCGAGGTGCTGTTTTTGGGCATTCAGCCGGATATTGTCGGCTTTTATTATCCGATGACTCCCGCGATAAAAGCGGCGGTAGAAACGGTCTATTCCCGGCTTGCAGGATGGGCAGGGGACGGGGGGTTTGCACAGCTCTGAGAAGTGAATGCCCGGTGCGCGACGTGCCACCGGGCATAACTCCGTTACGCTAAATCCGCCCCGTTGCTCGCAATCACTTTCTTATACCACCAGAACGATTTCTTGCGTTTACGATCCAGCGTACCGTTGCCTGCGTCGTCACGATCGACATACACAAACCCGTAGCGCTTGCTCATCTCGCCCGTGGAGGCTGCCACCAGATCGATACAGCCCCAGGTGGTGTAGCCCATTAGTGGCACGCCGTCTTCAATCGCATCGCCCATTGCGCGGATATGCTCGCGCAGATAGCTGATGCGGTAATCGTCGTTGATCTCGCCGCTGGCGTCGATCTCGTCTTTCGCCCCGAGGCCGTTTTCCACCAGGAACAGCGGTTTCTGGTAGCGGTCATACATCATGTTCATGGTGATGCGCAGGCCCAGCGGGTCAATGCCCCAGCCCCATTCGCTCACCTCAATGTGCGGGTTGCGCAGGGATTTAACGATGTTTGCCGCGCTGGTGTTATTGGCGTTCATCTCCGCTGAGGCGCAGCGTGACGCGTAATAACTGAACGACACAAAATCGACGGTATGTTTCAGGATCTGGTCGTCGGCCGGGTCTTTAACAATCGTCACCCCTTTGTCGCGGAACACGCGCGCCGAGTAAGCCGGATAGGTGCCGCGCGCCTGAACGTCTATAAAGAACAGGTTTTCGCGATCTTTTTCCAGTGCCGTCCACACGTCTTCTGGCTTGCAGGAGTACGGGTAGAAACTGCCGCCTGCCAGCATACAGCCGACCTGGTTTTCCGGATTCACTTCATGGGCGATTTTGGTCGCCAGTGCGCTCGCCACCAGCTCGTGGTGTGCGGCCTGGTATTTCACCTGATCTTCGTTTTCATTCTCTTCAAAGACCAGCCCCGCGCCCGAGAACGGGCTGTGCAGCATGATGTTGATCTCGTTGAAGGTCAGCCAGTATTTCACCAGACCATTGAACTCTTCAAAGCAGGTGCGCGCGTAGCGGGCGAAGAAATCGACCATTTTGCGGTTGCGCCAGGAGCCATATTCGGTGACCAGATGCATCGGCACATCGAAGTGGCACAGGGTCACCAGCGGCTCGATATTGTACTTTTTGCACTCTTCAAACACCGCGCGGTAAAAGGCGATACCGGCCTGATTCGGCAGCGGCTCGTCGCCGTTCGGGTAGAGGCGGCTCCAGGCAATCGAGGTGCGGAACACCGTAAAGCCCATCTCCGCCATCAGTGCGATGTCTTCTTTGTAGCGATGGTAAAAATCTATCGCCTCGTGGCTTGGGTAAAACTCGTCGTCGCGCAGCGAGAAACGTTTTTCCTTACCGACTTTCACCGCCATGCGGTTTGCGCCATGGGGGATCATATCGACGGTGGTCAGCCCTTTACCGCCTTCACGGTAAGCACCTTCACTCTGGTTGGCGGCCAGTGCGCCGCCCCATAAAAATCCTTCTGGAAAAACAGACATTTTTACCTCGTTATTCATTTATGCTCGTGCTTCTTGTGCCGGAACCGGTGCGGTTTGCAGGGCGCGTGCTTTCTCGGCCTCGTCTTCCACCGGGATATCCTCAAAGCCGAGGATCAGCGTCAGAACAAACGAAAGCACCACGGCCAGGGCCATCACGCCAAACACCCAGACGATGGTCATCGGATTGGCTGGATCGAAGAATTGTACGCTGGTGAACAGGCCCGGTGCCGCCATTGAGTGGCTGGCAAGCCCCGCCATACCGGCGATCGCGCCGCAGATAAAGCCGCTGATCAGGCTTGCAATCAACGGGCGTTTCAGGCGAATCGCCACGCCGTAAAGTGCCGGTTCAGAAATCCCCGCCATGATGGCAGACGCCGCTGCGGCGAGCGCCGTCTGGCGCAGTTCCGGGTTTTTGGTTTTCCACGCCACCGCCAGCGAAGAACCGCCAAGAGAGAGGTTCGCGCCGATTTCCGACGGCATCACCATCCCTTCTTTGCCGGTTTCGGCGATGGTCTGAATAATCGTTGGCGTAAAGACGCGGTGCATACCGGTCATTACCAGCAGCGGCCAGAGTGCGCCCATAATGGCCACCGACAGCCAGCCCAGATAGCCGTGAATGGTGTAGACCAGCGACGAAATCGCGCTACCAATCCAGATACCCAGCGGCCCAATCAGCACAATCGCCAGCGGGGCGGCAATCAGCACGATCAGCATCGGTTTCAGGAAGTTTTTGGTGACCGCTGGCGTGATCTTGTCCACCCAGCGTTCGATGTACGACAGGCACCAGGTCATGACCAGCGCCGGGATCACCGTGTAGGTGTATTTCACCGCCGTCACCGGGATAAATGCGAACTCGACGTGCTCGCCCTGGGCGGCTTTCGCCATCAGCTCAATAAAGCTCGGATGCACCAGCACGCCAGCGATGGCAATCGCCAGCGACATGTTGGTTTTGAATTTCACGGCGGCAGACGCGGCCACCATCAGCGGCAGGAAGAAGAAGGCTCCGTCACCGATCACCGTCAGAATCGTGAGCGTCGGGGCGCCTTTCGGCAGCGCGCCGGTCATCTCCAGGATCATTGCCAGCAGTTTCACCATCGAGCCGCCGATGATCGCCGGGATCAGCGGGGACATGGTGCCGATCAGTGCGTCGAGCACACCAGCGCCGATGCGGCGAAGTGTCAGTTTTTGCGGGCCTTGCGGCTCGGCAGGGCGCATCCCGGCAGGCAGCAGGTTCACCACCTCGCGGTAGGCCTGAGAAACGGTGTTGCCGATGATCACCTGACACTGGTTATCGTTACGCACCACGCCGAGCACGCCGGAGAGGCTTTTGAGCGTGGCGCTGTCGATGGCGCTTTCGTCCTGCAGCACAAAGCGCAGGCGCGTCATACAGTGGGTGACGGCGACGATGTTATCTTTCCCGCCGAGCGCGTTGACAATGTCTTTCGCCAGCGCGGCATAATTTTTGGCCATCGGAAGTGATCCTGTTGTAGTTGTGAGAACATGTAGGAAACCGGTTCCACAAAATCATGATGAGTTTCTTTGTATGAAACAAGATGGTGATTCGTGCATTTTTTACATTCGTGATAACGATCACTTTGAGTGTTTAAAAGCGTGAGATTCGCGCTGCGACAATTTTCGTGCAGTGCAGTACACTTCGGCGCATCAGGTTTAAAGGGAATAATCAGATGACCACGATGCTTGAAGTGGCGAAGCGGGCAGGGGTGTCGAAGGCAACGGTTTCTCGGGTGCTTTCGGGCAATGGCTACGTGAGCCAGGAGACAAAAGACCGGGTTTTTCAGGCGATTGAAGAGAGCGGCTACCGCCCCAATCTGCTGGCGCGAAACCTGGCGACCAAACGCACCCAAACCCTGGGGCTGGTAGTGACGAACACCCTTTACCACGGCGTGTATTTCAGCGAACTGCTGTTCCACGCGGCACGCATGACGGAAGAAAAAGGGCGTCAGCTGATCCTCGCGGACGGCAAGCACAGCGCCGATGAAGAGCGCGAGGCGATCCAGTATCTGCTCGATATGCGCTGCGACGCGATCATCATCTATCCGCGTTTTTTAAGCGTTGATGAGATGGATGAGATCATCGAAAAACAGGAGCAGCCGATCATGGTGCTTAACCGTCGTCTGCGTAAAAACAGCAGCCAGTGCGTCTGGTCAGATCATAAAGCCTCCTGCCAGGATGCGGTCTCACAGCTGATTGAAATGGGCCATCGTGATATCGCGTTTATCACCGGCTCGCTCGACTCTCCCACCGGTATCGAACGTCTTTCTGGGTACAGAGCGGCGCTGGCGCAGCATCAGATCCCGCTGCGCGACGAATTGCTGGTGGAGGGGAAATGGACTCCGGAAAGCGGGGCGGCGGGAGTCACCACGCTGCTGGCGCGCAAAGCGCAATTCACCGCGCTGGTCGCCAGCAATGACGATATGGCCATTGGTGCGCTGAAGCAGCTTCACGACAGCGGGATCGCCACGCCGGGCGAAGTGTCGGTGGTGGGATTTGATGATGTCGCGATCGCGCCCTACATCGTGCCGTCGCTCTCCAGCGTGCGCATTCCGGTGACGGAGATGATCAAAGAGACCATCAGCCGCCTGATTTTTATGCTCGATGGCGGCGAGTTCAGCTATCAGCAAGCCTTCCCCGGTGAGCTGATCCTGCGTGATTCCGTCATCGCCAACGTTCGCGTCTGACGTCGACAGGTGTCATCGTCATTCGTGTCGATGACACCGAGGGACACTGATTAAATTCAGTGAAATCAGTTAATTAAAATGTGGCACGTTTTATGTATGTTTCGCCGCATAACTTAATGCTGGAGAAGCAGATGAACCGTTTTATTATGGCCGATGCCAGTAAATGTATTGGCTGTCGCACCTGTGAGGTGGCGTGTGTTGTGTCCCATCAGGCGGAGCAGGATTGCGCCTCCCTGACCCCAGAATCTTTCCTGCCACGTATTCATGTCATTAAGGGCGTGAATATCTCAACGGCGGCCATCTGCCGCCAGTGTGAAGACGCCCCCTGCGCCAATGTCTGCCCTAACGGTGCCATCAGCCGCGAAAACGGCTTTGTGCAGGTGATGCAGCAGCGCTGCATCGGCTGTAAAACCTGCGTGGTGGCCTGTCCGTATGGTGCGATGGAAGTGGTTGTGCGCCCGGTGGTACGCAACAGCGGTGCGGGCCTGAGTGTGCGTGCCGACAAAGCCGAAGCGAACAAATGCGACCTGTGCAACCATCGCGAAAGCGGCCCGGCGTGTATCGAAGCCTGCCCGACGCACGCTCTGGTCTGCGTCGATCGTAACAAGCTTGAACAGATGAGTGCCGAGAAGCGCCGTCGCGCGGCGTTCGATACATCGTCATCAATGCTGTTTTAAGCCGCGATGAGCTGTAACGGCGCGCAGCTGCGGGTGCGCGGAAAAGTGCAGGGGGTGGGTTTCCGCCCCTTTGTCTGGCAGCTGGCTAATCAGCTTGGCCTTCGCGGTGACGTCTGTAACGACGGCGAAGGCGTGTTGGTGCGTCTGGCTGGTGATCCGACAGCGTTTCAGACACGTTTGTTAGCACAGTGCCCGCCGTTGGCGCGCATTGATACCATTGAAACTCGGCCGTTGACCTGGCCCGAAATGCCGACAGAATTCACCATCCGCCACAGCGCGGGCGGGGCGATGGCGACGCAAATCGTGCCGGATGCGGCGACCTGTCCGGCCTGCCTGGCTGAGATGCGCGATCCGCGCGAGCGCCGCTACCGCTATCCGTTTATCAACTGCACCCACTGCGGCCCGCGTTTCACCATTATTCGCGCCATGCCCTATGACCGACCGGATACGGCGATGGCCGCTTTCCCGTTATGCGCCCCCTGTGAGAGCGAATACCGCAATCCGGCGGATCGGCGCTTTCACGCCCAGCCGGTGGCATGCCCGGACTGTGGGCCGCAGCTGGAGTGGCGTGCAGCGGGCGTCCATCTGACACGAGATGCCGCGTTATCCGCAGCCGTTGAGATGCTGAAAAACGGTGGGATCGTGGCAATCAAAGGGTTGGGCGGTTTTCATCTAGCCTGCGACGCGCAAAACGCGCAGGCGGTGGCGCGGCTGCGCGAGCGAAAACGTCGCCCGACCAAACCATTAGCGGTGATGCTGCCTTGTATTGACGAGTTGCCTGTGCCCCTTCGGGAGTGTCTGCAATCGCCCGCCGCCCCCATCGTGTTGACCGCAAAGCGCCTGCTACCGGAACTGCCGCAGAACATTGCGCCGGGCCTGGATTGCATCGGCGTGATGCTGGCCTCCAGCCCGCTGCAACATCTGCTGATGGACGACTGCGCGCGCCCGCTGGTGATGACTTCCGGGAATCTCAGCGGTAAACCCCCCGCGCTGAGCAATGATCAGGCGCTGGATGACCTGCGCGATATCGCCGACGGTTTTCTGCTGCATAACCGCGACATTCTGCAACGCATGGATGATTCGGTTCTGGACGAGCAGGGCGCAATGCTTCGCCGCGCGCGGGGTTACGTGCCGGACGCCATTCCGCTGCCTGAAGGATTTAAGGATATCCCGCCGATGCTGTGCCTCGGCGCGGAGATGAAAAATACCTTCTGTCTGGTGCGCGGCGGGCAGGCGGTTATCAGCCAGCATTTTGGCGATCTGAGTGATGACGGCGTGGAGCATCAGTGGCGCGGCGCGCTGGCGGTCATTCAACAAATGTATGATTTCCACCCGGAATTTGTGGTGTACGATGCCCATCCGGGCTACCGCTCTGCCCAGTGGGCCGAAGCGCTGGCGCTGCCGAAACAGACGGTGCTCCACCACCACGCCCACGCGGCGGCATGCCTGGCGGAAAATGGCTGGCCGCTGAACGCAGGCGATGTGATTGCGCTGACGCTTGACGGCATCGGGATGGGCGAAAACGGCGCGCTGTGGGGCGGCGAGTGCCTGCGGGTGAACTATCTGGCATGCGAGCACCTCGGTGGGTTGCCCGCCGTGGCGTTGCCCGGCGGCGATCTGGCCGCGGTCGAACCGTGGCGGAATTTACTTGCACAGGGGCTGGCGTTTATTCCTGACTGGCAAAAGCGCGCGGAAATGCGCGCCGTTCTGGCGCACAACTGGACACTGCTGGCGACGGCGGTGGCGCGTGGAATCAACGCGCCGCTGGCCTCATCCTGTGGGCGACTGTTTGACGCCGTGGCCTGTGCGCTGGATATCGTGTCCGACAGGCAGCATTACGAAGGCGAAGCGGCCTGTCAGCTTGAAGCACTGGCCGCGACCTGTTCAGGTGTGCAGCATCCGGTCACGCTGGATGTGGGAGATCTGTCCACCTTCTGGCAGCAGTGGCTCGACTGGCAGGCGGCGCCCGCCGAACGGGCGTGGGCATTCCATGACGCGCTGGCGAAAGGGCTGGCGGCACTGATGGCTCATCACGCCCGACGTCTGGCGATATCGACGCTCTGCTTCAGCGGCGGCGTGCTGCACAATCGGCTGCTGCGGGCGCGCCTGCAGTTTTATCTTTCTGAATTCACGCTTCTGTTCCCTGAAAAATTGCCTGCAGGCGACGGGGCCATTTCATTCGGGCAGGCGGTCGTCGCTGCCGCCCGCACCCTTTCTCACAGGAACTGACATGCAACGACGGATTCGCAACGAACCGCTTCTGATGATCCTGCTGGCCGCGAATGGTCTGGCCTGGGGCTGGGCCTGGCACACGTTTAGCGGCAGTACCACGCTGATGGCGGCAAGCCTGCTGGCGTGGTGCTACGGTCTGCGGCATGCGGTCGATGCGGATCATATCGCCGCGATCGATACGGTCACCCGCAAGCTGATGCAGCAGGGCAAACGCCCGTCTGGCGTGGGGGCGTGGTTTTCGCTGGGCCATTCGACCATTGTGGTGCTGGCCTCCGTCGCCATTGCCGCCACGGCGACGGCGTTTCAAAAGAACATGGCGTGGTTTCATGAGACCGGTAGTCTCATTGGCACCGCCGTTTCCGCGACCTTTTTACTGGCGATGGCGCTGATCAACACGGTGATTTTGCTCGGCGTCTGGCGCAGCTTTCAGGCGCTGAAAAACGGTCATACGACGGGCGGCGAGGGGGACGCGCCGGTGTCGGGTGGGATCATGAGCTGGTTGTTTGGCGCCACGTTCCGTCTGGTAAGCAAAAGCTGGCAGATGTACCTGGTCGGTTTTCTGTTTGGCCTGGGATTTGATACCGCCACTGAAATTGGCGTGCTGGGCATTTCTGCCGCCAGCGCCTCGAACGGTATGTTGGTGTGGTCGATCATGATTTTCCCGGCGCTGTTTGCCAGCGGTATGGCGTTAGTGGATACGCTGGATAATTTATTGATGATCGGCGCGTACGGCTGGGCATTCAATAAACCGCAGCGCAAACTTTATTACAATATGACCATTACCGGCACGTCGGTTGTCGTCGCGCTCTTTATTGGCGGGCTGGAAGCGCTCGGGCTAATAAAAGATAAATTTGAATTAAGTGGGGGCGTCTGGAGCCTGGTGGGTAGTGTTAATAATAATCTCGGTAACGCCGGTTTTATTGTTATTGGTTTGTTTATTGTCTGTTGGTGTCTGTCAATGCTGAACTACCGCTGGCGCGGCTATGACGCGCTGGGGGTCTCTGACGCTTCCGAGCATTATTTAAAAAAATAATCTAAGCAAAAATTGCTTTTTTATCGCTGTTTAAATTAAATTATCCCTGATGATTTATTTATCATTAATAAAATAATTATATATTCCAAGCCGAATGAATATCTATCATAAATATATTCATTCGCTCGGGTTTATATATTCATATAAATAATGAAATAGGGATTGATGGCGATGATTTATCTATTATGTATTTACCTTGTGAATAGAATGCGCAAAAAAAAGCCCCGGGACATCGGGGCTGCGGATAATAAAATCCTAAGGTTAAGTCAGCGTGGCAGAGGTGTGAGGGTTAAACGGGTAACGACTTCAGCAGGGAGAAAGCCTCCTTCATCCGATCTTCGCTGACCACAAAGGCGCGCAGCTCACCGTCGCCATCAACGCCTTTTGCGACCATTCCCTGTGGCTCAATGGCCATGTGCCAGTGTAAATCCTGTCGCTGCGTTTCGCCCGCGAGGTGCAGCGGCAGTTCAGGCGTTTTGACCTTCACCAGCATCGCCGGCAGTTTGAGTGGCGTGTTATTCCCCAGCAGGTTTTTTGCCAGATACATTGCGCTGATCTGAATCGGCTGCAGGAACGGCAGGACCTGGCCATTGATTTCCGCACAGTCACCCAGGGCGAAAACATCGGGCTGGCTGGTTTGTAAATAGCTGTCCACCTTCACTCCGCGCCCCGTTTCTGCCCCGGCGTGCTGGGCCAGCGCCGTTTCCGGAAGCAGGCCCGTCGCGGCGATCACGGCATCGACCTCAACGCTGCGCTTACGATCGAGAGTCGCGCGAATGCCGCTGTCGGTTGTCGTCAGGCTCTGGAGCTGAGAATTCAGCAGCAGATGGACGCCCATCTCCGTCAGACGATGCTGTAAGCGACTGCTCACTTCCGCTGGCATCAGCGCAGACAGAATGCTCGCTGCGTGATCGACCAGAGTGACGGCTTTCCCGGCGCGGCAAAAATCCATCGCCAGTTCGGTGCCAATCAGACCGCCGCCGACAATCATCACCCGCTTTGCGTCACGAAGCCGGGTTTCACAGGCGCGGTACTCCTGCTGACTGTTGAGGGTCAGCATCAGCTCGCGTCCCTCAACGGGCGGTACAAAGGCGGATGCCCCCGTCGCCAGCACCAGTTTGTCGTAGTGCCACTGATTATCTTTGCCCTTCACCACATGGGCGCTGGCGTCGATCTCCGTGACCCAGGTATGCGGAAACAGTCGCAAATTAAACTGTTCGGCGAACTCCCCCGCCGTCTGGCGGGTGAGGTCGTCGGCACGCTGATGCTGGCTGATAACATGGCTCAAATCGGGTTTGTTGTACTCGTCCATGCTGTCGGCGGCGATAAGCGTCAGCGGCACGTTCCCATCCTGTTTTCGGATATTTTTCACCAGCTGCCGGGCGGCAAAGCCCGAGCCAATGATGACAATGCCGTGATTCATTTTGCCTCCGTCGCCAGTTCGTCGAACACGTCTTTCCCGAGGGAACATTCCGGGCACAGGAAATTATCCGGCACGTCGCGCCACGGGGTGCCTGGAGCGACATCCTGCAAAGGTTCGCCGAGGGCAGGATCGTAAATCCACTGGCAGACGCTGCACTGCATGCTCGGGCCAAGATCGGCGGCTTGTGCGGCGGCACAGGCGCAGGCTTCTTGTTGTTCTGGGGTTTTCGCTGTTGCTTCCGGCAGTGGAGCGAGCGCCCACTGACGTGCGATATCACGGCCATGCTGGCGGCAGACTTCAAGTGCGTCGATATCCGGGCGCCATTTGGCTTTCAGGCTCATCGACATTTCAAAACCGGCATCCTGCAGACGCGTGGAGAGACGATCTACCGCACCGCCGCTCCAGCCGTGGGAGCCAAACGCGCTGGCGCGTTTGTTACGAAAACGCAGACCGGTCATCTCTTCAACCAGACCGGCGATTTTCGGCATCATCACGTTATTCATGGTGGAGGTGCCGACCAGCACGCCCTTGGAGCGGAAGACGTTGGTCAGGATTTCGTTTTTATCGCTGCGCGCCACGTTGAAGATTTTCACCGCCACGTTCGGGTCGACTTCGTTAATGCCCTGGGCAATGGCGTCCGCCATCATGCGGGTGTTGTTGGACATGGTGTCGTAGAACAGCGTGATGCGATCTTCCTGATAATCCGCCGCCCATTTCAGATACAGCTCCACGATTTGGGTTGGATTATCGCGCCAGACCACGCCGTGCGAGGTGGCGATCATATCGACTGGCAGATTGAAACCGAGGATTTCGGTGATTTTTGGCGTTACCAGACGGCTGAACGGCGTCAGGATGTTGGCGTAGTAGCGCTGGCACTGTTCGAACAGTTCAGTCTGATCCACTTCGTCGTTAAACAGACGTTCATCACAGTAGTGCTGACCAAAGGCGTCATTGCTGAACAGCACCGCATCGGCGGTCATGTAGGTCATCATGCTGTCGGGCCAGTGCAGCATCGGGGTTTCGACGAAAATCAGCTGTTTGCCGTTGCCGATATCCAGCGAGTCACCGGTTTTCACCGTATGAAAATTCCATTCAGGGTGGTGATGGTGGCCGTTAATGGAGTCGATGGCGTTGGTGGTGCAGTAGATTGGCGTGTTGGGAATATAAGACATCAGCTCGGTCAGGGCGCCCGCGTGGTCTTCTTCCGCATGGTTAATAATAATGTAATCGATGTCAGCCAGATCGATTTCGCTGCGCAGGTTCTGCACGAACTCGCGGCTGAATTTATGATCAACGGTATCGATCAGGACGTTTTTGCCTTCGCGGATGAGATAGCTGTTATAGCTGCTGCCGCGCAGGGTTTTGTATTCGGTGCCGTGAAAATCGCGCACTTCCCAGTCACGTTGACCCACCCAATGAATATTATTTTTAACCAGAATAGACATAGCAACCTCAATAAATACAGTGTGTTTCGATAAGTTGATGTGCATATATCAAGTTGCGTGCCAGTTTTTAAAGTTATTGATATTTAATGGTTTTTAAAAATATTACTCGCAAGGGGTAGTCAGAATGACTATCTGTTTTATGGTGAATATGACAGTATGAATTGTCAAAATGACAGCGAGGCGCAAATGAGCTTTTCCGTAGATGTGCTGGCGAAGATCGCCATTGAATTACAGACCGGTATCGGCCATCAGGATCGTTTCCAGCGGTTAATTTCAACCCTGCGTCATGTGCTGGAGTGCGATGCCTCGGCGCTGCTGCGCTACGAAGGGCGACAGTTTATTCCTCTGGCGATCGACGGGCTGGCGCAGGACGTGCTGGGGCGGCGCTTTACCCTGGAGGGCCATCCGCGTCTGGAGACCATCGCCCGTGCGGGTGACGTGGTACGTTTCCCGGCGGACAGCGATCTGCCCGATCCCTACGACGGCCTGATTCCCGGCCAGGAGAGCCTGAAGGTCCATGCCTGTATCGGTTTGCCGCTGTTTGCCGGGCAGAATTTGATTGGCGCGCTGACCCTCGACGGCCTGCAGCCGGATCAGTTCGATACCTTCAGCGACGAAGAGCTGCGGTTGATTGCCGCGCTGGCCGCCGGGGCGCTTAATAACGCGCTGCTGATTGAGCAGCTGGAGAGCCAGAACATATTGCCGGGCAGTCCGGCGGTGTTTGAGCAGGTCGCGCACACGGAAATGATTGGCCTGTCGCCGGGTATGGCGCAGTTGAAAAAAGAGATCGAGATTGTCGCGGCGTCGGATCTGAACGTCTTAATCAGCGGGGAAACCGGCACCGGGAAAGAGCTGGTGGCGAAGGCGATCCACGAAGGCTCGCCGCGCGCGGTTAATCCGCTGGTGTATCTGAACTGCGCCGCGCTGCCGGAAAGCGTGGCGGAGAGCGAGCTGTTCGGCCACGTGAAAGGGGCGTTTACCGGGGCCATCAGCAACCGCAGCGGTAAGTTTGAAATGGCCGACAACGGCACGCTGTTCCTCGATGAAATTGGTGAGCTGTCGCTGGCGTTGCAGGCCAAACTGCTGCGCGTGTTGCAGTACGGCGATATTCAGCGCGTGGGTGACGACCACAGCCTGCGGGTAGATGTGCGCGTGCTGGCGGCGACCAACCGCGATCTGCGCGAAGAGGTGCTGGCGGGCAATTTCCGCGCCGATCTGTTCCATCGCTTAAGCGTGTTCCCGCTCTTCGTGCCGCCGCTGCGCGAGCGTGGCGAGGATGTGGTTCTGCTGGCGGGCTATTTCTGCGAGCAGTGCCGCTTGAAAATGGGACTGTCGCGCGTGGTGTTAAGCCCCGGAGCGCGCAGGCATCTGCTGAATTATGGCTGGCCGGGCAATGTGCGCGAGCTGGAGCATGCGATCCATCGTGCGGTGGTGCTGGCGCGCGCGACGCGCATCGGCGATGAGGTGGTGATCCACGCGGCGCATTTTGCGTTGCACGACGAGGCGGTGCCTGTCTCGCAGCCGGACGTGCCAGCGATGAGCAATGCCAACCTGCGTGAGGCCACGGAAGCGTTTCAACGTCAGATGATTACCCGCGCGCTGGAGCAGAATAACCGTAGCTGGGCGGCCTGCGCGCGGGCGTTAGAGACGGACGTCGCCAACCTGCACCGGCTGGCGAAACGTCTTGGGCTGAAGGGTTAGATAATTCCGGCCTGATAGAAGTCCTGCAGGTTGATGGCGCCGCACAGTTTGCCGCTGTCATCGACCACCGGGGCGGCGGTGATTTTGCGCTTCATCAGCACTTCTTTGGCTTCGATCGCGCGGCTCTCGGCGTTGAGCGTCAGGCCGCCGGTGGTCATGGCATCGCTGACGACCGCTTCCAGCTTGCCGCCGCCCACCAGCCAGCGACGCAGGTCGCCGTCGGTAAAGACCCCTTTGACCAGCCCGTTGTCATCACACACGGCAACCAGCCCCAGCCCGGTGCGGCTCAGTTCGAGCATTGCGTCCATCACGCTGGTGGTGAGTTTTACCTGCGGGATGGCGTCGTCCGTACGCATCAGATGATGCACTTTGTTCAGCAAACGTGCGCCCAGGGCGCCGGCTGGGTGTGAGCGGGCAAAATCTTCTTCGTTAAAACCGCGCGCCTGCATGACTGCCATCGCCAGCGCATCGCCCATCATCAGGGTGTTGACGGTGCTGGACGTTGGCGCGAGGTGCATCGGGCAGGCTTCGCGCTCCACGGAGATATCCAGCGTGGCTTTGGCGGCCAGCGCCAGCGGCGAGCGCGATTTTCCGGTCATTGCCAGCAGGGCGACCGATTTTTCCTGAAGACGCGGAATGATCAGATCCAGCTCTTTCGCTGAGCCGGAGTAGGAGATAAACAGCATCACGTCACGGCTTTCAATCATCCCCAGATCGCCATGCAGCGCTTCGGCGGGATGAACAAAAAACGCGGGCGTGCCGGTGCTGGCGAGGGTGGCGGCTATTTTCTTACCGATATGACCGGATTTCCCGATGCCCGCGACAATCACTTTGCCTTCGCAGTGGATGATGGTATTGGCCGCGCGCACAAAATCGTCGCCCAGCCTTTCCGGCAGGCGGCTGGCTTCCTGAAGCTCCAGCATTAACGTCTGACGGCCTGTGTTTAGCAGAAAATCACTCATTTCTCTCTCCGGTTACGATCACGTCGATTCCTTTCTCTTCCAGCGCTTTTTTGAACACCGGGTCGATGCCTGCGTCGGTAATCAGCGTATCGACGCTTTCAAGGCTACAGACAATATTGGGGCTTTTGCGACCAAACTTGGACGAGTCCGCCATCAGGATCACCTCCCGTGCGGCATTGCACATGGCCTTGCTGACGCTGAACACCTCGTTGAAGGTGGTCACGCCCGCGTTCAGATCAATACCGTCCGTGCCCATAAAGAGTTTATCAAAGCTGAAATGGTCGAAGGCGTTCTCCGCCAGCTGGCCGTGAAAAGACGCCGATTTTTTACGGAAGGTGCCGCCAGGCATCAGGATGGTTTGCTCGCTGTCAAACTCGGACAGGGCATTGACGATGTGCAGGCTGTTGGTCATCACCGTGATGTTATTAAAGCGGCTGAGCATCGGGATCATCTGCAGGACAGTGCTGCCCGCATCGAGAATGATAGAGTCGCCATCGTGAATAAACTGGACGGCGGCTTCGGCAATCAGCGCTTTCTGGTGGGTATTGATCAGAGTTTTATGGTCAATCGGCGGATCGGCTTCGTCTTTGTTGAGTACTACTCCGCCATAGGTTCGAATGACTGCGCCAGAGTTTTCGAGCAATACCAGGTCCTTGCGTATTGTCGTGCCGGTGGTGTCAAAGTAGTGGGCCAAATCCTCTACCGAGCATTTTCCCTGCTTTTGCAGATGCTCCAGAATGGCCGCCTGCCGCTGACGTGGTTTCATAGGCGCTTCGTTCCTTACGTTGCGAAATGATAATTTCGCAAGCCTATAGCTTTCAAAACGAAATTATCCATGTTTCAGATTAAGCGCTAATGATAGTGCATTCTGACAGAGTGAATCATGGGGAAAGATCACATCAGGCTGTAATTCCTGCAATGAAATGCCGTTGATTGCCTGGATTTTCGCCGGTCGGGCGAATACAGTCATCCCGCGCATGATCAGTGAGTCGCAGACGTTGTTGTCTTCGTCCAGCGCAATTGCCACCACCACGCGGGGTTTGAAGCGTCCGCCTGAGCGCCCAACGCCCACGCGGCCTTTCTGACACAGGGCATCGAACGCCCGGTTGAACTGGTGAATTTGCCAGCCGCCAAACGCCATCTGGCAGATCCAGGCGATGGCAGCGACGGTGATGAGTGCGGTAACCATTTTAGCTCCTTTGGTATTCCCTCTCCCTTTTGAGGGGAGAGGGGGCGCTAGCCTGTTTAATCAGAACATCACCTGCCCGCCGGTAACGTTAATTGACTGCCCGGTGCAATAAGAGGCTTTCGGGCTGGCATAAAACAGCAGCATATTTAATACGTCCTGATAGTCGCAGCCGCGCTTCAAAGGCACTTTATCGATGTAATACTGCTCCACCTCATCAGCGTTAATGCCAAGCTTGGTAGCGTATTGCGGCAGCAGAGACTGGAACATTGGCGATTTCAGCAGGTTGCCAAGCATCAGTGAATGCACGGTAATCCCGTATTCGGCCAGATCCAGCGCCAGAGACTGGGTCAGCCCGACGCCGCCAAATTTCGCCGCGCTGTAGCCGGAGTTATGCTTGCTGCCCACTTTGCCGGATTTTGAGTTGATCTGAATGATGCGCCCCTGAATGCCGTCGCGGATCATCAGGCGGGAAAACTCGCGTGCGCAGAGGAAATAGCCCACCAGGTTTACCTGCAACGAACGGTCAAAATCCCCCAGCGCGAAGTCGCTGATGAAGGCCGCTTTCGCTATTCCCGCGCTGTAAACCAGCAGGTCGGCGCGGCCAAAAATCTCGTCCACGCCCTGGGCGAGCGCCATCACGCTCTGCTCGCTGGTGGCATCGGCACCAAAACCATATGCCATCCCTTCACCAAACTCAGTGTTAATGGTGTCCGCCACGCGGGCGGCTTTTTCACTCTGAATATCCACAACCGCCACGCGGTACCCTTCTGCAGCAAGCCCACGGCAGAGGAACTCGCCTAAGGTTTGGCCTCCACCAATGACAACGGCAACCTGACTCATGTGATTCTCCTTAAATTACGCAACAAATTTTAATGTGCAGCCGGTGGTAACAGCCTGCGGCACCGGGCCATCCACGTGAACCGTGCCGGGGTATTCCGCCTGCGGCTGGCCGTCGAAACGCAACGTGATGTGCCCCAGCTCGCGCAGGTTTTGTTCGGCTACGTCGCCGACGGCGGTAACGGCATAGCGCGCGTCACCCAGCTCCAGCTGGCTGCCGACCTTCAGCTCGCCCTGTAGCTCGCCGTGGCAGTGGATAAAGCAAAACTCTTCGATATCCGCAGGCGCCCCTTCGCGGAAGGTAATCAGCATCTGGTCGCTCAACGCATCGGCTGCGCTCTGGCCGATGCGGGTAATGGTGGTTTGGTAAATCACGGTCATCGCAGGAACCTCTTATTGATAAATAAAGCCGGAGACAAACCAGGCAATCAGCACCGTCGGGGCCCCCGTCAGGAAACGGCTGACCAGCACGGACGGCACGCCCACGCGCACGGTGTCCTGACGCGCTTCCGCAAGGGACAGCCCAACGGGAATGAAGTCGCACGCCGCCTGGGCGTTAATCGCAAACAGAGCCGGAAGGGCAAGGTGTGGAGGGATATTGCCCAGCCCAATTTGCACGCCGATCAGCACGCCGATAACCTGTGCAATCACCGCACCCGGCCCGAGGAACGGCGACAGGAGCGGGAAGGAGCAGATCAGCGCCAGCGTCACCAGCCCAATCGGATGACTGGCGAGCGGGGCGAGGCCATGGGCAATCCAGTCGCCCAGACCGGACGCCATGATGATGCCAATAAGCGCCGAAACGAACGCCATAAACGGCAGAATGGTTTTCAGAACGGTGTCGATGGTGTCTCGCCCTGACTGGAACAGCACCGCGACGGCCGACCCCATTCCCATACCCACTTTCGCCAGCAGGCCGTCGCTCTGCTCGGTGATTTTTTTACTGGTGTCGTAATCCCGCGGCGCGGCTTTTGGCTGAGCAGGGGAGCCATCAACCAGGCTAATGTTTTCTTCTCTGACGCCGGACACATAAATGTCTTCGAGGATGTACTGCGCCAGCGGGCCTGACTTACCGGTTGCGTGAATATTCACTGTCGGAATACGGCGCTTCGGATAGATGCCGCAGCGCAGCGTGCCGCCGCAGTCGATCACCGCTATCCCAATTTCCGCTTCAGGCGGCTCGCCCTCTTTGAAGCCATCGACCGCTTCCCAGCCGGTCAGATCGCGCAGCTTGTCGACAATCGCCGGGCGCGTGCCTGCTGTGATATAGACGATTTTCTTGCCTGCAACGGCATCGAACTCCAGCGGGCCGCCCCAGCCGCCTTCACCTTTTTCAATACGAATACGGCTCATGCTGTGGCTCCTGAAAGATGGACTTTCTGTTCAAGCTGGATGCCCATTTTTTTCTCAAAAATGGCGGTGGTGAGATCCGTCACCCAGCCGCGGAAGAAGTTGGTGACCAGGCCAACCAGCAGATAGCTCACCGCCAGCGGGCCGAGCGGCAGGCCAAGTGTGGTCAGGCCGCTGGCAATGCCGAGGTAAACAAACAGTTCGCCGGGGTTGATGTGTGGGAACAGGCCGTTCATGGAGTGGCAGCTATAGGATGCGGCGGCGTAATAACTCGGCTTGTACTTTTCTGGCATAAAGCGGCCGAGGCTTAAGGTCATCGGGTTGCAGAAAACAAAGGTTCCGATGAAGGGCAGAACAAGATAGCGGGACAGCGGGTTTCCGGCGCAGCGCTGAGCGAAGCGTTCGATACGCTGCTGGCCGATAAAGTTAATCAACGCATTCATGATCACTAAGAGGCTTATCAGCAGGGGCAGGATGCCGGTCACCATACCGGTGAACACCTCTCCGCCTTTCTGAAACAGCCCGATAAACCACTCGGCGCCGTGGGTGATGGTTTCTATCATTCTTCTCTCCTGTGGGGCTTTTTTGTTTTTGTCTGACTGCGGCTAATAATAATCACTTTGAAAGGTTTTAAAGTGTTAATTAGATCTCACAATGAAAGAAAAATGGATTATTTTGAAAGTTAATTGATGGGGAGACGACTTTTTGGATGAAAAAAACACCAATTTGCGTGGGGGAGCGTAAAGATTTTGCGGGGGAGGTGAGTACCGCTTCCTTGAGGCATTGCGGATGCTTTACCATACTTGCCACTTATCGAATTCGTTAAATGGATGTCTCATGGTCAAGCGTCGTTACGCAGCGCTCTTACCCGCGCTGATTATGCTTGCTGCCTGTAGCAGTAAGCCGAAAACAGAGGAAGTTCAACAGACGGCGGGCGCCCCATCGGGTGGTTTTCTCCTTGAGCCGCAGCACAACATGATGCAGATGGGCGGGGATTTCGCCAACAACGCGGCCGCCGAGCAGTTCATCGATAAAATGGTGAACAAACATGGTTTCAATAAACAGCAACTCCACGAGATCTTGTCTCAGGCGAAGCGTCTGGACTATGTGCTGCGTCTGATGGACCGCCAGGCACCGACGGCGCAAGTGCCGACCGGGCCAAACGGCGCGTGGCTGCGCTATCGCAAACAGTTTATTACCCCGGATAACGTGCAAAACGGCGTGGCGTTCTGGAATCAATACGAAGATGCGCTGACGCGCGCGTGGCAGGTGTACGGCGTACCGCCGGAAATAATCGTCGGGATTATCGGCGTGGAAACCCGCTGGGGCCGCGTGATGGGCAAAACCCGTATTCTCGATGCGCTGGCGACGCTCTCCTTTAACTATCCGCGTCGCGCGGAATACTTCCAGTCTGAACTGGAAACCTTCCTGCTGATGGCGCGTGACGAGCAGGACGATCCGCTCGATCTGAAAGGTTCCTTTGCGGGGGCGATGGGCTACGGCCAGTTTATGCCGTCCTCCTATAAAGAGTACGCCGTCGACTTTAACGGCGACGGGCATATCAACCTGTGGGATCCGGTGGATGCCATTGGCAGCGTGGCGAACTACTTCAAAGCGCACGGCTGGGTGAAGGGCGATCCGGTGGCGGTGCAGGCGAACGGCCAGGCGCCTGGGCTTGAGAATGGTTTCAAAACGAAATACAGCGTGTCGCAGCTGGCAGCGGCGGGTTTAACGCCGATGCAGCCGTTGGGTGATCATCAGACGGCCAGCCTGCTGCGTCTGGATATCGGCACTGGCTACCAATACTGGTACGGTTTGCCGAACTTCTACACCATCACCCGTTACAACCACAGCACGCACTACGCGATGGCGGTGTGGCAGCTGGGCCAGGCGGTTTCGCTGGCGCGCGTACCGGCGGCATCACCGTTTAGTCAGTAATCTTGCATTTTGCCGGGTAGCGGTTTCGTCTTACCCGGCCCGCACCCTCCACGAGTATTGCCCGTTAAGCGAATCGTCACCGGGCAACACTCGCTTTCGACAGAAACATTTCGCCACACTCCCACTCTTTTATTCGCGTTTACATCTGCATCGCATTTCATTATTGTTATGTTATAACATTTAATGGTGGTGCAACGATGTCTCTCTTCTCTCTTTCTGCGCTCAATCGCCTGTTACTCGCGGCGATTCTGATTGCGCTGATTGGCCTGGCGGTGCGCTGGGCGGTGGTTCTCCCATGATTGAACTGCAAAATCTGGTGGCAGGGTATGACCGCCAGCCCGTCACGCAGACGCTGAATGGCGTGATCGAACGCGGCAGTATGACGGCGATTGTCGGTGCGAACGGCTGCGGCAAATCGACACTCCTCAAAACCCTGGCGGGATTTATTCCGCCGGTTAGCGGGGGATTTCGCTGGCGCGAGAAACGCCCGACGATCGGCTGGCTGGCGCAGCGTCATATGCTGGAGGCGCAGTTCCCCCTGACGGTTCAGGACGTAGTGAGTATGGGTTGCTGGCCACAGATTTCGCTGCTGGCGGCTTTTCGACGCGAAACCCGTCTGAAAATCGCCCATGCCCTGGAGCGCGTCGGCCTGCAGGATCTTGCAGCCGCCACCATCGACGAGCTATCGGGCGGCCAGTTTCAGCGCATGTTGTTCGCCAGAGTGCTGGTGCAGGAGGCGCCGCTGGTGATGCTGGATGAGCCGTTCACGGGGGTCGATGAAGCTACCTGTAATGTGCTGATGGAATTGATGCTGGAAATGTATCTGAGCGGGCAAACGGTGCTGGCGGTGCTGCATGACAGCGAGCGTGTATCGCGCCATTTCCCGCAGACGTTGCGGCTGGATACGGCGGTACCCCACTGGGGCGCGGAGCGGGTGAGAGTCGCATGATCTGGCATATTTTCTTCCAGCCGTTTATCGAATACGGCTTTATGCGCCGCGCACTGGTGGTGTGCCTGGCGTTGTCCGTCAGCACCACAATGCTCGGTGTTTTTCTGTTGCTGCGGCGTATGAGTCTGATGGGCGATGCGCTGTCGCACGCCATTTTACCGGGCGTGGCGGTGGGGTATCTGGTCAATGGAATGTCTCTGCTGGCGATGAGTATCGGCGGGTTTCTCGCCGGGATCGTCGTGGCGCTGGTGGCAGGTTTAGTCAGCCGACGCACGCCCCTGAAAGAGGATGCCAGTTTCGCCGGGCTGTACCTGGGCTCACTGGCGCTGGGTGTGACCCTGGTTTCGCTGCGCGGTTCGAATGTCAATCTGTTGCATCTGCTTTTTGGCTCGATTCTGGCGGTGGATAACAGCGCGGCCCTGTTTGTCGCCGGTGTCTGCGCCCTGACCTTAATGCTGCTGGCCCTGTTTTACCGCGGGCTGGTCACGGAGGCGTTTGACATCGCGTGGCTGCAGGCCAACAAACGCTGGCTGCCCGCGCTACTCCACGGTTTATTCCTGGCGCTGTTGGTGCTGAATCTGGTCGCCGGATTCCAGGTCCTCGGCACGCTGATGGCGGTAGGGCTGATGATGCTGCCTGCTGTTGCCGCTCGCTGCTGGATGCGCACCTTACCGGGGCTTCTGCTGATGGCAGGCGTCAGCGGCGTGTTCTGCGCCTGGCTCGGATTGAGCCTGTCGTGGGCAGTGAGCCTCCCCGCCGGGCCTTCCATTGTGCTGACGGCCAGCGGCTGGTTCCTTATTTCGGTTTTATGTGGCTCGCGCAGCAGGCTGCGCGCGCATTTTTAACGCAAGGGGAAATGATGAAGAAGACAGGGGTAATGATGGCGCTTGCACTGGGGCTGTTGTCGCAAGGCGCGCTGGCAAAAACGCTGAACGTGGTAACCAGTTTTTCTATTTTGGGTGACATCACGCAAGAAGTGGGCGGCGACCATGTAAAAGTGACGACGCTGGTGAGGCCGGACGGCGATCCGCACACCTTCGAGCCGTCGCCAAAAGACAGCGCGGCGCTCAGCAAAGCGGACGTGGTGGTTGTGAATGGCCTTGGGCTGGAAGGGTGGCTGGATCGCCTGGTTAAAGCGTCAGGTTTTAAAGGCACGCTGGTCGTGGCATCAAAAGGGGTGGAAACCCATACGCTGGAGGAGGACGGCAAAACCGTGACCGATCCGCATGCCTGGAATAGCGCTGCGAATGGCGCGCTGTATGCTCAAAATATTCTGGCAGGGCTGGTCAGTGCCGATCCGGATGAGAAAGCGGCGCTGGAGGCCACGGGCAAACCCTATATTACGCAGCTGACACAGCTCGACGGATGGGCGAAATCGCGCTTCAGCCAGATCCCGCAGGAGAAGCGCAAAGTCCTCACCAGCCATGATGCCTTCGGCTATTTCAGCCGCGCTTACGGCGTGACATTTATGGCCCCGCAAGGCCTTTCCTCTGAGAGCGAAGCCAGCGCCGCACAGGTGGCGGAGATCATCAACCAGATTAAAGCCGATGGCGTCAAAACCTGGTTTATGGAGAACCAGCTCGATCCGCGTCTGGTGAAGCAGATTGCCAGCGCGACGGGCGCGCAGCCGGGTGGAGAGCTTTATCCCGAAGCGCTTTCCGCCAAAGGCGGCGTGGCGGATACTTACGTGAATGCGTTTCGCCACAACGTCAATACCCTCGCCGACAGCATGAAATAATCAGCCTTTCCACGCCGATGCGACCGCATCGGCTTTTTTCTGAAGCCTCCTCGTAAAACCGGAACCTCATCCCCATATCCCATGAGAAAGTGCTATCTTGTGCTGCATGTTTTTCAGGAGCCTAAAGCGATGATGACTGACCATGAATTGATGCAGCTGAGCGAAGTTGTGGGCCTGGCGTTGAAGCAGCGCGGCGCGACGCTGACGACGGCTGAATCCTGCACCGGCGGCTGGGTGGCAAAAGTGATTACGGATATTGCGGGAAGCTCCGCCTGGTTCGAACGCAGTTTTGTGACCTACAGTAACGAAGCCAAAGCGCAGATGATTGGCGTGCGCGAATCGACGCTGGAACAGCATGGCGCTGTCAGCGAACCGGTGGTGGTGGAAATGGCGATTGGCGCGCTCAAAGCGGCGCGTGCGGACTACGCGATCGCCATCAGCGGTATTGCCGGGCCGGACGGTGGCAGTGATGTCAAACCTGTGGGCACCGTCTGGTTTGGTTTTGCCACTTCCCAGGGGCAGGGCCTCACCTTCCGCGAATGCTTCAGCGGTGATCGTGAAAGCGTGCGCCGACAGGCGACGGAATATGCGTTAAAAATGCTCTGGCAACAATTTCTACAAAACACTTGATACTGTATGACCATACAGTATAATTGCACCAACAGAACAGAATTCACTATCCGGCGCACATCCCCGGCATGACAGGAGTAATAATGGCTATCGACGAAAACAAACAGAAAGCGTTGGCGGCAGCACTCGGCCAGATTGAAAAACAATTTGGTAAAGGCTCCATCATGCGCCTGGGTGAAGACCGTTCCATGGACGTGGAAACCATCTCCACCGGTTCGCTTTCTCTGGATATCGCACTGGGTGCGGGCGGCCTGCCAATGGGCCGTATCGTAGAAATCTACGGCCCGGAATCTTCAGGTAAAACGACCCTGACGCTGCAGGTCATTGCAGCCGCACAGCGCGAAGGTAAAACCTGTGCGTTCATCGACGCCGAACACGCGCTGGACCCAGTCTATGCACGTAAACTGGGCGTTGATATCGACAACCTGCTCTGCTCTCAGCCAGATACGGGTGAGCAGGCACTGGAAATCTGTGACGCCCTGGCGCGTTCAGGTGCTGTAGATGTACTGGTTGTCGACTCCGTTGCTGCGCTGACGCCAAAAGCGGAAATCGAAGGCGAAATCGGCGACTCTCACATGGGCCTCGCGGCACGTATGATGAGCCAGGCGATGCGTAAACTGGCTGGTAACCTGAAGCAATCCAATACGCTTCTGATTTTCATCAACCAGATCCGTATGAAGATTGGCGTCATGTTCGGTAACCCGGAAACCACTACCGGTGGTAACGCGCTGAAGTTCTACGCCTCTGTCCGTCTGGATATCCGCCGTATCGGTGCGGTGAAAGAGGGCGATAACGTCGTTGGTAGCGAAACCCGCGTGAAGGTCGTGAAGAACAAAATCGCTGCGCCGTTCAAGCAGGCTGAGTTCCAGATCCTCTACGGCGAAGGCATCAACTTCTTCGGCGAGCTGGTGGATCTGGGCGTGAAAGAGAAGCTGATTGAAAAAGCGGGCGCCTGGTACAGCTACAACGGCGACAAAATTGGTCAGGGCAAAGCAAACGCA
The DNA here is from genome assembly GCF_003051885.1 of Lelliottia sp. WB101. Taxonomy (NCBI): domain Bacteria; kingdom Pseudomonadati; phylum Pseudomonadota; class Gammaproteobacteria; order Enterobacterales; family Enterobacteriaceae; genus Lelliottia; species Lelliottia sp. WB101. Next base: position 2,035,653 of record NZ_CP028520.1, read on the forward strand.
ATCTCCTGGCTGAAAGAAAACCCGGCGGCAGCGAAAGAAATTGAGAAGAAAGTGCGCGAACTGCTTCTCAACAACCAGGACTCTAAGCCTGACTTCGTTGTCGATAGCGCTGATGCTGAAGAAACCAAAGAAGATTTCTAATCTCTTCGTCTAAAAACAAGGGCTGCGATTGCGGCCCTTTTTGCATTTATAAAACAGCTGGTTTGTTATGAGTGAAAACACCTCGCGCCGCCCTGCCTACGCCCGTTTACTGGATCGAGCTGTGCGCATTCTTGCAGTACGCGATAACAGCGAGCAAGAGCTGCGCCGCAAACTCTCCGCGCCCGTGATGGGAAAAAACGGCCCGGAAGCAATCGACGCTACGGCAGAAGATTATGATCGCGTCATTGCCTGGTGCTATGAATACCGCTATCTCGATGACAGTCGTTTTGTCACGCGCTTCATCGCCAGCCGGAGCCGCAAGGGTTATGGCCCGGCAAGGATCCGTCAGGAGCTAAACCAAAAAGGTATCGCGCGTGCGGCCATCGATGAGGCCATGCGTGAGTGCGACATTGACTGGTGTGAGTTGGCCCGCGAGCAGGCGATTCGTAAATACGGTGAACCCCTGCCGCGTGAATTTTCAGAAAAAGTTAAAATCCAACGATTTTTGTTGTACCGCGGCTTCCTGATGGAAGATATTCAGGATATATGGCGTAATTTTGCCGATTGAGCGCATGCGGGATTTTACTTCCCTTGCAAGAAAACTTATCTTATTCCCACTTTTTCCAGTAGTCAGTCCGTCCAGGCATCAACAGAGACAGGCTGGCTGCGACATTTCGTTAGCTTGATTTCAGGATAATTATGAGCAAGAGCACCGCTGAGATCCGTCAGGCGTTTCTCGACTTTTTCCATAGTAAGGGACACCAGGTTGTTGCCAGCAGCTCCCTGGTACCGAACAATGACCCGACTCTTCTGTTTACCAACGCCGGGATGAACCAGTTCAAGGATGTTTTCCTTGGTCTCGACAAGCGTAATTATTCCCGCGCCACAACGTCACAGCGTTGCGTGCGTGCGGGCGGTAAACACAACGATCTGGAAAACGTCGGTTACACCGCACGTCACCATACTTTCTTCGAGATGCTGGGTAACTTCAGCTTCGGCGACTACTTTAAACACGATGCCATTCAATACGCGTGGGAACTGCTGACCGGTGAAAACTGGTTCAACCTGCCGAAAGAGCGTCTGTGGGTGACCGTCTACGAAACCGATGATGAAGCTTACGAAATCTGGGAAAAAGAAGTCGGTATCCCGCGTGAGCGCATTATTCGCATCGGCGATAACAAGGGCGCGCCATACGCGTCTGACAACTTCTGGCAGATGGGTGACACCGGTCCATGCGGCCCTTGTACCGAGATCTTCTACGATCACGGCGACCACATCTGGGGTGGACCTCCGGGCACCGCAGAAGAAGACGGCGATCGCTACATTGAGATCTGGAACATCGTCTTCATGCAGTTCAACCGTCAGGTTGACGGCACCATGGAGCCACTGCCGAAGCCATCCGTAGATACCGGTATGGGTCTGGAGCGTATCGCCGCGGTTCTGCAGCACGTGAACTCCAACTACGACATCGATCTGTTCAGCACCCTGATTAAATCCGTGGCTGAAGTGACCGGTGCGACCGATCTGAGCAACAAATCTCTGCGCGTCATTGCAGACCACATTCGTTCCTGTGCCTTCCTGATTGCTGACGGCGTTATCCCGTCGAATGAAAACCGTGGCTACGTGCTGCGTCGTATCATTCGTCGTGCGATCCGTCACGGCAACATGCTGGGCGCGAAGGACACCTTCTTCTATAAACTGGTGGGGCCACTGATTGGCGTCATGGGTGCGGCGGGCGACGAACTGAAACGCCAGCAGGCGCAGGTTGAGCAGGTGCTGAAAACCGAAGAAGAGCAGTTTGCGCGTACCCTTGAGCGCGGTCTGGCGCTGCTTGACGAAGAACTCTCTAAACTGTCCGGCGATACGCTGGATGGCGACACCGCATTCCGTCTGTACGATACCTACGGCTTCCCGGTCGATCTGACTGCTGACGTCTGCCGTGAACGTAATATTAAAGTCGACGAAGCGGGCTTTGAAGCCGCAATGGAAGAGCAGCGCCGCCGTGCGCGTGAATCCAGCGGTTTCGGCGCAGACTACAACGCGATGATTCGCGTCGATAGCGCTTCTGAATTCCAGGGCTACGACCATCTGGAACTGACCGGTAAAGTGACCGCACTGTTTGTTGACGGCAAAGCCGTGGACAGCATCAGCGCAGGCCAGGATGCGGTTGTCGTTCTGGATAAAACGCCGTTCTACGCGGAGTCTGGCGGCCAGGTGGGCGATAAAGGTGAGCTAAAAGGTAGCGATTTTGCCTTCACCGTCACTGACACCCAGAAATACGGCCAGGCAATTGGTCACGTCGGCAAACTGGCTTCAGGTTCCCTGAAAGTCGGCGCTGGCGTGAAAGCCGAAGTGGATGAAGCTCGCCGCGCGCGCATTCGTCTGAACCACTCTGCAACGCACCTGATGCATGCCGCCCTGCGCGATGTGCTGGGTACGCACGTTGCTCAGAAAGGTTCTCTGGTGAATGACAAAGTGCTGCGCTTTGACTTCTCGCATTTCGAAGCGATGAAACCGTCCGAAATCCGCGCGGTGGAAGATATGGTCAACGCCCAGATTCGCCGTAACCTGCCAATCGAGACCCACATCATGGATCTCGAAGCAGCGAAAGCGAAAGGGGCGATGGCGTTGTTCGGCGAGAAATACGACGAGCGCGTTCGCGTCCTGAGCATGGGTGATTTCTCCACCGAACTGTGCGGCGGTACTCACGCCTCACGTACGGGTGATATCGGCCTGTTCCGTATCCTGTCTGAATCAGGCACTGCCGCTGGCGTACGTCGTATCGAAGCCGTGACCGGTGAAGGTGCGATCGCCAGCCTGCATGCTGAAAGCGACCAACTGCACGACATTGCCCAGTTGCTTAAAGGTGACAGCCACAATCTGGGTGAGAAAGTACGTAGCGCGCTGGAACGTACTCGTCAGCTGGAAAAAGAGCTGCAGCAGTTGAAAGAACAGGCTGCGGTGCAGGAGAGCGCAAATCTCTCCAGCAAAGCGGTTGAAATTAAAGGTGTTAAACTGCTAGTCAGCGAACTGGCAGGCGTTGAACCTAAGATGCTTCGTACCATGGTTGATGATCTCAAGAACCAGCTCGGTTCAACGGTTATCGTTCTGGCGACAGCGGCTGAAGGTAAGGTTTCTCTGATTGCGGGCGTCTCTAAGGATGTGACTGACCGCGTGAAAGCAGGGGAACTGATTGGTATGGTCGCTCAGCAAGTGGGTGGCAAAGGTGGTGGTCGTCCCGACATGGCACAAGCCGGTGGTACGGATGTGTCAGCACTTCCAGCAGCATTGGCCAGCGTTGAAAGCTGGGTAAGCGCTAAACTGTAATAATTACAAAGCGTAAAAAAACGCCATAACCTCACCGTTATGGCGTTTTTATCACTACGCTATCGCTAACGATAAAGTCAGGTTGAGTTTGTGTATATCGGCTAAACTTACGTTTAACAGAATGTGATGCCGTGACTGCTTACACATTACGTGTTTGTCATCGCTTACTTTTTGGCGTTATATGATGGATAATGCCGGGATACAAGAGACCCGACTCTTTTAATCTTTCAAGGAGCAAAGAATGCTGATTCTGACTCGTCGAGTTGGTGAGACCCTCATGATTGGGGATGAGGTCACCGTGACAGTTTTAGGGGTGAAGGGTAACCAGGTACGTATTGGTGTGAACGCCCCTAAAGAAGTCTCTGTCCATCGTGAAGAGATCTACCAGCGTATCCAGGCTGAAAAATCCCAGCAGTCCAGTTACTGATATTATCGCGTCTCGCCGCCCGGCGAGACGCAACGCTCTCGATATTCTTCCTGCATAAAGTTACCGTTCGATTTCATTCCTTCCGTTTTTTGTCTCTCTCAAACCCTTATCTCGCTCAAAGACCGCAATTTTGCCCGAGGATTTCTGTGCTGATGCCCGCAAAATCCGTTTATAAAACACCCTCTTTGCGGCTTTTACATGCGAATTGAGTGTGATTTGTGCAAACGATAAAAGCTTGTGGAAAATTGTTTGACTTATAAGTCCCAGAAAGTAATATATGCGCCACGCAGCGACGAGAAGCTCTTAACGAGTTACTCGAAGCACTCGAAAGAGGCGTTGTGTGGTGAGGTGGCCGAGAGGCTGAAGGCGCTCCCCTGCTAAGGGAGTATGCGGTCAAAAGCTGCATCCGGGGTTCGAATCCCCGCCTCACCGCCATTTTGCATCCGTAGCTCAGCTGGATAGAGTACTCGGCTACGAACCGAGCGGTCGGAGGTTCGAATCCTCCCGGATGCACCATCATTCTCAGTGTTGCGGCTTGTTGAGTGACATTGAATCAGCAGTAAAAGCAGTACCCCCTGATGCATCCGTAGCTCAGCTGGATAGAGTACTCGGCTACGAACCGAGCGGTCGGAGGTTCGAATCCTCCCGGATGCACCATCTATTACTTCATATTGCTTTAGAAGTGATATGACGTATCAAGCAGTAAAATAGTAAATCCCGATGCATCCGTAGCTCAGCTGGATAGAGTACTCGGCTACGAACCGAGCGGTCGGAGGTTCGAATCCTCCCGGATGCACCATCTATTACTTCATATTGCTTTAGAAGTGATATGACGTATCAAGCAGTAAAAGCAGTACACCCTGATGCATCCGTAGCTCAGCTGGATAGAGTACTCGGCTACGAACCGAGCGGTCGGAGGTTCGAATCCTCCCGGATGCACCATATTCTCCGAGATAGCAGCCACGCTGTTGTTTCAAGGTCTGCGAGATGCTCGCGAGTACCAGGGAGGATAACGTTGCTTTAGCAACGGCCCGTCGGGTGAGGCGCAGCCGAGTAATCCTCCCGGATGCACCATTTCTCCTCAGTATCTCCCCCACAGTTCAATTACTCACCATCCCCTTTGTATTACAACCAGAATCAGCGACAAAAATCCTCGTTTACGATAAAGTAATGTCTTGTTAATCGTTTGGCGAGAGCACGATGTACGCACAGTATGACGGTCTGATCTTCGACATGGATGGCACCATCCTGGATACCGAACCCACACACCGTAAAGCCTGGAATGACGTTCTGGGTCGTTATGGCATGACGTTCGACTTACAGGCGATGGTTGCGCTGAATGGCTCACCCACCTGGCGAATCGCTCAGGCCGTGATTGAGCTAAACCACGCCGATCTCGACCCCCATCTGCTGGCCCGTGAAAAAACCGATGCCGTCAAAGCCATGCTTTTAGACACCGTTCGTCCGCTTCCGCTAATTGACGTTGTCAAAGAGTGGCACGGTCGTCGTCCGATGTCCGTTGGCACGGGAAGTGAAAGTGCTGTTGCGGAAGCGCTGCTCAATCATCTGGGCTTGCGTCACTATTTCTCAGCGGTTGTCGCCGCCGATCATGTTCAAAACCACAAACCCGCTCCGGACACCTTTCTGCTTTGCGCGGAACTGATGGGCGTTCCGGCGCATAAGTGCGTGGTGTTTGAGGATGCAGACTTTGGCATTCAGGCCGCGCGTGACGCCGGAATGGATGCTGTGGATGTTCGCCTGCTGTGAGTGACCTGCTGTCACTCGCCTCTTTATTTGCCAGCAGTTTTTTAAGTGCCACACTCTTACCGGGTAATTCGGAAGTTGTGCTGGTCGCGATGCTGTTATCTGGTGTGAGTCAGCCCTGGCTGTTGGTAGTAATAGCAACAATGGGTAATAGCCTTGGAGGGCTGACTAACGTTATTCTTGGGCGTTTCTTTCCGCTGCGTAAAACATCACGCTGGCAGGAAAAGGCAGCAGGCTGGCTTAAACGCTATGGTGCTGCCACGCTTTTACTAAGCTGGATGCCTGTTATAGGCGATTTACTGTGTCTGCTGGCGGGATGGATGCGCATCTCCTGGGGACCAGTGCTCTTTTTTTTATGCCTTGGCAAGGCGTTGCGCTATGTCCTCGTGGCACTGGCAACCCTGCAGGGCATGACGTGGTGGCACTAATTGGTGGAATGAAAAAGCGACCTTCAATCGTCAACCATTACAATTTATGCTGGATAACTCTTATTTTGACAGGCGGGAGGTCAATTTGATCCCGGACGTATCACAGGCGCTGGCCTGGCTGGAAAAACACCCTCAGGCCCTGAAGGGGATTCAGCGTGGGCTTGAGCGCGAAACACTGCGCGTGAATGAAGATGGCAGTCTGGCAACAACCGGCCATCCGAAAGAGCTAGGCTCTGCGCTGACACATAAATGGATCACCACCGACTTCGCCGAAGCGCTGCTTGAGTTCATTACGCCCGTCGATGGCGACATTGACCACATGCTGACTCTGATGCGTGACGTTCACCGCTTTACCGCCCGTCATTTGGGCGATGAGCGCATGTGGCCGCTGAGCATGCCGTGTTATATCGAGCAGGGGCAGGATATTGAGCTGGCGCAATACGGCACCTCGAACATTGGCCGTCTGAAAACGCTCTATCGCGAAGGTCTGAAAAACCGCTACGGCGCGCTAATGCAGACCATCTCCGGCGTGCATTACAACTTCTCGCTGCCGATGGCGTTCTGGCAGGCGAAGTGCGGCGAAACGGATAAAGAGGCGATCTCGGCGGGGTATTTCCGTCTGATCCGCAACTACTACCGCTTTGGCTGGGTGATTCCGTACCTGTTCGGTGCCTCACCGGCGATTTGCTCCTCGTTCTTGCAGGGCAAACCGACCACACTGCCGTTTGAGAAGACCGATTGCGGCATGTATTACCTGCCGTACGCCACCTCTCTGCGCCTGAGTGACCTTGGTTATACCAATAAGTCGCAAAGCAATCTCGGAATTACGTTTAACGAATTGCACGAATATGTGGCAGGCTTGAAGCGAGCGATCAAAACACCGTCGGAAGAGTACGAGAAAATCGGCCTTGAGAAAGACGGTAAGCGCCTGCAGATCAACAGCAATGTGCTGCAGATTGAAAACGAGCTGTACGCACCGATCCGCCCGAAACGCGTTACGCGTAGCGGCGAAGCGCCGTCAGATGCGCTGGAGCGCGGCGGCATTGAGTACATTGAAGTGCGCTCGCTGGACATCAACCCGTTCTCGCCTATTGGCGTCGACGAGCAGCAGGTGCGTTTCCTGGATCTGTTTATGGTCTGGTGCGTACTCGCGGATGCGCCAGAGATGAGTTCTGATGAACTGCTCTGTACGCGCACCAACTGGAATCGTGTGATCCTGGAAGGGCGCAAGCCTGGCCTGACGCTGGGTATCGGCTGTGAAACGGCGCAATTCCCGCTGGCGAAAGTCGGCAAAGATCTGTTCCGCGATCTCAAACGTGTAGCGCAGACGATGGACAGCGTTTACGGCGGCGAGGAGTATCAAAAGGTGTGCGATCAGCTGGTCGAATCGTTTGATAACCCGGAACTGACGTTCTCAGCGCGCATTCTGCGTTCTATGATTGATCAAGGTATCGGTGGAACCGGCCGTTCGCTTGCCGCACAGTATCGCGACATGCTGCAGCAGGAGCCGCTGGAAGTTTTAAGCGAAGAGGATTTCGTGGCGGAGCGTGAGGCATCGGTGGTGCGTCAGCGTGAAATCGAAGCTGCGGATACCGAGTCGTTTGAAGAGTTTCTGGCGAAGAACGCCTGACAGAAAAGAAAAAGGCCACATCGCTGTGGCCAAAATATACATCTCTGAAATCAGGGATGATGATAACAAATGCGCGTCTTTCATATACTCAGACGCGCAGTGGAAGAAAGAGTTCATTTTATTTTAAAAATAATCACTATCGGAGGTGACGTATGCCGTTATTAGATAGCTTCACTGTCGACCATACCCGTATGGAAGCACCTGCAGTACGTGTTGCGAAAACCATGCATACCCCGCACGGCGACACAATCACCGTATTCGACCTGCGTTTCTGCGTGCCGAACAAAGAAGTGATGCCAGAAAAAGGCATTCACACTCTGGAGCACCTGTTCGCCGGTTTCATGCGCGATCACCTGAACGGCAACGGCGTGGAAATCATCGACATCTCTCCAATGGGCTGTCGTACCGGTTTCTACATGAGCCTGATTGGCCAGCCAGATGAAACGCGCGTGGCAAATGCCTGGAAAGCGGCGATGGCCGACGTGCTGAAAGTGAAAGAGCAGAACCAGATCCCTGAGCTGAACATCTACCAGTGCGGCACTTATCAGATGCACTCTCTGGAAGAAGCGCAGGAAATCGCGCGTCACATCATCGATCGTGACGTTCGCGTGAACAGCAATGAAGAGCTGGCGCTGCCGAAAGAAACTCTGCAGGAACTGCACATCTAGCATGATGCCCGCAGATGCCCGGTGGCGCTGTGTCTACCAGGCCTACCGAAATATCGACAGGTAGGCCGGATACGGCGCAGCTGCCATCCGGCAAGACCCTATGACGACAACCTCAACCTTCTCCTTTACCCATCGCCCGTTGGTTCCTTTCGCCCATGACTATCAGCACGGCGACAGCGAGCCGTGGCATCAGCACGATTGTGCCCAGCTGTTGCACAGCCTGAGTGGCGTAGTGCGGGTCGATACCAAGGCAGGCTGCTGGGTGGTCCCGCCGGGGCGTGGCGTCTGGCTGCCCGCCGGAACACAGCATGCCATCCGTATCACCGGTAAGGTGGCGGCACGCACGCTGTTTATCGATCCCCTGGCCCGCGCCGATCTCCCCGCTTCGTGCCAGATCGTACAGATCTCCCCATTACTGCGTGAACTGATCGTCAGCGCATTCGATCTGCCTGAATCGTATTCTCCCGGTAGCCGCGACGAGCGCGTTTATGAGTTGATCCTCGACGAAATCCGCCTGATGCCGGTGCTGCCATTCTGTTTGCCTGAACCGGAGACGGACACGCTGCGCCAGCTCTGTCAGCAAATCCGCCGCGCGCCAGAGAATAACTGGAGCAGCGCGCAGGCCGCCAGCCTCACCAGCATGAGCGAACGTACCCTGAACCGCCATTTTCAGCAGCAGACCGGGTTGAGCTACGGGGAATGGACGCGGCGGGCGCGCCTGCTGGAAGCGCTGGTGCGTCTGGCGCAGGGCCAGCCGGTGCTGCGCGTGGCGCTCGATCTGGGCTACGGCAGCCACAGCGCGTTCACGGCGATGTTCCGCCGGGTGATAGGGATCTCACCCAGCGACTATTTCAAAGACGCTTAACCGACCGCGTTTAACAGCGCCTGAAGCGAGGCGCGCGCCACGTCGTTATCGATGCCCACACCCCAGCGGCTACTGCCATCCTGAAACAGACAGCGAATATAGGCCACCGAGCGGCTATCGCTGCGCTCGCCCAGCGAGTGTTCGTGATAATCCTTAATCACAAACGGCGCACTCAGCCAGAGACGCATCCCGCTGGCCGCCGCCGATAACAGACCGTTGCCCTGGCCCTCAAGCTGGCGCGTCCCGCCATCTACGGCGACAGTGGCGGTTAAGCGCAGCTGCCCGTCCTGCTGACTCTCACTGCGGTAGCTTTGCAGGGCAAAATGGGGCGTTGCCACCAGGCCGTAACGCGCCCGAAAAAGCTGCCACAGCGCGTTTTGTGTCATCTCTTTGCCGTGGCTGTCTGTTTCCTGCTGTACGTGCTGGCTGAAATCTTGCTGCAGGGCGCGGGGCAGTTTGAGTCCGTGATTTTGCTCAATCAGCCATGCGCTGCCGCTTTTCCCCGACTGGCTGTTGACGCGAATAACCGCCTCGTAGGAACAGCCGATATCCTGCGGATCGACCGGCAGATAGGGCATCTCCCAGCGTTCATGCGGTTTACGGGCATCGAAGCCTTTTTTGATCGCATCCTGATGGGAGCCGGAAAAGGCGGTATACGCCAGACGCCCAGCCCATGGATGGCGCGGATGAACGGGCAGCTGATTGCAGCTCTCCACCACCTCGACGACCTGGGTCATGTTGCTGAAATCGAGGTGAGGGCTAACACCCTGGCTGTATAAATTCATCGCCAGCGTGACCAGACAGACATTCCCCGTGCGTTCGCCGTTGCCAAACAGACAGCCCTCCACGCGATCGGCCCCTGCCATCACCGCCAGTTCTGCGCTTGCCACGCCCGTGCCGCGATCGTTATGCGGGTGAACGCTAATGCACACATCGCGGCGGCGGCTAAAGTGGCGGCAAAAATACTCAATCTGATCGGCGTAGACGTTCGGCGTGCTGACTTCCACGGTTGCTGGCAGATTGATGATCATCGGCCTTTGCGCGCACGGCTGCCAGATCTCCGCAACGGCTTCACAAATCTCCAGCGCAAATTCCGGCTCGGTAAAGCAGAAGGTCTCCGGGGAGTATTCGTATTGCCAGTGTGTCTGCGGGTTTTCCTCGCACAAGGTGCGGATCTGGCGCGTTGAGCGCACGGCCAGTGCAATAATCTGAGCTTTATCCATGCCAAACACCAGGCGGCGGAACAGGGGCGCGGTGGCGTTATACAGATGAATCGTTGCCTGTTTTGCCCCGCGTAAGGATTCGAAAGTGCGGGTTATCAACTCTTCCCGCGCCTGGGTGAGCACCTGAATAGTGACATCATCGGGAATGCGGTTCTCTTCAATCAGCTGGCGGACAAAATTGAAATCGGTCTGCGAGGCGGAGGGGAAGGCGACTTCAATCTCCTTAAAACCACAGCCGAGGAGCAAATCCCAGAACTGCAGTTTACGCGCGCTGTCCATCGGTTCAGCCAGCGCCTGATTGCCATCGCGTAAATCGGTGGAGAGCCAGCGCGGTGCCTGGGTGATGCGTTGCTCCGGCCAGCGACGGTCGGGCAGGGAGACAGGCGTATAGGGTTGGTATTTTTGTGCGGGGTTTTTCAGCATGATGCGCTCCTGTTGTCTTTTCACTATCGTGAAGCGATTTCAGGAGCGCTGCTTTATCAGGACTGACAGAAGCTGTAGAGAAATGGACAACTTTCCCGGCGAAGCGGCGCGTTAGTGCGCGCCACCGCCGCCACCGCCCGCGCCGAACGGCGGTTTGGCAAACCAGATCAACCCCAGCAACAGAATGAAAATACCCGCAGAAATCCAGAAGATTTCGTTGGCAGAGATAATCAATCCCTGGTTGGTGATCTGCTGGGCAATCCAGCCAGACGCCTGCTGCTCCGTCATCCCCATACTTTGCAACTCGGAGTACATCTGCTGGGCGTTCGGGTTAAACGGGTTCACCGATTCCGTCAGCTGCGCATGGTGCAGCGACTCGCGGTTAGTCCACAGGGTCGTGGTGATAGACGTCCCGATGGAGCCTGCCAGCGTACGGGTGAAGTTCGACAGGCTCGATGCCGCCGCCATCCGTTCCGGCGGTAAGCCAGAGAGCGTGATGGTGGTGAGTGGCATAAAGAAGCACGCCACGGCGAAGCCCTGAATAAACTGCGGCCACGCGGACGCGCCAAAGTCCATTCCCGGTTCGAAGGTGTACGCACGCCAGTAGAAGCACACCGCATACATAATAAAGCTGAAGGTCACCAGTCGACGCATGTCGAGCTTATGGGCAAAGCGGCCAATAATCGGCGACAGCAGGACCGGAATCAAACCGACCGGTGCCGAAGCCAGACCCGCCCAGGTTGCCGTGTAGCCGTATACCTCCTGCAACAGCTGCGGCAGCAGAACAATCGCGCCGAAATAGAGCATATAGGCGAGACTGATACACAGGCAGCCGATGGTGAAGTTTCGCGACTTAAAGAGCGACAGATCGACTATCGGGTTATCGTCCGTCAGCTCCCAGACAATCAGGAAGCTGATTGCCACCACGGCGACCACGGTAAGGACAATGATCTCCTGCGACGCAAACCAGTCCAGCTCTTTACCCCGGTCCAGCATGATCTGCAGGCTGCCGATCCCTAACACCAGCAGTGCCAGGCCCACGCCGTCGATTCGCCGCTGCTCGGTTTTGGTTTCCCGACCGCGCAGGGATTGCAGCGTCATCAGCACCACTAACGCACCGATTGGCACGTTGATGAAGAAGATCCAGCCCCAGTGGTAGTTGTCGCTGATATACCCACCGAGGATCGGGCCACAGATCGGCGCGACGATCACGGTCATCGACCACAGCGCCAGAGCGATTGAGCGCTTGGCGGGCGGGTAGTTATTCAGCAGCAAGCTTTGGGAGAGCGGGATTAACGGCCCGGCGACAATCCCCTGAATCACACGGAAGAAGATCAGCATGGTCAGGCTGTTGGACATGCCGCACGCCCAGGAGGCGATGACGAACAACACCGTTGACCACAGGAACAGTCGAACTTCCCCGACGCGTTTCGCAAGCCACCCGGTAATCGGAATGGAGATCGCATTCGCGACCCCAAACGAGGTGATCACCCAGGTCCCCTGGCTCAGAGACGAGCCAAGGTTACCGGCGATGGTCGGGATCGCCACGTTTGCGATGGTGGAGTCCAGCACCTGCATGAATGTCGCCAGCGACAGCGCAATGGTCATAATGACCAGCTGCGCCCCCTCCAGCGGTTTTTGCTGTTGCATACCGCTCACCTTCGGATTAACCGGCGTTCGCTTTCACGATGTCGTCAATCAGCTTGTTGACCGGATCAAGGCTGATTTCACGGGCGTTGCTTTCATAGGCCGGATGGTTTCGGACCTGATTCGCCAGCATCTGACCTTCGCGGTCAGCGGTATCTACCGTTACCAGGGTCGACAGACCGATACGCAGCGGGTGATCCGTCAGCTGTTTCGCGTCCAGTTCAATACGAACCGGCAGACGCTGAACCACTTTGATCCAGTTACCGGTGGCGTTCTGCGCAGGCAGCAGGGAGAACGCGCTGCCGGTACCCATATCCAGACCGACCACTTTACCGGTGTACTTCACGTCGTCGCCGTAAATATCACTGACGATAGTCGCGGTCTGGCCGATACGCATGTGGGCCAGCTGCGTCTCTTTGAAGTTGGCATCTACCCACAGATTGTTCGCCGGAACCACCGCCATCAGCGGCGTCGTGGTGCTAATCTGTGCGCCAGGCTGAACGGAACGACGGGAGACGTAACCGGTCATCGGGCTGACAATTTTAGTACGTTGCAGGGCAAGCCAGGCGTTACGCACTTCGGTTGCCGCCTGTTTAACGGCAGGCTGCTCTTCAAGATGAGTACCCAGAATCATCGCCTGGTTGGCGTTGTACTGCTGGATTGCCACGTCAAGCTGCGCCTGCGCGCTGGCCACGGCGTCACGCGCGTGTTGCAGCTCTTCACGGCCAATCAGGTTGGCGGTGCCGAGCGGTACGCGACGATTCAGGTCGCTCTGCGCCTGCGCCAGGGCGGTTTTCTGCACGTCGATGCTCGCCTGCAACTGCTTGCTGTTGATCATCGACTGACGGGTTTGACGCACGCTTGAGGCCAGCTGCGTCTGCGCTTTTTCAAACGCCTGCTGCGCATCGGTCGGGTCGAGCGTGACCAGCACATCTCCTTTTTGCACAAAGTCGGTATTGTCAGCCCAGACTTTCGTCACGCTGCCCGACACCTGCGCCATAATCTGAACCTGGTTCCCTGCCACGTATGCGTCATCGGTCTCTTCAATATGACGCAGTACTAAAAACCAATAGATCCCATATGCCACGGCAATAATAATAAAGAGCAAAGTCAGCAGCAGAAGGGCGCTTTTGCGTTTGCCTTTCTTAGTGTTGACCGGTTGCTGCGGGGGAGTGTTCTCCGCATTTGCGCTCATTGTAGTTCTCCACGATCTTCTTATTTTCACATCGGCTGGGCCGACCTGTTGTCAGAAAGGCCAGCAGTGTAACGTGCTGGCCTATCAGTATTTCTTATGTAATCTGGATGGTTGAGCGTGTCGTCGCGTTAGCTTAGCGCCTCGAGAATGGCGCCCTCTTCGTCCATCTGATCCAGACGGGTGAGGAGCTTGCGAGTGATGTGCTCTAGCTGGTCGCGCTCGGTCGTGCTCAGGGCAGACCAGAGCTGATGCAGACAGTTGTGCTGAGGTGGAAGCACCCCACGCAGGAATTCATGACCTTTATCGGTCAGTTGCAGATGCAGGCAACGGCGATCGTTGTCGCTTTCACGGCGTTCAATCCAGCCGCGTTTTTCCAGCTCATCCGCGATGCGGGTCGCGTTAGTACGAGAAGAACCCAGGGCGCAGCTCAATTCAGAGGGCTGAATACTGTGATCTTCCTGAGATTCCAGGGTAATTAACGCCATAAACAACGTCTCGTTAATCCCTTGAGCTTTCAGCATTTTATTGCGGTTATCCAGCAGCTTACCCTGCATGTGCATGCAAAGACGGGTTAACAGGATCTCCTGATACGGGAAGTCCTCGTAGCGACTGGCGCGAAATTTAAGCATTTGTTCAATTGGGGTAAACGAACTATCCATTTGGGCATGACCTCATTAATTACAGTCGATATAGTAACGACAGTGACAAATAATGTAAATGAATTATTTGTGCGGTTATATCCGCCAAACTGATATCACTGTCAGAAAGTGCCGGGCGAATCCGTGACCCGGTAAGCACAGAAATGAAAGGGCTAACGCCCACGAAAGACGGGGTCGGGTGATGAGAAACAGCATGAGGTTTCAAACAGAACGGAAATGTCGGCAATCTGATGGGGCCGGGAGCAGCCAGTAGGTCTGAACTATTCATGCGGTATTCTAATATGTCACCCACAGTAAAATTTCTGGGATAAATAATTACGCTCACCTTAACAGAGTGCGGGGCTGCTTAACACCCTAAGAAGCCCCAAACCGATGTAAAGCTTAGATAATGGCTTCCTGGAGGTGATAGCCGCGCCACCAGATGAGCAGGTTAACGGCTGCAACAAGGGTACCGACCACGCACACGCCGGTCCAGCCGTAATGCTGCCACGCGGACGCCGAGATCAGGGAGCCTGCCGCACCGCCGATAAAGTAGCTGGTCATGTAACCGGCAGTCAGGCGGTTACGTGCGTCGGGCTTCACGCGATAGATCACCGTCTGGTTAGTGATGTGCACGCCCTGTACGGTCAGGTCGAGGACCAGAATCCCGACAATCAGCGACAGCACCGAGATATGCCCGTACCAGATCGCCGCCCAGGAGAGAAGCAGCATGACCAGCCCGGCGGAGGTTGTCAGATGGGATTTGCCTTTATCCGCCAGACCACCGGCAGGGCGAGCGCCCAGCGCACCGGCCGCACCCGCCAGACCAAACAGGCCAATCACCCCTTCGGAATAGTTGAACGGCGGCGAGGCCAGCAGGAAGGCCATTGAGGTCCACAGAATGCTGAAGTTGGCAAAGGTGAAACACCCCAACAGCGCGCGCGTTCTCAGAAGTTTATCCTGGGTGAACAGGCTGAACACCGAGCCGAGAAGCTGAGGGTAGTTAAGATGGTTCTCCTGCTTCACTTTTGGCAGGCCGCGCCACAGGGCAAAGGCCATCACGACCATCAGCACGCTGGCGACCCAGTAGACCGTGCGCCAGCCGCCAAGACTTGCCAGCAGCCCGGCAACGGTTCGCGCCAGCAAAATCCCCAGCAGCAGGCCGCTCATGATCGTTCCTACCACTTTGCCGCGCTTTTCTGGTGCCGCGAGCGTGGCGGCCAGCGGCACGAGGATCTGGGCCACGACCGAGAACAATCCGGTCAGCGCCGTACCGAGGATCATCATCCCCAGCGACTGGCTGGAGGCCGTAATTAACATCCCGCCCGCTGCCAGCAGCGTCATGGTGACGATCAGTCTGCGGCGTTCAAACATATCGCCGAGCGGCACGAGGAACAGCAGGCCCGCGGCGTAGCCGAGCTGGGCGGCCGTTACAATAAAACCGGCGGAACTAGCGGAGAGCGAAAAGGCGCGAGCGATGGTGTCGAGCAAAGGTTGCGCATAGTAGTTACTGGCCACCGCAAGGCCGGTAGCCACAGACATGAGCAGAATAAGTGCCGGGCTAAGCCCTTGAGAAGTTTTCGTCATGAGAGTCAGGAATCGTGAGTTAAGTGATTATTTTTTCAGAAACCATCATAACGGATGAATGTGAATGTTGGGGATTTGTTGCGTGGTGGTTTGTGCGGTTTAGGCCTGGGGGGAGTTTGATGCCCTTACCCTAACCCCCTCCCGACGGGAGAGGGCGAGGTAAGGGAAAAGCGTTACTTCTGCGTTGCCAGCGCCTCGTTCACCCAGCCATCAAACTGCTGCTGGTGGGCTTTGATCCAGCCGTCAACGTGACCCTGGACATCGGCTTCAGACGATTTGCCTTCATGCATCATCGCGTTCTGCGCGTTGATATCAGCCAGCGGCAGTTTCATCACCGAGAACAGCTTCGCCGCCGCCGGGTTTTTCTCAGCCCAGGCTTTGTTCGCAACGATATGCATGGTATTCACCGGGAAACCGTAGTTCATGCCGTTCGGCAGCTTGGTGTCGATATCTTTCTGCTCACCTGGCAGAGAAGAGAACGGCACCTGCAGCCACACCACGTCTTTACCTGGCTTCAGCACGTCGCTCACCCAGTACGGCGTCCAGGTGTAGTAGATCACCGGTTTACCCTCTTTAAAGCGGGCGATGGTATCTGCCATCATCGCGGAGTAGTTACCGTGGCTCACGTCGACGGTCTTTTCCAGATCGAAGGCTTTGTTCTGGTGGTTAATCACCGCCTCACAGCCCCAGCCCGGCGAGCAGCCCATCATGTCGGCTTTGCCGTCACCGTTGGTGTCGAACAGTTTGGCGATCTTCGGATCTTTAAGCTGCTCAACATTGGTGATGTGGTATTTGTCGGCGGTTTTCTTGTCGACCAAATAGCCCTGCGCAGCGCCGGTCACGAAGGTCCCTTCGCGGTAAAACTTCTTACTCCCGCCGGCGGCGGCATACATATCATCATGCAGCGGCTGCCAGTTCACGGCGGTGAAGGTCGCATCGCCAGAGGCAATCGAGGTGTAACCGACGTTGTAATCCACTTCGCTCGGCTTATTGACCGTATAACCCAATTTTTCCAGGGCGCGGCTGACGATCATGGTCTGGAAGGACTCTTCCGAAATTGTGCTCTGTACCGGTTGAACGGTAATGCCTTTACCCGGCAGGTCAGCGGCGAATGCGCTGGTAGAGACAAGGGTGGCAAACGCTGTGGCAAAAAGGATGTTATGTCGCATCGTTGTTCCTTATTTAATGAATGGACGGGTAATCAACCCGACCGGGCCGGTGCTGTACCAGCGACGGTTGCCGCGACTGCGTGAATCGCGACCGACTGCCTGAGTCAGGCGGTCAAGAATAATGGCGAGGATCACGATCCCGACACCGCCCACGGTGGCCAGTCCCATATCGAGACGACCGATACCGCGCAGTACCATCTGGCCGAGGCCACCCACGGCAATCATTGAGGCGATCACCACCATCGAGAGGGCGAGCATCAGCGTCTGGTTCACGCCTGCCATAATGGTGGGCATCGCCAGCGGGAGCTGCACTTTAAACAGCATCTGACGCGGGCTGGCGCCGAACGAGCGTGACGCCTCGATCAGATCGGCTGGCACCTGGTTAATCCCCAGAATGGTCAGACGGATAATCGGCGGCAGGGCGAAGATAATGGTCACTACCACGCCCGGTACGTTACCGATCCCGAACAGCATTACGATAGGCACCAGATAGACAAACGCCGGCGTGGTCTGCATCGCATCCAGCAGCGGACGAATAATTTTCGCCGCCCTCGGGCTGCGTGCCAGCCATATGCCCATCGGCAAACCGATCACTACGCAGAACAGCAGGGCGGTGAGCACCAGCGCCAGAGTAATCATCGCCTGAGACCAGGCACCGATAGCACCAATCAAAATCAGTGAAATGAGCGTGGCGATCCCCATACCTGCACTGCCGAACTGCCACGCAATGAGTGCGAACAGCGCAATGGCAACAGGCGCGGGCATTCCGAGCATCATCTGCTGGAAGCCGTTGAGGATGTAATCCACCGGGACGCGAATGCCCTGGAACACCGGACGGAAGTGGGTTACCACCCAGTCGATGCCTTCGGTCACCCAGCTGTCCAGCGGGATCAGGGTTTTATGGAACGGGTCCATAATATTGAAATGTTCTGGTGCGGGCGCCGGAGCGCTGTTGAGCCAGTCGGCGGTGCTACCGCCGTCAGCGGGCGCGGGCGCAGAAGTTCCCCATGCGTCTGCCGATTGTGCGGCGCTATCTGCCGCTTCTGTGGTTCCCCACGGATTAGATTGATCAGCCATTGTTTGCCCCCTCGCGATCTAAAGCCTGCAGCAACATGCGTTTTGAGATGATGCCGACGTACTGTTGTTCTTCTCCAATGACCGGAACCGCGCAGGGTGCCTGGCCGACGTGAGAGAGCAACTCGCTGAGCGGCGTTTCGGCGTCCACGGCAAGCGGAGCGTCGAGTAACGCCGCATCGATTCCCTGGTTTTCGCTAAGCGCTTTTTTCAGAGAGTCGATGGAGACAATACCTACAAATTTATTACCGCGCTCAATGACATAGCCATATTCGCGGTCTTCGTCCTGCAGCAGTTTCAGCGCCGAGCGCGGGCCAAAACCTGGCGTGCGGCGAATAATGCCATCCAGCGCACGGCGGGAAATATCTTTCGCGCTAAACACCTGGCTAATATCCACGCCCCGGAAGAAGGTGCGCACATAATCATTGGCCGGATTATTCAGAATTTCGTCCGGCGTGCCGACCTGCACCACTTCGCCATTTTGCATAATGGCAATACGATCGCCAATACGCATCGCTTCATCGAGATCGTGGGAAATAAAGACCACGGTTCGCTGATGTTTTGCCTGCAGTTTTACCAGCTCATCCTGCATCTCGGTACGAATTAATGGATCGAGCGCTGAGAAGGCTTCATCCATTAATAAAATATCGGGATTGATGGCTAATGCGCGGGCTAAACCGACGCGCTGACGCATACCGCCAGAAAGTTCATCCGGATAGCCGTGGGCATAATTTTCCAGTCCCACCTGGCGTAATGCATCCAGCGCTTTTTCCTGGCGAATCGCCGCAGGGATTCCCGCTAATTCCATACCGAAAGCGGTATTATCCAGTACCGTCATATGTGGCATTAGCGCGAATGACTGGAAGACCATCGCAATCTTTTTCCTGCGCACCTCACGAAGCTCGGCGTCAGATATTCTGGCGATATCAACGCCATCTATCAGCACCTGTCCGCGGGTGGGTTCAATCAGGCGATTGAGAAGGCGAACCATAGTGGATTTACCCGAGCCGGATAACCCCATGATGACGAAAATCTCGCCTTCTTCAATTGCCAGACTGGCGTCTTTAACGCCAAGGGATAATCCTGTCTTCTCCAGGATTTGTTCTTTTGAAAGTCCTTTTTCAATATATTTGAACGCGCGCTGTGGATGCTCGCCAAATACTTTATAGAGATTTTTAACTTCTAATTTAATTGCCATGCAATAGAGTAATTCCCGTTATTTATTAGCGTCGATATCAATACCATTAAAAATAATGAACTGGCCATACCCTAACATACTGAGAATCTGAGACAACCCTTGTGCCGCGCGTGGCACGAATTTTGCCCGTGGTGAAATGGCTGAATTTCCCATGAGGTAAGGGCTGAGCGGGTGTCGAATTTTTCTGAGATTTTTGCCGCGCGGTCGGGGAATTTCTTCTGGATCGGAATGATTCAGGAGAATATGACGCTGAAATTACAGTATAGATTACAGGGAATATTTGTGGGGAGAAAATGGGATTTATATTAAATTAACGAGCGTTAGGTCTGGCGATTTGACGATTCCCTCTCCCGCAAGGGAGAGGGTTAAAATGAAGGGGAAAATACCGCGCTAAAAATCCCAGTCCTCATCCTCCGTTTCCACCGCTTTACCCATCACGTAGGATGAGCCGGACCCGGAGAAGAAGTCGTGGTTTTCGTCGGCATTCGGCGAGAGCGCCGCCAGAATCGCCGGATTCACCTCCGCCATCTCCGGTGGGAACAGCGCCTCGTAGCCGAGATTCATCAGCGCTTTGTTGGCGTTGTAGCAGAGGAACGCTTTGACATCCTCCTCCCAGCCGGTCCCCGCATACAGCTCTTCCGTGTAGCTCAGCTCGTTGTCATAAAGATCCATCAGCAAATCCAGCGCAAAACCTTTCAGCTCCTCGCGTTTTGCGTCGCTAATTTTCTCCAGCCCTTTCTGATATTTATAGCCGATGTAATACCCGTGAACCGCTTCGTCGCGGATGATCAGGCGAATCAAATCGGCGGTGTTGGTCAGCTTGCCGCGACTCGACCAGTACATCGGCAGCCAGAAGCCAGAATAGAATAGGAAAGATTCCAGGAACACGCTGGCGATTTTCTTCTTCAGCGGCTCATCGGCCTGGTAATACTCCAGCACCAGCTGGGCTTTGCGCTGGAGCGGGGCGCTCTCTTCGCTCCAGGTATAGGCCGCATCCACATCTTTGGTCTGGCACAGCGTCGAGAAAATCGAGCTGTAGGAACGGGCGTGGACCGCCTCCATAAAGCTGATATTCGACATCACCGCCTCTTCGTGAGGCGTCAGCGAATCCGCCATCAGCGCCGGGGCACCGACGGTGTTCTGAATAGTGTCCAGCAGCGTCAGCCCGGTAAACACGCGGATGGTCAGCTGCTGTTCGGCGTGGCTGAGGGTGGCCCACGCCGGAATATCGTTGGAAAGCGGCACTTTTTCCGGCAGCCAGAAGTTGCTGGTCAGGCGGTTCCACACCTCCAGATCTTTATCGTCCTGAATTTTGTTCCAGTTAACGGCGCTTACGCGTGACAGTTTCATCCTTTCTCCTTACAGCGCGCAGGACACGCAGCCTTCAATTTCGGTGCCTTCCAGCGCAAGCTGACGCAGGCGAATGTAGTACAGAGTTTTGATGCCTTTCTTCCAGGCGTAAATCTGCGCCTTGTTGATATCGCGCGTGGTGGCGGTATCGGGGAAGAACAACGTCAGCGACAGCCCCTGATCCACATGGCGGGTCGCCTCGGCGTAGGTATCAATAATCTTCTCCGGGCCGATTTCATAGGCATCCTGATAGAGCGCCAGGTTCTCGTTGGTCATAAACGGCGCGGGATAGTAGACGCGTCCGGTTTTGCCTTCCTTGCGGATCTCAATCTTTGAGACGATAGGGTGAATGCTCGACGTCGCGTGGTTGATATAGGAAATCGATCCGGTAGGCGGCACCGCCTGCAGGTTCTGGTTGTAGATGCCGTGCTGCATGACGTCGGCACGCAGCTGCTGCCACATCTCGCGCGTCGGAATCGGGACCCCGGCACGGGCAAACAACGCCCGCACTTTCTCGGTTTTCGGCTGCCAGTCACTTTCAAGATACTGATTAAAATACTCTCCGCTGGCGTAGCGCGACTGCTCAAACCCGGCGAAGCGCTGGTTACGCTCGCGGGCCAGCATCATTGAGGTATGCAGGGCATGCCAGGTGATGGTGTAGAAATAGAAATTCGTGAAATCCAGCCCTTCGGCACTGCCGTAAGGAATGCCTTCGCGCGCCAGATAGCCGTGCAAATTCATCTGCCCCAGCCCGATGGCGTGAGACGCGGCATTCCCGGCTTCGATCGACGGCACGCTGCGGATGTGGCTCATGTCCGACACCGCCGTCAGGCCACGAATCGCGGTTTCCACAGTGCGGCCAAAATTCGGGGAATCCATGGTGTGGGCAATATTCAGTGAGCCAAGGTTGCAGGAGATATCTTTGCCTGTTTCAGCGTAATCCAGATTCTCGTCGTAAGTCGACGCGCTGTTGACCTGCAAAATCTCCGAGCACAGGTTGCTCATGTTGATGCGCCCGGCAATCGGGTTAGCGCGGTTCACCGTATCTTCATACATAATGTACGGGTAGCCGGACTCGAACTGGATCTCGGCCAGAGTCTGGAAGAAGTCGCGGGCATTAATGGTTTTTTTGCGAATGCGATCGTCAGCGACCAGTTCGTCGTACAGCTCGCTAATGGCCACATCGCCAAATGGCTTGCCGTAGATGCGCTCAATGTCATAAGGCGAGAAGAGGGCCATCTCGGCATTCTCTTTCGCCAGCTGGAAGGTGATATCCGGGATCACCACCCCAAGGGACAGCGTTTTGATGCGGATTTTTTCGTCGGCGTTTTCGCGTTTGGTATCGAGAAACCGCAGGATGTCCGGGTGATGGGCGTGAAGATACACCGCGCCCGCGCCCTGACGCGCCCCCAGCTGGTTAGCGTAGGAAAACGCATCTTCCAGCATTTTCATCACTGGGATCACGCCAGAAGACTGGTTTTCGATGCGCTTGATCGGCGCGCCGGACTCCCGCAGATTCGACAGCAGAAACGCGACGCCGCCCCCGCGTTTGGAAAGCTGCAGGGCCGAGTTCACCGCCCGGCCAATCGACTCCATATTGTCTTCGATGCGCAGCAGGAAGCAGGAGACCAGTTCACCGCGCTGGGCTTTCCCGCAGTTGAGGAATGTCGGCGTGGCGGGCTGGAAGCGGCCCGAGAGGATCTCGTCCGTCAGCTGTTGTGCCAGCGCTTCATCACCCTGCGCGAGCGTTAAGGCCACCATACAGACGCGATCTTCAAAACTTTCCAGATAGCGTTTGCCGTCGAAGGTTTTGAGCGTGTAGCTGGTGTAATACTTCCAGGCGCCGAGGAACGTCTGGAAACGGAAACCGCTGGCGTGGGCGCGTTCAAACAGTTTCACCACAAAGTCGCGATCGTAGCGCGTCAGCACTCGCGCTTCGTAATAACCTTCGTTGACCAGATAGTCGAGGCGCGCTTGCTGGCTGGCAAAAGAGAGCGTGTTCGGGCGGACGTGGGCGGCAAAAAAGGCCTCCACCGCCTCGTGGTCTTTGCCAAACTGAATATTCCCCTCGCAATCGTAGAGGTTCAGCATAGCGTTCAGGGCATGGTAATCCGTTGAGCCTTGCACTACGCGTTCTGCGGTTGTCGTTGCCAAAATTCGTTCACTCCTTTACGCACGTTCTCTACGTCCTGCTGTGTCCCCATCAGTTCAAAACGATAGAGATACGGCACGCCGCACTTTTGAGAGATAACATCCCCGGCACGGCAGAACGCGTCGCCAAAATTGCGATTGCCTGCGGCGATCACACCGCGAATCAGCGCCCGGTTGTGGGGATCATTAAGAAAGCGGATTGCCTGACGGGGCACCGCGCCCGCCGTTCCACCGCCGCCATAGCTGGGGACCACCAGAATATAAGGCTCGTCTACCTGAATGCGCTCGCGCTCGTTAAGCGGAATACGCACGGCGGGCAGCCCGAGACGCTCGATAAAGCGCAGCGTATTTTCCGAGCTGCTGGAGAAGTAGACGAGCAGGCTCATGCGCTGACGGCCTGCGTTTGCAGGCGATTAATCATGTCCGGGCGAAAGCCTGACCAGCTGGTTTCCCCGGCGATCACCACCGGAAGCTGACGAAATCCTTGCGCGCGCAGGGCGTCTGCCGCATCGGGCTGCAAGTCCACATTCACCATCTCAAACGCGACGCCACGGTTTTCCATTGCACGTTTCGTGGCGTGGCACTGAACACAGTCGTTACGAGTGTAAATAGTAATGCTCATGATTCGTATTTCCATTTAGAATGAAGGAGCGGCGCGAATGAGCGCGTCGGGTTGTGTGTCTTGTTAGAGGGAATACTAGATGTAGTTGATGTAAGTTTCAACCATACAAGATATGGGATTTATCAATTGATTTTGCCTTGATAATGAGCGATGCGAGGAGGGGCAGGCTGCACGCGGCTTCTGGCGTTTTTTTGACCGTAAAAATAAAAACCCCCGATCGCAGAGGCGAACGAGGGTCAGCAAATGACGCGTTTTAAGGTTATTTACGCAGCGTCAGCAAGGCACCGATAAAAATCCCTACTGCGGCAACGGTCCCCACAGCGTACAACGGTTTTTCACGGATAAAGGTATTGGCACAGCCAATCGCATCGCAGGCGGCCTGCGTGGTGCGTGAGCGGCCATGCATCCGGGCGCGGGTTTCACGCAGCAGAGACTGAGCCTTACGTCTGGCGACATCCGCCTCATCCTTTGCATCAGAGCCCCAGGATTTCAATACATCCTCCAGTGTGTCGGCTAATTGGCTGACATCGTTACGAATATCCTGAGCGTCGTCATTAATATCGTTTCGGTTCGGTCTGTTAAACATACGATCCTCCATAATTTTGCGTTCACACACAGTTTAGTCCAGGTTTTTAATATCTGAAGCGAGTCACGACTTATCGTGGCCTTTATGGATTTATCTGAAAGCGTTGCCAACGATGATTATTGTAAGGTTGGCCCGCAGGAAAAGATAACGAGGATAAAATATGTATTTACGACCCGATGAGGTGGCGCGCGTTCTTGAAAAAGCGGGTTTCATCATGGATGCAGTGACTCAAAAAACATACGGATATCGCCGTGGCGATAATTATGTCTATGTTAACCGCGAAGCCCGAATGGGACGCACTGCGCTGATTATTCACCCCACCCTAAAAGACCGTAGTTTGTCGTTTGCTGAACCTGCCACGGATATCAAAACCTGCGATCATTATCAGGAATTTCCGCTGTATTTAGCCGGAGAACGGCACCAGCATTACGGTATTCCGCATGGTTTTAGCTCCCGCATGGCGCTGGAGCGATTTCTGACAGGTCTGTTTGGCGAACCGCAATAAACGTGCGACTGGCAGCGGCCAGTCGCAGCACTTTACGCCTGAGACTGATGATACTGGCTGACTTTAAACAGGCGGCGACAGTAGTCCAGGAAGTAGCCATAGGCCGCACCCATCAACATCGACACCACAATATTCGAGCTGACGGCAGCCGCAATCTGATGCCAGTCTGCGCCGACGGTCAGCAAAATCGCCACATACACCGGTGACTGGAAGGTGACGTAAGCCAGCACGTCTGCCAGATTTTTGAGCCAGCCCGACGGGCTAAAACGGCGCGCCAGGCGCATAACGGCGTCACGGTAAAAACCATACGGCCATGCAATAAGAATGTTGACCGGAATGGCCACCAGTCTGGAAGAAAGGGACTGCTCAAAAGACATTCCGGAGAGGAATATCTCGATCAGCATGTTCACTACGGAACAGTAGACGACCATCGCGAAAGTGTCTGCAACTGCATGGCGCAGGCGAGACTGCGGTGAGAACATGTCCGAACTCCTTGAAAAGAACACAAATAATCGATTTTACCTGCAGCGTGTGGTGCTTTAGGTTGGTTTGTTGAATGTGTATAGAGTATCTCTCTGCTTTAAAAGTCACAATGAGTGAAAAATATTTATTTAATGGCCTTTTGTCCATGAAATGCTCTAAAACATCCCGCTTTTTCACTGCGGCGGTGCTTTCTGTTTTTATCTTGTAAATATGCTTGTAAATCAATTAAATGAGTGAGTGCGATCAATGAGATGTATTCGAGAAAATTATCGTCTCAGCAGACTCAACTTCCGAACGGGTAAAAACGTCGCGACGTGTTATTAATGTTCTATTTTCGCCTGTTTAGTGGTGAATTGTTCTGATCGTTATCTTGTTTAGTTATGCTTAACAGTTGAGTGATTATTCAGCATTGCGCGAGAGAGGGGCAGCGTTTGGTCAAAAACCTGCTCAGAAGAAATAGAAAGTGTGAGATAAACAAAAGCAATATTGAATGCAATGCAAATAAAGGTAAGGATAATTAATTAAATATTGTTGAATATCCTTAATAAAAGTCTGGGAGGAATCTCGCTGGATATTCAAAGTAAAGTGGATTACCATATTGAACTATTGCTCATTGAATCAACTCATAAAAGGTCTTCAGTAATATGTCTTCAATGTTACAAAATCTTAATAATATCCGTACCCTTCGCGCAATGGCGCGCGAGTTTTCTGTTGATGTGCTTGAAGAAATGCTGGAAAAATTCCGCATTGTTACGGAAGAAAAACGTAATGAGCAAGATGAAATGCAGAGTCAGCAGGCTGAACAGCAGCAGAAAATTAATGCTCTGTTAGAGCTGATGAAAGCTGACGGTATTTCTCCAGAAGATCTGCTGGGTAAAGACGTTCTGAAAGGTGCCAGCCAGCCGCAAAAACGTCAGGCGCGTGAAGCGAAGTACCGTTTCACTGACGCAAACGGCGAAGTGAAAACCTGGACCGGCCAGGGCCGTACGCCTAAGCCAATCGCCACTGCGCTGGCAAATGGCCAGTCACTGGATGATTTCTTAATCTAAGTGATTTCACATCAGGGCGGTATCTCACCGCCCTGAGCTTTCAGCAGACGCCGAAATCGCCGTCTTCTTTATATAAAGCCACATCCGCCGCCTTCAGCGTAAACTTCTCTCCCTGCTCATTGCTCGCCTGCACGGCAACAATTTGATCGTCATGCACTTCAACGACTTTCAGCTTTGGCCCGCCCATACGTGGCTGCACAACATCTCCAACAGTAAACATAATGTCCTCCTCGTTTTGGTATTTCTTACCTTAGCCCACGTCATCAGCCGGGTACAGGTGTAACGCGTGAATACCCCTTAATCGTTAGTCTAAGTGATTGTAAAAAGGGTAAAGGAGCGTAAAAGCAGGCTTAAGGAATGGCACGACACGGTAAACTCGCTACGCTTAACGTTAAAACTTTTTTTAACAATGTTCTTTTTTTAGCTTGAATGGAGAAAGTATGGGTTTCTGGCGTATCGTTATTACTATTCTGATCCCGCCACTGGGTGTTCTGCTCGGTAAAGGTTTCGGCTGGGCGTTTATTCTGAATATCATTCTGACACTGCTGGGTTACATTCCGGGGCTTATTCACGCCTTCTGGGTGCAGAGCCGCGATTAAAAACGCGCGTTAATCACGCCACAGTAAATCGCTATATATCCCGGTCAGTACCCCCTGAGACCCAAACTGCTGTTTGATCCAGCGGGTCACCTGGCCGGTCGCCGCATGCTGCGTAGCCAGCAGCATGCGCGAGTCCTGGCGCGGATTGTTAATGCGTCGCGTCACCAGTAATCCATCTTCTACCGCTTCGCGCGCCATATGTTCCGGTAAAAATCCAATTCCCTCGCCCAAAATCTGACACTGACATTTGGTGTTAAAGTCCGGCACCAGAATCGCCTCCTGCCCGTGCAGCAACCAGCCCACTTTTTTATTGATCGTATGCGCCGTGTCTTCGACCATGATGTTGGGATAGAGGCGCAGCTGGCTCTCGGCAATCGGCTCGGGGGAAAACGCCAGCGGGTGCTGGGGAGAGATAGCAAAAACCCAGCGAATCGCGCCGATTTCCGTGTAATCAATCCCGCCGCCGTCGAGCAGCGTATCCGGCGCGCCAATCGCAATATTGGCCTGATTATTAATGATCGAATCCCACACGCCGTTATACACCTCGGTGGTGACGGTGATCTGGCAGGTGGGGAACTGTTTTTTTAAGACCTGCAACAGCCGGGCGGTATGACGCGGTGTGTATAACAGCTGGTTGATACAGATCCGCACCCGCGCTTCGATACCCTGTGAAATGGTATCAATCCCGCGTTTGATGGCGTGGAAGTCATTGAGCAAATCCGTCGCTTTACGGTAAAAGTAAAACCCGGACTCCGTCAGCTCGATGCTGCGCGTATTGCGCACGAACAGCACCACGTCCAGCCCCGTCTCCATCCGTTTGATGGTGTAGCTAATGGCAGAAGTGGTCACGCCCAGCTCTTCGGCCGCTTTGCTAAAACTGCCGAAGCGTGCGGCGGCGGTAAAGGCCAGCAGGTTCTCTTCGGTAAATATCGAATTCATGGCGCAGCCCCTCACATAAGCCCCAGCGGTATTGTTGAATCTATTTGTAATCGCCCGCAACGGCAATCAGTTTTGAACAATATTTAACACTGCAGTTACATCTCATTTGAGCACTATCACACTTCTGCTATTTTGTTTCAGGCCGCGCCAGGCAAGGCGTGTCGAGATATAAGCAGAATGCGCTTTTACGGCGGAAAAGGGCGTCAACGATAAGAAAAACATTGCACCGACGCACGTTTTGGCCCGACTGTTGATTTCCATTCAATAATCACTGTCCTTACGATGAATGAAATTTAAGCGGATTCTTTTATCACGGGGCTGTTGCTATTCTCAGGTCATCAGAAATGAAAACATCGGAGTCTGAATATGTCTGCAAATGAACTCGTTACTGAATTTCTGCTGGCGGCAGAGCAGGGCAATCTGGATGCACTCAAAGCCTGTCTGGAAAAAGGGGTGGACATCAATGCCACCAATCGCCAGAAAAGAACCGCCATTATTATTGCCAGCCTGAAAAAGCATTATCCTTGCGTTGAATTCCTTATTTCCGCCGGTGCGGATATCGATAAACAGGACCAGACCTGTTTTAACCCGTTCTTAATTAGCTGTCTGACGAATGACCTCACCTTGCTGCGCATCGTCCTGCCGGCCAATCCGGATCTCGATCGCCTGTCACGCTTTGGCGGCGTGGGGATTACCCCTGCGAGCGAAAAAGGCCACGTGGAGATTGTCCGTGAACTGCTGGCGCATACGGATATCAACGTAAACCACACCAACTTTGTCGGCTGGACGCCCTTGCTGGAAGCCATCGTCCTCAACGACGGCGGGGCGAAACAGCAGGAGATCGTCAAATTACTCCTCGACCACGGCGCCAATCCGCACATGACCGACAAATACGGGAAAACCCCGCTCGAACTGGCGCGCGAAAAAGGCTATCACGCGATTGCTGAACTGCTGTTAGCCGCCGGCGCGTAATGTATTCGGCAAGCCGTTTCGGGCTTGCCTGACCTGAATTTTTTCACGTTTACCATCATGCCTTAATCATGATGGCGGCCCCCTTTTGCCCGCATTCGGGAGGAAAACATGCCCACCAAAATCGTTATTAAAAAGAATACCTATTTTGATTCTGTCTCACTGATGTCGGTCTCGACCAAAGCCAATAAATTGCCCGGTGTGGAACAGGCGTTTGTGGCGATGGCGACTGAAATGAATAAAGGCGTATTAAAAAACCTGGGATTATTAACGCCGGAATTGCAGGACGCTAAAAACGGCGACCTGATGATTGTGATTAAAGGCGAGGCCGCCAGTGACGAAACGCTGGCTGCCATCGAAACCTTATTTACTCGTAAAGAGAGCGGCGGCGCGCACGAAGCCCGTTTCGCTACCCTCGCCAGCGCCAAAACGCATCGCCCCGACAGTAACCTGGCGGTGATCTCCGTCAACGGCCTGTTCGCCGCCCGCGAAGCACGCCAGGCGCTGGAAAACGATCTCAACGTGATGCTCTTCTCCGACAACGTCAGCCTCGACGACGAACTGGCCCTCAAGCAGCTGGCGCACCAGAAAGGTCTGCTGATGATGGGACCCGACTGCGGAACCGCCATTATCAACGGCGCAGCACTGTGCTTTGGCAACGCGGTTCGTCGCGGGCCGATTGGCATCGTCGGCGCGTCGGGGACCGGCAGCCAGGAGCTGAGCGCGCGAATTCATGAGTTTGGCGGCGGAATTTCACAGCTGATCGGCACCGGCGGGCGCGATTTGAGCGAAAAGATCGGCGGCCTGATGATGCTCGACGCCATCGATATGCTGGAAGCCGACGAAGCCACTGAAGTGATCGCGCTCATCTCCAAACCGCCTGCGCAGAAGGTGGCCGAAAACGTGCTGGCCCGCGCCCGCGCCTGCCGCAAACCGGTAGTTGTCTGCTTCCTCGGTCGCAACGAACCGCCAGCCGATGAAGCGGGTTTGCAGTTCGCGCGCGGCACCAAAGAGGCGGCCCTGAAAGCGGTTCTGCTCACGGGCATCAAAAAAGAGTCTCTCGATCTCCACCCGCTCAACTGGCCATTAATTGAAGAGGTACGCGCTCGCCTCACGCCACAGCAAAAGTACATTCGCGGTCTGTTCTGCGGCGGCACCCTGTGTGACGAAGCGATGTTCGCGGCGCTGGAAAAATTCGACGACGTCTACAGTAACATTCAGCCGGACCCGACCAAACGTCTGGCGGATCTCAACGTCAGCCAGGCCCACACTTTCCTCGATTTTGGCGACGATGATTTCACCAACGGCAAACCGCACCCGATGATCGATCCGACCAACCGCATCAGCCGCCTGTTGCAGGAGGCGCGCGACCCGGAAGTGGGCGTCATCGTGATGGATTTCGTGCTCGGTTTCGGCTCTCACGAGGATCCGGTCGGGGTGATGATCGACGCCATCAAAGAGGCGCAGGCCATCGCCAAAGCGGACAACCGCCCGCTCGAGATCCTCGGCTACGTGCTGGGCACCGACCTGGATACTCCGTCCCTGTCGCAGCAGTGCCAGCTGCTGACAGACGCAGGTGTGATCTGGGCGAGCAGCAGCACTAACACCGGATTACTGGCGCGTGAATTTGTCTGCAAAGGAGAGAAAGCCTGATGAAAACCTTATTTAACCAGCCGTTGAACGTCATTAACGTAGGCATAGCCCTGTTCAGCGACGATCTGAAAAAACAGCACGTCCCGGTCACGCAGCTCGACTGGACGCCGCCGGGGCAGGGCAATCTGCAGGTGGTCGAGGCGCTGGATCAGCTGGCACAGCCGACCCTTGCCGGGAAAATTGCCGCCGCCAACAAACTGGCATTGGAGCGGATTATTCAGTCCCATCCGGTGCTGGTGGGCTTCGACCAGGCCATCAACGTGGTGCCTGGCATGACCCCTACGACCATTCTGCACGCCGGGCCACCGGTGGCGTGGGAAAACATGTGCGGCGCGATGCGCGGTGCGGTGACGGGGGCGCTGGTGTTTGAAGGGCTGGCTGATTCTCTGAGCGACGCCGAACGCCTGGCGGCCTCCGGGAAAATCACGTTCTCGCCGTGCCACGAACACGACTGCGTCGGCTCAATGGCGGGCGTCACGTCGGCGTCGATGTTTATGCACATCGTCGAGAACAAAACCTACGGTAATCGCGCGTTCACCAACCTCAGTGAGCAGATGGCAAAAATCCTGCGCATGGGGGCCAACGATCAGAGCGTGATCGACCGTCTGAACTGGATGCGCGACGTGCTCGGCCCGATGCTGCGCGATGCGATGAAAATCATCGGCGAAATCGATCTGCGCTTAATGCTGGCCCAGGCGCTGCACATGGGCGACGAGTGCCACAACCGCAATAACGCGGGCACCACGCTGCTGATCCAGGCCCTGACGCCGGGGCTGATTCAGGCCGGTTATCCGGTGGAGCAGCAGCGTCAGGTGTTCGAGTTCGTGGCGAGCAGCGACTACTTCTCCGGCCCGACGTGGATGGCAATGTGCAAAGCCGCGCTGGATGCGGCGCACGGTATCGAATTCAGCACCGTCGTCACCACCATGGCGCGCAACGGCTATGAATTCGGCCTGCGCATTTCCGGCCTGCCGGGGCAGTGGTTTACCGGCCCGGCGCAGCAGGTGATCGGCCCAATGTTTGCCGGTTACAAGCCGGAGGACTCCGGTCTGGATATCGGCGACAGCGCCATCACCGAAACCTACGGCATCGGCGGGTTCGCGATGGCGACGGCTCCGGCAATTGTCGCGCTGGTGGGCGGTACGGTGGACGAAGCCATCGACTTCTCGCGTCAGATGCGCGAAATCACCCTCGGCGAAAACCCGAACGTCACCATTCCGCTGCTCTCGTTTATGGGCATCCCGACGGCGATTGATATCACTAAAGTTGCCGCCAGCGGCATCCTGCCGGTGATCAACACCGCCATTGCCCACAAAGACGCCGGGATCGGCATGATTGGGGCGGGCATCGTTCACCCGCCATTTAGCTGTTTTGAAAAGGCGCTGTTGACCTTCCGCGATCGCTACTTTTTATAAGGCAAGCATCCATGAAAAGCATGAAACTGGAGTGGAAAAGAGGTGACTGGGCGGCCTATTTCGGCCTGATGACCAACAACCTGACCAATTTGCTGACCATGATGGGGCTGCTCATTTTTGTCGTTGGCATCCCGAAAGAGATTGTTTATGGACGTATCGCGCCAGCCTTCGGGCTGGCGGTGCTGGTCGCCAGCATCTGCTACGCGTGGTTTGGCCTGCAGATGCAGCGCCAGACCGGGCGCACGGATGTGACGGCTCTGCCCTCTGGCCCAAGCGCGCCGTCCATTTTCACGGTGACGTTCCTGGTGCTGATGCCGGTTTATCAGCAGACCGGCGATGCGGATTTCGCCATTCAGATTGGTCTGGTGTGGTGCTTTGTTGAAGCGATGATTCTGGCGGGCGGCTCATTTTTAGGCGAAACCATCCGCAAGATGATCCCGCGCACCGTGCTGCTGTCGTGCCTGTCCGGTTTAGGTCTGCTGCTGCTGGCGATGAACCCGATGCTGCAGGCGTTCGAAGCGCCGACGGTCTCCTTCATCGTGCTGCTGCTGATCTTCATCAACTGGTTCGGCAAAAAACCGATCTTCGCCCGCATCCCGACCGGTCTATTGCTGTTGATCGCCGGGACGGCACTGGCGTGGATCTCCGGTCTGCAAAGCCCGGAAGCGATCAAAGCGTCCATGTCATCGTTCGGCTTTAACCCGCCGGAAATCCACGTTGACAGTTTCATGCAAGGTCTGCCGCACGCCCTGCCGTATCTGGCCTCGGCGGTTCCACTGGGGCTGGCGAACTATATCTTTGACCTCGAAAACATCGAAAGCGCCCACGCGGCGGGGGACGAATACCCGACCCGCAAGGTGATGCTGGCGAACGGTCTGGCCTCCATGCTCGGCTGTCTGATGGGCAACCCGTTCCCGGTGACGGTCTACGTCGGTCACGCAGGCTGGAAAGCGATGGGCGCAAGCATTGGCTACACCCTGGCGTCGGGCGTCACCATGTTCATCGTACCGCTGTTCGGGCTGGGGGCATTTATGCTCGCCATCATTCCGATGACCGCCATCGTGCCGATTCTGGTGTTTATCGGCGTCGTCACCGCCAACCAGGTGGTGAGGGAAACGCCCAAAGTGGAGGTGCCCGTCATCTTTATCTGTCTGTTCCCGTGGATCGCCAACTGGGCGCTGACCATGATGAACAGCGTGATGGGGGCGGCGGGAACCAATGCGACAAAAATCGGCACCGACGTGCTGCACAGCAAAGGCATCTACTACGAAGGGCTGGTGCATCTGGGCAACGGCGCACCGCTCGCCAGCATGCTCTGGGGTTGTATCGCGATCTTCGCCATCATCAATAAACCTCTGCGCGGAGCGATTGCCGCGGCGGTGGGGGCGCTGCTGGCACTGTTCGGCGTGATTCACGCGCCGGTGGTGGGATTTGCCGAAGGCAGTTCGCTGATGTTTGTGACGGCGTACCTGATGATGAGCGGGATGTTCGTGGTGAAACATGTGCTGGACAGCCGCGAAGTCGCGCGGTCGGTCGCGCCGGTTTCTGAGTCCTGATAATGCCTGATCCCCTCACCCTTATCCTCTTCCAGAGGGAAAAGGGCCGGGTGAGGGGGCCAGACCGCACCCATAAAGGAAACACAATGAAAGAACTCATGGTCGTCGCCATCGGTGGTAACAGCATTATCAAAGATAACGCCAGTCAGTCGATAGAGCATCAGGCGCAGGCGGTCAAAGCGGTGGCGGAATCGGTATTAGAGATGCTCGCCTCCGACTACGACATCGCCCTCACCCACGGCAACGGCCCGCAGGTGGGGCTTGATCTCAGGCGTGCAGAGATTGCCCACGAGCGCGAAGGGCTGCCCCTGACGCCGCTCGCCAACTGCGTGGCCGACACGCAGGGCGGGATCGGCTATCTGATCCAGCAGGCGCTGAACAACCGTCTCGCAGCGCGCGGGGAGCAAAAGGCGGTGACGGTGGTCACCCAGGTGGAAGTGGATCAACACGATCCCGGCTTTACTCATCCGACTAAACCTATCGGTGCCTTCTTCAGCGAAGCCCAGCGCGATGAGCTGCAGCTCGCCCATCCGGACTGGCACTTTGTCGAGGATTCCGGGCGCGGCTATCGTCGCGTGGTCGCCTCGCCGCAGCCGGTGCGCATCGTTGAAGCCGACGCCATCAAAGCGCTGACGCAAAAAGGGTTTGTGGTGATCGGCGCCGGTGGCGGCGGGATTCCGGTGATCCGCACTCAAGAGGGGGACTATCAGAGCGTCGACGCGGTGATTGATAAAGATCTCTCCACCGCGTTGCTGGCGCGCGAAATCGCCGCCGATGTACTGGTGATCACCACCGGCGTTGAGAAGGTGTGCATCAACTTTGGCAAGCCGAACCAGCAGGCGCTGGATACCGTAAGCGTGGCGCAGATGACGCGCTACATGGAAGAGGGCCATTTCCCGGCGGGCAGTATGTTGCCGAAAATAGTCGCCAGTCTGGCGTTCCTGAAACAGGGCGGCAAACGGGTCATCATTACCTCGCCAGACTGCCTGCCTGCGGCGCTGCGCGGTGAGACCGGCACTCACATTGTGAATGCGTAAAAGAGCACTAAAAGGAAGATACGATGAAAGAGAATAAAAGCCGCCGTGAGTTTATCAGCCAGAGCGGCAAAATGGTCACTGCCTGCGCGCTGTTTGGCGCGACCGGCTCCGTCGCGTATGCTGCTGAGACAGCGAAGAACACCTGCGAGACGGGCAAAACGATGAACATCACCGCGAAACATTACTACCTCGACAACGTGCTGCTGGAGGCCGGATTTAACGTCGACGGCGATGTGGCAACCAGCACCCGCACCGAGCTTAAAACCCTGGAGATCCAGGACGGCAAAATCGTCGCCCTGCGTGACAACAAAAGCCATGCCGACAGCGCGCTGCCCCATTACGATGCGGGAGGCAAGCTGATGCTCCCGGCGATGCGCGACATGCACATCCATCTGGACAAGACCTTCTACGGCGGCCCGTGGCGCTCGCTGAATCGCCCGGCGGGCACCACTATTCAGGACATGATCCGCCTCGAACAAAAACTGCTGCCCGAGCTACAGCCTTATACGCAGGAACGTGCGGAAAAGCTGATTGACCTGATTCAGTCCAAAGGCTCGACCATCGCCCGCAGCCACTGCAATATCGAACCGACCTCCGGCCTGAAGAATCTGGAAAACCTGCAGGCGGTGCTGGCGCGGCGTAAGCCCGGTTTTGACTGCGAAATTGTTGCGTTCCCGCAGCATGGGCTGCTGCTGTCAAAATGCGAACCGCTGATGCGTGAAGCGATGCAGGCCGGGGCGCACTACGTCGGCGGGCTGGACCCGACTAACGTCGACGGCGCGATGGAAAAATCTCTCGATACCATGTTCCAGATCGCGCTGGATTATGACAAAGGGGTGGATATCCACCTGCATGAGACCAGCCCCGCAGGCGTGGCGGCAGTGAATTATATGGTGGAGACGGTCGAGAAAACCCCAGCGTTAAAGGGAAAGCTGACCATCAGCCACGGCTTTGCGCTGGCGACGCTTAACGAACAGCAAGTGGATGCCCTCGCCACGCGCATGGCGGCGCAGCAAATCACCGTCGCCTCGACCGTGCCGATTGGCACCTTACACATGCCGCTCAAACAGCTGCGCGACAAAGGCGTATTTGTGATGACGGGCACCGACAGCGTGATCGACCACTGGTCGCCGTACGGTCTGGGAGACATGCTGGAAAAAGCGAACCTGTATGCGCAGCTCTACATCCGTCCGAACGAGCAAACGCTGTCCCGCGCGTTGGGCATTGCGACTGGCAACGTACTGCCACTGAACGACAAAGGCGAACGCGTGTGGCCGAAAGCGCAGGATGCCGCGAGTTTTGTGCTGGTGGACGCCTCCTGCTCGGCAGAAGCCGTTGCGCGCATTTCCCCGCGAACCGCGACGTTCCATAACGGGAACCTGGTGTGGGGCACCGTGAGCTAACAGTGCGCCGGGTGACGGTTACGCCTTACCCGGCCAACAAAACCCAAACCCTGCGATATACTGCTACGCATATTCACCAAGAGGGATCTGCGATGGCACAAAATATCTACGACAATCCGGCGTTTTTCGAGGGCTACGCCCAGCTTCCGCGTTCGGTGCAGGGGCTGGACGGCGCACCCGAATGGCCGACGCTCAAATCCATGCTACCCGATCTGGCCGGTAAAACGGTCATCGATCTGGGCTGCGGTTACGGCTGGTTCTGCCGCTGCGCGCGTGAACTCGGCGCGGCGCAGGTGACGGGCGTCGATATCTCCGAGAAAATGCTCGCCCGTGCCGCCGAGCTTACCGCCGATCCCGCCATCACGTATCAACGCCGCGATCTCGAGGATGTGAAACTGGAAGACAACAGCCTCGATCTGGTTTACAGCTCGCTTGCGCTGCACTATCTGCCGGAACTCGATACACTTTTTCGCCATGTTCAGCGCGCGCTCAAACCCGGCGGCAGCCTGGTCTTTTCGATGGAGCATCCGATCTACACCTGTGCTTCGCGCCAGGGCTGGCTGACGGATGACAACGGCGGGCGGTTCTGGGGAGTGAATCAGTATCAGCAGGAGGGACAGCGCGTCAGCAACTGGCTGGCGGACGGCGTGATCAAATATCACCGCACGCTTGGCACGACGCTGAATGCGCTGATTCATGCAGGTTTAAGCCTTCGCGAAGTCAACGAGTGGGGTCCAACGCAGGCGCAGATTGACGCCTGGCCCGCGCTGGCCGAAGAAGCGGAGCGACCGATGCTGGTGTTGATCGCCGCCGTTAAGCCTCAGTAACCGACTTTATAGACCCGACCACTTTGCACGCCTTCCACGCTGCGGCGATAGGCCAGCGCGACGGTGGCGGCAGGCACGCTTTCAAAGCCGGGGAAGAATCCATCGTAGGCTTCGGCGGATTCGGTCAGCACCGTCGGGCTAATCAGGTTGATACGAATGCCGCGCGGCAGTTCGCAAGCCGCAGCGCGCACAAACCCTTCGAGCGCCACATTCACGGTGGTGGCGTTCACCCCCTGGGCAATCGGTTCGTGGGCGACAATCCCGCTGATCAGGGTAATGGACCCACCTTCGTTCAGGTAGTGCTGTCCGGTAAGCGCCAGGCGCACTTGCCCCAGCAGCTTGTCCTGCAAACCTTGGTTGAAGTCGCTGTCTTTCATGGTCGCCAGAGGGCCAAAGTGCAGCCCGCCGCTGGCCGAGACAATCGCATCCACCGGGCCGATTTTTTCGAACAGGGCCTGCACGCTCTCCTGCGAGGTAATATCCACCTGCTCATCACCCTGCGTGCGGCCAACGCGAATGACCTCGTGTTTACGGCTGAGCTCTTCTGTCACGGCGCGGCCAACCGTACCGCTGGCACCAATAATGACGATTTTCATAGCAGACTCCTTCATGTTGTGAGCCTCCATTCTTTAATAAAACAGAATTCGGATAAACTGGGCTAAAGTTAGAGCATTACTAACCAGGGGTTTGCAATATGGATAAGCTTCGCGGCATGGAGACTTTTATCGCCGTGGTCGAAAGCGGCAGTTTTACGCTGGCGGCGAGTCGGCTGGAGATGTCGGCGGTGATGGTTGGAAAATACATTGCCCTGCTGGAGACGCAGCTTGGCACGCGTCTGCTGGAGCGCAACACGCGCCGCCAGAGCCTGACAGACGCCGGGCGGGTGTTTTACGACGAGGCGAAACGGGTGCTGGAGCAGGTGTCGATTGCCGAAAGCGCCGTGGAGCGCCTGCGTGCAGCCCCGGCTGGCACGCTGCGCGTCAGCGCGCCGACCTCCTTTGGCGGGTGTGTCATCGCGCCGCTCACGGCGACCTTTCTTCAGGCGTGGCCGGAGGTGCGCGTCGAGCTGGATCTGACTAACAGGATGGTGGACATGGTCAACGAGGGCTTCGATCTGGCGATCCGTATCGGTGATATTCGTAACGACGATCTGGTCGCGAAATATCTCTGTCCGTACCGGATGGTGATCTGCGCGGCGCCGGACTATCTGGCGCGCCACGGCACGCCGCAAACGCCTGCCGATCTGGTCGATCATCTGTGCCTGTCGCATACGGTCTGGACCGCGCGCAACGAGTGGCGGCTGCCGGGCGTGGAAGGGGAAGTGCGCTGGAAGCGCGATGCGATCCTGCGCTGTAACGACGGATATGGGTTACGCACGGCGGCGGTGGCCGGGGCGGGTTTGTTATTACAACCGGAAGTGCTGGTGGCCGACGAGCTGGCGAGTGGGCGGTTGATCCGCGTGCTGGCGCCTTTCACACCGCAGCCGAGACCAGTGCACCTTCTCTGGCGCCAGGATTTACGCCCGTTGCCGAAACTGACGCAGTTTATTGCACACCTTGTTCAGCATGTGTCGACAATAGCCCCTCTCCCGTAGAGAGGGGCAGGGCAGAATTAGAAGCGATACCCGACGCCGACGTTCCAGCCATTAATCGAGTGGCTGCCGTCGATATCGGCGTTCGTCCCTTCGTAACCGACGTTAACCGCCAGTTCATCGGTTGGGTTAAATTGCACCCCCGCGCCGTAAGCAAAAGAGGTCGATTTTTCAGAGAGGCTGTCTTTTTGCGTATAGCCGTCGCCCGCGTTCACCCATTTGGTATCCACATCGGCTTTGGTATGTGCCACCCCGCCCAGCGCATATAACGAAACATATTCATTAATGCGATAAGCCGGACCGGCCATCAGGGAATAATATTTCACGTCGATATGATTTTTGACGGAATCAGAATCGACATAATATTTCTGGTCGTCATCGCCGCTCATATAGGTGAAAGAACCGATGACGCTGAGCGGGGAGTCCCATTCGTAACGATATTGCGCGTTAACACCGCGAATATTTTTAAAGTTCTCAACTTTGCTCTGCGCATAGCCAAGAGAAACCGTCTGGTTATCCGCAAGAGCTGCGCCGCTGGCAAGGCTTGCCGCCACGAATACCGCCAGAGATATTTTTTTCATTTTCCGTAATCCTTGTGCCGTTATTTTATTGTGGGTCACGCCGGTGTCATCCGGCAAATATGTCATGGACATTCCATGGCAAATGAAACGGTTAAAATTGTTGGTTTTTTTGGCAGGTGATGAAATGGGGATTAATCCTAAAGCCCGGAATATTCCTGGTGTTTCCCTCCCCTATATTGGTAGGGGAGGGAGTGGTTTTATTTAGGGCGCAATCCGCTGGCGCTTTTATTTCGTTAATTACATTTTCCGGTCGGGGCTTTTAAGGGGCCACATTGACCAAAATCGAGTAACACATAGCCTTTTTCCATCATGCAATTCTCAAGATGGGCGATTCGCTTGTCGTGCTGTGCCATCGTTTCGCCTCCGACAAGCTGATTACGGTTAAATGGCTGCGTGTCAGGATCAATTTTTTTGTCTAAACCACAGGCGTAAAGATCCTGTTTGCGCTGCGCCGTATTGGTATGTCCGAGAGTGCCTTTTTTCTGGATGGTCTGGACATAGGGGACGTACTGATAATTCGTCGAATCCAGATCGGCAACAACGCATCCGGTTAAGTAAAGAGGACAAAGTAAAAGTAAGCCGCGACGTAATGTCATTGTTTTAACCTCATTTGGATGCATTAAAGATAAAGTCCAGCAACTCAGGCGAAACCATTTCGGACATGGCGAAAGGCGTGGCCAGAGGAATCGCGACAACGGTCCAGGTATTTGCCGCGGTTTCCGTTAACGGGTTGCGCCCGCGGGAAGTATTCCCTTCGCTGTCATAAAAACCAGGCACTTGACCGCCGATATAATCATGCGTACCGGCATAAGACTCGACGATGGTGTCACCAATATCCCCCAGAATGTGCCCGGCTTGTATTCGCCGAATGGGACCAATAATCCTCCGGTTCCCTGGAATCCACCCGTAGGTCCAAAGAGGCTTGCCGCTTCAGGGCTTTTTTTCAGGAAAGCATCGATGGTCGGATATTCGGCATTGCCTTTATAAATGACCCTGCCATTTTCATCACGCAGAAGCACTTTGCCCGCGTCATCAGCCGTCGAGCAGCGTTCATTGGCTGTACCACAGATCACGTCCAGACCAACCCTGACACCGCCGGCTTTAATGCCATCATAGAGACCATTGCTCTCGCCTGAAACGTTGCTGTAGGACTTTTCGGTGTCTGCTATACCCTCAAAGATCAGGGAGTTTTTGATGGTCTCTTCACGCATTTTTGTGGCGGCCAGTGCCAGCGTGCCCTGAGTGATGGCGGTATCCGGCGATCCGGCGACGATCCCCACCAGGGTTTGCAGGAAGCGTCGCTGATATTGCAGTTTATAGACTGCCGTCAGCGCCTCTTGTTGCTTCGCTTTATCGCCCGAATCTATAGCCTGTTTCAACGCCGCTTGTGCCGTCGCCTGCTGCGCGTCCAGCAGTTGCCCAATCTGATTATTCGCATTTTCTTTGAAATCACGCGTCACGCGCACCTGCAAATTCAGCTCTTTAAACACGTCGTCTTTATCGAAGTTATTCTCAAGGCGACCGGAATTCGCCGCCGCCGTTTCGGTGGTGATATCCGTTTTAATGCCGTCGATCGGCTGTGTTTGCCCGTCAGGGCGGGTGATTGTGACATTCTCGGTGTTGATCCCGCTACGGGTGACGGAGCTGTCGCTGCCGCTGTCATGCCCAATCCCAAAACTCGTGCTCTTGTTGAGGGAGGCATAGCCCTGCGCCGGGACATAAGAACCATCGTCGGTGCGTACGGTTTTGCTGCTTTGCGGCGTGGCGTTATCGCCCAGCCCAAAATCGGTATTCATGCTGGTGGCTCCCCCGACGGCAAACCCGTTGCCTTCGTACTCCGAGCTGTTATGAATATCGCTCCAGCTCAGCGTGCCGGTGCTGAACTGGTTATTTCCCGCCAGCTCTGCGCTTTCGCTGGAGGTGATCAGGCCCCCCTTAAGGTCCGTGTGATCCTTCACGTTGATCTGATAGCCATCGGTCCCCGCGAACACGCCGGATTGCTCCTGCACCGAGGCGTAGTCGGCATTGACCTTCGACTGCCCGTAATTGCCTGATGCCGCAAAGCCGAAGCCCACTGTGACCTGTCCCCCGGCATTCATCTGCTTACCGTCGTATTTCATGGTGTCCTGCAGGCTTTCGATATTCAGGTTGTCGGCGGTGATATCCACCCCTTTGCCCAGCAGCTGGCCGCCACGCAGGGTGGTAGTGCCGCCGCTGATGATCTGGGTCTGACCGTCCATATCACCGACATGGCTGTTGCGCCAGGAGACCTCATCGCCGTTGCCGTGGCCTTTGCCGACGTTCGCGCCGGCGGTGACGCCAAACGAGGCTCCGCCCTGGCCGTAGCTCACTGCCACACCGGCATTCCAGCCGCTGGACTGGTTATCGTCCCGCTCGTGGCGCTCCTGTTTTGCCGCCACAATATTAACGTCGTTGTCGGCAAAGAGGGTGGTGCCCTGTTTGCCGCTGACATCGGAGCCAACGATATTGATATTCGACTGTTCGCCGCCGGTTGCCACCACCACCGCCTGTTTACCGGCGTTAACGGTGCTTGCCAGCGCGCTGGTGCTGTTGACCTCTTCCGTATTGGTCTGCTTGCTTTGGCCATAGGTGAGCGACACGCTCACGTTCTGCGCCACGGCCTGCGCGCCGTTTGCCATCAGCCCCTGCGCGGTGTTCATCATTGCGCTGGCAGCACGGGCGCTGTCCCATGCCGCATTGGCGGCAGCCAGCATGTTGATACGGTCGTCGTTGCTTTTGCCCACGTCCTGCGCGGTTTCCAGCGCGCCGCGAGCCGCCATCACCACCGGCACGTTAACGGCCAGGGTAAAGCCTTTTTGCTCGACGGTCCGTTTGTACTGTGACGCATAGGTGTCCTGCGCTGCCTCGATGGTGACGTTTTTCCCCTGAATGGCGACGTTGCCGTTAGGGGAGGAGACCGAACTGCCGGTCTGACGGTAGTCGTTGCCTGCCAGCATCACCGTATCGCCCTGCAGACTGCCCACCATCGCCCCCTGGCCCGCCAGCGCCTGGCTGGCCTGATCGGTGGTCTCTTTATGGGAGCCGACGGTAAAGCCAATCCCACCGGAGCTTAACAGCCCCGATTTTTTCTCCTGCCTGAGATGCGTCTGGTCATTGCGTCCGCCCATGCTGGTGAGGGTCAGATCGTTACCGGCTTTAAGCGCAACGTTTCCGCTGCCGACGACGCTACTTCCCGCGACCGTCAGGTCATTTCCGGCGATGACTTGCACGGTATTGGCGCTCAGTTCGCTGCCCTGAACGGTCTGTTTGTCCACCGTGTCGCGGGTCGTGGTGGTGGTTTTCGACATCCAGCCGTTGCCTCCCACCACTTTATGCCGCTCGTCGAGCTGGCTTTCGTTGAGCACGCCTTCGATATTGATATCGCGTGCTGCACCGAGCGCCAGCGCCCCGTCGGATTTAACCGAGGCTCCGCGCGCGTTGATGTCATTTCCTGCCGCCAGCGTCACGCCGCCGGTACCGCTGATGCTGCTACCGGTCTGATCGACGCTGCGCTGGTTGAGGGTGTTGTCTGCATCCCAGATCAGGCTATCGCTGCGGGCGGTGGTGACCGTGTTCAAATTCAGATCCCGCCCGGCCACCAGCTGCGCTTTGCCGTTCTCGCCGCTGGCGATCACCTGCGCGCCTGTCAGGGTAATATCGCGCCCGGACTGCAGCGCCAGTTTGCCGTCATCGTCCTGAACGTAGATGCCGGATACGCTGTCGATGGTGGTGCGGGTAAAGCGGTTTTCACCGTTAACACTCTCTGCGCTGTTCACGGTGCTGGTGACGTTGATATCCCGGCCCGCCGTGGCCTGCAGGCTGCTGCCGCCCACGATGGCCCCGCCAATATTATTGATATCCGTACGGGCGTTGAGGTTAACGTCTGCCGCCTGCAGGGTGCCGGTCTGGTTGGTGATGTTATTCGCATCGAGCTGAAGCACTTTGCGTCCGGCAATGGTACCGCTGTTAAACAGATCGCCATTGAGCTTCATCGATACGTTGTTCCCGGCAATCAGCGCGCCAGAGCCGTCAATATCACCCTGTTTCACTTTGGCGTAGACCTGCGGCACCAGCACGTTTTGCATCGAGCCGTCCGGCATTTTCACCCGGGTATTCACCAGCCAGACGATATCGCCCGTGAGGAGCGCCATCTGTTCTGGTGTCAGTGCCACGCCGAGCTTCAGCGAATACTGTTTCCCGAAGGTGATCCCTTTATCCATTAGGGATTTAAACTGCTCTTCGTCGTTGCTAAACCCGTCCAGATAGCGCTGGCCGGTGATGCCAATCACCTGTTCGCGCACCAGACGCTGCTCGTAATACCCATCGCCCAGGCGCTTCAGGGTGTTGTCGCTGTCACCGGTTAAGGCGTTTTGCATATAGTCGCTGCCGAGCCACTGCTTTTCGTTAGTGAAGCGCGGGTCTGTTTCCACCAGATAAGGCACGTCCGATGACGGATTGACCTTAAACAGGCTGTTATCCGGCAGGGTAGTGTTTGGACCGATAATGCGAATGGCACCGTCGGCAGGCGTCACTTCAAACTGCTGACCCGCCGGTGGCGTGACCGGCTCGCCGGGGGATACGGTCTGCTGCGGCGACGCGCTGACGCCTCCCGCCTGGCCGATCGCCGTATCCGTGCCCTGCAATACCAGCGGCGTGATGCTCAGGTTGCTGCCCTCGACGCTGCCGTTACTCACCAGTTGGCCAGGCTTTAAGGCAATGCTCTGGATCGCGGTCGGCGGGGTGTAGAGAGTGCTGCGACGCCCCTGTTCGTCGTCACCTTTGTGGCGGATGCGGTAGTAATGCGTCACGTAACCCGCGTCGGTGGTGTGCCGCTCGCCCGCGACATCGTCGTTGAGCACCGTGCCCATGGCGTCGGTCGAGAGTGTTCCGCCTGCAATAACCTGGCTCTTATCGTTAAACAGCCGATCGCCCGTCAGCGTCATGTTGCCGCCCGAGAGAATTTTCGCCGGATCGCTCTGTTTGATGCGGGTCTCTTCGATAGTGCGGGTGTAGTTATACTCGT
This sequence comes from Lelliottia sp. WB101, assembly GCF_003051885.1. Lineage (NCBI taxonomy): Bacteria > Pseudomonadati > Pseudomonadota > Gammaproteobacteria > Enterobacterales > Enterobacteriaceae > Lelliottia > Lelliottia sp. WB101. Next base: position 2,079,417 of record NZ_CP028520.1, read on the forward strand.
TGAAATCGTCGTGCCCGTGGCCGCTCAGCTCCGGCGTATTGAGGTTGCGCAGGCCGTCTGAGGAGTTGCCATCTATCCAGACACCCTCATCGCCGGCTTTCCAGCGGTTGGTGGAGCCTGAGTGCTGGTACTCGGTTAACGGCTCCTGAGAAACCAGCACGATCTCGGTCGCGAAATCGTCATTGATGTTGTTGATCTGCCCGGCAGCGAGCGACATATCCCCGGCGGACTCGATGGTGGCGCTGTGGTTATTGATTGCCGCCGCGCGTCCGATCGCGGCGCCGCTCTCGTCCAGCGCGCCGCCGACCCACAGGGTGCCGGCGCTGTAGATCAGGGCGTGCGCCTGGTTGTTGAGGGTCTGCACGCCGAGGTCCACGCGCTCGCGTCCGGCAAGCGTTGCCGCCGTACCGTTTTCCGCCAGATTGTTAAAGGTGATGGCGTTAACGCCCACCGCATCGCCATAGAGACGCCCGGTGCCGATATTATTCAGCGTTTCGGCATTAATGCGGGTGTGGATGCCATCGATCAGGCCGTAGTTCACCAGCGTGCCGGTGGTGGTCAGGGTATTGGTGCCGGCGTTGATTTCGCCGCTGGCGCTATTGGTGAGACTGGCGCTCTGCACGTTGAGCGCACTGCCCGCCAGCAGTTTCCCGCTGTTGCTCAGAGCGCCCGGAGTCGTGAAGGTGAGATTGCCGTTAGCGATGACCGCGCCGCTGTTGTTCAGGCCGTTTTCGCTGCTCAGATCCATATTCCCGAGCGAGAGCAACTGGCCGCTGCCGTCGATAGTTTGCGCATGCAGATTCAGCGTTTGACCTGCTTTCGCCGTTCCCCCCTGGTTGATGAGGTTCAGTCCACTACCGGCAATATCCAGCAAGCCGGATGACGCCAGCGCGCCGGAACTGTTGTCCAGCGTACCGGTATTGCGAATGGTCAGGGTCGTGTCGGCCAGCAGGCTGCCGTTCTGGTTGGCGATCGCGTCGGTGTTCAGCGTCACCTGTTGGCCTTCAAGGCCCTGGTTTTCAGCCAGCGTGTTCTGATTGACGAAGGTGATCGCATTTAGCGTCACGCTCTGCCCGCCGCGAATCAAACCGGAGACGTTATCCACCACGCCGCGCGCGCTGTCGAGCAGCAGATCGCCCACCGACTGGATCTGCCCGCCGCTGTTTTGCAGGTTATCCGAGTGCAGCGCAGTGGCGGATTCGCCAATCACGCGCCCGCCGCTGCGGTTGTCCATCTGGAGTGTGGCGATGTCTGCCGCACCTTTCGCCGCCAGCGTACCCGCCTGGTTATCGAGCGTACCGGTGGAGAGATCAAGCGATCCCAGGCTGTTGAGCGTCCCGCTGTTATTACTCAGGCTGGCCGTGGTGATCTGAACGCCATCGCCCTGCAACAGTCCGGCCTGATTGAGTAACTGGCTGGCAGGCGCGAGCGTCAGGCTTTCACCTGCCGCCAGCTGCCCGCCAGCGTTGTTGAGCGTTTCGCCGCTGAAGGCGAGGCTTTTCCCGGCGAAAGTCTCGCCGTGGTTGTTATCCAGCACTCCGCCGGTGAGCGTCATCGCATCGACGGCTTTTATCGCACCGCCCTGATTCACCAGCGTGTTAAAGCGGGCGGTGACACTCTGGTTAGAACCGATCTGACCAGAGCGGTTATCCATGTCGCTGCCGTCCAGCGTTAAGGCACCCTGACTGGCGAGAAAACCGTTCTGATTATCCAGCGCGCCGCTGGTGACGCTGAGCGCGCCGTGGGAGAGCAGGGCGCCGGACTGGTTGTTCAGGCTGCCGTCGTTCAGCGCGATTGTCGCGCCATCGGCCACAATCACCCCCTGCTGGTTATCGACTCCGGCGGCGTCGATGTGCTGGCTTTTCGCCGCTTCGATGCGCCCTCCGGTGTTGCGAAGCGTCTGCGCGCTGTGGATCTCACCGTCGCCTGCGGCGGCGGAGATAAGCCCCCGCTCGTTATTCAGGGAGCCGGTATCGATGCGGGTTTTCCCCGCCACAGCAACCACCTGGCCGCCCGTGTTGTTCAGCGATTGCGCGTGTAGCGACACACCCTGCGTCGCGGCGATCTGCCCCTGCTGGTTATCGATCTCGCCCTTGAGATCCATCGCCAGCGCGTTTTTCCCGCTCTGAATCACTTTTCCCTGTTGGTTGGAGAGGTCATGCGCACTGAGAGTAACCGTCTCGGCGCTGAGGGAACCGCCGCTGTTGTTAAGGCGTTTTCCGGCCCGGGCCGTGAGTTCGTTGGCACTGACCTGCGCGCTGGCGGTGCTGAGATCGCCTGCGCCGCCGTCGAGCAATACCCGTTTGCCCTGGGTCTGGCTGCCGCTGATATCTACCCCCTGACCTGTGACGCTGATATCGCCGCCTGCCAGCGTCTGGCCGTGGGCGTTCAGTTGACCGTTGCTGCTCAGGGTTAAATTCCCTGCGCTTGCCAGTTTGCCGTTGTTTTTCACCCCGGCGGCCAGCACGCTGTTTTTCTCACTGGTGAGCGTAGCGGCTTTCACCTGGGCGTTATTGCCCGCCGTGAGCGCGCCCCGGTTAGCGAATTCGCTGGCGGTCTGCACCGCCACGTTTTCACTGCCCCGAATGACGCCGCTGTTTTCGATGCGCCCGTCGGCGGTGAGGGTCACGCTACCGGCCTGGGCACCCATCGCCCCGGCGTTACGCACGCCGACCCCTTTTTCCGTCCCGACCATGCGGATTTTACCGGCATACATCCCGCCGAGACTGGCGACATCCACCGCCAGCTGCGGTCGCGTGGCGATGTCATCGGCGCCTTTTTCAATGCGTTCATGCGCGGCATCGACGTTGTTGCGCCCGGTGGTGACTTTCAGATCCTTGGCCCACAGCCCGGCATTCACTTTGACCGAGCGGGCGATGATATCGGTGTAATCCGCGCCGGAGGTGTCCATCCCGGCACCGTCAACGACCACTTCACCGCGTTCCACGTTATACCCGGTGAGATTGCCGTTGGTCATCTGCGCCTGGCCGGTGGTGAGCGTCGCGCGGTTGGCGTTGATAAACCCGCACCCGCTACAGGTAATACCTGACGGGTTGGCGATCACCACCTGCGCTTTTTTCCCTGCGACTTCAATCATGCCGTTCAGTTTGCTCGGGTCGCGGGAGCTGACTTCGTTCAGAATCACTTTCGCTTCGCCCTTGGCGAGCCACGGGTTGCCCGACACCATGCCGCCCAGCTGCGTCTGGGTATTTTTATGCGAGTTATTGAGGATTGCGCCTTTCTGGCTGACGTCAAACTGGGTGTAGTTATTGCGCGACACCCCGGCTTTGGAAGGGGTCTGTATGTTGACCTGCGGCGTACCGTTGGCGCTGGTGATCACCGTCGGCTGCTGGTTTTTTGGCGCCCCCGCGTTGGCCACAATGTTGGCCTGCGCCGTCTGTATCGCACCCATCGCCAGCCAGAGACTCAGACTCATGGCACTGATTTTACCGATAAGCTGGCTGTGGGTATGGCCAATCCCGGCGGCCCGCGTGGTCCCGGCGCGACCCGAACGGGCAATATCCGCCACCACCATCAGCATGCCGCGCGCTTTGTTGAAGACGATACGATACAGATTCTTATTCATGGGTCGTTCCTTTAAACGCTTGCGGCAGCGGGGCGGCGAGCGGGTGGTTCAGTTGCCAGCGTTGTGCGGCTTCTCGGGTGACGTGTTTGCCGTGGAACATCACGACGCGCTTGCCGCGCTCGGCACCACGGTGATACAGCGCCCGCCAGCAGTGTTCGGCAAAGAGGTCGTGGCGAATCAAGGTTTGCATGGCGCGGGTATGGCCGAAGGGGGCAATCCAGTCGCAAAACCAGATGCGGTCGCCGCTATCCCAGTCCTCTTCTTTCATCTCAATGGACGGACGCGTGAGGAAGCGGGCTTCCGCCTCTTCGTTCAGCCACGCCCAGCTAAGAAAGAACACCGGGCGTTCGTTCTCCACCACCAGCACGTACTGCTGGCGTTTGATGATGGGAAGCAGGAGCGTCGGCAGGGCATGCAGCGGCGCATCCCGGTGCATGGGCGAGTGCATCCACAGCCAGACTGTGGCCCCCAACACTTCGGCTTCGTTTTGTTCGCCCCCGAGGAGCAGCGGGGCTTTGATATCCAGATTGCCTATGCGCATTACCAGCTCCAGTTGAGGTTGAACCCCAGAGTGAGGGAACTGGTGTGGAACCCGTCAGGTTTTGAGAATGGCGTGCCTGCAAACAGGTCATAGCCGGTGTTGAAGGCGCTCCCGCGCAGCCCCACAACGCCCCCGGCCAGATGTTTGCCGATCAACGGGTCCGAACTGTAGCCGCCGACTTCACCGTAGTCGGCACCCAGGTAAAGCTCCTGATTGGGCAGCGGCGTGCTCCAGCCCAGATCGTTACGCACATACCAGCCGTGGCTGGCGTTTAGGGTGCGCTCACCGTCAAAGCCGCGCACCGTCCAGCGGTTGCCGATGGCGAATTGATCCTGCGGCGTCAGCGGTGTGTTACTTATCTGGCGCAGGTACTGAACGTTGTAACGGAACTGCTGCGTGCCGATTTCAAACGGCAAATCGAGCTGAGCGTTGAGCTGGAGGATTTTGCTGAGCGCCGTGGCCTCGCCAAACGCCTCCTCGGGTGCCGGCTGAGCGCCGAACCAGCGGGTGCCGCGCTGATAGCTCACCCCCGCATCCACGCTGGCCTGGCCGATATAGTGGCGGTGCTGTAACCCCAGACGCCAGCCCGCCGTCTGCCTGCGCTGGACGCCCACTTCCGTGTCATCCACATAGTTGCGCGTTTCTCGCGCCAGCACGTCCGCCGTCAGGGTCGTTTTCTGTGAACCGCTGCGGTGCAGCACGCGGCTGAGCTGTACGTCCAGGTTTTTGCTTTTACCGCTGTAGCGGTAATCCTGATTCTGGCCTGCAACGGTCTGGTGATAATCGTAATCACTGCCGGTCACGCCCAGCGTCCAGTAGCCAAACGGCACAGAATAGTGGCCAGTGTAGTTCTTGCTGCCTTTGCCGCCGCGATCGTTGAGGTCGTGGCTGGCGGAGACGTACAGCAGATCGCTGAGTGAGAAAGGATTATCCAGCGACAGCGTCACGCCGCCCTGATAGCGCCCGGTGGTCTCGGTGCCCGCGTCATCCAATGACAAGCCCAGCCGCCACATTTTTGACTGCTTGCGGGTGATCACCACGTCGCTTTCGCCGGGCTGTTCGCCGGGAACAATTTCCATGCTGGCTTCTACGGTCGGCAAGCGCTGAAGGTTCTCCAGCCCCTGTTCGATATCGCGTAGATCCAGCAGGTTACCCTCGTGCGCCGGGAAGCTGCTGTAGAGCTGAATATAATCGTCGCTGTCCTCTGTGAGCCGGACGTGGCGGATATAGCCCGGCACAATTGCTAGCTTCAGCGTGCCGCTCTTAAGATCCTGAGTGGGCGCCAGCACGCGGGTGGTGATCCAGCCGTGGTCGACGAGGCGGTTTTGCATCGTGCTCATAAGCAGGTTGATGCCTTTTCCGCCCAGACAACGGCCCTGCGCCTGGTCGGCAATTCGCTGCAGCGGTAGCCAGCGGGGAAGCGCGTCCTGCCCGGTGAGGGTCACATTGCGAATGGGAAAGCAGGGCGTTTCGACAGGAAAGGCGATTTTGCCAAAGCTGGATGACGGCTCGGAGAGACGCACATCGGGCACGGGCGGGGTAAGTTGCTGTTCCAGCGCTTTCTGGCGTTGCTGCTGAATAATAAATTGATTATCCGGCTCGGCGGCGTGAGCAGGAAGCAGGAAAGACAACCCTGCGGCGGTTGATATTATTATGGCGAATTGGGATCGGGCTATCATCGGACATTCCGTGCTGTGTAAGCAAAATGGATGCAATGTGAATTTGTGTAAGATTGTTTAAATATTGAAGAGTGAATAAAAGGGGGATTAATCCTAAAGGACGGGATATACCGGTGTGCGTTATCCCTAATTCTGGTAGGTGAGTCTGCGCGCGGGAATAAAAAGGATTGAGAAGAACGATATCGCTATATACCCCTGGTCACGTTAAGTGAAATAAATCCCTTTATTCTGAATGCCTGCGACACACATAGCGGGCAGGGGAAAGAGATAAATGCAGGCTGCCCTCCCGAAACGGCGGATCTGACTTACTATTAAGGCAGATTTCCGTGCGTTCTTCCGGCATAGAAGACGAGGGGCACAGAGGATTAGGCTTAATACTCAATGGCCCATAAAAGGCAGGCGAAACGGTTGAGGTGATAAATGTCGAGTCTGAAAGACGAACAAGAGGCATTACCTGGCGTGAAGGAAAATCGTTTTGCCCTCACCCTGGAGGCGCGATTTCGCCAGGTGGGATTTGCGGTTTTATTACTTATTTTACTGCTGGCGCTGGGCGGTTTCTTTTCTACGGGATATTTCAGTTCGGCAGAAAAAACAAATAATAACCAGACATTACACCTTTATTACGAGCGTTTTGGGCGTCTGCAAACAGAATTTAAACTTAGGGCAACAGTCCCCCCATCAAATACCGGACACTATATTTTTCGTTTCGACGGCGATGTCAGGGATAATTTCCAGCCCGGCACCCTCTCACCCCAGCCCGATCGGATGTACAGCCAGGGAAAAGCCCTCGTCCTGGTTTACAACACAATCAAAAGTCAGCGTGATTTCTCTGTGACCCTGTACCTCACGCCCACGACGCCCGGAAAAGCGGTGAACCGGATAACCGTTAACGATGAGCCGGAAATCGCTTTCTGGCAGTTTATTTATCCCTAGGAGCGCAATATGGAGATGGTCTTTCGGGCACTGGCGATCTACCTGATTTTGCTGGTGGTGTTTAAAGTGGCGGGGCGTCGGGCGTTATTGCAGATGACCAGCTTTGATCTGATCTTATTGCTGATTATCAGCGAAGCCACACAGCAGGCGCTGCTGGGGAATGATTTTTCGGTGACTGGCGCGATGATCACCATCGTGACGCTGGTGGTGGTGGATATTCTCTTTGGCCTGATGAAGAAAACCTTTGCCGGGGCGGAGGACGTGCTCGATGGCTCTCCGGTGATCCTGGTGGAAAATGGGATGCCCCTGGCGGATAAGCTGCGGAAAGTGGATGTCTCCTGCGATGATATTCTGGTTGCAGCGCGGCAGAACCAGGGCATCACCGAGTTCAGCAAAATCAAATACGCCATTCTGGAGCGCAACGGTCACATTTCAATCATTCCGCAAGAGCGTGATTAATCCGGGCAAAAAAGCAGTAAATGTGATGATCACTGCCCCGCAGATGTGTTACTAACACCATGTAGTCACTAAAAAAACAGAAAAACAGGGTATCGACAGTATGTCTAAAAACAAACTCGCCAGCAGCGTGCAGAGCCTGCAATCCTCCGCCATCCGTGAATTATTAAAACACAGCAAAATGCCGGGTGTGATCTCCCTCGGCGGCGGCATTCCCAATCCCGATCTTTTCGATCACGAAGGGTTACAGATTGCGGCAGATGCCGTGTTATCCCGCCATTTCGGCGAAGCATTCCAGTACGGTCTGAGTGAAGGCTATCCGGGACTGCGCGACGCGATCGGGCAGATCTGCGCCGACCGTGGAATCGCTTGTCAGGCCGATGACGTGGTGGTCACCTCCGGCTCCCAGCAGTCGCTGGATATTCTGGCCCGCGCGCTGATCAATCCCGGCGATACCGTGGTTGTGGAGCGTCCGACCTATCTTGCCGCGCTGCAGGTCTTTAGTCTGGCGCAGGCCCATCTTGAATCTGTCGGCACCGATGGGGAAGGGATGAAAGTTGATGAACTGGAAGCCCTGGTCAGCCGCAAAACCATCAAAGCCGTCTATATCGTGCCGACGTTTGGCAACCCAGGCGGCGTGACGCTCTCCGAAAACCGCCGCAAACAGCTGGTCGAGCTATCAAAACGCTATGATTTCGTGATTATCGAAGACGACCCCTACAGCGAAATCAACTACACCTCTGACGTGTTCCGCCCGCTGATGGCCCATGCCAAAGCGATAGGCAACGAAGATAACGTCGTCTATACCTCGACGTTCTCCAAAATCCTCGCACCCGGCACGCGCGTCGGCTGGCTGGTGGTGCCTGAGTGGCTGAAACGGGCGGTGGTGAATCTCAAGCAAACCACTGATTTGCATACCAGCACCTTGTCGCAGCTGATGACTTACGAATATCTGCAAACCGGGCGTCTGGCCGGGCAGATTGCGCTGATTCGCGATGCCTATCGCCAGAAATATCAGACCTTTGCAAATGAGCTGGAAAAAGAGCTGGGTGATGTGCTGACCTTCCATAAACCGAAGGGCGGGATGTTCCTGTGGGCGAAATTCAACAACGGTCTTAATACCACCGAATGGCTGGCGAAGACGCTGGCGAACGGCGTGGTGTTCGTGCCCGGTGAGTTCTTCTATTGCAGCGAACCCGACCGCGCGACGCTGCGCATGTCGTTTGTCACGGCCACGGATGAGCAGCTGAAAGAGGCGGTTCGCCGCCTGAAAATTTCGCTCTGAACAGCCTTACGCATGATGGCGTAGCCGCTATCATGCGTAATAATTACCCGGTGCGAAATATCACTGACGGTAAAACCCATGACTGAATTCCTCACCGGTGTGGTTACCCATACGCCCGTCTGGGTGTGGGTGCTGTTTGTCTTTCTCATCACTCGCGGCATTAAAGCACGCAAACCCGCCATCGTGACGCTGGAAAAGCTCGCGATTATCCCCGCCATTTTTCTTTTCTGGGATATCTACGATCTGGTGGTGTTCCGCAAACTCACCGTCGCCAGCAGCGCCCTGTGGATCGCCGGTTTGCTGGCAGGCGCAGCGCTGGGCTATTTACTCATCAAACAGACGGCGGTAACGCGCGCGGAACCTCCGCGCAGTCTGTACCGGCAGGCCGACTACTCGGCGCTGCCGCTGATGATGCTGGCGTTTGGCGTGAAATATGTGCTGGGGGTGATGACTACCGTCTCCCCCACCACGCTGCAGCAGCCCGGTATGAGCGCATTTGCGATTATCTCCGGGGGCGTTTTTGCGGGCGTGTTTGTCGGAAAATTTACCCGCTATGTGCGCGTGTATCGCTTCACTTCACAGCAGCAAGTGAGTTAACTACGACGTCGCGCTGGCAAGGGATTTGTCGGCGTGGTCGCCCTTTATCACTCGGGTCACTTCATCTATCCGCCAGATTTTCCCCTCGCGCAGGCGGGCAAACAGGTACACCTCAATTTCTGACGTTTGTCCGTCCGTTTTGCTTACGGTGACGATATGGCGGTCTGCCAGCAGATGCGGCGTGCAGCATGCCTGCTCGACCTTGAAGGTGATCCTCTTGGTTTGCGTGCGGACGTGATCTAAATGCCGTACAAATTCAGCGAAATTGAGCGCGTTACCGTCCGTATGCTGCTGGTAGTCATTCGAGAAAATCTCTGCCGGAGCCAGCGTTCCCGCGAAAAGATCGGTTAACAGCCGTTGGGTGAGGGCGCGGCAGGATGGTTCGTCAGTGGCAGCCTGCAGGTCAGTAATAAGGGACATTGTTGTGCTCCTTTAAAGGGGGTGAGAGCACATTATCCTTGACAGAATCTGGCGTAGTTTCTGTAATCAGGCAATCAATAACGATTTTCGGCCAAACTATGTTGATGACCGCTGAACCTCTTCGCCATCCATCGGGCTATCGAACCGACTGGCATGCTCACGCCACCGGCCAGCTCTGCCGTATGACCTCGGGCCTGCTGATTATCGAGACCGAAAAGGGGCGCTGGGTGGTGCCGCGAGAGCATATCGGCTGGATCCCGCCGGGGTTGCGTCATGCCGCGCTGTCGGAAAGCGCCATTGAGGGCCAGTCTCTGTATCTGGATTCAGCCTGTTGTTCAGCCCTGCCCGAGCAACCGGCGGTTTTCGAACCGGAAAAGCTGTGCGAGGCGCTGTTCCTGCGGCTGTGCCTGGCGGGCGAGGGCGCAGATCCGCTGATGATCTCCATGCTCACCCGCGAGCTGGCTCTGTCCCGGCAGGATCGCTTTCGGCTGCCGATGCCCGCTCACCCGCGTTTACTGAAAATCGCGCGCACGCTACTGAACGCCGTGGACGATGTGCTCCCGGTGGAAGAGTATGCACGCCAGTCCGGGATGAGCGTGCGCACGTTTCACCGGCAGTTTAGCGCCGCGACGGGCATGAATTTTGTGAACTGGCGGCAGCTGGCCCGTGTGATCAGGGCGATGGAGTGGCTGGAGGAGGGAAAACCCGTCGGATGGATTGCGCTGTCGTGCGGCTACAACAGCGTCAGCGCATTCATTGAGGTCTTTCGCACCTACACCGGCAGAACGCCGGGACAGTGGGGGGTTACAACAAACCCTTCTGCGCAAACGTAAAACGGGTGGCTTCGTTGAGATCCAGCGTTTTTATGGCCTCCGGCTGCACCCACGCGATCTCCTGAAACTCTTCGTTAAAGGTCACATCGCGGTTGGCGCTGACGCAGTCGAAGATAAGGTAAATCATATAGATCTCTTCGCTACTGCCGTCGGCATAGGTTTTCACCCGGATATCATCGCGAAACGCCCAGGGTTTGACGGCGGTGATCTCAAGCGCATCGCCCAGCTCTTCGCGAATTTCGCGCCGCAGCGCCTGCTCCATGGTTTCACCCGGTTCCATACCGCCGCCCGACAGCGCCCACTGGCCGGGAAACACACCGCGATCCGCCGCCATTTTGCACAGCAGATAAGCCCCGTCATTCTGGATAATCGGACAAACAATCGTTCTCTGGCGCATGTTCACTCCCTGAATTTTTTATGTTGGCGCTACTGTAGCAGAGTTCAGGGGGGAAAAATAAAACGTGTCGGATGTTACTGCGCTTCCCCGATATGCGGAGTCATGTAGGCCTGGTAAGCGTAATGTCACCGATACGTTTTGAGGGAGGGGGCCGACATATCAATACGTTTAAATATCTTTAAACGTTACTCTGCACATTCACGGGTATCGTCGTGACAGAGAAGCAAGAAACCCAAGGTGAATTGGTTTATCCCCCCTGGCGCAGGTTTTCTCTCTTTGAACCCCTCTCCCGGTGGGGATGAGGGGATCGAATATGCACAAACTAATGCTGGTACTCTACCGCTCCCGCAGCGCCTCTTTCGCCCGGTTAAACGGCTTAATCATATAATCCATCACCGATTTCTCTCCGGTTTTGATATCCACCGTGGCAATCATCCCAGGCACAATCGAGAATTTGCGGCCCGCTTTATTGACCAGATAATCCTGGCTGGTGCGGATAAACACCCGGTAATAGAACACTTCGGGTTTGGCTTCGTCCTGAATGGTGTCCGGCGAAATGGTTTCGACCACGCCGTGCAGCCCTCCGTAGATGGCGTAATCGTAGGCGGTGATTTTAACCAGCGCTTTTTGCTCCGGGTGGATAAAGGCGATATCGCGCGGTGACAGGCGGGTTTCGATCAGCAGGTGATCGTCCACCGGCACAATCTCCATCAGCTCGCCGTTCGGGGGGATAACCCCGCCGATGGTCGTCACCTTGATGTTTTTCACGATCCCACGCACCGGCGATCGTACGGTCAGGCGCGTCACGGAATCCTCGCGGCCTTTCAGCACCGCCGAAACCATATCGACTTCCGCGTTGGCTTTCGACAGCGCCTCGCGGGCCTGCACGTAGTATTGCGAGCGCACGTCCGTCAGCTTCAGTTCCAGATCGCTTTTTTGCCGCTGCAGGCGTAACTCCTCCACGTGGCTGGCCGCTCCGGTTTTGATCAGCCGCTGGGTGATAGCCAGCTCTTTGTTCGCGAGGCTCAGGGCAGCTTTCAGCTCGCGCTGAGTGTCCTCCAGCTGCGCGCGGCGCGAGGTGTAGAGCCGGGTTTCGGCGGCGATCAGCTCCGGCCACTGTTTCAGGGAGGGGGGAAAGACCAGCGGCAGATCGTTCACTTCGGCGGTGAGGCGCACGCTGGAGGCCAGCGATGCACGATAGCGCGCCGCGCTTTCACCGACGTTAGATTCTGAACGTGTGGGATCGAGTCGCGCCAGCACCTGGCCCGCCTGCACCACGTTGCCTTCGCGCACGTTCAGTTCGGTCAGGATCCCGCCATCGAGGGACTGCAACACCTGCTCGCGCGAGCTGGGGATCACTTTCCCCGTCCCGGTTGAAACCTCGTCGAGAATGCCAAACCACGCCCACACGCCGACGATAATAAACAGCAGCAGGGAGAGGATCACGATGCGCCGCGCGCCGGAGTAACCGCTTTCGGAGTCGAGAGCGTTATCGAGATCGTCCATCGCCGCGACATCACGCTGACTGATTTTCATTTTTCCACTCCCGTCCGTTTGCCTGTTGCTGCATGCGGCTGTTGCTCAGGGCCTGCGCTTTTGGCGCGTCCATCACCAGCATGCCCTCTTTCAGCACCACCACGCGCTCCACCAGCTCCAGCACCGGCACGCGGTGGGTGGCGACGATCAGCGTCCGGTTGCCGAGCCACGCGCCGAGATGCTGAAGAAACTCGCGCTCCGTGTGCTCATCCAGCGAGGCGGTCGGTTCATCGAGCAGCACGATATTGGGATCGCGCAGGAACATACGCGCCAGCAAAATCGACTGACGCTGCCCGCCGGACAGCCCCACGCCGTTCTCCATGATCGGATAGTCGAGACCTTTCGGCAGCTTTTGCACAAAGCTCGCCGCGCCGCACATCTCCAGCACGGCGAAGATCTCTTCATCCGTGGCGCGCGGCATCCCAAGCGTGATGTTCTCTCGCAGAGTGCCGTAGAACAGCCGTGCGTTCTGGGTCATAAAGCCGACGTTGCGCCGCAGGTCCGCGACGTCCAGATGCGGCAGGCTAAGGTTGTCGAGCCGCAGCTCGCCGCCTGCCAGATCCATTCCGCCCGACAGCGCCTGTAACAGGGTGGATTTCCCTGCGCCGTTACGCCCGAGGATCGCCACTTTCTCGCCGGGTTTGATCTCCAGGCGGTTAATGCGCAGGGCCATACGCGGATCTTCCGGGTGATAGCGAAACTGCGCCTGATCGAACAGGTAGTGCCCGCGCAGCACGTCCTGGCGGATCGGCGTCTCTTCGCGCTGGTTTTCCGTTGGCAACTGCATGATGCTGTCCAGCCCCTCTTTGGCGGCTTTCACCTGCTGCCAGCGCGCCAGCACGCCGCACAGGGTCGCCATCGGGGCGATCATTCGCGACGCCAGCATCGAGGCCGCCACCACCGAACCGGTGGTTAAGGTTCCGTCGATCACCATCGGCGCGCCGACCACGATCACCCCGGCGTACACCAGGCTTTGAATGGTCATCCCCCAGCTGATCAGGTTTTGCGTCAGTTCGCGGGTGCGCAGGCCGGACTCGGCGGTGATCTGGATATAGCTGTTCCACTGCTGCAAAAAGCGGTTTTCCGCCTGCATCAGCTTGATGTCCTCCAGCCCCTGCACGCTCTCGACCAGCACCGCGTTGCGCAGGGTCGATTCATGGGCCGACTGCTTCGCCAGCGCCGCGAGTTTTTTCTGCAGCAGCAGGCCGGGCAGCACCATCAGCACGGCAGCGACGGGGGCGATCCAGGCTAATTGCGGCGCGATGATCGCCAGCACCACCACGAACAGGAAGAAGAACGGCAGATCGACGATGGTGGAGATGGTAGAGGAGGTGACCATCTCGCGGATCTGCTCCAGCTCGCGCAGCTGCGAAATAAAGCTCCCGGTTGAGCGCGGGATCGCGCTGTTACGCAGGCGCAGGGCGTGGCCAAACACCCGATCCGACACCCGCAGATCGGCGCGTTTTCCCAGCAGATCCATGATATGACCGCGCGCGACACGCAGCACAAAGCCAAACAGCGTGGCGATCAGCACGCCGATGGTCAGCACGTAAAGCGTCGGATAGGACTGGGCGGGGATCACCCGGTCGTAAACCTGCATTGAGAACACGATCCCGGAGAGGGAGAGGACGTTGATGAACAGCGCCGCCAGCATCACCCAGGTATAGGGACGCATGTCGCGCATCACCAGCCGGTAGAGCCAGTCGGGGCGGTATTTGGAAATATAGGCATCCACGCGGCTGTCTTTTAGCGCCGCCAGCGGGCGCAGGGCGACCACGTGACGAATGGCGGGCAGCAGAGCGGTCATCGACACGCGGTTGTTGTGCGGTGTGGTGTCGATGAAGTTGATATCAAGAGTGTCGTCGCCGTCGAAATGTTCAATGACGCCGATTTTGCCCTCGTTAAGCTCCACCACTACCGGCAGTTTCCAACTGTTGATGGACTGCTCCGTGGCGGTCAGCAACTGAAAGGAAAGTCCTGCCTCGCGCGCCAGTTGAGTCAGCGCCGGTACCATGGGTTTGCCCTTCAGCCATGGCGCCCCGGCCACCAGTGCGCCTGGGGAGCAGGCCACGCGATAGCGGCTGGCGACGTAGCCAAACGCCTGCGCCCAGTGCTCCAGCGTCTCTTCGGGAATACTTTCGTCCTGCGGATTATCGGTTTGCTTCATGGCTGGATCTCCACAGTCTGAATGGTGCGGTTCTCAAGATCGAACGAATGACGCAAAAGGCCCGTGTTGTACAGGCAGCTCAGCTCCAGCTGGTGGAGCTGTCCGGCGGTTTGCTGCTGGGTAAAACGCGCCTGATACACCTCCTGCTCGGCGTTGAGCACGTCGAGCAGCGGCCGTGAGCCGAGATCGAGATATTGCTGTTGATAGAGTTCGCGGGTGCGGACGCTGAGCGCCTCCTGCCGGGCCTGGATTTGCAGGGTGCTCAGCAGGCTCATCACCTGGCTGCGTGATTCAAGCAGCTTCTGGCGCACGTCAAGGCGGGTGCGTTGAATGGTCGACTGCGCGGCTTCGACGGCATGTCCGGCGGCGTTGCGGCGGGCGGTAAGACCACCGCCCTGATAGAGCGGCATCTGCACTTTGACCCACGCGGAATACTGGGTGCGATCCAGCGAATCGTTGCCCGCATAGCGGTCGTTGAGGTAGTGGCGCACTTCCGGCTCCAGTGAGACGGTCGGCGTCATTTGCGCGTTAGCATAGTCGAGGTTGGCCTGCGCGACGTTGGCCTGCGCCCACGCGGAGAGCACGGCGGGCACCAGACGGTCGTCCGGCTCGGCGACGTCGCAGCTGCGGGCCAGTTTTGCCGGGAAATCGTTGCTGATGGTGTTCAGGCTGTTCCAGCCGAGAAAGCTCATCAGCGTGGCGCGGGAGCTGTCGAGGCTGGCCTGATACTGCATCAGCTGCGCCCGCGCGCCTTCGATACGGGCATCGGTCTGCACCACGTCCGAAAGGGAGCTTGCCCCTTCGTCGTTGCGCTGACGCGCCAGCGAGCCGATGGACGACAGCGCATCCAGCTGCTCTTTGGCGGTCTCCACCATTTGCTGCCAGGTCTGCACCTGCACCATTGCCAGGGCGGTATCGTGGGCGATGGTATCAATGCTCACCAGCACGTTGGCCTGCTGCTGCGCCACGCCCGCGCTTTCGGCTCGCACCTGGCTTGCCACTTTGCCAAAGTCGTAAAGCATTTGTGAAACAGAGAGCACCAGCGACGGGGTAAAGCCGTTGTCGCTGCCGTCGTGGGTATAGCCGCCGTCCATTCCCGCGTTGACCTGCGGATAGTATTTCGATTTGGCGACGTCGACCTGTTCTGATTGTTCGTAGAGTTTACCGACCGCTTCGCTGATGGTCGGATGCCAGCTGACGGCGCGGTTTACGGCATCGCCCAGCAGCAGCGTACCCGGAGCGGCTTTGTTGGCGACGGGCGCAACGCGGCCATTCAGGGACGGCAGCTCCTGTTCTTCACTCAGCAGGCCGGTGTTGATTACGCCCGCAGGATTAGCCGCGAGAACGGGCACAGATATCAGGCAGCACGAGAGCCACCAGTAAGGCATCTTCTTTCCCATGTCATGTCCCTAATAAATTTGTACTTTTTATTCTTGATGCCCGGGCGCTGAACGCCCGGGTCAGTTGTGTTGTGCTATCAGGTAATGATGTTGTGGTGCTGATTAACCAGTTCGTCGTAGCTACTCTGTACGTTGTCCAGAGTGACCAGCGTCGTATTAGTGTAGGTGCTCCCCGTACCGTCACGATCGATGGAGATCACAGTGTTGTTACCGCTGGTGGTGACATGCACGTAGTTCCCAAGCGTGGATGCCTGTCCGTTCCAGCCCACC
This sequence comes from Lelliottia sp. WB101, assembly GCF_003051885.1. Classification (NCBI taxonomy): domain Bacteria; kingdom Pseudomonadati; phylum Pseudomonadota; class Gammaproteobacteria; order Enterobacterales; family Enterobacteriaceae; genus Lelliottia; species Lelliottia sp. WB101. Next base: position 2,095,517 of record NZ_CP028520.1, read on the forward strand.
AGCAGATCGCCGATATCAATTTTGTCCCCCTGGCTGATGGAGAAGTTGGTCCAGTGATCCCCGGTGCTGTTGCCCGCCGTGGCGTTACCCACGGTGTTGTTCAGCACCTGATAAATCAGGGTATCGCCGTAGGCCGTCCCATTGATCACGTCGTTATGCTCAGAGCTGATGAACTGCGGCGCCATGTTGATGGTCAGCGACGCGCTGTCCGTTTTCCCTGCCGTGTCCGTCAGGGTGTAGTTAAAGACCTCCTTCGAGGTGATGCTGGAGAGCGACACGCCGGTGTTGAGCGTGTAGGTGTAATGACCGTCAGCGCCGATGGAGAGCGTGCCGTAGTGCCCCTGAATGGTCACATTCGCGGCGCTGGTGGTGTACGGGTCGAGGGTGGTGGTCACGCCGTTGTAGCCGGTGATGCTCAGACGGGTATCCACCGAGTGCAGCTGATCCATCGCCCCCTGCGAATCGGTGCCGTCAAAGATGTTGCCGTTAACGGTGTGTCCGCTAGTGGAATCGAACTGATTGAGCGAGTAGGTGGTCCCCACTACGTCCGGGGTGATGGTGATTTGCCCCACCGCCAGCGCGCCCATCTTCCCGGTGTAGGAGAGGGTGTAAGTGCCCGCCTCCAGATCCAGCCCGTTCAGGTTGATGGTTGCGGTGCCGCCCAGCAGTAATCCGCCGTTGAACGAACCGCTGCGCACGGTGGTGGCACCGTTCGACAGCACCCAGTCCACCGTCAGGCCGCCGAGCGAGAGCAGCGAGGCGACGTTAAAGTGAAGCACCACGTTATGCAGGGCGGTGTTGGCGTCGACCACGAAGGTGCCGCTGCCGCTGCCCTGGGTAGCCGCCAGCAGAGCCGCCGTCCAGGTGGCGTTGCCGACGGTGGTGTCCGAGTAGGCCGCCGTATGGTGCACCGACGTCACATCCATCACCGCGCTCACATCGTTGACCGCATCCATCGCCCGTGGGGTTGGAGTGATGTTGAGGGACGCCGTGTCTTTATCGCCGTTTGGCGCGGTCACCGTATAGACGAAGGTGTCCGGCGTCTTGATGTGATCGGCCCCAACGCCGCTGTTCAGGGTATAGGTGTATTTACCGTCCGCATTGATGGTCAGGGTGCCATATTCCCCCTGAATGGTGGTGACGCCCGTACCGTTGACCGCCACGCCGTTCACCGCCGTGACGTGGGTACCCGCCGGAATAATATCATCCGCCAGCACGTCGCCGGTGGTGCTGCCGCCGACGCTCGAGACGGTGTAGACATGGTCTTCCAGCACGTTAAGGGTGTAGGCCGTCAGCGCCGTGATCCCGGCTGCGGTGTTCAGCAGGAACAGGTACTCCCCGGCCGGCAGGTTGAGCGTCAGGGTGCCCGACGTACCGCCGAGCAGCGGCGCGCGCAGCCAGCCTGGCTGAACGCGCATCTGCTCGAAGGTTTGCGTCGCGTCGTTGAATTTATAGACGTAGAGATCGAACACCGAAGCCAGCGCCACGCCGCCGACGGAGGCCTGGATGGTCATGGTGCGGGTGGTGCCTTCCGCCACGTTATAGATGATCGGATTGCTCAAATCATCGAGCAGATTGAGGCTCAGCGTGTTGCCCAGATTGACGCCCACCACGGTGAAGCCGCCCTGGGACGACGTGCCGTTGTTGATGGCGTGAACGCTGGTGTCGAAGGTGAAACTCGCAGAGTCATCGACCGCCGTGACGCTGTTGGTGACGGTGTTGGCCCCAAGGGAGATCACCAGCTGCGCCGAGGCGGTGGAACCGTTATGCCCGATGGTGTAGGTGAAGCTCTCGGTCCGGCCCAGAATCGCGGCGCTGGTGTTGGTGAGGGTGTAGGTGTAGCTCCCGTTGAGGTTAATCGTCAGCGTACCGTACTGGCCCTGGATCACCGTGCCATCCGCCGTCACGTTAACCGTGTGACCCTGGGAATCAGTGACGGCGGTGATGCGAGTGCCTGCCGGGGCGTTGTCGCTGCCGGTAGTTGGGTCATTGTCCAGAATGACGTTACCGGACTGGGTGGTCACCCCCGTTACCGTCCCGGCGCTGGTTTCGGTGACATCCACGTCAAGACTGGTGTACGACCCGGTCGCCAGCAGGTTGGTGTTGTAGCTGAGTACGCGGTACTGGCCCTCGGTCAGCCCGGTCATGTTAAGGGTGACGCCGTTGGCGCCCAGTGTCAGCAGGTTGGCGAACTGCGGCAGACCGGTATCCACCACCGTGGTCCAGGTGCCGTTGACCGCATCCCAGCGCTGCACCACCACTTCCAGGGTGTTGAGCAGCGACAGCACCACGCCTGTAGCATCGGCGTTAATCGAAATATCCGCATTCCCGCCTGCACCCACGGTAAAGCCGACCTGCGCCGTATCGTTGCCGAGCAGGGTGAGCACGTTACCGAGCGCCCCGACCAGCAGGAATCCGTAATCGCTGTACTGGGCGTTGGTCACCGTGGCGTCGGAGGTGAGCGCCAGCTCCTCAACGTTGGAACTGGCCGAAAGCGGCACAACCGGCGCCAGCGCAGAGCCTGGCGCCGAGGTGTTGCCTGCCGCGTCGGTGGCGGTGATTTGCAGGGTCTGGCCTTCCGTCTGTTTATTGAGGAAGGTGTAACTGTAGGTGCCTCCGGCGTTCGCCGTGGTGGTCACCAGGGTGCCATCCGCCAGGCGAATCGTCACGGTGCTGCCCGCTTCTGCGCTGCCCGTCAGCACGCTGCCGTCGGCGTTAAAGGTTCCGTTCGGCGCATTCGGTGCGACGGTATCGACGATAACGGTGGTCGGAATCGAGACCGGCCCGGTGCCGCCGATGACGTTGGTCGCCGTGGCGGTAAACGCGTGAGAACCTTCGCTCAGTGCAGGCGTAGTGAAGGTCCAGTTACCGTTGATATCCGTGGTCGTGGTGCCCATCGCCACGCCGTTGTTATACAGGGTGATGGTGGAGTTAGGCTGCGCCGTCCCGCTCAGGGTTGGCGTTGTGTCATCCGTGGCTTTGCCGTTGGTCAGATTGCCGGTAATGGTCCCCACGTTGTCATTGACGGTGGTGATCAGCGGCGCATTCGGCAGGTTGGTGAATGGCGCGGTGACGCTCTGGGTATTGCCTGCGTTCCCGGCTTTATCGGTGGCAAAGGCCAGCAGCGTTTCGCCGTTGGTCTGCGCCGGTGAAATGGTGACGTTGAAGGCCCCGCTGCCGTCCGCCGTCGCCGTGCCGAGCACTGTTCCGGTGCTGCTGGTAATGGTGACAGTGCTGCCCGCTTCCGCAAGGCCCGTGACGTGGGTGCCGTTACTGATTACGGCCAGCGTGCCCGGCAGCCCCGGCGCAACCGTATCCACCACAATCGAGGTGATGGACGATGGAGCGCTGGTATTGCCCGCCGCGTCGGTGGCGGTCGCGGTAAAGTTGTGCTGACCGTTGGTCAGCGTGGTGGTGGTCTGTGGCAGAGTCCAGTTGCCGTTGGTGTCAGCGGTGACGGTGCCGACCAGCGTCGTGCCGTCATAAATCCGCACCACCGCGTTAGGCTCACTGGTCCCGCTCAGCGTCGGCTGGGTGTCGTTGGTCGGGTTACCGTTAATCACCGGCCCGGTGACAGTACCGACATCATCCACGACAGAGGCGATCACCGGCGCGGTTGGTGCAGTGGCATCGACGTTAACCACAAAGGCCGTTGTCGGGCCACTGGCGTTACCCGCGGCGTCGGTGGCGGTGATGGTCAGCGGATGCAGCCCGTCGCCCAGCGCCGGTGACGGCGTAAAGGACCACGCACCTCCGGTGGCCGTGACGGTGCCAATCAGCACGCCGTTATCAAAGATTTTCACCGTCGATCCCGCTTCGGCTGTCCCGGTGAGCGTCGGCTGTGCATCGTTGGTGAGCTGGCCGCTGGTCAGGTTGGTCACGGTTCCGACGTCATCCACCACGGAAACCAGTACCGGAACGGCCGGCGGCGTGAGGTCGACATTCAGGGTAAAGGTTGCCGACGGATCGCTGTTGTTGCCCGCCGCGTCGGTCGCCTGGGCGATAAAGGTATGCGGTCCCGCCCCAAGTGCGGTGGTGAGCGTCACCGCCCAGTTCCCGCTGGCGTCCGCCGTGGTGGTGGCGATCACCAGGCCATTTTCAAGGATATTGATGCTGGCGTTCGGCTCGCTGGTCCCGATCAGGCGCGGGAGCGTGTCGTCGGTGGTCTGGCCGCTGCCGAGCGGGCCAGTGACGGTTCCTGCATCGTCAAGCGCCTGAGTGATAACCGGTGCCAGCGGTGCAACCGTATCGACGATCACCGTGAAGCCTGGCGAGGCCACGCTGACGTTGCCCGCCGCGTCGGTCGCGGTGGCAGTCCAGGTATGGCTGCCGTTGCTCAGCGGGTTCGGCGGGGTGAAGCTCCATTCGCCCGAGCCGTTAGCCTGTACGGTGCCGACCTGTACGCCGTTTTCATAGATGATGATCGTGGCGTTGTTCGCCGCCGAGCCGTTCAGCTGAGGCCGGGTATCGTCGGTGGTCTGCCCGGACAGAACCGGGTTCAGCACGCTGCCGACGTCATCGGTGGCGTTAATAATGGTCGGTGCCGCTGGCGGCTGGGTATCCACCGTCAGATCGAAGGTGGTGGAGGTGGTGCTGGTATTGCCCGCCGCGTCGGTGGTGCTGAGGGTGATGGTGTGTGGCCCGTCAGCCATCGGTGCGGTTGGCGTGAAGGTCCAGTTCCCCTGGGCGTTCACCACTGCGGTGCCGAAGGGTTGTCCGTCGTTGAGCAGGGTGACGGTCGCCCCGACTTCGCCGGTACCGTTGAAGGTTGGACGGTTGTCATTGGTGGTGCCGTTTTCAGGAATCGTGCCGGTGACCGGGCCGACGTCATCCTGCACCGTGGTAAGCACCGGCGCATCTGGCGGCGTGGTGTCGACGGTGAAGGAGAAGACCGGCGAGTTAGCGGAGACGTTACCCGCTGCATCGGTGGCATTGACCCTGATGTTGTACAGGCCATCCGTCAGCCCGTTTGGCGGCATAAAGGTCCACGAACCGTTAATGACCTCTGCGGTGCCAATTTCTACGCCGTTATTCAGAATATGAACGGTGCTGCCCGTGACGCCCGTGCCGGTGAAGGTTGGCGTGGCGTCGTTAGTGACCTGTCCTGCGGTCAGGTTCCCGACCACGCCGCCCTGAATATCATCGGCGACGGTGCTGAGCACCGGCACCGCAGGTGGGGTCAGATCGACAATCACGTTATAGCTGTTGGAGCTGGTGCTGACGTTGCCTTGTGGATCGGTCGCGACCACCGTAAAGGTGTGTGAGCCTTCGGAGAGCGGCGTGGTGGGGGTGAAGGTCCAGTTCCCCAGGTTGTTGGCGGTGGCAGTGCCAATCTGGTTGCTGCCTTCAAAAATCGCCACGCTGCTGTTGGCTTCTGCCGTGCCCGAAAGGGTCGGCGTGGTGTCGTTGGTGGTGCCACCGGTTTGGACATTCCCGGTCACGGTGCCGACATTATCGTCTGCCCCGACGATGACCGGCGTGGTGGAGACAGTATCGACCACAATGTTGAATGCCGGTGATTGTGCGCTTTCATTCCCCGCCGGATCGGTGGCGGAAATGGTCAGGGCGTGGTTGCCTTCTCCCAGCGCACCGCCTGGCGTGAAGCTCCAGGTGCCCGTCGATCCGACAACAACGGTGCCAATGGCGGTACCGTTGTTGTAGATGGTAATGGTGTCGCCCGCCGTTGCGGTGCCGCTCAGGGTTGGGCGACTGTCGTTGGTGGTTTGACCGCTGGTCAGCGGCCCGGTACCAGGACCGACATCATCGGTCACTGCGCCGAGCACCGGTGTGCCAGGCGCGGTGAGATCGATGGTGACGGTAGCCGCCGGGGAGAGACCGCTCGTCAAACCGCCCACGGTGGTGGTGGCGGCAAAGCTGTGTGGCCCCTCGCCGAGCGGGATCAGCGAGCTGGCCGTCCACTCGCCGGTTGGGCTGGCGGTGACGACGGCGTACGGCACCAGACCCCCGTCAAGGTAGAGGGTCACAATGCTGTTCGGCGGTGCGGTCCCGCTCAGGACTGGCGTGGTGTCGTTGGAACTTGCGCCTTTCACTTCGACGGTGCCATTCGTACCGTTGTCATCAATGATCGACGTGATGGTCGGGACGGGTGGCAGATCCGGCGTGTCTGTAACTTGATAATCCGTTGGGCCGCTGACGTTGCCTGCCGCATCGCTGGCCGTGACGGTGAGCGTGGTTTCGTTGGTCTGCGCCGGTGAAAGGGCGATGGAGTAATTGCCGCCCGCATCGGCCACACCACGGCCTAGTTCAACGCCATTTTCCCCTTTAACGATCACCGTGGAACCGGCTTCTGCGGTCCCGGTCAACGGTGTCCCTTCGATTGCGAGATTGCTGACGACCGGCGCGTCTGGCGCATCCGTATCAACGGTTACGGTAACCGGCGCGCTTGGGGTGGCGTTCCCGGCGGCGTCAGTGGCCGTGACGATAATGGTATGAGGCGCATCGCTTAGCGCCGAGCCGTCTGGCAGCGTCAGTGTCCAGTTGCCGTTAGCATCCACGGTGGCCTGTAGCGGCGCACCCCCGTCAACAGAGACGGTGATGGTGCTCCCGACCTCTGTTTTCCCGCTGATGGTTGGCGTGTTGTCATTGGTGTACAGCACACCGTTGGCCAGCGTGCTGCTGGAGATAGTATCAATCTGCGGCGTCGTCGGGGCGACCGTATCCACCGTGATGGTGTACACCGGGCTGGTGCCGCTGACGTTACCCGCCGCATCGACGGAGGAGACGGTCAGGTTCAGCGCGCCGTCAGCGACGGTTGGGCTGGTCCAGGTCCAGGTGCCGTTGGTGACATTGACGCGGTCAACTTCGACCCCGTTGTTATAGATAATTACCGTGTCGCCGCTGGTGCCCGTTCCGCTGATGGTCGGCGTGGTGTCTGACGTCGAACCGCCGCTCGCGACGGTGCCTGCGGTGATTGCCGGCGTCAACGGAGGCGTGGTATCCACGGTAATGGTCACCACCGGGGAGACGTCCGAGATATTCCCCGCTTCGTCCGTGGCGGTGGTGGTGAAGGCATGGGTGGTTTGCGTCAGCGGGGTGTCTGGCCGCCAGCTCCAGCTGCCGTCCGCGCCAACGGTGACGCGCCCGACCTCCTGCTTCGGCGCACCGCCGACGCTGTCGTAAATAATAATCACGTCGTTCGCCACACCGGTGCCGCTCAGCACCGGACGCGAATCGTTGGTGCTGTCGCCGTTATCGACCGGCCCGGTGATTTGGCTGACGTTATCGGTGACGACCGGTGCGGTTGGCGTGGCAGGCGGGTCCGTATCAATCACGATGGTGACCGGCTGGGATGGCGCACTTTCGTTGCCCGCGCCGTCTTGATTGGTGACCGTCAGGGCGACATCGTAAGAGCCGTTTGGCAGCGCCTGAGTCGGCGTCCAGCTCCATGTTCCGTCCTGCTGAACGGTAACCACATCGGGCTGTTTGACGCCATCAATGTAGATCGTGACCGTATCGCCCGGCGTACCGGTGCCGCTTAAGGTCGGCGTGGTGTCGCGGGTGGCTTCGCCCGGATTGAGCGGAGTGCCGGTCGGCAGGCCGTCCGGGTTCACGGTGACGTCCGGAGAATCTGGCGTCGCAGGGGCCACGGTATCCACCACCAGACTAAACGGCGGTGAGGCGGTGGCGTTGCCTGCGGAGTCGGTTGCGACCACCGTCAGGGAGTGAGTGCCGTTGGTGAGCGGAGTGGTGGGGGTAAAGCTCCAGCCACCGTTACCGTCAAGCGTGGCAGTGCCGAGCAGGGTCGTGCCGTCGTAAACGGTAATAATCGTATCCGGCGGGGCGGTCCCCGTCATTGCAGGAAGGGTTTCGTCCGTCGGTGTTCCGCTGGTGACCGGGCCGGTGACAGCGCCGGAATTATCTGTGACCGTACCGATCGACGGCGCCGGTGGTGGCGTGGTGTCTACGATGATCTGGAAACCGTTTGAAACCGTGCCGACGTTCCCAGCCTGATCGATAGCGACGGCGGTCAACGTATGCGGCCCGCCCTGTGGGAGCGCCAGCGTCGGGGTAAAGGTCCATGCCCCGCCGCTGCTGACCAGCGCGGTGCCAATCTGCACGCCGTCCAGACGAATGCTGATGGTGGCGCCCGGTTCGCCCGTACCGTTGAGCGTCGGACGGGAGTCGTTTGTGATTTCACCCGTATCCAGCGGGCCGGTTCTGCCCGGGACATCGTCAACGACGGAGGTGATCACCGGTGCGGCAGGGAGCACGCTATCAACCGTAATGCTCCAGCTGTTCGACGTGCCGCTGGCATTTCCGGCGGCGTCGATGGCGGTGGCCGTCAGGACGTGACCGCCCTCGCGCAGGTGCACCGATGGCGTAAATTCCCAGTTACCGCTTTGGGGAATGACGAGGGTCCCGATTTGATCGGAACCGCTGAACAGATAGAGCGTGGTGCCCGGCTCGCCGGTGCCGCGAATGGTCGGCGTCGGGTCGTTAGTCAGGCCGCCGTTGGCGACATCACCCACAACATTGAGGGCGTCATCGTAGACCGAGGTGATCTCCGGCGTTTGCGCCGGGGTGGTATCCGGTGCCGTTACCGGAGCCGTGGGGCCGGTGTTGTTGGCAAGGTCCGTGGCGTCAGCCGTCAGCTTTTCGCCGTTAACTTGCGGCGGCGAAAGGGTAACGGAAAAATCGCCGTTGTCGCCCGTTTTGCCGCTGCCGATCTCCACGCCATCCGGCCCTTTAATGCTTACCGTGCTGCCCGGTTCGGCCTGGCCGGTGACGGTCGTGCCATCGTCAGAAACCACCAGATTCGTTGGTGCCAGCGGATCGGTTGTATCCGGCGCGTCGGCGTGCCCTGGCTGGCTGTCGTTACCCGCGGCGTCGCTTGCGATCACATCCAGCACTTCGCCATTGGTTTGCGGTGGGGAGACCGGGACGGTGAAATGGCCGTTAGCATCGGTGGTGCCGGTGCCAATCACGCCGCCGCCGGTGTCTTTGATGGTGACGGTGCTGTTTGGCTCGGCGTTTCCGCTAACGCTGGTTCCGTCACCTGAGACCGTCAGCCCTGTTGGCGGGTTAGGCGCAATGCTGTCACTGGCGGTGACCGTGCCCGGGATACTGGCATTTCCGGCAGCGTCGGAGGCGACGACCGAGAGGGTTTGCCCGTTATTTTGTACGGTATTCAGGGTGATGGTGTAGTTGCCGTTGCCATCCGCAACGCCTGTGCCGATCACACCGGTGCCGTTGCTGATGGTGATCGTGCTGTTCGGTTCAGCCGTACCGGTGACCTGGTTCCCGGCAGGATTGAGGGTGACGGTCGGCTGGCCTGGCGCGATCGTGTCGACGATAAAGTTAATCTGCTGGGACAACCCGCTCTGATTACCGGCGGCGTCAATTTCAAGCACGGTGACGGAGTGGGGGCCTTCCGCCAGCGGGCCGTCAGGCGCTACGCTCCACAGCCCGTTCGGGCCGACGGTGACTCTGCCCACTTCCACGCCGTTATCGTAAATAATAATCGTGCTGCCCGGATCGCCACGGCCCGTGAGCCTCGGCTGGCTGGCGTCGGTTGTCTGGCCTGCTGTAACCGCGCCGCGTATGGAGCCGACTTCATCGTTCACCACAAAGGCCGATGGCGCGGCGGGCGCAGTCACATCGACATTAATCGTAAAGCCCGGTGAGGCGGGGCCGGTATTGCCCGCCACATCCGTGGCGCGCACCGTCAGCACATGGCTGCCTTCACTCAGATTGACCGACGGGGTAAAGCTCCAACTGCCGTTCGCGGCAGCGGTGACGGTGCCAATCGCAATGCCGTTATCGTAGATCGTGACCGTTGAATTGGCTTCGGCGGTACCCGTGAGCTGCGGGCGCTGATCGTTGGTGCTGCCGCCATTGTTCACCGGCCCGGTGACGGGATTAACGTCATCCGTGACGCTGGAGATCACAGGGGCCGTTGGCGCGACGGTATCCACCACAATGGTGATCCCCGCAGAAGGCGGGCTGGTGTGGCCTGCCGCATCGGTCGCGGTGGTGGTCAGGGTGTGGCTGCCGTTAGCCAGCGCGCTAGGCGGCGTGAAACTCCAGTTGCCGTTGGCATCCACTTTGGTGGTGCCGATTTTGGTGCCGTTATCGAAGACGGTGATGGTGGTTCCGGCTTCACCGATACCGCTCAGGGTAGGGCGCGCATCATCGGTTCGCTGCCCGTTATCCAGCGGGCCGGTTTCGCTGCCGACATCGTCGTTAACGATTAAAATGTCCGGTGCGTCGGGCGTGACCAGGTCCGGGGCGGTGGCATGGGCCTCTTTACTGACGTTGCCGGAGGAGTCGGTCGCGGTGGCAGTAATCTGCTCGCCGTTGTTGAGCGGGGTGCCCAGTTCAATGGTGAACTTACCGTCGCTGCCGGTTTTACCGGTGCCGACCAGGTTTCCGTTCGCATCTTTCAGGGTGATGGTGCTGTTCGGTTCTGCCGTCCCGGTGACGATATTGCCGTCTGCCGAGAACTGCAGATTGGTCGGCGCGTCAGGCGGCGTGGTATCCGGGTCAGACGGGTTCCCCGGATTGCCTGGGTTGCCGTTGCCGTTATCATCGTCTCCGCCACCCCCTCCGCCACCGCCGCCGCCAGCGGCAAGCGCGATCCCACCCGCGACAGCGACGCCACCGAGCACCCATGGCCAGATCGCCGCGCCGCCCGTATCACCGGAGGAGGCCATCAGCGCATCAATCGATGAAATCGCTTCATAGTGTTCTGTGGCGGCGGTGGGATCTTCAATCCACCACAGCGCACCGTTGCCTTCTTCCAGCACCAGCTGGCTGGCACCCTGAGCGTCTCCGACGTAGAAGTTTTTGAGGGTGATGGTTTCGCCCGAATTCAGGGTCACGATCAGGTCTTCGCCGCTGCGCGTGTAGTGTGAAATGTCGCCTCGCCCCACGTGGAGCTTCACAATAGAGGAGTGATCCAGAGTAACCTGAGTGCCTTCGGTGGTGGTTTCCACGCCAGTAAGTTTCGAAATGACAGAGATTTGGCTCATATTGATGACTCCCAACAGATTTTTATTGATATGGCGTGCAAGACGAAGCCATCATCTTTCTGCGGGTACAGAGCGCCCCCGGCGGAGTCGCTATTTTTAAAATAGTGCTCACCGTTGTTATCTTCAGAGCGGCCGATGCCCGCCAGCAATTAGTGGCAACATCAGATGAATCGATTTATTTGCTATGGGTTAACTTGTATTCGGCGTTTTTTGTGTTATATAAAGCCCTGTGATTTATAAAGATATTATTTGAATGGTCTGAAAATGATATAGCTATAAATAACGGAATATGCAAATGAAGCGCCAATTATGGACAAGTTAACCCCTTCTGAATTGAATAGTTTTCTGCCGGTTTGTACAGCTCGTGCGAGGGTGCTGGGCCTTGCGGTATAAGGCTTTGCTGTTTTTCGCCTGTCATTTGTTAAATATAATACCAAAGCATTTATTTGAATATATTTGATATTTTTGAATGTAAATGGGTATTTAATTAAGGTGGGCTTAATTGTTAATTCAGGTGGGGTTAAGAAATTATTTATACGATATATTATGTTTGCGACCGAATTAAAAATAAAAATGGCGGGCGGTGAAGAGTGTGCTATTAGAGACAGGAATTAAGCCTGCGTTAATTATTATCTGAATCTACCGTTCACTTATTACGGATGGCATAGGCCATAAGTATGATTTCGGCTGTCATTTCAACTGCATTTTCTGCGAATAGAATCGGACGCTCGGGCGTTTACTCCTTGTTGACCTGCCAACCTTCACCAGGAGTACAAAATGAACGCATCCTCAGTCCGTACCTTCACCCGTCCTCTGGCTATCCCGGTGCTGTTATTTTTGTTACAGACCCCGCAGGGCTTTGCCATGGGCAATACTGATACTGAAAGCAAAACGCCGGACTGCCCCTCAGGGCAGGTCTACGACAGTGTGAGTAAGAAGTGTGTCCCGGAGAAAACCAGCAGCCTCAGCGATGAGGACAAAACCAATTATGCGTACCACCTCGCGAAAAAAGGCGAGTATCAGGCGGCATTGAACCTGCTGGATACGTTAAAAAACGCCAACACGGCCGAGGCGTGGAACTACCGTGGCTATGCGACCCGCAAACTGGGGCGCACGGATGAAGGCATTGGCTATTACCAGCGATCGCTCGCCCTGCAGCCCAACTATGCCAAAGCGCGGGAGTATCTGGGGGAAGCATGGATGGTAAAAGGTCGCCCGGATCTGGCGAAAGAGCAGCTTAAAGTCATTGCCGGGATTTGCGGCCAGGATTGCGAAGAGTACCGCGATCTGCAGGCAGCAATCGACGGGCATCCGGAGTCCTGATCTCTGCGGGAGGGGTAGAAAATCACAACCAGTGACGTTCGCCAACAGCTGGCGGTACATCTGACGCGTCTCTGGCGCTACGGACTGGTGCTGTCGCGTAACCGGGATCTGGCTGAAGAGCTGGTTCAGTCGACCTGCGTCCGCGCGCTCGAAAGGAGCGCGCAATATACGCCGGGCACGCGGATCGACCGTTGGCTGTTCTCGATTTTGCACTCGATCTGGATCTCGGAACTGCGCGCGCGCCACGTCCGCCAGGGGCAGGGGTTTGTCCCTGGCGAAGATCTGATCGCCCCGGATACCCACGGGCAGGATGACGATCGTCTGCATTATCAGCAAATCATGCAGCGGGTGAATGACCTCCCGGAAGCCCAGCGCAACACGCTGTTTTTAGTCTATGTCGAAGGATTTACCTACCAGGAGGCGGCGGATACGCTGTCGGTTCCCATCGGCACCATCATGAGCCGACTGGCAACGGCTCGGGCGCGGCTCGCCAAAACGGTGGATGTCCGTCCGGTGGCGAAGGAGAAACGCTCATGAACTCGTTACGTTTTACGCCCCCTTATCACGACGATGCGATTATCGCCTGGCTGGATGGTGAGATGGAGAGCGCCGACGCCCGTGTTTTTGAAGAGCAACTGTGTGGCGATACCTCCCTGGCACAGCGCATGGAGACACTGAAAAACAGCCATCAGGACTATAAGCAGGCGTTTGCCCCGTTGCTGAAAGAGGCACCTGAAGCGCAGATGCAGCAGCGGCTGGATAACTATCTTGCAGGCGCGCGCGCAGGCGTCAGCCGACGCGCGCTGATTGCCGCCTCACTGAGTTTCCTGGCGATCGGTTCCGGGCTGGGATATCTGGCGCGCCCTATGGCGGTGATAATGAGTGAGAACGAGCAGATTCGCGATCTTGAGGCTCAGTATATGTCGCTTTACAGCGCTGAAACCCTGCTGGATGTCGACAACTCGCCGCCGGTGATTGCCCAGGGGCTCCAGCGAACCGCCCAGGATATCGGCCTCAAAGTGAATGAGCAGCAGCTGGCACTTGCGGGCGCCGAGCTGAAGATGGTGCGGATGCTGCGCTATGACAGCACCGCTATCGCGCAGATCGTCTGGCTGCACGCGGATTTCGGCCCGCTGGCGCTGTGCATTTCGCCCCTTGAGAAGGCCGTTGTCACGGATATCAAAAACGAGCAGCGGCACAGCATGAATATTGCCTGGTGGAACGACAGTGACTATCAGTATGTGCTGATTGGTCGCACCCCGTCGAAGGCGCTCACCGCCAACGCACGCCAGCTGCAATTAAGACTTTTATGACGCGTGGGCGTCGATCGCAATTTTTATCGCGATGCGGTCATCTACCACCATCGCGAATTTATCCATGTGGTAGGCGGAGCGTGAGATGGCGGTGGTGGCATTAAGGGAGATTGCCTCCGCCGCGTTGTCTTCATCCAGAGTCGCTTCCAGGATCACCGGGCGCTGAATGTCTTTGACCTTTAGCGAGCCAAACACTCTGTAATGGCCATCGCCCAGCGCCACCACCCGGGTACTGCTGAACCTGATCGTAGGGTAGCGTGCGGCATCGAAAAACATATCGCTCTTGAGCTGCCAGGTGAGCAGACGGTTGGAGGCCACCAGCGTGGCGACGGGAATGGTGACATCAATGCGATCGGCAAACTCATTGGTCGGGTCCAGGGTGACGTTTCCCGTCACGCCATTGAGATTCGCCCAGGAAAGGATGCCGCCAAAGGCATGCCACGAGAGGGTAATGGGCGTTTTTTCGCTGTTAATGGCATAAGTAACCGGCATTGCGTAGAGGGCAGGGCACAGCAGCATAACCATGAGCAGGGTGACAGAGCGAATCATGAGGCGATCTCCAGTAGGCGGGCAAGGTGTAAACGCGCAGGGCGGGAGATTTATTCGAAGGGATCAGAAATAAAAAAGGCCGCGAGGGCGGCCTTTATAGGGGGGAGAAAACTTATTCAGTGACTTTCTTTTCCAGCGACGAAGCGCCTTCTTTGGTTTTGTTCCAGCCTTTCTCCGTCCCTTCTTTAGTGGCATCCCAGCCCTTCTCGGTGCCTTCTTTGGTTTTATGCCAGGCTTTCTGGGAGTCTTCACTCACTTTGCTGCCGAAGCTTTCGCTTTTACCTTCAGCGGCGTGTTTGGATTTGAGCTTCAGCTCTTCACCTTTGTTCTGCTCTTCATGCAGTTTTTGTTTCGCATCATTGGCGTTCGCTTTCGCGGCGGCAACGGTGTCGTCGGTTGCGTGTGTGGTTGCGGCAAAAACTGGTGAAGCCAGCAGAAGTGCAGATAATGCAATAATTGTCTTTTTCATAATATCCTCAATTCACGTTATTCATGTTATGAGCGTGATTAAGAATGGCACGAGCGAAGCGGCATGGCTCTAGGAAAAAACTGTAAGTGGATCAAGGGTGTTGGAAATACAGTTTTCTTTGCTCACAATCTCATGCCTTCATCATAAGGGGCGTCGCGCTATAAAGGCTTTATAATCAGGGGTAAACTTCATATGCCCGTGCATGGGTTGTTCGGCATGGCAGGCAACGCACATCACCGCAAGATTTGAATCTCGGTTGTCATTTTTTTGACCATTTCGGTGATGGACGTGAAGATATTTGGACTCACTATTCCGGAGGACAACATTGCAAGTTTCACATTGGTATCCATGCTTTATCTTGATGCTTTTTGATATGTTAGGCCAGTCTACTGTGTAGTCATTCAGCGGCGCAGTATCTGAGGTGTGTGATGGTTTTACAGAAATTAGGTCTCGCGGGTATGCTTTAAAGAAATCAACGAGTGCAAACTGGGATACAAGTTGTAGACGTTTTGTGCGAGCTACTTTTTGTATGTCAAATCCCTGCCAGTGAATCTTATCAAGGCAGTTTTGGCAGACGTTCAATCTCACAGTCTGACTTTGAATCCCGCTATCGATGATATTAACTTGAAATTCACCACTATCACTATTTGCGACGACGTATCGATTAAATCGGGAATTCTTATGCATAGTTTCTAGTGTCTTACAATATGTCAGATGATATTTCGGCATATTGTCTCGCCCGGCTATAGACGGAATATCCCTGATGTAGAGTAAGACCCGATAACCCTTGTATGTTAACGTTCCATCGTCAAGGATACTGATTTCATCGATATTAATGTCAACACCAGTGCTCCTGAGGAGCTCAGGGATGGTGAGATCGATCGGTTTAAACTCTGGGTCCGGTGTAAAATTCTCCGAGAGCGGAGCCTTCATCTCATTACGCAAAGTATTTAGTAATGCCCAGTTAAGGAAATTCGGCAGTTTGAAACTCATTTCTTCGATAACTTATCTGCAATTAAATCCATTTTCTCGCTCGCATTCGTGACAATGCGAAACTCGACACGTTGGTTTGCCGTTTCAGAGGCTTCTGCTGAGAGAGGATGAGAGGATGAGAGCCCGTTTGCTGTCATATGCTGCACAAGCCATTTTTCGTTATTTTGCACTTTAGGTAATGACATCAGATATTCGAGCGCGCTTCTTGTTCTGGCTTGAGATAATTCCATATTTCGAAAATAAGCCTGCTTCTCATCTAAGGCTCCACCCCAGAACGCGCTTGTATGTCCTTCAATTCGGATCTCTTTAACGGCATCCTTAAACTGGCCAGAATTGAGCAATGCGATATAGCGTGGAAAAAACTCCTCAAGTACTTGTTTGAAACGAGGACGAAGTTCGGATGAGCCTGTTGCAAACAGCACAGAGGGATCGTTAAAACGTATGGTCATATCCCCTAATATCTCAGCATTCCACTGTTTTAAATCTTTAGAAAACTCCTTTTGCAAAGCAAGCTGCATATCCCGTTTGGTCATTTCATATTCTTTAACGACAAGGGTTGTTGTTTGCTCGACGCGAAGCATAAAGGCGGCGGTTAACAGCATGAATACCATCATCAGTCCAGTCATAAGGTCAGCCAGCGGTATCCAATAGGATTGATTGCTCTGTTCGATATTCATGTATATCTCATTTAACCGCGGCGATACGAACCACTTCGCGCAGACGTTCAGTTAGAGGGGTGTAGTCGGAAACAAATTTCTCTGAGAGAGATGCAAGCTGACGACCAAGAGATTCAAGGCTTTTGGTCAACTCTTCTTGTAAACCTTTATCGAGCGTAATAACGCTCTGACGGACAGAATCCATCGATTTTTTGAGTTCTTCGTTGACATCAGATTGTGATTTTCGAAGTGTTTCAGTTAGTAGCTGCTTCATTTCTGATGACGAAGACTGGACCTGTACGCCGAAGTTTTTCACTACGTCGCCAACATCCGCTTGGATTTTCATGACTCCTTTCGACATAGATTCCGTCATATCATCAATTTTTTGCGAAAATTGCGGCGTAATATCTTTCATCTGCGACAAGACTTCAATCATCGACAGTTGCGATTCCTCGATTTGCTGATGTTGCTGAGCCAACCCTTTGAGTGTTATTTCGAGCGCGTCTGCTGTTTGAGCAAAATTAGCGGCTCTATCGATAAATAAAGACAGACCAGAAGCAGCGTTGTTGAGATCTTCTGCTGATGATTTTTGCATGAGCTGAAGCTTATCCAGCTCCTCTTTATATTGCTGTTGCCAGATAACGAGTTTTTCCACACTGGCATTTAAATGTTTAAAGTTCTCACCAAACTGTTCATTAATTTGCGTGTTGAAGTCCCGTATGACTTCTTTGAGGGCTTCAATCAACGCTTTAGAACCGTCTTCAGCCATTTTTTGGGAAAATGTCTCAAAAGAAGTTCTGAGCGAACGTAATTCATCGACTTGTTCCTGACGCATCAGTTTAAGTTGTGTCAGCAAGCTACCTTCTTCGCTTCCGGAAAGACTGAGTTGAAGGGCCTGTGTCGCGGCAACCACATCATCCAGGCTTGCTGCCTTGGGTGTACCTGAACTCTGTTTGATAGGTTTTTTTTGAAGATAATGGCGCATCCTAATAATTAAAGAGCCACCCACACCACTCAGTGAGGCAAGAAATGCTGTTTTTACACCCTCGAGTAAATGAGGCACACTCTCTGCCACATTTGAAGCATCAAAATTTAGAAGCGAAGCTGCAATTCCCGTGAAGCATCCGAGGATCCCTACAGTCGTAAGAACTTCAGGGCCGTGCACAACAGCAAACCTGTCGAAGCGGATAAACGCAAAAATAAACGTCAATACGATATTCACTACCAGGAAAACATTTGTGATAGGGTCAGAAGTGATGGTACTAAAGGTTCCAGCACTTGCTGTATAGGGGGTGAGAGTTGCAAGCAATAGCAGAAGGGAATATCTTTTATTCATTATTTCGGCTTAAGGTTAATGTCTACATTAAAGGGATGAAGATAAACCATGGTTGTTAATTGAGCTGATTGGGTGTGTCTCATCCAGCGCATCAATGATACTCCCTCTCTTTAATGACGTCTAATGTATTTGAATCTAAGAATTATTGAAGTTGGTTAAGAAATAGACACATTAGTTTTTTTCAATTTTTATTAATTCCGTATTTTTGGTGATAATGATCTATGAGGGAATAGTAGAGTTTAGCCATAGTTAACATTTTTTTGAGATGAGTTAAATTATGCTTTACAACCTCAAAGGGTTATCAGAGTGATACTTCCTTTATCTTTTTGATACACACTGGTCTCACCCTTCAATCTCACTTCTCCCTTCTGTATGGCGTTCTCCGAATTGACTTCACATAACGTCATATAAATTCCCGCTTCCATAAGAGATGGCACAGCCACAGATTGCGCCATGGAAAGCTATTCCCGTCCAGCGCTGCCTGGAGTGATCGTTCCTGACTACTCTGCGATTATCTCGGAGATTATTCATAATGAGATCGCCTATCGCAGCAAAGTGATTGCCGTAGTCGCCGCAGAATCCTATGAATCCGCCGATATCACAGTCGACAAAATTAACGTCAGTTACACCCTTGGGGGTCAATTATCTTTCCTGAAGAGGCGATGAAACCGGATGCCCGTGTAATTCATAACGAGCTGGACAGCAATATCATTAATCATCTCCATACGTTGAAAGGAGATATTGCCGCCAGATTTGCAGCCTCGACGCACATTGTTGATCGTGGATATGATGTGGGTTTCAGGAACATAGTTATATCGAACCGGAATCTATCATAGCATATCTGGATAATAATGATCGTACGGCCAGCAATCACATAACCGGTCAGTAAGCATCCTAATGTGGTGAAAACGAGAAAATGTAATAAAAATTGCATTTTTTAGAACTCTGAGGATTATATGATGGTGCATTGTTAATATAACTTTAAAGTATGCTTTTAGCAGGAGGAAATATTCAATTGCAAATCTATTGTAGCAAGTAAATATGCACCATTGTTAATATTCTTATTTGGGTTTTCTGCTGTGCCGTCAATGACAATATATCGATAACAAGCGTTGAGTTTTATAAGTGTGAAAGGCATGCAACTCAACCCGGTATCTGCTTCGTAATAAAATTTTACACGATGTCTTAATTCATCAGGGAAAAGTTGAGGTAAAAAGAGATATCGGGAGGGGTGAGTTGGCGACTGTGGGATCGCTCAACTCAGACAGTTTTTTTAAGCTTTGTGCTCTCCGGCGACGTTATTTCGCCTGCAATTCTCTGCGCACGATTTCTGCACCGGCGCTTAATGCATCCAGCTTGCCTCGTGCGACGCCACGCGGTAGCGGGATCATGCCGCAGTTGGTGCACGGATAAAGTTTGTCGGCATCAACATACTGCAGCGCTTTTCGAAGCGTAGCAGCGACTTCTTCCGGCGTCTCTATCGTATTAGTAGCCACGTCGATGGCACCGACCATCACCTTTTTGCCACGAATAAGCTCCATCAGCTCCATCGGAACATGCGAGTGATGGCACTCCAGAGAAATAATATCGATATTCGATTTTTGCAGTTTCGGGAAAATCTCTTCGTACTGTCTCCACTCAGTGCCCAGCGTTTTTTTCCAGTCTGTGTTGGCTTTAATGCCGTAGCCGTAGCAGATGTGGACAGCCGTTTCACACTTCAGCCCTTCAATGGCTCTTTCTAATGTGGCGATACCCCAGTCATTTACTTCATCGAAAAATACGTTAAAGGCCGGCTCATCAAACTGGATAATATCGATGCCCACCGCTTCTAATTCTTTCGCTTCTTCATTGAGAATTTTAGCGAATTCCCAGGCAAGCTTTTCGCGGCTTTTATAGTGATTGTCATACAGCGTGTCGATCATGGTCATCGGTCCCGGCAGGGCCCATTTGATCGGTTGGGTGGTTTGCTTGCGCAGGAACTTCGCATCTTCAACGAAAACGGATTTCTTGCGGCTCACCGGGCCCACGACGGTCGGCACACTCGCATCATAGCGGTTGCGAATCTTCACGATCTCACGCTTCTCGAAATCCACGCCCTCGAGATGCTCGATAAATGTCGTGACGAAGTGCTGGCGCGTTTGCTCGCCGTCACTGACGATATCAATGCCTGCCTGTTGCTGATCTTCCAGACATAAACGCAGGGCATCGAGTTTACCGTCAACTAATTCCTGACCTTCCAGCTTCCACGGCGACCAGAGTGTCTCTGGCTGCGCAATCCAGGAGGGCTTAGGCAAACTGCCCGCAGTCGATGTGGGTAATAATTTTTTCATCACAGGTGACCTTATATTTTTATGGATAAATCAGATAACGGGTTCAGCAGACCATTGTTTAAGAACGTTTTGATAAGGTTTAATAAATTGTTCTTCGGTAAATTTCCCTTGCTCAACAGCCAGCTGGCTACGCTCTTCCCGGTCATAAACAATGCGGGTTAATGAATAATCCTGGAAATTCAAACTTGGTTGATACTGTTTCCCCGCCCGGGAATTAGCATTGTAAATTTCAGGGCGATAAATCTTCTGGAAAGTCTCCATCGTACTGATGGTGCTGATCAGCTCAAGATTGGTGTAATCGCTGAGTAAATCGCCACTGAAGTAAAATGCCAATGGCGCAACGCTGTTTTCAGGCATGAAGTAGCGGGCGCGCAACCCCATTTTGGCGAAGTAGTCATCCGTCAGGGAAGGGGCATCCTGCTGATATTCGATGCCTAGAACCGGGTGCTGAGTACCGGTGCGATAATAGGTGTTTTTGCTCGACACACTCAGGCAAATAACCGGCGTTTTACTGAAGCGCGCTTTGTAAGTATCAGAACTAATAAAACGTTTAAATATATCACCGTGTAATACGCCAAAGTTATCCGGCAGGCTAAATCCTGCTTTGTCTTTATTATGTTCAGGCAATACCACGCTGAAATCATAATCGCGCACATACGAGGAAAAATTATTTCCTAAAATGCCTTCAAAACGCTGATTGGTTTTTTTATCAAGGATACTGGTTTTTAAAATTTCAATCACCGGGAAGGCGTCGGACACTCCTTCGCCCTTGATATTCAGCTGAGCCGTAATGATGTCCAGCTCAACGGTGTAGCGGTCACTTGTGGGGTTGTCCCATTGCGCCAGAGAATTAAAGCGGTTATCGATCATCGCCAGGGTATTGCGAAGGTTTTCCTGACGTTTCTCACCCCTGGCCAGATTGGCAAAGTTAGTGGTAATACGCGTATTTTTTGAAGGGTTATAATCTTCGTCAAAACGAATTGTCTTAAGCGTGAATGTAATGTCTTTTTTCATTTTTATCAGGTGTCCTGGCTGCTGAAAATTAATAATATTTCAGTAGTCTTCGAATTTTTATGGATACATTGCGATGTATCTTTTATGCCTGAGTCATTGAGTGAAAAACAGTGATTTAAATTCACCAAACATGAGACAAATTCATGATCCTGCCTGCGCTTCACCGGGATACTTCGGCGCTGGCCGAAGCATCCCCTTTTTACCGGCAATATGCTGAGTGAAATTCATGAGAGGGCAGCAAGATGATCGCAGTACTTTTTGAGGCAGACGCACTACCCGAAGCGCGTGAGCGCTATCTTGAACTGGCAGCAGAACTGAAGCCGTTGTTGTCGGACACAGCGGGATTTATCTCCATTGAACGGTTCCAGAGCCTGAGCACGCCCGGAAAAATTCTTTCGTTATCATGGTGGGAAGATGAGGAGGCGGTCGCCGGATGGAAGCAGAATATGATGCATCTGGCAGCCCAGAAAGAGGGCAAACAGTCGATTTTTTCATACTACAGAATACGCGTGGCCCGGGTATTTCGTGATTACTCGTCTGAGACATCTTCGAGCAAAGGAGCGCAACAGCATGTATGACATTCACGTTGTTCTCGATAATACTTCGTATTCTCTGGCTTCCTTCGGACGCGTGCTCGGTCTTAACGGTGTCGGGCTGGAAGGGGGGGGTATTTACCACTCCGGACGGCGGGCACGCGCATTTTCTGATAGAAAACGGCGAGAAAGCCCGCCAGGTTCTGACTGACGCAGGCTTTAACGTGAGAAAATTGTCGCGTCCGCTGATAAGGAAATTACCCCAGAAGCAGCCGGGCGAATTGGGAGAAATCGCGGATACTTTGGCACAGAATGGCATTCGCATTCTGGTACAGTACAGCGATCACGATAACCGGCTTATTCTGCTCACGGATGACGATATCCGGGCGGCTGAAGTCACCCAAAAATGGGCAATACACGCTGCATGAAAGTTCTTCACAACGAACACGACAGTGGGCCGGATGCGTCTCTTGAACAATCCATGTCACTGGTCGCTTCCGCCATCTCTGACCCGTCACGGGTCACTATTTTGTGCGCCCTGATGGACGGGCGCGCGTGGACAGCCACGGAACTCAGTGCGGTGGCGGGCATCGCTGCCTCCACTACCAGCGGACATCTTGCCCGGCTTCTCAGCAACGGGCTGGTGATTTGCCTGACGCAGGGACGCCACCGCTATTACAGTCTGGCGGGCCATCATATCGCCGGGCTGCTGGAAAACCTCATGAGCGTTTCCATGCGCAGCCAGACTGCTTTTACCCCGACTACGCCGGTCGTTTTACGTTACGCCCGAACCTGTTATGACCATTTGGCCGGCGAACTGGCGGTAAACATCTATGATTTCATGCTTCATGACCACTGGATTGAGGCTGACGGCAATGCGCTGACGCCCGCCGGGAGAGCGCATTTTCAACGTATTGGCGCAGTGCTTAATCCGCGTCCGCGCCGCAAGCCTTGCTGCCCGTGCCTCGACTGGAGCGAACGACGTTTTCATCTGGGCGGGGATGCGGGGCAGGCACTCATGACACTGTTACTGCAGAAAAAGTGGATCACCCACACGCAGGGCTATCGCGAAGTGACCGTAACCCGCAGCGGCAAGACCGCTCTGAGTCGACTGTTTAGTTTGGATCTGGAGTAGCACCATTCTGGATAAAAGGATGGAGTGACGCGGGGGCGTTTATGGGTATCGCAGGATTTTCTTTTTGCGCGATGGGGGAGAAGACAGGATTGGAGATAGGGGGGCAGCAAGGCTTATCGGGCCTAAAAGGGTCGGATTTAATTCGTTTTCTTCGGACGTCTTGGGACAAATTCAAGGCACAAAAAAGCCCGCAGGGCTTGCGCCGTGCGGGCTTTCAGGACTTCATCGGATGACTCTGGTAATCATCGATTGAAGATTTTGGAGTGTTAGTTAAGCCGAGCAGGAACACCACGCACTCATTGCCACCATTGATGACAGT
The DNA here is from genome assembly GCF_003051885.1 of Lelliottia sp. WB101. NCBI lineage: Bacteria > Pseudomonadati > Pseudomonadota > Gammaproteobacteria > Enterobacterales > Enterobacteriaceae > Lelliottia > Lelliottia sp. WB101. Next base: position 2,118,478 of record NZ_CP028520.1, read on the forward strand.
TGTGGCCGGAGTCTGTAAAGACTGCGCGATGTTATCGACATGAAAAGGTAGGAAATTAATCAGGGGGCCGGTCGATATGTTCGCTCGCATGAAACATGCAGCCCATCAGTATCCGTCACCGGCTGAATGATCTTATGCAGGTGCACGGCGCAGAGCTAGCCGCCTGAATTAATGGGTTATGACAGAGAGAATCCCGCCATCACACGCTGCGTGTCGATTATCTGCGTGAGGCGCTGTCGGTGTGGCTGGCCGCCGGTGAAAAAATTAATTCTTGCGCACAGGATAATGACACTCTAAAGGCCACCGGATTCAGGCCTGACGCGGTTTCGCGGGATGATAATCCTGAAAAATACACACCCGCTCAAAACCAGAATTACGTGAATAAACGCGCAGAACTGGCCGCGCAGCAGCCCGTCAGAAAATCCCCGTAAATCCCGCCATTTTCCCTGAATTAAGCCATGCATGCGTAAGGTGCATGGTTTTGCATGCGTTTTCACACTCCCGCTTCCCCCGGCAGCACCAGTTCTGGCGCTGCCTGAGGTTGCTGATGCACCTGCATTAAAAGCGGCCCCTCAAGCGGGCAGGCGTGGCGGGGAGAGCATTGCGCGCAAGGTATTTCATAAAAAAGCAATAAGAGTTATCTTCTAAAACAAAATTTGCGACTTCAGCACAGGATACGATATGGACGCGTTACAAACTGCTTTAGAGAAATTAGTAAGAAATGACGGTGAGACTATCTATAGCTACTTTCATGAACTTAAATCTGATTACTTAATTGAAGGGACTTCGGCTGCATGTCATTTTCATTGTATAAACTTGGATGGAAATGGTCGCCCAAAAGTAGACGCATTAGTTCAATTTCTTGTGGGTAAAGTTATTGACTATTCCATTCCACGTAAAAAAATAAATGAAGCTATTAAGTATCAGCAGGAGACAGGTTCGACGCTGAAAATTACTAAGTTGTTCATGCAGGCAATGGGGCTTTTCACTAGCCTCTCAAATAGCGGTGAGGGTGGGGAATTAATATTATTTTTGTTTGCGGAAAAATTTTTAAAACTCCCCCAAATCATATGCAAGATGAACCTTAAAACTAATCCTGAAATGCATTACCACGGAGCTGATGGCGTACACATAGGTGTTGATAAGGAAAACCAAAAACTATGTTTATACTGGGGAGAGTCAAAGCTATACTCGGATCTAACACAAGCTATCTATCAGTGCATGAAAAGTATTTCCCCCATAATAATGAGTTCATATGGATCTGGTAGCTCAGAAGAAAGGGATATGCAACTTTTAAGCGATTTCATGAATGTTGACGATCCAGTTTTAGAAAGTGCTCTAAAGAGATTTCTAGATCCAGATGAACCAGATTTTAATAAGTTAGAGTACAGAGGGATCTGCTTGGTTGGATTTGATATAAATGACTATCCAACAGAACCGAACAGATTAAATATTGATGGGTTAGCTGAATGCTTCAGCGAAAAGATAGATGGTTGGAGAGATAGGATAAAGAAAAGAATAATAGAAGAAAGTATACATGGGATTTCATTGCATGTTTTTTTAGTCCCATTTCCATCTGTCGATAGCTTCAGAACGGCTTTATTGGAAACTTTGGTTGGAGAGTAACATGAGCATGAAAGAACTCCCTAATTGGTTAGTAAATAATAATGGTTTTATTAAAAGGTTGAAGAAACTCACGATTGATTCAGTTGTGAGCCAATTTCCAGCGGTAAGAGCAGTTGATGAAAAGTGTTTAGCTGAAACAGATATTGGCTATTTATTAACTTGTGGAAGTATTTTATCTCGTTCAAATGATGAACTTTGCCAAGATTCTGCTCTGAGGATATCACAATACTGTTTAATCAATGAAAGTAGTGAGCAAAGGAAAGATAGTGCAGCATTGATTTTAGATACGCTAGCTAATAACGCTACAGTTGAGCTAGCTGTTAAAAAAGGTTATTTGAATGAAGGTTTTGAGAGGCGACTACCTTTAGCAGGACAGTTAGAGACAACAAAGAGAAAAATAGAACATACAATTGAAGTTGGGAACGATAAATATATTTATGCAAATAAATTTCAATCTGAGTTTTGGGAGCGAGCACAGCAAAATGAATGGATTAGTGTTTCTGCCCCTACTTCAGTTGGTAAATCATTTATTTTAGAGTCATGGGTTGAGGATTATATATCTAGGCAGGAAAAAAGTTTAGTTGTTTATCTTGTGCCGACGAGAGCGCTCATAAGTGAAGTATACGAATCAATTATAACTAGAATTGACCCATATCGGACTGGTAGTGTTAACATACAGACATTACCGCTTAAGACATCTTATGATAGTTCGAAAACTAATATTTATATTTTTACACAAGAACGGTTAAATATATTCTATAACGCACTCAATGAATGCCCGATTGTTGATTTGTTAATAATAGATGAGGCGCACAAAATAGGTGATTCACTTCGGGGTATTTTCTTGCAATATGTATTGGAAATGACATGTGCAAGAAATAGGCATTTAAAAGTGATTTTTGCTAGCCCATTCACATCCAATCCAGAATTATTGTTATTAGATGCTCCTTATAATGGAAAAACAAGTGTAATAAAAAGTAGCTATGTCACAGTTAATCAGAATTTAATTTGGGTAGAGCAGCGACCTAATACTCCTAAGAAATGGAAAATGTTTTTTTTCTTTCGTGGAGAAAGAGAGTTTATAGGCGACTTCGATTTAGAAAATATACCCTCTGCAGATAGTAAAAGGCTCTCCTTTATTGCTTTAAGTCTTGGCTATCATGCGTCAGGAAATGTTGTTTACGTGAATGGCGCAGCAGATGCAGAAAAAACAGCCAAGCAGATCGCAGACGGCCTTACTGAAAATTATGAAGATGAGGAACTTCTGAACTTAATCGAACTGAGCGAAAAGGTTATTCATGAAAGGTTTGCACTAAACTTTACCTTAAAAAAAGGGGTGGCTTTTCACTACGGCAATATGCCATTGATAATAAAGACAGAGATTGAAAGGTTATTTAGTAAAGGGAAAATAAAATATTTGATTTGTACTTCAACACTTGTTGAAGGTGTAAATATGGCATGTAAAAACATTTTCATTCGCGGTCCCAAAAAAGGAAGTGGTAAGCCAATGAAAGAAGAGGACTTTTGGAATCTTGCTGGAAGGGCCGGTCGTTGGGGAAAAGAGTTCCAAGGAAATGTAATATGTGTTGACACTAATAATGAAAAAATTTGGAATGGTACGCCACCAATCAATAAGAAAAACATTAAAATAACACGTGCTACTGACTCTTTAAATGATGATATTGATGAAATATACAGTTATATCGACTCCCCCCATCATTATGGAATGACTCGAGCAAATCCTAAATTACAAGGATTGTTTAGTTATTTGTGTATTTCTCATTATCTTCACGATGGGCTGATAAATAACCCGTATATTGAGAAGTATGAATTAGAGAAAATAGATGAACTAGATTCAAAAATTACGGATGTGTTAGATTGCCTCAGTTTTCCTCTCGATATTGTATCCCGTAATCCAGGAATCAGCCCAATATTAATGCAAAGTTTATGGGAGAGGTTTAAAAGTTGCGACAAGGATTCATATGAAAATTTACTTTTAGCAGATCCATCAAGTGATGATGCACTTTCATCATATATAGCTGCTTTTACTCGAATATCTGATACGATGAGTTTAGACTTGGGTTATAATTCTAAAGGTGCATTTGTACTTGCTCTTCTTGTAATTAATTGGATGCGTGGGTATCCCCTTGCTAGGCTTATTTCAGAAAGAATCTCTTATTTAAAAAAGAAAAAGAAAGAATATAAGGAACCTGCTGTTATAAGAGGTGTTATGGAAGATGTTGAGAAGGTTGCTAGATATCAAGCACCAAAATTACTCTCTTGTTATAACGACCTATTAAGACATTTCTATATTACACAAGGCCGAGCTGATCTTTTAGAATATATTGATGATGTAGGTGTATTTTTAGAGTTGGGTGTAAGTATCAAGACGCAAATTTCTTTGATTAGTCTTGGTTTTTCGCGAACTTCTGCTGTTATGATTTCTGAGTATATAACGAGCGATAGTTTAGATGAATTATCTTGTATGCAGTGGATTACTGAAAATACTAATGTATTAGATGAGTTGCCGGCATTGGTGAAACTTGAAATTTATGCCGTAGTAAATGGTGTTACGTTATAATTAAAGGAGGGGGGACCCTCCTTTAATTTTTATTTCGGACTAAGTCGCCCCACCAAAGCATCAGCTCCTTTCCTTATTCAATATAAGTAGAACGATTATAAGCACGCCGTATTTCATTCTTATTGTGTGAGCTAACGCGGCTTCAATAACATCAGAATTGAAGGCAGCTTGATTTAATGCCGTACTTGCTATAGCACGTAATCCATGGGCAACTAATTTTCCACCATATCCCATCCGCTTTAACGCAGCGTTTGCTGTTTGGCTATTCATAGGTTGCGTTGGATCGTTTCGGCTCGGAAATATATATTCTCTGCTTGCGCTGATAGGTTTCATCACTTCAAGAATATCTACTGCTTGTGGAGATAATGGAACGATGTGTTCACGTTTCGCCTTCATCCTTTCAGCTGGAATTGTCCACATTTTCGCGTTGAGATCGATCTCTACCCATCGTGATCCAGGGCTTCGGAAGGGCGAACGAGGGTAAGGAGTTGCCACTCAATCAGACAGCGAGTTGAAATAGACAGATTTGAAATAACTAACGAGCGCATTAGTCTTGGCAGTACTTCCGGTCGTAGTGTTGGCATATTCTGCTTTTTGGGTTTTTCATAAGCCATACCGACCCCTGATGCGGGATTTGCATCAATAAACCAGTTTTAACTGCATAAATCATAATTTCATTAATACGCTGAACTAAACGGCGAACCGTCTCCAGTGCTCCACGCGCTTTGATTGGCTCCAGTGCTTCAATAATCGTTCTGGCTTTGATCTCCTGAACTGGTATCTCCCCAATAGCAGGGAACACGTCTTTTTCTAAAGAGCGCCAAATATCTTTTGCATAATCCGATGTGAGACTTTTGCTCTTAAGTTGGAACCAATTGGCAGCAACTGTAGAGAAAACGCTGTCTAGCTCTATTTGGCGCTGCTCTGAGACAATTTCTTGTTGCTGCTGAGGATCGATGCCCTGAGCTAAGAGAGACAAATGCTGATCGCGTATCTGGCGTGCTGCTGCAAGCGTAAGGGCAGGATATGCGCCAAGGCTCAGATTTGTGCGGTTGGCACTGCGTGGTCGCTGGTAGCGAAAACGCCAAAGTTTTTTACCAGAGGTTTTAACGAGTAAGAACAGGCCATCACCATCGTGCAAGGTAAAGTCTTTTTCGCGGGGTTTAGCTTTAAGAATTTCATTATTAGTGAGGGGGCGTGTGATGCGCGCCATGTCTGGATCTCTTCCATAATTGGTACACGATTAATGGACCACTGTATAGCGTGTACCTAAAGGTGTACCAATTTTACTGGATTCAGGCGGATCGTCCCGGACAATTACAGGCACAAAAAAGCCCGCAGGGCTTGCGCCGTGCGGGCTTTCAGGACTTCATCGGATGACTCTGGTAATCACCGATGGAGAATTTTGGTGGAGCTGGGGGATTTGAACCCCCGTCCGAAATTCCTACATTCTCCAATAGGATATGTAAAAACAAGAATATACATGTTATTTCAATAACATATCTGACAGTGACTGACACGCTTTAACAGCCTTTGACAGCCTGAGTGGTCATTTTGTGGATCTTTTATATAGATTAGACACTCACTGCCTGGCTTTTAGAATTTTACCAGCCAGATCAGCCAAAACATCCGTTCCATCCATCACTGAGGGGATTTTGTCTTCATTTGGCTGAATTGGGCTGAATATGAGTGATTCAAATGCCTTCCAGGAGTCATTAACTTTATCAGAGTGTGTTTTACCTCTGGTTTCAATGTAATCATATATGAATTCACAAAGATTAAGCCTGAGATCAATCTGAACTAACTGGCTTTTAAGTGACTTAACTTCGATATAAAAAAGACGCATGAAGTAAAAAAATAAAATCTCTAGGCTGATTAAAGGGATATATTTCACTAGAGTGAAGAAATCAGGGTTATTTAGTTTTTGTTGAAAATGCCAAAAAGAAAACATAGGCAATAAAATAAGAAATGCAACAAATGTCCACATTCTGAGTTGTGCATATACAACCTCAGAGCTTTTTCCTGTTCTTAATGTAGAAAAAGCCTTGGCTAAGAGTTTAAAATTGCCTTCTCTTTTAATATTCGTTAAACGCTCTCCTAAATCTTTTGCCTCTTGTCGTACATTGTCGAGATATTCGATGCTGCTTCCTGCTTGCAAAATGATATTTTCGACTTCATTTTTTAATTTTGCTTTCTCTAAATCTATATCGGATGTTAAACTTCTGGCCTTTTGGAAGTCAGAGGATGCAATAAATTGTCTATATATATCATAAGGCATTATATCCACAATCCAACTAAAAGCTGGGGTATATCCGCCGCTTGCTACATTCCATGTGATCTCATTTATACTATCAAGATAACGTATTTTTTCACTATCAAAACATATTTTCCCAAGAGGAGTTGTAGTGCTGTGAATTGATAGATGATACTCCCAAACAAACCTTAAGGAATTATGTAAATGATACTTAATATCTGATTTGTATATTTCTTCATCAAGTAAAAGATCATCAACATATTCTCGTGAGAATTCCGTCCTACGATCAAAAAGTTCTGCATTAGTGTAAAACTCTTTCAATTCCTTCCAAACTGAGACATACATCAAACTTATAAATTCACTATCATTCGGTTTTCTTTGGGACAGTGCATCCTTATATTTTTTTTCATGATTCTCTAGGATGTAGTCATAAGCTTGGTTGAATTTACGTTTTACCAATGGTTCTGTGAAGCTAATCATTACATGCTCCATATTGAGTTAGATTAAATTTGATTGGACAGAAAGTGTTTTATTTGAATTACTATTATCCAGATTTGCGAGTGGGTTTTTCGCTACTGCATCTTCCAAATGTGTTGGAGCAAAATGAGCATAAACCATTGTCATTTTTATATCTGAGTGACCGAGTATTTCTTTTAATACTAATATATTGCCACCATTCATCATAAAATGACTTGCAAAAGTATGGCGTAAAATATGTGTACACTGACCTTCAGGTAACTCTATGTTTGATTTATCTACAATTCGTTCAAATGTCTTTCGACATGGTGTGAATAATTTACCACGTTTTTTTGGAATCGAATCATATAGTTCTTTTGATATAGGGATGGATCTAACCTTCTTATTTTTGGTATTCCGATAAGTAATCCTATAAGGCGTAATTTGTGAACCTTCCAAACCTTCAGCTTCGCTCCATCTTGCGCCAGTCGCTAGGCAAATTTTTGCTACTAACAATACACTTGAGCTACTTGATTCTGCTAAAAGATTCAACAGTTCTAAAATCTCATTAGGGTAGAGAAATGAGACCATTTTCTCATTAACTTTAAATGTAGGAATGCCTGATAGAGGATTAGGTAGTGCCCAGTGCCCAAGCTTTTTTAAAGTACCGAAAACGGCAGAAAGATTGCGTTGCTCATGATTAACAGTCTGAGGTCTGATCGGCATACATCTTCCATTTATATCCGGAATCACTCCTTTTAATCGGCCTTCTCGATATTCACTGAAATCAGCCGCAGTTATGTTTGCGGCTATTGGGTTACCCATACCAGCGCAAATGGCCTTGAGCTTTGACATCATACGTTCAGTGTCGGTGAGGGTACGGCCATATAAATCATGCCACTGCTCTATAAGATCAGCTAATCTTCTATTGTCCTGTTTCTCGCCCAGCCAAGGTTTTTCCTCAAGTTCAGAAGCTATATATTTTTCATATGCTAGTGCTTCACCCTTAGTGGCGAACTTTTTCCTGATGCGTTTGCCTTGTACACCGTTTGGGCGCACATCACATAGCCATTCCCCACTGTCAATTTTCCGTACTGCCATTATTCGTTAACCAAGTATATGGCAACAACTTTACCCAGCAATGTAACGTCGGTCACGTCACAGTCCACGGGATATTTACCCCAATCAATACGCAGTTTATTGCCTGGTAAAAGAGTCAATTCCTTAATGCTCTTAGTACCTGAATATTCGATCAGATACTTACCATCACTAACTTGATGGGTTCCGGAATCTACAAAGTAGGTTATTTTGTCATCAATAACTATTTGTAGTTCGCCTGTGTAGTTCGGTAAAAGTACCTTGTCGAAGATGTACGAGGGCTGGCGCGATAATTCGTTGCTGATAATTTTATACGCTGGAATTCTAACTGTATCGCTAGCCAAATGGTCGAATGTAGCCCCCTCTCCGGTTGTAAGCCAGTAGATAGAAGCCCCTGTTTCTAAAGCACATCTTAAAACGAGGTCTGCTGGAAAATTGTCTCGCATTATCCTCGTGCCTAAGGCACTCGGTGACATTTCAAGATACTGAGCTAGCTGAAGGCGGGAGGTGAACCCGTAAACCTCGCAGATACGGGCTACAGCTTCTCTGGCACCTGTCTTGATATTGTAGTTTTGCATCTTTGTAGTTCTTAATGGTTGACAAACTACAAACGCACACATAGCATTTGCGGTGCTCGTTTGTAGTTCGTTGCTGTGATTAAATGTCGTTTTTTGTTAACCATTGCCACCATCTGCAAATGGTGGGTACTTCAAAGTGAGATTTTGCCTTATGAAAACTACCTCCGCAACCTATACAGAAAGCCGCTGGGTGCCAATTGCGGCTTTTTGCGACCGAGTAGGCATCAAATTACGCACGGCGCGATACTGGGTTCATTCCGGGAAACTGAAAATCAAACCAAAAATCCGACCAAAGGAACACGTCTTTGTAGATTGGCACGCCTGGAATGCAGACAACTAACTCTCATTTTGAGCGAATTTCAATGTTCATTTTGTATATGGCGTGAGGTTGAAACAATGTTTGATTATCAGACTTCTAAACATGCTCACTTTGATGCAGCTTGCCGAGCGTTTGCGTTGGCACACAACCTTGAAGATGTGGCCGCTGCTGTTGGTATTCGTCCGCAAATTCTGCGCAATAAGTTGAACCCTGTTCAGCCGCACCGCCTGACCTGTGACGAGTTGCTGGCTATCACTGATTACACGGAAGATGCCCGTTTACTGGATGGGATGTTGGGGCAGATTAACTGTTTACCATCCGTTCCGGTCAATAACGCTACTGAAGCAAATATGCAATTTTGTGCACTGAGCGCCACTGCAAATGTGGGCGCGATTGCTGGGGAAGCTGTTTCAACTGAGCACATGACCGCCGCGCGCCGCACACAAATTCTTGATCGTGCCCGTGATGCTATCCGTTCCCTTTCCGTTCTGGCTTACACCGTAGAAAGCCGCCTCCAGTCCGCGCCGGTTCTTGCTGCTGCCGTCGATATAGTAACTACCAGCGCCAGCAGCATGATGTGAGGGATAACCATGAAAGCGTTCGTTACTTACCTGAAAAAAGAGTCTCCGGCCGTGCAACTGGCCAGCGGCTCAACTGGCTGGATTGAACTGCCAAACGGCCAGCGCTGGAACCCAGGCCACCAATACAAATTTAATACCCGTTCGTCTCGTCGTTCGTGGTGGTTTCGTTTGTTCGGGATTGTCAGGGGGCGTTATGGCCATTAGCGAAAAGCAGCAGGAAATTGGCCTTAAGTGGCTGGGGAATATCCGCCGTAAATACTGGAGTGAGAAAAGTGAAGCCGCCGAATGGTGGGACAAGTTAACACCAGAATGGCGCGGGGTTGTTTTACATGCGGCCGCAGTTGCTTCCGGGATGGACGTTTTCAAAGCCCATCTATGCAAATGCTACTGGTCAGAGTTATTCGAACGCCTGGACTATCGGGCAATGATTCAGCTGCGCCAGGGCATATCCAGGGCGCGTCTGACGTTTGAAGGGTTCGGGAGTCTGAGCGACAGCGATTTTTCAAAGCGCAGCGCTAACAGCCAGGTGAAAAAGGCGAATCCGATCCACAGCAGTAATGGAGTGCAGATGATTATCGCGCCTCATATCGTTCATAAGATGCAACAGCAGGAGAATCATTAATGTCCATTATCTCTGTAAACGCCAAAGAACTGGGACAGGAGCTGGCTGCGTGGGGTGTTCCACACAATTACGCCATTCTCTTTATGGAGAAAAGTACCGTTAAAAATGGCCGTGTGGCCTTACATCCGTTTTTCTTTAACGACACTGAGCATATGACAAACAAACGCCACTGGCTGGCCGTGAATGTTGCGTACTGGTGCTGTGTCTATCGTGAAGCGGAAAGCCGGTACCAGCAGGTTGAAGCACTGGCTGGCATTCGTTCCATGTACTACATCGCCGGGTCATTGGGTGCCGGGGAAGTCAAAGCGCTGATCCAGGAGTGGTGGCGCAATACCTACGAGCTGCACCAGATACCCGCGCCGAGCTACTCAGCCGCGCCCGTTACAGTCTCTTTCCACTAATTCACCGCCTGAATTTTTTTGCCATCCCTGCGGTGGCCGGGGATTCTTTTGCCTTAAGGAAACCAAAATGCAAATGACACGTTCTGATCTGCCCGCCACAAAAGCTGGCACTGACCTGCTGGCGATGCTGGCGAAAGCTACGCAAGAGGGCAAGGCGGCATCCGCTGATTTGTGTTCAACCCGTCTGGATAAGCTGGCCACGTATGCTGCAAATGAAGGTCTGAGCGCCGCTGAAATCGTTGAGCTAATTCGTGAAGAGGCTTTGGCAATTTGCAGCAAAGGCGGTGCGGCATGGCAGTAAAATCCCCTCTTAAATGGGTGGGCAGCAAAGTCCGCCTGATGCCGCAGCTACGTCACCACTTTCCGGAAGGCAAGAGACTGGTTGAGCCATTTGCTGGCTCATGCGCCGTCATGATGAATACGGACTATGACGAATACCTGATTGCTGACCTGAACCCGGATTTAGTCAATCTGTATAAGGCGATGGCATACCACACAGACGCATTTCTGAATGAACTGGAGATCCTGTTTTCTGCCGGGGCAGTGGGCGATCAGGAAAGTCGCGCTGTTTACTACTATGCCATCCGGGATGCTTTCAATCTGTCAGGAAAAGCTTTCGGCGCTGAAAGCGTTGAAGCCGCTGCCCGTTTCATGTACCTGAACCGCCACGGCTTTAACGGGCTTTGCCGTTACAACCGCCGTGGCCAGTTCAATGTTCCGTTCGGGAAGTACAAGAAAAACTATTTCCCGCTTGATGAAGTCCGCGCATTTGCTGAAAAGGCGAAGCGCGCGACGTTTATCACCGCGCATTACTCCGAAACGTTGGCCTTGGTTCGTGCTGGGGATGTGGTCTATTGCGATCCGCCATACCTGACGGAATCAGGAAATTTCACCTCATACACGGAAAACGGCTTTTCACATCTTGATCAGGGGCGGCTGGCCAGAAAGCTGCGCCGCCTCGCTGAAAAGGGCGTGAGTGTTGTTGCGTCAAACAGCGATCTGGAAATGGTGCATTACCTGTACGCCGGATTTGAAGTGGTGAAAGTCAAAGCGCCCCGCAGTGTTGGTGCCGCAGCTGCAAGCCAGAAATCTGCCGCAGAACTAATCCTGAAATCCCCGTTGGATTCCATTGCAAAGGCTTGCGCATGACGCTCGTTGCTAATGGCCAGCATCACGCCGTCAATACCTGGCGGCGTGATACCTTTGCGCCGGGAACCCCAGCTGATGCGACGATTACAGAGCGCCGTTTGTGGGCGGTTAATCCGCAGGATTACGAATGGCGCTCACAATACCTTCATGAGATACCAGACTGGCTGGGCGGGTATTTCGGCAACCGTTACGAAAAGCTACTGGCTGGCCGTGATGGCCGCCGCCGTGCCAATACATTCCTGCGTAAAACCATCGGCGGGAATGTATTGCCACGTCTGCGGAAAGTGGCCGCGCGTTACCAACTGGCCGCTGATGTAAGCGATCTCTCCTTTGGTAAGTTATTGCAACGTTTACCGTCGCTTGACCGCACCGAACTCAAAAAGCTGTCTGGCCAGGTGTCTGGCTGGATGGCTCAAATGTTTTATGACTTCACCGACCAGTTGAAAGGCAAACCAAAAGACGAAAGGGAAATGCACCAGCGCACGCTGGAGGCTTACCGCGCCATGTGTTCACTCTCTCTCATGCTGAACAATCAGCCGCCTTACTGGGCAGAGCATGAGGCAAACGAAGGCCAACTGGAAACCCGTAAAGCAGAGTCCGGCATTTTGCGAATGATGGCACCAGAGTGGTGGTATCAACGTCTGAAACGTGCCCGTGATCTGCAACGTGAACATCTGGCCATCGCCGTTGGCCAGGTGCAGAAGTCAGCCAGCGCGTATGTTTCCCGTAAAACCCTGGGGGAATGGGTTGAACAGAAAAAGCGCAATCTGGAGTTCTTCAAAAAGTTTGATCTGATGAACGATGAAGGCAACCGTATTGCACTGGACAGCATGGTGCACCGCAGTGTTGCTAACCCGGCGATCCGTCGCTGTGAACTGATGGTGCGTATGCGTGGGTTTGAAGATTTAGCAAATGAAGAGGGGCTGGCGGGAGAGTTCTACACTATCACTGCGCCATCGCGTTATCACGCAGTACACAGTAAGGGAGGTTTTGTTTCTCAGTGGAACGGTGCCAGCCCACAGGACACGCAGCGCTATCTATGCAACGTCTGGGCGAAAGTCCGCGCGGCAATCTCACGCGCCGGGATTCATGTTTTTGGTTTCCGTGTAGTGGAACCCCACCACGATGGTACACCGCACTGGCACATGCTGCTGTTTATGCGCCCGGAACATGTGGAAGCTGTGCGCGATATTCTTTGCTATCACGCCCGCCTTGCCGACTCTGAAGAGTTGCAGACACCCAACGCGCTTAAGGCGCGTTTTCACGTTGAGCCTATCGATCCCGCTAAGGGGTCGGCTACGGGTTACATCGCCAAATACATTTCCAAAAATATCGACGGTTTTTCTTTGGATGGCGAACAGGATGACGAAACCGGGGAAAACCTGCGTGAAATGGCCAAATCTGTGACCGCATGGGCTTCCCGCTGGCGTATTCGTCAGTTCCAACAGATTGGCGGTGCGCCTGTAACCGTCTGGCGCGAACTCCGCCGCCTGGGTGATCAGCGTCTTACTGATCGCAGAATGGATGCGGTACTGGCGGCGGCAGATGTGGGGGACTGGGCTGCCTATACACAGTTGCAGGGCGGCGCACTGGTTGCGCGTCGTGATCTGGTTGTTCGTCTGGCCTATGAAATCACAGAGCAGGGTAATGAGTACGCAGAAGATGTTCAGCGCATACAGGGTATCTATTCGCCTTTAATCCCAGACTCGGAAATTTGTACCCGTCTGGTGAAATGGCAGAAGGTTGCGAAGTTGGCCGAAGCGCCAGCGGAGGCGGGTTTTTCCTTTGACCTTAAATACCCTTGGAGTTCTGTCAATAACTGTACGGAGGGTGGAAACCGGAGGCGGTTAAAACTGGAACTGAACCAGAGAGGATTTGCCGGAACAGATGAAGAATTAGATATTCTGAAGCGTGGCGGTGGACTGAGGTTTGGACATTCAGCCCTGATTTATAGAGAAGGGCGATTGCAGGAAAAAAGGAGTAAGCCAGAAGATGAACAATGGCCAGGCTGGCAATGAGGGTCTGTAAGTGCGTGATATGTAATACGTAAATTTCTATTCACGTGAATTATCATTTCACAAATCGTGCTTTTATGTATACTGTGTATCTATACAGTTGTTTGCGTGGGAGGATGCTGTGCAGGATTTATTTGTCGAGACCGTTGCCTTTCAACGGATCGCTTTGGTTGCAAAACTTATGGCAACCGCAGATTGCTCTGAAGATGAAAAAGATGTTGCGCTTGCCTGGTTAGGTGAAATGACAGCGGAGCTGGGAAGAAAGCTGGATGAATATGAAAAAAAATACCCCCAGTCAGGGGGCGTTTCAGGCAGCGGGTGCAGCTTTCAGTAAATCCAGAGCCATTTGTTTCTGACCGGGTGACAGATTCTGGAGCAAGGTTTGCACTAAAGCGTCACCCGTTTTAGCGCTGGGGCTAAGAGTGTGGGAAAACGTCAAATTCATAACAAAGGTGTGCCCACACTCCACATCAGCACAGGCGCAGTAAATATCTGCAATCTGGCGATGTTTTCGGTTCGTTTTACGAATAACCGCCTTTGAGCCGCACTCCGGGCATTCAATCTTCAGGACTCTCATATTCCGCTCTCCGGCTGTTAAATAATGCCTGGATTTTAGCCTTTTTTGCCTCATGCTGCACCCTTCTCTGTTGTTTCCACAGCAAAATTCAAATGCAGATGTGCCGGAACTTCCGGATCGGATTTGATGGCCATTGCCAGGCGGCGCTGAATCGGCAGAACTTCATTCTTTTTGTAGGTGCGTTCAACCTTCTCCGGGTCGCCCAGTCCGGCAGTGTTCTGCGGAACGATACCCGCCAGCCCGGCAGGAAAGCGGTGCGCGTTCAGAATGTCCTGGGCGCTGATGTTCTTCACGCTGGCAAATTCATCTTTGGCAGAAATATCCCCCATCTCAATAAACTTGATCGCGTCACCGTCCCCGCCCGGAATGTTTACCAGGATGGTGGAGAAGTTGCCGATCCCTTTGCTGTCACGCAGCTGCTGTTCAATCTCTTCTTCCATTTCATCCGTCATGCTGGGGTCGCGGGTGTAAAGAATCCCGCCCGTGTGAGCGCCGTTGTGGTAGTAGCGACGGCGGAAAATAACCGCCTCACTGTTCAGCAGCGCGGAGTGAACACCGCCGATATAGTCCGGCAGACCATAAATGTGCTGTTGGGGGTCATACATTTTGATGAAAATGATATCTTCAGGCGGAAAGGCCAGCGGTTCACCTTCCTGTAAAACTACGTAGTCGCCTGGCACTGTCTCTGCGTTTTCCCGCTCTTTTCGGCGGCGAAGGTACAACCCCGGCAGCGGCTGAAGCCCGATCACATCACCCCAGCCATTACGAATTTTGGCCACAGCAATATCCCCGAACGTCAGGTAATCAAACACCGTTGCCTCCAGCTCGTCATACGTCAGGCCGCCGCCCAGGTAATCCGCCGTCACCATGTTTTTACGAGCGTGGATAATCCCGCCGTGCTGGCCGTTCAGGTTGATAAGCTGCGCCAGCGCCAGACGGTCAATCGGTTGGGTGTAGTGATCGGCGGCGTTGTCGTACCAGATTTCCCGGTAATCGGTTCCGGTTGTCAGTACCGGCTCTGGTTTGCCGAAACTGATGATGCTCATCTTTTTTGATTTATCGCCGCGTTGTTCACGTTTAACGAAGCGTTTCTTTTTGCTCATGCTGCCTGTTTCCTTACACCCCAGCGGGATTGTGGTTTGTTTTCGTAGTTGAGGGGTTCGTTATGCAGGGCGTGCGTAATCGCCCAAAACGCCTCTGCGTGGCCAGTGTCCTGGCTGCGGTCTGCAACAAAGGTCATGGCGTTACCGCTCTGTGTCGTGGTGCGCCGTACTGACATAAAACTGGCGGGGATCTCTTTCAGATTTTTGTCCCACTCTATGCGCTGGCTTTCCACCACATCGGCGGCTTTCAGTACCAGCTGGTTTTTGGTGTTCATGTCGTAACGAATAGGGACGACTACGCGCATGGCAAAGTGCTGGATGTTGTCAAACACCCCCTGGCCGATCCCGGTGACATCCACGCCCAGATAAGTGAAGTTGTACTGGTCAAACAGCTGTTTGATCTGCTTTGCCTGGTAGCGGAAGTTCATGCCTTTCCAGTAAATCACCTTCAGCACGCGGAATTTCTCCACGGCGAACATCGGCGGCGCGACTATCACAAAACACGACAAATCACCGCTGCGTGCCGGGTCAAACCCTCCCCACACAGGCCTGTCTCCAAATGGCCGTTTAGCGTCTGGATTGTGATCCTGCCAGGTGTCCACCTCCACGCCGCACGCTTCCAGGTCGGAAAAGCTGAACACAGAATCTTTACTGTCCACGAACACGCACATATAGAGCATGTTGAATGTGGCGGTGTTGTAGCGGTTACGCAGTTTCTCAATGCTGGCTCTGTTAAAGCCGCCCGCAATGGCATCCTCCATTGTGATGACATAGCGCCACTGGCCATCCGGGCAAATTCGGCCACCGTCGCGCATTTCGTCAAAGCCAGGAAATTTAATGCCGGTTCGTTTCTTATTGCCCTGTTTCCATTCTTCACCTGTCCAGAACGGGTATGCCTGGTGGGTTTTGGCTGAAGGCGTGGAAAAGTACGTGGTACGCCATTTGTCGTGTGTGGCCATCGCACTGGCCACTTCGTTCAGTCTGGCGAAGTTGGGAACCCAGAAATATTCGTCACAGTAGAGATGGCCACTGTATGACTGCGCGGTGTTCTTGTTGGTGGAGAGGAAACGCAGCTCTGCGCCGTTGCTTAAGCGGATCGGGTTCCCTGTCAGCACGATACCGAAATACAGCTCTGCAATGTTGACGATGTAAGATCGGAACACTTCAGCCTGTGCTTTCGACGCTGACAGGAAGATTTGCGGATCGCCCGTCATGACGGCGTTTTCAAACGCCTCAAATGCAAAGTACCAGGTCGCACCGATCTGACGGCTTTTGAGAATGTTTCTGACCTGCTGGCTGATGTTCAGGCGAAGATGTTTTTGATACCCGAAAAGTGTCTCTTCTGCCCAGGAGTCAAAATCTTCCTGAGTCAGTGACGAGATATCGTTTTTCTTGTACTTACGTTTGGTGCGGGGTTCATCCTCGTTATCCCCTCGCGCAGCTGCCTGCCGTTCCCCCTGGCTGCTGGCCAGTTTCTCTTTATGCTTATTGCTTTGCGCACGCAGTTTCGTGGCGTGTGCAATCAGCAAATCCATTTCTTTTAAATCCACATCCGATTTATTGTCACGCCCGGCCAACAGCTGGTAGCGGCGTTCAATCGCTTCCTCTGTGCTTTCAAAACTGAGTAAATCAGCCCATTTGTATTTTTCAGCCCAGTAGTAAACGATCCGCGCATTCGGCAGATTTAATTCTGATGCAATTTCTTTTGGCGTATAGCGGCGCAGGTAAAGTGCGCGAACAACGCCTTTTAATTCGTCTGAGTATTTAGCCATAGATTTAATTATGCCGTGCTGCTGATGAAAAAACGGCGGGGTTAATTCGTGTTAGTTCGGCAATGGCTTATAACCGAACTGAACAGAATAAAGCGTAATGCGGGGGTGCGTTTAATTAGCAATAATCAAATCCACAGCAAGGGAAACAGTTAATCGACAGAGGGGGAAATATGTGTCGCATTTAAAAACTGGCTGGCTGTGTGTTGCTACCGAAGGCGATACGGTTGACGGGCGAATCCTGGAACGGCAATGGATTATCGACATGGGGGAAACCTATGACGCTAAACATTATGCCGCACTACTCTGGCCAGAACATGAGCGCTATGCCGGGAATTTTGGCGAAGTGCTTGAAGCGATGTGGCAGGACGGTGAAGACGGACTGGCGCGGCTGTTTGTCAGCCTGTGTCCTAATAAGCGTCTGATTTACGCCAATGATGAAGGTCAGTTGCTTTATTTCTCCGTAGAGCCAGAACTGAACTGGCGCGGAGGGGAGCAAACCTATCTGAAAGGGCTGGCCGTTACTGACAACCCGGCAAGCGTAGGAACTACACGGCTGCGCTTTAGTCGGCGCAAATTAAACAAACAGGGATATTACAGTTGTGTGATTTCCCGTAACGGTAAAATTACACAGGAAGAAAATATGAAAGGCTGGCAAAAATATTTTGGTTTGAAACCGAAGTTTGAAGAGCAAGACCCGCAGGATAACCCGCCAGCGGATGACGATAAATTACAGGCGCTGGCCAGCGCACTGAACGATCTGGAAGCGCGCGTAGGGGCAATTGAAACCCAGCTTAGTACCGTGCAGGACGATGTTGACACTATTACTGAAGTGGTCGATACGGAAGAATTTGCCGCTATTCGTGATAATGCCAAAGAAATTGTTACCCGATTTAACGATCTGGGTGGTAAAGGGGGCCAACGCAAACAGCGTCAGCTTCCAGCTAAATCCGGTCAGTTTAAATATCTGTAATTAACGCAACGCGACTAAGCACTGCAATTTTAATATCGCTTAATTGCGAGGGAGTCTTATGTTACTGAATAACCGTGCGCGGGAATTACTGGATAAATATTCGGCGGGGATGGCGCAGCAGTTTGGTACGCAAAATCCAGGCCGTTATTTTGCCCTGAATGATCCGCAGGAAAATGCTTTACGTCTGGCGTTGCTGGAGTCCGTCGAGTTCCTGAACTGGATTACTACGCTGGACGTTGACCAGTTGAGCGGCCAGGTGATTTCTGTCGGCGCATCCGCACTTCATACCGGGCGCAGTGAGAAAGGCCGTTTCGTGCGCCAGGTTGGCGTTGACGGCAATGACTATTCACTCGTTGAAACAGACAGCTGTGCGGCACTGCGCTGGGATCTACTCTCCGTCTGGGCGAACGCCGGGAAAGAAGAAAACGAGTTTTATAACCTGGTGCAGACCTTCAGCACCCAAGCGTTTGCCATGGATATGCTGCGTGTTGGCTTTAACGGTAAATCCCGCGCCAAAACCACTGATCCAGATGCCAATCCAAACGGCGAAGATGTGAACATTGGTTGGCATGAGCGCATGAAAACGCTGTTGGATGGCAATCAAATCATGACCGATCCGGTGGTGCTGGATGAAGCGGGTGATTACAAATCACTGGATGCGATGGCCTCTGATCTGATTAACGCCAAAATCCCGGCACAGTTCCGCAATGACCCGCGCCTGGTGGTGCTGGTAGGCGCTGACCTGGTTGCTGCTGAACAGTACCGCCTTTTCCAGGCTGCTGACCGCCCGACTGAAAAGATTGCGGCTCAGATGCTGGGTAACACCATTGCTGGCCGTCAGGCGATTATCCCGCCGTTTATGCCGGGCAAACGCATGGTGGTGACACCGCTTTCTAACCTGCACATCTACACCCAGCGCAATACGCGTCAGCGTAAAGCCCGCTTTGAAGATGATCGCAAGCAGTTTGAGAACAGCTATCTGCGTAACGAAGGCTATGCGGTTGAAGTGCCGGAACTGTATGCGGCGATTGATGAAGATGCCGTGACCATCGGCAAAGTCGCAGAGCCTGGGGAGGGCTAATCAATGTCACTTTCTCCCGCGCAACGTCACAGCCAGCGCATTGCCATGGAACAGAAGCTGAAGCAGAGCCTGGCCGTTGGAACTACGGAAAGTATGCACCTGCTGATTAAGGCGCTGGAAACGGATGTGGAGCAGCTGCGAAGCCTCCCGCTGATTGCTGATCGCGTTGAGCATAAGCGTAACGTGCTGCTGCCGAAATGGGTTCCGACTGTGGAAGCGTATCTGGCCAGCGGCCAGGTGTTCGCGAATCCGGTTCTGGCCTGGTGCGTGATCTGGCTGTTTGATGTGGACGATCTCGATAAGGCGCTCGACTGGGCTGATATCGCTATCGAGCAGCAACAGGCCACGCCAGAGCGACTGCGCAGCAATTTCCCAACGTTCGTGGCCGATACGATGCTGGCCTGGGCGGAGGAGTCTGCGGGGCGCGGGGAAAGCATTGAGCCGTATTTCTCCCGCACGTTTGAGAACGTAACAACCAAATGGCGGCTGCATGAGCAGGTGACTGCGAAGTGGTTCAAGTTCGCCGGGCTGGAATTGTTACGCGGCGATGACGGGCAGAAAACAGCGGCAAGCGTTGACGATATCGACACGCTGAAAAAAGCCGATGAATTGCTGGCCACTGCTGAAAAGCATTATTTAAAAATCAGCGTCAAGACACAGCGCCAGACCATTGCCGCTCGTATTCGACGCCTCGAAAAGGAATCTAAAGATGGGAACAGTCATCAAGTTTAAACACGCGCTGGGGCAGCAGGTGAAAGTCACTATCAGCGGTGAAGCGGGGCATGTTAAAGCCCGCGCTGAATACACCAACTGCCGCAATCAGTACCTGATCCACTATCTGGCCGCTGATGGCCGCGCCGTGGATTCCTGGTTTGATGAAAACGAGCTGACACCCGTTCAGCCTTAAAGACTACCGCAGGCCAGGCGGGCGCGGTGGAGGGCAGCAACACGACGTGACGCTGCGCCGTGGAAACCGGACAGCCCGCCTATTTATTCGGGGGAGCCATGTTTAGCGGAAAGCCAATTGATTACCAGGATGCACCGCTGGAAAACGAAGGATTCTGGCCTGATCTGAATCTGAAAGATTTTCAGGCGCAGCGGGCTATCCCGGCAGACGTTGACGCGGACACGGTAGCCCAGGCCGTTCTTGCTGCGGTGGCGGAAGTCAATGCGGAGCTAGAAACGGTGGAAGCCAGCTGGAAGGCGAAGGGAGTTCTGAGCGCAGCGGATGCGCCGGGGGCGCGAATGGGGCAGCTAAATGCTCTGTGTGCGCAGTACATCAAAGCCGTATTTGCCAGAGCAAAGGCCGATCTGATGGGGGAGTTTGCCACCGTGGGGCGGCGTGATTCTCACCCTGGGCAGGAAAGCACGGAAACCCGTGCAGGTTTGCTGACTGAAGCCTCTGTGGTTATCCGCCGCATGAAAGGACTGAAAAGGGCAACGGTGAAAAAAGTATGAGCCAGACGCAGCTTCAAAACCTGACGGCGTTTTTTACAGACAACGTACCCGCCCGCGCGATGCAGTCCTTTAGCAGCGTGCTGGATGAAATGGAGTTCGTACCGGCTGCAAAAGATATTGGCATGGGGCAATACCGCCAGGCGGTGATCCGTTATGACGCGGTACTGAGCTGGGAGCGTTTCCCGTATCGCCTGTGTCCGCCGCAGCTGCTGATGTCCCTGATGGCCGCCTGGCTGGATGAGGCAGACAGGGAACTGCTGGATGATATCGGTATCACTGAAGCCGATCCGCAGTGGGATGTGTCGGTGGCCGATGAAGAAACTGCCGATATCGTGCTGACAGTGCCAATGGCGGAGGAGCTGGTGATCCGTGAGGACGAAAAAGGGCTAATCCCCTGGCAGGGCAAACGCTGGTCGCTGGTTGAGCCAGAAATCTGGACGGCGCTGACCGCCACCATTTACGGCGTGGATGAATCGGGTGCGCCCGTGGGTGAAGTGCCGTGATTGCCGGGGGCGAGCTTAACAAACGCCAGCTGGCAGAGCTGAAGGAAGCGCTGGCCAGCATGGAGTTGCCGCCCAAAAAGCGCCAGCGGCTGCTGTGGCGCATGGCGAAATATGGCGTGATCGCCGCCGCTAAACGCAACGTGCGCAATCAGGAAGACCCGGACGGCGGAGCCTGGGCAGGGCGTAAAACGAAGCGCAAAGGGAAGATGCTGCGCAACATGCCGAAACTGCTGCATGTGCGGGAAATGCCGGAGATTCAGGCCGTGCGGATCTATTTGCAGGGTGGTGGCTACCGGAACGGTGAAACCCCTGTACCTGCTGGCACGGTGGGGTACTCACAGCAAGCCGGAATGCGGGTGCGCGTGAGTCGCGCCAGCCAGCCGGGCAAAGCGCAGCCAGGGAAGATGGCCACCGCCGCGCAGGGCAAAAAACTGCGTGCCCTGGGCTACCGGGTGCGCCGGGGTAAGCGCTGGAAAAAACCCACTATCCGGGAAATTACCAGTGAAATGCCCTACGGACAGGCAGGTTTACTTATTCGCAAGTTAAGTGGTAAGGCCGTGAAAACAAGCTGGACTATCGATCTCCCCTCCCGTGCATTTCTGGGAATGGGTGATGAAGACTTTAACAAGGCGCTGGCACGCCAGCTTCAGGCCATTGGCTTTGGCTGGGATGTAAATGCGCAGGATATCAGGGGGAGAACATGACCTGGCCAAATGTGACCGTGAACCAGGTAAACCAGCTACTGGGGGAAACCAATGAGGTGGAACGCTCGGTGCTGTTTATCGGAACGGGAACCAAAAACGCAGGAAAGACACTGGCCATTAACACCCAGAGCGATTTTGATGCGCTGCTTGGTGAGGATGACAGCCAGCTGAAAAGTGATGTGCTGGCGGCAATGGCGAACGCTGGCCAGAACTGGTGGGGATTTGTTCACGTGCTGGCTGCTGACAGCGAGCCGGGTGCGTGGGCGCAAGCCGTCAAGGCCGCGCAGGTGTCGTGCTCGGTTGAAGGTGTGGTGCTGAGTGATGACATTTCAACGAAAGCGGAAATTAACCAGGCCATCACGCTACGCGCAGAACTTATCGCCAATTATGGCCGCTGGGTGTGGTTCATTCTGGCCACGCAGGGAATGCAGGATGAAGAGGCGCAGGCTGACTATCTCACTCGCCTGTCCACGCTTCAGGAAGGCATTGCGGAGAAAGCGGTGCAGTTGGTTCCCCGTCTCTGGGGAAATGACCCGGGTGTGCTGGCCGGGCGGCTGTGCAGTCGCGCCGTGACCGTTGCGGACAGTCCCGCGCGGGTGAAAACCGGGGCACTCATTAGCCTGGGCAGTGATGAACTGCCGCTGGATGGTACGGGTGCTGTGCTGGAACTGGCCACGCTTCAGGCGCTGGAAATGCAGCGATTCAGTGTGCCGATGTGGTATCCGGATTATGACGGCTTTTACTGGTCTGACGGCCGCACGCTGGATGTGGAAGGCGGTGATTATCAGTCTATTGAAACGCTGCGCGTGGCTGACAAAGCGGCCCGCCGCGTCCGTCTGCTGGCCATTGGCAAAATTGCGGATCGTTCGCTGAACAGCACGCCGGGCAGCATTGCCGCACACCAGACGCTGTTTGCACGTCCACTGCGTGAAATGTCCACGGCGGCCAGCATTAACGGCGTGTCATTCCCTGGGGAAGTGAAGCCGCCGCAGGATGGCGATGTGACCATAGTCTGGAAGAACAAAAAGGCCGTGGAAATTTACATTGTGGTGCGCACGTGGGAAGTGCCGCTCCAAATCACGATCAGCCTGTTACTTGATGCCAGCCTGGAGGCCACCGCATGAGTAAGCGTATTTCGGGGATGTCGTTTGATTCTTACGTTGACGGCGATTTGATCCACATTGAAAAAATTTCGCTCGATATCACGGACAACAGCGCCGCTGCGCAGACTCGCGGTGTGCCGGATGGTCATGTTGATGGTGATGTGTCCGCAGAGGGTGAGATTGAAGTCAGTTCCAAAGTGCTGGGCGTACTGACTGCAAAGGCGCGTTCGGCGGGTTCGTGGCGCGGTATTGAGCCAGTGGATTTCCTTTTCTATGCCAAAGCGGGCAGTGAAGAGGTCAAGGTGGAAACGTTCGGCTGCAAGCTACAACTGAGCAATCTGCTGGATATCGATCCGAAGGGTGGCGGCGTGTCCACGCATAAAATCAAATATTTCGTGACCAGTCCGAAATTCGTAAATATCAACGGGGTTCCGTATCTGGAAGCGGAAGCCACGGAAAACCTGATCGGGTAAGGGGCAGGGATGCAGGATTATGAAAAGGGGTTCATCGCGCTGGTTGTCATGGGGGCACTGATTGCCCTGGGCAAGATGCTTAACAGCGATGAACCGATCACGGTTCGTCTGGTGCTGGGACGCGTAATTGTTGGCGGCGGTCTGTCACTGGTTGCCGGAGTGGCGCTCTATTTTGTGCCGGATATTCACCCGCTGGCCCTGCTGGGGTTTGGTTCCGGTCTGGGGATTCTGGGCCAGAACGTTGTTGAGGCCTGGCTGCGTAAAAGGGGCTTTGCCGGGATTTTTGGGAAAGGAGCGACGAAATGACACTGAGTGAAAAGCAGCAGTTGTTTACCGTCATGGTGGCCAATCTGATCCACTGGGCGGATGAGCATGGTTATCGTCTGACGTTTGGTGAAGTTCAGCGAACGCCGGAATGCGCAGCGTTGAACGCCAAAAAGGGCACTGGTATTGCAAACAGTCTTCACACGCAGCGCCTGGCCGTGGATTTAAATCTGTTCGTGAATGGTCAGTACAAGACCAGGACAGAAGATTACCTGCCACTGGGTGAATACTGGGAATCGCTGGGCGGTACATGGGGCGGACGATTCAAATCCCGCCCGGACGGCAACCACTTCAGCCTGGAACATAACGGGGTGCGCTGATGACAAACGGCCAGTGGCTTGTTGTGGTTGCGCTGGCGTTTGTCTGGGGCTGGCTGACCGCTGACTGGCGGCGTGACAGTCTGGAGCTGGCGATCAATTCTGCCGCCCAGGTTGCGGGGGAAAAGTCCCGTGTGGCCATGCAGGGTATTGCCAGCGATTCCGCCAGGGAACTGGAAGAAAAACTGGAGGCGCTGGAAAGTGGCAGACCTAAAGAAATCAGGACTGAAATTGTTAAGCCGGTATTTACTAATGTGTGCGTGTCTGCTGACTTTATCCGCATGTTTAACGCCACCGTCGAAAATACCGAACATACCCTATCAGGAAAGCCTGAAGCGAAAATGCCCAACGGAAAATCTTCCGCGTATTAAAGGGAATACTGGGGCGGATATCGCCGCCCCGGCAATTGAATATCAGGATTTATATTCTGTATGCGCAGCGCGTCATAATGCGCTGATTGACGAAATGAATAAACGAGAGAGTGTATTAAATGGAACAGCAGATTAAATTCGTTGTATGCGGTAAAGAGATTATTTTCGCGCCTAACCAGACCGCCTATAACAAATTCATTAATGAAATGGCGATGGATAACAAAGTCGCCCCGGCGCACAACTATCTCACCCGTATTGTGGAGCCAGAAAGTAAAGAGGCGCTGGCTGAACTCTTAAAGCGTCCGGGCGCAGCGCTGCAACTGGCAGGTAAAGTAAATGAAATTTACGCGCCTGAGCTGGAAATTGAAGTAAAAAACTGACAAAGCGAGTCCGGGCAATTGAGCAAAATGGACTCGACCAGTATTTAATTTTACGCCGCCATTATTTACCCCACGGGGAAGATTCTATTGACGATATCGCCGCCGCCGTCTGGCTGGATAATCGTTTCTGGGAAAATATGCGTATTGCTACGGCAAGTGGAATAAGCACTGCTTTTAAAGGCACAGAATGAAACAGTTAGATTTTACATTAAGCCTGATCGATAAATTGTCTCGCCCGCTAAAACAGGTGCAGGGCAATGTGACAGGCTTTGCGGAAAAATCAAAAGCAGCGTTTATGCAGATTGGCGGCGGTGCGCTGGCGCTGGCCGGAACGGGGATGGCCATCAAAGGTGCGCTGTCTCCGGCCATCGAGATGTATGACGCGCTGAATGATGCGGCCGCAAAAGGTATCGACAATTCCACGCTCAAAACCGTACAGCGTGACGCGCTGACATTCAGCACAACCTACGGCGCCAGCGCCGTGGAATTCGTGAAATCCACAGAAGAAATCAACGCCTCCATTGCCGGGCTGACGGGCAGTGAGCTGCCGAAAGTAACCAAAGTCGCCAACGTGCTGGCGTTTGCCCTGAAATCCACCGCCGCTGAAACGTCGGAATTTATGGGGCAGATGTTCGGTAACTTTTCCGCTGATGCGGAGCGCCTGGGAAAAGTCCAGTTTGCAGAGCAACTGGCGGGCAAGATGGTGTTTATGCGTAAAACGTTCGGCGCGGAAATGGCCACTATCAAAGACCTCATGGAAGGCGCGCGCGGGGTGGGCACAAACTACGGTGTCGGACTGGATGAACAGCTGGCCGTGCTGGGGCAGCTGAGCCGCACACTGGGAACGGAAGCGAGCAGCGCCTACGAAGGCTTTATGACGGGCGCGATTGAAGGCGGTAAAAAACTGGGGCTGTCCTTTACCGACGCGACCGGAAAAATGCTGTCCATGCCCGAAATGCTGATAAAGCTACAGGCCAAATATGGCAAGAGCCTGGAGGGGAACCTGAAAGCCCAGGCGGAGCTGGATGCCGCCTTTGGTGACAGTTCGGCAGTGGTTAAACACCTTTACGGCAATGTGGCGTTATTACAGCGAAATATCACTGAGCTGGGCGGGGCTGACGGGCTGAAGCGCACGCAGGAAATGGCGGCGAAAATGGTGAAACCCTGGGATCGGTTTATCGCGATTCTGACGGCCATTAAAACCGTTATCGGCCTGACGCTGATCCCGGTGCTTTATCCGCTGCTGAATCGCCTGGCAGATATGGGGCAGACCTTTGCACGCTGGATGCAGATGTTTCCAAATATCGCGCGGGCTGTGGGGTACGCCACTATGGCGCTGCTGGGGTTTGCCGCTGTGGGCGCTATCGTGAATATCCTGATGGGGGTATCTGCCTTTGTCATGGGCGGATTGCGGGGTATCTGGGTTGTCCTCGCTTCCGTCACCCGTATTTATACCGCCACTATCTGGCTGGCACAGAAGGCCGTTCTGGCCTGGAACGCGACACTGGGGGCATTACGCGGCATTCTGCTGGCGGTGCGCATGGCGGCGATTATGGCCGGGGTAGGTATCAATCTCATGAGCTGGCCGATCCTGCTGATTATCGGGGCGATTGCTTTGCTGGCTGCGGGTTGTTACCTCCTGATTCAACACTGGGATGCTGTTAAATCTGCGGTCATGAATACGGAAGCCTTTGCAATGGTGGCCTCTGTGGTGCAGTGGCTGGCGGGTATTTTTTCCAGTGCCTGGCAGTTTATCAGTGACGGCTGGAATGGATTTATTGCTCTCCTCTCCGGATTTTCTCCATCTGAAGTGTTAAGCGGAATGGCAATCGGCATAGTGACGATGTTTGATAATGTCTGGCAGACCATTAAAGGGAGTTTTTTGAAGTCATGGAACTGGATAGTAGGGAAACTCAATAAAATTCCAGGTGTGAATATTGCACTGGCTGCTGAGTCCGGAACGAATAATAAAAAAGGAGCGCTGCCGCCTACAGTTGTTAACAAAAGCGCCTCGGCTGTGAATGTGCCTTCAGTGCCTTATAACGTGAAATATATTGAACAGCCCGTAATGGAAATGCCGCCGCCAGCATTTGCACCAAATACGCTTTTGACTGGCGGTGAGCTGAAAGGCGTTGAACGTGGCGGTATCAGTAAAACGATTAATAGTAATTCTAAATCTGTGACGGATAACAGCCGAAAAATTGAAACGGTAAATATCTATCCAAAAGAAACATTTTCGCCGGGACAATTGCAGGAATGGCAGGAGCTAAACCCATGAGTGATTTGCTTTACATCGATCTGCTGATTGAAAACGGTAATTTTGTTCTGAATACCGGAAAAGAGCCTGAACTGTGTAATAACCGCAAAAGTATCGGGCAGGACATTATTCACAGCATTCTTGAAAGCGGTCTGGCCACGCAGTTAATTGGCGAGCGCAGCCCGACTTTACGCGCTGATATTTTCACGCAGCTGGAGCTGATGATCGAAAGCGATGAACGGATTGTGCCTGGCACTGTGGAAGTCAGTGAGGAAAGCCAGAAGCGATTATGGGTAACGGCCAGCACATATGACTTTGGCGGAATTTCAGCGCAGGTGGACTTATGACAGAAAAGCCGCAGGTGGATTTTGAAGAGGTGGTGAAGGCCAGCGGGATGCCCGTCACTGAAGAGGCGGTGCGCACCCGGTTTAACGCCATTGCCGCGCAGGAAGGGCTGATCACGAATACCTCGCGCATGTCTCCGTTCTGGCGGCTTATCACCGCCATTGTCACCGCACCGGTGATGTGGCTGAAGGATGCACTGGTGTCTGTGGTCATGACCAATATGTTTGTGGCCACGGCAGGGGGGCAGATGTTGCGTCTGCTGGCGTGGGCGGTGAACGTCACGGCGAAACCCGCCAGCGCTGCGGAAGGGGTGATCCGCTTTTACAAAGAAGATGTAAACCAGGCCGTCACAGTGACAGCGGGAACCGTTATCCAGACCGAACGGATAAACGGCAAAGTGTACGCCGTTGCCACCGTGGCCGATGTGGTGATCCCATCCGGGACCGCCAGCGCGTTACTGTCGGTTAAGGCCACCGGAACGGGCGGCGCATACAACCTTGCGCCCGGCTACTTTCGTATTTTACCCGTGGCCGTTGACGGTATCAGTCATGTGGCCAGCGAAGAGGACTGGCTGACCGTGCCGGGGGCGAATGAGGAGAGCGATGACGAGCTGCGCGAACGCTGCCGGAACCAGTTCAACCTGGTGGGGAATTATCACACGGATGCGGTTTACCGTTCGATGATTGCCAGTGTGGCAGGGCTGAGTATTGACCGCATTTTCTTTTTGCACGATGCGCCCCGTGGTCCAGGCACTGCGAACGCGTATCTGCTTCTGGACAGCGGGGTAACGTCCGAGCCGTTTATTGAAGCGGTAAATGACTATATCAACACGCAGGGCCATCACGGCCACGGGGATGATATGCAGTGCTTTGCCATGCCGGAAACCCGTCACGATCTGAGTGTCACGGTGTACGTGCGGAATCTGAGCAACGTTGTAACGGAGCAACAGGACGCGCTGAGAAAAGGTATTGAAAACCTGATCCGCTGCGCCTTCAGGGAAAACACCGATTATGACGTGAAAAAAACGTGGCCATACTCCCGCTTTTCCTTCTCGCAGCTGGCGCGGGAGGTGCATAAAACTTTCCCGGATTCGGATTCGATTGAGTTTTCCCTGAAAGACATTACCAGCGATCTGAGTGTGCCACGTCTGAACACATTAACGGTGAGCCTGAAAGATGACTGATTTTCTGAAGAAACTGGCCAGTCTGGCGCTGCCGTCCTGGATGAACAAGGGCGAGCCGCTGGCGTTACTGAAAACCGCGCGGACGTTCTGGGCGGATGTGTACGGCTGGATTACGTGGCCGCTGCGGCAATTTGATCCGCTGACCTGCATTGAACCGATTCTGAATCTAATCGCCTATGACCGGGACATTACCCGCTTCAGCGGTGAACCCTTATCGCTGTACCGCAAGCGGGTGGCCTACGCCTTTATCAATGCCCGTGATGCGGGTTCGGTTGAGGGATTTATTAACATTTTTGCGCGGCTGGGTATTGGGTATGTGGAGCTGGTCGAACGCCAGCCAGAGATTGACTGGGATGTGATCCTGGTGCGAGTGACAGACAGCCAGGTGGCGGATAACACGCAACTGATGATTCAGATTATCCGCCAGTACGGCAGAACCTGCCGCCGTTATCAGTTTGAAGTGATCACGTCTGAAAGCCTGGCTATCCATGCGGGATGGGATCAGGGGGAATATGTGGTGTATCCGGCTCGCCTGAATGCGACGGACGCCAGCAGCGCAACGTTTAGCGCAAGTTTATAGGGAGCAAGATATGTCACAGACTGTGATCACACTGGCCTTTGAGCAGTGGAAAGCCAGCCAGGCAGTAACGGGCGAAGCCGTCCTGCTGGATGAATTTGTTTTTGCCAATGTGCCGGGGCTGGATGCCAGTAAACCGATTGACCGCAATGAAACGCTGCCGCCCGCTGCGCAAATCGTTCACCGCCAGGCAGTCACCCGTAAAGGGGTGGTAAACGACAATGCCGTGGTGCATTCCGTTGTACTGGGTGCAGAAGTGGGTGATTTTTCGTTTAACTGGGTTGGACTGATTAACAAGGCAAGTAACACGCTGGCCATGATTGTTCATGCCCCGGTTCAGCAAAAGCTGAAAACGAAAGATGGCCAGCAGGGGAACGTACTTACCCGTTCGTTTCTGATGGAGTTCGACGGCGCACAGGCAGAAACCGCAATCAACACGCCAGCTGAAACCTGGCAAATTGATTTTACCGCCCGAATGACCGGGATTGATGAACGCCAGCGTCTGGAAAATACAGACCTGTACGGCGTTGCAGCATTTCTGGAGGATGGCTATCTGGTTGCGAAAAACGGTTCGCAGTTCTTTGTAACTGCCGGGGCGGGATATGTCCGTGGTCTGCGTGCGCAGCTGCCCGCTAACCAGAATATTACTGTGACAACTAAGCCCGTAAAAGTCTGGCTGGATGTGGCCTGGACGGGAACGCTGACCAGCGTCTGGGGTGTTACCACTAAAATTACCCTGGCGGCAAACCTTGCGGATTACGTCCAGAGCGGGGTGCAGCATTACGTGTTTGCGGTAGCCAGCATTGATGCAGATGGCAACATTACCGATCTGCGCCCGAAAGGGACGCTTAACGATCAGACCGCCAGTGATGCGCTAAAAAAACATGAGCAGTCACGGAATCACCCTGATGCAACCACGGCAGCGAAAGGCTTTACCCAGTTAAGCAGCGCCACAAACAGCGTATCTGAATCTATGGCTGCAACACCCAAGGCGGTGAAAGCTGTCTTTGATCTGGCCTCTGGTAAATACACCGCACAGGATGCCACTACCGCACAAAAGGGCATTGTCCAGCTTACCAGCGTGACGGATAGCACATCTGAAGCTTTTGCTGCGACGCCTAAGGCGATTAAGGCGGTAAATGATAATGCCAACGGGCGTGTACCCTCTGGCCGTAAAGTGAATGGTCGGCCGCTGACAGCTGACATTAGCGTGACCGCGCAGGATATTTTCAACGGCCAGGCTGAGGCGATTGGAAATGCCGCTGATTTAAACGCCTACACCACGCCAGGCCTCTATTTCCAGGCAGCTAACGCGCAGGCTTCAGCAGGGAAAAATTATCCCGAAGCGGTTGCCGGGTCGCTGGAAGTTTATAAGCACGCTGGTTTTACTCAGATTTACCGTGTTTATAACAATTCCCGCAGCTATATCCGCACTATTTATGGCGGTGTTTGGACCGCATGGACCAAACAATATGATGGTGCGAACAAACCGACTCCTGCCGAAATTGGAGCGTTAGCGAGTAATGGCAATGCTGTTTCTGCAACCAAGTTGCAGACAGCCCGCAAAATTGCAGGTGTGGCATTTGACGGTACGGCTGATATCACCATCCCTGCCGCGAACGTCGGGGCATACACAAAGGCTGAAGGTGATAATAAATATCAGCCAAAAGGCAGCTATACCCCGGCAGGGCAGGCCTACACCAAAACCGAATCAGATGCGCGTTTTCAGAAAATAAACTCCGCCTCACTGGCGGCAAACGGATGGTTTCGGGATACGAACACCGGAATGCTGATTCAGTATGGAAAAGTCGCGGTAAGCACTGACGGGCAGAGTTTCACATTCCCGGTGGCCTTTAGCCTGGTTCCCTCGCTTGCGCTTACAGTCAACGGCGGCGCATACGGTGACGTGGGAGCTTCCAGTGTCAGTACCACAGGGTTTGTGGTCAAAGCTGCGGCAAAAAATACGGTTGGCTTTATAGCGATGGGTAAATGATATGACGATTTTTTATAGTGCGGCCACGAACGGATTTTACCCTTACAGCGCGAAAGCCTCTTATGAACAGGCGGGGTGCTGGCCTCATGATGGCGTTGAGGTGTCAGAGGGTTGGTATAACTATTTGATTAATAATCAGGGTAATGGGAAAGAAATTACGCCTGACGAGTACGGGCGGCCAGTATTGAAAAGTATATCTGTACCCACCGCTGAAGAACTAATGTCTATTGCCGAAGAAAAAAAATTAGCGCTTATGAAAACGGCCAGCCAGAAGATTGCACCGTTACAGGATGCTGCTGATCTGGAGGTTGCGACTGATGCTGAATCCGCGCTGCTTATGGCGTGGAAAAAATACCGCGTCATGCTGAACCGCGTCGATCTGAGTCGCCCGGTCTGGCCAGAGGTGCCTTCTGATGTGGCGTGAAGCCCGTATTGCCTTCAGTGATTCAGTAGGGGCGCTGAATTGTTCCGTGATCCCGGCCCACCCGTGGGTTTACGGACTGGGGCAACAGACAGAGAACGGTGCTTACCTCAGCCCGGTGAATGCCATCAGCTACCTGGCTGAAAAGCTGGCCGGGACGGGCGGGGCGGCGGATATCGTGATCATGATGGTGTCTGGTCAGACACATGACAATTTCATGGCCAGCCTGAATCAACTGGTGGACGTGTTCCCCAGTCCGGCCTTTACCCAGGTGCGGAGACTGGCAGAGTCTGCCGCGCAGCTGGCTGCGGAGAAAATGCAAATCCCGGCGAAATACAGCCAGAGTTTGCCCTCTGCGATCCCGCTTTCCGTTCCGACCAGCCGCACGGCGCTGGCCGCCGCAGCGGTACAAAAAGCCCGGCAGGAAGCAGCCGCCACGGCTGATATATCCACGGTCAAAAAGCTGATGGGGGATTTTCAGCAGCAGCGTGAAAGCCTGATTTCAGGCATTGCCAGTGGACTGTCTGATTTACAGGGAAAAAGCGCCAGGGCGTGGGTGTTCACGGCCAGCGGCGATCTGCCGTCCACACTCCCGGAGCTGGTGAAGGGGATTCCGCTTCAGTCAGCAATTTATACCGCTGCCATGATGCTGGTTGGCGACAATCTCGACGGCATAAAAGGAATGATCCATGACATCGAATCCGACACTGGCGCTTAACGGGGAAGCCGTTCTGCTGAAAAACATGCGCGTCACGGTTTCCCAGCAATTTCAGGATAAAGACCAGTCCGGCCAGACCAGCGCCACGACCAAATCAGAGCAGGGCATTAAGGGGAAAGAGCTGCGTGTGTCCGGGGAGGTTCCCTTCAAAAATCCTGAGATCCTGCGCCGCATCTTTGAGCTGGGCAGCGCGACGGATGCCAGCGGCCAGCGCCAGAAATACCGTGTCTCGCATGAGGCAGCACGCGCCGTGAATTTTCGTGAGGCGACGTTTACCGGAACGCTGGATGCGCCGCCACAGGATGGCCGCATGTCCTGGCTGGTGACGTTTACGCTTTCGGAACATATCAGCGTGCAGGAAAAACGTGAGGCCAGGGCGAGCGGCAAAACCACGGCAGTAAAACAAACGGCGGGAAGCGGTGCTGGCCAGAACGGGAGCCAGGCAGCTGGCGAAGATGAAGAAAAAATGACGTGGTTTGAGCGTAAGGTGCTTAAACCCGTCAATGAAGCACTGGGGTAAAAATGAAGCCCATTAAACGCTTGTACCTTTCAACGGATGAAATCCATCTGGCTGATGCCAGCCTGGTGCTGGAGCTGAACAGCTGCGGCAGGGGGTTTATCACGGCGGGGACGACGCAGGACTATACCGGGAAACTGGTTCGCATCGATGTGGGGTATACCGATCTGGTGCTGCGATGGTTCACCGGGTATGTGGAGCGCTCGCAGCCTGCGGAAAATGGTTTTCAGCGGTTGTTTGTTCGTGAGCTGGTTGGCGTATTCGAACGCCTCTGGCCATGTTCCTTTCAGCATCCCACGCTGCGCAGTGTGGCCAGCTGGCTGACGGAACATAGCGGGCTGACCTTCAGCGTGCCGGATGCCGACTATTCAGATCGTCCGATTCCGCACTTGACGCACAGTGGGACGGGTTATCAGTTGCTGGACAATCTGGGCAAAGCTTTCGGTATCACGGATTACATCTGGTATCAGCTGCCGGATGGCGGTGTGTATGTTGGCGGGGCAGAAAAGGCGCTGTTTGCTGATCGCCCGGTTGAGATCCCCCACAAATTTAGTCAGGGAGTGGCCGGGGGCAATTCCATGACACTGCCCGTGGTGCAAAGTCTGCGCCCAGGTGTGCAGCTGAACGGTGAGAGGGTGACGAAAGTCCACCTGGAAAATGACACGATGGCCGTGACGTGGACACCGCGCAACCGCGCCACAGGTCAGGCATTGCAAAAAACACCCGTACAGCGCCAGATTGAGAGTCATTACCCGGAGCTGGCTTCCGGTCTGCATTTGCCCAAATTTGCCCGTGTCATGAATCCCGTGGAGGCGGTGAAAAGCGGGAATTTCTCCGATCCGTTCCGTCCGCGTTATGCCGTCGACGTGCAGCTGCTTGACGCTGACGGCAAACCGGATAAAAACACGCCTGTGTATTCGGCGGTTCCGCTGCCGGTTCCGATGGCCGGTAATGACTCCGGCATGTTCCAGTTTCCGCCTGAAGGAACGCTGGTTGAGGTGGCATTTACAGACGGACGGCCAGATAAACCGTTTGTACGCCAGACCATCCCGGACGGAACCAGCCTCCCGGATATTCAGCCTGGCGAGCAGTTACAGCAGCAGCGTGCGGAAGTTTCGCAGCGTGTCACCCAGGCGGGTGACTGGGTGAGGCAGACTGACCAGACGATCAGCGAAGCGTCAATGGCGCGGGTTGTCAAAGCCGATACTGAACAGCGCGAGCTGGTCAGCCGGGAAACCACGATTAAGGCCACGGATAAAGTCACTGTGCTGGGAACGTCCACGCTTATGGCCGGAGCCATTCAGCAGGTATGCACTGGCGATTACAGCCAGGCAGTGAATAACCGGGTGGCCAGCGTGGGCGGCGATGATGAAGCCGATATTGCCGGGACTCAGACTGTGACAACGGGCAAAGACCTGATCGAGAAGATTGGCCAGATACGTAAAAGCGTGGCAGCAGTTCAGCAGCAGATTATTGCCCCGGTAGTCTGGATTGGTTCCGGCAGTATCAACGTGGCGCAGCTGATGCTGGACACGCTGGATGTGGTGAAAGAGCTGGCAGAACAGACAGCGAGCCACAGCCACAGTAATACGGGTGCGCCGACCAATGCGGCCGCCATTCGGAACAGCGGAACAAAAGCTGACACCCTCAACACGAAATATTCACCTGTCATAGGTAAGTAACTGCCCTCCCATCACAGCCCGCGCAAGCGGGTTTTTTTATGCCCTTTATCCCTTGCCGGGGATAATCTTTTTTTATCCCCTTGCGGGGATAGCATCACGCCCAACCCGCAGCGCTCTGCCGCGTCCTCTCCTTACGACAGCAACCGCAGCAGTCAAAATAGATCGTACCCACAGCGGGGCGCTGAGAGCGTCACAGCATGACAAAATAAATCTTCCGCAGACCAAAATCGCACTACACCGCACCCGCCTGCGGTTTTTGGATCGTAGAAATTTTTCAGTTTTATTTTTCTACAAACCGGATAGCCAGACCGCGCCAGTGCTGGAGGCTTTGCGTTAAACTCAAACTGAAAAGATTGAAAAGAATTTCAGTGTTTTTCAGTAAAAAGGATCTATGGAGGATCTAATGAAAGTCGTAACTATCAGATAAAAAAGATATTTTTTATTTTGTGTGAAGTGGAAAAATCAAATTCATTATGCAAACGTAACTGTGGAAAGTTGATAGAAGTCAGATTGGACGTGGGCTGGCCATGAAATGCAGAACTAAATT
Organism: Lelliottia sp. WB101; assembly: GCF_003051885.1. Classification (NCBI taxonomy): domain Bacteria; kingdom Pseudomonadati; phylum Pseudomonadota; class Gammaproteobacteria; order Enterobacterales; family Enterobacteriaceae; genus Lelliottia; species Lelliottia sp. WB101. The sequence continues at coordinate 2,153,534 of NZ_CP028520.1, forward strand.
GTACTGAAAAAAGCTGAACGCATAACATCAGGCAGCAGGCTTTGCTTGAAGTCTAAGGTTTGTTTGGCTCAATGAGCGAGCCGAATCTATTGGGATTCGGCTCAGATAGCAATCTATGCATTTTGAATGTTTATTTTATGATGTTGAATGTTACTTGCTTGGATATAGGTATTTTTAATTTACTTTCGAATTTTTCATGGTAACTAGGGCGAAAACTAAGGGTAATAGTAGAACTTCCTGTTGTTATTGAAAAACAATGATTTATTTCATTCCAGCATTCTACGTATTCTACGTAGGGTAATGGGCTTGTTTCACTGTTTGATGATCGTATTTTCAATAGTTCAAGGATTTTTTGACAACCTGCTTTATGAGAATTGATAAATGCGATTGAATATTCTTCAATTTCTTCAGAAATCATTTGATCAATTGTAGATGATATGTCTTTGTTTATTTTGAAAATGAAATAGCCATTCGGCAGTGAGATCGTTGGTTCAATCCAGCCATTTTGTTTCAGATAAAATGTAGACTCATCTCTAGGATACAGACTCTCAGGACTGCGGCGTAATGAATTAAGAATGAGTTTGCATCCATTGTCTAGCATTGGATAGGCAGTTCGGAACGATTCCGTAAACTCTTTTTTCTTTTGCTCATCACGTTGCGCTGAAAGTTCAAGGTGTCGCAGATTCTCTTTTACCAACTCGCGGTTATCACGAAATATAATTGCTCGTCGTATTAGCCACTCGAATAAATTGAAGGTAAGAGCGCCAGAGCACATTCCCAACGCGCCGCTGATGAAAAAGTGAACATTAATGGATATCCCACCAATTTGTTGATTTGACATCGGGACCAAAGCACTTAGCTGAGGGAAGATGAATTTCAAGGCAAGAGCGATTCCTAACAATATGAAAACCAGCCTGAGCGCCCGGCGAGAAGTGGTTACATAATCTAATGCCTTGAACAGCGTATCTGGAAAGCTCATATCTTCATCCTTACAGGTGGAACCAGAACACAGGTGGACGCTAAGTGGACAATGGACATTAAAAAGGGGCTACGCTTTCACGTAACCCCTTGTTTTATTTGGTGGAGCTGGGGGGATTTGAACCCCCGTCCGAAATTCCTACATCCTCGGTACTACATGCTTAGTCAGTCTTTACATTCGCCTGGCACCTGCGGACAGACACGCCACTACCAGACTAGCCTGATTAGTTTTAACACTTCAGCCCCAGGCAGGACATCCATGCGATCTCTTTTGGGTTTGACCTCTCTTGATCCCCGTCCTAAGAGCGGAGGCTAGGGAGAGAGGGCTCTTAGCAGGTTATTAAGCTGCTAAAGCGTAGTTTTCGTCGTTTGCGACTATTTTTTTGCGGCTTTTTACGAGGCAAACCGCCCCTCGGCATGCACCTTGGGTTTCGCAAATCCCGTCGAATCCAGAATCAGCCCCAATGTGTTGAACCCAGTATACCAGAACTGGCATCGGTGATGCCAGCGTGGAACGATAAGTTCTTAAATCAGTGTGAAAAGTACAAAATTCAGGCAGAAATTAACGGCCTGCGTGCTTCATGATACGCGCTTTGTCGACCTGCCATTCACGGTCTTTCACGTCATCACGCTTGTCGTGCTGTTTTTTACCCTTCGCCACGCCGATTTTCACTTTGCACCAGGCATTTTTCCAGTACAGAGACAGGGCGACGACGGTGTAACCTTCGCGGTTAATGCGGCCAAAAAGTGAAGCCAGTTCGCGCTGATTGAGTAGCAGTTTACGCGTGCGCGTCGGGTCGCAAACGTAGTGAGAAGAGGCGACGGCCAGCGGCGTAAAGTTTGCGCCAAACAGGAAGGCTTCGCCATCAATCAGAATCACATAGCTGTCGCTGATATTGGCTTTACCTGCGCGCAGGGATTTGACTTCCCAGCCCTGCAACGCAAGGCCAGCTTCGAATTCTTCTTCAATGAAGTACTCATGGCGGGCACGCTTGTTCAGCGCAATGGTTGCCGAGCCAGGTTTATGTGCTTTTTTCTTCGTCATAAGTGTCGTGAAGCCATAGGTAATCTGAGTTCAAAAAGTAACCTCATTGCGATTGCATCCTGTGAGGTCCAACGCGCTATCTTAGCACGAGATAAGGCTTAGCGTTTTTTTAACAGGGGATAAATGTTATTATTTGTCCGTTGTGTGACCATGGAAAATGCTATGCCTCAGATTAGCCGTACTGCGCTTGTGCCCTACAGCGTGGAACAAATGTACCAGTTAGTGAATGACGTCCAGTCCTATCCGCAGTTTATTCCGGGATGTACCGGTAGCCGGGTGCTGGATGCTGGCCCGACGCAGATGACTGCCGCCGTGGATGTGTCGAAAGCGGGGATCAGCAAAACGTTCACGACCCGTAATACGCTGACCAACAATCAAAGTATTTTGATGCAACTGGTGGATGGGCCGTTCAAAACCCTGATGGGTGGCTGGAAGTTTACGCCACTGAGCGCTGATGCTTGTCGCATCGAGTTTCATCTGGATTTCGAGTTCACCAATAAGCTGATTGAACTGGCGTTTGGCCGCATCTTTAAAGAGCTGGCCTCCAATATGGTTCAGGCATTCACCGTGCGCGCCAAAGAGGTTTACAGTGTCGCCTAAAATCACGGTGGAAGTGGCTTACGCCCTGCCTGAAAAACAATACCTGCAGCGGGTGAAGCTGGACGAGGGGGCCACCGTTGAAGAAGCGATTCGTGCCTCTGGTCTGCTGGAACTGCGCAGCGATATCGATCTTTCGCAGAATAAAGTCGGTATTTACAGTCGTCCGGTTAAACTGATGGATGTTGTGAATGATGGCGATCGCGTTGAGATTTATCGACCATTGATTGCCGATCCGAAAGAGCTGCGCCGTCAGCGTGCGGAGAAGGCCGGGAAGTAGGGCGAAGCGACGTTAAGATACAAAAAAGGTGCTCAGTGAGCACCTTTTTGCATTTCTGAGACCTTACTGTTTGGTAAGCGCCGGTTTGTTATCAATGTTGGTTAACACACCGCTGCTGTTGAAGGTCAGGGTCAGCGTCTGCTGCGTAACGCCTTCATGGCCAGGCTGCTGGCGGAAGACATAGAACCAGGTGTTAGTGCCGAACGGATCGGACATCATCGGGGTTCCCAGTGCATAAGCGACCTGCTGTTGTGTCATACCGACACGAACTTTAGACACATCGTTAGGTGTGAGGTAGTTCCCCTGGTTGATGTCAGGACGATAAACCACTCGCTCCAGAGTGGAACAACCTGCGGTCAACATCAGAAGAACCGCTGCGACAGCGGTCAGCGTTTTACAGCGCATAGTGATTTGATTCCTTTTCGGGCCCGAGCAATACGCGGCTCATATGTTATATGCCGATGATAATAGACCTTGCCCCACTTTGAAACCGGTCTGACGGCGTTTTTGTTGTTCTGTATGACCCTGAGATCCCGAAAAAGTTTATGCGGCCAGCAGTTCTTTCGCATTCGCCAGCGTATTGCGCGTCACTTCACTCCCGCCAAGCAGACGTGCCAGCTCCTGCAGGCGCGCCTTTTTATCCAGCGGGTGCATATGCGTTTCCGTCATTTCACCGTCGGTTTCTTTGCAGACATAGAAATGGTGATGCCCACAACCGGCTACCTGCGGCAGGTGGGTGACACACATGACCTGAGTGGATTCACCTAACTGACGTAACAATTTGCCAACGACGGCGGCGGTCGGGCCACTGATCCCCACGTCCACTTCGTCGAAGATCAGCGCCGGGGTTTCCATTTTACGCGCCGTGATCACCTGAATCGCCAGAGCGATGCGCGAGAGTTCCCCACCAGAGGCGACCTTGGAAATGGCCTGTAAAGGCTGGCCTGGGTTGGTGGTCACGCGGAACTCAATGCGGTCTGCCCCTTCGGCGGTGAGATGATTGACTTCAAATTTCACGTCGATGGTGAAGACACCGTGTGGCATAGACAGCGCATGCATGCTGTCCGTGATGTGCTGACCCAACTCCTGAGCATAATGTTGGCGAACATCGTGAAGCTGCTTCGCCGTGGCCAGCGCCTGTTGATGATGGACATTCACCGCCAGGGACAGCGTTTCCAGCGAGTCGGCCTGATCGTCGAGCTGCTGCTGTTCATCCAGCAACGACTGGTGATAGTTCGGCAGCTCTTCTGGTGTGACGTAGTGTTTACGTGCCAGGGAGATCTGCCGGGAGATGCGCTGCTCCAGCTCGAATAAGCGGTTAGGGTCGAGATCCAGGCGCTCACAATAGTGACGCAACTCTTCACCGGCTTCTGAAATTTGAATCGCCGCCTCTTCCAGCATGTCGAGCACGCCAGACAACTTGCTGTCGAGACTGACCAGTTCGGTAACCTGTTGGCGCACAGTGTAGAGCTGGCTCTGCAGGTTGGTATCTTCGCCATCAGCCAGCAGATTCAGCGCTTGCTGGCTGGTCGAGATTAAATGCCCGCTGTTGGCGAGCCGTTTGTACTCTTCGTCGATCTGCTCAAACTCACCCGGCTGTGGGTTGAATTCGTTGAGTTCCTTCAACTGATAGTTCAGCAGTTCGGCGCGCGCCGCGCGCTCCTGACTTTGCTGCTGATGCTGTGCCAGTTCGCGGCAGCTTTGATGCCACTGACGATAGTGTTCAGCCATCAACTGAGTGAGCGCGTACTCACCGGCATAGCCATCTAGCAGGGCTTTTTGCTGTTCCGGTTTAATGAGCTGCTGATGCGCGTGCTGGCCATGAATTTGAATCAATAGCTGGCCCAGCTCACGCAGCTGAGAAAGGGGAACCGCAGTCCCGTTAATAAAGCCGCGAGAGCGGCCATCGCTGCTGATGACGCGGCGAAGTAAACACTCACGTCCATCTTCGAGTTGATTGACTTCAAGCCAGCGCAGCGCGGCAGGGGTATCTTTTAAGGAAAAGCGCGCGCAGAGATCGGCGCGGCTAGCGCCGGTGCGCACGATGTCGCCTTCTGCGCGACCGCCGAGACACAAGCCGAGCGCATCAATGGCAATAGATTTACCTGCACCGGTTTCACCGGTAATGGCCGTCATTCCGCTCTGGAAGTCGATCTCAAGCTCACGAACAATGGCAAAGTTGCTGATGGTCAGTTGTGCCAGCATAATTGTTTTCCTGTATGAAAAACCATAACTGTGTTTTCATACAGTATAAACTGGTTTTTTATCCAGTAAAGTGCTGGATGCAAATTTAGAATAATTTTTTTGACCAGCCGAGCTTAGAACTTAATGTATTGAAATAGCTGTAGTCTTTCGGATGTATCAGATTCAGGTGGTAGTCACAGCGCCGAATTAACACGTCTTCGCCTTCCTGTATCGGTAACGCAATCTGGCTGTCGCAGCTGATTTCGAGATCATTGCGGCGGTGCGAGAAGCGCAGGCGGATGGTGCTGCTGCTGTTGATAACCAGTGGGCGGGCCGAAAGGGTATGCGGGAACATCGGCACCAGAGTGATGGCATCCAGCGAGGGGGTCAGAATAGGCCCGCCAGCGGAGAGGGAATAGGCGGTCGAGCCGGTTGGCGTCGAGATGATTAGCCCGTCAGAGCGCTGGGAGAAGGCGAAGACTTCATCGATATAGACTTCGAATTCAATCATATGGGCGACTTTTCCCGGATGCAGGACCACTTCGTTGATGGCCGTGCTGATCCGTTTCTGACAGTCCTGCTGGCATACCTGCGCTTCGAGCAAAAAGCGTTTTTCGCTGATGTAATGGCCGTCCAGAACGTCGGCTAGCTGCTGATGGGCGTTGTCGGGATCGAGGTCGGTCAGGAAGCCCAGGTTACCGCGGTTGATACCAATAACTTTAATATCGTAGCGTGCCAGAGTGCGAGCCGCGCCGAGCATGTTGCCGTCACCGCCGACGACTACGGCGAGATCCGCCTGCTGGCCAATTTCCGCCAGCGTGCCGGTCTTCACATTTTTGAGCTGCAATTCCTGCGCAATTTGCTGCTCCACCATCACTTCGTAGCCTTTTGCGCACAGCCAGCGATACAACATTTCATGTGTCGTCAGCGCCGTAGGGTGACGTGGATGTCCGACAATCCCAATACACTTGAAATGATTATTCATTTTCTGGAGGTCCTTGTGCCGATTGATGGTGACAATATGCTTTGTTCCCTTGAATCCCGGAAACTGATCCCCATAATAAGCGAAGTTAGCGAGATGAATGCAGAAAAACGCGGAGAAATTCATGAGTAGTAAAGAACAGAAAACGCCTGAGGGGCAAGCCCCGGAAGAAATTATCATGGAACAGCACGAAGAAGTTGAGGCTGTAGAGCCGGATGCTTCTGCTGAGCAGGTGGATCCGCGCGATGAAAAAATTGCGAATCTGGAAGCTCAGTTAACTGAAGCCCAGAATCGCGAGCGCGAAAGCGTGCTGCGTATCAAAGCGGAAATGGAAAACCTGCGTCGCCGTACCGAGCTGGACGTGGAAAAGGCGCATAAGTTCGCGCTGGAGAAATTCGTCAACGAGCTGCTGCCGGTGATTGATAGCCTGGATCGTGCGCTGGAAGTGGCTGATAAAGCTAACCCGGACATGGCGGCGATGGTCGAAGGCCTTGAGCTGACGCTGAAATCCATGCTCGACGTGGTGCGTAAGTTCGGTGTTGAAGTGGTTGCTGATACCAACGTAGCGCTGGACCCTAACGTCCACCAGGCGATTGCGATGGTTGAATCTGAAGATGTTACTGCTGGCAACGTGCTGGCTGTGATGCAGAAAGGCTATACGCTGAACGGCCGTACTATTCGTGCTGCGATGGTTACTGTCGCGAAAGCGAAGGCGTAATTTGCCTCTGTAGTGCCGGGTGGCGGCATTGCCTCACCCGGCCTACACACTAGCGTTCGGCTACGCTATCCCGCAGTGGTTTGACCGGGATAACCTTCACCTGTTTGATCATATTGTCCTGCACGTCCAGGATATCAATATCGTACTGGCTGATGCGCACACGGGTGCCGGATGCCGGGATCTCTTCCAGTGCTTCAAGAATCATACCGTTAATGGTGCGAGCGTCGTCTTCCGGCAGATGCCAGTTAAAGGCTTTGTTGAGTTCACGCACGTTGGCGCTGCCGTCGATCAGCACCGAACCGTCGTTTTGTGGCGTGACCTCTTCCGCGAGCGATGGCGACATTGACGTCGTAAAATCGCCGACGATCTCTTCCAGAATATCTTCAACCGTCACCAGCCCCTGGATATCGCCATATTCGTTGACCACCAGGCCCACTTTCTTTTTATTACGCTGGAATTTCACCAGCTGCGTACTCAGCGGCGTGCCTTCCGGAATGATATAGAGTTCATCGGCGGCGCGGAGCATCACCTCTTTAGTGAACTCTTTTTTCTCGGTCATCAGGCGATAGGCTTCGCGCACGCGCAGCATGCTGATGGCGTCATTCAGTGAATCACGGTACAGCACGATGCGGCCATGGGGAGAGTGGGTCAGCTGGCGGACGATGGCTTTCCAGTCGTCGTTGATGTCGATACCCACGATTTCATTACGCGGCACCATGATGTCGTCAACGCTCACTTTTTCCAGATCCAGCACCGACAGCAGCATGTCCTGATTCCGGCGCGAAATCTGCGAGCGGGATTCATGCACGATGGTGCGCAGCTCGTCTTTGCTCAGTGCGCTGCTGATCACCACGTCGGCTTTTATACCGACCATGCGCATCAGTAGGCGGGTAACCATGTTGAGCAGCCAGACCAGAGGCATCATCAGGATCAGCAGCGGGCCGAGCAGGAAGCTGCTCGGGTAGGCGACTTTCTCCGGGTAGAGGGCGGCGATGGTTTTCGGCAGGACTTCAGCAAACACCAGGACGACAAACGTCAGTACACCGGTCGCAATCGCGACACCGGCGTTGCCATAGAGGCGCATCCCAACAATAGTGCCCAGCGCGGAGGCGAGAATATTGACCAGGTTGTTGCCGATCAGCACCAGGCTAATCAGACGATCGGGCTTGCGCAGCAGCTTTTCAACGCGTCGGGCGGCACGGTTGCCTTGTTTGGCGCGATGACGTAACCGGTAGCGGTTCAGGGTCATCATGCCGGTTTCTGAGCCGGAGAAGTAGGCGGAGATGACCACCATGACGATCAGGGTGACGATCAGCGTGGTGGTGGAGATGTGTTCCAGGGGGAACTCCTTTGTTGCTTAGCCGACGAACTGCTGTATGACGCGGCTACCAAAGTAGGCCAGTGTCAGGATGCCAGCGCCAGCTACGTTAAACCAGACGACGCGACGACCGCGCCAGCCCTGGTGATAGTGGCCCCATAACAGGACAATATAGACAAACCACGCGATGATAGAGAGAACGGCTTTATCAATATTCTCAATGCTGAACAGGTTCTGCATATAAAACAGACCTGTGCAGAGCGTCAGCGTCAGTAGCACCACACCAATCTGAGTGATGTGGAACATCTTACGCTCAATGACCATCAGCGGTGGCATTTCCTGGTTGAAAACCAGCTTTTTGTTTTTCAACTGGTAGTCGATCCACGCCAGCTGCATGGCGTACAGCGCCGCAATGATTAGCGTGGCGTAGGAGAACAGCGACAGGCCGATGTGGACCATCATGCCCGGCGTGGTTTCCAGATGCGTAATGAACTCGTTTGGTACGAAGGTCGCGAACGCCAGATTGATCAGCGCGAAAGCGTAGACAATGGGGAGCAGCAGCCAGCCGCGATTCTTCGACGCGACAATGGTCATCACCGTACAAATCATCAGGCTGACCAACGAGCCGACGTTCAGCACGCTCAGATTTTGTACGCTGCCGTCGCCCGGAATAATACGTGATTCCAGTGCGAACGCATGGCTTACCAGTGCGATAACTGCCGACAAAATAGCCATCCGTCGCCAGGCGCTGTTTTTTTGCAACAGGCCGGGAATGATCAGCGCAAGGCTGAAAGAGTAGGCAACAAGGGCGATCAGTGCGAAAACAGGCATATAGGCGTCGACAGTTGTCTTAATAAGAAAGATAAGCAGTATAACGTTACGTGACGCGCGCTCCAACCGTTGCATAACAACAAAGGCGCCTTCATGTTATACTGCGGCAAAATTCTGTGTACGTGTCGCGCTAGCGACCTAACGTTTCTACCTCAGGCGAGAGACAATGTTTGATAATTTAACCGATCGTTTGTCGCGCTCGCTGCGCAACATCAGCGGCCGTGGGCGCCTTACCGAAGACAATGTGAAAGAAACGCTGCGCGAAGTGCGCATGGCGTTGCTCGAAGCCGACGTGGCGTTGCCCGTTGTGCGCGAGTTCATCAGCCGCGTAAAAGAGAAAGCGGTTGGTCATGAAGTGAATAAGAGCCTGACCCCAGGTCAGGAGTTCGTCAAAATTGTGCGCAACGAGCTGGTTGCGGCAATGGGCGAAGAGAACCAGGTGCTGAACCTGGCCGCACAGCCGCCAGCGGTGGTGTTGATGGCCGGTCTGCAGGGGGCGGGTAAAACCACCAGCGTAGGTAAGCTGGGTAAATTCCTGCGTGAAAAGCATAAGAAAAAAGTGCTGGTCGTCTCTGCCGACGTTTATCGCCCGGCGGCGATCAAACAGCTTGAAACACTGGCTCAGCAGGTTGGTGTGGATTTCTTCCCGTCCGACGTCGCGCAGAAGCCCGTTGATATCGTTAATGCGGCGCTGAAAGAAGCGAAGCTGAAATTCTACGACGTGCTGCTGGTGGATACCGCCGGTCGTCTGCACGTCGACGAAGCGATGATGGACGAAATCAAACAGGTTCACGCCGCGATTAATCCGGTAGAGACCCTGTTTGTTGTTGATGCAATGACCGGTCAGGATGCGGCGAATACCGCAAAAGCGTTTAACGAAGCGCTGCCATTAACCGGTGTCGTGCTGACCAAAGTCGACGGTGATGCCCGCGGTGGTGCGGCGCTCTCGATTCGTCATATCACCGGTAAACCGATTAAATTCCTCGGCGTCGGCGAGAAGACCGAAGCGCTGGAGCCGTTCCATCCGGATCGTATTGCTTCCCGTATTCTGGGCATGGGCGACGTGCTGTCGCTGATCGAAGATATCGAGAGCAAAGTTGACCGCGCGCAGGCTGAGAAGCTGGCGAGCAAGCTGAAAAAAGGCGACGGTTTCGATCTGACCGACTTCCTGGAACAGCTCCGTCAGATGAAAAACATGGGCGGCATGGCCAGCCTGATGGGCAAGCTGCCGGGCATGGGCCAGATCCCTGATAACGTAAAAGCGCAGATGGATGACAAAGTGCTGGTTCGGATGGAGGCGATCATCAACTCGATGACGCTGAAAGAGCGTGCGAAGCCTGAAATCATCAAAGGGTCGCGCAAACGCCGCATCGCCGCTGGTTGCGGGATGCAGGTGCAGGATGTAAACCGCCTTCTGAAGCAGTTCGACGACATGCAGCGCATGATGAAGAAAATGAAGAAGGGTGGAATGGCGAAAATGATGCGTGGGATGAAGGGCATGATGCCGCCGGGATTCCCAGGCCGCTGAAACAAGGGATATAAGGCTATCTTGTTTGCCATTTTAGCTCCGGGGTGTGCTCGAAATGCTCACGTACTACGTGTACGCTCCGCTTTCTGCGCGCACGCCGAAACTAAACTGGCTGCACCGATATACGCCTTATAACCCTTGTTTGGCATATGTGAAGCATATGCTGATTGCATTTTCCCCAGAAATCAGTAAAATTTTCGGGCTTTTAATATGACACTGGGCTCCGTTCCTCGATGGGGCCCTGTGTTTTATTCACACAAGAGGATGTTATGGTAACTATTCGTTTAGCACGTCACGGCGCAAAAAAGCGTCCGTTCTACCAGGTTGTTGTGACTGACAGCCGTAATGCACGCAACGGTCGCTTCATCGAGCGCGTTGGTTTCTTCAACCCGATCGCTAGCGGTTCTGAAGAAGAAACCCGTCTGGATCTGGATCGTATCGCTCACTGGGTTGGCCAGGGCGCTACTGTTTCCGATCGCGTTGCTACGCTTATCAAAGCAGCAAACAAAGCAGCTTAATCTGTCACGGTGGTCATGATGAGCAATAAAGCACCTGTTGAACCGATCGTATTGGGAAAAATGGGTTCTTGCTACGGTATCCGTGGTTGGCTCAGAGTGTTTTCCTCCACTGAAGACGCTGAAAGCATTTTTAACTACCAGCCCTGGTTTATCCAGAAAGGTGGTAAGTGGGAAGCGGTCGAGCTGGAAAGCTGGCGCCACCACAATCAGGATATCGTGATCAAGCTGAAAGGCGTTGACGATCGCGATGCGGCGAATCTGCTGACTAATTGCGAAATTGTCGTCGATTCATCGCAGCTGCCTTCGCTGGAAGAGGGTGATTATTACTGGAAAGACCTTATGGGTTGCCAGGTTGTCACCACTGAAGGCTATGGCCTGGGTAAAGTCATCGATATGATGGAAACCGGGTCAAATGACGTTCTCGTCATTAAGGCAAACCTGAAAGATGCGTTTGGCATCAAGGAGCGGCTGGTTCCGTTCCTCGATGGGCAGGTTATCAAGAAAGTCGATCTCACTACGCGAACTATCGAAGTAGATTGGGATCCTGGTTTTTAAATTCTCCGGATAAACGGTAAAAGACGGCGCTATGTGGATTGGCATAATTAGCCTGTTTCCTGAAATGTTCCGCGCGATTACTGATTACGGGGTAACTGGCCGGGCAGTAAAAAAAGGCCTGCTGAACATCGAAAGCTGGAGTCCTCGTGACTTCACGCATGACCGGCACCGTACCGTGGACGAACGTCCTTACGGCGGCGGACCGGGGATGTTAATGATGGTGCAACCCTTACGGGACGCCATCCATACAGCAAAAGCCGCGGCAGGTGAAGGCGCAAAGGTGATTTATCTGTCACCTCAGGGACGCAAGCTTGATCAAGCAGGCGTAAGCGAACTGGCCACGAATCAAAAGCTGATTCTGGTATGTGGTCGCTATGAAGGGATAGATGAGCGCGTAATTCAGACCGAAATTGATGAAGAATGGTCAATCGGCGATTACGTTCTCAGCGGTGGTGAGTTACCGGCAATGACGCTGATTGACTCCGTTGCCCGGTTTATTCCGGGTGTACTGGGCCATGAAGCTTCAGCAACAGAAGACTCTTTTGCTGATGGATTGCTGGACTGTCCACACTATACCCGCCCTGAAGTGTTAGAAGGGATGGAAGTACCGGCGGTATTGCTGTCGGGGAACCATGCCGAGATACGTCGCTGGCGTTTGAAGCAGTCGCTGGGCCGAACCTGGCTTAGAAGACCTGAACTTCTGGAAAACCTGGCTCTGACTGAAGAGCAAGTAAGGTTGCTGGCGGAGTTCCAAAAAGAGCACGCACAACAGCAACATAAACATGATGGGCAAGCGTAAAACGCTCCCGATATATCAGTTTACCCAGGATAAGAGATTAAATTATGAGCAACATTATTAAGCAAATTGAACAAGAGCAGATGAAGCAGGACGTACCTTCATTCCGTCCGGGTGATTCCGTGGAAGTGAAAGTATGGGTTGTTGAAGGTTCCAAAAAACGTCTGCAGGCATTCGAGGGCGTGGTTATCGCTATTCGTAACCGCGGTCTGCACTCTGCATTCACTGTTCGTAAAATTTCCAACGGCGAAGGTGTTGAGCGTGTCTTCCAGACTCACTCTCCAGTAGTTGACAGCATTACTGTCAAACGTCGTGGTGCTGTACGTAAAGCTAAACTGTACTACCTGCGTGAGCGTACTGGTAAGTCTGCTCGTATCAAAGAGCGTCTGAACTAAGACTCGCTTAAGCAACATCCTGTTAAAAGGGCTGGCCGCAAGGCCGGCCCTTTTTTATGTAAATCCGCGCCGCCTGTTAACCTTCGTTTCATAAATCATTTACAATAGCCGCTCTCTAGCGGAGGGTAAGTGAATAACGCACTGCATCAGTCAGCCTTGAAACGCACAGCGGCCTGGACCGCGCTGTTTGCGATCCTGCTGATCGTGGTCGCGCCGCTGATCTCCATTTCGCTACAAAAAGATCCCATGAGCGCAATGCCGGGGATGCATCATGATATGAGCCAGACGTCGATGGCAGAACATCATGGTGAGTCGCCGCAATCAATGCCTGTCGATCACGCCGAAGCCTGTGGCTATTGTGTGCTAATGGCCCATGTGCCGGGCCTGATGCTGGCGCTGAGCGTGCTGTTGTGCGCTGTGCTATTGCGACATCGCGTTAAACCGTCGCGACAGGCGGTGAGCCACTGGCACTTTTTCCCCTGGTTGTATCCTGATACCCGCGCGCCACCGCAGCGGTCAGCTTTTTCCCTTTAAATCATAAAGAATGCGCTTTTGCGCATCGATAACGTTTTGCCTGCAAAAAGGAAAAGTATGACTGTCAGCACGCCACGCGCAGCATGGGGAAACCTGCTGCGACGTCTTCATTTCTATATCGGGTTGTTTGTTGGCCCGTTCATTTTTTTCGCTGCACTAACGGGAACGCTCTACGTGGCGACACCGCAGCTCGAAAACATGTTGTACAAACATGCGCTGTTTAGCGATACCACTGGTGAAGCTCAACCTCTGGCCGAGCAAATTGCAGTCGCGGAGAAAGCCATTGGGGACCAACTTCGTCTACAGGCCGTACGACCGGGGCTGATCCCCGGTGAAACCACGCGCGTGATGTTTACCGACCCGATGCTCGGGCCGTCGGAGAATCGGGCGATTTTTATCGATCCCGTGAGCCTGGAGGTACGCGGCGATATGACGGTCTACGGCACCAGCGGAATTTTGCCGCTGCGCCAGACCATTGACTATCTGCATAGCTCCCTGATGCTGGGGGATATCGGGCGTTTATACAGTGAGCTGGCCGCGTCCTGGATGTGGATCGCCGCCATAGGCGGGATTGCGCTGTGGTGTTATACCCGCCCGAAGCGACGTATCAATAATCGATTCCAGAACCGCCGTCGCGTGCATGTCGCGCTCGGCTGGGGTCTGCTGGGGGGAATGTTACTATTTTCTGCGACCGGGCTTACCTGGTCACAATGGGCGGGTGGCAACGTCGATAAGCTACGTAAAGAGATGAACTGGCTGACGCCGCAGGTCAATACACAGCTGCGCGGTCCCGCGGCAGAAGTCGATCCTCATGCTGAACATCGCGGCCACCACGATGCGATGATGCCGGATATGGCCATGGATCTGACGCTCTTTGACAGCGTCCTGCATGCGGCCAGGAGCGAGGGGATTAATGCGAACAAGCTGGAAATTCGCCCCGCTAAAATGGCTGAACAGGCCTGGACAGTCACGGAAATCGATCGTGGCTGGCCCACGCAGGTGGACGCGGTTGCCGTTGATCCGCACTCAATGCAGATCCTCGATCGGACGCGTTTCGCGGACTTCCCGCTGATGGCGAAGCTGACCCGCTGGGGCGTGGATTTCCATATGGGGATTTTGTTCGGTCTGGTGAATCAGCTGATCCTGATCGTTTTCGGCGTAGCGCTGTGCGTGTTGATCGCGTGGGGGTATTGGATGTGGTGGATGCGTCGTCCGGTTCAGGCCACCGGCAATCCGGTGCTCACGCTTTGTCAGTGCTGGCTTGCTCTCCCCGCCAGTGGGCGAGGAGTCACGCTCTTTATCGGCGTGATGCTGGGGATCATGATGCCGGTGATGGGCGTCAGTCTGGCATTTTTCGTGCTGATTGATTGGCTGCGCTGGCGCGCGCAGTGCCTGTTGACGCTGTCGGAATCCACCAAATAGTGATTAAGGCGTGCTGATGACCACTGCAACGCGGCGGTTTTCAGCACGCCCCTGAGCTGTAGCATTGCTGGCGACCGGATATTTTTTACCTAAGCCCTGAGTCGTGAGGTTGCTGCGCGGGATATTCGCCCCTTTTGCCCAGGAATCAGCCACGACGTTCGCGCGTTTAAGCGAGAGGGATTGGTTGTAACTTTCTTCCCCGTAATTGTCCGTGTGCCCGTCCATACGGGCATGGACCAGTCCGGTTGCGGCCAGACGTGTCGCCATGGTCTGGATCTGTTGCTCGCTTTCCGGACGCAGCTGATATTCATTCTTGCCGAATAAAATCTTCGCCGACAGGCCGAGGGACCAGTCGCCGTTCGTTTCGTTAAAACCGTAGGATTTCATTGCCGCAATCTGTTCCGGGGTGAATTTCCCCTGAGGTGGTGCCTGGCAGCCTGCCAGAATCGTTGTAGCCAGTAAAACTGGAGCGAGATATCGCCTTAACATAACGTGTTCCTTTTATTACAAAATTATTGTCGGACGCTGGTTTTTCACTTGATACATATTGCGGTCGGCTTGCTCCAGTAATGCCTCTACCGAGGTATTTTCCCACGCCAGAGCGAAGCCAATGCTGAGTGACATGTGTGCCGTATGTCCGTTGTGCAGGTCGTACGGCTGGAGAAACTGCTGCGAAAGCGCAGTGCAAATCTGTTGAACGTCTGCCGCAGAGTGAATGCCATACAGGATCATGGCAAATTCATCGCCGCCCAGACGGTATGACTGATAACGTTTCCCGCCAAATTCCACCATTCTGCTGGCGACTTCTATCAGCACGCAGTCACCTGCCGCGTGCCCCCAGGTATCGTTGATCTGCTTGAAGTTATCGCCATCCAGGAACAGCAGGGCGGAATTCATCTGTGCAGAAGCGTCATTCATCAGCGCCGCGATGCTGCTGCGGAATGCAGCGCGGTTCGCCAGCCCGGTGAGCGGATCGTGCATCGCGGTGCGCATCAGCTGTGCGTTCCGGGCCTGCAGCTTGAGCTGCCACTCCTCCATTTCGTCGAGCAGGCTGTTGAAATCCTGCCCAAAGCGATGGAACTCTTCGATACGCTCCTCTTCGACGCGGCGCGAGAAATTACGGTTCGTTTTAACGTCATGCACCACGTCGGTGATATTTTGCAGTGCGGTGACGACTCCGTTGTGCAATGAACGGGTAATGGTCAGCGCCACAAAAGCGGCGAAAAGAATACAGCCTGTCAGCACGGCAAAAGACGTCCAGAGGAAATGGCTAATCAGGCTGTCGCGCGCGGTAATGCGCACTTCACCAATCACCTTGCCGTTATGCACCACGGGCTGTGCGGCAGGGACGGGGAACAGCATGCGACTGACCAGCGTGCTCAGGGTGTCGGTATCATCATCAGGGGTCCACGACCAGTAGGCAAAACGCTGCTGATGGATGTCGAGCACCTCGGCAACGGAAAATTGCCCCTGTCTACCCAGTGTGGCAAGCGTTTCATTGGCGGCGGTGGCATCATTAAATACTAATGAGGCTTCCAGGCTTCGGCTCATGGTCGCGCTGGTTAATTCGAGGTTTTTTTGTGCGTATTGTTTTAATGTAACCACTGACGCAATACACAATAATAACCATATCAGCGTCATGGTAATTACTACGCTAATCATACTGATGCGCCGCAACGTTCTTTTAAACGTCGGCCGTGGCGTTGAAGAAAGTTCCTTATTCATGCTTCTTATTCCGGGCAAGCATTAACACATCCGGATTCACTCTTACGCCACTGCGAGACAGGGCATCCAGATTGACAGAAAATCTCACTGTTTCTTCATTAATTATCAGACAAAAAGCACTGCCAATAACACATTCCAGGTTTTGCTCGGCGATTAATAGTAACGCGCGGCCCTGATAATTCCTGAATAATTCAAGTTGAGCAGCAGGTGACTCGTTTCCAAAATAAACGGCATCGCAGGTGGCATGTAATGCTTCAGACTCATTTTGCACAATCAAGGGTGTGTAGGGTAAAGCAGCAGAACCGCTGTCACTCAGTACCTGGGCGAAACGAGAAGACGAAAAAATACAGAGTTTAGGCTGGCCAGAAAGCGCAGGCCAACGGGAATAGCTGACGATGCCAGAGACGATCGAACGCACTGACTTCTCTTTTTCTGTCAATGTTGTCGCGAAACTTTGCCCGCAGATAATGCACAGCATGAGTGCCAGAATCAGATGGCACAAAGGGAACGTAAAAAAATGTCTCACCAGAATCCGCCATACCACTCTGGAAATATATATCCTTAAATATTGCAGGAAGAATACCATTGTTTACCTGAGTAGTCATTATGTGGAATTTGTTGTGACTTAAGCTAAATCTGAGTTGTAATTGAATGAAATTATTAAGTTATTAAATTAATTAAGTCTCGAGCCGCGCATACCTTCATCCATACCTTTTTGCCAGGATTTACGCAGCAGGTCGGCATTTTCTGCCGTATCACAACTGGCTGGGAATATTTTACCGGACAGACCCCACGCATAGACAAAATCTTCGGTGCAGACTTTTTTCTGACCATCAGCATAACCGCGCAGGTATTCACTGCGATCGACGTCAGGATCGTTAAAATTATCCGCGAGAGTTTCGTTACTTTTTATTGATACACCATTCATGGCATCTTCTTTGCCGGCGGTAAACCAGCTGGTGCCGGTCCAGGTGGGCTGGAAGGTATAAGGGTTGATTTGACAGCCTGTCAATAATATCGCCAGCAGCGCGAGAGCAATTGAACGCATAGTGATTCGCCTTTTCTTCTTTTTCTTCAGCATAGCCTGGCAATCAACAATCAGAGTGTAATTTTATATTTACGAAATAAGCGGACATTTTTTGCCTGAAAATGGCGATTGTAAAGTAATGTTTACGAATTTTGGATTGAAATCTTTACTTGATGTGATATTGTGTGTTCACCTCATCGAGGAAACCACTATCGCAAACGAGCATTACAGGATCGCCATCATGCAAAAAGACGCGCTGAATAACGTACATATTACCGACGAACAGGTTTTGATCACGCCAGATCAGTTGAAGCTGGAATTCCCGCTGAGTTCTGAACAGGAGGCGCAGATTGAGCACTCCCGCCAGACTATCTCTGACATCATTGCCGGTCGCGATCCGCGTCTGCTGGTGGTGTGCGGGCCATGCTCCATTCACGATCCTGAAACTGCGATTGAATATGCTCGTCGATTTAAAGCATTAGCAGAGGAGGTCAGCGATAGCCTCTACCTGGTCATGCGCGTCTATTTTGAAAAACCTCGTACCACCGTTGGCTGGAAGGGGTTGATTAACGATCCACACATGGATGGCTCGTTTGATGTGGAAGCCGGTCTGAAGATTGCGCGTCGTCTGCTGGTTGAACTGGTGAGCATGGGGCTACCGCTGGCGACAGAGGCACTCGATCCGAACAGCCCGCAATACCTGGGCGATCTGTTTAGCTGGTCCGCGATTGGTGCTCGCACCACAGAATCACAGACTCACCGCGAGATGGCGTCTGGCCTGTCGATGCCGGTTGGTTTTAAAAATGGGACCGACGGAAGCCTTGCGACCGCGATTAACGCCATGCGCGCTGCGGCGATGCCGCACCGTTTTGTCGGCATCAACCAGGCCGGTCAGGTTTGTCTGCTCCAGACCCAGGGCAACCCGGATGGCCACGTTATCCTGCGCGGCGGTAAAGCACCTAACTACAGCCCGGCGGATGTCGCCCAGTGCGAAAAAGAGATGGAACAGGCAGGACTGCGCCCGGCTCTGATGGTAGATTGCAGCCATGGTAATTCCAACAAAGATTACCGTCGCCAGCCTGCGGTAGCGGAATCCGTTGTCGCACAAATCAAAGACGGTAACCGTTCGATTATCGGCCTGATGATTGAGAGTAATATCCACGAGGGTAATCAGTCATCTGAACAGCCGCGTAGCGCAATGAAACACGGTGTCTCAGTAACCGACGCCTGCATCAGCTGGGAAGCGACGGATGCGCTGCTGCGTGAGATCCACAAAGATTTGAACGGCCAGCTGGCGACGCGTCTGGCTTAAGAGGTTAGTTATGGTTGCAGAATTGACCGCACTGCGCGATCAAATAGATGAGGTGGATAAGGCGCTCCTGGATTTGCTGGCGCGCCGGATGTCACTGGTTGCCGAAGTCGGGGAAGTGAAAAGTAAATACGGCCTGCCGATTTACGTGCCAGAGCGTGAAGCGTCGATGCTCGCCTCCCGGCGTGATGAGGCACAGCTCATGGGCGTCTCTCCCGATCTGATTGAAGATGTGCTGCGCCGCGTGATGCGTGAGTCCTACTCCAGCGAAAACGATAAGGGCTTTAAAACCCTCTGTCCGTCGCTGCGACCGGTGGTGATCGTTGGCGGCGGCGGCCAGATGGGGCGTCTGTTTGAGAAGATGCTGACGCTTTCTGGTTATCAGGTGCGCATTCTTGAAAAAGAGGACTGGGCACGTGCGCCAGAGCTGATGGCCGACGCAGGCATGGTTATCGTCAGCGTGCCGATTCATGTGACCGAAGAGATTATCGGCAAACTGCCGTCTCTGCCGGAAGATTGTATTCTGGTGGATCTGGCGTCCGTGAAGAATGGTCCGCTGCAGGCGATGCTGGCGGCCCATAACGGACCGGTACTGGGTTTACACCCGATGTTCGGCCCGGATAGCGGCAGCCTGGCGAAACAGGTCGTGGTCTACTGCGATGGTCGTCAGCCGGAAGCGTACCAGTGGTTCCTGGAACAGATTCAGGTCTGGGGTGCACGTCTGCATCGTATTAGCGCGGTGGAGCACGATCAGAATATGGCGTTCATTCAGGCACTGCGTCACTTTGCGACCTTTGCCTATGGCCTGCATCTGGCGGAAGAGAACGTCCAGCTGGAGCAGTTGCTGGCACTCTCCTCGCCAATTTACCGCCTGGAGCTGGCTATGGTTGGGCGTCTGTTTGCGCAGGATCCGCAGCTGTATGCTGACATCATTATGTCGTCAGAAAATAATCTGGCGCTGATCAAGCGCTACTACCAGCGGTTTGGTGAAGCGATAGCGCTGCTGGAGCATGGCGATAAGCAGGCCTTTATCGACAGTTTCCGTAAGGTTGAGCACTGGTTTGGGGATTACGCGAAGCGTTTCCAGAGTGAGAGCCGCACCTTATTGCGTCAGGCGAACGATAGTCGCCAGTAATCTGATGATGTATATACTAAAAGCCAGCACTGCTGGCTTTTTTCATTTTGGGGATTTGTCATGGCTGAACCGCAGGTTTTATTCGACTACACCGGGCACTTACCGGAATGCCCGACCTGGAGCGAAAGCGAAAACGCGCTCTATTGGGCCGATATTCTGGAAGGTGAAATTCATCGTTATCATCTCTCTTCGGGTCAACATTCTGTTCTCTCATTTCATGAGGAGGTCGGGTGTTTTGCCTTACGCGAGAAGGGCGGTTTTATCGTCGCGATGCGTAACGCGATCTGGCTAACGGATAAGCACGGCCTGCTCCAGCGAAAAGTCTGCGATAACCCGTCTAATCCTCAACTGGCGCGTTTTAACGACGGCGGCACCGATCATATCGGGCGTTTTTACGCGGGAACATTCTGGGGACCGGGGGATTACAATGGCGCGATGCTGATGCGCATTGATAACGATCTGACGCCGAAAGTCATTCAGTGTGATATCCACGGGCACAACGGCCTGGCCTTTAGTCCGGACAGGCAGTGGATGATGACTTCAGATACGCCGAACCGCGTGATTTACCGTACACCGCTGGACGAAAAGGGGGAGCCGGGTGCCCGCGAAGTGTTCCGCCGCTTCGAACAGGGCGAGGGAATACCGGATGGCGCCGCGATGGATACTGAAGGCTGCTACTGGAGCGCATTGTTTGATGGCTGGCGTATTGCGCGGTTTACTCCGCATGGGGAACAGCTGGAAGAGTATCGCTTGCCAGTGCGCTGTCCGACGATGGTCTGTTTCGGCGGGGATGATATGAAAACCCTGTTTATCACCACCACGCGTGAAAATATGGATCGTGACGAAGTGACGAAATATCCGCTATCGGGCGCCATCTTCACCCTGCCCGTCAGTGTGGCAGGAATGAAGAAAGGCCCGTTTATTGAGCGTTAAACCGGATCGACCGGGACCACGTTCTCGCCCGGATAACAGCCCAGCACTTTCATCGAACGGGTGATCTCGCCCAGTTCGCGCAGGGCTTTCTGCATGGACGCTGATTTGAGGTTGGCCTGGATATCGAGATAGAACATCTCTTCCCACGGATTGCCGTTGATCGGGCGGGATTCCAGTTTGGTCATAATCAGGTTGTGATTACGTAACACCAGCAGGGCTTCAACCAGCGCACCCGCCTGCTGGCCGGTCGCCATCAGCAGAGTGGTTTTAGCCGGGACCTGCTCGGACACATCAATCGCTTTACGTGCCAGCACCACGAAGCGGGTGATGTTCTGCGTCTGGTTAGCCAGGTTGCGCTCCAGCACCTGCAGGCCATACAGCGCGCCACCGGCTTCGCTACCGAGAGCCGCCACGCGCGGAGAGTTGGCCTGCGCCACTTTTTCCATCGCCGCTGAGGTGCTTTCGGTGTACTCAATTTTCCAGTTCGGATAGCGGTTCAGGAACTGGCTGCACTGCTGGAATGGCTGCGGGTGGCTGTATACGGTATCAATTTGATTCAGGTCGGTTGAGCCTGAGACCAGCACGCAGTGATCAATTGGAATGGTCATTTCGCCGACCAGCGACAGGCTGGTGTGCTGAAGCAGATCGTAGACGTCATTAATCGCCCCGGAACTGGTGTTCTCAATCGGCACCACGGCGTAGTCTGCCTGACCGGTTTCAACCTGGTTAAAGATATCGGCGAATTTGGCGCAGCCACTCTCGATAAACTCCTCGAAATGGCGGGCGGCATACTGGCGTGCAGCCAGGTGCGAGTAAGAGCCTTTAGGTCCCAAAAATGCGACGCGCGCGGAGTGCGGATTGGTTTTATTCAGATGTTGTTGCAGCAGCGCTTGCTGGGTCAGAACGGAATCTTCAATGATCAACTGGAACAGACGAGTGATGTAGTGTGCATCGAGGTGATGGGCTTTACCCAGCTGGATCAGGCGCTCCAGCAGATCGCGCTCACGGTCGATATCACGTACCGGGCGGTGGGAGTCCAGCTTGGCTTTACCCACTTCAACGGCGAGCGTGCGGCGTTCAGCCAGCAGCGCCAGTAATTTCTCATCCAGCGCGCTGATTTTTACTCGCAGATCCAGTAACGGGTTTTCCGATGTCATAGCGTTGCCTATTTCGTTTATTGTTATCAATAAAAAAGGCCCCCCGGTGTGGGAGGCCTTGTTGTTCGTCTTCGCATTCTTTATCACACGACGAAACGCCTCCCATTCAGGGGAAGGTAAAAAAGAATGCGAAGAAAAACGGGGTCTGGTTCATGAATTCATCCTGTTGTTGATACCGTTAAAGTACCCGTACTGTTTTGATGCTGTCAATAAAAAACGCGCCCGGAGGGGCGTACTGGAAAAAATAAAAAAATATAAAATGCATTTAAATCAGTTAGTTAAAATTTTATCTCGTTTGTAATTTATCCAAATACGCCCTAAAACATCCTATTAATTCCTAGTCGGTGGACACTATCTGGACACTCCCCCGCATCGGATTAAACCTGATGGCATCGGTTAGGTAGTCAGGCGCAAAGTGCGCATAGGCCATAGTTTGCTTGATATCCTTGTGGCCGAGGATCCTCTGCAGCGTAATGATGCTGCCGCCGTTCATCATAAAGTGAGTGGCGAAAGTATGGCGCAGAACGTGCACTGCCTGGCCCTTTGGTAAGTCAGGCTTTACTCGCTTAATGACCTCTCTAACCTTTGCGTAATTCGACTCAAATACACGGCCGGATTTTTTGGTTAAAATGAGATCCGCCAATTCCTGCGAGATTGGCACAGCCCGCTCTTTGTCAGTCTTTGTTTCTAAAAAGATTGCGCGGTTGCCGATCACATGTTCGACGCGCAGACCTTCAGCCTCACCCCACCTCGCGCCCGTATGCAGGCAGAATAGAGTTATCTTTCTGTCCTCCTCATCCAGTTCAGAGAGAAGCATTTCGATCTCATCCTGAGATAGAAAACCCATACCTTTGCTGGGCGCCTTGAGTTTTTTTAGGCCGCTTATGGGGTTATCGTGGTGGTACTCGTCAACCTCGCTAAGCACACGGAACACGCCGGACAAAATGACCAAATCCCGGTTAACTGTTTTCGGTGTAACGCCGCTCTGTAATCGCGTCGCTCTGTATTCGACAAGAAAAGCCCTAGTGAGCATGTAGGCGCGAGGGTGCCCCATATCCCTGTCTATTTTTTCAAGCCGCTTTTTATAGTCATCGCCATATTTGTGGCTACTGCCGTGGTATCGCCACCACAGTTCTATTAGTTCGAGCAGGGTTCGTCGGTCTGGTGGTTTTCCGATCCATTCTTTCGAATGCATGGTTGTTAGGGCGTAGCGCTCATAACTTTGAGCCTGAGATTTGAAATTAAACTTTTTGCGGATTCTTTTGCCGAGGCTCCCTTTTGGGCGCACATCTACCAGATAACGGCCATCCTCTAGTTTTTTAATCGACATAAGCCCATCCTTTCTGGTAGTCATCGTTTTTTAAATTTTGAGCTATCGCCCACAAAAACCAGATTTTTAACCAGCTTTCCGACCTGATCGGGATGATTTTATTTTGCCTTGCCCATCAGGGGAGAGAGGCGGAGAGACTTGCCCCGCAGAAGGTGCTGTTTTACCTGTCATTAGCCAGAGAGTGTACTTCTCAAATCTTGGGTGATTAGTGATTTTACTGATAACCCCCTCAGTGAGCTGAACGCCTTTCGTTTCATAGCTTTTTAATGTTTCGTAAGGCACATCCAACAGCTCTGCCAAAGCCGCCCTTGTAAGCCCCTCACTCTCTCGCATCTCTCGGATCTTAATGCCTAAACTTGACATATGGGTAACATCTCACCTATTCTTCAAATGGGTAATATGTTACCCATTAGAAATACACCCCAGAACACTCTACAACGTTCTGGGAACCTAAACCGACGAAGGATAACACAGATGAAAGAAGCCACGGAAAGCGCCGCTGCTGACCTCGTCACACCGGAGCTTTTTGCCAGCAGTATTGGGAAAACCCCCGCAGCAGTTCGCCGGATGGCTCAGGAGGGAAAATTGCCGGTGATCCGTATGCGCGATCCCGCCAAGCCGGAGGGGAAAGGCGAGGTGTATATCGTGCTCTCAGAATGGAACAGCTACGCACGGCATTTGGTTAGTGCGGCCAATGCGGAATGGCATGCGTGGAAAGACCGGTTATCGACTGAGCAATCACAATGGAATCCGGGAAAAGGAAAAGCTGATGATGAGTAATCAAAAGCATTTTATTGCAGCAGCAAATGCTGTTATTCAAATGTACGAATTAAGGCAGCACCGCCCAAGATTTTTAGCAAACTCCCCAGCAGAAATAGACTGCGCTTGTTGTGAGTTAATTAATGTTGCTAGCGCTGCTGCATATGCAGGCAGCGAGGAGGCCACAATAATTAAAGCGGCTGCCGACTACTGGAAGCAAACCGGAAATAAACCTGACTCAATATTGCAATAGAGATAAAGCCATGAAAAGGATTTACGCCGAGCAGGTTAATAAACTGCTTGAGGACTTTTATTTTAATAATGAGTTTGAAAGCAGTAGTCGCTCGCTTTCTTTCAATGTCTTGCAAAATGGCATTCATCACGTCTATGGCACGGCATTCTGCTCAGGTGATGATGAGGCAACAGCAGCACTAAAGCCAATACTGATGCAGGTTATTGATGGCGAGGTGCCGCAACCCATCGACCTGACGGAGTGCGCATGTTAATCGTACAAATCACATCATTAAATTTTGCCTTATTCGCCGGCTTATTTATTACGTTGTTTATTTATCATCGTTTCAGATATGGCGGGGCGCTTAAGGATTCAACCAAATGCTCTGGTTATTCTGCAGTGGTTTTTGTTGTGTTGCTTGATGCTTTTATTCTCGCTGCTGGCTGGTCTTACTATTCAGCGCTTTATTTCTGGAATCTGGTTTTGTAAATAAATAAGGGCGGTTTATGTCTGATTTTAGTTTACCAACACTTTCAGGGCGCACGGCGCCAGCTCGCATATGGAAAAGCGCCAGCATTGAGCTCAGCGCGTTTATACGTGGTCGCAAAAACTACTCAAGAATTAAACCGCACCATTATCTCGTTATTCGCTTAGGTAAACGCTGGCGCATTCTGAGCAAGGACAATGGCCGCCACTGGCAGCTAATGACGCATGAAACATATAACAAGGAGTCAAAATTATGACCGGCATCCCATTAACAACAATGAGTGAGCATGTTAGAGCTGAGGCTCTGCGGCGTCTGGTGCAGGATTTTGACTTTAAAGAACGTGAGAAGTATCTGCAGCAGGGCTTATGCCCTGACTGCAATAAGCGTGAAATGTACATAAGCACGGAGCGTCCTTATCTGATTAAGTGTGGCCGAGAAAATAAGTGCGGCAAAGAGATAACCGTGCGCAGCCTTTACCCCGATCTCTTTGAAAATTGGTCGCGCCGTTTCGAGTCAACCCCACAAAACCCCCACGCAGCTGCTGATGCATACCTGCGCGATGCCAGAGGCCTCGATTTAGTCGCTTTCAAAGGCTGTTACACGCAGGAATCATTCGCGCGTGATGGCATGGGCAGCGCCACGGTGAGGTTTACGCTGGCCAACGGCAAGAAATGGGAGCGCATCATTGATGAGCCAGAACGGTTTGACCAAAAAGCCAATTTCATCGGGTCTTATGCTGGCTACTGGTGGGAGTCGCCAGGAATGGATCTGCGCAAGGCTGACAAGATATTTATCACAGAGGGCATTTTTAATGCCATGAGCCTGGTGCAGGCCGGGCTCTATGCCGTTGCGACGCTCAGCAGCAATAATTACCCGTCAATGCTGCTCAGCATGCTGGCCGATGCAATCCCGGACCCAAAAAAGCGCCCTCGGCTTATCTGGGCTTTTGACGACGACAGGGCAGGCCGCAGTCACATCGTTAAGTTTGCAAAGCGAGCTGCAGAGGATGGCTGGGAAGTTAGCGCGGCGCTGCCCACGGAGAACGGCGGCCATCTTGACTGGAATGACTTACTACAGCGCGACAGGCTTACACCTAAAGACTGGAAGCAATACCGCCATAATGGTCGCTTGTTACTGGCTGACTCACCGAGTGCAAAGGCGCTTTTGATTTATCAGCATACCGAGCGCACATCGTTTCATTTCAATTATGGGTTTCGCACCTACTGGTTTCAGCTTGATTTCAATAAGTATATGAGCGCCTTTGAGCGCATTCTTGAGTACGATGCGAAATGCGCAAATGAGGAGGATGCGAGGCGAAAAGCCATTAAAGAAACCGGCATGATCGAGGAGATATCAAACTGCGAATTTAGGCCGCTTTATTTCCAGCGCTCAGAGCCCACCGATGAATCCTGGTACTATCTGCGCGTCAATATGCCCCATGCCCCAGCCATTAAAGGCACCTTTACCGCCAACCAGCTTGCTAGCTCTGCCGAGTTTAAAAAACGCCTTCTGCATATCGCTAAGGGCGGCACTTATACCGGCAGCACCAAGCAGCTGGACACCCTGCTGCGCTCACTGCAGATGATAAAAGAAGTTAAAACGCAGAATTTCATCGGCTATAACAAAGAGTTTTGCGCGTGGATTATGAATGGCGCAGCGGTGAGCGGCGGCCAAGTTTTTCACCTTAATGATGAGGATTATTTCGAGATCCAAAAGGCCAGCGTCAAAAGCCTGAGCTTAACCCCCTCACTCGTTATCAATACCGACCTGAGCCAATTTACGACCGGCTGGCTCAACGATATCTGGGCGGCGTTCGGCGTCAAGGGTTACACCGCTCTGGCGTTCTGGCTCGGCTCCCTGTTCGCAGAGCAGGCGCGTGAAATGCATAAATCCTTCCCGTTCCTTGAGATACATGGCGAGCCTGGCGCTGGTAAAAGTACGCTTATCGAGTTTCTCTGGAAGCTCTGCGGTCGTGAGGAATATGAAGGGTTTGATCCGAGTAATTCCACGTCTGCAGCTCGCGGCCGAAACTTCTCTCAGGTCGCCAATTTGCCGGTGGTGCTAATTGAGGGGGATCGCAACAATTCAAACGATAAGCCATCCAAGCTGCGCACCTTTGATTACGACGAACTGAAACCCCTATATAACGGCCGCGCATCCCGTGCTCTGGGTATTAAAACCAACAACAACGAAACATATGAGCCACCATTCAGAGCGGCACTGCTTTTTGCTCAGAATGCTGCCATTGATGCCTCAGAAGCCATGATGTCGCGTGTTGTCAGTATGTTTACCGACAAATCAAACCAGACTGATATCACCCAGGCGGCCGCGGAGCGACTCGAGCAGATGCCTATGAGCGATGTTTCGGGATTTTTCATTGAGGCCACACAAAAAGAGGCAGCAGTCCTGCAGGAATACGATCATCATTATCGCAAGGCGATGGCCGATATGGCCATCCATGCAGACATAAGACACCGGCGTGTCATTAAAACCCACTCGCAGGTAATCGGCTTTTTGATGGCTCTGGCGCAAGTTGTACCGGTTCACCCATCCCATATCGAGCAGACGCGCAATTACATCTTCACCCTTGCTGCAGAACGCCAGCGCGCCCTGAGTCTCGATCATCCTCTGGTACAGGAGTTCTGGGAACTGTTCGACTACCTCAATGACCAGGAGCAGCACGGAATTAACCACGCGCCAGTAGACAAGGTTGATGAGGTAGCGATTAACTTCAACCACTTTGAGGAGGTGGCAAACACCTACCGGCAGCGTCTGCCGTTCACGTTGTCAGAGATTAAAAAATTACTCAAAAGTGGCCGCGAGCGTGAATTCGTTCGTACAGCCTCAGTGCGCAGTTCGGTGAGCGATAGCTACAACACCGGCAAATCAAAAGAGATGCGCAAGCCTGAATTTTATCATTGTTGGATATTCAGAATTAAAGCGTAGAAAGCAGTGTCTTTTTTTCGAAGATAGGCTGTCTGACTACTGCAGCATAAGCAGCTGTCAGGCAGGTTTTCTCAAGTGTATGCAAAAATAGTTGACATTTTGTGCTACCCCTACTTAGTGATGGACATTCACTTACTAAACTGAGATAGTGGGCCATATTAAACAAAAAAAAGTCTAAGTGGGGCGAGTATGATCAAATGGTATCGCTTTAAAAACTTCTACTCATTCAAAGATGAGCAATTTGTTGATCTAACTTTAAAGGAAAACTCTTCAGAGTCACCTCTTGATCAACATTGGGGTAAAGACCGGATTACCAAGGTTCTTGCAGTTATGGGTGCTAATGGTTCAGGCAAATCAAATATGATTAAGCCTCTTGCATTTCTTAGTTGGTTCTGCAGCGAATCATTTAAATCTATGGATAACTCGGATTTGCTACCTATTTATCCTCATATATGCAATAAAAAGGAGCCATCAGAAATTGAAATCTGTTTTGTTGATAGCAGAATAACTGAAGAAGATGCAGATCATACAGAGTTTAAATATTTCTTAAGCTTCAATAAGAAAAGAGTTTTGCATGAGGAGCTAAAATATAAATCTAGTAGATTGTTTTCTTCTGTCTTTTCTAGAAAATATGACGAAGAATTGAAGGGTTACAAAGTAAAAAGTAACGCTAGTGATTTTCCAGTTAGTGAGTTGAAAACTGTACCACAGAATGCATCAGCTATATCTTACTTTCAAAGAAAAGAAAATAACATTCTGGCTGGTGCAATGAGTTATATATTTTACAGTATCGAAAACAACTTGAATGTTTTTGGTAAGTCTAGTTTTGATTATGGCAAAGTCTTAAATGCTACAGAGTGTTATAACGCCGAGCCTGAGGTTTTCGAAAAAGCAA
This sequence comes from Lelliottia sp. WB101, assembly GCF_003051885.1. Classification (NCBI taxonomy): domain Bacteria; kingdom Pseudomonadati; phylum Pseudomonadota; class Gammaproteobacteria; order Enterobacterales; family Enterobacteriaceae; genus Lelliottia; species Lelliottia sp. WB101. Next base: position 2,182,150 of record NZ_CP028520.1, read on the forward strand.
AAAAATATCTTACAAGAATGGATTTTGGATTAAAGGATATCAGAATAAAAAAAGAGGAAGTAATTGATAAGGTAACGGGTGAGTCTGAAACTAAAGTATTGCCATATGGTATTCATTCGCATGATGGTGAAGAGTTTGAGGTGCCATTTATAATGGAATCAACTGGTACTCAGGCCTGTTACTACTTCATTTATAAACTTGTTTCTGCGCTACATTATGGTGGTGTAGCTGTTATAGATGAGCTGGATAGTGACCTTCACCCATATATGATTCGAGAGTTGCTTGACATGTTTGCCAATGATGGCACTAACAAAAGTGCATCGCAGCTAATCTTTAGTTGCCATACAGCAGAGATACTTAAGTCTGTAAAAAAACACAATGTTTACTTGGTCGAAAAGACAGATAGTGTAAGTGAGGCATGGCGCTTAGATGATGTTCAGGGTTTAAGAAGTCAAGATAACCTGTACTCTAAGTACATAACAGGTGCATTGGGCGGTGTACCAAACATTAACTTCTAAAGCAAAAAGGGATTTTGAAATGGCTAAGAAGAAAGTGGTGCGCCGCGCCATTAGTAAAACCTTGTTATTGGTAGGCGAAGGGTATGCCGAGAAAGCATTCCTTTCGCACCTAAAATCTCTCTTTTCAAATGGAGCTTTCAAAATAACTATTGTCACGGCCGGAGGTAAAGGTCCAGAACATGTAATTTCACATGCAATTTCTTGTAAAAAGTGTGATGGATATGATTTTGTAATTGTTTTACTGGATACGGACATTCAATGGCCAAGAACATATGTACAAAAAGCTATGTCTGCTGGCTTAAATCTTGTGGGTTCTGATCCATGTCTTGAGGGATTACTGCTCGATGTGATTGGAAAAGTAAAGTCGCCTACTAACAGTGGCTGTAAAAAATTACTTCATCCAGTCCTTTCAGGATCTTGCACTGAGCGTGATAGCTACGCAAATGTCTATACACACGCTTTGCTTACAGGCACAACAAACTCTAAAATTCAATTTATTATCGATTCGCTTAAAGGGAAAGAGCAACGTTCCAACGTTATATAAATTAAAAACCACAATGAATTTTCACAACTACATACCGAATAGACTTTTAGAATGAAAAAAACCGCAGCTGCGGTTTTTTTGTTAACTGGTCTGTAGCAAATCGAGGGCAAATTGTCGCTGCTTTGGGCTCAACTGGCCAACAAGCTCTTTTACAAGCCTGTCCGTTGCCATTGAGCTGGGGCTCAAAGTGTGTGAAAACGTCAGATTTAAGACGTAGGTATGGCCACACTCAACGTTTGAGCACGCGCAATACAGATCACTGAATTTGTCATCCTTAGACACTGACCTGCGAATTACCGCGGGGGATTTGCACTCAGGGCAAAATAGTTTCAAAACGCGCATATTTATCGCTCCTGCGTGATCGCTTACACAATCCCACGATTTTAGCGCCTCTTCGGTCATTTTTCGCTGCTTTCCTCGTCAATTGCGAAAGTTAAATGCAATCTTTGTGGGATTTCTGGATCGTCATTCACTGCGCGCATGAATTTTCGCTGCAGTGGCGCGATCTCATTCTTTTTGTATGTTGCCTCAGCCTTTACCGGATCGCCCAGGCCTGCGGCGTTCTGCGGAATGATGCCGGCAATGCCAGCAGGGAAGCGATGAGCTGTCAGAACGTCCTGCGCCGTGATGTTTTTGACGTTCGAAAATTCATCTTTGGCCGTCACCTCACCAATGTTGATGAGTTTCACGCCCTCTGGGTTGCCCCGGGGATATTCACATAGAGATTAGAGAAGTTGCCTACGCCTTTTGACTGCTCAATTTTGGATTTGATCTCATCCTCCACCTCGGCGGTGATATTCGGATCGTTGGTGTAGAGAATAAAGCCCATATGCGCACCATTGTGGTAGTAGCGACGACGAAAGATAGTGGCCTCTGAGTTAAGCAGTACGGAGTGAATGCCGCCGATGTAATCCGGGAGGCCGTAAACCTGCTGCAGCGGGTCATGCGATTTAATGAAAATGATATCCTCGGTCGGGTAGATCAGAGGCTCACCTTCCTGCAGAACCACGTAATCACCGGACTTTCGTCTGCGCAAGTACAGCGACGGCAGCGGGTGCAGTCCAATCACGTTGCCGAAGAAATTACGCAGTTTAACGATAGCCAGATCCCCGCAGAGCAGATAGTCGAATATTCCCGCCTCAATCTGGTCATGATTGAGGCCGCCGCTCACATAGCCGGACGTAAACATATTGCGCCTGGCGTACATAACGCCACCGTGCTGGCCGTTGAGATTGACCAGCTGCGAAAGCGCAACACGGTCGATAGGGAGTCGCCAGTGGTCAGCCTTGTTGTCATACCAGATGTTGTAATAGTCGGTGCCGGTGGTGAGGATGGGCTCTGGCTCGCCGAACGTTATCACGCTACTGCGTCCGAGGGATAACTCCTGTTTTTGTGCCGGCGCAGCTGCTACCTGCACCTTATGTGTTTTGTTCCGCTTCTTCATGCTGCTTTTCCAAAAGTCCAGGTGGAAGGGCGCTCAAATTCATAATCGAGCGGCTCGTTAATCATTGCGTGTGAGATGGCAAAAAAGATGTCGGCGTGGCCGGTTTTCTCTGAGCGCTCGGCGACAAATGTCATTTTTCCTCCGCCTTTCGTTATTGCTCGTCTGATGGCCATAAAGCTCGGAATAATCTCTGCGCGGTCGCCGCTCACCTCATCAATGGCATCAGCCCCCCACTCAATGCGGTTACGGTCAATCGTGTCGATCATCTTCAGAACGAGATCATTTTTGCTGTCCAGGGTGTAGTGAATCGGCCTTGCCTCGCGTGGAGCGAATTTTGAAACGAGCTCATACACGCCGCGCCCGATGCCAGTGATATCAATCCCGATATGCGTGATATTGAATCGCCGCATAATCTCTTTTATCTGTTTCGCCTGATGCGAAAAGCTCAACCCCTGCCAGTGGTAGACCGCCAGCACCCTGAACCGCTCCACGGCATATAAGGGCGGAGCAATCAGCACAAAGGTGGAGTTGTCGCCCGTTCGTGCCGGATCGAACCCTGCCCAGACCTCACGATCACCAAACGGCCGGTCGGCCGTGGGGTCATAGTCTCCCCAGCGCGCCGCATCAACGGCGCAGCGCTGCAGCTCTGTGAATTTGAAAACGGCGTCTTTGCTGTCAACGAAAACGCACATGTAGAGCATGTTAAATGTGGTTTCGTTGTAGCGATTTCGCAGGCGCTTAATATCAACCAGCTTACCGAGACCGCCAGCGATGGCCATTTCCATCGTGATGACGTATCGCCAGAGCGTATCCGGGCAGCGCTGGCCGGCACCTTGCAGCGCTTTGTCGGTCGGGAACGGGATCACCTTACGTTTCGGATCGCCGTCCTTCCAGTGGTCGCCCGTCCAGACGTCATAGGCCTCATGCGTTTTCGCGCTCGGGGTAGAGAAATACGTTGTCCTGAATCGTGACTGCGTGGTCATGGCGCTGGCCACGTCGTGCAGCTTTTTGAAGCGCGGGATCCAGAACACCTCATCACCATAAAGGTGGCCGTTAAATCCCTGAGCCGTGCTTGAGTTGGTTGAGAGAAAGCGAAGAACCGCGCCATTACTCAGTTTCACCTTGTTGCCGGCGCCGCTCAGCGTGATGCCGAAATGCTGCTCAGCAATCTCAAAAATGTACTGTTTGAAAATCTCTGCCTGCGCCTTAGATGCAGAAAAAAACACCTGGTGATCGCCCGTTGTGACCGCATCCTCGAACGCCTCAAAGGCAAAGTAGTAAGTCATGCCTATCTGGCGAGATTTGAGAATAAAACGCCAGTCCTCATACTTGTGGTTGCGGCAGTAGAGCTGGTAATCGAAAAGATGTTCGCGCGCGAAGGTGTCCAGCTGCTCGGCCGTGAGCCCGGACACGTCATTTTTGCGGTATTTCTTGCGCTTACGCTCACCGCTCTCATCGGTGGCGCCCGGGGTGTCGCGCTGCGCCCTGGCGTTTATCTCAGCCATGCGCTCGGCGTGTTTATTGCGCTGCCCGATGATTTTTACGTGATGCGCGATGAGGTCGCGCAGCTCCTGCAGCTCGAGCTCGGTTTTATTACTCTTATCACTCAGCGCGATATAACGGCGAGAAATGGCCTCCTCAATGGAATCGTGCGCGATCAGGTCTGCCCAGCCGAATTTTTCCGCCCAGTTATAGATAGTTCTCTGCGGTATATTTAACTCTTTTGATATTTCCGCAGGCGTCATGCGCCTGACATAAAGAGTTTTTGCCGCAAATCTGATTTCTTCTTTATATTTTGCCATGCGCTTATTATGTCGATTATTTCATTCGTAATTGCTAACTATTGTTTGGATTAATTAAGTTAATGGCGGTTATCCTAATATTTACGAATTAAATGCGGTGCGTGTTGGTAATAATTAATAAATAATTCAACCATTGAATGAATAAGGGCTGAGTTATGACGACGCAATTAGTCTCTGACTGGATTTGTATATGCACGGCGGGAACGTCTATCGACGGGCGTCCGATTGAAGAGTCCTGGCTGCTTGAAGCGGCAGAACGCTACGACACCAGCTTTTACGTGGCGCTCATCTGGCCGCATCATACCGAGTCGCTCAAAGAGCGTGAATTTTATACGCCTAATTACGGCATCGTTAAAGAGCTTAAAACTGAGCGCGTTGACGGTGATTTAAAGCTGTACGCGAAATTTGCTCCAAACCAGTTTTTAATTAATGCGAATAAGGAATCTCAGAAACTTTTCACCTCCTGCGAGTTTTGGGAAAACTTTCAGGGGCAGGGGTTCACTTATTTGCAGGCGGTCGCCGCCACCGATGTGCCGGCAAGCGTTGGCACGGACATGATGAAATTCAGTGCCCAGATGCGTAATCAGGGCATACGGTTTGGTAATTCAAATCAATTTTCTCTCGGTGAGTTATTACCGGATAAACAGCCGTCATTAATTGACCGGATTATTTCTGGAATGACTACCCGTAAATATACACCTGAAAAACCAGCCGAGGAGACGGATCCGATGAATGCGGAAGAATTGAAAGATACGTTGCAGCAAATGCTGAAGGCCGCAAAGGCTATGACCGATGCAGCCAAAGGGCGCACAACCGGCGATGTTGATGAGGCCGCCGACGAGGTGCGCGAGCAGGCGGAAGATATTGCCCTGCTGGCTGAAGAAGTGGTGGTACTTGCCGAAGACGTGGCCGAGAACCCTGAGGATGAGGTAGCAAAAGAGGAGTTCACCGCGCGCCGCGCCGAGCTCACCGCACTGATTGACGATATGGGCAAAGGCAATCGGCAGTTCTCAGCGCGCCGTCGTCGCGCCATGCTGGCGTTCAGCGCTAACCGTAAACCGGCACAAAAGCCGTCTGAAAAGCCTGCAGGGAGCCAGGACGACAAGCTCGATCAGGTCATTACTCTGCTTTCCGCTGCGGTCGGAGCCAGCAAAACGCCGCTGCCGGGTAATGCCCCTGGCGGTTCTGAAGCTAAACGCACCGTGCTGTAAACGGATTACACCCAGGAGTAAACAATGTTACTGACCCCCGAAACAAGATCGCTACTGGAAAGTTTTACTGTAGCGATGGCGGAAACCTACGGCGTGAAAAATTCGCGCCAGATGTTCTCGATCACCCCGCCAATGGACACGAACCTGCGTAAGGCCGTTGTCGAAAGCAGTGAGTTTCTGCCGCTGCTCAATATGCTCACGGTAAACAATATCACCGGGCAGGTGGTGGCCACCGGCAACCCCGGTCTGTTTACTGGCCGCAAGGCTGAGGGGCGCTTTAGTCGCAGGCTCGATAACAGCGGGAATAAATACCAGCTGGTTGAGACTGATTCGGGCGCGCACCTTGATTATTCCACGATTGTTGCGTGGGCGAACGCCGGCAGCGAGGACGAGTTTTTCCAGAAAATTCAGGCATTCGTCAACGTTTCCTTTGGGCACGATATTTTGCGTGTGGGCTTTAACGGTACGCACGTTTCGGAAGGTGATACCGATCCAGAGAAATACCCGAACGGCGAGGACGTCAACAAGGGCTGGCAGGCCATCGTCAAGGAGCGCTCACCGGGCCAGGTTATCACTGATGACATTACGATTGCCCGACCACGCAACGGCGCTGATTTTATCGGCCTGGACGCTGCAGCGAACGACCTGCGCCAGACGCTTATTCATCCTGCATTCCGCAACCGCCCTGATTTAGTTGTGCTCGCCGGCCGCGACCTTATCGCTGCTGATACCACCTCTCTGCTCAACGAGATTGACGCCCCGAGCGAGAAGGTGGCCGCACAGCTGATTAACCGCAAAGTGGCGGGCATGACGCTCTACTCCCCGCCGTTTATCCCGGACGGGCAGCTGATTGTCACGACTCTCTGGAACCTGCACGTCTACAACCAGAAAGGCACCGGCTACCGCCGCGCCGACTGGAACGACGACCGCAAGCGCTTTGAGAACAACTATCTGCGTTATGAAGGTTTTGGCGTTGAGTACGACGAGCTTTATGCCTCGTTTGACCACATCGAAGTGCTGGATCCTGATGCAGAAAAAGAGCCAGAACCGACACCGGGCGGCGAGGAGTAAAACATGGTTACACCGGCAAAACGCTGGCAAAAAAGCCAGCAGGCGCTCAAACGGCTGCGGGAAGGTAAGCAGATGAGCTGCTCAGCGCAGGACCGGCGCGCGGCCGAGTTCGATTTTGAGCTCGACCGTCGCTCTCTGAGTGAGGCGGGTGAGTCTTTTGCAGTACGCGCCGAAATCAAGCGCGACAGGCTGCTGCCAAAGTGGCTGCCGCAGGTTAAACGCTATCTCGATGCCGGTGAGGTTTACCCGTATCCCCCGCTTGTTGGGTGTGCAATCTGGCTCTTTGACGTTGGCGATTTTGATGCCGGCATCGACTACGCGCTCAAGGCCATCGAGCAGCAGCAGCCTATGCCGGATAACTTTTCCAGCTCAATGGGCGCGTTCGTGGCCGATACCATGCGCGAATGGGCAGAGTCGGAGTATGCCGCCGGCCGCAGCGTCGAGCCGTATTTCTCGCGTGTGTTCAAACTCGTGGTCGAGTCCTGGCAGCTGCATGAAGAAATCACAGCCAAATATTACAAGCTGGCCGCGCATCTCGTTCTGCGCGGTGAAGATGGCCTGCAGGCCAAACCGGCAGCATTCAGCAATCTCGATACGCTGGAGCTCGCGCAGGAATTGCTGCAGAAGGCCAGTTCAACCAGCAAAAAGGCAGGGGTTGGCACCCTGCTGGATAAAGTGACCGCGCGCATTCGTGCGCTCAGTCGCGAGTAACGACTGCCCCCGGCAGAGCGGGCGCGGTGGAGGTGTTGAGCTCTGAGGAGCTTTTCGGGCCGTGGAAACCGGTCAGCCCGCTTTCTAACAGGAGTGTAAGCGATGAATCACCCGTCAATGCCGTTTAGCGGTCGGGGAATTGAATACCAGAACGTCCCCGTTAAAAACGGCATCTCTTTCTGGCCTGACCTGAATCTCGCAGAGTTTCAGAAGCAGCGCGCGCTGCCGCCAAACATGGATAACAGCGTGATGGTGATTGCACTGCTTGCCAGCGTGAAGGAAATCAACGACGCCCTGGGCGATGTTGTGCGCACCCATAGCGCCAAAGGTTATGCGACGGCGAAGGATGTGCCGGGCGCGAGCGCCGGCGACGAAAACGAGCTCACTGCGCAGTACAAAAAAGCGGTTTACGCCCGGGCGAAAGCCGACCTGATGGGGGAATTTCAGACCATTGGCCGGCGCGACACGATACCCGGGCAGGAGGGAAGCGACACGCGCGAGAGCCTGCTGGCTGAGGCCTCGCTTGTGCTGCGCAATATGCAGGGTTACGGGCGCGTGGGGATTTACAAAATATGAGTGGCCAGCTTGAAAGCCTTACCGGGTATCTGCTCAGGACAATGCCTGCGCGCATACACGGCACATTTCAGTCCGAAACCGTGGACGTGCAGCTTGTCTATTCATCAAAAGACCTGGGCGCGGGGCAGCGCCGGTGCGGCCTTGCGCGGCAAACAATTGAGCTCAGCTGGTACGCCTATCCGTACCGTGAATACCCGCCGGTACTGCTTTACACGCTGGTGATGGCATGGATCGAGGGTTATGCAAACGCGTTTCATGACGAGCTGCAGCTGCCGGCACCGTCCGTTGACCCCTCTCTCGATACCGAGCAGGGGCGCGGCGATGTGACGATCACCCTTGAGCTGGCCGAGGAACTTGTTATCGAGGAGCACCCGCAGGGTGAAATCGAGCTCTACGGCAGGCGCTGGACGCCGGTTTGCCCGGAGGTCTGGACGGCAGAAACGTTTGAGGTCATGACCGGCATTAAGGGCGGCGGTGATGCTGAAGATTGACGGCGGTCTTGATCGTCGCCAGCTGAGCGAGTTAAAGCGCGAGCTGGCCAGGCGGGATTTACCCCCACGCAAGCGCCAGCGCCTGCTCTGGCGTATTGCCAAAAACGGGATTATTACGGCCGCAAAACGCAACCAGCGTCAGCAGCAATCCCCGGACGGCACGCCGTGGCCAAAGCGTAAGCGCGGCAAGCAAAAAATGCTGCGCGGCCTGCCCCGATTGCTGGCCGTGCGCGACATGCCCGAGCGTGAGGCCGTTGTGGTTTACCTCAGGGGCAAAGGCGGCAAGGCGCTTTCGGCCGGCGTTCTCGGTGGCATTCATGCGCAGGGCGCAACCACAACCGTGAGCGCGGCGAATCTGCCCACGCCGGTACAGAACGGCCAGGCGACCCGCAAGCAGGCAAGCGCACTGCGAAAGCTCGGCTATAAACGCCGCGAGGGCGGGCGCTGGGTTAAGGCGTCAGCCTCCTGGATAGTGCAGAACCTTTCCCGTGCTCAGGCCGGGCTGATTATCCGCAAATTAAGCGGCGGTACGCCAAAGAGCACCTGGAAGATAGTTTTACCCGCTCGCGCCTTTCTGGGCGTCAGCGATGCGGAATTTAACAAGATTATGGCGCGGCAGCTGCAGGCCATTGATTTCGGCTGGCAGGTTAACGCGCAGGACATTAAGGGGAAAAACTCATGACATGGCCAAGCGTGGACATTAACGCGATTAACGGCAACTCGGGCGAGGTGTCTGGCGTCGAGCAGATCATGCTGTTCGTCGGCCTGGCAGGCGAGCCTCTCGGGAATTCTCACCCGCTGCTCGCCGTCAGTGCAGAGTCCGATATTGACGACGTGCTGGAAAAGGCCTCACCGAATTTGCTGGAGCAGGTACGTGCGGCACAGCTGAACGGTGGCCAGAACTGGGGCGCATACGTCCTGTTGGCTGAGGGCGAAACCGAAGACGACCCGGAGAACCCCGACGAGCCAGTCTTGACAGCACCCGACTGGCTCAGCGGCATCGAGCTGGCATTGAGCAAGGTCGGCGTTGAGGGCGTGCTGCTGTGTGATGACATCACAGACAAATCTGCAGGTCAGATCCGCATCAATGCGCTGCAGGCGCTGCGCGCCTCGGTTATTAGTTCGCTCGGGCGTCGCGTCTGGTTTATCACCACAGTGGCCAGCCCGACGGCGCTCGAAAAACCGCTCGACTGGGCGGGTTATCGGGAATTTTTAAACGACCTGCAGGAAGGTATCAAAGCCGACGCCGTGCAGCTCGTGCCGTCGCTCTGGGGTAACGAAGCGGGCGTGTTGGCCGGTCGCCTGTGTAATCGCGCCGTCACGGTCGCAGACAGCCCTGCGCGCGTGGCAACGGGTGAGCTGCTGGGGCTCGGCATCGGCAGCAGCGATCTGCCGGTCGATAAGGACGGGGTGGAAATCAGCCTCGCCTATCTCAAGGCGTTTGAGGCCATTCGCTACAGCGTGCCGATGTGGTGGGCAGACTATGAGGGCATGTACTGGGCTGACGGCCGCACGCTGGAGGCAAAGGGCGGCGATTACGAGGCGATTGAGCATCTGCGGATCATGGATAAGGTCGCGCGCCGCACTCGCCTGTTAGCCATTCCAAAGGTGGCCAACCGCACGCTCAATACCACGCCGGTGAGCATTGAAACGCACAAAAACTATTTCGGCAGGACGCTGCGCGAGATGTCGCGCACGACCCAGCTCGGCGGCGTGACCTTCCCGGGCGAAGTTGAGCCGCCTAAAGAGGGTGATGTGACCATTACCTGGCTCACAAAAACGCATGTGGTGATTGGCATTATGGCGACGCCTTACGGCTGCCCTAAGCAAATCACCGTCAATATCGGCCTTGATCGTTCACTGGAGGAGTAACGAATGACACAGCGCATTGGCGGCATGGATTTCGATGTCACGGTCGGCACGGATTTGATCCATGTTGAATCTGTATCACTGGATATCACGGATAACACGGCCGTGGCGCAGTCTCGTGGCGTGCCTGATGGATATGTTAACGGGGACGTGGCCGCAGAGGGTGAAATTGAGCTCGATGAGAAAAATTTTGCCTCCCTCAATGAGCAGGCACGCGCGGCAGGTGGCTGGCGCGCCCTTCAGCCGCTCGACATGCTTTTTTATGCCAGCGCCGGCGGCCTATCAACAAAGGTGGAGGCGTTCGGCTGCAAGCTGATCGTGACTGCGCCGCTTAACTTTGATCCGAAAGGTGGAGAAAAGGCGACGAAAAAACTCAAGTACCTCGTGACCGCCCCGGAGTTTGTACGCATTGATGGCGTGCCAATCCTGAGCGAGAGCGACCTGCGCGGCATTGTGGGGTGAACCGTGAGCAGCGCAACGTTGATCGCGCTGCTTGTCGCCATCGGCGTGGCCGGTGAGCTTTACCGGTTACTTAACAGCGACGAAAAGCTTACCCCGCGCGTGCTTGTCAGCCGGTGCCTGCTGGGTGCGCTGGCATCGCTGGCCGTACTGGCGGCAAGGGCGCACAAGCCTGATGTGGAAGATGTCACTCTTGTGGGGCTCGCCTCACTGGTCGCCGTGCTGGGTTACTCCTTTCTGGAGGAGCCCATTAAAGCCGGCGTAAGGGGATTGTTTAAACGACTTTTTGACGGGAGCAAACGCGATGACACTGAGTGAAAAACAGCAAAAATTCACCGTGATGATCGGCCAGTTCATTGGGTGGGCAGATAAGAACGGCTACGGCCTGACCCTTGGGGATGCCTACAGAACACCGACCCAGGCACAGCTTAATGCGCAGGCCGGGAAAGGCATCGTCAACAGCTTGCATATTTTGCGCCTGGCCATTGATTTCAATCTTTTTATAGATGGGAAATACCAGGAGTCAACCGAGGCTTACAGGCCGCTGGGTGAATACTGGGAGTCTTTGGGCGGCGTTTGGGGCGGGCGTTTCAGCAAGCCTGACGGCAACCACTTCAGCCTTGAGCACAACGGGGTGAAATGATGATTAGGGGCTGGCTTTCGAATCTTCTGCCGTCCTTGATCATCGGCCTGACGGTCGGCGCGGCGGCAACCTGGAAAGTTGAGAGCGCACTTGAGCACCGTCTTGATGGGGCAATCCTGAGCTCTGAGAGCGAGCGCCAGCGCCTTATCAATGACATTTCCGATGCCTCAGCCAACAAGCTGGAAAAACGCCTGCAGCAGCTGCATGCCAATGAATTACGGGGGGAGCGTGTTTTTAGCCTGGAAATTAACAATCCGATTTTCGGTAGCGAGTGCGCTACTGATGATTATATGCGGCTGTTCAATGAAACCAGTGAAGCTGCCGAGCGCGCCTTATCAGGCGAATCTGACACAGGAATGCCCGGAAACGCTGCCGAGATTAAACGGTAAAACCGGGGCTGATTTTGATGGCGTGATGCGCCCGCTGCGCAGCATGTACACCGACTGCGCGGCGCGTCATAACCAGTTAGTACGTGAAATTAAACAAAGAGAGAATATCCCATGGCCGATAAGCAAATTATTACCCTGACCGTTGCTGGCACCGAGCTGCATTTCGAGCCGAATCTGACCGCCTATAACCAGCTGATTAACTCCAGCGCGCGTGAAAAAAATGCGGTGGGCGTGGTCAATGAGTACCTCGTGAAGATTGTCACGCCAGACTCGCGTGACGCGCTCAAAGAGCTGCTGAAACGCCCGGGCGTAGGGATGCAAATCTCGCAGGTCGTCAATGATGAATACGCGCCGGCGCTTGATATCGAAGTAAAGAAATAGAGCGAATAACCGCTCATATCAGAGAAAACAGCTACGAGCAGCGCGTCTGCCTGCGCCGGCATCTTTTACCGGTGCCGGCAGACTATGACGACGAGCCCCCCGACAGCGCGGTTAATCTCGGCCGGGCGGCCTGGCTTGCTGAATGGCTGTATGAACAAAACGTTAACGCAACCGCCGAGGGCGTCGCGTTCGCTCTCACCGGGAAGCGCAGCTCATGAAAGAATTATCCTTTGCCCTGAACCTCAGAAACGGCCTCTCTGCCCCGCTCGGGCAGGCGCAGCAGTCCGTTGATAAGTTTTCCAGAAGTACCTCTGCAGCACTAAAACGCGTCGCCGGTGGCGCGTTTGGTGTATGGGGAACGGCAAAGGCGCTGAATGGCTTGCTGCTGCCCGCCAATGAGGTGCAGTCAGCGCTCGATATGCTTGCCACGCGCAATGTGGGCGCGGATGCCCTGAAAGCTATCCGGCAGGAAGCGGCGCAGTTCAGCACTGAATTCGGCGTGTCGGCCGTCGGTTTTATCGACTCGGTGACAGAAATCCGCTCGGTACTCGGTGGCCTCAGCGATGCCGAGCTTCCGCGCGTCGCGCTTGCCACTAACACCCTTGCTGCAGCACTCAAGACCTCAGCGAATGACGCGGCCGGTTACATTGGCGCGCTGGCCGGTCAATTTACCTCAGATGTGGATCGCATGGGCAACGTGGCCTTTGCTGAGAATATCGCCTCAAAAACAGCCTGGCTTGTGCAGAACACCGGGCAGGATATGGCGCACATTCAGGCGCTGCTGCAGGGCGCGAAAGGAACCGGCACGGGCTACGGCATCGGCATGGACGAGCAGTTTGCCGTGCTGGGCAATCTCGGCAACAGCCTCGGCAGCAATGCCGGCGGCGTGTATGACGCTTTCCTGAAAAACGCTAAAGCCGGTGCCAAAGAGCTGGGCGTGAGCTTCACCGATGCGCAGGGGCAGCTGCTCGCGTTCCCTGACATCCTCGACCGGCTGCAGGCCAAATATGGCGACACGGTAGCCGGCAACATTCCCCTGCAGGAAAAACTCAATAAGGCCTTTGGCAAGGGCTCTGCGGCGCTTATTCGCTCGTGGGGAACGGCTGACAAGCTGCGTAAACAGATTAAGGCGCTTGCCGGCACACAGGGGCTGGGTGGCGCAAAAACGATGGCTGAGAAAGTGGCCGATACCTGGGACAAGTTAGATCAGAGTGGCAATCGTATTAAAAACGCGTTTGGTGGTGCGCTGCTGCCGGTCTTTGATCCGGTTATCAACAAAGTCACCCAGTTGGCCAGCGGTTTTGCCCGCTGGCTTGAGATGTTCCCGAATATCACCCGCTGGCTGGGTTATCTGGTGACTGGCATCGCAGCGCTGACTGCAATCACTTCTCTTTTCGCGCTGATGTCCGGTGTGAAAGCCGTCGCGGCGTTACTCGGCATGGGCAAGGCTTTCTCGCTTCTCAATCTCAGCCTGCTGCCGACGCGGATCGGATTACTGGCACTCGGCGTGCAGGCCAAAGCTTTTATGCTCTGGTCGGGCGTCTGCAAGGTCGCCACGCTGGCCTGGAGCGCGGCGCTCGGCGTGGGCGCCATCGCCATGAAGGTGTATGGCGCGGCAACGATGTTTGCAGGCGTGGCCATGCAGTTCTTAATGAGTCCGATCACGCTGATTGTGCTGGCCATCGCCGCGCTGGCGGCGGGTATCTGGTACGCCGTGAGCCACTGGGATGAGCTCAAGGCCGCCATTATGGACAGCGCGCCCTTCCAGTTTATTTCTGGCGTGCTTGACGCGTTCGGCACGATGGCCGGCACGGCCGTCGACAAGGTTAAGGGCGTTTTTACCGGGCTCTGGGCATGGCTCAAAGGCACCACGATGAACTCAATAAACTGGATGATCGGGAAGCTTAACAAAATTCCTGGGGTGAATATCGATACCGTCGGCGGTGACGCGGAGATTGAGCCGCCAAAACTGTCGCCGGTCGCTGGCCTCACCCCGCCACAGCTCGACCAGGGCGGCGCGGGTAAGACAATGGGCGGCAGCACTGTGAAAACCGACAACAGCAAAACCATCGGACAGGTCAACGTGTACCCGCAGAACCGCGAAACGTTCGACTCCCTGATTGAGTCCCGGGAGCTATACGCAGGATGAGTAAAGAACTCTATTTCGACCTCAAAATCATCGACGGCAATTTTGTGCTCGACTCGGGCAATGAGCCGGTGCGCTGCAATAACCGCGAGAGTATCGCGCAGGACGTGGTGCACATGATTATTGAGTCTGAGCTGGCGAAGCTGCTCGTCGGTGAGCGCAGCCCAACGCTGCGCTACGACATCGCGCAGCAGCTGGAGCTGCTTGTTGAGTCAGATGATCGCCTTGTGCCAGGCACGGCGCAGCTGACTGAGCTGAAACTCGGGAAATATTTCATCACCGCCACGACGCGAGATTTTGGCTGCATTGAGAAGGAACTGACGCTATGAGCAACAGACCAGACCCGGATTATGAAAGCATTCTGGCGCAGAACGGAATGCCCGTTACCGAGGCGCAGGCGCGCGATGAGTTTAATGAGATCGTTAAAGACGCCGGCCTGATTACGAACACCTCGCGCATGAGTCCGTTCTGGCGACTTATCACGGCCATTGTTACCGCGCCGGTGATGTGGCTCAAGGATGCGCTGGTCAATATCGTTATGGCCAACATGTTTCTGGCCTCGGCGTCGGGCATGTTTCTGGACCTGTTCGCCTGGGCGGTGAATCTTTCCCGCAAGGATGCCACGGCAGCGGCCGGCGTAATTCGTTTCACTAAATCGGATCCCGACCGTGAAATCACGGTACCGGCGGGAACGGTCATTCAGACTGAGCGCATTAACGGCAGGGTTCACCAGCTCGAAACGTCGGAGGATTTCACCCTTTCAGCTGGCGCGGCCAGCGCGCTTGTGCCGGTCACGGCAACCGATGAGGGCGCGGCGAGCAACCTTGCGCCGGGATATTTCCGCATTCTGCCGGTGGCCATCGATGGGATCGCAAGCGTGGTCAACGAAGAAAACTGGCTCATTACCCCGGGCGCGGATGAGGAGAGCGACGACGAGCTGCGCGACCGCACCAAAAACCAGTTTAACCTGGTGGGGCAGTATCATATTGATGCCGTTTACCGTGGGATGATTAGCGGCATTGCCGGCATCACTACCGACCGCATTTATTTTCAGCATGACGCCCCGCGCGGTCCTGGTACCGCCAACGTGTTTTTGCTGCTCGATGCCGGCGTGTCAAGCGAGCCCTTCATCGAAACGGTGAATGACTACGTGATGACGCAGGGCAATCACGGCCACGGTGATGACGTTCTCGCGCTGAAGCTGCCTGAAACCGTCCACAACCTGAGCGCCACAATCTACCTCTACAGTTCGTCACTGCTCAAAGAGGAGGCGCTGGAGCGGCTGCGCCTCGATATTGCCGATCTCATTCGCTGCGCGTTCCGCGAAAATAATGATTACGACGTGCAGAAAACCTGGCCTTTTTCGCGCTTCTCGATGTCGCGTCTGGGCGAAGAAATCCACCAGACCTTTAAAGACGTTGAATCGGTTGTGTTTGACGCCGGCGACATTCTCAGTGATTTGAACGTGCCGCGCCTCGGCGCGCTTGAGGTGGGCTATGGAGAATAAATTTCCTGATATCAATCTGCCGGTCTGGATGAATAAAGGCGAGCCGCTGACGCTCGCCCACGCCTCAAAAACGTGGTGGGAGCGCGTGCGCGACTGGCTCATGTTCCCCCTGGCGCAGATTGACGTTGATACCTGCGACGAGCAGCTGCTCGCCCTGCTTGCCTACCAGCGCGACGTTGAGCGCTTCCCGGGCGAATCGCTGAGCCTTTTCCGTCTGCGCGTGAAATATGCCTTTGTGAATGCGCGGGACGCCGGCTGCATGGCGGGCTTTTCCCGGATATTTGAGCGCCTTGAGATTGGCAAGATTGAGCAGCTCGAGCGCCAGCTGCAGGATGAATGGGATGTGATCCTGATACGCATTAACGACGAGCAGCTGAGCCGCGACAACACGCTCATGATGCGCCTGGTTAGGCAGTATGGCCGCACCTGCAGGCGTTATTTTTTCGACGTCATGAATGAGAACACGGATTACATTCACCCCGGGCATTTTGACTGCGTGACCTGGTTTGATTATTACAAGCTCACATTAAGGCCGAGCGCCATTGTGCCCGAGCTTGATGAGGTCTGGCTGCTGCCCGGGGAGGTGAAAACGATCCGCGTGGACGTGCTGCCCGCCGGGGTGGATGACGCCACGTTTACCGCCGACGTTGATGAGCCGGGTTTCTGCTCTGCCGAGGTGGGCGACGGGTTTGTGACGCTCAGGGGGTTGGATTTCGGTACCGCGGCGGTCACGCTCAAAACCACTGAGGGCGGCAGAACGGCGACCATTACGGCCAGAGTGGTGGCTGGTGCAAAGGTCGACTTTATTCTCAGCTCTGCCACTTCACCAGTCTTTTACATGACCGCTTCTAACGGCGTGCTGGTTGACTGGGGTGATGGCGATATCGGCGAACATTATTCAACGACGTCAATACAATCGGGGTACGCGCCAGATCCTGACAGGCTGACCACTGGCGAGACTCATACCCTGACAGTTTACAACAGCGAAACGGTAACCTTCAGCCGGCAAGCCACAATCAGCCATACCAACAGGGTAGAAAAAATTCACCATTTTTGCGGCACGCGATCCAGTGCCAGTTATGCCTTTTACAGGCAAAGCCTGCTCAGTGACATTTCCCCTGGTGCTTTTGTGCTGCCAAATGCAACCGATCTGAGTTATTTCCTTTCCGAATGTTCGAACGTCCAAGCACTACCGGATGATTTCCTGACGGGTGACACACCCGTAACCAACATGGAGGGGGCATTCAGGCAGACAAATCTGGCAAGCCTGCCGGCCGGGTTTCTGAGCGGAGCCAGGCGGCTAAGTAATGCCTATCGTCTTTTTGGATATTGCCCTCTCAGTGTCGTGGAAAAGGGGCTCATGGCTGCCTGCAGCGAAACGCTCACCAACCTTAACGCGTGTTTTATGAACTGCGACCAGCTGACCACTGACATTAACGATATTTTCAGCGCGGAGAGTTACCCCCGTATTACGAATGCAGGTCTTTTGTTTTACAGCTGCGTACTGGTCACCGGCTATGGGACGGAACTAATGAATAAAATGCCAGCCATTACCGTACACAACCAGATGTTTACCTGGTGCACCAGTCTGTCTGATTACAGTGAGATTCCATCCGGCTGGCGAATGTCACCCGCCGCTGGCCAGGGAACAGGAGAATAATTAATGTCGAGTGTAATTACTGATGCGTTCCAGGAATGGAACGTAAACAAGATTCTGGCCAGTGAGCCAGCCGTGCCCGACCAGATGATTTTTGCTCTCATCCCCGGGCTGGACGCGAGCGAAGAGATTGATCCGGGCGAAGGGATGCCCGCTGATGCGCACATATCCCACGCGCACACTATCACCCGAATGGGAAAGGTCAGTGAAAATGCCGTGGTGTACTCCGTTGTCCTCGATAGCTCAATTGGCAACTGGTCATATAACTGGGTGGGGCTGGCTGACAGCGTCACCGGCACGGTACTGATGATTGTGCACTGCGAGGAGCAGCAGAAAATCAAAACCAGCGGTGGCCAGCAGGGTAACAGCCTCATCCGTAACATGGTGATGGAGTTTGCCGGCGCGGCAGAGGCCACGCAAATCAGCGTCACACAGGAAACCTGGCAGATTGACTACAGTGAGCGTCACGCCGGCTCTGATGAGCGCGTGCGCGCAGAAAATATCGATGTTTACGGCGTGGCTGCGTTTGACGGTGACGGCTTTCTGGTGACAGCTGCAGACGGGAAATTTAACGTCGCGCCGGGGCTGGGCTACGTTCACGGCCTGCGGTGCCATGCCGCTGCAGTCACCTCACCGGGGCCGCTGGCGAACGCGACTAAAGTCTGGGTTGATGCAACCTGGCAGGGAACGCCGACCGGGGCCTGGTCCGTTACGTATTCGCTGCGCGTCGCGCCTGAGCTTGAAAGATACGAAAAAGACGGCTTTCAGCATTATGTGTTTGCGATTGCTCAGACTGATGCTGCCGGCAACATTACCGACCTGCGCCCGCCGTTTCCCCTGCAGGCGCTTGAGCAGGTCGTTGATGAGCTCGACGTCTACAGCAAGGAAGAATCGGATAAGCGATATCTGCACCGGGCGAATAACCTCTCGGATATTGATGACAAGCAGAAAGCGCGGGAAAACCTCGGTATTTATTCAGCCGAGGAAGTTGATAAGCGATGCCCGCATCGCGTGGGTGATGTATTCCTCACCAGTTCGGCTGTAAACCCTGCCGAGAGCTGGCCGGGCACCCAATGGTCAGATATGAGCGGCAATTATAGCGCCAGAACTATCATGATTGGCGCAGAGCCCCTGCAGACTGGCGGCAGCGACAACGTTACGCTGTCCGTTGACAATATCCCCTCACACGGTCACACCCTCACTGGCTTAAAAACCAAAAAAGCCGGCGGGCATAAACACGGATACGATAAATATCAGAAGGGAGGTACGCAGGATTCCACCAGGGTTTCCGTGGACAACACGCGCCTCGGTATTGAGCAGGATGATACCCAGGAAGCAGGCGAGCATGACCATGAGCTTGAGGGGGAAATCGGCAAAACTGGCGGTGATAAACCTTTTTCCGTGGTGAGCAGCTTCGTCACGCTGCGCGGCTGGCTGAGAACGGCATAAGGGCGGCGTATGTGGCAATCAAAAAAACTAACCGTGACCGGCGACGCCGGGGCAATTATCTGCAGCGTGCTGGCCATAAGCCCGTGGACGCCAGGCGCGGGAAAAAAGGAAAGCTCTGGCGTGTACCTGAGCCCAGAGAACGCCATCGAATGGGCGGCCAAAAAGCTGGCCGGTGCGCCATCCAGTCTGGACGTGACCGCAATGTTATTCAGTGCACCAACGCTGCCGGCGTTTGTTGATGTGCTGGCAGCTGCCGCCGCCATTTTTCCCGTCACCCAGCTCACGCAGGTCTGGCGGCGCGCCGGTTCGGCCTTAAACCTCCTTGAAACGCGAATGCAGATCCCCGCAATGGCGGGCGGTCTGCCTGCAGCCGCAGCGCTTTCGGTGCCAACAATGCGCCAGGCCGGCGCGGCTCAGGCACTCATTTCAGCTGCAGGCGGTTCACTCCCGGGCATCGGTGAGGCGCTCGCAGCCTTTAAAACGCAGCGCGCGAATCTTCTGGCCGACGCGCAACAGCAGCTGCAGCAGCTTTCTGGCCAGAGTCTGGCCGTTCGAACGGTGTCGACCGTTCGCAATTCGGCCGGCGCCATACGTGAAATGCGTGATGATATTCCCGCACCAGACCACGTGTTTACATTGTGCCTGGTGTTTGCGGGTGACGATTTATCAATGCTGCGGGGGATGCTGAAAGATGAATGACCGGATTGATTTTGCCCTCAGCGGCCAGGCCATTCGCATGAAAAATCTTGAGGTGTCCGTGTCGATGCGCATTCAGGACAAAGACCAGTCCGGGCAGGCATCGAGCACGGCCAGCGCGCAACAGGGGATTAAGGCCAAAGAGCTGAAGGTGACAGGCTTGATCCCTTACGACGACGAGGAGCAGCTCACCCTCCTGTATGCGCTGGCAGAGGCGCAGGACAGCGCCGGCAATAATGCGCGTTATCGCGTCAACCATGATACGGCCAGAAAGATAAAATTTCGTGAGGCTACTTTCACCGGTGATGTTTCGGCTTCAAAGGCATCCGACCTGCTTGCCTGGCAGGTGTCATTCAGCCTGCGCGAATATTTCAGTGTGGCAGAGAAAAAAGCCGAAATGCGCGCCGGTAGTAACGGCTCAAAGGTGCAGACGACACAGGGAACAACGGCCGCGACCGATACACCGGAGGAGCTCAGCTGGTTTGAGAAGGTGCTCAAAAAGGTCGATACGGCCATCGGTTCATATGACGGGGGTGAGGTATGAAAACGACTGCAGCGCTAAAGATTGGCGCTGATTTGGTGCATGTTTCTGACTATCACCTGCTACTTGAACTCGGTGCGTGCGGCCGGGGATATCTCACGGCTGAGCTCGATGCAGATTGTACCGGCTCGCTGGTTCGCTTTGATCTGGGCGTGGGTGAGAATGTTTATCGCTGGTTTACCGGATACGTGGAGCGTTGCGGTGATGCCGAGCGCGGTTTTAAACGCCTGTTTGTGCGCGAGCTGGCTGGCTCGCTAAACAAAGTCTGGCCGGTGTCGCTGCAGCACCCGACGCTGCGGGAAGTCTGCGCGGCTCTCTCAGCGCTCACAGACCTGCAGTTTTCGGTACCGGCTGCGGAGTATGCTGATACCAAAATCCCCCACTTCAAAAGTGCAGGCAAAGGGTTTGCGCTACTCGACAGCCTCGGCGGGGCATTCTCGATCCCTGATTACTGCTGGCAGCAGCTGCCTGACGGCGTGATTTACGTCGGGAGTTATAACGATTCACGTTTTGCCCGGGCAGACGTTGAGATCCCGACGGACTTTATCAAAATGGGCAGCGCCGGCAACGGCGTGAAGCTGGCCATCATTCCCGCAATTCGTCCGGGCGTGGTGGTGAACGGGCAACGCATCACCCAGGTGGAGATTGAGAACGGCGACATGCAGCTGCGCTGGACGCCAAAAAACAGCGCCGGTCAGCCTGCATGGGAATCCCCAGAAAAGCGGCAGATTGATAAAGCCTATCCCGAGCTTTCTGCCGGTCTGCATTTGCCACGGCGCGCGCGCGTAACCGGTTCGCCTGATGCGGCGGCGCTGGGTGACGTTCACGATCCATTCCGGCCGCGCTATGCCGCCAATCTGCAGCTGCTTGACGCTGACGGCAATGATGCCGATATGCCTGAGCTCATTGCCGTGCCGCTGCCGGTACCGTTCGCCGGCAACGAGGGCGGCCTTTTTCAGTTCCCTGCAGAGGGTGCCATCGTTGAGGTGGGATTTTCTGACGGTCGGCCAGATAAGCCGATGATTCGGCAGACGCTGCAGGATGGCCAGACGCTGCCAGCAATACAACCCGGCGAGCAGCTGCAGCAGCAGCGCGCCGGCGTGAGCCAGAGAATCACCCGCGAAGGGAGCTGGCAACGTGAGACAGACCAGGCGATTGAGGAGAGCAGCGCTAGCAGAGTGGTGGTGAGCGACAGCGAAAGCCGACAGACCACCACGCGCACCACAACCGTGAAAGGCAACGATTCGCTCACCGTTTTGGGCTCGGTCACGCTAATGGCCGGTGCCGTTCTGCAGCTCTCGGATGGTGATTACTGTATCGGCGCTGAGAACAAATTCGCGCTACAGGCGAAGCAACTGCAGCAGGATATTGAAAGCGATGCCGTCCTGACGGTCGGGGGCGCGCTGACAGAGAAAATAACCGGCATTCGAAAAAGCGTGGCGGCCGCTCAGGTTATCAATGGCCAGACGGTCAATATAGGCGACGGGGAGATCAATATCCTCGACTGCCTCACCGATACGCTCGACGTGCTGCAGGAGTTGGCAGAGCTCACCGCGCAGCACGCGCACAGCAATACGGGCACGCCGACCAACTCAGGCGCAATAAGCGCCAACGCCCAGCGACCCGGGCAGCTCTCAGCGAAATATAAAAAGCTCATCGCCTGACCCTCACTAGCCCACTTCGGTGGGCTTTCTTTTGCCCCCTCCTGGCAACGCCCTCAGCGCGCCTGTGGTGCGTCACTTCATTCGCACACGCATTTACACCACCTCGTTACGTTGCGTTTAACAGTGCGCAGCTGAGGCCGCAGAAACGCGCGGCGTAATCGCCGAGACAGACGGAAAAGGCGCTACGCCCCCCGCGCCTGCGGTTTTCGCGTGCAGATTGTTTTGCCATATTTTTTTTGTGCCATTCATGGGCTCAGGCCGCGCGGTATAAGGGGCGCTGCGCCCAATCCCGTTTGGCAACGTTTGCACGTTTTTGCCACGCCTTGCCGGTTATCACTGGTCGCCACGGATCCATGATTTTTGTAAGTGATTGATTAAATTTACAGAAATGATAATTCCGTCATTCTGGCCATAACGGGTAATAAATCACGCGAGGGCGGCACACCGCGCCAGCACTGGATAGGTGGGTGCTGAGCGGTGGCAAAATAGTGCGGCGTTAATTCTGGCGTGCAACGGTCTGAGGCTCGGCCAGGCGGCAGCGGAAAATCCAGCATTGCGTCGGTTCGCCGGTGATTTTGCTTGTGACGGTAACCTCGCCTTAATCACCATGACAATGACCACAGCATATAAACGGTTATGTAACAGATACACCAACAAAACAGGCCAAAAAGCACCCTATAGAGAGCCTTTAAAAAGTAGAGGGGGAGGGTATCGGAAAAGCATCACAAACATCACAACGAAGAAATATATTAATTATATTATTGATATTATTAATAAATATCTAAATCTGAAAACATCACAAAAGCCTCACAATATCATCACGTTGTGATGTTTTTTTCTCTCACAAATGGCTGCTTATAACTGACTGATTTTAAAGGCTGTGATGTTTTGGTGATGGTTCTGTGATGGTTTGTGATGAAATGACCATCACAAGATTAAGCATATAAAATCATAGGCTTACATTCTGTTTTGCAGGCCTGTGATTGTTGTGATGGTTTTCCGACGCCCCCACCCGCTCAATGCCCGGAGGGGAATCAAATTAGTTAACAATTCAGACGGTTGGCAGATAATCACCCGGGCAGGCTATGCCGACAGATTGTCATGATTTATACTGTGTTTATATACAGTGCTTGATGAGGGGGGATTTATGCCGCGCACATACGAGATAGAAGGGGCTTTTAAGAAAGCCATTAAGATAGAGCAGAACGGCCGCAGAACGGTGCAGACCAGTGATTTTGTACGCGAGCTCAGGCGCTTTAATTGGGATTGGACACCGCGACAGGCAAACCAGTGGATCGAGGTATACATCACCACGTTTAAGGATATCTCAACCACGGAGGGGGAAGATCGGCTATTTATGCTGTTCAATCCTAACGGCGGATTATAGTGGCTCGTTAACGAGCCACTCCTCAAATTTAGTTAATTCGCCCTTGTGATATTGAAAAGTCAGTGATTTTTTTAGCTTTGATGTCGTAATGGCAGAGATAAGTCATTGGTGTTTTAGCGTTAAAGCCATTTGCAAACTTAACCTTGTCGCCGTAATACCGGATAGTTTGATCGTCCTGCACTACATAGCGTGTAAAACCTCCATCAAGCCAATTATCCGTAAACTCATAATCAAATTTTGCTGAGCGTTCAATGATTGGCTTGCATAAATTCCACGCCTCTCGCTTATATTTCTCTGAGATACATGCCTTATCTCCTGCATCGCATGCCTGCTTCTTCTCCTTTGCATCGTTCTCACCACAACGGGAAATCAAAAACGTTATCACTCCAACTAAGACTATAAGAACGAGGCAACCGCCCTTTTTTGGTACGGGGGAGGAGACACCACAATGCGGGCAGGCTTTAGCCTCACTTGAAACCTCTTTTTTGCACTCTTTGCATTTCGAAAGCGCCATAAAACAACTCCTTTTGATATAGGGAGTTGAAATTTATGAATTTATTTTATTCGCTACAAGAGTTAGGAAAACAACCGTTATAAGGAAAGAGTTAGATCAAAAAAAGAGCAATCTAATTTAAACGTTGGTTAAATGGGCTACATCATTAGGATGTTTCGGGGAAAAACGGGTAAGCAAATGGCACAGACGTGGCATTAATTGGACACTGGAAAATAAAAGTGATTAATAATCAATCTCTTAACCAAACAAAAAACGCGCCCGGAGGCGCGTTGGCGGTACACTCAATTTAAAGGATTACTCTTCTTCAACTTCTTCGGCATAGCTTGCGTCTTTCACCGAGGTGGTGGCGCGACGGGCTTCGCCTTTGTGTTGCACTTTATTGAGCTGCCGTTCCAGCTTGTTGATCAAATCGTTGATAGCGGTGTACATATCTTCGTGTTTAGCGCTGGCGACCAGATGGCCGTTAGGAGTATTGATAGTTGCGTCAGCGGTAAAACCCTGTGGTTCCTTAGACAGAATGATATGCGGGTTAATCAAATGAGTTTGCCATTTATCCAGTTTGGCGAGACGGTCTGCGACGTGCTGGCGAATTGCCGGAGTAATTTCCATTTGTTTACTGGTAATGTTCATTGTCATAAATTTTACCTCTTGTCTTTCCGTCTTGGTGATTCCAGCATACCTGTCCTAATGTCAAAATGTGTGATCTAAATCACGTTATTTTGTCACTTTTTGTCAAGGAAGCTTTTTTGTGAGGAAAGACAGGAACAGGTGATTTTTACCTTGTCGAACTCAGGAATTGCAGCCATAGTTGATAGGATTCGTCGGCATCAAACCGCTTCAGCGGATGGCGAAATGGATAAAAAAACGGCAGCCCTTGGGCTGCCGTTTTACGTTTGGGAACGATCAGGTATTGCTGCTGTTCGCGGCGATAATCTTCGCCACTTTCTCAGCCTGTGCGTTCATCTGCATCTGGCGGTACGCGTTTTCCATCAGCTTCAAACCATCGCGGGTGGCTTGTGTGTCCGGGTAATCACGCAGCATGCCTTCGACACGGTTAACCACTGCCACCCATGCGCCACGACGCGTATAGTACTCGGCAACGGAGTACTCATACTTGGACAGACGATCTTTCAGGAACACCAGACGCTTGGTGGCATCGGTGATGTACTGACTGTTCGGGTAGCCGCGCACCAGCTTGGAGAAGTCATTGAATGCGTCACGCGCGTGCTGCGGGTCGCGGTCAGAACGATCAACACCGAAGAAACCTTGCAGAGCACTGTCATCCAGAGCCATGTTGGTCAGGCCGCGCATGTACATGACATAATCAATGTTCGGATGAGTCGGGTTCAGACGGATGAAGCGATCGATGGTAGCCTGAGCCAGCGGCAGATCGGCATTTTTGTAGTAGGCGTAGATGAGATCTAATTGTACCTGTTGGGAATACGGACCAAATGGATAACGATTATCCAGCGCTTCCAGTTGCGTTATCGCCTGTTTCCAGTTACCGTCCTGCAGTTTTTGTTGTGCAGTCGCATAGATTTCATTCGGCGGATTGTCAGGGACCTGTTCATTTGAACCGGAGCAGCCCACCAAAGCCAGGCTCAACGTGGCCGCTGCCACCAGATATTTCATGCGCGTCATGACGTTTTGACTTTCCTCAAATGTTTGTCCGGGAGAATCTCTTTCCTGCTCCCGATTAAGACCAGCTACAATAGCACACTATATTATACGGCAAAGCCGTAAAACCCAACGTTAAACGAAGAAGCAGTCTATGGCACAACGAGTAGAACTCACCGCAACAGTCTCCGAAAATCAGCTCGGTCAACGCTTAGATCAAGCTTTGGCCGAAATGTTCCCTGATTATTCGCGTTCACGCATAAAAGAATGGATTCTTGACCAGCGCGTGCTGGTTAACGGCAAAGTATGGGACAAGCCAAAAGAGAAAGTGTTAGGTGGGGAAGCCGTCGCCATCAATGCTGAAATAGAAGAAGAAGTCCGCTTTGAGGCACAAGAGATCCCGTTAGAAATCGTCTATGAAGATGATGACATTCTGGTGATCAACAAACCGCGCGGCCTGGTCGTGCATCCTGGCGCCGGTAATCCTGACGGCACCGTACTGAATGCGCTGCTTCATTATTATCCGCCGATTGTTGACGTTCCGCGTGCGGGCATCGTTCACCGTCTGGATAAAGACACTACCGGTCTGATGGTGGTCGCGAAAACGGTTCCTGCCCAGACGCGTCTGGTGGAATCGCTGCAGCTGCGTGAAATCACCCGTGAATATGAAGCCGTCGCGATTGGTCATATGACATCTGGCGGCACGGTTGAAGAGCCGATTAGCCGTCACCCGACCAAGCGTACCCATATGTCAGTGCATCCGATGGGGAAACCTGCGGTAACGCACTACCGCATTATGGAACATTTCCGCATTCATACGCGTCTGCGTCTGCGTCTGGAAACCGGCCGTACCCACCAGATTCGTGTGCACATGTCGCACATTACCCATCCGCTGGTGGGCGATCAGGTTTACGGTGGTCGTCCGCGTCCGCCGAAGGGCGCGTCGGAAGAATTTATCAGCACTCTGCGTAAATTCGATCGCCAGGCATTACACGCGACCATGCTGCGTCTCTATCACCCGATCACAGGTATCGAGATGGAATGGCATGCACCAATTCCTCAGGATATGGTCGAGTTGATTGACGCGATGCGTGCGGACTTTGAAGAACATAAGGATAAAGTGGACTGGTTATGACCAAACTGATTGTCCCGGAGTGGCCAATTCCTGAAGGCGTGGCAGCCTGTAGCTCTACCCGTGTAGGTGGCGTCAGTCACGACGCGTGGGCGTCATTAAATCTTGGTGCCCACTGTGGCGATAACCAGGAACATGTCGAAGAGAACCGCAAGCGTATGTTTGCGGCAGGAAATCTGCCATCAAAACCGGTCTGGCTTGAGCAGGTGCACGGCAAAGATGTGTTGAGGCTGACGGGCGAACCCTATGCTTCAAAACGTGCCGACGCCTCTTACAGTAAGACTCCCGGGACAGTCTGTGCCGTAATGACCGCCGATTGTTTGCCTGTTCTGTTTTGCAACCGCGCGGGTACCGAAGTGGCAGCAGCCCATGCTGGCTGGCGCGGGCTGTGTGCGGGCGTACTTGAAGAGACGGTTGCGTGTTTTGGCGATCGTCCGGGCAATATTATTGCCTGGCTCGGTCCGGCGATTGGGCCACAGGCCTTTGAAGTCGGGCCAGAAGTGCGTGACGCCTTTATCGACAAAGACTCGCAGGCCGTCAGTGCGTTTCAGCCGAAAGGGGATAAATACCTGGCCGATATCTATCAGCTTGCCCGCCAGCGGCTTGGCAATGTCGGTGTGACGCAAATCTTCGGTGGCGATCGCTGTACCTTCACCGAAAAGGGTGATTTTTTCTCCTATCGTCGCGACAACACGACAGGTCGTATGGCAAGTTTCATTTGGCTGATATAACCTAACGAATCAAGACGATCCGGAACGCGCTGTTTTCTTTTCGTATAATTCAGGTCATTAACCTTGAATAATTGAGGGATGACCTCATTTAATCTCCAGTAGCAAATTTGACCTGTTATGGGAGGAGTTATGCGTCTGGATCGTCTTACTAATAAATTCCAGCTTGCTCTCGCCGATGCCCAGTCTCTCGCACTGGGGCACGACAACCAATTTATCGAACCTCTTCATTTAATGAGCGCCTTGCTGAATCAGGAAGGGGGATCGGTACGTCCTTTACTCACGTCTGCTGGCATTAATGCTGGCGAACTGCGCACAGCCGTCGATCAGGCGCTGAGTCGTTTGCCACAGGTGGAAGGCACCGGTGGGGATGTTCAGCCGTCTCAGGATCTGGTGCGCGTGCTGAATCTTTGCGACAAGCTGGCGCAAAAACGTGGGGACAACTTTATCTCGTCAGAACTGTTTGTTCTGGCGGCGCTTGAATCACGCGGTACGCTGACCGATCTGCTGAAATCATCCGGTGCGACAACCGCCAATGTGACTCAGGCGATTGAAAAAATGCGTGGAGGTGAAAGCGTGAACGATCAGGGAGCCGAAGACCAACGTCAGGCTTTGAAAAAATATACGGTCGATCTGACTGAGCGTGCGGAACAAGGCAAGCTTGATCCGGTGATTGGCCGCGACGAAGAAATTCGCCGCACTATTCAGGTATTGCAACGTCGTACCAAAAACAACCCGGTACTGATCGGTGAACCCGGTGTCGGTAAAACCGCCATCGTTGAAGGTCTGGCGCAGCGAATTGTTAACGGCGAAGTGCCGGAAGGGCTGAAAGGCCGTCGCGTGCTGGCCCTGGATATGGGGTCGCTGGTGGCGGGGGCGAAATACCGCGGTGAATTCGAAGAGCGTTTAAAAGGCGTGCTTAACGACCTGGCGAAACAGGAAGGCAATGTCATCCTGTTTATCGACGAACTGCACACCATGGTCGGTGCCGGTAAGGCCGACGGGGCCATGGATGCCGGGAACATGCTGAAACCAGCTCTGGCGCGTGGTGAACTGCACTGTGTCGGTGCGACAACGCTCGATGAGTATCGACAGTACATCGAGAAAGATGCTGCGCTGGAACGTCGATTCCAGAAAGTGTTCGTAGCGGAACCGACGGTGGAAGACACCATTGCCATCTTACGTGGCCTGAAAGAGCGTTATGAACTGCATCACCATGTGCAGATTACTGACCCGGCTATCGTAGCGGCGGCGACACTGTCTCACCGTTATATTGCCGACCGACAGCTGCCGGATAAGGCCATCGACCTGATCGATGAGGCGGCGTCCAGCATTCGTATGCAGATTGATTCCAAGCCGGAAGAGTTAGATAGACTCGACCGCAGAATCATTCAGCTCAAGCTTGAACAGCAGGCGCTGAAGAAAGAGTCTGATGAAGCGAGTAAAAAGCGTCTGGATATGCTTAATGAGGAACTGGACGACAAAGAGCGTCAGTATTCTGAATTAGAAGAAGAGTGGAAAGCTGAGAAGGCGTCGCTTTCTGGCACGCAGACGATCAAGGCTGAGCTTGAGCAGGCGAAAATCGCCATTGAGCAGGCGCGTCGCGTGGGCGATCTGGCACGTATGTCTGAGTTGCAGTACGGCAAAATTCCGGAACTGGAAAAACAGCTGGAGATGGCAACCCAGTCAGAAGGCAAAACCATGCGTCTGCTGCGTAATAAAGTAACGGACGTGGAAATTGCCGATGTGCTGGCGCGCTGGACGGGTATTCCGGTTGCTCGCATGCTGGAAGGGGAGCGCGAAAAACTGCTGCGGATGGAGCATGATCTGCACCATCGTGTGATCGGTCAGGATGAAGCCGTCGAAGCCGTATCAAATGCGATTCGTCGTAGCCGTGCGGGCTTATCGGATCCTAATCGCCCGATCGGTTCGTTCCTGTTCCTGGGGCCGACCGGTGTTGGTAAAACCGAGCTGTGTAAGACACTGGCGAACTTTATGTTCGATAGCGACGACGCGATGGTGCGTATTGATATGTCCGAGTTTATGGAGAAACACTCCGTCTCGCGTCTGGTCGGTGCGCCTCCAGGATATGTCGGCTATGAAGAGGGCGGTTACTTAACTGAAGCAGTGCGTCGTCGCCCCTATTCCGTCATCTTATTAGATGAAGTGGAAAAAGCGCATCCGGATGTCTTCAACATCTTGTTGCAGGTTCTGGATGATGGACGTCTGACTGACGGGCAGGGGAGAACGGTCGATTTCCGCAACACTGTGGTCATCATGACCTCGAACCTGGGTTCCGATTTGATTCAGGAACGTTTCGGCGAACTGGATTACGGTCATATGAAGGATCTGGTATTGGGCGTGGTTAGCCAGAGCTTCCGTCCGGAATTCATTAACCGTATAGATGAAGTTGTTGTGTTCCACCCTCTGGGGGAAAAACACATTGCGTCTATTGCCCAGATTCAGTTGCAGCGTTTGTATAAACGTCTTGAGGATCGTGGCTATGAAATCCACATCTCTGACGACGCGCTGAAGCTGCTGAGTGCAAATGGTTACGATCCGGTTTACGGGGCACGTCCTCTGAAACGTGCTATCCAGCAGCAGATCGAAAACCCGCTGGCGCAGCAAATCCTTTCTGGGGAGCTTGTCCCAGGGAAAGTGATTCGTCTGGAAGTCAACGAAGACAAAATTGTGGCAGTGCAGTAAGTCACAAAACATCAAAAACGAGCCTTTCGGGGCTCGTTTTTGTTTAAAAACCAGGCAAGACTTAGCGTTCGAGGTTTAATTTGCCTGGAAAGTGAGCAGTCAGTCATTATTTTCTGATTTAGACTTGCAGCCTCAGAATAACTCCCTATAATGCGCCACCACTGACACGGAACAACGGCACGCAAGCCGCCGGGACAGCAGGGGTTCAGCGATGAACGCCGACAGCGAAAAGCGAAATTAAACGCTTGACTCTGAATGAGGAAAACGTATTATACGGGACCTCGCAACGGTGAGCGAAAGCCGCGTTGCACTGCTCTTTAACAATTTATCAGACAATCTGTGTGGGCACTCAAAGTGACATGGATTCTAAACGTCGAAAGACGCTAAATGAATACCAAAGTCTCTGAGTGAACATACGTAATTCATTACGAAGTTTAATTCACGAGCATCAAACTTAAATTGAAGAGTTTGATCATGGCTCAGATTGAACGCTGGCGGCAGGCCTAACACATGCAAGTCGAGCGGTAGCACAGAGAGCTTGCTCTCGGGTGACGAGCGGCGGACGGGTGAGTAATGTCTGGGAAACTGCCTGATGGAGGGGGATAACTACTGGAAACGGTAGCTAATACCGCATAACGTCGCAAGACCAAAGAGGGGGACCTTCGGGCCTCTTGCCATCAGATGTGCCCAGATGGGATTAGCTAGTAGGTGGGGTAACGGCTCACCTAGGCGACGATCCCTAGCTGGTCTGAGAGGATGACCAGCCACACTGGAACTGAGACACGGTCCAGACTCCTACGGGAGGCAGCAGTGGGGAATATTGCACAATGGGCGCAAGCCTGATGCAGCCATGCCGCGTGTATGAAGAAGGCCTTCGGGTTGTAAAGTACTTTCAGCGAGGAGGAAGGCATTGTGGTTAATAACCACAGTGATTGACGTTACTCGCAGAAGAAGCACCGGCTAACTCCGTGCCAGCAGCCGCGGTAATACGGAGGGTGCAAGCGTTAATCGGAATTACTGGGCGTAAAGCGCACGCAGGCGGTCTGTCAAGTCGGATGTGAAATCCCCGGGCTCAACCTGGGAACTGCATTCGAAACTGGCAGGCTAGAGTCTTGTAGAGGGGGGTAGAATTCCAGGTGTAGCGGTGAAATGCGTAGAGATCTGGAGGAATACCGGTGGCGAAGGCGGCCCCCTGGACAAAGACTGACGCTCAGGTGCGAAAGCGTGGGGAGCAAACAGGATTAGATACCCTGGTAGTCCACGCCGTAAACGATGTCGACTTGGAGGTTGTTCCCTTGAGGAGTGGCTTCCGGAGCTAACGCGTTAAGTCGACCGCCTGGGGAGTACGGCCGCAAGGTTAAAACTCAAATGAATTGACGGGGGCCCGCACAAGCGGTGGAGCATGTGGTTTAATTCGATGCAACGCGAAGAACCTTACCTACTCTTGACATCCAGAGAACTTAGCAGAGATGCTTTGGTGCCTTCGGGAACTCTGAGACAGGTGCTGCATGGCTGTCGTCAGCTCGTGTTGTGAAATGTTGGGTTAAGTCCCGCAACGAGCGCAACCCTTATCCTTTGTTGCCAGCGGTTCGGCCGGGAACTCAAAGGAGACTGCCAGTGATAAACTGGAGGAAGGTGGGGATGACGTCAAGTCATCATGGCCCTTACGAGTAGGGCTACACACGTGCTACAATGGCGTATACAAAGAGAAGCGACCTCGCGAGAGCAAGCGGACCTCATAAAGTACGTCGTAGTCCGGATTGGAGTCTGCAACTCGACTCCATGAAGTCGGAATCGCTAGTAATCGTAGATCAGAATGCTACGGTGAATACGTTCCCGGGCCTTGTACACACCGCCCGTCACACCATGGGAGTGGGTTGCAAAAGAAGTAGGTAGCTTAACCTTCGGGAGGGCGCTTACCACTTTGTGATTCATGACTGGGGTGAAGTCGTAACAAGGTAACCGTAGGGGAACCTGCGGTTGGATCACCTCCTTACCTGAAAGAACCTGCCTTTGTAGTGTCCACACAGATTGTCTGATGAAAAGTAAATAGCAAGGCGTCTTGCGATTGAGACTTCAGTGTCCCCTTCGTCTAGAGGCCCAGGACACCGCCCTTTCACGGCGGTAACAGGGGTTCGAATCCCCTAGGGGACGCCACTTGCTGGTTTGTGAGTGAAAGTCACCTGCCTTAATATCTCAAAACTGATTCTCAGGAATCATGTTTGAGATATTTGCTCTTTAAAAATCTGGATCAAGCTGAAAATTGAAACGACACGCTGCGTCTGTTCTCCGTAATAAGAACAGGATGACGGTGTGTTCGAGTCTCTCAAATTTTCGCGACACGAGGGTGTTTTACGAAACATCTTCGGGTTGTGAGGTTAAGCGACTAAGCGTACACGGTGGATGCCCTGGCAGTCAGAGGCGATGAAGGGCGTGCTAATCTGCGATAAGCGTCGGCGAGGTGATATGAACCTTTGACCCGGCGATACCCGAATGGGGAAACCCAGTGTGTTCCGACACACTATCATGTCATGAATACATAGTGGCATGAGGCGAACCGGGGGAACTGAAACATCTAAGTACCCCGAGGAAAAGAAATCAACCGAGATTCCCCCAGTAGCGGCGAGCGAACGGGGAGGAGCCCAGAGTCTGAATCAGCGCGTGTGTTAGTGGAAGCGTCTGGAAAGTCGCACGATACAGGGTGAAAGTCCCGTACACAAAAATGCACACGTTGTGAACTCGAAGAGTAGGGCGGGACACGTGGTATCCTGTCTGAATATGGGGGGACCATCCTCCAAGGCTAAATACTCCTGACTGACCGATAGTGAACCAGTACCGTGAGGGAAAGGCGAAAAGAACCCCGGCGAGGGGAGTGAAAAAGAACCTGAAACCGTGTACGTACAAGCAGTGGGAGCCTCTTTTATGGGGTGACTGCGTACCTTTTGTATAATGGGTCAGCGACTTATATTCTGTAGCAAGGTTAACCGTATAGGGGAGCCGAAGGGAAACCGAGTCTTAACTGGGCGTTAAGTTGCAGGGTATAGACCCGAAACCCGGTGATCTAGCCATGGGCAGGTTGAAGGTTGGGTAACACTAACTGGAGGACCGAACCGACTAATGTTGAAAAATTAGCGGATGACTTGTGGCTGGGGGTGAAAGGCCAATCAAACCGGGAGATAGCTGGTTCTCCCCGAAAGCTATTTAGGTAGCGCCTCGTGAACTCATCTTCGGGGGTAGAGCACTGTTTCGGCTAGGGGGCCATCCCGGCTTACCAACCCGATGCAAACTACGAATACCGAAGAATGTTATCACGGGAGACACACGGCGGGTGCTAACGTCCGTCGTGAAGAGGGAAACAACCCAGACCGCCAGCTAAGGTCCCAAAGTCATGGTTAAGTGGGAAACGATGTGGGAAGGCACAGACAGCCAGGATGTTGGCTTAGAAGCAGCCATCATTTAAAGAAAGCGTAATAGCTCACTGGTCGAGTCGGCCTGCGCGGAAGATGTAACGGGGCTAAACCATGCACCGAAGCTGCGGCAGCGACGCTTATGCGTTGTTGGGTAGGGGAGCGTTCTGTAAGCCGTTGAAGGTGTGCTGTGAGGCATGCTGGAGGTATCAGAAGTGCGAATGCTGACATAAGTAACGATAAAGCGGGTGAAAAGCCCGCTCGCCGGAAGACCAAGGGTTCCTGTCCAACGTTAATCGGGGCAGGGTGAGTCGACCCCTAAGGCGAGGCCGAAAGGCGTAGTCGATGGGAAACAGGTTAATATTCCTGTACTTGGTGTTACTGCGAAGGGGGGACGGAGAAGGCTATGTTAGCCGGGCGACGGTTGTCCCGGTTTAAGCATGTAGGCGGAGGTTCCAGGTAAATCCGGTACCTTTTTAACGCTGAGGTGTGATGACGAGGCACTACGGTGCTGAAGTAACAAATGCCCTGCTTCCAGGAAAAGCCTCTAAGCATCAGGTAACATCAAATCGTACCCCAAACCGACACAGGTGGTCAGGTAGAGAATACCAAGGCGCTTGAGAGAACTCGGGTGAAGGAACTAGGCAAAATGGTGCCGTAACTTCGGGAGAAGGCACGCTGGTGTGTAGGTGAAGTCCCTGCGGACGGAGCTGAAACCAGTCGAAGATACCAGCTGGCTGCAACTGTTTATTAAAAACACAGCACTGTGCAAACACGAAAGTGGACGTATACGGTGTGACGCCTGCCCGGTGCCGGAAGGTTAATTGATGGGGTTAGCGGCAACGCGAAGCTCTTGATCGAAGCCCCGGTAAACGGCGGCCGTAACTATAACGGTCCTAAGGTAGCGAAATTCCTTGTCGGGTAAGTTCCGACCTGCACGAATGGCGTAATGATGGCCAGGCTGTCTCCACCCGAGACTCAGTGAAATTGAACTCGCTGTGAAGATGCAGTGTACCCGCGGCAAGACGGAAAGACCCCGTGAACCTTTACTATAGCTTGACACTGAACACTGGTCCTTGATGTGTAGGATAGGTGGGAGGCTTTGAAGCGTGGACGCCAGTCTGCGTGGAGCCAACCTTGAAATACCACCCTTTAATGGCTGGTGTTCTAACGTAGACCCGTGATCCGGGTTGCGGACAGTGTCTGGTGGGTAGTTTGACTGGGGCGGTCTCCTCCTAAAGAGTAACGGAGGAGCACGAAGGTTAGCTAATCCTGGTCGGACATCAGGAGGTTAGTGCAATGGCATAAGCTAGCTTGACTGCGAGAGTGACGGCTCGAGCAGGTGCGAAAGCAGGTCATAGTGATCCGGTGGTTCTGAATGGAAGGGCCATCGCTCAACGGATAAAAGGTACTCCGGGGATAACAGGCTGATACCGCCCAAGAGTTCATATCGACGGCGGTGTTTGGCACCTCGATGTCGGCTCATCACATCCTGGGGCTGAAGTAGGTCCCAAGGGTACGGCTGTTCGCCGTTTAAAGTGGTACGCGAGCTGGGTTTAGAACGTCGTGAGACAGTTCGGTCCCTATCTGCCGTGGGCGCTGGAGAATTGAGGGGGGCTGCTCCTAGTACGAGAGGACCGGAGTGGACGCATCACTGGTGTTCGGGTTGTCATGCCAATGGCATTGCCCGGTAGCTAAATGCGGAAAAGATAAGTGCTGAAAGCATCTAAGCACGAAACTTGCCCCGAGATGAGTTCTCCCTGACTCCTTGAGAGTCCTGAAGGAACGTTGAAGACTACGACGTTGATAGGCTGGGTGTGTAAGTGCAGCGATGTATTGAGCTAACCAGTACTAATGAACCGTGAGGCTTAACCTTACAACGCCGAAGATGTTTTGGCGAAGCAGAGACAGTCGATTTTCAGCTGATACAGATTAATTAATGCGCAGGAATGCGTGTTGATACAGAATTTGCCTGGCGGCTTTAGCGCGGTGGTCCCACCTGACCCCATGCCGAACTCAGAAGTGAAACGCCGTAGCGCCGATGGTAGTGTGGGGTCTCCCCATGTGAGAGTAGGGAACTGCCAGGCATCAATTAAGTGAAGAGGCCATCCGCAAGGATGGCCTTTTTGCGTTTTTGTCCTTTCTTATTTGTTCCTCTGCTTCCCTCCGTGAAACTTTCTCACCACTCAGTTCCATTCCTGGTATTCCTCCTAATCGATTACCCTGCTAAGTAAATGTGTGATTCAAATCACAATGTTAAATATAACAAAAATATAACATTTCATTTACTAAATGATTGGATCTTAGCGTCCAACACGCTTAAGTCTTATGGCAGGAGCACACTTAAATGACCGAAGGTATCACATCGCACGGGACGCTGGCTGACAGCGATACCCGGCGCAGAGTATGGGCGATTGTCAGCGCGTCATCCGGCAACCTGGTTGAATGGTTCGACTTCTACGTTTACTCGTTTTGTTCCCTCTATTTTGCTCATATCTTTTTTCCGTCCGGCAACACGACTACCCAGTTGCTCCAAACCGCAGGGGTATTTGCTGCAGGATTTCTGATGCGTCCAATTGGCGGTTGGCTGTTTGGCCGAATTGCAGACAGACAAGGGCGTAAAACCTCAATGCTGATCTCTGTCTGCATGATGTGCCTCGGATCGCTGGTGATTGCCTGTCTGCCGGGATATGACACGATCGGTACGTGGGCACCTGCGCTGTTATTACTGGCTCGATTGTTCCAGGGCCTTTCCGTCGGCGGTGAATACGGTACAAGTGCTACCTACATGAGTGAAGTTGCTGTGGAAGGGCGGAAAGGTTTTTACGCCTCCTTCCAGTACGTCACACTGATCGGCGGGCAGTTGCTGGCTATTTTAGTGGTGGTTGTTCTGCAGCAGGTGCTGACGGATGAGCAATTGCATTCTTGGGGATGGCGCATACCTTTTGCGATGGGAGCGGTTCTGGCGGTCGTGGCTCTGTGGCTGCGCCGACAGCTTGATGAAACCTCGCAAAAAGAGGTGAGGGCGCTGAAAGAAGCAGGTTCGTTGAAAGGGTTATGGCGTAACCGAAAAGCATTTGTCATGGTGTTAGGGTTTACCGCTGGCGGTTCGCTGAGCTTTTACACGTTCACCACTTATATGCAAAAGTACCTGGTGAATACCACTGGGATGCACGCCAATGTGGCCAGTATCGTCATGACGGCGGCTTTATTTGTGTTCATGCTGATTCAGCCATTGATTGGCGCACTATCAGACAGAATCGGGCGGCGGACATCCATGCTCATCTTTGGTGGGTTATCCGCGCTTTGTACAGTCCCAGTCTTGTCCGCGCTGCAACATGTATCATCTCCCTATGCAGCCTTCGCACTTGTGATGGTAGCGATGATTATCGTGAGTTTTTACACGTCGATAAGCGGAATATTGAAAGCAGAAATGTTCCCTGCTCAGGTCCGCGCTCTGGGAGTGGGATTGTCGTATGCGGTTGCTAATGCACTCTTCGGCGGTTCGGCAGAATATGTCGCGTTAACACTGAAATCGGTAGGCAGTGAAAACACCTTTTTCTGGTATGTCACCGTGATGGGGGCGTTGGCGTTTATTGTCTCACTGATGCTACACCGCAAAGGGAAAGGCATTCGTCTTTAATAATGTGCCAGTTGCCACACCGCATAGCCGGTGGTGGCACCGGCAACATCCCAGGCAAAATCTTTCCAGCTCCAGCCGCTCCCTGCAGGGCGGCTGTCCCATAACTCTTTCGATGCGCCAAGACTGACGGAGAACATGAATCCGTAGACGGCGCTGCGATCGCGGCTCACACCCTGGTGCTGCGCGTATTCATTACCGGCGGCGGAAAGCATCGCTGAGGCGATAAAGTGCTGGGCTTTATCCTGACCCTGCCAGCTGTCATTAGCCATATGACTGCAGCCTGAAAGTAATAGGGAAATGAGCAGGAGCAAAACGCGCATAACAGACTCCAAAAAAAAGCCCCGTCACTGACAGGGCCTGGTCGTTACAGAATGCGGCTAATCAGACGGTCAATACGAATACGGCGTAAACGGCGGATAAGCTTACGCACTTTCACCGGGTAGTCCGCAATACTTTGCAAATCGCGGTAATGGCGAACGGTAGTCGTATGGGTACGAATCAGCTCAAGTTCACGTTCACGCTGGGCTGAAAGCTCATGTCGCGGATCGTGGATCAGAATGGCGTTTTCCAGATCCAGGCGCCAGGCGCGCGGGTTGAGGTTATTCCCGGTCAGCAGCATCCAGTCATCATCAACCCACATCCCCTTCAGATGATAGCTGTTGTCTTCGTCTTTCCAGAGGCGCACCACCAGTTGATCGGTGTTGACGTAATACTGCAGGCGGCTCAGGAAGCGACGCAGGTTGATTTCATAAAGATAGGGCAACGCACCGATAATTTTGAACGGCTGATCTTCCGGAATAAAGAAGTCATTTGCGGTTTTATCCCCAACGATGATTTCGACTTTTTTACCATCGCGCAGCAGCTGGATAATATTACGCACCAGGATTGCCGGTAAGTTGAAGTACGGCGTACAGATCGTCAGCTTCTGCTCAGTACACGGCATCAGATGATAGATGGTCTTGTTCAGCAGGCTGGATTTTCCTAGCCCGACCAGCGGCGTAACGGACAGCTGTTCATTATTTGCGTCTCCCTGGAAATGATAAACCGCATCGCGCAATTCCTGACGGAAAAGGCGGATGTCGTTTTTGATTTCCGGGCTTTTTGGACGATTCGGATCGTCAAGACGATTGACGCCACGACCATGAACCAGGTTTTGATCGACCCAGTTAAACATGATGTCCGCCATCTGTGCATTGCGAACCAGATGGTAGCGGTCGTAGCGATACTTATCGAGCTGATGCAGGTAAACGTCATTGAGGCTGGCGCCGCTGTACAGCACGCTGTCATCAATGATGAATCCTTTGAAATGCAGAACGCCCAGGGCTTCGCGCGTATTGACAGGAACACCATACACACGGACGTCAACGCCTGGGTTTTCCTGTGCCATACGGCAGTACCAGTCGGCATTGGTGTTGGATGCGGCAGCGCCAATTCGTCCGCGCTGTGCACGGTGCCAGTCAACCAGTATACGAACGTCAAGTTCCGGGCGCTGGCGTTTAGCTTCATAGACCGCGCTTAAAATCGCGCGTCCACCTTCATCCTGTTCGAGATAAAGCGCCACAATGCAAATACGTTGCGTGGCACTCGCAATCTTTTCCAGAAGCGTCTCCCTGAAATGGGCGGGAGCATAAAAGAACTCGACATCATCAACTGACTGAGAAATCTTCGGTAGTTGAGCAAGGTGTTGTTGATGTTTATTACGCTTAAATTTTGACAACATCACAGTGCGTATCTTCTCTGTTCATTGAAGGGTTATCTGGCATCTGCAGACAACATAAGCGGACAATGATACCACCAGAACTGACGAAAGTGGTCAACATTTCCAGTACCTTACTCTTGAGCAGACGTCGATGCCAGGCGGAGCGAGAGGGCGACAATTCCCTCATCCAGCTGAATATCTACGTCGAATCCAAGTTTACGCGCCAGGGTAATCATGCCGCGGTTATTCGGCATAGTAATGCCATTCAGGCAGAGCAAACCGTGATCTCGGGTATAGCCAATCAGTTTTTCCAGCAAACGCCGACCGAGACCAAGGCCTTTCAGATCGGAGCGGACCAGCACGGCAAACTCGGCATCCACGTTGTCAGGATCGGAAATTGCCCGCGTGACACCCAGGATCTCATCGCCTTCATCACGATGGCGAACGGCAACAAACGCCATTTCCCGATCGTAGTCGATCTGGGTCATATTGGCTAAATCTTCATGGGTAAATTCGCTGATTTCGCTAAAGTAGCGATAGTACAAATCTTCTTTCGTCACCTGAGCGATAAAGGCTCGCAACTGAGGTTCATCTTCGGGCAGGATCGGGCGAAACAGCACCTGCTCGCCATTTTTCATCTCCACCCACTCTTCCAGTTGCAGAGGGTACGGGCGAATAGCCAGTCTGCTTTCGCGATCACCTGTAAAGGGCGCAATATCCAGTGTGACATCCAGCGCGATAAATTCATTGCCCGACGCCAGCAGCGGATGAATATCCAGCCGCTGAATCTCAGCACAATCGACGATCAGGTTAGAGACCTGGACCAGAAACTGGCTCAGCCCGATAATATCTAAAGGCTGGAGCGCGCTGCGACCGCGGATCTTTTTGCTCTTAATAGCCTGAATCACCAGATAGCGAGCCAGATTCATATTCAGCGGCGGCAGGGCAACCACGGCCTGTTCTGCCGGTCGCCACTCAACACCGCCTTCACCCAGCATAATCAACGGGCCAAAGACCGGATCATGTTCGACCACGACTCGTAATTCCTGCGCTCCGGCGCGATTCGCCATGCTTTGTACCAGAAGCCCGTGAACTCGCGCCTGCGGCCAGGCCATTTTTACGCGGTCAAAAATCGCCTCGGCGGCCTGTTGTACTTCCGCGGCGGTGCGCAGATAAAGCATCACCCCCTGCACATCCGACTTATGCGGAATATCTGGCGAACGAAGTTTTAACGCCACCGGATAACCAATCTGTTCGGCAATATGCACCGCCTCGGCGCTGTCGCTCGCAATCCAGGTCGGTAAAGTCTGCATACCATAGGCATCCAGAATGGGGCGTACTTCATGGGTATCCAGAGAAGACGCACCGTCCTCAATGGCCTGGCGTAACAGGTTGTGCGCTTCGGTCGCATTAGCGGCCAGATTGCCGGGCAATGCGGGCGTTTCACGCAGTTGCTTTTGGTTGCGGCGGTACTCCACCATATGCATAAACGCAGTAATGGTGCCTTCCGGCGTGCGGTAGGTGGGCAGTCCTGCCTCGCTGAACAAACGCCGCGCTTCCTGAGAAGAGTATTCTCCGCACCAGTTGGTTAACAGCGTGACATATTTGCCACGTGGATGGTTTTTGACGGCATCAATCAGTGCGCGTGCGCTTTGACTACCGGGAGCGACGGCGCTGGGGGAATGAATCACCATCAGCGCGTCAAAATCCTGGCTATCCAGCAACAGGGAGATAGCGTTGACATAGCGCTCGCTACTGGCGTCATCCCGCAGATCCAGCGGGTTTCCCGGCGTGACGCTGGCAGGCAGCGCTTCTTTAAGCCTCTGAATCGTCTCATCACTCAGGGTGGCAAGTTTCCCGTTACGCAACCACAGCTCATCGAGGGCGAGCGCTGCGGGGGCTGCACCGTTACTTAAAATCATCAGCCTTTCGCCACGCAGCGGGCGCATATGGCTCAGGGTTTCTACGGCCGAGAAAAGCTCGTGGGTATCCTGCACGCGCAGCAAACCGGCGCGCTGAATGGCCGCATCCCAGGCCGGGTCCATGCCTGAGTGAGAGTGCAACAATTTCTGCGCTGCGGGACTACGGCCACTTTTGATCACCAGAATCGGTTTATTACGTGATGCGCTACGCGCAGCAGAAACAAAACGTCGGGCATCAGTTAAGTGCTCCAGATAGAGAAGTATCGCGCTGGTTTTACTGTCGCGCGCGAGGAAATCGAGCAGCTCGTCGACATCAATATCCAGGCTATCGCCCAGCGCGATGAAATATGAAAAGCCCATTTCACGCTGCTGCGCCCAGTCAAGAATAGTGTTGGACACGGCGGCAGACTGAGAGATAAACGCCAGTTTGCCTTTTCGAATCGGCACTGGAGAAAAGCTGGCATTAAGTCCCTGCCACGGCGCCAGCAACCCAAGACTATTAGGCCCAAGCAAACGCATCTGGTACCGGCTCGCGCTAGCCAGCAGTTCGGCCTGCTGTTCTGGCGGCGAAGAGAGAATAATGCAGGTTTTACAACCTTTCTCACCCAGCGCGTCCAGCAGGGCGAGATTGCGTTTGGCGTGCGTACACAGGATGGCAAGATCGGGGACAAACGGCAGGCTCTGTATGTCCGGCCATGCGAGGACGCCCTGAACGGCTTTATAAGCGGGAGTGACAGGCATGACAGGGCCATTAAAGCCCCCGGCCAGCAGGTTGCGCATCATTAAATATCCGGCGCGATCGGGCTTCATCGAGGCTCCGATCACGGCGATGGATTTAGGGCGGAGTAGCGCTTCTAGCCCTCGCTGGCTCATACAAGTCTCCTGTTAACGCGAGTGACCTGATGATTTTAAACGCTTTCCGGCTCTTCTGCTGTGATGCTGGCCTGATGTGTGGGTTTTCCTGCCAGGTAACGCTCGCGGAAACAGGAAAAATGGCGGCCCAGGGCGCTGGCAGCCTCGGTGTCATTCGCCAGATCTAACAGGGCGATAGCCACCTCCGCCGTACAATATTGTCCCTCGGCATGGGCTTCACGCAGGCGATAGGCTGACACGCGGGAGAGATCGACGGAGATCACCGGCAGTGCATCCAGATACGGGCTTTTGCGGAACATTTTTCGCGCTTCGGTCCAGGTACCGTCCAGCATAATAAACAGCGGCGGTTTGCCGGTGGGCGGCGCGGCGATCACCCTGCGGCTTTCACCGGCATAGGAGGCGGGAAACACCACCATGGGTTGATAATCGGGACTGGCGACCAGATCGAGCAGTGCCTGCGGCGGCTCGGTGCGGGACCACTGAAACGCGGCCGTATTCGGCAGAATATCGGCGATTAACCGTCCGGTATTGCTGGGTTTCATCGGCTCGGTGTCAAACATCACCAGGCAGAAACGGCTCTGTGCGTGGCTCGCAGCCAGCGTCTCACACAGACACTGTTTTAGCGGCAACAGGCAGCGCTGGCAGCGACGAATGCGGTTGCCACGGGCAAGAAAAGGGCGGGTCGCACGCGCCAGGCGTTCGGCGCGCAATTGAAGTACGGCGTTATCTGTCATGGAAGAGGCGCAGA
Organism: Lelliottia sp. WB101; assembly: GCF_003051885.1. Lineage (NCBI taxonomy): Bacteria > Pseudomonadati > Pseudomonadota > Gammaproteobacteria > Enterobacterales > Enterobacteriaceae > Lelliottia > Lelliottia sp. WB101. Next base: position 2,224,295 of record NZ_CP028520.1, read on the forward strand.
AAAAACGCCATTCTCGCAGAGGGAACAGCGGGGCACAAGCAGTGCCCCGTGATTGTGATTGTCAGAGCGTTTCGTTCAGCCAGCTTTCGAAAGGTGCCTTTGGTACGGCACCGTTGAGCATATCCACGACTTCACCCTTTTTGAAAATCATGATGGTGGGAATGCTGCGAATACGGAATCGCGCACTCAGCTCGCGTTCCGCTTCTGTATTGACCTTCACAAAGCGCATTTTACCGCTGCGCTCTTCGGCGACATCTTCAAAAATAGGCGCAAAGTTACGGCATGGGCCGCACCAGGGTGCCCAGAAGTCCACGACTACCGGCAGATCGTCTTTCAGTAATTTATCGAGGGTTTCACCGGTTGCGTTAATCACGTCGCCATCGAAAAGCTCATGACCGCAACGCCCGCATTTCGCTCCATCATCAATTCGGTCATCCGGAATGCGATTGAGAGCCTGGCAGTTGGCACATACGGTATTCATAACTAACCTCTGATAGAGCAGTGGGACAAAGCGGCAAAGCGCCGATAATGTTTCTGATATGTTACATATTATCATTGAGCTTGTTTGAAACGACAATGCGTTTTATTCAATGGGAACAATAGTCACAGGCTTTTGTATGAAATAATGGCTATGCGCTGACACATCGGGTAATCTGCGCGCTTCGCGCAGCGCTGGTGGAGAAAAGCATGAACGACGAACTGAAGAATAAAAGCGGCAAGGTCAAAGTGATGTATGTCCGCAGTGATGATGATTCTGACAAACGCACCCAAAATCCGCGTACCGGAAAGGGTGGGGGCCGTCCGGGACCATCTCGTGCAGACGGTGGCCGTCGCCCCGCCCGCGATGACAGAAATAACCGCGGTGATGACCGCAAACGTGATGACCGTAAGCGTGACGATCGCCGTCGCGATGACCGTCCACGCGATGATTTCCCTCGTGATGCATCCCCATGGCGCACCGTTTCCCGTGCACCGGGTGAAGAGGCACCGGCAAAAGCCGATCACGGCGGAATCAGTGGTAAGAGCTTTATCGATCCGGAAGTCCTGCGCCGTCAACGCGCGGAAGAGACCCGTGTCTATGGCGAAAACGCCTGTCAGGCCCTGTTCCAGAGCCGTCCTGAATGCATCGTTCGCGCCTGGTTTATCCAGAGCGTCACGCCGCGTTTCAAAGAGGCCCTGCGCTGGATGGCAGCAAACCGCAAAGCCTACCATGTGGTAGATGACGCGGAGCTGACCAAAGCATCCGGTACTGAACATCACGGCGGCGTCTGCTTCCTGATCAAAAAACGTAACGGCACTACGGTGCAGCAATGGGTCAGCCAGGCTGATGCCGATGACTGCGTACTGGCACTGGAAGATGTGGGCAACCCGCACAACCTGGGTGCGATGATGCGTAGCTGTGCCCATTTCGGCGTGAAAGGTGTGTTGTTGCAGGATGCGGCGATTGTCGAATCCGGTGCCGCGATTCGTACAGCCGAAGGCGGTGCGGAACACGTGCAGCCGATTACTGGCGAAAGCGTTCTGGATGCCATTGAAGAGTTCCGCCAGGCGGGTTACTCCATCGTGACCACCTCCAGTCATAAAGGTACGCCGCTGTTCAAAGCGACGCTGCCGCGCAAAATGGTATTGGTACTGGGTCAGGAACGTGATGGTCTGTCCGATGCCGCGCTCTCTACTGCCGATCTGAGCGTCTCAATCGACGGAACAGGTAAAGTAGAAAGCCTCAACGTTTCCGTTGCAACCGGCGTCCTGCTGGCTGAATGGTGGCGTCAGAACAAAGCATAATATTGCGTTGTCTACAATTATGCCCGGTGATAGCCGGGCATAATTATTTTTATCCCTTCCGAAAAATCACTCGCTTTCAGCCGGTAACACGGGCATCCAGTCGATTGGCGCTTCATTGCGTTTTTTCAGCCATTCATTGGTCAGAACAAAGTGGTTACAGCCAAAAAATCCGCGGTGAGCCGACAGTGGAGAGGGATGCGGCGCTTTCAGAACATGATGACGCTGGGCATCGATAATTGCCCCTTTCTTCTGCGCATGTGCGCCCCACAGTAAAAACACCACGCCTTCACAATGTTCATTGATAAGGCTGATGACTTTATCCGTAAAGGTTTCCCAGCCAAGACTGGCGTGGGAGTGAGCCTGTCCCGCGCGAACCGTTAACACGGTATTGAGCAGCAGTACGCCCTGACGCGCCCAGCTTTCAAGATAACCGTGCGCCGGACGGGTAAAGCCTGGCATCGAGCCTTCCAGCTCTTTATACATATTCAGCAGGGAAGGGGGTGTTGCGATCCCAGGACGAACCGAAAACGCCAGACCGTGCGCCTGTCCAGGGCCGTGGTAGGGATCCTGACCCAGAATGACCACTTTCACATCATTCAGTTCGGTGTAACGAAAGGCGTTAAACACATCCTTCTGGGGAGGATAGATCGTTTGACCGGATTGCCGCTCCTGCGCGACGGTACTGAGCGTATTCACAAAATAAGGCTGTTGCTTTTCATCTGCCAGCACGTCATGCCATGTCAAAGGGGTCGTCATCATGCTCTCCTGCATATCTCAATTGCGCCTAGCTTAACCTTTTCAGGTAAGGGAGCAAAATTCCGCGCGACATTTACAGCTAAGTCTTTCAATTTAATTTGAAATACTCAAATCAGGGCAGGAAGTTGGCTCGGTAAAATTGATCTGAAACAACAAAATCAAACCACACTATTTGTGTGGTTGCGGTTTTTGTTGATTTAAATCAAAGAATCATGGGGTGCCGGCTGATATATATACACTCAAGCAACAATGGTTTTACCAATTGGCCGCGAGAGGCCGACATTCATTAATTAATGTAGCCCTGGAGGCATGACATGATTACAGGTATCCAAATTACTAAAGCTGCTAACGACGACCTGCTGAACTCTTTCTGGCTGCTGGACAGCGAAAAAGGCGAAGCACGTTGTGTGGTTGCTAAAGCCGGTTTTGCTGAAGACGAAATCGTTCCGGTCAACAAACTGGGCGAAATCGAATACCGCGAAATCCCAATGGACATCCAGCCGGAAGTTCGCGTGGAAGGCGGTCAGCACCTGAACGTTAACGTTCTGCGTCGTGAAACCCTGGAAGATGCGGTTAAGAACCCAGAAAAATACCCGCAGCTGACTATCCGTGTTTCTGGCTACGCGGTACGCTTCAACTCTCTGACCCCAGAACAGCAGCGTGACGTTATCGCGCGTACCTTTACTGAAAGCTTGTAAGGCTTGAGGTTTTGGGGGAATAAAAAAGCCGGGTGATTAACCCGGCTTTTTTTTTACTCTTCGTTCTGCGACGTTGGCGGCGTACCGCTTGGCTTACGGCGCTTACCAATGTTTTTGGCATCGCGATGGCGGTTCTTCACGCGCGGCTTCTCTTTCGCCTGCTCTTTTTTCTTCTCTTCGCGTTTCGCGAGCACTTTCTTGGACGGTTTGCCCGTCATCTTTTCGCTCGGTGGGCGCGTGGTCGGACGCAGTTCGTCAATGACGCGAGCTTTCAATGGCTCTTCGATATAACGCCCAACTTTCAGCAGCAGCATGTAGTCGTGTGCTTCTACCAGCGAGATAGCGATCCCTTTACGACCCGCACGGCCGGTACGACCGATACGGTGCAGGTAGGTGTCACCGGTACGCGGCATGTCGAAGTTAATGACATGGCTGACATCAGGAATATCGATACCGCGCGCTGCGACGTCGGTGGCAACCAGCACATTGACGCGACCTTCAGTCAGACGCTTAATCCCCTCGGTACGCTTCGCCTGCGGCATATCGCCTTCAAGATAGCAGTTATCGATACCGGCTGAACGCAGCATGTTCGCCAGCTCATGCACACGCTCGCGCTTACGCACAAACACGATGGTACGGGTGGTATCATCTTGTTTCAGCAGATGTTTCAGCAACTCGACTTTGTGCTCAAGGTTATCGGCACGGTAATACCACTGGTGAATCTTTTTGCGCTCGCGCGTGGATGGCGTCGCAGACACTTCCGCTGGTTCGTTGAGCAGACGCTCAGCGAAGTCTTTAATTGCATCACCTTCCAGGGTGGCGGAGAACAGCATCGTCTGTTTGCGCCAGCGCGTTTCGCCCGCAATGTGTTCGATGTCCTGCGCAAAACCGAGTTCCAGCATGCGGTCAGCTTCATCAAGGATCAGCGTTTCCACCGCACGGCAGTCAAAGTTCTCTTCTTTGATGTACTGCATCAGGCGTCCGGTTGTCGCCACCACGATATCCTGGTTCTCACTGAACACTTCGGCGTGGTTCATATAGGCAACACCGCCGGTGATGGTAGCGATATCCAGATGCGTATTCGCGGCCAGTTCACGCGCATGTTCTGCCACCTGCACGGCCAGTTCACGTGTTGGGGTCAGAATAAGAATGCGCGGTGGGCCAGATTTCTTGCGAGGGAAATCGATCAGATGCTGCAAGACGGGCAGCAGGTATGCCGCCGTTTTACCGGTGCCTGTCGGCGCAGAACCGAGTACATCACGGCCTTCTAACGCAGGCGGAATAGCAGCCGCCTGGATGGCAGTTGGGCGTGTGAAGCCTTTATTCTGGAGAGCTTCCAGCAGGCACTCATCGAGTTCAAGTTCGGAAAAAGTCGTTACAGTCATGTTCTACCTCTGTGTGGGGCGCTGATTATAGACGTTATGGCTGCAATCTTCATCTGTTTGTGGATATCCCTTTTCCACCACTTCGCTTTCCCCTATGCTAATCCGGTTTTATTTAAGAAGGTTGCTTTGACATGTCTCAACCCAAAGCGCAGCTGCGCCGCGATGGTTTTACGTTTAAACAGTTCTTTGTAGCCCATGATCGCTGTGCGATGAAAGTCGGCACTGACGGTATATTACTGGGAGCGTGGGCGCCCGTCGCGAAGGTTAAGCGAATTCTGGATATTGGTAGTGGAAGTGGATTACTGGCGCTGATGCTGGCGCAACGCACGGAGCAGCACGTCACTATCGATGCTGTTGAACTTGATGCGCAGGCCGCCAGTCAGGCCAGCGAGAATGCCGCCGAATCGCCTTGGGCGTCTCGCGTTCAGGTGGAATGCGCCGATATCCTCACATGGGCGCCGGAGCAAACGGCGCGCTACGATCTGATAGTCAGCAACCCGCCTTACTTTGAGCCTGGTGTCGAATGCGCGACACCGGAACGCGATCAGGCGCGATACACCGGTTCGCTGGATCACACCGCCCTGTTAATGGCGGCGGCGAATTTGATCTCAGAAGAGGGATTTTTCTGCGTTGTTCTGCCTGAAAGTACCGGTAACGCGTTTATCAAAAAAGCGCTCGATATCGGCTGGTACTTACGCCTGCGAACGGATATCGCCGATAACGATGCAAGACTTCCGCACCGCGTTTTATTAGCACTCTCCCCAAAAGAGGGTGAGTGCTTTAGCGACAGGATGGTGATTCGCGGGCCAGATCAGCGTTATTCCGAAGCCTACACGGCGCTGACCCAGGCGTTTTATCTGTTTATGTGAACGAGAGGGGACAGCACCGACGGACCAGACTCCTCCAGTTGATCGGGGTAGTCCAGCGTGTAATGCAGGCCCCGACTCTCTTTTCGCATCATCGCACAGCGGACAATCAGCTCCGCCACCTGGACCAGATTGCGCAACTCCAGCAGATTGTTAGACACGCGGAAATTGGCGTAATACTCGTCAATTTCCTGCTGCAGCATCGTAATCCGGCGTAGGGCGCGCTCCAGACGTTTGGTGGTGCGTACAATTCCGACGTAATCCCACATAAAGAGCCGCAGTTCATGCCAGTTGTGCTGGATGACCACCAGTTCATCCGGATTATCCACCCGGCTTTCATCCCAGGCAGGCAGGTGTGCCACCTCACGGGCGTAGGGCATCCGTTTGATGATATCTTCTGCGGCAGACCAGCCGTAAACCAGGCACTCCAGCAGCGAATTTGACGCCATACGGTTCGCACCGTGAAGCCCGGTATAACTCACCTCACCGATGGCGTACAGACCATCCACGTCCGTACGGCCATGATCGTCCACCATCACGCCGCCGCAGGTATAGTGCGCCGCAGGGACGATCGGCACCGGCTCTTTGGTGAGATCAATCCCAAGCCCCAGCAATTTTTCATAGATAGTCGGGAAGTGCTGGCGCACAAAATCGGCGGGCTTGTGGCTGATGTCGAGATACATACAGTCGACGCCGAGACGTTTCATTTCGTGGTCAATGGCGCGAGCGACGATATCGCGCGGGGCCAGTTCACCACGCGGGTCGAAGTCTGGCATAAAGCGCGTGCCGTCGGGGCGCTTGAGATGCGCGCCTTCACCACGCAGGGCTTCGGTAAGCAGAAAATTACGCGCCTGCGGATGGAACAGGGCGGTCGGGTGGAACTGGTTAAACTCCAGATTGGCGACGCGGCAACCTGCACGCCACGCCATGGCGATCCCGTCTCCTGAAGAGATATCCGGATTCGTCGTGTACTGATACACCTTCGATGCGCCACCTGTTGCCAGCACCACCGATTTAGCCTGACAGGTCTCAACCGTCTCTTTATTCCGGTTCCAGACCCACGCTCCCACAACGCGTCGCGTGCCAGGTAGACCAATTTTATCGGAGATAATCAAGTCCACCGCATTGCTGCGTTCAAGTACCTGAATATTGGGGTGATTACGTGCCTGAGCGACTAAAGTGGTTTCGACCTCTTTGCCCGTTGCATCTGCTGCGTGCAGGATGCGGCGGTGGCTATGACCGCCTTCACGGGTGAGGTGATACCCCTCTTCGCCATTCGGCTGAACGTGCGTGTCGAACAAAACGCCCTGATCGATAAGCCATTGCACACAGTGACGGGCGTTGCTGGCCACAAATTCTGCGGCGTGTTCATCGACAATGCCTGCGCCAGCGATCAGCGTGTCTTCCACGTGCGACGCAATGCTGTCGGTTTCATCAAATACCGCAGCAATACCGCCCTGAGCATAGAACGTCGAGCCTTCGCTCATCGGCCCTTTACTCAGTACGATCACTTTCTGATGCGAGGCCAGTCGAAGCGCCAGAGAGAGCCCGGCAGCGCCGCTGCCAATAATCAGTACATCACAATGCAGTTCTGGAGTTGTGTTCATGATGTTTGTTTAATTTACTAAACAGTGTTTGGCCAGAATAGCACCCGAATGCGATGAATCGCACGTTTTTTTTGAATGCTGTTGCGCAGCCTAAACTTAAACACAACCTCAAAAAAGGCGTAAAAGAACGAAAATATTTTGCGAAGCAGATCGTTAGCTTCAGATTATGTGGTGAAATAAACCCTGTGTTGCGGTACTCTTCTGGCAGCAAAAATACCATTTCTCATCAGAAATTGGGTACGTATCGTTAACAGACTTATAATGAGAGAAAATGAACAGTCTGCGACACGATGGACAAAAACAGACGCGTAACGGAACTTAATGATGAATAGACCCTCTAACCTCGTGCTTGCTCACATTGCAGTGTTTTTAGAGTGGCGTTTCGATAACGCGTGGAATTTAGGTTTGGGGAGACATTACCTCGGATGAGCGAGCAGTTAACGGACCAGGTCCTGGTTGAACGGGTCCAGAAGGGAGATCAGAAAGCCTTTAACTTACTGGTGGTTCGCTATCAGCATAAAGTGGCGAGTCTGGTATCCCGCTATGTACCGTCAGGAGATGTTCCTGATGTAGTGCAAGAGTCTTTCATAAAGGCCTATCGCGCGCTGGATTCTTTCCGGGGGGATAGTGCTTTTTACACCTGGCTGTATCGTATTGCAGTCAATACAGCAAAGAATTATCTGGTCGCTCAGGGCCGTCGTCCGCCTTCAACAGATGTTGACGCAATAGACGCTGAAAACTTCGAAAGCGGCGGCGCATTGAAAGAAATTTCGAACCCTGAGAACTTAATGTTGTCAGAAGAACTGAGACAAATCGTTTTTCGCACGATCGAGGCACTCCCGGAAGATTTACGCATGGCAATTACCTTGCGGGAGCTTGATGGACTTAGCTATGAAGAGATAGCGGCTATCATGGACTGTCCGGTCGGAACGGTTCGTTCGCGAATCTTCCGTGCGCGAGAAGCTATTGATAATAAAGTTCAACCGCTTATCAGGCGTTGACGATAGCGGGATACTGGAAAAGGTATTAGGCATGCAGAAAGAAAAACTTTCCGCTTTAATGGATGGTGAAACGCTGGACAGTGAGCTGCTTAACGAGCTCTCTCACTCTCCCGAGATGCAAAAGACCTGGGAGAGTTACCATCTCATCCGCGACTCTATGCGTGGTGATACGGGCGATGTTCTCCATTTCGATATCTCAGCACGCGTAATGGCGGCAATTGAGAACGAGCCTGTACATCAGACCACTCCGCTGATCCCTGAAGCTCAACCTGCGCCACATCAATGGCAGAAGATGCCATTCTGGAAAAAAGTGCGCCCGTGGGCGAGCCAATTAACCCAAATGGGCGTGGCTGCATGCGTATCGCTTGCAGTTATCGTTGGCGTCCAGCACTATAACGGTCAATCAGAAGCTAACCAGCAGCCTGAAGCGCCAGTGTTCAATACACTGCCGATGATGGGTAAAGCAAGTCCGGTTAGCTTGGGTGTGCCATCTGCCGATGCCTCAGTCAGCCCGGGCCAGCAACAGCAGGTCCAGGAACAGCGTCGTCGCATTAATGCGATGCTGCAGGACTATGAGTTGCAGCGTCGTCTGCACTCTGAGCAGCTCCAGTTTGAGCAGGCACAGACCCAGCAGGCTGGTGTGCAAGTGCCAGGAAACCAAACTTTAGGAACGCAATCGCAGTAATGAAGCAACTTTGGTGCGCCATGTCCTTAGTGGCGGGTAGCCTGTTCTTCTCTACCAACGCCTCGGCTGATTTATCGTCCGGGGCGTTGTTGCAGCAGATGAATATGGCGAGCCAGTCACTCAACTACGAGTTGGCCTTTATCAGTATCAACAAGCAAGGTGTAGAGTCGTTACGCTACCGCCATGCCCGTCTTGATAACCAGCCGCTCGCCCAGCTTTTACAACTCGACGGTCCGCGCCGTGAGGTTGTACAGCGCGGTAATGAAATCAGCTACTTTGAGCCAGGCCTTGAGCCGTTTACGCTTAATGGTGATTACATTGTCGACTCACTCCCGGCCCTCGTTTATACCGACTTCAAACGTCTGTCGCCTTACTACGATTTCATTTCCGTTGGCCGTACGCGCATTGCGGACCGGCTTTGTGAAGTGATTCGTGTCGTGGCAAGAGACGGCACACGCTATAGCTACATCGTGTGGATGGATGCGGAGAGCAAACTGCCGATGCGTGTCGATCTCCTCGATCGGGACGGCGAAACGCTGGAGCAGTTCCGCGTGATTTCCTTTACGGTGAACGGCCAGGTGGGTAACAGCATGCAGAATTTGGCGAAAGCGAGCCTTCCGCCGCTTCTGTCAGTGCCTGCGGGCGATACGGTGAATTTCAACTGGGTGCCAGCGTGGATCCCACAAGGTTTCAGCGAGATATCCAGTAGCCGTCGTCAGCTTCCGACCATTGAAACGCCGGTCGAGTCGCGTCTCTATTCTGACGGCTTGTTCAGCTTCTCGGTGAACATCAATCGGGCGTCTGCCAACAGCAGCGAGCAAATGCTTCGTACCGGACGCCGGACCGTGAGTACTACGCTGCGGGATAACGCCGAAATCACGATTGTGGGTGAACTGCCACCGCAGACGGCGAAACGCATTGCTGACAGCATTAAATTCAGGGCCGCACAATGATCAAAGAATGGGCCACCGTTGTCTCGTGGCAAAATGGCGTTGCGCTAGTGAGCTGTGACGTGAAAGCGTCATGCAACAGCTGCGCCTCGCGCGCTGGCTGCGGTAGCCGGGTGCTGAATAAGCTGGGGCCGCAAACCACGCACACCATCTCTGTGCAAAGTGCAGAACCGCTTACTGTTGGGCAAAAGGTGGAACTGGGGATTGCTGAAGGCAGCCTGCTGGGGTCCGCCATGCTGGTGTATCTCTCCCCGCTGGTGGGCTTGTTTGTGGTCGCCGGAATTTTCCAGATGCTGTTTGGCACCGATCTCGCGGCAATGAGCGGCGGTGTGCTGGGCGGCGTGGGCGGGTTTATGCTGGCGCGCGGTTTTTCTCAAAAGCTTGCTGAGAAAGAAGCCTGGCAGCCTGTTATCCTCAGCGTGGGGCTTCCGCCAGACATGCTGCGTGTGGAAACGCTCTCTTCAGAAGCCCGATAATTCATCGGGCTTTATCTTTATTTACATCCCATAAAACAAAACGTCCTTCTCTGACGCTATGCTTGGCTTTAACAGCATTTCCTGGTGACGAAGATGTAGTGTAGAATGCTGCGTTTTCGCACTGAAAAACGTCAGGCTAAGAACAGCGGCCTCCAGGAATTCGTAAGGCATAATTATTTAACTATATGAAGAACATACGTAACTTTTCGATCATTGCTCACATTGACCACGGTAAGTCGACGCTTTCTGACCGTATTATCCAGATTTGCGGTGGCCTGTCTGATCGTGAAATGGAAGCCCAGGTACTGGACTCCATGGACCTGGAACGCGAACGTGGTATCACCATCAAAGCGCAGAGCGTAACGCTCGACTACAAAGCCCTTGATGGTGAAACATATCAACTGAATTTCATCGACACCCCAGGCCACGTTGACTTCTCTTATGAAGTTTCTCGTTCGCTGGCAGCCTGCGAAGGCGCGCTGCTGGTGGTTGATGCCGGGCAGGGCGTAGAAGCTCAGACCCTGGCCAACTGCTACACCGCGATGGAAATGGATCTCGAAGTGGTGCCGGTGCTTAACAAAATCGACCTGCCGGCTGCAGATCCAGAGCGCGTGGCGGAAGAGATTGAAGACATTGTCGGTATTGACGCCACAGACGCAGTGCGCTGCTCGGCGAAGACCGGTGTCGGTGTTCCTGATGTGCTGGAGCGTCTGGTGCGCGATATCCCGGCACCAGAAGGTGACGCAGATGCGCCGCTGCAGGCGCTGATCATCGACTCCTGGTTCGATAACTACCTTGGCGTGGTATCGCTGGTGCGTATTAAAAACGGCACCATGCGTAAAGGCGACAAAATCAAAGTGATGAGCACCGGTCAGGTGTACAACGCTGACCGTCTGGGTATCTTCACACCGAAACAGGTTGATCGTACTGAACTGAAATGCGGCGAAGTTGGCTGGCTGGTTTGCGCCATCAAAGACATCCTGGGTGCGCCAGTAGGCGATACCCTGACTCAGGCACGTAATCCGGCTGATAAAGCGCTACCAGGCTTCAAAAAAGTGAAGCCTCAGGTTTATGCAGGTCTGTTCCCGGTCAGCTCTGACGATTACGAAAACTTCCGTGATGCGCTCGGCAAGCTGAGCCTGAACGATGCTTCCCTGTTCTATGAACCAGAAAGCTCTACTGCGCTGGGCTTCGGCTTCCGCTGTGGCTTCTTGGGTCTGCTGCACATGGAGATCATTCAGGAGCGTCTTGAGCGTGAATACGATCTGGATCTGATCACCACGGCGCCGACCGTAGTGTATGAAGTCCAGACCACCAACAAAGACGTTATCTACGTCGACAGCCCGTCCAAGCTGCCGCCGCTGAACAATATTGAAGAGCTGCGTGAGCCGATCGCGGAGTGTCACATGCTGCTGCCACAGGAGTTCCTGGGCAACGTCATTACGCTCTGTATCGAGAAGCGTGGCGTGCAGACCAACATGGTTTACCACGGTAACCAGGTGGCGCTGACCTATGAAATCCCGATGGCGGAAGTGGTGCTCGACTTCTTCGACCGTCTGAAGTCTACCTCTCGTGGCTATGCGTCGCTGGACTACAACTTTAAACGTTTCCAGGCGTCCAACATGGTGCGTGTGGATGTGCTGATCAACGGCGAGCGTGTTGATGCGCTGGCGCTGATCACCCACAACGATAATGCGCCGTACCGTGGCCGTGAACTGGTCGAGAAAATGAAAGAGCTGATCCCGCGTCAGCAATTTGATATCGCGATTCAGGCCGCCATCGGCAACCACATTATTGCCCGCTCTACGGTGAAACAGCTGCGTAAAAACGTCCTGGCGAAATGCTACGGCGGCGACGTAAGCCGTAAGAAGAAACTGTTGCAGAAACAGAAAGATGGTAAAAAACGTATGAAGCAGGTCGGTAACGTTGAGCTGCCGCAGGAAGCGTTCCTTGCCATTCTGCACGTGGGTAAAGACGGAAAATAATCCTTAAGGAGTTGGCATGGCGAACATGTTTGCCCTGATCCTGGTCATAGCGACCCTGGTGACGGGGCTGTTGTGGTGTCTGGATAAGTTTATCTTCGCCCCGAAACGTCGCGAACGTCAGTCTATTACGGGTGAACAGCTGGATGCGAAAACCATGAAGAAAGTCAGCCCGAAACCGGGCTGGCTGGAAACAGGGGCTTCCGTATTCCCGGTTCTGGCGATTGTTCTGGTGGTGCGTTCGTTTATTTACGAACCTTTCCAGATCCCGTCCGGTTCGATGATGCCTACGCTGCTGATTGGCGATTTTATTCTGGTAGAGAAATATGCCTATGGCATTAAAGATCCTATCTATCAGAAAACGTTAATCGAAACCGGTCATCCAAAACGCGGTGATATTGTGGTCTTCAAATACCCTGAAGATCCGCGTCTGGATTACATCAAGCGTGCCGTCGGCTTGCCAGGCGATAAAGTGAGTTACGATCCTGTCGCGAAAGAAGTGACCGTTCAGCCGGGCTGTAGCTCCGGTACGGCGTGTGAAAATGCGCTGCCGATCACCTATTCGAACGTGGAGCCGAGCGACTTTGTGCAGACCTTTGCCCGTCGTAACGGCGGCGAAGCGACCAGCGGTTTCTTCCAGATGCCGAAAGGCGAAACCAAAGAGAACGGAATTCGTCTGGTTGAGCGTAAAGAGACCCTGGGTGACGTGACGCATCGCATTTTGACGGTTCCGATCGCGCAGGATCAGCTGGGTATGTACTACCAGCAGCCAGGCCAGCAGCTCGCCACCTGGATCGTTCCGCCAGGACATTACTTCATGATGGGTGATAACCGCGACAACTCTGCGGACAGCCGTTACTGGGGCTTTGTTCCGGAAGCGAATCTGGTCGGTAAAGCGACCGCGATCTGGATGAGCTTCGAAAAACAGGAAGGGGAGTGGCCGACCGGCGTTCGTCTGAATCGCATTGGCGGAATCCATTAATTCCTGATAATTGCACACGTGACCCTCATAAATGAGGGTTACGTGAATTATTTAAGAGATAATCTCTCCTGGCTAACGACATACCCTGTCGTTGCGTATAGAATATTCCCCCGAAGTTTAAGGTTGGCGCTGACTCAGTGCCACGGCACACGAAACCGCGTTGGTCTTATCAGGTCGGTTTCGTGTGCTGCATTTTTGACGCATTCATTTACTGGTATCGCATGAACCCCATCGTAATTAATCGGCTTCAACGGAAGCTGGGCTACACTTTTCAGCATCAGGAGTTGTTGCAACAGGCATTAACCCACCGCAGTGCCAGCAGCAAACACAATGAGCGCCTCGAGTTTTTAGGTGACTCCATTTTAAGTTACGTGATCGCAAATGCGCTTTATCACCGTTTCCCTCGTGTGGATGAAGGTGATATGAGCCGTATGCGCGCTACGCTGGTGCGCGGCAACACGCTTGCCGAGATTGCACGCGAGTTTGAACTGGGCGAATGCCTGCGACTTGGGCCGGGTGAACTGAAAAGCGGTGGTTTTCGCCGTGAATCAATTCTCGCGGATACTGTCGAAGCATTAATCGGTGGTGTTTTCCTCGACAGCGATATTCAGACGGTAGAGCAACTCATTCTGAACTGGTATCAAACGCGTCTGGACGAAATAAGCCCAGGCGATAAACAAAAAGATCCTAAGACTCGTTTGCAGGAATATCTGCAGGGTCGCCACCTCCCTCTGCCATCTTATCTGGTGGTGCAGGTGCGCGGCGAAGCACACGATCAGGAATTTACCATCCATTGCCAGGTTAGCGGCCTGAGTGAACCGGTGGTTGGCACAGGTTCTAGCCGTCGCAAGGCGGAACAGGCTGCCGCCGAACAGGCGTTAAAAATGCTGGAGCTGGAATGAGCGAAGAAAAGAGTTACTGCGGTTTTGTTGCCATTGTCGGACGTCCTAACGTCGGCAAATCAACCCTGCTGAACAATCTGCTTGGGCAGAAAATATCCATTACATCCCGTAAGGCGCAAACCACGCGTCACCGTATCGTCGGCATCCACACGGAAGGCGCGTATCAGGCGATTTACGTCGATACCCCAGGCCTGCATATGGAAGAGAAGCGTGCCATCAACCGCCTGATGAACAAAGCGGCGAGCAGCTCTATCGGTGATGTTGAACTGATCATCTTCGTGGTGGAAGGCACCCGCTGGACGCCAGACGATGAGATGGTTCTGAACAAACTGCGCGATGGCAAATCGCCGGTGATTCTTGCGGTCAACAAAGTTGACAACGTGCAGGAAAAAGCCGATTTGCTGCCGCACCTGCAGTTCCTGGCAAGCCAGATGAACTTCCTCGACATCGTTCCCCTGTCTGCGGAAACGGGCATGAACGTCGATACCATCGCCGGTATCGTGCGTAAACATCTGCCGGAAGCGATCCATCACTTCCCTGAAGATTACATCACCGACCGTTCCCAGCGCTTTATGGCCTCTGAAATCATCCGTGAAAAACTGATGCGTTTCCTCGGTGCCGAACTGCCGTACTCCGTTACCGTGGAAATCGAACGTTTCCAGACCAACGAGCGTGGCGGGTACGACATCAATGGGCTGATCCTCGTTGAGCGAGAAGGGCAGAAGAAGATGGTGATTGGCAACAAAGGCGCCAAAATCAAAACCATCGGCATCGAAGCGCGTAAAGACATGCAGGAGATGTTTGAAGCACCGGTTCACCTGGAGCTGTGGGTGAAGGTGAAATCAGGCTGGGCTGATGACGAGCGCGCCCTGCGTAGTCTCGGTTACGGCGACGACGTCTAAGACACAACATCGTGGATGGATGGCAGCGAGCCTTTGTCCTTCACAGCCGTCCGTGGAGCGAAACCAGCCTGATGCTGGACGTCTTCACGGAAGAGTCGGGTCGCGTGCGCCTGGTTGCAAAAGGCGCACGTTCCAAACGCTCTAACCTGAAGGGCGCGTTACAACCCTTCACCCCGCTGTTGGTTCGCTTTGGCGGACGCGGCGAAGTCAAAACCCTGCGCAGTGCCGAAGCCGTCTCCCTGGCGCTTCCTCTGTCAGGCATCACGCTCTATAGCGGTTTGTACGTCAACGAACTCATCTCACGCGTCCTTGAACACGAAACACGCTTCTCCGAACTCTTTTTCGATTATCTGCACTGCATCCAGGCGCTGGCTGGCGCAACAGGCACACCCGAACCCGCATTACGCCGGTTTGAGCTGGCGCTGCTTGGTCACCTCGGTTACGGCGTCGATTTTTTGCATTGTGCGGGAAGCGGCGAATCCGTAGAGGACGCCATGACCTATCGCTATCGCGAAGAGAAGGGGTTTATTGCCAGCGTGGTGATCGACAACACAACGTTCACCGGGCGGCATCTCAGGGCGCTCTATGAGCGAGAATTTCCTGACCAGGATACCTTACGCGCGGCAAAACGCTTTACCCGAATTGCCCTCAAGCCGTATCTTGGAGGCAAGCCCTTAAAGAGCCGCGAATTATTCAGGCAGTTTGTGCCAAAGCGTTAATGAACAATGAGAAAACCGAGGATTGTCATGGCTGAATTACTGTTAGGCGTCAACATCGATCACATTGCCACGCTGCGTAATGCGCGCGGTACGGCTTATCCTGATCCGGTTCAGGCGGCATTTATCGCCGAGCAGGCTGGCGCCGACGGCATTACCGTTCACCTGCGTGAAGACCGCCGCCACATCACCGATCGTGACGTACGCATCCTGCGCCAGACGCTGGACACGCGCATGAATCTGGAGATGGCGGTTACGGAAGAGATGCTGGCGATCGCCTGTGAAACCCAGCCGCATTTCTGCTGCCTGGTGCCGGAAAAACGTCAGGAAGTGACCACCGAAGGCGGGCTGGATGTCGCCGGTCAGCGTGACAAAATGCAGGATGCCTGCCAACGCCTCGCCGATGCCGGTATCCTGGTTTCTCTGTTTATCGATGCGGATGTCGAACAGATCAAGGCCGCTGCGGAAGTCGGTGCGCCGTACATCGAAATTCACACCGGTTGCTACGCGGATGCCAAAGACGAAGACACCCAGGCCAAAGAGCTGGATCGCATTGCCAACGCAGCCCGCTATGCCGCGAGCCTGGGCCTGAAAGTCAACGCCGGTCACGGCCTGACCTATCATAACGTCAAGGCGATCGCTCAGATCCCGGCAATGCATGAGCTGAATATCGGCCACGCGATTATCGGTCGCGCGGTGATGAGCGGTCTGAAAGAGGCCGTTGCCGAGATGAAACGTCTGATGCTGGAAGCGCGTCAGTAATGGCGATTCTGGGCTTAGGCACGGACATCGTTGAGATTGCCCGTATCGAAGCGGTGATCGCCCGTAGTGGCGATCGCCTGGCAAAACGGGTGCTCAGCGACAACGAATGGGCCATCTGGGAAGCGCACCAACAGCCGGTGCGTTTTCTGGCGAAGCGCTTTGCGGTAAAAGAAGCAGCGGCGAAAGCCTTCGGGACCGGGATTCGTAACGGGCTGGCGTTTAATCAGTTCGAAGTGTTTAACGATGAGCTGGGCAAACCCCGTCTGCGGTTATGGGGCGAGGCGCAAAAGCTTGCAGAAAGACTCGGTGTGAACCATATGCACGTTACGCTGGCGGATGAACGTCATTACGCCTGCGCCACGGTGATCATCGAAAGCTAGAGTTTGTCCGCGTGATGCAGCTGCACGAACTTATCCCACAGCTGCTCTTCTGATTCGGCATGGGCCGGATCTTTGAGAATGGTGTTAGGGATCGGGCACACTTTCTGACAGGTCGGCGTTTCGTAATGGCCGATGCACTCGGTGCAGCGATCACTGTTAATCTCATAAATGCTATCACCCATCGAAATGGCCTCGTTAGGGCATTCGGGTTCGCACATATCGCAATTGATGCATTTTTTGGTGATTAACAGCGCCATCAGGAAAATCTCAGAAACATCACAAACAGGGCGGGCATTATACGCTCATTCCCTGCTCAAACCAGTTTTTTTACCAGCTCTTCGCTGTGACGAATGCGTCCCGGCGCATGTTCCAGATCCTGCTGTACCAGTGCCACAAAGAGCAGATCCGTCAGCATCATCTGGGCGCTGGTAGAGGAAATCGCCGCGCTGCGGGTGGCCTGTTCTTCGGCGATGGTGTACAAGCAGCGCGTGGCTCGCTGCTGCAGGGCATTCGGGTTAAAACCGGTAATCGCCAGGATTTTACCCCCGACGCGCAGCGTTTCATCAGACGCCAGATTGATCTCCCGGCGTTCTCCCGAATAGGAGATGGCTAACAGCAAATCATTCGGGTCCATCGCCTGCACGGTAGACAGCAGGGCGTGCATGTCCTGTTCAACCACGGCGTTATAGCCAATCTTAGTCAGTTTCCAGCCAAAATTACGCGCCACCAGCCCCGACGCGCCAATGCCGGTCAGAATAATTCGCCGCGCCGCGCGCAGCATTGCCACGCTTTCAAGCAGCTTCTCTTCGCTGTTCACGTCGAGCGTAGCGTGCATCGCCGTCACGTTCTCTTTGATCAGCTTTTCACCGACCAGACGCATCGGATCGTCGCCGCGAATCTGATTGTGCAACGGCATCGATTGCGGATTTGGATTGTTGACCAGCGCTTCGCTGATCGCCAGTTTTAGTGCCGGAAAACCTTTAAAACCAATCTTTTGCGCGAATTTCACCACGCTGGACTGGCTCACGCCCGCTTCACTTGCCAGCTGCTGAGAACTAAGATGACGCGCATGATCGGGCTGGGAAAGCAGGAAATCCGCGAGTTTTTTATCGCTCTGGGCAAAGCCCGCGTACCGCTGGCGAATACGAATTAAACAGTTCATACGCCTCCTGGCGAAATGTGATTGCTGCTGCAAAACAGAATTTTGCTCGCCTGAATGAATTTTATATTCCATTATAGTACGGTTAATATGAATTAAAAATTCCTGAGGGACAAAAAATGAATCTTGGCTCACTCGTTTCAGAAACCCGTAATCCGCAAACCATGGATCTCGATGCGCTCTCCACACTCGATCTTGTTAACCGTTTTAATCAACAGGATACGCTGGTCGCGCTGGCAGTGAAAGAGACATTGCCTGAGGTGGCAAAAGCGGTTGATGCCGCCGCCGCCGCGCTGAAAGCCGGTGGACGCATTATTTACATGGGGGCGGGGACCAGCGGACGTCTCGGGGTACTGGATGCCTCTGAATGCCCGCCGACCTTTGGCGTGCCGCACGGTCTGGTGATTGGGCTGATTGCCGGTGGGCCGGGGGCGCTGTTGAAAGCGGTTGAAGGGGCTGAGGACGATAAACAGCTGGGCGCGGATGATCTCGCCGCCCTGAGCCTGACCAAAAACGATTTGGTGGTCGGCCTGGCGGCATCCGGGCGCACGCCATATGTCATCGGCGGTCTGGAATACGCCAAACAGCTGGGCTGCACGACGGTGGCGATCTCCTGTAATCCCGGTTCGCCGATTGCACAGGTTGCGGCGATTGCCATCTCTCCTGTCGTGGGGCCAGAAGCGCTGACCGGATCGACGCGCCTGAAATCGGGCACCGCGCAAAAGCTGGTACTCAACATGATCTCCACGGGGGCAATGGTGAAATTCGGCAAGGTCTACCAGAACCTGATGGTGGACATGAAAGCCACCAACATCAAGCTGGTGGATCGTGCCTGCCGTATGGTTGTGGAAGCCACCGGCGCCAGCCGCGAAGAAGCTGAAGCTGTTCTCCAACAAACCGATCACGACGTTAAACCGGCCATTCTGATGATTCTGAGCGGACTGGACGCCACAGCAGCACGCGCAAAACTGGAAGCCCATCAGGGATTCTTGCGGGCTGCATTACAAAACTAAAACTGAGGCGTATATGGAAAAAACAGCAGCGCTCGCCAGCGACATCTTGCAGGGGATTGGCGGGGAGAAAAACATCCGCCGTCTCGAAAACTGCATGACGCGCGTGCGGGTCGAAGTTCAGGACGACGGCCAGCTCGATCTGGCGCGTCTGAAAAAGCTCCCCGGCGTCAGCGGCTACGTAAAGCAGGGCGCACAGCACCAGCTGATTGTCGGACCAGGCAAAGCCGCGCAGGTCGTAGATGCGATGCGTGCGCTGATGATCGGTGAAAGCGCTGAGATTTTAGGCGATGTGGATCGCAACAAAGCGCAGGCCAAAGCCAAATACAAAGCCCCAATGAGCGATGCGCTGCGCCAGTTGGCCAACGTCTTTATTCCCCTGATCCCGGCGTTTATCGCGTCGGGTCTGATTACCGGGATTATCAATATCCTCAAACGCCCGGATATCGTCGGCGATTTTGCGACCCAATATCCAAACCTGCTCGGGATTCTGGGCATCTTTGGTAGCGCGGTGTTTGCCATCATGAACATTCTGGTGGGCGTCAACGCGGCGAAAGTCTACGGCGGTTCGATGGCGATGGGCGGCGTGATGGCGGGGATCCTCTCCAGCCCGCAGCTGGCGCAAATCACCCTGTTTGGCGAAGCGCTCCAGCCCGGACGCGGCGGTGTCATCGCGGTGCTGCTGGTCGTCGCCCTGATGTGCTGGGTCGAGAAGCGTCTGCGCAGCCTGCTGCCGGGTTCGATTGAGCTGATACTCAATCCGCTGCTGACCACCCTGATCACCGGTACGGTGGCGATTGTGGCCTTGCAGCCGTTAGGCGGCTGGATCTCCGAGGCGATTGCGCACGGGGCGTCGATGGCTATCGATCGTGGTGGTTTGCTGGTGGGGGCGGTGCTGTCCGGGACCTTCCTGCCGCTGGTGTTAACCGGGCTGCATCAGGGGCTTGTGCCGATTCACGTGGAGCTTGTGCAGGCGCACGGCTACAACGCGCTGCTGCCGATTCTGTCGATGGCGGGGATGGGGCAGGTCGGTGCTGCGATTGCTATCCTGCTGAAAACCCGCAACGACCGGCTGAAAAAAGTGATCAAAGGTGCATTGCCGGTTGGATTGCTGGGCATCGGTGAGCCGCTGATTTTCGGCGTCACATTGCCGCTTGGCAAACCATTCCTCGCGGCCTGTCTGGGGGGCGCGATGGGTGGGGCGTTGATCAGCTACTGGAAAGTGGCTACCGTTATTACTTTCGGGATTTCCGGTTTACCGCTGGCATTAACCATCGTGACCGGAAAAGTCATGCTCTATCTGTTAGGCTGTTTGGTAGCGATTATCGCCGGGTTCTTGTTTACCTGGCTGTTAGGATTCCACGATCCAGAGGAGTAAGGTTTGGTTAATCACGAGCGCCGCGTTGTCTTTTTCGATTTGGATGGAACGCTTCATCAGCAGGATATGTTTGGCAGTTTTATGCGCTATCTGTTGCGTCGCCAGCCCTTGAACGCACTGCTCGTGCTGCCACTTTTGCCGATTATCGGGATCGCACTGTTGATAAAAGGGCGCGCGGCGCGTTGGCCAATGAGCCTGCTGTTATGGGGCTGCACCTTTGGGCACAGCGACGCGCGGCTCAGCCAGCTGCAACAGGATTTCGTCCACTGGTTTCGCGGGCACGTCACCGCGTTTCCGGTGGTTCAGGACCGGCTGACGGAGTACCTCAACGCCAGTGACGCCGATATCTGGCTTATCACCGGCTCGCCGCAGCCGCTGGTGGAGCAGGTCTATTTTGACACGCCATGGTTGCCGCGCGTGAATCTGATTGCTACTCAAATGGGGCGCGCCTACGGCGGATGGGTGCTGACGCTGCGCTGTCTGGGGCACGAGAAAGTGGTGCAGCTCGAGAAAAAAATCGGCACGCCGCTGCGCCTT
The DNA here is from genome assembly GCF_003051885.1 of Lelliottia sp. WB101. Taxonomy (NCBI): domain Bacteria; kingdom Pseudomonadati; phylum Pseudomonadota; class Gammaproteobacteria; order Enterobacterales; family Enterobacteriaceae; genus Lelliottia; species Lelliottia sp. WB101. Next base: position 2,245,214 of record NZ_CP028520.1, read on the forward strand.
TACAGTGGCTACAGCGACAGCAAGCAGGACAACCCGCTGCTCTATTTCTGCCAGCACCGCTGGCGCGTCACCCCTTCAGGCGAACTTCAGCAACTGGAATAGTGTTAATCATAACGGGTGTGTATAATGCCGCCCGCTTTCCGACTGGAGTACCTTTCGTTGTCTGACCTTGAACTCAATCATGAATACTGGATGCGCCATGCGCTCTCCCTTGCAAAACGCGCCTGGGATGAGGGCGAAGTGCCCGTGGGTGCCGTTCTGGTGCATAACAATCAGGTGATTGGCGAAGGGTGGAACCGTCCGATAGGGCGCCACGATCCGACTGCGCATGCCGAAATCATGGCTCTGCGTCAGGGCGGGCTGGTACTGCAGAACTACCGTTTGCTGGATACAACGCTGTATGTCACGCTGGAACCCTGCGTGATGTGTTCTGGTGCGATGGTGCACAGCCGCATCGGGACGCTGGTGTATGGCGCACGGGATGAAAAGACAGGCGCGGCGGGTTCCTTAATGGACGTACTCGGTCATCCGGGCATGAACCACCAGGTCCAGATTATCGGTGGGGTACTTGCACCAGAGTGTTCGGGGCTACTAAGCGATTTCTTTCGAATGCGCCGTCAGCAGAAAAAGCAACAAAAGGCAGAATTGAAGTCGTCGGGTGATTAAGCTCATTCGGTGATACCACCGGATAGCTCTGCGCCAGCTGCTCGGCCTCCATCACTTCCTTCTCTTTCTCCTGCAGATAACCTTCCAGGCTTATCTGATACTTGCGGATATTTTCCACATACGCGTAGGCTTCGTGCCCGCGCGCATATCCGTACGTGAGTTTATTGTACCAGGGCTTCTGGCTCAGCAACGGCAGACGCTGTTTAACGTCAGACCAGCTGTCAGGATTGCCTTTGGTCTTGGCGGTCAACGCGCGGGCGTCGAGTATATGCGCGTAACCCATGTTGTAGGCCGCCAGTGCAAACCAGATCCGCTCCTCTTCCGGCACCGTTTCCGGCACTTTCGCCATCATATCCTGCAGATAACGCGCGCCGCCGCTAATGCTCTGTTCCGCGTCGGTGCGATCCGTCAGGCCGAGGCTTTGCGCCGTATTCTTGGTGAGCATCATCAGGCCACGCACGCCGGTGGGTGAGGTCGCCTGGGCGTCCCAGTGAGATTCCTGGTAAGAAATCGCCGCCAGCAGGCGCCAGTCGATCGCCTGGGCGTATTTCTCGAACAGCGGCTGGAGTTCCGGCAGCACACTGTCGACCGCGCGCAGGAAGCTGCGGGTATCGACGTAATCGAAATCACCGCCGTGACCGAGATACTTCTCCTCAAGCCGCGCGAGGGTGCCGTCTTCATTCATCGAATTGAAGAAATCAAGGATCGCGGCGGCGAGGGTTTGATCTTCGTCGAGAGGGCTAAACCAGGTGACGGGCTGTTCGTCGGTCACGTCCAGCGCCACGGCCAGCTCCGGATGCACGCGCTGGAACAGACTGATCGCCACGGAATCGGCGATGGTGTACGCCAGCTTTTTATCTTTTACCTGTTCCAGTAGTGCCGTAGTGCCGAGTTTGTCATCCACCTTCCAGCTGAGATCCGGGTATTTCTTCTCTTTCAGGGAGCGCAAATCGTCAATCACCACATGGCCTGGCGCGATGGTGAGCTGCTGATCGTTAAGGGCAGCAAGCGTACGCGGGCGCACACCGCCCACGCGATAGACGAGTTGCTGAGAAACGGAGTAGTAGGTCGGCCCTGGCTGATAGTTCTTGCTGCGCTCGCTGTTATAGACCAGCCCGGCGGCGAGCATATCGGCATCGCCATTATCCAGGTCGTCAAACAGCTGGCTGATATTCTGGCGAACGGTGATTTTGAGTTTCACGCCAAGGTAGTCGGCAAACTGCTGCGCCAGTTCGTAATCGAGACCGGTAATTTTGCCGTTAACGTTGTTGTAGGTGAGTGGAGAGCTGATGGTACTGACACGCAGCTCCCCCCGCGACTGGATCGCGGCGATACGGTTTTCGGCTTTGCCGAACCAGGGGATTGAAGGCCACAGGGCCGCTGCCAGCAGCAAGGTTACAATGCCGATGAGCAGATAATTAATCTTTAATTTTTTCAATTAGTTAATTCTCTGCGCCGTGCGTTGCCTCAGTGTGCTGTAGCCATGTTAAGAATAAGGTTTGCCATTGATTGAGCGGCATTTTGCGCAAACTTACGACAGTTGGCAACAAATTAGAGAGACAGGTCACACCTATGGATAAAAATGCGAGATGATTTTATTTCGACGCAAACGGTTTCGTCGGCGCTCAGGATTCTCTATAATGACGCCCGTTTTCCCCTTGCGCACACTGTAAGCGCCTCAGGCGCTTCGAAGACGAGAGACTTATGATGGAAATTCTGCGTGGTTCGCCTGCACTGTCTGCCTTCCGTATTAACAAACTGCTGGCACGTTTTCAGGCTGCCGACCTTCCGGTAAGCAATATTTACGCTGAGTATGTCCATTTTGCTGACCTGAATGCTCCCTTAGATGCGCAGCAGCGCGAGCAGCTTGAACGTCTGCTCAAGTATGGCCCGAGCCTGAGCAGCCATACGCCAACCGGCAAACTGATCCTTGCGACGCCTCGCCCTGGCACCATCTCCCCCTGGTCTTCTAAAGCCACTGACATTGCCCACAACTGCGGCCTGAGCCAGATTAATCGTCTGGAGCGCGGCGTGGCGTATTACGTTGAAGCCTCGACGTTGACCGCTGAACAATGGCAGGCCGTTACCGCTGAGCTGCACGACCGCATGATGGAAAGCGTCTTCGCGTCGCTGGATGATGCACAACAGCTGTTCTCTCACCATCAGCCTGCGCCCGTTCAGAGCGTGGATCTGCTGGGTGAAGGCCGCCAGGCGCTGATTGATGCCAACCTGCGTCTGGGTCTGGCGCTGGCAGATGACGAGATTGACTACCTGCAGGATGCGTTCGTGAAGCTGAACCGCAACCCGAACGACATCGAACTCTATATGTTCGCGCAGGCCAACTCCGAGCACTGCCGCCATAAGATTTTCAACGCCGACTGGGTTATCGACGGCGAAGAACAGCCGAAGTCGCTGTTCAAAATGATTAAAAACACCATGGAACAAACGCCTGACCACGTCTTGTCTGCCTATAAAGACAACGCGGCAGTGATGGAAGGTTCTGAGGTGGGCCGCTTCTTCGCCGATCGCGAAGCAGGGCGCTATGCATTCCATCAGGAGCCTGCGCATATCCTGATGAAAGTGGAAACGCACAACCACCCGACGGCGATTTCGCCATGGCCGGGCGCAGCGACCGGTTCCGGCGGAGAAATCCGTGACGAAGGCGCAACCGGACGCGGGGCAAAACCAAAAGCGGGCCTGGTCGGTTTCTCCGTCTCTAACCTGCGTATTCCTGGCTTTGAACAGCCGTGGGAAGAAGATTTCGGCAAGCCAGAGCGCATTGTCACCGCGCTAGACATCATGACCGAAGGCCCACTGGGCGGCGCGGCGTTTAACAACGAATTTGGTCGCCCGGCGCTGAACGGCTACTTCCGTACCTATGAAGAGAAAGTCGACAGCCACAACGGCGAAGAGCTGCGCGGCTACCACAAGCCCATCATGCTGGCAGGCGGGATCGGCAACATCCGCGCCGATCACGTGCAGAAAGGTGAGATCACCGTCGGCGCGAAACTGATCGTTCTCGGCGGCCCGGCAATGAACATCGGTCTGGGCGGCGGGGCGGCCTCTTCGATGGCCTCTGGTCAGTCTGACGCAGACCTCGATTTTGCTTCCGTACAGCGCGACAACCCTGAAATGGAGCGTCGTTGCCAGGAGGTGATCGACCGCTGCTGGCAGCTTGGCGATGCCAACCCTATTCTGTTCATTCACGACGTCGGTGCGGGCGGTCTCTCTAACGCCATGCCGGAGCTGGTGAGCGACGGCGGCCGTGGGGGGCGTTTCAACCTGCGCGATATCCTGAGCGATGAGCCAGGCATGAGTCCGCTGGAAATCTGGTGTAATGAATCTCAGGAACGCTACGTGCTGGCGGTCTCTCCGGACCAGTTGCCGCTGTTCGACGAACTGTGCCGCCGCGAGCGCGCACCGTACGCGGTCATTGGTGAAGCGACGGAAGAGCTGCATCTCACCATGAACGATCCGCACTTCGACAATCAGCCGATTGATCTGCCGCTTGACGTGCTGCTGGGCAAAACGCCGAAGATGACCCGCAACGTGCAAACCCGTAAAGCCGCAGGCAAAGCGCTGGATGTGCGCGGGATCGCCATTGCTGATGCCGTGAATCGCGTCCTGCACCTCCCGGCGGTAGCGGAAAAAACCTTCCTCGTGACCATCGGCGACCGCTCGGTGACCGGTATGGTGGCCCGCGATCAGATGGTTGGGCCATGGCAGATCCCGGTGGCGAACTGCGCGGTGACCACAGCGAGCCTCGACAGCTACTACGGCGAAGCGATGGCGCTGGGCGAACGTACCCCGGTTGCACTGCTGGACTTCGCCGCCTCTGCCCGTCTGGCGGTCGGCGAAGCGCTGACCAACATCGCTGCGACCCAGATTGGCGATATCAAACGCATCAAACTCTCCGCAAACTGGATGGCCGCAGCCGGGCACCCGGGCGAAGACGCGGGTCTGTATGAAGCCGTAAAGGCGGTCGGCGAAGAACTCTGTCCGGCGCTGGGTCTCACCATTCCGGTCGGCAAAGATTCTATGTCGATGAAAACCCGCTGGCAGGAGGGCAACGAGCAGCGCGAAATGACCTCTCCGCTGTCGCTGGTTATCACCGCTTTTGCCCGCGTGGAAGATGTGCGTCACACCATCACGCCACAGCTGGCTACGGAAGATAACGCCCTGCTGCTGATTGATCTCGGTAAAGGCCAAAACGCTCTCGGCGCGACCGCGCTGGCGCAGGTTTATCGTCAACTGGGCGACAAACCGGCAGATGTGCGCGACGTGGCGCAGCTGAAAGGCTTCTACGACGCTATTCAGGCGCTGGTAGCCGATCGCAAACTGCTGGCCTATCACGACCGTTCAGACGGCGGCCTGCTGGTGACACTGGCCGAGATGGCTTTCACCGGCCACTGCGGTGTGCAAGCAGATATCGCTTCGCTGGGCGACGACCGTCTGGCGGCGCTGTTTAACGAAGAGCTGGGCGCGGTCATTCAGGTCCGTGCTGCTGACCGCGATGCCGTTGAAGCGCTACTTGCGCAGCATGGTCTGGCGGATTGCGTACACTATCTGGGGAAAGCCGTCAGCGGCGATCGCTTCGTGATTGAAGCGGACGGTCACGCGGTGTTCAGCGAAAGCCGCTCCACGTTGCGTATGTGGTGGGCCGAAACCACCTGGCAGATGCAGCGTCTGCGCGATAACCCTGAGTGCGCCGATCAGGAGCATGAAGCCAAAGCAAATGACAGCGATCCGGGTCTGAACGTGAAGCTCTCCTTCGACATTAACGAAGACGTGGCGGCACCTTACATTGCGACCGGCGCGCGTCCGAAAGTGGCGGTTCTGCGCGAGCAGGGCGTGAACTCCCACGTGGAAATGGCGGCAGCGTTCCACCGTGCGGGCTTTGATGCTATCGACGTCCACATGAGCGACCTGCTGGCTGGGCGCACCGGGCTGGACGATTTCCAGGCACTGGTCGCCTGCGGCGGTTTCTCTTACGGCGACGTGCTGGGGGCAGGTGAGGGTTGGGCGAAATCCATTCTGTTCAACAATCGTGTGCGCGATGAGTTCGAAACCTTCTTCCACCGTCCGCAGACGCTGGCGTTGGGCGTGTGTAACGGCTGCCAGATGATGTCGAATCTGCGTGAGCTGATCCCTGGCAGCGACGCCTGGCCGCGCTTTGTGCGTAACCAGTCCGACCGCTTCGAGGCACGCTTTAGCCTGGTTGAAGTGACCCAAAGCCCGTCTCTGCTGCTGCAGGGAATGGTGGGCTCGCAGATGCCGATTGCGGTTTCACACGGTGAAGGGCAGGTGGAAGTGCGCGATGCTGCGCATCTGGCTACGCTCGAAAGCAAAGGGCTGGTGGCACTGCGCTTCGTCGATCACTTCGGCAAAGTGACGGAAACCTACCCGGCAAACCCTAACGGCTCAGCAAACGGTATTACCGCCGTGACCAGCGAAAGCGGCCGCGCCACCATCATGATGCCGCACCCGGAGCGTGTATTCCGTACCGTCAGCAACTCCTGGCACCCGGAAAACTGGGGCGAAGACAGCCCGTGGATGCGTATCTTCCGCAATGCGCGTAAGCAGTTAGGTTAATCAGCCTGTCAATGCCTGGCGGCACTGTGTTTGCCCGGCCTTCAAAAGGCTTAAATCGGAGGCCCGGTGAGCGCTCCCGGACAATCCCTTCAAAGCTCTCTGTCAAGGAGAGCTTTTTTCAAGGCTCAAACGTAGATCTAAATCATTCACCCACTGGATTAAAATTTCTTTCTTATATGTAAAATGAATTAACTGTCTGAAAATAAATAAATTTTTTTTACTCTTCCCGACGCCAATCACAAAAATGACTTTATAAAACCTTTATCTCTAACTTCCTCAAAAATGCTACGGATTTTCGAATTCATCAGGAGGATGCTTATGTCAGAGCAAGGATTGCGCTTTACACTGGAAGTGGAGGGGCAGAAATCATGGGTCTTTGCCGTTTACAGCTTTTCGTTGTCCCGTCATTATTCTTTACCTTTTGTTCTGGATGTTGAGTTGACCAGTAAGGTATTTGATCTTACGGCCCAGCAGTTATTGGAAAAAGAGGCCACTCTCACAATCTGGCAGGGTAGTGACAAACTGCATGAAGTCTGCGGCTTGATAGCCCTCTTTGGCATGAAAGAAAGTAATAAATGGCAGCAGCAGTATAGCCTTCGTATTCATCCACCACTCTGGCGTGCCAGCTTGCGGCAGAACTTTCGGATTTTTCAACAACAGGATATCCAGACTATAACTGCCACTTTACTAAGAGAAAATGGCATCACTGGCTGGCAATCAACTTTTCATGAAGTTCATCCTGCACGAGAGTTTTGCGTCCAATATGGTGAAAGCGATCTCGCGTTTCTGACACGTTTGTGGGCGGAGGAAGGGATTTTTTACTTTGATCAGACACAGAGCGGAAAGAATGTGCTTTCTTTAATTGATGATGTGTTTGCGGTAGATAAGCTAGACGCCCTATCTTTTAACCCGAATAGCGTGGCCACTATTGCTGCTTGCATCAGCGAATTTCGTTATCGTGCGCAGATTCGTCCTTCTTCTGTAGCGACAAAAGATTACACCTTCGAATGTCCCATCTGGTCAGCCTTTTATGAACAACATGGTGATCCATTGAATGGCCAGCGTTGGCAGTATGAAATCTTTGATTATCCGGGTCGCTTTAAGGACGAACAACACGGAGCGGATTTTGCCCGCTATCAACTTGAAGGCTGGCGCAGCGACGCAGAGACCGCCCTCTGCACCAGTAACTCACCTGCTCTTTTCCCCGGTAAGTGTTTCACGCTGAACAAACACCCCTCTAAGTCGCTTAATCGGGAATGGCAGGTGGTGAGAAGCTGGCTGCGCGGCAGCCAGCCCCAGGCTCTGCTCGGAAGTACAGGTGAGGGTACAACATTAGAAAATCGGCTTGAAGTGATCCCTGCGGATCGTACATGGCGATCGGCCCCACTACCTAAACCGTCTGTAGATGGCCCTCAGAGCGCTATTGTCACCGGTCCGGAAGGTGAGGAGATCTTTTGCGATGAGCATGGGCGGGTTCGAGTGAGTTTCCGCTGGGATCGATATAATCGGTCAGACGAACACAGCTCATGTTGGATACGGGTCGTACAGGCCTGGGCTGGTGCTAATTACGGGAACATTGCCATCCCGCGCGTGGGGCATGAGGTAATAGTTGATTTTCTCAACGGTGATCCTGATCAGCCGATCATAATGGGGCGCACCTATCACAACAACAACAGAACGCCGGGTCTCCTGCCCGGGACGAAGACGCAGATGATCGTCCGCTCAAAAACTTATAAGGGAGATGGTTTTAACGAGCTGAAATTTGACGATGCGACCGGTCGGGAGCTTGTATATATCCATGCGCAGAAAAATATGGATACGGATGTTCTGCATAATCGCACCACAGATGTAAAAGTGGACCATACCGAAACGATCGGTAACAACCAAAGTATTAATGTGGGCCTCGGCCAGACTATTCAGGTAGGTAAAAAAAATGCCGATGGGCACGATCAAAACATCACAGTAGCGCATAATCAGAGAATCTCCGTTCACAACGATCAGACGGTTAGAATCACAAATGATCGAGTGATGAGTATTGATCACAACGACGTACTCTACGTGGTGAACGACCGGAAAGTGACAGTCGACGGCACTCAGCACCATAAAACCTCTGGCAACCATTCAAGCTTGGTTGAGGGAAAATGCAGTCTGCAAGTGAAGGGCGATCTTGCACAGAAAATCAGCGGTGCGCTGGGGATACATGTGCAAGGGGATATTGTACTGAAGAGCAGTGGCAGTATTAGCTTAAACGCCGGTAGTTCATTCATCGTAATTCACGCAGGCGGTGTGGACATTAATGGGCCGAAAATAAACCTAAATAGTGGAGGGAGTGCCAGAAATATTGTGCGGACGATAGCTCCTGATTATATTGGTAGAATTGCGGATAGCAATTCTACATCAACTGACTCACCATGGGATGAAAAAGAGGGCGAGAGTGATTCGCCTGGCGGCAAGGATGATGGGGAAAAGTATTACTCAAAAAGTAATGATGAATTATATAACCTTCACTTTGCCATTATTAATGAGAACGATGGTAAACCGCTAGCGGAATTTCCTTATGAAATTGTAATGGAAAATGGAAGTCGTATTAAAGGAGTAACTGATGAAAGAGGATGTACAGATTTAATGACTTCCGATAGTGAGTATATTGCAACTATCTCTATATATGAGCCACATGTGACGCCGATTAATCCTGAGTGGGATGAATGATATGAAAAGTAAAGTTCTAAAAAAACAGAGTGAAGTGTTCGTTAAAAGTACAAGCCCCAAAGAAATAATAGTTGATGATGCCCTTCGATTGAAAGAAATTAGGGAAATTGTCAAAGCAAACAACAGCTCTTCTCTTAGTGATGATTTGATAATTTGCCAGATATATATGGAATCAAGGTTTAACGAACGGAGTGGTGAGGGTGTTCACAGTGCCAAAGGGTTAATGCAGATGCAAAAAAATGCTGTCAGACAGGTATATAAATATAGGCTGCAAAAAAATACAGGTAAGATGCCCAGTGATAAAAGAGCTGCAGAAGCATTTTCTGAGGCCGATTCCTTTTATGAATCAGAAAAGATATATAATGAAAATGATAATGTTACGCTAGGTACAGAGTATATGCAATATTGGATTGATAAAGCTAATGGGGACTTGATTCAAGCGTACAAAAAATTTCGAGGAAAAGAAAATGGCGTTTACTATAAAAAAATTAAGAGCTGCGCAGACAAATTAGAACTTCAACCTGATAATATGCAATTGCTTAGGGATATGGTGAAATGAAGATTTATATAGCTCTGCTATGGATTATTTCGTTTTATTGCCATTCTCAATCAATCAAAACAATGGCAAAATGTGAGCTAAATAGCGGTAATGTTGTGAAATTGGTTGCACTAAATACTGTTGACGGAGATAGACCTTATCTCACTTTTGAAAATCGTATGTTTAGTGCTTTCTTAGATACTGACAGTGATTATTATGGTGAGCTAGTACTTTCAAAATGTATAAACCACACTATGATTTTTAATTTAAACTATGGTTCTCCCTATCTAAAAGGATGTTTGGTTACGGGGTTGAAAAAAAATCATCAATCGAGTGTTTTATTTGAGGGTCTTTGTTTTTCAGAAAGAAATACGCCTGAGTCTATTTGGTTCGGAAAAGATGAAATATTAATAATCATTAGGAATGATAATAATGTTGGTGAGTGGAATGGTAAGTATATAATTTACGACAGTAAGAATAAAGAAGCTCATACGTCAAATGAGTTGCCAAAGAAAGAGGGTTATGACATTTATCCGGTTAAATAAAACCGACTTAAGTAAAAATTGTATTCAACATAATGGCTATTTATACAAACTCAATGAATAATAATTTCAACGAATAAGGAATATACATATGCCTGTCGCAGCCAAACTAGGTGATAAAGGGACTAAGCACGATGGTTATCATGAAACGGCTATTACAGCAGCGTCACCAACGGTGTTTGTCGATGGTCTACCCGCTGCCCGACTGGGAGATCCTTTGACAGCTCATAGTAAACGAGATCATCCACCCCACCCGCGTCAAATTTCTACTGGTTCTGCGACAGTGTTTATTGATGGAATGCCTGCGGCGCGGGCTGGCGATGCTGTAGATTGTGGAGGAGTGATAGTGAGTACTGGAACCGTCAATATCGGTTAACCGCTGAAGGCGGCACTTTAGAGATGGAATGTGATTTTCATCATCAATGGTGTCGGAAAAAGGCGACAGCCGTGTATTTGAGGTGTCTTCAGAAGGAGACATTTATGGTGTTGATTATAATGGTTTTATTTTTAATGGTTTAGATGTGTCTCTTTTTGGTGACAGGGTGGTGGAAAAATAATCAGAACTGAGAGCTCGAAGACAGATATAAATATTAAAGTATATCATGTGGTTAATAATTTGTTTTGCATTATGGCATGGCTGTTGCATAATATTAACCAGTGGCTCATTCACCCTCTTATGTCAGCCCCTTCGGGACGCGCTACATAAACTTCGAATGACGCACAACAAGGTGCCTGCCGTCCAACTACTGATTATAGCGATGCTTTATCAGACCCAGGGCGAAACGTCGAGTAAGGCACCGCCTCTTTTCGCAACAAAGCCGGGTTTTTACCCGGCTTTGTTGTATCTGACGGGCTGACTCAGTTAGCATCACTCAACACCCACATTGAGAGAGTCATGCGTTGAAACGCTGGTCAATTTTCCCTCGCTCCCTGCGACAGCTCGTTATGATGGCATTCCTGCTGATCCTGTTACCTTTGCTGGTTCTGGCCTGGCAGGCGTGGCAGAGCCTCAATGCCCTCAGCGCTCAGGCGGCGCAAACCAACCGCACAACGCTGATCGATGCCCGCCGCAGCGAGGCGATGACCAATGCCGCGCTGGAAATGGAGCGTAGCTACCGCCAGTATTGCGTGCTCGACGACCGCACGCTGGCGAAGGTCTATCAGAACCAGCGCAAGCGCTACAGCGAAATGCTGGACGCACATGCGGGCGTTCTCCCCGACGACAAACTTTATCAGGCGCTGCGCCAGGATCTTAACGATCTGGCGCAACTGCAGTGCAAAAACAGCGGGCCGGACGAGGTCGCGACCGCACGCCTCGAAGCCTTTGCTAACGCCAATACCGAGATGGTGCAGTCCACGCGCACCGTTATATTCTCTCGCGGACAACAGCTGCAGCAGGAGATCGCCGAACGCGGTCAGTTCTTTGGCTGGCAGGCGCTGGTGCTGTTTCTGGTCAGCCTCGGTCTGGTGCTGCTGTTTACCCGCATGATCATCGGCCCGGTGAAGGGCATCGAACGGATGATTAACCGTCTGGGGAGGGCAAATCCCTCGGCAACACCGTGGTGTTTAAAGGCCCGCGAGAGCTGCGATCCGTCGGTCAGCGCATCATCTGGCTCTCCGAGCGCCTACAGTGGCTGGAATCACAGCGCCATCAATTTTTACGTCATATCTCCCATGAGCTGAAAACGCCGCTCGCCAGTATGCGCGAAGGCACCGAGCTGCTGGCTGACGAAGTGGCGGGGCCGCTGACCCCGAGCAAAAAGAAATTGTTGAGATTCTCGATGACAGCAGCCGCAATCTGCAGAAGCTGATTGAGCAACTGCTTGATTACAATCGCAAACTGGCCGACGGTGCCGTCGAGCTGGAAAACGTCGAGATTGAGCCGCTGGTGGATATGGTGCTCTCTGCCCACAGCCTGCCTGCGCGAGCTAAAATGATGCATACCGACCTGGATCTCCAGGAGCCGGTCTGTTTTGCCGAACCTATGCTATTAATGAGTGTGCTGGATAATCTTTATTCCAATGCGGTGCACTATGGTACTGAATCCGGTAACATTTATATTCGCAGTTTTACCCACAATTCACGGGTCTGTATTGACGTCGCCAACACCGGTAGTCCCATCCCGGATGACGAACAGAAGATGATTTTTGAGCCCTTTTTCCAGGGAAGTCATCAGCGAAAAGGTGCGGTTAAAGGGAGCGGTTTGGGCTTAAGCATTGCCCGCGATTGCATACGGCGGATGCACGGGGAGTTATATATCTCCCACGACGATCGCGCTGATGTCTGTTTTCGCATTGAGCTGCCCCTTGAGCCGGAAAAATCAATGAAATGAATCTAAGTCTGGTGAGTATGTCACACGTCTTTTTCCGCGCGGTTAACGCGACGTTTTCCAGTAAAATTTTACGCTTAGGTCTGCCATGCCTGCTGCTGGCGGGCTGCGTGGCGCACACGCCAAAAAGTGCGATCAGCGATAAACAAGAAGATAAATTACCTGAACATCAGCTGGCGGATTTCCTCTCCACCGATTGCGATGATATCTGGCAGCTCAACGGCCATGATGTCGAATCGAACCCGCTGTTCTGGCTGCGCGGCATGGATTGCGCCGAGCGTCTCGCGCCAGCTGTGGCGCGCGCGCAGGCGCATCAGTGGGCCGACGACACCTGGCAGGACACCTTTAAGCGCGGCATTCTGCTGGCCAATGCCAAAATTAATCCCGTAGAGCGTCGCAACAATACGTCGCGGATGGATGCGCTCAGCCCGCAGATCCCGGCGCAGATCCGCCCTCTGTATCAGCTGTGGCGTGACGGGCAGGTGCTACAGCTGCAGCTCGCCGAAGAGCGCTTCCGCTACAGCAAACTGCAACAGTCCGCAGACGGCGAACTGGATACCCTGCGCCAGCAGCAGCAATACTTACGTTCCCAGCTTGATACGACCACCCGCAAGCTGGAAAACCTGACGGATATCGAACGTCAGCTCTCCACCCGCAAGCCGTCCAGCAACTATTTGCCGGATAATACGAAAGGCACTGCGCAGCCCGCCAAAACGCCGGAGCAGGAGAGCGAGACGCCGAAACAAGAGGATGTGAAGCCATGACAAGCCGCAAACCTGCCCATCTCCTGCTGGTGGATGACGATCCCGGCCTGCTCAAGCTGCTAGGAATGCGTCTGGTCAGCGAAGGCTACAGCGTGGTCACCGCCGAAAGCGGCGCTGAAGGACTGAAAGCGCTGGGGCGCGAGAAGGTCGATCTGGTGATTAGCGATCTGCGCATGGACGAGATGGACGGGATGCAGCTGTTTGTGGAAATTCAGAAGCTGCAGCCTGGGATGCCGGTGATTATCCTCACCGCCCACGGCTCGATACCTGACGCGGTCGCCGCCACGCAGCAGGGGGTGTTTAGCTTCCTGACCAAGCCGGTGGACAAAGACGCGCTGTACAAAGCCATCGACGATGCGCTGGAACACTCAGCCCCGTCGGTGGATGAGAAGTGGCGCGAATCCATTGTAACCCGCAGCCCGGTGATGCTGCGCTTGCTGGAGCAGGCGCGGATGGTGGCCCAGTCGGACGTCAGCTTGCTGATTAACGGCCAGAGCGGTACCGGGAAAGAGATTCTGGCCCAGGCGATCCACAACGCCAGCCCGCGCAGTAAAAATGCCTTTATCGCCATCAACTGCGGCGCGTTGCCGGAACAGCTGCTGGAGTCTGAACTCTTTGGTCATGCGCGCGGGGCCTTTACCGGCGCGGTCAGCAGTCGTGAAGGGCTTTTCCAGGCGGCGGAAGGCGGCACGCTGTTTCTTGATGAAATTGGTGATATGCCTGCGCCGCTGCAGGTCAAGCTGCTGCGCGTGTTACAGGAGCGCAAAGTGCGCCCACTCGGCAGCAACCGGGATATCGATATTAATGTGCGCATCATTTCGGCCACGCACCGCGACCTGCCGAAAGCGATGGAGCGCAAAGAGTTTCGTGAAGATCTCTACTACCGTCTTAATGTCGTAAACCTGAAAATCCCCGCTCTGGCGGAACGTTCCGAAGATATTCCCCTGCTGGCGAACCATCTTTTGCGCCAGTCAGCCGATCGCCACAAACCCTTCGTGCGCGCGTTCTCCACCGACGCCATGAAACGCCTGATGACCGCCAGCTGGCCGGGCAACGTGCGTCAACTGGTCAACGTGATTGAGCAGTGCGTGGCGCTGACCTCTTCGCCGGTGATCAGCGATGCGCTGGTGGATCAGGCGCTGGAAGGGGAAAACACCGCGCTGCCCACGTTTGTCGAGGCGCGTAACCAGTTCGAACTCAACTATCTGCGCAAACTGTTGCAGATTACCAAGGGTAACGTCACCCACGCTGCGCGCATGGCCGGGCGTAACCGCACTGAGTTCTACAAACTGCTGTCGCGGCATGAGCTGGAAGCGAACGATTTTAAAGAGTAGTACCGCAAAATTTGACTGACTATGATACTGTGAGCAATCGATTACGAGGCTACAGACAGGCGAGCGTTTAAGGACCCACCATGAAAAAGATTGATGCGATTATTAAACCTTTCAAACTGGATGATGTGCGTGAAGCGCTGGCGGAAGTCGGTATCACCGGGATGACAGTCACCGAAGTGAAAGGCTTTGGTCGCCAGAAAGGTCATACCGAGTTGTACCGTGGCGCAGAGTACATGGTGGATTTCCTGCCGAAAGTGAAAATCGAAATTGTGGTGACTGACGATATCGTCGATACCTGCGTGGATACTATTATCCGCACGGCGCAGACCGGTAAAATCGGTGACGGCAAGATCTTCGTCTTCGACGTGGCGCGCGTCATCCGTATTCGTACCGGTGAAGAAGACGACGCGGCGATTTAAGACGGCGTCGATGTCACAGGCCTGGTAGAGCGAACTGCCAGGCGTAATAAAAAGCCCCTCTGAAAGGGGCTTTTTGCGTTACAGCACTTTGTGTGGACCAAAGCATTCGTAATGGATCTGCTCTGCTTTAACGCCCAATTCAACCAGCTGCTTCGCGGCAAACTGCATAAAGCCGACCGGACCGCAAAGATAAAACTGCATGGCCGGATCGCTGAACGCCCCTTCCTGAGTCCGTAAATCCATCAGCCCTGCGCTATCAAACACGTCATCGCTTTCCGGTTTGTTATACCAGATGTGAGAGGTGAAGCGCGGCAGCGTGGCACCCAGCGTTTTAACGTCTTGCGCAAAGGCATGCACCTGGCCGTTTTCCGCCGCGTGGAACCAGTTCACCTGCGCACTGTGGTTTGCCGCTGCGAGGGTATCGAGCATCGCCAGCATCGGCGTTTGACCGACACCCGCAGAGATCAGCGTGACAGGCGTGTTCGCTTCTACCGCCATAAAGAAATCACCCGCTGGTGCCGCCAGATGCACCACGTCGCCGACGCTGGCGTGATTGTGCAACCAGTGAGAAACCTGACCGCCGTCTTCACGTTTCACCGCAATACGATAGCCTTTTCCATTCGCTTTACGGGTCAGAGAGTACTGACGAATTTCCTGATGCGGGAACCCTTCGGGTTTTAGCCATACGCCGAGATACTGACCCGGCTGATAATCTGCAACCGGAAGCCCATCGACGGGTTCAAATTCAAAGCTGGTGATCAGGGCACTGCGCGGGGTTTTATCGGCGATACGAAACGCGCGCGTACCTTCCCAGCCGCCGTTTTTCGTCGCGTGTTCGCTGTAGATTTGCGCTTCACGATTGATAAACACATTCGCCAGCACGCCATAGGCTTTGCCCCAGGCGTCCAGCACTTCCTGGCCTGGGCTGAACATCTCGTCGAGCGTCGCCAGCAGATGGCTGCCGACGATATCGTACTGCTCAGGTTTAATCTGGAAACTGGTGTGCTTCTGGGCAATTTTCTCAACCGCAGGCAGCAGCGCGGCCAGATTTTCAATATTGCTGGCATACGCGGCGATGGCGTTAAACAGCGCCTCGCGCTGATCGCCGTTGCGCTGGTTGCTCATATTGAAAATCTCTTTCAGCTCCGGGTTGTGAGCGAACATACGATCGTAAAAATGTGCGGTCAGTTTCGGTCCGGTTTCGACCAGCAGGGGAATAGTGGCTTTAACGGTAGCGATGGTTTGAGCGTCTAACATAGCAACTTCCTTCGATTGTTACTCTAATGATGCATTTCAAATGCATCTTATAAAAAATAGCCCTGCTTTGTAAATGGTTCTTTGCATGATGAAATAGTTGCATCACAAACCTGAAAAGAAATCCATTGAAAATCGCGAGGTCTTTATTCCTCAAACCCTTGCGTGGCGGGTAGGTAAACGTTTGCGTAAAATCCTTTGTCAAGACCTGTTATCGCAACACTATTCGGTTATACTGTTGCCCGTCGTCTATCAGGACAGCCTTTTCAGGCCAAAATTTTATTGTTAGCTGAGTCAGGAGATGCGGATGTTAAAGCGTGAAATGAACATTGCCGATTATGATGCCGAACTGTGGCAGGCTATGGAGCAGGAAAAAGTACGTCAGGAAGAGCACATCGAACTGATCGCCTCCGAGAACTACACCAGCCCGCGCGTAATGCAGGCGCAGGGTTCTCAGCTGACCAACAAATATGCAGAAGGTTACCCGGGCAAACGCTACTACGGCGGTTGCGAATACGTTGATATCGTTGAACAACTGGCGATTGACCGTGCTAAAGAGCTGTTTGGCGCTGACTACGCGAACGTACAGCCGCACTCTGGTTCTCAGGCGAACTTCGCGGTTTACACCGCGCTGCTGCAGCCGGGCGATACCGTTCTCGGTATGAACCTGGCGCAAGGTGGCCACCTGACTCACGGTTCCCCGGTTAACTTCTCCGGTAAACTGTACAACATCATCCCTTATGGTATTGATGAGTCCGGTAAAATTGACTACGAAGACATGGCGAAGCAGGCGCAGACTCATAAACCGAAGATGATCATCGGCGGTTTCTCTGCTTACTCCGGCGTGGTTGACTGGGCAAAAATGCGTGAAATCGCAGACAGCATCGGCGCATACCTGTTCGTTGATATGGCGCACGTCGCCGGTCTGATTGCAGCAGGTGTTTACCCGAACCCGGTTCCACATGCACACGTTGTCACCACCACGACCCACAAAACCCTGGCAGGTCCGCGCGGCGGCCTGATCCTGGCGAAAGGTGGTGACGAAGATCTGTACAAAAAACTGAACTCTGCCGTCTTCCCAAGCGCTCAGGGCGGCCCGCTGATGCACGTTATCGCAGCAAAAGCCGTTGCCCTGAAAGAAGCGATGGAGCCAGAGTTCAAAGTTTACCAGCAACAAGTGGCGAAAAACGCGAAAGCGATGGTGGAAGTGTTCCTGAACCGCGGTTACAAAGTGGTTTCTGGCGGCACTGAGAACCACCTGTTCTTGCTGGATCTGGTTGATAAAAACCTGACCGGTAAAGAAGCCGACGCCGCGCTGGGCCGTGCAAACATCACCGTTAACAAAAACAGCGTACCAAACGATCCGAAGAGCCCGTTTGTGACCTCCGGTATCCGTATCGGTTCTCCGGCTGTTACTCGCCGCGGTTTCAAAGAAGCGGAAGTGAAAGAGCTGGCTGGCTGGATGTGTGATGTTCTCGACAACATCAACGATGAAGCTGTGATCGAACGTGTTAAAGGTAAAGTGCTGGATATCTGCGCACGTTTCCCTGTCTACGCGTAATTCTGCTCGCAGAAATAATAAAGGCCGCGTAAGCGGCCTTTATGTTATCTAGCGACGGTCGATGGATATCGCCCCCGGCCCGGTCACGGCCAGCAACAAAAACGCGCCGGCAATGCTGATATTCTTGTAGAAGTTAATCATGTTAGGCATAACCGCATCACCGCTCATATCCCAGTAGTGGTGACCAATCACCGCTGTACCAAGCGTATAGAGGACAAAGAGCAGCGCCAGCGGCCGGGTGAAGAACCCGAGCACAATCAGAATCGCGGCGGGCACTTCCATAATCACCGCAATAATGGCCGCCAGCATCGGCATCGGTGCGCCGAGCGACGTCATATATTGCACCGTTCCATCAAAACCGGTCATTTTCGGAATACCAAAAATAATAAACAACACAACAATCGCGATACGTGCAATCAGCAGTACCAGCGGGCGGGACTGTCCGAAATCGAAATAGCGTAGAGTGTTCATGGCAGGCTCGTTATTGGATGGGGCTTATCATAAAGCTAATACACAACCGGTAACTCCGCCATAAGACCAAATTATCAGCCGCTTAACCCTTCGCAAGTCTGCTCCAGGTCCCCGTGCATTTCGCCCCGTTCCCGCTTTGGGCGGCCTGAATGCAATCTCGATACTCCGTCGGCGTAAGCGTTTCAGGAGCGAATAAACAGCCGCTGTCTGTCAGAGGTAATGTGATGGCTATCACAATATCATCGCAAACTCCGTGGCTGATGCTGTTTCGAATGTCGGGTGAACCACGCTTATGCCTCGAACCTCAGCGCCATCCGGTGAATGCCCGTCATCAGGCCGGACAACCAGGTTTAGCAGCGTTAGCCCTGGATGAGCGCACCCGTTTAGCCACAGAAATTGCCGCCGAATCAACGGCAAATTCCTGTTAATCAGCTGTTAATAGCCGCTTGCGTCGGCCCCTTTTTAGCGCCAGACTAGCGCCTCCAAAACGGGAGGGATTCATGGGTTTGCATTCCACGCGCTGGCTGGCGCTCAGCTATTTTACCTACTTTTTTAGCTACGGTATTTTTCTGCCTTTCTGGAGCGTCTGGCTCAAAGGTATCGGCCTGACGCCGGAAACCATCGGCATTCTGCTGGGTGCAGGCCTGGTGGCGCGATTCCTGGGCAGCCTGCTGATTGCGCCACGCGTCAGCGATCCCTCTCTGTTGATTAAGGCCATGCGCATCCTCGCGCTACTGACGCTGGTGTTCCTCGCGGGCTTCTGGGTGAATCAGCAGTTTGCGTGGCTGATGGTGGTGATGGTCGGCTTTAACCTCTTCTTCTCGCCGCTGGTACCGCTGACGGACGCACTGGCGAACACCTGGCAAAAACAGGTGACGATGGACTACGGACGCGTGCGCCTGTGGGGGTCCATCGCCTTTGTGATTGGCTCGGCGCTGGTGGGCAAACTGGTCAGTCTTTACGACTATCGGGCCATTCTGGCGCTGTTAAGCGTCGGTATTGCCTCAATGCTGCTGGGGATGTTGCTGCAGCCGTCGGTGAAACCGCAGGGCGAAAGCCGTCACCAGGAGAGCACCGGCTGGGCCGCCTGGCGTTCACTGATTAAACAGAGCTGGCGTTTTCTGGCCTGCGTCTGTCTGTTGCAGGGCGCTCACGCGGCCTACTACGGTTTTAGCGCCATTTACTGGCAGGGGGCGGGGTATTCCGCGTCGGCGGTGGGTTATCTCTGGTCGCTGGGCGTGGTGGCGGAAGTCATTATCTTTGCTCTCAGCAAGAAGCTGTTCCGCCGTTTTGGTGCGCGCGATCTGCTGCTGCTCTCCGCCGTCTGTGGCGTGTTGCGCTGGGGCATTATGGGCTGGACCACCGATCTCCCCTGGCTGATTGTGGCTCAGATCCTGCACTGCGGTACCTTTACCGTGTGCCATCTGGCGGCGATGCGCTACATCGCTGCGCGTCAGGGCAGCGAAGTGATTCGTATCCAGGCGGTCTATTCGGCGGTGGCGATGGGCGGCAGTATCGCCGTGATGACGGTGTTTGCGGGCTTCCTCTATCAGCACCTCGGCCACGGCGTATTCTGGGTGATGGCGCTCGTGGCGCTGCCGGCTATGGTGGTTCGTCCCAAAGTGGCAGCGCGCAGCGAAGCGTTATGATTCCAGCATGGCGCGAATATGTTCCTGCTGCTGCGCATTCAACGTCTCAACGGCATGAATGAGCGGCGGCGAGAACAGCGGCAGGGCGGTAGGGTACGGAGTAATAATCAGCGCCGCTTCGCGCGGTGCGCCGTCCTTCTGAAACGTCTGGAGCGACACATAGCGGATATTCAGCGGCAGCAGCGTCAGCTCGCGCAGCTGCTCTTCAATCATCACTTCGCAGGCTTTATCATCGCCCGTTAACAGCACCACCTGTTTTTCATGCAGGTCGGTCTCCTGCATCAGCCAGGCGCCGAAAATCACCGCCACCAGGCTCATCTCCTCATCGGAAAACCGCAGGCCAAATTCTGCCTCCACTTCAAACAGCACATCCCGGGTAGTACGCATCAGGCGCGGATAGAGGCGACCGATCTCTTCGGGCAGACTGTTGTCGATACCAACGCCAAACAGCGAGCGGTCCAGCGCCTGGGAAAGATGGATGTACAGCTGATCCGTCAGCCCCTGTTCGTCGCTAAAACGCATTCCTGTTTGCCCGCGAAAGCGCCCAATCATTCGAGAGATGGCGTGGCGCAGGCGTTGATCCAGCTGATGCGCATCGCGCAGCGGATCGGGCGTGCGCAGCATCATAAACAGCAGCGACAGAAACAGCGGCTCATCGGCATGGGGGCTTTGCCGCACGCGGCGCTGCCAGTGGCGGACGATCTCCTGTGCTGCCAGATATTCACCGCGCGAATGCGCCCAGTGGCGCTGAACAGCGGAGAACTGCGGCGTCTGCCCCAGATGATGCTGGATCAGGCAATACTGCAGATAGAGCTGCAAAAACTGTACGTCGCGGCACTCGAAGTGGCGCTGCAGGCGGCGCGAACAGAAGTTGATCAGCGCGCGCAAATTGGTATCGTCATACAGCGTACGCGCAATGCCGAGTTGTTTAAGCTCGGTTTTGAGCGCCGGGGTAAACTGTTGTGTAATAAAATGCGGACACAGCCGCAATGCCCGTCGCAACCAGTGCAGCAGGCATAAACGTTGATCGAGCGTCGTACCTTCAATTCGGTAGCTGCCGTCATGATGCGTCACGATGTTCAGCCGGTGATAGCGCTGGATCTCATCGCGTGTCTCGGCTATATCTTGCCGTGCAATGTCGTCGTCCACCCCATTGATATCAACAATACTTTGCGGGGTCACGGCAATACCTGGCAGGTAAAGCATCAAAAGCACCTGGCAGCGGCGCTGCGAACTGGAAAGCACAGATGGGTTTTCGAGGGTCGTCATCATCTGTCGAGTATCCAGTAGGAGTATTCGATAAGAATAGCTAAAGGATGTGCGCAGGAAAGCGCACCCGTGGGTCTTTCCGTCAGGAATGCGGGAGAACATCACAGAATTTTTGACGTGAGGAATCGATGCAAATAGTTAAACACAGCGCCACGGCGCTATTTTTGGCGGTTTTATCTTCTGCCGCCGTCGCGCATCCTCACAGTTTTATCAGCCTGCAGACGGAGATTGTCGCAGACGATACGCACCTGAGCGGGCTGAAAATGCGCTGGACGATGGATGAAATTACATCAGCCGATCTACTCTATGACGCGGGCGATGCGAAACCGGGCGATGAGATCTGGAAAAAACTGGCGGCGGAAGTGATGGCCAACGTACTCGGTCAGCACTACTTCACCGAGTTCTGGCACAACGGCCAGAAAGTGAAATTTCTTAATCGCCCCACGACCTACGGCATGGAGCGCGACGGACACCAGGCGGTGTTAACCTTTATTCTGCCGCTGGCCGAACCTCAGCCGTTGGCAGGGCAGAAGTATACGTTTTCAACATTTGACCCGAGCTACTACGTCGACATGAGTTATGCCGAAGACAAAGACGCAACGCTGCCCGCGGTGCTGCAAAAGCGCTGCACGATTGCGGTTCATACGCCAAAACCCAGCGAAGAGACGATGAATTTTGCGCTCTCTCTCGATAAAGCGGATGCGCCGCCGGAAGACATGGATCTGGGTAAACAGTTTGCGCAGCAGGTGATCGTGCAATGTCAGTGATCTCCACTTCACTCAGCAAAAAACGCCGCTGGCTGCACCTGTGGCCGCTGGCACTGTTTCTGATCTTAGCGGCCATCGGGGCGTTATGGCTCTGGCAGGCGTGGCCGCAGGTGATGATGAAAAGCATCCTCTGGCAGCGCGACGTGAATCAGCAAATGAGCGGGCTGCTCAAGGCCGTGGCGGAAAACCCGACCAAAGCGGGCGGCTCGCTGCTGATCTTCAGCTTTTTGTACGGTGTGCTGCATGCGCTGGGGCCAGGGCACGGCAAGATCGTCATCACCACCTGGCTTGCGACTCACCCTTCAAAGCTCAAATCCAGTATCGGTTTAACGCTTGCCTCTTCGTTGTTGCAGGGGCTGGTGGCGATTGCGCTGGTGGTTGTGGTGCTGACGGTGCTGCAACTGCCTGCCCGACAGCTGCACATGAGCAGCTTCTGGCTGGAGAAGGGCAGTTATGCACTGGTGGGCGTGCTGGGGGTGCTGCTCTGCTGGCGGGCGATCAAAAAACTGCGGGCATTACTTCGAAAACCAACGTTTAAAGCCTTCACGGCGCATCATGTTCACGACGCACACTGTGGCTGCGGGCATCAACACCTGCCGACGCAGGAGCAGCTACAGAGCACAGATGACTGGCGCGCGCGGCTGATGATTATTCTGTCGATGGGAATGCGGCCCTGTTCCGGGGCGATCATGGTGCTGCTGTTCAGTAAGGTGATTGGAGTATTTAGCTGGGGCGTAGTATCCGCTCTGGCGATGGCGGCGGGAACGTCACTGACGATTACCTCGCTGGCATTGTTGGTCCACAGTTTTCGTCAGCTGGCGGTCAAACTGAGCGGCAACACAACGCCGGTACTGTGGCGGCAGATTGGCTGGACGACGCTGGCGTTAGCGGGCGGGGTGATTTTACTGGTGGCGGCGGTGACGATGTGGATCAGTGCGGTGCCGGTAGGGCGGGGGTTACGGCCGTTCTAAAACGAACGATGGCACTGCACTTATCCGGCCTACAGGATCGTAGGCCCGGGAAGTACAGTGCCACCGGGCACAACAGACGGAATTAACGCTTCAGCGCTTCACTCAGTTCGTCACGCATGTTTGCCAGCATAGCTTTCACCACACGCGGGTTACCGGCCACGATGTTACCGCTCAGCATGTAGTTGTGACCGCCGGTGAAATCGCATACCAGTGCGCCTGCTTCACGGGCAATCAGCTCGCCTGCAGCAAAATCCCACGGCTTCAGCGCGATTTCGAAATAACCATCAACGCGGCCAGCGGCAACGTAGGCCAGATCCAGCGCAGCAGAACCGGTGCGACGGAAATCCGCGCATTCGGTGTAGAGCTTGCCGAGGATTTTCATGTAGGTCTGAGCGTGCTGTTTCGCCTTGAACGGGAAACCGGTCGCCAGAATCGTGCCATCCAGATCGCGAGAGTTGCTGCCGCGCAGACGGTAGCCGTTCAGCTGTGCGCCCTGACCACGGGTAGCCGTGAACAGTTCGTTACGCATTGGATCGTAAACAACGGCCACTTCAGTACGGCCTTTGATGCGTACAGCGATAGAAACAGAAAAATGAGGAAGGCGTTTAACGAAGTTGGTGGTGCCATCCAGTGGATCGATTACCCATTGAACATCCTGATCTTCGCCTGCGTGTTCACCGCTTTCTTCGGTGATGATGGTGTGCTGCGGGTAAGATTTGCGAATGGTTTCGATAATAATCGCTTCTGCGGCTTTATCGACGTTAGTCACAAAGTCATTGCTGCCTTTCTGGCTGGTTTCTACAGAATCTGGAGTTTCGTAGTGTTTGGCAATTACATTACCCGCCTTGCGCGCTGCGCGCACGGCGATGGTCAACATAGGATGTTGCATCGGTTACTCTCACTGGATGTTAAAGAACAGGGGAAACGAAAACGGCCCAGAGTATAGCAGCGAGTTCGGATCATGTCTCTCGTTTATGATAATATGGCCGAATATTCTTCAGACACTGGCTTCAGACAAAACTAATTATGCTGCAAAACATCCGAATCGTACTGGTCGAAACATCGCACACCGGCAATATGGGCTCTGTCGCCCGCGCAATGAAAACCATGGGTTTAACCAATCTGTGGCTGGTCAATCCGCTGGTTAAACCAGACTCGCAGGCCATTGCACTGGCAGCAGGGGCGAGCGACGTGATCGGCAATGCTCAGATCGTCGATACCCTTGATGAAGCGCTGGCGGGCTGTAGCCTGGTCGTCGGCACCAGCGCACGTTCACGTACGCTGCCGTGGCCGATGCTCGATCCGCGCGAATGCGGCCTGAAAAGCGTTGCTGAAGCGCAGCAGGCGCCGATCGCTCTGGTGTTTGGTCGTGAACGCGTTGGCCTGACCAACGACGAGCTGCAGAAGTGTCATTACCACGTGGCGATTGCCGCGAACCCGGAATACAGCTCCCTGAACCTGGCGATGGCGGTGCAGGTTATTGCCTACGAAGTGCGTATGGCGTGGCTGGCGACCCAGGAAAAAGGCGTCACCCCGGAGCAGGAAGAAGACGCTGCGTATCCGCTGGTGGACGATTTAGAGCGTTTCTACGAACACCTTGAGCAAACGCTGCTGACGACGGGCTTTATTCGCGCGTCGCATCCAGGCCAGGTGATGAACAAGCTGCGCCGTCTGTTTACCCGCGCCCGCCCGGAAACGCAGGAGCTGAACATTCTGCGCGGGATGCTGGCGTCGATTATTGAGCAGAAGAATAAGCAACCGTAACGCCTGATTGCCCGGCTGCGCTTCGCTTGAGTGGGCCGACGTTCTGGTCAGTCGGGTGAGCAAAGCGCCACCCGACAAGGCTTAGAGCGCACATAAGGCTAAATACTTGACTAAAACAGTCAAGTAAATAGTTGACCAATTTAGTCGGGAATGTCAGACTTGGCCCTGCTATGCAATACCCCCCATTTTACAATAAAAAACCCCGGGCAGGGGCGAGTTTGAGGTTAAGTAAGACATGAGACTGACATCTAAAGGGCGTTATGCTGTGACCGCGATGCTGGACGTTGCGCTCAACTCTGAATCGGGCCCGGTTCCGTTGGCTGATATTTCTGAACGTCAGGGTATTTCCCTCTCTTATCTGGAACAGCTGTTCTCCAGATTGCGTAAAAATGGACTGGTTTCCAGCGTTCGCGGCCCAGGCGGCGGATATCTGCTGGGTAAAGACGCGGGCAGTATTGCAGTTGGCGAAGTCATTAGTGCTGTTGATGAGTCTGTTGATGCGACCCGTTGCCAGGGCAAAGGCGGCTGTCAGGGCGGCGATAAATGCCTGACCCATGCGCTGTGGCGCGATCTGAGCGACCGTCTGACCGGCTTCCTGAATAACATCACCCTCGGTGAACTGGTTAATAACCAGGAAGTTATGGAAGTGTCTGGCCGCCAGCATAATCACGAAAACCAACGCAGCACCCGCGCGCAAGACGCAATCGACGTTAAACTGCGCGCGTAAAAAAACGATAAGATTTTTCGAATCAGGCCGGGGCACCCGTTGCCCCGTGTACTCGGCCGTACATCCAGCCGGTTAGCCTGATTCCTTGCATTGAAGCGATGTACGGAGTTTATAGAGCAATGAAATTACCGATCTATCTCGATTACTCCGCAACCACGCCGGTGGACCCGCGTGTTGCCGAGAAAATGATGCAGTGTCTGACCCTGGACGGAAACTTTGGTAACCCAGCTTCCCGTTCTCACCGTTTTGGCTGGCATGCTGAAGAGGCGGTTGATATCGCCCGTAATCAGATTGCTGAGCTGGTTGGCGCCGACCCGCGTGAAATTGTTTTCACCTCCGGTGCAACCGAATCCGACAACCTGGCGATCAAAGGCGCTGCCAACTTCTATCAGAAAAAAGGCAAGCACATTATCACCAGCAAAACCGAACACAAAGCCGTGCTGGACACCTGTCGCCAGCTTGAGCGTGAAGGTTTTGACGTCACCTATCTCGCCCCTCAGAGCAACGGTATTATCGACCTGAAAGAGCTCGAAGCGGCCATGCGTGACGACACCATTCTGGTGTCCATCATGCACGTTAACAACGAAATCGGCGTGGTTCAGGATATCGCGACTATCGGCGAACTCTGCCGTGCGCGCGGCATCATCTATCACGTTGACGCGACCCAGAGCGTGGGCAAACTGCCTATCGATCTGAGCCAGCTGAAAGTGGACCTGATGTCCTTCTCCGGCCACAAAATTTATGGCCCGAAAGGTATCGGCGCGCTGTACGTTCGTCGTAAACCACGTATCCGCATCGAAGCACAGATGCACGGCGGCGGTCATGAGCGCGGCATGCGTTCAGGAACTCTGCCTGTTCACCAGATCGTGGGCATGGGCGAAGCCTACCGTATCGCGAAAGAAGAGATGGAAAGCGAGATGGCGCGCCTGCGCACGCTGCGTAACCGTCTGTGGGACGGCGTGAAAGATATGGAAGAAGTCTATCTGAACGGCGATCTCGAGCAGGGCGCTCCGAACATTCTCAACGTCAGCTTCAACTATGTTGAAGGCGAATCGCTGATTATGGCGCTGAAAGACCTCGCGGTCTCTTCCGGTTCTGCCTGTACTTCTGCAAGCCTCGAGCCATCCTACGTGCTGCGTGCACTGGGCATGACCGACGAGCTGGCACACAGTTCTATCCGTTTCTCTTTAGGTCGCTTCACTACCGAAGAAGAGATTGACTACACCATCAAGCTGGTTCGTAACTCCATTGGCCGTCTGCGTGACCTTTCTCCACTGTGGGAAATGTTCAAACAGGGCGTGGATCTGAACAGCATTGAATGGTCACATCACTAATCGGTACGAAGGAGAATTCAACATGGCTTACAGCGAAAAAGTTATTGATCATTACGAGAACCCACGCAACGTTGGCTCTTTCGACAACAGCGACGAAAGCGTTGGTAGCGGCATGGTTGGCGCGCCAGCGTGTGGCGACGTGATGAAGTTGCAGATTAAAGTCAACAATGAAGGTATCATTGAAGACGCGCGTTTCAAGACTTACGGTTGCGGTTCTGCTATCGCTTCCAGCTCCCTGGTCACTGAGTGGGTGAAGGGCAAGTCTCTGGACGAAGCACAGGCAATTAAAAATACCGATATTGCTGACGAACTCGAACTGCCACCGGTGAAAATTCACTGCTCTATTCTGGCAGAAGACGCGATCAAAGCCGCTATTGCGGATTACAAAAGCAAACGTGAAGCGAAATAAGAAGAGTTGAGGTTTTGTTATGTCGATTACCCTTAGCGACAGCGCTGCCGCGCGAGTAAGCGCCTTCCTGGCGAACCGTGGTAAAGGCTTTGGCCTGCGACTGGGCGTACGTACCTCCGGTTGTTCCGGGATGGCTTATGTACTGGAATTTGTTGACGCACCGGCGACTGATGACACCGTGTTTGAAGACAAAGGCGTGAAGGTAGTAGTCGATGGCAAGAGCCTGCAATTCCTCAACGGCACTCAGCTGGACTTCGTCAAAGAAGGCCTGAACGAAGGGTTTAAATTCACTAACCCGAACGTAAAAGACGAGTGCGGTTGCGGCGAAAGCTTCCACGTTTAACTGCGCGTTAACCGAAACCCCACCGTGGCCTGGCTACGTGTGGGGTTTGTTCTAACTGGCTAACCCTGAGATTGTTATGGATTACTTCACCCTCTTCGGGTTGCCCGCCCAGTACCCGATCGATATCCAGGCCCTGACGGTTCGTTTTCAGGATCTGCAACGTCAATTCCATCCTGATAAATTTGCCAGCGGGTCCCAGGCGGAGCAACTGGCTGCCGTTTCGCAGTCAGCCACCATTAATCAGGCGTGGCAAACGCTGCGCAGTCCCTTAGCGCGTGCGGAATATCTGCTCTCGCTGCACGGTTTTGATCTGGCAAGTGAACAACACACGGTACGCGACACCGCTTTCCTGATGGAACAGCTGGAGCTTCGCGAAGAGCTGGATGAGATCGAACAGGCGAAAGACGAAGTGCGTCTTGAAAGCTTCATCAAACGGGTGAAAGCGATGTTCGATACCCGCCATCAGCAGATGGTTGAACAACTGAATAACGAGACGTGGGACGTGGCGGCAGATACTGTACGCAAGCTGCGTTTTCTCGATAAACTGCGAAGCAGTGCTGAACAACTCGAAGAAAAGCTGCTCGATTTCTGATTTTGGAAGCTTAACATGGCCTTATTACAAATTAGTGAGCCTGGTCTGAGCGCCGCACCGCACCAGCGTCGTCTGGCGGTGGGCATTGATTTAGGCACCACCAATTCCCTCGTAGCGACCGTACGCAGCGGCCAGGCGGAAACGCTGGCAGACGCCGAAGGGCGTCATCTGCTGCCCTCTGTCGTTTACTACCAGCAGCAGGGCCATTCGGTGGGATATGACGCGCGCGCCAATGCCGCGAAAGATCCGGCCAATACCATCAGCTCGGTAAAACGGATGATGGGCCGCTCGCTGGCCGATATTCAAACGCGTTACCCGCATCTGCCTTATCAGCTGCAGGCCAGTGTTAACGGCCTGCCGATGATTGCCACCGACGCTGGGTTGCTCAACCCGGTTCGCGTCTCTGCCGATATTCTCAAAGCGCTCGCGGCACGCGCGACCGAGACGCTCGAAGGCGAACTGGATGGCGTTGTTATCACCGTTCCAGCCTATTTTGACGACGCACAGCGTCAGGGCACGAAAGACGCTGCGCGTCTGGCGGGCCTGCATGTGCTGCGCTTGCTCAACGAACCAACCGCTGCGGCGATTGCTTACGGTCTCGATTCCGGCCAGGAAGGGGTGATTGCCGTTTACGATCTCGGCGGCGGCACCTTTGATATCTCCATTCTTCGCCTCAGCCGTGGCGTGTTTGAAGTGCTGGCGACCGGCGGCGATTCAGCCCTCGGCGGCGATGACTTCGACCACCTGCTGGCGGATTACATTCGCGAGCAGGCGGGTATTCCCGATCGCAGCGACGTGCGCGTTCAGCGCGAACTGCTGGATGCCGCTATCGACGCCAAAATTGCGCTTAGCGACGCACAGTCTGTCACCGTTGACGTGGCGGGCTGGCGCGGCGAAATCACCCGCGAGCAGTTCAACGAACTGATTGCTGCGCTTGTAAAACGCACGTTGCTGGCCTGTCGTCGTGCGCTGAAAGACGCCAACGTCGACGCGAGCGAAGTGCTGGAAGTGGTGATGGTCGGCGGTTCAACGCGCGTACCGCTGGTACGTGAACGCGTGGGCGAATTCTTTGGCCGCACGCCGCTCACCTCCATCGACCCGGATAAAGTGGTGGCGATTGGGGCCGCAATTCAGGCAGATATTCTGGTCGGTAACAAGCCGGACAGCGAAATGCTGCTGCTCGATGTGATTCCGCTCTCTCTGGGGCTGGAAACCATGGGCGGCCTGGTCGAGAAAGTGATCCCCCGTAACACCACCATTCCCGTGGCGCGCGCGCAGGAGTTCACCACTTTCAAAGATGGCCAGACTGCGATGTCTATCCACGTGATGCAGGGCGAGCGCGAGCTGGTCCAGGATTGCCGTTCGCTGGCGCGCTTCGCGCTGCGCGGTATTCCTGCGCTGCCAGCAGGCGGGGCGCATATCCGCGTCACCTTCCAGGTGGATGCCGATGGTCTGCTCAGCGTCACGGCGATGGAAAAATCGACCGGCGTGGAGTCATCCATCCAGGTGAAACCGTCTTACGGTCTGACCGACGGCGAAATCGCCTCCATGATTCAGGATTCAATGAGCTATGCCGAACAGGATGTTAAGGCACGTATGCTGGCGGAACAGAAAGTGGAAGCCGCGCGCGTGCTGGAAAGTCTGGAAGGCGCACTCACTGCCGATGCCGCGCTGTTAAGTGCCGCAGAGCGCCAGGCCATTGACGACGCCGTTGCGCAGCTACGCGCAGTGGCGGTTGGCGATGACGCTGACGCAATAGAACAAGCGATTAAAAACGTTGATAAACAAACCCAGGATTTCGCCGCTCGCCGCATGGATCAGTCTGTCCGTGTCGCGCTGAAAGGCCAGTCCGTGGACGAGGTTTAATATGCCAAAGATTGTTTTTCTGCCTCATGCGGACCTCTGTCCGGATGGCGCAGTTCTGGAAGCTGAGACCGGCGAAACCATCCTCGACGTTGCCCTGCGCAACGGTATCGAAGTGGAACACGCCTGTGAAAAATCCTGTGCCTGCACCACCTGCCACTGCATCGTGCGTGAAGGTTTTGACTCCCTCGCGGAAAGCACCGAAGACGAAGACGACATGCTGGATAAAGCATGGGGTCTGGAGCCAGACAGCCGTTTAAGCTGCCAGGCGCGCGTCACCGATGAAGACCTGGTGGTCGAAATCCCGCGTTACACTATCAACCATGCGCGTGAGCATTAACAGGGGTAGTATGGGACTGAAGTGGACCGACAGCCGCGAAATCGGCGAGGCGCTGTACGACGCCAACCCGGATCTGGATCCGAAGACCGTACGATTCACCGATATGCATCAGTGGATCTGCGATCTGGAAGATTTTGACGATGATCCCAGCGCATCCAATGAAAAAATTCTGGAGGCGATTCTGTTAGTCTGGTTAGATGAAGCAGACGTTTAACAGAAAGAAAGATCATACGGGCTGCCTTCTGGCGGCCCGTTTGCTCGTTGCGAATAAGGAAAAATAAAATGACCGAAGCGATGAAAATTACGCTCTCTACACAGCCTGCTGACGCACGCTGGGGCGACAAAGCCACCTACAGCATTAACAATGACGGCATCACCCTGCACCTGAACGATTCCGACGATTTGGGTCTGATCCAGCGCGCCGCGCGTAAAATTGACGGCCTGGGCATCAAGCACGTCACTCTGGCCGGAGAAGGCTGGGACACGGATCGCAGCTGGGCATTCTGGGCGGGTTACAAAGGCCCGAAAGGCACCCGTAAAGTCGAGTGGGCAAACCTCGACGAATCCGCGCAGAAAGAGCTGGAAAACCGTCTGACCATCATCGACTGGGTGCGCGACACCATTAACGCTCCGGCGGAAGAGCTGGGCCCTGAACAGCTGGCGCAGCGCGCAGTCGATCTGCTGTGCAAAGTCGCGGGCGATAAAATGTCTTATCGCATCACCAAAGGTGAAGATCTGCGCGAGCAAAACTACATGGGAATTCACACTGTAGGGCGCGGCTCTGAGCGACCACCGGTGCTGCTGGCTCTCGATTTCAACCCGACCGGCGACAAAGAAGCGCCGGTTTACGCGTGTCTGGTCGGCAAAGGCATTACCTTTGATACCGGCGGTTACAGCCTGAAGCAGAGCGCGTTTATGGACTCGATGAAGTCCGACATGGGGGGCGCGGCAACCATTACCGGCGCACTTGCATTCGCTATCACCCGCGGTCTGAACAAGCGCGTAAAACTGTACCTGTGCTGTGCAGACAACATGGTGAGCGGCAATGCGTTCAAGCTGGGCGATATCATTCGCTACCGTAACGGTAAAAATGTCGAAGTGATGAACACCGACGCCGAAGGCCGTCTGGTGCTGGCGGATGGTCTGATTGACGCCTCTGCGCAGAAACCTGAGCTGATCATCGATATGGCGACCCTGACAGGTGCGGCGAAAACCGCTCTGGGTAACGACTATCACGCGCTGTTCAGCTTCGACGACAAACTGGCCGCACGCCTGCTGGCGAGCGCCGCCGCTGAGAACGAACCTTTCTGGCGTCTGCCGCTGGCGGAATTCCACCGCAGCCAGTTGCCGTCTAACTTTGCCGAGCTGAACAACACCGCAAGCGCAGCGTATCCGGCTGGCGCAAGCACCGCCGCAGGCTTCCTGTCCCACTTCGTTGAGAACTATCACGAAGGCTGGCTGCACATCGACTGCTCCGCCACCTACCGCAAAGCGGGCGTGGAACAGTGGTCTGCGGGCGCTACCGGTCTGGGTGTACGTACGATTGCGAATTTGTTGACTGCTGAGTAGTCCTCCTGCCGGGTAGCGTAGCCGCTGCCCGGCCTACAAACCCCGTAGGCCCGTGCAAGCGCTGCGCCGCCGGGCGATTAACGTAACGAAACTATGTCCGAAACCAAAAACGAATTAGAAACCCTGCTGGAGCAGGCGGCCACTGAGCCAGCCCACCGTCCGGCATTTTTCCGCACCCTGCTGGAGTCCACCGTCTGGGTTCCGGGAACGGCGGCTGAAGGCGAGCAGGTTGTGGAAGACAGCGCGCTGGATCTGCTGCACTGGGAAAAGGACGACGGCACGTCTGTTATCCCGTTTTTCACCTCGCTGGAAGCCCTGCAGCAAGCGGTGGAAGACGAACAGGCGTTTGTCGTCATGCCCGTGCGCACGCTGTTTGAAATGACTCTCGGTGAAACGCTCTTCCTCAATGCAAAACTGCCGACCGGGAAAGAGTTTACTCCGCGTGAAATCAGCCATCTGATTGGCGAAGAGGGCAACCCGCTTAGCACGCAGGAAGTGCTGGAGGGTGGCGAAACGCTGCTGTTGTCTGAAGTGGCTGAGCCTCCGGCGCAGATGATCGACTCTCTGACCACTCTGTTCAAAACCATCAAGCCGGTGAAACGCGCGTTTCTGTGCTCTATCAAAGAGAGCGCAGAAGAACAGCCCGTGCTACTGATTGGGATTGAAGCCGATGGTGACATCGACGAGATCATTCAGGCGGCGGGAAGCGTTGCGACCGACACGCTGCCGGGCGATGAGCCGATTGATATCTGCCAGGTCGTGAAAGGTGAGAAGGGCATTAGCCACTTTATTACCGAGCACATCACGCCGTTCTATGAACGTCGCTGGGGCGGATTCCTGCGCGATCTGAAAACCACCCGCATTATTTAATATTCTCGGGGTGAGCACTCACCCCGTTGCTTCCAGCAGTAACAAATCCATCAGCAAAACCAGATTCGATTCAAATGACGTCACGCCTGCGGCCTCGGCGGCATAATGCACGGCTTCGTCATACAATGCGAAATGCAAATCCGCTATCCCGGCAAGCGTATTCGCTGACGCGCGGGTAAAGGCAATCACCGTCATGCCGACGTTTTTGGCGATCCGCGCTTTATCCAGCACCTGCTCTGTTTCACCGCTGCGCGATACCGCGATAAACACCTGGTAACGCGCGGCGTTGCTCAGAAAAATATTCCGGCTGTCGCCCGGCCCGGAGATAAAGGCCGTTTTGCCCAGCACCTGCAGTTTTTTCGTCAGGTACTCCGCGAACAAATAGGAAAACCCGGCACCGTAGAGAAAGAAACTCTCTTTCTCGCGCAGCAGCGTGGCAAACTGACGGCGCTTCTCTTCCGTGACCCACTGAAACGTCTGCTGATAGTTGGCGATAAACTGGCTGAACAGGGCGGGCAGGTGAGGCAAATCCTGCGCCTGCGCCGCAATGTGCGGTGTGTCGGTCAGCAGCTGTTTGCAGTGCCAGATAAACTCGCTAAAACCGCTAAACCCCAGCTTCTGGCACAGGCGCATAATGGTGGCCGTCGAGACAAAGGTCGCCTGCGCCAGCTCGCGTACCGTGATATTGCCCACCAGCAGCGGATGCTCCGTGAGGTGGGCCAGGACGCGATATTCCGCGCGGGTCAGGGATTCCCCGCGCGTGAGCAGTGTTGCCAGTCGGTTATCCATTACTGAGCAGGTTCAATCGGCAGATCGTCCCGGGCGCCCCATTCGCTCCACGCACCGTCGTACAGCGTCACGTCGGTCACGCCGAGCGTTGCCAGCGCCAGAATCACCACGCAGGCGGTCACGCCGGAGCCACAGCTGGCAACCACAGGCTTATGCAAATCCACCCCCTGGCGGGCAAAAATCTCGCTCAGTTCATCGGTGGTTTTCAGCTCGCCTTCAAACACCAGATCGCCCCACGGCACGTTGAGTGCGCCGGGAATGTGTCCGCGTTTCAGGCCTGGACGGGGTTCATCAGCCTGGGCTGCAAAGCGTGGCGCCGGTCGGGCATCGACAATTTGCGCCGTTTTCTCGTGGCTCACCAGCAGAACGTCGGTGAGACGTTTCACGGCGTTTGGGTCCAGCGTCGCGTCAAAGTCGCCTTCTGGTAGAGAGACGTCCCCTTGCTGAAGCGGCAGTTCATTGCGCTGCCAGCCTGCCAGGCCACCGGCCAGAATAGACACATTCTCTACGCCGAAGGTTTTCAGCATCCACCATGCGCGCGGAGCGGAGAACAGATTGCCCTCATCGTAAACCACCAGATGTTTATCGCCGCTCACGCCCAGCTCACGCATGGCCACGGCAAAAGCTTCCGGGCGCGGCATCATATGGGGCAGGGGAGAGGTGTGATCGGAGAGGGCTTCGATATCAAAAAAGACCGCGCCCGGAAGATGTCCGGCGCGGTATTCAGCGGGAACGTCGCGATGCTCCTGCCCTGGCGGGGCCATGCGCGCGTCGAGGATTTGCACTTCCGGATCGTCGCTATGTTCGAGAAGCCAGTCGGCTGCGACAAAATATGAGGTGGACATGGGTGCCTCCATTTTTTCCTTAAAAAAGGATTGTCGGTGTTTTATCTGACACCGACAAGCAAACCACGTTCAACTCGCGAGCAACCCCCTATTTTTTCACCGCTTCGCCGTCCTGCCAGGCTTTTTGCAGCGCGGGCCAGTAGTCGCGGTTGGCCTCGATCATCTCATCGAGAATGGCTTTTGCATGTTCCATCGTCGGCACGGTGCGGTTCAGGGTGAATGCCTGCAGCGCCTTTTCGTAGCTGCCTTCGATGGTCGCTTCCACCAGCAGTTGCTCAGAGGCGAGCTGTTGTTGCAGCAACGTCTGATGGAACAGTGGCACCTGGCCCACACGGATCGGCTCAGGCCCTTCGGAGGTGATATAGGCCGGGACTTCCACTACCGCGTCGTACGGCAGGTTGGTGATCGCCCCTCGGTTTTCGACCATCACCAGATGGCGCTGACGCAGGTTGAACGCCAGCGAACGGGCCACATCGACAATAAACTCGCCGTGCACGCCGACGTGGAAGGCATCGGACAAAATCCCGGTACGCTTATACTCTTCGGCGGCGGCAAACAGCTTTTTCTCGCGCCCGTTCATCACTTCGTTGGCACGGGTATAATCCGGGTTTTGATGCTCAACAATCTGATTTGGCATCAGGTAATACTGCAGATACGGGTTCGGCAGATATTCCGGGAAGTTATCCATGATCGGCTTGATGTTGCGCCAGGTTTTCACCCATGAGGGATCTGAGTGCTGCGGGTCGGTTTTGGCTGCATCTTCCGTCAGCAGACCATATTTTGCGATGTGGCGGCGCAGCTCAGGCAATCTGTCCACGCCATCGACCAGCACGCGAGTAAACCAACCGAAGTGGTTCAGGCCGAAATAGTCCACTTCCAGCTTGTGACGATCGACGCCCAGAATCGCGCCCATATTACGCATCGCTGCCACCGGCATATCGCAGATGTTCAGCACGCGCGCGTTAGGACGCAGGCGGCGTACGCCTTCAGCCACAATTGCCGCCGGGTTGGAGTAGTTCACGATCCACGCTTTCTCGTGTGCATAACGCTCTACCAGATCGATCAGTTCGACCATCGGCAGAATTGTGCGTAGCCCGTATGCCAGCCCGCCTGGGCCGCAGGTTTCCTGCCCGACGACGCCGTGGCGCAAGGGGATCTTCTCGTCCTGCTCGCGCATTTTATACTGACCGACGCGCATCTGGGCGAACACAAAATGGGCGCCGCTGAAGGCCACTTCCGGGTCGTGCGTCACGGTGAATTTAATGCTCTGGCTGTGGTCGCGAATTACTTTCTCGACCACAGGCGCGATGGTGTCCTGGCGCGCGGCGTCGATGTCGTAGAGGCGGATTTCCGCCAGCGGGAAATCCTGCAGCTGGACCATCAGGCTTTTCACAATGCCGGGTGTGTAGGTGCTGCCACCACCGGCAATGGAGAGAATAAAGGGAGGTTTAAACATGTTTGGCTCCTTCAGAGAAACGTCTCAACGGCTTCTCGCATTTTTTTGACGTGCAGCCCGTAGACCACCTGAACGTTGTTACCTTGTTTGATAATTCCTTTTGCACCCGTCGCCTTGAGCCGTGGCTCATCAATGATCTCGACATCTTTCACGGTGACGCGCAGTCGGGTGTAGCAGTTATCCACCACTTCAATATTTTCTCGCCCGCCGAGACCGACCACGATGGACTCGCCCAGCCCGTCGTTGCTGCCTTTCGCCTGATACTCCTGCTTGCTGTACAGACGAGTTTCTTGTTCGTCGTCCTCACGGCCCGGCGTTTTCATGTTGAAACGCAGGATCAGGAAGCGGAACACGATGAAATAGAGCGCGAACATAATCAGCCCGACGACGATATACATCGGCCAGTTGGACTTCTCCGTGCCCAGCGGCAGGTTGTAGAGAATGAAATCGATAATGCCGTTGGCGCCGATGGCATGAACGCCAAACAGATAGAACAGCATCATGCCAATCCCGGTCAGCACCGCGTGCACCACAAACAGCAGCGGGGCGACAAACAGGAAGGAGAATTCGAGCGGTTCGGTTACGCCGACCAGCAGAGAGGTCAGCGCTGCCGGGATCAGGATGGCTTTCGCCAGCGCTTTGCGCTCCGGTCGGGCAGTCATATACATCGCCAGCGCCGCGGCAGGCAGGCCAAACATTTTGCTTATTCCGCGTGCATCCCACACAACCGTGCTGCTGAGCTGTTTCACTTCCGGGCAGGCCATTTCGGCGAAGTAGATGTTCCGTGCGCCCTGATAGACGGTGCCGCACACCTCCTGCGTCCCGCCCAGTTCGGTGTACAGGAACGGCGTATAGACCAGGTGATGCAGGCCGGTTGGCACCAGAATGCGCTCAAGGAAACCGTAAATCGCCACGCCAAACGGACCAGAACCTTTAATGGCTAACGCCATGGCGCTAATGCCGTGCTGGGCAAATGGCCACAGTTCGCTCATCACCACGCCAAGCAGCATCGACACAGGCAGCATGATAATCGCCACGAAACAGTGCCCGGAGTAGATCGCCATAGCGCCGTTAAACTGTACGCCGGAGTATTTGTTGTACAGATATCCAGACAGGGCACCGGTCAGAATACCGGCGAAAACGCCCATCTCCAGAACCTGCACGCCTAATACCATGCTCTGTCCGGCGGCTTTCATCTGATCGGCGGGGGCGAGATGCCCTTGTAGCTGGAGCGTCACATTCATGGCGTTGATAAACACCACAAAAGTCACCAGACCGATAAGCGCCGCGTAACCTTTATCCCGCGTGGCGAGGCCAACAGGAATGCCTACTGCAAAGACCAGCGCCAGATTGACCAGCACCGAGACCGCCGATTTAGCAATCAGCTGGCCAATGTGTTGAATCAGAGGATGGCCGAGAAACGGCACATACTCGGCAAGATTACCGTTACCCAGCACGTTGCCGAAGGCGATAAACAGCCCGACAATCGGTAAGATAAGTACCGGTCCGTAAAGTGATTTTCCGAAATTTTGTAGGGCGTTCACGGCTCGTTTCATGGCTATCTCTCTTAGTGAACCGCGCACTCAGCGTGCGTCTAAGATGTAAATTAGCAGGTGATCTGTCTGGATATCTAGCTATCTTATTGTTTTAAAAACAAATGACGCCAAAGGTTACATGTAACCTTTAGCACTGTGATCTGAACGATGATCGGTATCGCAGCCGCAGGTGAGTCGGAGTAATCTGCGAGGCGCTTTCCAGATTCTAAGATTGGACTTTTGTATTCGTGAAACTTGCGGATAATACTTATTCGGATGACGACTAACAGGTTCCACGAACAGGGATAAAGGATGACACCGTTTCGCTTAGCTGCGCTCTCGCTCGCGCTTCTCACTACGTTTACGCTCGTTGGTTGCGATAACAACGACGATAAACCTCAGGCGGCCGCACCCGCGGCTTCCACCACCACATCAGAAGCGCCCGCCAAACCGGATGCGGATAAGCTCGCGAAACTCGCCGCGCAGAGTGAGGGCAAAGCGCTCACGCTGCTCGATGCCTCGGAAGTTCAGCTCGATGGCGCATCCACTCTGGTTCTGACGTTTTCGGTTCCGCTCAACCCCGATCAGGATTTTGCCCGCACGGTTCACGTCGTCGATAAAAAGAGCGGCAAAGTGGACGGTGCCTGGGAGCTCGCGCCAAATCTGAAAGAGCTGCGCCTGCGCCATCTGGAGCCGAATCGCAATCTGGTGGTCACCGTGGAGCGCGATTTGCAGGCGTTGAACAAAGCGACCTTTGGCATCGACTACGAAAAAGCGATCACCACTCGGGATATTGAACCGACTGTCGGCTTTGCCAGCAGGGGCTCGCTCCTGCCGGGTAAAGTGGTCGAAGGCCTGCCGGTGATGGCGCTGAACGTCAACAACGTGGATGTAAACTTCTACCGCGTGAAGCCGGAATCGCTGGCCTCATTTGTGAGCCAGTGGGAGTACCGTAACTCCCTGAGCAACTGGGAATCAGATAATCTGCTTAAGATGGCCGAGCTGGTCTATACCGGGCGCTTCGATCTCAATCCGGCGCGCAATACCCGCGAAAAACTTCTGCTGCCGCTGCGCGATATCAAACCGTTGCAGCAGTCCGGCGTCTATATCGCGGTGATGAATCAGGCGGGGCATTACAACTACAGCAATGCTGCCACGCTCTTCACCCTCAGTGACGTGGGCTTGTCTGCGCACCGCTATCACAATCGTCTCGATATCTTCACTCAGAGCTTAGAAAACGGCGCGGCGCAGTCCGGTGTTGAAGTCCTGCTGCTGAATGACAAAGGCCAGACGCTGGCGCAGGGTACCAGCGATGGCGACGGCCATGCGAAACTCGAAACGGACAAAGAGGCGGCGCTGATTCTGGCCCGTAAAGACGGCCAGACGACGCTACTGGATCTTAAACTCCCGGCGCTGGATCTGGCGGAATTTGATATCGCAGGCGGGCCTGGTTACAGCAAGCAGTTCTTTATGTTTGGCCCGCGCGATCTCTATCGTCCGGGGGAGACCGTGA
Source organism: Lelliottia sp. WB101 (assembly GCF_003051885.1). Taxonomy (NCBI): domain Bacteria; kingdom Pseudomonadati; phylum Pseudomonadota; class Gammaproteobacteria; order Enterobacterales; family Enterobacteriaceae; genus Lelliottia; species Lelliottia sp. WB101. The sequence goes on from NZ_CP028520.1 coordinate 2,283,998, forward strand.
TCCTCAACGGTCTGCTGCGCGACAGCGACGGCAAACCGCTGGCCGATCAGCCTGTGAAGCTGGAAGTGCTGCGCCCAGATGGGCAGGTGGCGCGAACCGTCGTCAGCCAGCCTGAAAATGGTCTTTATCGCTTCAACTATCCGCTGGAAAGCGGCGCCCAGACCGGCATGTGGCATGTGCGTGCGAATACGGGCGACAATCAGCAGCGTTTGTGGGATTTCCACGTCGAAGATTTCATGCCAGAACGTATGGCACTGAATCTGACCGGGCAGAAAACGCCGGTTTCGGTACAGGATGAGGTCAATTTCGACGTTGTCGGCTACTACCTGTATGGTGCACCGGCTAACGGCAACAGTCTGCAGGGCCAGCTTTTCCTGCGTCCGCTGCGTGAAGCGGTCAGCGCGTTGCCGGGATTCCAGTTCGGTGATATTGCGGAGGAGAATCTCAGCCGCAGCCTCGATGAAGTGCAATTGACGCTGAACGAGCAGGGGCGCGGTCAGGTTGCCACGGAAAGCCAGTGGAAGGAGGTGCATTCTCCGCTGCAGCTGATTCTGCAGGCCAGCCTGCTGGAGTCTGGTGGTAGGCCGATCACGCGCCGTGCAGAACAGGCCATCTGGCCTGCTGCTGCGCTGCCGGGTATCCGCCCTCAGTTCGCCAGCAAAGCGGTGTATGACTATCGCACGGACACCACGGTAAACCAGCCGATTGTCGATGAAAACGGTAACGCCAGTTTTGACATTGTTTATGCCGACGCCAGCGGCGCGAAAAAAGCCGTATCGGATCTTCAGGTGCGCCTGATCCGCGAGCGCCGCGACTACTACTGGAACTGGTCTGAAAGCGACGGCTGGTTGTCTCAGTTCGATCAGAAAGATCTGGTGGAGGGCGAGCAGACACTGACGCTCAAGGCCGACGAAACGGGCAAAGTGACCTTCCCCGTTGAGTGGGGTTCTTACCGTCTGGAAGTCAAAGCCCCTGACGATATGGTCAGCAGCGTGCGTTTCTGGGCCGGTTACAGCTGGCAGGATAACAGTGACGGCACCGGGGCCGCGCGCCCTGACCGCGTCATGCTGAAACTCGACAAACCCGCTTATCAGCCTGGTGACACCATTAAACTGCATGTTGCAGCACCGGCAGCGGGTAAAGGCTACGCGATGATCGAATCCAACGAAGGTCCGCTATGGTGGAAAGAGATCGACGTCCCTGCGAACGGGCTGGATCTCTCCATTCCGGTCGATAAAGCCTGGAAGCGTCACGATCTTTACCTCAGCACCCTGGTGGTACGCCCGGGGGATAAATCCAAATCCGCCACGCCGAAACGCGCGGTGGGCATTCTGCATCTGCCGATGGGCGATGAAAATCGTCGACTGACGCTGGCTCTGGATACACCGCAGAAAATTCGCCCGAATCAGACGCTGTCAGTGAAGGTCAAAGCCAGCGTGAAAGACGGCAGCGTGCCACAGAAAGTGAACGTGCTGGTCTCCGCTGTTGATAGCGGCGTACTGAACATTACCGATTATGTCACGCCCGATCCGTGGGAAGCGTTCTTTGGTCAGAAGCGTTACGGCGCAGATATCTACGACATTTACGGTCAGGTGATTGAAGGGCAGGGAAGGATGGCGGCGCTGCGCTTTGGTGGTGACGGAGATGAGCTGAAACGCGGCGGTAAACCGCCGGTGAATCATGTCACCATTATTGCCCAGCAGGCGCAGCCTGTGGCGCTGGATGCCAATGGCGAAGGGACGATTACTCTGCCGATTGGCGACTTCAACGGCGAGCTGCGTGTCATGGCGCAGGCCTGGACGGCGGATGATTTTGGTAGCAGCGAGGGCAAAGTGATTGTTGCCGCGCCGGTGATTACCGAACTCAACACGCCACGCTTCCTGGCCAGTGGTGACGCAACAAGGCTGACGCTGGATCTGACTAACCTCACCGACAAACCGCAGACGCTAAACGTCGCGTTGAGCGCATCGGGATTGATGGAGCTTGAAGGCGCACAACCGCAGCCCGTTCAGCTTGAACCGGGCACGCGAACCACGCTGTTTGTTCCGGTGAGAGCCCTGGACGGTTACGGTGATGGTGAAATCACCGCGCAGGTGACTGGCCTTCAGTTGCCAGGAGAAACTTTCGCACCGCAGAACAAGAGCTGGAAAATTGGCGTGCGTCCGGCGTTCCCGGCACAAACAGTGAATACGGGAACCATGCTAAACCCAGGCGAAAGCTGGACGGCACCGGCTCAGCACATCACGGGATTCTCACCGGCTACCCTGCAAGGTCAACTGCTGCTCAGCGGTAAACCGCCGCTGAACCTGGCGCGTTATATCCGCGAATTGCAGGCCTATCCATACGGTTGCTTGGAACAAACCGCAAGCGGTCTGTTCCCGTCGCTCTATACCAACGCGGCGCAGCTGACTGCCCTCGGCATCAAAGGCGATACGGATGACAAACGCCGTGCGGCTATTGATATCGGCATCTCCCGTTTGCTGCAAATGCAGCGTGATGACGGCGGTTTTGCCCTGTGGGATAAAAATGGCCCGGAAGAGTATTGGCTGACGGCCTACGTCACCGATTTCCTGGTCCGTGCGGGTGAGCAGGGTTACAGCGTTCCGGCCGAGGCGGTGAACAATGCCAACAACCGTCTTCTGCGCTATCTGCAGGATCCTGGCATGATGTCTATTCGCTACAGCGATGATACGCAGGCGAGTAAATTTGCAGTTCAGGCCTATGCGGCACTGGTGTTGGCCCGCCAGCAAAAAGCACCGCTGGGTGCACTGCGTGAAATCTGGGAGCGTCGTGCGCAGACCGGTTCGGGTCTGCCGTTGATGCAGCTGGGGATGGCGTTGAAACTGATGGGGGATGCGCCACGCAGCCAGCAGGCGCTGGATCTAGCCTTGAAAACTTCGCGGAGTGACAGCAAAAACTGGATGGCGGATTATGGCAGCCAGCTGCGTGACAACGCTCTGATGCTCTCCCTGCTGGAAGAGTACAAACTGCTGCCGGATGCGCAGAACACGCTGCTGAATACGTTGTCTCAGCAGGCGTTCAGCCAGCGCTGGCTCTCAACACAGGAAAGCAACGCGCTGTTCCTGGCCGGTCGTCTATTGCCGACACTTTCAGGTGCCTGGCAGGCAACCACCAGCCTCTCGGATAAAGCGCTGAGCGGCGATAAGGCTCAGACACAAAATGTGAGTGGCGATCAGTTGGGCGCATTGCAGGTCACCAACAGTGGCACCACGCCGCTGTGGGTCCGTCTCGACAGCACGGGCTATCCGGATTATGCACCGGAGCCATCGTCCAACGTCCTGCAAATCGAGCGTCATATTCTCGCAACCGATGGCAGCAGCAAATCGCTCTCTTCTCTGAAGAGCGGTGAGCTGGTGCTGGTGTGGCTGGAAGTGAAGGCAAATCAGAATGTCCCGGATGCGCTGGTGGTCGATTTACTTCCGGCAGGGCTTGAGCTGGAAAACCAGAACCTGGCCAGCAGCAGCGCCAGCCTTCAGGATAGCGGCAGCGAAGTACAGAACCTGCTCAACCAGATGCAACAGGCGGACATTCAGCATATGGAGTTCCGCGACGACCGCTTTGTTGCTGCGGTGCCCGTGAATGAAGGGCAGCCTGTGACGCTGGTGTATCTGGCGCGTGCCGTTACACCGGGAACGTATCAGGTACCGGTACCGATGGTGGAATCCATGTATGTTCCGCAGTGGCGGGCAACGGGCGCAGCAAGCGGCCCGCTGATTGTTGTTCCGTAAGGTGACGTTATCTCGACTCATTCGCTCCCGTTGGCTTTGGCTGGCGGGAGCGATTCTTATTGTATGGGCGCTGATTGTTGTCGCCGATCGCCTGTGGCCGTTGCCTTTAAAAGAGGTCAACCCTGCGCGGGTGGTGGTCGATGAGAAAGGTACACCCCTCTGGCGTTTTGCCGATAGCGACGGCATCTGGCGCTATCCGGTCACCATTGAAGATGTCTCTCCGCGCTACCTCGAAGCCCTGATCCAGTATGAAGATCGCTGGTTCTGGGATCATCCCGGCGTCAATCCCTTCTCCGTTTTGCGTGCAGCCTGGCAGGATCTGAGTTCTGGTAAAGTGATTTCGGGCGGCAGTACCCTTACCATGCAGGTGGCACGACTGCTTGATCCGCATCCACGTACTTTTGGCGGTAAAGTGCGTCAGCTATGGCGGGCGATGCAGCTGGAATGGCACCTGTCAAAACGCGAGATCCTCACGCTCTATCTCAACCGTGCGCCCTTTGGGGGGACGTTACAGGGCGTCGGTGCGGCCAGCTGGGCCTATCTCGGGAAATCACCGGCGCAGTTAAGCTACTCAGAGGCTGCGTTGCTGGCCGTTCTTCCTCAGGCACCGAGCCGTCTGCGTCCGGACCGCTGGCCAGAGCGCGCGGAGGCCGCGCGTAATAAAGTGCTCGAGCGCATGGTGACGCAGGGCGTCTGGAGTGCGCAGCAGGTTAAAGAGTCGCGTGAAGAGCCGGTCTGGCTTGCTCCCCGGCAAATGCCGCAGCTGGCTCCGCTATTTTCCCGCATGATGCTGAGTAAAAGTCGCGACAACAAAATTGTCACTACGCTGGATGCTTCGCTGCAACGTCAGATGGAAGAACTGGCGATGAACTGGAAATCCAGGCTTCCGCCGCGTAGCTCACTGGCGATGATCGTTGTTGATCACACCACAATGAAAGTTCGCGGTTGGGTTGGCTCGGTGGATATTAATGATGACAGTCGTTTTAGCCATGTCGATATGGTGAGCGCGATCCGATCGCCGGGATCGGTGCTGAAACCCTTTGTCTACGGAATGGCACTCGATGAAGGCCTGATCCATCCTGCCTCTTTGTTACAGGATGTTCCGCGGCGCACGGGAGATTACCGACCGGGTAATTTCGACAGTGGTTTTCACGGCCCCGTCAGCATGAGCGAGGCGCTGGTGCGCTCCCTGAACCTTCCCGCCGTGCAAGTGCTGGAGGCTTATGGCCCAAAACGTTTCACCGGAATGCTGAGCAATGTCGGTTTACGCCTGATCCTTCCGCCTGGCGCACAGCCTAATTTATCGCTGATCCTGGGCGGTGCGGGGGCGCGGCTCTCAGACATTACCGCCGCTTACAGCGCCTTTGCCCGTCATGGGAAAGCGGGTCGGTTACGCCTGCAGCCGGGCGATCCGTTGATTGAGCGTCCGCTGCTTTCGCCTGGCGCGGCGTGGATCATTCGTCGAATTTTAGGCAACGAAGCGCAGCCGCTGCCGGATAGCGCACTGCCGCAGGTTGCACCGCTGGCGTGGAAAACCGGTACCAGCTATGGCTATCGTGATGCCTGGGCCATTGGCCTGAACGCGCGCTACATCATTGGGATCTGGACCGGACGCCCGGACGGGACACCCGTTGCCGGGCAGTTTGGATTCGCCAGCGCCGTGCCATTGCTGAACCAGGTCAATAACATGCTGCAGTCGAGTTCAACGGTGGATGAAGGGCGCTTGCCGCGCGATCCGCGCCCGGCTTCGGTCAGTCGCGGTGTGATCTGCTGGCCCGGCGGGCAATCCCTGCCTGAAGGGAGTGAGAACTGCCGTCGCAGGCTCGCGACCTGGTTGCTTGACGGCAGTCAGCCGCCCACGCTGTTATTGCCAGAGCAAGAGGGGATTCGCGGGATTCGCTTTCCGGTCTGGCTGGATAACCAGGGCAAACGCGTCGCGGCTGATTGCCCCGGCGCGCAGGAGAAAATCCTCGACGTCTGGCCGCTACCGCTTGAACCCTGGCTTCCCGCTTCTGAACGCCGGGCGGTAGGCGTTCCGGCACCGTCAACCACCTGTCCTCCGCTGGCACAAGATTCCCCTGCGCCGTTGATGCTCTCCGGTGTACGTGAGGGGGCATTGATCAAACGCCTGCCCGGTGAGTCACGCGTATCGCTGCCGCTACAGGCAATTGGCAGCGACAGTGAGCGCTGGTGGTTCCTGAATGGCGAACCGCTGAATGTGAAAGGGCGCGCTTACACTTTACAGCTTGATAAAGCAGGGGATTACCAGTTACTGGTAATGGATGAGACGGGGCAAGTCGCTACGGTCAATTTCACCCTGCAGTAGCGAAAAACCCATCCGGGATGTGAGCTGTTGCTAAAACTCGTCTTATTTTAAAAAAATGTTACGTTGAACCATAGGCAATGGCGTTTTTGCTCTCTATAATCCGCGCCATCTTATACAGATGTATGCAAAACAACAGAACATAACACAGAGGTTATCATGGCTATTGAACGTACTTTTTCCATCATCAAACCAAACGCGGTGGCAAAAAACGTTATTGGCAGCATCTTTGCTCGCTTTGAATCTGCAGGGTTCAAAATCGTTGGCACCAAAATGCTGCATCTGACCGTTGAACAGGCTCGCGGTTTCTACGCTGAGCACGACGGCAAACCTTTCTTCGACGGCCTGGTTGAGTTCATGACCTCCGGTCCAATCGTGGTTTCCGTACTGGAAAGCGAAAACGCAGTACAGCGTCACCGCGATCTGATGGGTGCAACTAACCCGGCTAACGCACTGGCTGGCACCCTGCGTGCAGATTACGCGGACAGCTTCACCGAGAACGGCACCCACGGTTCCGACTCTGTAGAATCTGCTGCGCGCGAAATCGCTTACTTCTTCGCCGAAGGCGAAGTGTGCGCTCGTACCCGCTAATTCCTCAGGGAAGGGTATAAATTTGGTAAAAGTCGCGTGCAAACGTGGCATCCCTGCGCCAGACTTTGTACAATGCAACGCCCCGGAAGAGCAAAGCGCTCACCGGGGCGTTTCTTTTCAACCCTCCACGGGCCATAACGTGTAACAACGAGGCCGGAAAATATTATGTCTGAACTAGTTAACACCTCTGAAGTCGCCATTGCCGCGGTTCCTAATAAAAATGGAAAAATTAACCTGCTGGATCTGAACCGTCAGCAGATGCGCGAGTTTTTCAAAGAGATGGGCGAGAAGCCGTTTCGTGCCGATCAGGTCATGAAATGGATGTACCACTATTGCAGCGACAACTTTGATGACATGACTGACATCAACAAAGTGCTGCGTAACAAACTCAAAGAAGTCGCTGAAATCCGCGCACCGGAAGTGGTGGAAGAGCAGCGTTCTTCTGACGGCACCATCAAATGGGCGATTGCAGTTGGCGATCAGCGCGTTGAAACCGTGTACATCCCGGAAGAAGATCGCGCGACTCTGTGCGTCTCCTCTCAGGTTGGTTGTGCACTGGAGTGCAAATTCTGCTCGACGGCGCAGCAGGGCTTTAACCGTAACCTACGCGTGTCTGAAATTATCGGCCAGGTATGGCGCGCGGCGAAAATCGTCGGCGCGGCAAAAGTGACCGGCACACGTCCTATCACCAACGTGGTGATGATGGGCATGGGCGAGCCACTGCTGAACCTGACCAACGTCGTTCCGGCGATGGAAATCATGCTTGATGACTTCGGCTTTGGTTTGTCCAAACGTCGCGTGACCCTCTCCACCTCTGGGGTTGTGCCTGCGCTGGATAAACTGGGCGACATGATTGACGTGGCGCTGGCGATCTCCCTGCATGCACCGAACGACGAAATTCGTGACGAAATTGTGCCGATCAACAAAAAGTACAATATCGAAACCTTCCTCGCGGGCGTGCGTCGCTACCTCGAAAAGTCCAACGCCAACCAGGGCCGCGTGACCATCGAATATGTGATGCTGGATCATGTGAATGACGAAACCGATCATGCGCATCAGCTGGCTGAATTGCTGAAAGACACGCCGTGCAAAATTAACCTGATCCCATGGAACCCGTTCCCGGGGGCGCCGTATGGCCGTAGTTCTAACAGCCGTATCGATCGTTTCTCCAAGGTACTGATGGAGTACGGTTTCACCACCATCGTGCGTAAAACCCGTGGTGATGATATCGATGCCGCCTGCGGCCAGCTGGCCGGTGATGTGATCGACCGTACCAAGCGTACGCTGCGTAAGCGCATGCAGGGTGAGGCGATTGAGGTCAAAGCTGTGTGATTTGTATGCGTCGCGGTGCAGGTTTGTACCGTGACGCATTAGCTTACTGAATATTCAGCCACGTAGATTGTGATTGCTGAATAATTACGGTGCGTTTCAGACGACTTTAAGGCAGTATGTAACGTCGCAACAACAGTTTAGCCTCATGAGTAGCGCTGCACTGTCAACTAAAGCCGGACAGTCTTATACTAACTGTCTGTCCAAGGTTAAATGACCAGAAGTTTCGCGGTGCGGGTGGCATTGTGACTCACCGGCGCCTGAACCCTAATTTACACGTACCAGTAAGTAGTTGTAGCGAATGAATACTGAAGCCACTCACGACCAAAATGAAGCACTCTCCACGGGCGTTCGTCTTCGCAATGCCCGTGAACAACTCGGACTCAGCCAGCAAGCTGTTGCAGAACGCTTGTGCCTGAAGGTTTCCACGGTTCGCGATATTGAAGAAGACAAGGCTCCGGCCGATCTTGCTTCAACGTTTCTGCGTGGTTACATCCGCTCTTATGCAAAACTGGTGCATATCCCTGAAGAAGAACTGTTGCCAATGATGGAAAAACAGGCACCGGTACGTGCGGCGAAAGTCGCGCCAATGCAGACCTTCTCTCTGGGCAAACGTCGCAAAAAACGTGATGGCTGGCTGATGAGCTTTACCTGGCTGGTACTGTTTGTGGTAATTGGTCTGACGGGCGCATGGTGGTGGCAAAACCACAAAGCGCAGCAGGAAGAGATCACTACAATGGCTGACCAGTCCTCTGCCGAGCTAAACAATTCCGGTAACGACGGCGCGCAAAGCGTGCCGTTAAACACCGACAGCAGCGCCACTTCCGGCGAACCGCAAACTGCTGCTACCGATTCTCAGGCTGTTGAACCTGCCCAAACGCCAGCCCCGGCCACCACACCGGACCAGACAACAGCGCAAAATGCTGTTGTCGCACCGTCTCAGGCGAATGTGGATAACGCTCCAGCGGCGACAACGCCTGCCGCTACGGCGAACGCTACACAGCCGCTGCCAACCGACCAGGCTGGCGTCGCAGGGGCAACCACTGCCGATCCTAACGCGCTGGTGATGAACTTCTCTGCCGACTGCTGGCTGGAAGTGACGGATGCAACAGGTAAAAAACTGTTCAGTGGCCTGCAGCGTAAAGATGGCACATTAAATCTAACCGGTCAGGCTCCGTATAAGCTTAAAATCGGTGCTCCGGCTGCGGTGCAGATCCAGTATCAAGGAAAACCTGTCGATCTGAGCCGTTTTATCAGAACTAACCAGGTTGCGCGTCTTACCGTTAATGCCGAACAATCAGCAGCACAGTAACAGGCGAGTAACGCGGGAGACTTTTCATGCATAATCAGGCTCCGATTCAACGTAGAAAATCTAAGCGGATTTACGTTGGGAATGTGCCGATTGGTGATGGTGCACCCATCGCCGTTCAGTCGATGACCAACACCCGTACCACGGATGTTGAGGCGACGGTCAATCAAATCAAAGCATTAGAGCGCGTAGGTGCGGATATTGTCCGCGTCTCCGTGCCGACCATGGATGCCGCCGAGGCATTCAAACTCATCAAGCAGCAGGTTAATGTTCCGCTGGTTGCCGATATCCACTTCGATTACCGAATCGCGCTGAAAGTCGCGGAATATGGTGTGGATTGTCTGCGTATCAACCCAGGTAACATCGGCAGCGAAGAGCGTATTCGTTCGGTCGTTGACTGCGCCCGCGATAAAAATATTCCTATCCGCATCGGCGTTAACGCCGGATCGCTGGAAAAAGATCTGCAGGAAAAATACGGCGAACCGACGCCGCAGGCGCTGCTGGAATCAGCCATGCGCCATGTGGATCATCTCGATCGTCTCAACTTCGATCAGTTCAAAGTCAGTGTGAAAGCGTCTGACGTTTTCCTGGCCGTTGAATCCTATCGCCTGCTGGCGAAGCAAATCGATCAGCCGCTGCACCTTGGAATCACCGAAGCCGGTGGCTTGCGCAGTGGTTCTGTGAAGTCGGCGATCGGCCTTGGGCTGCTGCTTTCCGAAGGGATCGGCGACACGCTGCGTGTATCGCTGGCAGCCGATCCGGTGGAAGAGATCAAAGTCGGTTTCGACATTCTGAAATCCCTGCGCATTCGTGCTCGCGGGATTAACTTCATTGCGTGCCCAACCTGTTCGCGTCAGGAATTTGACGTTATCGGTACGGTCAACGCGCTGGAGCAGCGTCTGGAAGATCTGATCACGCCGATGGATGTCTCTATTATCGGCTGCGTGGTGAACGGTCCTGGTGAAGCGCTGGTGTCAACGCTTGGCGTGACCGGCGGCAACAAGAAAAGCGGCCTCTATGAAGATGGGATCCGTAAAGACCGTCTGGACAACAACGACATGATCGATCAGCTGGAAGCCCGCATCCGCGCAAAAGCGACGATGCTGGACGAAGCTCAGCGCATCAGCATTCAGCAAGTTGAAAAATAACGTGATGGGAAGCGTCAGGCTTCCCATGTATGATTGAACCCATTCTTTGGGTTTTTTTTGTATATAGAAAGAGAATAAACGTGGCAAAAAACATTCAAGCCATCCGCGGCATGAACGATTATCTGCCTGGCGAAACCGCCATCTGGCAGCGCATTGAAGGCACTCTGAAACAGGTGCTCGGCAGCTACGGTTACAGCGAAATCCGTTTGCCGATTGTAGAGCAGACCCCGTTATTTAAACGCGCGATCGGCGAAGTGACCGACGTCGTTGAAAAAGAGATGTATACCTTTGAAGACCGCAACGGCGATAGCCTGACGCTGCGTCCGGAAGGTACGGCAGGTTGTGTACGCGCCGGCATCGAACATGGTCTCCTGTACAATCAGGAGCAGCGTCTGTGGTATATCGGCCCAATGTTCCGCCACGAACGCCCGCAAAAAGGCCGTTATCGCCAGTTTAATCAGCTGGGTGTTGAAGTCTTTGGCCTGCAAGGTCCGGATATCGACGCTGAGCTGATCATGCTGACGGCACGCTGGTGGCGTGAGCTGGGGATTTCCCAGCACGTTGCGCTGGAGCTGAACTCCATTGGTTCCCTGGAAGCGCGCGCGAACTACCGTGATGCGTTAGTTGCATTCCTGGAACAGCACAAAGATAAGCTGGATGAAGACTGCCAGCGTCGCATGTACAGCAATCCGCTGCGCGTTCTGGATTCCAAGAACCCGGAAGTGCAGGCGCTGCTGAACGATGCCCCGGCGCTGGGTGACTATCTGGATGACGATTCTCGCGAGCATTTCGCTGGCCTGTGCAAACTGCTGGAAGCGGCCGGTATTGCTTACACCGTGAACCAGCGTCTGGTGCGCGGTCTGGATTACTATAACCGCACGGTATTTGAGTGGGTCACCACCAGCCTGGGTTCTCAGGGTACCGTGTGTGCAGGCGGTCGTTATGACGGTCTGGTGGAACAGCTGGGTGGCCGTGCTGCACCTGCAGTAGGTTTCGCAATGGGTCTTGAACGACTTGTTTTGCTGGTTCAGGCAGTTAATCCGGAATTTAAAGCAGATTCCGTTGTCGATATATACCTGGTGGCCTCAGGTGCGGATACGCAGTCTGCGGCAATGCAGTTTGCCGAACGTCTGCGCGATGCGCTGCCGGGCGTTAAGCTGATGACTAACCATGGTGGTGGCAACTTCAAAAAGCAGTTTGCCCGTGCCGATAAATGGGGCGCAAGTATCGCACTGGTGCTGGGCGAGTCCGAAGTGGCTGCTGGCGAAGTGGTGGTAAAAGACCTGCGCTCTGGTGAGCAAACAACCGTAACGCAGGATAGCGTTGCCGCGCACTTGCGCACTTTACTGGGCTAAGGGGAAGAACAGCGTGGAAATGTACGAGAACGAAAACGACCAGGTTGATGCGATTAAACGCTTCTTTGCCGAAAATGGCAAAGCCCTGGCCGTTGGGGTGATTTTGGGTGTGGGCGCGCTGATGGGTTGGCGTTACTGGAATAGCCATCAGGCTGATTCCGCGCGTGATGCTTCCCTGTCCTATGAAAATACCGTGAGCGCAATTCGTGCCGATCAGCCGCAAACGTTGGCTGCTGCGGAGAAATTTGCTGCTGACAACAAAAATACTTACGGTGCACTGGCATCGCTCGAAGTGGCTCAGCAGTTCGTTGATAAAAATGAACTGGATAAAGCCGCCGCGCAGCTGACTCAGGGTCTCGCAGCAGCCAGCGATGACAATCTGAAAGCGGTGATTAATCTGCGCCTGGCGCGTATTCAGGTACAGCAGAACAAAGCCGACGACGCGCTGAAAACCCTCGACACTGTCAAAGGTGAAGGTTTTGCAGCCATCGTTGCCGACCTGCGTGGTGAAGCTCTGCTGAGCAAAGGCGACAAACAAGGCGCGCGCAGCGCGTGGGAAGCGGGCGTGAAAAGTAACGCCTCACCTGCGCTGAGCGAAATGATGCAGATGAAAATAAATAATTTGTCCGTCTGAGAGGGACCCGATGCAATTGCGTAAATTACTTCTGCCAGGACTGCTTTCTGTTGCGTTATTGAGTGGCTGTTCACTGTTCAGTGGCGAAGAAGATGTTGTAAAAATGTCCCCGCTGCCGACTGTTGAAAATCAGTTTACCCCGTCAACCGCGTGGAGCTCTTCCGTGGGTGATGGAATCGGTGATTTCTATTCCAACCTGCATCCGGCGTATGCCGATAGCGTTGTCTATGCGGCTGATCGCAAAGGCACCGTGCGCGCGTTCAACGCCGATGACGGGAAAGAAGTCTGGTCGGTCAATCTGGCCGAAAAAGACGGTTGGTTCTCCCGTACGCCGGCACTGCTCTCGGGCGGCGTGACCGTTTCCGGTGGTCATGTTTATATCGGTAGCGAAAAAGCGCAGGTCTATGCGCTGAACGCCAGCGACGGTTCTATTGCATGGCAAACTCGCGTAGCGGGTGAAGCCCTGTCTCGTCCGGTTGTGAGCGACGGCCTGGTGCTGATTCATACCAGCAACGGCCAGCTGCAGGCGCTGAACGAAGCTGACGGTGCCGTGAAATGGACTGTGAACCTGGACATGCCTGCTCTGTCTCTGCGCGGCGAATCTGCCCCTGCGACCGCGTTTGGTGCGGCTATCGTGGGCGGTGATAACGGTCGCGTCAGCGCCGTGCTGATGCAGCAGGGTCAGATGATCTGGCAGCAGCGTATCTCCCAGGCAACCGGTCCGACTGAAATTGACCGTCTGAGCGACGTCGATACCACGCCCGTTATCGTGGACAACGTGGTTTATGCGCTGGCTTACAACGGCAACCTGACGGCGCTGGATCTGCGCAGCGGCCAGGTTATGTGGAAACGTGAGCTGGGTTCAGTGAACGATTTCGTGGTCGAGGGCAACCGCATCTACCTGGTGGATCAGAACGACCGTCTGCTGGCGCTGAACACCGACGGTGGTGTCACGCTGTGGACGCAGAGCGATCTGCTGCACCGTCTACTGACCGCACCTGCGCTGTACAATGGCAGCCTGGTCGTAGGCGATAGCGAAGGTTATATGCACTGGATTGATCCGGAAACGGGTCGCTTCGTGGCGCAGGAAAAAGTCGACAGCTCTGGTTTCCTGACCGATCCGGTTGTGGCTGACGGCAAACTGCTGATCCAGGCAAAAGACGGTACGCTCTACGCGATCACGCGTTAATCGTCTCGTTTGTAGTATAATAAACGGCTCCTGTTAACTCAGGGGCCGTTTTGACTTTTATAAAAACGCCGCAACTGCGACGTTTATTTGAATTTTATGAGGCTTCAAACATGGTACCTGTGGTCGCGCTTGTCGGGCGCCCGAACGTTGGAAAATCCACTCTTTTTAACCGTTTAACACGCACCCGTGATGCGCTGGTGGCGGATTTCCCGGGGCTGACTCGTGACCGTAAGTACGGTCGTGCTGAAGTGGAAGGTCGCGAGTTTATCTGTATCGATACGGGTGGTATCGACGGTACAGAAGACGGTGTGGAAACGCGCATGGCAGAGCAATCTCTGCTGGCGATTGAAGAAGCGGACATTGTTCTGTTCATGGTAGACGCACGTGCGGGCCTGATGCCTGCCGATACGGCTATCGCCAAACACCTGCGTTCTCGCGAAAAGCCAACCTTCCTGGTGGCGAACAAAACTGACGGTATTGATGCCGATCAGGCGGTAGCGGATTTCTGGGCCCTGGGCCTCGGTGAAATCTACCCGATTGCCGCGTCTCATGGCCGCGGTGTCACCAGCCTGCTCGAAACCGTTCTGCTGCCGTGGGTTGACGAAGTAAACCCGCCGGAAGAAGTGGACGAAGACGCTGAATACTGGGCGCAGTTCGAAGCCGATCAAGAGGGCGCAGAAGAAGAACCTGAGGATGATTTTAATCCGCAGGATCTGCCGATCAAACTCGCTATCGTCGGTCGTCCGAACGTAGGTAAGTCCACACTGACCAACCGTATTCTCGGCGAAGACCGCGTGGTGGTCTACGACATGCCGGGCACCACGCGTGACAGTATTTACATCCCGATGCAACGTGACGAGCGCGAATATGTGCTCATCGACACCGCGGGCGTGCGTAAGCGCGGGAAAATCACCGATGTAGTGGAAAAATTCTCCGTTATCAAAACGCTGCAGGCGATTGAAGATGCGAACGTGGTGATGCTGGTCATCGACGCGCGCGAAGGCATCTCCGATCAGGACCTGTCGCTGCTGGGCTTTATCCTCAATAGTGGGCGCTCACTTGTTATCGTCGTCAACAAATGGGACGGCCTGAGCAACGAAGTGCGTGAGCAAGTCAAAGAGATGCTGGACTTCCGTCTGGGCTTCATCGACTTTGCCCGTGTGCACTTCATCTCTGCGCTGCACGGCAGCGGCGTGGGCAACCTGTTCGAATCCGTTCGCGAAGCCTACGACAGTTCCACCCGTCGTGTAAGTACCGCCATGCTGACGCGCATCATGACTATGGCAGCGGAAGACCATCAGCCGCCGTTGGTGCGAGGCCGTCGCGTGAAGCTGAAATACGCCCACGCCGGTGGTTACAACCCGCCAATCGTGGTGATTCACGGTAATCAGGTGAAAGATCTGCCGGATTCCTACAAGCGTTATCTGATGAACTACTTCCGTAAATCGCTGGATGTGATGGGTACACCTATCCGCATTCAGTTCAAGGAAGGGGATAACCCGTTTGCGAACAAACGCAACACGCTAACGCCGAACCAGATGCGTAAGCGTAAGCGCTTGATTAAACACATCAAGAAAGGCAAATAATTGCACACTAAAAACCCGACTGAGTCGGGTTTTTTGCCTTTTGTCCTCCACAACTCATGAACGGAGTGGAACATGCAGTTAGGGTTTATTGGGCTTGGTGCCGTGGTTGAGACGGCCTATTTACCGGCATTGCGACAGATTTTCGATACTCCCTTACATTGCGTCGGTTTCGATCTTCGCCCCGAGCGCGAGCTTGCGGGCGTGGTGCGCTGCACGTCCCTGGAGCAACTGCTGGCCAGTCCGATAGACACCCTGTTTGTCACCACCTCTTCATTGCATCACCTCGATGCGCTTGAGCTGGCCTTATCCTCACCGATTCCGCGTATCGTGGTGGAAAAACCGGTTGTCGCGACGCTTTCCCAAATCGAAAGACTCAAAACACTGCTCGCAAAACCTGAAGCCGCTGCTCGCGTGCTGGCGCTCGATCACTGGATGGCGCGAAGCGGTGCCATGCAACTCGCGTTGGGCATTCTGAACCCGGCCTGGCAGCCGGAACGGGAGAATCAGACGGCAGGCCGGGTGGTCAATTCACTTGATGAGATCGTCAAAATCGAAGGATTTCTTCAGGAGCCTAGCGGCTTCAACGCTGCGGGAGAACCTGTCGCGCTGAATTTTGCCACCGGTGAGCCTGATACCCGCCAGCTTCGCCACCCGGACGGTGTCATCATTGATATCGGTACCCATGTGCTGGCGATGATGCGAGAAACCGTGCGCGCGCTCGGCGGAAATCACGCACTGTCTTTGCAGGTGATAACCGCGACAGATCGTCTCGGCCGCCCAATTGCCAAAGGCGATCTGCTCACTGCTGAAGGCGAAGCTCATCTTCAGGGTCATGTGAGCGGTACTCCGGTGGATATCTGGCTGAACAAATATGCCGGGCCTGCCGGTGGGCAAAAAGGGCTTCGGCTGCATCTACGCGACGGGCGCATTATCAGCCACGACCGACGCGGCACCGAGGATGTTCTCGAACTGATTGACGGCAAAAACGTGCAGCGCTGGACGCTTCCGGGGGCCATCTACGCCCACTGTCTGGCAGAGCATATTTTGGGGGAAAAGAGCCTGTACGAGAGGGCGCCAGAAGAGGTGACATTGACCACGCAGCGGCGACTGGAAGAGGTCGAACTCCTGCTGAAATTACAGCAACAGCTGCGTGGCCCACACTGATCGCGGCGTGGTAAAATACCTCAAAACCTTTTTAAGGAGTCACGATGTCTATCATCTGTCCGGATTGCCATGCAGAGCTGGAACCCGTAAACGGAATGGTGCACTGCGAGAGCTGCGATAAAGATATCGCGCTGAAAGCGCTATGCCCTGATTGCCATCAGCCGCTTCAGGTGTTGAAAGCCTGCGGTGCGGTCGATTATTTTTGCCAGAACGGGCACGGCCTGATTTCGAAGAAACGCGTTGAATTCAAGCCGGTTTAAACCGGCTTTTTCTTGCGTGTCTTTTTCGCGGGAGTGATACCTTTCACTTCACTTTCTACCCAGCCGTCGGCCAGGCGGGTTGTCAGCACGTCACCGGCTTTCACCTGTTTGGTCTGCTTCAGCACCGTGCCGTCTGTCGCCGTGGTCACACTGTAGCCGCGCGCCAGCGTTGAAAGCGGGCTAACGGCTTCCAGATGCGTCACCGCGTTACCAAAACGCTCACGGGTACTGCTCAGGCGTGCGCG
The DNA here is from genome assembly GCF_003051885.1 of Lelliottia sp. WB101. Taxonomy (NCBI): domain Bacteria; kingdom Pseudomonadati; phylum Pseudomonadota; class Gammaproteobacteria; order Enterobacterales; family Enterobacteriaceae; genus Lelliottia; species Lelliottia sp. WB101. The sequence continues at coordinate 2,300,880 of NZ_CP028520.1, forward strand.
GATGTTCTCACCCAGACGATATTCAAGCTGCTGCATGCGTGTCTGCGCGCGATAGATGCGCGGCTGCGGGTTTTGCTGATTCAGGCGCTGGGTTATCCGCTGCTGGCGCGAAACCGCGCGCTTGAGTTGATTATCCAGAGCAAAATTCATCCGCTGGTGCAGACGCTCAAGCACCGTTTGCTGACGTGCCAGACGCAGCTGCGGGTGCTGCTGCTGTAGCTGATGCTGCAATTGGGTAAAACGCCGATTACGGTTGGCGAGGAAATAGTCCATCGCCATTTCCAGACGCTGCTGGCCGTTCTGCAACTGGCGCGATAGTTCTAGCTGGTTGCGGCTCACGATTTCGGCGGCGGCAGATGGCGTTGGCGCGCGCATGTCCGCGACAAAATCAGCGATGGTGACGTCAGTTTCGTGTCCGACTGCGCTGACAATGGGAATAACGCTGTCGAAAATCGCCCGCGCCACGCGCTCGTCGTTGAAACTCCACAGATCTTCCAGAGAACCACCGCCGCGCCCAACGATTAACACGTCACACTCCTGGCGCGCGTTTGCCAGCGCAATGGCGCGCACAATCTGGCCCGGCGCATCGTCGCCCTGCACGGCAGTCGGGTAAATCACAACGGGCAGCGACGGGTCGCGACGCTTCAGCACGTGTAAAATATCGTGCAGCGCCGCACCGGTTTTAGAGGTTATCACCCCGACGCAATGGGCGGGAGAGGGCAGGGATTTCTTGAACTGCTGATCGAACAGGCCTTCCGCTGACAGTTTTGCTTTCAGCTGCTCGTATTTCTGCTGCAGCAAGCCTTCACCCGCCGGCTGCATGCTCTCGACGATGATCTGATAATCACCGCGCGGTTCATACAACGTGATATTGGCGCGAACCAGAACCTGCTGGCCGTGCTGAGGGCGGAACGTCACCCGACGATTGCTGTTGCGGAACATGGCACAGCGCACCTGAGCGGTGTCGTCTTTCAGCGTAAAATACCAGTGCCCGGATGACGGCTGCGTGAAATTAGAGATCTCTCCGCTGATCCAGACCTGTCCCATTTCCTGCTCGAGCAGCAAACGAACCGATTGATTGAGGCGGCTAACGGTAAAAATTGAGGGGCTTTGGGAGGATAACATGTGAGCGGGATCAAATTCTAAATCAGCAAGTTATTCAGTCGATAGTAACCTGCCCGGAGGCAATCGCAAGCATTTTTTATAAAAAAGTGTGGATGCAATCGGTTACGCTCTGTATAATGCCACGGCAATATTTAACCACCCAGGTCAGAGATATTGCCCATGCTACGTATCGCTAAAGAAGCACTGACGTTTGACGACGTCCTCCTCGTTCCCGCTCATTCCACCGTTCTGCCGAATACTGCCGATCTCAGCACGCAGTTGACTAAAACCATTCGCCTGAACATTCCTATGCTCTCTGCGGCTATGGACACCGTGACTGAAGCGCGCCTGGCAATTGCCCTGGCACAGGAAGGTGGCATCGGCTTTATTCACAAAAACATGTCTATCGAGCGTCAGGCGGATGAAGTTCGCCGCGTGAAAAAACATGAATCCGGCATTGTTTCCGATCCCCAGACCGTTCTGCCAACCACTACCCTGCACGAAGTGAAAGCGCTGACCGAGCGTAATGGCTTTGCGGGCTACCCGGTCGTGACTGAAGACAACGAACTGGTGGGTATCATTACTGGCCGTGACGTGCGCTTCGTGACCGACCTGAACCAGCCTGTCAGCGTCTACATGACGCCGAAAGAGCGTCTGGTGACCGTGCGTGAAGGCGAAACCCGTGAAGTCGTGCTGGCTAAAATGCACGAAAAACGCGTTGAAAAAGCGCTGGTTGTGGATAACAGCTTCCACCTGCGTGGCATGATCACCGTAAAAGATTTCCAGAAAGCAGAACGTAAACCCAACGCCTGTAAAGACGAGCGTGGCCGTCTGCGCGTAGGCGCTGCGGTGGGTGCAGGCGCTGGCAACGAAGAGCGCGTTGATGCGCTGGTCGCTGCGGGCGTTGACATTCTGCTGATCGACTCCTCTCACGGTCATTCCGAAGGCGTTCTGCAACGTATTCGCGATACCCGTGCAAAATACCCTGATCTGCAGATCATCGGCGGTAACGTCGCAACCGGCGCGGGTGCCCGTGCTCTGGCTGATGCCGGTTGCAGCGCTGTCAAAGTGGGTATCGGCCCTGGCTCCATCTGTACGACGCGTATCGTAACTGGCGTGGGCGTTCCGCAGATCACCGCCGTTTCTGACGCGGTAGAAGCGCTGGAAGGCACCGGTATTCCGGTTATCGCCGACGGCGGTATCCGCTTCTCTGGCGATATCGCGAAAGCCATCGCGGCAGGTGCAGCGGCGGTGATGGTTGGCTCTATGCTGGCCGGTACCGAAGAGTCTCCGGGCGAAATCGAACTGTTCCAGGGCCGTTCTTATAAATCTTACCGTGGTATGGGTTCCCTGGGCGCGATGTCCAAAGGTTCTTCAGACCGTTACTTCCAGACGGATAACGCAGCCGACAAACTGGTACCGGAAGGCATCGAAGGTCGCGTGGCGTACAAAGGCCGTCTGAAAGAGATTATCCACCAGCAGATGGGCGGCCTGCGTTCCTGTATGGGCCTGACCGGCTGTGGTACTATCGACCTGCTGCGTACTAAAGCGGAATTTGTACGTATCAGCGGTGCGGGTATCCAGGAAAGCCACGTTCACGACGTGACGATCACCAAAGAGTCCCCGAACTACCGTCTGGGCTCCTGATAAGTTTCCGCGCCCGGCTCAATGCCGGGCGCTTTGTTTCACTTGCCTCGGAATTAGCGTCAATGACGGAAAACATTCATAAACATCGCATTCTTATCCTGGATTTCGGTTCTCAGTACACTCAGCTGGTGGCACGTCGCGTGCGTGAACTTGGCGTTTACTGTGAGCTGTGGGCGTGGGATGTCACGGAAGCACAAATCCGTGAATTCAATCCAAGCGGCATCATCCTTTCCGGCGGCCCGGAAAGCACCACCGAACATAACAGCCCGCGCGCCCCGCAATACGTCTTTGAAGCCGGTGTTCCTGTCTTCGGCGTCTGCTACGGCATGCAGACCATGGCAATGCAGCTGGGCGGCCACGTTGAATCCTCTAACGAACGTGAGTTTGGCTACGCGCAGGTCGAAGTGCTGACCGACAGCGCCCTGGTTCGCGGTATCGAAGATTCCCTGACCGCTGAAGGCAAACCGCTGCTCGACGTCTGGATGAGCCACGGCGATAAAGTGACCGCGATTCCTTCCGATTTCGTAACCGTTGCCAGCACCGAAAGCTGCCCGTTTGCCATTATGGCGAACGAAGAAAAACGCTTCTACGGCGTGCAGTTCCACCCAGAAGTGACCCACACCCGTCAGGGTATGCGTATGCTGGACCGCTTCGTTCGCGATATCTGCCAGTGTGAAGCGCTCTGGACCCCGGCGAAAATCATCGACGATGCCGTAGAGCGTATCCGCAAACAGGTTGGCGACGATAAAGTGATCCTTGGCCTGTCCGGTGGCGTTGACTCCTCCGTGACCGCGATGCTGCTGCACCGTGCTATCGGCAAAAACCTAACCTGCGTCTTCGTGGACAATGGTCTGCTGCGCCTGAATGAAGCCCAGCAGGTGATGGACATGTTCGGCGACCATTTCGGTCTGAACATCGTTCACGTTGAAGGCGAAGAGCGCTTCCTGTCCGCACTGGCGGGCGAAAACGATCCGGAAGCCAAACGTAAAATCATTGGCCGTGTGTTTGTTGAAGTGTTCGACGAACAGGCGCTGCGCCTGGAAGACGTGAAATGGCTGGCGCAAGGCACCATCTACCCGGACGTGATCGAATCCGCTGCTTCCACAACGGGTAAAGCACACGTCATCAAATCTCACCACAACGTGGGCGGCCTGCCGAAAGAGATGAAGATGGGTCTGGTTGAACCACTGCGTGAGCTGTTCAAAGACGAAGTGCGTAAAATTGGTCTGGAGCTGGGCCTGCCGTACGACATGCTTTACCGTCACCCGTTCCCGGGTCCAGGTCTGGGCGTGCGCGTGCTGGGCGAAGTGAAGAAAGAGTACTGCGACCTGCTGCGTCGTGCGGATGCAATCTTCATCGAAGAGCTGCATAAAGCCGACCTATATAACAAAGTGAGCCAGGCGTTCACTGTGTTCCTGCCAGTACGCTCCGTCGGCGTCATGGGTGATGGCCGTAAGTACGACTGGGTTGTCTCCCTGCGTGCCGTCGAAACCATCGACTTTATGACCGCACACTGGGCACACCTGCCGTATGACTTCCTCGGCCGTGTCTCTAACCGCATCATCAACGAAGTGAACGGGATTTCTCGTGTCGTTTATGACATCAGCGGTAAGCCACCGGCGACAATTGAGTGGGAATGATTTCGCGTCTGGCAACAGCCTGCACGTAAAAGCAGTAAAGTACCTCTAAGCCCGCGTAACTGCGGGCTTTTTTGTTTTTATGTCTGGCACTTTCTGGCAGCTGTTAGCAACGGGAAGCACGGTTTTTTCAATGGAATTTTTGATGGTACTCTCTGGTTTTGAATTCAGGTTTGAAAAAGTACCATGTAATAAATTTCGGTTGAGTTATGGTATTTGTTTTTTATAACTCAATTAAAAACAGAGAGTTAAACAACTTTTCTGGATTTTTTACAACATGGTATTTTTTGATAAAGGAAAACAATAAACCATGTTGACTGACACTAGGCTGCGTCACCTTAAGCCGAAGGAGAAACTCTATAAAGTTAATGACCGTGATGGTCTGTATGTTGCGGTCACTCCGGCTGGAACGATCTCATTTCGTTATAACTATTCAATAAACGGAAGACAGGAGACCGTTACTTTTGGCCGCTATGGTGTGGGAGGGATCACGCTTGCAGAAGCGCGTGAACGGCTCAATGAAGCCAAAAAAATGGTTGCCGGTGGAAGATCGCCAGCGAGGGAAAAAGCTAGAGATAAAGCGCGTATCAAAGATGCGGAGACTTTTGGTGCATGGGCTGAGAAATGGTTACGCGGCTATCAAATGGCTGAATCGACGCGTGATATGCGGCGTTCAGTATATCAAAGGGAGTTGAAGTCAAAATTTGCGCAGCAGAAATTGACCGAGATTACACATGAAGACTTACGCGCATTAACCGATAACATTGTCGAGAGAGGGGCACCGGCGACAGCTGTGCACGTCAGAGAGATTGTATTGCAAGTCTATCGCTGGGCTATTGAGCGCGGTCAGAAGGTTGAGAATCCCGCTGATCTGGTGCGGCCTGCAAGCATAGCGAAATTTGAGCCTCGTGACAGGGCATTGACGCCAATTGAAATTGGTCTGAAGTATCGGTACATGGAACGGGTAGGAACGACGCCATCAATCAGAGCAGCGGTTAAACTTTTGCTGTTAACGATGGTACGTAAAAGTGAGCTTACTAACGCAACCTGGAACGAGATCAATTTTAGTGAGGCATTATGGACGATACCAAAGGAAAGGATGAAACGACGTAATCCACATTTGGTTTTTCTTTCCAGACAGGCAATGGATATTATGATTGCTCTCAAAACCTTTGCCGGTAGCTCTGATTTTATCCTTCCTTCGCGGTACGATTCCGATGCGCCAATGAGTAGCGCTACTTTAAACCGGGTTTTGACACTGACGTATCGCCTGGCTCAGAAAGAAGGGGAGTTGTTGCCTAAGTTTGGTCCCCATGACTTACGGCGTACAGCCAGCACCTTGCTACATGAGGCCGGGTACAATACTGACTGGATTGAGAAGAGCCTTGCCCATGAACAAAAAGGGGTACGAGCTGTTTATAACAAGGCAGAATATCGTGAGCAGAGGGCTGAGATGCTACAAGATTGGGCGAATATGATTGATGAATGGACTAGTAAGTAGTTAATAATCAGTAAGTTAAGTGGGTGTGCTTCTTTTTTCTACGCTAGGAGAGCAATTTTAGCCGCTAAAATTTACTGAATCTTTACTGGTTTTATCTGGATTGCATAAAAAGGAAAAATAAAAGTGCCTGAGTTGTCTGTAATTATACAATGGATGAATCAATACCCTAAGACCGGCTGGCTATTGCTGTGTATCTATATTGCACTCGGTGTAGTTCGTCACAGAGTAATTAATGCTGAATCTGGAAGTGTATTTCGTGGACTACTCAATCTTAGGAAGCGCCGGCTAGAGCAAATGCTGACACAGCCATATTTGAATAAAAATGCGGTCCGTCTGGCAAAGCTTGAGCTTCGTCAGCGCAGCCTTTATCGGCTCACAGGCTTGTATAATTATCGGCTGCAGGATTTGGCTGTAATAATGTGTGATCGTTATGGGTTGCGGGCTGGTTATCTCAAGCCGTGGCGTAACTGGCTCGAAGAACGGGATGGACGGATTGTGTTCAACAGGAAATGGCATTGTTTTCGCTGGCGTCTTTTTCTGGTAGGTCAGATTGTAAACACAGTTCTACTAATATTATTCATTATGTATATAGTTTCTCATTCTTCGGTCGAAATGATCGCACCGCTTATGTTACTCTTCATGCTTGTATGGTGGTTTCCTTGGCTAATGATCACCTCGGTACCTACCCCCAGGTGGACTCGCGAAATGGAAGTCTATCTTGAGAAATTTAACGCTGAACAGACCATGGTTTAAACTGTTCTTTGTTACCATGCATTCAGAGTGAATTGTCAGAGTTTTGGAAGATTCCATCCTACTAGTATTACTCACAAGGTAATTCACATAATCAATAGGTTAAGTCATAAGCTTCTTGACCCTACATGAGAAGACGAATTTTAGCTGCTAAAATTTTGGGCATATTTGGACCTAAATGCCACCGACATGATTCTAATCATTAAGCCAGTACCTAATGAGTCAAGATAAGACAACTGTAAACGCCCCTTGGCTTAGACTTGCTTTCAGGAAAGCGAATGCTTTTTATGGTCAGGGACAAGTAAGGGGATGAGCCATTGCATAACCATAAAACCAATTCGTTCTATGTCATTACAGATCGGCTTCAGTGATTTACTGGTGAGGTCGTATCACTGTGATCCGTTTTGCATAACGCTTACAGCTGCGCTACAAACAATAAACTATAATACTGTATTTTCAAAATCATCAATTTGAAGCAGGGTAATCGCGAAAAACCTTCGTAAGTGGCTGGTTATAATTCAATAAAGTGGATGGTATTAAGACTTAAACTGCCACCATAATAGCTCGTGGATATACTATTTTAAATATAAAATTCTTTCCTCACAGACGCTAAGGCCTTGGACACAGCCTGCTTTGTCATAGTTGTGTAGTGATTTTTTTCTAAAACCTGTGCGGTTTCAAACTGGTTAAAACCTTGGTGTTTTAATATGATTATTTTTTTCTTAGTATCAGTGAATTTGGAGTCAACCATTCGTCTGGCGATATTCCTAAGTTTATCTAGATCTGCTGGGGTTAAAGTTTGACCCTGCATCCACTCATGAAATATGTATCAATCAATATATTCCCTGTGTTTGCGTTAGCTTTATGAGGTTTAGCGCATTGCCGTCTAAGCCTTATTAATTCTTTATTGAACTGTTCGAGAGACCGCTTTCCTTGTCTGTATTTGGGATTCCATAGACCATTGGTGAGTTTGGGCCTATGGTCAGAACAATATCGATGACTAAGGACCTGTTTTTCATGAACGGGGAACTCAGTATCGTTAGCAACAAATTCTGATATCTCACTGATCAACTTGGAAAATTCGGTTAGATTACCGCAGAACTCGCAATAACCGAGCTTACGCTGTGAATTTATAGTTACTCCTTTTGCAGGAGAGGATTTCTTCGGCCGCTTGGATGCGCATTCACTGACTAATTCAATAAGAGACTCAATCGTAGCGGTAAAGCATTTATCAAGAGAAGTTTGTTGATCTAAAGTCAGAACGAAATTACGCAAAAGAAGTCTTTGTGCCTGTGCTACGACGTTTAAACCCAATTTTTTAAGTACTTCACTAAATCCTAGATTTACTCCAGAAATGTAGTCTTTATGACTTGGTGGCAGGGAATTTACATAATCAGCTACTGCTGGATCAATAACTTCCTGTATGAGACGCAGTATTGGATACCTCCGTGAAAATATGGAGTACGGAGAACTACGCTCTACAAATAATTTAATTGCAGCTGCAACTGTGAGGTCACAGCCTTCCCAGATAGTAATTTTCATGTCAACCATTTTAGCCAATGAATAGGTTTTAGCAAGTGGTAATGCTTGGCATTGTATAGGCCTGATTGGAAACAGGAGGAAGGCAGATGCAAACAAAGGCACATAGCACGCTCATTAACAGAAAAACACTTCTGGAAATGATCCCATTGTCAACCCGCACTATTTATAACCTTGAACAGCGAGGCGAGTTTCCTCGCCGTATAGCACTTACTAGCCGAAATGTTGCATGGCAGTTATCCGAAGTGGAACAGTGGATTGCGGATCGTAAATCAGCAATGTTTAAAGCAGCCAGACCCGGTATTGTTTTAGGTAGGTAACAGCAATGTCATTGAACATAATGGAAGCATTTGAAGCTAAGCCGCAACCAATTGATTACGTCTTGCCTAATTTGGCTATTGGTACTATCGGAGCGATTGTTTCTCCGGGAGGCGTTGGAAAGTCAATGCTGGCATTACAACTGGCTGTGCAGATTACTTGTGGTGTAGATCTTTTAAACTTTGGTGAATATCCAACGGGGTTAGTGGCATATTTACCTGTGGAGGACTCTGCAACCATCATTCACCATCGTCTATATTTTTTGGGAAAATATCTAACAGCACGTCAGCAGCAGATTGTTGCTGATAAGCTACTTGTCGAACCTTTGGTAGGGAAGTGTCCAAATATTTTCTCGCCAGGTTGGAGCAACTTGATTAATGAGATTTCAAAAAGTAGACGGTTAATAATTTTGGATACTCTTCGCCGTTTCCACCAGGAAGATGAAAATAATAGCGGAGCAATGTCCAAAGTCATTGGAAAGCTAGAAGGTATTGCTGCTGATACTGGGTGTTCGATTATATTTCTACACCATTCAAACAAAGGCTCTGCCACGATGGGAGTTGGTGATATACAGCAGGCAAGCAGGGGTAGTAGCGTCCTGGTTGATAATATACGGTGGCAATCTTATCTGGCGGGCATGACCGCCTTAGAAGCGAAGACGTATGGTATTTCTGATGATGTTCGAGGTCAATTTGTTAGATTTGGAATAAATAAAGCGAATTATGGAGAACGTACGCCAGATCGTTGGTTACAGAGACATGAGGGGGGAGTGTTAAGGATAACGCAACTCAAATCGAAGAATAAAAAACAAATAGCAAAAGAATGTATGTCTTCATTGAGTGGTGCAGAAAATGATAACTGGTAATAAAGTTACACCGACTAGCACAGCTCTGCAGGCTAGAGTCATTCTGTACCAACCAAGTCAACGTCCCTTGGCGCTGAAGGGGCAGTGGATGGAGACTAGTTTTGGTCGTTGTCGAGTTACCGGAAGACTAGGACAACGTCATGCGGATATTGTGGAAACAATGCTCTATGTGGCCGAGAAACGTCGAGAAATTTCTGATGGAGGAATCGAGTTATTAGTAGATCCAGCGAAAGTACGCCGAACTCTATCCGATGCACAATACAGTTATGATCGAATTAAAAAACTACTTGTTGATCTTCGTGTGGCAACTGTTGAAATAGTAACGCCAGATTTAGAAAAAAACGGTTATTGCATTCTAGGCGGTTTAATTGACCATGTCGTACCCTCACCAATGACTAGGCGTAATCCTCTAACTGGTGGTGAACGTAACCTATGGAGAGTACGCTTGGGTGTTGCATTGGTAATGTTGTTGAAGCGAGATTTGCATTTTCATCATGATCCAGGTCCTATTGCTCGTCTCCAGCATGGTATTAGCCAAGCAGTTGCACGTCATATATTAACACATAAGCACGATCCTAAAGGCGGCTGGCATATTGATACATTAATTTTAGCTGTCAGTGGTGAAGGTACTAATAATATGACATTACGTAACTATCGGCGGAGATTAAAAGAAGATAGCAAACAATTTCTAGCGATTGGCATTGAGATACAAAATTCTAGGATAAAACGAGCTACAACGGCCCGGTAGCGTGTCGTTACGGCCCGGCGATGTGCTGTAACGGCCCGCCAGTGTGCTACAGAGGCCTGATTTTTTAACTGGTGTGCAGGTTATTCAGGATCAATCAGTATCTTCAGGCTTTGAAATCACCTGCCTGAGCAGGCGCTTTCAAATCTAGAATCGGCCAAAGGCCGATGGTTGTACGCCAGAAGAAGAGATTACTTACACGTTTGGTATATTGACACTTGAGGTAGATTTTATGACATATGAGGTACGCCCCTAGCTTTAGGCATAGGGAGGCAGATTTTAGCCGCTAAAATCTGCAATGCACATGCTCTGACAAGGTAAGTAAAAAGTGCATCAGAAAATAAAAGACTTCTTACAATATATCGAAACATAAATACAGTTGGTGGACGTCCATTTATAACTACTAAAGGTCATTTTCAAAAGGGAGGAATATAGTTTCCTTGCAAAAAACACATTTGCTGCAGAAATTTACTCGAGTAATCCTATATTAATACGCTAAGAAAACACATCCTGTACACTGAAATACACATTGATGTGCACAGATATACTACGGCAACTGGAGGGCAGGACATGTAAAGTAGGCCCACCGTAAACGGTGCTTCTACTTTACCTTCCCTTATTCGCAGCGGGGCTGCTCAACGGGAGTCCTGCTCTGCGAGGCTAATCGGCTACCGCCTATATGGAGACGAGATGACTGACAATCAGACGCGGAAAAATTCCACACCGATCAAGGTTTACTGCTTACCGGAAGAGAAGATGCAGATTGAAGCAAATGCCGCCGCTGCCGGTCTGAGTGTCGCGGCCTATTTGCGTAAAGTCGGTATGGGTTACGATGTGGAGTCAATGGTTGATATAGAACAGGTTAATGAACTTAGCCGAGTAAATGCTGATCTTGGAAGACTTGGCGGATTACTTAAATTATGGCTCGCAAATGATCCTCGAACAGTTGATTTTTCACCCACACTGATAAGAACCTTGCTTGCGAAAATAGAATCAACTCGCCAAGAACTAAGGAACATTATGGATAAAATCTTGGATAAATAAATGTGTGGTTTCCTATATACCTGCGTCTGTTAAAAGACAGTGTGTTAAATATTACTGAACTGATGAAAAAGAGGTGAGCAAATGAATTTAATGTTCCGAGTGGTTTCATTAGAAAGAGGGATTTTAGCCGCTAAAAAAGCTTTAATAGTTCCTTTCGTGGCGTCCGTCATGGCATTACCGGTTAAAGCCGGAATTCCCGTTATTGATGGCACTAATGTGGTTCAGACCACAATCAGCGCAGTTAACAACGTTCAGGCTGTGACTAAACAGATCCAGCAGTACCAGACGCAGCTGCAGCAGTATGAAAACATGCTCAAAAATACCGTCGCACCTGCAGCCTATATCTGGGATCAGGCCAATTCAACCATCAACAAATTGTTGCAGGCGCAGGACACTCTTAATTACTACAAAAATCAGGCCGGGAGTCTTGATTCATATCTGAAACGTTATCAGGACGTGAATTACTACCGCTCATCACCGTGCTTTAACAGTAATGTTGAATGTACTGCAGATGAAATCAGCGCACTGCGTAAAGCAGAACAGAACAGCTCTGAGGCGCGTAAAAAGGCCAATGACGCCGTTTTTAAGGCTCTTGATGAACAGCAAGAAACACTGCAAAGCGATGCTGATAACCTGGCAGATTTGCAAACTCAGGCAACCGGCGCACAAGGGCAAATGGAAGCTATTCAGGCGGCAAACCAGCTTGCCAGTGCACAGACAAACCAGTTACTGCAAATCCGCTCTCTCCTGGTAGCCCAGCAAAACGCTGCAGCAACGGCTGGCACAGACTCAGGCAGATAAAGAATCACAACAGATAGCCGCTGATGAAAAAGCGTTAGCTGGAGAGAATACACCAAGCCCGAAGCGAATTTGGTGAGGAAACGCAGAATGAAAGATAATCTTTTGATTGTATTTATTCTGATCAGTTTATTGGCCATATGTTCTTGCGATAAAAATGATAAAGATTGTTTATCGACGCCAGATAATAAATTTGATGAAAATAAATACGATAAATGTGCTCTACGGAGTAATAATAAACCAAGCCCTAAACGAGAATGGTAATCATGAAAATAGTAAGTAAGCTCACCTTTTTAGGTATCATACTTTTCTTTTCTATAAATGCCTATGCTGGTCAATTAGATAGTAGCGGGCTACTTGATTCTTTATTAGATAAGTTTCAACAAGTAGCCAGTACATGGACAACAGTAATTGCTGACTATGCAAATTGGCTCTTCTGGGGGCTGGTATTAATAAGTATGGTTTGGACATTTGGTATGATGGCGATGCAAGGGGAAGGGTTGACAGGCGTACTTGCTGAAATAGTTCGCTTTTTTGCCGTCATTGGTTTTTTTATTATCTTTTAATCAACGGCCCATCCATATCGCAATCCATCATTAATTCAATGAGACAACTTGCAGCAAACGCTTTAGGAATAAGTACTGGTATTTCGCCCTCAAGTATAGTTGATATGGCGTTTGCAATATTAACCAAGGTCAGTTCAGCCGCATCAATTTGGTCGCCAATGATATCCACCATTATGATAACAGTCGCGATAATCGTTTTGGTAGTGATGTCCCTTATAGCGGTAAATATGCTAATCATGTTGGTTTCTGCATGGGTGTTATGTTATGCAGGAGTTATATTGCTTGGATTTGGTGGTTCGAAATGGACCTCTGATATAGCAATTAATTACTTACGAACTGTTTTATCGATTGGCCTTCAATTATTCACGATGACATTAATTATTGGGATTGGACAATCATTTATAGATCAATATTTTTCTCTTATTAGAGATGATGTTCCTGATCTTAATAGTCTTATCGTTTTGCTTCTGGCGTCATTTATCCTGTTAGTATTAACGAATAAGCTACCACTGTTGTTATCAGGTGTTGTAGGAGGGGCTTCTTTACAAGGGATTGGTGGATTTGGGGCGGGTATGATTACCGGCGCTGCCGCTACTGCCATCAGCGGTGCAGGAGCAATGGCAATGGGGGCATCAGCTCAAGTCAGCGGCGGAGCCTCTGCATTAAAGGCAGCGTTTGAGTCTGCGCAAGCTGCCATGGCCGAGGAATCTGGCTCAGGCGGTGGAAGCGGTTCCGGTGGAGGATTTGGCGGCGGGGAAGATACCGGTTCTGTAGATACTTCTGGAGGCCAACCCTCAGGCAGTTCCGGTGGTTCGTCAGCAGGGAGCAATTCAGTTAGCGCCAGCGGAGGAAGTCAGGGGTTTGCTTCATTCTCACGAGCTGGTCGCATGGCAAGCCATATGGGAAGCATCATGGCCAACGGAGCTGCTGAGTACCAGAAAATGAAGCGAAGTAGCAATTCTTCCCGAGCTCAACAGACTTTTGGAGGGGAGTTGGCGACTCAGATACGTAAACAAACAGCTACTCGTCGGGATAACCGCGAACATGATGATTTTGCCGGAGATAGCTTATCCGGCAATAATAAATCTTGAATCGCGCGCGTCAGTTAACGAGGTAGCGTGAGCTGACGCTTTCACTGAGCTAGCCTAACTCACGGAACTAAAAGGAAAAAATATGTCCAGGACTCCCGATTCACAGTTACGTATTGAGGGCTTTCGCAAAGCAGAGGCTTCCCTGAGACTTGAAGGAATGGACCCCAGTGGTACTGCGCTCTATGAGTCCATTAAGGCACGTATTATTTCAGGTGAGCTGACGTATGAGCAGGGGCGTTCTGAGATTTTTGCGCACTACACAAAATCAGATAACGTCGGGCCTGTGACAGTGGGAGAGATGCTGGTAGAGGAATTTTTGAAACCGCTGAACATGTCTCATGATGAATTGGCGGAAGCTATGGGTATCTGCAAGCAGTATATTGACGATATTATCTGCGGTTTGCGTCGTCTTACGGATGATGAGGCTCGCGTTCTTGCTGTCATATTTGGTACTGACGAGGATTTTTGGAGCAATCTGCAGATGTTGCAAGATCGGAAGGAACGACGGCAGAAATAATAACTCATATGCCATAATATCTGCGCAGCCCCTCAAGTGTCTGAAAGTAGTTCTTCAAGTCATAGCATCTTGAAACACCTTAGATTATTAGGTAACGATCTTATAGAATAAAGGTCTTTGACTTTCATAACTTCTGGGAGTTTCAATGCATCTAATAATGCTCGATACATGTGTTTGGCTTGATATTTCCTCTAAAAAAGCTGAATTGCCAATGCTTACTGCCATCGAACATCTGGTAGAGGATGGGAGTATCAAAATACTACTGCCCGATCTGATACGTGCCGAGTTCGAACGAAATAAAGATAGGGTGATTGAGGCTACGTGCAAACGACTTTCCAGTGAATTCCGAGTAATTAAAGGGGTAGTTGAGTCTTTTGGCGGTGATGGTAAAGATACTGCGCTCAGGACCTTGGATGATGTTAATCACAGATTGCCTATCCTTTCCGAAGTTAATCAAAATACAGTAAATCGTGTTACCAAACTTTTTGACATGGCCCACGAAGTTATAATCTCTCATACCGCAAAAATCAGAGCGGGCTATCGCTAAGAAGGCACCGTTCCATAAGCAGAAGAATAGTGTGGCTGATGCAATGTTAGCAGAGACTTTCCAGGAGTTTCGGCTGTCGCACATAAGTGAGTACGAAACCTTTAGATTTGTCACTCACAATGTGACGGATTTTTCCGGCAAAGACCACAGGCAGCCACACGACGATTTCGCAGATATTTTTGACGGCAACAGCTCTTTATTCTTTAACGCCACAAGCTCTGCCATCGAGGATCTGCTCGATCTTGAAGAATTTCACTATGAGAATAGCTTTGCTTGGGAGGACGAAACTCGTGGGCTTCAGGAAATCATGTCTGCGATGGACGAGCTCTTCGATAAAGTTTGGTACAACCGGCATATGAACATGATGTATCACCTAGATAATGGTGATATAGAGGTAGTACCTGCTGGCACAAAACGCCACGGCAATGATGTGATTCACGAAGATATCCTCGACCAAGCAAAGATTGCAGCTCAACGGGTCAGGGATAAATATGAAGATACTGGGCCTTGGAGCGACTTTGAATGGGGGATGCTCAATGGGAAGCTCTCTGCCTTGCGGTGGGTCTTGGGGGATGAGTGGGACATGCTTGATGGTTAGGAGACTGGAAAAGCGTTTTAAAAATATCCTGACCATCAACATAGTATTCTGGAGAGCAGTGATAGCGGGCGATAATGCCACTTATGGCGATAAAATGCGGTTTTCGGTGACTTTTTGACCTGACACCCATTTTTCAGGCGCACTTATCCTGCAGCCTGTGCCAGAAGCCATCGTTTCCGGTCGATGCCGTGCAGCCTTTCTGCCACTAATTCGGTCGCATGCCTACCAGCCTCTGCGCCGCTGAAGCGCAGCCGGTTACCGCACAGAATGCATTTGTAGGGATCTGTGCGCAGAAATTCCTTCATCAGCGCGGCGAAGCCCGGCTGCTCTGGTTTTTCCCGCGCTTCCATCTGCAGGGCGTCATACACCTTCGGCAGCAGCTCGCCCCGTTTCCGGTTGGACAAAAAGCCGTAGTAGCGCACCATTTTAAAATGCTTCGCCGGCACGTGGCTGATGTAGCGCCTGAGCATCTCTTCCTGGGTCAGCGTCTGTTTCCGGTGCTGCTGCGTGCGGTGATCGTAATAGTGGTGCACCACGGCGCCGCCGCTGTAGTGTCTCAGCTTCGCCGCCGATACCGGTGGCCGCTTCAGATACCGCCCGAGATACCGCCAGGCACCCCGGGTCTTTTTCGCGAAGTGGACCTTCCAGTAGCGCCCGTACTGCGCATCCAGATAGCGGCGCCACTGTTTTTCATCCCGGAGGTGACCATAGCCGGGCAGGCTGGCGGGGTTGATCTGGTCATAACTTTCCCGCAGCAGGCGGATGACGGCACCGCGCCAGATCTCCTCCACGGCATGCTTTTTAAAGAAGAGGTCTCGCCAGACGCCGTGTTTTACATCAAGTCCGCCGCGTGTGACGGAGACATGAATGTGCGGATGCTGGTTGAGCTGGCGGCCGTAGGTATGCAGGGCGCAGAAGATGCCGACTTCCACGCCCTGCTTACGTGCCCAGCGGAGCATGGCCCGGGTGGCGGCCTGAAAAAGCTGGTTGAGCAGGGGCCAGTGGTTGTTAAAAAACGGCCATAGCAGATGGGGCATGGTAAAGGTAATGTGCTGCCAGTCGCAGTCGGGGAGGATGTGGCTCTGCTGCGACACCCACTGCTCCGTGGCTTTGAAGCCGCAGGAGCTGCAGGCCTTTGACTTGCAGCTCTGGCAGAAAAAGCGGGAGTGGGTGCAGTCTGCCGATGCGCAGCAGTAGCGGCGAACGCCCATGGCGGCGGTGCCGCAGGCGAGCATGCGCTCTACGCAGAGTCGGGTCCAGGGCGTTATGCTGTCGCCATTCGAACCGAGATACCTGTTCCAGCCGTCATCGACGGTGAAGAGCAGTTTGGCAGGGCGGGGAATATACATGCCGCAGAGTATAAAGTCGGGCTCGGGACATGCAAACCCCCGGAACCGCGAAGCGGTGACGCTCGTCCAGCAGTGGCACCAGACGAAGCCTTAATGCAACAGAACCCTTATGGCCTGTAGCTGTCAAAAAATTCTTCTTGTTTTTCGACTATAAACTTTGCAACAGCAGCGTCAAGTAAGCTTGAGTCGTCATAAGATCTGTAAATTCTCAATAACGTTGTTTTTATGGATACTTTCTCTTTATCTTTGAACCTTTGATCGTAAGCGTAAAGTAAAAGATCATATATATTATAATCGTGCGACTGAGTCAAAATTGCTAAAAGCAACTCAAAGGTATGAATGCCAAGAGAATAAAAGCTTCTACTACTATCTACACTATTAAAAATCATTCTAGGCGTTATGTAAGACAGCGGGATTTCATTCATTGTTATGATGGCAAACATATAGGCATTGCCTTGTGTTATTTTAGGATGACGCTTTTGCTTTACTATCTTGCCTATAGATTTATAAACTTGCTCCCACGGTGTAAATAATAGTTTATCTAAACTTTTCTCTATAGCTTCAGTTTGATTATCACCAGTAAGTATTACATCTAAATATCTTGCCGATTTCACCTCAAGGGCAAGAAGCGTTTTATTCTTAGGACACAGGATCATTGCATCCGGTGATTTTGATTTAGATTTACCATACGAAAACTCAGGAATGTATTCATACCGACCATCCCCTTTTATAGCGCAGGCATCTCTACATAATCCCTGAACGTAATGTTCAAAATCAGCCCCGAAGTCCTTCATGAACCCTTCGTTTTTCCCTGAGTGAAGATGAACCTTATGAAAGAGATTATCGAAAACCAGTTCTTCAACAAGGCGCCCTTCAACGGGTAAATATTCTGTTGGCGAAAGCCTCAGAAAAGGTTTATTTCTGAAAAGACTATAGTCATTCAGGTTATTGAGAGTGGAGACAGAAAATTCAGCCCCTTCCCGAAGGTCGAAGGATACCGACTCCATGATGGATGTCAGTAAACTAAGCTCAACGCCCGTGTCATGACTGAACTGGTGCAGATCTATAACCCACTCTGAAAATTCCAGTACCCTGAAGTCTTCGGAGTTACGCATCATCCGGATCCGAAGAACTATAGCGAAAATTACATTAACGTAAGCTTCTACAGAAAAACCGGTGTCTCTTTCATACGCACTGACATAACTGGCGATATTCTTCCCACTGCAAAATATCTTATGCGCCCGATACAATTTAAACTTGAAATCATCTCTGGCGGTTTGAATGGCATTCTTTACAAAGTAAGTTCCAGTATCCTCATGAACGTCGTAATCATTTATATGCGTTAATAACTGATGCAGGGCATTTAATGAATCGCTGGCACTCATGCTATTTCCAGCCCACCTGTCAGGATTTTCACTGGAGAGAATCAGCTTCCAGCATTCAAGCACCTGAATCCTGCCATATATAAAACCATTGCTGAAATCACCTCTCTTCCCCGATAAATTCCCTAAGCAAAAGCGCCTGAACTTTTTTTCCTCATTGCTCAAAAATGACAATATTGAAAGCTGTGAAAGAGTTTCTTTACTGACCTTATTCTTGAGTATTTCATCTGCAGAACCGGGCTTACCGTAATATTCTTTATGCGATAAAAGAATATTCTTATTCGCAAACTCATCAGCACTGTCGTTTTTGCACTCGTTACTTTCTGACATAAAAACTCCATTTTTACCTGCATTCATTGATAAACCCTGTGGCCTGCTTTATCTGTTAAACCCACCGAGATGATTAATAACACTGTTTCCAGCCTCCCGCCGAAACTTTTTGGGTATGGAGCGGGCCAGCCACTTCTTAATCCCGTCCGCCGAATGCGTCAGCGCGCCGTCGGCCGGCGACTGTCATCGGACTCCTGCAGAACGTAGCGCCCCTACCGCAGGCGAGCATGTGCTCGACACAGAGGCGGGTCCAGGGAGTGACGTTGTCGCGGAACCTGACGAGGAACAGGTTCCAGGCGTCATCGACGGTGAAGAGCAACTTTGTGGGACGCGGAATATACATGCCGCAGAGTATAAAACGGAGCTCAGGGCATGAACACCATCGGAACGGCAGAGCCGTGACGCTCGCCCTGCAAGGGCGCTACGTTCATGCGATTGCGCAAATTTGTAATCGCGATAACGCCATTCATATTAAGGGAACGCTAAAGCCATCTGACATGGATCGATTGTTCAGTGATGAGCGCCTTATACGGACGGAGCTTACGACGTTGCTTGGTCTCGTGGTAAAAGGACCGTTGGACCTAACCAAGCAACCTAAAGCTGTAATTGATGGCTATGTCCAGCGTACTGATGCGCTTATGCAGGAGCTTCACAACGCAATGTCCTATCCAATCTTTGCTTCTATGTTTGAAGCGATAACGCAGGGAGGGGAGCCTCCAAACCCGTGGCATGGGCCAGGGATGCGAGAACCAATCTTTTACGGTACAGAATCAGCTTATGCTTTCCAGTATAGAGACTTAGTGCCAGAAAAATTTGGGGCGGATGATGAATGGCTACTTAAGAACAAAGGTTTCACTTCTGGTCAGGCGCGCACCATAGCGAAGACAATGTGCACTTTGATGGATGAGAAGGGAACGAAACTTCTCGCGGATTTTCGAGCAGATGAAGGTTCTCTACCGACTTGGTTGCCAGCATTCGAGTTCTCGCTAGACGAAGTAGTATTCCACAGTGGTGTTGAGGCAAATATAGTTCAAGCCTTCTTTGCTGCATTTCTCTTTTCAGGGCATAACGATGGGTTTAAGGAGGTTGGGGATTTCAATGAGGTCGCTGCCCGACCGCTCATACCGACCGGGCATGGAACTGTGCTTCTCTTTTCACATTACGCCATTTACGAGGCATTATACGAATCTCCATTCTTTTGGATGTGGGACGACAAGGCTTATCGCCCGAAAGCTGCTGAGCATCGCGGAGCTTTTACTGAACAATTTGCTGCACGCCGCCTATCTAGGGTCTTCGGCAGTGAACATGTTCATGCGAATGTAAACCTATATCGTGGTAAAGATATTGTTGCTGAGGTTGATGTTCTGGTCATATACGGAGATCGACTCATCGTTCTGCAGGCTAAGGCTAAAAAGCTAACTATCGCAGCACGCAAGGGCAACGATAACCAGCTAAAGGCCGACTTCGCTGCCGCCATTCAGGATTCGTATAATCAGGGGTGGGTGTGTGCGAATGAACTGCTTGCTGGAGGATGCCGGTTGGTGGATGACAACAAGAAAGACATAGCTCTTCCGACTAGCATCAAAGATATCTTTTTGTTCAGCCTTGTGTCGGAGCACTATCCTGCACTTGCCTTTCAGGCAAGTCAGTCATTGAAATTCCAGACCACCAATGTCATCCGTCCTCCGTTCGTAATGGACGTTTTCCTCCTAGATACGTTGACGGAAATGCTGGCAACGCCATTGCGTTTTCTTAGCTATGTGAAATTAAGAGTGGCAGTATCGGATAAGTTGATGAGTGGGCACGAGTTAACCGTGCTTGGCTATCATCTTAAGCAGAATCTCTGGCTAGATGAAAAATACGACCTAGTGATGCTTGAAGATTCAGTAGCACAAGATTTAGATGCGGCGATGTTAGTTCGCAGGGATAATCTTCAAGGTGATTATACCCCGGCAGGCATACTCACGAAAATGCGACGAACACGTTATGAGGACTTGATTAAAGAAATAGAGAATAGAGCAGACCCGGCAACACTTGAACTCGGGTTCCACTTGCTTTCAATGAATGAGGATGCTTGTAGAAATGTTCACCGCATACTTGAAACTATCATGCGGAAAGCGCAGTTCGATGGTAAGCGGCATGATGTTACTCTTGCCTCGAGCACTCCACCTTGTGGAGTCAGCTTTCATTGTAATCCAAGGACATCTCATGAAGCGATTGCTGTGTTGGAAGCTCACTGTGCAAAACGCAAGTATCAGCAACAGGCAGCTCAATGGTTTGGCGTTTCTGTAAGTCCGAATGGGCAAGTCCAGTTCGGCGTGACGTTGGATTATCCATGGGTGGCGTCTGACGAAATGGAACGACTTACAGCTGACATGAAGCCGGCAACTAGAGTAAGTGATGCTCTTCCTCAATTTTTACGAGAAGGTTGGCGAATGAAGCTTGGGCGAAATGAACCGTGTCACTGCGGAAGTGGAATCAAGTACAAAAAATGCTGTTTAAAATAGGTTGGTAGAATATGAGTTTTTAATTTTTATTAATTGTGATTTGACTTTTAACTATTTTAATTTAAATTTAAATTTAAATTTTATTTTATTGTTGATGTTTTTGGTAAGGTGATTTTCCATTAAGGTGTGCTTGGTTATGATAGGCAGATGAAATACATCTTAGTTTGCGTATTCTCGTGTTTTTGTGGGGCTTTAGGTATAACTGAAAGTATCGCGTGAATTTTTTGTGCATTCTTAATTAACATCTTTGATATCATGAATTAAATAAAGTGTATTGTTGTGAATTAATTGATCTGCCAATTTACGAAAAAATTTGAATGTGTTTTCATACTGTTTATGATTTGATTGGTTGAAAGTTATAAGGTGTAAAAACAGTCTTTATAATGGTGGTGAGGACTGACAAAATATATGTTGATATATTTTGCCAGTTTCTGCACGGTATTATCAATATCGATTAGGAGTATCTCATTATAGAAACGACATTGAAGTTACAATAAAAATTCATCTGAATAATCACTTGTTGGAACTCATCTTCTTTTAATAATTTATAATTAAATATTTCAGGGTTATCACCTTCAGAGGGCACGCTAGTTAAAAACTTATCGACCATTTGACCAAGGTTTTGAATTTTATCGTTAACCTCAACACTGTCTTCATTTGATAAATCTACCAAGCCACTAGTAATAACTTGAATGTCACCAATGAATGTTTCTCTAAATTTATGGTAATACAAAGCATGGGAAATATGTTTAATTGCAGAGTCAAATCGCTCACGATCTATTTCTATAGCAGTTGTATGAATAATTTCACCATCTTTTTCTTTTAAGATAACAGGCGTACTTTTCTTGGTGAATTCTGTAAATACATGGGGGGACCGATTTATCGCTCTCATGATTTTCGTGCCGAATTGCTTCTGAGCAAGTTCATTTGAAATGATATTTACAGCTAAGAAAAACAAAAGATACATATCATCTTTTGATTTTTGCGTATTATGCTGTTCACAAGAAGGTACAGTTATAAGGTTTTTTTTATAATCCTCTCCATCAGGAATGTCTTTTTTTTCAGGAAATATACATTTTGGAGGAACATGCTCATTTGTAGTTCCTTCAGAGTCACACATATAGCACTTTTCCATACGACCTCTTTTATTGATAACATCGAAAACAGTAGCACTAAGTACGATGTCGTAATATATAAATAATTTAAAAATACCAAACTGAATCGTTGAACGTCCATTCGTTTACTTTGTCATTAATTAAGCACCCACTGAATGAACAACGCCAATTACTTTATCACGAGGGTCAAATGTAACCCCAGATTGTAGGAGAATTTTGTAACCATTGTCATAAAATGCTGGAGGGAACAGGGAGTGAATACCTACAGTATGCCCATTTCCTAACCAGTCAAATGCCTTCTCTAGCGGGATTCTTACAACACCTCTTATTTGTCGAGAATAATCTAATGGACGCCCTATACCCTCAGAACCTTTACAACGAAACAATAAACCATGCTGGGCATGCGGTCTTAAGAAATACGATGGCGCAGCTATTCTTAAATCAACTAACTCAGTATTTGGACCATGCCAATATCCAGGTTTAGCCTTCGTGCGATAATCTAAATCTGCACCTATAAGATAGATATATGCATATTTATTATTATCATTAATTATTCTCTTTTGAAAATGTATGAAATGACCATCTCGAGTACACTTTGCCTCATAGCATGCAAACCATAATGCAACCCAAATGTTATCAACGATATCAAGCCAAGTTGTTTGCAATCCATAATGTTGTAACAGCGGTTCGGCTGCATAATCACCGAATCTTGAAAATATATTACATGCTTCGCGATATTCATTTATCTTGGCATTCATCCTGGTTTCACGATTATATTTCGCAGAGTCAGAATCAATATTTCTATACAAGGAAGGGCGTAGGCTAGGATATATAAATCCTTGCCCTCTAAAATAAATGCCTTCAAGCGAGTTATGTTTTAAATAGCCAGCAGCCATTATTAAGGCGTGAGACTCTTCTACATCTAAGATTTTAAAGTTATTCTCATGTATCCATCTCGAACCGACAATATTAACATTTTCAAATGCCATTGGTAATCCTATTTTTTTATAGCAGTGTTTTTTAGTGGATGCAATATTTTTTGGAAATGCATACTTAATCCTTGTTATGCTCAGGAGCCTTCAATTCCACTTCAAGCATATTGCAGAGCATCTCCATATAACCATAAATACACAACAAGATTCATAATCTGCTATTAGGCATAGTAGGTCAAGGACTTGTAAAAAAAATGGTCAAGAAGCTGGAACCATACGATATTGGGGGAGCCGTAAGTTGGCTTTTTAGCAACAAAAGTCAGTGCAACTTACTTTGACTCGGCATTGGGATAAATTTTTAAGCTCTTATAACCTGCAAGACTTGAGATTGCGTGGTGCTAGGCTATGAATGCATAAGCACTCTTGCATCAACGATGCTCACAACCTGCTATTAGGGAAAGCAGGTCAAGGATGAATCGTCACGGATAATTCCGACAAAAATTATCCACTACAGATGAGTCGAAACCTCGACGTAACCAGTTCAAGGACCATCTACAAGAAAGCTGATTATCGTGAACAGCGTAAAGCCAAGATGCAGGACTGAGCTGATATGATTGACGAGTGGGCATTATGGTGCTCGAAAGATCGTAGTTCAAAACGGGGTGATAAGAATGAATATGGAAGAAGATCGAAAGAGGGGTGCTGCTTCTTTATTGAAGGATATGGAGTCCATCGCTGCCCGAATGCGTGAGTTGGTTGCAAAAATGCCTCCGCATGATTTGCTCGGATACATCTACGCTCAGCACATGATGAAGATAATGGGCAACCAAATTGGGGGTGAAAAGCAAGTTCAAGAGGATGGTCCCGATGACGAGTTTAATGAAACCCAGTTCTTACTGGAGTATGTTCACGCTGTTCTGGCATCTGATGCCGCACCTGCGGATATGGAATTCGACGAAGTACGGTGCACTGAGCTGTTTGAACTTGGCCGAAAACTAAGAGAACAGGCCATGTTCTTTGCTATGTTCACCTCCGCTGGTACCAAAGATGGCATCTTCGGTCCTAACACGGCCGACATTGAATTCCGTGCGAAATCCACCTGGGTCATGATCCGTGGGAATCGTTATCAAGTTTTGGAAGGCGAGTTTTATCGATACGTTCTAGCATCTCACAATGATGTTTTGGAGGAGGTGTATGGTGTTGGTGCAACCGATATTGCAGAAGGCTTTCAGGCTATGGCCGACGCCACTCGTACCGGGCACGCCAACGCAATTATGGAGATGAAGAAGCAGTTTGAGGCGGCAAAGGCCTTTTCGATAGAGCAAGGTAAGTCTATGGAAGACGCTATGGAGTTATGGGTTGCTGAACATGAGGAGCAGTCCAAAGCGGCACGAGAGGCGATGGAGGATATGCTTCGCGGTGGTATTGCCAATGTAAGCCGTCACACGAAGTTGCCACCGACATTGCTAGCAGACTTGTCATACCAGCGAGGAGAAGATACTGAGTTCTTCGCCGCGGGTGATTTTAAGGGGACACCCTTTCGGACACTGCCAGCACGTAAGAAACCTCTAATTCAGCTTGGGTCGGACTACTACGCAGTAGATCCCTGTTTTGCTCGCGATGCGGGGTATCGTGCGCTCCTATTTAACCTCCTTCAGCGAAAGCCGGATTACAATAAGGCCTTTAAAGATCGGCAGAAAATGATGAGCGAAGCAGCCTTTGCTGACATTCTCTATGCCCAGCTTCCGGGAGCCACAGTTCTCCAGGAGGTTTACTACAAGGATCCTGACAGCAAGCAGTGGTCCGAAAACGATACTCTAATCCTGGTCGATGATGTGCTGTTACTAGTTGAGGCCAAGGCTGGTGCAGCTGCCACCATTGCATCACCGGCGCTTGATTTTGGCCGCCATGCTCAATCAGTGCAGGACTTAGTACTCAAGGCATATAAACAATGTGCGCGCTTCTTCAATTATATGAATTCGGCGGATGAAGTGTCCCTCTATCACCTCGTGAATGGCAAATACGAAGAGTGTTGCCGTGTGCGTCGCTCTGACTATCGGGTGATGGTGCCGATTGGGTTGACAGTCGAGTCGTTCTCGCCTTTTTCCACGTACTGTAAAGAATTACCGCAGGTTGAGCCTTTACTTGGAAAGCATGCTTTCATTTCGCTGTCCATCGACGATTTGTTTGTGCTCAAGCGACTCTTGCCCACACCCGGGGAGTTCGCCCATTACTTGGAGGTGCGGCAAGCCGTGGCTGGAATTCGCGGGGCTCATCTCTTCGACGAGTTCGATCACTTGGGTTCTTACCTGCAGAAGAACCGTTTCGATCAGGATATTATCGAGCAGTTGAAGGAAGAGAAAGCGAACATGGTTATCTGGGATGGCATGAGTGACATCGTTGACAGGACCTTCGAAGGTGAAGAGTGGGAAAGTAAACCGTTCCCAAGTCAGAAGTTCCCGGAGGAGGTTCTGAAGCTTCTTGGAGCACTCGATAGCACTCGAGCTAGCGGCTGGCTTTCAGCAGAGAGTTATATCCGTGACCTAGGAGAGGAAGGCCGGAATAATCTGGCCAAGATGCTGACCGATCTTCGCAAAACACTGATTCAGCATCCCGTTCGTTACTTTGTTCTGGGCGGGGACGGTGTGCCGCTCTTCGTTTGGCTTCAACGGCATGGCCATCTAATTGACTGGACTAAGGTGAACAATAAGGCCAGCGCAGGTGCGTTGAGCGTCAAGGCTACTAACATCATTGGCGTTGTGGCTGAAGTTAGTGCCGATGGTACTTATGTCCAGGCGCGGTCTTTCAAAGTTTACATACCGACGGAGCAAACAGCAGAAAACGCACACATTTATGAAGACGCGGCGAGAATGGGCAATCCTGTACGTACGTTCAATCTCGAACGGGAAAAACAAGTCCACTTTGGTCGCAAGAGCAAAAAGATTGGCCGTAATGTCCCTTGTCCATGTGGCAGTGGCATGAAATACAAGAGATGTCATGGACGGTAGAATCTGCTTAGGAGTTCAAAAGGAGGTTGTGCATAAATTTTTGTAACTTCCTGATTTTTACCTTTAACTAAAGATTTTATTCATGTTGTGCGAGAGTATTCTCAGCATGAGCCTGAGCTTAATAAACGTCGATGAACAGAAAAAATAAAAAAACTCCGCATGGTATAGATTGTGGTATCGAGAAAGATCGACTTTCTAAGTGGCTGTTATTTGGAATAATTTTAATTTAATTGATAATGGAGTGGGAATAATTTTCCCCCTCTAGTCACACAAAACCCTCTGCCTCGCCAGAGGGTTTTTTATTGTGGCGCTGCACAACCACAAGCCCTACAGCCAGCCCCCCAATTATCACCGTCAATCCACATGACACCCACATTGCCCCGAACACACCCAGTTCCCGATTCAGCCATGCGTAAGCAAAGGGCGATACCGCTGCCATGACCTGCGCCGGAATGAGCAAGACGCCCGTGCGTCGCGCGTAATCCTCAGCAGGAAAAAGCTGCAACGGCAGCGTGGCTTTTACGATGGTCACCAGCCCGTTGATGGCACCATAGCCCAGCACAAATCCGGCAGCCGCCCAGATAAAGGTGCTGGCGCTGAGCCCGGTCAAAAAACAGAGGGCATGGCGAGGGCAGTGATCAGCGTCAGTCGCAGCGGCGAGAGATGTGACCCGGCGACCACCTCCGTAAATCGCGCGCCCGTCTGGCCAATGCCCCAGAGCATCCCCACGGACGCCGGAAGCCCTACACTTGCGATAAATTCCGGTAAGTGCGTGGATGTGCCGTTCGAAACAAAGGTAATGAGCGCAATGAAGGCGGCGTAGTTCAGGCCATTGCGGCGATCCTGATGAATGGCGGGCGCCGTCGCTTTTCGCATTGTGCCGACCGGCACCCTGTGGCCTGGAAGTACGCGGATAAGCGCCGCACTCAGCAGGCCAGCCAGGGAGTAAACCAGCAGTGCGTCACGCCAGCTCATAAATGTAAGCAGTTTCGCGCCCAGCGGCCAGAACACGGCAGAGGCCAGCCCGCCCGCCAGCGTGACGTGTGAAATCGTCCGTCGGGCACCCTGGCCGTAGAGATTCACCAGAGAGGCGAACAGGGCATCGTACAGGGACAGGCGCATGCCGACCCCTGCCAGTAGCCACGCCGCGTACCAGCCAGGCAACGCGTGCACGCAGGCCATGACGGCACAACTCACGGCGAGCATCAGCGTGCCGCTCATCACCACGAGCTGCCCCCCAAATCGGGCCAGCAGCCTGGCGACAAAAGGCGACACCGTCGCCATCACCAGCATGGCGAGGGTCAGGCCAAGGTAGATCTGTGGTGACGACCAGCGCATGTCCGCGGCGATCGCGTGGGCAAAGGTCCCTGGCATGTAAAAGGTAATTCCCCAGTTGATCAGCTGATTGCCTCCGGCAGCAACAGGAAGCAGGCGGGGGAGGGCAGGTGTTTTCATTATTTTTCATTCCGTCAGGCAGTTGTGATCACCATACTGCGCACGGTAAGGTGCTGGCAGGCCTCTGTGTTTATGACTCCTATAAGAGAAACTTTGCGATGACGACGCTGAATCTGGGCAATCTGGCGACCTTCCGGCTGGTGATCCAGCGCGGCAGCTTTTCGGCTGCGGCGGATATATTGGGCCTTTCTCAACCAGCGGTGAGCCTGCAGGTACGCCAGCTTGAGCAATTTCTGCGAACGCGTCTGGTCGAACGTACCGGGCGTGGGGTCAAAGCCACCGCTGCGGGGCTGGCGCTACTTGAGCATGGCAATCGTATTGAGCAGGTAGTGGAAGAGGCGATCCGGTCGGTCAGCGAGTTTAGCCATGAGATCAGTGGCACTATTACGCTGGGCACGGGGGCCACGGCCTGTATTCACCTTTTGCCGCCGTTGCTACAGCAGCTGCGTGAGGAGCATCCGCTATTACGCGTCGGCGTGACGACGGGAAACACGCTGGATGTGGTGCGCGCCGTGGAGGAGAACCGTCTGGATATCGGGCTGGTGACCCTTCCGGCAAGCGGTCGGGCGCTGGAGGTGATGCCCCTACTCGATGAAGAGTTTGTCCTGATAATTTCCCAGGTGCAGGACGAGGAGATAGCGCAGTTTAGCCCGCAAATATTGCACGCACTTCCCCTGATAGCCTTCGAATCGGGGAGTGGCACGCGGGATTTAATCGATGGCTGGTTTAACACATGCGATCTGGAGGTCTGCCCTGTGATGCAGCTGGGCAGTATCGAAGCCATTAAACGCATGGTTCGCGCAGGATTGGGATACAGCATTGTCCCGCGTATGGCGGTCGAAACCGTAGCGGATCGCGAAGGGCTGTGCGTGCGGTCGCTGAACCCGATTTTGCATCGTCAGTTAGGTATCGTCATGCGGCAAGACAAAATTCTCAGTAAGGGAATTTCCGAAGTGATTCGTTTATTGCGCGAGAAGGTTAATGGTTAACGGAGTCCAGCGGCTGGGTGACTTGCTGAGACTGAATTTTGTCCTGATGGTGATACCAGGCGCCAATGGAGGAGTACACGAAGCGGCCGAAGAAAAACAGGAAGCTGATAAGCAAGATAATGCGGGTCATTCGAGTGTTAAATCGATGTCGTTTGTGCATACGCGTTGCCTGGCTCACTGTGTTTTCCTGGGTATACCCTTTTGGGCGATGGGACTATTAAGTCACAGCGGGAAGCAAGGGTCAATTCGGAGTGTGTAAAAAATCGTCAATGTAATGATTCGTTGATGTTATCGATATTAATTCAATAATTTACCGGGCTGATAGAAAACAGAAAACCACCCGAGAAAATTGTAATAATTGGTTTTTTGAATTCATATTCTTGCGTTAGGTCAATTCTTGCGCGGCATTGATCACTAAAATCCTCCCTCCATGGTGTTTTCTCATGAAAATACTGTGCGTCAAAATGTCAGGTTGGATGCCTGTCTGAAATTACCCTATGGATGAAGGGGCTTAACCAGGCGCCTATGAACATTCTCTCTTTTTTACAGCAAAACAAAGATCGCTGGTGGGCGCTCCCCCTTCTGTTGCCTGTTATTTTTCTGCCTCTGCTGAACGTTGCGAGCACTTATACCCAGTTAAACGGCGGAAGCATCGTACTCTATTACATGCCGTTGTCGTTTCTGCTCTCCGCAATGCTGTTTTTCGGCCTCGCAGCACTGCCGGGCATCATTCTGGCGCTGTTTTTACGTTACTACGACACTGTCAGCCTCTATGAGACCGTGGCGCTCATCTGCCATTTTATCGTTCCGCTCACCCTGAGCTGGGGCGGATACCGGGTGTTTGCTCCCCGGCGAAATATGGTTGCATACGGCAATACAAAGCTGATGGCGCAACGTATTTTCTGGCAGGTTTTGTGCCCGTCGACGCTATTTTTAGTGTTGTTCCAGTTTGCCGTTTACCTCGGCGTCTATGAAACCCGACAGAGCGTGGCCGGGCTAAATCCGCTGACCATTCGCACCCTGATCAATTTTCAGGGGCTGCTGGTCGGCGGATTGACGGGAGTGCCGTTCAGCTATCTGGTGATTCGCGTGTTCCGCCATCCGCGTTATCTCAAAGCGCTCATATCACAGATCCGAACGCAGATTGATAAGAAAGTCACTGCGGCGGAGTTTGTTCTCTGGCTTGCCGCGCTGGCAGGCCTGCTTTCACTGCTGCTGGTACCCATGAGCGACAGCAGCTCAATTTTTAGCACTAACTACACGCTGTCGCTGATGATGCCGGTGATGCTGTGGGGCTCAATGCGGTTTGGCTATAAGCTGATGTCGATCATCTGGACGCCGGTGCTGATGGTCTCAATTCACTATTTTTACCACTATATTCCGCTCGGCCAGGGCTACGATATTCACTTGGCGATTACGTCGTCGAGTTATCTGGTCTTCTCTTTTGTGGTGATTTACATGGCGATGCTGGCTACGCGCCAGCGGGTGATCACGCGCCATGCCAGACGTCTGGCTTTTCTCGATCCGGTTGTGCACATGCCGAATCTGCGGGCGTTATCGCGTGCGTTGTCTAAATCACCCTGGTCAACGCTCTGTATGCTGCGCGTACCGGAACTTGAAGTTCTGAGCCGCAACTACGGCGTGCTGCTTCGAATTCAGTACAAACAGAAGCTGGCGGAGTGGCTTAAGAGTTTCCTGCAGCCCAATGAGTGCGTTTATCAGCTGTCCGGATGCGATCTGGCGATACGGCTGAACACTGAGTCACACGTAGCGCGCATTGAAGCGCTCGACGAACTCATTAAACAGTTTCGTTTTATCTGGGACGGGGTGCCGCTACAACCGCAGGTGGGTATCAGCTATTGTTGTGTCCGTTCGCCAGTGACCCATCTCTATTTGCTGCTGGGCGAGCTGAGCATCATTGCGGATTTCTCGCTCTTCACCAACCATCCTGAGAACCTAAAACAGCGCGGCGCGGCTAATTTACAGCGTAGCCTGCGGGATAAAGTGGCGATGATGAACCGACTGCAGCGGGCGCTTGAGCACAATGAATTTCAGCTCATGGCGCAACGGGTGCAGGGCGTTCGCGGCGATCACTACCACGAAATCCTCTTACGCATGACCGACGAAAATGGCGTACTCATTACGCCGGATAAATTCCTGCCCGTGGCGCAGGAGTTTGGCTTGTCATCGCGCGTGGATCTCTGGGTGCTGGAAAGTACGCTGAAGTTTATGTCGGCGCATCGCGGCAGGCTGCCCGGCAAGCGTTTTGCCATTAATCTCATGTCTTCAACCATCTGCCGATCGCAATTCCCCATTGAGGTTCACCGTTTGCTGGAGAAATACGGCATCGAAGCCTGGCAGCTGATCTTTGAAATTACCGAGTGTAGCGGCTTTGGCAATGCGGATCTGGCGGATCAGATGGTCAAACAGCTGCAGAAGTTAGGGTGTCTGATTGCCATCGACGATTTTGGAACGGGCTATGCCAGCTATGCCCGGTTGAAAAGCGTTGATGCCGATATCCTGAAAATTGACGGCAGCTTTATTCGTAACATCGCTGACAACAGCCTGGACTATCAGATTGTGGCGTCGATTTGCCATCTGGCGCG
Organism: Lelliottia sp. WB101; assembly: GCF_003051885.1. Classification (NCBI taxonomy): domain Bacteria; kingdom Pseudomonadati; phylum Pseudomonadota; class Gammaproteobacteria; order Enterobacterales; family Enterobacteriaceae; genus Lelliottia; species Lelliottia sp. WB101. Next base: position 2,331,820 of record NZ_CP028520.1, read on the forward strand.
GATGAAGAAAATGCTGGTGGTGGCCGAATATGTGGAAAGTGAAGCGATTCGCAGCGCACTTAGCGCGCTGGGGATAGATTTTCTGCAGGGATATTTAATTGGTAAACCTGAGCCGCTGGAACAGCTGCTCGATTCTCAGGCGTCACCACTGGACGCCTGAGAACACAGGGTTACGCCGCCACGTCTGGCGACTGCTCTTCTTCGATTTTAAGCAACCAGCCGGTCACACCCTCCCAGTACTGCTGCTCTTTTTCAAGATCTAAAAGCACCAGCGCATTCTGGCTAAACCAGTCGTGCGGGAAACTCAGCGTCCAGTGATGGTCGTCGGTTTTCAGGGTAAGCGTTGGCGGCGTCGTCGTCGCCTGACGCTGGTTATTCAGCAAAACGCCTAAGCGCAAAAGCTGAATGAGCGGCAGGAACTGCTTTTTCTTGAACAGCGTAAAGCGCGGCAGATCGTCCAGTTTGATTGCCTTACGGTGATAGCGCACCAGCGTCGCCATCATCGTTTGTTGCTCCTGATTGAAGCCCGGCAGATCGCTGTTTTGCAGAATATAGGCCGAGTGGCGATGCATGCCGCTGTGGTTAATATTCAGGCCCACTTCGTGCAGCATCGTCGCCCACTTCAGCAGGGCAGCCAGCTGCGGATGCGCCAGTTTCGGATTTTGCGTTTCCCACTGTTCATAAATGTGGGTGGTGGTTTCCAGAACGCGCTTCGCTTGTTCACGGTCGATATTGTACTGATTCGCCAGGCTTTGCGCGGTACGGCTGCGAATATCCTGATGACGGAAGCGACCTTCCATTTCGTAAAGCACGCCTTCACGCAACGCCCCGTCGGACAGGCGCAGCTCGCGGATCGCCAGCGCATCGAAGACACCGCACAGAATCGCCAGCCCAGGCACGAAGACCGCCTTACGTTCGTCGGACAAGCCCGGCAGGCTCAGGGAGTCAAAACTTTTGTGTTTGAGCACCTCTTCGCGGAGTTTTTCCAGCCGTTCCGGAGTGATAATCCCGTCTTTTTCACCCATCGCCAGCAGCACTTCGTGTGCCGCTTTGATGCTACCGGACGCGCCGAGGGCAACATTCCAGCCCTGAATACGATACTGCCAGGCAAGCGATTCCAGTTTCTGAACGGCCGCCATGCGCGCGCGCTGGAAATTTTCACGGGTAATGGTGCCGCCAGGGAAATACATCTGCGCAAAGCTGACACAGCCCATACGGCGGCTTTCAACCAGTTTGGGTTCGAAGTCTTCGCCGATGACCAGCTCAGTCGACCCGCCGCCGATATCGATTACCAGTTTGCGGCCTTTTTCCGGCTGGGTATGTTCCACGCCCATAAAAATCAGACGCGCTTCCTCGTTACCCGAAATGATTTCAATCGGGTAGGGGATCACTTTTTCCGCGCGTTTGAGAAACTCTGGCGCATTCAGCGCCTGGCGCAGCGTGTGCGTTCCGACAATACACACGCTCGATGCGGAAAACCCTTGCAGGCGTTCAGCAAACAGCGACAGGCAGGCTAAACCGCGCTCCATCGCCTCTTCGCTGAGCATGTTTTTGTCGTCAAGACCATCGGCAAGATGAACGCGCTGCTTAAGGCGCCCGATGATCTGCATGGCGCCGTCGACCTCGCGGGCGATGACCATATGAAAGCTGTTAGAACCTAAATCGACCGCAGCAAACTCCTGCGGGCGTGGGGTCTTATCATTTATCGGCATAGGTTAATCAGGTTGCTCGAGTGATTTGATATAGTCGTAAATCGCCAGCTGTGAGCGCACTTTACGGCGATTGCCGCGCTGCACGTAGCGGTTACTCAGTTCTTTATCGATATAGCGAGCCTTAACGGTGTCACTCAGTTGCAGCTCAATAATATCGAGGATCCGCTGCTTCAGACGTGGGTCCAGCAGCGGCGTCGCGACTTCAATTCGGTAATCAATATTACGCGTCATCCAGTCCGCGGAAGAGAGATACACCTGTTTGTCGCCACCATTTTCAAAAATATAGATGCGATCGTGTTCCAGATAACGGTCAACGATGCTGGTCACGCGAATATTTTCGCTGATGCCTTCCAGTTCTGGAATCAGCGAGCACATGCCGCGAATCAGTAGATTCACCGGTACACCGGTGCTGGAGGCCGCATACAGCCGATCCACCAGGCCTTTGTCGACCAGGTTATTAAGTTTGAGGGTAATGCCCGACGGCTCGCCTTTTTGCGCGGCGGCAATCTCTTTGTCGATCATCGCGTAAAGCAGGCGGCGCGAGTTCTGCGGGGAGACCAGCAGATAGTCGAAGCTCACCGGACGATACGGGTTCTCGATAAAGTTAAACACCCGGCGCACTTCGTTGGTGATGCGCGCGTCGGCGGTCAGCAGCGAGTAGTCCGTATACAGTCGCGCGGTTTTCTCGTTGAAGTTACCGGTCCCGATGTGGGCGTAGCGCACCACGTCATCACCTTCTTTACGGGAGATCAGGAACAGTTTGGCGTGAATTTTCAGCCCCGGCGCCGAGAAGATAACGTGCACACCGGCTTCCGTCAGACGACGCGCCCAGTGAATGTTTGCCTCTTCGTCGAAACGCGCCTGCAGCTCAACCACCACCGTCACTTTTTTACCGTTGTGCGCGGCGTGAATCATTGCATCGATAATGCGCGAGTCTTTTGCCACACGGTAGATGTTGATTTTAATCGCCAGCACGTTCGGATCGAACGACGCCTGACGCAGCAGTTCAAGTACGTGCTCAAAGGTGTGGTACGGATAGTAAAGCAGCACGTCGCGCTCGCGAATGGCGTCGAATCCGTTACGGAACTTATCGAACCAGAGATGGCGCAGGCGCGGCAGCGGTTTGTTGACCAGATTGGCTTTGCCGACGTTCGGGAAGCTAATAAAGTCTTTAAAGTTGTGATAGCGTCCGCCCGGTACGATGGAGTCGTAGCGGGAGATGGTGAGCTTGTCGCGCAGCATTTCCACCATGGCGTCCGGCATGTCGCGCTGATAAACAAAGCGCACCGGCTCGGCCGTCAAACGCTGTTTCAGGCTGGAGGACATCAGCTCCATGAGGCTGGCTTCCATCTCGTGCACCAGATCGTACTCGGCATCACGGGTCATTTTCATGGAATAGGCGTTCAGCGCATCGTAATCGAAGAAGCCTTTGAAAATGTCGTCGAGGCAGTAGCGCAGGATGTTATCCAGCAGGATCATCGGCTTGCGTCTGCGCGGAGTTTCCGGCGGCAGGTTCACAAAGCGTGGCACTTTATCCGATGGGATCTCCAGCAGCGCGTAGCGAATGGAGTCGCCGCGAATAATCTCCACCGCCAGATAGGTGTAATCATCCTTCAGGAACTGCACCAGATCCGTTTCGCGATTGATAAGAATAGGGGTGATGTGCTGGCGCAGATAATGTTTGAAGTAGTGGCGCAGCCAGGTCTGTTGGTTGGCGGAGAGCTGACGTTCGTTAATCAGGAAGATTTGGTTACGCGCCATCTCCAGCAGCAGCTCGTTATACAAGCCGTCAAATTCCTGGTCGGCTTTCAGAACACGAGCCTGGATTTTACCCAGCAGATGGCGTGAATGGGAGTTTAGGCCTTGCTCTTCGCTGATGATGATCCGCCGCTTCAGTTCGGCAAAACGGACCTTATAAAATTCATCCAGGTTATTGGAATAAATACCCAGAAAACGCATCCGCTCAATCAGCGGATTACTTTTATCAGCCGCTTCCTGAAGCACGCGTTCGTTGAATGCTAACCAGCTTAGCTCTTTTTCGATGTATAACTTTTCCTGACCCATTACAACTTACACTCCGTTTCAATCACGGGACGCAGCAAATCCGTCTCGATTCTATTATGGCGAGCTTTGACACGAGATGTCCAACTGTGCCAGAAAAGTATGACAGTTAATTTTTTTTCTGGGGGATTTTAAGGGGTTGGTGCGGATGAAGATGTGTCGGGCGGCGCGGCGCGTACCCGACTGACAAAAACGTCGGCTCTGCAAGCGCAGCGCCGCCGGGAAAAACAGATTACTCGTCGGCCGCATAGCCCTGAGCGGGCAGCTTAACGCCATCCAGCCAGGCGGCGTTGTCGCGCATCTCAAGACGTCCATCGACAAACCAGCTTACCACTAACGGGTAAATGGCGTGCTCCTGCGACTGAACGCGTTCGGTGATGTCGTCTTCATCGTCGCCGTCAAACACCGGGATTTTTGCCTGCAGAATGACCGGCCCGCCGTCCAGCTCGTCGGTGACGAAATGCACGGAAGTTCCATGCTCCTCATCGCCATTTTCCAGCACCTGACGGTGGGTATGCAGGCCTGGATATTTCGGCAGAAGAGAAGGGTGGATGTTCAGCAGACGGCCGGAATAGTGGGAAACAAACCCCGGGCTGAGGATACGCATATAGCCGGCCAGCACCACGACATCCGGCGCGTAAGCGTCGATCTCCTGCACCAGCTCTCGGTCGAAGGCTTCTCGACTGGCAAACTGAGAGGCTTCCAGCGCGTGCGCCGGGATATGGGCATCCCGCGCACGCTCAAGGCCGAACGCATCGGCCTTGTTGCTGAATACTGCGCGAATGGTGCCATTGATCTGTTTCTGTTTGCAGGCGTCGATAATGGCCTGCAAATTACTTCCGTTACCGGAAATGAGCACCACAATATTTTTCATTCAATGACCACGCGCTGTTCGGAATCAGAAGCTTTGATGATACCGATTTTCCACGCGTTTTCACCCTTCGCCTTCATCAGCTCAATGGCGTTGTCTGCTTCGCTGGCGGGCAGAGCAATCAGCATGCCGACGCCGCAGTTGAAGGTGCGATACATTTCGTGCTGGCTGACGTTACCTGCAGTTTGCAGCCAGTTGAACACGGCTGGCCACTGCCAGGAGGACGCGTCGATCACCGCCTGAGTATTGTCAGGCAGAACGCGTGGGATGTTTTCCCAGAAGCCGCCGCCGGTCAGGTGTGCAATGGCGTGCACGTCAACGTTCTCAATCAGCTCAAGAATGTTTTTCACGTAGATGCGGGTCGGAGCCAGCAGGTGATCGGCCAGCGGTTTGCCGTCGAGTTCCGTGGTTTCTGGATCGCAGCCGCTCACTTCGAGGATCTTACGCACCAGGGAATAACCGTTGGAGTGCGGGCCGCTGGAGCCGAGTGCAATCAGCACATCGCCATCGGTCACTTTGCTGCCGTCGATAATTTCTGATTTTTCTACTACGCCGACGCAGAAGCCTGCGACGTCGTAATCTTCACCGTGATACATCCCCGGCATTTCTGCCGTTTCGCCGCCGACCAGCGCACAGCCGGACTGCAGACAGCCTTCAGCGATACCGGTAATCACGCTGGATGCGGTATCCACGTCAAGTTTTCCGGTCGCGTAATAGTCGAGGAAGAAGAGGGGTTCAGCACCCTGCACCACAAGGTCGTTCACGCACATGGCCACCAGGTCGATACCGATGGTGTCGTGGCGTTTGAGATCCATCGCCAGACGCAGTTTTGTTCCCACGCCATCAGTGCCAGAAACCAGAACAGGCTCACGATATTTTTGCGGCAGTGCGCACAGTGCGCCAAATCCACCCAGACCACCCATCACTTCAGGGCGGCGAGTCTTTTTGACCACACCTTTGATTCGGTCAACCAGCGCATTACCTGCGTCAATATCAACACCGGCATCTTTATAGCTGAGAGAAGTTTTGTTGGTCACGGCTTAAGTCCCCACGCGATTGCATTGCATAGTAAGAAAAATCGGCGCAATTCTAACAGTCCAGGCAAACGTTTGCGAGCCTATTCTGCGGTCATGAAAAGTCGCTGAAAATTTACACATTTATACATCGGGCGGCGACAAACTTGATACCGTTCACGAAAATGAAACCGGTTTCGGTAATGTGCTTGCAACCGCCAGGAGCATTGCACATGATTTCACTGAAACCGGTTTCTGTAATTGTTTTTGCAGAAAATAACGCAGAATGAGGGAAAAGGCATGCCAGGATTCAAAGAAGGTTTTCTGTGGGGCGGCGCGGTGGCGGCGCATCAGCTGGAAGGTGGCTGGAAAGAGGGCGGTAAAGGAATCAGCGTTGCGGACGTAATGACGGTCGGCGCGCACGGTGTCCCGCGTGAAATCACTCAGGGCGTCATTCAGGGTAAAAACTATCCGAACCACGAAGCCATCGACTTCTACCATCGCTACAAAGAAGACATCAAACTTTTCGCCGAACTGGGCTTTAAATGCTTCCGCACATCGATTGCCTGGACGCGTATTTTCCCCAAAGGCGATGAGCTGGAGCCGAACGAAGCCGGTCTGAAATTCTACGACGACCTGTTCGACGAGTGCCTGAAATATGGCATTGAGCCGGTGATTACTCTTTCGCACTTCGAAATGCCTTTCCATCTGGTGACTGAATATGGCGGCTGGCGTAATCGCAAGCTGATCGACATGTTTGTGCGTTTCGCGACCGTGGTATTCAAGCGATACCAGCACAAAGTGAAGTACTGGATGACCTTCAACGAGATCAACAACCAGGCTAACTTCCACGAAGATTTTGCGCCATTCACTAACTCCGGCCTGAAGTACGAGCCGGGCGAAGATCGCGAGCCGGTGATGTTCCAGGCCGCGCACTATGAGCTGGTGGCCAGCGCTCTGGCGGTGAAAGCCGGGCGTGAGATCAATCCGTCCCTGCAAATTGGCTGCATGATTGCCATGTGCCCAATCTATCCGCTGAGCTGCGCGCCAAACGACATCATGATGGCGATGAACGCCATGCATCGTCGCTACTGGTTCACCGACGTGCACGTGCGCGGGAAATATCCGCAGCACTTGCTTAACTACTTTGAGCGTCGCGGTTTTGAGCTGGATATTACCGAAGAAGATATTGCGGCACTGAAGCAGGGCTGTGTTGATTACATCGGTTTCAGCTATTACATGTCTTTCGCCACCAAAGCGACGCCGGACAACCCGCAGCTTGATTATGACGAAAGTAAAAGCCTGGTCTCCAACCCGTACGTTCAGAAATCCGACTGGGGCTGGCAGATTGACCCGGTGGGCCTGCGCTACTCCCTGAACTGGTTCTGGGATCACTATCAACTGCCACTGTTTATCGTCGAGAACGGCTTTGGCGCCATCGACGTGCAGGAGAGCGACGGCACGGTGAACGACCAGTACCGCATCGATTATCTCGATGCGCACATCCGTGAGATGAAAAAAGCGGTCGTTGAAGATGGCGTGGATCTGATGGGCTATACCCCGTGGGGCTGTATCGATCTGGTGTCGGCGGGCACGGGCGAAATGAAAAAACGTTACGGGTTTATCTTTGTCGATAAAGATAACGAAGGTAATGGCACCCTGAACCGCAGCAAGAAAAAATCATTCGACTGGTATCAGAAGGTTATCGCCACTAACGGCGCAGACCTGTAAGCGCAGCACCGCACGGTAACTATCCCCCGAAAAAGCCGGACTCCCCTCCGGCTTTTTTTTCCTGTTTTATACTCTCTAACGCTCCCTAATCCACTTTGATTGATCAACGTCAAGCAAGATGGGTATGGCGAACCTGGAAAAAAGCGGTATAATCCGGCGATTTTTTTTGCGGTAGCCACCTCAGAGGAGAATGAGAATGAAGATTGTGGAAGTGAAACACCCACTCGTTAAACACAAGCTGGGCCTGATGCGTGAGCATGACATCAGCACGAAGCGTTTTCGCGAACTGGCCTCTGAAGTTGGAAGCTTATTGACTTACGAAGCAACGTCTGACCTGGAAACTGAAAAAGTGACCATCGAAGGCTGGAACGGCCCGGTCCAGGTTGAGCAGATCAAAGGCAAAAAAATTACCGTGGTGCCAATCCTGCGCGCAGGTCTGGGCATGATGGAAGGCGTGCTGGAGCACGTACCGAGCGCGCGTATCAGCGTTGTCGGTATCTACCGTAATGAAGAGACTCTCGAGCCGGTTCCGTATTTTCAGAAGCTGGTTTCCAATATCGACGAGCGTATGGCGCTGGTCGTTGACCCGATGCTCGCCACCGGCGGCTCGATGATCGCCACTATCGACCTGCTGAAAAACGCCGGCTGCAACAGCATTAAAGTGCTGGTACTGGTTGCGGCACCGGAAGGTATCGCGGCGCTGGAAAAAGCGCATCCGGACGTTGAGCTGTATACCGCATCCATCGACCAGGGGCTGAACGAGCACGGGTACATCATCCCGGGGCTGGGCGATGCCGGCGATAAGATTTTTGGTACGAAATAATCGAATAACGAAAAAGAAGCCGACTTTGATAGTCGGCTTTTTTTTGAATAAAACACAAACAACTCACAATACTTAGAGGAAAACACTATGACGCGCCGTACTATCGGGGTGAGTGAAAGACCGCCGCTTTTGCAGACGATCCCGCTTAGTTTGCAGCATCTGTTTGCCATGTTTGGTGCGACCGTGCTGGTGCCAATCCTGTTTCACATTAACCCGGCTACCGTGCTGCTGTTCAACGGTGTCGGCACGCTGCTGTACCTTTTCATCTGTAAAGGCAAAATCCCGGCGTATCTGGGTTCCAGCTTTGCGTTTATTTCCCCGGTCCTGTTGCTGCTGCCATTAGGCTACGAAGTGGCGCTGGGCGGCTTTATCATGTGCGGTGCGCTGTTCTGCCTGGTGGCCTTCATTGTGAAGAAAGCCGGGACAGGCTGGCTGGATGTGATGTTCCCGCCTGCGGCAATGGGCGCAATCGTTGCCGTCATCGGTCTGGAGCTGGCGGGCGTGGCGGCCAATATGGCCGGGCTGCTGCCTGCGGACGGGCAATCGCCTGAGTCCAAAACCATTATTATTTCGCTGGTAACCCTGGGCGTGACGGTGTTCGGCTCGGTGCTGTTCCGTGGTTTCCTGGCGATTATCCCGATTCTGATCGGGGTGCTGGCGGGCTATGCGCTCTCCTTCGCGATGGGTGTGGTGGATACCACTCCGATTGCACAGGCGCACTGGTTTGCACTGCCAACCTTCTACACGCCGCGCTTTGAGTGGTTTGCGATCTTCACCATTTTGCCAGCGGCGCTGGTGGTGATTGCCGAGCACGTTGGGCACCTGGTGGTAACGGCGAATATCGTCAAAAAAGATCTGATCCGCGACCCAGGTCTGCACCGTTCGATGTTTGCTAACGGCCTTTCGACCATGATTTCCGGCTTCTTCGGCTCCACGCCAAACACCACTTACGGCGAGAACATCGGCGTAATGGCGATTACTCGCGTCTACAGCACCTGGGTGATCGGCGGGCGGCGATCTTTGCGATTCTGCTCTCCTGCGTCGGAAAACTGGCGGCGGCGATCCAGATTATCCCGGTCCCGGTCATCGGCGGTGTCTCACTGCTGCTCTACGGTGTGATCGGCGCATCCGGTATTCGCGTGCTGATTGAATCCAAAGTGGATTACAACAAAACGCAGAACCTGATCCTGACCTCGGTGATCCTGATTATCGGTGTGAGCGGCGCGAAAGTGCACATCGGTGCCGCTGAGCTGAAAGGCATGGCGCTGGCCACCATCGTCGGCGTAGGCCTGAGCCTGATCTTCAAACTGATCTCTGTGCTGCGCCCGGAAGAAGAAGTTCTCGACGCCGCTGACAGCGAAAAAGCGTCACATTGATCGTTAAACCGGGCGGACGATCCGCCCGGTTCTCTCATTGCAGGTTCCGTGATAAACTCCCTCCCGATTTTATGTGAGACCTTGATCGAGGTATTTCTGAACGGACCGGCACAGCTCTCTCTGCCACTTTATCTTCCTGACGACGAAACTTTCGCGAGTTTCTGGCCGGGCGATAACCCCTCTTTACTGGCTGCACTGCAAAACGTGTTGCGCCAGGAGCACAGCGGATACATTTATATCTGGTCACGCGAAGGCGCGGGACGCAGCCATCTGCTGCACGCCGCCTGTGCGGAACTTTCCCAGCGCGGTGACGCGGTAGGCTACGTGCCGCTGGATAAACGCACCTGGTTTGTCCCGGAAGTGCTCGACGGTATGGAACATCTTTCACTGGTTTGCATCGACAATATTGAATGCATTGCCGGAGATGAGCCGTGGGAAATGGCGATGTTTAATCTCTACAACCGCATTCTGGAATCGGGGAAAACCCGGTTGCTGATCACCGGCGATCGTCCTCCGCGCCAGCTGAATTTGGGGTTGCCGGATCTGGCGTCTCGTCTCGACTGGGGACAAATCTACAAGCTGCAACCCTTGTCTGATGAAGACAAACTTCAGGCACTGCAGTTACGCTCGCGGCTACGTGGGTTTGAGCTGCCGGAAGACGTGGGGCGTTTCCTGTTAAAGCGGCTGGATCGGGAAATGCGCACCCTGTTTGATACGCTGGATCAGCTCGATCATGCGTCCATAACTGCCCAGCGCAAACTGACCATTCCGTTTGTGAAAGAGACGCTGAAGCTCTAATTCGCCACCAGGCCTTCTGGCCCGGCGGCGTGTCGCTTGTGCGGGCTTACAGTTTTACGTCTGCTAATAAATGCTCCACCAATAATGGAATCGGTCTTCCCGACGCCACGCTCCTTCCGCCTTCACGCCATAACGCCGTTCCGCTGATATCCAGATGCGCCCACGGAATCGTTGGCGGGCAAAAATGGTGTAATAACCATGCGGCTGACGCACTGATCGCCGCGTTATTGGTCGGCATATTGCACAGATCGGCAATCGTGCTTTCGGTCTGTTTTTTCAGCCGCGCATCCAGCGGCAGAGACCACACCTCATCGCCGCTCCTGATCCCGGCGCGGGTCAGCTGCTCCCGCAGGGTTTCGCTTTGCGTCATCAATCCGCTCAGCTCATACCCCAGCGCTTTTACCACCGCACCCGTCAGCGTCGCCATATCGATAATGTAATGCGCCTGCGGATGACGCTGACTCGCCCAGGCGATAGCGTCAGCCAGCACCAGACGTCCTTCGGCGTCGGTATTATTGATCTCCACCGTCAGGCCGTTACAGGCCCGCGCTACCGTCCCCGGCTGCATTGCGTCCGGGCCGATGGCGTTTTCCGCCAGCGCCAGCACGCCCATGATCCGCACGGGCAGGTTCAGCTCCGCCACCGTCAGCATCAGGCCCAAAACGTTGGCCGCGCCGCACATGTCGTACTTCATGGTGTACATGCCTGCGCCTTCCTTCAGCCACAGACCGCCCGTGTCAAAGGTAATGCCTTTGCCCACATAGCAGCGAACCGGACCGTCGCTGACGCCGTCGTAATGAATCGCCAGCAGGCGCGGCGGGCAGGTGGCGCCTTTTCCAACGGCATGGAGCAGCCCAAGACTTTGCCCGACGATCTGTTGTTCATCAAGCACCTCGCAGCGCAGGGCAGGGAAGGCGGCACACAGGGTCTGCGCCTCGTCGACCACGTACTGTGGTGTACAGCGGTCGGATGGGGTGTCTGCCAGACGCCGTGCAGCAATCATCCCGTTGGCAACCGCCTGCTGTTGTTCGATGATGCTGGCTAACCGCTCTCGTTGCTCGGGCAGGCACAGGGCGGCAATGTGGCGAATCCGCACGGCGGAACCGTCCGTTTTCTTGAGCTGCAAATCGCTGAGGTTATGCGCCTGATTGAACAGGAAACGCAGCAACTGGCCCAGAACGGTGTCGTGAATATCGCAGAGATCAATCACCAGGCTTTCGCTGACGGGCGCGGCAAATAGCGGGCGTAGCGCGGCCACTAAACCGTCGGTCAGGGAATCCTGCCACAGCGCTTCTGGCAACAGAGTGATACGGGCAAAAGGGGCACAGCCGAAGCGTGTGTCTGCTACGCCTGTCTGTGCACGCATCTCATTGATAAGCGCCGTCTCCGGCAGCTGCGCACAGGCGTGGCGCGCCAGAAGATGGCTGTGTGGGCGGGCTTCGGCAAGGGAGGTAATCAGCTGGCAGGTAATCATGGTTGTTCCTCAATCGGCGCGCGAATGCGGGTGGCATAGGCCTGCATCCAGTCGTCATCCACGGCCTGATAGTGGGTTTTCTCACGCAGACGTTCGGTGCGAAAAACGGTCAGGGGCTGCCGGGCGGTGGCGACCACAAAAGAGAACGTCTTGATGTTGGTCGCCGCGCCAAATTCGCCTCGGTTATTCATGCACACCACGGAAAGATCGCCCACGCGGCCAAAGCGTGACATCAGCTTGTCTTCCAGTTCAAAGACGACGGAATCTGCCGCCTGCTGTGGCGTCATGCCCTGCGCCATGCGGCGCACGATTTCGTAGCTGGTGCAGCCTTTCATCAGGTCCTCGCCCACGCCCGTGGCGGTGGCGGCCCCCGTTTCGCTGTCGCAATAAAAACCGGAGCCGATAATCGGCGAATCCCCGATGCGCCCGCGTTTTTTCATAAACAGGCCGCTGGTGGAGGTCGCGACGCTCATGGAGCCTTGCTTATCCAGCCCGATAATGCCGACAGTATCGTGACCGTCGTACGGGCTGAGCCCCTTGTCCAGCGTTTCACGACAGCGCTTGCGGTAGTGTTGCATTGCCCGGTCGGTGAGCATGGTTTTGTCACTAAAGCCCTGGCTTAACGCCCACTCGCGCGCCCCCTGGCCCACCAGCAGGCTGTTATAGCGCTGACGGCTCAAGGCCTGAGCCACCCGCACCGGGTTGGCGATATCCACCAGATTGCCCACTGCGCCAAAGGCCAGCGTGTCGCCGTCCATATAGGCGGCGTCGAGTTCCACCTCGCCATTCTCCGTGGGCAGCCCGCCGTAGCCGACGGACTTGTAATACGGAAAGTCTTCAACGGCGGCAACGGCATCCACGACTGCCGATGCGACAGGCTTCCCCGCAGCCAGCGCAGACGCAGACTCCGTCACTCCTTCCAGCGCCATTCGCCAGGTTGCGATAATTCCCCACATGGTTTACTCCTGTTTTGCCAGCGTGGTTTCGGTTGGCGTCGCGGTAGCGATTTCCGCAGCGCGGTACTGTTTGTCCAGAATGCGCATAAACGGCAGATAGAGCATCGCGCCGATCAGCAGGTTGAGCAGCTGCATCACGCTGCCGCTAAGATGCCCGGTGACGATAAAGCCGCTGATGACCGGCGGCAGCGTCCAGGGAATAAACACCCCGGTGGTCACGGCGACCGCGCCGATTTTCATGGCCGCGTACTGCACGGTGACTAACACCAGCGGCACCAGGTTGAAGGGAATCAGCATGATCGGGTTCATGATCACCGGCAGTCCGAACAGAATCGGTTCGTTGATGTTGAACACCGATGCGCCCGCGCCGAGCCGCGCCACTTCCCGCATATTTTTACTGCGGGCAAAAATCAGCATCGCGATGACCAGCGACAGCGTGGCACCCGCGCCGCCCATCCAGATCATGTCGAAAAACTGCTCGGTAATAATGTGCGGCGGCGTCACACCCGCCTGAATGGCGGCGATATTGTCGGTCTGATTCTCCATCCACAGCGGACGGATAATGCCGTTAATCATCGAACCGGAGTTAATGCCCACTGACCACAAAATGGTGATACTGAACACCGTCATCAGTGCGCCGAAATAGGAGGTGCCGTAGTGACGCACCGGCGTTGCGACCACGTCATAGATGAACTGATGGATGGTGTGATAGTGCGTGTTTTCAAACCCAATGCGGATCACCAGCACCAGAATCATCACCACCAGGGCGGGGATCAGCGCGGCGAACGACTCCTGCACTGCAGGCGGAACGCCCTCCGGCATTTTAATCACCAGATTTTTACGCTTCAGCCAGCAGAACAGCTCCGTCCATAACAGCGAGCCAATCATCGCCACGAACAGGCCTTTACTGCCAATCCACTCCACCGGCATCACGGTAATACCGCCGTTTTCCGCCACTTTGATAAACGGCGTGAGGATCAGGAAGCTGACCAGCGCCAGAATCCCACACGAGATGCGGTCTTCGTCGTAGTGCTCCGCCAGACGGAAGGCGACCAGGAAGCTGATAAACAGAGACATCGTCGAGAAAACAGCGTTAAACGGAATCTCGATAATCGCGCTCCAGCTTTCGCCAAAGGCCGACGACATAAACTGCTGATAGGTTTGATTCGGGAACGAGGAGATAACCAGCAAGATCGAGCCGACGATAATAAACGGCATGAATGAAACGTATGCACCACGAATGGCACCCAGATGGCGCTGCTGAGCCGTTTTGGCTGCCAGCGGCATCAATTTTGCTTCCATAAATCCCAGAACATTGTTCATTGTGAACTCCGTACAAGATCGTGTGACGTTGTTTATGTTATGTCTGAGGATTATCAGTGAAGCGTTGCGACCGAAAGGTGAATCAGGTCACAATGTAATCGCTTTGTTAATATAAATCTCACAAGATTGGTTATAAGAAATTTGACTGAGGCCTCGCGATGGAAATCAAACTGCACGCCAATGCCACCACGACACCGCGTACCCGTCGCTATCTTCAGCAGTCTGATAAAAGCGACAGAGAGCTGGCCCTGGAGCTGGGAATTTCAGTCACCACCGTCCGGCGCTGGCGCAAGCGTGAGCAGATATCCGACAACCACACGACGCCTAAAGTGATATACAAAGCGATGAGACAAGAGCAGGTTTCATTGATTAACGCCCTGCGTGACGCCACCGGTGCGCCGCTGGACGAACTGTTGCTGCTGGTGAATGAAGGGCTGGGGATTAGCGTTTCGCGGGCGACGCTGAATCGCTATCTGAAACCTGCTGCATCCTCGCGTCAGGGCGCGCCACTGCAGGGCAAAAAAGCGCTGAAAGCCGGTCTCTTACCGCAGCGGCTTGAACTGCACCATCTGCCGCTCTCATTGCATATGGACGACGGTGGGGAACAGCATCTGCTGTGGGCGCGGGAGCCGGTCAGCGGCTGGTGTTTTGCCAGGCTTTATGCGGGGATTTCACCGCAGCTGGTGGCAAACTGGGCAAGAGAGCTGCTGGAAGCCTGTCCGGCTGATATTCAATCTGTTGAGACTTTCGGGTTTTCTGCGTCGTTGAGCCTTGAGGGGATGGCAATAAAACACAGCCCGGCACAGCACTGCGCCGTACAGGTGGCGATCCCGCTGGGTGAAATCATTCCCAGAGTGAATGTGGAACCGGCAGGGGAGTTATTGATGCGAATCTGTGAATTCTATAATCAGGGCAAAGCGCAGAAAAAGCTGGGGGACAGTACGCCGCAGGCCTTTCTTGAAGCACTGCGGCGCACCCTTTAGTTGAGGATTTCGAGGACATCTTCCGGTGGGCGACCAATGCGCGCTTCACCGTTAGCGACCACAATCGGGCGCTCAATCAACTTTGGATTTTCAACCATCGCCTGAATCAGCGCATCTTCCGTGAGGTGGCTATCGTCCAGGTTTAAGGATTTATAGAGATCTTCTTTCCGGCGCATCAGCTCACGTGCGCTCGCCATGCCCAGCATGCTCAGAAGCTGGCGAAGAGTGGCGGCGTCCGGCGGCGTCTCCAGATAGAGCACCACGTCGGGATCAATGCCGTTCGCTTTCAGCAGGCTCAGGGTGTCGCGACTCTTGGAGCAGCGAGGGTTGTGATAAATTTTAACCTTGTCTGACATGACTTCTCCTTATTACATCTTTTCGTACGGCTTGAACCGTTGCTGCAGCGCGCGCAGCTGATCGATTCGGGCGTCGTAGCGCGCCTGCTGCAGACTGCCCAGTTTCACCTGCGAACTGGCGCTGCTTAACAGGGAAATCGACTGGTCCAGGCGCCCAACAAGGGCAAAGCCCTCGGCACGTGCGGCTAACTCCTGGTCGCGGTTACCAAGCTGTCCTTCGGTTTGCGCCAGTAAATCCCAGCCGTTTTGATCGTCTTTATGGTCAAAGGTATAGCGATTCAGAATCGTTGCCGCCTCTTTCGGCTGGCCGCCCTGTAAGTAAGCATTCGCCAGGTTGAGCTGCAACACCGGATTGGTGCGCAAATCTTTGGCGTTTTTCAGTCTGTTAATCGCATCGGCGGTTTTCTTCTGGCCCAAATCGATGTCGGTTGAGAGATCCAGGTACCACGCATTGTTAGGATCGGCGGCCAGCAGCGGCTGGAGCGCTTTGCGCGCCTCATCGTATTTGCTGGCTTCCATCGCCTGCAGCGCACGACCGTACTGGGCTGCATTCTGCTCACGCACATTGCCTTTCGTCAGCGTATCGAGCAGGTCGCTCGTCAGCTGGTTGCGGCCAGAATTATACATGCCGAGGGTTCTGACCTTCGCCATGTAGAAATCCTGCGACGACTGAACGACGACCGGACGCATCTGATTGGCACGGTTACGCGCATCGGAAAGACGGCTTTCTGGCAGGGGGTGGGTCAGCAGAATTTCCGGTGGGCGAGTGGAGTAGCGCGCCTGATCGAGCAATTTTTCGAGGAAGGTCGGCATCGCCTGCGGATCAAAACCAGAGCGCTGGAGCACCTGAATGCCGATGCGGTCTGCTTCCTGTTCGTTCTGCTGGGTAAAGCTGATCATCCCCTGACGCGTCCCCGCGAGCGTCCCGGTCAGGGCGGCCATCCCGGCCTGCGGGCTGGCCATCGCCAGCAGGATCGAACCTAACGCGCCGACCCAGGTCAGCGGCGCATTTTTTTTCTGATCTTCCATGGCACGCGCCAGATGGCGCTGAGTGACGTGGGAGATTTCGTGCGCCATTACCGACGCAAGCTGGCTTTCGTTGTCGGAATAACGGAATAACGCCGAATGCAGCACCACGTTACCGCCGAAGAAGGCGAAGGCGTTGATTTCGTCGTTATTAATTAAATAGAAGTGGAAGGGGGTTTTGACGGAGTCGGCGTGGGCCACAAGGCGCATGCCGAGGCCGTTGATATATTGCACCAGCAGCGGGTCATTAATCAGCGGCGCGCTGCCGCGAAGCTGACGCACGTAGTAATCACCCATCTGCATTTCCTGTCCGATGGAGAGCGTGCTTCCTGCTGAGGTACCCATATCCGGCAATGTATCGGATGTGTCAGCGAAAGCTGGCACCATTTGACCGACAGTCAGCGCGGCAATAAGCGTTGCAACCAGAGTTTTTTTCAACTGCCTGAACATAACCTCTGCCCTGTATTTTGGATGTACCCATTTGACCGAAGAACGTGCATATCGTTCACCTTCTGCTGCTCTGCGAGTGTAGCCGTGTTACGGCCTGAAGAAAATCCCAAACGCCCGCCTTTTGCGTTTCGTGACGCAGCGTCAAAAATGGAAAGTCTTTTGTGTGACAGTTAGATACAATTCGCCTCTCGCTCCAGCCATCAGATTCAGGGAAGGGTTGTATGCTCGAAATGTTAATGCAGTGGTATCGGCGCCGTTTCAGCGACCCCGAAGCTATTGCTTTGCTGGTTATTCTGGTCGCCGGGTTCGGTATTTTGTTCTTCTTCAGCGGCCTGCTGGCGCCGCTGCTCGTTGCCCTGGTACTGGCCTATCTTCTCGAATGGCCGACAGTGCGTCTTGAAAAAATTGGCTGCTCCCGCCGCTGGGCAACCAGCATTGTGCTGATCCTGTTCGTCGGCATTCTGTTGCTGATGTCGTTTGTGGTGATGCCGGTTGCCTGGCAGCAGGGGATCTACCTGATCCGCGATATGCCGGGGATGCTCAATAAACTCTCCGATTTTGCCGCCACGCTGCCACGCCGTTATCCGGCGCTGATGGATGCGGGCATTATTGATGCGATGGCGGAAAATATGCGCGCCCGCATCATGACGATGGGCGATTCGGTGGTGAAATATTCCCTCGCCTCGCTGGTGGGCCTGCTGACGCTGGCGGTCTATCTGGTGCTGGTGCCGCTGATGGTCTTCTTCCTCGTGAAGGACAAAGAGCAGATGCTCAACGCCGTGCGCCGCATCTTGCCGCGCAATCGCGGCCTGGCGGGCCAGGTGTGGAAAGAGATGAACCAGCAGATCACCAACTACATTCGCGGCAAAGTGCTGGAGATGATTGTGGTCGGCGTCGCGACCTGGATTGGGTTTGTGATCTTTGGTCTGAATTATTCACTGCTGCTGGCGGTGCTGGTGGGCTTCTCGGTGCTGATTCCCTATATCGGCGCATTCGTGGTGACGATTCCGGTGGTCGGCGTGGCCCTGTTCCAGTTTGGTCTGGGAACAGAGTTCTGGAGCTGTTTCGCAGTCTACCTGATTATTCAGGGGCTGGACGGCAACCTGCTGGTGCCGGTGCTGTTCTCGGAGGCGGTGAATTTGCACCCGCTGGTGATCATCCTGTCAGTGGTGATTTTTGGGGGGCTGTGGGGCTTCTGGGGGGTGTTCTTTGCCATCCCGCTGGCGACGCTGATTAAAGCGGTCGTGCATGCGTGGCCGGATGTGCCTGCGGTGGAAGAATAAAAAAAATCCCGGTTCAATGAACCGGGATTTTTCGTTTAATCAGGCGTTCGCTTTCAGCCAGTCGAGCACCACGTCGTGGTGGTTGCTGGTTTTGAAATCATCAAACACATGTTCAACTTTGCCATCGGCATCAATCAGGAAGCTGATGCGATGAATGCCGTCGTAGGTTTTGCCCATAAAGGTCTTCTCACCCCAGACGCCAAATTGCTCGCAAACCTGATGGTCTTCATCGGAGAGCAGCGTAAAGTTCAGCAGCTCTTTTTCAGCGAAGCGTGACAGTTTTTCTGACTTGTCGGTGCTGATTCCCAGCACGTCTACGCCGGCCTTTTTCAAATCATCCATGTTATCGCGTAAACCGCACGCCTGTACGGTACACCCTGGCGTCATGGCTTTCGGGTAGAAATAGACCAGAACACGCTGTCCCTGGAAGTCGGTCAAATTTACTTGCTCGCCGTCTTGATCGGGCAGGCTAAATTTCGGTGCGATGTCACCGGCTTTCAGTGGATTCATTACTCAACTCCATCCTGTTCGTGCTGCGAATAATTGACGACGTTTATACTGCCTTGTGCATTGAGTTCTGTACAGAGTGCTTTGAACGCTTGCTCAATATTTGACGCATCGTGCGAGGCAGGGCTGTGTGCCGTGATCTGAATAAATAATTTTGGCAGCGGTCCGGGCTGTGTGCGGGACACAAGCTCAGCGATGTTCATCTGGTGGCTGTCAAACAGTGCGGTGAAACGTTCGATTAAGTGCGGGGAATCGGTGACTTCAACCTGCACCCAGACGGTCGCCGGCATGGCCGGGCGCGGGCGCGCAGTTGTGCGTTTCATCACGATCAGCAAATCCAGCTCCGCGCCTTTCAGCGGCAACGTGGATTCAATGAGCGTAATCGCGTTCCATGTCCCGGACAACAGCATGATAAACGTGAACTCGTCACCCAGCATCGCAAGGCGGCTGTCTTCGATATTACAGCCGCAACTGCTGACGTGGCGGGTGATGGTGTTCACAATACCGGCTCTGTCGGCACCCAGCGCAGTGATAACCAGGTAATGTTGTGATGAGGTTGTCAAACCTGTTCTTCCTTTGCGTGGTTAAGTCATCCTAAGGAAAGCATAAAAAAAACATGCATACAACAGCCTGGACGCCTTACGTCGCTTGCTTTTATTACAGTTCCAAACGTACCATTGAGAATCTTGTTTGCACAGAGGATGGCCCATGTTCACGGGAAGTATTGTTGCGCTTGTTACGCCGATGGATGAGAAAGGTAATGTCTGCCGGTCAAGCCTGAAAAAACTGATTGATTACCATGTCGCCAACGGGACGTCGGCGATCGTTTCCGTAGGGACTACCGGTGAATCTGCCACCCTGAGCCATGAAGAACACGGCGATGTGGTGATGATGACCGTCGAACTGGCTGACGGGCGTATCCCGGTTATCGCCGGAACGGGTGCAAATGCAACCGCCGAGGCCATCAGCCTGACCCAGCGTTTTAACAACAGCGGCATTGTAGGCTGCCTGACGGTGACCCCGTACTACAACCGCCCAACGCAGGAAGGTCTGTTCCAGCATTTCAAAGCCATCGCTGAACATACTGACTTGCCACAAATTCTGTATAATGTGCCGTCGCGTACTGGCTGCGATATGCTGCCGGAAACCGTAGGCCGTCTCTCGAAAGTTAAAAATATTATCGCAATTAAAGAGGCGACCGGGAACTTAAGCCGCGTTCACCAGATCAAAGAGCTGGTTTCAGACGACTTTATCCTGCTCAGTGGTGATGACGCGACCGCGCTGGACTTCATGCAGCTCGGTGGTCATGGCGTGATTTCCGTTACGTCTAACGTAGCCGCGCGCGATATGGCCGAAATGTGCAAACTGGCTGCGGCGGGTCATTTCGACGAAGCTCGCTTGATTAACCAGCGTCTGATGCCGCTGCACACAAAATTATTTGTCGAACCCAATCCGATCCCAGTGAAATGGGCATGTAAGGAGTTGGGACTTGTAGCGACCGACACGCTGCGTCTGCCGATGACCCCCATTACCGACCACGGTCGCGAAGTGGTCACCGGGGCGCTGAAGCATGCCGGTTTGCTGTAGAGTTTAGGGAGATTTGATGGCTTACTCAGTACAGAAGTCGCGCCTGGCGAAGGTTGCGGGTGTTTCGCTTGTTATGCTCCTCGCAGCCTGTAGTTCAGACTCGCGCTACAAGCGCCAGGTGAGCGGTGATGAATCCTATCTGGATGCAACGCCGCTTGCTGAACTTCATGCGCCAGCGGGTATGATCCTGCCGATTCAAAACGGCGATTACAACATTCCTGTCACTAACAGCAGTGGCGCAGTAGGCAAAGCGCTGGACATTCGTCCACCGGCACAGCCACTGGCGCTGGTGAGCGGTGCCCGCACCCAGTTTACGGGTGACACGGCTACGCTTTTGGTCGAAAACGGTCGTGGCAACACCCTGTGGCCGCAGGTGGTCAGCGTGATTCAGTCGAAGAACTACGCGATTGATAAGCGTGACGACGCCAGTCAGAGTCTGACGACCGACTGGATCGAATGGAACCGTCTGGATGAAGATCAGCAGTACCGTGGTCGTTATCAAGTCTCTGTCAAACCGCAGGGTTATCAGCAGGCCGTCACGGTCAAACTGCTGAACCTGGAGCAGGCTGGCAAGCCAGTGGCGGATGCGGCCTCGCTGCAGCGCTACAGCACTGAAATGCTGAACGTGATTGCTTCTGGTCTCGATAAAAACGCGACCGATGCAGCGAACTCCGCGCAGAGCCGCAATGGCGTGACCTTCGATGTGCAGAGCGCAGCGGATGACACCGGTCTGCCAATGCTGGTAGTGCGTGCACCGTTCCAGCAAACCTGGCAGCGTCTGCCAGCCGTGCTTGAAAAAGCCGGTATGAAAGTGACCGACAGCACCCGTTCAACGGGCAGCATCACGGCCACTTACAAACCGCTTTCCGATAGCGCATGGCAGGAACTGGGTGCCAGCGATCCTGGCCTCGCGTCCGGCGATTACAAAATTCAGGTCGGTGACCTCGATAACCGCAGCAGCTTGCAGTTCATCGATCCGAAAGGTCACACGCTGACCCAGTCGCAGAACGATGCGCTGGTCGCGGTCTTCCAGGCTGCATTCAGCAAATAAAAAAACAGGGCTGGTTAATCCAGCCCTTTTTATTTTCGTGCTACGCAAACGTGTGCGTGGCATAATATCCCGAGATTTTTGTACATATCATCACACCAGGAGTAATGAAGATGCAGAAGCAAGCTGAGTTGTATCGTGGCAAAGCGAAGACCGTATACAGCACCGAAAACCCGGATCTGTTGGTGCTCGAGTTCCGCAATGATACGTCAGCAGGGGATGGCGCACGCATTGAGCAGTTCGATCGTAAGGGCATGGTAAACAACAAGTTCAACCATTTCATTATGAGCAAACTCGCCGAAGCTGGTATCCCGACTCAGATGGAAGCGTTGCTGTCCGATACGGAGTGTCTGGTGAAAAAACTGGATATGGTCCCGGTCGAATGCGTGGTGCGTAACCGCGCGGCAGGCTCCCTGGTGAAACGTCTGGGTATTGAAGAAGGCATCGAACTGAACCCGCCATTGTTCGACCTGTTCCTGAAAAATGACGAAATGCACGATCCCATGGTCAACGAATCCTACTGCGAAACCTTCGGTTGGGTGAGCAAAGAGAACCTGGCGCGCATGCAGGAGCTGACTTACAAAGCCAACGACGTGCTGAAAAAGCTGTTTGATGACGCGGGCCTGATCCTGGTCGACTTCAAACTGGAGTTCGGTCTGTATAAAGGTGAAGTGGTGCTGGGGGATGAGTTCTCCCCGGACGGCAGCCGTCTGTGGGACAAAGAGACCCTGGATAAAATGGACAAAGACCGTTTCCGTCAGAGCCTGGGTGGCCTGATTGAAGCGTACGAAGCCGTCGCGCATCGTCTGGGCGTTAAACTCGATTAATTCCCTTGCGGGCCAAAGGGTGGAAACATCCTTTGGCTTGTTACCATTGTTTCCTATGGTAATCCGTCCGTTAACCGCCTACGATCACTCTATTCATATTGAGAAAGTTTCGAGGTGGTTATGCGCTGGCAAGGGCGTCGTGAAAGTGACAATGTAGAAGACAGGCGCAGCAGTGGCGGCATGGGGCCGTCGATGGGCGGTGGCGGGATGCGACTTCCCGGCGGTAAAGGTGGCATTGTTCTGCTGATTATCGTGCTGGTGGCGGGCTACTACGGTGTCGATCTGACCGGTTTAATGACCGGAGAGCCGGTTCCACAACAACAGCAATCTCAGCGCTCCATCAGTCCGAACGAAGATGAAGCCGCAAAATTCACCTCTGTCATTCTGGCGACCACTGAAGATACGTGGAGCCAGCAGTTTGAAAAAATGGGCCGCACTTACCAGCAGCCAAAACTGGTGATGTACCGTGGCGCGACGCGCACGGGATGTGGCACCGGACAGTCTGTAATGGGACCGTTCTATTGCCCGGCAGACAGCACCGTCTATATCGATCTCTCCTTCTATGACGACATGAAACGCAAACTTGGCGCTGACGGCGATTTTGCCCAGGGCTACGTGATTGCGCATGAAGTCGGTCACCACGTACAAAAACTGCTCGGCATCGAACCGAAAGTGCGTCAGCTGCAGCAAAACGCCTCCCAGACCGAAATCAACCGCTTGTCCGTGCGTATGGAACTGCAGGCCGACTGCTTCGCAGGCGTCTGGGGCCATAGCATGCAGCAACAGGGCGTGCTGGAGTCGGGCGATCTGGAAGAGGCGCTCAACGCCGCACAGGCTATCGGTGACGACCGTCTGCAACAGCAAAGCCAGGGGCGCGTGGTGCCAGACAGCTTCACCCACGGCACTTCCGAAGAACGCTACACCTGGTTTAAACGTGGTTTTGCGAGTGGCGATCCGGCTCAGTGCAATACCTTTGGTAAAGCCATGTGATGTTGCGCGGCAGGGAAGAGGCGGTCACCTGGTTTGAACCACTGGCCGCACAGTTACAGCAGGAAGGTCATCGTCGGTTGCTGGTGCTCAGCGGTAGCGACACGTGGTCGCAGACACAGGCTTTGACGCTTCGCGACGCGCTTTCCGGCGACTGGCTGTGGGTTGGAAACGACGCGCCCGTTGAGCCGCACTGCGCGCCGCAAGCGCTAAAAAATCTGCTCGGACGCGAGTATCGTCACGCGATTTTCGATGCCCGTTGCGGTTTTGATGTCGCAGCCTTTGCGGCGCTGAGCGGCACATTACGCGCGGGCAGCCTGCTGGTGTTACTTACGCCTCCCTTCGCCGTCTGGCCCGGTCAAACCGACAGTGATTCGCTTCGCTGGAGCGACAGCGATATCCCCATCGCGACGCCGCATTTTGTTCACCATTTTTGTCGGGTGGTGAGCGCCGATCCCGATGCGTTGATCTGGCATGAACACCAGCCCTTACCTGATTTCCCCTTGCCTTCGGCACCCGACTGGCAGCCTGCCAGCGGCGAGCCGCAGCGCGAACAGGCTGACATTCTGGCGGCACTAACCGGGATGGAAACCGGCGTAGCGGTGGTGACGGCACCGCGCGGGCGGGGGAAATCCGCGCTCGCAGGGATGCTGTTACGCCGTATTTCGGGGCGGGCTATCGTCACTGCGCCTGCGAAAGGGGCAACAGACGTCATCGCCCGCTTCGCGGAAAATCACTATCACTTTATGGCCCCGGATGCGTTGCTCGCCTCGGACCAGCAGGCCGACTGGCTGGTGGTTGATGAAGCCGCCGCCATTCCCGGGCCGCTGCTGGAACAGCTGGTGTCGCGTTTTCCGCGCGTATTACTCACGACGACAGTGCAGGGTTACGAAGGTACGGGGCGCGGCTTTTTACTCAAATTCTGCGCGCGTTTTAGCGGCCTGCACTCTTTCACGCTCTCGGCCCCCATTCGCTGGGCGGCGGGTTGCCCCCTTGAGCGCGTGATAGCGGATGCGTTGTTATTTGATGACGACATCGTCGACGCGATACCCGGCGGTACACCCGAGATCATTTCCCTGGAACAAAACGCCTGGGAGAGCCAGCCGCAGCTTGCCGCTGATATCTACCGGCTCTTGTGCTCAGCGCACTACCGCACCTCACCCCTGGATTTGCGCCGGATGATGGACGCACCGGGCCAGCATTTTGCCGTCGCCCGCACCGGGAAAGCGCTGGCAGGGGCGCTGTGGCTGGTAGACGAGGGTGGGTTAACGCCGGCGTTGAGCCAGGCCGTGTGGGCAGGCTACCGACGCCCGCGCGGCAATCTGGTGGCGCAATCTCTTGCCGCCCACGGAGGATCACCGCTTGCGGCGACACTTGTCGGGCGGCGCGTTACCCGCGTAGCGGTCCATCCGGCGCGTCAGCGCGAGGGCATCGGCCAGGCGCTGACGGGCAGCGCAGGTGCGCACCGACAGCAGGATTATCTCTCCGTCAGCTTTGGCTATACCGAGGGGCTGTGGCGTTTCTGGCAGCGCTGCGGCTTTGTGCTGGTGCGTATGGGCAGTCATCGCGAGGCCAGCAGCGGCTGCTATACGGCGATGGCGCTACGGCCCATCAGCGAGGCGGGGCAGGCGCTGTGCGCACAGGAACATCAGCGCCTGTGCCGCGATGCGCGGATCATTGAACGCTGGAACGGCGAAAAGATCCCGGTAGACGATCGCTGGGAGACTACCCTTAATGATGATGACTGGCTGGAGTTAAGTGGTTTCGCCTTTGCCCATCGTCCTCTCTCGACGTCTGCAGCAGCGCTCACGCGCCTCCTGCTGGCGGTACCTATACCGCTGGAGGCCCTGCGCGGCAGGCTGGAAGAGGGCAAAGAAGACGCGCAACTGTGCGCCGAGCTGGCACTTCACGGACGTAAGACGTTACTCATACGACAGCGCCAGGAGGCCGCGCAGGCCCTTGAATCGCTTGATCGCTGCCGCTGCGAGCGGCTCAAAAGTGACGTTTTGCAATGGCAATTTTTTCAATGACTTCTTCAATGAAGTGGCATGGTCATTACCCCGCAGAGGCGTAAAATCCTGACTATCAATTAAGGAGACTGCCATGAAACATGACCATTTTGTTGTCCAAAG
This sequence comes from Lelliottia sp. WB101, assembly GCF_003051885.1. Lineage (NCBI taxonomy): Bacteria > Pseudomonadati > Pseudomonadota > Gammaproteobacteria > Enterobacterales > Enterobacteriaceae > Lelliottia > Lelliottia sp. WB101. The sequence goes on from NZ_CP028520.1 coordinate 2,357,144, forward strand.
CCCTTCTGCCCCAGCGCAACAACTGCTGCTGCTGTTTCATGGCGTCGGTGATAATGCAGTGAATATGGGGCAAATCGGCAGCTGGTTTGCGCCGATTTTTCCCGACGCACTCATCGTCAGCATTGGCGGCGTAGAGCCTTGCGGCCCACAGGGGCGTCAGTGGTTTTCTGTGCAGGGCGTGACGGAAGAGAACCGTCAGGCACGCATCGATGCCATCATGCCGACCTTTATCGACACCGTACGCTACTGGCAACAGCAGAGCGGCGTAAGTGCCGGAGCAACCGCGCTGATTGGTTTCTCGCAGGGGGCGATTATGTCGCTGGAGAGCGTGAAAGCACAGCCCGGACTGGTCTCGCGTGTGATTGCCTTTAATGGCCGCTTTGCAACTCTGCCACAGAGTGCCACGACAGCAACCACCATCCACCTGATTCACGGCGGTGAAGACCGCGTGATTGAGTTGTCCCATGCGGTGGCGGCTCAGGAAGCGCTGATTCGTGAAGGGGGAGATGTGACGCTGGATATCGTTGATGAACTGGGTCACGCCATTGACGATCGCAGCATGCAGTTCGCGCTGGATCACCTGCGCTTTACCGTTCCGAAGCACTATTTCGACGAAGCGTTAAGCGGCAGCAAGCCAAACGACGACGATATTGTCGAGTTTATGTAAGTTCAAACCCCTCTCCCGTGGGAGAGGGTTTTTGAAACTATTTCTTCTGGTCTTTCTTCGGCCAGTTGTCGTCATCGTCCCACTTATCGTTAAAATCACGATGCGGGGGAAGCTCAGGTTTGTTGGCGAGGAACTTCTTATGGTCTACGCGCTTCAGATCTTTGATCACGTTCAGCAGCACGCCTACCAGAAACACCAACACCAGAATCCACCAATATTTTGCCAGCCAGTCCATTCGCTATTCCTTCTCAGAGCAGTCGTCAGGCGACGAGTTGCTCCATAATACGTTGATACATACGAGCCAGTAGCTGCAAATCAGCCGCGTTCACGCATTCATTGATTTTATGAATGGTGGCGTTTACTGGGCCCAGTTCGACAACCTGCGCACCCATGCGGGCGATAAAGCGTCCGTCTGAAGTGCCACCGGTCGTCAGGAGCTGCGGTTTGATCTCATTATAGTGCGCGATAGCGTTTACCACCGCATCCACCAGCTTGCCGCGCTGGGTCAGGAACGGCTGGCCGGAAAGCCACCAGTCCAGGGTGTAGCGCAGTTCGTATTTATCCAGCAGAGCAATCACGCGGGATTTGATCATCTCGTCGGTCAGTTCCGTGCTAAAGCGGAAGTTGAACTGCACGAAAAGATCGCCCGGAATAACGTTGTTGCTGCCGGTGCCCGCCTGGACGTTGGCGATCTGCATGCTGGTCGGCGGGAAGAATTCATTGCCTTTATCCCACTCGATCCCCACCAGCTCGCTCAGCATTGGCGCCGCGCGATGTACCGGGTTATCAGCGAGATGCGGATAGGCCACGTGGCCCTGCACGCCGTGGATGGTCAGGTTGCAGGTCAGTGAGCCGCGACGGCCATTTTTCACCACGTCACCGACCACTTCCGTGCTCGACGGCTCGCCTACCAGGCAATAATCCAGGCGTTCGCGGCGTTCCATCAGCGCTTCGACCACTTTCACCGTGCCATTTTTGGCGCTGGCTTCTTCGTCGGAGGTGATCAAAAACGCGAGACGATTTTTGTGGTTCGGGTGCTGGGCGACAAAGCGTTCGGCGGCCACCACCATCGCAGCCAGCGAGCCTTTCATGTCAGCAGCGCCGCGGCCAAACAGCATGCCATCGCGGATAGTGGGTTCGAAAGGAGGATTGATCCAGCGATCGGCGTCACCCGCAGGGACGATATCGGTGTGTCCGGCAAAAGCCAGCGTTTCGCCCTGGCCGCGCCATGCCCAGAAGTTCTGGGTGTCGCCAAAATCCATACGCTCAACGGTAAAACCAATGGCGCGCAGGCGCTCAATCATTAATGCCTGACAACCTGCATCGTCCGGGCTAAGGGAGGGACGGCGAATAAGCTGCTGAGTCAGCTCAATGACCGGGCATGACATAGACTACACCTCAAATATAAGTCTGATAACTGGATTCACTAAAACCCAGCAGCATAGGCTGCCCAGGCGCACAGAGCAATGGGCGTTTGATGATCGCAGGCATTTCGAGCATTAATTTCGCTGCGCTGTCGGCGTCAGTGATGGTATTGCGTACTGATTCATCGAGTTTTCGCCAGGTGGTCCCGCGGGTATTCAGCAGCGCTTCCCAGCCCAGTTCTGCGATGGCGCTATGCAGAAATTCCGCATCAAGGCCATCTGCGCGATAGTCATGAAAGCGATAATCAACGTGGTTTGCCTCAAGGAAGCGGCGTGCTTTTTTGATGGTGTCGCAATTTTTAATGCCGTACATCACAATCATCGTGAATCCTTTTGTCTTTATTAATAACAAATGTTCAATTTTTTCGACTTTAAATTGTTCAGAGAAATATAACACATTCAGCTTATCGTTAATTCTGCTATGCCGATTAATTCAACGTACAACTGTTCGCTGAATAGTGTTTCATTTTTTACGCATAAAAGTCCAGCCGTGTAAAATTTCTTTTAAAGTCAGTCCAGAATAAGATTATCACCCGCTCGTATGGTTGTTTCTAAATATTGCTATTGGTCACATAAAATTAAAGGTAATCGCGCCATATTTGTCTCAGGGCCAGCACAGGAGCGGGGGACACAATCGTAACCATTGATTAAATTATCTTCACAATGACGATATATTCTCATAGAATACGCATAATAATAAGAGAGGTTGTTATGATTGAACGTGAACTGGGGAACTGGAAAGATTTTATCGAAGACATGCTTCGTAAATGATCTTCAGGAAGAACTGCAAGAGCACTTAATTTAGTTATAAAAATGATGTGATAGGTATCAAACAAATCACACGTTAAAAAGGCGGCTATCAAAGCCGCCTTTTTTATTGCCTGATTACTCCGGCTTTTCTTTTAACGGGAAGCGCTGGCGCACCAGCACAAAGAACAGCGGTACGAAGTAAATGGCGAGAATGGTCGCGGAGATCATGCCCCCCATCACGCCGGTCCCGACCGCGTGCTGGCTGCTCGAACCTGCGCCAGAACTGGTGGCCATCGGCAGGACGCCAAACACGAACGCCAGCGAGGTCATCAGGATTGGGCGCAGACGCTGACGGCAGGCGTGCAGCGTGGACGACAGCAGATCGTGGCCCTTCGAATTCATCTCATTGGCAAACTCAACGATCAGAATGGCGTTCTTCGCCGACAACCCGATCACCGTCAACAGCCCCACCTGGAAGTAGACATCGTTCTCAAGCCCTCGCATCCAGGTGGCGAGCAGCGCGCCAATCACACCCAGCGGTACCACCAGCATCACCGAGAACGGCACCGACCAGCTCTCATACAGAGCGGCCAGACACAGGAAGACGACCAGCAATGAGACGGCATACAGAGCAGGGGCCTGTGCGCCAGACAGCCGTTCCTGATAGGACATGGCCGTCCACTCCAGGCCAAAACCGGCCGGTAGCTGTTGTACCAGTTTTTCCATGGTGTCCATGGCGGTACCGGTACTGACGCCCGGCGCGGCTTCGCCGACGATTTCGAGCGCCGAATAGCCGTTGTAACGCTCAAGTCGTGGAGAGCCGCTCTCCCAGTGAGAGGTGGCAAAGGCGGAGAAGGGCACCATGCCGCCGGAATTGTTACGCACATACCAGAGATTAATGTCGTCCGGCAGCATACGATACGGCGCGGCGGCCTGAACGTAGACCTTCTTCACGCGGCCCCGGTCCATAAAGTCGTTCACATAGCTGGAGCCCCACGCGGTTTGCAGCGTGTCGTTGATATCATCAATAGACACGCCCAGCGCCTGCGCCTTGCGCTGATCGATATCAATCTGCAGCTGCGGGCTGTCATCCAGACCGTTGTGACGCACGCGGGTAAGCGATTTATCTTTCCCCGCCAGTTCGAGCAGCTGGTCGCGCGCGGCCATCAGCGCATCGTGTCCGACTCCGGCGTGATCCTGTAATTCCATATCAAAGCCAGCTGAACTGCCGAGGCCGCTGATCGCCGCCGGGCTGCTGGCGAAAACGCGCGCCTCTTTGATGTGGCTAAAGGCTTTGGTGGCACGCTCGATAATGGCGAAAGAGGAGCCGGTCGTGCTGTCGCGCTCGTCCCAGTTTTTCAGGCGCACGAACATACGGGCGACGTTCTGCCCGTTCCCGCCGGGGCCGGAACCGACCGTGGAGAACACCGACACAATATTGTCTTTCTCTTTGGTGAAGAAATAGGATTCGACGTTCTCAACCACCTTCAGCGTCTGCTGCTGGGTGGCCCCGCTCGGGAGCTGCACGGAGGTGATAAACATTCCCCGATCTTCCAGCGGCAGGAACGAGGTTGGCAGGCGCAGGAATAAGAAGACCATCCCGCCGAGCAGCAGAACGTAAATCAGCATCCAGCGCAGGCTGCGGTGCAGGATTTTCCCCACACCCGCTTCATATCGCGCTGCATTGCGGTTGAACATCCGGTTAAACCAGCCGAAGAACCCTTTTTGCCCGTGCTGTTCCCCCTTGTGTAACGGCTTGAGCAAGGTTGCGCAGAGGGCAGGGGTCAGGATCATCGCCACCAGCACCGACAGCACCATCGCCGAGACGATTGTTATCGAGAACTGGCGGTAAATTGCGCCGGTGGTGCCGCCAAAGAAGGCCATCGGCACAAACACAGCGGAGAGCACCATCGCGATGCCGACCAGTGCCCCCTGAATTTGTCCCATCGATTTGCGCGTCGCTTCCCGCGGCGACAGCCCCTCTTCGCTCATGATGCGCTCGACGTTCTCCACCACCACGATGGCATCGTCCACCAGCAGGCCGATCGCCAGCACCATCGCAAACATGGTCAGGGTGTTGATGCTGTAGCCAAAGGCATAGAGCACGGCAAAGGTGCCGAGCAGTACGACGGGAACGGCGATGGTCGGAATGAGCGTGGCGCGGAAGTTTTGCAAGAACAGGTACATCACGAGGAAGACCAGCGCGATGGCCTCGAGCAGCGTTTTCACCACGTCCTCAATCGAGGCTTTAACGAAGGAGGTGGTTTCATAGGCAACTTTGTATTCCAGCCCATGCGGGAAATACTGGGACAGCTCATCCAGACGGTCGATGACCAGCTTCGCGGTCGCCATTTCGTTCGCGCCGGAGGCCAGTTTCACCCCGATACCCGACGCCTGATTGCCGTTAAACCGGCTCAGGTAGTCGTACTTTTCGGCACCCATTTCGACGGTGGCGACGTCGCCGAGTCGCACTTCGGAACCGTCCTGATTCACGCGCAGGGTGATATCGCGGAACTGCTGCGGCGTCTGGAGCAGGGATTGCGAGTTGATGGTGGCGTTCAGCGCCTGTTTATCCACCGACGGCGTACCGCCCAGTTGCCCGACGGCGATTTGCGCGTTCTGGGATTTGATGGCGTTAGTCACATCGGTTGCGGTCATCTGCACGCTGTTCAGCTTCGCCGGGTCCAGCCAGATGCGCATGGAATACTGTGAGCCATAGGCGTCGATATCGCCGACGCCGTTGATACGGCTTAAGGGGTCCTGAATATTACTGGCAACGTAGTCCGAGATATCCTGCTTATCCATCGAGCCGTCGGTCGAAACGAAGGCGATGGTCAGGATGTTGGAATCGCCGGTTTTACGCACCGTCACGCCCTGGTTCTGCACCGCCTGCGGCAGCTTACGCATCGCCGACTGCAGCTGGTTTTGTACCTGCTGCACCGCTTCATCGGGATCGGAACCGGCGGTAAAGCTTAACGTCACCGTCGCCTGGCCAGTCGCGCTGCTCTGGGACGACATGTACATCAGGTTATCCAGCCCGGTCATGTTCTGTTCAATCACCTGAGTGACCGTATTTTCCAGCGTTTGCGCCGATGCGCCCGGGTAGTTCGCGGTAATACGCACGTTCGGCGGAGCCAGGTCGGGGTATTGCTCCACAGGTAAAGACAAAATAGCGAGAGTGCCCGTCAGACATAAAATAATTGCCAGCACCCAGGCAAAAATGGGGCGATCAATGAAAAAATTCGCCATTAAAGTAAGACCTCGTAAGCTTGCATCGTTGTTGTTTATTGCCCGCTTAACTCTAGCGGCAAGGCGGATGCCAAACGTGGAGAAAAAAAGGAGATAGTGTAAATTATCATGCGCATTTACAGCGCCTTGTTAACTTTCCGCCCTGTCGATTATTACCTGGTGGCGTCGCATCGGCATGACGGTTTTCGGCAATTTACCGTTATTTACCCGCTTCAGGTTCCGGCGTGCGAAAACGAATACACACCTGCGTCCCGCCGTTTTGCGGCTGCGAAAAATCGAGCGTGCCACCCAGTCGCTCCGCACGTTCGCGCATAATGTTCAGACCGTAGTGTCCTGGCGGTTCGCTGGCGTCGCCAATCCCAATGCCATTATCCCGAATATAGACCGTGTGCTCGCCATCCGGTGCAGTCACGCAACTGACCGTAATCACCGTCGCGTCGGCGTGTTTGATGGCGTTCAGCACCGCCTCACGCACGATCTGCAGCAGATGAACCTGCTTTTGCGCATCCAGCGCCAGGGACGAGAGGCGACAGTCCAGCTCCAGTTTCGCACGGGTCTGGCTTTGTAGCCCTTCGAGTGCCTCCTGCAAAGCCGCGGGAAGATTGGAGTGGTTCAGCGTCAGGCGGAAGGTGGTCAACAGCTCGCGGAGCTGGCGCCAGGCGTTGTTCAGCTCGCGCGAGAAGTCGGTGATGATGGTCTGCGCCGGGACGTTATCGTCCGGCACCGCACGCTTGAGCAGCGCCAGCTGAATGCGCAGGTAGGAGAGCACCTGCGCCAGCGAGTCGTGCAGTTCGCGGGCAATGGTGGCGCGCTCTTCCATCAGCAGCAACTGCTGGAAATGCTTTTGCGCCTGATTGAAATAGAGCCCGCGCCCAAGCATCGTCGCCACGTTTTTCATCAGCGGCTCCGGCACGATGTTTTCGCTCTGCCAGCGCAGCTCACCGAAGCGCGTCTCCTGCATAACCACCGGCAGGGTGAAGGTCTGCTGTTCCGCTTTTTTCACCCCTTCACACAGCTGCCAGTTATCGCTGGCCTGCAGTTCCAGATAGCTCATTCCCGTGTATTCCTGAACCATCTGGATGATATGGCGGAAACTATGGGGGTCTATCTGGCTGGTATTCAGCGCCTGAGAGCACTTGAACAGCATTTCGAGCTGCTGGTGGGCTTCGTTCAGGTGACGAGTCTTCTCTTCGACCGTAATTTCCAGCGAGCGATAGTGTTTATGTAGCTCGGCGGACATATGGTTGAAGGTGCGCGAGAGCAGCCCCAGCTCGTTGGGCAGGTGCGTGTCCTCGGCCTGAATGTCGAAATTCCCCTGTTCCATTTTCTGGCTGGCGAACACCAGATGATTGAGCGGTGCGGCCACCTCCCGGCGGATCCCGCGCAGGGTCATAACCACCAGCAGCAAAATCCCCACGCCGCCCGCCAGGGAAATGGCGACCACCAGTTGCATTTTATGTTCTGCATAGTGCTGAAGAGCCAGCACGAAGGTGTCTATACGCTCCACATATTGCTGAATATGGTCCTGATACCAGGTTTTATCTCCCGCTTCGAGATGGTCGTCCATCTCGGCCCACGCCAGCTGCAGCTGCTGATATCCCGTTTTCACCGACGCCGGTACATACCAGCGATCGAGTTCTTGCAGGACGGGCAAGTTCAGGGTGTTTTGCCAGTGGAGACGGTGGGCGGAAAAATCAGCGCTGTTGCGCTCCAGATCGTAGCCGAGCCGGTAACTTTGCATGCGTAAAGAGCCTGCAATATTAATGGCTTCGGCATCGCGCAGACTGCTGGCAAGCGTCATCAACGCAATGCCGCTGGTCAGAACGGAGAGCAAAATAATGGAGATGAAAGCCCGGGCCAGGCTTCCTGATACAGGACGTTTAACGATCACAACTCGGCTTCCTGAATGTAACTGAAACGCAATTTCACCTGCGATGAAATAAATTGATCTGCCGCAGGGATGTCGTCATTAGTCCCATAACTTGGGCAAATGACCATTGCCTGGGACTATCGGGGTCGTCAATATTCTTATAAAAAATAGGGTTAATGCTACCAGAACAGGTGCCTTTATGAATCGTTTTATTATGGCCGATAACCTGCAATGTATTGGCTGTCATGCCTGCGAAGTCGCCTGCGTGATGGCGCACAATCATGAACAACATGTTTTAAGCCAGCGCCAGTTTATCCCGCGCATTACGGTGCTGAAAGAGGGTAAACGGCGCAGCGCGGTCACTTGTCATCATTGCGAAAACGCCCCCTGCGCGCAAAGCTGCCCCAATGGGGCGATTGCTAAAAGCCACGACAGCGTACAGGTGAATCAGCAAAAATGCATTGGTTGCAAAGCCTGTGTGGTCGCCTGTCCGTTTGGCACGATGGAGATCGTAGTGACGCCCGTGTCCGACGGACAGGTCAAAGCCACGGCACACAAATGCGATTTGTGCCACGACAGGCCGCAGGGGCCGGCGTGCGTGGAGAATTGTCCGGCAGATGCCCTGACGCTGGTGACGCCAGACGTGCTGCATCGTCTGGCGAAAGCCCGCCGTTTGCGCGCTGCCTGCCAGGAGGCTCAGCCGTGGCACAGCGAGGCAACGCCGGTTGCGTCACCGCACACCAAAATCCAGCAAATGCAGGCCCTCACGGCGCGCGGCGAGCCGGACAAGCTCAGCCCGCAGGCGCGTGCAGACAATTTCGATGAAATCTATCTGCCGTTTCGTGCAGAGCAGGCGCGCCGCGAGGCGGCACGCTGCCTGAAATGCGGAGAGCACTCCATCTGCGAATGGACCTGTCCGCTGCACAACCACATTCCTCAGTGGATCGAGCGCGTAAAAGCCGGGGATATCGACGCGGCGGTGGAACTGTCCCATCAGACCAACTGTTTGCCAGAAATCACCGGGCGCGTCTGTCCGCAGGACCGGTTGTGCGAAGGGGCCTGCACGGTACGCGATGAATCCGGCGCGGTAACCATTGGCAATATCGAACGCTACATCTCTGACCAGGCGCTGGCGGCAGGCTGGCGGCCCGATTTGACCGGCGTCGCGCCTGTCGATAAGCGTATTGCGATTGTTGGCGCAGGCCCGGCGGGGCTGGCCTGTGCCGACGTGCTGATCCGCCACGGCGTGAGCGTCACGGTCTACGACCGGCACCCGGAGATCGGCGGATTACTCACCTTTGGCATTCCGGCGTTCAAACTGGATAAATCCCTTCTGGCACGGCGACGGGAGATTTTCACCGCCATGGGAATACAGTTCGAACTCAACTGTGAAGTGGGTAAAGACCTGCCGATGTCTCAGCTGCTCGGCGAATACGACGCGGTGTTTGTCGGCGTGGGCACCTATCGCTCGATGAAAGCGGGCATTCCGCACGAAGATGCGCCGGGCGTGTACGACGCCTTACCTTTCCTGGTGGCGAATACCCGCCATCTGATGGGGCTGGCGCCCTCAGCGTCCGAACCCTTTATCGATGTCGCCGGATTAAACGTGGTGGTACTCGGCGGCGGGGATACGGCGATGGACTGCGTGCGCACCGCGCTGCGCCATCAGGCGGCAAAAGTAACCTGCGCCTATCGTCGGGATGAGGCCAACATGCCTGGCTCGAAAAAAGAGGTCAAGAACGCCAAAGAGGAGGGGGCGCACTTTGAATTCAACGTGCAGCCCGTCGAACTGGTTCTGGATGCGTCGGGCAAGGTGAACGGCATTCGCCTGCTGCGCACCCGGCTTGGTGAACCGGATGCGCAGGGGCGGCGGCGTCCGGTGCCTGTCGAGGGGAGCGAGTTTGTGATGCCCGCTGATGCGGTGATCATGGCGTTTGGCTTTAACCCGCACTCGATGCCGTGGCTACAGGCGCAGGGGGTGAACGTTGACGACTGGGGGCGTATCGTGGCGAGCGTGGACAGCCCCTATCGCTACCAGACCAGCCATCCGCAGATTTTTGCCGGCGGTGACGCGGTGCGCGGTGCTGATCTGGTGGTTACGGCGATGGCCGAAGGGCGTCACGCCGCACAAGGGATGATGGACTGGCTGCAAATCAGATGGCCAAACTCCCACTAATCAGCGGGGCGACAAAGCGGGCTTCTCGGCGTACTATGAATCACTCATTACGTCCTGGAGCCCGTATGAGCCTGAAAATTGAGATCATCAAAGATAAAATCCTCTCAGAAAATTATTTTGTCCTGCGCAACATTACCTACGATTTAACTCATCACGGCGACGTCGTCCGCCACAAGCGCGAAGTCTACGATCGCGGCAACGGTGCCACCATCCTGTTATACAGTCGTGAAAAGCAAACCGTCGTGCTGATCCGCCAGTTCCGCATCGCGACCTGGGTGAATGGCAACCCGGACGGGCGCCTGATCGAAACCTGCGCCGGGCTGCTGGATAACGACGAACCCGAAGTCTGTATCCGCAAGGAAGCCATCGAAGAGACGGGCTTTGAAGTGGGAGACGTCACGAAGCTGTTCGAGCTGTACATGTCCCCCGGCGGCGTGACGGAGCTTATCCACTTCTTTATCGCCGAATACACCGACGCACAGCGCAGCAACGCGGGCGGCGGCGTTGAGGACGAAGCCATCGACGTGCTGGAAATTCCTTATACGCAGGCGCTGGAAATGGTAAAAACCGGTGAAATTCGTGATGGTAAGGCGTTGATACTGCTCCAGTATTTACAGCTATCTGGCCTAATGTCTTGATTAATAAACTATCGCTAAATCATAATCCAGATAAATCTATCCGATAAATCCGATTGAGCAACCCCGGACAGAACACGAAGATACAGCCAGTTTTCGAGTTTCTGCTTCCGGGATTGTGCCTTCCATGCGTCACAGCATTCTTCTTTTTTTATTCCTCAGCATACTGCCTCTGCCACTGGTTTGGGCGGCGCCTGCACAGCAGTCGTTTTCTGACTGGCAGGTCACCTGCAACAACCAGAACTTTTGCGTCGCGCGCAATACCGGTGAGCATCAGGGGCTGGTGATGACGCTAAGCCGCAGCGCGGGGGCCAAAACGGATGCCAATCTGCGGATTGATCTGGGGGGGCTGGAAACGTCGCCTGTGAAAGAAGCGCCCATCGCGCCGCGTCTGCTGCTGGACGGTGCGCCGTTGTCGCTGGATGCGCAGCGCTGGAAGCTGTCGCCATGGCATCTGGTGACCGATGATACTGCGACTATCGCCGCGTTTCTGAAAACCATTCAGGAAGGGGAGGCGCTGACGCTCAAAGGCGGAAAACAGATTGTCTCTCTGGCCGGGCTGAAGGCGGCATTACTTTTTATTGATTCCCAGCAAAAGCGTGTGGGAAACGAAACCGCGTGGATTAAAAAGGGCGACGAACCGCCGCTGAGCGTGCCACCGGCTCCGGCGCTAAAAGAGGTCGCAGTGGTCAATCCGACGCCGACGCCCCTGACGCATGAAGAGCTGAACGATCTGCTGGATTACGGCAGCTGGCGCATGAACAACAGCCAGTGCTCGCTCGACCCTAACCGTCGCGAAGTGCGGGTGATGGCCTTAACGGATGACAAAGCGTTGCTGATGATAAGCTGCGAAGCGGGGGCCTACAACACGGTGGATCTGGCGTGGCTGGTGTCGCGTAAAAAGCCGTTTGCAGCCCGAACCGTGCGGCTGCGTCTACCGTTTGTCTCGTCGAGCGAGAGCAGCGAGATGGAGCTGATGAATGCCCGCTTTGATGAGAAAACGCGTGAACTGACGACGCTGGCGTTAGGGCGTGGCATGGGCGACTGCGGTATCCAGACCCGCTGGCGTTTTGACGGCCAGCGTTTTCGTCTGGTGCGGTATGCCGAAGAGCCGAGCTGCGATAACTGGCATGGGCCAGATGCCTGGCCCACGTTGTGGATTACGCGCTAATCTGCTCGGTACGGTCTTACTGTCGTGCAGCAGCGCGCGCTTCAGTGCGAACTACAGCACGCCGAGCGCCTTCTCGACCACGTTCTCAACCGTAAAGCCAAAGTACGGGAACAGCTTATCCGCTGGGGCCGATTCACCGTACCCCGTCATCCCGACGATAGCCCCTTTCAGGCCGACATATTTGTACCAATAGTCGGCAATCCCCGCCTCCACGGCCACGCGCGCGGCGACGTTTGAAGGGAGCACGGATTCCCGGTAGGCCTCATCCTGCGCATCAAAAATATCCGTCGAAGGCAGAGACACCACGCGAACAGCGTGTCCTTCGGCGGTCAGCTTCTCCGCCGCTTTCACCGTGATTTCAATTTCCGAACCTGTCGCAATCAAAATCACATCCGGCTTACCGCCGCTGTCTTTCAGGATGTAACCCCCACGGGCGATATTTTTTACCTGCTCCGGCGTGCGCTCGATCTGCGCCAGATTCTGACGCGACAGGATCAGCGCCGTCGGCCCGGTGTGGCGCTCCACCGCCAGCTTCCAGCCGACAGCCGCTTCGACCTGATCGCAAGGCCGCCAGGTGCTGAAGTTTGGCGTCAGGCGCAGGCTGGCGAGCTGTTCAACCGCCTGGTGCGTCGGGCCGTCTTCCCCCAGTCCGATGGAGTCGTGGGTGTAGACCATAATCTGCCGCGCTTTCATCAGCGCCGCCATACGCGCCGCATTACGGGCATACTCAACGAACATCAGGAAGGTGGCGGTGTAAGGGACAAATCCGCCGTGATGGGCGATACCATTCGCGATGGCCGTCATCCCGAACTCGCGCACGCCGTAGTGGATATAGTTTCCTGAGATATCCTCTTTCAGGGAGGTCGAGCCGGACCAGATTGTCAGGTTACTTGGGGCCAAGTCCGCCGAGCCGCCCAGCAGCTCCGGCAAAATCGGGCCTATGACGTTAAGGGTATTTTGCGACGCTTTACGGGTGGCGATTTTCGCCGGATTGGCCTGGAGATCGTCAATCAGCGCCTGGGTTTTCGCTTCCCATTCGTCAGGCAGGCCGCCGCTCATGCGTCGTGAGAACTCAGCCGCCAAATCAGGATGCGCCTTTTTGTAAGCGCTGAATTTTTCATTCCACGCCTGCTGGGCTTTTTCGCCGTCCTCGCGTGCGTCCCAGGCTTTGTAAATCTCTTTCGGGATCTCAAAGGCCGGGTACTTCCAGCCCAGTTTCTGCCGCGTCAGCGCCACTTCCTCTTCACCCAGCGCCGCGCCGTGCGCCTCCTCTTTGCCCGCTTTGTTAGGCGAGCCGAAGCCAATCACCGTACGGCAGATAATCAGCGACGGTTTATCCTTCACGCTCTGGGCTTCGAGAATCGCTTTCTTGATCGCTTCCGGGTCGTGGCCGTCGATTTCATGCACCACATGCCAGTGATAGGCCTCGAAGCGTTTTGCCGTATCGTCGGTGAACCAGCCTTCGGTCTCCCCGTCGATGGAAATGCCGTTGTGATCGTAAAAACCGATCAGTTTGCCAAGCCCAAGCGTCCCCGCCAGCGAGCAGACCTCGTGGGAAATCCCCTCCATCAGACAGCCGTCGCCCATAAATACGTAGGTGAAGTGATCGACAATCTCATGATCCGGCTGGTTGAACTGCGCGCCCAGCGTGCGTTCGGCAATCGCCAGCCCGACGGCGTTCGCCAGCCCCTGGCCGAGGGGACCGGTGGTGGTTTCCACGCCCGGCGTATAGCCCAACTCCGGGTGGCCCGGCGTTTTAGAGTGCAGCTGACGGAAGTTTTTCAGCTCTTCGAGCGGCAGGTCGTAGCCGGAAAGGTGCAGCAGGCTATACAACAGCATCGAGGCGTGACCGTTTGAGAGAATAAAGCGGTCGCGGTCATACCAGGTTGGGTCCGTCGGGTTGTGTTTCAGGAAGTCATTCCACAGCACTTCGGCGATATCGGCCATGCCCATCGGCGCGCCGGGGTGGCCAGAATTGGCTTTTTGTACCGCATCCATGCTGAGGGCGCGAATGGCATTGGCTAGCTCTTTACGGGACATAATTCACTCCATGGCATGATTAAAGTTTGGCGGCGAGAAGATCTTCCAGTTTGCGCTGGTCAACGGCGAAAAGGCGGATGCCTTCGGCCAGTTTATCCACGGCCATCGCGTCCTGATTATGTTCCCAGCGGAACTCCGCTTCGGTGAGCGGCTTCGGTTTTGGCAGGACGGTTGAGGTCGGGATGAGCTTACGCACCACCGGTTCTTCTTTTTCCTGCAGATCTTTTAGCAGATTAGGGGAGATGGTCAGACGGTCGCAACCTGCCAGCGCCAGGATCTGCTCGGTGCGACGGAAGCTGGCCCCCATCACGATGGTTTCATAGCGGTGCTGTTTGAAGTAATCGTAGATATTACGCACCGATTTCACGCCCGGATCTTCTTCCACCACGTACGGGTCCATTGGCTGTTTCGCCTGATACCAGTCGTATATACGGCCAACAAACGGCGAGACGAGGAACACGCCCGCTTCGGCGCAGGCACGTGCCTGGGCAAAGGAGAACAGCAGCGTCAGGTTGCAGTTGATCCCCTCTTTTTCCAGCACTTCGGCGGCGCGAATGCCCTCCCAGGTGGAGGCGAGTTTAATCAGAATGCGCGATTTATCGATATCCTGCTCCTGGTACAGCTCCACCAGGCGGTGCGCTTTGGCGATGCTCTTTTCTTTGTCGAACGACAGGCGTGCGTCCACTTCCGTCGAGACGCGTCCCGGGATGCTTTTCAGAATTTCCGCACCGATATTGACCGCCAGTTTGTCGCTGGCCTCCGCCACTTTCTGCTCCTGAGTTTTGCCGCGCTGTTTGCCGTAGTCGATGGCGTCATCGATCAGGTGGCTAAAGTGCGCAAGGCCGGCCGCCTTCAGCAGCAGTGACGGGTTGGTGGTCGCATCTTCCGGTTGATAGTGGCGGATGGACTCGATATCGCCGCTGTCGGCGACAACCGTGGTGAATTGTTTGATGCCGTCTAATTGATTCATGGAAATGACTCCTTAGAAAAAACAGAGTTAAGCGAGTGCGTTCGTTCACACTTCTGCGAAATACATGACGTACTTAACAAAAAAGCATAGCAGACGGGGGAGGCATTGCTTTCGGGAGTGGGTAACATGGTTGTTATAAATTGATAACAAATTTTGCCCTGCGATGGTGAGAGTTTGGCTGCCTTCAAAGTTTGAACCGTCCGCAGGGGCGATACTATGCGCCACTCCAGGGTGAGCATCAGGAACGTGAGTACGCCACCCTTTTTGATCGATACGTGAAAGGAACAATAAGATGGATGATCAGTTAAGACAGAGTGCCCTCGATTTTCATCAATTCCCTGTACCGGGCAAAATCCAGGTTTCCCCCACTAAGCCACTCGCCACCCAGCGCGATCTGGCGCTGGCCTATTCACCCGGCGTTGCCGCGCCTTGCCTTGAGATCGAAAAAGATCCGTTAGCGGCCTACAAATACACCGCTCGAGGCAACCTGGTGGCGGTCATTTCCAACGGCACCGCGGTGCTCGGGCTTGGCAATATCGGGGCGCTGGCCGGTAAGCCGGTGATGGAAGGGAAGGGCGTACTGTTCAAGAAATTCGCCGGTATCGACGTGTTTGATATTGAAGTGGATGAGCTGGACCCGGACAAATTTATTAACGTTGTGGCCGCGCTGGAGCCAACCTTTGGCGGCATCAACCTTGAAGACATCAAAGCGCCGGAATGTTTCTACATTGAGCAGAAACTGCGTGAACGTATGAACATTCCCGTGTTCCACGATGACCAGCACGGCACGGCGATCATTAGCACGGCGGCCATTCTGAACGGATTGCGCGTGGTCGAGAAAAATCTCTCCGATGTGCGCATGGTCGTTTCCGGCGCGGGTGCGGCAGCGATTGCCTGTATGAACCTGCTGGTGGCGCTGGGCATGCAGAAACACAACATCGTGGTCTGTGATTCGAAAGGCGTTATCTATAAAGATCGCGAGCCGAACATGGCGGAAACCAAAGCCACCTACGCGGTGGTGGATGACGGCAAACGCACGCTGGACGATGTGATTGAAGGGGCGGATATCTTCCTCGGCTGCTCTGGCCCGAAAGTGCTGACCCCGGAAATGGTCACGAAAATGGCGCGTGCGCCTATGATTCTGGCGCTGGCAAACCCGGAGCCGGAAATCCTGCCGCCGCTGGCGAAATCCGTGCGTGAAGACGCCATTATCTGTACTGGCCGTTCCGACTATCCAAACCAGGTTAACAACGTGCTGTGCTTCCCGTTCATCTTCCGCGGTGCGCTGGACGTGGGTGCCACGGCGATTAACGAAGAGATGAAGCTCGCGGCTGTCCATGCGATTGCGGAGCTGGCCCATGCGGAGCAGAGCGAAGTGGTGGCCTCGGCGTATGGCGATCAGGATCTGAGCTTCGGCCCGGACTACATCATTCCGAAACCGTTCGACCCGCGTTTAATCGTCAAAATCGCCCCGGCCGTTGCCAAAGCGGCGATGGATTCCGGCGTGGCGACGCGCCCGATTGAGGACTTCGACGCTTATATCGATAAGCTGACCGAGTTTGTCTACAAAACGAACCTGTTCATGAAGCCGATCTTCTCGCAGGCGCGCGCCGACGCTAAACGCGTGGTGCTGGCCGAAGGCGAAGAGGCGCGTGTGCTGCATGCGACGCAGGAGCTGATCACCTTAGGGCTGGCGAAACCGATCCTGATTGGTCGTCCGAGCGTGATCGAAATGCGCATCCAGAAACTTGGTCTGCAGATCAAACCGGGTGTCGATTTTGAGATCGTGAACAACGAATCGGATCCGCGCTTCAAAGAGTACTGGAGCGAGTACTACAGCATTATGAAACGCCGGGGGATCACCCAGGAGCAGGCGCAACGCGCGGTGATCAGCAACACCACGGTGATCGGGGCGATCATGGTTCATCGTGGCGAAGCTGACGCCCTGATCTGCGGGACGATTGGCGATTATCACGAGCACTTCAGCGTGGTGCAGGAGATCTTCGGCTATCGCGATGGCGTGCATACGGCGGGGGCGATGAATGCGCTGCTGCTGCCAAGCGGTAACACCTTTATTGCCGATACCTACGTCAACGACGATCCGACGCCGGAGGAACTGGCGGAAATCACCGTAATGGCGGCGGAAACCGTCCGTCGTTTTGGTATCGAACCGAAAGTGGCGCTGCTGTCGCACTCTAACTTTGGCTCATCCAAATCTGCGGCGGCCTGCAAAATGCGCCAGACGCTGGAGCTGGTGCGTGAACGCGCCCCGGAGCTGATGATTGATGGTGAGATGCATGGCGATGCCGCGCTGGTTGAGAGTATCCGTAACGAGCGGATGCCGGACAGTCCGCTGAAAGGCTCGGCGAACGTGCTGATTATGCCGAACGTGGAAGCGGCGCGTATCAGCTATAACCTGCTGCGTGTTTCCAGTTCTGAAGGGGTGACCGTGGGGCCGGTACTGATGGGCGTCGCAAAACCGGTACATGTGTTAACGCAGATTGCGTCCGTGCGTCGTATCGTCAACATGGTTGCGCTGGCGGTGGTCGAAGCACAGACGCAGCCGCTGTAAGCGCGGCGTCGTCTGTGCTGTCGGGTGTTAAACCCACTCGCGGACTTTCAGAAACTCACTCAAGGCAGCCTCCGGGCTGCCTTCTTTTGGCTCGAAATTATACTCCCAGCGCACCAGCGGCGGCATCGACATCAGAATCGACTCCGTGCGCCCGCCGGTTTGTAGTCCAAACAGCGTGCCGCGATCCCACACCAGGTTGAACTCCACGTAACGCCCGCGACGATAAAGCTGGAACTCACGCTCGCGCACGCCGTAATCCGTCCCTTTGCGCCGCTCGACAATCGGCAGGTACGCGTCCGTATAGCCTTCGCCAACCGCCTGCATAAAGCTGAACGCCGTATCAAAATCGGGCGCATTCAAATCGTCAAAGAACAAGCCGCCAATGCCGCGCTGTTCGTTCCGGTGCTTGAGATAGAAATAGTCATCGCACCACTTCTTGTACTTCGGATAAACCTCTTCGCCAAAGGGCTGACAAATATCGCGCGCGGTGCGGTGCCAGTGAACGGCGTCCTCTTCAAAGCCGTAGTAGGGCGTTAAATCGAAGCCGCCGCCAAACCACCACACCGGATCGGCACCCGGTTTCTCGGCGATGAAAAAGCGCACGTTGGCGTGGCTGGTGGGCACAAACGGGCTGTGCGGATGAACGACCAATGAGACGCCCATGGCTTCAAAACTGCGTCCGGCCAGCTCCGGGCGATGTGCGGTGGCTGAGGCCGGCATGGCGTCGCCGTGAACGTGAGAGAAGTTAACGCCTGCCTGCTCAAACACGCCGCCGTTACGCAGCACGCGGCTGCGCCCGCCGCCGCCAGCCTCGCGCTGCCAGTTGTCTTCCTGAAATTCGCCCCCGTCGACGGCGGCCAGTTTCTGGCAAATCTGATCCTGCAGTTGCAGCAGAAACGCTTTGACCTGCTGAGAGTTCGGTTTCATTTACGTCTCGTCGAATGCGCTTTTTGATTATCAAACCAGTTGAAGTAACTGATCACTCCGGAGGCAATGGCGTTGGCGATCTTCTGGCGAAACGCGGTGGTGCCGAGCAGACGCTCTTCTTCCGGGTTTGTGATGAACGATGTCTCGACCAGCACGGACGGAATTGACGGTGATTTCAGTACCACAAACGCCGCCTGTTCCGTGCCTTTACTGTGCAGGCGATGCACCGGTTTGATCTTCTTTAGAATATGCGACCCGAGCGTCAGGCTATTTTTGATGGTGTCGGTCTGAACCAGATCGAACAATACCTGCTGCAGGAGATGGTCTTTATCGGTGGTTTTTTTGCCCGCCACTTCATCCGCGCGGTTCTCGCGATCGGATAAGTATTTCGCCATGGCGCTACTCGCACCGCGGTTGGAGAGGGCAAATACCGACGCACCCGCGGCGCTCGGGTTGGTAAATCCATCGGCGTGAATCGACATAAACAGATCCGCGCCGTGCTGGTGGGCGATCTCTACGCGGTCATACAGCGGGATAAAGGTATCGCCGCTGCGCGTCAGACGCGCGTCAATGCCGTTACTGCGCAGAATCGAGCGCACGTTTTTGGCGATCGCCAGCACCACATGTTTCTCTTTCGAGCCGTTGCGACCAATTGCGCCGGTGTCGATTCCGCCGTGTCCCGGATCGAGCATCACCACCCGTTTTGCCCCGGCTTTTTTTACCTTGGGCTTACTGTGTCCATTGCTGGTTTTCAGGGTGCTATCGTCTTTAGCCTGTGCCTGTGCGATGCCTGTTAACGTCAAGGCCGCCAGCCCCGCTTTGAGAACCTGACGACGCGATGTGAGTGTTTTTAAAGGTTTGAATGTGCTCATGCGGCCTGAATTGTAAAAAATTGGGGGTCCTGGTGTTATATCGTATCGCGTTTAGCGTGACGACAGTCCTTGTTGAGAATTGTTTTACTTTTCATTTCAATACGTGACAGAGTGACATTATGCCAAATTTTCGCACATTTTTCGCCGCTTATTGGCTATTGGCGGCGTTCGCGCCATAATCACTGTTTTTAAACCCAAAAAGGCGGTTAATACCATGGAGATACGCGTTTTTCGCCAGGAAGATTTCGAAGAGGTGATTACCCTTTGGGAACGCTGCGATCTGTTGCGTCCGTGGAACGATCCGGAAATGGATATCGAGCGTAAGGTCAATCACGACGTCAGCCTGTTCCTGGTCGCCGAAGTCAACGGTGAAGTGGTGGGGACGGTGATGGGCGGCTACGACGGCCACCGCGGCTCGGCCTATTACCTCGGCGTTCACCCGGAATATCGGGGTCGCGGCATCGCCAACGCGCTGCTCAACCGCCTGGAAAAGAAACTGATTGCCCGCGGCTGCCCTAAGATTCAGATCATGGTGCGCGAAGATAATGATGTGGTGTTGGGGATGTACGAGCGTCTTGGATATGAGCACGCCGATGTCCTGAATTTAGGGAAGCGCCTGATCGAAGATGAAGAATACTGAGTTTCACCCGGCCCACTATGACAGTCAGGGCCGCGTCAAATTGCCCTTTTTATTCTGGTGTGTGCTGCTGCTTCAGGCTCGAACCTGGGTTTTGTTTGTGGTGGCGGGGGCGTCCCGCGATCAGGGAAGTACGCTGCTGAATCTGTTTTATCCCGATCGCGATAACTTCTGGCTCGGGCTGTTGCCCGGCGTCCCGGCGGTGCTGGCCTTTTTACTCAGCGGACGGCGACAGCTTTTTCCGCGCATCTGGTACAGCCTGCGCTGGCTGTTGATTCTCGCCCAGGTGGTGCTGCTGTGCTGGCAGCCATTGCTGTGGTTTTACGGCGAGCCTCTCGGCGGAATCGGTATTGCGCTGGTCGTGGCGGATATTGTCGCGCTGCTGTGGCTGCTGACGCACCCGCGTCTGCGCGCCAGTTTCACGATAGAAAAAGATTAAAGGCACTTTTTATCGATGCTGGACTCCAACAAGCGTTGAATTAACAAGAAAGGACGTTTCAATGAAATCGCTGCGTTTAGTTTTATGCGCTTTGCCGCTGGTGTTAACCGGATGTTCAACGCTCTCGTCAATCTCCTCCATTAACTGGTCGGCGGCCTATCCGTGGAACTGGTTCGGCTCCTCATTCGAAGTGACTGAGAAGGGCGTCGGAAATATTAACGCGACAACGCCGCTGAATCAGGACGCGATTGAATCCGCCTTAAGCAGTGATTACCGCCTGCGTAGCGGCATGAAAACGGAGAATGGTGCCATTGTGCACTACTTCGAAGCGCTGAAAGACGACAAGCTGGCGCTGATTATCAATGGCGATAAAGGCACCGTAAATCGCGTTGAAGTGCTGGACCGCGATGTGGAGACTGACAGCGGCGTGAAAGTCGGTACGCCATTTAGCGAGCTGTATCAGAAAGCATTCGGCAACTGTGAAAGCGCGGTTGCGGATGAGAAAGTCGCGGTGGAGTGTAAAGCCAAAGACAGCCAGCATATTCGCTATCTCTTCACCGGCGAGTGGAGCGGCCCGGAAGGGTTGATGCCGGCGGATGACACTCTCAAAAACTGGACCGTGAGCAAAATTATCTGGCAGCAGTAATTTGCGCCTGAACAAACCGCCTCGCTGAAATCCAGGTATAATAGCCGCCATCAATGCCACGAACGCGTGGCATCTTTTTTTTCAGGAGGAGCGATGTCTCAGGTTCAGAGTGGCATTTTGCCAGAACATTGCCGCGCGGCGATTTGGATTGAAGCCAATGTTAACGGGGATGTGGATGCCCTGCGTGCGGCCAGCAAAGTATTTGTCGATAAACTGGCCACCTTCCAGGCCAAATTCCCGGATGCGCACCTCGGCGCGGTAGTTGCCTTTGGTAATAACGTCTGGCGTCAGCTGAGCGGCGGCGAAGGCGCAGAAGAGCTGAAAGACTTTATCCCTTACGGGAAAGGTCTGGCGCCGGCTACCCAGTACGACGTGCTGATCCATATTTTGTCTCT
This sequence comes from Lelliottia sp. WB101, assembly GCF_003051885.1. Taxonomy (NCBI): domain Bacteria; kingdom Pseudomonadati; phylum Pseudomonadota; class Gammaproteobacteria; order Enterobacterales; family Enterobacteriaceae; genus Lelliottia; species Lelliottia sp. WB101. Next base: position 2,378,584 of record NZ_CP028520.1, read on the forward strand.
GCGTCATGACGTCAATTTCTCCGTGGCGCAGGCGGCGGTGGAAGCCTTTGGCGACAGCATCAAGGTGCAGGAAGAGATTCATGGTTTCCGCTGGGTAGAAGAGCGCGATCTGAGCGGTTTCGTTGATGGCACCGAAAACCCGGCGGGCGAAGAGACGCGTCGCGATGTGGCGGTAATCAAAGACGGCGTGGACGCAGGCGGCAGCTACGTGTTTGTGCAGCGCTGGGAGCATAACCTCAAGCAGCTTAACCGCATGAGTGTTCACGACCAGGAGATGATGATTGGCCGAACCAAAGAGGCCAATGACGAGATCGACGGCGATGCCCGTCCGGTAACGTCTCACCTGACCCGTGTCGATCTGAAAGAAGACGGTAAAGGGCTGAAGATAGTGCGCCAGAGCCTGCCGTACGGAACGGCGAGCGGCACTCACGGCCTGTACTTCTGCGCCTACTGCGCGCGTCTGTACAACATCGAGCAGCAGCTTCTGAGCATGTTTGGGGATACCGATGGCAAGCGCGACGCGATGCTGCGCTTCACCAAACCGGTGACCGGCGGCTACTACTTCGCGCCATCCGTTGAGCGTCTGCTGGCTCTGTAATACTGTAGGCCGGGTAAGCGCATGCGCCACCCGGCACTCACCCCCGCCCCTTATTCCCTTTTCTGCTGGTAAATCACCAAACGGTATATAAAACCGTTACTCCTTTCGTACTCGTTATAAATATTATGGCTATAAGAAAGAGCCATCCCATCAGGCTATTTTAGTTGTCAGTTTGGGCCCGGGCAGCGCTCAGAATCCTCACGCACACCGTGTATGCTCCGGTTCTTCCGCGCTGTCCATGCCCAACTGACTGCAACAATCACGCCTGATGGGATCGCTCTACGTCATCACATTTAGAAGGGTGCGCAATGGCCGTTACTGTACTGAAAAAAGGATATCTGGCGCTGGCAGCTTCGCTGTTGCTGGTCGCGCAGGCGCAGGCGACTGAGCTGCTTAACAGTTCCTATGATGTCTCCCGCGAACTGTTTGCCGCCCTGAATCCGCCGTTTGAACAACAGTGGGCGAAAGAAAACAACGGCGACAAGCTGACCATCAAGCAATCACACGCCGGCTCTTCCAAGCAGGCGCTGGCGATTTTGCAGGGTCTGAAAGCCGATGTGGTGACCTACAACCAGATTACTGACGTGCAGATTCTGCATGACAAAGGCAACCTGATCCCGGCGGACTGGCAGAGTCGTCTGCCGAATAACAGCTCGCCGTTCTACTCGACCATGGCGTTCCTGGTGCGTAAGGGCAACCCGAAAAACATCCATGACTGGAACGATCTGGTGCGTTCAGACGTGAAGCTGATCTTCCCGAATCCAAAAACCTCCGGTAACGCGCGCTATACCTATCTGGCGGCCTGGGGTGCAGCCGACAAAGCGGACGGCGGCGATAAAGCCAAAACCGAGCAGTTTATGACACAGTTCCTGAGAAACGTGGAAGTGTTCGATACTGGCGGTCGCGGTGCGACCACCACCTTCGTGGAACGCGGGCTGGGCGATGTGTTGATAAGCTTCGAATCGGAAGTGAATAACATCCGTAAACAGTACGAAGCCCAGGGCTTTGAAGTGGTGGTGCCGAAGGTCAATATCTTTGCTGAATTCCCGGTCGCGTGGGTGGACAAGAACGTCAAAGCCAACGGTACGGAGAAAGCGGCGAAGGCGTACCTGAACTATCTCTACAGTCCGCAGGCGCAAACCATCATCACCGATTATTACTATCGCGTGGCGAACCCGGACGTGATGAACAAGCTGAAAGACAAGTTCCCGCAGACCGATCTGTTCCGCGTAGAAGACCAGTTTGGCTCCTGGCCTGAGGTGATGAAAACCCACTTCACCACCGGTGGTGAGCTGGACAAACTGTTGGCGGCGGGGCGTAAGTGATGTTTGCAGTCTCCTCCAGACGTGTGCTGCCCGGCTTTACCTTAAGCCTCGGGACCAGCCTGCTGTTCGTCTGTCTGATTTTGTTGTTGCCGTTAAGTGCGCTGGTGATGCAGCTCTCTGAGATGAGCTGGGCCCAGTACTGGGAAGTGATCACTAACCCGCAGGTTGTGGCGGCGTATAAGGTCACGCTGCTGTCGGCGTTTGTGGCATCGATTTTCAACGGCGTATTCGGCCTGCTGATGGCGTGGATCTTAACCCGCTATCGTTTCCCCGGCCGCACGCTGCTGGACGCGCTGATGGATTTACCCTTCGCGCTGCCGACGGCGGTGGCGGGTTTGACCCTCGCGTCGCTGTTTTCGGTGAACGGTTTTTACGGCCAGTGGCTCGCGCAGTTTGACATCAAAGTGACCTATACCTGGCTTGGGATCGCGGTGGCGATGGCCTTTACCAGTATTCCGTTCGTCGTGCGTACCGTGCAGCCGGTTCTGGAAGAGCTTGGCCCGGAATATGAAGAGGCCGCGGAAACCCTCGGCGCGACGCGTATTCAGAGCTTCTGCAAAGTGGTGTTACCGGAGCTTTCTCCGGCGCTGCTGGCAGGCGTAGCGCTTTCGTTCACCCGCAGTCTCGGCGAATTTGGCGCAGTGATTTTCATCGCGGGCAACATCGCGTGGAAAACCGAAGTGACCTCGCTGATGATTTTTGTTCGTTTGCAGGAGTTTGACTATCCGGCGGCGAGCGCGATTGCCTCGGTGATCCTGGCCGCGTCGCTGCTGCTGTTGTTCTCGATTAACACTCTGCAAAGTCGCTTTGGTCGGCGTGTGGTAGGTCACTGATGGCGGAAGTTACTCAATTGAAGCGCTACGACGCTCCCCGCATTAACTGGGGAAAATGGTTTCTGATTGGCACCGGCGTGCTGGTGTCGGCTTTTATTCTCGTTGTGCCGATGGTTTACATCTTCGTGCAGGCGTTCAGCAAAGGGATTATGCCCGCGCTGCAGAATCTGGCCGACCCGGATATGCTGCACGCGATCTGGCTGACGGTGATGATCGCCCTGATTACCGTGCCGGTGAATCTGGTGTTCGGGATTTTGCTGGCGTGGCTGGTGACGCGGTTTAACTTCCCTGGCCGCCAGCTCCTGCTGACGCTGCTGGATATTCCCTTTGCCGTATCGCCGGTGGTTGCCGGTCTTATCTATCTCCTGTTCTACGGTTCTAACGGTCCGCTGGGCGGCTGGCTGGACGAACACAACCTGCAAATCATGTTCGCCTGGCCGGGCATGGTGCTGGTGACGATTTTTGTGACCTGTCCGTTCGTGGTGCGTGAGCTGGTGCCGGTGATGTTGAGCCAGGGCAGCCACGAAGATGAAGCGGCGATCCTGCTGGGCGCGTCCGGCTGGCAGATGTTCAAGCGCGTGACGCTGCCGAACATCCGCTGGGCATTGCTGTACGGCGTAGTGCTGACCAACGCGCGTGCGATTGGTGAGTTTGGCGCGGTGTCGGTGGTTTCCGGCTCCATTCGCGGTGAAACCCTGTCGCTGCCACTACAGATTGAATTGCTGGAGCAGGACTATAACACCGTCGGTTCCTTTACCGCCGCAGCCCTGCTGACGCTGATGGCTATTTTGACCTTGTTTTTAAAGAGTGTGGTGCAGTGGCGTTTAGAGAATCAAGAGAAACGCCTGCAGCAGGAGGGAAATCATGAGCATTGAGATTGCCAATATTAAGAAGTCTTTCGGCCGCACCCAGGTGCTGAACGATATCTCGCTGGATATCCCTTCCGGACAGATGGTGGCGCTACTTGGGCCGTCCGGCTCCGGTAAAACCACGCTGCTGCGTATTATTGCCGGTCTTGAGCATCAGACCAGCGGCCATATTCGCTTCCACGGAACCGATGTCAGCCGCCTGCATGCTCGCGATCGTAAAGTCGGTTTTGTATTCCAGCATTACGCCCTGTTCCGCCATATGACGGTGTTCGATAACATCGCCTTTGGCCTGACCGTGCTGCCGCGTCGCGAGCGTCCGAATGCCGCGACGATCAAAGCGAAAGTAACCAAACTGCTGGAGATGGTGCAGCTGGCCCATCTCGCCGACCGTTATCCGGCACAGCTTTCCGGTGGGCAGAAACAGCGCGTGGCGCTGGCTCGTGCTCTGGCAGTTGAGCCGCAAATCCTGCTGCTCGACGAACCTTTTGGCGCGCTGGACGCGCAGGTGCGTAAAGAGCTGCGTCGCTGGCTGCGTCAGCTTCACGAGGAGCTGAAATTTACCAGCGTCTTTGTGACGCACGACCAGGAAGAGGCGATGGAAGTGGCCGATCGCGTGGTGGTGATGAGCCAGGGGAATATCGAACAAGTTGATGAGCCGGAACAGCTGTGGCGTGAGCCTGCGACCCGTTTCGTTCTGGAGTTTATGGGCGAAGTGAACCGCATGCAGGGCACTATTCGCGGTGGACAATTCCACGTCGGCGCCCACCGCTGGCCGCTGGGTTACACGCCTGCCCATCAGGGACCGGTCGATCTGTTCTTGCGCCCGTGGGAAGTAGACGTCAGTCGCCGCACCAGCCTCGATTCCCCTTTGCCGGTGCAGGTGCTTGAGGCTAGCCCTAAAGGGCATTACACCCAATTAGTGGTACAACCCCTGGGCTGGTATACCGAGCCATTGACGGTAGTGATGCGTGATGAAGAGGCGCCATCGCGGGGCGATCGCCTGTTTGTCGGCCTGCAGCATGCGCGTATCTATCACGGCAACGAGCGTATCGAGTCGCGCGAGGATCTTGCTCTGGCGGAGTCAGCCTGATAGGTTAAAGTGACGTGGTATTTGCCGGGTGGCGCTGCGCTTACCCGGCCTACAAAACGATCCCTGTAGGCCCGGTAAGCGAAAGCGCCACCGGGCTTTTTATTGGACAGAATTCGTGAACACATTAGAACAAACCATCGGCAACACCCCTCTGGTCAGGCTGCAACGCATGAATCCCGATAATGGCAGCGAAATCTGGGTCAAACTGGAGGGGAATAATCCTGCCGGTTCCGTTAAAGATCGCGCGGCATTGTCGATGATTGTTGAGGCGGAAAAGCGCGGGGAGATTAAGCCCGGCGACGTGCTGATTGAAGCGACCAGCGGTAACACCGGCATTGCGCTGGCGATGATTGCGGCGCTGAAAGGCTATCACATGAAATTGCTGATGCCGGACAACATGAGCCAGGAGCGGCGTGCCGCAATGCGCGCGTATGGCGCTGAGCTGATCCTCGTCACCAAAGAGCAGGGGATGGAAGGGGCGCGCGATCTGGCTCTCGACATGGCTCAGCGCGGCGAAGGCACATTGCTGGACCAGTTTAATAATCCCGATAACCCTTACGCGCACTACACCACTACCGGGCCGGAGATCTGGCGCCAGACCGAAGGGCGCATCAGCCACTTCGTCTCCAGTATGGGCACCACGGGCACCATTACCGGCGTCTCCCGTTTTCTGCGTGAGCAGGAAAAACCGGTCACCATTGTGGGCCTGCAGCCGGAAGAGGGGAGCAGCATTCCGGGGATCCGCCGCTGGCCAGCGGAGTACATGCCGGGGATTTTTAATGCCCAGCTTGTGGACCAGGTGCTGGATATTCATCAGCGTGAAGCGGAAAATACCATGCGTGAACTGGCGGTGCGGGAAGGCATCTTCTGTGGCGTCAGTTCGGGTGGCGCGGTAGCTGGAGCATTGCGCGTGGCGCAGGCCTGTCCGGGGGCGGTTGTGGTAGCGATTATTTGCGACCGTGGCGACCGTTATCTGACTACTGGCGTCTTTGGTGAAGAGAGTTATTCGCAGGGGGCGGGGATTTAAGCGTCATGGAGATGATTTTATTTCGGGATAAAACCCGTGCGCAGCAGACGGATATCGTCGCGGTGCAGTCGCAGGTGGTATATGGCAGCGTAGGCAATAGCATTGCGGTGCCTAATATCAGGCAACATCAGCTGACCGTCACAGCCGTTCCGACGGTGCTGTTCAGCAATACCCCGCATTACGACACCTTTTACGGCGGTGTAATCCCCGACGACTGGTTCAGCGGCTATCTGAAAGCTCTTGAAGAGCGCGATGTGTTGCGCGAGCTGAAAGCGGTGACCACGGGCTATATGGGCAGTGCCAGCCAGATTGCCATTCTGGCTGAGTGGCTGGTAGCCATCAAAGAAAAACACCCTGATTTGCTCGTGCTGGTCGATCCGGTCATTGGTGATATCGACAGCGGGATCTACGTGAAGCCCGAAATTCCGCAAGCCTATCGCGAGCATTTGCTGCCGCTGGCGCAGGGTATTACGCCGAACGTTTTTGAGCTTGAAGTGTTGAGCGGTCAGCCGTGCCGGACGCCGGAGAGCGCAATTACTGCTGCACAAAGTCTGCTGTCTGACTCACTGAAGTGGGTGGCGATCACCAGTGCGCCGGTGGAATCTGATCCTGAGAACATTCACGTGGTGCTGGTAACGAAGGATGGTGTGACGGTGACGAATCATCCGCGCGTCGCAACCGACCTGAAAGGGACCGGGGATCTGTTCTGCTCTGAGCTGGTAAGCGGCATTGTGCAGGGCAGGGACGTCGCTGAAGCGATACGCCGTGCAGGCGACCGTGTGACGGAGGTGATGAAGTACACCCAGGAAAAAGGCTTTGATGAGCTAATCCTCCCCGCATAAACAAAAATGGCGCCCGAAGGCGCCATTTTTCTGTGCGGCAAGAATTACTTCTTGATGCGGATGACCGGAGTTTCACCCACGGTAACGCTGCCAGACAGTTTGATCAGTTCTTTGATTTCGTCCATGTTGGAGATAACAACCGGAGTCAGGGTAGACTTGGCTTTCTCTTCCAGCAGCGCCAGGTCGAATTCGATGACCGGATCGCCTACTTTCACACGCTGGCCTTCTTCAGCGATACGCTTGAAGCCTTCGCCTTTCAGCTCAACGGTGTCGATACCGAAGTGTACGAACAGTTCGATACCGCTATCAGATTCGATAGAGAACGCATGGTTGGTTTCAAAAATTTTACCGATGGTGCCGTCAACTGGCGCAACCATTTTGTTACCAGTTGGTTTGATAGCAATACCATCACCAACGATTTTTTCGGCAAAAACTACATCCGGCACGTCTTCGATATTGACGATTTCGCCAGACAACGGAGCAATAATCTCAATAGTTCCGGTGTCTTTCTTATCATCAGAAACCAGAGATTTCAGTTTATCGAACAAACCCATGATCTTCTCCTAAGCAGTAATTTGGGCCGCATCTCGTGGATTAGCAGATTGTTTTTTCTTCAATGAACTTGTTAACCAGCGTCATTAACTCGTCCGTTGTCGGTTGAGCAAGAGCCTGCTCTGCTAACACCTTCGCATCTTCGAAGTTCGTGTTACGGATAATCTTCTTAATGCGCGGGATGGAAATGGCGCTCATAGAGAATTCGTCCAGACCCATACCCAGCAACAGAAGTGTAGCACGTTCGTCGCCTGCAAGCTCACCACACATGCCAGTCCATTTACCTTCAGCATGAGAAGCATCAATAACTTGCTTGATTAGCGTGAGTACGGACGGTGACATTGGCTGGTAGAGATGTGAAATCATATCATTACCACGGTCAACTGCCAGGGTGTACTGCGTTAAATCATTGGTGCCGATACTAAAGAAGTCGACTTCTTTGGCCAAATGACGAGCAATCGTTGCTGCCGCTGGTGTTTCCACCATCACGCCCACTTCGATGGTTTCGTCAAAGGCTTTACCTTCGTCGCGCAGTTCCTGTTTGTAGATTTCGATCTCTTTCTTCAGTGCACGCACTTCTTCAACAGAGATGATCATTGGGAACATGATGCGCAGTTTACCGAAAGCGGAAGCACGCAGAATCGCACGAACCTGATCGCGAAGGATCTCTTTACGGTCCATGGCGATACGCACTGCACGCCAGCCCAGGAATGGGTTTTCTTCTTTCGGGAAGTTCATGTACGGCAGCTCTTTGTCGCCACCGATGTCCATGGTACGCACGATAACAGCCTGAGAGCCGCATGCTTCGGCAACCGCTTTGTATGCCGCAAACTGCTCTTCTTCAGTAGGCAGTGCATCACGGTCCATGAACAGGAATTCTGTACGGTACAGACCAACACCTTCCGCGCCGTTGCGCTCAGCCCCATCAACGTCACGTACGGTACCGATGTTCGCGCACACTTCAACCTGATGTCCGTCCAGCGTGATGGCTGGCAGATCTTTCAGTTTAGCCAGTTCCGCTTTCTCAGTAGCAACTTGCTCCTGAACGGCACGCAGCTTTTCGATCTCTTCGTTGGTTGGGTTGACGTAAACCAGATTATTTACGGCATCCAGAATCAGATAGTCGTCGTTTTTCACCTGAGAGGTGACGCTACCGGTACCCACGATGGCAGGCAGTTCCAGAGAACGCGCCATGATAGAGGTGTGGGAGGTACGGCCACCGGCGTCGGTGATGAAACCCAGCACCTTGTTCAGGTTCAGCTGTGCGGTTTCAGACGGCGTCAAATCAGCGGCAACCAGGATAACTTCGTCCTGAATGGCGCTAAGGTCGATGATCGCCAGACCCAGGATGTTGCGCAGCAGGCGCTTACCGATGTCACGTACGTCAGCCGCACGTTCTTTCAGGTATTCATCATCCAGTTCTTCGAGGGCAGTCGCCTGACCTTCGATAATTTCATGTGCAGCCGCGTCGGCCGTCATGCCCTTATCTTTAATCAGGGCTATGATTTCCTGCTCCAGCTCCTCATCTTCGAGCAGCATGATATGCCCTTCGAAGATGGCTTCTTTTTCTTCACCGAAAGTTTCGCCAGCTTTAGTTTTGATCGCTTCCAGTTGCGCTGATGCCTTGGCACGACCGCTCAGAAAACGCTCAACTTCCTGATCAACCTTGTCGGCAGAAATTTTTTTCCGGTCGATGACGATCTCGTCTTCTTTCAGCAGAAGTGCTTTGCCGAAAGCGATACCCGGGGATGCTAAAATGCCTGAAATCATAACCCTACCTTACTTGTGACTGATATTGAAAAGAACCCGTAACTTACTCGAGCTCAGCCATCAGTTTTACCAGATGCTCAACTGCTTTCTGCTCGTCTTCGCCTTCTGCGGAGATGGTAACGACGGTACCCTGAGTCAGGCCCAGAGTCTGCAGCTTGAACAGGCTTTTCGCGCTAGCGCTTTTGCCGTTGGAGGTCACAGTGATCTCAGAAGTGAAGCCTTTAGCTTCTTTAACAAACTGAGCAGCAGGGCGGGTGTGCAGACCGTTCGGAGCGGTAATGGTAACTTCTTGCTGGAACATTGTATTTCCCCAACTTATAGGTTTAGTGTTGTGGAACTAAAGTCTAGCCTGGAGGCTTAACTTTAGCCTGTCTTGTTAGCGCTGACGTTTCGCTCGTCATTAAACATTATGCAGTGAAAGCGAGACTTGAACCAAATCATAAAATCGATTCAGCTTCTGTATTTCCCACATTGATTAATTTCGCGCTTCAAAATAATTGTCAGGTTAAATACCAGACCCGACGGGGTGAATCAATGCCAGGAGGAGTAAAAGTTTGACGCAGGCCACAAAAAAGCACCCGTTTGGGTGCTTTTTTACGCGTTATTAACATGCTGGCATTACTGTTGCAGTTCTTTTTCTGTGAACAGATCGGCAAACAATGCAGTGCTTAAATAACGCTCACCCGAGGACGGTAGAATAACCACAATAGTCTTATTGGTAAAGGTTTCATCTTCCTGGAGCTTCAGGGCAGCAGCAACTGCCGCGCCGGAGGAGATACCGGCCAGAATACCTTCTTCGTCCATCAGGCGACGCGCCGTGGAGATCGCCTCTTCGTTGGTGATCGCAACGACTTTATCGATGAGCTTCAGATCCAAGTTACCCGGGATAAAGCCCGCGCCGATACCCTGAATTTTATGTGGACCGGGTTTGATCTCTTCGCCGGCCAGCGCCTGGGCGATAACCGGGGAGTCCGTTGGCTCAACGGCAACGGTGATCAGATCCTTTTTACCTTTTGTGCCTTTAATATAGCGGCTCACGCCGGTCAGCGTACCACCGGTACCCACGCCTGAGATAAACACATCAACCTGGCCGTCCGTATCTTCCCAGATTTCCGGACCGGTGGTTTTCTCGTGGATTTCCGGGTTTGCCGGGTTGCTGAACTGCTGCAGCAGCAGGTATTTCGCCGGATCGCTGGCGACGATTTCTTCGGCTTTCTGAATGGCACCTTTCATGCCTTTCGCGCCTTCGGTCAGCACCAGATTCGCGCCCAGCGCTTTCAGCAGCTTGCGGCGTTCGATGCTCATGGTTTCTGGCATTGTTAGGGTCAGTTTGTAACCGCGGGCAGCGGCGACGTAGGCCAGAGCGATCCCGGTGTTGCCGCTGGTCGGTTCAACCAGTTCGACGCCAGGCTTCAGAACACCGCGTTTTTCGGCATCCCAAATCATGTTTGCACCGATACGGCATTTTACGCTGAAGCTCGGGTTACGTGATTCTACCTTCGCCAGAATGCGTCCATTACCGATACGGTTCAGTCGAACCAGGGGCGTATGACCGATAGTCAGCGAGTTGTCTTCGTAAATCTTACTCATGGCCTGTCCTTAACTGTATGAAATTGGGATACCGTCCCAGCATACCTGTTGGATAAGTATGGGGAAGTAAGGAAATCGCATATCTATATGCTGCAAGGAAATAATGGCTATCAGTATGGAATAAGGATGGCATAAGCCACCCTTTGTTTACACAGTTTTGCATTACTTCCATAACGCGTGCTTAGCACGATAGCAATCCACCCACATCGCCGTGGCGCCGCAGACCGCGACGGGCATGATGAACAGGTTCAGGACAGGGATCATGGTGAAGAGACTGGTCAGGGCACCAAACTGCATATTGGTGACTTTTTGCGTGCGCAGGGCCGTGCGCATCTCTTTGAACGGCACTTTGTGGTTATCAAACGGGTAGTCGCAATACTGGATAGCCAGCATCCACGCGCTAAACAGGAACCACAGCACAGGCGCCACGGTCTGGCCAATTCCGGGGATAAAGTAAAGGATGAGCAGAACAATGGCGCGCGGCAGATACCAGGCAAATTTCTGCCATTCACGTTTCATGATACGCGGTACGTCTTTCATGATACCAAGCACGCCGGTGTCTGGTGGCGTTGCGCCCGTCAGACGTGCTTCGAGCTGCTCCGCCAGCAGCCCATTAAACGGCGCGGCTATCCAGTTGGCGATGGTCGAGAAGAAATAGCCAAAAACCAGCAGCACGGAGAGGACCACAATCGGCCACAGCAGATAGCTCAGCCACTGTAGCCAGTCAGGGACGTGACTCATGATAGAGGGAACCCAGCTTTCGAGTTGGGTAAACAGCCACCAGAATGCGCCGCCCATCAGTAAAATATTGATCAGTAGAGGCAGAATCACAAAGCGGCGGATCCCAGGCAGGGTGACCAGTTTCCATCCCTGAGAAAAATAGCCGATACCGCTGCGCGGAGTCGTTGTTGATGTCGAAACCATAACCAGGCTGTACTCCTTTTTTCACAACCAGTGGAATTACACGCCTATATTATCGGGTTGTGGACCAATAACCAGTTCGGAAATGTTCGAAAAAACAGCAAAAAGCACGATTTCGTTCATCTTTATGCTTTGAATGCTCTGCACGCACTTGCACTTGACGTAATCGGCAAATACTCTTAGTGAGTAAATGTTTGCCGTGGTGGCAAGGTGTTAGAACAACAGAGAATATAATGATGCAGGATTTGCGTCTGATATTAATCATTGTTGGCGCGATCGCCATACTCGCTTTACTGGTACATGGTTTCTGGACCAGCCGTAAAGAACGCTCCTCGATGTTTCGCGATCGCCCACTGAAGCGCATGAAGTCCAGTCGTCACGACGATGATGGCGATGACGTCATTGACGATAACGACGACGAAGGCGTGGGTGAAGTGCGCGTTCATCGCGTCAATACTGCTGCGCCTGCCGCAGGCCATGGGGAGCATGAAGCGCCTCGTCAGCCTCCGCAGCATCAGTATCAGCCGCCGTACGCGTCAGCTCAGCCGCGCCAGCCCGCGCCACAGCCTGTGGAGGAGCCGGTGCGTCAGCCGCAACCGCAAGCGCCTGTACAGCAACCCGTGCAGCAGCCGGTGCAGCCTCAGCCCGTTTCGCAACCCGTGCAACCGCCGCGTCCTGCTCAGCCGCTGACGCCAGAAATGCCGCCGCAGACTGTTCATACTCCACCTGCGCCGCAGCCGGAACCGGAGCCGTTTGTTGAACCGGAACCGGTGATCGAAGAAGCGCCAGTGGTCGAAAAACCGCAGCGTAAGGAAACGGTCATCATTATGAACGTGGCCGCGCATCACGGAACTCAGCTCAATGGCGACGTGCTGCTCAACAGTATCCAGCAGGCGGGCTTCAAGTTTGGTGACATGAACATTTTCCACCGTCATCTTAGCCCGGACGGAAGTGGCCCTGCGCTGTTCAGTCTGGCGAATATGGTTAATCCGGGAACCTTTGATCCGGAAATGACCGGTGATTTCACCACGCCGGGCATCACAATCTTTATGCAGGTGCCGTCCTACGGGGACGAACTGCAAAACTTTAAGCTGATGCTGCAATCCGCCCAGCATATCGCCGATGAAGTCGGTGGCGTGGTACTCGACGATCAGCGTCGAATGATGACGCCGCAGAAACTGCGCGAATATCAGGATCGCATCCGCGAAGTAAAGGAAGCTAACGCGTAATCTCTGCGTTCTCTTCCACGTCTCCTCAACCCCCGCCTGTCGGGGGTTTTTCTCATTGATGGTGCGCTATGGACTCAATCGAACAAAAAATTACTCACCTAAGAACCACACTTCGCCATCATGAATACCTGTATCACGTGATGGACGCACCGGAGGTTCCGGATGCGGAGTATGACCGCCTGATGCGCGAACTGCGCGAGCTGGAAACAGAACATCCCGATCTCATCACCCCTGATTCACCGACGCAGCGCGTCGGCGCCGCTCCGCTGGCCTCTTTCAGCCAGGTACGTCATGAAGTGCCAATGTTGTCGCTGGATAACGTCTTCGACGAAGAGAGCTTTCTCGCGTTCAACAAGCGCGTTCAGGACCGCCTGAAAAGCGCCGACGTTTTGACCTGGTGTTGCGAACTGAAGCTCGACGGCCTGGCGGTCAGCATTCTTTATGAGAACGGTATTCTGGTGCGGGCCGCTACGCGCGGCGATGGCACTACGGGTGAGGATATCACCACTAACGTACGTACTATCCGCGCCATTCCGTTAAAGCTGCGCGGCGATAAAATCCCGGCGCGACTCGAAGTGCGCGGTGAAGTGTTCCTCCCGCAGGCGGGCTTTGAGAAGATTAACGATGAAGCGCGCCGCACCGGTGGCAAAGTCTTTGCTAACCCGCGTAATGCGGCTGCTGGCTCAATTCGCCAGCTAGATCCGCGCATCACGGCAAAGCGACCGCTGACATTCTTCTGCTACGGAGTGGGGATTCTTGAAGGCGGCGAATTGCCTGATACCCATCTGGGCCGTCTGCTGCAGTTTAAAGAGTGGGGCCTGCCGGTCAGCAATCGCGTGCAGCTCTGCGACTCACCGGAAGCGGTACTGGCATTTTATCGTCAGGTTGAAGAAGACCGCCCAACGCTGGGGTTTGATATCGATGGCGTGGTCATCAAAGTGAACTCGCTGGCGCTTCAGGAACAATTAGGTTTTGTGGCGCGAGCGCCGCGCTGGGCGGTGGCGTTTAAATTCCCTGCTCAGGAGCAGATGACCTTCGTGCGCGACGTTGAGTTCCAGGTCGGGCGTACGGGGGCGATTACGCCGGTTGCACGTCTGGAGCCGGTTCAGGTTGCGGGTGTACTGGTGAGTAATGCCACCTTACATAACGCCGACGAGATCGCGCGTCTGGGTCTTCGGATTGGCGATAAAGTGGTGATTCGCCGCGCGGGGGATGTGATCCCGCAGGTGGTTAACGTCGTCGAGTCTGAGCGCCCTGACGACACGCGCGCCATCGAATTCCCGGCCCACTGCCCGGTATGCGGTTCCGACGTCGAACGCGTGGAAGGCGAGGCGGTCACGCGCTGTACCGGCGGGTTAATTTGTGGGGCGCAGCGCAAAGAAGCGCTCAAGCATTTCGTCTCGCGCAGAGCGATGGACGTGGACGGGATGGGCGATAAGATTATCGATCAGTTGGTCGAAAAAGAGTACGTCCACACGCCTGCGGATCTGTTTCGCCTGACGGCGGGCAAGCTGACCGGGCTGGATCGCATGGGGCCAAAATCGGCGCAAAACGTGGTCAATGCGCTGGAAAAAGCCAAAGAGACGACCTTCGCCCGTTTCCTTTACGCGCTGGGTATCCGTGAAGTTGGTGAAGCGACAGCCGCCGGGCTGGCAGCCCATTTCGGCACCCTGGAGCAGCTTGAGAAAGCCTCGATTGAGGATCTGCAAAAAGTACCGGACGTAGGCATCGTTGTCGCGACGCATGTCTTTAACTTTTTTGCGGAAGAGAGCAACCGTGAGGTGATTGGCAAGCTGCTGGAGGAGGGCATTCACTGGCCTGCCCCGGTGGTGGTTAACGCCGACGAAATCGACAGCCCCTTTGCTGGCAAAACCGTGGTACTCACCGGCAGTTTGAGTCAGCTCTCCCGTGACGACGCCAAAGCGCGTCTGGTGGCGCTGGGAGCAAAAGTGGCGGGCAGCGTGTCGAAGAAAACGGATCTGGTGATTGCAGGCGAAGCGGCTGGCTCTAAGCTTGCGAAAGCACAAGAGCTGGGCATTGACGTCATTGACGAAGCGGAAATGCTGCGCCTGTTAGGAGAGTAACGTGGAGAAAAAACAGCTCATCGACATTGCCAACACCGAAATGCCGTTCGGGAAATACAAAGGCCGTCGTTTGATTGATGTGCCGGAAGAGTATTTGCTGTGGTTCGCGCGGAAAGATGAATTTCCGGCAGGGCGACTGGGTGAGCTGATGGCGATTACGCTGCTCATCAAAACCGAAGGGCTGAGCCATCTGGTTCAGCCCCTCAAACGTCCTTAAGCTTTCGCGGCGCGGGTCTCTTCCTGCGCCAGCTTTTCCGTCTGGCGCTTGTAACGGCGCGCCATCACCGCACAGACCATCAGCTGGATCTGGTGGAAAATCATCAGCGGCAGCACCATCATCCCAATCACCGACGTCGGGAAGAGAATATTCGCCATCGGAATACCATTGGCGAGACTCTTCTTCGAGCCGCAGAACACGATGGTAATTTCATCCGCTTTATTGAAGCCAAACTTGCGGGCGGCAAAAGTATTCACCGCAATCACAATCGCCAGCAGAACGATGCTCACGAGCGCGATGAACAGAAGCGAGCCGATGCCAACTTTATGCCAGATGCCGTTCACCACGGCTTCGCCAAAGGCGGAGTAGACCACTAACAGGATGGAGGTCTGGTCGGTTTTGCCAATCCACTTTTTGTTTCTGGCGACGAAATCCCCCGTCCACGGGCGAGAAAGGTGTCCCAGCACGAACGGCAGCAGCAGTTGCAGACAGATTTTCCCGACCTGCTCGAGATTGCCCTCAGCGCCGTGCATGTTCATCAGCAGGCCCACCAGCAGCGGTGACACAAAAATCCCCAACAGACTCGACGCAGAGGCGGAACAGACCGCCGCGGCGACGTTACCGCCTGCCAGCGAGGTAAATGCGATAGCAGACTGCACGGTCGCGGGCAGAATGCACAGATACAGGAAGCCAGTATAGAGAGCCGGATCGACGTTGACCGGCGCCCACCAGGCGAAAAGCACGCCCAGCACCGGGAACAAGATGAAGGTGCTGCACATCACCCACAGGTGCAACCGCCAGTGGCTCCCCCCGGCGATAATGGCTTCACGAGACAGCTTTGCGCCGTGCATAAAAAACAGCAGGGCGATGGCCGCAGTGGTCAGGCCTTCAATGAAGGGAACAAAACTGCCGCGTGCCGGGAAGAAAGAGGCCAGCAGAACGACAGCAATCAGCGTGAGGGTAAAGGGATCGAGAACACGAAACAGTTTCATAAATGCTCCTGAAATCAGATTTCGCTATTGTGCTTTGTTCCCTTTGAGAAATAAAATCGATTTATTGCATCCATTCATGAATTAAACAGATGAATTACTCTTTGCGTCAGCTTCGCGTTTTTGTCACCGTCGCTCAGGCTCGCAGCTTTAGCCGCGCCGGAGAGATGATCGGCCTGAGTCAGTCGGCGGTTAGCCACAGTGTGAAAGAGCTGGAATCACAGACGGGCGTGCGCCTGCTTGATCGCACCACCCGCGAGGTGGTGCTCACCGAGGCGGGGCAACAGCTGGCTGCGCGTCTGGAACGGTTGCTGGATGAGCTAAACAGCACCTTGCGCGATGTGGGCAGAGTGGGGCAGCAACTTTCCGGGACGGTGCGCGTCGCCGCCAGTCAGACCATTTCAGCGCATCTGATCCCGCAATGTATCGCTGAAAGTAACCGTCGCTATCCCGATATCGATTTTGTACTTCACGACAGGCCGCAGCAGTGGGTTCTGGAGAGTATCAGGCAAGGCGACGTCGATTTTGGGATTGTGATCGATCCCGGTCCGGTGACGGATCTGGAGTGCGAAGTGGTGCTGTCGGAGCCGTTTTTACTGCTGTGTCGCGAAGATGACCCGCTGGCCGCAATGGCACAAGTGACGTGGCAGACGTTGCAGGGGGCAAATCTGGTATTGCAGGATTATGCATCGGGGAGCCGTCCGCTGATTGATGCGGCGCTGGCACAGCAGCGGGTGAATGCGACGATCGTTCAGGAGATTGGTCATCCCGCCACGCTCTTTCCGATGGTGGAGGCCGGGATTGGGATCAGCGTGTTACCTGCGCTGGCCTTACCGCTGCCGCAGGGCAGCCGCTTAGTCGTGAAGCGTTTCACGCCCTGTATTGAACGTAAGCTGATGCTGGTGCGACGAAAAAATCGCTCGCTCTCTGGTGCGGCTCATGCGCTTTGGGAGGTGGTACGTATGCAGGCACAGCGGTTAATGGAGGCCCGCATACGCGATCCGTTATTTAACGCGCCGAACGATTAGACGTAGATATCGATCTGATGCTCTGCGGAAGGTGAGTTTACGCCTTCTGCTCTGGCCTGTTTTTGCTCTTGTTTTTTCTGGCTTTCTTCGGCCTGCTCACGCTGTAACTGCGCCAGCTGAGCCTGTAGCATTTTGATTTGCGACTGAAGAAGTTCCTGCTGCTTTTTCTTGTCTTCGGTACTGCCACTGCCGTTCGCAACATCCTTCAGCTGCTGAGTCAGCTTAGTGATTTGCGACGTCAGACGACTGATTTGCGACGCGATATCGCTGCTGCCGGAGCTACCGCCGCCGCTGCTTGTGCTGCCTGTCTGCACTGATGGAGTTGATGCCTGGATTGTT
The DNA here is from genome assembly GCF_003051885.1 of Lelliottia sp. WB101. Taxonomy (NCBI): domain Bacteria; kingdom Pseudomonadati; phylum Pseudomonadota; class Gammaproteobacteria; order Enterobacterales; family Enterobacteriaceae; genus Lelliottia; species Lelliottia sp. WB101. Next base: position 2,395,887 of record NZ_CP028520.1, read on the forward strand.
GTCATTTTAAATCCTCTCGCCATAAAACAAGCATATCGGCATAAAAATCCATAGCTTGAGGGAACCTGCCAGATCTGGGAGGGGAGATGCGTGTAAAATAGGGCAGATAGCAAAAAGGCGCCTTTAGGGCGCCTTTCTACATTGGTGGGTCGTGCAGGATGACTCGCTTCGCTCACCCTTCGGGCCGTCGCCGCAGGCGGCTCCGGTGTCTCACTTCGTTCGGCTCGAACCTGCAGCAGGTTCTCATCCTGCCGAATTGCGCATAGCAAAAAGGCGCCTTTAGGGCGCCTTTCTACATTGGTGGGTCGTGCAGGATTCGAACCTGCGACCAATTGATTAAAAGTCAACTGCTCTACCAACTGAGCTAACGACCCGAATGGTGGGTGATGACGGGCTCGAACCGCCGACCCCCTCCGTGTAAAGGAGGTGCTCTACCAACTGAGCTAATCACCCATTTCGGTACTACTAAAACAAGATTTAAGAATGGTGGGCGATGACGGGCTCGAACCGCCGACCCCCTCCGTGTAAAGGAGATGCTCTACCAACTGAGCTAATCGCCCAATCTTAAATTCTTATCTACACTGCGGTATCTACGTAAAGTAGATGGTGGGTGATGACGGGCTCGAACCGCCGACCCCCTCCGTGTAAAGGAGGTGCTCTACCAACTGAGCTAATCACCCCCGCTGTGTGGAGTCGCATTATAGGGAGAGTTGAAAATGAGTCAACGCCTTTTCTAAAGATTTTGTTTGTTCGTCGTAAAATTAAACAAACGGATCACAAAATGTCCCGCGCAGCATGATTTCTAAACAAATTTCGCAAACCTGCATGTCATTCAGGCAACATCATTGAGGAATCGCCCCACAGTGATAGAATATTGCCCATTGTTTTTTTCCCAGCATTTGCCGGTCGTCGGCATCTTTATAACGTAAGGCCATTTCATGAAAATCAAAACTCGCTTCGCGCCCAGCCCGACAGGCTATCTGCACGTCGGTGGTGCCCGTACTGCTCTTTATTCCTGGCTTTTTGCACGTAACCACGGCGGTGAGTTCGTGCTGCGTATTGAAGACACCGATCTCGAGCGTTCCACACCGGAAGCTATCGAAGCCATTATGGATGGCATGAACTGGCTGAACCTGGAGTGGGATGAAGGCCCGTATTTCCAGACGAAACGTTTTGATCGCTATAACGCCGTCATTGATGAAATGCTGGTCGCAGGCACCGCGTATAAATGTTACTGCTCCAAAGAGCGTCTGGAAGCGCTGCGTGAAGAGCAAATGGCGAACGGCGATAAGCCTCGCTACGATGGCCGCTGCCGCCACAGCCATGAGCATCATGCTGCTGATGAACCATGCGTAGTGCGTTTTGCTAACCCGCAGGAAGGCTCTGTGATCTTTGACGATCAGATCCGTGGCCCGATTGAGTTCAGCAATCAGGAGCTGGACGATCTGATTATTCGCCGTACCGATGGTTCACCGACCTACAACTTCTGCGTTGTAGTGGATGACTGGGATATGGAAATCACTCACGTTATCCGTGGTGAAGACCATATCAACAACACGCCACGTCAGATCAACATCCTGAAAGCGCTGAATGCGCCTGTGCCGGTTTATGCGCACGTGTCGATGATTAACGGTGACGACGGTAAAAAACTGTCCAAACGTCACGGTGCCGTGAGCGTGATGCAGTACCGTGATGATGGCTATCTGCCAGAAGCACTGCTTAACTACCTGGTGCGTCTGGGCTGGTCCAGCGGCGATCAGGAGATCTTCAGCCGTGAAGAGATGATCAAGCTGTTCTCCCTGAATGCCGTGAGCAAATCTGCCAGTGCGTTTAACACTGATAAACTGCTGTGGCTGAACCACCACTACATCAACACCATGCCAGCCGAGTACGTTGCGACCTATTTGCAGTGGCACATTGAGCAGGCAAATATTGATACCCGTACCGGTCCGGAACTGGCGGATCTGGTCAAACTGCTGGGTGAGCGCTGCAAAACCCTGAAAGAGATTGCGGAAAGCTGCCGTTATTTCTATGAAGAGTTTGACGAGTTTGATGCTGACGCCGCAAAAAAACACCTGCGTCCGGTTGCGCGTCAGCCGCTCGAAGTGGTGCGTGATAAGCTGGCGGCACTGACCGACTGGACCGCAGAAAACGTTCATCATGCGATTCAGGCAACGGCCGATGAGCTGGAAGTGGGCATGGGTAAAGTCGGCATGCCACTGCGTGTGGCGGTGACCGGCGCGGGTCAGTCACCGGGCCTGGATGTTACTGTCCACGCGATTGGCAAAACCCGCAGCGTTGCGCGTATTAACAAAGCCCTGGGCTTTATTGCTGAGCGCGAAAGCCAGCAGTAATCACCCTGCAACAGACGAGCGGCAAAACGGCAGGTTATCCTGCCGTTTTTTTATGCCTCTTCTTCAGCAATACCGAGCCGGGTAAGGAATCCCTGAATACCTTCACGTGCCAGCAATACAGCGAGCCTCTCTTGTTCGAGTGGCGTCATGTTCTCCAGGGGAGCCGTCACCTGACGCAACAGGCTGGTCGTTTTCACCTCGCCATACTCAACGGACGCTTCAGCGAGCTGATAAATAGCCTGGCGGCTACGCATCGCAGGGAGACTGATAAGGTGTTCACGCACGCGGGAATCGATATGGATGAGCCTGGCCCGGCCGCCTTTCACGCCGTTCAGCGCTTCCGTTTTCCATCCTTGTTTACGTATCCAGCGGTTTACTGTTTGTTTGGCGACCCCGAGGCTATCAGCCAGCTCTTCCGTGGTCATCTTGCTCCGTAATCTTTTCATATCAACTCTGGTCGCGTATCCCTAAACGTTGTAGCAATCCGGTAATCCCATCCCGCAGTAGTAAAGTGGTTAGCTGCTTTTGCTCATCCGGTGTCATTTCATTGGCCAGGGTCAGCAGGAGAGAAGTGAGCGAACTCGTGTCGGACACGTTTTCAGCGGGCTGAGAGTCCTCAGTAATGCGAGACGCGCTGCGGATAAACTCGCGCACCTTTTCATTAACGTGGACCAGACGCGCTTTACCGCCCTGAACACCTGGCTTTGGTGATGTTTTCCAACCCTCTTTTCGTACCCATTTATTGATGGTCTGTCGGCTATAACCAGTGAGCCGGGATAACTCCTCTGGCGTCATTCGTTCCTTGATCATGCAATTACCTGAATATTAGTAGGGTTAATGAGTGCTTCATGTTATAGCACCCTTTTATGCGAAAACGTGACAGGTTTAACTACTGGCTGCGAGCAGCTTCGCAATGTGATTCATTTGCCTGATTTTTCGACGATTGAAAGGGAAGGGCTGATTTTGCCGTTGACACTCTGCGGTGGAATTCATATTATGCCGCCCGTCAACACGACAGCTTTACGTTGGGGCTATAGCTCAGCTGGGAGAGCGCTTGCATGGCATGCAAGAGGTCAGCGGTTCGATCCCGCTTAGCTCCACCAAATTCTTATCCAGGAGAGTTTGGAACGTAAAGAACTGTGGGGCTATAGCTCAGCTGGGAGAGCGCTTGCATGGCATGCAAGAGGTCAGCGGTTCGATCCCGCTTAGCTCCACCAAAATTCAGACCCTCGCCGAAAGGCGGGGGTTTTTTTATGCGTTTGTTATCAACTCCTGCCTTTTTTGTTGCCACACGTGTATGTTTAGCTCTCAGACCTTTATCGAAATCAATAAATCGGAGCATTTAAACCCGGAAACTTGATTCGCTCAATTAATAAACTTACCATTCATTCAGCCAATTATTCGCCTGGGAAATAGCGCCTTGCTAAGAATGAAAAGTCACCTACGTAATAATTTACAATTATTTATGCTAGCGCAAATCTTGTGCCTGGTGATTGTTCCTTTTTCTCGCTACATTTCCCCGAAAACCTTTCTGGATGGCCATTACGTCTATTTAGCCTGGCTGCCGTTGAGCGTGATGCTGGCAGTGATCTTCTTGTTTGGCCGTCATGCTATGCTTCCCATTATTTTCAGTTTTGCGTTAACGAATCTTTATCAGTTTCAGTTAACGATACTCCAGCAGGTCGTTATCCTCTTCTGTCAGACGGCGTCGGTGTTTACAGCCTGCGCCGTGGTGCGCGTCCTGCTGGGCAGGCGCTGGCGATTCGGGCTACCTAACCAGCATATCGGGATACGCATTTTCTGGCTGGGATTCGCCATTCCCCTCGGCATAAAAGTGTCGATGTACTTAGCCGGTTATTTCTTTGATTTCCCGCTTTCCATTTCAAACTTCTTTGGCGATGGGACACCAATTTATAACATTGTGGATATACAGAGCCTGTTTTGTGCCAGCCTGATATTTACGATGATGTTCTATTACCCCTTAAGAATGATAATTAATCCCCGCTATGCCCGTACCTTCTGGTTACGAAGCATTAAGCCGTATCTTATTCAAAATAATCCCGTATTTGCATTACTCTGGCTGATGAGTTTGTCGCTGGTGATGCTGATCTTGTGCGCGCCGATTGAAGAAAACTATATCTCCGGGTATCTGGTCCCCCTCATATTTATTCTTTTTACCGTCGCGATTAGTCGGATGAGCTATGCGCTTGTTTCCCTGAGCTGGGCAATTTCCGTTTTCTTGCTGCTGACCTATAACAAAAACTTTCTTAACGGCGTGCAAAACGGCTATGCGCTTGCATTTGTCCTGTCGGTCCTGATCTCTTTCGCGATCTGTTTAATGTACATGTCGCGAATCTATCATCGCAGTGAGTGGCTGAAGCAAGGCTGGCACGAAAGGGCGCTAACCGATCCGCTCACAGGTTTAGCCAATATGCGCGCCCTGGAAGACTATTTGCAGCACTATCCGGATGCCAAAATCTGCTGTCTGCGTATGGGAAATCTGGGGTTTCTTAGTCGCCATTACGGGATGTTGATGCGCATCTATTGTAAGCGAGCCATTACCTCGTCAGTTCAGCCGTTATTGCAGACGAACGAAAAATTCTTCCAACTGCCGGGCAGTGAATTGATTCTGGTGCTGTCAGGCCCGGACACCGGAGAGCGCCTCCAGCACATCGTCGATCGGTTGAACAGCCGCAAGATTTACTGGAACAACACCGGGCTGGACATCGAGTTTGGTGCAGCCTGGGGAGAGCTGGAAGGGCAGGATGGCGAAAACCTTCACCATACGCTTGGACAACTGAGCTGGCTCTCAGAGCAATCCTGCGTCACGCACAGAGTGCTGGCGCTGACGAATAGCGTTGAGAGAGTTTCAGGGCAAACGACGGAGCGCGTCTTAATGCTGAGCCGGGTAAAACGGGCGCTGGAGGAGGGGGGCGTGCGTCTGTATGCTCAGCCCATCCAGAATGCTGCGGGTGAGGGCTACCACGAAATTCTCACCCGACTGGAGAGCGACGGCGAAATCATTACCCCCGATCGTTTCATCCCGCTGATTGCCCAGTTCAACCTGAGCCATCGTTTTGACCTCTGCGTGGTAGAAAAGGTGCTGATCTGGCTGAGCACCCATGCCACGCCGCCAAACAGTGCCCGTTTTTCTGTCAATCTGATGCCGATGACGCTCAATCAAAAAGACGTCGCCGCCGAAATCATTGCCCTGTTTGAGCGCTACGCCATCGCGCCGCAGGCAGTCATTCTGGAGGTCACGGAAGAGCAGGCCTTCTCGGACTCAGAATCCAGCATCCAGAATATCCAGCAGATGCGCGAGTATGGTTTTAAAATTGCGATTGATGATTTTGGTACGGGGTACGCTAACTACGAACGGCTAAAACGCCTGCAGGCTGACATCATCAAAATCGACGGATGTTTCGTAAAAGATATCTGTACTGACAGCATGGACGCGACGATTGTGGCGTCGATTTGCAATCTGGCGAAGACCAAATCCCTGTATGTGGTGGCCGAATTTGTTGAAACACCGGCGCAGCGACAGCTGTTGCTTGAGATCGGGGTCGATTATCTGCAGGGATATTTGATTGGGAAACCGCAGCCGCTTGCCGAACTGGAGGCGTAAAAAAGCCGGGGGCACAAACCCCCGGCTTTTTTAATGCTGATTACAGTACCAGTGCAGCGATAGACGCAGACAGTACGCTCACCAGCGTTGAACCGTAAACCAGTTTCAGGCCGAAGCGTGAAACCACGTTACCTTGCTCTTCGTTCAGACCTTTAATCGCACCAGCGATGATGCCGATGGATGAGAAGTTAGCGAAGGAAACCAGGAACACAGACAGAATGCCTTCCGCGCGCGGAGAGAGCGTGCTGGCAATTTTCTGCAGATCCATCATGGCAACGAATTCGTTGGAAACCAGTTTGGTGGCCATGATACTGCCCACCTGCAGCGCTTCGTGAGCCGGAACACCCATCACCCATGCAACAGGGTAGAAGATGTAGCCCAGAATGCCCTGGAAGGAGATACCCAGCACAGCGGCGAACAGGGCGTTCAGTGCAGCGATAAGGGCGATGAAGCCGATCAGCATCGCGGCCACGATAATCGCCACTTTGAAGCCTGCCAGAATGTATTCGCCCAGCATTTCGAAGAAGCTCTGGCCTTCGTGCAGGTTAGACATCTGGATATTTTCTTCGCTGGCGTCAACGCGGTACGGGTTGATCAGTGACAGCACGATAAAGGTGCTGAACATGTTCAGAACCAGCGCAGCCACCACGTATTTTGGTTCCAGCATTGTCATGTATGCGCCCACGATAGACATGGATACAGTAGACATTGCGGTAGCCGCCATGGTGTACATGCGGTTGCGGGACATTTTGCCGAGGATATCTTTATACGCGATAAAGTTCTCGGACTGACCCAGAATCAGGGAGCTGACTGCGTTGAAAGATTCCAGTTTACCCATGCCGTTGACTTTGGATAACAGGAAACCGATCGCGCGAATCACAACCGGCAGAACGCGGATGTGCTGCAGGATACCGATCAGCGCAGAGATAAAGACGATTGGGCAAAGCACTTTCAGGAAGAAGAACGCCAGGCCTTGATCGTTCATGCTGCCGAAGACAAAGTTCGTCCCTTCGTTAGCAAATCCGAGCAGTTTTTCGAACATCTCGGAGAAGCCTTTCACGAAGCCCAGGCCTACGTTGGAGTTCAGGAAGAACCACGCAAGTAAAACTTCAATGACGAGCAGCTGTACAACATAACGAATACGAATGTTTTTGCGGTCTGTGCTGACCAGCAATGCAAGTGCAGTAACGACAACAAGTGCCAGGACAAAATGAAGGACGCGGTCCATATTTGCTCCAAATATGAGGCAGGTTTAATTTCCGTGCACATTCTATGTAACAAGCACAAAGAAAACGAGATCAAGACCACACTATAGTTACATCCTGTGACGAGTCTCAAAAATAGTGATCAACCATACATTTCCGTTATGTTATGTAAATGAGTGAAAAGTTACGTTTGTGTGCTACGCTTCACAAATGACTGCGCGATTTCACGCTCTGTGAGATCGTTTCATTGCATCCGCCCCACCTATCGTTCAGAGCTATCAGAGAAATCACTGTAAACCTTCTAAATGATCTTGATAATCATTCTCATTTTGATAGCATGAAACATAGCAAAGGCTATATTTCCAGAGGCAGAAATGACAAACAGTCGCGTAGAGGGTAGCAGTGGCAGAGCAGCGCGCAAGCTGAGGTTTGCGTTAATGGGACCTGCGTTCATCGCTGCCATTGGCTATATCGATCCAGGTAATTTTGCGACCAACATTCAGGCCGGGGCGAGCTTTGGCTACAAATTGCTGTGGGTGGTGGTCTGGGCAAACCTGATGGCGATGCTCATTCAGGTGCTCTCCGCAAAACTGGGGATCGCGACGGGGAAAAACCTCGCTGAACAGATCCGCGATCACTATCCGCGTCCGGTGGTGTGGTTTTACTGGGTGCAGGCCGAAATTATCGCCATGGCCACCGATCTGGCGGAATTTATCGGCGCGGCCATCGGCTTTAAACTGATATTGGGCGTGTCGCTACTCCAGGGGGCGGTGCTCACCGGGATCGCCACTTTCCTGATTTTAATGCTTCAGCGCCGTGGTCAAAAACCGCTTGAGCTGGTGATTGGCGGCTTGCTGCTGTTTGTCGCCGCGGCCTATATTGTCGAGCTGATCTTCTCCCAGCCAAATCTGGCGCAGCTGGGTAAAGGCATGATTATTCCTACTCTGCCGACGTCAGAAGCGGTCTTCCTCGCGGCGGGCGTACTGGGTGCGACCATTATGCCGCACGTGATTTATCTGCACTCCTCGCTGACGCAGCACGCCCACGAGGGCTCACGCCGGGAGCGTTATTCGGCAACCAAGTGGGATGTTGGTATCGCGATGACCATCGCCGGGTTTGTGAATCTGGCGATGATGGCGACGGCAGCGGCGGCTTTCCATTTCAGCGGCCACACCGGTATCGCCGATCTCGACCAGGCTTATCTGACGCTCGAACCGCTTCTCAGCCACGCGGCGGCGACTATTTTTGGTCTGAGCCTGGTTGCAGCGGGCCTCTCGTCAACGGTGGTCGGGACGCTGGCAGGGCAGGTGGTCATGCAGGGGTTTGTGCGTTTTCATATTCCCCTGTGGGTGCGCCGTTCCGTGACGATGATGCCGTCGTTTATTGTGATCCTGATGGGACTGGACCCGACGCGCATTCTGGTGATGAGCCAGGTGCTGCTGAGCTTCGGTATCGCGCTGGCGCTGGTGCCGCTGCTGATCTTTACCAGTAATCAGACGTTAATGGGCGATCTGGTGAATACCCGGCTGGTCAAACGTATCGGCTGGGTTATCGTGGTGCTGGTGGTGGCCCTGAACCTGTGGCTGCTGATTGGGACCGCGCTGGGCCTGTAATTTATCAGAATGAAAAAAGGAGCCAGTTGGCTCCTTTTTGTATTGAGTGATGTGTACTTAGTGATGGTGACCACCGTGTCCGTGGCCGCGTCCATGACCCGGTCGGCCACGACGATCGTCCCGGTCGCTCCAGCCTTCGCGGTAGCCGCGTTCATAGGCTTTGCGGTTGTCCCAGCCACGGTGACGGCCATTATCGTGCCTCCACCAGCGGTCTTTTCGCCATTCATAGTTGCGGTGCCAGTAATCACGGTCGCGCCAGCCACCGCCGTCCCAGTAGTTACCATAATTGTCACGATCGCCAATTTGTAATTTTACTGATGGCAACAGGGTGATTTCGCCCGCATTAGCGACCAGCGGTGCTGAAGCCATTAATACAGCTGCAAGAATCAGTGACCTGAACATTCTCTTCTCCTTCACGATCGGGGCCGTAGACGGCCTGTTAACGCAATATTACGGGGCCGTAAAGCCCCGTTTAATCGCCTCAACTCCTAATTCATGGAGGGGAGCACTTTTTGCTAAAAACGGTTTTATTTTGACCGGCTCAGGATCACGTCAATCGTATTCAGCTCGTCAGCGGTAAAGTGGAGATTTTTCAGTGTGCCGACCGCATCTTCGATTTGCGCCGTTTTGCTGGCGCCAATCAGTACCGTGGTAACTGCGTCATGGCGTAGCACCCAGGCGAGCGCCATCTGCGAGAGTTTTTGGCCCCGGCTTTCGGCCAGCGCGTTCAACTCGCGAACCTGGCTGATTTTCTCTTCGGTGATCTGATCCGGGTTCAGGAACCGGCTGCCGCTGGCGGCGCGTGAATCCGCTGGAATCCCATTCAGATAACGGTCCGTCAGTTGCCCCCGGCCAGCGGAGAGAACGGAATACAGCCGACCCCTTTTTCCTGCAGTACGGACAGCAGCCCTTGTTCAGGCGCACGCTCAAACATCGAGTATTTAGGCTGGTGGATCAGGCACGGCGTGCCGAGATCGTCCAGGATCTCAATCGCCTGTCGCGCCAGTTCTGCCGGATAATTTGACAAGCCGACGTACAGCGCTTTTCCCTGTCGCACGACGTGGTCGAGGGCTTTCATCGTCTCTCGCAGCGGTGTTTCCGGGTCCGGACGGTGGTGATAGAAAATATCCACGTATTCCAGCCCCATACGTTTCAGGCTCTGATCGAGGCTGGCAATCAGGTATTTACGCGAGCCCCAGTCACCGTAGGGACCATCCCACATGGTGTATCCCGCTTTCGTCGAGATAATTAATTCGTCGCGGTAAGGCTGAAAATCCTCCCGAAAAATGCGACCAAAGTTTGATTCTGCGGAGCCGGGAGGTGGGCCATAGTTATTAGCCAGATCGAAGTGGGTGATGCCAAGCTCAAAGGCCCGCTGTAAAAGTTGACGACTGGTGTCAATTAAGGTGGTATCGCCAAAGTTATGCCATAAGCCGAGTGAAATGGCGGGCAGCTTCAGACCGCTCTGGCCGCAACGACGATACTGCATTGACTGATAACGCATTTTATCCGCATCAAAAACCATGCTCAGACCCTCTTACCGGAAATAATCCATCAGTGTATACGTTTACACTCACGCGCAGTAAATCAGATTACACCGCCATTTTCCGTAAAACATTCTTTCCAGTGCCTTCTTACTGCCATTCCTGGACAGTCATCACGCTTCTTTAATACTCAAAGTGAGGTCAACGTCAGAAGGACACCTGTTATGCGAACCCCCTATTGCGTCGCCGATTACCTGCTGGAACGACTAAAACACTGCGGCGCTGAACATCTGTTCGGCGTGCCAGGCGACTACAATTTGCAGTTTCTCGACCATGTTATCGACAGCCCCGACATCCGCTGGGTGGGCTGTGCCAACGAATTAAACGCCGCCTATGCCGCCGATGGCTATGCTCGCTGTAAGGGCTTTTCCGCATTGCTCACCACCTTTGGCGTGGGGGAGTTAAGCGCCATGAATGGCGTTGCCGGCAGCTTTGCGGAGTATGTGCCGGTACTGCATATCGTGGGCGCGCCGGGGAGTGCCGCCCAGCAAAAAGGCGAACTGCTCCACCACACGCTGGGCGACGGAGAGTTCCGTCATTTCTATCGGATGAGTGAGCCGGTGACTGTGGCGCAGGCCATTCTCACGGAGCAAAACGCCTGCTATGAAATCGATCGCGTATTATCGATCATGCTGCGGGAGCGTCGTCCGGGGTACCTGATGTTGCCTGCTGACGTGGCAAAAAAACCGGCCACACCGCCTGTAAACGCTCTCACTGAGCGCACCTCTCACCCCGACAGCGCCTGTCTTAAAGCCTTCCGCGATGCAGCGGAAGCACGCATCGCTGGCAGCAAACGTACCGCATTGTTAGCCGATTTCCTGGTACTGCGTTACGGCCTGAAAGCGCCGCTGCAGAAATGGGTGAATGACACCCCGATGGCCCACGCCACCATGCTGATGGGCAAAGGGATCTTTGACGAACGTCAGCCCGGTTTTTACGGCACCTACAGCGGCTCGGCGAGCGCGGAGGGGGTGAGAGAGGCGATTGAAGAGGCCGAGACTGTCATCTGCGTCGGCACGCGTTTCACCGATACGCTGACAGCCGGATTTACCCACAATCTTCCTGCGGCCCGCACTATCGAAGTTCAGCCGCACGCCGCCCGCGTGGGCGAGAGATGGTTCACCGGGATTCCGATGAGCAAAGCGGTCGAGATCTTATCCGCGCTGTGTAAACAGCACGTCAAAGATCACGCCGCGCCGTCTCGCCAGGCGCCGCTCGAACATCACTATCATGAGGGCACGCTCACGCAGGATAATTTCTGGCACACGCTGCAAACCTTCATTCGCCCCGGCGACATTATTCTCGCCGACCAGGGCACCTCCGCGTTTGGTGCGGCTGCGCTGCGCCTGCCTACAGATGTAAACTTTATCGTTCAGCCGCTGTGGGGGTCGATTGGTTACACGTTGGCGGCTGCTTTCGGCGCGCAAACGGCGTGTCCGGACCGGCGGGTGATCGTCCTGACCGGCGACGGCGCGGCGCAGCTGACCATTCAGGAGATGGGTTCGATGCTGCGCGATAATCAGCATCCAGTAATTCTGGTGCTCAATAACGAAGGCTACACCGTTGAGCGGGCGATCCACGGGCCGAAACAGCCCTATAACGATATCGCGCTGTGGAACTGGACGCAGCTCCCGCAAGCCCTGAGCCAGAATGGTCAGGCTGAGTGCTGGCGGGTGAGCGAAACGGTCCAGCTGGCGGAGATCCTTGAGAAGGTCGCGCATAGCGAAAAATTGTCGCTGATCGAAGTGATGCTGCCCAAAGAGGATATCCCTCCGCTGTTGAGCGCCATCACTCAGGCACTGGAGGCGCGAAATAACGCCTGACTATTTCTTGGGCCGCCAGGCCATCAGCATCGGTTTGCCCGCCAGCAGGAGCCAGGCGGGCAACATCACAATGCAAAGCAACGGCAGCAGATTGGTATCCGGCACCACGACCACCGCCATAAACAGGCTTAGCCACGCATCGCGCGTGACGACCAGTACAAACCCCAGAATCGAGCAGGAAACGGTAATTGCCGCCGGAACCGCATCGACGTGCTCATGCAGCATCAGCCCCAATGCCACGGCGATAAACACCGCCGGGAAAATTCTCCCGCCGCGAAAGCCGCACGCGGCGGCCACGACCACCGCAGCCAGCTTCACTACGGCAAACAGGAAATAGTCTGACACGCTAAACACCTGGCTGAACGCCATCTGCTGCATCTCGTCCAGCCCCTTAAACAGGGTAATAGGCCCGCCAATTGCCCCCAGAATGCCCAGCAAAAAACCGCCCACGCCCAGAATCAGCACCGGGTGTTTCAGCTTGTGCACCAGCAGGTGCAGACGCGGCAGGCACCAGACGGCGACCATACCCAGCGCGATGGCGATGGCGGCAACAATCGCGCCGCTGAAAATATCGGCCAGCTGCATGTGTCCGTAGTGGGGGATGGGTAGCGAAAAGTGAGGCTGGAAGAACAGGCTGGTGGTCAGTGCCCCGGCGGCGGCGGCCATCAGTGGAGCGAAAAGGCGATCCCACAGCGGCACGTCGTTATCAGAACTCAGGGTTTGAGAAAAAATCAGCGCGGCGGCGACGGGGGTGCCAAACAATGCACCAATGGTTCCCGCTGACGCCATTATGGTCCAGTCCAGCGCGCCGACGCGCGGCAGGATGCGTGCGCCGAGGTACACCGCAAGGGCGATATTCACCGCCATAATGGGATGTTCCGGCCCGAGGCTCACGCCGCCCGCTAGGCCAATCACCAGCGCAAGAATCAGGCCCGGCAGCGCCATCGGATTGACCGGTGCACCAATCAGCGGCTCCAGCGCCGGATCGGGACCGGCATGTCCTGGACTAAAGCGAATCACCAGACCGACTGCCAGCCCAGTCAGGGTTAACATCAGGATGATCCACGCCGGAGAACTCACATCAACACCCAGCTGCCCCGGAAGCGTAGACCACAATAACGTCTGCAGCACCGAGGCGATTTTCATCACCACGATTAACACCAGACTCGACGCAATACCAATAATCAGCGCAGGTATTGCTAACAGCAGCATGGTTCTGGCGCGCGGATGGAGCATGATGATTTCCTTGTACAAAAATAATTAGCATGACTTTGCACAATCAGGTTGACGGCAATAGTGCAAAAGGTGCTGAAACGGTAAAGTTATTCTGTGACGAAGATCGATAATCCTGGGCCACTCGCCTTCAGGCCGTTGTTGTTATCACGCCTTGAACTTACAGTGTTCCAAAGATTTATTCTGACTTTAGCGGAGCAGTAGAAGAATGACAAAATATGCTTTAGTAGGCGATGTGGGCGGCACCAATGCCCGGCTGGCGCTATGCGATATTAATACCGGTGAAATCTCTCAGGCAAAGGCCTATTCAGGGCTGGATTATCCAAGCCTCGAAGCGGTAGTTCGCGTCTATCTGGATGAGCGTCAGGTCAGCGTCGAGGATGGCTGTATCGCCATTGCCTGCCCGATTACCGGTGACTGGGTGGCGATGACCAACCACACCTGGGCCTTTTCCATTGCCGAGATGAAAAAGAATCTCGGTTTCGCTCATCTGGAAATTATTAACGATTTTACGGCCGTTTCCATGGCGATCCCGATGCTCAAGCCTGAACATCTGATTCAGTTCGGCGGGGCCGAGCCGGTCGAAGGTAAGCCGATTGCCGTTTACGGTGCGGGTACCGGGCTGGGCGTTTCGCACCTGGTTCACGTCGATAAACGCTGGGTGAGCCTGCCGGGCGAGGGCGGTCACGTTGACTTTGCGCCAAACAGCGAAGAAGAGGGCATTATTCTGCAGGAGCTGCGCGCCGAGCTGGGGCACGTCTCCGCCGAACGTGTGCTCTCCGGTCCTGGGCTGGTTTATCTTTATCGTGCGATTGTGAAATCCGATGGGCGTTTGCCTGAAAACCTGCAGCCGAAAGATGTCACCGAGCGCGCGCTGGCCGATAGCTGCACCGACTGTCGTCGTGCGCTGTCGCTGTTCTGCGTGATCATGGGGCGCTTTGGCGGCAACCTGGCGCTGAATCTCGGCACCTTTGGCGGTGTCTATATCGCCGGTGGAATAGTGCCGCGCTTCCTCGAGTTCTTTAAAGCGTCTGGTTTCCGCGGCGGTTTTGAAGACAAAGGGCGTTTCAAGTCTTACGTGCAGGATATCCCCGTTTTCCTGATCGTGCATGACAACCCAGGCCTGCTGGGTTCCGGCGCGCATCTGCGTCAAACGCTGGGGCAGTATCTCTGATTACCTCTCGCCGCCCTCTTCTTTCTGGAGAGGGCGTCAAAAATGCATTAATTGCCTGAACTCTTTCACCTTGCTGCGACTCACCGGCACCTGAAAATCCAGATCCTTCAGCCGTAAAATATAGGTATTGTTAAACCAGGGTTCGATTTCGCGGATCTTATTGAGATTGACGCAGAACGAACGGTGGCAGCGGAAAAAGTGCGAGGCGGGGAGTTTGGCGCAAAACTCGGTGATATTCATCGGCATGACAAATGAATCCCGGCGGGTATAAACGAACGTCATCTTTTCATGCGCTTCCGCGTAATAAATATCATCCATCGGCGTGACGATAATCCGCTCATCCTTGATCAGATTCAGGGTGTCATTTTCGCGCGTGGCGGCGGGCGTAGGGCTGACAGCCGGGCTGTTTTGCTGCTGCCAGGCCAGCTCCAGTTTTTGCAGCATGCTGACAATGCGCGACTCCTGATAGGGTTTCAGAATGTAGTCGAACGCTTCCAGCTCAAAGGCCTCAACGGCATGCTCTTTCCACGCGGTGACAAACACAATAAACGGCTTGTGGGCGAACTGATTGATATTTTGCGCCAGCAGCACGCCGTCCAGCGACGGGATATTGATGTCCAGAAAAATGGCGTCAACGCGGTTATGCTGCAAAAACTTCAGCACGTCCAGGCCATCCTCAAAGGTGCCCACGATCTCCATCTGGCTGTGTTCTTTGATCAGCCAGCTTAATTCCTGTTGGGCGAGGATCTCATCTTCCACAATGATGACTTTCATCGGTCACTCCGTTTAAGGCAACAACAGCGTCTGGGTATGAACGGGAAGCCGTTCATTAGGGACGTAAAAAGCGATTTCCGTGCCAGGCTCCAGGCGACGGATATGCAGCCCTTCGCCGTACAGTAATTTTACGCGGTGATGCACATTCAGCAGACCAATTTTATTGCCTGGCATTTCGTTCGATTCCACGCGTGCAATCACGTTGGGATCGATGCCGTGACCGGTGTCCCGCACCGCCACCCGCACGCGATTCCCGCACTCTTCCACACTAATGGTCACCACACCTTTGCCTTTACACGGCTGGATACCGTGAACTATGGCGTTCTCCACCAGCGGCTGGATCAGCAGGCTTGGGATCACGCAGTGCACCTCTTCATCGATATCGTAAATAACCGTGAGCTTATCGCCAAAGCGCGCCTGCTCAATCGCGATGTAATCTTTAATCTGGTACAGCTCTTTTTTGATGTCGATCTGCTCATCGTCTTTCAGCTCGATGTTGTAGCGCAGATAGCGCGACAAATTGAAAATCAACTGACGGGCGGTGTCCGGATTCATGCGAATCGACGAAGAGATGGCGTTCAGGGCGTTAAACAGAAAATGGGGATTGATCTTACTTTGCAGCGCGCGCAGTTCTGCCTTATTTGCCATTTCCCGCAGCTGCTCAGCGCGCGACACCTCCAGTTGAGTGGAGATAATCTGCGACAGGCCAATCGCCATCTCCTGTAAGGAAGAGGTGATCTGGTGCGCGTGGCAGTAATAAATTTTCAGCGTGCCGGTCACCACGCCTTTCTCCCACAGTGGAATGACCAGCATGGAGTGAATTTCAGGTGTTCGATGTGCCTCATCATTGTTTTTAATAATGATTTTACCGTTATTGAGCGCCTGGCGCGTGGTCGGGCTGATGGTATCGTCATTATCGCGGTAGTTATCTTCCCCCACGCCGACATAGGCCAGAACGTGATCGATATTGGTGATGGCGACCGCATCAGCGTGGATATCGCGGCGAATAATATCGCAGACCTGACGCAGCGACTCCGCGTTGACATGGCGGAACAGCGGCAGCGTTTTATTGGCAATATCGAGCGCCAGCTTTGCCTGACGTGCGGCGCTGGCCTCTTTTTCCCCCTCGACGCTCTGCACCAGCAATACGATAAAGCCAATGCAGACGCTGCCAAGAATCATCGGAATGCCGATTTTGGAGACGATATCCAGCCCCAGCTCAACCGTGGGCGCCCAGGCCACCACGAGGATCATAGTGAGGGTTTCGCACAGCATCCCGGCGGCGATCCCCGCTCGCCAGTGCTGTTTTTTCGGGATTTTACGGTTGATCCAGCCGGACAAAGCACCTGCGATAATGCTGGTGATAAAGCAGGGGATCGCCGTGACGCCGCCGATATCAATCAGATAGCGGTGCGTACCGGCAATAATGCCGGTGATAATTCCCACCCACGGGCCAAACAGAATGCCGCCCGACATGACGGCGATAATGCGCACGTTAACCAGCGAACCTTCCACCCGTACGCCGGACCAGGTGCTGAACAGGGCAAACAAAGAGAAGATCGCCGTGACGGCCAGCAGCTCTTTCGGTGAGTGGGCGGATTTGTGCAGAAGCTCGCGAAAGAGCCGGATGCGGATCAGGAAGAAGAGACAAATCAGCATTAATGCCGCGCGATCGAAGACCGCCAGCAGCATATTGAATATTTCGTGCACGAGTGAACCTGGGAAAACGGGAAAAATCTATGATAGGAAACCTTGCGCACAATGACCAGACATCCCTCTGATTTCTCAAATGAGGAAAAGCCCTCCATTTCAAAGGGGATTGCACTTTTTTGCCTGGATACGTCGCGGGTTAGCCATCAGCGGCAGGCTGTTTGTAACTCCATTGATATCATTGAGTTAAAAAATGGTATCGCCAACACGGTTTTGTTGAATCGACTTCCGCTTTTAGCCGAAACACCCTTCCTGTTTTAAGGGACTCATTATTTTTTCACTCCCCTCTCGACAGCCGGATTTGAATCAGGCTATTTTCTAAGCACGCCACATTCGTGGCAGCGTCGCTCGGACGGTCCGGGCGCTAACGTGAATCTGAGGAATCTATGGCTGAATTCAGTCCTGAACGCCGTTTTACGCGTATCGATCGTCTCCCCCCTTATGTTTTTAATATCACTGCTGAACTGAAAATGGCTGCGCGTCGGCGCGGCGAAGACATTATCGATTTCAGCATGGGTAATCCTGACGGGCCAACGCCGCCGCACATCGTTGAAAAACTGTGCACCGTGGCGCAGCGCCCGGATACACACGGCTATTCCACCTCTCGCGGGATTCCGCGTTTGCGTCGGGCAATCTCCCGCTGGTATCAGGATCGCTATCATGTGGATATCGATCCTGAAAGCGAAGCCATCGTTACCATTGGTTCGAAAGAGGGGCTGGCGCACCTGATGCTGGCGACGCTCGATCACGGTGATACGGTGCTGGTGCCCAATCCGAGCTATCCAATCCACATCTATGGTGCGGTGATCGCCGGGGCGCAGGTTCGCTCCGTGCCGCTGGTGGAGGGCGTCGACTTTTTCAACGAACTGGAACGCGCGATTCGTGAGAGCTACCCGAAACCGAAAATGATGATCCTTGGATTCCCGTCGAACCCAACGGCGCAGTGCGTCGAGCTGGAGTTCTTCGAGAAAGTGGTCGCGCTGGCGAAGCGCTATGATGTGCTGGTGGTGCACGATCTGGCGTACGCTGATATCGTTTTTGACGGCTGGAAAGCGCCTTCCATAATGCAGGTGCCAGGTGCGCGCGACGTGGCCGTGGAGTTCTTCACCCTGTCAAAAAGCTACAACATGGCAGGTTGGCGTATCGGCTTTATGGTCGGCAATAAAACGCTGGTCAACGCGCTGGCGCGAATCAAGAGCTATCACGACTACGGCACCTTTACGCCGTTGCAGGTCGCGGCGATTGCTGCCCTGGAAGGCGATCAGCAGTGCGTGCATGACATCGCCGCACAGTACAAACGCCGCCGCGATGTGCTGGTGAAAGGCCTGCACGAAGCGGGCTGGATGGTCGAGGTGCCGAAAGCCTCTATGTACGTCTGGGCCAAAATCCCCGAGCACTATGCAGCAATGGGGTCGCTGGAGTTTGCGAAAAAGATGCTGCAGGATGCCAAAGTCTGCGTCTCGCCGGGCATTGGTTTCGGTGACTATGGCGATACCCATGTTCGCTTCGCTCTTATCGAAAACAGCGACCGTATTCGTCAGGCGGTGAGAGGCATTAAAAGCATGTTCCGCGCCGACGGGTTATTGCCGGTGGAAAAGAAGAGTTCGACTGAATCTGACTAGGCGGATTTTGCATAAAAAAACAGGAGCCAATGGCTCCTGTTTTTTTAACTGTATTTTCTTCGCTCAGATCATCAGGGCAAAGGTTCCGGCCCACACTAAAACAATCACCGAAATGCCCATAAAGAAATATTTCACGTTCATCGCTCCGCGCATCAATAGATACGCCATAAAAAAACAGAGTCCAACTGAGTATAGAGAGCTGAAATCAGACCAGACCGGAAATAAGAATTATCCCGCTACGTCGATGACATCAGCCCAGAATTCTGTGCGTTCCTATTGCCAGACGGCGCTAATGTACGCCTAAATATGGGGGGTGACAAGAGGCATTTTTTTGTATCATTTCCGTAACTTACGAGTGTCGTGGAACGGCGACAGTATAATTTCGCAGCGTAATAAAACAGGTTGAGCGAAGGCGAGAATGGAAAGTAACGGCAGGTGATTACAGGTGACTGAAAAGGTTAGTTTCTTAGGGAAACTAACCTGATAAAGAGACTAGATATAGAGCGAGGTTTCGCCGACAGGGCGGGTCTTAAACCGGCGATGCACCCACAGATACTGCTCCGGCGCGCGCATGATTTCGCTTTCGATCACTTTATTAATGTACGTCGCGGCTTCGCGCTCATCCTGTGGGTAATTATGCAGCTCAGGTGAGATAAAAAGACGATAGCCAGACTTATCGGCTTTTCTGACCATGGTCACCGTCAGCATCGGCGCACCAGAAAGACGCGAGATAACGAATGTCCCGTTCGTGGTGGCGACATCTTTCACCGCGAAGAACGGGGCGAAACTGCTGCCTTTACGCCCATAATCCTGATCGGGCGCGAACCATACCGGTTCCCCTTTCTTCAGGGCATTCACCAGCCCACGCAGGTTGTTGCGGCTGATCATCGCTTTGTTCGAGCGCATACGGCCGCGCGTCTGTACCCATTCCATCAGTAAATTGTTATGCGGGCGATAGGTCGCCATCATGGGCTGGCAAAGACCCATCACGCGGCCCCCCAGTTCAAGCGACATAAAATGTACGCCGATCACCATGACGCCACGATTTTGTGCCTGAACCTGTTTCAGGTTTTCCAGCCCTTCAACGTCGAACCATTTACGCACGCGCTCGTCCGGCCAGAACCAGGCCATACCGGTCTCCAGCAGCGCCATTCCGATGGATTTGAAGTTTTCGGCGATCAGCTTCTCGCGCTGTTCGACACTGTAATCAGGAAAACAAAGCTCAAGGTTTCTGCGGGCAATAGACTCCCGACGCTTCAGAAAAACACGGGAAGCGCTGCCTAAACTTGAGCCAAGAATTTGTATAGCGGGGTAGGGCAATTGAACGAGCACCCAAAGCAGGCCAAGGCCAAACCATGTGAGCCAGTAACGTGGGTGTAAAAATGCACTTTCGAATTTGCATTGAGACAAAGTAGTGAACCTATGTGAAGCCAGAGAAGGTAGCGCAAACATTGCGTTACAACGTGCTGATTTAGACCGTAGTTTTGGATTATCGTTGCAGGCCTTACCCAACTTTACGGCGCTGCCAGACCACTTCCGGTACAAGGCGGGCTGCGTAGATTAGCACCCTTATACGCGCTTTTCTATGACTTGTTTTTACTGGAAAAAGGCCGAATCAGGAATCGTTTCAGTTAAGTGTATCTCATGGGGGAAAAGCCGTGGCGGTGGATATTTCATGGGCGTGCATTGATCTGGGCAGGAAAGTGTCCCCTGCAGGAATCGAACCTGCAACTAGCCCTTAGGAGGGGCTCGTTATATCCATTTAACTAAGGGGACGAAGCGGCACGAGTATAGCCTCATTTACACAGGGCGTTAAGCTCGATACCGCCTGACTGCTTAAAGTGTCGCCATTTAGTCGATTTTTTTTGGATTCTCGTCCTTGTTTTGTCGGGCTTTTTCCTTTTCCTTCAGCTCGGCCTTACGCTTGTTGGACATGTCGTTGCGGATTTGCGCATGGCTCAACAGGGCGAAAATAAAGGTCCCGCCGCAGATATTTCCTGCCAGTGTCGGCAGCGCGAACGGCCAGAAGAAATCACTCCAGTGCTGGGTGCCGTTAAACACCAGATACAGCACCTCCACCGTACCAACGACAATGTGGGTGGTGTCGCCCAGCGCGATAAGCCATGTCATCAAGATAATTACCACGATTTTGGCCGCACCCGCAGAGGGGAACATCCAGACCATAGTGGCAATGATCCAGCCTGAGATAATGGCGTTAGCGAACATCTCAGCCGGGGTATTTTTCATCACGTCCATACCGATTTTAATGAATGCGTCCCGGGTGGGTTCATCAAATATCGGCATATATTCGAACGCCCAGGCTGCCACGCCGGTACCGATAATATTCCCCAGCAGGACCACGCCCCACAGGCGCATCAGAAGGCCAAAATTTCCCCACGTCGGTTTTTGCATCACCGGCAGCACCGCCGTCACGGTGTTTTCCGTGAACAGCTGCTGACGCGCCATAATGACGATGACAAAACCAAAGGTGTAACCAAGGTTTTCAAGCAGGAATCCACCCGGAACCCCCTCCAGCTGCACGTGAAAGATCCCCTTTGCCAGCAGGGAGGCACCCATCGATAATCCGGCGGCGATCGCTGACCAGAACAGTGCCATCGCATCGCGCTCAAGCTCTTTTTCACCGTCCTGACGGATATGCTCGTGGATAGCCATGGCCCGTGAGGGGAGATGGTCTTCATCGACTTCGATTTTGCCACCCCGCTGTTTTTCTTCACTTTCCACTTCCAGCTCATCAGTATGTTTATCAATTTTTTCTGCGTTTAGTTCATCCATCTGGGGTGTCTCGCTTCGTTGTCATTACCATAATCGTAGCGGTTTTCCGGATAATGCCCGTGGGGAAGCTCTTATTTTTCCGGCAATGGCAATAAAGGCGATACATCACCTTCTGACACAGGATAAAATTGCCGACGAAAAGAAATGATAAAGCAGGCTATGCTGAGATCAGAGTGATGGCAGATGATTGCCTGTCACTGTGTGCGTGGACATCCCGAAACGTGCTGTTACAATCACTTGCACGACTATTCATAGAGCGCCAGGCGCTCTGTCGCGGATGGCAGTCAACGATAGCCATACTAACAGGGAGAAATATATGAAATTTCGGCTGTCGGCGCTTGCGCTGGGCACGACGTTGCTCGTGGGCTGTGCCAGCTCTGGAGAGCAAACGGGGCGCTCCGATCCTTTAGAAGGATTCAACCGATCCATGTATAGCTTTAACTACAACGTGCTGGACCCGTATTTGGTCCGCCCGGTTGCTGTGGCATGGCGTGATTACGTTCCGCAACCTGCTCGTAATGGTTTGAGCAATTTCACCAGTAACCTGGAAGAACCCGCTGTGATGGTGAACTTCTTCCTGCAGGGCGACCCGTATCAGGGGATGGTGCACTTCACTCGTTTCTTCCTGAACAGCTTGTTAGGGATGGGTGGCTTTATTGATGTGGCGGGAATGGCCAATCCGAAGCTGCAGCGTGAACAGCCGCACCGTTTTGGTAGCACGCTGGGCAGTTATGGCGTGGGCTATGGTCCGTATATGCATCTGCCATTCTACGGCAGCTTTACCGTTCGTGACGACGGTGGCGATATGGTCGATACCCTCTATCCGGTGCTCTCTTGGCTGACCTGGCCGCTGTCCATTGGTAAATGGACCGTGGAAGGGATTGAGACACGCGCTCAGTTGCTGGATTCCGACGGCCTGCTCCGACAGTCTTCCGACCCGTACATTATGGTGCGTGAAGCCTACTTCCAGAATCACGACTTTATTGCCAACGGCGGTAAGCTGAAACCGGAAGACAATCCAAATGCCAAAGCTATCGAGAATGAACTTTCAGAGATAGATAAAGAATAAATTAAAAAAGGTGAGCAAATGCTCACCTTTTTTAATGCTGACGCGATTAGAACGCGTAGTTAAAGTTGGTACCGAACAGCCAGGCTTTACCTTCAGATTTAAAGGTGTACGCAGCAGGGCCTTCACCCTCGGTGAAGCTGACGTTCTGACCGTGCATATAAGAAGCACCCACATCGATAGACGCATCGTCGTTAAACGCATAAGTCATACCGGCGCTCAGCCACAGACGGTCCTGATCCGGGATAGAAATGGAGCGTTTGTCCGCAGGAACCGGGCTGTCATCGAACGCGATACCGGTACGGAAGGTCCAGTTCTTATCGTAGTAGTAGGTCGTACCCAGCGCGATACGATAAGCATCTTTGAAGCTTTCATCTTTATAGAACAGCGTCTGACCGTCGTTGCCGGTGGCTTTCAGTTCCTGGAACTGACTCCAGCTGGTGTAGGTCAGGCTGTAGTGGACAGCCCACTGCGGTGCCACGCGGTTATAACCAGACACTTCCCACATTTCTGGCAGGTTCAGCGTCAGCGCGCCACTCTGGGTTCTGCCGCCGGTGCCCGCTGGCAGACCGGTCAGGCCCATGCTGGCGAAGATGTTGCTCAGGTTCGGGTCAATGGAGCTTTTATAGTCGCCGTCGAAGTCGATTTTCACTTCAGAACGGTAGGTCAGACCCCAACGGTTGTTTTTATCCAGTTCATAAAGGATACCGGCGTTCCAGCCGAAGCCCCACTCGTCACCCTTAAGATATGCAATCTGGTCGTCAGGGGAGTTAATACCGTCCAGCATGGATGGAGGCACCATCCCCTGCAGCTGGCCTGCCAGCAGTGGACCGAGTGAACCCGCATAGCGCTCGATTTTGGCTTTCGCGTAAACCGCATCAAAGCCCACACCGAAGCTCCAGTTGCTGTCCAGACGATAGGCGCCGCTCAGGTTGAGGTTGATGGTCTGCAGGTCAGTCTTACCGCCATAAATGCCGGCCGCGTAGCTGTCGTTAAACTCTGTTGCCAGACCATAGTTGGATGTGACGGATGCGCCCCAGCCAAATTGATCGTTGATTGGCATAACAAAGTGCATGTTAGGTACCCACGCCACGGGCGCGATATTGTCCTGGTTAGCACTCTGTCCGGTTAAATTGGATTTCCCGGTAACGTTCACATCGGGATCGATATAAACGGCACCCATTGAGAAGGTCGGGCGATCAAACATAGTGATCAGCGCCGGGTTACGGCTCACGTTGCCTGCGTCATCGGCAATCGCACCTTCCCCAGAATATGCACGGCCAAGGCCAGAGGAAGAAAATTCGTTAAGCTGGAAGCCCGCTGACCAGGCGGAGGTTGATACGATTGCCACTGCGACTGCCAGCGCAGTCTTTTTGAACAGGGTTTTCTGGCTCATGACCATAACCTCATTGAGTTATTTTTATGCAATATATGTTACATAGAGTAACAGGAGCGCGAAGTGTAGGGTCTGCGGTAACACTTAGAAATCAGACCAGTGGCGAGAGTATAGGTCGGACCAGATGGGATGTTGCAAGTATGTTTCTGAAGTTTTTCAAAGATGTTTTTTGAAACGAGATCTCTGTGGCAAAAATGCGACCACCGGCACTCAGTAGAAAGGGTGATTTTTGCGTTAGATCATTTTTTAGTGTGATAACGGTCACTTATCCCCGTTTGCGCCATTAACGGCTGGAGAGACCCACGGCCAGGGCGTAAAATATCAGCAACGTGTTTATCTCGCGCCGTGCGCGAATGCAGAGGAACTTGAGCTATGAGTAAATGCAGTGCTGATGAAACCCCGGTTTGCTGCTGTATGGATGTCGGTACCATTATGGATAACACCGATTGCACCGCGTCTTACAGCCGCGTATTTAGCAAACGTTCGGATGCAGAAGAAACCTTAGCCGCGCTGACCAAACGCGCGCGCGACGTGGAATCCGATCCCTGTGAAATCAAATCCACCCTTACTGAAGTGGACGGTGGCGTGAAGCTTGATATCGATTTTATCTTTGCGTGTGAAGCTGAAACCCTGATTTTCCAGCTCGGTCTGCGTTAATTTCTCCGTAAAGTTGCCGGATGATTTTTTACTTACCCGACCTGCAGTTTCGTAGTCCGGGTAAGGCAAAGATGCGACCCGCAAAAAATACCTCAAATGCCCCTGTGACCCAGGGGCATTTTCTTTTCTTCTCTGTGTCTTAGCTCGCACTTTTTCGCTTCCCCGATTGGCTCTATGTAAAAAAATGGTTAAAACTGTTATCAGGTCAGACCACTTTGCGCTTATGTCATTTACAGGGGACTTTTATGAGTCAGGCACTACCGCTCGTCACCCGCCAGGGTGACCGCATTGCCATTGTCAGCGGATTACGTACTCCGTTTGCACGTCAGGCGACGGCATTTCACGGAATACCGGCTGTCGATCTGGGGAAAATGGTAGTGGGGGAGATGCTGGCTCGCAGCGAAATACCCCCAGAGGTCATCGAACAACTGGTTTTTGGCCAGGTCGTCCAGATGCCGGAAGCACCCAATATCGCCCGCGAAATCGTGCTTGGGACGGGAATGAACGTCCATACCGATGCCTACAGCGTCAGTCGCGCCTGTGCGACCAGCTTCCAGGCCGTCGCTAACGTAGCGGAAAGCCTGATGACCGGCACCATTCGCGCCGGTATTGCAGGCGGGGCCGACTCCTCTTCCGTTCTGCCGATTGGCGTCAGTAAAAAGCTGGCCCGTGTGCTGGTGGACGTCAACAAAGCCCGCACCATGGGGCAGCGTCTCAAACTTTTCTCCCGCCTGCGTCTGCGCGATCTGGCGCCGGTGCCGCCAGCGGTCGCGGAATATTCTACCGGCCTGCGAATGGGCGATACCGCAGAGCAAATGGCGAAAACCTACGGCATCACCCGCGAACAGCAAGATGCCCTGGCACATCGCTCGCATCAGCGTGCCGCGCTGGCGTGGTCCGAGGGAAAACTGGCGGATGAAGTGATGACGGCCTATATCCCGCCGTATCGCGAACCGCTCAGTGAAGATAACAATATCCGTGGCAGTTCGACGCTGGCTGATTATGCAAAATTACGTCCGGCGTTTGACCGCAAGCACGGCACCGTCACGGCGGCGAACAGCACGCCTTTGACCGATGGTGCGGCGGCAGTGATCCTGATGACCGAGTCGCGGGCAAAAGAGCTGGGGCTGGTGCCGCTGGGCTACCTGCGCAGCTACGCCTTTACCGCTATCAATGTCTGGCAGGATATGCTGCTGGGACCGGCCTGGTCCACGCCGCTGGCGCTTGAGCGCGCCGGATTAACGCTGTCTGATTTAACCTTAATAGATATGCACGAGGCTTTTGCCGCGCAGACGCTTGCCAACCTGCAACTGCTGGCCAGCGAACGCTTTGCCCGCGATGTGCTGGGCCGCGCGCATGCCACGGGCGAAGTGGACGAGAGCAAATTTAACGTGCTGGGCGGATCTATCGCATACGGCCATCCGTTTGCTGCCACCGGCGCACGCATGATTACGCAAACGCTGCATGAGCTTCGCCGTCGCGGCGGAGGTTTTGGTCTGGTCACCGCCTGTGCGGCGGGTGGACTGGGCGCGGCGATGGTTCTGGAGGCTGAATAATGGAAACCCCTTCCGCTTTTGACCTGAAGGTCCGGCTGGACAATATTGCCGTCGTCACCATCGATGTGCCGGGCGAAAAGATGAATACCCTGAAGGCCGAATTCGGCGTTCAGGTGCGCGCGATCCTCAGGCAAATCCGCGAAAACAAAGACATTCGCGGGCTGATTTTTATCTCAGCCAAACCCGATAACTTTATCGCTGGTGCAGATATCAACATGATCGCCCGCGCCAGCAGCGCGCAGGAAGCGGAAGAGCTGGCCCGACAGGGACAGCAGATCATGGCCGAGATCCACGCGTTGCCGATCCCGGTGATCGCAGCGATCCACGGTGCCTGCCTGGGCGGCGGCCTGGAGCTGGCGCTGGCGTGTCACAGCCGTATTTGTACGGATGATGCGAAAACCGTGCTCGGTCTGCCGGAAGTGCAGCTCGGTCTACTGCCGGGGTCCGGTGGCACCCAGCGTTTACCGCGTCTGATTGGCGTGAGTACCGCGCTGGAAATGATACTCACCGGTAAACAGCTTCGACCACGTCAGGCTCTGAAAGCCGGGCTGGTGGACGAAGTGGTTCCCCATTCCATTTTGCTGGACGCGGCCGTTGAGCTGGCATTAAAAGGGCGGCAAACGAGCCGTCATTTGCCGGTTCGCGAGCGTATTCTCGCCGGCCCGCTTGGGCGCGCGCTGCTGTTTAATGTGGTCGGTAAGAAAACGGAACAGAAAACCAAAGGCAACTACCCGGCGACCAAACGCATTCTCGAGGTGATTGAAACCGGCCTGGCGCAAGGGAGCAGCAGCGGTTATGCGGCTGAGGCCAAAGCCTTTGGCGAACTGGCGATGACGCCCGAGTCGCAGGCACTGCGCAGCATCTTCTTTGCCAGTACCGACGTGAAAAAAGATCCTGGTAGCGAGGCGTCACCGGCGCCGCTGGCCTCTGTAGGCGTTTTGGGCGGGGGATTGATGGGCGGTGGCATTGCGTTTGTCACGGCAAGCAAAGGCAAATTGCCGATACGAATCAAAGACATCAACGCAAAGGGCATTAATCACGCGCTGCAATACAGCTGGCAGCTCCTTGATCAAAAGGTTAAACGCCGCCATATCAAAGCCAGCGAGCGCGACAGAGAGCTGGCGCTGATTTCAGGCACCACCGATTACAGCGGTTTTCACCATCGTGACCTGGTAATTGAAGCCGTATTTGAAGACCTGGCGCTGAAACAGCAGATGGTCGCCGACGTGGAACAGCACTGCGCGCCGCACACCATTTTTGCCTCAAATACGTCGTCGCTGCCGATTGGCGATATCGCCGCACGTGCCGCGCGACCGGAGCAGGTGATCGGTTTGCACTTCTTTAGTCCGGTGGAAAAAATGCCGCTGGTGGAGGTCATACCTCACGCTTCGACGAACGCTCAAACGGTGGCCACGGTGGTGAAGCTCGCCAAACGGCAGGGCAAAACACCGATTGTGGTGGCCGACAAGGCCGGTTTTTACGTTAACCGCATTCTTGCGCCCTACATTAATGAGGCGATGCGCCTGCTGACGGAAGGCGAGAAAATCGAACACATTGACAATGCGCTGGTCAAGTTTGGTTTTCCAGTTGGCCCAATCCAACTTTTGGATGAGGTTGGAATTGATACAGGCACTAAAATTATACCTGTGCTGGAAGCTGCTTATGGAGAACGTTTTAGCCCGCCTGCAAACATTGTTTCTACGATCTTGAATGATGATCGCAAAGGCAGAAAAAATGGACGGGGCTTCTATCTTTACGCAGTTAAAGGGCGTAAAAGCAAGAAACAGGTCGACCCCTCGGTCTATGGGCTTATTCACGCCAGCGGCCAGGGGAAGTTGTCAGCACAGCAATGCGCTGAGCGCTGCGTCATGATGATGCTCAACGAAGCGGCTCGTTGTTTTGACGAGCAGGTCGTTAAAAGTGCGCGAGACGGCGATATTGGTGCCGTGTTTGGTATCGGTTTTCCACCTTTCCTGGGTGGCCCGTTCCGCTATATGGATAGTCTTGGCGCGGGTGAAGTGGTGGCAATATTGCAGCGTCTGGCTTCGCTTTATGGTCCACGGTTTACCCCGTGTGAACAATTAATGCGCATGGCAGAAAATAACCTGCACTTTTGGCCAGCAGAGGAAACTGACCTCGTAACTTAAGGTCAAACAAGAGTATATCTGACGGTGAATGAACCTGTTTTGGCTATTTTGTAAACAGATATTGACTATACTTACGCCATTAAGGTAAAAAACAGCGTTTCATTCATCAGATGGATCAGGCACAATGCCCGGCCATCGGGTTTTCTACCTTTTTGATCTTTTCGCGGGTAGTGAACGCCGGTGATCCTGGTTAACAAAAGCGGTGCAATATGCAAGTTTTTATCATGCGTCACGGCGACGCGGCACTCGATGCTGCCAGTGACTCTGTTCGTCCTTTGACGACCTGTGGTTGTGACGAATCCCGTCAAATGGCGACCTGGCTCAAAGGCCAAAAAGTGGATATCGATCGTGTGCTGGTGAGTCCGTTCCTGCGGGCCGAACAGACGCTGGATGTGGTAGGGGAGTGTATGAACCTGCCGAAGAGCGTCGATGTTCTCCCTGAGCTTACTCCCTGCGGGGATGTGGGCCTCGTCAGCGCGTATCTTCAGGCGCTGTGCAATGAAGGTGTCTCTTCCGCACTGGTGATTTCCCATCTGCCGTTGGTCGGCTACCTGGTGTCTGAACTGTGCCCTGGCGAAACGCCTCCGATGTTCACCACCTCCGCAATTGCCAACGTCACCCTCGACGATGCGGGCAAAGGGGTATTCAACTGGCAAATGAGTCCGTGCAACCTGAAGATGGCAAAAGCTATCTGACGTGACGAATGATCTGGCGGGTAGCCTGTGCCACCCGCCTGCCTGTCAGGGCAGCTCCGGTGGCTGCCACTCTTCTACTTCAATCAACACCAGCAGCGCGGCATCTCCGCCGTACTCTTTTGGCGCCTGATGAAAAGCCATCACGTGTGGATGCTGAGCCAGCCACAACGGCGTTTGCTGTTTGAGAATATGCTTTCCATGGCCGTGCATCACACAGGTGCAGAACACGTGCTCGCGACGACACGCGGCAATGAGCGCGCCCAGCTCCTGTTTCGCCTGCATTTGCGTCAGACCATGCAGATCGAGAAACAGCTCCGGCGAATAATCCCCGCGACGTAACTTTTTCAGCTCAAAATGGCTGACATCTTCCCGCACATATTTCACTGCCCCCTGCGTGTTCAACAGCGGCTGAAATTCGTCTGAAAAATAGTGGCTGTTATCCGCCTGTTCCTGCAGCAGCCGTTTGACCGGCACTTCAGTCACTTTTTTGCGGATCGGGCGATGGACAATGGTGTCCTGGGTGATTTTGCGCGTCCCGCTCATGAGCTGGCGAAACAGCGTTTGATCCTCCTCGCTAAGCGGCATTTTCTTTTTCATTAGTCCGTCTCATCTCTTATTTCCCTTAGTTTACCTGAGGGAGGCGCAAGCAAAACGCATTTTTTCACCTCTCCCACGCCGTCCCGATGCTGATTTATCGCCGTCTTCATGGCAAACTAGCCGCCGAAAATTATGCAAGCATGCCCTGGAGAGAATAATGGATAAAATATTTGTCGATGAAGCAGTAAACGAACTGCATACCATTCAGGACATGTTGCGTTGGTCCGTCAGTCGTTTTAGCGCCGCCAACATCTGGTACGGCCACGGAACGGACAACCCGTGGGATGAGGCGGTTCAGCTGGTGCTGCCATCCCTGTATCTGCCGCTGGATATCCCTGAAGATATGCGCACCGCGCGTCTGACCTCCAGCGAAAAACACCGTATCGTTGAGCGCGTGATTCGCCGCGTCAACGAGCGTATCCCGGTCGCCTATCTCACCAACAAAGCCTGGTTCTGCGGTCACGAATTTTACGTTGATGAACGTGTGCTGGTGCCGCGCTCGCCGATTGGCGAACTGATCAACAACCACTTTGCAGGCCTGATCGACCACCAACCGCAGCACATTCTGGATATGTGTACGGGCAGCGGCTGTATCGCGATTGCCTGCGCGTATGCCTTCCCGGAAGCGGAAGTGGATGCGGTTGATATCTCCGCCGACGCGCTGGCCGTTACCGAACACAACATCGAAGAGCACGGTTTGATTCACCACGTGACGCCGATTCGCTCCGACCTGTTCCGCGACCTGCCAAAACTGCAATACGATCTGATTGTCACCAATCCGCCGTACGTGGATGCAGAAGACATGTCCGATCTGCCGAATGAATATCGCCACGAGCCGGAACTCGGTCTGGCCTCCGGTTCTGACGGCCTGAAACTGACGCGCCGCATCCTGGCCTGTGCGCCGGATTATCTGACTGACGACGGTATTCTGATTTGTGAAGTCGGTAACAGCATGGTACATCTGATGGAGCAGTACCCGGACGTGCCGTTCACCTGGCTTGAATTCGACAACGGTGGTGAAGGCGTCTTCATGCTGACCAAAGCGCAGCTCATCGCCGCGCGTGAACACTTCAGCATTTACAAAGATTAATCCAACGGGCTTCGGCCCGTTTCACATTGCTCAAACACAGAACAACGACAACGGAGCCGTGATGGCAGGAAACAGTATTGGACAATTATTCCGTGTAACGACTTTCGGCGAATCACACGGTCTGGCGCTGGGTTGCATCGTCGACGGCGTGCCACCTGGTATCGAACTGACCGAAGCGGATTTACAGCACGATCTCGATCGCCGCCGTCCGGGCACCTCGCGCTACACCACGCAGCGTCGCGAGCCGGATCAGGTCAAAATTCTCTCCGGTGTCTTTGAAGGCCGCACTACCGGCACCAGCATTGGTCTGCTGATTGAAAATACCGATCAGCGCTCGCAGGACTACGGCGCCATCAAAGATGTTTTCCGCCCCGGTCATGCCGATTACACCTACGAACAAAAATACGGTTTTCGCGACTATCGCGGCGGCGGACGCTCATCGGCGCGTGAAACAGCCATGCGCGTGGCGGCGGGCGCTATCGCTAAAAAATATCTGGCGCAAAAATTTGGCATCGTGATTCGCGGCTGCCTGACCCAGATGGGCGACATTCCGCTGGCGATCAAAGACTGGGATCTGGTTGAACAGAACCCGTTCTTCTGCGCGGATGCCGACAAAATTGACGCACTGGACGAACTGATGCGCGGCCTGAAAAAAGAGGGCGACTCCATCGGCGCGAAAGTGACCGTCGTGGCTGACGGCGTTCCGCCGGGCCTGGGCGAGCCGGTCTTCGATCGTCTGGATGCAGATATCGCCCACGCAATGATGAGCATCAATGCGGTGAAAGGCGTGGAAATTGGCGATGGTTTTGACGTGGTAGCGCTGCGCGGCAGCCAGAACCGCGACGAAATCACGAAAGAGGGTTTCCAGAGCAATCATGCGGGCGGCATTCTTGGCGGCATCAGCAGTGGTCAGCAGATTGTGGCCAACATCGCGCTGAAACCGACCTCCAGCATTACCGTACCGGGGCGCACCATTAACCGCTTCGGCGAAGAAGTTGAGATGATCACCAAAGGGCGTCACGATCCTTGTGTGGGTATCCGTGCGGTGCCGATCGCTGAAGCGATGCTGGCCATTGTGCTAATGGATCATTTCCTGCGCCAGCGCGCGCAGAATGCGGACGTGACGACCACCATTCCACGCTGGTAAACATGAAAAAAACCGCTATTGCTCTGTTGGCTCTGCTTGCCAGCGGAGCCAGTCTGGCAGCCACGCCGTGGCAAAAAATCACCCACCCGATCGCGGGCAGCGCCCAGTCGATCGGCGCGTTTGCTAACGGCTGCATCGTTGGCGCGCAGGATCTGCCGCTGCAATCCGACACCTATCAGGTGATGCGTACCGACCAGCGTCGCTACTTTGGTCATCCGGATCTGGTGCTGTTTATCCAGCGTCTGGGCAATCAGGTGCATAACCTGGGGCTGGGGACGATGCTGATCGGCGATATGGGGATGCCAGCGGGCGGTCGCTTCAATGGCGGACACGCCAGCCATCAGTCGGGTCTGGATGCGGATATTTTCCTGCAACTGCCGAAAACCCGCTGGAGTTCGGCGCAGCTGCTTAAACCCCAGGCATTGGATCTCGTCGCCCGTGACGGCAAAAGCGTGGTGCCGTCTCTGTGGTCGCCAGATGTCTCCAGCATGATTAAGCTGGCGGCAAAAGATAACGATGTGACGCGCATCTTCGTCAATCCAGCGATCAAGCAGCAGCTCTGTCTGGACGCCGGAACGGATCGTGACTGGCTGCGTAAAGTGCGCCCGTGGTTCCAGCATCGCGCGCATATGCACGTGCGTCTGCGCTGCCCGGCCAACAGCCTCGAATGTGAAGATCAGCCGTTACCGCCGCCGGGAGATGGCTGCGGGGCAGAACTCCAGAGCTGGTTTGAGCCAGCAAAACCTGGAACCACCAAGCCTGAGAAGAAGACACCGCCTCCGTTGCCGCCTTCCTGCCAGGCGCTACTGGATGAGCATGTACTTTAATGGATAATTTCGTCGATCTGTTTATGGTGTCACCGCTGCTGCTGGCGGTGCTGTTTTTTGTTGCGATGCTGGCGGGATTTATCGATGCGCTGGCGGGGGGAGGCGGCCTGCTGACTGTGCCTGCGCTGCTGGCGGCGGGCATGAGCCCGGCCCAGGCGCTGGCGACCAATAAGCTGCAGGCCTGCGGCGGCTCGCTCTCTGCCTCCATCTACTTTATTCGCCGTAAAGTGGTCAGTCTTGCCGACCAAAAGCTCAATATTCTGATGACCTTTATCGGCTCCACCAGCGGCGCGCTGCTGGTGCAGCACGTGCAATCGGATATTTTGCGCCAGATTTTGCCAATCCTCGTGATCTGCATTGGTCTCTACTTTTTGCTGATGCCAAAATTAGGGGAAGAGGATCGTCAGCGCCGTCTGCACGGTCTGCCGTTTGCCCTGATTGCGGGCGGCTGCGTCGGTTTTTACGATGGCTTCTTCGGGCCGGGTGCCGGTTCTTTTTATGCCCTGGCGTTTGTGACGCTGGCCGGTTTTAACCTCGCCAAATCCACCGCCCACGCAAAAGTGCTCAACGCCACCTCAAACCTGGGCGGTCTGCTGCTGTTTATCATTGGCGGGAAAGTGATTTGGGCGACCGGCTTTGTGATGATGGTCGGACAGTTTTTAGGCGCGCGCGTCGGCTCGCGTCTGGTATTGAGCAAAGGGCAAAAACTGATTCGTCCGATGATTGTGATTGTGTCGGCGGTGATGAGTGCCAAACTACTTTATGACAGCCACGGACAGGAGATCCTCCACTGGTTGGGGATGAACTAATGAACAGTACGCATAAATATGAACAGCTGATTGAGATCTTCGACAGCTGTTTTGCGGATGATTTTAATACCCGTCTGATTAAAGGCGACGACGAACCGATCTATCTTCCTGCTGATGCAGATGTGCCATACAACCGGATCGTGTTTGCCCACGGGTTTTATGCCAGCGGTCTGCACGAGATTTCCCACTGGTGTATTGCCGGGAAAGCGCGCCGCGAACTGGTCGATTTCGGTTACTGGTACTGCCCGGACGGGCGAGATGCCACGACGCAAGGGCAGTTTGAAGATGTGGAAGTCAAACCGCAGGCCTTCGACTGGCTGTTTTGCGTGGCGGCAGGTTTTCCGTTCAACGTCAGCTGCGACAATCTCGAAGGCGATTGCGAGCCGGATCGTATTACCTTCCAGCGCCGCGTTCACGCGCAGGTGATGGAATATCTTGAGAAAGGCATCCCGGAGCGACCGGCGCGTTTTATCAAGGCACTACAGAATTATTACCACACGCCGGCAATAACGGCGGAATGCTTCCCGTGGCCGGAAGATCTCAACTGAGGAAAAAAGATGATCGCAGAATTTGAATCACGCATCCTGGCGTTAATTGATGACATGGTGGAACACGCCAGTGACGATGAACTGTTTGCCAGCGGTTATCTGCGTGGTCACCTGACGCTTGCTGTTGCCGAGCTGGAAGCGGGCGACGATCACTCACCTGAAGCGGTCCATGCTGAAGTGAGCCGTGGTCTTGAAAAAGCTATTCAGGCGGGGGAGCTTTCTCCGCGCGACCAGTCACTGGTGCTGGGGATGTGGGACAATTTGTTCCAGCAGGCTAATCTGAAGTAGTGGCTTTTTGCCCGGTAGCGCTGCGCTTACCGGGCCTCCAAAACTTATCCTATCTTTTTACCCTTCAGTAATTTGCGTACCCACAGCCGATTTGGGTTCAATCCTGCAAGCGTAACACCGTCCATCGGGATCGGCTCATCGCTCATCTGCGACGCCAGAATTTCAGCGGCCAGCGGCGCGGTGCACAATCCCCGCGACCCGAGCGCACCGAGCATAAACAGGTTTGGATAGACGGGAGAACGCACGGCATTCTCTTTGGATTCTGCCAGATCCTGATAGGCCGCAAGCGTCGCGTCGTAGTCCGGTACATTGCCGAGCATCGGCAGGTGATCGCGGGTGGCACACCGCACGCCGCAGCGCGCGTCGCTGCCGCTCACGTCCACCTCTTTCGCCCATTCAGCCCCGGGGAAGCAGTCGATCAAGCGCTGGCGGTTTTGCTGCTGATCCGCTTCGCTATAGCAAATGTCCGCTTCGCCGCGATGATAGCTGGCTCCGATGCAGTGATGACCGTTGGTCGGGTTTTGCGGAGTCAGATAGCCGTCGTAACACAAGACCTGACGCAGCTTGCCGAGCTGGGCTGTCGTGGGAATATGGCTCACCTGTCCGCCAACCGGATAGACCGGCAGATTGTCTGTTTGCGGGAAATCGCTGATGCGATGGCCGTTGGTCAGCACCACTCCGGCGTGTCGGGCCTGTGCACCATGGGCAAAACGCAGCTGCCAGTCGCCTTCGATGCGATCCAGGGATTCCAGCTGATGTTCATAATGCACGGTCAGCCCTTGCGACTGGGCCAGCGCAATGGCCGCTGCCGTAAGCTGCGCCGGGCAGAGCCAGCCGCCTTGCGGATAGTGAATGCCGCCGCAGTTCGTTTCCAGGCCACTTAACGCCTGCACCTGCTCGGCGTCCACGGCTTCCGCGATGTGCGCCGGTAATTCCAGACTCAGCATCTGGTCGATCTTGCGCTGGCTTTTTTCGTCCCAGCCGAGCTGTGTGACGCCGCACCATGCATGGTCAAAGGTGACAGGCAGGCTGTCGTAAAGACGCCGGGCAAAGGTAAAGGCGGCCGGGAAAAACTGGCTAAGTGCCGGATCGTGGGCGGTCAGCAGAGGATACAGCGCTCCCTGGCGATTGCCGGAGGCACCCGTGGCGGGGGCGGTATCAGCGCAGTACAACGTCACCTGCCAGCCGCGCTGGAGCAGGGCAAGTGACAGCAGTGCGCTGGCGATACCACCGCCAATAATCGCCGTTTCACGTTTTTCCGCACCGCTGCGGGCAAACCAGGGGGTCCGCTCAGGTAGGGGATTATCCTGCTCCATCACCCCTGTCAGCATCTCTCGCTTGCGGCCAAATCCTTTGGTTTTGTACATAGTGAAACCGGCGTCCTGCAAACCACGGCGCACGAACCCGGCGGAGGTAAAGGTCGCGAGCGTAGCGCCAGGACGCGCCAGACGCGCCATCGCCGCGAACAGATGCGGGCTCCACATGTCCGGGTTTTTCGCGGGGGCAAAACCATCCAAAAACCAGGCGTCGACTTTCTGATTCAGAGAATCGTCGAGTTTGTCCGTTAGTTCGTTGATATCCCCGAGCCACAAATCCAGTGTGACTTGACCGCCGTCTAACACCAAACGATGACAGCCGCCGATCGGCTGTGGCCACTGGGCCTGCAGCTGCTCGGCCCAGACGCGAAGTTCCGGCCAGTGCTGATGGGCCAGGGTCAGGTCGTGGGCGGTGAGGGGGAATTTCTCGAAACTGATGAAATGTAATCTTTGTAGCGTAGCGTCAGGGTGCGCCGCACGGAACTGAACAAACGCCTGCCAGAGGGTGAGGAAGTTTAATCCGGTGCCAAAACCGCTCTCCGCCACTACAAACTGGCTGCGCGGATGGACAGGGAAACGCGCGTTGAGCTGGTTTCCGTCGAGGAAAACATAACGGGTTTCTTCCAGTCCGTTATCATTAGAGAAGTAGACATCGTCGAAATCTCGGGAAACAGGTGTACCCTCAGCGTTGAACTCAAGGTTGGCGGGTTGTATGGCGTTTTGTTTCACGTAAGTTACTCGTCTGACAGGCAGTGGCAGGATCTTAGCGATGTGTGTTCGATGGTGCAAATTTCCACAGAAATTGGCTGATCGGACTTGTTCAGCGTACAAGTGTACGCTATTGTGCGACTCGAAACTTAATATAGTATGACTTACAGAGGTATTGAATGAAACGTGCAGTGATTACTGGCCTGGGCATCGTTTCCAGCATCGGTAACAACCAGCAGGAAGTCCTGGAATCTCTGCGTGAAGGACGCTCGGGGATCACTTTCTCTCAAGAATTCAAAGATTCTGGTATGCGTAGCCACGTGTGGGGTAACGTCAAACTGGACACCACCGGTCTGATTGACCGCAAAGTGGTCCGTTTCATGAACGATGCCTCTATCTACGCTTACCTCTCAATGCAGCAGGCTGTAGAAGATGCTGGATTGAAAGAAGACGTTTATCAGAACAACCCACGCGTGGGCCTGATCGCAGGTTCCGGTGGTTCTTCTAAATCTCAGGTGTTCGGCGCAGACGCAATGCGTAGCCCGCGCGGCCTGAAAGCGGTCGGTCCTTACGTTGTGACCAAAGCGATGGCGTCAGCGGTGTCCGCGTGCCTCGCGACCCCCTTCAAAATCCACGGTGTGAACTACTCCATCAGCTCCGCATGTGCGACCTCCGCACACTGTATCGGCAGCGCGGTAGAGCAGATCCAGTTGGGTAAACAAGACATCGTATTTGCTGGCGGCGGCGAAGAGCTGTGCTGGGAAATGGCGTGTGAATTCGACGCGATGGGCGCACTGTCCACCAAATACAACGAAACGCCAGAAAAAGCGTCCCGTACCTATGATGCGAACCGTGACGGTTTCATCATCGCAGGCGGCGGCGGTATGGTTGTGGTTGAAGAGCTGGAACACGCGCTGGCACGTGGCGCGCACATCTACGCTGAAGTTGTGGGCTACGGCGCGACTTCCGATGGTGCAGACATGGTTGCTCCATCAGGCGAAGGCGCAGTGCGCTGCATGAAGCTGGCGATGAACGGTGTTGATACCCCAATCGACTACCTGAACTCCCACGGTACCTCGACTCCGGTCGGCGACGTGAAAGAGCTGGGTGCTATCCGTGAAGTCTTCGGCGACAACAGCCCGGCGATCTCCGCGACGAAAGCGATGACCGGTCACTCTCTGGGCGCCGCTGGCGTGCAGGAAGCTATCTACTCTCTGCTGATGCTGGAACACGGCTTTATCGCCCCAAGCATTAACGTTGAAGAGCTGGACGAGCAGGCTGCTGGCCTGAACATCGTGACCAAGCCGACTGAGCAAGCGCTGACGACGGTGATGTCCAACAGCTTCGGCTTCGGCGGCACCAACGCCACCCTGGTAATGCGTAAGCTGAAAGCGTAAGTTTTCCGTTGATGAAAAAAAGGAGCCTGATGGCTCCTTTTTTTATGCGTTGACAATTGATTGACTGAAAAGGCAAACTTCGGCTTCAACATTATCACTTTGATAATGCGTAAGCGTTTAACGTCAACCAACGCACCTTAATCCTGATCCTCAGGTAGAGGGGGCGTGGCATTTCCCCGCCTTACTCTTCATTTTCGGAGTAATGCATGACCGCAGTAACCCAAACAGAAAAAACCTCTTCAGCGAATGTCTCGCTGTTTCGCATCGCCTTCGCGGTGTTTCTTACCTATATGACCGTCGGCCTGCCGCTGCCGGTAATCCCGTTGTTTGTGCATCAGGAGCTGGGCTACGGCAATACCCTGGTGGGTGTCGCCGTGGGGATTCAATTTCTGGCGACCGTATTAACCCGTGGCTATGCGGGACGCCTGGCCGATCAGCATGGCGCTAAGCGTTCCGCGTTACAGGGTATGTTTGCCTGCGGACTGGCGGGCGGGGCATGGCTGCTGGCCGCGCTGCTGCCGGTGGACGCCATCTATAAATTCGCACTGCTGATTGTCGGGCGCTTAATTCTCGGTTTTGGCGAAAGCCAACTGCTGACCGGGACGCTCACCTGGGGAATGGGGCTGGTCGGGCCGACGCGTTCCGGGAAAGTGATGTCCTGGAACGGGATGGCGATCTACGGCGCACTGGCCGCAGGCGCACCGCTGGGTCTGCTGATCCACAGCCATTTCGGTTTCGCCGCGCTGGCGGGGACGACCATGGTGCTGCCGCTGGTGGCGTGGGCCTTTAACGGCACGGTGCGTAAAGTGCCAGCTCACAAAGGCGATCGCCCATCACTGTGGAGCGTGGTCGGTCAAATCTGGAAACCGGGCCTCGGTCTGGCGCTGCAGGGCGTTGGATTTGCCGTGATTGGCACCTTTGTCTCGCTCTACTTCATGAGCCGGGGCTGGGCAATGGCCGGTTTCACCTTAACCGCATTCGGTGGGGCCTTCGTGCTGATGCGCGTGCTGTTCGGCTGGATGCCGGACCGTTTTGGCGGCGTAAAAGTGGCAGTGGTTTCGCTAATGATTGAGACCCTCGGCCTGCTGCTGTTGTGGCAGGCACCGGTGGCGTGGATTGCGTTGCTGGGCGCGGCGTTAACCGGCTGCGGCTGCTCGCTAATCTTCCCGGCGCTCGGCGTCGAGGTGGTGAAACGCGTGGCTCCGCAGGTTCGTGGAACTGCACTCGGCGGCTATGCGGCATTCCAGGATATCTCGTACGGTATCACCGGCCCGCTGGCAGGGGTACTGGCGACGTCGTTCGGCTATCCGTCGGTGTTTCTGGCAGGGGCCGTATCGGCGGTGGTGGGGATAGTGGTAACGGTTATCGCATTCCGGAAGCAGTAAACGTTATTGTCGAGTAACCCGATCTGCAAAGTCCGTAATTTAGCAGGTCGGGTGGCGATACTTCGACTCAGGCAACCAGCCAGAACAATGCCAGCGCCACCATCAGCGCGATAAACATCAGGCCGGGGCGGGCAGACATCGATTTTATGGTGTCCACCACCGGGGCGAACAGCGGGCTGTAGATCGGCTGAATATTGCGCGCTTCTGGCACACCGCCGTCACGTTCGGCGCGGCGGATAAAGATCTGGTTCAGTAAATCCTGAATCTGGGCCGGGGTCAGCACCGTCTGCGGCGTTACCTGCCAGTTCTGCTGCGCATATTCACGCACCGCTTCAAATTCTCGTGGTTCCAGCGGCTGTTTAAGCGCCGCCTGCAGGGTATGGAGCGTGGGTGCGCTTTGGGTACTCAACGTCTGACGCGCCTGAAGCCAGGTCACCAGATGGGTAAACTGTTTCGCCGGGATCAACTCACCGGCTTTCACACCGGAAAGTTCCAGCATGGATTGCCAGATAAGCTTGTTTGACTCGCCCGTGGCAGCAGCCAGCCGGGTGACCATCTGCTTGAGAGTATTATGCTCAGCAGGCTGCAGAGGGCGCTCCGTCGCCGGGCGTTGCTGCGGCTGCGGAATAGAGAGCTGATTGCTCTGTAACAGCGTGAGCACCGTTTTCAGCTGGTCCGGTGTGAGCTGGCTCAGGGCCGTCTGACCAAACTGCTGACGGATAAAATCACTCACCGCCTGACGATTATTTCCCTGGCCTAACAGTTCGGTGAGCTGTGACACCATCTGGCGGGTGGTGTGATTTTGCTGCGCGGTATTCAGGCGCAGATTCAGGTTTTGCTCGGCGGCAGGGAAGTGGCGCGATAACAGCGGCGTGTCGTTTTTCAGCCCCAAATCATGTTTCACTCCCGCCCACACCTCCGCGTTCTGTTGCGACGTAAGCGCAACCAGGCGGGTGATCAGTCGCTCCAGCACCGTGCGCTGCTGCGTCGATAACGGCTGTTCGCCAATGGCGGAAGGTGTTACTGGGCCTTCACCGGGAGGGCGCGGCGGCGTACCTGAAATGGGCTGCATCGTCAAAATCCTTAAAGTCATTACTCACCGTAAACCAGGCAAAGCGTTCGGGTATGCCTGGCGGCGAGATTATGGCACACTTGGCCGGTTAACTTCCTCTCAAACAGGTACTCTGTCGTGAAAATCCTCGTTGATGAAAATATGCCTTACGCCCGTGAGCTGTTTAGCCGCCTGGGCGACGTTAAGGCCGTTCCCGGTCGTCCCATTCCCCTTGAAGAACTCTCCGATGCTGACGCCCTGATGGTGCGCTCGGTCACCAAAGTGAATGAGGCGCTGCTGTCGGGTAAAAACGTCAAATTTGTAGGGACAGCGACGGCGGGAACCGATCACGTGGACGATGCCTGGCTCGCACAGGCCGGTATCGGATTCTCGGCCGCGCCGGGCTGTAACGCTATCGCTGTGGTGGAATACGTTTTCTCTTCACTGTTGATGCTGGGCGAGCGCGACGGCTTTGCGCTGAAAGATCGCACGGTGGGTATTGTTGGCGTCGGTAACGTCGGCGGGCGGTTGCAAAAACGTCTGGAAGCCCTCGGTATCCGCACCTTGCTGTGCGATCCCCCACGCGCCGATCGCGGTGATGAAGGCGACTTCCGCGCGCTGGATGAACTGGTCGAGCAGGCGGATGTGATCACCTTCCATACGCCGCTGTTTAAAGACGGACCGTACAAATCCCTGCATCTGGCCGATGAAGCGTTAATTCGCCGCCTGAAGCCTGGCACTATTCTGATAAATGCTTGCCGTGGCCCGGTGGTGGATAACACCGCGCTGCTGAAATGTCTGGAAGAGGGGCAGGAGCTGAACGTGGTGCTGGATGTCTGGGAGCCGGAGCCGGATCTCAACGTGGCGCTGCTGAATCGCGTGGATGTCGCTACCGCGCACATCGCGGGCTATACGCTTGAAGGCAAAGCGCGCGGTACGACGCAGGTGTTTGAAGCCTATAGCGCTTTTATCGGCCAGGCGCAGCAGGTGGCGCTGGATACGCTGCTGCCTGCGCCGGAATTTGGCCGCATTACGCTGCACGGTCCGCTTGATGAGTCTTCGCTAAAAAGGCTGGTGCATTTAGTGTATGATGTGCGCCGCGATGACGCGCTGCTGCGAAAAGTGGCCGGCATTCCGGGTGAATTCGACCGGCTTCGCAAGAATTATCTTGAGCGCCGTGAGTGGTCCTCCCTGTATGTCATCTGTGACGACACTGATGCGGCGGCGTTACTGAATAAACTGGGTTTTACTGCCACGCATAACCCGGCGCGTTAATGTTTTCCTCATGCTCTCTGCCGGATAATCTGGCAGGGACGCTGTTTCATTTCTGGAGTAAACCACCATGTCTGAAGGCTGGAATATTGCCGTACTGGGTGCCACTGGCGCTGTGGGCGAAGCCCTGCTCGAAACACTTGCGGAGCGTCAGTTCCCGGTGGGAGAAATCTATGCTCTGGCGCGCGCCGAAAGCGCGGGCACCTCTCTGCGCTACGAAGGTAAAACCGTTCGCGCGCAGGACGTAGCAGAATTTGACTGGACGCAGGTGCAACTGGCGTTCTTTGCGGCAGGCGTTGAAGCCTCGGCGACTTACGCTGAAGAAGCGGCGAACGCCGGTTGCCTGGTGATCGACCTGAGCGGTCTGTTTGCCCTCGAGCCTGACGTGCCGCTGGTGGTGCCGGATGTGAACCCGTTCGTGCTGGCCGACTACCGCAACCGCAACATTATTGCTGTCCCGGACAGCCTGACCAGCCAACTGCTGACGGCACTGAAACCGCTGATCGACGACGGTGGTCTGTCGCGCATTAGCGTAACCAGTCTGCTTTCTGTTTCCGCGCAGGGCAAAAAAGCGGTCGACGCGCTGGCAGGGCAGAGCGCGAAACTGCTGAACGGTATCCCGGTGGACGATGACGACTTCTTCGGTCGCCAGTTGGCTTTCAACCTGATGCCAATGCTTGCCGATCGTGATGGCAGCGTGCGCGAAGAGCGTCGTATCGTCGACGAAACCCGCAAAATTTTGCAGGACGACGGCCTGATGATCTCTGCCAGCTGCGTGCGTTCCCCGGTCTTCTACGGGCACGCGCAGATGGTGAGCTTTGAGGCTCTGCGCCCGCTGGCGGCGGAAGAGGCGCGCTATGCGTTTGAGCGCGGCGAAGATATCTCCCTCAGCGAAGAGACAGAGTTCCCGACCCAGGTGGGCGATGCGACGGGCAATGCGCGTCTCTCCATCGGCTGCGTGCGTAACGATTACGGGATGCCTGAACAGGTGCAGTTCTGGTCTGTGGCGGACAACGTCCGTTTCGGCGGCGCGCTGATGGCGGTTAAAATCGCTGAGAAGCTGGTGCAGGAGTATCTGTAAGGATGTCTGAAGTGGAGCAAAAGCCAGTCCATAGAATTGCCCTCGGAATAGAATACGACGGCAGCAAATATTATGGCTGGCAGCGTCAGAATGAAGTGCGCAGCGTTCAGGAAAAGCTGGAAAAAGCGCTCTCTCAGGTGGCGAACGAACCGATCAACGTGCTGTGTGCCGGTCGTACCGATGCGGGCGTTCACGGCACGGGCCAGGTGGTGCATTTCGAAACCACTGCGGTGCGTAAAGACGCGGCCTGGACGCTCGGCGTAAATGCGAATTTGCCTGGTGACATCGCGGTGCGTTGGGTCAAAGATGTGCCCGATGATTTTCACGCGCGCTTTAGTGCCACGGCGCGTCGCTACCGTTACATCATCTACAATCAGCGTCTGCGTCCGGCGGTGTTAAGCCAGGGCGTGACCC
The DNA here is from genome assembly GCF_003051885.1 of Lelliottia sp. WB101. Lineage (NCBI taxonomy): Bacteria > Pseudomonadati > Pseudomonadota > Gammaproteobacteria > Enterobacterales > Enterobacteriaceae > Lelliottia > Lelliottia sp. WB101. The sequence continues at coordinate 2,438,804 of NZ_CP028520.1, forward strand.
ATTTTTATGAGCCGCTGGATGCAGAGCGTATGCACCGTGCCGCGCAGCAGTTGCTCGGCGAAAATGACTTTACCTCGTTTCGTGCGGTTCAGTGCCAGTCGCGCACCCCGTGGCGAAACGTGATGCACATTAACGTCAGTCGTTATGGCGCGTATGTGGTGGTGGACATCAAAGCGAATGCCTTTGTACATCATATGGTGCGGAATATCGTTGGCAGCCTGATGGAAGTAGGCGCCGGACACCAGCCGGAGAGCTGGATTGCAGAACTGCTGGCAGCGAAGGACAGAACGCTTGCGGCAGCAACGGCGAAAGCGGAAGGGCTGTATCTGGTCTCGGTGGATTATCCGGATCGGTTTGACCTTCCAAAACCGCCAATGGGCCCGCTGTTTTTAGCGGACTAACGCAGTTGCAATTAAGGCTTAGACAATATGGACTTAATACGATTTCTCATTGATTTCATCCTGCATATCGATGTTCATCTGGCGGAGCTGGTCGCGCAGTACGGCGTCTGGGTGTATGCCATTCTGTTTCTGATTTTGTTCTGTGAAACCGGCCTGGTCGTCACGCCGTTTTTGCCGGGCGATTCGCTGCTGTTTGTCGCGGGCGCGCTCTCTGCGCTGCCGACCAACGATCTCAACGTTCACCTGATGGTGGTGCTGATGATCATTGCGGCTATCGTCGGCGATGCGGTGAACTACACTATTGGGCGGGTATTCGGTGAACGGCTTTTCAGTAATCCGAACTCGAAGATTTTCCGTCGCAGCTATTTAGACAAAACGCACGCGTTCTACGAACGTCATGGTGGCAAAACCATCATTCTGGCGCGTTTTGTGCCGATCGTCCGCACCTTTGCACCGTTTGTGGCAGGTATGGGGCATATGTCCTATCGTCATTTCGCGGCGTATAACGTAATTGGCGCGCTGCTGTGGGTGCTGCTGTTTACCTACGCGGGCTACCTGTTTGGCGATCTGCCTATTGTGCAGGAAAATCTTAAGTTACTGATTGTTGCCATTATTGTGCTCTCAGTCTTGCCGGGTGTGATTGAAATTATTCGTCACAAACGCGCGGCGGCTAAGCAAGCAAAATAAAGACGCATTTGCGGTTCGACCACTTTTTTATCCAAAGTTTCGGGCTGTTATGTTTTAATGTGCAACATTCATGGTCTGTTTGCGGCAAAAATGGCATTATGCGCCGCTTACAGCAAAACTGGCATACGACCAGGTTCAGGCAGAAAGGTTATCAATGAGCTGGATTGAACGAATTAAAAGCAACATAGCCCCAACCCGTAAGGCGAGTATTCCTGAAGGGGTGTGGACCAAGTGTGACAGCTGCGGCCAGGTCCTGTACCGCGCTGAGCTGGAACGCAATCTTGAGGTTTGCCCGAAGTGTGACCACCACATGCGTATGTCGGCGCGTAATCGCCTGCATAGCGTGCTGGACGAAGGTTCGCTTGTGGAACTGGGTAGCGAACTTGAGCCAAAAGATGTGCTGAAGTTCCGTGACTCCAAAAAATACAAAGATCGACTGGCTTCTGCTCAGAAAGAGACCGGCGAGAAAGACGCGCTGGTGGTGATGAAAGGCACTCTGCACGAGATGCCGGTTGTCGCTGTGGCCTTTGAGTTCTCCTTTATGGGCGGCTCAATGGGTTCTGTCGTCGGCGCGCGTTTCATCCGTGCCGTTGAACAGGCGCTGGAAGACAACTGCCCGCTGATCTGCTTCTCCGCCTCCGGTGGTGCACGTATGCAGGAAGCGCTGATGTCCCTGATGCAGATGGCGAAAACCTCTGCGGCCCTGGGCAAAATGCAGGAGCGCGGTCTGCCGTATATCTCCGTGCTGACCGACCCAACCATGGGTGGCGTCTCTGCGAGCTTTGCGATGCTGGGCGATCTGAACATCGCTGAACCGAAAGCGCTGATCGGCTTTGCCGGCCCACGCGTTATCGAACAGACCGTTCGTGAAAAACTGCCGCCGGGCTTCCAGCGCAGTGAGTTCCTCATTGAAAAAGGCGCTATCGACATGATCGTTCGCCGCCCGGAAATGCGCCTGAAACTGGCGAGCATCCTGGCGAAGCTGATGAATCTGCCGTCGCCAAGCCCGGACGAGCCGCGTGAAGGCGTGGTTGTGCCGGATCAGGAACCCGAAGCCTGATAACTCAAAAAGGGCAGGGCCAGATGGCGCTGCCCTTTTCACTTATTTGATACACGAGCCAGCAGAGCAGTATCAGGGCGTCGCCAACGCAGAGACCGCTTAAAGGCCGAAGTGTATACATAAATGAAAGTGCGTATCATGGAAAAAAATACTCTTCCCCAAGCCACGTCACCCCTGGTCACGTGGCTTTCTTATCTGGAAAATCTGCACAGTAAAACCATCGATATGGGCCTCGATCGCGTGAGCGAGGTGGGAGCGCGTCTTGATGTCCTCAAGCCCGCGCCCTTTGTGTTCACCGTAGCGGGAACGAACGGCAAAGGCACCACCTGTCGCACGCTGGAGTCCATGCTGATGGCCGCCGGTTACAAGGTGGGTGTTTACAGTTCGCCGCATCTGGTCCGCTACACCGAACGTGTGCGCGTGCAGAATAGCGAACTGCCGGAATCCGCCCACACAGCCTCTTTTGCGCAAATCGAAGCGGCGCGCGGCGAGATTTCGCTCTCCTATTTTGAATACGGCACGCTGTCCGCCCTGTGGCTGTTTAAGCAGGCGCAGCTGGATGTGGTCATTCTCGAAGTCGGTTTAGGGGGACGCTTAGATGCGACTAACATGGTTGATGCCGATGTCGCGGTGGTGACCAGTATTGCACTCGACCATACGGACTGGCTGGGACCGGACCGCGAAAGCATTGGCCGCGAAAAAGCAGGTGTTTTCCGCGCCAACAAACCTGCCGTAGTCGGTGAACCGGATATGCCGCACACTATCGCCGACGTGGCGAAGGAGAAGGGCGCACAGCTGATGCGTCGTGGCGTTGACTGGCAATATGACGTAACGGGCGACAGCTGGCGTTTTCGCGACGCGCAGGGCGAGCTGGACAATCTGCCGCTGCCACAGGTGCCGCAACCGAACGCGGCTACCGCACTGGCGGCTATCCGCGCCAGTGGTCTGGCGGTGAGCGAACAGGCGATACGAGACGGCATTCAGAACGCGCTTTTGCCGGGGCGTTTTCAGATTGTCAGCGAATCACCGCGTTTGATTCTGGACGTGGCGCATAACCCCCATGCAGCGGCCTATCTTGCTGAGCGCCTCAAATCCCTGCCAAAAACCGGGCGCGTACTTGCGGTTATCGGTATGCTTCATGATAAAGATATTGCGGGCACACTGGCCTGCATGGAGACTGTGGTCGATTGCTGGTATTGTGCTCCCCTGGAAGGGCCTCGAGGCGCGTCGGCTGAGCAGCTGATGGAACATCTCGCGAAGGGCGAAGCTTATGAAAACGTGGCGCTGGCATGGCGCGCCGCGATGGCGGATGCTAAACCTGAAGATACCGTGCTGGTGTGTGGATCATTCCACACGGTGGCACATGTCATGGAAGTAATGGAGGCGGGGAGAACCGGTGGCAAGTAAGTTTCAGAACCGTTTAACAGGAACCATTGTGCTGGTTGCGCTGGGAGTGATTCTCCTCCCTGGACTGCTCGACGGGCAGAAAAAACATTATCAGGATGAATTTGCGGCGATCCCGCTGGTGCCAAAACCCGGCGATCGCGACGAGCCAGACATGCTGCCTGCGGCCACGCAGGCGCTACCCGCTCAGCCTCCTGAAGGAGCGGCGGAAGAGGTGCGCGCCGGTGATGCGGCGGCGCCGTCGCTCGATCCTTCTCGTCTGGTGGCGAGTAACGCCGGTGAGCTGGACCCGGTTCCAGAACCCGTTGCACAACCAAAGCCTGCCGTGAAACCGGTAGAAAAACCGCAGCCGAAACCGCAGCGCGATAAAGCCAGCGAGCAGATCGCCGCCGCGACGGAAGCGCCACCGGAAAAACCGGTTCAGGAAGAGAAGCCTGCGCCAACCGGTAAAGCGTATGTGGTGCAGCTTGGTGCGCTAAAAAATGCCGATAAAGTCAATGAAGTGGTCGGTAAACTCCGCGGTGCCGGATATCGGGTTTACACTTCACCTTCCACCCCGGTGCAGGGTAAAATTACCCGCATTCTGGTGGGCCCGGATGCGTCGAAAGATAAGCTGAAAGGCTCGCTCGGCGAGCTGAAGCAGATTTCCGGGCTGAGCGGTGTGGTGATGAGTTATAGCGCGAACTGATGCGCGCGCGTTCCCCCTCGTCCCACCGGGTGAGGGGATTGCTCCATACGGTCTTGAGGGCCGGGATGAGAGGCGGGAATTCGTCCAAAGAGGCGCAATAACCCAGCGGCGTTGAACATTTTTTCAGCGCCTTTTTTATTTACGCGCGGGAAGGAAATCCCTACGCAAACGTTTTCTTTTTCTGTTAGAATTCGCCCCGAACTGGATGACAGGGCGTTTAATCGTGGGACACATATGGTCTGGATTGATTACGCCATCATTGCGGTGATAGGTTTTTCCTGTCTGGTTAGCCTGATCCGTGGCTTTGTTCGTGAAGCGTTATCGCTGGTGACATGGGGTTGTGCTTTCTTTGTCGCCAGTCATTACTACACTTACCTGTCTGTCTGGTTCACGGGCTTTGAAGATGAACTGGTCCGAAATGGAATCGCCATCGCGGTGCTGTTTATCGCGACGCTAATCGTCGGCGCTATCGTGAACTACGTGATAGGTCAGCTGGTCGAGAAAACCGGTCTGTCAGGAACGGACAGGGTGCTGGGGATCTGTTTTGGTGCGCTGCGAGGCGCGCTGATCGTGGCTGCGATACTGTTCTTCCTTGATACCTTTACCGGGTTTTCAAAAAGCGAAGACTGGAGCAAGTCCCAGCTGATTCCACAGTTCAGCTTCATCATCAGATGGTTCTTTGACTATCTGCAAAGCTCGTCGAGTTTCTTGCCCAAAGTGTAAAACGCTTTGAGATGTGGCTTAACGAGGAAAAGACGAATGTGCGGTATTGTCGGTATCGCCGGTTTCATGCCGGTAAACCAGTCTATTTATGACGCGTTGTCGGTGCTTCAGCACCGTGGCCAGGATGCAGCAGGCATCATCACCATTGATGCCAACAACTGTTTCCGTTTACGCAAAGCGAATGGCCTGGTCAACGATGTATTTGAAGCCCGCCATATGCAGCGCCTGCAAGGCAATATGGGGATTGGCCACGTTCGTTATCCTACTGCTGGCAGTTCCAGCGCCTCTGAAGCACAGCCGTTCTACGTCAACTCACCGTATGGCATCACGCTTGCCCACAATGGCAACCTGACCAACGCGCATGAGCTGCGTAAAAAGCTGTTCGAAGAGAAGCGTCGCCACATTAACACCACCTCTGATTCTGAAATCCTGCTCAATATCTTTGCCAGCGAGCTGGATAACTTCCGCCATTATCCGCTGGAAGCAGACAACATTTTTGCCGCCATTGCCGCGACAAACCGCCAGATCCGTGGCGCATATGCTTGCGTGGCGATGATTATCGGCCACGGTATGGTGGCATTCCGCGACCCTAACGGCATCCGTCCACTGGTGCTGGGTAAGCGTGATTTGGGTGATGGCCGTACCGAGTATATGGTCGCCTCCGAGAGCGTGGCGTTGGATACCCTGGGCTTTGAGTTCCTGCGCGATGTCGCCCCGGGCGAAGCCGTCTACATCACCGAAAAAGGCCAGCTGTTTACCCGTCAGTGTGCGGAAAACCCGGTCAGCAATCCGTGCCTGTTCGAATATGTTTACTTTGCACGCCCGGACTCGTTCATCGACAAAATTTCCGTGTACAGTGCGCGCGTGAATATGGGCACCAAGCTCGGTGAGAAGATCGCCCGTGAGTGGGACGATCTGGATATCGACGTGGTGATCCCGATTCCGGAAACCTCCTGCGATATCGCACTGGAGATGGCCCGTATTCTGGGTAAACCGTACCGTCAGGGCTTTGTGAAAAACCGCTACGTTGGCCGCACCTTTATCATGCCTGGTCAGCAGCTGCGTCGTAAGTCCGTGCGTCGTAAGCTCAACGCCAACCGCGCTGAGTTCCGCGATAAGAACGTGTTGCTGGTGGATGACTCCATCGTACGTGGCACCACTTCCGAGCAGATTATCGAGATGGCGCGTGAAGCCGGTGCCAAGAAAGTTTATCTGGCCTCTGCTGCGCCGGAAATTCGTTTCCCGAACGTCTACGGTATCGATATGCCGACCGCCAACGAGCTGATCGCACACGGTCGTGAAGTGGACGAGATTCGCCAGATCATCGGCGCTGACGGCCTGATTTTCCAGGATCTCAGCGATCTGATTGACGCAGTACGCGCCGAAAACCCGGACATTCAGCAGTTCGAGTGCTCCGTGTTCAACGGCATCTATGTGACCAAAGACGTCGATCAGCAGTATCTCGACTACCTTGACTCGCTGCGTAACGACGATGCCAAAGCCGTACAGATGCAAAACGATCTCGAAAGCTTAGAGATGCACAACGAAGGCTAACGCCCCGGCAAGTGAGGGCGGGTGCCCTCACTTGCAACTCCACGTAAAATCCTGCAAAGTCTGCCCTGAAGCAAGAAAGGGCGAAATCATGAAACAACTCATTGTAGGGATCTCCGGTGCCAGTGGTGCCATTTACGGCGTACGTCTGCTCCAGGTGCTGCGCGACGTGGCGGATGTCCAGACCCATCTGGTGATGAGCCAGGCGGCGCGTCAGACCCTTTCCCTCGAAACCGATTTTTCTCTGCGCGATGTTCAGGCTCTGGCCGACGTGGTGCACGATGCCCGCGATATCGCCGCCAGCATCTCCTCTGGCTCGTTTAAAACTGCCGGCATGGTTATCCTGCCCTGTTCCATTAAAACCCTCTCAGGCATCGTCAACAGCTATACGGACACTCTCGTGACCCGCGCGGCCGACGTGGTGCTGAAAGAGCGCCGCATGCTGGTGCTGTGCGTGCGCGAAACGCCGCTGCATCTCGGCCATTTGCGTCTGATGACGCAGGCGGCGGAGCTGGGCGCGGTCATTATGCCGCCGGTTCCGGCGTTCTATCATCGCCCGCAAACCCTCGACGACGTCATTAACCAGACCGTAAACCGCGTACTGGATCAGTTTGATATCGACCTGCCGGAAGATCTCTTCGCGCGCTGGCACGGCGCATAACCCGTTGCCCCGTTTGGGTGCATGATAAGCCTGGTTGCCCCTTCTCGGGGCAATTATGCAACCGCGATCATATCCTCGACATTTAATTCCTTTTTTCCCTTTTTCCCCCTCCGGTTCGTTTGGCAGACCTGCTATCTTCACTATTAAGGCAATATCGCAACGTTTTATTAACATATTTAACGTCGATTTTTTGACCAGTCGGCAATATGGCATAAGACCTGCAAGAGAACGCCTGCTATCCAACACACAACACAAACCATAATAAAATCACGACACTTGAGGGTAAATGTATGAAGAAGACGGTTCTGGCTCTGTCTCTGCTGGTGGGATTAAGTGCGGCAGCGAGCAGCTATGCAGCACTTCCTCAGACAGTGCGCATCGGTACAGACGCCACTTACGCGCCATTCTCGTCCAAGGATGCGAAAGGCGACTTTGTCGGCTTTGATATCGATTTGGGTAATGAAATGTGCAAGCGCATGCAGGTGAAATGCACATGGGTGGGCAGCGATTTTGATGCGTTAATCCCGTCGCTGAAAGCCAAGAAAATCGATGCCATTATCTCCTCGCTCTCCATTACCGAAAAACGTCAGCAGGAAATTGCCTTCTCTGACAAGCTCTACGCGGCAGATTCCCGTCTGATTGCCGCGAAAGGCTCTCCGATTCAGCCGACCATCGAGTCGCTGAAAGGCAAACACGTGGGTGTGCTGCAAGGCTCCACTCAGGAAGGGTTTGCTAATGCTGACTGGCGTGAAAAAGGCGTCGATGTGGTTGCCTATCAGAACCAGGATCTGATCTACTCTGACCTCGCAGCAGGGCGTCTGGATGCCGCATTCCAGGATGAAGTGGCCGCCAGCGAAGGCTTCCTGAAACAACCTGCAGGTAAAGAGTTCGCCTTTGCCGGCCCGTCGGTGAAAGACAAAAAATACTTCGGCGATGGCACCGGGATTGGCTTACGTAAAGACGACAAAGAGCTGAAAGCGGCATTCGACAAAGCCTTTGCTGAACTGCGCAAAGACGGCACCTACGACAAGCTGGCGAAGAAGTACTTCGACTTCAACGTCTACGGGGATTAATCGTCACTGACGGGGCACTGCGCTCTGCATGATCCAAAATGGTGCAAAAGACGCACCATTTTGGGTCGCCTAGTGCATAGTTAAGCATTTATGATGCAAAAATTTCCATCTGGCGGGCTTTATACTTTGCCTTGCCAGGGGGATTAATGGCACATTAATGGCACTCCCCCGTTGTAAAATCCCGTAAGAAGACAGTCTGTTGAGGATAAACATGAAAAAACTGGTGTTGTCGCTTTCTCTGGTGCTGGCGTTTTCCAGCACTACCGCAGCTTTTGCCGCCATTCAACAAAAAATCCGTATCGGTACCGATCCGACTTATGCCCCGTTCGAATCGAAGAATTCGAAAGGTGAACTGGTCGGTTTTGACATCGATATCGCCAATGAGCTGTGCAAACGCATCAAAACCCAATGCACCTACGTTGAGAACCCACTGGATGCGCTGATCCCGTCGCTGAAAGCGAAGAAAATCGACGTGATTATGTCCTCACTCTCCATCACCGAAAAACGTCAGCAGGAGATTGCCTTCACCGACAAACTCTATGCGGCGGATTCTCGTCTGGTGGTCGCTAAGTCTTCTGACATTCAGCCAACGCTTGAGTCACTGAAAGGCAAACGCGTGGGCGTGCTGCAGGGCACCACCCAGGAAACCTACGGCAATGAGCACTGGGCGCCGAAAGGCATTGAGATCGTCTCCTACCAGGGCCAGGAAAATATCTACGCTGACCTGACTGCTGGCCGTATCGACGCGGCGTTCCAGGACGAAGTTGCCGCCAGCGAAGGTTTCCTGAAGCAGCCTGTAGGGAAAGATTACAAGTTCGGCGGTCCGTCCATTAAGGACGAGAAACTCTTTGGCGTTGGCACCGGCATGGGCCTGCGTAAAGAGGACAACGAACTGCGCGAAGCACTGAACAAAGCCTTTGCCGAAATGCGCGCAGACGGCACTTACGAAAAACTGGCGAAGAAATACTTCGACTTTGATGTTTACGGCGGCTAATCGCCCCGTTAAATAACGTGCGGCCCCTCCCGCGTTCCGGGAGGGGAAAAGACACGGTGTGACCACTCACGACAGGGCAGGCCTTATGCTGTACGGATTTTCTGGCGTTATTTTACAAGGCGCGCTTGTTACTCTCGAACTGGCCATCAGTTCAGTGGTGCTGGCGGTGCTGATAGGCCTGGCGGGTGCGGGAGCGAAACTCTCAAGTAATCGGGTACTGGCGTTAATTTTTGAAGGCTACACCACGCTGATTCGCGGTGTGCCCGATCTGGTCCTGATGCTGCTCATTTTCTATGGTCTGCAGATTGCGCTCAACGGCGTGACGGATGCCGTGGGAATGTCGCAGATTGATATCGACCCGATGGTGGCCGGTATTATCACCCTTGGCTTTATTTACGGCGCCTATTTCACGGAAACCTTCCGCGGCGCATACATGGCCGTACCAAAAGGCCATATCGAGGCGGCCACCGCCTTCGGTTTTACCTCCTCACAAATTTTCCGTCGGATTATGTTCCCGGCCATGATGCGCTTTGCCTTACCGGGCATCGGTAACAACTGGCAGGTGATCCTCAAAGCGACGGCGCTGGTTTCCCTCCTCGGTCTGGAAGATGTGGTCAAAGCTACGCAGCTTGCGGGTAAGAGCACCTGGGAACCCTTCTATTTTGCCGTCGTGTGCGGCGTGATTTATCTGGTGTTTACTACCGTCTCCAATGGTGTGCTGCTTCTTCTCGAACGTCGCTACTCCGTGGGTGTGAAGAGGGCTGACCTGTGATTGAGATTATTCAGGAATACTGGAAATCGCTGCTGTGGACCGATGGCTATCGCTTTACCGGCGTGGCGATTACCCTGTGGCTGCTGATTTCGTCTGTGGTGATGGGCGGGATTCTGGCGGTGTTTTTATCCATTGGCCGCGTATCGGAAAACAAATACATTCGCTTCCCGATTTGGCTGTTTACCTATATTTTTCGCGGCACGCCGCTGTACGTCCAGCTGCTGGTCTTTTACTCCGGCATGTACACGCTGGAAATAGTCAAAGGTACAGAAATGCTGAACGCGTTCTTTCGCAGCGGCTTGAACTGTACCGTGCTGGCGCTGACGCTAAATACCTGCGCGTACACCACAGAAATCTTCGCCGGTGCCATTCGTTCTGTGCCTTACGGTGAGATTGAAGCGGCGCGCGCCTATGGTTTCTCATCGGTGAAGCTCTATCGCTGCATTATTATGCCTTCCGCACTGCGTATCGCGCTGCCGGCATACAGCAACGAAGTGATCCTGATGCTGCACTCCACCGCGCTGGCGTTTACCGCGACGGTGCCGGACCTGCTGAAAATCGCGCGGGATATTAACTCGGCGACTTACCAGCCCTTTACCGCTTTCGGCATCGCCGCGGTGCTGTATTTGATTATTTCGTACGTCCTGATTAGCCTGTTCCGCAAGGCAGAAAAACGCTGGTTGCAGCACATGAAACCTACTTCGACGCACTGAGAAAACGATGTCTGAAAATAAATTAAACGTTATCGATCTGCACAAACGCTACGGCGAACATGAAGTGCTGAAAGGGGTGTCGCTGCAGGCGAATGCGGGCGATGTGATCAGTATTATTGGCTCATCCGGTTCGGGAAAAAGTACCTTCCTGCGCTGCATTAACTTCCTCGAAAAGCCGAGCGAAGGGTCGATTATCGTCAGCGGGCAAAATATTAACCTGGTGCGCGATAAAGACGGGCAGCTGAAAGTGGCGGATAAAAATCAGCTGCGTCTGCTGCGCACGCGTTTGACGATGGTGTTCCAGCACTTTAACCTCTGGAGCCATATGACGGTGCTGGAGAACGTCATGGAAGCGCCGATTCAGGTGCTGGGCTTAAGCAAACAGGAAGCGTGTGAACGTGCGGTGAAATACCTGGCGAAAGTGGGTATCGACGAACGTCAGCAGATTAAGTATCCGGTGCATTTGTCCGGCGGTCAGCAGCAGCGTGTCTCCATCGCCCGTGCGCTGGCGATGGAGCCGGAAGTTCTGCTGTTTGATGAGCCGACCTCGGCGCTCGATCCTGAGCTGGTGGGCGAAGTGCTGCGCATTATGCAGAAGCTGGCCGAAGAGGGGAAAACGATGGTGGTGGTGACGCACGAGATGGGCTTTGCCCGTAACGTCTCGAACCACGTTATCTTCCTGCATCAGGGTGTCATCGAAGAGCAAGGGCATCCTGATGAGGTGCTGGCGAACCCGAAAAGCCCGCGTTTGCAGCAGTTCCTGAAAGGCTCGCTCAAGTAATGTCGTTGCCCGGTGGCGTTGAGTTTACCGGGCCTGCAAAACGCGTATCATCGACGGGCGAAGACCGTGCCGCCCGGCAATTCACACCGCACCACACTCCAGCCGATACACCCAGTCGTCATAGCGCACGCCGTTAATCTCATAGGCCTTTTCCAGCACCTGAGTACGCACAAATCCCTGCTTCTCCAGCACCCGCACCGAACCGGCGTTCTCCGCCAGCACATAGGCATTAATCGCTTTCACGTCCGCCTGGCTGAACGCATAGTCACACACTGCTTGCAGCGCTTCGCTGGCATAGCCTTTGCCCTGGGCCTGAGGGATCACCGTATAGCCAATATCCGCCTCTTCACGGAACTTCGCGCTGATTTGCAGGCCAATATCGCCGAGCGGTGTGTCGTTGCCGTGGGCGCGAATCACAAAGGTGTGGGGCGCAGCCAGGCGAATGGCGAACAGGCGTCGGGTCTCTTTTTCAGGCGCAATGGCCGCCATATAACGCATGATCGCACGATCTTCGCGCAGGGAGCGGAAGAACGCCCAGTCGGAGGGTTTAAAGGGGGAAAGCTGAAGTCGGGGAGTGGTGATTGTCGCCATAGTGTCGCCATTCTGGGGAGTCTGACGTACGACTCTACCATAAGCGACACGGCAGATTTAACCCACCACATCTCCCAGGGCTTCTTCTAAGTCGTACCAGCGGAAGGCAAATCCCGACGCCTCCAGCCGTTTTGGCAGGGCGCGCTGCCCGCCCAGCACCAGCACCGATGATTCCCCCATCAGCAGGCGGATGGCCGTCGCAGGGGCGCGAAGCACCGCCGGGCGTTTCAGGGCGTGGCCCAGCGCATGGGCAAACTGTTCGTTTCGCACCGGGTAGGGCGCAACCATATTGAACGGGCCGCGCAAATCGTTATCCAGCAGCCACAGAATACCGTTAACCATATCGTCGATATGAATCCACGCCAGATACTGGCGCCCGTTGCCCATCGGGCCGCCCAGGCCAAGTTTAAACACCGGGAGCATCTTCGCCAGAATTCCGCCCTTCGGTGCTAGCACCACGCCGGTTCTGAGCAGACAAACGCGGGTGGCGTCACTCTGCGCCCCGCAGGCGATTTGCTCCCAGCGGGCGCAGAGTTTGTGGGTAAATTCGTTATGCGGTGGCTCTTCTTCGGTAACGACGACTTCGCCGAGATCGCCGTAATAGCCTGCCGCCGAGCCGGAAATCAGCACCGACGGAGGCGTTGCGCTGGCGTGGAACAGATCGACCAGCTTTTGAGTGATGTTCCAGCGGCTGTCGCACAGCCGCTGTTTCTGCTCTTCGGTCCAGCGTTTGTCGGCGATAGGTTCACCGGCGAGGTTGATGACGGCGTCGAAACCGTCCAGATTCTGCTGTTCAGCCAGCCCTTTCCAGATACTGACGTTATTGCCGAGCACCTGACGCGCTTTATCCGCGTTGCGCGTCACCACGGTGATGTCGTGTTTCAGCACCTGCAAGCGCGAAATGAGATGACGGCCAATCAGGCCGGTACCGCCAGTCACCAGAATCTTCATACCACCTCCTGGAGGCGCTTAGCGTTGCCAGCTTAGGGTCATCGAGACCGAGTCGGCATAACGCAGCGCGTGAAGTTTGTCGATTTCTACTTCAGCATAAGTGACCCAGTGATGTTCGCGTGCGATATCGAGCACATCCTGAGTTAATTTTTCGAGCAAAGAGAAACGGTTATTCTCAACGTACTTAATGATGTTCTTGGTAATGGTGCGATAGTTCAGGGCGTCGTTGATATCTTCACTGGCGCGGGCCTTGTCGGCCGGGTAGTGAATAACGACATTAATCACGATGTCCTGACGATTTTCGATCTCTTCGTCTTTGATACCGATAAAAGTGCGTAAGCGTAAGTTTTTTATACGAATAATAGCGTCATGCTGAGACATTGCAGGCTTCCTCTGTTTGTTATTCGCACCATAATACATGAGGATTTTGGGCGCGCCCAATCCGGCGGGTACCTAAATTTGCTGAGCCTTCTGCATCGCGCGCTCCGTCGCCGGGCGGGTGCGGATCCGCTCGAACCAGTTGTTCACGGCAGGGTAAGTGGCCAGATCGATTCGCTGACGCAGATGGGCGTTGATCCACGGCCAGCAGGCGATATCCGCGATGCTGTAATGGTCGCCCCCTAGCCACGGTGATTTTTCCAGCCGCTTGTTCAGCACCCCGTAAAGACGCTGTGTTTCCACCTGATAGCGCTCAATGGCGTAAGGAATGGGCTGCGGGGCAAAATGGTTAAAGTGGTGGTTTTGTCCCAGGCTCGGCCCCAGACCGCTCGCCTGCCAGAACAGCCATTGCAGCGTGTGGTGGCGCTCACGCAGCTCACCGCTCAGCAATTTGCCGGTTTTTTCCGCCAGATAGAGCAGGATCTCACCCGATTCAAACAGGCTCAGCGGCCTGCCGCCATCCACAGGGGAGGTATCGACAATCGCGGGAATTTTATTGTTGGGCGAAATGGCCAGAAAATCAGCCCGGAACTGATCGCCTTTGCTGATATCCACTTTGATAATGCGATAATCCAGCTGAGTTTCTTCCAGAAAGAGCGTGATCTTGTGACCGTTAGGGGTCGGGGCAAAATAGAGGTCTATCATCTCAACTCCTGTCATTAGATTATTTCAGGCCTTAAAAACGAGTATAGGCGCTGCGCATAAATCGTGAGTTTTCATCAAGTGACAGGAACGCAAAGAGATTATATGTTGGATGAAAACCGTTCAGCCGATGAGGATGTTATGAGCCAACCTGCGATTACCCTGTGGTCCGATGCCAACTTTTTTTCGCCGTATGTTATGAGTGTGTATGTCGCGCTGGCGGAGAAGGGGCTGACGTTCAACCTCAAAACCGTTGATCTGGATCGCGGCGATCACCTTAAACCGCAGTGGCAGGGTTATGCGCTGACGCGTCGTGTGCCGGTGCTGGAAATCGACGGGTTTGAGTTGAGTGAATCCTCAGCCATTGATGAGTATCTCGAAGACCGCTTTGCGCCGCCGGAGTGGGAGCGTATCTATCCCCACGATCTGCAAAAACGCGCGCGGGCGCGACAGATCCAGGCGTGGCTCAGGAGCGATCTGGTGCCGATTCGTGAGCAGCGTGCGACGGACGTGATCTTTGGCGGCGCGAAAATGCCTGCGCTCAACGAAGCGGGTGAGGCGAGCGCCAGTAAGCTCTTCGAAACGGCCACTAAACTGCTGGAACACGGCAACCCGAACCTGTTTGGCGAATGGTGTATTGCCGATGCGGATCTGGCGCTGATGCTTAACCGCCTGGTACTGAATGGCGACGCCGTTCCGCAGGCGCTGGCCGACTATGCCTCCTTCCAGTGGCAGCGCGCCTCCGTGCAGCGTTTTGTCGCGCTGTCGGCAAAGCGTGCAGGCTGATAAACCCCGTGGGTTCAGGTATGATAGGGCCGTGATCATTTGAAAGGAGTCACTGATGAAACTCATGTTTGCATCGGATATTCACGGATCGCTGCCCGCGACGGAGCGCGTGCTTGAACGCTTTGTGCAAAGCGGGGCGCAGTGGCTGATTATCCTCGGCGATGTGCTTAACCACGGGCCGCGTAATGCGCTTCCGGACGGCTACGCTCCCGCGCAGGTGGCGGACAAACTGAATCAGTATGCGGATAAAATCATCGCGGTGCGCGGCAACTGCGACAGTGAAGTTGATCAGATGTTACTTCACTTCCCGATGACTGCTCCCTGGCAGCAGGTGTTGCTGGGTCAGAACCGCCTGTTTTTGACCCACGGACATCTTTTTAGCCCGGATAATTTGCCGCCGCTCTCGACTGGCGATGTGCTGGTTTACGGTCATACTCATATTCCGGTGGCGTCGAGGCACGGAGATACCGTGCATTTCAATCCTGGCTCCGTCAGTATTCCGAAAGGGGGGAATGTCCCCAGCTACGGCATGCTGGAGGAGAATCTATTACGCGTAATCGCACTTAATGATCAGCAAGTTATTGCGCAGGTCAGCATTAATCCGTAAGTTACACCTCAAAAGTCAAACGCGCCAAAAGAGCGCTTAACGAGAAGGGTTCCCGATGGTGGAGCAGAGTCATTTGGCAAGTACAGAGTGGGTTGACATTGTCAGCGAAGACAATGAAGTGATTGCACAGGCGAGCCGCGAGCAAATGCGGGCTGAACGTCTGCGTCACCGCGCAACTTACATCGTTGTTCACGATGGAATGGGCAAGATCCTGGTACAGCGACGTACTGACACGAAAGATTTTCTCCCGGGCATGCTCGATGCTACGGCAGGTGGCGTAGTGCAGGCCGATGAAATTCTGCTGGACTCTGCGCGTCGTGAGGCAGAAGAGGAGCTGGGCATTGCCGGTGTGCCTTTTGCCGAGCACGGTCTGTTCTACTTTGAAGACCCGCATTGTCGCGTGTGGGGCGGATTGTTTAGCTGCGTGTCCCACGGTCCCTTCGCGCTTCAGGAAGAAGAGGTGAGCGAAGTAAGCTGGATGACGCCAGAAGAGATCACCGCACGTTGTGATGAGTTCACTCCGGATTCACTGAAAGCTCTGGCGCTGTGGATGAGCCGCAACGCCAAAAACGAGTCCGCAAAACCTGAGAAGCAGGAGCAGGCTGAGTAAACCTCAGCAGCTCTCCCGCAAACACAGACTGGAGGCGATCGGTTTCTGATCGCGCCAGTCACTGTCATTCAAGCGCTCCAGCAGCGCGCGTCCCGCTTCAACACCAATCTTACGATGTGGCACCGCCATCGTCGTCAGCGGCGGCTGACAGACACGGCTGACGTCGCTATCGCCAAAACCCACCACCGCCAGGTCATCCGGTACTTTGATGCGCCGGCGCTGACACTCATACAACACGCCGCACGCCAGTTCGTCGGAGACGCAGACCAGCGCATCCAGTTCTGGCCAGGCGAGTAAAAACTCCGGCAGTTGCGACGCACCCGTGGAGAAATTTGGCGGCAGTGCGGCATTAATCACCCGATTCGGCGACATATGGTGGCGCAACATCGCTTTATACCAGCCTTGCAGATGTTGCTGGAAAATCCACTGCTCCTGATTGGCACACAGCAGCCCGATATTCTGATAGCCGCGCTGAATCACCAGTTCGGTGAGTTCGTACATCGCCGCGACGTTGTCGATTCCAATATTCATATCCAGCGGATCGGCGCGCATCGCCCCATTTCCATCACCGGTATAGAGGCGTTTTTCAGCCAGTGGCGGACGGTATCCGTGTGTTCCGCGCTGAGCAAAATGGCGGCCGCAATGTTAGAGGCGAGCAGTGTTTCGAGCAGTTTCTCTTCCTGCTCAGGACGGTGCTGAGATTCGGCCAGCATAATCTGGTATCCGGCCGGTTGCAGGATTTGCTGCAGTCCGGCGAACATATCGGAACACCCGTCTTCTGCAAGATTGGGGACGACCATGGCAATGGTCCTGGATGATGCTGACGCCAGCGCGCTGGCTGCAAGATTAGGCATATAACCCAGCTCCTGCACCGCCGCATCAATTTTTTCTCGTAGCTTATCGGAAACCTGCTCTGGCGTGCGCAATGCGCGGGACACCGTCATAGTACCCACTCCGGCAAGCTGAGCGACATCAGAGATTGTCACTTTGCCGGTACTACGTCGTTTTCGGGTTAGAGACATACAAATTCCTGGTGACCAGTCGCGTTTTGTTATCTTCCTTCACTTCACGTAAAAATCAGTATACGCCTTAACTCCCTTTTTTTACTGTGATTTAAGGTGCGGTTTGTAATTTGATAGCGCTATCACAATTTTGAATGTTAGAAATTGGTAGCGCTATCTTTGTGATCTTGATCGCAGCTATCCGTGATAGCCTTGCATAAAGTTTGCTCATTGTTGATATCAGGCCGGGAGGAAAACATGCTCAAAAAATGGATACATGATGCAACCATCACCCTGGAAGAGAGCGTTGAAAACTGGCCGCAGGCGCTGGAGCTTTGCGCCAGACCGCTGCTGGAGATGAACGTGATCTCCCCGGAGTATGTGACGGCGATTGTCGAACAGCATCATAAGTTAGGACCGTATTACGTGCTGGCACCAGGGCTGGCTATGCCGCATGCGCGACCAGAAGAAGGGGCGAAAGGGCTTGGCCTCTCATTATTAAAACTTAAGCAGGGAGTTGCATTCGGTGCCGGAGAGTTTGATCCGGTAGATATTATTATCATGCTGGCTGCACCCGATAAACACAGCCATATCGAAATGATCTCCGCGCTGGCCGAGTTATTTTCCAGTGACGATGATTTGGCCGAACTGCATAACGTAAATACGCGGGAGGAAATAAAAGCCATTATCGAGCGCTTCTGACGTTATTACCCATTCCGATTAATTTACTCATTACGCTGAGGCGTGATGCGGGCGCACTCTACTCAAAAAAGGCATAACAATGAAAATTATGGCGATTTGCGGCTCCGGCCTGGGCAGTAGTTTCATGGTCGAAATGAATATCAAAAAAGTGCTAAAAAAATTAAATATCCAGGCTGAGGTTGAACACTCCGATCTCTCTTCGGCCACACCGGGTGCTGCCGATGTGTTCGTGATGGCGAAAGATATCGCTGCCAGTGCGAGCGTGCCGGAAAGCCAGCTGGTGGTCATCAACAACATTATTGATATCAATGAACTGGAAGCGCAACTCAGCGCCTGGTTCGCAAAACAATCATCCTGATAACACCCTGTAAACGGTGAGGTGGATATGTTTATACTCGAAACGTTGAATTTCGTTGTTGATATTTTAAAAGTACCCTCAGTGCTGGTGGGATTAATTGCCTTAATTGGACTGGTAGCCCAGAAAAAACCGTTTTCGGATGTGGTGAAAGGCACCATTAAAACTATTCTCGGTTTTATTGTTCTGGGCGGCGGTGCTACGGTGCTGGTCGGCTCCTTAAATCCCTTAGGGGGAATGTTTGAACACGCCTTTAATATTCAGGGCATTATTCCGAATAACGAAGCTATTGTGTCCATTGCGCTGGAGAAATATGGCGCATCTACGGCGCTGATTATGGCCTTCGGGATGGTAGCGAATATTATTGTCGCTCGCTTTACCCGACTGAAGTATATCTTCCTGACCGGGCACCACACGTTTTACATGGCCTGCATGATCGGCGTGATCCTGACGGTCGCCGGGTTTGAGGGTATCGGCCTGGTCTTTACCGGCTCGCTGATTCTCGGTCTGGTCATGGCGTTCTTCCCGGCGCTGGCGCAACGCTACATGAAGCGCATCACCGGTAATGACGATATCGCATTTGGCCACTTCGGTACGCTGGGCTACGTGCTTTCCGGCTGGATCGGCAGCAAATGCGGGAAAGGCTCGCGCTCAACGGAAGAGATGAATCTGCCAAAGAACCTCAGCTTCCTGCGCGACAGCTCAATCTCTATCTCGCTGACCATGATGATCATCTACCTGATTATGGCCGTCAGCGCCGGACGTGAGTATGTCGAAGCGACCTTCAGCGGCGGTCAAAACTACCTGGTTTACGCAATTATCATGGCGATCACCTTCGCGGCAGGGGTGTTCATCATCCTGCAGGGTGTGCGTCTGATTCTGGCGGAGATTGTCCCGGCTTTTACCGGCTTTTCCGAAAAACTGGTCCCGAATGCGCGTCCGGCCCTCGACTGCCCGGTGGTCTATCCCTATGCGCCTAACGCCGTGCTGATTGGTTTCCTGTTCAGCTTCCTTGGCGGTCTGGTCGGTCTGTTCCTGTGTGGGCAGTTTAGCTGGGTGCTGATCCTGCCGGGTGTGGTTCCTCACTTCTTCACCGGTGCCACTGCCGGGGTGTTCGGGAATGCTACGGGCGGGCGTCGCGGTGCGATGATTGGGGCCTTTGCCAACGGCCTGCTGATTACCTTCCTGCCGGTGATGTTGCTGCCGGTGCTGGGGGCGATTGGTTTCGCTAACACCACCTTCTCAGACGCCGATTTTGGCGCAGTGGGCATCGTGCTGGGCAATCTGGCGCGCTATCTGTCTCCGTTCGCCATTACCGGTCTCGTCGTTGCGCTGTTCGCCGCGCTGGTGGCCTACAACGTGTTCGCTAAAAACAACTCTGCGGGCGGTAACGCGCAGGAAAACACCGGAGCTAAATCATGAATGTGAAAGAAGTCACCCGACTGGCGCGTGAGATCCGCCTGGAAACGCTCAAATCCTTAACGCAGCTGGGGTTCGGTCATTACGGCGGCAGTATGTCGGTGGTGGAAACGCTGGCGGTGCTTTACGGCGCGGTGATGAAAATCGACCCGGCCGATCCCGACTGGCCAGAGCGCGATTACTTCGTGCTCTCCAAGGGGCACGCTGGCCCGGCGCTTTACAGCACGCTGGCGATCAAAGGCTATTTCCCGGTGGAAGAACTGAGCACGCTGAACCAGAACGGCACGCGTTTGCCGAGCCACCCGGATCGCCTGAAAACGCGCGGCGTGGATGCCACTACCGGTTCGCTGGGGCAGGGAATTTCAATCGCTGGCGGGATGGCCCTGTCGCATAAGCTGGCGGGGCGTCCTAACCGGGTGTTCAGTATCGTCGGTGACGGCGAACTAAACGAGGGGCAGTGCTGGGAAGCCTTCCAGTTTATCGCCCACCACCAGCTGACCAATCTGACCATTTTTGTCGACTGGAACAAACAGCAGCTCGACGGCGAGCTGGATGAGATCATCTGTGCGTTCGATCTCGAAGGGAAGTTCCGCGCCTTTGGCTTTGACGTGGTGACGGTCAAGGGGGACGACGTGGCCGGACTGCTTGAGGCGGTTTCACTGCCGCCTGCCGCCGGTGCCCGCCCGCTGGTGGTGATCCTCGACAGCATCAAAGGGCAGGGCGTGCCGTATCTGGAGCAGCTAAGCAACTCCCACCACCTGCGACTGACGGATGACGTCAAAGCCGCGCTGAATGAGACGATTCGCCAACTGGAGGCCGCACATGATTAAGGTTGCACCCGCAGGACAAAAAGATGCCATCGAGATGCGTAAAGTCTACGCCGGTTTCGTGGCAAACCAGATTGAAGCCGGAAGTGAGATTATCGCTCTCGAAGCCGATCTGATGAGCTCAATGGCAATGGATGGCGTGGCGCGGGATTACCCGCAGCATGTGATTAACTGCGGCATTATGGAAGCCAACGTCATCGGTACGGCCGCCGGGCTGTCGCTTACCGGGCGCAAACCCTTTGTGCATACGTTTACGGCCTTTGCCAGCCGCCGCTGCTTTGACCAGCTGTTTATGTCGCTGGATTATCAGCGCAATAACGTCAAAGTCATTGCCTCGGATGCCGGTGTCACGGCCTGTCACAACGGCGGCACCCATATGTCGTTTGAGGATATGGGGATCGTGCGCGGCCTGGCGCATTCGGTGGTGCTGGAAGTGACCGATGCGGTGATGTTCGAAGATGTGCTGCGCCAGCTGATCGATCTCGAGGGTTTCTACTGGGTGCGTACGATTCGTAAGCAGGCACCAAGCGTCTATGCGCCGGGTTCGACCTTTACCATTGGCAAAGGGAACGTTTTACGTGAGGGGAGCGATATCACCCTGATTGCAAACGGCATCATGGTGGCAGAAGCGCTGGAAGCGGCCCGTCAGCTCGAGCAGGAGGGGGTCAGCGCGGCGGTGATCGACATGTTTACCCTGAAACCTATCGACCGGATGCTGGTGAAAAACTACGCCGAGAAAACCGGGCGGATTGTGACCTGTGAAAACCACAGTATTCACAACGGGCTGGGGTCTGCGGTGGCGGAAGTGCTGGTGGAAACCTGTCCGGTCCCGATGCGTCGTGTCGGCGTGAAAGAGCGTTATGGTCAGGTGGGAACGCAGGACTTCCTGCAGAAAGAGTATGGCCTGACGGCACACGATATTGTCTCGGCGGCGCGAGAGCTGCTGTAATTAAAAAAGGCGACCAGAGGGTCGCCTTTTTGTTGCCCGGTGGTGCAAACGCTTACCGGGCTTACAGAACGTTCAGAACATTACTGCTGTTGCTGTGAAGACTGAATCGCGGTCAGAGCGATGGTGTAGACGATATCGTCAACCAGCGCGCCACGGGACAGGTCGTTCACCGGCTTGCGCATACCCTGCAGCATCGGCCCGATGGAGATCAGGTCGGCAGAACGCTGTACCGCTTTGTAGGTGGTGTTACCGGTGTTCAGATCCGGGAAGATGAACACGGTCGCGCGACCTGCAACCGGAGAGTTCGGTGCTTTGGATTTCGCAACGTCAGCCATCACGGCGGCGTCGTACTGCAGCGGGCCATCGATCATTAGGTCAGGACGTTTTTCCTGCGCCAGACGCGTCGCTTCACGCACTTTCTCTACGTCGCTACCTGCACCAGAGGTGCCGGTGGAGTAGGAGAGCATCGCAACGCGCGGTTCGATACCGAAGGCAATTGCGGAGTCCGCAGACTGGATAGCAATCTCAGCCAGCTGTTCTGCAGTTGGGTCTGGGTTGATCGCACAGTCACCGTAAACATAAACCTGTTCAGGCAGCAGCATGAAGAACACAGAAGAGACCAGCGAGCTACCTGGTGCAGTTTTGATCAGCTGCAGCGGTGGACGAATGGTGTTCGCGGTGGTGTGAACTGCACCAGAAACCAGACCGTCAACTTCGTCCTGCTCCAGCATCAGGGTACCCAGTACCACGTTGTCTTCCAGCTGTTCGCGCGCAACGGCTTCGGTCATGCCTTTGCTCTTACGCAGCTCAACCAGACGGGCAACATAGCTCTCGCGAACCACTTCTGGATCGACGATTTCGATACCTGAACCCAGCTCAACGCCCTGAGACGCTGCAACGCGGGTGATTTCATCTGGGTTACCCAGCAGCACGCAGGTCGCGATGCCGCGCTCTGCACAGATAGCAGCCGCTTTAACGGTACGCGGTTCGTCGCCTTCTGGCAGAACAACGCGTTTACCGGCTTTACGCGCCAGCTCGGTCAGCTGGTAGCGGAATGCTGGTGGAGACAGACGACGGCTACGCTCGGAGGTCGCGGTCAGAGACTCAACCCAGTCAGCGTTGATGTAGCTTGCCACGTATTCCTGAACTTTCTCGATACGCTCATGGTCATCAACCGGGACTTCAAGGTTGAAGCTCTGCAGGCTCAGAGAGGTCTGCCAGGTGTTGGTGTTTACCATGAATACTGGCAGGCCGGTGGCGAACGCACGTTCGCACAGCTTGCTTACGCGAGGGTCCATTTCGTATGCGCCGGTCAGCAGGATCGCACCGATCTCAACGCCGTTCATCGCAGCCAAACAGGCGGCAACCAGCACGTCAGGACGGTCAGCGGAGGTCACCAGCAGGGAACCTGCACGGAAATGTTCCAGCATGTGCGGAATGCTGCGCGCACAGAAGGTCACAGATTTCACGCGGCGGGTATTGATGTCGCCTTCGTTAACCACGGTCGCATTCAGGTGACGCGCCATGTCGATCGCACGGGTAGCGATCAGATCGAAGCTCCACGGCACCGCGCCCAGCACTGGCAGCGGGCTGCTTGCGCTCAGCTGAGCAGGGTCCACTTTCACGATCTTCGCTTTGGAAGAGTCGTCGAAAATTTCAGACAGGTCAGGGCGAGTACGGCCTTGTTCATCAACCGGTGCGTTCAGTTTGTTAACGATAACGCCGGTGATGTTGCTGTTTTTCGCGCCGCCGAAGCTGCTGCGAGTCAGCTCAATGCGCTCGTTCAGCTGTTCCGGGGTATCGGTACCCTGGGACATCACGAACACGATTTCAGCGTTCAAGGTTTTGGCGATTTCGTAGTTCAGAGACTGAGCAAACTGATGTTTGCGCGTCGGAACCAGACCTTCAACCAGAACCACTTCCGCGTCCTTCGCGTTCGCGTGGTAGTTAGCGATGATCTCTTCCATCAGCACATCGGACTGATTGCTGGAGAGCAGAGACTCAACGTGGCTCATTTTCAGCGGTTCAGCCGCTGGCAGACCGGAATTCGCACGCACGATGGCGGTGGTCTGGTCTGGCGCATCGCCACCGGCACGAGGCTGGGCGATAGGCTTAAAGACGCTCAGGCGAACGCCTTTGCGTTCCATAGCACGGATAACGCCAAGGCTGACGCTGGTCAGGCCGACGCTGGTTCCGGTAGGGATCAGCATAATAGTACGGGACACGGTTTATCCTCTTTTGGTTACCGCCGCAGTGGGCGGGGTACAAAACAGCACCGCCAGCATTGCTGGCGGTGTGGAATCAGGCAGTCAGACGGTTCGCGTCTTGCGCGATGACCAGCTCTTCGTTGGTTGGGATAACCAGAGCCGGGCGGGTGCCTTCTTTGTTGATGAAGCCAGACTTGCCGAAACGGGCAGCCAGGTTACGTTCGTGATCAACATCGAAGCCCAGAACGCCCAGTTTGCCCAGGGACAGTTCACGAACCATTGCCGCGTTCTCACCGATACCACCGGTGAAGATAACCGCATCCAGACGACCATCCATCAGTGCAGTGTAAGAACCGATGTATTTCGCCAGACGGTGGCAGTAAACGTCCATTGCACGTTTAGCGTCAGCTTTGGTGGTGTAGTTGTCTTCAACGTAACGGCAGTCGCTGGTGACTTCTGTCAGACCCAGCAGGCCAGACTCTTTGGTCAGCATTTTGTTGATTGCATCAACGCTCATGCCCAGGGTGTCGTGCAGATGGAAGATGATCGCCGGGTCGATGTCACCGGAACGTGTACCCATCACCAGACCTTCCAGCGGGGTCAGACCCATAGAAGTATCAACACACTCGCCGTTGCGGATAGCAGAAACAGAACCACCGTTGCCCAGGTGGCAAGTGATGATGTTCAGCTCTTCAACAGGTTTGTTCAGAATCTTGGCCGCTTCCTGAGTAACATAGAAGTGGCTGGTGCCGTGTGCGCCGTAACGACGAACGCCGTGCTCTTTGTACAGGCTGTACGGCAGGGCATAGAGGTAAGACTCTTCTGGCATGGTCTGATGGAACGCGGTGTCGAAGACAGCGACGTTTTTGTCTTTCAGATTCGGGAAGGATTTCAGCGCTTCCGCGATGCCGATCAGGTGTGCAGGGTTGTGCAGCGGTGCAAAAGAGGCTGCGTCTTTGATACCCTGAATAACGGAATCGTCGATCACTACAGAGCCGGTGTACTTCTCGCCGCCGTGAACTACACGGTGGCCGATCGCAGTCAGCTGAGCAGACAGTTCTGGTTTTTGTGCCAGAATAGTGTTAACGATAAAGTTCAGCGCTTCACTGTGAGCGGCGCCTGCACCTAAAGCCGCTTCTTGTTTGCTGCCGTCCATTTTCCATTTCAGACGTGCTTCAGGAAGATGGAAACATTCGGCCAAACCAGAGAGGTACTCTTCACCGTTGAGCGCATCGATGATGGCGAATTTCAGTGAGGAGCTACCGCAGTTCAGAACCAGTACTAACTTACTCGACATGGAAGTACCTATTATTGATACGTGGCTAAAAAAACGTCAGTGAGTCTCGTAGCGTAGCGCAAGATGACCCAGACATTTATGATTAACATCATGCCAAACGAACTTTCTGGCATGATGAAAGAAATCCATATGATTTTATGCCATTTTGAACGATTTTCAGACAATGGCATAATATGCGATAATTTGACGAGTTAACGATTCTCGTCTAAGGCCCAATCAGGCTGGCACAGAATACCCGATACTGGGTAGCGATGACAAAATATTTTGAACGTTGTCATGGCTTGTTGTGGATTTGCACGAAAATTTTAATTTTTATATGTGAAGTTGAGGTACAGCCATGTCGACACCTGAGAACCCCTCCGTGAGCTTCTTGAGTCTGTTTCGTCGGGGCCAGCATTACGCAAAGACGTGGCCCCTGGAGAAGCGCCTTGCGCCAGTGTTTGTAGATAACCGCGTTATCCGCATCACCCGCTATGCGATCCGTTTTATGCCGCCGATTGCCGTCTTTACCTTGTGCTGGCAAATCGCGCTGGGTGGTCAGCTTGGCCCAGCAGTGGCAACCGCGCTGTTTGCGCTCAGTCTCCCGATGCAGGGATTGTGGTGGTTGGGTAAACGTTCTGTCACGCCGCTGCCACCTACTATTTTACACTGGTTTTATGAAGTGCGCGGGAAACTTCAGGAAGCAGGTCAGGCGCTGGCCCCGGTTGAAGGCAAACCGGATTATCAGGCGCTGGCGGATACGCTCAAGCGGGCTTTCAAGCAACTTGATAAAACATTCCTTGATGACTTGTGATTGATCATCGAAACGGTCACGAAAAGAAGGCACAGTAACCACCAGTTACCGTGTCTTTTTTTTAGTGCAACGCGCAACAGGAGTCGAAAGATGGAAATGACCAACGCTCAACGTCTGATTTTGTCCAATCAGTACAAGATGATGACTATGCTTGATCCCGACAACGCGGAGCGCTATCGCCGCCTGCAGACTATCGTTGAACGTGGCTTCGGCTTGCAGATGCGCGAGCTGGACCGCGAGTTTGGCGAACTGAAGGAAGAGACGTGCCGCACCGTCATCGACATTATGGAGATGTACCACGCGCTGCATGTTTCCTGGACCAATCTGAAAGATGCTCAAACCATTGATGAGCGTCGCGTGACGTTCCTCGGTTTTGACGTGGCGACCGAATCGCGTTACCTGAGCTATGTTCGCTTCATGGTCAACACCGAAGGGCGTTACACCCATTTTGATGCCGGAACCCATGGCTTTAATTCCCAGACGCCGATGTGGGAAAAATATCAGCGTATGTTAAGCGCGTGGCACGCTTGCCCGCGTCAGTACCATTTAAGCAGTAACGAAATTCAGCAAATTATCAATGCCTGAGGGGGTAAGTGTGCAGTGTAAAGGTTTTCTGTTTGATCTGGACGGTACGCTGGTGGATTCGCTGCCGGTAGTCGAGCGCTCGTGGTGCCATTGGGCCGACAGGCATGGCATTGACCATCAGGACGTATTGAATTTCATCCATGGCAAACAGGCCATTACCTCTTTACGTCACTTCTTGCCCGGACGAACCGAAGAAGAGATTCAGGCGGAGTTCAGGTATCTGGAGCAGATCGAAGCAACAGATGTCGAAGGGATTGTCGCCCTGCCGGGCGCGCTTGAGCTGCTCAATCATCTTGAAGAGGCGCAGATCCCCTGGGCTATCGTGACCTCAGGTTCGATTCCCGTCGCCCACGCCCGCCATAAGGCTGCCGGTCTGCCGACGCCTGAAGTGTTCGTCACCGCCGAACGCGTGAAGCGCGGGAAACCGGAACCGGACGCCTTCTTATTAGGCGCGGAATTGCTGGGCATCCATCCGGCCGAGTGCGTCGTGGTGGAAGATGCCGCCGCCGGTGTACTGGCTGGGCTGAATGCCGGCAGCCATGTGGTTGCCGTGAATGTGCCCGCCGGTTCGCCCCGGCTCGACGAGGTCGACTTTGTGCTCACGTCGCTTGCCGCGCTGTCCGTTCACAAGGGCGCAGACGGAAATGTTACCGTCTCCTTAAAAATGTAATCCCATGATTTGGCCCCACATTGTTGGGGCCTTTTTATGGCAAAATTCCACTCCCTTTCCCTGACAAGGACATGTTGTGAACGGTGAACTGATTTGGGTGCTCAGCCTGCTTGCTATCGCCATCATTCTCTTTGCAACCGGCAAAGTGCGCATGGACGCCGTCGCTTTACTGGTTATCGTCGCGTTTGTTCTGAGCGGCACCTTAACGCTCCCGGAAGCCTTCTCGGGTTTTAGCGATCCCAACGTTATTTTGATTGCCGCGCTGTTTATCATTGGTGACGGGCTGGTGCGCACCGGCGTCGCCACGGTGATGGGGGCCTGGCTGGTGAAAGTGGCGGGCAGCAGCGAAACCAAAATGCTCATCTACCTGATGCTGACGGTCGCCGGGCTGGGTGCCTTTATGAGCTCCACCGGCGTCGTTGCGATCTTTATTCCGGTGGTGTTAAGCGTCTCGATGCGCATGCAGACCTCACCGTCGCGACTGATGATGCCGCTGAGTTTTGCCGGGCTGATTAGCGGCATGATGACTCTGGTCGCCACGCCGCCGAACCTGGTGGTTAACAGTGAACTGCTGCGCGAAGGCTATGCCGGGTTCAGTTTCTTCAGCGTGACGCCGATTGGGCTGGTGGTGCTGGTGCTCGGGGTGATTTATATGCTCCTGACCCGCTTTGCCCTGAAGGGCGATAACCAGCATAAACACCGCGATGGATGGCGCAGACGCACCTTTCGCGATCTGATCAAAGAGTATCGTCTTACCGGACGCGCGCGTCGTCTGGCGATTCGCCCCGGCTCGCCGCTAATTGGTCAGCGTCTTGACGATCTCAAGCTGCGCGAGCGCTACGGCGCGAATATCATCGGGGTCGAGCGCTGGCGCCGGTTCCGTCGCGTGATTGTAAATGTGAACGGGGTGTCTGAGTTTCGTGCCCGCGATGTTCTGCTGATTGATATGTCGACGGCGGAGGTCGATCTGCGTGAGTTCTGCACCGAACAACTGCTGGAGCCCATGGTGCTTCGCGGTGAGTATTTCTCCGACCAGGCGCTGGACGTGGGGATGGCGGAAGTCTCTCTTATCCCCGAATCGGAATTGCTGGGTAAAACCGTCCGAGAGATAGGGTTTCGTACCCGCTATGGGCTGAACGTGGTTGGCCTGAAACGCGACGGGGTGGCGATGGAAGGGGCGGTCGTGGATGAGCCGCTGCAGCTGGGCGATATCTTCCTGGTGGTCGGCAACTGGAAACTGATCAGCCAGCTTGGGCAAAAAGGGCGTGATTTTGTGGTGCTCAATATGCCCATCGAAGAGAGCGACGCGTCACCGGCCCACAGCCAGGCGCCGCATGCCATTTTCTGTCTGGTGCTGATGGTCGCACTGATGCTCACGGACGAAATTCCGAATCCGATCGCGGCCATTATTGCCTGTCTGCTGATGGGGAAATTCCGCTGCATCGACGCGGAAAGTGCCTATAAAGCCATTCACTGGCCGAGCATTATTCTGATCGTCGGTATGATGCCGTTTGCGCTGGCGCTGCAAAAAACGGGTGGCGTGGATCTGGTGGTGAAAGGGCTGATGGACGTCGGCGGGGGATACGGCCCGTACATGATGCTGATTTGTCTGTTTGTCATGTGCGCCACCATCGGGCTGTTTATCTCCAATACCGCGACGGCGGTGCTGATGGCGCCGATTGCGCTGGCGATGGCTAAATCGATGGGGGTGTCGCCGTATCCGTTTGCGATGATGGTCGCAATGGCCGCGTCGGCGGCGTTTATGACGCCCGTTTCGTCACCGGTGAATACCCTGGTGCTGGGGCCGGGGAACTATAAATTCAGCGATTTCGTGAAGCTCGGCGTGCCGTTCACTATCCTGGTAATGCTGGTGTGCGTGGTGTTGATTCCGGTGCTGTTCCCGTTCTGACCACTTTACGCCGGGCGGCGTCTTCGCCTGACCCGGCTCCATTTGCGTATCAGCTGTATACCCGGCAAAGGCTTACAGCGGCGAATCCTGACTGATTTCATCCAGCGACAGATGGAAGCTCGGCACGAACACCTCCATGAAATAATCCATCTCTTCGCTGCGACGCGATTCGAGGGTTTTTTCCAGCCGCGTTTTCGCCAGTAAAAACTCATTATTGCCGGCGGAGAGTTCTTCCAGACACTTGAGATAGGCGCACAGGGCATCCGCCTGTTTCACCAGCAATCTTTCCTCTTCCGTGCACTGGTGTTCGTCGATCAGCGGCGCAAAAATATCCCGCAGTTCTTCCGGCACCATATCCACCAGTTTTTGCTGGGCGATCTTCTCGATGGCCTTATATTCCTGCGCTATCTGCGAGTTGAAATATTTAACCGGTGTCGGTAAATCCCCGGTCAGAACTTCAGAGGCGTCGTGGTACATCGCCAGCAGCGCGATGCGCTCAGGATTCATCTGCCCGTTGAATTTACGGTTTTTGATAGCGGCCAGCGCGTGCGCGACCATGGCGACCTGCAAACTGTGTTCAGACACGTTCTCTGTGCGCACGTTGCGCATCAGCGGCCAGCGGTTGATTAACTTCAGGCGGGAGAGATGGGCAAAAAAATGACTCTGACTCATAGATAACCTTTTGTCTTGCACTGCGACAGATTTCATTGTGCGGCGAGGGGAGGCAAGATGCAAATCAGGCTGCCCGCGGCAGCCTGATGGAGGTTTACTGATGATAACCGGAGAGGAAGCGTCCGAACCGGCTGATCGCCATTTCGAGGTCGTCCTCGCGCGGCAGGGTGACGATACGAACGTGGTCCGGCCACGGCCAGTTAAACGCGGTTCCCTGCACCAGCAGCACTTTTTCCTGCAACAGGAAGTCGAGCACCATTTTCTGGTCGTCGTGAATATTGAAACGTTTAATATCGATTTTCGGGAACATATACAGCGCGCCGTTCGGCTTCACACAGGAGACGCCAGGAATATCGTTAATCAACTCCCATGCGCGGTTACGCTGCTCATACAGACGCCCGCCGGGTACGATAAATTCGCTGATGCTCTGATAACCGCCGAGCGCTGTCTGAATGGCGTGTTGCGCCGGAACGTTAGCACACAGGCGCATCGAGGCGAGCATTTCCAGCCCTTCGATATAGCCTTTGGCGTGTTTTTTCGGGCCGTTCAGCACCATCCAGCCCTGACGGAAACCGGCAACGCGGTAGGTTTTCGACAGGCCATTAAAGGTGACGGTCAGCAGATCCGGAGCCAGCGTAGCAATAGAGTGGTGTTGCGCCGCGTCGTAGAGGATCTTGTCGTAAATCTCATCGGCAAAGATGATCAGGTTGTGCTGACGGGCGATCTCAACGATCTCCATCAACAGCTCTTTGGAATAGACGGCACCCGTTGGGTTGTTCGGGTTGATAATCACAATACCGCGCGTGCGCGGGGTGATTTTGGCGCGGATATCGTCGAGATCCGGGAACCAGTCGGACGATTCATCGCACAAATAGTGCACCGCTTTGCCGCTGGAAAGGGAAACGGCCGCTGTCCACAGCGGATAGTCCGGCGCAGGCACCAGCATTTCATCGCCGCTGTTAAGCAAAGCCTGCATCGCCTGGACGATCAGTTCAGAAACGCCGTTACCAATATAGATATCTTCAACGGTGACATCGCGCATCCCACGGGCCTGATAGTGCTGCATGATGGCCTTACGGGCGGAGTAGAGTCCTTTAGAATCACAGTAGCCTTGCGCCGTCGGCAGGTTACGGATCACATCAACGAGGATTTCATCCGGCGCGTCAAAGCCAAAGGGCGCGGGGTTACCAATGTTGAGTTTCAGGACTTTGTTGCCTTCCTCTTCAAGGCGCTTAGCCTCTTTAAGAACCGGACCGCGGATGTCGTAACAGACGTTATCTAATTTGCTGGATTTTTCGATAGGGGACATGAATCGTTGACCTTTTAGCTGTTATTGCCACTCCCTGCCGTGGAAGTCAGCACGGAACAATGTACTCCCACCGCGCTGCGTTTTGAAGGGTGTACAGAAGAAGATTTTGCCGGGATGCGAAAATAAGAGGTAATCTTTTTAACTATCAGAAAGGGGATTTGGTCGTGTAAAGCGTTGCGTTGAGAGGTGTGTGCAGTTTATTATCTCGCACCAGGTGGTTTTTAATGTATTTTACCCTGCCAAAAACCGCTGTACGATAGAGAAACGATGAGATCGCAATGATTTCTCCCGGTGACCTTTCGTAAAACCGGAATGCTTCTTAATATCTTTGGTGAATGATGGATTCTGCCAGAGGTTGCGCGTGTGAAAATATTGTTAAGCAATATTAATGGATAAACCTAATCTACATTAATGTTTATTTATTAATGATGCCTAAATCTTAACTTTCGTTAATTTTAATAAAATTAGTTTAGCCGTTAATCAACATGGATTAATCAGTAATGGTGTAATAATACTTATAAATAAAGTGGATTTGGGTTAAGATGTTGTCTCAGGAAAAGAGAGGAATGTTTACATTACTGTGTATTTTGCCTCGATTTTTCTGAATTAGTTGATTGTTATTGTTAGAATTATCTCTACTATACTGGATAGGCAACACCTTTACTGCTGTGCCCGTGTTGCGAGTAAAAGAGTGATGATGAGTAAGTTCTTTAATGGAATTTACTGAAATCAGCAAAATCTAAAAATATCCTGAACATTTAAGAGAATAAAAATATCGTCATGGAACGTTGTTTCTGACTTCTGCTATACACCAGCCAATAACTATCTGTCAGGTAGTCTGCCGGTCGGCAGCTCCGCACGAGCAACTTGTAAGTGAATAGATATGATAAATGCAAATCGTCCGATACTAAATCTCGATCTCGATCTGCTGAGAACGTTTGTTGCGGTCGCTGATCTCAACACCTTTGCAGCCGCTGCTGCCGCTGTCTGCCGTACGCAATCGGCGGTCAGCCAACAGATGCAGCGACTGGAGCAACTGGTGGGCAAAGAGCTCTTTGCACGCCACGGTCGTAATAAACTGTTAACTGAGCACGGGATCCAGTTACTGGGTTACGCCAGGAAGATTTTACGCTTCAACGATGAAGCATGTATGTCATTAATGTTTAGCAATCTTCAGGGCGTTTTAACGTTAGGCGCTTCTGATGAATCTGCTGATACGATATTGCCGTTTTTACTTAATCGGATCAGTTCGGTTTATCCGAAGCTTGCGCTGGATGTCAGCGTAAAACGAAATGCCTTCATGATTGATATGCTTAAAGACCATGAAGTTGATCTGGTTGTTACCACGCACTGTCCTGGACAATTTGATTGTCTGACATTGCGAACGTCGCCAACGCACTGGTATTGCGCGGCAGAATATGTGCTGCAAAAAGGCGAGCCTATTCCGCTGGTATTGCTGGACGATCCTAGTCCGTTCCGCGATATGGTGTTGTCCGCTCTGAATGAAGCGAATATTCCGTGGCGTTTAGCGTACGTGGCTTCCACATTACCTGCAGTGCGTGCTGCCGTTAAAGCCGGCCTTGGTGTGACCGCTCGCCCTGTTGAGATGATGAGCCCGGATTTACGCGTCTTAGGTAAATCTAATGGTTTACCTGCGCTGCCGGACACGGAATATCTGCTTTGCCATAACTCATCCAGCAACAACGAGCTGGCAAAAATCGTGTTTGAAGCGATGGTGAACTACCACAACCCATGGCAATTCGAGAATGTTACTCCCGAAGGGGGGGCGATTCCCTGGTGGTTGAAGGGGATTTTGAGTGATCCCGATCCGATAATTGTCGTAACAATTTGTAAGTGTAAAAAAGAACCACTCGTGCGGTATTTCCGCGGAGTGGTTTTTTTTTGACAACAATAGCGCCATACTCTTTGAGGTTATTGTAAATAAGTCTTAATTATCATCGCGATGTATGGTTCTGCTCGATTTTTGAACGTAATGCGTTTTGTTATCTTCTCTGCGGCACTGATGTTAAAAAACCAGCAAAAATGTTGCCGTTTTTTTGATTGGATTAACAAAAGCGTGTCTCAGATCAAGAAAATACTCCCATTTGGGGGGAGGAATCAGCAGCAAATCCTGTCAAAATAGGAGGGTAATATTTCTTTTACTTCAAAACGGACACGATTCAACAGCATGCAGTTGACGTAAAGTCATCGACCCACCAGGGTTAAAGGGCATGAAATGTTAATGAGAATCGATCTATGTGATTTAATGTGAAGAAACCTTTGTTAAAGTTGACAAAAGGTTATAGAAAGGAGTAAAAAACCACATCATTTTGCTGTCTATGTCTCATTTCTGACAGTCGGTGTAAGGTTATTTGTTCCTCCCCATGAATCGATGTGATGTCCATCTGCCAGCAAGAGCAGAGCTGTAGATATCACTTTTGATGAGTAAGCAATGAGTATGTCAACATCCACAGAAGTCGTCGCTCATCACTGGGCATTCGCAATCTTTCTTATTGTTGCCATTGGCCTGTGCTGCCTGATGTTAATCGGCGGCTGGTTCCTGGGCGGTCGCGCCCGCGCAAGGCACAAAAACACCCCATTTGAATCGGGTATCGATTCGGTAGGTACTGCTCGCTTACGCCTGTCCGCCAAGTTCTATCTGGTGGCCATGTTCTTCGTCATTTTCGACGTTGAAGCGCTCTACCTGTTCGCATGGTCAACGTCAATCCGCGAAAGTGGATGGACTGGCTTTGTCGAAGCCGCAATTTTCATTTTAGTGCTACTGGCCGGTCTGGTGTACCTGGTGCGCATCGGCGCGCTGGACTGGACACCTGTGCGTTCACGCCGTGAACTGGTTAATCCGGAAAACAGTAACTCTAATCGTCAGCAGTAACAGCGAGGCAATAAGATGGATTATACGCTCACCCGCATAGATCCTAACGGTGAGAATGACCGTTACCCCCTGCAAAAACAGGAGATCGTAACCGACCCCCTGGAGCAAGAAGTCAACAAAAGCGTGTACATGGGCAAGCTCGAACATGCCATGCACGATATGGTCAACTGGGGTCGTAAGAACTCTATCTGGCCATACAACTTTGGTCTTTCTTGCTGCTACGTTGAAATGGTGACGTCATTCACTGCGGTGCATGACGTTGCGCGTTTTGGTGCCGAGGTACTGCGTGCTTCCCCTCGTCAGGCTGACCTGATGGTGGTGGCCGGAACCTGCTTCACCAAAATGGCGCCAGTCATTCAGCGTCTTTATGACCAGATGCTCGAGCCGAAGTGGGTTATCTCCATGGGTGCCTGTGCAAACTCAGGTGGTATGTACGACATTTATTCCGTTGTGCAAGGCGTCGATAAGTTTATCCCGGTGGATGTTTACATCCCTGGCTGCCCGCCGCGTCCGGAAGCTTACATGCAGGCGCTGATGCTGCTGCAGGAGTCGATAGGTAAAGAACGCCGTCCGCTTTCCTGGGTCGTGGGCGACCAGGGCGTGTACCGCGCCAATATGCAGTCTGAGCGCGAGCGTAAACGCGGAGAACGTATTGCAGTCACCAATCTGCGTACGCCTGACGAAATTTAATTTGCGCCTGTGGGCCTGGGGCAAACCTTCGCATATCACTATACAAATAGCGCGAAGCCAGGCTTAACAGTCACCACGGACCATTTGCAATGGTGAACAATATGACCGACTTAACCGCGCAAGATGCCGCATGGCAAACCCGGGATCATCTCGATGACCCGGTCATTGGCGAACTGCGCAACCGTTTTGGGCCGGATGCCTTTACTGTTCAGGCCACCCGCACCGGGGTACCCGTTGTTTGGGTGAAGCGTGAACAATTGCTGGAAGCAGTTGATTTCTTAAAGAAATTACCTAAACCTTACGTCATGCTGTTTGACTTACACGGCATGGATGAGCGTCTTCGCACCCACCGTCACGGTTTACCCGCGGCGGATTTTTCCGTTTTCTACCACCTGATCTCAATAGACCGCAATCGGGATATCATGCTCAAGGTGGCATTGTCTGAAAACGACATGCATCTGCCGACGCTCACCAAACTTTTCCCTAACGCCAACTGGTATGAGCGTGAAACCTGGGAAATGTTCGGCATGACGTTCGATGGCCACCCGCACCTGACGCGCATCATGATGCCGCAGACCTGGACCGGCCACCCGCTGCGTAAAGACTATCCGGCGCGCGCCACCGAATTCGACCCGTTTGAGCTGACCAAAGCCAAACAGGATCTGGAGATGGAAGCGCTGACTTTCAAGCCGGAAGACTGGGGCATGAAGCGCGGTACCGACAACGAGGACTTCATGTTCCTCAACCTCGGTCCAAACCACCCGTCTGCGCACGGTGCGTTCCGTATTATTCTTCAGCTCGACGGCGAAGAGATTGTCGACTGCGTGCCTGATGTCGGTTACCACCACCGTGGTGCTGAGAAGATGGGCGAGCGTCAGTCCTGGCACAGCTACATTCCGTACACCGACCGTATCGAATACCTCGGCGGCTGCGTGAACGAAATGCCTTACGTGCTGGCCGTTGAGAAACTGGCAGGTATCACCGTGCCGGATCGCGTTAACGTTATCCGCGTGATGCTGTCAGAACTGTTCCGTATCAACAGTCACCTGCTCTACATCTCCACGTTCATTCAGGACGTCGGGGCGATGACGCCGGTGTTCTTCGCGTTTACCGACCGTCAGAAAATCTACGATCTGGTTGAAGCGATTACTGGTTTCCGTATGCACCCGGCCTGGTTCCGTATCGGCGGCGTGGCACACGATCTGCCGCGCGGATGGGATCGTCTGCTGCGCGAATTCCTCGACTGGATGCCGAAGCGTCTGGCCTCTTACGAGAAAGCCGCGCTGCGTAACACCATCCTGATTGGCCGTTCCAAAGGCGTGGCCGCTTACGGCGCGAAAGAAGCGCTGGAGTGGGGCACCACCGGTGCTGGCCTGCGTGCGACGGGTATTGATTTCGACGTGCGTAAAGCCCGTCCATACTCTGGCTACGAAAACTTCGACTTCGAAGTCCCGGTTGGCGGCGGTGTATCCGACTGCTACACCCGCGTGATGCTGAAAGTAGAAGAGCTGCGCCAGAGTCTGCGCATCCTTGAGCAGTGCCTCAACAACATGCCGGAAGGCCCGTTCAAAGCGGATCACCCGCTGACAACGCCGCCACCGAAAGAGCGCACGCTGCAACATATCGAAACCCTGATCACTCACTTCCTGCAGGTTTCCTGGGGCCCGGTCATGCCGGCCAACGAATCCTTCCAGATGATTGAAGCGACCAAGGGTATTAACAGTTACTACCTGACCAGTGACGGCAGCACCATGAGCTACCGTACGCGTATCCGTACGCCGAGCTATGCGCACCTGCAGCAGATCCCGTCCGCCATTCGCGGCAGTCTGGTCTCCGACCTGATTGTGTATCTGGGTAGTATCGATTTTGTTATGTCAGATGTGGACCGCTAATTATGCACGAGAATCAACAACCACAAACCGAGGCTTTTGAGCTGAGTGCGGCAGAACGTGCGGCAATTGAGCACGAAATGCACCACTACGAAGACCCGCGTGCGGCATCCATTGAAGCGCTGAAAATCGTCCAGAAACAGCGTGGTTGGGTACCTGATGGCGCGATCTATGCGATCGCCGACGTGCTGGGTATCCCGGCAAGCGACGTGGAAGGGGTGGCAACATTCTACAGCCAGATCTTCCGCCAGCCGGTGGGCCGTCACGTTATTCGCTATTGCGACAGCGTCGTTTGCCATATCACTGGTTATCAGGGCATCCAGGCTGCACTCGAGAAGAAACTCGATATCAAGCCAGGACAGACGACCTTTGACGGTCGTTTCACGTTGCTGCCAACCTGCTGCCTGGGTAACTGCGACAAGGGGCCGAGCATGATGATTGATGAGGACACTCACAGCCATCTGACGCCGGAAGCAATTCCTGACCTGCTGGAGCGGTACAAATGAAAACAGTCATTCGCACTGCTGAAACCCATCCGCTGACCTGGCGTCTGCGCGATGACAAACAGCCAGTTTGGCTCGAAGAATACCAGAGCAAAAACGGTTACGAAGGGGCGCGTAAAGCGCTCTCAGGCATGGCTCCAGATGAGATCGTTAACGCGGTTAAAGATTCCGGCCTGAAAGGGCGCGGCGGTGCAGGTTTCTCCACCGGTCTTAAGTGGAGCCTGATGCCGAAAGACGAATCCATGAACATCCGTTACCTGCTGTGTAACGCCGATGAAATGGAGCCAGGCACCTATAAAGACCGCCTGCTGATGGAGCAGCTGCCGCACCTGCTGGTGGAAGGCATGCTGATCTCCGCGTTCGCGCTGAAAGCCTATCGTGGTTACATCTTCCTGCGCGGCGAATACATCGAAGCGGCAGAGCACCTGCGCCGCGCGATTGCAGAAGCGACCGAAGCGGGCCTGCTGGGCAAAAACATTCTCGGCACCGGTTTTGATTTTGAGCTGTTCGTGCACACGGGCGCAGGGCGTTATATCTGTGGTGAAGAGACCGCACTGATTAACTCCCTCGAAGGCCGCCGCGCGAACCCACGCTCCAAGCCGCCATTCCCGGCAAGTTCCGGCGTCTGGGGTAAACCGACCTGTGTCAACAACGTCGAAACCTTGTGTAACGTACCGGCTATTCTCGCCAACGGCGTGGAGTGGTATCAGAACATTTCGACCAGCAAAGACGCGGGCACCAAGCTGATGGGCTTCTCCGGCCGCGTCAAAAATCCTGGCCTTTGGGAGCTGCCGTTCGGTACTACCGCACGCGAGATCCTCGAAGACTATGCGGGCGGGATGCGCGATGGCCTGAAATTTAAAGCCTGGCAACCGGGTGGGGCAGGGACCGACTTCCTGACCGAAGCCCACCTCGATCTGCCAATGGAATTTGAAAGCATTGGTAAAGCAGGCAGCCGTCTGGGTACGGCGCTGGCGATGGCCGTGGACCATGAAATTGGCATGGTGTCGCTGGTGCGTAACCTGGAAGAGTTCTTCGCGCGCGAATCCTGCGGCTGGTGTACGCCATGCCGTGATGGTTTGCCATGGAGCGTGAAAATTCTGCGCGCTATCGAGCGCGGCGAAGGCCAGCCGGGCGATATCGAGACACTTGAGCAACTGTGTCGATTCCTCGGTCCGGGCAAAACCTTCTGTGCCCACGCACCAGGTGCCGTTGAGCCATTGCAGAGCGCGATTAAATATTTCCGCGACGAATTCGAAGCAGGCATCAAGCAGCAGTTCAGCAATACCCATTTGATTAATGGTATTCAGCCGAACCTGCTGAAAGCGCGCTGGTAGCGATACTGAATTTTGATTAACGCTCAGTCCCTGACTGAGCCAACTGGAAGCATGCTAATGGCTACGATTCATGTAGACGGCAAAGAATACGAGGTCAACGGGGCCGACAACCTGCTAGAAGCTTGTCTGTCTCTCGGCCTTGATATTCCGTATTTTTGCTGGCATCCGGCGCTGGGCAGCGTCGGTGCTTGCCGCCAGTGTGCGGTGAAGCAATATCAAAACGCGGAAGACACGCGTGGGCGCCTGGTGATGTCCTGTATGACACCAGCGACCGAAGGCACCTTTATTTCGATTGAAGACGAAGAAGCGAAACAGTTCCGCGAGAGCGTCGTGGAATGGTTGATGACCAACCACCCGCACGACTGTCCGGTTTGTGAAGAGGGCGGTAACTGCCATCTTCAGGATATGACCGTTATGACCGGTCATAGCTTCCGTCGCTATCGCTTTACCAAACGTACCCACCGTAATCAGGATCTGGGGCCGTTCATCTCTCACGAAATGAACCGCTGCATCGCCTGCTACCGCTGCGTGCGTTACTACAAAGATTACGCAGACGGTCAGGATCTGGGCGTGTATGGCGCACATGACAACGTCTACTTTGGTCGTCCGGAAGACGGTACGCTTGAAAGCGAATTCTCCGGTAACCTGGTAGAAATCTGCCCGACCGGCGTCTTCACCGACAAAACGCACTCCGAGCGTTACAACCGTAAGTGGGACATGCAGTTTGCGCCAAGCATCTGCCAGCAGTGTTCTCTTGGCTGTAACACCAGCCCGGGCGAGCGCTATGGTGAACTGCGTCGTATCGAAAACCGTTACAACGGTACCGTAAACCACTACTTCCTCTGCGACCGTGGTCGTTTCGGCTATGGCTATGTGAACCTGAAAGACCGTCCGCGTCAGCCGGTTCAGCGTCGTGGCGATGACCTGATCACCCTCAACGCTGAACAAGCGATGCAGGGCGCGGCAGATATTCTGCGCCAGTCGAAGAAAGTGATCGGTATCGGCTCCCCGCGCGCCAGCGTCGAAAGCAACTTTGCGCTGCGTGAGCTGGTGGGTGCGGATAACTTCTACACCGGTATCGCCAACGGCGAGCAGGAACGTCTGCAGCTGGTGCTGAAAGTGCTGCGTGAAGGCGGTATTCGTACCCCGGCGCTGCGCGAAATCGAATCCTATGACGCGGTGCTGGTGCTGGGCGAAGATCTGACTCAGACCGGTGCGCGCGTTGCGCTGGCTGTTCGTCAGGCGGTGAAAGGTAAAGCACGTGAAATGGCAGCGGCCCAGAAAGTGGCTGACTGGCAGATTGCGGCAATCCTGAACATCGGCCAGCGTGCCAAACATCCGCTGTTTGTGACGAACGTCGACAACACCCGTCTGGACGACATCGCGGCGTGGACCTATCGCGCACCGGTGGAAGATCAGGCGCGCCTCGGTTTTGCTATTGCTCACGCGCTGGATAACAGTGCTCCGGCCGTTGAAGGCCTGGATCGTGACCTGCAAAACAAGATCGACGTGATCGTTCAAGCTCTGGCCGGTGCGAAAAAACCACTGATTATTTCCGGCACCAACGCCGGCAGTCCTGATGTGATTCAGGCTGCGGCAAACGTGGCTAAAGCGCTGAAAGGGCGTGGGGCAGACGTGGGTGTGACCATGATTGCGCGCGCAGTGAACAGCGTCGGTCTGGGACTGATTGGCGGCGGTTCTCTGGAAGCGGCGTTAAGCGAACTCGAATCGGGTGCGGCTGACGGCGTTATCGTGCTTGAGAACGACTTGCATCGTCATGCTTCTGCGGCTCGCGTGGATGCCGCTCTGTCTAAAGCGCCGTTGGTGATGGTAATCGACCATCAGCGCACCGCGATTATGGACAAAGCGCACCTCGTGCTCTCTGCGGCAAGCTTCGCCGAAAGCGACGGTACAGTTATCAACAACGAAGGTCGCGCACAGCGTTTCTTCCAGGTTTATGACCCGTCTTATTACGACAGCAACACCGTGATGCTGGAAAGCTGGCGCTGGCTGCACTCGCTGCACAGCACCGTAGAAAACCGTCAGGTGGACTGGACGCAGCTCGATGATGTGATCGATGCCGTAGTTGCAAAACTGCCGCAGCTGGCGGGCATTAAAGAAGCCGCGCCGGACGCGAGCTTCCGCATTCGCGGCCAGAAACTGGCCCGTGAACCGCACCGTTACAGTGGTCGTACCGCCATGCGCGCGAACATCAGCGTGCACGAACCGCGTCAGCCGCAGGATAAAGACACGATGTTCGCCTTCTCCATGGAAGGGAACAACCAGCCGTCTGCACCGCGCTCTCAGGTTCCGTTCGCATGGGCACCAGGCTGGAACTCCCCGCAGGCATGGAACAAGTTCCAGGCGGAAGTGGGCGGCTCTCTGCGCCACGGTGACCCAGGTGTTCGTCTGATCGAAGCGAGCGAAACGGGTCTGGAGTACTTCACGACCGTTCCGGCAAGTTTCGAAGCGCAGGAAGGCAACTGGCGTATCGCGCCGTACTACCATCTGTTCGGTAGCGACGAGATGTCCCAGCGCTCTCCGGTATTCCAGACGCGCATGCCGCAGCCTTACATCAAGCTCAATCCGGCGGATGCCGCGAAGCTTGGCGTCAACGCGGGCAGCCAGGTCTCCTTTAGCTATGAAGGCCAGACCATCAGTCTGCCGCTGGTTATCGCCGAAGGTCTGACAGCAGGGCAGGTGGGTCTGCCGATGGGTCTGCCGGGCATCGCTCCGGTACTGGCGGGCGCGCGTCTTGATAATCTGCAGGAGGCACAAGCATGAGTTGGTTAACGCCGGATCTCATCGAAATTCTGTTAAGCATTCTCAAGGCGGTGGTCATTCTGCTGGTGGTTGTCACCTGCGGCGCGTTCATGAGCTTTGGTGAACGTCGTCTGCTCGGTCTGTTCCAGAACCGTTACGGACCGAACCGCGTGGGCTGGGGTGGTTCACTCCAGCTGGTCGCGGACA
This sequence comes from Lelliottia sp. WB101, assembly GCF_003051885.1. Lineage (NCBI taxonomy): Bacteria > Pseudomonadati > Pseudomonadota > Gammaproteobacteria > Enterobacterales > Enterobacteriaceae > Lelliottia > Lelliottia sp. WB101. The sequence continues at coordinate 2,479,914 of NZ_CP028520.1, forward strand.
TGATCAAGATGTTCTTTAAAGAAGACTGGATCCCGAAATTCTCGGATCGCGTCATCTTTACTCTGGCACCGATGATCGCCTTTACCTCACTGCTGCTGGCCTTTGCTATCGTTCCGGTCAGTCCGACCTGGGTGGTTGCTGACCTGAACATCGGGATCCTGTTCTTCCTGATGATGGCGGGTCTTGCGGTGTACGCGGTGCTGTTTGCGGGCTGGTCCAGTAACAATAAATACTCGCTGCTCGGTGCGATGCGTGCGTCTGCGCAAACCCTGAGCTACGAAGTGTTCCTGGGTCTTTCCCTGATGGGCGTGGTGGCGCAGGCAGGTTCATTCAACATGACCGACATCGTCAACAACCAGGCCGACATCTGGAACGTTATTCCGCAGTTCTTTGGTTTTGTCACCTTTGCTATCGCGGGCGTGGCGGTGTGTCACCGTCACCCGTTTGACCAGCCAGAAGCCGAGCAGGAACTGGCCGACGGTTATCACATTGAATATTCCGGTATGAAATTCGGTCTGTTCTTTGTGGGCGAGTACATCGGTATCGTCACCATTTCCGCGTTGATGGTAACGCTGTTCTTTGGTGGCTGGCATGGCCCGTTCTTACCGCCGTTCATCTGGTTCGCGCTGAAAACCGCGTTCTTCATGATGATGTTCATTTTGATTCGCGCCTCATTACCGCGTCCGCGTTATGACCAGGTAATGTCCTTCGGCTGGAAAGTGTGCCTGCCGCTGACGCTAGTCAACTTGTTGGTAACGGCAGCTGTCATTCTCTGGCAGCAGCCATAAGGGGCAATAGACCATGACCTTAAAAGAATTATTGGTAGGTTTCGGCACCCAGGTACGCAGTATCTGGATGATCGGCCTGCACGCGTTTGCAAAACGCGAAACCCAGATGTATCCGGAAGAGCCGGTCTATCTGCCGCCGCGCTACCGTGGCCGTATCGTGCTGACCCGCGATCCGGACGGCGAAGAGCGCTGCGTTGCCTGTAACCTGTGTGCGGTAGCCTGTCCGGTTGGCTGTATCTCTTTGCAGAAAGCAGAGACCAAAGACGGCCGCTGGTACCCTGAGTTCTTCCGCATTAACTTCTCACGCTGCATCTTCTGCGGTCTGTGTGAAGAAGCGTGCCCAACCACGGCGATTCAGCTGACTCCAGATTTCGAACTGGGTGAGTACAAGCGTCAGGACCTGGTGTACGAGAAAGAGGATCTGCTGATTTCCGGTCCGGGCAAATACCCGGAATATAACTTCTACCGGATGGCGGGTATGGCAATCGACGGCAAAGATAAGGGCGAAGCAGAGAACGAAGCTAAGCCTATCGACGTCAAGAGCCTGTTACCGTAAGGAGAGGGCAATGGAATTCGCTTTTTATATCTGTGGCCTTATCGCCATCCTGGCCACGCTGCGAGTGATTACGCACACCAATCCGGTGCATGCGTTGCTTTACTTAATCATTTCGCTTCTGGCTATTTCCGGCGTGTTCTTCGCGCTGGGCGCCCACTTTGCGGGTGCGCTGGAGATCATCGTCTACGCCGGGGCCATTATGGTTCTGTTCGTGTTCGTCGTCATGATGCTGAACCTGGGCGGCTCTGAAATTGAACAAGAGCGTCAGTGGTTGAAACCGCAGGTATGGATTGGCCCGGCGATTCTGTCGGCCATCATGCTGGCAGTGATCGTTTACGCGATTCTCGGCGTGAACGATCAGGGTATCGACGGTACGCCGATCAGCGCGAAAGCGGTCGGTATCACGCTGTTTGGTCCGTACGTACTGGCCGTTGAACTGGCGTCGATGCTGCTGCTGGCGGGTCTGGTCGTTGCCTTCCACGTTGGCCGCGAAGATCGTGCCGGCGAAGTGCTGAGCAACCGTGCGAATGACAGCGCGAAAAGAAAAACGGAGGAGCGCGCATGATCCCCTTAACACATGGACTGATCCTCGCCGCGATTTTGTTCGTTCTGGGCTTAACCGGTCTGGTTATCCGCCGCAATCTGCTGTTTATGCTGATCGGTCTGGAAATCATGATCAACGCTTCCGCGCTGGCCTTTGTGGTCGCCGGTAGCTACTGGGGCCAGACCGATGGTCAGGTGATGTATATTCTCGCCATCAGCCTTGCGGCTGCCGAAGCGAGTATTGGCCTGGCGCTGTTACTGCAGCTCCATCGTCGCCGCCAGAACCTGAACATCGATTCAGTAAGTGAGTTGCGTGGATGAACATGCTTGCCTTAACCATTATTTTCCCGTTGATCGGCTTTGTGCTGCTGGCTTTCTCCCGCGGTCGCTGGTCGGAAAATCTGTCAGCCACCGTGGGCATCGGCTCTATCGGCCTAGCTGCGCTGGTCACCGCTTACGCGGGTATCGACTTCTTTAACAACGGCAAGCAGGTGTTCAGCCTGCCGCTGTGGACCTGGATGTCGGTCGGCAATTTCAACATCGGTTTCAGCCTGGTACTGGATGGTCTCTCCCTGACCATGCTCTCCGTGGTCACCGGCGTTGGTTTCCTGATCCACATGTTCGCCTCCTGGTATATGCGCGGTGAAGAGGGTTACTCCCGCTTCTTCGCCTACACCAACCTGTTTATCGCCAGCATGGTTGTTCTGGTGCTGGGTGATAACCTGCTGCTGATGTATCTCGGCTGGGAAGGCGTGGGTCTCTGTTCTTACCTGCTGATCGGTTTCTACTACACCGATCCGAAGAATGGCGCAGCCGCCATGAAAGCGTTCGTCGTGACCCGCGTGGGTGACGTATTCCTCGCTTTCGCACTGTTCATTCTTTACAACGAACTGGGCACGCTGAACTTCCGCGAAATGGTGGAACTGGCGCCAGCGCACTTCGAAGCAGGCAACAACATGCTGACGTGGGCAACGCTGATGCTGCTGGGTGGTGCCGTGGGTAAATCCGCGCAGCTGCCGTTGCAGACCTGGCTTGCGGACGCGATGGCAGGCCCAACGCCTGTCTCCGCGCTGATCCACGCCGCGACCATGGTGACCGCCGGTGTCTACCTGATTGCACGTACGCATGGCCTGTTCCTGATGACGCCGGAAATTCTGCATCTTGTCGGTATCGTCGGTGCGGTAACTCTGGTGCTGGCGGGCTTTGCCGCGCTGGTTCAGACAGACATCAAACGCGTTCTCGCTTACTCCACCATGAGCCAGATTGGTTACATGTTCCTGGCGCTGGGCGTGCAGGCATGGGACGCAGCGATCTTCCACCTGATGACGCACGCGTTCTTTAAAGCGCTGCTGTTCCTCTCGTCCGGCTCCGTCATTCTGGCGTGCCATCACGAGCAGAACATCTTCAAGATGGGCGGTCTGCGCAAATCGATTCCGCTGGTGTATGTCTGCTTCCTGGTGGGCGGCGCGGCGCTGTCGGCACTGCCGATCATCACTGCGGGCTTCTTCAGTAAGGACGAAATCCTTGCGGGCGCCATGGCAAATGGTCATATCAATCTGATGGTGGCAGGTCTGGTCGGTGCGTTCATGACCTCCCTGTATACCTTCCGTATGATTTTCATCGTCTTCCACGGTAAAGAACAAATTCACGCTCACGCAGGGAAGGGGATTACTCACCACCTGCCGCTGCTGGTTCTGCTGGTGCTCTCTACCTTCGTTGGCGCGATGATTGTGCCACCGTTGCAGGGCGTACTGCCGGATACTACCGAGCTTGAGCACGGTCGCGTTCTGACGCTTGAAATCACCTCCGGTGTGGTCGCTATCGCAGGCATCTTGATTGCTGCATGGCTGTGGCTGGGCAAACGTACTCTGGTGACGGCTGTTGCTAACAGTGCGCCAGGCCGTCTGCTGGGCACCTGGTGGTATAACGCGTGGGGCTTCGACTGGCTGTACGACATGATCTTCGTTAAGCCGTTCCTGGGCGTTGCATGGTTGCTGAAACGCGATCCGATGAACTCCATGATGAACATCCCGGCAGTGCTGTCCCGCTTTGCAGGTAAAGGCCTGCTGTTGAGCGAGAACGGCTATCTGCGCTGGTATGTGGCATCCATGAGCATTGGTGCGGTCGTCGTGCTGGCGCTGCTGATGGTGTTGCGTTGATCTGAGATTGGGTTTGCCCGGTGGTACAAGCCGGGCCTACAAGAGCGTAGGTCGGATAAGCGTGAGTGCCACCCGACATAACAAACCCAGTCCGAAGTGAATGTTCCGTGAGAATTCGTTGAAAATCGGCCCCGGCTGGGGCCTTAAAAAGGAATAAAAATCGCCATGTTACTACCCTGGCTAATATTAATTCCCTTCATTGGTGGGTTCCTGTGCTGGCAGACCGAACGCTTTGGCGTGAAGATGCCGCGCTGGATTGCGCTGATCACCATGGGATTGACGCTCGCGCTTGGTCTGCAACTGTGGTTGCAGGGCGGCTATTCTCTGACGCAGTCTGCGGGTATTCCGCAGTGGCAGTCTGAATTTATCCTGCCATGGATACCGCGCTTTGGTATCACAATCCACCTCGCCATCGACGGTCTGTCGCTGCTGATGGTGGTGCTGACCGGTCTGCTCGGCGTTCTGGCGGTGCTCTGTTCCTGGAACGAGATTCAAAAATACCAGGGCTTCTTCCACCTGAACCTGATGTGGATCCTGGGCGGCGTTATCGGCGTGTTCCTTGCCATCGACATGTTCCTGTTCTTCTTCTTCTGGGAGATGATGCTGGTGCCGATGTACTTCCTGATCGCGCTGTGGGGCCATAAGGCATCCGACGGTAAAACGCGTATCACGGCGGCCACCAAGTTCTTCATCTACACCCAGGCGAGTGGTCTGGTAATGTTGATTGCTATCCTGGCGCTGGTGTTCGTGCACTACAACGCGACCGGTGTCTGGACCTTCAACTATCAGGACCTGCTGAAAACGCCAATGTCTCACGGCGTTGAATACCTGCTGATGCTGGGCTTCTTCATTGCGTTTGCGGTGAAAATGCCGGTGGTTCCGTTGCACGGCTGGCTGCCAGACGCGCACTCTCAGGCACCCACGGCGGGTTCCGTTGACCTGGCGGGGATCTTGCTGAAAACCGCGGCCTACGGTCTGCTGCGCTTTGCGCTGCCGCTGTTCCCGAACGCCTCCGCGGAGTTTGCACCGATTGCGATGTGGCTCGGTGTGATTGGTATCTTCTACGGCGCATGGATGGCTTTCACGCAGTACGACATCAAACGTCTTATCGCGTACACCTCCGTTTCCCACATGGGCTTCGTGCTGATTGCCATCTACACCGGCAGCCAGCTGGCGTACCAGGGGGCGGTGATTCAGATGATTGCACACGGTCTGTCTGCGGCGGGTCTCTTCATCCTCTGTGGTCAGCTGTACGAACGTCTGCATACCCGTGACATGCGCATGATGGGCGGTCTGTGGAGCAAAATTAAGTGGTTGCCAGCCCTGTCGATGTTCTTCGCAGTGGCGACGCTGGGTATGCCGGGTACCGGTAACTTTGTCGGCGAATTCATGATTCTGTTCGGCAGCTTTAAAGTGGTTCCGGTCATTACGGTTATCTCCACTTTCGGCCTGGTCTTCGCGTCCGTTTACTCGCTGGCGATGCTGCATCGCGCTTACTTCGGTAAAGCGAAGAGCCAAATTGCGGCGCAAGAACTGCCGGGAATGTCGCTGCGCGAACTGTTCATCGTTCTGCTGCTGGTCGTACTGCTGGTGCTGCTGGGCTTCTATCCGCAGCCGATTCTGGATACCTCGCATTCCGCGATGGGTAACATCCAGCAGTGGTTTGTTAATTCTGCTTCTAATACAAGGCTGTAAATCGCCATGACAATAACTCCACAACAACTGATCGCGCTGCTACCGCTGCTGATCGTCGGATTGACGGTGGTGGTTGTGATGCTCTCCATTGCGTGGCGACGCAATCACTTCCTGAATGCCACACTGTCGGTTTTAGGTCTGAACGCTGCGTTAGTCTCCCTCTGGTTTGTTGGCCAGGCGGGCGCAATGGATGTCACCCCGCTGATGCGCGTTGACGGTTTTGCGATGCTGTACACCGGGCTGGTCCTGCTGGCGAGCCTGGCGACCTGCACCTTTGCGTATCCATGGCTCGAAGGCTACAACGACAACAAAGAAGAGTTTTACCTGCTGGTTCTGATTGCCGCCCTCGGCGGGATCCTGCTGGCGAACGCGAACCATCTCGCGGCCCTGTTCCTCGGTATTGAGTTGATCTCACTGCCGCTGTTCGGCCTGATTGGTTATGCGTTCCGTCAGAAGCGCTCTCTGGAAGCGAGTATCAAGTATACGATTCTGTCTGCTGCCGCCTCGTCTTTCCTGCTATTTGGTATGGCGCTGTTGTACGCACAGTCCGGTAACCTGTCGTTTGTGGCGCTCGGTAAGAGCCTCGGCGACAACATGCTGCACGAACCGCTGCTGCTGGCGGGTCTGGGCATGATGATTGTCGGTCTTGGCTTTAAACTCTCTCTGGTTCCGTTCCACCTGTGGACGCCAGACGTGTATCAGGGCGCTCCGGCACCTGTCTCCACCTTCCTGGCGACAGCGAGTAAAATCGCGATCTTCGGCGTGGTGATGCGTCTGTTCCTGTACGCTCCAGTGGGTGACAGCGAAGCGGTGCGCGTGGTGCTCGGCATTATCGCCTTCGCCTCCATCATCTTCGGTAACCTGATGGCGCTGAGCCAGACCAACATCAAGCGTCTGCTTGGTTATTCGTCTATCTCCCACCTGGGTTATCTGCTGGTGGCGCTGATTGCCCTGCAGAGCGGCTCCATGTCGATGGAAACCGTCGGTGTTTACCTGGCCGGTTACCTGTTCAGCAGCCTCGGCGCGTTCGGCGTCGTGAGTCTGATGTCCAGCCCATACCGTGGTCCGGATGCCGATTCACTGTTCTCCTACCGTGGTCTGTTCTGGCACCGTCCGATTCTGTCTGCGGTAATGACGGTGATGATGCTGTCACTGGCGGGTATCCCGATGACGCTGGGCTTTATCGGTAAGTTCTACGTGCTGGCCGTCGGTGTGCAGTCTGGCCTGTGGTGGCTGACGGCTGCGGTGGTTATCGGCTCCGCAATCGGTCTGTACTACTATCTGCGTGTGGCGGTGAGCCTGTATCTGTCGGCGCCACAGCAGCTGAACCGCGATGCACCAACCAACTGGCAGTACAGCGCCGGCGGTATTGTGGTGCTGATCTCCGCGCTGCTGGTACTGATCTTCGGTATCTATCCGCAGCCGCTGATCACCCTGGTGCAGCATGCGATGCCGCTGATGTAATTGTCTCAGACATAAAAAAACCCGCCTCGGCGGGTTTTTTATTGCGGGTGAGCAAAGCGCTACCCGGCAATCAGACTCAAATCAAGCCAGCTGTTTGCGGCTAATCAGCGGCCCATCAATCTTCTTCATCGACCGATCCAGCACTTCCTCAATCACCGATGACAGCTCGTTAAGCTCAAACTTCGCCACATAGCCATCGGCCTTCACCTTGCGGATATGGTCTTCGTTGGCGTTTCCGGACAGTGAGGAGTGGATCACCACCGGAATATGCTTGAGGATCTCGTCGGATTTGATTTTGCGCGTCAGCGTAAACCCGTCCATCTCCGGCATCTCGAGGTCGGTCAGCACCAGCGCGATTTTATCGGTGATCGGCACGCCTTCGGCCTGTGCCTGTGCAGCCAGCACGCCAATTTTTTCCCACGCCTCTTTGCCGGTGATATGCAGCTGGGCCGGGATGTTCATCGCCTCCAGCCCTTTTTCCAACATGGAGCGGGCAACCTTAGAATCTTCCGCCACAATCGCCACCGCGCCAGGCTTGATGTTGAATTTGCTGATTTTCAGATTATTGGCGTGCAGATCGTGGTTCGCCGGGGTGATGTCATACAAAATCTGCTCAACGTCGAGCACCATCGCCAGATCGTTGGTATCCGTCTCTTCATCGAGGCAGGCGATGCTGGTGATGTAGCGTCCGCTGACGGCGGTTTCCGCTGCATGGACCTGCTTCCAGTCCAGACGCATGATGTTTTCTACCGACTCCACGGCAAACGCCTGCACGCTACGGGCGTACTCGGTGATCAGCAGAATGTTCAAACCGGTGGCGGGTTTACAGCCGGCCACCGCCGAAAGATCGATGACCGGGATCACCTGATCGCGAATATTCACCATACCCATCAGCGGCGACTTCATGCCCGCGGGCTTGGTGAATTCCGGCATCGGTACAATTTCACGCAGCTTAAAAACGTTAATGCCAAACAGCTCAGACTTGTTCTCATTCAACGAGGTACCGAGGCGGAACAGCAACAGTTCAAACCGGTTCGACAGGGTCAGATTGGCCCTGTCATCAATATCTTTCTGGAAATTATCCATTTTACCCTCAAGTGAGATGCTTGCCTTTTAATCGTTATCGGCACGCCGAGGGAAAAGTGAAGGGCTAAACGCAAACCTGCATGAAATCGTGGGCCAGCTCGCACTCTTTGAACACTTCCCGGCACTCCGCCAGCAGCGCCGCGCAGCCCTGGGCATCGTAGCGAGAGCTGACGTGGGTGACGATCAGTTTCTGCACGCCTGCGTCTCTGGCAAGGGTTGCCGCCTGACGCGTAGAGCTGTGCCCACGGCTGTTGGCTTTCTCTTCCATTGCCGTCTCAAGCGTCGCCTCGTGGACCAGCAGATCAACGTTGTGCGCCAGAAGCAGCGCTTCAGGGCAGGGCGCCGTATCGCCAAAGATCGCCACTTTTTTACCGGGAACCGGGGCCGCGAGATAGGCCTGACCGTTAACAACGCGGCCGTCATCCAGCGTCACGGTTTCGCCATTTTTCAGCTGCTGGAACAGCGGGCCTGGTTTGATGCCGTCGGCAATCAGCGCCGCGGCGTCCAGTGCGCCGGGTTTATCGTGTTCATCCACACGATAGCCGTAGCACTCCACCGGATGATTCAGCGGCTGCGCGGTCACCGTAAAACGCGCGTCCTGGAACACCACGCCTTCAGCGATCTCGATCACCTCCAGCGGATAATCGGTCCACGATCCGCTCAGGCGCAGCGTAGTCTCGACAAACGCCCGAATGCCCTTCGGACCGTAGATCGTCAGCGGTCTGGCGTTCCCGGCCATCGAGCGGCTGCACAGCAGCCCTGGCAGACCAAACAGATGGTCGCCGTGTAGATGAGTGATAAAAATTTTATCCAGCTTGCCGGGGTGATACGCGGTGTGTAACAGCTGATGCTGCGTCCCTTCACCACAGTCGAAAAGCCATAAACCCGCATGCGTCGGGTGCTGTAAATCGAGCAGGATTGCCGTCACATTTCGTGATCGGGTTGGCACACCGGCGGACGTACCGAGAAAAATCAGTTCCATAACATCATCAGACTCTATGACTCACGAGAAGTGTTTAGTATAACGGGATGATACTTAAGAAGGAGCCTGACATGATCCAGTGGCAAGATTTACATCACAGTGAACTGACCGTTTCCGCCCTTTACGCGTTACTCAAATTACGTTGCGAAGTGTTTGTCGTCGAGCAGACCTGCCCCTATCAGGATATCGACGGCGATGACCTGGTCGGTGAGAACCGCCATATCCTCGGCTGGAAAGATGACGCGCTGGTGGCGTATGCGAGGATTCTGAAAAGTGAAGACGATTTCGACCCGGTGGTGATTGGTCGGGTGATCATCAGCAGCAACGCGCGAGGTGAAAAACTCGGCTATAAGCTGATGGAACAGACGCTCGAATCCTGCAAAAAACAGTGGCCAGACAAGGCGTTATATCTCGGCGCACAGGCGCATCTGCAGCCATTCTATGCCCACTTTGGGTTCGCCCCGGTAACAGAGGTGTACGACGAAGACGGTATTCCGCATATCGGCATGGCGAGGGAAGCGAAACAGGCGTAATAGCCTGTCGTTGTCTATAGTTAGGGACTGAAGCACTCACATGGAGAAAAATATGTCATTTCAATCCTGGGATTCCCGTATCGACGACGACCTGGCGCTGCTTAGTGAAACACTGGAAGAGGTGCTGCGCTCTTCAGGCGACCCGGCAGACCAAAAGTATATTGAGCTGAAAGCGCGTGCTGAACAGGCGCTGGAAGAGGTCAAACACCGCGTCAGCAATGCCTCCGACAACTACTATTACCGCGCCAAAAAAGCGGTCTATCGTGCCGATGATTACGTGCACGAAAAACCGTGGCAGGGCATTGGCGTAGGGGCGGCTGCCGGCCTGGTGCTGGGGCTTCTGCTCTCCCGCCGCTAAGTTTATGCAAAAACGGTGACCCCTCCCTAAACGTGGGTACTGCTTTTTACGGTAAGTACCCCGTATAATGTGAGGTTTTAACAGGGAGAGGTCAGCGTGCATTCGATTTCAATTGCGATTGAACGTCTTGGTCAGTTTCTGGCTCAAGCGTTTCCGCCCACACCCGGCACGCGTCATGTTGACGTCTCTTTCCCGTTAAACGATGCCTTCGATCCCCTTGCCTGGCTGGGTGCTCAGGTGGCCTATCCTCAGTTTTACTGGCAACAGCGTAGTGGTGAGGAAGAGCTGGCCGCCCTCGGCGCGGTGCACCATTTCTCGTCACTCTCGCTCGCCCGCCAGTTTCTCCAGACTCACGAACTTTCCGATGACACCCGCATTTGCGGCCTGAATGCGTTTGCTCCTGAAAAGAGCCACCTGTTTCTGCCGCGCCTGCTCTGGCTGCGGCTGGGGGCGTGGCGACACTGCGACTGAACCTGTCGAGCGACCATTCGCTTGCGGATGATGTGCAGCAGGCGAGAGCCTTTTTACAGCAGCTCTCACCCGCCAGAACAATCACCCCGCTCGCTCCGCACAAGGTACGCGAAACGCACCTGCCTGAAAAACCGGAGTGGCTGCGGCTGATTTCGCAGGCCACCGAGACCATTGCCAGCGGTGCATTCGAAAAAGTGGTGCTGGCGCGGGCGACGGATTTGCACTTCGATCGGGGCATCAATGCTATCGCTCTGATGGCTGCCAGCCGTCGGCTGAACTTCAACTGCTACCATTTCTGCATGGTATTCGACGCCCACAGCGCGTTTATGGGCTCCTCGCCGGAGCGCTTATGGCGTCGACGCGGCAACCACCTTCGCACCGAAGCGCTGGCGGGCACCGTGGCCAGCCATCCTGACGATCGCCAGGCTCAGCATCTGGGCGAATGGCTGCTGGCCGACGACAAAAACCAGCGTGAAAACATGCTGGTGGTGGAAGACATCTGTCAGCGGCTACAGCACCATACCCAGGCGCTGGAAGTGCTTCCGGCGCAAATCGTTCGTCTGCGCAAGGTGCAGCATCTGCGCCGCTGTATCTGGACCGAGTTAAAACACCCCGATGACGAGCAGTGCCTCCAGCTATTGCAGCCGACGGCCGCTGTCGCCGGTTTGCCGCGCCTGTCAGCGCGCGATTTTATTCATACACATGAACCGTTCGACCGGGAGTGGTACGCCGGATCGGCCGGATATCTCTCTTTGGCACAAAGCGAGTTTTGCGTGGCGCTTCGCAGCGCGCGCGTCAGTGATTCAGCAGTCAGACTGTACGCCGGGGCAGGGATTGTCAGTGGGTCCGTGCCTGAGGACGAGTGGCAGGAGATAGAAAACAAAGCCGCAGGGCTGAGAACACTGCTCCTTATGGATTAATACTGAGTCGCACATTCCCGATTCATATCAAAATTCAATCACTCTCTATTATTTATACTGTGTCTTAATATTGATACCGGACAATTTCATGTCAGTAAGTTCTTTTAACCGCCGCTGGGCGACGGTCATTCTTGAAGCCCTGACGCGCCATGGCGTCAGGCATGTGTGTATTGCGCCGGGCTCACGTTCTACGCCGCTGACGCTGGCGGCGGCAGAAAACCGGGCGTTTATTCATCACACCCATTTTGATGAACGCGGTCTTGGTCATCTGGCGCTCGGGCTGGCAAAAGTCAGCCAGGCACCCGTGGCGGTGATTGTGACGTCCGGTACGGCGGTGGCAAATCTCTATCCGGCTCTGATTGAAGCCGGGCTGACGGGCGAAAAACTCATTCTCCTCACCGCGGACCGACCGCCAGAGCTGATCGACTGCGGCGCCAACCAGGCGATCCGCCAGCCGGGTATCTTTGCTTCTCATCCATCCCAGTCGATCGCGTTACCGCGCCCGACTCAGGACATTCCCGCCAGCTGGCTGGTGTCGACGCTTGATAACGCGCTCGGCTCCCTGCGCAGTGGCGCACTGCATATCAACTGCCCGTTCGCCGAACCGCTGTACGGCGAAATGGACAACACCGGCGTTGAGTGGCAGCAAGCCCTCGGCAACTGGTGGCGCAGCGATAAACCCTGGCTGCGCGTACAAACGCATCTTGAAAGCGCCAGACAGCGCGACTGGTTTTTCTGGCGACAAAAACGCGGCGTCGTTCTCGCCGGGCGCATGAGCGCCGCCGAAGGCAAGATGGTGGCCGAATGGGCGCAAAACCTGGGCTGGCCGCTGATTGGCGATGTGCTTTCGCAAACCGGGCAGCCGCTGCCGTGCGCCGATCTCTGGCTGGGAAATGCCAAAGCGGTAACGGAACTGTCGCAGGCACAAATCGTGGTTCAGCTCGGCTCAAGCCTTACGGGTAAGCGCCTGTTACAGTGGCAGGCCACCTGCGATCCGGAAGAGTACTGGCTGGTGGACCCGCTGGAAGGACGGCTGGATCCGGCGCACCATCGCGGGCGTCGTCTGGTCAGCACCATCGACGAATGGCTGGATGCGCATCCGGCGGAAAAACGTCAGCCGTGGGCGACGGATATTCCGGCGTTGTCGCGCCAGGCCTGGGAGTTAACCTCCCGCCAGTGCGAAGGCTTTGGCGAGGCTGAGCTGGCGCACCGCATCCGCCACTATCTGCCGGAGCAGGGCCAGCTGTTTGTCGGCAACAGCCTGGTGGTGCGTCTGATTGATGCCCTGTCAAAACTGCCGGCCGGGTATCCGGTTTACAGCAACCGTGGCGCCAGCGGAATTGACGGTTTAATCTCTACGGCGGCGGGCGTGCAGCGCGCCAGCGCGAAATCGACCCTGGCGATTGTCGGGGATTTATCGGCGCTGTATGACCTGAACGCGCTGGCACTGCTGCGCCAGGTCTCTGCGCCGTTTGTGCTGATTGTGGTGAACAATAACGGCGGGCAGATTTTCTCCCTGCTGCCGACGCCGCAAAGCGAGCGCGAGCGATTCTATCTGATGCCGCAAAACGTGCAGTTTGAACACGCCGCGGCGATGTTTAGCCTCAAATACCATCGCCCGGAGAGCTGGGCCGATCTTGACGACGCGCTCAGTCGCGCCTGGCGGCAGCCGGGCACCACGCTGATTGAGCTGGTGGTCAACGATTCCGACGGCGCGCAGACGCTGCAAAGCCTGCTCGCCCAGGTGAGCCATCTATGATTCTGGCCGGTGAAAGGCGTGCCGGTAAGCCAGGGTTGCCCTGGCTGGTCTTCCTGCACGGTTTTTCCGGCGACTGTCGCGAATGGCAGACGGTGGGCGCTAAGTTGCCCGATCATCCGCAGCTGTATCTGGATCTCCCAGGGCACGGCGGTTCACAGGATATTGCCGTCTCTGGGTTCAGCGACGTGAGCCAGCTGCTGACCAATACTCTACTTAGTTACAACATGCTTAACTACTGGCTGGTGGGGTACTCTCTCGGCGGCCGCGTCGCGATGGTTCATGCCTGTCGGCAGCCGAAAGGGCTGGCGGGGCTGATTGTCGAGGGCGGTCATCCGGGCCTGTGCGATGCGACAGCGCGAGAGGCGCGAGCCGAATCTGACCGCCGCTGGGCGCAACGTTTTCGCGATGAACCGCTGCCGTCAGTGTTTCGTGCCTGGTATCAGCAGCCGGTTTTTGCCTCACTGACTGACGCGCAGCGTGACGAACTCATTGCCCTGCGCAGCCAAAATAATGGCGCGACGCTTGCCGCCATGCTGCAGGCCACATCCCTGGCGAACCAACCTGATTTACGCGCGGCGCTGAACGCCCGCACGACGCCTTTTCACTATGTGTATGGCGAGCGCGACGAGAAGTTTGCAGCCCTCGCGGCTGAACTTAACGCCGAACGCCATGTGATTCCCAATGCCGGACACAACGCCCACCGGGACAATCCCGCTGCGGTTGCCGCGAGTCTGGCGCAGATACTGCGTTTTCGAATAAAGGACATCCTATGATCTACCCTGATGAACAAATGCTGTATGCCCCCGTTGAATGGCAAGACTGCTCCGAAGGCTATACGGATATTCGTTACCACAAATCGACGGACGGCATTGCCAAAATCACCATCAACCGTCCGCAGGTGCGTAACGCGTTTCGTCCCCTGACCGTGAAAGAGATGATGCAGGCGCTGGCCGATGCACGTTACGACGATAACGTCGGCGTGATCGTTCTGACCGGCGAAGGCGACAAAGCTTTCTGCGCGGGCGGCGATCAGAAAGTGCGCGGCGACTACGGCGGATATCAGGATGACTCCGGCGTACATCACCTGAATGTGCTCGATTTCCAGCGCCAGATCCGCACCTGTCCAAAACCGGTCGTGGCGATGGTTGCTGGCTACTCCATCGGTGGCGGCCATGTGCTGCACATGATGTGTGATCTGACGATTGCCGCTGAGAACGCCATTTTCGGCCAGACCGGTCCGAAAGTCGGCTCCTTCGACGGCGGCTGGGGCGCGTCCTATATGGCGCGCATTGTCGGTCAGAAAAAAGCGCGTGAAATTTGGTTCCTGTGCCGTCAGTACGACGCCAAAGAGGCGCTGGATATGGGCCTCGTCAACACGGTGGTGCCGATTGCCGATCTGGAAAAAGAGACCGTTCGCTGGTGTCGCGAAATGCTGCAAAACAGCCCAATGGCGCTGCGCTGCCTGAAAGCGGCACTGAACGCCGACTGCGACGGTCAGGCCGGTCTGCAGGAGCTGGCGGGTAACGCCACTATGTTGTTCTACATGACCGAAGAAGGGCAGGAAGGCCGCAACGCGTTTAACGAAAAACGCCAGCCGGACTTCAGCAAATACAAACGGAATCCGTAATGCGTCGCGCGCAGGTTTACCGCTGGCAGATACCCATGGACGCGGGCGTGGTGCTGCGTGAACGGCGGTTAAAAACCCGTGACGGTCTCTTCGTCCATCTGCAGCAGGGCGAACAGCAGGGTTGGGGCGAAATCTCGCCTCTGCCGGGCTTTAGCCTTGAGTCCCTTGAGGACGCCCAGGCCGCGCTGCTGAGCTGGGTGAATGCCTGGCGCGAAGGGGCTTCTCCGGCACTGCCGGAGGTGCCTTCTGCCGCCTTCGGTATTAGCTGCGCGCTGGCCGAGCTGGACGGCACGCTGCCGGACGCGGCGGATTACCGCGCCGCGCCGCTCTGCTCGGGCGATCCGGACGAACTGTTTGCCGCCCTTAGCGCTATGCCCGGCGAGAAAGTCGCCAAGGTCAAAGTGGGCCTGTACGAAGCGGTACGCGATGGCATGGTGGTCAATTTGCTGCTCGAAGCGATTCCGGATTTGCGTCTGCGTCTGGATGCAAACCGCGCGTGGACGCCGCTCAAGGCGCAGCAGTTCGCGAAGTACGTCAATCCGGCGTATCGCGATCGCATCGCATTTATGGAAGAGCCGTGCAAAACCCGCGACGACTCGCGCGCCTTTGCGCAGGAGACGGGAATTGCCATTGCCTGGGATGAAAGCCTGCGTGAAGCGGATTTCCAGTTTCTCGCCGAGCCGGGCGTAAGTGCGGTGGTGATCAAGCCGACGCTGACGGGCAGCCTGGATAAGGTGCGCAAGCAGGTGGCTGCGGCCCACGCTCTCGGCCTGACGGCGGTGATAAGTTCTTCCATTGAGTCGAGCCTTGGCCTGACGCAACTGGCGCGGATTGCCGCGTGGCTCACCCCGCAGACCATTCCGGGGCTGGACACGCTCAATCTGATGCAGGCCCAGCTGGTGCGTCGCTGGCCGGAGAATACGCTCCCGCTGGTGGACGTTGAGGCGCTGGAGCCACTGCTATGAGCTTTACCGACTGGCCGTGGCGGCACTGGTGTCAGCAAAAAGCCGACAAACCCGCGCTGCGCCTGAACAGTGACACGCTGACCTGGCATCAGCTGTGCCAGCGCGTTGATGCGTTGGCAAGCGGCTTCCGTCAGCAGGGCGTGCAGGATGGCGACGGGGTAATGCTGATGGCGCAAAACCATCCCAGCACTCTGCTGGCCTGGCTGGCATTACTGCAATGCGGCGCGCGGATTTTACCCGTCAACCCGCAGCTTCCACGTCCGCTGCTGAATGTATTAATTCCCCAGATGACGTTGCGTTTTGCGCTGGTGCTGGATGGCGAGTTCGACGGATTGCCACCGGTGTTGATGCGCGAATCAGCAGGTCACTACGCCGCCCCCTGGCAACCTGCGCGGCTGGCGTCCATGACGCTCACCTCCGGGTCCACCGGTCTGCCAAAAGCGGCGGTACATACCTGCGACGCGCATCTTGCCAGCGCGCAGGGGGTGCTCTCTCTGATGCCTTATGACGACGATGATGACTGGCTGCTTTCCCTGCCTCTTTTTCATGTCTCCGGACAGGGGATTTTGTGGCGTTGGCTGCTGGCCGGCGCGCGATTAACCGTGCGTGAAAAACAGCCCCTTGAGCGGATGCTGGAGGGCTGCACGCATGCCTCGCTGGTGCCGACGCAGCTCTGGCGTTTGCTGAATCACCCTGATCCTGTCGCTCTTAGGGCCGTCCTGCTGGGCGGTGCGGCGATCCCCGTTGAGTTAACCCTTCGGGCGCAAGAGCAGGGGATCAAAACCTGGTGCGGATACGGGCTGACGGAATTCGCCTCGACAGTTTGTGCGAAAGAAGCCGACGGGCAACCGGATGTCGGGAGTGCGCTACCGGGGCGCGAGGTCCAGATTGTTGAAGGTGAGGTCTGGCTCCGGGCCAAAAGTATGGCCAGCGGCTACTGGCGCGACGGCGGATTAGCGCCGCTTGCCAATGCGCAAGGCTGGTTTGCTACCCGCGATCGTGGAGAGTTACATGACGGCCGTCTGACCCTTGTCGGGCGCATGGATAATCTCTTTTTCAGCGGCGGAGAAGGCATTCAGCCGGAAGAGCTGGAGCGCGTCATTAGCGGGCATCCGCTGATTCATCAGGTTTTCATCGTGCCGCTGGACGACGCCGAATTTGGTCAGCGACCGGTGGCGGTGGTCGAATGCGCAGAAAACGCGGATATCACGACCTTCCCGGAGTGGGTGGGCGATAAGCTGGCGCGTTTCCAGCAGCCGCGACACTGGCTGGTTCTGCCCGCTGAGCTGAAAAGCGGTGGGATCAAAATCTCCCGTCGGGCGCTGCAGCAGTGGGTGAACGCTTTTCTGAAAGGCTAGCGTTTTCAGGCAGCTGCTGCGGCGGGCTAACGCCAGAAAGTTTCAAATCGTTACAATCTAAACGTCATACGCACCGATAGCGCATTGATCCCTGGATTTCTCGGGTTAAAATCGCGCGGTTTTGGGATATCTATTTTAAATGAGTGCGGGATCACGACAATGAAAAAAGTGGCATTACTGGGCCTGAGCGGCCTGATGTTTGTATCTGCGGCGGCAAATGCAATCTCTTTTAGCGGCCAGGCGGGTAAGGATTACACCCACCTCGGTTTTGGCATGGGCACAGAGACGTCTGGCCTGGCGATGACCGGCGGCTGGACTCACAACGATGACGACGGCGATGCCGCGAGCCTCGGTCTGGGCCTGAACATTCCGCTGGGTCCATTCCTGGCGACCGTTGGCGGGAAAGGTATCTACACTAACCCGAACGACGGCGACGAAGGCTACGCAGCAGCAGTGGGCGGCGGTTTGCAGTGGAAAATCGGCGACAGCTTCGGTCTGTTTGGTGAGTACTACTACTCTCCGGATTCCCTCTCCAGCGGTATCGACAGCTATGAAGAAGCCAACGCCGGTGCGCGCTGGACGATCATGCGTCCGATCACCATCGAAGCCGGTTATCGCTACCTGAACCTCGCCGGTAAAGACGGCAACCGCGACAACGCGCTGGCCGATGGCCCGTACGTGGGCGTGAGCGCAGGATTCTGATTTTAGGGTGCGGCGTCCTGCCGCACCTGTTTCTCTCTTCCCCCACATCTGATTGCGCTATAGTGTTTCCACTAAATAAGTGGGAGAACACGATGATAAGCGTGGAAATGTTGTCCACTGGCGACGAAGTGCTGCATGGACAAATTACCGATACCAATGCGGCCTGGCTGGCCAATTTTTTCTTTGAGCAGGGATTACCGTTAACGCGCCGTAATACCGTCGGCGATAGCCTCGAGTCGCTGGTCAACGTGCTGCGTGAGCGCAGCGAACATGCGGATGTCCTGATCGTCAACGGTGGCCTCGGGCCAACCAGCGACGACCTCAGCGCACTGGCAGCGGCGACGGCCAAAGGCGAAGGGCTGGTGCTGCATAAAGAGTGGCTGGTGCAGATGGAGCGCTTCTTCAGCGAGCGTGGCCGGGTGATGGCGCCCAGCAACCGCAAGCAGGCGGAAATCCCCGCCAGCGCCGAGTTTATTAATAATCCAGTTGGCACGGCCTGCGGTTTTGCAGTCAAGCTTAACCGCTGCCTGATGTTCTTTACCCCCGGCGTTCCCTCTGAATTTAAAGTGATGGTCGAGCAGGAAATTATGCCGCGCCTGCGCGAGCGGTTCACACTGCCGGAGCCGCCGATTTGCCTGCGCCTCACCACCTTTGGCCGTTCGGAAAGCGATCTGGCGCAAAGCCTCGATCCCCTTGAGCTGCCGGAAGGGGTATCAATGGGCTACCGCTCCTCAATGCCCATAATCGAGCTGAAACTGACCGGCCCGGCGACGCAAAAAGCGGCGATGCTGGCGGCATGGCCTGAGGTGCAGCGCGTAGCGGGTGAGAATCTGATCTTTGAAGGCACCGAAGGATTACCGGCGCAAATCGCCCGTCATCTTCAGGAGCGTCAATTGAGCCTGACCCTGAGCGAGCAGTTCACCGGTGGTTTGCTGGCGCTGCAACTCTCGCGGGCTAACGCCTCGCTGCTGGCGAGTGAAGTGGTGCCTTCGCAGGAAGAGACGCTCGCGCAAACTGCCCACTGGACGGCCGATCGTCGGGTCAACCATTTCGCCGGGTTGGCGCTGGCGGTGACTGGCCTTGAAGATGAGCATCTCAACTTTGCCCTCGCCACACCGCAGGGCACTCACGCTCTGCGCGTAAAAATGAGCGCCACGCGCTACAGCCTGCAGGTGCGCCAGGAGGTGTGCGCGATGATGGCGTTGAATATGCTGCGCCGCTGGCTGAATGGCAAAGAGGTCGCCAGCGATCATGGCTGGATTGAGGTGGTGGAAACACTGTTTATCGAGTGAAAAAACCGGGGCAAAACGCCCCGGTCTGATTAGCTGAGCGCTTTCGCCAGCAGGGAGATTGGATGTTCACAGCGCAGGCTCGTGGACATCTCGATCTGCCATTTGCAGGTTTCGCAGTCGGTCACCACCAGGTCCGCGCCGCTCTCTTCGATCTGGCGGAACAGCGGCGCACCAATGGCCTGCGACGTCGGGTAGTTTTCGCTTTTAAAGCCGTAGGTCCCTGCAATCCCGCAGCAGCGCGAATCCAGCACCGTCAGTTCCAGCCCCGGAATCAGCCTGAGTAGCTCCAGCGTATAAATCGCCCAGCCCATTTTTTCCATATGACAGGGTGTGTGATACACCACTTTCAGCGGTAATTTCTTCAACGGCAGCGTCTGCCCGCTATCCAGTTTGCGCCAGATAAAACGGGTGGCCAGCTCGATGTGCTCGCGCAAACCGCTGTTATCGACGTCCAGCAGATGCGGATATTCATCCCGCAGCGTAAAGGTGCAGGTGGATGACGTGGCGAGGACCGGGATCCCTTTGTCGACAATCGTTTCGCGCAGGGAGGTGACGTTGTGCCGGGCCTGTTTACGCGCCCGGTCGGTAAAGCCGTTGGCAATCAGCGGCACGCCGCAGCACTTCTCTTTATTCAGCAACTGCACGCCGGTGCCCATTGCATTCAACACGCTGACCAGATCTTTGCCCAACTGCGGGTGGTTATAGTTCACGTAACAGCCGTGGAAGAACGCGGCCTGGTCGGTGTACTGCGCCTGTCTCTCGGCAACGCTTTTATACCAGCGGCGGAAAGTCCCGTGGGAGTATTTGGGCAGAGTGCGGTGATGATCGATTTTGAGCGCCACGTCGAGGAGCTTTCGCACCGGTTTCAGCGAGGTCGCCGCATTCACCAGCGGAGCGAACGGCGTGGAGACGCTGCCCATCAGATCCGTATGGCTCAAAATGGCATCACGAAGGGTCGGTTTTTGCGTACTGTACTGCGCCCGCGCGCGCTGGATAATATCCCCGATTTTAACATCAGAGGGGCAGGCGACTTCACAGCGTTTGCAGTTGATGCAGTATTTCAGTGCGTCGTCGTACAGTGCGCCATCTTTCAGGCGCAGACGCTCGCCGTCCGGCCCGGCCTGTTTCGGCCCCGGGTAGCGCGGATTCACGCTACTCACCGGGCAAACGGTGGTGCAGACGGTGCATTTGATGCAGCTTTCAAAACGGGTATCGTTCATGGTTGTTCTCCCGCTCGCTGGCAAATCTGTTCGGCAACGGCCAGCGCCGTGATGGCGCAGACACCGCCGCCGCAGCCCTGGGCTATCGGGTCAAAACCGCCCAGCACCGAGCCAATGGCGTAAAGATTGTCGATCGCCACGCCGGAAAGCTGCGGGCGCAGATGATCATCGGTGATGACACCGAACTGCTGCCACGGCTGGGGTGTGAAGAAATCGCTCTGATACCAGTCGGCGCGGGAGGCGCTCTGACGCACGTCCAGCCCCATCACCGCCTCGCGGATCCCTTCGCGGGTGCTGATTAACCCGTTACTGAAGAAACTGCCGCTCGCCAGCACCACAAAACGGGCACGCAGCGGAATATCCTCATGGTTTCGCGTCCAGACGGCATGGGCGTTACCCGCTTCAAGTGACACTTTTTTGACTTCATCCCCCGCCATCCAGACGCCGCCCTGAGCGATAAACTGCCGCTGAAGCTGATTGTGCAGACGAATTCCTGGCACAGATGGCGGCAGCGTCGGCAGCAGCCAGAGCGGGCAGGGGAGGCGATCGCTGAGCCAGCGCCACAGACGATTATCCGTCAGGCCAAAACAGGCCGGCATGTACAGGGCATCGACGCCCTGCGCCAGAGGGTGTAAGGCGTCAAAAATCATCGGCCAGTGAACGTCGTTGTCCAGCAGCCGGGCAATATTCACGGCGCGAAACTCGCTGGCGTTATCCCGCAGGACATCCAGCTCCGGCAACTCGATCTCCGCTGTGTCCGCGTGAATACCCTGGTGTCGCAGCGACGCAGCGGCAAGATGGGCCTGAAAATCGAGAAATCCGCTGATGCCAATGACGCAGACGCGCTGGTTCTGGCTGGGGGCGACCGGCACCTCTTCCGGACTGAGCCAGGCGCTGCGCTGGGTGCCGAGCGGCGTGACGCGGGCGTGATTTTGCCCGGCATTGCCCTTTAAGCGCGCGCCGCTGGCGGCGAGCAGGCTTTCGGTTTCTCGCGCGAAGCGGGCAATATTTTCAACCCCCACCCGGCGGTAAGGGTGTTCAGGCGGCAACGCCGCCGGGTTTTGCACCGCCGTGAGCGGATTCTGGACGGGCGAACCGTCGGCCATCGCGCCGAGCAGGTCCAGGGAGCCGGACGAAAAATGCAGCGCGCTTTGACCGCGACTGATAATGGCGCAGCGCTGGCCGCTTTGCGTCAGCTTCAGGCCGCACAGCAGCCCGGCGAGACCGCCACCAATAATCACCGTATCAAATTTCATCGTGCTGCTCCTTTTCCAGTCCGCACAGCCCCTGGTAGACCCAGCGGGTAAATTCGCTTTCGCGCAGCGCATCGCCCCAGGCGACAGGCTGCACCCCTTTCCAGCGCTCATTGAGGAACTCGCTGAGCTGCGTCAGTGATTGCGCGGAGGTGGTGACATTGAAACGCTGTAACAGGCCCGCCGCGCGGCAGGCGCACAGCTCGCCCTGACAGGTGCCCATCCCAACGCGGGTGCGGCGGCGTAAATCGAGCAGGTTGTTAACCGCCAGATTTTCCACCGCATACTGCACTTCGCCCGCAGTGACGGCTTCGCATTCGCACACCAGGCTGCGGCTGAGGCGGCCCTGGCCCAGCCAGACGGGCGTGCGGTCGCCATGGCGGTAGATGGCCGATCCGCGCAGCGGCGCGGGCAGGGAGATGATTTTTTGCAGCGTTTTTTCGGTTGGCTCCTGCGAGCCTGGCAGCGGGCGCTCAGCAGTGGTGCAGGGCTGCGTATTCCCGAGTTTGCGGCACACGGCGTCGGTGGCCCACTGCGCCATCAGCCGGTAGGTCATCAGTTTGCCGCCAGTGATGGTAATGAAACCTTCCAGCCCGTCGCGCGCGGCGTGATCGAGCAACACAATGCCACGGCTGACGTTGCGCCCGCTCGGATCGTCGTCGCTGGCGACCAGCGGGCGTACCCCGGCATAGGCGCGCAGAATGCGGGTTTGCGCCATGACAGGCGCCAGTTTTTCCCCTTCACGCAGCAGGATATCTACCTCTTCGGCGGTCACCCGATTACAGTCGATATCGTTGTAATCAATGTGCGTGGAGGTGGTACCAATCAGGGAGATGGTATCGCCCGGCACCAGGATGTCGGCGTCGGACGGCTTGCGGCAGCGGTTGATGACGTGATTGTTGATACGGTGATCGAGGATCAGCAGCGAGCCTTTCGCGGGGAACATGCGAACGGACAACTCTGCATACTCCGCAATGTGCTGACCCCAGATCCCGGCAGCGTTGACCACCACACCTGCGTACAGCTCACTGTGTTCCCCGTACAGGCGATCATAGACACGCACGCCCCGTACGCAGTCGCCTGCACGGATAAGCCCTGTAACTTCATGCGCGGTCAGAATGGTCGCGCCGTGTTCGCGGGCATCGAGCATATTGGCCGCCGTCAGGCGGAAGGGGTCCACGGTGCCGTCGGGCACTTTCACTGCGCCCAGCAGGGCCGGGTTTACCGCCGGTTCGATGCGCCGGGCAAGCAGAGGATCTATCGCTTCGGCATTGATACCCGCGTTAGTGCAGGCGGTAATAAAGGTTTTCTGAAACGCCAGATCGTCCTCTGGCAGCGTGATAAACAGGCCGTCTGTGGGTTCAATGCAGTGGCGGGCGATGCGTTTGAGGATCTGGTTTTCGGCGATGCACTCGCGCGCGGATTCGTTGTCGGTCACGGCGTAGCGCGCGCCGCTGTGCAATAAGCCGTGATTGCGCCCGGTGGCACCAGTGGCGATATCGTGACGTTCGAGCAGCGTAACGCTTAAGCCTCGCAGGGCGCAGTCCCGCGCCATCCCGGCGCCCGTTGCGCCGCCGCCAATGATAATCACATCGCTATAACTGGGATCGCGGATTGCCATTGTCTTCCCTCATGTTCGTTTTTTACCATTTAGCCACATCAAAAATGTGGTTTGTTTGATTTCGAACACAAACGAGCGCAATTCGAAAATGAAACGTGATTCCGTGCGCCTTTTTGCGCACTGTGTCATATTTCTGTAACAATTCGTGCGTTGATTCACAGTAACAATCATCGTGATTATTTAACATCCCCAACCTCTCTGGAGCTGGGGTGCAGTAAAAGCCCTGGCAATTTACAATATGGCCACGGAGGCTGTTATGCTCAGTATCTTCAAACCTGCTCCGCATCGGGCACGTCTGCCAGAGGCAGAAGTTGACCCGCTTTATCGCCGCCTGCGCTGGCAAATCTTCCTCGGAATTTTCTTCGGCTATGCCGCTTACTATCTGGTGCGCAAAAACTTCGCCCTGGCGATGCCATACCTGGTTGAACAGGGTTTTTCGCGCGGTGACTTAGGTTTCGCGCTATCCGGCATTTCAATTGCCTACGGTTTTTCGAAATTCATCATGGGGTCGGTCTCGGACCGCTCGAATCCGCGCGTCTTCTTACCGGCAGGCCTGATTCTTGCTGCGGCGGTAATGCTGTTTATGGGCTTCGTGCCCTGGGCGACCTCCAGCATCGCAGTGATGTTTGTGTTGTTGTTTATCTGCGGCTGGTTCCAGGGTATGGGGTGGCCACCGTGCGGACGTACCATGGTCCACTGGTGGTCGCAGAAAGAGCGCGGCGGGATTGTGTCGGTGTGGAACTGCGCCCATAACGTCGGCGGCGGTATTCCGCCACTGCTGTTCCTGTTAGGGATGGCGTGGTTTAACGACTGGAAAGCGGCGCTGTACATGCCTGCATTTGGCGCGATTCTGGTGGCGATGATTGCTTTTGCGCTGATGCGCGATACCCCGCAATCCTGCGGCCTGCCGCCAATTGAAGAGTATAAAAACGACTATCCGGACGACTACAGCGAACAGCACGAAGAGGAGCTGACGGCGAAGCAAATCTTCATGAAATACGTCCTGCCGAACAAACTGCTGTGGTACATCGCGGTGGCGAACGTGTTTGTCTATCTGCTGCGGTACGGCATCCTTGACTGGTCGCCAACCTATCTGAAAGAGGTGAAGCACTTCGCGCTGGATAAGTCATCCTGGGCCTATTTCTTGTATGAATATGCCGGGATCCCGGGCACGCTGATTTGCGGCTGGATGTCGGATAAAGTGTTCAAAGGCAACCGCGGTGCAACGGGCGTGTTCTTTATGACGCTGGTGACTATCGCCACGATCGTTTACTGGCTCAACCCTCCGGGAAATCCGGGCGTGGATATGGCCTGTATGATCGTGATTGGCTTCCTGATTTATGGCCCGGTAATGCTGATCGGCCTGCATGCCCTTGAACTGGCGCCGAAGAAAGCAGCAGGGACCGCCGCAGGCTTTACCGGTCTGTTTGGTTATCTTGGCGGATCGGTCGCCGCCAGCGCTATCGTTGGTTACACGGTAGATTTCTTCGGCTGGGACGGTGGCTTTATGGTGATGATTGGCGGCAGCATAATGGCAGTATTGCTGCTGATTGTAGTGATGTTCGGTGAAAAACGTCATCACGCGGAGATGATGCAGAAACGCGGATAAAAAAATGCCCGCGAAAGCGGGCATTTAGTGCGTGCAGGCATTACATCTCGATTTCGATATCGCCTTTTGCCCGGCAACAGCAGGGCAAAATTTCTCCTTCATTGATGAACGCCAGCGGCTCGGTGAGCCAGTCGACCTGGCCTGCCACTAAACGGCAGCGGCAGGAGCCGCAGTAACCGGCGCGACACTGGTATTCGACTTCCACCTGATGCGACTCAAGCGCGACCAGCAAAGAAGGGTGCTCTTCGCGGCACAGAACTTCTGTGCCGGAAAGGCTTAGCGTGACGCGGCTCATCAGAGCTGGAAATCGCTCAGGTCGTCAGTATTGACTTCGGAATCAATCTGACCGACCAGGTAAGAACTCACTTCCACTTCCTGCGGCGCAACCTGGACGTTGTCGGAGACCAGCCAGGTGTTGATCCACGGAATTGGGTTAGAACGCGTTTTAAACGGAAGCTCAAGGCCCACCGCCTGCATGCGGATGTTGGTGATGTACTCCACGTACTGACACAGAATGTCTTTGTTCAGACCGATCATGGAACCGTCGCGGAACAGGTAATCTGCCCACTCTTTTTCCTGCTGAGCGGCCAGCACAAACAGGTCGTAGCACTCCTGTTTGCACTCTTCGGCAATCTCTGCCATTTCCGGATCGTCCACGCCGCTGCGCAGCAGATTCAGCATGTGCTGAGTGCCGGTCAGGTGCAGGGCTTCGTCGCGAGCGATCAGACGGATAATTTTCGCGTTACCTTCCATCAGCTTGCGCTCGGCGAAGGCAAATGAGCAGGCAAAGCTGACATAGAAGCGAATCGCTTCCAGCGCGTTGACGCTCATCAGGCACAGGTACAGCTGTTTTTTCAGGGCGCGCAGATTCACGGTCACGGTTTTACCGTTGACGTTGTGGGTGCCTTCGCCCAGCAGATGCCAGTAGCTGGTCATTTCGATCAGCTCGTCGTAGTAGTGGGCGATGCCCTCTGCACGTTTCTGGATTTGCTCGTTGGTAACGATATCGTCAAACACCACCGCCGGATCGTTCACGATGTTGCGGATGATGTGGGTGTAGGAGCGCGAGTGGATCGTCTCGGAGAACGCCCAGGTTTCGACCCAGGTTTCCAGTTCAGGAATAGAGATCAGCGGCAGCAACGCCACGTTCGGGCTACGACCCTGAATGGAATCCAGCAGCGTCTGATACTTCAGGTTGCTGAGGAAAATGTGCTTTTCATGGTCAGGCAGTGCCTGAAAGTCGATACGATCGCGTGAAACATCCACTTCTTCCGGACGCCAGAAGAAGGAGAGTTGCTTTTCGATCAGCTTTTCGAAGATGTCATATTTTTGCTGATCGTAGCGTGCCACGTTGACCGATTGCCCGAAGAACATGGGCTCTTTGAGCTGGTCGTTTTTCGTCTGTGAAAAGGTGGTATATGCCATTGAAGTGAGTCCTGTAGGAGTGTAATGCCGGAAAGCGCTTTGCGTATCCGGCCTACAACACCTCGAAATTATGTAGGCCGGATACGGCGTTTACGCCGCCATCCGGCAAAAGGCAAAACTAGATCTTACATGCGCCGCTTTCGCAGCCATCGTCCTGGATTGAAGGCGCCATATCATCCTGCGCATCTTCTGCACCGTCACGGGTGTTGTGATAGTACAGGGTTTTCACACCAAACTTGTAGGCGGTCAGCAGATCTTTGAGCAACTGTTGCATCGGCACTTTTCCTGACGGGAAGCGCGTCGGATCGTAGTTGGTGTTGGCAGAGATCGACTGGTCGATAAACTTCTGCATGATACCCACCAGCTGCAGGTAACCGTCGTTATTCGGCATTTCCCACAGCAGCTCGTAGTTATTCCCCAGCGTTTCGTAATCCGGCACGACCTGACGCAGCACGCCATCTTTCGAGGCTTTGATGCTCACGTGACCGCGCGGCGGCTCAATGCCGTTGGTGGCGTTAGAGATCTGCGAGGAGGTCTCGGACGGCATCAGCGCAGAAAGGGTGGAGTTACGCAGACCGTGCGTTTTGATCGATTCACGCAGACCTTCCCAGTCGAGATGCAGCGGCTCGCTGACGATACCGTCCAGATCTTTCTTGTAGGTATCGATCGGCAGAATGCCTTTCGCGTAGGTAGTTTCGTTGAACCACGGGCACGCGCCTTGCTCTTTCGCCAGCTCATTCGAGGCTTTCATCAGGTAATACTGAATGGCTTCGAAAGTTTCATGCGTCAGGTTATTGGCGCTGCCGTCGGAGTAACGCTTACCGTTTTTCGCCAGCCAGTAGGCAAAGTTGATCACGCCAATACCCAGCGTACGACGGCCCATGGCACCGCGTTTTGCCGCAGGGATTGGGTAGTCCTGATAATCCAGCAGGGCATCCAGCGCGCGAACCGCCAGCACAGCCAGCTCTTCCAGCTCGGACAGGCTCTTGATTGCGCCCAGGTTGAATGCAGACAGAGTACAGAGCGCGATTTCACCGTTTTCGTCGTTAACGTCGTACAGCGGTTTGGTCGGCAGGGCGATCTCCAGGCACAGGTTAGACTGGCGCACGGGCGCGATGGCCGGATCAAACGGGCTGTGGGTGTTGCAGTGGTCCACGTTCTGAATGTAGATACGGCCAGTTGAGGCACGTTCCTGCATCATCAGAGAGAACAGGTCCACCGCTTTGACGCGCTGTTTGCGGATGCTGTCGTCGTTTTCGTACTGGGTATACAGACGCTCGAACTCATCCTGATCGGCGAAGAACGCATCGTACAGGCCTGGGACGTCGGACGGACTAAACAGGGTGATGTCCTGGCCTTTCAGCAGGCGGGTATACATCAGTTTGTTGATCTGAACGCCGTAGTCCATGTGACGAACGCGGTTGCCTTCAACGCCACGGTTGTTTTTCAGAACCAGCAGGCTTTCTACTTCCAGATGCCACATTGGGTAGAACAGCGTGGCTGCACCGCCGCGAACGCCGCCCTGAGAGCAGGATTTCACTGCGGTCTGGAAGTGTTTGTAGAACGGAATACAGCCGGTATGGAACGCTTCACCGCCGCGAATTGGGCTACCCAAGGCACGAATACGGCCCGCGTTGATACCGATACCGGCACGCTGGGAGACGTATTTCACAATGGCGCTGGAGGTGGCGTTAATGGAATCCAGGCTGTCGCCGCACTCGATCAGAACGCAAGAGCTGAACTGGCGAGTTGGGGTGCGCACGCCAGACATGATCGGCGTAGGCAGAGAAATTTTAAAGGTAGAAACCGCATCATAGAAACGCTTCACATAGCTCAGGCGAGTTTCACGCGGATAGCCGGAGAACAGGCATGCGGCGACCAGAATGTACAGGAACTG
The DNA here is from genome assembly GCF_003051885.1 of Lelliottia sp. WB101. NCBI lineage: Bacteria > Pseudomonadati > Pseudomonadota > Gammaproteobacteria > Enterobacterales > Enterobacteriaceae > Lelliottia > Lelliottia sp. WB101. The sequence goes on from NZ_CP028520.1 coordinate 2,508,197, forward strand.
CGCGCTTTCGTAGATTTCACCCGTTACGCGGTTCTGAACCAGGTATTTGCCTTCGAGCTGTTTGACCGCGGCGTAGGAGAAGTTCATGTCACGCCAGTGATCGATAAACCCGTTCATCTGCTCGAACTCTTCTTCCGTATAGTCTTCCAGCAGATGCGTGTCGTATTTGCCCAGCTCAACCATTTTGACCACGTGATCATACAGCGCTGGCGGCTCAAACTGGCCGTAGGCTTTTTTACGCAGATGGAAAATGGCAAGACGTGCTGCGAGATACTGATAATCAGGCGCTTCGCGGGAGATGAGGTCAGCAGCCGCCTTGATGATGGTCTCGTGGATGTCAGAGGTTTTGATGCCGTCGTAGAACTGAATGTGAGAACGCAGCTCAACCTGGGAGATAGATACGTTATTCAGTCCTTCTGCTGCCCAGTCGAGAACTCGATGGATTTTGTCGAGATTGATACGCTCAGTGGTACCGTCGCGCTTTGTCACCAGCAGACTCTGATTCATGTGGGTTTTTACCTGTCCGTGAATTACCGTGAAATAGAAATATCCCCCGCTTATCCACAGAATGGTCTTGTGACTAACTCTGTGGATAAATACTACATGTAGGGGTTTTGCGATTAAAAGAACGCTATATGGTGAGTATTCTAGTATCGAATCATTTCAGTACAAGGGTTGATTTTGAGGTTAAATTGAGGTTGTGAAAGGGTAAAAAAGCCTAAGTCCTCGTGCTGTAAGGCCTGGACGACATGTCAATAATTAAGAAAAAAAATTCAAAATTTGATCGAGTGCTGATTTCTTCAACGAGAGGTCAAAATTGCGCAACATGACGCCGCGCAATCTTTATAAGAATAGTTGATGACGTTAGTCGTTTTTTGCGGTTGTGTGCAACATGTAGTTAACATCTACACCCGGCGCGAGTTTGAATTTGTCCGTTAGCGGATTGTAGTGCAAGCCAGTGATGTGCTGCTCTTTAAGCCAGGTACCGTCGACCCAGCCTAATAATTCAGCCGGTTTGATAAATTTCTTCACGTCATGGGTGCCTTTTGGCACCATGCGCAGGACATATTCCGCCCCTACGACCGCCATCAGCCACGCCTTGCCGTTACGGTTGATGGTCGAGAAGAAGACCTGTCCACCGGGTTTGACAAGCGCAGCGCAGGCCTTGACCACCGACTGCGGGTCAGGAACGTGCTCTAACATTTCCATGCAGGTGACCACGTCATACTGATGGGCGTGCTTCGCCGCGTGCTCTTCGACCGTCTCTTGAACGTAATCCACCTGAATACCGGTTTCTAACGCATGCAGACGCGCGACCTGTAATGGCTCAAAGCCCATATCCAGCCCGGTGACCGTAGCCCCTTCGCGCGCCATGCTCTCTGCCAGAATGCCGCCGCCACAGCCGACATCGAGCACGTTTTTACCGAACAGACCGCCGGAACGCTCCGCAATATAGCCCAGACGCAGCGGGTTAATACGGTGCAGAGGTTTGAACTCACCTTCGAGATCCCACCAGCGGGATGCCACCGCTTCAAATTTGGCGATCTCTTCGTGGTCGACGTTGTGAGCTACCGGGGATTTTTCGGCATTCATGGGCGCTTTTACTCCTTATTTCGCAAGAGGATCGAGTATATCAGGCTCTCCCCGCGAATAAAGCATACAGGTTTACCTGTCTCATAGCGGTTGTGTTATAATTTGCGACCTTTGAATCCGGGACACAGTAGAGGGATAGCGGTTAGATGAGCGACCTTGCGAGAGAAATTACACCGGTTAACATCGAGGAAGAGCTTAAGAGCTCCTATCTGGACTATGCGATGTCGGTCATTGTTGGCCGTGCGCTGCCAGACGTCCGAGATGGCCTGAAGCCGGTACACCGTCGCGTACTTTACGCCATGAACGTATTGGGCAATGACTGGAATAAAGCCTACAAAAAATCTGCCCGTGTCGTTGGTGACGTAATCGGTAAATACCACCCTCATGGTGATACCGCCGTTTATGACACTATCGTGCGTATGGCGCAGCCATTCTCCTTGCGTTACATGCTGGTAGATGGCCAGGGTAACTTTGGTTCTGTCGATGGCGACTCCGCGGCGGCGATGCGTTATACGGAAATCCGTATGTCGAAAATCGCCCATGAGCTGATGGCCGACCTGGAAAAAGAGACGGTAGATTTCGTCGATAACTACGACGGCACCGAGCGCATCCCAGACGTGATGCCGACCAAGATCCCGAACCTGCTGGTGAACGGTTCTTCCGGTATCGCCGTCGGTATGGCCACCAACATTCCGCCGCACAACATCACGGAAGTGATCAACGGCTGCCTGGCCTTTATTGACGATGAAGAGATCAGCATTGAAGGGCTGATGGAACACATCCCTGGCCCGGACTTCCCGACTGCCGCCATTATCAATGGTCGTCGCGGTATCGAAGAAGCGTACCGTACCGGTCGTGGCAAAATTTATATTCGTGCCCGCGCGGAAGTGGAAGCTGACGCGAAGACGGGTCGCGAAACCATTATCGTCCACGAAATTCCGTATCAGGTGAACAAAGCGCGCCTGATCGAGAAAATCGCGGAACTGGTAAAAGATAAACGCGTTGAAGGTATCAGCGCGCTGCGTGACGAGTCTGATAAAGACGGTATGCGCATCGTGATTGAAATCAAACGTGACGCGGTGGGTGAAGTTGTTCTTAACAACCTTTACTCCCAGACGCAGCTCCAGGTTTCCTTCGGTATCAACATGGTGGCACTGCACCATGGTCAGCCGAAGATCATGAATCTGAAAGAGATTCTGAGCGCGTTCGTGCGTCACCGCCGTGAAGTGGTGACTCGCCGTACTATTTTCGAACTGCGTAAAGCACGCGATCGTGCCCACATCCTCGAAGCGCTGGCTGTTGCGCTGGCTAACATCGACCCGATCATCGAACTGATCCGTCGTGCGCCAACGCCTGCCGAAGCGAAAGCGGGCCTGGTTGCCCGTCCGTGGGAGCTGGGTAACGTCGCGGCCATGCTGGAACGCGCTGGCGATGATGCTGCGCGCCCTGAGTGGCTGGAGCCAGAGTTCGGCGTGCGTGACGGTCAGTACTATCTGACCGAACAGCAGGCACAGGCGATTCTGGATCTGCGTCTGCAGAAACTGACTGGCCTTGAGCATGAAAAACTGCTCGACGAGTACAAAGAGCTGCTGGAGCAGATTGCTGAACTGCTGCATATCCTCGGTAGCGCAGATCGTCTGATGGAAGTGATTCGTGAAGAGCTGGAACTGGTCCGCGATCAGTTTGGTGATGAGCGTCGCACTGAGATCACCGCCAACAGCGCGGATATCAACATCGAAGATCTGATCAACCAGGAAGATGTGGTTGTGACCCTGTCTCACCAGGGCTACGTGAAGTATCAGCCGCTGACCGACTACGAAGCACAACGTCGTGGTGGTAAAGGCAAATCAGCTGCACGTATTAAAGAAGAAGACTTTATCGACCGCCTGCTGGTGGCCAACACCCACGATACGATCCTCTGCTTCTCCAGCCGTGGCCGTCTGTACTGGATGAAGGTCTATCAGCTGCCGGAAGCGAGCCGTGGGGCGCGTGGTCGTCCAATCGTCAACCTGCTGCCGCTGGAGCCGAACGAACGCATCACTGCGATTCTGCCGGTCCGCGAGTACGCAGAAGGCGTAAACGTCTTTATGGCGACCGCCAGCGGGACCGTGAAGAAAACCGCGCTGAAAGAGTTCAGTCGTCCGCGTTCTGCCGGCATCATTGCCGTCAACCTGAACGAAGGCGATGAACTGATCGGCGTGGATCTGACCTCCGGTACTGACGATGTCATGCTGTTCTCTGCCGCCGGTAAAGTGGTGCGCTTCAAAGAGAGCGCCGTGCGCGCGATGGGTCGTACCGCGACCGGTGTTCGCGGTATCCGACTGGCAGGCGAAGACAGCGTTGTTTCCCTGATTATTCCACGTGGCGAAGGGGCAATCCTGACCGTGACGCAGAATGGTTACGGTAAACGTACGGCGGAAGGGGAATACCCAACCAAGTCTCGCGGTACGCAGGGCGTTATCTCCATTAAAGTCACCGAACGTAACGGCTCCGTTGTCGGCGCGGTACAGGTTGATGACTGCGATCAGATCATGATGATCACCGACGCAGGCACCCTGGTGCGTACCCGCGTGTCTGAGATTAGCGTTGTGGGTCGTAACACCCAGGGCGTGATCCTCATCCGTACAGCGGAAGACGAAAACGTGGTCGGCCTGCAGCGTGTTGCAGAGCCGGTGGATGACGAAGAGCTCGATTCCATCGACGGAAGTGTGGCAGAAGGCGATGACGAAATCGCGCCGGAAGCTGACACCGACGACGATGCGGCTGATGATGCCGAAGAGTAATGTCTCCTGACAGAAAAAAGGGCCGGATTCCGGCCCTTTCTTTTTTGCAGACAAGCGAACATTGCGGCAAGCGGCGTTTACCGCTACCTTAACCACATTCTTTTTGACCCTGATGGCGGAGCTTCGCCCCCTTGAAATACCTCGTCTCCTTTCGTACCACGCTTAAAGTCTCTCGCTATTTATTCCGGGCGCTGGCGTTATTGCTCTGGTTACTGGTCGCGCTGTTTTCGGTGTTTTACATCGTCAACACGCTGCACCAAAAGGAGTCCGAGATCCGTCAGGAGTTCAACCTAAGCTCCGATCAGGCCCAGCGCTATATCCAGCGCACGTCCGACGTGATGAAAGAGCTGAAGTACATTGCGGAGAACCGTCTGACGGCGGAAAACGGGATTATGGCGTCCCGCGGGCGCGACGATAAATCGGAAGTCCCGGACTTTGAGCCGTTGTTCCCGGATTCCGACTGCTCGGCGATGGGCAACTCCTGGCGAGGCTCTCTCGAATCGCTGGCCTGGTTTATGCGCTACTGGCGCGATAATTTCTCTGCGGCCTACGATCTTAACCGCGTGTTCCTCATCGGTAGCGAAAACCTTTGCATGGCCGATTTTGGCCTGCGGGATATGCCCGTCGAGCGCGAGGATGCGCTGAAAAAGCTGCACGAACGTATTCTCAAATACCATAACGCCCCTCAGGATGAGCGCGGCAACAATATTTTCTGGATTAGCCAGGGTCCGCGTCCAGGCGTGGGCTATTTCTATGGCCTGACGCCGGTCTATCTGGCTAACCGCCTGCAGGCGCTGCTGGGCACCGAACAGACGATTCGCATGGAGAACTTCTTCACGCCGGGCAGCCTGCCGATGGGCGTGACCATTCTCGATGAAAATGGCCATAAGCTGATTTCACTCACCGGTCCTGAGGATCGTTTAAAAGTCGATCCGCGCTGGATGCAGGAGCGTTCCTGGTTTGGTTATACCTCGGGGTTCCGCGACCTGGTGCTGAAGAAAAGCCTGCCGCCGTCTTCACTGAGTATTGTCTACTCCGTGCCGGTCGATATGGTGCTGGAACGCATCCGGATGCTGATCCTCAACGCAATCCTGCTGAACGTGCTGGTAGGCATTGCGCTGTTTACGCTGGCGCGGATGTATGAGCGCAAGATTTTCATTCCGGCAGAGAGCGACGCCCAGCGGCTGGAAGAGCACGAGCAGTTCAACCGCAAAATCGTCGCTTCGGCGCCCGTCGGCATCTGTATTCTGCGCACCCAGGACGGAACGAATATTCTCAGTAATGAACTGGCGCATAACTATCTGAACATGCTGACGCACGAAGACCGGCAGCGGCTGACGCAAATCATCTGCGGGCAGCAGGTCAATTTTGTCGATGTGCTCACCAGCAACCACACGAACCTGCAGATCAGTTTTGTTCACTCGCGCTATCGCAACGAAAACGTGGCGATTTGCGTGCTGGTGGATGTCTCCTCGCGCGTGAAAATGGAAGAGTCTTTGCAGGAAATGGCGCAGGCGGCAGAACAGGCCAGCCAGTCGAAATCCATGTTCCTCGCCACCGTCAGCCATGAGCTGCGCACGCCGCTGTACGGCATCATCGGTAACCTCGATCTGCTGCAAACCAAAGAGCTGCCGAAGGGCGTCGACCGTCTGGTGACGGCGATGAACAACTCGTCGAGCCTGCTGCTGAAAATTATCAGCGACATTCTTGACTTCTCCAAAATTGAATCTGAGCAGCTGAAAATCGAGCCGAGCGAGTTTTCGCCGCGTGAGGTGATGAACCACATCAGCGCTAACTATATGCCGCTGGTGGTGCGCAAACAGCTGGGACTTTACTGCTTTATCGAGCCGGATGTGCCGGTGACATTGCAGGGCGACCCGATGCGCCTGCAGCAGGTAATTTCCAACCTGCTGAGCAATGCGATCAAGTTTACCGACATCGGCTGTATCGTCCTGCATGTTTCCCGCGCCGGGGATTATTTGAGTATTCGCGTTCGCGACACGGGGACCGGGATCCCGGCCAAAGAGGTGGTCAAACTGTTTGACCCGTTCTTCCAGGTGGGAACCGGCGTACAGCGTAACTTCCAGGGCACAGGCCTTGGGCTTGCGATTTGCGAGCAGCTGATCAGCATGATGGACGGCGATATCTCGGTGGACACCGAGCCGGGTATGGGCAGCCAGTTTACGATTCGTATTCCGCTCTATTCGGCGAAGTATCCGGTGAAAGCCCCGGCGGATGGCTTGAGCGGTAAAACAATCTGGCTGGCGGTGCATAACGCCTCGCTCTATACCTTCCTCGAGTCGATGCTGACCAACCGTGGCCTTCACGTGATGCGCTACGAGGGGCAACCCGCCGATGCCGACGACACGCTGATTACGGACGTAGAGCTGGACCCGTCCTGGAAAGGCAGAGCCGCGATTATCTTCTGTCGTCGTCATATTGGTATTCCGCAGGAGCGTGTGCCGGGAGAGTGGACGCACAGCGTCGCCACGCCGCACGAGCTGATGCATCTGCTGGCACATATCTATCGCGTTGAAGTGGATGAGCGCGACGGCGTGAGAGCGCTGCCGTCGCCGGACTCTTCCGTCGCAATGAATGACGATATGATGATACTGGTGGTCGACGATCATCCGATTAACCGGCGTCTGTTGGCCGATCAGCTCGGATCGCTGGGATATCAATGTCTGACGGCCAACGACGGCGTCGATGCGCTTAACGTGCTCAGCAAAAATCATATTGATATTGTGCTCAGCGACGTCAACATGCCGAACATGGATGGCTATCGCCTGACGCAGCGTATCCGCGAGCAGGGGCTGACTCTGCCAGTGATTGGCGTGACGGCGAATGCGCTGGCCGAAGAGAAGCAGCGCTGCCTGGAGTCGGGAATGGACAGTTGTCTGTCGAAACCGGTGACGCTGGATGTGATCAAGCAGACCCTGACGGTCTACGCGGATCGCGTGCGCAAAAACAGGGCGTAAAAAAACCCGGCTAGCGCGAGCGCTGCCGGGTTTTTTAAGCGAAGAGCAATCAGTCTTTGTCGACCGCGCTCAGCGTCACAGAAGAGAGATAGTTCAGCAGGGCGATGTCATTTTCAACACCCAGCTTCATCATCGCCGATTTCTTCTGGCTACTGATGGTTTTAATGCTGCGGTTCAGCTTCTTGGCAATCTCGGTGACCAGGAAACCTTCCGCGAACAGGCGCAACACTTCGCTCTCTTTCGGGGACAAACGCTTGTCACCGTAACCACCGGCGCTGATTTTCTCCAGCAGACGGGAGACGCTTTCCGGGGTAAATTTCTTGCCTTTCTGCAGGGCGGCAAGCGCTTTCGGCAGATCGGTTGGCGCGCCTTGTTTCAGCACGATCCCTTCAATGTCGAGTTCCAGCACGGCGCTTAAGATCGCCGGGTTGTTGTTCATAGTCAGAACAATGATCGAAATGCTCGGGAAGTGGCGCTTGATGTATTTGATAAGCGTGATCCCATCGCCGTATTTATCTCCCGGCATGGAGAGATCGGTGATGAGGACATGGGCATCAAGTTTCGGGAGGTTATTGATAAGTGCTGTAGAGTCTTCAAATTCACCGACAACATTCACCCACTCGATCTGTTCAAGTGATTTGCGAATACCGAACAGTACAATCGGGTGGTCATCGGCAATAATTACGTTCATATTGTTCATGTATAAGGCTACCTTGCTACAGCAAGCTTTTGACGTAGGCGTCAATGTCGCTGATGTATTTTTCTGTGCCAGAAGCATCCTTCTCGCGAATAAGATGTTCCAGCGTTTCACATAACTGCTTGCCCGGAACCAGATTAAGCATGGCAAACACCCCTTTAAGCCGGTGTGCTGTCTGCGCCAGCGCCGCGAAATCCTTCGCAGCGGACTCAGTATACAACCGCTTAACATCATCTGGTACTGTATCTACAAAGAGGGAATAGTATCCGCTGGCATGGAGTTCGGCATTTTCATCGCCACCCAACGGGGACTCCAGGATCTCTTCTTGTGCCAGCTGTTCCTCTATTAGTTGTAGTACAGCTTCCTGCATCGCATTGCTCATATTGAAGTTGACGCGCATCTGGCCGGGGCCGATTTTGCGCACGCCAGACTCATCATCGCTTAAAAGCAAGCCCGAGGCAGTAAGATTAGACGGATTATCAGTTAAAAACAGATCATATTCTTGACTTGTGAGCCTGTCGTCCGGGGTGATGCAGGACGCGCCCCAGTTTTCCAGCTGACGAACCACAATGTTGCGGATCTCGTTCGAGGTCACATCCACCATGATCACCACATCATCCAGCAGACGCTCTTCGTCCTCTTCCTCTGGGGTCGCGGCCATTTTGACGTGCAGGGAATAGCGCGTACCAAGGGACTCGCGGGCTTTGATATTCAGGTGCCCGCCCAGTTTACGCGCCAGCTGATCGCACAGCCAGAAGGTGAGGGGATTGGCTTTGCCGTAGTTGTCGCTCTGAGTATCGTTGAGGAACGGGAAGTGCAGATTGTCGACTTCGCTCAGCGTCACGCCTTCGCCCGTATCCAGGATACGGATCGTCAGGCGGTCTTGAGCGGATTCGTCTGCGCTGACTTCCAGCGTAATTTTGCCGATTTGAGTGGTGGTGACGGAGTACTGAATCAGCATCAGCACGATGCGGCGTAGGGCATCGCGGTCGCCGTGGCGTTTATCGTTGGCGGGTAGATGGTTGTTAATCAGCAGCTGCAGCCCTTTACGCTTAATCACCGGCAGGACTTCAGGCACCACTTCGTTGATCAGATCCTGAATCGAGAACAGGGTAGGGTTCCCTCTCCAGGAGTCGTTTTCCAGCATGTTAGCCAGCTGAATTTCATCCACCATCCGCACGAGCGTATCCGCCTGAGTGGCAAGCTGATGGCTTTCTGGCGTGCTGATATTCGCGGCCTGGCTCGCCAGCGCTTTCAGCGGACGCTTAAACGCATCGCTGATGTTTTGCATAAAGACCGCGCGGCCCTGCTGGTTCTTCTCATACAGCCGCTGGGCCTGCTTGAGTTTCTTGTTCACCAGCACTTCACGGTCCTGATCGCGGATGATAAAGATTTGGGTGCGGGAAGCAACCTGGCTGCGGAACTGACGAATTTCATACAGTTCATTATTAATGGTGGCCTGAATGACGCCCTGGTGCTGATCGGCCATCGCCGTGATGTTCTGCAAATTCAGGTGTGGCAGAAGATGATCGGCAATCTTGTTGCTCATAATGGTGCGATTGGCTTCCTGGTCATGCACCAGCAGCCCGAGCGGGAGGATGGAGACAATCTCCTCATTCAGCGCCCGCAGGACGCGCAGTTCGTTGCCTGAGCCGGATGACGACACGCTTTCGCTTTGACGGCCAGGCTGGAAGCGGAAGGTGCTGTAGCCAAACAGCGCCAGCGCCAGCAGGCCGATATTCAGCAGCAGCGGCAGGAGAATATTTTGCAGAGTATCCAGCAGTAATGTACCAAACGGCACCTGCCAGACCAGGCGCATCCCGGTGGAGTTCAGCGCAGAGGCGATCTCAATCTTCGAGCCATTGAACGTAATGGTGGCACTCTCCGGGCCCTCTTTCTTATCGGCTGATGCGCGCAGATTTTGTGCGGAGCTGTCTGGCTCCAGACGGAAACTGTCCAACGGCATGTCAGGCGGGATCAGATCGTTAATCGGCAAATCAAAGGCCACGACGGTCGCCAGATGTCCCGGCTGGTTAAAGGTGGTGCGCAGGGTAAAGTAATGCCCGTTCTGCCACGCCAGGCGGCGCAGAGAGGAGAAACTTTCGCGCTCATCCAGGGCGTTGGCCTGCTGGAGCATTTCGGCGCGACGGGAATCGACGATCGAGCCGATGGTGGACTCTTTAAACCCGGACGAGAGATCTTTCAGCGGTAGCGTGGAGATCAGGATCATGCTGTTATCCTGACCGTTGAGATAATACATCGACCACGGCACTGTTTCTGCGCCCCACAGCGTGTCGAGATAGGTCGACATCCGCTGGGTCATCTCAAGCGTGGCGCTATCGTGCGAACCAAAAATCAGGGCCTCGGTTTTACGGCGCGTTTTTTCGAGGTAATACACGTCCTGCTTAAGACGCGTCTCCTGCAGATTCTCACCCGACGAGGTTCCCGGTGCGGCGGCAATGTTGTCATAAATCTGCCAGGTGGCGTAACGCCAGGTATCAATGCGCTTATGCACCGCGTGGGTGATATCAACAATCTGGTAGCTCCTGTCCTTCAGCCAGGTATTGACCGCGCTCTGCACCATCACTCCCATCGTCACCAGCAGCACAATGATTAAGAGAAGGAAGAAGCGGGTGATGCTCCCCGGAAGGAGGGAGAACTTACCTGTTGCTGTGGTTTCAGACTGACTCATTGATATGTTTAACCCGATATGGCCGCACGTAAGGGGGAGTGGGCAGTATAAAGGGTAATACCTGAATTTCCAGCATCGTAGCCAGAGCAGACGGGACTTTTTCGACTTTAAATAGCGCAGGGCGAGGCAGATTTAAAAGTGTACAAACGCGATCGGATTGTACAAATAATTGGCAATGAATGTGAAAAATAGCACTAATTAACAAGAAATTAAAATTTGTTAAAGCGACGGGAAAGGAAATTTAGGGACATAATCGAATTAATTAATAGTTGTTATAATTTCAGTGCGGTAGCACAGATAAATTCAGTTTACGTAAAGAAGCGTAAAAAAAAACCGAATGCAGTGCACTCGGCTGAATTAGGGATAAACAGACATTCAAAACTGAATGACGGTAATAAATAAAGTTAATGATGATAGCGGGAGTTATTTTAGTGATCTCGACGGTTTTTGTTTTGACAATCAGTGCGGTAATGATTACTTTGGCTATCTATCTGATATATATCATCTATTTTCACGTTTTGATTTAATGTGCTTTATTTTTTAGCTCTTAGTGCTATCAAAAAGTTCCCCTTTATTTACAAATTGAAACATGTTTGTAGATGAATGAAACATCTTCAAAGTTTTCGTATCATATTCTTATTGGATTATTCTGTAATTTTGCGGAGAATGAAGTTGCCGACTGGTTAAGAGGGTTAATCAGTAAGCAGTGGTAATAATAAGGCATATAAAGGCATATAACAGAGGGTTAATAAAATGAAAGTTAAAGTCCTGTCCCTCCTGGTACCAGCTCTGCTGGTAGCAGGCGCAGCAAATGCGGCTGAAATTTATAACAAAGACGGCAACAAATTAGATCTGTTCGGTAAAGTCGACGGTCTGCACTATTTCTCCGATGACAAAGGCGCTGATGGCGATCAGACCTACATGCGTATCGGCTTCAAAGGCGAAACTCAAGTTAACGATCAGCTGACCGGTTACGGCCAGTGGGAATACCAGATTCAGGGCAACACCGACGAGAGCGACAACCAGTCCTGGACTCGTGTGGCCTTCGCGGGTCTGAAATTCGCTGACGCAGGTTCTTTCGACTACGGTCGTAACTACGGCGTTATCTACGATGTCACCTCCTGGACTGACGTACTGCCAGAATTCGGCGGCGACACCTACGGTGCTGACAACTTCCTGCAGTCTCGTGCTAACGGCGTTGCAACCTACCGTAACCAGGACTTCTTCGGTCTGGTTGATGGCCTGAACTTTGCTCTGCAGTATCAGGGTAAAAACGGCAGCGTTGACGGCGAAAACGACACCGGTCGTAGCACTCTGAAACAGAACGGCGACGGCTACGGCGCATCCCTGACCTACAACCTGGGCGAAGGCTTCAGCGTGGGTGGTGCGATGTCTTCCTCTAAACGTACTGCTGATCAGAATAAAGCAGACGTATTCGGCGAAGGCGATCACGCAGAAGTGTATAGCGGTGGTCTGAAATATGATGCCAACAACATTTACCTGGCAGCACAGTACTCCCAGACTTACAACGCAACCCGTTTCGGCGACTCCCAGAGCAGCAGCAACATCTACGGTTTTGCTAACAAAGCACAGAACTTCGAAGTGGTTGCTCAGTACCAGTTCGACTTCGGTCTGCGTCCATCCGTGGCTTACCTGCAGTCTAAAGGTAAGGACGTAAGCAACAACACCACCAACTTCGGCGATCAGGATCTGCTGAAATATGTTGATGTTGGCGCGACTTACTACTTCAACAAAAACATGTCCACCTACGTGGATTACAAAATCAACCTGCTGGATGAAAACAACTTCACCCGTCAGGCTGGTATCGGTACTGATGATATCGTCGCTCTGGGTCTGGTTTACCAGTTCTAAGATACGCTCAGTAACACAAAGGGGCCTTATGGCCCCTTTTTCTATTCTCTTTTTAGGGTCTTACCTGCGACCGGGTTTGATATACTCTTGCCGCCCAGGCATGAGGATGATAACGAATGGACATGACTTTTTGGCGCGCTGGCATTCTGGCGAGCTTTTTCTTACTGGCGGCATGCGACTCTTCCACCCCTTCGGTGAAACCCGCTGCGCCTGCAGCTACGGTGCTGGAAGGGAAAACCATGGGAACCTTCTGGCGCGTCAGCATCATGAATGTTGACGCCAGACGCGCGGACGAACTGCGCGGTAAAATTCAGTCTCAGCTCGACGCTGACGATCAGCTGCTCTCGACCTATAAAAATGACTCTGCGCTGATGCGCTTCAATCTGTCCAATAGCACCTCCCTGTGGCCCGTAAGCGAGGCGATGGCCGACATCGTCACCGAGGCGCTGCATATTGGCTATAAAACCAACGGGGCGATGGATATTACCGTCGGGCCGCTGGTGAATTTATGGGGCTTTGGCCCGACGAAACAGCCGGAGAAAATCCCCGATCAGGCGCAAATCGACGATGCCCGCGCCCGCACCGGTTTGCAGCATCTGACGGTGATCAACCAATACGGTCAGCAGTATCTGCAAAAAGACATTCCCGATCTGTTTGTGGATCTTTCAACGGTCGGGGAGGGCTACGCGGCGGATCATCTGGCCGCACTGATGACCCAGGAAGGGATCTCACGCTATCTGGTCTCGGTCGGTGGCGCGCTGGTCAGCCGTGGACTGAATGCCAGCGATAAGCCCTGGCGCGTGGCGATCCAAAAACCGACCGACACCCAGAACGCAGTCCAGGCGGTGGTGGATATTAACGGCCACGGCATCAGTACCTCCGGAAGCTATCGGAATTATTACGAACTGGACGGGAAACGCCTCTCTCACGTCATCGATCCGCAGACCGGTCGCCCGATCGAACATAACCTGGTCTCCGTTACCGTCATCGCTCCCACTGCGCTGGAAGCTGATACCTGGGATACGGGGCTGATGGTGTTGGGGCCAGAGAAGGCGAAAGAGGTGGTGCGCCAGGAAGGGCTGGCAGTGTATATGATCACCCGCGAGGGCGAGACGTTTAAAACCTGGATGTCGCCGCAGTTCCAGAGCTTCTTAATTAGCGAACAAAATTAAAAAGCAAGGTTGCGGGTTTTTGTTCAGTGGCACTCCGGCATTGTGTGAGTATGCTTGTAAGAGGAGCCGATGATGAAAAACCTGATCCTGAATACCGATGAAGAACGCTGGCTGGCAGTGCTGGCCCGCGATTCCAGTGCCGATAACCAGTTTGTCTTTGCCGTCCAGACAACCGGCATCTTTTGCCGCCCTTCCTGCCGGGCGCGCCACGCGCTGCGCAAGAATGTCCATTTCTTCCCCGATGCCCGTCATGCTCAACAGGCCGGGTTTCGCCCCTGCAAACGCTGCGCGCCGGACAAAGCCGATCCTCAGGCCGCAAAAATGGCCAAAATCGAACAAGCCTGCCGCCTGCTAGAAGAGGACTCCACGCTGACCCTGACTGCGCTGGCAGAAGCGGTGGCGATGAGTTCGTTCCATTTTCACCGGTTGTTTAAATCCCACACCGGGATGACGCCGAAATCCTGGCAGCAGGCGGCGCGCGCGCGACGTTTACGGGCCGCACTGACGCAGGGCGATACCATTACCGATTCCGTACTGGCCGCGGGTTTCCCCGACAGCAGCAGCTACTACCGAAAAGCAGACGACGTGTTGGGCATGACCGCAAAACAGTATCGCAATGGCGGGAGTGATGTGACCGTGCGCTACGCCATTAGCGACTGCGAGCTGGGCCGTTGCCTGGTGGCGGAAAGTGAGCGCGGGATCTGTGCGATTTTACTGGGCGATAATGACGATGCCCTGGCAGAAGAGATTCATACGCTTTTCCCGCACGCACAGCAGGAAACGCCCGAGGGGACCTTTGCGGGCAGGCTTCATCAGGTGATTACGAGTCTGGATAACAGCGGCACGGCGCTGGCGCTGCCGCTGGATATTCGCGGTACCGCGTTTCAGCAGCAGGTCTGGCAGGCACTGCGCGCGATCCCCTGCGGTGAAACAGCGAGCTATCAGCAGGTCGCCAGTGCCATCGGCAAACCTAACGCGGTGCGGGCGGTGGCAAGCGCCTGTGCGGCCAACAAACTGGCGATCGTTATCCCTTGTCACCGCGTCGTGCGAAACGACGGCGCCTTGTCCGGCTATCGCTGGGGAACGGCGCGCAAAGCGCAGTTGCTGCAGCGTGAAGCGAAAAATCAGGAGGAGTAATGCTGGATCTGTTTGCGGATAGCGATCCCTGGCAAGAACCGTTGGCGCCCGGTGCCACCATTTTGCGCCGCTTCGCTTTAGCGCGCGCCGAAGCGTTGTTTCAGGCAATTGCTGAGGTCGCTGCGCTATCGCCGTTCCGCCATATGGTCACGCCGGGCGGATACACCATGTCCGTGGCGATGACGAACTGCGGATCGCTTGGCTGGACGACAAACGATCGCGGTTATCTCTATTCACCTACCGATCCTGTGACGGGCCAGCCCTGGCCGTTAATCCCCGCAGCGTTCAGCTCGCTCTGTCATGACGCGGCAGTCGCGGCGGGCTATCCGCACTTTCAGCCCTACGCCTGCCTGGTCAACCGCTACGCGCCGGGAGCAAAGCTGTCGCTACATCAGGACAAAGACGAGCCGGATCTGCGTGCGCCGATTGTGTCTGTTTCGCTGGGCCTGCCTGCGGTCTTCCAGTTTGGCGGCCTGAAGCGCAGCGATCCGCTTAAGCGGCTGATGCTTGAGCACGGTGACGTGGTGGTGTGGGGCGGGGAATCACGGCTTTTTTATCACGGGATTCAACCCCTTAAACCTGGCATTCATCCACTGGCGGGGGAGTACCGCTACAACCTGACCTTCCGCCAGGCGTCGGATAGCGAATAAAAATAAGAATTATTCTTGATGTAACCGTCGGGCAGTTTACACTGCTGGCTGTTTTTTCTTGTCCGGATTGCTTTGCATGCAACTACTTCTCCTTGTCTGGCGTCAGTACCGCTGGCCGTTTGTCGCGGTTATGGCGCTCAGCCTTGCCAGCGCCGCGCTGGGCATTGGGCTTATCGCCTTTATTAACGTCCGTCTGATTGAAATGGTCGATACGAAACTGTCGGTATTGCCAGAGTTTCTCGGCCTGCTGCTGCTGCTGATGGCGGTCACGCTGGCCTCGCAGCTGGCGCTGACGGCCCTGGGGCACCATTTCGTCTATCGCCTGCGCGGCGAATTTATCAAACGTATTCTCGATACGCAGGTTGAACGCATCGAGCAACTGGGCAGTGCGTCACTGTTGGCGGGTCTGACCAGCGATGTGCGGGCGATTACGATTGCCTTTGTGCGTTTGCCGGAGCTGGTGCAGGGTATCATTCTGACCTTTGGCTCAGCCGCCTATCTTGCGTGGCTGTCGACCAAAATGCTGGCCGTGACCGCGATATGGATTGTGGTCACCATCTGGGGCGGTTACCTGCTGGTGGCACGTGTGTATAAGCACATGGCGGTGCTGCGTGAAACAGAAGATAAGCTCTATAACGACTACCAGACAGTGCTGGAAGGGCGCAAAGAGCTGACCCTCAACCGCGAGCGCGCCGAGCACATCTTTAACAACCTCTATATTCCCGATGCGCGCGAATATCGCCATCACATCATTCGCGCCGATACCTTCCACTTGAGCGCCGTGAACTGGTCGAATATCATGATGCTGGGCGCGATCGGTCTGGTGTTCTGGATGGCAAACAGCCTCGGCTGGGCCGACACTAACGTGGCGGCGACCTATTCCCTGACGCTGCTGTTCCTGCGTACGCCGCTGCTCTCCGCCGTGGGTGCGCTGCCAACGCTGCTCAGTGCACAGGTGGCCTTCAGAAAACTGAATCAGTTTGCGCTGGCGCCGTTCCGCCCTGAGTTCCCGCGCCCGGACGCCTTCCCGGACTGGAAAACGCTGGAACTCCGTAACGTCACTTTCCATTATCAGGATAACAACTTTGCCGTCGGCCCGGTCAATCTGACCATCCATCGCGGCGAACTGCTGTTCCTGATTGGCGGCAACGGTAGCGGAAAATCCACGCTGGCGATGCTGCTGACGGGGCTGTATCAGCCGCAGTCGGGTGAGATCCTGCTGGACGGAAAAGCGCTGTCCGTTGAGAAACCGGAAGATTATCGCAAGCTCTTCTCCGCAGTCTTTACGGATGTCTGGCTGTTCGATCAGCTGTTAGGGCCGGAAGGCAAACAGGCAAATCCTGAGCTGGTCGCGAAGTGGCTGGAACAGCTGAAAATGTCGCACAAGCTGGAGCTTCAGGACGGCAAAATCCTCAATCTCAAACTGTCGAAAGGGCAGAAAAAACGCGTGGCGCTGCTGCTGGCATTAGCGGAAGAGCGCGACATCATTCTGCTGGATGAATGGGCGGCCGACCAGGACCCTCACTTCCGCCGCGAGTTTTATCAGGTGCTGCTGCCGCTGATGCAGGCGATGGGCAAAACGATTTTCGCCATCAGTCACGACGATCACTACTTCATTCACGCCGACCGATTGCTGGAGATGCGTGACGGACAGCTCAGCGAGCTGACCGGCGAGGAGCGCGATGCCGCCTCGCGAGATGCCGTGGCGCGTACCGCGTAAAGGTAAACATGCCGGGTGGCGGCCACGCCTTACCCGGCATGTTTTACGACAAAACCTGCTATCCGCTCCTTTTTTATCCATTCCGCCCATTTGTTTATTATCATTTACATTCCCCCACGCTATGCTTGATATCACCTTATTTCATGGATTTATGATTGATGTCGTTGATAAACAAAAACAGCGCAAGGCTGCGCGATCAGGAGCGTGCCCGACTTATCTGGCTTCTGACCACTGATAAAGCGGTCACGTCGGCGTTACTCGGAAAATTAACCCTGGCTGAGCAATATGACGTCGGTACCTTGTCCGACGATATTGCTGAGGTAGGGGCGCTGGTTGCCCATCTGCCACCGCCGGACCTGGCGGATACCCTCGAGTCTCTCCCTTCGGAAGAGCGTCACGCCCTGTGGCGACTGGTGCAGGATCATGAGCGTGGTCAGGTACTCCTGGAGGCCTCGGAGAACGTCTGGGATGATCTCATCGATGATATGAGCGACCGCGAACTGCTCGATGCCGTGCAGACGCTGGATATTGACGAGCAGATCTACCTGGTTCAACACCTGCCGCGTAACCTGACGGGCCGCCTGCTGGCATCGCTCCCGGCGGAAGAGCGTGCTCGCGTACGCCAGGTAATGGACTTCGCTCAGGACAGCGTCGGCGCGATCATGGAGTTCGAGGTGATCATGGTGCGCCCGGACGTCACGCTGGCCACCGTGCAGCGCTATCTGCGCCGCAAAGGTAAAATGCCGGAAAACACCGATAAGCTGTTTGTCACGGCGCGCGACAAAACCCTGCTTGGCGAGCTGTCGCTGCAATCCATCCTGCTCAACGATGCACAGCGTCGGGTGAGTGAGGTCATGAATAACGAGCCAATGGTCTTCTCCCCGGAAGATGACGCTGAAAAGGCGGCGCGTACCTTCGAACGTGACAACCTGATCAGCGCCGCAGTTGTGGATTCTGTCGGCAAACTGATGGGCCGCGTGACGATCGATGAGATCGTTGACGTGGTGTATGAAGAGACCGACAACGATCTGCGCGCGTTAGGCGGTTTGAGCGCCGAAGATGATGTCCATGCCTCCGTCGGCAAAGCGGTCAAAACGCGCTGGGCGTGGCTGGCGATTAACCTCTGCACCGCTTTTATTGCCTCCCGGGTGATCGATGGCTTTGAACACACGATTTCACAGCTGGTGGCGCTGGCCTCCCTGATGCCAATCGTGGCAGGGATTGGCGGTAACACCGGGAATCAAACCATCACCATGATCGTGCGCGCCCTGGCGCTGGAGAAAATCCAGCCCGGCAACTTTACGTTCCTGATCTTCAGGGAGATGGGCGTGGCGCTGATTAACGGCCTGGTGTGGGGCGGGATTATGGGCGGCATTACCTGGTGGCTGTACGACGATATGGCGCTGGGTGGCGTGATGATGCTGGCGATGGTGCTCAACCTGCTGGTGGCATCGATGATGGGGGTGATCATTCCGCTGACGATGACCCGCTTCGGGCGCGACCCCGCGGTGGGGTCGAGCGTGATGATCACCGCCATTACCGATACCGGCGGCTTCTTTATTTTCCTTGGCCTGGCGACGATTTTCCTGCTGTAACCGCGTGCTTGCGCTTCAACCGGGCAGGGATTATCACCATCACGATGATCCCGCCCAGTACGCCAATTGCCAGATTGCCGGTTGAGACGGTGGCCGCAACGGTCACCAGCATAACCAGGGTTTCAGCAATCGGCGCGTCTTTCATGGTTCCCGGCTGAATGCTATGCCAATTGAAGGTCTTGAACGCCACAATCGCCATAATCCCGGCAAGCACCGCCATCGGAATGTGCGCCATGACTTCGCTCAAGCCGGTGACCAGAATCAGCAAAACCACACCCGCCGCCAGCGTAGATATGCGGCTGCGTCCTTTCCCCATCTCCACGTTAACGATGGTTTGCCCAATCATTGCGCAACCGGCGATACCGCCGTAAAAGCCGGACATCATATTCGCAACCCCCAGCCCGATGCTCTCCCGGCGTTTACTCGACGGCGTCAGGGTGAGTTCATCCACCAGTTTTGCCGTCAGCAACGATTCCATCAGACCGACAAAGGCGATGCTGAGCGCGCAGGGCCAGATAATGCTCAGGGTGTGCAGGTCCAGCGGCACCAGCAGCTGCGTCAGACACGGTAGCCCGCCGCTCATGGAGCCTTCGTCGCCGACGGTCGGCAGAATCTGCCCGCTGGTCACGGTAAAGAGGGTCAAAACGACAATGGCGATAAGCGGGGAGGGAACGCTTTTGATAACCCGAGGCGCCCACAGGACTATCAGCAGCGTCAGCACAAACAGGCCGACGATCAGCGGGCTTTTGGTCCAGAAATGGGGCACCTGGGCAAAGAAAATCAAAATGCCGAGGGCATTCACAAACCCGGTCATCACCGACTGGGGAATAAAGCGCATCAGACGCGCCATGCCGAGCACGCCAAACAGGATCTGAATGAGACCGGCGAGGATCACGGCGGGCAAAATGTACTGAACCCCGTGCAGATGCACCATTGGGCCGATCACCAGGGCGACGGAACCGGCAGCAGCGGTAACCATCGCCGGACGGCCGCCTAAAAAGGACATCGCCAGACAGAGCACCACCGAGGCGATAAGACTCACCTTCGGGTCCACTCCGGCGACCACGGAAAACGAGATCACTTCGGGGATAAGCGCCAGGGCGGTAATCACGCCGGCTAAGGTTTCGCGCATCAACATTTTAGGTGAGCGCAGTACGCTCGAGACGCGACCATCGTCAGGCGTCAGGGCAGAAGTGTGTGGTAATGACATAGCTATTCGCAGGTTAGGGCAGGCTTCCGTGCGCGCGATCACAAAGTGCAGCATAGTAGCCAGAAAAGCCGCGCGGTGCCAGCCAGCAATCCTGATACCCACACAATTATTCAAACATTTAATTTCACAATTACAATAATTTCTTAACCTTTAAACAATGTTTAAAAATTGTTAACGTTCCCCCGCAGCTTATTTCACCTGCAATTTCCACGTAAAAAGCACGACTACAAGTAAGGCATAAATGATGAAAAAAATGACTGCCATGCTCTTTTCTATGGCCGTAGGGCTGAGCGCCATCTCAATGGCGGCGAAAGCGGATACGCCTAAAGAGCAGGAAACGGACGTCCTTTTAATTGGCGGCGGCATTATGAGCGCCACGCTGGGCACCTATTTACAGGAATTACAGCCAGACTGGTCGATGACCATGGTTGAACGCCTCGACGGCGTGGCGCAGGAGAGTTCGAACGGCTGGAACAACGCCGGTACGGGCCACTCGGCACTCATGGAACTGAACTATACGCCGCAGAAAAAGGACGGTTCCATTAGTATCGAGAAGGCGGTTGAGATCAACGAAGCCTTCCAGATCTCCCGTCAGTTCTGGTCACATCAGGTGAACAGCGGCGTGATGCACGACCCGCACTCCTTTATCAATACCGTTCCGCACATGAGCTTTGTGTGGGGCGACGACAACGTCAACTTCCTGCGCGCGCGCTACGCCGCGTTGCAGCAGAGCAGCCTGTTCCGTGGCATGAAATATTCCGAAGATCATGCGCAGATTAAAGAGTGGGCGCCGCTGGTGATGGAAGGGCGTGACCCGAACCAGAAAGTGGCCGCGACCCGTACTGAAATCGGGACCGACGTAAACTACGGCGAAATTACCCGTCAGCTGGTGGGCGCATTGCAGAAGAAAGACAACTTCAAACTGCAGGTCAGCACCGAAGTGCGCGGCTTTAAGCGTAACGCGGATAACAGCTGGAGCGTGACCGTTGCCGATCTGAAAAACAATGAAGCCGAGCACGTGATCAAGGCGAAGTTCGTCTTTATCGGGGCCGGTGGTGCTGCGCTGAAACTGTTGCAGGAGTCCGGTATTCCGGAAGCCGACGACTACGCGGGCTTCCCGGTTGGCGGCCAGTTCCTGGTCTCTGATAACCCGGAAGTGGTGAACCGTCATCTGGCGAAAGTGTATGGTCAGGCCTCCGTTGGCGCTCCACCGATGTCTGTTCCTCACATCGATACCCGTATTCTGGACGGCAAACGCGTGGTGCTGTTTGGGCCGTTTGCGACCTTCTCCACGAAATTCCTGAAAAACGGCTCCCTGTGGGATCTGCTGAGTTCCACCACCACCTCGAACTTTATGCCGATGGTGGATGTGGGCCTGGATAACTTCGATCTGGTGAAATACCTGATTAGCCAGGTGATGCTCTCCGATGATGACCGTTTTGCTGCCCTGCAAGAGTACTACCCGCAGGCGAAAAAAGCCGACTGGCGTTTATGGCAGGCGGGTCAGCGCGTGCAGATCATCAAGCGCGATCCGAAAGAGGGCGGCGTTCTGCGTCTGGGTACGGAAGTGGTGAGCGACAAAGACGGGACCATTGCCGCGCTGCTGGGCGCATCGCCTGGAGCATCCACTGCGGCACCGATCATGCTGCATCTGATGGAAAAAGTGTTTAAAGATAAAGTCGCCAGCCCGGAATGGCAGGCGAAGCTGAAAAACATTATTCCGTCTTATGGCACCAAACTGAACGGTAACGTGGCAGCGACGGAACAAGAGCTGGAATACACCAGCGGTGTTCTCCAGCTCAAATACGAAAAACCGCAGGCAGCAGATGTGGCACCGCAGGCGCAACCGCAGGCAAAACCACAGCCGGAATCTAAACCGGTCGCGGATATCGCGCTGTAAATACTATGAAGGACAAAAAAGCCGGGTATCACTACCCGGCTTTTTTTTAACGCACGACTGCGTTTTCGACTTTCTCGTCGGCTTTCCAGACGCGGTATTTCACGTCGATATTCTCGGGCGTGTAAACCACAATCGGTAATTTGCTGTTGTAGCGCAGCAGGCTGTTATCGCCGAGATACGCTGTCACGAACTGCTGCGTTTTTTTCCCGTCCGGGCAGGCCATCATTGTAGAAACCGGCGACGTCACGTTATCGAAGACGTAATAGTCGTAGCCCCAGCCTTCCAGGGTTTTGCTTTCCAGTTTGCCGCCAAGGCGATGACGATTGCAGTCCACTTCCAGGTTCTGTCCAATCAGCAGCTCAACTTTAAACGCGGACTCATCTTCCTGAGCCGGGAGCTGGATAACCTGACGCTTCATGCCTTTTTCCGCCTGCGGGTACGGCGCAATCTTTTCCAGAGGCTGCGCTTTCGGCGTTTCGCTTGCGAAGGCGCTGGTGCTCATGCAGGCAGCAGCCAGAAGGGCGATGGCAAATTTAGGTGTGTTTTTCACAGTCATTCCTTTTATGTCAAACAATCGATGCAAGATTAGCATAGTGCAGACGGCTGCCTGGTGGGATTTACCTATATTTTGATTTCACTCGGTTGATCACACTGCTTTTGTTGTTGTATGGCAGAGATAAATGCTGATATGGAATGAAAGGGGAGATCGTGTTAGGGTTAGCGCTAAATAATGTTATTCATCTGTAAAGGAAAGAGAGACATGGTCCGCGCAAAGCTTAAAACCCCGAAGGCAGGAAGTTTTTACTGGCGCTGTTTGTGGTGTTTCTGATTGCCGCCGCAGGCGTCGGACGGGCAACAATCGTCGGTGTGATTGAGCAGTACAATATTCCGCTCTCACAGTGGACGACCAGTATGTACGTCCTGCAATCCGCGATGATTTTTGTTTACAGCATGGTCTTCACCATTTTACTGGCGATTCCGCTGGGGATCTTTTTCCTCGGTGGCCCTGATAAGCATTGAATAATCGCCCATGATAAATAAGCCAACCTTCGGGTTGGTTTTTTTATGCCTGAATCGTTCTGAAAATGTTAAAACGTTACGTTTGCGTTAACCTCATGCATGTCAAAAATATCATTAATTAACACGTATTATGTATACATTAAATAAAGTCAATCCTATAAAAAACTTTCATTGATTGTATTAGAGTGCATAATTGCTTTCCTTTATTAATATCTATAGCCTTTGTCACACAAATTTAATTCTGTTTCGTAAAAGATTAAATGTAAACATTTCTGGCTTCGAAAATAATCATAAACCCGTAACGCTAATTAAAGGCGGGGTTTACTGTTGAATAAATTTAGTGAGTGATGTGATGAAAAAAACAATTATTTCTCTGGTGGTCCTGTATTCTTTTTCTGTTTCAGCTCATGCGATGACAGTTGATGAGGCGAAGGCTGAAGTCGCTCAAGCTGAGCATGCCGTGGAGTCAGCCCACGATCAGGTTATTCACAATAACCACAGTGTGACTCACACTACAATGCAAGACGATCGTGATCTGATGAATGTTGCGGGCCAAATGCGCGCGGAGGCTTATGCCGATCAGCGCGCAGCAGAGCAAGAAGCGCAGAACCAAAAAGATGCTGCGGAGAAAGCGCAGGCCAATGCTGAACGTGATGCGAAAATCGCTGAAGCGCGTTTAAATTCTCCGTCTGCCACTGCCAGCCACAGCAAGGGCTGGGTAATGGCACCGGGCATCATTAAAGAGTCTAATCCTGCGGGTTATCCAACGCATCAGATTGGGCCTGCGACGCATCTGGACAGCAGTGTCGCGGATCAGCAGGCGGCAGCGGTGGCGAAAGCGGAGATGGCACAGCACGAAGCGGAGCTGTCGAATTACGGTGTAAAACGCTCCGGAACGGCCACCTATTCGGAACCAGCGCGTGTAATCAGCTATTCTGGTCCGTCGACGCGCCCAAACACTGGCGCAACCATTAACGTCGCGGCAAATACCCTGAAACCAGATACTCAGGTCCAGATTACGGATACGGCAGGCCATAAAAGTGTGGTTAAGGCTTCGACGCTGACCCCATCCACTCAGGTAAGTATCCCGTTCCACAGTGCTTTCCAGCATGCGAAGAAAGGCGGTAATAACCGTAATACGGCTTCTTCCCAATCCGAACATGGAACCGGAACCGGTGCGGACAATGCGCATGACCACGCCTTTGGCGGGCATGTGGGTGCGGGCGGTGGCTTCCATATGTAACGGGAATCAATGTAAATTAAAAGGCCATCGATTGATGGCCTTTTTAATGACAGAAAACAATAAATAAGGGCTAACGAGGGGTGTCGTTAATAAACGTCAATACACCTCGCTGAATACCGATGATATTTTCGCTTTTCATTTCAGCCAGAATACTCATTACGCCACTGCGGGAAAGCCCTGTTTTTTCCATAATATATTTGCATGAGTTTGTTTTCAGCCGGTATTGCTCACTTTCGTTCATTAAGTCAACCAGACAGTCACGGATAATCTCCCGTGAGCGTAGCCCTATACTGTAATGACTCAAGGCGGAGTGCAGGCCCATAATGTAGAGAAGATAGTTACTGTAATCTTCCCACATTTTCTGCTCTTTAATGATCGTCATGGCGGTTTTGTAAGGCAAAATAGCGACATTCACCGCGGTGACGCTCATCAATCGGAACGCATTCCCCATATATTCAGGATGTGATATTCCGGCCACAAAGGGCGCTTTCAGCGTTCCTTTTAGCGTTCCGTTATCAATACGAGAAATATCCACCAGCCCTTCGAGGAGAATTAAGCACAGACGCTCACCCTGGCTATCAAGATGCAGGATACGGTGTGCGGAAAATTGTTTAAGCTGTGCGTGAGGAAGAAAGCGATGGATCAATCGGTCAATCTGCGCGTGCGGTTTAAAACGCGTCAGTGTGTGGATTGGCATGGCAGCTTTGGGATTCATGATGGTGCCCGGCGTTTTTAAGTAATTATCGCAGAAGCTGTGAAACGCGCAATCACATGCTCACACTGCGACATAAAACAACTATACGAATGGTGAGCATTGTTTAATGACCCCTGGGATGAGTCGCCAGGGGTCATAGTCGTAAGAAAGAAGTGCAGGGGGGTTACTCAGAAACCATCCACATATCCGCTTCTTCAAACATCTCTTCCAGCATGCGGTTGAGTTTCTCGCGATCGCTTTTGCTGGCATCGCTGTTCAAACCGTTCGCCTGCATAGGTTTCACTTTCACCACTGCCTCCGGGAAGATCCGGTGCACGCGTTTTGTTAATTCATTCAGGATGATGTCACTGGCGCCCGGTAAACCTGCAACGTTGCGCTTGTCATAAACGAGTTCAACAAACATAACTGCCTCATGATAACTGTTTTTATATACAGCATCTTCGCGGTTACGCTCTTCAGAGTCAAGCAGTCCGGATGTTCAGGCATAAAAAAACCAACCGTAAAAGGTTGGTTTTTTTACTATTTTGGTCGGCACGGAGAGATTTGAACTCTCGACCCTCGCCACCCCATGACGATGCGCTACCAGGCTGCGCTACGTGCCGACGTATGAAAAAGATACTACCTGTTTGCATTCTGAATGCAAGAGTGTTCCACGCTAACTGATTTAAAATTAATCAGTTAGCGATAAACCGTTTCTCATCAGTGAGCACCTGTAGCAACAGGCTCAGCTGCGGTTTTTGGTCGTGGATCTTCTCACCCTGCAGGTTATACGTCTGGTAATTGCCGTTGCTGTTGAGCACCAGCGTCAGTGCTGGCGTAGTCACTGCCAGGGTGTTGTTGCTCGCTGCCGTCACCCAGTTATGGCGACGCGTAGCGCTGAACAGATCCTGACCCTGAGAATACTCATTCGCCGGTGTGCTGACGTGCAGCAGACGTTGCATCAGCGTGGTCATCACATCTTTGTGATCTGTCAGCATATTGATGCGCTGCGCCGGTGTGCCCGGCCAGTGTACGACCAGCGGAACGTGCAGGTTAGGGCGCGACCAGTTCATGTCCGTCGCTTCATCGCCCAGCGGCACGCCGTGGCCCGCAGTGATAATCACCACGGTATTGTCCAGCTTGCCGGATTCGCGCAGGGCGTTAATCACGCGCGCAATCTGATCGTCGACATTGCCGGCCGCGCGGCTGTAGCGGCGGACAAAGCCTTTTTGATTGCTGTCATCAAGGTTAGTGCCGTTAAAGGCCACCCATGAGAACCAGCGGTTATCTTCTTGCGCGTAACGATTGAGCCAGTTTA
Source organism: Lelliottia sp. WB101 (assembly GCF_003051885.1). Classification (NCBI taxonomy): domain Bacteria; kingdom Pseudomonadati; phylum Pseudomonadota; class Gammaproteobacteria; order Enterobacterales; family Enterobacteriaceae; genus Lelliottia; species Lelliottia sp. WB101. The sequence continues at coordinate 2,534,471 of NZ_CP028520.1, forward strand.
CCCACTGACCGGCAGTCTGTTCGTCAGTCTGATTTTGCGCCGGCGGCAGTGAGAAATCAGACAGCAGTGCCTGGCGATAGAGCGGGCTGCTGAAACCGTCAGAGGAGAACAGTCCCAGCTGGTAACCCTGTTGATTCAGGGAGGTAATCAGCGCCGCAGGCGTTCGGGCGGAAAGCACGCCGTCCATATAGCCTGCGGAGATACCGTAGAACAGACCAAAAATACCGGCGTCGGTGTTATTTCCCGAGCTCATATGCTGGGTGAAGTTAATGTTCTGCTCGGCAAACTGTGCAAGCGCAGGCATCTGCTTCTCGTAACGGGAGTAGTTCAGACCGTCGACGGTAATAAGCAGAACGTTCTGGCCCTGACCCATATCGCGATAACGTAACTCGCTCAGCGGATACTGGACCGACACGGCTTCCGGATTACCTTGCTCCACCAGACGGCGCTGATATTCCTGCGCATCCAGCAGGCCGTGTTTCTCCAGGAAGCGGCGTGCCGTCATCGGATAGGAGAGCGGCAGGTTGGCGCGCTGCATAGTAATCGGGCGATAGAAGTTCGCATCCGCCCAGATGTACATAATATGGGAACTGATAAACGCGACGAAAAACAGGGCCGCAACGGGCTGGGCATAGTGGCGACGGCGAGTGAGGCTTCGCAGTTTTTGCCAGCTCCAGGTGGCAAACAGCATCTCAATCAGCAGGATAATCGGCACGCTGATAAACATCAGTTGCCAGTCACGCGCGGTTTCGTTCTGGTCGGGATTGATCACCAGTTCCCAGACGATGGGATTGAGATGGAGGTGAAAACGGGTGAAAACTTCGCTGTCGATCAGCAGCAGGGTCATGCCGACAGTGGCAAGAATTGCGGATAAAAACCGCATCAGCCTCTGCGACATCACGATAAACGTCAGAGGGAACAGAATCAGCAGATAGGTGGCGAAGACCAAAAAGCTAAAGTGCCCGACAACGCTTATCCAGGAGTAAATGCGCCCGGTTAAGGTCGTCGGCCAGTCGGCCACTAACAGATAACGGCTGCCGAGTACCATGGCCAACAGAATGTTGAACAAGGCAAACCAGTGCCCCCAGCTAACCATCTGGGAGACTTTTTCACGGTAGCGCTGACGATTCGTCACCATAGACTGTCGTTCGTTTCCCTTAATGCGCCTGGTCGTCGCTGACGGAGGACTGCAACGCGTGGGCGAATGATTTTGCGATCGCCTGACGTTGGGCCGGAGCAACGCTGGTATTGATAAGGTTGGTGACCATATTTCCCAGAACCATCAGGGAGAGATCGGTCGGCGTTTTATGTTTTTCAAGTACGTTGACCAGCTCACTGAGCAGTTGTTCAACGTGTTCATCACTATAGCGGGAATGTTGTGGCATAAATCGAAATCAGTTTGTTGATGAGAGGGCAACATATTACCGTAGCAACAGCTTTTTTTCCCCTTTTTTATCTTCTATTGCACACATGCGTGGGTGGTGGTTGAATACCGCCCGGTCTTAAAGGAGAGTTTATCATGAGTCTGGATATCAACCAGATTGCCTTGCACCAGCTTATCAAGCGTGATGAGCAAACCCTGGAGCTGGTGCTTCGCGATTCGTTACTGGAACCAACGCCTACCGTTACGGAAATGATGGCGGAGCTACACCGCGTCTACAGCGCTAAAAATAAAGCCTATGGCATGTTCAACGACGAGAGTGAGCTGGCCGAAAGCCTGCGTCTGCAACGCCAGGGCGAAGAGGATTTTCTGGCGTTTAGCCGCGCGGCAACCGGGCGTCTGCGTGACGAGCTGGCAAAATATCCGTTCGCTGACGGCGGTATCGTACTGTTTTGTCAGTACCGCTATCTCGCCGTGGAGTATCTGCTGGTCACGGTGCTCAGCAATCTGAGCAGCATGCGTGTCAACGAGCAGATGGATATCAGCTCCACACATTATCTGGATATCAACCACGCCGATATCGTGGCGCGAATCGATCTGACTGAATGGGAAACCAACCCGGAATCAACGCGATATCTGACGTTCCTGAAAGGGCGCGTGGGCCGCAAAGTCGCCGATTTCTTCATGGACTTCCTCGGCGCCAGCGAAGGTCTGAACGCGAAAGCGCAGAACAAAGGGCTGCTGCAAGCCGTAGATGATTTCACCGCAGAAGCGCAGCTCGATAAATCCGAGCGTCAGAACGTGCGTCAGCAGGTTTACAGCTACTGCAACGAACAGCTGCAGGCGGGCGAAGAGATTGAGCTGGAGTCGCTGTCGAAAGAGCTTTCTGGCGTCAGCGAGGTCAGCTTCCACGAGTTTACGGCGGATAAAGGCTACGAGCTGGAAGAGAGCTTCCCGGGGGATCGCAGCACCCTGCGTCAGCTCACCAAATTTGCCGGTAGCGGCGGCGGGTTAACGGTGAACTTCGATGCCATGCTGCTGGGCGAGCGCATTTTCTGGGACCCGGCGACGGACACCTTAACCATCAAAGGTACACCGCCGAACCTGCGCGACCAGCTGCAACGCCGTACGTCTGGCGGTAAATAACAGCCATAAAAAAACCCCGCAATGCGGGGTTTTTCTCAACTTGTTGGCGATTAAGCGCGAACGAAGTCGACGTGAGACAGTTTTGGCTTGAACGGGTGACGCTGAACAGCCTGAACTTTCACTTTTTCTTCTTTGCCATCGATAACGATAGTCAGAACTTCGGTGTAGAAACCTTCTTTAGTCTGCTGGTTCCAGACTTTGTCCTGGTCCATCTCGATTGCTACTGGAGCAGCATCGCCACCATAGATGATAGCCGGGAATTTGTTAGCTGCGCGCAGGCGGCGGCTCGCACCCTTACCCTGCACAGAACGTACTTCTGCATTGATAGTAAACATTGATTTCTCTCTGTAAATAAGTCCTGCTACAGGCGACCCAGCAGCAGGTGAGTGTTCTGCCTCACGGATGTGAAGCGGGCGGCATTTTATACTCAAACGCCCGTCACATCAATCAAAAGTGCCCTTAACCGCGCAATTCATTGGCCCGACGGAAACGCCCTTCGTAATCGAAGACCTTCTCGCGCACCTGCCAGAACTGGCCTTTTTTGCGCGCGACGACAAAATCCGGGTGGCGCAACAATACCTGCTGATGGACGATGTCGGCGACCGTTATCCAGCGCAATGGCACGCCTGGCGTGCGGGTATGCGGGCGAATAAACAACTGTTCAAAAGCCGTGCGCTGGGCGGGCGTATGCAGACGAAAACGCTCGCTGACGTCCGCCCCGTCCTCATCGTAATAGGTGATTTTCAGCCATTCGCCTTTCTCGTCGGCGCCGGGTTGCAGCGCCATGCCCGAGCAGCGTAGCACCAGCGCGTCTTTCAGCTTCAGCGCGGCTTTCAGCATGTCATCGGGATCGACCAGCACCGTGTCACATTCGCGACAGCGCCGCGCAGCAATATCATTTTCGGCGTTACACTGCGGGCAGTTTTTAAAGCGAAAACGGTAATCGCACTGCTCGCGATGACCGTCGTCATCCTCAAACCAGCCCTGACAGCGGCGGCCAAAATGCTCAATCAGGGTTCCGTCGGCAGTGGTTTTCCCCCAGAAGGTATTGGCGAAACCGCAGCCCGGACAGAAAACCTGCACCGGGACGTTCCCGCTTTTGCCTTTTGGCGTACCCACTTCCGGTGAATAGAGATCGTGCGGGTTCCCGGCGTAATCGAGAATCAGACAGTCGGTCTTGCCGGGAGACAGCCGCAGCCCACGGCCAACAATCTGCTGATAGAGGCTGACAGATTCGGTCGGGCGCAAAATCGCAATCAGATCCACGTGCGGGGCGTCAAACCCGGTGGTCAGCACCGAGACATTCACCAGATAGCGGAACTGCTGTGCTTTAAAGGCATTAATCAGCGTGTCGCGCTCGGGTCCTGGCGTTTCACCGGTGATCAGCGCCGCGTCGTCGGCCGGAAGCAGGCCGGTTATCTCTCTGGCGTGCTCGACGGTGGCCGCGAAAATCATCACCCCTTTGCGCGTCTGGGCGAACTCTTCAATCTGACTGATGATATGCGGGGTGATGCGCTGCTGTTTTTTCAGCTCCTGGTTCATATCCGCTTCGCTAAACAGCCCGTTACTCTGGGCCTGCAAACGGCTGAAATCATACTGCACGACCGGCATATCCAGCCGCTCGGGCGGCGTCAGATAACCGTGCTTAATCATGTAACGCAGGGGCAGCTCATAGATGCAATCGCGGAACAGGGCTTTTTCGTCGCCACGCACCATGCCGTGATAATGGAACTGATAGATCCAGCCTTTGCCGAGGCGGAAGGGCGTAGCGGTCAGCCCCAGCAGGCGAACCTGCGGGTTTACCGTTTTCAGATGATTAAGGATTTGTTGATACTGGCTCTCATCGTCATCGCTGATCCGATGACACTCGTCGACAATCAATAGTGAGAATTCACTGCGAAAATGCGCCAGGTTTCGTGCGACCGACTGCACGCTGCCAAACACCACTTTGCCGTGGCTCTCTTTGCGTTTCAGCCCGGCGGCGAAGATATCGGCCTCAAGACCCAGAGCACAGTATTTGGCATGGTTTTGCGCTACCAGCTCTTTGACGTGGGCCAGCACCAGCACCCGGCCACGCGCCAGCCGTGCCAGTTCGGCAATTACCAGGCTTTTGCCCGCTCCGGTGGGCAGGACGATGGCGGCAGGTTCAGTGTGCTTGCGAAACCAGGCGAGGGTGGCGTCAACGGCTTCCTGCTGATAGGGGCGAAGTGTAAAAGTCATGAGCTCTCTATTTTGTTATCACGCACATAGTATGCCACGAAACTTTTTCCCTTGAGTGGCGCAACCAGACCGCTATACTGGACCGTTCTTGACTGCTTCTTTTTCGGACATGTTGTCCGACTTCCAGCACCATAAAGGCTATAAGATTTCATGCGACTTGATAAGTTTATCGCTCAGCAACTCGGCGTAAGCCGCGCTATTGCCGGGCGTGAAATTCGCGCCAGCCGCGTTACCGTGGATGGCGATATTGTGAAAGAGAGCGCTTTCAAACTCCAGCCAGAACATGAGGTGGAGTACGACGGCAACACGCTGACCCAGCAGAATGGCCCGCGCTATTTCATGCTCAACAAGCCGGAAGGGTACGTGTGCTCGACGGATGACCCGGATCACCCGACGGTGCTCTATTTCCTGGATGAACCTGTCGCGCACAAGCTGCATGCGGCGGGGCGTCTGGACATTGATACCACCGGTCTGGTGCTGATGACCGACGACGGCCAGTGGTCGCACCGCATTACGTCTCCGCGTCATCACTGCGAAAAAACCTATCTGGTTACGCTCGAATCACCGGTGTCTGACGATACCGCCGAGCAGTTTACCAAAGGCGTGCAGCTGCATAATGAAAAAGATCTGACCAAACCCGCGCTGCTGGACGTGCTCACCCCGACCGAAGTGCGTCTGACCATCAGCGAAGGCCGTTACCATCAGGTGAAGCGTATGTTCGCCGCCGTCGGCAACCGTGTGGTTGGGCTGCACCGCGAACGCATTGGTGAAATCGCCCTCGATCCCGAGCTTGAACCCGGTGAATACCGCCCGTTGACGGAAGAAGAGATTGCCAGCGTTGGCATGCCTTCCCGCTAATTTCAGGAGCAAACTGTGACCACCAGGCCACACTCGTCAATTAGCATCGTATTTATTCTTGGCCTGCTGGCCATGCTGATGCCGCTGTCGATCGATATGTACCTGCCCGCACTGCCGGTGATTTCCGCGCAGTTTGGCGTTCCGGCAGGCAGCGCGCAAATGACGCTCAGTACCTATATCCTCGGTTTCGCCGTCGGGCAGTTATTGTACGGCCCGATGGCAGACAGTATTGGCCGCAAGCCGGTGATCCTCGGGGGAACGCTGGTGTTTGCAGGGGCGGCGGTGGCCTGTGCGCTGGCGCAGACCATCGATCATCTGATTATCATGCGATTCTTCCACGGCCTGGCGGCTGCGGCGGCGAGCGTGGTGATTAACGCCCTGATGCGCGATATCTATCCGAAAGAAGAGTTCTCGCGCATGATGTCCTTCGTCATGCTGGTCACTACCATCGCGCCACTGCTGGCGCCGATGATCGGTGGCGCGGTGCTGGTGTGGTTTAGCTGGCACGCCATCTTCTGGATCCTGGCGATCGCGGCGCTGCTGGCGTCGGCGATGATCTTCTTCTTTATTGACGAAACCTTGCCGGTGGAACGTCGGCAGAAGTTTCATATTCGCACCACCATCGGCAACTTCGCCTCACTGTTTCGCCATAAACGTGTGCTGAGCTATATGCTGGCGAGCGGCTTCAGCTTTGCGGGGATGTTCTCATTCCTGAGCGCCGGGCCGTTTGTTTACATCGAGATCAACCACGTTTCGCCGCAGCATTTTGGCTACTACTTCGCCCTGAACATCGTGTTCCTGTTTGTGATGACCATCATTAACAGCCGCTTTGTTCGTCGGGCAGGGGCGCTGAATATGTTCCGCGCCGGGCTGTGGATCCAGTTTGTGATGGCTGTCTGGATGGTGCTCAGCGCCTTCTTTGGCGTCGGTTTCTGGGCGCTGGTGGTCGGCGTGGCGGCGTTTGTTGGCTGCGTGTCAATGGTGTCATCCAATGCGATGGCCGTTATCCTCGATGAGTTTCCGCATATGGCGGGGACGGCGTCATCGCTGGCGGGAACCTTCCGCTTCGGGATTGGTGCGATTGTCGGGGCGCTGCTCTCCATGGCGACCTTTAACACCGCCTGGCCGATGATTTGGTCAATCGCGTTTTGCGCGACCTGCTCCATTCTCTTCTATCTCTACGCCAGCCGGCCGCGAAAAACGGCAAGCTGATAACAAAAAAGGGGCCAATGCGGCCCCTTTTTTTGATACGCGTCAACCAAACCTGCGTTTGTTTACCCCTTGTTTGTTTCTTTTATGTAAAATCTATTTATGTAAAAAGTCACATCGTTGTAGTTAAAAAGGTTGAGTTAGATCGCAGAAACGGGTACATATACCGCCAAAGCGAGCCTGTAACTCACTAAATAATGCCCTGAAAAATGAGACGCTAAAGCCCGTAACATACGGCTGTGAACGGTTTTTCAGGAAAATAACGGCAGGTTAGCAACGATGTGTTACTATAAATGTAAATAAATTGTGAAGGCTTTTTTGGCTTCCGGGGAAAGAACGTGAATACATTACAACTCTCCATAGTCCATCGCTTGCCCCAGAGCTATCGCTGGTCGGCGGGTTTTGCAGGTTCGAAAGTTGAACCGATTCCGCAAAGTGGAAAAGAGGGCGATAACTGTCTGGTGGCGCTGAAATTGCTCAGCCCGGACGATGAAAACGCATGGCCGGTGATGGAGCGTTTGAGCCAGGCACTGACCGATATCGAAGTCGTCAGCTCCGTGCTGGAGTGTGAAGGCGAACCCTGCCTGTTTGTGAACAGCCAGGATGAATTTGCGGCGACCTGCCGCCTGAAAAACTTTGGCGTCGCGATCGCCGAGCCGTTCTCCGGCCAGCATCCTTTCTGAGCGTCAGCGCAGCGCTAACAGCTGACGCGTGTAGTCATGCGTCGGCGCGGCAAACACGCGCTGACAATCCCCTTGCTCGACCACCTCTCCCTGTCGCAGCACTATCACCTGATGGCATAACGCCCGCACCACCTGCAGATCGTGGCTGATAAAGATATAGGCCAGGCGATGCTTTTCCTGGAGTCCCTTCAATAGCGCCAGAATCTGCGCCTGCACGGTGCGGTCCAGGGACGATGTCGGCTCATCCAGAATAATCAGCTCCGGTTTCAGGATCAGGGCTCTTGAGATGGCGATGCGCTGGCGTTGACCACCGGAAAAAGCCGCCGGGTAGCGATAGCGCGTTTCCGGATCCAGCCCCACCTCCTGCATCACCCGAATCACTTCCTCTTCTCGCTGGCGGGCGCTCAGCGCAGGCTGATGAACGCGCAACCCCTCCTCGATGATTTGCAGTACGTTCAGCCGCGGATTGAGAGACGAGTTCGGGTCCTGAAACACCACCTGCATCCGTGGGCGAACGGGCAACATCTGGCGACGGTTCCAGCTGTGAAGCGGTTTGCCGTCGAACAGAATCGTCCCCTGAGAATTAATCAGGCGTAACAGCGCCAGACCGGTAGTGCTTTTCCCCGAACCCGATTCCCCCACCAGCCCCAGCGTTTCGCCTGGGCGCAGAGAAAAGCTGACGTTCTTCAGCACCGTATTCTCCGCCACCACGCGGCGGAAAATACCTTTACGCACCGGGAACGCGACGGCCAGGTTTTCGACGTTCAGCAGCGGTTTGCTGCCCGCGGTCAGCGGGACGGGATCGCCCGACGGCTCGCTGTCGAGCAAACGCTGTGTGTAAGGGTGCTGCGGCGCGTGGAACAGGGCGGTCGCCGTGTTCTGCTCCACACAGCGACCGTTTTGCATCACCGCCACGTTATCCGCGAGTTTCTTCACGATGCTGAGGTTATGAGTGATAAACAGCAGGCTCATATTCAGCTCTTCGCGCAGTTCGCGCAAAAGCTGCAGGATTTGCGCCTGCACGGTGACATCCAGCGCGGTCGTCGGCTCATCGGCAATCAGCAGCTCCGGGCGTGTCAGCAGCGCCATCGCAATCATCACGCGCTGGCGCTCACCGCCCGACAGCTGATGGGGGAAATCGGTCAGGCGTCTGGCGGCGTTGCGGATACCGGTACGCTCAAGGCAGTCCAGAATTTCGCCGCGTGCGGCCTCTTTGCGCATTCCCCGGTGCAGGGATAGCACCTCGTAGAGCTGTTTTTCCAGAGTATGCAGCGGATTGAGGGAGACCATCGGCTCCTGGAAAATCATCGCGATTTTGTTCCCGCGCACGCCGCGCAGGGTGTGTTCATCGGCGTGAAGCAGTGATTGGTTGTGAAACAGAATATCGCCTTGCGGATAGACCACCGGCGGGGAGGGGAGCAGGCGCAGAACAGACAGCGCCGAGACGCTTTTGCCAGAGCCGGATTCGCCCACCAGCGCCAGCGTCTCTCCCGCCTGGATTTGCAGGGATAAATCGCTCACCACTTCGCGCGTTTCACCTTGCTGAGTGAATGCGATGGAGAGATTTTCGATGCTAAGCAGAGGCTGCGTCATCTTATACCGCCTTATTAGGATCAAAGGCATCGCGGACCGCTTCGCCAATAAAAATCAGTAACGAGAGCAGTATGGCCACCGACAGAAACGCCGTAATGCCCAGCCAGGGCGCCTGAAGATTGTTTTTCCCCTGCAGCAACAGCTCGCCCAGAGACGGTGAGCCAAGCGGCAAGCCGAAACCGAGAAAATCAAGAGAGGTGAGGGTGGTTATCGAACTGCACAGAATAAAGGGCAGGAAGGTCAGGGTCGCGACCACCGCGTTGGGCAGCATGTGGCGGAAAATGATGCTGCGATCGCTCACCCCCAGCGCCTGCGCCGCACGAATGTAATCAAAGTTACGGGTGCGCAAAAACTCGGCGCGCACCACGCCTACCAGCGCCATCCAGCCAAACAGCACAGTGATACCGAGCAGCCACCAGAAGTTGGGCTGTAACACGCTCGAGAGCAAGATAATTAAAAACAGCGTCGGCATGCCCGACCAGACCTCGATAAAACGCTGGCCCCACAGATCGATTTTACCGCCGTAATAACCCTGTACCGCTCCCGCGACAACTCCCATTACGCTGGAAAACAGCGTTAGCATCAGGCCAAAGAGAATAGATATCCGCGTGCCGTAGAGAATGCGTGCCAGCACGTCTCCGCCGTTGGCATCCGTCCCCAGCCAGTTTTGCGCGGAGGGCGCAGAAGGGAAGGGAGTAGAGGTGGAGAAGTTGATACTGTTCGCGCCAAAGCGAATGGGCGCCCACAGCACCCAGCCGTGGTTGTCGAGCTGATCGCGCAGCCACGGGTCCTGATAGTCAGCCGGTGTGGCAAAGGGCCCGCCAAAATCACTTTCGCTGTAGTTGGTGAGTACCGGCGTGTACCAGCGATCGTTGAAATGCACCAGCAGCGGTTTGTCGTTGGCAATCAGCTCTGAACAGAGGCTCAGGATAAACAGGATGGCGAAGATCCACAGCGACCAGTAGCCGCGACGATTGTGGCGAAAACGTGCCCAGCGGGCCTGGTTGACGGGGCTTAAATGCGGCATCAGCGGCCCTCAAAATCAATACGAGGATCGACCAGCGTATAGCTGATATCGCTGACAATATTCAGCAGCAGGCCAATCAGGGTGAAAATGTAGAGTGTGCCAAACATCACGGGATAGTCGCGCGACACGGTGGCTTCGTAGCCGAGCAGGCCGAGGCCATTGAGGGAGAACATCACCTCAATCAGCAGCGAGCCGGTGAAAAACATGCTGATAAAAGTGGCCGGGAAGCCGGCGATGACCAGCAGCATGGCGTTGCGGAACACATGTTTCCACATGATCTGTTTTTCGCTCACCCCTTTAGCCCGCGCGGTGACCACGTACTGTTTGCGGATCTCATCCAGAAAGGCGTTTTTGGTCAGCATCGTCAGGGCGGCAAACCCGCCAATCACCGTCGCCAGCACCGGCAGGGTGATATGCCAGAGATAATCGGTGATTTTCTGATACCAGGGCAGCGAGCTGAAATCAGCTGACACCAGTCCACGCAGAGGGAAGAGGTCGAAATAGCTGCCGCCAGCGAAAAAGACAATCAACAGCACGGCGAACAGAAACGCCGGGATCGCGTACCCGATAATGATGAAGGTGCTGCTCCAGATGTCGAAACGGCTGCCGTTGTGCACCGCTTTGCGGATCCCAAGCGGAATCGACACCAGGTAGATAATCAGCGTCCCCCACAATCCGAGGGTGATCGACACCGGCAGGCTGTCTTTGATGAGCTGAATTACCGAGGCGCTGCGGAACAGGCTGTCGCCGAAATCGAAGCGGATATAGTCCCAGAGCATTTTGAAATATCGCTCGTGAATGGGTTTGTCGAAACCGTAGCGGTGGGTGATCTCAGCGATCACCTCAGGATCTAATCCGCGTCCCCCGCGATAATGGCTTTCACTGATATTTCCGGTGCCGGTTTGTGCGTGGCTGGCGCGCAGGCCTTCGCCGCCGCCGCCCGGTAGGCCGCTGTTGTTGCCAAACTCAATGGCAGCAATAGCCTGATCGACCGGGCCGCCCGGCGCAATCTGCACAATGAAAAAGTTAATGGTGATAATCGCCCACAGGGTGGGGATTATCAGCAGTAAACGGCGAATCAGGTAAGCACCCATCTGTATTCCTTAACGCCGTTCAGCGGGCAGTTTTGCGGCTTTATTGACGTCATACCACCAGTTATCTAGCCCCAGGGAATAGATCGGGCGAATGGATGGCTGAGAGAATTTGTCCCAGTAGGCCAGTCGATCTTCCCCCATAAACCACATCGGCAGCATGTAGTAGTTCCAGGTCAGGACGCGATCGAGCGCGCGGCCCAGAGGGACCAGCTTCGTCTTATCGCCCTGCGCGGCAATGATTTGGTTTATCAGGTTGTCGATGACCGGGCTTTTAACGCCCGGCGCGTTGTAGGTCGAGTTGATGTATTCCGACGCCCACGAGATGCGCAGATTGGTGTTTGGCCACGGCTGTGCCTGCCAGACGCGCGGCATCATGTCGTAATCGCGGTTGCGCATTCGGTTAGTGATTTGCGCGTTATCGACCTGACGAATCTCCACGGTGACGCCCAAACGCTCCAGATTGTGCTGGAACGGCAATACCCACTGATTATTACCGGCGGAGGAGAGCAGCAGCTCAAAGCTGAGGGGTTTACCGGTCTGCGTATTCACCCGTTTCTGGTTTTTAAGCACCCAGCCCGCGTCGTCAAGCAGTTTGCTGGCTTTAAGCAAGTTGTCACGGTCGTAGCCATCCCCTTTTGAGGTTGGTGGCTCAAAGATACTGGTGAAAACTTCCGGCGGCACTTCAGCTTTTAGGGGCGCAAGCAGGGTCAGCTCGGCGGCATCGGGATACTGGCGGGCTGCGTATTCCGTATTCTGGAAATAGCTGTTGGTGCGGCTGTAAGCCCCGTAAAACAGCGCCTTGTTCATCCATTCAAAGTCAAACGCCAGCGTGATGGCCTGACGCACGCGCCGGTCGGCAAAGACCGGACGCTGAATATTAAATGCCAGCCAGCGTGTATCCTGCGCGGATTCATTTTTTTGCTCGTCTTTAACGATGAAATGGTTAGAAAAATTCTTGCCTATATAGCGCGTCGCCCAGTTTTTCGGGCTGACTTCTGCGCGCAGATCAAACGCCCCGGCCTTGAAGGCTTCGAAGGCGACATTGTCGTCCAGATAGTAGTCGTAGCGAATCGTATCGAAATTCCAGCGTCCCCGATTGACCGGCAAATTAGCCGCCCAGTAGTCTTTGACGCGGGAATAGACCAGATATTGCCCCATTTTCCAGTGGGTGATGCGGTAAGGGCCACCCGCCAGCGGAGGCGTGGCGATCGGGTCGCTCAGCTTATGATTTTTCCAGAACGATTCAGGCATTACCGGGAGTGAGAAAAGACTCAGCATGCTCTCTTTACCCGGCTCTGCCAGCTCGATGCGCACGGTCAGCGGGGCGATGGCTTTGACGGTCGCGCCCTTGAATACCAGGCGGAACTGCGGCACCCCTTCGGTCATAAACTTGTGGAAGGTAAAGGCCACATCGCTGGCTTTTACCGGGGAACCGTCGTGAAAACGGGCGCGTGGGTTGAGGGTGACTTCCGCCCAGGAAAAATCATCCGCGTAGCGCGCGGAATCAGCGATCAGCGGGTAGTAACTGCCTGGCTCATCATCCGAGGTGACAAACAGCGTGTCATACAGGGCATCGGTGCGTTCGGCGGCGACACCGCGCAGGGCGAAACGGTTAAAGTTATCAAACGTCCCGAGGGCGGAGAGGGTGATGGCTCCGCCTTTGGGAGCCGCAGGATTGACGTAATCGAAGTGGGTAAAGTTCGCTTCATACTTCGGCTCGCCGAGCACGGCGAACGCGTAGCTCTCTTTAATACTCTGCGCCTGGCAGGTCACGCTGAATAACGCCATTAACAGCAAAACAAAGCGCATAGTCATTGGCAGCGTATCCCTCTTTTATTCTGGCTCACCCATAGTGAGGCGTCTGGTGTAGCTGAATCATAAGTGACGAAACGGTCATTGTGAAATTATTCACTGTCCTTGACGAAATCGGGCTGCCATTTCAGGAATTGTGCCAGCGGCATTGGGCGGCTGATCCAGTAGCCCTGAAGGTAGTTTACCCCATGCTGGCGCAGCCAGGCGGCCTGCTCCGGTGTTTCGACACCTTCAGCAACGGTGACCATGTTCAGCCGTCGGGCGAGCGTCAGCACGGCATCCAGCACCGGAGATGTGACCGTTTCCGTACCAATGGCGTTCACAAAACCGCGATCGATTTTCAAATAATCCATCGTGAACCGCTCCAGATAAATCAGCGCACTGTGGCCGGTGCCAAAATCATCTATCGCGATTTCAAAGCCTTCATGATGCAACCATTCGAATAACGGGGCCGCTTCGAGCTGATTAATCATGTCGCGTTCGGTAATTTCCAGAACCACCTGGAAGTGGTCTGGCGGCAGCGACGCCGCGAAGTTGCGCATGTCATCTTTAAAACTGTCCGAATGCAGATGGCCCGGCGCGATGTTAATGCCCAGCTTGGCGCCCGGCGGCAGCACGGTTTGCAGCAGCGCCGCGTCGCGGATGATCAGATCGAAAAGATGCAGCGTCAGCGGGACAATCAGCCTTTGCGCTTCTGCGAAGTTGATAAAGGCATCCGGCGGTATTTCACCCATCGTCGGGTGTTTCCAGCGCATCAGCACTTCGCAGCCCTGCATCTTCAGCTCTTTTGTATCAACAACCGGCTGATACACCACATAGAACTGACCGTGTTTGATGGCCGAAAGGATCTCTTTTCCGGGATGCAAACGGATGGTGAGAATATAAAAAGAGAGGGTTCCCGCCGCAATACCGCATATCAGGCCGAAGAGCAGGGCGAACAGAATTTCATAGGGCGTCCACTTCTGCGCATACACCTTGATGGTGAGCGGAACCGTTTTCAGCATGGCGGTGCGGATAGCGGTTTCATGCATATCCTGGACGTTCAGCAGATGGTTCGAGAAGGTGGATAACGCTTTATTGCCAATCATCACCGCAATACCGGCAAACTCATCCTGACGTGAGGTATAGAGCAAATAGGGCGTTAAATTGATGTTGATTGACGTAAATACCCCGTCGCCTTTGACCAGCGGGTTCTGATACCAGATGGCGATAGCGGGCTTGTCTGGCAGCATTGGCGTACCGGGCAGCAGCACCATATCAACGGATTTGGTGGTATCCAGATCGGGTATCAGCTCCTTCATCGTGACACGCATTGGCCCGGTGGCGGAAGAACAAAATGCGGTGTTATCGCGGACCAGTAAAAATGCGCGCACGTTAACGCTAAAGGCGGCGCGGGACGTTAGCTCCGCACTCACATCCTGGCAACTGCTCAGCGTGAAGGGTTGGAGGGTATCAATCGAGGTTTTCAGCTCAGAGAAATAGCTCTCCATGTAGACCCGAAGGTCAACGATCAGGGTATCGAATTTTGCTTCCCGCTTATGATAGCTCAGAAAAAACTGCAACATTCCGCAGAGTAGGGCAACGATAATGCCCGCGAGGATGCTGCCTGTCAGAACTTTGCGGCTGGTGGAAAAGAAACGAGTGAGCATAAACGTCATTGTTCCTGGATCGTCGTGATTCCGGCAGGACGACTAATCTTACGTATTTACAAGACTATAGCCTGGTTTTTTGCAACCAGTCATCTGTGAAGGCAGAGCGCACGGGGTTAAACGGGCAAAAAAAAACACTGCCGAAGCAGTGCTTATTTTTTATTGTGTTGTCAGCCAAGGGATAACCAACAACACAACAGATTAACTGCGACTCAGTACACGGCGCGCTTCGTTGTAGCGCTTCTTCCAGTAGGGTTCATTCATGCTGGAAATCGTGACACCGCTGCTGGTGGAGGCATGAACAAACTGGTCGTTGCCGATATAGATACCCACGTGTCGGCCTGTAGAACCTGCACGGAACAGAACCAAATCACCGGTACGCAATTTTGTACGCGAGATGGATTTACCCATTTCCTGCTGTTCGTAAGTCGAACGAGGCAGATCTAAGCCAAACTGCTCGCGGAATGTACGCTGTACAAAACCGGAACAATCGATACCTTTTTTGGTGCTGCCGCCAAGGCGATAGCGCACACCTTTCCAGTCAGCATACTGGTCCATAATGCGGGACTTCACGTCCAGATTACGTACCATGTTCTCAAATTCATCCTGAGAGGCTTGCAGTGACGAGGCATCTTCCATGCCCACAACACGCGTCTCAGGATGCATATTCTTCGCGGTGTTTGTCGAACTACATGCAGACAGCAGTACCGCAACTGCTATTGCCGGGATTCCCCGCAAGATATATCTCAAAATCGGTTGAGATTTGACCATTTTGATTATTTTCCCTTGAAGTCCTTAACGATAAATATCGTTATAAAAATGCCAAACGTGACGAGACTAAATACCTGCGCACAATGAGACAATTCTTTATGGTCAAATCTGTGCTCTAACGCACAAACTTATTCACCCTGAGAATAATTATCTCTGTGAGGCAAAACGAGTTCGAGATTACCCGATCGCCTTAGTCAATGCGAGCAAAAATATCCGATTTTTTATAAGAAATTGTGATAGAGAAAGTGATTAACCGGGATTGCTTAAAATAGCGGCAGTTTAGGTTAAAACTCACGCAACGCATTCATTTAGCTGATGAATGATATTACGAGAAGATGACAAAATAGGGCGGCGGTGGCGGGAAAAACATCAGGGATCGAAAATGATCCCTGATGGATGATGTTAATTTAGGTTGGTTATTTGTTTTCTGTTTGTTGCATTTTGCCCGGAAGATAGCGATCAAATAGCGCAATCAGACGGTCGCTGAGTGGTGTCATTAAGACCCACGGTACACCAATCAGCACAGCAGAAAGTGAACCGACGACAATATCCGTTAGCCAGTGAGCGCCGATCATTACGCGCGGGAAGGCAAAAACCACAACAATAATCAGGGCAACCGCAAAGGCTTTTTTGCCAAAATAGCGCAGCATGAAAGAGGCAAAAATAAGCAGCATCATTCCGTGATCGCCAGGGAAACTGTCTTTCGATGCGTCTTTGGTCGAGATATTCAGTAATTCACTCACCCGATGAATATTTGGGAAGAAGAGTGAAGGGCTGGAGCGTTTGACCGGCATCAGCCCTTGCGCCAGTTGGTTTATCACCACGGCGGTGAGCAGCATCACCAGGCCAATCAGGATGATGCGGCGGCGTCCTGTCGCATCTTCTTTCAGCCAGAATGAGAGCATTAAGCAGCCCATCGCCAGCAGAGAACAGCCATCGAAGGCGCGATTGTTGGTGATTGCCACCAGCCACAGGATCACCTTGCTCTTCACCAGCTGTTCATTGAAGAAGTGGAAAATACCGGCATCCACCGGGAACCAGAAACCATGGTTCACTGGTAAATACCAGGATAAGAAGAGCGCCAGACCGGCGGCGTTAAGCAGTAATATCAGGGGGATTTTTTTAATCATCGTCATATGCATAGCAGTTAAGTCCCGGCAACGTTAGTGGCTCGAACTTAAACGAAGCTTCAACAAGCTGGCCTGAAGTGCGTTCCAGTCCGTATTAACCGCACTAATTAACTCTATTCGGCTGTCGGGCGGGGCGACATTTTGCGTTTCAATGAAAAAATCGGCGCCCTGACGGTTAATGCGCACCAGCCCGTCCGGTGTGCGCATCACGCCTTTCACGCGATCCACCGGCGCGAGGCGTGCCCATTCCAGAATGCCAATGGTGTCAAAGCAGGTATCGGCATCAAAAATCCAGCCACAGGCCTGATAACCCTGCCCGCTGTTGAGGCTGCGACGCCAGCGCTGATGTTCTGGCAGGCTCAGGGCTGCCAGCCCTTTTTGCGCCACATGCGCGTGTGAGTGCGCGGCACTGGCAGGCAATTCTGTCAAATTCCGACGCGGCAGGTCGAGCAGGGTATTATCAATTTTCCCCTGGGTGGCCAGCACGAACTGGCGATCGTGACCAAAATTCTGCCACCAGAAGTCAAAGGCGTCACGGCTCTCCTGGGATGCGCGATCCTCTTTATTCGCCACAATGATATCGGCGGCAGCCAGCTGGTCGCGGAAGTTTTCATTGCGTACTACTTTCTCGTCCAGTAGCTGGCGTGGGTCGAGGATACACAGCGTCGCACGCAGATCGATCCAGGGCTCATACACCGGAGCGGTAAGCAGATCGAGAATTTGTTTGGGATGGCCTAAACCGGTCGGCTCAATGATTAAGCGGTCCGGTTTGCCCTGACGCAGCAGGGTGTTGAGACCGACCTGCATCGGCAAGCCGTTGACGCAGCACATGCATCCGCCGGGGATCTCTTTGACCAGCGCGCCCGAGTCAGCCAGCAGTGCGCCGTCAATCCCAATCTCGCCGAATTCGTTAACCAGTATGGCCCATTTCTCCGCCGGATCCTTATTAGCCAGCAGATGAAGGATTGAGGTGGTTTTACCGCTGCCGAGAAAGCCGGTTACCAGGTTAGTTTTGGTCACGTGAACTCCAGGAGATAATCATCATGCACGAACAATGATTATTATCCTGGCGAAAAAAAAGAGTATTGGGAAGGGCAGGAGCGAACGGAGTGTCCCCCGTCCGCTTTAAGCGCATGATCGGTTAAATCATCACGGCGTCAATCACAGCCTGGCGCGCCCCGTGCTGAGCAATACGTTGATACGCCTCACGAATGGCCTCGACGAACTGCGGATGCTGGGGCAGATCGGTGCCAAAAATTTCACCCAGCGTCAGCAGGGCGCTGACGCGCTCCTCTTCGCTACTGGTTTCTACGAGTGCACGAATTTTATCGCTGAGAGGATCGCGAATATCAATGGCGTTGCCGTTATCATCCACACCGCTGACGTAGCGCATCCAGCCCGCGATCCCCAGCGCCAGCAGCGGCCAGGCGCTCTCACGTGCTAAATGAACGCGTACGCCCTCAAGCATACGCTGCGGCAATTTCTGGCTGCCATCCATCGCGATCTGCCAGGTGCGATGCTGTAGTGCAGGGTTGGCAAAGCGGTCGATCAGGCTGTCGGCATATCCCGTCAGGTCAACGTCAGTAATCCGCAGAGTGGGAGCCTGCTCATCCAGCATCAGGCGGCGCGCGGCTTCTTGGAACGCGTCGTCCTCCATGCACTCATTAATGTGGGCGTAACCGGCAAGATAGCCGAGATACGCCAGGAAGGAGTGGCTGCCGTTAAGCATACGCAGCTTCATCTGTTCCCAGGGTAAAACGTCCTGCACCATCTGCACGCCCGCCAGTTCCCACTCCGGACGACCGGCAACGAAGTTATCTTCCACCACCCACTGGATAAACGGCTCGCAGCTGATGGCGCAAGGGTCTTCCACGCCGAGTTCCTGGGTAATCTCGGCGAGCGATGCGTCGGTGGCGGCAGGAACAATGCGGTCAACCATGGTACCGGGGAAGCTGACGTGCTCAGCAATCCAGGCGGCAAGCTCAGGCGAGCGTTTCTCCGCCATCCCCAGCACCGCGTTTTTCACGACATGACCGTTGTCCGGAATATTGTCGCAGGAGAGCACGGTAAAGGGTGCCAGCCCGCGCGCGTGGCGACGGTATAAGGCTTCAACCAGAATCCCCGGCGCCGAGTGCGGCTCAGACGGATTTTCCAGATCGTGAACGATGCGCGCATTTTGCGTATCCAGTCGGCCCGTCGCCGGATCGATGCAATAGCCTTTTTCGGTGATGGTGAGCGACACAATCGCCACCTGCGGCTCGCAGAACTTTTCAATAATGGCTGCCAGCGAATCGAGTTTGGCATTGAGGCACTCATGCACTGCCCCGACGATAATCGGCTGATTACCCTCAGCCCCTTTCTCCAGCACCGTAAACAGATGATCCTGGGCGCGCAGCTGGCTCATCAGCGTATCGCCGCTGAACAGGCTAATTTCACAGATCCCCCAGTCGCCCCCTTTGGCGTTAAGCACGCGGTTTGTTAACAACGCCTGATGCGCGCGATGGAAGGCACCAAAACCGAAATGAACGATGCGGGAGCGCAGCTGCTGACGATCGAACTGCGGCAGTTGCACATGAGAAGGGAGCGCGGTGGAGGCAATTGTCTTCATGAAATACACACCTGATTAACCATTAATTAACAATGGCAGTGTAAAGTTATATGACAGCAAATTGAATTGGTAAGCCGTAAATATCCAGATTCTGTGAGTTCGATCAATCAATGCTGCCGCCTGTATTGACCGTCTGAAACAAACATGTATGGTAGTCGTCATTGCAACAATCATATTGGTATAACAACTTTAGAGGGTGAGGCAATGGAACAAACCTGGCGTTGGTACGGGCCGAATGATCCGGTTTCTCTTGATGATGTGCGTCAGGCTGGCGCAACGGGTGTTGTCACGGCACTGCACCATATTCCGAACGGTCAGGTCTGGCCGCTGGAAGAGATTAAAAAACGCCAGGCTGTGCTGGCGGAAAAAGGGCTGACCTGGTCAGTCGTTGAAAGTATCCCGGTGCACGAAGACATCAAAACCCATTCCGGCGAGTTTGACACCTGGATTGCCAACTATCAGCAAAGCATCCGCAATCTGGCGGCCTGCGGTATTGATACCGTGTGCTACAACTTTATGCCGATTCTGGACTGGACGCGTACCGACCTTGAGTACCAGATGCCAGACGGCTCTAAAGCCCTGCGTTTCGACCAGATTGCTTTTGCCGCCTTTGAACTGCACATCCTTAAGCGTCCGGGCGCCGACGCGGACTATTCCGCCGAAGAGCAGCAGCAGGCGCTGAAATGGTTTAACGAGGCGACGGAAGCGGATATCGAGAAGCTGACCCGTAATATCATTGCTGGCCTGCCGGGTGCGGAAGAGGGGTACACGCTGGATCAGTTCCGCGCACGTCTGGCGGAATACGGCGACATCGACAAAAATCAGCTGCGCGAAAACATGGCCTACTTCCTGCGCGCGATTGTGCCGGTGGCGGAAGCCTGCGGTTTACGTCTGGCGGTTCATCCGGACGATCCACCGCGCCCAATTCTCGGCCTGCCGCGCATCGTCTCGACCATTGAAGATATGCAATGGCTGAAAGAGACCGTCGACAGCATTAACAATGGTTTCACCATGTGCACCGGTTCTTACGGCGTACGCGCGGATAACGATCTGGTACGCATGATCGAAACCTTCGGCGACCGCATTCACTTCACCCACTTGCGCGCGACCTGTCGCGAAGATAACCCGAAAACCTTCCACGAAGCGGCGCATCTCGGCGGTGACGTGAATATGGTGGCGGTGGTTGATGCGATTCTGGGTGAAGAGCAACGTCGTAAGAAAGCGGGTGATTTGCGTCCGATTCCGTTCCGTCCAGACCACGGACATCAGATGCTGGACGATCTGCGTAAGAAAACCAACCCAGGTTATTCGGCGATTGGTCGCCTGAAAGGCATGGCGGAAGTGCGCGGCGTGGAGCTGGCGCTGAAGATGACGAAGTACCCTGAACTGTTGTAACTGGCATTAATGCCCGGCGGCGCTACGCTGAACGGGCCTACAAAAAAACCGGCGAATTCGTCGGTTTTTTTATGCGTTTTTTATGTGAGCCGGATAAGACGAAGCCGCCATCCGGCAAAACACCATTAGTCAGCACGACCCATATAACGTTTTTCTTCGATATGGATGCGGATCTTCTCGCCGGCAGACAGATATTCCGGAACCTGCACCACCAGACCCGTAGTCAGCGTCGCAGGTTTGTTACGTGCGCTGGCAGAGGCCCCTTTAATGCCCGGTGACGTTTCCACGATTTCGAGATCCACGGTCTGCGGCAGTTCGAGTGCCAGCAGCTGGCCATCCCAGGTCAGAACCTGCATATCCGGCATACCGCCTTCAGGAATAAACTGCAGTTCGTCTTCAATCTGGTCTTTGGTGAAGATATACGGCGTGTAGTCTTCTTTATCCATGAACACGTATTCGTTGCCGTCGATGTAAGAGAAATCAACGAAACGGCGGGTCAGGGTCACGGTATCAACGATATCGTCGCCTTTGAAACGCTCTTCGACTTTCAGACCGGTACGCACATCGGCAAAGCGCATTTTGTACAGTGTCGCTGCGCCACGGGCGCTTGGGGACTGAACATCGATATCTTTCACAATCAGCAGTTTGCTGTTGTAGTTCAGTACCATACCTTTCTTAATTTCGTTCGCTCTTGGCATTGCAATAATCCTGTCTACTGGGAGGTAAAAAATATCGCGCCAAATTACTCGCGCGCAGCCTTTCAGGCAAGCGGAATTAGTGGCTTTTGCTATCAATACACAAAAGGTGTTACTGTGCGCGCCACGCCCGACCATACGGGCATCCGCCACTGACAGAGAGGGTTTATGGATTGTCGTCCAGACTGTGGCGCGTGCTGCACCGCGCCGTCCATCTCAAGCCCGATCCCAGGCATGCCAGAGGGCAAGCCTGCCAACACCCGCTGCGTTCAGCTTTCTGACACCAATCTGTGCAATATCTTTGGTTCGCCGCTGCGCCCGAAAGTCTGCGGTGCGCTTCAGCCCTTAAAAGAGATGTGCGGCAGCACGCGCGAGCAGGCGATGATCTATTTGATTGAGCTGGAAGCGCTCACCGCGCCCTAGACATCTTTAATTCGCGTCAGACAGCCGGTGGTAATGATGCACATCACCAGCGCAATCCAGAACACCGAGTGATAACTCCAGATTTCCGCCACAACCCCTGCCAGCGAGCCCGCAATGATCCAGCCCACGCGGGTGGTATTAGTATAAAGTGTCGTTGCTGCCCCTGCCTGGCCAGGCATTAAGTCCTGGAAGTAGAGCATGCCGATCCCCGCGAGAATGCCAATATAGATGGCGTTCAGCAGCTGCAACGCCAGCAGCAACGCCGGGGTGTGCACTGTCAGCATTCCGATGTAAAACAGCAAACCAGCAACGGCCGCAATCCGCATTAAAAAACGCTTTCCGAAACGCTTCGCGTAATAACCGGCGATCAGCATTGTCGGGATTTCCAGGCCTGCCGCTGTACCCATCATGATGCCTGCCAGTTTTTCCGGCAGATGCAGCTCATCAATAATAAACAGCGGCATATTGATGATATAGAGGCTGTTGGTGCCCCACATCAGCGTGCAGACGATAAACAGAAGGAGGGCATCGCGGCGGTTGCGACGCGGCGCTTCCAGCGTGCCGGTCGACAGTTTTGGCTCCTTGCGCATGGTGGGCAGGAAAAACCAGACCATGATCCCACACACGACAAACGCCACGGCGGCGCTCAGATACATCACCGTGAAACCAAAGCCCATCGCCAGCGCGTAAGCCAGCGGCGGGCCGATCACCCACGCCAGCGACACCTGGGCTCGTAGTATCGAGCTGAACATTACCGCTTCGCGCCCCGTGTGATCCGCGTGTTCCCGTGCAAGGGCAAACATCTGCGGGTTCGCGGTGGAACCAAAGCTACTCAAGAACACGCCGACAAACAGCAGGATAAAATAGTTGCGGTTCCAGGCGAACAGCACGCAGGCAAACACGCCGAGCAGGCAGCAGAAAACAATCAGGCTTTTGCGATCGCCTTTTCGGTCGGAGCGGCCTGCCAGAAACTGGCTGACGAGAATGCCGATGATGGCACTGCCGGTAAAGAAGAAGCCAACCATCGCCGGACGGGCGTGAACTTCATTGGTCAGGAACAGGCTCAGCGTTGGCGTCTGTAACGCGCCGGCGATACCGGTGAGAAAGGCAACAATCAAAAACGCCGATGACGTCAAATCAAAGGGTTTTGGTGAGGCGGCAGCGGGGGAGTTGTGCATGGTTCGCTATCGGTAATTTGAAGAGTCGCGGAGTTTACGCCGCTTGTCAGAAAATAAACAGGTGGTGCGGTCAAATTCCCCACGAAAAATCAAAATGCCATTTCAAAATCATATTGGCTGAAGTGTGCTGAAGCTGAAGGATGTACGTGACTGTCACGTCAGCAAATGTGGGAGAAATGTGCTGCACTTCTAAATTCTGAAACAGGAAACACGACTTTTCTTGCAAGGCTGAACATTAAGCGTAAGACTTCTTGAAACGTTTCAGCGCTATCTTGTTTTAACTGACGGAGCAGGTTAGCGCATTTTTTCTCATTAAGGCTGAAACGATTCAATTCAGCGAGAGAGGAGAACTATGTTCCAGTTATCAGTGCAAGATATTCATCCGGGCGAACAGGCCGGTAATAAAGAAGAGGCCATTCGCAAGATTGCCGCTGCCCTCGTGCAGGCAGGCAACGTGGCGGACGGCTATGTAGACGGCATGCTGGCGCGCGAACAGCAAACCTCCACCTTCCTCGGCAATGGCATTGCCATTCCGCACGGCACAACGGATACCCGCGACCAGGTGCTGAAAACCGGGGTTCAGGTTTATCAGTTCCCGCAGGGGATTTTGTGGGGCGAAGGGCAGGTGGCTTACGTGGCCATCGGGATTGCTGCCAGCAGCGATGAGCATCTGGGCCTGCTGCGTCAGCTGACGCACGTGCTGAGCGATGACTCCGTGGCTGAACAGCTGCAATCTGCTACCACCGCAGAAGAGCTGCGTGCGCTGCTGATGGGTGAAAAACAGAGCGACGCGCTGAAGCTGGATAACGACACGCTGACGCTGGACGTGGTGGCCACCGATCTGGTGACTCTGCAGGCGCTGAACGCCGGTCGTCTGAAAGAGGCGGGTGCTGTTGACACCGCCTTCGTTGCCCGCGTGATTAATGATAAGCCGCTGAACCTGGGTCAGGGCGTCTGGCTGAACGACAGTGCGGAAGGTAATCTGCGCAGCGCGATTGCTGTAAGCCGTGCCGCGAGCGCATTTGAAGCCGATGGTGAACATGCCGCGCTGCTGGTGACGGTTGCGATGGCCGATGAACAGCCGGTTGTCGTGCTGAAGCGCCTGAGCGATCTGCTGCTGAACAACAAAGCTGAACATTTGCTGAAAGCGGATGCCGCCACGTTGCTGGCGCTGCTGACCAGTGATGACGCACTGACCGACGACCTGCTGAGCGCTGAGTTTGTGGTGCGTAACGAACATGGCCTGCACGCCCGTCCTGGCACTCTGCTGGTCAACACCATTAAGCAATTCGAAAGTGACATTACCGTGACCAACCTCGATGGGTCCGGCAAACCCGCCAATGGCCGCAGCCTGATGAAAGTCGTCGCGCTGGGCGTGAAAAAAGGCCACCGACTGCGCTTTACCGCTCAGGGTGCGGATGCTGAACAGGCGCTGAAAGCGATTGGCGAAGCCATCGCGGCAGGTCTGGGGGAGGGCGCATAATGAGCAGACGTGTCGCCACTATTACGCTGAACCCGGCTTACGATCTCGTCGGTTTTTGCCCTGAAATTGAGCGCGGTGAGGTCAATCTCGTGCGCACCACCGGCCTGCACGCGGCCGGTAAAGGCATCAACGTTGCGAAAGTGCTGAAAGACTTAGGTATTGACGTGACCGTGGGCGGTTTCCTTGGGAAAGACAACCAGGACGGTTTTCAGCAGCTGTTCAGCGAGCTGGGCATCGCCAACCGTTTCCAGGTCGTTCAGGGCCGTACCCGTATTAACGTCAAGCTGACGGAAAAAGACGGCGAAGTTACCGACCTGAACTTCTCTGGTTTTGAAGTCACCGGCGCGGACTGGGAGCGTTTCGTGAATGACTCTCTGAGCTGGCTGGGTCAGTTCGACATGGTCTGCGTCAGCGGCAGTCTGCCGTCAGGCGTCAGCCCGGAAGCCTTCACCGACTGGATGCTGCGTCTGCGTAGCCAGTGCCCGTGCATTATTTTCGACAGCAGCCGTGAAGCGCTGGTGGCGGGTCTGAAAGCCTCTCCGTGGCTGGTGAAACCAAATCGCCGCGAACTGGAGATCTGGGCGGGCCGTAAGCTGCCAGAATTGAAAGATGTGATTGAAGCGGCCCATGCGCTGCGTGAACAGGGTATCGCTCACGTGGTGATTTCGCTGGGTGCAGAAGGCGCGCTGTGGGTTAACGCGTCTGGCGAATGGATCGCCAAGCCACCGTCGGTGGAAGTGGTCAGCACCGTAGGTGCCGGGGATTCAATGGTGGGCGGTCTGATCTACGGCCTGCTGATGCGTGAATCCAGTGAGCATACCTTACGTCTTGCTACCGCTGTTGCCGCCCTGGCCGTGAGTCAGAGCAATGTTGGAATTACCGAACGTACCCAGTTGGCCGCGATGATGGCGCGCGTTGACTTAAAACCTTTTAACTAACAGCAGGAGAGGCATAATGAAAACGCTGCTGATCATTGATTCCGGACTTGGACAAGCTCGCGCCTATATGGCGAAGACCTTGCTGGGCGCGGCGGCACACAATGCGCATGTTGAACTCGTCGACAACCCAAATGACGCCGAACTGGCGATTGTTCTGGGTGATAAAGTCCCGGCTGACAGTGCGCTGAACGGCAAAAAAGTGTGGCTGGGCGATATCAATCGCGCGGTGGCACATCCCGAACTGTTCCTGAGCGAAGCGAAAGGCCACGCAACTGTTTACAGCGTACCTGTTGCTACCGCAGCAGTCGCGACGGCAACCGGCCCGAAACGCATCGTGGCGATTACTGCCTGCCCTACGGGCGTAGCGCACACCTTTATGGCGGCTGAAGCCATTGAAACCGAAGCGAAAAAACGCGGCTGGTGGGTGAAGGTCGAAACCCGTGGTTCCGTGGGCGCAGGCAATGCGATCACCCCGGAAGAGGTGGCGGAAGCGGATCTGGTCATGGTGGCGGCAGATATCGAAGTAGACCTGGCGAAATTTGCCGGTAAGCCGATGTATCGCACCTCTACCGGCCTGGCGCTGAAGAAAACGGCGCAGGAATTTGATAAAGCACTGGCTGAAGCGAAACCTTATCAGCCAACGGGCAAATCAGAGTCCTCCGCCAGCGAAGGCAAAAAAGAGTCTGCGGGCGCTTATCGTCACCTGCTGACCGGCGTGTCTTACATGCTGCCGATGGTGGTTGCGGGTGGTCTGTGTATCGCACTCTCCTTCGCTTTCGGTATCGAAGCCTTTAAAGAGCCAGGTACGCTGGCGGCGGCGTTGATGCAGATTGGTGGTGGCTCGGCGTTCGCGCTGATGGTGCCTGTTCTGGCGGGTTATATTGCGTTCTCCATCGCTGACCGTCCGGGCCTGACGCCGGGTCTTATCGGCGGTATGCTGGCTGTGAGCACTGGCTCGGGCTTTATCGGCGGTATCATCGCCGGTTTTCTGGCCGGTTACGTCGCGAAGGCCATCAGCTCGAAGCTGAAGCTGCCGCAAAGTATGGAAGCACTGAAACCGATCCTTATCATTCCACTGATCTCCAGCCTGGTGGTTGGCCTGGGTATGATTTACCTGATTGGTAAGCCGGTTGCGGGTATCCTGGAAGGTCTGACCCACTGGCTGCAAACCATGGGTACGGCGAACGCGGTACTGCTGGGCGCAATCCTTGGCGGCATGATGTGTACTGATATGGGTGGTCCGGTCAACAAAGCGGCTTACGCCTTTGGTGTTGGTCTGCTGAGTACTCAGACGTATGCCCCGATGGCCGCTATCATGGCTGCCGGTATGGTGCCACCGCTGGCGCTGGGTCTGGCGACCATTATTGCACGCCGTAAGTTCGATAAGGCGCAGCAAGAGGGCGGTAAAGCGGCGCTGGTACTGGGACTGTGCTTCATCACCGAAGGTGCGATTCCGTTCGCGGCGCGTGATCCGATGCGTGTTCTGCCTTGCTGTATCGCAGGCGGCGCGGTAACTGGTGCTATCTCTATGGCGATTGGCGCGAAACTGATGGCGCCGCACGGTGGTCTGTTTGTTCTGCTGATTCCTGGCGCGATTACCCCGGTACTGGGTTATCTGTTCGCGATTATCGCCGGTACGCTGGTGGCGGGTCTGTCTTACGCGGTGCTGAAACGCCCGGAAGCAGAAGTGGTTGCGAAAGTAGCGTAAACGTCTTGTCGGGTGGCGCTTCGCTTACCCGACCGACAAAGTAAAAAGCCGGGTGCTTACGCGACCCGGCTTTTTTTATGCGGCTTGTTCAGCCGTTTGCTGGGCTTTCAGCCAGGCGATCTCTTCCGCCCAGATATCCGGATTCACCGTTTCCAGCACCATTGGGATGCCGTCAAAGCGGGCGTCCTGCATGATAAAGCGGAACGCGTCGTGGCCGATATTGCCCTCACCCAGACTGTGATGGCGGTCCACGCGGCTGCCGAACGCGCTTTTGGCATCATTCAAATGCATGCCGCGCAGATACTTAAAGCCGACAATACGTTCAAACTCCGCGAAGGTTTTCTCGCACTCTTCAAGGGTGCGCAGGTCATACCCGGCGGCAAAGGCGTGGCAGGTATCAATGCAGACGCCGACGCGGGATTTATCTTCCACACCGTCGATAATCGCCGCCAGATGCTCAAACTTGAATCCCAGATTGCTGCCCTGACCTGCGGTGTTTTCGATTACCGCGGTGACGCCGGTGGTCTGCGCCAGCGCAATATTGATGGATTCGGCGATCCGTGCCAGACACGCCTCTTCCTCTATCTGCATCAGATGGCTACCCGGATGGAAGTTCAGCAGCGTCAGGCCAAGCTGTTCGCAGCGCTGAAGTTCATCCAGAAACGCCTCGCGCGATTTATCCAGCGCCTCCTGAACCGGATGGCCCAGGTTAATGAGGTAGCTGTCATGCGGAAGGATCTGGCCCGGCCCGAAGTGATACTTCTCGCAGGCGGCTTTGAAATCATCAATCACTTCAGTGGTGAGCGGCGCAGCGCGCCACTGGCGCTGATTTTTGGTGAACAGGGCGAAAGCTGTCGCCTCGATTTCGGCGGCGCGAATGGCGGCATTCGCAAGACCACCTGCTGCGCTCACGTGCGCTCCAACGTATTTCATAAGGGACTCCTGTTAACCCGAAACGCTTATGATAGCGGGTTAACAGATTTTTTACGCCCCCCAACAAGAAGATCTTAGTAGCCGCCAGACCCTCGTTGCCTGCATATCTCTTTGCTTTTGGCATAGCTACTGCCGGAGGAAATGATACTTGTCGAGTGGCACTTATAGTAGTCAGTGCCGAGAGGGTAAAAGGAGATGATGATTGAGATAATAAAGCCAATCGCAAATGAGGCAACGCCATATATTGTTACTGGGATCATGAGTTTTTGTAGAAATGGGGCAGTTTTGGGTTTGAAAGGTAAAAGTGCGCAAATGCATACGACCTCCAAAAAAATGGCTACAGGTATGCAGAGCAGAAGAGGAATATCTTTAGGGTCATAAAATATATAATCCTCACTGTTAATAAGGGCCTTGATCAAGGTTAAGCCTATTTCTAAGATAAAGTCTATTGCATATGACAAAAGTAAAATGCATATTATTGCACTGACATAACCTTTGAGTTTAACCACGTCCATACCGCTAAAAACCTCCATCCATTGAGGGCGAGAGAAATGAACTGCTGTGATGCATATTCCACTCCAATATTTTTTGCTGTTCTCTGATTCCTTCCTTAATACTTTCAATTAAGCGTCTGGACAATTGATGGGTTTCGTCCAGCTTAACAAGTTTTCTTGTAATTATAAATCCCAGTAAAACGGTAAGGAATATTCCTGCAGAGATAGGTATCACCACACTGAATACGCCCGCAATAGCTGCAGTGAACGAAATCAACATTTTAGTAATAAAAACACTGACAATTACTTTCGCCACATCCGCTGTAATGTTGCCGATAAAGGTCGCGACATCGTGCTCAGAAGAAAAAATGTACTCAACTACCCGTTGTGCTGCCGCGAAGTAGATACAGAAACGCGCGCCGCTTAAGATCCCTGCCTGAATCCCCGCTTGTCCGATACCGATCTCCAGTATTTTGGGATGGTTAACCGCGTAACGTGTACCATTGAGAATTCTTCGAACCGAAGGGTAGCCTGTGATTTTTATATAGGCGACGCCTTTGTGAAAATAGGGCACTGCTTTAATACCCAATCCTTTTAATCGAAACACCAGCTTGTCGGCATCGATGAAGCTGGTGAATTTAAAGATATTGGTTAAACCGGACACGGTATCTTTAATATTTCCGGCATAGGTTGTTCCGTAATTGTAGAATGTATCAGCAACAGCATAAGCCTCATCCATCGTCAAAAGCATAATATGCGTGGTGTTTTTATGCAGAATCTCTTCGAGTTTCAACGTATCTAGCAAATAGGGATGGTCAGGAATAAGCTGATTAACAGGGGCGTTTCCTCGTAACAAATCGCCCAGGTAATTTTCCCATGTGGGAGGCTGATTTATAAATCTGTCCATGATGATTATCCTTTATGCTCCGTATACCCAAGTCATTGCCCGGTTAGGACGGTAAAAAATGAAAACTGCCGCCTTCAAAGAAGACGGCAGTTCAACATGGTTACCCGGGCAAAACTGAGAGTGGGATACGAGATAGTCGCAATTCAGAATTTATTTATATTCATCAAATGGATGCATTAAGCTAACGCATAATGTACCGCCAGGTTGATCGCACCGCCGCCCACAATCAGCCAGACAAACAGTACCAGTGCCATCAGTAGCGGTTTGGCCCCGGCTTTTTTCAGCGCGCTGACATGGGTGGTGACGCCCAGAGCGGCCATCGCCATCGCCAGCATGACGGTATCCAGTGTAATCAGCATGTCGACCACCGCTTTTGGCAGCAGATGGAACGAGTTAAACACCGCCACCACAATAAACAGAACGGCGAACCAGGGAATGGTGATTTTGCTTTTCTCGCCTTTGCCTGCTGGCGAAAGTTGTTTTACGCGTGCCGCCAGAATAATCAGGAACGGGGCCAGCATCATCACGCGCAGCATTTTGGCAATCACCGCCGCATTTTCGGCATCCGGATTGATGGCATGACCGGCCGCCACAACCTGCGCAACTTCATGCATGGTCGAACCAATATAGATACCGTAGGCCTCCGGCGTGAACCAGTGTGCCAGCAGCGGGTACATGGCCGGATAAAGGAATATCGCCAGCGTACCGAAGATCACCACCGTCGCCACCGCAACGGTCACTTTACTCGACTCGGCTTTCACCACCGGTTCTGTTGCCAGCACGGCCGCGGCCCCACAAATACTGCTCCCCGCGCCAATCAGCCAGCTGGTTTGTTTGTCGAGGCCAAAGACCTTTTGCCCGATAAAGCAGGCCAGCATAAAGGTGCTGGTCAGCGTTAACACGTCGATGGCAATGCCGCTCACGCCGACATCGGCAATCTGCGCAAAGGTGAGGCGAAAACCATAAAGAATGATACCCAGGCGCAGCAAATGCTGTTTGGCAAACAGCACACCCCCGTCGCAGGCGGACCAGATTTTTGGGTAGACCGTATTGCCGACCACCATCCCCAGCAGGATCGCGAGCGTCAATGCGCTAAATCCTGCCCCGGCGACGGCCGGAATACTGCCACCCCATAATGCCACCCCGGTGATCAGTGCGCTCAGCGCAAGCCCCGGAACGTAATGCCACAGTGTTCGATGATGATGCACAGTGAGTTCAGTCATAGCCTTCTCCTTTCAATGGTTAAAAGGTTACGGCGCTCTGGCTTAAAAATAAAATTGATTATATATTTATAATTAATCTTTATAAGTGGTAAGCAGCGCGCTTACCGGGTGGAAGGCCACGATGCACATAACATTACGTCAACTGGAAGTTTTCGCCGAAGTGCTGAAAAGCGGGTCGACCACCCAGGCTTCGCAGCGGCTGGCCTTGTCTCAGTCGGCGGTCAGCGCCGCGCTGACGGATCTGGAAGGGCAGCTCGGGGTGCAGCTTTTCGACAGGGTAGGGAAGCGGCTGGTGGTGAACGAACACGGGCGTCTGCTTTACCCGCGCGCGCTGGCGCTACTGGAGCAGGCTATCGAGATTGAACAGTTGTTTAGGGAGGACAACGGGGCGATCCGTGTGTATGCCAGCAGCACCATTGGTAACTATATTCTCCCGGAAGTGATTGCCCGCTATCGCCGCGATTTCCCGGCATTGCCGCTGGAGATGAGCGTCGGCAACAGCCAGGATGTGATTAATGCGATTATTGATTTCCGCGTGGACATCGGGCTTATCGAAGGGCCGTGCCATAACGTGGATATCATTGCGGAACCCTGGCTGGAAGATGAGCTGGTGGTATTTGCCTCTCCCGCCTCTTCCTTATTACAGGGCGAGGTGACGCTGGAACGCCTGGCGCAGGCGCCGTGGATTTTACGCGAGCACGGTTCAGGCACGCGCGAAATCGTCGATTATCTTTTGCTCTCGCATTTGCCGCAGTTTCAGCTGGGCATGGAGCTGGGAAATTCCGAGGCGATTAAACACGCCGTGCGACACGGTCTTGGGATCAGCTGTCTCTCCCGCCGGGTCATCGCCGAGCAGCTCGAAAGCGGTTCCTTGATTGAAATTCCGGTTCCGCTGCCGAAGCTGGTGCGCACCCTGTGGTGTATTCATCACCGCCAAAAACACCTTTCGAATTCGTTGCAGCGGTTTTTGCGCTATTGCGAAATCTAGTCCAGGCTCTGCTTTACTTATAATTCCGGAGCCGTCATGAAGCTCTCTTATAACAGAGCATTTCTGCCGGAAGGTTCGCGGATCGTCTGCTACAATCTCGCCTCATTTTTTGAATGGACAGCATTTTCATATGGTTTCCGAAACTAAAACCACAGAAGCGCCCGCGCTACGCCGCGAACTTAAGGCGCGTCACCTGACGATGATCGCCATTGGCGGTTCTATCGGTACAGGTCTTTTTGTTGCCTCTGGTGCAACTATTTCAGCGGCAGGCCCGGGTGGCGCGCTGTTTTCTTACATGCTGATTGGCCTGATGGTGTACTTCCTGATGACCAGTCTGGGCGAACTGGCAGCCTATATGCCGGTATCCGGCTCTTTCTCCACTTACGGCCAAAAATACGTTGAAGAAGGCTTCGGTTTCGCGCTGGGCTGGAACTACTGGTACAACTGGGCGGTGACCATCGCCGTTGACCTCGTGGCCGCACAGCTGGTCATGAACTGGTGGTTCCCGGACACGCCAGGCTGGATCTGGAGCGCGCTCTTCCTGGCCGTGATTTTCCTGCTGAACTACATCTCCGTGCGCGGTTTTGGCGAAGCGGAGTACTGGTTCTCGCTGATTAAAGTCGCGACCGTTATCATCTTTATCGTCGTCGGCGTGGCGATGATTGTCGGCATCTTCAAAGGGGCGCAGCCAGCGGGCTGGAGCAACTGGCAGATTGGCGAAGCGCCGTTCGCCGGTGGTTTTGCGGCAATGATCGGTGTGGCGATGATTGTCGGCTTCTCCTTCCAGGGCACCGAGCTGATTGGTATCGCGGCGGGTGAATCTGAAGATCCGGAGAAGAACATTCCGCGCGCCGTGCGTCAGGTGTTCTGGCGTATCCTGCTGTTCTATGTGTTCGCGATCCTGATTATCAGCCTGATTATTCCTTACACCGATCCAAGCCTGCTGCGTAACGATGTTAAAGACATCAGCGTCAGCCCGTTCACGCTGGTCTTCCAGCATGCGGGTCTGCTCTCTGCGGCAGCGGTGATGAATGCGGTGATCCTGACGGCGGTGCTGTCGGCGGGGAACTCAGGGATGTACGCTTCAACGCGTATGCTCTACACCCTGGCCTGCGACGGTAAAGCGCCACGTATTTTCTCTAAACTGTCTCGCGGCGGTGTTCCGCGCAACGCGCTGTATGCAACCACGGTGGTGGCGGGGCTCTGCTTCCTGACGTCGATGTTCGGCAACCAGACGGTTTACCTGTGGCTGCTGAACACCTCCGGTATGACCGGCTTTATCGCCTGGCTGGGGATTGCGATTAGCCACTATCGTTTCCGCCGCGGCTATGTGAAGCAGGGGCACGATATTAACGATCTGCCGTACCGCTCTGGTTTCTTCCCGTTAGGGCCAATCTTCGCCTTCATTCTGTGCCTGATCATCACGCTCGGCCAGAACTACGAAGCCTTCCTGTCAGACACCATCGACTGGGGCGGCGTCATGGCGACGTACATTGGTATCCCTCTGTTCCTGATCATCTGGTTTGGTTACAAACTGACGAAAGGAACCCGATTCGTCCGCTACAGCGAAATGGAATTCCCTGGACGAATCAAACAATAATTGCACTTCCTCTCTTTTAGCCCGCTCATTCGAGCGGGCTTTTTTATCCCCACAGTATGCATAAATGATATAATTGTTAACAATTGAATTGATAATAATTATCGTTTGTTTTATCGTTATCGCCGTTATCAAAAGGATGAAGGAGTCAGCGTCGCGTTTTTGAAAAGACGATGACGTTACTGCCACACCTGCAAAGAAACACACAGCCGACTGGCCAAAGAAGCCGGCGGTATGCAATGCACTGTGAGCAATAATTATTTGATATTGTTGTGTTTACCTCATGGAGATATGGAATGTTTAGGTTAAATCCCTTCGTACGGGGAGGACTCTGTGCGTCTGCACTGTCCCTGGCGTTACCGGTTATTGCGGCTGAGTCCGGCGATACCCTGGTTGTCACGGCGTCTGCCACTGAACAAAACCTCAAAGATGCACCGGCCAGTATCAGCGTCATTACTCAGGAAGATCTGCAGCGTAAACCCGTTCAGAACCTGAAAGATGTGTTACAGGACGTGCCAGGTGTGCAACTCACCAACGAAGGGGATAACCGTAAAGGGGTCAGTATCCGTGGGCTGGACAGCAGCTACACCCTGATTCTGGTGGACGGTAAGCGCGTCAACTCCCGCAACGCCGTCTTCCGCCATAACGATTTCGATCTCAACTGGGTTCCGGTCGATGCCATCGAGCGTATCGAGGTGGTGCGCGGCCCGATGTCATCGCTGTACGGGTCCGATGCGCTGGGCGGGGTGGTAAACATCATCACCAAAAAAATCGGCCAGAAATGGACCGGCACCCTCACCGCCGACACCACGATTCAGGAACATCGCGATCGCGGTGATACCTACAACGGTCAGTTCTTTACCAGCGGTCCGCTGGTGGATGGCGTGCTGGGGCTGAAAGCCTACGGTAGCCTCTCTAAACGCGAAAAGGATGACCAGCAGGAATCCTCAACCTCTGCGACGGGCGAAACGCCGCGCATCGAAGGGTTCACCAGCCGCGACGCTAACGTCGAATTCGCCTGGACGCCGAATCAAAACCACGATTTCACCGCAGGCTACGGTTTCGACCGTCAGGACCGCGATTCAGACTCTCTCGACCAGAACCGCCTCGAACGCCAGAACTACTCCCTGAGCCACAACGGGCGCTGGGATGTCGGCAACAGCGAGCTGAAATTCTACGGCGAGAAAGTCGATAACAAAAATCCTGGCAACAGCAGCCCGATTACCTCCGAAAGCAACAGTATCGACGGGAAATATGTCCTGCCGCTTGGTGAAATTAACCAGCTGCTGACCTTCGGCGGCGAATGGCGACATGACAAACTGAAAGATCCGGTGAACCTGACCGGCGGCTCCAGCAGCAACACTTCTGCCAGCCAGTACGCGCTGTTTATTGAAAACGAATGGCGTATTTTTGAACCGCTGGCGTTGACCACTGGCGTGCGTATGGACGATCACGAAACCTACGGCGACCACTGGAGCCCGCGTGCGTATCTGGTCTATAGCGCAACCGACACCGTGACGGTGAAAGGCGGCTGGGCGACGGCGTTCAAAGCTCCCTCCTTACTGCAGTTAAGCCCGGACTGGACCACCGGCTCGTGCCGTGGTGCCTGTGAAATTGTCGGTAGCCCGGATCTGAAACCAGAAACCAGCGAAAGCTTCGAGCTGGGTCTTTACTATGCCGGGGAAGAGGGCTGGTTAGAGGGCGTTCAGGCCAGTATTACCACCTTCCAGAACGATGTGGATGATCGTATCAGCATCCTCCGCACCGCAAATGTGAATCAGGCGCAGAACTATCCAAACTACGTTGGGCTGAATGCCGACGGTGAGCCGATTTTCCGCTACTACAACGTCAACAAAGCGCGTATTCGCGGCGTGGAAACCGAGCTGAAATTCCCGCTGGCCGAAGACTGGAAAGTGACGCTGAATTACACCTATAACGACGGACGTGATATCAGCAACGGCGGCAACAAACCGCTGTCCGAGCTGCCATTCCATACCGCGAACGGAACCGTGGACTGGCAGGCAACGCAGGACTGGTCCTTCTATATGCAGGGTAACTACTCCGGCGAAAAACGTGCCATCACCGCCGGCGATGCAACGCCAGGCGGGTATGTGGTCTGGAATACCGGTGCAGCGTGGCAGGCAACGAAAAATGTCAAACTGCGTGCAGGCGTGCAAAACCTGCTGGATAAAGATCTCAGCCGCGACGATTACAGCTATACGGAAGATGGCCGTCGTTACTTTATGGCAGTGGATTACCGCTTCTGATAGCGAGCTGGCCGGGTGAAGGTTATGCCTTTCCCGGCCTACGCTTGCGCTCAGTATTGGCCCGGTTTGCGTAGCGCACCGGGCAACAGGCTGGGTTATTTCAGTAAATACTCCGCATGGAAGCGGAGATGATCCTCGATAAACGAGGCAATAAAGTAATAGCTATGATCGTGCCCCGGCTGGATACGCAGGGTCAAAGGCCAGCTTTTCTGCCGCGCCACTTCCGCCAGCACTGCGGGCTGCAGTTGATCGGCGAGGAACTGATCGGCATCACCCTGATCGATAAGCGTCGGGATCGCCTGTTCCGGAAGGCTTGCCTGCATCAGCGCACAGCTATCCCATTCCTGCCACGTAGTGGCATCATCGCCCAGATAATTCGAAAACGCTTTCTGCCCCCAGGGTACCTGAGTCGGGTTCACAATCGGCGCAAAGGCAGAGACGCTGGTGAATTTACCCGGATTTTTAAGCGCCATAATTAACGCGCCGTGTCCACCCATCGAATGCCCGCTGATGGCCGCGCGGTCACTAACGGCAAACTGCGCCTGGATCAGAGCAGGCAGCTCGTCGCGAATGTATTCGTACATCCGGTAGTGGCTCGCCCAGGGCTGTTGGGTCGCATTCAGATAGAAACCCGCTCCTTTACCCAGATCGTATCCGGCGTCGTCAGCGACATCATCGCCGCGCGGGCTGGTGTCGGGCATCACCAGCGCAATGCCTAATTCAGCCGCAACGCGCTGTGCACCCGCTTTGGTGGTGAAGTTCTCATCGTTGCAGGTCAGGCCGGAGAGCCAGTACAGCACCGGCGGCTTAACGTTACCGGTGACCGGCGGCAGAAAGATGCTGAACGTCATCGCGCAGTTCAGCGTGGTGGAGTCGTGCCGCCAGCGCTGCTGCCGACCTTCAAAACAACGGTGCTCTTCGAGCAGTTCCATGCAAGGCTCCTGATTTTGTGTCGATATTCACTCAATCCATAATACAGATTATTCATTCACCTGTGAGCAACTTTCACTTCCGCATTAAGTCGATATGCTGCATCATGAATTAACTAAATTTTAACAATTGGGGCAATCATGGCGCTGCGTATCGCGCTCAGCGGATTTGTGGTTTTGGTGGTGGCGATGGGGATAGGGCGCTTTGCTTTTACGCCTCAGGTTCCGCTGATGATTTCGGCCGGACAGCTGACGCTGACCAGCGCCGGGCTGGTGGCCGCCATGAACTATCTGGGCTATTTAGTTGGCGCGTGGGATGCCATGCGGGCGCACCGCTTTGTTGAAGGGCGTCTCTATCTCGGGATCTTCGGCGCGGTAGCGCTGACGCTGCTGTCAGCCGTCGCGGATAACGCCATCATTCATGGCCTGATTCGTTTAGCGATCGGCTGCATGAGCGGCTGGTCGATGGTGCTGATTGCCGCCTGGACTAACGAACGGCTGGCTCATTTTGGTAAGCCGGGGCTTAGCGCGGCGGTCTTTGCCGGGCCGGGGGCGGGCATTGCTTTAAGCGGCCTGCTGGCGGTCTATATTCAGGCACGCTCGCTTTCAGCAGGCGCGGCGTGGCAGATTTATGGCGTGCTGGCGCTGATTCTTATCGTGCTGGTGGCGCGCTATCTCCCGCGCGGCGGGCAGTTGCATCGGCCGGGAACGGCGCCGGAGCCGCTGGTGCTGACCACCGATTTGCGCCGCCTGGTCTGGAGCTACAGCCTGGCAGGGTTTGGCTACATTCTCCCGGCCACCTTTTTATCGCAAATGGCGGCCGTGCGTTTCCCTGGCAGCCTGTTTGCGCAGTTTGTCTGGCCCGTCTTTGGCGCAGCGTCTGTCATCGGGATCGCGCTGAGTATCGCCCTGCGCCACGTCTCGACGTCGAACCGCCGTCTGTCGATTGTCCTCTGGTTGCAGGGGCTGGGCGTGTTTGCCGCCTGGCTGATGCCGGGGATCGGTGGCCTGATAACGGGCGCATTGCTGGTGGGCGGTGGGTTTCTCTGTGCCGTGCAGCTCTCCCTGCTGTGCGGCCGCGAACTGGCCCCGAACCACACCCGTTATATGGCAGGTTTACTGACTACGGGATATGCGCTCGGTCAATTGGTTGGGCCAGTCACGTCGGCGCTCTCGACCTGGCTTACCCATCAGCTTGAGCCGGCGCTGGGCCTTGCAGGGCTGGCGTTGTTTGTCGGCGGAGCACTGGTCTGGGATCGTCAGGCCGAAAGGCAGCAGCAATTGCAATAATTATCGCTGTGAATACTGGATTATGTGCGCCACCTCACGCACAATGAGCGCACACTTTTGCTTCAAAGAGGGCAAAAGGCAGCCACACCTGCAGGAGAAAAATAATGCCATCACTCAGTAAAGAAGCCGCTCTCGTTCACGAAGCTTTAGTCGCGCGTGGTCTTGAAACCCCGCTGCGTCCGCCTGTTAATGAACTGGACAACGAAACACGCAAACGTCTTATTTCCGGGCACATGACCGAGATCATGCAGTTGCTGAATCTCGACCTGAGCGACGACAGCCTGATGGAAACTCCGAATCGCATCGCCAAGATGTATGTCGATGAGATTTTTTCCGGTCTCGATTACGCTAATTTCCCAAAAATCACCGTCATCGAAAATAAAATGAAAGTCGATGAAATGGTGACTGTGCGCGATATCACCCTGACCAGCACCTGCGAACACCATTTCGTGACCATCGACGGCAAAGCGACCGTGGCCTATATCCCGAAAGATACGGTGATTGGTCTGTCCAAGATCAACCGCATTGTGCAGTTCTTTGCCCAGCGTCCGCAGGTACAAGAGCGCTTAACGCAGCAGATTCTGACGGCGCTGCAAACGCTGCTTGGCACCAACAATGTGGCTGTATCTATTGATGCCGTCCATTATTGCGTCAAAGCGCGCGGCGTTCGCGATGCAACCAGCGCGACCACCACCACGTCGCTGGGTGGCCTGTTTAAATCCAGCCAGAACACCCGCCAGGAGTTCCTGCGCGCCGTGCGTCACCACAACTAACCACAGGGCAGGATAAATGGAGCGTAATGTCACGCTGGATTTTGTACGTGGCGTTGCCATTCTCGGTATCCTGCTACTGAATATCGCCGCTTTTGGACTGCCCAAAGCGGCGTATCTCAATCCCGCCTGGTATGGCGATATTACCCGCAGCGACGCCTGGACATGGGCGATTCTCGATCTCTTCGCGCAGGTTAAATTCCTCACGCTCTTTGCGCTCCTCTTCGGCGCAGGGCTGCAACTGCTCCTCAAACGTGGCAAACGCTGGATCCAGTCGCGGCTGACGCTGCTGGTACTGCTCGGCTTTATCCATGGCCTGTTTTTCTGGGATGGCGATATTCTGCTGGCCTATGGATTAGTCGGTCTGATTTGCTGGCGAATGATCCGCGATGCCCACGACGTAAAAAATT
Organism: Lelliottia sp. WB101; assembly: GCF_003051885.1. Classification (NCBI taxonomy): domain Bacteria; kingdom Pseudomonadati; phylum Pseudomonadota; class Gammaproteobacteria; order Enterobacterales; family Enterobacteriaceae; genus Lelliottia; species Lelliottia sp. WB101. Next base: position 2,573,280 of record NZ_CP028520.1, read on the forward strand.
TGTTCAATACGGGGGCGATCCTCTATCTGATTGGCATCGGCGTACTGTTGCTGCTGGGAATGATCTCTGGCGGGTCGACCAACCGCTCATGGATCCCGGATGCGGCGAATCTGCAATACGAACAGTTCTGGAAGCTAAAAGGCGGCGTGGAGGCGATCAGCAATCGCGCGGATATGCTCGGCGATAACCTGATCGCGCTCGGCGCGCAGTATGGCTGGCAGCTAGCGGGAATGATGCTGATGGGCGCAGCACTTATGCGCACCGGCTGGCTGAAAGGGGAATTTAGTCTCTCTCATTACCGCCGGACTGGGTGTGCGCTGGTGCTGACTGGTGTCATCATCAATCTGCCTGCGATTGTCGCGCAATGGATGCTGGACTGGGATTACCGCTGGTGCGCGTTCTTGTTACAGGCCCCGCGTGAGCTGAGCGCCCCGTTCCAGACCATCGGCTATGCGGCGCTGATTTTCGGCTTCTGGCCGCAGATAGCCCGTTTCAGACTGGTGGCTGCCGTGGCCTGCGTTGGCCGGATGGCGCTGAGCAATTATCTGGTGCAAACCCTGATCTGCACCACGCTGTTCTATCATTTCGGTCTGTTTATGAAATTCGACCGCCTTCATCTGCTGGCGTTTGTTATTCCGGTCTGGGCAGTGAATCTGGTGTTTTCGGTCATCTGGCTGCGTTTCTTCCGCCAGGGACCGCTGGAATGGTTGTGGCGTCAATTAACCGCACGTGCTGCAGGTGTATCATTGACTAAAACATCCAGATAACGATCTGGATCACAATCATTAACAAAACGGATGTAAACGTTTTCATCTGTGTGAGCTTCTTCACGTAGTCCCCTCCTTGTCACTGCCAGAATAGCCTCCTTGCTAAACACAGGGGGTGTCTGTGAGTTGCTGCAATCCTTTAAAGGATGGTGAATATGATCACCATTCGTGACGTAGCCCGCATCGCGGGTGTTTCTGTTGCTACCGTATCCCGCGTGCTGAACAACAGCGCGCTGGTCAGCCCTGAAACGCGTGAAACCGTGATGAAAGCGGTGACGCAGCTCGGCTATCGGCCCAACGCCAATGCGCAGGCCCTCGCCACCCAGGTGAGCGACACCATTGGCGTGGTGGTGATGGATGTATCGGATGCCTTCTTTGGTGCGCTGGTGAAAGCCGTGGACGTTGTCGCCCAGCAGCACCACAAATATGTGCTGATCGGTAACAGCTACCACGAGGCTGAAAAAGAGCGTCACGCCATTGAGGTGTTGATCCGCCAGCGATGTAACGCCCTGATTGTCCACTCAAAAGCCCTGAGCGATGAGGAGCTGGCGGGGTTTATGGATCAAATACCAGGCATGGTTCTCATCAACCGCGTGGTGCCGGGGTACGCCCACCGCTGTGTCACGCTGGACAACGTCAGCGGGGCGATGATGGCGACGCGCATGCTGCTCAATAACGGCCATCAGCGCATCGGTTATCTCGCCTCCAGCCACCATATTGAAGATGACGATATGCGACGGGAAGGCTGGCAAAACGCCCTGAAAGAAGCCGGGATTGTGCCGTCAGACAGCTGGATTGGTACCGGTTCGCCGGACATGCCAGGAGGGGAGGCCGCGATGGTCGAACTGCTCGGACGTAATCTGCAACTGACCGCCGTCTTTGCCTACAACGACAGCATGGCCGCCGGTGCGCTTACTGCGCTGAAAGACAACGGCATTGCGGTGCCGCAGCATCTGTCATTGATTGGTTTTGATGATATTCCGATTGCCCGTTACACGGACCCGCAGCTCACTACCGTGCGCTATCCGATTGCGTCCATGGCCCGTCTGGCAACGGAGCTGGCGTTACAGGGCGCCGCAGGGCAGCAGGATTTGAGCGCAACACACTGTTTCATGCCGACTTTAGTACGCCGCCATTCTGTGGCTGTTAAACAAATTGTGGCTCCGATCACTAACTGATTACGTCAGGTGATGTAACCGTTTTCAATCTGTGAGTAAATTCACAGTATCTTAACAAGCCGCTGACTATGATGTCAGCGTTTTAGGAGCTGAAACGCTATGTAACGGTGATTAATCACTTTCACTATAGCCAAAGTGCCCCAAACGACAAATAAAACGCATTACTGGAGCGTTACCGAACACGGAAGATAGAAATTTTATAAGTGAACTTCGGCTGTCAGTAACGTTTTTCTAACATCTGCCCGCCGACCGTTATTCACAAGAACTACCCTGCATAAAAAAAACCGGAGATACCATGAATAAGAAGGTGTTGACTCTGTCTGCTGTTATGGCAAGCATGCTTTTTGGTGCAGCTGCGCACGCTGCGGATACCCGTATTGGTGTGACAATCTATAAATACGACGACAACTTTATGTCTGTTGTTCGTAAAGCTATCGAGAAAGATGCTAAAGCAGCGCCAGACGTTCAGCTGCTGATGAATGACTCCCAGAACGACCAGTCCAAACAGAACGACCAGATCGACGTTCTGCTGGCGAAAGGCGTGAAAGCCCTGGCCATCAACCTGGTTGACCCGGCAGCTGCAGGCACCGTTATTGAAAAAGCACGCGGCCAGAATGTGCCTATCGTCTTCTTCAACAAAGAGCCTTCCCGCAAAGCGCTGGACAGCTATGACAAAGCCTTCTATGTCGGTACTGACTCTAAAGAGTCCGGTATTATTCAGGGCGATCTGATCGCGAAACACTGGGCAGCGAACCCGAACTGGGACCTGAACAAAGACGGTCAGATTCAGTTCGTTCTGCTGAAAGGCGAGCCGGGCCACCCGGATGCTGAAGCACGTACCACGTATGTGATCAAAGAGCTGAACGACAAAGGTCTGAAAACCCAGCAGCTGGCGTTAGATACCGCGATGTGGGATACCGCTCAGGCGAAAGATAAGATGGACGCATGGCTGTCTGGCCCGAACGCGAACAAAATCGAAGTGGTTATCGCCAACAACGATGCGATGGCAATGGGTGCTGTTGAAGCACTGAAAGCCCACAACAAATCGTCTATCCCTGTCTTCGGCGTGGATGCTCTGCCAGAAGCGCTGGCACTGGTTAAGTCTGGCGCAATGGCCGGTACCGTTCTGAACGATGCGAATAACCAGGCTAAAGCGACCTTCGATCTGGCGAAAAACCTGGCCGATGGCAAAGGTGCGGCTGATGGCACCAACTGGAAAATCGAGAACAAAATCGTTCGCGTTCCTTACGTGGGCGTAGACCAGTCAAACCTGGCTGAGTTTATCGGTAAATAAGTTAGAGATTGCATGTTCTCACAGGGCGCAATTCGTTGCGCCCTTTTATAACGCGATATGCGAGGCCGTCAAGGTATAATTATGGTCAGCACAAATACTCAGTCGTCAGGCGAATTCTTGTTAGAAATGAGCAATATTAACAAGTCTTTTCCCGGCGTTAAGGCTCTCGACAATGTTAATTTAAAAGTACGTCCTCACTCTATTCATGCGTTGATGGGGGAGAATGGTGCGGGTAAATCAACATTATTAAAATGCCTTTTTGGTATCTATCAAAAAGATTCTGGTAGCATTCTTTTTCAGGGGAAAGAGATCGACTTCCATTCCGCCAAGGAAGCACTGGAGAATGGTATTTCGATGGTTCACCAGGAATTAAACCTGGTGCTTCAGCGTTCTGTTATGGACAATATGTGGCTGGGTCGTTACCCAACCAAAGGCGTATTTGTCGATCAGGACAAAATGTATCGCGACACCAAAGCGATTTTTGATGAACTGGATATTGATATTGACCCGCGCGCCCGCGTAGGCACCTTATCCGTTTCACAAATGCAGATGATTGAAATTGCCAAGGCATTCTCCTATAACGCGAAAATCGTGATTATGGATGAGCCAACGTCATCCCTGACGGAAAAAGAGGTGAACCACCTTTTCACCATTATCCGTAAGCTGAAAGAGCGTGGCTGTGGCATCGTCTATATCTCGCATAAAATGGAAGAGATCTTCCAGCTGTGCGATGAAATCACCATTCTGCGTGACGGCCAGTGGATCACCACTCAGCCTCTCGAAGGGCTGGATATGGACAAGATCATCGCCATGATGGTCGGCCGCTCCCTGAACCAGCGCTTCCCGGACAAAGAGAACACGCCGGGCGAAGTGATTCTGGAAGTTCGCAATCTCACCTCTTTGCGCCAGCCCTCTATCCGCGATGTCTCCTTCGACCTGCATAAGGGCGAAATTCTGGGTATCGCAGGCCTGGTCGGTGCGAAACGTACCGATATCGTGGAAACCTTATTTGGTATTCGTGAAAAATCGGACGGCACCATTACACTGCACGGTAAGCGCATTAATAACCATAACGCCAACGAAGCGATTAACCACGGCTTTGCCCTGGTGACCGAAGAGCGTCGTTCGACGGGTATTTATGCTTATCTGGATATTAACTTCAACTCGTTAATCTCCAATATTCGTAACTATAAAAATAAGATGGGCCTGCTGGATACTTCCCGCATGAAAAGTGATACCCAGTGGGTTATCGACTCGATGCGTGTAAAAACCCCAGGGCACCAGACACAAATCGGTTCACTTTCCGGCGGTAACCAGCAGAAGGTTATTATTGGTCGCTGGTTATTAACGCAGCCAGAAATTTTAATGCTTGATGAGCCGACGCGCGGTATTGACGTGGGTGCAAAATTTGAAATCTATCAGCTGATTGCTGAACTGGCTAAAAAGAATAAAGGGATCATTATTATTTCTTCCGAAATGCCGGAATTGTTAGGGATCACAGATCGTATTCTGGTTATGAGCAATGGTCTCGTTGCCGGAATTGTTGACACCAAAACGACAACGCAAAACGAAATTCTCCGTCTTGCGTCTTTGCACCTTTAAGATCAGGGGCTCCTCATGAGTGCGTTAAATAAAAAAAGTTTTCTCACTTATCTGAAAGAGGGCGGTATTTACGTCGTTCTTTTAGTATTACTGGCCATTATTATTTTCCAGGACCCTACGTTCTTAAGTTTGCTTAACTTGAGTAACATTTTGACCCAGTCCTCCGTGCGTATCATCATCGCGCTGGGCGTGGCGGGGCTGATTGTGACTCAGGGTACGGACCTGTCAGCAGGGCGCCAGGTAGGTCTGGCGGCGGTTGTGGCCGCCACGCTATTGCAGTCGATGGAAAACGCCAACAAGGTGTTCCCGGAGATGGCCACCATGCCAATTATTGTGGTGGTGCTGATTGTCTGTGTGGTGGGTGCCATCATCGGTCTGATCAACGGTATTATCATCGCCTATCTGAACGTGACGCCGTTTATCACCACGCTGGGTACGATGATTATCGTTTACGGTATCAACTCCCTGTACTACGACTTCGTTGGCGCATCCCCGATTTCTGGTTTCGACAGCGGCTTCTCGACCTTCGCGCAGGGCTTTGTGGCGCTGGGCAGTTTCCGCCTCTCCTACATCACCTTCTACGCGCTGATCGCCGTGGCCTTTGTCTGGGTGCTGTGGAACAAAACGCGCTTCGGTAAAAACATCTTCGCTATCGGCGGTAACCCGGAAGCAGCAAAAGTGTCCGGCGTTAACGTGGCCCTGAACCTGCTGATGATTTATGCCCTGTCCGGCGTGTTCTATGCCTTCGGCGGTTTGCTGGAAGCGGGTCGTATCGGCTCAGCGACGAACAACCTCGGCTTCATGTACGAACTGGATGCTATCGCAGCCTGTGTGGTGGGCGGCGTCTCCTTCAGCGGCGGTGTAGGTACGGTGGTGGGCGTGGTGACGGGTGTAATCATCTTTACCGTTATCAACTACGGATTGACCTATATCGGTGTGAACCCGTACTGGCAGTACATTATCAAAGGGGCGATTATCATCTTTGCGGTGGCGTTGGATTCCCTGAAATACGCGCGTAAGAAGTAATCTTGCCAAAACGAAAAACCCGCTCACGAGCGGGTTTTTTTATTTCTTCTCTTTCTTCTGCAATTCCAGCAGTTGGTCCGGAGTAACCGCCGGATAATCCTGCGCATCCTCGGGCACCTGATGCATCTCCGGAATCGGCACCAGCGGGCCTAAAAAGCGCGGTTCACGTTTGAAGAGATAGAGATCCGCCAGCGCGCCAAAGCGTGCGCCAAACTCACGCACACGTACGCTCCACATATCTTTCGGAGAAGGAACCGCATAGCACTGCGCCTGAATCCCCATATGCAGGGCAATAAACAGCGCACGCTCGCAGTGGAAGCGCTGGGTAATGATAATAAAATCGTTGGTATCAAAGACTTTACGCGTACGCACAATGGAGTCCAGGGTGCGGAATCCGGCATAGTCGAGAACGATATCCGCCGGATCGACGCCAGCGGCAATCAAATCTTTGCGCATGGTCATCGGCTCGTTATAGCTTTGCTGGGCGTTATCGCCGCTCAGCAGCAGGTAATTGACCTTGCCGCTGTTATAGGCGTTTAGCGCCCCCTGAATGCGGTAGCGGTAATACTGATTAATCACGCCGGTGCGATAATACTTGGCCGTCCCCAGCACCACACCCACCTGGCGATAAGGTAAATCCTGCAGATCGTCAAAGATATAGGGGGCGGTTTTCCAGCTCATCCAGCGGTCGAGGCCGAGCACAGTCAACAGCAGAATGCCGACCAGGACACACAGGCTGTAAAACACGCGCTTTAACATGAAGATGGCTCGTTCCGTGGAGGGAAATTTCACTCAGGCTACTTTACCCGCCTGGTAATCGCAAGAAACAGCGGTTTGATTGGGGGGAATTTCATCAGCAGGCGGGCATTTCTGCCCGCACAGGTCTATTACGCCAGCAGCGTACGGTCGATACTGGTACAGCCGAGCGCCTTGAGGGTGGCGGCGGTGGCGTCCCACTGGATCAGTGGCGCATCGGCCTTTTCTGCCAGAATCGCACGCTGAATATCCGGGTAGTCGTACCCGTTGAGGCTCAGCAGGTTCAGGGCGCCTTGCAGCGGTGGCAGCGTCGGGTTGAATGCCGCGTTTTCGGCATAGCTGCCGCTGAAGATTTTGCCATCACGCAGCTCCAGCGCCACGCCGCTCGGCGACTTGCTGTACGGCGTATGACTTTTGTTTGCCGCCGCAATGGCCGCTTGCGCCAGGTCATCGCCCGCTAACGCGTAGCCATGATCCTGGTCGTCCATCAGCAGAGTTTTGATATCCAGGTCTTTCGGGCCAAAGGCATCCGGCAGGTAATCGCCCAGCGTATGCGGCTCACGGCCTGGCAGGTTGATGCGCAGTTGCAGACCGCTGTTCAGCTCATTCATAAACTGACGGCAATGACCGCAAGGGGTGTAGTTCACGGTGATGGCCTGCAGCGCTTTCTCACCACGCAGCCAGGCATGGCTGATGGCGCTCTGTTCTGCATGGACGGTCTGTTGCATGGTCGCACCAAGGAACTCCATGTTCCCGCCGAAATACCAGGTCCCGCTCACGCCGCGCGCAATCGCGCCAACGTTAAAGTGGGAGAGATCGGCTCTGGCGCAGGCGGCAGCCAGCGGCAGTAGTGCGAAAGCCAGCGCGTCTTCGTCCAGTCCCGTAGCCTGTTTAAGCGTCGTGACCTGCTCCGCAGCCAGCAGGGCGGGGAAGTGCGTATCCGCCAGAACCGGAGCCAGGGCTGATTGCAAATTCTCTGCGAGCTGGGCAAAAGCAGTTTGAAAACGTGGGTGCATGGCAATGCCTCATAAAGGTTAATGGATCGGTAGTGTACGGAGCCAATAGCGCTTTATATGTGATCTAGTTCTCATTATGTATGCAACTTATGAAAACAAAATGAAATTTGCGCGACGCATCGCAAATTTTAGCCCACTACCGCCAGAATAATCGGGAACAGGAACGGAGCGATCAGCGAGGTCATGATCCCGCAAATCACCAGCGCCAGCGAACTGAACGCGCCTTCCTGATAGTCCAGCTCGGCGCAGCGCGCAGTGCCGAGGGCGTGGGAGGCCGTACCCATCGCCAGTCCGCGGGCGGCTTTGGTACGGATACGCATGACATTGAGCAGCGTATGGCCAAACACCGCACCCAGGATCCCGACAAAAATCACGCACATGGCGCTAATGGCCGGGATACCACCAATGCTTCCGCCCACGGCCATCGCAATCGGCGTGGTCACAGATTTCGGCAGAATAGAGGCGGCGATTTGCGGCGACGCCCCCATCAGCAGCGCCACTGACGTCCCCGTTACCATGGCGACGACGCTACCAATCAGGCAGATGGTGATGATCGATTTCCAGCGCGCGCGGATCTGGTGCAGCTGCTCGTAAAGCGGAAATGCCAGCGCCACGACGGCAGGCTGGAGCAGATCGTTTAAAATTTTGCTGCCCGCAAAATAGCGTTCGTAAGGAATGCCGGTGAGCAGCAGGAACGGAATAATCACCACCATCGCCACCAGCAGCGGGTTGAGCAGCGGCATCTTGAAACGCGCGGCAAGTTTACGTGCGGCGAAAAACACCACCAGTGTCAGTGGCAGCGACCACCAGATATTGGCCATCATTTTTTACTTCCTTTCTGCCCAACGACTTTGCGTTCGCCATGCACCAGATGCGAACTCCAGCTCACGACCAGGAACACGACCAGCGTACTCACCGCGCAGGAGACCAGAATCGGGCCGTACTGCGCTTTAAGCAGATCGTAATATTGCATCACGCCAACGCCTATCGGCACAAACAGCAGCGCCATATAGCGGATCAGCACGAAGCAGCCAGGGTTGACCCACTTCGCGGGCAGAATTTGCAGCGCCAGCAGCAGAAAAAGAATCAGCATGCCGATAATGCTGCCGGGAATGGTGATCGGTAGCAGGGAAGAAATGAAAATCCCGGCATACAGGCAGGCATAGATCAGAATAAAAGCACGCAGGTACTGCCAGAGGGTATTCAGAGTTTTGATCATGGTGAAAGTCCTTGATGGAACGCATTCATCATACAATTAAACATAGAAACGTGCTACGGATCACATCATGATTTTTGAGCATACCAGACATTCCTTTTTGGAACGTTAGGCAATTCCCCAGCATTCACAGCAAAAGCCATACAAAACAGTGTAGTTGCGGTGACTATTTTTGAAGCAGTGATATGATAAAAGCCATTCCCGCGATCAGGAGATTCTAATGTCAGAATTCATTTTTTTCCGGAAAGGGACACAGATTTTCGCCGTAGAGAAGGGCAATGCGGAAGGCTCATCGCACCTGGAAGCACAGGGCTATGAGCAGGAGTTTGAAGAGATCACGGCGCCCGATGCCCAAAGTGCGCTGGCGCGTTACAACGATATCAAAAAAGAAGATGAGCTGAACGTCTACGCCTTCGCGCTGGGCCCGACGTTCACACTGCTCATCGTGGTCGTTCTGACGGCGGTGGCCTACGTCGTGATGAAATAGACGCGCGTTAAGCCCTTTGCACCTTTATAGAGAGCGGCTACTATAGCGGGTCTTTTTTCACAGGGTTTTAGAATGCGTGTTTTACTGGCGCCGATGGAAGGCGTGCTCGACTCATTAGTGCGCGAGCTGCTGACTGAGGTAAATGATTACGATCTCTGCGTCACCGAGTTTTTGCGGGTGGTCGATATGCTGTTGCCAGTAAAGTCGTTTTATCGACTCTGCCCGGAGCTGCATCGTCAGAGCCGGACCACCTCCGGTACCTTGGTGCGTATCCAGCTGCTGGGGCAATACCCGGAATGGCTGGCGGAGAACGCGGCCCGAGCGGTTGAACTGGGTTCCTACGGTGTCGATCTCAACTGCGGCTGTCCGTCGAAAATGGTCAACGGCAGTGGCGGTGGCGCAACGTTGCTAAAAGATCCTGAGCTGATCTATCGCGGCGCGAAAGCGATGCGTGAGGCGGTGCCTGCCCATCTTCCGGTGACGGTAAAAGTGCGTCTGGGCTGGGACAGTCACGACCGCCAGTTTGAGATTGCCGATGCGGTGCAGCAGGCCGGGGCGACGGAGCTGGTGGTCCACGGGCGCACCAAAGACGACGGCTATAAAGCGGATCGCATCAACTGGCAGGCGATTGGGGAGATCCGCAAGCGTCTGTCTATTCCGGTGATCGCGAATGGCGAAATCTGGGACTACGAAAGCGCGCAGGCCTGTATAAAAGAGACGGGCTGCGATTCGGTGATGATCGGGCGCGGGGCGCTGAACGTGCCTAACCTGAGCCGGGTGGTGAAGTACAACGAGCCGCGTATGCCGTGGCCGGATGTGGTTACGCTGCTGCAAAAATATTCGCGTCTGGAAAAGCAGGGCGACACCGGGTTGTACCACGTGGCACGTATCAAACAGTGGCTGAGCTATTTACGCAAAGAATATGACGAAGCGCTGGGGTTATTTCAGGAAATTCGGACTCTGCAGACATCAGCCGACATTGCGCGGGTCATTCAGGCCAAATAATAGCGTCGGGATCGTCGCGTTACTGCCCTCGCAGGCTTTCATAGGGCATATAACGTTTCACTAAAGGCGATGTGCGCTACGTTTAGCGATATGTTCCGCTGGCGCAGGAGAGCTGGGTGGCGAAACTGAAAATTGCCTCAATAACGATCTGTATCACGTTTTTACGCGTAGTACATTGAGGCTGCGATTGAAACTGATAGAGTGCAAAAACTGGATTGTTACTGCTGCGGCAGGCAAAACCTGATTTTCTGGCATCTGCCGGAGGTCAGGTTTTTTTGTTTCTGGGGTTCTGATGAAAATCGCCAAAATTCTCAATAATAATGTGGTGGTTGTTCTGGATGAGCACATGCGCGAACAGGTCGTTATGGGGCGCGGGCTGGCCTTCCAGAAACGCATCGGTGACGATCTTGACGCTGAGAAAGTCGAAAAGGTTTTCGCACTGCAAAGCGATGAGCTGGCGCGTCGATTAGGGGAATTACTCAGTCAGATCCCCCTTGAGGTAATGACCACCTGCGACCGCATTATTGGGCTGGCGGCGCAGCGGCTGGGGAAATTGCAGGACAGTCTCTACATCACGTTGACCGACCACTGCCATTTTGCCATCGAACGGCAAAAGAAAGGCCTGGCGATCAAAAACGTGCTGTTGTGGGAGATCAAACGTCTGTACCCGAAGGAGTTTGAGCTGGGGCAGGAAGCAAGGGCGATTATCGCCAGCAGGCTGGGGGTGGAGCTTGCCGAAGATGAGGCGGGGTTTATCGCGCTTCACCTGGTCACGGCGCAACTCAACAGCGAAATGCCCGAAGTGATGCACGTCACCCGCGTTATGCAGGAGATCCTGCAGCTGGTGAAGTATCAGCTTCAGCTGGAATATGATGAAGAGTCGCTTAGCTATCAGCGCTTTGTCACCCACCTGAAGTTCTTTGCTCAACGGATGCTGACCCGCACCGTCGTGGAAGATGACGATGTGACGCTGCATACGGCGGTAAAAGACAACTACGCGAAAGCCTGGATTTGCGCCGAGAAAATCGCGCAGTATCTGCAGAAAAGTTATCAGCGCGAGCTGACGACGGAAGAAATTATGTTTCTCACCATTCATATTGAACGAGTGAGAAAAGAGGGGCGTTAAGCTCCAAAATCTGGATTGTTACTGCATAACGCAGGCAAAACCTGAGCGCGGCATCTGAAGAGATGCCGTTCTCGGGTTTTTTTTATTTTTAAACTCAGTCACCAGATGCCTGCGGGCATCGAAGAAAGGAAATCGAGATGGAATATCAAGCTTTGGCGAAGGATATTCTCAGCCACGTAGGGGGCAAAGAGAACATCATCAGTCTGGTTCATTGCGCCACCCGGCTTCGCTTCAAACTGAAAGAAAATCAAAAAGCGGATGCCGAAGGGCTGAAGAAAAATCCGGGCGTGATCATGGTCGTCGAAAGCGGCGGGCAGTTTCAGGTGGTGATTGGAAACCATGTGAATGATGTCTGGAAAGCGGTGCGGGCTGAAGCCGGTTTGCATGACGATACGCCAGTGGCAGCAGACGAGACCGGAGACAAGAGTCATCTTCTCGGGCGCTTGATTGACGTTGTCTCCGGTATCTTTACCCCGTTTATTGGCATCCTGGCGGCATCCGGTATTTTGAAAGGATTGCTGGCGCTAGCCCTGGTTTGCGGCTGGCTCAGCCCCGACAGCGGAACCTACAAAATCTGGTTTGCGGCAAGCGATGCCTTGTTCTTCTTCTTTCCGATGGTGCTGGGCTACACGGCCGGGAAGAAATTTGGTGGCAATCCGTTTATCACCATGGTCATCGGTGGCGCGCTGACCCATCCGATGATGATTCAGGCGTTTGAGGCCAGCCAACAAACCGGTGCCGTAGCGGACGCTTTTCTCGGTATTCCGGTCACCTGGTTCAACTACAGCGCGTCGGTAATTCCGATTATTCTCGCGGCGTGGGTCAGTTGCTGGCTGGAAAAAAAGAGCGGCAAACTGCTGCCGCCGTCGATGAAAAACTTCTTTACGCCGCTGATCTGTTTAGCGGTCACCGTCCCGCTGACCTTCCTGGTGATTGGGCCGGTAGCGACCTGGCTGAGCCAACTGCTGGCTAACGGATATCAGGTGATTTATGTCCTGGCCCCGTGGCTGGCGGGCGCAGCGATGGGTGCGCTGTGGCAGGTGTGCGTGATCTTCGGCCTGCACTGGGGGCTGGTGCCGCTGATGATCAATAACCTGGCGGTACTGGGGCATGACTCAATGTTGCCGATGCTGCTGCCTGCGGTGATGGGGCAGGTGGGTGCCGCGCTGGGGGTCTTCCTGCGCACGCGCGATGCGCGTCTGAAAATGCTGGCGGGCTCATCGGTAACAGCGGGGATTTTTGGCATCACCGAGCCTGCGGTGTATGGCGTGAACTTGCCGCTGCGTCGACCGTTCATCTTTGGCTGCGTGGCCGGGTCGATTGGCGGGGCCATCGTGGGCCTGAGCCAGGCCTACGTTTACTCCTTCGGGTTCGCCAATATCTTCACCATTGCGCAGATGATCCCGCCGGGCGGCATTGATGCTTCGCTGTGGGGGGGCATTATCGGAACTGTGGTTGCTCTGATTTTGAGTTGCGTGCTGACGCTGGTTGCAGGGATGCCGGGGCGTGCAGTTGATACGACGCCGGTCGCGGTTACCGCAGGCGAAGACGATGTACTTTCGCCAATGAGCGGAACGGTGCTGGCCCTGAGTCAGGTGCCGGATACCACTTTCGCGAGCGGTCTTCTCGGCCACGGCGCGGCCATTATCCCGTCTGACAACCACGTTTTCGCCCCGTTTGCGGGTGAGGTTGCCTCGCTATTCCAGACCAAACATGCGATAGGCCTGCTAAGCGACAGCGGCATTGAAGTGCTGATCCACGTCGGTATCGACACCGTCAAGCTCGACGGCAAGCATTTCACCGCTCACGTGAACGTGGGCGATAAAGTGAAGCCTGGCGATCTGCTGCTGGAATTCGACAGACAGGCCATTCTTGACGCCGGATACGATCTGGCCACCCCGATTATTATCAGTAACAGCGACAGTTATGCAGAGGTGATCACCGTGGCGGCCAGCGCCGTCAACGCCGGTTCGCCGCTGCTGACCGTCAGCCATAAATAACAGGAGAACGTGATGAAAACTTTCCCGGATACATTTTTATGGGGCGGCGCGGTTGCTGCCAACCAGGTAGAAGGCGCTTACCTTGAAGATGGCAAAGGCCTGTCAACGTCGGACGTCCAGCCGAAAGGGGTATTTGGCCCGGTGGTAGAGCGCGTAACGGGCGACAGCGGAATTAAGGATGTGGCGATCGATTTTTATCATCGCTACCCGGACGATATTAAGCTGTTTGCTGAAATGGGATTTAGCTGCCTGCGCGTCTCTATCGCCTGGACGCGTATTTTCCCGAACGGGGATGAGCAGCAGCCAAATGAAGCGGGTCTGGCGTTTTACGACAAACTCTTTGACGAGCTGGCCGCGCACAATATCACTCCACTGGTAACGCTGTCGCACTATGAGATGCCGTGGGGCCTGGTGAAACAGTATGGTGGCTGGGGCAGCCGTCAGGTGATTGGTTTCTTCGAGCGGTATGCGCGCACGGTGTTTACCCGCTACAAAGAGAAGGTGAAGCTTTGGCTGACATTTAACGAAATCAATATGTCCCTGCATGCGCCAATGACGGGCGTCGGCCTGCCGGAAACCAGCAGTAAAGCGGAAGTCTACCAGGCAATCCATCATCAGTTGGTGGCCAGCGCATTGGCGGTTAACGCCTGTCATGAGATTGTCCCGGAAGGCAAAATTGGCAATATGCTGCTGGGAGGGCTGGTCTATCCGCTCACCTGCAAGCCTGACGATGTGCTGGAAGCGTTGCAAGAGAACCGTGCATGGCAGTTCTTCGGTGATGTGCAGTGCCGTGGCGCTTATCCGGGCTACATGCTGCGTTTTTTCCGCGATAACGGTATCCAGCTTGACGTAACTGATGCCGATCGCGAGGCGCTGAAATCGACCGTAGATTTTATCTCTTTCAGCTATTACATGACCGGTTGTGTGACCACGGATGAAGAGCTAAACCAGCAGGCGCGCGGCAACATTTTAAGCATGGTGCCAAACCCGCATCTCGCAAGCTCAGAGTGGGGCTGGCAGATTGACCCGGTCGGCCTACGTACTCTGCTGAATGTGCTGTGGGATCGCTATCAGAAGCCGCTGTTTATTGTCGAAAATGGTCTGGGCGCGAAAGATAAACCCGATGCCGACGGTATCGTGCAGGATGACTACCGTATTGCCTATCTGAACGATCATCTGGTGCAGGTGCGTGAGGCAATGGAAGATGGCGTAGAGGTGATGGGTTACACCAGTTGGGGACCAATCGATCTGGTGAGCGCGTCGAAAGCTGAGTTGTCCAAACGCTACGGCTTTATTTACGTCGATCGCGATGACAGCGGTAATGGCACGCTGGCCCGCAGCCGTAAGAAAAGTTTCTACTGGTACAAAGAGGTCATTTCGACCAAAGGCGCTTCGCTAAAAGCGTAATGGCACGACGCTTTGCCCGACCAGCAAAAATCGGTCGGGCAAATTATCAGAAAATCATTTTAAATACGCCCGTCACCACCAGTAAACCAATTAAGAAAATAATCAAAATAACCCACAGTAATATTTTCATTCCCTTCTCCTTCAACTTTGCTATTGGGCTTACGTCTATTTAAGTGTAGCAGCCGCATCAAAGGCTTAATCAATAAGTGCTGTGAATGAATGTAATTATATAATTCGTAAGAAGAATATTTTTCTGAGTGTGTGAATGTATGACAAAGTAAGGGTTGCCACGCGTTACTAAAAAAAAGAGAAGCAGCAGGCGTAATTTGCCCCTTTCTTTTTTGCGTGAATGGCGTAATGAAACGTTCAATTATTTTTTCTTTTAGCTTACCTCTCTCTGTATTGCTGGTGGCCTGTGCGCCGGGCCACGACACGGCGGCGTCTCTGCATCAGCAGGCTCCCGTGGCGAAAATCAGCACTCAGCTGGCCCACACCCAGTGGCCGAAAAATGAGTGGTGGAAAGATTTCCACGACCCGGAGCTGAACGCCCTGATTGCCAAAGCGCTGGCCGATGCGCCGGATATGCAGATTGCCCACCAGCGTATCGCCCTCGCGGAAGCCCAGGCCAAAATGGCTGTGGCTGCGGGCGGCCCGCAGATTGATTTTTCGGCGGACGCCGAGCGGCAAAAAATGTCGGCAGAAGGGCTGATGGGACCATTCGCCGAGACCGATCCTGCGGCGGGCACCACCGGGCCGTGGTACACCAACGGCACCTTCGGTCTGACGGCGGGATGGGATCTGGATCTGTGGGGTAAAAACCGCTCCCAGGTCGAGGCCCGGATCGGCAAAGTCAATGCGCAGAAAGCGGAGATGGAACAGACCCGCCAGCTCCTCGCCAGCAGCGTGGCGCGCCTGTACTGGGAGTGGCAGACGCAGGCCGAGATTGGTCATGTGCTGACGGACATCAAACAGGAACAAGAGTCGATTATTGCGGTCGATCGTGAACTCTACCAGCACGGCATTACCTCCTCCCTAGAAGGTGTCGTCACCGATATCAACGCCAGCAAAACGCAGGAACAGAGGGCGGAAGTCAGTGGCAAAATGAAAGCCATTGAGGCGCGGCTGCAGGCGCTGACCAATACCACGTCAGTGACGCTCACACCGCACCCGCTGCCGAAAATCGACGCTTCGCTGCCGCCGACGCTGGGCTACGACCTGCTGGCCCGTCGTCCCGATCTTCAGGAGGCGCACTGGTACATTGAAGCGTCCATGAATGACGTGGATGCAGCGAAAGCCGCGTTTTATCCGGATGTTAATCTGATGGCTTTCCTGCAACAGGACGCCCTGCACTTAAGCGATCTGTTCCGCTCATCGGCCCAGCAGATGGGGGTCACTGCCGGACTGACGCTGCCGATCTTCGACAGCGGTCGCCTCAATGCGAATCTCGACATCGCCCAGGCACAGAGCAATCTGTCCGTCGCGAACTACAACAAAGCGGTGGTCGATGCAGTGAATCAGGTGGCGCGCACGGCCAGCGAAGTGGAGACGCTGATGAACAAAAATCAGCAACAGCAGCAGGTTGAAGCCGATACCGCACGGGTGGTGGCCCAGGCGCAGGCCCGTTTTCGTGCGGGGATCATCGCCGGCTCACGCGTGAGCGAAGCGAAAATTCCGGCGTTGCAGGAGCACATCGCGAGCCTGACGCTTCAGGGGCAATATGTGGACGCCACCCTGCAACTGACCTCCGCTCTGGGCGGCGGGTATCACCACGGTTAACAGGACGTTATCTATACTTACCTTTTTGCGTCATGGCGGAGGTAGGTATGGCATCAGTTCAGCGCGTGGCCATTGTTACGGCATCAGATTCCGGAATCGGTAAAACAACGGCGCTACTTCTGGCTGAGCGCGGGTTTGATATTGGCGTGACCTGGCATTCGGATGAAGAGGGGGCACTCCAGACCTGTCGTGAAATCGAAGCCCTGGGGCGTCGCGCCGAGGCGATACAGCTGGATCTTAGCCACCTGCCAGAGGGGGCGAAAGCCATTGAGACGCTTATCGCCCGCTTTGGTCGGCTGGATGCGCTGGTCAACAACGCCGGCGCCATGGCCAAAGCCCCGTTTCTTGATATGACGTTTGACGACTGGCGCGGGATTTTTACCGTGGATGTGGATGGCGCGTTTCTCTGTTCACAACTTGCCGCCCGGCAGATGGTGAAGCAGGGGCAGGGTGGGCGGATTGTGAATATTACCTCGGTGCATGAGCACACCCCGCTACCGGAGGCCAGCGCCTACACCGCAGCGAAACACGCGCTGGGTGGCCTGACAAAATCGATGGCCCTTGAGCTAGTGCAGCACAAGATCCTGGTCAATGCGGTTGCCCCTGGCGCTATCGCCACGCCGATGAACGGCATGGATGACAGCGAAGTCGAAGAAGGCTCCATGCCCGAGATCCCCCTCGGTCGGCCTGGGCAAACGCATGAGATCGCAAGCCTTGTCGCGTGGCTGTGCGACACGGATGCCAGCTATACCACGGGGCAATCGTTTATTGTCGACGGCGGCTTTATGCTGGCGAATCCGCAGTTTAAACCGGCGGAATAACGACGCTAGTCGCGATCGTTTTCCCGATGCTTGCGCCACAGTCGCCAGATAATGACGCCTGCCACCACCAGTATCAGCCAGATCCAGTGCTTCAGATGCTGGTCGAGGTTGTGCAGCCAGGGGCCAATCACTTCGCCGCCCACATAGCCGAGCGAAGTGAATATCAGCGCCCAGGCAATGGCACCAATGATGTTTAGCGGCAGAAAGATTTTCGGCGGCAGGCGGCTGGCGCCAATCAGCAGCGGGCCGATAATGCGAAAGCCGTACATAAACCGGGTACCGATCACAAACAGATAGGGGTGACGCTGAATCAGCCGCTGCGCGCGGTTGATTTTTTTCTGATGCCGGGCAAAACGTTTGAGCAGCGTGGGGCCAAAGCGCAATCCCAGCAGATAGAGCAACTGATCGCCAATCATCCCACCCAGCGCTACCGCGGCGACCACCAGCGGGAAACGAAGCAGCCCCTGATGTGCGGCCACCCCGCCTAGCAGGGTGATGGTTTCCCCTTCCGCCACGCTCCCTATCACCAGCGCCGCATATCCGTACTGTTCAATCAGACTGTTGATATCCATGAGTTCAGCGGTGTCTCCCTGTGTAAACCTTCCTTAAGCATACACCCTGTGAATCAATGGTGTGGCAACCAGGACGATTTCCCCGAAGCGGCAATTTTGCTGCTGGTCATAAAATAATCTAAAGCTGCATTATACTTACAGTATCGCCTTGCGGGCCGACAATGAGGGGGCTGTATGAACCATGTCTGGGGGCTGTTTTCCCATCCCGATCGTGAGATGCATGTCATCAGAAGCGAGAACGAAACGGTCGCGCATCACTACACGCACCATGTCCTGCTCATGGCTGCCGTACCGGTGATCTGCGCGTTTATTGGCACAACACAAATCGGCTGGAATTTTGGCGATGGCAACGTCGTGACGCTCTCATGGATGACGGGGCTGGCACTGGCGGTGGTCTTCTACGGTTTAATGCTGGCAGGCGTCGCGGTGATGGGGCGGGTGATCTACTGGATGGCGCGAAACTATCCTCAGCGTCCCTCGCTCACCCTGTGCATGGTTTTTGCCGGATACGTAGCAACACCGCTGTTTATGAGCGGCATCGTGGCGCTCTATCCGCTGGTCTGGCTGTGTGCGCTGGTGGGTACCATCGCGCTGTTTTACACCGGCTATCTGCTGTACGTGGGTATTCCGACCTTCCTCAACATTAACAAAGAAGAAGGCTTAAGTTTCTCCAGTTCAACCCTCGCGATTGGCGTGCTGGTGCTGGAGGCGCTGCTGGCGCTCACGGTGATCCTGTGGGGCTACGGCTATCGTCTCTTCTGAGGTAAATGCATTGCTGGCGTAAATGCCAGCAATGCAGCATCTGTTCACGATTCTCCGCTGGCGACAACTCACCAGGGCAGCTATGATGCCTTTGCCAGCCTGTTTCGCTCGTTGTAACGGGAGGCGTACGTCATCACGTGCATGAATAATTATCAGAAGTCTCACCATGCTGAAATTCCGAGTTTCTTTACTTAGCCTTGCGCTGATCCTGGCTGTGCCCGTTGCCGCGCCAGCGATTGCCAAAACAACCGCAGTGACCACTGCCGCTCAGCCGGAAATCGCCTCCGGAAGCGCGATGATTGTTGATCTGAATACCAACAAGGTGATCTATTCCAGTCACCCGGATCTGGTGCGTCCGATCGCGTCGATTACCAAATTAATGACCGCGATGGTGGTGCTCGATGCACGACTGCCGTTGGATGAGAAACTGAAAGTCGATATCAGCCAGACGCCAGAGATGAAAGGGATATACTCCCGCGTGCGTCTGAACAGCGAAATCAGCCGTAAAAATATGCTGCTGCTGGCGCTGATGTCCTCGGAAAACCGTGCTGCCGCGAGCCTCGCGCACCACTATCCGGGCGGATACAACGCATTTATCCGGGCGATGAATGCCAAAGCCAAATCCCTGGGCATGACCAACACCCGTTTTGTCGAGCCAACCGGGCTGTCGATTCACAACGTCTCCACCGCACGCGACCTGACCCACCTGCTGATCGCCAGCAAACAGTACCCGCTGATCGGTCAGCTGAGTACCACGCGTGAAGAGATGGCGACCTTTGCGAATCCGGCGTACACCTTACCGTTCCGCAATACTAACCATCTGGTGTATCGCGAAAACTGGAATATCCAGCTGACGAAAACCGGCTTTACCAATGCGGCTGGTCACTGTCTGGTGATGCGTACCGTGTTTAACGGCAAACCGGTGGCGCTGGTGGTGATGGATGCGTTTGGCAAATACACTCACTTCGCTGATGCCAGCCGTTTGCGTACCTGGATTGAAACCGGAAAAGTGATGCCAGTTCCCGCGGCGGCGCTGAGCTATAAAAAGCAAAAAGCGGCGCAGATGGAAACCGCACAGAACGACTGAGCGCGCGGCAGGTGAATCCACAGTTTGCAGGCCGGGCAGGCGCAGTGCGGCCCGGCAAAACGTTTTGCTTCGCGAATTACTCCGGCAGCGTCCAGTCACCGTCGTTCAGGGGGCGTTGCATTATCAGCGTATCCCGCCAGTTTCCCTTCTTATAGCCCACGCTTCTTAACTGCCCGGCCACCTCGAATCCATGCTTTTTATGCAGCCGAATCGAACCGGCATTGTTATGCCCGTCGCCGACCACGGCAATCATCTGCCGCCACGGACCCTGCTCACAACGTTCAATCAGGGCATCCATCAGCGAGCTGCCAAAACCACGTCCGGTGGCGCTGGCATCCACATAGATCGACTCTTCAAGCGTATAGCGATAGGCAGGGCGCGCGCGATACAACGCCGCATAGCAGTATCCCACCACCACGCCGCGATAGAGTGCCACCAGCCACGGCAACCCGTCGGCGGCAATCGTGCTCATGCGCTGGCGCATCTCTTCGATGGTGGGGGAACTTCTTCAAACGATGCACGCCCGTTCAGCACATGCCAGGCGTAGATCGCGGCAATGGCATGTACGTCGTCAGGTTGGGCGTCGCGCACCTCGACTTCGGAAGCGGACAGGATATCAACGGCCGACATGATGAGCGGGCTCCTCAGGAAAAAAAAGCCGGAGAAGCGGTTCTCCGGCGGGGTGAGATTACTCTAGTACGATTGTTACTGGCTTAACAATAATTTCAGTGTGGCTATAGTGTTTGATCAGAGGGTTGCGTCTCGTCGCGCTCTGTCTGTACCGCTTCTTTCCAGTATTTATGCTTCGTCGTTTTACCAATGCCGGGATTCATGCTGTTTGTCGGGTCATTCTCGCGATAAAAACGTTTAAGCGTTTCTGGCGCTTCATACAGGTGCCCGACGTTATGTTCGGCCGGGTATTGTGCCCCGCGCGCGCGCAGCAGTTCGAGCATCTGCTCCTTCAGGGCATGCGCATCAACGCCTTTTTTGACGATGTAATCCTGGTGGAAAACGTGGCACATAAAGTGGCCGTAGTAGAGCTTATGCACCAGCTTACTGTCGATTTCCGGCGGCAGGTGTTCAAACCACTCCGTATCGTTACGACGCAGGGCGATATCCAGCGCCAGAATATCTTCCACTTCGTCGGCGTGAACCGCCTGATAGCGAATCGCGGCGCCCGCCGCGGCGAAGCGGTGTAAGAACGCCTTGTTGCCTTCTTCCGGCGTACAGGCAAAGAAATCGCCCTCCGCTGTTTTGAAGTATTCCGCCAGCCAGGTTTGCGCCTCGGCAATCCCGTCGCCCGACATTTTCAGCAGCAGGTGGTGTTCGTACTTATCGCGCCAGCTCTTCATGCGCGGCGGCAGGTGCGCCGGGAAAGCCGTGCCCAGCTTCTGCATAAAGCGATCGGTGAAGTGCGGTTTGAACAGGGACACTTTGCCGAGCATGGCGTCGGCGCGGCCTTTCATCGTAAAGAAGAACGGCATTTTGTCGGTGCCGAGCTTGTCGATCATCAGGAAGGTGTCTTTGCCGTAGCGCTCAGCGATATCGTAAATATCGCGATGCATGTACTCACCCGCCACCGGCAGATTCGTGAACTCGCCCAGAATATGACGACGGATCTCGGTCAGCACCTCCGGCTGGTTGGTGCCGATATAAAAGACCTGCTGATTTTTCTGCGCCGGGAAGGTGTCCAGACGTACGGCAAACACCGCGAGTTTGCCCGCGCAGCCGGAAGATTCAAACAGACGATCCGGATCGGCGTTGTAGCGCGCCGGGGTATCGGCTTCAATGTCGCGCACGCGTTCGACGTAATCGTGATCGTGGGCGTGACGGCCATCGTGCTGCACGTCAGCGTCGTTCACGCGCTCGTCGTCGAGCTTGCTGAGGATCTGCTCCGGCGTGACACCCAGGTTGATCCCCAGATGATTCACCAGCTGTAATTTTCCGTTCTCATCAATGCGTGCAAACAGGGACATTTCTGTGTACGCCGGGCCGCGCTGCACCAGCGACCCGCCGGAGTTGTTGCAGATCCCGCCGATCACCGACGCGCCAATGCAGGAGGAGCCAATCACCGAGTGCGGCTCGCGACCCAGCGGCTTGAGCGCTTTTTCCAGCGAATAAAGGGTCGTGCCAGGATAGGCCAGCACCTGCTCACCTTTGTCCAGCAGATGCAGTTTATCGAGACGCAGGGTGCTGATAATGACGATATCCCGGTCGTAATCATTGCCGTTTGGCGTCGAGCCTTCCGTCAGGCCGGTATTGGCCGCCTGCATCAGAATGATTTTGTCGGCGTTGACGCAGGCGCTCAGCACACGCCACAGCTCCAGCAGCGTGCCGGGGAAGACTACCGCCAGCGCTTCACCCTGGCCGGAACGGAAGCCCTTGCGATAGCGGGCGGTTTTTTCCGGGTCCGTCAGCAGGTGTGAGTGACCGACCAGGCGAGACAGTTCGTTAATAAAAGTGTTGTTATTTTGTGTGCGAACAGAAGTCATCTTCCACTCCTTGTGGTGGGGCAAATTTCTCGCTGTAAAGCATAGCGCGATTAACTGTTAAGCGAACAAGTATTCATGAGAAAAATCAGAGAATAACCCTGCAAGGTTGAAAGGGTTTGTGGCACACTGCGCTTTTCGCACGGTCTGGCCGAGTTTTCCGGCGGTTGATGATGAGAGAGTACAACACATGAAATGGCTTTGTTCTGTAGCTGTCGCAGTAAGCCTGGCGCTGCAACCCGCGCTGGCTGAAGATCTGTTTGGCAACCACCCATTAACCCCGGAAGCCCGCGACGCCTTCGTCACGGACTTGCTCACCAAAATGACGGTCGATGAGAAAATCGGCCAGCTGCGTCTCATCAGCGTCGGGCCGGATAACCCGAAAGAGGCGATCCGCGAGATGATCAAGGAGAGCCAGGTCGGGGCGATTTTTAACACCGTCACCCGCGAAGATATCCGCAAAATGCAGGACCAGGTGATGCAGCTCAGCCGCCTGAAAATTCCGCTTTTCTTCGCCTACGACGTGGTCCACGGCCAGCGTACCGTCTTCCCGATTAGCCTCGGTTTAGCCTCATCCTTTAACCTGGATGCGGTCAGAACCGTCGGGCGTATTTCGGCCTATGAAGCCGCCGATGACGGTCTGAACATGACCTGGGCGCCGATGGTCGACGTCTCGCGCGATCCGCGCTGGGGCCGCGCCTCAGAAGGCTTTGGTGAAGACACCTATTTAACCGCCACCCTCGGCAAAACCATGGTCGAAGCGATGCAGGGCAAAAGCCCGGCGGATCGCTACTCGGTGATGACCAGCGTCAAACACTTTGCCGCCTACGGCGCGGTAGAGGGCGGGAAAGAGTACAACACCGTTGACATGAGCTCGCAGCGCCTGTTCAACGACTACATGCCGCCGTACAAAGCCGGGCTGGACGCAGGCAGCGGCGCGGTGATGGTGGCCCTGAACTCCCTCAACGGCACCCCGGCGACCTCCGATTCCTGGCTGCTGAAAGACGTCTTGCGCGACCAGTGGGGCTTTAAAGGCATTACCGTGTCCGATCACGGCGCGATTAAAGAGCTGATCAAACACGGCACCGCCTCCGATCCGGAAGACGCCGTGCGCGTGGCGCTCAAAGCCGGTATCAACATGAGCATGAGCGACGAGTATTACAGCAAATACCTGCCTGACCTGGTGAAAACCGGCAAAGTGACCATGGCAGAGCTGGATGATGCCACCCGCCATGTGCTGAACGTGAAATATGACATGGGGCTGTTTAACGATCCGTACAGCCACTTAGGGCCGAAAGAGTCCGACCCGGCGGATACCAATGCTGAAAGCCGTCTGCATCGTAAAGAGGCCCGTGAAGTGGCGCGCGAAAGTCTCGTGCTGCTGAAAAACCGTCTCGAAACGCTGCCGCTGAAAAAATCCGGCACCCTCGCCGTGGTTGGCCCACTGGCCGACAGCAAACGTGACGTGATGGGCAGTTGGTCCGCTGCGGGCGTGGCCGATCAGTCCGTCACCGTGCTCACGGGCATCAAAAATGCGCTGGGTGAAAAGGGCAAAGTGATTTACGCCAAAGGCGCTAACGTCACTAACGACAAGGATATCGTCACCTTCCTGAACCAGTACGAAGAGGCGGTGAAGGTTGATCCGCGTTCGGCGAAAGAGATGATCGACGAAGCGGTCAACGCGGCGAAACAGGCTGATGTGGTGGTGGCGGTCGTCGGTGAAGCGCAGGGCATGGCCCATGAAGCGTCGAGCCGTACCGATATTACCCTCCCGCAGAGCCAGCGCGATCTGATCAGCGCCCTGAAAGCGACGGGTAAACCGCTGGTGCTGGTGCTGATGAACGGCCGCCCGCTGGCGCTGGTGAAAGAGGATCAGCAGGCTGATGCGCTGCTCGAAACCTGGTTCGCCGGGACCGAGGGCGGTAACGCCATTGCCGATGTGCTGTTTGGTGATTACAACCCGTCTGGCAAACTGCCGATGTCCTTCCCGCGCTCTGTCGGCCAAATTCCGGTTTACTACAGCCACCTGAATACCGGTCGCCCGTACAACGCCGATAAGCCGAACAAATACACCTCGCGCTATTTCGATGAAGCTAACGGCCCGCTTTATCCGTTTGGTTATGGGCTGAGCTACACCACCTTCAAGGTTTCTGACGTGAAAATGTCTGCACCCACCCTGAAGCGTGACGGCAAAGTCACCGCCAGCGTGGAGGTGACCAACACCGGTAAACGCGACGGTGCCACGGTCATCCAGATGTACGTGCAGGATGTGACGGCCTCCATGAGCCGCCCGGTGAAACAGCTGCGCGGCTTCGAGAAGGTTGACCTGAAGCCGGGTGAGACCAAAACCGTGAGCTTCCCGATTGACGTCGATGCGCTGAAGTTCTGGAACCAGCAGATGAAATATGACGCGGAAGCGGGCAAGTTTAACGTCTTTATCGGCGTGGACTCTGCGCGAGTGAATAAAGGCGAGTTCGACCTGCTTTAACGACAAGAGACGAAACCCGCCGTTGTGCGGGTTTCGTGACGCATCCCGCAAGATTTCGCGCCTTTCCTGCCTGATTGCTTTGATTCCCTCTTTTCTCGTCTCTTACTCGCCGTCAAATGTGACCTTTTTCACAGTTCATTTTTATCCCACAGATGAAATCGTGAGGACGATCAAAACTCACTCCCGCCACACTCGGCAGGCGTGACTCTCTTCACTCTTCGCGAAAAAGCCCGGTAAACACGGCACAAACACGCCGCAGAAAAGCCGTGTAATGCCTGTCACATCACAGCTGACAGGTAATCACATGAAGCTCTCATTAGAAAACATTTCCCTCGATCGAAGCGGGTCGACCCCCGTCACCACCGCGCTGCAGGAACTCATCGATACGCTTGCCGTGAACGGAGGAGGCACGCTGGTGGTCACGCCAGGCATCTACCTGACCGGAACGCTGGTGCTGCCGTCGAATTTCACCCTGCATCTGGAAGCGGGCGCGCGCCTGCTCGCCAGCCAGAATGTGGATGATTACCACGCCGCAGAAACCCAAAGCACAGCCGAGCTGTCGCGCATGGCACTCATCTACGCCCGCGATGCGCGCAACCTGACGCTCAGCGGTGCGGGCTGCATCGACGGCAACGCCACGGCCTGGTTTGCCGCAGAGATGGATGACCAGGGGTATCGTCAGCCGAAACCCCAGCGCCCACGCCTGCTGGTGCTGGAAGGGTGCGAACAGGTACGCCTGACGGATATCACCCTGTGCGACTCGCCGATGTGGACCGCGCATCTGGTGAGCTGCAACCATGTTTTCATCCGCAATATCACCATTGATAACGATCTGGCGCTGGCTAACACCGACGCGCTGGACATCGACAGCTGTCAGCACGTGCTCATCAGCGACAGCTACTTCAGCGCCGCCGACGACGGCATCTGCCTGAAGACCACGGCCAAAGCGCCCGAACTCCAGCAGCCGATCCACAACGTCACGATCAGTAACTGCATCATTCGCTCCAAAAGCTGCGCAATCAAAGTCGGGACTGAAACCTTCGCCGACATCACCCATCTGGCGGTGAGCAACTGCGTGATTTTCGACTCCAACCGCGGCATCGGCCTGATCTCCCGCGACGGCGGCCAATTCAGCAAGATGAGCTTCAGCAACATTCTCTTCGACTGCCGCCACGGTCATCCGTGTCACTGGGGCAAAGCCGACCCGGTGTTTATCTCTGTACGCCATCGCGCGCCGGACATCACGCCGGGCACGATCAGCCAGATCACCTTCTCGGGCCTGAACGGGACGGGGGAGGGGGCGATAAATCTGCACAGCGAAACGCCCGGTGCGATCCGCGATATCACCTTCAACGGCCTGGCGTTCAGCCAGCTTGCTTCCCGTTCCGATGAACAGGGCTGTTACGACGTGCGCCCACCGTGTAACCCAGAACGCCCGACCGGAATGGGGCTGGACAACGCCTATCGCGTGAATACGCAAACCGGGCGCGCTCACGGCGTGGAGTTATATCCGCACGGGCTGCCGGCCCTTTACGCCTGCGGCGTCGAAGGGTTGCATCTGCATGCCATCACCATTACGCGCCCGTCGCCGCTGCCTGCGGGCTGGGATACTGAAAAAATCCGGAGTGCAAAATGATCAAAAAAGTGCGGGAAATAAAGCTGCGGAACTACGTGTGCTACGGGCTGGCGGATGTGATTGGCTCGGGGGCCTTTACCCTGGTCAGCGCCTGGCTGCTGTTTTTCTTAACCACCTTTTGCGGCCTGACGCCGATCCAGGCCGGGTCCCTGTTTGCGGTGGCGAGAATTGTCGATGTGATCATGTGCCCGGTGATCGGCTACGTTTCTGATAACTTCCACAAAACGCGCCTGGGACGCCGCTTTGGCCGTCGCCGTTTCTTCCTGCTGGCCAGTATTCCGCTGGTGTCGGTCTACAGCCTGCTGTGGGTGGAAGGGTTCAACTACTGGATGTACCTGCTGTTCTACATCCTGTTTGAAATCGTCTACACCATGATCATTATTCCGTACGACACGCTCTCGGCTGAGATGACGTCGGATTTCAAAAAGCGCTCAAAACTGACCAGCGCACGTATGTATATCGCCCAGCTCGCAGGCTTTGCGGCAGCGTTCCTGCCGGGGCGTCTGGTGGCGTACTTCGGCCCGGACTCTTCCGACTCCTTCTTCTATACCGGGGCGATTTTCACCGTCTCCTTTATGATTGTGCTGTTCTTTGTCTATTTCGGCACCTGGGAGCGCTCGCTGGAAGAGATCCAGCAGAATGAGCACCATGACGAAGACGAGGAAAAAGAGCCGTTCGCCACGCGCGCATACCATATCTATTACGATTTCGTCTCAACGTTAAAAATCAAAACCTTCCGCTCGCATCTGGGGATGTATCTCGGCGGCTCGGTGGCGCAGGACATTTTTAACTCGGTCTTTACCTACTTTGTGGTCTTCGCCCTGATGACCTCGTCTGTGATGGCCTCCAATCTGCTGGGCGTCGTAAACGGTCTGCAGTTCTTTGGCGTGGGAATTGCCACCTGGCTGACCCTGCGCTACTCCCCGTCGCGCGCCTTTGCGACCCAGGCCACGATGGCGCTGGTGGCGTTTGCCCTGTTTGTGTCCGCGTACTTTAGCGGCACCGGCGGGATGACCCTGCTGTACGTCGGTGCGGCGGTCGCCGGGCTGGCGCGCGGCGGTATCTACGCTATTCCGTGGAATAACTACACCTTTGTCGCCGACGTGGATGAGATCCTCACCTGCCGTCGCCGGGAAGGGATTTTCGCGGGCTTTATGAGCCTGCTGCGTAAGGCGTCGCAGGCGCTGTCGATTTTCCTCGTCGGTGTGGCCCTGCAGATGTCCGGGTTTGTCTCCGGACAAAACGCCCAGCCGCAGTCGGCCATCAACATGATTTTAATCATCATGATTGTGCTGCCGGTCGCACTGACGCTGTGGGGGATCTGGTCGGCGTTCCAGTTTAAGGTCAACAGCCGTACCCACGCGATTCTGAACGAAGAAGTGGCGCGTCTGAAACAGGGCGGCAGCAAGGCGACCGTCAGCGCGGAAAACAAAGCGGTGATCGAAAGCCTGACCGGTATGCCGTACGACCACTGCTGGGGGGAAAACAGCGTCGGCTATCTGAACCGTAAACGCATGAATGTGCGCGCACTGCGAGACAAAATGGCATGACGGAGCAGAGCGTATTTATCCAGCAGGGCCTGTGGGCCCGGCTGGGATTGCCTCGTGAACTGTGCTGGGGCTTTGTCGGGATTTTCCTGTTTATCACCGGCGCCACCATCGAGCAAAGCTGGCTGGCGTCGATGCTTCAGCATCGCGGTTTTGATGCCATGCACATCAGCCTGCTGTCGTCGGTGTTTGGGCTGTGTGTCGCGGTGGTATCGTGGTTTTCCGGAATAGGCGCGGGCGTACTTGGCCTGCGCCGCCTGATGTGGGCGGCGACGCTGTTCTACTTTATCGGCTCAATTCCCTTTATCGCTTACGCGTTGCCGCAGGGGAATTATCCTCTGATGGTGGCGAGCTACGCCCTGCGCGGTGTGGCGTATCCGCTGTTTGCCTATTCGTTTCTGGTGTGGATTAACCAGCGCTGCGAGCCGGCTATTCTCGGACGCGCCGTCTCCTGGTTCTGGATTGCGTTTGGCGTGGGCATGACCATCGTCGGGCCGTGGTACTCAAGCCTGATGCTGCCCCTGATCGGCGAAACCTCGACGCTGCTGAGCGGGTTTATCTTTGTGGCACTCGGCGCATTCTGCGCGCTGGTGCTCAACCGCGATCGCCCGCACGTGCAAAGCAACGGGCATCTCGGCGCAGCCTTTGCCGAAGGGATGATGGTGCTGGTGCGCGAGCCGAAAATGCGCCTGGCGGTGATCGTCAAAACCATCAACGATATCGGCAAGTTTTCGCTGGTGATCCTGATGCCGGTCTACCTGCCGCGTTTCGGATTTAGCATCGCCGAGTGGTTGACCATCTGGGGGCTGGTGAACGTGGTCAATATCTTCGCCAGCTACTTCTTCGGCTGGCTCGGCGATACCATCGGCTGGCGCAACACGGTGGTCTGGTTCTCCGGTACCCTGTGCGGTCTGGCGATGCTGGCGGTGTGCTACGCGCCGGTGCTGTTTGGTGACAGCGAAACGGCGCTGTTTCTGGCTCTGGCCCTGTACGCTATCGGGCTGGGTGCTTTTGGCCCGCTGAGCGCGCTGATTCCGTCCCTGCTACCGGAGAACAAAGGCGCTGCTATCTCCTGCCTGAATCTCGGCTCGGGGCTGAGCAATTTTGCCGGTCCGCTTATCGTCACGCTCTGCGTTTCGCCGTTTGGCGTGGAGGGGACGTTGTGGGTGATCGCGCTGCTCTATTTTGCCGCCAGCCTGCTAACCGTTCCGCTGAGGTTGCCGGAAGAAGGATGATTCCTCAATTTTAGGCTACGCTTTTCTCTCAAGCCCCTGATAAAGGCGGCAAATTAATGAGGAAAGCAGAATGACAATCACAAAGGGGATATGGGGTTCAGCGGCGTTACTGGCGGCGCTGAGCCTGCCTTTACAGGCGGCAGAGCCAGTAAAGGTGGGGTCTAAGATCGATACGGAAGGGGCGTTGCTCGGTAATATCATCCTGCAGGTGCTGGAAAGCCACGGGGTGAAAACAGTCAATAAAGTCCAGCTGGGTACCACGCCCGTGGTGCGCGGGGCCATCACCTCCGGCGAGCTCGATATCTACCCGGAATACACCGGTAATGGCGCGTTTTTCTTTAAAGATGAAAACGATGCTGCGTGGAAAAATGCCAGCGCAGGCTACGAGAAAGTGAAAAAACTCGACGCCGAACAGAACAAACTGATCTGGCTGACCCCTGCGCCCGCCAACAACACCTGGACCATCGCCGTGCGCAAGGATATCGCTGAGAAAGGCAAACTGACCTCTCTTGACGATCTGAGTCGCTATCTGAAAGAGAAGGGCGATTTCAAACTGGCGGCCTCGGCGGAATTTATCGAACGTCCGGACGCGCTTCCGGCCTTTGAAAAAGCCTACGATTTTAAACTCGACCAGAGCCAGCTGCTGTCGCTCGCGGGCGGTGATACAGCGGTGACGATCAAAGCTGCCGCTCAGAAAACCTCCGGCGTAAATGCGGCGATGGCCTACGGTACTGACGGCCCGGTGGCGGCGCTCGGTCTGCAAACCCTGACCGATCCGAAAGGCGTTCAGCCGATCTATGCTCCTACGCCTGTGGTGCGTGAAGCGGTGCTGAAAGCCTATCCGCAGATCGGCGACTGGCTGAAGCCGGTGTTTGAAACTCTCGATGAGAAAACCCTGCAACAGCTCAATGCGAGCATTGCGGTGGAAGGGCTGGATGCCAAAAAAGTGGCGGCAGATTATCTGAAGCAAAAAGGACTTGTGAAGTAACAGGATAATGTTGTGCCGATAACCTGTCATAACCGCGTACTGCTGCTGCTCGCGTTTGTCGCGCTGGCGGCGTGCGCGCTTCCGTTTGTGAATTTTGCCCCTAATCGGCTGGTGTCCGGCGAGGGGCTGTCCGTCTGGCAGGTGTGGGCGTTTTCGCCTCTCCTGCTGGCCTTGTCCCTTCTACTGGCTGCCGTGCTGGCGTTTTGCCGTGGGCGCTTGCCACTCATTTTCACGCTGCTCCTATGCGAAGCGTTAGTTGTGCTGCTGACCTGGAGTGCCGGGCAGGCGGCGACGCAACTCGCCACCGCCGAAACACCGCTGGCGCGCACCTCGGTAGGCAGCGGGCTGTGGCTGTGGATGGCCCTGTGCCTGCTCGCCTGTAGCGACGCGATCCGCCGTCTGACGCAACACCCGCTCTGGCGCTGGCTGCTACACGCGCAGATCTGGGTTCTGCCGCTGGCGCTGCTGTTCAGCGGCGAACTGAATACCCTTTCTCTGCTCAAAGAGTACGCTAACCGCCAGGAGATTTTTAACGATGCGCTGTTGCAGCATCTGACGATCCTTTTTGGCACGCTGGTGCCTGCGCTGCTTATCGGCGTACCCATCGGCCTGTGGTGCTACCGCCACCCCACGCGTCAGGGGCCGGTATTTACCGTGCTGAACGTGATTCAGACAATCCCTTCCGTGGCGCTGTTCGGCTTGCTGATCGCGCCGCTCGCCGGGCTGGTGAAAAGCTTTCCTGCGCTCGCCTCGCTCGGTATCGCCGGAACCGGACTGACGCCCGCGCTGATCGCGCTGGTGCTGTACGCGCTGCTGCCTCTGGCGCGCGGCGTGCTGGCGGGGCTAAGCCAGGTCTCTCCGGAGGTGCTGGAGAGCGCCAGCGCGATGGGGATGAGCGCCCGCCAGCGATTCTGGAAGATTCAGCTGCCGCTGGCACTGCCGCTGCTGCTGCGCAGCCTGCGGGTGGTGGCAGTGCAAACCGTCGGCATGGCGGTGATTGCAGCGCTGATCGGCGCTGGCGGGTTTGGGGCACTGGTATTCCAGGGCCTGCTGAGCAGCGCGCTGGATTTGGTCTTACTCGGTGTGATTCCTACCATCGCGCTGGCGGTGGTGGTGGATGCGCTTTTTGCCCTGTGGCTGGCCCTGCTGAAGGGGAAAAATGATGATTGAATTTCACGATGTGAACAAAGAATTTGCCGGGCAGATGGCTGTCAGCAATCTGAATCTGCGTTTTGAAGAAGGGGCCTTTTCGGTGCTGATCGGCACTTCCGGCTCGGGAAAATCGACCACCCTGAAGATGATCAACCGGCTGGTGGAGCATGACAGCGGGCTGATTCGTTTTGCCGGCGAGGAGATCCGCAGCCTGCCGGTGCTGGAACTGCGCCGCCGGATGGGGTACGCCATTCAGTCCATCGGCCTGTTCCCGCACTGGACGGTGGCGCAGAATATCGCCACCGTGCCGCAGCTGCAAAAATGGTCGCGGCAGAAGATTGCGGATCGCGTGGACGAACTGATGGCGCTGCTGGGGCTGGAGCCTGCCCTGCGCGAGCGCTATCCGCATCAGCTTTCCGGCGGGCAACAGCAGCGCGTCGGGGTGGCGCGCGCGCTGGCCGCGAATCCTGAAGTGCTGCTGATGGATGAACCTTTTGGCGCGCTGGACCCGGTTACCCGCAGCGCGCTGCAAACGGAGATGACCCGCATCCACCGCATTCTGGGGCGCACGATTATTCTGGTGACTCACGATATCGACGAAGCCCTGCGCCTCGCCGACCGCCTGGTTTTGATGGATAACGGCGAAGTGGTGCAGCAGGGGACGCCGCTGGAGCTGTTAACCCATCCGGCGACAGATTTTGTGCGCGAATTCTTTGGCCGCAGCGAACTGGGCGTACGCCTGCTGTCGCTGCGCACGGTCGGGGAGTATCTGCGCCGCGAAGATCCTGCCGTTAACGGCGAACCCCTTCAGGCGCAGATGAGCCTGCGCGATGCGCTCTCTGCGTTTGTCGCGCGGCAGTGCGAGGTGTTACCGGTGGTCGATGAGCACGGCGCGCCCTGCGGCACCCTGCATTTTCGCGATTTACTGGCAGGGGAGGTGGAACGTGAAATGGCTACGTGAGCCGCTCCTGTGGCTGGTGCTGCTGTTTGTCGCGCTGCTGTGGCTGATGCCCCACAGCGGCGGGCTGTTTGGCGCGTTGTTTCCAGGCCTTCCGCGTCCCGTTTATCTGCAGGAGAGTTTTATCAGCCTGACGCTGGCCCATTTCTGGCTGGTGGGGGTTTCAAGCGCTGTGGCGATTGTGATCGGCGTCGGGGCCGGGATTGCGGTGACGCGCCCGGCGGGCCGAGAGTTTCGCCCGCTGGTGGAGACCATTGCCGCTATCGGGCAGACGTTCCCGCCGGTGGCGGTGCTGGCGATTGCGGTGCCGGTGATCGGTTTTGGTCAGGAGCCGGCGATCATTGCATTGATTCTGTACGGCGTCCTGCCGATTTTACAGGCGACACTGGCCGGGCTGACAGCGGTTCCGGCGGCGGTGAGCAGCGTGGCGGAAGGCATGGGGATGAGTGCGGGGCAGCGTCTGCGTAAAGTTGAGCTGCCGCTTGCCGCGCCGGTGATTCTGGCGGGTGTGCGCACGTCGGTAATTATCAATATCGGGACGGCGACCATTGCCTCAACGGTCGGGGCCAATACCTTAGGCACGCCGATCATTATCGGCCTGAGCGGGTTTAACTCGGCTTATATTGTGCAGGGTGCGGTGCTGGTTGCGCTGGCGGCGATCGTGGTTGATCGCGGATTTGAACGGCTGGCGCAGTATCTCAGCCGACACCGCCACGTACGATAAATGAGTAGCCAGCCAGCATAACGCCGCCAATGCCGCTGATAGCCATTAAGGCGAAGAGGGTAATTACGGCCACTTTGGTTGCCTTCATAATGTGCTCCTTTTGTTAACCGCCCAATTATACGGTGAAGCACACCTGTTAATGAACCATTAAATGCCGTTAAGACATTTACGGACCGAGGGTAATGACGGGGTAGCCGTGTTCGCGCCATTCGCTCAGAAGCTGCTGTTGGGCGGCAGTGGGGATTTCTCCGCACCAGACCAGCAGGGTTTGCCCTTCGAAAAGCTCCGGGCGAAACTGCGCTAATGAATGTGCCAGCACGTCAACTCGCCAGCCTTGCTGCGTGGCGATCCAGGCTTCGAGCCATAAGCGGGTGGTGTCGTGAATATTCCAGCCGACCACCAGCGCGTCCTTTCCGCTCTTCTTGCGTGCCGTCGACAGGCACACGGAAATGTAATTGATTAACGCGCCATCCAGCATGCTTAGCAGCGTCTGTAATGCCGGCTGCTGAGACTGCAGACGGCGGCGAAGCGGTATAAACAGATGAGCAATTAACGTCTGGGCGGGATAATCCCGACCCTGCTCCTTGATCCAGGTTCGCAGACGTTGAAAGTTACCGGCCTGCAACAGGCGAAGCAGGGTTTCCTGATGTTCGCGCCACTCGGCCAGGCTGTCGGGATCGTGTTCGCATAAGAGCGATTTGACCTTACTGACCTGCACACCGTTGTCGATCCAGCTTTTGATTTCGCGAATGCGATCGATATCCGCCTCGTTAAACAGGCGGTGCCCTCCGTCCGTTCGCTGAGGTTTAAGCAGCTCGTACCGCCGCTGCCATGCCCGCAGCGTCACAGGATTGATATCACAAAGCAGTGCCACTTCACCTATCGTGTAAAGCGCCATGTTCGCCCCCTGGCTTGCGCATCCCCAGAGTAACTGTAGTCGTTGATTCGCGAACCAGGAAGAATCGACCGTTTTTTGAACAAATAATGCGAAGGGTGGAATATCTTGCGCTAAACGATGTGATGACGGGCACGAATTGCAGCTTTTTTGGAATGCTTCAAAGAAAGTTAATGTGTATCAGTGTATGTTACGCGTTTTTAGAAAGTGCGGTTTGCGGTCATGTACGAATTTAATCTGGTGTTGCTGCTGCTTCAGCAGATGTGCGTTTTTCTGGTCATCGCGTGGCTGATGAGCAAAACGCGGCTGTTCATTCCGCTGATGCAGGTGACGGTACGCTTGCCGCACAAGCTTCTCTGCTACGTCACCTTCTCGATTTTCTGCATTCTCGGCACCTATTTTGGCCTGCACATTGAAGACTCGATCGCCAACACGCGCGCCATCGGTGCGGTGATGGGCGGGCTGCTGGGTGGCCCGGTGGTCGGCGGTTTAGTCGGGTTAACGGGCGGATTGCATCGTTACTCCATGGGCGGCATGACGGCCCTGAGCTGCATGATCTCGACGATTGTCGAAGGGCTGCTCGGCGGCCTGGTTCACAGCTACATGATCAAGCGTGGCCGCCCGGATAAAGTCTTTAGCCCGCTCACCGCCGGGGCAATAACTCTGGTGGCAGAGCTGGCTCAAATGCTGATTATCCTGCTGATTGCGCGTCCCTTTGAAGATGCCCTGCATCTGGTGAGCAGCATCGCCGCGCCGATGATGGTCACCAATACCGTCGGCGCGGCGCTGTTTATGCGCATCCTGCTAGATAAACGCGCGATGTTTGAAAAATACACCTCGGCGTTCTCGGCCACAGCGCTTAAGGTCGCCGCCTCGACGGAAGGCATTCTGCGCCAGGGCTTTAACGAAGAGAACAGCATGAAAGTGGCTCAGGTGCTCT
Organism: Lelliottia sp. WB101; assembly: GCF_003051885.1. Classification (NCBI taxonomy): domain Bacteria; kingdom Pseudomonadati; phylum Pseudomonadota; class Gammaproteobacteria; order Enterobacterales; family Enterobacteriaceae; genus Lelliottia; species Lelliottia sp. WB101. The sequence continues at coordinate 2,608,230 of NZ_CP028520.1, forward strand.
ATCAGGAGCTGGATATCGGCGCGGTGGCGATCACCGATCGCGAACGGCTGCTGGCGTTTACCGGCACCGGTGACGATCACCATCTGCCCGGCAAACCGATCTCTTCGACGTATACGCTGCGTGCCATAGAAACGGGCGAAGTGGTGTATGCCGACGGGAATGAAGTGCCGTACCGCTGCTCGCTGCACCCGCAGTGCAAACTCGGTTCGACGCTAGTGATCCCGCTGCGCGGTGAGAATCAGCGGGTGATGGGAACGATTAAGCTCTACGAAGCCAAAAACCGGTTGTTCAGCTCCATCAACCGCACGCTGGGGGAGGGGATCGCCCAGCTGCTGTCGGCGCAAATCCTGGCGGGGCAGTACGAGCGACAAAAGGCGCTGCTGACGCAGTCGGAAATCAAACTCCTGCACGCCCAGGTGAATCCGCATTTTCTTTTTAATGCGCTGAACACGCTCAAGGCAGTGATCCGCCACGACAGCGATCAGGCGACGCAGCTGGTGCAGTTTCTGTCGACTTTTTTCCGCAAAAACCTGAAGCGCCCTTCAGAGATTGTGACCCTCGCCGATGAGATCGAACATGTGAATGCCTATCTGCAAATCGAAAAGGCGCGATTCCAGTCGAGACTGCAGGTGTCACTGTTTGTGCCGGACGAACTGGCCCATCAGCATCTTCCGGCGTTTACCCTGCAGCCGATTGTGGAAAATGCCATTAAACACGGCACCTCGCAGCTGCTGGGCACCGGCGAAATCCATATTTCTGCCAGCCGTTTTAATCACCATCTGGTGCTGGACATTGAAGATAACGCCGGGCTTTATCAGCCTGGCGCCGAGTCGGGCGGGCTGGGGATGAGCCTGGTCGACAAACGTCTGCGCGCGCATTTCGGTGATGATTGCGGTATCACCGTCGACTGCGAGCCGGACAGTTTTACCCGTATTACCTTACGATTGCCCCTGGAGGAAAACGCATGCTAAGAGTGCTGATTGTCGATGATGAGCCGTTAGCGCGGGAAAACCTGCGGGTTCTGTTGCAGGAACAGAGCGACATTGAGGTGGTGGGCGAGTGCGCCAACGCCATCGAAGCCATTGGTGCGGTACATAAATTGCGCCCGGACGTGCTGTTTCTCGATATCCAGATGCCGCGCATTAGCGGCCTGGAGATGGTCGGAATGCTCGACCCGGAGCATCGTCCTTACATCGTTTTTCTGACGGCGTTTGATGAATATGCGGTGAAAGCGTTTGAAGAGCATGCGTTCGATTATCTGCTAAAACCCATCGAAGAGAAGCGGCTGGAGAAAACCCTCAACCGCCTGCGCCAGGAGCGCAGCGTGCAGGACGTTTCGCTTCTGCCGGAAAACCAGCAGGCGCTAAAATTTATCCCCTGTACCGGCCATAGCCGCATCTACCTGTTGCAGATGGACGACGTGGCGTTTGTCAGTAGCCGCATGAGCGGGGTGTTCGTCACCAGCGCTGAAGGCAAGGAGGGCTTTACGGAGCTGACGTTGCGCACGCTGGAGAGCCGTACGCCGCTGCTCCGCTGTCATCGCCAGTATCTGGTGAATATGGCGCATCTGAAAGAAATTCGTCTGGAAGAGAACGGTCAGGCGGAGCTGGTGCTGCGTGCCGGGCAGACGGTGCCGGTGAGTCGGCGCTATCTGAAGAGCCTGAAAGAGGCGATTGGACTGTAAAACTGGTACACTGCGCCCCATCGCATCACCGACAGCTGAAGGCTCTATGTTAAGTAACGATATTCTTCGTAGCGTGCGCTACATCCTGAAATCCAACAATAACGATTTGGTTCGTATTCTGGCGCTGGCCGAGGTCGAGACCACGCCGGCGAATATCGCCAGCTGGATCACCAAAGAGGACGAAGAGGGCTTTGTTCGCTGCCCGGATATCATCCTCTCTTCGTTTTTGAATGGGCTGATCTACGATAAACGCGGCAAGGATGAGTCTGCCCCGGTGCTGTCGCCTGAGCGTCGCGTGAATAACAACATCGTACTGAAAAAACTGCGTATCGCGTTTTCCCTCAAATCTGACGATGTGCTGGCGATCATGACCGAGCAAAAATTCCGCGTGTCGATGCCGGAAATCACCGCCATGATGCGCGCGCCGGATCATAAGAACTACCGTGAGTGCGGCGATCAGTTTATGCGTTACTTCCTGCGCGGGCTGACTCACCGTGTGCATAGCGCGAAGCCGTCAGCCTGAGTTTGTTGGCGCTACGCCACGCTTTGTAGGCCGGGAACCGGTAAACAAGGCATAAAAAAAGCCGGAGAACGCTCCGGCTTTTTTGTTTATTTCACCTGCTGACCCGGTTTCGCCCCGTCGTCCGGGCTTAACAGGAAGATATCCTTCCCGCCAGGACCGGCGGCCATCACCATCCCTTCCGAGATGCCGAAGCGCATTTTGCGCGGCGCAAGGTTGGCGACCATCACCGTCTGGCGACCGATCAGCACCTGCGGGTCCGGATACGCAGAGCGAATGCCAGAGAAGACGTTACGTTTCTCACCGCCCAGATCCAGCGTCAGGCGCAGCAGTTTGTCAGAGCCTTCAACGAACTCCGCGTTTTCAATCAGCGCAACGCGCATATCAACTTTGGCGAAATCATCAAAAGTGATGGTTTCCTGAATCGGATCGTCTGCCAGCGGGCCAGTGGCTGGCGCAGCGGCGGCTTTCACCTCTTCTTTCGACGCTTCGACCAGCGCTTCAACCTGTTTCATCTCAATGCGGTTATACAGCGCTTTGAAGGTGCTCACTTTATGGCTGAGCAGCGGCTGCTGGATAGCATCCCAGGTCAGCTCGGTGTTCAGGAAGGCTTCTGCACGTTCCGTCAGCTGCGGCAGAACTGGCTTCAGGTAGGTCATCAGCACGCGGAACAGGTTGATGCCCATGGAGCAGATCGCCTGCAGATCCGCATCGCGGCCTTCCTGCTTCGCGACGACCCACGGCGCCTGCTCATCCACATAGCGGTTCGCCAGATCGGCCAGAGCCATAATTTCGCGCACCGCTTTACCGAACTCGCGCGCTTCCCACGCCTCGCCGATAGTGGCGGCCGCGTCGGTAAAGGTTTTATACAGTTCTGGATCGGCCAGTTCAGCCGCCATTACGCCGTCGAAACGCTTGGCGATAAAGCCCGCGTTACGGGACGCCAGGTTGACCACTTTATTCACGATATCTGCGTTCACGCGCTGCACGAAATCTTCCAGATTCAGGTCGATATCGTCGATGCGGGAAGAGAGCTTCGCGGTGTAGTAGTAGCGTAGGCTGTCTGCGTCGAAGTGGTTTAGCCAGGTGCTGGCTTTAATGAAGGTGCCGCGTGATTTGGACATCTTCGCGCCGTTCACCGTCACGTAGCCGTGCACGAACAGGTTGGTTGGCTTACGGAAACCGCTGCCTTCCAGCATCGCAGGCCAGAACAGGCTGTGGAAATAGACGATGTCTTTGCCGATGAAGTGGTACAGCTCTGCGTCGGAATCTTTTTTCCAGTACTCTTCGAAGCTCTGGGTGTCGCCGCGCTTGTCGCACAGGTTCTTGAAGGAACCCATGTAGCCGATTGGCGCATCCAGCCAGACGTAGAAATATTTGCCCGGCGCGTTCGGGATTTCGAAACCGAAGTACGGCGCATCGCGGGAGATATCCCACTGCTGCAGACCGGATTCGAACCACTCCTGCATTTTATTCGCCACCTGCTCCTGCAGCGCGCCGCTGCGGGTCCACGCCTGCAGCATTTCGCTGAAGGACGGCAGATCGAAGAAGAAGTGTTCAGAATCGCGCATGACAGGTGTCGCGCCGGACACCACGGATTTCGGCTCGATAAGCTCAGTTGGGCTGTAAGTCGCGCCGCACACTTCGCAGTTATCGCCGTACTGATCCGGGGATTTACACTTCGGACAGGTGCCTTTCACGAAACGGTCCGGCAGGAACATGCCTTTTTCCGGATCGTACAGCTGAGAGATGGTGCGGTTTTTGATAAAACCGTTCTCTTTCAGGCGGGTGTAGATAAGCTCCGACAGCTCGCGGTTCTCGTCGCTGTGCGTCGAGTGATAGTTGTCGTAGCTGATGTCAAAGCCAGCAAAATCAGTCTGATGCTCCTGACTCATCTCGGTAATCATCTGCTCCGGGGAGATCCCCAGCTGCTGTGCTTTCAGCATGATTGGCGTGCCGTGAGCATCGTCCGCGCAGATGAAGTTTACCTGGTGGCCGCGCATTCGCTGGTAACGGACCCAGACATCAGCCTGGATATGCTCCAGCATGTGGCCGAGGTGGATTGAACCGTTTGCGTACGGCAGAGCGCACGTTACCAGAATTTTTTTCGCGACTTGAGTCATAGTGGGCATTACTTCTTTAACAGTAAAAAGGGTTTTTGATAGTAACAAAAGGGCCATTATTAAGTAAGCACAAACCACGGCCTTTCAGGTAAACTTGTTCAACTAAGGTCTTATTCACAAGAACAAAGGAGTCGGGATGAGTTCTCAATCCCAGGCCAAATCACCGGAAGCCTTACGAGCAATGGTTGCCGGGACGCTGGCTAATTTTCAGCATCCAACCCTGAAGCACAATCTGACCACGCTAAAAGCGCTGCACCATGTGGCATGGCTGGATGACACGCTGCACGTAGAACTGCAGATGCCGTTTGTCTGGACCAGCGCCTTCGAAACCCTGAAAGAGCAGTGCAGTTCCGATCTGCTGCGTATTACCGGGGCGAAGGCGATTGACTGGAAGCTGACGCACACCATCGCCACGCTCAAACGCGTGAAAAATCAGCCGGGCATTAACGGCGTGAAGAATATTATTGCCATCAGCTCCGGCAAGGGTGGGGTGGGGAAATCCTCCACCGCCGTGAACCTTGCGCTGGCGCTGGCCGCAGAAGGGGCCAAAGTCGGAATTCTGGATGCCGATATCTACGGCCCGTCAATTCCCAATATGCTGGGCGCGGAAAACCAACGTCCAACCTCCCCGGACGGCACCCACATGGCGCCGATCATGGCCTACGGCCTGGCGACTAACTCCATCGGCTATCTGGTGACGGACGATAACGCGATGGTCTGGCGTGGCCCGATGGCCAGCAAGGCGCTGCTGCAGATGCTGCAGGAGACCATGTGGCCGGATCTCGATTACCTGGTACTGGATATGCCGCCTGGCACGGGCGATATCCAGCTGACGCTGGCGCAAAATATTCCGGTGACGGGAGCGGTTGTGGTTACTACGCCGCAGGATATCGCGCTGATCGACGCCAAAAAAGGCATCGTGATGTTCGAGAAAGTGGACGTGCCGGTGCTCGGCGTGGTCGAGAACATGAGCGTGCATATTTGCAGCAACTGCGGTCACCACGAGCCGATTTTTGGCACCGGTGGCGCAGAGAAACTGGCGGCGCAGTATCACACTCAGCTGCTGGGGCAGATGCCGCTGCATATCACCCTGCGTGAAGATCTCGACCGTGGTAAGCCGACCGTGGTGGGCCGTCCGGAGAGTGAATTTGCGGGAATGTACCGCCAGCTGGCAGGGCGCGTGGCCGCGCAGCTGTACTGGCAGGGTGAAGTGATTCCGAGCGAGATCGCGTTCCGCGCAGTCTAAGCATTAGCCGTAATGGGCCGGGGGCACTCGCTTACCCGGCCTGCAACAGGCTGTTCCGTGGGCCTGCGCAAGCGCAGCGCCTGCGGGCAATTACCGCAAAACGTAATGCATCAGGTAATACTCTCCGTCCGGAGAATCTCCCGTCGCCTCAATATGCCAGCCGTGTCGCTGGTAAAATGCCACCGCGCGTTCATTTCTGACCAGACACTTCAGCGAACCGGTGCTGGTGAATGTTTCCTGCACATGTTTGAGCAACAGGCTGCCAGCGCCCGCGCGCTGATACTGCGGGTCTACAAACAGATTGTGCAGAAAATTATCGTTGCTCCAGACCGATGCAAACCCGACGCGATGGCCGTCTTGCATCGCCACCCAGATTTGCTCGTCACGCGTTGCCGCGTCGAAATCTTCTAGCTGCCAGTCGCAGCTGTCCAGCCACGGCCAGGCTTCACGCCGGGCGTGTAAGTAGAGGGTGCGCAGGAAAGGGCGATCGCTTTCCTGCCAGGCCCGGACGGTGAGGGGATCAGCGGTGATAGAAGATATCTCCGTTGTAGGCTTTACGGATTTTACCGTCGGCGTCACCAATCAGAACGTAGTTCTCACCCATGTAAGTCCAGTGTGTACCCGCGTCAGGCGCAGGGAGGTTACGCAGCTGGTACTGTTTAATGGTGTATTCAGGCGTTTGATACTGAGCCGGTGCGGTGTCGCCAATTTTGAATTTGGTGAAATCGGCAATGAACTCTTGTTCTTCGTATGCCTGGATACCAGAAGGGGCAGCGGCAGGCTGCGGCGCGGCGTATACGGCACCCGCCAGTGACATCAACACACCCAGAAGCAGCAATTTACTCTTAGCCATTTTTTCTCCAGTTAAACCGTTTTGCTGATACTTCAGCCCGCTGTGGCGTCACAGCGTGGCAAGCAGCCCATTTTAGGGGGCACAGTCGCACTTGTTTGAAAAAAAATGTAACAAATCTGAACAGCTTTGCCCACGAATTCTTAACCACGTCGCTGAATGACGTATCGCATCTCAATATTCAGAGAAAATAACGAATTAGAGGTCTGCGAATTTATGGCTGAGCTGGTCGGGAAAACCGCAGTGGCAAAGGAAAAAGCGGGATAACAAAATTGTCCCCGCACCAGAGGGTGCGGGGAGCAAGGACTTACTTCGCCAGAATCTCGTACGCAGTGCGTTCCACCAGCGACAGCAGGACTTTCACGTCGTCCAGCGTCACCGTTGGGTTCAGCAGCGTCAGTTTCAGGCAAGTCACGCCGTTGTGCTCGGTCACGCCGACGTTTGCACGGCCGGAGTCGAGCAGGGCGTCACCAATTTTCTGGTTCAGCAGCGCGATAGCCGCATCGTTCAGCGCCTGCTCAGGGCGGAAGCGGAACAGCACGCTCGCCAGCTGAGGCTGCATTACCAGCTCCAGCACCGCCTGATCTTTCACGTACGCGGCAACGTCCTGCGCCAGCGTCACACCGTGATCGATAATGGCTGCGTATTGCTCCTGACCCAGCGCTTCCAGACTCATCCACAGCTTCAGCGCGTCGAAACGGCGCGTAGTCTGCAGTGATTTGGAGACCAGATTCGGCACGCCCGCTTCTTCGTCAAACTCAGAGTTCAGGTAGGCCGCCTGGTAGCGCATCAGCTCGTAATGGCGCGCTTCTTTCAGCAGGAATGCGCCGCAGCTGATGGTCTGGAAGAACTGCTTGTGGAAGTCCAGGGTGATGGAATCCACCAGTTCGATGCCGTCCAGGTAGTCGCGATACTTATCGGACATCAGCAGTGCGCCGCCCCAGGCTGCATCCACATGTACCCAAATCTGCTGCTCTGCGGCCATCTCTGCGATAGCGCGCAGCGGATCGATCGCACCCGCATCGGTGGTCCCGGCGGTGGCAACGATCGCCAGAATCTGCTCACCGTTGGCATTGCACTGGTCAATTTTCGCCGCCAGATCGTTCAGATCCATGCGTGAGCACTCGTCGGTTTTTATCTGAATGACCGACTGATAGCCCAGACCGAGCAGCGCCATGTTCTTCTGCACGGAGAAGTGCGCGTTTTCAGAACAGAGTACGCGGATCTTACGCAGATCACCGATCAGACCATCCTGCTGGATGGAGTGGCCCTGACGCGCGAAGAACGCGTCACGTGCCAGCATCAGGCCCATCAGATTGCTCTGGGTGCCACCGCTGGTGAACACGCCCGCATCCCCGGCCTGATAACCCACGCGGGTACGCAGCCAGTCGATCAGCTTCATCTCAATGATGGTTGCTGACGGGCTTTGATCCCAGGAGTCCATGCTCTGGTTGGTGGCGTTGATCAGCACTTCCGCCGCCTGGCTCACAACCAGGCTCGGGCAGTGCAGGTGCGCCACACACTGCGGGTGGTGAACCGACAGGCTGTCTTTCAGGAAGTACTCGACCGCGCGGGCAATCGCCGCTTCGTTGCCGAGGCCTTTCTGACCGAAGTTCAGGGAGATATTCTCGCGCAGCTCGGCGACGGTTTTCCCCTGATACATCTCAGACTGCTGCAGCCACTGCATCACCGCCTGAGAGCTTTGCTCGATGGCCTGCTGATAGGCCTCGATGCTTTGCGCCGACGACGACAGAATTGGGTTTGACTCAGACATCTTTTTCCTAACTCCGTTAGACCGGGCGAACGCCCGCAGCAAGCAGCGCCTGCTCGAATTTATCCAGGAAGACTTTCAGTTCCTGATCGCTAATCAGCAGAGATGGCAGCAGACGCAGAACCACGCCGTTACGACCACCGCGCTCCAGAATCAGGCCTGCTTCGAAGCATTTCTTCTGGATCAGGGCAGAGAGATCGCCGTCGCCTGGGAAACAGCCCATGTGATCTGCCGCTTCGTTCGGTTTCACGATCTCGATGCCGATCATCAGGCCCAGGCCACGCACGTGGCCGATCACCGGATAACGCTGTTGCAGCTCAACCAGCTGGCCTTTCAGCCATTCGCCCTGAGCGGCCACTTTGTCGGCGATATTCTGATCTTTCAGAATTTTCAGCGTGGTCAGGCCGGTTGCCATCGCCAGCTGGTTGCCACGGAAGGTGCCGGTGTGATGACCTGGTGCCCAGGCATCGAACTGCTTTTTAATGCCGAGAACGGCCAGTGGCAGACCGCCGCCGACAGCTTTAGACATCACGATGATGTCTGGCTCGATACCCGCGTGTTCGAAGGCAAACTGCTTGCCGGTACGGCAGAAGCCAGCCTGAACTTCGTCGAGGATCAGCAGAATGCCGTGCTCCTGAGTCACTTTACGAATGCGCTGCAGCCACTCAGCCGGAGCCGGGTTCACGCCGCCTTCGCCCTGAACCGCTTCCAGAATCACGGCCGCAGGTTTACGCACGCCGCTTTCGACGTCGTTGATCAGGTTATCAAAGTAGTAGGTCAGCGCTTTCACGCCCGCGTCACCGCCGATACCCAGCGGGCAGCGGTACTGGTGCGGGTAAGGCATGAACTGCACTTCTGGCATCATGTTATCGACCGCTTCTTTCGGAGACAGGTTACCTGTCACAGAGAGCGCGCCGTGGGTCATCCCGTGATAGCCGCCGGAGAAGCTGATAATGCTGCTGCGACCGGTGACTTTTTTCGCCAGTTTCAGCGCGGCTTCTACCGCATCGGCACCGGATGGGCCGGTGAACTGCAGGCAATATTCTTTGCCCTGGCCTGGCAGCAGGGAGAGCAGATACTCAGAGAACTCGTCTTTCAACGGTGTTGTCAGATCGAGAGTATGTAACGGCAAGCCGCTGGTAATGACATTTTGGATGCTTTTCAGCACATCAGGATGGTTATGGCCAAGCGCGAGGGTGCCAGCGCCGGCAAGACAGTCAAGGTATTCTTTATTATCTGCATCGGTAATCCACACGCCATCTGCTTTAGCGATCGCTAAAGGCAGTTTGCGAGGATAACTCCTGACGTTCGATTCAAACTCGGCCTGACGGGCCAGATAGGTTTCGTTGCTTTTGCGGGCATCTGCGGTGTCAATACGGACTTTATCCGTCATCATATCACTCCCACAACCGGGGCAGCCTTATGCGCCTCGATTGAATAAATAGTTAGTAAAGGATAGGGCGAGTAAAAAACGCGGCCAATATAGAGCCTTTTGGCGCGTGGCTCAATGGTTAATTTGTTTACTGTTTTGTTACAAAAGAGGGGGGTTAAAGAGCGTTCAATAACCCGATGTTTTTGATAACAAAAATCTGCCGCTTCGACGCGAAAAGCCCTCACCCCGCGCAATACAAAAAAGGCGGCACGTTAGCCGCCTTAACATTACTTCTGCGTGAACTGCAATAAGCCATGATCGCGGCCATGGGTTTTATTCCATGACGCATCGGTAATACCGTCTTCATCAAGCGTGATGGAGAGTACGTAACCCGCGCCTTTAATCTCATAACTATTCGCATTAAAACGCTTTATCGTCGCCTGCTTACCGTTGATTTTGGCGGTGAAAAAGCCGTTGCTGACGCTGGCTTTGATCCCGTTGGCCGTGAACGAGGCTTCACGCAGCGGGTCATGCACTTTGGCGCTCTGACCGTGCTGCACGGCGTTGGCGGCATTCTCAAGCGCCTGTTTTTCGGCCACGGCGTTCATCGTCGTGGTGCGGTTTTGCTCCGCTAAATAACAGGTATCGCGGCTGACGCCTTGCGCTTCACACTTCGCCATACGCTCAGCCGGAGAGGAACAGGCCGAAAGCGCAGAGACAGCAATGGCGACCATCATTAATTTCTTCATTTAATAACCTCTAACACATTGGATACAATTTAAAGATGAGATGAGATCGCGACAGGAGAAATAATCTCTGTACATCGTCCCGAGCCAAAATCCGGTCAGTATTAATAAAATATAAAGCACAGCAGAAAATATTATTATTTTTATCATGATGGCTATCATCAACAGGTACAAAATCACTCTTTAATAACGAGAGCAGATATATCAGAAGCCAATTCCGATACCCGCGCCCATCGCGAAATCGTTGTTGGTGGAATCACTGACACCCGCTTTAATCACGGTTGCGTCGCCTGCATGGAATGATGCGCCCACGCTCAGCGCCTGCTCATTTTTGAATGTCCCGACGCCTGCGGAAAACATCACCTGCTGGCCCACCTGTACCTGAGGCATTGACGCAATGGCGATGGCAGATGCCGCCCCGCTGCGGGATTCTTTCTTGTTATCGTCCACTTCATCTTTCAGGTTTTTGAACTGACTATTGCTGGCGGACTGCTGTTGAGCAAACGACTGTTTCGCGTCTTGCAGGTCTTTCTCGACGCTCGCCGACTGCTGGGCAGCGGCACTCTGCAGATGGTTAATCTGCTGATTCACATCCTGTTTAGTCTGCTGAAGATCTTTATTCAGGCTGGCCGACTGCTGCGTGCTGGTGTTCTTTACCGTCGTAATCTGCTGATTCACATCCTGCTTAGTCTGCTGAAGATCTTTTTCAATATTGGTCGTTTGCTGCGTGGTGGTATTTGTTACCGTCGTAATCTGGTTAGTGATGTTCGTGTTGGTCTGTTGCAGTGCATTATCGATGTCGATTTTCTGCTGAGTGACCGCATTATTCGTATTATCAATTTGCGTGTTTAAATCTGTTCGCGTCTGCTGTAAATCATAGTTGACCACCAGTACTGCATCTTTAGTGCTATTCAGATCGTCATCTACGCCACTGATACGCGTATTCAGTCCCTGAAAAGCCTGTTCGCTATCGACTTTATTTTGGGTAATCTGGTTCTGATGATCGTTGATAAGACCGATAGCCGCCTGGTGATCGGCTTCAACGGTATCACCCCACGCTTGAGAATAATCTATTGGTGCAGCAAATACGCTTCCGGCGCAGATGAGAGTCAACGCAAATACAGCGACAGGGGTTTTACGAGTAAGCATTAATTTCACGATCTCAATCTCAACAATAAATGCATAATTCTTAGATATAACGCAGCTAAAAACCGACGCGAAAAATCGAGTCGAGTAGGTCTGCTCCAGAGGGTGTATTTTTTTGATGGTCACAATCTTATTAACCGGGCTGAACTATCGTCTAACTGACGCGTGTGAACTTTGACGCAGATCACGTGCAATGCATATATCTAAGTTGCTGAAAGTAAACATTAATTTTTCATAAAGCGTTGTTTTTATTTGTATTGTTACCCTGGTTTGCGAGGTGGTAGTACGAAGATAAGTGGAGAGTTAAAAACATTAAATCTGAATAATCAAAGAGATTAAATGTATACACAGTAAATGAATGTTGAGGCTATTTTTTTAATATTTTTTCCCTGACGCACGACAGAAATCGGCTCGCGAAGGCTTGCCTGAGGCGATGGCTTGCTCTACCCTGCTAAAATTACTGAACTGCTCAGTAAGTTGACTCGGGGTGCCCTTCTTTGTGAAGGCTGAGAAATACCCGTACCACCTGATCTGGATAATGCCAGCGTAGGGAAGTCAGATGCCCCCCACGGCTATCGCTTCTTGACGCAAGGCAGGAGCGAAACCATGCAGCCTGACCTGCTCGATTTACACGTCTTACACCACTTCCGTACCCGTTCTCCGCTTACTCACTGCATGACCAACGATGTAGTGCAGGCCTTTACCGCGAACGTTTTACTGGCCCTCGGGCCTCTCCGGCGATGGTTATCGAAGCCGAAGAGGCGGAGCAGTTTGCCGGGATAGCCGATGCGCTGTTAATCAATGTCGGTACGCTCACCTCGCCGCGCGCGCAGGCCATGCGCCGGGCAATTGAACGTGCGGTTGCCGCAGGGAAGCCCTGGACGCTCGATCCGGTGGCGGTCGGTGCGCTGGCGTTTCGCACCCGCTTTTGCCAGCAAACTCTCACTCTAAAACCCGCCGCCATCCGTGGGAATGCCTCAGAAATCCTTGCCCTTGCCGGTATGAGCGCGGGCGGTCGCGGGGTAGACACCACCGATACCGCTGCCAGCGCGTTGCCCGCAGCCCAGGCACTGGCACGCCAGACCAACGCCATTGTTGCGGTCACGGGGAGGTGGATTACGTCACCGACGGGCAGCGAACGAAAACCATCGCTGGCGGCGATCCGATGATGGCCCGCGTGGTCGGCACCGGCTGTGCCCTGTCGGCGGTGGTTGCGGCAAGCTGCTCGCTGCCGGGCGATCGGCTGGATAATGTGGCTGCCGCCTGTGGATGGATGAAGCGTGCGGGAAGCGTAGCCGCCGCACACAGCGCCGGGCCGGGCAGTTTTGCCAGCGCCTTTATTGACGCCCTCTGGAATCTGGAGGCGCAGGCATGAAACGCATCAACGCACTAACCATCGCAGGCACCGATCCGAGCGGCGGCGCGGGTATTCAGGCCGATCTCAAAACGTTCTCCGCTCTCGGGGCTTATGGCTGTTCGGTCATCACCGCGCTGGTGGCGCAAAATACCCGTGGCGTGCAGTCGGTCTATCGCATTGAGCCAGATTTTGTCGCGGCTCAGCTCGATTCCGTGTTCAGCGATGTACGCATTGATACCACCAAAATCGGCATGCTGGCCGAAACCGATATCGTTGAAGCGGTGGCCGAGCGGCTGAAGCGTTATCAGGTGCAAAACGTGGTGCTCGATACGGTGATGCTGGCGAAAAGCGGCGATCCGCTGCTTTCAACGTCTGCCGTTGAAACCCTGCGTAAAAAGCTGTTGCCGCAGGTTTCGCTCATCACGCCGAATCTGCCGGAAGCGGCAGCGCTGCTCGATGCGCCGCACGCCCGCAGCGAACAGGAGATGAAAGAGCAGGGCCGTGCATTACTGGCGCTGGGCTGTGAAGCGGTGCTGATAAAGGGCGGTCATCTGGACGACGCCGAAAGCCCGGACTGGCTCTTTACCCGCGACGGTGCGCAGCGATTTACCGCCCCGCGCGTCATCACCAAAAACACCCACGGCACCGGCTGCACCCTGTCGGCGGCACTGGCGGCGCGGCGTCCGCGTCATGAAAACTGGGCCGATACGGTGCAGGACGCCAAAGCCTGGCTCTCACTGGCGCTCGCCAAAGCCGATACTCTGGAAGTCGGTCACGGTATTGGCCCGGTTCACCATTTTCATGCATGGTGGTAAAGCGCTGAAGGAGTATACTGAATAAGGACTTTCTGCCAGGAAAACAGAGATGGAACAAGCGCATACCCGGTTAATTGCTCAACTGAATGAACGGTTTGCGGCGGCGGATAATACCCCGCTTTATCTGAGATTTGCCGAGACGGTAAAAAACGCCGTGCGCAGCGGAATGCTGGAGCATGGCAACATTTTGCCGGGCGAGCGCGATCTGAGCCAGTTGACCGGGGTGTCGCGCATTACCGTGCGCAAAGCGTTGCAGGCGCTGGAAGAGGAGGGCGTGGTCACGCGTTCTCAGGGCTATGGCACGCAGATTAATAACATCTTTGAGTATTCCCTCAAGGAGGCGCGCGGGTTTTCTCAGCAGGTGGTCCTGCGCGGCAAAAAGCCTGACACCCTGTGGGTGAACAAACGGATCGTCAAATGCCCGGATGAGGTGGCGTCGGAGCTATCAATCGCACCGCAAAGCGATGTCTTTATGCTCAAACGCATTCGCTACGTCGATGATGACGCCGTGTCGATTGAAGAGTCCTGGGTGCCGGTTGGGCTGATCCACGACCCTGATGCCATTGGTATTTCTCTGTACGACTATTTCCGCAGCCAGAACATTTTCCCGCAGCGTACCCGCTCGCGCGTCAGCGCCCGGATGCCGGACAGCGAGTTCCAGATGCACATCAAAATGGACGAAAAAATACCGGTGCTGGTGATCAAGCAAGTCGCGCTTGACCAGCAACACCGGCCGATTGAGTACAGCATTAGCTACTGTCGCAGCGATTTATACGTCTTTGTGTGCGAGGAGTAGTTCCTCGCGCGTCGGCGCACAGTCGCCGCCGCGATGACTAACTACCCACGCGGCCACCGCATTGCCGAGTAATACCGCGTCCGGCAGCGCCCAGCCCGCCGCCAGCCCGGCCAGCGTTCCACCTGCGTGGCTGTCGCCCGCACCAATGGTATCCACCACCGTGGCGGGAAATGCCGGAACATGCCCGGCATTTTCACCGTCGTAATACTCTGCGCCGTCTTTATCGTGCCGCACAATCAGCGGGCAGCCGTAATGCGCCTGCCACGCCTTGCCGAGCGCTTCCACGGGCACATCAAGACGCTCCGCCGCAATAACGGCTTCCTGGCGATTCAGCGACACAATCGGTTTGCAGGCCATGATACGTGCCATCAATGCATCAGGAATATCCGCGATGCGTGGCCCAAAATCGATAAACACCGTCACGTCTTTAAGCCCTTCCAGCCAGTGCGTCAGCAGGTCCCCGCACGGTGAGGCCAGCTGGTAGCCCGAGAGCGATACCAGGCTGTGAGGCGGCACCACAAGCGCGTCCAGCCAGCTCTGCTGCCACTGGTTTTCCACGCCGCTGAAAGACATAAAGGTGCGCTCACCGTCCGGCTCCACCAGCGCCAGGCACCAGCCGTTATCACCGCTTTCGGCTTCTACCGCGCTGTGCAGATCCTGTTTTGTCATGGCGTTACGAATGATATCGGCCCACACGCCGTGCCCGACCGGCAGCGCGTTTTGCGCCGTGATCCCGAGGCGTTTCAGGGCGATAGCGATGTTCAGCGCACAGCCGCCAATGTTCACGCCCTGTTGTTTTAATTCGATATCACACCCGCGCCAGGGCAGGGCGTAGGCATCGGCGATCACGTCGATGACCGCCGCACCCAGCACCGTCACCGGACGCTGGGCCGTTAAGCTTTCAAGCTGGTGAGAAAGTTCGGTTCTCATGCGCCCTCTCTTTCTTCCCGATAGTGCAGCAGATGCTCGCAGTAGTAGCCAAAGTCCAGTTGATTCACCGCATCCAGCTCGGCTTTCAGGGCCGGATCAATCGCCTGCACGCCATGCAGCGCGCCGCAAATCGCGGTCGCCATCGCACCGATAGTGTCCGTATCCCCGCCGAGATTTGCGCATAAAATTGCGCAGCGGTTCGGGTCTGTCCCGGCCAGTTCCACCATCGCAATCGCCGCCGGAACGGATTCAATGGTGCTGGTGCCTGCACCGACGAGCTGGTAAATCTGCTCGCTGGCAGAGTCGATGCCGTTGGCCTCGCGCACGGTTTTAAGGGCCAGTTCCAGACGCGCAGCCAGAGAAGCGCTGAACGTGGTGGATCTGGACTCCTGGGCATAACGCGCGATGCCGGGCAGGGCGTCGACGATGTTCTGCCAGCTTTCCCCGTCAATGGCGCGGGAGATTGCCCAGGCGATCACCACCGCACCGGCAATCGCCAGATCCGATTTGTGCGTCGGACTTGAAGCGAGTGCCACCTGCTCAACAAAATGCTCAAGGCGAGTGGCCGGGAGCAGGCAGCCGAGCGGTGAGGCGCGCATCGCCGCGCCGTTGGTAACGCCATTATTTTCCAGCTCGCTCACCGGTTTACCGCTGCGGATGGCGTTCAGGGCAATTTTCGACGTCGGGCCGAGCACGTTCTTATTAAAAGCATCAAACTCTTCGGCCCACAGCAGGATATGCCTGCCGATGGCATCGGGATCAATCTGCCCCTCGCATTCAATAATGGCATCCGCCAGGCTCAGGGCCATGGAGGTATCATCCGTAAACTCCGCCCGGCCAAAATAACAGGCGGCATTATTCTCTGCCGGGCCGGGCAAAAAGCGGTCGATCCAGCCAAAATGGGCTTTCACGCGGCTTCTTGGCCACAGCTCTGACGGCATGCCCATCGCATCCCCCAACATCTGCCCGTACAGGGCACCGAGAATACGTTCTGCTTTCATTTTACTTCCCCTCGTGTCAGCGCAGTATCGGCATCATCCACCTCAATGGCGGTGATCTCTTTATCCGATTCGCGGAAAAACAGCATAAACAGCACGGCGATAACGACGATCATAATGCCGCCGAACGCCCACATTCCGGCCCAGTTGAAGGTCAACCCGTTCACAGGCTCTTTATAGGCAAACATTTTTTCCATCATCACGCCGCCCAGACGGTAGCCCAGCAGGCTGCCAAAGCCCTGGCAGCAGAGTGTGATCAGCCCTTGCGCTGCGGTGCGCATATGCACAGGCGCTTTTTTGTCCACGTAGATATACGCGGTGACGTAATAGAAGTCGTAGCTTACGCCGTGGAGCAAAATGCCCAGGAACAGCAGCGCGTAGGTGAAGTACTGGTCTGCGCCACCGAAGACAAAGAAGCCGTAGCGGATGGCGGCGGTGATCAGGCCCAGCAGCAGGACCTTTTTAATACCAAAGCGCTTGGTGAAGAAAGGCAGCGCCAGCATAAAGAAGATTTCAGAGAACTGGCCGAGGGTCATCCAGCCGGTGGCGTTTTTCATGCCCACTTCCGTGAGATAACCGTTCGCAAAGATGTAGTAGAACGCCAGCGGCATCGCGAACAGGAACGAGCAGAAGAAGAACACGAGGAAGTTTTTATCGCGCAGCAAAATGAGCGCATCCAGTCCCAGCATCACTTTGATATCCAGCTTGCCGGTGCTCTTCGGCGGTGTATTCGGCAGGAACAGGGCAAACACGCCCAGAAGCGCAGAGCTGGCCGCCGTCATCAGCAGGGGAATATTGGTGTCAGAAATATCGTTGTAGCCGAGCATTTGCGGCAGGAACCCGCAGGCCAGGCCCGAGGCGATCCAGCCAATCGTCCCCATCACGCGGATGCGCGGGAAATCGGCCTCCACATCGTCGACGTTCGCAAAGGCAATGCTGTTGGTCAGGGCGATGGTCGGCATGTAGGTCAGAGAGTAGAGCAGCAGCAGCGGGAAGAAGGCGCTGAACTGCGTTTGCTGGGCGGCGAAGTACATCAGAATTGCCCCGGCAAACATCAGCACCGCCAGCACTTTTTGCGCGGCAAAGAAGCGGTCTGTCAGCGAGCCAACGAGGATCGGCGAGAGGATCGCGGCGATAGCGGTACAGGCATACGACCAGCCAATTTCCCCGGCGGTAAAGCCGCTTTTACTCAGCCACAGCCACAGCGGCACAAACCACGCGCCCCAGATAAACCATTCAACAAACATCATGAATGACAGTTGGACTTTCGTTTTCATTGTTTAATCCTGCATGTCAGAGAGGGTACGCCTTTAACATACCACTCAATAATACCTTTTAAATACCTTTGCGGTGATTGTTTGATCAATGTAACAGTTTTGTTGTACACGAAACGAGCCAGCAGATTGTGCTGAAAAAAATGACTCAGGCTGGAAAATAGGCTAAGACGGGTCCAGGCTTAGTCTGCTCACAAAAATGTGGGTATGGATATCACGCTCCGACACGATGTCGGAACTTACGGGAGCATCGCTATGACTGATATTGCGCAGCTGCTTGGCAAAGACGCCGACAGCCTTTTACAGCATCGTTGTATGACTATTCCAGCCGATCAGCTCAACCTGCCGGGCCACGACTACGTTGATCGGGTGATGATTGATAACAATCGCCCGCCTGCGGTTCTGCGAAACATGCAGACGCTTTACAACACCGGGCGCCTCGCCGGAACAGGCTATCTGTCCATTCTGCCCGTTGATCAGGGCGTCGAGCACTCTGCGGGAGCGTCGTTTGCCGCCAATCCGCTCTATTTTGATCCGAAGAATATTGTTGAGCTGGCGATTGAAGCCGGCTGTAACTGCGTGGCGTCAACTTACGGCGTGCTGGCCTCCGTGTCGCGCCGCTACGCGCACCGCATTCCCTTCCTCGTAAAACTGAACCATAACGAAACCCTGAGCTACCCAACCGAATACGACCAGACGTTGTACGCCAGCGTCGAGCAGGCGTTTAACATGGGCGCGGTGGCGGTAGGGGCGACGATTTATTTCGGCTCCGAACAGTCCCGTCGTCAGATTGAGGAGATCTCCGCGGCGTTCGAGCGTGCCCACGAGCTGGGGATGGTCACGGTGCTGTGGGCCTATCTGCGCAACAACGCCTTTAAGAAAGATGGCGTGGATTACCATGTTTCTGCGGATCTCACCGGCCAGGCGAACCATCTGGCGGCGACCATTGGCGCGGATATCGTGAAGCAGAAAATGGCCGAAAATAACGGCGGCTATAAGGCGGTAAACTTCGGTTACACCGACGACCGTGTCTACAGCAAACTGACCAGCGAAAACCCGATTGATCTGGTGCGCTACCAGCTCGCCAACTGCTACATGGGCCGCGCGGGGCTGATTAACTCCGGCGGTGCGGCAGGCGGCGAAACGGATCTGACCGATGCGGTGCGCACGGCGGTGATCAATAAACGCGCGGGCGGTATGGGCCTGATTCTGGGCCGTAAGGCGTTTAAAAAATCGATGACCGAAGGCGTTAAGCTGATTAACGCGGTGCAGGATGTGTATCTGGATACCAAAGTCACTATCGCGTAGGTTTACTGCAATCCCTTCTCCGAACGGAGAGGGGATTTATCAGATCCGATAATTTCCCTCTCATTTCTATGGGATAAGAGATAACCCAAAACTCCGTTTCATTTCAGTCAAACCCTTATCCCGATCAACTTCACACTTCCCCTCTCTTTTGTGAAAACTGTCACTCCTCACCGTGCATATGCCCAATAAATGGTCGATGCTTAGCGGAATTTGTCTAAGGCAGCGGACGAATTTTGCGCTTAAAGTTACTTTCGAAACAGCTTTTCAAATTACGAAGTCGCTCTGAACCTCTGTTGTTTTAAGGACTGATAATGAAAATTGAATCTGTAAACGTCACCGTCTTCCAGTACCCGACGCGCCGGGTCTCCGACAGCGCCGGGCACTCGCACCCTGGCCCGGAAAGTATGGCCAAAATGGCGATGCTCTCGATCACGGCAGACGATGGCACCAAAGGGTACTCTTTCGCGCCGCCGGAAGTGGTGCGCCCCTTTGTGGTCAATACCTTCTTTCGCAAAGTGCTGGTCGGCCAGGATGCGTTCAATCGCGAGAAAATCTGGCAGGAGTTGGCGCACTGGCAGCGTGGAAGCGCGCACCAGCTCACCGAGCGCGCGCTTGGGTTCGTCGAGCAGGCGCTGTGGGATCTGATTGGTCGCAAACTGAATATGCCGGTCTGGAAACTGCTTGGCGGCTATCGCGATAAAGTTCCGGCCTACGGCAGCACCATGTGTGGCGACGATCTGCTAGGCGGCCTGTCGACGCCGGATGAGTACGCGAGCTTCGCTGAAACCCTGGTGGCGCGCGGATACAAAGCCATCAAACTTCACACCTGGATGCCGCCCGTCTCGTTTGCGCCAAACCCGAAAATGGACGTCAAAGCCTGCGCCGCCGTGCGTGAAGCGGTCGGGCCGGATATCGATCTGATGATCGACGGCTATCACTGGTACAGCCGTACTGAAGCGTTATACATCGGCAAAGAACTGGAAAAACTCAACTTCGCCTGGTTCGAAGAGCCGATGGAAGAGGAGAGCATGGCCTCCTACGCCTGGCTTGCGGAAAACCTGTCGATCCCGATTATCGGCCCGGAAAGCCTGGGCGGAAAACACCACAGCCGCGCCGACTGGGTGAAAGCCGGGGCGTGCGACATTCTGCGCGCGGGCGCTAACGGCGTGGGCGGGATCTCACCGACGCTGAAAGTGGCGAACCTCGCGGAATCCTTCGGCATGGACTGTGAAGTGCACGGTAACGGCGCGGCAAGCCTCGCGGTGATCGGCGCCATTAAAAACTGCCGCTGGTATGAGCGCGGCCTGCTGCACCCGTTCCTTGATTACGACCAACCGGCGGCGTATCTCCACAGCCTGGTCGACCCGATGGATGAACATGGCATGGTCAGCCTGCCGAATCGCCCTGGACTCGGCGAAGACATTAATTTTGCGTATATCGAAGCCAATATCGTCAGCCACGACTGACACATAAAAACGTACCCTACAGGCGATATATACATGAAACAAACTCCGCTGTGCAGAGCGTGTGTACTCGCGCTCTCGCTGATGATGGGGAGCGGTGCGGCGTACGCGAAAACGCCGCCCGACCAGCTCATCATCGGCATGAACATGAACAACCTGCTGACCCTCGACCCGGCGGCGATGACCGGCAACGAAGTGGTTGGCATCGTGGTGAATCTCTACGATTCGCTGGTGGAGCTGGATCCGAACGAACTCACCCACGTCAGGCCCGCGCTGGCGAAATCCTGGGATATAGCGCCAGACGGCAAAACCCTGACTTTCCATCTGCGCGATAACGTCAAATTCCACTCGGGCAACCCGCTCACGGCGCAGGATGTGGTGTGGTCGATGCGCCGTCTGCTGCACCTCAATCTGGCGCAGGCATCCGTCTGGAAATCCTACGGCTTTTCGAAGAAAAACATCGACCAGCAAATCCGCGCCACCGACGACTACACCGTGCAGATCGTGCTGCCCAAGCCTAACGATCCGCAGCTGGTGATTTATTCTCTCGGGGCGCTCGGCAATCTGGGGGTGCTCGACAGCAAAACGGTGCAGTCCCATGAGGTGAATAACGACTGGGGTAACCGCTGGCTGACCACCAACGAGGCCGGTTCTGGCCCGTTTATGCTGGAAACCTGGCAGGCGAAAGATGTGCTGCGCATGCAGCGCAACCCGCACTACTGGCGCGATGAACCGAAAATGAACCGCGTCGTGCTGCGCCACTTCCAGGAGTCTCAAACCCTGCGCCTGATGATTGAGAAAGGCGATCTGGATATTGCCAGTAACATGGCGGTGTCGGATATCAACGCTCTGCGCAAAGACCCTCAGCTTACGGTTGAAGCCGTGCAGAAGGGGACGGTTTATTACGTGGCGATGAGCATGAAAGAGGCGCACTTCGCCAACCCAAAAGTGCGCGAAGCAGTGCGCTATCTGATTGATTATCAGGGCATCAATAAAGCCCTGATGCCGGGCTACGGTGTGCTGCATCAGCGTCCAATCAAAGCCGGTATGCCGTCGACACTCCCTGATCCGGGCTACCGGCTGGATATTCCGCGCGCCAAAAAGCTGCTGGCAGAGGCGGGCTATCCGGAGGGTTTCGACACCACCCTGCGCGTGCTGGCGGATCAGCCGTTCCTCAATATTGCCATCGCGGTGCAGTCGACGCTGATGCAGGCGGGGATCAACGCCAAAATCATCACCGGTACCGGCAATCAGATCTACGGCGCCATGCGCGAGCGTAAGTTCGACATGCTGGTCGGGCGCGGCGGGAGCGGCGTCGAACCGCACCCGCACTCCAGCCTGCGTGCGCTGGTCTATAACCCGGACAACAGCGACGAAGCGCGGCTCACCAACTTCCAGGGCTGGCGCACCAGTTTCTACGACAAGCCGCTGAACGAGATGATCGACAAAGCGCTGCTGGAGCGCGATCCGCAGAAGCAAGTGGCGGATTATCAGCAAATCCAGGTGCGCTACGACGAACTCATTCCGGCGATGGTCCCGCTGTCGCAGATGGTGGATTCCGTTGTCGTGCGTAATGAAGTGAAAAACTTCCAGTCGCACCCGTCGGCCACCACTTTCCTGCGTGAAGTCTACAAAACCGGAGGTGAAAAATGAGCGTCGCGATCCTCTCTCCCGGCTCCCGGACCCGCCGTTTCTCAAAGCGACTGACGCAGGTGCTGGTGACGCTGTTTGGCCTGCTGCTGCTGACGTTCTTTATTGGCCGCGTGATGCCGGTCGATCCGGTGCTGGCGATTGTCGGCCCGGATGCCGACCACAGCACCTATCAGCAGGTTTATCACCAGTTGGGCTTCGACCAGTCGTTGCTGACGCAGTTTGGTATTTATCTGAACAACCTGCTGCACGGCGATCTGGGTAACGCGCTACTGACGGGCAAACCGGTCACAGACGATATTCTGCGCGTCTTCCCGGCAACGCTGGAGCTGGCGACGATGGCGATTATCGTCGGCGCGGGATTAGGCATTCCGCTCGGCGTGCTGGCGGCGGCGCGTCGCAACAGTCTTTCCGATTACGTGGTGCGCATTATCAGCCTTGCGGGCTATTCCACGCCGATCTTTTGGGTCGGGATGATGGGGCTGCTGCTGTTCTACGCCTGGCTCGGCTGGGTGGGCGGCGCGGGACGGCTCGATTTAGGGCTGGACGGTATTGTGCCGCGTCGGACCGGGCTTATGACCATCGATGCGCTGCTGGCCGGAAACAGCGCCGTGTTCTGGAATGCGATCAACCACCTGGTGCTGCCTGCGTCGTTACTGGGCTTTCATTCGCTGGCCTACATCAGCCGCATGACGCGCAGCTTTATGCTGGCGCAGCTCTCCCAGGAGTTCATCATCACCGCGCGGGTGAAAGGCTTAACCGAGCGTCAGGTGATCTGGAATCACGCGTTTCGCAATATCCTCGTGCAGCTGTTAACGGTCGTGGCGCTGGCCTACGGCTCGCTGCTGGAAGGGGCGGTGCTGATCGAAACCGTCTTCTCCTGGCCGGGCTTTGGTTCCTATCTCACCGGCAGCCTGCTGCTCGGCGACATGAATGCGGTGATGGGCTGTGTGCTGCTGGTAGGGCTGATCTTCGTGATGCTCAACCTGCTCTCCGACATGCTGTATCAACTCTTCGACCCGAGGACGAAATCATGACCGTTTCTCTGGATTCGCCGCTGGGGCGCGCAACAGCGAAAGCCGCCAGCGTATTAAACGCACCCTGAACCGGGCGGGCGGTTTTGTCGGCAAAATGGCGCGCAATCCGCTGACTGCCATCGGCGGCGGAATTGTTCTGCTGCTGCTGATCGTGGCCGCCTTTGCGCCGCTGATTGCGCCCTACAACCCGCTGGTGCAGGACCTCAACAATGCGCTGGTCGCGCCGAATGCGCAGCACTGGTTCGGCACCGACGAGTTTGGCCGCGATATTTTCAGCCGCCTGGTGTACGGCTCGCGCATCACGCTCTATATCGTGCTGCTGGTGTCGGTCACCGTCGGGCCGCTCGGCTTGCTGCTGGGCGTCACCGCCGGGTATTTCGGTGGCAAAGTGGATGCGGTGCTGATGCGGGTGACGGATATCTTTATCTCGTTCCCGAGCCTGGTGCTGGCGCTGGCGTTCGTGGCGGCGCTCGGTCCGGGGCTGGAGCACGTGGTGATTGCCATTACGCTCACCGCCTGGCCGCCGATAGCGCGCCTGGCGCGTGCGGAAACGCTCTCTCTGCGCCAGGCCGATTTTATCTCGGCGGTGCGCCTGCAGGGCGCGTCCCCGTCCGCGTGCTGTGGCGTCATATCGTGCCGCTGTGTCTGCCGTCGGTGATTATCCGTATCACCATGAACATGGCGGGGATCATCCTGACCGCTGCCGGTCTGGGTTTCCTCGGCCTGGGCGCGCAGCCGCCGGAGCCGGAGTGGGGCGCGATGATCTCCAGCGGGCGCACCTACATGATGGAGTGCTGGTGGGTAGTGACTATTCCGGGGCTGGCGATTCTGATCAACAGCCTGGCGTTCAACTTCTTAGGAGATGGCCTACGTGACATCCTCGATCCTCGCAGCGAATAACGCTCCACTGCTCGATGTGCGCGATCTGCACGTCGATTTTATCAACGGCGGCGCGGTGACCCATGCCGTGCGCGGCGTCTCCTTCCAGCTCGGACGCGAAAAGCTGGCGATTGTCGGCGAGTCCGGCTCAGGGAAATCCACCGTCGGGCGCGCGCTATTGCGTCTGCACCCGGCAAAAGCACGGATCAGCGCAACCAGGATGCAGTTTGGCGATGTCGATCTGCGCAGCGTCAGCGAGGCGCAAATGCGCGGCATTCGCGGTAAGCGCATCTCAATGATCATGCAGGATCCAAAATACTCTCTCAATCCGGTCGTCTGCGTAGGCGATCAGATCGCCGAAGCCTGGCTGACGCACCATCCGGGGCGCAAAGCCGAGGCCAAAGCCAAAGTGCTGGAGATGCTCGATGTGGTGCGTATTCGCCAGCCGGAGCGGGTCTACCACCTCTACCCGCACGAAATTTCCGGCGGGCAGGGGCAACGCATCATGATCGCCATGATGCTGATCACCGATCCCGAGCTTGTGATCGCCGATGAACCGACCTCCGCGCTGGATGTCTCTGTGCGTTTGCAGGTGCTGGGATTGCTGGACGATCTGGTGAAATCCCGCGGGCTGGGGCTGATTTTTATCAGCCACGATATCAACCTGGTGCGCAGTTTCTGTGACCGGGTGCTGGTGATGTACGCCGGTCGGGTGGTGGAATCCATCGCCGCCTGCGATCTGCACAAGGCGCAGCATCCTTATACCCAGGGGTTAATCAGCGCCCTGCCGGAACTTAACCACCGCCGTCCGGTGCTGCCGGTATTGCAGCGTCAGGCCAGCTGGCTTACGGAGTAAGGAGCAGAGATGATCGAGATTAACAATCTCAACCTGGCCTTTGGCGAGGGTGAAAAGCGCAATCAGGTGCTGAGCGATGTGAATATTCACGTCGGCGTAGGGGAAATTTACGGGCTGGTGGGGGAGTCGGGTTCCGGCAAAACCACGGTGCTGAAATGTCTGGCCGGGCTTTTCACCCACTGGGACGGCGAACTTGCCATCGACGGTAAACCGCTGGGGCGAAAGATTAACGCTGAGCGTTGCCGCCGCGTGCAGATGGTCTTTCAGGACCCGTACGGCTCGCTGCATCCGCGTCATACTATCGGCGATATTCTGGAAGAGCCGCTGCAAATCCACGGCATTCAGGATCGCGACCGGCGTATCCACGGTTTGCTGGATAAAGTGGGGCTGAACCGGGCGTTTCGCGATCGCTATCCGCATCAGCTGTCCGGTGGGCAGCGTCAGCGCGTGGCCATCGCCAGAGCACTGATTCTGGAGCCGCAGGTGTTGCTGCTGGATGAACCGACGTCGGCGCTGGACGTGTCAGTGCAGGCAGAGATCCTTAATTTACTGGCGGAACTCCAGCGCGAATCGAATCTCACCTATTTAATGGTGACGCACGATTTGGGCGTGATTGCGCACCTGTGCCAGAAAGTGGCGGTGATGCAGTACGGCAAGATTCTGGAGACCCTGAGCGTGGATGAACTGGTCGCAGGAAACGCCAAAACCGACTATACGCGGATGCTGGTCAATGCCAGCCAGCAGTACAGCCGGGAGATGGCGCGCGAGGTGGCGGCGTACTGAGTGGCGTGGGTGCCGGGGGGTAGCTGCACCTTTGCGGGCCTAGGGTGTGCAGGCTCGTGCAAGGAAAGCGCCGCCTGGCAAAACAGTCACCGCAGAAGCGCACA
Organism: Lelliottia sp. WB101; assembly: GCF_003051885.1. Lineage (NCBI taxonomy): Bacteria > Pseudomonadati > Pseudomonadota > Gammaproteobacteria > Enterobacterales > Enterobacteriaceae > Lelliottia > Lelliottia sp. WB101. The sequence goes on from NZ_CP028520.1 coordinate 2,633,938, forward strand.
ATCCGGCGGCAAACGGCACTCCAGCGCACCGGGAAGCAGGGAAATACGGAAATGTTCCCCGCTGAGCGGCTCGCCGTCGAGATTAAAGGTCATACCGTGTGGGGCGATAATTTCAAACCACGCGGACTGTCCATCGAGCACATTCGGGCTCTCTTCCGGGCGGGTCAGTGTGGTGAACAGGGCAGGCAGCATGCCGTCGCTGGTGAAGATACGCAGCTGTAACAGCCCATCGTTGATCAACGCGTCCGGACACAGCTGCTGTCCGCCGCCCGCCTGACGCCCGTTTCCGATACCGATCACCAGCGCATCGCCCTGCCAGTGGAAGTTTTCGCCGTTAATTTCGCAGCGATCGGGCTTGAGCATATCCATGCGCATCAGACCGTGAATCAGATACGACACACCGCCAAGGGCGGCTTTCAGTTTTTCCGGCGTTTCGCTGGTAATGCGCGTACCAAATCCGCCTGTCGCCATATTGATAAAACACGTTTTGTCGTTCACCTGGGCAATATCCACCGCGGCCGGTTTCCCGACAATAGCCAGCTGGAGCGCCTTGTCCATCGTCTCCGGAATGCCTGCGCTGGTGGCGAAATCATTGGCGGTACCGAGGGGTAAAATGCCCATCACCGGACGCTGAGCACTATCGTGTTCAATCAGCGCCGTCGCGACTTCGTTAATGGTGCCATCGCCGCCCCGGCGATCACCGTCGCCACCCCGAGCCGACAGGCTTCGTCGATATACCGCGCGGCATCGCCTTTTTCCCAGGTCACGCGAACGTGAATGTTCGCGCCAGTATCACGCAGGTCGGCAATCGCCTGGCGCAGAAGGTCGTTGCCTGCACTTTTGCCGTTGAGGATCAATAAACTATCCGGATATGTCGCCATTCAGCGTTGCTCCCTTTTTTAGCACTAACAAGAGTGTATCCCAGCGAGGGAAAAAGCGGGTAAGAACAGGATGAAAGGGCAAAAAATAAGCCTGCGTAAGGGAGATTACGCAGGCTAAGGAGGTGGTTCCTGGTACAGCTAGCATTTATGGGTTATGTTTTTCAGCGCAGGGGATAATACCCGTATTGAACGAAGCGGTATGTGATCCGATTCTAAGAATTATCCCATGCTGAAAAAATCGCGACAGTTGACTATTTACTGTGCGGATTACGGGTGCTTTCGCCAGCAAAATTGCGCATCAGCAGCGCGTATTCCAGCTCCACCTCTTCCGGTACCGGCAGCCACACGGTGTGACCATCCCCAGGGGCGACGGTGATTGCTTCGCCTTTGCCGTTTTCCAGATGCTCCAGCGTGAAGTTGATATTGCCCTGCGGGGTCATCAGCTCCAGGCTGTCGCCTTTGGTGAATTTGTTCTTCACTGCCACTGCCGCCAGCGGGCCTTTGCGCGCGCCGGTAAAGTCGCCGACAAACTGCTGGCGCTCGGAGATGGAGTAGCCGTGCTCGTAGTTCTGATAATCGTCATGAGTATGACGGCGCAGGAAGCCTTCGGTGTAGCCGCGATGGGCCAGGCCTTCCAGGGTTTCCAGCAGGCTGGTATCAAACGGTTTTCCCGCTGCGGCGTCGTCGATGGCTTTACGGTACACCTGTGCGGTACGGGCGCAGTAGTAGTAAGACTTGGTGCGGCCTTCGATTTTCAGCGAGTGCACGCCCATCTGCGTCAGACGCTCGACGTGCGCAATCGCGCGCAGGTCTTTGGAGTTCATGATGTAGGTGCCGTGTTCGTCTTCAAACGCCGTCATGTATTCGCCCGGACGTTTGGCCTCTTCAATCATAAACACGCTGTCGGTTGGTGCGCCCACGCCCAGCGTCGGCTCCACGGTTTTCACCGGAATCGGTTCATGCTTGTGCACGATGTTGCCCACATCATCTTCTTTCCCTTCCTGGACGTTATATTCCCAGCGGCAGGCGTTGGTGCAGGTTCCCTGGTTCGGGTCGCGCTTGTTGATGTAGCCGGAGAGCAGGCAGCGGCCAGAGTAGGCCATGCACAGGGCGCCGTGAACGAAGATTTCGAGTTCCATTTCCGGCACCTGGGTGCGGATCTCTTCGATCTCTTCAAGAGACAGCTCGCGTGACAGAATCACGCGCGTCAGGCCCATCTGTTTCCAGAATTTGACCGTCGCCCAGTTGACGGCGTTGGCCTGCACGGAAAGATGGATATCCATCTCCGGGAAATTCTCACGCACCAGCATGATTAAACCGGGATCGGACATAATCAGCGCATCAGGACCCATTTCCACAACCGGCTTCAGATCGCGAATAAACGTTTTTAGCTTGGCGTTGTGCGGCGCGATGTTCACAACCACGTAGAATTTTTTGCCCAGGGCATGCGCTTCGTTGATGCCGAGCTGCAAATTCTCGTGGTTGAATTCGTTATTACGCACGCGCAGAGAGTAACGCGGCTGGCCCGCATACACCGCATCGGCACCGTAAGCGAAAGCGTAACGCATATTCTGCAGCGTTCCCGCCGGGGAAAGGAGTTCTGGTTTAAACATGTTTGTTCTCGTTCTGATGACAGGTCAGATCCGCGTGCACCCGGTGCAGCGGTAAGGGGAGATCCCCTACTTTAAGGGCGGGCATTGTAGCGCTGCGGGGGAGGGAGGTAAAGCGCCGGTTGGCTGCAAAGCCTGCCCGGCGGGTCTGGCGGGTCAGGTTAAATCTTTCACCGTCTGGCTGGTGCCATTATTTTTCACCGAGGCGATACCACTTTCCCGCGTCTGCTCGGAAGCATAAAGCTGGCTTGAACCAATCACCTGGTGGTTTGCCGCCTTCAGGTTGAAGTGATATTTCCCGTTGGTCGCCGTTTTTTTCTCATAGCGCTCGTCGTGCGGGCTATTGGTACGCACGGAGGCAATGCCATTTTCTGCTGCGGATTTGGTGGTGTACAGCTCACTGGTGAGGATAATTTCTCCATTTCCTGCTTTCAGAACAAACCTGAACTGCCCGTCACTGCTTTTGCTTAGTTCGAACCAACCAGCCATAAAACACTCCTTGAGGAAAGTTAACGAGAAACAGGCGACAGCTAAACGCACCGACAAGAAGAGTATGGATGATAATGTGAGACTTTCTAGTGAAGAAAAACCCGCCAACAGGCGGGTCAGATTTGATGGGGGAAATTCTTTTACGCAATCCGACAGGCATCCGCCTCCCAGCGATACCCCACGCCGTACACCGCGCGGATAAACGACTGATCGGCGTCGAGCGCTTCCAGTTTACGGCGCAGGTTCTTGATATGGCTGTCGATGGTGCGGTCCGTCACCACGCGGTAATCGTCATAGAGATGATTCAGCAGCTGTTCGCGGGAGAACACTTTCCCCGGCTCGTGAGAGAGGGTTTTCAGCAAGCGGAATTCCGCCGGCGTCAGGTCCAGCAGTTTGCTGCGCCAGCTTGCCTGGAAGCGGCTCTCATCGACAATCAGCGGGCTTTCGGCGTCGAGCACCTGAAGTTCGCGCTGTGGACGGCAGCGGCGCAGAATCGTTTTCACGCGGGCGACCACTTCACGCGGGCTGTAGGGTTTGCAGATGTAATCATCGGCACCGATTTCCAGCCCCAGCAGGCGATCGATCTCTTCGATTTTCGCCGTCACCATCACTATCGGCACGTCGGAAAAACGGCGGATTTCCCGGCACAGCGTCAGGCCGTCGGTGCCAGGGAGCATGAGATCCAGCAGGATCAGATGCGGCGGCGTCTGGCGCACATAGGGCAGCACCTGATCGCCGTGATTAATCAGCGTGGGGGCATAGCTTGCCGCGCGTAAATAGTCGATCAATAACTGCCCAAGCTTAGGCTCGTCCTCCACGATCAGAATGCGTGGTGTGTTTTCGTCAATGGGTAACTCAGTCATACTTCTCTCGATAAATCGCGTTCCAGCGGTAACTCTACTGTAATGCTAACCCCGCCAAAAGGCGAATGGGCGGCGCGGATAGTGCCCCCGTGCGCCTCGACGATGTTAACGCAAATCGCCAGCCCCAGACCCGAACCGCCGCTGGCACGATTGCGGGAGCCTTCGGTGCGGTAAAAGCGCTCGAATAGTTTCTCCAGCTGCGCGTCCTGCACTCCCGGCGCGGAATCGGCAAAGGTAAGGGCAAAGCGCCCGTCTTCGACGCGACCAGAAATGCGCAGTGCGCCGCCGCCGTCCGTATAGCGCAGGCTGTTTTCCAGCAGGTTATTAAACAGCTGCATCAGACGGTCCGGATCGCCGAAGACCACGGCGCTATCCGGCAGGGAGAGTTCAATGTTCAGATTCCGGCTGGCGAAGCGTTCGCGGAACGCGCCGCTGACCACCTCCAGAATATTGATCACATCGACAGGCGCTTTTTGATACGCCAGCGCGCCCTCATCGGACATGGAAAGCTGATGCAGATCGTCCACCAGCTTGGTCAGGGTGCCTACTTCTGCCTGCAACGAGGTGACGGACTCAGGCGTAAACTGGCGTACACCGTCCTGAATGGCTTCTAGTTCACCGCGCAGCACCGCCAGCGGCGTGCGCAGCTCGTGGGAAATATCGGCCATAAAATCGCGGCGCATCTGCTGGTTTTTCTCAAGCGTACTGGCGAGCTGGTTGAAGTCCTGCGCCAGTTTGCCCAGTTCGTCCTGGCTACGGGTATCCACGCGGGTGGTAAAGTCTCCTGCCGCCAGCTTGTGCGTGCCTTCCACCAGCCGTTTGACGGGTGCCAGCAGGCCGCGCGCCAGCGGGAACGTCGCCAGTGCCGCAAGCAGGGTGGAGAGGGCGACAATCAGCCAGCTGGTCTGGCGTTGCTGGCGATCAAAGTTGATATCCGTGTTGCGCGTCAGCCGTTCGACCGGCGAGGCGATCACCCAGCCGACAGTGGCACCGTTAAACATAATGGCCCGCCGGGTACCGTCCGGCGGAACCGGCGCGCGAGGCCCGACCAGCACGTATTTATCCTGGTCGAGCACCCAGAACTGCGTGCGCCAGCCGTGTGGCGGCATACCCGGCCCCGGACGATCGTCGTCGTTATCGTGCTCAAGCGATTTGAGGATCTGGAACACAAAGCGGTCGTTATTACGCAGGAAGCGCCAGTTGCCGTGCAGGGCATACTGATCGGCCAGCGCGTCGCTCAAGCCCTGTAGCCGCTGTTCGTTCCCGCGCTTAATGTAGTCGATAAAACCCCGTTCGAAGCTGACCCGCACGGCCCAGTGCATGGTGATAAGCAGCACGATACAGGTGGCGAAAATCGCCAGAAACAGTTTTCCAGTAATGCCGGGGCGCCAGAATTTCATGACTCACTCCTTTTACGTCGGCTGATGACGACGTTCTTGCTGGTATCATCCGGGACCCGGGCGAAAATTAAGGCGGGCAGGGCGATAATCACCGCCATGCTGAGATAGGTGTAAAGGAAGACCTGATGCGCGCCGGCGGTATCAGCGCCCAGATGATGCTGACCGTACATGCCGAGCAGCAGGCCGGCGACGGTCACCCCCACGCTCATGGAGAGCTGCATGATCATCGACAGCAAACTGTTGCCGCTGCTCGCCAGTTCGTCGGGCAGATCCTTCAGCGTCAGGGTATTCATCGATGAGAAACGCGTGGAGTTAATCACCCCCTGGAAGAACAGCACCAGCGGCAGAGCGTAATACCAGCCCATCAGCGCCACGGCCATAAACAGCAGGCTGATCAGCGCCAGTCCCAGCGTTGCGGCGACCAGCACCCGGCGATAGCCAAAGCGGTTCACCACCTGCACCACAATGCGTTTCATGCCCATGCTGCCAAGCACCATCGGGATCATCATCAAACCGGCGTGGAACGGCGAAAAGCCCAGTCCGATCTGCAGGAACACCGGCGTCATAAACGGCAACATGCCGCTGCCAAGACGCCCGGCGAAGCTGCCGAGCAGCCCGAGGCGGAAGGTGTGATTGCGAAACAGCGACAGGCTGAACAGCGCCTGGTCGTTATCCCTGGCGTGCCACAGATACCACAGCACCGACAGAACGCCGATGGCCACCAGCAGCGCCAGCGTCAGGGTGGAAATCCCCAGCCCTTTTTGCCCGTCCAGCGCCAGGGTCAGCGTCGCCATGCCCGCTGCCAGCAGCACAAAACCGAAGATATCAAAGCGCCGCGTCTGCATTTTGTAGTTTGGCATCAGCCACAGCGTGGCGATCGCGCCGACAACACCGACCGGAAGATTAATCAGGAAAATCCAGTGCCAGGAGGCGTACTCCACCAGAATCCCGCCGAGGGCAGGGCCGAGCAATGGCCCGACCTGGCCGGGCAGCGTCACGAAGGTCATCGCCGCCATATATTGTTCGCGCGGCACGATTTTCATCACCGTCAGTCTGCCGACGGGCACCATCATCGCTCCGCCGACGCCCTGCAACACGCGCGCCATCACCAGCTCGTTCAGCGTGTCGGCCTGCGCGCAAAACAGCGAGCCGAGGGTAAAGAGAATAATGGCGGTGAAGAAGATATTGCGCACTCCAACTTTGTCCGCCAGCCAGCCGCTGGCGGGCAGCATCACCGCCACCGTCAGCACATAGGAGACGATGACCATGTGCATATGCAGCGGACTCTCCCCCAGGCTTTTCGCCATCGAGGGGAGGGCGGTGTTAACAATGGTGGTATCCAGCGACTGCATAAAGAAGCCGAAGGCGACAATCCACAGTTGCCAGCGAACATTGTTGGGCAGATCAGTCATTTACTCGCTTACCGTTTCTCTGTTTTTACGTGAAAAACGCACCCGCAGGCGGTCGAAGAACAGATACACCACCGGTGTGGTATAGAGCGTCAATAGCTGGCTCATCACCAGTCCGCCGACAATGGTGATCCCCAGCGGCTGGCGCAGTTCAGAGCCATCACCGCCGGAAATCACCAGCGGCAGTGCGCCAAACAGCGCCGCCAGCGTGGTCATCATAATCGGGCGGAAGCGCAACAGGCAGGCCTGGAAAATGGCGTCCTGCGGCGACATATTGCCGTTGCGCTGCGCGTCGAGGGCGAAATCGACCATCATGATCGCGTTTTTCTTCACGATGCCTATTAATAGCATGATCCCGATAAGCGCAATGAGGCTAAAGGGTGCGCCGAATAACTCCAGCGCCAGCAGCGCGCCGACGCCCGCCGACGGCAGAGTGGAGAGGATCGTCAGCGGATGGACGTAGCTTTCGTACAGAATGCCGAGCACGATATAGACCGTCGCAATCGCCGCCAGAATCAAAATCACCTGAGAGTTCATCGTCTCCTGGAACACCTGCGCGGTGCCTGCAAAGCTGCCGCGCACGGTCGATGGCACGCCAAGTTGGGTCATGGCGCGATTGATCGCATCGCTGGCCTCAGATAGCGACGAGCCGGTTGGCAGGTTAAATGACACCGTTGACGCCGCCGACAGCCCCTGATGGTTTACCGACAGCGGCGCGTTGGCGGGCTGCCAGCTGGCGAAGTAGGAGAGGGGGATCGATTTTCCGTCGTTGTTGATAACGTACATCTTATCCAGCGCGCTGATGTCCTGGGTGTAGCGCGGATCGACCTCCATCACCACTTTGTACTGGTTCATCGGCTGGTAGATAGTGGAAATCTGGCGCTGACCAAAGGCGTTGTTGAGCAAACTGTTGGCCGCTTCAACGTTAATGCCGAGCCGCGCCATGGTTTCGCGGTCATAGGTCAGGTTCATCTCCGCGCCGTTATCCTGCTGGTCCGAGTTCACATCGGCCAGCTCCGGCAGGGCCGCCAGCGCTTTACGGATTTTCGGCTCCCACTCGCGCAGGGCGGCCAGATCGTCTGACAAAAGGGTGTACTGATAGCTGGCGTTAGCCTGACGCCCACCGACGCGGATATCCTGAACGGCCATCAAAAACAGATTCGCGCCCGGCTCTTTGGCGAGCTTCACGCGCAGGCGGTCGATCACCTGCTGCGCCGTTTCGTTGCGCTCGCCGCGTGCTTTCAGGGTGATAAACATCATCCCGCTGTTAACGCGCGAACCGCCGGTAAAGCCCGTCACGTTATCGACAGCAGGATCTTCCCGGATGATCTTCATGAAATCCTGCAGCTTCACGCGCATCGCCTGGAACGAAATGCTCTGATCCGCCTGAATCCCGCCCATCAGCACGCCTGTGTCCTGCTCGGGGAAAAAGGTTTTCGGAATGCTGATGTACATCCAGACGTTGAGCGCGATGGTACCCACCAGCACAAAACCGACGATTCGCGTATGGTTCAGCACCCATTTCAGCGACTTGCCGTAACCCTCCTGCATCGCCACCAGCAGGCGGCCAACGCCTTTTTTACGCGGCTGGGAATGAGGCTTGCTGCGCTTAAGCATCCAGCCGCACATCATTGGCGTCAGGGTCAGGGAGATCACCAGCGAAATACCTATGGCGACAGAAAGCGTGACGGCGAACTCGCGCAATAACCGCCCCGGCAGTCCGCCCATCAGCAGCAGCGGCAGGAATACCGCCACCAGCGACAGGCTCATGGAGAGCACCGTAAAGCCCACTTCGCGCGTCCCCTGAAGCGCGGCCTGCAACGGTTTCATCCCCGCTTCCAGATGGCGCGAAATATTTTCCAGCACCACGATGGCGTCATCGACCACGAATCCGGTGGCGATAGTCAGGGCCATCAGCGACAGGTTGTTAAGACTAAATCCGCACAGGTACATGGCGGCGAAAGTGCCAATCAGCGATACGGGCACCGCCACGGCAGGGATCAGCGTCGCGCGACCGGAGCGCAGGAACAGGAACACCACCAGGATAACCAGCCCGACGGAGATAATCAGCGTCTGCTCGACCTCTTCCAGCGAGGCGCGAATAGTCGGGGAGCGATCCTGGGCGATTTGCAGATCGATCGCCGCCGGAATTGTCTCCTGCAGTTCCGGCAGGCGCTCGCGAATGCTGTTCACCGTCTGGATGATATTGGCTTCCGGCAGTTTGCGGATCATCAGCAAAATCGCCGGTTTGGCGTTCGTCATCCCGGCGTTACGCACGTCCTGCACCGAGTCGGTGACACTGGCCACATCGCTTAAACGCACCGCCGCGCCGTTGTTGTAATGAATAATCAGCGGCTGATATTCCGCCGCGGTTTTTAGCTCGTCGTTGGTCTGGATCTGCCAGCGATGGCTGCTGTCCTCAATCGCCCCCTGCGGCCTGCGCACGTTGGCATTGCTGATGGCGCTGCGCACATCATCCAGCGAGACCCCCTGGTTAAACAGCGCTTGCGGGTTCAGGCCCACGCGCACGGCGGGCAGGGAGCTGCCGCCGACATCGACGTCACCGACGCCGTCGATCTGGGCGATGGTCTGCGCCAGCTGCGTTGAGGCGAAATCGTACAGTTCGCCCTGAGAGTAGGTGTCTGATGTCAGCGTCAGAATCATGATCGGCGCATCGGACGGGTTGGCTTTGCGATAGGTCGGCCGGCTCGGCATGCCGCTGGGCAGCAGGCTTTGCGCGGCGTTGATGGCGGCCTGTACGTCGCGGGCGGCGCCATTGATATCGCGGTCAAAGTTGAATTCCAGAATGATTCGCGTGCTGCCGAGAGAACTGCTGGAGGTCATTTCACTGACGCCCGCAATGCGCCCGAGAGAGCGCTCCAGCGGCGTGGCCACCGACGAGGCCATTGTTTCTGGCGACGCGCCGGGCAGGGAGGCGCTGATCATGATCACCGGGAAATCCACCTGCGGCAGCGGGGCCACCGGCAGCAGCCGGAAGCCGAGCACGCCGCACAGGGTGATGGCGAGGGAGATCAAAATCGTTGCCACCGGGCGGTAAATGAAGAGGGCGAAAAACTTCACTTACGCCTCCTCTTCACGTTTCGGGAAGCGCGCTTTGAGCCTCAGCGCCAGACTGTCAAACAGCAGGTAAATCACCGGCGTGGTGAACAGCGTCAGCACCTGGCTTACCAGCAAACCGCCGACCATGCCGATCCCCAGCGGACGGCGCAATTCCGCACCGACGCCGGTACTGAGCATCAGCGGCAGTGCGCCAAGCAGGGCGGCCATGGTGGTCATCAGGATCGGGCGAAAACGCAGCAGGCAGGCCTGGAAAATGGCCTCGCGCGGGGCCATGCCCTGCTCGCGCTCGGCGGCAAGGGCGAAGTCGATCATCATGATGGCGTTTTTCTTAACGATGCCGATCAGCAAAATAATGCCGATAATCGCAATCACATCCAGCTCACTGCCCGACAGCATCAGCGCCAGCAGCGCCCCCACGCCCGCCGTGGGCAGGGTGGAGAGGATGGTCACCGGATGGATAAAGCTCTCGTACAGTACGCCGAGCACGATATACATCGCCACCACCGCCGCCACGATAAGCCAGATGGTGTTCCCGAGTGCGGCCTGGAACGCCAGGGTGCTGCCCTGGAACTGGGTCTGGATATCCGTCGGGAAGCTGAGGGTTTTCTCGGCGTTGAGAATAGACTCCACCGCTTCCCCGAGGGAGTAATTGTCCGGCACGTTAAACGAAATGGTGGTGGACGGGAACTGATCGAGATGGTTGATGGAGAGCGGCGCAAAGCGCTGCTCGACGGTGGCTATTGCGTTCAGCGGCACCATCCCGCCGTCTTTGCTGGTCAGGCGAATCGAATCCAGCGCCGCAAGGCCCGGCGTCTGTTCGGTGTTATGCTCCAGCACCACGCGATACTGGTTGGCCTGGGTGTAGATCGTGGAGATCAGGCGCTGGCCGAAGGCGTTGTACAGCGCATTATCCACATCGGCCATGGAAATGCCCAGACGGCTGGCGGTGTCACGGTTAACGTTGACGTAGGCCGCCAGCCCCTGATCCTGCCAGTCGCTGCTCACGTCCGACAGTTGCGGCAGTTCCTGGAGCTTACTGACCAGTTGTGGAACCCAGGTGCTGAGCGCCTCCAGACTGGTGGCCTGCAGGGTGAACTGGTACTGGGTGCGGCTGACGGTGGTATCGATGGTCAAATCCTGAGTCGGCTGCAGATACAGCTCGACGCCTGGCACTCTCGCCACCGCATTTTGCAGCCGTTCGATCACGGTATTCACGCGATCGTCTCGGTCGTCCAGCGGTTTGAGATTGATCTGCAGGCGAGCGCTGTTCAGCGACGGATTGGTGCCGTCGACGCCGACAAACGACGTCAGGCTCTCGACCGCCGGATCTTTCATGATCACCTCTGACACCTGCTGCTGGCGCTGGGCCATGCTGGTGAAGGAGACGGACTGCGGCGCCTGCAGCGTACCCTGAATAATGCCGTTATCCTGAATCGGGAAGAAGCCTTTCGGAATCATCACCCACAGCAGCACGCTCAGGGCCAGCGTTCCCAGCGCGACGCTCAACGTCGCCCACGGGTGATTGAGCACTTTGGTTAGCATTCGGCCATAGGCCGCAATCACGCGTTCAAACAGGCGCTCGGAGGCGCGAGAAAAACGGTTTTGCTTGCGCAGGGATTCCGCGCTCAGCATGCGGGCGCACATCATCGGCGTCAGCGTCAGGGAGACCACGGCGGAGATGAGAATCGCCACCGCCAGGGTGACGGCAAATTCGCGGAACAGACGGCCAACAATATCGCCCATAAACAGCAGCGGGATCAGCACCGCAATCAGCGAGAAGGTGAGGGAGATAATGGTAAAGCCGATCTCGCCTGCGCCTTTTAGCGCTGCGGCCAGCGGCTTCTCGCCTTTTTCGATATAGCGCGAAATGTTCTCGATGACCACGATTGCATCATCGACCACGAACCCGGTGGCGATGGTGAGCGCCATCAGGGTGAGGTTGTTGATGGAGAAATCGAGGAACACCATTACCGCAAAGGTCCCGACCAGCGACAGCGGAACGGCGACGGCAGGGATAATGGTCGCTGGAACGTTACGCAGGAAGACGTAAATAATCATCACCACCAGCGCAATCGCCAGCATTAGCTCGAACTGAGTGTCGCTGACGGAGGCGCGGATATTGGTGGTGCGATCCGACAGGACCTTTACGCTCACCGATTTCGGCAGGCTTTCGATCAGCTGCGGCAACATGGTGCGAATGCTGTCGGCGGTGTCGATAATGTTCGCGCCCGGCTGGCGCTGGACGTTCATCACGATCGCCTGCTGTTTGTTGGCCCATGCGCCGAGCCAGCTGTTTTCTGCGCCTTGCTCTACGGTTGCCACATCGCCGAGGCGAATGGGGGCGCCGTTCTGGTAAGCCACAATCAACTGACGATACTCGTCGGCGGACTGCATCTGGTCGTTAGCCGAGAGCGTGACGGCGCGCGTTGGGCCGTCCAGCGAGCCTTTTGCCGAGTTGACGTTGGCGCTACTGATGGCGGTGCGGATGGTTTCGCTGGTCAATCCGAGGGCGGCAATCGCCTGGGCGTTCAGTTTCACGCGCACTGCCGGACGCTGACCACCGGAGAGTGTCACCAGCCCGACGCCGGAGACCTGGGAGATTTTCTGTGCCACGCGCGTTTCCACCATATCTTCCACCTGTGTCATCGGCATGGCGGAGGAGGTGACGGCGAGGGTCATGATCGGCGGATCCGCCGGATTGACCTTGCTGTAAACCGGTGGATTGGGCAGGTCGGAGGGCAGCAGATTGGTGGCTGCGTTAATCGCCGCCTGCACTTCCTGCTCGGCCACGTCGAGGGGCAGGGTGAGCTGGAACTGTAGCGTCACCACCGACGCACCGCCGGAGCTTTGCGATGACATCTGTTTCAGACCCGACATCTGCCCAAACTGGCGCTCCAGCGGGGCAGTGATCGCCGACGTCACCACATCCGGGCTGGCGCCAGGATAGAGGGTGATGACCTGAATCGTTGGGTAATCCACTTCGGGCAGGGCCGACACGGGCAGGAAGCGATAGCCGATAATCCCTGCCAGCAGGATCGCCACCATCAGCAGCGTGGTGGCGACGGGGCGCAAAATGAACAGGCGTGATGGCCCACCTGTGGAGCTGGGTGGCAATACCTGCATCAGGACGCCGCTCCCTGTTTCACGTGTTCACGTTTAGCCGGTTTTTCGCTGGTGGCCGTATCCGTGTGTGCTTCAACGACTTCGACTTTGGCCCCTTCGGTCAGACGGTCGATCCCGTCCGTCACCACACGATCGCCTGCGGAAAGGCCCGCGCTGATGACGACCGTCTGGCTGTCCTGAATACCCGGTTTCACCAGATGTTTGCTGACATTATTGTCACTGTTCAGCACCCAAACAAAGTTGCCTTCGTTGCCCATCTGCAGCGCCGCCGTTGGGATCACCACCGCATTCTCTTCAGTAGCGACGAGCATCCGCGCGTTGACGAACTGGTTCGGGAACAGGGCGTCATCCTGATTGGTAAAGCGGGCTTTAAGCTTGATGGTGCCGGTGGTGGTATCGATCTGGTTATCCAGGCTCAGCAGTTGGCCGTCGCTCAGCTTGGCTTTGTTCGCACGATCCCAGGCTTCTACCGCCAGGGTCTGGCCGTTTTTTTGCGCCTGAACGACGGTGGCGATTTCGCTTTCCGGCAGGGTGAAGACGAGATCAATTGGATGCGTTTGGGTGAGCACCACGATACCGGTGGTGTCGCCGCTGGATATCTGGTTGCCGATATCGACCTTTTTCAGGCCGACGCGTCCGTCAATCGGCGCGGTAATGCGACTCCAGTCGAGCTGCAATTGTGCGCTGGCGACGGCGGCTTCATCCGCTTTAATGGTGCCCTGGGCTTCGCTCACCAGCGACTGCTGCGTGTCCAGCTCCTGACGGGAAACGAGGTTGGTTTTCACCAGTTGCTGATAACGCGCCAGATCGCGCTGGGCGTTGGCAAGCGTTGCTTTATCTTTGGCGAGCTGACCTTGCGCCTGTGCGAGGGCCACTTTGAACTGGCTTGGATCGATTTCAGCCAGCAGATCGCCAGCTTTGACCTGTTGGCCTTCCTGGAAGTGGATCGCCATCAGCTGTCCATCGACGCGGCTGCGCACGGTTACTGTGTTCGCGGCGGTGACCGTCCCAAGACCTGTGAGATAACGAGGAACCGATTTGCTGACGGCGGTCGCGGCCTGTACCGGGGCAAGCGCGCCACCGCGCATGCCGTGGCGTCCACCGCCCGCAGGGCGTTGCGTCTGGCCGTTAGCGCCTGCCGGAGCGGCACTCTGCGCCGATTGATTGTGCCAGTACCACGCGGCGGCAAGGGCCACCACAATGACACCGACGGCGATTGCCCAGCGGAATTTTTTGCTGCCTTTCATCGTTATACGTTCTCTTCCTGAAACACTTCGGGGAATGATACTAGTTTAGTCAGGCAACGCAGTGGAATAATGGAGGAAATATGAAAGACTGTCTGGATTTGTCTGAGAGATAAAAGCAAAACGGCAACCTGAGCTGCCGTTTTGAGGATTTCTCGCTCTCACCGGGAGAGCGCGGGGGGAGGGCATCAGCCCACACAGACCCCGACAAATATCAGCTGAACATTACCTTCGCCCAGCGTGCCAGCCCGGCGGTGACGGAGCCAAAATCATCGCCACCGGCAATCGGAATGCCCGGCAACTGTTCTGCCAGCGCTTTCTTGATCAGCGGTGAACGTGCGCTACCGCCCGTCAGGTAGATCACATCCGGCTTCTCGTTACCGTTTTCCAGCGCCAGCTGGACCTGCTCCAGAATGCGCTGCAGCGGCTGCGACAGCGCTGTCTCAAGCCCATGCTGAGAAATGGCGGTCGCCAGTTCATCGCTGATAAACGGCAGCGTGACCGCGTGCTCGGTCGCATCGGAGAGGGCAATTTTGCTCTCTTCCGCAGTGCGCACCACACGGTAGCTCAAACGCTGACGCCAGACTTTATGCAGCAGGGCCACTTTGTCGCCGTCCTGGGCGTCACGCACCAGGTCGTTCAGGAAGCGTCCGTTAGCGGTGCTGTAGAAATCGCTCTGCGCCGGAACGTCGTTAATCGCGACGGCATTCCACCATGGCAGAATCGGCAGGGCGGTCCCTTTTTCCGTTTGCCCGCCCATACCGAGCAGCGGCATCAGGCTTTTAAATGCCAGGGCGATATCCAGATCGTTACCGCCTACGCGGCAACCGCTGTGCCCTAACAGGCTGTTTTCGCGGTCGCGGCGCTGGTGCCATTGTGGCCCCATCAGCAGCAGGGAGCAGTCGGTAGTACCCCCACCGATATCCACCACCAGCACACGTTTCTCTTCGCGCAGCGTCGCTTCAAAATCCAGACCCGCAGCGACCGGCTCATACTGGAACACAACGTCGCGGAAACCGGCGCGATGGGCCGCGCGCTCAAGAATACCCTGCGCCTGCTGGTTGGCTTCATCGCCGCCCAGCCCCTGGAAGTTGATCGGGCGGCCAATGACGGCCTGGGTGATCGCGTCTGACACCTGCGTCTGCGCCTGGTTGCGAATGTGCAGCATCATCGCGCACACCAGATCTTCAAACAGGGCTACCTGCTGCGGCTTAAGCCCGCTGGCACCGAGGAAGGATTTGGGGGATTTAACGAAGTAAACTTCTTCCGGATCTTCAATGTACTGCGCCAGAGAGGACAAACCGAACTGTACGCTGGACGGCGTGACGTCGATATCTTCGTCGCGGTTGAAATTCACGGCACGACGCAGTAACGCCTGCGTCTCTGTGGCAGTCGCCGGAACCTGATGGTGGCGATACAGCCATTCGCTCACGGCTTCGCGCGTCGGCGCGCACAGCATCGACGGCAGCAGCGAGCTCTCTTTTTCCATTTTCAGCAGACGTGGCGTGTTGTCATCCATCACCGCCACAGAGCAGTTTGCCGTACCGTAGTCAAAACCAATAAACACTGACGTAATCCCCATGCCGTTGAGAAGGGGCGAGACTTTAGCGAAATGTCTCGCTCACGACAACAGGAATATGAAAGCAAGGCACGCCGCGTAAGGTCGGGTTATGCTGTGAAGACAACAAAAGGAGCGATGATGTACACCCTGAACTGGCAACCCCCCTACGACTGGCAATGGATGTTTGGCTTTCTTGGCGCGCGTGCGGTCGCGGGCGTGGAGACCGTGACCGATACCTATTACGAGCGCAGTTTCACCTGCGACGGCCATCAGGGGCTGTTTCGGGTCACGCCATCGCTGGCGGATTGCACCCTGCAGGTCACGCTCAGCGAAGGGCTGGTGCCGGTCGCGCAGAACTGCCTGGCGCGTATCGAACGCCTGTTCGATCTCTCCTGCAATCCGCAGCACATCGCTGCCACGCTGGGTGAGCTGGGCGCAGCACGTCCAGGATTACGCCTGCCGGGGGCGATGGATGCGTACGAACAAGGTGTGCGGGCGATTCTCGGGCAACTGGTGAGTGTGTCGATGGCGGCGAAACTCGCGGCGCGCGTAGTCGCGCTCTGCGGCGAACCGCTGAAGGGATTCCCGGATTACACCTGCTTTCCGACCCCGGCGGCACTGGCTGCTGCCGATCCGCTGGCGCTCAAGGCGCTGGGGATGCCGGTGAAACGCGCGGAGTCGCTGATTCACCTTGCGCAGTCGGTCGTTGACGGCACTTTTCCGCTCCAGCCGCCGGAAGATATTGAGAGCGGAATGAAGGCGCTTCAGGCGCGGCCCGGGATCGGGCGCTGGACGGCTAATTACTTAGCCCTGCGCGGCTGGCAGGCGAAAGATGTGTTCTTGCCGGATGATTATCTGATTAAACAGCGCTTCGCCGGTATGACGCCGGCGCAGATCCGCAAGTATGCGCTGCGCTGGCAGCCGTGGCGGTCTTATGCGCTGCTCCATATCTGGTATACGGAAAACTGGGCACCCTCAGTTGATAGCGAAATAACTGGTGTTGAGCAGTAGCTCCAGCGGCTGCGGTTCGGCAATGGAATCGCCATAGATGAAGTCGATGCCAATGCCGGAAAGGGTATCCATCATCAGCGGCTGATTGCTCGGTCCGGCAATGGTTTTCATCCCCAGCCGCTGGGCGTGGCCCTGGATAATGGTCACCATCATTTCGTCCATCAGATTACCGTGGACGTTGGTCACCAGCTCCGGGTCCAGCAGCAGGTAATCCGCCATGTGGGCGCTCAGGTGGTTAAAGATGTCCATATCGCGCCCGACCTGGCTCAGAATAATGCGGCAGCCGGCCTGACGCAGTTTTTGCAGCCCGTCCTGAATCGTCGCATCCTGGTTTTGCAGGGTTTCGACCGGGATCACCAGATGCAGCAGGCGCCCTGGCAGTGGGCTTTTCTCCAGCAAATCGAGCAGTTCATTCACCAGCGTCGAGCTGGACATCCCCTCAGGTGAGAGCGGCAGCGCCACACCCATCCCTTTATTCGCTACCTGAACGGCAAAGGCGCGGAAAAATTCCTGGAAAATACGGCGGTCGAGGGCATGCAGCAGATCCGGTTCTGCCAGCCCCGAGCGGAACGCGTGTTCTTCGAGCACTTCGCCCTGACTGGTCCACAGCCGCAGGGAGACCAGCCAGAAGTTGCTGCTCTCCGGAATGCGCGGCGACGCGACGCTGCGGCCAATCATCAGCAGATGGTTGTCTTTGATCATGTGCCATTGCTCATCCAGCGACATCATGCTGCGCGCGCTGTGAATTCTCTCCTGCTGCGGTTCGTACACCGTTACCACGCCGCGACCGTTGTTTTTCGAGGCGTAGCAGGCGATATCAGCCTGGGACATGACTTCTGCGGCCAGGCTGTTTGTGTCGTCAATCAGCGTGATCCCGGCGCTGGCGCCGATGCGGTGCAGGCGACCTTCCCACATGAAGTGGTAATCGTTGATGGCATGAATAATTCGGCCCGCGATATAGCGTGCGCTCTCGACGTTACAGTCCGGCAGCAGCAGGCCAAATTCATCGCCGCCCAGTCGCGCCAGCACGTCGCTTGAGCGCAGCATACTCAGCATCAGAGACGACAGTTCGCGCAGCAGGGCATCGCCCGCCGCGTGGCCTGCGGTGTCGTTCACCGCTTTGAAGCGGTCGAGATCGATAAAGACCAGCGCGTGGCGCTGATGGGTGTCATGCACGGTTTGCAACAGACGCTTGAGATGGCTTTCAAAGCTGACGCGGTTCGCCAGATGGGTGAGGGCGTCGTGAGAGGCGCTGTAGCTTAGCTGACGCAGCATTTTGCGCGACTCGGTGACGTCCTGAATGACCAGCACCGAGCCGATATTCTGCCCGTCAAGGGTGCTCAGCGGCGTGATGCTGTAGTGAATATCGAAGCTGCCGCTATTGCGGCTGTGCAGGACCACATCCTGATTAATGTCAGAACGCGACATATCGCCGCTGTGAATATTTTCCATCGGCGGGCCGTTCTCGCCGAAGGTAATGTGCAGCACGTTGAGGATGGGCTGTCCCATCGCTTCCTGCTGCGTCCAGCCGCTCATTTTCTCTGCGACCGGGTTCATAAAGGTGACGTGCATATCGATATCGGTACACAGCACCGCCTCGCCGATAGAGTCGAGGGTGATATGCAGACGCTCTTTTTCCTGGAACAGGGCTTCGTTAAGTTCTTTAACTTCGGTCATGTCCATATTGATGCCCAGCAGGCGTTCGACTTCGCCCTGCTTGTTGAGCACCCGATTCGCCAGCGAGCGGATATGACGCACTCCCTCTTTGACGCGTATGCGGAATTCAAGTTTAAACGGCACGCGCGCCATCAGGGCGTCGCGGATCACCTGTTCGGCATGCTCGCGATCCTCCGGAAGCATGCTCTCGTGCCACAGCTGCCAGGTCGGTTTAATATGCGACGGGATCTCGTACATCTCGAACATACGTTTGTCCCAGCTGATCACATCCGGCTGTAAATCCCACTCCCAGATACCGATGCCGCCTGCTTCGTTCGCGAGCGTAATACGCTCCATCAGGCGCTTATTGACCCACTCGGTGTGTTTGAGGTCGTTGATATCTTCGATTTGCGCGATGAAATAGAGCGGGGAGCCGTCCGTATGACGCACCACGGAGACCGTCAGCAGCGCCCAGACCACCTCGCCGTTGCGGGTGTAGTAGCGCTTTTCCATTGAATAGCTGTTGATGTCGCCACGTACCAGATCTTCCAGGCTTTTCAGGTCGGAATTTAAATCTTCCGGCCAGGTCAACTGCTGGAAAGTCAGGGCCTGCAGCTCAGGCTGCGAGTAGCCAAGGAACTGGCACAGCGCCTTGTTTGCCTGCAGCCACTGCCCTTCAATGCCGACCAGCGCCATGCCGATGGCGGAATACTCCATCGCATTACGAAAACGTTCTTCACTTTCAGTGATGTGCTTGCGCTCGGCGCGAAAGGCGTACATCACCATGGTCATCACGTTCGCTGGCAGGAGCATCATCAGGAAGGGCAGCCAGGGAGCGTTGAGCATCACGTCGGTGTTCTGGGGCGTAAGCAGCGCCGGTTTGGTCGCAATCATCAGCGACACCATCATCACCGTCACCAGAAAGACGAGGAACGCCTCCATGCGCGGTAGACGCACGGCGCTCCACATCAGTAATACAATTACGCAGGTAAATGGCCAGGGCAGGAAAGTGATCGACACCCAGCACAGCACCAGCGTGACCGCCATGGTGAGCAGGGTTTCCAGCAGCAGTTTCGGGTTGCGGTGGCGCAGTAAATAGTGCGGTTTAAACAGCAGACCGAGCGGAACCAGCGCCAGCGCGCCGATAGATTCTGAAAGCACCCACACAAAAAAGTTACGCAGCGGCTCGGCGCTGGGGACCAGCAGCCAGGCCAGAACACCACCCAACAGCGGCGGCACAACGGCGCTGCCTATCGCCAGACGAATCCAGTCGCTAAGATTTTTGAGCGGGTTATACCAGGGCAATAATTTACGCAGCAGCAGCGCGCCGACGCACGCTTCGATCACGTTGATGGCCGTGTACCAGAAACTGAGGGTTTCCCAGGAAAACAGCATCCACGAGGCAAGAATGTTACCAAACGAGCAGGCGAGGGCGATTCCTGGCCACATCTTTCCGGCGTGGCGGTAGAAGGCGACCATCATGATCGACGTCGGGAACCATAACGGTGCCAGTAAAGTACCGAAACGCGTCAGCTCGAGCGAGAAAAGGGTGAAGATGAAGGTCACCAGACCAAGACTGACAAGCCGTAGTAAAGGATGTGGGGTAGTCACCAAAACATGCTGGTATTGTTTATTCATTACCGCTTTATCCAGAGACGCCATGCTGCCAGGAACAAGGTCCGCACGAATGAGAATTTTAATTTGGATTATGCTAGTACAAACAATTTACAATTCATATGCCGACTGCTCATAATTTGTCATCATAGAGTTATTAAATACTTAGTCAGCAGAAATTTCAGGTTTAACGCGTTAAAAATGACCGTTAAAATTTCGGTCAGGGTGAAAAGAGTGATTTGGAATGACTCTCGCATTACCTGCCCTTTCCACTAGTATCAGGCACGCGAAATCCCTATAATTGCCGCGTTTGACGCTCAGGCGTCGTCCTTCCTTTACATCCAGGTTAATCAGGTCGCTAAATTTATGACTGATAAGTCTCATCAGTGCGTCATCATAGGCATCGCCGGCGCATCAGCTTCAGGTAAAAGTCTTATTGCCAGTACGCTTTATCGCGAACTGCGCGAACAAGTTGGTGATGAGCACATCGGCGTCATTCCCGAAGACAGCTACTATAAAGATCAATCCCATCTGTCGATGGAAGAACGCGTAAAAACGAATTACGACCACCCTAATGCCATGGATCACAGCCTGCTGTTCCAGCATTTGCAAATGATCAAAAGCGGCACGCCTATCGATCTGCCGGTCTATAGCTATGTCGACCACACGCGTACGCAAGAAACGATTCACATTGAACCGAAAAAGGTCATCATTCTGGAAGGCATCCTGCTGCTGACCGATGCGCGCTTGCGCGAAGCGATGAACTTCTCGATTTTCGTCGACACGCCGCTGGACATCTGTCTGATGCGTCGTATCAAGCGCGACGTGAACGAGCGTGGTCGTTCGATGGACTCCGTGATGGCGCAGTATCAGAAAACCGTACGTCCGATGTTCCTGCAGTTTATTGAACCGTCCAAACAGTACGCTGATATCATCGTGCCGCGCGGGGGTAAAAACCGCATTGCTATCGATATCCTGAAAGCGAAAATTAGCCAGTTTTTTGAATAATACGCCCGAATTGTGTACCGTTCAGAGATAACCGGGTTTGCCCTGAAGCCAGTGCGGTTTCAGGGTTTGATGCACGAAAGGAGAAAGTGTCATGCGTCTTTGTGACCGAGATATAGAAGCCTGGCTGGATGAAGGGCGTCTGTCTATCACCCCGCGTCCGCCAGTAGAACGCATTAACGGTGTCACCGTTGATGTGCGTTTGGGCAATAAATTCCGTACTTTCAGCGGCCACACCGCACCTTTTATTGATTTGAGCGGACCGAAAGACGAAGTCAGCGCCGCGCTCGATCGCGTCATGAGCGATGAAATTGTGCTGGCGGAAGGCGACGCTTTCTATCTGCACCCGGGCGAACTGGCGCTGGCGGTGACCTATGAATCCGTGACGCTGCCTGCCGATCTGGTCGGTTGGCTCGATGGCCGCTCGTCTCTGGCGCGTCTGGGGCTGATGGTGCACGTCACCGCGCACCGTATCGATCCCGGCTGGTCTGGCCGTATCGTGCTTGAGTTCTTCAATGCCGGTAAATTACCGCTGGCGTTGCGCCCTGGTATGATGATTGGTGCGCTGAGCTTCGAGCCGCTGACCGGCCCGGCCGAGCGCCCTTACAACCGCCGTCAGGACGCGAAGTACCGCGACCAGCAGGGTGCGGTTGCCAGTCGTATTGATAAAGACTGAATTAGGCTTCATCGAGGATGCCATGAGAAGAGTTCTTACAACGCTGATGATTTTGCTGGTGGTGCTGGTTGCTGGCCTTTCAGCGTTGGTTCTGCTGGTTAACCCCAATGATTTCCGCGCCTACATGGTCCGCCAGGTCGAAGCACGAAGCGGGTATGAACTGAAGCTGGATGGGCCTCTTCGCTGGCATGTCTGGCCGCAACTCAGCATTCTGTCTGGCCGCATGTCACTGACTGCACCGGGCGCCGCTTTGCCGGTGGTCTCTGCCGACAATATGCGTCTGGACGTCGCCTTAATGCCGCTGCTTTCGCACCAGCTGCAGGTGCGTCAGGTGATGCTGAAAGGTGCCGTCATTCAGCTGACGCCGCAAACAGAAGCCGTCCGAAAGCCGGGTGAGCCTGTTGCCCCTCGCGCAAATTCACTCCCCGACGTCCCCGAAGATGCGGGCTGGTCATTTGATATCGCCAGTCTGAAAGTCGCGGACAGCGTGCTGGTCTTCCAGCATGAGGATGACGACCAGGTCACCGTGCGCAATATTAATCTGACGATGGAACAGGACCCGCATCATCTGGCGACGGTCGATTTTTCAGGTCGCATTAATCGCAATCAGCGTGACCTGACTCTGTCGCTAAATGCCCGCGTCAATGCGTCGGACTACCCGCATCAACTTACCGCCGATATTCAACAGCTGAACTGGCAACTCTCTGGCGCCGATCTCCCAACGCAAGGGATCACTGGCCAGGGCACACTGCAGGCGATGTGGCGCGAAGAGCAAAAACAGCTTGAACTGAATAATCTCAACCTGCAGGCAAATGACAGTTCCTTAAAAGGTCGTGCCAGCGTGCTGCTGGGCGAAGAGCCGAAATGGGTCTTTGATCTTCAGTTCGACAAGCTCAACCTGGTAAATCTGTTGCCTCCGCAGCCGGTCCCGGCGAAAGAGGGTGACGACACTCAGGCACCTGGACTGCCGAAACAGATGCGACCGGTTATTGCGTCAAACGTCGACGCGCCAGACTACAACGGGCTGCGCAGCTTTACGGCGGATATTTTGCTTAAAGCCAACGCGGTGCGCTGGCGGGGCATCGACTTCACGAACGTCAGTAGCCAGATGCTGAACCATAACGGTTTACTGGTCATTTCCGAGCTAAGCGGTCAGATGGGGGCGGGGCATATTTCGCTGCCTGGCATGCTGGACGTGCGTAAGAATATGGCGAAGGCCGAGTTCCAGCCGCGTCTTGAGAACATAGAGATTGGCACTATCCTCAAAGCCTTTGATTACCCTATCGCGCTGACCGGAAATCTGACCATGGCGGGGGATTTCTCCGGCGATAAGATTGACGCTGACGCCTTCCGTCACAGCTGGCAGGGGCAGGCGCACGTTGATCTCGCCAACAGCCGCATGGAAGGGCTGAACTTCCAGCAGCTGGTGCAGCAGGCCGTCGAGCGCAGCAGCAATGTCAAAGCCAAAGAGAACTTCGACAGCGCGACGAAACTCGACACCTTTACCACCGATCTGACGCTCGACAACGGGCAGCTCACGCTTGATGACATGCAGGGGCAATCCTCGATGCTGGCGGTCACGGGCAAAGGCACGCTGGATCTGGTGAAAGAGACGACGGATACGCGCTTTAACGTCCGCGTGATGTCCGGCTGGGAAGGCGAAGGCCCACTGATTGAT
The DNA here is from genome assembly GCF_003051885.1 of Lelliottia sp. WB101. Taxonomy (NCBI): domain Bacteria; kingdom Pseudomonadati; phylum Pseudomonadota; class Gammaproteobacteria; order Enterobacterales; family Enterobacteriaceae; genus Lelliottia; species Lelliottia sp. WB101. The sequence continues at coordinate 2,657,239 of NZ_CP028520.1, forward strand.
GTCCTGAAAGAGACGGCTATCCCGCTCAACGTTTACGGCAGATGGCAGGAGCTGAATTACAGTCTTCAGGTTGACCAGATCCTGCGTAAACATCTGCAGGATGAAGCGAAACGACGTCTGAATGAGTGGGCGGATAAGAATAAAGATTCGCAGAACAGCAAAGATGTGAAGAAGCTTTTAGATAAGCTCTGATCCAATCATCCCCCTCTCCTTGAACGGGAGAGGGGGATAAGAAGAGATCAAACCTCAAAATCCAAATCATCCTCTCCGCGCAGGGGTATCAGCTGCACTTTCTGCACGCGATGACTCTCCACCTGCAACGTCTTGAGCACATATTCCCCTACCTGAACCTCTTCACCCGGCTGCGGAATGCGCTGTAAGTATTCCATCAGCAGACCGGCGATCGTGTGGTATTCGCGCTTCTCATCCAGCGGCAGTGGAACGTACTGCACCAGATCTTCCAGCGGCATATGACCATTGGCAGTCCAGGACCCATCGGCATTTTTCTGGATGTCGTGGCGGGCGTCGATCTCATCCACTTCGTTAGGCAAATTACCGGCGATGGTTTCCATCACGTCGCTCAGCGTCACCAGCCCTTCAACGGAACCAAACTCATCGACCACAAAGGCAAAATGGGTGCGCGCGTTGCGGAACTGTTCCAGCGCCGAAAGCAGCGGCAGGGTTTCCGGGAACACCAGCGGCTGGCGGATCAGCGCGCGTAAATCCAGTGGCTCACCGCGCAGGGACTGCTGGAGCAGGTCAATGACGTGCACCACCCCAAGCAGACCTTCCTCATCATCACCCCCGGTCACCACCACGCGAGTGTGCTGGTTTTTATCCAGCAGGGCGCGGATCTGCGCTTCCGGCGAATTCAGGTCGATATGTTCGATATCGTGGCGCGACGTCATGATGCTGCTGACCGAGCGCTGGTTAAGATTGAGCACGCGCTCAATCATCCGCCGTTCCTGCGGGTTAAAGATCTGGCTGTCGTCGTGATCGGCAAGCAGTGACGCTGACTCTGCATCCAGCTCGGCGTCCTCTTTCTTACCGCTGAGCAGACGCAGAACGGTCTCCGCCGTGCGCTGACGCAAGGTCTGATTGGCAGAGAGAAAACGGCGGCGGTTGAAAATCGCCAGCTGGTTCAGGGATTCAATAATCACCGAGAAACCGATCGCTGCGTACAGATAGCCTTTTGGAATATGGAAGCCAAAGCCGTCTGCGACCAGGCTAAAGCCGATCATCAGCAGGAAGCTCAGACACAAAATCACAATCGTTGGATGGCTGTTCACAAAGCGCGTCAGGGCCTTGCTCGCCATCACCATCAGCGTGATGGCAATAATCACCGCCGCCATCATGACAGGCAGATGATCAACCATCCCCACGGCGGTAATCACGGAATCCAGCGAGAAGACCGCGTCCAGCACCACGATTTGCGCGACCACGGGCCAGAACTTCGCCCCACGACGCTGGGTGGGGTTCTCGCTGTCTTTCCCTTCGAGCCGTTCGTTCAGCTCAACGGTGGCTTTGAACAGCAGGAACAGGCCGCCAAACAACATGATCACGTCACGGGCGCTAAAGCTCAGGCCGTGGAACGAGAAGAGGGGAGTGGTCAGGGTGACCAGCCAGGAGATCGAAGCCAGTAACAGCAAACGCATCACCATCGCCAACAGCAAACCGGTAACGCGTGCGCGGTCGCGCTGCGCCGGGGGCAATTTTTCGGCGAGGATGGCAATAAAGACCAGGTTATCGATGCCAAGCACTAATTCGATGACGACCAGCGTCACCAGCCCGGCCCAGATTGATGGATCGGCAATCCATTCCATAGTAATAGCAGTACCTCTGAAGATATGACATTTGTCACACTTCGATCATGGATAAAGCTGGCAAAAATTGCAATGACTGCTTGAGATTTCTCTTAATGAAAGCACGTGAAATAGCCATGGCGAATAACCCTGTTATTTCTATATGAAAGTTAAATTATCCGGTTAAACGGATAATTAGGAAATATCGCATGAAATGTTTTATGTCTGAATTTTGTCAATATAAAGAAATTCCTAAAACCATAAAACTTTGCGCTTAATATTATTCTTAAAAACCAATAATAGGACGGTTGTCTCCTTGCCTGCTATTAGGTTAGCTGCAACAATTCTCCAGGCATCAAATGTTAAATCTTCTTGCTGCTATTTATGTAACGGTCTTAAGAGCGAACATTCATTACCGCTCAGGCATTGAAAATGCCGGATATATTTATCCTGCAAGACCTAATTTTAGAGGGTGTCTATCCATAATATATTGTTTCGTCAGTGGATTGGTAACTGAAAGCCAAGGGCGGTAGCGTGCCTGAAAGCGTGTGAATCAGCCTCGATTATTCTGTCAATAGCCAATGGATGAATAAGCGTTTTTTAGGATTGATGCCAGTTATATTTCTATTTTATTAACTGCATTCTGATTGCCTAAACAACCCGCGCTTATTTAAATTGCACAGGATAATTACTCTGCCAAAGTGATAAATAATCAATGATGAAATCCAAAATGAAATTGATGCCATTATTGGTGTCTGTGACCTTGATGAGTGGTTGTACGGTCTTTCCCGGCAGCAATATGTCAACAATGGGCAAGGATGTGATCAAGCAACAGGATGCTGATTTTGATCTCGACAAAATGGTGAATGTTTATCCATTAACGCCGCGTATCGTCGAACAATTACGCCCGCGTCCGAATGTTGCACAGCCGAATATGTCTCTGGATCAGGAAATTGCCTCTTATCAATACCGCGTGGGGCCGGGCGACGTTGTGAGCGTCACCGTCTGGGATCACCCGGAACTGACCACTCCAGCAGGGCAATACCGCAGCTCCAGCGATACCGGTAACTGGGTGCAGCCTGATGGCACCATGTTCTATCCCTACATCGGTAAAGTGCACGTCGTGGGGAAAACCCTCGCAGAAATTCGTAGTGATATTACCGGCCGTTTAGCGCAGTACATCGCTGACCCGCAGGTGGACGTTAATATCGCCGCATTCCGTTCGCAGAAAGCCTACGTCTCCGGCCAGGTCAATAAATCAGGCCAGCAGGCGATCACCAACGTACCGCTGACCATTCTCGACGCCATCAACACCGCGGGCGGGTTAACGGACGAGGCCGACTGGCGCAACGTGGTGCTGACGCACAACGGCAAAGAGGAGCGCATTTCACTCCAGGCGCTGATGCAGAACGGCGATTTGAGCCAAAACCGTCTGCTCTATCCGGGCGACATTCTGTTTGTGCCGCGCAACGACGATCTGAAAGTGTTCGTGATGGGCGAAGTTAAAAAACAGAGCACCCTCAAAATGGACTTCAGCGGCATGACCCTGACCGAAGCGCTGGGTAATGCGGAAGGTCTGGATCTGACGTCGTCTAACGCCAGCGGCATCTTCGTGATCCGTCCGCTAAAAGGCGAAGGCAGTGCGAAAGGCAAGATTGCCAACATCTACCAGCTGGATATGTCCGATGCGACGTCCCTGGTGATGGCGACGGAATTCCGTCTGCAGCCATACGATGTGGTCTATGTCACTACCGCGCCAGTCACACGCTGGAACCGTCTGATCAACCAGTTGCTGCCAACCATCAGTGGCGTTCGCTACATGACGGACACGGCGCGCGACATTCATACCTGGTAACCCGCGATGTTTAACAAAATTCTGGTGGTGTGCGTGGGGAACATTTGCCGTTCCCCCACGGCTGAACGGCTGCTGAAAAATTATCAGCCCGATCTGGTGGTGGACTCCGCAGGGCTGGGGGCGCTGGTGGGGAAGGGGGCGGATGAGCGCGCAACGAGCGTGGCGAAGTCGCATAACCTCTCCCTCGACGGGCATGTGGCCCGTCAGGTCTCTGGCCGGATGTGCCGGGAGTACGATCTGATCCTCGCGATGGAAAAACGCCACATTAGTGCGCTGTGCGAAATCGCACCGGAGATGCGCGGCAAAGTGATGCTGTTTGGTCACTGGGACAGTGAGCGCGAAATTCCCGATCCGTATCGCAAGAGCCGTGAGGCATTTGAGGCGGTTTATACCTTACTAGACCAGTCTGCCCAACAGTGGGCGCAGGCACTGAAAGCTCAGCAGGGATAACAATGACAGAAAAAACAAAACCTTCTGCCGCCCCGATCTCGGGCAGTGATGAAATTGATATTGGCCGTCTGGTCGGGACGGTGGTCGAGGCGCGCTGGTGGGTGCTGGGCATTACCGCGGTTTTTGCCATCGCCGCCGTGATCTACACCCTGTTTGCTACGCCTATCTACAGTGCCGATGCGCTGGTGCAGATCGAGCAAAACTCCGGTAACTCACTGGTGCAGGATATCGGTTCAGCGCTGGCGAATAAGCCACCGGCGTCCGATGCGGAAATCCAGCTGATTCAGTCGCGCATGGTCCTCGGTAAAACCGTTGACGATCTCGACCTGGATATCGCCGTCAGCAAAAACACCTTCCCGGTGTTTGGTGCCGGTTGGGACCGACTGATGGGGCGTCAAAACGATACCGTTAAAGTCACCACCTTTACCCTGCCAAAAGGTTCGGCGGATCAGGTGTTCACCCTGACGGTGCTCGGCCCTAAGCAGTATGAACTGACCAGCGATGCGGGCTTTAGCGCACGCGGCGAAGTGGGGCAATTGCTGTCTAAAAACGGTGTCACCATGATGGTCAGCGCCATTCAGGCGGCTGAGGGCGGTGAATTTACCGTCAGCAAATTCTCGACGCTTGGCATGATCAACAATCTGCAAAACAACCTGACCGTCACCGAAAATGGCAAAGACACGGGCGTGCTGAGCCTGAGCTTCACCGGTGAAGATAAGGAGATGATCCGCAACGTCCTGAACAGCATTACCCGTAACTACCTTGAGCAGAACGTGGAGCGCAAGTCGGAAGAGGCGGCGAAGAGCCTCGCTTTCCTCGCGAAACAGCTGCCGGAAGTGCGTACCCGTCTGGATGACGCGGAGAACAAACTTAACGCCTATCGCCAGCAGAAAGACTCTGTCGATCTGCCGCTGGAGGCGAAATCGGTGCTCGATTCGATGGTTAACATCGATGCCCAGTTAAACGAGCTGACCTTCAAAGAAGCGGAAATCTCCAAGCTTTACACCAAACGCCACCCGGCTTACCGCACGCTGCTGGAAAAACGCCAGGCGCTGGAAGATGAGAAATCGAAACTCAACAACCGCGTCACCGCGATGCCGAAAACCCAGCAGGAAATTGTGCGTCTGACACGCGATGTGGAGTCGGGCCAGCAGGTGTACATGCAGCTGCTGAATAAACAGCAAGAGCTGAAAATCACCGAAGCCAGTACCGTCGGTGACGTGCGCATCGTTGACTCCGCTATCACCCAGCCTGGCGTGCTGAAACCGAAGAAAGCGCTGATCATTTTCGGCAGCATTATTCTCGGCCTGATGCTCTCCATCGTCGGTGTGCTGCTGCGCTCCCTGTTCAACCGCGGTATCGAAAGCCCGCAGGTCCTCGAAGAGAACGGTATCAGCGTCTATGCCAGCATTCCGCTGTCGGAATGGCAGAAATCGCGCGATAGCGTCAAAACGGTCAAAGGGGTCAAACGTTACAAACAGAGCCAGCTGCTGGCCGTGGGTAACCCAACGGATCTGGCGATTGAAGCGGTGCGCAGCCTGCGTACCAGCCTGCACTTCGCCATGATGCAGGCCAAAAATAACGTCCTGATGCTCACCGGGGTCAGCCCGTCGATTGGTAAAACCTTCGTGTGTGCCAACCTCGCGGCGGTAATCAGTCAGACCAACAAACGCGTGCTGCTGATCGACTGCGATATGCGAAAGGGCTACACCCACGAGCTGCTTGGCACCAACAACGTCAACGGTCTGTCGGAAATTCTGCTCGGCAAAGGGGAGATCAGCCAGTGCGCCAAGCCGACCTCCATTACCAATTTTGACCTTGTGCCGCGCGGCCAGGTGCCACCGAATCCGTCCGAACTGCTGATGAGCGAACGTTTCGCACAGCTGGTGAAATGGGCGAGTGAACACTACGACCTGGTGCTGATTGATACGCCGCCAATTCTGGCCGTCACCGACGCCGCGATTGTTGGCCGCCACGCCGGGACCACCCTTATGGTGGCGCGCTATGCGGTGAACACCCTGAAAGAGGTGGAAACCAGCCTGAGTCGCTTCGAGCAGAACGGCATCGAAGTGAAAGGGGTGATTCTGAACTCTATCTTCCGCCGCGCAACCGGGTACCAGGATTACGGGTATTACGAGTACGAATATAAGTCTGACAGTAAATAATCGTTTTCCCTCACCCTAACCTTAATTCCCTCTTCCAGTGGGAGAGGGCAGGGGTGAGGGCAACAAGCCATCCGGGGAATAAAATGACAACACCACGCCCTTTGATCTCCATCTATATGCCAACCTGGAATCGTCAGCAGCTGGCGATCCGTGCGATTAAATCGGTTTTACGTCAGGACTATGACCACTGGGAATTGATCATCGTGGATGATTGCTCGTCATCCTTCGAGCAGTTGCAAAAATTTGTCACCGAGCTGAACGACCCGCGCGTGATGTATACCCACAACGCCATCAACTCCGGGGCGTGCGCGGTGCGCAACCAGGCGATTTTGCAGGCGAAAGGGGAGTTCCTGACCGGAATCGATGACGACGACGAGTGGACGCCTAACCGTCTGTCGACCTTCCTGGCGCATAAACATCAGCTGGTCACCCACGCGTTTCTGTATGCCAACGACTATGTCTGCCAGGGCGAAGTTTACTCCCAGCCTGCCAGCCTGCCGCTGTACCCGAAATCGCCGTACTCGCGCCGTCTGTTTTACAAACGCAATATCATCGGCAACCAGGTCTTTACCTGGGCATGGCGCTTTAAAGAGTGCCTGTTCGATACGGAACTGAAAGCGGCGCAGGACTACGACATTTTCCTGCGCATGGTGGTGGAGTATGGCGAACCCTGGAAAGTGGATGACGCCACGCAAATTCTGCACATCAATCACGGTGAAATGCAGATCACCTCATCGCCGAAAAAATTCTCCGGCTACTTCCACTTCTATCGCAAGCATAAAGACAAGTTCGATCGTGCCAGCCGTAAATATCAGCTGTTTACCCTCTATCAGATCCGCAATAAGCGCATGAACTGGCGCACGCTGCTGACGCTCTTTTCCGTGCGAAACACTAAGCGTCTGGCCGACGGGCTGCGGGGGAAATAATGATTCTGGAAGATTGCCGCGCAAACAGCTGGAGCCTGCGCCCGTGCTGCATGGTTCTGGCGTATCGCATCGCCCATTTCTGCTCCGTCTGGCGCAAGAAGAATGTGCTCAATAACCTGTGGGCAGCGCCGGTTCTGGTGCTGTACCGCATCATCACTGAATGCCTGTTTGGCTATGAAATCCAGGCGGCGGCCACCATCGGACGACGTTTTACCATTCACCACGGCTACGCCATCGTTATCAATAAATTCGTGGTCGCGGGTGATGATTTCACCGTTCGCCACGGCGTCACTATCGGTAACCGTGGCCCGGACAGCCTGGCCTGCCCGGTGATTGGCAACAACGTCGAGCTGGGGGCCAATGTGGTGATGATTGGTGAGATTACCGTTGGCAACAACGTCACCGTTGGCGCGGGGAGCGTGGTGCTGGACAGCATCCCGGATAACGCGCTGGTGGTGGGTGAAAAAGCCCGCGTGAAGGTGTTGAAATGAATATTCTGCAATTTAACGTCCGTCTTGCCGAAGGCGGGGCGGCCGGCGTGGCGCTGGATCTGCATCAGCGTGCGCTGCAAAAAGGGTTCAAGTCCCGCTTTGTGTATGGCTACGGCAAGGGCGGTAAAAAAAGCGTTAGTCATGATAACTATCCGCACGTCCTGAAGCAGACCCCGCGTCTGACATCGGTGGCCAACATCGCGCTGTTTCGTCTGTTCAACCGCGATCTGTTCGGCAATCTGAATAACCTCTACCGCACCGTGACGCGCACCCCCGGCCCGGTGGTTCTGCATTTCCACGTTATGCACAGCTACTGGCTGAAACTCGAAGAGGTGGTTGCCTTTTGTGAAAACGTGCAGGCGCACAAGCCGGACACCACGTTTGTCTGGACCCTGCACGATCACTGGAGCGTTACCGGACGCTGCGCGTTCACCGATGGCTGCGAAGGCTGGAAAACGCACTGCCAGAAATGCCCGACGCTCAGCAACTATCCGCCGGTGAAAGTGGATCGCGCGCACCAGCTGGTGGCGGGAAAACGTCAGCTGTTCCGCGACATGATGGCCCTTGGCTGCCACTTTATCTCCCCGAGTCAGCACGTGGCGGATGCCTTTAACAGCCTGTATGGCGTCGGGCGCTGCAAAATTATCAATAACGGCATTGATGTGGCGACCGAAGACATTCTGGCGGAACTCACGCCGGTGGCAGTGACGCCGGGTAAGCCGAAAATTGCGGTGGTTGCGCACGATCTGCGCTACGACGGCAAAACCAATCAACAGCTGGTGCGCGACATGATGGCGCTCGGCGACAAAATTGAGCTGCACACCTTCGGCAAATTCTCGCCGTTTGAAGGGCCGAACGTGATTAATCACGGCTTTGAGACGGATAAACGCAAGCTGATGAGCGCCCTGAACGGCATGGACGCGCTGGTGTTTAGCTCTCGCGTGGACAACTACCCGCTGATTTTGTGCGAAGCGCTCTCCATCGGCGTGCCGGTGATCGCCACCCACAGCGACGCCGCGCGCGAAGTGCTGGAGAAATCAGGCGGGAAAACTTTCAGCGAGCACGAGGTGTTGCCGCTGGTGCAACGACCAAAAGCCGAGATCGCGCAGGCTGTTTTTAACACCAGCCTGGAATCGTTCCGCAACCGCAGCCGCAAGGCTTACAGCGGTGAACAGATGCTGGAGGAGTATGTCTCGTTCTATCAGAATCTGTAGCTACCTGCTGTTGCCGCTGATTTATCTGCTGGTTAACGTCAAAATTGCCCAACTGGGCGAAAGCTTCCCGATCACCATCGTGACTTTCTTACCGCTTTTGTTGCTGCTCTATGTCGACAAAATTAGCGTGAAGAAACTGATGATTGCTCTGGGGCTGGGTTTTGGCTTAACGGCATTTAACTACATCTTTGGTCAGTCGCTGGATGCCAGCAAGTACGTCACCTCCACCATGTTATTTGTCTATATCGTCATTATTATTGGCATGGTGTGGAGTATTCGGTTTAAAACTATTTCGCCGCACAATTATCGGAAAATCCTTAGGTTCTTTTATATTGCCGTTGCGTTCATTGTTATGCTTGCCGCTATGGAAATGGCGCAAATTATTTTGACCGGCGGCAGTAGCCTGATGGAGATGATTTCGAAATATCTGATTTACAGTAATAGCTATGTTCTGAACTTCATTAAATTTGGTGGCAAACGCACCACTGCGCTTTATTTTGAACCGGCGTTTTTTGCTCTGGCACTAATCTCAATTTGGCTCAGCATCAAACAGTTTGGTATCAAAACCCCTAAGACCGATGCTATGATTCTTGCAGGGATTGTTCTGTCAGGCTCTTTCTCCGGGGTAATGACATTTATCTTGTTTTACCTGCTGGAATGGGCCTTTCAGTACCTGAATAAAGACGCGATTAAGAAAAAACTACCCCTGGCTATCATTTCATTAGCCGTATTTTTAGTGGGTATTGTTTTTGCATTCCCCTACATCGCCACGCGTCTCGGTGATTTAGGCACGGAAGGTTCGTCATCATATTATCGTATCATTGGGCCACTGGTGATGGTGGGGTATTCATTAACTCATATTGATGGCGTAGTCAGATTTGGCTCACTTTACGAATATGTTGCATCATTCGGAATCTTTAACGGTGCGGATGTCGGTAAAACCATAGACAATGGGCTGTATCTGTTAATTATTTACTTTTCCTGGTTCGCCGTACTGTTAACAGCATGGTACCTGTTTAAAGTGTTCAAAATGATGATTAACGCGTTTGGTGATAATCAGAATTTCCGTGTGCAGCTTTATCTTTTTACGCCGGTGTCGCTGTTTTTTACCGGGTCAATATTTAGCCCGGAATATGCATTCTTAATTGTCTGTCCGTTTATTCTGCGCAAAGCGCTTAATATTACGAACGTATGACGAAACGAGGTGGTTTATGTTTCTTAGCGTCATTACAGTCGCTTTTCGCAATCACGAAGGGGTCGTCAAAACCTGGCGCTCGCTGCGCAATCTGGCTCGCGATCCCAGCCTCACGTTTGAATGGATTGTGGTCGACGGCGGCTCTGACGATGGCACCGCGGAGTTTCTGGAAAAACTTAACGGTGAGTTCAACTTACGTTACATCAGCGAGAAAGATAAAGGCATTTACGATGCGATGAATAAAGGCATCGACATGGCGCAAGGGCGCTATGCGATCTTCCTCAATTCCGGTGATGTTTTCCACGACGATGTGGCATTGTTTGCCCGTCAGCTGTCGCGCCAGAAAGAAGAAGCGATGTTTATCGGTGATGCGCTGCTCGATTTCGGCGATGGCACAAAAATTCGTCGTAGCGCCAAAAGCGGCTGGTATATCTACCACAGTTTGCCTGCCAGCCATCAGGCGATTTTCTTCCCGACGGCGGGCCTGAAAAAGCACCCGTACGATTTGCAATATAAAGTGTCATCTGATTATGCACTGGCCGCCAGTCTGTATAAATCCGGTTATCCGTTCCGTCGAATTAAAGGGCTGGTATCGGAATTCTCGATGGGTGGTGTGTCAACCTCGAATAATCTGGAATTATGCCAGGATGCTAAAAAAGTCCAGCGCAACATATTGCGCGTGCCGGGCTTCTGGGCGGAATTATCCTATTTATTACGTCTGAAAACGACGGGCAAAACGAAAGCCTTATATAACAAAGCCTGAATATAAGGAAAGGTGATGCAGGATCTCAGTGGTTTTACCGTCCCGAAAGGTTTTCGCGGTGGAAATGGAATAAAAGTGCAGCTGTGGTGGGCGGTGCAGGCAACATTATTTGCCTGGTCACCGCAGGTGCTGTATCGCTGGCGAGCCTTTTTGCTGCGTTTATTTGGCGCAAAAATTGGCAAAAATGTGGTTATTCGCCCGTCCGTGAAAATTACCTATCCCTGGAAATTAACCCTCGGTGATTACGCCTGGGTGGGTGATGACGCGGTGTTATATACCCTGGGCGATATTACGATTGGCGCCCACTCTGTGGTGTCACAAAAGTGTTATTTGTGTACCGGCAGTCACGATTTTATGAGTCAGCATTTCGATATTAACGCCACGCCTATTGTGATTGGCGAAAAATGCTGGCTGGCGACAGATGTTTTTGTTGCACCTGGTGTTTCTGTTGGCGATGGCACCGTTATTGGCGCCCGCAGCAGCGTTTTTAAATCGCTACCGGCAAATAAGATTTGCCGTGGCAACCCCGCAGTGGTGATACGCGAACGCGTTGAAACTGATTAAATTCGATAAGTAGAGGAATATAAACATGTCTAAAGTCGCTCTCATCACCGGCGTTACCGGGCAGGATGGTTCTTATCTGGCGGAGTTTCTGCTGGAGAAAGGGTATGAAGTTCACGGCATTAAACGCCGCGCTTCTTCGTTCAACACCGAACGTGTGGACCACATCTATCAGGATCCGCATGCTGCAAACCCGAAATTCCATCTGCACTACGGCGACCTGACCGACAGCTCCAACCTGACCCGTATCCTGCAGGAAGTGCAGCCGGATGAAGTGTACAACCTGGGCGCAATGAGCCACGTGGCTGTCTCCTTCGAATCCCCGGAATACACCGCAGACGTCGATGGTATGGGCACGCTGCGCCTGCTGGAAGCCATCCGCTTCCTGGGTCTGGAAAAGAAAACCCGTTTCTACCAGGCATCCACCTCTGAGCTGTACGGCCTGGTGCAGGAAATCCCACAGAAAGAGACCACGCCGTTCTACCCGCGCTCTCCTTACGCTGTCGCCAAACTCTACGCTTACTGGATCACCGTGAACTACCGCGAATCCTACGGCATGTACGCCTGTAACGGCATTCTGTTCAACCACGAATCTCCACGTCGTGGCGAAACCTTCGTAACCCGTAAAATCACCCGTGCGATCGCTAACATCGCGCAGGGCCTAGAATCCTGCCTGCACCTCGGCAACATGGACTCCCTGCGTGACTGGGGCCATGCGAAAGACTACGTGAAAATGCAGTGGATGATGCTGCAGCAGGACAAACCGGAAGATTTCGTGATTGCCACCGGCGTGCAGTACTCCGTGCGTCAGTTCGTTGAAATGGCAGCCGCACAGCTCGGTATCAAACTGCGCTTTGAAGGCACCGGTGTAGAAGAGCGTGGTGTGGTGGTTTCTGTGACCGGTCACGATGCACCGGGCGTGAAACCGGGCGATGTGATTGTTCAGGTTGACCCGCGTTACTTCCGTCCTGCGGAAGTGGAAACCCTGCTCGGCGACCCAACCAAAGCGCACGAAAAACTGGGCTGGAAACCGGAAATCACTCTGCAGGAGATGGTCTCTGAAATGGTTGCCCACGATCTCGAAGCAGCGAAAAAACACTCCCTGCTGAAGTCCCATGGCTACGAGGTTGCCATCGCGCTGGAGTCCTGAGTCATGACCAAACAACGTATTTTTGTCGCCGGTCATCGTGGAATGGTGGGATCGGCCATCGTTCGCCAGCTGGAACAGCGTGGCGATGCAGAGCTGATTCTTCGCACCCGCGACGAGCTGAACCTGCTGGACAGCCAGGCGGTGCAGCAGTTCTTTGCTAACGAACGTATTGACCAGGTGTATCTGGCGGCGGCGAAAGTGGGCGGCATTGTCGCCAACAACAGCTACCCGGCGGATTTCATCTACGAAAACATGATGATCGAGAGCAATATCATTCACGCGGCGCATCTGCACAACGTGAATAAGCTGCTGTTCCTCGGTTCATCCTGTATCTACCCGAAGCTGGCCAAACAGCCGATCGCTGAGAGCGAGCTGCTGCAGGGCACGCTGGAAGCGACGAACGAGCCGTATGCCATCGCCAAGATTGCCGGGATCAAACTGTGCGAGTCCTATAACCGCCAGTATGACCGCGACTATCGCTCGGTGATGCCGACCAATCTGTACGGCCCGCACGATAACTTCCACCCGAGTAACTCGCACGTGATCCCGGCGCTGCTGCGCCGCTTCCACGAAGCGACCGCCGCCAACACGCCTGATGTGGTGGTGTGGGGCAGCGGGACGCCGATGCGCGAATTCCTGCATGTGGATGACATGGCTGCCGCCAGCATTCACGTGATGGAACTGGATCGCGAGGTGTGGGCTGAAAACACCCAGCCGATGCTGTCGCACATCAACGTTGGCACCGGCGTGGATTGCACCATTCGCGAACTGGCGCAGACCATCGCCCAGGTGGTGGGCTACAAAGGCCGCGTGGTGTTCGACGCCACTAAGCCCGACGGCACACCGCGTAAATTGCTGGACGTGACGCGTCTGCACCAGCTCGGCTGGTATCACGAAGTGTCGCTCGAACAGGGACTGGCGAGTACGTACCAGTGGTTCCTGGAAAACCAGCATCGCTTCCGGGGGTAATCATGTTTTTAAGTCAGGAAGATTTTGCCACGGTAGTCCGCTCCACTCCGCTGATCTCCATCGATTTGATCGTGGAGAACGAACGCGGTGAGTTTCTGCTCGGTAAACGCACCAATCGCCCGGCACAAGGATTCTGGTTTGTTCCGGGAGGACGCGTGCAAAAGGATGAGACGTTAGACACTGCGTTTGAACGTCTCACCCTGGCGGAGCTGGGGCTGCGTCTGCCGATGGCGGCAGGCCAGTTTTACGGGGTTTGGCAGCACTTCTATGACGATAACTTTTCCGGCACCGGTTTTAGCACCCATTACGTGGTGCTCGGTTTTCGCCTGAAGGTGAGTGAGGCAGACCTGCGTCTGCCTGATTCTCAGCACGACGATTACCGCTGGCTGGAACAGGCCGCGCTGCTGGCCAGTGACAACGTTCACGACAACAGTCGCGCCTATTTCCTGGCGGAACGTCAGGCTGAGGTGCCGGGACTATGAAGATTTTGGTCTACGGCATCAACTACTCGCCGGAGCTAACCGGTATCGGTAAGTACACCGGTGAAATGGTCGAATGGATGGCCCGTCAGGGTCACGAGGTGCGGGTCATTACGGCCCCGCCTTACTACCCGGAATGGAAAGTCGGCGAGCGCTACTCCAGCTGGCGCTATCGCCGCGAGCAGGGGGACGCGACCGTCTGGCGCTGCCCGCTGTATGTGCCGAAACAGCCCTCGACGCTAAAACGCCTGCTGCATTTGGGAAGCTTTGCTCTGAGCAGTTTCTTCCCGCTGATGGCCCAACGCCGCTGGAAGCCGGATCGCATTATTGGCGTGGTGCCGACGCTGTTTTGCACGCCAGGCATGCGCCTGCTGGGCAAACTCTCTGGCGCACGCACCCTGCTGCACATCCAGGATTATGAAGTCGACGCGATGCTCGGCCTCGGTATGGCCGGGAAAGGCAAAGGCGGGACAATCGCGAAACTGGCCAGCGCCTTTGAGCGCAGCGGCCTGCATAACGTCGATTACGTCTCAACCATCTCGCGCTCGATGATGAACAAAGCGCAGGAAAAGGGCGTCCCGGCGCAGAAAGTGATCTTTTTCCCGAACTGGTCCGAAGTGGCGCGTTTTCGCGACGTAACCGAGAGCGATGCGATGGCGTTACGTACCCAGCTCGGTCTGCCTTCTGATCAAAAAATCATTCTTTACTCAGGGAACATCGGGGAAAAACAGGGGCTGGAAAGCGTTATCGACGCCGCGCAGCAGCTTCGCAATCACCCGTGGATGTTTGTGATTGTCGGGCAGGGCGGTGGCAAAGCCCGGCTTGAGAAAATGGTCAGCGAACGCGGCCTGAACAACGTGAAATTTTTCCCGCTTCAGTCTTATGAAGCGCTGCCAGCCCTGCTGAAGATGGGCGACTGCCACCTGGTCGTGCAAAAGCGCGGCGCCGCAGATGCGGTACTGCCCTCCAAGCTGACCAACATTTTGGCCGTCGGCGGCAATGCGGTGATCACCGCCGAGCCGGAGACCGAGTTAGGCCAGTTGTGTGACAGCTATCCGGGGATCGCCGTTTGCGTTGAGCCGGAGTCGGTAACGGCGCTGGCCGCCGGAATTGAACAGGCTCTCGCGATGCCAAAAGAGAACACGGTGGCACGTGATTATGCCGAACGCACGCTCGAAAAAGAGAACGTGCTTAGCCAATTTATTGCAGATATACGGGGATGAATAATGAGTCAGAATAAATTGTACCCGGTCGTGATGGCGGGTGGCTCCGGTAGTCGGTTGTGGCCGCTGTCCCGCGTGCTCTATCCCAAGCAGTTCCTCTGCCTGAAAGGGGAACTCACCATGCTGCAAACGACGGTTTCTCGTCTGAACGGCGTGGAGTGCGAAAGTCCGGTGGTGATTTGCAACGAGCAGCACCGCTTTATTGTCGCCGAACAGCTGCGTCAGCTGAATAAGCTGACGGAGAACATCATTCTGGAACCGGCAGGCCGTAATACCGCCCCGGCGATCGCTCTGGCGGCACTGGCCGCGCGACGCAGCAGCCCCGATTGCGATCCGCTGATGCTGGTGCTGGCGGCTGACCATGTGATTCAGCAGGAAGACGCCTTCCGTAACGCGGTGCGCGCCGCCATTCCTTATGCCGAAAGCGGCAAACTGGTGACCTTCGGCATCGTGCCGGATCTCCCGGAAACCGGCTACGGCTATATCCGTCGCGGCGATGTAACGACCGGAGAAGGCGACAGCGTGGCCTTTAACGTGGCGCAGTTTGTCGAAAAACCGAATCTGGAAACCGCTCAGGCCTATGTCGGCAGCGGCGAATACTACTGGAACAGCGGGATGTTCCTGTTCCGCGCCGGGCGTTATCTGGAAGAGCTGGAAAAATATCGCCCGGATATTCTCCGCGCCTGCGAAAAAGCGATGGCGGTGGTAGACCCGGATCTCGACTTTATCCGCGTGGATGAAGCGGCGTTCCTCGCCTGCCCGGAAGAGTCCGTGGACTACGCGGTAATGGAACGCACGGCGGACGCGGTGGTGGTGCCGATGGATGCGGGCTGGAGCGATGTCGGCTCCTGGTCCTCTCTGTGGGAAATCAGCGCCCATACGGCGGAAGGCAACGTCCATCATGGCGATGTTATCAGCCATAAAACCGAAAACAGCTATGTCTATGCGGAATCCGGCCTGGTCACCACGGTCGGCGTCAAAGATCTGGTGGTGGTACAGACCAAAGACGCGGTGCTGATTGCCGACCGTAACTCCGTCCAGGACGTCAAAAAAGTCGTTGAGCAGATTAAAGCTGATGGCCGTCATGAGCATCACATTCACCGCGAAGTGTACCGTCCGTGGGGCAAATATGACTCCATCGACGCGGGCGATCGCTATCAGGTGAAGCGCATTACCGTGAAACCGGGCGAGGGGCTTTCTGTGCAGATGCATCATCATCGTGCGGAACACTGGGTGGTGGTCGCGGGGACGGCGAAAGTCACCATTGATGGTGAGATCAAACTGCTTGGTGAAAACGAATCTATCTATATTCCGCTGGGCGCGACGCACTGTCTGGAAAACCCAGGGAAAATTCCTCTCGATCTGATCGAAGTGCGATCCGGCTCCTATCTGGAAGAGGACGATATTGTCCGGTTCCAGGACCGGTACGGGCGGGTTTAGCACCGGTTTACAATGCCCGGTGGCATGGCGCCATCCGGCAAATAATGACAACGATAATTTTTGGCCACTTTCTGGTCAGGGCCGACTGTTGCCTGAAGAAGGGTAAAAACATGAATAAGTTAACCTGTTTCAAAGCCTACGATATTCGCGGCAAATTGGGTGAAGAGCTGAATGAAGATATCGCGTGGCGCATTGGCCGCGCGTACGGCGAATACCTGAAACCGAAAACCATTGTGCTCGGCGGTGATGTGCGTCTCACCAGTGAAGCGCTGAAACTGGCGCTGGCAAAGGGCCTGCAGGACGCCGGTGTGGATGTACTTGATATCGGCCTGTCCGGCACCGAAGAGATCTATTTCGCCACTTTCCACCTGGGCGTGGACGGCGGCATCGAAGTCACCGCCAGCCATAATCCGATGGATTACAACGGCATGAAGCTGGTGCGCGAAGGCGCGCGCCCGATCAGCGGCGACACCGGGCTGCGCGACGTGCAGCGTCTGGCGGAAGCCAACGACTTCCCGCCGGTGAACGACGCCGCGCGCGGCAGCTATCAGCAGATTGATCTGCGCAACGCGTATATCGACCATCTGCTGGGGTATATCAACGTGGCAAACCTCAAGCCGCTGAAGCTGGTGATTAACTCCGGCAACGGCGCGGCGGGTCCGGTGGTGGACGCCCTTGAAGCCCGCTTTAAGGCGCTGAACGTGCCGGTCACCTTTGTTAAAGTCCACAACACCCCGGATGGCAACTTCCCGAACGGGATCCCGAACCCGCTGCTGCCAGAGTGCCGCGACGATACCCGCAACGCGGTAATCGAGCATGGCGCGGATATGGGGATTGCCTTTGACGGCGATTTCGACCGCTGCTTCCTCTTCGATGAAAAAGGCCAGTTTATCGAGGGCTATTACATTGTCGGCCTGCTGGCTGAAGCCTTCCTTGAGAAAAACCCGGGGGCGAAAATTATTCACGACCCGCGTCTCTCCTGGAACACCGTCGATGTGGTCAGCGCTGCGGGCGGCACGCCGGTGATGTCGAAGACCGGTCACGCGTTCATTAAAGAGCGCATGCGCGAAGAAGACGCCATCTATGGCGGCGAGATGAGCGCCCATCACTACTTCCGTGATTTTGCCTATTGCGACAGCGGGATGATCCCGTGGCTGCTGGTGACCGAGCTGCTGTGCCTGAAGGGACAAACCCTGGGCGAACTGGTGCGCGACCGCATGGCGGCGTTCCCGGCGAGCGGCGAAATCAACAGCAAGCTGGAACAGCCAGCCGAGTCTATCGCCCGCGTCGAGCAGCATTTTGCCCTGCACGCCCTCGAAATCGACCGTACGGACGGGATCAGCATGTCGTTCCCGCAGTGGCGCTTTAATTTGCGCTCGTCGAACACCGAGCCGGTGGTACGCCTGAACGTGGAGTCGCGTGCCGACGTTCCGCTGATGGAGGCACGAACGCAGGACATTCTGGCGCTGTTGAAACAGTGATCATTGCCCTCTCCCGATGGGAGAGGGAACCCGATAACAGGAACAACGATGACAAATCTAAAAAAGCGCGAGCGAGCCAAAACGAATGCATCGTTAATCTCTATGGTGCAGCGTTTTTCTGATATCACCATCATGTTCGGTGGGCTGTGGGTGGTGTGTCAGCTAAGCGACCTGTCGTTTTTATACATGCATCTGTTGATGGCGCTGCTGGCGCTGGTGGTCTTTCAGATGATCGGCGGGATGACCGATTTTTATCGCTCTTACCGTGGAGTCAAAATCACCACCGAGCTGATGTTACTTCTGCAAAACTGGACCTTAAGCCTGATTTTCAGCGCCGGGCTGGTGGCATTCAGCAGCGACTTTGATAACAGCCTGAAAACCTATCTTTGCTGGTACGCGTTAACCAGCGTCGGGATGGTGGTCTGCCGTTCCCTGATCCGCTGTATCGCAGGCTGGCTGCGTAACCGCGGCTATAACAAGCGTTACGTGGCGGTGGCAGGGGATCTGCCCGTGGGTCAAGCGCTGCTGGACAGTTTTCGCAAAGAGCCGTGGCTGGGCTTCGACGTTGTGGGGGTGTATCACGATGCTAAACCGGGCGGCGTGACGTCGGACTGGGCGGGTAACTACGACCAGCTGATCGAAGATGCGCGCGCGGGCAAAATTCATAACGTCTATCTCGCCCTGAAAATGAGCGAAGAGTCCTGTATCAAACACCTGATGCGTGAGCTGGCCGACACCACCTGCTCGGTGATCCTGATCCCTGACGTGTTTACCTTCAACATTTTGCACTCGCGTATTGAAGAAGTGAACGGCGTGCCGGTGGTACCGCTGTATGACACGCCGCTCTCCGGGATCAACCGTCTGCTCAAGCGCGCAGAAGATATCGTGCTCTCTTCTTTGATTTTGCTGCTGATCTCCCCGGTACTGTGCGGCATTGCGCTGGCGGTCAAAATCACCTCGCCAGGCCCGGTGATCTTCCGCCAGACCCGCTACGGGATGGACGGCAAGCCGATCATGGTATGGAAATTCCGCTCGATGAAGGTGATGGAAAACGACAGGGTCGTGACTCAGGCTACGCAGAACGATCCGCGCGTCACCCGCGTGGGCAACTTCCTGCGCCGCACGTCCCTCGACGAACTGCCGCAGTTTATCAACGTGCTGACCGGCGGAATGTCGATTGTCGGGCCACGTCCGCATGCGGTGGCGCATAACGAGCAGTACCGTGCGCTGATCGAGGGCTACATGCTGCGTCACAAAGTGAAGCCAGGCATTACCGGCTGGGCGCAAATCAACGGCTGGCGCGGCGAAACCGACACGCTGGAAAAAATGGAAAAACGCATTGAGTTCGATCTGGAATACATCCGCGAGTGGAGCGTCTGGTTCGATATCAAAATCGTGTTTCTGACCATCTTTAAAGGCTTTGTTAATAAAGCCGCGTATTAAGTGCCTGATGGAACAGGCTTAAAGGAGTGGTCATGAGTTTACGTGAAAAAACCATCAGCGGGGCCAAGTGGTCGGCGATGGCCACCATCATCATCATCGGTCTCGGGCTGGTGCAGATGACGGTGCTGGCGCGGATTATTGATAATCACCAGTTCGGCCTGCTGACGGTCTCGCTGGTGATTATCGCGCTGGCGGATACCCTGTCGGACTTCGGCATTGCCAACTCGATTATTCAGCGCAAAGAGATCAGTCATCTTGAACTCACGACGCTTTACTGGCTGAACGTCGGGCTGGGGATTGCGGTGTTTGTGGTGGTGTTTCTGCTGAGTGACGTTATCGGCGATGTGCTGAACAACCCGGATCTCGCGCCGCTTATCCGCACCCTGTCGTTTGCCTTTGTGGTGATCCCGCACGGTCAGCAGTTCCGCGCGCTGATGCAAAAAGAGCTGGAGTTCAACAAGATCGGCATGATCGAGACTACCTCGGTGCTGGCAGGTTTTACCTTCACCGTGGTCAGCGCCCATTTCTGGCCGCTGGCGATGACGGCGATCCTCGGGTATCTGGTCAACACTGCGGTGCGTACGCTGCTGTTCGGCTTCTTTGGCCGAAAGATTTACCGTCCCGGTTTTCACTTTTCGCTGGCGTCCGTCTCCTCCAATCTGCGTTTCGGCGCGTGGCTGACTGCCGACAGCATTATCAACTATGTGAATACCAATCTCTCCACGCTGGTGCTGGCACGTATTCTCGGTGCCAGCGTCGCGGGTGGCTATAACCTGGCGTACAACGTGGCGGTTGTTCCGCCGATGAAACTCAACCCGATCATTACCCGCGTGCTGTTTCCGGCGTTCGCCAAAATTCAGGACGACACGGACAAGCTGCGCGTGAACTTCTACAAGCTGCTGTCGGTGGTGGGGATTATTAACTTCCCGGCGCTGCTCGGGCTGATGGTGGTCTCCAATAACTTCGTTCCGCTGGTGTTTGGCGAGAAGTGGAGCGGGATTATCCCGATCCTGCAGCTGTTGTGCGTGGTGGGCCTGCTGCGTTCCGTCGGTAACCCGATTGGTTCACTGCTGATGGCCAAAGCGCGCGTCGATATCAGCTTCAAATTCAACGTCTTTAAAACGTTCCTGTTTATTCCGGCGATTATCGTCGGTGGGCACATGGCGGGCGCGATTGGCGTAACGCTTGGCTTCCTGCTGGTGCAGATAATCAACACCGTGCTGAGCTACTTCGTGATGATTAAACCGGTGCTTGGCTCCAGCTATCGCCAGTACATCCTGAGCCTGTGGCTGCCGTTTTATCTGTCGCTGCCGACGCTGGCTGTGAGCTACGGATTAGGATTTGTACTCAACGGACATCTGCCGCTGGGCGCGTTGCTGGCGGTACAGATCGCCGCAGGTGCGCTGGCGTTTGTGGTGATGATTGTGCTGTCCCGTAATGCGCTGGTGGTTGAGATGAAGCGCCAGTTTTGTCGCAGCGAAAAAATGAAAACATTGCTTCGTGCAGGCTGATTTTTTTTAAGAGGTCATTATGAAATTACTGATTCTGGGCAACCATACCTGCGGCAACCGTGGCGATAGCGCCATTCTGCGCGGCCTGCTGGATGCCATTAACACACTCGAGCCTGAGACAGAAGTGGATGTGATGAGCCGCTATCCGGTGAGCTCGTCGTGGTTACTCAACCGCCCGGTAATGGGCGATCCGCTCTACAGCCAGATGAAACAGCACAACACTGCCGCAGGCGTTGTGGGCCGCGTGAAAAAAGTGCTGCGTCGCCGCTATCAGCATCAGGTGCTGCTGTCGCGTGTCACCGACACCGGCAAGCTGCGCAACATTGCTATCGCCCAGGGGTTTACCGATTTTGTGCGCCTGCTGTCGGGCTATGACGCCATTATTCAGGTTGGCGGGTCGTTCTTTGTCGATCTCTACGGCGTGCCGCAGTTCGAGCATGCTCTTTGCACCTTTATGGCGAAAAAGCCGCTGTTTATGATTGGCCACAGCGTCGGGCCATTCCAGGACCCGCAGTTTAACCAGCTGGCGAACTATGTGTTTGGCCACTGCGATGCGCTGATCCTGCGCGAATCCGTGAGCCTGGATCTGATGAAACGCAGCGAAATTGATACCTCAAAAGTTGAGCACGGGGTGGATACGGCCTGGCTGGTGGATCACCAGAACGATAACTTTGAGGCCAGCTATGCAGTTCAGCACTGGCTGAACGTGGCGGCGAAACAGAAAACCGTGGCTATTACCCTGCGTGAACTGGCGCCGTTCGATAAGCGTCTGGGCACCACTCAGGCGGCTTACGAGCAGGCGTTCGCCGACATGGTGAATCGCGTGCTCGACAGCGGCTATCTGGTGCTGGCGCTCTCCACCTGTACGGGCATCGACAGCTACAACAAAGATGACCGGATGGTGGCGCTGAACCTGCGCAACCTCGTGAACGATCCGTCGCGCTACCACGTGGTGATGGATGAGCTTAACGATCTGGAGATGGGCAAGCTGCTTTCCGCCTGCGACCTGACGGTGGGCACACGCCTGCACTCTGCGATCATCTCCATGAACTTTGGCACGCCGGCTATCGCCATCAACTATGAACACAAATCAGCGGGCATTATGCAGCAGTTGGGCATGCCGGAGATGGCGGTGGATATTCGACATCTGCTGGACGGTTCCCTGGGCGCGATGGTGGGCGATACTCTCGGCCAGCTTCCGGCAATCAATGAACGCCTGGCGCATGCGGTGAAAGCCGAGCGGGAAAACGGGATTAGCATGGTCAAATCCGTCCTCGACCGCATCGGGGAGGGCAAATGAAGGTTGGTTTCTTCTTGCTGAAATTCCCGCTCTCATCGGAGACCTTTGTGCTGAACCAAATCACCGCGTTTATCGATATGGGATATGACGTGGAGATTGTCGCCCTGCAAAAGGGCGATACGCAGAATACTCATGCGGCCTGGACGCAGTATGATCTTGCGGCGAAAACCCGCTGGCTGCAGGATGAGCCACAGGGCCGCCTGGCGAAGCTGCGCTTTCGTGCAGGCCAGACGCTGCGCGGGCTGCATCGCACATCAACCTGGCGGGCGCTCAACGTTTCCCGCTACGGCGCTGAAGCGCGCAACCTGATCCTCTCCTCGATTCGCGGGCAAACGGCTCGGCCATTTCGCGCCGATGTGTTTATCGCCCACTTTGGCCCGGCGGGCGTGACAGCGGCAAAACTGCGCGAGCTGGGGGTGATTGACGGCAAAATCGCGACCATTTTCCACGGGATCGACATCTCCAGCCATGAGGTGTTGAACCATTACACCGGTGAATATCAGAAGCTGTTTCGTCGCGGCGACATGATGCTGCCAATCAGCGAACTCTGGGCCGGACGGCTGAAAACCATGGGCTGTCCGTCCGATAAAATCACCGTGTCGCGGATGGGCGTGAACATGGAGCGCTTTACCCAGCGCCCGGTGAAAGTGCCGGGTAAACCGCTGCAAATTATCTCTGTGGCGCGTCTCACCGAGAAAAAAGGGCTGCACGTGGCGATTGAAGCCTGCCGTCAGCTCAGGGCGCGTGGGGTGGATTTTCACTATCGCATTCTCGGGATTGGCCCGTGGGAGCGTCGCCTGCGCACGTTGATCGAGCAATACCAACTGGAAGGTTTTGTTGAGATGCCGGGCTTTAAGCCGAGTCATGAAGTCAAAGCCATGCTCGACGACGCCGATGTGTTCCTGCTGCCGTCCGTGACCGGTGCGGATGGCGATATGGAGGGAATTCCTGTTGCCCTGATGGAGGCGATGGCGGTGGGTATTCCGGTGGTCTCCACCGTGCACAGCGGCATCCCGGAGCTGATCGAGCCTGGCCATTCCGGCTGGCTGGTGCCGGAAAATAACGCGGTCGCGCTTGCCGACAGGCTGGCCGCGTTCAGCGATATCGACCAGCAGGAGCTGGCGCCCGTGCTGCATAACGCGCGGCAAAAAGTCGAAACCGAATTTAATCAGCAGGTAATAAATCGTCAGTTAGCGAGCCTGTTACAAACGCTATAAGCCGAGGTGGTATGCTGAAAAAAATAACCCGACGCAACTTTGTGACCGCCTGCTCGCTGCTGGCCGCGACGCCGTTGCTCACGTCACGTCTCGCACGCGCGGCGGGCAGCGGCACGGTCGATATCAGCCAGTACAATCGCAAGGACTGGATCGCTGCTTTTAAGCAGGCTTTTGTCGACGGCGATACGGTGGTGGTTCCGGTGGGACTCACCTGCGAGAACATCAACACCGGGATATTTATCCCCGATGGTAAAACCCTGCTGATTCGCGGGGCGCTCACCGGCAACGGGCGCGGGCGCTTTGTGTTACAGGAAGGCAGCAAGGTGATCGGCGAAGGGAAGGGCCGCACGGAAAACATCACCCTGGATGTGCGCGGCTCTGACTGCGTGATTCAGGGCCTGGCAATGAGCGGCTTTGGCCCGGTGACGCAGATTTACATCGGCGGTAAAAAACCGCGGGTGATGCGGAATTTGCTGATCGATAACATCAGCGTGTCGCAGGCCAACTACGCCATTCTGCGTCAGGGATTCCATAATCAGGTCGACGGCGCGCGGATCACGAACAGCCATTTCAGCCATTTGCAGGGCGATGCGATCGAATGGAACGTTGCCATTAACGACCGCAATATCCTGATCTCTGACCATGTGATCGACAATATCAACTGTACCAACGGCAAGATTAACTGGGGCATCGGCATTGGCCTCGCCGGGAGTACCTACGATAACGACTACCCGGAAAAGCAGACCGTGAAGAACTTTGTGGTGGCGAACATTACGGGCAGTAACTGTCGGCAACTGGTGCACGTGGAAAACGGTAAGCACTTTATTATTCGTAATGTGAAAGCCAAAAACATCACCCCGGATTTCAGTAAAAAAGCCGGGATTGATAACGCCACGGTGGCGATTTACGGCTGCGATAACTTTGTCATCGATAATGTTGATATGGTCAACAGCGCCGGGATGCTGATCGGCTACGGGGTGATTAAGGGCGATTACCTGTCGATTCCGCAAAACTTCAGGCTCAACAATATCCGCCTGGATAATCGACAGCTGGCATACAAACTGCGCGGCATACAGATTTCATCGGGCAACGCGACCTCGTTTGTCGCCATCACCAACGTGGAGATGCAGCGCGCGACGCTGGAGTTGCACAACAAACCGCAGCACCTATTTTTACGCAACATCAACGTGATGCAACAGGCGACAGTCGGGCCCGCGCTGAAGATGAATTTTGACCTGCGCAAAGACGTGCGCGGCAAGTTTATGGCGAAAGATGAGACGCTGCTCTCACTGGCGAATATTCATGCGGTCAATGAAAAAGGGCAGAGTTCGGTGGATATCGACCGGGTGGATCAGCAGGTGGTGAATGTGGAGAGGCTGAACTTCAAACTGCCCCACAGATAGAGTCTGCGTCAGCCATTTTGCGATTATTCTGTGTCAAAACTGTGACGTATTCGGACAACAACTACTGTAATTTGTGGGTCGAAAGCGTACCATCAGGTCCTGAATTACCGTAAAACATGCTGGCGAAAACGGGTTTAACAGCTATAATTCGGCAACCATTTTAAGGTGGAAGAAATAATGATTAATTTGAAAGCAGTCATTCCGGTAGCGGGCTTGGGTATGCATATGCTGCCAGCCACAAAAGCGATTCCTAAAGAGATGCTGCCGATCGTTGACAAGCCGATGATCCAGTACATCGTCGACGAGATTGTTGCTGCAGGGATCAAAGAAATCGTTCTGGTGACTCACTCTTCCAAGAATGCGGTAGAGAACCACTTCGACACCTCTTACGAACTCGAAGCGCTGCTTGAGCAGCGTGTTAAGCGTCAGCTTCTGGCCGAAGTGCAGTCTATCTGCCCGCCAGGGGTGACCATCATGAACGTGCGCCAGGCACAGCCGCTGGGTCTTGGGCATTCCATTCTCTGCGCGCGTCCGGTTGTCGGTGACAACCCGTTTATCGTGGTGCTGCCAGATATCATTCTGGACAATGCTTCAGCCGATCCGCTGCGCTATAACCTCGCCGCTATGGTGGCGCGTTTCAATGAGACGGGCCGTAGCCAGGTGCTGGCGAAACGCATGAAAGGCGATCTGTCTGAGTACTCTGTGATTAAAACCAAAGAGCCGCTGGATTCAGAAGGGCAGGTGAGCCGTATTGTTGAATTCATCGAAAAACCCGATCAGCCGCAGACACTGGCTTCTGACCTGATGGCAGTAGGCCGCTATGTCTTGAACGCTGATATCTGGGCCGAGCTGGAAAAAACGGAACCCGGTGCCTGGGACCGTATTCAGCTGACGGATGCCATTGCAGAACTGGCGAAAAAACAGTCGGTGGATGCGATGCTGATGACCGGTGACAGCTACGACTGCGGTAAGAAAATGGGCTATATGCAGGCGTTTGTAAACTATGGGCTGCGCAACCTGAAGGAAGGGGCGAAGTTCCGTAAGAGCATTGAGAAACTTCTGACGAGCGAGTAATTCTACAGGCCTCCTAAGCGCGCAGCACGAAAGTAGCGGCAACCGATCATTCTGAGTGAAGGCAAATCCTCAAGAATGCTCGTTGCCGTTTTTTGTTTTTAAAGTTCTCACATTACAATAAGTTAGCTGATGTTTTTTTGGGCGACTTGATAAGGATTTCTACTTGTTTCTGTCGTCGATAAGGACGACAATTAACAGACTTCTATGGTTGTCCAGTTACGCCTAACGTCCGAAAAATGACCATAAGTCAACACATCTTGCGAATGTACTCAGTGCACTGGTAGCTGTTAAGCCAGGGGCGGTAGCGTGCATATTTTCTGTTTTCGCTCATATTATTCTGAATTCAGAACATCAATATCCCGATATATTCAATCAACGGAATAGCTAACGTGAAAATTCTTGTTACTGGCGGTGCTGGTTTTATTGGCTCTGCAGTTGTGCGGCATATTATTAAAAATACCCAGGATGAAGTGGTTAACGTTGATAAGTTGACCTATGCCGGTAACCTGGAGTCGCTTGCAGAAGTGAGTGACAGTGAGCGTTACGCATTTGAGCAGGCAGACATCTGCGATAAAACGGCGATGGAGCGCATTTTTGCTGAGCACAAACCTGATGCTGTCATGCATTTGGCTGCTGAAAGCCACGTGGATCGTTCCATTACGGGGCCTGCGGCATTTATCGAAACCAATATAGTCGGGACTTATGTCCTGCTGGAAGCCGCGCGCGCATACTGGTCTGCGTTGAATGAAGATGCAAAAGCCGCATTCCGCTTCCACCACATTTCGACTGACGAAGTGTATGGCGATCTGCCCCATCCTGATGAGCACCCGGCTTCAACCGAGCTGCCGCTGTTTACTGAAACGACGGCTTATGCGCCGAGCAGCCCGTATTCCGCGTCCAAAGCGTCAAGCGATCACCTGGTTCGCGCATGGCTGCGTACCTATGGTTTCCCAACCATTGTGACTAACTGTTCTAATAACTACGGTCCCTATCATTTCCCGGAAAAACTTATTCCGCTGGTGATCCTCAACGCTCTGGACGGTAAAGCATTGCCGATTTATGGCAAAGGCGATCAGATCCGTGACTGGCTGTATGTTGAAGATCATGCCCGTGCTCTCTATGCCGTTGTCACTCAGGGTAAGCCTGGTGAGACGTACAACATTGGCGGCCATAACGAGAAGCAGAACCTTGATGTTGTTCATACCATCTGCGATCTGTTGGATGAAATCGTACCGAAAGACGGCTCCTATCGCGATCAGATCACTTATGTGACCGACCGTCCGGGACACGACCGCCGCTATGCAATCGATGCCCATAAAATTGGTGAAGAATTGGGCTGGAAACCGCAAGAAACGTTCGAGAGCGGGATCCGCAAAACAGTGGAATGGTATCTCAGCAATCAGGATTGGGTGAATAACGTGAAAAGTGGCGCTTATAAAACCTGGATTGAGCAGAATTATGGAGAGCGTCAGTAATGGACATTCTCCTGTTTGGTAAAACAGGGCAGGTGGGCTGGGAATTACAGCGCGCCCTCGCTCCCCTTGGTAATCTCATCGCCCTGGATGTCCATTCCAAAGATTATTGTGGTGATTTTAGCAATCCTGAAGGTATTGCCGAGACGGTGCGTTCGATTAAGCCTGATGTGATCGTTAACGCAGCCGCACATACCGCGGTGGACAAGGCCGAATCCGAGCGAAAATTCGCTGAGCTACTGAATGCAACAAGTGTTGAAGCGATTGCAAAAGAAGCTGCCAAGATTGGTGCCTGGGTTGTTCATTACTCCACAGATTACGTCTTTCCTGGCGACGGCGAGACGCCCTGGCAGGAAACCGATGCAACGGCACCGCTGAACGTTTATGGTCAGACTAAACTTAACGGCGAAAAAGCGCTGCAGGCGAATTGTGCTAAGCATCTGATTTTCCGCACCAGCTGGGTATACGCCGGTAAAGGGAACAACTTTGCTAAAACGATGCTGCGCCTGGCAAAAGAGCGGACTGAGCTGTCAGTGATCAACGACCAGATTGGTGCCCCGACGGGAGCTGAGCTTTTAGCTGATTGTACCGCGCACGCTATTCGTGTGGCGCTGGCAAAACCCGAAGTGGCGGGGCTGTATCATCTTGTAGCATCAAATACCACAACCTGGTACGACTACGCCGCATTGGTGTTCGAACAAGCTCGAGAAGCGGGTATTGAATTGGCAATCGAAAAATTGAATGCCGTTCCGACATCAGCGTATCCGACTCCGGCAAAACGGCCGCAAAATTCACGCCTGAACACCGAAAAGTTCCAACGGAACTTTGATCTGGTATTGCCGTCCTGGGATATTGGCGTGAAACGTATGCTCGCTGAACTGTTTACCGCTCAATCTATTTAAATATTTTAAATGCTCTTTAGAGGGCATTTTGCGTTTATAGAGAAAAATGATGACTACGCGTAAAGGTATTATTCTGGCTGGTGGTTCTGGCACTCGTCTTTATCCTGTGACAATGGCGGTAAGTAAACAATTGCTGCCTATCTATGATAAACCGATGATTTATTATCCATTGTCGACACTGATGTTGGCGGGAATTAAAGATATTCTGATCATCAGTACACCGCAGGATACGCCGCGCTTTGAGCAACTGCTCGGCGACGGCAGCCAGTGGGGGCTGAACCTGCAATATAAAGTGCAGCCTAGTCCTGATGGTCTGGCGCAGGCCTTTATTATTGGCGAAGAGTTCATTGGTGACGATAGTTGCGCGCTGGTGCTGGGCGATAACATTTTCTATGGTCATGACCTGCCAAAACAGCTTGAAGCTGCGTTGAATAAAGATGCTGGTGCAACGGTTTTTGCCTATCACGTTAACGACCCTGAGCGCTATGGCGTTGTAGAGTTTGATAAAAAGGGTACGGCCATCAGCCTGGAAGAAAAGCCGCTGGAGCCTAAGAGTAACTATGCCGTAACGGGTCTCTATTTCTACGATAATGATGTTGTAGAAATGGCGAAAAACCTGAAACCTTCTGCGCGCGGTGAGTTGGAAATCACGGATATCAACCGTATGTATCTGGAGCAGGGGCGTCTTTCAGTTGCCATGATGGGACGCGGTTATGCCTGGCTTGATACCGGTACACATCAGAGCCTGATAGAAGCGAGCAATTTCATTGCCACCATAGAAGAGCGTCAGGGACTGAAAGTTTCCTGCCCGGAAGAAATTGCGTATCGTAAAGGTTTTATCGACGCTGATCAGGTTAAGAAACTGGCAGAGCCGTTGAAGAAAAATGCATACGGTCAGTACCTGCTGAAAATGATTAAAGGCTATTAAGCAATGAATGTGATTAAGACTGATATTCCAGATGTTTTGATTTTTGAACCGAAAGTATTTGGTGATGAACGTGGTTTTTTCTTTGAAAGCTTCAGCCAGAAAGTGTTTGAAGAGGCGGTAGGTCGCAATATTGAGTTTGTTCAGGATAATCATTCGAAATCACATAAAGGGGTACTTCGCGGTCTCCATTTACAAGAGGAGCCATATGCGCAAGGTAAACTAGTACGTTGCGTTGTCGGCGAAGTTTTTGATGTAGCTGTGGACGTGCGAAAGCATTCATCAACGTTTGGTCAGTGGGTAGGTGTTAACATTTCAGCTGAGAATAAGCGCCAGTTGTGGATTCCTGAGGGCTTTGCTCATGGTTTTTTAACTTTATCAGAAACAGTAGAATTTCTGTATAAAACAACAAACTATTATCATCCGGAATCAGAAGTTACTATATCCTGGAATGACCCAGAGTTGAACATTAAATGGAGAACCAACACACCTCCACAAATCTCAGGGAAAGACAAAGAAGGTATTTCGTTCAAACAATATAAGCAAGAATATTAAATGATGGAAAATAAAATATCTTTATTAGTAAACTCTTTAAATGAAATTGATAATTTAAGACGAAATATCATTCCTTTAGTTGATATATTTGATGAGGTTATCATCGTTGATATGAAAAGTAATGATGGCTCGCGTGAGTTATTTGAAAATATTGAAAATACTAAGTTCATAGAAATTGATAAAATGGGATACGTTGAGCCAGCAAGAAAAACGGGTATAGACGCGTGTAAAAATGATTATATTTTCATTTTAGATGCTGACGAATCACCTTCAAAAAAAATAATCAGCGAACTGAGAAAGTTCCAATCTGGCAAAGGACTTAGTGGATTCGATGACGTTTTAAACAGTGGTTTGCTTATTCCCAGACTTAATCGTATGTTTG
Source organism: Lelliottia sp. WB101 (assembly GCF_003051885.1). NCBI lineage: Bacteria > Pseudomonadati > Pseudomonadota > Gammaproteobacteria > Enterobacterales > Enterobacteriaceae > Lelliottia > Lelliottia sp. WB101. The sequence continues at coordinate 2,687,587 of NZ_CP028520.1, forward strand.
AAAAAGATATCGTATGGGGTAAATTTTCACCAGAAAATGATCGTCAGTTAAGATTTTTTAGAAGAGATACAGTAGTTGTGTCAGATGTGATTCATGCGGGTTTAAGGTTCCGCGATGACATTTCAAATGTCAAGACTTTGTCTTTCAAAAAAGGTTATTACCTATATCATTACCATTCCACAACAGCTTTAGAATTTATAAGTAGACTTGTCAGATATTCTGAATTTGAAGGCTTCATTGATAGTGGTGAACAAAGCTTTAATGTAAAAAAAGCTTTAAAAGCGTTTTCGCGTGAATATATTATAGAGGGTGGTTTTATGCATGGTAGAGTTGGTTTTGCATTAGCATATATTCTTTCTCTTCGTGCTTTTCTAAAAGGGTCATAATAAATGCGGGCAATAGCATTTATATTTCTGCTTTATGCTGCAGTTTCAATTACAAATCAATTTAGTGCATTAACGTCCGCAATTGATTTCAATTTAATATATATATGGCCACAAATAGCTGCATTAATACTAGGCTATTTGATTATGATTAGACAAAGAAGAAAAACAGTATATTTTGATAATTTGCAATGGTGCATACCTGTTGCCAAGGGCAGTATAGCTTTATCTTTAATTCTGTTGATTGTAACATTTCCTGTTTCAGGGAGGGATGCTAAACTTGAAATCATTTCTTCGAGCAATATATTATATTATATCAATTTGATTAATAGTGGTACATTAATGGTACTGCTATGTTCATTAATGCAACCTATTAAAATAGCCTTATCAAAAAAAACGTTTATTTATATTTTGTGTGCGCTAGTATTTTTCTCTATGACTAACCTATCAAGAACGATGGTTTTTTATTTTGCAATTGCTATGTTCTTGTCAAATGTAAAGATAAATATTTCAAAGAAACAGGTTGTCCTGCTCTGCGGGGGGGTGATATTACTCATGGTATTGATGCCAATCCTTCAGGGGCGTACAGATAATGTAGAAGGGGCAATTGGGCGGAGTATATTGAATATTATATTTTATCTTTCTTATTCGTTTGGTTTAGGTGGTTACTTAATTAGTAATATAAACCTTGAAGGCATAAGTATCGGATACTTTGGATATGCACTTTCCAAAATTGTTGGTGATCCATTGAATTCAAATGCATTTTTTGATAATAAAATGCTCTATGATTTTGTGAATCTCGGAGTATCAGATATTTATGGTTCGCTTAACGCTAATGTAATGTATCCATTATGGTCAACCGTATACATTGATTTTGGATCATACAGCTTTATACCTTATTTTATTACTATGCTATTTATGGTTGTGCTATTAAACGCAAGGTTATTATTACTTTTTAGTTGGTTTTTATTTAGATTTTGCGCCTTGGGTTTTTTAATTTCCCCAGTTCTTTTACGAGATGTTGTGATTGAGTTATTTGTTGTTATGGTATTTCAAGTTTTTCTTATTACAAGAAAAAGGCGACTGGAGATTGTATGACACGATGGTTAATAATTTTTGTTTGCTACGATGAAGACCCAGAATATAAACATTATATTAAAAAAATAAAGTCCTTTTTAAAATGGTGCTTTATTACTGACATTGTTATAGTAAACACTCGTCTAGGAGAAATTGTATCATTCACTAATCAGAAGATGGCTATTTTTAGTAATGATTATGTAAATAATGAAATGGAATTTTCTGGTTATTACTATGGTCTTAAATGGTATATTGAAAAAAAATTTGTATCAGTAGAAACCAATCAATCATTCATCCTACTTAATGATACTATTTTGAAGCACGGAAAATTAAGGAAAATCGAGCAAATTGCATTTAATGAATGGAAGTTAAAAAACTTATTCCAACGGTTGTCGGACCAAACGATGTTTGGCTTTTGGCATGTCTCAAAATTTCTTCAAAATACAGAAATGAAAGGAGGATACTTTAATTCTAAATTTCTTGCCTTTAGCAATCTATCTTTCGATAAGTTTAGTGATTTGATTAACTTAAATAATATTGAAGTTAAGATCCTACCAGATGATATATATAGAAATAATATTTTTCTCTCAAAAAGTTATTCTGTATTTCTTAAAAAGTGGTTGAACGAAAATAATGGATGGTACAAATCAGAAAAAATAAATGATCGTAACAAGTCATTTTTTGAGTCTAAAGCTAAATCTATCATCCATGAGCATTATTTGAGTGAGCATAGTAAAAAGCTCTCGATTATTCATTATTGTATGATTAAGAATTCAATTGTGGCTAAGCTAATAATGTTCATCACTGGGTTTAAATATTAATGAACGCTGGGTTTATTGTCTTCATTAGAAATCTTTTAATTGCCGGGTCTGGCTTTATTTTAATATCAAAGGGAATAAAGCATCTGACAGAAGTTGATGCAGCTTTTCTTTTGATGGTTATGTTGGTAGTTAATGCTCAAAATACATTATATGAAGGATTATTTTTAACACACACTATGTCTTATAAAGACGAGGAGGCACAATTAATATATAAAAAGCAATGCAGGTTACAATATATTATTCCGATATTATCCTTGTTATTTGTTTATGTTTATTCAGCATACATTTTGTCATACTCAATTTCAGCGGCTAATTATATACTTTTATATGTTTGCTTTTTAGCAAATATTTTATCTATTGGAACGATAAATATATTTTGTACTTCAGCAAAACATACTTTTTATTTTATAATAGATATTATTTTAACATTGGTTACTGTTATTGTTTTATTTAATTTCATTGATTTTAATTTTCTAATCGTGGCATTAATACTTCGCGTAATTGGTTCTGCACTAGCTAGTGTGATTTATCACGTAAAAAATATAAAACACGTCAAATCAGATAACGTTAATGAAAGTAAGAATAGATACCCGTTATATTCACTTGGGTATTTTTCTGGCACTTTGTTATCATTATGTCGCGATTCTATCTCCCCTTTGCTTATTGGTTGGCTTATTGGTCCTTCTGCATTAATAGCCATAAGGATATTTAATACTTGCTATAGTGCACCAGGATTGATTGCTGGAGCAATGAATAAAATTGTTATACGTTATGCTCAGAAAAAACAGTTTTCCTCGAACATATTCAAGTATTACGCTGCTGTATTATATGTTATGTCACTTGCCTATTTGATTATATGGTATTTAGGAGGGGAGTCCTTTTATGAGCTCCTTTTCGGGATGAAAAAATATTTTTCAAATGATTCATTCCTCCTTGCATTGACTCTCTTTTGTTTGTTCTGGCCGTTAGGACAGACAGCAATAGCTAAAATGATTTTTCTTGGAGCTTCGCGATTATTCTTCCAAGTTTCGCTAGTTTGGACGCTTGTTTCGCTATGTTGCATTATTATTCTAATTAAATATGGATTGGCTATTTATATATTTATGTTGTCTTTATCTCAGGTTATTAATGTTGTGATTATCTACAAGGTTTCTAAGTATGAAGCAACTTCTAAAATTAGTTAAAAATATAGTCATTAAATTAGAAAAAATAATGTTCAATATATTGTTGCGATTTTTTGTTAATAAAGACATTACAATCATATCATCTAATTGTATTGGCACCAGAGTCTACCAATCAGCAAAAAAACAGTATAAATCGCCTACTATTAATTTATGGATTAATCCAAGTGATTTCATTAAACTTACAGAACAACTCGATTTTTATTTGAATCAGGAATTAACTGAATTTAAAGATACAGAAAAAAAATACCCATGTGGTAAATTAGCTGATATAACTATATTTTTTCAACACTATAGTAGTTTTAATGAGGCAAAAGATAAGTGGGAACAAAGGAAGAAAAGGGCTCGTACAGATAATTACTTGACTATATTCACAGATAGAGACGGAGCGACTATTCAGGATATCAAAAGAGTTGCTAAGCAAAAAAATGCGATCATATTTTGTTCTAGTGATAAAAAACAACTTTTAGAATCGATACCAAATGTTGTTTTTATAAAAACTTCAGATAGACAAGTTGGCGATTTATACAGTAATTATCATAAACTGCTTTACAGGTTTCCATTTATGAAAGTATCTAAAATATGAAAAATAATATCTCGAAATATTTTGTAGTTGATCTTTATGCGCATGGTGCAGAACATTCTTTATTTGTTGAAGCATTTATTGATTTTTTTGAAAAAAAAGACAGCATTTTTCTGTTAAACGATGTGCACGAAAAATTTTTAAAAACTAATCGAAAAAAAAATATAGGTTATTTGTTAAAAGAATCTAAGATAAAAAACACATATCTTAGATTAATTAATAGAGAGATTATAAAAGTTGTATGGTTTATTATACTTGCGCCATATATGTTAATGACACGACGAAAAATATGTATTTTAGGAGCAAGTAATCTTCAGGTATTTATTCTCTCTTTCTTTTCTTTTTTAAAGCCGAGTATTGTCATGCACGGCCAAGCAGAAGCGTTAAGCGCTAATGCACAAAAGTTGTCTAAAGCTGCGAAATTATTTAAATATGCTTTTCAGAAGCTTTCAAAAGCTGGAGCTAAATTCTTATTTTTGAGTAAACATATCAAAAAAAACATTGCATACAACGGGAATTATTATTATATCAAACATCCGTTACCTTCAAATAAAATATCAAATACAGCAAGAGAAGTTCAAGGTAAGCCTCTTAAATTGGCAATGGTTGGCCTTCTTAGAGATGACAAGAAGAATTGTAATAAAATTTACGATTTATCAACATCTAGTTCCACTGAAATATGGGCAATTGGCAGGGCACATAAAGATTTCATTGTAAATTATGATTCTGATGTGAAGTTTAAGCTGTGGGACACTGTTTATAGTGACGAAGAGTTTGAAAGCGTTATTAAAGATATTGATGGATTCATTTATTTGTTTGATAAATCGCAATATAAGATGACAGCATCAGCAACTGCTCTTGATGCAATTATTCATCAAAAATTAGTGTTCACTTTGAAAAATGACGCTGTAGAAAGCCTTCTGGAGTCTTATCCTCACATGGTTTCTGCAGAAAATATTGATGATTTATCAGCTCTCATTGATTCATTTGAGCAGTGTAAAATTATTATTAATAATATGGACATTCATAATAATTATGTTTTAGGAGAGGGAAATAATGATACCAAAATTGTTGAGGAATGGATTCAGTGAAGCATGAATCATTAGTTTCGATTATTACACCAACTTTCAATAGCCTTGGTTTTATTCAAGAGACGTATAGATCAATTTCCGAGCAAAACTATAAAAATTGGGAATGGATTGTTACTGATGACTGCTCCAATGATGGCTCTTTCGACTTCCTGAAGCAGTTATCCATGAAAGATGAACGCGTTCGCCTCTTTAAGTTGAATAAAAATAGTGGTGCGGCCGTTGCTCGAAATAATTCTATTGATCATTCCAATGGGGAATATATAGCTTTTCTTGATGCAGACGACTATTGGGAAAAAGATAAACTATCATTACAAATAAAATATATGGAAGAAAGATCCCTTGAATTTTGCTTCACCTCATATGCTTGTGAAACTTTTTCTGAAAGGAAATTATGTAAAATTGTCGATGCTACACATTCTGGAGAAGTTTTTACTTATAAAGATATGTTAATGAAAAAAGCAACCCTAGGATGCTCGACAGTAATATTAAAAAAATGTCTTGTAAAGCAACATAGAATGCCACTGATTAGAACAGGCCAAGATTATGCTTTTTGGCTTCAATTATTGAAAGAAACTAATGCAGTTTTGTTTAATCATTGTTTGACACATTACAGAATTGTTCCTGGATCATTGTCCAGGAATAAATTTAAAAAAGCAAAAAGGCAATGGTATATCTATCGTGAAATTGAGAAAATAAATTTATTACCTGCAGCTTATTATTTTTTGTTTTATGCATACAGAGCAATCTTCAGAAAATAGGTGTTAAAATGATTTCTTTTAAACCAGTAATTCTTGCCGGAGGAAGTGGGACTCGATTATGGCCACTTTCTCGAACTCAAAGACCGAAGCAATTCCTTAAATTAATTGATGAAAAAAATAGCCTTTTTCAACAAACTCTTATTCGTTTAAATGGTTTGGAAATGGCATCTCCCCAGATTATTTGTAATGAAGAACATCGTTTTCTAGTCAATCAACAAACCAAAGAAATTGGGTATGAAAATGCCACAATCCTTCTTGAACCTTTTGGACGAAATACAGCACCTGCAATTGCAGTTGCGGCTCTTGACGCCCTTAAAAAGGGAGAGGACCCTTTATTATTAGTTTTAGCAGCCGATCATTTTATTGCAGATACACCATCTTTTCATAATGCGATAGCAAACGCAATCCATTTGGCTGAGAAAGATTACCTGGTAACTTTTGGTATAAAACCAACCTCTCCACATACAGGATATGGATATATCAAGCGTGGAGTCGAATTGAATGGTTCTCATTTTATTGAGTCATTCAAAGAAAAACCTTCCTACGAGACTGCTTGTTCTTATGTTAACTCGGGAGATTACTACTGGAACAGTGGCATGTTCATGTTTCGAGCTTCGGTATTTATTAATGAATTAAGAAAATATGCCCCTGATATATTACAGAACTGCTCTCATGCAGTAAATAACTCGGAAGTTGATGAATCCTTTTTACGAATAGATCGCAATTCTTTCTCTAGGAATCCTTCATTATCCGTTGATTATGCCGTGATGGAACATACAAGTATTGGCGTTGTGGTATCTATGGATGCAGGTTGGAGTGATGTTGGTTCATGGTCTGCATTATGGCAATTAGGTGAGAAAAATGAATCTGGAAATTGTTCTGATTCAGATGTGATCTCCATTGATTGTAAAAATAATTTTGTAAAAACGGATTCGACGTTAGTAGCAACGATAGGTGTTGAAGATCTTGTGGTTGTCTGTACTAAAGATGCAGTTCTGATTACTCAAAAAAATAAAGATCAAGATGTAAAACTAGTTGTTGACCAGTTAAAGTCTCAAGATCGTGAAGAATTTCGCCAATATCCATTGAATTATAGGCGTTGGGGATCGCACGAACGTCTAGATAGAGGCTCTCGATTTCAAGTTAATCGGATAACTATTAATAAAGACAGTGTTATTTCTAAGCAATTTCATAAGCACCGTGCAGAACATTGGGTTGTCGTTTCTGGAAAGGCTGAGGTAATTTTAGATGAAGTCTTAAAGATATATGAGGCTAATGAATCAATTTACATTCCTCCTGGTTGCGTTCATACCATTAGGAATATTGGTGACTATCCTTTAGAAATTATTGAGATTCAATCAGGTGATTACCTTGGCGAAGATGATATTATAAGAATTGATACAGGTGCAAAATTATGACGAACATAGTTACCAGTGATATTATAAAAACAAGTAATATTTCCTTTGGAACGAGTGGTGCTCGTGGACTTGTTGTAGAATTCACTGATGATATTAGTGCTGCGTTCACTCATGCTTTTCTAGCTGTTATAAGTCAGAAATTCGAATTTGAGACGGTCGCTTTGGCAATTGATAACCGTCCCAGTAGTTATGGAATTGCGCAAGCATGTGCAGCGGCTATAGAAGAACATGGTTTTGAAGTAGAGTTTCACGGCGTTGTCCCTACACCAGCGATCGCCAGTTATTCTTTAACAAAAAAAATTCCATGTATTATGATTACTGGTAGTCATATTCCCTTTGATAGAAATGGAATGAAGTTCTATAGGCCTGACGGTGAAATTAGTAAGGATGATGAATACTCCATTTCTAATAGTAACTACTCTTTTTCCAAAATATCTGCATTGCCTACTCTCGTTAAATGTACTGATGCTGCTGATAATTATATAGCTAGATACACATCTCTATTTGACAAATACTTACTTTGCGGAAAAAAAATTGGTATTTATGAACATTCTAGTTCAGGGCGAGATTTGTATCATCAGCTTTTCACATCATTAGGTGCTGAAGTTGTCTCTTTAGGAAGAAGTGATGATTTTATACCCATCGATACTGAAGCAGTCGGAGATAAGGACAGAAGCCTAGCTAAATCTTGGTCTAAAAAATATTGTTTAGATGCCATATTTTCAACAGATGGCGACGGAGACCGCCCACTAGTGGCAGATGAAAAAGGCAACTGGTTGCGCGGCGATATCCTCGGTTTGCTGACTTCTATTGCTTTAGATATTGAAGCTTTGGCCATCCCTGTGAGTTGCAATACCGCAGTTGAATTGAGTAAGCGATTTAAAAGGGTGCTACGTACCAAAATTGGTTCACCTTATGTCATTGCTGGATTTGAGGGTCTAATCGAGTCTTATCATTGTGTTGCTGGTTTTGAGGCTAACGGTGGTTATCTATTAGCTACCGATTTGGTCATTAACGGTAAAACGCTCTCAGCATTGCCAACTCGAGACGCTGTTTTGCCAGCCTTAATGCTGCTTGTTGCAGCAGGTAAAGACAACATTTCGTCACTTGTTGAAAATCTGCCTCAGCGTTTTACTTGGTCAGACAGGATCAAGAACTTCGCTTCAGAGAAAAGTCAGCAAATCATTGAATCAGCAGTGATGTCACCCGAGAACTTTTTAAGTCAACTCGGGCTATCGCAACGTCAATGCGCCGATATTGATCAAACTGACGGTGCGCGTTTCACGCTTGATAATGGCGATGTTTTCCATCTTCGCCCTTCGGGAAATGCCCCTGAATTGCGTTGCTATACAGAAGCCGCTGATGAACTGCAGGCAAAAGAATACGTAGAGACAATTTTAGGCAAAATCCCTAGTCTGCAATAAAACTCGGCAAGGTAGCGATGAAAGCCGTAGCCCTCCTATGATGGCGTTATATATTGATGTTGCCGTATAACTAAGCCGTCGCAGTGGTTAAAAGCATCTTGCACTACACAGCGGTGTGCAACCTGAGTTAACATCAAGCAAACATTCAAGCCGCGCATAAGTCGCGGTGACCACACCTGACAGGAGTATGTAATGTCCAAACAACAGATCGGCGTTGTCGGTATGGCAGTGATGGGGCGCAATCTGGCGCTCAACATCGAAAGCCGTGGTTATACCGTCTCCGTTTTCAACCGTTCCCGTGACAAAACCGAAGAAGTGATTGCCGAGAACCCTGGCAAGAAGCTGGTTCCCTTCTATACGGTGCAGGAGTTTGTTGAATCTCTGGAAACGCCGCGTCGTATCCTGTTAATGGTGAAAGCTGGCGCGGGTACTGATGCTGCTATCGACTCCCTGAAGCCGTATCTGGATAAAGGCGACATCATCATTGATGGTGGTAACACCTTCTTCCACGACACCATTCGTCGTAATCGTGAGCTTTCTGCGGAAGGTTTCAACTTCATCGGTACCGGCGTGTCTGGCGGTGAAGAGGGCGCCCTGAAAGGCCCATCGATCATGCCTGGAGGTCAGAAAGAAGCGTATGAGCTGGTCGCGCCTATTCTGACTAAAATTGCCGCTGTTGCAGAAGATGGAGAACCGTGCGTGACCTACATCGGTCCAGACGGTGCGGGTCACTATGTGAAAATGGTTCACAATGGTATCGAATACGGCGACATGCAGCTGATTGCTGAAGCCTACTCGTTACTGAAAGGCGGCCTGAATCTGTCCAACGAAGAGCTGGCGCAGACTTTCACTGAGTGGAACACTGGCGAGCTGAACAGCTACCTGATCGACATCACCAAAGATATCTTCACTAAGAAAGACGAAGAGGGTAAATACCTGGTTGATGTGATTCTGGACGAAGCGGCGAACAAAGGTACCGGTAAATGGACCAGCCAGAGCTCTCTGGATCTCGGTGAGCCACTGTCTCTCATTACTGAGTCCGTGTTTGCACGTTATATCTCTTCTCTGAAAGAGCAGCGCGTTGCAGCCTCTAAAGTGCTGTCTGGCCCACAGGCTAAACCTGCCGCTGACAAAGTTGAGTTCATCGAGAAAGTTCGCCGTGCTCTGTACCTGGGCAAAATCGTCTCTTACGCACAGGGCTTCTCTCAGCTGCGTGCTGCATCTGACGAGAATAATTGGGATCTTAACTACGGTGAGATCGCCAAGATCTTCCGCGCCGGTTGCATCATCCGCGCCCAGTTCCTGCAGAAAATCACCGATGCTTACGCGGAAAACGCAGGCATTGCTAACCTGCTGCTGGCACCGTACTTCAAGAAAATTGCTGACGACTACCAGCAAGCACTGCGTGATGTTGTTGCATACGCGGTTCAGAACGGTATTCCGGTTCCGACTTTCTCAGCAGCAGTTGCATATTACGACAGCTACCGTGCAGCGGTGTTGCCTGCGAACCTGATTCAGGCGCAGCGTGACTACTTCGGTGCACACACGTATAAGCGTACTGACAAAGAAGGTGTGTTCCACACCGAATGGCTGGATTAATCTGATTTAACTCAGTCTGATAGCAAAGCCCGGTTATCATTACCGGGCTTTTTTGTTGTTCCTTTCCCCGTGTCTCCTCGCTTTGCACAGTCTCATGCGAAAATTGCCGAATAATTGACGCTGTTACCCCGCTACGGTAGCAAGGTCTTTGCCTTGACAGTGCATAAACATAAGAGGTAAAAACCTCAACAGTTGTTTACAGCGGTGGCACTGTAGAGGCCTCCTGACACTCATACTTGAAGAAGTTGAACGAATGAAAATTACAATCTCCGGAACAGGCTATGTCGGTCTATCTAACGGTATTCTGATCGCACAAAATCATGAAGTGGTGGCGCTGGATATCGTGCAGGCCAAAGTGGATATGCTTAACCAGAAGATCTCCCCGATTGCTGACAAAGAAATCGAGGAATACCTGGCCAACAAGCCGCTCAACTTCCGCGCAACAACCGATAAAGAAGACGCATACCGCGGTGCAGATTATGTGATTATCGCCACTCCAACGGATTATGATCCGAAGACCAACTACTTCAATACCTCCAGCGTAGAAGCAGTGATTAAAGATGTGGTGGCATTGAATCCTGAAGCCGTGATGATCATCAAATCGACTATCCCTGTCGGGTTCACCCAGTCAATTAAAGAGAAACTGGGTATCGATAACGTGATCTTCTCTCCAGAATTTCTGCGTGAAGGCAAGGCTCTTTACGACAACCTCTATCCATCGCGTATTGTTATTGGTGAGCGTTCCGCACGTGCCGAGCGCTTTGCGGCGCTGTTGCAGGAGGGGGCGATCAAGAAAGATATTGATGTGCTGTTCACCGACACCACTGAAGCTGAGGCTATCAAGCTTTTCGCCAATACCTATCTGGCGATGCGTGTGGCCTTCTTCAACGAACTGGATAGCTACGCGGAAAGCCTTGGCCTGAACACCAAACAGATCATTGAAGGTGTCTGTCTGGACCCGCGCATTGGCAACCACTATAACAATCCGTCATTCGGTTACGGCGGTTACTGTCTGCCAAAAGATACCAAGCAGCTGCTCGCAAACTACCAAACGGTGCCAAACAACCTGATTTCCGCGATTGTGGAAGCAAACCGTACGCGTAAAGATTTCATCTCTGACTCCATTCTGGCGCGTCAGCCGAAAGTGGTGGGGGTGTATCGTCTGATCATGAAGAGCGGGTCAGATAACTTCCGCGCATCCTCCATCCAGGGGATCATGAAGCGTATTAAGGCGAAAGGCGTGCAAGTGATTATTTATGAACCGGCGATGAAAGAAGACGAGTTCTTCCATTCACGGGTCATTCGCGATCTGGACGCATTCAAGAAAGATGCCGATGTAATTATTTCAAACCGTATGGCAGAAGAGCTGGCGGATGTGGCGGATAAAGTCTATACCCGCGATCTGTTCGGAAGTGATTAATCTTTATTGCTAAACGCATCGAGAATATGCCCGGCACTGCCGGGCATTGTTGTTTTTAAGCCTTGTAGAAGTCACGATACCAGTCAACGAAATTCTTCACGCCTTCTTTGACCGACGTCTGAGGTTTAAAGCCAATCACCTCGTACAGCGCTTTGGTATCCGCACTGGTCTCCAGAACATCACCCGGCTGAATCGGCATCATATTCTTATCTGCTTCAATGCCTAACGCTTCTTCCAGCGCTGTAATGTAATCCATCAGTTCAACAGGCGAGCTATTACCGATGTTGTAGACGCGATAGGGAGCGGAACTGGTTGCTGGCGTGCCTGCTTCAACTGTCCAGCTTTCATCCGCCTGTGGAATAACATCCTGCAGGCGAATAATGGCTTCGGCAATGTCGTCAATGTAGGTGAAATCACGCTTCATCTTGCCGTAGTTGTACACATCAATGCTTTTGCCTTCGAGCATGGCTTTGGTGAACTTAAACAGCGCCATATCCGGACGGCCCCACGGCCCGTACACCGTAAAGAAGCGCAGGCCGGTAGTAGGCAAGTTATAGAGATGCGAATAGGTATGCGACATCAGCTCGTTGGCTTTCTTGGTCGCTGCGTAAAGGGATACCGGATGGTCTACCGAATCATCGGTCGAGAAAGGCATTTTACGGTTAAGACCATAGACCGAACTCGAGGAAGCATACAGCAGGTGCTGAACCTTATTATGGCGACAACCTTCCAGTACGTTCAGATGGCCAGTCAGGTTGGCATCTGCATACGCATGCGGGTTTTCCAGCGAGTAACGCACGCCTGCCTGAGCGGCCAGATGGATAACGCGGTCAAACTTCTCGTTGGCAAACAGGGCTGCCATGCCTTCGCGGTCGGCCAGATCGAGTTTATGAAAGCTGAAATTCCCGGATGTCAGCAGATCCAGGCGCGCCTGCTTCAGGTTGACATCGTAGTAGTCGTTGAGATTGTCGATACCGACAACCTGATGCCCTGCGTCTAAAAGACGCTTACTGACGTGTGAGCCGATAAAACCCGCTGCACCAGTGACCAGAAATTTCATATCCATCCTCTTTGCTATCAAAAACAGCTATCTGTTAAGCATAAAACCTATGACGCACATCATACCTCTAAGCGTGGAGTAAGCAAAACTTCACCAGTCGGCAGATTCTCAACGGATTCTTATAGAAAAATTATCAGTACGAGATAGACTAGTTAGAAAATTTTTACGCAAATTTCACCGTTAAGGAATGTATGTCCCAGAACAGCAATAACGAGCTCACTAGTCGGCATGACCCGGAACAGATTGATTTGATAGATTTAATGATGCAGCTTTGGCGTGGGAAGTGGATCATTGCTGCATTTGTAGCTATAGCGATAGTCTTTGCTGGCATTTATTTAACTATGACAAAAGAGAAATGGACCTCTACCGCGTTAATTACCCAGCCAGATGCCGCTCAAATCGCAACCTACACTAATGCTCTGAATATCCTATATGGATCAGCAGCGCCCTCAATGCTTGATACTCAGATTCGCGTTGTTGGGCGTTTCAACTCGGCATTTTCCGCGTTAGCACAGGCCCTTGAAAACCAGGAAGTACCTGAGAAACTGACCATTGAGCCAGCAGTTAAAGGACAGCAGTTGCCCCTTACAGTAAGCTATGCCGGGGAAACAGCAGAAGCCGCACAAAAACAGCTGGCACAATACATTCAGCAGATTGACGAGCAGACGGCGAAAGAGCTTGATGTTGACCTTAAAGACAACATCAAACAGCAAATCGTTACGTTGAACGACTCTCTGCAGAACCAGGAAAAAGTCTCGCAAGAACAGAAAGATCTGCGTATTAAACAGATTACAGAGGCATTGAAATTCGCGCAGGCCGCGAAAATCACGGCTCCTCAAATCCAGCAGACGCAGGATGTGACGCAGGAAACAATGTTCCTGTTGGGCAGTGAAGCGCTCAGTTCAATGATTGAGCACGAGTCTACGCGTCCTCTGGTCTTCTCTGGTGCTTATTATCAGACCAAACAAAATTTACTAGATATTCACAATCTTAATGTCGATCCGGCTAGCATTCATGCCTACCGCTATGTCATGAAGCCTAACCTGCCGATCCGTCGCGATAGTCCGAAGAAAGCTCTTACGCTGATTCTGGCTGTTCTGCTGGGCGGCATTATCGGTTCTGGCGTTGTGTTAGGGCGCAACGCGCTGCGCAACTACAAACCAAAAGCTTGATAACCAGACAAAAAAAGACCGGGTTTCCCCGGTCTTTTTTTATTTATGCCGTTTTCGCAAATTCTCAATCACCGCCGTTAAATCGAGATCCTGATCCTGGAGCAACACCAGCAGGTGATACATTAAATCAGACGCCTCGTTGGTCAGCTCATCGCGATCGTTTACGGTTGCAGCCAGTGCTGTTTCCACGCCTTCTTCCCCCACTTTCTGGGCGATACGCTTGGTTCCGCTCGCGTAAAGTTTTGCCGTATACGAGCTTTCCGGATCGGCGGTTTTACGCGCGGCGAGCAGTTGTTCGAGCTGATACAGGAACAGCCATTGATGGCTGGCATCGCCAAAACAGCTGCTGGTGCCCAGATGGCAGGTTGGCCCGATAGGGTTTGCGAGTACCAGCAGGGTGTCGTTATCGCAGTCAGGGGTAATGCTCACCACATTGAGGAAATGACCGGTCGATTCGCCTTTGGTCCACAGACGCTGTTTAGTGCGCGAGAAAAAGGTGACTTTCCCGCTCTCAAGCGTCGTGCTCAGCGCATCCTGGTTCATATAGCCCAGCATCAGGACTTCGCCTGAAACGGCGTGCTGCACAACCACCGGCAATAATCCGTCCGTTTTTTCCCAGTCCAGCTGAGCCCGTTGTTGTTCAGTTAACATACCCTAATCTCCACGCCCTGGTTAATCAGGAACGTTTTTAACTCGCCAATATTGATAATTTGCTTATGGAACACCGACGCCGCAAGCGCGCCATCGACATCCGCGTCGCGGAAGGCTTCCAGAAAGTGTTCCATCGTTCCAGCACCACCGGAGGCAATCATCGGCACGCGGCACACGGCCCGCACTTTTTTGAGTTGCTCCAGGTCATAGCCGTTACGCACGCCATCCTGGTTCATCATGTTCAGCACGATTTCACCTGCACCGCGTTTTTGCACTTCCTGCACCCAGTCCAGCGTTTCCCATTGCGTCACACGGGTGCGGTTTTCATCACCCGTATATTGATTTACGTGATACTTGCCGGCAGCCGCGTCATACCAGGTATCAATTCCCACCACGATACACTGTACGCCAAAGCGATCCGCCAGACGGGTAATCAGCTCCGGATCTGCCAGGGCAGGGGAGTTGATGGAAATTTTATCTGCGCCGAAGGAGAGGATCTGCGCAGCGTCTTCCGCCGATTTAATTCCGCCCGCCACGCAAAACGGAATATCGATCACTTCCGCTACGCGCTCGACCCAGCTTTTGTCGACCACACGGCCATCGCTGGAGGCGGTGATATCGTAAAAGACCAGTTCGTCTGCGCCTTCATCGGCGTAGCGTTTTGCGAGGGGGACGATGTCGCCGATGATTTCGTGATTGCGGAATTGCACGCCTTTCACCACCTGGCCATCACGCACGTCCAGACACGGGATTATCCGTTTTGCCAGCATTGAATCGCCTCCGTCACAGTAAACTTCTCTTCCAGTAAAGCGCGCCCCACGATGACGCCGCGCACGCCGGTGCCGCGCAGAGCGGCGACATCCGCTAAATCGCCAATACCGCCCGATGACTGGAAAGCCACCTGCGGATAGCGGGCGCACACTTCCTGATACAGCGAGACGTTAGAGCCAGCCAGCGTCCCGTCGCGGGAGATATCCGTGCAAAGGACATGTTTCAGCCCTACGGGGAGATAAATTTCAACCAGCTCTTCCAGCGTCACGCCGGAATTTTCCTGCCAGCCGCTGACCGCTACCTGCTTGTTACCCTGCTCATCAATGCGCACATCCAGCGCCAGCACAAGCGCGTCGGGGCCAAAGCGGCGGAACCAGCCTTTAACCTGCTCCGGGTTTTTGACCGCCGTCGAGCCGACCACCACCCGCGCCACACCGGCTTCGAGCAGGGCGGCAACATCCTCTTCAGAACGCACACCACCGCCCACCTGCACCGGAACATTAACGCCCGCGACCAGGGTTTTCAGCAGTGCGATCTGACGTTTCGCCGGATCTTTTGCGCCGGTGAGATCGACCAGGTGCAACACTTCTGCGCCCTGCGCCGCATAATCTTGCAAACGCGGCAGGGGATCGTTGCCGTAGTCGCGCTGCTGGCCGTAATCGCCCTGATGGAGACGGACAACGGTGCCGTCAATTAAATCTAATGCGGGAATAATCATCACATCTCCAGGAAGTTTTTCAGCAACTGCGCACCCGCAGCACCCGAACGTTCCGGGTGGAACTGCACGCCAAAGAAATTATCTTTGTTGACCGCTGCCGTGAAAGGCTCGCCGTAATTGCACTGGGCGATGGTGTACGGGTTCAGCGGCATGGCGTAGCTGTGCACAAAATAGAAATAGGCCCCGTCCTCGATACCGCGAAACAGCCGGTCACCCGCTTTCGGGTAAACGCGGTTCCAGCCCATGTGCGGCAGCGGCAGGCCAAAGTCGGTCATCTTTGGCACATCTTCTTCGATGATGCCCAGCAGGTCCACGCCATTGCTCTCTTCGCTGCGACGCCCCAGGATCTGCATCCCCAGGCAAATGCCCAGCACCGGCTGAGTGCAGGCTTTAATCAGCTCGACCAGCTCACGCTCATGGATCTGATCCATCGCCGCCTGCGCCGTTCCGACGCCCGGTAAAAAGAGTTTGTCGGCGCGCAGCACGACGTCCGGATCGCGGCTGACCACCGGATCATAGCCGTGGCGCGCGATGGCTGATTTCACCGAGTTGAGATTCGCGCAACCGGTATCCAGAATGACCACGTTCATCACAACACCCCTTTCGATGAAGGCAGCGTATCGCCCTCCACGCGGATCGCCTGGCGCAGCGTGCGGCCAAAGACTTTAAACAGGCTCTCGACGCGGTGGTGATCATTTTTGCCTTTGGTTTTCAGGTGCAGCGTCACGCCCATGGTGTAGGAGAGCGAGCGGAAGAAGTGCTCAACCATCTCGGTGCTCAGATCGCCGACGCGCTGATAGGTAAAGTCGGCTTTATATTCCAGGTGCGGACGGCCGGAGATATCCAGCGCGCAGCGGGCCAGACATTCGTCCATCGGCAGCACGAAGCCAAAACGGTTAATGCCGCGCTTATCGCCGAGCGCCAGCTTCAGGGCTTCGCCCAATGCCAGGCCGGTATCTTCAACGGTGTGGTGATCGTCGATGTACAGATCGCCCTTCACGTTGATCTCCATGCGGAATCCGCCATGGGTCGAAATCTGATCCAGCATGTGATCGAAGAAACCGACGCCGGTGTGAATTTTGCTGCCGCCTTCGCGGTCCAGCCACACTTTTACGTCAATCTGCGTCTCTTTCGTGTTGCGCTCGACGTGGGAGTAGCGGTCGCGCCGGGTGAGCTGATCGCCAATCGTCGCCCAGTTCAGCTCATTGCGATTAAAACGCAGCCCCTGAATGCCCATGTTTTCGGCAAGCTGGATATCGGTTGCGCGATCGCCAATCACATAGCTGTTTGCTTTATCCAGCACGCCTTCGGCAAGATAGCGCTCAACCAGCTTCACTTTCGGTTTGCGGCAGTCGCAATTATCCGCTGGCAGGTGCGGGCAGATCAGCACGTCATCGAAGGTAATACCCTGCGAGGTGAGGATCTGCATCATCAGGTTGTGCGGGCCATCGAAATCGGCCTGCGGGAAGCTGTCGGTGCCCAGTCCGTCCTGGTTGGTGATCATCACCAGCTTATAGCCCGCTTTCTGCAGCTTAAGCAGAACCGGGATCACGTCAGCTTCAAAAGCCAGTTTGTCGAATCGATCAACCTGATAATCACTTGGTGGCTCAGCAATAATAGTGCCGTCGCGATCGATAAAAAGGGTCTTCTGGCTCATACTTTCTCCGCTTTCAGGGCGTCAATCACGCGCTGACTCTCTTCACGGGTGCCCACGGTAATGCGCAGACAGCCGCTCAGGGAGGGTTGTTTGTTTTGGTCTCGTAAGATAATGCCCTGATCCCACAAAGATTTAAATATGGCACTGGAGGCGGTGAAGCGCACCAGGATGTAATTGGTTTCCGAGTCAAATACCTGCTCTACGCAGGGCAGCGTTTTCAGGGCAGCGACGAGATACTGACGCTCCACCAGAATCTGCGCTACACGCTCACGCATGGCGTTGATGCCCTGCGGTGCCAGCGCCTGCGCGGCGATATCCGCGACCGGCGTTGACAGCGGGTAAGGGGCGATCACTTTCATCAGCAGATCGATGACCTCTTTATTCGCCAGCGTAAATCCGCAGCGCAGACCGGCCAGTGCGAAGGCTTTCGACAGCGTACGCAGCACCACCAGATTCGGATACTCTTCCAGCCAGCCCGCCAGCGTCGCCTGAGGACAAAATTCGATATAGGCCTCATCGGCAACAACCAGCGCTTTGCCGCGCGTCATCTCAAGCAGGGTGCGGATATCCTGCGGATTAATGAGTTGGCCGGTTGGGTTATTCGGGCTGCAGACGAAAATCACTTTCACGCCGTCAAGATTCTCGGCGATGGTCGGGAGATCAAGCTGCCAGTCATCGAGCGCCAGCACGTTGCGACACGCCACGCCAAACGTTTCGGCGCTAACGCTGTACATGCCGTAAGTCGGCTGGCAATAGAGCACCGCGTCTTTGCCCGGCTCGCAGAAGGCGCGAATCAGCAGTTCGATACCCTCATCGGCCCCACGGCTGACCAGCACCTGCTCCGGCTTCACGCCCGCGTACTGGGCGTAATTTTCAATCACCGCCTTTGGCTGGCACTCCGGATAACGGTTCAGCGTCTGCTGGGAAAGCTCGAACGCGACTGCCGTCGGGAATTCATTAGCATTCAGCCAGACATCACCATTCCCCCCCAGGCGACGAGCAGATTGATAGGGTGTCAGTCGACGAACGTTTTCGCGGGCTAATTCTTCAATGCTCATGCTTGCTCCTTCAGGGCGGCAACGCGCAGCGTCACGGCGTTTTTGTGGGCGGTCAGGCGCTCGGCGGCGGCCAGCGTTTCAATCGTGGAGGCGAGGGCGGCAAAACCTTCGCGGGACAACTCCTGCACGGTCATGCGCTTCTGGAAATCAGCCAGCCCCAGGCTTGAACAGGTTGCAGTGTAGCCATAAGTTGGCAGCACGTGGTTGGTGCCAGAGGCGTAATCGCCTGCGGATTCAGGCGACCAGTCACCGAGGAACACGGAACCGGCGCTGGTGATGCCATCGACCAGAGAACGGGCGTCGCGAGTTTGAATAATCAGGTGCTCCGGGCCGTACTGGTTAGAGATGGCGATGCACTGCTCGAGCGAATTCGCCACGATCAGGCGGCTGGCAGAGAGCGCCTGACGTGCCGTGTCGGCACGCGGCAGTTCTGCCAGTTGGCGTTCTACCGCTTCGCCCACGCGCTGTGCCATGTCAGCGTCCGGCGTCAGCAAAATCACCTGGGAATCGGGACCGTGTTCGGCCTGAGAGAGCAGGTCAGAGGCCACAAAGTCCGGCGTCGCGCCGCTGTCGGCAATCACCAGCACTTCCGACGGGCCCGCAGGCATATCAATCGCCGCACCGTCCAGACGCTGGCTGACCTGGCGTTTGGCTTCAGTGACGTAGGCATTCCCCGGCCCAAAAATCTTATCGACTTTCGGCACGGATTCGGTGCCAAACGCGAGGGCGGAGATGGCCTGCGCCCCGCCTACTTTAAAGACGTCCTGCACGCCGCACAGTTTTGCCGCGTAGAGGATCTCATCGGCAATCGGCGGTGGTGAGCAGAGCACCACTTTCTGACAACCGGCGATTCGCGCCGGCGTGGCGAGCATCAAGACGGTGGAAAACAATGGGGCGGAGCCACCGGGAATGTAGAGTCCGACGGAGGCCACCGGGCGCGTCACCTGCTGGCAGCGCACGCCGGGCAGGGTTTCGACGTCCACCACCTGCAGTTTCTGCGCGGTGTGGAAGGTGTCGATGTTTTTGACCGCCACGGCCATCGCCTGCTTGATGTCATCGCCAAGACGGTTGCAGGCGTCATCAATTTCTTGCGCCGTCACTTTCAGCGCACCGACGTCGGTTTTGTCAAACCTGGCGCTGTATTCGCGCAGTGCGTCGTCGCCGCGGGCTTTCACGTTATCCAGGATTTCCGCCACGGTGCGGGTGATGCTGTCCGAAGCCGAAATGGCCGGGCGCGTCAGCAGTTCACGCTGTTGTTCAGTGCTGCAGGTATTCCAGTCGATGATTGTATTAAAGCTCATATCACTTTCCTTTTGCCGGATGCGCGAACGCTGACCGGGCACTGTTCGCGGAATTATTCCATCATCTTCTCAATCGGCAGCACCAGAATGGAGCTGGCACCCAGGGCTTTCAGTTTTTCCATGGTTTCCCAGAACAGGGTTTCGCTGCTAACCATATGCATCGCTACGCGCTGCTGATCGCCCGCCAGCGGCAGAATGGTTGGGCGTTCCGCGCCTGGCAACAGAGCAATCACTTCATCCAGACGTTCGGTTGGCGCATGCATCATGATGTATTTTGATTCGCGAGCCTGAATAACACCCTGAATACGGGTCAGCAGGCGGTCAATCAGCTGCTGCTTGGCATCCGGCATGTCGCCATCGCGCTGGATCAGGCAGGCTTTCGAGCGGTAAATCACTTCCACTTCGCGCAGGCCGTTTGCTTCGAGGGTCGCGCCGGTAGAGACCAGGTCGCAAATGGCGTCCGCCAGTCCGGCGCGTGGGGCCACTTCGACGGAACCGTTCAACAGACAGGATTTAAACTGCACGCCTTTCTGATCGAGATAGCGTTTCAGCAGGTGAGGATAAGAGGTGGCAATGCGCTTGCCGTTCAGCCCAGCCGGGCCGTCCCAGGCCTCATCCACTGCGGTGACGAGGGAGAGACGGCAACCGCCAAAGTCCAGACGACGCAGGGTGAAATAGCGTGGGTCTTCGCCCTGCGCGCGGCGGGTCAGCAGCTCTTCTTCCAGCACGTTTTCGCCGATGATGCCAAGATCAACCACGCCGTCCATCACCAGGCCCGGAATATCGTCATCGCGAACGCGCAGGATATCGATCGGCATATTTTCAGCGAGGGCAATCAGGCGCTGCGTGTGCAGGTTAATTTTAATCCCGCAGCGGGAGAGTAATTCGCGTGAATCGTCGCTCAGGCGGCCTGATTTTTGAATAGCTATGCGTAAACGTGAGTTATCTAACATTCTGTTATCCTTATTACCCTGTCTGGATACGGTCCAAAAAAAAGCCCCCGGAAGATGATCTTCCGGGGGCTCTCTCTTGCGTTCTCGCACCACTGGAAGATCTGAATGTCTTCCAGCACACATCGCCTGAAAGACTAGTCAGGATGATGGTGATGATGGTGGTTTTTAAAAGGAACGCGTGTCATATAAATTCTCTGTGAATGCTTATGCATCTGATGTCTTTTAACCTAAACCACATTCACGGTGTAAAGCAAGGGCTTTTTTTAATCATTAATTCATTTCATATTGATGCTATGAATTGTCAGTTCCTCAGCGCTGGCGTAGCCTTAAGTCAGACGCGTGCAAGCCAGGAGAAAACGCATGAAAAAGGTCGCAATTGTCGGTTTAGGATGGTTAGGCATGCCGCTGGCGATGTCGTTAACGGCGCGAGGCTGGCAGGTGACCGGCAGCAAAACCACGGTGGACGGCGTTGAGGCCGCGCGAATGTGCGGCATTGAGGGTGTCGAGTTACGCCTGGAACCGGAGTTGGTCTGCGATACGGACGATCTCGACAGCTTGATGAATGTGGATGCGCTGGTGATCACGCTGCCCGCACGCCGCAGCGGGCCGGGCGAGGAGTTCTACCGTCAGGCCGTGCAGGAGATTGTCGACAGCGCTCTGGCGCATCACATTCCGCGCATTATTTTCACCAGCTCAACGTCGGTGTACGGCGATGTGGAAGGCACGGTGAAAGAGAGTACCGAGCGAAAGCCCGTTACCGCCAGCGGGCGCGTGCTGAAAGAGCTGGAAGACTGGCTGCACAACTTACCGGGTACCCAGGTGGATATTTTACGCCTCGCCGGTTTAGTCGGGCCAGAACGTCATCCGGGGCGCTTCTTTGCCGGGAAAACGGCACCGAATGGGCAACATGGCGTCAATCTTGTTCATCTTGAAGACGTGATCGGCGCAATTACGCTCCTGTTACAGGCCCCGAAGGGCGGTCACATCTATAATATATGTGCGCCCTCTCATCCGGCGCGAAGTCAGTTTTATCCCGTGATGGCCCGACAGCTTGGGCTTGAGCCGCCGCAATTTCGCGACGCATCTGGGGAAGGGCAAGGCAAAGTGATTGATGGCAATCGTATTTGTCGTGAACTGGGATTTGAGTATCAATATCCCGATCCGCTGGTGATGCCAATGGAATAACCCTGCCAGCGGGTTTGATCGCACACCGTTTTGGGGGCGACATGAAACCGCTGCTGGATGTTCTCATTATCCTCGATGCACTCGAAAAAGAGGGGAGCTTTGCTGCCGCGTCAGCGAAGCTCTTCAAAACTCCCTCGGCGTTAAGCTACACCGTCCACAAGCTCGAAAGTGACCTCAATATTCAGCTGCTCGATCGCAGCGGTCACCGCGCGCGTTTCACCCGAACAGGGCAGATGCTTCTTGAGAAGGGGCGCGAGGTGCTCCACACGGTGCGGGAGCTGGAAAAACAGGCGATTAAGCTGCATCAGGGCTGGGAAAACGAGCTTATCATCGGCGTGGATGATACGTTTCCCTTCTCATTACTCTCTCCGCTGATCGAAGCGTTTTATCAGCGTCACAGCGTCACCCGACTCAAATTTATCAACGGCGTGCTGGGCGGCTCCTGGGAGGCACTCACTCAGGGGAGGGCGGATATCATCGTCGGTGCCCTGCGCGATCCACCCCAGTCGAGTGATTTTGGGTTTGCGCGTATCGGTACCCTTGAACAGGTTTTCGTGGTCGCCCCGCATCATCCTCTTGCTCAGGAGGCGGAGCCAATTCCGCGACGCGTCATTAAAGGCTGTCGCGCAATCGTCGTCGGCGACAGCTCGCTGCCTGAGTGCGCCGCCTCATCGCAACTGCTCGACGATCAGGAAGCAATTACCGTTTTCGACTTTAAAACCAAGCTGGAGCTGCAAATCAGCGGCCTGGGCTGCGGGTATTTACCGCGTTATCTCGCTCAGCGATTCATTGAAAGTGGAGCGCTGGTTGAGAAGCAAGTGCTGGCGCAAACCAACAGCGAATCGGTGTGGGTGGGGTGGAATGAACAGACGGCTGGGCTTGCCAGCGCATGGTGGCGGGATGAGATTTTAGCAAATAGTGCTATCGCTGCCGTTTACACTTTACCTGAGGGCGGAATATCAACCGCTTAGTAAAAAGAAAATCGCGAAGGGGTTCTGAATCTATTGCCTTTTATGCCAAAGATGGGGCAAAATGCGCCGCTGCAAAAAAATGAGATTAACCGACGATATAAAAGGCGTCGGTTATTTTTTTTTGCATGTAACAAACGCCATTTAAAAACAAAGAGGCCGGGCTTCGTACCGGATAGATACTTACTAAAATCCGACAGTTGTTGTCGCTGAGGAATCCAGAAAATGGGGCAATCTTTTGCTTACGTGGCGGTTTTCACCGTAAAGGAGAATAACCATGTCGCATAACGCTACTCCAAAAACCTCTCGCGTGGAATTACGTAAAACACTTACGTTGATTCCGGTTGTCATGATGGGCCTCGCCTATATGCAGCCGATGACGCTGTTCGATACGTTTGGTATCGTTTCAGGCCTCACTGACGGTCACGTTGCAACGGCTTACGCCTTTGCGCTGGTCGCTATTCTCTTTACTGCGTTGAGCTACGGCAAACTGGTTCGCCGTTTCCCGTCCGCTGGCTCTGCGTACACCTATGCTCAGAAATCCATTAGCCCGGCTGTTGGCTTTATGGTGGGCTGGTCATCTCTGCTGGACTACCTGTTCATGCCGATGATCAACATTCTGCTGGCAAAAATTTACTTTGAAGCGCTGGTGCCTTCCGTACCGTCGTGGATCTTCGTTGTCGCGCTGGTGGCCTTTATGACCATCTCTAACCTGCGCAGCATCAAGACCGTGGCTAACTTCAATACCCTGATTGTTATTCTGCAGATGGGCATCGTGGCGGTTATCGTCGGCATGATCATCTACGGTGTGGCACACGGTGAAGGCGCAGGTACGCTGACCAGCACCCGTCCGTTCTGGTCTGAAGGCGCACACGTGGTGCCGATGATTACTGGCGCGACAATTTTGTGCTTCTCGTTCCTCGGCTTTGACGGCATCTCTTCTCTGTCTGAAGAGACCAAAGACGCAGAGCGTGTCATTCCGCGCGCGATTCTGCTGACTGCGCTGCTGGGCGGCATGGTGTTTATCGGTGCCTCTTACTTCCTGCAGCTGTACTTCCCGGATATCTCTCGCTTTAAAGATCCGGATGCGTCTCAGCCTGAAATCATGCTGTACGTTGCGGGTAAAACCTTCCAGTGGGGCGTGCTGATCTTCTCAAGCGTCACCGTACTGGCCTCCGGCATGGCCGCTCACGCAGGCGTTTCCCGTCTGATGTACGTGATGGGTCGCGACGGCGTGTTCCCGACTCGCTTCTTCGGCTACATTCATCCGAAATGGCGTACCCCGGCATGGAACGTGCTGCTGGTAGGCGCTATCGCGCTGCTGGCGATTAAATTTGACCTGGTAACCGCAACGGCGCTGATTAACTTCGGTGCGCTGGTGGCCTTTACCTTTGTTAACCTCTCCGTGATCTCTCAGTTCTGGATCCGTGAGAAGCGCAACAAAACGCTGAAAGACCACTTCAACTACCTGTTCCTGCCGATGTGTGGCGCGATGACGGTGGGTGCGCTGTGGATTAACCTGGAAGAAAGCTCAATGATTCTGGGCCTGATCTGGGGTGGTATCGGTCTGGTGTACCTGGCTTGCGTGACCAAAAGCTTCCGCAACCCGGTTCCACAGTACGAAGATATCGCCTGATCCTGAGCGATGACGAAAAAAACCGGAGCACATGTCTCCGGTTTTTTTATGCCTGAAACCCTCAGACAATCTCCTGCGCGTACTGGTACAGCGCTTTAAGCAGCGCCTGTTTCTCCGCGTTCCCTTCATACTGCGTATACAGCATTTCCAGTTCATCGGCGTACTGCTGCAAAAACTCCGGCGTAAAGACGTTACGACGGTGCTGCAACCAGCGCTCCTGCTCGGCTTCATCGAGGGTGCCAGGGAAGTTACGTGCCCGGTAGTTAAACATCAGCTTCTCGATACGCTTATCGGCAAAGGTGATATCCAGCGCCGGTAAATTTTGCGGATCTGTCTGCAATACGATATTCATGGCAGCGCGGTCGGCATCGCTGAAAAAACCGTTATAGAGCTGCGCATCGACGTTATCCGACGGCACAAAAGGCTCGGCTTCGGCAAAGATCGCCACGACTTTTTCACGCACCTGCGGGTTGTCGCGCAGCACTTTCAGGTTATCGAGGCAACGCTGGCGGTTCACACCCAGCCTGTCGGCATCTTCCGGGCGCAGCGTGTTCGCCTGCGCCAGCACCGGGCATTTGTTGATATGCACCAGCTTAACCGGAACGGCGGCGTTATCGCCCAGCTCACTCTTCGGCGTATATAAACGTTCGCGCAGGGCGTCGCTGTCCAGTTCAAGCAGAGGTGAAATATCGCCCGCCAGATCGACCATAATCACCGCATTGCGATTATCAGGGTGCCACGCCAGCGGCGCGACCCAACTGGTATTTCCACGCCATGCGCCGAACATGCCGGAGATATGCACCAGTGGTTTCATCTGCGGGACGTCAATCAGGGTCATCAGTTTTTGCTTGCTGCGATGGCTGAGCAAATAGTCGAACAGTTTAGGCTGCGCGGTTTTCACCAGCTTCGCCATGGCGATGGTGGCGTACACATCGGCCATTGCATCGTGCGCATTGCTGTGCTCAATGCCGTTGGCGCGGGTCAGATGCTCAAGACGGAAGCTGGGTAACCCGTCGTCATTCTCAGGCCATTTGATCCCCTCCGGGCGCAAAGCGTAGCAGGCGCGCATCACGTCCAGCAGGTCCCAGCGCGAATTGCGGTTTTGCCAGCTCCAGGCGTACGGATCGTAGAAATTGCGGTAGAGGATATTGCGCGTAACTTCATCATCGAAACGGATGTTGTTATAGCCCACCACGCAGGTATTCGGCACGGTAAACAGGTCATGAACGCGACGGGCAAACTCGGCTTCGTTCACGCCTTTCTCACGCGCTTCCTGTGGCGTAATGCCGGTCACCATCACGGCGCCGGGCTGGGGCAGATAATCGTCGGCAGGCTTGCAGTAAAAAACGTCCGGCTCGCCGATGATGTTGAAATCAGCGTCGGTGCGGATCGCCGCGAACTGCGAAGGCCTGTCCAGCGACGGGCTGGTGCCAAAGGTTTCGTAATCGTGAAAGAGAAATGTGGGAAGCGCGGCGGAATCAGACACCAGTATTACCATCCTGTTAAAAAGTGACACTGCTATGGTAAACGATCGGCGGCGACACGCCGAATAAAAAGCGTTTTTCAGTGCCAGAATTGCGCGCGGCCTTCCGCTAAATCTCTGCGTTACGTCACATTTTTTTGCAATTTAAACAGGTAATGGAGCGAGAACTTCCGTAAAAAGGGCAACGATTTTAAATGACCTGAGGAAATTTCGTTGAAACGCCGTCTGTTTATTGCTGTTTCTTTACTCGCTTCGAGTATTACGTCTGCCCTGGCTGCCGATCCCATGGACTACTCGCCGCAGCCGCCGGCCATTCAGGCAGGCTCCTGGGTGCTGATGGATTACACTACTGGTCAAATTTTAACAGCGGGCAACGAGCACCAACAGCGTAATCCGGCCAGCCTTACCAAGCTAATGACGGGCTATGTGGTCGACCGCGCGATCGACAGCCATCGTATTACCCCCGATGACATCGTGACCGTCGGGCGCGACGCGTGGGCGAAAGGCAATCCCGTGTTCGACGGGTCGTCGCTGATGTTCCTGAAAGCGGGAGATCGCGTCACCGTTCGCGATCTGAGCCGTGGCCTGATTGTGGATTCCGGTAACGACGCCTGTGTCGCATTAGCCGACCACGTCGCAGGCGGCCAGCCGCAGTTCGTCAACATGATGAACGACTACGTGCAAAAGCTGAACCTGCGTGATACGCACTTTGAAACCGTGCACGGCCTGGACGCTCCGGGTCAGCACAGTTCGGCTTACGATCTGGCGGTGCTGTCGCGGGCGATTATTCACGGCGAGCCTGACTTCTACCATATGTACAGTGAAAAGAGTCTTACGTGGAACGGGATCACCCAGCAAAACCGTAACGGGCTGCTGTGGGATAAAATCATGAATGTCGACGGGCTGAAGACCGGGCACACTTCCGGGGCGGGCTTTAACCTGATTGCGTCGGCGGTAGATGGTCAGCGTCGCCTGATTGCCGTGGTGATGGGGGCAGACAGCCCGAAGGGGCGCGAAGATCAGGCCCGCAAGCTGCTCCACTGGGGCCAGCAAAACTTCGATACCGTGCAGATTCTGCGCAGTGGAAAACAGGTCGGCACGGAGCGTATCTGGTACGGCGATAAAGAGCAAATTTCCCTCGGGACGGATCAGGATTTCTGGCTGGCGCTGCCAAAATCAGAAGTGGCGAACATTAAAGCCAAATATGTACTCGATAAAAAAGAGCTGGAAGCGCCTATCGCCGCGCATCAGCGTGTGGGTGAAATTGAGCTGTATGACCGCGATAAAGTCGTCGCACACTGGCCGCTGGTGACGCTGGAGAAGGTCAACAAGGGCGGTCTTTTCTCTCGTCTGAGCGACTATCTGCATCACAAAGCCTGACGGCCCAAAGAGCAGACTGGCACTCCTGCGAGTCTGCTCACATAATAAACATCTCGCATTTGCCGGACATAACGAATCTGCTTTATAGTGTATAAATATACAGTAATAAACGGAGGCAGTATGGACTACAGCATCAAGCAGCAACCAAAACGTAAAATCGCTGGTTTTCATATGGTTGGCCCGTGGGAGCAAACGGTCAAACAGGGTTTTGAGCAACTGGCGATGTGGGTCGATGGCAACCACATCCAGCCCCTCGAATGGGTGGCGGTCTATTACGACAATCCCGATGAAGTCCCCGCGGAAAAACTGCGCTGCGATACGGCGGTGACGGTCCCGGAAGATTTTCAGATCCCCGCGAACAGTGAAGGGGTGATCCACACGGAAATCGCCGCAGGCGACTATGCCGTCGCCGTTGCGCGTGTCGAAAACCACGATTTTGCCACGCCGTGGTATAGCTTCTTCAACAGTCTTCTTGAAGATCACCATTACCAGATCGCTCCCAAGCCGTGCTTTGAACGCTACCTGAACGATGGCAATGTCGATGGTTACTGGGATATCGAAATGTACGTCGCGGTGCAAAATAAAGTGGGTTGAGCAGCAATCCTGTTATTTGTGTGGTTTTTCTGTCGGACGTGATGCGTCCGGCAGAAAACACAGTACAATTGTGATTTGCCGTGTAGCTGGAGAGCGGGTGTGCGTCCCGACAAATCATTAACTCCTTTTGAAATCCGTTTATACCGACACTATCGCGTTGTGCATGGTTGTCGTATCGCGCTGGCGTTTATTCTCACTTTCCTGCTGGTGAGACTGCTGCACATCCCTGAAGGGACCTGGCCGTTAATCACGCTGGTGGTGATCATGGGGCCAATCTCTTTTTGGGGAAACGTGGTTCCGCGCGCCTTTGAGCGTATTGGCGGCACCATTTTTGGCTCCGCGCTTGGGTTGATTGCATTAAAACTGGAGCTGATTTCACTTCCCGTGATGTTGCTGTGGTGCGCAGGGGCGATGTTCCTGTGCGGCTGGCTGGCGCTCGGTAAAAAGCCCTATCAGGCGCTGCTGATTGGCATCACCCTTTCGGTGGTCGTTGGCGCCCCGGCGGGGGATATGGCCACTGCGCTCTGGCGAAGCGGCGACGTCATTCTGGGATCGCTTCTGGCGATGCTCTTCACCGGCATCTGGCCGCAGCGTGCATTCCTGCACTGGCGTATTCAGATGGCGAACTACGTGACCGCCGTCAACCGTGTCTATCAGGCGGGTTTTTCCCCGAATCTGGTGGAACGCCCGCGCCTCGAAAAGCATTTGCAAAAAATTCTCAACGATATCGTCAAAATGCGCGGGATTATTGCCCCCGCCAGCAAAGAGACGCATATTCAAAAGTCTATCTTTGAGGCGATTCAAACGGTTAGTCGTAATCTGGTGTGTATGCTCGAACTGCAGATCAATGCCCACTGGGCCTCGCGCGCCAGCCACTTTGTGCTGCTGAATGCCCATACGCTCAAGGAAACGCAGCAGATGACGCAGCAAACGCTGCTGACTATCGCTCACGCGCTGTATGAGGGGAACCCGCAGCCGATTCTCGCCAACAGCGAGCGGTTGAATGAAATCACCGCCGAGTTAAGAGAGCTGATCAACGAACATCAGGGCGACGGCGTGGCGGAAACGCCTATCCACGGCTATGTATGGTTGAGCATGGAAATGGCGCGGCAGCTGGAGCTTTTGTCGCATCTTATCTGCCGGGCGCTGCGCAAATAAAAAGCAGCTATCTCCCGTTGTGACGCCTGCTGCTTCGATTCAGCAGCGATTGGGGTTATGATAGGATCAAACGATATAGTCATTGTCATTCGCAGCGGCTGTCAGTAAGGTTATCTGCACAGTGGTTGCTTAAACGAATCCGAATCTTACATTAGCAGGGGTATCAAAATGGAAACTACTAAGCCTTCGTTCCAGGATGTTCTGGAATTCGTCCGCCTGTTCCGCCGCAAAAACAAACTGCAGCGTGAAATCCAGGACGTTGAGAAGAAGATCCGTGACAACCAGAAACGCGTTCTGCTGCTTGATAACCTGAGCGACTACATCAAGCCAGGTATGAGCGTTGAAGCCATTCAGGGCATTATCGCCAGCATGAAAACCGACTACGAAGATCGCGTAGACGACTACATCATCAAAAATGCTGAGCTGTCCAAAGAGCGTCGTGACATCTCCAAGAAGCTGAAAGTGATTGGCGAAATCAAAAACGGCGAAGCGAAAAGCGAGTAACTGTCGCGAAGATTGATATGGCCTCTCTGCGAAAGCAGGGGGGCTTTTTTTTGGGGTATTTTACAGACCCAGAAAAGCAAAAAGCCTGCTTTAAAAGCAGGCTTTTCAAATTTGGCTCCTCTGACTGGACTCGAACCAGTGACATACGGATTAACAGTCCGCCGTTCTACCGACTGAACTACAGAGGAATCGGTTAGGAGGCTTATCTTAGCGGCGAAAAAACTTTTGTCAAACCTGATCTTACACTCAATGGTTCAACTGCTGATTCTGTCGACAGTTTGTCGTCATTCTCTACAATTTTTTGTGGAAAATACTTTGCAGGATTAGCGTTTCTCCCTCATTATTTGAAATGGAGTTTCAACTTTCTCTCGTTAAGGTCCATTTTGAACGTCACTTCCGCTCTGCGCCATGCCGTCATGCGTACGCCCTGGTATGCCAAACGTAAAAGCTATCGTGTTCTGTTCTGGCGTGAAATCACCCCTCTTGCTGTGCCTATCTTTCTGGAAAACACCTGCGTCCTGCTGATGGGCGTCCTCAGCACGTTCCTTGTGAGCTGGCTGGGTAAAGAGGCGATGGCGGGCGTGGGTCTTGCGGACAGTTTTAACATGGTCGTGATGTCATTCTTTGCGGCCATCGATCTCGGTACCACGGTGGTGGTGGCCTTTAGTCTCGGTAAACTCGACCCAAAACGCGCGCGCGAGGCGGCGAGACAATCCCTGATGATCATGACCATCTTCTCGATCATCCTGGCGGCGGTGATCCACTATTTCGGTAAAGAGATTATCGATATCGTGGCGGGGGAGGCGACCAGTGAAGTGAAAGGCCTGGCGCTGACGTACCTCGAAATGACGGTGCTGAGCTATCCGGCGGCGGCCATTACGCTGATTGGCAGCGGCGCGCTTCGCGGTGCGGGCAACACCAAAATTCCGCTGCTCATTAACGGCGGGATGAACATCCTCAATATCATCATCAGCAGCATTTTGATTTACGGGCTTTTCTCCTGGGATGGTATGGGATTTGTGGGTGCAGGGCTGGGGCTGACTATCTCCCGCTACATCGGTGCAGCCGCGATTGTTGCGGTGCTGATGATTGGTCTCAATCCCGCGCTGCGTATTTCATTGAAAAGCTACTTCCGCCCGCTGAATTTCGCCATTATCTGGGAAGTGATGGGAATCGGTATTCCTGCCAGCATTGAGTCGGTGCTGTTTAACGGCGGGAAACTGCTGACCCAGATGTTTGTCGCCGGAATGGGCACCGATGTCATCGCCGGTAACTTCATCGCATTTTCAATCGCCTCGCTGATTAACCTGCCGGGGAACGCCCTCGGGTCGGCTTCGACGATCATCACCGGTAAACGGCTCGGCAAAGGGCAGATTGCTCAGGCGGAGCGCCAGCTGCGCCACGTGTTCTGGCTGTCAACGATTGGCCTGACGATTATCGCCTGGGGAACCGCGCCGTTCGCAGGGCTGATGGCCTCGTTCTATACCCATGAGGATGACGTTAAAGAGGTGGTTAAAATCCTCATCTGGCTGAACGCGGCCTTTATGCCGATTTGGGCGGCCTCCTGGGTGCTTCCTGCGGGGCTGAAAGGGGCGCGTGATGCGCGCTTTGCGATGTGGGTGTCGATGCTGGGCATGTGGGGCTGTCGCGTGGTGGCGGGCTATGGACTCGGGATTTTGCTCGGGATGGGCGTGGTGGGCGTCTGGCTGGGGATGTTCCTCGACTGGGCGGTGCGCGGCGCACTGTTCTACTGGCGAATGGTCAGCGGCCGCTGGCTATGGAAATATCCACGAATCAAGACCACGAATGCTGCTCCTGACGTGTCAGAACGGATGACAAATGTGCGAACTGAGGAATAAAGCAGCAATCGAACGATTTTCTGCAATCTGTCTTTGACAACGAAAGGTGGCGTCGATAATATGCGCCCCGTTCACACGATTCCTCTGTAGTTCAGTCGGTAGAACGGCGGACTGTTAATCCGTATGTCACTGGTTCGAGTCCAGTCAGAGGAGCCAAATTTGAAAAGCCTGCTTTTACAGCAGGCTTTTTGCTTTTCTGCGTTCAGGAAAATTGCCCGATAGCGACTTCGCTTACCGGGCAACACGCCACGCTATCGGTTCACGCGAATCGGAGCCGTCGCTTCAAACAGCCACGGACGCGCATCGCT
The DNA here is from genome assembly GCF_003051885.1 of Lelliottia sp. WB101. Lineage (NCBI taxonomy): Bacteria > Pseudomonadati > Pseudomonadota > Gammaproteobacteria > Enterobacterales > Enterobacteriaceae > Lelliottia > Lelliottia sp. WB101. The sequence goes on from NZ_CP028520.1 coordinate 2,719,758, forward strand.
GTTCACCCGTGGCGATAACACATCCCGCACCTGCTGATGGTAATCATCCAGCCACTGCTTCTCTTGCTCGGTCAGGAGCGCGAGTTCCACCTGGCTCAAATCAATCGGGATCAGTGTCAGCGAGGCAAACTTGCAGAAGCCCGGCATGCTCTCCACGATCTCCACCTGATTCTCAATGCGAATACCGTGACTGTCGGCCTGATAATACCCAGGCTCGATGGTAATGATATTCCCGGCCACCAGCGGCCACGGATTCACTTTTTTGGCGATACGCTGCGGATTTTCATGGATCAGCAGCTGATGCCCTACGCCGTGGCCGGTACCGTGATCGTAATCCAGCCCCAGCTCCCACAGCGGACGGCGGGCAAACGCATCGAGCTGATGCCCCTGCGTGCCCGACGGGAATTGCAGTGAAATCAGGGATAAAAAGCCTTTCAGCACGGCGGTATAGTGCAGGCGCTGCTGCGGATCCAGCTTGCTGTACGCAAGCGTGCGGGTCGCATCGGTGGTGCCGTTCTGATACTGACCACCCGAATCATTGAGGTAGAAATGCCCGCTGGTGATCGCTTTGTTTGATGCTGCGCTGGAGTGGTAATGACACATCGCGGCGTTACTGGCGGAGGCCGAAATCGTCTCGAAGCTCTGCTCGATAAAACCAGGCTGCTGCTCGCGGAAGACCAGCTGCTGCGCCTGCGCTTCCAGCTCGGTCAGCGGCTTGCCCGTGGCCTCGCGCTGAGGGACTTCGTGAGACAGCCAGGCGAGGAAATTCACCCAGGCGGCGCCGTCCTGCTGGTGGCATTCGCGATAGCCTTCCAGTTCGACCGGATTTTTATTCGCCTTCATCAGCGTCACCGGATCGGCCTGCCAGAGGATCTCTCCCTGCGGCTCAATCGCAAAACGCAGCGCGACGGGCGCGGAATCCGCATCCAGCCACACGCGCTTGCCTTCACCCAGCTGCTTGCAGCGAGGCACAAAATCATCCTGTGGCGAGACGACAATCCCCTCCAGGGCAGAGGCGGGGAGATCGCGGATTTTGTCCCCATTAACGAACCATTCCACGTATCCCGTGCGGCTCAACAACGCAAACGAGAGCGGAACCGGGCTGGTGGGGATGTCGCAGCCACGCACGTTCAACAGCCAGGCGATGTTATCCGGCATGGTTACTGCCAGATAATCCGCGCCGTTATCCTGTAGCAACTGCGCCACACGATGACGTTTGTCGGCGCTGCTTTCACCGCTGATTGCCACCGGCATTTCGCGGATCAAGCCTGCCGGGGCGGCAGGGCGGTCGGTCCAGAGCGTGTCGAAAGGCGATGTCTCAAGCGGGACAAATTCACAGGCGGTGGCGGCAAGCTGCTGATACTCGTTGTGGGTCATCAGCAGGGGATCAAAGGCGATGCGCACGCCTGCGCTCGCGTTGTTTTCCAGCCACTGGGCCAGCGGTTCGTTGTGCAGATGATGGATCGTAAAATCATCCATATTGACCTGCACACGGGCCTGCACCTGATAGCGGCCATCGACGAACAGCAGGGCGCGTTCTTTAAGGACCAGCGCCAGCCCCGCAGAGCCGTCAAAGCCGGTCAGCCACGCCAGTTTTTCGAAATGTGGTGCGCAGTATTCGCTCTGCCACGCATCCGTGCGCGGCACGATCATGCCGTCGAGGCTGTTTTCCTGTAGCCACTGGCGAAGCGCCGTAAGGGGTGATGAGGTATGCATGAGTTATCCTTGTTTTTAGCGGAACGGCGGCTCGTTGAAGGTACGCAGTTTGCGCGAATGCAGCTTGTCGCCTTCCGCACGCAGTAAATCAATCGCGCGGATACCGATTTGCAGATGCTCGGAAATCGCCCCCTCGTAGAAGCGGTTAGCCTGGCCCGGAAGTTTAATCTCACCGTGCAGCGGTTTATCGGAGACGCACAGCAGCGTGCCGTACGGAACGCGGAAACGATAGCCCTGAGCGGCAATGGTGGCGCTTTCCATGTCGATAGCCACCGCGCGGCTTAAGTTAAAGCGCAGGGAGGAGGCGGAGTAACGCAACTCCCAGTTACGGTCATCGGTCGTCACCACGGTGCCGGTGCGCAGGCGCTGTTTGACCTCTTCACCCGGCATTCCGCTCACCTGTTTGGTGGCGTCGTACAGGGCGCGCTGGACTTCGGCGATGCTGGGAATAGGGATATCAGGCGGCAGCACGGCGTCGAGAACATGGTCGTCGCGCAGATACGCGTGTGCCAGCACGTAGTCGCCAATCAGTTGGCTTTCACGCAGCCCACCGCAGTGGCCGATCATCAGCCACACGTCCGGGCGCAGCACCGCCAGATGGTCGCAAATGGTTTTAGCATTCGACGGGCCGACGCCGATGTTGATCAAGGTAATCCCCTGGCCGTCAGCGGTGATCAGGTGCCAGGCGGGCATCTGGTGCTTTTTCCACGCCAGATCGGAAATCGCCATTTCTGGCGCTTCGGTCTCGGCGGTGATCCAGATCCCACCCGCGCAGGAGAGCGCCACGTACGGGCTGTCCGGGTCGAGGATCTGGCTGCAGCCCCAACGTACAAACTCATCTACATAGCGGGTGTAGTTGGTGAACAGCACAAAGGGCTGGAAATGTTCAACCGGGGTCCCGGTGTAGTGACGCAGGCGTGCCAGGGAGAAATCGACGCGTCGGGCATCGAAGTGCGACAGCGGGGAAAACTCCGCAGGATGGTAAATCCCGTCAGCGGTCTCATCGCCAATCTGCGACAGCTCGGTGGTCGGGAAATGGCGCGTCAGCCCGGCGCTCATGGAACGGTCCAGCGTCAGCGCTGAGCCGTCGATGACGTACGGGTAAGGAATTTCATGCAGCGACGGCTCTACGGCGATATGGGCGCCGTAATCCTGATACAGCAGCGTCAGTTGCTCTTCCAGATAAGGGCGGAACAGGGAAGGGCGAGTAACGGTGGTGGAGTAGCATCCTGAATGGGTAAAGCGTGCGTAGGCGCGGGTTTTTGGCGTGGTGGTGGTGCCGCCGTCCCAGGTCACCGAAAGCGAGGGATAAACAAAAAGGCCATCAATTCTGGCCTTTTCATCAGGAAGCGTTCCGTTCTCAATATACTCGCTAATGGCGTTGCGCAGGGCGTTAACCGATTGATCGTACAACGCCTCCAGCTTTTCCAGAGCCTGAGCAGGTGTCAGGCTTAAGCCCTTATTATTCATGTCTGTCTCCTTGATCCACAGATGTGCGACGTCACTCGATAGTATGTCACCCACATGTGAAAAAAAAGTCAGGACATCATTCGTGAGACTCTTTCATCAGCAACGCTGTCATCGCGGAGATCAGGCAGCCCGCCAGCAGATAGACCGCCACGCTCTGCCAGTTTCCGCCGGAGAAGGTCACGAGGGCGGCGGCGATAAACGGCGTAAATCCGCCGCCCACCACGCTCGCCACCTGATAGCCGACGCCCGCACCGCTGTAGCGATAGCTTGCGCCAAACATCTCGGTGAACATCGGCTGCTGCACGCACACCACCATGTCATGGGCGACATTGGCCAGCATAATGGCGAAGAACACAATCCAGAACATTGACTGGGCTTCCAGCGCCATAAAGAAGGGCCAGGCGCTGAGGCTGCCAATTAGCGCCCCGGTGATGTACACGCGGCGACGACCAAAGCGATCCGCCAGCCAGGCAAAACAGGGGATCGTCAGACAGCTGATTCCGCCGACCAGCAGACCAATATTCAGAAAAAGCTCACGCGGCAGGCCGAGGTTTTGTGTCGAATAGTTGAGGGCAAAGGCGGTGACGATATACATCGTCAGCAGTTCGCACAGGCGCAGGGCGATAATTTTCATGAAGGCGCCGGGATGCTGCAGCAACGCTTCCATCACCGGCAGGCGTTTTTTCGCCACCGGCGGTTCGCTCTTCTGCTTTTCAAATTCGGCGGACTCTTCCATGCCGTTGCGGATCCACAGGGCGGCCAGCACCAGCACGATGCTGAACAGGAACGGAATGCGCCAGCCCCAGCTCAGGAACTGCTCGTCGGTGGTGAGCGAACTGATGAGTGACACCAGCCCTGTTGAGAGCAACAGGCCAACGCCATACCCCACCTGTACGCCGCTGCTGTAAAAGGCTTTCTTATGTTTCGGCGCGCTTTCGACGGACAACAGCGCCGCACCGCCCCATTCGCCGCCCACGGCAAAGCCCTGAATCGCGCGCAGGGTCACCAGCAACACCGGTGCCCACCAGCCGATGGTGTCGAAGGAGGGCAGAATGCCAATCAGTGCGGTGGCGATGCCCATCATCCAGACCGTGAGCATTAACATCCGTTTGCGGCCCAGCTTGTCACCGAAGTGGCCGAAAATCACACCGCCTAACGGACGGAACAGGAAGCCGACGCCAAAGGTGGCAAACGCGGCGAGCGTGCCCATCGCCGGGCTGACCTGGGGGAAAAATTCGCGGTTAAACACCAGAGCGGCAGTGATGCCGTAGAGCAGAAAGTCATACCAGTCGACGACGGCACCGGCGAAGCTTCCAAGAGCAGCGCGTCGGGCGCGGTTAAGCGATGGTGTCTCCTCGTTGGGGCGTTCGGAGATGAGGGTGGAGTCCATTTTTTGTCCTGTCAGTACCAAATTTCTAATTATTAGTATGCTAAAAGGTTGCTCACATCGTCCCCGTCAGAGAGACGGGAACAATGAGACTACCCCGACAGGCAGCAGGCGAAAACAATTTTATCCGTCCTGGGCGGTAAAATTTCCAAAACGCGGCGAAGGAGTTTCCAGAAAGGGGTTACAGTAATACTTATCGCAGAACGATTTTGCTGAGGGAATGATGATGCACCCGATTCGGATTGTCTTACTCATTATGCTGATGTGGTTTGTGGCTCCCCTGTATGCTGAACCGGGCGTTTACGGGGAACAGCGCATTACCGGCTGGTGGAACAATCTTACCAGCGATGTCTCCCAGACGTGGAACGCCCCGCAAAACTACGATCTCTATCTGCCCTTTTTGAGCTGGCACGCGCGCTTTATGTACGACAAAGAGAAAACCGATAAATACAATGAAATGCCGTGGGGCGGTGGGTTTGGCGTGTCCCGTTATAACGAAGAGGGGAACTGGAGTTCCCTCTACGCGATGATGTTTAAAGACTCTCATAACGAATGGCAGCCGATTATCGGCTACGGCTGGGAGAAGGGCTGGTATCTCGATAATGCGCGCGATTTTCGCCTCGGACTGGGCGTGACGGCGGGGATCACCGCCCGCCAGGATTTTGCCAACTATGTGCCGCTGCCGATTATTTTGCCGCTGTTCTCGGCCGGGTATAAACGGCTAAACGTGCAATTCACCTATATTCCCGGTACCTATAACAACGGCAACGTGCTCTTTGCCTGGTTGCGTTACGGGTTTTAGCTGCGAGGCGCAGCGCCACCTCGCATTAAAGGGTGATGATCTTTTTCACCACCGAGTTTGACAGGGCCAGCATTGAAATCAGCACCGAGGCGATGAACGTCAGCGCAATCAGCAGCAGTTTGGTGGTGAGCGACGTCACCGGGATCAGCGACGTGAGCAGATGAAACACGGAGTAGTGAAGAATATACACCCCGGTCATCGTTTTGCTGACGGCGGCTAAAATGGCCTCTTTGAATTCGATATTTTTCCGAAAACGCACGCCGTTAGCGGCAATCACCAGCGCCACAATCAGGATATAAATCTGGGAGCCGGTCAGAATGAACGCGTTTCGATCCGCCTTGAACAGGGCGAAAAAGAAGTGCTGCTCATAAAACCAGGTGAACAGATAAATCACCGGAATGGCCGCAATGGCCGTTTTCACGACGTTACCCTTGCTGATCCAGGCGGAAATAACCGGGTCGAAAAAGATCTGGCCGGTGAGATAGAACAGCAGCCAGGTCCAGAGCCGGTACTGCGGGGGCAGCGAGAGCAAATGTTTGTCCGGGTAGAGTGCCGACAGCAAATCATAGCTATAGGCAAAGATTAGCAGGGCGAAGGTCACGCCAATCAACAGGTTGCGCCGCTGGCTTAGCCACTCGATCAGCGGGTGGAAGGTGTAAATCACGATAAAGGTGAAAACAAACCACGGCTGGATTAAATACCCGCGCTGATACGGCTCCCACAAATAATAGACCGTCATCCAGAACAGAAAAACCATCACCACGGCTTTGATTTTATCGAGCTGCCAGCGCGAGCCGTGGCGCGACTGGGCATCCAGATATCCCGCAACCACAAAAAACAGCGGGGTGGCGATGGTCGAGATAAAGGTCAGAAAGCCAAGGATCCAGTGGTAATCGTAATCGTAGCGATCCCAGGTGTGGTACAGCGTGAAAAACGTCACCGCCGTCATGCATCCCAGCGTTTTAATGATGTTCAGCCCTGTGGGGTTCATTGGGGTCGTACCCTCTCCGTGGGGTGGAAACAGGCATAAATAACCGGAAGGACCAGCAGGGTCAAGATGGTTGCAAAGCCCAGGCCGAACATAATCACCACCGCCATGCTCTGGAAGAAGACATCGCGCAGCAGCGGAGCGAGGCCCAGCACCGTGGTGAAGGCGGTGAGCAGGATAGGGCGCAAACGTGACGTAGCGGCATCAACAATCGCCTGGTACTGCGCTTTGTGCTCTTTCTGCTGCTCGATCTCTTCCACCAGCACGATGCCGTTACGAATGAGCATCCCGCTCAGACTCAGCAGCCCAATGAGCGCCATAAAGCCAAAGGGAATTCCGGTGAGTAAAAAGCCCGGCGTCACGCCAATCAGCGCCAGCGGCACTGTCAGCCAGATCGCCACCGCGTTTTTCACCGAGCTAAACATCAGAATGGTGATGATAAACATCACCAGGAAGCCCAGCGGCAGCGTGGTGAAAATACCCTGCTGCGCCTCGCTGGAGTTTTCCGCGTCTCCGCCCCACTCGATGCTATAGCCGTGCGGCAGCGGCAGGGCGTCGATGTCAGGTTTTACCCGCGCCAGAATATCGCCGGAGGTCTCCTGACTGAGCGGGTCGGGATCGGTCTGCACCGTCAGCACCCGGCTGCGGTCCCGGCGCAGGATCAGCGGGTCTTCCCACTCAAGGGCAAAGCCGCTCACCACGTTGCTCAGGGGAATATATTGCTGACGGTTTTGACTCCAGACCAGCACGTTATTCAGATGGTTTGCGTCCTGGCGCTCGCTTTCCGGCGGGCGCACGACGACCGGCAGCAGATCGGAGCCTTCCCGATACAGCCCGACGCGGCTGCCGGAGAAATTCATCTCCAGTGCGCTGTCGATATCCTGTTTATCCACCCCCAGCTCGCGCCCGGATGCCGCAACGTACTGCGGGCGAATCACTTTGCTGCGGTTTTGCCAGTCATTGCGCACGCTGTCGGTGGCCGGATCGCGGGCGAGAATCGCATCCACCTGGCTTGCGATCAGGCGCAGCCGGTCCGGGTCCGGCCCTTTGATGCGCACTTCGATGGCGCTGTCGCCGGACGGGCCAAACATCACCCGTTTGGTACTGGCGTTAATTTCGGGATAGTGCCGGGCAATATCGTCGTCAACGTGGCGCGTGAGGGCGGCGATATTTCTCTGATCGTCCATGCGCACCATGATCTGCGCGTAATTGCTGTACTGGCGCTGGCCGCTGTAGGTCAGAATAAAACGCATGCTCCCCTGACCAATCGTTGAGACGGTGGTCACCACGCCGGGCTGGCCATTGATCGAATTTTCAATTTCGCTGGTGATCTTTTCGGTCTGCGCGATATCCGTGCCGTAGGGCAGCCACAGGTCGACAAAGAAAATGGGCGTATTCGACGACGGGAAGAAGTTTTGCCGAACCGCGCCAAACCCCCAGATAGCGGCCGCCAGTAGGACCACCATCAGCGCCAGAGTGATGGCTTTGCGCTGCAACAGGGCGTTGAGCATATGCTGATACAGGCGGTAAAACCGCTGATTATAGGGATCGGCATCTGCAGGGGCGTCAGCGGTTTTCTGCCCTTTAAACAGCCACCACTTGATCATCACCGGCGTGATGGTGAGCGCCGAGAACCAGCTCAGCAGCAGGGAGATCAGCAGCACCTGGAACAGGGATTTACAGTATTCGCCCGTGGAGTCCTGAGATAAGCCAATCGGCGCAAAGGCGAGAATGGCGATCACCGTCGCGCCCAGCAGCGGCAGGGCCGAGCGGCGAATGACGTAGTTAATCGCGGTCATCAGCGTGGAGCCGCGCTGGCGTGCAATCAGCACCCCTTCGACAATCACAATCGCATTATCGACCAGCATACTCAGGGCAATAATCAGCGCGCCCAGGGAAATTCGCTGTAGCTCAATACCCCAGAGGTACATGATCAGCAACGTGCCCAGCACGTTCAGGGCCAGCGACAGGGCGATAATGATGCCGCTGCGTAATCCCATAAAAATCAGCAGCACGCCGATCACAATCGCCAGCGCCATCAGAAAGTTAATGATAAAACCGTTCACCGAGTGGCCCACTTCGGCGGCCTGATCGTAAAACAGATCGATGTTGATGCCCGCCGGTTTTTCCGCTGACATCTGCTGCAGTTTGGCCTCCAGCGCGTGGCCCACGTCGATCACATTGACGCCCGGAATAAAGGAAACGCCCATGGTCACGGCCTGGCGGCCATTGGCATGGTAAATACTCGACGGCGAAACCGTCAGCCCGCGAGAAAGGGTGGCGATATCGCGCAGACGCGTCGTGGCCCCGACGCCGGGCGGGGTGATAATCATGTCGCCGAGTTCGTCGAGATTTTCAAATTCGCCCGTCGGATGCAGGCGAATGGATTCGCTGCCGGAGAGGATCTCCCCGGCGTTGGCAACGCTGTTTACCCGCCCCAGCAGGGTTGAAATCTGCCCGAGAGTGATCCCGCGCGCCGCCATTTTGGGGAGCGAAATGTCGACGTTAATTTGCTGCGGAACCGCACCGCCAATCGCCACTTTCCCGACGCCGGGGATGAGCACCAGCTCGCGGCGCAGCTGATCGGCATATTGGGCCAGCTCAGGGTTGGTAAAGTTGTCGCCGGAAAGGGCAAAGAAAAAACCAAACACATCGCCGAAGTCGTCATTCACGAACGGTGTCACCACGCCCGGTGGAAACTGGCGCGAGGCGTCGCCCACCCGGCGGCGCAGCTCATCCCAGATTTGCGGCAGTTCGTTGGAGTGGTAGCGCGAGGCGATATTCACGGTGATCTGCGACAGCCCGTTTGACGAGATCGAGCTGATGTTATCGAGGTAGGGCAGCTGCTGCAGGGCATTTTCTAGCGGAAGCGTGACCTCTTCTTCCACCTGCTGGGCCGAGGCGCCGGGATAGTGGGTAATGACAACCGCCGTTTTGATAGCAAACGTGGGATCTTCCAGGCGACCAATGTTCAGCAGCGCAAAAATACCGCCGACGCCCAGCAGCAGAACCGTCAGCCAGACGCGAATGGGGTTATCGATAAACTGGCGAGAGATATCCATTACAGACCCCGCTCGCGGGTCCAGATCCGCACCGGCTGTTGGGCGTGAAGTTCGCCGACGCCCGCAGCCACCACGCGCTCTCCGGCCTTCAGCCCCTCGGCAATGATAATCCCCTGAGCGGTAACTTGTCCGACCGTGACTTTGCGATCTTCCAGCTGCAACGTATCACCCTCGCCTTTGACCACCCACACGTGCGGCTCGTTGCGCGGGCTGTTATCCGGATTGAACACCGCCTCCACCGGCACAACCAGCGCATTGCGCCCCGCGCCCGCCGGAAGATTCGCCAGATTGACCGTCACGGTGCCGCTAACGCCGCCGACAGCCGGGAAATCATCCGGGCGCGGCATGGTTAAAATCACCTGCCAGGTGAGGGTATTACTGTCACTGCTGCCCGTATGCTCTTTATAGACCGCGCTGAATTCGCGCCCCGGCAGGGCGTTAATTTTCACCAGTGGGCGGTAATCAGCGTTACGGATATCCAGGGTTTTGAACAGGTTTTCGGGAATGCTAAACACCACGTCGAGCAGATCCGTTCGGGTCAGGGTCACGATCGGCTGTCCGGCAGCAACCACCTGATGATTACGTACCTGAACGCTTGCCGCGGTGCCTGCAAAAGGGGCGGTGAGCGTCATCTGGCTCAGCTCTTCTTGGGCGATTTTCAGGGCGGCATTGGCGGAATCACGGGTGGCGCGCTGCACGTCCATCTCGGCTTTGGAGATTGCCTGGCGTCCGGCCAGCGTCTGAAAACGGTCGAACTGACGCTGGGCAAGCGTGGCCGAGGTCTGGCGGTCTCTTACCCGCTGCTGGGCTTCGCGCGCATTGAGGCTCGCCAGCTGCTGGCCCTGTTTCACAGGGGTGCCCTGGCGGATATCGAGCGTTTCAATCTGTCCGCCGCGCTTAAAGGAGAGGTCGGTGGCATCGCCGGACTCAATTCTTGCCGGAAAGACGCGCTGTTGCGCCTGGCCGGCATCCATCACCGTGGCGACTTTCACCATTCTCGGCTGAGGCGGAACATCTGGCGCTTTTTGATCGCAGGCGGTGATACCAAGAATAAGGGCCGGTATAAGCGAAACGTAACGATTCACACTATTCCCCTAATAAATAAAAACGCCATTTATTACGAATACTTACCTTGAACGGTTTTATTCGGCGAAGGCGGATACCATTAGATACGTAAAGAGTCCTACGGCGGCGCTGGACGCAATGGCCAGCACAATAAACAATGCGAGGCGAATCAGGCTATATCCAAACATCATTCCTCCCAGGATCTCAACGCCGGTGAGCCAGGGCGGCTCATGCAGCGTCAGTCGCGGATGTTTAAGCAAAGCATAGCCTGTGAAGCGGGAAAAGGTTAAACAGCGCCTAAAATTGGCAGGCAGATGAAATTGCTACCTTTGAATGAGATATGCGAAAGAACTCAACGTTAATTTATTATTTTTCATGAGATTAGTCAGTCGTCAGAAAATACCGAGTGTCCTGTGCTACGTTTAATAGCATCCCGTTCATTTCTTTGTACCCGGTTGTGGTGCTTATTCCCCTGTGTGTCATGACCCGTAGCGTTATTCATTACATATTCTATTGGTAATTAAAGGATGCTCACTATGTACAGAAATATTCTGGTCCCGGTCGATGTCTATGAAATCGGGCTGGCCGATAAGGCGCTGGCTCACGCACAGTTTCTCGCCGAGGCGGCTTCCGCTGATATCCACTTACTGCATGTGATCCCAAAATTCTCGCCGGAACTGACGCGCGGGTTTATTTCCGACGCGCGAAAGATGGATGACTATATGATTAATAACGCAAAAGAAAAACTCACTGCTCTGGCGCAGAAAACCACTTTCGCAGCCGATCGGCTCCATTTTCACGTGCGCAGCGGCAACGTGCGCGATGAGGTCACCAAACTCGCCGACGAGCTGATGGCAGAGGTGATCATTATCGGTTCGCGCAACCCGAATATTCAGACCCATTTGCTCGGCTCGGATGCGGCCAATATTGTTCGCTATGCCCACGTTCCGGTATTTGTCGTGCGCTGAGAGCGAAAGTGACAGTGTGCGTTTTTCGTTGCAGGACTTGAGGACGGAAGAATGAATACAGAAAAACCGGTCCAGCCCTTTTACCGGCTCTCCGTAGAAGAAACCCTGGCACAAACAAACAGTACCCCAGACGGCATCAGCGGTGCGGACGCGACGGCGCGCCTGTCGCAGTACGGTGAAAATGCCCTGCCGCAGAAACCCGGCAAACCCGCCTGGCTGCGCTTTTTAGCGCACTTTAAAGATGTCCTGATCTATGTCCTGCTGGCGGCGGCGCTGCTGACCGCCGTAATGGGGCATTGGGTTGATACGCTGGTGATTCTGGGCGTGGCGGTAATCAACGCCCTCATCGGTCACATTCAGGAAAGTAATGCGGAAAAATCCCTGCAGAGCATTCGCAATATGCTCTCCAGCGAAGCGGTGGTAGTTCGTCACGGCAATCATGAAACGGTCCCGACCACTGCACTGGTGCCGGGGGATATCGTGGTGATCCGCGCGGGCGATCGAATTCCTGCCGATTTAAGGCTGCTTGAAGCGCACAACCTGCGGGTGGAGGAGGCGATTCTGACGGGGGAGTCTACCGTCGTGGAAAAAAGCACCGAGAGGCTGGAAGGGGAGCTGCCGCTGGGGGATCGCACCAATCTGCTGTTCTCCGGGACCACGGTCAGCGCCGGTGGCGGTAAAGGCATTGTGGTGGCGACGGGCGGCGACACGGAGCTGGGCCATATCAACCAGATGATGGCGGATATTGAACAGCACCGCACGCCGCTGCTGGTGCAGATGGATAAGCTCGGCAAAGCCATTTTCATTATTATCCTGGTGATGATGGCGGCGCTGTTCGTCTTCAGCCTGCTGTTCCGCGATATGCCGGTTTCCGAGCTTATGCTATCGCTCATCAGCCTGGCGGTGGCGTCGCTCCCGGAAGGTCTGCCTGCGATTATCTCGATTATTCTCTCCCTGGGCGTGCAGACCATGGCGCGGCAGAAAGCGATTATCCGCAAGCTGCCGACGGTCGAAACCCTGGGGGCGATGACGGTAATCTGCTCGGATAAAACCGGCACCCTGACCATGAATGAGATGACGGTGAAAGCGGTGATCACGGCGGAGAAAATCTATCGTGTCGAAGGTGATAGCTATGAGCCGGTGGGGAATATTCACCCGATTGACGACCCGACACCGGTGGCGGTGACTCACGGCTCGCTGCTCGAGCGCTATCTGCGCACGATCGATCTCTGCAATGACAGCCAGCTGATGAAAGACGAACAGGGGCTGTGGAAAATTACCGGTGGCCCGACGGAAGGGGCGCTGAAGGTGCTGGCCGCTAAAGTGCCGCTGCCGCCTTTGCAGACGGAGCTGCGCAGCAAAATCCCGTTTGATTCCCAGTATAAATACATGTCGACCCTTCATCGCATCGGCGATGAAGAGGTGATCCTGATTACCGGTGCGCCGGACGTGCTGTTCAGGCTGTGCCAGCATCAGCAGACGGAAAGCGGGCTGCAACCGCTGAATCAACCTTACTGGGAAGCGCAGATTGAAGAGTATGCGCGGGAAGGTTTACGTATGGTGGCGGCAGCCTGGAAGCCGGCAGGCGTTGATCAAACGACGCTGGACCATCCGGATTTGCAGCAGGGCGTGATTCTGCTCGGTATTGCCGGAATGATGGACCCGCCGCGCCCGGAAGCCATTACCGCTATTGGCGAATGCCTGCAGGCGGGCATTCGCGTGAAAATGATCACCGGCGACCACCCGCAAACGGCAATGAGCATCGGCAAAATGCTGGGAATTGGCAATGCCGGGAACGCGATTACCGGACGTGAGCTGGAGGTAATGGATGATCATCAGCTGAGCGAAGCGGCGCAGAGCTATGATATTTTTGCCCGTACCAGTCCGGAAGATAAATTCCGCCTGGTGCAGGCGCTGCAAAGTAAGAAAGAGGTGGTCGGGATGACCGGCGATGGGGTTAACGATGCGCCTGCACTGAAACAGGCTGACGTCGGTATCGCCATGGGTATCAAAGGGACGGAGGTGACCAAAGAGGCGGCGGATATGGTGCTCACGGATGATAACTTCGCCACCATCGCCAGCGCGGTTCGCGAAGGCCGTCGGGTTTACGATAATCTGAAAAAAACCATTCTCTTTATTATGCCCACCAACCTGGCGCAGGGCTTACTGATTATCATCGCTCTGCTTGCCGGGAATTTAATTCCGCTGACGCCGGTACTGATCCTGTGGATGAACATGGCGACATCCGCCACGCTGTCGTTTGGCCTGGCGTTTGAGGCGGGCGAGCGGAATATCATGAAACGCCCACCGCGTAACCCGAATCTGCATGTCATGGACGGGTTTGCTATCTGGCGCGTGGTGTTTGTCGGCTCGATGATTGCCGTGAGCGCCTTTGTGCTGGAAGCCTGGCTACAACCGCGCGGCTATTCACCGGAATTTATTCGCACCGTCCTGTTGCAGACCCTGGTGACCGCCCAGTGGTTCTACATGCTGAACTGCCGTGTCTCCGACGGCTTCTCCCTGAGTAAAGGCCTGCTGGCCAATCGCGGGATCTGGATCGTGAGCGGGGTGCTGCTGGTACTTCAACTGCTGATTATCTACGCGCCGTTTATGCAGATGCTGTTTGGCACCGAGTCACTTCCGTTCCGCTATTGGGTTATTACCTTTATTATCGGCTTCGCGATGTTCCTGATTGTTGAAATCGAAAAACCGTTGACCCGCCGGTGGCGGGTGGATGCGACAGGTTAGCCCTGAGGCCGGGTAAGGTGCAGCTGCCGCCCGGTAATTTCCCTGAACGCAGAAAAGCAAAAAGCCTGCTTTAAAAGCAGGCTTTTCAAATTTGGCTCCTCTGACTGGACTCGAACCAGTGACATACGGATTAACAGTCCGCCGTTCTACCGACTGAACTACAGAGGAATCGTGTGAACGGGGCGCATATTATCGACCCCAATAACGCTTGTCAAAGGGGAGATCGATCCCTTGTGATCGTTTGCTGACAAAATCAGCAAAGTGCTTTCTTTCCCAACAAAATGCACACTTCTGGTGCAGGCTTACCCCTTATGGGGCAGATCGTAAACCGCTGTTTCAGTAATAAAACGGAGCAGGGTGATTAGATTTCCTTATTTTCAGCCGCTTAGCGTACTCATCCGTCCTCTTTTAAAAACTGGCATCCATATTGCAAAAACTCTTTCAACAATGAGCGCCAGTACCGGCACTGTATTTTAACAGGGGGCAAAATGAACTTAAGACGACTGAAATACTTCGTAAAAATCGTCGATATCGGTAGCCTGACCCAGGCCGCGGAAGTGTTGCATATCGCGCAGCCTGCGCTGAGCCAGCAGGTGGCCACTCTGGAAGGTGAACTGGACCAGCAGCTGTTGATCCGCACCAAGCGTGGCGTCACGCCAACGGAAGCCGGTAAGATTCTCTACACCCATGCGCGCACAATCCTGCGCCAGTGCGAACAAGCGCAGCTGGCCGTATGTAACGTCGGACACACCCTGAGCGGACAGGTGTCGATTGGCCTTGCGCCAGGCACCGCCGCGTCTTCCATCACCATGCCGCTGCTGCAGGCCGTTCGCGCCGAGCTGCCGGAGGTGCTGGTCTATCTGCATGAAAACAGCGGGTCGGTTCTTAACGATAAGCTGCTCAACGGTCAGCTCGACATGGCTGTCTTGTACGATCGCTCACCGATTGCGGGGATCACCAGCCAGCCGTTGCTGAAAGAAGATCTCTACCTCGTAGGGACGCGCGATTGTCCGGGCCAGAGCATTGATTTAACCGCTGTGGCAGAGATGAATCTGTTCCTGCCGCGCGATTACAGCGCCGTGCGTCTGCGCGTCGACGAAGCTTTCTCTCTGCGTCGCCTGACGGCAAAAATCATCGGTGAGATCGACTCTATCTCGACGCTGACCGCCGCGATTGCCAGCGGAATGGGCGTCACGGTGCTGCCGGAATCCGCTGCGCGTTCTCTTTGCAGCGCCGCGAACGGCTGGATGGCGCGGATCACCACGCCATCCATGAGCCTGCCGCTGTCTCTGAATATGTCTGCCCGCGGCTCTCTGTCGCCGCAGGCGCAGGCGGTGAAAGAGATCCTGATGTCGCTGGTCAGCCGTCCATCGCTGGAGAATCGTGAACTGCAGCTCGTGAGCTGATATTCCATAAAGGAATAAGATGCTGGTTTTTATTATTTGTTCTGCAGGTCTGCTGACTCTAACAATAGGGCTATGTCAGATGCGCCGGAGTGAATCGTGAATTTCCAGCAACTTAAAATTATCCGTGAGGCGGCCAGGCGGGACTACAACCTGACCGAAGTCGCCAACATGCTTTACACCTCTCAGTCAGGCGTCAGCCGCCACATCCGCGAGCTGGAAGAAGAGCTGGGCATTGAGATTTTCATCCGCCGCGGCAAACGCCTGCTGGGGATGACGGAGCCAGGTAAAGCGTTACTGACCATCGCTGAGCGCATTCTCAACGAAGCCAGCAACGTTCGACGCCTGGCGGATCTCTTCACTAACGACGCGTCCGGGGTGCTGACAATCGCCACCACCCATACGCAGGCGCGCTACAGTTTACCGCCGGTGATCAAGGCATTTCGTGAGCTGTTTCCGGACGTCCGGCTGGAGCTGATTCAGGGGACGCCGCAGGAGATCGAAGTACTGCTGCAAAACGGCGGGGCGGATATCGGTATCGCCAGTGAACGCCTGAGTAACGATCCACTGCTGGTGGCGTTCCCCTGGTTCCGCTGGCACCACAGCCTGCTATTGCCCGTCGACCATCCACTTCATCAGGTTTCGCCCCTCACGCTCGAAGACATTGTCAAATGGCCGCTGATTACCTATCGGCAGGGCATTACCGGCCGTTCGCGAATCGACGAAGCCTTTAATCGCAAAGGGCTGACGCCGGATATCGTGCTGAGCGCACAGGATTCGGATGTGATCAAAACCTATGTAGAGCTGGGGCTTGGCATCGGTCTTGTGGCTGAACAGTCCGGCGGCGAGCGCGAGCTGGGGGATTTGGTGCGCCTGGATACCCGCCATCTGTTTGATGCCAACACCGTCTGGCTGGGGCTTAAACGCGGACAGCTGCAACGCAACTATGTCTGGCGCTTTATCGAGCTGTGCAATGCCGGTCTGTCGGTGGATGAAATTAAGCGCCAGGTAATGGAAACGGAAGAAGTGGCGATTGATTATCAGATTTGAGGGTGGAATGCGGAAAAGCAAAAAGCCTGCTGTAAAAGCAGGCTTTTCAAATTTGGCTCCTCTGACTGGACTCGAACCAGTGACATACGGATTAACAGTCCGCCGTTCTACCGACTGAACTACAGAGGAATCGTGTGAACGAGGCGCATGTTAATGGCCTCGCTATTTTGTGTCAACACTAAATTCAACTTGCTGATTCAAATGATTAATTAAGAGCCAACCTGCTGTTTTAGTGTACTTGGGAGGATGAATGTCCACCAGGTCCCGCATTTTCACGTAGACGTTGCAGGGGATCTTGCTGGTAAAAATGGCAAAAACGCTGCCACAGCGCCGGGAAGCGGGGTGCGAACAGTTCGGGTGCGCTGAAGAAATATTCCGACAACACCGCAAAACACTCTGCCGGATCGGTCGCTGCGTAGGCATCAATGCTGGCTGCGCTTTCACCCACCAGATCGATCTCATCCTGGATATTATTCATTGCCGCGTGCAGATCGTGTTCCCAGCTCGCAACTTCCCGCAGAGGGATAAATGGCACGCCGCTGGCGCGATCGCCGTTGCGGGTATCCAGCTTATGGGCGACTTCGTGAATAATCAGATTAAAACCGGAGGCGTCAAAGGAGTCCTGAATATCCAGCCAGTTGAGGATAATCGGGCCTTGCTGCCAGCTTTGTCCGGACTGCACGACGCGCTGATTATGCACCAGCCCAATGTCATCTTCCCATTCGTCGTCCACCACGAATGGCGCCGGGTAGATCAGCACTTCATGGAAGCCGTCAAGCCACTCAAAGCCCAACTCCAGCACAGGCAAACAGAAGAGCAGGGCGATACGCGCGCTTTTGAGGGCGTCCAGCTCAAAACCCTGAAGCGGGACGAGGCGTTTTTGCTGTAAAAAACGATCGGCTAACTGAACCAGTCGGGTTTGCTCATCGGGGTCGAGACTGGCGAGTACCGGAATAGCCAGCGCCTCTTCCCACGGAAAAGTCGTGTTCGGTGCGGTTTCGTTCGATTTCCAGGGCCACTTAATCATCGCTTCGCTCGCAAACTCATCACTTGAACAAAAATGCAGGATAAGGATCTGTTAAAATGCCAAATTACCTGGCATCATGGCAACCACTATAACGGAGAGATGCCGGAGCGGCTGAACGGACTAGTCTCGAAAACTAGAGTAGGGGCAACTCTACCGGGGGTTCAAATCCCCCTCTCTCCGCCACTTCACTGCTTTATCGTCATCATTTCTCATCGGACTCCTTCCAGCGCCCTCATTCTGAATGAGGTCAGCATCAAGATGCACCTGAAGTTCGCAGGAGTCTAGCCTTAGTGCTTTTTCAAGTCATTGATGTTTTATGCAACTTGAGAGAGATATCTCGCTCTTAACGCTTTTCCCCCTTTCAAACTGACCGTTTATCATACTGATGCCGACATAGCGTCCCGACATTGCGGTTGTTGCTTTTCGCGCCAGTATGCAGATAAAGCGGTTTTGCCTCATGTACCCAAAAGCTGTCACCTGCCTGCATTTGTTGATTAAAAATCGTTGCCTCTGGATACAGATCGCGTAACCGACCGCTGCTAAGACCAAACCACTTTCGCGATAGGGTTCTGAACTCCTGCGTGCTCAGAAGCTTGCCGCCCAAACGCGCGCAGTGCTCGCGCGCGCGGGCAAAATTTTTATCCAGTTCGCCATCACCCGTAAGCCAGGTATCGACGAAAAAGTCGTGGCGCTGCGTATTGCCGGTCTTGAGGTTTTTCAGCGTCAGCGTCATGGCTCTCTCCTCTGCACGCGGTTGCCTGACCATCCTAAGCTGGATCCGTCCTTCCACGGGCTGCGGCTTTATCACTATCCAGTCATGGTTAACGCTAAATTTCAGATCGTTGAGATTAAGAGACTCACTGTTGCTGCTCATCGTGACATAGGCACCTGTAAACCCGGTGTTTAGCATCTCTGCCGTTCGAAATCCTGGCATGCTGGGGGAGTGAAAACTGATCTTACTGAGATAATCCGCTTTGTCGGGAGGCACAGGATCAGCCGATACGGTCAGCGGCAGCAGCAGGGGAAGAGTTGCGACGGTCCGCAGTAAAATAGTCATTATCGGCATCCCAACGGTATTAAGTGTGGGCCAGCAAACGGCCAGTTAAGATTTCCTGGTCAAGCTTAAGCGCTTCTTTATTCTGAATATTGCCTGCGGATTTCAGAGCAATAAAGATCAGCAGCGAGCAGGCGATAAAGGCTGCTAAATAATAGCCGCTCATCAGGAGATATCCGGCCAGGGATATATAAATAAGGCCTGTTACGGCACTTGTCAGTGCAACTTTAAGTGCCACTTTTTCGCTCCGCCTGAATGAGACGCCCATGAGTGTGGCGAAAAAGATCATACTTAGAATGACACCGACGGCGGGAATACTGCAGACAGCCGCAGCGACGATAAAAAGAAAGGTCTGGTATTTGCGTAGCAGCGGCTTATGGGCAAAAAAGTCCGTTTCATACAGGGTTTGCGTCGAGACGTTGAACAGTCGCACTAGCCGCTGTTTACGTAATAACAGACGCACAACATGACCTGTTTTCAGATGCAGCAGCACATCAGCCGGGATGTCGAAGACTTCTTTCGTATCGCCGCATTTAAGGACAACAGAATTCCACTGAATCTTTTCAATCTCGCCGATCAGGAGTTTTTTTTCCATTTATCCTTTTCATCGTGTCTGAATAACTGCCTGAATTTCCTGCGCCAGATTGTAGGCAATAGAGCCTGTAGAAATGTAAATAACTCTGCGGGATTCATAAGGTATTGTGGATATTATTCAGCCCTACGTAATAGGCATAGCATAAATAAGGTCTTTAATGCAGGCATAAGACCGGAACCCAGCATGGCCTGTAAGGGGAGCGCAAGGTAAAAACAGGTAAATGAGTCGTTGCAGAAATTAATGATAAGTTAAAATTATTTTTTCTGCTCAGGGGGCAATATGCACATACTGGATGCTTTACTGGCCTTTTCGGCCTATTTTTTTATCGGCGTGGCCATGGTGATTGTTTTTCTTTTTGTTTACACCAAAGTGACGCCGCACGATGAATGGCAACTGATTAAAGATAACAATGCGGCGGCTGCGCTGGCTTTCAGCGGTACGCTGTTAGGTTTTGTCATTCCGCTTTCCAGCGCGGCAGTGAATTCCGTGGGGGTCCTGGACTACTGTATCTGGGGTGGAGTGGCTTTTGTCGTCCAGCTTCTGATTTATGCCGGCGTGCGGCTCTACATGCCAACACTGGGTGACAAGATTTCCAGTAACAACATCGCTGCGGGGGTGTTCATGGGCATTTTTGCGTTGGCAGGGGGTATCCTCAACGCGGCGTGTATGACCTGGTAGTGACGACACATTGCGGAAATAAAAAAGCCAGGCCTTACGCCTGGCTTATTACTTTACAGAATCAATCAACGCTGCGCGCAACCCGCGCACTGCTTGTTCTGGATCTGCTGGAAGAAGTCATTCCCTTTGTCATCCACCAGGATAAACGCCGGGAAGTTTTCTACTTCGATTTTCCAGATAGCTTCCATACCCAGTTCAGGCCAGGCGACACACTCCAGACTCTTAATGCTGTTTTGCGCCAGCACCGCTGCCGGGCCGCCGATGCTGCCCAGGTAGAAACCGCCGTGCTTGTGGCAGGCATCCGTGACCTGCTGGCTGCGGTTACCTTTCGCCAGCATGACCATACTTGCACCGTGCGATTGCAGTAAATCCACATACGAGTCCATACGACCGGCCGTGGTTGGGCCTAATGAGCCAGAAGCATATCCTTCCGGAGTCTTCGCCGGGCCGGCGTAATAGATCGGATGATCTTTGACGTACTGCGGCAGTTCTTCACCATTATCCAGCAGCTCTTTCAGCTTGGCATGGGCGATATCACGGGCCACGATAATGGTGCCGTTCAGGGACAGACGGGTCGAAACCGGATGGGCTGAGAGCTGTGCCAGGATCTCGTGCATTGGCTGGTTCAGGTTAATGCTCACCACCTCGCCTTCACCCTGCTGACGCAGGGATTCCGGAATATACTGGCCAGGATTGTGTTCCAGTTTCTCAATCCAGATCCCGTCGCGGTTGATTTTCGCTTTGATGTTACGGTCAGCTGAGCACGACACGCCCATGCCGACAGGACAGGAGGCGCCGTGGCGTGGCAAGCGGATCACGCGAATATCGTGGGCGAAGTATTTCCCGCCGAACTGAGCGCCCAGGCCCAGATTTTGCGCTTCCAGCAGCAGTTCCTGCTCAAGCTGAACATCGCGGAACGCCTGGCCGTGTTCGTTACCTTCTGTCGGCAGGCCGTCGTAGTAGCGGGTTGATGCCAGTTTCACGGTTTTCAGGGTGCTTTCAGCAGAGGTTCCGCCAATCACAAAGGCGATATGGTAAGGCGGGCAGGCCGCCGTACCCAGGGAACGCATCTTCTCGACCAGGTAATTTTTCAGTTTAGCCGGGGTGATGAGCGCTTTGGTTTCCTGATACAGATAGGTTTTGTTGGCGGAACCGCCGCCTTTCGCCATGCACAGGAACTTGTACTCATCGCCATCGACGCTATAGAGGTCGATCTGCGCGGGCAGGTTGGTGCCGGTATTCACCTCTTTATACATATCCAGCGCCGCGTTCTGGGAGTAGCGCAGGTTATCTTCGATGTAAGTGTTGTACACACCCTGGCTCAGCGCGGCTTCGTCGCCACCGCCGGTCCAGACACGCTGGCCTTTTTTACCCATAATGATCGCTGTACCCGTATCCTGGCAGGTCGGCAGGACGCCTTTGGCCGCGATTTCAGAGTTGCGCAGGAACTGTAGGGCGACATATTTATCGTTTTCGCTGGCTTCCGGGTCGTTGAGGATCGCCGCAACCTGTTTCTGGTGCGACGGGCGCAGCATAAAGGCCGCATCGTGGAACGCCTGCTGAGCGAGCAGGGTCAGGGCCTCTGGCTCGACATGGAGAATCTCCTGGCCGTTAAATTCCGCCACGGAGACGTGCTCTTTGGTCAGCAGATAATATTCGGTGTCGTCATGTGCGAGAGGGAAGGGGTTCTGATAGTAAAAAGTTTTGTTCGACATTGCGTATCACTCCATAAATTAAACCGCCGGAGGGTGCCCTCCGGCGGTTATGAATCAGAACATCATGGACATCCACGGATAACCAATCAGCAGCAGGGCCGCCAGGAAGATGGCGCCAAAGATGGTGCCGAGGCGCCAGTAGTCTTTGGTTGGCAGGTAGCCGCTCCCGTAGTAAATCGGGCTTGGGCCGGTGCCGTATGGGGTGATGATCCCCATGATACCCAGAGAGGTCACCATCAGCAGGACGAACACTTCCATGTTAATACCCGGAATGGTGGCGGCGATGGTCAGCATCGCAGGCAGCAGCGCTGTGGTGTGCGCGGTGGTGCTGGCAAACAGGTAGTGCAGCAGGTAGAACGCCAGCAGCAGGACCACCGTTGCGACACCCGGCGAGATACCACTCATCAGCAGGCCGCCTTCTTTACCCAGCCAGGCGATGAAACCGGTGGAAGAGAGGCCGTCTGCAAGGGCCACCAAAGTGGCGAACCAGACAAAGGTGTTCCACGCGGCTTTGTTGCCGGTGATATCGTTCCACTCCAGCACGCCGGTCCACAGCATCAGGCCAACAATCAGCAGGGCGGCCAGCGCAGGTTCAATCCACGCGGCGGCGAAAATCCACATCATCAGCGCACAGCAGACAAAGACCAGCAGCAGAATTTCATTGCGCGACAGTTTGCCCAGTTTCTCCAGCTCACGACACGCCCACAGCGGCACTTCGTCGTTGATTTTCACTTCTGGCGGATAGAACCAGTAGGCCAGCAGCGGCATCACCAGAATCAGCAGCACACCCACCGGCAGGAAGGCAATGAACCAGGTGCCCCAGGAGATGTTGATCCCGACGATGCTTTTCACCAGTGCCAGAGCGAGCAGGTTTGGCGCGAGTGCAGAGAGGAACATGGAGCTGGTGATACAGGCGGCGGTGATGGCCACCCACATCAGGTAGGAGCCAATTTTACGCGCACTTGGGTCGTTCGGTTTTGAACCATACAGCGGCGGCAGGTTAGCGATGATCGGGTAGATAGTCCCGCCGCTACGCGCCGTGTTAGACGGTGTGAACGGGGCCAGCAGCAGGTCCGCGAAGGTGATTGCATAACCCAGCGTCAGGCTGCGGCGGCCAAGATATTTCACCAGAATCAGCGCCAGACGGCGGCCAAAACGGGTTTTGTCGTAGCCCGCGGCAAACATAAAGGCACCGAAAATCAGCCAGACGGTGGAGTTACCGAAGCCGCTCACCGCCCATTTAAAGGAGGCACCTGCCAGCTTAAATTTCGGGTCAGCCAGCTGTTCCGGGCTGAACAGCACCCACTGGCTGCACAGGGCGATGGCGACGACCCCGGTCAGGCCAATCACGGCACCCGGCAGCGGTTCGAAGATCAGACCAACGATCACGCCAACGAAGATAGCGAAGTAGTGCCAGGCATAAGGCGGTAACCCTTCAGGAACCGGCACAAACAGGAGGAGCACTGCGACAATAATGGGCAGTGCCATCATCAGCAGACGTTTGTTGCTTCCGTCTTTTGGCTTGCTCGCCACTGGGGCGTTACAGCTGTTTTATCATTCATAGGTTTGCTTCTTAAGTTGTCAAAAATTCGGTTTAGCAGAAATAACACCGCGACTTTTTTAATTACTTTGCTTTCTTTAGTTATTTAAGGTGCTTTCAGGTTATTTCTTGAATAGCTATTTAACGCACTTTTGGAGGCGTTAAATTAAAAATTGATGATGTTTATATAGTGCGCCTTTAGAGGCCAGTAGAATTGATCGCGATCAATAAAATAGAATTGCAGTGTTATTTTTATCCATATTTTAATAACCCCATTGAGTTATGTGGATATTATCCGTTTGATAGGTTTTATTTGACGGGATTGATATTTCACGCAAACGATTTTAAATTAAAAAATACATATAAATCATATGTTTATTTGATTTTTCTTCTCGCGAGCAAAGTAATGAAAACGTTAACGGAATTGATATTATTGTGAACGCGGTATCCTAATATCAATAACACCAATGTAGTAATAATGTTATTGCAGGGATTAAATAGTTTATTAACTAACGTAATAACTTTAGTAACTAAAAATAGCGTTATATTAATACCATGACATCGGCAAAAAAATTAACCAGAACATAATCCGATAAAGAATTCTCAGATTTCAATTTTAAAAGTTTGGAGTTTCTATTATGAGCACTAACGAACGAATTCTTAGTCCTTTCACCTTACCGAATGGTACCGAACTCAAAAACCGTCTGTTGATGGCGCCGATGACCACCTGCACCGGTTATTACGACGGCACGGTGACCAGCGAGCTGGTGGAATACTACCGCGCGCGCTCCGGCAGCATCGGCACCATCATTGTTGAGTGCTGTTTTGTTGATGATCTGGGGCTGGCTTTCCCCGGCGCCATCGGTATCGACAACGACGAGAAAATCGCCGGGCTGGCAAAAATTGCCGAAGCGATCAAATCCAAAGGCTCTAAAGCGCTGCTGCAGATCTACCACGGCGGCCGCATGGTGGACCCGAAACTGATTGGTGGCCGTACCCCTGTCGGCCCAAGCGCGGTGGCCGCACCGCGTGAAGGTGCCGCGACCCCGGTGGCATTAACCGGCGGAGAAGTCGAAGGCATGATCGGGAAATTTGGCGAAGCGGTTCGTCGTGCAATTCAGGCGGGCTTCGACGGCGTCGAAATTCACGGTGCAAACACCTATCTGATCCAGCAGTTTTACTCCCCGAATTCCAACCAGCGCGACGACGAGTGGGGCGGCAGCCGTGACAACCGCGCCAGATTCCCGCTGGCGGTCCTGGACATCACCCATAAAATGGTCCGTCAGTACGCCGACGACGCCTTCATTATCGGCTATCGCTTCTCGCCGGAAGAGATGGAAGTTCCGGGCATCCGTTTTGACGACACGTTGTACCTGCTGGAAAAACTGGCCGCCCGTGGCCTGGATTACCTGCACTTCTCCGTGGGTGCAACGCTGCGTCCGTCGATCGTAGATACGCAAGATCCAACCCCTTTGATCGAGAAATACCACGCCATGCGTTCCGAAACGCTCGCGCAAATTCCGGTGATGGGTGTGGGTGGCGTTGTGAACGCCGCAGACGTTAACGAGGCGCTGGACCACGGTTACGATCTGATTGCTGTGGGTCGCGCGACCATCGCCTATCCGGACTGGACCGACCGCATCCGTGACGGCGAAACCCTGGAGCTGTTTATGGACAGCACCCAGCGCGAAGCGCTGCACATCCCTGAGCCGCTGTGGCGCTTCTCGCTGGTGGAGGCGATGATTCGCGACATGAGCATGGGCGAATCTAAATTCAAAGCGGGTGTGTTTGTCGAAACGGTGCAGGATGACACCAACGAACTGGTGATTAACGTCAGTCTCGAAACCGACCGTATTGCCGACATCGAACTGGCGTCTGGCCCAACGCAGGACGTTGAGTTCATCTCCAGCTTCGAAGAGATCCGCAGCCGCATTCTCGACGCGAACACTCCGCACGTGGACGCCATCACCGGCGCGACCAGCCAGAGTGAAGCCGTGAAAAAGGCGGTATCTAAAGCGATGGTCAAATCGAGTAAAGTGCTGGCGGCAGAAGAGGGCGTCGACCCGAACGCTGCCAAAGCATTTGACGTGGTGGTTGTCGGCAGCGGCGGGGCCGGTCTGGCGGCGGCGATTCAGGCTCACGACGAAGGGGCAAGCGTCCTGATTGTCGAGAAAATGCCGACCATCGGCGGGAACACCATTAAAGCTTCTGCCGGGATGAACGCCGCAGAAACCCGCTTCCAGCGCGTAAAAGGCATCCAGGACAGCAAAGAATTGTTCTACCAGGAATCCCTGAAAGGCGGCCATAACAAGAACAACCCGGAACTGCTGCGTCGCTTTGTCGAAAACGCACCAGAGGCGATCGAATGGCTGGCAACGCGCGGGATCATGCTGAATGACATCACCACCACGGGTGGGATGAGCATCGACCGTACCCACCGTCCAAAAGATGGTTCTGCGGTGGGTGGCTACCTGATTAGCGGCCTGGTGCGTAACGTCAACAAACGCCACATCGAGGTGATGCTCGATACCTCCGTGAGCGACATTATCGTGGAAAATGGCGAAGTGACCGGCGTACGTCTGACCACCGAAGAGAATGAAACCCTGACCGTGGCCACCCGCAGCATTGTGATGGCGACCGGCGGTTTCAGCGCCAACAGCAGCATGGTCGTGAAATATCGTCCGGATCTGGACGGTTTCGTCACCACCAACCATAAAGGGGCTACCGGTGGCGGTATCGCGCTGCTGGAACGTATTGGCGCAGGCACCGTCGATATGGGCGAAATTCAGATTCACCCGACCGTTGAGCAAAACACCTCGTACCTGATTTCCGAATCTATCCGTGGTGGCGGCGCTATCCTGGTGAGCCAGAAGGGCAGCCGTTTCTTCAACGAAATGGAGACTCGCGATAAAGTCTCGGCGCAGATTATTGCGCTGCCAGAGAAATACGCTTACATCGTCTTTGATGAGCACGTCCGCGCGAAAAACAAAGCGGCGGATGAGTACATCGCCAAAGGCCTGGTGACCAGCGCCAGCTCGCCAAAAGCGCTGGCCGAAACCCTCGGGATGGATTACCACACCTTCCTCGACACCCTGGAGCGCTACAACGGCTTTGTGGAGAAACAGCACGACGATGATTTTGGTCGCACCACTGCGCTGCGCGCCCCGATCAACGAAGGCCCGTTCCATGCCATTCGTATCGCACCGGGCGTGCACCACACCATGGGCGGCGTGACCATCAACACCGAAACTTGCGTGCTGAACGGCGAACACCAGGTTATTCCGGGTGCCTTCGCGGCGGGTGAAGTGGTCGGCGGTATCCACGGCGGCAACCGTATCGGCGGTAACGCAGTGGCAGATATCATTATTTTTGGTACCCTTGCCGGACACCACGCCGCGATGCGCGCAAAACAGTAGTCTCAATGCCCGGTGGCGCTTGCGCTTGCCGGGCACGGTTTTGTCGGCCGGATACGCGCAGCGCCATCCGGCACTCTAACCGAGGAGCGATACCATGTCTGACGACCATCGTGTCTACAGCTATTCCGCCACACTCATGGGCTCCCCCATTCTTCTGAAGCTCTTTTCGAATAACGAAGCCCTCGCATCTCGCGTGTTTCGCCTCATCAAACAGTACGAAGACCTCCTGACCGTCAACCGCGCACCGTCGCAGGTGATGGACATCAACCAGGCCGCCGGGAAACACCCCGTCAGCGTCAGCCGTGCGGTGTATGAGCTGATCCGCGTCGCGAAGGCCGCAAGCACACTGGAAAACAGCGCCTTCAATCTGGCCATCGGCCCGCTGGTGAAGCGCTGGAAGATTGGATTTCAGGGCGACAGCGTGCCGCCCGCAGAGGAGATTGCAGCGCTGATGGCGCTGACCGATCCGGCTGATGTTTTACTCGACGACACGGCCAGCAGCGTATTCCTGACCAAACCGGGCATGGAAATCGATCTCGGGGCCATCGCCAAAGGCTACATTGCCGACAGGGTGCGCGATTACCTGCGCAAAGAGGGGGAAACCCTCGGCCTGATTAACCTCGGCGGCAATATTCAGACGTTCGGCGCGCCGGAAGGGGGCTGGACCCTCGGTATCAAAACGCCTTTCGGCGGGGCCGATGAGCTGGTCGGTACACTGACGGTGGAGAATAAGTCGGTGGTGACATCGGGCACCTACGAACGCTTTTTCGAACGCGACGGCAAGCGCTACCACCATATTCTGAACCCGCGCACGGGCTATCCGCTGGATAACGAACTCGATAGCGTCACCATTATCTCGACGAACTCTATCGACGGGGATATCTGGACCACGCTGATTTACGGGATGGGCGTGGAGAAGGGCTGTGCCGCGCTGCGCGCGCGGCCTGATATTGAAGCGGTGTTTGTCACCAAAACGAAAGAGGTGGTGCTCTCCTCCATGAAGCATTTCCGCTTCACGCTTCTGGACAATCGCTATCGCCTTACTGGCAATATTGTTTGAGCAGACCCGCCTGCTCTGGCTGCAGCCGGTAGCGATACACTGGACGCCCCGTCGCACCATAGTGAATGCTGGTGAACAGAATATTAATCTGCGCCAGCCAGATCAGATACTTACGGCACGAAACGCGGGAAATTCCCACTGAGTTCGCCAGATCGTCGGTGGAAAACTCGGTGTCAGGATGGGCTTCAATCCACTGGCAAATGGTGCGCAGCGTCTGCGGGGTTAAGCCTTTCGGCAGACGCTTGCTGTCTGCCAGCTCCGGCGCGCCGCCGTGCAGCAAACGATCCACATCGGCCTGCTCATAATACTGATGCGAGCCCATAAGCTGCTTCTTCTCCTTCCAGCCGTTTAGCGCCTCTTCAAAACGCGGGAACTGGAAAGGTTTGATCAGATAATCCACCACGCCGTAGTGCATCGACGTCTGAATGGTCGTGGCATCAGACGCCGACGAAATCATGATCACATCAATCGGGCGGCCAGAAGCGCGAATCACCGGCAGCAGGTCGAGACCGTTGTCCTGCTGCATATAGACATCCAGCAGCACCAGATCGACAGGCTGTGCAGGATTATTAATCACCGCTTCGGCCTGATTCAGCGTCGAGGCGACGCCGCAGCAGCTAAACCCCTCAACCCGGTTAACGTACAGACGGTTCAGGTCGGCCACCATGGCATCATCATCGACAATTAAGACATTTATCACGCGATTTTCCTCTCGCTATCCCAGGGGATCTGTACAAAAAATTGAGTAAATACGCCAGGCTCGGATTCGACGGCAATCTCACCGCCCAGTTTTTCGAGCTGCTGGCGAACAAGGAAAAGCCCCACGCCGCGATTTTCACCCTTCGTGGAAAAGCCCTTCGTAAAAATATGTTCCAGCTGCGCAGGATCGATACCCGGACCGTCATCGCTGATTTCACAGCTGAGCCAGCCATGTTGATAATGCATCAGCAGACCCACTTCGCCCTCAGGCTGGCCGGTCATCGCATCCAGCGCGTTTTCGATTAAGTTACCCAGCACGGTAATCAGCACCGTCACCTGTTCCGTATTCGGCGTGTCCGGCACCTGACACTCATCGGCCAGCGTCAGGGTATACCCGGCTTCCTTGGCGCGGTTGATTTTACCGAGCAGGAACCCGGCGATGACCGGTGATTTAATTTTATGCTGAATAGCGCCGATATCGGTCTGATAATTCTGCGCGGTCTGAATGACATACTCTTCGAGCTTGTCGTAGCGCTTCATGTGCAGCAGGCCGAGGATCACGTGCAGCTTATTCATAAACTCATGGGAGTGCGTGCGCAGGGCGTCGACATAGCTCACCATGCCATCCATGCGCTGCATCAGCTCGCGAACTTCGGTCTTGTCGCGAAAGGTGCTGATCGCCCCAATCACTGAATTCTGGCTTCTGACCGGAAAGGTGTTGCACAGCAGCAGACGTCCGTTGCAGTCGATCTCCTGATCCTGCAGGGCTTTTCCGGTTTGCGACACCCGGCGCAGGGAGGCGAGCATCGGCATGTGGCGCGGCTCATCGGTGCTGCTGGCGGGCAGGAGCAGGATCTGGCGGGCGGCATGGTTAATCATGGTCACGCGCCCCTGGCTGTCGACGGCGATCACCCCCTCTTTCAGAGACTGGAGCATCGCCTGGCGCTGTTCAAACAGGGCGGAGATTTCATAGGGTTCCAGCCCAAACAAAATCCGCTTGAGCAGATGCACTAAACCCCAGGTGCCGAGCGTGCCCATTAGCGCGCTGAAGAGCACCGTCCAGATCGCCCCCAGCGGCTGCGGCTGATCTGTTCATCGACTTTGTTGAGGGAAATCCCGACGGCGACCACGCCAATCTGCTGGTGATTATCGTCGTACACCGGCGTGAATACGCGCAGCGCTTCGGCCAGCACGCCGTGGTTGACCGAGACGTTCTCCTTCCCTTCCAGCGCGGGTTTGATGTCGTCGCCGATAAAGCGTTTGCCGAGCAGGGTGTTGTTCGGGTGAGAGTAACGCACGCCCTGCATGTTGGTGACAACCGCGAAAAGCAAATCGTTGCGGCGAGTAATCGCATCTGAGACGGACTGAATGGGGCTGTTTTCCGGCGAATGTTGCAGGCCGCGTTTCACATCCGGGCTGTCGGCGAGGGTACGGGCGATGGCCAGCGCGGTATCTTTGACGCCGTCGCGCGTGGCGCGGGTGACCTGCATAAAGTAGAGCGCGAACGTCACCAGCAATACCGACCCAATCACGCTGCACACCATTAGCGTGACCAGGGTATTGAGCTTCATCGGGCGCTTGCGCGTCATGGCTAAAGGCTGCAAATCGCTCATCGAAACCCCGCGGATAATTATAAAGGGGTAATTATCGCTGATGACGGCGCTTTCTTAAAGCGATGTAAAAGCTGACGAATGCTCGCCTTTTCGTGACCCCCCTCGCAGGTCATCCATATAAAACACTTTATAGTGTGGGGGAATTCATAAATAAGGAGCAGTTTATGAGCGTTAAGCTGAACGGTTTGGTCACGGAAAGACGCCACGCGGATACGGCGGATATCGACAGGTTGTCGACCCTGGACATGCTGAATGTGATTCATCAGGATGATAAGTGCATTACCGATTCTATTACTCCCTTCTTACCCGTCATTGCCCGTGTGGTCGATAACGCGGCGGCTACACTGAGCCACGGCGGGCGGCTGTTTATTGTCGGCGCCGGGGCCTCCGGACGTGCGGCGCTGCATGCGGCGCTGGAGTTTGCGCCGGGAAAACACCCGGTGATGGGTCTTGATGCCGGAGACGGCGCGGGAAACTACGATCGCGGTGTGGCCGATCTGCAGGCGATGAATTTTGGCGATCACGACATGATGCTGGCGCTCTCTGTCAGCGGCAAAACGCCGTGGGTATGGGGGGCGATGCGCCACGCCTGGTCACTGGGATCGCCGGTCGCCATCATTACGCATGACGCACAAAGCGAAGCGGCACAGCTGGCGAACATGGTCATTGCGCCGCAAACCGGGCCAGACGCGGTAGCGGGATTTACGAATGCCAAAGCGGGGATGGCGCAAAAACTGATCCTCAATATGATTGCGACGGGATTAGCCGTTCGCACGGGCCGGGTTTACAGCAATATGCGCGTGGATCTGGAAGCAAAAAGCACCAAATGGGCCGAACGACAAATTGCGATTGTGATGGAAGCGGGTGGCTGCACGCGTGCCGTCGCTAAAGCGGCGCTGGAGAGCTGCAATCACCACTGTAAGACCGCCGTGCTGATGGTATTGACCGGTCTGGACGCCTGGCAGGCCCGTGATTTGCTCGAACAGAACAATGGATTTATTCGCGTGGCGTTGCAGGAAGCGCCGTAAATCCTGAGGTGGTGAACAAAAAGGTCGCAGATGCGGCCTTTTGTGTTTTTGAGATTCTGATGATTAATTGCGTGCGATCAACTTAAGGTAAATCCCTTCACCTTTACCGTCGCCTGACGACAAAAACAGTGCCAAAATGTGACTTTATTCACACTTTTGAACGCGCAATGTGAAAGCAGTAACGTCGTTACCGCTGCAGTAAAGGTTAAACATGGAACAGAACACGACTCGAGGCCTGGGAGGCAAGCTCGCCCTGTGGGCGTTTTACGCATTTTGCGGGTACTTTGCCTGGGCGATGCTCCGCTATTTATGGGTGGTCAGCAAAATTCCGTCTGCGCCGGATATGGTTGTCGAGGGTGATTTAGGCTCAACCAGCGGGAAGTGGATCGGTGCGTTTCTCGGTTTTCTGGTGCTCGGGGCGGTGGGCCTGATACTGGGCGGGATCGCCTGGTACACGCGCCCGCGCGGCAACAACGAGTGAATGGCTGACGGAAAATTGTTAAGGTGAGCGTTTTGTGAAGGAGAGAGCATGGAACTTGCCCACTGGCCCCAACGCTACGAAGCCTGGTTAACGGAACACCACGCCACGGATGATGCGGCCCATGATATTTCGCATTTCCGCCGCGTGTGGATGACGGCGCAGCGCATGATGGTGGGGCAACCCGTCGACGCGCTGGTCGTCCTGACGGCCTGTTATTTCCATGACATTGTCAGCCTGCCGAAAAATCATCCGGAACGCAGCCACTCCTCGCGGCTGGCGGCGCGCAAAACCCGGCAAATCCTCACTGATTTTTTCCCGGATTTCCCGGCGGATCGCTTTCCCGCCCTGGAACATGCCATCGAAGCCCACAGCTTCAGCGCCGGGATTGCGCCGCAAACCCTTGAAGCCAAAATTGTGCAGGACGCCGACCGGCTGGAAGCACTCGGTGCGATTGGTCTGGCGCGCGTCTTTGCCGTTTCCGGGGCGCTTGGCGTGGCGCTGTTTGATGCCGACGATCCCTTTGCGGATCAGCGCGAACTCAACGACAAACAGTTTGCCCTCGACCATTTCCAGACCAAACTGCTGCGTCTGCCAGAGACCATGCAAACCGAAATGGGGCGCGAGCTTGCGAAACATAACGCGCGCTTTTTGGTGCAGTTCATGGCGAAACTCAGCGCGGAGCTGCAGGGCGATTGTCTCGGCAGCGATGCGCAGGTGCTGAGCCGATTCCAGCGCAGTCTGTAGCGCCGAACTATGGTAATCTGTCCCCAGTCTCTTTTGCCCGGTTAAAGGTATGCAGGAAAAACGATCAGTGATACCGCCCGCACTTCTGCTGGCAGAGAAATCCACGGCCACGGTGCAGGCGTTATTAAGCAAACTGCTGACCATCTATGATGCGAAAACGCTGGTCAATGACCTGAATGCGCAAGGTGAAAGCCACTGGAGTCCTGCGATCCTGAAGCGACTGGTCACCAGCGAGCGGGCAGGGCACCGTCTTAGCGAGCGGGAATTCAGCTACCTGCAAAATCTGCTGCCGCGCCCGCCTGCCATTCATCCCAATTATGCTTTCCGCTTTGTCGACTTGTTCGCCGGAATCGGTGGGATCCGCAACGGATTCGAGGCCATCGGCGGTCAGTGTGTCTTTACCAGCGAATGGAACAAACACGCGGTACGCACCTATAAAGCCAACTGGTACTGCGATCCGCATGCGCACCATTTTAACGAAGACATTCGCGATGTGACCTTAAGCCACAAAGCGGGCGTCAGCGATGAAGAGGCGGCGGAGCATATCCGACAAAATATTCCTCAGCATGATGTGTTGCTGGCCGGCTTCCCTTGTCAGCCGTTCTCGCTGGCTGGCGTGTCGAAAAAGAATGCCCTTGGGCGGGCACACGGTTTTGCCTGCGACACCCAGGGCACGCTGTTTTTTGATGTTGTGCGGATTATCGACGCCCGTCGCCCGCCGATTTTTGTGCTGGAAAACGTCAAGAACCTGAAAAGCCACGACGGCGGAAAAACCTTCCGCATTATTATGCAAACGCTGGACGAGCTGGGCTATGACGTGGCGGATGCACAGGATATGGGGGCCGACGATCCCAAGATTATCGACGGCAAACACTTCCTGCCGCAGCACCGCGAGCGCATTGTGCTGGTGGGCTTTCGCCGCGACCTGAACCTGAAAGGCAACTTTACCCTGCGCGATATTCCGTCGCGCTATCCGGCGCATCGTCCTTCCGTGGCCGAACTGCTGGAGCCGGTGGTGGACGCCAAATTTATCCTCACGCCGGTGCTGTGGAAATACCTCTACCGCTATGCCAAAAAGCATCAGGCGAAAGGCAACGGCTTTGGTTTTGGCATGGTCGACCCGACCAATCCGCACAGCGTCACCCGCACGCTGTCGGCCCGTTATTACAAGGACGGAGCCGAGATCCTGATCGATCGCGGCTGGGATAAAGCGCTCGGAGAAGTGAATTTCGACGACCCGGAGAACCAGCGCCATCGTCCGCGCCGCTTAACGCCGCGCGAGTGCGCGCGCCTGATGGGCTTCGAATCGCCTCAGGGTTACCGCTTCCGCATTCCGGTTTCTGATACTCAGGCCTATCGCCAGTTCGGTAACTCCGTGGTGGTGCCTGCGTTTGCGGCGGTGGCAAAACTGCTTGAGTCGCGAATTCAACTGGCCGTCAAATTACGCCTGAGCGAGGCCGTCAATGACGGATGTGCACAATAAGGCGACGCGCAGCAAAAACATGCGTGCCATTGGCACGCGTGATACGGCGATTGAAAAACGGCTGGCAGGGCTTTTAACCCACAGCGGCTTTGCGTATCGCGTGCAGGATGCGGCCCTGGCAGGCCGCCCTGATTTCGTCCTCGACGATTATCAGTGCATCATCTTTACCCACGGCTGTTTCTGGCACCATCACGACTGTTATCTGTTTAAAGTCCCGGCGACGCGCACCGAGTTCTGGCTGACCAAAATCGGCAACAACGTGGCGCGTGACCAGCGTGATATCACTACGCTAATGGCGCAGGGCTGGCGCGTGTTGATTGTCTGGGAATGTGCCCTGCGGGGCAGATTGAAACTCGATGATGCCGCGCTGACCGAGCGGCTGGAGGAGTGGATCTGCGGCGGCGGTCAAACCGCGCAGATCGACACAAAAGGCATTTACGCGTTTACTGCTTTTCCACCTCACACGGGGTAACGGTCGGTTTCGCCGGGAACAGGTATTTCCCGAGCGTCACCAGTACCACCGCCATAATAATCACTCCCAGCGCTATCCATTCGACGGATGAGAGCACTTCTCCCGCAAAGGTCGTCCCGAGCAATACGGCTACCACCGGGTTGACGTAGGCGTAGCTGGTCGCAACGGCAGGGCTGACGTTGCGGATCAGGAACATGTATGAGTTGATCGCGATAATCGAGCCAAAAATTGCCAGATAACCGACCGCCAGGAAACCGGACAGCGTCGGCATCGTCGTCAGTTTTTCACCGCTCACGGCGGAGACGAAAAGCAGCGCAATGCCCGCCGCCAGCATCTCGATGGCACCGGCCATCATGCCGGAAGGCAGTTCCACTCGTGAACCCAGAACGGAGCCAAAAGCCCAGCTCAGGGAGCCAATCAGAATCAGCACCGCGCCCCACGGATTACCGCTCAGGTTCCCGCCGCTGTTGAGCAGAACAATGCCCGCAAGACCAATGGCGATCCCCATCCACTCCAGCTTGCGGGTGCGGATGCCGAACAGTCGGCTAAAGCAGAGGGTAAACAGCGGTACCGTGGCGACCACTACCGCCGCAATACCGGAGGGGACGTTCTGGTGCTCGGCCACCGTCACACCGCCGTTACCGACGGCCAGCAGCAGCAGGCCGATCAGCGCGGCGTTTAACATCGGGCGCAGCGATGGGAGTTTATGCCCGCGCAGCAGGAGAAATGTCAAAAGCAACACACCGGCAGAGAGAAAACGCACGCCAGCCATCATCAGCGGTGGCCAACTCTCCACGCCGATACGAATCACAAAATAGGTCGAACCCCAGATGATGTAGAGCGAAAACAGCGCTCCTACAAGAGGTAATAATTGCCGAAAACGCATAATCCTTCACCGCGATATAAAAAGGTCGCATACAGTAAACGTGAAAACTATCGGGCTGGCGAGTCCTTTAATTGTGTCTCTGATGTGAATTATTTGTTGACTTGAGCTGCCTGTTTCAGGGTTTCGCTTTTTGCTCCATACTATTCACTTAATTATCAAAATAAGAAGGATCAGATTTTGGCAGGAAGTAGCTTATTAACATTGCTTGATGATATTGCCACCTTACTGGATGACATATCAGTGATGGGAAAACTGGCCGCGAAGAAAACGGCCGGGGTGCTGGGGGATGATTTATCCCTTAACGCGCAGCAGGTGACGGGCGTGCGCGCCAACCGTGAGCTGCCGGTGGTGTGGAGCGTGGCGAAAGGGTCCTTTATCAATAAAGTGATTCTGGTGCCGCTGGCTCTGCTGATCAGCGCCTTTATCCCCTGGGCCATTACGCCGCTGCTGATGATTGGCGGGGCGTTCCTCTGTTACGAAGGTGTCGAGAAAGTGCTGCACTCCTTCGGTTCCCATAAAGACGCAGAGACCCCGCAGGCGCGCCAGCAGCGCCTGGAAGCGCTTGCGGCGCAGGACCCGCAGGCTTTCGAGCGCGATAAGGTGAAAGGGGCCATTCGCACGGACTTTATCCTCTCGGCTGAGATCGTGGCGATCACCCTTGGGATCGTGTCGGAATCGCCGCTGCTTAACCAGGTGCTGGTTCTTTCCGGTATCGCGATTCTGGTCACCGTGGGCGTGTATGGCCTGGTGGGTGTGATCGTGAAACTGGACGACATGGGCTATTGGCTGGAGCAAAAATCCAACGCGCTGGCAAAAGCGGTGGGTAAAGGTCTGCTGGTACTGGCGCCGTGGCTAATGAAATCACTCACCATTATCGGCACCCTGGCGATGTTCCTCGTCGGCGGTGGGATTGTGGTACACGGTATTCCACCGCTGCATCACGCGATTGAACATTTCTCCGCTGAATACGGAGCGGTGGTGGCAGCGATAGCACCGATGATCGCTAACCTGGTGATTGGCTTCATTATTGGCGCCATCGTGATTGCCGCCGTGAAGGGCATCGAAAAGCTGCGCGGGGTTTCGCACTAATTGTTCCCTGCGTCACTATGCAAAAATGCCATTCCTCGTCTAGATTGAAACAGTTTCACCCTGATACAGGAGGCGGGTATGGTCTTTGTGGTCAGTGATGAAGTTAGGTCAAAAAAGGGTGGTCCACCAATGATTGTCACCGGCTATTCCAGCGGTATGGTGGAGTGCCGGTGGTACGACGGGTACGGCATCAAGCGGGAAGCGTTTCGTGAAGACGAGCTTCTGCCTGGTGACGGACGACAGCGTCGCGACACGGCTTAATCACGCAACGCCCGGCTTGTCCGGGCGTTTTTGTTGACTATCGTCCTGCGCAGTGCTTGTCTTAAGATATCGAACCGCGGCGTTGGGTTATAAGCGGATGATGCAAGATTTCAGCAGGGAGTGTCTGTGCAGCGCGATGTCTATAAAGCAAAAAAGCAATTTCTGGAACGGTTACGCCATCATCCGGGAAAAATTGTTAATCTCTGTTTTTTGGTTGTCCTCATTTTTTCTACGATCCTGACCTGGCGCGAAGTGGTGGTACTTGAAGAGGCGTACATCTCAAGCCAGCAAAACCATCTGGAAAATGTCGCCAACTCCCTCGACCGACAGCTTCAGTTCAGCATTGATAAACTGCTCTTTTTTCGTCACAGCATGGGCGATGCGCTGCAAACGCCGCTCGGCTTTCGCGTGTTGCACGATGCGGTAACCAGCTTCAACAGCCTGCGCACCGACCCCTTCTGGCAGCTGGATGTCGACCAGCAGCGCACCTTGCCCATTAGCGGCGTCTCAGACGCAACGGTGGCGCGCACGACTTTGCTGGCGCGGGATAACCAGCGCATCGGCAACGAACTCTCCGCCGCGCTGGAGGTGGGGTATTTACTGCGTCTCGCCACCTCGACCACCGGTAAAGAGCGGCGTGTCTCGTACGTCTCGCGGGCGGGGTTTTTCCTCTCAACAGATCCCTCACCGCTCAATCACACCCTGATCTCGCGTTATTACGAGCTGGTGACGCGCCCGTGGTTTACCGAGCAGACCGAGCGGCAAAACCGCGCGCGCGGCGTGCGCTGGTTTATGGCACCGGTATCCGGGGCGCAGGAAGAGCGGGTGATCACCGCCAGCCTGCCGGTCTATCTGGACCACTACTGGTACGGCGTGCTGGCGATGGATTTCACCCTCCCGACCATGAAGCAACTGTTGACGGAAGCCGTCGATAAGCGCACGGACGGCGAGTATCAGCTTTACGACAGCCGCCTCAACCTGATCACCACCTCCGAGCCGCCGGACGGCCTGGTGAATCAGTTTGACGAGCGCGAGCGGGCGCAAATTGCCCACGCCATCGAAGGCGACACGGAAGGGGGGATTCGACTGAATTCGCGCTATGTCAGCTGGGAGCGGCTCGATCATTTTGATGGCGTGGTGCTGCGGGTTCATACCCTGCAGGAGGGCGTTAACGGTGAGTTCGGTAGCATCAGCATTGCGCTGGCCCTGCTGTGGGCGCTCTTTACGGCGATGCTGCTGATTTCCTGGCTGGTGATCCGTCGGATGGTCAGCAACATGTACCGGATGCAACATTCCCTGCAGTGGCAGGCGTGGCACGACCCGCTGACGCGTCTGAACAATCGCGGCGCCTTGTTTGAACGGGCGAAGGTGCTGGCCGAAGAGTGCCGTCAGCAGAAATTGCCGTTCTCCGTGATTCAGATCGATCTGGACCATTTCAAAAGCATTAACGACAGATTCGGCCACCAGGCGGGCGATAAAGTGTTGTGCCACGCAGCCGGGCTGATCGCCAGCGCGTTACGCACCAGCGACGTGGCCGGGCGTGTCGGTGGCGAAGAGTTTTGCGTGGTGCTGCCAGGGGCCACAACGCAGGAGGCGGCAAATGTCGCCGAGCGTATTCGCGCCTTTATCAATCGCAAAGAGATTCTGGTGATGAAGAGCACCACCACGCGGATCAGCGCCTCGCTCGGGGTGAGCAGTACGGAGGAGAACGGTAATTTCGACTTCCCGCAGCTGCAATCCATTGCTGATATGCGCCTCTACCTGGCGAAGCAGCAGGGGAGAAATCAGGTGATGTGGCGCGATGCCGATAAGAAATGATCGAGTCCTTCACTCCAGCCTTCCGGTCCCGGTTGGGTGGTGTGATAGACCCGCTCAGGAATGTCATCCTGTAGCTGAATGCCGAAACGGTTAATGCCTTTTACCACCACGGCGTAATCGACGTTATCGAGCAGCGGGGCGTCATTAGGGCCATCGCCCAGCCCGATGGTGGTGGGAACAAAACCCTCGCGTTTGCGATACTCGTCTATAAGCCAGTTCACCGCCTGATCTTTACCGCCGCGCGCGTCCAGAATGTGCCAGAACCGTGCTCCCTGCACGAACTTCAGACCGAGCTGGACCAGTTCGGCTTCAAACTGCGTCATACGCTCATCGCTGTCGCGCCAGATAAGGGTAATCGAGGCTTCATGCAGTCGCGCCAGCGCTGAGCGCTCGCGGTTAAGCCCGGTCCATTCCCCGATGACCCGTTCATCGACATCATCGAAGGTAGTGAATTTATACCCGGTGCGCTCCCGTATCGGATCAATCAGACGGCGAATCTCAGTGTGCGGTGTCCCGTTAATCAGGCGCGGCGCGTCGGGGTGATCGTCCCAGCGTACGTCGAGCTGAATAACCGCGCCGTTTTCGGCGATAAAGGGCAACCCTTCCAGCCCCAAATCCTGCTGAATTTCGAGCGTTTCGGCAGCCGTTTTGCTGCTGCATAAAATGACCGGGATCTGATGGTCCTGCAATTTATTCAGCCAGGACGTGGCAGGGCGCCAGTCATAGGTATGAATATCCAGCAGCGTACCGTCGAGGTCGGTAAAAACCAGCAGCGTCTCCTTAAGTAGGGACATAGCATCTCCTGAAAGGTGTTGTGCCTGAGATTAATCCTAAAACAAATTATGCATAAGTAGTCCCGATTCCGGAACCGATCCCGCCGACCCGCATGGGGCAAGGGCCGCGATTCATAATCAAAACTGACAGTTACCGCAAATAGCATTTATGAAAGGAATATATCCTTGTCATGCAATTTTATTGGGGATAAGGTAAATCCCACATCAGATTTCCTGGTGTAACGAATTTACAAGTGCTTCTTGCATAAGCAAGTTTGATCCCGGTCATCCCCATGACCGGGATTTTTTTCGCCTCACCGATTCACTTCGCTGACACTGAAATCGTGAATGTCTAATTCGAACGCCTCGGCCAGCTCACGGTAGGTGTGATAATCCCGTCCGTCGATGCTCACGCGCGTAGGATCATCTTCCGCACGCTTCACTTCGCTCTCACTGATTTCGTTAATCGCGGCCAGCAGGGCATCGACATCGACGTTCACCTCACGTTTCGCCGTGTCGCTGTACTCTTTCGCGGTCTTCATTCTTCATACCTCATTTCGCCGTTCCCAGCGTTAAGTATAGACTGCCCACAAAAGCGCCATTCACTCTTGCAACCGCTGCCAGTTGCTGCGTTTTGTTCTACACTGGCTCAAAACCACAGGAGGATTTTATGAAGGTCAACGATCGGGTCACCGTCAAGACGGACGGCGGACCGCGCCGCCCAGGCGTAGTACTGGCAGTGGAACAGTTCAACGAAGGCATCATGTATCTGGTGTCGCTGGAAGATTACCCGCTCGGCATCTGGTTCTTTAACGAGATTGGCCACTCTGACGGGATCTTTGTGGAAAAAGCAGAATCTGAGTAAGACGGTGTCGGGTGAGGAGAACTCGCCCGGCCCAAAACGAAAAATCTCTGGCCAGGCCAGAGATTGATATGTGTGAAGAGTGAAATTATTAGCGCATATTGACAAAAATACCGTTAGTCACATTATCTGTCAGACGAACAACATGATAGATGACCTGTTTATTATGCGTTTTTATTTTCCTTTTAATATTACCCTTATGTGACGATACCGTTTTTGCTTTGATATTCATCTGGTCAGAGATTTGAATTGTGCCCTGTCCCGCCATCCACATTCTCAGCATACTCGATTCAGTACGGCTTAATGATAACGTGGGTAAGTTAAACTCAGCTACACTCTTTGTCTCTTTATTCAAATAATCACCCAAAATGTCATCCAGCGACTCGGGCTTAATTGATTTAGAACTGATTAATAGGTTTTTACGCACTAGCAAATATTCATCGAAATGGATATTTGCAATGGCCATAAAAACAATAAACAGGGTTTTAGGATGTTGATTAATGATCTGCTTAATGTGCTGACTGTTGGCTGGATCGTGAATGAAACAGTCCTCATTAATAAACACCACGCCAGGCTTGTAAGTATCACAAGCGGCTGCAAGTTCGCCAACATCATGAACATCGTTGATGTCTCGCTTTTTAACCCCTCTGCTGGTCAGATACCCGGTTAGCCCTAGCCGGGTGTAACTGCATAAATCCATAATGATCGTTGACATGGCATACCCTCACTCAATGCGTAACGATAATTCACCATCTGCCTGAGAGCTCATAAACAGCCATACGGGATGGAATAAAAGGTATAAACCTGTGAGCAATACAAAGACTTTCAGGCGAACTCACTATCCCGTAAAGTTACGTATAATTTGCCAGGAATCATCTTAAAGTAAAGTAAATGTTGAGTAATGTGAAGGGCATAAAAACAAATAAACCGCACCAGATATATCCTGGTAGATGTTTTTCATGTTTTATTTTAAGAATATCCTTAGAGAGACAATATAAACATCAAGGATTAATATTCTTGGGTAGCTCGTGAACAATATCGGCCAGAAGATTAAACAGTTCGCCAAATAAATGTTCACAGAAGGGGGCGATAAGTGGCATTAACAAGCCCATCAATATCAGGCCGACGGTTAAAGTGATCGGGAAGCCAATGACAAATACCGACAGCTGCGGCGCCATACGGTTCAGTAACCCGAGCGCGAGGTTAACGGTCAGGAGAAGCGTAATGACCGGCAGCGCCAGCATCAGGCCGTTGAGGAAAATCAGCCCGGCCGCACGGACCAGCGCCATAAACGCATTGCTGTTCACCGGGTTTCCGCCGATCGGCAGCGTGTGGAAGGTATCCACCAGCATCGAAATCAGCCACAGGTGGCCATTGAAGGTTAAGAACAGCAGCAGCGCCAGCATATCGATGATACGCGCCAGCACTGGCATGTTGAGGTGGCTACCCGGGTCAATGAACGTGGCGAAGGACAGACCCATCTGCAGGCCGATCAGCTCACCGGCGGTACGGATGGCCGCAAACGCCAGCTGCATGGTAAAGCCAATCGCCACGCCAATCAGCACCTGCTGTAGCGCAAGCCAGACGGCCTGCGGGGAGAAAATCGCGACATTGACCGGCGGCAGATTAGGGGCAATCACAAAGGTAATCAGCATCCCCAGCCCAATTTTGACGCGCTTTGGGATCGATTTTTCGCTCAGCACAGGGGCGGTCATGATCAGTGCCATCACGCGCAGCAGCGGCCAGAAATAGAGTCCGAGCCACTGTATAAACTGGTCGCTGGTGAAATGTAGCATTCAGCCGATCAGCCGATGATGTACGGCAGGTTGGTAAACAGGTTGCGCATGTAGTCGAGCAACAGGTTTAACATCCACGGCCCGGCGATGATAATCGCCACGAAAACCGCGATGATCTTCGGGATGAAGGAAAGTGTCATTTCGTTAATTTGCGTCGCGGCCTGCAAAATACTGATGACCAGACCGGTGACCAGCGCCACCAGCAGCAGAGGGGCGGCCACGGAAATGGCGACTTTCATCGCCTCCGTGCCCATCATCATGACCGATTCGGGTGTCATTCGGCGTGCCTCAACTGTAGAAACTCTGCGCCAGCGATCCGACCAGCAGTTGCCAGCCGTCGACCAGCACAAAGAGCATGATCTTAAAGGGCAGGGCAATGGTGGCGGGGGCACCATCATCATCCCGAGCGCCATCAGCACGCTGGCGATCACCAGGTCGATAATCAGGAACGGGATAAAAATGGTGAAGCCAATCTGGAACGCGGTTTTCAGCTCGCTGGTCACGTAAGCCGGCAGCAGAATGCGCATTGGCACCGCTTCAGGTCCCTGAATCGGGCCGGTGTTCGCCAGGCGAGCAAACAACGCTAAATCCGCTTCACGGGTCTGGCGCAGCATAAATTCTCGCAGCGGCTGAGCGCCTTTTTCGAGCGCCACCTGCATGGAAATTTTGTCTTCACTGAACGGCTGATAGGCGTCGGCGTATATCTTGTCGATCACCGGCGACATAATAAAAAAGGTCAGAAACAGGGCTAATCCGAGCAGCACCTGGTTCGGCGGCGCGGAGGGCGTACCCAGCGCATTTCGCAGCAAACCAAAGACGATGATGATACGGGTGAAGCTGGTCATCATCAGTAGAACGGCCGGGATAAAGGTCAGGGCGGTGATAAACACCAGCGTCTGAACCGGCAGGGACCAGCTTTGACCACCACCGGCAATGGGGGTCGAAATCAGACCGGGTAATTGGGCATAGACCGCGGGAGTAAACAGGGCGATGCCTGCCAGCGTAAGGGACAACAAACGGCGCATCAGGATCTCCCGGAACGCTTAAGCAAACTCTTCATAACGGACTGAAAATCCGCTGGACTCTCTGCGTTCTCTGGCACCGTTTCCGGCGCAGGAGGCAGTTTATGCAGCACAGTAATTTGTGATGCCGTCACGCCCAATACCAGGCGCGCATCTTCTACTTCAACGATCACCACGCGCTCGCGTGGGCCGAGCGACGTACTGGCGCTCACTTTAAGACCGCGCGCGTGGGCGGTTTTACCCGCCAGGCCAAAACGTTTAGCCAGCCACGCGACGATCAAAATAAAGGCAATAATACCGAACAGCGCGCCGCTCACCTGGAGCAGCGGCGAGCCGGGAACCGCAGAGGGCTGTGATACCGTTGCCTGAGTTTTCATGCTTAACGGCTCAGACGACGCATACGTTCGGATGGGGTGATGATGTCGGTGATACGCACGCCGTATTTATCGGCTACCACCACCACTTCGCCCTGTGCAATCAGATAGCCGTTGATCAGAATATCCAGCGGCTCACCGGCAAGCCCTTCCAGCGCCACCACGGAACCCTGCGTCAGGCGCAGCAGCTCTTTGATGGTCATACGGCTACGGCCCAGCTCCACGGTCAGCTTGACCGGGATATCCATAATCAGATCGATATCCTGCAGCGTACCGCTGACGTCGCCGCCGCCTATCTGCTGAAAGACCGCGTCCGCCGCGCTTTTGCTCGGGGTTGCCTGTTGCTCGTTTAACGCATCAGCCCACAGATCGTCCAGTGCTCCGCTGTTTTCATCGGACGGATTGTTTATGTCACTCATTTGGGCTGTTCCTCATTCAGCGAATTCAATATCGGATTGATCAAGTGCTCAACGCGTAGCGCGTATTGACCGTTAACGGTGCCGTACTGACTGGTCAATACCGGTACGCCATCCACATGGGCAATTATGCGGTCGGGTTTTTCTATCGGCAGAACGTCGCCGGGTTGTAATTTCAGGATCTGGGACAGGCGCAGCGGGATATCCGCAAAGCTCGCCACCAGTTCAAGCTGTGAGTGCTGAACCTGACGCACCAGATTCTCGCGCCAGTTCTGATCTTCATTGCGCGAGTTTTCCAGCGGTGGGTTTACCAGCACTTCACGCAGAGGTTCAATCATGCTGAAGGGCAGACAAATATTAAATTCGCCGGTCAGGTTGCCGATTTCGACGTGGAACGGCGTATTGACGACGATATCGTTCGGCGACGTGGTGATGTTGGTGAATTTGACCTGCATCTCCGAACGCACGTACTCCACTTCTAGCGGGTTAATCGCTTTCCATGCGTCGCTGTAGGATTCCAGCGCCAGCTTCAGCATGCGGTTAATGACACG
This sequence comes from Lelliottia sp. WB101, assembly GCF_003051885.1. Lineage (NCBI taxonomy): Bacteria > Pseudomonadati > Pseudomonadota > Gammaproteobacteria > Enterobacterales > Enterobacteriaceae > Lelliottia > Lelliottia sp. WB101. Next base: position 2,763,870 of record NZ_CP028520.1, read on the forward strand.
CTGCTCGGTATGGGTAAATTCGCGCCCTTCGACCTTCGTTGGGAAACGACCGTCACCACCAAACAGGTTATCCACCGCGATAAAGACCAGGCTCGGTGAAAACACGAACAGCCCGGTGCCACGCAGTGGTTTCAGGTGGATAAGGTTAAGGTTGGTTGGCACCGGCAGGTTGCGGGCAAACTCATGATACGGCTGAATGCGAATCGCCCCGACGGTGATGTCCGGGCTACGACGCAACAGGTTAAACAGCCCCATACGGAACTGACGCGCAAAACGTTCGTTGATGATCTCCAGCGCCTGCAGGCGCTCGCGCACCACGCGACGCTGGGTATTCGGGTCATAGGGGCGAATATCAGGTTCGCCGCCCAGTCCCGGTATTGGTTCATCACTCTTATCGCTGTCGCCATTGAGCAGCGCATCGATTTCCGCTTGAGAAAGAATACTATCGCCCATGTCTTTACCGCAGGATAAATGCTGTGTACAGAACGTCAGTGACTTCCTGCTTAGGTTGACCTGCTACCAGTGGCGCTGCCAGCGTTTGTTTGATGGCCTCGACCAGCTTTTGCTTCCCGTCATCGGTGGCAAGCCCGGAGGCGTCCTGACGAGAGAAAAGCAGTAACAGGCGGCTGCGCACTTCTGGCAGGTATTCGCTCAGACGGGTGCGAGTTGCGTCATCTTTCAGGCGCAGGGTAATGCCGACGTACAGCACGCGATCCGCATCACCGAGGTTAACGGTGAACGTATCCAGTGCGAAAAAGACCGGGGCCGGAGGCGGCGGGGGTTCGGCAACGGCAGCGGCTGACGGCGCCTGCTGTGAACGCCAGTAACTATAGCCAGCGGTCGCACAAGCGGCGAGCGTAATTAACACCAGCAGCGGGACCCAGATGGAGCGCTTGCTTTTTTTGGTGATAGCGGAGTCAGTCATCTGATTCGAGCATCCTGTTTCGGTACAGCTAATACAGTGATTATCCCGTGTCCTGCTTTGGTCAAAGCGTGGAAAAGACGGGGATAATCACGTTACCTCTGGCGTTTAGGCAAAGATGTCTACGGCGCCATTTCCACGTGCTGCGGACTGCAGTGCAGCAGGCGTGACCAGCAATTCATCGTTGTCGTCGTTAAATCCACCCTGCTGACCAGAGCGCGAAGCCTGCTGTTGCTGCTGGGAAGAGGACTGCTGCTGACCGGCAAAGCTCTCGCTGCTGATGTTGCTTTGCGACAGCTGAATACCGTTCTCCGCCAGCTGCGTGCGCAGCATAGGCAGCGCTGCTTCCAGCGCCGCACGCACGTTGCTGTGGGCTGAAACCATCTGCAACTGTGCCTGGTTATCTTCAAGTTTAAGCGAAATTTGCACTTGTCCCAGATCTTCTGGATGCAGGCGCAGTTCAGCGCTTTGCTGACCCTGTTTCGTGAACAGCGTGACGTGCTGACTGACGGCCTGCTGCCATTCGTGTGTCCCCAGCGGCTGGCTGATAACCGGCGCGGGAGCGGCGGCTGCGGCAGGCGGGGCGGTAATATTGCTGGCGAGAATTGGCGCAAGCGTTGAGGTTGGCGCCGTCGCCGAACCGGCACTCGCGACTTCCTGCTTCGCGGCAGAGGCTGCGGCTGCCGGTGTTAACGGCTGCGCGCTGGCTGGAAGAGGGGTGCTGTCCGCATCGGCGCTGTTTGCCTGAGTTTTACCGCGAAGCGAAAAATCAGCGACATCCATCAGTGAACCGCGTCCTGAAGCAGGCTGTGCCGCCGTCGGCTGCGTTGCCACTGTATGGGTCTCAACTGCCTGGGCAACGGCCGCCGTCGCCGTTTGCTGATGCGGTAACATCGCCATCAGCGCACTCAGCCCGGCCAGCTCTTCGTCGTTCAGATCTGTTTTGAGGTCATCTTTTTGCGCGTTCGCGTTCGCCGTCAGCGCTTTCAGTGCATCGCCGTGGGTGGCAGGAATTAACCCGGACACCAGCGTTTGCAGAGGGACCTCCTGCGCCGTGTCATCGGCCACGAGCTGATCCTGACGTGCCAGCAGAGTGGCGAGTTTTGTCTGGAGAGCGCTATCGCCGTCCTTGAGGATCGCCTCTTTCGACAGCTTGCTGGTGGCGGCTTTCAGGGACGCTAGCGTAATGGGCGCGTCTTTGCCCTGGCCGGCGGTGTCGCTTAACGCACCCGCCAGCAGGGAGAGAAAATCTTGCGCGCCTTCTGCGCCTTTTCCAGTCTGCGTACCGCCGGACAGGTCAGTGTCGGTCATCAGCAGTTGTTGCAGTGTGATCATTCCGGTTTCCTCGTTGATGCGCGCTGGGCAAACTCATCCATTTTTTTCTGATCAAGGCGGTTCTCGGCAAGCAGGGTGGCGGCGGTTTGTCGGTCCTGTAACGTAGTCCAGGCCTGGAGCCGCTGCTTTTTCTCTCGCCAGAAATTCAGTGCCTTATCGACTTTCTGGTCCCACTGGGACAACTGCTGGCGATGCTGCTCGATCGCCTTTTCCAGCGTCTGAATAAACTGCTGATAGTTAATCCAGCGCTGGCTGCCAATGCCCTGTGTCATATCGGTATTGAGGTTGGTGCGATATTCATGCTGATAGTCGATTAACATCGTCAACTGTTCTTCAGCCTGCTGATATCCGCGTCGCATTGCGCCAAGCTGCAGTGCGGCATCATCAACTTCTTTTTCAGCCAGATCTTTTAGCGTAGCTAATGCGCTGTTTTGCGCCATGATCTTCGCCCTCCACCTGTGTTACACCTGCGGGAATATCAGTTCCAGAGCCTGGATTGAGTCTTCCCAGTCGGCGCGTTCAAAAATACCTTGTTGCAAGAACGCTTCCAGTTGCGGCCAAAGCGTAATCGCCTTGTCCAGCATCGGGTCGCTGCCTTTGGCATATGCCCCCACGCTCACCAGATCGCGGTTGCGCTGGAAGCTTGAGAGCAGTTGTTTAAAGTTACGCACGCGGGCGTAATGTTTTTCGCTAATCAGCGCGGTCATCGCACGGCTGATCGACGCTTCAATATCAATCGCCGGATAGTGGCCCGCTTCGGCCAGACGACGCGAGAGCACGATGTGACCGTCGAGGATCGCACGCGCCGAGTCGGCAATCGGGTCCTGCTGGTCGTCGCCTTCGGTCAGAACCGTGTAAAACGCCGTCACCGAGCCGCCGCCGCTAATGCCGTTACCCGCGCGTTCAACCAGCGCAGGCAGTTTGGCAAACACCGAAGGCGGATAGCCTTTGGTCGCCGGTGGTTCGCCGATCGCCAGCGCGATCTCACGCTGCGCCATCGCGTAGCGGGTGAGGGAGTCCATAATCAGCAGCACATGCTGGCCGCGATCGCGGAAATCCTCGGCAATACGGGTGGCGTACGCCGCGCCCTGCATACGCAGCAGCGGGGAGACATCTGCCGGTGCGGCGATGACCACGGAACGTGCGCGGCCTTCAGCACCGAGAATGTTCTCGATAAAATCTTTTACTTCGCGGCCACGCTCGCCAATCAGCCCGACGACAATCACGTCGGCCTGGGTGTAGCGCGCCATCATCCCGAGCAGCACCGATTTACCGACGCCGGAACCGGCGAACAGGCCCATACGCTGGCCGCGACCAACCGTGAGCAGGGCGTTGATCGGGCGCACGCCCGTATCCAGCACGTGTTCAATGGCGGTACGTTGCAGCGGGTTAAACGGCTGGGTGATCAGCGCACCGGTTTCGGTGGTATCCGGGGCGGGCAGGCCGTCGAGTGGTTTACCTGCGCCGTCGAGGACACGGCCTAACAGCGCCGGACCGAGCGGCAATTGCTTGCCGCTGTGCAGCCCGTCGCCGGCATTATTTTTCGCGTAGACGCGCGCGCCGGGCAGAATGCCTTCCACCTCTTCCAGCGGCATCAAAAACAGTCGCTGGCCATTAAAACCGACGACTTCGCTTTCCACTTCGCGCGTTTCATTGGCGTCCTGACGTTCAATCACGCAGGTCGCGCCGAGAGGCAACTGCAAGCCGGTGGCTTCCAGCACCAGCCCGGTTGCGCGGGTCAGACGCCCGTAACGACGAACCGATGGCAGTTGCGCCATCTTCGTTTCAAAATTGTCGAGCGTGTTGAGCCAGCGCGTGAGACGGGCGGTCATCAGACAACTCCCGGTGCAGCCAAGCGGCACAGTTCCTGCCAGCGCGTGGCGACGCTGGCATCCAGATCGCCTTCGTCGGCAGAGACTTTGCAGCCGCCGTGATGTAGCGACGGATCGCCGCGCAGACGCCAGCCGTGCAGGCTCAGCGTCGCGCCCAGCATCTCTTCGACCCGCTGGAGATCGTCAGGGTGTACGCGCAGCTGAGGTTTACCGCTGAACAGCGGCTCTTGCTGGAGCAGACCCTGGATCTGTTTTATCAGCGCCGAGTTATCCACCACCGGCGTATGCCCGATAACCTGACGTGCCGCTTCCAGCGCCATCTGCATCAGGCGCGAGGCGATCACGCTATCCAGCGCGTCGAGGGTGTTCTGAAATTCGCTAACCAGCTGCTGCATCCGGGCATGGATCGGCGCCTGCTGCTGGCGAGACTGCTCAAGACCTTGCTCCAGGCCCTGTGCTTTGCCTTCTTCATAGCCTTGCTGGTGGCCCTGATGGCGACCTTCGCTCAGACCGGCGTTATAGCCTTGCTCATGCGCCTGCATTTGCAGCTGCGCCAGCATCTGCGCACGCTGCTCTTCTTCGCTCAGCTCTGGCGCCTCTTCGTCTGGCTCTTCCGTGAGGGAAGGGGCCAGCGCGGGCATAAACTCCGTCATCGGAGGGGCCAGATCGTCAGGAGTCCAGCGCTTCCACGGCAGCTCCTTAGACATACGCATCGTCTCCGCTGCCAATCACCATCTCGCCGGTTTCGGCCAGACGACGAACGATAAGCAGGATCGCTTTCTGCTCGTTTTCCACCTGAGACAGACGAACCGGGCCACGGTTGGCAAGGTCGTCGCGCAGGATATCCGCCGCACGCTGGGACATGTTGCGCAGGAATTTCTCGCGCAGCGGCTGCTCGGCACCTTTGAGGGCGATAAGCAGGGATTCGGAATCCACTTCCTGGAGCAGGCGCTGAACGCTGCGATCGTCGACCTCGACCAGGTTTTCGAACAGGAACATCTCGTCGATAATTTTCTGTGCCAGCTCGCCGTCGAATTCGCGAACGGCGGTAATAACGGCTTCTTCCTGCTGGGTTTTCATCAGGTTGATGATTTCCGCTGCAGTTCTCACGCCGCCCATTTTGCTGCGCTTGAGGTTCTGGCCGTCGAGCAGGCTGTTCAGCACTTCGGTCAGTTCCGCCAGCGCGGCTGGCTGGACACCCCCGAAGGTGGCGATACGCAGCATCACGTCGTGACGCAGACGCTCGTCGAACAGGGCCAGAATATCTGCCGCCTGACCCCGTTTGAGGTGGACCAGAATGGTGGCAATAATCTGCGGGTGCTCGTCGCGAATCAGGTCGGCGGCGCTCTGTGGCTCCATAAAGTTGAGCGTTTCGATGCCGCTGGCGGTATCGCGCGTCTCGAGAATGTCTTCCAGCAGGCTGGCAGCACGCTCCTCGCCCAGGGCTTTGACCAGGACGGAACGCAGGTAGTCGTTGGCGTTGACGTTGAGGGCAGCAAACTGTTCTGCTTCCTGCTCAAACTCCGCCAGCACTTCGGTCAGCTGTTTGTTAGAGATCTGACGTACGTTCGCCATCGCCGCACTGAGCAACTGCACTTCACGCTGGGAGAGGTGTTTGAACACCTCTGCCGCACGGTCTTCACCGATTGTCATCAGCAGGATGACGCTTTTATCTTTACCGCTTAGATTACTCATCTTCGTTACCCATCCACTGGCGAATCACCAGCGCGACGACGCGTGGATCGTTATCGGACATTTCGCGAATACGCTGGCTCATGACTTCAGCGCCCATGCGCTGGTTGGCACGGCGTTGCTGCATCTGCTCGTCTTTGCTCAGGCGAACTTCAACGGCATCTTCCGTTTCCTGACGCGAATTCATGCTTTCTTGTGCGGCTTTCAGCTGCTCTGCGCGACGGTTGAGCTGTGGACGAATACCTTTACGCCACAGCAGCCACGCCACAATCAGTACCAGTAACCAGCGGCCTGCAGACATCAGCTGATCGATAAACGACTGCTGTTGCCAGAATGGCAGCTCGCCACCCGTTTCGTCGGTCGCCGTGAACGGAGAGTTCACTACGTTCAGGGTGTCACCGCGTTTCTCGGAGTAGCCCATGGCTTCGCGGGTCAGGTCTTCGATCTGCTTCATCTGATCGGTGGTCAGCGGCAGCGGTTTTCCGTCCGGCAGCGTTTTGTAGTTCACCACCACGGCAACGGAGAGACGCTGTACATCGCCGACGTTCATTTTGGTATGGCGAATGGTACGGTCGACTTCGTAGTTAGTGGTCTCGTTACGGCTGGAGTTACGTGGACCCGTGCTGGCCGCCGTCGAGGTGGTCTGCTGTGCATTATTCTGCTGACCGTTCTGCTGATTTGCCGGAGGCGTCGAAATTGGCGCCGCGTTAGCCGGGGCAGGGGTATTCGAGAGCGCACCCGGTACGCCGCCCGGATTCTGGCCGCCGATCTGCTCGGTGGTGTTCAGCTGACGGGAACGCATCACCGCCTGAGCCGCATCGCCGTTCGGGCTGTACTGCTCTTCCGTCTGCTCTTTATTGGCAAAATCGATCTGTGCAGTAACCTGCGCGTGGACGTTGCCGGTGCCAACGATAGGACCGAGTATCGCTTCGATACGGCGCTGGACGCGGCCTTCCACGTCGGTTGCATACTTCAGCTGAGCATCGTTCAGGTCACGGCTGCTGGTATTGGACTGGGTCAGCAGATGGCCACCCTGATCGACCACGGTCACGTTACCCGGCGGCAGACCAGCTACGGCGCTGGAGACCAGATGGGTAATGGCGCTGATCTGCCCTTCGTCCAGCGCACGGCCGGGTTCGAGAGTGGCAGTTACCGAGGCGGTGGGCGATTTTTGCTCGCGCACGAAGAGGGACGGTTTTGGCATCGCCAGGTGTACACGGGCCGTTTTGACCGGGCCGAGCGTTTCGATGGTGCGGGCCAGTTCACCTTCCAGCGCACGCTGGTAGTTGATCTGCTCGCTGAACTGGCTGATACCGAACTTTTCCTGATCCAGCAGTTCGAAACCGACGGCGCCACCTTTCGGCAGACCTTGCTGGGCCAGACGTAAACGCAGTTCGTGGACTTTGTCCGCAGGAACTTCCAGCGCACCGCCGTTATCGGCGAAGCGATAAGGGATGTTCATCTGGGTCAGTTGGGTGACGATAGCCCCGCCGTCCTGATCGGACAGGTTACTATAAAGGGTGCGATAGTCCGGGCTTTTCGCCCACAGGACCATCGCCACGAGAATCGCAATAGCGGCAGCGCCTGCCACGATCAATGGGATTTTAGGGTTCGCGCGCAGGCGGTTCATCCACTCGAGCGATTTATTTTGCGGTGCTGCCGATGCTGTCGCAGTCATAGCGCACCTCGTGGCTCGTTGTGGATAACGTTATTCGTGTAGTGAAACAAAACTGACTCCCGGGTCGGCAAACACGACAAAAGGTCCATATTGATGGCCCTGCCATTATTTGATGATTCGGGATTTTCTATTCGTCAAATAACCTGGTTTTTTAACGCTATTTACCGCCATTATCTCATTGACAAGGTGCTAGTCTTGACCCCGTAAAAAACCATCCAGGGGAGAGTCATGGCAATACAAGGCATTGAAGGGGTGATCAGCCAGCTGCAGGCAACGGCGATGACAGCCCGTAATCAGGACGTTACGGACACACAATCGACGGTCAGCTTTGCAGGGCAACTGCACGCCGCTCTCGATCGCATCAGCGACACGCAAAACGCGGCACGCGCGCAGGCAGAGAAGTTCTCCCTCGGCGAACCGGGTGTGGCGCTGAACGACGTGATGACCGATTTGCAAAAATCATCGGTCTCTTTGCAGATGGGTATTCAGGTGCGTAATAAGCTGGTTTCGGCTTATCAGGAAGTCATGTCGATGCAGGTATAGGTTTTTAACCTGTTAAGTACGTCTTCTTAATTTCATCAGATCCAAATGTTGGGCATGGGCGGGGTAAATATGTCTATCTTCCCATGCCAGTAAGAAGAGAGTGCAATAATGCACACCCTGGTAACGTCCAATAACCGCATTCATTTTATCTACTGGTGATATATCACCTGTCGGTAGCAAACTTGTGGATATTGTCAGTTAATCAAATATAGCCCTTTGGGCGGTTGCATCGCAGTGCTGAGCCTGTAAAGCAGCAAATCAACCTGCCGAGAGAGACCCTTAAGTCTTTTCTCTAAGTTTCTCTTCGAGTTCAAGCAGTGTCATTTTTCGTTTTTTCAGACGTCTGGCGGGTGATCCAAAATAGACTGACCATGCCTCCGCATTTTTAGAGACCAGTGAATTTGCACCCACTGCGCAACCCTCGCCGAGCGTAACCCCAGGCAAAATAATAGTTTGCGAACCAACAATGGCATGTTTACCGATCTGAACGGGCGCGCGTATGACACCGGTAAACTCCTGCGGGACAGTGGGGTTGGTCATCACGGAGCCATCATAATTGTCGCTGGTGGTGTAGATTTTAACGCCCTGGGATAGCCCACTAAAGTCCTGCAACGTTACCCCTGCGCCCGCGAAAATCGCGCTGTAACCTCCGATATGCACCCAGGAACCGATGTGTAAAAAGCCGGGGTCGGCGGCGATAATGGTGCTGAAACCGTCGATGCGAACATTATCGCCAATGCAGATATTTTCTAATCCAATGAGGGTGCAGTTTTTTGCAATGAGGACGTTTTTTCCTACAGAGCCGATGCCGAAGTCCTTAAGTTCATTCTCATTGTAGTAGCCAGGATCGAAGGGATTTTGGCGCAAGATGAAGTTCTCCAGTGGGTATTCGGTGGCAGGTAAAAATTGTCAGTCTGAGCATAACCGCTTAGGGAATCAAACAATCGCATGAGCAGGTGGGAGGGTTCATCGTTGATTGCGCATTTACCCAGGTGACACGACTTCAGTGAGCAGAAAGTCTGGCGACATCATGCCTTTAATGCCACAATCTTTTTTTCTTCGCAGGCAGGAAAGATGATGAAAAAAATGATCATGGCTGGCGCGTTGCTGGCATTAACGGGATGTGTGCAGGTCGATAATTATCAGGACGTGATTAAGCATCCTGTTCCCTCAGATCTGGCGGGCTACTGGCAGACCAAAGGGCCGCAGAGCAAAATGGTGAGTCCGGAAGCGATCGCCACGCTGGTGGTGACAGAGCAGGGCGATACCCTCGATTGCCGACAGTGGCAGCGCGTGATTGCGGTGCCGGGTAAAATCATGCTGCGTTCAGATGATTATTACAACGTCACCAGCAAGCTGGATATCTATCCACTCGAACGCGATGGCAACACGCTGGAATATGATGGAATGGAGTTGCAGCGCGTCGCACGTCCAACGGTAGAGTGTGCAGATTACCTGACCAAAAATCCGCTTGAGAGCCAGGTGAAGTGAGTGTTTGCCGGGTAAGCGAGCGCGCCACCCGGCAAACCATCCCCGTTACAGCACATCCTCCATCACCCAGATACTTACGCTGCCGCCATTGCAGGTGAATGTCCCTTCGCCCTCGGCGCTGGTGGTGATCGTCTCTTCGCGATTGCCGAGGAAATCTTTCCAGTTCTTGTTGCCGTAATTATCCCCAAGATTAATCACTTTTTCGCCGTCGTCTCCGTTGGAGAGCACCACGACGCAGCCCGGATCCTCATCCGTCCCGCTGCGGCTGAACGCAATGCAGTTAGGATGATCGAACCACAATGTCTGCACGCCGTGGGCGAAACGCTGGCGGGCCAGGATCAGCTCGTGAAGCTGTTCGATTACCGGCATGTCGATGTGGTAGGTTTCGCCGTCGCCGCCGGTATCGTCGTAGCTCGCCCCGAACAGATCCGGATAGAACACGCTCGGAACGCCGTTTTCGCGCAGTAAAATCAGCGCGTAGGCCAGCGGTTTAAACCAGGCTTCGACCGGCGCTTCAAGCGCCTGCAACGGCTGAGTGTCATGGTTGGCCACAAGCGTGACGGCATGGAACGGGTCGGCTTCAACCAGCGTGCCGGTGAAGATCTGGCTCATGTCATAGTCGCGGCCCTGGCGGGACGCTTCATGAAATTTCATCTGCAGCGGGGCGTCGAACAGCATGGTTTTGCCCTCCACCTGATCGATATAGTGCTGCAGTTTGTCGACTTCGTGGGACCAGTATTCAGCCACGATAAACAGCGGTTTGGGGGCCACTTCCTGGACGTGTTCGATCCACTCTTTATAGAACCAGGCCGGAATGTGTTTCACCGCGTCGAGCCGAAAACCGTCGCATTGGGTTTGTTCCATCACCCAGCGCGCCCAGTATTTTATCTCTTCCGTGACGGCGTGATTGCGGAAGTCGATGTTTTCGCCCATCAGATAATCGAAATTCCCCATCTCATCATCGACCTGATCGTTCCAGCCTTCGCCGGTGTAATCATTGACGATCTTAAAGATGCTGTCCTCGTTGGGGTTTTCGATATGGTCGATACCGCTGAAGCATTTGTAGTCCCAGATAAACTCGGAATACTGCCCGGCACGAACGGGGAAGGTGTAGCGGGTCCAGGCTTCGCATTCGATGATTTCATCGTCAATCTGGGTGCGATCCTGCTCGTTCACACGATGCACGCGGATAGGCTCTTTCTCATCCGCGCCCATTTTGTGGTTCACCACCACGTCCAGCAACACCGCGATCTCATTGCTTTTTAAAGCATTGATGGCTTCGAGCAGCTGGGCTTTATCACCGTACTTGGTGGCGACGGACCCTTTCTGGTCAAACTCACCGAGATCGAAAAGATCGTAAGAGTCATATCCGACGGAATACCCGCCCGATGCACCTTTGTAAGCCGGAGGCAGCCAAATCATGTTGATGCCAATCTCGTTGAGATTGGGCGCCAGTGCAGTGACTTCCTGCCACAGCTCACCGCCTGTGGGGTAATACCAGTGAAAACATTGTAATAGAGTGGGGTTTTTCATCTTCCGTGCTCCAGAATGAGGACACAGAGAGTATGGTCGAGAAGAAAAGAATTAGCGGGTGAAATACGAAATTTCATTCACCCGCCAGGGCCACCGTCAATCTAGAGATCGTTGGGGAAAAGGATATTGCCTGATAGACGTCCATAGGTCGCATTAAGATTATGTTGTCGGGAGGTTTGCCCAACCAGAGCTTTTAACTCTTCCATACGCTGATGCAATAACGCTTTGAGTTCCACCTCATTGCTGAGGATCTGTTTCAGAATAGGGCGAATTTGTGCCTGAAGCTGGGGCGCAATTTCGCTTGCATCCTGGTAACGGGTAAGTTTTTCTACGGCCGAAAGGTAATCGACTTCGTAAGCAATAAGTTCATCCCAACGCCCAGATTTTGTCAGCACCAGCATCGCGGTGCTGGTGGCTAACAACTGCTGATAATGCTGGAGCAACCCGAGATTGGCATCCATTAGTAATTGTCCCGCACGTTTTGAGAATGTGGGCCTATCTCTTTCCAGGCGTCAGCGATGTTATTCAGTAACTCCACCACTTCATTGATGGCATTAATGTCATTATGAAGATTGGCCTGTAAAAGGCGCCTTGTCATATAGTCGTAAAGACTATCAAGGTTTGTCGCCAGTTCTCCGCCAACTTCATGGTTGATCCCGGACTGCAAACCGTTACTGATAATATTAATTGCTTTGCTCAGCGCCTGCCCTTTACCGGGAATATCCCCTTGCTCAATCAGTATCATGGCTTTTTTCATGGCGCTTAATGCGCCATCAAAAAGGAGTACCACTAACTGATGCGGGCTGGCGCTCAGGACGGCGCTCTCCACGCCAACCTGGGCATATGCCTGAATCCCCGATTTTGTATACATGGTAAAACCTCAACTCATCATTGATTAACTGTTCATGGCGTTGAACTGTTGAGTCAGATAGCTACCGGTGGAATCCATCTGAGAAACAAGCTGGCTCAAGCTGGTAAATTGCGTTTTATAACGTGCCATGGTGGCGGTAATTTGGTCGTTGACGCGATCGTATTGATCCGAAAGCTGTTTCAACGTTTTGTTAATGCCGTCGGTGGCGTTTTTAACGGAACCGTCGGTACCTAAAATACTTTTCAGCAAGTTGCTGGTTTCGGTCGCGAAGCCCGTCGTCTTGCCATCACCCGACAGGAACGAAATCACATCGGCCGATTTCTCGGTGAGCGCTTTATTCAGCTTGGTGCTATCAACGGTCAATTTACCGGTGATGTCCTGCGTAATCCCCAGCTGAGACAGAGTGGCTAAATCGCCGCTACCCTGAGGCGCAGAGAGTTTTGAACGCAGCTGAGTCTGAATACTGCGCAGCGTACCATCGCCCAACAGATCGCCGTTGCTGGTGTCCTGCGCGCCATTACCCTGATCAACCTTGGTATATTTTGTCTGGTTACCAATGGTGGTTTGTAGCGAGTTATACGCGTCCACAAAGGCCTGAACCGCGTCGAGCATCGGCTGGTTATCTTTCACCACCGTCAGCGTTTCTGGGCTGCCTTTATTGGTTTTGGTCAGGTTCAGCGTTACGCCTTCTGGCGCATCGGTAATGGTGTTGCTGCTACGGGTAATTTCAATCCCGTTAATTTTTACGACCGCATCGGAAGCCGCAACCTGCTCGGTCATGACATTGCTTGATCCTGCCGGATCGTAGCTCACGAATTTAGCCAGTTCAGCGTCATCCGTGGTGACGGTCATTTTATTCGTCGTACCGCTATCACGAGACGTCAGTGCCAGATAATAGCTGTTGTCGTCTGCTTTAATAATACTGGCGGTCACGCTGCCCTGTTTGGCGTTAATCGCGTCACGCACATCAGAAAGGCTGGTTTTATCGCTAGCCAGTGTGACGGTCAGCGGATCTTTCTGGCCCGGCTGAGTGATCGTGATCGTGCGCGAACTCATGCTGCTGTCGCCAAGATCGGTATCTTTGCTGGCCACTTTCGGGCTGAGCAAGGATTGTGAAGCGGCTAAAGAACTGACTTCAACTGAATAAGTGCCCGCTGTTGCGCTAGTGGAAAGCGTGGCGCTAAATGCCGAGTTGGTGGTGGACACCTTTGCCTGAGCAATAGCCGAGGTATTTTTTAACGCGTCAGAAGCCGTCTGTAATTTGGTTAACGAAGCCTGAACCACGTTCCACGCAGTGAGTTTTGCTTTATAAGAGGTTTGCTGCGTAGTAATCGGTGTCAGTTTGGTCTGCTCAGCAGTCTGTAAATTGTCATACAACGTACTGAGTCCCAGATTGGTACCTGCGCCGAGCGAACTGATACTTGCCATAACACTTCATCCTTTATTGAGACAATCACTGGATGGTCTATCGGCAGAAACGCAAAAAAGATTAGCGTTAATTTAAAAAAACAATGCGCAAATAAAGGAGGCAAATAATGGGTAGTTTGCGCCTTTAAAAAAATGATCTTTTTTCTAAAGGTTGAGAAAGCGGTGTCGATAATCACATTGACGGCGAGAAAGCCGTAGGCAGACGCCTAAATCTGACAACTAATTCAAAGGAATACACTATGGCTGTTATTAATACTAACACCCTTTCTCTGATGACTCAGAACAACCTGAGCAAATCCCAGTCATCTCTGGGCACCGCCATTGAGCGTCTGTCCTCCGGCCTGCGTATCAACAGCGCAAAAGACGATGCTGCGGGTCAGGCGATTGCTAACCGTTTCACTTCTAACATCAACGGTCTGGGTGTTGCTGCACGTAACGCCAACGACGGTATTTCTCTGGCACAGACCGCTGAAGGCGCGCTGGGCGAGATCAACAACAACTTGCAGCGTATCCGTGACCTGACCGTTCAGGCGCAGAACAGCTCTAACTCTGCATCTGACATCGACTCCATCCAGGCTGAAGTTAACCAGCGTATGGAAGAAATCAACCGCGTTACCACGCAGACCGACTTCAACGGCATCAAAGTGCTGAACACCGGTACCGGTTCAAGCAGCTACAGCTTCCAGGTAGGCTCTAAAGATAACGAAACTATCGCTATCAACCTGACCAGCTCTGACAGCTTCAACCTGTACAACGCCACTGGCGCAACCTTTGATACCTCTGGTCAGACAATTAACGGTACTGCACGTACCACCAAAGCTGAAGGCTTTGACGTGCTGAGCGGTACAGTGAACTCTACCGGTGGCGTAGATGGCGGCCCACTGGCAGACATCGATGCGGCAATCAAATCTGTTGATAACCAGCGCAGCCTGCTGGGTGCGTCTCAGAACCGTTTCGAGTCCACCATCACCAACCTGAACAACACCGTAAACAACCTGTCTGCAGCGCGTAGCCGTATTCAGGATTCTGATTACGCAACGGAAGTGTCCAACATGTCTCGTTCGCAGATCCTGCAACAGGCTGGCTCTTCTGTTCTGGCCCAGGCCAACCAGGTTCCGCAGACCATGCTGTCCCTGCTGCGTTAATACCCTTATTGATGCAAAAAAAGCGCCGCTTGTCGGCGCTTTTTTCTTTTAGAATCAAATCAAAAACAATAAATAGTTTTAAAACCTAAAGTTTAAAAATGTGGTGTCGATAATCTTTATACAGGCGATGAAGCCGTTGGCACTATGCCAAGCACATGACTCAATTTTGAAGGATACTTACCATGGCTGTGATTAATACCAACACCCTTTCTCTGATGACTCAAAACAACCTGAGCAAATCACAGTCTTCTTTAGGGACTGCGATTGAGCGTCTGTCTTCTGGTCTGCGCATCAACAGCGCAAAAGACGATGCTGCAGGTCAGGCGATTGCTAACCGTTTCACCTCTAACATCAACGGTCTGGGTGTTGCTGCACGTAACGCCAACGACGGTATCTCTCTGGCACAGACCGCTGAAGGCGCGCTGGGCGAGATCAACAACAACTTGCAGCGTATCCGTGACCTGACCGTTCAGGCACAGAACAGCTCTAACTCTGCATCTGACATCGACTCCATCCAGGCTGAAGTTAACCAGCGTATGGAAGAAATCAACCGCGTTACCACGCAGACCGACTTCAACGGCATCAAAGTGCTGAACACCGGTACCGGTTCAAGCAGCTACAGCTTCCAGGTAGGCTCTAAAGATAACGAAACTATCGCTATCAACCTGACCAGCTCTGACAGCTTCAACCTGTACAACGCCACTGGCGCAACCTTTGATACCTCTGGTCAGACAATTAACGGAACGGCGCGTACCACCAAAGCTGAAGGCTTTGACGTACTGAGCGGCACTGTTGACGCTTCCGGTGCGGTAGATGGTAGCCCGCTGGCAGACATCGATGCGGCAATCAAATCTGTTGATAACCAGCGCAGCCTGCTGGGTGCATCTCAGAACCGTTTCGAGTCTACCATCACCAACCTGAACAACACCGTAAACAACCTGTCCGCTGCACGCAGCCGTATTCAGGATTCTGATTACGCAACGGAAGTGTCCAACATGTCTCGTGCGCAGATCCTGCAACAGGCTGGCTCTTCTGTTCTGGCCCAGGCCAACCAGGTTCCGCAGACCATGCTGTCTCTGCTGCGTTAATACCCTTATTGATGCAAAAAAAGCGCCGCTTGTCGGCGCTTTTTTCTTTTAGAATCAATCAACAAGCATTAAATATTTTTAAAATCTCTAAAGTTTAAAAACCTGTTGTCGATAATGTTTATGTAGGCGATGAAGCCACTGGCGGCATGCCAAACCCATGACTCACTTTGAAGGATACTTACCATGGCTGTGATTAATACTAACACCCTGTCGCTGACGACTCAGAACAACCTGAGCAAATCTCAGTCTTCTCTGGGTACCGCAATCGAGCGTCTGTCTTCTGGTCTGCGCATCAACAGCGCAAAAGACGATGCCGCTGGTCAGGCAATCGCGAACCGTTTCACCTCTAACATCAACGGCCTGGGTGTTGCTGCACGTAACGCCAACGACGGTATCTCCCTGGCGCAGACCGCTGAAGGCGCGCTGGGCGAAATCAACAACAACTTGCAGCGTATCCGTGACCTGACCGTTCAGGCACAGAACAGCTCTAACTCTGCATCTGACATCGACTCCATCCAGGCTGAAGTTAACCAGCGTATGGAAGAAGTTAACCGTGTTACTCAGCAGACTGACTTCAACGGCATCAAAGTGCTGAACACCGGTACCGGTTCAAGCAGCTACAGCTTCCAGGTTGGCTCTAAAGATAACGAAACTATCGCTATCACCCTGAGCAGCTCTGACAGCTACAACCTGTTCAGCACCGCAGGCGCGACTGGCGCAACTGGCGGCATGGTGAACGGCAATGCCCGTACCACTTCTGCTGAAGGTTTCGACGTACTGAGCGGTACCGTCACTTCTGGTGGTACTACCGATGGTAGCCCGCTGGCAGACATCGATGCGGCAATCAAATCTGTTGATAACCAGCGTAGCCTGCTGGGTGCGTCTCAGAACCGTTTCGAGTCCACTATCACCAACCTGAACAACACCGTAAACAACCTGTCTGCTGCGCGTAGCCGTATTCAGGATTCTGATTACGCGACTGAAGTGTCCAACATGTCTCGTTCGCAGATCCTGCAACAGGCTGGCTCTTCTGTTCTGGCTCAGGCCAACCAGGTTCCGCAGACCATGCTGTCCCTGCTGCGTTAATTTTCAGACGCGATTCAAAGGCATCTTCGGATGCCTTTTTTTTTGCAATCGAAAGAGATAGCCGCTTTTCTGCCAGCTGTTTTTCGCCTCACATTCCCTCCGGTCACGCACAATAACCTGTTTTCATTTCTGTCTTCTGAACGTTGTGACGTGCAGGCATAAAAAGGAACCAGGATGCAAAGTTACTTACTCAGTGTTGATAAATTCGACGCTTATACCCCCTATACCGTTGAGGTTCTCGACCTGGTCGATTTCTGGTTGTCACAAGGCGCTCGAATTGATCTGTGCACACAATCCGCCGGCAAGGCAATGAAGAGCAAGCTCGATGAGCTGAACGCGACAGGGCGCTTTCGTGTCATTACCGAAGACGAGGGTGACATTGATCTGGCTTATGACAGAATCATTATCTGGCGCGGCTTCTTTAGCCAGAAGCTGATGGCCGGGCTGCAGGCGCAGCGTCTGAGCGGCCCGCTGGTCTTCCGCCATTTCAGCGATTATAACGATCTCTATATTCCCTACGGTGTGCAGCTTGAGAATGAGTTGGCCTCTCTGACCTTGGGCCTCTCCGAACTGACCTGCGAACAGCTCAAACTGACCGGGATCCTTGAAGATCAGCTGGCGCTAATGCCCTGGCTCGTTCCCGCACGTTTTATTGACTACCCGAACGCAACGCGCCCGCCCGAATTAAAGCAGGCCTTGTACGTGGCGCCTGAAATGACTGCAGAGGTGTATGAACTTCAGCAAAAGGCAGCGGATAAGGGGATCACGCTGCACTGGCTGGATGAGAAACAGCAGCTAAACCTCGTTGAACCCGAGTGGTTATCGCAGTATGACGCGGTTATTGGCAATGAGTCTTTGGCTACCAAAACGCTGGCACTGGGTATCCCGCTCTTCTTGGCCGTAAATGGCTATGTGGATGATTACCTTAACGCCGATAACATGGCCGCGCATGAGCATAACCATTTTAGCGGTATGTCACTGCGCAACTGCCCGGACAGTGATGAATGGCTGTCACTGCTGCAAACGGGCTATCCGTCAGCGGCACGCTGGGCGCGAGACAACCGCGCGCAATGTGCGCAAAAGTGGGGCGTTGAAGCGGTGATGGGGCGCATTTTTGCGCAGCCCCTGGCCGTAAAATCACCCGTATTAGATGAAAAATCATCTTATGCCCTGACCTTGCACAGAAAAGCTCTCCTCGCGCATCAGTCTCTGAAATACTCTATCAGCCGCTGGCTGGAAGACCGGAAAATCAGCCCGGCCCGCCGGGAAGCGCTTTTGGCTATATCCGGTGATGTTCCGGCAGCTGCACGTCTCGGCGTGGTGGTGATTTCACGCGATGGGGATGCACAGGCCTGCGAGCGAACCATGGCCTCTCTGTCAGCGCAATCTCTTCCGGCCTTGAGTGTGGACGTCATTGATGAGGCGGAAGGCCTGAATTCACTGTTGAGTGAGCGAGACGCCGACGCACTGCTGGTGATCCCCGCCGGTTTTACTCTGATTGACGATGCGCTGCTTCACTTTGCGGCCCATCGCGTTAAAAACCAGACTGCGTTAGCCCTTTATTGCGATGAGATGATGGTCTCGCCCAATGAAGAGCCGCGCCTGACGCTTCGTCCGGGCACCAATATCGATCTTCTGCGGGCTACGCCTTATACAGGGCAAACCTGGCTTATCAACCGTGAGGCCGCGCTGCAGGTGGGCGGAATTCAGGGGCGTTTTCAGGAGATGGCGTTGGTTGATCTGGTCTGGCGCTTTGTTGAAGCGGCGGGACCGGGTGCAATTGACAGGGTGGCTGAAGTCCTGGTCTCAACGGATCGGTTGCCTAAAACATGGCAAAACGCTGCGAGAGTCATGGCTGAGCACAAGCAGATTGTCACAGAGCATCTTGCGCGTCTGGGCGTTGCAGCCATCGTTGAGGAGGGGGAAACTTCCGTTGCGCGCATTCGCTATCAGTGGGTGGAGAAGCCCTTGATCTCGGTAATCATCCCGACGCGCGACCACGTAGCCTTGCTGCGTCGGTGCATTGAAAGCCTGATGGAGAAAACCCGCTACGCGCATTATGAACTGCTAATTGTCGACAATCAGTCTGTGGACGCGGATGCGTGCGATTTCCTCCAGCAGCTTGAACGGCTGGGTCTCGATCAAGTTCGGATTCTGCGTCACGATGCGCCGTTTAACTTTGCACAAATCAACAATCTGGCTTCGCAGTATGCACGCGGCGAGATCCTGGTTTTCCTCAATAACGACTGTGAAATTATTGATGGCGACTGGCTGGATGCCATGGTTGAACATGCCCTGCGCCCGGAAATCGCGATGGTCGGTGCGCGTCTGGAATATGCGGATGGTCGCGTACAGCACGGGGGGTATCTCGCCGGTGTTCAGCA
This sequence comes from Lelliottia sp. WB101, assembly GCF_003051885.1. Taxonomy (NCBI): domain Bacteria; kingdom Pseudomonadati; phylum Pseudomonadota; class Gammaproteobacteria; order Enterobacterales; family Enterobacteriaceae; genus Lelliottia; species Lelliottia sp. WB101. The sequence goes on from NZ_CP028520.1 coordinate 2,782,898, forward strand.
GGGGGTTGGGGTCGCTTTTGAGGGCGCTGAAGGCGAGAGCGCTGGTTTTGAAAACTACCTCAAAACGCCGCACAACCTGAGTGCCGTGAGCGCCTCCTGCATGATGGTGAGAAAAGAGGTGTTTTTCGCGCTCAATGGCTTCACAGAAGAGAAATTCCCGCTCTATTTTGCGGACGTGGATCTCTGTTTACGCGCGCAGTCTCTGGGATATCTTAATGTCTGGACGCCTTATGCCCGAGTCAAACATATGGGTGGGGCCACCCGTTTACTCAGCCAGAAGTTCCACGTTCAGGAGCGCCCGTTAGGAGGCGATTACGCAAGGCTCAATCAGGAGTGGGGTCAACGATTACTGGCCGATCCGTCGTACCATACGCTGCTGCAAAAATCAGGAGCACCTTTCACCCTGAGTGAGAGCACGGCGCGTTTCCACGAACCGCTGCCGGGTCGTCCATTACCTGTGGTGCTCGCGCATCATATTAACTGGCAGGGCAATGGACACCATCGCGTGTTACAACCGTTCAAGGCCATGGAACGTCATACGCTGCTCGAAGGAGGGCTGATAAATTCCGTACCTGGGCTAATGGAAGTGGCGCAACTCCAGCCGGATGTGGTGCTGCTCGAGCTTCCTACGGGAAGTCGTTTCCCGGATGTGATGCAGCAGATGCGCAGTCTCTCTGGTGCGAAAATCGTCGTTGAATATGATGATTACCTCCTGAACCTGCCAATGAAAAATGGCAATAACAGCAAGTTCCCGCAGCACAAGGTCAAGAGCCTGCGCAAAATAATGGACAATGCCGACTGGGTTGTGGTGTCGACGGAACCGCTGGCAGAAGCGTATAGCCGTTTCCACTCTGATATTCGTATTGCGCAAAACCGTCTGGCGCCAGACCAGTGGGGACATTTGCAAAGTCAGCGCGGCACTGGCAAGAAGATCCGCGTAGGTTGGGCGGGAGGAAGTTCGCATGCGGGCGATCTGGAGATCCTGTTGCCGATCATTAAAGCGCTGGAGAATGAGGTGGAGTGGGTGTTTATGGGCATGAAACCTAAGCATGTCCGCTGTGAGTTCCACCCCGGTGTGCCATTCGAAATGTATCCAGAAAAACTGTCGAGCCTGAATCTGGATTTGGCACTGGTACCTCTTGAAGTGAACCACTTCAATGAGTGTAAGAGCAACCTGAGGCTTCTGGAGATTGGCACCTGCGGCGTACCGATTATTGCCACTGATTTAGTGCCGTATCGCTGCGGTCTGCCCGTGACGCTGGTAGAAAACCGCTTTAAAAACTGGATGAGCGCGATTCGGGCGCACATCAATGATACGCAGTACCTGGCCTCCCAGGGGGATGCACTGCGTGAAGCTATTCATCGAGACTGGTATCTGCGTGGTCAGGGGCTTGATGACTGGCGTAAAGCCTGGTTGAGGGATCGGAAGTAACAAAAAAGGCACCCGTAAGGGTGCCTTTTGTTTAAGCGTCAGGGTAGCCAGTCACCCAAGAACGTTTCCAAATCATCTCGCCGCAACATTCCCTTGCGTTGAACCTGATCCCTTAACCCATCTCCGGCATTCTCGCGTGCCTGCGGGTCCTCCAGGTAGGCTGAGATCGCCTCAAGCCAGGCATTCGTGGTGTTTTTCACGCGAGTCACAAGATACTCATTACGCATACTGACATTATCACTGCAAATGACCGGATAACCGCATGCGCCGAACTCCAGCAAACGAATGACGCTGCGATGGCGGTTGTACTGATTATCCGCTAGCGGTTCAAGAACCAGATCAAGATTCAAGGACGCCAGCTTTTGCGGGTAGTGTTCCACATTCACGGCTGCGTGATATTCAGAAACATGAGATCTCAGCGACGGCGGGCAGTATCCCATCAGAACCCATTCCACCCGGTCAGACAATTGCACGATGACTTTATGAATGATTTCAAGATCCGCACTATTTTCGCCATCGCATACCCAGCCAACGCGTGGCTTGTGACCATATCTGCGTTCAATCACCAGATTCCCCCACTGTGCAGACGATACACGAGGCTCGTTGAAACGAACGTCGTGATGCCATGATGCACAGGTTTCTGCCAGCATTGCTGAACTGACAATCAGGCGATCCGTATGACGCAGAGTTGCCTGCAGGGTCGCCGTGATTTCCGCAGGCAACGTGTCACGCAGAAGGGATTTTGCCGGTAGGGCAGGCAGATAATTATCCAGCGTAAAGACGGTGAACTGAGATGTCGCTTTACGCAGGCGCGCCAGCCATTCCTGCGCTGCGGGTGTGATCGTTTCCTGCAAGATCAGACTTGCAGGGGAGATGCGCGCCATTTCACCGATTGAAGGCGGAACGAAGGGGAGCAACGTCTCAGCGATGGCTTGATCGTGGAGTGACGTCAGCCGATCGAGGAAGTGTCGCTGATGGTGATGCGTCCGATCGGCGGTGATCGCAAGGAGTGTCGGCAGTGGATTCCAGTGCAAGGGTTTCCAGGTTCCCGGCGCATCGACCTGCAGCTGAAAACCGGTGTTATTCAGGGATAAATTAGGGTTGTAAGCCGGATCGTTGGCAATCACCGGTAGCCATTTCTGATACATGGCATCTTGCTCACCCGTAAATCGCTGACGCTTTTTCTCCTGAGTCGCTTTGTCCACGGATTTCTGGCTGACACTGCCCTCATGCATCACGATGGAATAAGGTGTCCAGACGGTCAGATAGCCCGCTTCACGCACCTTCAGACAGAAATCAACATCGTTGTAGGAGACGCGGAACTGATCCTCGTCCAATCCACCGACCTGCTCGTAAACCGATTTTCGCACCAGAAGGCAAGCGGCTGTTACCACGTTGTAGTTTTGATCGCAGTGCAGACGGTTCATATAACCGGATTTTTCGCTGCTGCTGTCAATAAACGGATGGTCCGCCGGGCCGCGCAACCCCATTACTACGCCCGCATGCTGAATATTCCCGGTTGGATATAACAATTTAGCGCCGGTAATGCCCACTTCTGGGCGTAATCCATGATTGAGCAGATGATCCAGCCAGTTATTCTCAATTACCCCGGTGTCGTTATTCAGCAATACCAGATACTCCCCACGCGCCTCACGAGCGGCCATGTTATTGATTGCGGAGTAGTTAAACGGATGCGGGTAACGTAAAACGCGAATACGCTGTGGATCAATAGTGGAAATACCGTTGAGCCATTCAAGCGCTTCGGGTGTCTCGCTGTTGTTATCGACGATCAGCACTTCATAATTCGGATATCGCGTTTTTTCCAAAAGCGTAGTGACGCAGTGAACCAGCACCGGTAATTGATCTTTGGTCGGGATAATAATAGAGACCAGCGGCTGCTGGTCGTGGTGATAACGTAATGCGTAAATGCCTGGTCGCGGGGATTCTACCTCCCCCTGAGAATAACCGCGTTGAATAAGATGATGACGCAGTATATTTTTTTCTTCCTCAATAGCGACGTTGAGCTGGCTATGAGCCACGACCAAAGGTTCAGGAATATGTCCCGCAAACTGAATCCCTTTTTGCTCGATCAGGCGCACGATATAGTCAAATTGCCATGCCTGACGGTACGTCTTATTAAAGCCACCGAGGGAGAGTAGCGTGGTGCGTTTAAAGATCCAGTGGCGCGCCATTTCAGAGGGGTTGCTGAGCAGCAAATCGAGGTTAAAGTCCGGGCGCAGGGTGGTACTGGTGATTCGGCTGCCGTCGAAATTCACTTCATCGCAATAAACAGCATCACAGCCTGAAGCCCCCTCAAGGGCCAAATCGAAGGATAACAATCCGCTGGCCAGCAGCTGTTCGCCTGCGTCAAGCACCATAACCCAGTCGTGTGGGCTGGTATCGAGATAATCATTGATACGGGCAACGGTGTTAAACACGGTGGCGTCTATGGCGGTCGCCGGGAAGCGGCTTTGAGAAACCATATTGCCGACCACAACAGGGTGGACTGTCAGCCCAAAACCCTGCCAGGCTGCCACGCTTTCCAGGGTCCGATCCAGAGCATCGGCTCGTCCCGTGTCACGGATCAAGATACAAAGTGACTGGCCAACCGCTCGTGATGCCTGGTACGTGGAGGCCAGTTCTCTGTGCTGCGGAAGTAACGTTCTGCTCTCAAGCCACTGAGCAATTTGTGTGCTCTGGTAATCCAGCGCGCTGTTATGCATCGCCTGGCGTAGTGCCTGCACAAGATTCACCTGATGCCACTCTTCAGGCGAAGACGTCGCGGCAATCAAAACGTGCTGATTCTCCTCTTTCGACCCCTTGTACCACCCCAGTTTTTTAATGAGCTGCGGCATCAAGGAATACGTTCTGGCGACCTGTTCCTGCTGCGATTTTGCCATCTGGCTGGTTTGGCCCGCCGAAATTCTAAATGAGGAAAGCGGTTCGCTGATGAAGGCAAGATCGCCTTTGCGGAATAGTTTGATCATCAATGCGACATCGGCAAAATAGGGCATCTCTTCATGATCGATATTAAATAACTGGTCGCCTAAAGCCAGCAGATCGTCGCGATAACAGAGGAAAACACTCGGCTCACCAATAAAATTAACCTGGTAATCGCAGAGGAAAGAGATGAGGTCATTTCCGTTGAGGAGCGTATCACCACTGAAAGGGAATGCCGTTGCGACAATGTCAGGTAAGATATTTCCAGACTCATCAATACGCGTACGGCGTGAAGAGGCTAATACACAGTTCTTATTATCCTCCAGTGCTTTCACTAAGCGCGAGATACAGTTTGGAGCAATAAGATCATCGTCATACAAAAATTTGATGTATTTCCCTTTTGCATGACTCAAGCAGTGAAGAACGTTCCCCATCTCCAGTAAGCGATCGGCATTTTTATGATAAATAATGGGCTTCTTTAGGTGTGGCGATGCTTTCGCGCACGTCACTCGGATAGCGTCATTATCACTGTCATCACAGACGATAATTTCAATGTTCGGCCAGTCTTGTTCAATGGCGCTTTGCAGAGCCTGTTCGAAAAAATCGGCTTTGTAAGCCGGGATGAGAATGCTGACTAATTCATGCTGAGACATATTATTTCTCGTTGTGATTATCATTTCTTCGATGAGATATGCGCGTTTCTAATGCGGGGGCCGTAATTCCCTGAGAGGCCAAAATGTTGAGATGAGTCAGGATTGTCAGCGATGATGAGTTCCCGCACTGGGAGTTTTGCTCATTTTAGCGATGCTGTACCGCTCTCCATGACGGAAACAGCAGGGCGTTTTGGAGTCTTTTTACCCTATTGGACCTTTTGGACGGGTAATTAGAATACAAATTGGCGTGTGTTCGAACGATCGTTCCTGTTGCTGCCTTATAAGATATTCATTTCATGACTTATATGCGACGCCAGAAATGAACAACAAAATATTTGTGACAAGTCCTCTGCTGCCTCCCCTGGAGGAGTTCGTACCCTACCTGGAAAAAATGTGGTCCAGCAGAACGCTCACAAATGGAGGGAGTTTCCACCAGGAGCTGGAGACATCCCTGGCGAGTTATCTCGGCGTTAAGTATGTCAGTTTGTTTTCCAATGGTACGCTGGCTTTATTGACTGCGCTGCAGGCATTACGCGTGACGGGCGAGGTGATAACCACACCCTATTCCTTCGTGGCAACGTCGCACACACTATTATGGAATGGGCTCACGCCCGTTTTCGCCGATATCGATCCTTTAACATTTAACATTGACCCGGATAAAATAGAGGCGCTGATCACACCTCAGACCACGGCAATTTTACCGGTTCATTGTTACGGTATTCCCTGTGAGGTCGATAAAATACAGCAAATCGCCGATATTTATGGCCTTAGAGTCATTTATGACGCAGCGCATGCTTTTGGTGTTAAAAATAGTGACGGAAGTGTGCTGAATAACGGCGATTTATCCGTGCTGAGTTTCCATGCGACGAAAGTGTTTAACACCTTTGAAGGCGGGGCGATCATCTCCCACGATTTGAAAACAAAACAACGCATTGATTATCTTAAAAACTTTGGGTTTGCAGGTGAAACCAAAGTGGTTGCACCGGGCATTAACGCCAAAATGAGCGAAGTGAATGCCGCCTTTGGTCTGCTTCAGTTAAAGCATATTGACCGCGCCCTGCTGGCAAGAGAGCAAATTTATCAGCGCTATATGCGTGAGTTGCCATCGGCACCCGGTCTGTCCTGCTATGAATTTACCGGGGAGTATGAGTGGAACTATGCGTACTTCCCGCTGCTGGTGGAAGAAGCATTTCCACTCACTCGTGACGAACTCTATGAAATGCTTAAGGAAGAGGATATTTATGCGAGACGCTATTTTTATCCTCTAATAAGTTCTTTCTCAATGTACCGTCATTTACCGTCGGCAGGGCCTGACGAATTGCCGGTGGCAAATCAAATTGCGGAAAAAATCCTGTGCTTGCCGATCTTCCCCGATCTCACTGACGAAGAGCAGGGGAGAATTATTGCGGCACTGAAACGTATAAGTCGGTCTAAATGTTCTGACGATGTAAACGAAAAAAATGTTAACCTGGGTGAATTAGCAATTAATGCATAACAAATCAGACGGTTGACTAAATTATACGCGTCATATTTTGCACCAGCCTTCGTCCAGGGCGCGGCCTGCCTCAAAAGCAGAATATGACGCGGCAAAGTGAATAAACCCATTTGTCTAAATAACCCCTCATTTCACCCACTATTCATCCGATTAAAACCCCTCCAGAATCGGATAATAATGCCGATAACTCAATTAACGCAGGGCTGTTTATCGTGAATTCACTCTATACCGCTGAAGGTGTAATGGATAAACACTCGCTGTGGCAGCGTTATGTCCCGCTGGTGCGTCACGAAGCATTGCGCCTCCAGGTGCGATTGCCGGCGAGTGTGGAACTGGACGACCTGTTACAGGCGGGCGGAATCGGGTTACTGAATGCAGTAGACCGATACGACGCTCTGCAAGGAACGGCATTTACGACTTACGCAGTACAGCGTATTCGTGGTGCGATGCTGGACGAACTGCGCAGCCGTGACTGGGTGCCGCGAAGTGTTCGCCGCAATGCCCGCGAAGTGGCACATGCTATAGGACAGCTTGAGCAGGAACTGGGACGCAACGCGACGGAAACCGAAGTGGCGGAGCGGCTTGGCATTGCTGTGGCTGATTATCGCCAGATGTTGCTTGATACCAATAACAGCCAGCTCTTCTCTTATGATGAGTGGCGTGAAGAGCATGGCGATAGCATCGAGCTGGTGACTGATGAAAATCAGAATGAAAACCCGTTACACCATTTACTGGAAAGTAATTTACGCCATCGCGTAATGGAAGCTATTGAAGCTTTACCGGAACGCGAACAGCTGGTGTTAACCCTTTATTACCAGGAAGAGCTGAATCTGAAGGAGATCGGCGCGGTTCTGGAAGTAGGGGAGTCTCGGGTGAGCCAATTGCATAGCCAGGCCATTAAACGCTTACGAACCAAACTGGGTAAGTTATAGGCGATGTATCGCCCGAAAAGTGCCGCACAACGTATTGACAACCAGGAGTTATCATGACGGTGCAGCAATCTAAAAGACGGCCTTTAAGCCGCTACCTAAAAGACTTTAAACACAGTCAGACGCATTGCGCCCATTGCAATAAGTTACTTGACCGTATCACGCTGGTACGTCGCGGCGAAATCGTGAATAAGATCGCGATATCACGCCTCGACACCCTGATGGATGAATCCGCGTGGCAGGAAGAGCAGCAGGAGTGGGTGGCCCTATGTCGGTTCTGTGGCGATCTGCATTGCAAAGAGCAAAGCGACTTTTTTGACATCATCGGCTTTAAACAATTCCTGTTTGAGCAAACCGAGATGAGCCACGGAACCGTGCGCGAATACGTGGTTCGTCTGCGTCGTCTGGGCCAGCACCTGACGGTGCAAAACATCTCCCGCGATCTGCTGAAAACCGGCTATCTGGATGAAAATCTGGAGCCGTGGCTGCCGGCTACCAGCACCAACAACTACCGCATCGCCCTGCGTAAGTACGCGCAATATAAAGCGCAAATGCCAGGTGTGATTAAGCAGAAAGTCTACGCCGGGACAACTTCTGATATATATTAAAATTGAATAAGATGTAGCGGACTCGTGTTTGACGTTATAAACGAAATCCCTACACTACTCAAAAAACCACTATATCGGGGTAACTATGAAATTAGCACTTCTGGGTCGTCAGGCACTGATGGGCGTCATGGCTGTGGCGCTGGTCGCAGGGATGAGCGTAAAAACGTTCGCCGCTGAAAATCTGCTGAATAAAGTGAAAGAGCGCGGCACGCTGCTGGTGGGACTGGAAGGGACGTATCCGCCGTTCAGCTTCCAGGGTGATGATGGCAAACTGACCGGTTTTGAAGTTGAGTTTGCTGAAGAGCTGGCGAAGCATCTGGGTGTGAAAGCGTCCCTGAAACCGACCAAATGGGACGGTATGCTGGCGTCGCTGGACTCTAAACGTATCGACGTGGTCATCAACCAGGTCACCATCTCTGATGAGCGTAAGAAGAAGTATGATTTCTCTACGCCGTACACCGTCTCCGGTATTCAGGCGCTGGTGAAGAAAGGCAACGAAGGCACGATTAAATCGGCCGCCGATCTGAAAGGTAAAAAAGTGGGCGTCGGTCTGGGCACCAACTATGAAGAGTGGCTGCGCCAGAACGTACAGGGCGTGGATATTCGCACCTATGATGATGACCCGACCAAATACCAGGATCTGCGCGTTGGCCGTATCGATGCCATTCTGGTTGACCGTCTGGCCGCGCTGGATCTGGTGAAGAAAACCAACGATACCCTGGCCGTAGCCGGTGACGCGTTCTCGCGTCAGGAAGCCGGTGTGGCGATCCGCAAAGGTAACGAGGACCTGGTGAAAGCTGTCGACGGTGCTATTGCCGAGATGCAGAAAGACGGCAGCCTCAAGGCGCTCTCCGAGAAGTGGTTCGGGGCAGACGTCACCAAATAAGTCTTTCCCTGAAAAAAAGGCGCTTTTAAAAGCGCCTTTTTCATTTCTGGCACTTCAGCGTGCATAATAAAAATAATAAACAAAAACAGCGTTACCGGAGGATCCATGTCACTGCAAAATTTAACGCGTTTTCCGCGCCTCGAGTTTATCGGCGCGCCAACGCCACTGGAGTACTTACCGCGTTTTTCTGACTATTTAGGGCGCGATATCTTTATTAAACGTGACGACGTGACCCCTATGGCGATGGGCGGGAACAAGCTGCGTAAGCTGGAGTTTCTCGCGGCGGATGCGCTACGTGAGGGAGCGGATACACTGATCACCGCCGGTGCCATTCAGTCTAACCACGTGCGCCAGACGGCGGCAGTGGCGGCGAAACTGGGGCTGAACTGCGTGGCGTTGCTGGAAAATCCCATCGGGACGCGGGCGGAAAACTATCTCACGAACGGCAACCGTCTGCTGCTGGATCTGTTCAACGTGCAGATCGAAATGTGCGATGCCTTAACGGATCCGGCGGCTCAGCTGGAAGAAATGGCAACCCGCGTTGAAGCGCAGGGTTTTCGTCCGTATGTGATCCCGGTCGGCGGATCTAATGCCCTGGGTGCGCTGGGCTATGTGGAAAGCGCGCTGGAAATTGCCCAGCAGTGCGAAGGGGCGGTGAGCCTCTCCTCTGTGGTGGTGGCATCCGGTAGCGCCGGGACGCATGCCGGGCTGGCGGTCGGGCTGGAGCAGCTCATGCCGGATGTCGAACTTATCGGGGTGACCGTCTCCCGCAGCATCGCGGATCAGAAGCCGAAAGTCGTCACCCTACAGCAGGCAGTTGCGCAGCAGCTCGACGTGCAGGCGAAAGCCGATATTTTGCTGTGGGATGACTATTTTGCGCCAGGCTATGGCACGCCAAACGAAGAAGGGCTGGAAGCGATAAAACTGCTGGCGCGTCTGGAAGGCATCCTGTTAGATCCGGTTTACACGGGTAAAGCGATGGCCGGGCTTATCGACGGCATTACCCAGAAGCGCTTTAAGGATGAAGGGCCGATTCTGTTTGTTCATACCGGCGGAGCGCCCGCGCTGTTTGCTTATCATCCTCACGTTTGAATCACGGGTCGAAAATAATAATGCAAGAAAGTATTCAACTGGTTATTGATTCATTGCCGTACCTGCTGAAAGGGGCGGTGTTTACGCTGCAGCTCAGTCTCGGAGGGATGTTCTTTGGGCTGGTGCTGGGCTTTATCCTCGCGTTGATGCGAATGTCGTCGATCCTGCCGGTACGCTGGCTGGCACGTTTTTACATCTCCGTGTTTCGCGGTACGCCGCTGATCGCCCAGCTTTTCATGATCTACTACGGTCTGCCGCAGTTCGGCATTGAGCTGGACCCGATCCCGGCGGCGATGATTGGTTTGTCGCTGAATACCGCGGCGTACACCTCTGAAACGCTGCGCGCGGCGATCTCCTCCATCGATAAGGGCCAATGGGAAGCGGCGGCCAGTATCGGGATGACGCCGTGGCAGACACTGCGTCGCGCGATCCTGCCGCAGGCTGCGCGCGTGGCGCTTCCTCCGCTCAGCAACAGCTTTATTAGCCTGGTCAAAGACACGTCCCTTGCGGCGACAATCCAGGTGCCGGAGCTGTTCCGTCAGGCGCAGCTTATCACCTCGCGCACGCTGGAAGTTTTCACCATGTATCTGGCGGCGTCGCTGATTTACTGGATCATGGCGACGGTGCTTTCCGCACTGCAAAACTATTTTGAAAATCAGCTTAACCGCCAGGAGCGAGATCCGAAATGAGTGCTATCGACGTCAAAAACCTGGTCAAAAAATTCCACGGACAGACCGTACTGCACGGTATCGACCTGGAGGTGCAAGAGGGCGAAGTGGTCGCGATTATCGGGCCGAGCGGCTCGGGTAAAACCACGCTGCTGCGCAGCATAAATTTGCTGGAGCACCCGGAAGGGGGCACTATTCGGGTCGGTGATATTACTATCGATACCGGTAAGTCTCTCGGGCCGCAAAAAGGGCTGATTCGCCGTCTTCGCCAGCATGTAGGCTTTGTATTCCAGAGCTTTAATCTGTTTCCGCATCGCACGGTGCTGGAGAACATTATTGAGGGGCCGGTCATCGTAAAAGGTGAACCGAAAGAAGAGGCCATTGCCCGTGGGCGGGAGCTGCTGGCGAAAGTCGGGCTTTCCGGGAAGGAGACCAGTTATCCACGCCGTCTGTCGGGCGGGCAGCAGCAGCGTGTGGCCATTGCCCGTGCGCTGGCGATGCGCCCGGACGTGATCCTCTTTGATGAACCGACTTCTGCGCTGGATCCGGAGCTGGTGGGCGAGGTGCTGAACACCATTCGCCAGCTGGCGCAGGAGAAACGCACGCTGGTGATCGTCACCCACGAGATGAGTTTTGCCAGAGATGTGGCTGACAGGGCGATTTTCATGGACCAGGGTCGCATTGTCGAACAGGGCCCCGCAAAAGAATTGTTTACGCATCCCCAACAACCTCGCACCCGTCAGTTCCTGGAAAAGTTCCTGACGCGGTAGAGATTCTCCTGACTGATTTGCTCCAGAAGGATGTTCTGGAGCAAATTATTCTCCAGATTTACCTGTTTATAGATGCTTATATTCTATTTATCGACACTGAAAGTGAGGAACATGAAAGTTATTCTCACTTGGGTCGATATTTTATACATATAAATAAGATTTATGTGTTAGGTTATATTCACCATAATAATGATTATCTTTTCAGGGGCTTCATTCAGTAAGTATGAGGGATACAGACTTTTTCACCTGGCGACGGAATTGCTTCCTGCGATTCCAGCAAATGGGGACGGCGGACGAGGTTTATCAGGAACTTCAGCAACAAACACAGGATCTTGAATTCGATTATTACTCACTCTGTGTTCGCCATCCGGTTCCGTTTACGCGCCCTAAAATTACGGTTCATTCGAGCTATCCGGCTGAATGGATGTCGCAATATCAGTCAGAAAATTATTTCGCCATTGACCCGGTATTAAAGCGGGAGAATTTCATTCAGGGACACCTTCCCTGGACGGATGCGTTATTTTCTGAGGCACAGCCGCTATGGGACGGCGCGCGCGACCACGGTATTCGCAGGGGAATTACGCAGTGTCTGATGCTGCCTAATCACGCGCTCGGTTTTCTCTCCGTTTCTCGCGCCAGTCAGTTTGGCAAAATGATGGACAGCGATGAAATAGAGCTGCGTCTGCAAATGTTAGTGCAAATGGCATTGACGTCGTTGCTGCGCTTTGAGCATGACATGGTGATGCCACCAGAGATGAAATTCAGCAAGCGCGAGAAGGAAATTCTGAAGTGGACGGCTGAGGGGAAAACGTCGGCTGAAATCGCGATTATTTTGTCGATCTCAGAGAATACGGTGAACTTCCATCAGAAGAATATGCAGAAGAAATTCAATGCGCCGAATAAGACGCAGATTGCCTGCTACGCGGCGGCAACGGGATTCATCTGACCACACTTTAGTTGTTCTGCGTGCCAGACACGAAAACGGCTGAATGCAATGCGTTCAGCCGTTCTTTTTTTACTGGCGGTAAGCCTGTTTAATTTGCTTAACCGTATCGGCAAATACATCTGCCTGGCCCTGATCTTCCATCTGGGCGATCTGCTTTTCCATCTTAATGATCACACGGCCCGCGTCAGCCTGGCCCATCGCCTGCAGCATAAGTGCCAGCAGTGCTTTCAGACAGGATACTTCCTGCGCCAGTTCTTGGTTATTTTCGGCGGTGGCGAATTCAGGTGTGCTCATTGTTATTCCTCATTACAAAACGGCGCTTGAGCGCGACGATGAAAGTTATGGCGGCGGAGTATACCACAAGAGAGAGGAAAAAAAGCAGTGGTTATTTTTTGTTCAATTGTGCTCTTTGTTTATTTAAGTAAACACGTTTTAAGTGTAATCACTATAATGTTTTAACCAGCCTAAATTGTTTATAGCCCGTTCTCTTGCTGTTAATTATTGTTACAAAAATATAAGAGCCGTACTTTCCTGGCGCAGAGGGGCGATCTTTTTGTAACTTTTTGAATACAGCGGCTTAAAAATAACGGTATTTGACTTTTTAAATCCGATTCTCTTTCCACTTGCTGTACAGGCTAATTTCCAAAAACGAGAACGAAATCGAATGACATGCTTTTTAGCGTTTTAAACTTGGGCAGAAAACCGTTAATATAAGCCAAATTAGTAGTCAGTAGCGTTATCCCTATTTCTGGAGACATTCCTTTGATCAACGTTCTACTTGTTGATGACCACGAACTCGTGCGCGCAGGGATACGACGCATACTTGAAGATATAAAGGGTATTAAAGTCGCCGGTGAAGTTTGCTGCGGCGAAGACGCCGTGAAATGGTGCCGTACCCACTCAGCCGATGTAGTCCTGATGGACATGAACATGCCTGGTATTGGCGGCCTTGAAGCCACGCGTAAAATCGCGCGTGCTTACGTGGACACCAAAGTCATCATGCTGACCGTCCACACGGAGAACCCGCTGCCCGCGAAAGTGATGCAGGCCGGGGCCGCAGGCTATCTCACCAAAGGCGCTGCACCACAGGAAGTGGTTAATGCTATTCGTTCAGTGTTCGCCGGCCAGCGCTATATCGCGTCGGATATCGCTCAACAGATGGCGTTAAGTCAGATTGAACCGGAAAAAACCGGATCGCCATTTGCCAGTTTGTCTGAGCGTGAATTGCAGATTATGCTGATGATCACCAAAGGCCAAAAGGTGAATGAGATTTCTGAGCAGCTGAATCTCAGTCCGAAAACGGTGAACAGCTACCGCTACCGTATGTTCAGTAAACTGAACATTCACGGCGATGTCGAACTCACTCACCTGGCCATTCGTCATGGTCTGTGTAATGCAGAGACCCTAACAAGTCAGTGAGTAATGTGTTCGATTCAAAATCTTTCCTGAAAACCGTAACCAGCCAGCCTGGCGTATATCGAATGTATGACGCTGGCGGTACGGTTATCTATGTTGGCAAAGCCAAAGACCTTAAAAAACGTCTTTCCAGTTATTTCCGCACCAATCTGGCCTCCCGTAAGACGGAAGCGCTGGTGGCGCTGATTCAGCAGATCGACGTCACCGTGACGCACACGGAAACGGAAGCTCTGCTGCTCGAACATAACTACATTAAGCTCTATCAGCCGCGCTATAACGTATTGCTGCGCGATGATAAGTCATACCCGTTCATTTTCCTCAGCAGCGACACCCATCCGCGTCTGGCCATGCATCGCGGGGCGAAACATGCGAAAGGGGAGTATTTCGGTCCTTTCCCTAACGGGTACGCCGTGCGTGAAACCCTGGCGTTGCTGCAGAAAATTTTTCCGGTTCGCCAGTGCGAAAACAGCGTCTATCGCAACCGCTCCCGCCCCTGTCTGCAATACCAGATTGGCCGCTGTCTCGGCCCATGCGTGGCGGGGCTGGTCAGCGAAGAGGAGTACGCGCAACAGGTTGAATATGTGCGTCTATTCCTGGCGGGTAAAGACGATCAGGTCTTAACGCAGCTGATTGCACGAATGGAAAAAGCCAGCCAGGCGCTGGCGTTTGAAGAAGCCGCGCGTATCCGCGATCAAATTCAGGCGGTGCGACGCGTCACGGAAAAACAGTTTGTGTCGAATACCGGCGACGATTTGGACGTCATTGGTGTTTCCTTTGATGCCGGGCTGGCCTGCGTCCATGTTCTGTTCATTCGTCAGGGCAAAGTTCTGGGCAGCCGCAGCTATTTCCCGAAAGTGCCGGGCGGTACTGAGCTGGGTGAAGTAGTTGAAACCTTCGTCGGTCAGTTCTATTTGCAGGGCAGCCAGATGCGCACGTTGCCATCGGAGATCCTGCTCGATTTTAATCTTGATGATAAAACCCTGCTGGCGGACTCCCTTTCCGAGCTGGCAGGGCGTCGCGTTAACGTTCAGACCAAACCGCGCGGCGATCGCGCGCGCTATCTGAAGCTGGCGCGGACCAACGCCGCGACGGCGTTGACGACGAAGCTTTCTCAGCAATCGACCGTTCACCAGCGCCTGGCGGCGTTGGCTACGCTGCTGAAACTGCCGGAAGTGAAGCGAATGGAGTGTTTCGACATCAGCCATACAATGGGTGAGCAAACCGTCGCCTCCTGCGTGGTGTTCGATGCCAACGGGCCGGTGCGCGCGGAATATCGTCGCTACAACATCACCGGGATTACGCCGGGCGATGACTATGCGGCGATGAATCAGGTGCTCCGCCGTCGCTATGGTAAAGCCATTGAAGAGGCCAAAATCCCGGATGTCATTTTGATCGACGGCGGGAAAGGGCAGCTGGGCCAGGCGAAAGCCGTTTTCGCTGAGCTCGATGTGCCGTGGGATAAACATCATCCTTTACTGCTCGGTGTGGCAAAAGGGACCGATCGTAAGGCCGGTCTGGAAACACTCTTCTTCGAACCGGAAGGTGAGGGCTTCAGTCTGCCGCCGGATTCCCCTGCGCTGCATGTGATCCAGCATATTCGTGATGAGTCGCACGATCATGCCATCGGCGGACACCGTAAAAAACGCGCTAAGGTGAAAAACACCAGTACGCTTGAGACAATCGAGGGCGTCGGGCCAAAACGTCGACAGATGTTGTTGAAGTACATGGGCGGATTGCAAGGATTACTCAACGCCAGCGTGGAGGAAATTGCAAAAGTGCCGGGTATTTCGCAAGGGCTGGCAGAAAAGATCTACTACTCGTTGAAACATTGAGGGCTCTGTAGCAACATAGAGCTAAATTTTACTGACAACAGACAGTTACCGTCACTATGCGATTTAACATCCCTACGTTGCTCACGCTTTTTCGCGTCGTCCTTATCCCCTTCTTTGTGTTGGCTTTTTACATGCCTTTCACGTGGGCTCCTTTCGCATGTGCGCTGATCTTCCTGGTGGCTGCGGTGACGGACTGGTTTGACGGCTATCTGGCCCGTCGCTGGAATCAAAGCACGCGGTTCGGTGCGTTCCTCGATCCGGTTGCCGATAAGGTGATGGTTGCCATTGCGATGGTGTTGGTGGCAGAGCATTACCACACCTGGTGGGTGACGTTACCTGCGGCGACCATGATCGCCCGTGAGATCATCATCTCCGCCCTGCGCGAGTGGATGGCTGAGCTGGGTAAACGCAGCAGCGTGGCGGTCTCCTGGATTGGTAAAGTGAAAACTACCGCGCAGATGGCATCGCTGGTGTGGATGCTGTGGCGTCCTAACGCGTGGGTCGAGTGGGCGGGTATCGGCCTGCTGTGGGTTGCAGCGGTGCTGACGCTGTGGTCAATGCTGCAGTATCTGAACGCTGCACGCGGCGATTTGCTTGAACAGTGATCGTTTCGGCGCAATTTTCAGCAAACGATCCTGGGATGCAAAAATAACGTTGACTCACATCGTCATATAAGTAGAATGCAACGCATCGAACGGCGGCACAGTCAGCCGGACGATAATGAAATCAAGTGATTACAAATGACTTGGTGACATGCGGGAATAGCTCAGTTGGTAGAGCACGACCTTGCCAAGGTCGGGGTCGCGAGTTCGAGTCTCGTTTCCCGCTCCAAATTAAAAGCATCGGCAGTTGCGGGTGCTGGTCGAAAGACAACAGATTTACGGCGCGTTAGCAAAGCGGTTATGTAGCGGATTGCAAATCCGTCTAGTCCGGTTCGACTCCGGAACGCGCCTCCAATTTCTTCCCGAGCCCGGATGGTGGAATCGGTAGACACAAGGGATTTAAAATCCCTCGGCGTTCGCGCTGTGCGAGTTCAAGTCTCGCTCCGGGTACCATGGGAAAGCTAAGAATAATCAAAGCAATAAGCAGTGTCGTGAAACCACCCTCGGGTGGTTTTTTTGTTTTTGTCCCTCGCCATCTTCACGCTTCTTACTTGCCCCTATTTTCCTTAATGCTTCTAAATCTCATGCGGATGTTATCAACGTTTTAACTATTTCCATTCTGGATGGGGAGCCGAAATATGCCCGGAGATATACAGCATGAGAAATAAATCCTTGTACGACTCAGTGCTAAAACATGCTTTAAGAGAGGGGAAGGTTTGAGCATAAAGAATGCAGTAAAGAAATAAAGGACCTTCCCTGGTTAGAACCCCGAAAAAACGAATATTTAAGCATTGATTAAATGCTAGTTTAGTATGGGTAATTTATAACCTCTAAACAAATACCCTTTGCTTCAATTACCCATCCTTCATTCTTTAATGCGCAGGAATAATATTCGTCGGCAATTTTATTGGGGACGTTATTTTGACCGGATAATTTCACCGCAGCATTTTGAGGTCAGAGTCTGGCATGTTGTGCTCAAACCCTGCATCTCACAAAGTGCATAACGCACTTCCTGACTCAGTGTTCTACCCGCCAGGCACCGGCATTTAAAGAGTCCTCGCCCGAAGTGTGGTAAGCTCCTTTTCTTTTTTTCAGGAGTATCAGTAATGACTGAAGGCCCATTAAATGAAAACGAAATGGAGTGGCTGGAAGAGACATTAATCTCTCACGGTCATGACGATGCGTCTGTGCTTGACGTTTCCGAACTCGACGGCATGCTAACCGCAGTGCTGTCCGGTCCTCTTGTGGTGGAACCCGACACCTGGCTGGTGGCGATCTGGGGCGGTGAAAAACACATACCGCGCTGGAAAAACGATCGTGAAATGCACCGTTTTATCGATCTCTGCTTTAAGCATATGAACGACATCGCCGAGCGCCTGAGCGACTATCCCGACCAGTTCGAGCCAGTTTTTGGCGAGAACGATGTCGAGGGGACCTCCTATACCGTGGTGGAAGAGTGGTGTTACGGCTACATGCGTGGAATGGCTCTGACCGACTGGTCTACCTTGCCGGAAGAGCTGAAACCCGATCTGGCGGTGATCGCTCTGCATGGTTCGCAAGAGAACGTCGATCGCGTTGAAGCCATGACGGAAGAAGAGTATCAGGCGAGCGTGGACAGCATCCGTCCGGCTGCGATTCGTCTATATAACTACTGGCTGGCGAATCCACAGCAGCCGGAGGCCAAAAAGCCGATCGTCAACGGAACCAAAGTAGGGCGCAACGATCCGTGCCCGTGCGGTAGCGGGAAGAAATTTAAAAGCTGCTGTTTGCATTAATAAAAAAGGGCTCGCAATGAGCCCTTTTTAATACCGCCGGGTGATTGTAGCTCGTCGGTTTATCCCACCTCCGGCAACAGCCCCGCTGCAATCGAAAACTGCACCAGAATCACCACAATCCCGCAGGTAAACACCAGCCCTAACAGCGGTTTTCCGCCCCACACCCGGTAACCCGAATCAGGGTGTTGCTGACGGCTTTTCCACGCCAGCAGGGAAGGGAGCAACAGAGCCAGCACGGCCAATGCCACACCCGCGTAGCCCAGCGCCATCACAAACCCACGCGGATAGAACAGTGCGAAGGCCAGCGGCGGAAGGAAGGTAATCAGGCCCGTCTGAATGCGTCCGCTGACGGAGCGTTTGCGCTGGAACAGATCCGCCAGATAGTCGAACAACCCGAGGGCTACGCCGAGGAAAGAGGTCGCCAGCGCCAGATCGGCAAACAGATGCACTGCCAGCTCAACGTGCGGCGAAGCCACCACTTCACGCAGCGCCTGCAAGAATCCGTTCAGACCTGAATGATCGGCTATTAAGCCAATAAACGTTGACGAATCAATGCTGCCCAGAGTCACCAGTTGCCAGAAGATATAGGCAATGAGGGGGATCGCGCTGCCGATAATGAACACGCGGCGCAGTTTACGAATATCGCCATTCATGTAGCTGACGATACTCGGCACGCTGCCGTGGAAGCCGAACGAGGTGAAAATCACCGGAATAGCAGAAAGCGCCAGCCCCTGTTGCAGTGGGAGGGTGAGCAAATTCACTTTGTGAACGTGCGGAGCCAGCAGTGCCAGCATCACCACCAGGAAAACAATCTTGGCGCTGAAGAGAAAGCGGTTAAACAGATCGACCAGCGACGTTCCCACGCACACCACGCCCCCGCCAATCAGCGTAAAGAAGATCACGCCGGTCGCCGGAGAAATAGCAGAGCCAAACCAGTGGTTGACGCTTGACGCGATCAGCTCGCCTGCGCCGCTCATGTAGGCCGCTGTCAGGGCATACATCAGGAACATCATGCTAAAACCCGTAATCCACTGACCGTAGCGGCCAAGATAGCGGGCGGCCAGCGAGCCAAGGCCCGTATCGGCTGGAACGTGCTGATAAACTTCAAGCAGCAGTAATGCGGTATAACACATCAGCGCCCACAGGCAGGCCAGAAGCACCAGCGTGACGCTAAATCCGACGCCCGCAGCGGCCAAGGGCATCGCCAGCATTCCTGCGCCAATCGTCGTGCCAGCGACGATAAAAATACTTCCCAGAGTTCTGTTCTTCACGCTTTCCTCTACCACAACCGCTAATCGCAACCTAATCTGCGGCGCAGAGTAAGACAAAAGTCGTTACTCGTCAAATCACCGTTACAACCGGTGTAATCATATTTTTACAGTTACAAACCTGTGCCAGCGCAAGGCAGCAGGGCGCATACCTGTTTAGTCTGTGGCTTTGATTTGGAGGGGTTATGACATCGATTCACGGACATGATGTGCTCAATATGATGATTGAGTCGGGTGAGCAGTACACGGAGCAAAGCCTGGTTCAGGCAATTGATTCCCACTTTGGCAATAATGCGCGCTTTCATACTTGCTCGGCAGAGAATATGACGGCGGCGGAGCTGGTGGCATTTCTGGCGGCGCGGGGGAAATTTATTCCGGCAGACGAGGGGTTTTCAACGCACGTAAGTAAAATCTGTCGCCATTAAAAAAAGGGGAGCCAGAAGGCTCCCGAAACTTTATTTCTGCGTGTCGAGAGTCGACAGCTCTTTATCAATAAAGTACAAACCTTCGCCTGATTTACCCGCCAGCGATAATTTATCGAGTACGGATTTAAACAGTTTCTCTTCTTCGTGCTGTTCTGCAACATACCACTGCAGGAAATTAAAGGTCGGATAATCCTGGCCAATCATCGCCGCGTGAGTCAGTTCGTTAATTTTCTGGGTGATCAGCTGCTCGTGTTCGTAAGTGGCACGGAACAGTTCGTCCAGTGACGCATACTCAGCGAACGGCGACGCCACTGGATTAATGCGTGGCAGGCTGCCGGTGTCAGCGAGATAATCGAACAGACGCTGCATATGCGTCATCTCTTCCTGGGCGTGGCGACGCAGAAACGCGGCCGCACCTTCAAAGCTGTGGTAGCTGCACCAGGCACTCATTTGTTGATAAAGCAGGGATGAAAAAAGCTCGAGGTTCATTTGTTCGTTGAGCTTATCGATCATTTCAGTTTTCAGCATAGTGCAGCTCCATGGAATTTTTTATTAGTCAGTCAGGGCGTCACTATAATTTGTTATTTAATTATTTGCAAAAGGTAAAATAAAAGATTAATTATTCAAAATACGAATGGGAATAAAACGCATTGGCAGTTGTTTATATATTAATGAGAATGGTTTCGCTTCGTATTAAATAGACTGCCAGTGGAAAACTGGCAGCACTATTAATATTACCAGGTTTGCGTCGCTGCGGGATTTACCGCATAGCCCATGCATTTGTACTGGATAGTGACGGTCTGGTTGAGGCAAACTGACCCGCTGAACAGGCTGCAGGTTTTTATCGGCTGACCATAGAAAGAGGCGGTCGCAAAGCCCATGCTCTGGCACTCGCGCGTGGCCGTCCCGTTGGTGACATAGTCATCGTAACGGGCATTCTGGAAAATCGCCTGACCGTAATCCAGTCGCACAACGCCGCCTGGCGCATCGGCGCTACTCACCTGCGCCTGACGAGTGACCGTGCAGCCCGCAAGGAGCAGAAATAAACCGGCAACGAATAATCTCTTCATATTTCGCTCTGATTCAATGTAAACACGCTATTTTACCGCCTGCCAGAACGGTCAATGCCGCGAATAGCCGGACGAATTTCCCTCTCTCTTTTCAACGACATGATTTGGTGGGAGAGCCTGTCGAAGATTATGCAAAACCCCAGTGATGCTGGCGGCACGGGGCAAAAATGGCGCTGGCCCAGGAAAATATCCACAAAAGGGATGCGAGGCGGCCGGCAGCTCCTCACAGGACGGGTGTTCCCCAAAGGTTTTTTTACTGTCTTTCAAAAGCAGTGTAGCCAACGGCTGGATTGGAGAGCAGGTATTTCTGAACATTGAGCAACCGCATCTCATTTCTTCTCTATTGCCTGATTATGTGAAGCGGCTTTCGTTTTTTAAAACATTTTTTCAGTTAATTTGAAAGTGCGTTTGTTAGATAGTAAGGTTGTCTGGATTCGCTATCTTTGGCGGCAACACCCGCAACGTATTCAGGAGATGAAGAATGAAAATTGCACTGATGATGGAAAACAGCCAGGCTGGCAAAAACGCCACTATCCTCAACGAATTGAAAACCGTCGTTGATGAGAAAGTTTTCCCGGTCTACAACGTCGGGATGAGTGACGAGAACGATCACCATCTGACTTACATCCACCTGGGTATCATGGCCAGCATCCTGTTAAATTCTAAGGCGGTGGACTTTGTGGTCACCGGTTGCGGGACAGGCCAGGGCGCGCTGATGTCGCTGAACATCCACCCGGGCGTGATTTGCGGTTACTGTATCGACCCGGCAGATGCGTTCCTGTTTGCCCAGATCAACAACGGTAACGCGCTCTCTCTGCCATTCGCCAAAGGCTTCGGCTGGGGTGCTGAGCTGAACGTGCGCTTTATCTTTGAAAAAGCGTTTACTGGCCGCAAAGGCGAAGGGTATCCGCCAGAGCGTAAAGAGCCACAGGTGCGTAACGCCGGTATTCTGAACCAGGTGAAAGCCGCCGTAGTGAAAGAGAACTATCTGGATACCCTGCGTGCAATCGATCCTGAGCTGGTCAAAACCGCCGTTTCCGGTCAGCGCTTCCAGCAGTGCTTCTTCGAAAACTGCCAGGACAAAGAGATCGAAGCATTTGTTCGCGGTATCGTAGGCTAAACTACTACCTGAATAAAAAGCCAGCCATGCTGGCTTTTTTTATGCCTTGTTCGACACCGCGCTCCCCGCATCTTTCGTCAACCGCAGAGTATCCACCATCCCCACCAGGCAAATCAGCGCGATGGCGACAAAGGCCAGACGAAAGCTGATCCCCGGCACGCTTGCCATGTTCAGCAAATCGCCCATTTTCTCGCCAATCCGGATTCCAATCGCCCCGAGAGTGATCCCAAGCCCGACCGCCAGCTGCGTCGCCGTGGAAAACAGCGTATTGGCGTAGCTCATTTGTGCCGATGGCACATCCGCAAAGGCCAGCGTACTGACCGCCGTAAACTGAATCGAACGGAACACCCCGCCCAGATAAAGGATCAACATAATCAGCCAGATCGGCGTCTGCGGTGAGATAAACGCGCAGGCCAGCAGGGACAATACGTTTAGCGCTCCATTTATCAGCAGCAGTTTTCGGAAACCCAGGCGACGGATCAGTGGCGTGGTGGCAGGTTTAATCGTCAGGTTACCGACAAATACTGCCAGCACCAGCAGACCAGAGTGAAAAGCATCCATCCCAAAGCCTACCTGGAACATCAGGGGGAGCAGGAAAGGAACCGCGCTTATGGAGGCGCGAAACAGTGAGCCGCCGTACATCGTTACACGAAACGTCGGAACCTGCATGGCGTCGAGGCGAATCATCGGCCACTGGGCGCGCTGAAAATGGCGCAGGGCGTAGATAAGCGTGACCGCCCCCACAACCAAAAGCCCCAGGGTGAGTAAGCCTTGTGAATGCTGCGCCCCCATCGACTCCATGGCATACACCAGGCTCACCATCGCAATCGTGGTGGCGATAAAGCCCGGCGTATCGAAGGGACGACGTTCATCGTCGTGCAGATCGGGAATAATCCGCAGCGCCAGAATAATCGCCACGATCCCAAGGGGCACATTAATAAAGAAGATCCAGCGCCAGTCGGCGTAGCTGGTAATAAAGCCGCCGAGGGGCGGCCCGATAATGGGTGCCACCAGCGCGGGCCAGGTGAGGGTGGCGATAGCGGTGATCAACTGATGTTTAGGCGTGGTGCGCAAGACCGCCAGCCGCCCGACCGGGACCATCAGGGCACCGCCCATGCCCTGCAGCACGCGCATGGCGACAAACTGATCCACCGTGGTGGATAGCCCGCAAAAGACGGAGGCGAGGGTAAAGATCGCCAGCGCCACGGCAAACACTTTGCGTGCGCCAAAGCGGTCGGCAATCCAGCCGCTGGCGGGGATTAAGACTGCCAGCGTAATCAGGTAGGCGCTGATGCCGATATTCAAATCCACGGCCTGTACGCCAAAGCTTTTCGCCATATCGGGAAGCGCGGTGGCAATCACGGTTCCGTCGAGAAACTCCATAAAGAATGCCCCGGCAACCAGCAGTGCCGCTGGCGACAGCCCGCGGCTCTCCTTCCCGGTGATGTTGTCAGTCATCGTTACCCTGCCATATCAAAAAAATTTATAAAAATTTACTGGAACTTATCGATTTCTAAGCTGCGGATTTGTCATGGATTTTTGTAACAATCCCGCAGCATTGCTGATTTTGTAACCGTGATTTGCGTCACATAATCATTGATTTTTGTGACGCTGGTCATATTATATGCGCATAGACAATAACACCTGCATAACACATTACCGGAGCATCAAATGAAACTGCGCAAAATCCTGAAAAGCATGTGGGCTAACTACTGCAATACGTTTAAAGACGTACCGCCAGGCGCAATGTTCTGATGAAAAAAACCTGCTTCGGCAGGTTTTTTTATGCCTGCGCTCGACGAGAGGGAAGATGAAAGGGCTATCGTTTTGCTACTATGGCGCTCTTTATGTAAGGAGCTTCCTATGTCTCAAAATCTGAGCGCCGATCAGGAACTGGTATCTGACGTCGTCGCATGCCAGTTGGTCATCAAACAAATCCTGGATGTGTTAGACATTATCGCGCCGATTGAAGTGCGTGAAAAAATGTCCACCCAACTGAAAAACATCGATTTCACCAGCCATCCTGCTGCGGCGGACCCTGTTACGCTTCGCGCCATTCAAAAAGCCATCGCGCTTATCGAACTCAAGTTCACACCGCAGGGTGAGTCACACTAAAATAAACCGATGTTTTGAATTTAGAAACAAGTTTATGCGAAAGGGCGACAGCAATGTCGCCCTTTTGACGTTCAGAAGAAGGTCTGCACCAGCAGATAGCTGGCGGCACAGGCACAGCTGACGCCGATAAGCCCCGGCAGAATAAAGCTGTGGTTGATGATGAATTTGCCAATTCGGGTGGTACCGGAGCGGTCGAAACCGATACAGGCCAGGTCGCTCGGGTAGGTGGGCAGCACGAAGTAACCGTAGGAGGCCGGGAAGAAAGCAATCAGCATTTTTGGCTCAATGCCCAGCATCAGGCCCATCGGTGCGACGGCGGTCAGTGCTGCGGCCTGGCTGTTTACCAGTTTGGAGACCAGGAACAACACGATGGCGTAAGTCCACGGATGGCTTTTTACTACCCCTTCGAGCGCCATTTTCAGCTCGTCGAGGTGCGCCTGGAAGAAGGTATCGCTCATCCACGCAACCCCGAAGACCGAGAAAATCGCCACCATCCCGGCCTTAAACACCGCACCGTTCGAAATGGCAGAGGCGTTAACCTTACAGGCAATCAGCATCACGGCACCGGCAATCAGCATCATCATCTGGATGACGAGATTCATGGAAAGCGCTGTCATTTTGCCTTTGATTTCAAAGGCAGGGCGCAGCTCGGGCAACGCCCCCAGCAGCACCACGACAGCAATGCCGGCGAAGAAAATCCACGTCGACCAGTACGCCTGTTTCGGAAAGCGCTGGTTCATCAGCGTCTCGGTGCTGCCATAGATAAATTCGCGCTGTTTCGGGTCGCTGAGTTTTTCCTGGAATTCCGCGTCGTCAGCCAGATCCTTTCCGCGACGCAGGCTCCAGAGTGCGGCAATCATCACCCCAAACAGCGAAGCGGGTACGGAGACGGCCAGAATCTCGAGGATCCCCCACGCCTGGCCGATACCGTGCTGGGCGCCAATAATTGACACCAGTGATACCACGGCAACAGAGACCGGGGACGCCGTAATCGCCATCTGCGAGGCAACAGAAGCAACGGCCATTGGGCGTTCCGGGCGAATGCCTTTTTTCAGCGCGATGTCGGCGATAATCGGAAACATGGTGTACACCACATGGCCGGTCCCGCAGAGAAACGTCAGCATCCAGGTGGTAAAGGGAGCGAGGAGGGTGATGTGCTGCGGATGTTTTCTCAGCAGGCGCTCGGCAAACTGCATCATGACATTCAGGCCACCCGCGGTCTGCAGGGTCGCCGCGCAGCCGATCACGGCAAGGATCGTCAGCATGACGTCCACCGGCGGTTTACCGGGCTGGAGTCCAAACACAAAGCTTAAAATGAAAAGACCGATACCGCTTATCAGCCCAAGGCCCATCCCGCCGAACCGCGTTCCTACCAGCAGGCAGAGGATAATGACAATAAACTCGATGGTGATCATGAAGCTCCCTCGTCAATCAAAGTGAAATGAAATAAATCATTTCACTTTGTAAGGTTATTGGCTGGGAGCCAGATCTGATTTGTTAAATTTCAATAAAAGCAGTTACTTGGTAACTATTATTTAACAATTGTGGATAACTAGCCGGGCATCAGTGGCGCTGACAGTTCACCAGATTAAGCAGGTGCTGGTCAGTCTGCGTCATACACAACCCGGCACGCTTCGCACTGCGCACCTCATCCAGAATGGTTTTCAGCAATAGCCCATCCTGCTGCTGTTCTTTTCTCATATCACGCAAGAAATCGAGCGTGGTGTCATCATTCAGCGCTTTAGCTTCTCCGGCGAGCGTTTTCAGCATGGTACAGCGCTGCTCGTACTCGTCGAGGGTTTTCTGGAATATCTCTTCCAGCGATGAACAGGCGTCATCGGAGATCACACGCGCTTTGACAATCGGGTTAGCCCCGGCCTGTTTCATATAGTCAAAGACCCGCATCATGTGGGTGATATTGCATTGCGCCTGGGTGCGTAGAAAGGTGGCGGTTCCGTTGAGGCTGTGCTCTGAACACCAGTCGCTCAACTGCAAATAGAGATTGGAGGCGTTGAACTCGAGGTTCATCTGGGTGTTGAGTTTCTGAATCATTCCTGAAGTTGTCATTATAATATCCTTATTTAGAGGAGGGATGATTAACAACAGAATAAAGCCGTTCTGTACCGTCGTTATGTGACCCACTTTTCATTTCCCGTCATGCAATTAGGAATAATGCCCGTAATTTGTAAAAAGAATGAACTGTGATCCACGCACAGGTTTGACGGATGACTTCTTGTAAAATGAAACGATGTTTTATCTATTTCATTTTTGAGGATCAAAATGGCCAGAGTGGCGGTATTGTTGGCACCAGGATTTGAAGAAGCGGAAGCAATTATCACGATTGATATCTTGCGTCGTATGCACATTGACGTCGAAACGCTGGCCTGCGCGGAGTCGCGCGCGGTGGTGAGTTATCACAACATCCCGATGGTGGCAGACAGCACGCTCACCGAGCGCGCCGATACGCTGTACGACGCAGTGGTACTGCCGGGCGGGCCGCAGGGTAGCGTGAATCTGGCTGCCAGCCAGGAAGTGGTTCGTTTTGTTAAGGCACATGACGACGCGGGCAAATTGATCTGCCCAATCTGCTCTGCCGCGGCGCGCGTGTTGGGCGGCAACGGCCTGCTGAAAGGGCGTCGCTATGTCTGCTCAGGCGATTTATGGGAAACGGTCAACGACGGGGAATACGTCGATGCGCCGGTAGTAGAGGATCAGAATCTCCTCAGCGGCAAAGGCCTCGGCCACGC
Source organism: Lelliottia sp. WB101 (assembly GCF_003051885.1). Classification (NCBI taxonomy): domain Bacteria; kingdom Pseudomonadati; phylum Pseudomonadota; class Gammaproteobacteria; order Enterobacterales; family Enterobacteriaceae; genus Lelliottia; species Lelliottia sp. WB101. Next base: position 2,809,687 of record NZ_CP028520.1, read on the forward strand.
GTTTGATTTTGCCCTGACCCTGGCCGCCCGTTTACTGGGAGACGAAGCGCCGGTTCGCGATCACGCGGATCATATTTACTACGCCTGGTAAATTCTTACGCGGACGCTACGGCGTCCGTATTACAGGGGCGTCTTAGCTGACCTTATGGATAATTCTGCTTAATCCCCTCCAATTTGTCCGACAATACCCGCCTTTTTTATGTCATTTATCGCTGAATATATGTACGCAATTACTGTAATTCTGCGGTGTGATGCCGCTCTCTTATGGATGATTAATTTCCCGCTAAAACTATCTCCAGCACCATCACTTATTCAAGGGTGAGCGCTAATACCTTGTTTTACGTCCGATTAAATAAAAAGCACGACACTATACCCTACATAAAAGAATGCTAATGCTGGAGTTAACCATGCACAAATTTACTAAAACGCTGGCGGCCATCGGCCTGGCTGCCGTTATGTCACAATCCGCTATGGCAGAGAATTTAAAGCTCGGTTTTCTGGTGAAACAGCCTGAAGAACCCTGGTTCCAGACCGAGTGGAAATTTGCGGATAAAGCCGGGAAAGATCTCGGCTTTGATGTCATCAAAATTGCCGTACCCGATGGTGAAAAAACGTTGAACGCCATCGACAGCCTGGCGGCCAGCGGCGCGAAAGGTTTTGTCATTTGTACGCCAGATCCGAAACTCGGTTCGGCCATTGTGGCAAAAGCGCGGGGTTACGGCATGAAGGTGATTGCGGTTGACGATCAGTTCGTCAACGCCAAAGGCAAACCGATGGATACCGTTCCGCTGGTGATGATGGCGGCCACCAAAATCGGTGAGCGTCAGGGCCAGGAACTTTATAAAGAGATGCAAAAACGCGGCTGGGATGTGAAAGAAACAGCCGTTATGGCGATTACCGCAGATGAACTCGATACCGCGCGTCGCCGCACGTCCGGTTCGATGGACGCGCTGAAAGCGGCCGGGTTCCCGGAAAAACAGATCTATAAAGTCCCGACGAAATCGAACGATATTCCAGGCGCCTTCGACGCCGCAAACTCCATGCTGGTGCAGCACCCTGAAGTTAAACACTGGCTGGTGGTCGGCATGAACGACAACACCGTGCTGGGCGGCGTGCGCGCGACGGAAGGCCAGGGCTTTAAAGCGGCGGATGTCATCGGTGTCGGCATTAACGGCGTGGATGCGGTGAGCGAGCTGTCTAAAGCGCAGGCGACCGGCTTCTACGGCTCGCTACTGCCAAGCCCGGATGTGCATGGCTATAAATCCAGTGAAATGCTCTACAACTGGGTGACGAAAGACGCTGAGCCTCCGAAGTTCACCGAGGTGACGGATGTGGTGCTGATCACCCGCGACAACTTCAAAGAGGAACTGGCGAAAAAAGGGCTGGGCGGTAAGTAATTTGTTGTGATTGCGCCCCTCGATGCGGAGGGGCCAGACGTACACTACTCGAATCACGGAGACGTTATGCAACAGTCTGACCCGTATCTCTCTTTTCGCGGCATCGGGAAAACGTTCCCCGGTGTAAACGCGCTGACCGATATCAGTTTTGACTGCTATCCCGGTCAGGTCCACGCCCTGATGGGGGAGAATGGCGCAGGGAAATCCACGCTGTTAAAAATCCTCAGCGGAAACTACGCCCCGACGACCGGCACGCTGTCGATTCGCGGCGAAGAGATGGTGTTTGCCGATACCACGGCGGCGCTGAATGCTGGCGTCGCTATCATTTATCAGGAGCTACATCTGGTACCTGAAATGACGGTGGCGGAAAACATCTATCTGGGACAATTGCCTCACAAGAGCGGGATCGTCAATCGCTCGCTCCTCAATTATGAAGCCGGACTACAGCTGCAGCATCTCGGGCTGGATATCGATCCGCAAACGCCGCTGAAATATCTGTCGATTGGCCAGTGGCAGATGGTGGAAATTGCCAAGGCGCTCGCGCGCAACGCAAAAATTATCGCCTTCGATGAGCCGACAAGTTCGCTCTCGGCGCGCGAGATCGACAACCTGTTTCGGGTGATCCGCGAGCTGCGCAAAGAAGGGCGCATCATTTTGTATGTTTCGCACCGTATGGAAGAGATTTTTGCCCTTAGCGACGCCATCACCGTGTTTAAAGATGGCCGCTACGTGCGCACCTTCACCGATATGCAGCAGGTCAATCATGACCAGCTGGTGCAGGCGATGGTCGGACGTGAGCTGGGGGATATCTATCACTGGCAGCCGCGAGAATACGCTGCCGAGCGTTTGCGTCTGGAGAGCGTCAAAGCACCAGGCGTGCGTACGCCAATCTCCCTGTCGGTGCGCAGCGGCGAAATCGTCGGTCTGTTCGGGCTGGTGGGGGCAGGGCGCAGCGAGCTGATGAAAGGGCTGTTCGGCGGCACGCGGATCACCGCAGGCCAGGTGTATATCGACGGCCAGCCGGTGGATATCCAGAAACCGGCTCACGCGATCCGCGCGGGGATGATGCTCTGTCCGGAAGATCGTAAAGCCGACGGGATTATTCCGGTCCACTCCGTGCGCGACAACATTAACATTTCGGCACGCCGAAAATTCATTCGTGCCGGATGCCTGATCAACGACAGCTGGGAAAACATTAACGCCGATTACCATATTCGCTCCCTGAATATTAAAACCCCCGGTGCTGAACAGCTCATCATGAATCTTTCCGGCGGGAACCAGCAAAAGGCCATTCTGGGCCGCTGGCTGTCGGAAGAGATGAAAGTCATTTTGCTGGATGAACCGACGCGCGGCATCGACGTCGGGGCGAAGCACGAAATCTATAACGTCATCTATGAGCTGGCAAAACGCGGCGTGGCGGTGTTGTTCGCCTCCAGCGATCTGCCCGAAGTGCTGGGCGTTGCCGACCGCATCATCGTGATGCGCGAAGGGGATATCGCCGGTGAATTGCTACATGAACAGGCGAATGAACAACAGGCGTTGAGCCTCGCCATGCCTAAAGTCAGCCAGGCTGTCGCCTGAGCAAGGAGTGAATGATGTCCTCTGTAACTACCTCTCGCGCACCGAAATCGGCTTTTAGCCTGGGGCGCATCTGGGATCAATACGGGATGCTGGTGGTCTTTGCCGTCCTGTTCCTGGGCTGTGCGATCTTCGTGCCGAATTTCGCCAGTTTCGTCAACATGAAAGGGCTGGGGCTGGCGATCTCCATGTCCGGTATGGTCGCCTGCGGAATGCTGTTCTGTCTGGCGTCCGGCGATTTCGACCTCTCCGTTGCGTCGGTCATCGCCTGTGCAGGTGTGACGGCGGCGGTGGTGATCAACCTGACGGAAAGCCTGTGGATAGGGGTTTTTGCCGGGCTGATGCTGGGTGTGCTCAGCGGGCTGGTGAATGGTTTTGTCATTGCCCGCCTGAAGATCAACGCCCTGATCACCACGCTTGCCACCATGCAAATTGTGCGCGGCCTGGCCTATATTATCTCTGACGGGAAAGCGGTGGGGATTGAAGACGAGCGCTTCTTTACCCTCGGCTACGCCAACTGGCTGGGTCTGCCTGCGCCTATCTGGCTGACGGTGGGCTGTCTGATTATATTTGGCTTCCTGCTCAACAGAACCACCTTTGGCCGCAATACGCTGGCGATCGGCGGGAATGAAGAGGCTGCGCGCCTGGCTGGTGTCCCGGTGGTGCGTACCAAAATTATTATCTTTGTGCTCTCCGGTCTGGTGTCGGCGGCGGCGGGGATTATTCTGGCTTCGCGTATGACCAGCGGCCAGCCGATGACCTCGATTGGTTATGAGCTGATTGTGATTTCTGCCTGCGTATTGGGTGGGGTTTCGCTAAAAGGCGGCATCGGAAAAATCTCATATGTGGTGGCCGGTATCCTTATCCTCGGCACCGTTGAGAACGCCATGAACCTGCTGAATATTTCCCCCTTCTCGCAGTACGTCGTACGTGGCCTAATCCTGCTGGCAGCAGTGATCTTCGACCGTTACAAGCAAAAAGCGAAGCGCACCGTTTGAGCAAAATCTGGCGCAACTTTTAAGTCTAGTCCTACCTCCCTGTCGCCTGCCAGCAATGCTGGCAGGCGGTTTGCTAAATGGCGAGCAGCGTCACACTGTCTATACTTACATGGCTACTGAGATGTTAAATGTCTGACATCTCGAAAACCGTAAGGAGGATAAGGGTGGCAGACTCGTTAAACGTACCGCCTGCACTGACCGGAGAATTCGCATTCTTTTTCGATCTCGACGGGACTCTCGCCGACATCAAACCGCACCCCGATCAGGTGGTGATACCTGCCGATATTCTCCGGGTGTTACATCAGCTCTCCAGCATCAATCATGGGGCACTGGCATTGATATCAGGGCGCTCAATGGCCGAGCTGGATCAGCTTGCCAGGCCTTACCGCTTTCCGCTTGCCGGTGTGCACGGAGCGGAGCGCCGCGACATCCATGGCAATGCGCATATCGTCTCTCTTCCCGATTCACTGATTCAGTCGCTCACGGTACAACTGACCGCGGCGCTCGAGCATCTGCCGGGAACGGAGCTGGAAGCGAAAGGGATGGCCTTTGCGCTGCACTATCGTCAGGGGCCGCAGCACGAAGCTGCCATCACGGCGCTGGCAACCTCCATCGTCGCGGCACACCCTCAGCTTGCACTGCAGCCGGGGAAATGTGTGGTGGAAATAAAACCGAGGGGCATTAATAAAGGAGAGGCGATCAAGGCCTTCATGACCGAGGCGCCTTTTGCGGGCAGAACGCCGGTGTTTATCGGCGACGACCTGACGGACGAAAGCGGTTTTAGCGCCGTCAATCAGGCCGGAGGGGTATCAATTAAAGTCGGACAGGGTGAAACCTGCGCCGAATGGCGACTGGCGAATGTCGCCAGCGTCTGGCAATGGGTCACCGAAGTCGCTAACCAGCAACAAGAAGAAAAAATAGCGCATAACAACAGGAGAAAACATGATGGGTCGCTTAGTCGTAGTCTCTAACCGAATTGCGCCACCGGACGATAAAAAATCCAGCGCGGGTGGTCTGGCGGTAGGGATTTTGGGTGCCTTAAAAACAGCTGGCGGTTTGTGGTTTGGCTGGAGCGGTGACGTCGGTAATGAAGACCAGCCGCTAAAAAAGGTGACACGGGGCAACATCACGTGGGCATCGTTTAATCTGGGTGAGAAGGACTACGAAGAGTATTACTCGCAGTTCTCTAACGCCGTGCTGTGGCCAGCGTTTCACTATCGTCTGGACCTGGTTAAATTCGAGCGCGATTCGTGGGAAGGGTACACCCGTGTCAATGCGCTGCTGGCGGATAAACTGCTGCCGTTAATCGAGGAAGACGATATTTTATGGATCCACGATTATCACCTGATTCCGTTCGCCAGCGAGCTGCGCAAACGTGGGGTGAATAACCGGATCGGCTTCTTCCTGCATATCCCGTTCCCGACGCCGGAGATTTTCACCGCGTTGCCCCCGCATGAAGAGCTGCTGGAAGGGCTGTGCGATTACGATCTACTTGGCTTCCAGACGGAAAACGACCGCGTGGCGTTTCTCGATAGCGTCTCCGGTAAAACGCGCGTGACCACCCGCAGCGGCAAGTCTCATACCGCGTGGGGCAAGACTTTCGAGACCGAAGTCTATCCTATCGGTATTGAGCCTGATGAAATCGCCGCTGATGCCTCTGGCCCGCTGCCGCCGAAACTGGCGCAGCTCAAAAGCGAGCTGAAAAACGTCAAAAACATCTTCTCCGTGGAGCGTCTGGATTACTCGAAAGGGCTGCCAGAACGCTTCCAGGCCTATGAGAGACTGCTGGAAAAATTCCCGCAGCATCACGGTAAAATCCGTTATACGCAGATTGCCCCGACCTCACGTGGTGAGGTGCAGGCCTATCAGGATATCCGGCATCAGCTGGAAACCGAGGCCGGGCGCATCAACGGTCGTTACGGGCAACTGGGCTGGACACCGCTTTATTATCTCAACCAGCATTTTGAGCGCAAAATTCTGATGAAAGTGTTCCGCTATGCGGAAGTGGGGCTAGTGACGCCTCTGCGCGACGGGATGAACCTGGTGGCAAAAGAGTATGTCGCCGCGCAGGACCCGAAAGACCCTGGCGTGCTGGTGCTTTCACAGTTTGCGGGGGCGGCTAACGAGCTGACTTCGGCGCTGATCGTCAATCCCTACGACAGCGATGATGTGGCAAATGCCCTCGACAGGGCGCTGACCATGCCGCTGACTGAGCGTATCTCGCGCCATGCGGAGATGATGAAAGTGATTCGCGAGAACGATATTAATCACTGGCAGGAGCATTTTATTCGCGATCTTGAGCGGATCACCCCCCGAAGCCGGGAGAGCAATCTGCAAAAAAAGGTCGCAACCTTCCCTAAACTGGCTTAACGAGTCCCCCTCGGCGGCATCAGTTGCCGAGGGGAACCAGCAGCACGTCCACCTGACTTGAGCTGACAATTGCTTTGGCGGAGCAGGCGGCGCGTGAGAAGAAGCTGTGGTTATGGTTACCGCAGATCACCAAATCGGCCTGCTCTTTGCGGCAAATATCCAGAATATGTTCGCTCAGTTCGCCGGTGGCGATAAAGGTCCGCGCGATAGGATACTGGGCTTTATCCTCCAGCTCCTGCAAAAACTGCTGCGTCTCTTCCTGCAACAGCCCACGAATATCTTCCAGCATCGGTGCTGCCAGCTGGTTATACATTTCCGGCTCGGCCGCCAGCGTAACCAAACTAATCCGCGCATTGAGCGGGCGGGCGATCGAGACCGCTCGCGCCAGCAGCTGATGGCTTTCCGGGGTAACAGCAACGCATACCAGAATGTGTGAGTAACTCATCGCTCACTCCTTTGATGTCCAGAGACAGAGGATTCATCACCATTAGCGCGATTCGTACCGCTTCGCAAGAGGGCAATACGACATTGGTGTGACGCTTATCATAATTATTCATTAATTATTCTTATAAAACGAATAGTGTCATAACCGAGCTTATCAACGTAAAAGTGTTACTTAACCAAAACATCCCCCTTTTAATATTGAACCCGTCATCAGATATCCGCCGTTTTTGACCAGCAAGTTATCGTCACGAACGGAAATTTGTTACATTTTTTAATTTTATAACTTCATGATTTTAAATGAAATTAATGATGTGTTACTGACTATAGCTTAATATGTTAAGCAAAAGATCATTAAGGATAATGCTCTCTGGCGAGGAGTGAGCTGGTCGGATAAGCCACTGCATGAGTATTCGTCCATTCAGAATAGAAAAGAGCCTCACTTGGCTAAAAAACAACCAACTTACAAGTCGCGCTGATGGATTAATCCCTGTTTATCGCTCAATTTTTGTGACGCAGATCACATTTTTTTTAAAATTTGGGCGGGGCTGCATTGTATGTGGGAAAACGGACGAGTAGAGTTGCCTCGAATTAGGAAAAATCTTAGTTATTTGTAAGTAATGATAAGACGCAATGGTCAGGGATCACCATTTAAAAACCGCGCGTTTTATCCAGTTTAACCTTAATTCGACTATGCATTTTCGCCTTTTCTTTTTTTTTACCGGGGTTTTCTCGGCGACATCACGGGGTGCGGTCTTACCGCATAAAAAATTATAGTTGGTTATTCTGGATGGGAAAAATGCATACATCCGAGATGCTTAAACACGTCTATGACATCAATTTGTCATACTTATTACTTGCACAGCGTTTGATTAGTCAGGACAAACCGTCCGCCATGTTCCGCCTGGGTATCAGCGAAGAAATGGCAACAACGCTCGGTGGATTAACTCTCCCTCAGATGGTCAAACTGGCGGAAACCAATCAGCTGGTATGTCAGTTCCGCTTCGACAGTCATCAGACCATTACGCGTCTGACTCAGGATTCACGCGTTGACGATCTGCAACAGATCCACACCGGGATTTTGCTTTCAACCCGCCTTCTCACCGAAATCAGCCAGCCTGACGACGTGGCCCGCAAGAAAAGGGCTTAATGATGAGCGAAAAAAGCATTGTTCAGGAAGCTCGCGACATTCAGTTGGCAATGGAACTGATCACGTTGGGTGCTCGCTTACAAATGCTGGAAAGCGAGACTCAGCTGAGCCGCGGTCGACTTATCAAACTGTATAAAGAATTACGCGGTAGCCCGCCTCCGAAAGGGATGCTGCCCTTTTCAACGGACTGGTTTATGACCTGGGAGCAAAACATCCACGCATCGATGTTTTGCAATGCCTGGCAGTTTCTCTTGAAAACTGGCTTGTGCACTGGCGTAGATGCTGTCATCAAAGCCTATAAACTCTACCTTGAACAATGTCCGCAGCCGGAAGAGGGGCCACTTTTGGCGCTGACCCGCGCATGGACGCTGGTGCGCTTCGTTGAGAGTGGATTGCTGCAATTGTCGCGCTGTAACTGCTGCGACGGCAACTTTATCACCCATGCTCATCAGCCAGTAGGTAGCTTCGCCTGCAGTTTATGCCAGCCGCCGTCCCGTGCGGTAAAAAGACGTAAACTTTCCCCGGAAGCTGCCGATATTAATCCACAACTGCTGGATGAACAGATCGAACAAGCTGTTTAACCCGAACGTGTGGGAAAGATTCCAGCAGCGGTAAGAAATTACCGCTGCTTTTTTTTACCCCGCATTCCGGTAACGCCTTCGAACTCAACATCCTGTCATGGTCTCTAGCGGAAGGATGATGTCGTGCTTATCTTATTAGGTTACCTGGTTGTTATCGGTACAGTTTTCGGCGGTTATATGATGACCGGCGGGCACCTGGGAGCACTCTATCAACCGGCTGAACTGATTATTATCGGCGGCGCAGGGGTAGGTGCTTTTATCGTTGGCAACAACGGTAAATCGATTAAAGGAACGCTCAAAGCGCTCCCATTACTGTTTCGTCGTTCAAAATACACCAAAAGCATGTATATGGACCTGCTGGCGCTGCTCTATCGTCTGATGGCAAAGTCGCGTCAACAGGGCATGTTCTCGTTGGAACGTGATATTGAGAACCCGAAAGAGAGCGAAATTTTCGCCAGCTATCCACGTATTCTCGCTGACGCGATGATGCTGGATTTTATCGTCGATTATCTTCGACTCATCATCAGCGGCAACATGAACACCTTCGAGATCGAAGCGCTGATGGACGAAGAGATCGAAACTCACGAAAGCGAATCCGAAGTGCCGGCTAACGCCCTGGCGCTGGTGGGGGATTCACTGCCGGCATTTGGTATCGTCGCGGCGGTGATGGGCGTGGTACACGCACTGGCCTCCGCCGACCGTCCGGCCGCAGAGCTGGGGGCACTGATTGCCCACGCAATGGTTGGGACATTCCTCGGTATTCTTCTCGCCTACGGTTTTATCTCGCCGCTGGCAAGCGTGCTACGCCAGAAGAGTGCGGAAACTACCAAGATGATGCAGTGCGTGAAGATCACCCTGCTGTCAAACCTGAACGGCTACGCACCGCCAATCGCGGTGGAATTCGGGCGTAAAACCCTGTACTCCAGCGAGCGTCCATCGTTTGTCGAGCTTGAAGAACACGTCCGCGCTGTGAAGAACCCTAACCAACAGACGACGACTGAGGACGCATGAAAAATCAGTCCCATCCCATCGTCATAGTTAAAAAGCGCAAACACAAAGGCCATGGGGGCGGTTCCCATGGCTCGTGGAAAATCGCTTACGCGGACTTTATGACCGCAATGATGGCGTTTTTCCTGGTGATGTGGCTGATTTCCATCTCCAGCCCGAAAGAGCTGATTCAGATCGCGGAGTATTTCAGAACGCCGCTGGCGACGGCGGTTACGGGCGGGCAGCGAATTGCGAACAGCGACAGCCCAATCCCTGGCGGGGGTGATGATTACACCCAGCAAAAGGGTGAAGTGAAGAAAGAGCCGAATATCGACGAGCTGAAAAAGCGCATGGAGCAGGCGCGGTTGAAAAAACTGCGTGGCGACCTCGACCAGCTCATCGAAGCTGACCCGAAACTGCGCGCGCTGCGTCCACATTTGAAAATCGATCTGGTGCAGGAAGGGTTACGCATCCAGATTATTGATAGCCAGAACCGCCCAATGTTCAAAACCGGCAGCGCGGACGTTGAGCCTTACATGCGCGATATTTTGCGCGGTATTGCGCCGGTGCTGAACGGTATTCCGAACCGCATCAGTCTCTCTGGCCATACGGATGATTTCCCGTATGCCAACGGCGAAAAGGGATACAGCAACTGGGAGCTTTCTGCCGATCGTGCCAACGCCTCGCGTCGCGAGCTGGTGGTGGGTGGGCTTGATGAGGGCAAAGTCCTGCGCGTCGTCGGAATGGCCGCCACCATGCGGGTGACCGACCGCGGCCCGGACGATGCCATCAACCGTCGTATCAGTCTTTTAGTGCTCAATCAGCAGGCGGAGCAGACCATTCTGCACGAAAACGCCGAAAGCCAGAATGAGTCACTGGATGATTTAAAACAGCCAGGGGCAGTGCCTTCGGCTGCCGTTCCAACATCGCCACCAGCCAATCCGAGGTGATAGCGTGAGCATGGATATTAGCGATTTTTACCAGACGTTTTTTGATGAAGCCGACGAGTTGTTGGCGGACATGGAGCAGCATCTGCTGGATTTAGTGCCTGAGGCACCGGATTCAGAACAGCTCAATGCCATTTTCCGTGCGGCACATTCCATTAAAGGTGGCGCCGGAACATTTGGTTTTACCATTTTGCAGGAAACTACCCATTTAATGGAGAACCTGCTGGATGAAGCTCGTCGCGGTGAGATGCAGCTCAACACCGACATTATTAACCTGTTTTTGGAAACCAAAGATATTATGCAGGAACAGCTCGACGCCTATAAAAGCTCGCAAGAGCCAGATGCTGCAAGCTTTGAATACATCTGCAACGCTCTGCGCCAGTTAGCTCTGGAAGCGAAGGGCGAAGTCGCTGCACCTGCGGTCAGCGCGGCAAAATTAAGCGTGGTTGATGCACTGGCGTCAGAAGACGCGACCCCGCCTGCAGCCGAAGCAAAGCTGCGCGTGGTGCTCTCTCGTCTGAAAGAGAGTGAAGTGAACCTGCTGGAAGAAGAGCTGGGTAACCTGGCGACCCTGAGCAACATCGTTAAAGGCCCGGACAGCCTGGCAGCTACCATCGATGGCGGTATCGGTCAGGATGATATCGTCGCGGTGCTGTGCTTCGTGATTGAAGCCGACCAGATCACCTTTGAAACTGAAACGGCGGCTGCAGAAGCCCCCGTTGAGGTCGCGGAAGTGGTGGCAGCGCCTGACGTGAGCGTGCCAGCGGTGGTTGCCCCGACGCCCGTGCTGAAAGCCGTTCCCGGCGAATCGGCTGCGCCGAACCGCGCTGAACGTGAAAAACCGGCGGCCCGCAGCAGTGAATCCACCAGTATCCGCGTGGCGGTAGAGAAGGTTGATCAGCTGATTAACCTGGTGGGCGAACTGGTGATTACCCAGTCCATGCTGGCGCAACGTTCGAACGAACTGGACCCGGTGACCCACGGCGATCTGATTACCAGCATGGGTCAGTTACAACGTAACGCCCGCGATCTGCAGGAATCGGTGATGTCCATCCGTATGATGCCGATGGAGTACGTCTTCAGCCGCTTCCCGCGTCTGGTCCGCGACCTGGCGAGCAAGCTCAACAAACAGATTGAACTGACCCAGCTGGGGAGTTCAACCGAGCTGGATAAGAGCCTGATTGAGCGCATTATCGATCCGTTAACGCACCTGGTGCGTAACAGCCTCGATCACGGCATTGAATCCCCGGAAAACCGTATTGCGGCAGGGAAATCCCCGGTCGGTAACCTGATTCTGTCCGCAGAACATCAGGGCGGCAACATCTGCATTGAAGTCACCGATGACGGCGCAGGCCTGAACCGCGAGCGTATTCTGGCGAAAGCTCTTTCGCAGGGCATGCAGGTGAACGAGAACATGACCGATGAAGAAGTCGGCATGCTGATCTTCGCCCCGGGCTTCTCGACTGCCGAGCAGGTGACTGATGTGTCGGGCCGTGGCGTGGGTATGGACGTGGTGAAACGTAACATCCAGGAGATGGGCGGCCACGTTGAGATCAAGTCTAAGCAAGGTTCAGGTACCACTATCCGTATCTTGCTGCCACTGACGCTGGCGATCCTCGACGGGATGTCCGTGAAGGTCGCCGACGAAGTATTTATTCTTCCGCTGAATGCGGTGATGGAATCCCTGCAGCCGCGTGATGAAGATCTGCATCCGCTGGCCGGTGGCGAGCGCGTGCTGGAAGTGCGTGGCGAGTATCTGCCGCTGGTGGAACTGTGGAAAGTGTTTGAAGTCGACGGCGCGAAGACCGAAGCGACTCAGGGCATCGTGGTTATTCTGCAAAGCGCGGGGCGCCGCTATGCGCTGCTGGTCGATCAGCTGATTGGTCAGCACCAGGTGGTGGTGAAAAACCTCGAAAGCAACTACCGCAAAGTGCCAGGAATTTCAGCTGCCACCATCCTTGGCGATGGCAGCGTCGCACTGATCGTCGATGTGTCGGCGCTTCAGGGTTTAAATCGTGAACAACGTGTGGCGTACACAGCCGCCTGATTAGTTAAGAAGGTATAAACATGACCGGTATGAGTAATGTAACGAAACTGGCCGGCGAGCCATCAGGGCAGGAATTCCTGGTTTTCACTTTAGGCGATGAAGAGTACGGCATCGATATTCTTAAAGTGCAGGAGATTCGCGGCTACGATCAGGTGACTCGCATTGCCAACACACCTTCCTTTATCAAAGGTGTGACCAACCTGCGTGGTGTTATTGTCCCTATCGTCGATCTGCGCGTGAAGTTTAGCCAGGGTGACGTGGAGTATAACGACAACACTGTGGTAATCGTCCTGAACCTGGGCCAGCGCGTAGTGGGTATCGTGGTCGATGGCGTTTCTGACGTGCTGTCGCTGACCGCCGACCAGATCCGCCCGGCACCGGAATTCGCGGTAACCCTGTCCACCGAATACCTGACCGGTCTGGGCGCGCTGGGCGACCGTATGCTGATTCTGGTGAACATCGAGAAACTGCTGAACAGCGACGAGATGGCCCTGCTGGATATCGCGGCGAGTCACGTGGCGTGATGTGATGCCGGGGAGACCCGGCAGAGAATGGCATTAACAGAGAAAGCCGGGTGAGCGTTAGCGCTACCCGGCTTTTTTACCTCTTACGCTTCCTGCTCAATGAGTTCCGGCTCTTCTTCCAGCAGCCCTTCGTTTTGCGCCAGCATCGCCGTTGCAATTCCGTTGCCCAGCACATTAATTGCTGAACGTCCCATATCGAGGAAATGGTCGATCCCCATCAGCAGCAAGATCCCTGCGACAGGAATGTTGAAGCTTGGGATGGTCGCGGCTAATACCACCAGCGCGGAACGAGGCACGCCTGCGATACCCTTGGAAGCCAGCATCAGCGTCAGCATCAGAACGGTGACTTCGGCGAAACTCAGATGAATATTGTAAGCCTGCGCGATAAACATCGACGCAAAGGAGCAGTACACCATCGAGCCGACCAGGTTAAAGGAGTAACCAATCGGCAGAACGAAGGAGACGATATTGCGGGAACAGCCGAAGCGGGTGAGCTGCTCCAGGGTTTTCGGGTAGGCCGCTTCGGAGCTGCTGGTGGTAAACGCGACCAGCACTGGATCTTTCAGCATGCTGACCAGGCGGAAAACCTCTTTTTTCAGCACCATGTATCCCACCGCCAGCAGCACCAGGCAGGTGAGCATAATCGCCACATAATATCCGCCGATAAAGGAAGCGTAGTTGAGCAAAATCCCCAGCCCCTGAGTAGCGATGACTGACGAGATGGCCGCGAAAATCGCCAGCGGCGCAACGTACATCACATAGCCCGTGACTTTCAGCATGATGTGAGACACCACATCCAGCGCAGCGACGAGTGGGGCATTGAACTTCTCGCCCAGAGACGCGCCGCCGATGCCAAAGAACATCGAGAAAACGACGATTTGCAGAATTTCATTATTCGCCATCGCCCCGACAATACTGGTCGGAATGGTGTGCGACAAAAAGCCCTTCAGTGACATCCCGCTCACTGCCAGCCCGGTGTCGACAGAACCGGCGGGGATCGCCAGGTTCAGGCCCGTACCCGGCTGTTCGAGAGTGACAATAAACAAGCCGACCAGAATCGACAGCACGGAGGAGCTGATAAACCACACCATCGCTTTACCGCCCACGCGGCCAATGGTGGAGGTTTCGCCAAGCTTCATAATGCCCACCGTCAGCGTACTAAACACCAGCGGCGCGATAACCATTTTGATCAGTCGGAGGAAAATATCGGTGAGGAGTGTGATGTTGTCTGCCCAGGTCGCGATCGCGTCGGCAGACGCGTACTCGTGAATGGCTGCCCCTGAAAGAATACCCGCCAGCATGAAAATCACGATGAACAGCGTGAGTTTGTTTGCACTTGCCACGAAAAAAGACCCTCTGTTATGCGCTTAAGTTTCATCAATGCGCTGAGTCATATAATTTTTTAATTTCAGCGCACAAATACATTCATCGCATAAATTGAAGTAAAGCGGATACAGATACAACTATTTTTTAAGTTTTATTGATTTTGTTATCTATATGTGACCGATATATTGTGACCTAAATCACAGTATTATGAATATATCCTCCTGATGCCCACTTTTAAACCTGCCCGGAAAGTAATAACTATCTGTTTTATATAAAAATAAAGTGTCAATACCGCAAAGGCATGAGGCGAAGCGGAGCAGGTGGTTGAACCCCGATCCATAAACTAAATTCACAATGAGTGCTCATTGGGAAGGTTAAGTGCTGCTAACGGATTGAGTGCTCTCAATAAAATACGAAAAAACGAAGGGCACACTTCCTGGAGGGCTGTAAATGAAAAGTAAACTCCTTCTGATCTGTACGGGCGGCATGCTGGCGTTAGCGGCACATCAGGCGATAGCGGTGACCAGTAGCGGAACCATCGGCGCTACCCTGACGCTAACCAACGGTTGCCTGATCAACGGCTCTCCGACGCAAAACGGTATTAATTTCGGTAGCCTCGACTTCGGGACGCATCCCGCAACCTTCTCTACTCTGACTACCCAGCTTGCGGGGGCCAGCGGCGGGAATACCTTCACCATCCAGTGTACGACCGCCAGTTATACGGTGGCGATCACCGGAAACACTAACTCCACCGCGCCAGGTACTGTCGTCGGTACGCCGGGCACGCCCGCACGTTACCTGGTGAATACCGCCAACACCGCGCAGGGTGTGGCCTATAGCCTGTTTAGCGACAGCGGATTTAATAACATCATTGCCAACAACGCACCGCTCCCGGTGGCTTCCACCGCAGGCGGCGTCGACAGTTACACCCTGTATGGCCGCATCACCGGGGGCGGAAACAGCGTCACCGTGGTACCGGGAACCTATACGGACACTATTAACGTTAGTGTGACCTACTAGTTTAAGCGCCGGAAATGACCGAAGTCATCGCACGTCTGCGAAAAATCGCAGAGGGAAAACTGCGCCTTTTTTTTGCTCTCTGCGCCGGGTTAGTGACGGCGGGAACGGGGCACGCGGTCACCTCGCAGTCGTTTCAGGTGTCGGCGACGATAACGCCCGGCTGCTCGGTGACGACAGGCACCGGTGGGGTGCTCGGTACCCTCAACTTCGGTACGCGATCGGGCGTCGCCACCGGGCAGGTCAGCACCAGTTTTGTGCCGAACGGATCTTTGTCGATCGCCTGCACACCGAATGTCGCGCTGAGTATGAGTATTGACGGCGGGCAACATTATTCTTCCGTGCGCCGAATGCAGCGCGCCAGCGGCACGGAAATGGTGGCCTACCGGCTGTACAGCAGCAGTTCGCTGGCGGCAAACAGTGAGATCGGGGTCAATCAGGCGGTGCCGGTGACCTATACCAATAGCAACAATATTGCGCTGCCGCTGTTTGGTGTGGCGCTTTTGACAGGGTTTAGCCCTGCCGGAACCTATTCAGATCAACTCACCGTGACGTTGTCATGGTGAAACAGGGAGAAGGGCAATGAAGGCACCAATGATTCGCTACGGCGTACTGGGGATGTGGGCGATGCTGGCCATGATGTCGGGACGGGCCAATGCGGCGGCGACCATTCTGCTCTGGCCGATTGACCCCTGGCTTTCGGCCGACACCAAAGCCACCGAGCTGTGGATCCAGAATCAGGGGAACAGCGCCACCACCATGCAGGTGCGAATTATGCGCTGGAAACAGGAGAACGGATTTGAGCGCTACACCGCTCAGCAGGATGTGGTTGCCAGCCCGCCGATTGTGACCATTGGCAAAGACGGCAAGCAGCTGATACGCCTGATCAAACAGGGCAACGTTCCGATGGGCGTTGAACAAGCCTACCGCATAATCGTCGATGAAATTCCCCAGCCTGCTGACAAATCTCAGCCTGAAATTGGCCTGAAAATCCAGATGCGCTACTCCATTCCGCTGTTCGTTTACGGACAAGGCATCCCAACAATAAAAGAGGGGGCGCATCACGCGCTGGCCGATACGCAAAATCTGAGCTGGAAGATTATTCAGGAAGGAGGAAAACCCGCGCTGCAGGTGCGTAATCAGGGGGACGTTCACGTCCGTTTAAGCCAGGTGGTGCTGGATAAACGCACCATCGCTGACGGTCTGCTCGGCTATGTTCTCCCGGACAGCACCCGCAGCTGGCCGCTTCCGGCGGGCGTGCATCAGGCAAGCCAGATGAGTGCGCAAATTAATGCCGGGAATACGCAATGGCAGTCGGCGCCCGTCCACTGAAACCGGCGATGATTATCCTGCTTTGTGTCTCGACCAGCGCCTGGGCCGAATCTGGCGATGACAGTTTACCGCCCCCGCCAGATGCGCAGGCGATAAATAGCGAAGCAGTGTTTCAGCTCTCGGTGGTGATCAACCACTATGACACTGGACTGGTGGTCCCCGTCACGCAGCGCAACGGGACCTTTTTTATCTCCAGTGCGGATCTGCTGCGCGCGGGTTTGCCGCCGGAGCAGGTGCCCAACGGTGAGGTCGATCTCTCCCGTCTCTCAAAGGTGCGCGTTGAATATGACAGCGCCGCCCAGCGCCTGCTGCTTAATGTTCCCCGCGACTGGATATCGGCCCGCGTTACCCCCTTTAGCGGGCAGCCGACCCAAAGCAAACCGCAGTACGGCAAAGGGGCGCTGCTCAATTACGATCTCTACACCAACCACACGGAGCATATTGGCGGCCAGGCGTCACTCTGGCATGAGTTCCGCTATTTCAATGAAAACGGCTCGCTCTCCTCAACGGGGTATACCCGCAAAAGTTTTGCCGGTGACACGGGCCAGCAGGAAGGGTATGTACGTTACGACACCACGGTGATGATCACCAACGAAGACGACGCCACGACCTGGACGGTCGGAGATGTGATCAGCGATGCCCTGAGCTGGAGCAGCAGCGTGCGCATGGGCGGGATCAGCTACGGACGCGACTTCTCCCTGCGCCCGGATCTCGTCACCTGGCCGCTGCCGGAGTTTTCCGGTGAAGCGGCGGTACCGACCTCCGTGGATCTGTTTATCAACGGCTACCGTTCCGGCTCCACGCAGCTCCAGCCTGGCCCGTTCACCCTCACCAATC
Source organism: Lelliottia sp. WB101 (assembly GCF_003051885.1). Classification (NCBI taxonomy): domain Bacteria; kingdom Pseudomonadati; phylum Pseudomonadota; class Gammaproteobacteria; order Enterobacterales; family Enterobacteriaceae; genus Lelliottia; species Lelliottia sp. WB101. Next base: position 2,827,219 of record NZ_CP028520.1, read on the forward strand.
TGCCCTACATCAATGGCGCAGGGGACGCCGTGTTGATCACCACCGATGCGCTCGGGCGTCAGGTCAGCACCACGATGCCGTTTTATGTCACCAGCGATCTGCTCAAACAGGGGCTGAGCGACGGGGCGGTGACTCTTGGCAGCCTGCGCCGCAACTACGGTATTGATAATTTCGACTACGGCCCGGCGGCGGGCAGCGGCTCCTATCGTTATGGCTTAACCGACTGGCTGACGCTGGAAGGGCATGGCGAGGCCGCCGAGGAGCTGGCGCTGGGCGGCGCGGGAACCGTGGTGAAACTGGGGCGCTACGGAGTGGTGAACTCCTCGTATACCCACAGCCGGATGCGCGGAGACGATGGCGGGCAGATTAACTGGGGCTATCAGTACAGTACCAGCGCGTTCAGTCTGGCGACGCAGCACTCCCGACGCGATCGCGGCTACGGCAACCTTGCGCTCTACGATCAGCCCACGATCTATGATGAACACGACCAGCCGATCGCCAGCCTCAGTCGCAACACGGATCAATATTCCCTGACCTTTAATCTCGGGGAGTACGGCAATATCGGCGCGGCGTGGATTGGCGTCGAGAGTTTTGATAGCCAAAAAACTGAGCTGCTGAATCTGTCATGGAGCCGCAACCTGTGGGGAAGCAGCAGTATCTATCTCGCCGCCAGCCGCGATCAACAGCGCGGCGACTGGACGGTGGCAATGTCCCTGCAAATTCCGATTGGCGAACGCGACAGCGCCGCCGTTACCCTAGAAAACACGCCGGATTCCGGCAGCACCCAGCGCATAAACTACAACCACTCGATGCCGTCCGACGGCGGGCTGAGCTGGAACATGGCGTGGGCTAATCAGTCAAAATCACGCAACTACCAGCAAGGGACGCTGGGCTGGCGCAACAACAATATCGAAGTGCAGGGCGGCGGTTACGGCGAACAGGACATGATGACCTGGTGGGGCGAGGCGATGGGGTCCATCGTGCTGATGGACAACGAGCTGTTTGCGGCCAACAAAATCAACGATGCCTTTGTGGTGATCAGCACCGATGGTCACCCGGACGTACCGGTCAATTATGAAAACCAGCCGGTCGGTAAAACCAACCGCAATGGCTACTTGCTGGTGAGCGGCGTCTCGGCCTACTACCCGGCGAGTTACAGCATCAATACCCTGAATCTGCCCGCCGATACGCGGCTTAAGGAGACGGAGCGCCGGGTGGCGATTCGCCGTCATAGCGGTTTTCTGGTGGATTTCCCGATGGAGCAGGAGCGGGTGGCGAGCGTGATTTTGCACGATCCGCAGGGGCTGGCGATTCCCGTTGGCAGCCAGGTGCGGCGCGCTTCGCGCAGCACGGCGGTGGTCGGCTATGACGGTATCGCCTGGCTGGAAAATCTGACCGATGTGAACCCGCTGGAAGTGATTTTGCCGGAGGGGAAACGTTGCTACGCCACGCTGACGGTGGGCGCCAATCCGGAGCATAAACTGCAAACTTTCGGGCCGCTGACCTGCCGGGAGGCCCCGTGAAACGTCTGCTGATCGCCCTGGTGTTCCTGATGCTCTCGGGCGGCAGCTGGGCGGCCTGTACCGTCAGCACCGTCAACGCCTCGTTTGGCAGCGTGACTTCGTTTGCCCTCAGCGGAACGGGCGAAGTTGAAACCACCGGCACGCTGGTGGTGAGCTGCGATGCGATCCTGAATTTACTCACCAATGACTCGGTCACCCTGAACTACACGGCGGCGACCGTCTCGGCCAATAGCCGCGCGACAATGAAACGCACGGACAATGCGGCCATCACCGACGTCATCCCCACGCGGCTGTGCGGGCTGTCGGGCTGTTCCGGCAGTAGCGAAGTGCAGATCGCCAAAGCCTACACCTGGAGTGGCAGTACGCTGTTAAATCTGCTGGGTGCCAAGCAGTACAATATTCCGCTCTATTTTCGCACGGTGGCGGGGCAAAACGTGACGGCGGGGCCTTATCAGGTGGTGCTGACCTTTAGCATCAACTACAACGTCTGCTCCGTGGGGGCCGTGGGTTTATGCCTCACGCCACAAACCGGTACGGCGACGACCAGCATTACGCTGAACATGAACGTCACCAATAACTGTAGTGCGATGACCACGCCCAACGTCAACTTTAACAGCGCGCCGCTGGTGCAAAATTTCCCCACCGTCTCGCAGGCCATTGCTGTCACCTGCACCAAGGGCAGCGTCTATACCATCGGCATCAACAATGGGGCGAACGCCCTCAACGGCGTGCGCCGGATGGTGAGCGGCAGCAACTACATGAGCTACGACATCTATAAAGAGGCGACCACCAACCGCTGGGGAGGCAGCGGCACCGAGCGCTGGACCAGCGCCACCTCATCGCTGCTGAGCGCTGACGGGCTTTTGCGTACCTATAACTACACCGCCAAAGTGCTGACCAGCCAGACTACGCCCCCCGCCGGAACCTATAACGACACGTTGATCGTCGACGTCGCATTCTGAATTGACGCTTTTCCCTTTCGCAAATGTAAAGTTCCCTCAGCCTTTGCCGATAACACCGTTAATAAATCTTAGAGAAGGTGTTGTATGTTGAACCGTATCCGCGTTGTCACAATGCTGATGATGGTGCTGGTCATTTTCGCACTTCTTCAGCTTATTTCCGGTGGGCTGTTTTTCTCATCCTTAAAAAATAATCAGCAGAGCTTTGCTGTTTCGAACGACTTACGCCTCCAGCAAAGTGAACTGACGTCGACCTGGGATTTGATGCTGCAAACGCGCATCAACCTGAGCCGTTCTTCTGCGCGCATGATGATGGATCCGAACAACCAGCAAAGCAGCGCGAAAACGGATCTGTTGAAAAACGCCCGCGCCACCCTGGCTGACGCCGCAAAACATTACGACGCCTTCAAAAAGATTACGCCGCTGCCTTCGATGGTAGAGGTGAGCGAGAACATTGACGAAAAATACACCGCCTATGCGGCCGGGCTGACGGAGCTTATCCAGTTCCTTGAGAGCGGAAACATGGACGCCTATTTCGCCCAGCCGACGCAGGGGATGCAAAATGCCCTCGGTAAAGCGCTGGGGGAATACGCCTCGGCCAGCAGCGAGCAGTATCACACCGCCTTTAACGAAAGTAAGGACGACTACCGCTTTGCCAAATGGCAAATGGCGATCCTCGCGCTGGCGCTGGTGATCGTGCTGGTGGGTGTCTGGTACGGCATTCGCGCGATTCTGCTGAATCCGCTGGGCCGGGTGATTGGTCACATTCGTGAGATTGCCAGCGGCGATCTGACAAAAACGCTGGTGATCTCCGGTCGTAACGAAATCACCGAGCTGGCGAGCAGCGTGGATCACATGCAGCGCTCTCTGACCGATACGGTGACGAATGTCCGTCAGGGTTCGGACGCGATTTACACCGGTACCAGCGAAATCGCCATGGGTAACAACGATCTCTCCTCGCGTACCGAAGAGCAGGCCTCTGCGCTTGAAGAGACCGCCGCCAGCATGGAAGAGCTGACCGCTACCGTGAAGCAAAACGCCGATAACGCCCGTCAGGCGGCACATCTGGCTGAAAGCGCCTCCGAAACTGCCCAGCGCGGCGGCAAGGTGGTCGATGGTGTGGTGAAAACCATGCACGAAATTGCCGGTAGCTCGAAAAAAATCGCCGATATTATCAGCGTGATCGACGGAATTGCCTTCCAGACAAATATCCTGGCCCTCAACGCCGCTGTCGAAGCCGCACGAGCGGGCGAGCAGGGGCGCGGATTTGCGGTGGTGGCCGGTGAAGTGCGCAACCTGGCGAGCCGCAGTGCCAACGCGGCAAAAGAGATTAAATCCCTGATTGAAGATTCCGTGGCGCGCGTCGATACCGGCTCGGTGCTGGTAGAGAGCGCCGGGGAAACCATGACCGACATCGTCAACGCAGTTACGCGCGTCACTGACATCATGGCGGAGATCGCTTCGGCATCCGATGAACAAAGCCGTGGGATTGACCAGGTGGCGCTGGCGGTCTCGGAAATGGATCGTGTGACACAACAAAACGCCGCGCTGGTGCAGGAGTCCGCTGCGGCGGCCGCTGCGCTGGAAGACCAGGCGAGCCGTCTGAAGATGGCCGTCTCGGCGTTTCGCCTTACCTCTACACCTCAAAATACGGTGGCGTCCAGGGCAGCACCTGCCGGGACCGCGCCTGCCGCAAGGGTGAAACACGCTCGTGCGTCGGCAGCCGGAAAAGAAGAAAACTGGGAAACATTTTGACTGATAGTTAACCGCGGCTGCTGGCCGCTTGATGGGAGCGTGGATGTTAAATCGTATTCGTATCTCGACCACACTGTTTTTGATTCTGATCCTTTGCGGTGTGTTGCAGGTTGGCAGTAATGGATTGTCTTTCTGGGCTTTTCGCGATGGCTATCAGAACTTACAGGAAGTTGAGACGAGTAATCAGCAGCGTTCCACGCTTGCACAAACGCGCGCAGTGCTTCTGCAGGCCAGCACTGCGCTGAACAAAGCGGGCACATTAACGGCATTGAGCTACCCGCCAGACGATATCAAAGCGCTGATGTCTACCGCGCGGGACAGCCTCAAGCAGGCCGACGCGCAGTTTAAAGCCTTCAGCGCGCAGGAAGCGGTCAGCGATAAAGGGAAAGCGCTGAAAGCCGAAATGCAGAAGGGCTATGCCCAGTGGCACAGCGATCTGGATCATCAGGCGACCTGGCTTGAGAACAACCAGCTGTCAGACTTTCTAACCGCGCCGGTGCAAGAGTCGCAGGCCGCGTTTGATAAAGGTTTTAACGCCTGGCAGCAGGATAACAATCTGTTCGTCGAAGAGGCGAGCAGCGACAGCCGGGCCAGCTACCACATGTCGGGCGTGGTTTTCGCCACCATGGTGATTCTGGCGGCCCTGTTGACCGGCGGGGCGTTGCTCTGGTCGCGCAAGATGATCGTATTGCCGCTGGCAATCATTAGCAGCCACTTTGACAGTATCGCTAAAGGCAACCTGGCGCGTCCGGTGGCGGTGTTCGGAAAAAACGAAATTTCCGCCATTTTTGCCAGCCTGAAAGCGATGCAAGGCTCGCTGCGTGAAACGGTGACCGATGTGCGTCAGGGCAGTTATGCCATGCACACCGGGATTTCTGAAATCGCGGCCGGGAACAATGATTTGTCGTCGCGCACCGAACAGCAGGCGGCCTCTCTGGCGCAAACGGCGGCCAGCATGGAACAGTTAACGGCGACCGTCAGCCAGAACGCCGACAACGCCCGTCAGGCGTCGGACCTGGCAAAACAGGCTGCGCTGACGGCGAAAAAGGGGGGCGATCAGGCCTCTAACGTCGCCACCACGATGCAGCAAATCGCCACCAGTTCGCAGAAAATTGGCGACATTATCAGCGTGATTGACGGTATCGCGTTCCAGACGAACATTCTGGCGCTGAACGCCGCGGTCGAAGCGGCACGGGCCGGTGAGCAGGGGCGTGGATTTGCCGTCGTGGCGGGTGAGGTGCGTAATCTCGCCAGCCGCAGCGCCAACGCCGCGAAAGAGATTAAGGTGTTGATTGAAGAGTCCGTTTCCCGCGTACAGCAGGGATCGGAGCTGGTTGATACCGCCGCTCACACCATGACGGAGATTGTCACTTCCGTAACGCGTGTGAACGACATTATGGGCGAAATTGCTTCCGCCTCAGACGAACAGCGTCGCGGCATTGAGCAGGTTGCTCAGGCTGTCACGCAGATGGATCAGGTAACGCAACAGAACGCTTCTCTTGTTGAAGAAGCGGCTGCCGCTACTGACCAGCTCGCCAGTCAGGCCGATCATTTGACCAGCCTGGTGGCAGTTTTTAACGTGAAAGAGCAAGTCGAAACAGTAGCAGAAGTCGGGCGGTCGCAGGCCGTGCCAGTTGTATCCTGAAAGTGAATTAAGAAGGCGCTATGACCTCACCAAACCCCTCGGGGCAATCGTCATTATTGCAGCAAATGACCCAGCGCCTCGCGCTGTCCGACGCGCATTTTCGTCGGATATGTCAGTTGATTTACCAGCGTGCGGGGATTGTGCTTGCCGATCATAAGCGAGACATGGTCTACAACCGGTTAGTCCGGCGCTTACGCACGCTGGAGCTGGATGATTTTGGCCGATATCTGGGCATGCTGGAAGCCAATCCCAACAGCGCAGAGTGGCAGGCGTTTATCAACTCCCTGACCACTAACCTGACAGCGTTTTTCCGTGAAGGTCACCACTTCCCGGTGCTGGCGGAACATGCCCGCCGTCGTAGCGGGGAATACCGCGTCTGGAGCGCAGCGGCATCGACCGGGGAGGAGCCGTATTCGCTGGCGATTACCCTTGCCGATACGCTGGGCATGGCGCCCGGTCGCTGGAAGGTCTACGCCAGCGACATCGACACCGAAGTGCTGGAGAAAGCACGCAACGGCGTCTATCGGCAGGACGAACTGAAAACCCTGTCGCCTCAACAGCTACAGCGGTACTTCATGCGCGGGACAGGCCCGCACGAAGGGTTGGTGCGCGTGCGCCAGGAGCTGGCAAATTGCGTGGAATTTGCTCCGGTGAATCTGCTCGATAAGCAGTACAACGTGCCGGGTCCTTTTGATGCGATTTTTTGCCGTAACGTGATGATTTATTTTGATAAAACGACGCAGCAGGAGATTCTGCGCCGTTTTGCTCCGCTGCTTAAGCCTGACGGCTTACTGTTTGCCGGGCATTCGGAGAACTTCAGCAACCTGGCCCGCGAATTTGTGCTGCGCGGGCAGACGGTTTATGCGCTGAGTAAGGAAAAAGCATGAGTAAGATCAGGGTGTTGTCTGTCGATGATTCCGCGTTGATGCGCCAGATCATGACTGAAATTATCAATAGTCATAGCGACATGGAAATGGTGGCGACAGCCCCGGATCCCCTGGTCGCGCGGGATTTAATCAAAAAATTTAACCCCGATGTGCTGACGCTGGACGTGGAGATGCCGCGCATGGACGGTATTGATTTCCTTGAGAAATTAATGCGCCTGCGCCCTATGCCAGTGGTGATGGTCTCCTCGCTGACCGGTAAAGGGTCAGAGATTACCCTGCGTGCGCTGGAGCTGGGGGCGGTGGATTTTGTCACCAAACCGCAGCTGGGCATTCGCGAGGGGATGCTCGCTTACAGTGAGATGATCGCCGAGAAGATCCGCACCGCGTCACGGGCGAAGCTGGCGGCGCATAAACCCGCAGGCGTGCCTGCCACGCTCAAAGCCGGGCCGCTGCTCAGTTCGGAAAAACTGCTGGTGATTGGGGCCTCAACGGGAGGAACAGAGGCAATTCGCCATGTACTCCAGCCATTGCCGCTCTCAAGCCCAGGTATTCTTATTACTCAGCATATGCCGCCGGGCTTTACCCGCTCATTCGCCGAACGTCTGAACAAGCTGTGTCAGATTAGCGTGAAAGAGGCAGAGGACGGCGAACGCGTCCTGCCGGGGCATGCCTATATCGCGCCAGGTGATAAGCATATGGAGCTGGCGCGCAGTGGCGCGAACTATCAAATCAAAATTCATGACGGTCCGCCGGTTAACCGGCACCGTCCGTCAGTGGATGTGCTGTTTCATTCGGTGGCGAAACACGCGGGGCGCAACGCCGTTGGGGTGATCCTGACGGGGATGGGTAACGACGGGGCCGCCGGAATGCTCGCAATGCACCAGGCTGGCGCCTGGACGATTGCGCAGAATGAAGCAAGTTGTGTGGTGTTCGGCATGCCGCGCGAGGCCATCAATATGGGTGGCGTGAGCGAAGTGGTCGATCTTAGCCAGGTTAGCCAGCAAATGCTGGCGAAAATCAGTGCCGGACAGGCAATACGTATTTAATGAGGAGTAGTTTTTTATGGCGGACAAAGAGCTCAGATTTCTGGTTGTGGATGACTTTTCCACCATGCGTCGTATCGTACGCAACCTGCTGAAAGAGCTGGGTTTTAATAACGTTGAAGAAGCAGAAGATGGCGTTGATGCCCTGAACAAACTGCAGGCCGGTGGCTTTGGTTTTGTTATCTCTGACTGGAACATGCCTAACATGGATGGTCTGGAGCTGCTCAAAACAATTCGCGCTGATGGCAATATGTCCTCTCTTCCGGTTCTGATGGTGACTGCAGAAGCGAAGAAAGAGAACATTATTGCGGCAGCACAGGCGGGCGCAAGCGGTTATGTGGTGAAACCATTTACGGCGGCGACTCTGGAAGAGAAGCTCGGCAAGATCTTCGAGAAACTCGGCATGTGAGGTGCTGGTGATGATGCAACCTGCTATGAAACCGGTTGAAGAGCATTCAGCCAACGAGATTATTGCCCGCATCGGCAGCCTGACGCGTATGCTGCGCGACAGCCTGCGTGAGCTGGGACTCGACCAGGCGATTGCCGAAGCGGCGGAAGCGATTCCCGATGCGCGCGATCGTCTGGACTACGTTGTGCAGATGACCGCACAGGCAGCAGAGCGCGCCCTGAACAGCGTGGAAGCCTCTCAACCGCATCAGGATGAGATGGAAAAGGGCGCAAAAGCCCTGAGCAAACGCTGGGATGAGTGGTTCGAGAATCCAATCGAACTGGCCGATGCCCGCGAGCTGGTCACGGATACACGCCAGTATCTGGGTGATGTCCCTGGACACACCAGCTTCACCAACGCGCAGCTGCTGGACATCATGATGGCGCAGGATTTCCAGGACCTGACAGGTCAGGTTATCAAGCGCATGATGGATGTGATTCAGGAAATCGAACGTCAGCTGCTGATGGTTCTGCTGGAAAACATGCCAGAGCCTGCTGCGCGTCCGAAACGTGAGAATGAAAGTCTGCTCAATGGCCCGCAGCTCGACACTTCCAAGGCGGGCGTTGTCGCAAGCCAGGATCAGGTGGACGATCTGCTGGACAGTCTCGGCTTCTAATCGCGACGGTTTTTCTCAGGCTGCAGCGGCAGCCTGAGAATCACTCAGCGCAGATCCATTTTTACCGTAACGTTCCCTTCAAATTTACCGGGTGCCGGCGTGGCATTAGTGGTGCTTACCGGTGCGGCTTTGATCTTCACTGACCCATTACCCTGCTCATCCATCGTCACCGGAAACGCGTAGCTGCCGTCGAGCTGGACGTCTTTGTTGTCGTCCGTGAAGACCCTGACGCCGACGTCATCGCGGTTGAGCATTTTCGCGATCAGCGGATCGCTACTGTCGAGCACCCCCTGATCGGCGCTGAGGGTCATTCTGATGCGATCGTCGTTGCCAACGGCGTTATCGTCGCAGTGATAGGTGATATCTACATTTTTCAACGCATAGTTCATCGGCGGCTGACCTTTTGCCCGAAACTGCTTACTGACAATATTGCCCAGCTCCACCTCAATGGTGCTGCCTTCATTGATGGTGCAACTGAGGGGGGCGGAGAGTGAGCCACTGAGCCAGATAGTGGACACCTGCTGGGCACTGCTGGCATCACATCCCCCGGAGCCAAAATAGAGACAGGCATAGTTTTGCACCACAGCGGTAGGGGGGATGATCTCTTTGCCAAGAATCGGCTTTTTGACGTGAAATATCACGCCGATAACGTTCCAGCGGAACTGGCGTTTAACCGGAGCGGAATCCTCTGGACGCGTGCTCTCGCTGCAGACGCTGGCGTTGCCTTCTGTAGTTTTGATATTTTCTATTATTTTTGACATCGAGCTCTGAGGCGTGGGGTACTCGTTAATATTAAGCCCAGCCAGGCCGGAACCGTCGGGAGAATTGATCGCATCGGCATACCCCTTTACGTCAATATCCAGTTTGTCAGTGAGAGCACCATAGCCACTCGTGCCCTGCGAAAGCGGACTGCCTGCCAGAGTTAATTCATAAATCGTCGTCGAATCACTCATGTTTTTTGGGCAATCACAGTTGGCTTCCATGACCGTACTTTCCCCGACCAGGTGGTCGGGAATATCCACATCCAGACCCGCTTTATTGTCGCTGGCGTTGAGATCGCCGTCATAAGCAACGTGATAATCCTGAGGGACAAAACAGTCCCGCAAAATGGTCGCAGCCTGCGTGGTGACAGGGGCGAACAGGCACAGCAGTACCCAGAGGGATTTGGCATTAATTAACATGTTTTTCTTCCTGCTTACAAAGCGCGCTGACGGAGCGGATACTCGCCGGGTTGGACGTGGCTCCTGCCGTGCTAATCGGGACGCTGGCCGTGCATTGCTGATCCGCACCCTCACCCCATTTCACATTCAACTGAACGGTGTCCGAGACCCCGGCGAGATAAACGGTGCCCGTATCATCGACAATGCCGCTGATAACCGGTGACACGGCGGTGGCGATGGCGGCAAAAGGCACTGTGCTGCCATTGGGGCGCGTGAGGGTAATCAGCGCGCGATAGCCGACATGGGCATCAAAGCTTGCTGTTACGGCAGCGTTGCGCGAGGGAATGACCGTGACGGCGGTTTCGCTGGTGTCGACATCCTCCGGCAGGCTGGTGGTATCGACGCGGATGCTGTTTTCCTGATAAGGGGTGAGTGACGGGATCACGGCATTTCCCTGCCAGTCAGTCTGAATACCGCGCTGGTTCTGGAAACGCACGCCAGAAGCATGGTTGGCATTGACGATGGCAAACTGGCTACCCAGCGGCTGAGCCAGGGTAATTCCATGAGGGTGGGCGACCACCGCACCGCTCATACCGTAGCTCAACTGCTGCGATTTATCGGATGAGGTGTAATAGCCGGCGTTCAGATTGGCGTACTGCGAGCGATAGCTGCCGTACAGGCTGCTGGTGTCATCGCCGTCATGGTTGGAATGACTTTGCTGCAGCGAATAGTTCAGACGTTCATCATCCAGCAGCGTCCCGTTCAGCCCGATGTTTTGACGCGTGTATCCGTGCTTGCTGTTGCTCAGATTGTAGCTGCTCCAGGCGCGCGGCAGCCATTTGCTCAGCGGGACGCTAAAGCCAAGGGAGACCATCTGATCGCTCTCGTCTTCCTCAGTTATGCTGTAGGTATAGGCCAGGTGAATGCTGATACTATCCACCACGGTATTGAGACCCGCTGAGAGGCTGCGCTCTTTCTGGGACGTCTGCCAGTAGTCCTGCTGATAACCATTGAGATAAAAACTGACGCCAGCAATATTCTGGCTGATGCTGGCCTGAATGCGGTTACGTTTGTTGTACTGGAAGAGCAGATCGTTTTCATGCTGATCGTATTTCAGGTTGGCGTCGGCAAAGCTGTAGTAGCCGCTGGTTGAGTAGCGATAACTGGCGAGGGTGAAGTTGGTGTCGGTGGTATCAATTTTGCCTGAGTAGAGCAGGCGGTATGACTGCCCGGAACGCTCGGTATGATTATCGAGCTGGGTTTTCGCCGTCGTCACATCCGCCGACACCGTACCGAAACCTCCCAGCGCAATCCCTACACCGGTATTGACCGCCTGATAGTCCTCTGACGCCGTAACACCGCCAAACAGCGTCATGCTGTTGTTCACACCATAGATCGCGCTTCCCTGCACAAACAGCGGTTCATTCTGATCGCTCCCGCTGTCGGCGCGATAGCGTGCGGCGGTGAATTCATATTTTAGATGTCCAGGTCGCTGCATGACGGCAATGCTGGAGTAGGGCAGGGTGAAGTGATGCTCGGTGCCATCGGCCTCTTTGACGGTGACATCAAGATCGCCGCTGTTGGTTGTGGAGTAGAGGTCGTTGATTTCAAACGCGCCGGGGGCGACATTCTGCTGATAGATCAGATAACCGTTCTGGCGCACCGACACTTCGGCATTGGAGCTGGCGATACCGCGGATAACCGGGGCGAAGCCGCGCTGGCTGTAGGGCAGCATCTCTTCATCCGACGCGACGTTAACGCCGCGATACTGCAGACTGTCAAATACCTCGCCCTGGGTGCTGCTTTCGCCGCCCGTAAACTGTGCTTTCAGAGCATCCAGATCGTGCTGCACGAAGGTGTTAACCGTGTCCCAGCTGTTGTCGTCGTCGGTTTTGCTCCAGGTGGAATAGTTGCGCACGCGCCAGCCGCCCAGGTTCGCGCCGCTGCGCATATTGAGGTACTGGTTGCTGGCCGTGTTTTTGTCGCTGTCCTGATTTTGCGAGCCGGAAAACGCGTAATCCGTGAACGCCACCGGCACGCCATCATCCCAGCGGGAAGGGGCGATGTAGTCTCTGCCATTAGCCGCAATGGCGGCCTGCGGAATGCTCAGATGCAGCGTCATGGCGGAAAAGTCGAACGTCGCCGAGGCCTGCGGAATGTAATCTCCTAAAGGCTTAGGAAGCGCAGACGACGCATCCACAACCGTCAGCGCCGGAAACTTATCAATATCGACGCCCCATTTTCGCAGCATATCAGGGGTCAGTTGCGCCACCAGTTCACCCCTTTTGCCGCCAAGATAAGTAATACTGGCGTCGCCCACACGCAGATCGTTGAGCAGAATGCGGGAAGGGTAAATGCCGGGCAGTTGGGTGTTCGAGTGTGAAAAGAGTGACAGGTCGATATCCTGCTGCGGCAGCTGATCGCCTTCCAGGGCGGAAGGTGAAAAATGGTACTCTCGGGTATGTGCGGCGGATGAAAGCATCAACGCCACGCCGCCAAGGCAACGTACGAGCGCATTTATGCGCCAGGCACGCCGCCTGGAAATAGAAGCGAGTCCTTTGGCCATGGCGGTTCCTATCCCTGACCCAGGGTCGCAATGTATTTGGCGGAAGCGTTGCCGTAATCGGTGATGCATCGCCAACTGACCTGGCTGCCTACTGCACTCTCAGGCACGGGGATCGCTACGCTCGACTGAGGCGTGACCATATCGGCTTTCTCAAGCGTTGCGTTTCCCAGTTTCAGGTTGTCAAAGGTGATGTGAAAAGCCCCCTCGTTGGTCACCGTCAGCTGCTTGCCGTGACGGGAAAAACGCAGGTTTTTGCAGGTTTCATCAGGGTCGCCTTTCAGCCCTTTTGGACGCCAAAATAGCTTGATACGCGTTTTGTAGATCAGGCGTAACACGTTCTTATCGTCATCCTCCGCCGCGGTGGCAGGAATGGTACGAACGTTCATATAAAACAACGATTCTATGTTCTCGGGTAATGCAGTGCCGTTCCAGGCGATCCTCAGACTTTGTTCTCTCTGGGGTTCAAGACGAAATAACGGCGGCGTGACGATAAAAGGCCCGCGGGTTTTACCGTTTCCCGTATCGGTCCAGGATTGAATCAACCAGGGAAGTTCAGTTTCTCTATTTGTCAGGGGGAGTGAAATTTCTTTTTTTCCTGCTTCGTAGACGATCCTCGTACGCCCAACCTGGATGCCTGCCGCATGGCTGAATGAAGAGAATATAACAGGTGTCAGTAATAGAATTAGCGGATAAATACGCATGCGTAATATTTGTCCTGGTCTAAAAATAATGGCTCAGAAGTATGTGGTGGATAAGGGGTTTCTTATAAACGCCCATTCGAGAATATACTTCTTTGCGGAAGTATTGATGTCAGGAATGGGCGGGCCGGGCGATTAACGATAAATAATATTAACCGTCATATCCGCATCGGCAGGGCCGGCAGTGACCGGTTTAGCAAACGATATATAACGTGCATTAAAACTGGCTGTTATTGTGTCAGTGGTTTTGGTAGGAAGTTCGATATACACCTGATCTTCCGCTCCGTCCATTGTTATAAGGTCGGTATCCGCGCCATCAAGGCTCACAGCGATACCTACACCTGTAGCGGCTGTTGCCCCCGCTGTCGTTATTTTGCTGACATCTAGTAGGTCTTTTTTTCCTGTGAGGGATGTGGCACCGCTAAATGTCAGTTGAATAGACGGAAGACCATCACTTTTCAACGGGCAATCTTTCAGTGTGATATTGAAGGGAGTTAATGTTGACTCAACACCGGGTTCTGTAAATAAAGTCGTGGTATAGGTGCCCAGGGGAACGGTACTGTCTGTACCATCATCGCCGTCAATGATACAACTTGGCTCAATAATTTCCCCTGTGAAATGAATCTTTCCTGCATTCATTTCTGCAGCGAATGTACTTACTGAAGTCAGCGCCATCAATGCGCCAAAAATAATAGGGTACCTGAGGTTCATAATCAGAACGTCCTTAACAATAAATTCCATGTTGAGATTACTGGTGAAAGTGAACTTAATAAATAACGTTATTTCACAGGCCAGTATAAAAGGTATTTGCTTCGGACGGAAGTATGGCTTAATTGATATTATATAGGGTAATTTATTCGGACTTGACTGTAAAGTATTCATAAATTTGTGTTTTTAAATAATTCTAAAATTAATAATGTTAAGCATGATAACCATTATAAACGTGTTGATATTTATTGTTATTTTGGTGTTATGAGTGTTTTGTGGTTAATCGATGTAAAGCGTTTGCAAGACGGGTTTAAACAACACGAAAGACGTTTATTTCATTTTATAAACCACATTAACCGTGCGCTGAAAAGTCTAAAATTAGACACAAAATTTTTAAGCTTCGTGAGTTTTGGCCGTTAAACAGGCTAAAAACGGCAAGTTATACAGGCTTTTCCGTCCATTGAGTTGGATGTGCTCTGGCATGATACGCGTGACGAAATGGGCAGAGAGCGCGCACTGTGGCAGAAGACAGCGACGACAAAACAGAAGCCCCCACACCCCACCGACTAGACAAAGCGCGTGAGGAAGGGCAAATCCCCCGATCCCGAGAGCTGACATCCCTGCTGATTTTAATCGTAGGTGTATGCATTATCTGGATGGGTGGGGAGTCGTTTGCCCGCAGACTGGCGGGGATGCTCTCGGCCGGGCTGCGTTTCGACCACAGTATGGTGAATGATCCCAACCTGATCCTCAGCCAAATCATTCTGCTGATTAAAGACGCGATGATCGCGCTGTTGCCGTTGATTACCGGAGTGGTGATTGTGGCCCTGGTCTCGCCCGTTATGCTGGGCGGCCTGGTGTTCAGCACGAAGTCCCTGCAGCCCAAATTTTCCAAACTCAATCCGTTCCCCGGCATAGCCAAAATGTTCTCGGCGCAGACGGGGGCGGAGCTGCTCAAAGCAATTCTGAAATCCGTTCTGATGGGGAGCACCGCCGGGTTTTACCTCTGGCACCACTGGCCCGATATGATGCGCCTGATCAGCGAATCCCCTTTGACGGCCATGAGCAACGCCATGAATCTGGTCGGGCTGTGCGCGGTGCTGGTGGTGCTCAGCATTATTCCGATGGTGGGATTTGACGTCTTCTTCCAGATTTACAGCCATATCAAAAAATTACGTATGTCGCGGCAGGATCTTCGTGACGAATACAAACAGATGGAAGGCGACCCGCATGTGAAGGGGCGTATTCGTCAGATGCAGCGCGCGGCTGCGCGTCGTCGCATGATGGAAGATGTTCCGAAAGCGGACGTGATCGTCACTAACCCGACCCACTACTCCGTGGCGCTGAAGTACGACGAAAACAAAATGAGTGCGCCAAAAGTGGTGGCGAAAGGGGCGGGACTTATCGCCCTGCGCATCCGTGAAATTGGCGCTGAACACCGCGTGCCGGTCCTGGAAGCCCCGCCGCTGGCGCGTGCTCTGTATCGTCATGCTGAAATTGGACAGCAAATTCCTGGTCAGCTCTACGCCGCTGTGGCGGAAGTGCTGGCCTGGGTCTGGCAGCTGAAACGCTGGCGTTTGGCAGGCGGTCAACGACCTGTGAAACCTGAAAATCTGCCGGTGCCTGAGGCACTGGATTTTATGAACGAGAAGGACACTGATGGCTAATCTGGTGGCAATGTTGCGCCTGCCCAGCAACATGAAATCGACGCAATGGCAGATCCTTGCCGGGCCGATTCTCATCCTGCTAATTTTGTCGATGATGGTGCTGCCGTTGCCAGCATTTATCCTCGACCTGCTTTTCACATTCAACATTGCACTCTCGATTATGGTGCTGCTGGTGGCGATGTTCACCCAGCGTACCCTTGAGTTTGCGGCGTTCCCGACCATTCTGCTGTTCACCACCTTGCTGCGCCTGGCGCTGAACGTGGCGTCAACGCGTATCATTCTGATGGAAGGGCATACGGGCGGTGCAGCGGCGGGTAAAGTGGTTGAGGCCTTTGGTCACTTCCTCGTCGGCGGCAACTTTGCTATCGGTATCGTGGTGTTCGTTATCCTCGTTATCATTAACTTCATGGTTATCACCAAAGGTGCGGGCCGTATCGCTGAAGTCGGCGCCCGTTTTGTTCTCGACGGGATGCCGGGCAAACAGATGGCGATTGACGCCGATCTCAACGCCGGGCTGATTGGCGAAGATGAAGCGAAAAAGCGCCGTTCCGATGTTACTCAGGAAGCGGACTTCTACGGTTCGATGGACGGTGCGAGTAAATTCGTGCGCGGGGATGCCATCGCCGGGATCCTGATTATGGTGATTAACATCGTCGGCGGTCTGCTGGTGGGTGTACTCCAGCATGGCATGGATATGGGCCATGCGGCGGAAAGCTATACGCTGCTGACGATCGGTGACGGTCTGGTGGCGCAGATCCCGGCGCTGGTGATCTCAACCGCGGCGGGTGTGATCGTGACCCGTGTAAGCACCGACGAAGACGTCGGTCAGCAGATGGTCAGCCAGCTGTTCACTAACCCGAATGTGCTGATGCTCTCTGCGGCGGTACTGGGCCTGCTGGGCCTTGTCCCGGGCATGCCTAACTTTGTTTTCCTGCTGTTTACCGCGGCTCTGCTGGGGCTTGCCTGGTGGCTGCGTGGACGCGACACCAAACCGGCAGCTGAACCGGTACCGGTCAAAATGCCGGAAAATAACCAGTCGGTGGAAGCCACCTGGAACGACGTCCAGCTGGAAGATTCCCTCGGGATGGAAGTGGGCTATCGCCTGATCCCGATGGTTGATTTCCAGCAGGACGGCGAGCTGCTGGGCCGTATCCGCAGTATCCGTAAAAAATTCGCCCAGGATATGGGCTTCCTGCCGCCGGTGGTGCACATCCGCGACAATATGGATCTGCCGCCTGCGCGCTATCGCATCTTAATGAAAGGCGTGGAGATTGGTAGCGGCGATGCCTATCCGGGGCGCTGGCTGGCGATTAACCCAGGCACAGCGGCGGGTACGCTGCCGGGCGAACAGACCATCGATCCGGCCTTTGGCCTGGCGGCAATCTGGATTGAAAGTGCGCTGAAAGAGCAGGCGCAGATCCAGGGCTATACGGTGGTGGAAGCCAGTACCGTCGTGGCGACACACCTGAACCACCTGATTGGGCAGTTCTCGGCGGAGCTGTTTGGCCGTCAGGAAGCGCAGCAGTTGCTCGACCGCGTCACCCAGGAGATGCCGAAGCTGACAGAAGATCTGGTGCCGGGCGTGGTGACGTTAACCACGCTGCACAAAGTGCTGCAAAATCTGCTCGACGAAAAAGTGCCGATCCGCGATATGCGCACCATTCTGGAAACTCTTGCGGAACATGCGCCGCTGCAGAGCGATCCGCACGAACTCACCGCCGTGGTGCGTGTGGCGCTGGGCCGTGCCATCACCCAGCTGTGGTTCCCTGGTTCCGGCGAAGTGCAGGTGATTGGTCTCGACACGCCGCTTGAGCGTCTGCTGCTGCAGGCGTTGCAGGGCGGTGGCGGCCTGGAGCCGGGTCTGGCAGATCGTCTGCTGGCGCAAACGCAAGAGGCACTGGCGCGTCAGGAGATGCTTGGCGCTCCGCCGGTTCTGCTGGTGAATCACGCGCTGCGTCCGCTGCTCTCTCGCTTCCTGCGACGCAGTCTGACGCATCTGGTGGTACTGTCGAATCTGGAACTATCGGATAACCGTCATATTCGTATGACGGCGACCATCGGAGGCAAATAATGCGTTACTGGCTGTGGATTTTACTGTTCCCGATGCTGGCTCAGGCCGCCGGGGAAGGTACCTGGCAGGCGAGCAGTATTGGTATCACCCTGAGCAATCGCGGGGTATCGGCCTCCTCGCGACCGCTTTCCGCCTCAGAACCGGCCTCCGGGCTGATGACGCTGGTGGTCTGGCGTTATCAGCTGATTGGCCCGACGCCTGCGGGCCTGCGCGTACGCCTGTGCTCGCAGACGCGCTGCACTGAACTGGACGGTGAAAGTGGCACCACGCACGCCTTCAATGGGGTGCCTGCCGTTGAGCCGCTGCGTTTTGTCTGGGAAGTCCCGGGCGGAGGACGTCTGATCCCCGCACTTAAAGTTCAAAGTAACGAAGTGATTGTGAATTACCGCTAATTGCCTGCCTTTTCACCAGCCGTCAGTAGAAACTGACGGCTGGCTCCCAAAAAATGACCCCGCCTTTTGATGCAAGAGAAACGCTGTTTTATAAATCAGTGACACGCGTACGGAATCTCTTTGCATTATTGCCATTCGCTCTCAGGCAGTGGCAGAAACAGAAAGGTATCAATAGAACGATACTTTTACTGTAGCCGTGTAAAAACTCCCGGACGAGGTTTGCATACAGGGAGTCTCCCAACATTCAAAGGGTTGACGGCAATGAAAACACGTAAAATTGGACTCGCAAATTACCTCGCCTACGGGTCAGGCGATTTTCTTGGGGCAGGCACAACCGCGCTGACGGCGGCCTGGCTGTTATATTTTTATACGACGTTCTGTGGGCTCTCGCCGATTGAGGCGACTTTTATTTTTGCGGCCGCCAGGGTGCTGGACGCGGTGGTCAGCCCGTTAATGGGCTTCCTGACCGATAACTTTGGTACCACCTGGCTCGGCAAACGCTTTGGCCGCCGTAAGTTCTTTATCCTGCTCGGTATTCCCTGCGTTTTCAGCTACTCGATGATGTGGGTAGGGGATATGGGCTTCTGGTATTACCTGGTCACCTATCTGATCTTCGATATCGTGTACACCATGATTCTGGTGCCTTACGAAACCTTAGTCCCGGAAATGACGGACGATTTCAAACAGAAAACGAAATTCTCCGGCGCGCGTATCTCTATGGCGCAGATGTCGGCGATTCTGGCCTCTTTCCTGCCGGGTATCCTGCTGACTCACTTCGGTAAAGACAACGCGATCTCCTTCTTCTACGCGAGCCTGGTCTTCTCCGTGCTGTGCGCAATGATGCTGACTTTCGTCTGGATCTTTACCTGGGAGCGCCCGCGTGAAGAGTGGTCTGAAGCGGCACTGCGCGCAGAAGAAGAGAAGAAAAAACTCAATCTGAGCCAGAGCCTGAACCGTCTGTTTGTCGAGTTAAGCTCAACGCTGCGAGTGAAAATTTTCCGCCAGCATCTGGGGATGTATCTGGGCGGCTATATCGCGCAGGACGTCTTCAACGCAGTGTTCACCTATTACGTGGTATTTGTGCTGATGCAGGAAGCATCGATGGCGTCGAACTTGCTGGGCACCATGGCCATCTTCCAGTTCATCGCTGTAATCGCCATGATCCCGCTCTGCATCCGCTTTGGACCGGCCCCATCGTACCGCATGGTGGTCGTGCTGTTTGGTCTGGCTTCTATCTCTTACGCGGTGCTCTATTACGCCGGACTGAGCGACGTCTATTCGCTGTTGCTGCTGATCTCTGCTGTGGCAGGTTTGGGTCGCGGGGGCATCAACTACGTTCCGTGGAATATCTACACCTATATTGCTGACGTGGATGAAGTGATCACCGGCCAGCGCCGCGAAGGGATTTTCGCCGGGATTATGACCCTGACGCGTAAAGCCTCGCAGGCCGGAGCCATCATGCTGGTGGGGATTGTGATGCAGATGTCCGGCTTTGTCAGCGGCCAGAAAACCCAGCCAGCGGAAGTGAGCCATACCATTCTGATGATCCTGAGTGTGGGCACCATTCTGGTGCTGGCCTGCGGTTTCCTGGTCTCCCTGCGCTTTAAACTGAACCTGGAAACTCACAGCACCCTGCGTGAAGAGACCGCCAAAATGCGCGAGTCCGGACACGCGATGCCGGAAACGGCGACCCCGCAGGCCCGCGCCACCGTTGAGCTGCTGGCCGGGATGCCGTACGAATCCTTGTGGGGCAACAACAACATTGGTTATCTGAATCGCAATAAACCGGCGGCACCTTCCTTGAAGGATCGCGCGGTACTGAATTCGACATATCACAGAGGTTAAGATTATGAAGGTTTGGCCTGTCAAACATAGCCCGTTACTGCGTCAGCCTGAGCATTTTATTGCCAGGGATGAACTGAAATCACTGATTGAAAAGGTGACGCACAATCTGGTGAACATCCACGATAAAACCGGCGAATTTTTGCTGCGGCTGGACGACGGGCGCGTGATCGACACCAAAGGCTGGGCGGGATGGGAGTGGACGCACGGCGTGGGCTTATACGGCATCTGGCAGTATTACTGCCAGACCGGTGACAGCCACATGCGTGACATCATCGACGGCTGGTTTGCCGACCGCTTTGCCGAAGGCGCGACCACCAAAAACGTCAATACGATGGCCCCGTTCCTGACTCTGGCGTACCGCTTTGAGGAGACGCAAAACGCCACCTATTTGCCATGGCTCGAGAGCTGGGCAGAGTGGGCGATGAACGACATGCCGCGCACGGCGCACGGCGGCATGCAGCACATCACCCTGGCGGAAGAGAATCATCAGCAAATGTGGGACGACACGCTGATGATGACCGTCCTGCCGCTGGCGAAAATAGGCAAATTGCTCAATCGCCCGGAGTATGTGGAAGAGGCGGTGTATCAGTTCCTGCTGCACGTTCAGAACCTGATGGATCGCGAAACCGGGCTGTGGTTCCACGGCTGGAACTACGACGGGCAGCACAATTTTGCCAAAGCCCGCTGGGCGCGCGGAAACAGCTGGCTGACGATTGTCATCCCTGACTTCCTTGAGCTGGTGGATTTGCCGGAGAACAACGCGGTGCGCCGTTATCTGGTGCAGGTTCTGAATGCGCAAATCGCCGCGCTGGCAAAATGTCAGGATGAGAGCGGCCTGTGGCATACGCTGCTCGACGATCCCGAGTCGTATCTGGAAGCATCCGCCACGGCAGGTTTTGCCTACGGGATCCTGAAAGCGGTGCGCAAGCGTTACGTTGGCGCGGAATACGCTGAAGTGGCGGAGAAAGCGATTCGGGGAATTGTGAACAATATTTCGCCGGAAGGGGAGTTGCTGCAAACGTCGTTTGGCACGGGGATGGGCAGCGATCTGGAGTTTTATCGCCAGATCCCGCTGACCTCGATGCCGTACGGTCAGGCGATGGCGATTTTGTGTCTGACGGAGTATTTGCGTAAATATTTCTGATAATAAAAAACCCGGCAATTGCCGGGTTTTTTGTTTCTGTATTACATACGCTCTACGGTTTCGATCCCGAGGGTATCCAGCCCCAGCTTCAGCGTCTTCGCGGTCAGTTGCGCCAGTTTCAGACGGCTGTTGCGGATCGCTTCGCTTTCGGCGGAGAGGATAGGACAGTGCTCGTAGAAGCCAGAGAACAGGCCCGCCAGATCGTACAGATACGCACACATGACGTGCGGCGTGCCTTCACGGGCAACCACCGCCAGTGTCTCTTCAAACTGCAGCAGACGGGCAGCCAGCTGCGCTTCGCGGTCTTCATTGATCACCACGGTAGCATTTGCCAGCGCGCTTTCATCAATGTCGGCTTTACGGAACACAGACAGCACGCGGGTGTAAGCATACTGCATGTATGGCGCTGTGTTGCCTTCGAAGGCCAGCATATTGTCCCAGTCGAAGATGTAATCGGTGGTACGGTTTTTGGACAGATCCGCGTATTTCACCGCGCCGATACCGACGGCAGTCGCCAGTTTTTCCAGCTCGTCGGCTGGCATATCCGGGTTCTTCTCGGCGACCAGGCGGCGCGCGCGTTCCAGCGCTTCATCCAGCAGATCGGAGAGTTTAACGGTACCCCCGGCGCGGGTTTTGAACGGCTTGCCGTCTTTACCCAGCATCATGCCGAACATGTGGTGTTCCAGCGGAACCGAATCCGGCACGTAACCGGCTTTACGCACGATGGTCCACGCCTGCATCAGGTGCTGGTGCTGACGGGAATCGATGTAGTACAGCACGCGATCCGCATGCAGCGTTTCGTAACGGTATTTCGCACAGGCGATATCCGTCGTGGTGTAGAGATAGCCGCCATCCTTTTTCTGGATGATCACGCCCATCGGTTCGCCTTCCTTGTTTTTATACTCATCAAGGAACACAACCGTTGCGCCTTCGCTCTCGACCGCCAGATTTTTGGCTTTCAGATCGGCCACGATGCCTGGCAGCATGGGGTTATAAAGGCTTTCGCCCATCACGTCGTCGCGGGTCAGGGTGACGTTCAGACGGTCATAGGTGATCTGGTTCTGGGACATAGTAATGTCCACCAGCTTGCGCCACATTTCGCGGAAGTAGGCGTCGCCGCCCTGCAGTTTCACCACATAGCTACGTGCGCGCTCGGCGAAGGCTTCATCTTCGTCGTAATGTTTTTTGGCTTCACGGTAGAAACCTTCCAGATCCGCCAGCGCCATTTCGCCCGCATTTTCCTGCTGCTGCTTTTCAAGATAGGCAATCAGCATTCCGAACTGGGTACCCCAGTCGCCAACGTGGTTCGCGCGAATCACTTTATGGCCCAGGAACTCCAGGGTGCGCACAGCGGCATCGCCGATGATGGTGGAGCGCAGGTGACCGACGTGCATCTCTTTTGCCACGTTTGGCGCAGAGTAATCGACAACGATGGTTTGCGCTTGCGGCTGAGTCACACCCAGACGGTCAGATTTCAGCGCCGCGTCAATGTGACCCGCGAGGAAGGCCGGATCGAGGAAAATGTTGATAAAGCCTGGACCTGCAATCTCAACCTTGTTGGCAATGCCGTTGAGGTCCAGATGAGTCAGTACCAGCTCAGCGAGTTGTCGCGGCGGCATGCCCAGTTTTTTAGCCACTGCCATCACGCCATTAGCCTGATAGTCGCCAAACTGTACTTTTGCTGACTGACGAACCTGCGGTTCGCAATCCGCAGGCGCACCTGCGGCAATCAGTGCCTGACTGACTTTTTCGGAGAGAAGAGCCTGAATATTCACCTGGATACCTTACTTTTTTGCTGCGGGGGAGTTGCAACCCGCACCAGTTTGAGAATTTAGGGCCGGAGTATACTGCAAATGCCCTCTGGCGTCAGCATTGCGCAGGCTGAAGAGCGCTCAGAAAACAGGCGATGAAATAGTGCATAAGCATGCAGCAGGAAAATCGTGAAATCTGCGGTTGGTTGCAGGCATCCAACAGAGTAAATTAGCGGCTTTGCGACAGGAAAAGAGAACCGCTGATGACGAACTGGCACTCCAATGATGAACTGCATGATATTTCCGCAGATTTACCGCGTTTCACCCAGGCGTTCACAGAACTTGCCACCCGTCTGGGGCTGGATATTGCACCGCTCGACGCCGATCACATTTCCCTGCGCTGCCATCAGAATGCGACGGCGGAGCGCTGGCGTCGTGGATTTGAGCAGTGCGGTGAGCTGCTGTCAGAAAACGTGATCAACGGGCGTCCCATTTGTCTGTTTAAACTCCATCAGCCGGTCTGCGTGGCGCACTGGCAGTTCAGCGTGGTCGAATTACCCTGGCCGGGCGAAAAACGTTATCCGATTGAGGGCTGGGAGCACATCGAAATCGTGCTGCCGGGCGATCCGGAAACCCTGAATGCGCGCGCACTGGCGCTGCTGTCTGACGATGGCCTGAGCCAGCCGGGAATTTTCGTGAAAACCAGCTCACCTAAAGGGGAGCGCGAGCGTCTGCCAAATCCGACGCTGGCGGTCACCGACGGCAAAGTGACGGTGAAATTCCATCCCTGGACGATCGAGCAAATTGTCGCCAGCGAAGAGTAAGCCGCAAAAGAGTGTGAACTCACGCTAAGTCCGCCCTCTGGCGGCGTGGCATGATGGTCTATTACCGTGAATTTTAGGAGGAAGTGTGGCGCTACTGGAGATCTGTTGTTACAGCATGGAATGTGCTGTGACTGCGCAACAAAACGGAGCTGATCGCGTTGAACTGTGCGCGGCACCGAAAGAGGGCGGATTAACCCCGTCATACGGTGTGCTGAAGTCCGTTCGCGAGGCGGTGACGATCCCCGTTCACCCCATCATTCGCCCACGCGGCGGTGATTTTTGTTATTCGGCGGGTGAGTTTGACGCCATGCTGGAAGACGTCGTCCGGGTTCGCGAGCTGGGTTTCCCAGGTCTGGTGATCGGTTTGCTTGATGAAGACGCAAATGTCGATATGCCGCGTATGCGACAGATTATGGCGGCAGCAAAAGGGATGGCGGTGACTTTCCATCGCGCGTTTGATATGTGCAAAGACCCCATTCAAGCTTTTGAAAATCTAGCAGAATTAGGCGTTGCACGTATCCTGACATCCGGCCAGCAATCAACGGCGGAAAAAGGACTGCAATTAATTATGGAACTAAAAGGGCATTCCGGTGTTCCAATAATAATGGCAGGTGCTGGTGTTAGAGCCAGCAATCTGAAAACGTTTTTAAACGCAGGGGTAGAAGAGCTTCACAGCTCAGCAGGCAAGTGGACGCCTTCGCCTATGCGATATCGCAATACAGGATTGTCAATGTCGACAGATGCCGAAGCGGATGAGTACTCCCGCTACAGCGTAGATGGAGAGTCGGTTGCGGTAATGAAATCCATGATTGACCAGTTTCACGTGTAGCAACGATTTTTACCGCGCATCATGTCGCCCAATATGATGCTTGCTTGTACCAGGCCCCTGCAATTTCAACAGGGGCCTTTTTTTCACTTTTATATTTTAAGCCCAGCGGCGCTGCCGGGCCTTGAACTGTGTCTTGAGGAAAGGTAGTGCACCTGTTTCGCCAGGGACATTACGGCTTCGTTGCGATCAAGACTGCACGCATCGGCGCGGGATACCCTTCGATGGTTTTGCTGCTGTCGTTCGGGTCGAGGAATTCTGCCAGCGACTCGGTGGTCAGCCATTCTGTGCGACGCTGCTCTTCGGTGGAGGTCACGCACACATCCACAATGCGGATATCGACAAAGCCACACTTCGCCAGCCAGTTCTTCAGCGCCAGCGCGGATGGAATGAAATAGACGTTACGCATCTGAGCGTAGCGATCGCCCGGCACCAGTACTGCGTTTTCGTCACCCTCGATTACCAGCGTCTCCAGCACCAGTTCGCCACCGCTGACCAGCTGATCTTTCAGCTGCCACAGATGCTCCAGCGGCGAGCGGCGGTGATACAGCACGCCCATCGAGAAGACGGTATCAAACGCGTTCAGGGCAGGGAGTTGCTCAATGCCCAGCGGCAGAACGTGCGCGCGCTGATCGTTGCCCAGCAATTTGCGCACCGCTTCAAACTGGCACAGAAACAGCTGCATCGGATCGATACCGACCGCCAGATGTGCCCCCGCGCCAATCATGCGCCACAGGTGATACCCACTCCCGCAGCCCACATCCAGAATAGTGCGACCGGTCAAATCAGACAGATGGGGCAGAACGCGATCCCACTTCCAGTCAGAACGCCATTCGGTATTGATGTTCAGACCATAAAGGGAGAACGGTCCTTTACGCCATGGCATCAGATTGCGCATCAGCTTTTCAAGACGCAGCAGCTGGCCTTCGCTCAATGGCTCGACGCTTTCAGCCGTCACGCTGTGCAGCAGATCCAGTTTGTAGGGCGTCATGTCCGGCAAAAACTCAACGGCATTGCTCCACTGCTTAAACTGACCGTGCAGGGAGTCACGCTGCCAGGCGGCCACCTGTGCAGGCAGGGTTTCCAGCCAGTGGGAGAGATGGTTTTTGGCGATAAGCTGATAAAAATTACTGAAGTCGATCATGCGTTGTCCCCTTTCAGTGCCACCAGGGAACCAAAGTTAAAGCACTGGAACCACAGCTCGCTGTGCTCAAAACCGGCGTTATGCAGGCGCGCTTTGTGTGCTTCGACGGAGTCGGTGAGCATTACGTTTTCCAGCATGCTGCGCTTTTGACTGATTTCCAGCTCGCTGTAGCCGTTAGCGCGTTTAAAGTCGTGATGCATGTTAAACAGCAGCTCGCCGACCTTTGCGTCTTCAAAACTGAATTTTTCCGACAACACTAGCGCGCCGCCGGGATTCAGCCCCTTGTAAATTTTGTCCAGCAACAACTGGCGATCTTCGGGCACCAGGAACTGCAGGGTAAAATTCAGTACCACCATGGAGGCGTTTTCGATCTCGATATCGCGGATATCGCCTTCAATGACGTCAACGGGCGTGGGCGCTTTATAGGCATCAAGATGACGACGGCAGCGTTCCACCATCGCGGGAGAGTTATCGACGGCAATGATTTTGCAGCCTTCATGATGCACATTACGGCGAACGGACAGCGTCGCGGCGCCCAGTGAACAACCCAGGTCATAAACCTGCGTACCGGGTTGAACGAAGCGTTCAGCCAGCATGCCGATCATAGAGATAATATTGGAATAACCTGGAACAGAGCGCTGGATCATATCCGGGAAGACTTCGGCTACCCGTTCATCAAAGGTCCAGTCGCCCAGACTGGCGATAGGCGCGGAAAAAAGCGTGTCGCGATCAGACATAACGTAAAAATCCGGGAAAAATAAAGTGGCGTATTGTGCGCTAATGGAAAGAGAAAACCAACTCCCACGGCATATACCAAAGGTTAGCCAGCACCATCAGCAAAAGCGAACACCAGGTTGCGCTCATGCCGGAACGACGCCAGCGGAACAGGCGGTGGTGAAAACCGTAATAATGCATCAGGCGTCCGGCAATCAGCAGCAAGCCGCAGACGTGAACCATCCAGGTTTCCGCGCCGTCCATCTCCATCAACAGCAGCAGGATCAGTGCAATGGGGATATATTCCACCGCATTACCATGAATGCGGATGGCGCTTTGTAACTCTGAAAACCCACCGTCACCGTAAGAGACGCGGTACTGCATTCTCAGGCGCACAACATCAAAGGAAAACTTAATCAGTAATAATGCACCTAACACCGCGTACAGTGCGCTGACCATACAAACTCCCTGTTTTTGGCAGATGGCACTTCTATGATAGGGGCTGATGTCAGAAAAGAGAAGATTGTTGTGGGATAGAAGGCGCAGGGCCGAGGGACGGAACCGCAGCCAGCAAGGCTTGCCAAAGAACATCGACCAGTTCAGGCGCCTGGGCGATATCCGGCGTATGCAGGAAAAGATAGGGCGTCGTTGTTTGCTCCCACTTTGGCAACGTTTGCAGCCACACGGCGAACATCTCGCGATTTTGCTGCATGTTGTCGCTGCCGATAAACCGCACCATCGGGTTGTTCGCCGTGACCACCGCATGCACCGGCACTTTCGGTTTTTTGCGCTGGGCATCGATTATGGCTTCGCTGTGCGGGACGGCGCTATGAACAGGGCGGCTGTCGAGGATCACCCGATTCACACTGCGCGCATGCAGCCCACGATTGAGGGCTTTTTCCGCCTCGCCCTTGCTGAAAAATTCCGGATGACGGACTTCCACACCGTAGGTGAATTCGCGCGGCAGAGCGTCGAGAAAATGCCACAGCGCAGGCAGATCGCGCGGGCCGAAGGTGGCCGGGAGTTGCAGCCAGTACTGACCGATGCGGTTGTCCAGCAGCGACATCCGCTCGAAAAACTCTTCGGTTAAATCCCCGCACTGGCGCAGCGCTGCCTGGTGAGAAATGGTGGCCGGGAATTTAAAGCAAAAGCGGAAATCGTCGGTGGTCTGCTCGCGCCAGCGCGCGACGATTTCCGCACGGGGCAGGGCGTACAGCGTGGTATTGCCCTCCACGCAGTTAAAATGGCGGGCATACTCTTCAAGGCTGGTAATGCCAAGGCGCACCCATTTCGGGTGCGACCATTGGGGAAGACCCAGATAGATCATAACGCGTGTAAAATCTCGTCGGTGCTGCGCACGCGACCAATACGCGGGAAGATATGGGTCATGCTGCCTTGATGCTGATCCGCGGAAGCAGCACTGCATGCGTCTTCGGCAATGACCAGGTTAAAGCCCAGTTCCCATGCGTTACGCGCGGTGGATTCCACGCCGATGTTCGTGGAAATACCGCACAGGATAATGGTGTCGATCCCGCGACGGCGTAGCTGCAACTCCAGATCGGTGCCGTAAAATGCGCCCCACTGGCGTTTGGTGACTTCGATATCGCTATCCTGTTTGCCAAGCGTTTCAGGGTAGGTCCACCAGTTTGCAGGCAGCGCGGCGGCAGGGGCTGTCGCATCCACAGGCTGTTTCAGCGCTTCGGCGAAGTCGGCTGACCAGCCAACGCGCACCATCACCACCGGCGATCCGCTGGCGCGACATTTATCCGCAAGACGGGCGCTGCGGCTGACCACATCTGCCGCGGTGTGCGGGCCACCGGCGAACGGCAGGATACCTTCCTGTAAATCGATCACGACAAGCGCGGTTTTGGTGGCATCAAGTGTTAACATCGTTACTCCAGTCAAAAATTAGCGTCCGTTACACCTTACGATGATAAAGGCAGGTCAGATCGGACAATTTTGTTAATTTTTGTGAGAATGCGCAATAAGAGCGCAGCAATCGCGCGTCTGGCAAGCTTCACTCTTATCGTACGGCGGAATTTCCAGTATAATAGCCGCCTTTTTTCATCCAGTTGTGACATACAGAAAGCTGCGACATAGTAGCCTGTAAATCAGGCGACATTTAGCCTGCGGCTAAATTAAGGGATATCTCATGCGTACAGAATATTGCGGGCAGTTGCGTCAGTCCCACGTTGGACAGCAGGTGACCCTGTGTGGTTGGGTCAACCGCCGTCGTGATCTTGGTAGCCTTATCTTCATCGATTTGCGTGACCGTGAAGGCATCGTGCAGGTGTTCTTCGATCCGGATCGTGCGGACGCGTTAAAGCTGGCCTCCGAACTGCGTAATGAGTTCTGCATCCAGGTCACCGGCACCGTGCGTGCGCGTGACGAAAAAAATATCAACGCCGATATGGCAACGGGCGCCATTGAAGTGCTGGCGTCCGACCTGACTATCATCAACCGTTCAGAATCGCTGCCGCTTGACTCCAACCACGTCAACACTGAAGAAGCGCGTCTGAAATATCGCTATCTGGATCTGCGTCGCCCGGAAATGGCTCAGCGCCTGAAAACCCGCGCCAAGATCACAAGCCTGGTGCGTCGTTTCATGGACGACCACGGTTTCCTCGATATCGAAACCCCGATGCTGACCAAAGCCACGCCGGAAGGTGCGCGCGATTACCTGGTTCCGTCGCGCGTACATAAAGGCAAATTTTACGCGCTGCCACAGTCTCCTCAGCTTTTCAAACAGCTGCTGATGATGTCTGGCTTCGATCGCTACTATCAGATCGTTAAATGCTTCCGCGACGAAGACCTGCGCGCTGACCGTCAGCCTGAATTTACCCAGATCGACGTCGAGACCTCCTTCATGACCGCACCTCAGGTGCGCGAAATTATGGAAGCGCTGGTTCGTGGTCTGTGGCAGGACGTGAAGGGCGTGGATCTGGGCGAGTTCCCGATCATGACCTTCGCAGAAGCAGAACGTCGCTACGGTTCTGACAAACCAGACCTGCGTAACCCGATGGAGCTGGTGGACGTCGCGGACCTGCTGAAAGCGGTTGAATTTGCGGTCTTCTCTGGCCCGGCAAACGATCCGAAAGGCCGTGTGGCTGCCCTGCGTGTTCCAGGCGGCGCACAGCTCAGCCGTAAACAAATTGATGACTACGGCAATTTCGTGAAAATCTACGGTGCGAAAGGCCTGGCTTATATTAAAGTCACCGAACGTGCGAAAGGCATCGAAGGCATCACCAGCCCTGTTGCGAAATTCCTGAATGCTGAGATCGTAGAATCAATCCTTGAGCGCACCGGCGCGCAGGATGGCGACATGATCTTCTTCGGCGCAGACAACAAAAAAGTGGTGGCCGATGCGCTGGGCGCACTGCGTCTCAAACTGGGTAAAGACCTGAACCTGACTGACGAAGCCAAATGGGCTCCGCTGTGGGTGATCGACTTCCCAATGTTTGAAGATGACGGTGAAGGCGGCCTGACGGCGATGCACCACCCGTTCACCGCACCGAAAGACATGACGGCGAGCGAGCTGAATGCGGCACCGGAAGACGCAGTGGCCAACGCTTACGATATGGTGATTAACGGCTACGAAGTGGGCGGCGGTTCCGTACGTATCCACAGCGGCGAAATGCAGCAGACCGTATTCGGCATTCTGGGCATTAACGAGCAAGAGCAGCGCGAGAAGTTCGGCTTCCTGCTGGATGCCCTGAAGTACGGGACTCCACCGCACGCGGGCCTGGCGTTTGGTCTGGATCGTCTGACCATGCTGCTGACCGGTACTGATAACATCCGTGATGTGATTGCCTTCCCGAAAACCACCGCCGCTGCGTGTCTGATGACCGAAGCGCCAAGCTTTGCTAACCCGGCCTCTCTGTCTGAGCTGGGTATCGAAGTGGTGAAAAAGGAAGAGAAAAACTGATATGGCATATAAGCGTCCCGTTTCTGTTCTGGTTGTCATTTATGCAGAAGACACGAAGCGGGTGCTGATGTTGCAGCGTCGCGACGATCCCGATTTCTGGCAGTCGGTTACCGGCAGTCTGGAAGAGGGAGAAACCGCGTCGCAGGCCGCCGCGCGCGAAGTAAATGAAGAGGTCACCATTAATGTTGCTCAGGAGCAACTGACCCTGAAGGACTGTCAGCGCACGGTGGATTTTGAAATTTTTAGCCATTTACGTCATCGCTATGCGCCGGGAATTGAGCGCAATACGGAATCGTGGTTCTGTCTTGCGCTCCCCCATGAACGGCAGATCGAGTTCACCGAGCATTTGACCTACCGCTGGGTTGATGCGGCCGAAGCGGCTGCCTTAACCAAGTCGTGGAGTAACCGGCAGGCGATTGAAGAATTTGTAATTCATGCCGTCTGAATTGACGGTTTATTGGAGATATTTTTATGGCAGGTCATAGTAAGTGGGCCAACACCAAACACCGTAAAGCGGCACAGGATGCCAAACGCGGTAAAATTTTCACCAAAATCATTCGCGAGCTGGTTACTGCAGCCCGTCTGGGCGGCGGCGACGCGGGTTCTAACCCACGTCTGCGCGCAGCGATTGATAAAGCACTGTCAAACAACATGACGCGTGACACCCTGAACCGTGCAATCGCACGTGGCGTGGGCGGCGATGACGACGCGAACATGGAAACCATCATTTATGAAGGTTACGGCCCTGGCGGTACTGCGGTCATGGTTGAGTGTCTGTCCGACAACCGCAACCGTACCGTGGCTGAAGTGCGCCATGCGTTCACCAAAACCGGTGGCAACCTGGGTACTGACGGTTCCGTGGCATACCTGTTCAGCAAGAAAGGGGTGATCTCTTTCGAAGCGGGCGACGAAGACGCGATCATGGAAGCTGCACTGGAAGCCGGTGCTGAAGACGTTGTGACCTTCGACGACGGTGCGATTGACGTTTACACCGCGTGGGAAGAGATGGGCGCAGTGCGTGATGCGCTGGAAGCTGCCGGTCTGAAAGCCGACAACGCTGAAGTGTCGATGATTCCGTCGACCAAAGCAGACATGGATGCAGAAACCGCACCAAAACTGCTACGTCTGATCGACATGCTCGAAGACTGCGATGACGTTCAGGAAGTTTATCATAACGGTGAGATCTCTGATGAGGTCGCAGCGACGCTCTAATGAGCGCGTTTGAACCTCTAACCGGAGACGCGTGATGTCGATTATTCTCGGTATAGACCCCGGCTCACGCATTACCGGTTACGGCGTTATCCGCCAGGTGGGTCGCCAGTTGACCTATCTGGGCAGCGGCTGTATTCGCACCAAAGTTGATGATTTACCGTCGCGTCTGAAATTAATTTACGCAGGCGTGTCGGAAATCATTACCCAGTTTCAGCCCGACTTTTTTGCTATCGAGCAGGTCTTTATGGCGAAAAATGCTGACTCGGCATTAAAACTGGGCCAGGCACGTGGCGTGGCGATTGTCGCGGCGGTGAACCAGGATTTACCGGTGTTCGAATACGCCGCGCGTCAGGTTAAACAGACGGTGGTGGGTATTGGTAGCGCGGAGAAAAGTCAGGTACAGCACATGGTGCGGACCCTGCTTAAGCTCCCGGCAAACCCACAGGCGGATGCCGCCGATGCGCTGGCCATTGCGATAACGCACTGCCATGTGAGCCAAAACGCCATGCAGATGAGCGAATCGAGGCTCAATCTGGCGCGAGGTCGATTACGATAATCACAAATCAGGCTGGATAAACATCCAGCCTTTTTTTATGATGGCGGAAGTTAATTTAGCATCTCACGCAGGAGCATCATGTGATTGGCAGACTCAGAGGCATCATCATTGAAAAACAACCCCCGTTAGTTCTGCTGGAAGCGGGAGGCGTGGGGTATGAAGTCCATATGCCGATGACCTGTTTCTATGAACTTCCGGAGTCCGGCAAAGAGGCGATTGTCTTTACCCAGTTCGTGGTGCGTGAAGATGCTCAGCTTCTGTATGGCTTTAATAATAAGCAGGAACGCATGCTGTTCCGCGAGCTGATTAAAACCAATGGCGTGGGGCCTAAGCTTGCACTGGCGATTCTGTCCGGCATGTCGGCGCAACAGTTTGTGAATGCCGTTGAGCGCGAAGATCCCGCTGCGCTGGTCAAGCTGCCAGGCATCGGCAAAAAAACTGCAGAACGTCTGATTGTGGAAATGAAAGACCGCTTTAAAGGGCTGCACGGAGATCTGTTTACGCCGGCGTCCGATCTGGTGCTGACGTCACCGAACGGCCCGACGGATGACGACGCAGAGCAAGAAGCGGTGGCTGCGCTGGTGGCGCTGGGCTATAAACCACAGGAAGCCAGCCGGATGGTGAGTAAAATCGCCAAACCGGATGCCAGCAGTGAAACCCTGATTCGTGAAGCGCTCCGCGCGGCATTGTGAGGTAGAGGATGATTGAAGCAGACCGCCTGATTTCGGCAGCCAGCAATGTTCCAGAGGATGTGGTGGATCGTGCGATCCGCCCGAAACTGCTGGAGGAATACATCGGCCAGCCGCAGGTTCGCTCACAGATGGAAATTTTTATTCAGGCGGCGAAACTGCGCGGGGATGCGCTCGATCATCTGCTGATTTTTGGCCCTCCTGGTCTCGGTAAAACGACGCTTGCCAATATCGTGGCGAATGAAATGGGCGTGAATCTGCGCACCACGTCAGGCCCGGTACTGGAGAAAGCGGGCGATCTGGCGGCGATGCTGACCAACCTCGAGCCGCACGACGTGCTGTTTATCGATGAGATCCACCGTCTGTCACCGGTAGTGGAAGAGGTGCTTTATCCGGCGATGGAAGACTATCAGCTGGATATCATGATCGGCGAAGGTCCAGCCGCGCGCTCGATTAAAATCGATCTGCCGCCCTTTACCCTGATTGGCGCCACTACGCGTGCCGGGTCACTCACGTCACCCCTTCGCGATCGCTTCGGAATTGTGCAGCGCCTCGAGTTCTATCAGGTGGCCGATCTGCAATACATCGTTGGCCGCAGCGCGCGCTTTATGGGGCTTGAATTGAGCGATGAGGGGGCCTTTGAAGTGGCCAAGCGTTCGCGCGGTACACCACGCATCGCTAACCGTCTGCTGCGCCGTGTGCGTGACTTTGCGGAAGTGAAGCACGATGGCACCATTTCGCTGGATATCGCCTCGCAGGCGCTGGATATGCTTAACGTCGATGCTGAAGGGTTTGACTATATGGACCGCAAGCTGTTGCTCGCGATTCTGGATAAATTCTTTGGCGGGCCGGTTGGGCTGGATAACCTCGCCGCAGCGATTGGCGAAGAGCGTGAAACCATCGAGGACGTGCTGGAACCCTATCTGATTCAGCAGGGCTTTTTGCAACGCACTCCGCGCGGGCGAATGGCGACGGTACGAGCGTGGAATCACTTCGGGATAACACCACCGGAAATGCCGTAGTACGCGACCGGGTTAAGTGCTGGATAGCGCCAGGCGTGATTCGCCCTAGAACGATTCTGATGTTTCCCCGGTAAGCGCAGCGCGCCACCGGGGAAATGTTCAGCTGGCTGGTTTCTTCATCATACTGAAGATAAACATCAGCGCCGCACACAGCACCACCGACGGGCCGGCAGGCGTGTCGTAAAACGCCGAGAAGGTGAGTCCGCCGGTGACGGCGATAATACCGACAACTACTGCCACACCCGCCATCTGTTCAGGCGTACGGGCAAATCGGCGTGCAGTAGCGGCCGGGATAATCAGCAGTGAGGTGATAATCAGCGCACCCACAAACTTCATCGCCACCCCAATCGTCAACGCGGTCACCAGCATCAACAACAGCTTCACGCGCTGCAGTTTAACGCCATCGACAAAGGCCAAATCAGCGCTGACGGTCATCGCCAGCAGATTGCGCCACTGCCACAGCAAAATACCGAGAACGATCACCACGCCAATGGCGATAGAGATCAGGTCTTCCGGCGTCACCGCCAGCAAATCGCCAAACAGATACGCCATTAAATCGACGCGAATGTTCGACATCAGGCTCACCACCACCAGGCCAAGCGACAGCGCGCTATGCGCCATAATCCCGAGCAACGTATCTACCGCGAGGTGAGGGCGCTTCTCAAGCCAAACCAGACCAGCTGCAAGCAGCAGCGTCACGGCAATCACTGCGTAAAACGGGTTCACGTCGAGCAATAAGCCAAAGGCCACGCCCAGTAAGGAGGCGTGCGCCAGTGTATCGCCAAAATAGGACATTCTTCGCCAGACGACAAAAGAGCCCAGCGGACCCGCGGCGCAGGCAAGCATAACCCCGGCAAACCAGCCGGGTAATAACAGTTCAATCATGAGTGTCCATTTCCCCGACGCAGGACAATTCGTCCCTGTAAATCATGGCGATGATTATGGTTGTGGCGATAAATGCCCAGCTGTTCTGCTCCACGAGAGCCGAACATAGAGATAAATTCCGGGTGCATCGACACCACTTCAGGCGTGCCGGAGCAGCAGATATGGTGATTCAGACACAGCACTTCGTCGGTTTTCGCCATCACCAGATGCAGGTCATGCGAGACCATCAGAACGGCGCAGTCCAGCTCACGGCGCAACTGATCGATGAGATCGTACAAGGCGACCTGGCCGTTCACATCCACACCCTGAGTTGGCTCATCGAGAACCAGCAGCTGTGGCTTACTCAACAACGCGCGTGCCAGCAGAACGCGCTGGGTTTCACCCCCGGAAAGTTTCTGCATAGGGGCTTCGACCAGATGGCCTGCCTGAACGCGTTTTAGAGCGGGGAGGATATCGTCTTTACGCGTGCCTGGACGCAGTCGCAGGAAACGGCCTACCGTTAAGGGCAGCGTGGCGTCAAGATGTATTTTTTGCGGGACGTAGCCGATTCTTAACTTGTCGTCGCGCTTGATGACGCCAGCATCAGGTGCTACCAGCCCGAGAACCACCCGAACCAGCGTCGATTTGCCCGCGCCGTTTGGGCCGAGCAACGTTAAAATTTTGCCGGGTTTGAGGACCAGCGATACGTCAGAGAGGACGCGGCGCTGACCAAAAGATACCGAGATATTTTCAAGAGAAACTAAATTCGTCATGTCAATTTAAGCTTGCAGAAGTCAACGAATGTTATAATATCACATTCCACGCATTCAATACGATCATAAGTTGCATTATGTTACATAAAAATACGCTTCTTTTCGCAGCATTATCCGCTGGCCTTTGGGGTTCAGCAGCACAAGATGTTAACGCCGCCGTTGTCGCTTCGCTTAAACCACTGGGATTCATCGCCTCAGCTATCGCCGATGGTGTCACAGAAACCCAAGTTTTACTGCCTGACGGGGCATCTGAGCACGACTATTCGTTACGCCCATCTGATGTAAAACGCTTACAGAACGCGGACTTAGTGGTCTGGATCGGTCCAGAGATGGAAGCGTTCATGCAAAAATCCGCGAGTAAAGTTCCGCCGCAAAAACAGGTCACCATTGCCGAACTGGCAGGCGTGAAACCGCTGCTCATGAAAGGGGCTGACGACGACGAGCACGAAAGTGACCATGACCATGCCAATAGCGAAAAAGGTGACGACCATCACCATCATGGCGAGTACAACATGCATCTTTGGCTCTCGCCAGAGATAGCGCGGCTCTCAGCGGTTGCAATCCATGACAAATTAGTGGAACTTATGCCGCAAAGTCGAGCCAAACTAGACGCCAACCTGAAGGATTTTGAGGCACAATTAGCCGCAACCGATAAGCAGGTAGGTAACGAGCTGGCACCGTTGAAAGGTAAAGGGTATTTCGTTTTTCATGATGCCTATGGCTACTATGAAAAACACTACGGGCTGACCCCGCTGGGTCACTTCACCGTCAACCCGGAAATTCAACCCGGTGCGCAGCGTTTACATGAAATCAGAACACAGTTGGTTGAGCAAAAAGCGACATGCGTTTTTGCTGAGCCACAGTTCAGGCCAGCGGTCGTTGAAGCCGTGGCCAGGGGAACGTCCGTGCGCATGGGAACCCTGGACCCGCTTGGAACCAATATTCAGTTGAGCAAGGCGAGTTATTCGCAGTTCCTCAGCCAATTGGCGAACCAGTATTCGAGCTGCCTGAAAGGAGATTAACGAGGAAGTGAACACGTGCAACAGATAGCCCGCTCTGTCGCCCTGGCATTTAATAATCTGCCTCGACCCCATCGCGTTATGCTGGGGTCCCTTACAGTTCTTACCTTAGCGGTCGCCGTCTGGCGGCCCTATGTGTATCACCCACATTCAGCCCCCATCATTAAAACCATCGAACTGGAAAAGAGTGAAATTCGCTCCTTGCTGCCCGATGCCAGTGAACCTATCGATCAGGCCGCCCAGGAAGACGAAGCGATTCCTCAGGATGAGCTGGACGACAAAACCGCCAATGAGGCGGGTATTCACGAATACGTTGTCTCCACGGGCGATACGCTGAGCAGCGTGCTCAATCAGTACGGTATTGAGATGGGCGATATCAGCCAGCTCGCCGCATCAGACAAAGAGCTGCGTAACCTTAAGATTGGTCAACAGCTGTCCTGGACGCTTACCAACGATGGCGATTTGCAACGTCTGACCTGGGAAGTCTCCCGTCGCGAAACCCGTACCTACGATCGTACCGAAAACGGTTTCAAGATGACCAGCGAAATGCAGCAGGGCGACTGGGTTAACAATGTGCTTAAAGGCAAAGTTGGCGCCAGCTTTGTCGCCAGCGCGCGCGACGCGGGATTGACCAGCGGCGAAATCAGCTCTGTGATCAAAGCCATGCAGTGGCAGATGGACTTCCGCAAACTGAAAAAAGGCGACGAATTCTCGATCCTGATGTCCCGCGAAATGCTGGACGGCAAGCGTGAGCAAAGCCAACTGATGGGTGTGCGTTTGCGCTCCGAAGGCAAAGATTACTACGCCATCCGCGCGGAAGACGGCAAGTTCTACGACCGCAACGGTACGGGCCTGGCGAAAGGGTTCCTGCGCTTCCCGACGGCGAAACAGTTCCGCGTTTCATCCAACTTTAACCCGCGTCGTCTGAACCCGGTCACTGGCCGTGTCGCACCGCACCGTGGCGTTGACTTTGCGATGCCGCAGGGTACGCCAGTGCTCTCTGTCGGTGACGGTGAAGTGGTGATTGCTAAACGCAGCGGCGCGGCAGGGTACTACGTTGCCGTTCGTCACGGTCGCACCTATACCACCCGCTACATGCACCTGCGTAAGCTGCTGGTCCAGCCGGGGCAGAAAGTGAAACGCGGCGACCGCATTGCGCTCTCTGGCAACACCGGACGCTCCACCGGCCCGCATCTGCACTATGAAGTGTGGATTAACCAGCAGGCGGTGAACCCGTTGACGGCCAAACTGCCGCGTACCGAAGGTCTGACCGGCAAAGATCGCACCGATTATCTGGCCCAGGTCAAAGAGGTCATGCCGCAACTGCGCTTCGACTAGATTTTTATCATCTAAAAGCCGGTGCAGAGATGCGCCGGCTTTTTCTTTTGTGCGATACACTCTGCCTCGCTACACTATCTCAAGATTATTTTTTGCTTCAC
This sequence comes from Lelliottia sp. WB101, assembly GCF_003051885.1. Lineage (NCBI taxonomy): Bacteria > Pseudomonadati > Pseudomonadota > Gammaproteobacteria > Enterobacterales > Enterobacteriaceae > Lelliottia > Lelliottia sp. WB101. Next base: position 2,865,104 of record NZ_CP028520.1, read on the forward strand.
CAGACCCTGGAACCCGCATGGAAACCCAAAAAAACAACAGTGAATACATTCCCGAGTTTGAGAAATCTTTTCGCCATCCGCGTAACTGGGGCGCCTGGCTGGGTGTCTACGCATTTGCGGGCCTTGCGCTGCTTCCGGCATCCGTTCGCGATCCTGTCCTCGGTAAAATTGGCCTGATTGCCGGACGACTCGGCAAAAGTGCGCGCCGCCGTGCGCAGATCAATCTGTTCTACTGTTTTCCGGAAAAAAGCGACGCGGAACGTGAAGCGATTATCGACGCTATGTTTACCACCGCACCGCAGGCGATGGCGATGATGGGCGAGCTGGCGCTGCGCGGGCCAGAGAAGGTCAAAAATCGCGTGGACTGGAAAGGGCTGGAGATTATCGATGAGATGCGTCGCAACAACGAGAAAGTCATTTTTCTCGTGCCGCACGGCTGGGGTGTGGATATTCCGGCAATGCTGATGGCGTCGCAAGGCCAGAAGATGGCGGCCATGTTCCATAATCAGGGCAATAAAATCTTCGACTACGTCTGGAACACCGTCCGCCGCCGTTTTGGTGGCCGTCTGCATGCGCGTAACGACGGTATCAAACCTTTTATTAAGTCAGTTCGCGAAGGCTACTGGGGCTATTACCTGCCGGATCAGGACCACGGTGCCGAGCACAGTGAATTCGTGGATTTCTTTGCGACTTACAAAGCAACGCTACCTGCGATTGGCCGCCTGATGAAAGTCTGCCGCGCCCGCGTGGTTCCGCTGTTTCCGATTTACGATGGCAAAACCCATCGTCTGACCATCGAAGTACGTCCACCAATGGACGATCTGCTGGACGCCGACGATCACACTATCGCGCGCCGCATGAACGAAGAGGTCGAAATCCTCGTCGGACCGCATGCCGAGCAGTACACCTGGATTCTGAAACTGCTCAAAACCCGCAAACCCGGCGAGAAAGAGCCGTATAAGCGAAAAGAGTTGTTCCCGAAGAGATAATTTTTGCTACTCATCAGATAACGTTCGCTTTACGCGTGCAGGAGGGGGCCTTTCTGTACGCGTTGTTGCGTCAGTAGCTCAGGATTTTCCATTCTCACCAGTCGCCGTAAGGGTAGGTTTTAGCTTTAATCAAAAGAGGGAAAAACAGGCGGAGCAAGAAGAGGAAAAAACTGTCGGGAGCGAATCCCCCGACAGTATGGCGAAAATGCAGTTACTCGACAGTCATCACACGCGTGGTGTTCGTTGAGCCGATAGTGCTCATTACATCGCCCTGAGTGACAATCACGATATCACCAGAGACCAGATAGCCTTTATCGCGCAGCAGATTGACGGCATCGTTGGCGGCAGCAACGCCGTCGTTGGTGCTGTCGAAGTACACCGGCGTCACGCCACGGTACAGGGCAGTCAGATTCAGAGTGCGCTCATGACGCGACATAGCGAAGATTGGCAGGCCGGAGCTGATACGGGATGTCATCAGCGCGGTGCGGCCAGATTCGGTCATGGTGATGATCGCGGTGACACCTTTTAGGTGGTTCGCCGCATACATGGCAGACATGGAAATCGCTTCTTCCACGTTATCGAACTGAATGTCCAGACGATGTTTAGAGACGTTAATGCTTGGGATCTTCTCAGCGCCCAGACACACGCGCGCCATCGCCGCGACGGTTTCAGCAGGATATTGGCCCGCTGCCGTTTCAGCAGAGAGCATTACCGCATCGGTACCGTCCAGCACGGCGTTTGCCACGTCCATCACTTCCGCACGGGTTGGCATTGGGTTGGTGATCATCGACTCCATCATCTGAGTCGCGGTGATCACGGAGCGGTTCAGCTGACGTGCACGACGGATCAGCGCTTTCTGGATGCCGACCAGTTCCGGGTCACCGATTTCAACGCCCAGATCGCCACGGGCAACCATCACCACATCAGACGCGAGAATTACATCGTCCATCGCTTCCTGGCTGCAGACGGCCTCTGCACGCTCAACTTTCGCGACAATGCTCGCGTCGCAGCCTGCATCACGCGCCAGACGGCGAGCGTAGTTCAGGTCTTCGCCGCAGCGCGGGAAGGAGACAGCCAGATAGTCGACGCCAATCTGCGCGGCAGTGATGATGTCGGCTTTGTCTTTTTCGGTCAGGGCTTCAGCGGAGAGGCCACCGCCAAGTTTATTGATGCCTTTATTGTTGGAGAGCGGGCCGCCAACGGTCACTTCGGTGAACACTTTCATGCCCTGAACTTCGAGCACTTTCAGCTGTACGCGACCATCATCAAGCAGCAGGATATCGCCCGTTACAACGTCAGCAGGCAGACCTTTATAGTCGATACCCACACGCTCTTTATCGCCTTCGCCTTTACCCAGGTTGGCGTCGAGGAGGAATTTATCACCGATGTTAAGGAAAACTTTGCCTTCTTTAAACGTCGAGACGCGGATCTTAGGACCCTGCAGGTCGCCGAGGATAGCCACGTGACGTCCCAGTTTTGCCGCGATCTCACGGACCTTGTCTGCACGTAATTTGTGATCTTCTGGCGTCCCGTGAGAGAAGTTCATGCGTACCACGTTGGCGCCCGCGGCGATAATTTTCTCGAGGTTATTATCGCGGTCAGTAGCCGGACCTAAGGTGGTAACGATCTTGGTTCTGCGAAGCCTTCTGGACATGTAATACTCCGTTGACTGAAACAACTTTGGTGTTGCGTGAACATAGATTCGGTGCTGTGTAGAAATTACCGAATACCGAAAAAAGTAACAACCTTATAACAACATTTAGGGTACATCGCCCTTAATGAGCAATTCTTTATCAAAACGCGATTCCTTGAGCGCTTCTTTGACACGCTTCAAGTTATCTCTGAATTTCGCGCCACGACGCAGCGTAAAACCCGTGGCCAGCACGTCGATGACGGTTAATTGCGCAAGCCGCGACACCATCGGCATATACATGTCGGTATCTTCCGGCACATCCAGCGTGATAGCGAGCGTTGATTCTCGCGCCAGCGGCGTGCCAGCGGTGGTGATTGCAATCACCATGGCATCGTTTTCACGCGCCAGCTGCGCCAGTTCCACCAGACTTTTGGTCCGACCGGTGTGAGAGATCAGCACTACCACGTCATCTTCGTTACAATTCATACAGCTCATGCGTTGCAGCACTATGTCATCAGAGTAGATGACCGGAACATTGAAACGGAAAAATTTGTTCATCGCATCGTGGGCAACCGCAGCGGAAGAGCCCAGCCCGAAGAAGGCGATTTTTTTCGCCTGGGTGAGCAAATCGACAGCGCGATTGAGTGATGCTTTATCAAGCGATTGCCGCACATGGTCGAGCGTCGCCATTGCCGATTCAAAAATTTTGCCGGTATAGGCCTCTACGCTGTCATCTTCATCGACATTACGATTTACATAGGGCGTGCCGTTTGCCAGACTCTGGGCCAGATGCAGTTTAAAATCGGGAAAACCGCGCGTCTCAAGACTGCGACAGAACCGGTTGACGGTAGGTTCACTGACCCCCGACTCCTGCGCCAGAGCGGCGATGCTGGAATGGATGGCCTGAGTGGGCGAGGCGAGAATTACTTCAGCCACTTTACGCTCGGATTTGCTAAGGTGTTCCAGTTGAAACTGGATTTTTTCCAGCATGTTCATGATGACAAGACACTCATGGGTGGAAGCGATTTCATAAATTGATGAAATCGTGATTCGAATTAGGAAGAATATACCCCTCTGACCGGGTCGAAGGGTAATGAACAACAGCAAATGTTGTTGTTTTTTTTCATTACTTGATCGCGGTCGGGTTTTGGCAACGGCCCGGCGGCACAAAGAATCAACGAATTTGTGGTCATTGCTGTCACTGAAGCGTGCAATCATCGAAAAATCGCGTTATCGCACGCGACGTTAAGCGCTAATGGTTTCGGGAATGACGTAAAAGCAGTACAGTGCATTGTAATAAAATTACAACGATATTCTGGCAAAAGCACCAGGATATCCAACTGAGGAGAATGACATGGCGGTAACGCAAACAGCCCAGGCATGTGACCTGGTCATTTTCGGCGCGAAAGGCGATCTTGCACGCCGTAAATTGCTGCCTTCCCTGTATCAACTGGAAAAAGCAGGCCAGATCCACCCGGACACTCGCATTCTGGGTGTGGGCCGCGCTGACTGGGATAAAGACGGCTACACCAAAGTGGTGCGTGAAGCGCTCGAAACGTTCATGAAAGAGAAAATTGATGAAAGTTTGTGGGATGCGCTGAGCGGTCGTCTTGATTTCTGCAACCTGGATGTTAACGACACCTCTGCGTTTGGTCGTCTCGGCGAGATGCTGGACCAGAAAAACCGTGTGACCATTAACTATTTCGCGATGCCGCCAAGCACCTTCGGCGCCATCTGTAAGGGCCTTGGCGAAGCCAAACTCAACGCCAAACCGGCGCGCGTAGTGATGGAAAAGCCGCTGGGTACCTCGCTTGCGACCTCTCGTGAAATCAACGACCAGGTGGGCGAATACTTCGAAGAGTGCCAGGTCTACCGTATCGACCACTATCTCGGTAAAGAGACGGTACTGAACCTGCTGGCGCTGCGTTTTGCGAACTCCCTGTTTGCCAACAACTGGGACAACCGCACCATCGATCACGTGGAAATTACCGTGGCCGAGGAAGTGGGCATCGAAGGCCGCTGGGGTTACTTTGACCAGGCCGGCCAGATGCGCGACATGATCCAGAACCACCTGCTGCAAATTCTCTGCATGATCGCCATGTCTCCGCCGTCTGACCTCTCAGCGGATAACATTCGCGACGAGAAAGTGAAAGTGCTGAAATCTCTGCGCCGTATCGATCGCTCGAATGTGCGTGAGAAAACTGTCCGCGGTCAGTACACCTCCGGTTTCGCGCAGGGCAAAAAAGTCCCTGGCTATCTGGAAGAAGAGGGCGCGAACAAGTCCAGCAACACCGAGACTTTCGTGGCGATCCGTGTCGATATCGACAACTGGCGCTGGGCGGGTGTGCCGTTCTATCTGCGCACCGGTAAACGTCTGCCGACCAAATGCTCTGAAGTTGTGGTCTATTTCAAGAACCCGGAGCTGAACCTGTTTAAAGAGTCCTGGCAGGAGCTGCCGCAGAACAAGCTGACTATCCGTCTGCAGCCTGACGAGGGCGTGGATATTCAGGTGCTGAATAAAGTGCCGGGCCTGGATCACAAACACAACCTGCAAACCACCAAACTGGATCTGAGCTACTCCGAAACCTTCAACGAAACGCACCTGGCTGATGCTTACGAGCGTCTGCTGCTGGAAACCATGCGTGGGATTCAGGCGCTGTTCGTGCGCCGCGACGAAGTGGAAGAAGCCTGGAAGTGGGTCGACTCCATTACTGAAGCCTGGGCTGCCGATCAGGATGCGCCAAAACCGTATCAGGCAGGCACCTGGGGACCGGTCGCGTCCGTGGCGATGATCACCCGCGACGGCCGTTCCTGGAACGAGTTCGAGTAAACCAGTAGCTAATCCAAACGGGTTATTTTACCGGTAACATGATCTAACACAGATTGTGGCACAATTTTTAATCATTTAAGCTCCACGTGGATTCACCCGTGGAGCTTTTTTTATTACACTGGCTGAAGCGATTTTGCCCCCGAGCTACGGACTGCAAGCGTTTCAGCCTTGTTAATACAAGCGATTCATCTTGTTAACTCCCGAGCCTGGACAGATAAATTAGAGGAGCTTTTATGAATCCTGTATTGTTACGCGTAACACAACGCATTGTTGAGCGCTCAAAAGAGACACGTTCTGCCTACCTCGCCCGCATCCAGCAGGCGAAGACCGACACGGTACATCGTTCGCAGCTCGCCTGCGGTAACCTGGCCCACGGTTTCGCCGCCTGCCAGCCGGACGATAAAGCCTCGCTGAAAAGCATGCTGCGTAACAATATTGCGATCATCACCTCCTACAACGACATGCTCTCCGCACACCAGCCGTACGAACACTACCCGGAAATTATTCGCAAAGCGCTGCACAGCGCTAACGCGGTCGGGCAGGTGGCGGGTGGCGTGCCCGCCATGTGCGACGGCGTAACCCAGGGCCAGGATGGAATGGAACTCTCTCTGCTGAGCCGCGAAGTGATCGCCATGTCTGCAGCCGTAGGCCTGTCCCATAACATGTTTGACGGCGCCCTGTACCTCGGCGTGTGTGACAAAATTGTCCCGGGCCTGGCGATGGCTGCGCTCTCCTTTGGTCATCTGCCTGCGATTTTTGTGCCGTCAGGCCCAATGGCGAGCGGTCTGCCAAATAAAGAAAAAGTCCGTATCCGCCAGCTGTATGCCGAAGGAAAAGTGGATCGTATTGCGCTGCTGGAAGCCGAAGCCGCGTCGTACCACGCCGCGGGAACCTGTACCTTCTACGGCACCGCCAACACCAACCAGATGGTGGTGGAATTCATGGGCATGCAGCTTCCGGGTTCCTCTTTCGTACAGCCAGATGCTCCGCTGCGCCAGGCGCTGACCGAAGCCGCTGCGCGTCAGGTCACGCGTTTGACCGGTAACGGCAACGAGTGGATGCCGCTTGGCAAAATGGTGGACGAAAAAGTGGTGGTGAACGGGATTGTTGCCCTGCTGGCAACCGGCGGTTCAACTAACCACACCATGCACCTGGTGGCGATGGCACGCGCGGCCGGTATTCTGATTAACTGGGATGATTTCTCTGAGCTGTCTGAAATTGTGCCGCTGATGGCGCGTCTCTATCCGAACGGCCCGGCGGATATCAACCATTTCCAGGCGGCGGGCGGTGTGCCCGTGCTTATCCGCGAGCTGCTGAAAGGCGGTCTGCTGCATGAAGACGTCAACACCGTAGCCGGTTTTGGCCTGCAGCGTTATACCCTGGAGCCATGGCTGAACGACGGCCAGCTCGACTGGCGCGAAGGCGCGCAGAGTTCTCTCGACGCACAGGTTATCGCCACGTTTGCGAAACCATTCTCACATCACGGCGGCACCAAAGTGCTGAGCGGCAACCTGGGTCGCGCGGTGATGAAAACCTCCGCTGTGCCTGTTGAAAACCAGATTGTAGAAGCCCCAGCGGTGATTTTTGAAAGCCAGCACGACGTGCTGCCTGCGTTCGAGGCTGGACTGCTGGACAAAGACTGCGTCGTCGTGGTTCGTCATCAGGGACCAAAAGCGAACGGCATGCCAGAATTACATAAACTTATGCCACCACTTGGTGTATTATTGGACCGCTGTTTCAAAATTGCGTTGGTCACCGATGGACGACTCTCTGGCGCATCAGGTAAAGTGCCATCAGCGATTCACGTCACCCCCGAAGCCTATGACGGTGGGTTACTGGCGAAAGTACGCGATGGCGATATCATCCGCGTCAATGGCCAGACAGGCGAGCTGACCCTGCTGGTGGATGAAGCCGAACTGGAAGCCCGTAAGCCGCATATTCCTGACCTTAGCGCGTCGCGTGTGGGAACAGGGCGCGAAATGTTCAGTGCACTGCGCGAGAAACTCTCCGGTGCTGAGCAGGGCGCAACCTGTATTACGTTTTAAGACGACAAGAATTATCGATCTGGCGAGAGAAAAACACTGATGAAAAACTGGAAAACAAGTGCAGAAGCAATCCTGACAACTGGCCCGGTAGTGCCGGTTATCGTGGTGAACAAACTGGAGCACGCCGTCCCAATGGCGAAAGCGCTGGTTGCAGGTGGAGTTCGTGTGCTGGAAGTAACGCTGCGTACCGCCTGCGCGATAGACGCGATCCGCGCTATCGCAAAAGAAGTGCCGGAAGCGATTATCGGTGCCGGTACCGTGCTGAACCCGCAGCAGCTGGCGGAAGTGACTGAAGCGGGTGCACAGTTCGCAATCAGCCCAGGCCTGACTGAGCCACTGCTGAAAGCGGCAACCGAAGGCACCATTCCGTTAATTCCGGGTATCAGCACCGTGTCTGAACTGATGCTGGGTATGGATTACGGCCTGAAAGAGTTCAAATTCTTCCCGGCTGAAGCTAACGGCGGCACCAAAGCTCTGCAGGCGATTGCAGGTCCCTTCTCTCAGGTGCGTTTCTGCCCGACTGGCGGTATCTCTCCGGCGAACTACCGTGACTATCTGGCACTGAAAAGCGTGCTGTGTATCGGTGGTTCGTGGCTGGTTCCGGCCGATGCGCTGGAAGCGGGCGACTGGGATCGCATTACTAAGCTGGCGCGCGAAGCTGTGGAAGGCGCGAAGTAATTTTTGCAGAGGCGGGTGTGAACCCGCCCGACAAAACCGAAAATACTGGCCGGGCAAACACGCGTTGCCCGGCTTTTTTTATGCTTTCACACTCACGGCTTGCGCCGCACTGACCGCCCGCTCAACCGCTGTTTCCACACTATCGCCGGTGGCTAACGCCACGCCCAGACGACGAGTTCCGTCGATTTCGGGTTTACCAAACAGACGCAGCTGCAGACCCGCGCCGACGGCGGCATCCACATTACCAAACGTGACATTCTGGCTGGTCAGCTGGGGCAAGATCACCGCAGAGGCCGCCGGGCCATACTGACGAATTCCGCCCACCGGCAGCCCCAGAAACGCGCGAACGTGCAGGGCGAACTCCGAGAGGTCCTGGGATATCAGCGTCACCATTCCGGTGTCGTGAGGACGCGGAGAGACTTCGCTGAAAATCACCTCATCGCCGCAGACGAACAGTTCCACGCCAAACAGACCGTAACCGCCCAGCGCCAGCACCACTTTGCGGGCAATCTCCTGCGCGCGCTCCAGCGCCAGCGCGCTCATCTGCTGCGGCTGCCAGGATTCCCGGTAATCGCCGTCTTCCTGACGATGGCCAATAGGATCACAGAAGTGGACACCGTCAACGGCGCTGACTGTCAGCAGGGTGATTTCGAAATCAAACTTCACGACGCCTTCGACGATGACGCGCCCGGCGCCCGCGCGGCCACCCTGTTGAGCATAGTCCCACGCCTTATCAAGCGTGGTTTCGTCGCGGATAAAGCTCTGGCCTTTACCGGAGGAGCTCATCACCGGCTTAATGATGCACGGGTAGCCAATTTGTTCGACGGCTTGCAGGAAATCCGCTTTTCCATCGGCAAAACGATAGCTGGAAGTCGGTAGCGCCAGCTCTTCGGCCGCCAGTCGACGAATGCCTTCGCGGTTCATGGTCAGTTTGGCTGCGCGGGCACAAGGCACCACACGCTGACCTTCCTGCTCAAGGGCGATAAGCGTGTCGGTGGCAATCGCTTCGATTTCCGGGACCACAAAGTCAGGCTTTTCCTGTGCAATCAGCGCGCGAAGAGCGTCGCCATCGAGCATATTGATGACATGCGCGCGGTGCGCGACGTGCATCGCCGGTGCATCCGCATAACGATCGACGGCAATCACTTCAATGCCGAGACGCTGGCACTCAATGGCCACTTCTTTTCCCAGCTCGCCAGAACCCAACAGCATGACGCGCGTCGCGGATGGACGCAAAGCAGTTCCTAAAAGAGTCATCATATCCCCCCTAAAAAAGTTGCGCGCAGTATAAACGAAAACGTTTGCGTCTGTCTTCCACCAGGCGCAGATGTCCTGAGCGCAGGGGGAAATTTGCGCTTCTTTAGTGCGGGCAGACATTTCCTGACATCGCCTCGCATAGGCTGTAACCATAACGAACCGTAGAGTGGGGAATATTATGTCAGGCTGGTTAAATCAACTGCAGTCCATGTTAGGTCAGAAAGCGTCGTCGTCCAGTGAGCAAGGACTGAGCAAGCTGCTGGTACCGGGGGCGCTGGGGGGGCTGGCGGGTCTGCTGGTCGCCAATAAATCCTCCCGCAAACTGCTGGCGAAATACGGCACTGGCGCACTGCTGGCGGGCGGCGGGGCAATCGCCGGAACGGTTTTGTGGAACAAGTATAAAGACAGAGTACGCACTGCCCATCAGGACGAGCCGCAGTTTGGTCAACAGGCCTCGTCGCTGGATGTGCGCACTGAACGGCTGATCCTGGCGCTGGTGTTTGCCGCCAAAAGTGACGGTCATATCGACGATAATGAACGCGCCGCCATCGAACAGCAGATGCGGGAAGCGGGCGTTGAGGCGCAGGGACGGGCGCTGGTGGCGCAGGCGATTGAACAACCGCTCGACCCGATGCGTCTGGCGCAGAGCGTGAAAAACGAGGAAGAGGCGCTGGAGCTCTATTTCCTGAGCTGTGCGGCCATCGATATCGATCACTTTATGGAGCGCAGCTATCTGAACGCGCTCGGCGACGCGCTGAAAATTCCGCAGGACGTACGCGACGGGATTGAACAGGATATTAAGCAGCAAAAACAGGCATTACCGGGCTAGTAATATTCGGCGGTTGTCACGTTTCGCTTGCATCGTGCGTGTGTTTTGCCACCCTTATAGGGTGTAAAACCAAAAAGAAAAACTGACATGCTGCCAAAAGCCCGACGCATTCCCAAAGCGATCACCACCCATGGTGATACGCGCATCGATAATTACTACTGGCTGCGGGACGACGATCGCTCGCAGCCAGAAGTGCTTGATTACCTGCATCAGGAAAATGACTACGGCCGAAAGGTGATGTCTTCACAGCAGGCGCTTCAGGACAGCCTTCTCGGTGAAATGGTGGCGCGCGTGCCACAGCGCGATATTTCCGCCCCCTGGACTAAAAACGGCTACCGCTATCGCCATCTCTACGAGCCGGGCAGTGAGTATGCGATTTACCAGCGTCAATCGGTGCTTAGCGCCGAATGGGATGAGTGGGAGACGCTGCTCGATGCCAATCAGCGCGCGGCGCACAGTGAGTTCTATACGCTCGGTGGGCTAGGTATTTCGCCTGATAACACCATTATGGCGCTGGCAGAGGATTATCTGTCACGCCGCCAGTACGGTCTGCGGTTTCGTAATCTGGAAAGCGGAAACTGGTATCCGGAAATGCTGGATAACGTCTCGTCTGATTTTGTCTGGGCGAACGACTCCGAAACCGTCTATTACGTTAAAAAGCATGCCTCAACGCTGCTGCCTTATCAGGTATGGCGGCACACGGTGGGCACATCTTCAGGCAACGATGAGCTGGTGTACGAGGAGAAAGACGAAACCTTCTACGTCAGCCTGCATAAAACCACTTCGCGCCACTATGTGATTATCTCGCTGGCCAGTGCGACGACCACCGAAGTCTTGCTGCTGGACGCGGAACTGCCCGACGCGCAGCCGCTCTGTTTCCTGCCGCGCCGCAAAGATCACGAGTACAGCCTCGACCATTTCCAGCACACCTTCTACCTGCGCTCTAACCGCGAGGGCAAAAACTTTGGCCTGTATAAAACCAAAGTACGCGATGAACGCAAATGGGAAGTGCTGATCCCGGCGCGCGAGCAGGTGATGCTCGAAGGTTTCACTCTGTTTACCGACTGGCTGGTGGTGGAAGAGCGCCAGCGCGGGCTAACCAGTATTCGCCAGATCAACCGCAAAACCCGCGAAGTGGTGGGCATAGCCTTTGACGATCCGGCGTATGTCACCTGGATTGGCTACAACCCGGAGCCGGAGTCGTCGCGGCTGCGCTACGGCTATTCGTCGATGACCACTCCCGACACGCTGTTTGAACTCGATATGAATACCGGGCAGCGGCGCGTGCTGAAACAGGCTGAAGTGGCCGGTTTCGATGCCAGCTGCTATCGCAGCGAACACCTGTGGATTACCGCGCGCGATGGCGTGGAAGTGCCGGTGTCGCTGGTGTATCACAAAGATCATTTTCACAAGAGTAAAAATCCGCTGCTGGTGTACGGCTACGGCTCGTACGGCGCCAGCATGGACGCGGATTTCAGCAGCAGCCGGCTGAGCCTGCTCGACAGGGGATTTGTCTTCGCCATTGCCCACGTGCGCGGCGGCGGCGAGCTGGGTCAGCACTGGTACGAAGAGGGGAAATTCCTGAAGAAGAAAAATACCTTTAACGACTATCTCGACGTGTGCGACGGGCTGATTGCGCAGGGTTACGGCGATCCGCACCTGTGCTTTGGCATGGGCGGCAGCGCAGGCGGCATGCTGATGGGGGCGGTTATTAACCAGCGTCCCGAGCTGTTTAAAGGCATCGTCGCGCAGGTGCCGTTTGTCGACGTCGTCACGACCATGCTCGACGAATCTATCCCGCTAACCACCGGTGAATTTGAAGAGTGGGGCAATCCGCAGGACGAAACCTATTACCGCTACATGAAGGAATACAGCCCCTACGACAACGTCGAAGAGAAAGCCTATCCGCACATGCTGGTGACGACGGGCCTGCACGATTCGCAGGTGCAGTACTGGGAACCGGCAAAATGGGTGGCAAAACTGCGGGAACTGAAAACGGACGATAATCTGCTGCTGCTGTGTACGGATATGGATTCCGGCCACGGCGGGAAATCGGGGCGATTTAAATCTTATGAAGGGGTGGCGCTGGAGTATGCCTTTCTGATTGGCCTGGCGCAGGAGACGCTGCCAGGCCATGTTGCGACAGATTAAGCGTCGTCGAGGTAGTGACGAAGTGTAAGGCGCAGCTCCGGGCTCATGCGGTCGAGGTTATTGTATAACCAGCGCAGATAGCCCGGATCGCGCTCAGCCACTTCGGACACCGGTTTGCCGCGGTATTTACCAAAGGTAAACGTGGTCAGCAGCGCCGGACGGCCGGTAATGGTCGCCATATCGTCCGGCGTCCAGCCGGTGGTATTCATGATATCAATGAGCAACGCCGCCGTGATATAGCAGTCATACAGGGCACGGTGGTGGTGCAAACCTTCCGGCGTTTTCACACTGAGCTTACGGGATTTATACAGCGCCATATTGCTGTATTTAATCCCCGGCCACGCCCGACGCGCCAGTTTCATGGTGCAAATCCACTCGCCTGGCATCTCCGGCAGCACGCGCCGATCGAAACTGGCGTTATGTGCCACGTACCACTGGCTGCCGAAATAGTTCGGGATGACATCCTCAATCCAGGGTTTGTCGGCCACCATCGATTCTGTGATGCGGTGGATAGCCATCGCCTGCGCGCTGATAGGGCGGTCAGGCCGAACGAGATGGCTCATGGGGTTGACGATCTGTCCGTCAATAACGTCAACAGACGCCACCTCTACAATCCCGCCCTGAAGGTCACAGGTTTCGGTGTCGATTACACGCAGCATGGCTCACTCCTGGCCGTAAAAACGTTAGCGTAATGGAATGATATCACCTTGCCAACCCTGCTTACCCCATGTTCCGGTTAATAACAGCTCGCCCCGATCTGCGCGAACAATGAGCTGGCCGCTCGAATCCCACAGCGCACTGTGCCCGTCTGAATTCGCCATCAGTACTGTGATCGCATATTTATGCGCAAAGCGTTGCAGGCGGTTGATGGCGTCTCGCCAGCGCGTTTCGCCTACCGCCTGGCTGCAGGTATACAGCGCAGCCAGCGGATCGATATTCAACAGCTCCGTTTTCCCCTCAACAATCGTCAGCTGCGGATTGCCGGGGATCAGACACGCGCCGCTGCCCTGCGGGTAACGCATGGTCTGGCGCTGATTAGGACAAAATAGCGCCAGACCTTTCTTACGTGCGCCGTCAGTCTCAAGAGTAATACCTGCAATCACCGTGATGGCCAGCGCGTGCGCGGCGTCAACTAGTGGCTGCAGGGCCTGCTCGCTGGGCGGTTCGGGTAAGGTGGTGTTATATGTGGCAGGGCCGGTCAGTGAAAGCTCAGGGAAAACTAACAGATTGCACTGCTGGCGGGCAGCAGCGTCGATAAAGCGAAGATGATGCTGCACGTGGGCATCGATGCAGTTATGCCGGGAGGCATACTGCGCGGCGGCAATATTCCATTGGGACATCGTGACTTCCTTATACACTAGTCGCAGGGTTATTGATAATACACCTGAATACTTCAGGGTTTTCTTATCCTGCCATAATCCATGTAAGGAAATGTAACGACGCGCCGGGTTTACTTAACTTTAGGTTCGTACGGCAAACGCGACAGGGTCACGGATTTCAAGCGATGGGCGATCAAGCGCTCGCGAAACCAGTCGCGCAGATGAGGGGGCTGTTCGCGCTCAACCACTTCGGCGATCACCGGCATGTTATAGCGCTCTTTAAATGCCACACCCGCAGCGGCGAGATCGACATTCACTTTGTCCATCTCATCCTGGGGGAGGGTAGCCAGATTAATGTTCATTGCCTTCTCCTGTTTATGCGGCGCCAACGTTACCGCGGTTACCCTGCGTTGACAAGCCCGCGCAGGATCATCCTCGACTCCGATATTATACAGCGTTATCCTCTGTCATATAGACATAACCAAAAGGAATGATTGATATGGTATTCACCGCATCCCGCGCGGCTTGCGCTCTGGCATTTCTGCTTTCCGTCGCAACGGCTCCTGCTGCACTGGCTCATGCCCACCTGAAACATCAGTACCCGGCCGCCGATGCGGCGGTGACGGCTGCGCCGCAGGCGTTGACGCTCAATTTCTCGGAAGGCATCGAACCGAAATTCAGCGGCGTGTCGATCACCGGCGATAAACAACAGATCGTTAAAACCGGTGTCGTGAAGCGCGCAGAGAATGACAATACCCAGCTGATTGTTCCCCTCGAACAGGCATTAACGCCGGGGACCTATTCCGTGGACTGGCATGTCGTTTCGGTCGACGGCCACAAAACCAAAGGCAGCTATCACTTTAGCGTGAAATAACATGCTGGCGTTCAGTTACGTCGCCCTGCGCTTTGTCCATTTGCGGCGCTGATGCTGATTTTTGGCAATGCGTTTTACAGCGCGTGCCTGGCTCCCTTTTCCCTGCAACGGCTGATGACGCGCCGCTTCCAGTGGCAGCAAAAAATCGCGGCACTGGTGAGTTTGGCGACGGCGCTGCTGATGCTGGCTGTGCAGGGCGGGCTGATGGGCGACGGCTGGGGTGATGTTATCCAGCCGCAGATCTGGCACGCAGTGGCCAGCACCCGCTTTGGCGGCGTCTGGCTGTGGCAAATCGTCTTTGCGGTCCTGACCGCTTGTGCGGCCTGGATCGCACCTGCGAAAAGCGCGCGTCTGCTGCTGTTGCTTGCTATCGGCCAGTTTATTTTGCTGGCGGGAGTCGGCCATGCGGCGATGCGTGATGGAGTTGCGGGGATCGTGCAGCGACTGAACCACGCGATCCATCTGCTCAGCGCAGCCACCTGGGTGGGCGCATTACTGCCACTCGTCTTTTGTATGCGGCTGGCGAAAGGGCGCTGGCGCGTTCCGGCTATCTATACCATGATGCGTTTTTCCCGCGTGGGACATTATGCCGTGGCTGGCGTGATCCTGACCGGAATCGTCAATATGCTGCTGATCCTCGGGCTGAACTGGCCGTGGCGCACGGAATACGGGCAACTGCTGTTGTTGAAATGTGCGCTGGTGGCGATGATGGTGGTAATTGCGCTGCTGAATCGGTATTTTCTGGTGCCACGATTTCGTCCTGAATCGGGGCGCGAACAACAATTCTTTATCTGGATGACACAGGCTGAGGTGGTTCTGGGCGCGCTGGTGCTGGCAATCGTCAGTCTTTTCGCGACCTGGGAGCCTTTCTGACAAGGTTTAAAACGTATGAAAAAAACAGTCCTTTCTCTCGTATTGCTGGCGTGCGCCGGTTCCGCGTTTGCCGCCCCACAGGTGATTACCGTGAGTCGCTTCGAGGTGGGTAAAGACAAATGGGCCTTTAACCGTGAAGAGGTGATGCTGACCTGCCGTCCGGGCCATGCGCTGTACGCCATCAACCCGAGCACGCTGGTGCAGTATCCGCTGAATGACGTCGCCGAGAAGCAGGTCGCCAGCGGCAAAAGCAACGGTCAGCCTATCAGTATCATCCAGATTGACGACCCGCAAAACCCGAGCCAGAAGATGAGTCTTGCACCCTTTATCGAGCGAGCTGAGACGCTCTGCTAGTCTCTGCTTTCCAATAAAAAAACCGCAGTCTTCTTACAGGAAGTACTGCGGTTTTTTCGTTTCAGGATGCTCGAACGTGAAATTTTCCGGCCACTTTTGCTGCGGACTGGAAAACCTGGCGTCGTCATCTATTCTTAAAGTGTCAGGCGACTTGAGCCTGCATTAATGCCAACTTTTAGCGCACGGCTCTCTCCCAAGAGCCATTTCCCTGGACCGAATACAGGAATCGTATTCGGTCTCTTTTTATCTGCATGAAAGTAAAAGTCTTTTCCTGCTCTCACTCATGACAGATGAGGAACGTCCTGCGCCTCTGATTTAACCATACCACAATCAGACGGGCGAAAGTCCAGCGCTTTTTGGCGGTTTTGTTAAATTTTTGTGCGAAGGCGAACGCCACCACGCAGATTAAAAGCGAGCGTTAATCGCATCGGCAATTTCATCCAGCAGGCCAAATCGGCGGCGATATTCTGCGCGTTTTTTGCTGGCAATCTCTTCCAGAGATTTACGCTCCATCTGCAGCGGCAACTGCCAGCGGAAGCTGGAGACTTTCTGCCCGTCGATGGAGGCCCAGAATTCGTCGTAGCTGGCGTGGAAATGGCGGCCTTTGCTCAGGCGATAGCGCAGGGCGCGGAAGACGTGCCCTTCGTCGCTGACGCCATAAATGGATTTTATATCGCTGTGAGCGGCGAGGTTAAAAATGACCTCCATCAGCACCCGTTTCGGGAACAGGCCGTGGCAGGCGCGGGTCGCTTTCTTGATCGTTTCACGCGTCACGCCGCGACGCGGGCCTTGCAGTCCGCCAATGACCAGCGCCGAATGCTCGCGCTCAGGAACCACGCTGAAGGTGAGACTTGCCAGCAGGGTGTCCTCTTCATCACGCAGCCACAGGGTGCTCTCACCTTCGCGCTCCGCTTTGCTGGCGGACGAGGCATAAACGCTGTAGCGCGCGTCATCTTTGGCCTGGAAGTGAACCACCGGCTGAGCCACCGGATGAGTGAAGGCATTCGCCAGACGGGTATCCGGCAGGGCATCGATCCATTCATAGTGGCGAACGATCGCCTCGGCACGCTGATTCGCATTTATCCCGCGCGTCAGGTACTGACGATGGGTTTTGCTCGGCAGGGTGACCTGCGCTGCCAGCAAACGGTCAAAATCGGCGCGATGAGCAAGCGCACTTAGCATGCGGTTTGTCGAAGACCAGAACAGCAGTGAGCGAAGAAAGAACTTAATCCGATAATCGCGCTTTCTCCAGATTGGGCCTGGGATAAGCTGACCCGTTGTCAGAGAGGAAATAATATTGGCAGGCTGTGCCTCTGGCACATCATTTTGCAGGCTGGTGTTCGACACGATGGTGACCTCTTTAGAATTCTGGTTCTATTCTAAGGGTCAGGATGTAACGATTTAAGAGCTGCTAAACCTTTATTTCGGTTTCGTTTAATTTCGATTGAAGTTAGCTGTGTCATGACGCCAGATCCTGAAAATCGGGTATTCGCTATACTTCTTTATGGAGGGGCTATGTACCAAATACTTGATGGTCAACAGTGGCGTCATATCTGGGTCGTGAGCGACATTCATGGTTGCTACCACCCGCTTATGGATGAATTAAAACAGCGCCATTTTAATCCCTATGAGGATTTACTTATTTCGGTGGGCGACCTGATCGATCGCGGGCCGGAGAGCGTTAAATCTCTGCAACTTATACGCGAAAAATGGTTTCGCGCGGTGCGAGGGAATCATGAGCAAATGGCGATTGACGCGCTCAGTAATAACGATTTTGCTCTCTGGACCCTCAATGGAGGTATATGGTTTTCCCGTCTGACGAACCCGCAAAAATTAGACGCCATTGCATTGCTCGATGCGTGCCGGCAATTACCGCTAATTATTGAAATAATCTGCACCCACGGGATAAATGTGGTGGCTCATGCCGATTACCCAGCGGACACTTATCTGCGCGGTAAGCCCGTCAGTCAGCACCGTGTGCTGTGGGAACGCTCGCGGTTAACGGGCCTGATGGCGGGCAAAGGTGAAGGGATTAGCGGCGCGGATCATTTCTGGTTTGGTCACACGCCGCTTGCGAAGCGCTGTGATTTCGACAATCTGCACTATATCGACACCGGTGCCGTGTTTGGCGGCACGCTGACGCTCGCCCAGCTCCAGTAGCTAAAAGTCACTGTACTCCTGAGCCGGTGTCCAGAAGCTATCGATAAACTCCTCGACAGGGTAACAACCGCCGTGACGAATTCGCTGCTCTTTTTTCGAGGCAACGCACTGCATCTCGGTGTTGTAGACATCAATCACGATGTCGTCGCAGCCGCCGTCCAGGTAACAAACAAACAGTACCAGTGCGAACATCTCATCCTCTGAATCTGGCTTCCGAATGGTTAGTGTAGGGGAGGATTTGTCGCAGGGGAAATCAGGGGCATAAATAACCCGCCTTCGGGCGGGTTCTATTGGCATCAGGCAAGGCGCATGACCCAGGCATCGGACTGCTGATCGTAATGTTCACGGTATAGCACGGAATGTTCGCCATCCAGGATAGCCGGAATGCTGGTGTCAGCGTCCCAGGCATCAAGCTGCATACATAAATCGGGATCGGATTTACAGGGGATGGTTAACGTTCGATCGCCCTGATTATCGCCGCGCAATTCTGCATCGTCGATCTCAAAAGCGCCAATACGCACGCTGGTTTTCGTCATAATGCTCTCCGCAGGTTTGCTGAAAATCTGGTACGACCAGTGTTGTCGCCCATTTTTCAGCGTAGTGCAGGAGAGCAAAAGTGCCAGTGAAAATGTGCTGTTTTTTATTCGCTGAGATCGTTACCGGTAAACAGGCGACCATCGCGAACCAGTTCACGCGGGTAGCTGTTCTTCAGGCGTGAGCCGACTTTCTTCGCCAGACCCAGCGGGAAGCCCTGATAAGTGACGATCATTTCGTCAGCCGATGGCGTCTGCTCCGGGTAGACGTCGCGGCCGCGATACCACTCTTCTGCCTCTTTGTGGGTCAGTGCAAACGTATTGTCGCTACCGGCAAGGGCGATAACGGCCTCATGCTGCCAGCGATAGCCTTTGTTATGCACTTCGGCCAGGCGCATGCCGATACGGGAGAAGCGCACTTTGCCAATCAGCGGTTCGATCTCGACCGGGAAGAGCCAGATCTCTTTGTCGCGCTGCCACAGGCGAAGGTTTTCCTCCCAGTGAAGGCCGACTTTTTGTGCCGCTTCGGTGATCTGCGCGGTTTCGCGGCCCTTCAGCGGGGCGAACGGGAAATTGCCAACTTTAAATTTAGGTGCCGGTAAGGCGTCGATCGCCGTTGTTTTACGCAGTCGCGCGACGAAAAACCCTTCACAGTCGAAAATCTGCGGGAACACGTGCAGGAAACCTTCGGGAGTCAGCGCCGCTTTGGCATCCTCGAAAAGCGCATTCAGCGGCAGGAATTCGACGGCCTGCGGATACTGCTCTTTTAGCCACAGGCACACGGATTCGTTTTCATCGCGGTTCAGGGTGCAGGTGGAGTAAATCAGCGTTCCACCCGGGCGCAGAGCGTGAAAGGCGCTGTCAATCAGCTCGCGCTGGGTGGCGGCGATCTCAAGATTGCTGGCGACAGACCAGTTTTTAAGCGCATCGGGATCTTTACGCACCACGCCTTCGCCCGAGCACGGGGCGTCCAGCAGGATGGCATCGAAAGATTCTGGCACGGCGGCACCAAAGACGCGGCCATCGAAGTGGGTCAAGGCGACGTTGCTGATCCCACAGCGGCTGATATTCGCATGCAGAACTTTAACCCTGCTCGCCGAAAACTCATTGGCGAGAATTGCGCCCTGATTACCCATGCGGGCGGCGATCTGTGTGGTTTTAGACCCTGGTGCGGCCGCCACGTCCATCACGCGCAGCGGCTGATTTTCGTCGGCAAACAGTGCGGCAACGGGCAGCATGGAGCTGGCTTCCTGAATATAAAACAGTCCGCTTAAATGTTCGGCGGTGCTTCCCAGCGGCAGGGCCTCTTCGTCATCACGCTCAATCCAGAATCCTTCCGCACACCAGGGCACCGGCGTCAGTTGCCAGCGGTAGGGCGAAACCAGTGCCAGGAAATCGGCCACGCTGATTTTAAGCGTATTGACGCGGATGCTGCGACGCAGCGGACGCTGGCAGGCGGCAATAAAATCATCCATTGAGAGATGAGCGGGAAGTGCCTCGCGCATTTGCGCCAGGAATTCGTCAGGAAGAAAAGCAGAATGTTGAGCCACGGGCGTACCACAGGGAGTAGATAAGGCGCGCAGTGTACCATAAAGGCTCCGGTGCGTTGACACCGGAGCTGATGATTAACGTGGCAGCGCGGTGCCCCATTCACGCCACTCTTTCGGTTCGCTTTCGAGCAACAGGAAGTGTTTGCCCGGCTGCGCTTTCGGTGCGAGCGGTGTGCCTGGTGGAGTCGCAAAGGCGATCCCGCCGCGAATGAACTGATTAAAGGTCCCGGTTTTCACCACGCCGCCGGTCAGACCGAAATCGAGGGAGTATCCCGATGCCAGCCAGAAGACGGAGTTGTTGCGCACCAGATGCTGGTAGCGCTCGCTGATGCGCAGACCCACCATCACGCGATCTGACAGAGTTCCCAGCGTCAGGCCGGTGACGGTACCCACTTCAATTCCACGGAACAGCACCGGCGTGCCGATACTCATTGAACCGGCTTCCGGGACTTCGACCACAATGCTTAGCCCGTCCAGATAACGCGAGTCAGTGATGGTCGCTTCCTGCAGCTCAAAGTCGCGGCGCACGTTTCCGTTACCCGGCTCGACGTTAATGTACGGCTGGAGAATGGTATCGAGATGCTCAACGCCGGCGGCAGAGATCTGCGGTGTCACCACCGAGAAACGCGTGCCGTTGCGGGCAAAGTTTTGCATGTACTCCGGATACAGCACCGCAGTGGCCTGCACTTCGTTACGCGCGGTAATCAGGGTCAGCTTCTGGAGCTGCCCGATATCAATGCCCAGATAGCGAATCGGCATCCCTTCAGAGAGTTTGCCCGCATCAAAGGCGTGGAGCGTAATCTGGCCGCCCACTGCGCGCGCCGCCGTTTCTGATGGGTAGAGAATGCGTTTATCGCCTTTACGCTGATTGGCCCCTGCGCCGCTTAAATTATCAAAGCTAATGGCACCCCGCAGCGCGCGGGAGAGGGGAGAGGCCTGCACAGTCAGGCCGCTGCCGTTAAGCTGCACTTTCGCACCGCCTTCGGCCCAGAAGACGCTGTTGGCGGTCAGCAGATTGCGGTACTCCGGTTTAATATGCAGTTCGATATCAAACGCGTCGGCGCGTGGGCGCACGGTGATCACTTCGCCCACCTCAAACTTGCGGTACAGCACCACGGACCCGGCCTGCACGTCCGGCAGCGTGTCGGCGCGTAGGGTGAGGGTGGTGGTCGGCATATCGCTCAGGCTGTTTTCAATCGCTTTGTCCAGATTGGCGTACAGCGGATAGCTGTCGCGCATCTCACCTTTCTGCCCTGGCAGAATACGAACGCCGCCGTTGATCCATTCGCTGGCACTGGCCCCGAGGAACTCGACGCCGTCCAGCCCGACTTTAACGTCTACCCGGCTGTTAACCACAAATTTGCTGTCGCCGTGTACTAGATCCCGGTATTGCGGATCGATGGCGACGGAGAAGGTGACGCCTTTTTCCGTCAGCTTGCGTTCCAGAACCTGGCCGACCTGCACGCCATGCAGAATCAGCGGCTGACCGGCTTCGATACCGTAGCTTTCAGGTGCCGTCAGGGTCAGTGTCATTACGCCGGGTTTTTGCAGTAAGGCTTTATCGGCGGGGGCGATAACGAAATTGTTGTTAGGCTGGCCTTCCCCTGGGATCAACTCAAAGGTGCTGCCCGTCAGCAGGCTGCTGATGCTGGCGTCACTCAACGAGATTTTCGGGTTCCGCAGCTCGATGCGCGTTTTTTCACGCAGAAGGTCGACCACGCTCGGGTCCACCGTCATTTCGCCGGTCACGGAACCGCCAGGGTTCAGCGTCAGTTTGGTGAGCTGGCCCACCTGCAATCCCTGATACATTAACGGCGTTGAACCGGCGTTCAGCCCTTTGGCGTCTGAGAGGGCCAGTTTGACAATGACGCCGCGCTGGCTGTGGGCCAGATCGGCGTACAGCCCGAAGTTATCATCGGCAGTGGCTGCATCAGAGTTCTCCGGTGAGTCGAAGGCGATAGCCCCATTAACCAGCGCCGCCAGGCTTTCGAGCTTCACTTTCGCGCCGCTGAAACTGACGTCGGCATCCACGCCTGACACATTCCAGAAGCGGCTGCCTTTTTTCACCAGGCCGGTGAAGCGCCGCTCGATCAGCACGTCGATAGTCACGCCCTGTTTGTTGGGGTTAATGGCGTAGTCATACACGCGCCCAACCGGAATTTTACGGAAGTAGACGATCGATCCGCTGTTGAGCGAGCCTAAATCCGGCGAATGCAGGTGGATCATCAGATCGCCATTGTTCAGTCGGTATTTTGGCTGGGTGTCCAGCGCGGTGAAATGGTCCTGCGGCTCACCTTTACCGGGCATCATGCCGATATAGTTCCCGCCGACCAACGCGTCCAGCCCGGAAACGCCCGCCAGAGAGGCTTTAGGTGTCACCAGCCAGAACTGCGTATCACTGCGCAGGGAGTCTTGCATATCGGCTTTAATACTGGCGCGAACCTGAATTTTGTTCAGATCTTTCCCGAGCCGGATATCCTCGACGGTTCCCACTTCGACGCCCTGGAAGCGCACAGGGGTACGCCCTGCGACGATGCCGTCCGCCGTCTGGAAGTCAATGGTGATGGTATTGCCGCGATCCTGGTAGCTCGTCCAGATCAGCCAGCCCGCAATCATCAATGCGATGACGGGCAGCAACCAGAATGGCGAAATGCGGCGTTTTGTTTTAATTCTCGCTTCAGTCGTCGAAGCGGGCGTTTCCTGACTCATGTGCATCCCAAAGTAAGCGGCTATCCAGCCATTCCACTGCAAGAATAGTCAATATCACCGCAGAGCCGAAATAAAAAGCCGCGGGTCCCATGGTAAAAGCGAGTAACTGATCGCGATTGATCAGCGACATCATCAACGAAATAACAAACAGATCGAGCATCGACCAGCGGCCAATCCAGGTCACAAACCGCAGTAACAGGATCCGTGTGCGTAGCCCTTGCTCACACTTAAACTGAATGCTGATGAGCAAGGTGAACATAACCAGAACTTTGGTAAAGGGCACAAGGATACTGGCAATAAAGACCACTCCCGCCACGGCAAAGTTACTGCTCGCCAGTGACACAATCCCCGACATGATAGTGTCTTCCTGCCGCGCACCGTTAACGTAAATGATCGAAATCGGTAACAGGTTAGCGGGAAGCAGCAGCACGATGGAGGCAATCAGTGCGGCCCAGCATTTTTGCAGGCTTTGCTTACGGCGCAGACGTAACGGAATGTGACAGCGCGGGCAGCGACCTCGTGCGTCGGGCAGGCCGGTAAAATGACAGCCGAGGCAGACGCGCAGACTGGGATCAGGCCGCGTCGCCGGGCGCTGAGGATAAAAGCGTTCCCAGAGTTGTTCCACATTCAGATGGATCAGCGTCATGATGCTCAGTAATACCAGCGCGACAAAGGCAAACAGGCCGATGCCGGGCTGTAAAAAAGCGTAGTCCTGTACCTTGATTGACGCCACGCCGATGCCGACCAGATAGATATCCAGCATCACCCACTCTTTGAGCTTCTCGAGCATCAACAGGACCGGGCGGAGATTCATGCCCAGAATATTGCCAAACCAGAGATAGGCAATGGCAGCCACCAGTACTAACGGCGCGCCGACGGTGCAAAACAGCACCATTGCGCCGGTCAGAGGATCGCCCTGCTGGGTCATTTGCCAGATCCCCATCAGCAGGTTGGCGTCGATACGCACGCCGAGCAGGTACAATTTGAGCAGCGGTTCGCCCCATGCGAAGGGCATCAGCAGGAGCATGGTGACGGCCATCGCCGCCAGACGGGTGAGAGACCAGTCGCGTCCATCGCGAATTTTAGCGTCGCAGCGCGGGCAATACGCGCTCTGATGCGATTTCATCTTCGGCAACATAAAAAGCGTATCGCACTGCGGACAACGCTGATAATGTTCACGAGGCAGCGCATCGCTGACCGAGTGGACAGTGATCTTTTTTGCCGGCGTAATTCTTGGAGTATTGAGTGCCATCAGTCGCGCATTAAAGGATTAATTAACGTTATATTAACTCATCTTGGGATTCATCTTGAGAATGAGCGCATTTAATGTTTATTTTATTAGGCTATGCTCTCTTTTTTGTACGACAACCAAGTGATTGATTAATGAACAAAACAGAATTCTACGCGGATTTGAACCGCGATTTCCAGGCATTGATGACAGGTGAGACCAGTTTTTTAGCGACACTGGCAAACACCAGTGCGCTGCTGTTTGAGCGTCTGTCGGATGTGAACTGGGCTGGTTTCTACCTTCTGGAAGGGGAAACGCTGGTGCTCGGACCATTCCAGGGCAAGCTTGCCTGCGTGCGGATCCCTGTGGGGCGTGGTGTATGTGGAACTGCGGTGGCGCAAAATCAGGTTCAGCGTGTTGAAGATGTGCATGCCTTCGACGGGCACATTGCGTGCGATTCGGCGAGTAACTCCGAAATCGTTCTGCCGCTGACCGTGAAAAATCAGATTATTGGCGTACTGGATATCGACAGCACGGTCTTTGGACGCTTTAGCGCCGAGGACGAACAAGGGCTGCGTGAACTGGTCGCTAATCTCGAAAACGTATTAAACGCGACCGATTATCAAAAATTCTTTGCGAGCGTCGCAGGATAATCAACGGATAACGTAGCATTTACTGATGGCGTCATTATAATGTCGCCTGTTCATGCCTGCGGCTAGTTGGCAACGTCCGTTGTAATCAGGAAATTTCATGGAAAATCAACCTAAGTTGAACAGTAGTAAAGAAGTCATTGCCTTTCTGGCTGAGCGTTTCCCACAGTGTTTCACTGCTGAAGGCGAAGCTCGTCCCCTGAAAATTGGTATTTTTCAGGATCTGGTAGCGCGCGTTGAGGGTGAGATGAATCTCAGCAAAACTCAACTGCGTTCTGCCTTACGTCTTTATACTTCAAGCTGGCGTTACCTTTACGGTATCAAGCTGGGCGCGACCCGTGTCGATCTCGACGGCAACCCTTGCGGTGAGCTGGACGAGCAGCACGTTGAGCACGCACGTAAGCAGCTTGAAGAGGCCAAAGCGCGTGTTCAGGCACAGCGTGCTGAGCAGCAGGCGAAAAAACGCGAAGCTGCTGCGGCAAATGGTCAGGAAGAAGCGCCTCGCCGTGAGCGTAAACCGCGTCCTGCTCCACGTCGTAGTGAGAACAGCGATCGCAAACCGCGTGCTGATAAACCAGCCGCTAAAGCACAGCGTGCGCCTCGCGAAGAACAACGCCACACTCCAGTTTCTGACATCAACGCCCTGAGCGTCGGTCAGGCTCTGAAGGTGAAAGCGGGTAACAATGCGATGGACGCCACCGTACTCGAAATCACCAAAGATGGCGTTCGTGTACAGCTGACTTCTGGTATGTCAATGATTGTACGCGCAGAACACCTGGTGTTCTGAAACGGAGGCCAAGCCTGGCATGAACACTCTTTTTAAGATCACCGCGCTGGCTGGCCTGTTTGCGATAACAGGCCACGCCTTCGCAGTGGACGATATAACGCGTGCGGATCAAATCCCGGTTTTAAAGGAAGAGACCCAGCACGCAACGGTCAGTGAGCGCGTCACTTCGCGCTTCACCCGTTCACATTATCGTCAGTTCGATCTCGATCAGGCCTTTTCGGCTAAGATTTTCGATCGGTATCTGAACCTGCTGGATTACAGCCACAACGTGCTGTTGGCCAGTGATATTGAACAGTTCGCAAAACGTAAAACCGACGTGGGCGATGAGCTGCGCAGCGGTAAACTCGACCTGTTCTACGATCTCTACAACCTATCTCAGAAGCGTCGTTTTGAACGTTATCAATACGCGCTGAAAGTGCTGGAACGTCCAATGGACTTTACCGGCAACGACAACTTTAATCTTGACCGCAGCAAAGCGCCCTGGCCGAAAGACGAAGCCGAGCTGAATGCGCTGTGGGACGGCAAAGTGAAATTCGATGAGCTGAGCCTCAAACTCACCGGTAAAGATGAGAAAGAGATCCGCGAAACGCTGACCCGTCGTTACAAATCAGCCATTCGTCGTCTGGCACAGACCAACAGTGAAGACGTGTTCTCCCTGGCGATGACCGCCTTTGCTCACGAAATCGACCCGCACACGAACTACCTCTCCCCACGCAACACTGAACAATTCAATACTGAGATGAGCCTGTCTCTGGAAGGGATTGGTGCGGTGCTGCAAATGGATGAAGACTATACGGTCATCAACTCCATGGTGGCAGGCGGCCCGGCGTCGAAAAGCAAAGCGATTAGCGTGGGCGATCGTATCGTCGGCGTCGGTCAAACGGGCCAGAACATGGTCGATGTGATCGGCTGGCGTCTGGATGACGTGGTCGCGCAGATCAAAGGCCCGAAAGGCAGCAAGGTTCGCCTTGAGATCCTGCCTGCGGGTAAAGGCACCAAAACCCGTATCGTGACCCTGACGCGTGAGCGCATTCGTCTTGAAGATCGCGCCGTGAAAATGTCCGTGAAAACCGTCGGCAAAGAAAAAGTTGGCGTGCTTGATATTCCGGGCTTCTACGTTGGCCTGACAGACGATGTCAAAGTCCAGTTGCAGAAGCTTGAAAAGCAGAATGTCAGCAGCGTGATTATCGACCTGCGTACCAATGGCGGTGGAGCACTGACCGAAGCGGTTTCGCTTTCTGGTCTGTTTATCCCATCGGGTCCGGTTGTTCAGGTTCGCGATAACAACGGTAAAGTGCGTGAAGACGCCGATACCGATGGCGTCGTGTACTACAAAGGTCCGCTGGTGGTGCTGGTCGATCGCTTTAGCGCCTCAGCATCAGAAATCTTTGCCGCGGCGATGCAGGACTATGGTCGTGCGCTGATTGTGGGTGAACCAACCTTCGGTAAAGGCACGGTGCAGCAGTACCGTTCCCTTAACCGTATTTACGATCAGATGCTGCGTCCTGAGTGGCCTGCGCTGGGTTCCGTACAGTACACCATTCAGAAGTTCTATCGCGTGAATGGTGGCAGTACGCAACGTAAAGGCGTGACCCCGGACATCATGATGCCGACCGGTACCGAAGAGACGGAAACGGGCGAGAAGTTTGAAGACAACGCGTTGCCGTGGGACAGCATAAATGCTGCCACCTTCGTGAAAGCGGGCGACATGACCCAGTTTGGTCCTGAGCTGCTGAAAGCGCATAACGATCGCATCGCGAAAGATCCGGAATTCCAGTACATCATGAAGGACATTGCTCGCTTTAATGCCCTGAAAGAAAAACGGAATATCGTCTCGCTTAACTTCGCTCAGCGTGAAAAAGAGAACAACGAAGATGATGCCACGCGTCTGGCACGCATCAACGATCGTTTTAAACGTGAAGGCAAGCCGTTACTGAAAAACCTGGATGACCTGCCGAAGGATTACCAGGAGCCTGATCCGTATCTGGATGAGACGGTGCATATCGCTCTCGACCTGGCAAACCAGGAAAAGAGCAAGCCCGCCGTTCAGCCCGCTCCGGCAAAATAACACCTCAACAGGCACAAGAAATTGTGCCTGTTTTTTTAAGTTCTGCATCCTCCCGTCAGCAAGCCCATAAACAATGTAAAGTTGTGTCTTTCTGGTGACTTACGCCCCCTGAATCCTTGAAAATGGCCACAATACCCATACGATGTGGGTAATCGCATAGTGCGTTTTGTTAAACAGAGGTTAAAAGAAAATTATGATGCGAATCGCGCTCTTCCTGGTCACCAACCTTGCGGTTATGGTGGTTTTCGGGCTTGTGCTAAGCCTGACAGGGATCCAATCGAGCAGCGTTCAAGGTCTGCTGATTATGGCGCTGCTGTTCGGTTTTGGTGGATCGTTTATTTCGCTGCTGATGTCCAAGTGGATGGCACTGAAATCGGTCGGTGGGGAAGTGATCGAGCAGCCACGTAACGATATGGAACAGTGGCTGATGAACACGGTGGCACAACAGTCTCGCCAGGCGGGTATCGCTATACCGCAGGTGGCGATTTACCACGCGCCTGACATAAACGCCTTTGCCACCGGTGCGCGCCGCGATGCCTCGCTGGTGGCCGTGAGCACCGGTCTGTTGCAGAACATGAGCCGTGACGAAGCGGAAGCGGTTATTGCCCATGAAATCAGCCACATCGCCAACGGTGACATGGTCACCATGACCTTGATTCAGGGCGTGGTAAACACCTTCGTTATCTTCATCTCTCGTATCCTGGCGCAGATTGCTGCCGGATTTATGGGCGGAAATCGTGATGAAGGTGAAGAGAGCAACGGCAACCCGCTGATTTACTTCGCTGTAGCGACAGTGCTGGAACTGGTGTTCGGTATTCTGGCGAGCATTATTACCATGTGGTTCTCCCGTCATCGCGAGTTCCATGCGGATGCGGGCTCGGCAAAACTGGTGGGCCGCGAGAAGATGATTGCTGCGCTGCAGCGTCTGAAAACCAGCTACGAACCGCAGGAAGCGACCAGCATGATGGCATTCTGCATCAATGGTAAATCGAAATCGCTGAGCGAACTGTTCATGACTCACCCGCCGCTGGATAAACGTATCGAAGCGCTGCGCAGTGGGGAATACATCAAGTAAGCGAGCAGTATGAGAAAGAAGCCGGGTTGAGCAGACATTGCCGCCCGGCTTTTTTTATGCCTGAGCTCGGGGTTGCGTCACGCGCAGGCCGCTGATAATGGCGGCGATAGTCGCCAGCGTTCCGGCGGTAAACAGGGCCAGATGCGTGCCATTCTGCCCGGCAAGGTTAAACATCAGCGCCACCAGTGCGGCACCAGAGCTTTGACCTAACAGGCGCGCGGTGCCGAGCATTCCACTGGCGCCGCCGCTGCGATGGCGCGGTGCGGCAGTAATGATGGTGTGGTTGTTCGGTGACTGGAACAGACCAAAACCGGCTCCGCACAGCACCATTCGCCAGATAATATCCAGATCCGTTGGCGCAGAAGGCAACATCGCCAGCGCGAATAGCCCGGTTGCCATCACCACCAGTCCTAACGCACCCAGTAAACCCGCATGAACGCGTTCAATGAGATAGCCCGCAAGCGGTGCCATCACCATGGTTGCCAGCGGCCAGGGGGTCAGCAGCAGCCCGGTCTCCACTTCCGTTCGTCCAACCACGCCTTGCAAGAAAAAGGGCAGCGAAACCAGCGCCAGCATCTGGGCGCAGAACGAGCAGATGGACGTCCCGATGGAAAGAGAAAAGAGCGGAATACGCAGCAGATCAACAGGCAAAAGAGGGACGGGCAACGCCAGCTGACGGCGCACGAAAAAGTAGCCGATGATCAGCATCGCAACGATTTCAGCCACAATGAGCGTGAGCGATTGCCCCTGAGCAAATCCGCTAAGCGCCGTTATCAGCAGACCAAAGGTCAGGGCATTCATCACTGCGCTGGGAAGATCGAAACGCGGCATCGCGCTCTTAGCACTGTTTTCAGGCAAATAGCGCAGAGCAAAGAGCAGGGCGATAATCCCCAGCGGAACGTTAATCAGGAACAGCCACTGCCACGACGCCACCGAGAGAATCGCTGCCGCGATAGTCGGCCCGGCGGCAGACGAGACTGCGACAATGAAAGAGTTAATCCCCATCCCGCGCCCAAGCTGGCGCTGAGGGTATATCAGGCGGATCAGTGCGGTATTGACGCTCATCAGCGCAGCCCCGCCGAACCCCTGCGCAATACGCGCGAAAGTCAGGGTATGCAGCGAGTCGGACAGGGCGCAAAAAAGAGAGGTCAGGGTAAAGACGACCAGCCCGCACTGGTAGACGCGGCGATAGCCGAACATGTCGCCGAGAAACGAGAATGAAAGCAGTGAAACTACGATGGCGATCTGGTAAGCATTGACCACCCAAATGGAGCTGGCGGGAGACGCGTGCAGGTCGCTGGCGATGGTCGGGAGCGCCACGTTGGCTATGGCACCATCAAGCACCGCCATTGAAATACCAATGATAATGGTCGCGATCGCGCCGTACCGTTGCGGTAAGGGCAAGCCATCAGAGGACAGTTTTTCCATGGGAAATGAAACGCTCAGAGTGATATTATTATCAGAATCACTATTTTAGCACTGTTATTTCGGTTTTATGTCGCAGATTTGTAACGAAGTAAACGCAGATTGATTGCAGCATCTCGGTCACGAATTTATAATAAAAACCGGTTCTGATTTTTATAAAACACTCTCAATGAGGTGATAAATGGCAATCGCAGATTTGGATAAGCAGCCAGATTCTGTTTCTTCCGTGCTGAAGGTGTTTGGCATCTTACAGGCGCTGGGTGAAGAGCGCGAAATTGGTATTACAGAGTTATCGCAGCGTGTGATGATGTCAAAAAGCACCGTTTATCGCTTTCTGCAAACCATGAAATCTCTGGGTTATGTCGCACAGGAAGGTGAATCAGAGAAATATTCTCTGACCCTGAAACTGTTCGAACTCGGTGCCCGCGCGCTGCAAAACGTCGATCTGATCCGCAGCGCGGATATTCAGATGCGCGAGCTTTCACGCTTAACGAAAGAGACCGTCCACCTGGGCGCGCTGGATGAAGACAGCATTGTCTATATCCATAAAATCGACTCTATGTACAACCTGCGCATGTATTCGCGCATTGGTCGTCGTAACCCGCTCTACAGTACCGCCATCGGTAAAGTTCTGTTGGCGTGGCGCGATCGCGAGGAAGTCAAAGAGATCCTTGAAGGTGTGGAATACAAACGCAGCACCGAGCGCACTATCACCAGCACCGAAGAGTTGCTGGCCGTGCTGGATCACGTGCGTGAGCAGGGTTACGGCGAAGACAATCAGGAGCAGGAAGAGGGGCTGCGTTGTATCGGCGTTCCAGTGTTTGACCGCTTCGGTGTCGTCATTGCCGGCCTGAGTATTTCATTCCCGACGCTGCGCTTCTCTGAAGAGCGTCTGCACGAGTATGTTGCCATGCTGCACACCGCAGCACGCAAGATTTCAGAACAAATGGGTTACAACGACTATCCGTTCTGAATCCAACAATAAAAAACGCCGCTGAAAATGCGGCGTTTCTGTATCCGTGAGTCAATCGACTTATCCGTTGTCGATCACTGTCTCGCTTTTGCGCAGAACCGGGCAGTTTGATAAACCAATAATTCCGCTGTCGCTGTGGAGATATTGCGCGGTACTGGTGCCTCGGGCAGTCAGATATTTACACTGAATCCCCAGTCCTGCCGCATTTTCTGTGCTTCCCACCAGCACGCCGTATCCCGTCAGTAATAAACCAATCCATAAAATGGCCAGGACAATAATTGTCCGAATAATGATGCGCATGAATGCCTCATTTTTTTGCTAATAATGCTATTAAGCGTAATAGTTTTACTCTATGAAACAAGTGCATGATTCCGAAAATTTTCTGATGCAGGTACAGTTAGCCCTTGTTTAAGATAACCGTGATAACCTGGTCATATCAGGTCAAAAGACGGAGTGTGGAGTGAAAAAGTTTCGCTGGGTAATTCTGGTTGTTGTACTGATTGCCTGTGTCATTTTGTGGACACAGACGATCAATGTCATGTGCGATCAGGATGTACAGTTTTTTAGCGGCATTTGCGCAATAAATCAATTCATCCCCTGGTAGTATTCATTTTTCTAACAGATGGTACCCTTCCTCTGCGTCAGTGCTAAAATGGCGTTTTTATTGAGGTGGTAAAATGGGTGAGTTACTGAATTCGGGGCTACTAAACGTAGCCTCACTGGCGATCTCTCTGGTCGTGATGATTATCGGCCTGGCGCTGTGGTTCTTTGTGAATCGCGCCAGTTCTCGCACGGATGAGCAGATTGAACTGCTGGAAGCGTTGCTTGATCAGCAGAAACGCCAGAATGCGTTGCTGCGTCGTCTGTGCGAAGCTAACGAGCCGGAAGAGAAAGAAGTCCCAAAAGCCGCTGAAGCAGTGGTAAACGAAGACGAAGATGATTTCATTCGTCTGGTGGCTGAACGCTAACGGATGAGCGGGGGAGGTGGCTGTGGTCTGGAAAAATCCCTGGTATAACCCCTCCCTGAAACATCATGCTCCCGATGGGTTTCGCAACCTCGACTTTACTGGCCATCAGCCCGGCGACGTCGAGCGGTGGCGCAAGGAGCGCAAAGCGGCGGGATTACCCAAACCGCCCACGCCGGGTTATGACGAATTTATCCGCCAGTGGTGGCAGCCTGCCGAACTGAACGACCGGCCAGAAGATGGCGTCTGGTGGCTGGGACATGCCAGTGTGCTGCTGCGTTTAAGCGGGCAATATTTGCTGACCGATCCTGTTTTTTCCCGACGCGCCTCGCCGCTCCCTTTTCTTGGACCGCAACGCAAGACACCCCCGGTTTTAACCGTTGATACGCTTCCATACATTGATGCGTTGGTGATTTCCCACAACCATTACGATCATCTCGATTCCGCTACTGTCCGCCACCTGTTGCGGCGTTTCCCTGAACTCACTGTGTTTGTGCCGCTGGGCCTCGGCGACTGGTTTCGTCGTCGCGGTGCTAAAAATATTCTTGAGCTGGACTGGTGGCAGAGCGCTGTGTTTCAGGGGATTACGCTGACCGCCGTTCCGGCCCAGCACTGGAGTATGCGCACTTTCTGGGACAGAAATCGCTCATTGTGGTGCGGCTGGGTATTTGAGGAAGCAGATAAGCGTTTTTGGTTTAGCGGTGATACGGGTTATACACCAGAGCTGCTCTCCATCCCGCAGCGCTTGGGGCAGATCACCGCCGCCGCGCTGCCCGCCGGGGCGTATGCACCACGCTGGTTCATGTCGGCCCATCATATGGATCCGCAATCTGCCATCAAGCTCTGGCAGCAGATGGGAATGCCGCTCGCATTTCCGATCCACTGGGGTGTGTTCGAGCTGGCCGATGAGTCCCTCGACGAGCCGGTGCAGGAGCTTACTCAGGCGCTGGAAAATGAAGCGGGGATTAACGACAAGTTTAGAATATTGAAAATTGGTCAATATTTATCCCTGTGATCTAATACCGCCTCGGTGAATATATTCTCTATTCCAACCCTGTCCCTCAGATGTATTTCCATCGAAACGTTTTTCTTGTTTTTTTTTTGCACCAGGATGAAAGACGTTTCATTATTTTGGTGCAATACACCAAACTGTCATCTCCGACATATATGATGAAGCCGCACAATTTATAGCCGGTTTATTTCAGTGTAAAACTCAAACCCTTACGTTGATTTCAGCATAACTTTTCGCAAATTGTTCTAACTCAATCATTGCATTCATTAAACTTTCGGCACTGGCTGGATCTATATCAAAGATTGAGCTAAGGTAAAATTGCTTTAGATTACAGGCGCTACGCTGGCGCCTGTCTTGCGGTTCGCTTTGGTCTGGCGGCGGCAGTGCGCGCATGCAGTTGTGCATAATGTCGCAGGCTGAGATCGGAGTTTGTGCGGCGGATCTAGACACGTTTAAAAATGGCTTGCCATAATTATCGTTGTATGTAATAACACGTTTTGGGTCAAACGAGGTACAGTTCTGTTTATGTGTGGCATTTTCAGTAAAGAAGTCCTGAGTAAACACGTTGTCGTTGAATACCGCTTCTCTGCCGAACCTTATATTAGTGCCTCAAGCAGTAATGTCTCAGTTTTATCTATGTCAATGCCTGCGGGCTAAGAAAACAATCTAAGGAATTTTGCAAATGGCAAAGATTAAAGGTCAAGTTAAGTGGTTCAACGAGTCTAAAGGTTTTGGTTTCATTACTCCTGCTGATGGTAGCAAAGACGTGTTCGTACACTTCTCTGCAATCCAGGGTAACGGCTTCAAAACTCTGGCTGAAGGCCAGAACGTTGAGTTCGAAATTCAGGACGGCCAGAAAGGTCCGGCTGCTGTTAACGTAACCGCTATCTGATCGAATCCCTGCTGACTTAGAAGCGCTACGGCGCCTCACACTCAGACATCAAGCCTCGCGTATGCGGGGCTTTTTTAATCCTCTTTTTTCAAAATGTTACCCCGTTCGCTTCTGTTCGTAGTTTGTTGCAAAGCTGCGAGATTAGAAGCATTGTTTTCGCACCTAATGTCACGTTTTTCCCGTTAAATCAGGGCGTTGTTAATCTGACCTGGAGTCCGGGTGAAAAAGAAAACCTCTGATCCTGCCGGAAACTTCACCCCGGCGCGTTTTGTCCTGTTGTGTATCGCCATTTTAGGCAGTCTGGCCTTTCTGCTGGGACGCGTCGCATGGCTGCAAATCATCAAGCCTGACAACCTGGTAAAACAGGAAGATATGCGATCTCTGCGTGAAGTGGCGATAAACGCCCCGCGTGGGATGATCACCGATCGCGAAGGCCGTCCGCTGGCGGTGAGTGTGCCGGTACAGGCAGTGTGGGCCGATCCGAAAACGGTGCTGGCGAAAGGCGGCGTCGGCTTTGATGACCGCTGGCAGGCGCTTGCCAGTGCGCTGCATATTTCGCTGAGCAGCCTGGCTGCGCGGATCAACAGTACCCCTCAGGGGCGCTTTATTTACCTTGCCCGTCAGGTTGACCCTTCTCAGGCGCAGTGGATCGATAAGCTCAACCTGCCGGGGATCAATCTGCGCGACGAATCGCGCCGTTTTTATCCCGCCGGGCATGTGGCGGCCAATTTGCTCGGATTCACTAACATCGACGGGCAGGGGATTGAAGGCGTAGAAAAGAGTTTCAACGCGCAGCTGACCGGTAAACCTGGCGTGCGGCGAGTCAGGGAAGATCGCTACGGTCACGTGATCGAGAATTTGACGGAGGTCTCGCCGGTTCCTGCGCACAATATCCAGCTGAGCATCGACGAGCGACTCCAGACCATCACCGAAGACGCACTGGACAACGCCGTCGCATGGAATAAAGCCGAGTCGGGCGCGGCGGTGTTGATCAACGTACAAACCGGGGAAATTCTCTCAATGGCGAGTTTCCCGGATTTCAACCCGAATAACAGGGAAGGGGCCACGCTGAATGATTTCCGTAATCGGGCGATCAGCGATACCTTCGAACCTGGCTCAACCGTCAAACCGCTGGTTTTGATGACCGCGCTACAGCAGGACCTCGTCCAGCCCGACAGCGTGATTGATACCCATCCCTATACGCTCGACGGCCACCGCATTCGCGACGTCGGCTACTATCCGGAGCTGTCCCTCACCGGCATCCTGCAAAAATCGAGCGATACGGGCGTCTCCCGCCTGTCACTGGCGATGCCGATTCAGCATCTGCTGGATACCTATCAGGGCTTCGGTTTTGGGACGTCCACCGGGCTGGGGCTGACCGGGGAGAGCAGCGGCCTGTTACCGCAACGTAAATTCTGGAGTCAGCTCGATCGCGCCACCTTCGCGTTTGGCTATGGTCTGATGGTCACGCCGCTGCAGCTGGCGCATGTGTATGCCACTATCGGCAGCTATGGCCTGGAGCGGCCGCTGTCTATTACGCGTATCGATCCACCGGTTATGGGGCACCAGGTGATGCCGGAAGAGATTGTGCATCAGGTGGAACATATGATGGAGAGCGTCGCGCTGCCGGGCGGTGGCGGAATTAAAGCGGCGGTACGCGATTATCGGGTGGCCATAAAAACCGGTACCGCGAAAAAGATTGGTGACGACGGAAAGTATGTCGACAAATATGTCGCTTACACGGCAGGCGTGGCGCCAGCCAGTCATCCGATGTATGCCCTGGCCGTGGTGATCAACGACCCGCAAAACGGCAGCTATTACGGCGGGGCGGTCTCTGCACCGGTATTCAGCCAGATTATGGGAGATGTTTTGCGCATTGAGAACGTTGAGCCGGACGGTTTACCGCCTGATTCGAACCATCTTATCGTGATGCGTTAAGCCAGGCGTTTTATACCAGGGCGAATAGCGGTACACTTTCGCCCTTTGATATTGCCTGGAGTTACCATGTCATTCAGTTGTCCCTTATGCCACGCGCTGCTGACGCACGACGAAAATAGCTATACCTGTCCGCAGGGGCACCGGTTTGACAAGGCGAAAGAAGGGTATGTGAATTTGCTGCCCGTTCAGCACAAACGCTCCCGCGATCCGGGTGATTCCGCTGAGATGATGCAGGCGCGCCGGGCGTTTCTCGACGCCGGGCATTATCAGCCGTTGCGCGACGCTGTCGCTGAGTGGCTCGCCACAATGCTTGAGCAGAACGCCACTTCTGTACTCGATATTGGCTGCGGAGAAGGCTACTACACGGCGGCATTTGCCCAGGTAGCCAGCGAAAAAGGCGCGCAAACAGTCGGCCTGGATGTGTCGAAATCAGCGATCCGTGCGGCGGCGAAGCGCTATCCGCAGGTCACTTTCTGCGTCGCCTCCAGCCATCGTCTGCCGTTTGACGATGCCAGCCAGGACGCCATTATCCGTATTTACGCCCCGTGCAAGGCAGAAGAGCTGGCGCGAGTGGTTAAACCGGGCGGATGGGTCATCACGGTAACGCCAGGGCCAAAACACCTGATGGAAATGAAAGGGCTGATTTACGATGAGGTTCGCCTGCATGCGCCGCATTCTGAACAGCTTAGCGGTTTTAGGCTGCGCCACGAGCAGTCATTGGGCTATGAAATGAGCCTGACGGGTGAAGAGGCGGTGGCGCTGTTACAGATGACGCCATTTGCGTGGCGGGCCAAACCGGAAGTGTGGGAAACCTTAGGAAAACAAGACGTGTTCGGCTGCCAGACAGATTTTAGTCTTCACTGCTGGCAGCGCGAGAGTTAACCGTAGAAGTGCGACCAGAGAATCTGTCCGCCAATCCCGATTAAAACAATACCGCCCAGAATTTCGGCTCGCTTACCTAACAGGGGGCCGATAAATCGTCCGACCATCATTCCCAGCGTCGACATAA
The DNA here is from genome assembly GCF_003051885.1 of Lelliottia sp. WB101. Taxonomy (NCBI): domain Bacteria; kingdom Pseudomonadati; phylum Pseudomonadota; class Gammaproteobacteria; order Enterobacterales; family Enterobacteriaceae; genus Lelliottia; species Lelliottia sp. WB101. Next base: position 2,901,910 of record NZ_CP028520.1, read on the forward strand.
TCAACGTCGCGCAGCCGATAGCCAGCGCTGTGGCGAAAATATTGACCTGCAAGAATGCCAGACCGACACCGACCGCCATCGCATCCAGACTGGTGGCGATCGCGGTGGTCACCAGCAGCCAGAAGCCGTGACGATGGATCGGCGCGTCATCTTCATCGGAATTACCGCGGCAGCCTTCGATAACCATTCGCCCACCGAGGAACGCCAGCAGAATAAAGGCAATCCAATGGTTCCATTCCAGCACAAACTGACTGGCGAGCATGCCAAGCGCCCAGCCGATCAGCGGGGTGAGGGTTTCGATAGCGCCAAAGATAAGACCTGTACGAAGGGCTTCTGAGAATTTAGGTTTGTGGAGTGTGGCACCTTTACCGATGGAAGCAGCGAAAGCGTCCATGGACATGCCGAAAGCGAGAAGGATCGTTGCAGAGATATTCATTTAAAGCGTCCAGACCGGGGATATCCATATGACACATCACTGCCCCCAGTAAACAGCAGTTGATGTCTCAATGGTCTCGCCTGATCTCAGTGCACATGAACTGACTGTGCAGAAAGCGATCCGTACGCACCACGTTTTTCAACGAGTATGTTGACACGTACATTTCCCGGGGACGGGAAATCGGCTACTCCCCAACGACGGCGCAACCTTAACATATTTTGAGAATATAAAACAACAACAGGAAGGTATTATTCCATTAACCAATTGATAACGATTTTCATTTAGATTTATTGGTGAGAATAACGTTAAGGAATATAAGTTAATTCTGAAGGGAATATAGCTGTGGCTATATATTGTTCGGGTGAGTCGGAGACAATATATAGCCATTGCTATAATGATAACCTATTGAGTTTTAACCATTAGTTTGTATATTTTCTCAAGGTCATCAATATTTTTTACGCGAATAAGCAACCGGCGCTGCTCTAATTGCATTACCAGTACGCCATCCTCGGATAAATTCATCTCTTTAATACGGTTATATTCTATCCATACATTGGCGAAGAAAAAGCCATGACTTTTGAAGAGGATCTTTGGCACTCTGATCCAGAAGAGATAAATCGCCATTAATGCCAGCGCACATAATAACCATGTGGTTAATAAAGCACCGTGGCTCATCGCATTGTTGTAAATCAGAATGGCGAGCAGACCGGCGAAGATAAACGCATCAACCCGACCGCGACGCAGAAGAGGGATGGCAAGCAGTGTCTCGCCGTGGCGGCGCGGCATAATGAATTCGTCGTAAATGGCGTACGCCAGAAGGGCAATAATAAACAGAACCAGTACGATGTCCGTAACCGTCATTCGTCCTCCAGAATAAAAAAACCGGGGGCAAGCCCCCGGCGGATAAAGCAAAAACTTACAGACCCAACAGGCCGATAGCGTAGCCCACGATACCGATGACGAAGAAGCCAACGATAATCCACAGAGCGTTCACTTTCTTACGCAGCAGCCACATACAGGCGAAGGTCAGCAGCAGCGGCACCAGGCCTGGCATTAACTGGTCAAGGATGGTCTGCACGGTAGTCACGCGCGTTTGTCCGTCCTGACCGGTAATGGTCGAGACGACAAGCGGGATGTTAACGTGCGTCCACTTGTTAACCAGGGCCCCCATGACAAACAGGCCGAGAATTGACGCCCCCTCGGTCAGTTTTTGCAGGAAGCCGCCGCCCATATCAGAAACGATATCGACACCTTTGCGATAGCCGTACGCGACGCCGTAGTAACGGGTCGCCAGACGAACGGCGTTAAACAGAATGAAGAACAGCAGTGGACCGAGCAGGCTGCCGCTCATCGCGATGCCCGCGCCGAGAGCCGCGAAGACCGGACGCACGGTACCCCAGAAAATTGGGTCGCCCACGCCTGCCAGCGGCCCCATCAGACCGACTTTGATACCGTTGATGGCACCATCGTCAATCTCTGCGCCGTTCGCACGCTGCTCTTCCATTGCCAGCGTTACGCCCAGAACCGGAGCCGCAACGTAAGGATGGGTGTTAAAGAATTCCAGGTGACGTTTAATCGCCTGGCGACGCGCTTCGTTGTTTTCCGGATACAGGCGTTTGATGGCCGGTACCATGGAGAAGCAGAAGCCCAGCGCCTGCATACGTTCGAAGTTCCATGACCCCTGGAACAGGTTAGAACGCAGGAATACGCCACGAATATCACCCGGAGTGAGTTTTTTCTCAGTGGTAGTTTTTGTCATATCAACCATTTCGCTCACCTGCTAGTCCAGTTCGTTATCGAGATCGTTGTTACCAGCAGCCTGCGCTGGTGCACCCGCGACGCGGTTATATTTCGGGCTCAGCTGGATGTACAGAATCGCCATCACCGCACCAATCACACCCAGAGCAACCAGGTTGAAGTTAGTGAACGCCGCAGTAACAAAGCCGAGGTAGAAGAACGGCATCAGGTAGCCTGCGCGCATCATGTTGATGACCATCGCGTAACCGACTACCACGATCATGCCACCCGCGATGTTCAGACCGCCGGTCACGACTTCTGGAATCGCGTTCAGCATGCTCTGGACTTCGCTGGTACCTACAGAAATCGCCACGATAACCGCCGGGATAGCAATACGCATGGCCTGCAGGAACAGAGAGGAAACGTGGATCCACGAGAGGGCCGTCAGGTTGCCATTATCGGCCGCCTTATCCGCCGCATGCTGGAAGGCCACGGTGATAGTACGAACGATGATGGTCAGAACCTGGCCTGCTGCTGCCAGTGGGATGGCCAGTGCGATACCTGCACCGATGCTTTGGTGACCGGCAATAACCAGAACCGTTGAGATGATAGATGCCAGCGCTGCATCAGGTGCAACCGCCGCACCGATGTTCATCCAGCCCAGGGCGATCATTTCCAGCGTACCACCGATGATAATACCGGTTTTCATATCGCCAAGAACGGCGCCAATCAACGTACAGGCCACCAGAGGACGGTGGAACTGAAATTCATCAAGTACGGATTCCATACCCGCAATACACGCGACGATGAACACCAGCACAATCTGAAGAGTGGTAATCTCCATTGTACTTCTCCTATAACATAAGCTTTATGTGAAAAATCAGCGCCTGGGTTATTTCCCAACTTTGCCGATCAAATCCATCATTTTCAGTTTCTGATCCGTGGAAACCTTACGGGCTTCCAGCTCAATACCGCGTGCATTCAGCTTATTGAAGGCTTCGATATCTTTTTCATCGACTGAAATCGCGTTATTCACCTGCGTTTTGCCCTGACGGAACGCCATACCGCCAATGTTGACGGAGGTGATCTTCACGCCGCCTTCAACAATGCGCTCGACGTCTGTCGGGTTGGTGAACAGGAGCATCACACGCTCGCCCGCATATTTCGGGTTGTTATACACGCGGATCATCTTGGCGACGTCCACGACGTGTGCGGTAACGCCCGGAGGAGCAACCTGGGTGAGAAGGGTTTTACGCACGTGATCGGCAGCCACTTCGTCGCTGACGACGATAATGCGTTTCACGTTGGTCTCTTTGGTCCAGCGTGTTGCCACCTGGCCGTGGATTAAACGGTCATCGATACGCGCAAGCCCGATCACCATGTAATCGTTCGCGCCCATCGGTTTTGTCGGGACCGCTGCTTTCACTGCCGCTGCGACCGGAGCCGGTTTCTCAACCGGTTGTGCTTTCAGCGCTTTCACGCCTTCGCGACCGGTTTCGACTGCCAGAGCGACCAGTTCGTCAAAGCTCGGGTTATCATCGCGGGCCATCAGCGTTTCCACCAGCATCGGGATGTTTACGCCAGCGACAACTTCATGATGCTCTTTATCGACGACAATGCGGCTGGCGGCGTTAAACGGACTGCCACCCCATGTATCAACGAGAAACAGCACGCCTTTGCTGGTATCCAGTTTCTCCAGCTTAGCAGTGTATTTTTCAATCAGCGTTTCAGCGTTTTCGCCAGGGACGAAATCGATCCAGCCAACGTTTTCCTGCTCACCCAACAGCATTTCTGCGGTTTTGAGTAACTGCTCTGCAGCCCAACCATGTGTGCCTATCACAATAGCAATGGTCACTTGCTACCTCCTTTTATTATCATGAATACATCTGCCAGGCAGATGTACTGAGAATCTTCCCCGGCGTACCGAATCGATTCAGATAAAGGGTTAGAGTTAAATTAACGAAGACTTCCGTGAATTATTTTAGATAGTGAAAAAATAATTTATGTGATGAAGATCCGTAATTTAGCTTCACAGAGGAGATTTATCCCAAATGAAAATCGACTCTGTTACAGATCTTTGCAAAGGAAAGTAAATCTTTGCTAAAAAGCCATTGTCTCTGATATGTTTAGCCTCCGTTTAATAACCAGGAGTATAGGGCTACAGCCCACTGTATGGACCGTCACCGACGTCAGTCATCTTCCAGGCCATTTTGCGCCTCGCACTCCGGCGATCCTCGCCACTCGTTGAACATGTCTACCGCCATTTCGCCCACGCTTTCCGGGGCGCCGTTTTGTCATTCCTTTAGCAGGAGCTTGTCATGGAATTCTTAATGGACCCGTCAATCTGGGTGGGATTACTCACGCTGGTTGTTCTAGAGATTGTTCTTGGTATCGACAACCTGGTGTTTATCGCCATCCTTGCGGATAAGCTGCCGCCTAAACAGCGCGACAAAGCGCGTTTAATCGGCCTTTCGCTGGCGCTGATCATGCGTCTTGCGCTGCTGTCCGTTATTTCGTGGATGGTTACCCTGACCAAACCGCTGTTTACCGTCTGGGATTTCACCTTCTCCGGTCGTGATTTGATCATGCTGGTGGGGGGACTATTCCTGCTGTTCAAGGCCACCACCGAGTTGCATGAACGGCTGGAGAACCGCCAGCACGACGACGGGCACGGTAAAGGCTATGCGAGTTTCTGGGTTGTTGTCGCACAGATCGTGGTGCTCGATGCCGTGTTCTCTCTGGACGCGGTAATTACCGCCGTCGGTATGGTGAACCACCTGCCGGTGATGATGGCTGCGGTTGTGATTGCGATGGCCGTGATGCTGCTGGCCTCGAAGCCACTGACTCGCTTTGTGAACGAACATCCAACGGTGGTGGTGCTGTGTCTTAGCTTCCTGCTGATGATTGGTTTGAGCCTGGTCGCAGAAGGTTTCGGCTTCCATATTCCGAAAGGCTACCTGTACGCCGCGATTGGCTTCTCGATCATTATCGAATTGTTTAACCAGATTGCGCGTCGCAACTTCATTAAGCAGCAGTCGAATCAGCCGCTGCGTGCGCGTACCGCTGACGCCATCCTGCGTCTGATGGGCGGTCGCCGCCAGACGACCGTCCAGCCGGAAAACGCGAACCATAACCCGGTTCCGGTTCCGGAAGGGGCGTTCGTTGAAGAAGAGCGCTACATGATTAACGGCGTGCTGTCGCTGGCCTCCCGCTCATTGCGCGGCATTATGACGCCACGCGGTGAAATCAGCTGGGTCGATGCCAACCTGAGCGTCGATGAAATCCGCCAGCAGTTGCTCTCCTCACCGCACAGCCTGTTCCCGGTGTGTCGCGGTGAGCTGGATGAAATCATCGGTGTCGTGCGTGCCAAAGAGTTGCTGGTGGCGCTGGAAGAGGGCGTTAACGTCGAAGCGATTGCGGCGGCCTCACCGGCGATTGTGGTTCCGGAAACGCTGGACCCGATCAACCTGCTGGGCGTGCTGCGTCGCGCGCGCGGTAGCTTTGTGATCGTCACTAACGAATTTGGCGTAGTACAGGGCCTGGTCACGCCGCTGGACGTGCTGGAAGCCATTGCCGGTGAATTCCCGGACGCCGATGAAACGCCAGAAATCGTGGCGGATGGCGACGGCTGGCTGGTCAAAGGGACAACCGATCTGCACGCTCTGCAGCACACGCTGGGTCTCGATAACGTCATCAACGATGAAGAAGATATCGCGACCGTTGCCGGATTAGTGATTGCCGTGAACGGCCAGATCCCGCGCGTTGGCGATATCATTGAGCTGCCGCCGCTGCAAATCACCATCATGCAGGCAAATGATTACCGCGTAGACCTGGTGCGTATTGTTAAAGAGCAGTCCGCCCACGACGAAGAAGAGTAATCAGGCTTAGCGTAAGGGCATAATCGGAACGATATGCCCATTCCGCGGTGCTGGTGGAGGCGAGCTTTCCGCCAGCCACCGCGGAAAATCTTTCAGCGGCATCGGCCGCGCATACAAAAATCCCTGCAAAATCGTCACGCCGTGATCGCGCAAATAGCGCGCCTGCTCCTGCGTCTCCACCCCTTCCGCCACCAGTTCAAGATCCAGCCGCTGGCCAAGGGCGATAATCATATCCGTCACCGTTGAATTCACCGCATCCGTCCCGAGCGCCGTGGTGAAAGATTTATCAATTTTCAGCACGTCAGGGCGCAGTTTCTCCAGCCAGGAGAGTGAGCTGCTGCCGGTGCCAAAATCATCAATCGCCAGTTTGACCTCTTTGCGATGTAGCTCCCGCACAATGCGATAATCCATATCCAGCAGGGCATCCCGCTCGGTGAGTTCAACAATCAGCTGTTGTTTGGGATGCGCGCTGAACCAGTAGCGGTTCAAATCCTGTAACAGCATCCCATTGCGAAAATGGCTGGCCGCCACGTTAATCCCGATATGAAAGCCCTTATTGGCCGGGAAATAGCCAATCTGACGGACGGTTTCTGCGATCACGTAACGCGTCAGAGGAACAATTAGATTGTGTTCCTCCGCCAGCGGAATAAAAACATCCGGGGAGATCCACCCCTGGCGGGGGTTATTCCAGCGCAGCAAGATCTCCACGCCGACGCATTTCTGCGTGCGGGCATTGAGTAACGGCTGGCAAAACAGCTCGAACTCACGTGCAGCTAGGCCGAGGTTAAGCTCCCATGTGAAGCTCATGCGACTGGCGGTGGCAAGCCAGGCGATATAGCCCAGCAGCAGGCTCAACAGCACCGCCAGTGGGAGCTGGGAGGGCAGATTTTTCAGCGCCAGCTGGCTCGCGCCAGGCCCGCTGACGGTAATGGTGAAGGGGAAATGGGCCGAAGACTGACGCAGGATCATCGCGTTATCGGTATAGGTGAGCGTGTCGGTCACATTCTGACCGTAGCGAAGAAATTTATTGCCCGCGCTTAAGCTCACGTCAGTGATCAGCGGAGGCTGCGGCTCAAGCATCATGCGGGTGATAAGCTCGATATTCACAACCTGCATCACGCCGTCTTCGCCGCTATCAGAGACGGGATACCACTGGATTAAAATCGGGCTGCCTTTCAGCAGCGATTTATCCGTCGACAGCACCAGCTGCGGCTGGCTTGAGGGTAATGCCGGTTGTATCTGACGGATCGGCACGTCGCGGATACCAAAAATACTGGAGCAGTAGAGGATCCCGTCTTTGATCAACCCAATAGAGCGCACGGTTTGCAGAGTTGCAGCCTGTTTTCGTAACGACAGATGGATATCAACGCAGGGGGCACCCACCAGGGATTGCAGTTTTTCGCGGCCACTCTCAAGGGGAATAAGGATACTGTCCAGTGCATTCACAGAGTGGTTTGCAAAGGCGTGAATACGGTCCTGATTTACATTACGCTGTGAAATAAACCGAAAGCTCAGGGTCAAAAAGAGCGTAAAAAGCGCCACCAGCACACAGACAATAATGCGGTTTCGGCGATAGCTTTTAATGATCCTTTGCGCAGTTTGCATGAAAAGGACGCTCGATAAGCCGCCAGCACCAGGCGCCGGGGCAACACAGAAAGTGTAGTGGGGAAATGTTAAGGTGACGAGACAGCGGAGAAAATTCGCCCATCCGTTGCAGATGGGCATATCCCCGTCATACTTCACGCCGTTTTAAACGTCCTGCGGCGTGACGTATTCAGGGGACAGTCGAACTGGTTAGTCGCACTGCACCTTGATCGCCAGGCCGCCGCGAGAGGTTTCACGGTATTTGGCGTTCATGTCTTTGCCGGTTTCGTACATGGTCTCGATGACCTTATCCAGCGACACACGTGGCTCGCTGGTGCGGCGCATGGCCATACGCGAGGCGTTGATCGCTTTCACGGAGGCGATGGCGTTACGCTCGATGCACGGTACCTGCACCTGTCCTGCGACCGGGTCGCACGTCAGACCAAGGTTATGTTCCATCCCGATTTCCGCTGCCACGCAAACCTGTTCCGGGCTGGCACCCAGCAGTTCAGACAGACCGGCCGCCGCCATGGAACAGGCTACGCCCACTTCACCCTGACAGCCCACTTCAGCACCGGAGATGGAGGCATTCATTTTGTACAATGCGCCCACTGCACCCGCTGCGAGGAAATAGCGGATGTAAATGTCAGGCGTCACCGGCTCGATAAAGTGATCGTAATAGGCCAGCACCGCCGGAACGATACCGCATGCGCCGTTAGTGGGTGCCGTCACCACGCGGCCACCGGCGGCGTTCTCTTCGTTCACCGCCAGCGCAAACATATTCACCCAGTCGACCACGTTCATCGGGTCGTTGGAGAATTTATCGGTCGTTACCAGCATACGGCGCAGGGCAGAGGCACGACGCGGTACGCGCAGTGGTCCTGGCAGAACGCCCTCGGTATTGATCCCACGGTCGATACAGGCCTGCATGGTCTGCCACACGTTAGCAAAATAGTCTTCGATCTCTTTTTTGCTGTGCAGCGCCAGTTCGTTTTGCATCACCATGCCGGAGAGCGACAGGCCGGTCTGTTTGCAGTAGTCGAGCATTTCCTGCGCAGACTTGAACGGATAAGGGACGTTAACGTCGCCCGCCGTGTCTTTGCCAAAGTGCTCTTCGTCGACGATAAAACCGCCGCCGATGGAGTAATAGGTTTTGCTGTAGATCACTTTGTCGCCGTTAAAGGCGTGGATCTGCATGCCGTTTTCGTGCAGTGACAGGTTATCACTGCGAAAACGCATGCCGTCGTCGTGGGGGAAATCCACTTCATGCTTGCCGTTAGCCAGCAGTAGACGACCGCGTGTTTCAGTGTCGCGGATAAACGCCGGAATGGCGTCAATATCCACGGTGTCCGGCATGTTACCTGCCAGACCCATAATAATGGCGATATCGGTGTGGTGGCCCTTACCCGTTAAAGAGAGTGAACCGTAAACGTCAACGGCTACACGGGTAGTGCTTTCCAGTAATCCTTTTTCGACCAGATCATCGACGAACTGTTTACCGGCCTTCATCGGCCCTACAGTGTGGGAAGAAGACGGGCCAATCCCCACTTTGAACATGTCGAATATACTAATCACTTTCTTACTCCTGACAGGGTTACCGGGGTTCCAGTAACGATGTTATAACTGCGCATAGTGTAAGAGGGAAGTTACAGGTCGGCTGAACTATTCACATGAATTAAACTAATGAATAACCCCTGTTTTGCTAATGGTGCGACGCCCCTCGCAAACCCGAAGAAAAATTCAGAATGTAAAGTATAGTCAAGGCTTCAGGCCGATTTGCAGTGCCAGCTCACGAATAATGCCCGCCGTCATGCCCCAGACAAAATAATGCTGATACCACGACAGCCACACCCGGTGATCGTGTCCACGCCGTTGAATATCCAGCGGATGATATCGGCTCAGTCGCAGGGCTTCCGCCAGCGGCATTTCGAACACCGCCGCCACTTCATCTTCGCTGGCGTGATAGTGGAGATTGGGCGGGATAATCCCGACGACCGGCGTTACCTGAAAGCCGGTCACGCTGTCCACCGGCGGTAACACGCCAATCACCTCAACGGATTCTGGCGGGATCGCCACCTCTTCCTGGGCTTCGCGCAGGGCAGCGGCAATCAGTGAGGCATCGGAGGCATCGACTGCCCCCCGGGAAACGCCACCTGGCCTGCGTGCTTACGTAAATGCGACGAGCGTTTGGTCAGCAACAATCCCGGCTGTTCGCGGCGTACCACCGGGATCAACACCGCCGCCTGGCGGCTGTTCAGCGCATCACGATTCACCTGCGGGCGCAAAAGCTGAAAGCGCGACAGAAAATCATCCAGGGTCAGATCGTGGGTATCCAAATGTTAGCTCTCCAGTTGATGCAGGATGCGGTTAACTTTATCAAACGTTTCCTGATATTCCGCGTTTGCCTGGCTGTCGGCCACAATCCCGCCGCCTGCCGAACAGTAGAGCTGCCCGTCGCTGGCGGTCAGGGTGCGGATGGTTATGCTGGTATCCATCGTGCCACACCGGCTCAGATAGCCGATGCTGCCGCACCAGGCGTTGCGGCGATGCGGTTCCAGTTCGTCAATGATCTGCATGGCACGCACTTTCGGCGCACCGGTGATCGATCCGCCAGGAAACGCCGCGCGCAGCAGATCGCAGGCAGAACGGCTTGCCGGGAGACGCGCGGTAATCGTGCTCACCAGGTGATGCACTGCCGGAAATGGCTCCACCACGAACAGCTCGGGAACGCGCACGCTGCCCGGCTCCGCGACGCGGCCAATATCATTACGCATCAGATCGACAATCATCAGATTCTCGGCGCGATCTTTTGGCGAGGCGGCGAGTTTCTCCGCCTGCAGCCGATCGGCGTCAGGGTCCGTGAGGCGCGGCAGGGTGCCTTTAATCGGGCGCGTCTGGATAGTGCCATCGGCGAGATGAATAAAACGCTCCGGCGAGAGGCTCAGGACTGCTCCCTGTTCCAGACGCAGGAAGGCGCTGAATGGCGCGCGATTACTGGCGTTCAGGCGCGTAAACGCCTGCCACTCATCGCCCGCGTAAGTCGCCTGAAAACGCTGGGCGAGGTTCACCTGATAGCAGTCACCGCTGTGCAGATACGCCTGCACCTGCGCGAACTTCTGCGCATACTCATCCGCGCTCATATTGGAACGCCACGCGGAGGTGAGCGTAAAATCGATGGCCGGAACGGGCTGCTGCGCGTCGAGCCACGCCAGTCGGGCATCAGCGTCGCTGTGGCTCAGCAGTGAAACCCGTTGTTTATGATGATCAACAATCACCGCCCAGTCGTACAGCCCAACGGCCATATCCGGCAGCGTAATATCCTTCTGCGCGTGCTCTGGCAGCGTTTCAAATCGGCGGCCCAGGTCATAGCCAAACAGCCCCAGCGCGCCCCCCTGGAAAGGCAAATCAGGATCCGTTGCAGCCCTGAACGGCAGGGCGTTCAGTTCGCGCTCAAGCAGGGCGAGCGGATCGTCAGTAGATGTGACAACGTCACTTGACGATATCTGCGTGGAATCACCGCGGGTCGTCAGGGTGGTGAGCGGATCGGCGACCAGAATATCAAAGCGGCTGTAAGGGTGATCGGCATGCCCGGAGTGCAGCAGCATCGCCCACGGAAGATGGCTTAAGCGCGCAAACCAGAATTCGGCGGCGTCATGACGCCAGGGTAATGAAATGACAGTAGGGGGTAACGGGTTCATGTGTGGCATACTACCGGGCAGCGTGAATTTATTAGCGCAGATAATTTAGCAGGAGTTGATAATGTTTGCAGGTTTACCTTCCCTCAGTCATGAACAGCAGCAAAAAGCCGTCGAGCGTATTCAGGAACTGATGTCCCAGGGAATGAGCAGCGGACAAGCGATTACGACCGTAGCCCAGGAAATTCGCGCCACCCATACCGGCGATCGGATTGTGGCGCGTTTCGAGGATGACGAAGACGACGAATAATCGTCTTACACCGCCGCGATTATCTTGATTTCAACTTTATACTGCGGCTTCATCAGCGTGGCCTGTACCGTACAGCGTACAGGCGCGTGACCCGCTACCACCCACGCATCCCAGGCTTTATTCATCGCAGCAAAGTCGTCTTTATTCGCCAGGAAAATGGTCGCATCCAGAATGCGGGATTTATCGCTGCCCTGTTTTTCCAGAACCGCGTCAATTTGCGCCAGCGTATTGGCCGTTTGCTCGAACGCATCAGCGTCCAGGTTTTCGGGTACACCCGTGTAGTAGAGCGTCTGATTGTGAATCACAACGTCAGACCAGCGGGCTTCCGCATCAATGCGCACAATTGTCATAAACCTTTCCTCATAAATGGTTTCAGGCCGCAAGACTGCCATAATGTTCCGTCAACGTCTATTTCGACTGGCACAGGAGAGGGCGGGCTGACATAATCCCTGTGCAAAAATACAGTGAGAGAGCAACGTGGCAGACGATTTTTCAGCAGACGGTCAGTTAGCGCAGGCGATTCCCGGTTTTAAACCGCGCGAGCCGCAACGACATATGGCGGAAGCGGTCACCCGCGCCATCAAAAATACCCAGTCGCTGGTGGTCGAGGCAGGCACCGGGACGGGCAAAACTTACGCCTATCTTGCCCCTGCGCTGCGCGCGAAAAAGAAAGTGATCATCTCAACCGGCTCGAAAGCGTTGCAGGATCAGCTCTACAGTCGCGACCTGCCGACGGTGGCAAAAGCCCTGAACTATAAAGGCCGCCTGGCATTGCTGAAAGGGCGCTCAAACTATCTCTGTCTTGAGCGCCTCGAACAGCAGGCGCTGGCTGGCGGCGATTTGCCGGTTCAGACCCTGAGCGATGTGATCATCCTCCGCGCCTGGGCGAATCAAACCATTGACGGGGATATCAGCACCTGCGCCAGCGTCGCCGAAGACTCTCAGGCGTGGCCGCTGGTGACCAGCACCAACGACAACTGCCTCGGCAGCGACTGCCCGCTGTATAAAGATTGTTTTGTCGTCAAAGCGCGTAAAACCGCGATGGATGCCGACGTGGTGGTGGTGAACCACCATCTGTTCCTGGCGGATATGGTGGTTAAGGACGGCGGTTTTGGTGAGTTGATTCCGGAAGCGGAAGTGATGATCTTCGATGAAGCCCATCAACTGCCGGATATTGCCAGCCAGTATTTTGGTCAGTCGCTCTCCAGCCGTCAGCTCCAGGATCTCGCCAAAGATTTCACCATTGCTTATCGCACCGAACTGCGCGACACCCAGCAGCTGCAGAAATGCGCTGACCGGCTGGCGCAAAGCGCGCAGGATTTTCGTATGCAGCTGGGCGAACCCGGCTATCGCGGGAATCTGCGCGAACTGTTAGCCGACAGCAATATTCAGCGCGCGCTGCTGCTGCTCGATGATGCGCTGGAGCTGTGTTATGACGTGGCTAAGCTGTCCCTCGGGCGCAGCGCCTTGCTCGACGCCGCTTTTGAGCGCGCCACGCTGTACCGCACGCGCCTGAAACGTCTTAAAGAGATCAACCAGCCCGGCTTTAGCTACTGGTATGAATGCACCGCGCGCCAGTTCACCCTGGCGCTCACGCCGCTGACCGTGGCCGATAAATTCAAAGAGGTGATGGCGCAGAAACCGGGAAGCTGGATATTTACCTCCGCGACGCTCTCCGTGAACGACGATCTGCACCACTTCACGGAGCGACTGGGGATTGAAGAGTCAGATTCACTGCTGCTGCCTAGTCCGTTCGATTACGAAACCCAGGCACTGCTCTGCGTGCCGCGCAACTTACCGCTGCCGAACCAGCCGGGCGCGGCGAAACATTTGGCGGCAATGCTCAAACCGATGATCGAGGCCAACAATGGCCGCTGCTTCATGCTGTGCACCTCCCACGCCATGATGCGCGATCTGGCCGAACAGTTTCGCGCCACCATGACCTTACCCGTGCTGTTGCAGGGCGAAACCAGTAAAGGCCAGCTGTTGCAGCAGTTCGTCACTGCCGGTAACGCGTTGCTGGTGGCAACCAGTAGTTTCTGGGAAGGGGTGGACGTGCGCGGGGATGCGCTCTCCCTGGTGATCATCGACAAACTGCCCTTTACCTCTCCGGACGATCCGCTGCTGAAAGCGCGCATGGAAGACTGCCGCCTGCGCGGGGGCGATCCTTTTGACGACGTACAGCTCCCGGACGCGGTTATCACCCTGAAGCAGGGCGTCGGGCGTCTGATCCGTGATACGGACGACCGTGGCGTGCTGGTGATCTGCGACAATCGCCTGGTGATGCGCCCTTACGGCGCGACATTCCTTGCCAGTCTGCCACCCGCGCCCCGCACGCGGGACATTAATCGCGCGGTGCGTTTCCTGGCGAACCCAACGGCGGAGTAATTTGCCCTGGAGTGTGCTAAGATGCGCGCCATTTTGTGACTACCCATTGCGAGAGCGCGAGACCCATGCGAATTCTGGCTATTGATACCGCTACAGAGGCCTGCTCCGTTGCCCTGTGGGATAACGGTACCCTCTTTGCCCATTTTGAAGAGTGCCCCCGGGAACATACCCAACGTATTCTGCCGCTGGTGAAAGAGATCCTTCACCAGGGCAACTCCACTTTAACTGAACTCGACGCGCTGGCCTTTGGCCGTGGGCCGGGCAGCTTCACCGGCGTGCGTATCGGCATTGGTATCGCGCAGGGCCTGGCGCTGGGCGCCGATCTGCCAATGATTGGCGTTTCCACACTCGCTACCATGGCGCAGGGCGCATGGCGCAGCACTGGCGCGACGCGTGTGTTGGCCGCGATTGATGCGCGCATGGGCGAAGTCTACTGGGGCGAGTATACGCGCGATGAGCAGGGCGTCTGGCAGGGTGAAGAGACCGAGTCGGTGCTCAAACCGGACGCCGTTGCTGAACGGTTGAAACAACTTTCCGGCGAGTGGGCTACTGTGGGTACAGGCTGGCCAGCCTGGCCGGATATGGCAAATGACAGCGGTCTGACGCTGGTCGATGGTCAGGTGTTACTCCCCCATGCTGAAGATATGCTGCCGATCGCCTGTCAGCTGCTGAGCGCGGGAAAAACCGTGGCCGTTGAACACGCTGAGCCGGTTTATTTGCGAAATGAAGTGGCCTGGAAGAAACTTCCGGGCAGGGCGTGAATCTCAGTAATAAGCACTGAGAAAAGGGAGTCGCATCATGGCGGTTCAAACAAAGGTTGTACGCCTCTTCATAGCGGGCGCTATCGCTGTGGCATTAAGTGGATGTGTCACCGTTCCTGACGCGATAAAAGGAAGCAGTCCGACACCGCAGCAGGATCTGGTGCGGGTGATGAATGCGCCTGAGCTTTACGTCGGCCAGGAGGCACGCTTCGGCGGCAAAGTGGTGGACATCCAGAACCAGCAGGGCAAAACCCGTCTGGAAATTGCGACGGTGCCGCTGGACAGCGGGGCGCGGCCAGTTCTGGGCGAACCTTCGCGCGGGCGAATTTATGCAGATGTGAACGGTTTCCTCGATCCGGTCGATTTCCGTGGCCAGCTGGTGACGGTCGTTGGGCCAATCACCGGCACGGTACAGGGGAAAATCGGTAACACGCCGTATAAATTTATGACCCTGCAGGCCACCGGCTACAAACGCTGGCACCTGACCCAACAGGTCATGCTGCCACCGCAGCCTATCGACCCATGGATGTGGGGACCGCACCCGTACCGCTATGGCGGCTACGGTGGATGGGGCTGGTACAATCCAGGCCCGGCTCAGGTTCAGACCATCGTTACAGAATAACTTACTGTTATTATTAGATAAGAGACAGCGGCTCAGCCGCTGTCTCTGTTTTTTACGGATATAACACAAAAAAAAGAGTGACGCGCTTCGCAACCTTAAATTCGAACAATTAATAAACTGGTACGCTGAGTTAATATAATGTTAACGAACTGTTTATTATCGGGGTTGTGATGACGACGAACACTCATTTCAGAGGTGATGCATTGAAAAAGGTTTGGCTTAACCGTTATCCCGCAGATGTTCCTGCGGAGATCAATCCTGACCGTTATCAATCCCTGGTTGAATTATTTGAGCACTCGGTCGCGCGCTACGCGGATCAGCCTGCGTTTGTGAACATGGGCGAAGTGATGACCTTCCGCAAACTGGAAGAGCGCAGCCGGGCCTTTGCCGCCTATTTGCAGGAAGGCCTGGGCCTGAAGAAAGGGGACCGCGTCGCGCTGATGATGCCAAACCTGCTCCAGTATCCGGTAGCGCTGTTCGGTATTTTGCGGGCGGGGATGATCGTGGTTAACGTCAACCCGCTCTATACTCCGCGCGAGCTGGAGCACCAGTTGAATGACAGCGGCGCGGCGGCGATTGTGATTGTCTCCAACTTTGCCCATACGCTGGAAAAAGTGGTCGATAAAACTCAGGTCCGCCACGTGATCCTGACCCGCATGGGCGATCAGCTGTCTACCGCCAAAGGGACGCTGGTTAACTTTGTCGTCAAATATGTGAAGCGTCTGGTGCCGAAATACCATCTGCCGGATGCCATCTCTTTCCGCCGCGCACTACAGAGCGGCTATCGCATGCAGTATGTGAAGCCGGAAGTGGTCTCAGACGATCTGGCCTTCTTGCAGTACACCGGTGGTACGACCGGCGTTGCGAAAGGGGCGATGCTGACCCACCGCAATATGCTGGCGAACCTTGAGCAGGTGAATGCGACCTACGGCCCGCTGCTACACCGCGGCAAAGAGCTGGTGGTCACGGCGCTGCCGCTGTATCACATTTTTGCTCTGACCATGAACTGCCTGCTGTTTATCGAGCTGGGCGGACAGAATTTACTGATTACCAACCCGCGTGATATTCCGGGGCTGGTGAAAGAGCTGGCGAAATACCCGTTCACCGCAATGACCGGGGTGAACACGCTGTTTAACGCACTGCTCAACAACAAAGAGTTCCAGCAGCTCGACTTCTCCACGCTGCACCTCTCTGCGGGCGGTGGCATGCCGGTTCAGCAGGCGGTGGCCGACCGTTGGGTGAAACTCACCGGGCAGTATCTGCTAGAGGGTTACGGCCTCACAGAGTGCGCGCCGCTGGTCAGCGTTAACCCGCATGATATCGATTATCACAGCGGCAGCATTGGTCTGCCGGTGCCGTCAACGGAGGCCAAACTGGTCGACGACGCAGGCAACGAAGTGCCTCACGGTGAGCCGGGCGAACTGTGCGTTAAAGGCCCGCAGGTCATGCTCGGCTACTGGCAGCGCCCAGATGCGACGGATGAAATCATCAAAGACGGCTGGCTCTACACGGGCGACATCGCGGTGATGGACGACGAAGGTTTCCTGCGCATTGTCGATCGCAAAAAAGACATGATTCTGGTCTCTGGTTTTAACGTCTATCCTAATGAGATCGAAGACGTAGTAATGCAGCACGATGGGGTGCAGGAAGTAGCCGCCGTCGGCGTGCCCTCCGGCAGCAGCGGCGAAGCGGTGAAGATATTCGTGGTCAAAAAAGACCCCTCGCTGAACGAAGATGAACTGATCGCGTTTTGTCGTCGTCAGCTTACCGGTTACAAAGTGCCGAAGCTGGTGGAGTTCCGCACGGAGCTGCCGAAATCGAACGTCGGGAAGATATTACGACGAGAATTACGTGACGAAGCGCGTTCCAAAGTGGACAATAAAGCCTAAGCTTCGAGTGAGTCGCCACCACACGCCGGTTAGCCGGCGTTTTTTATGGGCGCAAACCAGAGAGAAACCGTTTTGAATTACCAGATGATCACAACCAACGACGAGCTGGCAACGCTGTGCAACGTCACCCGCGACTTTCCCGCCATTGCTCTGGATACCGAGTTTGTTCGCACGCGAACCTACTATCCCCAGTTGGGTTTGATCCAGATGTACGATGGCAAAAAGGTCTCGCTGATTGACCCGCTGGGTATCACGGACTGGGCGCCGATGCGTGAACTTCTGCTCGATACCGCCGTGACCAAATATCTGCATGCGGGTAGTGAAGATCTGGAGGTGTTCCTCAATACCTTTGGCGTGATGCCGGAACCCCTGATTGATACGCAAATTCTCGCCGCTTTCACCGGCCGTCCGCTCTCCTGGGGCTTTGCCGCGATGGTCGAAGAGTATACCGGGATTGCGCTGGATAAGAGCGAGTCGCGCACCGACTGGCTGGCGCGTCCACTGACTGAACGTCAACTGGACTACGCCGCTGCCGATGTCTTTTACCTGCTGCCGATTTGCGGCCAACTGATGAAAGAGGCTGAAGACGCCGGCTGGCTGGATGCGGCGCTCAACGAATGCCGTATGACACAGCAGCGCCGTCAGGAAGTGGTCGACCCGAAAGACGCCTGGCGCGATATCACCAACGCCTGGCAGCTGCGTACCCGTCAGCTTGCCTGCCTGCAGCTGCTGGCCGACTGGCGTCTGCGCAAAGCGCGCGATCGCGATCTGGCGGTCAATTTTGTCGTACGCGAAGAGCATCTGTGGGCTGTTGCGCGCTATATGCCGGGCAGCATGGGCGAACTGGACAGTATCGGATTATCGGGCAGTGAAATTCGCTTCCACGGCAAAACGTTGCTGGCACTGGTCGCTAAAGCCCAGCAGTTGCCGGACGATGAACTGCCGGATCCACTGTTGAACCTGATGGATATGCCAGGCTATCGCAAAGCGTTCAAAGAGATCAAAGCACTGGTGCTGGAAGTGGGAACGGAAAACAAGATAAGCCCAGAGCTGCTGGCGTCACGGCGTCAGATCAATCAGCTGCTGAACTGGCACTGGAAGTTAAAACCGCAAAATGGCCTGCCGGAACTGATTGCGGGCTGGCGCGGGGAGTTGATGGGCGAACGTCTGAAAACCCTGCTGGCAGACTATCCACAGTAAGAAAATTGCCGGGTAAGCGAAGCGCTACCCGGCATTGATACGTTCATAATGCTATGGACGTGACTCTTCCGCTTCTGGCAGCGTCACGTTCAGCTCCAGAATCGAAATATCCCCATCCTTCTGCTCCAGCTGCACGGTGACCATCTCCGGGTCGATCTGCACGTACTTACAAATCACTTCCAGGATGTCTTTGCGCAGCTGCGGCAAATAGTGTGGTTCAGCATCGCTGCGGCGACGTTCCGCAACGATAATTTGCAGTCGCTCTTTCGCGATGTTGGCGGTGCTTTTTTTCCGCGAGAGAAAAAAGTCCAGTAATGCCATAACTTATCCTCCGAACAGGCGTTTGAGGAAACCTTTCTTCTCTTCTTCAATGAAGCGGAAAGGACGTTCTTCTCCCAGCAGACGGTCAACGGTATCAGCGTAGGCTTTACCCGCGTCTGCCATCGTATCGAGGATCACCGGCTCGCCCTGGTTAGAGGCGCGCAGCACGGACTGATCTTCCGGAATGACGCCAACCAGTTTGATGCGCAGGATCTCCAGCACGTCTTCCATGCTCAGCATGTCACCCTTGTTGACGCGACCCGGATTGTAACGGGTCAGTAGCAGGTGCTCTTTAATCGGGTCCTGACCATTTTCCGCGCGACGAGATTTAGACGCCAGAATGCCCAGAATACGGTCAGAGTCACGTACAGAGGAGACTTCCGGGTTGGTGGTGATGATGGCTTCGTCAGCGAAATACAGCGCCATCAGCGCGCCCGTTTCGATACCGGCAGGGGAGTCGCAGACCACAAAGTCGAACTCCATCTTTTTCAGTTCGTCGAGCACTTTCTCCACGCCTTCGCGGGTCAGCGCATCTTTGTCGCGCGTCTGAGAAGCAGGAAGAATAAAGAGGTTTTCCGTGCGCTTATCTTTAATCAGCGCCTGGTTAAGGGTGGCATCGCCCTGAATGACGTTAACAAAGTCATACACAACGCGACGCTCACAGCCCATGATCAGGTCGAGGTTACGCAGGCCGATATCGAAATCGATAACAACTGTCTTCTTTCCCTTCTGGGCCAAACCAGTAGCGATGGCCGCGCTGGAGGTGGTCTTGCCAACGCCTCCTTTACCCGAAGTCACAACAATAATGCGTGCCATAGAAATTCCTTGTTAAAAAGGGATCAATTCAACGGTTGAACAGTCAAAGCGTTCTCTGCGAGTCGCAGGCGTGCCGCTTTGCCATAAAATTCGGCTGGGATCTTGTCACTCAGCCAATATTCACCTGCGATGGAAACCAGTTCCGCCGTCAGATGGGTACAAAATATTTGTGCTTCCCGATCGCCACTGGCACCGGCCAGCGCGCGTCCTCTCATCATACCGTAGACGTGAATATTGCCATCGGCAATCAGCTCAGCGCCAGCGCTGACGTGGCTTGTCACAATCAGATCACAGTTTGGTGCATAAATGCGCTGACCGGAACGAACCGGCACATCAATCATTCGCGTTTTTGTGATAGGAGTAACAGTTTGCACGGGCGGTGGAGGCGTCGGGGCGGCTTTCGCCGGAGAACGGACGGTTTTTTCTTTGCCTTCAGTCAGAAGGGGCAGACCGGCACGCTCGATTTCATCTTTAAGACGGGCATCTTTGCAGCCGCTAATGCCAACAATACGCAGCCCGGTCGAGGCGACCGCCTGCTGAAGATGCTGCCAGTTCACAGGCGCGTCGAGACCGCTGACATTCACCACCACTGGGGCGTGTTTCAGAAAAGCGGGTGCCTGCGCGATTTTGTCTTCTAACGCCTGACGAATAACCTCGGGTTTTGCATCATGCAAATGAACCACTGATAAGGTGAAGCTACTGCCTTTAAGCTCGATGGGCGTGTTTGACATCCTGGCCTTACTCAATTTGCTGTTAATCGCAGCACATTCGTTGCGATATTCCGAAGAGTATCAGGCATGTTATAGTCACTGGTATATTGAGGCAAGCAACCACCGATAATTCAGAGTAAAAACATGTTTTGTGTGATCTACAGAAGTACTAAACGCGACCAGACCTATCTTTATGTCGAGAAAAAAGACGATTTTTCCCGCGTACCGGAAGAATTAATGAAAGGCTTCGGTACTCCGCAGCTGGCGATGCTATTGCCGCTGGATGGTCGTAAAAAACTGGTGAATGCCGATCTGGATAAAGTGAAAACCGCCCTGAAAGAACAAGGCTATTATTTACAGCTTCCGCCACCTCCTGAGAATTTATTAAAACAGCATCTCGCAGGTGACGGAAAAAAATAACCCCGGCCAACTCCGTGGGTGACATATCAACCGTGTAGGGGACGAGCATGTATCAACATCACAACTGGCAAGGCGCATTACTGGATTACCCTGTAAGCAAAGTGGTCTGCGTAGGCAGCAATTATGCGAAGCACATTCAGGAAATGGGCAGTGCCGTGCCAGAAGAGCCTGTGTTGTTTATCAAGCCGGAAACCGCTATTTGCGATATTCGCCAGCCGCTGGCGCTACCGCAGGGGCTGGGTTCGGTACACCATGAAGTCGAACTGGCGGTGCTAATTGGCGGCACGCTGCGTCAGGCATCCGAGGATCACGTGCAGAAAGCCATCGCAGGCTACGGAGTTGCGCTGGATCTGACGCTGCGCGATGTGCAGGGCAAAATGAAAAAAGCCGGCCAGCCGTGGGAAAAAGCCAAAGGCTTTGATAATTCCTGCCCGCTCTCCGGTTTTATTCCGGCCGCCGAATTCCACGCCGATCCGCAAAATACCCCGTTGAGCCTGAAGGTGAACGGCGAAATTCGCCAGCAGGGGAATACCTCTGACATGATCCACAAGATCCTGCCGCTTATCGCCTACATGAGCCGCTACTTCACCCTCAAGCCGGGCGATGTGATCCTCACCGGTACGCCAGAAGGCGTTGGGCCACTGCTGAGCGGTGACGAACTGGAAATCGGTTTTAACGGACAATCCGTTAAGACGCGCGTGCTGTAAAATGCCCTTGCCGCTGTTAATCGGCGGCAAAACTTGCATCCACGTGCCAGACTGGTTATAAGGTGCGCTTTCTTTTGACGTGTGGACATCCTTATGAGCGAAACCCCTTTCTGGCAAAGCAAGACTCTCGACGAAATGACCGACGTGGAGTGGGAATCGCTGTGCGACGGCTGCGGGCAGTGCTGCCTGCATAAGCTGATGGACGAAGACACTGACGAAATCTACTTCACCAACGTCGCCTGCAAGCAGCTGAACATCAAAACCTGCCAGTGCCGCAACTACGAGCGCCGTTTCGAGTACGAGCCGGACTGCATCAAGCTGACCCGCGACAATCTCCCGACGTTTGAATGGCTGCCTCACACCTGCGCCTATCGCCTGCTGGCGGAAGGGAAAGGGCTGCCGGACTGGCATCCGCTGCTGACTGGCTCAAAAGCGGCGATGCACGGCGAGCGCATTTCGGTGCGACATATCGCGGTGAAAGAATCCGAAGTGCAGGACTGGGAAGACCATATTCTCAACCATCCCAAACACGCATAAAAAAAACCCGCCGAGGCGGGTTTTTTGTTGGGTGCTGTTTGTGCTTATCGACCGAACAAATCGCGTTTTTTCGGTTTGAACGGCTGGGCAATCAGTACCAGCAGCGCCACCACGAAGTAGGCGACGAAAATACCGACCAGCCACTGCGGCATCTCCAGCGTCAGGAATTCCCACTGACGAACAGAGCAATCACCGGAGGCCACAAACACCTGCGGCAGCCACTTGTCCAGCGGCAGCCAGCCTGGGAAGCGGGCGGCAAAATCACAGGTCTGGAACGGGGAGGGATGCAGCTGCATCATGGTGTGCTGCCACGCCAGCTCAATGCCTTTCCAGGCACTGTACAACCAGAGGGCGATCCCGGCATAACGCAGCGGGGATTTTGGCGCAATCGCACCCACCAGCCCTGCACCCATAATACCGAACAGCGCACAACGTTCGTAAATACACAGCACACAGGGTTTCAGCAACATCACATGCTGGAACCAGAGCGCTACCATTTCCAGCGCAAAGGCGGTCAGGGCCATCAATAACCACGCTCCGCGACCGCGAGAGCATTGGTTCAAAAATCGCAACATAATCATTTCCCTGGAACAGGCTTAGAAAGCGCAGTGTAAACCAAAACGATTTTAGCGCCAGATGCTCCTGGCAAAATAAAACGTAATTGGATGTTTATAATGCAGAAAGTCAAACCGGGCAGCGAACCACCCGATTTCAGGGACTTAATGCGCGGCCAGTATACCTATTTGCAACAACCATTGCGTATAAGGAATGAGGGTAAATTTGACGCACAGCAAGCCGACAACGGTTAATACCAGCGTATACGGCAGCGCCATCCACACCATCCGACCGTAAGACAAACGAATCAGGGGAGCCAGCGCCGAGGTCAGCAGGAACAGAAACGCCGCCTGTCCGTTTGGCGTCGCCACCGACGGCAAATTGGTGCCGGTATTAATCGCCACGGCCAGCAGCTCAAACTGGTTAATATTAATGGCCCCGTGTTCAAGCGCCGCTTTGGCCTCATTGATATACACCGATCCGACAAACACGTTATCGGAAATAGAAGAGAGCAGGCCGTTAAACAGATAAAAGAGCGAAAGCTGCGAGTCGGGTGATGCCTGCAGGACAAAGTCGATAATCGGCGAGAACAGTTGCTGGTCGATAATCACCGCTACAATGGCAAAAAACACCGCCAGCAGGGCAGTAAAGGGCAGCGCTTCGGTAAATGCCTTGCCGATCGCATGTTCGTCGGTCACACCGGTAAACGACGTCGCCAGAATAATCACCGACAGGCCAATAAGCCCCACTTCCGCCAGGTGGAATGCCAGCGCGACGATAAGCCACACGCCGATGATACCCTGGGCGATCAGCGCCAGTTTTTCCTGACGGGTGCGCTGGCTGCGGCTTTTCAGATCAAATTCGTGCAGCACATCGCGAACCGGGCCGGGCAACTGGGCGCCATAGCCGAAGCTTTTGGTTTTCTCGAGCAACACACAGGTCAGCAGCCCACAGACAAAGACCGGGACGCTCACCGGCGCCACGCGCAGGAAGAATTCGGTAAAGTTCCAGCCTGCGGCTTTTGCAATAATGAGGTTTTGCGGCTCGCCGACCATCGTCATCACCCCGCCGAGCGCCGTGCCGACGCCCGCGTGCATCATCAGGCTGCGCAGGAACGCACGAAATTGTTCCAGAACGTCGCGCTTCGGCACGTCAATCTGACTGTCATCCTGCAAATCGCTCTCAGTCTTCGTTGAGGCCACTCGATGATAAATGCCGTAAAAACCGACGGCGACGCTTATCACCACCGCAACAACCGTCAGCGCATCGAGGAATGCGGAAAGAAACGCGGCAGCCAGACAGAAGGAGAGGGAAAGCACCGTTTTGGAGCTAATACTCAGCAGCAGCCGCGTGAAGATAAACAGCAGCAGTTGCTTCATGAAGTAGATACCGGCCACCATAAACATCAGCAGCAGGAGCACTTCCAGGTTAGTGGCCAGCTCGTCTTTCACGCGCTCTGCGCTGGTCATGCCGATAAACACCGCTTCAATCGCCAGCAGCCCGCCGGGGAGCAGGGGATAGCATTTCAGCGCCATCGCCAGGGCAAAGATAAACTCGGCCACCAGCAGCCAGCCGGCCACAAAAGGCGAGAAGATAAACACCACCGGGTTAGCGATCAGAAAAATGAGCAGCGTCAGCTTGTACCAGTCGGGTGACTGACCTAAAAAATTGCGCCACAGGGCGCGTCCGTAAGACATTTCCACCAGAGAGTTCCTTCCTCGCCAAAGTTAAGCAAAACATTATTATACGCACAATTTGCATGAATAACGGCTGTCGACCAGGATGCTGTATTTGATAAAAATGAAACGGTGATCCCTTTTTTCCCGCGTCGCTGCGCTATCTGCCACTGTCAGCCTCTGGTATGATGAGTGAATTAGTTAAAGCTGTGTAATGGAAATCTCACTATGGTCATAAAGGCGCAAAGCCCGGCGGGTTTCGCTGAAGAGTACATCATTGAAAGCATCTGGAATAACCGTTTCGCTCCTGGAACGATTCTTCCCGCTGAACGTGAATTGTCTGAACTGATTGGCGTAACACGTACCACTTTACGCGAAGTTCTTCAGCGTCTGGCGCGTGATGGCTGGTTGACGATTCAGCACGGCAAACCGACCAAAGTGAATAACTTCTGGGAAACGTCGGGTCTGAACATTCTTGAAACGCTCGCCCGTCTCGATCACGAGAGCGTTCCACAGCTGATCGATAATTTGCTGTCGGTGCGCACCAATATTTCTACCATCTTTATCCGTACTGCCTTCCGTCAGCATCCTGAAAAGGCGCTGGAAGTGCTGGCGACGGCGACGGCGGTTGACGATCACGCGGATGCGTTTGCGACCCTCGATTACAACATCTTCCGTGGCCTGGCGTTTGCGTCGGGAAATCCGATTTATGGATTGATCCTTAACGGCATGAAAGGGCTGTACACCCGCATTGGTCGCCACTATTTCGCCAATCCGGAAGCGCGCAGCCTGGCGCTCGGTTTCTACCACAAGTTAAGCCAGCTTTGCACCGAAGGCCAGCACGATCAGGTCTATGAAACGGTGCGTCGTTACGGCCATGACAGCGGCGAGATCTGGCACCGGATGCAGAAAAATCTGCCGGGCGATTTAGCCATTCACGGTCATTAACAGAAAAAGCCTCTCGATTGAGAGGCTTTTTTTTGCCCGTTTAAAAGGGCCTGAAGCTGAGTCATACAAATGCCGGGGAAGATGCGTCGCCACCCGGTAATGCGATTACAG
This sequence comes from Lelliottia sp. WB101, assembly GCF_003051885.1. NCBI lineage: Bacteria > Pseudomonadati > Pseudomonadota > Gammaproteobacteria > Enterobacterales > Enterobacteriaceae > Lelliottia > Lelliottia sp. WB101. The sequence goes on from NZ_CP028520.1 coordinate 2,927,151, forward strand.
CGTGTTTCCCCGCGCCGGGCAGCGCTCCAGCAGTTCCACGCTCCCGTCCTCGTTTTGCTGCTCCATCAACACGTCAAAGCCCCACAGGCGATGCACATGCTTGAGCACCTCTTTGCGGCCTTTATCCAGCGGCGCACGGTTGTGCGGAATATAGCGCAGCGTCAGAGAGCGATCGCCGCGTAAATCCACGTTCCAGACCTGGATATTCGGTTCAAGATTGCTCAGGTTGTACTGAGAGGAGAGGCGCGAGCGGATCTCACGGTAGCCTTCCTCGTTGTGAATCGCCGATATCTCCAGATAATTATTACGATCGTCATCCAGAACGGTAAAGAAGCGGAAATCTCGCATGATTTTCGGTGACATGAACTGGCTGATAAAGCTCTCGTCTTTAAAGTCGCGCATCGCGAAATGCAGCGTCTCCAGCCAGTCGGAACCGGCGATGTCCGGGAACCAGTATTTATCCTCTTCCGTCGGGGACTGACAGATGCGTTTAATATCCTGGAACATCGCAAAGCCGAGGGCATAGGGGTTAATCCCGCTGTACCACGGGCTGTTATACGGCGGCTGGAAGACCACGTTAGTGTGGCTGTGCAGGAACTCGAGCATAAACCGCTCGGTCACTTTGCCTTCGTCATACAGGTGGTTCAGGATGGTGTAATGCCAGAACGTCGCCCAGCCTTCGTTCATCACCTGCGTCTGTTTTTGCGGATAAAAATACTGACTCACCTTACGCACGATGCGTAAGATTTCACGCTGCCACGGCTCCAGTAGCGGCGCATTTTTTTCCATAAAGTAGAGTAAGTTCTCCTGCGGCTCAGACGGATAACGCCGCGCTTCGGCGATCGTTTTCTCCTCTTCGCGTTTCGGCAGGGTACGCCACAGCATATTCACCTGGCTTTGCAGATACTCTTCGCGACTTTTCTGCCGCGCTTTCTCCTCCTGGAGGGAGATTTTTTGCGGGCGTTTGTAGCGATCCACCCCGTAATTCATCAGCGCGTGACAGGAGTCGAGCAGTTTTTCCACCTCGTCCACCCCGTAGCGCTCTTCGCATTCGGTGATGTATTTACGGGCGAAAATCAGGTAATCGACAATCGAACTGGCATCGGTCCAGCTGCGGAACAGGTAGTTATTTTTGAAGAACGAGTTGTGCCCGTAGCAGGCGTGCGCCATCACCAGCGCCTGCATGGTAATGGTGTTCTCTTCCATCAGATAGGCGATGCAGGGATTGGAGTTAATGACGATCTCATACGCCAGCCCTTGCTGGCCGTGCTTGTAGAGTCGCTCGGTTTCAATGAATTTTTTACCGAACGACCAGTGCGGATAGTTGATCGGCATCCCGACGCTCGAGTAGGCGTCCATCATCTGTTCGGAGGTAATGACTTCGATCTGGTGCGGGTAGGTGTCCAGTCGATACAGCTTCGCCACCCGGTCGATTTCGGCCAGATAGACATCCAGCAGCTCGAAGGTCCAGTCGGGTCCATCGCTGAGACGAGTGCTGTCCTTGTTCATTGAGTCAAGTGTAGCCATTAGCGCGCCCTCGTTGTTGATAGCTCTCTCTAGTCTGGAGAACCTCTTTTCAAGCATAGAACAACGCGTTGAAAAGCGTGCTGACGCAGAAATTTTTTCTTTGCGATTTCCGATTTTGATCCCGGAGAAAACGGCTGTCTCGCAGAATTTTCTGCTGGTTAAAAAGAGCGCGCAGTAAAAGATCCTAAATAAGCGCCATCCCCGCTGGCTGGGGAAGATGTGAGTTAAGTCACCATAAAAAAGTCGTATGTTGAATAATATTTTCAACTAGGTTATCAATCTGTAATTAGAAGATTGTTCTTTTGCACATAACGGAGTGGCTATGCGTGTTGTCATACTGGGAAGTGGGGTTGTCGGCGTCACCAGCGCCTGGTATTTAAGTCAGGCGGGACACGAGGTGACGGTCATCGATCGCGAACCGGGATCGGCACTGGAGACCAGCGCGGCCAACGCCGGGCAGATCTCCCCAGGCTATGCGGCGCCGTGGGCGGCACCGGGCGTACCGCTGAAGGCCATCAAATGGATGTTCCAGCGTCACGCGCCGCTGGCGATTAGCCTCGACGGCACGCAATTCCAGCTCAAGTGGATGTGGCAGATGCTGCGCAACTGCGACACTCGCCACTACATGGAAAACAAAGGCCGTATGGTGCGCCTGGCAGAGTACAGCCGCGACTGCCTGAAAGAACTGCGCAACACCACCGGCATCGAATACGAAGGGCGGCAGGGCGGCACATTGCAGCTGTTCCGCACCGCGCAGCAGTATGAAAACGCCACCCGCGACATCGCCGTGCTGGAAGATGCAGGCGTGCCGTATCAGCTGCTCGAAGCCAGCCAGCTGGCGCAGGTTGAACCGGCGCTGGCGGAAGTGGCACACAAACTGACGGGTGGGCTGCGCCTGCCAAATGACGAAACGGGCGACTGCCAGCTCTTTACTCAGCGTCTGGCGAAGATGTGTGAACAGGCGGGCGTGACGTTCCGCTACAACACCTCGGTCGATAAACTGCTGTCAGAAGGCGAAAAAATCTACGGCGTGAAGTGCGGCGACGAAGTGATCAAAGCCGATGCCTATGTAATGGCGTTTGGCTCCTACTCCACGGCGATGCTGAAGGGCCTGCTCGATATTCCGGTCTATCCGCTGAAAGGCTACTCCCTCACCATTCCGGTGAAAGAGGACAACGGTGCCCCTGTTTCAACTATTCTTGATGAAACCTACAAAATCGCCATCACCCGCTTTGATAACCGGATCCGCGTCGGCGGAATGGCGGAAATTGTCGGCTTTAACACGGAATTGCTGCAACCGCGCCGCGAAACGCTTGAGATGGTGGTTCGCGATCTGTTCCCGCGCGGGGGCTTTGTCGAACAGGCCACCTTCTGGACCGGATTACGTCCTATGACGCCGGACGGCACGCCGATTGTCGGCCGTACGCCGTTCAAGAATTTATGGACTAACACCGGCCACGGCACGCTGGGCTGGACCATGGCCTGCGGTTCAGGGCAACTGCTGAGCGATTTGATCTCGGGCCGCACCCCGGCAATTCCGTTTGATGATTTAAGCGCCGCGCGCTATCAATCCGGATTTACGCCATCTCGCCCGCAGCATCTGCATGGCGCGCATAATTAACAAGGAGCTGTCATGTCCCGTCCTATTCTGGCTCAGCTGGATCTGCAGGCGTTAAAAAATAACCTGCAGATTGTCCGCCGTGCTGCGCCGGGCTCTCGCGTATGGTCGGTGGTGAAAGCCAACGGCTACGGCCACGGAATTGAGTCCATCTGGAGCGCGCTGAGCGCCACCGATGGTTTTGCGCTGTTGAATCTGGAAGAGGCGATCCTGCTGCGCGAACGCGGCTGGAAAGGGCCGATTCTGCTGCTCGAAGGCTTCTTCCACGCCGACGAACTGCCGCTTTTGGACAAGTACCGACTCACCACCAGCGTCCACAGCAACTGGCAAATCAAAGCGCTGCAAAACGCAAAACTGCATGCACCGCTGGATATCTATCTCAAGGTCAACAGCGGTATGAACCGCTTAGGCTTCCAGCCCGAGCGCGTGCACACGATGTGGCAGCAGCTGCGCGCCCTGAAAAATGTCGGCGAGATGACGCTGATGGCGCACTTTGCCGATGCCGAAAAACCGGACGGCATTGCCGAGGCGATGGTGCGTATCAATCAGGCGGCAGAAGGGCTGGAGTGCGCCCGTTCGCTGTCGAACTCCGCCGCCACGCTCTGGCACCCGGAAGCCCATTACGACTGGGTACGTCCAGGCATTATTCTCTACGGCGCGTCACCGTCCGGTCAGTGGCAGGACATCGCCAACAGCGGGCTGAAACCGGTTATGTCCCTGCGCAGTGAAATCATCGGCATTCAAACGCTGAAAGCGGGCGATACGGTGGGCTATGGCAGCCGCTATCGTGCCTCAGGCGAACAGCGTATTGGTATCGTGGCAGGCGGTTATGCTGACGGTTATCCACGTCTTGCGCCAACCGGCACGCCGGTGTGGGTCGATGGCGTGCGTACCGGTACCGTTGGCACCATTTCAATGGATATGATGGCGGTGGACTTAACCCCATGCCCGCAGGCAGGCATCGGTTCGCCCGTAGAGCTGTGGGGGAACGAGGTGAAAGTCGATGACGTGGCGTCGGCAGCGGGAACGGTAGGCTATGAAATGTTAACTGCACTGGCCCCGAGAGTGCCAATAGTGACAGTGTAACGTTAAAATACCGGGTGGCATTGCTGCCACCCGGCAAAACATCATTCTGCCCCCTCGTCCTCCATCGGACGCACGCCCACCTTGCGCACCGCGTTATCCTCTTTCTCGGCCACCGTCCAGATCATCCCGGCAAACTCCACCTGGTCGCCTACGACCGGCGCGGCACCCAGCAGCTGCTGCACAATCTCACCCAGCGTCTGCTGTTTATCGCGATACTTCAGCCCCTCGTCGAGGCCATAAATCAGCGCTACGTCGGCAAATTTGGCGTTCGCTTCCAGAATAAAATCACCGAAGAACCGCTGATCCAGCGCCACGGGCGGTGACTGGCTGAACAGCTTCCCGAGGGCAGGCAAATCGGTCTCACGACCAATGACGCACAGAATATCGCCCTCGCGCAGGCGAGTGCTGCCCGTCGGGTGCAGCAGAGCGTTATCGCGAAACAGCGCGGCAATCCGCGTTTCCGTCGGCATATGCAGGTCGCGCAGCGACGCGCCCACGCACCATTTATCGGCGCTCAGCTGGTAGACAAACTGCTCCCACGGGTTTTCCGGATGAATATCCAGCCCCACGCGCGAAACGGGCAGGCCAACCGGTGGCACCACCACTTTGGCCTTTTTCGCCGCCCAGCCGAGGGACGTACCCTGGAACAGCAGCGACACCAGCACCACGAAGAACGCGACATTGAAGAACAGCCGTGAATTATCCAGCCCCGCCATCATCGGGAAGACCGCCAGAATGATCGGCACCGCCCCGCGCAGGCCCACCCAGCTGATAAAAATACGCTCGCGCAGGTTAAACCCACGGAACGGCAGCAGGCCGGCAAACACCGACAGCGGACGGGCGAAGAAGATCATCCACGCCGAGAGGAGCAGCGCCGGAATGGCAATCGGCAGCAGATCGGACGGCGTCACCAGCAGCCCCAGCACCAGGAACATGCCGATTTGCGCCAGCCAGGCCAGTCCGTCGAAGTTCTGCAAAATGGCGTGGCGGTTGCGAATCGGGCGATTTCCCAGCAGGAAGCCGCAGAGATAAACGGCGAGAATACCACTGCCGTCCATCGCCGTGGTCAGGGCGAAAATCAGAATACCGCCGCTAAGCGCCAGCAAAGGGTACAGCCCGGCGGGCAGGGAGATGCGGTTAATCATCTGCTGCAACAGATAGCCGCCGGAAAGGCCAATGATAATCCCGAGGCCAAACTGCTGGAGAATATGCCAGGCAAACATCCAGCTCAGGCCGGATTCGTGCTGCTGGATCATCTCAATCAGGGTGATGGTCAGGAACACCGCCATCGGGTCGTTGCTGCCGGATTCAATCTCCAGCGTCGAGCCGACACGCTCGTTCAGCCCTTTGCCGCCGAGGAGGGAGAACACCGCCGCCGCATCCGTCGAGCCGACAATCGCGCCAATCAGCAATCCTTCCATGATATTCAGATGAAACAGCCAGGCGGCCATCATACCGGTCAGGCCGGAGGTGATCAGCACGCCGACGGTTGCCAGCGACAGGGCCGGGCCTAAGGCGACGCGAAACGAACTGGCCTGGGTGCGCATCCCGCCGTCCAGCAAAATCACTGCCAGCGCGAGGTTACTCACCATGTAGGCGAAAGGATAATTATCGAATGGAATCCCGCCGACGCCATCGATGCCCGCGAGCATGCCGATGGCCAGGAAGATAACAAGGATAGGTATGCCGAGACGCGATGAAAATGAACTTAATAAAATACTGCAGGTTACTAATACGGAACCCAGAATGAAAAGACTGATTATCGCTGCGGCATCCAATGTTGTCTTACTCCCACCTCAATGTTGTTGCTGATAATAAAACCCTATCATATTAACGACAAAAACAGCGTTTTATTGAGGTGGTTAAACCGCTTTTTTATGCCTTTAAGACAGGATGACCGCGCAGGGTTAACCGGCTGCCCGCCTGCGAGTGCCAAAGCGTCGCCTGAGCGCCCAGCGGCAGGGTGACGGTTTGCTGCTCATGGCCAAACGCCAGCCCGTCGATCACCGGAATGTCGAGGCGCGAGCGCAGGTAATCGATCATGGTTTCCAGCGTATAACCCGCATCGTAATCGTTCGGCGTTGCACCGCTGAAGCTGCCTAACACAACCGCGCGCTGACGCCCGAGAATACCGGCGTGCATCAGCTGCAACAGCATGCGCTCGACGCGGAACGGATGCTCGTTGATATCCTCCAGCACCAGAATGCCGTTCTCAATTCGCGGCAGCCACGGCGTGCCGATTAGCGACACCAGCATCGCCAGATTGCCGCCCCACAGCTGGCCTTCGCACTCACACTGCGGGCCGTTGCCCTTCCACTCCACGCTGTACGTCGGATTTTTCAAGGCGCGCCAGAAATGCTCCTCGGTAAAACGGTTCAACTCCGGTGCGCCGAAGTTCCCCGCCAACATCGGCCCGCTAAAGGTGATGACGTTATGCAGGGCCAGCAGGCCGAGCTGAATCACGGTGAAATCGCTGTGACCGCAGATCAGCAGCGGGTCCTGCTGCTGGCGTCGGGCAAGCCCGGCCCAGTCGATGGTCTCCAGCAAACGGCTCGCGCCATACCCGCCGCGCACCGCCAGAATAATCTGGTTTTCGCCTTCGAGGGTGACCAGGTCGTTGATATCAGCCACTCTTTGCTGCTCAGTCCCGGCAAAACGCTGCAGACGGCGGGGGATGATCGTCTGATTATCCACCCGATGGCCGGATGCCTCTAAACGCGTTACGCCAAGCCGGGCGGCGTCCTGATTAATGCAGTAGCCGGACGGGGCAACAAGATGAAACTGAGACATGGCAAATCCTTGCTGAATGAGAAACTAAATGCCTATATCATGCCGCCTGTATGCGGTCTGCTTCAAGGGGCGGATGCGTAACCGCGATGATCGGCTATAAGGATAGATGACGTGAAATTGAGATGGTTTGCTTTTTTGATTGTATTGCTGGCGGGCTGTAGTTCAAAACAGGATTATCAAAATCCGCCGTGGAACCCGGAAGTCCCTGTCAAACGTGCCATGCAGTGGATGCCGATCAGCGAAAAGGCCGGGAAAGCGTGGGGCGTCAGTCCGCGACTGGTGACGGCCATTATTGCAGTCGAGTCCGGCGGCAACCCGACGCTGGTCAGCAAATCAAATGCAGTGGGCTTAATGCAATTGAAAGCCTCCACCGCCGGGCGTGAAGTCTATCGCTACATGGGCTGGAGCGGGCAGCCGTCCACCAGCGAGCTGAAAAACCCGGAGCGTAATATCTCCATGGGTACCGCGTATCTGAGCATTCTGGAGCACGGTGTGCTGAAAGGCATCGAAGATCCCGAAGTGATGCAGTATGCGCTGGTGGTGTCGTATGTGAACGGGGCGGGGGCGCTGCTGCGAACCTTCTCGTCGGATCGCAAAAAGGCCATCAATGAAATTAACGGCATGGACAAAGACGAATTCTTTGAGCATGTGGTGAACAACCATCCGGCACCACAGGCTCCACGCTACATCTGGAAAGTTCAGAAAGCGATGGACGCCATGTAATGCCCTGGCCGGGCAGCGAGATGCTGTCCGGCGCCTTCAGAGAACCTTATTCGCACGTTCTCGCGCTTCTCGCTCTAACGAGAAGATAATACGTTGAAGCTCCCTTTCGGCCCCAGGCCCGACATTCAGAAAGCGAAAACTGAGTCGTGGTGTGGTTATGGTCTCATTTTTGCTGTCCACCACTTTGCGTTCGCTGATGGCAATCAGCTGCGCATCAAAGTAAAAACGTCCCCAGCCGCCCATATCCAGTTCGATTTGTGAAAAACGCATCCCTTCCACCAGTCCGTCCGGTCGGGGTGTGTCCATCAGTGCGCCCATCCCGCCGAGCGACAGGTCGAACAGGCGAAAGCGAATCTCTTTTTTGTCCGGCATTCTGGCCTTACAAAAATAGGAGGGGTGCAGCGGGGCGTTAATCCGAAAATATTCCCGACGCTGGACAAACCACAGGCTCTCCGGCAGCGGGGTGATAAAAGCGGGCAGATTGAGATAATCACCTTGTTCCACATGAGGCAGGACAAACTCAACCTTTGCCCCTTTGGTTTCCGCCATCACAGAAAGATTTTTTGCGCGCAGTACCGCCCGGTTTTCATACTCCTGGCTACCGAGGTCGATGACCAGACGCTCCGGAGTGGCTTCCAGAATCTTACTGATAAACTGGTTCGACGCCCAGCTGATGCGCACCGGCACTTCGCCCTTGTGCAGGTCGCGTAATACCCCTAATACAGCCAGCGGATTTTGCTTCAGGAACTGCTCACTGTAATTACTCACGCCGAATGGCTCCTCGGTTGTCTGACGGACTGTCCCTGAAGTATCGGCAATGGGCGTCAGAACTTAATACAAACCGGTGATTTTTTTTTCAAAATGAGAGGGAATTAAGTCGGTGAGAAAAAACGGTTTTAGCGCAGTGACCTATACTTAAGTCACTTGCGCGAAACATTTTCAGCGCATGCATTTCATCTGCAAGAGGGCATCGCTATGGGTATTATCGCCTGGATTGTTTTTGGTCTTATCGCCGGCGTGATCGCAAAATTCATTATGCCGGGGCGTGATGGTGGCGGCTTCATTCTGACCTGCGTGCTGGGGGTTATCGGTGCGGTTGTCGGCGGCTGGCTGGCGACCATGTTTGGCGTCGGCGGCAGCGTCAGCGGATTTAACCTGCACAGCTTCCTGGTGGCGGTGGTCGGTGCCATCGTCGTCCTTGCCATTTTCAGACTGCTCAGACGCACATAAACCACTAATAACGCAAACGGCTCTCCCTGAGGGCCGTTTTTTTTGGCCGCATATTGCTTTGTTAATCGAAATGAGAATAATTGTCGTTCTTTATATCATCTAATAATAAGACGACACTATGAACACCTCGCGTTTTGCAGTATGTGCGTTGGCAGGCGCGGTCACACTGGCGTTGCAGACTTGCGCGTTTGCGGAAGAATCCACCATTCTCGTGACCGGATCGGAACAGGGCAGCCAGCTTCCTGAGTGGACGAACAGTGCCACCAAATCAGCCGTTGCCGAGAGTAAAACCCCGCAGGTCATCAACACCATTTCCGCCACGGAGATCGAACAGCGTCACGCGAATTCGGTCAACGAAATCCTGCGCTATGCGCCGGGCGTGTCGACGGAAGTGCGCGGCAATACCTCCTATATGAGTGAATATAAGATCCGCGGGTTCACCGTCGAGCAGGAGTATTACAACGGTCTGCAGCTGCCCTACAATGTCACCGGGAACACCAAAGCGCGCATCGATCCGCTGCTGATCGAGAGTGTGGACATCCTCAAAGGCCCCGCCTCTGTGCTGTACGGCGGCGGCTCGCCAGGCGGGCTGGTCAATATTCAGGGCAAAAAACCGCAAAAAACCGCGCAAACGGAAGTGGGCTTTAACACCGGAACGCGCAATCTGAAAGAGGGCTATCTCGATTCCACCGGACAGATTGCCGACAGCGACTGGGACTATCGTCTGCTGGGCAAAGCGACGGAAGGCGACGATCAGCCGCACACCACGCGCACGGAAAACTACCTGGTGGCGCCGTCCGTGACCTGGCAGCCAGACAGCAAAACGCGTCTGACCCTTGATGCGCTCGCGCAAAACAGCCCGAGCCTGACGCCGTCTAACCCGCTTCCGCTTGCGTATCTGCGTTCCAAATATGCCGATCGCAGCGATTATGCAGGCGACGAATGGAGCGGTTTCAAACAGCGCCAGTGGATGCTGGGCTACAGCTTTGAACACCAGTTTGATAGCGGCTGGGGCTTCAGTCAGAAAGCGCGCTACTTCGACGTGGATACGCACCAGCGCAGTATCTACTCCACAGGGCCAGGCGCAAACGTGTATGAGCTGAATCGCTTTGCTTACACCACCGACGAAGACCTGCAGAGTTTCAACATGGACAACCAGGTCACCAAAACGCTGGAACTGGGCGACTGGAAGCACCATTTGCTGGCAGGCTTCGACTACCAGAAGCTCAATTCCCACTTCCACTATCGCTATGCGGCAAATACGCCGGGTATCGATATGCGTAACCCGGACTACACGCAGGTCAACGACGGTTCCCTCGGTCTCTACACCGCGCAGAAAAATCGCCTGAGCTATCAGCAAAACGGGTACTACCTGCAGGATCAGATCGAATTCGGCGGGCTGAATCTGCTCGGCAGCCTGCGCTACGATGACTATCGCTCCGTCACCACCGACTATCTGCAAAACGGTGATAAAGCCTGGGTATCGCAGGATCGCGTCACTAAACGTCTGGGGGCGTTGTACGCCTTTGAAAACGGTATCTCGCCGTTTATCAGCTACTCCGAAGGCTTTGCGCCCGTTTCACCGCAGGGCACGCTGACCGCTAAAGACGTCAAGCCAACCACCAGCAAACAGGTGGAAGGCGGGGTGAAATACCTGCTGGAAGAGTATGCGACCACCTTTACCGCGTCGGTGTTTAACATTCGCCAGAAAAATGTGGTCACGACCGATCCGGGCTTCCTGAACTATCGTCAGACCGGTGAAGTGGAATCGAAAGGGGCGGAATTGTCTGCCGTCAGTCGTCCGACGGATAACCTGACGCTGATCGCCAATTACGCCTACACCCACGCGATCAACACGGAAGATGACAAATACCAGGGGAAACGCCCGACGCAGGTGCCAGAAAATGCCTTTAACCTGTGGGGAGATTACACTTTCGACAGCACGCCGCTGAAAGGGCTGAACCTCGGCGCAGGCGCGCGCTACACCGGGCCAATGGAGATCGCGCCGACCAACGATCAGGGTAAACTGGGCGGCACGACGCAGTACGATCTCGCCGCCTCTTACCAGATGGGTGAAGTTCTGCCGTCGCTGGCCGGGCTAACCCTGAAAGCCAGCGCGCAGAACATCACCAACAAAGAGACGTTTACCTGCTACGACGCGACAAACTGCTGGATTGGCCGCGATCGCACGGTTCAGGTGGGAGCGAGCTACAGCTTCTGATTTTCCTCTGATGTCTCAACCTCTCTTGCGTGAGAGGGTGAGAGCACCAGCCGCACAATCCTACTGCGCGGCACTCTTCTGCACAGGCGCCACATCATCGTTCGCCGCAGGCTGAGTCGCCGGCAGGCTGTCGCACGGTTTCTCTTTCGGACAGACTAAATCGAGCATTTTCAGCGTCACGCCGTTGGTCCAGCCGAAACCGTCCTGCAACGGATACTCACCGCCGCCTCCGCCGGTGCCGGTGGTCGACACATCATATTTCTCCACCAGCTTCTGCTCGCGGTCGTAGGTATGCTGCACGTTCGTTAGGAAGCGCCAGGTGACATCCATCGCCACTTTCTTATGACCGTAGTTTTGCAGCCCTTCGGCCGCCACCCACTGCAAGGGTGCCCATCCGTTTGGCGCGTCCCACTGCTGGCCGCTGTTGATGGTGGTGGTAGTCACGCCACCCGGTTTCAACAGGCGTGACGCGGTGGCATTCGCCACTTTATCGGCCCGCTCTTTGGAGGCGGCGTTGACATACAGCGGGAACAGGGCGGCGGCAGTCAGCTGATTACGTACCTTTTTGCTCTTCAGATCGTAATCGGCGTACCAGCCCTCTTTGTCGTTCCACAGATGGCTCTCGATCGCTTTTTGCCGCGTGTTGGCCAGGGTTTCATAGCGGTTTGCGCGCTCGGTATCACCCGATTCCTGGCTGGCTTTGGCGAGCAATTTTTCCATTTTGAACAGCAGGGCGTTCAAATCTATCGGCACAATGCTGGTGGTACGAATAGTGCCAAGCTTTTGCGGATCGTCCATCCAGCGGGAGCTAAAGTCCCAGCCGGAGGCGGCAGCGGAGCGCAGGTCACGGTAGATTTCCGTTGCCGGACGGTTCGGGTTGTTTTTGGCGGTGGTCACGTCATCCAGCCAGGACTCCGGGCGCGGCGTGTCGCGATCGTCCCAGTAGCGGTTCAGAATTGCGCCGTCATCCAGTTTCACCACCCGCTTGTTGGCCTGACCCGGCTGCAACGTCTCCACGCCCTCCATCCAGTAGGTGTACTCTTTTTCCATCTGCGGCAGATAGGTTTTCAGCGCCTCTTTATCGTGCGTGGCGAGCAGTTCGACCATCAGGGAGAAAAACGGCGGCTGCGAACGGCTCAGATAGTAGCTGCGGTTGCCGTTGGGAATATGGCCCCAGGTGTCGATCTCATAGCCGAAATTGGCCACCATATCGCTGATTTTGTCCCAGTGATCGCTCTCGGCCAGCCCCAGCATGGTGAAATAGCTGTCCCAGTAATAGACTTCGCGGAAGCGGCCACCCGGCACCACATAAGGTTTCGGCAACGGCAGCAGCGAATCCCACTTATCGGCTTTATCGGTGGTGCGCGTCAGCACTGGCCACAGGCCATCAATATGCTCGCGCAGGCTCTGTCCGGCAGGCGGAACGTATTTTTCGCCTTCAGCGGGAAGGGTAAAATTCATCTCGACGAAATGGCGCAGGTCAAATCCGCGTTGCAGATGCTGCATACGGTAATCCGCCAGAATCATCAGGGGATCGCTTTTCGGCACCGCGTCGGCGAAGGTTTTTTGATCGGGGAACAGCTTAGCGGTTTGCACATCACTGAACAGGGGACCGAGCAGAATATCCGGCGACTGTTTTTGTGTGGAAGGTAACTCATCAGCGAAGCTCAGTGCGGCGACGCTCAGCATCGCGCCCCCCAGTGCCACACGCAGCGCCAGCGGCAGGCGTGCAGGACGGCGCATTTCAGTTCTCGTCATCGGTTTTTCTCCTTTTTATTCTCGCGAGCAGCGTCGCCGCTGCCGTCAATCACCTGAAAACCTTAGACGAATATGGCCGTTTTCGCGTGTCGAATATCCCATTTTTCGCAAAACCAGACTCTTTACCCACACAGAAATAATCAGTAATAAAGCGTTAATATATATCTGCTGTTTATTGTTTTTAAATTCTTAATAGGTGATGTGATTGAATAAGTCTGAATGAATTAAGGCTCTCACTAATTACAAATGTGATCGCGTGCATTATTTATTGCCGTTTTTATGAAGAAACGCTTCTTAGCGATCACATAAATTAAAAAACATAATTAACGGATGAAAAAACGTAATGGAACCGTCGGTCACAATTAGGCGAAATATCGCTGTTTATTGGCCGCAGTAATTCATCAGGAAGGAATCCATGAGAATAAAGTTGATTGTGTTAGCCGTCAGCGTAATTTGCTCGGCGGGAGGATATGCTGCGCACCGCGCGCCCACTCTGGAAGAGAAACTTGCACAGCTGGAAGCACGTCTGGAAAAGGCTGAAAGCCGGGCGGAGAAGGCCGAAGCGCAAATTGAGCAATTACAGCAACAGCAGACGGTCGTCGCCAAAACAGAGCCGACCGTGACGGTGGAATCAGCCGAGCCGGTCACCGCGTCGGCATTACCGAAACTGACGCTTTCTGGCTACGGCGATATTAAATTTTACGGCGACGTCGAATTTAACATGGATGCGGCCAGCAGGAGCGGTGCATTAACGTCAATAAAAACCAGTGCGAATAAAGACTGGGCATCGGGAAATAATGAACGCTGGGATATTAACGGGCGTCTGCTGTTAGGCTTTGACGGTTATCGTCGAATGGATGACGGTAATTTTGCCGGATTCTCAGTGCAGCCGCTGGCAGATCTCACCGGCAAAATGAATCTCGATGATGCCGTATTCTTCTTCGGCAATGAGAATAACTGGAAGATCAAAGTCGGACGTTTTGAAGCCTACGATATGTTCCCGCTCAATCAGGATACCTTTATCGAATATTCCGGGAATACGGCCAACGATCTCTACAGCGACGGCTACGGCTATATCTATATGATGAAAGAGGGCCGGGGACGTAGCGACAGCGGTGGCAACTTCCTGATGAGCAAAACCCTGGATAACTGGTATTTCGAGGTCAACACGTTGCTGGAAGACGGCAGCACGCTGTTCGTCGACAAGCAGTATCACGGCATCAATCTCGATAACGACAAAAATGTGGCCTATATCCGCCCGGTCATCGCCTGGCAGAGCGGACGCTTCTCAACGGCAGTGGCGATGGAGAGTAACCTCGTCAACAACGCCTACGGCTATCGCGATGCGTCAGGGCAGTGGGTCGATCAGTCCGATCGCACCGGTTACGGTTTCACGATGACCTGGAATGGGCAGCAAACCGATCCGCAAGACGGCGTTGTGGTGAACCTCAATACCGCTTATATGGATGCCACGGATGAAACCGACTTTACCGCGGGGACTAACGCCCTGTGGCACAACATCGAGCTGGGCTACATTTACGCCCACAACGAAGTGGATAAATTTAACTCCGCGAATGTGTACGATAACTGCGATAACGACTGCTGGATAACCGATCCAGGGGATTACGATATTCATACCCTTCACGCGTCGTATCTCATCCCGAACGTGATGAATATGAAGAACTTTAATATCTATCTCGGGGCGTACGCCTCCTGGGTGGAAGCGCATCCGAATAAGGGCGCTGATAACAACGACGATCGCTACGGCGGCCGCGTTCGCTTCAAATACTACTTCTGATGCCTCGCCAGTCAGACCTCTTCGGGGGTCTGACTGGTTTCCCGCAGGGTTCCCGGCGCATGGCCGACGATGCGTTTAAACGCCCGGCTAAAGGCCGCGAGCGATCCATATCCCAGCCGCAACGCCACGGTTTCAATCGCCTGATGTTCATGCCGAATGTACTGAATGGCGAGGCGCATCCTGAGTTCACTCAAATATTTGGCAGGCGTGGTGCCGGTGGCGGATAAAAACCGCTCGGCAAAGACCGAACGCGAGGTGCCGGCCTCTTTTGCCAGCTCCGCCACGCTCCAGTTGACGCCCGGCTGCTGGTGCATGGCATAAATCGCACGGCTCAGACGTGGGTCGCGCAGTACCTGCACCCAGCCCGTAGCTTTCCCGCAGCCCGCTTCCACCCAGCCGCGCACGATGAGGGCGGCCACCACATCGGCGAGACGCGCCAGAATCCCGGCGAAACCGACCTGCCGGGTCATGGATTCCCGCTCCATCGCCGCCAGCAGCGGGTGGATCTCCGGCCAGGTCGACATCAGACGGCTCACCATCATCACTTCCGGCATCGCTTTGATCAGAGGCTGCATCCCGCCCAGCTCAAAATCCATACATCCGCTGAATATCACCACGTTTTCACTTTCCGGGCACGGCTCGCAGGTGATGGCGCACACGGAGTTGCAAATCGGCTCGCTGGGAAACGCCGACACCGGGGTGACCGTGGCATTTTCATCCGACAGCAGGGCGTGGGCATTGCCGTTAGGAATAAACAGCGCATCGCCGCTGCTCAGGGTAAACACCGCGCCGCTCTCCATGCGCAGCACCGCTGAACCGTGGCTGACGAAATGAAACTGCGCTTTGCCGGGGGCCTGGGTGAACGCCACGCCAAAAGGGGCGCTGGCCTCGATGCGGCGGTATTTCACGCCGGAGAGACGCATTCCACGTAAAAGCTCACTGATTAAATCGGGCGACTGAACGGTCATGGGCACAACTCCGGACGAATTATCAATAAGTGAAGATTATATGTCATAGATCGTCCAGGGGGAACGCTCTATGCTTTTGCGACGGTTGTCACATTTTTCTAACGGGAGAGCAACAGATGAATTCAACTATCGCGGCGAGCGAGGCCATAGCGCCCGCAAAACCCGCCTGGCGAGCGGTCTATTCACTGGGACTGGGGGTGTTTGGCCTGATTACGGCGGAGTTTTTACCGGCCAGTTTGTTAACGCCGATGGCTGCCAGTCTCGGCGTCAGCGAAGGGATGGCCGGGCAGGCGGTGACCGCAACGGCGCTGGTCGCGCTGGTGACCGGGCTGCTGATTACGCCCGCCACCAAAAGCATCGACCGCCGCTGGGTGCTGATGTTTTTCTCTGTGCTGCAAATTATCTCCAGCCTGCTGGTGGCCTTTGCGCCGAATTTGCAGGTACTGCTGATGGGACGCCTGCTATTAGGCATCGCTATCGGCGGCTTCTGGGCAATGTCCACGGCCACGGCGATGCGGCTGGTTCCGGCCGATAAGGTGCCGAAAGCGCTGGCGGTGATCTTCTCCAGCGTGTCGATAGCAACCGTGGTCGCCGCGCCGCTCGGCAGCTACCTGGGCAGTCTGATCGGCTGGCGTAACGTCTTTATCCTCTGCATTCTGCCGAGCATGCTGGCGCTGCTCTGGCAGCTGTGGGTGCTCCCGTCAATGAAACCGGAGAGCAGTGGCAGTCTCGGGACGTTGCTGCGCGTGCTGCGCCGCCCTGGCATGATCGGCGGGCTATTAGCCACGGTGCTGATTTTTAGCGGTCACTTTGCCTTCTTTACCTACCTGCGCCCGTTCCTTGAAACCGTCGGGCAGGCGAGCGTCGAGAGCATTTCGCTGATCCTGCTGGGCTTTGGCCTCGCCAATTTCGTCGGCACCTCGATTGCCGGGCATCTGCTGGCGCGCAATTTACGTCTGACGCTGGCGCTGGTGCCGTTTGCAATGGGCGTTCTGGCGCTGATCATGGTGGCATACGGCCATCTGGCGATGCTCGACGGCCTGCTGGTGGCGCTGTGGGGCTTTGCCTTTGGCCTGGTGCCGGTGGGCTGGTCGACCTGGCTTGCGACCACGGTGCCGGACGAAGCCGAAAGTGCGGGTGGCTTGCTGGTGGCGTCGATTCAGTTTGCGATTGGTGCAGGTGCGGCAGGCGGCGGGGCGGTGTTTGATCTCAACGGTGCCAGCGGGGTATTCGCCGGAAGCGGCTTGCTGCTGGTGAGCGCGATGGTGATTGTCTTGATGGGCGTTCGTGTCAAAGCGGAATAACGGTTAAAAGCCGGGTGGCGGCGATGTCGCCACCCGACGCGGTTTTACACCCCTTTGCGATCCATCAGCAGCGCCAAATCGACCAGGCGGTTCGAGAAGCCCCACTCGTTGTCATACCAGGCGAGGATCTTCACCATATTGCCGCCGATGACCAGCGTAGAAAGCCCGTCGATAATCGATGAGCGCGGATCGCCCTGATAATCACTCGATACTAATGGCTCGTCGCTGTAGCCCAGAATGCCCTGCAATGGCCCGGCAGAGGCCGCTTCACGAAACGCGGCGTTGACCTCATCCACCGTTACCTCCCGGCTCAGGGTGACGGTCAAATCGACAATCGACACCACCGGCACCGGAACGCGCAGGGAATACCCGGTCAGACGTCCGTCCAGCTCAGGAATCACTTTCCCCAGCGCCTTCGCCGCGCCGCTGGAGTAGGGGACAATCGACAGGGCCGCCGCCCGCGCGCCGCGCAGATCTTTCTCCGGCTGGTCGTGCAGTGCCTGGCTGTTGGTGTAGGCGTGAGTGGTGTTCATCAGGCCATGTTCGATGCCGAAGTGCTGATGCAGCACCTGCGCGGCGGGTGCCAGACCGTTCGTGGTGCAGCTGCCGTTGCTCACCACAAAGTGCTGAGCCGGATCGTACAGCCGATCGTTCACGCCCATCACAACGGTCAAATCGTCGTTTTTACCCGGGGCGGAGATGATGACGCGTTTTGCGCCGCCGCTCTCAATATGCACCGCCGCTTTCTCGCGGTCAGTGAAGAAGCCGGTCGCTTCAATCACCACGTCCACTTCGACATTACGCCACGGAATAGCGGCCGGGTCGCGCTCGCTGAAGACCCTAATCTGTTTGCCATCCACCTGTAGATGATTATCGGCAGCCTCAACGGATACCGGCAGCGTCCCTAACAGGGAATCGTATTTCAGCAGATGGGCGAGGGTTTTACTGTCCGTCAGATCGTTAATCGCCACGATCTGAATCTCCGGGTTACCGAGGGCGGCGCGTAAGAAATTGCGACCGATTCTGCCGAAACCATTAATACCGACCTTAACCATGATGCGCTCCTTAACTGTGGTGTCTGGAGTCACTGTAGGCTTCAGGTGAAATGGCGTAAATGACAAAAAAGGATCAGATTACGCCATTTTGCGGCAGTGGAATCGTTGACGATACTCGCTGGGGGTAAGGTGGAGCTGTTTCTCAAACACCCGGCGCAGGTTGATGCTGCAGCCAAATCCGCTCTGCTCGGCGATGCGGTCCAGCGGCTCGCTTGTCTGCTCCAGCAGCTGACGGGCGGCGGCGAGACGGGCTTCCATCACGTAGCGTGCCGGAGAAGCGCCCGTTTCACGGGTAAAGACGCGGGTGAAATTGCGCGGACTCATGGCCGCCTGCTCCGCCAGTTTTTCGACGCACAGATCGGCCGTGAGATTGTTAAGTATCCAGGTTTGCAATTCGCTGACCGGCCCGGCGCTGGCGGATGAGTTCAGGTTATAGCGGCTGAACTGCAGCTGTCCGCCGGGACGGCGCAAATACATCACCAGATCCTGAGCCACGTCTCGCGCCAGGGTAAAACCGTAGTCCTCTTCAACCAGCGCCAGCGTGAGATCAAACCCGGAACTCACCCCGCCGGACGTCCAGATGGGACCATCCTGAATATAGAGCGGGCCGCCTACGACGTTGATGGCAGGCCAGCTTTTTTGCATCGTCTCCAGCAGCCGCCAGTGGGTGGTCGCGCGACGTCCATCCAGCAGGCCGCTTTGTGCCAGCAGCATCGCCCCGCCACAAATCGAGGCGATGCGCCGGGCATGGGGTGCGGCCAGATGCAGCCAGTCCACCACGGCGGTGCTCTCCTGCTCGTTCATCCCGCGGCCGGTGATGATGATGGTGTCGAGCGGCTCACGCGGATCCAGCTCCGGCAGACGATAGTCCGCCAGCAGGTTTAGCCCGGACTGACCGTGGATCACCTGGTGCGGCTGGGTGGTGGCGATAATAATGCGATAGCGAGGCTGGGCGAGGCCTTCCGGATGGAGCTGGTTGGCCTGCATCAGAATGTCTGCGATACCGGCGGCTTCGAACAACATGCCGCCGTCAGGGACGATAATCAGGATTTTCTTCATGTCCTGAAAAGTATCTTTATTACACAATAAGTCAAGTCGAGAGTGGGGCGGCAGCGTTCTGCGGCTGGGTTTTGCTCATCGGGATCAGCGCAATGATCAGCGCGCCCAGCACCAGGAAACCGGCCACCATGAAGATCCCGGCGTTGAAGTTTCCGGTGACGTCTTTCATCCAGCCCATCAGCAGCGGACCGAGTGCCGCACCGGTCATCCCGGTGGCGTTAATCACCGCAATCCCGACGGCTCGAGCGCGCAGGGAAATATAGCGATCCGGCGTGGTCCAGAAGATCACCATCGCCGCGAACGCGCCTGCCGACGCCATCACAATCCCGGTGAACTGCAGCACCGCTTGCGTGCTGGAGGCAGTTAACATCCACCCCGCCGCGGCAAACAGATAGGGCAGCAGAGTGTGGATTTTACGCTCGTTCAGGCGATCCGAACGCTTACTCCACCAGACCATTGCCACAATGGTACACACCTGCGGAATGGCACTCAGCAACCCGATGGTGACATTGCTGCTGGTTTCGTTGAAGCTGCGCAGAATCAGCGGCGTCCAGACGCTCAGGGCGCTGAGGGTATTGGTGAGACAGAAATAGGCCACCGTGTAGAGAATAATGATGGGGGTAAACAGTTCGCGCGCCACGCTGCGCTGCGGCAACAGCGACGTGCTCGCGTCCAGCTGCGTTTTGCGTGCAGCGATCTTATCCGCTTCCAGCATCTCCGCCAGGCAGGCTTTGTCATCTTCCGTCAGCCATTTGGCCTTCGACGGGCTGTCATCCAGCCAGAACCAGACCACCAGACCCAACAGCACGGACGGGAAACCCTCCAGCAGGAACAGCCACTGCCAGCCTTTCAGATTCAGCAGGCCGTCCATGTTCAGGATATACCCGGAGGCCAGCGAACCGAGCGCCATGGTGACCGGCATCGCAATCATAAACAGCGCGTTAGCGCGCGCACGATAATGGGCCGGGAACCAGTAGGTTAAATAGAGCAACAGGCCCGGCAAAAAGCCCGCTTCCGCAATCCCGACCAGCATACGCAGCACGTACAGGCTGTTCGGTCCGGTGGCGAACATGGTGGCGGTGGACGCGATCCCCCACACCACCATCAGCACCGCGATCCAGCGTCGCGCGCCGACAATACTCAGCATGATATTGCTGGGAATACCGCAAATGACATACATCACGTAGAACAGGGTGGTCGCGAGGCCAAACATGGTGCTGGTCAGACCCAGATCTTTGCCCATTGTCAGGCCGGCAAAGCCAATGTTGATGCGGTCGAGGTAGGAAAAAACGAACAAAATAAATAAAAACACAATCAGCCGACGGAACAGCTTTTTGATCACGGCCTGCTGGCGAGGGTCCAGAGCGTCGGGCGCAGGCGACGGCGGGCGCGTCTGCTCCACAGAAGAACGTTCGTTCATGAATAGCTCCACATTGCGATTATTAGAATTAGCGTACAGGTCGGCTAAACGTATAGAAAACAGCCACCGCAACCGTCAATGCAATGTGTAAAAAATGATACGTAATTGTTAATCAGTTAGCATTTTTGAATCATAATGCGATCGGGATCTCTTATACGTTTCAGCACCCGTTCAGATAGGCTTAGTCGCCGCAGATTCGCAGGGTATAATCGTTCACTCTGACGCTTTTTTTGGTAAGGAAACGCATGACAACAATAAAAAATACCCCGGACGGCGCACCTGACGATCCCGCCTTTCATCGCGAAGAGTTTCCGTTTTACTGGATCGTGAATGTGTATGCGCGCTACACGCAAATCATGGAAATTACACTGAAAAAAGCCCAGCTGGATGTCTCTCGCTTCCGGGTTCTGATGGTGACTCACCAGTACGGCAAGGCCAGTATTTCGCAGATTTCCGAGTACGCGATGGCGAAAATGCCCACGGTCACCAAAATCGTCGGACGGCTGCGCGATGACGGCCTGGTCACCACCGCAAGCAGCGAACAGGACGCGCGCGTCACGGAAGTGATGCTCACGGAGGCCGGTCGCAAAAAAGTGGAAGAGGCCTACGCATACACCAGCAAAGTGTTCGAAAAAGGCTTCAAGGGCATGACCGCCAGTCAGGTCGAGAAAATGAATCTCTCCCTGGCAAAGGTACTGGATAACCTCAACGAACTGTGAGGTCAAAATATCCGATGACAAATTTGTGAACTCCGTAGTCTTTCTTTCTAACTCTCTGTAATTTAATCATTAATTTTCTTATGCCGCGCTGAATGCTCAGGGCGGCACCCCTTTCTGATTCCCGCCATTTTGTCTTATTTTTCATCACCCTGAATCAGTAACCTTATTGAATCAAAGGTTAATTAAATGTTGCGTAAGCGTGAAATTAACGTGAAAGATTACTTGAATTTTCATCTAATTCTTCCATGATTGACCTAACGTTAGTCAGGACAAAGAGGCAGCACTGACTGCCCGCCTGAATATGATTCATTTTTTCTGGTTAAGGTATCAATCATGAAGCCAGTTTATGAGAGCAATGGTTACGTTGAGCAATTTACCCTCGGTGAGGGCGACCTGCGATTTGCGGTCAAAGACACCCTGGATATTGCCGGGCACCCGACCCGCGCAGGCTGCCCGGCGCTGGAAAACGCACCGCTGGCCCGCCAGCACGCCAGAGTGGTTGCGACGCTACTGGAAAACCACTGCCAGCTGACGGGCAAAACCACGCTGCATGAGCTGGCGTTTGGTGTCACCGGGATCAACTCCTGGAGCGGCACGCCGGTGAACCCGCGCTATCCAGAGCTGATTCCGGGCGGTTCATCCAGCGGATCTGCCGCCGTTGTCGCCTCCGGTGAGGTCGATTTCTCCCTCGGCACCGACACCGGCGGCTCCGTCAGAATGCCTGCCGCCTGCTGCGGCGTGCTGGGCTTCAAACCGGGCTACGGCGTGCTCAGTCGTCACGGCGTTATGGCAGCCCAAAGCTCGCTCGACTGCGTCGGCGTCTTTGCCCGCAATGCCACAGTGCTGCGCCAGGTTATGACCCGGCTTTCCGTCGCCGTGGGGGAACCGCTCAGCGAACTGCCGCCGATGGCCTTCATCTCTGCCGCGTTACCGGAAATCGATGACCGCATTCTCAAGGTACTTGCCGCATGCGGCGTACGCCCTGAGCAGGCCGGGTTGCCCGCCCTGAACGATGCGCATCGCGCAGGTTTAACCCTCATCAGCCATGAAAACTGGCAGGCCTTCAGCCCGCTGCTGGCGAGCAACGCCGTCTCCGCGGATGTGGCTGCCCGTATTCGCGCCGGGGCAGATATCAGCGCCGAAGCGCTGGCATCTGCTGAACAGGTGCGCAGTGAATTCACCGCGCAGGTCGACGCACTGCTGTCAAAAACACCGCTGCTGGCGCTGGCGACACTGCCTGAACTGCCTCCTACCCTTGAGGAGGCCGCCGATCCCCTGAGCGTGGTCAATCTCACATGCCTGGTCCGCCCGTTTAACCTCAGCGGCCATCCGGCCATTACCCTTGCGGTAGATGAACTGCATGGCCGCCCGGTTTCGCTCCAGCTGGTGGCTGCCAAAGGCCACGACGGGCTGCTGGTGCAGGCCGTCGAGTGGCTCACCGGACGACGACAACCCTAAACATTCCGTTTTTCTTTGCCTGATGACTCAGTGAGTTCGACTCATTGCGGACGCGCTCGCCTCGCGCACACCGCACAACCCTTTTCGGAGGACGCTATGTCTGCCATCCATGTTCGTGAGGAGCTTGTTCCGCTATTGAGTGATGTTGCGACTCGCAGCGGCGATTTTGAGCATCAACGTCATATCTCTGACGACATCATTACCCGCTTCAAACAGGTGGGCGTCTACCGCGCCCTGGTGCCAAAACAGTACGGCGGAGACGAGTGCTCCCCGGCGCAGTTTTGCGAGCTGATTGAGCAGATCTCCACCGCCGACGGCTCGGCAGGCTGGGTAGCCAGTTTCGGCATGAGCCCGTTTTATCTCGGCGCACTGCCACCGGAAACCCTAAAGGAACTCTATCGCGACGGGCCGGATGTGGTCTTTGCGGGCGGGATTTTCCCGACGCAAAAAGCACGGCAGGCCGACGGCGGCTACCGCGTTAGCGGACGCTGGAGTTTTGCCAGCGGCAGCATGGGGGCCTCGGTGCTCGGCGTCGGGATCTTGCCCGAGGGCGATCAGGCCCTGCCGCGCATGGCGGTTCTGCCACGGGCGAGCGTGCAGATCGATCCCGTCTGGGACACCGTCGGCCTTGCCGGAACCGGCAGCCACGATCTGGTGGTCAACGATGCCTTTGTCCCGCAGGAGTGGACCTTCATTCGCGGCGGCGCGCTGAATTTCGACGGGCCGCTGTACCGCTACCCGGTGCTGTCACTGGCGACCCAGGTGCTCTCCGTGGTGGCACTCGGCGTGGCCCGCGCGGCGCTCAACGAAATCTACGCGATCGCCCATCGTCAACAGTCTGTCACCGGCGCACCGCGCCTGGCCGATCGCCAGCAGGCGCAGATGCAAATTGCCCGCTGCGAAGCCGAACTGCGCTCCGCCCGCGCCTGGTTCTATGAGGCCATCGACGACGTCTGGCAGTGCCTGCTGGCCGGGAACGAGGCGAGCTGCGCGCAGATCAACGCCCTGCGACTCTCTTCTACTCACGTCACCCGCGTGGCTGCCGACGTGGCGCGTCAGGCGCTGGCGCTGAACGGCATGGGCGGCGTCACCATGGCCAGCCCGCTGCAACGTTTTGTGCGCGACACCATGGTGATCACCCAGCACGCCTTTATGGGCGATCTCTCGTACCTGAACGCCGGTACGGTCTTTTTCGGCGGAAAACCGCTGCCCGGTTATTTGTGATTTTTAACGAAAGGAGCAACAGATGAGCCAGTCAACAACCTTACGCGTGCTGTTTTGCATCGGCGTAAACCAGAACTTTTTCGACGCCAGCCCGGCGGAAGCCAAACAGGTTTGGGGCGCATTCGGCGTGATGATGAAAGGGATCGAAGAGACCCAGGGCATCCGCGTCATCGGCAACATGGATGACGACCAGCTGATGGTCGGCCCGTCCACTACCGCCCCCTGGACCACCTATGTGCTGGCAGACGCGGAGAAACTGGAAAATGTGGCGGCGGTCTGCAACCTGTTCCGCACCACGCCGGTGGGTGAGAGCGGCAGCAAGCTGTGGAAGTACTGCAAAATCGAAGCCCGCGTGGGCCGTGAACTGATTATTCAGGGCTAAGACCATGAACGCACAGGATGCGCTGCGCTTACAGCAGCTCGAAGACAGCCAGGCGGCCCGCGTGTGTATCAGCGATTACATGCGCCTGTGCGACCAGCTTGACAGCCCTGAAACCGTGCAGTCGATTGGCGCGCTCTTTACCGCCGACGCCTGCTGGGAAGGGCTGGGCGAACCCTACGCCTCGCGGCTCGGTAAACATCAGGGCCGCGAAGCGATTATCACTCTGATGGCGAGCTACGTGCGACAACCCGCCCACTTCGCCATGAACGCGCACTTTCTCTGCTCGGAGGCGCTAAGCCACACGCCGGACGGCGAACTGCGGGGGCGCTGGCTGATGCTGCAAACTTCGGCGTTTACCGCCGGTGGCGCGCACCTGAACGCGGCGGAAATTTGCGTCACTTTTGCGCGCGACGCGAACGGCATGGCGATGCGCCACTTCACCACCCGCAACCTGTTCAGCCGACCGGTGGACCACTGGCATGCGGCGGATGCGTTACCTGTCCCTGAGAAAAATAACGACGTGCAGGAGAAATAGACATGCAATGTGATCACCTGATAACCATCAAAAACATCGACACTTCACCGCAGGCGATACCGGACACGGCAGAGATAGCGGCGCTGGTACAGTCCGACCGCGTACACACGTCGCTCTACACCTCGGACGATCTGTTCCAGCTCGAACTGGATCGCATCTTCAGCAAGACCTGGGTCTGGGTGGCACACGCCAGTGAAATCCCGGAGACCGGGAGCTTTAAAACCACTGAGCTAGGCACCCAGCCGGTGATCGTGGTGCGCGACCGCAAAGGTAACGTCCACACGCTGCTTAACCGCTGCCGCCACCGCGCGGCGACCGTGTGCGAACACCGCAGTGGCAAAACCAACAGTTTCGTCTGCCCGTACCACGGCTGGGGCTACGCGCTGGACGGCAGCCTGCGCGGCGTGCCGCATCCGGAAAGCTACGCCGACCAGCTGGAAAAAGGCGAGCTGGGGCTGATTTCCCTGCGCACGGAACAGTATGCGGGGATGATTTTCGCCACCTTTAACGATCAGATCGAACCGCTGGAAGAGTTCCTCGGCGCGGCGAAAAAATGGATGGATCTGTTTATGAAGCAGGGGGCGGGCTACCCAATTAAAACCGGGCCAGCCCACCGTTTCCGCTTCCCCGGCAACTGGAAAATCCAGCTGGAAAACACCACCGACGGCTACCACTTCCCGGTGGTTCACCGCTCGTTCCTCAGCTCTGTCGATAAGCAGACGGAAGAGATGCTGAATTTCGTTGACGGCAGCGGCTACGTCGAAGACCTGGGCAACGGCCACAGCGTAATGGTGATGATCCCGGAGCTGGTGGATCTCGACGCCAACCTCGACGCGCCAATCCCGGAGCGCTTTGAGACGCTGGCAGAGGCCCTGCGTGCCGATCACGACGAACAGCAGGTGCGCCGTATCGTGCGCGCCGTCGGCGGCTCCGGCTTTAACCTGAATATCTTCCCCAACATCGCCTGTTCGATGGCGTTTTTCCGCGTACTCCAGCCGATTTCCGTGAATGAAACGGAAATCCACCACGCGGTGATCACCATGGACGGTGGGCCGGAAATTGCCAACCAGGCGCGTCTGCGTCTGCACGAACACTTCCAGGGGCCGATGGGCTTCGGCACGCCGGACGACTCGGAGGCCTGGGAGCGTGTTCAGCGCGGGGCAACGGCGGGGGATGATCTCTGGATCATGCTCAATCGCGGGCTGGCGGGAGAGTACCGCACCGACGACGGCCTGCGCAGCGACGTTAGCGCCGAAACCGGGATGCGCGCCGCCTACCAGCAGTGGAAAAAACTGATGACGGAGAGCGAAAAATGATGACCCCAGAATCTGAACTCTTTGCCGCCGTGACGCTGATTAACCTTGAGGGCGACTTGCTCGATCAGGGCGAATTCAGCGCCTGGCTGGATCTGTGGCAGCACGACGGTCTGTACGTCGTCCCGATCGATCAGAACGAGACGGATTTCAAAAACACCCTCAACTACGCCTGTGACGATCACCACATGCGCGAAAAACGCGTTCACCGCCTCTACAGCGGGGAGTCGATTTCGACCACGCCGCGCGCACGTACTCTGCGCACGTTGTCGCGTTTTCGTCTGCTGGAATCACGCGACGGCCTGATCGTGGTGCGCGGAGCGCAATCCCTGTGGGAACACCGCAAAGGTCACAGCCGCCATTACGCGGCGGATATCACCTGGCAGCTGCAGCGCGAAGGCGACCGCCTGCGCATCCAGCAAAAGGTGATCCGTCTGGTCAACAGCGACGATGTGCTGCACAGCATCGGCTACATCCTCTGAGGCATCGCTCATGACGCAAACCGTATTAGTGACCGGCGCGGCAGCCGGTCTGGGAAATGTTATCGCGGCGCACCTCCTGGCGCAGGGGTTCCAGGTGGTGCTGACGGACGTCGACGCCGCGCGTGCGCAACAGGCGGCGGACGCTCTTGACCACGACAAGGTACTGGCGCTGGGGCTGGATATCCGCCAGCCGGGCGACTTCACCCGTGCCCTCGATGCCACGCTCGCCCGTTTTGGCAGCTTACAGGTGCTGGTGAACAACGCTGCGCTGACCCTCGCCACGCCGGTGATGGAGATCGGCGTCGACGAGTTCGACCGGGTGCTCAGCACTAACCTGCGCGGCACCTTTGTCGGCTGCCAGACGATGGGACGCTACTTCGCCGCCCAGGGTTACGGTCGCATTATCAACCTGGCATCCCTCGCCGGACAGAACGGTGGTACCGCGTCCGGTGCCCATTACGCGGCGTCAAAGGGCGGCATTTTGACCCTCACGAAAGTCTTCGCCCGCGAGCTGAGTCGCTCGGGCGTGACGGTCAATGCTATTGCGCCCGGTCCGATGGATCTGCCGACGGTACACGCCCTGGTACCGGAAGAAAAAATGGCCGGACTGCTGCAGATGATCCCGGTCGGGAAACTCGGCGAGGCGGAGTTTGTTGCCGAAGCCGTGGCGTTGCTCGCTTCACCGCAGGCGTCGTTTGTCACCGGGGCCACCTGGGACATCAACGGCGGCCTGTTTATGCGCTAAGGAGTTCTCATGCTGACATTACAGGTCATCCGACGTGAACTGCAGGGCGAGGTGGTGCTGCTGACCCTGGCGCGCAGGGATGGAGGCCCGCTTCCGGCGTTTCGCGCAGGCGCCCATATCGATCTGCACCTGAGCGCCGATCTGATTCGCCCGTACTCCCTGTGCAGCGACCCGCAGAACAGCCAGCACTACCAGCTCGGCGTGCTGAAAGAGATCAACTCGCAGGGCGGATCGCGAGCGGTGCATGCCCTGTGCGAAGGCGATGAAATTCAGGTCAGCGAGCCGCGCAACCTGTTTGTACTGGACGACAGCGCGGCATACAGCCTGCTGATCGGCGGCGGGATTGGTATCACGCCCATGCTGGCGATGGCCGCAGAGCTGCACGCCGCCGGACGCGCGTTTTCGCTGCACTACTGCGCCCGTTCGCGTTCACAGGCGGCGTTTATTCCGCAGCTGGAAAATGCACCGTTCGCCGGGCGAGTGCATCTGCACTTTAGCGATGAGCAGCGCCTGGATCTGGCGGCGGTGTTGTGCGACGTCCCTGACAACACCCACGTCTACACCTGCGGCCCGACGCGGCTGATGGATGCGGTGACCGATCAGGCTAACGCGCAGGGGTACCGCGCTGAGCAAATTCATCAGGAGTGTTTCAGCGCCGAGGTCCAGACCGGCGGCAGCGCGTTTGAGGTGGTGGCGGCAAGCAGCGGGATCACCGTGAAAGTGCTGGAAAACCAGACCATCGTCGAGGCGCTGGCCGGGGCCGGGCTGAAGGTAAATGTGTCGTGCAAGCAGGGGATTTGCGGCAGTTGCCTGACGGACGTGCTGGAAGGCGAGCCGGATCACCGCGACCACTACCTGACCGACGAAGAGAAAGCCGAGGGCGATCAGATCCTGCTGTGCTGTTCCAGGGCGAAATGCCCCCGTTTAGTTATCGATTTGTAAGGAATCACTTATGACACTGCAAACAGAATTTCGTAACGCGATGGCGCAGCTCGGCAGCGCAGTCTCGGTGATCACCACCGACGGCCCGGCGGGGAAATTTGGTTTTACCGCGTCGGCGGTCTGTAGCGTGACGGATCAGCCGCCGACGCTTCTGGTGTGTATGAACCGCAACTCTTACGCCCATCAGCATTTCAAACAGAACGGCACCCTGTGCGTCAACGTACTTTCCGGCGATCACCAGGGGCTGTCCGGCGTTTTCGCCAACGCCAGTCTGCGGTCGGAGGAGCGCTTTTTGCACGACAGCTGGCAGGTGATGAGCAGCGGCGCGCCGGTGCTCAGCTCGTCCGTCGCCAGCTTCGACTGCACCATCGACACCTGCCATGAAGTGGGTAGCCACAGCGTTTTCTACTGCCAGGTGCAGGCGATTCGCATCAGCGAGCAGCCGCGCGGGCTGGTCTACTTTAACCGCCGCTATCACACCGTCGGTGGCGATGTGCAGGCGTAAGCCCACCACAACAAGAGGGGACGCGCGTCATGAGTAATGTCGTCACTGAAAGTACCGCTACCACCGCCACCGGCGGCCAGGACGCGCAGCAGATGCGCAAACTGGTGGTGGCCTCGGTGCTGGGGAATGCGCTCGAGTGGTATGACTTTTTTCTGTATGGGACGGCGGCGGCGCTGGTGTTTGGCCCGCTGTTCTTCCCGGTTGGCGGCGATCCGCTTCAGGGCACGCTACTGGCTTTTTCTGGTTTCGCAGTGGGTTTTCTGGCGCGGCCGCTGGGCGGGATAGTCTTCGGGCATATCGGCGATCGCTACAGCCGCAAAATGACGCTGATCATGACCCTGACGCTAATGGGCGCCACCACCTTTGTGATCGGTCTGCTGCCGGTCTACGCGCAGATTGGTCTCTGGGCACCACTGTCGCTCATCACTCTGCGCTTCCTGCAGGGCGTGGCGTCGGGCGGGGAGTGGGGCGGCGGCGTGCTGATGCTGAGCGAAAACGCGCCCGCCTCGCGTCGCGGGTACTACACCGCCTGGAGCCAGATGGGGGTTTCCGGTGGGTTTGTCCTCTCGGCGTTCGCCTTTTACCTGGTGCAGCAACTGCCTGAATCGGACTTTATGCGCTGGGGCTGGCGCGTGCCGTTCCTGTTGAGCATCGTCATCTTTTTAGTCGGCGTTTATATCCGCAAAAACATCCGCGAGAGCAAGGCGTTTACCCAGGCGAAGCCGGAAGCGCAGCACGAAAAAATCCCGCTGCTGGTACTGATTCGCGACCACCCGAAAGCGCTGCTGCAGGCGATTGCTCTGCGCCTGCCGGAGAACGGCGCGTCCTACATCTTCTTTACCTTCTCGGTGGTCTACGCCCGCCATATCGGCATCAGCACCGGGGAGATCATCAGCGCTGTAACGCTGGCGATGCTGGTGGAGTTCTTCTCGATTCTGTTCTGGGGCGCGCTGTCGGACCGCATCGGACTCAAGCCGGTCTACTACATCGGCGTGATTGGCCTGCTGGTGATGGCATTCCCGTTCTTCTGGCTGCTCTCCACCGGCACGTACGGCTGGATCATGCTGGCGATGCTGCTCGGACTGCCGTTCTGCCACGGGGCGATGATCGGCACTCAGCCCTGCATCATGAGCGATCTCTTCCCGGTGCGGGTGCGCTACTCCGGCCTGGCGCTGGGGCACGAAGTGGGATCGATATTTTCCGGCGGTCTGGGACCGATGCTGGCGGTGGCGTTGCTGATGGAGTTCAACGCCTCGTGGCCCGTCTCCCTGCTGCTGGTGGTTTACGCGCTACTGGCGTGGATTGCCCTGCGCAGCCTGCCCGGTAACAACAAAGAGGCTCTGGAATGATTGATAAACGGATTGCCACGCTGGATGACGCAGTGGCGGATATTTTTGATGGCGCGACGGTCATGGTCGGCGGTTTTGGCCCGGCGGGGCAGCCGTCGGAACTGTTGGATGCGTTAATCCGCCGTCGCCCGCGCGGACTGACCCTCATCAGCAACAACGCCGGTAACGGCGACTACGGACTGGCGGCGCTGCTGAAAGCCGGATGCGTGAAGAAGGTGATCTGCTCCTTCCCGCGCCAGGTGGATTCATGGGTGTTTGACGATTTGTATCGTCGCGGCGAGGTTGAGCTGGAGCTGGTGCCGCAGGGCAATCTCGCGGCGCGGATTCAGGCGGGCGGCTCAGGGTTAGGCGGTATTTTTACCCCCACTGGCTTTGGCACCGCGCTTGCCGAAGGCAAAGAGACGCGTCGCATCGACGGTAGAGATTACGTGTTTGAACTGCCGCTCAAAGCCGATTTTGCGCTGATCAAAGCCCTGAAAGCCGACCGCTGGGGCAACCTGGTGTACGACAAAACCGGCCGCAACTTCGGTCCCATTATGGCCGCCGCCGCCCGCTGCACCATCGCGCAGGTGAGCGAGTTTGTGGCCCTCGGCGAACTGGACCCGGAAGCGGTGGTGACGCCGGGGATTTTTGTGCAGCGCCTGATTAACGCGTCCGCCACGTCACTCAAGGAGACAGCGTGAACACATTGACTCACCAACAGCTTGCCGAGCGCATCGCCCGGGATATTCCCGAGGGGGCTTATGTGAATCTCGGCATCGGCATGCCGACGCAGATTGCTAACTATCTTCCGGCGGATCGCGAGATTTTCCTGCACAGCGAAAACGGCATTCTCGGCATGGGGCCGGCACCTGCGCCGGGAGAGGAGGACCCGGAGCTGATCAACGCCGGAAAACAGCCGGTGACGCTGCTGGCGGGCGGCTGCTATTTCCACCACGGCGACTCCTTCACCATGATGCGCGGCGGGCACCTGGATATTTGCGTGCTCGGGGCTTATCAGGTGTCGGCGAGTGGGGATCTCGCCAACTGGAGCACCGGCGCGCCGTCCTCCATTCCTGCCGTCGGCGGGGCGATGGATCTGGCGATTGGCGCGAAGCAGGTATTCGTGATGACCGAACATCTGACCAAAAAAGGCGAGTGCAAAATCGTTGAACAGTGCAGCTATCCCCTGACCGGGATGGCCTGCATCGATCGCATTTACACCGATATGGCGGTGATGGATATCACCCCCGAAGGTGTGGTGGTGCGCGAACTGTTTGGCGATGTGACCGCTGAGTATTTGCAGTCTGTCACGCCGGTAGCGCTGTCCTTTGCGCTATTGACCGACGACGCGACGGCGTAAAGGAGAACATATGGAAATCGAATTCCGCCTTGATGGCCCTGAGGGCGCGCCGCTGCTGGTGCTGTCGAACTCTCTTGGTACCACCTGGGCGATGTGGCAGGCACAACTCCCGGCGCTGACGCAGTATTTTCGCGTGCTGCGCTACAACACGCGCGGACACGGGCGCTCAGCCGTCGGGCAGCAGCCCGTCACCCTTGAGCGACTTGGCCAGGATGTGATTGCGCTGCTGGATCACCTCGACGTGGAGCGGGCCTGTTTTTGTGGGATTTCCCTCGGCGGCCTGACCGGGATGTGGCTCAACCGCCACGCGCCAGAGCGTTTTCATCGGATTGTGGTCGCCAATACCGCCGCGCGGATTGGGCAGGAGGAGGGCTGGCGGCAGCGCGCGGCACGGGTGCGCGAGCAGGGGATGTCCCCCGTCGCCGAGAGCGCAGCCGACCGCTGGTTTACATCTGCGTTTCGCCACAGCAATCCGGAGGTGGTTTATCCGCTGATCGAACAGCTCGCCGCGACCCCAGCCGAGGGCTACGCCGCCTGCTGCGACGCGCTGGCCGTCGCCGATCTGCACGATGACCTTACGCACATGTCCCGTCCGATGCTGGTGATTGCCGGGGAGTACGATCCGGTCACTACGCCCCGTGACGCCGAGGCCATCGTGGTGGATGCGCCACACGCGCACGTTCTCATTTTACCGGCGTCGCACCTCTCGAACGTGGCCTGCGCGGCGGCGTTTAACCAGCATGTGACCACTTTTCTCACCGCAGGAGCCGCACATGAGCTTAACCATTGAATCCATCACCTGCTGGCGGGTGGATATTCCGACTATTCGCCCGCACAAACTGTCGATGGCGACCATGGGCTGCCAGACCCTGACCATTGTGCGTATGACCTGCGCCGAGGGCGTGGTTGGCTGGGGGGAGGCCACCACTATCGGCGGGCTGAGCTACGGTGCGGAAAGCCCGGAAGGGATCCGCTCGGCGATTGAGACCTATCTCGCGCCGCTGCTGAGTGGCCAGACATTCAGCGGCGTGGCGGCCCTTGCGGAGAAGATGAATGCCAGCGTGAAAGGCAACACCTTTGCCAAATCGGCGCTGGAAACCGCGTTTCTCGATGCGCAGGGAAAACAGCTGAATGTGCCCGTCAGCAGCCTGCTCGGCGGCGCACTCACTTCCCGTCTGCCGGTGCTCTGGACGCTGGCGAGCGGCGATACCGCCAGGGATATCGAGGAAGGCAAACGCCTGCTGGCGCAAGGGCGGCACAACACCTTCAAACTGAAAATCGGCGCGGGCGAGCTGAACAGCGATATCCGCCACGCGCTGGCGATCAAATCGGCGCTGGGCGAAGAGGTCAGCATTCGGGTGGATGTGAATCAGGCGTGGGATCTGACGAGCGCGATCAAGGGGATGGCGCTGTTACAGGCGGGCGGCATCGACCTGGTCGAGCAGCCAATTCCGCTGTGGGACACCCGCGGCCTGATCGCCCTGAGCCAGCGTTTTACCCTGCCGATTCTGGCGGACGAGGCGGTGGCCACCGCTCATGACGGATATGCCCTGGCGAGCGGCGGGTTTACCGGCGCGTATGCGCTCAAAATTGCCAAAGCGGGCGGCCCGGCACAGGCCCTGAAGCTGGCGCACGTGGCGCAGGCCGCAGGCGTTGCGCTGTACGGCGGCACGATGCTGGAAGGTACGCTCGGCACGGTGGCGTCGCTGCACGCCTGGTCGACGGTGAAAATGCAGTGGGGCACCGAAATGTTCGGCCCGCTGCTGCTGAAAGATGACATCGTCGTATCCCCCCTCGATTTCAGCGACGGCCAGGTGACTTTACCGCAAGGGCCGGGACTGGGCGTTGAGATTGACGAAGACAAACTGCGTTATTACGCCAGAAAATAAAGGAGCCTCTCATGCTATTTAAAGTGGAAATGACGGTGAATATTCCCTCCACGCTGCCTGTCGCACAGGTGGAGGAAATAAAGGCGCAAGAAAAAGCCTATTCGCAGCAATTACAGCGCGAAGGCAAATGGCTGCATATCTGGCGGGTGGTCGGGCAATACGCCAACGTCAGTCTGTTTGAGGTGAAAGATAATCAGGAGCTGCACGACATATTAACCGGCCTGCCGCTTTTTCCTTATATGGAGATTACCGTGCAGGCGTTGTGCGCTCATCCGTCGTCTATTTATTTTGAAAAGTCGTAACAGCGAAAAAAACCTTACCCTACAAGAGGAATACGCAATGTCAGTGAATCCGGCAAAACAAACAGAACTGGAAACGTTACTCGCGATCAGCAGCGGATTAAATGCCACGCAGGGCAACCCGCGTTTTAAAGCGATTATGCATCAGCTGCTCGGCGATCTGTGTCTGACCATTAAAAAGTTTGATATTACCGACGAAGAGTTCTGGCTGGCGGTGAACTATTTAAATGAGCTGGGCGAGCGGAAAGAGGCGGCGCTGCTGGCGGCAGGGTTAGGGCTGGAGCACTACCTCGATATGCGCGCCGACGAAAAAGAGGCGGCGGCGGGGAATGACGTTGGCACCCCGCGCACCATCGAAGGGCCGCTGTATGTGGCGAACGCGCCGCTCAGCGAGGGCTATGCCCGCATGGATGACGGCAGTGAAGACACGGAAACCCTGTGGCTGCACGGCACCATCACCGATCTGGAGGGGAAACCGGTGGCCGATGCCATCGTCGATATCTGGCACGCCAACACCCTCGGCGGCTACTCATTCTTTGATGCTTCCCAGAGCGAATACAACCTGCGCCGCCGCGTGCAGACCGGGCCGGATGGCCGCTATGCGGTGCGCAGTATCGTCCCTTGCGGCTACGGTTGCCCGCCGGATGGTCCAACGCAAAAACTGCTGAACGGACTGGGGCGTCACGGTAATCGTCCGGCTCACATCCATTTTTTTGTCTCTGCGCCCGGCTTTAAACATCTGACGACCCAGATTAACCTCAATGGCGATCAATATTTGTGGGACGATTTTGCCTTTGCCACCCGCGAGGAACTGATTGCTGACCCGGTTAAAATTACCGACAGCAAACTGTCGCAAGCGCGTGATATTAACGGTCCCCATACGGAAGTGAGCTTTAATTTCGCGCTGGTGGCAAGTGACGACAGCCAGCAAGAAGAACGCGGTAAACGCGCCCGCGTGAAAGAATAATACCCGGCGCATTGTTATCTATTTCTGGCAAAGCATAGCCATTTAAATTCTTTGTTATTTCCGACGTTATCTCACATCTTCGTGGGATAACGTCTTATTACGGAAATGGCATCGAAACAGATGGCTAAACGGTCGCCTTTATATTTACATCCTCAACAACGCGAGACGATTCGCCACCTCTCCCGTAGCTGGCTCTGGCGCAGCGAATTTCCCACCTGGAGTTTGGTGGTTGTGGTTTACGGCGGCTGGTTTGCCACGCTGTTTTACTGGCAAACGCTGGGTCGCCTTCCTGCTACGCTGCTGCTGATCTGGTTTACCGCCTGGTATATGTCCCTGCAGCATGAGCTGATCCACGGTCACCCGACGCGCTGCGCGTGGTTTAATCAACTGCTTGGCACGCTGCCGCTGGCCGTGTGGTACCCGTACGGGCTGTACCGCGATTCGCATCTGGCCCACCATAATCATGATCATCTGACCGTGCCGGTGGACGATCCTGAATCCTACTATTTCACCGACGAAAGCTGGGCGAAATTCTCCCCGTGGCGCCGCAAACTGATTCACGCGCGCAATACGTTTCCCGGTCGCCTGCTGTTAGCCCCGCTTCTGGATATTGCCCAGACGCTCGCCAGCGCCTGTCGCGCCTTTCGCCATCTTGAACTCAGGAATATGGCGATGTGGCTTGTCCATGGCGCGCTGCTGGTGCCCCTGTTTATCGTGATGGAACAGCTCGGCTTCTCTGCGCTCTGGTTTGTGATCGGCGTGAGTTATCCCGCTCTGGCGCTGACCAAAGTGCGTTCGTTCCTGGAGCATCAGGCGGCGGACGACCCGCTGGCAAGGTCTGTTATCAATGAAGCTGCACTGGTGTGGCGGGTGCTGTTTCTCAATCTGAACTATCATGCAGTGCATCA
Organism: Lelliottia sp. WB101; assembly: GCF_003051885.1. NCBI lineage: Bacteria > Pseudomonadati > Pseudomonadota > Gammaproteobacteria > Enterobacterales > Enterobacteriaceae > Lelliottia > Lelliottia sp. WB101. Next base: position 2,962,767 of record NZ_CP028520.1, read on the forward strand.
CGATCTTCCCGGCGTGCCCTGGTACGGCCTGCGGGCGATCTATCTGCGTGATAAAGCGCAGTATCAGCAGCGCAACCTGCATTTTGTGGTGCGCGGCTACGGGGAATGGCTGCGCCGGTTCTGGGCGAAAGCTGTCGATGTTACCGTCCATCCTGGCGTGAAAAATGATGACTAACACTCTCGCGTTTCCGATGTATGCCGTGAACCCCAGAGACAATGCGCGGCTGTGGCAGGCGGTGCAGGGACTTTTGCAGGCGCGCGGTCTGTCTGTCCGCGACGGGGCCGGAGAGGCGTTGCTCGCGCACTGGCGTAGCCCCGAACTGCTGCTCAGCCAGACCTGCGGATTTCCGCTGATGACCCAGCTCCCGGCGGTGCAGACGGTGGGCTGTTTTCACTACACCGCGCCCGGCTGCGACGGAATTTTCTACCGCAGTGTTCTTGTTGCACGCGACACGAACAGAGGCAAAACGCTGGCTGATTTTCGCGGCCTGCGCGCGGTGTGCAATTCGGTTGACTCTCAATCGGGCTACAACGCCCTGCGCAACCTGATCGCGCCGTTAGCGGTCGACGGACGGTTTTTCTCTGCAACGCTTCTGAGCGGCAGCCACCGGCAATCGCTGATTACCCTGGCAGAAGGGCGGGCGGATATCGCCGCCATCGACTGCGTGACCTGGGCGCTGTTGCAGCGTCATGAACCCGAATTACTGGACGGGCTGAGCGTGGTGGGTGAAACGCCAGCTGCGCCGGGGCTGCCGCTGATTACGGCGGGCAGCACGTCAGCAGAAACGCTTTCCCTTCTGCGCGATGCGCTGAAAACCCTGGTGACGGCGCCCGACTATCGCGAGGTGTGCGAGGCGGTACTGATCGGCGGATTCAGTGAGGTATCGCGCCAGCCCTATTCACTGTTGCTGGACTGGCGCGACGCGGCGGAGAAATCAGGGGGGACGCAGCTCTGAGAGGGAATCAGGCTAACAGATAACTCAGCCCGGAAAACGCCACCATCCCGGCGATGACCGTGGCGAACAGGCTGCGGGTGAAAATCCCCGCGACCGCAGCAACGGCTGCCGCCAGCAAAGAAATGCTGATCCCCGATGAGGTCAGCGCCGGTTTGCCTAGCAGCTCGGCAGTGATGATCGCGGCCATGATCGCCGAGGGGATAAAGCTCAGCCACTGTTGCAGGATCGGCGCCAGACGAAAGCGTGAGAGCAGCAGAATCGGCACGGTGCGCATCAGGGCCGTCACGACGGCGCAGGCGACGATCGCCAGTAAAATATTGCGCTCCATTAGTGACCGCCTTTATAGAAGAGGCGCAGTCCGAGGGTTGCCAGCGTCGCAGAGACCGATGCGGCGACGATGACCACCACGCTCATGTCCGTATGGCTGGCGGTCAGCAGCGTGATCACCACCGCCGCCGCGATGCTGAAAGATTCCAGCGCTTTGCGGCGGCTGGCAAACCAGATCATCAGCACCAGCCCGATAAACATCGACACCAGGCTGAAACTTAGCCCTTCCATCAGGGACGGCGGAAGGGCGGAGGCGAGCCAGGCACCCACGACGCAGGCGAGGATCCAGTTCAGCCACGCGGCCATGTTCAGCCCCAGCATCCACGCAAACGGCACTTTGCTCTGATGGCTGCCCTGTTGAACCGCGACGCCAAAGGTTTCGTCCGTCAGCAACAGCCCGCTGACCACTTTTTGCAGGGTGGTGTAATCGCGAAAGAACACGCTCATGGCAGAACTCATCAGCAGATAGCGCAGATTCACCAGGAACACACTCAGCACCACCGAGGCGATTTCCGCGCCGGTGGCCCACAGAGAATAAAAGAGGAACTGGGCGGAACCCGCGTAGAGCGCGCTCGCCAACAGGGCGGTTTGCAGGGTGGTAAAGCCGGAGAGTGTACCGATGGCTCCCGCAGCAAAACCGATGCTCCAGTAGCCCGGAATGGTGGGCAGACAGGCGGTAATGCCCGCGCGAAACTCGGCGTTGGCCTCATTCCCTGGCAACGTTTTGGTTTTTATCAACATCAATAGGTCTCGTTTATAGTGCGCGGATCTCTTTTGATCGCAGCGTTACCCGGACGGGCACGGATTTATAGGACGGTGTTCCGCTGTCTTTGTCAAGATAATCGAGTGGAACCAGTACGTTAGCCTCTGGATAATAAGCACCGACCGTACCAGAGGCAATGCTGTAAGCGACCACGGTGATGTCTTCCAGTTGCTGAACGCTGCCCTGCAACGCGGTGGAAATATCCACACGATCGCCGTGCTCCAGACCCAACTGCGCCATATCGCCCTCGTTCATAAACAGAATATCGCGGCGGCCAAACACGCCGCGATACCGGTCATCGAGCGCGTAGATGGTGGTGTTGTACTGGTCGTGGCTGCGCAGCGTTACCAGCCGCAGCACGTTGTCACCGACACCCGGCTGGTTCTCATCGACACCTTCAAATACTGAGAACATCGCTTTGCCCGTGGACGTCGGCCAGACGCGTTCGGTTGGCGGAAGCGGCATGCGAAAACCGCCGGGAATACGAATGCGCTGGTTGTACTGGTCAAAACCGGGGATGGTTTTTTCGATCAGATCGCGGATCAGATCGTAATCCGACACCAGGGTGGTCCAGTCAATTCGGGTGTGAGGCAGCGTCGCTTTTGCCAGCCCGGCGACAATCGCCGGCTCCGAGCGCAGCTCAGGCGAGGCGGGTTTGAGCTTGCCGGACGAGGCATGAACCATCGACATCGAATCTTCCACCGTAATGGACTGGCGGCCCGTTTGCTGCATATCCAGCTCCGTGCGCCCAAGGCAGGGGAACAGCCAGGTCTGTTTCGCCGTCAGGAGATGCGTGCGGTTAAGCTTGGTGCCGACGTGGACGCTCAGATCGAGGCTGCGCATTGCCGGGAAGGCGCGCGCGTGATCGGGCATGGCGACGGCAAAATTCCCGCCGAGACAGATCATCGCCCTGGCGCTGCCGTTGATCATCGCTTCGGTGGCCTGCACCGCGTCGTGGCCGTGCGCCGCAGGTGGCGTAAAGCCAAACACCTCGTTAATTTTGCCGAGAAACGCCGCCGTCGGTTTTTCGGAGATCCCGACGGTGCGGTTTCCTTGAACGTTCGAGTGGCCGCGCAGGGGGCAAATCCCCGCGCCGGGTTTGCCAATATTGCCGCGCATCAGCAGCAGGTCGGCAATCAGACGCACGTTGGAGGTGCCTTTGTTGTGCTGGGTGATGCCCATGCCGTAGGTGATGATGGTGGCGTTGGATTTGGCATAGGCCTCTGCGACCTGGTGGAGATCCTGGCGCGACAGGCCCGATTCGCGCTCAATCGACGCCCAGCTTGTCGCCTGGATATCCGCCGCAAAGTCATCGAAGCCCTGGGTGTGCGTGGCGATAAAATCGCTATCCAGCGCGTTTTCAAACGCCAGCAGATGTTTAGCGATGCCTTTCAGCGCGGCAGCATCACCGCCCGCTTTCACCTGGAAATAGGTCGAGGCGATATCGGTGGAGCTGTAGGTCGCCATCTCCATCACGCTTTGCGGATCGGCAAATCGCTCCAGCGCGCGCTCACGCATCGGGTTGAGCACGATAATCGGCACCTTGCGGCGAGCCAGTTCGTGCAGCGTCCCCATCATTCGCGGGTGGTTAGTGCCGGGGTTATGGCCGATTGAAATCACAAGCTCAGTGTTATCAAAATCGTCGAGCGACACGGTTCCTTTGCCAATCCCAATGGAGCGCGGCAGACCGACGCTGGTGGCTTCGTGGCACATATTGGAACAATCAGGAAAATTATTGGTGCCCAGTTCGCGGGCAAACAGCTGAAACAGGAACGCCGCTTCGTTGGAGGCGCGACCGGAGGTGTAAAACTCGACCGCATCCGGCGGGAGTTCGCGCAGTATTTCGCCAATGCGTGCAAACGCCTGTTCCCATTCGACCGGGCGGAAGGTGTCGCTCTCCCGGTGATACTCCATCGGGTGCGTCAGACGGCCATAGCCTTCAAGTTCGAAATCGCTTTTTGCCAGCAGGGAAGTCACCGTGTTTTCGGCGAAAAACGCCGGGGTGACGCGTTTGCTGGTGGCTTCCCAGGTCACGGCTTTGGCGCCGTTTTCGCAGAACTGGAAGGTGGATTTATGCTCTTTGTCGGGCCATGCGCAGCCGGGGCAGTCAAATCCGTCAGGCTGGTTGGTGCGAAGCAGGGTCGCGGGGGCATCGAGGGTGTCCATCTGCGTGCGAACGGCGATGGCGGTGGCTTTCAGCGCCCCCCATCCCCCGGCAGGACCATCATAGTGCCGGATTCCTGGAACCGAGCGGCGTTTGTTATTCATGTAAGCTCCGACTATGTCGATCGATGAATCAATTCTACACCGTTGGAGTTAACGAAATAACAACAAATAATCATCATTTTTATGATGATTGAAGGCGTGCGGGTGAGAGGGTCGGTATAGCCTGGGCGGCTATACCGAGGGTGGGTTAGCTGCGAATAAACGCCAGAAGATCCTGGTTAATCAGGTCAGCATGGGTGGTGTGCATCCCATGTGGCAGGCCCGGATAGACCTTGAGGGTGCTGTTGCTGAGAAGCTCGTCCTGAAGCAGGCTCGCATTTTTATACGGCACGACCTGATCGTCATCGCCCTGCAAAATCAGGGTAGGGACGGTGATAGCCTTCAGATCGTCGGTCTGGTCGGTTTCTGAAAACGCCTTGATACCTTCGTAGTGCGCCTTTGCGCTGCCGATCATTCCCTGTCGCCACCAGTTCTGAATGGTGCCCTGTGAGATCTCCGCACCCTCCCGGTTAAAGCCGTAGAACGGGCCTGTCGCGACATCAAGATAAAATTGCGCGCGGTTGGCGGCCAGCGCCTGGCGGAACCCGTCAAAGACCTCAATCGGCGTGCCGCCTGGGTTCTCCGGCGTTTTGACCATTAACGGCGGTACGGCGCTGATCAACACCGCTTTTGCCACGCGCCCCTGCGGCTGACCATATTTTGCGACATAGCGCGCAACCTGCCCGCCGCCCGTCGAGTGCCCGATATGCACCACATTTTTCAGATCCAGATGTTCCACAACGGCGGAGACATCGGCGGCGTAGTGATCCATATCGTGCCCGTCGCTGACCTGGCTTGAACGCCCGTGGCCCCGGCGGTCGGACGCCAGTACGCGATAGCCTTGCGCCAAAAAGAACAACAGCTGGTTATCCCAGTCGTCAGCGCTCAGCGGCCAGCCGTGGTGGAAGAAGACAGGCTGCGCCTCTTTTGGTCCCCAGTCTTTATAGAAGATCTCAACGTTATCTTTGGTGGTGACAAATGACATGATTGAACCTCTCGGGTGGAGTGAAAGGAGATGGATAGTTCAGGTTGATGTGCAAACAGGTGGCAAATAACAACATCCAAGTCTAGTTGAGAATGTCACCGCGTGCCGGAATTCTGCGGCTGGCTCGATGGCTTCGCTTGTGAAAATGTTCTTCAAATTTAGTCCGTTATCTTTACTTAGTTAAAATCCAGCAACCTTAACCTGATGAATTTATAACGGTAATTCACCCGCGGCATGCTAAAGGTGGTAGCGCCGATCAGACTAAACAGAGAGTGTTCAATGAAAACCTCAATTGCGAGCGTGGTGGCAGACCTGCCGGATGTCTGGCGTTCGCGCGTGCTTGGCACCGTCGGGAACGCCAACATAAAAGTGCTAAAGATGGGCGGGGAGGGACTTCCAACCGAAGCGCATGATGATTTCGACGAACTGCTGCTGGTGCTGGACGGTGAGCTGCCGCTGGTGGTGGAGGAGCGGCACTTTACCCTGAAAGCCGGGGAGTTCTTTTTTGTGCCGAAGGGGGCGAGGCATTCCGTGCCGGAAGGGAGTTTTGGGGTACTGGTGGTAGTGGACGTGGGGCGGCAGTAAAAGCCCGCCCCGAGCGTTAACGTCAACCCGGCCCTTCACTTCCCGCCGCCAGCAGCGGGACCACAACGCGGCTGATGGGGACAGGAATACCATGCTTATCGCCATAACGCAGGATCACGCCGTTGCGAATATCCCACTCCAGGGGACGATTGGCCTGACGGTCGGCGAGAATTGACGTGCCTAAATCCGCCGGGGCACGATGAAAACCCTCAACGATCTCTTGCGGAACGTTATCGCCGAGCGATGCGCCTTCTGCCCGCGCCACGGCCAGGCATTCGCGCAGGTACGCCAGTGCCAGCTCCGTGATATCTTGCCGCGAGAACATCCCTGCACGGCGGTTCGCCAGCACCATCAGGCCCGCGACCGCATTCTGTAACAGCTTACGCCAGGCGATAGAGACAAAATCCGCTGACAATTCTACCGCGCAGCGCGTCTCGCTCAGCGCATCGCTGATCCGTGTTGCCTGCGGGATAGCGGGGAGGGTCAGGCGCGGTTTGGCACGCAGCCACACGGAGGCGTCCGGCTCGCGCTGAGCCGGGAACCAGACCACCGACGGGACGACCACGGCACCGTTAACGTAAGGTTCGAGCTGCACTTTTTGCTCAACGCCATTCTGCAACGCACAGACGACGGTGTTTTCATCGCACAGCGCAGCCAGCCACCCGGCGCTGTCAGCGACCTGGGTGGTTTTCACGGCCACAAATACAAGCGCGACCGGGTGGCTGACGCGCGCAGGGTCGGTGATGACCGGACCGGGTACGATGATTTCACCGTCATCGTGGCGCAACACTAACTGTGGATGAGCGGTGCGTCCGCAAAGAAGGGGCGTTCGGCCCACTTCATGCAGTGCCGCGGCAATGGTGGTACCGATAGCACCAGGGCCGATAAGCGCTACTGAGGGATGTTCAGACATTCATTGTCCTCCTGAATGGGGCAAGCAGACCTGATTTATCATAATACTCCGCCGGCCCATCGCGTCTAACAGGAAAAAATGATGCCGACTTACGACGTTTTGGCTGACGTATGGCGGTCAGGCGTAACGATAAGTCCTATCCCTTAAAAGCTCATCACGCAGGCCGCGATATAAAGCCCGACGCCGTAAGCCAGATGCGTGAGCACACTGAACAGACGAGCCAGCCACGGGCGAGGCGTGCGCGACGCAGCAATGCCAAAACCCAGCGCAGGCTGCAGAATCAGGAACGGGGCAAATAATGTTAACAGACCGGCGAGCAGTCCTGTCGAGAGGGAGGGGTGAGTGAACCATTCTGCTCCGTACAGCATCAGCGGCACGACAGCAAAAAGTATCCCGGTGAGATAGTGAAACACCCAGCCCGTCAACAGCTCCCAGCGTAGTGGCGGCGCTGAGACGATCGTGTGATGGCAAAACGTCCCGCCCGGCAAACCCAGAATCCAGCGGCCCACCAGGGCATAGTTCAGTGGCGGAACCTTAAGAGTGCGTTTCTGAAAGCAGGACCATAGATCCATCACCCCTGTTGCGCCCATCCCCGTTATGACTGTTTTAAACACCAACATCATATCCATAGTCTTCTCCTTGCTGATGAAATGCTAAGCTGGCAGACAGTGTGCAAGTTAAAGTCAGGTTTAAGTCAACGATGAAAGAACTGGATATCAGAGAAATCGCCGACCTTTCGGGCATTAGCCCCTCGGCGCTGCGCTATTACGAGAAGCGAGGATTGATCCAGCCGGTGGGTCGCAACGGTCTGAGAAGGCAGTATCATGAGAATGTGCTTAATAAGCTGCAGCTGATCACGTTGGGGCAGGCGGCAGGATTTTCTCTGGATGACATTGCAGCGATGTTTGGTGCGAAAGGGACGATCGCAATTGACCGCGAGCAGCTTCATCAGCAATCACTGAAGATTGACAACACCATTCGCAGATTGCAGCTTTTAAGCCGCGGGCTGAAGCATGCTGCACGCTGTACACAGCCAGAGCATACCGAGTGCGAAGAGTTCCAAAAAATTGTCTCAAAAGGGCTTCGGCTCGTTCGGTCTGGCAGCCGCTAACTCACTAAATAACAGGAAAATAATCATGACGATGCTGGATGAGCTGCAGGTGAAGTATCCGGAAGCAAATGCCTGGCAAATGGGTGACAGCCCTGAGCTGGCGAACGAGCTTGCTGACCTGATTAAAAAAGGGATTAAAACGGCCTCATGTGGCTCTTTTTCATCGTATCAACAGGAGGGAACTGCGCCCCGGATCGGTAGCTATAACATTGTCCTTGATGGTCAGAATGCACCGGTGTGCGTGATCAGATTGATTTCAATGCGCCTGGTGCGTTTTTGCGATGTGACCGATGAGTTTGCCAGAAAAGAGGGGGAGGGCGATTTGAGCCTTGAATACTGGCGGAAAGAACATCAGCGCTTTTTCGCGCGCGAAGGGGACTTCTCTGAAGAGATGGAGCTGATCGCAGAGGAGTTTGAGGTTGTTGAGGTTATTTGAGGCGGATTGTGTGCGTCGCTGAAAGTCATACACATCGCTGCACGCCGCGCCGGGTTGAAACCTGTCGCGAGTTCTTCAGCAATCAGGCTTACCAGATGCGGCGGTCGTGCGAGACCTTCTACAATTTCAAAACCCAATGTGGCGTAAAATCGGGCATTAAAAGCAGCCATTTTATCTGTGGTCAGCGTGGCTCCCGTGAGACCACGCTGCTGACCAATATTGAGAATAGCCTGCATAAGCCGTCTGCCGATACCGTGGCGTTGCCAGGCCGGATGTACATCCATTTCAGCAACGTGCAGCCAGGTATCTTCAACTTTAGCTGCGACAAAACCTACGGGAACAGAATCAGACGTACAGGCCGTAAGCAGCAGACCGTTACGCCAGAAATCGCTCAATTCCTCCAGGCTACATGCGCCCGCCTCGTCTGTTACCGCACCCGCATTACGCAAGGTTTCAAAAGCCGCGAGCTCAATAGCGCGCAGCCTTTCAAAGTCTTCAGGGTGTGCGTGACGGATAGTGAAATCCATGACAAGGTTCTCCATGCGTGATGTCATTATTTTTACGGTCTTTGATTCGCAATGCACTGGGAATAACGGGGCATTCTTCTGTCCAGAATGGAGCATATCATGATGTTGGCAAGGCTTGCTTTTGGTATGACGAGGACTGGTTAAAGAGCGGGTTGAACCGCTTTGAGCGAATAGCGGACACTTCAGCTATTGTGGTTTACGAAGTTGCGCTTATGGTGTTTCCAGAATAAAGCTAGCGAGAACATCGTTATTTTTCTTATCGCATAATGCTTTTATGGGGAGTGATTTAGGCTAAAGGAGGAATCAATGTCACATTCGTCATCAAGAAGAAAAGTTCTAGCCGCAGAAGGCCTTCTTGCGCATAGAGCGTCACACGCACGGAGTTGCGCTAACCATGTTGCGAATAGATTGGGCATAACCCGCAGCGAGCTATTGATGAAGATTGAGAAAGATACAGGGGCAAGTTTGATATCGCCGCTTACAGAAGATGAGTTAATGAAAGCGTTTTATTATATGGAAAACCTTTAGGAGCGACTGCTGTGAGCGAGGAGCGGACATAATTTCTCGCAAGCCGATTGCGGTGCGTTTGATTACATGCATAACGATAAGCTGAATAAATTAGGATAGAATGCTTTTGTGTAGGGACACAATTCTAACTGTTTGACGAGCTAAAAAGTAAATTATTCATGAGTAGACGACTTAACAGAGACTATCGAACCAAAATCAGAAATATTCCCCGACGCATCAAAGCTCTTAACCGTTGGGCTAGTACTTTTCACAACCCCGAACGTAGCATTTTCTCAGAAGATGAGCATTACTGGAATTTTAAAATTCCAGTAGACATTAATATCGCTGAGGGGAAATGCAGCACGCTTAAAACCAAAGCGGATTGTGCGCAAGCTTTGATTAATGCATGTTCAAACCTCATAACGGCTACTGCTGGTATGAATTACAGCCCTCGAATTACCGCTGTCGTATGTCTTCCTGATATGTTTACAAGTGAGGTCTGCCTTTATCGATCTGAAGAATATTTTCAAGGCTTTATAGCTGAAGGTCGTTCTGAAAATGGTGCTTCGGCTTTGATCAAAGATCGTAGCCTTGTAGCTGAGTGGGGACTCGTTCTTCCTGCTAACATACAGGAAATCGGTATCACTCTCGAATATTATGGAAGTGAGGACCGTGATGAGTGGTTTACGGGAGAACGCTGGTATTATGGTCAGGTGACTTAAGGGGGTTGCTTTCATTTGATTAAAAATAAGGCACTTATAAAAAGGGACACTACTTTTGTCTAACGTCCGCTCCTGGCACTTTGCGGACAATAGATTGCTTATACTGCTCGGGCCAAAACCCAGGCCCAATCGTTGCTACAGAGAACACGATAGAAAGGTTTCACGCGGCATTTCACAAAATCAAGAATGTCTGCTTCGCTCATCGCTGAGGCCTTAGAGGGATAGTCGGGCCCCCAATCATCAAAGAGTTCATCGTATATGCCGTAAAGCTGCCAGCAGATGTTGCTGACAATACGGGAACCAAAAGATAGGTGAAAAGCAGGGATTTGGTGCAACCGTAACTCTATTTCTGTGGAAGAATCAGCTTGCATCAGACACCAAGCCTTAAACCTTAGCCACGTAATTGAACTAGTGCTGATGTCAGGGACAATCATGTTTTTTTCGTGCATATATGCATGAAGGTAGCGCTCAATCGCATCTGATTCAGGATGTTTATCTAAATTGAGGGAGGCTAAAATTAATAAGGTTTCAGAGCTATTGAGGGAGAGTAGCTCTCTTTCTGCCCATTCGGTGATCATTCTGTCGTAATCATCGACGCGATAAGCTTCGAAAGCTTCACCGAACGTTTTTAAACACAGAATTTCGTGTAAGTCATGCGTATATTTATTTTCCATAACATCATCCAATCCATGTTGTTTAGTGGGGCAAAAGTCTGGCTTCGGTGAAATGTTCCGACGCAAAATGAGCGTATCTCATTGCCGCCTTAATGTGTAGTGGTCGACAAAATTTGGCCACGGCATGAGATATTTCTAGAAAGATTAAAAGTCCGCTTCTGGCACACCGCGGACAGCTAACTGGGTTGACGATCCGCTGTGCGGCAGGTGCGGACGGCTTAGTGAATGTACATCAACAGTCAGAAGTGCTAAGGGGAAGGTAACGCTCACCAATAGCGAGAAGATGAATAACCACTCATCAAAGTCGTTTCTCTGCCGATATATCATGACGGTGTATTTAGGGTGAAAAGAGAGCATTTGTCTTAACCTGGCTATCCATTTGCAACTTTGTTGGCTATCGCCGGATAATTGAAGCGATAAGCTCAACAGGCGGGTGCAGCGGGAGCAAAATAATCTTGATAAGGAGTGATTAAGTGGCAGTTGTTCAAATTAAGTGGGACTGGCTGAAGTGGAACTGCCGCCAGACCTGGAAAAAAGATGTTCTTCCTGTATTGCAAAGCAGAGGCGTTAGTCAGGAGGATCTTAAACGGTGCGTTTATGTCATCAGGCTCGATGGCCTGTTTGCTATTGAATACCCACGCGGCATTTCTCCCACGGTGTACATCGGCGAAGGAAACTTTGAACAGCGCATTACTCAGCATAAGAACTGGCTGATGGATCTTGCGGACCTGCAAGGCGAGCATGAGTTCCTCATTGGCTATTGTTTCCCTCGGGCGAGAAACGCCTCAAAGGTATATTCTGAATTCGAAGCGATGCTCATTCATGAATTCCGAGACATTTACGGCGCGGCGCCACTGCGCAACAAGCAAATGGAGTTTCAGAAGTCGAATCACGAGTTTCAACCAATTACTGAAATTCGTAGCGCTATCATGATTGGCAAAGGGACACGGTTTCATTGGTCGGTTAAACCGATGAAAAGTTCATCGATGTATGATGTTTACCAGCTCACTCAGGAGCAGGTTACCTCTTAATGAGATAATCTGGATAACCGACTGGTTCATGAGGACAACAAATAGTGTCATTCAATAATAAAAACCTGTTTATTACTCTCTTATCCCTCTGCACATTTCAGACTTATGCAGCACAATGCACTGTGGAAACCCTCGCTAAAAACAAACTGAACAACTTCATCCTTCTTGGTCAGCAGGCAAGAACTGAAACGCCCAAATCTGTATCAGTCACTATTGATAGCCCTGATGGATATCTCCGCACATCGCTTCAAAGCAACTTCAGTCAATGCGGTGAGCTAATAAGCGGCCATATGAAAGAGGTCAAAGCCTCAACGGGCCAGAACGGCGTTTTCACGGCAACCTCTGATGTTCAGTTGAATAAAACGGAATTTGGCTGGCGCATCCAGGTAGACTCAAACGGGGTCATAGCCGATAAAAACAGCCAGAAAATCACGCAGATATATAGGCAGACTCTTGAGGGAATGTACCAGCTTAACAGTAAAGAAATAATCAGCCGCGCGATTAATCGTTCCGTTTTCGTGGCTACAAAACCGGGAGATAAAGACAAAACCGCAGTTGGCACAATCGGCTACACCGTTAATTCATCAGGATTACTGGCAAGCGCGGTAAGCAAAGGAAGTATGGCGATAGATAATAATACGATTGTATATAGCTATGATGATAATCATCGCCTGATCAAAACCCAATCACCTTCAACCATAGAAGAGTATGGCTATGATAACGAGGGCCGTGAGTTGACCCTGAGCAAGACCCAGACGTATTTCACGATTGAAAAAAAACTGACCACCTGCAAGGAGTGGAACTCACATGGAGAGTGCACACATGCCAATATGGATATCACGATCACCCCAACCGATCGGACAGGAAAACAGTATATGGACAAACATAACGCCGTAATGACGGCGCAATATGAATACTGGAACTAACTGACTAAACAGAAAGTCCGCTTTGAGCGAGAAGCGGACCTTCGCACACATGACACCATTGTCTGATAGAAATCAGAATCTCAATAAACCGCCTTCCTGATGAGTCTCAGAGAGAATGCATTCAGAACGTTATCATGCCCAAAAATATCCACGACACCTTTTACGATCTACTCTCGACTCACCCTCTGCCAGCGTACATCGGCTAAATATGGAAGAACGCAATGGCAGCTCGATTAAAATAGGTTCGTACTGGCTGTTAAACCGAAGATACGTCCTGATGTTCAGCAATTGAATTCCGGAGGTAACGGGTCGGCGTTGTCCCTGTATATTGGCGGAAGAAGACAATAAAGGCACTGTCACTGACAAAATCAAGCTGCTGTGCAACCTGACTTAGCGACCAACCGTCACACAACATTTCCATCGCTTTCAGTAGCCTCCACTGTTGCCTCCAGCTCTGATAACTCATTCCCGTATCCCGGATAAATATACGGCTTATCGTGCGTTCACATGCACCGACCTTCTGGACTAACTGGCCCAGCCGTGGGGGTAATTCGCCTTCGCGGACCGTGTCCAGCCAGGTATTAAGTCGACTATCTGAAGGAAACCGTAACGTCCAGTTTTCACGTTGAGCATTTTTAATTTCTTCCCAGAAAACAGTGAGTAGACTGCTTTGTCGTTCTGCGGGCATTCCCCATTGCCAGAATGCCATCCGCTCGATCACCTCAAAAAACAGGGGATTAACTTCTACAATCTGCAGGGGTAATGCCGATAGCGGTAAGCTATTTGAAAAGTAAAGAGAACGATAGGCCATTGAACCATTCATAATGGCACGATGAACCGTGCCGGCAGGAATCCAGGCAGCACGCCGGGGTGGGAGCAGGCAAAGGGTATTATCCAGCTCAATTGTGATACTTCCCGCTGCCGAAAAAAGTAACTGATGACGAAGATGGCTATGCATCCCTGAATCATGTATCCCCATATCGGATGCAATTCCGATAACCGGTTCATCGTACAGATCCGGATCGAAAGAATCTTCAGGGCTTATCTTCATTTTTTAATGTCCGATTTTAAATATATACAGTCATTATAATGATAATGTGACAATAAAATTTCCACAATAATAGCCGCATGTTCTGCTTATTTAAGGGATTAATGTTATGAATACCAATAAGCAGCCACCGTTGTGGCTACTGACAATACTGATTATGTTTCCCCAACTGGTGGAAACCATATACAGCCCTGCATTGCCTGACATCGCCCGTGCTTTTCAGGTAGGCAGTGAACGTGCCACGCAGACACTTTCAGTCTATTTTGTCGCGTTTGCCGTCGGCGTTGCACTCTGGGGCTGGCTAAGCGACCGTATTGGTCGGCGACCGGCGATGATGGCCGGACTTCTGTGCTACGGGACCGGTTCCGCACTGGCGCTTGTAACTCCAGACTTTAGTGTTTTACTCCTGGCTCGCATGGTGGCGGCCATGGGGGCAGCTGCCGGGTCCGTTGTCGTTCAGACCATGTTACGGGATAGTTACGAATCAACGGCCTTAGCCCGTGTCTTTTCCGTAATGGGAGCGGCGCTGGCAATAAGCCCGGTTTTCGGTCTGGTAAGTGGAGGTTGGCTGGTCAGCCTGTACGGACATACAGGCGTGTTCGTTGCGCTGGTGACACTGGCCCTGGCGCTGCTGACACTGACCGCATTACTGCTGCCTGAAACGCGGTCGGAAAATACTTCCAGTGCCCGTTTTGGCGGGCTGGGTTACCGAATGGCGGGTGATGGAAGGCTTTGGAAAAATGCAATGCTTGTTGCGCTGCTCAATACGATGCTTTTCAGTTACTACAGCCTGGCACCGTTTCTTTTCGGGCAACTGGGCTGGAGTCCCCGTGCTTTCGGATGGACGGGGATTTTACTGGCTTTAGCTTCTCTGTCGGGCAGCCTCTGGAACCGGAAACTGTTGTCTATAGGTTTGCCACCAGAAAAACTGGTGAAGAATGCCTGCCTGCTGGCCCTGTTATCCGGTATCGCAGCATGGATATTACAGCATTCTGTCTGGATCCTTTTGCCGATGGCCGGGATTGTGGTTGCCTATGGCATCGCGATTCCAAACGTGCTCAGCCAGGCCCTGAGCCGATACCGTGAACAGACCGGAGCGGCCGGAGCGTTGTTTGGATTAGTCTACTATATGTTGCTGGGAATGATGCTGGGACTTGCTGGTATCGTGCAACAACTGGGATTGGTTCTGACCGCTTGTGCAGTAATAGCCTGGTTTTTCAGCCTTTCACGCCACTAAGGCTACTGGCTTTAATATTGACCCGGGAACCTGTTAGAGAATGGGTTCCCGGTGCAATACTGAATGGTTTACGCCAACTGCAGTCCGGTTAGCTAAGAACTACTTTTAGCAATTATTGCTTCCTTGAGCCAGTAATGTCCTCTAATGGCACTAAGCGGACTTTCATATTTCAAACCCACGGCTCCCCGAATACCATCATTATCCCTAATAGAATCTCTGCACTATCCAACTATCCAACTATCCAACTACCCAACTACCCAACTACCCAACTACCCAACTACCCAACTACCCAACTACCCAACTACCCAACTACCCAACTACCCAACTACCCAACTACCCAACTACCCAACTACCCAACTACCCAACTACCCAACTACCCAACTACCCAACTACCCAACTACCCGTGACACTTGATAAGGGTAGGATGTTTCAGAACAGCCGATAAAGCCGAAGTTGTTCCACCACGGAACCAACACACTAATGAAAAGCACCGAGGTAAAAGGCGGTGTGACGTTGACGTAATAAGGCACCCCCAGCAAACAGGCAGACACCCATAACAAGCTTATATCGTACTGCAACAGAAGTACGATATAAGAATGTAATCAGGCGCTTACAGGCGTGCCGCATTTCACGGTGTGGTTTACAGCGCCTTTTTCAGGGCTGATATCAGGAAACTGACCGGTTCATCGGGCGGAACATCACGGCGCAGGATGATGTGTAATGGCGTGACGCGGTGCGAACCGTGGCTGAGGGGCAATGGTTGCAGTATGCCTGCTGCCAGTTGCTGGTGGATATAGGCCTGCGGCAGCCAGCCGTAACCAAGACCGGCCACGACAGCGCCTGCCGCCGCATCCAGAGTGGAGAAATCCCAGTTTTGGCTATCCCCTGAGGCCGCTTTCCCGCTATCTGCTATTTGTATCCGTGGCCAGTTGCTGAGCAATGCTTCGGTCAACGTGCCGGATACCGACAGCAGAGGATGATCGCGATGTGCCACGGCAATAAAATCCACGTTCATTAGCCACTCTCCCCGGCCGGTAATATTTTGCCGGTCGGTCACGATCATCACATCAGCATCGTCCACAGCGGACATGGTGGGGAACATGCTCTCGGTGACTTCCGTTAGCTTCACCCGAATAGTCGGCCAGCGCTGCTGGAATTGTTGCAGGGCAGAGAACAGGCGCTCCCGAGGATAGATAACGTCCACCACCAAATTAAGCTGCGATCGCATCCCCTCCTGCAGAGTTGCGGCCTGGGCCTCCACATAACTAAATGTTTTCAGCAGCGGGCGTACCTGGCTCAGCAGCGTGGCCCCGGTTGGGGTCAATACCGTACGACGCCCCTCAGGAACCAGCAGCGTCACGCCCAGTTGCGTCTGGAGCTGCGCGAGATTATAGCTAATAGAGGACTGGCTGCGGTGTAGCGTATCGGCGGCGCGGGCAAAGCTGCCGGTAGTGAACACACAGTCAAGGATTGCCCATTGTTCCAGCGTTGTTTTATTCATATTGATTCATTTATTGGATTGATATCATCATAAAATAGCGCTATTCATCAAAATATTAAAGCATTAGACTTGTTTTATCGAACAGAGGAGACCTGAAATGAGCAACTTTGATAAACATGATTTAAGCGGTTTTGTCGGTAAACATCTGGTGTACACCTACGATAACGGCTGGAACTACGAAATTTATGTCAAAAATGAACAAACCCTGGACTACCGTATTCACAGCGGCCTGGTGGGGAATCGTTGGGTCAAAGATCAGCAGGCTTATATCGTCCGCGTGGGTGAGAGTATTTACAAAATCTCCTGGACGGAGCCAACCGGCACGGATGTGAGCTTAATTGTCAACCTGGGGGATAAACTCTTCCATGGCACTATTTTCTTCCCACGTTGGGTGATGAATAACCCCGAAAAAACCGTGTGTTTCCAGAATGACCATATTCCGCTGATGAACCAGTACCGCGATACCGGTCCGGCTTATCCGACGGAGGTTATTGATGAATTTGCCACCATCACCTTTATTCGTGACTGCGGTGCGAATAATGACGATGTGATTGCCTGCGCGGCGAGTGAATTGCCGGACAATTTTCCAGATAATCTGCGTTAAATAACACCCCGCTAAATTTAAAAGAAACCGGTCACGACGACGGTTTCTTTTTTTTGCTACTCATCCGGGACGTTTATTCGTTTACGGTTGCCTGATGACGCGTTTCTTTAGCCGGTGCTGCTTTGCTTCTGTTGCTGGAATAGATGAAGAATAGCGCGATACCCAGACAGAGGATGGCACCCAGACGATTCATTGAGAAGGGGATCGCCCCGTTGCCAAGCCAGCCAAAGTTATCAATCAGCATGCTCATTGTCAGCTGACCGAAAATCACCGCAACCGTTGCAACGGCTGTGCCGATACGTTGGACGGCAAAGACCATAATGACGATGTAAGGCACACCAAACATAGCACCTAACAGCTGCCACTTCGGTACATCCAATAGGCTGGTAGCATGTTTAGGCTCAAAGAAGAAAATCAGCAGGGCAGTAATAAGCGCGCCGACGGAGAAGGTCAGAAATGCGCTTTTGAATACACCCACTTTGCTACCCAGTTGGCCATTTATCGCAGCCTGAATGCTGAGCATTGCACCACCAATAACCGCCAACACAATCATCATAAAAGTCATCATTTTTTCTTAACCCCGAGCAACAAGAACCAGCGCCAGTACGATAAAAATCAGCGCGATAATGCGTTTATTGTCAATTTTCCGATGTGGCGTGCCCAGCAGACCATAGTGGTCAATGATCAGGCTTTTGGATACCTGTCCTGCCAGAATGCCTATCATCGTCATAGCGATACCGATTGCCGGTGTAGCGATGGTCAGAATAATGACGTAAACAGGGCCGAGCACCCCGCCCAGTAGGTTCCAGGAGGGCTGCGCGAAAAAGGATGGGCTATTGCGTGGACTGAAAAACAGCATCAGCAAAAACGTCAGGGCCGCACCCACCCCGAATACGCTGAATGTCGCCCATAAATCGCCGACTTCTCCTCCCAGCGGCCCCAGCAGACCAGCCTCTACAGACAGTCCCATTCCGCCCGCGATAACAATTAAAATCAGTACCAGTTGCATAGCAAACTCTCTACGGTTGTCTAAGCGCAGAAGATTACACCTGGTCTGAGATGTGAAAAATGCCATAATTCAGGAAACACCTTTGCAGGATTTGCATCAATGCATGGCGCAGGCAATATCAGTATCCGTTCTCTTTTAATCTTTATTGACGTGTATGAAACGCAGAATTTTTCCGTGGTCGCGCGCCGCGAAGGAATATCGGCTTCGCAGGTTTCACGAGTTATCCATCATCTTGAAGACGCGCTCGGTCAGCAGCTTTTTTATCGCAACACACGCGCGGTTATCCCAACTGAAAGTGGCCACCTTTTTATCCGGCACGCACGCGCCATGGCCGGTAATCTTGAGGATGCCCGCCGCGAACTGGATGAACGTGCGCTTGAGCCTTCAGGTTTAATTCGCATTAATGCCCCGGTATTTTTCGGACAGCGGCATGTGGCCCCAGGACTACCGGGTCTGACGGCGCGTTACCCCCGTCTGACCATTGAGCTGACGCTGACCGATGATTACATCGATCCACACAGGGATGCCGCTGACGTCATTTTCCGGATTGGCGTTCTGGCTGACTCTTCCTTTCATGCGCGCGTTTTCGGGCAGCAGTTTTATCACCTGGCTGCGTCGCCTGCGTATCTGGATAAATACGGTATGCCTGAATGCCCGGAGGATCTCGGACGCCACAAATGCCTTGTCTACAGTGGCTCTTCCGGGCCAAACCGCTGGCTGGTTCGCAGGCCAGGTGAGGAGTGGGTGCACTATCCCGTGTCGCCACTGATGTCGTCCAATAACGCAGAGACTTTGCTTATTGCGGCTCTGGGCGGGATGGGCATTGTGCTTTTTCCGGACTGGCTGATTGCTGAAAGACTGAAAAGCGGTGAGCTGATCGCGCTACTGACCGATATGGATACCTCTATTAAAACGGAGCCACAGAACATTGCGGCTATCTACCCTCACACCCGCCATCCGCCGCTGAACGTCAGGGCGGTTATCGATTACTATCTTGAGGTGTTTGGTTCGCCGCTTTACTGGCAGTCTGAGGGGTAAGTTCAGGCTGGCAATGGAGCATAACCGGCGTCAGTTTTCTCCAGGCTTAGAAAGTGAATCGGTGACCTTGAACAGCATCTTGCGGTTGTTGATTACGGTGGCAGTGCAGAGGGTTACGCAGCGCCTCAACTGGCAATCTGTGAGAGTGTCCATTACTATCCAAAATCTATGGATGTGAACATTTTCGGCTTTATGCCAGCACTACTGCCTGTAGCACTGTCCCCCGGCGCAAGCTTCACTCTCGTTATGAACAGTGCTCTGGCTGGTGGTCACAAAGGCCTAATCAGAACGCTCGCCGGAACAGCGTTGGGCATATACACCCATGCGGTTTTAATAGGGCTGGGTGTGACTGCTGTGCTCATCTCGTCCCCGGCAGCGTTTGCAGTACTCAAAGTTGCCGGAACGGCCTATCTGCTCTGGTTGGGCGCGATGCTTATCCGCAGTGGGATAACGGTCAATACAGGCGGGTTTAGTGATTCAAAGCATGCGGTGACGTTAAAAGATGCGTGGCTTGCGAATGTTTTGAACCCAAAAGCCATCCTTTTCTATGTGACGGTCGTTTCACAGTTCGCCGGGATAAAGGGAGGGGTTAGTAATTACCTGACGCTGGCATCTGTGCATGTCGTGGTGATGAGCGTTTGGCTTTTCTCTGTCAGCCAGACACTGATATTTTCGGTTAAAAAAACGAACCCGTTAATGCTCAAAAAATACGTCAACATTGCCGGCGGGATGTTGCTCATTGCTTTTTCTCTGCATAGCCTGATAAAGGGATAATGCCCACATTTGGCAAAGCGTTGCCGTTATGATTCAGGTCTTCAGCTACGCATGATGCTGGGGAGAGATATCAGGCGGGGGGTGAGACGTAACGCTTTATTGTTCCGGATGAGGAAATAAAACGGTAACGGATGATCTCAACGGGCTATTAGTGCCACGATCGCGGCAAGCGCTGGAAGCGCCTGCACATAAAGTATCTTCCGACTGGCGGTTACCGCTCCAAAAATACCTGCAACCAGCACGCAGATCAGAAAGAAGAATATCACCGAAACACCGCGTTCGCCGAGCCATAAGCCCCACAGCAATCCCGCCGCCAGGAAGCCGTTGTACAGCCCCTGATTCGCAGCGAGAACGCGGGTTTCACGCGCAAAATCGGCGCTCAAATTAAAAGCTTTCTGACCGGTTTTGGTGTTCCACAAAAACATTTCGAGCACCAGAATATAGAGATGGATGACGGCAACGACAGCGACAAGAAGAGTAGCAAACACGGGCGGCCTTACAGGGTGAGGGCAGATGAAAGGGAGTATAGATAATTCCAGCGGGGGCGGCAGGCTGATTCGCCACCAGGATGAAAATTCGTTATCATCCGCTCCCACTCTTTATCCGTGCAGCCTGATGTCTACGATTATCGATACCTTTATTGCCCCGCCGTGTCTCGACGAGATTGAAATTCTCTATCAGGACGCGCATCTGGTGCTGATCAACAAACCGGCGGGGCTGCTGAGTCTTTCGGGGAAAAATCCGCAGAATCTCGACTCGGTGCATTATCGACTGGTGAAGATTTTCCCTGGCTGCACCCTCGTGCACCGCCTGGATTTCGGCACGTCCGGGCTGATGGTGGTGGCCCGCAATAAGGCTATCAACGCGGCACTGTGCCAGCAGTTTAGCGAGCGTCGCGTGACCAAGATTTACACTGCGCTGCTGTGCGGGCATCTGGACGATAACGACGGGGTGATAGATGCAGCGATTGCCAAAGATCCGGCGCTGTTCCCGCTGATGTCGATTTGCGCCATCACGGGCAAGCCCGCGCGCTCTCGCTATCGGGTGGTTGAACGTATTTATCAGGAAAGGGAAGGGGTGTTACTGCCGTTGACGCGGGTCGAGCTGACTCCGGAAACCGGGCGCACCCATCAGCTGCGTATTCACTGCCAGCAGCTGGGGCACCCTATTTTAGGCTGCGATCTGTATGGTGGCCTCACGCTGCCAGGTACTGAGCGCACGCCGCGTCTGATGCTGCACGCCAGCGAGCTGCACTTTGTGCATCCCGTGAGCGAAGAGCGCATCACGGCGCGTAATGCCAGCCCGTTCTGACCGCAAACGTCATTACCACATCAAATCATCAGGCACTTTGAAATCGGCGTATGGATCGTCCTCGTCCTGCTCTTCCTGACTCAGGGCGCTGTTCAGTACGATACTGTCTGCATCACGCTGGGCGATTTTATCCGCGACGCTTGCCGGAATAATCGCGTACTGACTTTCACTTGCCCCATCCACCACCAGGCGGGCGATGGCGAGACGGCCACTAATCAGCTGCGTCTGCGTCGTTTTATCGACAACGATCTTTTTGATGAGGTTGTTATCGGTGAAGTTGAAATCGATGTTTCCGCGTGACACCACGATGCGGTTCATCTCAATCAGCTGTTTCACCTGTGCTTTAAACTCTTTCGCCAGCGTCGCCTGTTTTTGCTGTTCACTCAGTTGCTTATCACGTTCGAGCTGGGCTTTTTTGTTCTCTTCCACCGCTTCACGCGCCTCGCGAGCCTGCACGCGGGATTTCTTCGCCGTTCTCTGCACTTTGGCCATTTTTTTGCTGGTGACCAGGCCTGCTTTGAGCATCTGCTCTTGTAAGGTAAGTTTTGTCATCTTCGTATCTGAACCTGTTTGAAATTTGCCGGGATTATACCTGTAATTTTATACAAATAAAAAATCCACGCCGGAGCGTGGATTCTATAAAGTTTGTTGTTGCTGATATCTCGTCAGCCAACACATTTTATTTAGACGTTAAACAAGAAGTTCATTACGTCGCCATCTTTGACGATGTAATCTTTACCTTCTGCACGCATCTTGCCGGCTTCTTTCGCGCCTTGTTCACCTTTGTAGGTGATGAAGTCTTCAAACGCGATGGTCTGTGCGCGGATAAAGCCTTTTTCGAAGTCGGTGTGGATTTTACCGGCCGCCTGCGGAGCGGTGGCACCGACAGGGATGGTCCATGCGCGCACTTCTTTCACGCCAGCGGTGAAGTAGGTTTGCAGGTTCAGCAGCTCGTAGCCCGCGCGGATAACGCGGTTCAGGCCCGGCTCTTCCAGGCCCAACTCAGCCATGAACTCTTCGCGGTCGGCATCGTCCAGCTCGGCGATGTCAGACTCAACGGCAGCACACACAGCAACGACGACGGAGCCTTCGCCAGCGGCGATTTCACGCACTTTGTCGAGGTAAGGGTTGTTCTCATAACCGTCTTCGTTAACGTTCGCGATGTACATGGTTGGCTTCAGGGTCAAGAAGCTCAGGTATTTGATCGCCGCTTTATCTTCTTCTGTCAGATCCAGCGCGCGCAGCATGCCTGCGTTTTCCAGCTGTGGCAGACATTTTTCCAGGGCTGCCAGTTCGGCTTTCGCGTCTTTATCGCCGCCTTTGGCTCGCTTCTGCACGCGGTGGATTGCGCGTTCGCAGGTGTCCAGATCGGACAGGGCAAGCTCAGTGTTGATAACGTCAATATCGTCAGCCGGATCGACTTTGTTATTCACGTGGATGATGTTGTCGTTTTCAAAACAACGCACCACGTGGCCGATGGCTTCGGTTTCACGGATGTTAGTCAGGAACTGGTTACCCAGGCCTTCGCCCTTGGAGGCGCCTTTTACCAGGCCCGCGATGTCGACGAATTCCATGGTGGTTGGCAGAATGCGCTGTGGTTTAACGATTTCAGCGAGCTGATCCAGACGTGGGTCAGGCATCGGCACGACGCCGGTGTTCGGCTCAATCGTACAGAACGGGAAGTTTGCTGCTTCGATACCCGCTTTGGTGAGCGCGTTAAAAAGGGTGGATTTGCCCACGTTTGGCAGACCAACGATACCGCATTTAAATCCCATCTTTAAATCACCTTAATGTCTTGATATTCAACCCGTTAGCATTAACCGATTGAAGAAAAGTAAATAACTTTGCCTATTATACACGTAACCGCCGTCACGCGCGGTAAAAATGGCGTCTCGCGCGGACTACTGCGCTTTAAAGGCGTGTAAACGATTTGTCGCTTTGGTCAAACCTTCTTTAAGCCACACCTCGGTACAGCGCGCCGCTTCGTCTACGGCATCGTCAATAAGCTTCTGCTCGGAAGCGGGTGGTTTACCCAGTACAAAACCGACAACTTTGTTTTTATCGCCCGGATGGCCGATTCCCACGCGTAAACGATGAAAGTTCGGGTTATTGCCGAGTTTGCTGATGATGTCTTTCAGGCCATTGTGACCGCCGTGACCGCCGCCGAGTTTGAATTTAGCGACACCGGGCGGTAAATCCAACTCATCGTGGGCGACCAGAATTTCATCCGGATTGATGCGATAAAACGTCGCCATCGCCGCCACGGCTTTACCGCTCAGGTTCATGAATGTGGTCGGAACAAGCAGACGCACATCGGCACCCGCGAGGTTGATACGCGAGGTATAGCCATAAAATTTCGGCTCTTCACGCAGGGGGGCACGTAACCGCTCGGCCAGCAGATCGACATACCAGGCTCCGGCGTTATGGCGGGTGGCCGCATACTCTGCGCCTGGGTTGGCAAGGCCGACAATCAGTTTAATCGTCACGTTTCAATTCCTAAAGGTTCCAGATTTGCCGCGTAGTTTACTGTCTGGCGCGCCGCTTGACAAAATTCTGCGGCAGGAAGAGGGGAAATTTGAATAATGACGGGTTTGAATCATTAGAATTTCAAGCTGTTCAGGCGCTTATTTGTAAACTTTTGTCTCGGGCGTGCTCATTATTGTGATCATTCACGCAACTCATAAAAGACCCGTTGTCTATACTTTACACACAAGGATTAGGGACATTTCCCTGCAACCCAAAGTTCCGGAGGTGACATATGAAACGCAGAAACGCTTCACGACTCGGTAACGTGCTAATGGGGTTGGGCCTGTTCGTGATGGTAGCAGGTGTGGGTTATTCTATTTTAAACCAGTTGCCGCAACTTGACCTCCCACAATACTTCGCGCACGGCGCGGTGCTGAGCATCTTTTTAGGTGCGGTTTTGTGGCTGGCAGGGGCCCGCGTGAGTGGTCATGAGCAGGTCAGCGACCGATACTGGTGGGTACGCCATTACGACAAACGCTGCCGCCGGGACCAGCATAAACCTAGCTAGTACATCTGCCGGGTCACCGCAGCGATAACCGGCCTGCAAAAGATGAATACAAAAACGGCTCCTGATGGAGCCGTTTTTATGTTTAGAGATCCGCTAATGCCGCTTCGCGATTCGGGTAGAACGCCAGGCGCCCCGGAATCGGCTGCACACCCGCGCGCGCCATGGTGCGCAGGGGCTGGAACTCAAGATTACTCACCCGCAGTTCGCAGCCTTCCGGCAGACGCTTCACAAAGCGCTGGAATGCATCCAGACCGCCTGCGTCCAGCACCGGGACTGCATCCCATTTCAGCACCACAATCCGCTTCCCGGAAATACGCGATTCCAGATCGCTGAACAAACCTTCCGCCGCCGCAAAGAACAGTGGGCCGATAACGCGCAGCACCAGCACATCCTCCGGCACCTCGACATTCACCGGTGACAGGCGCGTCATCTGCGCAATGCGGCGCATAAACAGCAGCGAGGCCAGCACAATCCCGACGCTGATGGCGATCACCATGTCAAACAGCACCGTCAGGGACATACAGATCAGCATCACGATGATGTCGTCTTTCGGCGCGCGGCGCAGGAGATGCACCACTTTGTGCGCCTCAGACATGTTCCACGCCACCATCAGCAGCAGGGCGGCCATCGCTGAGAGTGGGAGCCACGACAACAGCGGGGCGAGCGCCAGCAAGGCGAGGATCACCAGCAGAGAGTGGATCACCGCAGACACTGGCGAGGTAGCCCCGGCGCGCACGTTGGCCGCTGAACGGGCAATCGCTGCCGTGGCGGTAATACCGCCAAAGAACGGCGCGATAAGGTTACCCAACCCCTGGCCGACCAGCTCGCTGTTGGCTTTATGCTTGGTGCCGGTCATACCGTCGAGCACCACCGCGCAGAGCAGCGATTCAATCGCGCCGAGCATCGCCATTGAGAACGCCGCCGGAAGCAGGGCGCGCAGGGAATCCCAGCTGAGGGTGAAGTCCGAGCCAGGTAAATTCCATGGCAGCACCAGCTGAGGCAGTAGCTGAGGAATGCCGTTGCCCTGGGAGCCATCCGCCAGAATGTAGTGAAACTGCGAGCCGATAGTGGCGACGTGTCCGCCGAGTAGGTTCACCACGCCCATCACTGCGCAGCCCAGCAGCAGCGCGGGAAGATGCCCCGGCAGGCGAATGCCCAGCCGTGGCCAGAGAATTAACGTGCCGAGCGTAACGATACCGATCGCCGCATCGCCCAGATTCGCTGTCGGCAGGGCCATAAACAGGGCACCGACCTTTTGCAGATAGTGTTCAGGCACCTGTGCGAGCTGCAAACCGAGAAAATCTTTGATTTGCATGGTCCCGATGGTGATGCCGATCCCGGAGGTAAAACCGAGCGTCACGGAGAGCGGGATGTACTCGATCAACCGACCAAAACGGGCCAAACCGAACAGAATCAAAAATACGCCCGACATCAGCGTGGCGACCAGCAAACCGGCCAGACCAAACTGCTGGGAGACCGGGTAGAGGATCACCACAAAGGCCGCTGTCGGGCCGGAGACGCTATAGCGCGACCCGCCCGTCAGGGCGATGACAATCCCGGCAACTGCCGAGGTGTACAGCCCGTACTGCGGGGCAACGCCGCTGCCAATCGCCAGTGCCATCGCCAGTGGAATGGCAATAATCCCGACGGTGATCCCGGCGATGACATCACGCAGAAAACGCGATGAAGTGTATTTTTCTTTCCAGCAGGCGTCGATGAGGGCGCGAAAGGGCAGAACATGTGAGGACGCTACGTTTTTCACAATTCTCTTTTTCCGTGAGCACATCATCTGTCATGTGAATGGCAGGTGAAGGAGGTATTAATCATACAAATAGGTAATGAAGACAAAAAAACCCGCCGCAGCGGGTTTTTGGGCCGTGTTCGATTAGTGTTCGAACATCGCAGAGATGGATTCTTCGTTGCTGATACGACGAATCGCTTCGGCCAGCATGCCTGACAGGGTCAGGGTACGTACGTTTGGCAGCGCCTTGATCTCATCACTTAATGGAATGGTATCGCACACCACCACTTCGTCGATGACGGAGTTGCGGAGATTGTTGACAGCATTGCCAGAGAAGATCGGGTGAGTTGCGTAAGCAAACACACGCTTAGCACCACGTTCTTTCAGCGCTTCAGCGGCTTTGCACAGCGTGCCGCCGGTGTCGATCATGTCATCAACCAGCACACAGTCACGGCCAGCGACGTCACCGATGATGTGCATCACCTGAGAGACGTTAGCGCGCGGACGGCGTTTGTCGATGATCGCCATGTCGGTATCGTTCAGCAGTTTGGCAATCGCACGAGCACGAACCACGCCGCCGATGTCCGGAGAAACCACAATTGGGTTATCCAGGTTCAGCTGCAGCATGTCTTCTAGCAGGATTGGGCTGCCGAATACGTTATCAACTGGAACGTCGAAGAAGCCCTGGATCTGCTCTGCGTGCAGGTCAACGGTCAGAACGCGGTCAACACCGACGCTCGACAGGAAGTCAGCAACCACTTTAGCGGTAATCGGTACACGCGCGGAACGGACACGACGGTCCTGGCGGGCATAGCCGAAGTAAGGAATAACAGCCGTGATACGGCCTGCGGAAGCACGGCGCAGGGCATCGACCATAACAACCAATTCCATCAGGTTGTCGTTAGTTGGAGCACAGGTGGACTGGATGATGAAAATATCACCACCGCGTACATTTTCGTTAATTTGTACGCTGACTTCGCCGTCGCTAAAGCGACCTACAGCGGCGTCGCCGAGGGAAGTGTACAGGCGGTTGGCAATACGTTGTGCTAGTTCCGGGGTGGCGTTACCAGCAAAAAGCTTCATATCAGGCACGAGAAGAACCTCAGGCATGCGTCCAATGGTGGATAACATTCGCCACTAACTGTGCGGGCCAGGCGAACGCTATCCAGGCGGTGTATTAAAGAGCGCGATGCAACGTCTGGAACAGGGTGACGTTGTCACCGAAACTCAGTCTGCGCCAGAATGGCCTGCTGTAGCGGGGAAGTGTTCATCCCACGCGCCACAAAACCATGCAGCCATTCCGGGGCTTGCTCTAGCACCTGACGAGCGGCGAATTCGGTGTCAAATTCAGCAAAAACACAGGATCCTGTGCCAGTCAGGCGCGACGGGGCGTATTCTAACAGCCAGGAAAGCACCGCATCAACCTCGCGAAAACGTTTTCTTGCGATAACCTCGCAATCGTTGCTGAATTCACATTTTAGTAACGTTTCTATTGACCGGACGGGAGTGTCACGTGGCAACGCCGGATCCTTAAAAATAACTGGGGTCGGAATACTCACACCAGGGTGGGCAATCAGATACCATTTCTCCGGTGGATCGACCGGCGTGAGGATCTCGCCAACCCCTTCGGCAAACGCGGCGTGACCGCGAACGAACACCGGCACATCGGCACCGAGCGATAGCCCCAGCGCGGCCAGTTCATCAGGCGTTAATCCGCAGCCCCAGAGATGGTTCAGGGCAACCAGTATCGTCGCGGCATTGGAAGAGCCGCCTCCCAGGCCGCCGCCCATAGGCAGGCGTTTCTCGATATGGATATCGGCACCGCTTCCCGCCGGAAGCCTTCCCGAGCCGGCCGCCGCGTTCATCAGCAGCCGCGCGGCACGCACGATCAGATTATCTTCATGAGCAACGCCTTCAACGGCCGTCAGCAGGTGAATCTGGCCGTCGTCGCGCAGTTCAATGGAGATCGTGTCGCCATAATCGACAAACTGAAACAGCGTCTGCAGCATGTGGTAGCCGTCAGCGCGTTGCCCGGTGATGTACAAAAACAGGTTCAGCTTCGCCGGAGAGGGCCATTGGCTCATCATTTAACGATCCAGTTATCCATTTTGAGCTTAATACGCTGACTGCCTTCCGTCAGTTCCATATTGGATGGCAATGCCGGTTTACTTGCGCTGTCATAGCCGCCGTACACCACTTTCCAGGTTTTCCCGTTCTGGGTGTAGTTGAGTTCGCTCAGGCGATACTGGTCGTCGAGTTTGTAATCGGTGGCTTCGCCCGGCAGACCGAGGATCCACTGGCGCAGGCTATTAAGCGGAATCGGCATACCGGTCAGTTTGCCGATCATCTCTTCGGCATCTGTCGCAGTATAGTGCTGGCCTTTGTTATCGGTGATCTGTGCGGTGCCTGGCTGGGCATTCAGCTCCAGTTCAGTGCTGCCGAGCGGGTTCAGCAGCAGCAGGCGATAGCGATCCTGACCGGTTTGTTGCCAGAAGAAGCGGGCGTAGACTTTTTGCTGATCGGACAGATAAGCGAACGCGCCGCGCGTCTGATACTGGCTTAAATTGCGCACCTCTTGCTGGTGCTGACGCCACTGCGGTGAGTCAGGACTTTTGCCGGGGCCCTTGGGCGGAGTAATCGAGCAGGCGGTGAGAATCAGCGCCGCCAGCGGTAACAAGCGAATGAATCGGGCCATAGTCGTGACAAATCCTTGAGATGCGTTGCAGTTATAACCCTTAATGCTAGCGCCGGGCGGTGGCAGCGTCTACGTTCATATTGTCTTAAATCATGAAATTAGCCGGAAACGGCTATTACTCCGAAAGGGGGCACTCTCTTTTATTGATCTCGCGCATCCTGTATGATGCGACCTGCTAACCTTATTAACGCTGGTACTACTCCCGCTCACATGACCCTTTTAGCACTCGGTATCAACCACAAAACAGCCCCGGTTTCGCTGCGAGAACGCGTTACGTTTTCGCCGGATACGCTCGACCAGGCGCTGGATAGCCTGCTTGCCCAGCCGATGGTGCAGGGTGGTGTGGTGCTCTCTACGTGCAACCGTACTGAGCTATATCTGAGCGTGGAAGAACAAGACAACCTCCACGAAGCGCTTATCCGCTGGTTATGCGACTACCACAATTTGAACGAAGAAGAGCTGCGCAATAGTCTGTACTGGCATCATGATAATGATGCGGTCAGCCATTTGATGCGCGTTGCCAGCGGCCTCGATTCGCTGGTGCTTGGCGAGCCGCAAATACTCGGGCAGGTCAAAAAAGCCTTTGCCGATTCCCAGAAAGGCCATCTCAAAGCCAGCGAGCTGGAACGCATGTTCCAGAAATCATTCTCCGTGGCGAAGCGTGTGCGAACCGAAACCGACATTGGTGCCAGTGCGGTTTCTGTTGCCTTCGCAGCCTGTACGCTGGCACGTCAAATCTTTGAATCGCTCTCAACGGTCACCGTGCTGCTCGTCGGCGCCGGGGAGACCATTGAGCTGGTGGCGCGTCATCTGCGCGAACACAAGGTCAAGCAGATGATCATCGCCAACCGGACCCGCGAACGCGCGCAGGTACTGGCAGACGAAGTGGGCGCAGAGGTGATTGCCCTCAGCGACATTGATGAACGCCTGAAAGACGCGGACATCATTATCAGTTCAACCGCCAGCCCGCTGCCTATTATCGGTAAAGGGATGGTGGAGCGTGCGCTGAAATCGCGCCGCAATCAGCCAATGCTGCTGGTGGACATCGCCGTCCCGCGTGACGTCGAGCCGGAAGTCGGCAAGCTGGCAAACGCCTATCTCTACAGCGTTGACGATCTGCAAAGTATCATTTCCCACAACCTCGCCCAGCGTAAAGCGGCGGCGGTGCAGGCAGAGACGATTGTCGAGCAGGAATCGAGCGAATTTATGGCCTGGCTGCGCGCGCAAAGCGCCAGCGAGACGATTCGCGAATACCGTGGTCAGGCGGAACAGGTACGTGACGATCTGACGGCCAAAGCGATGGCGGCCCTCGAGCAGGGCGGCGATCCGCAGGTCATTATGCAGGACCTGGCGTGGAAGCTAACCAACCGGTTGATCCATGCTCCAACCAAATCACTTCAACAGGCAGCCCGTGACGGGGATGATGAACGCCTGACTATTCTGCGCAACAGCCTCGGGCTGGAATAGCGCCACACACCCATTTTCTATTACAAGGTGCATTTTACGCCTATGAAGCCCTCTATCGTCGCCAAACTGGAAGCTTTGCACGAGCGCCATGAAGAAGTTCAGGCCCTGCTCGGTGATGCCGCGACTATTGCTGACCAGGATCGTTTTCGCGCCCTGTCGCGCGAATATGCGCAGCTCAGTGATGTTGCGCGCTGCTTTACTGAATGGCAGCAGGTTCAGGAAGATATTGAAACCGCGCAGATGATGCTCGACGACCCTGAAATGCGCGAAATGGCGCAGGAAGAGTTGCAGGACGCCAAAGCGCGCGCCGAAGAGATGGAGCAACAGCTCCAGGTTCTTCTGCTGCCGAAAGATCCGGACGATGAGCGCAACGCGTTTGTCGAAGTCCGCGCCGGAACGGGTGGCGACGAAGCCGCGCTGTTTGCCGGCGATCTGTTCCGCATGTACAGCCGCTACGCGGAATCCCGCCGCTGGCGCGTAGAAATCATGAGCGCCAACGAAGGCGAACATGGTGGCTATAAAGAAGTGATCGCCAAGATCAGCGGCGACGGCGTGTATGGACGTCTGAAGTTTGAGTCCGGCGGGCACCGCGTGCAGCGCGTCCCGGCGACGGAATCTCAGGGGCGAATTCACACCTCTGCCTGTACCGTTGCGGTGATGCCGGAGCTGCCAGAAGCTGAACTGCCGGATATCAATCCAGCCGATCTGCGTATTGATACCTTCCGTTCGTCAGGCGCGGGCGGTCAGCACGTTAACACCACTGATTCCGCGATCCGTATTACCCACCTGCCGACCGGCATCGTGGTGGAGTGTCAGGACGAACGCTCCCAGCACAAAAACAAAGCCAAAGCCCTGGCAGTGCTCGGCTCACGTATTCGCGCCGCCGAAATGGCGAAACGCCAGCAGGCTGAAGCGTCTACGCGTCGTAACCTGTTGGGCAGCGGCGATCGCAGCGATCGTAACCGCACCTATAACTTCCCGCAGGGCCGCGTGACCGACCACCGCATCAACCTGACGATTTACCGTCTGGATGAGACGATGGAAGGCAAACTCGACTCCCTGATCGAGCCGATCGTGCAGGAATACCAGGCCGATCAGCTGGCCGCGCTGGCCGAGCAGGACTAATGGATTTTCAGGCCTGGTTACGTGCCGCCGCGAGCGAGCTTTCCAACAGTGAAAGCCCGCGTCGCGACGCCGAAATCTTGCTGGAACATGTCACCGGAAAAGCGCGCACTTATCTCCTGGCATTCGGTGAGACGCTGCTGACGCCTGAACAGGAAGCGCAGCTCGCGGCACTGCTGGCCCGGCGTAAAACCGGTGAGCCGGTGGCGCACCTGACCGGTGAACGGGAGTTCTGGTCGCTGCCGCTGTATGTTTCAGCCGCCACGCTGATCCCGCGCCCGGACACCGAGTGTCTGGTCGAACAGGCGCTGGCCCGTCTGCCTGACGGCCCGTGTCGCATCCTGGATTTAGGCACGGGCACCGGCGCGATTGCGCTGGCGCTGGCGAGCGAGCGCCCCGATTGTCAGGTTACCGCGGTCGACGTAATGCCTGACGCGGTAGCCCTGGCGCAGCGCAATCTTGCGCGTCTGGGTTTCAGTAACGTTCAGATCAATCAAAGCAGCTGGTTTTCTGCCCTGGCACAGCACGCCTTTGAGATGATCGTCAGCAATCCGCCTTATATCGACGAGCACGACCCGCATTTGTCGCAGGGGGATGTGCGCTTTGAGCCGCTCACGGCGCTGGTTGCAGCGAACGACGGGCTGGCCGATATCGAACACATCATCACGACAGCCCGCGAGTACCTGGTGCCTGGCGGCTGGCTGCTGCTTGAACACGGCTGGACGCAGGGGGCAGCGGTCCGTGCGCTGTTTAGCGCGGCGGGATACGCGAGCGTCGAAACCTGTCGTGACTACGGCGGCAACGAACGCCTGACGCTGGGGAAAAAGCCATGAGCGCCTTCAGCGTGTTGATCGCTGTGCACATTGCCGCCGTGGTGCTGACCATCAGCTTTTTCGTGGTGCGCTACTGGTGGCGTTACAGCAACCATCCGCTCATCGACGCCCGCTGGGTGCGCGTTGCGCCGCACTGTATTGACACGGTTTTGCTGTTTTCCGGCGCCGGTCTGATGTGGCTGACGGGCTATCTGCCATTTACTGATAAAGGCGCATGGCTGACTGAAAAGCTGTTTGGCGTTATCATCTACATCGTTTTGGGTTTTATCGCGCTTGGACGTCGTCGTCCGCGCAGCCAGCAGGCCGGTTTTATCGCCTTCCTGCTGGGGCTGGTGGTGCTGTACATCATCATTAAACTCGCCACCACAAGAATACCGTTACTGGGGTAAGTATGAGGTCCTTAGCCGATTTCGAATTTAATAAAGTACCGCTTTGCGATGGAATGGTCCTGATCTCTGAGATGATCCGTGACGATTTCACCTCGCAGTGGGTCTACGATGAGCTGGAAAATCTGGCGAGCCTGGCGCGTGAAGAGATCAGCGAAGCGCGTCCTCAGGACTGGCAGCTGGAAAAATTGATCGAGCTGTTTTACGGCGAATGGGGCTTTTGCGACACGCGCGGCGTGTATCGCCTCTCCGACGCGCTGTGGCTGGATCAGGTACTGAAAAACCGTCAGGGCAGCGCTGTTGCTCTGGGGGCTGTTTTGCTGTGGGTCGCTAACCGGCTGGATATTCCGCTGGTGCCGGTCATTTTCCCGACGCAGATGATTTTGCGCGCGGAGTGGCTGGATGGCGAAATGTGGCTGATCAATCCGTTCAATGGCGACACGCTGGACGAGCACACGCTGGATGTCTGGCTGAAGGGCAATATTAGCCCGGTGGCAGAGCTGTTTAACGAAGATCTCGATGAGGCGGATAACGCCGAAGTGGTGCGTAAACTGCTGGATACGCTGAAAGCCGCGCTGATGGAAGAGCGGCAGATGGAGCTGGCCCTGCGCGCGAGCGAAGTGCTGCTGCAGTTCAATCCGGAAGACCCGTACGAGATCCGCGACCGTGGCCTTATCTACGCGCAGCTGGAATGTGAGCACGTTGCCCTCAACGATTTGAATTACTTCGTTGAGCAGTGCCCGGAAGATCCGATAAGCGAAATGATTCGCGCGCAGATCAACTCGATCGCGCATAAACAAATTACACTGCATTAATCTTAATTCCGATTCACACCTGAATAAGGCGATCCTATGAAACAAAAAGTGGTTAGCATTGGTGATATCAACGTGGCAAACGACCTGCCGTTCGTGCTGTTTGGTGGCATGAACGTTCTGGAATCCCGCGATCTTGCCATGCGTATCTGCGAGCACTACGTGACTGTGACCCAGAAACTGGGCATTCCGTATGTGTTTAAGGCCTCTTTTGACAAAGCCAACCGCTCCTCTATCAACTCTTACCGTGGCCCGGGCCTGGAAGAGGGGATGAAGATTTTCCAGGAGCTGAAACAGACGTTTGGCGTGAAAGTGATCACCGACGTGCACGAAGCGTCTCAGGCGCAGCCTGTCGCAGACGTAGTGGATGTGATTCAGCTTCCGGCGTTCCTCGCGCGTCAGACCGATCTGGTTGAAGCGATGGCGAAAACCGGCGCAGTCATCAACGTGAAAAAACCCCAGTTCGTAAGCCCAGGCCAGATGGGTAACATCGTCGATAAATTCATTGAAGGCGGCAACGACCAGGTCATCCTGTGTGACCGTGGCGCAAACTTCGGTTACGACAACCTGGTGGTCG
Source organism: Lelliottia sp. WB101 (assembly GCF_003051885.1). Classification (NCBI taxonomy): domain Bacteria; kingdom Pseudomonadati; phylum Pseudomonadota; class Gammaproteobacteria; order Enterobacterales; family Enterobacteriaceae; genus Lelliottia; species Lelliottia sp. WB101. Next base: position 2,996,684 of record NZ_CP028520.1, read on the forward strand.
ACATGCTGGGCTTCAGCGTGATGAAGAAAGTCTCTAACAACTCCCCGGTGATTTTCGACGTGACTCATGCGCTGCAGTGCCGCGACCCGTTTGGTGCCGCCTCCAGCGGCCGTCGTGGTCAGGTCACCGAGCTGGCGCGTGCCGGTATGGCGACCGGTCTGGCCGGTCTGTTTATCGAAGCGCACCCGGATCCAGCTAACGCGAAATGCGACGGCCCATCCGCGCTGCCGCTGGATAAACTGGAGCCGTTCCTGAAACAGATCAAAGCGATTGACGATCTGGTGAAGAGCTTCGATGAGCTGGATACCAGCAACTAATCTCTGAGCAAATAAAAAACCCGCCGCGGCGGGTTTTTTTATGTCTGGCGGCGCGGCAATGGCGCAGAACGTCAGGCAAATATCGTCATCAGATAGGCGATAAACAGCGCCAGATGCGCAGCGCCATTCAGTACGTTAGTGCGTCCGGTTGAGAACGAGATCTGGCACAGCAGCAGCGACGCTACCATAACAATCATCTCTGGTGCACCCAGCGCAAAATGCAGATCATTGCCGGTCATAAAGGCAATCAACGTCACCACCGGTACGGTAAGTGAAATCGTCGCCAGCACCGAGCCGAAGAACAGGTTCATGGCGCGCTGGACCTGGTTATTCAGCACCGCTTTCAGGGCACCTAAACCTTCCGGCGAGAGAATCAGCAGCGCCACCAGGAAGCCGGTAAAGGCCACAGGTGCGTTCAGCTCTGTCAGCAGGGTTTCCAGCGGGTTGGCGTTCATCTTGGTGACGGCGATAACCGCAATCAGATGTACGATCAGCCAAACCGTGTGCCACAGGCTGCTGTGCGCTGACGGCTTACCGTGGTGCGGGTCATCGTCGTCGCCGTCGTCTTCGTGCTCATACACGAACAGGCTCTGGTGCGTTTTGGTCTGAATCAGCAGGAAGACGCCGTACATCGCGGCGGAAATCAGGGCAACCAGCAGCGCCTGACCGGTGGTGAAATTCGCACCCGGCAGCGCCATAGGGAAGACCAGCACAATAACCGCCAGCGGGAAGAGGGCGATCAAATACTGTTTAATGCCAAACAGATTCATATATTGGGTGGCAAATTTCCCCCCGCCCAATAACAGCGAGAAGCCCACCAGGCCGCCGGTAACAATCATAATGATCGAATACAGCGTATCGCGCATCAGAGTCGGTGCGGCGTCGCCCGTCGCCATCAGTGCGGAAATCAGGCTGACTTCGAGAATAACGACGGAAAGACTTAAAATCAGAGAGCCATAGGGTTCACCCAGGCGGTGAGCCAGAACATCTGCGTGGCGTACGACGCTAAATGCGCTGGATAAAATACCAATAAGAGCAAGAATGTTAATTCCAACGACCACTGGCAGTGACTGACTACTTCCCCAGAAGAGCAGCACAGCCAGTGCCACAAGCGGGAAAATAAGCGACGTCTCCTTGTGGCGGGTCTTAACCGCCTCATGCGTTGTTGTCATGTGATACTCCGTCAATGCAGGTGTTTGTAATTATAGAATGAAATTGCAGGCCATTAAACTAACAGAAAACCGTTAATTACCAGTGATGTTTTACTTAATTTTACGTCACGGTAGCGATTTTTCTCAAACTGCCCGTAAAAACGTTTTTAATATAAATACAGTCTAAATAACAGTGTATTAAGTTAATTAATTTCACACAATTGTCATTTTGACTGGCAGGGAAAACAGCCATCGACCACACTTATCTTTTTGACCAAAAAGAGGTGAATCATGCCCTACAAATCGAAAAGCGACCTGCCCGACAGCGTTCAGCATGTACTGCCTGCCCACGCACAGGATATTTATAAAGAGGCGTTTAACAGCGCCTGGGATCAATATAAGGATAAAGAGGACCGTCGCGACGATGCGAGCCGCGAAGAGACTGCCCATCGTGTCGCGTGGGCGGCGGTAAAACATGATTATGAAAAAGGAGAGGATGATAAATGGCATAAAAAGAAATAGTCGCCTTATGATTAGCCGCCTCTGTTTTGACTTTTCCGGCTGTTGAACTTTCGTTGTATTGCAACTGGCCTGTGAATTGCTTATCGTTTATTAACTGCTGTCAAAATGAGCAGAAAACGAAATGCCGGGAAGGCGCAACAAGATGTCGCAAGGAAGCATGCAGTGGCGGAGGTGGAAAGTGTTAACGCGTGATTTCTTAATGAAGGCAGATTGTAAGACGGCATTTGGTGCTATTGAGGAATCGCTTCTCTGGTCGGCTGAACAACGTGCAGCGTCGCTCGCAGCGACAATTGCCTGTCGCCCGGATGAAGGCCCGGTATGGATATTTGGTTATGGTTCGCTGATGTGGAATCCTGCGCTGGAGTATGTGGAATCCGCAACGGGCACGCTCCCCGGATGGCATCGCGCATTTTGTCTGCGCCTGACCGCCGGACGTGGCAGCGCCTGTCAGCCTGGCCGAATGCTTGCACTAAAAGAGGGCGGGCGCACCACCGGTGTGGCCTATCGTCTGCCAGACGACACCCTCGAAGAGGAGCTGGCGCTGCTGTGGAAGCGCGAAATGATCACCGGCTGCTACATGCCGAGCTGGTGCAAGCTTGAACTCGACAACGGTCGCACCGTCAACGCGCTGGTGTTTATCATGGACCCGCGCCATCCGTTGTACGAATCTGACACCCGAACGCAGGTGATCGCGCCGCTTATCGCCGCCGCCAGTGGGCCGCTGGGTACCAACGCCCAGTACCTGTTCTCCCTCGATCAGGAATTGACGCGTTTAGGAATGCAGGATGACTGCCTGAATGAGCTGGTCGCTAAAGTGAAAGCATTAATTGAGGGGGATCCCCGCGAAGCAACATTGCGTCCGGGTTTTGCCTGAAAAGATACGCCCGGCTTGCCGGGCGTAAATGTTATGCCGCGACGTAGCTGACGGAGTGCTCCAGCGACTGACTGTGGCTGTCGATCAGTACATCCCAGGTGCCGGTATAGGGCACCGTTAACCACGCATTGTCTTTATTCTGCACGCTTAAAATATCCGCCTGCGACGACTTCTGCGCTTTAGCGCTCATCAAATGAATATGACAGCGCTCTGAGCAGCGCACCACCACCGTATCCCCGCCAAACAGCTTCAAACTTGTTTTTACCAGTGCCATCTCTTTACCCCATAGTCCGGAAACAACGCTCTCCCTGCGGTTAATCCTGAGCGTGATGTTGTTCACAATTCACTCATTGCATAACACCAAAGGGGAAGGGAGGGGATGCTGATTTTGATCAAAAAATGGCATAACGTTTAAACAAAAATGACAAAATGCCTGAAAGGGTTCAGCTGGCGCGTATTTGAACAGGCCAATACGCGCCAAAAGAAAATTATATGCGGAAATGTCCTGCCGTTTCAGCAAGGTCGCCCGCCTGGCTTTGCAGGGCGCTCGCTGCTGCGGCGGATTCAACCACCAGTTCCGCGTTCTGCTGCACCATTCTGTCGAGATGAGTCACGGCGTGGTTGATCTCATGAATGCCTTTCATCTGCTCGCTGGTGGCGATGGTGATTTCACGCATAATCCCCGATACGCTGCCGATGGTGGAGCGGATCTCGTCCATGCTCTCCCCGGCCAGATGCACGTAGCGGGAGCCGGTCGCCACGCTGTGGGCGGTTGAGTCGATCAGCGTTTTGATCTCTTTGGCCGCCTGCGCGCTACGGCTTGCCAGGCTGCGTACTTCCCCGGCCACCACCGCAAATCCGCGGCCCTGTTCGCCCGCACGGGCCGCTTCTACGGCGGCGTTCAGCGCCAGGATGTTGGTCTGGAAGGCAATCCCGTCAATGACGCTGGTGATATCACCGATTTTGGCCGACGCCACTTCGATTGACTGCATGGTCGTGATGGCCTGAGACACCACTTCGCCACCGCGAGAAGCCGCAGCCGAGGCTTTACTCGCCTGATCGTTGGCTTCTGCCGCTGATTCGGTGGACTGAGTGACGGAGGCGGTAATCTGCTCTACGGCGCTGGCGGTTTCACGCAGGCTGGAGGCCGCCTGCTCGGTACGTCCTGAGAGATCCTGGTTGCCCGCCGCGATTTCGCGCGCGGCGTTTTTGACCGAGGAGCTGGCGTCGCGCAGCTGCACCATTACTGTCGACAGCTTATCGCTGAAGGCGTTAAAGGCCTGGGCGATTTCCGCCACTTCGTCCTGGCCGTTATCCGGCAGGCGCTGAGACAGATCGTTTGTTCCGTTGGCGATGGCGTGCATCGCATCGCGGATATTCGACAGGCGCTTGAGCAGGCGGGCAATAATAAAATGAACAATCGCACCGCTCAACAGCACCAGAATCACCAGTGACAGCCCCGAGGCTTTCAGCAGAGAGCGCATCCCGGAGGTGGCATCGTTGCTGTCGAGGGCGACGACTAACAGCCAGTGAGTCCCCGCCACCGGCGTAGCGATAAAGGTTTTCTCCGCACCGCCTAGGGTGCCGTCGAGTTCCGTGCCTTTTTTCAGCGCGTTGATATCGACGCCGTTGATGGCTTCATTGAAGGGTTTGAGTGTCAGAGCCGGATCGCTGGCGGCAATCACTGTACCGTCGCTGTCAATCAGCAGGCCGCTGCTGGCAGGCGTCGGGTGAATACCGCGCACGTTAGCCACCACGCTGTCCATCGCCACATCCCCGGCGACCACCGCTTTCAGTTCGCCGTTTTCTTTCACCGGCACGGCAAAGGTCACCACCAGTTTACCGGTTCCTGCATCCACGTAGGGCGCGGTAACGACAGGGGCATCGGCGCTGACGACCTGCTGATACCACGGGCGTACGGTCGGATCGTAATCCGCCGGGACGCCTGCGGGGTCAGAGAATTTTGCCGTTTTGCTGGCATAGCCGACGTAGACGTTGGTGAAGCCACCGGCCTGTGCCAGTTGCTTAAACACCGGAACCGGATCGTCGCTCAGTGCCACGGATTGCGCGGAGGCGATCACCGTCAGCTTGCTGTTAACCCAGTCGGCAATGGCGAGATTATGGCTGGCACTGGTGCTGGCCAGAATATCCCGCTGCGACTGCTGGTTATCCTGCCGCGTGACCTCGAAGTTAATAATGGTATTCAGAAGAAGGGCGACAACCAGACAACCTGTTGTCGCGGCGATGATACGGGCACGGATTGATCTTAACATTCACTGTGTACCTGCTGAGTTGACTTAAGTAGCCTATCGGCAACCCAGCCGGTAACTTGATGGTGCAACCGCGTCCATAAGTAAAAAATATGTTTACGGGTTTATTATTAAAAAGTTAATACTTTATCGGCGGACAGGGTCCACTGCGCCAGTTCCACCAGGGTGCCAATCTCAACGCCGTCAATCAGCGGCAGGGCGGTGATCCCACGCCCGTCGGTGCAGGTCTTACACAGTTTCACGGGCACATTCTGGGCGGTGAGGATCTCCAGCATCTGCTGAATGTTATAGCCCTCTGCCGGTTTTTGCCCTTTCAGCCCGGCGGTGACGGCATCGGACATCAGAAACAGACGCAGCTCCAGTTCGTTCTCCTGATCGCGCAGGGCGATGGCGAGACGCAGGCTGTTGAACAGGGATTCACTGCCGTAGGCCGCGCCGTTGGCGACGATCACAATTTTCTGCATGGTAACTCCTCAGTGCAATAAGGCACGGATAGGGCTCAGTCCACGGGATAATATTGACCCCGCAGAGTAAGCATGACGAATTTCAATGGCGGGCCACCCGGTGCCATCGAAGGGGGAACAGCATCAGCGGTCTTGTGCATATGCTACCGCGCGAGCGCAGTGCGTTAAACATCTGGCTGCGCGCGCCGGGAAAACGGTACGCGGTGGAGTGTAAAGCCAGCCTCTCGGGATATTCCTGAAATTGCCCTTAAGGCTGCAAAAATGTCCGGAACGCGTTAAGGTTAGCACTGTATTAACTTGCGATCTGGATCACAGTTACGACATTCATGATGGCTTCACCACACATTCGCGCGCTGTTGTTACTCCTCCTTATTCCGGCCGGAGCCGTTTCGGCTGCCTCCCGTTCTTTTGAAGATCAGGCGAAAAACCCCTTTGATAATAACGGTGATGGCCTGCCGGATCTCGGGTTGGCTCAACCCTCCGGTGAGAGTGAAAAACATCTGGCGGAGATGGCGAAAGCCTTCGGTGAAGCAAGCATGACCGACAACGGCCTGACCACCGGTGAGCAGGCGCGCCAGTTTGCATTCGGTCAGGTGCGCGACGTGGTCAGCGGAGAAGTGAATCAGCAGATCGAGTCCTGGCTGTCGCCCTGGGGTAATGCCAGCGTCGATCTGCTGGTGGATGACGACGGCAAATTTACCGGCAGCAGCGGCAGGTGGTTTATTCCCTGGCAGGACAACAACCGCTATCTGAGCTGGAGCCAGCTCGGGCTGACGCAGCAAACCGACGGGCTGGTGAGTAACGCGGGCATCGGCCAGCGCTGGGTCGCGGGGAAATGGCTGCTGGGCTACAACACCTTTTACGATAACTTGCTGGATGAGAATTTACAGCGCGCCGGGCTGGGTGCCGAAGCCTGGGGCGAAAACCTGCGCTTATCGGCAAACTACTACCAGCCGTTCGCCAGCTGGCGCGACAGCTCCGACGTACAAGAGCAGCGGATGGCGCGGGGCTATGACGTGACAGCTAAAGCCTGGCTGCCGTACTTTCATCATTTCAATACCAGCGTCAGCTTCGAACAATATTTCGGTGATAACGTCGATCTGTTTCGCAGCGGCACCGGGTATCACAACCCGATGGCGGTAAACCTCGGGCTGGATTACACGCCTGTGCCACTTCTGACGTTTTCGGCGGCGCACAAGCAGGGCGAGAGCGGTGTCAGCCAGAATAATCTTGGCATGAAACTAAACTATCGTTTTGGCGTTCCGCTGAAAAAACAGCTCTCGTCGGATGAAGTGGCGGCTACGCGCTCCCTGCGCGGGAGTCGCTATGATTCGCCGGATCGATCCAGCCTGCCGGTGATGGAATTCCGCCAGCGCAAAACGCTGTCGGTCTATCTGGCGACGCCGCCGTGGGATTTGCATCCGGGTGAAACCGTGAATCTGAAACTGCAAATCCGCAGTACCCATGGGGTGCGTCGTCTTCACTGGCAGGGCGATACGCAGGTGTTAAGTCTGACTTCGCCGCCGAATGCGAGCAGCAGTGATGGCTGGAGTGTGATACTTCCGGCGTGGGATGACCGCGAAGGCGCGACGAACCGCTGGCGGCTGTCGGTGGTGGTCGAGGATGAAGACGGGCAGCGTGTCTCTTCCAATGAGATCACGCTCTCTCTGTCGCCACCGCTGCTGGCAGTGCCGGATGACGATCCGAGATGGAAACTGCTGCCGGACGAATAAAACTAGAAAATACGCTCCTGATGAACCCAGACGGCCGCTTCGACGCGCGACTTGAGCTTCATTTTCTTGAGCATATGTTTGACGTGCACTTTGACCGTACTTTCCGTGATATCCAGACGGCGGGCGATCATTTTGTTCGGCAGGCCCTGAGCAATCAGCTTCAGGATGTCGCGCTCGCGCGGGGTCAGCTGGCTCACATCGCGGTCGGACGTCGCGCGGTTGGCGCGCAGGCTAGCGGCGAGCACCGGCGTTAAGGCTTCACTCAGGACCATTTCACCTGCGGCGGCCTGCTGCAGGGCTTTCAGCAGATCTTCCGGCTCCATATCTTTGAGCAGATAGCCATCTGCGCCGCGTTTTAGCGCGGTGACGACATCTTCTTCATGGTTGGAAACGCTGAACACCACGATGCGCCCGGAGAGGGACTTTTCGCGCAGTTTATCCAGGGTTTCCAGGCCGTTCATGCCCGGCATATTGAGATCGAGCAGGATCAAATCAGGATCGAGTGACTCGGCAAGTTCAATACCCTGTTCGCCATTGCTGGCTTCGCCAACGACGGTGATATCTGCCGCCATGCTGACAAGTTGTTTTACGCCGGTGCGCAGCATCGGATGATCGTCGATCAACAGGATGGTTGCCGGTTCCTGATTAGTCATGGTTTTCTCCTTCGGAAGTGATTAGAGGCTTTTCGGGAATAAAGGTCACTACGACTTCAGTGCCGCCAGACTCTCCCCGGCGAACCTGGCAATCCCCGCGCAGGCTTTGCGCGCGGTCTCGCATAATAATTAACCCATAGTGGTTGGTGCGTTCAGCGTTTTCCGGCACGCCGCGGCCGTTATCCAGAACCGTCAGTTTCACCTGATTATCATGGTGCGCAACGGTCACCGTCACTGCCGTCGCGTCGGCGTGCTTGAGCGCATTGCTCAGGGCTTCGCGGGCGATTTGCAGCAGATGAATGGCCTGATGGGAAGGGACAAAACGCGGCGGCAGCTGGTAGTCCAGCTTCACCGGGAAGCCCAGCCGGGCGCTAAATTCCTGACAGCTCGACTCTAACGCCGGGCGTAAACCGGGCTCGTTGAGCTGTAAACGGAAGGTGGTCAGCAGTTCGCGCAGCTGCACCCAGGAGGTGTTCAGCTCGTTGCGAATCTGACTCAACAACTCTTTGCTGGTGGGTGGCAGGGCATCGTCCTGCATTTGCAGGCAGCTGACCTGCATTTTGATACAGGAGAGCGACTGGGCTATCGAGTCATGCAGCTCGCGGGCAATGGTCGCGCGCTCCTCCATGACGATCAGCTGCTGCTGCTTTTCCTGATGGCGATCCAGCGCCAGCGTCGCCGTGAGCTGCTCGACCAGCGTATCGACCAGCTGCTGCTGATCGTGGCTCAAATGGCGGCCGGTCGGCAGCGTGGCCAGCAAAATGCCGTACTGAGTGTGGTTGTCCGCGAGACGCCATTTCAGGGTTGTGCCACTGCTGGCGGGCGTTGGTAACCCGCGCGGGCACAGGTGGCACCCTTTGTCATCGCAGGTCATATCCGACTGACAGGTGAATTCCTGATGGTTCTCTTCGTCTTCAACGTCATAGACCCGAAGTTCAATGTCATGCAGCAGGGTCAGATTTTGCAGGCCGTTAAGCACCGGTGAGAGGCGCTCGCAGAGCGGAACCTGAGAGTGCAGACGGCGATTCGCCTGCCACAGGAACGAGAGGATTTCGTTTTTTTGCTCCAGTCCGGCGGTTTTTTCCTGTACGCGTTTTTCCAGCACCGCGTAGCTTTCGGCCAGCTCGCCGGACATATCATTCAGCGCCTGACCGAGCATCGCCATTTCATTGCGTCCGCTGATGTGCGCGCGCTGGGTGAAATCACGCTGAGTGACGGCGCGGGCCACGGCCAGCAGTTGCTTCCAGGGATAGAGCAGGCGAGCGCGCAGCCAGACGATGGTAAACACCAGCAGCAGCGCCATAAAAACAGCCATTACGCCGTGGACTGTGACCACGCGCTCAATGCGCATTTCGGTGGAGGAGTCGAAAGAGGAGACCAGCGTGTCGATGCGCGCCACAAAACTCGCCACATCACCGGCCACCGTATCAGGGCTGTGCGCTTGCTGCAGTCCGGGTTTGAGCTGACTGTGCCAGTAGCCCTGTAGCGCGTTAAGCTGTTTAGTCTGACCATCGCGACGGGCGGCGATTTCCAGTTCCGGGCTAAATGCGGTACGCTCCATCTCATCCAGCAGGGGCTTGTCTTCCGCCGTCAGCGGCACTGCCGCCAGCAGGCGATAACTCTGCATACGCAGGGAGCCTGCCTCGTTAATGGCATGCGCGCTACCCTGAACGCCTTGTACCAGCCAGCCAGAGATCGCCATGCCGGTCACACCAATAGCGGTGGACAGCAACACGATAAGGGCCAGCTGATTAACTAGCGTCAGCGGAGAGAAGAGTCGTTTTAACATGGGCTTGCCGGGCTCCTGATTTTGCCTGCCTCCAGGAATGGCGCTATTTTCATGCATACCCTGGAGTATACCCATACCAACAAAGGATTACTCCTAAATTGCCGCAGGGGTAATGGCCAGGGGGAGGGGGGACCGGCAAACCGTCAGCGCCGTTAAAAAACCACACCTTTTTTGCCGAAATCATCTACTCACTAAGAGTCATGGCGTTTTTTTGAGCGTCTGACAGTCAACTTTTCCTTTGATTTATATCAACTTACCGCCTGCTTAAAACCCTAATGTTTGCAGCATCATTCGATAATCAGAGGTGTCTATGAGTCACTCATCCGCCCCGGAAAGGGCATCCGGTGCTGTTATAACAGAATGGCATCCGGAAGATCCGGCGTTCTGGCAACAGCGTGGTCAACGTGTAGCAAGTCGTAATCTGTGGATTTCTGTTCCGTGTTTGTTGTTGGCATTCTGTGTCTGGATGCTGTTCAGTGCTGTGGCGGTGAACCTGCCGAAAGTAGGCTTTAACTTCACGACCGATCAGCTGTTTATGCTGACCGCGTTACCTGCGCTTTCCGGCGCGCTGCTGCGTGTTCCTTACGCGTTCATGGTTCCGCTGTTTGGTGGTCGTCGCTGGACGGCGTTCAGCACCGGTATCATGATCATCCCTTGCGTGTGGCTGGGTTTTGCGGTGCAGGATACGTCTACTCCGTTCAGCGTGTTTGTCATCATCGCGCTGCTGTGCGGTTTTGCAGGGGCTAACTTTGCCTCCAGCATGGCAAACATCAGCTTCTTCTTCCCGAAACAAAAGCAGGGCGGCGCGCTGGGTATTAACGGCGGCCTCGGGAATATGGGCGTGAGCGTGATGCAGTTGATCGCGCCGCTGGCGATCTCCATGTCTATCTTTGCTGTCTTCGGCGGCACCGGCGTGGAACAAGCAGACGGTTCTAAACTGTTCCTGGAAAACGCGGCCTGGATTTGGGTGCCTTTCCTGGTGGTCTTCACGCTGGCGGCCTGGTTCTTCATGAACGATCTGTCCGCGTCTAAAGCATCGCTGAGTGAGCAGCTGCCGGTTCTGAAACGCGCCCATCTGTGGATCATGGCGCTGCTGTATCTGGCGACCTTTGGCTCCTTTATCGGCTTCTCCGCAGGTTTTGCGATGCTGTCGAAAACCCAGTTCCCTGACGTGCAGATCCTGCATTTTGCCTTCTTCGGTCCGTTTATCGGCGCTCTGGCACGCTCTACCGGCGGGATGATTTCCGACCGTCTGGGCGGGACTCGCGTCACGCTGGTGAACTTTATCCTGATGGCGGTTTTCTGTGCGCTGCTGTTCCTGACGTTGCCAACCAACGGCCAGGGCGGTAACTTTATCGCGTTCTTCGCGGTGTTCATGGGGCTGTTCCTGACGGCCGGTCTCGGGAGTGCTTCGACCTTCCAGATGATCTCCGTGATCTTCCGTAAGCTGACCATGGATCGTGTGAAAGCACAGGGCGGTACTGAAGAGCGCGCGATGCGTGAAGCCGCAACCGACACCGCAGCGGCACTGGGCTTTATCTCAGCGATTGGCGCGATCGGTGGCTTCTTTATCCCGAAATCATTCGGCATCTCTCTGGAGCTGACCGGCTCCCCGGCGGGTGCGATGAAAGTCTTCCTTATTTTCTATGTCGCCTGCGTGGTGATCACGTGGCTGGTATACGGCCGGAATACTAAGAAAAATAAGTAAGTTTGATTATCCGTTTACGCGGCCTCAGTGCCGCGTTTTTTTTATCCTGCATTTAGTTACAACATACTTGTTGGGTATAGTAACGGGAGCCGGGGTAACACTGTGATCGCCATCGCCTTGCAGCGGTATCTACCCCTTAATACCTAAGATGTTAAAAAAAGCGGGGCCATAAGGAGGATAAATATAAAATATCTATAAATAACAGATAGTTAAAAAATTAATTTTTCTACCGCTTTGGTGGTATTCGCCCTAATACCCTGCGTTATAGAGCCCGCTCGCCTTGATCGTTATCAATTCCCGCCATCTTTCATAGCGTTACCTTCGCTGCAAATCAGCAATGTCGATTTAGAGAGCCACAGGCTCCACACAGGAGATACCCGATGAGCAAATTTTTGGACCGGTTTCGCTACTTCAAGCAGAAGGGCGAGACCTTTGCCGATGGGCACGGTCAGGTTCTGGAAACCAACCGGGACTGGGAAGATGGATACCGTCAACGTTGGCAGCACGATAAAGTCGTTCGTTCTACACACGGTGTGAACTGCACCGGTTCCTGCAGCTGGAAGATCTTCGTTAAGAATGGTCTGGTCACCTGGGAAATGCAGCAGACCGACTATCCGCGTACACGCCCGGATATGCCCAACCATGAACCGCGCGGCTGCCCGCGTGGTGCGAGCTACTCCTGGTATCTGTACAGCGCTAACCGCCTGAAATACCCGCTGATGCGTAAACGTCTGATGAAGATGTGGCGTGAAGCGAAAGTGCAGCACAGCGATCCGGTTGATGCCTGGGCCTCTATTATTGAAGACGCTGATAAAGCGAAAAGCTTTAAACAGGCGCGTGGACGCGGCGGTTTTGTTCGTTCCTCCTGGCAGGAAGTGAACGAGCTGATTGCGGCCTCCAACGTCTACACCGTTAAAACCTACGGCCCGGACCGCGTGGCAGGCTTCTCGCCAATTCCGGCGATGTCGATGGTCTCTTACGCCTCGGGTGCGCGCTACCTGTCTCTCATCGGCGGGACCTGCCTGAGCTTCTACGACTGGTACTGTGACTTACCGCCAGCCTCTCCGCAGACCTGGGGCGAACAGACTGACGTTCCTGAATCCGCGGACTGGTACAACTCCAGCTATATCATCGCCTGGGGCTCTAACGTGCCGCAGACCCGTACTCCGGACGCCCACTTCTTTACTGAAGTACGTTACAAAGGCACCAAAACCGTTGCCGTAACGCCGGACTACGCCGAAATCGCTAAACTGTGCGATCTGTGGCTGGCACCGAAGCAGGGTACCGATGCCGCGATGGCGCTGGCGATGGGTCACGTCATGCTGCGTGAATTCCACCTCGACAAACCAAGCCAGTATTTCACCGACTACGTGCGTCGCTACACTGACATGCCAATGCTGGTGATGCTCGAAGAGCGAGACGGCTACTACGCAGCGGGTCGTATGCTGCGTGCGGCGGATCTGGTGGATGCGCTGGGCCAGGAAAATAACCCGGAATGGAAAACCGTCGCCTTCAACAATGAAGGGGATATGGTCGCGCCGAACGGCTCCATCGGTTTCCGTTGGGGTGAAAAAGGCAAATGGAACCTCGAGCAACGTAACGCGACCACCGGTGATGAGACCGAACTGCGCCTTAGCATGCTGGGCAGCCAGGACGATATCGCGGAAGTCGGATTCCCGTACTTTGGCGGCGAAGGTTCTGAACACTTCAAGAAAGTGGAGCTGGAAAACATCCTGCTGCACAAACTGCCGGTGAAACGTCTGCAACTGGCTGACGGATCAACCGCGCTCGTGACCACCGTTTACGATCTGACGATGGCCAACTACGGTCTGGAACGCGGTCTGAACGACGAAAACTGCGCAACCAGCTACGACGATATCAAAGCGTATACCCCGGCCTGGGCAGAGCAGGTGACGGGCGTGCCACGCGCACAAATCACCCGTATCGCGCGTGAATTCGCCGACAACGCTGACAAAACCCACGGTCGTTCGATGATTATCGTCGGCGCGGGTCTGAACCACTGGTATCACCTCGATATGAACTATCGTGGCCTGATTAATATGCTGGTGTTCTGCGGCTGTATCGGTCAGAGCGGCGGCGGCTGGGCACACTACGTGGGCCAGGAAAAACTGCGTCCGCAGACCGGCTGGCAGCCGCTGGCGTTTGGCCTCGACTGGCAGCGTCCGGCGCGTCACATGAACAGCACTTCCTATTTCTACAACCACTCCAGCCAGTGGCGTTACGAAACCGTGACCGCGCAGGAGTTGCTGTCGCCAATGGCGGATAAATCCCGCTATACCGGACATCTCATCGACTTCAACGTGCGTGCAGAACGCATGGGCTGGCTGCCCTCTGCGCCACAGCTGGGCACTAACCCGCTGCGCATCGCAGCAGAAGCGAAAAAAGCTGGCATGTCACCGGTCGATTACACCGTGAAATCCCTGAAAGACGGCTCGCTTCGCTTTGCGGCGGAACAGCCTGAAAACGGCAAAAACCACCCGCGTAACCTGTTTATCTGGCGTTCGAACCTGCTCGGTTCGTCCGGTAAAGGCCACGAATACATGCTGAAGTACCTGCTGGGCACTGACCACGGTATTCAGGGTAAAGATCTGGGCAAACAGGGCGGCGTGAAACCCGAAGAAGTCGAGTGGAAAGACAACGGTCTCGACGGCAAGCTGGATCTGGTGGTGACGCTGGACTTCCGTCTCTCCAGTACCTGTCTCTACTCCGATATCGTGCTGCCGACGGCAACCTGGTACGAAAAAGACGACATGAATACGTCGGATATGCATCCGTTTATTCACCCGCTGTCTGCAGCCGTTGATCCGGCGTGGGATTCCAAAAGCGACTGGGAAATCTACAAAGGCATCGCCAAAAAGTTCTCAGAAGTGTGCGTAGGCCACCTGGGTGTGGAAACCGACGTAGTGACGCTGCCCATCCAGCACGACTCCGCCGCCGAACTGGCGCAGCCGCTGGATGTGAAGGACTGGAAAAAAGGCGAATGCGACCTGATCCCAGGTAAAACCGCGCCGCACATTATTCCGGTGGAGCGTGATTATCCTGCCACCTACGAGCGCTTTACCTCTATCGGCCCATTGATGGAGAAAATCGGTAACGGCGGGAAAGGTATCGCCTGGAACACCCAGAGCGAAATGGATCTGCTGCGGAAGCTCAATTACACCAAAGCAGACGGCCCGGCAAAAGGCCAGCCAATGCTGAACACGGCGATTGATGCGGCAGAGATGATCCTGACCCTCGCACCCGAAACCAACGGTCAGGTGGCGGTAAAAGCCTGGGCTGCACTCAGTGAGTTTACCGGTCGTGACCACACGCATCTGGCGCTGAATAAAGAAGACGAGAAAATCCGCTTCCGCGATATTCAGGCTCAGCCGCGCAAAATTATCTCCAGCCCGACCTGGTCTGGTCTGGAAGATGAGCATGTGTCCTATAACGCCGGGTATACCAACGTTCACGAGCTGATTCCGTGGCGCACCCTTACCGGCCGTCAGTCCCTGTATCAGGACCACCAGTGGATGCGTGATTTCGGTGAAAGCCTGCTGGTCTATCGTCCGCCAATCGACACCCGTTCGGTGAAAGAGGTGATGGGCGAGAAATCCAACGGTAACCCGGAAAAAGCGCTGAACTTCCTGACGCCGCACCAGAAGTGGGGTATCCACTCTACCTACAGCGACAACCTGCTGATGCTGACCTTAGGTCGCGGCGGGCCAATCGTCTGGATGAGCGAAGTGGATGCCAAAGATCTGGGCATCGTGGATAACGACTGGATTGAAGTGTTCAACAGCAACGGTGCGCTGACGGCACGTGCGGTGGTAAGCCAGCGTGTGCCAGCCGGGATGACCATGATGTACCACGCGCAGGAACGTATCGTGAACCTGCCGGGTTCTGAAATCACCCAGCAGCGCGGTGGTATCCATAACTCGGTGACGCGTATCACGCCAAAACCGACTCACATGATCGGCGGTTATGCGCAACTGGCGTACAGCTTTAACTACTACGGTACGGTCGGCTCTAACCGCGATGAGTTCGTGGTGGTGCGTAAGATGAAGAATATTGACTGGTTAGATGGCGAAGGTAATGACCAGGTACAGGAGAGCGTAAAATGAAAATTCGTTCACAAGTCGGCATGGTGCTGAATCTGGATAAATGCATCGGCTGTCATACCTGTTCAGTCACCTGTAAAAACGTCTGGACCAGCCGCGAAGGCGCGGAATACGCGTGGTTTAACAACGTAGAAACCAAGCCGGGCACCGGTTTCCCAACCGACTGGGAAAACCAGGAAAAATGGAAGGGCGGCTGGATCCGCAAGATCAACGGCAAACTGGTTCCGCGCATGGGTAACAAAGCGCTGCTGCTGGGTAAAATCTTCGCTAACCCGCACCTGCCGGGCATCGATGATTACTACGAGCCGTTTGATTTTGACTACCAGAATCTGCACAACGCGCCAGAAGGGAAACATCAGCCGATTGCCCGTCCGCGTTCACTGATCACCGGCCAGCGTATGGACAAAATCAGTAAAGGTCCGAACTGGGAAGACGATCTGGGCGGCGAATTCGAGAAACTGTCGAAAGATCAGAACTTCGAAAACATGCAGAAGGCGATGTACGGTCAGTTCGAAAACACCTTCATGATGTATCTGCCGCGTCTGTGCGAACACTGCCTCAACCCTGCGTGTGTGGCGACCTGTCCGAGCGGTGCGATCTACAAACGTGAAGAGGACGGCATTGTCCTGATCGACCAGGACAAGTGCCGCGGCTGGCGGATGTGCATTACCGGTTGTCCGTACAAAAAGATCTACTTCAACTGGAAGAGCGGGAAGTCCGAGAAGTGCATCTTCTGTTATCCGCGTATCGAAGCGGGTATGCCGACCGTCTGTTCTGAAAGCTGCGTAGGCCGTATTCGTTATCTGGGCGTGCTGCTGTATGACGCGGATGCGATTGAGACCGCTGCAAGCACCGAGAACGAGAAAGATCTCTATCAGCGTCAGCTGGACGTATTCCTCGATCCTAACGATCCGAAAGTGATCGAGCAGGCGCTGAAAGACGGTATCCCGCAGAGCGTGATTGACGCCGCACAGCAGTCGCCGGTGTACAAAATGGCGATGGACTGGAAGCTGGCCCTGCCACTGCACCCGGAATATCGCACGCTGCCCATGGTCTGGTACGTGCCGCCGCTGTCACCGATTCAGTCCGCTGCCGATGCGGGTGAGCTGGGCAGCAACGGTATTTTACCGGACGTGGAAAGCCTGCGTATCCCGGTTCAGTACCTTGCGAACCTGCTCACCGCAGGCGATACCCAGCCGGTGCTGTTGGCTCTGAAACGTATGCTGGCGATGCGTCATTTCAAACGTGCGGAAACGGTCGAGGGTGTGATCGATACCCGCGCGCTGGAAGAGGTAGGTTTAAGCGAAGCCCAGGCGCAGGAGATGTACCGCTATCTGGCGATTGCGAACTACGAAGATCGTTTCGTGGTGCCGAGCAGCCACCGTGAGCTGGCGCGTGAAGCCTTCCCGGAGAAGAGCGGTTGTGGCTTTACCTTTGGCGACGGTTGCCACGGTTCAGACAGCAAATTCAACCTGTTTAACAGCCGTCGCATTGATGCGATGGATGTGACCAGCAAAACGGAGCCGCACCAATGATTGAACTCGTCATTGTTTCGCGTCTGCTCGAGTACCCTGATGCTGCCCTGTGGCTGCATCAGCAGGAACTCTTTGATGCACTCGCGTCATCAGAAAATCTGGATAAAGAAGATGCACAGGCGCTGGGTATTTTCCTGCGCGATTTACTCACTCAGGATCAGCTGGATGCGCAGTCTGACTACAGCCAGCTGTTCGACCGTGGCCGTGCGACTTCGCTGCTGCTGTTCGAACACGTTCACGGTGAATCCCGCGATCGTGGCCAGGCGATGGTTGACCTGATGGCACAGTACGAAGCTCAGGGCTTGCAGTTAGACAGCCGCGAACTGCCGGATCATCTCCCGCTTTACCTGGAATATCTGGCTCAGCTGCCGCGTGAAGAGGCGCTGGGCGGTTTGCAGGACATCGCGCCGATTCTGGCGTTGTTAAGCGCGCGCCTGAAGCAGCGTGAAAGCCGCTATGCGGTGCTGTTCGATCTGCTGGTGAAACTGGCGAATACCGCCATCGACAGCGATAAAGTGGCGGAGAAAATCGCCGATGAAGCGCGCGATGATACCCCACAAGCGCTGGATGCGGTCTGGGAAGAAGAGCAGGTGAAATTCCTTGCTGACCAGAACTGTGGCGAGTCAGAAATCTCGGCTCACCAGCGTCGTTTTGCCGGAGCTGTCGCCCCGCAATATTTGAATATCTCTAACGGAGGACAGCACTAATGCACTTCCTGAATATGTTCTTCTTCGATATCTATCCTTACATTGCGGGTACCGTGTTCCTGGTGGGCAGCTGGCTGCGCTACGACTACGGCCAGTACACCTGGCGTGCAGGGTCCAGCCAGATGCTGGATCGCAAAGGGATGAACCTGGCGTCTAATCTGTTCCACATCGGGATTCTGGGTGTGATTGCAGGCCATGCCTTCGGGATGCTGACACCGCACTGGATGTATGAAGCCTGGCTGCCGCTGGAAGTGAAACAGAAAATGGCGATGTTTGGTGGCGGTGCTGCGGGCCTGATGTGTCTGGTGGGCGGTTTGCTGCTTCTCAAACGCCGTCTGTTCAGCCCTCGCATCCGTGCGACCACGACAGCCGCTGATATTCTGGTGATGTCGGTGCTGGTGATTCAGTGCGCCCTGGGTCTGGCGACGATTCCTTTCTCTGCCCAGCATATGGACGGCAGCGAAATGATGAAACTGGTTGGCTGGGCGCAGTCTGTGGTGACCTTCCACGGCGGGGCGTCCACGCATCTGGATGGTGTGGCGTTTATCTTCCGCATGCATCTGGTGCTGGGTATGACGCTGTTCGTGCTGTTCCCGTTCTCGCGCCTGGTGCATATCTGGAGCGTGCCGGTCGAGTATCTGACGCGTAGATATCAGATCGTTCGCGCACGTCGCTAAGCGGCGCATGCTGAATGAACAAAACCCTGCTTCGGCGGGGTTTTTTTGTTTATAGAAACGAATCGTCACGAGAGAAAAACTAATGCGCAAAACCAAGTAAATATATACAAGAGGAAGAAAGGTGGACGGGAATATGAAATATTGCGCGAACAGAAAAGTTGGGATTTGGTCTGAGAAATGGTGGCGGGGGAAGGATGACTCAGCGCGTTGCGCTTCGCCCTTCGGGTCGTTGCCTGCGGCAACGCTTTCTCGCTACGCTCGAATCGAACCTTAGTCGAAGCTTCTCATCCTTCCCCAATGGGAATATGAAATATTCTGCGGATAAAAAGTTTGGATTTAATCTTCGGAATGGTGGCGGGGGAAGGATTCGAACCTTCGAAGTCGATGACGGCAGATTTACAGTCTGCTCCCTTTGGCCGCTCGGGAACCCCGCCAGGGGTATAATGCTTGAGCGTTGAGATGGTGGTGGGGGAAGGATTCGAACCTTCGAAGTCGATGACGGCAGATTTACAGTCTGCTCCCTTTGGCCGCTCGGGAACCCCACCACGGGGTAATGCTTTTACTGGCCTGCTTCCTGCTGGAAGCGGGGCGCATCATATCAAATGACGCGCCCCTGTAAAGCATTCCTTTGATGAAAACGATTCGTTTGTCTGCTTTTTACCCGTAAAGGCGCAAAGCTAATCAATTCATTTCACAAAGGATTAAAGAATAATCGTTCTGTTGCCATAAACGAAGACGCGTTGGGCGAGCACCTGATACAGCGCGCGGCTTAACACGTTCTTCTCGACGTCACGTCCGGCACGCATCATGTCTTCCGCCGTGTAGGTGTGATCGACGTGAATCACGTCCTGCATGATGATCGGGCCTTCATCCAGGTTGTCGTTTACATAGTGGGCAGTTGCACCGATGATCTTCACACCACGCTCGTAGGCCTGGTGATAAGGACGCGCACCAATAAACGCCGGCAGGAACGAGTGGTGAATGTTGATGATCTTGTTCGGGAAGCGGGAAACGAATGATGGCGTCAACACGCGCATATACTTCGCCAGCACCACGTAGTCCGGGTTGTGCGCTTCGATGGCCTGAGCCATCAGATCGTCGTGCTCTTCGCGGGTGTGGCCTTCATGGCTCACCAACTCGAACGGAATATCAAAACGCTCAACCAGAGTGCGCAGGGTATCGTGGTTGCCAATTACCGCAGCAATTTCGACGTCCAGACCACCGTAATTGGCTTTCATCAGCAGATCGCCCAGGCAGTGGGCCTCTTTGGTGACCAGAATCACCACGCGGCGACGCCCGGCAGGGGTCAGTTCACGGATGGAGTTTTCCGGTAACGCGCCATCGAGATCGGCGAGCAGGGTAGTGTCGTTGAAGATCCCTTCCAGTTCGGTGCGCATAAAGAAGCGGCCGGTGCGGTGATCCACAAATTCGTTGTTCTGCACGATGTTCAGTTCATGCTTGTAACAAATGTTGGTGATACGGGCGATCAAACCCTTCTGGTCCGGGCAAATGGTACGCAGTATTTTGCGTTGTAATGATTGCATCGCGAGGAAATCCTGTTGAGTGTTTGCTTGTTATCTGTGGTCAGGCGTTATTGCCCGCAACACTTTTTAAATTTTTTACCTGAACCGCAGGGGCAGGGGTCGTTACGACCAAACTGCGGACGAGTACCATCAATATAGTACCACTGTCCGCCCTCCAGTATGAACCGGGAGCGTTCGATGATGGCGCCAGGCTTGTTGTGCTCGATAAATCGGGCAACAAAGCTGACAAAACCTTCATTGGGCGTGCTGCCGGGGGCGGTTTCATACTGCGTCAGGCCGAGCCATTGCGTATTAGCAAATCCGGCTTCAATTTCCTGGCGGAAGTCAGCGGCGTGGCACGAGGGGTGCCAGGTTTTAATCAGGTAGTCTGCGTCTTTGATCACAAAAGCAGCATACCGGGAGCGCATTAGGTGTGATGGATCGGGTGCAACCTGGTTGCCAGAAAGATATCGCTGGCAACATAGGCTATACTCGAGGGCGCTACCACAGGGGCAGAGTTGAGACACAATTCTCTTCCTGGAATAAAAAAGTCACGGCGTTTAAACGCCCAGGTGGCACTATGTTAACTGAGCAGTAGCGATGACGCTACGTTAGGAATCCAGGGGAAGTCAAACAGGGCTAATGAGAAAGGTAAAAATTGGTCTGGCGCTGGGATCAGGTGCAGCCCGGGGCTGGTCGCACATTGGCGTGATTAACGCGCTAAAACGACTGGGTGTCGATGTTGATCTTGTAGCAGGGTGTTCAATTGGTTCGCTGGTGGGTGCCGCCTACGCGTGCGGTAAAATGCCGGAACTTGAAACGTGGGTGCGTTCCTTTAGCTACTGGGACGTACTGCGCCTGATGGATCTTTCATGGCAACGCGGCGGCCTGCTGCGCGGTGAGCGCGTGTTTAACCAGTTCCGCCAAATCATGCCATTGGATGACTTCAACCATTGCCAGATGCCATTTGGTGCCGTGGCAACCAATCTCAGCACGGGCAGGGAAATCTGGTTCACCGAGGGTGATATCCACCTTGCCGTCCGTGCGTCTTGCAGTATTCCTGGCCTGATGGCACCGGTTCCTCATAATGGCTACTGGCTGGTGGATGGCGGCGTGGTAAATCCAATACCAATCTCGCTGACCCGCGCGATGGGCGCTGATATTGTTATCGCCGTCGATTTGCAGCATGACGCCCACCTAATGCAACAAGATTTAATGCCGGTGAATCTCCAGAACGACGAAACGGAAAATGAAAAGCTTGCCTGGCATAAGCGCCTGCGTGAGCGTTTAGGGCGTGCAACGACGCGCCGGATGGTCTCCGCGCCGACGGCAATGGAGATCATGACCACTTCTATTCAGGTACTGGAGAATCGCCTGAAGCGAAATCGAATGGCGGGTGATCCTCCGGATATTCTGATTCAGCCATTCTGTCCGCAAATATCAACACTCGACTTCCATCGGGCAGATGCGGCGATCGCCGCCGGAGCACTGGCTGTTGAGAAAAAAATGGACGAACTGTTACCTTTGGTGCGAGCGACAGCTTAGCCCTTTTTTGAAGACTTCAGCAAAATCTGACAGGCGGTAGTACCAATAGCATGCCACTATTGATTTATCGTCTGCCAGAGGAGAGACCATGACACAGCCATTGGCAGGAAAACAGATTCTGATAGTCGAAGACGAGCCCGTTTTCCGTTCGCTGATGGATTCGTGGTTAAGTTCGCTGGGAGCAACGACCATACTGGCCGTTGATGGGGTGGATGCGCTGGAAAAAATGGCGTCAGCCAAGCCCGATCTGATGATTTGTGATATCGCGATGCCGCGCATGAACGGGCTTAAACTGGTGGAGCATCTGCGCAATGAAGGTGATCAGACGCCAATCCTTGTGATCTCCGCGACCGAGAATATGGCCGACATCGCCAAAGCGCTGCGTCTCGGCGTGCAGGATGTCCTCCTGAAGCCGGTAAAAGATTTGAACCGTCTGCGGGAAACGGTTTTTGCCTGCCTCTATCCGAATATGTTTAATTCCCGCGTTGAGGAAGAAGAGCGCCTTTTCCAGGACTGGGATGCGCTGGTCAGTAATCCCCATGCTGCTGCTAAGCTTTTACAAGAACTTCAGCCACCGGTTCAGCAGAATATATCGCATTGCAGAATTAACTATCGACAACTTGTTGCCGCAGATCAGCACGGCCTGGTGCTTGATATTGCACCGTTATCGGATGTTGACCTGGCATTTTATTGCCTCGATGTGACGAGAGCGGGTGATAACGGGGTATTAGCGGCATTATTATTGCGGGCATTATTTAACGGTTTGTTACAAGAACAACTCTCCCATCAGGGGCAACGACTTCCTGAATTAGGGGCATTGCTGAAACAGGTGAACCATCTTTTCCGTCAGGCCAATTTGCCCGGACAGTTTCCGCTGTTAGTCGGTTATTACCATAGCGAATTAAAAAATCTCATTCTGGTCTCTGCGGGTCTAAACGCCACGCTGAATACCGGTGAGCATCATATTCAGGTCAGCAATGGTGTTCCTTTAGGTACGCTGGGTACGACTTATCTTAATCAAATAAGTCACCGCTGCGCGTCCTGGCAGTGTCAAATTTGGGGAGCAGGTGGGCGTTTACGCTTAATGTTGTCCACGGAATAAGCAGTTGAATTTTATTCGTCAGATAGCTTTACCTTCGTTTTAACGGCAGTGCTACTATCACTGCCAGTTTGATACGTATTTATCCTAATTGATGGGTAACGTGCCCTTTTCAGACCCGGTTTACTGAACGAGACTGATATACTTGTCGCGTTATTCAATGCATAAAGTTCAAAACTTGAACAGTTCAGGAGATTTCAATGGCTGCCCTAAATTCGAAAGTTACAAAGGCCGTTATCCCGGTAGCGGGATTGGGAACCAGGATGCTACCGGCCACAAAGGCAATTCCGAAAGAAATGCTGCCTTTGGTCGATAAGCCATTAATCCAGTATGTCGTCAATGAATGTATTGCTGCCGGTATTACAGAAATTGTGCTGGTGACCCATTCGTCCAAAAACTCTATCGAAAACCATTTCGATACCAGTTTTGAACTTGAAGCCATGCTGGAAAAACGCGTTAAACGTCAGCTGCTGGAAGAAGTTCAGTCAATCTGCCCACCTCACGTGACCATCATGCAGGTGCGTCAGGGGCTGGCTAAGGGCCTGGGACACGCTGTGCTGTGCGCGCATCCGGTTGTCGGTGATGAGCCGGTCGCGGTTATTCTGCCAGACGTGATTCTCGATGAGTTCGAATCAGACCTCTCTCAGGACAACCTCGCTGATATGATTCGTCGCTTTGACGAAACCGGCAGCAGCCAGATCATGGTTGAACCTGTTGAAGACGTGACTGCGTATGGCGTTGTGGACTGCAAAGGCGTTGATCTGAAGCCAGGTGAGAGTGTGCCAATGGTCGGTGTGGTTGAGAAGCCAAAAGCCGATGTAGCGCCGTCTAACCTCGCGGTTGTTGGTCGCTATGTGCTGAGCGCAGAGATCTGGCCACTGCTGGCGAAAACCCCTCCGGGCGCTGGCGACGAAATCCAGCTGACCGATGGCATTGATATGCTGATCGAAAAAGAGACCGTTGAAGCCTACCACATGAAAGGCAAGAGCCATGACTGCGGTAATAAACTCGGTTATATGCAGGCTTTCGTTGAATATGGTATTCGCCATAACTCACTGGGCGAAGAATTTAAAGCCTGGCTGAAAGAGACCATGGGTATTAAAAACTAATCTGCCCCCTGTGATGGTCGAAACCGGTGTGAGTCTTACTCCACCGGTTTTTTTATGCCTGATACCGGCACCGAGGGTATGTAAGGAAGTTGGCACTAATAGATGTGGCTATATGACGGGATGTAAGAAGATATCTCGGCGGTAAATTACAGGCATAAAAAATCCCGTATAAACGGGATTTTTCTGAAGGCGGGGTGATTAATCCTTGATCAGGAAATCGTCCAGTTGTTTGCCTTGCTCATCCATGGCTTTCTTGATTACTGCTGGGGTACGGCCCTGGCCAGTCCAGGTTTTAGTTTCGCCGTTCTCGTCAACGTAGCTATATTTAGCCGGGCGAGCAGCGCGTTTAGCTTTAGTACCGGTCTTAGCAGCAGCCATGCTGTTCAGTAATTCGTTTGGATCGATACCATCTGCAATCAGCATTTCGCGATATTGCTGCAGTTTACGAGTGCGTTCTTCGATTTCAGCAGCAGCAGCGCTTTCTTCTTCACGACGTTCGTTTACAACAACTTCTAATTTTTCCAGCATTTCTTCCAGCGTTTCGAGGGTGCATTCTCTTGCCTGCGCACGAAGAGTACGGATGTTGTTCAGAATTTTAAGTGCTTCGCTCATTGTAGTAATCTCAAACTTATATTGGGTTGGTTTGTTGTCCTAATAATAGAGTGATAATTTCAGATGTGCAATAGGTCGGAATGTAAGGAATTCAAAAAAGAGTTAATATCTGGCGCTATTATTAATGACGCTAACTTAAATTTCATTACGCCAAAGACGGATTTGATATCCCTGCTAATGGGATAAACTGATGGCCAGAGTGTTTAGTTTTGTGACAAATCTCTAACCGCTTATAGTTACCCCGGATAAATATCAACCTTTTGTATTACTCCCATAAAGCCGTTTAACCGCACCGATAGTTAATAAATACTGAATTTTAAAGCCGGCTGATTCCACTATAAAAATCAGGATTTGCTTAAGTTGAAATGTCAGGGTTTATGACGTCCAGGTGTGATTACTGCCTGTTTTAACATGCTATTTTCTCATTTCGTCCGGAACCTGACTTTACTTCTCAGGCTGAGTCTGTGCGTAGCGTCGCTGAGAAAGGGGGAAAAATAGGGTACAATCAACCATCGGGAATATTACACATTGATTAGGGTTTAACGACCAATGGCACAACTTTATTTTTACTATTCCGCAATGAATGCAGGGAAGTCCACGGCGCTCCTACAGTCGGCTTATAACTATCAAGAAAGGGGTATGCGCGCTATCGTCTACACCGCCGAGATTGACGATCGCTTTGGTGCCGGAAAGGTGAGCTCACGTATCGGCCTGTCGTCGCCTGCAACGCTGTTTAATAAAGAGACTGACCTGCTAAAAGATATCGGCACAGAACACGCGCAGAAGCCGGTACATTGCGTTCTGGTGGACGAGAGCCAGTTTCTGACCCGTGAGCAAGTCCATGCGTTATCTGAAGTGGTCGATCAGCTGGATATTCCCGTGCTTTGCTATGGTTTACGCACAGATTTCCGCGGAGAGCTGTTTATTGGCAGCCAGTATTTACTGGCGTGGTCAGATAAGCTGGTGGAACTGAAAACTATCTGTTTCTGTGGCCGTAAAGCCAGTATGGTGCTTCGTCTTGATCAGGAAGGGAAACCGTACGCAGAAGGGGAGCAGGTGGTGATTGGTGGCAATGAGCGTTATATCTCGGTATGCCGCAAGCATTATAAAGAAGCGCTGGTTGTCGGCTCACTGACGGCAATTCAGGAAAATTCTCGCCGATAACAGCTTATTCCCCTTTGTTTGTAGAGTAATCAACAGACATAAAAAAACCCGCCGAGGCGGGTTTTTTATTGGGCTAAGCAATTAAGCGTTTTTCTTCACTTTCTTGTCAGCTTTAAGAACAACAGGTGCTTCAGTTTTCACTGCAACAGCGTTGTCTTCGTGGAACTCACGGCCGTAGTAGGTATCCAGCAGAATCTGTTTCAGCTCGGAGATCAGTGGGTAGCGCGGGTTCGCACCAGTACACTGGTCATCAAAGGCATCTTCAGACAGCTTGTCAACGTGTGCCAGGAAGTCAGCTTCCTGAACGCCCGCTTCACGGATTGACTTAGGAATACCCAGTTCAGCTTTGATGCTGTCCAGCCATGCCAGCAGTTTCTCGATCTTCGCAGCGGTACGGTCACCAGGAGCGCTCAGACCCAGGTGGTCTGCGATTTCAGCGTAGCGACGACGAGCCATTGGGCGGTCGTACTGGCTGAATGCAGTCTGCTTGGTTGGGTTGTCATTCGCGTTATAGCGGATAACGTTGGAAATCAGCAGGGCGTTCGCCAGACCGTGAGGAATGTGGAACTGAGAGCCCAGCTTGTGCGCCATGGAGTGACATACACCCAGGAAGGCGTTAGCAAACGCGATACCTGCGATAGTCGCGGCATTGTGCACACGCTCACGAGCAACAGGGTTTTTAGACCCTTCGTTGTAAGACGCTGGCAGGTTTTCTTTCAGCAGTTTCAGAGCCTGCAGTGCCTGACCGTCAGAGAACTCAGATGCCAGTACAGAAACGTAAGCTTCCAGGGCGTGAGTTACTGCATCCAGACCACCGAATGCACACAGTGATTTCGGCATATCCATGACCAGGTTGGCATCAACGATAGCCATGTCTGGGGTCAGCGCGTAGTCAGCCAGTGGGTATTTCTGGCCGGTTGCGTCGTCGGTAACAACCGCAAACGGAGTCACTTCAGAACCGGTACCAGAAGTGGTGGTGACGGCGATCATTTTCGCTTTCACGCCCATTTTCGGGAACTTGTAGATACGTTTACGGATGTCCATAAAGCGCAGCGCCAGTTCTTCGAAGTGCGTTTCTGGGTGCTCGTACATAACCCACATGATTTTCGCGGCGTCCATTGGGGAACCGCCACCGAGTGCGATGATCACGTCTGGTTTGAAGGAGTTCGCCAGTTCCGCACCTTTACGAACAACGGTGAGGGTTGGGTCTGCTTCAACTTCAAAGAAGACTTCAGTCTCAACGCCAGCCGCTTTCAGAACAGAGGTGATCTGGTCTGCATAGCCGTTGTTGAACAGGAAACGGTCAGTCACGATGAGCGCACGTTTGTGGCCATCAGTAATCACTTCATCCAGCGCGATTGGCAGAGAGCCACGGCGGAAGTAGATAGATTTCGGAAGTTTATGCCACAACATGTTTTCAGCTCGCTTAGCAACGGTTTTCTTGTTGATCAGGTGCTTAGGACCAACGTTTTCAGAGATGGAGTTACCACCCCATGAACCACAACCCAGAGTCAGGGAAGGCGCGAGTTTGAAGTTGTACAGGTCACCGATACCACCCTGAGAAGCCGGGGTGTTAATCAGAATACGTGCGGTCTTCATTTTGTCGCCGAAGAATTTCACGCGTTCTGGCTGGTTGTCCTGGTCGGTGTACAGACAAGAGGTATGACCGATACCGCCCATTGCCACCAGTTTCTCTGCTTTGACCACTGCGTCTTCGAAGTCTTTCGCACGGTACATAGCCAGAGTAGGGGACAGTTTTTCGTGTGCGAAAGGTTCGCTTTCATCAACCACTTTCACTTCACCGATCAGGATCTTAGTGGTAGCGGGTACGGTGAAACCTGCGAGTTCAGCGATTTTGTATGCTGGCTGACCAACGATGGCGGCGTTCAGTGCGCCATTTTTCAGGATGATGTCCTGAACCGCTTTCAGCTCTTTGCCCTGCAGCAGGTAGCCGCCGTGGCTTGCGAAGCGCTCGCGCACTGCATCATAAACAGAATCAACCACAACAACGGACTGCTCAGAAGCACAGATAACGCCGTTATCGAAGGTTTTGGACATCAGGACAGAAGCAACAGCACGTTTGATATCAGCCGTTTCGTCGATAACAACAGGCGTGTTACCTGCGCCTACGCCGATTGCTGGTTTACCAGAGCTGTATGCTGCTTTAACCATGCCTGGGCCACCGGTCGCCAGGATCAGGTTAATGTCCGGGTGATGCATCAGTGCGTTTGACAGTTCAACAGAAGGTTGGTCAATCCAGCCGATCAGATCTTTTGGTGCACCCGCAGCGATGGCTGCCTGCAGTACGATGTCAGCGGCTTTGTTAGTCGCATCTTTAGCACGTGGGTGTGGGGAGAAGATGATGGCGTTACGCGTCTTCAGGCTGATCAGAGATTTGAAGATAGCGGTAGAAGTCGGGTTAGTTGTCGGAACGATACCGCAAATGATACCGATAGGTTCTGCAATGGTGATGGTACCGAAGGTGTGGTCTTCAGCCAGCACGCCACAGGTTTTCTCATCTTTATAGGCGTTGTAGATATACTCAGAAGCAAAGTGGTTTTTGATCACTTTATCTTCTACGATACCCATGCCGGATTCGGCAACGGCCATTTTAGCGAGAGGGATTCGAGCATCTGCAGCAGCCAGTGCGGCGGCGCGGAAGATTTTATCAACCTGTTCTTGGGTGAAATTGGCATATTCACGCTGGGCTTTTTTGACGCGCTCGACGAGTGCGTTCAGTTCAGCGATATTAGTAACAGCCATAATGCTCTCCTGATAATGTTTAAACTCTTTTAGTAAACCAGCGCTCGATACGACAACATTATAGACGAGGTGCCAGTACTTGCTTAACACACAGTAAAACAAAGGTTTAGTCTCGTTTACTGTTAACGCTTTGCACTAACTTACTAAAAGAGCCTGACTTTAGCATCATCCCTTTTTGTTTCTTTCTCTCCCTTTTGGTGTCACCCAGATTACTCACTTCTGAGTACGAAAAACATGATCTAAATCAATTTACACCGAAGCTGATACCTTTCAGCACGGGTATTTCGCACAATCATATCAAGTGTTAAATAATTACAAAAGTAATGGAATCAAAACTATCATTGCTTACACAAATACATAACACATGAAAATCATAGCGTTTTGGCGCAGATTTCTGGTGAAGTATGCTGATAAAAAGCGTATCTTCAGCGCGGTTTTTATCCCTTTATTCTGTCGCCTGGGCCATGCTGATTTACGGAGCTAACTGTGACCCCATTGCTCTTTGATTTTTCTACCTATTTTAAGTTTTTTATCGGGTTGTTCGCGCTGGTGAACCCGGTCGGGATCATTCCTGTCTTCATTAGCATGACCAGTTACCAGACGGCGGTTGCCAGAAATAAGACCAATTTGACGGCAAACCTGTCGGTGGCCATCATTTTGCTGACGTCGCTTTTCCTCGGTGATTCGATTCTGCAAATCTTTGGCATCTCCATCGACTCCTTCCGAATCGCAGGCGGCATCCTGGTGGTGACTATCGCCATGTCGATGATCAGCGGTAAGCTGGGTGAGGATAAACAGAACAAGCAGGAAAAATCAGAAACGGCGGTGCGCGAAAGCATTGGCGTTGTGCCGCTGGCGTTGCCGTTGATGGCCGGACCGGGTGCAATCAGCTCGACCATCGTCTGGGGAACCCGCTACCACAACTGGGTGCATCTGGTTGGCTTTTCGGTGGCGATTGCGCTGTTTGCCCTCTGCTGCTGGGGCGTTTTCCGAATTGCACCCTGGCTGGTGCGTTTGCTGGGGCAGACCGGCATTAACGTTATTACCCGTATTATGGGCCTGTTGCTGATGGCGCTTGGGATCGAATTTATTGTGACCGGGCTAAAAAGTATTTTCCCTGGGTTACTAAATTAACGTTTTCATATGAAAGAGCGGAGCCAGTGGCTCCGTTTTTTTTCGTGATTATCAGCAAATCATATAAATAAAGTTGAAAACTTCACAAGACATAATAAATTCTGCTAATAAATCTGTTTTCTTACATTTCAGTAACTTAGTTTTATCCTTTCAAACGACCTGAACATAAACCGCGCAAACACTCTGTTATTTTACTCACACGATACTCTGGGGCTTGCTGTGCGATAACTGAAATGATATTAGTAATTTCAACATTCCCCTAGACGAATGTGCTAAATAATAATCAGTTGTTAAATTTTTGTACAAAAACCCACCGAGGTGACCACAGCACAGCGGTTGGCGAGAGGAAACTCTCTATCACATTGAATATTTGGTAGTTTCTTTACCTTTGATGTGTGGCAGGACGCCCCCCAGAAAAACGGGACTCCCCGTAAAAGAGAATTGCTTAACAAATTTGCAAAATGTATTGGCGCGAAATTAAGCCATTTGGTACTTTCCGGCCTTATATTTTGCCAACGCACTCTTCCAGATGAGAATGATTTTCAAATATAACGCTCATCTCAACGAGACATCACACGCCTCAAAACAGGGGAGGCGTGTTAAGAATCGACGCAAGGCGGCCAAACGAGCCACCAGTAATAAGTACAGTCGGTGATAGCAAGAAGTAAACGACCTGACAGCAGCTAAACTCCTGCGTTGTTCAGGACCCCTTAGGGGAAATAAACAGGCTGGCATTAAAACCAGTAATTATAATGAGTGGAGTATCAACACAATGTCCATCATCACAAAAAAAAGTCTGATTGCCGCAGGAATTTTCACTGCGCTAATCGCAGGTAATATGGCAATGGCTGCTGATGTACCTGCAGGTGTCATACTGTCAGAAAAGCAAACCATGATCCGCAACAATGGCGCCGAGCCACAGTCACTGGATCCGAACAAAATTGAAGGCGTTCCTGAAGCAAACATCAGCCGCGACCTGTTTGAAGGCCTACTGATTACCTCCACCAAAGACGGTCACCCGATCCCGGGCGTAGCTGAATCCTGGGATAATAAAGACTTTAAAGTCTGGACATTCCACCTGCGTAAAGACGCAAAATGGTCCAACGGTGAACCTGTCACCGCACAAGATTTCGTATACAGCTGGCAGCGTCTGGTGGATCCAAACACCGCATCCCCGTACGCCAGCTATCCGCAGTACGGTCACATCCTGAACGTTGATGAAATCATCGACGGCAAAAAGAAACCTTCTGAGCTGGGCGTAAAAGCGGTTGATGACCACACGCTGGAAGTGACCCTGAGCGAACCTGTTCCGTATTTCTACAAACTGCTGGTTAACCCGGCCATGTCACCGGTCAACAAAGCCGCTATCGAAAAATTCGGTGAGAAATGGACTCAGCCAGCGAACATCGTGACCAACGGTGCCTACAAGCTGAAAGACTGGGTGGTTAACGAGCGTATCGTGATGGAGCGTAATACCAACTACTGGGATAACGCGAAAACCATCGTCGATCAGATTACCTATCTGCCGATCTCGTCTGAAGTCACCGACGTAAACCGCTACCGCAGCGGTGAGATCGACATGACCTATAACAATCTGCCGATCGAACTGTTCCAGAAACTGAAAAAAGAGATCCCGACCGAAGTTCACGTTGACCCGTATCTGTGTACTTACTACTACGAAATCAACAACCAGAAAGCGCCATTCAATGACGCTCGCGTACGTACCGCGCTGAAACTGGGTCTGGATCGCGACATCATCGTGAACAAAGTAAAAGCGCAGGGCGATCTGCCAGCGTTCGGCTACACCCCGCCATATACTGACGGTGCAAAACTGACCAAACCAGAGTGGTTCTCCTGGACTCAGGAAAAACGTAACGAAGAAGCGAAAAAACTGCTGGCTGAAGCAGGCTACACCGCTGATAAACCGTTGACATTTAACCTGCTGTACAACACCTCCGATCTGCACAAAAAACTGGCCATCGCGGCTTCCTCCATCTGGAAGAAAAACCTGGGTGTGGATGTGAAGCTAGTGAACCAGGAGTGGAAAACCTTCCTGGATACCCGTCATCAGGGCAACTATGACGTGGCGCGTGCGGGCTGGTGTGCGGATTACAACGAACCGACTTCCTTCCTGAACACCATGCTGTCTGACAGCTCAATGAACACCGCGCACTATAAGAGCCCGGCCTTTGACGCGATCATGAAAGATACGCTGAAAGTGACTGATGAAGCGCAGCGTACTGCACTGTACGACAAAGCGGAACAGCAGTTGGGTCAGGACTCTGCGATTGTACCGGTTTACTACTATGTAAACGCGCGTCTGGTGAAACCATGGGTTGGCGGTTATACCGGTAAAGATCCGATGGATAACATCTACACCAAAGATCTGTACATCATTAAGCATTAATGGCAAACCGTGGGGCAAAGTCATTTGCCCCACCGTGTCTTAATTCATCGCACAATATACACGGCATCATTCAGGAACGACTGAACGAGCTTGTGTAAAAGGCACACGCCAGAAGGTACGGGCAATGTTGAAATTTATCCTACGTCGCTGTCTTGAAGCGATACCGACGCTTTTTATTCTCATTACGATTTCATTCTTCATGATGCGACTCGCACCAGGTAGTCCGTTTACCAGCGAGCGCGCACTGCCGCCAGAAGTCATGGCAAACATCGAAGCCAAATACCATTTAAACGATCCTATCTCCACGCAGTACTTCAATTATCTGAAGCAGCTGGCGCAGGGCGATTTTGGTCCTTCGTTTAAATATAAAGACTATTCCGTTAATGACCTCGTCGCATCGAGCTTCCCCGTGTCGGCTAAGTTAGGCGCAGCGGCGTTTATTCTGGCCGTTGTCCTAGGGGTCACCGCAGGCGTCATTGCCGCGCTGAAACAAAACACCCGATGGGACTACACGGTAATGGGGATCGCCATGACCGGGGTGGTTATCCCGAGCTTTGTGGTGGCACCGTTACTGGTGATGATATTTGCCATCACGCTCAAATGGCTGCCCGGAGGCGGCTGGAACGGCGGGGCGCTAAAATTCATGATTCTGCCGATGGTGGCGCTGTCTCTGGCCTATATCGCCAGTATTGCCCGTATTACCCGTGGTTCGATGATTGAAGTGCTCCACTCCAACTTTATTCGTACCGCGCGGGCGAAAGGCCTGCCGATGCACCGCATCATTCTCCGTCATGCGTTAAAACCTGCGCTGCTGCCTGTGCTCTCCTATATGGGCCCTGCGTTCGTTGGGATCATCACGGGTTCCATGGTCATTGAAACCATTTACGGCCTGCCGGGTATCGGTCAGCTGTTTGTGAATGGTGCCCTGAACCGTGACTACTCGCTGGTGCTCAGCCTTACGATCCTGGTCGGTGCACTGACCATTCTGTTTAACGCCATTGTCGATGTGCTGTATGCCGTTATCGACCCGAAAATTCGCTACTAGCGCTGGAGCACGCCATGATGTTGAGTAAGAAAAACAGCGAGGCGCTGGAAAACTTCACTGAGAAACTTGAAGTCGAAGGGCGCAGCCTGTGGCAGGACGCCCGCCGTCGCTTTATGCATAACCGTGCTGCCGTCGCCAGTCTGGTCGTGTTGATCTGTATTGCGCTGTTCGTGGCCTTGGCCCCGATGTTATCGCAGTTCACCTATTTCGATACTGACTGGGGCATGATGTCCAGTGCTCCCGATATGGTTTCCGGCCACTATTTTGGTACGGACTCCTCCGGGCGCGACCTGCTGGTGCGCGTGGCGATCGGTGGCCGTATCTCTCTGATGGTCGGTATCGCTGCGGCGCTGGTAGCGGTGATCGTCGGCACACTTTACGGCTCGCTTTCCGGTTACCTCGGCGGCAAAGTGGATTCCGTGATGATGCGTCTGCTGGAAATCCTGAACTCCTTCCCGTTTATGTTCTTCGTTATTCTGCTGGTGACCTTCTTTGGACAAAACATCCTGCTGATCTTTGTGGCTATCGGGATGGTTTCCTGGCTGGATATGGCGCGTATCGTGCGCGGCCAGACGCTGAGCCTGAAGCGTAAAGAATTTATCGAAGCAGCCCAGGTGGGCGGTGTCTCCGTCAGCGGGATTGTGGTGCGCCATATCGTGCCAAACGTGCTCGGCGTGGTCGTGGTGTACGCATCACTGCTGGTACCCAGCATGATCCTGTTTGAATCCTTCCTGAGCTTCCTCGGTCTGGGTACCCAGGAGCCGCTGAGCAGCTGGGGCGCATTGTTAAGCGATGGCGCAAACTCCATGGAAGTCTCTCCGTGGCTGCTGCTGTTCCCGGCTGGTTTCCTGGTGGTAACCCTGTTCTGTTTCAACTTTATCGGCGATGGCCTGCGTGATGCCCTCGACCCGAAAGACCGTTAAGGAGTGCCGCGATGACTATTATTGAAACGGCAGCTGCGCCACAGGCGCAAAAGCAGCAAAACGTGCTGCTGGATGTCAAAGATCTGCGCGTCACCTTTAAAACCCCGGATGGCGACGTTACTGCCGTCAACGATCTGAATTTCGATCTGCGGGCCGGTGAAACGTTGGGTATCGTCGGTGAATCCGGCTCCGGTAAATCGCAAACCGCCTTTGCGCTGATGGGGCTGCTGGCACCGAATGGCCGCATCGGGGGAACCGCCTCCTTTAACGGCAAAAACATTCTGAATCTGCCTGAGCACGAGCTGAACAAGCTGCGCGCAGAACAGATTTCGATGATTTTCCAGGACCCAATGACCTCGCTGAACCCGTATATGCGTGTGGGCGAGCAGCTGATGGAAGTCCTGATGCTGCATAAAGGCATGAACAAAGCAGAGGCGTTCGAAGAGTCAGTGAGAATGCTGGACGCAGTCAAAATGCCAGAAGCGCGTAAACGCATGCGCATGTTCCCGCACGAGTTTTCCGGTGGGATGCGCCAGCGCGTAATGATCGCCATGGCACTGCTGTGTCGGCCAAAACTGCTGATCGCCGATGAACCTACCACCGCGCTGGACGTGACCGTTCAGGCACAGATCATGACCCTGCTGAACGAACTGAAGCGTGAGTTCAACACCGCGATCATCATGATTACCCACGATCTCGGCGTCGTGGCCGGCATCTGTGACAAAGTGCTGGTGATGTATGCCGGTCGTACCATGGAGTACGGCAGGGCGCGCGATGTGTTCTATCATCCTGCGCACCCGTACTCTATCGGCCTGCTGAATGCAGTTCCGCGTCTCGATGCGGAAGGCGAATCCCTGCTGACCATTCCCGGCAACCCGCCAAACCTGCTGCGTCTGCCGAAAGGCTGCCCGTTCCAGCCTCGCTGCCAGTACGCGATGGAAATCTGCAACAGCGCACCCCCGCTGGAAGAGTTTGCACCAGGCCGTCTGCGCGCCTGCTTTAAGCCGCATGAGGAGCTGGTATGAACGCCATTGACGAAAAAAGAAATGTCTTGCTCGAAATCGCTGACCTAAAAGTGCATTTCGATATTAAAGACGGCAAGCAGTGGTTCTGGCAGCCGTCGAAAACCCTGAAAGCCGTCGATGGCGTCACCCTGCGTCTTTACGAAGGGGAGACTCTGGGCGTGGTCGGCGAGTCCGGCTGCGGAAAGTCGACCTTTGCCCGCGCCATTATCGGCCTGGTCAAAGCGACGGACGGCAAAGTGGCCTGGCTTGGTAAAGACCTGCTGGGAATGAAACAAGAAGAGTGGCGCGCGGTGCGCAGTGACATCCAGATGATTTTCCAGGATCCGCTTGCCTCCCTGAACCCGCGTATGAACATCGGCGATATCATTGCTGAGCCGCTTCGCACCTATCATCCAAAAATGCCGCGTCAGGAAGTTCGCGACCGCGTGAAAGCGATGATGATGAAAGTGGGCCTGCTGCCGAACCTTATCAACCGCTATCCGCACGAGTTTTCTGGCGGTCAGTGTCAGCGTATCGGCATTGCCCGCGCGCTGATTCTGGAGCCAAAGCTGATTATCTGTGACGAACCGGTTTCAGCACTGGACGTGTCGATTCAGGCGCAGGTGGTGAACCTGCTGCAGAAATTGCAGCGTGAAATGGGGCTGTCGCTGATTTTCATCGCCCACGACCTGGCGGTGGTGAAACACATCTCCGACCGCGTACTGGTGATGTATCTTGGCCATGCGGTGGAGCTGGGCACCTATGATGAGGTCTATCACAACCCGCTGCACCCGTATACCAAAGCGCTGATGTCTGCGGTGCCGGTTCCCGACCCGGATCTGGAAAAAAATAAAGTGATCCAGCTTCTGGAAGGGGAGCTGCCTTCGCCGATCAACCCGCCGTCTGGCTGCGTGTTCCGCACGCGTTGTCCAATGGCGGGGCCGGAATGTGCGCAAACCCGGCCTGTATTGGAAGGAAGTTTCCGACATGCGGTTTCCTGCCTGAAAGTAGACCCGTTATAATCGCAAGGGCTGACATGATGTCAGCCCTTCTTCTTTTGCGAGGTTAACGTGTCGATATCCGTTTCTTCTGTACGGCGTAAGACCTATCGCCTGCTATTCGATCCTAACACCCGCTCCGGGCGTCGCTTCGAAGGATTGTGCGGCCTGTTTGCGCTTCTCAGCGTATTCATCATCTTTATTGAATCCGGTCTGGGGACGCAATATCACCTTACGCTTGATGAATGGCATCTGTTCGTCTGGCTGGAGCTGTTTGTCACCCTGATATTTACCCTGGAGTATTTCCTGCGCCTGTTCAGCTGGGCAAATCCGGCGAAATATGTGTTCAGCTTCTGGGGATTATTGATTTAGCGACGATTCTGCCGCTGTATGTAATGTGGCTGTGGCCTGAAATCAGCATCAATTATGTTTTTGCGTGGCGAGCGATGCGCGCCATCCGCGTGCTGCGCGTCCTGAAACTGCTGCGTTTTATGCCGTCATTACGCGTGTTCTGGAAAGCCATTTATAGCGCCCGCCATCAACTGATCCTGTTCTATTCGTTTATCGCGATTGTGATGGTGGTTTTCGGCGCGCTGATGTATCTGATTGAAGGGCCGACTTACGGTTTCACCACGCTGAATGCGTCGGTGTACTGGGCGATTGTCACCGTGACGACCGTGGGCTACGGGGATATTACTCCCCACACGCCGCTCGGCAGGATCGTGGCGTCGGTGCTGATTTTGATTGGTTACTCGGTGATTGCTATCCCGACCGGTCTGATTACCACTCACATGAGCGCGGCATTTCAGAATCGTCAGCAGCAGCGTAAGTGCCCGAGATGCCAGCAGGCGAGCCATGAGCACAGCGCGCGGTTTTGTAATCGCTGTGGGAGTGAACTACCGGACTAAATAAAAAAGGCTGCCATCGCAGCCTTTTTGTTATTCGCGCCAGAGGATGTGGCACAGTTTGTGATCTTTTTCCCTGCACAACAGCACGCGGGCAAAAATATCGTTAATCTCGCCGCCGTCAGTATCGGCCAGCCCAATCACCACTTCGGCGAAGAAGTCCGGGTTGAGGTCGAAATCGACGTGCTCGGCCCAGTCTTCGGACGGGTCAAACAGCTCTGCGCCGCCGCGCTCTTCAAATTGCAGATTGAAGAGGATCACGTCTGCGGGATCGAGATTGTCCATCGCCAGTTCGAGAAAAATGTCGTAGGCCTGCTCAAGGGTTTCGTCTTCAGTCAGGCGATTGTTCAGATCCATTTCCATGATGATTACCTGTTAAAACATCGTTGGGCACGTTTTACAGCAACGGACTAAAGAAGTAAAACAGTCGTTCGGTGATCCGCTGCCACAGCGGACGTTTCATCCAGAGATGCGCATCCAACAGGCGCGAGCGGGAGATATAATCGTCCTGCACCGCCGCCAGATCGCCACCAAAACCGACGTCATCAATCACCAGTGTAATTTCAAAATTGAGCCACAGGCTGCGCATATCCAGATTCACCGTACCGACCAGGCTCAGTTCGCCGTCGACCAGCACACTCTTGGTATGCAGCAAGCCCCCTTCAAACTGATAAATTTTGACACCCGCTGCCAGCAGTTCGCTAAAGAAGGCCCGGCTGGCCCAGCCCACCAGAACCGAATCGTTTTTACGCGGCATAATAATGCTGACATCCACACCGCGCTGTGCGGCGGTGCAAATCGCATGGAGCAGATCGTCGCTCGGGACAAAGTAGGGCGTAGTCATGATCAGATATTCACGCGCAGAATACGCTGCCGTGAGCAGCGCCTGGTGGATTAAATCCTCAGGAAATCCAGGCCCCGATGCGATGGTGTGAATGGTATGGCCGCTCTCTTGCTCAAACGGCATGATGTTAGCGTCGGGCGGCGGCGGCAGAATGCGTTTGCCGGTTTCGATTTCCCAGTCGCAGGAGTAAACAATCCCCATCGCCGTGGCAACAGGGCCTTCCATACGCGCCATTAAATCGACCCACTGACCCACGCCAGAGTCCTGTTTAAAGAAGCGTGGATCGACCATGTTCATGCTGCCGGTGTAGGCAATATAGTTGTCGATCATGATCATCTTACGATGCTGGCGTAAATCCATGCGGCGCAGGAACACACGCAGCAGATTTACCTTCAGCGCTTCGACAACTTCAATGCCGGCATTACGCATCATGGTCGCCCAAGGGCTACGGAAGAACGCCACGCTGCCGGCGGAATCGAGCATCAGACGGCAGTGAATACCCCGGCGCGATGCCGCCATCAGCGATTCCGCTACCTGGTCGGCCATTCCGCCGGGCTGCCAGATATAGAACACCATCTCGATATTATGTCGGGCGAGCTGGATATCGCGGATCAGCGCCTGCATCACATCGTCGGAGGTAGTGAGTAACTGCAGCTGGTTGCCTTTGACGCCGCCAATTCCCTGACGACGTTCGCAAAGTTTGAACAGTGACGAGGCGACGCTGCTGTTCTCCTGGGCGAAAATATGTTTGCAGGATTTCAGGTCGTTCAGCCATTTTGCCGTCGACGGCCACATGGCGCGCGCGCGCTCGGCGCGGCGCTTACCCAGATGCAATTCACCAAAGGAGAGATATGCGATAATTCCTACCAGCGGCAGGATGTAGATGATCAAAAGCCAGGCCATGGCAGAAGGGACGGCCCGGCGTTTCATCAGGATGCGAAGTGTCACACCTGCGATCAGCAGCCAGTATCCCAGAATGACCAGCCAACTCACCACGGTGTAGAAGGTTGTCATAAATAAAAAATCCTTTTGAAAGCGTATTGTTATGAGTGTACGCATCAGAATTGATCTGGCAAATAAAAAGGGTGGGTAAAAGCGCTGGTTTACCGTGGGCAGGTGTTTATAATGGCGTCTCTGTTAAGGAAAGAGTTGTAGACATGAAGCGCAGCAGAACGGAAGTAGGGCGCTGGCGCATGTTGCGACAAATGAGTCGTCGTAAAGCCCGCTGGCTTGAGGCTCAGTCCCGCCGCAATATGCGTATCCACGCCATCAGAAAATGTGGACTAAGCCATCACCGTAATGCACTGGTGTTTGCCGTTCGCGATCTCTGAGTACCCTGAAGGCACCGTGACAGGTGCCTGATGTTTCCCGCATAACTATCAATTTTCGCAGTATCCTTCGCCCCCTGCTGTTCAGATATAATTCACCTACATAATGCATTGAATAAAAACAGATGAATCCATTCCTGTGGGTATTGGTTGTGCTTTTTGCGCTGGATGCGCTCAGGGAAAGTTTGGGATTGTCATCATTTTCAGGGCTGGTTGATTTTGTCGGTGCCTGGATGATGCAGTGGAACATATAAAAGGGAAATAAAAAGGGATGAACAGTAAATACCTCGCCGCACTCATGGCCGTGACGGTCCTCGTCGGATGCGCCAACAGTAAAACCGCACCTGAAAGACACGCTTATTACTTCGTTTCTCATCAATCGAATTTTGTCGGTGGAAATTTCGCCAACAGCCAACAGCTCAATTATCGTCTGAATGTGCCGCAGTTCCGCGAGCTCTACGAGCAGGGCAAAACGGACCGTAAAGCGGGGCGCACCCTGGTGGAAGCCAATGAGTATGCGCAAAGTATCCGCGATCAGGTGCTGAAAGGCGTCAAAACTAATAACAGCTTTACGGGTAATAAGAGCGATCAGTGGTCATCTGATATGGAAGAGAAAGATGCGAAGCTGTTCGGGAATGAGCTGGCAGCGTCTTATCTTGACGGGTATAACGGCGTACAATAGCGAAAGTTAACCCTGAAATGCCGCTTAGCTGCGGCATTTTCATTTATTTGATAAAAGGAGCGGGTGGTGTTTGCGGAGTTTGGTGTTCTCAATTTTTGGACTTATGTTGTGGGTGCTTTCTTTATTGTGCTGGTGCCTGGCCCGAATACGTTGTTTGTTTTAAAAACTGGCATCGGCCACGGGGTGAAAAAAGGTTATCTCGCCGCCACGGGAGTTTTCATCGGTGATGCGGTACTGATGTTTCTGGCGTGGGCAGGAGTCGCTGCGCTGATCCAGACCACACCGGTGTTATTCAACATCGTCCGCTATCTCGGTGCGCTCTATCTGCTGTGGCTGGGTGGCAAAATGCTCTGGTCAGTGATGACGCATAAAAATAGCGCGCAAGCCGGGGGAACGGAACCCGCGAGCATGATTATGAAACGCTCGCTGGTATTGAGCCTGACCAATCCTAAAGCGATTCTGTTCTACGTCTCATTCTTCGTGCAGTTCATCGACGTCAGCGCGAAAAACACCGGCACCTCTTTCCTGATCCTCGCGACCACTCTTGAGCTTATCAGCTTTATGTACATGAGTTTCCTGATCTTCTCCGGCGCGTTTGTGACCCGCTACCTGAAAACCAAAAAGAAACTGGCGAAGCTGGGAAATGGCTTGATCGGTTTGCTGTTTGTGGGCTTTGCGGCGCGACTCGCGTCATTACATTGAGAACCATCGTCCCGCCAAACGTGAAAGCGGTTGGCAGGACGATATTAAAGGTTTTACATGAATAAGATTCTTATGCTCGCCATTCTGATAAGCCTGGTCTCGGGCTGCGCACCGTTACATCCGTCCGGATGCCATAAAACCACCGCAACGGGTGATTGCAGTTCCGGCCGCTGGGATGACAAGGATGAGTGGGGCGCACAGGCGCGAGCCATCAGAGATGCTATTAATACCGAACTTGTGGATCCCCAGCGCTGGAAAGGGAAGCAATGCAGGTTGCACATCCAGTTTGCAGAGGATGGCACGGCGTTAAACATATCGACCAGCGACGGCAATAAAGGCTATTGCGAAGCACTCAAATCCGCAGCCCAGAAAGCTAAATTCCCGGCATTCACCAATCCCGAAGTATATCGAGACTTCCGCAGAGCCGGTTTTAGTATGCGCGGGGAGTGAATGAGGTGAGGGGGATTACTTTTTTCCTGCACTGTTGCGTCATGTAAAAAATAAAAGCCCCGCGCATACTGGCGGGGCTTTTGGTATCAATGCAATCGTGATGACGATATAGGAAAAGCGCCTGCGGGCGCCTTCCCCTCACCTTAAAACACTTTCTTGAACGGTCTTACCGTCACTTTCTCATAAACCCCTGCCGCGACGTATGGGTCTGCTTCGGCCCAGGACTGTGCAGCTTCCAGCGATTCAAACTCCGCAATGACCGTAGAACCGCTAAAGCCAGCCGCACCGGGATCGTTGCTATCCACTGCGGGCATCGGGCCGGCGGTCAGTAATTTTCCTTCGTCATGTAACAGTTGCAGACGCGCGAGATGGGCAGGGCGCACGGAAAGTCGTTTTTCCAGAGAATCGGCAACATCTTCAGCGTAAATCACGTAAAGCACGGCGGAGCTCCTTAGCCATAAAAAGTGTCAATTACGTTATGTGAAAGCATCGATGACTGCAATGTAAAGATAACGACCTTGTTAAAACCATAACAAAGATGCGCCTTTTTTGGCCTCGCGAGCAGTTAAATCGCGAGAAGATGGAGTGTCTTATTGAATATGATTGCTATTTGCATTTAAAATCAGGGTCTGGTTTTTTAACTGTAACGATTATGACTTCGATGACCCTCGATTTACCTCGCCGCTTTCCCTGGCCGACGCTACTGTCCGTTGTGATCCACGGCGCTGTCGTGGCGGCGCTGCTCTACACTTCGGTTCATCAGGTTATTGAAATGCCAGCACCTGCGCAGCCGATTTCTGTGACGATGGTGTCGCCAGCAGACCTGGAGCCGCAGGTGGTTCCGCCTCCGCCGGAGCCGGTTGTCGAGCCTGAGCCAGAACCCGAACCTGAAATTGTTCCGGAACCGCCGAAAGAAGCGCCCGTGGTGATCCACAAGCCGGAGCCAAAACCTAAGCCGAAGCCAAAACCGAAGCCGGTGAAAAAGGTCGAGGAGCGTCCGGTCGAACCCCGCGCGGTGCAGTCAACCCAGAACACCGCACCCGCGAAACCGGTCATGAATAGTTCACCGACGACGGCGAAGCCGGTGGTGTCTGCTCCTTCTGGTCCGCGCGCGATGAGCCGTAATCAGCCGCAGTATCCTGCGCGTGCACAGGCCCTGCGCATTGAGGGGCGTCTGCGTGTGAAGTTTGACGTGACCGCGGATGGCCGTGTCGATAACGTCGAAGTGCTCTCGGCGCAACCAGCAAACATGTTCGAGCGAGAAGTGAAAGCCGCGATGCGTAAATGGCGCTACGAGCCTGGCAAGCCGGGGAATGGACTTATCGTTAACATCGTCTTCCGCCTGAACGGCGGGGCGCAGATGGAATAAACAAGAAAGCCTCCAGATGGAGGCTTTTTTTATACCTGTGGCAGTGGGCGAGGTTTGCCCTGATTGTCCACCGCGACATAGATAAACAGCGCTTCAGTCGCCTTGTAGCGCTGGCCAATCGGCTCGGAAGAGACCTTCTTCACCCAGACTTCAATATTGATCGATATCGACGTGTTACCGCGTTTGACGCAGCGTGCGTAGCAGCACACAACATCACCCACTGCGACCGGACGTAAAAACGTCATCCCGTCGACTCTGACCGTCACCACGCGGCCATGTGCGATCTCTTTTGCGAGGATCGCGCCACCCATGTCCATCTGGGCCATTAACCACCCGCCAAAGATGTCACCGTTCGCATTGGTGTCGGCAGGCATAGCAAGTGTGCGTAAAACCAGTTCGCCCTGAGGGGCGTCATTCGTTGTTGTCATTGTTTCTTAAGCTCGTTACGGAAGACGACAGGCGGGATGCTACTATGATTTACAGCTGGTGGGAAATACGAAAAGCAAACGGTCGGGAAGAGAAAAGGCCAGACAGCACGCTGCCTGGCCTTCAATTTTAGTGCTTATCGTCCTGAGGCATATGACGATAAATATACACACCGCTGAGCAGCGTGAAAATCAGCGTCAACGCCGTCAGGCCAAAGACCTTGAAGTTGACCCAGATATTCTGCGGCAGCCAGAACGCAATGTAGATATTCGCCAGCCCGCAGAGGATAAAGAACAGCGCCCAGGCGATATTCAGGCGCGACCACACTTCCTGAGGAAGGTTGATCTCTTTGCCGAGCATGCGCTGAATCAGCGGTTTGTTCATCACCCACTGGCTGAACAGAAGCGCACCCGCGAACAGCGCGTAAATGACCGTCACTTTCCATTTGATAAATTCATCGTTATGGAAGAACAGGGTTAATCCACCAAACACCGCCACCAGTACAAAGGTGATCAGCGCCATTTTTTCGACTTTACGATAACGCACCCAGCTGTAAATCAACACCACGGCCGTCGCGACGATTAACGCGGCTGTGCCGGCATAGATGTCGTAGAGCTTGTAAAACGCGAAAAACACGACCAGCGGTAAAAAATCAAGAAACTGCTTCATTCTTCGATTCCATTATCTGCTTTCAGGGAGACTATTGGCGAATCAACATATACAGGCGGAATAAATAGACCAGCAACACGGCTGAAATCAGGTTACTAAGCGTGTTAGCAACCACCGCACCGACGTTTGGCGTCAATACCGCAAAGTTCGGCGCAAACAGCAGCAGCAGGGTTTTAGCCAGCAGCCAGCTGATCACCGCCGGGGCCACCAGGCGCATATTTGCCCATGCCAGTTTTGCACTGCTGCGCATGGCTGTAAATATTCCCATTTTGTCCTGCACCAGCATCACCGGGGCGAACGAGAGGATAATTGCCAGTAATACACCCGGCACGACCACCAGCATCACCCCAATCTGCACCAGCATGGTGGTCAAAAAGATCAGGATGAACAGTTTAGGCAGTACAGGCGCGCTGGCACCGATGGCGCGCAGGGCGCTGACGCGATGTCCCGCAGAAATGAGCTGAACCATCAGCAAGACACCGCCCGCCAGAATCGCATTACCGATCAAACCCGAGAAGGTCGATGCCGCAGAGGCGCGCAGCAAAATCTGCTGCTGTTCTGGCGTCATGTTCTGAACCAGATCAAACAGCCCGCCGCTGCCGGCGAGATGATCGCCCTGGCTCAGGGTGGCAATTTGATCATCACTCGGCGAAAACGCATGGCCAAGCACCACCGTGATAAACGCGCAAAGCAAGGCGATCAGTAAAAAAGTAATGAACTGATTGCGGAAGAAATTCCCCGTGTCACGGTAGACGGACTTCGCCGTGATAGACATGCACTCTCCTTGAGTATTGCAGGTATTAATAAGCGGGCAATTGTACCCTGGATAACTCTGTCGTGGCAGCACCATGACTTGTATGGAAAAGCATATCTTTGTAAAGCCTCGGTCATTTTGCAAAATTGACCTGAGACGAGGATATGCGTGTCTGTTTGCACGGCAAAAATTAATCTGGATCAATGAATGTTAAATTACCAGACCAAGTGTGATCTGAGTTAGATCACTTGTTACTTATTTATGAGTATATTCACCGCGCCAATAAAACCACAACGATGGAGCGGATATGAAAAAGTTAGCAGTGGCAGCCCTGATCTTAAGCAGTATTTCTGGCGGTGCGTACGCACATGAAGCGGGCGAGTTCTTTATTCGTGCGGGTTCGGCAACGGTTCGCCCGACAGAGGGATCGGACAATGTACTGGGGAGTCTGGGCGGCTTTAACGTCAGCAACAATACCCAACTGGGCCTGACGTTCACCTATATGGCAACGGAAAATGTCGGTATTGAACTTCTGGCGGCAACGCCATTCCGCCACAAAGTCGGCACCGGTCCGACGGGAAATATTGCAACGGTTCATCAGCTCCCGCCAACCCTGATGGCTCAGTGGTACTTCGGTGATGCCAGCAGCAAAGTGCGTCCGTATATCGGTGCAGGTGTGAACTACACCACCTTCTTCGACGAGAAGTTTAACGATACGGGTAAAGAGAATGGTC
Source organism: Lelliottia sp. WB101 (assembly GCF_003051885.1). Classification (NCBI taxonomy): domain Bacteria; kingdom Pseudomonadati; phylum Pseudomonadota; class Gammaproteobacteria; order Enterobacterales; family Enterobacteriaceae; genus Lelliottia; species Lelliottia sp. WB101. The sequence goes on from NZ_CP028520.1 coordinate 3,041,394, forward strand.
TTTCCGATCTGAGTCTGAAAGATTCCTGGGGTGCTGCGGGACAGGTCGGGCTGGATTATCTTATCAATCGCGACTGGCTGCTGAACATGTCCGTCTGGTATATGGATATCGACACCGACGTGCGCTTCAAGGCTGGCGGCGAACAGCAGAGTGTCCATACGCGCCTGGACCCATGGGTGTTTATGTTCTCGGCGGGTTATCGTTTCTGATTGCTTCGACGCTCGTAAAAAACTGGTCGTACTGCGGCCAGTTTTCATTGATCAACGCTATGCCACCAGCTCCGGCATATGCTTAAGTACAAACTCCAGCACTTTCTCACCGTCCAGTGAGGCAAACGGATAGCTTTCGATAACCGTGATCGGCTGGCCTTCGCCAATCACTGCCCGTAATTCTTCAAGCTTATATTGAATATGCGGCGCGACCAGGAAAGCGTCAAAAGCCGGGGCGACGCTGGCGAAATTATCCAGCCCGACGGCGCTTATCAGCAGTTTCATTCCGCGCGCATCAGCAGCATGCTGCATTTTCCTGGCAAGCGACTGGGCGGTATTGCCGAACAGACAACATATCAGTAACTTTTTCATCAGATTATCCTCATGGAAACTGTGGATACAGTATTCTTCGCGATAAAAAGAAAATGAGAGCTAACGCAACGTGTTGGTTGTTTTTTCATCGGCAATGCGAGGGAACAACGTTCCCGGTGGGGAACGTTGTCAGGGGGGCGTTACTTCTGAATCAAATAGCGAATGGTCGGGCCGTCCTGCTGAATATCCAACACGGTGTAGCCGTGATTTTTGGCATCCAGCGGAATGTTATTGATCGACTGAGGACAATCGCTCACCACCTCCAGAATTTCCCCTTTCTTCAGTTGCGGCAGGGCTTCGAGGGTGGCGACGGCCGGGTACGGACAAGGTTCGCCAACCATATCGAGGCGATAATCAGGGACAATTTGCGTCATGCCATATTCTCCTGTGCTTCAGTGTTACGCGCGGTGCGACGAAAGAATCGTTTCTCCTGGGCGATAACCAGTAAAAAAGCGATAAACAGCAGGGCGTAGGTGACCAGTAGCCCGCCCAACGGACCAAAGGTGTTCAGCAGATTGACCTTATCCCAGCTGGTGGCGAGTGCAGGCGAGAGATCGTCCCAGTAATAGGCCAGAATAGTCGAGCCGATGACGTTGCCGAGACCGACCCACCAGTAGTGCACCTGTCCTTCTACAGCACGGTACATCCAGCCGGTTTCGCATCCGCCCGCCAGCACAATACCGAAGCCAAACAGCAAACCGCCAATCACTGCATTCGGGCCGGCCCACATGATTTTTGGCTCCACTCCCAGCTGCACATAGCTGAAAATACCGATGGCGCTGACCGCCATCCCGGCAATGATCGCTTTTGCCATCATGGTACGCCCGGTGATCCACATATCGCGGAACGCCGAGGTAAAGCAGATTTGCGCGCGCTCAATCAGCAGCCCAAAACCGACGCCAAATAGCATCGCCAGCCCCAGTTTTGGCTGATTAAATGCGGTACACAGTGCCCAAGCAATCATCGCGAAAAAGACCAGCATCCCCAGACGGAAACGGCGTTTCGCCTGATCCGGTTTTTGCGTGAGCGGTGAGGCGGCGCTGACTTTGGTCATTTTGACCGGAATGCGGAAGATGGGCAGCAGCGTGAAACGCGCGCCAAAGTAAGAACCGATGGCGGTCGCCACGGCGAAAAACCAGGCATGCAGGGAAAACTGAGGAATACCCGTGAAGAAGGCCGCCAGGTTGCACCCCATCGCCAGACGCGCGCCAAACCCGGCGATAATTCCGCCCGCGATGGCCTGCGCAATACGAATACGGCTGCGGGGCATACGCAGTTTGACGTTATTGGCCCATAGCGCCGCCGCAAAACAGCCGCCGAACATACCGATAATCATCATCCCGTCGATGCGGGTGAGCGGGGTGCCCTCCAGATGAATCAGCTTAAAATAACCCCACTCTTCGGCATGCACGCCCGCCAGCTGCAAAAGCTGTCCGCCCCAGCGGGTAAATTCACCCGTGACCGCCCAGAAGGTGCCGGTAATGCCAAAATAGTAGGTAGAGAGAATACCCGCAGCGATGACTGCAGGAACAGGGGACCAGAACTTAATCAGATAAGCCTGTTTGAAGTGTTGCCATGACATGTGTAAACCTCTGAACTCAGAAGGATTTAAAACGGCAGAGAGCCGAAAAGAAGGGGGATCATACTCTTACGATCCTATTTGAAAAGTGTCGTTCACCCAAAAGCTCGACCCGATCAATTTTGTCCTCACCCTTAAGGCGTAGAGGCTCTGCCGTTTGCCATCAGTTCATCACAAACACCGTGCGTTTTTTGCTGTCATCCTGTGACCACGCCTGAGCGACATCTTCCAGCCGTGCCCTGGTGGTGGCGATCGTGAATCCACCCGGAACTGCCGCCTGAAACATCTCACCCGTTGCCTGAATAAGTTGTGCCAGCGACAGGCTACCAATCCCGCTGCCCATTAACTGAATCGGAGAGGCGCGCAGCACCGCGCTCGGCAGCGCAATCTCCGCGCCGGAAAGTGAGCCGACCTGAACAAAACGCACCAGCGTCAGCCCTGGCGTATGTTTTGCCAGGGCGTTGAGAATAGCGAGCGCGCTCTGCCCCCACAGATAGTCGATCACCACATCAATCTGCTGGGCCGCCTGTTCAGCAAACGCTTGTCCGATGCGCGCGTTATCGTCATTCAGCAGTATGCTCACATCCGCATTGAGGCGGGACAATGCCTGCGGATTGCGTCCCGTGACGATGATCTTCCCGGCGCCACGGTAGCGGGCAATTTGCACCGCAAGCTGCCCGGCACTGCCCGTGGCCCCGTTGATAAGTACGGTCTCACCTGGCTGAAACTGCGCGCGCGTCACCAGTGCGGCCCACGCCGACATCCCCGGATTCGCCATCGCGGCGGCGGTGGCGTCGTCCAGCGCCTCAGGTAAGGGAATACAGAGATTCACATCGACTGGGGCAAACTCCGCCATGCTGCCCCAGGGGGACGGCGGAAACGCAAAATAGATGCGCTGACCTGCTTCGGTGACGCCCGTTCCGTCGATCCCGGCGATAAAGGGCAGTGTGCCGTCAAAACTGTAGTGCTTACCGGAGGCCCGGCTTTTCACCACATGGCTGATTGCCGAGGCGGTAACGCGAACGAGGTGCTGGCCTGGCTCAGCGTGGGGTGTTGCAAAATCGGCGTAAACCGGCCCAGCGAGCGGATCATAAACAACGGCTGCTTTCATACACTTTCTCCTGTTGTGGGATATGTGTAAAATGCACATATCTTTTAGAGCACTATACTCGCCAGGAAAATATATGCAATATGCACATAAATACGATGTCACGGATTTTCACGGCGCGCTGCTGGATATCATGGGCGTGATGAATCAGCCGCAACGCGACAACACCTTGCTGTCGGAGGCGGGCGTTTCGCTGGATCAAATTTTGTTCCCGTTGCTCATCACCATCGACCGCTACGGCCCGCTGGGCGTGGTCGAGCTTGCCGACAGGCTGGGGCGCGATTACACCACTGTCAGTCGCCAGGTTAAACGGCTGGAGGCACAAGCGCTGGTGCAGAAAAAGCCAGGCGCGACGGATAAACGGGTTTCCGAAGTATCCACCTCGGCGCAAGGAAAAGCGTTAACGATGAAAATCGCGCAGGCGCGTATGACGCTGATGAACCAGATTTTCAGCGACTGGCAGGAGGACGAGGTGGGGAGTCTGTTTCGGCTGGTGCGTAAATACGCGAACAGTATTAAAGGGGAATAACCGTCTGGCGGGTCACCAGACGGTCAGAACACTCAGCCCTTGCGCGTCGCCGCTTTCATCGCGGTGACGAAGTCGTGCAGTTCAGTCAGCATCTGCTCTGGCTTATCGACGTTGCGCTCGATAATTTTCACAATCGCCGATCCGGAGATAGCGCCTGCGGCATTGGCATAAATCGCTGCGGTGACCTGCTCTGGCGATGAAATTCCGAAGCCCTGCAGAGGAGGGGCAGCGTGATACTCGGCCAGTTTTTCCACCAGATGATGCAGGGGAAGCGCCGCTTTGTTTTCCGCACCGGTAACGCCCGCGCGCGACAGCAGATAGGTATACCCGCGACCGTAAGAGGCAATCTGACGCAGCAGTTCGTCATCGGCGTTTGGCGGGCAGATGAAAATCGGCGCGACGTTGTGACGCATCGCCGCCTGACGGAACGGTGCAGACTCTTCTACCGGCACATCGGCGACCAGCACCGAATCAACGCCCACGCGTGCACATTCGGCGTAGAAATTATCGATACCTTTGCTGAAGACCAGGTTGGCATACATCAACAGGCCAATCGGAATGGTCGGATGCTTCTGACGGATTGCCGCCAGCATCTCAAAGCACTGGGTCGGGGTCACGCCCGCGGCAAAGGCGCGCAGGGTGGCGTTCTGAATGGTCGGGCCATCCGCCAGCGGATCGGAGAACGGGATCCCCAGCTCCAGCGCATCGGCACCCGCAGCAATTAAGGTGTCGATAATTTTCAGCGACTGCTCCGGGCCTGGATCGCCCAGCGTGACGAAGGGAACAAACGCGCCTTCCTTGCGGGCTTTCAGTTCAGCAAATGCGTTATCGTAGCGTTCCATCAGATTTCCCCTCGTGCTTTCAGAATATCGTGAACGGTGAAGATATCTTTGTCACCGCGACCGGAAAGGTTAACCACCAGCAGCTGCTCTTTTTCCGGGTTTTCTTTAATCATCTTCAGCGCATGAGCCAGCGCGTGAGAAGACTCCAGCGCCGGGATAATCCCTTCGTTGCGGCACAGGGTTTTGAACGCTTCCAGCGCTTCATCATCGGTAATCGAGACATAATCCGCGCGACCGATGCTGTTCAGATGCGCGTGCTGCGGCCCGACGGACGGGAAATCCAGCCCGGCGGAGATGGAGTAAGACTCCTCAATCTGGCCTTCGTCGGTTTGCATCATCGGCGACTTCATGCCGAAGTAAATACCCACGCGGCCATGTTTCAGCGGCGCACCGTGCTCGCCGGTTTCAATGCCGTGACCCGCAGGTTCGACACCGATCAGGCCCACACTTTCGTCATCGATAAAATCAGCAAACATGCCGATGGCGTTGGAACCACCGCCGACGCAGGCGATAACCGCATCCGGCAGACGCCCCTCTTTTTCGAGGATCTGCGCTTTGGTCTCTTCCCCGATCATGCGCTGGAATTCACGCACGATGGTCGGGAACGGGTGTGGACCCGCAGCGGTACCAAGCATGTAGTGCGCGGTATCGTAGCTGCCAGACCAGTCGCGCAGCGCTTCGTTACAGGCATCTTTCAGCGTGGCAGAGCCACTGTGTACCGGGATCACTTCGGCACCCATCAGACGCATACGGAACACGTTCGGTGACTGACGTTCTACATCCTTCGCACCCATGTAAATACGGCATTTCAGGCCGAGCAGGGCGCTGGCGAGCGCTGATGCCACGCCGTGCTGACCTGCACCGGTCTCGGCGATGATTTCGGTTTTGCCCATCCGCTTGGCAAGCAGCGCCTGGCCCAGCACCTGGTTGGTTTTGTGCGCGCCGCCGTGGAGCAGATCTTCACGTTTGAGGTACAGGGTGGTGCTTGTGCCTTCGGTCAGGTTACGGCATTTGGTCAGCGCCGTCGGGCGGCCCGCGTAGTTTTTCAGCAGGTCGGTAAATTCCGCCTGGAAAGCCGGATCTTTCTGTGCGCTGACAAACGCTTCTTCAAGCTGGCGCAGGGCAGGCATCAAAATCTGCGGCACATACATGCCACCAAACTCACCAAAATAGGGATTTAATAAAGTTGTCATTTGCTCTTCCTTAATATGCACGCAGCGTCTTGAATACCGAGGCCAGCTTACTGGCATCTTTGATACCCGGCTGAGACTCCACGCCAGAATTGAAATCGAGACCCGCACAGCCTGCTTTCGCGGCTTCTACGCAGTTATCAGGGCTTAATCCACCCGCCAGCAGGACGTTGTCCAGCTTCTCACCGTTCAGCAGGGACCAGTCGAAGCGAACGCCGGTTCCGCCCTGGCCGTTGTCCAGCACATATTTATCGACATGCTGGAGATTGCGGGGAGGCAGCGTGTCGCTCACGCTTTGCGCTTTCCAGATTTGCACCTGCGGTGCCAGTGCCTGGCGAAGCTCATTGATGTACGCTTGATCTTCGTTGCCGTGCAGCTGCACAGCAGCCAGCGATAAGTTTTCAGCTTTGGCGGCGACCTCCGAAACTGGCGCATCGCGGAACACGCCAACATAGCTTAGCGGTGCAGCGGCAATCACCTCGCGGGCCTGATCTTCCGTTACCACTCGCGCAGACGAGTCGACAAAAATCAGCCCGCCGTAGACGGCACCCGCCTCGAGGGCGGCGGCGGCGTCCTGAGGGCGCGTCAGCCCGCAGACTTTGTTCTCACCTAACAGCACGCGGCGGACGGCGGCATTCAAATCGTCGTGAGACATCAGCGCCGAGCCAATCAAAAAGCCGTTTGCGAAATGGCTCAGCTCACGAACCTGGGCGTAAGTATTGATGCCCGATTCGCTGATAACGGTGACGCCAGCCCCGAGACGTGGCGCTAACTGGCGCGTGCGGTTCAGGTCGATGGAGAGATCGCGCAGGTCGCGGTTATTGATGCCGACGACTTTGGCTTTCAGCGCAATGGCGCGTTCCAGCTCCTCTTCGTTGCTCACTTCCGTCAGCACACCCATATTCAGGCTGTGGGCGACGGCGGCCAGCTGGCGATACTGCTCGTCATCCAGCACGGAGAGCATCAGCAGGCAGGCATCGGCCTGATAAAAACGCGCGAGCCAGATTTGGTACGCATCAATAATGAAGTCTTTGCAAAGAATCGGCTGCGGGGCGATCTGGCTGACAATCGGCAGAAAATCAAAACTGCCCTGGAAATATTTCTCATCCGTCAGCACCGAAATGGCTGACGCATGGTGTTTGTAGACCCCGGCAATACGCGCGGGATCGAAGTCGTCGCGGATCACGCCTTTCGATGGCGAGGCCTTTTTGCACTCCAGGATAAACGCGGTGCGCGCGCCCTGCAGGGCATCATAAAAACGGCGCTGGCTGGGAACCACGTCATTCTGGAAACTGGCCAGTGGCTGCTGCTCTTTGCGCGCTTCTACCCAGATGGCCTTATCGGCGACGATTTTCGCTAAAACGGTCTGCATCATTTACCCTCTTGCCGCAAGTGCGGTAACGCGGTCGTAAGCTGCGCCGGAGCGCAATACGGCCATGACTTTTTGTGCGTTAGCCTGTAAGTCTTCTTCGCCGTGCAAACGCATCAACATCGCGACATTGGCGGCGACAGCGGCCTCATGGGCGGCTTCACCTTTACCTTGTAGCAAGCGTGTCAGAATGTCACGGTTTTCTTCCGGGGTGCCGCCTGCCAGCTGTTCCTGATGATAGGGCGTCAGGCCAAAGTCGGCAGCGTCCAGCTGATAGCTCTGAATTTCGCCGTCGCGCAGCTCGGCAACCAGCGTTGGCGCATGGAGCGACACTTCATCCATTCCGCCGCTGTGAACCACGGCCGCACGCTGATAGCCCAGCACGCGCAGGGTTTCCGCAATCGGCAGTACCAGTTCCGGGCTGTAGACGCCAATCAAAGCCAGCGGCGGATGCGCCGGGTTGATCAACGGCCCCAGCACGTTAAACAGGGTGCGGGTTTTCAGCTGCTGACGGACCGGCATCGCGTGGCGGAAACCGGTGTGATATTTCGGCGCAAACAGGAAGCAGACACCCAGATCGTCCAGCGCTTCACGGGAGCGTTCAGCGTTCATGTCGAGATTAATTCCGAACGCGGCCAGCAGATCGGAAGAGCCTGAGCGGCTGGAGACGCTGCGGTTGCCGTGTTTCGCCACTTTCATGCCGCAGGCCGCCGCCACGAAGGCGCTGGCGGTGGAGATATTAATGCTGTTGCTGCCGTCACCGCCGGTGCCGACGATATCCGCGAACGCATAATCCGGACGCGGGAACGGGGCGGCGTTTTCCAGCAGGGCGGTCGCCGCACCGGCAATTTCCTGTGGCTGCTCACCGCGCACTTTCATGCTGACCAGCGCGGCGGCCAGCTGTTCGGGCTTCAGTTCACCGCGAACCACCGCAGAGAAAAGCTGGTGGCTCTCCTGCTGGGTCATCGTCTGGGCCTGATAGAGTTTTTCCAGAATCGGCTGCAGCGTGTTGGTTTGCTCCAGCTTCTGCAGCGCCCAGTTGAGGGTCTGCTCCAGCAGGCGTGCACCGTTTGAGGTCAGAATCGATTCCGGGTGGAACTGCAGGCCGCAGACGCGATCGGCGTCGTGACGCACGGCCATGACCATTCCTTCAAAAGAGGCGTTGATCGTCAGCCCAGCTGGAATATTGCTACCTACCAGCGAGTGATAGCGCGCGACCGGCAGCGGGTTTGGCAGCCCGGCAAACATCGCCTGGCCGTCGTGTTCAATGCTGGAGGCTTTACCGTGCAGAATTTCACCCGCCTGGCCGACGTATCCGCCGTATGCTTCCACAATCGCCTGGTGCCCAAGGCAGATGCCGATAATCGGCAGTTTGCCGCGCATACGGGTCAGCAGCTCAGGCATACAGCCCGCTTCGCTCGGCGCACCCGGGCCTGGAGATAGCATCAGCACCGGGTTTTGCATGGTTTCCAGGCGCTCAATCAGGGTTTGCGCCGGAACATGATTGCGGTAAATCACCACGTTGTGCCCGTTTGCACGCAGCTGGTCTGCCAGGTTGTAGGTAAAGGAGTCGATATTATCGAGCAGCAGAATGTCAGCCATCAGAAAATCTCCTGTGCGTGGTGTGCGGTGGCAATGGCGCGCAATACCGCGCGAGCTTTACTGCGAGTTTCGTCAGCTTCAGACTGCGGAACAGAATCGAGAACAATGCCTGCGCCTGCCTGGACGGTGGCAATGCCATCTTCCACGTAGGCGGAGCGGATGACGATACAGGTGTCCAGATCGCCGTGCGCGGTGAAGTACCCCACGGCACCACCGTAGCTGCCGCGACGACGGCCTTCGGCTCCGGCAATCAGCTGCATTGCACGGACTTTCGGCGCGCCGCTCAGGGTGCCCATATTCATGCAGGCACGATAGGCGTGCAGCGCGTCGAGGTCATGGCGCAGCTCGCCAACCACACGGGACACCAGGTGCATCACGAAGGAGTAACGGTCGACTTTAGTCAGATCCGCGACATAACGAGTGCCTGGCGTACAAATGCGCGCCAGATCGTTACGGGCCAGGTCGACCAGCATCAGGTGTTCGGATAACTCTTTATGATCCGTACGCATCTCAAGCTCAATGCGGCTGTCGAGATCGCGATCTAAGGAGCCATCCGCACGGCGACCGCGCGGACGTGTGCCGGCAATCGGGTAAATTTCAATCTGGCGGCTAGGCGCGTCATATTTCAGCGAACTTTCTGGCGACGCCCCGAACAGGGTGAAATCGTTGTCCTGCATAAAGAACATGTACGGGCTTGGGTTGCTCTTCTTCAGCACGTCATACGCGGCCAGCGGAGACGGGCACGGCAGCGAGAAACGGCGCGATGGCACCACCTGGAAAATCTCACCGGCGCGAATTGCTTTCTGCATCTGACGTACAACGGCACCGTACTGGTCATCTGTCTGGTTCGTTTCACACTGCATATGATCGATACGCTGGACCGGCAGCGCCGTCGGCTCTTCGGTCATCTGCTGCTGAAGCTGTTCGATACGCTGCGCCAGACGCTGTTTTTCCGAAACCGAAGGGGTGAACAGGCTCGCCTGAATGCGGGTGTACTTTTTCTGATGGTCAATCACCATCAGCGTTTCCGCCAGATAGAAGCAGTAATCCGGGCAGCGGTTGCCTTGTTCGGTTTCAGGCAGGTCTTCGAAACCGGCCACCAGGTCATAGGCAAACAGCCCGCCGAAGAACATCGCTTCGCGCTCATTCTCTGGCACTTCGACCAGGTTTTGCAGCAGGCGGAAGGCGTCAAACACGGAGAGGGAGCAGAGACGTGCGTCTTCGTCCAGCAGCTGGCTGACCGGCGGGAAATGCAAAATGCGTGTTTCCGGGCGCTGTTCGTTTTCGATACCCGCAGGCAGCGCCGCATCAAGCAGCGGGAGCAGGGCGGCACCGTTCTCAGACAGTGCTTTAATAGTGACGGTGTCACCTAATGCGGTAATGCGCAGTGCGCTATCAACCAGCAGCAGGCTTTTCAGATCGTCTTTGCTGTCGATGTCAGCAGACTCGAGCAGCAGGGTGGCCGGGCGTGCACCGCACACCTGGTGGAATAAGGCGGTAGGGTTGTGGCGATACACGGCTTCGCAGGTCAGCAACTCAAGGTGTGTTTTAGCGGTTTGCATATTGTTGTTCTCATTAATTCTGTTCATAAAAAAGCCCGCATCGTGGCGGGCCTGGTATCTGTTTGCAATTTGCAGACGAGTGACACTGCCCGAGGATCAGGAAGTGCGCCACCAACCGTGCAGAGAGAAATGTGCTTTCATTTTCAGATACCTTCTTGAGTGAACTTGCGTACTAGTTAACTAGTTCGATGGCGTATTGTCAACCCCTGATTTCAGAATTTGCGCTTAAGCCGTTATCATAGCCCTCTGTTATACGACAAACCTGTGATGGAAACCGCTTTGAGCGAGACAAAATACGCCGTGATTTATGATTTACACAGCCACACCCAGGCCTCTGATGGCCTGCTGACGCCCGAAGCGCTGGTTCACCGCGCGGTAGAAATGCGTGTAGGTACGCTGGCAATAACCGATCACGACACCACGGACGCCATTCCGGCGGCACGCGCGGAGATTGCCCGCAGTGCGCTGCCCTTGACGCTGGTATCCGGCGTAGAAATCTCCACGGTCTGGGAAAATCACGAAATTCATATTGTCGGCCTGAATATTGATATCGAACATCCGGCCCTGTGTGCGTTCCTCGAAGAGCAGAAAGCGCGCCGCAATCAACGCGCGGAACTGATTGGCGAGCGGCTGGAGAAAGCGCAGATTCCCGGCGCGCTGGAAGGGGCACAACGCCTGGCTAATGGCGGTGCCGTGACGCGCGGCCACTTCGCCCGTTTTCTGGTCGAAGCGGGTAAAGCGAACAATTTTGCCGATGTCTTCAAAAAATATCTGGCACGCGGTAAAACCGGTTACGTTCCTCCACAGTGGTGTACAATAAAACAAGCTATTGATGTCATTCATCATTCTGGCGGCAAGGCGGTGCTGGCCCATCCAGGGCGGTATAACCTTTCGGCTAAGTGGCTGAAAAGACTGCTGGCGCACTTCGCCGAACAGGGTGGAGAAGCGATGGAAGTTTCCCAGTGCCAGCAGGCACCCAATGAGCGCAGTCAGCTGGCGACCTATGCGCGTCAGTATGGTCTGCTTGCGTCGCAAGGCTCGGATTTCCATCAGCCTTGTGCATGGATTGAGCTGGGGCGTAAGCTCTGGTTACCCGCAGGCGTGGAACCCGTCTGGGCACTTTGGGAGCAGCCGCAGCAACATATTGAAGAGAGGGAAGCATGAGTCAATTTTTCTATATTCACCCGGATAACCCGCAGGCGCGCCTGATCAATCAGGCGGTTGAGATCGTTCGCAAGGGCGGTGTGATTGTCTACCCGACCGATTCCGGCTATGCGCTGGGCTGCAAAATCGAAGACAAAGGGGCGATGGAGCGCATTTGCCGCATCCGTCATCTGCCGGACGGGCATAACTTTACCCTGATGTGCCGCGATCTTTCGGAAATCTCGACCTACGCCTACGTAGACAACGTCGCTTTCCGTTTAATCAAAAATAACACGCCGGGCAACTATACTTTTATTCTGAAAGGGACCAAGGAAGTGCCGCGCCGTCTGTTGCAGGAAAAACGCAAAACGATCGGGATGCGCGTGCCGTCGAACCCGATTGCGCAAATGTTGCTTGAGACCCTCGGCGAACCGATGCTGTCGACCTCCCTGATGCTGCCGGGCAGCGATTTCACTGAGTCCGACCCGGAGGAGATCAAAGACCGTCTTGAGAAACAGGTAGACCTGATCATTCACGGTGGCTACCTCGGCCAGCAACCGACGACGGTCGTTGATTTGACGGAAGATGCACCAGAAGTGATTCGTGAAGGCGTGGGTGACGTAAAGCCTTTCTTGTAAAGGTATAAGCGGCTATACTACGCGGCCATCAAAACAGCGGTAGACCGCTATTTTGACCCTAATTCGACGCCTGTGAAGGCGACACCTGAAGGATGCTCAATGAGCGAAAAATTACAGAAAGTGCTGGCGCGTGCTGGCCACGGTTCACGCCGTGAAATCGAAACGATTATCGAAGCGGGTCGCGTCAGCGTTGACGGCAAAATTGCCAAGCTGGGTGACCGCGTTGAAGTCGTTCCGGGGATGAAGATCCGTCTCGACGGTCATGTGATCTCCGTGAAAGAGTCTGCCGAACAGATTTGCCGCGTGCTGGCTTACTACAAGCCGGAAGGCGAGCTGTGTACACGTAACGACCCGGAAGGCCGCCCAACCGTCTTTGACCGTCTGCCAAAACTGCGCGGCGCGCGCTGGATTGCGGTAGGCCGTCTGGATGTGAACACCTGCGGTCTGCTGCTGTTCACCACCGACGGTGAACTGGCGAACCGCCTGATGCACCCAAGCCGTGAAGTGGAACGTGAATACGCTGTACGTGTATTCGGCCAGGTTGATGAAAATAAACTGCGTGACCTGTCGCGCGGCGTTCAGCTTGAAGATGGTCCTGCGGCGTTCAAAACCATTAAATTCACCGGTGGTGAAGGGATCAACCAGTGGTATAACGTCACGCTGACGGAAGGTCGTAACCGTGAGGTTCGTCGTCTGTGGGAAGCGGTTGGCGTGCAGGTGAGTCGTCTGATTCGCGTGCGCTACGGTGACATTCTGCTGCCGAAGGGGATTCCGCGCGGTGGTTACACCGAGCTGGATTTGACCCAGACAAACTACCTGCGTGAACTGGTGGAACTGCAGCCAGAAACCACGACCAAAGTGGCGGTTGAAAAAGATCGTCGTCGCGTGAAAGCGAATCAGATTCGTCGCGCGGTGAAACGCCACAGCCAGGTGAGCACCTCTCGCCGCTCTGGCAGCCGTAACAATAACGGCTAAAAATAAACCCGGCGGCTGCCGGGTTTTTCTTTTCTAGTAGTCGATACCGATTTGCGCTTTTATTCCGGCGTCAAACGCATGTTTGACCGGGCGCAGTTCACTGACCGTATCGGCCAGTTCCAGAATATCCCGATGGCAGCCGCGTCCGGTCACAATGACCGTCTGGTGGACAGGGCGATTTTTCAACGCGTCCAGCACCTCTTCCAGCGGCAGATAGTCATACGCCACCATGTAGGTAATCTCATCGAGCAGGACCATATTCAGCGTCGGATCGGCCAGCATCCGTTTTGCGTGTTCCCACACGGCGAGGCAGGCGGCGGTATCGCTTTCACGGTTTTGCGTGTCCCAGGTAAAACCGGTCGCCATTACCTGAAATTCCACGCCGTGCGGCTCCAGCAGATTACGCTCACCGTTTGGCCATTCGCCTTTAATAAACTGAATCACACCCACTTTCTGACCGTGGCCGACAGCGCGCGTGGCGGTGCCAAAGGCTGCCGTGGTTTTGCCTTTTCCGTTGCCGGTAAAGACGATAACAATGCCGCGTTCTTCCTGCGCGGCGGCGACTCGGGCATCGACCTGCTCTTTCAGACGCTGCTGGCGCTGCTGATGGCGTTCTTCACTCATTGCGAAATCCCTGGCTTACGGCCCGGCTGGGCATCAAATGTCATACCGGTTTTACGGCGGCTGTCGTCGCCCATCAGCCACAGATAGAGCGGCATAATCTCGGCGGGGGTTTTGAGCTTTTGCGGATCTTCCGTGGGGAACGCGCTGGCGCGCATGCCTGTGCGCGTGCCGCCTGGATTAATGCAGTTGACGCGCAGATGGCGGGTCTGATACTCCTCGGCCAGCACCTGCATCATCCCTTCGGTGGCAAACTTCGACGCGGCGTAAGCGCCCCAGTTGGCTCGCCCCTGACGCCCGACGCTCGACGAGGTGAATACCAGCGATCCGGATTCAGATTTGAGTAATAAAGGAAGCAGCGCCTGGGTGAGGAAAAAGGTGCCGTTAACGTTAACCTGCATCACCTGCTGCCAGATCTGCGGGTCCTGCTCATCCATCGGGCGCACTTCTCCGAGCAGACCGGCATTGTGCAGCACACCGTCCAGGCGCGGATAGTGCGCGGCGATACGCTGTGCAAGCTCCGCGCAGGAGTCCGGCGTACAGGTTAGTAAATCGAGGATATACCAGCGCGGCGTCTCTCCGCTGGCATCACTCATCTCTTGCGCCACGCGGCGTAGCTTTTCTTCATTCCGACCGAGTAGCACTACCTGTGCGCCGTGGCGGGAGTAGGTGAGTGCCGCTTCGCGGCCAATGCCGTCGCTGGCACCGGTCACCAGGATGATGCGGTTTTGCAGTAGATCTTTTTGTGGTTGATAGTGCACGAATACTCCTGTGGCGCATGACGGGCCTGCGGCGCCTGCTTTTCTTTCACTTTTTGGCTTTATGCCCGAAACGGCGGGTGATTTCAATCAGTCTACAGGAGAGAAGGCTTCTGAATTAACAATTTGCAACGATTTCAGCCACAAGAAGACATTCTGGAAAGCGCCTCGCAACGGTATTGTCGTATGCGAGACGCCTGGCAAAGGCTGTTGTACACTGGTCGTGAAAGATTCGTGGTTAAATCAAGGTGGAACACGTGGAATTACTTTCTGAGTACGGTCTGTTTTTGGCCAAAATCGCGACAATGGTGATCGCTATAGCGGTGATTGCAGTGCTGATCGTGAACCTGACGCAGCGTAAGCGTCAGCGTGGTGAACTGCGCATTACCCGCTTAAGCGAGCAGTATAAGGAGATGCAGGAAGACATGTCGGTGGCATTGCTGGATGGACATCAGCAGAAACAGTGGCATAAGGCGCAAAAGAAAAAGTTAAAGCTTGAAGCCAAAGCGGCAAAAGCGAAGGCGAAACAGCATCATCAGGAAACAACGAAACCACGGGTCTATGTGCTGGATTTTAAAGGCAGTATGGATGCCCATGAAGTTACTTCACTTCGCGAAGAGGTCACGGCGGTACTGGCGGTCGCAAAACCTCAGGACCAGGTCGTTCTGCGCCTCGAAAGCCCGGGTGGAGTGGTGCATGGTTACGGTCTGGCCGCTTCACAGCTCCAGCGTCTGCGTGAAAAACAGATTCCGCTGACGGTTGCAGTGGATAAAGTCGCGGCCAGCGGTGGCTATATGATGGCCTGTGTGGCCGATAAGATCGTGGCCGCACCCTTCGCTATTCTCGGCTCGATCGGGGTGGTGGCGCAGATCCCTAACTTTAATCGTTTTTTAAAAAATAAAGAGATCGACATCGAGCTGCACACCGCCGGGCAGTATAAGCGCACCCTGACCCTGCTGGGCGAGAACACGGAAGAGGGACGACAGAAATTCCGAGAAGATCTCAACGAAACGCATCATCTGTTTAAGGACTTCGTTAAACGGATGCGTCCGTCGCTGGACATCGAGCAGGTAGCGACCGGTGAACACTGGTATGGCCTTCAGGCACAGGAAAAAGGGCTGGTAGATGAAGTGGGTACCAGCGATGACCTGCTGTTGAGCCTGATGGAGGGCCGTGAGCTGGTGGGCGTACGCTATACTCAACGTAAGAGAATGCTCGACCGCTTCACAAACAGCGCCGCCGAGAGCGCGGACCGCTTGCTGTTGCGTTGGCTACAACGCGGACAAAAACCGCTGCTGTAAACAAAAACGCGAGGCATTTGCCTCGCGTTTCGCGTTAATCGACCAAGTGATATTTCTCTGAGAGCGCATGGGCCAGGTATTTAAACATGTTAAATACCGCCGTGCTCTTAGGGGTGGGTAACCCTTGCTCATCGAGATAGTATTCGCCGCTGAACACCAGCACGCCGTTACGTTGCTCAACACCGGTGGCTTCGATACCGGCCAGGGTATCTTCGTGTTCACGAATCAGTTTGTTGGCTTCGACAAGCAAAGTCTCACGATCGATAGGTTGGGTATTTTGCTGCATATTCCACTCCTTAAACAGTGGCAATAGTCTACGCCGGACGCGCACCCTGGGCAAATTTTCCCTGTTTTTCGCGGGGCTACGTGCCTGGTGCAAAGCTGGCACGATTTGCTTTTGCATGCTAATAAAGTTGCGTAACAGATTTTATCAGGTAGAGTGTGCGCTTTCGTCATTCTGGCAACAGAATTGCTTGACATTCGACCGAAAGCTCGTCGCATAGTCATTTTGATAAGAGTGAAATGCCCGATAACTCAATCACCTGGACAGGTTCTGCTGTTGTCCGGTAGGAAGAAAGGGGTTGATATCCCCTGGCGTCGTCGCAATATCAACAACGCGTCGCCAGCGGAAGGGAAATCAACATGCGGCGTATTCCTGGAAGAATTAAATTAGGTAAAGGTGAATATGGGTAAAGCTCTCGTCATCGTTGAGTCCCCGGCAAAAGCCAAAACGATCAATAAGTATCTGGGTAATGACTATGTGGTTAAATCCAGTGTTGGTCACATCCGCGATTTGCCGACCAGTGGCTCAGCCAGTAAAAAGAGCGCAGACTCTACCTCCACCAAAGGGGCTAAGAAGCCTAAAAAGGATGAACGTAGCGCGCTCGTCAACCGTATGGGTGTCGATCCCTGGCACGAGTGGGAAGCACAGTACGAAGTGCTGCCCGGCAAAGAGAAAGTCGTTAATGAGCTGAAGCAGCTCGCCGAAAAAGCTGACCACATCTATCTCGCAACCGACCTTGACCGCGAAGGGGAAGCCATTGCATGGCACCTGCGGGAAATCATTGGTGGTGATGAATCACGATACAGCCGTGTCGTGTTTAACGAGATTACAAAGAATGCGATTCGTCAGGCGTTTGAAAAGCCGGGCGAACTGAATATCGATCGTGTAAACGCTCAACAGGCGCGTCGTTTTATGGACCGCGTGGTGGGCTACATGGTTTCGCCACTGCTGTGGAAGAAAATCGCGCGTGGCCTTTCCGCTGGACGTGTTCAGTCCGTAGCGGTGCGTCTGGTCGTCGAACGTGAGCGCGAAATCAAAGCGTTTGTGCCGGAAGAGTTCTGGGAAATCGACGCGAATGTCGCAACGCCGGGCGGCGATGCACTGCCGCTGCAGGTGACCCACGAAAAAGACAAACCGTTCCGTCCGGTTAATCGCGATCAAACCATGGCGGCGGTTGCGCTGCTGGAAAAAGCCCGTTATCAGGTGCTGGATCGTGAAGACAAACCGACGAGCAGCAAACCGGGCGCGCCTTTCATTACCTCCACGCTTCAGCAGGCGGCCAGTACGCGTCTGGGCTTTGGCGTGAAGAAAACCATGATGATGGCGCAGCGCTTGTATGAAGCGGGTTACATCACTTATATGCGTACCGACTCAACGAACCTGAGCCAGGACGCCGTAAGCATGGTGCGCGACTACATTAGCGATAATTTCGGCAAGAAATACCTGCCGGAAAGCGCTATCCAGTATGCGAGCAAAGAAAACTCTCAGGAAGCGCACGAAGCGATCCGTCCGTCCGATGTGGCTGTCGAATCCGAAGCCCTGAAAGACATGGAAACCGATGCCCAGAAACTGTATCAGCTGATCTGGCGTCAGTTCGTGGCCTGCCAGATGAACCCGGCGAAATACGACTCTACAACACTGACCGTAGGCGCAGGCGATTTCCGTCTGAAAGCGCGCGGCCGTATCCTGCGCTTTGACGGCTGGACGAAAGTCATGCCAGCACTGCGTAAAGGTGATGAAGATCGTACGCTGCCAGCCGTGAACAAGGGCGATGAGCTTACGCTGACGGAACTGATCCCGACCCAGCACTTTACCAAGCCGCCTGCGCGTTTCAGCGAAGCGTCACTGGTGAAAGAGCTGGAAAAACGCGGTATCGGCCGCCCGTCCACCTATGCGTCGATCATCTCGACCATTCAGGATCGTGGCTACGTTCGCGCTGAGAACCGTCGTTTCTACGCTGAAAAAATGGGTGAGATCGTGACAGATCGTCTGGAAGATAACTTCCGCGAGCTGATGAACTACGATTTCACCGCGCAGATGGAAGACCGCCTCGACCAGGTGGCTAATCATCAGGCTGAATGGAAGAAGGTGCTCGACAGCTTCTTCGGCGATTTCACCCAACAACTGGAGAAAGCTGAAAAAGCGCCAGAAGAGGGCGGAATGCAGCCGAACCAGATGGTCCTGACCAGCATCGAATGCCCGACCTGTAGCCGCCAAATGGGTATCCGTACCGCGACTACCGGCGTGTTCCTCGGCTGTTCTGGCTATGCCTTAACGCCGAAAGAGCGCTGCAAAACTACCATCAACCTGGTGCCTGAGAACGAAGTTCTCAACGTGCTGGAAGGTGACGATGCAGAAACCAACGCGTTGCGTGCGAAACGCCGTTGCCAGAAATGCGGCACGGCGATGGACAGCTACCTGATCGATCCGAAGCGTAAATTGCATGTCTGTGGTAACAACCCGACCTGCGATGGCTACGAAATCGAAGAGGGCGAGTTCCGCATCAAAGGCTATGACGGCCCGATTGTGGAGTGCGAGAAGTGTGGTTCTGAAATGCACCTGAAAATGGGGCGTTTCGGTAAGTACATGGCGTGTACCAACGACGAATGTAAGAACACGCGTAAGATTTTGCGTAACGGCGAAGTGGCTCCTCCTAAGGAAGATCCGGTTCCGTTGCCAGAACTGCCGTGTGAAAAGTCTGACGCATACTTCGTGCTGCGTGACGGTGCTGCGGGCGTGTTCCTCGCCGCCAACACCTTCCCGAAATCGCGTGAAACCCGTGCGCCGCTGGTGGAAGAGCTGTACCGCTTCCGCGACCGTCTGCCAGAGAAACTGCGTTATCTGGCCGATGCGCCGCAGCAGGATCCGGAAGGCAATAAAACCGTTGTCCGCTTTAGCCGTAAAACAAAGCAGCAGTACGTCGCTGCCGAGAAAGAGGGTAAAGCGACCGGCTGGTCTGCATTCTTCGTGGATGGTAAATGGGTTGAAGGCAAGAAATAATCTTTTCTTCCTGTGACTTACCTGAAAGGGCCGGACTTCCGGCCCTTTTTTATTGGTCGTTATTATTTTTTGTTCCGTACTATACACTCGGGCTATAAATGATATAGTGGTTATAGTTAGCCCCTTTCTTATTATTAAATCGTCTTAAGCGATTATCCCTGTGCGCTAAATCGGATGGTCAGGCATGAAACTACAACAGCTTCGTTATATCGTTGAGGTGGTCAACCACAACCTTAACGTCTCTTCGACCGCAGAAGGTCTCTATACGTCTCAGCCCGGCATCAGTAAGCAGGTGCGTATGCTGGAAGATGAACTGGGTATTCAGATTTTTGCCCGCAGCGGTAAGCATCTGACGCAGGTCACTCCGGCCGGTCAGGAGATTATTCGTATCGCCCGCGAAGTGCTGTCGAAGGTTGATGCAATTAAATCCGTTGCCGGGGAACACACCTGGCCCGATAAAGGCTCACTTTATATCGCCACCACCCATACGCAGGCACGTTACGCGCTGCCAGGGGTGATTAAGGGCTTTATCGAGCGTTACCCGCGCGTCTCGCTGCATATGCATCAGGGCTCGCCGACGCAAATCGCGGAAGCGGTCTCAAAAGGTAATGCCGACTTTGCGATTGCAACCGAAGCGCTGCACCTCTATGACGATCTGGTGATGTTGCCGTGCTACCACTGGAATCGTTCGATTGTGGTCACGCCGGAACATCCGCTGGCAGGAAAGGGATCGGTCACTATTGAAGAGCTGGCACAGTACCCGCTGGTGACTTACACCTTTGGCTTTACCGGACGTTCTGAGCTCGACACCGCGTTTAATCGTGCAGGGCTGACGCCGCGCATCGTTTTCACCGCAACCGACGCCGACGTTATCAAGACTTATGTGCGTCTGGGATTAGGCGTGGGAGTGATTGCGAGTATGGCCGTAGACCCGGTCTCTGACCCGGATCTGGTACGCCTCGACGCCCATGATGTCTTTAGCCACAGCACCACCAAAATCGGTTTCCGTCGCAGCACCTTCCTGCGAAGCTATATGTATGATTTCATTCAACGCTTCGCGCCACACTTAACCCGTGATGTGGTGGATACCGCGGTAGCGTTACGCTCGAATGAAGATATTGAAGCGATGTTCCAGGACATTAAGCTTCCGGAAAAATAATCACACCCGGTATCTTTCCTTCCGGAAAGATACCGAAATAATGTCTTAAAGCTAAATTAGAATTATCATCATCCCCATTCTCTGCCGCATATAACCGCATAAACGTTATAAGTTTAGGGTTAAACTGTCGCAAATTTGCGACAAAAGTAGAAAGTAAATTCCCGCTACGCAAATTCCTCGTTTCAATTATTTATTTCTGGTCAAAAGATTAATTAATTCCCTGGAAACGATCGTAAATTCACTGGCTTTTCGACTAAAGTTTCTTTAGGATTTATCTCAACTCATGATTACTTGTACCGATTGTTTGGTATCGAAATGATAAGCGAAGTCGATTGTATGAGGTTAGCAATGCCGTCAGGAAGTGAAGATCCGCAAAGGGACCCAGCGCTTAAGCGTAAAGCCTGGCTGGCGGTATTTCTTGGCTCCGCCCTGTTCTGGGTGGTGGTAGCGTTACTGGTCTGGAAATATTGGGGATAGCGATGGCAGTTCACATGCGTACTGAACCGGTTAAAAAGATGTGTCAGCCAGGTGACAACGGCCATAAAGCACGTAAAGAGCCTGTAACAGTCGTTCCGGCATCCTGGAAGCTCTCCGCACAGCAGCAAGCCTTTATTGATACGTTCGCAGAAGACGAACCCAAAAAACAATAATTGATAATACGGTTAGCCTGCGAATATCAGGTGAGAACCGTGTACTCTTGTACTCTTTAATAAATACACATCAGCAATAAAGAACGGGGAGTACCCCAAGTTACCACAGAAATATAAAGCCTGGTGTCAGATGATGAATACCCTACAAAACATGAAATACTGGTCCTGGATGGGGGCTTTTACCGTATCCGTCCTGTTCTGGGCGCAGCTAATCTGGCTGGCCTTAAACTAAATAGCAAAACCTCGCTCCGGCGAGGTTTTTTGTTTTCATCCCTCTTCATCGATAATCCCGATTTATCAATTCGGGTTGTTATCAAAACGTTACGACATCTTTGTGTTATCTTTAATTACAGCCCCGATGATTGTCGGGGTATCCCTGTCATTAAGGAGGAGCTTATGTCGTTAACCCTACGCGAAGCCAGTAAGGACACGTTGCAAGCCGAGAATAAGACCTATCACTACTACAGCTTGCCGCTGGCCGCCAGGACACTTGGGGACATCGCGCGCTTACCCAAGTCACTGAAAGTTTTACTGGAAAATCTCTTACGCTGGCAGGATGACGAGTCTGTCACTGCCGATGATATCCACGCGCTGGCGGGGTGGCTGAAAAACGCCCACGCCGACCGTGAAATCGCCTATCGTCCGGCGAGGGTGTTGATGCAGGACTTCACCGGCGTACCGGCGGTGGTGGATCTGGCGGCGATGCGCGAAGCCGTTAAACGTCTCGGCGGCGATACCGCCAAAGTGAACCCGCTTTCTCCCGTCGATCTGGTGATTGACCACTCCGTCACCGTTGACCATTTTGGCGATGACGACGCCTTCGAAGAGAACGTGCGTCTGGAGATGGAGCGCAACCACGAACGCTATGTATTTTTGAAATGGGGCCAACAGGCCTTTAGCCGCTTCAGCGTCGTACCGCCCGGCACCGGAATTTGCCATCAGGTCAACCTGGAGTATCTGGGCAAAGCGGTGTGGAGCGAGCTGCAGGACAAAGAGTGGATCGCTTATCCCGATACGCTGGTCGGGACCGACTCGCACACCACGATGATTAACGGACTCGGGGTTCTGGGGTGGGGTGTCGGCGGGATTGAAGCCGAAGCCGCGATGCTTGGACAGCCCGTCTCGATGCTGATCCCGGATGTGGTGGGCTTTAAGCTGCTGGGCAAGTTGCGCGAAGGGATTACCGCCACAGACCTGGTGCTGACCGTCACCCAGATGCTGCGCAAACATGGTGTGGTCGGCAAGTTTGTTGAATTCTACGGCGACGGTCTGGACTCTCTACCGCTGGCCGATCGCGCGACCATCGCCAACATGGCACCTGAATACGGCGCGACGTGCGGCTTCTTCCCAATCGATGGCGTGACGCTGGAATATATGCGCCTGAGCGGGCGTAGCGACGAGCAAGTGGCGCTGGTCGAGGCCTATGCCAAAGCACAGGGGATGTGGCGCAATACGGGCGATGAGCCGGTCTTCACCAGCACGCTTGAACTGGACATGAATGAAGTCGAGGCGAGCCTTGCTGGGCCAAAACGCCCGCAGGATCGCGTCGCGCTGCAAAACGTACCGAAAGCCTTTGCCGCCAGTAACGAGCTGGAACTTAATAACGCGCAAAAAGACCGCCACCCGGTCGATTATGTTATGAACGGGCATCAGTATCAGCTGCCTGACGGTGCCGTGGTGATTGCGGCCATTACCTCCTGTACCAACACCTCCAACCCGAGCGTGCTGATGGCGGCGGGTCTGCTGGCGAAAAAAGCGGTAACGATCGGGCTGAAACGTCAGCCGTGGGTCAAAGCGTCGTTAGCGCCGGGGTCGAAAGTTGTTTCGGACTATCTGGCGAAAGCCAAACTGACGCCTTATCTCGACGAGCTGGGCTTTAACCTTGTGGGATATGGATGCACGACCTGCATCGGTAACTCAGGACCGCTGCCGGACCCCATCGAGCAGGCGATCAAGCAGGGCGATCTCACGGTGGGTGCCGTGCTTTCGGGTAACCGTAACTTTGAAGGCCGTATTCATCCTCTGGTGAAAACCAACTGGCTGGCCTCTCCGCCGCTGGTGGTCGCCTACGCTCTGGCGGGCAACATGAACATTAATCTGGCCAGCGATCCTCTCGGCCACGATCGGAAAGGCGATCCGGTGTATCTGAAAGACATCTGGCCCTCGGCGCAAGAAATTGCCCGCGCCGTGGAGCAGGTTTCCACCGAGATGTTCCGCAAGGAGTATGCCGAGGTGTTTGAAGGTACGCCGGAGTGGAAAACCATCAAAGTGGAACGGTCTGACACCTACGGCTGGCAGAGTGACTCCACCTATATCCGACTGTCGCCATTCTTCGATGACATGGAAGCCCAGCCGAAACCGCTGGTCGACATCCAGGGCGCGCGCATTCTGGCGATGCTGGGGGACTCCGTCACCACCGACCACATCTCTCCGGCGGGCAGTATTAAACCCGACAGCCCGGCAGGGCGTTACCTGCAGGGGCGTGGCGTTGAGCGTCGCGACTTCAATTCCTACGGCTCACGTCGCGGCAACCACGAAGTGATGATGCGCGGTACGTTCGCCAACATTCGTATCCGCAACGAAATGGTGCCTGGTGTTGAGGGCGGAATGACGCGCCATCTTCCTGGTAGCGAAGTTGTGTCGATCTACGATGCAGCGATGAAATATCAGCAAGAAGGCACGCCGCTGGCGGTCATTGCCGGTAAAGAGTATGGCTCTGGCTCAAGCCGTGACTGGGCAGCGAAAGGGCCGCGTCTGCTGGGCGTGCGGGTGGTGATTTCGGAATCCTTTGAACGTATTCACCGCTCGAATCTGATTGGGATGGGGATCCTGCCACTGGAGTTCCCGCAGGGCGTGACGCGTAAAACGCTGGGATTAACGGGGGAAGAGCGGATTGATGTTCGCGATCTGCAGAACCTGAAACCGGGGGCGACCGTTCCGGTACAGCTCACACGCGCGGACGGTAAAACCGAAGTGCTCGATTGCCGCTGTCGTATCGACACGGCGACGGAACTGACCTACTACCAGAATGACGGCATCCTGCACTATGTGATTCGTAATATGCTGAACTAATGGCACTGGCCCGGCGTAAGCCGGGCCATATTTTTACTCGCTGAGAAGATGACCCATCTTCGCGGCTTTGGTATCGAGGTAATGCGCATTTTTCGGGTTACGGCCCACAATCAGCGGCACACGCTCCACGATATTGATCCCGGCTTCGGTGAGGATCTCCACTTTCCGCGGGTTGTTCGTCAGCAGACGCACTTCGTCCACGCCCAGCAGTTTGAACATATCCGCACACAGAGTGAAATCGCGTTCATCGGCGGCAAAGCCGAGCTGATGGTTGGCTTCGACGGTATCGTAGCCCTGATCCTGCAGCGCATAGGCGCGGATTTTGTTCAGCAGACCAATGTTACGACCTTCCTGGCGATGGTAGAGCAGCACGCCACGGCCTTCTTCGGCGATATGAGAAAGCGCCGCTTCGAGCTGGAAACCGCAATCACAGCGCAGGCTGAACAAGGCATCACCCGTCAGACACTCGGAATGGACACGAGCCAGTACCGGTGTTTGCCCTGAAATGTCGCCAAACACCAGTGCGACGTGGTCCTGTCCGGTTGCCAGTTCTTCAAAACCCACCATCAGGAAATCGCCCCATGGGGTTGGCAGATTGGCTTCTGCCACGCGTTTAAGCTGCATGTGATTCTCCAGAGTATGCTGACACGTTTCGTGTCAGTCGCCCTTCGGCTTTAGTATCTCGCTATTTTGCCACAAGCCGACGGCGTTCACCTAGCTGAGGGCATACTATACGGACGTTAAACGCACAATCCGACATTTTCACGAATTGCGATAAATTCAGTTATGATTGTTGAGCTTAGCGAAAAAGGAGAGAACATGCTTTCAATTGCCCGTCGCACGGCTGCCGGTGCCGCCATTTTACTCATTATGCCCGTCGCGGTATGGATTTCGGGCTGGGCCTGGCAACCGGGACATAACAGCGCGTGGCTGAAAGCGCTGTACTGGCTGACGGAAACCGTTACCCAGCCGTGGGGGATCATTACCCACGGGATCCTCTGTGCGTGGTTTTTATGGTGCCTGCGTTTTCGGCTGCGTCCGGCGATCATGCTGTTTGTCATTCTGGGTGGGGCAATCATTGTTGGCCAGGGAATAAAGTCGTGGGTCAAAGATCACGTCCAGGAGCCGCGCCCCTTTGTGGTCTGGCTTGAAAAAACGCATCATATTCCGGTAGATACCTTCTACAATTTAAAGCGTAAAGATCGCGGGCATCTGGTGAAAGATCAGCTGGCTGAAGCGCAGGAAATTCCGAAATTTTTACGCAAACACTGGCAAAAAGAGACCGGTTTCGCGTTCCCATCCGGGCATACCATGTTTGCGGCCAGCTGGGCGCTGTTAGCCGTCGGTTTACTCTGGCCGCGTCGTCGTACCGTGACCATTGCGATTTTACTGGTCTGGGCGACGGGCGTAATGGGTAGCCGTCTGCTGCTGGGGATGCACTGGCCGCGGGATCTGGTGGTGGCAACGCTTATCTCATGGCTGCTAGTGACGTTCGCGACCTGGCTTGCGCAACGGCTCTGTGGACCACTGACGCCACCGCCGGAAGAGAACAAAGAGATCGCACAAAGAGAGCAGGAAGAGGGCTGATGGTTGAAATTCGCCGTTTAGCCCACAAATCATCATGGACCCTATCACTTTTTCCGTTTCGCGCTTGCGGCTAAAATGGTAGTTTATAAGGCTGATTGCGGCGAGTTGAACAGACTTTATTCGCTTAAACCACATAACGGGACGTCATGTGAAATATCTACTCATATTCTTACTGGTGTTAGCGATTTTTGTTATTTCGGTCACGCTGGGTGCGCAAAACGATCAACTGGTGACATTCAACTACCTGCTGGCGCAGGGCGATTATCGCGTATCGAGCTTGCTTGCTGTTTTATTCGCCGCGGGGTTTATCATCGGCTGGCTGGTTTGTGGTCTGTTCTGGCTCAAAGTTCGTGTTTCTCTGGCGCGCGCCGAACGTAAAATCAAACGTCTTGAAAATCAAATTGCGCCTGTGAGCGACGTGCCGGTAAATACTGGTGTGCCGGTCGTGAAGGAATAAACGAATATGCTGGAGTTGTTGTTTCTGCTTTTGCCTGTAGCCGCAGCCTATGGCTGGTATATGGGCCGCAGAAGTGCGCAACAAAATAAGCAGGACGAGGCAAACCGGCTTTCCCGTGACTATGTTGCGGGGGTTAACTTCCTTCTGAGCAACCAACAGGATAAAGCGGTAGACCTGTTCCTAGACATGTTAAAAGAGGACACCGGTACCGTTGAGGCGCATCTCACCCTCGGAAACCTGTTCCGCTCGCGCGGCGAGGTCGATCGCGCCATTCGCATCCACCAGACATTGATGGAAAGCGCCTCTCTCACCTACGATCAACGTCTGCTGGCAGTCCAACAGCTGGGCCGTGATTACATGGCCGCCGGCCTTTACGATCGCGCTGAAGACATGTTCAGCCAGCTGGTGGATGAAACCGATTTTCGCATCAGCGCTTTACAGCAACTCCTGCAAATTTATCAGGCAACCAGCGACTGGCAAAAAGCCATCGATACCGCAGAACGTCTGGTGAAGCTCGGCAAAGACAACCAGCGCGTTGAAATCGCCCATTTCTACTGTGAGCTGGCCTTACAGCAGATGGGTAGCGATGATATGGACAAAGCCATGTCGCTGCTGAAAAAGGGCGCGTCTGCCGATCGTAACAGCGCACGTATCTCCATTATGATGGGGCGCGTGTTCATGGCGAAAGGCGAGTTTGGCAAAGCCGTCGAATGCCTTTTGCGGGTGATCGATCAGGATAAAGAACTGGTCAGTGAAACCCTGGAAATGCTGCAAACCTGTTATCAGCAGCTTGGGCGTCCGGATGAGTGGGTGAGTTTCTTACGTCGCTGCGTCGAAGAGAACACCGGTGCGACGGCGGAGCTGATGCTGGCGGATGTCGTGGAGCAGCACGAAGGCAACGATACCGCCCAGGTCTATATCACCCGTCAGCTGCAGCGTCACCCGACCATGCGCGTCTTCCACAAGCTGATGGACTACCATCTGAATGATGCGGAAGAAGGGCGCGCGAAAGAGAGCCTGATGGTGCTGCGTGACATGGTTGGCGAACAGGTGCGCAGCAAGCCGCGCTATCGCTGCTCAAAATGCGGATTCACCGCCTACACGCTCTACTGGCATTGTCCTTCTTGCCGTGCCTGGTCAACCATTAAGCCGATACGCGGTCTGGACGGGCAGTAATTTTTTAAAAAACCGCATATTAGTTACAACATACTCTTTACGTTTTATGACCTGTTTAACTCCGTGCGGTCTGCCGTCATCCAGGACGATAAATCGATTCTGTCAATTTCTGGCGCCGACAGGTAGAATGCTCGCCGTTTATCTATCCCGCGCCGCTGCGGCGCCCATAGACGAAAAGGGCTGGTCATGACGTCTGTTGCATCCTCTTCTTCCCGCGTAGTTACCGAATCTCCTGTTGTTGTTGCACTCGACTATAACAATCGCGACAGCGCACTCGCGTTTGTCGATCGCATCGACCCACGCGACTGCCGTCTGAAAGTCGGCAAAGAGATGTTCACCCTGTTTGGACCGCAAATCGTGCGCGACCTGCAACAGCGTGGCTTCGAGGTATTTCTAGACCTGAAATTCCATGACATCCCAAACACCACTGCCCACGCGGTAGCAGCTGCGGCTGAACTGGGCGTCTGGATGGTGAACGTGCATGCATCAGGCGGGGCACGAATGATGACCGCCGCTCGCGAAGCGCTGGTGCCGTTTGGTAAAGACGCACCGCTGCTGATTGCCGTTACCGTACTCACCAGTATGGAAGCGAGCGATTTACGGGATCTTGGCGTGACGTTGTCACCAGCTGAGCACGCTGAACGCCTGGCGCGCCTGACGCAAAATTGCGGGCTGGATGGCGTGGTCTGTTCCGCTCAGGAGGCCGTGCGTTTCAAATCTGAGCTGGGGCTGGCATTCAAACTGGTTACCCCGGGCATTCGTCCTCAGGGCAGTGATGCAGGCGATCAGCGCCGTATCATGACGCCAGAGCAGGCGCTGGCGGCAGGCGTTGACTATATGGTGATTGGTCGCCCGGTCACGCAATCTGCCGATCCGGCGCTAACCTTAAAAGCAATCAATGCATCTCTGGGTAAGGGGGCGTAATGAGCGATTCTAACAGCCGTCTGGTCTATTCAACGGACAGTGGCCGTATCGATGAACCAAAAGTGGACGTGCAGCGTCCGAAGGGCGATGGCATCGTGCGTATCCAGCGTCAGACCAGTGGTCGCAAGGGCAAAGGTGTCTGCCTGATCACCGGCATTGACGAGGATGACGCAGCGCTGGCAAAACTGGCCGCAGAGCTGAAAAAGCGATGCGGATGCGGTGGCGCGGTCAAAGACGGCGTAATCGAAATTCAGGGCGACAACCGCGAGTTAATTAAGACACTGCTCGAAGCCAAAGGGATGAAAGTCAAACTGGCAGGCGGCTAAAATAATAAGCCACGGTATTTACCGTGGCTTTTTTCTTGGTGCGTAAGTCAGAAAATTGCGTTCTGAATTAATCAAATCAAACAGTGGCTATTTAATATATCTTATTTACCGACCTGATGGCCGATAACACCACCTACGGCGGCACCACCTAATGTACCCAGAGTGCTACCATCGGTTAAGACTGCACCACCGAGAGCACCAGCACCTGCCCCGATCGCGGTGTTACGGTCACGTTTAGACCAGTTAGAACATGCGCTCAAAGACATTGCGAGGGTTACTGCCAAAACAGCTGCGGCTAATTTTTTGCTGGTTAAATTCATCATACTTTCTCCTGAATTATTGATTCACGGAAATAAGCTATCTGTAAGTATAGTCAAAAGAATACTTCAGCGTCATATTCCGTGAAACCTGGTCGCGCAGGTGTTACACAATCACGCAGGTGATAGTCACTTCCTGTTATATCGCTAATAGTAATTTTAAGTTTTTGGTATCGAAACGACAGGTAAATAATCTTAAAGGGGTGTTCAGAATTATCTCAGATGCCAGAATAGGCTATGCGCCCGAGAAGACGGGCGCAGGTGAGCGTCAGACAGAGTGTTTGACGATATCGACGGTCAGGCCATCGCGCTGCAGTTGCTCGCGGTGCGCATCGCTCAGACGGTCATCGGTAATGACACGGCTGAAGCGGGAGATCGGCCCCATCATATAGGGATGCACCGCGCCAAATTTCGAGCTATCTGTCAGCACAATGGCTTCACAGCCTTTTTCCAGAACCGCGTTTACCACATCGGAACGCATCATATCGCGGCCGGTAAAGCCGGTTTCCGGCTGCCAGCCGTCAATCCCAATAAAGGCCTTGCTGAAGTGAACCTGCTGAACATACTGACGCGTCAGCGGCCCGACCATGCTTTCGCTTTTTTTCTGGTAGATACCGCCCAGCAGAATCACCTCGCATCGCGTCTCTTTCAGCAGATGGGCGATATAGCTGCTCACGGTAATAATCGTGATGTCTTTCTGCTCCGCGAGCGTGCGGGCCAGCAGGGCGTTGCTACTGCCGTTCTCGATAAACACGGTTTCACCGTTATTGACCAGCGAGGCGGCAAACTCCGCCAGTTCACGTTTTAGCGCGAAATTGGTCATCATGCGCGTTTCAACGTCTTCACTGTCCAGCGGTACGGCGTAACCGTGAGCACGGCGCAGATAACTCTGTTTTTCAAGCAGATTCAGATCCTGACGAATAGTGACCTCTGAAACGCCGGTCGTTCTGGCCAGCTCGACGACACTTACGCGTCCTTTGTCGATCACCATCTGCAGAATGATTTGTTGTCGGGAATTCATAGCATCCATATAAACGCGGCGAGCGCCGCGGGTTGAAAATACGACAAAACGAAAAGGGGTAAACGTTACACTTCCCAGGGGGCTTTAGACGGGTCGGGATCGGGCGAATGGCCCATACCGTTCTGCGCCAATAATTCAGATTTCAGGATCTCAAGATTACGGATCGCGGAGTGGTAATCGCCAGCGACCAGAATATCCAGCACCGTATCAATACGTTGTGCCACTCTCTGCGCGTCAACTTCAGACATCATCTCACCCTCAGAACGAAAAGTTAATAATTTCAATGATGCAGAAATTGCTTCCAAAAGAGAAGGGAAAAAATGCACTAACCAAATTACATAAATGAAAGTGATAAATTTATCCCTCCGCATACAGACGAGTTGGGTGGTGGATTAGTCTAAAACTGCGCGCAAGGCGCTTTTTTATATGAGGAATTAGACTATGACAGTCATCAACCAAGCAACCTGCAAACTGTTCACCGATCCTGAACGTTTTACCCAACTCGCAGGCTATTACGAGGAGGAGCGGCGCACCGTGTGGATGCTGCTACGCGCCCAGCCGCGTCCTTGCTTTAATCACGCATTAATTGAGGAGATCATGAATATGTCCTGGTTGGTGCGGCAATCCGGTTTTGCCGTCGACTTCTGGGTTACCGGCTCACTGGTTCCGGATATGTACAACACGGGAGGGGATTTACGCTTCTTTGTGGAGTGTATTCAAAACGGACGCCGCGAAGCGTTACGCGCCTACGCTCGCGCCTGCGTCGATTGCGTTCACGCGGCGTCGCGCGGGTTTGATACAGGCGCCATTACGCTGGCGATGGTGGAGGGCAGCGCGCTCGGTGGGGGATTTGAGGCCGCGCTGGCACACCATTTTGTGCTGGCGCAGCGCGATGCGCGGCTGGGCTTTCCGGAAATTGCTTTTAACCTGTTCCCCGGCATGGGCGGATATTCGCTGGTCGCCCGCCGCGCAGGCATGAAGCTGGCCGAGGAGCTGATCTACCGAGGCGAGTCGCACACGGCGGAGTGGCACGAGCAGTTTGGTCTGGTGGATGTGCTGTTTGAGCCGGGGCAGGGATACGTATCGACACGCACGTTCATCGACACCTTACAGCCGAAGCTGAACGGCGTTCGGGCAATGCTTCGCGCCCGTCAACGTGTGCTGCGGCTGCCACGCAGTGAATTAATGGATATCACAGAGGACTGGGTGGATGCGGCGTTCTGCCTGGAGTCGAAAGACATTGCTTATATGGAACGTCTGGTGATGCTGCAAAACCGTCATAATGCGGCGGGCATGCGCAAAGCCAGTTAACGCATTTTTTTCGCCTGATAACGCTTGAGCCAGCGCTCGAATGCGGCAGCGGGCATCGGCTTAGCAAACAGAAAACCCTGCCGTTCGTTGACGCCGTTCTTGGTCAGAAAGGCGTCTTCTTTCGCACTCTCCACCCCTTCCGCGATGACCTGTAAATTCAACGCCTGAGCCACGGCCACAATGGCGCGCACCAGCGACTGTGAAATCGACTGCTTATGTATATCGCGCACAAACACCTGGTCGAGCTTAATGGCGTCAATCGGGAAGCGGGCCAGCTGGGACAGGGAGGAATACCCGGTGCCAAAGTCATCAAGGTGAATTTGTGCCCCCAACTGACTGAACTGTTGGATCACCGACAGCGCCAGCTCCTCGTTTTCAATCAGGCAGCTTTCCGTCAGTTCCACATCAATCGGGCAGTATTCGAAATGAAGATCTTTCAGCGCCTGCTTGAGATCGCTGAATATCGTCTGGTCGGCGAGCTGTCGCGCAGAAACGTTCACCGCCACCCGCAGGTTGATACCTTTATCACGCCATTTCGCGACCTGACGCACCACGTCGAGCATGACCCAGCGCCCGAGGGGGACAATCAGCCCCGACTCTTCGGCGTAGGAGATAAACTCCAGCGGCGGGATCAGCCCGCGTTCTGGCGACTGCCAGCGCACCAGCGCCTCAAGGCTACGCACTTCGCCGCGCCAGGTTATTTTCGGCTGGTAGTGAATCAGGAGCTGATCGTTATCCAGCGCTTTGCGCAGGTTCGTATCCAGCCACAGGTATTCGAATACCCGCTGGTTCATTTCAGGCGAGAAGACGCAGAACTTACCGCGGCCGCTCTCTTTGGCCGTGTACATCGCCGTATCGGCGTTGCGAATAATGCTCTCGCGATCGGTGCCGTGCTGCGGCGCCAGGGAGATCCCCAGCGAACAGCCAGTGTAGATTTCGATAAGACCGATGCGGAAGGGCTGGCGCAGACGCGTCAGGATGCGCGAAGCCATCGCCTCAAGGGTGCTTTGTGAGGTGTTGGTCGCCAGCACGATAAACTCATCGCCGCCGAGACGCGCCAGCACCTGACCCTCTTCCAGGCAGCTTAAAATCGCCAGAGCGACCGCCTGCAGCAACTGATCGCCAAACATATGCCCGTAGGCATCGTTCACTTTTTTAAAGTTATCGAGATCAAGATACACCACGCCGACCTGAGCCTCGCCGCGCGTATCGATCGCGTCGCTGATCAGCTCATGAATGGCGTTGCGGTTGGGGAGGCCGGTAATGGTGTCGGTATTGGCCAGCACGCGCAGACGCTCCTGCGCGCGGCGTTCTTCAGTGATATCCGTGCCGGAACAGATAAGAAAAATTTCATTTTTCCCGCTGCCGCTGTGGACGAATTTGTTTCTGAAAAGAAACAATCGTTGGCCTTTTCGGGTCTTGATCCAGCGCTCGACTTCGTAAGAACTGCCGTTACGGAAAAAACCGGAAATATTTCGTTTAGATGCTGCCGCTTCGCTGCGGCTCATGAACAGCTTAAAGACGTTTTGCCCGATTACTTCCTGCTCTTTCATGCCGGTATATTCTTCGCTCAGACGATTAAAGCGCTGAATATTGCCCTGCTGATCGAGGATCACAATTACCGAGTTAGCTTCAGAAACCACCTGTTCGGCAAAGGATAACCCCTGCACCAGGTCGCGCGCGACGGAAGGGGTGTCGTTCCAGGCAGAGGCCGTGCCTGCCCACTCTTTTTTGTTGATTTTGCGCCCCACCAGATGGACGGGAACATCGGTGCCGTACAGGGATAGGGTCATGGTGATGCTGGAGGTAATAACGGTGAGCTGACGAATCAGTTCTGCTTGATCGTCGCTTAAGGCGATGACCTGCGTCGTGTCCGAGTTTTCACTGGCGGCGAGATGGAGAGCATTACTGTCCGCTGTAAGACGCCACCAGGGGCTGTGTGTGCCCATGTAACGAAACAGCAAATTATGCTCCAGATCGTCAATCATGTTTTCTCCCGGACCTGCTCAATGGCGCAAAATTATGCATTTGCATTCGACTTTTCCGTAGTGACACAGCGGCATAACCGAGCTGAACTTATTGTTTTTCCCTACATTCTTATATTAAAACGAGAAGTGATAAAAAGGATACACGTGGATAAAAATTCCCGTAACCAAAGATGACGGTCTTCTTTTACTGTAGATAATTGTGATTGTTTTTGTGGGCTTCGAGAGGAATATATTAAGAAAAAGTGATGAATACACGATTTAGCAAGGGAAGAAAAATGTCGGCGTTCCCAAAAAGAAACCGCCGACATATTTAAGGCTTATCAGGCAACAGGGCGCGCGATAATACTGCGGGTTTCCATGCGCACTTCTGCAATATTGACATCAATCACATCGGTGACTTTGTAAACTGTCTCACCTTTGATCTGCACCGCGCCATTTTCCTGGCTGCAGGTCAGTTCATCGCGAACCGCATGCAGGAACGGGGCAGGGATAAAGGCAACGGCGCCATTGTCCACCAGACGCACGCGCATACCGCCGCGGCTAACGTCAATGATCTCTGCCGCGAAACGGGTCTCCGTTCCGGCTTTATCATTCAGGAAGCGTGCGTACAGCCAGTCACCGACATCGCGTTCAGCCATGCGGTTCAGGCGGCGACGCTCTGCCATCTGGATGGTTGTCTCTTCCTGCGGACGGGCGATGGTTTCACCCTTGATGAT
Organism: Lelliottia sp. WB101; assembly: GCF_003051885.1. Classification (NCBI taxonomy): domain Bacteria; kingdom Pseudomonadati; phylum Pseudomonadota; class Gammaproteobacteria; order Enterobacterales; family Enterobacteriaceae; genus Lelliottia; species Lelliottia sp. WB101. Next base: position 3,075,179 of record NZ_CP028520.1, read on the forward strand.
CGCTTTCAGCAGACGGTGGTTCACCATGTCGCCGTATTTACGAATCGGTGAGGTCCAGGTCGCGTAAGCGTCGAGACCGAGGCCAAAGTGCGGGCCAGGCTCAGTGCTGATTTCGGCGAAGGACTGGAAGCGACGGATGCGGCTGTCGAGGAAACCAGACGGCTGCGCGTCCAGTTCGCGGCGCAGTTTGCAGAAGCCATTCAGCGTCAGCACTTCCTGCGGATCGACGTGTACGTCATGCGTTTTCAGCAGGGCAGCCAGCGCTTCGGTGTTCGCCGGATCAAAACCGGTATGAACGTTGTAAATGCCAAAGCCTAATTTGTCGCGCAGCACACGGGCGGCACAAATGTTGGCGGCAATCATCGACTCTTCAACGATGCGGTTGGCGATACGACGCGGTTCAGCAACAATATCCAGCACTTCGCCTTTTTCGCCCAGTACAAAGCGGTAATCCGGACGATCTTTAAACACCAGCGCATGGGTTTTACGCCATTCGCCACGGCTCAGGCAGAGGCGCTGCAGCAGGGTAATTTGCTGAGCAATCGCTTCGATTTCCGGCTTCCAGGTGCCGGTGTTCTCCAGCCAGTCGGAGACATCGTCATACGCCAGTTTCGCTTTGGATTCGATGGTCGCGGCGAAGAATTCGATATCGTCTTCAATCGTGCCGTCTGCGGCAACGGTCATGCGACAGGCGAGTACCGGGCGAACTTCGTTCGGACGAAGAGAGCAGAGATCGTCGGAGAGTTCACGCGGCAGCATCGGGATATTGAAGCCCGGCAGATAGTTAGTGAACGCGCGAATTTTCGCTGAGTCGTCCAGCTTGCTGCCTTCAGCTATCCAGGCGGTCGGATCGGCAATCGCGACGGTCAGGTGCAGTTTGTCATCACTGCCTTCTTCGATATACAGCGCGTCATCCATATCCTGGGTGCTGGCGCTGTCAATTGTGACAAAGTTCAGGGCGGTAAGATCGCGACGCGCCAGGCCTTCATCCATCATCTCTGTCGCAACGCCGTTTGGCGCCTCTTTTTCCAGATTATGACGGGCAAGCGTTACCCACCACGGCACGAAATGATCGTCGCTGTAGGTAATAAAATGAGTCAGTTCTGCGTAGAAACCGCGATCGCCTTTCAGCGGATGGCGACGCATCTGGGCAACGGCCCAGTCACCTTCTTTAAAATCGTGTTCAACACCGCGTTCTGCGCGGCAAGGGATAGCATCTTTGAGCAGCGGATGGTCCGGCACAATAGACAGACGATCGTCTTTGCGATGCACTTTACCGACAAAACGGGTCAGGAAAGGTTCGATCAATTCTTCTGGCTCGGCGGATTCACGATCTTTTTCGGTGTGAATCACTGCCGTCACACGATCGCCGTGCATCACTTTTTTCATCTGCGGAGGCGGGATGAAATAGCTTTTCTGTGCATCGACTTCCAGGAAGCCAAAGCCCTTTTCCGTGGCTTTTACCACCCCTTCAGCGCGTGGCGTCTGGGAATGCAGTTGCTGTTTAAGCTGCGCTAGCAGCGGGTTGTCCTGAAGCATAGTGTTCTATTTTCGTGGCCATTGAGCGGCTGACAGTTTTACGCGAATCTCACTGCTACAGCAAGCGCATTTAGGGATTGTGCAGGGTTATTGGCCCTTGCTTAAGGCGATTTTCAGGCGGTTGATCCAGCCCAAAAAAGCACTCCAGGTCAGTAAATGGATGGCGTCGGCGGCGGGAATACCCTCTTCAATAAGAGGGGAAAACTGCGCGGCGCTAAAACGATCGGGAGAGCGGCTCAACAGTTCGGTCGCGGCAAGCACAGACGCCAGCGCGCCATAGCGCGAATTTGCCGCGTGCATATCGCTTTGCAGAAATTCCCCTACGCATTCGAGCAGCGCCGGTTCGTGACACAGGACTGGCGTTAGCTCACGTAACAGTGGCTCTGCCTGCCAGCGGGAGAGCGATTCCAGCTGCTGAGCGGTGGCGTAGCGTAACTCTACACCCGGGAAAATCGGCTCCCACGCACTCATATCCACATCAGGAATCAGCGCATGCGGCGGAATATGGTGTCCAGGCAGCCAGCGCACAGGGTGCCCCAGCAGTGCCTGAAATGCCGCTACCACGCGGGCCTGAAAACCGATAAAGCCAATAATCTGGTTGATGACAATAACGTCGTAGGTTGTCAGGCCGACCTCATCGAGCTGCAGCTGCGCTTTGCCGTCGATAATATCCGGCGAACTGGCCAGCTGGCGGGCGTACTGGGTGATTTGGGCGAGGCGTTGATTACTTTCACGCGAGGAGTCAGGGCCGGGAAGTGGGGCGAGCAGGGCGGCATAGTGGTTACACAGTCGCTGAACACCACAGGCCTGCGCCACGGTCAATGCGGTGCTCAGGCGGTCATAGGCGCTGAGCGTGTGCAGACGATTCACCGCAATATGCAACGGGAACAGTAAATCGCACAGCGCACGCGCCGGTTTCAGCCAGCTTTCGCACGGGGTCACAATCTCTGTGGGCAAGGCTAAATCGAGCAGAAAACGATCGTCGACATGAGCGGCCTCGGGAACCAACGGCAAAACATCATCCCGACAGTGATTTGTCTGGGTCTCGTGATACCAGTGGCCTTTGCCGGTAAAGCGGCGTTGTTCCATGTGCGTTCCTTGATCTCAAATGGCGATCAATATCCTGGCGCATGGCTTTCAGTGCGAAAAATATTGTTAGGTGATAACAAATAGCGGAACGGAATAACGACGGGAAAAAGGGCGGTTCTGGCGGGAGAAAAACTCTCTTCCCGTGCGGGAAGAGAGTGAAACACTTATTTGATTTCCAGCTCGTTCATTGCCGCGATGTTGAAACCGCCGTCAACGTGAACCACTTCGCCGGAAATACCCGCAGAGAGGTCAGAGCACAGGAAGGCTGCAGAGTTACCCACGTCTTCGATGGTGACGGTACGACGAATCGGTGTAACCGCTTCGCAATGCGCCAGCATTTTACGGAAATCTTTGATACCGGATGCCGCCAGCGTACGGATTGGGCCAGCAGAGATACCGTTAACACGCACGCCTTCAGGACCCATCGCGTTCGCCATATAGCGCACGTTAGCTTCCAGAGAGGCTTTCGCCAGGCCCATAACGTTGTAGTTAGGGATAGCGCGCTCAGCACCCAGGTAAGACAGGGTCAGCAGAGCGGAGCCTGGGTTCAGCATGGTGCGGCAGGATTTAGCCATCGCCACAAAGCTGTAAGAGCTGATGTCATGAGCGATTTTGAAGCCTTCACGGGTTACCGCATTCACGTAGTCGCCGTCCAGCTGATCGCCCGGTGCAAAACCGATTGAGTGAACGAAGCCGTCAAATTTCGGCCAGACTTTTGAAAGCTCAGCAAACATGCCATCGATGCTTTCGTCTTGTGCAACGTCGCATTCCAGAATGATGCTGGAACCCAGCTGCGCGGCGAACTCTTCAACGCGGCCTTTCAGCTTGTCGTTCTGGTAGGTGAACGCCAGCTCAGCGCCTTCGCGGTGCATAGCCTGTGCAATGCCGTAGGCGATGGACAGTTTGCTGGCAACGCCAGTCACCAGAATGCGCTTACCGGAAAGAAAACCCATAGCTTAGATCCTTATATTCATTGTTATGGCGAACGCCCTCTCATCGTGGCGATCGTCGTTAAAACGCGGCGATAATAGCACGTGTCGCGTTCAGAGTTAATCCGACCACTTTATATGGCCGGTGTCATTTATCCTTGCGCCAGGCATCAGCCGTCAGCGCCTCACCGAAATGCCCGGCGATCAGGCGCTTGGTCAGGTCGTGCAGCGGGGAGGCCAGCACATCGGCGGTGCTTCCGCGCTCCACCACTTCACCCTGATGCATTACCAGCACCTGGTCGCTGATGTGTTTCATCATTCCTAAATGCTGGGTCACATAGATATACGAAATACCCTGTTTCTCCTGCAATTCAAGCATCAGGTTGATGAGCTGTGAACGCATCGACATATCGAGTGATGCCAGCGCTTCGTCGGCGATAATCACCTTCGGGCGCAGGATCAACGCGCGCGCAAGCCCAAGACGCTGTTTCTGCCCCGGTGCCAGCATGTGCGGATAATAGCTGACGTGGTCGGGCAGCAGGCCGACCATGCGCAGCGTTTCGATAATACGTTTACGCCGCTCTTCTGGCTCCAGGTCGGTATTCAGGCGTAGCGGGAAATCCAGAATCTGCGAGATACGCTGACGCGGATTGAGCGACGTCGACGGGTCCTGGAAAATCATACGAATGCGCTGACTGCGGAACGAATAGTCGCCAAACGACAGAAAATGGTCGTCGATCAGCACATCACCCGCCGTCGGCTCGACCATCCCCGCCAGCATCTTCGCGAGCGTAGATTTCCCCGATCCGTTTTCGCCGATAATCGCCAGCGTCTGCTTCTCGCGCAGGGTAAAGCTGAGAGGCTTCACCGCTTCGACAGTTTGACGATGAAACAGCCCCGTGCGATAGCGAAAGGTCTTACTCAGGTTGCGAACTTCCAGCAACGTTTCGACCATTTACTCTCTCTCCATGTTCAGCGGGAAATGACAGGCGTACAGATGGTTTTTCGCGCCGGTCAGACGGGGCGTTTCAATGCATTCGCGCTGGGCGTACGGGCAGCGAGGGCCAAGTCGGCAGCCAATCGGCAGCGACTCCAGCAGCGGGATAGCGCCCGGCAGGGTGTTCAGTCGGCTTTTATGCGGCATCGCGCTGCCAAAATCCGGGATCGCGCGAATCAGCGCCTGGGTATACGGATGGTGCGGCGTCGTCACCAGATCTTCGCTGATGGCCGTTTCTACCGTCTGACCGCAGTACATCACGTCGATCTTGTCCGCCCATTTGCTCAGCATCTGCAGGTCATGGCTGATGAGCAGAATGGTGGTGTTGTTGTTCTGATTCAGACGCGACAGCAGGCGGAAAATCTGCGCCTGGGTGGTCGGCTCCATGGCGTTGGTCGGTTCATCGGCGATCAGCAGGCGCGGCTGATTGGCAAGCGCAATGGCGATCATCACCTTCTGGCACTCACCGTCCGTCAGCTCGTAGGGGAAACTGCGCATCGCATCTTTATGATCTTTAATACCGACGCGGTGCAGCAGCTCAATCGCGCGGCGTTTGCGCCAGCCGATACGCTGCCACCAGCGGCCTTTATAGGTCCAGCCAGGGATATTCTGCATCAGCTGTTTCCCGACGCGTTCCGACGGATCGAGACACGACTGCGGCTCCTGGAAGATCATCGACACGTTATGACCCACCAGCTTGCGCCGTTCGCGAGGCGACAGGCGCAGGAGATCGATATCGTCAAAACGCATACGGTCTGCGGTCACGCGCCAGTTATCTTTGGCGACACCGCAGATCGCTTTCGCGATAAGGCTTTTACCTGAACCGGATTCGCCCACCAGCCCACGGATTTCGCCCTCGGCCAGGGTAATACTGATGCGGTCGACCGCTTTCACCCAGCCTTCGCCGGTCTTAAATTCAATGGTCAGATTGCGGATATCAAGTAACGGCATTATTGCACCCCCGCATTAATTGCGCGGCGAATACCGTCGCCCAGCAGGTTGATCAGCAGCACGCTCACCATAATGGCGGCACCGGGCAGCATCACCGTCCACGGCGCGACATAGATCAGTTCGAGCGCATCACCGAGCATTGCCCCCCATTCAGGCGAGGGCAGCTGCGCGCCGAGATCGAGAAAACCGAGCGCGGCAATATCCAGAATCGCCATCGACAGGGCGCGGGTGATTTCGGTCACGAGCCCCGAGGCAATATTCGGCATCACCGCGAACCACAAAATATTCAGCGTGGTGGCGCCGTCAAGACGCGCCGCCACCACGTACTCTTTTTCCAGCTCATCATGCACCATGCTGTAAACCGAGCGCACCATGCGCGGCAGCAGCGCCAGCCAGACGGCAAACATCGCATGGGATAGGTGCGGCCCGGCGAACGCCACCACGATAATCGCCAGCAGCAGAGACGGGATCGACAGCAGGGTATCGAGAATATGGTTCAGCACCGCCGAACGCAGGCCGTGCGTGGCGCCCGCAAACACCCCGAGCGCCAGGCCAAAGAAGGTCGCGGCGAACGTGACGACGAACGCGCCGCCGACGGTCGGGGCCGCGCCACTTAACAGGCGACTCAGCACATCGCGACCTAAATCGTCCGTGCCCAGGAAGAACGACACTTCGCCGTAGCGCGACCACGACGGTGGTAACAACTGATAGCCGAGGAACTGCTGATCAAGCCCGTAAGGGGCAAACCAGCCGCCAAAAATACAGAGCAGCGCCAGGCCGCCACAGCCGTACAAACCGATCATCGCTGTGGTGTCGCCGTAGAATTTGCGCCATACGGTACGGACTACGCCGGGTGTGCGCTTCTCCCGGTATACGCTATCGTAAGGCATACGATTCCTTATGTTTCAGCGGGTTGGCCATCGCACCCAAAATGTCAGAAATCACGTTCACGATAATCACCAACGAACCGATCACCATCACACCGGCAGATATCGCCGCATAGTCTTGCTGACGAATGGCGTTGATCATCCAGCGGCCCAGACCCGGCCAGCTAAACACCATTTCGGTAATCATCGCCAGGGTCAGCATGGTGGAGAATTGCAGCCCCAGGCGCGGAATGACCGGCGGAAGGGCGTTATGCAGGACGTGACGACGTAAAACCGTCAGGCGAGACAGGCCGCGAGTGGCAGCTGCTTTCACGTAGTTTTGCTCAAACACATCGATAGTGCTGGTGCGCATCAGGCGAATGACTTCCGTGGTTGGCGCGACCGCCAGCGTCAGCACCGGCAGCACCATGTGGCGCAGGGTACTGATGATCATTTCGTGACGCCAGACGGAGTCAGAAAGCCAGGCGTCGATAATCGCAAATCCGGTGACGGTTTTGACGGTATACAGCAGATCAAAGCGACCTGAGACCGGCAGCCAGCCCAGGGTCAGAGAGAAGAACAGCGTCAGCAATAGCGCCAGCCAGAACACCGGAATCGAGAAGCCGAGCAGGGCGAGGGCGCTGATCAGCTTATCCTGCCATTTATTGCGAGTGATCCCCGCCAGCATCCCCACAGGAATGCCCACCAACAGGGCAAAACCAAAGGCCAGAATGCACAGCTCCATGGTCGCCGGGAACACCTCTTTTAACTGCTCAGAGATCAGCTGGCCGTTAATGCTGGAGACACCAAAGTCCCAGTGCAATACGCCGTTAAACCAGAACAGCCAGGCATCCCAGAAGGACGATCCCTGCAGCGGGGCATGGGGCGTGAAATAGCTCAGGCTAAAGCCGATAAAGGTCAGAAAAAACAGCGTCACTGCCAGCAGTAACAGACGGCGTAAGGTAAAAATAATCATGGTTTTTTCACCTCATCTTGTTTCTCACGCGACACGCCTGCGAACGAAGCGTTGCCGAATGGGCTGAGCACCAGACCTTTAATATCATAGCGATAGGCCTGCAATCGCAGAGAAGAGGCCAGCGGTAACACCGGCAGTTCGCGGGCCAGAATGTTCTGCGCTTCGTCATACGCCTCTATACGCGAAGCCAGTTGCTGGGACGACAATGCTTTTTGCAGCACCGTATCAAATTCACGGTTACACCAGTGAGCGTAGTTGGTCTGGGAACGAATAGCGGCACAGCTCAGCAGCGGGCGGAAGAAACTGTCGGGATCGTTACTGTCTGTCGACCAGCCAGAGAGCGTCAGATCGTGATTCATATCCATCAGACGCGCCTCCTGGAAACGGCCTTCGACGGGGACGATCACCACTTTCACGCCGATCTGAGCCATATCTGCCTGGATCAGTTCCGCCGTTTTTAATGGACTCGGGTTCCACGCCTGCGAACTGGTCGGGACCCAAAGCTGCAACGTGAGGTTGGTCGCGCCCAGCGCTTTAAGCTGCTCGCGCGCTTTAGCCGGATCGTATTCGGTAATTTTCGCTTCGTTGTCATAGGCCCAGGACGCACGCGGCAGAATCGACGCCGCCGTTTCAGCGGTACCGTAATATATGGACTGCATCAGGCGCTGGTTATTGATTGCCAGTGCGAGGGCATGACGCACGGCGGGGTTATTCAGCGGCGGCTTGTCCGTATTAAAGGCCAGATAAGCGATATTCATGCCGGGGCGCAGGGTCAGACGTAAGCGCGGATCGTCGCGCAGTATCGTCAGCTGGCTGGCGGCAGGCCACGCGAGCACATCGCATTCGCCGGTCAGCAGCTTGGACAATCTGCCCGTCCCGCCGGAGCCGAGATCGACCACCACCTGCGGCATCAGCGGCGTGCCGCGCCAGAAGTGTTCGTGACGTTGTAACCGAATATACTGACCAGCCCGGTATTCTGCCATCTGGAACGGACCGGTGCCGACCGGCTGGCGGTCGAGCAGCTCTTGATGATCCACTTTTGTCAGCTTATCGGCATACTCGGCAGACATGACCGACGCATAGTGGGTAGCCAGGTGCCATAAGAAAGAGGCGTCAGGGCGCACCAGACGAAACTCCACCGTCCGGCTGTCCAGCTTACGCACATCTTTTACCGTATCGGCAAACTGCAGGCTGTCGAAATAGGGGAAACTGCCGCCGTTGACGTTATGCCACGGGTGATTGCGGTTAAAAATACGCTGGAAGGTAAACACCACATCATCGGCGTTCAGCTTACGGGTCGGTTTAAACCACGGCGTCGACTGAAACGCCACGTCGTCGCGCAGATGGAAACGGTAGGTTGCGCCGTTATCAAGCACTTCCCAGCTCTCGGCAAGCTCCGGCACCAGGCGGTAGGTATAAGGGTCAACATCAAGCAGGCGATCGTAAAGCTGTGCGGCGAGGGTGTCGACAATCAGGCCGCTGCCTGCTTTTTGTGGGTTCAGGGTGTCGACTTGCCCGTTCACGCAATAGACAAAACCACTGTCGCGAATATCAGGAAGCACAGTCTGCTCGGGCGCAGCAAAGACCAGGCGGCTAAACAGACCGAGTGCAATCAGGGACGATAAAACCAGACGCATAATTTTCAGGGTTTTAAGATTCGATCTGCAAAGTGTATCGCACTTACCCCTGATTCGTAAAAATGTCTGCAGGTAAGTGCCGATAATGTCAGCGCATTTGATGCTTTTTGAGCAATGCCCTTAATTGATGGTAGGTCAGACCCAGCAGTTCGGCTGCCTGCTTCTGGTTATATTTTGCCTCTTTCAGGCTCAGTTCGAGCAACTGGTGTTCCTGTTTGTGCTGAAACTGGCGCAAATCGAGCGGCAGAGAAGGGGTATCGGCATGCGGCGTCGGTTCCGACTTTGTCGGCGCGGCGCGATAAAAGGGATCGATAATAATGTTATCCAGCTCAGTCTCACTGCTGGCGTGGCGATACACGGAGCGCTCCACGACGTTTTTCAGCTCTCGAATGTTGCCCGGCCAGCGGTAGTCCAGCAGCGTTTCCCGCGCATAATCGCTAAATCCGGGGAACAACGGCATTCCCAGCTCGCGGCACATCTGAATGGCGAACTGCTCTGCCAGCAGCATGATATCGCTGCGGCGCTCGCGCAGGGGCGGGAGCTGCACCACGTCAAAGGCCAGACGATCGAGAAGATCCGCGCGGAATTTCTCCTCCGCCACCATTTCCGGCAAATTGGCATTGGTGGCGCACACCAGGCGCACATTCACCTGCAACGGCTGGCTGCCGCCCACGCGCTCCAGCTCGCCGTACTCAATCACGCGCAGCAGTTTTTCCTGCACCAGCATTGGGGCGGTGGCCAGTTCATCAAGAAACAACGTCCCGCCGTCTGCACGCTCGAAACGTCCGGGATGGCGTTTTTGCGCGCCGGTAAAGGCACCCGCCTCATGGCCGAACAGCTCCGTATCCAGCAAATTCTCGTTCAGCGCCGCGCAGTTTAAGGAGATAAACGGCCCGTCCCATCGCCCGGACAGAAAATGCAGACGGTTGGCGATAAGCTCCTTCCCGGTGCCGCGCTCACCGATAATCAGTACCGGCTTATTGAGCGGGGCCAGGCGCGAAACCTGCTCCAGCACCTCAAGAAAACTGTTCGCTTCGCCCAGTAAATTGTCTTTGTAATCAGCCATGATGAAATTAACCACTCGTTAGCGATATTCACCAGGTGAGAGTAGGATGTCCGTGGTGTAAAATCAACCACATTCATATAAATCAACAAGATAAAAACTTGGCACGGGAATTGTATTAGCTCATCAGCAGGGCATCGCCCGATAACAGAAATGTGAGGATTGAATTATGGGTATTTTTTCTCGTTTTGCCGACATCGTGAACGCCAACATCAACTCGCTGCTGGAGAAAGCGGAAGACCCGCAGAAGCTGGTGCGTCTGATGATTCAGGAAATGGAAGACACGCTGGTTGAAGTTCGTTCCACCTCTGCGCGTGCGCTGGCTGAAAAGAAACAGCTGTCACGTCGTATCGAGCAGGCTACCGCACAACAGAGCGAGTGGCAGGAAAAAGCGGAACTGGCGCTGCGTAAAGATAAAGACGATCTGGCCCGTTCGGCGCTGATCGAAAAACAAAAGCTGACCGACATCGTTGCGACGCTGGAGCATGAAATCACGCTGGTGGATGAAACGCTCACCCGCATGAAAAAAGAGATCGCCGAACTGGAAAACAAACTCAGCGAAACGCGTGCTCGCCAGCAGGCTCTGACGCTACGCCATCAGGCGGCCAGCTCATCCCGCGACGTTCGCCGTCAGCTGGATAGCGGTAAACTGGATGAAGCGATGGCGCGTTTCGAATCTTTTGAACGCCGCATCGACCATATGGAAGCCGAGGCCGAGAGCCACAGCTTTGGCAAACAGAAAACGCTGGATCAGCAGTTTGCCGATTTGAAAGCGGATGACGAAATCAGCGAGCAACTTGCGGTGCTGAAAGCCAAAATGAAGCAAGACAACCAATAATAATGAATGCGGCACCTCAGTGTGCCGCAACGCATCGTAAGACAAGGAGACCCTATGAGTGCGCTGTTTCTGGCTATTCCCCTGACCATTTTCGTGCTTTTCGTTCTGCCGATCTGGTTATGGCTGCACTACAGCAACCGCTCTTCCCGGGGCGAGCTCTCGCAAAGCGAGCAGCAACGGCTGTTGCAGCTCACCGATGACGCGAAAAAAATGCGTGAACGCATCCAGGCGCTCGAATCCATTCTGGACGCGGAACATCCAAACTGGAGGGAGAATTAATGGGCGGACTGAATTTAAATAAAAAACTGTGGCGCATCCCCCAGCAGGGGATGGTGCGCGGCGTGTGCGCCGGGCTGGCGCGCTATCTGGATGTGCCAGTGAAACTGGTGCGTGTGGTCACCGTGCTGTCGATCTTCTTTGGTCTGGCATTCTTTACCCTGGTGGCGTACATCATTTTGTCCTTCGTGCTCGATCCGATGCCGGACAGCGCCATGTCATCGGAAGATGCGCCGACCAGCAGCGATTTGCTCGACTCGGTGGACGCCGAACTGGCCTCCGGCGAGAAGCGTCTGCGCGAAATGGAACGCTATGTCACGTCCGACACGTTCACGCTGAGAAGTCGTTTTCGTCAGCTTTAACAGAGAGATAAAAATATGAATCGCAACTGGCAGCAGGCCGGTCAGAAAATGAAACCGGGCCTTAAAATTGCAGGCAAATTCGTTTTACTGACCGCGCTACGTTATGGCCCTGCAGGTGTGGCGGGTTGGGCGGTGAAATCTGTTGCCCGGAAACCGATCAGAATGTTACTGGCCGTGGCACTGGAGCCGCTGCTCAAGAAGGTCGCTGGCCGTTTTTCCCGCCGTTATTTTTCCTGACACTTCCCTCATTTAATGCCTTCTCTCATCGCGAGAGAGGGCATCAGCCCTTTTTTGAATACCATTATCGTTGTTTCATCCTTTCTTTGCGTTAGCTCACATTAATGAGCAGAGCCGCTTTTTATTTGCACTTTTGATCCCTGAGGTTCGTTGACAGAAATTTTTATGGGGAGTAGATTGCTTTCCGTGGGACCGCTACCATGGAAATCAACGTGAACAATAAAATAACGCATTTAATTAATCTTATTTATGGCGATTCTTTTTCTCATAAGGATTTTAGCATTCTTCAGGAAAAGATAGGAAACGCGCGGAAGGTTATTAGTCATCAGCGTAAGGCGAACTGGGATGAAAAGGATGTGGTATTAATTACCTATGCCGATCAGTTTCAAAAACGCAACGAAAAAGCGCTGCCTGTCTTGACGCGATTTTATAATCGCTGGCTTTCTGATTCATTTTCTCACGTCCATCTTTTGCCTTTTTATCCGTGGTCTTCGGACGACGGATTCTCGGTCGTCGATTATCACCGCGTGGCGCCAGAAACAGGTGAGTGGAGCGATGTGGCTGAGTTAAAAAAATCAACGAATCTGATGTTTGATTTTGTCTGCAACCATATGTCAGCCAAAAGTGAGTGGTTCAACAATTATTTAAACCAGGTTCCCGGCTATGAAGAATTTTTTATCGCCGTAGACCCGGCTACGGATTTATCAGCCGTTACCCGTCCGCGCGCACTGCCGCTGTTAACACCGTTCACAATGGCAGAGGGCACGGTGCGCCACCTGTGGACCACCTTCAGCGAAGACCAGGTTGACCTCAACTTTGCCAGCCCGAAGGTCCTTATCGCCATGGTCGATGTGCTACTGAAGTATCTGGCTGAAGGTGCCGATTACATCCGCCTGGACGCTGTCGGGTTTATGTGGAAAATTCCAGGAACGACCTGTATCCATCTGGAGCAAACTCACCGCCTGATTCAGCTGTTCCGCGCGATCACCGAAGAGGTTGCGCCCGGTACGGTCATCATCACTGAAACCAATGTCCCCCATAAAGACAACATTTCGTACTTCGGCGATGGCACCAACGAAGCGCAGATGGTCTATCAGTTTTCACTGCCGCCGCTGGTGCTTCACAGCGTGCATAGCCAGAACGTTGAGGCCCTTTGCCAGTGGGCGCAGCAGCTTAAGCTACCTTCATCGAAGACCACCTGGTTTAACTTCCTCGCCTCCCACGACGGTATTGGCCTGAATCCGGTGCGCGGGATTATTCCTGAGAGCGATATTCTGGCACTGGTCGAAAAACTCCAGCATGAAGGCGCGCTGGTAAACTGGAAAAATAATCCGGACGGCAGCCGCAGCCCTATGAAATTAATGTGACCTATCTGGATGCATTAAGTCGGCAAGACAGTACAGATGACGAACGTATTGCCCGCTTCCTTCTGGCTCATGCCGTGTTATTAAGTTTTCCAGGCGTGCCCGCAATTTATATTCAAAGCATTATTGGCTCTCGTAACGATCATGATAACGTTAAGCGGCTGGGTTATAATAGGGCAATAAATCGGCGGAAATATCACGAGGGTGAAATTGATAACGAGCTGGAATGTCATAGTAGTCTTAGATACAAAATTTATACTGCATTAAAAAATATGCTTTCACTGCGCCGTCAGCAAAAAGCATTTCATCCTGACAGCACAGCATTTTATGACGCACCGAATCAGCATGTTCTTAGAATCATTCGTGTCGCAGATAATGGTGAGCGGATCGCGGCGCTGTTTAACTTTAATGAACATGCGCAAATTATTTCCTCGGGAATTCACTCTGGGGTGGAATTACTTACGGGAACGCCTGTTAACGGAGATTCTGTAACCCTTAATCCGTGGCAGGTTATGTGGATTAAAGAAATCTAAAAGGACGATAAAAATGAAGATGCCTAAAATTGTGCTGTTATCAGCACTGGTTTCGTGCGCCCTGTTGTCAGGCTGTCGGGATGACAACAATAAAGTAGTCGCCATTGAATTCATGCACTCGTCGGTGGAGCAGGAGCGCCAGGCGGTAATCACTCAACTTATTGAACGCTTCGAGAAAGACAATCCGTCCATCAAGGTAAAACAGGTTCCGGTGGAAGAGGATGCCTATAACACCAAGGTGATTACATTGGCCCGTACAGGCGCTTTGCCCGAGGTGATTGAAGTCAGTCACGACTACGCCAAAGTGATGGACAAAGAACAGCTACTCGACCGCGATGCCATCAGAGCCGCGATTGGTGCTGTCGGTGAAAACACGTTCTATGACGGCATTCTGCGCGTGGTGCGCACGGAAGACGGTAAGGCGTGGACAGGTGTTCCGGTTAGCGCGTGGCTTTCCGGCGTCTGGTACCACAAATCGGTGCTGGCCGCTGCGGGGATTCAGGAGCCTGCGACCTGGCAGCAACTGCTCAAAGCCAGTCAGACCCTGAATCACCCTGAGAAAAAACAGTACGGTATCGCCTTACCGACGGCGGAAAGTGTCATGACCGAACAGGCATTCTCTCAGTTTGCGCTGTCGGGTGGTGCGAACGTCTTCGATGCGAAAGGGAATGTGGTCATCAATACGCCAGAGATGGCGAAAGCGCTGGCGTTCTATCGCGATCTGGCGGCAACCACCATGCCGGGCTCCAACGATGTGATGGAAATTAAAGACGCCTTTATGAACGGCTCCGCGCCAATGGCGATCTACTCCACCTATATCCTTCCTGCGGTATTTAAAGATGGCAATCCGGCCGATCTCGGGTTTGTTGTGCCGACGGAAAAATCCTCGGCGGTTTACGGCATGGTGACGTCACTGACCATCACCAACGGGCAAACCGAGGAAGAAACCAAAGCGGCAGAAACCTTCGTCACCTGGATGGAGCAGGCTCAAAACGCAGCCGACTGGGTGATGATGTCGCCGGGTGCGGCGCTTCCGGTCAACAAACGGGTGGTGGATACCGCGTCGTGGAAAAACAACAACGTCATACAGGCGTTTGGTCAGCTTCCGTATGAGCTGATAGCCCAGTTTCCCAACGTTCAGGTCTTTGGTGCTGTTGGCGACAAAAACTTTACGCGTATGGGCGACGTCACCGGTTCGGGTGTGATCAGTTCGATGGTGCATGACGTGACGGTCGGGAAAAAAGACCTCTCCACCACGTTAAACGATAGCCAGAAGCGTCTGGCCGATCTGATTTCACAACGATAGGGGCGCACCGCGAAGGGAATTATGAAGAGGTTGTTTACTGGCCGTTCCGATCTGCCTTTCGCCATGCTGCTGTTGGCCCCCAGCCTGATATTGCTGGGAGGCCTGGTAGCCTGGCCGATGATTTCGAATATCGAAATCAGTTTTTTACGCCTGCCGCTGAATCCGCGTATCAGCGCCACCTTTGTCGGTCTGGATAATTATATCCGGATTCTGGGGGATTCCGCGTTTTGGCACTCATTGTGGATGACCTTCTGGTATACGGCGCTGGTGGTGCTTGGCAGCACTGGCCTGGGTCTGGCCGTGGCGATTTTCTTCAATCGCGAGTTTCGCCTGCGTAAAACGGCGCGCTCACTGGTGATCCTCTCGTACGTCACACCGTCCATCTCGCTGGTGTTCGCCTGGAAATACATGTTCAACAACGGCTACGGCATCGTGAACTATCTGGGCGTTGATGTGCTGCACCTGTATGACCAGGCGCCGCTGTGGTTTGACAACCCCGGCAGCAGCTTTGTGCTGGTGGTGCTGTTCGCCATCTGGCGCTACTTCCCGTACGCATTCATCTCGTTTTTAGCGATTTTGCAGACCATCGATAAATCGCTGTACGAGGCGGCAGAGATGGATGGTGCCAACGGCTGGCAGCGTTTTCGGATCGTGACGCTTCCCGCGATCATGCCGGTGCTGGCAACCGTGCTGACACTGCGGACCATCTGGATGTTCTACATGTTCGCGGACGTTTATCTGCTCACCACTAAGGTCGATATTCTCGGCGTCTATCTCTACAAGACGGCGTTTGCTTTTAACGATCTGGGGAAAGCGGCCGCCATCTCGGTGGTGCTGTTTGTGATTATTTTCGCCGTCATCCTGCTGACCAGAAAAAGGGTAAACCTCAATGGCAACAAGTAAACGCACCCTCAGTCGCGTCGGTTTTTACGTCGGACTGGCGCTGTTTCTGCTCATCACGCTGTTTCCGTTCTTCGTGATGCTCATGACCTCGTTCAAAAGTGCGAAGGAGGCGATTTCACTGCATCCGACGATCCTGCCGCAGGCATGGACGTTGCAGCACTACATCGACATCTTTAACCCGCTGATTTTCCCGTTTGTGAACTATTTCAGGAACAGTTTGCTGGTCTCCCTGAGTTCGTCGGTTATTGCGGTATTCCTCGGGACGCTCGGGGCCTACGCGCTGTCGAAACTTCGCTTTAAAGGGCGGGCCACTATCAATGCCAGCTTCTATAGCGTCTATATGTTCTCCGGGATTTTACTGGTGGTGCCGCTGTTCAAAATTATTACCGCGCTCGGCATTTACGATACCGAACTGGCGCTGATCATCACGATGGTGACTCAGACGCTACCGACGGCTGTTTTCATGCTCAGAAGCTATTTCGACACCATACCGGACGAAATTGAAGAAGCGGCGATGATGGATGGGCTAAACCGTCTGCAAATTATCTTCCGTATCACCGTCCCGCTTGCCATCTCCGGCCTGGTCTCGGTGTTTGTCTATTGCTTCATGGTGGCCTGGAACGACTACCTGTTTGCATCGATTTTCCTCTCAAGCGCCAGCAACTTCACATTGCCGGTCGGGCTGAACACGCTCTTCAGTACGCCAGACTATATCTGGGGCCGCATGATGGCCGCGTCGCTGGTGACGGCATTGCCGGTGGTTGTGATGTATGCGCTTTCTGAACGTTTCATTAAAAGTGGTTTGACCGCCGGTGGCGTAAAGGGCTGAGGCGGCCAGTTTTTAACAAGGAGTAGTCATGAAAAAATTAGTTGCGACAGCGCCGCGCATAGCCGCGCTGGTCCATTACGAAGATCGCCCTGTGGCGGCAAATGAAGTCAAAATCCGCGCCCGTTACGGCGCGCCAAAGCACGGAACAGAAGTGGTCGATTTCCGGGCCGCAAGCCCCTTTATTGACGAAGAGTTCAATGCTGAGTGGCAACTCTTCACACCGCGTGCTGAAGGCGCTGCGCGTGGTATCGAGTTCGGCAAATTCCAGCTGGGCAATATGATCGTCGGGGACATCATTGAATGCGGCTCAGAGGTCACGGATTACCAGATCGGGGATTCCGTTTGCTGCTACGGGCCGCTTCAGGAGACGGTAATCGTCAATGCCGTCAACAACTACAAGCTACGTAAAATGCCGCAGGGCGCATCCTGGAAAAACGCCGTCTGCTATGACCCGGCACAGTTCGCCATGAGCGGGGTACGTGATGCTAACGTTCGCGTCGGAGATTTTGTGGTGGTAGTGGGGTTAGGTGCCATCGGTCAGATCGCTATCCAGCTGGCAAAAAAAGCGGGTGCGTCCATAGTCATTGGCGTTGACCCTATCGACCACCGCTGCGAAATCGCCCGTCGCCACGGCGCGGATTTCTGCATCAACCCGATCGGCAATGACGTTGGGCTGGAGATTAAACAGCTCACCGGAAAGCAGGGGGCCGATATCATTATCGAAACCAGCGGCTTCGCCGATGCGCTGCAATCCGCACTGCGCGGACTGGCTTACGGCGGAACCCTCTCTTATGTCGCATTCGCGAAACCCTTTGCCGAAGGATTCAACCTGGGCCGTGAAGCGCATTTCAATAACGCGAAAATCGTCTTTTCACGCGCCTGCAGCGAGCCGAACCCGGAATACCCGCGCTGGAGCCGTAAACGCATCGAAGAAACCTGCTGGGAGCTGCTGATGAATGGCTACCTCAACTGCGACGATCTGATCGATCCAATCGTGAGCTTCGAAACCAGTGCGGAAAGCTACATGACGTATGTCGATAAGCATCCGGAACTGAGCATCAAAATGGGCGTGACTTTTTAAGCAAGCGAGAACAAAAGATGAAAATTGCAACACAAAATCAGGCCTTTTTCCCGACCAATATTCTTGAAAAATTCCAGTACATCAAAGCAATGGGTTTTGATGGCTATGAAATCGACGGCAAGCTCCTGGTTGAAAATCTGGCGGAAGTGAAAGCCGCCATAAAAGCCACCGGGCTGCCAGTGATCACCGCCTGTGGCGGCTATGACGGATGGATCGGTGATTTTATCGAAGAGCGCCGTCTGAACGGTTTGCAGCAAATCGAACGTATTCTTGAAGCGCTGAGCGATGTGGGTGGAAAGGGCATTATCGTGCCTGCGGCTTGGGGAATGTTTACCTTCCGACTGCCGCCCATGACCTCCCCGCGCAGTCTGGAGGGCGATCGCAAAGCGGTCAGTGCCTCCCTGCGCTGGTTAGATGACGTAGCGGCGCGTACCGGAACCCTCGTTTACCTTGAGCCGTTGAACCGCTATCAGGATCACATGATCAACACGCTGGCGGATGCGCGTCGCTATATCGAAGAAAATGCGCTCAAGCACGTGCAGATTATCGGTGATTTCTACCATATGAATATCGAAGAGGATTCGCTGACCGGCGCACTTCACGAGAATCGTGACAGGCTCGGGCATGTTCATATCGCCGACAATCACCGTTATCAGCCTGGCAGCGGCACGCTCGATTTTGCTGCGCTGTTTGACCAGCTCCGCGCCGATGATTATCAAGGCTACGTTGTATATGAGTGCCGCGTGCGCGCGGAGGATCCGGCCAAAGCCTATCAGGCTTCGCTCAACTATTTACGTGGCTGCTGAGGATGACGAGCGTGATGAGTGCTTCTACACCTTTGCCTCTGCGCGTCGCCATCATTGGCGCCGGTCAGGTTGCAGACAAAGTGCATGCCTCGTATTACGCCACGCGCAGCGATCTGCAGATGGTGGCTGTCATGGACAGCCGCCTGGATCAAGCGCAGGCATTTGCTGAGCGCCACGCTATCGCAGGTGTGTATCAGGACGCGAGGTTGATGTTGCAGGAGGCAAAGCCTGACATCGTGAGCGTTTGCTCGCCGAATCGTTTTCACTATGAACATGTGATGGCGGCGCTGGAGGCGGGTTGCCACGTGATGTGCGAAAAGCCACCCGCGATGACACCTGCACAGGCAGACGAGATGCGTCTGGCGGCCCGGCATGCCGGAAAAGTGCTGGCTTACGATTTTCACCATCGTTTCGCGCTGGATGCGCAGCTGCTGCGTGAAGCGGTTCGGAACGGCACCTTTGGCGAGATTTATGTCACCAGCGCGCAGGCGTTACGTCGTTGCGGTGTTCCCGGCTGGGGTGCCTTTACCAATAAGTCGCTACAAGGCGGTGGGCCATTGATTGATATCGGCATCCATATGCTCGATGTGGCGATGTACGTGTTGGGGTTCCCGGCGGTGAAACGCGTGACAGCACACAGTTTTCAAAAGCTGGGCACCACTAAGCATTGCGGCCAGTTTGGTGAATGGGACCCCAATGGTTATACCGTTGAAGATGCGCTGTTTGGCACTATTGAGTTTTGCAACGGGGGGATCTTACGTCTCGATACGTCGTTTGCCCTTAACATCCGCGAGAAGTCGATCATGAACGTCTCATTTTGCGGTGAAAAAGCGGGCGCGACATTATTCCCGGCGCATATTTATGACGACGTGGGGGGCGAGCTACAGACGATTTTAAGCCGCGACGACGCGGACGATCAGCGCCATTTACGCAGCATGGAAGCATTTGTGCGCCATGTGCTGGGCGAGCCAGTCATGATTGCCGATGCCGAGCAGGGGTTGGTGATCCAGCAGCTCGTGGCGGCGCTCTATGAATCGGCAGAAAAACGGGAGAGCGTGGAATTATGCTGAACCTCACTCGTCTTTCAGAACCCACATTCAGCCCGCACAGTCTGAACAAGTACGCGTCGGTCATGGCCTGTGGCAATGGCTATATGGGCATTCGTGCCAGTCATGAAGAGGACTATACGCAGCAAACGCGCGGCATGTATCTGGCGGGGGTTTACCACCGCGCAGGGCGCAACGAAACGAAGGAACTGGTGAACCTCCCCGATGTGATGGGGATTGAACTGCAGCTGGACGGCGAGAATTTTTCGCTACTGGCAGGTGAGCTTCTCTGCTGGGAGCGTGAGTTAGCGTTCTCTGACGGCGAGCTACGCCGCAGCCTGGTCTGGCGTTCAACCAGGGGAAAACGCTTTCGCATCGACAGCCGACGTTTTGTCTCGCTAGAGCAGCTGCCATTGGTGGCGCTGCAATTTTCCGTCACTCCCCTGGACGGTGCTGCGCGCATCAGCTTCTCGACGGGAATCGACGCGACGCAAACCAACAGCGGTCGACAGCATCTGGATGAAACCTCTGTTCAGGTGTTTGATCAGCATTTCATGCAAGGCGTATATGAAACTCAGGATCGCTCGACTGAAGTCGTGATCTCCGCGAGCTGTCAGCTGGATACCCCGAGTGAAAACTGTTTTACCGCCAAAAACCGGCGTCTGAACTGCCACCATGCACTGGAGGCAGAAGAGGGGCAGAAAGTTACGCTGGAGAAAATCGTCTGGATAACCCATCGGCACGATAAAGCACTTGAGCAGTCTGCCTTTGCACAAAAAGGCCTGGCCGAGCTAAAACGCTGCGCGGAGCAGGGCTACGACGCATTGCTGGAACAGTCTGCACTTGCCTGGGACACGCAGTGGCAAACCAGCCGCGTTAGCGTGCAGTCCGACGATCCTCAGGATCAGCTCGCCCTCGACTATGCGGTCTGGCATTTGACGGCCATGACGCCTGCGCACAACGAGCGTTGCAGTATCGCGGCGAAAGGGCTGACCGGCGAAGGCTATAAAGGCCACATTTTCTGGGACACAGAGATCTTCCTGTTACCGTTCCACCTCTTTACGCGGCCGCAAACGGCCCGCAGCTTGCTGCGTTATCGCTGGCTGAACCTTGCCGGAGCCCGTGAGAAAGCACAGCGCAACGGCTGGGCGGGAGCGCTGTTTCCGTGGGAGAGCGCAGACAGCGGACAGGAAGAGACGCCTGAATACGCGGCCATCAATATTCGCACCGGCCTGCGGCAAAAAGTGGCGTCGGCGCTGGCGGAGCACCATATCGTCGCCGATATCGCCTGGGCCGTCGTGGCCTACTGGCAAGCGACGCGCGACAGCGACTTCATGCGCAGTGAGGGGCTGGCGCTGCTCATGGAAACCGCGTCGTTCTGGATCTCGCGAGCCACAGACGTGAATGGCCGGCTGGAGATCCATGACGTTATCGGCCCGGACGAGTATACCGAGCATGTGAACAACAATGCCTTTACCAACTATATGGCCTGGCAAAACGTCCATGATGCCCTGACGCTGATGGAGCACTTTAATCGAC
Organism: Lelliottia sp. WB101; assembly: GCF_003051885.1. Classification (NCBI taxonomy): domain Bacteria; kingdom Pseudomonadati; phylum Pseudomonadota; class Gammaproteobacteria; order Enterobacterales; family Enterobacteriaceae; genus Lelliottia; species Lelliottia sp. WB101. The sequence continues at coordinate 3,096,346 of NZ_CP028520.1, forward strand.
AGGACGATGCGTTTACAGAAGCGGCGCAGAAATTCCTGGCACGGCTGTGGCTGCCTTCCGCTGATGCGCAGGGGGTTATCCCGCAGGATGACACCTTTATGGCGAAACCTGCGATAGATCTACGCCGTTATAAAGCGCAGGCCGGTAAGCAAACCATTCTGCTGGACTACTCCCGCGCGGAGGTTAATGAAATGCAGATCCTCAAGCAGGCGGACGTGGTGATGCTCAACTATCTGTTGCCAGATAAGTTCGACCGCAAACAATGTGCGGCGAATCTGGCCTTCTACGAGCCACGCACGATCCACGACTCCTCATTGAGTCAGTCGATTCACGGCATTGTGGCTGCTCGCTGCGGTGATACTGCCCACGCCTATGCGTTCTGGCGAGCGGGTGCGGCGATTGATCTGGGGGACGATCCTCACAGTTGCGACGATGGGATCCACGCCGCCGCAACGGGGGCAATCTGGTCGGGTGTCGTTCAGGGCTTTGCAGGGATGCAGATTATTGATGGCGAACTGCATCTGACGCCGCAACTGCCGGCACACTGGCAGCGACTGCAATTCTCTCTTCAGTGGCGCGCTGCACGCCTCGATATTCTGGTTGAGGGCGCATCAGTGACGCTGCGTTCCAGCGCACCGATTGCAGTGACGCTTTGGGGAGAAACACGCCACCTTTTGGCCCATGAAACGCGCACTATTGATTTATCTGAATTTGGGACCGCTACCACGGAGGGCGGCAACAATGTTTAAGGCGGTGATTTTCGATTTAGACGGGGTGATTACCGACACGGCGCATCTGCACTTTCTGGCCTGGCAGAGCGTGGCGTCAGAGATAGGCATCCCGATTGACGAGGCGTTCAATGCCGGGCTGAAGGGCATAAGTCGGATGGACTCACTCGCCCGTATTTTGCGCCACGGTGGAATGGAAGAGGCGTTCAGCCAGAAAGAGCGCGAGCAACTGGCGCAGGCCAAAAATGCGCTGTACGTCGAATCGCTTAAGGGATTAACCCGCGATTCACTTCTGCCGGGTATTGCGCAGCTACTGGCGGAAATCCGCGCGAACAAGGTGCGAATCGGGCTGGCGTCGGTCTCGCTTAATGCGCCCACGATCCTTCAGGCACTGGGCATCGCCAACGCTTTCGATTTTTGCGCCGACGCGTCGCGCATTCAGCTCTCGAAACCGCATCCTGACATTTTCCTGGCAGCCTGCGCAGGATTAGGCGTCACACCGGAGCAGACGATTGGGATTGAAGATGCGCAGGCGGGTATTGAGGCGATCAATGCCGCAGGCATGCTGTCGGTTGGGATCGGCGGCGAGTTATCCGGCGCAGATTTAACACTTTCTTCCACGGATGAATTGTCCTGGCCGCGTTTATCCGATTTCTGGCAGGCCATGCGCGGCCATAACGGGCATCACTTAAGGGGCATAATGGCTCAGCTATCGCTTAAACATATTCAAAAAATCTACGACAACCAGGTTCATGTGGTGAAGGATTTTAGCCTCGAAATCGCAGATAAAGAGTTTATCGTCTTTGTCGGTCCGTCGGGCTGTGGCAAATCGACGACTTTGCGCATGATTGCCGGGCTGGAGGAGATCAGCGCGGGTGAGCTGTTTATCGATGGGGTGCGGATGAACGATGTTCCGGCCAAATCGCGCGATATCGCAATGGTGTTCCAGAACTACGCCCTGTATCCGCATATGACCGTCTACGACAACATGGCGTTTGGTCTGAAGATGCAAAAAATAGCGCCAGCGGTCATTGAGGAAAGGGTCAGCTGGGCGGCGCAAATTTTGGGGCTGCGTGATTATCTGAAGCGAAAACCCGGGGCGTTATCCGGTGGCCAGCGCCAGCGTGTGGCACTCGGAAGGGCGATTGTGCGCGAGGCGGGAGTCTTCCTGATGGACGAACCCCTGTCCAACCTCGATGCCAAGCTGCGTGTGCAGATGCGTGCAGAGATCAGCAAGCTGCACCAGAAACTGAACACCACCATGATTTACGTGACTCACGATCAAACGGAAGCCATGACCATGGCGACGAGAATTGTGATTCTCAAGGACGGTTATATTCAGCAGGTGGGCGCACCGAAGCAGGTCTATAACGAACCCGCCAATATGTTTGTTGCCGGTTTTATCGGATCACCGGCCATGAATTTTATTCGCGGGGCAATTGATGGCCGTTATTTCGTCACTGAAACGCTGCGTCTGGCGATCCCCGAAACGAAACTCGCTGTGCTGAATGCGATGGGGTATCAGCGCAAGGCAGTGGTCTTTGGCATCCGGCCCGAAGACATTCTCACGTCATCAGGCCTCCCCATGGATATCACAGCCAAAGTCAGCGTGGCAGAACTCACCGGAGCAGAGTTTATGCTCTACGCCACAGTGGGGGGACATGAGCTTGTTCTGCGCGCCGGCGCGGTCAACGATTACCGTGCCGGGGATAACCTGGCCATTCAGTTTGAAATGGATAAATGTCACTTCTTCGACGCTGATAGCGAAATAGCGCTGAGATAAAAGATTTCGTTGCCGGGAATTTTCTTTCCGGCTTTTTTAGTCGTTATTTTATAAAGGAATATACAAATGAGTACTCTACACAGAAGTGCTGCGCTTTTATTATGCGCAGGGGTAACGTGCGCCCAGGCGGCTGACAATCAAGAAAAATGGCACTTTAATATAGGTGCTATGTATGAGATTGAAAACGTCGAAGGGCAGGGCGAAGATAAAGATGGATTATATGAACCTTCCGTCTGGTTTAATGCCACCTGGGACGCATGGACTATTTCACTGGCCATGTATCAGGAAGGTCCGGTGGATTACAGCAGCATGACACGCGGGACCTATTTTGATCGCCCGGAATTTGAGCTGCGCTATCGTATTATCGGCAGCGACGATTTCACCCTCGGTTTGACCGGTGGCTTCCGCAATTATGGCTACCATTTTAAAGATGAACACGGCGCGAAGGACGGCACCGCCAATATGCAGCGCTATAAAATTCAGCCGGACTGGGATCTGAAACTTAGCGATGACTGGCGTTTTAGCGGCTGGTTTGCGATGTATCAGTTTGCCAACGATCTTGAAAAAACCGGTTATTCCGACAGTCGTGTCGAAACCGAAACCGGATTTACCTGGACCATTAACGAAACCTTTTCGGCTAAAGCGAACTACTATTTAGAGCGCGGGTTTAATATGGACGGTGGCCGGAATAACGGTGAGTTCTCGACGCAGGAAATTCGTGCTTATTTACCGATTTCGTTGGGGAATACCACACTGACGCCGTATACCCGAATTGGTCTGGATCGCTGGTCGAACTGGGACTGGCAGGACGATCCTGACCGCGAAGGGCATGATTTTAACCGCCTGGGTATGCTCTACGCGTACGATTTTATGAATGGATTATCCATGACGCTGGAATACGCGTACGAATGGGAAAATCACGACGAAGGTAAAAACGACCGCTTCCACTATGCGGGCGTCGGCGTGAACTACGCATTCTGACGGGGTGACTGCCAGGGGCTTTGACGCCCCTGGATTCAGCGAAGCGAGGGCGTTTCAGAGAGTGCCGTGTCAACAATGACCTGGCGTGGTGCCTCTTTTCCGGCGATACGTTTGAACAGGACATCGCAACTCTGTTCGCCCAACTGGCGGGTAGGGATTTCAAGGCCAGCCGGCGCAGGGGTCAATATCAACGACAGCAACGGATCCGTATAACCGGCGATCGCCAGCTGTTCCGGGATCATCAGGTTTAATTCATCCGCTGCGCGATACAGAGCGAGAAGTTTCATACTGTCCGTGGCGAAAACGGCACGCGGTGGGTGTGCTGAGGAGAGTAATTGACAGGCCGCGTCCAGCGCACTTTCGTGGGTATATCCGCCGTCGACAACCCAGTCAGCCTTAAAGACAATGTTGTGTTTTTCAAGGCTGGCTTTATAACCCGCGAGACGGTCGATTGAGACGTGGTAATCAACGGGCGCATGCAGACAGGCAATTTTACGGTGGCCATTGCGAATAAACGTATCGGTTAACGTCATACTGCCGTGAAAATTATCCGTATCGACTGAATAGATATTCTGGAAATCGCCTTCGACTTTACCAATTACCACGACGGGAATGCCATAGGTATCAAGCCGTGGGAAAAAAGATTCATTGGCCGGGGAACTGAGCATAATAATTCCCTTAACCATTTTTTGCTTAATTTTATTTTCGCATTTCTGCAAATCATCTTCGCTACTTTTCGACGTTTGAAGAATAACGTCAAAACCTTCCTCTTCGGCTTTTTCCGTAATGGTATGTAACACGTCAGAGAAAAAAGGATTACCGGCTGTGGTCTTGGCTGAACGCGTGGAAATAACCATGATCGCGTCAAAACCTGAAGAGGTCAGGGCACGGGCCAGCTTGTTGGGTTGATAATTTAATTCATCAATCGCTTTTTGCACTTTTTCAAGTGCTTCCGGGGAGATATTTGTTTGCTTGTTTAGAACCCTGGACACGGTTGATTTTGATACGCCAGCAACACGTGCAATATCATAAATGGTGGGTGACATACACCTTACAACTCCATGATAGCGGTAGTGGGATTATATTACGGGAGAAAAAACGGGAATGACAGTGACAATGAATTGAAAATCAACGATCTGCCCCAATTTATTGTATTCTGAAGCTGATATCAGCGGTCTTCGGGGCAAAACAGGATGGCGATGAAGCGACTTAAAAACGAATTCAACTCACTGGTTAACCGTGGCGTAGACCGCCATTTGCGTCTGGCGGTGACGGGACTTAGCCGCAGCGGCAAAACCGCATTTATCACCGCGATGGTCAACCAGCTTCTTAATTTACACGCCGGAGCGCGCCTGCCTCTGCTGAGTGCCGCGCGCGAAGAGCGCCTGCTCGGCGTGAAGCGTGTACCGCAGCGCGACTTTGGCATCCCGCGTTTTACCTATGATGAAGGGCTGGCACAGCTGTACGGCACGCCACCCGCCTGGCCGACGCCGACGCGCGGTGTGAGTGAAATCCGTCTCGCGCTGCGCTTTCGTTCTAACGAATCCGTATTACGCCATTTTAAAGACACGTCCACGCTCTATCTGGAAATTGTCGATTATCCCGGTGAGTGGTTGCTCGATTTGCCGATGCTGGCCCAGGATTACCTGAGCTGGTCGCGGCAAATGACCGGGCTGCTGCAGGGGCTGCGCGCGGAGTGGTCGGCAAAATGGCGTGAGCTGTGCGCCGGGTTAGACCCGCTGGCTCCGGCCGACGAGAACCGTCTGGCGGCAATTGCGCAGGCCTGGACCGATTACCTGCATCAATGTAAACAGCAGGGGCTGCATTTTATCCAGCCTGGGCGATTTGTCCTGCCGGGCGAAATGGCGGGTGCGCCTGCGTTACAGTTCTTCCCGTGGCCAGATGTCGATAGCTGGGGCGAATCAAAACTGGCGATGGCGGATAAACACACCAACGTCGGGATGCTCCGCGATCGCTTTAACTACTACTGCGAGAAGGTGGTGAAGGGGTTCTACAAAAATCACTTCCTGCGCTTCGATCGCCAGATTGTGCTGGTGGATTGTCTGCAGCCCTTGAACAGCGGGCCGCAGGCTTTCAACGATATGCGCCTCGCCCTCACGCAGCTGATGCAAAGTTTCCATTACGGACAGCGCACTCTGTTCCGTCGCCTGTTTTCACCGGTGATCGACAAACTGCTGTTTGCGGCGACCAAAGCCGATCATGTCACGGTCGATCAGCACGCGAATATGGTATCGCTGCTGCAACAGCTGGTGCAGGACGCCTGGCAAAATGCGGCGTTTGAAGGGATTAGCATGGACTGTCTGGGGCTGGCCGCGGTGCAGGCGACGCAGAGCGGGCTGATTGATGTCAACGATGAGAAAATCCCGGCCCTGCGTGGTAATCGTCTGAGCGACGGCGAGCCGCTGACGGTTTATCCTGGGGAAGTGCCCGCCCGTCTGCCGGGGCAGGCGTTCTGGGAAAAGCAGGGTTTTCAGTTTGAAGCGTTTCGCCCTCAGGCGATGAACGTCGATCAGCCGTTACCGCATATTCGCCTGGACGCGGCGCTGGAGTTTTTAATAGGAGATAAACTGCGATGACCGAACCCTTAAAGCCACGCATCGATTTTACCGGCACGCTTGAGCAGGCGCGCGACGAAGCCTTTAAATCCGCCCAGGCTTTCAGTGGCCCGGAGGCCGAGAAATTTGCGCCTGTCGTTACTGACGAACTGCTGTCGGACGAAGGGCCGGCCGAAGCTGTTGTTGAGGCCGCCCTGCGGCCTAAACGCAGCCTGTGGCGCAAAATGGTTACCGCCGGTTTGACGCTCTTTGGTGTGAGCGTGGTCGGTCAGGGCGTGCAGTGGACGATGAATGCCTGGCAGACCCAGGACTGGGTGGCCCTTGGGGGCTGCGCGGCCGGTGCGCTTATCGTCGGGGCGGGCGTTGGGTCGATTGCGACCGAGTGGCGTCGTCTGTGGCGACTGCGCCAGCGCGCCCATGAGCGCGACGAAGCGCGCGATCTGTTGCACAGTCATGCCACCGGAAAAGGGCGCGCATTCTGTGAAAAACTGGCGAGCCAGGCCGGGATTGACCAGTCCCATCCGGCTCTGCAGCGCTGGTACGCGGCGATCCATGAAACGCAAAACGACCGTGAAATCGTGAGTCTCTATGCGAGTATCGTTCAGCCCGTGCTTGATTCGCAGGCTCGGCGTGAGATTAGCCGCTCGGCGGCGGAGTCGACGCTGATGATTGCTGTCAGCCCGCTGGCGCTGGTGGATATGGCCTTTATCGCGTGGCGAAATCTGCGGCTTATCAACCGCATTGCCACGCTGTATGGCATCGAACTGGGCTATTACAGCCGTCTGCGCCTTTTCCGCCTGGTTCTGCTGAACATGGCCTTTGCCGGCGCCAGTGAACTGGTCCGTGAAGTGGGGATGGACTGGATGTCTCAGGATCTTGCCGCGCGACTGTCCACCCGCGCGGCACAGGGGATCGGTGCGGGTCTGTTAACCGCGCGTCTGGGGATCAAAGCCATGGAATTATGCCGCCCCCTGCCATGGATGAATGACGATAAACCGCGTCTCGGGGATTTCCGTCGCGAACTGATTGGCCAGTTGAAAGAGACATTGAGCAAAAAACCGCAGTAAACGCTGAAGAATTCACCTCGCTGTCAATATTTGTTGACAGCGAGCTTCCAGCCAGACGATATCTGACATATCATTTTAAGGTTACTGGCTAAAGAGTGAATTTCCCATGCGTCTGGAAGTGTTCTGTCAGGACCGTATCGGCCTGACCCGCGAATTACTCGATCTCCTTGTTTTGCGTGACATTGATTTGCGCGGCATCGATATCGACCCTATCGGGCGAATTTATCTCAATTTTGCCGAAATCGAATTTAATACCTTTAGCAGCCTGATGGCGGAAATCCGCCGTATCGCTGGCGTTACGGATGTGCGTACCGTGCCGTGGATGCCGTCAGAGCGAGAGCATCTGGCGTTAAGTGCGCTGCTCGAAGCGATGCCTGAACCGTTTTTATCCCTCGATCTGAAAGGCAAAGTGGAGCGCACCAACCAGGCGAGCTGCCAGCTGTTCGGCCAGAGTCAGGAAAAACTGAGCAACCATCACGCGGCGCAGCTGATCGCCGGTTTCAATTTCCAGCGCTGGCTCGACAGCAATCCGCAGGGCACGCACAGCGAACATGTGGTGATCGGCGGCCAGAACTTCCTGATGGAGATCACTCCGGTGCATCTGCGCGGTGAGAATGACGTCAGCGTGCTGACCGGTGCGGTGATCATGCTGCGTTCGACCATCCGTATGGGGCGCCAGCTGCAGAATCTCTCCAACCAGGATGTCGGCGCGTTCAGCCAGATTATTGCCGTTAGCCCGAAAATGAAGCATGTGGTGGACCAGGCGCGTAAGCTTGCGAATCTCACCGCGCCGCTGCTGATCACCGGCGAAACGGGAACCGGCAAGGATTTACTGGCACATGCGGTTCATACCGCCAGCCCACGAGCGGCAAAACCCTATCTGGCCCTGAACTGCGCGTCTATTCCGGAAGATGCCGTTGAGAGCGAGCTGTTCGGCCACGCGCCGGAAGGCAAAAAAGGCTTCTTCGAGCAGGCCAACGGCGGCTCGGTCTTGCTGGATGAGATTGGCGAGATGTCGCCGCGCATGCAGGCTAAACTGCTGCGCTTCCTCAACGACGGCACTTTCCGCCGCGTCGGGGAAGATCACGAGGTTCACGTCGATGTGCGCGTCATTTGCGCGACGCAGAAAAACCTCGTCGAACTGGTGCAAAAGGACGTATTTCGGGAAGATCTCTATTATCGACTGAATGTACTGACCCTGAATATTCCGCCGCTGCGCGACTGTCCGCAGGACATTATGCCGCTGACCGAACTGTTCGTGGCGCGTTTTGCCGACGAGCAGGGCGTGCCGCGTCCGAAGCTCTCGGCGGATTTGGGGTCGATGCTGACGCGCTACGGCTGGCCGGGCAACATCCGCCAGTTGAAAAACGCCGTCTACCGTGCGCTTACGCAGCTGGAAGGCTACGAACTGCGCTCGCAGGACATTCTGTTGCCGGATTACGATGCGGGAACCGTGTCGGTTGGCGAAGAGGCGATGGAAGGCTCGCTGGATGACATCACCAGTCGTTTCGAGCGCTCGGTGTTGACCCAACTTTATCGCAACTATCCGAGCACCCGTAAACTGGCGAAACGCCTGGGTGTGTCGCACACGGCCATCGCCAATAAGTTGCGTGAGTACGGTCTGAATCAGAAGAAAGCGGACGACCAGAACTGAGAAAATCCCGCGCGGGCGGGGTTTTTGCTATCCAAACATTAAGGCTTAACGTATGAGCAATGAAATACCTTTAAAGTTTTATGACATCGCGGATGAATATTCAAAGGAATCCGCAAAGCCCGTCAGCGAAGCAGAGCGCGACGCGGTGGCCTATTATTTCCAGTCGCTGATCACGCGTTTAATGAATAACGAGGAAATCAGCGAAGAGGCGCAGAGTGAGATGGCCCGGGAAGCCGGAATCGATGAAACGCGGATCGATGAGATCGCGGAGTTTTTGAATACCTGGTGACGATCGCGTTCTGATATCGCCGTATTGAGTGCGATGTCCGCATGCTGCGCGACGCTGGCGTCGGACATCCGCATTTCGCTCAGGGGAGTCATCTCAATGAGCGAGATGCGGCTCAGAAAGATTTACATCCTCTTTAGATTTTATCATTCACGCCTTGCAAAACCGAATCCTGTTACCAAACGGATTATACAGTTCCAGAATTATCCCCCACGCCTGCTCCATCGTTAAGTTCATCTCGCAACCGTTCGATTGTGTGCACAGGGACAAAGAGTGTCGTTGCTGGGCAGACGTCAGATAAAAGAAAGCCCCGCATAAGCGAGGCTTTGAATATCTGAGCACTGAGCGATGTCGTTACGCTTTCAGCACATCCAGCGCAGCGGTGTAGTCTGGCTCGTTGGTGATTTCGTTGACCAACTCGCTGAAGATCACGGTGTCGTTTTCATCGATCACCAGGACTGCACGGGCAGCCAGACCTTTCAGTGGGCCTTCCGCGATACCTACGCCGTAGTTTTCGAGGAAATCAGGGCTACGCAGGGTAGAAAGCGTGATAACGTTGCTCAGACCTTCTGCGCCGCAGAAACGGGACTGGGCGAACGGCAGATCCGCGGAAATGCACAGCACCACGGTGTTGTCGACTTCGGTCGCCAGCTGGTTGAATTTACGCACGGACGCAGCGCAAACGCCGGTGTCGATGCTTGGGAAAATGTTCAGGACTTTGCGTTTACCGGCGAACTGACCCAGTGTTACGTCAGACAAATCTTTTGCCACGAGGGTAAAAGCCTGTGCTTTGCTGCCTGCCTGCGGAATGGAACCTGCAACAGAAACCGGGTTGCCCTGGAAATGAACGAGTTGTGACATAGATATCTTCCTGTTTACATATAGTTAACGTCGCGGCTAGTGTATGACAACAGCGGATAACACGGCAAACCTATTTTTCCCTACAGGAGTGAGTGATGAGAACCGTCAAGGTCTATGAAGAAGCGTGGCCACTGCATACCCCGTTTGTGATCTCTCGCGGTAGCCGTAGCGAAGCCAGCGTAGTCGTCGTCGAGATTGAAGAAGACGGTGTAAAAGGCGCGGGCGAATGCACACCTTATCCTCGCTACGGCGAGAGTCTCGCGTCGGTGATGGCGCAGATCATGACTATCGTTCCTGAACTGGAAAAGGGGCTGACACGCGAAGCGCTGCAACAGGCGCTGCCGGCGGGGGCGGCGCGTAATGCGGTCGACTGTGCGCTGTGGTCGCTGGAGGCGCATCGGCAGAATCACACGATCAGCGACTCGCTTGGCGTGGTGCTGCCGCAGACCATTGTAACGGCGCAAACGGTGGTGATCGGCGAGCCTGCGCAGATGGCGTCAAGTGCGAAAGCGCTGTATGAGGCCGGGGCGCGGTTGCTGAAAGTGAAGCTGGACGATCATTTGATTAGCGAGCGGATGGTGGCGATCCGCAGCGCGGTTCCGGAAGCGACCCTCATTGTCGACGCCAACGAATCCTGGAAGAGTGAAGGGCTGGCCGCACGCTGTCAGCTGCTGGCTGATTTGGGCGTGGCGATGCTGGAGCAGCCGCTGCCGTCGGCACAAGACGCCGCGCTGGAAAACTTTATCCACCCGCTGCCTATCTGCGCCGATGAGAGCTGCCATACGCGTGACAGCCTGGCCGGGCTGAAAGGGCGCTACGAGATGGTGAATATCAAACTTGATAAGACGGGTGGATTAACTGAAGCGCTGGCGCTGGCGAAACAGGCGCGTGCTGACGGGTTCGCGCTGATGCTTGGCTGTATGCTCTGCACCTCAAGAGCCATCAGCGCCGCACTGCCGCTGACAGAGCAGGTGAGCTACGCCGATCTTGATGGGCCCACCTGGCTCGCCGTGGATGTCTCACCTGCGCTGAATTTTACTACCGGGACCCTTCACCTCTGAGATTGCCAGCGCAGCAGGCCGGTCATCGCTTTCAGGTATTTCTCGCTCGCTTCATCAGAGGAGACGGGCGGGAACTCGGCGGTAATGCAGTGCAGGCCGAGGTCTGCACACCAGCTGCCAAACGAGCCTGGCGTTTCGTATCCGACGCCGGTGACCAGCGGCAGCGCGAAGGCGTCGGCCAGCCACTCGCCTAACTCCGTGTGGCGTGGATCTTCGATGCAGGCCAGCGGATCGTGAAACGACACCACCCACGCCGGTTGAAGATGATGAATGAGCTGGCACAGCCCCTGGGTTTCAGGCTCTGAGCCGGGTTTTTCACCGGTGAGGAGCACCACGTCACGCTCATCCGCCGCGCTGTTCCAGCGATAAACCGTCTCTCCCGCTCGCCAGTTGGCCGCCGGGAAATTGCGGTTCAGATCGACGCCGCGCGCGTTGGCCCGCAGCCCTAACTGGCACCCGTCCGGATTGACCGTTAACACCACGTGATGACGACGCAGATCGGGCGCCAGCGTGCGCAGCGCGCAGGAGAGGGTGACGATGGAGGAGTTCTCATCCCCGTGCGTCCCGGCGATGATAAGCCCGCTGTGGCGGTCGGCCTGCGGGGCAGGAAACCAGATCAGCGGGGCACCCAGAAATGAGCGGCCATAATGTTCCGTTCCGGGCGGGAAAGCGCCACGTTCCGTTCTTGGGCGGGTAAGTGACATATGAAATCCTGATAGCGAGTTCTTTATAGCCAGTGTTGTGTAAAACACGCGCTTAATCAAATAGTTTCACGGGCCGGAGAAACTGATCCGATCTCAACTTTCCGCGCGAAGGTGTTTGCATTTCGCTGTTCTGAAACAAATAATTACGCATCTGCTTGTTACCCATCATTCCAAAGGGGATCTCATGAAGCATCCTGTTTCGCTGCTCTGTACTGCGCTGTGGCTGTGTGGACTCACCTCTGTTTCTTATGCAGCTGATATTCCTCAGGGAACGAAGCTGGCGGAAAAACAGGAACTGGTCCGCCATATCAAGGACGAACCCGCCTCGCTCGATCCGGCGAAAGCCGTCGGCTTACCGGAAATTCAGGTGATCCGCGATCTGTTCGAAGGGCTGGTGAATCAGAATGAAAAGGGCGAACTCGTCCCTGGTGTCGCGACAAAGTGGCAGAGCAATGACAACCGTATCTGGACATTTACCTTACGCGACAACGCGAAGTGGTCAGACGGTACGCCGGTGACGGCGCAAGATTTTGTCTACAGCTGGCAGCGCCTGGTGGACCCGAAAACGACGTCGCCATTTGCCTGGTTTGCGGCGCTGGCGGGGATCACTAATGCCCAGAGCATTATCGACGGCAAAGCCCAGCCTAATACGCTCGGTATCACCGCCGTGGACGCCAAAACCCTTCGCGTGCAGCTCGATAAACCGCTGCCCTGGTTCGCCAATCTGACCGCCAGCTTTGCTTTTTATCCGGTGCAGAAAGCCAACGTTGAGAGCGGAAAAGAGTGGACTCGCCCAGGCGCACTGGTTGGCAACGGTGCCTATGTTCTGAAAGATCGCGTGGTGAATGAGAAGCTGGTGGTTGAGCCGAATACGTCCTACTGGGACAACGCCCAGACGGTACTGAAAAAAGTGACTTTTATTCCGATCAACCAGGAGTCATCGGCCACTAAACGCTATCTGGCGGGGGATATTGATATCACCGAATCCTTCCCAAAAAATCTCTATCAGAAGCTGCTCAAAGATATTCCGGGGCAGGTTTATACGCCGCCGCAACTGGGCACCTATTATTACGCGTTTAACACTCAGAAAGGGCCAACGGCCGATCAGCGTGTGCGACTGGCATTGAGCATGACCATCGATCGTCGGATTATGGCGGAGAAGGTGCTCGGAACGGGCGAGAAACCGGCGTGGCACTTTACGCCGGATGTGACTGCAGGCTTTACGCCAGAAAAGTCACCGTTCGAGCAGATGTCGCAGGCGGAGCTGAATGCGCAGGCCAAAATGCTGTTACAGGCTGCCGGATACGGCCCGCAGCGACCGCTGAAACTGACGCTGCTCTATAACACTTCAGAAAACCATCAGAAAATCGCGATTGCGGTGGCGTCGATGTGGAAGAAAAACCTCGGCGTGGATGTGAAGCTGCAGAATCAGGAGTGGAAAACCTATATTGATAGCCGCAATACCGGCAACTTCGACGTGATCCGTGCCTCCTGGGTGGGGGATTACAATGAGCCGTCCACTTTCCTGTCACTGTTAACATCCACACACAGCGGCAATATTTCGCGCTTTAGCGATCCGGCGTACGACAAGATTATCAACCAGGCGACGCTGGAAACGACGGCGAAAGCGCGCAATGCGGATTACAACGCGGCTGAGAAAATCCTTGCCGAAAAAGCCCCGATCGCGCCGATTTATCAATATACCAACGGTCGCCTGATTAAGCCGTGGGTGAAAGGGTATCCGATAAATAACGCGGAAGATGTGGCGTATAGCCGGACGATGTATATCGAAAAGCATTAATATGAATAACAAGGCCCGTCTGAGAACGGGCCTTTTTTTGATTCGCCAGTCAGGGCGCGTCAATCGCCGGGTAGAGGCTGCTTTCCAGATACCCCACCAGGTGCCACATCTCACCGCTAAAAATAAACCATAAGCCAAATATAATAACGCTGAGAATAATTAGGATGAGTATGACTTCTGTTTTCCCCATAGCAAAAGTGACCCACCTGACCGCTGTTAATTCGAGGGGGCATTGTAGCGGGGCTTTAATCAATACTCCAGTTTTCAGGCGGCGAGCACTTTATTGCGGCCATTGTTTTTGGCGCGATATAAGGCGTCGTCTACGCGTTTTAACAGATCGTCGATGCTCTCGTCCGGATTATGTCGCGCGACGCCAATACTCACGGTAAAGCGGGGCAGGCCGGGGATGACAATGCGCGCCACTTCGGCACGAATGGTTTCGGCCACCTGCATCGCAGCCTCGAGCGTGGTACGCGGCAGCAGGATCACAAACTCTTCGCCGCCCCAGCGGAACACAAAATCATCTTTACGGCTGCAGGCTTCGAGCATACGCGACAGGGAAATCAGCACCTCATCGCCCCTGGAATGGCCAAATACGTCATTGATATTCTTGAAATGATCCATGTCGACCAGTAACAGGCTGAACTGCTGCTGGGCGGGCAAATGGGACGGATGAGTCTGTTCAGTGAGAAGATAAAACTGTCGACGATTTAGCAGGCCGGTCATGGAGTCCCGCAGGGCGGCGTGCTCCAGCTCATGCTCAAGCCTTTTTTGCTCGGTGATATCGTGTACGATGCACAGCATTAATTTGTCGCCGTAAATTTCAATCGGACCCGCGTACGTCTGCACGTGGCGGGTAGACCCATCGGCCAGCCGGTGGACAAAATTAAGGGGTTTATGCCCGCCGGGAAGACGGGCGATCTCCGTCATAATCGGCAGGATATCGCGCCCCAGGGTGTTAATTTCCCATGTGTGTTTTGTACACATGTCATCGTGGCTGTAACCGTAAAAATTGAGGGCCGCCAGATTCGCGTCGACAATTTGCCCGTCACGCGCGGTATCTATGAGCAGCATGGGCGCGCTGTTAGTCTGGAAAAAGCGGGCGTAGAAACCCTGTTTTTTACGCTGGTAGTTGGCAGAGCGACTCGCTTTCAGGCCGGAGGGGGCCTGGGAAATCAGCCCTTCAAACACAATGATTTCACCCGCACTTTCATGCACGGTGAGGGACAAGCGACAGCTCAGCGTGGTTTCCTGATCGTTGCGCCAGACGGTCCAGATTTCGACAATTTCCAGCTCGGATTTGAGATCAGGAACGTACATTGCCAGCTGCTGCTGTGCACTGGCGGAATAAGCGCCCTGACGCATGTCATTCAGCGTTTTATTACGCATCATGTCGCTCGCCGCACTATTGGCGAAAATAACCTGCTCAGAGACGGGTGAGACTAACCAAACCGGTGTTTTGACGAAATTCAGCGCATCAAAGCTGTGTGGCAACATAGAGTCTTCCCAGTCATCGGCAGCCAACGCTCATGAAATTTGCGGTATCACGGTTATACACACGTGGGCATATTTCAAAACATACTCCACTTCATCACATCAGGCATGATTTTTTTGTGAATGAAGTGGGGGTTCTATTTGATTTTTACCAATTGGAATAATTTGTTTATCAGATTTATTCTGTAATACCAGCCACGGCACCTGTTCTGCAGGAAGCGGGCGGGAAAAATAATAGCCCTGCAGATAATCACATCCCAGATTTGCCAGCATTTGCTGCTGCTGTTGGGTTTCAATACCTTCGGCGACCACCACCATATCCATGGTCCGGGCAACGTGGATAATGGTTTCGACAATCTTTTTGCTTTTATCGTTTTCCCGCATGCTATCAATAAAACTTTTATCTATTTTAAGCTCTTTGGCCGGAAGCACATTCAGCATCAGCAGGTTAGAGTATCCGGTGCCAAAGTCGTCGATGGAAACGGTAAAACCGGCGTGGTTAAACATATCTAATAATTCAATGCTGCGTTCCAGGTTTTTCAGGGCCGTGCTTTCGGTGACTTCGAGGATCAGTCGTGAAGGTTCGAGATTGTATTTCTGCATGGTGCCGGAAATCACCTCGAATATATCCTGTTGCTCAAACTGAATCGGGGACAAATTAAACGACAGCGTCCACTGGCTGAATCCTTGCTCCGTCCAGAAGCGCAGTTGTCTGCAGGCCTGATCAATGGCCCACACCCCCACCGGAATGATTAATCCTGTTTTTTCCAGCGATGGCAGGAATACGTTCGGCAGCAGAACACCCTGTTCAGGATGGTGCCAGCGCAACAAGGCTTCAAAGCCGTGGATCTCATTCACTGCGGCGTGGTAGGTGGGCTGGTACCAAAGCTCAAACTGCTCGCGCTCCAGCGCCTGGGTGAGATCCTGCAGGAAAGACGGCTCTGCCGAGATGCTTTTCGACATCTCCGGGCGATAAATCGCCCAGCCGTTGCGCCCTTCTTGTTTAATGTGATGCATCGCGGCATCGGCTTTAAATTTCAGTTCGTGGAGGGTTTCACCGTGCTGAGGATAAAGGCTCACGCCAAGGCTTAAGGTGATATTCAGCGCGTGGCCGCCAATGGCGAAAGGGCGGCGAATATCGTCGAGCAGGGTCGTGGAGAGTTCGGTAATTTTCTCGTCATCGCAGTCGGGCAGCAGCAGGATAAACTCATCGCCGCCGAGCCTGGCGAGGCTCATTCCCGGCGTCAGCCGGGCGGTAATGCGCTGCGCGACGCTTACCAGCAGCTCATCGCCAACCTGATGCCCCCAGGCGTCGTTCACCAGTTTGAAATGGTCGATATCCAGAAACATTACCGCAAACTGTTTTTTATTCAGCAGTGAGCCGTGCAGGCAATCCTGCAGGCTGAGATCCATTTGCGTACGGTTGGCAAGCCCGGTAAGGGCATCAAAGCGTGCTTTACGCTCCAGCTGGGTGTTGAGCTGGCGCAGGTTTTCCGTCAGGCGATGAGTGCGAAAATGGGAGTCCACCAGCGAGATAATCAGCATGATACCCAGTAGCACGAGCGTGGTGGTGGAGACCCAAATCGACAGCCCTAACTCGCTCACTCCGCCCGGCATCATGTGCGCGGCGTGCTGAAAATTGGCTGCGCTCATTCCCGTGTAATGCATCGCGCAAATGGCAACGCCCATCACCACGGCCGCGGCGACGCGGTTGATAAACACGCCTTTGTGCCGACGGCGCAGGTGAAAGGCAAGCCAGAGGGCGGCACCCGAGGCGACAATGGCGATCGCGACGGAGATCGTCACGAGGGTCATGTTCCAGCGAATGTCATCACTTAGCATCAGCGCCGCCATCCCGGTGTAGTGCATGGCCACGACGCCTGCGCTAAGGATCAGCGTGGAAAACAACCAGCGAAAAAAGGAGAGAGAATCACCCGGAACGGCAATATTAATGGCGCTGGTGGCCGCGACAATGGCGATGCCCAGTGAGCCGACGGTAAGCCAGACGTGATAGCTCATGTCGATTGGCATTTTCATCGACAGCATACCGATGAAATGCATTGACCAGATACATATCCCCAGCGTGACGCCCCCGGCCATGCGCCACCAGAGAGCGGCTTTGCGGCTGGCACCCGATATTTTGCCGGCGCTGTCGAGCGCCACAAATGAAGCGATAAACGCCACCAGGAATGAGATGGCAATGAGAACGGGGTCCCAGGACACATCGAGCATTATGCAATCCCACGCTAAAAAGTCGTTATTGAGTTCATCCGGTGCGTGACTCATCACCGCCGTGGCTTACTCTAACTAATTCCAAGATTAGTTGCTTATCAAAAATCAACAACAAACGCGTTATTTTTACATGCAGGAAAGCATCAAAGATATATTCTCTCATTAATGACTTAAGTAGCGCTACATGATTTTAATCAGCAGTAGCATTCGCTCTTAATAAACTTTACGTTAATATTTAATCATCTGTTTGCTAACTATTGTTGTCACAAAGAAAATAGGGGTGAAAAGAATAACTCTCCAATAATAGAGGTTAGGTTGATTGTGTGTCCTGACTTAAGTTAAATTTACGGCATCCGAAGGTGAATAATAAATGCCACTTAAAATGTGGTGGAAAAAGAAAATGCGAATGCTATAACCAATATACCTCCTCCGACTTGTTGTATGGGATTAATTATGCTTAGAAATATTAGCGTAAGAACCTTTATTATATATTTTCTGCTGGTCGTGCTTTTAATCATTGATGGTTTAGTTTGGACTTTATCGGAAAGTACAACGCTTTTTATCGCAGTAAATATTATTAATGTGCTTGCGGTCATGTTGCTGTGGTCCTACATGACAAAATATCTTGTGACGCCGATCAACACCGTGAAAAAAAGTATCGAAGAGGTCACCTCAGGCAATCTTGCCGTTTCTATCCCCGAGTTTGGCAACAACTGTGCAGGGCGTTTAATTCCTGGGATCAACAGCTTATCCAGTAACATCGCCACGCTGGTGCGGGAAATACGCGCCTCGTCGCAAACCGCGATGACCCTGTCAGAACAACTCTCCTCACGCAGCGCGGAATTGTCGGTGAAGACAGAGCAGCAATCCGCTTCACTTATTCAGACCGCCGCCAGCATGGAGCAGATGGCGGCCAGCACCCGTAACAACGCCGATAACACCCGTCTTGCCAGCGAGCGTGCGAACCACGCGACGGTGCAGGCGCGCAAAGGTGGCGAGCTGATGGGGCAAGTGGCAAATAATATGCAGTCGATTACGGAATGCGCGCAGCAAATGACCGAGATCATCTCACTGATCGACGGCATCGCGTTCCAGACCAATATTCTGGCGCTGAACGCGGCGGTCGAGGCGGCAAGGGCTGGGGATCACGGCAAAGGTTTCTCCGTGGTCGCCGGTGAAGTGCGTAATCTTGCCCATCGCAGTGCAGAAGCGGCGAAAAGCATTAAGTCTCTGATCGACGTGACGAGCAATAACGTGACGCAGGGCGTGACGGTGGTCGCGGAAGCCGAGAAAAATATGCACGAAATCGTCAACGGTTCCGGGCATGTCAGCAAGCTGATGGATGAGATTTCGGCGAGTACGTCTGAACAGGAAAAAGGGATTTCGCAAATCACTCAGGCGCTGTCTGAGCTGGAGCGTGTGACGCAAAGCAACGTGGCAATGGTGGATGAACTGTCAGGCTCCTCCGATGTGCTGAAAAACCAGGTGATTGAGCTTCAGACGCGCACCCGGAATTTCAGGCTGGAGGGCGGCTCGCAACCAGACTGGCAGGAGAGTGTGCGCAAGGAGCACAGCGCCTTTCCCCGCCACGCAGAACACTCATACTGACTGACTAAAAAAGCCTGGTTCGCCAGGCTTTATACTTTGTAGCGGTTTCGTCCTGCCTGCTTCGCCTGATACAGCGCTTTGTCCGCCCTCGCTATCAGTTCCCGCGCGGTCACGCCGGGTTTCCATAACGCCAGCCCCTGGCTCACCGTTACGCGGTCGCTGACGGGAGAACCCGCGTGAGGAATATTCTGCGCCTGAAGTACCGCCGCAATATTCTGTGCAGCCGACTGTAACGCCTGCGAATCCGCATCGGGCAGCAGCAAAACAAACTCCTCGCCACCAAAACGCCCGACAATGCCGCTTGAGGTCAGCGCAGCGGATTCCAGCGCCCTGGCGATGGCCATCAGACACAGGTCGCCTTTTTGATGCCCGTAATAATCGTTATAAAGTTTAAAGTGATCGACATCGAGCATGATCAGCCCAAAGCTGTTTCCATCCTGCTGATGGCGCAGGATGGCCTGATCCATCTGCGCTTCAAATGACCGACGGTTCGCAATCCCGGTGAGCGGGTCGTTGTTGGCCAGCAGGCCCAGGCGTTGAATCAAATCCGCATTTTCCTGCTCGCGGCGCAGGGCGAGCAGAAACCAGCTGTTGAGAATACGTCGGCCTGATTCAATCAGTCCCGCCAGCAAAATCCACTGCAATCCATTCATGACCGTGAGGCCGTTGCGGTAAAAAAGTGAGGTGACAAGAATCGTCAGCCAGACCGGCAGAATAAAGCTCAGCAGGACTTTGGGATCAAAGTAGAGTGAGATCAACGCGGTAAACAGCAGTAATGCGGCAGAGGGGAAGATGATGCGCAGATCGTTGCTGACGATCAGGACAAAGAAACAGCCCGCCCAGCACAGACTGAGGGCCACCACGGTCCACTTTGCTAACGTACCGAGCCACTGTGCGTTTTGTAGGGGTGCCATCCGCATGATGAATAACACGGCGGCGGAGAGGGTCAGGTCGGCCACCATCATGGTTTCCAGCACCGCCGCGGGGTGGTGGAAAAGGACCTCTGACTCGAAGGCGGAGAAATAGTTACGCCCCAGGATGAAAGAGGAGAACAACATATTTACCCACAGGAACCATGTCACACTGGTTTTAATGGCAATGGTCCGCATTTCTGCAAGACGAACATCGAAGGCCACACAGGGCTTTTTCATCGTCACACTCGTAAAAGATACATTTAAAAACAAAATGGCAGCATTTCTGTAACTCTACTGTTTTGCATCTTTCTGTCCAGTGGTTAGAGTAGGAAAAGGGTTAATTCATGAGCAAATTCAGCGCTATGCTGTCGGTAGATGTTGAATAACCTTTCGGGAAGGCTAGACTGACGATGTTCATGACAAAAAGGGGGAGTCACTGTGGAAGGCATTAAGGGATCGGACGTTAATGTTCCGGATGCGGTATTTGCGTGGCTGCTGGACGGTAAAGGCGGGGCGCGACCCCTTGAAGATGACGATATTATCGACAGCGAGCACCCCTGCTGGTTGCATCTGAACTACACCCATCCGGACAGTGCGCAGTGGCTTTCATCGACGCCGCTGCTGCCAAACAGTGTGCGCGACGCGCTGGCCGGGGAGAGCCTACGACCGCGCGTCAGCCGTCTCGGGGAGGGCACGCTGATTACGCTGCGCTGCATCAATGGCAGCACCGACGAGCGACCGGATCAGCTGGTCGCCATGCGTCTTTATATGGATGAACGTCTGATTGTCTCCACCCGGCAGCGCAAAGTGCTGGCGCTGGATGATGTGGTCAACGATCTGAAAGAGGGGACCGGGCCGGTCGACTGCGGCGCGTGGCTGGTCGATGCCTGCGATGCGCTGACGGATCACGCCAGTGAATTTATCGAAGAGCTGCACGACAAAATTATCGATCTCGAAGATAACCTGCTCGATCAGCAAATTCCGCCGCGCGGTTATCTTGCCCTGCTGCGTAAACAGCTCATTGTGATGCGTCGCTACATGACCCCGCAGCGTGATGTCTACGCGCGACTCGCCAGCGAACGTCTGCCGTGGATGAACGACGATCAGCGACGTCGTATGCAGGATATCGCCGACCGGCTCGGGCGTGGGCTGGATGAGATCGACTCCTGTATTGCGCGAACGGCGGTAATGACCGATGAAATCGCAACGGTGATGCAGGAGTCACTTTCGCGCCGGACGTATACCATGTCGTTAATGGCGATGGTCTTTTTACCCAGCACGTTTTTGACCGGGCTGTTCGGTGTGAATCTCGGGGGCATACCGGGCGGGGCGTACCGGTTCGGCTTTTCCGCTTTTTGCATCATGTTAGTTGTTTTGATTGGT
This sequence comes from Lelliottia sp. WB101, assembly GCF_003051885.1. Classification (NCBI taxonomy): domain Bacteria; kingdom Pseudomonadati; phylum Pseudomonadota; class Gammaproteobacteria; order Enterobacterales; family Enterobacteriaceae; genus Lelliottia; species Lelliottia sp. WB101. The sequence continues at coordinate 3,117,479 of NZ_CP028520.1, forward strand.
GGTGTTGCGTGGTGGTTGCATCGCAGTAAATGGCTGTAAATTTACACATTTTCTGGCTTCAAAACGCGTTTTTGTTTGAGCGAAGTCAATAAATGGCTACCCCGTTCGGTGCAGTATTACTCCCGCAGGTGAATGCAACGTCAAGCGATGGGCGTTGCGCTCCATATTGTCTTACTTCCTTTTTTGAATTACTGCATAGCACATATTGATTCGTACGACGCCGACTAAATTAGTCGGCTTTTTTTTGCCTCCAGAATCTCAGCGTCTACCCTAAAAGGGTCACCCCGATAAACTGGAGGGAAACATGAGCTATCTGCTTTCACTGCTTTACACGCAATTGTCGGTACCTGACTCGATACCCATCGATCCGGTGCCTGTCCCCGATCCGATCCCCCGTCCGCAGCCAATGCCCGACCCGCCGCCGGATGAAGAACCGATTAAATTGTCGCATCGGTAGCGCAGATCTGCGAGGATACGCGCCAACTGACTGTGATTTTTTACCTTGAGAGTACATTGTGACCGCTTTTTCGACGCTGAACGTTCTGCCTGCCGCCCAACTCGACAATCTTACCGAGTTGGGATATCTCTCGATGACCCCTGTACAAGCTGCCGCGCTTCCGGCGATTCTGGAAGGACGAGACGTTCGGGTGCAGGCTAAAACCGGCAGTGGAAAAACGGCCGCTTTTGGCCTGGGATTGCTCCAGCAGATTGATGCGGGCCTGTTCCAGACGCAGTCCCTGGTGCTCTGTCCGACGCGCGAGCTGGCGGATCAGGTGGCAGGGGAGTTACGTCGTCTGGCGCGCTTCCTGCCTAACACTAAAATTCTGACCCTCTGCGGCGGCCAGCCGTTCGGTGCGCAGCGCGACTCGCTGCAGCATCCGCCGCACATTATTGTCGCCACGCCTGGCCGTCTGCTCGATCACCTGCAAAAAGGCACCGTTTCGCTGGATGCCCTGCAAACGCTGGTGATGGATGAAGCGGATCGCATGCTGGATATGGGCTTTACCGATGCCATCAATGAAGTGATTCGTTTTGCGCCCGCGACGCGCCAGACGCTGCTGTTTTCCGCGACCTGGCCAGAAGCGATTTCGGCCATCAGCGGACGGGTGCAGAACAACCCGGCTACCATTGAAATCGACGCGGTGGATGCGCTGCCGTCCATCGAACAGCAGTTTTACGAAACCTCGCAAAACGGCAAAATTCCGCTGCTGCAAAAGCTGCTGAGCAAACATCAGCCGGTCTCCTGCGTGGTGTTCTGTAATACGAAGAAAGATTGCCAGGCCGTCTGTGACGCGCTTGCAGAGGCGGGGCAGAGTGCGCTCGCCCTGCATGGCGATCTGGAACAGCGCGACCGCGATCAGACGCTGGTGCGTTTCGCTAACGGCAGCGCGCGCGTGCTGGTGGCAACGGACGTGGCAGCGCGCGGCCTGGACATCAAATCCCTGGAGCTGGTGGTTAACTACGAGCTGGCGTGGGACCCGGAAGTCCACGTACACCGTATTGGTCGTACAGCGCGCGCGGGCAACAGCGGTCTGGCGATCAGCCTGTGCGCGCCGGAAGAGGCGCAGCGCGCCAACATTCTGTCTGAAATGCTGCAGCTGAAACTCAACTGGATGCCCGCTTTGGGCAGCGTCAGTATCACGCCACTGGCCGCTGAAATGGCGACTTTGTGCATCGACGGCGGCAAAAAAGCCAAAATGCGTCCCGGGGATGTATTAGGCGCGCTGACCGGGGATATCGGACTCGAGGGTGCGGATATCGGCAAAATTGTGGTGCATCCGGCACACGTCTATGTAGCGGTGCGTCAGAAAGTGGCGAATAAAGCGTGGAAACAGCTGCAGGGCGGGAAGATTAAAGGCAAAACCTGTAAGGTGCGTTTGCTGAAATAAGGCACAAAGAAAAGCGTCTCAGAGAGTCTCTGAGACGCCAGAGTATTACTTCACTTCCAGAACGTTCAGTCGCATTTCATCCAACTGAGACTCATCTTCTTCCGGCTGCCAGCCCGCAGGCTGCATCGGGATCTCTTCGCGGTCGAACGCCAGGTCGCCACCGTTCACCACTTCCGCGCCGTGCTTAATGCCTTTGAAATCGAACAGTTCAGTATCACACAGGTGAGAAGGCACAACGTTTTGCATCGCGCTGAACATGGTCTCAATGCGGCCCGGATAACGTTTATCCCAGTCGCGCAGCATATCGCCAATTACCTGACGCTGCAGGTTCGGCTGGGAGCCGCACAGGTTACAAGGGATGATCGGGTATTCGCGTGCCTGCGCAAAACGTTCGATATCTTTTTCACGGCAGTAGGCCAGCGGGCGAATGACGATGTGTTTGCCGTCGTCGCTCATCAGCTTCGGCGGCATCCCTTTCATTTTGCCGCCGTAGAACATGTTCAGGAACAGGGTCTGCAGGATATCATCGCGATGATGGCCGAGAGCGATTTTCGTCGCGCCCAGTTCGGTGGCGGTGCGATACAGAATACCGCGGCGCAGACGGGAACACAGTGAACAGGTGGTTTTCCCTTCCGGAATTTTTTCTTTCACGATGCCGTAGGTATTCTCTTCGACAATCTTATATTCGACGCCCTGTTGCTCAAGGTATTCCGGCAGGATGTGCTCCGGGAAGCCGGGCTGTTTCTGGTCCAGGTTGACCGCCACCAGGGAAAAGTTCACCGGTGCGCTTTGCTGCAGATTGCGCAGGATCTCCAGCATCGTGTAGCTGTCTTTACCGCCTGACAGGCAGACCATAATGCGGTCGCCTTCTTCAATCATGTTGAAGTCTGCAATGGCTTCACCGACGTTGCGGCGCAGGCGCTTTTGCAGTTTATTCAGGTTGTATTGTTCTTTCTTATTAACTGATTGATTATCTTGCATTTATACTTTACTCAAATATCAAATGGGGCACCAGTGGGACAAAACCATTTTAACGCGCCAGCGTCATGAGGCGCATTTCGACCTGCTCGCTGTTCACTACTTCTGTCCATGAAGCATAGATTTCATACACCCTCTGCGCATTTTCGTGCCCCATCTGATTGGCAATAGAAGACGGGTTAGCGCCTGCTGATAGCAACCAGCATGCGAAAGTGTGCCGTGTATGGTACGGATTGCGGCGACGAATGCCAGCACGTTTTGCAGCAGAAGGTCATCGCGCCCCGATACGGCCCGTGAGGAGTGGGGTTTCTGAGTACCAAGCCATACCAAACCTCAGGCCAAAAAAAGGCCTGCATGCGTGCTCAACGCACGGCGGCAGGCCGGTTATTTACCAACAAACGAATTTAGGGCTGCTGATCAGCAATCACCGTCAATTTTTCGTCAGTGGCTTTTTCTTCCTTGAGGGTTTCTTCCAGCAGCCTTGCCGCATCTTTGTATCCCAGCTTTTTCGCAAGTGCATGCAGTGTGCCGTAAGTGGCGATTTCATAGTGTTCCACTTTTTGGGCGGCGCCAATCAGACCCGCATCGCGGACCGGCCCCGCTTCGACGGAGTCGATGATTTCCTGCGCTTCTTCTGCCAGCCCTTCAAGGGCATGGCATTTCATGCGCTTGATTCGCACACCTTCTGTGCTCTCAACCAACTGATCAAGCCGTTCAATTTGACCATGCGTTTCTTCAAGGTGCTGATTGAAAGCAGCAATCAGTTTGGGATCTGTCGCCGCCCGCGCCATTTTAGGTAACGCGCGGGTGATTTGTTTTTCTGCGCTGTAAATATCAGAAAGGTCATGAATGAATAAATCTTCGAGAGTCTTGATTGTCATTAAATACTCCTCTCACAATTCGACTTGTGAAAAAGTGATGCGCATCATTCACGCAGTCTTTAAGGGTAGCTGATATTTAGGGTAGGGGGCGCATAGAAAGGATTTAGCAATAAAATGAGAAACTTCCTGGCGGAGGCGTAAATTCAAAAACAGGAGAATGTTAAATATATTATATGCTAACATTTGAGGGGGAAATACCACTGGTGAAATGACAGTCTCTGCCGGGATAATAAAGGCTGAATTAACAATCACTCAGAGGCTATCGACAGTGATAAATAAAACGTAAGCGCTGAAGTCACATCAATTTGCTGGATCACCGGCATGTGTTTTTAAGGCCATCACCATGAGCAGACGCATAATGACGGCGTTATCCCGCAAGCATCGTAAAGCAAAGCAGCGTTGCTTACCCCACCTGGCCTGATTTTGCCAGCAGTGCTAAAACTCTCTCCGTCACCTTATCTTCATATCCTTCCTGCTCGGGATGGTTGAACTTAACCAGTGGTGCCGAGCTTTTTTCCTCCTCGTATGAACTTGAAAGAAGGCCAGGATTGCCACTCATGTTATTAATTACCGAGGATAAAACAGTGATGGCAATCTTTGATGCGTGAAGGTCTATTTGTAGCTCATTAATTGTCTGCTCAAGGGTTTCAACGCGTTCGTTTAAGTCAGTCATTTGATCTCCTGATTATCGAGAAGGCCGGTGTTCAATTGAATGTGCGCATACACATTCAATTTTAGCCTAAGCGGAGAAAGAGACAGCCAATGTCTGATATCTATTAAAACTAACAATAAAAGGCGTGTTAATCCGCATCCAGTGCCTGCAGTAATTCACTGAGATGACGCACGATATCGCCGAAATCAAAAATTAATGCCATCCACAGACAGGTTAGCAAAATCAGAGCAGCCAATGTTAAGCGGGTAAGCACGGAAGAAATCCTTTCACGTGGATAGGGATAAGGCTCAGTATACGGTGATTTCCTTAAACTTCCCCTTTACGACGCCATCATAAAAGCGACCTTTTGATACGACCTGCAAAAAATCGTTATAGATGCGTACCGGAACGTGCTGATACCGCAGCGTCCGACGATCGAGAAAGCGGATTTCCAGCGTGGCGCTGCGTTCATCATAGCCAATGGAGGCGATACGTGAAGACCTTACAGGATGATGGACCATGATGATTTGTCCCTTACAGCATAAAACAGGAGATTTATCATCTAACAGCAGGGGCGAGGGTGCAAGTGGGTGACGCGTAACACGGCGTGGAAAAATAATTACAATGAATGTAATTCATTGAACTATATGAATTAAAAATTATTCTTTCCTGTTAGTTGAGGGTAAACTTTAAACCGTTATATGCCTTTATGATTCTTCATCCGTTAATGCACTGAGAGTGTTTTACTGAGCTATCATCCAGAATTGACAGGATATGCCCGGAACTGATGCTCCGGGCTTTTTTTTATCACTCGCTGGTCGATTTCTCGCCTTTTCCTGCCATCTGCGCCAGGAAGTCATAGCGTTTTTGCAGATCGGCCGCCGCGTCCTTCCACAGTTGCTCGGCCACTTCTGGCTGTTGGGCGTTGAGACGACGGAAGCGTTGCTCCTGCATCAACGTTTCTGCCAGCGCATCAGACGGTGGACGTGAGTCCAGTGCCAGCGGCAGTTTCCCTTCATCGGCACGACGTGGGTCGAAGCGATACAGCGGCCAGAACCCGGTCGCCGTCAGCTGGCGCATCTGATCGTGGCTCAGCGCCAGATCGTAACCGTGCTCTTCGCAAGGGCTGTAAGCGATGATCAGCGACGGCCCTGGATAGGCTTCCGCTTCCTGTATCGCTTTCACCGTCTGGTTGAGCTGCGCGCCAAGAGAAATCTGTGCGACATACACATGACCGTACATCATCATGCTGACGCCCAGGTCTTTACGCGCTTTGCGTTTACCGTGCTCACCAAACTTGGTGACGGCACCCAGCGGGGTGGCTTTAGACGCCTGACCGCCGGTGTTGGAATAACACTGAGTATCGAGCACCAGAATGTTCACGTTTTCCGTCAGGCTCAGAACATGATCCAGCCCGCCGAAACCAATGTCGTACGCCCAGCCATCACCGCCAATCAGCCAGATCGATTTTTCGACCAGCGCGTCGGCGTCGGTTAACAGCTGTTGTGCGCCCTCCACGCCCTGAAGATGCTGACGCAGTTCTGCCACCTGCTCGCGACGCACCTCTGGTGTGGCGTCGCTGTGCAGCGCTGCATTTAATTCAGCAGGAAGCTTATCGGCAAACTGTTCCAGCAGACGCATCACGCGGGCGCGGTGCTGATCGACCGTCAGACGGAAGCCTAGTCCGAACTCGGCGTTATCTTCAAACAGAGAGTTTGCCCAAGCCGGGCCACGGCCATTGGCATCGGTGGTATACGGCGTAGAAGGTAGGTTACCGCCGTAGATAGACGAACAACCGGTGGCGTTCGCGATCAGCATGCGGTCGCCGTACAGCTGGGTGAGCAGCTTGATGTAGGGCGTTTCACCGCAGCCGGAGCAGGCGCCCGAGTATTCAAACAGCGGCGTAATCAGCTGGGAGGTACGGATATCGATACGTTCGAGCTTGCTGCGATCAATTTCTGGCAGGCCGAGGAAGAAGTCGTAATTCACTTTCTCTTCTTCCACGTGTTCCAGGCGCGACATCATATTGATGGCTTTGATTTCCGGGTTCTGGCGATCTTTCGCCGGGCATACTTCGACGCACAGATTACAGCCTGTGCAGTCTTCCGGTGCGACCTGCAACACGTATTTCTGCCCACGCATATCGCGGGATTTCACATCGAGCGAGTGCAGGCTGGCAGGGGCGTGTTCCATCTCTTCCGGAGAAACCACTTTTGCGCGGATGGCCGAGTGTGGACAGGCCGCAACGCAATGGTTGCACTGCGTACAGAGATCTTCCTTCCAGATCGGGATCTCTTCGGCGATGTTGCGTTTTTCCCAGCGGGTGGTGCCCACCGGCCAGGTGCCGTCCGGCGGCAGGGCGGAGACGGGCAGGGCATCGCCCAGACCCGCCAGCATTGCAGCGGTCACGGTTTTAACAAAATCAGGCGCCGCATCAGACACCACTGGTGGCCGGTTTGCACTGGCGGTATTCACCGGCTGAAGCGGGATCTCAGAAATAGACTCTCGTGCCAGAGCCAGCGCTTGCCAGTTTCGCTCCACCAGATCCTGCCCTTTGCTGCTGTAGCTTTTGGCAATGGCGCCCTGCAACGCGGTCAGCGCGCTGTCGCCCGGCAGAATATCCGTCAGGTGGAAGAAGGCCATCTGCATAACGGTGTTAATGCGTGCCGCCAGGCCGCATTCACGGGCAATTTTCGCTGCGTTGACGGTAAACAGGCGGGCTTGTTTCTGATTCAGCACCGCCTGCACTTCCTGCGGCAGTCGCGACCATACTTCGTCAGCATTGTACGGCGTGTTAATCAGGAAAATTCCGCCCGGTTTCAGGCGTTCGGCCATCTGATATTTGTCGATAAACTGCAGCTGGTGACAGCCAACAAAATCGGCCTGCTCAACCAGATAGGCGGAACGAATCGGTTTTTCGCTGACGCGCAGGTGCGAGACGGTCAGGCCGCCCGCCTTTTTGGAGTCATAGACGAAATAGCCCTGGGCATACCATGGCGTGGAGTTACCGATGATTTTGATATTGTTTTTGGTGGCAGAGACGCTACCGTCACTGCCCAGACCGTAAAACAGCGCTTCCAGCTTCGACGTCGACGGCAGGGTGTTTTCTGGCAGCAGCAGCGACAGGTTAGTCACATCGTCATAAATACCGACCGTAAAGCGCGGTTTCGGTTTTGCGGCGCTCAGCTCATTAAACACTGCCAGCACGCAGTCAGGCCCGAACTCTTTCGACGACAAACCGTAGCGTCCGCCGATGACGCGCGGCAGCGTTTCGCGCTCACCGCTGTTGAAGGCTTCGGCCAGGGCCGTCATCACATCCAGATAGAGGGGTTCTGCATGCGCGCCCGGTTCTTTGGTGCGATCGAGTACCGCAACGGAACGGACGCTTTCCGGCAACACGGACAGCAGATGCTTCGCAGAGAAGGGACGGTACAGGCGCACTTTCAGTACACCGACCTTTTCGCCGCGGGAAAGCAGCTCGTCGACGACCTCTTCACAGGTGCCAATCGCAGAGCCCATCAGCACGATAACGCGCTCGGCCTGCGGGTGGCCATAGTATTCAAACGGCTTATATTCACGCCCGGTGGCAGCCGAGAAATCACTCATCGCCTGTTCAACGTGATCGTAAACCGCATTGTACCAGGGGTTGGTGGCTTCACGGGATTGGAAATAGGTGTCAGGGTTTGCGGAAGTGCCGCGAATAACCGGATGCTCAGGATTCAGCGCGCGTGCGCGGTGGGCATCGATCTCGTCCTGCGGCATCAGCTCCAGAATCGTGTTGTCCGACAGCGGGACGATTTTATTAATTTCGTGAGAAGTGCGGAAACCATCGAAGAAATGAATAAACGGCACCCGGCTTTTTAGCGTCGCGATGTGGGAAATCAGCGCAAAGTCCTGGGCTTCCTGCACATTACTGGCACACAGCATGGCGCAGCCCGTCTGACGGACCGCCATCACATCCGAGTGGTCACCGAAAATCGACAGAGCATGGGTGGCAACGGTACGCGCTGCCACATGCAACACGAACGGCGTTAACTGCCCGGCGAGCTTGTACAGCGTGGGAATCATCAGCAGCAGACCCTGCGATGAAGTGAACGACGTCGAGAGCGCACCTGTTTGCAGTGCGCCGTGAACCGCGCCGATAGCACCGGCTTCCGACTGCATCTCGACAACCCGGGGAACATCGCCCCAGACGTTTTTTAGCCCGTTGCCCGCCCAGGCATCAGCCTGTTCCGCCATGGTCGAACTTGGTGTAATGGGGTAGATGGCGATAACTTCGCTGGTGCGGAACGCGACGGACGCGGCCGCGCCATTACCGTCAATAGTGATCATGTGACACCCTTACATTGCGCAAAAAAGAGGGACCCGTGAAACGTCGACGAGTCCTGATAGTTATCCTAATAGTATAGGATGTGCGGGTATTCCATTGAAGTTATAAGGCTTTCGAGTGCACAAATTGATCCACAAAAACGATAAGTGGTATCGATGATAATTGACTGTAGTTACTAATTTTAATGGTTTTTTTACATGTTAAGGGTGACATTCTCGGCAACAGATTGGACTTTCCAGACTCCGCCTTCCTGAACCATGCAATCTATAACTGTATGTTTTTTGTTAAAACCAAACGTTACGTAGACTTGGGTGCAAACAGCATCGAAATCTGAAGCAACTACTGTGACTTGTTGCCAGTCTTCGTCAAAATCTTGTGATTTAATGAACATATCTGCGTCAGGAATATCAGCTTCATTTGGATCTGCTGAATACAGTGCCTTGAGTGATTTTATCGTCCTGGTGGTTACATAGCGTTTTAGGCCGACATAATTATGAAGTGGTTCTTTATTCTTTAACAGCTGGCTTACGTACCATTTATTAAATTGAAGCGATGCTGATTCCGCCTCTGATGGAGGAAATGATGCGATAGCGAGAGATGGAAATAATACTAAAAAAATGAATTTTTTTTTCATGGTTAATCCCGTCTGTATATAGCGTAAGTGGGTTGCAGTTCTCTGTAACGGCTTCCAGGGTACATACTCCTCTGCTGAAAATCAGAATACCAGGTTCCGGAACCATCATAGATACAAGCATGTCCATGGGGATGCCCAGGGATGGGTTGGATAACAGCTACGTCGCCCTCCTGAGGTTCTCCATAGACTCTTTTGAACCCAACAGCGATAAGATTTGAACCCATATCTCTTGCCTCTGGCGTGTTTCGGATATCTGCTCCACCAGCACGAATAGCATTTGAAACATAATGTGCGCATTTGCTCTGGCTATTGGCACCAGCATGTTGACGCGCGTAAGTGACTGCTTTGTGTTTATCCCATGACATTCGCTTGTTCCTATTTCAATTAAAAAAATAAAAACATATTTTGCACCTGCCGCTTTAGTAATTTTGTAATTATTCATGAGCGTAAGTTAACAAATATAACTAAAGTAAATGAAAGATAGAATTGTATTTATGAGTGTCATGATTGCTGGAGTAATTTCTCTGAGTCAGTTCAGCAGTGTCAGCGAGCTAAGGAAGGGTATAGAGACCTATATCCATTATTACAACAACGATTAAGCCTGAAATTAAAAGAACTGAGTCCGGTAGAATACCGAACCCAGGCTCTGAAGACTGCTTAACATGAACAGTTCAACTTTATGGGGTCAGTCCACATTCGTCTGGCGAATAATTAGTTGGCTGGGCACGGAAATTCATGCGTCAGCGCCAGAACAACAGGAAGTACAGGTGCAATCGTACGTGATTTAGGATGTGTTTTATAATACTCCCCTACGGTATCGAAGGCCTGACTGAATGCAAAGTTGTCATCTACACAAATTTTCTTATCGATAATGAGCATTGCGGTTACTCCTCGCACAAACCCCATATACCCAAAGGCATCATAACTGTTGTATTCTCGATTGTAATCTTTATAGCCTTTGTACAAGTAATTACCATCAAATTCGGCAAGAACGAACGAGGGGGACGCTAAGAGCAGGATTGTCGCTAAGGCTTTTAGTTTCTTCATATATAAATACCTGTATTTTTATCTGTCGCAAGAGTCCAAATCTGTCAAGCTTGCGTAGATTCTGTGTTCAGTAGGGCGGAGCATAAATTTTTTGTCATTGATTCATACTTTGAATGATTCATTAATTCTGATTTAAAAAATCAATACATTTGTTAGGGCCAGACTTCGACTAATAATTTATAAACTCTGATGATATGAAACCTTGCGAAAACGCAAAATTTCACATCGTAAATAAAAATGTTGATGAAAGAGTCTTTGAGAAAATGAGTCCTTTAATTTTTCGTGGTTGATTCATGAAGTTTTCTTAAAGATAAACCTCCTTAGGGTAATAACCTTTCCATAAATACGTTTTTGTCATGGCAGGCCAGATGAAGGGGATGATTTCTGCAGAGAAAGCCAAAATCACAACAGACTCTTAGCATCGCTAGCCTTCCCAAACTCACCACATGGATCACCATTCGCAAAAAAATCGCAAGAATTTGTTTCTCAGGTGCATAAATACGCAGTTCCGCTCTCGACGGGGCGGCGCAGGGTGCCTATTATGCTTAGGTTTCGCAATTTGTATGGGGAAGAGAGAATGCGTTCAGCGTTTTGGGTAGGGTGTGCGGCATTACTGTTGTCTGCGTGCAGCAATGAGCCGGTTCAGCAGGCGACAGCGGCACATGTTTCACCGGGAATGAAAGCGGCAATGTCCAGCTCCGGGCAGGCCAGTTGCGCAATGGTGGGCGGATCGTTGTCTGTCGCTCGCCAGCTTGATGGCTCGGCTGTCGGGATGTGTGCGTTGCCTAATGGCAAACGCTGCAGTGAGCAGTCGCTTGCCGTAGGGTCATGCGGTAATTACTGATTAGTCTGCGCGTTTAAACATCAGCGTTTTATCTGCTGTCGCCAGCGTCAACTGATTTTCCGTCAGATCGACCTGCGCGCCTTTGCGCAGCATATCGCCTATTGTTGCATCCAGCTCGTTAAGCTGCTGATCCGTGCAGAGTTTGCGCGTCATCGCCATGGCTTTGACCTTCAGCTCGCCTTCCGATAATTTGCCTTCGCCGCTAAAGCGGTTGCACATCACGCCGGAAACAGCCATTTTCTCGCCAAAGCGTAATTCCGGTGGCACCGCGGTGGGTTTGACCGCCGCACCGTTTACGCTCTCCAGCACAAAACGGTGCCCTTCGAGTTGGCCTGCCTGGACAGACGCCTTTCCGGGATTAACACAACCTGCCAGCGCCAGGGTCATCAGGCTTAACGCCACGAGCTTTTTCATATTGCTTCTCAAACTATAAATCCGATAAATATATGTGAATATCTTTAACGATACCCTCCCGTTTGTCATGGGTGTTTATCTGAAAGTGCCGAAAGCCGGGCAGGGATATCCACCCGGCTATCAAAACGTTAGTGCGATTTAAAGCCTGCGGCAGTCATCAGGATGCGGAAGAACATCCCCACAGCAGCCAGTGCCAGCACGCTGCCTCCCCAAATAATGACTAACCACATCAGGCGTTTCCAGACCGGCTGTTGCATCAGTGATACCCCTCCCCATGTTGCACTTTTCCGCGAAACACGTAGTAGCTCCAGAACGTATAGACCAGAATAATCGGGATGATCAGCAGGGCGCCGACCAGCATAAAGCCCTGGCTTTGTGGCGGTGCTGCGGCCTGCCAGATCGTGATGGACGGCGGAATAATGTACGGCCAGATGCTGATCCCAAGCCCGCTAAATCCGAGGAAAATCAGCCCCAACGTCAGCACAAACGGTGCATTGTGGCTGTCGCTATCGTTCAGTTTTTTCCAGGCCCAACCGCTCAGTACGAGGACCAGCAATGGCACCGGCAGCAGGAACCACAGATTGGGCAGGGTAAACCAGCGCTCGGCGATTGCCGGGTGGGCCAGCGGCGTCCACAGGCTGATGACCGCGATAACCGCTAACAGCGTCAGCAGCAGCTTTTTAGATACCCCGCGCATTTTCCCCTGCAGCGGGTTTTCACTTTTCATCACCAGCCAGGTCGCGCCGAGCAGGGCGTACGCCACCGTCAGACCCACGCCACAGAACAGGTTAAACAGCGTAAACCAGTCAAATGGGCCGCCGCTGTAGGCGCGCTCGGTCACCGAAAAACCGTTAATCACCGCGCCAACCACCACGCCCTGGCTGAAGGTGGCAAGAATGGAGCCGCCAATAAAAGCCTTGTCCCAGAAAGGCCGGTGTGCGGGCGTCGCTTTAAAACGAAACTCAAACGCCACACCGCGGAAAATCAGGCCGATCAGCATCAACGTGAGTGGGATGGTGAGGGCATCGATAATCACTGCGTAAGCCAGTGGAAACGCACCGAAAAGCGCCGCCCCCCCGAGCACCAGCCAGGTTTCATTCCCGTCCCAGACGGGGGCCACGCTGTTAACCATCACGTCGCGATCGTCTGCGTCGCGGGTGGTCGGAAACAGAATGCCGATGCCTAAATCGAAGCCGTCCATAACGATATACATCAGCGTGGCGAATACGATAATCACAAACCAGATAATGGAAAGATCGATGCCCATTATGGTTTCTCCTTAATCACAAATTCAGTGCTGGCGGCAGAGAGCGGGCGAGCCGGACGGCCATCGTTTTCGGTCGGGAAGGATTCGTGTTCCTGCGGACCTTTTTTGATAAGTCGCACCATGTAGCTGTAACCAACGCCGAACACCGAGGTATAGACGACAATAAAGGCCAACAGGCTTACGCTCATATGCAGATCGCCATGGGCAGATACCGCATCTGACGTGCGTTGCAGACCATAAACGACCCATGGCTGACGACCCACTTCGGTGGTGACCCAACCGGCAAGGATGGCGATCAGGCCGGACGGTCCCATCAGCAAAGCGAACCACAGGAAAGGACGCGAGGTATAAACGCGCTGCCTGTAGCGCAGCCAGACGGCGACAACGCCTAACAGCAGCATCAGCATTCCCAGCCCCGCCATGATGCGGAATGACCAGAAGACGATGGTCGAGTTCGGGCGATCCTCTTTCGGGAAATCTTTCAGCGCTGGCACCTGTTTATCCAGGCTGTGCGTCAGAATCAGGCTGCCGAGCGCCGGGATTTCCAGCCCATAGCGGGTGCGCTCTTGCTCCATATCTGGCCAGCCAAACAACAATAACGGTGTCGGTTCACCGGGTGGGTTTTCCCAGTGACCTTCAATCGCCGCAATTTTGGCGGGCTGATGTTTTAACGTATTCAGGCCGTGCATATCACCGACCATCGCCTGAATTGGCGCAACAATCAGCGTCATCCACAGCGCCATGGAAAACATGTGACGAATAGCGGGCGTATTGTTACCGCGCAGAAGATGCCAGGCCGCAGATGCACCCACAAACAGGGCGCTGCTCAGGAATGCCGCAATGGACATATGGAACAGGCGGTAAGGGAAGGAGGGGTTAAACACCACCGCGAACCAGTCGACCGGGACCACCACGCCGTTGACGATCTCATACCCCTGAGGGGTCTGCATCCAGCTGTTGGACGCCAGGATCCAGAAGGTCGAAATAATGGTGCCCAGCGCCACCATGCAGGTGGAAAAGAAGTGCAGCCCCGGCCCGACTTTGTTCCAGCCAAACAGCATCACCCCGAGGAAACCGGCTTCGAGGAAGAAGGCGGTCAGCACTTCGTAGGTCAGCAGTGGGCCGGTAATACTCCCCGCGAACTGCGAAAATCCGCTCCAGTTGGTCCCGAACTGGTAGGCCATCACCAGCCCGGACACCACGCCCATGCCAAAGTTGACGGCGAAAATTTTGGACCAGAAATGGTACAGCGAGCGCCATACGGGGTTTTTGGTCTTCAGCCAAAGCCCTTCCAGCACCGCCAGATAGCTGGCGAGACCAATGGTGATCGCCGGGAAAATAATGTGGAAGGATACGGTAAAGGCAAACTGTATCCGCGCCAGATGAAAAGCATCTAAACCAAACATGCACAGCCTCAATGTCAATCGGTGTGGTGTTATGGTATAGGGGGCGGAATCGAACTATCAGAGGCAGAAATTTGAAATTTATGTATAACAGTTTGCGAAATAGATAGGCTTTAGTCATCTGATATAGTGAACAGTTAAGCGCGACTAACGCATAAAGCCGTTAAACGTTCAGAGCATAAGAATTTTATTTTTATGAGTTTTCTTCATTAAAGGGGTTGTTTTGTTCTCTCAGTCATGCGTTAATGGCCCCTCGGTTTGATACCCAAAAAAATATCTGACGTCGTTTCAAAGCATTTCTCATCACGTTGTGCCTCTCCGCAGCCTCTTGGGTCTTCTCTTTACACTCTGACACTCCGATTAGTTTTGTCTCAGACCATCATTGCCTTGAAAGGCCCAATTTGTTATTCACGTATTTACGTGTTCTGGAGATTCATATGGTTTCTTATATCCATTTTCGCTGCCCATGCTGTCATGGCTCGCAATACCGCACATCCGTTTTTGATGTGTCTGAAAAAAACCCGCACGGTGCGAAATGCATTTTCTGCAAATCGTCCATGATGACCTTTGACCATCTGGCAACATCCGCGCCATCTGAGCGTGCACACCTCAGTCATCGTCCGTCATAACACCGCGTAAGCTATAACAGTTCATTAAAACTGCCAATTTTCTCCTGCTGATATACTATGGTGTGAAGCAAGGAGAGAACGATGAAAAAATACCAGCGCCTGGCGCAGCAAATCATTTCGCAAATCGAACTTGGCGTATGGTTGCCGGGAGATAAACTACCGTCGTTGCGTGAGCAAGTTGCCAGCAGCGGCATGAGTTTCATGACCGTCGGTCATGCCTATCAAACGCTGGAAAGTCAGGGGCGAATCGTTGCTCGCCCACAGTCGGGATACTACGTTGCTCCACGCCCGATAAAGCAGCAGCCTGCGCCACCGGCGCAGGTGATGCGCGACGAAGTGGTCGATATCAATACCTATATTTTTGATGTCCTGCAGGCCAGCCGCGACCCCTCTGTTTTACCCTTTGCCTCCGCATTTCCCGACCCGCGGCTTTTCCCGCTTCAGCAGTTAAACCGATCCCTTGCCAACGTCAGCAAAACCGCAACCGCCATGAGCGTGATTGAAAACCTGCCGCCGGGTAACGTCGATCTCCGCCACGCCATCGCCCGCCGCTACGCGCAGCAGGGGATGAATATTTCGCCGGAAGAGATTGTGATTACCGCCGGTGCGCTGGAAGCCCTCAATCTGAGTCTCCAGGCCGTGACCGAACCCGGTGACTGGGTGATTGTCGAAAACCCCTGTTTCTACGGTGCACTTCAGGCGCTGGAAAGGTTAAAGCTCAAGGCGCTGTCGATCGCCACCGACGTGCGTGAAGGGATCGATCTCAACGCCCTTGAGCAGGCGCTGAACGACTATCCGGTGAAAGCCTGCTGGTTGATGACTAACAGCCAAAATCCACTGGGCTTTACCCTCAGCGCCGAGAAAAAAGCCCATCTTGTGGCGCTGCTGACGAAACATAACGTCACCTTGATCGAAGATGACGTCTACAGCGAGCTCTATTTTGGGCGTGAAAAACCGCTGCCCGCAAAAGCCTGGGACCGCCAGGATATGACATTACACTGCTCATCCTTCTCGAAATGTCTGGTTGCCGGTTTTCGTATCGGCTGGGTCGCTGCAGGCAAACACGCGCGCCGCATCCAGCAATTACAACTGATGAGCACGCTTTCGACCAGCTCCCCGATGCAGCTTGCGCTGGTGGATTATCTCGCCACCAAACGTTATGACGCTCATCTTCGCCGTCTGCGCCGCACGCTGGCCGAGCGTAAGCAGCAGGCGTGGCAATCGTTAATGCGCCATCTGCCGGCGGAAGTGAAAATTCACCACAACGACAGCGGCTACTTTTTGTGGCTGGAACTGCCTGCACAGCTGGACGCCGGGCTGCTCAGTGAGCAGGCGCTGGCACACCATATCAGCATCGCGCCGGGCAAAATGTTTTCTACCTCCGACGTCTGGACGCCGTTCTTTCGCTTTAATACCTCCTGGGCGTGGGGGGAGCGAGAAGAACATGCTGTAATCCAGCTGGCGAAATTAATAAGCGTCATGCTGAAATAAGCGAAAAGGCTTATTTACCGCAGACGTAAAATCCTCGTATAAATAAACAATGCTTATCCTGTGACCGGCGCCGGGTTTATTCCCGACTGCCGGTCATAGGAAATCTGCATACCGCCGCTCGCCGCTAACTCCTTGTCTATAATCCACTTAACAGGGAATGCGCCCTCTGTCACAACCTGATGAAATTTCCAAAGCCCGCAGGGTGCGGCGCATTTGCGCAGTCTACGTTTATTAAGGGAGATATTTTTACGGCACGGCTGCCGCCAAATTTCATTGCGACAGGAGTAAATCAAATGAGCAAAAAATTTGCCCGCAGCAGCCTGTGCGCGCTCGGCATGACCATCATGACTGCGCAAGCCGCAGAGCCGCCTAAAGAGATCGGCAAAGGCGAGGGAAGGCTGGATATCATCGCCTGGCCGGGATACATCGAACGCGGCCAGACGGATAAAAATTACGACTGGGTCACCCAGTTTGAAAAAGAGACCGGCTGTGCGGTAAACGTCAAAACGGCAGCTACCTCCGATGAGATGGTCAGCCTGATGGCTAAAGGGGGCTATGACCTGGTCACCGCTTCCGGCGATGCCTCGTTACGTTTGATTATGGGGAAACGCGTCCAGCCCATTAATCCGGATCTGATCCCCAACTGGAAAACCATTGATTCGCGCATCGTGAAAGGCGAATGGTTTAACGTTGGCGGCAAAGTCTACGGCACGCCGTATCAGTGGGGACCGAACCTGCTGATGTACAACACGAAAACCTTCCCGACACCGCCGGACAGCTGGGCGGTGATCTTTAAAGAGCAAAATCTCCCGGACGGCAAAACCAACAAAGGCCGTGTGCAGGCCTATGATGGCCCGATCTACATTGCTGATGCCGCGCTGTTCGTCAAAGCCACGCAGCCGCAGCTCGGCATTACTGACCCGTATCAGCTCACCGAAGCGCAATACGCAGCCGTACTGAAAGTGCTGCGTGACCAGCACGCGCTTATTCACCGTTACTGGCACGACACCACCGTTCAGATGAGCGACTTCAAAAACGAAGGCGTGGTGGCATCGAGCGCATGGCCTTATCAGGCTAACGCCCTGAAAGGGGAAAACCAGCC
This sequence comes from Lelliottia sp. WB101, assembly GCF_003051885.1. NCBI lineage: Bacteria > Pseudomonadati > Pseudomonadota > Gammaproteobacteria > Enterobacterales > Enterobacteriaceae > Lelliottia > Lelliottia sp. WB101. The sequence goes on from NZ_CP028520.1 coordinate 3,135,040, forward strand.
CATCGCCACGGTCTTCCCGAAAGAGGGGGTAACCGGCTGGGCAGACACCACCATGCTGCACGCCGAAGCCAAACATCCGATGTGCGCCTACAAGTGGATGAACTGGTCGCTGACACCAAAACTGCAGGGCGATCTGGCGGCGTGGTTCGGCTCCCTGCCGGTGGTGGCTGAAGGCTGTAAAGCCAGCACGCTGCTCGGCGAAAAAGGTTGCGAAACCAACGGCTATAACGAATTCGACAAAATCATGTTCTGGAAAACCCCGATTGCAGAAGGCGGAAAATATGTCCCGTACAGCCGCTGGACGCAGGATTACATCGCCATCATGGGTGGCCGTTAATCGCCCGGGAGCAGACCATGACGTATGCAGTTGAGTTTAACGACGTCTCCCGTCTGTACGGCGACGTACGGGCGGTGGACGGTGTAACCATAGGCATTCGCGACGGCGAATTTTTCTCCATGCTGGGGCCTTCTGGCTCCGGCAAAACCACCTGTCTGCGCCTGATTGCCGGGTTCGAGCAGTTGAGCGGCGGGGCGATCAAAATCTTTGGCAAAGAGGCGAGCGAGCTACCGCCGTGGGAACGCGATGTGAACACCGTGTTCCAGGATTACGCTCTGTTCCCGCATATGTCGATCATTGAAAACGTTGCCTACGGGCTGATGGTAAAAGGCGTCGATAAAAAGAAACGTCAGGCGCAGGCGCGTGACGCGCTGGAGAAAGTGGGGTTAGGGTTTGCGGAAAAGCGTAAGCCCTCTCAGCTTTCCGGCGGGCAGCGCCAGCGTGTGGCTATCGCCCGCGCGCTGGTCAATGAGCCGCGTGTACTCTTGCTCGACGAACCGCTCGGTGCGCTGGATCTGAAGCTGCGCGAGCAGATGCAGTTCGAGCTGAAAAAACTTCAGCAGGAGCTGGGGATTACCTTTATTTTCGTTACCCACGATCAGGGCGAAGCGCTGTCGATGTCCGATCGCGTCGCCGTGTTTAACAACGGGCGAATTGAACAGGTCGATACGCCGCGCGAGCTTTATATGCGCCCGCGCACGCCATTCGTCGCCAGCTTTGTCGGCACATCCAACGTGTTTGATGCCGCCGTTGCAAAACAGGTTTGCGGCATGGAAGGAATTTATTCGCTGCGCCCGGAACATATTCGCCTCAATCAGAGCGGCGATGTTCAGGTACAGGGCGTGGTGCAGGCGGTGCAATATCAGGGCGCGGCAACCCGGTTTGAGCTGCGTCTCGCCGATGGCGCAAAACTGCTGGTGAGCCAGGCCAATCTGAGCGGCGCGAATATCCCTGTGGATGTTGCCCCAGGGCAGCAGGTGCTGGCCTCCTGGTCGCGCGAGGCAATGGTGCCGCTGCATGAGGAAAGGTGAGATGGACATGAGCGTTTCGCCTGCACCGTCCTCCCGTGGCCCGGTCAGCCGGATCACGACGCTGCTCTGGCGCAAACCGTCGCTCGGGCTGTTCCTGCTCCTGCTTGGGCCACTGATGTGGTTCGGGATTGTCTATCTCGGCTCGCTGCTGACCCTGCTGTGGCAAGGTTTCTACACCTTCGACGATTTCACCATGTCGGTGACGCCGGATCTGACCTTTGCGAACATACTGGCGCTTTTCAACCCTGCCAATTACGACATCATCCTGCGCACTTTGCTGATGGCCATTGCCGTCACGATTGCCAGCGCGATTCTGGCCTTTCCAATGGCGTGGTACATGGCGCGCTACACGCGCGGTAAATGGAAAGCTTTTTTCTATATCGCGGTGATGCTGCCGATGTGGGCGAGCTACATCGTTAAGGCCTACGCGTGGACGCTATTGCTGGCAAAAGATGGCGTCGCGCAGTGGTTTCTCGGCTATATGGGGCTGGAGCCGCTGCTGATGTCAGTGCTGACGCTGCCCGCAATTGGCGGTAACACGCTGTCGACGTCCGGCTTGGGGCGCTTCCTCGTCTTTGTCTATATCTGGCTGCCGTTTATGATCTTGCCCGTTCAGGCGGCGCTGGAACGCCTGCCGCCCTCGCTGTTACAGGCGTCAGCCGATCTGGGCGCGCGCCCGCGCCAGACTTTCCGCTACGTGGTGCTGCCGCTGGCCATTCCTGGCATTGCGGCCGGTTCGATTTTTACCTTCTCGCTAACGCTGGGCGATTTTATCGTGCCGCAGCTGGTCGGCCCGCCGGGTTATTTCATTGGCAACATGGTCTATGCGCAGCAGGGGGCGATCGGCAACATGCCGATGGCAGCGGCGTTCACCTTAGTGCCGATTGTGCTTATCTCACTCTATCTGGCGTTCGTGAAACGTCTGGGAGCGTTCGATGCACTCTGAACGCGCGAACGTGTTCCTGAAAGTGGCGGCCTGGGGCGGGGTCATCTTCCTTCACTTCCCACTTCTGATTATCGCCATCTATGCTTTTAATACAGAGGATGCGGCGTTCAGCTTTCCGCCGAAAGGGCTGACTCTGAAGTGGTTTAGCGTGGCGGCATCAAGAAGCGATATTATCGATTCAGTGACGTTGTCACTTCAGATCGCGTCGCTCTCCACGGCCATTGCGCTGGTGCTGGGGACCCTTGCGGCGGCGGCACTCTGGCGCAGCGAGTTTTTCGGCAAAAACGCCATCTCGCTGCTGCTTCTGTTGCCGATTGCGCTTCCGGGGATCATCACCGGTCTGGCGCTACTGACGGCGTTTAAAACCATCAATCTCGAGCCGGGCTTTTTCACCATCGTTACCGGCCACGCGACCTTCTGCGTGGTGGTGGTGTTCAACAACGTCATCGCTCGCTTCCGGCGCACCTCGTGGAGCCTGGTCGAAGCGTCGATGGATTTAGGTGCCGACGGCTGGCAAACCTTCCGCTACGTCGTGCTGCCGAATTTAAGCTCTGCACTGCTGGCGGGGGAATGCTGGCGTTTGCACTGTCGTTCGACGAAATCATCGTCACGACATTTACGGCGGGACATGAGCGTACGTTACCGCTGTGGTTACTCAATCAGCTTGGTCGCCCGCGTGACGTGCCCGTCACTAACGTGGTTGCGCTGCTGGTGATGCTGGTAACGACCATTCCGATTCTGGGGGCCTGGTGGCTAACCCGCGACAACGAAAACGTGGTCGAAAGCGGGAAATAACGTTGATTTCAACAGGATAATTCTATGCAAACTCAACTGCTGATTAATGGTGAACTGGTCACCGGCGAAGGCGAAAACCAGCCGGTTTACAATCCTGCCACGGGCGAGGTACTGCTGGAGATCGCCGAAGCGTCTGCCGCACAGGTCGACGCTGCCGTGCGAGCCGCCGACCGCGCCTTTTCAGAATGGGGCCGAACCACGCCGAAAGCGCGTTCCGAATGCCTGCTGAAACTGGCCGATATGATTGAGGAACATGCCAACACATTCGCGCGCCTCGAATCGCAAAACTGCGGCAAGCCGCTGCACTGTGTCATCAACGACGAAATCCCCGCAGTCGTGGATGTGTTCCGTTTCTTTGCAGGTGCCGCTCGTACGCTGAATGGACTGGCGGCGGGAGAGTACCTCGACGGCCATACCTCCATGATTCGCCGCGATCCGGTGGGCGTAGTGGCGTCCATCGCGCCGTGGAACTATCCCCTGATGATGGCGGCGTGGAAGCTGGCTCCGGCGCTGGCCGCCGGTAACTGCGTGGTGATCAAACCTTCTGAAATCACGCCGCTGACCGCACTCAAACTGGGCGAACTGGCGAAAGAGATATTCCCGGCAGGGGTATTAAATGTATTGTTCGGTCGCGGCAAAACCGTTGGCGACCCGCTGACGGGGCATGAAAAAGTACGCATGGTCTCCCTGACCGGTTCAATTGCCACCGGCGAGCATATAATCGGCCACACGGCGTCGTCGATTAAACGCACCCACATGGAGCTGGGCGGTAAAGCGCCAGTCATCGTCTTTGACGATGCTGACCTCGACGCGGTTGTCGAGGGCGTGCGGACCTTCGGTTTCTATAACGCGGGCCAGGACTGTACCGCCGCATGTCGGATATACGCGCAAAAAGGCATTTACAACGCCCTGGTGGAAAAGCTCGGTGCGGCGGTGGCCACGCTGAAAACCGGCGCGCCGGATGATGAATCCACCGAACTGGGGCCGCTCAGTTCTGCGGCGCATCTGGCGCGGGTTTGCCAGGCGGTGGATGCAGCCAAAGCGCTTGGGCACGTCAACGTGGTGACCGGGGGCAATAAAGTGGACGGCGCAGGGTATTACTTCCAGCCCACGCTGCTGGCGGGAGCAAAACAGGAAGACGCCATCGTCCAGCGCGAAGTGTTTGGCCCGGTGGTCAGCATGACGGAGTTCAGCGATGAAGAGGAAGTTCTGGCCTGGGCCAATGACTCGCAGTATGGTCTGGCGTCATCGGTGTGGACGAAAGACGTGGGCCGCGCGCATCGACTCAGCGCTCAGCTGCAATACGGCTGCACCTGGGTGAATACCCATTTCATGCTGGTCAGCGAAATGCCGCACGGCGGCATGAAACTATCCGGTTACGGCAAAGATATGTCGGTGTATGGCCTGGAGGATTACACCGTGGTCAGGCACGTCATGATTAAACACTAGCGCTGTTTAACGCCCGGTAGCGCTGCGCTTACCGGGCTTAAATCGTTGCCGGGTCAGGCGTCACCGCCACCCGGCAGTGTCTACCAGCCACAGACATCATGCTCATTTTCCGTGTCATACGCGCGCACGGTATTGACCAAATCTTTCACAACATCGGCTGCGACATCGGGAATTAACAGCTCCATTGGGGCCTGTGTCTCGTAATCGACCGATACGCCGTTGCTGTTATTCGTGACGGTGACGGTATACGTTGCCTTGCCCATCTTCTTACCCCTTATGTGTATTAACGACTTTTCCCAGGCCCGCGCCTTCAAGATTTGCCTGCGGATCGGCGAAGAAATCAATACTGAAGTAGGTATCGTCGGTCAGAAGCTCAATGCGGTGCCATTTTTGCGGTGGCGAAATGCCAAAAGAACCCGCTTCGATAATCAGTTCAATATCGGGTTCAGTGGCTTGCGCATCCGGGAATCCAAAATATTTCACCGCGCCCTGCATAACAGACAGGCGGCCATACACGCCCGCTTTGGTGTTGTGATGCGTGAACAGGGCCTTCGGTGCGGAGTCTTTGTTCCAGAATGGAGTGGCGCGGGTGTGAACAAAATTTTCAGGAATACGTAGCATAATAAGTTCCTTACGGGCGTTTAAATGCTCAAAGAGATTTCAAAACTTCCGGTTCAACAAAGAAATCGACGTTAAAAATCGTATCGTCAGTCATCGTTTCAATGTGATGCCATTTTTCAGGCGGAAACACGCCGAAATGGCCAGCCTTGATGATGAGTTCGCTGTCAGGGACCGGCGTGAACTCGTCGGCATAACCTAAGTAACGTATCGCTCCCTGACTTACCGACAAACGGGGATAAACGCCCGGTCGCGTGCCTTTATCAAGATGGCGCTGGAAAATGCCAGCAGGGGCGGTGTCCTTGTTCCAGAAAGGGGTGGAACGGGTATGAATACAACTCTGCGGAATGCGTAGCATAGTTTCTCCCTCTAAAGCCTGCTGTTATTACACCACTTTTCGGGCGCAATCATTGTGCAAAATGTGCATATAAGATGCAACTTTAAAGGGGTAGGAAAAGGGGTAACTCAGGCGGGGAATTAACGTCAACGAAATACTTCATTGTTATTAACCATGTGATTTTAGTGGTTAATCTGTAACATTAAAACTTGATCTGTATCAATATATGACGCATATTGCGCGCGGTTATTTATCGATCGAGTGCACAGAATGACGCTTTATCAAAAGATGTTGGTGTTTTACGCAGTCATGGCAGCGATTTGCGCCCTGATTACCTGGTTCCTGTCGAAAGACCGTAAACGCATTCGGTTTCTGAGCGCGTTTCTGGTGGGCTCGACCTGGCCGATGAGCTTTCCTGTGGCACTGTTGATCTCGCTTTTCTGAAGCACGCTTCCAAAATTTAAAGACAAAATAGCATTCCGTTACAGGTGACTGTATAAATACACAGTGCATCAACAAAGGAGTGCTTATGAACAGTTTTTACTCGCAGCAAGCCTGCTGCAATGTGCGCTGGCAGGACCTCCCTGGTTCTGGCGATCCCGTGGTCTTTATTCACGGCCTCGGCTGCGCCTCTTCGTATGAATATCCCCGCGTCGTCTGCGACCCGCAGTTTGGTGCGCGTCGGGCCATTCTTATCGACCTTCCCGGCAGTGGCTATAGCGACAAACCTGAACACTTTCTCTATCGCACCAGCGATCAGGCGAAGGTCGTTGTCGAACTTCTGAACCATCTCAATATTGACGCATTCTGGCTCTATGGCCACAGCATGGGCGGCAGCATCGCTATCGAAACCGCCGGGCTTACCGAAAACCGAATTCGCGGGCTGATTGTCTCTGAACCCAACTTTCATGCCGGAGGAGGCATGTTTAGCCGCGCAATTGCCGCGCAGAGTGAGGCCTCATTTATTGAAACTGGCTATCACACTATGCTTGCCGCCGAAGCGTCTGCGTGGGCGGGGTGTCTGCGCAGTAATGCACCTTATGCCGTCTGGCGCGGTGCCGCGTCTCTGGTTGCGGGCGTTACCCCTGACTGGAGCGCACGCTTTCTGGCGCTGAAATGTCCGGTCACGCTGCTGTTTGGCGAGCTCTCGTTGCCAGACGCCGAGGCCGAAGAGATGCGTCAGCAGGGTGTCCAGATTCTGGTGATCCCTGCCGCCGGGCATTCCATGTCGTGGGAAAATCCTTCCGCGCTGGCGCGCGCGCTTTCAGATTGTGTCTCAGAAGAGTGACAGCCCGCGCCTTTGCAGGCTGTCCTTAGGGTTAACGCAATATCGTTTGTAACGCCTGACGTGCGCCGGGCTGGATATCATGCGGGTGCTGGTAGCCAATGTTCTCAATCGCGCGGGTATAAAGCGCGACCAGCCAGTCGTACACGTACACCGTGGCGGCGTGAACCGGCAGCTCACCCAGTTGCGTCAGTCTTGGCGTTGCGCTGCTGACGACAGGCGTCACGAAGATGGCCTGGCCTTTACGCACGCGGCTTGCGGGGCGAGTCGCCGCAGGTGTTTCAGCGTAGCCTAGCCAGCCGATGAAGTTACCGATGGCCGCATGCAGCTGTGCGGCACTGCTTTTATCGGCTTCTACGATGCGCTGTAACTGTTGCGGCAGATTCAGGCGGTAGCTACTGATCACCAGCGTATCGGCAATCTGGGGGAGTGCAGCAACGTCCAGCCCCAGTCTGTTCGCGGCGGCTTCGTTACGGCTCCACTGGCGCAGATGGTTGATCCAGACACGATGCGCCAGACGCGCTTTATCTTTGGTCTGGAAGACCTCATGGCCTTCGCTAGCGTTGTCGGCAAAGAGATCAATCGCGTCGGTGAACAAACCGTTAACCTGCTCTTCGCGGGGCTGCTGAACGGTAAGCAGCGTTTCGAAGGCTTTCAGCGGTGGCAGCAGCCCTTCAAGCAATTCGCCATGGCGGGCTGCGCTGGATTGTAGCGTGCGCACCATCGCTTCAGCCTGAGTGCGTAGTGCATCAGGCTCAACGGCCATCGGCGCGAGATAGCTTTGCATCAATGCACGAAGCTCGCGTTGCTGAGTGTTCTTCAGCGCTTGCAGGCGAGACTGGCGTTGTGTGGCAAGCGTCGCCTGCGACAGCCACTCCACCACGCGCTGCATGCTGTGCGTGTCGAGAGCCTGCAATGTTCCCCAGCGCTGGCCCGGTTTGCCGAGCAGGTGCTGCACCGCCTCATCCAGATTCTGTTTGGTGAGGAAACGCGCGTCGTGCGGCGTAATGGCCCATACCAGGCCAGGCAGGGCGGACTCTTCCGTCGTCTGGGTATCTTTCACCCAGTTCAGCAAGGTTTTCGCCGTTTTTGCCGTTTGCTCGTGGCGGGCGGTAGCGTTGCAAATCACCAGCACGTCGGGCTGCATCTGCTGGCGATAATGTTCCAGCAGCCATGTGCATTTGGCTTCTGCAAGCGGCGAGAGATCGGTCTCCGATGGTGCGGGAATATCAATGATATCGACGTTATCCAGCACACCGTTTTCAGCGGGCAGGACCAGTTCGCGTGTCAGGAATGCCAGCACATCGACGGGAATGCTAATGGCATTCAACATCTCGCCATTATTCAGCGGGTGCAGCACGGCTTCCTGTGCGTCCGGCGCGGTGAACTCTGCGCGAGTGAGGAATCCTTCGCTGGGCAGGCCGAAATTATCGACCAGCAAACTCAGCGGTGCCGCCAGCTGGCGGGCGTGGCTGGTCTGATGCAGCACGTGGGCCAGTTTCAGCCACTGTTGGGTCAGTTCCTGCTGCTCACCCCACAGCAGCGACCAGACGCTGGCGCGAGTGCTTAAATCGAGGGAGGGGATCAGCTGCGCGAACTGATGCCACAGGCTATCGTCCATCAGCTGTTCAGACGCGGGAACGGTGCTGCGCCAGTAGCGGGCAATGGTCGCCACTTCCTGGGCGGTAATCCCCGGAACGCCTTGCGGCTGGCGCAGGGCACGCCATTTTTCGACGCGCGCTTCAATCACCGATTTTTCTACCGGGCGAATCAGCGTATGCAGCGTGGTACTCGCAATAAACAGCTGGACCAGCTCGGCTTCCGTGACCAGGCTCAGGCGCAGCGGGAAGGCATCGTCGCTGACATCACTGGAGCGCGGCGTGAAACGCACGGCCATGTTGGTCAGGGCATGGCCGGGGTTGATATGGGAAAAATAGTCAAAGGTGCGCTGGCCGGGAGAAACATCCAGCCGACCGTTTCCGCTGCCGCACAGTGACGCCAGCAGGTGCGCTTTGGCAGCCTGCGAATGGCCGTAAAGGCCAATGCTGCTGTGTCCGGTCAGGGCGCGGTCAAGCGCCTGTCCGCGTGCCTGCGCGCAGGTGAGGCGGGCCAGCAGGGCGTCAGCATCGTTATCCAGCATCGGGGCATGCAGGCGCGTGTCGTTGATCCACTCGATTAACGCCTGAGAGGTGGCAGTCATCGCTGTCATTTGAGATATACGCTCCCGCTGTCGATCCAGTAGTGGCTTCCGCTATGACGGCGGTCGGCCAGGGTATTCAGTTTAAACGTTAAGGCGTCAGGCGGCACCGGTGTCCCGTCCTGGAGCCAGGCGTCGCTCAGCTCAAACGACTCCGGGCCTTCGTGTTTCGTTCCGCCGCGCAGCTGCAGGCGCACGTTCAGCACGCCGTCTCCGGCGATGGCTTTTGCCAGCTCTGCTGAGTTAATGCTCAGCGTATAGAGCGGAGTGGCGGGCCAGCGGGCGTTAGCCAACTGACGGAAGCCGAGCGTCACGTTACCGCGTAGCGGGAAGTGCAGTCGCGCATCCAGCTTCGCGCCCGGCTTATCGAGGTCGATGTCCTGATACCAGACGTTCTCTTCGCGCAGCGTGTTGACCGTATTATCCAGCACGCCGAGATAACGCACGGTGGAGTAGGCACCGATGTCGGCAGCTTTGAAATTAAAGCGCGGCAAACGCAGATCCAGGGCGAGGCTGCACAGCATCGCGCCGACGGCAGCTGTAGATTTTGGATTACCGATACGACCCTGCTGGCTAAACGGATACCACTCATGTACGCGGTATTTATCCAGCCAGACGATGCGGTTGACCGGCACCGGCTGCAGGTGGCGAATCAGCGCTTGCACCCCAGGCAGACAGCCAGGACGCCCGGTGATCAGCAAAATATCGCAGGCATAATGGGAAATCGCTTCGCACACGGCATGCAGCGGAGCGGCCAGCGTAAACTGGCCCGCCAGCATCGCGTCCTGCATTTCCTGGAAGTTCACATGCAGCGGAACCGCAAACAGATCGAACGGTGCCGAACCGGCTGGCAGCGCGTGGTCGATCGCCTGTTGCAGATAGTTCATCACGTTGCGGGTCGGCTGCTGTTTTAGCAGATCGCCGAAGGTGGCGTGTAAACCCGCCAGCGGATCGTCGATATCGCTGCTCTCCCAGGCGGCGAGGATCCCGTGCCCAATCGGCATAAACAGCTGCAGCGCCGTCTGCTGGCGCAGCACTGCCTGAGTATCAATGCGCCCGGAGTCGCCAAACAGCGAAGCCATCAGCAGAGAAGCATCGGCGATACCGGATTTTTGCAGCTGCGTTTGCAGGGCGGGCAGGACGTAGCGCTGGATCACGTCCAGCAGCGTGTCGTCGCCCGCCACTTTAAATCCTTCGCGGAACAGCAGCTGCGGGGTGATTTTGACATTGTTACCAGAGCCGTCATCCAGCTGATAGTGGGTAATCGCCATATCAGTGGTTCCGCCGCCAATATCGATGGAGGCCACGCGCAGCGAGCGTCCAGGCTGTGCGCCCGGCTCCACTTCACGGTCCGGGCGGGCGAGAGAGGCGAAGAACGCCTCTGTCTGGCCGCCGAAATGTGAAATGGCTTCGTTGTACAGCCACACGAGCTGTCCGCAGCTGGCTTCGTCCCACTCCATCTGGATAGCGGGAACCGGAACCACGCTCTTATCCTGCTGCTTGCGGCTGGCAAAATCGTCATCCTGCGGGTGCCAGCCCATTGCTTTCCAGACGATGGCGATGGCTTCAAACATGCGGCGGCGGAAAATCTCGCGCTCCTGTTTCGGCATCGCCGAGGGCAGGGTCAGGATCAGGGTACGCAACTGGCGTGGTGAGGCCGGGAAGCCCAAACGCAGACGCGTGGCGACGCTGTTGATCTGGCCGAGAGCCTGAGCGAGGAGTTCGCACAACATGTGCGTCATCAGCGTGCTGCGGCTGTACTGCGGCGAGAACACCGGCAGACGTTCATCCGGCGGCAGGGTGAACAGCGGCTGCCCGTCATCGTTCATCAGGTTCATTAGCGGGAAGGCGGTTGCCAGCGGTTCGCGCTGGGTTTTGGCATTCATGCTGCTAAAGCGCCAGTCCTGTACGGTCGGGGTTTCATCCCACAGATAGCGACGCGGGCTGGAGATACCGCTGTTGCCCTCAGTGCCCAGACGCTGCATTGCCAGTTTGCGCGCTTCATCGCCCACGCGCACGATAGAAGGCCAGACAAACGCATCTTCGCGGCCACTTTCAACGGAGAAGTGCTGCTTGCCAAAGCGGGCTTCAGAAAACTCAAGGCGGCTGGTAAACAGCGGCTCATTCAGGAACTGCGGTTCGCTTAAGGATCGCACCTGCAGTTCGGCGGTCTGGCGTAAGCCGTCATTGGCATCGCCGTGATCTTCAATGATCACGCCGCAGGTGTGGGTGTTGCCGACATCGAGGATCAAATCGACCGGAATGGCGGGCGTACTCAGGGTGTGAGTAACAAATTTCACTTCCGGAACGGTGATCTGCTCGCCCAGCATAGTCATCAGGTTGAGCCAGTGGGCCTGATATTCAAAACCGCGCATCGCCTGGTGCAGGTCGCGCTCGGAGCGGTTTTCGACGCTGGTGGCGTAGCCGCTGAATGCCTCGCGCAGCCAGCCGTCAATCCAGGTCTGATCGAGAAAACTCAGCACCTCGTCGTCGCGCCAGGCCAGCGCAAACCGGGTGCCGTTCAGAATATCGTTTTCGACCGGTGACAGGCCCGGCGTGGCGTGATCGGCTATCTGGCTGTCGAGCGCGAACGTGACACGGTGAGTGTTACCCGCGCTGTCCGGCGTCTCAAGCTTACGCACCTGTGCGCGCGCCCAGTTATCCGGGCCGTCGACAAAGGTACGCGGCGGATTAAAGCGTAAAAAAGGCACCGGAAGCCAGACGCCATCCAGCACCGCCAGGGACTGATGCAGGGTGAACGTGCTTTCCGGTTTCACCACTTCAGGTTGACCGCCGCGTGCAGCGGGCAGGGTGTAGCGGCCATTGACCAGATCGTAATTAAGGCGCAGTAAAGGGCCATTGGCGGTTTTACGTACGAAACGGCCCAGACTTGCCGTGTCCTGTGGCGTCAGGCCAAAATCAAGAAACTGTACGCCGCTGTTCGCAATCAGCGTGACGCTTTGTTTGTAGTCGCAAAGATTTACCAGCATAGGATCAGGCACCTGCTTTCTTGAACGTCAGCGGAACGACGGTTTTGGCATCATAACGGGCAGTACACTCCGCCACGTCGTTAATCCCGGCTTTACAGGCGATTTCCGGCATCGGGTAGCGCGAACCATCCGTGCAGCGGGCATTGCCACGGCTCTTAATCATCAGTTCGCCGTTGCTGTGAAGGCCCGAGAAAATGTCGCTTCGACAAATAACGTTATCGCCCTGAACCACGCGAGCGGTCCCCTTGTTGTTCTGAATTTGATAACGCAGTGACGGTGCTTTCCCGGTGATCGGATCTTTCACCTCCAGCATGGCGCGCCAGGTACCGTTGAGGAATTTCGTTGAGCCGGTTTTTACCTGAACGGCATCCATCACCATGGCATCTTTAGGGATCGCGGAAATTATCACCGGTTCTGCGACCGGGGCTGGTGCAGGTTCTGCGGCTTTAACCGGCAGAATTTCGGCCTGGTGCAGCGGCAGGTTCATCGCCATCTCGACCGCCGGTTTTACCGGTTTCGGGGCAATAGCAATCGGTGTCGGAGCAGGCGTTGCGACAGGCTCGGCCGAAGGCGCCTGTTTCGGCCACAGCAGCGGAGTTGCGATGGCCGCGACAATCACGGCCGCCACAGGCAGAGACCAGAGCGGAACGCGGCGTTTTTTGCCTACAACCACAGGCGCAGGTTCTGCGGGCGTGGACACTTCAGGCATCACCACGGGCGCAGGCTCAGCGGAGTAGAGGTCGTCTTCCGTCACACGAACCACAGGCGGTGGTGCGATGAGCGGCGCGTCGGCTTGCTCAAACACAATCGCCGGAGCGGGTTCTTCAGGCTCAGGCTCTTCAACTGGCGCAGGCATCGGCTCAGGCTTGAGGGATTCACGCAGGCAATCCAGAACATCCTCGCGCGCGTTTTCGTTGAGGTTCACAAAACCCCAGAACGCGATAACCGGCTTGCCGTCGACGAGGAACAGGAAATTTTCGCCTGGGAACTGGAATGCTTTCGAAAGCAGGGAACCAAACAGCTGTTGTGCGGTTTTAGGCGACTGGAGGCTCTTTTTGCTCAGCGATTCAACGCTTGAGAGGGTGTTCTCCAGATAGCGCAGGGCGCGAAAACGTGCGTCTTCATCGGCGGCATTCCAGCCCAGAACGTCACCGTCCACCGGTGAATACCAGTCGACACGGTCGCCGCCGTCATTGACCTGCGGAATCGCCAGACAATCGACGATCGTCTGCTGTTTGCGCAGACGCAGCGCTTCACGGATTTGTAGTGCTGATTCAAATACGGCCTGTCCGCCGCCGCCAACGGCCTGAAAATCATCGAGATTGCCGCTGCGTAAAAGTGTTTTTGCCACGATTTGGTCCTGTAGACTTCTTCACCCCATTACTTTAACGAAATCGTTTTGCAAGCAAACGGACGAGGAGACGCTAAAAGCGGCGATTTCTTAGCGGATAGAAAGGTGCATTAGTGGTTGACGAAACAGCACACTTAAGGCAAATCACCGGGCGATGGCTGGCTGTTAAACCAGCGAAATTAATGGCTTTAGAATATCCTGATAGTGTTTCGTTATTTGCCACCCGCTCAGGGCTGTGCTGTTATTGACGTTCTATATATAAAAATCAAAAGGCTTATAACCATGACCACAGGGAAAAAGCTGCTCGCGCTTGCGCTGAGTACATTCTTACCGGCAAGCGCTGCCTGGGCGGCAAACACAGATACGATCATTTACTGCTCTGAGGCGTCACCGGAGTCGTTTAACCCGCAAATCGCCAGCTCCGGCCCGTCATTCGTTGCCAGCTCTCAGGTGCTTTATAACCGTCTGATTAATTTTGATCCGGTCAAAAACACCCCCGTTCCGTCGCTGGCAGAATCCTGGACTATCTCTCCGGACGGCAAAACCTATACGTTTACGCTGCGTAAAGGCGTGAAATTTAACAGCAACAAATACTTCAAACCGACCCGTGATTTTAACGCCGATGACGTTATTTTCTCGGTGCTGCGTCAGAAAGACCCTAAGCATCCGTATCACAACGTCTCCCAGGGTAATTACGAATATTTCAATGACGTCGGACTGGATAAGCTGATCCAGGAAGTCAAAAAAGTCGATGATTACCATGTGCAGTTTGTGTTGAGTGAGCCGAACGCGGCCTTCCTCGCCGACTGGGGAATGGATTTCGCCTCGATCCTGTCAGCCGAATACGCAGACGCTATGCTCAAAAAAGGGACGCCGGAAAACGTCGACACCTGGCCAATTGGTACCGGCCCGTACGTGCTGCAGCAATATAAAGTTGATTCTCTGATCCGCTACGTTGCTAACCCGACTTACTGGGACGGCGAGGTGCCGACAAAACATCTGATTTTCTCGATTACGCCGAACGTCGAAACGCGCCTCGCGAAGCTGCAAACCAACGAATGCCAGATTATCCCTGCGCCATCCCCGGTTCAGTTTGACGTGATTAAGAAGAATAAAGATCTGACGCTGCATTCCGTTGATGCGCTGAACGTCGGCTATCTGGCGTTTAACACCGAGAAAAAACCGTTTGATAACGTGCTGGTGCGTCAGGCGCTGAACTACGCGACGGATAAAACGGCCATTGTTAACGCCGTGTTTATGGGTTCCGGTACGGTCGCTAAATCACCGATTCCGCCGAACATGCTCGGTTTTAACAAAGATTTGAAAGACTACAGTTACGATCCGGAAAAAGCGAAAGCGCTGCTGAAGCAGGCGGGGCTGGAGAAGGGCGCAGAAGTGACCCTGTGGTCGATGCCGGTTCAGCGCCCGTACAACCCGAACTCCAAACGCATCGCGGAGATGATCCAGAGCGACTGGGCGAAGGTAGGCGTGAAGGCGAAAATTGTCTCTTACGAGTGGGGCGAGTACCTGTCCGGAATGCGTAAAGGTGAGCACGACAGCGCCCTGTTTGGCTGGATGTCTGATAACGGCGACCCGGACAACTTCGCCGATGTGCTGCTCGGCTGCAACAGCATCAAGACCGGCTCGAATGCCGCACGCTGGTGTGACAAAGGGTATAATGACCTGGTACAAAAAGCGAAGCTGACCAGCGATCCGGCGAAGCGTGCGGCGCTGTACAGCCAGGCGCAGGAGATTTTCTACCAGCAGGCGCCGTGGATTGCGCTGGCAAACGGCAAAACGTTCTACGCCACGCGCAGTAATGTGACCGGGTATAGCGTTAGCCTGATGGGCAGTGATTTCTCCAAAGCGAAGCTGAACTAGCCAGGTACCCGGTGGCGTTGCGCTTACCGGGTCAATTGGACAGTGTATGTGTTAGCCGGGTAAGGCAATGCCGCCGCCCGGCGATATGACTCGATGACAAGGAGTGACAATGTCACATTTAGACGACGTGATCGCGCGCGTGGATGCCGCGGTGGAAGAGAGTGTCATTACTCACATGAATGAACTGCTCATCGAACTGAGCGAAGACAGCGAACTGAGCCGCGAAGATCGCTACGCTCAGCAGCAACGTCTGCGTAACACCATTGCGCACCACGGCAAGCAGCATAAAGAAGAGGCCGATGCCCGCCACGATCAGCTGACTAAAGGCGGCTCGATTCTGTAAACGTCAGAACTGGCGCCGTGCAACCAGCCAGGCGCCAATTACCAGCAGCACCGCACCGCAGACCGGGCCAATCAGCGCCCGCAGCGGGATCCCCTGGCTTTTCAGCACGTCCATCACCAGCCCGCCAATCAGCTGACTGGCGACCAGCACCGCAATCGTCGTGGCTGCACCGACATACTGATAGCCGCTGATGCTGGCAAAGACAAAAAATGATCCCAGCAACCCTGGAATCAGCGTCCACCAGCGTATCGTGGACGCCAGCTCGCTGAAGCCCGCCACGCCGTTTTTAATCAGTAATATGCTGACAAACAAGACAATACCGACCAATGAGTTCAGCAGCATGGCGATCAAAATCGTCGATGACGACTGGGTGATGCGCACCATCAGCGTGTTTTGCACCACCAGACCGATTCCAGCAGCCACCAGAAAGACCAGCGTCAGGGATTGATTCATCCGATCGCGTCCGGTTCGTGGCGATCGTCGAGCTGGAGCTGCATAAAGGTCAGATCCAGCCAGCGGCCAAATTTTGTGCCCACCTGCGGCATCTGCCCGGTGATGATAAAACCGAGGGTCTCATGCAAATGAATAGAGGCCTGATTCTGCGCTTCGATGCCCGCCACCATCACGTGTTTGCCGATGGCGCGCGCTTCAACGATCAGCGTTTTCATCAGTTCGCGGCCAATGCCTTTACCCTGATGATCGGGATGAACGTAGACCGAATGCTCCACCGTGTGGCGGAAACCGTCAAAGGCGCGCCAGTCGCCGAAGGAAGCATAGCCTGTGACCACGCCGTTTTCTTCGCTGATCAGCACCGGATAGCCCATCAGCGTGCGCGCTTCAAACCAGGCAATACGGTTTTCCGTATCAACAGTGGTGTCGTTCCAGATTGCTGCAGTATGCAGCACCGCGTGGTTGTAAATCTCGCCGATGGCGGCGCAATCTTCTTTGCTGGCGTGACGGATAATCATCGGAACCTCGGGATCGGTTGTTCACTATAGTGGTACGTATTACTCACAATATTACACAAATGCCGCGCCAGACCGCTACGGCATAAGACATATTTTTTTGTTATGACAACGGCATTGAAATCGGGTCCATACACTATAGTATGACGTCATGAACACTATGCCAGACGATATGAATCAACGGATTAGCGCGCGAATTCGGGTGGAACGCGAATCGCGCGGTTGGTCGCTTAGCGAGCTTGCTGAGCGGGCAGGCGTGTCACGCGCCATGATCCACAAAATCGAACGCAGCGAAAGCAGCCCGACCGCAACGCTTCTGGCGCGGCTGTCGGGGGCGTTCGGTATCAGCATGTCGACGCTCATCGCCCGCGCTGAGATGCAGGAAGGCAAGCTGCTGCGCTTTGCCAACCAGCCGGTGTGGCGCGATCCGCAAACGCATTATCTGCGCCGCCACGTTTCACCGCGTACCGATTTGCCAATCGATCTGGTTCAGGTCGAACTCCCCGGCGGCAGCGATGTGCCGATGCCTGCGTCATCCTACGCGCTGGCGCGTCAGCTTATCTGGTTACAGTCCGGTGAACTGGTGTTTCAGGAGGGCGATACCCGCCATGAAATGCAGGCCGGAGATTGTCTGGAGCTGGGGCCACCTAACGACTGCCGCTTTATCAATGAGACGCAAAATCCCTGCGTGTATCTGGTGGTGCGCCTGAATCAGTCTGGCTCGTAATGATAAGGCAGTTGTCGGCAACAGGCGCTAGTCTCTAAGGACATTTGCGTAATAAGGAGCGATCCATGAGTCAATCTGCAAACACAAACCGCCGCCTGGTGCTGGCGTCTCGCCCACAGGGTGCGCCGGTCGCGGACAATTTTCGTTTAGAAGAGCAACCGATCCCAACGCCTGCGGACGGGCAAGTTTTGCTGCGTACCGTCTGGCTGTCACTCGACCCGTACATGCGTGGCCGCATGAGCGATGCGCCGTCCTATTCGCCGCCGGTTGAAATTGGCGCGGTGATGGTGGGCGGCACGGTCAGCCGCGTTGAGCTGTCGAACCACCCGAAATTCAAAGCGGGCGAGTGGGTGCTGGGCTACAGCGGCTGGCAGGAGTATGAACTCTCTGACGGCACAGGACTGGTCAAACTCGGCGATGAGGTGAAACAGCCATCCTGGGCACTTGGCGTGCTAGGAATGCCCGGTTTCACGGCCTACATGGGGCTGCTGGATATCGGCCAGCCGAAAGAGGGTGAGACGTTAGTGGTTGCAGCGGCAACCGGCCCGGTTGGGGCGACCGTCGGGCAGATCGGCAAAATCAAAGGCTGTTATGTGGTCGGCATTGCGGGTGGCGCGGAGAAATGCCGTCACGCGGTTGAGGTCCTCGGGTTTGACAAGTGTCTGGATCATCGCGCGGACGATTTTGCCGAACAGCTGGCTCAGGCCTGTCCGGAAGGCATCGATGTGTACTACGAAAATGTCGGCGGTAAAGTGTTCGACGCGGTACTGCCGCTGCTGAACACCTCGGCGCGCGTGCCGGTGTGTGGGCTGGTGAGCGGGTACAACGCCACCGGGCTGCCGGACGGGCCAGACCGTCTGCCTCTGCTGATGGCGACGCTGCTCAAGAAACGCATTCGCATGCAGGGCTTTATTATTGGCCAGGATTACGGTCATCGCATTCAGGAGTTTCAGGATGAGATGGGGCGTTGGATCAAAGAGGGCAAAATTCAGTATCGCGAGCAGGTGATCGACGGGCTGGAGAATGCACCGCAGGCGCTGATTGGCCTGCTGGAAGGCAAAAACTTTGGCAAAGTGGTGATACGCGTCGCGAAGGATAACTAATGGTACTCATTATGGCGGGAATCCCCGCCATAATATATTCTTAAAGTTTGACTATAATGTCTTTAATAATACCAGCATAGCTATCGGCCATACCGGATTCGGTGAGCCGAGGGCAAAAAAATGCATAAATTTTGGTTCTTGAATTTTTTAGCGTCATTCCAATACCAGTGTGAAGATACAGGATATATCGACAGGCACTCGTTCAGGTCAAAACGGGTGGATGAATAGCGCTTATTTTTTAAGCTGAAGGAAATGCACATGCTTGAATTGGAACATTTAGAAAAAGCACAACGCCTGAGCCTTACGATGCAAGTTGAGGTGAGCCTGAAAGGGGCGTTGATTGCCGGAGCGCTCAAACCTGGCGCCAGGCTTATTACCAAAGAGATTGCGGATAAATTAGGCACCAGTATTACTCCTGTTCGCGAAGCACTTTTACGGCTTGTCTCCGCCGGAGCCCTGCATGCCACACCGGCACAGGCTTTTCTGGTGCCGGAGATCACCCTCGATCGCTATACAGAAATAAACGCCATTCGTAAGCAATTAGAGTCGATGGCGGTTGCAGCAGCCTGTGAAAAAATGACAGACAGCAAGCTGCAGGAATTACGCGATCTGGCAGAGAAATTCCACGCTGCAATGCGTAACGGCGAGGCGCAGCGCGCCCTGCATGCTAATCGTGCGTTTCGCTTCAGGCTGTATGAGTGCGCCCAGATGCCCACATTAACGGCGATGATTGAGCAACTTTGGGTGCGTATTGGCCCCTGCTTCAATTATCTCTACGAAGATGTACACGACATTTCAAAATATTCGTATCGCTACGATGAACTGCTGGATGCGCTTGAGCGCGGCGATGCAGTGGCCTGTGATAAAGCGATTGATAAACTCATTGACGGGTCGACGGCGCTTTTATTGCAGCAGTATTTTAGTTAAGGAATAGTTTAATTCCTTTTTACTTCTTCACTAAAACTATTGCCCTACTTAACTATTACCCGGAGGAATTGCTCTTCCGGGAATATTATTTCATGTTTATTGATGTAAAAACTCACCATCAAGTTTTGAAGAGGCATGCCGATATTCACTCTACCTTTTTAGACAAGGATAGATGATGAAATATTTGAGCTGGATTTTGATTCCTGTTGCCCTGAGCGTATCAGGCTGCAGCACGTTATTCCCAGAGCCAAAACTGTACACCCCTCCAGCAAACAGTGCTGATGTCGCAAAAATCCGTCTTATCGGGCCTCCTATGAGCTACGGGATTTATCAATACGACCCTTCCGGTAAAGAAACGGGTGGATGGGTTTTAAAGCATAATCGTTACCTGAATCCTTTCCTGGGTTCAACAAAGGATATTGGCTTACCCAAAATAACCGGAAAGAGTTACAAAGATGATTATTTTGAAACGCTGCTAATACCTAATCAAAAAACCATCATTGAGCATTCATTGTATCAGGGCTGCCACGTCACCCTTTCATTCGTACCTGAAAAGCAAAAAATCTATGAAGGGCACATCAGCTACGCAGACAAGACGGGCTACTGCGTGCTGTATATGAAGGAAGTCGCATTAGATACCACCAATGGCATCTATGTGGAAAAGGATGTTAAGCAATGAGAGCGGCGAAGGCGTTAGGAATTGTTTTACTTGTCTTAATGAGCGCGTCATGTGCGTCAAATTACGATAAAACGGGCGCAACCAGCTTAGCGCAGTATTCTGAAAAAGAGATCAAACAGAAAATCACTCCTGAGGTGACCACCCGCAAAGATGTTCTGATTGCCTTCGGCGTTCCCGCCAATACACCGGATTACAACAAAGTGAACCACTGGGTATATACCTCAAAAATCGTCGATCGCCGCATCTACCTTATCATTCCGGTGATCCTCGACAGGAAACAATATCTGTCGGTTGATTTCTCTGATCAAGGGATTGTGACCGCGTACCGTTACGTTGAGGAATAAGTGGCCTCTGAAACCCCGCCTTCGTCAGGCGGGGTTTTTGTTGTGTAGTTTCTATTAACCGTTATTCGAAACGATATGACACGGACATCCCCACGCCGTAATTACGCCCCGGAGCCGGTTCGTAGTAGCGGCCGTTGGATTCGTTAACGATGACCGATCCGACATACTCTTTGTCGAACAGGTTATCGACGCGCCCGAAGACGTCCATTTCCCAGTTGCCGTAGTTAAATTTGTAGCCCGTATTCAGGCCGACCACGGTGTAGGAAGGGGCTTTGGCGGTGTTTTCATCGTCCGCCATGATATCGCTCATATAGCGCACATCGGAGCCTGCGTACCAGCCTTCTTCCGGCTGCCAGCCGAACGACGCATAACCCATATTGCGGGCGATGCCCGGCATACGGTTGCCGTTACAGTCGGCGTCGGAGCAGACGTTGGTGCGGTAAGTTGCATCCAGATACGTCCACGCCATTTTCAGCTTCCAGTTCTCGGCAAACTGCTGATCGAGGGAAAGCTCCACGCCCTGACGACGCGTTTTCCCGGCGTTTTTATAGCTGGTGCGGCCGCCGGCGCTGGCGTCTACCACAATCTCATCATCCGTATCGGTGCGGAAAAGCGCCGCCGTCAACAGACCATTGCCGACGCGGGTCTTGCTGCCCACTTCGTAAGTATTGTTGGTGGAGGGTTTCAGGCCGAAGTTCAGCCCGCTTTGATTCCCGGAACGGTAGGAGAGCTCGTTGATGGTCGGCGTTTCAAACCCACGGCCGGCCGCAGCGTAGACGTTCCATCCATCGGTGATGGCGTATTTTAAAGAACTGGCAGGCAGCCATTTGTGGTAGCTCGCGTCGCCGCTGTCATCCCCGTTGGCGCCTTGCACGTAGTGATCGTTGGAGTCGAACCACACGGAGCTGTAACGCACGCCTGCATCCAGGGAGAGTTTTTGCGTCAACTGCCAGCTGGTCTGCAGATACGGGTCGACGTTCCACATCAGGTTACGTTCGTTGCGGCGTTTATCGCCTTTCACACCGTACTCCGGCACGCCGTTGTTCATGACGAAGTTCTCGTAACCGCGACGATCTTCGCTCATGTTTTCGTAGTTCAGCCCGGTGGTGAAGGTCACGGGCACCAGCAGTTCGCCGCGATGCGTCCAGCGGGTGTCCACGCCCTGATAGTGGCGCTGCATATCGATCACGCCGCCAGAGTGGGTCTCTTTGAGCTGCGGCTGATATGGAATCGACTGATACTGCGTCATTTCACGCTCACCGGCATACATCATCACGCTGAGATCGTCCTGCTCCGTCAACTGGCGCTCGTAGCGCAGGCCAGCCTGGGTCTGCTTGATAGTTTTGCGGGTGTTGTACTGATCGGCGCGCGGAGACTGACGCGGGTTGTCGCGCCACTCCTGATAATCCAGTCCGCCCGGATCGTTAGCTTTCATGTCGACGCTGTTGAAAATCAGCGTCAGTTTGCTGGCATCATCGATGCGCACACCCAGTTTGGCGTTCGCCAGATTTTTACGCGCACCGCTGTGGTCGCGATAGCCCTTCGTCGTGAAACGGGTCG
Source organism: Lelliottia sp. WB101 (assembly GCF_003051885.1). NCBI lineage: Bacteria > Pseudomonadati > Pseudomonadota > Gammaproteobacteria > Enterobacterales > Enterobacteriaceae > Lelliottia > Lelliottia sp. WB101. The sequence continues at coordinate 3,156,905 of NZ_CP028520.1, forward strand.
TCGACACCGTGTAATCCACATCGCCCGCATGGGTGCCGTCACCCATTGCGCCGGTGGCTTTTAGGCCGTAGCGCCAGGTGCCGTAGCTGCCGTAATAGCTGCTCGCTTCAATGGTCGGTGGCTGCTGGCCGGTCTGGCTGGCGATATTGATCACGCCGCCGGAGGCATTGCCATACAGGGCAGAGAACGGACCGCGCAGCACTTCTACGCTGTCGATGCTGGAGAGATCGATATTTGAAGTCTGCCCCTGGCCGTCCGGCATGGTCGCCGGAATGCCGTCGACGTACATGCGAATACCGCGCACGCCGAAGGTAGAGCGGGCACCGAAGCCGCGCATGGAGAGCTGTAGGTCCTGAGCGTAGTTCTGCCGGTTCTGAATTTGTAAACCGGGCACGCTGCCGAGCGATTCAGAAAGGTTGATGCGCGGCGCAGCCTGACGCATGTCATCCCCGTTCACGACGCTAACCGCGGCAGGGGTATCGAGTTCAGAAACGGTCTGCGGCGTGGCGCTGACAATCATCGTTTGTTCTTGTGCAGCCAGTGCCGCTGCGGGGGCAAAGATCGTCGGCATCCACAACAGGGTGAGCGTGGCCTGACGGGCAGAAATGATTTTCATGAATAAAGAGCCGGTTGATGAAGAAAACGAACCAAATGGAACACATGTGCGTATGGTAAATCTTTTGTAAAGGTTTTGAAAACTTTAACAGCACGTTGCGTTAACAGAAGTGTAGATAAAAACGAAGCGGGGCGCGAAACGGGAAACTAAGGCTCCACATTCAGGTGAATAATGATTACTATTCTCAACAATAAAACAGGATGAAGCGATGACTTCGTCTCAGGGAAGCAATGTCGGCATTACACATTTTTTTATCAAAGGGAGTCGTCATGTCATTACGTCATCTGTGCTCACCGCGTCTGCGTGGTTCTCTGCTGTTGGGTTCACTGCTGGTAGCAGGTTCGTTTAATGTTCATGCTGCAGAAGAGATGCTGCGAAAAGCGGTGGGTAAAGGCGCTTACGAAATGGCGGTCAGCCAGCAGGAAAATGCCCTGTGGGTTGCGACCACGCAAAGCCGCAAAACGGATAAAGGTGGCGTGGTTTACCGTCTTGATCCTGTCACACTTGAAGTGACGCAGGCCATTCATAACGATTTAAAACCGTTCGGCGCCACCATCAACAATGCCACTCAGACCCTGTGGTTTGGTAACACCACCAACAGCGCGGTAACGGCTATCGACGCCAAAACCGGTGAAGTGAAAGGGCGCCTGGTGCTTGACGATCGCAAGCGCAGCGAAACCGTGAAGCCGCTGCAGCCGCGCGAGCTGGTGGCCGATGACACCACCAATACCGTCTATATCACCGGTATCGGCAAAGAGAGTGTGATTTGGGTAGTGGATGGCGAAACGCTGAAACTGAAAGAGACCATTGCTAACACCGGCGCATTCAGCACGGGTCTGGCGCTGGATGCGCCGGCAAAACGTCTTTACAGCACCAACGCAGACGGCGAGCTGATCACCATTGATACGGCCACCAACAAAGTGCTGAGCCGAAAAAAAGTGCAGGACGACGGGAAAGAGCATTTCTACCTGAACCTGAGCCTGGATACCAAAGGGCAACGCGCGTTCCTGACCGACTCCAAACAACCGGAAGTGCTGGTGGTGAACCTGAAGGACGCAAGCGTGATCGAGAAAATCGCTGCGCCGGAATCGCTGGCGGTGCTGTTTAACCCGACGCGCAACGAAGCTTACGTGACGCATCGCGAAGCGGGCAAAGTCAGCGTGATCGACGCGAAAACCTACAAAGTAACGAAAACCATCGATACGCCAACCTTCCCGAACAGCCTGGCGCTGTCCGCTGACGGCAAAACGCTGTATGTGACGGTGAAACAGAAATCTACCCGTCAGCAGGAAGCCACCCAGCCTGACGACGTGATCCGTATCGCGCTGTAAAGCGTGTGTGGTAGCGCCGCGCAAATCTGGCGCTGTGGGTAAAAAAAAGGAAGGCCCAGGCCTTCCTTTTTTATTGTTGCCGGGGAGCGGTGTCGCCTGGCCCGGCCTGTAAAATCTTAACGCGACGTCTCTTCAATCAACGGCGCGTCGTGCTGCACATCATCCGCCAGTACCGGCGCGGTGCTGTGGATTTCATTTACACGCTTACGCACGCCAAACCAGCCAGCAACCAGCAGCACCGCCAGCAGCGGAATGGTGGCGATGGTGTAGGTGCCGTTTGGATAGTCAAACGCCATCAGCACCAGCACGCTCAACAGGAACAGCAGGGTCAACCACGAGGTCACCGGTGCGCCCGGCATCTTGAAGCTCACATCCGCCGCTTTACCTTCCTTGATTGCTTTGCGCAGGCGCATCTGGCACACCACGATAAACGCCCAGGAGGCGATAATGCCGATTGCGGCTACGTTCAGGACGATCTCAAACACCTGAGACGGCACCAGATAGTTCAGGAACACGCCAAAGACATACACCACCAGCGTTGCCAGAATCCCCGCGTACGGCACCTGCTGTTTGCTCATTTTCGACATGAACTTAGGCGCAGAACCGCCCATCGACATGGAGCGCAGGATACGGCCCGTGGAGTACAAACCGGAGTTCAGGCTCGAAAGCGCGGCGGTCAGTACCACGATATTCATGATGCTGCCCACGTAAGGCACGCCGAGCTTCGAGAAGAAGGTCACGAACGGGCTTTGACCCGCCTGATAAGCATTCCACGGCAGTAACAGCACCAGCAGTACCACTGAGCCTACATAGAACAGACCGATACGCCAGATTACGCTGTTGATCGCTTTTGGCACCATGGTCTGCGGATCTTTACATTCCCCCGCCGCGGTCCCGACCAGTTCGATAGAGGCGAAGGCAAACACGACGCCCTGAACCAGCACCAGCGCAGGCAGCAGGCCGTGCGGGAAGAAGCCGCCGTTATCCGTTATCAGATGGAAGCCGGTTGCGCCGCCGTCGAGCGGTTTACCGCTGCCGAGGAACACCGTACCGACCACCAGGAAGATCACAATCGCCAGGACTTTTACCAGCGCGAACCAGAACTCCATCTCGGCGAACCACTTCACGCCAATCATGTTCATGGTGCCGACAATCGCCAGCGCGCCAAGGGCAAACACCCACTGTGGTACATCACCAAACGCGCCCCAGTAGTGCATATACAGCGCGACCGCGGTGATATCCACGATCCCGGTCATCGCCCAGTTGACGAAGTACATCCAGCCCGCCACATAGGCTGCCTTTTCGCCGAGAAACTCACGGGCATAGGAGACAAAGCTGCCGCTGGAAGGGCGGTGCAATACCAGCTCGCCGAGCGCACGCAGAATAAAGAAGGAGAAAATACCGCACACCAGATAGACCAGTGCGAGAGCCGGGCCAGCCATTTGCAGACGCGCGCCTGCACCGAGAAACAGCCCCGTACCGATAGCGCCGCCGATGGCGATCATCTGTACCTGACGGTTGCCCATCGCCTTGTGATAGCCCTCTTCGTGAGAGTTCAACCAGCGACGTTTCGCAGCGTGATGATCGGCTGCGTTTTTATTGCTTGTTTTCATTGAGATACCTGTTTACCTGTCTGAATCATCTTAGGGATGCCCGTACATGGCTGTCAGCAGACCAAACGATTGCTTCTGCGCAGCCAGATGTCACCTTTCCAGTCATTCTGCGTATGGATAAGGCAAAACATGGCGAAGCATCCTACCCGCAATCCATAAGCGACGCAAAATATAACCGGTCTGAAAGTGATACGGATCGAATGAAATGGTGTGGTCAGAGCAGACGGGGATCACAACATGCTGAATAGTGACCAGTTTGCAGAGAAAATGACCCGTTAACTGCTGCTTTAATCATCAGCTGTGCTTAATAGTTGCGCAATGGCATTGATGAACTGAATTCATAAGCACAAGCTTTTCTGCGCTGTAGTGCTCATGAACCAATCCCTCTACAGTAAAAGCGTTAATCACGAAAACCCATGAGGAAAAGAGATGCAGCAGCGACAACTCGGACAAAACGGTTTAACGGTTTCCGCACTGGGGCTGGGGTGTATGGGCTTAAGCTTCGGTTACGGCCCGGCGACGGACAAGGCGCAGGCCATTGCCCTCATCCGCGCAGCGGTAGATCGCGGCGTCACCTTTTTCGATACCGCCGAAGTTTATGGCCCGTATATCAACGAAGAGGTGGTCGGCGAAGCGCTGGCACCGGTGCGCGACAAAGTGGTGATTGCGACCAAATTTGGTTTTGACTGCGATCAGCCGGGCCAGGTACTTAACAGCCGCCCTGAACATATTCGCGCGGCGATTGAAGGATCGTTAAAACGCCTGAAAACTGAGGTGATTGACCTCTATTATCAGCACCGCGTCGACCCGGACGTGCCGGTGGAAGAGGTCGCGGGAACGATTGCCGATCTGATTGCCGAAGGCAAAGTAAAACACTTTGGCCTGTCAGAAGCGGGCGTCGACACCATTCGCCGCGCGCATGCGGTCTGCCCGGTCACCGCGCTGCAAAGCGAATATTCCCTGTGGTGGCGCGAGCCCGAGCAGGCGATTCTGCCGCTGCTGGAGGAGTTAAACATCGGTTTTGTTCCGTTCAGCCCGCTGGGTAAAGGCTTTCTGACAGGGGCGATCAACGCGCAAACCACCTTCGACAGCAGCGATTTCCGCAACGTGGTGCCGCGCTTTAGCGAAGCCTCACGGCAGGCCAACCAGCAGCTAGTGGATCTGGTGCAGCGCCTGGCCGCCGAGCAGGGCGTGACAGCGGCGCAAATCGCGCTAGCGTGGTTACTGGCGAAAGCGCCGTGGATTGTGCCGATTCCGGGTACCACCAAACTGCATCGTCTGGAGGAGAACCTCGGAAGCGTGAACGTGACACTGTCACCTGAAGCGCTCGCCCGTATTAATCAGGCGCTGGCGAGCATCGATGTGGTCGGCGATCGCTACCCGCAGCACCTTCAGGCGCGCGTCGGCAAGTAATTTAGGTCTTACGCAGGGCGTCGACCAGCAGCGAAAACGCGGTGGTGTGCTGGCGGCGGCTCGGGTAGTAAAGGTGGTACCCGTCGAAATACGGGCACCATGCCTGCAGGGCCGGGATCAGTCGGCCCTTCGCAATGGCATCCTGCACCGTATCTTCCGGCACATACGCCAGCCCCAGACCTGCCTCGGCGGCATCAATCCGCTGCGGCAGGTTATTTAACGTCAACTGACCCTCCACCCGCACGCGTATCTCTCGCCCATCTTTTTCAAATTCCCAGGCATACAGCCCGCCGAGGGTAGGCAGGCGCATATTGATGCACGAATGGTTTGCCAGCTGCTCCGGCGTTTCTGGCATGCCGTGGCGTGCAAAATAGTCTGCCGAGCCCACCACCGTCATCCGCATATCTGGTGCGATGCGCACCGCAATCATGTCTTTGGCGATCTGTTCACCCAGGCGCACGCCCGCATCAAAACGACCATCAACGATATCCGTCAGACCGTTATCGACGGTGACCTCAACGTGAATATCCGGGTATTGCAGCATAAAGGGTTTCAGCACCGGCCACAGCACCGCCGACATGGCGTGCTCCCCGGCGGTAATGCGAATGTTCCCGGCGGGTTTGTCACGCATCTCGCGCAGGGCCGTCAGTTCCTGTTCGATCTCCAGCAGGTGTGGGCTTAAGCGCATAAAAAGCTGCTCGCCGGCTTCGGTCGGGGCCACGCTGCGGGTGGTGCGCGTGAGCAGGCGCATATCCAGGCGCGCTTCAAGATTGCGCATTGCGTGGCTCAGTGCCGACTGCGACACGCCAAGCTGGGCAGCGGCGCGGGTAAAACTCCGCTCGCGAGCGACTACCATAAACGACAGCAGATCGTTGAAATTGTCTTTCAGCACGGCGAGGCTCCCGATATATGAATTTGGCTCATGGTTCCTTTCTGATTATGCAGTCTAATGCTGCTCCCAGGTTTGCGCTACTGTTAACGCATCAGCAAAACAGGAGACAACATGAAAATTATCCGAAGTGGTTCGTTACCCTCAGCCCGTGGCCCGGAAGCGTGGTTTAGCGGAACCGTGCGCATCGATGCGCCGTTTCAGGCAACGGAACCCGCGTCCGTCGGCGGCGCGACGGTGACTTTCGAGCCGGGTGCGCGCACCGCCTGGCACACCCATCCGCTGGGACAGACTCTGATTGTGACGCAGGGGCGCGGCTGGTTACAGGAGTGGGGCAAAGACGCCGAGGCGCTGAACCAGGGCGATATCGCCTGGATACCGCCTGGTGTAAAACACTGGCACGGGGCCAGTTCACAGACCGCGATGACGCATATCGCCATCGCCGAATCCGTGAACGGCAGCCCGGTGGAGTGGCTGGAAAAAGTGAGCGACGAGGAGTATCAGGGGCGTTAACCGCCAAATACCGCAATCGCCTGTTGCAGTCGTGTGGTGCGCTCCGTCAGGTGATTAGCGGCGCGGGTGACGTTATCGACCATCCCCGTATTGTTGTGGGTCATCACGCCGATACGGGAAATGGACTCGTTGATCAGCGTCAGGGCCAGCGTCTGTTCCTGCGTCGCATGGCCGATCTCTTTGATCAGCGACGTCACCTGTAACACATTGCCAATCATCGCCGTAAGGTGGGTTTCGGTCTGTTCGACCATTGCCACACCGGCGTTGACGCTGGCGACGTTCTTCTCGATCAGCGTTTTGATCTCTTTCGCCGCCGAGGCCGAGTGCTGCGCCAGGTTGCGCACTTCGGCGGCCACGACCGCAAAACCACGGCCCGCTTCGCCCGCGCGCGCCGCTTCTACGGCGGCGTTGAGCGCCAGAATATTGGTCTGGAAGGCGATTTGGTCGATCACACCGATAATATCGACAATCTGACTGTTATCTTTTGAGACCGACTGCATCATGCCGATGGTCTGCTTCATGGCGGTTTCGCCGCTGTGGGCGCTGCTGCTGGTGCGGTCGGCCATATGGATTGCTTCCCCGGCAGTTTGCGCGGTTTGCTCTACGGCGCTGGCAATCTCCTCCACGGCGGCAGCGGTTTGCTGCAAATCATCAGCCGTCTCTTCAGAGCGCGCCTGTAACGCTGCACCTTCTTTCGCCACCTGCTGGCTGATGGTGCTGATCCCGGCAATTTGCGTTCCGACGTCATCGACCAGAGAATTTAAATTCAGCCCCGACTGATTGACCAGGCGCATCATCATGCCCACGTCATCGACACGATCAAAATGAAAATAAGCGGGTTTTCGCCCGGAAACGACCTGTTGCATCTGGCGGACAATCTTTTTAAGAGGGCGGCAAACCTGCACATTCAGATATAACCCCAGCGCAATAAAGAGCGCCATCAGCCCGGCGATTTGCATCACACCTTTTGGTAATAAAAGGGATACCAGTAACGAAAGCAGAGCGGTAACGGCAATACCGTAATTGACTCTTTTCGCCGTGCTCATTTTTTTAAAGAGTGAAAGAAAAGAGAATAACCCGCGACGAACCAGTAAGCCTTTATAAAAACGATGGCGGGTAAGCTGGTTATTTCTGACCCGCTGATAGAGATGTTCAGCGGCGTCTATCTCATCGCGCGGGGGGATATTTCTTACGGAAATATAACCGGTCAGCGTTTCGTTTTGATACACCGGCGTGACGTTGGCACGCACCCAGTAGTGATCGCCGTTATGGCGGCGGTTCTTGACCAGCCCCGTCCAGCTCTGGCCCTGCTGGAGCGTAAACCACATATCCCCAAAGGCGTCAGGCGGCATATCCGGGTGGCGAATGACATTGTGCGGCTCGCCAATAAGATGTTCTTCTTTATAGCCGCTGGCTTCAATAAACGCAGAGTTGGCATAGGTAATATGGCTCTGCGTATTGGTGGTCGACATCAGCGTCGACCCTTCGTTAAGCAAATACTCGCTTTGTGTAACAGGAGTGTTATTTCTCATGAAAAACTCCATGGTGATGTCAAAAAAACAGAAAAGCCGCCCGAAAAATATTCAGGCAAGACAAAAGTTATTGTTGTGTTTATTACGGCCTGCGCATTCTTCCACAAAACAGGGTGAACAAGAAAGCACCTGAATTAACTATTTTTTATCTATTAAACATTGCTTATGTAATGAGATTGCAAAAAAAAGAGTGCCGCCATTTTTAATGGCGAATGAAATTCTCTCCTTAAGTTAAATATAAAGTGGAATATGAATAAACCATAGAAATTGAACTCCCGAAATACACTTTCGTTAACATGGACAGAACGCGGCGGCTAATCTGTTCTGCGCGATAGGCTTATGAAGAGAAGGGGGATGCATTTCTGATTTCCGGCAAACTAAATGTAAATTAATTGTTTCTCAGAGGTGAAATCCCCCTTTAATAATGGCGACATGTTAAGTCAAACGAGAACACAACATGTCCTGGCGAATCAGCATTCTGGATAAAAGCCCTGTGGCGGTGAACGAAACGGCCGCCGACGCGCTGGCGCGTACCCTGAGTCTGGCAAAACAGGCCGAAGCGCTGGGTTTTCACCGCTTCTGGATTGCCGAACATCACAATACCGCTCAGCTGGCCAGCCCCTCGCCTGAGCTGCTCATTGCCTGGATTCTGGGACAAACCAAACACATCCGCGTCGGTTCTGGCGGCGTGATGCTGCAACATTACAGCCCGTACAAAGTGGCGGAAAACTTCAACGTGCTGGCGTCGATTGCCCCTGGCCGCGTCGATTTGGGCGTCGGGAAAGCGCCCGGCGGTTTGCCGCTCTCCACGCGCGCCCTGCAACAGGGGCTGCATCAGAACGAAAAGGGGAGTTTTGCCGATCAGCTGACCCAGCTCGATCGCTGGCTTACCCCATCAACTGACGTGCAGGACGACAGCGTCAAAGCCACGCCATTGCCCTCTGCGCCCGCGGAGAAATTCCTGCTCGGCGCAAGCGTTGAAAGCGCGCAACTGGCGGCGAAACTCGGCTGGAACTTTGTCTTTGCCGCCCATCTCAACGGGGATGTGAATCTCCTGCGCGACGTGCTGGAAACCTGGCGCACTCACAGCGCGCTTAACGTCATCGTGGCGGTCCAGGCGATCGTCGCCCCGACTCAGGCGCAGGCCGATGCGCTGGCGGAAAAAGTGGAAGTGTGGGGCGTTGAGCTGGCGAACGGCCAGCGGGTAACGGTCGCCAGCGAAGAGCAGGCCTATGCCTTTGCGCGACAGGCCGAAAGCGAACCGCTGCGCATTGCCCGCCGCGCCCAGTCGCTGATCAAAGGCACGCCGGAATCGGTGCTCAATGAACTGGAAAACCTGCACCAGACCTGGGGCATCGACGAATTTATTATTGATACGCCCGTGGCGGACGGACTCGCCCGCACGCAATCGCTGCGCTTACTGGCGCAGGCCAAATTTGCCGGGGAGGTGCTGGTATGAGCCTCGGACAACAGCTGATCGACTGGCGCCGTGAACTGCACCGCCATCCTGAACTGTCAGGGCAGGAAGTCGAAACCACCGCCCGTCTGCGCCAGTGGCTGTCGGGGGCCGGGATCACCGTGCTGCCGTACGATCTCCAGACCGGGATCGTCGCCGAAATTGGTCAGGGCCAGAAACAGATTGCCCTGCGCGCAGACATCGACGCGCTGCCGATTGAGGAGCGCAGCGGTGTGGAATTTAGCTCGCAGAATCCGGGCGTAATGCATGCCTGCGGTCACGATATTCACACCAGCGTGATTCTGGGCGCAGCGTTGCAGCTCAAAGCCCGCGAAGCCACGCTGCCGGGGCGAGTGCGCATTCTGTTCCAGCCCGCCGAAGAGAATTTTGGCGGCGCGAAAAGCCTGGTCCGCGCCGGTGCGCTTCAGGATGTCAGCGCGATTTTCGGCATGCACAACGAACCCGGTTTGCCGGTGGGGGCCTTCGCCACGCGCGGCGGGCCGTTTTACGCCAACGTCGACCGCTTTGTGATCCGCGTGACCGGTAAAGGGGCGCACGCCGCCCGTCCGCACGAAGGCTCCGACGCCATTCTGCTCGCCAGCCAGCTCGTCACCGCCCTGCAAAGTGTCGCCAGCCGTAACGTCAATACGCTGGATTCCGTGGTGCTGAGCGTGACGCGCATCGAAGGCGGCAACACCTGGAACGTACTGCCGGAGAGCGTGGAGCTGGAAGGGACGCTGCGCACCCATCGCATTGAAGTGCAGCAGAACGTCAAAGCCCGTGTCGGCGAGATCGCCGCCGGCTTTGCCAGCGCCTTTAACGCGCAGATTGATATCACCTGGTACGCCGGACCGACCGCGCTGGTGAACGATGAACGCTGGGCCGATTTCGCCACCTCTGTGGCGCGCGAAACGGGTTACGAAACGCAGCACGCAGAGCTGCACATGGGCGGCGAAGATTTTGCCGTCTATTTACAGCACATTCCCGGCGCGTTCGTCAGCATTGGTAGCAACAGTCCTTTCGGTTTGCACCATCCGGGTTTTAATCCGGACGAAGCCTTAATCGAACCCGCCGCGCACTATTTCTCGCAGCTTGCAGAAAAAGCATTACATCAAATTTAACCAGTAAGGGGTGACTATGTCTGCAACACGACAATTGCGTCTTGGAACCATATTGCATGGCGCATCGGGAAATATGTCCGCCTGGCGTCATCCGGCAGCCGTGGCTGATGCCAGCATTAATTTTAATTTCGTCAAAGAGACGGCGTTAAAAGCGGAAGAGGGGAAACTCGATTTTTTATTTGTCGCCGATGGACTTTATATTAATGAAAAGTCGATCCCGCATTTTCTGAATCGCTTTGAGCCGTTAACTGTTTTATCCGCTCTGGCGAGCATGACTTCGCGTCTGGGGCTGGTCGGAACGCTGTCGACCTCTTATAGCGAGCCGTTTTCCGTCGCGCGGCAGTTTGCCAGCCTCGACCATCTGAGCAACGGGCGCGCGGGCTGGAATGTGGTGACCTCACCGCTGGAAGGCTCTGCGAAAAACTTCTCCCGCGAAAAACACCCCGAGCACGCTCTGCGCTATCGCATCGCCGATGAGTATCTCGACGTCGTGAAAGGGCTGTGGGACTCCTGGGAAGAGGATGCCTTTGTGCGCAATAAAGCGAGCGGGCAATTCTTTAATCCGCAGAAGTTACACACGCTGGATCACCACGGTGATTTCTTCCAGGTCGCCGGGCCGCTGAATATTGGCCGCACACCGCAGGGCCGCCCGATTGTGTTTCAGGCGGGAGCCTCGGAAGACGGCAAAAAACTGGCGGCGAAACATGCCGACGCCATATTTACGCATCACGAGACCCTGGACGAAGCCAAAGCCTTTTATCGTGACGTGAAATCTCAGCTGGAATTAAATGGCCGCCGCGCTGATGAACTGCATATTTTCCAGGGCGTGAGCGTGATTGTCGGAAAAGATGCCGCAGACGTGGAAGAACAGTATCAAACCACCGCCGCGCTGGTGTCGATAAACGACGCGCTGAATTATCTCGGACGTTATTTCGAGCATCACGATTTTAGCCAGTATCCTCTCGACGAACCTTTCCCGGATATCGGCGAATTAGGGCAAAACAGTTTCCGCAGTACCACCGATGACATCAAACGTAACGCCCGCGAGCGGAACCTGACGCTGCGCCAGGTGGCGCTGGAAGCGGCATCCCCGCGCCCGCGTTTTTCCGGCACCGCGGAAGAGGTGGCCGATGGCCTGCAGCAGTGGTTCGACGCCTACGCCGCAGACGGTTTCATCATTCAGGGCGGTACGCCAGACACCTTCCCGCGCTTTGTCGATCAGGTGGTGCCGCTCCTGCAGGCCCGCGGACTGTTCCGCACCGACTATCCGGGCACCACGCTTCGCGAAAGCCTGGGGTTAGACCAGCCAAAAAATCAGTTCACACAACAATAAGAGAAGACACGCTATGCAGAAAACCTCGCTCGTTCTGGCGCTCGCGCTGGCCTTTACCCCTGCCGTCTGGGCAGAAAATGTGAACATTAACGGCACCGGTGTGAGCATCGAGGCCAATAAAACGCCGGTGAATACCGTCAAAAACGGCGATGCCGTGGCGCTACTGCCGAAGAATTATCGCTTTGCGGTCCCGGGTAAATTCACTGTCGCCGTGGCGGGGCTGAACCAGCCGCCGCTTACCGTGTTCTCCGATGACAACAAAACGCTGCTGGGCAGCGAAGTGGACGTTGCGCGTCTGGTGGCCGACAGCCTCGGGCTGGAGCTGAACGTGGTGCCGACCTCCTGGGAGGACTGGCCGCTCGGCGTGGCATCCGGAAAATATGACGCGGCGATCAGCAACATCACGGTGACCAAAGAGCGCAAAGAGAAGTTCGATTTTGCTACCTATCGAAAAGACTCCCTCGGTTTCTACGTCAAATCGACCAGCCCGATTAAATCCCTTGGGAAGGCTGAAGACATCGCCGGGCTGCGCATTATTGTCGGCTCTGGTACCAATCAGGAAGCGATTCTGCTGGCGTGGAACGCGGAAAACCTCAAAAAAGGGCTGAAGCCGTTTACCCCGGTCTACACCAAAGACGACGCGGCGCAAACCCTGGCGTTGCAGTCCGGGCGGGCTGATGCGTTCTTCGGGCCGAATGTGATTGGCGCGTGGAAAGCGGCCCTGACCGGCAAAACCAAACTGGTGGGCAGCGTGGATGGCGGCTGGCCGAAAGCGGCGCACATCGCCGTGACGCTGAAAAAAGGCTCCGGGCTGGTTGAACCGGTGCAAACGGCGCTCAACGGTGTGATTAAAAACGGGGATTACGACAAGGTGCTCAACCGCTGGGGCGAAGGTGTCGAGCGTATTCCGAGCTCAGAAGTGAACCCGGCCGGGCTGGGCGACTAAGGAGGTCACATGAGCGATCTTTTTCGCGACGTTTCGCCGGAAGATGCCGATCTTCAGCCCATCATTGACGGGCTGTTCGGAGAGTACGCCGCCCGTTACGGCGACTACTTTTCCAAAGACGCGGAAATCGAACTGACCGAGTGGTATCTGCCGCCGCAGGGGCTGTTTATCGTGCTGGAGCGCGACGGCGAGATCATCGCCACCGGTGCGTACAAACCCTTTGACGCGCACACCGCCGAGATCAAACGCATCTGGACGAACAAAACGCTGCGCCAGCAGGGGCTGGCCGCGCGCGTGGTGCAGGAGCTGGAGCGCAGGGCGGTGCTGGCGGGGTACAGCGGTATCTATCTCACTACCGGTTTTCGTCAGCCGGAAGCGGTGAGGCTCTATCTGAGCCAGGGCTACGCGCCGCAGTTCGATCTCGATCGCGATCCGGAAGAGTACAGCCAGCCACCCTTTGACGGGCGTCTGCGCTTCACCAAAACGCTGGTTCGCGAAGCGTTCAGTAAATCCGCATGAGGAACGACGATGAACAACAACGTTGAAACCATCAAAGTGGTCCCGGCGCGCTATCCCTGGCGCACCGTCGGAGCGATTGCCGCGCTGTTTGTGCTGGCGGTCGTCGTTCAGTCGGTGGCCTTTAATCCGCGCTGGGAGTGGGGCGTGTTTGCACGCTGGTTCTTCGATCCGGTAATTCTGGAAGGGGTCGGGCAAACGCTGCTGCTGACCTTAATTGGCACGGCGTTAAGCGTGGTGCTGGGCGGCATGTTAGCGCTGGCGCGACTCTCTTCGTCGTGGCTGTTAAGCACCCTGGCGTTCGGCTATATCTGGCTGTTCCGCTCGCTGCCGCTGATTGTGGTGCTGATCATTCTCTACAACTTCTCGTATCTGTACGACACGCTCTCCCTCGGCGTGCCTTTTACTCAGATAACCTGGGGCAAATTTGAGACCATCAACGTGCTGGGGCAGTTTTCAACCGCCGTGGTTGGCCTGACGCTGGTGCAGAGCGCTTACACCGCCGAAATCATTCGCGGCGGTTTTTTAGGCGTCGATCACGGCCAGTACGAAGCGGCTGCCGCGCTGGGCCTACCGGCCTGGCGTCGCACGGTGCGCATTATATTGCCGCAGGCGCTGCGCACCATTTTGCCGTCCGGGTTTAATGAGATTATTAGCCTCGCCAAAGGCACCGCCATGGTGTACGTCCTGGCCATGCCGGAGCTGTTCTACACCATTCAGATGATCTACAACCGCACGCAGGAAGTGATCCCGCTGCTGATGGTTGGTGCGGCCTGGTATCTGGTGATCACCACCGTGCTGTCGGTCATTCAGCATGTGGTGGAGCGCGGTCTTGCCCGCAGCGAACGCCGCTCGGCGGTAAATCAGTCTCGCGCCAGTCAGCGCACCCGTTCCGTTACCCCATCACAGGAGCCTATCCATGCCAGCCTCTCCTGAAGGACATATTTCGATTACCGGCGTCAGTAAATTCTTTGGTCGCCATAAGGCGCTGGATAACGTCTCGCTTGAGATCCCGCCCGGTTCGGTGACGGTGATCCTCGGCCCGTCCGGCTCCGGTAAATCGACGCTGTTGCGCACCATTAACCACCTGGAGCGCGTCGATGAAGGCTTTATCCAGATTGACGGGGATTACATCGGCTATCGCCGTCAGGGCGACAAACTCTATGAGCTAAAAGAGAAAGAGATCCTCAAGCAGCGCGTCAACGTCGGCTACGTGTTCCAGAACTTTAACCTGTTCCCGCATCTCACGGTGCTGGAAAACCTGATTGAAGCGCCGATTGCGCATAAGCAACTGAGCCGTAAAGCGGCGGTAGAGCGGGCATACGGCCTGCTGGATGTGGTCGGGCTTCGTGAAAAAGCCGACGCCTGGTCGCGTCATCTTTCCGGTGGCCAGCAGCAGCGCATCGCCATTGCCCGTGCGCTGGCCCTGCGCCCGCGGGTGATGCTGTTTGATGAGCCGACGTCGGCTCTCGACCCGGAACTGGTGGGCGAAGTGCTGGACGTGATCAAAAAACTGGCCCGATCCGGCACTACGCTTGTGGTGGTGACGCATGAGATCGGTTTTGCCCGCGAAGTGGCGGATCAGGTGGTGTTCATGGTCGATGGCAAAATAGTCGAGCAGGGCAGTAGCGACGAGGTATTAAACCGTCCGTCCCACGCGCGAACGCGTCAGTTCCTGTCAAAAGTGCTGTAAGGAGAGGGTATGAAATACGGATTGCTGGCGCTGCTGGGCGTCGTTTCAGTGAGCCAGGCCAGCATTGATTTAAAGGCTAACGAACAGCCGCTGCCGGTGACGGTGGATCAGGCGGCGATCGCGAAGATCCCGCAGGGCTATAAATTTGTCGAGCCGGGTACGCTGACGGTCGCCATCTCTGCCCTTAATTCGCCGCCGCTGGCGTTGCTCGCCAGCGATAATCGCACCCGCATTGGCAGCGATCCGGATATCGCCCGGCTGCTTGCGGGGAGTCTGGGGTTAAAACTGAAACTGGTACCGACCGCCTGGGAAGACTGGCCGCTCGGGATCAGCTCCGGGCGTTACGACGTGGCGCTGGTGAACATTGCGGTGACCGAGCAGCGTAAAGAGAAGTTTGATTTTGCCACCTATCGCGTCGATTCACTGGCGTTTTCGGTGAAATCCACCAGCGACGTGCAGACGATCAAAAACGCCGAAGATCTGGCGGGTAAAAAGGTGATTGTCGGCTCCGGCACTAATCAGGAGCGCATTCTTCTCGGCTGGAACGAGGAGAACAAAAAGGCCGGGCGCGAGGCGGCGCTGCCGGTCTATCTGACGGATGACGCTTCCGGCAATTTGTATATTCAGTCCGGGCGCGCGGATGTGTTTTTCGGCCCGCAGTCGGTTTCCGCTTATAAAGCGGCGCTGACGGGCAAAACCAGGGTAGTGGGGCTTGGGCCGAAAAAAGCCTATGTTGCGACCACCACCAAAAAGGGGAATGAGCTGGTGTATGCCCTGCAGGCCGCGCTCGATGGGGCGATTCAGCGTGGGGAGTATCAGCAGGTGCTGGCGCGCTGGGGTGAGCAGGGCGAAGGCGTCGCGCGCTCCGAAGTCAATCCGCCGGGCATCACCTACTGATGTTCTACACTTAGAATTTGTTCTGAGTGGGGGCAGTATGATTAACGTGTATGGCGTACCCGGCTGGGGTTCGGCAATCAGCGAAGTGATGCTGACCCTGGCCGATATTCCCTATCGTTTTATCAACGTCGAAGGGTTTGATTCGCCCGGCCCGCAGCGCGTTCTGCTGGAGAAACTCAATCCGCTGTGCCAGGTGCCGACGCTGGAGCTGGAAAATGGCACAGTGATGAGTGAAACGGCCGCCATCGGCCTGATGATTCTGGACCGTTGTCCGGAACTCGCCCCACCCGTGGGCCATCCCGACCGGGCGCAGTTTCAGCGCCTGCTGATCTGGCTGGTGGCCAATGTCTATCCTACGTTTACCTACGCCGATTACCCTGAACGCTGGGCGCCGGACGCACCGGAACAGCTGCGTGAAAATTGTATCGCCTGGCGTAAGTCGCTCTACCTGTGGCTGGATAATCATCTTAAAGCCGCGCCCTATGCGCTTGGCGAGCAGCTCACGCTGATTGACGTCTATGTTGCGGTAATGCGCACCTGGGGCCCGCGCCACGCGTGGTTTGCCGCCAATACGCCGCGTATCACCGCCATTGCCGATGCTGTCTGTCAGCGGCCAGAACTGCACAAGGTGTTAAAGGCGAACGAAATTATCTGATAAGTTGAAATGCTCACAACAACAGGAGCCTGCAATGCCACACGTTGATATCAAATGTTTTCCCCGCGATTTGAACGATGAACAAAAAACCGCCCTGGCGGCGGATATCGCGGAGGTGATTATTCGTCATTTTAACAGTAAAGACAGTTCAGTCTCTGTTGCCCTGAATCAGGTGCAGCAGGAAGACTGGAAAGCGCAGGTTTGGGATACGGAAATCGGACCGAAGCTGGATGAACTCATCAAAAAGCCTGGGTATTCGATGTAAGATTTAGGCCGGGTGGCGTCTGCGCTTACCCGGCAAAAAACGCTAGCCCATCACCCGCAACAACGTATCCAACAGCCCCGGAAAGCGGGCATCCAGATCTTCTCTTCGAAGCGAAATCATATTCTCGCGTCCCTGCGGGCGCTGCCAGATCACGCCGCTATCGCGCAGCACGCGCCAGTGATGGGTCATGGTCGATTTGGCAATGTCTTCCGGGCGCAGGGCGTTGCAGCTCATTTCACTGCCATCAGCGAGCAGGCGGAGGACCTCCAGTCGCAGCGGGTTACCGAGGGCTAACAGCACATTTTCCAGCGTGATTTGTTCAGGTTCGGGGTGGTTGGCGATCATAGACTTCCTGGGTTAGCGGGAAGGTGAGCTATCTTAATGATAGGCCCATCCTTAAAAATATAGTTCGTATATACTCGTACAATAGGACTATTATAGCAGACGAACACACAGACGACCATTCCGGTCGTTCTACTCAAGTCAAACTGACTAAGGATTTATCATGCCCCGACCCATCCCTCTTGAGCGTTATCGCAACATCGGTATCTCCGCGCATATCGATGCCGGTAAAACGACCACCACCGAGCGCATTCTGTTTTACACCGGAATGAGCCACAAACTGGGTGAAGTCCACGATGGCGCGGCAACAACTGACTGGATGGCGCAGGAGCAAGAGCGCGGGATCACCATTACGTCCGCGGCGGTGAGCTGCTTCTGGCCCGGTATGGATCGTAATTTTGAACCGCACCGGATCAACATTATCGACACCCCAGGGCACGTGGATTTCACCATTGAAGTGGAACGATCCATGCGCGTGCTCGACGGTGCGGTGATGGTTTATGACTCCGTCGGTGGCGTCCAGCCGCAGTCGGAAACCGTCTGGCGCCAGGCGAACAAATACCACGTCCCGCGCCTGGCGTTCGTCAACAAAATGGACCGTCCGGGAGCCGATTTCTTCCGCGTGGTGCAGATGATGATTGATCGCCTGAAGGCCAACCCGGTGCCGATTGTCATCCCTGTTGGCGCTGAAGAGCACTTCAGCGGGGTGGTCGATCTCATCAAAATGCGCGCCATTTTATGGGACGACGCCACCCAGGGCATGACCTTCAGCTATGCGCCGGTCCCGGACGATTTGCTGAGCACCGCCAAAATCTGGCGAGAAAAAATGGTCTCGGCCGCCGCGGAAGCCAGCGATGCGCTGATGGATAAATACCTGGAAACGGGCGATCTGGATGAAGCGGAAATCATCGACGGGCTGCGCATACGCACGGTCAAAGGTGAAATCCAGCCGATGCTGTGCGGCAGTGCCTTTAAAAACAAAGGGGTACAGCGCATGCTCGACGCGGTGATCGAACTGATGCCGTCGCCCCTCGACGTGCCGGCTATTGATGGCGTGGATGATAAAGGGCAACCGGCGGAGCGTCACCCGAGCGACGACGAACCCTTCTCGGCGCTGGCGTTCAAGCTGATGACCGACCCGTACGTCGGCCAGCTGACCTTTATCCGCGTCTATTCCGGCGTGCTGAGAAAAGGCGATGCGGTATACAACCCGGTGAAAGGGAAGAAAGAGCGTATCGGGCGTATTGTGCAGATGCATGCCAACGACCGTCATGAGGTCGATGAACTACGCGCGGGCGATATCGCCGCCTGCGTGGGGCTGAAAGATGTCACGACGGGCGACACCCTGAGCGATCCGGATCATCTGATCACCCTGGAGCGTATGGAGTTCCCGGACCCGGTGATTTCACTCGCGATTGAGCCGAAAACCAAGGCCGATCAGGAGAAAATGGGGATCGCGCTGCAGCGCCTGGCGGCAGAAGATCCGTCGTTCCGCCTGCACACGGACGAAGAATCCGGCCAGACGATTATCTCCGGGATGGGCGAGTTGCACCTGGAAATTATCGTCGACCGCATGAAACGCGAGTTTGGCGTTGAAGCGAACATTGGCCGTCCACAGGTCACCTACCGCGAAACCTTGCGTAAAGCGGTGAAAGAGATCGAGGGCAAATTTGTCCGTCAGTCCGGCGGTAAAGGGCAGTACGGCCACGTAGTGCTAAGCCTTGAACCGCTTGAACCCGGCAGCGGCTTTAAATTTGAAGACGCCACCAAAGGCGGCGTGGTGCCGCGCGAGTACATTCCGTCCGTGGAAAAAGGCTTGCGTGAAGCCATGAACAGCGGCGTGCTGGCGGGTTATCCGGTGGTAGACGTGAAAGCGACCCTGACTTTTGGTTCGTACCATGACGTCGACTCCTCGGAAATGGCCTTCCGCATGGCGGCGATCTTCGGCTTTAAAGAGGGCGCGCGCAAAGCGGACCCGGCGATTCTGGAGCCGGTGATGCACGTGGAGGTGGAGACGCCAGAAGAGTACGCCGGGAATATCATGGGCGATCTCTCTTCCCGTCGCGGGATGGTGCAGGGCATGGAAGAGCGGTTCGGCAGCCAGATTATTCGCGCTGACGTCCCGCTGGCCGAGATGTTTGGTTACGCGACCACCCTGCGATCGATGTCGCAAGGGCGTGCAACCTACAGCATGGAGTTCCACCATTACGCCGAAGCGCCGCGCAATGTGGCCGATGACATTATTGCCAGTCGCGCGAAAGGCTAGCGCAGCCCGTTAAGCAGGAAAAATGCCCGGTGAACCGGGCCGACAAAATAAGCGCCGGAATTTATTCCGGCGCTTTTACGATCTTCCCGCTCGTCACAAAAGTTCCCGCCCCCAGGTGATGCAGCGTATTCAGTTTCTCCTCATCAAACTGCCAGCGTCCGGCGACAAACGCGCGTGAATCCGCTGCCGCAGCCACCACTTCGCCAAACAGCGTATCGTATTTTTCCGCCGCTGAGGTCGCAGGGAGTAAGCGACACTCCATCCACGCCAGACACCGCTCCTCTATCACCGGCAGGCCCAGCACCGGGCCGCTGACTGCCGGAATGCCGTAGGCGTTAAATTTATCCTCATCGCGACCGCTGACGTTGCCCACGGCGTAGGTCCAGTTTGCGGCGGCGACGCCCGGAATGACGATACCAAACATGCCGCTGCGCTCAATCAGTTCGCGCGACCACGCGCTTTTATCCACCACAATCGCAATGCGCGGTGGCTCGAATTCGACGGGCATCGACCAGGCCGCGGCCATCACGTTGCGTCTGTCGATTTGCTCATCGCGGCTGGTGATAAGCACCGTCGGGCCGTGATTGAGAAGGCGGCTCGCATGTTTTAATTCAACGGGACGGAAATGGTTCACAGGAACTCCTCATACAGGGGCAATACGGCATTAAACGGCTGAAACGCAGGTGAAATCAAGCTGCAACATGCGTGTCATGCGTTCGTCATACAGTCTCCCTACAGTGGCGAACACGAAATCCCAAAGAGGATAACAAGATGTACAGCACTATCACGCTCAACGGCGTGTCGTACGCGTTTGGTGCGAACACCGTGTTAAATCAACTCGATCTGCATATTGATGCGGGTAGCGTCGTCGCGCTGCTCGGCCCGTCTGGCTGTGGGAAAAGCACACTGCTGCGACTGCTCGCCGGGCTTGCACAGCCCGCACAGGGCGAAATCTTCTTTGGTGACCGACGGGTGGCGAAAGCAGGCTGGTCGCTGCCGCCGGAGGCCCGTGACATCGGCATGGTCTTCCAGGATTACGCCCTCTGGCCACACATGACGGTGGCCCAAAACGTGGCCTTCCCCCTGAAAATGCGCCACATCCCGCGCCGTGACATCGGCACGCGCGTGGCGCAGGCGCTGGCACGGGTTGGCTTAAGCGATTTTGCCGACCGCAAACCGGCGGGGTTATCCGGCGGCCAGCAGCAGCGGGTGGCACTCGCCCGGGCGATCGTCGCCGAGCCGCGCGTGCTGTTGTTCGACGAACCGCTCTCCAATCTCGACAGCGAACTGCGCGAATCACTGTGTCATGAGATGGCAACGCTTTTGCGCCAGCTCGGGACGACGGCCATCTATGTTACCCACGACCGTCGGGAGGCTGAACTTCTGGCCGATCGCATCGTGCATTTGTCTGCAGGCAGCGTGGCTGCCGATCGTTTGATTTCATCCTCAGGGGAGTTCGCATGAAAAGGTCATTTGCCGTTACTAAAGGAGTTCTTCTCGCCATGGCGCTATCTTCCGTCATGATGTCCAGCGCCCATGCGCTGACCGTCTACACTGCAGGGCCAGGATCGCTGGCCAAGAATCTGGCAACCGGGTTTGAAAAGAAAACCGGGGTGAAAGTGGATATTTTCCAGGCGACCACCGGCAAAGTCATGGCGCGTCTGGAGGCCGAACAGGCCAACCCGCAGGCGGATATTTTGATCTCCGCCTCATGGGATACGGCAGAAGATCTGCACCAGCGCGGCTGGCTGTTACCGTACCAGAGCGCGAATGCGCAGCACGTGCCGGCTACTCTGAAATCCACGGATTATGTCGCCCAGGGTGTGTCGGCGCTTGGGATCGTCTGGAACACCAAAAGCGGCACCCCGGAGCCAAAAGAGTGGCAGGATCTGACCACCGATGCGTTCAAAGATAAAGTCACCACGCCCGATCCGGCGCTGTCAGGCGCGTCGCTCGACCTGTTGATCGGGCTGCAAAACGGCATGGGCGACAACGCCTGGACGCTGTTTGATAAGCTGAAAAAGAACGGCATGGTGGTCAGCGGCCCGAACGCGCAGGCGGTGACGCCGGTGATGCAGGGGGCGAAAGCGGCGGTATTTGGCGCGGTTGACTATGTCTCTTACGGCAATATCAATCAGGGCGAATCGCTTAAAGTCATTTTCCCGTCCAGCGGCACGGTGATCGCGCCGCGTCCGATGATGATCCTTAAATCCACCGCCCATGCCGACGACGCCAAAGCGTTCGTCGATTATGTATTGTCGCCGGAAGGCCAGACGATGGTGGCCGATGCCTGGCTGATGCCCGCGCGCGACGATGTTCAGGCTAAACGCCCGCTGCTCAACGAGCTGAAAATCCTGCCGACCAAAAGCGAGGGTAGCAGCGAGCGCAGCGATATTCTCAAGCGCTTCAACACGCTTTTCTCCCTGTAATTCATTCGACGGGGGCAACCCCGTCTTCAGGATTGTCTCGTGAATCAACGATTTTTATCCGTGATGACGCTGGCGCTGCTGGTGATTCTGGTGGCGTTTCCGCTCGCGTTTATTCTCCTTCAGGCGGTATTTCCGCAGTTCAGTGCCGGATCGTTTTCCGGCGCGTTTGGCGGGGTAAAGGCGCTGTTAGCTGAGCCACAGCTCCCCGGCATGCTCGGTGGCACGCTGCAGATTGCGCTCGGCGTGGCGCTGGTGAGCGCGCTGTTCGGCTTTCCCCTCGGCGTGGCACGCGGGCTGTTTAATCTGCCGCTGCCGCGCCTGTGGGATCTGCTGTTCTTGATCCCTTTTTTAACGCCGCCCTATATTGCGGCGCTGTCGTGGATGTTGGTGCTTCAGACTAACGGCTATTTGCAGCAACTCACCGGGATTTCCCTGAACGATCTGCTGTTCAGTAAAACCGGGATTGTGCTGGTGATGGCGCTGAATATTTTCCCGGTGGTTTACTTCGCCGTTTCGCGCAGTCTGCTCGCCAGCGGTCAGCGTCTGGCGCGGGTCGCCCGCGTTCATGGCGCCAGCGCGGGCAGGGCGTTCTGGCACATCACTCTGCCGATGCTTTCCCCGTCCCTGGCAGCCGGAATGCTGCTGGCCTTTACCCTGGCGATTGAGGAGTTCGGCGTTCCGGCGGCGCTGGGAACGCGCGCGGGCGTAGTGATGCTGACCACCGACATCGAGAAAAAACTGGCCGACTGGCCAATTGATCTTTCGGGGGCATCGATGCTGTCGGTGGTATTAGTCGCCATCGCCCTGTGCGCCTGGGGATTGCAGAAAAAGCTTACCGGTCAGCATGATGTCACCAGTATCACCGGTAAACCGACGGAAAACATGGGCGCGGAGGCGGGGAGTTGGACGCTGCCGATGGTGGCATTCATGGCGCTGGTAGGGATAATTGCGGTGCTATTGCCCGGCGCATCGATGGTGTTATCGGGGATGTTGGGCACGTTATCGGGCGGCGTGACGCTCTCTAACGTGACGTTGTCACACTATGCCGCGCTGTTTAGCCAGCAGGGTGATGCCCTGGCAGCGCTGGGAGCCAGCCTTTCCCTGGCGTTCGGCGCGGCCTGCATCACCGGGCTGCTTGGCTTGCTGGCGTCGTGGCTGGTGGTGGTGCAGAAGATCACCGGGCGCGGCCTGATCGATGCGCTCTCTCTGATGCCTGCGGCGCTGCCCGGTGTGGTGGTCGGTGTCGGGTTGATCCTATTGTGGAACCAGCCGTTCTGGGTGATTTCACCCTATAACAGCTGGGTGATCCTGTTGCTCTCCTACTGCTGTTTACTTCTGCCGTGGCCGGTACGCTATGTCGGGAGCGCGCTGCGCCAGCTGGGCGGCAATCTTGAATCCGCCGCGCGCGTGCATGGTGCGTCGGCGTTTCAGGCGCTGCGCTTTATCGTGCTGCCGCTGGTCTCCCCGGCGCTGCTGGCGGCGATGCTGATGGTCTTCGCCATTGCCTCGCGGGAGCTGGTAACGTCGCTGCTGCTTGCACCAGCTGGCACCCAAACCGTCTCGGTGTTTATCTGGCGTCAGTTTGAACAGGGTTCCGTGGGGCAAGGGATGGCGATGGCGACACTGACGCTAGTGACCGGGCTGGTGCTGATGCTCACGGCGCTTCGCATCATGCAGCGCGGCGCGGCCCGATAAAAAGCACTTTTGCACCAGTGGGCAGGCAAAAATAGTTTATAAACAGGGAATATCTCTACAAGGAACTTCACTATGTCCCCATTTCTGAGCGCCTATTTTGCCCGTATCGGCTGGCAACAGCCGGTTTCCGTGGATATCGACACCCTACGGGCGCTGCATTTGAGTCACAACTGCGCGATCCCGTTTGAAAATATTGACGTGGTGATGCCGCGTGAAATCCAGCTCGACGATCAGAGCGTGGCAGACAAACTGGTTTCGGCGCGTCGCGGCGGGTACTGCTTTGAGCAGAACGGGCTGTTCGAGCGCGTGCTGCGCGAAGTCGGTTTTGAGGTGCGCAGCGTGCTGGGCCGCGTGGTGCTGGCGAATCCGCCGCAGATGCCGCCGCGCACCCACCGTTTGCTGCTGGTTGAACTCAACGGCGAGCGCTGGATTGCGGACGTCGGATTCGGCGGACAGACGCTGACGGCGCCGATTCGCCTGATTGCCGCAGAAGAGCAGGCCACGCCACACGGCGTCTATCGCCTGATGAACGAGAACAACGACTGGGTGTTGCAGTTCCGTCACCACGAGCACTGGCAGTCGATGTACCATTTTGACCTTGCGACGCAGTATTTCACCGATTACGTGATGGGCAATTTCTGGTCTGCTCACTGGCCACAGTCGCACTTCCGTCACCACCTGCTGATGTGCCGACACCTGCCGGACGGCGGTAAATTGACTTTGACCAATTACCACTTTACCCACTGGCAGGGTACCCGTGTGGCGGAGCAGATTAACCTGCCGGACGCCAAGGCGCTGTATACGCTGATACAGGAGCGATTTGGGCTGGGCGTGGATGATCCGAAACACGGTTTTTCATTGACCGAACTGACGGCGGTGATGGCCGGGTTTGATACGCATCCCGATGCGGGGAAATAGACTGAAAAGGGGCGAAAGCCCCTTTTTTTAATTGACGCCAAACACTATGCCATTATCCAGGTAATATTTTCGTGCAGTCTATAATCCATATTTATTTTTAAATGACTTTAGTGTGTTGGATTAAAAATAAAATAAAGGTATGTCTTTTATGCCATTGCGATGCAAATAAAGCATCACCGGTGCAATTTACACTGCCGCAGAATTAAAATAATATCCCCACTCAATGCAAGGGCGTGAATTTAAAGGCGACGTATCAGCCTATAGCACCATACATCCGCTGCTATAATTTAACGCTTATCCGTTGCTTTGCTGAGGATTCAGATGCGTCATCTGCCGAAAATTAATCAGCTTAAAAATCTTCGTGCGGTTATTCAGCACGGGAGCATACGTTCGGCAGCGGAGGCGAATCATCAGACACAGTCTGCGATGACCCGCAGCATACAGGAGCTGGAAAAAACCCTGGGTGTGGTACTGCTGGACAGAACCGCGCGCGGCGCTTTGCTTACCGAGGCTGGCCGCATTTTTGAACCGCGAATGAACCTCGTACTCAACGAGCTGGAACGCGCCGTTGATGAGCTTCGCCAGCAGGAGAGTGCGGCCCAGGGCGTGGTGATGTTTGGCTGCTCACATCTGCCAGCCTTCGGGATCATGCCGGGTATCATTGAGCGATTTCAGGCCCGTTACCCGCAGGCGACATTAACGGTGATCGAAGGGCAGCTATCGGAGCTGTTGGCATCGCTGCGTCTGGGGCGGATGGACTTTTTTCTCGGTATCGTCACCCCCGATATTGCCCTGCAGGAGTTCAGCGAAGAGCTGCTGGGTAGGGCGAAATTTTGTGTTTTTGCCCACAAGGATCATCCCTTGTCACAGGCGCGGTCGCTTGCAGAACTGCGCAATGCGAAATGGTATCTCCCCATTGCCAGCGCCGGTTTTTTTAGCGCTATTGAGAGCGTGGTTTTTCCTGATGGCAAAGGCCCTGAAGCCTCTGTTCTGTATGGCGATTCCACCACCATTGCCGAACAGCTTATTTTGGGCGAGGGCTATCTTTCCGTGGGCCCGCAGGCCATGCTGGCGCTTCCGTGGCTGAAAGATAAGTTATGTCGGATAAATGTCGAGGAGATCCTGCCCGACGGAAAATACAGTTTGATCTACCGCCAACAACAAACGCTCACACCCGTTGCAAAATTACTGATGAATGATATCCGTCACGCATTTATAAAATATTTCCCTGGTTAGCTATAATTACTTCTCCTGCTGGCGTTTTACACCAGCACACTAAAGGTCAGATTATGTTTATCTATTTTTCCCGTCCGCGGTGGGTTAATGCTGCTTCGCGCATGCCGACTATTATCTCTTTTTCGATAAACCTGCTTCTCGTGCTTATTATTCCGATATCGGTTTCTGTTCAGGCGATTGATAATATTACTGAAGGGCAAATTATTACTGTTCCTGGCGATGCAGGTTCACCGGCGACGGCGCTTAATTTTCATATTAACGGAACGTTAAATATAGGCGTGAGCGGGGGTGAGACGGGCATCGTACAAAGCTATAGCGGCTTTGTGGCGTCAACTGCGGATTCAGAAGGTCACGTGGTGGTGACGGGCGACGGTTCTCACTGGGATAACACCAGTTTCCTCTACGTCGGACATACGGGTAACGGAACCTTGCTCATTCGTGATGGCGGTTTGGTAACGAATCTCTCCACCGGCTTTATCGGTTTTAATGCTATGTCATCGGGCACGGTCGAAGTCACCGGGCCGGGCTCCACCTGGAATACCGCTAATAGCCTGGGGATTGGCCGCGACGGGGCGGGTACCTTGATCGTCGCTGATGGGGGCGTCGTCAATTCCCGCACGGTCACGCTTGGGCAAAACGCGGGGTCAAGCGGGGTGCTGATTATCGGAGGTGAGAATTCGCGTGCGCCGGGCACCGTTGTCGGGGATCGGATTACTGCCGGAGAGGGTTCCGGCAATATTATTCTTAATCATAACGCCACGGACTACGTATTCGACAGCACCCTGAATGATGGGCTGGATAATGCTGAAGGCGCGGGCACCGGGTTGGTCGGAAATATCTCGATTGACGCTGTTAACGGCAGAACGCTGTTTAATCGCGATCACGGTGATTTTACCGGGCTGCTACAGGCTCAGGAAAATGGCGTGATGAGCGTCAACGGCGATATGTCTGGTGCGACGGTGTCCCTGCTGTCGGGCGGCACGCTGGAGGGTATCGGGCGTGTCGGGAGTACCACCAATGCAGGAACGATTTCGCCGGGCAACTCCATCGGCACCCTGACCATTGACGGGGACTATCACGGCGACGGCGGCAGAGTGCTGATGGAAAGTGTTCTCGGCGGCGATGATTCCCCCGCAGATCGGCTGCTTATTACCGGCAGCGCGTCGGGCAATACCACGGTTGAGATCGTGAATCTCGGTGGCGAAGGGGGATTCACGGAAAACGGTATTCCCCTGATTTTTGCTGCGCAGCAATCGGACGGCGAGGCGTTTACGCTTCACGGTGATTTCACCACGACCGACGGTGAACAGGCGGTGGTGCATGGCGCGTATGCCTACACGTTTCGCACGCTGGAGTATGGGCAGGGGCGCTGGTGGTATTTGACCTCGGATCTCGCCGATCCACAGTCACCGGTCGCGCCGGTGCCTGAAGTGCCCAATCCCGAAACCCCTGTGCCCAACCCGGTCACGCCGGGATTACCGGTGTTCCCTGTCATCCCTGAAACGCCGGATGAGAATGTGCCGCAGCGTTACCATCCCGGGGCGGCCCTGTATGAACAGTATCCGCAGATCCTCGCGGAACTGAATCGCGTTCCTACCCTGCAACAGCGCGTGGGGGATCGCTACTGGGTGGACGGCGTTGTGCCGCAAACAGAAAGCGCACCTGGCGCCTGGGCGCGTATTGAAGGTACGCGTACGCACAATGAGCCGGTCACATCCACGACCGACGCTCAGCGCACGACCACGCTCTGGAAGCTACAGACCGGGCTGGATGTGCCAGTCCATGAAAACGCGCACGGATTGCTGACGGGCAGCGTGAACTTTAGCTACGGCCGGGCGGATGCGGATATTCGTGCTTACTCTGGCAAAGGGAGTATCAACACCACCGGTTACGGCCCTGGGCTGACGCTGACCTGGTACGGCAATAACGGTTTTTATGTCGACGGGCAGCTGCAAATGATGTTTTTCGACAGCGATCTGGATTCCGATACGATCGGCAAACCGCTGACATCGTCCAATAAAGGGAACGGCTATGCAGGCTCCGTCGAAACGGGCTGGCGTCTCGATTCCGACACCGGTTTTGCGGTTACGCCGCAGGCGCAGCTGATCTGGTCGCGCGTGGATTTCGACAGTTTTGAAGACAGGTTCGACAGCAAAGTGTCACTCAGCGAGGGGAACAGCCTGCTTGCGCGTCTGGGTGTCAGCGGCGATCGTCGTGACGAATGGCAGGCGCAGGACAAAACCCGGACACGCTCATTGCTGCAAGTTACGCTTGATGTGTATCAGGAGCTGGGCGAAGGCCGCTCTGTGGATGTCGCCGAGGTCAACTTCGCATCGCGCGATGCGCGGACGCAAATTGCGACGGGCGTTGGCGGCACGCTGGCGTGGAATGACGGGCGCTATGAGGTGTACGGCAACCTGGGCGTTCAGGCGAGTCCGCATAATCCATCCGATAACTACGGGGCCGGCGGGAATATTGGGGTGCGCGTCAAATGGTAATGTCCCCGCCTGGAGTGACGGGGAGGGTTTAGTTTACTCAGCGGCGCGATCTCACCACCTGATAGCGCCGCGTAAGGTACTCCACCGGCGCGCTCCAGACGTGAACCAGCCGGGTGAACGGGAACAGCAGGAAGATGGTCATCCCAAGCACCAGATGGACGCGGAAGATGTAGGCCACGCCGTCGAGATGCGCGGAGGCGCCACCGTGGAAGGTGACGACCGCCTGCGCCCAGTCGACCAGTTTCAGCATTTCGCTGCCGTCGGGGTGTTGTGCGGAGAACGGAATCGTCGCCAGACCGAGAATACACTGCACCAGCAGCACGCAGAGGATCAGGATATCTGCCGTGGACGAGGTCGCGCGGATACGCGGATTAGTGAGGCGGCGCACCAGCAGTCCCGCGCCGCCGACCAGCGTCAGCACGCCGCAGACGCCGCCGAGGATCATCGCCATCAGCTGTTTTTGCGACATCGGCAGGAACCACGAATAGACCCAGTGCGGCGTCAGCATCCCGAAGGCGTGGCCGAAAAAGATCCCCAGAATGCCGATATGGAACAGATTCGACCACAGCACCATGCCGCGCTTATCGAGCATCTGGCTGGATGACGCGCGCCAGGTGTACTGCCCGTAGTCGTAGCGCAGCCAGCTTCCCAGCAGAAACACGGTCCCGCACAGATACGGGTAGATATCGTAAAAGAAGATGTTCAGAAAGTGCATCATTTCGGGCCTCCGGCGCTGACGTCCACGTACTGAGGCGCGACGTCCTGGCTAAAGCGTCGTTGATATTGCTGCATCGGCGAGCTGTCGCACGCCGTGGCGTTATCTTCGATAAACTTCACCTGTTCCTCTTCCCACACGGCATCCAGCGCCTGGCGAGTGTCATCGCGCTGTTCTGTTGCGACCTGCTTAGTGACACTGTCACTTGTTAGCTTGCTGGCGGCGAGCTGAAGCAGGCCGTCGAACAGCTGATACTGCGGGACATCGCGCTGTTTTAGCCGCCCGCCGATCAGGGCCAAAATTGGCGCGACGTTTTGCAGCCCCTCGCGCGCCTCATCGTCAGGAATAAGACTCAGATACTCCAGATAGAGCGGCAGATAATCCGGCAGTTCGCGGCAGTCGAGCTGTAAACCGGCTTTCTCGTACTGGCTCATCAGATCAACCATCGCCTGACCGCGATCGCGGGATTCGGCGTGAACATGCTCGAACAGCAGCAGAGAGGTGGCCCGCCCGCGCTCAAACACTTCACACCACTGGGCCTGTTTATCCAGCAGCGCCGCGCCAAGATGCTGCTGCGCAAACGGCAGCAGCGGCGGGGCATCTTGTGCGATCAGAGAAAGGGCTTCATCGCGGCTCTCCCATAGCGCCTCGTCGGGATATTCAATGAGCAGGGCGATAATTTTAAGAATTCGCATTACTCTCCCTCCCCGTGTTCACGCACCTCGGAGATATTAATGGCGTCGATGCGCTGGCTGTTGAACAGGTTGAATTTGGTGTCGGAGCCGTGACAGCCGTCGCCGAAGGTAAAGCCGCAGCCGTTTTTCTCCGGGAAGGCGTCACGCGCCATTTCACGGTGGCTGGTCGGGATCACGAAGCGATCTTCGTAGTTCGCAATCGCCAGGTAGCGGTACATCTCTTCTACCTGTTCCACGCTCAGGCCCACTTCGTCGATGGCGCGCGTATCGGTCACCCCTTCAACGGTTTGCGAGCGTTTGTAGTGGCGCATCGCCATCATACGTTTCAGGGCGCGCAGCACCGGGCCGGTATCGCCGGCGCTCAGCATATTCGCCAGATACTGCACCGGAATACGCAGGCTTTCGACGGCAGGCAGAATGCTGTCGGTCTGGGGCAGCCCCCCCGCATCGGCGTAGGACTGAATCGGTGACAGGGGCGGCACATACCAGACCATCGGCAGGGTACGGTATTCCGGGTGCAGCGGCAGGGCCAGCTTCCAGTCCATCGCCATTTTGTAGACCGGCGAGCGCTGCGCCGCGTCGATCACGTTCTGCGGAATGCCCTGTTTCAGTGCTTCCTCAATCACTGCCGGGTCGTTCGGGTTCAGGAACACGTCGCACTGACGCTCGTAAAGATCCGTTTCGTGCTCGGTGCTTGCCGCTTCTTCGATGCGGTCCGCGTCGTACAACAGCACGCCAAGGTAACGAATGCGCCCGACACAGGTTTCCGAGCACACGGTCGGCTGGCCGGATTCGATACGCGGGTAGCAGAAGATGCATTTTTCAGACTTGCCGCTCTTCCAGTTGAAGTAGATTTTTTTGTATGGACAGCCGCTGATGCACATGCGCCAGCCGCGGCATTTGTCCTGGTCGATCAGGACGATGCCGTCCTCTTCACGCTTGTAGATGGCGCCGCTCGGACAGGTGGCGACACAGCTCGGGTTGAGGCAGTGTTCGCACAGGCGCGGGAGGTACATCATGAAGGTGTTCTCGAACTGGCCGTACATCTCCTTTTGCATCTTGTCGAAATTACGGTCGCGGGCGCGTTTCTCAAATTCGCCGCCGAGCAGCTCCTCCCAGTTCGGGCCGCCGACGATTTTATCCATCCGTTTGCCGCTGATCAGTGAGCGCGGGCGAGCGGTAGGGAGATGATCGCCCTCCGGCGCGCGGTGCAGATCCTGATAGTCAAAGGTGAAGGGTTCGTAATAGTCGTCAATGCCCGGCAGCGACGGGTTGGCGAAGATTTTCGACAGCACGCCCACGCGTCCACCGAGGCGCGGCGTGAGCTTTCCGGTGATGCCACGCACCCAGCCGCCTTGCCACTCCTCCTGATCTTCCCAGTTTTTCGGATAGCCAATGCCCGGTTTGGTTTCGACGTTGTTAAACCACGCGTACTCCATCCCTTCGCGCCCGGTCCAGACGTTTTTACACGTCACCGAGCAGGTATGACAGCCAATGCACTTGTCGAGATTCAGTACCATGCCGACCTGTGAGCGTATTTTCATTTTTTCGCCTCCTGTACCTGATCCCGACCTTCGCCATCCAGCCAGTTAATGTTTTTCATCTTGCGGATCATGATGAATTCGTCGCGGTTCGAGCCGACGGTGCCGTAGTAGTTAAAGCCGTAGGCCAGCTGTGCGTAGCCGCCAATCATGTGCGTGGGTTTTGGGCAGACGCGGGTGACGGAGTTGTGAATGCCGCCGCGACGTCCGGTCACTTCCGATCCTGGTATGTTCAGAATGCGCTCCTGGGCGTGATACATCATGGTCATCCCTGGCGGCACGCGCTGGCTCACTACCGCGCGGGCGGTGAGGGCGCCGTTGGCGTTGAAGGCTTCGATCCAGTCGTTGTCTTCAATGCCTAACTCTCTGGCGTCCGTTTCGCTGATCCAGACGATCGGCCCGCCGCGAGACAGGGTCTGCATCAGCAGATTTTCGCTGTAGGTGGAGTGGATGCCCCATTTCTGGTGCGGCGTCAGGAAGTTCAGCGCTTTTTCCGGGAAGCCGTTTGGCGGAATTTCTCGCATGTGCGTCACGCTGCGGGTATCAATCGGCGGACGGTAGGCCACCAGGCTTTCACCAAAGGCGCGCATCCACTGATGATCCTGATACAGCTGCTGGCGACCAGAGAGGGTGCGCCACGGGATCAGCTCGTGAACGTTGGTGTACCCGGCATTGTAGGAGACGTGTTCGCTCTCAATGCCAGACCAGGTGGGGCTGGAGATGATTTTGCGCGGCTGGGCCTGGATATCGCGAAAACGGATTTTCTCGTCTTCTTTGTTGATCGCCAGATGAGTGTGAGTGCGCCCGGTAAATTCGCCGAGGGCTTTCCAGGCTTTCACCGCCACGTGGCCGTTGGTTTCCGGGGCCAGCGCGAGGATCACCTCCGAGGCGTCAATGGCCGTATCAATCAGCGGTCGACCTTTGGCCGGGCCGTCGAGCTTGACGTAGTTCAGCTTGCCGAGGAAATCGACTTCATCCTGAGTGTTCCACGAAATGCCTTTTCCGCCGTTGCCGAGTTTGTCCATTAATGGCCCCAGCGACGTAAAACGCTCGTAGGTTTCCGGATAGTTGCGCTCAATGACGGCGATATTCGGCGCGGTTTTGCCAGGTATCAGATCGCATTCGCCTTTGCGCCAGTCCTGAATATCAAAGGGCTGGGACAGCTCCGCCGGGGAGTCGTGCTGCAGAGGCTGCAACACCACGTCGGTTTCGGTGCCCAGATGCCCGACGCAGACGTCGGAAAAGACTTTGGCGATCCCTTTGTAGATTTCCCAGTCGCTGCGGGACTCCCACGCCGGATCGACGGCGGCAGAAAGCGGATGAATAAACGGGTGCATATCCGACGTATTCATGTCGTCTTTTTCATACCAGGTGGCGGTCGGCAGGACGATATCCGAGAAAAGACAGGTGCTGGACATCCGGAAATCGAGGGTCACCAGCAGGTCGAGCTTGCCTTCGATGGCGGCCGTTTGCCACTCCACCTCCTCCGGTTTAACGTCGTCCGTGGAGCCAAGATCGTCGCCCTGAATCCCGCTTTCGGTGCCGAGCAGGTACTTGAGCATGTACTCGTGGCCTTTCCCGGAGGAGCCGAGCAGGTTCGAGCGCCAGACAAACAAATTGCGTGGATGGTTTTTACCGTTGTCCGGCTGTTCGCAGGCAAAGCGCAGATCGCCCGATTTCAGCGCCTGAACGGTGTAATCCTGCGCCGACATCCCGGCGGCATCGGCGCGCGCTTTGATGTGCAGCGGGTTAAGCGAAAGCTGCGGCGCAGAGGGCAGCCAGCCCATCCGTTCGGCGCGCACGTTAAAGTCGATCAGGTGACCGGTGAATTTGGCGCTATCCGCCAGCGGCGAGAGCAGCTCCTGAGCGGTGAGTTTTTCATAGCGCCACTGGCTGGCGTGGTTGTAGAAGAAGGAGGTGCTGTTCATCTGGCGCGGCGGGCGGTTCCAGTCGAGGGCAAACGCCAGCGGCAGCCAGCCGGTTTGCGGACGCAGCTTCTCCTGGCCGACATAGTGCGACCAGCCGCCGCCGCTTTTGCCGACACAGCCGCAGAAGACCAGCATATTGATCATCCCACGGTAGTTCATGTCCATGTGATACCAGTGGTTCACGCCCGCACCGAGAATGATCATCGACCGTCCATGGGTTTTATGAGCGGTATCGGCGAATTCACGGGCGATCTGTTCAATATGGCGACGCGGTACGCCGGTGATCTGCTCGCCCCAGGCCGGGGAGTAGGCTTTGATTTCGGCGTAATCTTTTACGGCGTTGTCATCTTCCAGGCCGCGATCCAGTCCATAGTTCGCCAGAATCAGATCGTAAACGCTGGCGACCTGTTGCTGACGGCCATCGGCGAGGGTGAGGGTTTTCGACGGCACTTTGCGGATCAGCACCGGGTCCTGCTTCACGCTGCGAAAGTGCGGGTTTTCATTGCCGCCGAAGTAGGGGAACGCCACATTCGCGACCTGATCGTGGGTGATGAGCAGCGAGAGCGTCAGCTCAGTCTCCTGGCCGGCAGCCAGCGGCTCCAGGTTCCATTTGCCTTTTTCACCCCAGCGGAAACCAATCGAGCCGTTTGGCGCTACCAGGCCACCGGCGATATCAAAGGCGACGGTTTTCCATTCCGGGTTATTTTCCTCACCCAGCCCGTCGGCCAGATCCGAGGCGCGCAGCATTCTGCCAGGGACCAGGCTGCCGTCGTCCCGCGCATCCAGCATCACCAGCATCGGCATGTCGGTGTAGCGGCGGCAGTAGTTGAGGAAATATTCGCTCGGGTTATCAAGGTGGAACTCTTTGAGGATCACATGGCCCATCGCCATTGCCAGAGCGCTGTCGGTGCCTTGCTTCGGTGCCAGCCACTGATCGCTCAGCTTGGCGACTTCCGAGAAGTCAGGGGTAATGGCGATGGTTTTGGTGCCTTTGTAACGCACTTCGGTGAAGAAGTGAGCGTCCGGTGTACGCGTCTGCGGCACGTTCGAGCCCCAGGCGATGATGTAGCTGGAGTTGTACCAGTCGGCCGACTCCGGCACATCGGTCTGCTCGCCCCAGGTCATTGGCGAGGCGGGCGGCAAATCGCAATACCAGTCGTAAAAACTCAGGCAGGTGCCGCCGAGGAGCGAAAGATAGCGCGTACCGGCGGCGTAAGAGACCATCGACATCGCCGGGATCGGCGAGAATCCGGCTACGCGATCCGGGCCGTAATGTTTGATTGTCCAGACGTTCGCGGCGGCGATCAGTTGGTTGAGTTCTTTCCAGTTAGAGCGGATAAAACCGCCGTGGCCGCGCGCTTTTTTGTAGCTGCTGGTCTTTTGCGGATCGCTCATGATGGCGTCCCACGCCAGCACCGGGTCGCTGTGCTGGCCCAGCGCTTCGCGCCACAGTTCGATCAATTTCCGCCGCACCAGCGGGTATTTCAGGCGGTTGGCGCTGTAGAGATACCAGGAGTAACTCGCGCCGCGCGGGCAGCCGCGGGGTTCATGATTGGGCAGGTCAGGACGGGTGCGGGGGTAGTCGGTCTGCTGCGTTTCCCAGGTCACCAGGCCGTTTTTGACATAGATTTTCCAGCTGCAGGAGCCGGTACAGTTAACGCCGTGGGTGGATCGCACGATTTTGTCGAACTGCCAGCGCTGGCGATAGCTGTCCTCCCAGTCGCGGTTGGTGTGCATCACCTGCCCATGGCCGTCGGCGAAGGTGTCGCCTTTTTGTTTGAAATAACGAAAGCGATCCAACAATTTACTCATGACGTTTCTCCTGACGGGGCGACGCCCACCCCGTGGTTACACTGCTCACAAAAGTGTTGAACGGAATAGTTATGATTTGACGTGTTTCTGCCGACGGCCATACACCAGCCAGGTGACAAACACGCAGACAATATAGAACACCAAAAAGACCTTCATTGCGCCGACGGGGGAACCGGTCATCGCCAGCGAGGTACCGAAGGCTTTAGGAATGAAAAAGCCGCCGACCGCGCCGATGGCGGAGATAAACCCGAGCGCCGCCGCGGTATCTGACACCGCTTCCTGCTGGGCTTGCTCTTCCGTGCCGCCGCGCAGCTTGACGTTATAAATCGTGATCTGGCGGAAGATCACCGCGATCATCTGGAAGGTAGAGCCGCTGCCTAAACCGGCGGTCAGGAACAGGCCCATAAACACCAAATAGAACGCGGTGAAATTGCCGGAACCGGAGCCGGGGAGCGTCAGGAACAGCAGGGCGCTGAAGGCGGCCATCAGGATAAAGTTCACCAGCGTTACGCGCACACCGCCGAGTTTGTCCGACACCACGCCACCCGCCGAGCGCGCCAGCGCCCCGATCAACGGGCCGAAGAAGGCGAGATGGAGAATGTTCACATCAGGAAACTGGGTTTTGGCGAGCATCGCAAAGCCTGCGGAGAAACCAATAAAAGAGCCAAACGTCGCCAGATAGAGCAGGCTTAGCAACCACAGGTGCGGCTGTTTCAGCACCGGCAACTGGCTGGCAATCGAGGCTTTCGAGCTGGCAATATCATTCATGCCGAAAAAGGCGGCGAGAGTGGCAATAATCAGTAGCGGCACCCAGATCCACGCGGCGTTAGCCAGCGACAGCACGGAACCGTCATCCTGCGGTACGCCATGGACGCCGAGAAACGCAAACATCGGCAGGAAGATCACCGCCGGAGCCACCATCTGCATCACGCTGACGCCGAGATTACCCAGCCCGCCGTTAATGCCCAGCGCGCTGCCTTGTTTTGCTTTCGGGAAGAAAAAGCTGATGTTGCCCATGCTGGAGGCAAAGTTCGCACCGGCAAATCCGCACAGCAGGGCGATGATGATAAACACCCAGTAGGGCGTGGCGCTATTCTGCACGGCGATCCCCAGCCACACGCAGGGAATAATCAGAATAACGGTGCTTAATATTGTCCAGTAACGTCCGCCAAATATCGGCACCATAAAGGAATAGGGCACGCGTAATATTGCGCCAGAAAGAGAAGGTAATGCGGTTAACATGAAAAGCTGATCGGTGGTGAAATTAAAGCCGACTTTATTGAGATTGACCGCAACCGCGCTGAATAACATCCACACGCAGAAGGCCAGTAGCAGACAAGCGACGGATATACAAAGATTTCGTCGCGCGATGTGTTTACCTTTATTCTCCCAAAATGCCGCGTTTTCCGGTTTCCAGTTATTTAAAAGATAATGATTATTCTTCTCACTTTGTTGTGACATATCGCCCTCGTACTTACCCGTAAAAAACAGAAAAGAGAAGTGAAAACAGTCAGATGGCTGACGTTATACGATTAAGGTTTTTGGAATTATTCAGATGCTTCTGAAAGGATAGATAAGAAAGCGAATCCCTGAGTTTACGAGATGAGAGATGATTCGCTTTATGTGTTACTAATTGTAAAAAATCGCGGTTTTAAATACTCAATTAGGAGTATTAAAACAATTCCAGAGAAATTAATTTATCAAGATGTTTATTAAATGCGTCGTCATCCATTTCGGGCATATTTAACACGTAGATACCGTCCAGTCCGCAGACTAAACCTATCAATCGCCAGGCGATATTTTCGGGGCGGTCTGAGAGTGTAAATACCTTTTCTTCGGCGCCCTGACGGATAATGGCGACGGTATCCTGATGCCACATTTCCATGGTCATCACATAGGCGCTTTTAATGTCCGGATCGCGGCTCGCGAGGATCTGCGCTTCCCGCCACAGACGAATATATGGCTCGAACACACCCTCATCGCTGCCAAGCATGGCGCGCAGACGATGGCGACAGTCGCCCACCACCTCGGCATCGAGCAGTTCGCGGATCAGACGCACGAAGGCCAATGCTTTCAGCTCTCCGGCGCTGGCGAAATGGTGATGGACCTGGCCGGAGGCAATACCCGCTTCGCCCGCAATGCGCCGCACCGTCATGGCGCTGAACCCTTCGTTTAACGCGACGCGCATCGCGGCCTGTAGGATATCTTCCCGTCGTTCATCCTTGCTCAAATAGCTCATGTTCTCTCACTCTCAATGGCGACGAAACGAGTGTAACAAAAAGCTGGACACGCGTTCAACTTTCCGTAGGATCGCATCCTGGACGCGTGTCCAGATTAGTGTGAAAGGGAAATTTATGTTTCAAAAGTGGTTAGCGTTAGTGATTATCGTGCTGGTGTATATTCCGGTCGCGATTGACGCAACGGTACTGCATGTGGCCGCGCCAACGCTGAGTATGACGCTCGGGGCCAGCGGTAACGAATTGCTGTGGATTATTGATATTTACTCGCTGGTGATGGCGGGCATGGTGCTGCCGATGGGCGCGCTCGGGGATCGTATCGGCTTTAAAAAGCTGCTGATGCTCGGCAGTATCCTGTTCGGACTGTCGTCACTGGCGGCTGCGTTTGCCCCGTCCGCGGCCTGGCTGATTGCCGCCCGCGCGACGCTGGCGATTGGTGCGGCGATGATTATCCCGGCGACGCTTGCGGGGATCCGTACGCTGTTTGTCGAAGCGCGTCATCGCAATATCGCGTTAGGTGTCTGGGCTGCGGTCGGTTCCGGCGGAGCGGCGTTTGGCCCGCTGGTGGGCGGCCTGCTGCTGGAGCACTTCTACTGGGGATCGGTATTTTTGATCAACGTGCCGATCGTGGTGATCGTGGTGGCACTGGCGGCGCGTTTTGTGCCGAAACAGCAGGGACGCCCGGAGCAGACGCTGAACATTTCGCACGCGTTAATGCTGATCGTGGCAATTCTGCTGCTGGTTTACAGCGCGAAAACGGCGCTGAAGGGCACACTTTCACCGGCTATCGTGGCGACAACGTTGCTCACCGGTGCGGTGATGCTGTTCATCTTCGTGCGTATTCAGCTGCGAGCCAGCAAACCGATGATCGACATGCGCCTGTTCTGCCACCGCATTATTTTGAGTGGCGTGGTGATGGCGATGACTGCGATGATCGCGCTGGTGGGCTTTGAACTGCTGATGGCGCAGGAGCTGCAGTTTGTGCACGGTTTTACGCCGTTTGAGGCGGGCATGTTTATGCTGCCGCTGATGGTCGCCAGCGGATTCAGCGGGCCGATTGCGGGCGTGCTGGTCGGAAAACTCGGTTTGCGACTGGTCGCGGCAGGCGGCATGGGGCTAAGCGCGGTGAGCTTTATCGGGCTATCGATGCTCGATTTCAGCACTCAGCAGTGGCAGGCGTGGAGCCTGATGGTGCTGCTCGGTTTTAGCGCTGCGAGTGCGCTGCTGGCATCGACTTCCGCGATCATGGCCGCCGCGCCGAAGGAAAAAGCGGCCGCGGCAGGGGCCATCGAAACGATGTCCTACGAGTTAGGCGCCGGTCTTGGGATCGCGATTTTTGGCCTGATGCTTACCCGCAGCTTCTCGGCCTCTATCGAGCTGCCGCAGGGGCTGAGCGCCACGCTTGCCGACAAAGCCTCTTCGTCGATTGGTGAAGCGGTCAAAGTTGCGCAAGAACTCACGCCGACGCTGGCAGACGCGACGATTGAAGCCGCTAAAGCCGCGTTTATCACCTCGCACAGCGTCGCCCTTGGCAGCGCCGGTGCCATGCTGATGATATTGGCGTGCGGGATATGGTTTAGTCTGGCGAGGGTGGAGCAGAAGTAACATTAAACCCGGTAACAGAGTTACCGGGTTTTTCTGTGTTAGATATTTTATATTAACTTAGATCATGATTTACGATGGTCTTGCAGATAGCGGGATCAGTTGCAAAATAGTGGGATAACATTGGAGGCTCCTTGCATATTTGATAAGGGGTGAAAAAGGAAATGTACAAATAAATCAATAGTGACGATATATTAAATAACACCAGGAATATTATTGAAACCAACCCTAAAAGATTTCCTGAGTAATCAAATCTCTTAGGCGCTTTATTGTCTTTTGTGAATGGTACAAAAGCCATTATAATAATCCCATATGCTAAAGCAGGTACACCTGCAAGCATAGCTAAATGCCTCCCATCAAACCAAAAAAAATCACTATCGCTAAAAAAAAGCATTAAGTCATGATAAGGGATTACGATTGAATAGCGGATAATTTCAATAAAGAATGCAATACACAAAAGTATGGGAATGGTAAAGGCAATTTTTTTCATAACCTTAATAAACATGACGTTTCCTTTTAATAAGAGAATGGAAATGCATTAGATAAGCCAGAACTCATATGCATATTATTCCATTCTTGTATTTTTTGTTCTTGTATCAGTACCTCTCTAATCATAAATTTTAACTTTTCAGACCATCCATTATGCTTATCTAATTCATTTAATTTTTTATTTAAGTATACTCCTGCGATAATCAGCAATAGGGTGGTTAGAATTACTGGAATGCTCGATAATGTTAAAACAAGCCCAATCGTACCAATGACAACAGCTGAAATGATTGTTTTAGGCGCATCTGCTATAATATCACCAAAGAAATCCACCAGCGTATATTCGTTTTTGAATATTAACTCTACTGCCCTGAAAGCAAGTGAGAAATAAACACAGAACTTAGCACCTTGATACAAGTTATATCCTAGACCACGCCAACCAATGCCCAGTTCCAGCAGTTGCAGATTATTCGCGCGATAGCGGGTACCGTTCAGGATGCGACGCAGGCTCGGGTACCCACTGATTTTTATATAGGTTACTCCACCGTATCGACAGGTTTTAGCTCTGATCCCTATGCTCTTGAGATTAAAGCGTAACTGGTTAGCTTCATTCAGATAAGTTGAGAATCTACTGCTACTGAATGCTCCGTCCCAGATGTCTTTGAAATTGCCAGCACCGATTTTATATGAAAGGAAATCATCCGTCTGACCTATAAGATCGCTCAAAATGCCTCGCGCTTCCTCTATGGTCAGCAACATGAAGTATTGGGTGTTTTTCTCCAGCAACTTTTCCATTTGGGGTAGGGTATCGATATAGGGATGAGTGGGGAGCAACTGATTAATCGGTTGTTGCCCCCGCAGCAGTTCTCCGACATAGCCAGACCATGTAGTATCTCGTGATGAATCGTAATTATTCATAATTTGTTCCCTGGAAAATGTTTCCTGATTATTGCGAAACTATGCTCTTAGTCATGTTATGCATTCTTATCCATTCACAATATTTATATATCGTTGGTTAGTGATACTCCTGTGAACACACTACAGAATTATTCATCATGATTTTTTATTTGGCAATATGAATGAATCGAAAATGAATAAGGTAATAAATATTCCGCATTAATCATCAAAGAAGATATTTTTTATGGATATACCTATTATAGATAAGAAGAATTAACTTCTGATCCTGATTACCATTCATCGCTTCCCTTGCGGGTATTTAGTCGCGTCGTAGTAATACTGGTAATAATTGTGTCCGAATACTGTCATGATTGTGTGGGCAGGGGTAAGACTACACCCGGCAACAGGATTTCCGGGTGTAGTCTATGTAATAAAAATCTGTTAATTTAACTCACGGTTTACGATGGTTTTGCAGATTGCTGGATCTTTGGCAAAGTAATGAGAATACGTAGATGGTTCCTTACACAACTGGTAAGGAGTGAAATAACCAATATAAAAATAGGTCATCAATGATAATATGCTAGACAACATAAATATTACGAGTGAGATAAGTCCCAGTACATTTCCCCAGTAATAAAATGATTTTGGTATTTGGTTATCCTTCGTGAATGGAACTGTAGCCATCATTAGACTAAGGTAAATAAAAGCTGGTATGGATGATATGAGTGAAAGATGCCGTCCATCGAACCAAAAGTAACCATTCCCCCCGAAAAATAGCATCAAATCATGAAAAGGTATATCAATGGAGTACGAAATGATCACACTCGAGATTGTAATCACAATAATACATCTAATGAATGACCATGTTCTCTTTAAAATATTAATGTTCATCATCCATGCCTTTTTGAACGCGGAATAAATCAAGTCCGTAATATAACTCATTTTTCTTTGATAGTTGTCGAGCTTGTCTATTTATAATTTAAATCATGATTTACGATAGTCTTGCAGATAGCGGGATCAGTTGCAAAATAGTGGGACAACATCGGAGTTTCCTTGCATATCTGATAAGAACTCATGAAGATGATATAAAAATAAACAAATAATGATATTATATTAAATAGAACTAAGAACATTATCGATACCAACGCAAGCAGATTTCCTGAATAATTAAATGCCTTAGGCACCTTATTATCTTTAGTAAATGGAACACATGAAATCATTACAATGGCATATATCAGGCACGGAGTGAATGACATCATTGCCAGATGTCGGCCATCAAACCAAAAAAAATCGCTATTGCTAAAAAACAACATGAAGTCATGATACGGTATATTAATGGAAAGATAAAAAAGGAAGCCTAGTATTATAATGAGTAGAATGGAAATTATCGTAAATGCTATTTTATTTAATATTTTAATGATCATGAGTAACCTAATTAGTAATCCATGAAAAAAAGGGCCTAGACCTGAATGGAGGCTTCAGTACTTCATTCAAGCATGGGGAGTTTCTCTCCAGCACCTTTTCCATTTGGGGTAGGGTATCGATATAAGGATGAGTGGGGATCAACTGATTAATGGGCGGTTGTCCCCGCAGCAGTTCTCCCACATAGCCAGACCAGCCGGTATCTCTTGATGAATCGTAACTGTTCATATAACTGCTATCCCTGGAATATGTTTTCTTCCCAAAGGCTGTACGTACTGGTCCCAGCATTGATATGTTCCCAGCCAATAGATTTATAGCTAAATGAGATTGTCTCCTGGGCTTCTTTTCCGTTCTGAGTGACTGAGTGGGGGATATGTAAGTCCAGCTCAGCAATCCGCGCATCTGTCAGCTTTAACTGGTAATAACACTCCATACGGCCTGCTTTATCGGTACGGTAAAAATCGAATACACAGCTGAGGGACTCGTTATCCGTGATGGCTTTGGCCAGCAGTGGCGAGGATTTATCAAGTGGCTTAACGATACTGACATGATGATGATTAACGTTTCTTTGCCGAGAAAGGGAATGGGAGAGAGAATAAATAAGAATTTGATCGCTGTGCGCAACTTGCGCTTTATTACCGACAGATGCCTGACTCAAACATCCTGAAGAAATTAATCCCTGCATTTCGCCGACAAGCGACAGATAAACTAATCCGGCCATATGATTCATCCCTTTATATTCATTCCATTTATAGATGTTTCACTACGTATATTTTAGCGAAACGTTGAGCGATTATTCACCGTTCATTATTGGCAGGCAATATAAAATAAGAATAAATGAGAGAGATGCTTTATCTACCGCATTCATAATCAAAAGCGACCGTTATGGGGCGTTTCGCTGGAATAGAGAGGAAGAGGGTTGAGCAGGCATAAAAAACGCCCGGTAGCGTTGCGCTTACCGGGCGTTTTTTCACGAATTATTTCTCCTGCGCCGCACTCAGTACACTGTGCAACAGGACATTCGCCCCTTTCTTAGACCACTCCGGCAGAATGTTTTCCGCTTCGTTGTGGCTGATGCCTTTTTCGCAGGGAATAAAGATCATGCTGGCCGGGGCGATTTTGCTGATGTAGCAGGTGTCGTGCCCGGCGCCGGAGACCATCGGTTTTGATGAATAGCTGAGGGCTTCGACCGCTTTTTCACTGCGCATAAGACACTGCTCGTCGAAGGCGATAGGCGCGTAGTCGAAGATTCGTTCGACCTTTGCCGTAACCCCTCGTGTGGCCAGTCCTTGCGCCGCCTCACGCAGCGCGGCTTCCATCGCTTCCAGCACGTCGCTTTGCGGATGGCGGAACTCCACGCTGCACACCACACGCGACGGCACGACGTTGCGCGAATTTGGGGTTATCTGCGCCATGCCGATGGTCGCGCGGCCGTCCGGTTTGTGCTGATAACCAATCTCTTCGACCATCAGCGCCAGTTCAGCGAAGGCGGTTAACGCATCGCGACGGCTGTGCATCGGCGTCGTCCCTGCGTGCGCGGCAAAACCGTCCAGCG
Source organism: Lelliottia sp. WB101 (assembly GCF_003051885.1). NCBI lineage: Bacteria > Pseudomonadati > Pseudomonadota > Gammaproteobacteria > Enterobacterales > Enterobacteriaceae > Lelliottia > Lelliottia sp. WB101. The sequence goes on from NZ_CP028520.1 coordinate 3,199,968, forward strand.
TCAGGGTAAACCAGCGTTGGCCCATCGCGGCGCGCACCAGTCCGATATCGATAGCCTCATCTTCCAGAATCGGTCCCTGTTCTATATGCAGCTCGTAGCAGGCGTGAACCGGAAACGCGCGCGCAGGCAGGGTGCCGCGATAGCCGATAGCCTCCAGCGCTTCGCCTACGGTTATGCCTGCGTTATCCGTACGAGCGAGGGCGTACTCTTCGCTAAATTGCCCGGACCAGACGCCGGATGCCAGCATCGCCGGGGCGAAACGCGCGCCTTCTTCGTTCGTCCAGTTCACCAGCACGATGTCGCGCTCGGTTTCCACGTGATGATCGTTGAGGGTGCGCAGAACTTCCAGCCCGGCCAGCACGCCGTAGATCCCGTCGTAATTTCCGCCCAGTGGCTGGGAATCCACATGCGAGCCGGTCATCACCGGTGGCAGGGCGCGGTTTTTCCCGGCGCGGCGAATAAACATGTTGCCCATGCTGTCGACGTCGCAGGTAAAACCCGCTTCCCGCGCCCAGTCGCGCAGCAGGTTGCGGGCAATACGATCTTCGTCGCTCAGCGCCAGACGCGTTACGCCACCGGCGGGCGTGCCGCCGATCTGCGCCATCATCCCGAGCGTGGACCAAAGCCGCTGCGCATCGATGTGGATCATGCTTTGTCCTTTTTCGTGTGGTAGCGGAAATCACAGCATTTTCCGCCCTGCATGATGGTGGTGGTGCGCGTCAGTTCGACGTCCGGCGCGTAGCCGACGATGAATTTCTCATCGCGGGCGCACGACAGCAAGTGACCGATCTCGCCCAGCCCCATTTCGTGATACATCTCGGCATACCGACAGCGGGTGACGTTATAGTTGTACTGCTGGTCGTCGGCGTCGATCACTTTCACGTCCAGCGCGTTGTCTTTCTCCCAGAGATATTGCAGGGCGATAAAACTCTTCACATCCGCGCCGTTCGGCTCCTGACGGGCAAAATGTGCCCCTGCGTCAATCGCCGCCTGTTCGATGGCTTCCCCAATTACCGCCTGGGCGCGGGCTTTCCCTATTTCGCGCACCAGGATTTCGTAAATAGGTTTAATAATTTCTGCTTCTATTTTGCGGCGGGCGAGAATGCCCAGCTCATTGTTATCACTCATCACATTGCCTCACTGCGTTACTTCGTTTTTGCGCCGCCCAGAACGGTTTGCGGCTGCCATTTGCCATCGACCACTTTGTAGACGGTAAAGGACGGGGATTTCAGGTTGCCCTGTGCGTCAAAGGCGATCTGGCCGGTGACGCCGGAATAGCTGATGGCGCGCAGGGCGGGCAGATATTCAGCCGGATCGACAGAGTTAGCTTTTTCCATGGCGGCAACCAGCACGCGGGTGGCGTCATAGGCGAACGGCGCATGCAGTTCGATATAGGTGTGGTAGCGCGACTGATACGCCTGCTCAAAGGCTTTACCGCCTGGCATCTGATCGACCGGCAGACCTGGCTCCAGCGCGACAACACCTTCGCCTTCTTTCTGTGCCAGCTGCAGGAAGGTCTGGCTGACAAAACCGCCTGCGCCCATCAGCGTGGCGTTCATGCCCAGCTGTTTGATACGACGCGCCAGCGGCGCGGCCTGACTATCAACGCCGCCGAAGAACACCAGATCGGCGTTTTTGCTGCGAATGGCGGTTAAAACGGCGCTAAAGTCCACGGTTTTGTCGTCAACGTACTGGCGGTCGACGATCTTCACGCCCTGCGCCTCCAGCGATTTGATAAATTCATCCGCCAGCCCCTGGCCGAACGCGGTACGGTCGTCGATCACCGCGATGCGCTTGGCTTTCAGTGTGTTCACCGCGTATTCGCCTGCGAACTGACCACCGTCATCGTCGTGGCCCATCACGCGGAAACTGGTGTCAAAACCCTGTTTGGTATAGGCGTGACCGGTGGCGACGGGCGCTACCTGGGCGATACCGGCATCGTGATACACCCGCGCTGCGGGAATACTGGTACCGGTATTCCAGTGGCCGACTACGCCCGCGACGCCGCTATCGACCAGACGCTGAGCGACAGCCACCGCGGTGCGCGGATCGGACTGATCATCTTCGGACTGCAGTTTGAAGGTCACTGCTTTGCCGCCGATGGTTGGATGCTGTTTGTTGATATCGTCAATCGCCAGCTGCGCGCCGTTCTCCAGATCTTTGCCGATACGTGCCGACGGGCCGGTAAGCGGGCCTGCAAGGCCGATGACCACGGTTTCGCTTTCCGCCGCCCATGACGCGGAAGAGGCAAAACCACTAAGCAGAAGAGCGGCGCTGAGCGCACTGATTTTTACGGTTTTCATTATATTTCCCTGGTGTTGGTTGGTGTGTTAAACGGGCATTTCGCCCAAATAAATTTGTGCAATCTGATCGTCATTGAGCATCGCTTTCGAGTCGCCGTGATGCACAATGCTGCCGCTGTCCATCACCCAGGCGCTATCCGTCACTTCCAGCGCCAGCCGGGCGTTTTGTTCAATCAGCAGCAGGGCCACGCCGCGCTCACGCAGCCCTTTAATAACCTGAAAAATGTTCTCGACCATCTTCGGCGCCAGCCCCATGGACGGCTCATCGAGAATCAGCAGGCGCGGCTGGCTGAGCAGGGCGCGGTTCAGCGCCAGCAACTGCTGTTCACCGCCTGAAAGCAGCCCAGCGAGCTGATGTTGACGCTCACCGAGGCGCGGGAAACGGTCGAAAATCTCGTCCATTTCGGCTTTCACATTGGCCGTGTCACGACGCAGCCAGGCTCCCATCTGTAAATTCTCCAGCACCGTCATGCGCGCAAAGATGCCGCGACCTTCCGGAACCATCACCAGCCCGTCTCGAAGCAGTGCTTCGGCTTTGCGTTTACGCACCGGCTGGCCGTTAAACGCAATAGTGCCGCCGAAGTTTTCCAGCCCGGTGATGGCGCGTACGGTTGAGCTTTTTCCCGCTCCGTTAGCGCCAATCAGCGTCGCCTGTTCGCCTTCTTGCAGGGTGAAAGACACATCGCGTACCGCCTGAATCCCGCCGTAATGCACGTCAAGACGTTCGACTTTCAGTAACTCAGACATGGGCGTTGCCTCCAAGCCAGGCGGCGATCACCGCCGGGTCACGCCGAACGGTATCGGGTGTGCCGACGGCCAGCGTTTTGCCGTAATCAAGCACCGTCAGGCGATCGCAGATCCCCATCACCAGCTTCACGTCGTGCTCAATCATCAGCAGGGTTTTGCCATCGTCACGAATGCGGATGAGCAGTTCGCCAAGGGCGTTTTTCTCAGCCGCATTCATGCCAGCAGCCGGTTCGTCGAGGGCCAGCAGCAGCGGGTCGGTCGCCAGCGCGCGGGCGATTTCCAGCCGACGCTGATGTCCGTAGGCCAGATCGCAGGCGCGATAATGGGCGAATCTGGCGATGCCGGTGTACTCCAGCCAGTGCCAGGCCAGCTCGCGGGTTTGCGCTTCTTCGGCGCGTGCCCGTTTGTGACGCGTAAGCGCGGCCCACAAGCCGTTGCGGGTGCGCACATGGCGTCCGACCATCACGTTTTCCAGCACCGAAATCTCGTTGAACAGACGCACGTTCTGGAACGTGCGGGCGATCCCGGCAGCCGTTACTTTGTCGATCTGCTTCGGAAAATAGGGCTTGTCGGCAATCGAAAACTCGCCGCTGTCCGCCGGATACAGACCGGTAATGAGGTTAAAACAGGTGGTTTTCCCTGCGCCGTTAGGGCCGATCAAACCGTAGATTTCGCCCTGATTGATGGAGAGCGAAACATCGTCCACGGCGGTCAGGCCGCCAAAGCGTTTAGACATATTGCGAACGGTGAGCAGGCTCATGCCTTGACCTCCTTGTGGCGAACCGGCCAGATCCCGGATGGGCGCAGCAGCATCACCAGCACCAGCGCCAGGCCGTAGAACAGCTGACGCAGGATTTCCGGGTCGATCAGTACGGTGCCGAACAGCGCCTGCTGAACGGGTGCGGCCTGGCTGCGCAGGATCTCCGGCAGGGCGGTGAGCAGCACTGCGCCAAGGATCACGCCAGGGATGTGACCCATCCCGCCGAGCACCACCATCGCCAGCACGGCAATGGATTCCTGAAGGGTGAAGGATTCCGGCGACACGAAGCCCTGGAACGCGCCAAACAGCGCTCCCGCCACGCCGCCAAAAGAGGCACCCATCGCAAAGGCCAGCAGTTTGTAGTTACGCACGTTGATACCCATCGCGCGGGCCACATCTTCGTCTTCACGTATGGCGTGCCATGCGCGGCCAATGCGCGAATGTTGCAGGCGCAGGCAGACAAAAATAATCAGCACGATCACCAGCATCAGCAGGTAATACCACAGCCACAGGGCCGGGACTTTCATGCCGAACCAGTGGTATACGCCGCTGAACTTCAGGCCAAACAGATTGAGCGTATCGACGCCGGTAATGCCTTTTGCGCCGTTGGTGATGTTCACCGGGCGGTCGAGGTTACGCATCAGAATACGGATGATCTCCCCAAAACCGAGGGTGACAATCGCCAGATAATCGCCGCGCAATTTGAGCGTGGGCGCGCCCAGAATAATCCCGCACACCGCCGCGACCAGCGCCGCCAGCGGAATAATCAGCAGGTAAGAGGTGTGCAGCCCGTCCGGGAACCAGACGGCGAGAAGGGGGAACGTCTCCAGCAGATGCGGGGACGCCAGCAGCGCCGCAAGGTACGCGCCGACGGCATAAAACGCGATGAAGCCCATATCCAGCAGGCCGGTGTACCCCACGACAATGTTCAGCCCGAGCGCCAGCATGATATACAGCAGAGCGAAGTCGATAACGCGCACCCAGTAGTTGCCGCCGAGCTGGCTTGCCACCACGGGGGCGATCAGCAGGGCGAGGACGAACAGGGTCATGCCGGACCAGAAGCGGCGCTGCGAGGCGGGTGCCTGTAATGATGTTGTTGTCATAGTTTTCCCTACGCCCTGTGCGCCACGCGTTCGCCCAGCAGACCGGCCGGGCGGAACACCAGCACCAGAATCAGCACGATGAACGCAAAGACGTCCTGGTAGTTACTGCCAAACACGCCGTGGGTGAGTTCACCCAGATAGCCCGCGCCCAGCGATTCAATGATCCCAAGCAGGATCCCGCCGATCATCGCGCCGCGAATATTGCCGATTCCGCCCAGAACCGCGGCGGTGAACGCTTTAATGCCGGGCAAAAAGCCCATCGAAAAACTGGCGTTGCCGTAGTTACTCGCCATCATTACGCCTGCGAGCGCGGCGAAAATGCCGCCGATGGCGAAAGTCAGCGTGATAATGGCGTTGGGATTGACCCCCATCAGCGTGGCCACGCGCGGGTTTTCCGCCACCGCGCGCATCCCGCGCCCGAGACGGGTGTATTCCACAAGCAGCCACAGGCCGATCATCACCGCCAGTGCCAGCGATACCGTGACAATGCCGGTGACGGTAATGATCGCCGGGGGATGGTTCGCACTGCCGGAGGTGACGGCAATCGCGTCCATCGGCAGAATTTGCGGGAACATCAGCGGGTTGCGGCTCCAGATAATCATCGCCACGGTTTGCAGCAACACCGAAACGCCAATCCCGGAGATCAGCGGCGCCAGACGCGGCGCGTTGCGCAGGCGTCGATAGGCGAAGCGCTCCACAGCCATCGCCAGCAGGGCACAGACCGCCATGGCGACAACCAGCGCGAAGCCGAGCTGTAGCAGCTGAGGCATATGCGGGAAGGTGCTGTTCAGCGCGTTCAGGGCCGACAGCGTGGTAAGCGCGCCGACCATCAAAATGTCGCCGTGGGCAAAGTTAATAATGCGCAAAATGCCATACACCATGGTATAGCCCAGCGCGATCAGCGCGTAGATGCTGCCCAGCATCACGCCATTAATCAGTTGTTGTATCAGTGTGTCCAACGTTATTACCCGACAGATTGCTCTTTCAGCGGGTAACATCCAATAATTGAATTAAATTGTAAAATACGCATATATTATTTCTTATGATAATTCGAGATTGATTTATCGCGATGATTTTAAAGAGAATAGTGAAACGTCATCTGAGCGAAATTACGGCCCTAAAATCAACATATGAATAAAACAGAACAATCACTACAGCTGCCTGCTTATGCCGAAAGCCGTCTGGCGAACGATCCGCCCCTGCGTGCCGTGCGCGCCTTTGAGGCGATTGCCCGGCTGGGGAGCGTGACGCTGGCCGCGCAGGAGATGGCGATCTCGCCGTCTGCCGTTAGCCATCAGCTCAAAGTGCTGGAAGGGTATCTACAAATGCCGCTCACAGAGCGCCATGGGCGCAGGCTGGTCCTGAGCCAGCAGGGACGCGACTATTACCGCTCTATTCGCGCGGCGTTCAACGTGCTGCGTCAGGCGACGGAGCACCTGGTGGAGCAGGCCCAAACCCGTCAGGTGACCATCAGCCTGATTCCGCTATTCGGTATGGGCTGGTTTATTCCGCGCCTGCCTGCGTTTATGCGCGCCAATCCGCAGACGGAAATTAACGTGGTGTATGCCAACCATCGCAACTATCTGAGCGATGCGTCGGATATGTCGATTCGCTTTGGTAACGGCCAGTGGGCGGGGTATCAGAGTGAAAAACTGATTTCAGGTCAGATGGTGCCGGTGTGCAGCCGGGCGTTTTTACGCGTCCACGGCCATATGGATACACCGGAACAGCTGCTCCAGATGCCCCTGCTGCACGATGAAGAGCGCAGCACCTGGCAACAGTGGTTTATCCAGCAGGGCGTTAAACGGCCTGCGCGCAAGAGCGGCCCGCTGTTTGAGGATGGCTTACTGACGCTGGCGGGTGTGCAGGCCGGGCTGGGCTGCGCGTTGATGCGCGAGCCGCTGATCGCGCCCTATCTTGAGAGCGGCGAGCTGGTGAAAATCTTTGATGCGCCAATCGATGACGGGCGCGATTATTACCTGTGCGTCCGTCAGGATTCGGATATGACCGAAGATGGCAAGTTGCTGCAAGCCTGGCTCAGGCGCGCGGCGGTCAGCGCTACGGTGTAAACGAGCAGTTTTTATCCAGCGCTTCGATCTCGGTGCCACTGAATCGGGCGTATTGTCCGGTGAGACGCCAGAATGCGGGCTGCGTTTCGGTGTAGATCTCGGCGGCCAGAACCAGGCGACGGCGTTCATCTTCACTCAGCTCAAGCAGCGTCCAGGGGACAAAATAGCGGCCAGTGGGGGTAAGCTCAAACCACAGCGGGCAGCCGCAGCCGGGGCAGAACCAGCGTTCGCCGCGCACAGACGACGAGAAGTGCGAAGGGGAGATCGAACCGTCTTCCACGATGGGTTCGCCCTGAGTTTCCAGATACATCGCGATGCCGCCCGACCATTTCTGACACATCGTACAGTGACAGGCATAGACGTCGAGGGCCTCGATGTTGACGCTAAAGTGGCTCATTCCACACAGGCAGCGTCCGGTATAGAGGTGCATGGCGTACTCCTTTATCACGCCAGTGGACTGCGATAAAAAAAGCCAGCCACGAGGGCTGGCTTTTTTAACAGACAAACACTTAGAACTGGTAAGTCAGACCCAGTGCAACGATGTTGTCGGTCGCGATTTTCGCATCGTTGGTGAATTTGTTGTCGTCCAGCAGGTTGATTTTGTAATCAACGTAGGTAGACATGTTTTTGTTGAAGTAGTAGGTTGCGCCCACTTCGATGTATTCAACCAGATCCTGGTCGCCGTAATTTTCGATGTCTTTACCTTTGGATTTCAGGTAAGCCACGGACGGACGCAGACCGAAGTCGAACTGGTACTGTGCAACCATTTCGAAGTTCTGTGCTTTGTTCGAAATGTAGTCTTTACCGAACGTCGTCATGTTACGCGTTTCGGAATATGTAGTCGCCAGGTAGATGTTGTTCGCATCGTATTTCAGACCCGCAGCCCAAACTTCTGCATTGTCACCGGACGCATTCAGAGAGTTGATTGCCGCTGCGCGAACCTGCGCATCAGTACGGTCAGATTTTGCATAGGTTGCACCTACTGCAAAACCGTCGAATTCATAAGTTGAGGACAGACCCCAGCCATCGCCGTTCGCTTTGGTGATGTCAGCGCCGTAGGTATTATCGTTGGTACGATCGTTTTTACCCTGGTACTGGGCCGCAAAGTTCAGGCCGTCAACCAGACCGAAGAAGTCATTGTTACGGTATGTTGCCACGCCGGTCGTACGGCCGGTCATGAAGACGTCAGTCTGAGTCCAGGTGTCACCGCCGAATTCCGGCAGAACGTCGGTCCATGCGCCGATGTCGTAGGCTACGCCGTAGTTACGACCGTAGTCGAAAGAACCAAATTCGTTGAATTTCAGGCCCGCGAACGCCAGACGAGTTTTGTTGCCTTCGTCGCCGTTGGATTCGTCGTTGTTGCCTTTGAACTCATATTCCCACTGACCGTAACCGGTCATCTGGTCGTTGATCTGAGTTTCGCCTTTAAAGCCCAGACGCACGTAAGTTTTGTCACCGTCATTGTCGGTGTCGTCAGAGAAGTAGTGCAGACCTGTTACTTTACCGTACAGATCCAGTTTGTTACCGTCTTTGTTAAAGACTTCAGCCGCGTTTACCGCGCCTGCTGCCAACAGAGTAGTCACTGCCACTGCAACTAATTTAAGTTTCATTTTAATAATCCTTATAATTTTCTTTTGGGCATTTCCTGAGCCATTAATAAACGATTTCTAAACGAGGTCGTTCGTCAATGGCATGCTATTTTTAGAAATGTTGTAGCCGCATTTCAATAATAAGTTTCAATTTATTGCTGATAATTTCAATTAGTGTGACCGGTGTCTGATAAAACGGCCAATATTCCGCGGATTTGATTATTTATTATTCGGTAATTGAGTATTTTCTAATATTTATAGTTATTGCCAATATAATTATCGATGGTTTTAATTTCATTGAGGAATTAACCGTAATTATAGATGAATTAACGCAATTTAATGAAGGGTGATAACGAAGAATCAAATGGTTATGAGTCATTTGCTGCGAGAACAGGCGAGCATTACTGAAATATTCAGTCATAAACTATTGCGTGTTCGGCTATATCCGGGGCGATTAATAGGCGTTTATTAATCTCAGTACGGTGTCAGTTTATGTCAATAAGAATGTAAAAAGACGTTACGAGCGCGGGGAATATAAACAGAGTTTAAATGTAAACACTATGTGAAAAATAGATAATCTGACGCAAGATCACATTTTATTTATGCAGATAAAACAGAAGGGGGAGATTTCCCCCTGAATGGAATTATTTTCGGGTGGCGTACCAGCACAGCAGCGAGCCTGCGCAGACCATCAGCGCCCCTTGCCAGAAGGAAAAAGAGAGCGGGGCGTTAAGCAGAACAGCCGCCAGCGCCGCGGACAGCACCGGGGTGAAATAAGAGACGGTGGCGAGCACAGAAACATTGCCATGCAGAATGCCGATATTCCACGCCGCATAGCCAAATCCGAGGGCAATTCCGCACATGAGTAGTTTGATCACCACCGGCACGCTGAATATCATTTCCGGCTGATCGCTGAACAGATATTTCAGCCACAGCGCCAGCGCGGTGAGTAACACGAACAGCGTAATGCCGTTCTGTCCTTTAGCGTATTTGCTGGTGACAGTGCAGTATGCCGCCCAGATAAACGCGCCGGCAAACGCCAGCCCATAGCTCAGCGGGTTAGAGATCACATTGGCGGTTATTTCGTCGATATGCAGACCCTTCTCACCGCCTAATACCCAGCAGACACCGAGCAAGGCCAGCAATAATCCCGGCACAATCCACAGAGTCGATTTCTGCCCATTGAACAAAATGGCAAACACAATCGTCAGGCTCGGCCAGAGATAATTCACCATTCCCACTTCGATAGCCTGATGACGGGTACTGGCGTAGCCCAGCGAAAGGGCGAGACATATTTCATAGCTCACAAACAGCACGCTGCCGGCAATAAGATAGCGCGGTGAGAAGCGTCTGATAGTCGGGAATCCCACGGTGACTAAACAGAGTAAACCGCTGAGGGTGTAGATCATTGCCGCACCACCGACAGGCCCCAGTCCTTCGCTCACGCCGCGAATTAATCCCACCATGGTGCTCCACAGCACAATCGCGGCCAGCCCAATCAATGTTGCTCTTTTTCTGTCCATTGCTTTCCCAAACGCCAACGAAATTCAGGGGCAAATTTATAGCACTCTTTCCCGCGTTTTCGCGAATCAATCTACAAACCGCTAATCACAAAGGGTTAAGCAAAGCCGCCAGAGCGGACTATTTAGGGGGCGAAGATCGAGGAGATTGATTTGACGCAAAAAAATCAGGGGCTTTGCTGCTAGTTTGCGGCGCGAAGTCTCCTACAGATAACGAGGACAGCAATGGACGTCAGCCGCAGAAAGTTTTTTAAAATCTGCGCGGGCGGTATGGCCGGAACAACAGCTGCTGCGTTGGGCTTTATGCCTAAACTCGCGCTGGCTCAGTCGCGTAACTATAAACTGCTGCGCGCCAAAGAGATCCGTAACACCTGCACATACTGCTCCGTGGGATGCGGGCTATTGATGTATAGCCTGGGCGATGGCGCGAAAAACGCCAAAGAAGCGATTTACCATATTGAAGGGGATCCGGATCATCCGGTGAGCCGTGGGGCACTTTGCCCGAAAGGCGCAGGCCTGCTGGATTATGTCCACAGCGACAACCGCCTGCGTTACCCGGAATACCGCGCGCCTGGCTCTGATAAATGGCAGCGCATCTCCTGGGACGATGCCTTTACCCGCATCGCCAAATTAATGAAAGACGACCGTGACGCCAATTTCGTTGAAAAGAACGAGCAGGGTGTCACTGTGAACCGCTGGCTTTCCACCGGAATGCTCTGCGCATCTGCGGCAAGTAATGAAACCGGCATGCTGACGCAAAAATTTGTGCGCTCGCTTGGCATGCTGGCCGTCGATAACCAGGCGCGCGTCTGACACGGACCAACGGTAGCAAGTCTTGCTCCAACATTTGGTCGCGGTGCGATGACCAACCACTGGGTTGATATCAAAAACGCCAACGTCGTGGTGGTGATGGGCGGTAACGCCGCTGAAGCCCATCCAGTGGGATTCCGCTGGGCGATGGAAGCGAAAAATAACAACGATGCGACGCTGATCGTCGTCGATCCGCGCTTTACGCGTACGGCATCGGTGGCGGATATCTATGCGCCGATTCGTTCCGGTACGGACATCACGTTCCTGTCTGGCGTGCTGCTGTATCTGATTGAAAACAACAAGATCAACGCCGAATACGTTAAACACTACACCAACGCGAATCTGCTGGTGCGGGACGATTTTGCCTTTGATGACGGGCTTTTCAGCGGCTATGACGCAGAAAAACGTCAGTACGACAAATCCTCCTGGAACTATCAGTTCGATGAAAACGGTTTTGCGAAACGCGATGAAACCCTGACCGATCCGCGCTGCGTGTGGAACTTGCTGAAACAGCACGTTTCTCGCTACACGCCGGACGTGGTGGAAAACATCTGCGGAACGCCGAAAGCGGACTTCCTGAAAGTGTGCGAAGTGCTGGCCTCGACCAGTGCGGCCGATCGCACCACCACGTTCCTGTATGCGCTGGGCTGGACGCAGCACACCGTTGGTGCGCAGAACATCCGTACCATGGCGATGATTCAGCTGTTGCTCGGCAACATGGGGATGGCGGGCGGCGGCGTGAATGCCTTGCGCGGACACTCCAATATTCAGGGGTTAACGGATCTGGGGCTGCTCTCCACCAGCCTGAGCGGCTATCTGACGCTGCCGTCGGAAAAACAGACCGATCTACAGACCTATCTCGCGGCGAACACGCCAAAAGCGACACTGCCGGAGCAGGTGAACTACTGGAGCAACTATCCAAAGTTCTTCGTCAGCCTGATGAAGTCTTTCTACGGCGATGCGGCGCAGAAAGAGAACGACTGGGGCTTTGAGTGGCTACCGAAATGGGACCAGGCCTACGACGTCATCAAGTATTTCAACATGATGGATAAGGGCAACGTCACAGGCTACATCTGCCAGGGCTTTAACCCGGTGGCCTCTTTCCCGGACAAAAACAAGGTCGTGCGCAGCCTCAGTAAGCTGAAGTACATGGTGGTGATCGATCCGCTGGTGACGGAAACCTCCAACTTCTGGCAGAACCACGGCGAGATGAACGACGTTGACACCGCGTCGATTCAGACCGAAGTCTTCCGTCTGCCGTCGACCTGTTTCGCGGAAGAAGATGGCTCCATCGCCAACTCTGGCCGCTGGCTTCAGTGGCACTGGAAAGGCCAGGACGCACCGGGCGAAGCGCGTAACGACGGCGAAATTCTGGCCGGTATTTACCATCGTCTGCGCGAGATGTACGCCCAGTCAGATGGTAAAGGGGCGATACCGCTGCTGAAAATGCGCTGGGATTACAAGCAGCCGGACCACCCGGAATCGGAAGAGGTCGCGAAAGAGAACAACGGCTATGCGCTGGAAGATCTTTATGACGCCAACGGCAATCTGCTGGCGAAAAAAGGTCAGCTGCTGAACAGCTTTGCGCTGCTGCGCGATGACGGTTCAACGGCCTCCTCCTGCTGGATCTACACAGGAAGCTGGACCGAGCAGGGCAACCAGATGGCCAACCGCGATAACGCCGATCCGTCAGGACTGGGCAATACGCTTGGCTGGGCCTGGGCGTGGCCACTCAACCGTCGCGTGCTCTACAACCGTGCATCGGCGGATATCAACGGCAAGCCGTGGGATCCGAAACGCAAGCTGATCGCGTGGAACGGCACGAAGTGGGCGGGGAACGATATCCCGGACTTCAACACCGCGCCGCCGGGCAGTGGGACCGGGCCGTTTATCATGCAGCCAGAAGGGCTGGGGCGTCTGTTTGCGCTCGATAAGCTGGCAGAAGGGCCGTTCCCGGAGCACTACGAACCGATGGAGACGCCGCTCGGCACCAACCCGCTGCATCCGAACGTGGTTTCCAGCCCGGTGGTTCGCCTGTATGAAGACGACGCGCTGCGCCTGGGTAAGAAAGATAAGTTCCCGTACGTCGGGACCACCTATCGTCTGACCGAGCATTTCCACACCTGGACCAAACACGCGCGGCTCAACGCCATCGCGCAGCCGGAACAGTTTGTCGAAATCAGTGAAACCCTGGCGCGCTCGAAAGGCATCACCAACGGCGATCGCGTGAAGGTCAGCAGCAAACGCGGCTTTATTCGCGCGGTGGCGGTGGTTACGCGTCGTCTGCAGACGTTGCACGTCAACGGCCAGCAGGTCGAGACCGTGGGCATTCCGCTGCACTGGGGCTTTGAGGGGGTGGCGCAAAAAGGCTACCTCGCCAACACCCTGACGCCAAACGTCGGCGATTCCAACTCGCAAACGCCGGAATATAAAGCGTTTCTGGTCAACATCGAGAAAGCGTAAGGAGCGATTCAATGGCTATGGAAACACAAGACATTATCAAACGCTCCGCGACCAACGGCATGACTCCCGCGCCTCGTGCGCGGGACTTTAAAGCGGAAGTCGCCAAGCTGATTGATGTCTCTTCCTGCGTGGGCTGCAAAGCCTGCCAGGTGGCCTGTTCGGAGTGGAACGACATCCGCGATGACGTCGGGCACTGCGTGGGCGTTTATGATAATCCGGCGGATCTCAGTGCCAAATCCTGGACGGTAATGCGCTTTAGCGAAACCGATCAGAACGGCAAGCTGGAGTGGTTGATTCGTAAAGACGGCTGTATGCACTGCGAGGACCCGGGCTGTCTGAAGGCATGCCCGTCCGCCGGGGCGATTATTCAGTACGCCAACGGGATCGTCGATTTTCAGCAGGATAACTGCATCGGCTGCGGCTACTGTATCGCCGGCTGTCCGTTCAACGTGCCGCGTCTGAACAAAGAGGATAACCGGGTATACAAATGTACCCTCTGCGTGGATCGGGTCAGCGTCGGGCAGGAGCCTGCCTGCGTGAAAACCTGTCCGACCGGGGCAATTCATTTCGGTACCAAGAAAGAGATGCTCGAGGTGGCGCAGGAACGCGTCGATAAGCTTAAAGCGCGCGGATATGACCACGCGGGGATTTACAACCCGCAGGGCGTCGGCGGGACGCATGTGATGTACGTTCTGCATCACAACGACCAGCCAGAGCTGTATCACAATCTGCCTAAAGATCCGGCGATTGATACCTCCATCAACCTGTGGAAAGGGGCGCTCAAACCGCTCGCAGCGGCCGGATTTATCGCCACCTTTGCCGGTTTGATTTATCACTACATCGGTATCGGGCCAAACAAAGAGGTGGATGACGACGAGGATGAACATCATGAGTAAGTCGAAGATGATTGTGCGCACCAAGTTTGTCGACCGCGCCTGTCACTGGACGGTGGTCATTTGCTTCTTTCTGGTGGCGGTGTCCGGGATCTCTTTCTTCTTCCCGACGCTGCAGTGGCTGACGGAAACCTTCGGGACGCCGCAGATGGGTCGTATTCTGCACCCGTTCTTTGGCGTGCTGATTTTCGTGGTGCTGATGTTTATGTTCGTGCGCTTTGTGCATCACAACATCCCGGATAAGCAGGATATTCCGTGGGTGAAAGGGATTGTCGAAGTGCTGAAAGGCAACGAGCACAAAGTCGCGAAAGTGGGCAAGTACAACGCCGGACAGAAAATGATGTTCTGGACCATCATGAGCATGATTTTTGTGCTGCTGGTGACCGGGGTGATTATCTGGCGTCCCTATTTTGCCCATTATTTCCCGATTCAGGTGATTCGCTACAGCCTGCTGATCCATGCGACCGTCGCCATCATTCTGATCCATGCCATCCTGATTCATATGTATATGGCTTTCTGGGTGAAAGGATCGATTAAAGGGATGATCGAAGGGAAGGTAAGCCGCCGTTGGGCGCAAAAACACCATCCGCGCTGGTATCGTGATGTCGAAAGACTGGAAGCGAAAAAAGAGAGCACGGAAGGGATGAAGTAACCTCAAGCGCCGTCGGTATTTGCCGGCGGCGCTGCGTTTATGCCGTCCTGGGGGAGGTGTTTTATCGGTTGCCCCTGGCGCTTTTCAGAACCGCTCCGCAATATAGCGGAACGGATAATCCGTCGGTTTTACTTTACCCACTTTACGCTTCGGCAGTTTTACCGGCTCGACGGGCAGGGTTTTGTAGGGGATTTGCGACAGCAAATGCGAGATGACATTCAGTCGCACCCGTTTTTTATCCTCGGATCGAGCGACAAACCACGGCGCCCAGGCGGTATCGGTGGCAGCAAACATCGCATCGCGCGCTTCGGTGTATTTATCCCACAGTCTGAACGATTTGATGTCCATCGGTGACAGCTTCCAGGTTTTACGCCCGTCATCAATACGATCCCGCAGGCGGCGCTCCTGCTCTTTGGGCGTCACTTCGAGCCAGTATTTGATCAGAATGATCCCCGCATCCACCATCGCCCGTTCCATGGTCGGCGTGCCATCCAGAAACTTTTGCACCTGTTCAGGCGTACAAAAGCCCATGACGCGTTCAACGCCCGCACGGTTGTACCAGCTGCGATCGAAAATCACGATTTCTCCCGCCGAGGGCAGATGCGGCACGTAGCGCTGGAAATAGAGCTGACTTTTCTCTTTCTCTGTCGGCGCGGGCAGCGCAACGACGCGAAATACACGGGGGCTGACGCGTTCGGTGATGGCTTTAATCGTCCCGCCTTTGCCTGCACCGTCGCGGCCTTCAAACACCACGCAGACTTTTAGCCCTTTACTGACAACCCACTGCTGGAGCTTGACCAGCTCAACGTGCAGACGCCGCAGCTCCTTTTCGTATGCCTTCTCTTTCAGCGGTTCGCGTTTCACATTTTCCGCCGGGCTTTTCGCTTTCTTGATGTTTCCCATGGCAATCCTCTTCGACAGAAGGGAGGGTAAGAACACTTTGAAGTGTAATCGTGCTCGCAAATCCTCGCGGGAATTATTTACACAACACCATGGGATCGGGTTAGAATACGGCATTACTGTATATAAACACAGGTTGTCGTAAAATGTTGACGCTGGACGGGGTAAGAATTGGCAAAAACCAGTTTACGGGCGAGAAAATTGAGAACGGGACATTTCGCCACTGCGACTTTTCCGGCGTCGATCTGACCGGCACGGAATTTATCGGCTGTCAGTTTTACGATCGCGAAAGCCAGCAGGGCGGGAATTTTTCTCGCGCTACGCTGAAAGACGCCATTTTCAAAAATTGCGATTTAACGATGGCCGATTTCAGGAACGCCAGCGCGCTGGGGATTGAAATCCGCGAGTGCCGCGCGCAGGGCGCAGACTTTCGCGGCACCAGCTTTATGAACATGATCACCTCCCGCAGCTGGTTTTGCAGCGCGTACATCACCAAAAGCAACCTCAGCTACGCCAACTTTTCCAAAGTGGTGCTCGAAAAATGCGAGCTGTGGGAAAACCGCTGGAACGGCGCGCAGATCCTCGGCGCAACGTTTAGCGGCTCCGATCTGTCGGGCGGGGAGTTTTCGTCATTCGACTGGCGGGCGGTTAACGTCACTCATTGCGATCTGACCAATTCTGAACTCGGCGATCTGGACGTGCGCGGCGTCGATTTGCAGGGGGTGAAGCTCGATAGCTATCAGGTTGCGCAAATTATGGAACGCCTGGGCGTCGCGATTATCGGTTAAGGATATTCACAAGCCAGACCGAATGAATGGATTAACGTGTCAGAGCGCCAATTCGAACTGGCTCACCATACCAGTTTGTTCAATAATGGCTGTTGCAAATTTTTAACAAATGGCTGTGGTATGAAAAAAACCGTTTTTTCACTGGCGCTGGGCACTTTTGGACTGGGCATGGCCGAGTTTGGCATCATGGGTGTGCTGACCGAGCTGGCGCACGATACCGGCATTTCGATCCCCTCTGCCGGGAGCATGATTTCGTACTACGCCTTTGGCGTGGTCATTGGTGCGCCGATCATCGCGCTGTTTTCAAGTAAGTTTTCGTTAAAAACGGTTCTGCTTTTTCTGGTCGCCCTGTGCGTGGTCGGAAACGCCATTTTTACCTTCTCAACGTCCTATTTCTGGCTGGCCATCGGGCGGCTGGTGTCCGGCTTTCCGCACGGGGCCTTCTTCGGCGTCGGTGCGATCATCCTTTCAAAGATAGCGCCGCCCGGAAAAGTCACCCTCGCCGTATCGGGGATGATTGCCGGAATGACGGTCGCCAATCTGGTGGGGGTTCCGCTCGGCACCTGGCTTGGGCATGAATATAACTGGCGCTACACCTTCTTTCTGATTGCGGCGTTTGACGCGCTGGTGATCCTGTCGGTCATTTTCTGGGTGCCGACCCTGTACGATAAAACCGAAACCCGGCTCACGGAGCAGTTTCACTTTTTGAAGAAACCGGAACCCTGGCTGATTTTTGCCGCGACGATGTTCGGTAATGCCGGAGTCTTCGCATGGTTCAGCTTTGTGAAGCCGTTTATGGTCAACGTCTCCGGATTCTCCGCCGGGTTTATGACCGTTATCATGATGCTGATGGGGCTGGGCATGGTGCTCGGTAATCTGCTCAGCGGCAAACTTTCCGGTCGTTACAGCCCGCTGCGCATTGCGGCGACCACCGATCTGGTGATCGTTCTGTCGCTGTTGATGCTGTTTGCCTTCGGTGAAAATCAGGCTGCGTCTCTGGTGATGGGCTTTATCTGCTGCGCGGGGCTGTTTGCGCTGTCGGCACCGCTGCAAATTATGCTGCTGCAAAATGCGCAGGGCGGTGAGCTGTTGGGCGCGGCGGGCGGGCAGGTGGCCTTTAACCTTGGCAGTGCGATTGGGGCGTATTTCGGCGGGATGATGATCGTTCTCGGCTACAGCTGGAGCTACGTGACGTTACCGGCGGCGCTCCTCTCATTCGCCGCCATGTCATCGCTGCTGCTGTATGGCCGTCAGAAAGCCAAACGGGCGGAGGCTAACGCCAGCGCGTTAGCCTGATTTACGTTACGGAAGGTAAGGTTCGCCGAGGGTCAGCATTAAACGGTTGGCCCAGGCGAAGAACGCCGCAGATTGCACCAGATCGAGCTGTTCAAGCGTGTCCAGAGACTGCTTCTCCAGTGCCGCGAGATGCGCGGGTGTCACAGCGGGTGGCGTCACGGACAGCGCCGCCGCAAAATCAATTTCCGCCTGCCAGCGCGCCGATTGCCCCTCGCTCAGGGACTGTCCCGGCCGCACGGCCAGCAGCGCGTCTATGGCATTATTGTCCTTCGACAGTTGGCTCGCCTTACGCGCATGGACAGATGCGCAGTAAATGCAGCCGTTGATCTTGCTGGTCACCGTCGCCGCCAGTTCACGCTCCGCGCGCGGCAGGCCGCCTGGCGTGTAAAAAATCCCTTTATCGGTCAGCGTGCGCTGTTCCAGAACCGGCAAATTGCGCCCCAGCAGGCGGAAATAGTCTGAGTCCGTATGGCCAAATTTCGCAAGAATAGCCTGCTCGTCGGCGTTGAACTCTGCCAGCGGTTTTGACGCCAGCCACGGCTCCCAGCCCAGCTCCTGCTGCGTGAACTGTACCGGCGCCGGTTTGCCGCTTTTTGTCTCAGGCGTGCTGTGCCAGATCCCCGCCACCACCGGCGTGTCGCTTGCAGCCACGGTTTTGTCATTCAGCAGGCGCAACCCGTCGACGAGACGGCTCTGAAAACTCACGAACGCGATCAGCTGAGCCAGCGTCACAATGGCTTCTTTGCTCCATCCCGCCTGCGTCAGTGCGCTTAATGCGCCGGGCGTGGCTTCGACCGGGGAAAACGTCAGCAGACGCGCAAAGGTCAGCGCGGGCGTCAGCCGTGCGGAAGTCGGGTCAGCCAGCCCAAAACCGGCGTAGTGGGCGGCCAGCGCGTCAACGCGGTGCCATTTTGCCACTTTAGCGGCCACCGCCGCGCGTTCATCAAGCGGGAACGCCGCATCCTGCTGGCTAAAAAGTGTTTCATAGCTGCCCTGGGCATGACGGGTGGCGGCATCGCGCGTGGCGCGAGCCGTTGCCAGCGGCGAACCGGGGGCGATCTCCGCTAATTCGGCAACAATATCCTGACTTAAAGACATAGGGACTCCTTAAAGAATATGAGGGGCGATATGTTCAGCAATAAGCTCAATTGAACGTAAGGTGTCCCGATGGGACGGCTCAACGGAATGGACCTGGAATGAAATATCCGTCGCCCGTTTGAGGACGGAATCCTGAGCGAGTGATTCCAGCACGGTGTGCGGCGCGCCGATATGGGCGTCGAACTGGCGAATATAATCTGTGACACTGTCACCGGTTACGGTATGACCCGCCGCTCGGTGCGCCTCTGCCTGCCGGGTTAACCCGGGCGTTGCGACGTTCAGAGCATACGCATCGCTGTCGGCCACAAACGCCGTGCGCGAGGCCAGAATTCGCGGCGCCACTCCCGAGGGCAGCGCGGCGAGATAGGCATCCACAATCGGGTTCTGAATCTGGTCGAGAGTAAGCCCTGGCTGGTCAGCCGGGCGAGGCTGAGTTCGGGAGAGCATCAGCCCGTGCCCGGCCCGGGCGGCGCGCACGGCGCCTTCAACGGAAAAGGTCGCAATCCACACGCGTTCTGCCAGTTGCGGCGCAGGTGGATAGAGATGGTTATCCGGATGCGTCAGGGAATCACCGCGCCAGGCACTCTGAATCAGGTGCAGATGGTCGGCAAACGTCGCGCCGCGCTCGTCGAACGTCAGGCCGAAAGGCAGAAACGAGGTTGGCGTACCGCCGGAGCCAAAACCGACTTCAAGGCGACCGTCCGCCAGCAGATCGAGGACCGCCGCGTCTTCCGCCACGCGCAGCGGGTTTTCCATCGGCAGGGTAATAATCGCCGTGCCCAGACGGATGCTTTGGGTCTGGGCCGCAACGTGAGCGAGGAACACCAGCGGCGACGGCAGGCCGCCTTCGCGCTCGTGGAAATGGTGCTGAGCAATCCAGGCCGTATCAAAACCGTGGCGCTCGGCATGGCGGATCTGTTCTGTTGCCAGACGATAGCGCGCTTTCGCAGGCGCGTCGTCGAGCAGGCGGGTAAAGAATCCCAGGCGTTTACGCGTCATGCGTACTCCTTCGTAACGGGTGAAAAATGGGGGATGGCGTCGATCAGCTCGCGGGTATAGCTGCTCTGTGGCGAGGAGAAGAGCGCCTCCACCGTGCCATGTTCAACAACCTGACCGCTGCGCAGCACTGTCACGCTGTGCGCAATGCGGCGAACGGTCGCCAGATCGTGGGTGATAAACAGATAGGTCAGCCCAAGCTGCTGCTGGAGTTGTTGCAGCAGGGCGAGGATTTGCGCCTGCACCGTGACATCCAGCGCCGAGGTCGCTTCGTCCAGTACCAGAATGGTTGGCTCCAGAATCAGCGCACGAGCGATGGCCACGCGTTGACGCTGGCCGCCAGAAAGCTCGCGGGCGGTACGACTCAGCAGCTCAAGCGGCAGGGCCACGCGGGTGGTCACCGCCTCGACGCGGGATTTGCGCTCCGCTCGGGCGAGCTTATTGAAGTTTTTCAGCGGCTCTTCGATGATCTCAAACAGCGTTTGCCGTGGGTCGAGGGAGGCAAACGGATTCTGGTAGACGAACTGAATTTTCTGCCGCAGCTGGCGGCGTGCCTCCACGCTGAGCTGGGTCGCATCGATATCATCGAGGGTGACGCGCCCGCTGTCCGCCTGCTCAAACCCCAGTAAAATGCGGGCCAGAGTGGTTTTCCCCGATCCCGACTCCCCGACCAGCGCGTGCGTGCTGCCGCGCTGCACATCAAAACTGACGTTATCCAGCGCCTGTAAAGTGTGACCTTTACTGAGAGTGAACTGCTTGCTGATGGCCTGAGCGCGAATGGCAGGAGAGGCCAGCCGAAGGCCTGAGACCGGCGCAATGGTCAAGCGTGAACCCTGCAAATCGCTCAGCAACTGGCGGGTATAGGCGTGCTGCGGGGCGCGCACCACGTTGGCGGTTGCCCCCTGTTCCTGAACTTCGCCGTGCCGAAAGACCAGTAAGCGATCGGCACGCTGGGCGGCCAGGGCCAGATCGTGGGTGACGAACAGTACCGCCGTTCCCGATTCGCGGCGCAGGATATCCAGCAGATCGAGAATGCGTTTTTGTACCGTCACGTCCAGGGCACTGGTCGGTTCATCGGCGATGATCACATCCGGGCGCAACGCGATGGCGATGGCGATCAGTACCCGCTGCTTCATCCCGCCGGAAAGCTGATGTGGATATTGCTTCATCCGCTGTGCCGGGTGGCTTAGCCCGACTTTAGTCAGCAGCGCCAGCACCTGATTTTCTTGCTCGGTCTTTGTGATTTTCTGGTGAATATGCAGCACTTCGCCCACCTGGGCGCCGATGGTTTTGACCGGATTCAGGGAGTTACCAGGGTCCTGCGGCACCAGGCTGATACGCGCTCCGCGCAGGCTGTTGAGCCGTTTTGCTGACCACTGGCTGATCTCTTCGCCGTTCAGCACAATTTTGCCGCTATCGCGACGGGCGTTGTCCGCCAGCAAGCCGATAATCGCCTGCGCGGTGGTGGTTTTCCCGGAGCCAGACTCGCCCACAAAGGCAAGCATTTCCCCGCGTTTTAGGGTGAAACTGACGTTGTGGACCACTTCACGCCACTGGCGACCGATGCGGTAGCTTAAAGTCAGATTTTCCACGGACAGAACGGTCATGAGCGGCCTCCGCTTAACTGTTGGCTGATACGGTTGGTGGCAAGCACCACGGCGATCACCACGATGCCGGGGAAGGTGGTCAGCCACCAGGCGGTGGAGAGATAGTTACGCCCTTCGGCAATCAGCAGCCCCCATTCCGGGACAGGCGGCGGGGTGCCGTAGCCGAGGAAACTTAACGTCGAAAGGGCGAGGATCGCCTGACCAAACTGCAGGGTCGCGAAGGCCAGCACCGCCGTCAGGGAGTTCGGTAAAATGTGACGCCACAGCACTGCCCAGAAGGTGCCGCCGCTGCCGTAGGCCGCTTCGACATAATCTGCGTGACGAATACGCACCACTTCGCCGCGCGCCAGGCGGGCAAAACTGGCAATCGACGCCACACCGACGGCAATAGCCGCGTTCACCGTGCCGAAACCGAGCAAAATAATCACCGTCAGGGAGAGCAGCAGCGAGGGAATCGACAGCAGCACATCGACAAAACGCATCAGCACCGACTCCACGCGCCCGGCGAAGGCACCGGCGATAACCCCCATTGCCGTGCCAGCCACTAATCCCATCGCCACGGCCGCCAGGGCGGCGCTGAGTGAGTGGGATGCGCCATAGACAATGCGCGCGTAGACGTCACGGCCAAGTTGATCGGTTCCCAGCCAGTGTCCCGCCTGGGGAGCTAAGCGCTGTGCGCCCGCGATCCCTTCAATCGGGCTGTAGTGGGTAAGCAAACCCGGCGCCAGTGCGGCCAGAGCGGCAACGATAATCACGCCCCACGCCAGCCATAATCCGGGCTGAATGTCGACGGTGCGAAGGGCCGGGACGCGTTTTCGCGCCGCGGCGGCATAGTCCACCAGACTCATGATGCACCTCCGGTGACGGTTTGCAGACGAGGATCAAACAGCGGCATCAGCAGATCCACCAGCAGGTTTATCAGCACAAAGCCCAGGGCCGAGATCATCACCACCGCCTGTAATACGGCGATATCCTGGTTGTTGACGGCCTGCTGCGTCAGCTGGCCCAGACCGCTGCGGCCAAATACAGTTTCGGTAATCAGCGCCCCGGCAATCAGTTCGCCGAGCAAAATCCCGGCGATATTCAGCACCGGCAGCAGCGCATTGCCTGTGACGTGACGCCACAGCACGCCGGTTTCGCTCAGCCCTTTGGCGCGCGCGACGGCGACGAACGGCTGAGCGGACACCTGATCGAGACTGCGCATCAGAATTTGCGCCAGCGGGGCGGAAATCGGAATGGCGACAGTAACGATCGGCAGGATCAACCCCTGCAATGGCGACGGGTTAATCACCGGAATCAGCCGTAGCTGGAATGAGAACAGCTGGATGAGCGCGATGCCGAGCCAGAAGGTCGGCAGCGAGATAAACAGTACCGGCACGGATTGAATGGCGTTACTCACCCAGCGCAGCCCCGGCAGACGTGCGGCAAAGGCCAGCACGAAGGCCAGCACCACGGCCAGCGCGAACGCGGGAAGGGCGAGACTCAGGGTGTCCGGCAAATTGCTCGCGATCAGTTCGCTCACCGGCACGCCCGCCTGCAATGAAAAACCAAAATCGCCGCGCAGCATGGCAAACAGCGTGTGGAAATACTGTTGCCAGAGCGGGCTGTCTGCACCGTAGGCGACGCGCATCTCTTCAATTTGCGCCAGGCTTAAGCCCAGATCCGGGTTCTGAAATTTAATCAGCACCGCATCCCCCGGCAGCACCTGAAGCAGTACGAAGGAGAGGGTAAAGGCGGCCCACAGGACCAGCAGCCCCATTCCGGCCCGTCGCAGCAGATAATGGCTCATCATCGCCCCCTTAGTGTTTCTCGATCCACGCGCCGTAGAACGACGGACGTCCTACCGCTTCGAAGTTCACCCCTTTCAGCCATGGCGCACCGGCGAAGACCTGCGGCTCTTCAAAAATAGGGATTACATAGGCGTTATCCAGCAGATAGCGCTGGGCGTCGCCCGTCAGCTGCAGGCGTTTTTGCGGATCGACTTCGGCGGAGATGTTTACCAGCAGTTCGTTGAGTTTGTCGTCGCGGAAGCTTTTCACCTTGTCGCTGGAGCCACCTTTTTGTAGCAGCGCGTCGCGGTTGGCCGGATAGAACATGCTTTTCACTACATCCGGATCGGCGCGGCCGACTTCCGACACCGTCAGCGGCGTTTTCAGCGGGTCGAGGTTATCCAGCGTGCGACTGCCCGCATCACCCGCCTTGACGCTCAGCGCCACGCCGACCTGACGCCACTGCTGGGCCACCAGTTGCAGCACCTCTTTGTTTTGCGGCTGCGGCAGGGATTCATAGACCGTCAGCGCCAGTCGCTGTCCGTCTTTGACGCGGATACCGTCGCCGCCGGTTTTCCATCCTGCATCATCGAGCAACGCGTTGGCTTTCGCCGCGTCAAAGGTCAGCTTGTCGCTGAGATCGACAAAGCCAGCGGCAGAATCGGCAATCACCGATTTTGCCTGCGGGTAATTCGGTGAGAAGAGGGTTTCAACGACCTGTTTCGCATTGGTGGCATGGAGCAGCGCCTGACGCACGCGAAGGTCAGACACCAGCGGGTTATCCGGGCGGAAGCTGATACTGTCGTTCACGCCGCGCGTTGGGGCAGCGTAGATTTTATAGCCCTGTTCGGTGGCCTGTTTTTCGTCGTAGGCTTGCACCTGACGGATAAAGTCAGCCTGGCCCGCCAGCAGCGCGCCGACGCGCACGCTGTCTTCCGGCGTGACGATAAATTTAATGCCATCCAGATTTGCCGGGCCTTGCTGGGCGAGATTTTTCGGGCCCCACTGGTACGCTTTTCGCGCCTCAAGGGTCACTTCCCGGCCCAGTTTTTCATCTTTCACCACGAACGGGCCGGAGCCGATGATGTGGCGCGCGTCGCCCAGCTCCTCAAAGTTGCGCTTCAGGGTGCTGAGTGACACCAGCCCAGAACCAATAGTGGCGGTGCCCTGTAAGAATCCTGGCGACGGTTTTTTGAAGTAGAACTTCACCGTCTGCGGATCGATCACTTCGCTGCGATCGTAGTTGTTGATCACCTCGGAAACCGGCAGGCGCTGGGCTTTGTTGCCCAATCCGTAAGTGTCGAAGTTTTTGGCCACCGCGTTGGCGTCGAGCGGCGTGCCATCGGAGAACGTCACCCCTGGGCGGATTTTAAAGGTGTATTCGGTTTTGTCGGCGTTGGTGGACCAGCTTTCGGCGATCCACGGCTCCACCTCCAACGTTTTCGGGTTCTGCCAGGTGAGCTTGTCGGTGATCTGATTCAGAATGCCGCCGTTCGGATAGAAGCCGCCCGCCGGGGGATAAAGATTGGTGTGCGCCTGTTGTTCCAGATAGACAAGCGTGCCGCCTTTAACCGGAGTGTCGGCGGCGTGAGCAGCCGTCGCCGCGAGGATCAGCGCCGTCAGCAGCGGCAGGCGAAAAGGGGTTTGCATGGTGAATTCCTTTGTTATCTTCGTTTTAGCGTCGGATTCATCATCGGGCGCGGCTGAAAACAAAGGAACAAAGGAATTGAGATAAGGATTGCCGGAAATCGGAAATATACAAGCCGCCCCCGGTCAGGAGCGGATGAACTCTTTACACAAACTTCGCCAGTGGGTCCGCTGCCGCAAAGGCAACTGCGCGATTGGCCGCGGGTGGATAGATCAGTTCGTTGGTGATGGCAATTTTGAGTTTTTTCGCCTCTTCACGGACCAGTTTCACCTCTTGCTCCCAGCCCTCGGTGTACACCGCGCCCCAGGCACCGAGATCGAGGCAAGTGACATAATTCACCTGGCGGTACGGGTAGGGCTCGACGTTCAGCAGGCTGGCAGCGGCGTTGTGTCCGGCAAATTTTCCGAGCTGGATCGCATGCTGACAGGTCATCAGCGCCGTATTCCCCACATCATCCGTTTTCGCATGGGCGGTATCGCCGGTGGCGAAGACGTCCGGGTGCGCAGGGATTTGCAGCAGTTCGTTCACCCGCAGACGCGCCTGAGCGTCGCGCTCGCCGTCAATCTGAGTCGTCAACGGATGAGCTTCCACGCCAGCCGTCCAGACCACGGTGGCAGCGTCAATGCGTTCGCCACTCTTGAGAATGACGCCTTGCGCATCGACCGCTTCGATTTCGCTGTTCAGACGCCATTCCACGCCCAGCTCTTCGCTGGCATTCGCAATCACATCGCGCAACGCTTCGCTGTAACGACCGCCGATAACCGCGCCGCGCTCAACTACGATGACTTTAGTCTGCGTATCATCACCAAAGCGGGCACGCAAACGCGCCGGTAATTCGGTTGCCAGCTCAATGCCGGTAAACCCGCCCCCACAGACCACCACCGTGTTACGCGCCGGGGTAGAGGGCTGATGAACCAGGGCATCGAGGTGTTTTTCGAACACCTGAGCAGATTCAAGCTGATCGATATCAAAAGCAAATTCAGTCAGACCGGCCACCGCCGGGCGTTTGGACTGGCTGCCGGTGGCCAGTACCAGGCGGTCATACGTTATGAGGGAAGTGTTGCCCTGGCTGTCGCGATACCACACGGCTTTCTCTTTAGTATCAATGCGTTCTGCGCTTCCCTGAATGTACTCAACGTCCAGTTCGGCGAACAGATCCGTCAGGGGAGCCACCAGTCCGGCGACGTTCTCTTCATAGAAACGCGGGCGAACGCGCAGCTCAGGTTGCGGAGCCAGCACGCTAATACGCAGATCGGTGCTCCCGTTCAGCTCCGCCAGGCGCGCTGCGCTCACCGCTGCCCACATACCGGAAAAACCACTGCCCACAATTAAAATATGCTTTTTCATTTTCGATCCTTTTGCTCATCAGGCTTTGTGCCTGACCTGACTGAAACTATACTGGTCGGAGTTAACTCCAACAACTTTTTTCTGAGTTAGCGAGCGGTCGCATGTAAGACAAGCTAAAAATCAGTGAGTTAACTGGCGAGGGAGTCATGGGCTGTTTTTCTGCTTACGAACACGGCTATAATAACCACGAATAATGAGAGCGGAGTTAATCATGGCCTTTTACAGTTCCGGTGTGGAGTACGCCATTCATAGTCTGATGTGCATGGTAGATGCCAAAGGCAACGAGCGAGAATTGAGCGTCCGGGAGATGGCGGAACTGCAGGGTGTGCCTTACGACTATCTGGGCAAAATCTTCACCCGTCTTTCGCGGGCGGGACTGGTCAACAGCACGGAAGGCAAGGGCGGCGGGTTTAAACTCGCGCGTCCGGCAGAACTCATTTCAGTGCTGGATGTGGTGCATGCCATTGATGGCGAGAAGAATATGTTTGAGTGTCGTGAAGTGCGCCAGCGGTTGGCGGTGTTTGATGAAGCTCCACCGGCCTGGGTTTGCGACGGGCCATGCGGCGTGCGTTCGGTGATGGACAGCGCCCAACAGCGGATGGAAGAAGAACTGGCGCGCCACACCATTCTCGATCTGGCGCGCAAAATGTACCGTAAAGCACCCGATACATTCCTGATTGAGGTACAGGACTGGATCACGGATCGTCGCAGCCCGTCCTGAATCCATTAAGAACGGAAATCAATCACCATACGGCCACGGATCTGGCCTTGTTCCATCTCTTTGAAAATCGCGTTGATGTCGCCCAGCGGGCGCATCGTGACTTTCGGTACCACTTTGCCTTCGGCGGCAAACTGGAAGGCTTCGACCAGATCCTGACGGGTCCCAACCAGCGAACCGACCACCTGAATTCCATCCAGTACCAGACGTGGAATATCCAGGCTCATGGCTTCTGGCGGCAGACCGACAGCCACCACACGGCCACCGGCACGCACCGCATCGACCGCAGAGTTAAACGCGGCTTTCGCCACTGCGGTGACGACCGCAGAATGCGCTCCGCCGGTTTTTTCCTGAATCACTTTCGCCGCATCTTCGTTGCGGGAGTTGATTGTCAGATCGGCACCCATGTCGGCGGCCAGTTTCAGCTGCGCATCATTCACGTCGATGGCAATGACTTTGGCATTAAAGACGTTTTTCGCGTATTGCAGCGCCAGGTTGCCCAGCCCACCCAGACCGTAGATCGCAATCCACTGGCCCGGTTTGATGTGGGAAATTTTTACCGCTTTATAGGTGGTGACGCCAGCGCAGGTGATGCTGCTGGCCGCTGCGGATTCCAGGCCGTCCGGCACTTTTACCGCATAATCGGCGGTCACGATGCACTCTTCAGCCATCCCACCATCAACGGAATACCCGGCGTTTTTCACGTCGCGACACAGGGTTTCGTTGCCAGAGTTACAGTATTCGCAGTGACCGCAGCCCTGGAAGAACCAGGCCACGCTTGCGCGATCGCCCACTTTCAGTGAGGTGACGCCAGGACCGATTTCTTTGACGATGCCAATCCCTTCATGGCCGAGGATCACCCCGGTTTTATCGCCAAAATCGCCGTTCTTCACGTGAAGATCCGTGTGGCAGACGCCACAGCATTCCATCTTCAGCAGCGCTTCGCCGTGTTGCAGCGCGCGAAGGGTTTTATCGGTGACATTAACCTGATGATCTTGAGTAACGACAGCAGCCTTCATATGTATCTCCATGTTCATGTTCGGTATCTGCATAGCCAGTAAGAAAGATGAGAATCGTTCTTACTCCTTAAGGATTAATGCTTTGGCGGTTTTATACAAGGGCGGGGCAACATAATGTAATAATTTCGTTGTCATTCAGGCGATTAAAGCATCAATAAACCCTTCAAGCCCTGAATACAGGTGGGGATGAGAAACTGACAAAAAAACGTCATGGTTCTGTCATCTGGAAAACGTAACGTGTTGGCTTCCCAATAACCGAAGAGTTAAAAGACATGAAGCTGTTCAAAACCTTACTGGCCGTTAGCGTTCTCCTTTCCGCCTCTGTGCAGGCGCAAAATATCCTGGAATTCCCACAGCCGGAAAATAATCCGGAAGAGTTTTATGCCGTCACCGAAATCCCGGCGGGCGGTATCATCAAATATGAAACCGATGCCAAAACCGGTTTTATTATTGCCGATCGTTTCCAGTCGATGCCGGTGGCTTATCCGGCTAACTATGGCTCCCTG
Source organism: Lelliottia sp. WB101 (assembly GCF_003051885.1). Taxonomy (NCBI): domain Bacteria; kingdom Pseudomonadati; phylum Pseudomonadota; class Gammaproteobacteria; order Enterobacterales; family Enterobacteriaceae; genus Lelliottia; species Lelliottia sp. WB101. The sequence goes on from NZ_CP028520.1 coordinate 3,228,569, forward strand.
ACACAGTCCCTTGCAGGGGATGGCGATCCGTTGGACGTGATTTTCTACACCCGCGCGCCAATGGCACCGGGTACGCTTATCAAACTGCGTGCGATTGGCGTGCTGAAGATGGTGGATGGCGGGGATAAAGACGACAAAATTGTGGCTGTCCCGGCGAGCAAAATCGACCCGACTTATGATGACATTAAGGAGCTGAGCGATCTGCCGAAAATCGAAGTGCAGCGCCTCGAATCCTTTTTCCGCGTCTATAAAGAGCTGCCGGAAGGGCGTAAAAAAGTGGAGCTGAATGGCTTTAACGATGCCGCGACCGCGAAGCAGGAAATCAAACAGGCGTGGGACGCCTGGAAAGCGAACAAACCGCAATAATAAACTGGCCCGGCTGAACGTGCAGCCGGGCGCAGGGTTACAGCTGTGCTTCTAGCCGGGCAATCTCCTCGCGCCACTGTTGCTGAAGCTGAGGTTTTTGATGCTTCGACTTACGCGCCATATCCTCAGCCAGCAGCGTCTCAAGCGTCACCAGTCTTTCGAGCAGATCGTCAAACTCTGTCGGCGCTGATTGCGCTGTATTGGCTGACACGTCAGATGGGGTTAATCCGCTGCTTTCCCGCAGGCGGGCAAACACCGCCTCGGCATCATGCCATTCGCTGAGCCTGCCGTCCTCAATCAGCCAGAAGCGGTTACAGCTCTGGCTGATGAGCTGCCTGTCGTGACTCACCAGCAGCACGCCGCCTTCGAACTGTTGCAGCGTTTCGGCCAGCGCCTCTTTGCCTTCCATATCCAGGTGGTTGGTTGGCTCATCAAGCATCAGCAGGCTGTAACGGGCGAGCGTCAGGCCGACAAACAGCAGGCGAGAACGTTCGCCGCCGCTGAGGGTACTGACTTTCTGCCCGTGGCGTACCCATGGAAAACCGGCGCTGATGAGTGCCATTTTGCGTACCTGCGGGTCTGGCGCGAACGGCTCCAGCGCCTCCAGCAGCGGGGCATCGTCCGGCAGCTGGTGCAGCGTCTGGTCGTAGTAGCCCAGGGTCAGGCGGGGATGGATTTTCAGTTCATCCGTCGACTGTTCTGTGACAAATTGCCGCCAGATAAGCTTCATCAGCGAGGATTTCCCGCAGCCGTTACGGCCCATAATCGCCACGCGGTCGCCGCTCTTAAGCCTCGCGATATCCACGTCAAACAGCGCGGGCAAGCCGGGCGCCGGAGGGACGGGAAGATGCGTCATCTCCAGCAACCGGTCGGCACGCAGCGCATCGCCACGCAGTGTTAACGTCCACGGACTGCCCGCCGTGAGATCGGTCTGGCTCTCTTTCAGGCGTTCGACCTGTTTTTCCATCTGTTTCGCTTTGCGGGCGAGATCTTCGTTGTCGTAGACCTTGCCCCAGGTCGCCAGCCGTTTGGCGCTGGCCGCAACGCGGTCGATCTCTTTTTGCTCGGCCTTGTGCCGCAGGGCATCGCTTTCATCTTTTGCCGCCAGCGCCTGACGGGCGGCGGAGCAAGGGAGGGCGAAGCTGTGCAGCGTTTTATCGCGCAAAATCAAGCTGCCGTTGGTGACAGCATCGAGCAGCTGTCGGTCATGCGACACCAGCACAAAGCTGCCGGACCAGTTCTGTAAAAACTGCTCCAGCCAGAGCATGGTTGGCAGATCGAGGTGGTTGCTGGGTTCATCCAGTAGCAGCAGGTCGGGATCGCTGATTAACGCCCGCGCCAGCAGCAGCCGTGTGTGCTGCCCGCCGCTCAGGGTCGACGACTGTAAGGCCATATCCTGTGAGGTAAAACCCATACCGCCAAGCAACGTTTCGGCGCGCCAGCGCAGGCTGTCGCGTTCCGCTGCGGGCAGTTGCGCCAGCACGGCGTCGAGCATTGACAGAGGATAAATCGACTCCGGCAGATGCTGTTCCACGCGTGCCATCAGGCAGTGGCCGGCGAGCGCCACCGTGCCGACAGAAGGGGACTCGGTGCCATCGAGGATCTTCAGCAGGGTACTTTTGCCGCAGCCGTTATCGCCCAGCAGACCAATACGGTCGCCTTTTTTCAGGGTAAAGGAGAGCGAGTCGAAAAGGGTGTTAAACGCCGTTTCAACGCGGAGAGATTGTGCAGTTAGTAATGTGCTCATTGTTGCTTACTCAAGTGTTACAGGCATGGAAATGCCTCGTCAAACATCGCTGACGATAACTCAGTAAGCCCGAGGGAAGGGATTCAGGTGTGGGTGTCTTCGCTCAAGCAGAAGTTATCGCAGCACGATACCGATAACGCTTGAGCTGGTGCGATCACCAAATGTATGTGAAACATTGAAAATTTCACTATACAGCATAATTAGCCTCCTTATTTATTCAGTGGGTTTATGGATGAAGGGAGTGTAGCGGGGTTTTACAGGCCCGGCAAGCAGCGTGCCACCGGGCCTGGCGTTTGCCGGGTGGCGTTGTGCTACCCGGCAACTTACAGAGGGAAGGTTTAAATCGAGGTACGACGATAGTTCCGGTATTCCGGCATCCAGAAGTTGTCGTCGATGGCCTGCTGCAATGCATCGGCGGAGGTTTTCACCGCCACACCCTGTTGCTGCGCCATTTTGCCGACCGCAAAGGCAATCGCCCGCGATACGGTATGGATATCCTTCAGTTCTGGCAGCACCAGACCTTCGCCGTTGGTCACCAGCGGAGAGTGCTTGGCCAGAGTTTCGCTGGCAGACATCAGCATTTCGTCCGTAATGCGCGACGCACCGGATGCGATCACACCCAGACCAATTCCCGGGAAGATATAGGAGTTGTTGCACTGTGCGATGGGGTAGATTTTGTCTTTCCACACCACCGGATCGAACGGGCTGCCGGTCGCGACCAGCGCATTGCCTTCCGTCCAGGCGATGATGTCCTGCGGCGTGGCTTCGACGCGAGAGGTCGGGTTAGAGAGCGGCATCACGATAGGGCGCGGGCAGTGTTTGTGCATTTCGCGGATGATCTCTTCGGTGAACAGCCCGGTTTGCCCCGAAACGCCGATCAGAATATCCGGCTTCACGTTGCGCACCACGTCCAGCAGGGAGAGCACTTCGTTATCCGTATCCCAGTTTTTCAGGTTTTCGCGTTTCTGCACCAGTTTGGTCTGGAATGGCAGCAGGTTTGGCATTCCGTCGGTCAGCAGACCGAAGCGATCGACCATAAACACCCGCGAACGGGCCAGCTCTTCGCTTAAGCCTTCGCGCTGGGTTTGCGCGATGATCTGTTCTGCAATCCCACAGCCGGCAGAGCCTGCACCGAGGAAGACAATTTTCTGGTAGCTCAGCTGGCTGCCTGCCGCGCGGCTCGCGGCGATCAGCGTGCCGACGGTCACCGCTGCGGTGCCCTGAATGTCATCGTTGAAAGAGCAGATCTCATCGCGATAGCGGTTGAGCAGCGGCATGGCGTTTTTCTGCGCGAAGTCTTCGAACTGCAGCAGCACGTCTGGCCAGCGGTGTTTTACGGCCTGAATGAAGTCGTCGACGAACTGATAATACTCATCGTCCGTTACGCGCGGATGGCGCCAGCCCATATACAGCGGATCGTTCAGCAGCTGTTGGTTATTGGTGCCGACATCCAGCACCACCGGCAGCGTATACGCCGGGCTTATGCCACCGCAGGCGGTGTAGAGCGAAAGTTTGCCGATAGGAATACCCATGCCGCCGATACCCTGGTCGCCGAGGCCCAGAATACGCTCGCCGTCCGTCACCACGATCACTTTGATGTTGTGGTTCGGCACGTTTTGCAGGATGTCATCCATGTTGTGGCGGTTCTGGTAGGAGATAAACACGCCGCGCGAACGACGGTAGATCTCGGAGAAGCGCTCACAGGCCGCCCCGACGGTCGGGGTGTAAATCACCGGCATCATCTCTTCGAGGTGATTTTGCACGAGACGGTAGAAGAGGGTTTCGTTGGTGTCCTGGATGTTACGCAGGTAGATGTGTTTGTCGATTTCGGTTTTGAAACCCTGGTACTGGATCCAGGCGCGTTCGGCTTGCTCTTCGATGGTTTCGACCACTTCCGGCAGCAGGCCAAGCAGGTTAAAACTGCTGCGCTCTTCCGCGCTGAAGGCGCTGCCTTTATTCAGCAGCGGGAACTCCAGCAGAACCGGCCCCGCGTAGGGGATATAAAGGGAACGATGATGTTTTGCTTTGTTGTCCATGTCACTCACTCGATTTTTTGAATATCCGTCCCTGGCACTGCGTATTGTCATCTTTCTGGCTTGCTGGCAGGGCGACGTCGACTGGCATTATAAAGGAGCTAAATGTTAATTACCGCAACACACAAACAAAAACACCATCGGTTTTGCCGATGGTGTCGTGATTCAGTGACGTGAATTATTTGTCTGCGTGGCGTTTTCTGCCGTGCGTGTGGGTGACTACCGTTTCGTTGCTGCCCTCGATCACCACTTTACGTTGGTTAGACAGCTTGTAGTTCAGTCCCAGAATGTGACGTGCCTGACGGTTCGATTTCATGTTAACTCCTCAATCCTGTTGATAGTTTTAAGGACCAGTTTGCTCTCGCAAACGAAATGTAACCCCTTAGGTTGCAGATCCAGCATAGCAGGTATTTTACAGGGGGCGATGTTGACCACTCACCACATAGTTAATGGTCTGCTGGTAGATATCACTGAGGATGTCATTATCTGAGGCCTCCACCCAGCGGGTGAGTTCCATCAAAATGTCATCTTCAGTGACCGCGCCATGCTCGGCGCGCAGGCCCTGTTCAATCGCATTCACCAGGGCCGGTTGTGCGGAATGAGTATTTGCTGAGTAATGTGTAAACATGCTGCCTCCGTGTCGTTATCTGTTTAATAATCCGGTACGCAATTCATAATTCACATTCAGAATGGCAAATATTCTTCCCGCTGTGGTTCAGATTCATCCTGGAAATAAAAATATCATATTTAACGTTTTTTTCGTTAACTCAGGGTTTCCAGCGACGCAGATTCGTATATTTTTCGTAGGGCATCGGGGACGGCCATGATATCAATTCAACTACGCTTCCCCAGGGGGTTTTGCCGTAGCAAAAGGCATTGCCTTCACCCCGTTCAGCGGGGAATGAAAGGGGTTTTGGCTCGGTAAACATCTCGCCGCCAGCAGCGGTAAAGCACGCTATGGCACGTGCAAAATCATCGACATAGACAGCGAAGTGTTGCAGACCAAAATCACTGGGACGGACTGCCGATTGCTGTTCTGGGCCGTGCATTTCAAACAGTTCAATGCCTGGGCCATGAGGCATTGCCAGCATCCTGATAGCGCGGACTTTGGTCCCTGGAAATAGTCTTAAGGTATTTTCCTGGGCTTCGTCATCAATATTTTCACTGCCAGGATCTGCTGAACGATATATCACTTTTGCTGCGAACGCTTTCTCAAAAAATAACGTGGCTTGTTCAATGTCAGGAACCGTAATACCAATGTGGTCAATTCCTCTTACTGAGGGTTGCATAATCATCTCCTGCTATAAAAAGAATAAATATAGCAGGAGACCGTTAGCCTGTTACCACTTCATTTCGCCGGTATTGACCTTCGCGCTCAATTCCAGGGAGCTGACTTCGGCAAGATTCGGCCACTGTTTTTTCATGGTATCGATCACGCCAGTTGACGCTTTATGCGCCGCCAGCGCCTGCTCAAATTGCTGCAGGTAGGTGCGGGTAAAATCGATGGCGGCGGTACCGGCAGGCGGGGTACCGAGGTAATGGCCTGGGATAACGCGCTCGGGTTTGTGCGCGGCCATTTCATCCAGGGTGGACAACCACTGCTGGCGGCTGGCTTTGGTTTGCGTGTCTGCCGTCCAGAGGTGAATGCCGGACGAAACGCCCGTACCGCCGAGAATGGCTTTGGCCGACGGGATCCACACGTAGGCGGCATAGCTGTCTGCCTGCTCAATATCGATTTTCTCGCCGTCCACCATAAAGGTGGTTGAGGCAATTACCTGCGGGACAATCAGTTCCGACGGCGCGCCGTCCTTCATCTGCGGCCCCCAGAAGGCCAGTTTGGCATCTTTGGTAGCCTTGATGTGATCCACCACCGCCTGGGTCGCCACCACTTTAGCATTTGGGAAGGCTTTCACCAGCGGCTGCAGACCAAAGTAGAAGTCCGGATCGCCGGAGGTGATCACAATCTTGCTGAGGGTTTTACCACTGCGGCGCACTTTCTCGACCAGCTGCTCGCCATCTTTGACGCTGAACTGCGCATCGAACAGCACGGCCTCTTTCGGCCCGGAAACCAGCGTCGAAGAGACGGCGAAGATACCTTTCTCCTGTGGGTTATAGGTATCCAGCGTTAAGGGCGCGGCAAAAACAGCGGGCGTGAACAGGGCGCACAGCAGGGCAAGGCGATTGAGCTTCATCATTTTGTCTCGGTAGTGTCGGAAAGTCTCTATTGTACGGATCTCTCGATTTGCCAGAATTCCTGAAACAAGACATGCTTAGTTTCATAAATCGAGCAGATGGAGTCATAACAATGGATCGCGTGATTGCCGCCCAGGTCTATAACCGTATTTGCGAGCTGGGGAGTCTCAGCGCTGCGGCCCGCGCGCTGGGCATTTCTCGCCCGATGGTGAGCCGTTATCTGGAGCAAATGGAGAAATGGGCCGGAACGCGGCTGGTGCATCGCTCCACGCGTAAGCTCACCCTGACGCCTGCCGGGGAAAAGGTCTTGCAGAAAACCCGCAATCTCACACGGCTGTCGCAGGAGATTGAGGATCAGTCCTCCCGTGAAACGCCGTCCGGCACGCTGCGCGTAGCCTGCGCCCACTTCACGGCGATGCAGATTGTCGCCCCGATGCTGCCGGATTTTCTGACGCGTCATGCCAAAGTGCGCGTCGAAATGGACGTTAATAATCATCCCGTCAGCCTGGTGGGTGAGCGCATCGACGTGGCGATCCGCATTACCGACAACCCGGAACCTGGAATGATCGCCCGCCGTCTGGGTGAGTGCCGCTCGGTGCTTTGCGCCTCGCCAGAGTATCTGGCTGACCACGGCACGCCGCAAAGCCTTGAAGATCTCGCGCAACACAACTGCCTGCATTACAGCTTCTTCGCCGGACAGTCGTGGAATTTTATCACCGACGCGGGAGAGGTCGTTTCCGTTGCGGTGAGCGGCAATCTGAGCGCCAGTATTTCGTCGCTGTTGATGGAGGCCGCCATCCAGCACTGCGGGATCGCAATGCTGCCGGCGTGGGAAGCGCAGCCCGCGCTGGAAAGCGGCAAGCTGGTTCCCGTCCTCAGCGCATTCACGCCGAAACCGATCGGCATTTTTGGGATCTATCAGTCCAGAGATTATCAGCCTGCGGCACAGCGCTTATTCTTGGATGCGCTGAGCGAGTCGTTGATGACGAAGTGAGCAAACGCCTAAGAGTGTTCCGTGTTCCTCTCACATTGGCGTTGAGGTTCTATACTTAATCCTTTGTAAGCCAAAAGGAGAGCAATAATGACGATTCATAAGCACGGTTCGGCACACTGGTCTGGCGATATTAAACGCGGCAAAGGAACGGTTTCTACGGAAAGCGGCGTCCTGAATCAACAACCTTACGGCTTTAATACCCGTTTCGAAGGCGAAAAAGGGACCAACCCGGAAGAGCTGATTGGCGCAGCGCATGCCGCCTGTTTCTCAATGGCGCTGTCACTGATGCTGGGAGAGGCGGGTTACACCGCGGATTCCATCGATACCACGGCAGATGTGTCGCTGGATAAAACTGACGGCGGCTTTGCGATCACCAAAATCGCGCTGCAAAGCAAGGTAACCGTACCTGGCATTGAGCCGCAGCAGTTCGACGGCATTATCCAGAAAGCGAAAGCCGGATGCCCGGTCTCTCAGGTTCTGAAGGCGGAAATCACGCTGGATTATAAACTGAACTAATCTCTGCAAAGCCGGGCGCCGCCCGGCTATTGTGCGTAGATGAGCGTTAACTGACCGCCGAGACGGCGGTTTTTTATTGGGCGCAGTCCGTCTCTTCGCGCAAGCGTGACGCTGTCACATGTCGTCAGGTCACAATACGGCTCTAACCACTCATCTTGGGTGTCGTGCGTCAGGACGTAACCCGCGAGCCTTTTTAGTGCACCACGGTTTTGCTGGGTGATATCCACTTGATTAGCTTTCGCAAAGCTTGCGATCATCACCAGCGGCTGAAGGGCATAGTGATGATAGGCCACGGCGCGCGGGCCGCGTTTTTGCTCGTTGGGTAATATGCCGTTCGCGTTAATCTGACTTGCCGCGATGCGGTACTCTTTTAACGACCAGTCGAACAGATCCCGGCGATCGAGCGCTACCGACGCCGCCATCACTGACCATGCAGCCCAGTAGCTGTGATTATTGGTTTTAGAAAGGGGCAGACCGTCCCAGTCATCTTTCACCTGATCGGCAAGCAACGACAGCCAACGCGTCGTCGCACCATCGTCTTTTGCCGGTGCGTTCAGTTCAATCCAACTGGTGGCGAGCGTCGCCAGCGCCCATTTACGCATCGACCGCCCGGTGTGGTTGGTTTGCGTCGAGGTTAACGCCCCGGCGTTTGCCCAGCTCGTAAAGCCATGCAGAACACACTCCCGCGTTTTCTCATCGCCGCTCTGTTTATAGCGCCAGACCATGTTGGCAATCCCACGTTCAAAATCGGTTATCGGTTTTGTCTGGGCGTGAAAGTCGCTGTACGCCTGCGAGTTTAGCGTCGCGCGAGCGCTGTCCGATCCTTCGTATTTGCTGCGAAACACAAGATTGCCGGTGTACGGCGCGGGGAGAGGAACACATTTACCTTGCAGTCTGTGCGGCTGGGCTTTGACAAAACCGGGGGGCGGCACGAGCGGTGCCGAAAAAACAGACATGGGCAGAAGCAGCAGAAGGAGTGTCAGACGCATCAAATGACTGTACGCCAGGATTGCACTTTTGGCATCGTGCGTTATCTCTTTTAAGATAGGTCCTTATTTTTTACAGAAAGAGAGACGGGAATGGCTAATCTGCCGTGGCGGATACGGGTGCGTGTGTGGGCATTGATGAAACGTGCCGCTATGGTGCTGGGAATTGTGCTGATCGTGCTGCTGGCAGTGCGGGTCTATAAGACCGAAACCGGCCCAGCGCTGCATCCCTGGCATACCTGGACGGCGCACGAGATGTCTGTGCAGGAGGTTGATCGCGCCAGTTTCAGTGATTATCTGACGCGCGAAAAGGCGATTTTCCACGATCTGCAAACAGAGGTGACGGACAAACTGGATAAAGCGGATCAGACGCCGCTGAACCGCTATTATCGTCACAGCCCTATGTGGCCGGGGCAGTTTCCCGATGACGGCAATCGTTCGTTTGTGCTGATGCCGGAAGGTAAACCGCAAGGCGCCGTTGTGCTGTTGCACGGGCTGACGGATTCGCCCTATAGCGTACGCAGTATCGCCGTTGATTATCAACAGCGCGGGTTTGTGGCCATTGCGCCACGCTTGCCCGGACACGGTACGGCACCGGGTGCGCTTACCAATGTCGACTGGGAAGCGTGGCTTGCCGTGGCGCGTATGGCGGTTCGCGATGCCACGCGGCTGGCGGGCAGCGATGTGCCTCTGCATCTGGTGGGTTATTCCAACGGCGGGGCGCTGGCGATGAAATATGCCCTCGACGCCAATGACGATCCCCGTCTTCGCAAACCGCAACAGCTGATCCTGCTTTCTCCGATGATCCGCGTCCACGCGTTTGCGCGTTTTGCCGGTCTGGCGGGGTTACCCGCGCTGTTGCCGTCGTTTGCCAAAGCGGCGTGGCTCAGCGTTCTGCCCGAATATAATCCGTTTAAATACAACTCCTTTCCGGTGAATGCCGCGCGCCAGTCCTGGCAGTTAACGCAGGCTTTGCAAAAGCAGCTTAACAATCAGGCGCGCCAGAACAAACTGTCCTCGTTCCCGCCGGTGCTGGCGTTTCAGTCGGTGATGGATTCCACCGTCAGCACGCGCGGGGTGGTCGATTCGCTGTTTAATCTGCTGCCGGAGAACGGGAGCGAGCTGGTTATATTCGATATCAACCAGGCGAGCACGCTGCGCCCGCTGTTCAGGCCGGGTTCGTATGTGGCGGTGAATGGGCTGCTGCCGACTGTGCCGCGCCGCTTCGCAATCACGGTGGTGACCAATGCCTCTGCGCAGACGTTAAACACTGAAGCCCGCACCACGGCGCCCGGAGCGGTGAATGATACCGTTCAACCGCTCACGACGCCCTATCCGCGCGATCTCTACTCTTTATCGCATGTGGCGATTCCGTTCCCGCCAACAGACGATCTGTACGGCAGCGAGCCTGTGAATCCGCACCATTACGGTATCAACCTGGGAAATATCGCCCTGCGCGGCGAAACATCGGTGCTGGTGGTAGGGATGGATTCGCTGATGCGCGTGACCTCAAATCCGTTTTATAGCTACATGCTGGAGAGGATTAATCAGCGAATTATCCCCGCAAAGGGATAAACGGAAAATATCCCCTGGCGGGGATAAAAGAGGGCGAAGTGACAATTACTACATTTGTGCTGGTTATGTTTGCACTAAAAAATCTGAAAATGATTTGTTGAGGCAATATTATTAGTCGGCGGCTATAAATTATGATAAACAATCGCTTAAAGGCGAAATTATCATGGCGAGACTGACTTACCGTGCTGACTACACTCATTTATCGAAGCCAGTTAAATTCATCCTGTGAACCATTCGAGCTCATTTCACTGGTCGAAAAAGCAAAACAGCGTAATGCCGGGCTAAACATTACCGGCATTCTGCTGTTTAACGGCGCGGAGTTTCTGCAAATCCTTGAGGGAAAAGAAGAGAACGTCGTTGCGCTTTTCCAGAAAATCCGGGCTGACAAACGGCATAATGGCGTCGTGGAACTGATGCGCGACTACGGGCCACGTCGCCGCTTCGAAAACGTTGGCATGCTGCTGTTCGACCTGCAGGTAGATACGCCAAAATCCGTGCTGCAATCGGTGCTGCGCTACAGCAAACTCGAAAGCTACCTCACTTCTGAAGATCGAGTATTTAAATTCATTCAGCGCTTTATCACGCATAAAAAGCAGCCTGGTGCGAACGATGCATTTCGCCCCGAAAGCTGGAAACTGGAATCAGAACTGGCGCCTTTTGGACAAGGTGTTGAGGGGTTAATGACGAACCAGATATGCCAGTTTGCTTTCCAGCCCATTGTAGAGCCTTCAGAGGGGAAAATCACCTCACTGGAGGCGCTGATTCGCGGCAATGACGGGGGAAGTCCGGAGCGATTCTTTAATGCCATTCATCCTGACAAACTCTATGAAATCGATCTTCAGACCAAAGCCTATGTCTTTGCGCTAGCAGAAAAAATCGGCATTGGCAGTCATAAGATCGCCATTAATCTGCTGCCTGGCTCACTAATCAATGTGCCCGATGCGGTGAGTTTCCTGCTGGAAAATATCGCGAAACACCACCTTTTGCCTGAGCAAGTGGTGGTGGAAGTGACGGAAAACGAAATGATTTCCGGCTTTAAACAGTTCAATAGCGCCATCAAACAACTGCGGGCAGCGGGGATCGGTCTGGCTATCGACGATTTCGGCTCGGGATATGCCGGGCTGTCGCTGCTCACCAAATTCCAGCCGGATAAGATCAAAATTGATCGGGAAATTGTCAGTGATATTCATCTCAGCGGCCCGAAGCAGGCGATCGTGAAATCGATTGTCAGCTGCTGTACCGATCTGGAAATTACGCTGGTGGCTGAAGGTATCGAGAAGATGGAAGAGTGGTGCTGGCTGGAATCGGCCGGGATCAGACGTTTCCAGGGCTTCCTGTTTTCCCGTCCGCAGCTCAACGGTGTCGGGGATATTCACTGGCCACTGATGACGCATTAACGCGTGATGAAATTTTTCTCTCCGCGCATATAAACGCCTGGTTGTGAGAAGGGAACTGGCGCTTATTGGTTCAGGAAAAAAGTGACAAAGACAAAACCTTACACACCAGGTAAGGGGATATCCATCGTTATGGTCTATTATCGGTGCGTCTTCTTTTTACAGGTGTGTTATGCGCAATCTTCTTCTTATGACCACATGGTTTATTCCCGCGCTGGCCATGGCAGCCAGCGATATTCCGCCGATTGTGAAGCAGTTTGGCGAGCAGCAGGGCATTCATAATATCAAAGAAATTGATGCTCCCGGCGGAGTAAAAAGCTGGATCGGGCAGTATCAGGACATGGGCGTCACGCTGTTTATGACGCCTGACGGGAAGCATATTATCTCTGGTTATCTTTATGATGATAAAGGGAAAAATATCAGCGAAGCCTATTTCCAGAAAGAGATTTATATCCCGTTAGGCCGTCAGATGTGGGATACGCTCAACAAAACGCAGCCGTTGAAAGAGGGCGCACAGACGGCTCCCCGGAAGGTGTATGTCTTTGCCGATCCATTCTGCCCGTACTGCAAAAAATTCTGGGCCGAAGCCCAGCCGTGGGTAAAAGCCGGGAAAGTGCAGTTAAATACGCTGCTGGTGGCGTTTTTGAATCCGAAAAGTGGCCCAAATGCGACAGCCATTCTGAATGCAGCCGATCCGGTCGCGGCGTGGAAAGAGTATGAGCTTTCCGGCGGTAAAATTCTGCCGGAGCTGAAAGGCACCTCATCGCGGGACACCTTTAATTTGCTCCAGCAGCATCAGAAATTAATGGATGAGCTGGGCGCAAACGCTACGCCCGCAATCTATTACATGAATGACCGAAATGAGTTGCAGCAGGTGGTCGGGATGCCCGATCAGAAGCAGTTGCTGGAAATGTTCGGTCCAAAACCCGACTAGCCGGGGTTCACGAACCCCAGCGAGTTTTGATGTAGCTGACCGCTTCCTGCGCCTGCGGCTGGTTGAGATAGTCCTCTCTGAACAGAATCGTACCGTCGATGTGCGGTACCGATTCGTTCAAATCGAGCTGTTTTTTCAGCTCCGGCACACCGCCATTAATTGTCCAGTCTGGCTCATTTTTAGATCGTTCACCCACTTTATACAGCGCGACACCAATATAAAGGCGCGTGTTGGTCGGCTTAACGACGTCTGCCCACCATTTTGCCAGCACATCATAACGCGCGGCTTTGCGTGAGAAGGGCCAGTAAACCTGAGGGGCTATATAATCCAGGAGACCTTGCTTCACCCAAAGACGGGTATCGGCAAAGGCTTCGTCATAGGCTGCCGCACCGGACGTTTCAGATCCTAAAGGATCGTGGGAGCGATTACGCCAGACGCCCGCAGGGCTGACGCCAAATTCGACGCCGGGATTCAGCTGCTTGATCGAGCGCGAAACTTGTTCAATCAGCTGTTGGGTATTGTGTCGGCGCCAGTCGGCTTTGGACGCAAACCCGGCACCATATTTCTGGAACGTCTGGTAGTCATTGAGCGTCGAGCCTGGCGTTTCGGTGTAGAAATAGTCATCGAACTGCACACCATCGACCGGATAACGGGAAACGACTTCGGCCACAATACTGGTGATCCAGTCGCGGGCTTCAGGAATACCCGGGTCTAGCACGTAGCGATCGCTGGCGGTGCGGATCCAGTCGCGATGCAGAACAAACACGCTGGCCGGATTGAGCGAAATCGTGCGATTCAGTTCCGCAACCGTGCTCGGTTTAGTATTGGTCGTGACCCGGTAAGGGTTAAACCAGGCGTGAACTTTCATACCGCGTTTGTGCGCCTCGTCGAGCATAAACATCAGCGGGTCGTAGCCTGGATCTTGTCCGACGTGTCCGGTGAGCGTGTCAGACCAGGGTAAAATCTTTGACGGCCACAGCGCCGTGCCATCCGGTTTGACCTGGAAAAATACCGTGTTGATACCGAGGCTTTTCAGTTTATCGAGCTTATCGGTCAACGCTTTTTGCTGCACGCTGTTGCGGGTGGTCGGGTTGCTGATATTCACGGAGGAGACCGGCGGCCAGTCGAGACGAGACACGGTCGCCAGCCAAATGCCGCGCATCGGGCCATGATCACGTGATTTATCAGGCAGTGGATGTTTGGTCACCGGCGGAAGCGGGGTGACTAAGGAAACCGGCGGTTTGGATGAGCAGCTGGCGAGCAGCAGCGCGAGAAGAATAAGTGCGCCAGAACGTTTAACGTGTAAGGGCATCTGATGTTAACTCTTTTTCAGTCGGCTGTTAGCCCAAGGGTCATCATGAAGCGGGTCAGATTCTTCAGGTGCCGCATCGTCCAGCGAGTCCAGATACAGGGCTTCAACTTCAGCACGCGCCCAGGGAGTACGACGCAAAAACTTCAGACTCGATTTAACGCTAGGATCGCTTTTAAAACAGTTAATGTTGATCAGTTTGCCCAACTGAACCCAACCGTAACGGGCAACCAGTGCGTTGACTTGCATTTCAAGCGTTACGCCATGCAAAGGATCTTTGGAAATATGAGCTGCCATAGTGAAGTCCGGTTTCTGCTGTGAGTCGTCAAGGAGTGCAAGGGAAGGGTACAAGAAAGTCCGGTTATCGGCAAACAATCCAGGGGCTTTTCGCATTGGCGAAGCCGACGATGATGTTCGTTATCGCGTCTCGCTTTAAGACGCAATGACCTGTTATTTGTATCACACTGTATCAACGTCTCTGATACATACACAGGCTTGCAATAAAGGCCCATTCGCACATATCCGTTATACAAACCGATGTTGTTATATCCCCGTGAATCGTACTCAATCGGAGATAACAACATGTCCAGCAAACTCGCATACTCAACTCTGGCGTTAACCGTTTCTCTTGGTACCGTCATATCCTGTCAGGCCGAAGCAACCGGTACTGATTTCGCGACGGCTTTTGATCATCCTCAGCAGATTAACGCCGGCGACCTTAACGTCGGTTATGTCGACATCGGGCCGAAAAATGGTCAACCGATCATTTTATTACACGGCTGGCCCTACGATATTCATAGTTATGCGCAAGTCGCTCCCGCGCTTGCAGCCAAAGGATATCGGGTGATTGTGCCGTCTCTACGTGGCTACGGAACTACTCGTTTCCTCTCAGATAAAACGCCGCGTAACGGCCAGCCTTCGGCCATGGCGAAAGACGTTGTGAACCTGATGGATGCCCTGAACATCAAGCAGGCCGTTTTTGCAGGATACGACTGGGGTGCCCGTACGGCGGACATCGTCGCGGCGCTGTGGCCAGAACGCGTTAAATCGCTGGTCTCCGTCAGTGGATACCTGATCAGCAGCCAGCAGATTGGCAAACAGCCCTTACCGCCGAAAGCCGAAGTTCAGTGGTGGTATCAGTTCTATTTCGCCACTGAACGTGGCGCTGAAGGCTATGCCAAAAACACCCATGACTTCGCCCGTTTGATCTGGTCCCAGGCATCACCTGACTGGAAATTTAGCGATGCAACGTTTGACGCCAGTGCAAAATCTCTTGATAACCCGGACCATGTCGCGGTGACGCTCAGTAACTATCGCTGGCGTTTAGGGCTGGAAAAAGGGGAGCGCAAATACGACAGCTATGAGCAAAAACTGGCAACGCTTCCGAATATTATCGTCCCGACGATCACCATCGAAGGCGGAAACAACGGGGCACCGCATCCTGCTCCACAGGCCTACGCTGGGAAATTCACCGGTAAATATGAACACCGTACCTTTGGCAAAACCGTAGGTCACAATCCACCGCAGGAAGATCCGCAGGATTTCGTTAACGCAGTTGTTGACGCAGATAACCTCTGAAACGTGCTATTTTCAATACGTTACCCTTCAGTCTGGAGATTACTGTGGAGCATATTGATCATATCCTTGTCGTCGATGACGACAGGGATATTCGTGAGCTGATTGTCGATTACCTCGTTAAGTCTGGATATCGCGCCTCTGGCGCGGCAAATGGCAAAGAGATGCGAGTTGTGCTTGATAAACAGCATATCGATCTTGTGGTGCTGGATGTCATGATGCCCGGCGATGACGGATTAACGTTGTGTCGTCAGCTCCGAAGCGGTAAACATAAAGACTTGCCCATTCTGATGCTTACGGCGCGTAACGAGGAAACAGACCGGATCCTGGGGCTAGAGATGGGCGCAGACGATTACGTCGTGAAGCCTTTTGTTGCACGCGAGTTACTCGCGCGGATAAAAGCCATTTTACGTCGTTTCCGCACAATGCCCCCCAATTTACAGGTGACAGAGGCCGGGCGACTGGTCACGTTCGGTGAATGGCAGCTGGACACCGTAGCCCGTCATTTAATCGACAGTGAAGGGATGGTAGTGGCGCTCAGCGGGGCGGAATATCGTTTGCTGCGCGTGTTCCTCGATCACCCTCAGCGCGTCCTGACCCGGGATCAACTGCTCAATCTGACCCAGGGGCGCGATGCCGAGCTGTTTGAACGATCGATTGATCTGCTGGTGAGCCGGGTTCGTCAGCGTCTGAATGAAGATGCCCGCACGCCGGCCTATATAAAGACCGTGCGCAGTGAAGGCTATGTTTTTACAATGCCGGTGACCATAAAAGAGGCCAATGAATGACGCTTTGGCCACGCTCGTTGTTGTCCCGGCTGTTGGTCATTGTGCTGGCTGGACTCTTACTGGCCAATACCCTCAGCCTGACGCTGGTGATGGTTGAACGCATGCACAGCGCCCGCGCCGTAATGCTGGGTAATCTGGAAAACGATGTTGCCACCAGCGTGGCCATTCTTGACAGGCTTCCCGCTCAGGAGCGGGAAGCCTGGCTGCCGCGGCTTGAGCGCGGTAACTATCGCTATATTCTTGGGCCAGGAGAACCGGGCGCACCGCCTGAGGATAAGCGTTCGCGCGATGCCATTCGAACGCTAAAAGAGACCCTTGCGGCTGATCATCGGCTCACGTTTACCGCCGTTCCCGGTCCCATTTCCCATATTCAGGCACATCTCACCTTACGCGATGGCGCACCGTTAACCATCGATCTGACACCACGCATGCCACCAGTCGCCAGCTGGTTACCTGTCGTGCTGGTATTGCAGCTGCTGATGCTTGCGGCCTGTGCCTTGATCGCCGTTCGTAAGGTGATTCGACCTTTTTTACAGTTTACCCGTGCGGTTGAAGCGCTTGACCCGGCGGCAAACACACCAATGAAGGAGGAGGGGCCGGTAGAAGTGCAAAGAGCCGCGCATGCCTTTAACGCGATGCAGGCGCGCATTCAATCCTATCTCCGCGACCGCGCGCAGATCCTGGCATCTATTTCTCACGATCTGCAGACGCCCATCACGCGCATGAAATTGCGCGTCGAGATGACCGATCAACCCGAGTTACGCGACAAGTTATTGAACGACCTCGATAACATGACCCGTCTGGTGCGGGAGGGGATTGCCTATGCCCGGTCATCAGAATCCCTGAAGGAAACCTCGCTAAAGCTGGAGCTCAATGCCTGGGTAAACAGCATTGCCTGTGATTATCAGGACATTGGTAAAAACGTGCAGTTTCAGGCAAACGACACCCGCCTGCCGATAGTGACTCGGCCGCAGGCACTTCGCCGGGTGATGACCAATCTCCTGGATAACGCGCTTAAGTTTGGTGGCTATGCCGTTATTGAGATTGATGATTCTTCTGCCGGATACATTGCTATCCATATTCTGGATGGCGGGCCGGGGATACCCGATGCTGAACTCGACGCGGTATTACAGCCTTTTTATCGGGTAGAAACATCGCGTAACCGTGATACCGGCGGAACAGGCCTGGGGCTGGCGATTGCCGCACAGCTGACCGCGCAGCTTGACGGGAAACTGCGGCTGGCAAACCGGCCTGAAGGCGGGCTGAAGGTCACGGTAACACTACCGCGTCGCTAATTGTACGGGTTTGTATCCGGTTGCGTTAGCGATACGAGAGCAGACAAATCGCCCCTTTTGGCACACATCCCAAACACATCCTTACGATGAAATACCCTCACTGCAGCGTCGCAGGCCATCTGTAATGTGAGGTTTCTATGTTTTTGATAATCGCTTTTCTGGGCGGGATGATAAGCCTGCTCAGTCCATGTACGCTCCCGGTGATTCCTCTTCTGTTTGCCGGTTTTCAGGGGCAGCGAAGACATATCCTGGCTCTGCTGGCAGGGATGATCGTGATGTTTACCGTGGTGGCGATGGTTGTCACTGTTGCCAGCGAATGGATCACGGATGCCACGATAATAGGGCGCTGGCTGGCACTCATTATTCTGGGTACGGCCGCGCTGGCCTTAATTTTCCCGTCATTCGCCCAGCGTATAGCCGGGCCTGCGGTCAACGCGGGCAATATCCTCAACACCCGTAGCGGACTAACGCGTGGAATGTTTTCCGCTTTCCTGGCCGGACTTGCCGTCGGTCTGCTCTGGTCTCCCTGTGCCGGACCGATCCTCGGGGCTATTTTCAGTATCAATATTGCGGGTCATTCGACCATCACCACCGGCGCGCTGTTGGCGGCGTATGGCAGCGGATGTGCGCTTATGCTGAGCCTGCTTATGGCCGGTGGTCGAAAATTGATGGCACCGCTGCGGGCCAAATCAGCGCTGATGGAGAGATTGCGCAAGGGGGCGGGTGTGGTGATGTTAACGGCTGTTGCGTTCAACGCCACGGGGATGAACTCGGTGCTGAAAGGTGCAAATGGAGTGGCAGACCGTCTTGAAACGACGCTGCTGACGCTGGCTAAGCCCGCCACTTCCCCAGTAAAACTGCGGCCGGTTGTAATGACCGAACCCATGAGTCAGTTGCCTTCCTTAAGTGGAGGAACCGGGTGGATTAATGGTGACCCTGTCACGTCTGAATCATTGCGGGGTAAAGTAGTACTGATTGATTTCTGGACCTGGGACTGTATCAACTGCCAGCATACGCTCCCGCATGTCCGCGACTGGGCCACGCGATATCAGTCCCAGGGTCTGGTAGTAATCGGCGTGCATACGCCTGAATATCCGTGGGAAAAACCGCTCTCGTCGGTGAAAAACGCGGTGAAGAAATGGGAACTGCCGTATCGGGTCGTGACGGATGATAACTACCAGATCTGGAACGCCTTCGGAAACCAGTACTGGCCAGCACATTACTATTTCGATGCTAAAGGGCAGTTACGTTATACCTCCTTTGGCGAAGGTAACTATGAACAGCAGGAAAACGTTATCCAGCAACTGCTTAAAGAGGCCCGGTCATAACGTTGCTCAGGGCTGACGTTGAGCAATGACACGTCAGCCAGAGCAATTCAGCGGCGGGGCCGAATACGTCCGGCTCCTTATCGCAGGTGAAGGGAAGGGTTCCAGTCGGCCATCTTTGCATCTCCGTTGTGCATGCTTAACACCCGCAGACACCTGCACTGCGGCAGGTATCTGTCCTACGGCATTTACAGAATGCCTTTCAGGGCAACATGATAAAGCAGCATGATGGTTTTCCCGTCTACAATCCTGCCCGTTTCAATGCCGCGCAGTGCCTCTTCCAGCGTCATTTCCAGTACGTCGATATCCTCACCCTCCGCTTTGAGTCCACCGCCTTCACTGGTTTTGTCTTTCAGCTGGTATTCGGCGAGATAAAAATAGAGTTTTTCAGTGACGGAGCCTGGGCTCATGTAAGCTTCAAAAATTTTCTCAACGCGGGAAACGCTATAGCCGGTCTCTTCCTCCGCTTCTGCTTTAATCCGGCTTTCCGGATCCATGTTATCGAGCAAGCCCGCAGCAGCTTCAATAAGGTCATCTTCGTGCCCGTTAATAAAGACAGGGAAGCGGAACTGGCGGGTCAGGATCACTGTCTTTTTATCCCGGTTATAAAGCAGGATGGTGGCTCCGTTTCCCCGGTCGTAAACTTCGCGATTTTGCCGCTGCCATTCACCATCGCGCCGCTGCAGATCAAAGGTATATTTTTTCAGGATGTACCAGTTATCTGACAGTGTTTCACTTTCTATGATGCGTACATCTGCACGTTTTGATTGCACGTTTGTTCCTCCTTACGTAGAGTAATTATCATAAACAGCATTGTCGTGCAGTTTCAAGATTAATCGTGCAATATCAGGAATTCCTTATGCTCACAACACAGCGAAAACAATTGATCCTTGAAAAGCTCGAGGCTGAAGGTCAGGTCCAGTCGAAAGCGCTCAGCACGCTCTTCGCGGTGTCTGAAGACACCATTCGGCGTGATTTACGCGAGCTGGCGGCAGAAGGGCGTTTACAGCGAGTTCACGGTGGAGCGCTGCCGTCATCCTCGGCCATTGCTCCGTTTGCTGAGCGTAAATCGGTAAAGATGGATGCCAAGAAAAATGTCGCCCGTAAAGGTGCGCAGCTGATTTCTGACGGCCAGGTAGTGATCATTGACGGCGGCACGACCACTTCAGAGCTGATTAGGTTTTTACCTCCTGATTTGAAGATAACCGTGGTCACGCACAGCCCAGGCATTGCGCTGGGACTTGTCGAACATCCCTCCATTGAGGTTATCCTGATCGGTGGTCGTCTGTATAAACACTCTATTGTTACGGTCGGCGCGGCTGCTATCGAAGGCATCGAAAAAATCCATGCGGACCTGTTCTTTATGGGAGTGACCGGCATCCATCCTGATGCGGGCCTGACGACCGGAGATTTTGAAGAGGCGAGCATCAAACGTGCATTTTCCGGCAGAGCCGCCGAAACGGTTGTGCTGGCTTCCCCCGAAAAAATCAATACAGCGTCATCTTTTGTGATTGGTGATCTTTCGCTGGTGAACACTATTGTCGTTGAAGACGATACCGATAGAGCCTGGATTAACGCGGTAAAAGAAAAGGGGATTTCCGTGGTGATGACCTCTGAACGGGAAGAGGCATAACCCACGCGAAAAGCTTTTATGATCCGGCCTGTCGGTACGCCGACAGGCCAGCAGGCAACATCAAACCTGTGGGATATCCTCAAGCGCAGTGTAAATGTTAAGCCCCAGCGTTTGCGCCACCTCTATGTCCATATCGGCACCTTTGGACGCGCCGGCAATCCGGTAGATAGCATCACATTTTGCAATGAGTCGGTGCGCGACGGGATAGAGCATCGCTTCACTGATTTCATCATCCATCGATTTCGAGCCAGCCATTTTTGCCAACGGTAAGGCCAGCCATTCGCCAATAACCGGAACGTGGCCACGTTGATAGACGGCCAACGCCGCGTTTTCAAGGCGGGCAAGGTTTTCATCAATGCGCGCCTGCACGCCATCGGTGCCGCTACGATAGGGGCCGGCGATTAAAATCAACTGTTGTGTCATATCAACCTCAGTAAGTAAGAGTGCATGAGTTTGCACGTTTGTGCGCTTTTTGTTTCGAGGCTTATGTTAATCGTCAATTACGTGCAGTTTCAAGCGATATCGTGCATCAGGGGGAGTTAAGGCAGTTGCAGAAGAGTAGAGCTGGTCTGGTAATGCGTTTGTTTTATTAGATTCCGCATTTAACATAATATACATTATGCGCACCAATCATATAACTACTCAAATCTACCATCCACATCAGGCTGATTATGTACAACCGGAGTTCATTCACTCCGGTCTTTTCCGCATCCCTCTGAAATCTGTTCTCAGATTTTTGCCTGATTCACTCGCGCCGACAGCGCCTGGTGATTCTCTTTTCTTTCGCTGTATCGGTCGGACAGATAACCTGCGTGTCTTTTCAGAATCAGCGTGATTTTAAAAAGCTCTTCTGTCACATCCACGATTCGATCGTACCAGGCTGACGGTTTCATCCGTCCTCCTTCATCAAACTCCTGCCACGCCTTCGGCACTGACGACTGATTTGGAATGGTGAACATCCGCATCCAGCGGCCAAGGATTCGCATCTGGTTGACGGTATTGAATGATTGCGAGCCTCCGCAAACCTGCATCACGGCCAGCGTTTTTCCCTGAGACGGCCGAACCGCGCCTTCACTCAGCGGTATCCAGTCAATCTGCGCTTTCATCACCGAACTCATTGCGCCATGCCTTTCGGGAGAACTCCAGACCATCCCGTCACACCATCTGACCAGCGCCCGCAGTTCGAGCACTTTCGGATGGGTTTCCGGTGCGTCGTCCGGCAATGGCAGACCCGATGGATTAAATATCTTCACGTCGGCGCCCAATTCGGTCAATAACCGCCCCGCTTCTTCTGCGGCAAACCGGCTGTAGGAACGCTCCCGAATGGATCCGTAGAGAATCAGAATGCGTGGCGGCGTTGTTGGGTCACTGCCTGAAATTTTGCTGGTGACCGTATCATCAAAGAATTGTGGTTCGATGGCGGGTAAATGTTTCATGAAATGGCTCCGTTCTTAAACGCTGTACTTTTAAAGTTATCATATATGGATTAGCATATGTGTTGTCAAATCTTATCGAGGTGCAACATGCTACAGCCTGTTCAGCTTTTTAAATTACTTTCTGATGAAACCCGTTCAACGATCGTGATGTTGCTCAGGGCGTCCGGAGAGCTTTGTGTATGCGATATCTGTGCGGCAACGGCAGAGTCTCAGCCCAAAATTTCACGCCATATGGCGTTATTACGTGAAGCCGGGCTGGTTTCCGATCGTCGTGAAGGGAAATGGGTGCACTATCGCCTTTCGCCACATATCCCCGCGTGGGCGGCGGCGATTATTGACTCAGCCTGGAACTGTGAGCGTGAAAACATTCGCAACACGCTCAACAACGCTTCACCGGCTGCATGCTGAAATGCGTTTACATATTCGTCTGAATAGATATGAATGGAGTAACTGATGTTATTGGCCGGTGCAATTTTTCTGCTTACCCTCGTTCTGGTTATCTGGCAACCACGGGGTCTGGGCATTGGCTGGAGCGCCATGCTGGGTGCAGGTCTGGCTTTACTGACGGGTGTCGTTCATCCCGAAGATATCCCGGTAGTCTGGCAAATCGTCTGGAACGCCACCGCCACGTTTATCGCCGTGATCATCATCAGTCTTCTTCTTGATGAGTCCGGGTTCTTTGAATGGGCCGCGCTGCATGTTGCCCGCTGGGGTAATGGACGTGGCCGCCTGCTGTTCACCTGGATTATCCTGCTGGGTGCGATGGTGGCTGCGCTGTTCGCCAACGACGGTGCCGCGCTGATTTTGACCCCGATTGTAATCGCGATGCTCCTCGCGCTGGGTTTCAGCAAAGGCGCCACGCTGGCCTTTGTCATGGCGGCCGGGTTTATCGCCGATACGGCCAGCCTGCCGCTGATCGTGTCAAACCTGGTGAATATCGTGTCGGCGGATTTCTTTAAACTGGGCTTTGCGCAATATGCCGCAGTGATGGTCCCGGTCAACCTTGCGGCGATTGCTACAACATTGGTTATGCTGCATGTGTTCTTTCGCAAAGAGATCCCTGCCGTTTATGACGTCTCTCTGTTGAAACAACCGAAAATGGCCATCCGCGATGGCGCGACCTTTAAAATGGGCTGGCTGGTTCTGGTGCTGCTGTTAGTCGGATTCTTTGGTCTCGAGCCACTCGGCGTGCCGGTGAGCCTGGTCGCTTCCGTCGGTGCGCTGCTTCTGTTTGCCGTCGCGAAAAAAGGGCATGCCATAAATACCGGCAACGTGCTGCGTGGCGCGCCCTGGCAGATCGTGATCTTTTCGTTGGGCATGTACCTCGTGGTCTACGGTTTGCGCAATGCGGGCCTGACGCACGCCCTCTCTGCTCTGCTCAACCAACTGGCCGATCACGGTTTGTGGGCTGCGACACTCGGGAGCGGATTCCTGACGGCGTTTCTCTCCTCCGTGATGAACAATATGCCAACCGTTCTGGTGGGTGCCCTGTCGATCGATGGCAGTACCGCGACCGGCGTCATCAAAGAGGCGATGATCTATGCCAACGTTATCGGCAGCGATCTGGGCCCCAAAATCACCCCGATTGGCAGCCTGGCGACACTGCTGTGGCTACACGTTCTGGCGCAGAAAAATATGACCATCACCTGGGGATATTACTTCCGGGTCGGGATCGTCATGACCATCCCGGTGCTATTTGTGACGCTGGCCGCGCTGGCGCTTCGCCTGTCTTTCACTGTGTAATGAGGTACTGATATGAGCAACATCACTATTTACCACAACCCTGCCTGCGGCACGTCGCGAAATACCCTTGAAATGATCCGCAACAGCGGGACGGAACCCAAGATTATCCTCTATCTGGATACCCCGCCCACGCGGGAAGAGCTGGTGAAACTGCTTGCAGATATGGGGATAACGGTTCGGGCGCTGTTACGCAAAAATGTCGAACCCTATGACCAATTAGGGTTGGCAGACGACTCTTTCAGCGATGACCAGTTGATTGATTTCATGTTACAGCACCCTATTCTCATCAACCGGCCCGTTGTCGTTACCCCTCAGGGGACGCGTTTATGCAGGCCATCAGAGGTGGTACTGGATATTTTGACGGAAGAGCAGCGCGGTGCGTTCACGAAAGAAGATGGTGAACCGGTTGTGGATGAACACGGAAAACAGATCAAGAAATAACGACTGTTCAAGGAAGCGCTCAGTTTTTCAGGCCCGTACAGAATAACCTGAGCAACCTTCGCTTTTCACCGTCAGCCGTCTTATCAGGAAATACTCAATTTTTTGTGATAATCATTCTGACCTGTTGTTTACACTACACTTAACTCCCGGTTACTAAAAAGAAAGGAGTTCGCATGAAACTATGGCCTGTGATGACGGGTATCGCTGTGGCGCTCACGCTGGTTGCATGTAAATCACCGACCCCACCAAAGGGCGTGAAGCCTGTCAGCGACTTTAACGCCAGCCGCTACCTCGGTAAATGGTATGAAATCGCGCGCCTGGAAAACCGCTTTGAAAAAGGGATGGAACAGGTTACAGCGACGTACGGTCTGCGTAGCGACGGGGGAATTACCGTACTCAACCGTGGATATGATCCGATTAAGAACAGGTGGAAAGAAAGTGAAGGGAAAGCGTACTTCACCGGAGCACCCACCACTGCAGCGCTGAAAGTCTCGTTCTTTGGCCCGTTTTACGGCGGCTATAACGTGATTAAACTGGATAAGGATTACCAGCACGCACTGGTCAGCGGCCCGAATCGTGACTATTTATGGATACTTTCTCGCTCAACAACCCTTCCAGAGGCGGTCAAGCAGGACTTCCTTGCGACGGCGCGTGAGCTGGGCTTCCCGGTGGAACAGCTGGTCTGGGTCAAGCATTAAGGATTAGCAGATAGCGGGCGACAGAGAAAACCGCGCATAAAAAAAGCCCCTGCAATGATGCAGGGGAAACACATGTCAGAGCTTATCGTTATTTTTTAGTTAAACACCATTCCGCCGTCAATCAGCAAAGACTGACCGGTCATGTAGTTAGAATCAGGCCCTGCGAGGTAAGAGACGCAGGCGGCGACATCTTCCGGTTCGGACAAGCGGCCAAGCGTGATTCGTTTGGCGAAGGTTTCAGTGCCGTAGCCCGCCGGTTTGCCTGCGGCCTCGGAAATCTGACGGTCAATCTCTTCCCACATCGGCGTTTTCACAATACCCGGGCAGTAGGCGTTAACGGTGATGCCGAGCGGGGCCAGGTCTCGCGCGGCGGTCTGCGTTAAGCCGCGTACGGCGAATTTACTGGAACTGTAGACCGCCAGCTCAGGATTTCCCGTATGGCCCGCCTGGGAGCAGGCGTTGATGATCTTGCCGCCGTGCCCCTCTTTGCGAAAAGCGTCAATCGCGGCCTGAATCCCCCAGATCACCCCTTTCACGTTGATGTTATAAACCCTGTCGACAATCTCAGGCGTGATCGACTCGATAGGCGTAGAGGGCGCGATCCCGGCGTTATTGACGATCACATCGAAGCCACCCAACGCCGTCCGGGCTTTCTCTACTGCCGCAAACACCTGCTCGCGGTTCGATACATCCACCTTCACGGCAACAGCTTTGCCACCGTTACGGGTGATTTCATCGGCGACGGCTTTTGCTGTTTCGCCGTTGTAATCGGCAATAGCAACCGCAAAACCATCTTTCACCAGGCGAAGCGCAATCGCTTTACCAATTCCCTGACCGGAGCCTGTTACGAGAGCAACTTTATGCATGTCTTTGTCCTTAAGTAGTTCACAAAATCTGACTGAGATGGAGCTGGCCCATCAGCAGCGGGTTGTCGCTATAGTCGACGGGAATGGCCACCACGGCAGGGCCGTCGACCTCCATCGCCGCACGAAGCGTGGGTTCCAGCGCGTCGGCACTCTCCACGGCAAAGCCTCTCGCGCCAAAGGCATCGGCATAGGCTTTGAAATCCACCGGGCCGAAGTTCACGCCGGAAAGTCGCTGGTATTTTTTCTCTTCCTGGATAGCCACCATGTTGTAGCCGTTATCAACCCAGATGATGTGCAGAATGTTGGCTTTGAGGCGCACGGCGGTTTCCAGCTCCATGCTTGACTGCAGGAATCCTCCGTCACCGGATACCGAGACGGCTTTGCGGCCAGGGTTGACCAGCCAGGCGCCAATCGCCCACGGCAGCGCAACGCCCATGGTCTGCTGCCCGTTAGAAATCATCACCTGACGCGCACGGAAGCTGTAGAGATAGCGGGCAATCCAGATGTGGAAACTGCCCATGTCGACGGTGAGCGTCACGTCGTTGTTAACGATGTCCTGCATGGCACGCACGATGCGCAGCGGATGCAGGGCAAACTGGTTCAGCGATGCGCCACGTCTGTCGAGCAAATCACGCTGATGGCGGCGATCGAGGAGAACTTCAGTGGCGCGCGGGCTCAGCTCCAGCGTATGACTGATCCGGCTGGCGAGCCGGTTTAGCGTGCCGGCAATATCCCCGACCAGTTCGAGGTCCGGGACGTAGTTGCGCTCTTCATAGGCCGGAAGCACATCAATATGCACCAGAGTGGCGTCGCCGCTATTCCACATAGACGGTTCGTATTCCACCGGGCTGTATCCCACGCAAATAATCAGATCCGCCAGATGTAACAGCCTATCGCCCGCCTGATTATTAAACAGGCCGACGCGTCCGGCGAAGCGGGTGAAGTGCTGTTGATTCACAGCTCCTGCCGCCTGATAGGTGCTGGTGACCGGAATACCGCTTTTCTCCAGCAGCGTATGCAGCGCCGCGCTGTTCGCGGGCTGGCTGGCCATCAGGCCCAGCAAAATGACCGGATTTTTGGCGTTTTCGATGAGCTTCGCGACGTCATTAATCGCCGCGTCTGGAGCCGGGCCCATGAGTGCCGATGTGCTGGCGGGCAAAATCGCGCCGGTGGCCGGCAGATCGACAATATCCTGCGGCAGGCTTACAAACGCCCCGCCCGGTCTGCCCTGCTCAGCGGCGCGAAAGGCATTGGATACCACCTCGGCAATGGCATCCGAAGAACTCACTTCCACGGCGTATTTGGTGACCGGGCTGAACATGCTGACGGTGTCCATGCTCTGATGGACCAGTTTGGCTTTATCTGCCCGTTTCACAGCCCCGCCCAGGGCAACAACGGGGTCACCTTCGCTGTTGGCCGTGGCGATACCGGTGATCAGGTTCGAGCAGCCCGGACCGGATGTAACCAGCGCCACACCGGCTTTACCGGTCAATCGCCCTACCGCTGCCGCCATAAACGCCGCATTCGCCTCGTGACGCACGGGAATGATGTTGATGGAAGAATCCAGCAGTGAATCAAAGACTTTATCGATTTTTGCGCCGGGAATACCAAAAACCTGTTTCACGCCCTGCGCTTCCAGCTGGCCAACGATCATATCGGCACCATGCGCCCACTGACGAGCCTGTTTATCACTGTTCACGATGATTCTCCTGTTAGTTTTCGACGGAACGGATCGCTGCATCGAGGTCGCCCGGGTGGAGATTAGCCTGCAAAAACGCGCTGTCGGCAGGCAGGTCAATCATCAGCTTGTGAATTTCACCGAACGTGAGTACGCCCTGCTCAAGCTGATAATCGAGCAGATGCCCGCCGCCCTGACGATCGTCAGTGATGAAGTGTTCGTGGTAACCCGCCACGTTAATGCCCTGCATATGCTGTGGGGTACGGAATCCGACCAGAACCCCCTTGCGCTGGTTAAAACGGAACACCGGCTGGTCGTCGAGCACGTCGGTCATCGCGCGATAAGGCGGCGTCTGGCGAGGAACGGTACGGGTGTGTGCGTGGCGGAAGTTGCCGTCAATACGCAGGGCGCAAAACAGATTATCCGATGGAATTTGCTGGTCTATCACGTCATGGATCTGCTGGCGGCTGACCGGCTCATCAAATGTTTTCTTATATTGCGGCTGGAACCAGGTCATCACGGCAAACGGCGTTTTTTGCTCCGGCTGTGCCGCGCGGGCGCTACCATCGGCGCGCAGCTGGTAGACCTGGCTGCTAAAGGCAATCATTTCGCCATCCAGCTCGTTGAACGTGCCGAGGCCAAAATCGCCGTGCGTGAGCAGGCTGGCGATGGTGGTCTCCCCTTCATACACGCCGCTCAACAGGGCGCTCATTAGCGATGTCTGATAGATCACGTTGTCAGGGTGTTGCGCTGAGAATCCTCTAAGGGTTTCGCACAAACTCGCCTCACAATCGCATGCAGATGAATGCGTCATCATGCGTTTCCTCTTCAACTTTATTTATAAAGGTTAAATAAATGTTGACCCGATTCAGCAGAGAGTTCCAATATAGAAAGCATGCGGGTTTGAGACGTTTTTGATATGGAACTTCGTTATCTACGGTATTTCGTCGCGGTTGCGCGCGAACGACACTTCACCAAAGCGGCTAAAGCATTGGGGATGTCGCAGCCTCCCCTGAGCCAGCAGATCAAGCGGCTCGAGGTGGAAGTGGGCACCCCACTGTTCAGACGCCTGACGCGGGGCGTGGAACTCACCGAGGCGGGAGAAGCGTTCTATGAGGACGCCTGCAAAATCCTCGCGATGAGCGATGCTGCCTTGGAGAAAGCCAGGGGCATTGCGCGCGGGCTAAGCGGGAATCTGTCAATTGGGATCACCAGTTCTGATGCGTTTCATCCGCAGATCTTTGCGCTGATTCATCAGTATCAGCTTCAGAACCCGGCGGTGACGGTTCACCAGGTCGAAGCCAATATGTCCTCGCTGATGACGATGCTGGCAGAGGGGGAACTGGATATCGCCTTTGTGCGTTTACCGTGCGAGAGCAGCAAGCAATTTGAGCTGAAGTTACTCGATCGGGAACCGATGGTGGTGGCGTTACACCGTACGCATCCCCTTTCGGCGTGCGGCGCGCTGGCGCTGGACCAGCTTCGGGATACGCCGATGATTTTATTCCCGCAGGAGGTTGCGCCAGCCCTGTTCGAGCGCGTTTACGGCTGCTGCGAGCGGGCCGGAATTGATATGCACCATACGCTGCAATCCTCCCAGCTTTCGTCCTCCCTGAGCATGGTCGCCGCAGGGGGCGGGTTCGCCCTGGTGCCACAGTCGATGGCCGCCATTTCGCCGACCGATGTGACCTACCATGCCCTGAACACACCGGAACTCTTTACGGATATCGCCCTCTGCTGGCGTCGTTTCGAACGCTCGCGGACGGTGAAACGTTTGTTAGCGATGCTGAAAGTGGATTGAGTTCCGGTCTTCTGTTCAGCGGCTTTGCTCTAACGCTATCGCTTCACGCACCTTGACCAGTGCGGTGCGCAGATGCTCAATTGACACCGACCCCAGCGCGATGCGGATGGCCTGAGGGATGGTCTGCGCCGTACAGAACGGCTCTGCCGTTGAAACGGAGATATGGTTGTCCATCAGATCTTTTACCACCCGGTCGGCGCGCGTCTCTTCAGCCAGGGGCAGCCAGGCGAAATAGGAATTTGGATGAGTGATGCTCGCCAGTTCGCCTAAAGACTCCCTGAGTACCGCCTGCCGTTCGCGCGCATCGCGTCTTTTCAGCGTTTCAAAACGCGACACCGTACCGTCCTGAATCCAGTTACACACCAAAGTTGTCATGATGGATGGCGTATTCCAGCTGGTCGCCCGAACCGCGCGTTCCAGGGCCGGACGGTACGATTCAGGGCAGATCACCGCGCCCACCCGTAGCCCGGTCGCCACGTTCTTTGAAAATCCGGTGACGTAAACCGTGCGCTCCGGTGCATAAACCGCGACCGGCGGCGGTGGCCTGCCAATCAAATAGGCATACGCCGTATCTTCAATAATGATGAGATCGTGGGCGCGGGCGATCCCGGCCAGCACTTGTCGCTGCTCGCGATTCATCACCCAGCCCAAAGGGTTGTGCAACGTGGGCATGGTGTACACCGCCCGAACTGGGCGTTTTTGGCAAATCTGCTGTAACGCGTTCAGGTCCGGGCCGTCAGCCAGCGACGGGACAGGGATCAGCTCCAGATGATATAACGTGGCCAGCGCTTTAAAACCGGAATAGGTCAGCGCGTCCACGGCCACCACATCGCCGGGGCGCAGTAGCCCCATCACCGCGACGGTCAATCCGTGCTGGGCGCCATTGACGATGACGACATTGTCCGGCGCAGGGCGAAATCCCTGACAGGAGAAATGCCCGGCAATAATCTCGCGATCGGTCAGCCTCCCGGCATGGGGCTGATAACGTAAGTGCGATTCGATATCACCGGCGTTCGATACCTGGCGTAACGCCTCGCGCAGCAGCTCTCCCTGCCCCGCTAACGCGGGATAGTTAAAGTTCAAATCCAGTACATCGGATGCCACGGCCTGTTGATCGACCCCGTGGCCGTAAGGAACAGCAATCTCACGGACAAACGTCCCTCGCCCGGTTTCGCCACTCACCAGCCCCATCGCCTCCAGCTCCGTATAGACGCGGGTCGCCGTCGCCAGGGAGATTTTTTCCCGCTGTGACAGGTGGCGGTGGGTCGGCAGCCGGGTGCCAGGCGTGAGCGTCCCCGCCCGAATCAACGCTGCGAAGGTATCCACTATCGCTTTATACCGGGCTTTCATCGAATGTATCCATGACAATTTTTTGATTGTATCGGATTCATGAGACTACCATCGGCTTCACAGATGCTCAAGCCTGCGGGCGTGATAAAAATAAAGAGGTGTTCGTGGTCAATTCCGTAGTGCATAAAACGGATTCCAACGCGATGTCCAGATGGCTGAACGGGCTGCTGGGCGTCATCATTTTCAGCGGTTCGCTACCCGCCACACGTGTGGCGGTGCTGGATATGAATCCTTTTTTCCTGACGTTCCTGCGGGCATCCATTGCCGGTCTTTTCGCCATGATGCTGATTGTCGGGTTTAAGGAAAAACGCCCGCAGTTGTCGCACATTTTGCCGCTCGTCGTGGTCGCGCTTGGGGTGGTGATTGGTTTTCCGCTGCTGACGGCGCTGGCGCTTCAGCATGTCACCTCGGCGCACTCGATTGTTTTTCTCGGCCTGCTGCCGCTCAGCACCGCGATTTTTGGCGTACTGCGCGGCGGTGAACGGCCTAAAAAAGCCTTCTGGATGTTCTCTGTGCTGGGCAGCGTTCTGGTGATGGGTTTTGCCCTCTCACAAAGCGCGGCAGTCTCCCTTGTTGGCGATCTGCTGATGCTCGCTGCGGTGATCGTCTGCGGTCTGGGTTACGCCGAAGGCGCCAGACTGACCCGTGTGCTCGGAGGCTGGCAGGTCATCAGCTGGGCGCTGTTGATTTCTCTGCCCTTTATGCTGACAGCCACAGTGATGACCCAGCCTGCCTCCTTCAGCCACATCGGGTATTCCGCCTGGCTGGCGCTGGGATACGTCTCTCTTTTCAGCATGCTGATTGGCTTTATTTTCTGGTACAAAGGGCTTGCGCAGGGCGGGATCGCCGCCGTCGGTCAGCTTCAGTTGTTACAGCCGTTCTTCGGGCTGGGGCTGTCGGCGACGCTCCTGCACGAAAGCGTCAGCCCGTTGATGATAGTTATCACCGCAGGCGTCATTCTGTGCGTCATCGGTTCGCGGAAATGGGGCAAATGACGCGCTCCAGAATGAGGCGTGGGGCAGATCAACGAGCCGCGCCCTGTGCCGCTAACGACAGAAATGCGTTCACCGCGCCACTTGTCTCCGTGTCACGGCTAATTAGCAGCAAATTGGCCGTTAACGCCGGGGCATTCAGATGGCGATAAACCAGGCCGGGAATATTCACCTGCTGCAGCGGTGCGGGAACCAGCGCAAGCCCCATTCCGGCGGCGGCATGGGCCAGGACGCTCAGGGTGCTGTCAGAACGGTGCGCAATCTGCAGCCTGTTTTGCAGCTGCTGGCTCAGCATGAGATACAGATTTTCATGCGTATCATGGGCGTCGTAGAGGATCAGCGGCTGCCCGGCAAGCATCTCGACGGTAAAGAGCGGACGCTCAGCCAGCGGGTGTTCGTCCGACAATGCCACCAGAATGTCCCAGTCCCCTATCCTCTGCACCCTGATTCCGGCGGTCAGGGTTTTGCTGTGATCCGGCGTGTAGCCGATATCCTGCCGCCCGGCGAGAATGGCTTCCACCTGCTGCTGCGCCGGAACCTCCTGCAAAATCATCTCGACATCCGGATAGCGTTGGCGAAAATGACGCAAATCACGCATCAGTTTCCCGCTGAATACGGCATTCCCGGCAAACCCGATTCGCACCGTGCCGGTCTCTCCGCGCAGGGAGCGCGCAACAGCGTGTCGGGCAAACTCGGCCTGCTCCAGCGTGCGTCGTGCCTCGGTCTGGAACAGTTTTCCCGCTTCGGTCAGCTCGACGCTTCGGCTGGTCCGAACCAACAACGCGCCGCCGAGTTCCTCCTCCAGCGCGCGGATCTGCATACTTAACGCCGGCTGGACAATGTTCAGGCTCTGAGCGGCGCGGCCAAAATGCTTCTCTTCCGCCACGGCCAGAAAATAGCGTAACTGGCGTAAATCCATGTCGCACCTCCAGCAATCATTAAATCTGATTAATCTGTCATTTTATTCTATTGGATGTTATCGAACGCAGGGTGAATACTCCATGCATCTTTCATTAGCGGAGCACGAAAAATGGAAAACAGAACTGAAGATCGCCTGCAGATTACCGACCTGATCAACGGCTGGATCCACCGGGATTTGAACGAATGGGAACAGCTGCGTTCACTCTTTCACCCTGACGGCACGATCGAAGTCACCTGGTTTGAAGGGCTTTTCGGTGATTTTGTAACGGGTTCAGAGCGTATGGGCGCATCGGATATCCGCACCAAACATCTGATGGGCAATCCGATTATTACTTTTAAGGGTGACAAAGCGATCGTGGAAACGAACGCCATTATTATCGCCGAAAACGTCAAACTGAACGTGGGCTGCAACGGACATAACCGTTTCTACGACCTGATGGAGAAACGCGACGGCGTCTGGAAACTGTTCCATCGGCAGAGCATTTACGACATGGGCACCTTTACGTTCCCGATGGGAATGGTGGAGATAGACGCGGCGACTGCCGAGAAATACCCGCGAGAATACGCCGCTCTCGCCTACGTGCTGGAAAAGAGCGGGTTCCCGGTTAAACGTGTTTTTGCCACGCGCGGCAGTGAATTAGAGCGAAAAATGAAAGCTGAGGGCCAGGCCTGGTTAAACGCCTGAACATAACCATCGCCAATCATCTACACTTGCTGAAACCCGCAAACTGGAGATGCGATGATGGCCGACTGGAACCCTTCTTTATATCTGCAATACGGCGCGGAACGCACTCGTCCCGCCGCCGAACTGCTGGCAAGAGTGGCGCTGAACGAGGTGACGGATGTGCTGGATTTGGGCTGTGGCCCGGCAAACAGCACCGCACTTTTGCATCAGCGCTGGCCATCGGCACGCATTGTTGGCGTGGATAATTCACCGGCCATGCTGGAACAGGCGCGGGTTGCGTTGCCCGAATGCCAGTTTATTGAAGCCAATATTCAAACCTATCGCCCGGCGCATTCGGTTGATCTTGTCTATGCCAACGCGTCGCTGCAGTGGATTTGCGATCACTACGAGCTGCTCCCGCACCTGGTTTCTCTGCTCAAAATGAACGGCGTGCTGGCGATTCAGATGCCTGATAATCGCGATGAGCCATCGCACGTTTTGATGCGTGAAGTGGCTTACGAGCAAGGTTTCCCGGACCGCAGCCGCGATCCGCTGCCCGGCGTTCATGCCTATTTTGATATTTTGACGGACGCGGGTTGCGACGTGGATATCTGGCGCACTACCTACTATCACAAAATGAGTTCGCATCAGGCGATCGTTGACTGGGTGAGTGCCACCGGATTGCGCCCCTGGTTGCAGGAGCTGAGCGAACACGAGCAGCGGAACTATCTGGATCGCTATCTTGAACTTCTGGAGCAGCAGTATCCGCTGCAGGAAAACGGGCAGATTCTGCTGGCTTTCCCGCGCCTGTTTATCGTTGCCCGTCGTGAACCTTAAAAGAATTCAAAGCGACAGGCGATAACGTACAAAATCGTCCGCTTCACTAAACTTGTCATACAGTTTTCGCGCAGGGTTGTTTTGACGCGTCACCCAGTACAGCGTTGACCACCCTTCGCGCTTTCCTTCCGCCTGGAGGGCCTCTATCAGCGCCTTTCCGGCACCGCTCCCACGCACATTTGCATCGACAAACAGATCTTCCAGATAGCATACGGGCGCGGTTGAAAATGTCCCTTCATGCAGCACACACAGGGCGAAACCCACGACTTTCCCGTCCATTTCCGCGACCCGACAGAGCAGCGCAGAATGCGGGCTCAGCGCCCTTTCCCATGTCGACGTAGTCACGGACTCATCAAGTTTGCATTCGTAAAACGCCGTGTAGCCATCCCACAGCGGCCGCCAGTCGGCATAATCCTCTGCACGCAACGCCCTTACGGTTATCGTCATAGGGTCTCCTCGCCGGTTAAATCGATCGTCATGTGAATACAACGCAGCTGGGCGTCGGCCATTCTTGAATAATGAAATCCCTCGCTAACCGTTACAAAGCCTTGTCTCTGATAGAAGGTCTGCGCGTTAGGCGTTGAGGAGAGCGTTAATTGCGAAATGCCGCGTGCGCGTGCCTCTGCTTTAATCGCCGCGATGATCCGCCCCGCCAGCCCTTTTCCGGCTGCGTCGGGGACGGTAAAGATCGCTTCCACGCTGCTGGCGGCCAGATCGAGATAGCCGCTTGCCACGATTTCTCCCTTCTCGTCTTCGACCACGTAAAAAGGATTATCGATTATCACCTGACGATAGCTTTCCGGCATTGCCTCCGGCGTCCAGCGAGCGATCACGTCACTATCATAGCTACTCTGGCAGCCTGCACGGATAGCCAGATTGCGAACGAGCCAGAGTCTCTCGGCCTCTTCCGGTGCGGCCAGTCTTAACGTCATATTTTCCTCGGCTATTCAGTCACAGCAGAATGTGGTAATCATGAAAATAGCAAAAGGCAAACAAAAACATAACGACAAATAATGGAGATCCGAATCGTGAAAACGCCCACGTTAACCACTGAACGTCTGTTACTCAAACCGCTGGAAGCGGAAGATGCGCTGCAAATCCAGACATTATATCCACGCTGGGAGATCGTTCGTTATATGGTGGCGAGCGTACCCTGGCCCTATCCGTCCGATGGCGCAGAGACATACGTGAACAACGTCGCCCTGCCGGATGTGGAAAATGGCGTGGCGTGGTTCTGGACGATTCGTTGCAAAGACAATCCCAATCAGCTGATTGGTCTGATCTGCCTGTACGACGTCGAGGATAATAATCGGGGATTCTGGCTGGCGCCCGAATGGCAGGGTCAGGGCTATATGCGCGAAGCGAGCATTGCCGCGACGGACTTCTGGTTTAATACGCTGAACAAACCGCTTCTGCGCGCGCCAAAAGCAGCCGTCAACCAGCGCTCACAGCGGATCTCTACCAGCAGCGGGATGCGCCTGGTGAGAACCGAAAAGAAAGCCTACGTCAGCGGCGAGCTGGACTCGGAGTTATGGGAAATCACCCGCGAGGAGTGGAACGCCTTGCAGCGTTCCTGAATGTTCATTACGTGAGCTGGTAATGCTTGTCCGGTAACACGCGGGCGGGGATTTCCGGCTCATCGTTCATTTGTAGCAGATCGATCTCCATCGCATTGCAGATGGCATCCAGCGGCAGGTCGTTATTTTCCACGCCGAAAGGCTCTTCCAGCTCTTCAGCCAGCGCATCGAGGGAAATAAAGGTGTAAGAGATCAGCACCGAGACAAACGGCGTCATGTAGTGCAGATCGACCACCAGGGCGAACGGCAGCATAATGCAGAACAGATAGACCGTGCGGTGCAGAATCAGGGTGTAGGCAAACGGCACCGGCGTATTGGCAATCCGCTCGCATCCGGCTAACACCACGGACATGTCGTTCAGACGATTATTGAGGCTGTGGAACAAAATATCCGACAGCTGCCCTTCCCGACGGCGCACCGCCAGCCACTCGCCCATGATCAGCAAAATACGGTTCGACGGCGAGTTTGAATCCATCACCGCGCGTAAATGTGACGCAGAAAGATAGCGTGAAAGCTGCTCTGCCTGCGGCTGGCGTCTGAGCGTCATGCGCAGGCAATGGGCGAAGGCGATCTGCATGCGCACGAACTCGCTGAGATGCTGATCGTCCGGGAGCGTGTTTTTCACCTCGCGAAATAACGAGCGTGACGCTATCATCAGTTGCCCCCAAAGCTGGCGAGCCTCAACGTAGCGCGAATAACAGGCGTTATTGCGAAACCCGAGGAAGATAGCGATCGCCACGCCGAGAATGCTGAACGGCGCAACGGTCAGTTTGATCCCAAGGGAGGAGTACCAGGGTAACATCACGATAACAGCGATGGATAACAGGAAGTTAAGGAATAACCGGGTAAAGATTTTAGACAGGACGGAGCCATGCCAGACAAAAATCAGGCGCAGCCAGTGCTGTTGAGGACGAACAATCATAGTCAGCTTCAGGTCAATAAAGAGCGCGACTATTAAACGTGATCGCCGTCACGGTTGCAAGCTTGTTACAGGATTGCTGCTCCTTTTTAACTGCGAGACAAAAAGCGCACGGTGCCGAAGTGTGTTATAAAAAAATGGAGCGAATAGTATGTTGTAACTAATGGTGCTTTAAATAAAACCCGGCCGGAGCCGGGCGAGAAGATTAGCACAGCGGTTTGACTGCCGCGCGCATCCCCTTCAGAAGAATCGCATCCAGATCGAGCGTAACCTGTTCTACCAATCCGCTTACTTTCGTCAGATCCTGCTCCCAGTGATCGCTCACGCTGAGAACCGCTTTCACCAGTTCGCTGGTGCTGATCTGCTTGTCATGATGCTGCGCCCACAGCTGCTGATAGCGCTCCAGCCAGTGCAGATCGTCCTGCACCGGATAGTTTTCACCCTCACGCTCTGCACGATAAAACGCGATCAACGCGGCCAGCGCAAAGGTGAGACGCGCAGGTAATTTCCCGGTCGCCTTCTGCCCTGCCAGCAGCTGCGGCAGTATACGGGTGCGGTA
This sequence comes from Lelliottia sp. WB101, assembly GCF_003051885.1. Taxonomy (NCBI): domain Bacteria; kingdom Pseudomonadati; phylum Pseudomonadota; class Gammaproteobacteria; order Enterobacterales; family Enterobacteriaceae; genus Lelliottia; species Lelliottia sp. WB101. Next base: position 3,265,714 of record NZ_CP028520.1, read on the forward strand.
TTTTGTCATCCCGTTCAGGGCAATCGACAGCAGCTGGTGTTTGATGTACGGGTTACGGAAACGCCCTGTCACCGCGCTGGCGAAGGATTCCAGCTCATCTTTTGGTAAATCCAGCACCGGGATGATCTCCTGGTAGATGGCCTTTTCCACAAATGCGCAGATTTCTGCGTCGTTCATCGCGTCGCCGACCGTGTCCAGCCCCGCCTGGAAGGCTACCGGAACCAGTGCCGTGTGCGCGCCGTTAAGGATTGCGACTTTGCGCTCTTTATACGGTTTGATGTCGTCCACAATCAGCACGTTAAGCGGGAATTTATCGAGACGCAGTTCGGCGGCCAGAGATTTAGGCCCCTGAATCACAAACAGATAGAAGTGTTCCGCGGTATCGAGGAAACCATCGTGGTAGCCCAGTTCCGTTTCAAGCGCAGCCACTTCGTCACGCGGGTAGCCGGTGACAATACGGTCCACGAGGGTGGAGCAGAAACTGTTGGCATCAACCAGCCACTGGGTGAATGCCGCTGGCAGCGCCCACTCCTGGGCATATTTCAGCACCAGTTCACGCAGCGCATCGCCGTTATAATCAATCAGCTCGCACGGAATAATCACCCAGCCTTTGTCGGCCGCGCCGTTGAAATGGCTGAAACGCTCGAACAGTAAACGGGTGAGTTTTGCCGGATAGCTCACGGCAGGCGCATCGTCGAATTTGTCATCGGCGTGATAGCTGATGCCCGCTTCGGTAGTGTTGGAGAACACAAAGCGCATATCCGGATTGTGTGCGAGTTTAAGGAATTCGTCATACTGGCTGTAAACACTGATTTCACGATTCACGGAGCGGATCAGACGCGCGTCGCTCACAGCCTCGCCCTTCTCATTCAGGCCGCGAATGATCGTGGTGTACAGACCATCCTGAGTGCTCAGTGAAGGTGGGAAATCGCTCTGGATAGGACGAACAATCACCACCCCGGAATTCAGATCGGTGTGCTCATTTAGCAGGTCGATCTGCCAGTCGATGAACGCACGTAAAAAGTTACCTTCACCAAACTGGATGATACGTTCAGGATAGAGAGCACCGGGAAAATCACGACGATTGAGTGTGTTCACAAGGGGTTCCTTTTTTAATTAGTCATACAGCCCGATAAGATTGGTCCAATAACTTATCAAACTTTTCGACCATGAAACCCTGTTTTGATCAATTCATAAAGCAATTGTGAAAAATATTATAAAAACTTATAGAACACCGATGTCGCCGTCATTTCGCCGTCCGGCATCAGGGCGTAGCGCGGGATCTCACCGACCTTTTGCCAGCCCGCACGCTGATAGAACGTCTCAGCGCCGCTGCCCGAAGCCGTATCCAGTACCAGCACGGTTTTACCCTCCTCCATCGCGACCCCTTCCAGGGCTTCCATTAAGCGCATCGCCACACCGCGACGGCGGGCTTTTTCGTGGACCAGCAGCTTGGCTACATCCGCCCGGTGCGGCTGGTTCTCCGGTTGATCGGTAATGAGCTGCACGGTACCCAAAAATTCGCCACCTTCGTCGCGACAGGCCAGCACGGTGCGCTCCCGGCGGGCCACGCTTTCCGCCACGCCGAGCCAGAACTGACGCGCTTTTACAGCCGAAAAAGGTAGCATAAAGCTCACCGACGCCCCGCCGTTAACGCAGTTTTCGAGGATGTCAGCCAGTGAGTCGAGATGCGAGTGAATATCGTCACGTGAAAGGGTGTGAATGTGCAGAGAGGCGGTCATGGGATTTCCTTGTGAAGAGACCGCCCCAGATTGCCTTTAACAATTATTTAACGCAAGCACGCCATTCATAGGCTTTTATTATGCCCGCTGTCTGCACTGTATCGCTGTTTCATGGCGAGGATTTTGTCGTGAGCGGTCTGTAGCCAGCGCTGCAAATCATCCTGCTGATGGTCGAATTCACAGATTCCCCAGGAGAATGTCAGGCTCCAGGGATGCAGCCCACGCTGGTTGTATTCCGCGACCTGCTCATTGAGATACTGCATCGCAATCCAGGCCCCCTGCTCATCCGTATCGGCAAACAGAACCGCGAATTCATCGCTACCGTAACGCACCAGCAGATCCGCCTCACGGAATGAGGTGCGCATCAGCTCGGTCATGGCTTTCAGCGCCGAATCGCCTTCTGCCTGCCCGTAGCGTTCGTTAATCTGTCTGAAGCGGTCCAGATCCATCCAGGCGAGCGTCAGTGGCTCTGCACGACGCCGGGCCCCGGATAAGGCAAACGCCGCTAACTGATTAAATCCACGCCGGTTAAACAGCCCCGTCAGCTCATCCGTCGTCGCCGCACAGGCGGCAGCGAACTCGTCTTCCGCCAGCGCTGCCAGGTCGCTCAGGGCGTTAAGATCGGCCGCAACAAAATCGCGGGGGACATAGTCCATCAAACAGAGTGTGCCGACGATAGCGCCGTCGGGCAGACGCAGCGGATACCCGGCGTAAAAACGTACGCCAGGCTGGCCTTTTACCAGCGGATTATCGGCAAAACGGGGATCATGTCGCGGGTCAGACACCACCAGCAGTGCGTTATTAAACAGCGTATGCCCACAGAAAGAGAGATTGCGCGGCAGAACGGCTGCCATGGCATTGTCTAAAGAGAGCGCCACCAGCGAACGTTCGTCGATTAGGTTCACCCTCGCCACCGGCACGGCAAACAGGCGTTTTGCCAGCCGGGTGATGCGATCGTAAGGTTGATGGTTGTTCGACTCCAAAAGCCTGGAATCACGCAGGGACAGCAGACGGTCTGATTCATTGGCAGGGATCGCGGGCGCTTTCATGATGTCTCCTGACACGCAGCTTTTTAATAGCTTAGCCTAAAGAAACGACTTGTCAGTGCGCAAAAATTCGATTTTTACCGCCGCGCTTAGCCTGGTAAAGGGCGGTGTCCGCCGCCTGCAGCCAGTCCGTTACGTTGGACATCTCGCGGGTCGCCCCCGCAATGCCAATGCTGAGCGTGCAATTGACGGTTTCGTGCGCCACATCTTGCATAATGGCGGCGGCCTCCATGATTCGCGACGCCACCACGTGCGCCTCATCGATGCTGGTATCCGGAAGCAGGATCACAAACTCATCGCCGCCCAGCCGCGCCGGGGTGTCTGTCTGACGTGTGGCAATGTGTAAAATCTCCGAGACCGAGGCGAGCAACGCATCCCCGACTTTATGCCCGAAACGATCGTTCACTTCTTTAAAATTATCGATATCAATGAACATCAGCGCCGATTCCCGGCAAGCCTGCTGAAGTTTATTCAGCTCGTGTTCGATACGCTTTTCCAGCAGGCGCCGGTTCGCGATATCCAGCAGCGGATCCATCATCGCGATCCGCTCCAGCTCGCGGGATTTGATCCGCAGACGAATGGCAATACTGTCCGTCAGCACGCTAAGCGCAATGATGTAGATCGCAATCAGGGGCAAGGTGGCAAACATGGTCTGTTGCGAAACGGTGATAATAATCGCCATGCCCTGCAACAGCCAGGCGGCGAGAAACACCGCCAGCATGGCTATCGCCGCGCGCTTCATCAGGGCAAAACCGCCTGCGGACAGACGATCGGCCAGCAGGATCGTGGCAATCACCACCGAGGGCAGCGGATTCACGGCCATCATCGCGATCCAGAACCCTCCCGCCCCTGCATCGATCACCAGATTTTGATGTTCTGCGGCAAGCGGCGTAGAAGAACGGCTGGCGCGCAGCCAGGCGACGGTCGGCCAGACAAACGCGTTTAGCGCCAGCAAAAGCATTAGCCATACTGAACGTTGATGTTCAATCAGGACAGAAAGAATAGGAATAAAGCAGAGAAAAGTGCCCAGGATACGCATCAGATACATACGTTTAACAAAACGACTCCCTGGTAAGCGATGGTTTTTACTCAGTTTATCAGTTCCGTTCATTACGCGATTTTTCCGATGTGTTATCACCGGTATCTTATTGAGCTTAAAAATACGTAGCAAGCAATTTATCAGCAAAGTGATAACATCAGGGCCGCATTCTGCCTGGGATGGATACGTTTACACCTGTTCCGTACTTTTTTGCGGTTCGACGACGCGCAGATCGTCTGGATGACGCGCACTGGTACGATTTCGCCCAGCTTTTTTCGAACGATAGAGATACTCGTCGGCTTCGGCTAACAGCTTATTAAAGACCTCCGTGAGCTGCCAGGATTCTGCTTTCGCACTCCCAAGCCCAATACTCACCGTCAAAAACAGCGTGTGCTGACCCCAGCTGAAGGGATGCGAAGCAACAGATTCTCTGATACGTTCTGCCAGCTCAACGCCCTGACGGGCATCAACGGTATTGGCCACGACCGCAAACTCTTCCCCGCCCATGCGCGCCACCAGCCCGTCCTCGCCCACCACCTGCTGCACCTGCCCGGCGAAAGAGGCCAGCACCCGGTCGCCACACTCATGACCATAGTTGTCATTAATACTTTTGAAGTAGTCGATATCGAGCAGCATCACGGTCAGAAAACGGGGATGACGATGGGACTCTTCGTGTTTCAGCGCTTCATACAAACCTGAGCGCGAATAGACGCGGGTCAGGAAGTCATAATCGGCGCGCAACGACACCTGATGAATCAGAGAGTTAATCGCCGCCACGCTCACGGAGACCATCACCGGGCAAATTGCCATGGTAGCGATGCCCAGACGCGCAGAGAACATCATCGGCGTCGAAAGCGGCGTCGCCACGGCAATATTTATAATCGAGTTCGCCACCAGGATGATCTCCACCCCGCCGGTGACAAAGGTCAGCAGACAGGTCGCGGGAAGCGAATAACGCACCGCACACCAGATCAGCGCCGGCAGCGGAAAGGCCAGGCTGCCCGCCCCGCCGATCACCACCGAGGCCAGGACAGAGACGATCAGCGCCACCACGGGCATAAAGTGTTCTACCCGCACCGGGTTCTTGATCTCAGGGATTTTAACGGTCAACAGGCACGGCAGAATCAGCACGCCGGTCGAGAACTGCTCGCTAAACCAGTCGGCAAACAGCGGCCAGAAGGTTTGACTGTCGATCCCGACGGAACCCATCGCCCCCACCAGCGCGCACAGCAGCGCGGCGATAAGGCAAAAGTTAAACAGGCGTAAGGCATTGATCGGGTCTGGAACCGTGCGGCCCCGACGTCTGTCTCGTGTCACCAGCAGCGCCACGGTCACGATAAACACCATATTAGAGAAGTTGATCACCACCGAGGCCATCCCCCAGTTGGTGGTCACCGCGTCGTACATCAGCATCGCGACATAGGACACCGCGTAATAGTGCAGGCGATTGAGATACGCGTAACGGGCAAACACCCCGGCCATCACGCCATTCAGCGGCCAAAACAGTGAGAGCGCTTCCACCAGACGCAGTTCCGCGCCAATAAAATAGAACAGCGTGGTCAGAATAAAAATACTGACCGCATTGCGAAGCGGATTATCGGGCAGAAAAGGCTTAAAGGATGTCAAAGAAGAAGGCATCAAATATCAATCCATATAATTGCTTAGCGCAATTATTTCGCGGTCATCAGCAGAATAATAAAAGATTAGCACGTATCTATAACATACATAGCCGGCATGCATAACCCATCAAGGTTGGGCGTTCATTTGCAGCACCAGCCAGTGGTGGATGACCGTCACAATGTAACGCTGCTGATCGGCGTTTAACGCCTCGCCCTGGGGAATATGGTGCCATTTAGCGAGACAACCGCGACAGCAGGTTGCCGTAGCATGCTGGGCGATAAAGACAGGATGCCCGCGCATTGGGGTCTGCTTGCCGTCGTTGACGGGCATGGCCGCCGCGAGACGACGGGCAACGAAATCCGCGGCGTGTTGATCGATAGTTTCCGCCCCTTTGTCCCAGCAGTACTGCCGCTCTTTCGCGCCCAGTTTGAAGCGAGAACGAAAGGTTGAACGCCCCAGCCGGGCAAACAGATCGTCAAGGGTGTTCATCAGTAGACGGACCGCCCCAGCCGCTGGGTGAGTTTCTCCAGCACCGCCACGCCTGCCAGCGAGTTCCCGGCGTCATCCAGCTCCGGGCTCCAGACCGCAATCGCCATTTCGTGAGGGACAATGGCCACCACCCCGCCGCCAACGCCTGATTTAGCGGGCAGCCCGACGCGCCAGGCAAATTCTCCGGCATTCTGATACATCCCGCTTGTCGCCATCAGCGCATTGACCTGACGCGCCTGCATCGGCGTGACAACTGCCTGATTATGCAGCGAGGAGAAGCCCTGGTCGGCCAGAAACAGGAAAGTACGCGCGAGTTCCACGCAGCTCATTTTCAGCGCGCAGTAGTGGAAATAGTTTTGCAGCACGGTAGCCACATCGTTGTGGAAATTACCGAAAGACTTCATCAGCCAGGCGATGGCGGCGTTTCGCGCCGAATGTTCAAACTCAGAGCGAGCAACGTTAGCGTCGTAACTCAGATCCGAAACGCCGCTCAGCTGGCGCACAATCTCCAGCATCCGCTGACGCGGCGCGCTAAGACGGCTCTGCAGCATGTCGCAGACCACCAGCGCCCCGGCGTTGATAAAAGGATTGCGCGGTTTGCCCTGTTCGATTTCCAGCTGGAGCAGCGAGTTAAACGGCTGTCCGGAAGGATCTTTCCCCACCCGCTGCCAGATCTCGTCTTCGTCATACTGTCGCATCGCCGCAACCAGGCTTAACACTTTGGAGATCGACTGAATCGAAAAGCGCTCGGCGGCATCGCCAGCCTGATAAAGCTCACCTTTCACGGTGCAAATGGCGATACCCAGCTTATTGCCACTGACGCACGCCAGCGCCGGAATGTAATCGGCAACCTTTCCCTGCCCGATTAACGGACGAACCTGCGCCAGAATCTCTTCCAGCATCTGATTATCGATGACCGCAGCCACATGTTGCTCCTTGCCTGGAGGCCAAAAACGGGCTGCGAGTATAACAGAGGCGAATGTGTCGCGTCAGGCGGGAAGTCGAAAACGCGAAACCGCCTGCATCAGCAAATACGACTCATCGTGTAAGCGACGCGACGCCTGGGAGGCGGTGGTCACCAGTACATCCGTCTGTTGCGACACCTGATTCAGCGCCTGCAGCTGGCGCGTCATCTGATGAATACTCTCCCCCTGACTCATCGTGGCGGCAGAAATATCGTCAAGCAGACCGCTCAGATTTGCCACCAGCACGGTCACCTGTTGCAGGTTGTTCTCAAGCTTCACCACCGCTTTCGATCCGTCTTCAATTCCCTGTAACGAGTGATTAATCAGCTCCTGAATAGTTTGCGTCGAGTGACTGCTTTTTCTCGCCAGCAATCCCACCTCACGCGCGACAACCGCAAACCCTCGCCCCTGATTGCCCGCATGGGCGGCTTCAATAGCGGCGTTCAGCGCCAGAATGTTGGTCTGAAACGCCACGCTGTCGATCATCGAGACGATCCCGCGCATCTCTGACGATCGTTCTACGATCGCCTGCATGGAGGCATTAACGGTCGACATCATGATATCACCCCCCGCCGCCGTCTTACGCGCCTCATCCGCACGCGAGCTGGCGAGCTTCGCGTACCCCGTATTGCCCTCCACGTGGGTTTCCAGCGTGGCGATGTGCGCCGTCACGTCGCTCAGCTCCTGGGCCTGCCGCGCAGACTGCTGATACAGCTTCTGATTGCCTTCCGCCAGTTCGCCGATGTTTTCTACCATTGCGGTTGTGGCTTCACTCACCTGCGTCACCAGCTGCTGTAATCCGCGCTGCATGGTGCTAATACTGGCGCTCAACTGCCCGATTTCTCGGTTAAAACTGTTTACAGCCGGCGCGGCACCCGAGAGATCTCCGGCGGCTAGCTGGTTAATATGAGCGATAAGCCTGCGCAGCGGGGCAATCACCCAGCGCGACATGCCAAACCACACCGCCACCGCAATCAGTAGCAGGACCACTGGCGCCAGCAGGAACAGCGACTGCAAATCAGCGAGGCGATCCATTAGCGACATGCGCCCTTCTCCTGCCCGTTGCTCGCTCAGCTGCTGATAGCGCGCGTAGTTATCATTAAAGTCGGTCTGAAACGCCTGGGCGGGAACAGCAAAAAAAGCGTCAATAGAATGGGTCTTGACCAGCCCTTCCGCCTGCTCATTGATGGCGCCGTAGAATAACTGATAGCTATTAATCAGCGCCTCGTCTTTGGGGGGATTCAGCGCCAGCCAGGCCTTCCACGCCTCCCGGGAAGCATTAAGCGCCTTTTGCGCTTCATCCATCAGGCTGTTCCAGCTCCCTTCAGAGCCGGTCTCTTTATCCTGCATAAAATAGACGCCCGAGCGATTGAGCAGATCGCTTGCCGCCAGCAGAGAGACACGCGCCAGATCCAGTTTGCTTTGCTGCTGTTGCGCCAGCTGATTTTGTTGTTCATTACGCTGGGCATCACGAAGCGAGGCGGTCAGGAGAATTGACGAGGAGAGCTGCAGGGCGGAGAAAAGCCCGATAATACAAAAGATGCCCGCCAGCAGACCAAACTGACGCTTCGCAATACGGCTGAAAATTTGCGTTAGGTTCATAATATTCTTCTGTAACAGTACGTTAGACGCGTGGGAGTCTACGAAACACAAATGACAGAACCATGACACAAAAATGACAAAGGCCTTCGCGGTGAAGGCCTTTTAAGCAAGTTTAACAAGACCTACACGCGGTCTTTCCATACGGTCTGGATATTGCAGAACTCATGCAAACCAAAGTGAGATAACTCACGGCCAAAGCCGCTCTTCTTCACGCCGCCAAAAGCCACGCGCGCATCGCTGGCGCTGTAGCCATTGATGAACACCCCGCCGCACTCCAGCTGGCGAGCAAACGCCTCGGCACGTTGCGCATCGGCGGTAAACACCGTCGCCGACAGACCAAAATCACTGTCGTTTGCAAGCATCAGGGCATGTTCCGCGTCTTTCGCCACGGTGATCGCGGCGACCGGACCGAACAGCTCCTGACGAAACGCGGTCATTTCTGGGGTGACGTTGCCTAATACGGTCGCCGGATAGTAATTCCCCGCACCGGCCACTTTCTCTCCGCCGAGTAAAAGCGTTGCGCCCTCGTTAAGCGTCGCCTGTACCTGCTGATGCAGTTCATCACGCAGATCGAACCGCGCCATCGGCCCCAGATAGTTCTCTTCGTTATCGGGCGCGCCCATCTTCAGGGCCGCAGCGGCCGCAACAAAGCGTTCGGTAAACTGCTCAGCGATACCCTCTTCGACGATAAAGCGTTTAGCGGCCGCGCACACCTGTCCGGTATTCTGATAGCGCCCGGCGACGGCCGCTTTCACGGCCAGATCCAGATCCGCATCGTTCAGCACAATAAAGGGATCGGACCCACCCAGCTCCAGCACGCATTTTTTGAGGGCCGCAGCCGCCTGTGCACCAATCGCCGCCCCGGCTCGTACGCTCCCGGTGACGGTAATCGCAGCGATGCGACGATCGTTAATCGCCTGGCTGACGCCGTCGTTCGTGGCGTTGATCCAGCCAAACACCCCCGGCGCAAAACCGGCATCCGCGAACATCTCGCCGATAAGCGTCGCCGACCCCAGAACGTTCGGCGCGTGTTTCAGCAGATAGCTGTTACCGGCGAGCAGAATCGGTACCGCCCCGCGCAGCACCTGCCACAGCGGGAAGTTCCACGGCATCACCGCCAGCACCGGTCCCAGCGGGCGATACTCGATCACCGCTTTTTGATTTTCAACCTGCGTCGGTTCCGCAGCCAGCATCGCCGGGCCGTGCTCGGCGTACCAGTCGCACAGACCGGCAGATTTCGTGACTTCGGCGCGTGCCTGCAAAATAGGTTTACCCATCTCACGGGACAGCATTTGCGCCATCTCTTCTGCGCGCGCCCGCAGTGCGGTAGCAAGATCGCGCAGTTTCTGCGCCCGGTGAGTAACGCTTTCATTGCGCCACTGACGGAAACCGCGATCCGCCCGCGCGATCGCCTGCTCTACCTCGGCGGCGGTGGCCCACGGATAGGCCGCGAGGGTTTCGCCGTTAGCCGGATTAATTGACTGCGCATGGGTAGCCGGTGAATGAGTCATAGTCTTCTCCACGTAATAAGGGTTGATTGATTGTGGCTCACTCTGCTATTTCTTAAAAATGAATAATACTGACTCACTTATTCACGAATAGAGAATGCTATGGATTTAACTCAGCTCGAAATGTTTAACGCCGTCGCCCAGACCGGGAGCATCACCCAGGCAGCGCAAAAGGTGCATCGTGTGCCGTCCAACCTGACCACCCGAATCCGTCAGCTGGAGGCGGATCTTGGCGTTGAGCTGTTTATCCGTGAAAACCAGCGTTTGCGCCTCTCACCCGCCGGGCATAACTTTCTGCGCTACAGCAAGCAGATCCTCGCCCTGGTCGATGAGGCGCGGATGGTGGTCGCCGGGGATGAACCGCAGGGGCTGTTCGCTCTGGGCGCCCTGGAGAGCACCGCCGCGGTGCGGATTCCTGAATCTCTGGCGCAGTTTAACCAGCGCTATCCGCGCATTCAGTTCGCCCTGTCCACCGGACCTTCCGGCACGATGATTGATGGCGTGCTGGAGGGCACGTTGAGCGCGGCATTTGTCGACGGGCCGCTCTCGCATCCGGAGCTGGACGGGATGCCGGTCTATCAGGAAGAGATGATGCTGGTTGCCGCCGCCGGGCATGAAAAGGTGTCGCGCGCCACGCAGGTGAGCGGTCGGGACGTGTACGCGTTTCGCGCTAATTGCTCCTACAGACGGCATCTGGAGAGCTGGTTTCATGCAGATCGCGCCACGCCGGGGCGGATCCATGAGATGGAGTCGTACCACGGTATGCTGGCCTGTGTGATTGCGGGCGCAGGTATTGCGCTGATGCCCCGCTCGATGCTGGAGAGCATGCCGGGGCATCTTCAGGTGGGGGCGTGGCCGCTGGCGGAAAACTGGCGCTGGCTCACGACCTGGCTGGTGTGGCGACGCGGCGCAATGACGCGTCAGCTTGAGGCGTTTATAGCACTGCTAAACGAACGTCAGCCACCAGCACCTTCTCCATAAACAGGCTAAGTGGATCTTCGTCGTAGGGCGGAAACGCCGGGCGCGCCTGATAACCGCAGCGCTCATACAGCTGAATAGCCGCGTGCTGCTTGATACCGGTTTCGAGGCGCAACGTGTGGCAGTGGCGGCTCAGGGCTTCGTCTTCCAGCGCCGCCAGTAGTTTTTCACCAAGCCTTTGACCGCGATGGGTGGGATCGATATACACCCGTTTCATCTCCCCGCTGCCGTCGCCGTTGAGCACGATCGCCCCGCAGCCCACGGCATTCAGCTGGTTATCACGGATCACCATCATTAAAAGCGACCCCTCCGCCAGCTGGGTGAGATCGACCAGATGGTTGCTTTCCGCCGGGTAAAGCTCAGTTTGATAGCTGTCCAGGGCGGCGATCAGCGCCAGAATATCCGGATGAGAGGCAGATTCAGAGGTAATGGAATACATGGCAGGCTCCTTTTGTTGTTTGTTATCAACATAGCTGCCACCTCGGTTCAGGTGTTCATACTTTTAACTTATCTCTGCACCTCGTTTGAGGATTACCTGATAAAGGGTGCCAAAAATGCGGGACACTGTAATTATATACAGTAATTGTATTTAAACCGCGATAACATCTCCCCCTACTGGCAGCCGCACCCTGATTAACTGCCTCCTGAGGAGATAAAAATGAAAAAACTGGACTGGTTTAACAACGTCGAAAATCGCCCCCATCCGTGGGAAGGAATGGGGCTCACCTGGCTGACCACCGCGCTTAACGTCCCTGATGTCAGGGCAGCCGTGGATTTCTATACCGGCGCAATGGATATGGTGGCAATTGCCGAGCTGGAGGGTGAAGACGGCGAGCTGCTGTTTGCTCGTATTCGCTATCGCGGCACCAATTTCACTCTGAATCAGGAGGGCTGGGATTCGGATCTCCGCAGCCCACTGACGTCCGGCAACCCACCGCAGTTTATCTTCTATCTGTATGTCGATGATGCCGTCTCACAGGTCAACAAAATGGTGCAGGCCGGAGCCAGGGTGCTCAACGAGCCGGCGGAGATGTTCTGGGGAGATGTGAAAGCGCGCGTGCAGGATCCCTTCGGTTTTATCTGGGATGTGGCGCAAAAGCGGTAAAGAAAATGCCCGCAGGCTGCGGGCATGTAGACGTAAAAGCGGAGACTACTGGCGCAGGAAGATTTTTCCTTTGAGATAAAGCGTGGCTTGCCCGCCAATTAGCACCCGGTCGCCCTGTAGCTCACAGCGCAGATCCCCGCCTCTAGCCGACACCTGGCGCGCCTGCATCTGCGTTTTGCCGAGCTTTTCGCTCCAGTAGGGAATCAGCATGCTGTGGGTGGAGCCCGTCACCGGATCTTCTGGCACGCCTTCGCCAGGGCAGAAGAAGCGGCTGACGAAATCCGCTTCGTCGCCGGGCGCCGTAATACAGACCATTTTGTCGAGCGGGATCATGGATGAGATATCCGGGCTGATGGACTCAACCTGCTGCTGGTTTTCCAGCACCACCATATAATCTCGCGCCACGCGAACCTCTTTCGCGCTGGTGATCCCAAGGGAGTAAAACAGCAGCGCCGGAGGGTTATCGACGGACTCACTCGCCCACGCAGGGAAGTTGAGCGTCAGCCAGTCGCCGTTGCGCTTCACGGTCAGTTTGCCCACAAAACGGGTAGTGAAGGTAATTTCCGTATGCGGATAGTCGAGATATTCGAAGATCACATGCGACGCCGCCAGCGTGGCATGCCCACACAGGTCAATCTCATCAAGTGTCGTAAACCAGCGCAGCTCAAAACCCTCGTCCGTACGCACGAAGAACGCCGTCTCCGACTGATTATGTTGCTTCGCCATGCTGAGCAACGTCTCGTCCGGAAGCCACTCCTCCAGCGGACACACTGCGGCGGCGTTACCACCAAAGGCTTTATCGCTGAAGGCATCCACCAGATAAAAATCAATTTCTTGCATCGTCGTACCGCCTGTTTTTATTGTGCTGTTCTTTATATTCAAGGAAAACAACGCCCTTCGCTACAGGACGTGTAAGCAAAATATTGAGATCTGCATCACATAATGATTGTCTTTTAGCCAGTTAAGGCTTTAAGATCGCCCTCTCATCTTTTCAGCAACGAACCCCAAATCTTATGCCTTCGAACACAGTTTCACGCAAGGTCGCGTGGCTACGTGTGGTCACGCTTGCCATTGCCGCGTTTATATTCAATACCACGGAATTTGTTCCCGTGGGTCTGCTTTCCGATATCGCTCAAAGTTTCCAGATGGAAACTGCGCAGGTCGGGATCATGCTGACCATCTACGCGTGGGTGGTAGCGCTGATGTCCCTGCCGTTTATGCTGCTGACCAGCCAGATGGAGCGACGCAAGCTGTTGATTGGCCTGTTTGTGCTGTTTATCGCCAGCCATGTGCTGTCGTTCCTCGCCTGGAACTTTACCGTGCTGGTGATAAGCCGCATCGGTATTGCGTTCGCTCACGCCATTTTCTGGTCGATTACCGCCTCGCTGGCCATTCGTCTGGCACCTGCAGGTAAACGAGCGCAGGCACTGAGCCTGCTGGCGACCGGCACCGCGCTGGCGATGGTGCTCGGCCTGCCTATCGGGCGCATCGTCGGGCAGTATTTCGGCTGGAGAACCACCTTCTTTGCCATCGGTATGGGCGCATTGATCACCCTGCTGTGCCTGATCAAGCTCCTGCCGAAATTACCGAGTGAACACTCCGGCTCGCTTAAAAGCCTGCCGGTGCTGTTCCGCCGCCCGGCGCTGATGAGTATTTATCTGCTGACGGTCATTGTCGTTACCGCCCACTACACGGCCTACAGCTATATTGAACCTTTTGTGCAGGTTGTCGCGGGCTTTAGCGCTAATTTTGCAACGGTGCTTCTGCTGCTCCTCGGCGGGGCTGGCATTATCGGCAGTATCCTGTTTGGCAAACTGGGCAATCAGCACGCGTCGCTGCTGGTGAGCGGCGCTATCGGTGCCCTGATGCTGTGTCTGGTGTTGCTGATGCCGGCAGCGGGTAGCGAAACAAATCTGGCAATACTGAGTATTTGCTGGGGCGTGGCGATGATGATTATTGGCCTCGGTATGCAGGTTAAAGTCCTGGCGCTGGCACCGGATGCCACCGATGTGGCGATGTCGCTCTTCTCCGGGATCTTCAATCTAGGCATCGGCGCGGGTGCGCTGGTGGGAAATCAGATCAGCCTGCATTTTTCTATGTCAGCGATTGGCTATCTGGGGGCGATTCCGGCGCTGGCAGCGTTGATCTGGTCGATTCTGATCTTCCGCAAGTGGCCGGTGGCGCTGGAAGAGCAGACGCATCACGGGTGATTTTTGCCGAAGAGAGTAGCAATTGCCCGGGCCTACAGATTGTGTAGGCCCGGCTGTGTTAGTGGTAGGTCTTAATAATTTCCAGTACGCCGTTAATAATAAACTGCACACCCATACAGACCAGCAGGAAGCCCATCAGACGAGAAATCGCCTCGATACCACCTTTACCCACCCAACGCATGATCGCGCCGGAACTGCGCAAACATCCCCACAAAATGACGCCGATAATGGCAAAGATCAGCGGTGGCGCCACCATGACGACCCACGCGGAGAAGGTTGTGCCATCACGTACCGTTGATGCGGAGCTGATGATCATCGCTATCGTCCCTGGCCCTGCCGTGCTTGGCATGGCCAGCGGAACAAATGCGATATTGGCGGAAGGCTCAGACTCCATCTCTTCCGATTTGCTTTTCGCTTCCGGCGATTCATGGGCTTTGTGCGCCGGGAACAGCATGCGGAAACCGATAAAGGCGACGATTAAGCCCCCTGCAATTCGTAACCCGGGAATCGAAATTCCGAAGGTATTCATCACCACCTGTCCGGCGTAATACGCCACCATCATGATGATGAAAACATACACCGATGCCATCAACGACTGGTGGTTACGTTCGGCGCTGTTCATATTGCCCGCCAGCCCTAAAAACAACGCCACGGTTGTTAACGGGTTCGCCAGCGGCAACAGCACCACCAGCCCAAGTCCTATTGCCTGAATTAATTCCACCATAGTGCGTCGTCGTCCTTATCCATAATCAACACTGACAGTATACGGTGAAATGGCCTGACACAGCCACGCAGACAACGTAAGCAGTGTTTTCCGCTGAATTACGATAACCCAGCGTTATGTTTATGATTTAAAAGGACTCAAAAAAAGTTCATGAAACGTTTTAGCAAATCGTGGCATCGGCGGATACATTCGGTTGACTTATACTTGCCTGAGCAATAATATCTGCCGTGATTAAACTACTTGCCAGGGCAACCATTGTGAAAAGCACCAGTGATCTCTTTAACGAAATTATTCCACTGGGCCGTCTTATTCATATGGTGAACCAGAAAAAAGATCGCCTGCTCAACGACTATCTGTCTCCGATGGACATCACTGCGACCCAGTTCAAAGTGCTGTGCTCCATTCGCTGCGAAGTGTGCATCACCCCGGTTGAGCTGAAAAAGGTGCTCTCTGTCGACCTTGGCGCGCTCACGCGCATGCTCGATCGTCTTGTCTGCAAAGGATGGATTGAAAGGCGACCTAACCCCAATGACAAGCGCGGCGTACTGGTGCAGCTCACCAGCGATGGTGCGGCCATGTGCGAACGCTGTCATGAGTTAGTAGGACAAACACTGCACCAGGAACTAACAAAAAACTTAACGGCGGATGAAGTGGTCACTCTTGAGCATTTGCTGAAGAAAATCCTGCCGTAAACAGAAGAGGTATGACGATGTCCAGACGCAATAATGACGCCATCACTATTCATAGCATTTTGGACTGGATCGAAGATAACCTGGAATCGCCGCTCTCACTTGAGAAGGTGTCTGAGCGTTCAGGTTACTCAAAATGGCACCTGCAACGGATGTTCAAAAAAGAGACCGGTCATTCTTTAGGGCAATACATCCGCAGCCGTAAGCTGACGGAAATTGCGCAGAAGCTGAAAGAGAGCAACGAGCCGATTCTGTATCTGGCTGAGCGTTATGGGTTTGAATCGCAACAAACCCTGACCCGCACGTTCAAGAACTATTTCGACGTGCCGCCGCACAAGTACCGAATCACCAGTATGCCCGGCGAATCCCGCTATCTGCATCCGCTAACACATTGTAATTGCTAATCGCCTGTAATAAGACGTAACCGAGGAAATCATGAAACGTATCGCCTCCGCCGCCCTCACCTTACTGGTGCTGGTCTCCGGCCAGACTTTTGCGGAGCAAACCACTCACGCTAATCAGCAGAACAGCCGCACCACGATGGTTCTGCCTACCGCACACGATCAATCACCGTTTGATTTCAATCATATGGGTGCGGGTAGCGACAAATCCGACGAATTAGGCGTGCCGTATTACAATCAGCACGACCTCTGATTCGTTTTTGCCCCGCGTTTGCGGGGCTTTTTTCATCCCCTGATGCGCGTCGCCCGACGCAGCCGCAATCCAAAGACATTGATGTACAGCCCGGCCATGATCAGCACCGCGCCGATCAGTTGCAGCATCGTCAGCTTTTCACCCAGCAGAACTGCCGCACTCGCCAGCCCGACCACCGGCACCAGCAGTGACAACGGCGCCACGCGCCAGGTTTCATAACGCCCGAGCAGCGTTCCCCAGATGCCATACCCGACGATCGTCGCGACGAAGGCCAGATACACCAGCGACAAAATGGTGGTGAGATCGATCTCAATCAGGCTTTTCAGCATCAGCGCCGGGCCGTCAAACATCAGCGACGCCACCATAAACGGAATGACCGGGATCAGCGCGCTCCAGACCACCAGCGACATCACCGCCGGGCGCGCCTCGTGCTGCATGATCAGCTTGTTGAAGATATTTCCGCACGCCCAGCTCAGCCCTGCGGCCAGTGTGAGCATAAAGCCCAGCATCGCCACGTGCTGACCGTTCAGACTCGCTTCGGCGAGCACCAGCACGCCAAATACCGCAAGCGTAATCCCCGCCAGCTGTTTGCCCTGTAAACGCTCACCAAAGACAAACGCGCCAAGAATAATGGTGAAGAAAGCCTGTGCCTGTAACACCAGCGACGCCAGCCCGGCTGGCATCCCAAACTTGATAGCGCAGAACAGAAAGGCAAACTGACCAAAGCTGATGGTCAGGCCGTAGCCGAGCAGCAGACGAAACGGGATCTTTGGACGGGCGACAAAAAACAGCGCCGGGAAGGCCACCAGTAAAAAGCGCAAACCGGCGAGCATCAGCGGGGGCATATTGTGCAGCCCCACTTTAATCACCACAAAATTCAGTCCCCATACCACGACCACCAGCAACGCCAGCAGTCCGTCTTTGCGCGTCATACCCTGCCCCTGATTTATTAAATTTTTGTAAACAGATTCAAGGTAACGAAAAAAGCGAGTGAGGAAAAGATCATTAATTCTGGCAGTCAGACAAAGCACTTACGGAAAAATTGGGTGGTATACAACTCCCCTTATGGCGTGATAATCATTGAGACATAAAAAAAGCATAAGCATATGTCGGGCAGGAAAATGAAATCATCACTCAGGCGCTCAACCGCAGCGTTGTTGGCATCGTCATTACTGTTAACCATCGGTCGGGGGCCACGCTGCCCTTTATGACCATCTACCTCACGCGCGTTTACCAGATGAGCGTGGCGAATATCGGCTATGCCCTGACCATCGCCCTGACCATTGGCGTGGTGTTCAGCATGGGGTTTGGCATCCTGGCGGATAAGTTCGATAAAAAGCGCTACATGCTGCTGTCGATTCTGGCGTTTATTGCCGGTTTCGTGGCCATTCCGCTGGTGAATAATGTCACCCTGGTGGTGTTGTTCTTCGCGGTGATTAACTGCGCGTACTCTGTGTTCTCAACCGTACTCAAAGCCTGGTTTGCAGATGTACTGACGCCGGGAGAAAAAGCGCGCGTCTTCTCTCTCAACTACAGTTTTCTGAATATCGGCTGGACGGTCGGGCCGCCGATTGGCACGCTGCTGGTGATGTACAGCTTGCAACTGCCGTTCTGGCTGGCGGCCTTCTGCGCCGCGCTGCCGCTGGTGTTTATTCAGGTGTATGTGCAAAAGAGCATTGTGGCAGACAGTGACAACGTCACCGTTCCGTGGCAACCCTCGGTGCTGCTTCGCGACCGGGCGCTGTTCTGGTATACGCTCTCTGGTCTGCTGGCCTCTTACGTCGGCGGCTCGTTCGCCAGCTGTATCTCCCAGTATGTGCTGGCGGCGGATTACACCAGTGAATTCGCAGAAAAAGTGGTCGCCGTGGTGCTGCCAGCCAACGCCGCGATGGTGGTCTCTCTGCAATATTTTATCGGTCGCAGGCTGAAGGCCAGCAACATTCGTCCGCTGATGGCGCTCGGGACACTCTTCTTCCTGCTCGGGCTGGGCGGGTTTATGCTCTCGGGCACCAATTTGATCTACTGGGGAATTGCCTCGGCGGTGTTTACCATCGGCGAGATTATCTATGCACCGGGTGAATATCTGCTGATCGATAACATCGCGCCGCCGGGGATGAAAGCGAGCTACTTCTCGGCGCAGGCGCTGGGCTGGCTGGGCGCGGCGGCGAACCCGATGATTACCGGACTCATTCTGACCCACCTGCCGCACTGGTCGCTGTTTGTGATTATGATGGTCGCGATTGTGGTTGCCTGGCTGATGATCCTGCGTGGAATGAGCATGAAGCCCTGGGCTGAGCGAGTGGAAACGGCGTAGCGTGTTGCCGGGCAGCGTTGCGCGTGCCCGGCGTTTAACAGCGTGACTTGCAGGAACCTTAGTGGTGCAACATCTCCTCCACCACCTGCTTTTTAAACATCTCATTCGGATAATAGGTCGGCCAGTTATCCATCTCTTTCAGCAGCGCCTCATGGGAGGTATCGCCCATAAAGAGATGGAAATGCGCCGAGGCACGCGGGCCGATAGTGTGGTCGCTGAACTGCACAAATTTTGGTGCTTTAGAGCTGGCGTCTTTACACTCAAACAGGTAACGCACGCCCTTCTTGCCTGACGCGTAGGTCAGGATCTTGAACCCGCTGTAGTCATAATGACAGCTCGCCACCGTTTTGCCGGTGTGAAACTCCATCACGTTATTTTCAATACCGATGGTGTCTACGTCCGTGGCATATCCTTTGCGGTAGTAGGCTTTCACCTCGTCAAAGGATTTGCTTCCCTCTTTTTCCGCTTTCTTTTTAAAAACCGGGTCCAGTGAACCGTCAACCAGGAAAGGATAAACGGACTGCCAGGTACCGTCCCAGTCGGAGAGCGTGCGGTCTTTAACGTCTTTATCCTCGAATACCCCGTTCGCCGCTTGTTGTTCCGCTTCGGTCATCTGGTGACCGTGCGAGTGGGCAAACAGATGGCCGCTGACCAGCAGCGCCCCCAGAGTCATTGCAAATTTTCCAATATGTGCTGCCAAAACGCGATCCTCACTCCATGTTATGAGAATGCGAATGTTATGATATAACATTTCAAAAAACAATAACCCTCAGATCGCCACTAAGCCGCGAACGCCCTCCTGCTCCATGTTCTCCCCGCGCCCGCGCTGAATGATGCTTCCGCGCGACATCAGCAGGTAGTTATCCGCCAGTTCCGCGGCAAAATCATAGAACTGCTCCACCAGTAAAATCGCCATATCGCCCCGGCTGGCGAGCTGGCGAATCACCACACCAATCTCTTTAATCACTGACGGCTGAATGCCTTCTGTTGGCTCATCGAGGATCAGCAGCTGCGGACGGCTTGCCAGCGCGCGGCCAATTGCCAGTTGCTGCTGTTGCCCGCCAGAGAGATCGCCCCCGCGACGGTGCTTCATCTCTTTGAGCACCGGAAACAGCTGCCAGATATCCTCCGGGACGCTTTTCGCCTCTCGTGCGGAAAAACGCGACATCCCCAGCAGCAGATTTTCTTCCACCGTCAGACGCGGAAAAATCTCACGCCCCTGCGGCACGTACGCCACACCAGACTGCACGCGATGGTGCGGCCTGGCGTGAGTGATGGTTTTGCCCTGCCAGACAATCTCCCCGCTGCGCGCCGGAATCAGCCCCATCAGGCATTTGAGTAAGGTTGTTTTTCCCACGCCGTTGCGCCCGAGCAAGCAGGTGACCTCCCCGCCGGGCGCATCAAAACTCACGCCGCGTAAAATGTGGCTGCCGCCATAATATTGATTCAGTTCGTTAACCTGTAGCATGACGGCTCCTTTAGCGTCCCAGATAGACTTCAATCACCTGCTCGTTGGCCTGCACCTCACGCAGCGAGCCTTCCGCCAGCACTCGCCCCTGATGCAGAACGGTGACGTGATCGGCGATGGTTTCAACAAAGCCCATGTCGTGCTCGACCACCATCAGGGAGTGTTTCCCGGCAAGCGTGCGAAACAGCTCTGCTGAATATTCGGTTTCTGCATCCGTCATCCCGGCGGCAGGCTCATCGAGCAGCAGCAAGTGCGGCTCCTGTACCAGCAGCATGCCGATTTCCAGAAACTGCTTTTGCCCGTGAGAGAGCATCCCGGCGCGCCGGTCGCGCTCGGCGCTCAGGCGCAGCAGCGTTAACATCTCGTGGATACGGTCGCTCTGCTCTGACGTCAAACGCGCGCGCAGGCTGGCCCACACGGATTTGTCGCCTTTCATTGCCAGCTCCAGGTTTTCCCACACCGTCAGGGCTTCGAACACGGTCGGTTTCTGGAATTTGCGCCCGATCCCCTGACGTGCAATCGCCGCCGGATCGAGACCCGTTAAATCTATCGACTGATCGTAAATCGCCCGCCCGCTTTGTGGCCGCGTTTTGCCTGTAATCACGTCCATCAGCGTGGTTTTCCCCGCGCCGTTAGGCCCAATGACGCAGCGCAATTCACCCACGCCAATGTTGAGCGACAGATCCGTCAGCGCCTGAAAACCGTCGAAATTGACGTTAATCGACTCCAGCTGGAGCACCGGGTCAGTCTGATCGCGAAAGCGGTCGCCGGGCAACTGCCGGGTAAAGAGTCCTTCGGCTGGCTGCATTATTTCTCTCCCTTACGAAAAAGCCCGTAGACGCCGCGCGGTAAAAAGAGCGTGACGGCGATAAAAATTCCGCCGAGAAACAGCTGCCAGTATTCCGGCATCGCCACGGTGAAATAGCTTTTCGCACCGTTGACCAGCGCCGCGCCAATCACCGGGCCGACCAGCGTTCCTCGCCCACCGAGAGCCACCCAAATGGCGGCTTCAATAGAGTTAGTTGGCGACATTTCGCCGGGATTGATAATCCCCACCTGCGGAACGTAAAGCGCCCCGGCAAGCCCACACAGCACCGCCGAAAGCGTCCAGACCAGCAGTTTGAAACCACGCGGATCGTAGCCGCAAAACGTCAGGCGGTTTTCCGCATCGCGCACCGCCGTCAGGATGCGGCCAAATTTGCTTTTCGCCAGCGCAAAACCGATGGCAAGCGAGGCCACCAGCAGGGCAACGGTCGCCAGGAACAGGGCGATACGCGTGGTGGTTGCCGTCACCGAAAAGCCCAGCAGCGTGGTAAAACCGGTAAAGCCATTGTTGCCACCAAAGCCGGTTTCATTGCGAAAGAACAGGAGCATACCTGCGTAGGTCAGCGCCTGGGTCATGATCGAAAAATAGACCCCTTTGATTTTTGAGCGAAAGGCAAACCAGCCGAAGATCAGCGCCAGCAGGCCGGGGATCATCACCACCAGCAGCATCGCCCAGGCAAAATGCTGTGTGCCCCACCAGAACCACGGCAGTTCGCTCCAGGAGAGAAACGACATAAACGCCGGGAGGCTTTCGCCCGACGCCTGACGCATCAGGTACATCCCCATCGCATACCCGCCGAGAGCAAAGAAAATACCGTGCCCCAGAGACAGCATTCCGGCATAACCCCAGACCAGGTCGAGGGCGACGGCAACGATCGCATAGCAGAGGATCTTCCCGACAAGCGTCAGCATCCAGGTCGAGACCGCCAGCGGATGGCTGGCCGGCAGCAGCGCCAGAAACGGCAGGACCAGCAAAATGGCAAGCATCAGGCTGCCAAAAAGCGGGATAAAGCGTGGCGCTTTTCGCGCCAGGGTTAACGTCAGCGGCTGGCTCATCAGTCTGTCACCCTCCCTTTAAGTGCAAACAACCCCTGAGGACGTTTCTGAATAAACAGAATGATCGCCACCAGAATCAGGATTTTGCCGAGCACGGCACCCATTTGCGGTTCAAGAATTTTGTTGAAGATCCCGAGGCCAAATGCCGCGGCCACGCTGCCTGCCAGCTGGCCGACACCGCCCAGCACCACCACGAGGAACGAATCGATGATGTAACCCTGTCCGAGTTCCGGCCCGACGTTACCGAGCTGCGACAGCGCCACGCCTCCCAATCCCGCGATCCCCGATCCCAGACCAAACGCCAGCATATCGACGCGCCCGGTCGGCACCCCGCAGCAGGCAGCCATACTGCGGTTTTGCGTCACCGCCCGCACGTTTAGCCCCAGGCGGGTTTTGTTGAGGATAAGCCAGGTGAAGAACAGGACCAGCAGCACAAATCCCAGCACCACCAGACGGTTCCACGGCAGGATCAGATTGGCAAACACCTGCACGCCCCCGACAGCCACGCCGGGTTAGCCACTTCCAGGTTCTGCGCGCCAAAGGTCATGCGCACAATCTGGATAATCATCAGGCTGATACCCCAGGTCGCGAGCAGCGTTTCCAGCGGTCGACCGTAGAGATGACGGATAATCGTGCGCTCCAGCGCCATACCGATCCCGGCAGTCACCAGGAAGGCCACCGGCAGCGCCACCACCGGGTAAAATGCCAGCCACTGGGGCATAAACTGCGCCATCATTTGCTGAACCATCCACGTGCAGTAGGCGCCCAGCATCAACATTTCGCCGTGCGCCATATTGATCACCCCCAGCAAGCCGTAGGTGATCGCAAGTCCCAGCGCCGCCAGCAGCAGTACGGACCCCAGCGACAACCCCATAAAGGCCTGCCCCAGCAGATCGCTTATCAGCAGACGATGCTGAATTTTGCTCAGGCTGTTTTCCGCCGCCTCGCGCACGCGGGCGTCGGGTTCCGTTTGGAGCTGGGTATAAGGCAACAGACGGGTCTGGGTTTCCGGATCGGCTGAGTGCCCCAGCAGCTCAACCGCCTGCAAACGCACCTCCGCCTGCGGGCTGACCAGCTGGAGATTTGCCAGCGCCACTTCCAGCGCCTGATGCACGCCGTCATCCTTCTCGACGAGCAGACGTTGCTGCAACATATTCAGCATGTCCGGCGTGGCATCGCGCTGCAACTGAAGCGCGGCACGTGCTCTTTGCGTGACGTTGTCACTGGCGAGCAGGTGCGTGGACAGTGCCGTCGACGCCAACACCCGCAGGCGGTTGGTCAGACGGACCGCTTTCGGCTCACCCGCCACCGTCGACGCCTCCCCCAGCGCGACCATCTCGCCGTTGACGCGGGCAAAAGCGTGCTTCTGCCCGTCAGCAAACAGGTTCTCTTTCTGTAGGGCCTGCAACAGCGGCAGGCGTTTGACATCCGGCGCGACGGCCCAGTGTTCCAGCAGTGCGGTTTGCTGGCTGCGGCTTGCGGCGACAAAGTTGTCCGCATCCGACGCCTGCGCCATCCCTGGCAGCAGACCGGCAAGCCAGACTATTGCGACGAACATTCGCATTACGCTCATGGCTTTTCTCCGTGCGATTAGGCTTAGTTACTGGCGGTTTTCATCGGCTGGTCGGGCTTTTTATCATTGCCCTGAATGAACGGGCTCCACGGCTGAGCGCGGACGGTTTTATCAGTCTGCCAGACGACGTTAAACTGGCCATCGCCTTCGATTTCGCCAATCATCACCGGCTTATGCAGATGGTGGTTGGTTTCATCCATGGTCAGCGTAAAGCCCGACGGCGCTTTGAAGGATTGCCCGGCCATGGCGGCACGCACTTTGTCCACGTCGGTGGTTCCGGCTTTCTCCACGGCCTGCGCCCACATATGAATGCCCACGTAGGTGGCTTCCATCGGATCGTTAGTCACTACCGTATCGGCGTTCGGCAGTTTGTGCGCTTTGGCGTAGGCTTTATAAGCAGCGACGAACGTCTGGTTGGTCGGGTTATCGACAGACTCGAAGTAGTTCCAGGCGGCAAGGTTGCCGACAAGTGGTTTAGCGTCGATGCCGCGCAGCTCCTCTTCACCCACGGAGAACGCCACCACCGGCACATCCGTCGCTTTCACGCCCTGGTTTGCCAGCTCTTTATAGAATGGAACGTTGGAGTCGCCGTTGATGGTGGAGACCACCGCCGTTTTGCCGCCAGCGGAGAATTTCTTGATATTGGCGACGATAGTCTGGTAATCGCTGTGACCAAACGGGGTGTAGACCTCTTCAATGTCTTTATCCTGAACCCCTTTGGAATGCAGGAAAGCGCGCAGGATTTTGTTGGTGGTGCGTGGGTAAACGTAGTCGGTCCCCAGCAGGAAGAAGCGTTTCGCACTCCCGCCATCCTCACCCATCAGATACTCGACAGCCGGAATGGCCTGCTGGTTGGGTGCCGCACCGGTATAAAACACGTTTGGCGACATCTCTTCGCCCTCATACTGCACCGGATAGAACAGCAGCCCGTTCAGCTCCTCGAAGACCGGTAATACCGATTTGCGCGATACAGAAGTCCAGCAGCCAAAGACCGCTGCGACTTTATCCTGGCTTAACAGCTGACGCGCTTTTTCCGCAAACAGCGGCCAGTTCGAGGCCGGGTCTACCACCACCGGTTCGAGCTTTTTACCCAGCACGCCGCCTTTGGCGTTGATTTCATCAATGGTCATCAGCGCCACGTCTTTCAGCGGCGTCTCTGAGATCGCCATCGTGCCGGAGAGCGAGTGCATGATCCCGATTTTAATCGTATCGGCAGCCTGCACGCCGAAACTCATCCCCATTGCGACAACGGAAGCAGACAGTGCGAAAGCTTTGATTAAGGTACGACGGTGCATATTTTCACTCCTGAAAAACAAGCTGTGCGAAAACGTCCGGTACTATCTGGACGCAGAATCAAACGTGTCATTTTCAGGAGAGCAAAAAGGATGCCAGGATGGAAAATCGCGGAATTTCAGGGGAGTAAAGGCAGTAAACGGCGGGAAACGACTCAGAATGGCACAGCGCTGCATTAATAAAGTGCAATGCTGTGCCCGAAGAATTACCAGACTTCGTCAGCGATCTGCGTCACCAGACGCACTTTGTCCCACTGCTGGGTTTCCGTCAGGGTGTTGCCCTCTTCGGTCGAGGCAAAACCGCACTGCGGGCTGAGGCAAATCTGCTCTTTTGCCACGTATTGCGCCGCCTCTTCCAGGCGCGCTTTTACCCCTTCCGGGTTTTCCAGTTCGCCATTTTTGGTGGTGATCAGGCCCAGCACCACCTGCTGCTTGCCGGGACGAACAAAGCGTAACGGCGCGAAATCACCGCTGCGGTCGTTGTCATATTCGAGGAAGAACGCGTCCACGTTGACGGAACCAAACAGCACTTCGGCCACCGGCTCATAACCGCCTTCGGAGATCCAGGTGGAGCGGAAATTACCGCGACAGACATGCAGACCGATCGTCAAATCATCCGGTTTGCCTTCCAGCGCTTTGTTCAGCACGCGGGCATAGGTACGGGCCAGTTGATCCGCATCGTCACCACGCTCTTTGATCTGGCGGCGCTGATCTTCAGAACAGAGATAGGCCCAGACCGTGTCGTCCAGCTGCAGATACCGGCAGCCCGCTTCATAAAATGCATGGATCGCATCACGCCAGGTGGTCGCCAGATCGTCGAAATAGGCGTCCAGTTCCGGGTAAACCGTCGCGTCGATATCTTTACGCCCGCCACGGAAATGCAGCACGCTCGGGCTTGGAATGGTCATTTTCGGCTGGACGTTGCCGCTGATGCTTTTCAGATAGCGGAAATCTTCCAGCATCGGATGGTCGCCAAAGCCCAGTTTGCCGGTAACGCGCACGCCGTGGGCCTTGGTCTGCACGCCGTTAAACTGGATGCCCTGGTTCGAATCATAGCGTTCCACGCCCTGTAAACCGTCGAAGAAATCAAAGTGCCACCAGGCGCGACGAAACTCACCGTCTGTCACCACGTGCAGGCCGCAGGCGCACTGCTGCTCCACCACCTGACGGATGGCGTCGTTTTCAACGGCACGCAGCTGACCGGCGTCAATCTCACCGCTGGCGAATTTCGCTCGCGCCTCTTTAATCGCATCGGGACGTAAAAAACTGCCTACCACATCTGCACGGTACGGGGCGTGTTGTCGTTGCATGATTCTCTCCTTTGCTGCCGGCAATTGATTGCCAACAGTGATAATTCAGTAATTGAACTTTTAGACTTCTGGATGGCTATATGTCCAAAAAGATGTCATAACCCCTGCGTTGCAGCAAACGAGAAAATTTCATGGCAGATGAATTTTTTTCATCTTCGGGTCAATCATCCGTGGCAAAGGCGAAGTTTTCATCTTCCCAACCTGTAATGCCGCCGATCATGATTTTGACCGGCAAGCCGAGACGGGAAAGCTTCAGCGCCGCCCGGTCTGCGCCGTTGCAGTGCGGTCCGGCGCAGTACACCACAAACAGGGTATCCTGCGGCCACTGCGCCATGGTTTCGGCGTTCATCGCCGACCAGGGCAAATGGATCGCCCCAGGCAGATGACGGCGGGCAAATTGCTCCGGGCGGCCCACGACGTGCAGCAGTACAAAATCCTGCTGGTGATGGGCTATGGCGTGATGCACGTCGGCGCAGTCTGTTTCCACGCTCAGACGGCGCAGAAAATGGGCGACAGACTCTTGTGGGTCGGCGGCGGGAAACTCAGTGACATAACTCATGGTACTTTCTCCTGTATGGCGTTTGTGTTAACAGTACGTTATCCAAAAATTGAGTCAGTGAATGCCTGCGGTTATGCCAGAAAACAGCAAAATGATGACAAACTTACGACAGGTCCCGCGCCCGCGGGTGGTTGCTCTGGCGTACGACGGTCTGTGTACTTTCGAGTTTGGCGTGGCGGTCGAGATTTTCGGCCTGCCGCGCCCGGAAATGGGCGATGACTGGTATCGGTTTAGCGTGGCTTCCGTGGAGCAAGGCGAGCTGCGGGCAACGGGCGGGATCAGAATGGTGGCAGACGGTGATTTAACACTTCTGGAGCAGGCAGACCTGATTATCGTTCCCGGCTGGCGCGGTGTAGAGGAAACCGTTCCGCCCGCACTGTGCGAGGCGCTTCTCCGTGCCCACGCGCGCGGTTGCCATCTGCTCTCAATCTGTTCCGGCGTGTTCGTGCTGGCCGCAGCGGGCGTACTTGACGGGCGAAAAGCCACCACGCACTGGCGCTATACAGAGACACTGAAAACGCGCTTTCCGGCAATTGAGGTGATTGAAGATGTGCTTTACCAGGACGAAGGGACAATTCTCACCTCGGCGGGCAGCGCCGCCGGAATCGATCTGTGCCTGCACGTCGTCCGGCGTGATTATGGGATGGACGCCGCGAACCGCGTGGCGCACCGTCTGGTGATTCAGCCGCATCGCGATGGTGCACAAACGCAGCAGGTGAGCCGTCCGGTCGCGGTATTGCGGGAGAGCCAGCGATTCGGACAGCTGTTTGATTTTCTGCATCAGCAGCTGACGGTGAACCACAGCGTGAGTTCCCTGGCGCGTCGTGTGGGAATGAGTGAGCGTACCTTTTTGCGCCGTTTTGCGAATGCCACGGGAACCACGCCTGCGCGCTGGCTGCTGAATGAACGGCTGCTGCGGGCAAAGGAGTTTCTGGAAAATAGCCGCTTAAGTATCGACAGCATCGCAGAGCAAACCGGTTTCGGCCATTCCGCCACCCTGCGCCACCATTTTCGCCAGCAGTATGATCTTTCGCCTGCGCAATACAGAAAAGAGTATTTATCCCGCCAGTGTCATGCAGATATTCGCTGAATTTAACGCAAAAAAAAACCGCCATAATCTGGCGGTAAATGCTTGCATGGATAGATTTGTATTTTGGTATCTACGTCCGGTATTCCATAACCGGTAGCGGATCGCACAATAAACTACCATTCGCGACATAAACGAATATTAAACAAACGTCATCCGGCATTATCACGACTGGGCATTATTCGCCGCTGTACTGATTTGCAGATACTTCATCAGCCCCTGGCTGGCGCTTTGAATGGCGTTATCGTTAACCGCTTCAAGGTAAAATGCGCGTGATACGCCATAGGGTGCCTGATCAGCGGGATAGACAGCGTATTCGAAGTTTTTGCTTTTCGCTATGTTGTGGCATTCCAAATGCCACTGCTGGCCCTTCACCTGCGTGCTGTTGCAGGATACGCGGCCATAATCGCTGGTGAGATATGAACTGACTCGGGTTTCAGCAGCTTGCAGATAATCGGGTTTATCGTGGAAGTGCGCGTAACCCATATAGGCAGCGCCAACAATTGCGACAGCAATACCGAAGGCGGAAAGAGAGAATGCTTTTGTCATTTGATCGACCTGGTCCATAGTCAAAACATTATTATATCGGATTCTTCTCAATCTTCTAGCGCCTATTATTCAGAGGGCATCACCTCGCTAAAATACCCTTTAAAGGTCAGGTCTTTTATTAGACTTGACACAAACCAGTTGTAAAAACTGACAAACTCTTTTCGTTAGTTTGAATATCCGAATAATAACCCGACGCAACTATTGGCATAGTAGCCGCAAATATTACGCGGTGGTGATGAAATGGTTAAAACGTGTTTATCAATCGTACTGCTGACCTGCGCGTTGTTTTCGGGTCAGTTAATGGCGGGGCATAAAGGCCATGAATATCTGTTGGTACAGAATGCCGACCATCAGTTGCGTCATAGCGCGGACAGCGACGAACTGCGGTATGTGGCGGAGGAGTCTGCGGAGGGTTTGCGCGAGCACCATCACTGGCAAAAATCGCGCAAACCGGAGACCCATTTTCGCTGATTAAATCCCTTTACGCTTCGGCAGGGTTTTCATCAGATCTTCCGGGCTGACAGATGCCACCACGCTACCCGGCTGTGGCATCTTAAAGATGTGATTTTTCATCTTACCAATGACGTGCATTTCACACGGACGGCAGTCAAATTTCAGCGTTAACACTTCGTCTCCGTTCACCAGCTGCATTGGCGTTGCTTTCCAGCTTTTGATGCTGCCTTTCGCCTGTTTCGGACACAGGTTAAAGGCGAAGCGCAGGCAGTGTTTAGTGATCATCACCGGCACATCGCCCTTCTCTTCATGCGCTTCATAGGCCGCGTCGATCAGCTGTACGCCATAGCGATGGTAGAACGCCCGCGCTTTGTGGTTGTAGACGTTAGCAAGGAACGACAGATGGGTGTCCGGATAGACCGGCGCAGGCACAGAAACCGCTTTACGGCTGCCGCGCGGATAGTTTGCCAGACGCGCGTCATCCAGCATCTCTGCCGTTTCGCGACGGAACGCGTTCAACAGGCTGTTCGGGACAAACAGCGCGGAGGGCAGGTTCACCTGAATATCCCGCGCGTAGTAGATTGTCTGCCCGAGCTTCGCCACGCCCTCTTTCAGGCTGTTCAGCGCTTTTTCGGCGTTATTCGCCTCTTCAAACTGACCGTCCAGAGTATGGGTCACGCTCACGCCATCTTCGCTGGTCATGGTCAGGATCAGCTGCTCTTCCCAGCCGCCCAGTTCGATATCCACGGCGATGCGACGTTCGCTGGAGGTTTTCAGCAGCGCCTGCTGCCAGTTGTGGTCCAGGTTGCGATTGAGCGCCGCATTAGGACGGGCTTTGTAGAGATCGGCAGGCATTTCATTTGGCCAGACGCGATACTGATTTTCGCCGGTTTTCTCCACCGTATTAGCGCGGAAACCAACAATTTCACGTTTGATCATCACATTCAGACCGTCGCCGTTGGCGAGCGTTTCGGTCACTTTCACGTCGAGATGATCTTTCGCGACTTTTAGCACTTCTCCCACCGGCAGACCGATAAATTTCGGTGAATCGAACGCGCCGATATCGCCTTTTCGCGCATTCACGAAGTAGTCTGTGCTGCCACGGTGGAAGGTTTTATCCGTCGACGGGATAAAGAAATGCTCGGTACGCCCGGCAGACGCGCGCGCCAGATCGCCGCGATCGTCAATGATGGCATCCAGCATCTGGCGGTAGTGCGCGGTGATATTTTTCACGTAGCTCATGTCTTTGTAGCGCCCTTCAATTTTGAAGGAGCGCACACCAGCGTCGATCAGCGCCGCCAGGTTGGCGGTCTGGTCGTTATCTTTCATCGACAGAAGGTGTTTTTCGAATGCCACTACGCGGCCCTGATCGTCTTTCAGGGTGTACGGCAGACGGCACGCCTGAGAGCAGTCACCGCGGTTCGCGCTGCGCCCGGTCTGCGCGTGGGAAATGTTGCACTGGCCGGAATAGGCCACGCACAGCGCGCCGTGAATGAAGAATTCAATGGTGGCGTCGGTGGCCTGGTGAATATCGCGGATCTGGTTCAGATTCAGTTCGCGCGCCAGCACGATCTGGGTAAAACCGACGTCAGAGAGAAACTTCGCTTTTTCAACCGTGCGGATATCGCACTGAGTGCTGGCATGCAGCTCAATCGGCGGTATGTCCAGCTCAAGCACACCCATGTCCTGCACGATCAGGGCATCAACGCCGGTCTGGTACAGATCGGTAATCAGACGCTGGGCAGGCTCAAGTTCATCATCATGAAGAATGGTGTTCAGGGTCACGAACACTTTGGCACCGAAACGGTGGGCAAACGGCACCAGCTCGGCGATATCGCGCAGGCTGTTGCTGGCATTATGGCGAGCGCCAAAGCCCGGGCCGCCGATATAGACCGCGTCCGCACCGTGCAGGATCGCCTCACGCGCGATGGAGGCGTCACGGGCCGGGCTTAAGAGTTCAAGATGATGGGATTGCAGGCGCATACTTCGTCGTTATCCGTTATGGTCAAAATGGCGGCTATTGTAGTCAGAAGTCTACGACAGCGAAACCGTTTTGCGTACCTTTAGCGGGGATAATGTATCAACGAATGAAAGTGCACGGTCTGCCCGCTGCTATTGCGGTAGGCATGGGGTTTATCGCCCGCAAAACGCACGCCGGAATCGGGTAAAATCGTGCGCCAGATACCGTCGATACACATCTCCAGTTCGCCACTGATCACCACCACATGTTCAATCACACCCGCTTCGTGCGGCGTCGATTCACTGAGTGCGCCCGGCGCCAGGGTGATCGAAAAATGGTCAAACTTTAGCGTTTCGTCCCACGGGAAAAGCGGCTTGACCACCATCGCCTGCTGCTGCGGGTCAAAGACGGGCTGCGGGTGCGTTTCCGGTGTAATAAAGGCGGAGAAAGGGACGTTCAGGCCGGTGGCGATTTTCCACAGGGTCGAAACCGTCGGGCTGGACTCGTTGCGCTCGATTTGCCCGAGCATCGCTTTCGATACGCCTGTCTCGTCCGCCAGCTTCGACAAACTCCAGCCACGCGCCTGACGCTCGTTTTTCAGCGTTGACGCCAGATGTTCAGTGATATTCATAGATCCTCCCGTTGCCGGGAGTGTACCACTTGTACGCTATAGCGCACAGTGCTACATTCCCACGGACGCTATAACGCACAATGGAGTCTTTATGCGCCCTTCCTCCTCACTTTTTCCGGCGGTGCTGGCCGGTTTCGTCGCCGTGCTGGTGGGCTACGCCAGCTCTGCCGCTATCATCTGGCAGGCTGCGGCCGCAGCGGGCGCCACGCCCCAACAGATTGCAGGCTGGATGACCGCACTCGGCATCGGGATGGGGGTAAGCACGCTCGCCCTCTCCCTGTGGTACAAATCGCCGGTGCTTACCGCCTGGTCCACGCCTGGCGCGGCGCTGCTGGCGACCAGCCTGCAGGGCGTCACCCTTGCCGAAACCATCGGCATTTTTATCTTCGCTAACGCGCTAATTCTGCTTTGCGGCGTGACGGGTCTGTTCGCCCGGCTGATGAAAATTATCCCACATACTCTCGCGGCGGCGATGCTCGCAGGTGTGCTGCTGCGCTTTGGCCTGCAGGCGTTCAGTCATCTTGAGGGCCATTTTCTGCTGTGTGGAAGCATGCTGCTGGCGTGGCTTATCGCAAAAGCCTTCGCGCCGCGCTATGCCATTGTCACCACACTGCTGGTCGGAAGCATGGCTGCCTGGGCGGGAGGTGACGTTGTCACGGATAATCTTGCTTTTCGCGTGGTGCTTCCGGAATTTATCGCGCCGAAGTTTACCTTCACCACGCTCGTCAGCATCGGCTTGCCTTTCTTTCTCGTGACCATGGCGTCGCAAAACGCGCCGGGTTTCGCCACCATGAAAGCCTCCGGATATCCGGTCGCGGTTTCGCCGCTGATCATTTTCACCGGCGCACTGGCCCTGCTGTTCTCGCCGTTTGGCGTCTTTTCCATCTGCATCGCGGCGATCACCGCCGCCATTTGTCAAAGCCCGGACGCGCATCCGGACGCCAACAAGCGCTGGCTGGCCGCGGCGGCGGCAGGCGTGTTTTATCTGCTGGCAGGCATTTTCGGCGGATCGATTACCGCGCTGATGGCGGCGCTGCCGCTCAGCTGGATCCAGACGCTGGCCGGGCTGGCGTTACTGGGCACCATCAGTGGCAGTCTGTATCAGGCGTTGCAGCATGAGGCGGAGCGCGATGCGGCCATCGTCACTTTTCTGGTGACCGCCAGCGGTGTAACACTGCTCGGGATTGGGTCGGCGTTCTGGGGGCTTATCGCGGGTGGGATCTGTTTTGTCGTGTTATCACGCTTTCGCCGCGCGTAGCTGCGAGGGGGTTAATCCGAGGGTCGCTTTAAAGCGATTGCTGAAATGGCTGGCCGAGCTAAACCCGCAGGCCAGCGCGATGTCGGTCAAAGGTTGCTGAGTGAACTGCACCAGATTCTTCGCCTTTTCCATACGCTGCTGCATGACGTACTGATGCGGCGCCATATTCATCGACTGGCGGAACATGCGGGCAAAGTGGTATTCGCTCAACGCCGCTACCGCAGCCAGTTCAGCCAGCGTTAACGCCTGGGAGAGATGGTTATTCACATACTCCAGTACGTTGCGCAGCACGTACGGCGACAGGCCGCCCGTGACGACGGGCAGCTTCCACTGCACGCTGGAATAGTTCTGGATCAAATGGGTCAACAACAAGGTGCTGGCGGTGCTGAGCGTCAGCTGGTTGGCCTGCTGCTGCCAGTCGCAGCCGAGCAAAAACTGGCGATAAAGCATCGCGATTTTAGGATCGCTGGCGAAGGTTTTTTCATCCAGCGCGATCGCCGCCGGGCTTTTATCCCAGATCTTCTCCCCCAGTTCGCGCAGGTGCTCGTCAGTGCAGTAGAGATGCACAAAGGATAAATCGTCGCGGATGTCCCAGCTCGACTCGCTCTCTTTTGGCATCAGGCAAAAACGGTCCGGCCCGCCGCCGTTTTTCCAGCCGCTGGCCGTTTTGTGGTAACTCTCGTAGCCGTCCGCCACATACAGGCTCAGGGTGTGGTGGTTACTTTTTACCGTCACCGTATCGTGCTTGTTGTACCACGCCGCCAGCTGGATGCCCGAATTGAGGGCAACCGTCTCCCGCAGCACGGCGTTCTGTTGGCGAAGGGTTTCAAAGGTGTCGTAAGCGTGAGACATAACCGTAACTGACAAGTAAACAGATCGACAGTCTAAGAAGTGTTGCCCCGCGATACCAGTCATGGGGAAACAAAAAAGCGCAAGAATTTGCAAGTGAGCCGCAAGTGGCTGAAAGCGCGCCGGTTCAGTTCCGGTCACACTTCACTTTTACCCTTTGATAAGAGAGAACGATGAACGCACTTCTGTATGGGCTGGTGGTGGTGATCTGGGGGACGACCTGGATTGCGATTTTCCTGCAACAAGGACCGGTTGCCGCGCCGGTGTCCATTTTCTGGCGCTTTGCCGTGGCGAGCGCCGCGATGATGCTGGTCCTGCTGGCGCTGGGGCGTCTGCGTAAACTGGCGGTGCGCGATCATCTGTTCTGTATGGTTCAGGGCTGCTGCGTGTTTTGCTTCAACTTCTGGTGTTTTTACACAGCGGCGAAGTTTATCAATACCGGGCTGGAGTCGGTCATTTTCTCGATGGCGGTGCTGTATAACGCCATCAACAGCTTTATTTTCTTCGGCCAGCGTCCACCGGCACGTTTCTGGGCCGCCGCGATCCTCGGGCTGCTTGGCATCATCACCCTCTTCTGGGACGATTTGCTGGCCAGCGGCTGGAGCCACGAACTGCTGCTGGGTATCGGCCTGTCAGCGCTTGGAACCTACGGTTTCTCGCTGGGCAATATGATCAGCCTTCGCCATCAGCGTAACGGCCTGGAAACCATGACCACCAACGCCTGGGCGATGACCTACGGTACGCTGGTGATGGGTGCGATTGCGCTGGTGCGCGGCGACAGCTTTGTCCCCGAGTGGACCATGAGCTACATCGGTGCGCTGCTGTATCTGGCGATCTTTGGATCTGTGATTGCCTTTGGCGCGTACTTCACACTCGTCGGTCGCATCGGTGCAGGCAAAGCGGCCTACAGCACCCTGCTGTTCCCGCTGGTCGCGTTGTCGATTTCTACGGTGTATGAGGGCTACGTCTGGCACATGAACGCGGTGGCGGGATTACTGCTGATACTGACGGGGAACCTGGTGATGTTCACCCGACCGGAAACCTGGTTCAGGCGTCTGCGGATGGCATAAAAAAACCGGCGGTGTGAGGCCGCCGGTTTCAGATTATTTTTTGGTATTGTTCACATCAAACATGGTGGCATCCGTCGCCATGTCATCCACGACCTGTTTCAGCGTCGCCACGGTCATTGGTGCATTTTCGTTATTCAGCTCTTTCCCTTCGCCTTTACGAACTACTTTGATCACCGGTTTACCCGTTGAGGCGTCGATCAACTCACCTTCAAAGAAGAGATGGGTGTCCATCGTGCGGTGTCCTGTCGCCATTTGCGTACCCGCTACCACCAGCGCAACCGGCACCACTTCATAGAACTGCAGCCCTTCGCTCTTCGAACTCACACCCGTAATCGCGCCGCGGAAGATCAGACTACGTGGCCCTGGTGTTGTCACCAGCGGTTTCGTCTGGCCAATGGCCGCTTTCAATTTGGTATTGGTGTAGGCCAGCAGATCGTCCAGTAACTTTTGCCCTACCTGAGTAGTTGGTTTAGGCACCGGATAATAGGTGATTGGATTCCAGACAATATTATCGTAATTAGACGGTTTGTAGGATGGATCTACCCAGCGCAGCGTCGGTTTGCCCGTTGCTGACGTTGTCTGCTGCAAGCCTGAATAATCTTTCAAAAAGCCCGAATATTGATCGGGTTGCGCCACTTTGGACGCGCAGCCCGCTAAAACCAGCAGGCCAGAGAGCGCTGCAACTTTAAAAAAAGTCTGAGTACGCATGGTTGTGAATCCCTGTTATGTGCAGATATGCATATGAAGTTATAGCAAAAGAATCAGGGGTTTGTTGTGACAAAAAGGGTGCTGGCGGCACAATTCAAAAAACAAACTGCCCGGAATAGTCACGGGCAGTGATTTATGGTTATTTAATATCCACTTGCCAGAAGAGGTGTTTACCAAACGGATCGATTTCGTAACCCGTCACCTCTTTTCTCACCGGTTCGAAAATGGTGGAGTGCGCAATCATCACCGCAGGCATTTGATCGTGCATCATCTGCTGCGCCTCTTTGTACAGCGCCACGCGTTTCTCGTGATCGGTTATCGATTTCGCCTCGTTAATGATCTTATCAAACGGCTGATAGCACCATTTCGCCGAGTTCGAGCCGCCGTTGGCGGACGTACAGGTAAACAGCGGGCCGAAGAAGTTATCCGGGTCGCCCGTCGCCGTGGTCCAGCCCATCAGCGCCGCCTGGTGCTCACCGCCCTTCACACGCTTAAGGTATTCGCCCCACTCATAGGTGACGATTTTGGCCTGCACGCCGATTTTCGCCCAGTCAGCCTGAATCATTTCGGCCATCCGTCTGGCGTTCGGGTTATACGGGCGCTGCACCGGCATCGCCCACAGTTCAATACTCACGCCGTTGGCAAATCCCGCCTCTTTCAGCAGCGCTTTGGCCTTATCGGGGCTGTAGTCGTAATCCTTCAGATCACTGTCGGCGCTCCAGACGCCCGGAGGCAGGAGGTTTTTCGCTGCGGTTCCCGTGCCATGGAACACCGCGTCAATGATCGCCGGTTTGTTTATCGCCATCGCCAGCGCCTGACGCACTTTCACGTTATCCAGCGGCGGCTTTTGGGTGTTAAACGCCAGGAATCCAGTGTTTAGCCCCGCTTTGCTCATCAGGTTGATATCGCTGTTGGCCTTCATGCGCGGCAGATCGGCAGGATTTGGGAACGGCATCACCTGGCATTCGTTTTTCTCGATTTTAGCAAAACGCACGGAGGCGTCCGGCGTGATGCTAAACACCAGTCGGTCGAGTTTTGATTTGCCCTGCCAGTAGTCCGGGAACGCGGTGAAGAGGATGCGCGAATCTTTCTGGTACTGCGTCAGTTTAAACGGCCCGGTGCCTATTGGGTCCATATCCACTTTTTCCGGCGTACCCGCTTTGAGCATCGCGTCGGCGTATTCCGCGGATAGAATCGAGGCAAAATACCAGGCCAGATCGGCGACAAACGGGGCTTCCGGATGCGCCAGGGTAAAGCGCACGGTGTGGTCGTCCACCTTGTCGATAGCGGTAATCAGGCTGCCGAACTCCAGACTTTCAAAGTTGGAAAAGCTGCCGTTGGAGACGTTGTGGTACGGGTGGTTAACGTCTTTCTGCCGCATGAAGGAGAAAATCACATCATCGGCGTTAAAATCGCGCGTCGGTTTATAGAATTTATTGCTCTGGAATTTAACGCCCTTGCGCAGATGGAAGGTGTAGACCTTGCCGTCCTCGCTGACATCCCAGCTTTCGGCCAGGCTTGGCACCAGCTCCGTCGTGCCAGGTTTAAAATCGACCAGTCGGTTATAGACCGGTACGGCACTGGCATCCACACTGGTGCCAGAGGTGTATAACTGGGGATTAAAATTCTCCGGCGATCCTTCGGAGCAATACACCAGTGTCTTTGCCGCCACGGCGGAACTTACCGTTAATGCAGCAATTGCCAGGGTTAAGGTTGTCAGTTTGCTATTCATCGCATTTTCCTGTCTTTTTAATTCGACGGCTAATTAATTCTTTTGCCATTGCATAAATACCATTAAAGTGACAATGCAAACACCTGATAATACAAATAAAGAGAGAATCACTATGACGAATTCGCTTTCCAGTCAATTAACCCAACGCTTTTATCGCTACCTGGCCATCACCAGCCAGAGCGATCCGAAAAGCGCAACCCTCCCTTCCACACCAGGCCAGCACGAGATGGCGCGGGTGCTGGCAGAAGAGCTGGAATCACTGGGGTTGAGCGACATCGTGATCGACGAATTTGCCACGGTGACCGCCGTCAAAAAAGGCAATGTCAGCGGCGCTCCGCGCATTGGTTTTATTACCCATATTGATACGGTAGACGTGGGATTATCACCGGATATTCATCCGCAAATATTAACTTTTGCAGGAGAAGACCTCTGTCTGAATAAAGAGAAACAGATCTGGTTACGGGTGAATGAGCATCCAGAAATACTGGCTTATCCTGGCGAAGAGATTATTTTCAGCGACGGAACCAGCGTATTAGGCGCAGATAATAAAGCCGCAGTGACGGTGGTAATGACGGTTCTGGAAAACCTGACGGCAGAAGATCAGCACGGCGATATCGTGGTGGCGTTTGTGCCCGATGAAGAGATTGGCTTATGCGGGGCGAAAGCGCTGGATCTAAAACGTTTTGACGTTGATTTTGCCTGGACCATCGACTGCTGCGAAATCGGCGAGATTGTTTACGAGAACTTTAACGCGGCGGCGGCAGAAATCCGCTTTACCGGCGTAACCGCCCACCCCATGTCGGCGAAAGGCGTGCTGGTGAACCCGCTACTGATGGCGATGGACTACATCAGCCATTTCGATCGTCAGCAGACGCCGGAATGCACCGAGGGCCGCGAGGGGTATATCTGGTTTAACGGCATTCAGGCCGGGCAAAACGAGGCGGTACTGAAAGCCAATATCCGTGATTTCGACACAGCCAGTTTTGCCGCGCGCAAACAGCAGATCGCTGACGTTGCCGGTAAAATCGCCGCGCAACACCCTACCGCCCGCGTCGAGCATCACATTGAAGACACCTACAGCAATATCAGCAATGCGATTGGGGAAGATCGTCGTGCTATCGACCTGATGTTTGAGGCGATGACGTCGCTCGGCATCACGCCAAAACCGACGCCGATGCGCGGAGGCACCGATGGTGCGGCCCTGTCGGCGAAAGGACTGTTGACCCCGAACTTCTTCACCGGCGCGCATAACTTCCACTCGAAGTTTGAGTTTTTGCCGCTGTCGTCGTTCGAGGCCTCTTACAAAACGGCCCTGCAACTCTGCCTGCTGGCGGCGCGTTAGGCCGGTTTACGGGCAAGCAGTGTGGCGAAACGCAGTTTGATGCGGTTGCCATTGGCGTCGGTGCGGTGTAATTCACCGACGTCTTCATTATATTTCAGCAGTTCCCAGCCTTCGTAGTAGCGGCTCAGCTCGCCGCTTTTAAAGGCGAACGGGAAACCAACGGTGCACGGATAATCTTCCGTATCCATCGCCGCCACAATCAGGTTGTAACCGCCAGGCACCGTGCAGCGCTGCATGTTCGCAATCAGTCCTGGAATGGTTTTGGCTTCCAGGAACATCATCACCACGGTCGAGAGAATAAAATCGTACTCACCGTCAAAGCTCAGGCTGTTCAGATCCTGCACGGAAGCCTGCAGATTGACGATCCCTTCTTCCGCCTGGATGCGCGCGATGTTATCGATGCTCATCGGGTTTTTATCCCAGGCAGTTACGTCATAACCCTTCGCGGCCAGATACAGACTATTGCGACCATTGCCGCAGCCCAGATCCAGGGTTTTGCCGAGTTTGACGATCCCGGCGCTGTAAACCACATCCGAGTGGGTGCGGGTCAGGCCATATTTTTCCGTAAAATAGTTTTCATCAAAGTGAGTCATCTCTTTTCCTCAGCGTGCATAAGCGTGGCTTTATCTGAACGAACTAAAAGCTTTCCCTGCACCAGTAAAATGAAGGTGCGCACCAGTAAGAGCGCAATGATGCAGTTGGTAAAAATAAACAGCGGTACCGCAATGGCGTGGAAAAAGCCCGATGGACTGCTCTGCCCCAGATGCAGCCCGGTGGTAGCGAGCGCAGAAACGCCGAATGAGAAGCTCCAGAAGGAGGCGTTGAACGGCTGGGAGAGATACCAGGGCATCAGTCGCAGCATAAACAGCAGCTGCAACAGCCCGTAGCCAAACAGCATTTTGGCGAAGGTATCTGCCTCACCGCCGTTGACGCTAAACCAGGCGCTGCAGGCCACCAGCGCAGGCGCCAGCTGGATACCCAGAGAGGTGCGCAGCGCCGAGGGTAGCTCGCCAGAACTGCGCAGACGCTGCAATATCACCGGTTCAAGGCTCAGCCAGGAGAAAACGCCGGCACCCAAAAATACCAGCCCGGCATCGTGGAAACCGAGCGCGCCGCAGGCCATCGCGCTGATGAAGTTATTGGCGACCGTCGGAAGATACAGGCCCGGCGTGGTGGCCTCTTCGGGGTGTTTTCCCCGCCATAAACCGGCGCTTTGCCAGGCGGCATAGCTCAGCTGCACCACAACGCCGATACCAAACAGCACCAGCGAAACGGGTCGACACCAGGGGACAAAACCTATCGCCACCAGCAGTGTGGTGGCCGGAAACAGACTGACAAAACTGCTCATCAGCGGATGGCGCATCTCCGCAAGAACACTGTGCGGGAAGCGTACGGCGCGGGTAAGCATTGCCAGGGTCAGCAAACACCAGATGAGGATCGCCACCAGCACCAGAATCTCACCCGGCCAACGGGAAACCGGCCAGATCGTGCTGGCATAGCGCCACGCGAAACCCATGCCAATAGTCCCTAATACCATGCCAAAGTAACCGAACGGTAAGTTAAGAACCTGTTGGGATTTGTGTCTTTTATGCATTCATTTTAAAGTATAAATTATATTTGAAATGCTAGTTTAAGGGGTTTCAGACGCGGTTGCCAGCACTTCAGAAGGCGTAAAGTTTGCTACGGTTAGTAAAGACCCTTAGCCGAGATCATGAGATGCAAAAATACCGACTCAGCGACGAAACCCGCCTCCACCACTGGCAGAACGGCGAGACAAAAGCAGCCGTAAAGCTCCGGCAAATCATCGCCACACGAGATTTCAGCGATGTGACCGCCGGGACAAAAGGCGGCTGGCTGGAGGATGAAAGCGCCCTGTCCCATGACGGCAACTGCTGGGTTTATGATGAAAACAGCGTGGTTTTCGCACAGGCGCAAATTCGTGATAACGCGCGAATCACCCAGCATTGTGTGATCAGCCACGGCGCGAAAATAGCTGATAACAGCTGGGTCGACGGTTCACACATCAGCCATGGCGCACAGTTAAGTGACAACGTCACCGTTCAGTCTTCCGAAGTGCGCGGTATCTGCCATCTTTACGGCAATGCACGGATTCTGCATCAAAGCACTGTTATTGCAGCCCTTGGCCTGACGCCGGATCGTGAACAGGTTCTGAAAATTTACGATAACGCCACCGTCAGCCAGTCCAGAATTGTCCATCAGGCGCAGATTTACGGGGAGGCGATGGTCAATTTCGCCTTTATCGAGCATCGGGCCGAAGTGTTCGAGAATGCGCTCATCGAAGGCAACGATCTGAATAACGTTTGGGTCTGCGACTGCGCAAAAGTGTATGGCAATGCCCGGCTGGTTGCCGGCCATGAAGACGATGCGATTCCGACGCTACGCTACAGTTCGCAGGTGGCTGAAAACGCCGTGGTCGAGGGGAACGTGATCATCAAACATCATGTACTGATCGGCGGCCAGGCCTGGCTGCGCGGTGGTCCGATTCTGATTGATGATAAAGTGGTGATTCAGGGACGGGCGAGAATCAGCGGCGATGTGCTGATCGAACATCGTATTGAAATCACCGACGATGCGGTGATTGAGGCATTCGGTGGCGATAACATCCATTTACGCGGTGAGAAGGTGATCAACGGGAAACAGCGCATCACCCGTACCCCGCTGCTCGGCGCGCTATAGACGAATGATTTTGGCGTAGCTGTTTACATCCTGGAACTCGCCGTTTAAAAATTCGGCTTCTTTCAGGCAGCCTTCCAGCTCAAAACCATTGCGCACGGCTACGCTGTTGCTTTGCGCATTCGCCACACGACATTTGATGACGAAACGGCGGACTTCCCCGCGCTCAGCGTAGTAGCGCATAAACGCCTGCAACGCGTTTGACAAAATACCCTGCCCCTGGCTGCCTTTATCCAGCCAGTAGCCGATGTAACCCGTCTTATTCGTCGGCTCAATCGAGTTAAATGACAGCACACCTTTCAGGGTTTGATCCTGAAAAATCAGGAACATTTTCGCGTAACCACGCTGATGCAGCATGTGATTGCTGAGCACATTTTTGCGCGTGTCGTCTTCCGTTCCCACATACTGCGCCCAGTCAAAGGCGGTTTGTAGCCAGCTTTTATTTTTGACCACCAGATTGTGCAGTTCAGCGGTATAGCGCTCGTCGATGGCCCGCAGTTCGATGCGGTCGGTAACAGGAATGATTTCAGGGGTGTTAGCCGTCATGGGTCCTCACTTTCCCTCCCCCGTTTTGGGAGAGGGAATTCAGCGTTAGCGCATCACGCGATCGTCAACGTAGTTGCGTTTATCAGGCGCAGGTGGGAAATACTGATACAACCAGGTTTCACTGATCGCATCCCCCTGACAGCGCAGGAACATGCGCATTTCGACCGGATCGGTGGAATCGTCCGTTGGGTACCAGTCAAACAAAATACGGTAGCCGTCGAACGGTTCGACGTAGAGGATTTCGACCTGTTTCGCTTCGCCGTTAGAGAGCGTAATCACCGGCTCGATGCCTTTAGGCGCAGCGGCTTTCAGATCGCCCCCCACGAAGTCGATAGCAAAGCGACGCGCCCAGACTTTCGGGTAGTTTTCGCCTGGTGCCCAGCCTTCCGGGAAGCCGCCCATACCGGTGCGGGTGGCGTAGACGTTCGCCAGCGGCGAGCGAACCGGCGGCTGTGCGCTCCAGTAGAGACGGTATTTGAAGTCCAGCTCATCGCCAGCTTTAACCGGTTTTTCCGGCTGCCAGAAGCAGACGACGTTATCCAGCGTTTCGCCGGTGGTAGGGATCTCCATCAGTCCGACGCTGCCTTTGCCCCACTGATTGCGCGGCTCAACCCACAGGCTCGGACGCTTGTTGTACCAGCCCATGATGTCCTGGTAGTGGGAGAAATCGCGATCCAGCTGCAGCAGGCCAAAGCCTTTCGGGTTTTTATCCTGGAAGGCGTTGAACTGCAGTTTTTGCGGGTTGTTCAGCGGACGACAGATCCACTCGCCGTTGCCCCGCCACATCGCCAGACGATCGGAGTCGTGGATTTGCGGATGGATAGTGTCACACATGCGGCGCTCGTTATTTCCGCAGCTGAACATGCTGGTCATCGGCGAAATGCCGAGCTGCTTGATGTCTTTACGGGCATACAGGTGGTTATCCACCTCCATGATCACCTGGCTCTTCTCGCAGTGGATCACGAACTTATAGGCACCGGTGATACTTGGGCTGTCGAGCAGCGCATAGACGGTAAACGTGGTGTCGTTCGGCTTGACGGTTTCAAACCAGAATGAGGTGAAGTCCGGGAACTCTTCCGGCGTATCGGTAAAGGTGTCTATCGCCAGACCGCGTGCGGACAAGCCGTACTGATAGGTATCATCCACGGCACGGAAATAACTCGCGCCTAGGAAGGAGACGATATCGCGACGCGCCAGCTCCGGCGCTTTAAAGGCGCGGAAACCGGCAAAGCCTAAATCGCTCTGCCCCTGCAGCTGTTGGGTGTCGACATCCGTATCGTTGTAGCTAAACAGCTCCGGGCGGAAGTGAATTTCACGCGCCTGGGATGTCGCAGAATCAAGCGAGAACATACGTACACGCCGGCGGAATCCCATTCCCATATGGAAGAACTGCACGTCGAGCTGGCGGTCTTCAATATTGTTCCACAGTGACTGTTTCTCGTCGTATTTGATGGCGTTGTACGCCTGCGGCGTCATGGTCGCCAGCGTATTGGGCAGCGGACGCGGCGCACCGCCCCACGCAGTTTGCGCCAGATCGTGCGCCATGGATTGCAGTACAGAGAAGTCAAAACGACGACTCTGACCGTCGGCAATATCCGATTCCGCGGCAAATGCCGCACGGGAAAACAGCGATGAGAGTCCAGCGGTACCGCTCAGCGCAGCCATTGCCAGCGAGCCTTGTAAAAAACGTCTGCGATTCATGCCTGAGAAAACGTCCTTATGGTCGTGTGAATGAGTTTCGCGGGCAGCGAAACGACGGCAAGAAAGAACGCACAGCCTAAACAAAAACGGTTTGAAATCCAATTGTTGAGCGGCGATATTCTGAGCAAAGCGAGAAATATTTTCTGTCGAGGGGAAAGGACTGAATTGACGGTAAAGTTATGTATAAATCGAAAATAAAAAGCCTCTGATGGACATCTGCATCAGAGGCGAAGAGGCGCAATATTATTATTTTACGCTGACATCGATACCCGGGAAGTATTTCTTCGCAAGCTGGTCGATGGTGCCGTCAGCGCGGACTTTTTCGATAGCCGCATCGAGCTGTTTTTTGGTGGCCTCGTCACCTTTGCGCAGCCCGAAACCGATCCCGCTGCCGAGGATAGTGTCATCCGACACCGGTTTGCCAATAAAGCCAAACCCTTTCCCCTGCGGCTTACTCAGGAAACCTGCTTGCCCGGCCGCGGACATCACCAGCGAAGCATCAATACGGCCATTCAGCAAATCACCCCAGGCCATATTCTGATCTTTATAAGACACCACGGTGACACCGTGCTTCTCCCAGTGCTCTTTGGCATAGGTTTCCTGAATGGAACCCTGCAACACACCGATGGTTTTACCTTTCAAACCTTCCGGCGTCGCGTCGACGCCACTCCCTTCTTTCCCGACCAGCTGGGAAGGAATACGGTAGATCGGCTGGGTGAAATCAATGCTCTGACGACGCTGATCCGTAATGTTCATGGCCGAGTTGATGGCATCGAATTTCTTCGCCATTAACCCTGGGATCAACGCATCAAATGAGGTCTCGAC
Organism: Lelliottia sp. WB101; assembly: GCF_003051885.1. Classification (NCBI taxonomy): domain Bacteria; kingdom Pseudomonadati; phylum Pseudomonadota; class Gammaproteobacteria; order Enterobacterales; family Enterobacteriaceae; genus Lelliottia; species Lelliottia sp. WB101. Next base: position 3,309,887 of record NZ_CP028520.1, read on the forward strand.
CCAGCTGCACTTTAGCTCAGCGGCTTTGCAAATCGCTTTGCCCAGATCGATATCAAAACCTTCCAGTTCACCCGACGCATTACGGCTTTCAAACGGCGGATATTCCGCTTCCAGGCCATAGCGCAGCTCGGTTGCAGCGAAGGAAGAAAAAGAACACAGCAATCCCATGCCGACAACTAACGCGTTAAATTTCATCTCAACACTCCTTAGCGTGGTTTAACCCGACACAGGGCCTGCGCACCTGCCCGTAATGTCGCCTCGTCTTTCGCAAAAGAGAGGCGGATCAATTTGTTATCTGTACCGTCTGTGTAGAACGCCGACAGCGGAATGGTCGCGACACCGGATTCAACGATCAGCCGTTTGACCATCTCACTGTCGCTTTCGTCGCTGAAGTGGCTGTAATCGGCCAGTAGGAAGAACGAACCTGCGCTCGGCAGCAAACGGAACGGCGACTCCGCCAGTAGATTTTGCAGTAAATCGCGTTTGCGTTGATAGAACGCCGACAGCGACAGCCAGGTCTGAGGATCGGCCATATGCTCTGCAAAGGCGTACTGCATAGGGGTATCGGCAGAAAACATCAGGAATTGATGCACTTTGCAGATTTCGTCCATCAGTTCAGCGGGAGCCACACAATACCCTACTCGCCAGCCGGTGACATGATAGGTTTTTCCAAATGATGAAATGATCACGCTACGCTCCGCCAGCTGCGGGTGCGTTGCCATGCCGTGATGCGGCTGGCCGTCAAACACGACGTGTTCGTACACTTCATCAGACAAAATAATGATATCCGTCTGGCGGGTAATCGCTGCCAGCTGTTCGAGGTCGTTCGCCGAGAAGACCTGACCGCTCGGGTTGTGCGGGGTATTGATGATGATCATGCGTGTGCGCGACGTCACCGCGGCGCGGACTTCATCCCAGTCGACGGCAAAATCGGGCACCGTCAGCTTAATCGCCACCGGCGTGGCGCCTTGTAAGCGCACAATCGGCGCGTAGCTGTCGAACGACGGCTCAAAATAGATCACCTCGTCGCCAGGATGCACCAGGCCGCTGATGGCCGAGTACAGCCCTTCGCTGGCACTGGCGGTAATCAGCACTTCGCTGCTGGCGTCATAACGGGTGCCATAGAGTGTGGCAATTTTATCGACGATGCGTTCTTTCAGCGGCTGCAGGCCGGTCATCGCCGCATATTGGTTATGCCCCGCCTCCATGGCGCGGGTTACGCCTGCAATGAGCTTAGGATCGCAGGAGAAGTTAGGTGCCCCCTGAGAAAGATTGATGGCGTTATGTTGAGCAGAAAGCTGCCCAATCACCGTAAAGATAGTCGTGCCAACGTCAGGCAGTTTCGAGCGGGTGTGCACGGGAGTACGCAGAGTCATCATCAATCCTTTCTCGTGGATATTGCATAACTATTCAACGCGAAGGCAGCTGTGGCGACAACCGAATTGTTGTCATAGTAGCCATGATGAAAACGCATGGCTGACGTATTTCGCCGGGCGCAACTCTGGCAAAAACAGAGTTTTTATTTTTCCATTAAAAACTCATGCAGCGGTCACAATTATTAAATCACACAGGCGGAAACTTAATAAACAAGACGAAATTTGCAGCACTGTTAATTAACAATTAATAATTCACATCAATAAATAATAGCAACTCATAACTCAATATAATTGAGGTTTCATTCCGTTACGGCGGAATTAATTCTTAACATTTTATAAGCGCATACTGTTTGCCGCACTATTAAAAACAATATTAGGATTCGGGTGATTCTTGTAATGGGCAAAAGTTCATTTCAAATCATAATAAAAACCTTTCTAAGGAATGAAAAAATGAATAGAAAAGTATTGGCACTTGTTATCCCGGCGCTTCTGGCAGCCGGTGCTGCTCACGCAGCTGAGATTTATAACAAAGACGGTAACAAACTGGATCTGTACGGTAAAGTTGATGGCCTGCACTATTTCTCTGATGATTCTGGTGTGGATGGCGATCAGAGCTACGTGCGTATTGGCTTCAAAGGCGAAACGCAGATCAACGACCAGTTGACCGGTTTTGGCCAGTGGGAATACAACGTTCAGGCGAACAACACTGAAGGTTCGTCTAACCAGTCCTGGACCCGTCTGGGCTTCGCAGGTCTGAAATTCGGTGACTACGGTTCATTCGACTACGGTCGTAACTACGGCGTACTGTACGACGTAGAAGGCTGGACCGACATGCTGCCAGAGTTCGGTGGCGATACCTGGGCACAGTCTGATGTCTACATGACCAGCCGCGCAAACGGCGTTGCAACTTACCGTAACAGTAACTTCTTCGGTGCAGTTGATGGCCTGAACTTTGCTCTGCAGTATCAGGGTAACAACGAAGGTGATGGCAACGGTAACGAAGGCACCAACAACGGCCGCGATATTCGTCATGAAAATGGCGACGGCTATGGTATGTCTACTACATATGATTTCGGTATGGGCTTCAGCGCTGGTGCGGCGTATGCCTCTTCCGACCGTACTACCGACCAGGTTAACTCTGGTGGTGGCCGTTATGCTGGTGGCGATAGAGCCGAAGCATGGACTGCGGGTCTGAAATATGACGATCAAGATATTTACCTGGCGACCATGTATTCTGAAACCCGTAATATGACCATTTACGGTAACAGCGATGATGGCGGTATTGCGAATAAAACGCAGAACTTCGAAATTACTGCTCAGTACCAGTTCGATTTCGGTCTGCGCCCATCGATTTCCTACCTGCAGTCTAAAGGTAAGGACCTGAGCTATAACGGCAACACCGATAAAGATCTGGTTAAATACGCTGATATTGGCGCGACCTATTACTTTAACAAAAATATGTCCACCTACGTTGACTATAAAATCAACCTGCTGGATGAAGATGATCAGTTCTATAAAGATTCTGGCATCTCTACTGATGATATCGTAGCCCTGGGTCTGGTTTACCAGTTCTAATTCTGCGCATAATCCAAAAACCCGCCATCCGGCGGGTTTTTTTTCGCCGATTGACAGGTACCTTAAGGTCAGGTGTTATGAACGACATGATAAAAACGCATACCTGGAGTGTTTATGTCGCGCCGTTCATTTCCGCACAATGCTGTGGACGCCTTTCTGGTCACCGCTCGTCATCTGAATCTCACCCACGCCGCGAAAGAGCTGTGTCTCACTCAGGGTGCCGTTAGTCGTAAAATTGCCACACTGGAGGCCTGGTTCGGCTTTTCTCTTTTTGAACGTCATGCGCGGGGGCTGCGGCTTTCATCTCAGGGCAGCGCCCTGCTTCCTGATCTACAGGCCGCCTTCGAACACCTGCTGACCGTCGCGGAACAGGCGCGTGCTCAGCAAACGGTGGTGCGTCTGAAGGTCCCGACCTGCGCTATGCGCTGGCTGGTTCCACGCCTGCTTGAAGTGGAACGCGATCAGCCTGAGCTGCAAATTGCCCTCACCACCACCACCGATCACACGGTGAATTTCAAAACCGAGTCCTACGATGCGGCTATCGTCTTCGGAACGCATCTCAGCGCGGGCGATCTGCTGTTCGAAGAGGCGCTCACGCCGGTGATGAGTCCATTACGAATGAGCGCCTCTCTGGAGTCGCTGACATTCCTTCACCCCACGCGGGATAAAACCGACTGGTCGCTGTGGTTGTCCAGGCAGGAAGAGCTCGCGTTGACAATGCAGCGAAATCAACACTTCGACACCATGGATTTGGCGATAACCGCCGCGATGCAGGGGCTGGGCGTGGCGATTGCTGACGAAACGCTGGTGAGAGAAGATATTCGCGCCGGGCGCCTGGCACGCCCCTTCAATACCAGCGTGAAAACCGGCGCCAGCTATCGGCTGGTTTTACGGGAATCACGCGCAAAAGCCGCCGGGCTGGCCGCGTTTCGCGCATGTCTGCTCAATCCAGGCTCACGTGATGCTTCATTACCCGTTTAAACAGACTCATTCTGGCGCGCATAAAGCGGTTTTCCAGGCGAAATCCTGCATGTTTATTCAAACCAATGCGTAACAGCACATCACGCCCTTTCCGGCAGGCTGGCCAGCGCGTCGGGCCATGTAGCGCATCACAGGTTCGGCTCGCGAAACGCGCAAAATTGACCCAATAATCTGCCACCTGCGCAGCAAAGGCCAAATCGCGCTCGTTCACATACTGGCTGGCAGGTTCCACCTTTCCGAGCGTGTCAAAGACATAGGGCACTTCGTTGCCGTGCCACGCGCCGTTCTGATAGGTTTCGTGTTCCGCTTCCGCAACGTAATCAAACCAGTAGCGCCAGCAGGGTTCGCCGACCCGCTGCTGAGCTTGCATCACCACAAATCCCATGGTCGTAAAAGCCATATCACGACACACCTGACGCCCCAGCTCTTCATCCCCCTTCACACCGGGATAAAGCAGCTTGATCAGCCCCAGGCCAAACCGACGTTCACGACGCAGCTTCTGAATTTGCCCGGCGAGATCGATGCCAAACACCGCCATCACGCTGGCTTCGTCACTGTTGGAACCAATCATCACCGGAACCGGATGCTGGCGGGCCGAGAAAAACACATCCAGCATTGCTTCTGGCAGCACGCAGTCGCCGACAATCGGCGTCGGGGCAATATTGAGGGGAGCCGTCAGTGACCAGAACGCATCGGCGGGGATCGCCCGCAGCTGTTCAGCGGTCGCATTCTCAATGCTAAAATGCGCCGCCAGCGCCTCACCTTTTTGCAGTGCCTGCTCGCGCGGGGTATCAGGAAGGGTGTAACCGCTCTGCACGATCGCCTTGTGAAACAACCCTTTTGCCAGCGGCGAAGCCAGTAGTGACAGCACGCTTCGCGCCCCGGCGGATTCGCCAAACAAGGTCACGTTATCCGCATCACCGCCAAACGCAACAATATTATCCTGTACCCAGTGAAGCGCCGCAATTTGATCGCACAGCGCAAAATTATGCACCACATCGGCTTCCTCACCGGCGAGCGCCGGGTGAGCGAAGAAGCCGAGATGGCCCAGACGGTAGTTAATGGTGACAACAATGACGTCGCGGTGTGCCAGCGCTTTCCCCCGGTAAGGCGGTAATCCGCCCGCGCCAATGGTATATCCGCCGCCATGCAGCCAGACCATTACGGGAAGTGGCCCGGTCCGTTTTGCGGGAGCCCAGACGTTGAGATAGAGACAATCTTCCGAGAATCGCCCTGGGTCGCCCCCGCCCAGTTCCCGACAGTAGTCGATGTTTTGCCAGCTGGATGCCGAAAACGTATTGGCCGGGCGGATACCTTCCCAGGAGTCGGGTGGTTGCGGCGAGCGCCAGCGCAGCGCGCCAACGGGCGGCGCGGCATACGGAATACCGCACCAGACGTGCACATCATCATCAATAAAACCGCTTACTGCGCCCTGGCGGGTGGTCACTACTGGGGTCGTGGAATTTTCCATACTTGCCTTCTTTTTCCATCACACCCCAGCAGAGTAGCGATTTCAGAGCAAACCGCAACGCCGTTTACTGCGGTCTTCGGCCTGCTGATACAGCGCAAACTCGTCGTTTACCGGGCATCCCAGTGCGGCTTCAAACGCTTCACGACTCGAATTTCCACGGCTACGCGCCTGGGTTTCATTCCCCAGATTGGACTGGAAAATCCCCGCCGCACTCACCGGCAGAAAATCCTCATAAATAATCGGCTGCGCCACTACCCAGCCACGCTCAATGAGCGGCTGGGGATCGTCGCCCGGGCGGAACGCCTGTCGGTGCGCTTCGCCCGCAGGCGTCAGACGGTAGCGGAAATAGGCCAGCTCCTGACGGCGCAGGAACATTTCGCTGTCCGGGAAGGTCTGGAACACCTCTCGCAGATGCAGCTGATGCGTCAAATTATCCTTGCCTGTTCCGGCTTGATTCAGCAGACGGTCATACAGTTCACGACCTTTTGGCGTGAGCGCAACTCCGCGCTGTTCGATTTCGCCAAAGCGCGCCGTATGGGTGCCTTTATGCTCTCCGGCAAACAGCACCGGCTCCTCCAGCGCTTTAAAACTGGTCTGGCGCAGTAAAATCGGTACTTCACGACGCGGCGGCCCCTCAATCAGAATCTTCGGCTCAATGCCATATTTCGGCATCAGCTCCTGCACCCGGTCGATATCCAGGGTGCGCGGCGTAAGATGGTTGATATGACATCCCGGGAAACAGACCACATCGGCAATCAGACGGTGCTCATCGTGCAGCGCCTGATAGGTCTCCTGATCGACGGTGGCGTGGCGATGCCAGCGGAACGTCTCCAGTGCTTCTTGAACAAACTCGCGCGCCTGCGTGTCAGTAAACTGCCCTTCTGACTCATGCAGCGCAATCAGTTCCAGGCAGCGCGGAGTAAAAATAGTACGTTGGGCGAGGATCTCAGCCGCACGTTCGCGCAGAGCGACATTTTCGATAAGCTCCATGCGCAGCAACGAGGTAAACACGCGGAACGGGTTGCGCGACAGCGCGGCGTCATCAATGGGACGAAACGCCGTAGAATGCACCGGGACGCCCGCCTGGGAGAGATCGTAATAGCTGACAGGATACATGCCCATAATGGCAAACATCCTGCGCAAGGTGGACAGCTCCTGAGCGCTCCCCACGCGAATCGCCCCGTGGCGTTCGACGTTTAAACGCGCCAGCTCATCGGCGTTGGCCAGCTGTTCATGTAAGTGCGGATTGTTTTCCAGTACCGCCAGATTCACGTCCGCTACCAGTTCCAGCAGCGTGCCGTACTGCGGAACTTCCTGCTGGTACATCGCTGACATAGCCTGCGAAAAGTGTTCCCGAATATCATCAGCCGTGATGGTGTTCGCCATGATGTCATGCCTCCAGTGAATATTACCTGGAGTGTAGAGAAGGCCGCTGTCGTTGGGGGGAAGAATTTGCGATTTGTGATCCTGACAGACAAGTGGTTATTCCCTGCGCTTTTTCTCTTTCTGCGCGAAGAAAAAACCTCAGGAGAATCACCTCATCCACGGGTGAAAAAATTCTTGTAACTCAAATAGATCAAATGTTAATAATATTTTGCTATCAAGTTATCAAAATTAAACATCTTCCCTTGTCACTCGCACGGCTCTGTTCTTAACATCGCATCATGGAAAAAAATGGTTTGTTTAGTCAGCGCATACGCTTGCGCCATCTGCACACTTTTGTGGCCGTCGCTCAACAGGGAACGCTGGGGCGTGCGGCTGAAACTCTTAATCTTAGCCAGCCAGCCCTCTCAAAGACCCTGAACGAACTGGAACAACTCACCGGCGCACGCCTGTTCGATCGCGGGCGCCTTGGTGCACAGCTCACCTTAGTCGGCGAACAGTTTCTCACCCACGCCGTCAAAGTGCTGGATGCGCTCAATACTGCCGGTCAGGCGCTGAATCGTAAGGACGATCAGATCTCGGATGTGGTTCGCGTTGGCGCGTTGCCTACGGCGGCGCTCGGCATTCTGCCTTCGGCGATTGGTCAGTTTCATAAGCAGCAAAAAAATACCACGCTGCAGGTCGCCACGATGAATAACACCATGCTGCTGGCCGGGTTAAAGTCTGGCGAGCTGGATCTGGGCATTGGGCGAATGTCCGATCCAGAGTTGATGGGCGGTCTGAATTACGAGCTGCTGTTCCTGGAATCGCTGAAACTGGTGGTTCGCCCGAATCACCCGCTGCTGCATGATACGGTCACCCTGAGTCGGGTCATGGAATGGCCGGTGGTGGTGTCTCCAAAAGGGACTGTTCCGCGCCATAACGCCGAAGTGATGCTGCAAATGCAGGGCTGCAAGCTGCCATCGGGGTGTATCGAAACCCTCTCGGCCTCCCTGTCGCGCCAGCTGACGGTAGATTATGACTATGTCTGGTTCGTGCCGTCCGGGGCGGTAAAAGAAGATCTCCGCCAGGGCACCCTGACCGCGCTGCCTGTTGCGTCGCCGGGCGCCGGTGAGCCGATTGGTATCCTGACCCGCGTAGACACCCCGCTCTCCTCGGGGGCGCAAGCGTTGCTGAGCGCCATCCGCAAGTCGATGCCGATTTAACCGTCTCCCTTCGCTTTCCAGCTGACCCGTCGTGATGACGGGTTTTTTATCGCTTTTAATCAAATAATGCGAAATTTTTTATTAACAATTGCAACAAACAATTTAACAGACTTATCATAGCCACGAATTCACCAAATGGTTCACACCCTATTTCATTCGGTGGATTTCAAAGCCGTATAAACGGTATTCATCGTATAAATCATCATTAAACCCGTATTCGGTTACCCATTTGGTACAGGCCCCGTGCCCGTGCCGCCGGAGGAATACGAGGTCTTTAAGGAGATAGACATGACATTTGGCAGCGCGCCACGCGGGGTTCCGAGACTCCTGCAGTGGCTCCTGGTCGTCCTGATGGCAATCATCGGACTGGCGGTCGGCGGGCTGGGCTTTAAGCTCGCCACCGTAGGCGGAAGCTGGTACTTCCTGATCATTGGCGTGGTGATGGTTATCTCCGCCGTTTTAATCCTCATGAATCGTACCAGCGGCATCATTCTGTATGCCATCGCGTTTATCGCGTCGTTATTCTGGGCCGTCAGTGACGCAGGCTGGGATTTCTGGCCGCTCTTCTCGCGCCTGTTTACCCTCGCCGTGCTGGCCTTTTTATGTGCCATTGTCTGGCCGTTCCTGCGCGCAGCAAACGGCAACCAGGCCGTAAACAAAACCCCGGCGTTTACCCTTGCCGCCGTGCTCGCCGTGGCGATGCTGGTGAGCTTCGGCTGGATGTTTAAGCCGCAAACCCTGGTCACGGCTAACGAAGCGGTGCCAGTGAAACCCGTCGCCCCTGGCGAGCAGCAGAAAAACTGGGAACACTGGGGTAACACCACCCACGGCGACCGTTTTGCCGCGCTGGATCAGATTAACAAGCAAAACATCGGCGAGCTGAAAGTGGCCTGGACCGCGCACACGGGTGATATCCCGGTGAGCAACGGTTCTGGCGCAGAAGATCAGAACACGCCACTGCAGGTGGGCGACACCCTGTTTGTCTGCACGCCATACAGCAAAGTGCTGGCGCTGGACGTGGATTCCGGTAAAGAAAAATGGCGCTACGATTCCAAAGCCACCGCGCCAAACTGGCAGCGCTGCCGTGGCTTGGGCTTCTTTGAAGATCACAGCGTCGTGACAACGTCACAAACAGACACGCAACCGGCCGCCTGTGCCCGTCGTCTGTTCCTGCCAACCACCGATGCGCGCCTGATTGCTATCAACGCCGATACGGGCAAAGTCTGCGAAGACTTTGGCGATCACGGTATTGTTGACCTCAGCGTTGGCATGGGTGAAATCAAACCGGGCTACTATCAGCAAACCTCCACCCCGCTGGTGGCCGGTAATGTGGTGGTTGTCGGTGGCCGCGTGGCGGATAACTTCTCGACTGGCGAACCGCCGGGTGTGGTTCGTGCCTATGACGTGCACACAGGCAAACTGGCGTGGGCCTGGGACCCCGGCAATCCGGAGCTGACCGGTCTGCCGCCAGAAGGCCAGACCTATACGCGCGGTACGCCGAACGTCTGGTCTGCCATGTCTTACGACGCAAAACTGAACCTGATCTATCTGCCAACCGGCAACGCAACGCCCGATTTCTATGCTGGCGAACGTACCGCGCTGGACGATAAATACAGTTCGTCAATTGTGGCGGTAGACGCGACTACCGGTCAGGTGCGCTGGCATTTCCAGACCACACACCACGACCTGTGGGACTTCGACCTGCCGTCGCAGCCGCTGCTGTACGATCTCCCTGACGGTAAAGGCGGCACCACGCCGGTGCTGGTGCAGACCAGCAAACAGGGCATGATCTTTATGCTCAACCGCGAAACCGGCAAGCCGGTAGCCAAAGTGGAAGAGCGTCCGGTTCCGGCAGGTAATATTGAAGGCGAACGTTACTCCCCAACGCAGCCGTATTCCGTTGGCATGCCGATGATTGGCAACCAGACGCTGACCGAATCCGACATGTGGGGCGCAACGCCTGTCGATCTGCTACTGTGCCGCATTCAGTTTAAAGAGATGCGTCACCAGGGCGTCTTTACCCCACCAGGTCTTGACCGCTCCCTGCAGTTCCCAGGCTCTCTCGGCGGGATGAACTGGGGCAGCGTCTCCGTTGATCCGAATAACGGCCTGATGTTCGTCAACGATATGCGTCTGGGTCTCGCGAACTATATGGTGCCGCGCGCGAACGTTGCCAAAAACGCCAGCGGGATCGAGATGGGTATTGTGCCGATGGACGGTACGCCGTTTGGCGCAATGCGCGAGCGTTTCCTCTCTCCGCTGGGCATTCCGTGCCAGAAACCACCGTTCGGCACCATGTCCGCCGTGGATCTGAAAAGCGGCAAGCTGGTGTGGCAGGTTCCGGTTGGTACCGTTGAAGATACCGGTCCGCTAGGTATTCGCATGCACATGCCGATCCCAATCGGAATGCCGACGCTGGGCGCATCGCTTTCCACCCAGTCTGGTCTGCTGTTCTTCGCGGGCACTCAGGATTTCTACCTGCGCGCGTTTGATACCGCAACCGGGAAAGAGATCTGGAAAGACCGTCTGCCAGTGGGCAGCCAGTCAGGCCCGATGACCTACGTGTCGCCGAAAACCGGCAAACAGTACATCATCATTAACGCAGGTGGCGCGCGTCAGTCACCGGACCGTGGTGATTACATTATTGCGTACGCCCTGCCCGATAAAGCGTAAAAGCAGTAATGAAAAAGGGGCCGATTGGCCCCTTTTTTTATCGCCCGGCGACGTTTCACGTTTACGGACGTATGATGATATCGATGGAGTTAGACATAGCTGCCCATCGATATGTCACCCACTCAGAATGTTTCCCAGTTATCCCCACCGTCAACCACCGCCTGACGCAATGGCGCAGGCTGCTTGGCTGGTGCGGCTTTATTCCCGCGACTGGCGGTTGTGCCGTTAAGACGGAACGCGCCCACGGCTTCGGTCAGACGAGCACCCTGTTCTTCCAGCGATGCCGCCGCCGCAGAGGCTTCCTCCACCAGCGAGGCGTTCTGCTGGGTCACTTTATCCATCTCAGAGATCGCCTGGCTCACCTGCACGATACCCCGGCTCTGCTCGTCGGAGGCTGCGGCGATCTCCAGCATGATATCGGTGACGCGTTTCACGGCTTCAACGATTTCATTCATGGTATTCCCCGCGGCAACCACTTCGCCGGAACCCTGGTCGATCAGGGTGACAGATTCATTAATCAGGCCTTCAATCTCTTTTGCCGCGTTGGCGCTGCGGCTTGCCAGCGTACGCACTTCGCTGGCTACCACGGCAAATCCGCGCCCCTGCTCGCCCGCACGGGCCGCTTCCACGGCGGCGTTAAGGGCCAGAATGTTGGTCTGGAAAGCGATGCTGTTGATCACCGCCGTGATTTCCGAGATTTTCTTCGAGCTGGTAGAGATATTGCTCATGGTTTTCACCACGCCAGAGACCATCTGGCCGCCACGGCTGGCTTTCCCGGAAGCGTCTTCCGCCAGTTTGCTCGCATGATGGGCATTATCGGCGTTCTGTTTCACCGTCGCCGTCAGCTCTTCCATGCTGGCAGCGGTCTGTTCGATGGCCGCCGCCTGCTGTTCGGTGCGGGAAGAGAGATCGGTGTTACCAGCAGAAATCTCGCTGGTGCCACGGTAAATCTGCTCCGCGCCCTGGCGAACCGTTCCGACGGTATTCACCAGCGAGTGCTGCATGGTTTGCAGATCGCGGGTTAAACGCCCGATCTCGCTGCGACCGGTCAGGTCGTCCGCCATGGTCAAATCCCCCTTCGCAATCTGTTCGATGCGGCGGGCAGCGCGTTGCAGCGGATGAATCACCGTGCGGCGCAGCACCACGAAGGTCATCGCGGTCAGCACCAGCGCCAGCGCAAAGGCGCCGACCATAAACATCAGGCCAAGCTGAGTGCGCTTGTGAGCGTCGGTTGTGAGGGCATTCGCGCGATCGGTACGGATCTTAATCGCCTTCAGCAGGATTTCGTTGTAGCCATCGTCCAGCGGGCGCGCAGACTCATTTTCGTGATTAATGATGGCTTCAAACATGCCGTTTTTGGCGTATTTCAGCATCGGCTGCAGGCCGGTGATATAGGCATCAAATCGGGTTTTCAGCTCACCATCCAGCGCTTCGTCCGCAGGCGTGCGCACGGCACGATTCATATAGGCGGCGAAGCTCTCCTGTGACTGCTTAATACGCGTTTCGGCTTCAGCGATGTTTTGCTTCATCGCGTCCATCTCAGCGATACGGCTGGCCGCACCGGCATGGATCATATTGATGCGCGCCGTGCGTAAATGGTTCGAGCTATTCGACAGCCCCGTACGTACCTGGATTTCTGACGTGACATCCTGCAGATCCGTGTCAGCCTGCAGCAGGAAATACCCCGACAGAGCCGAACTCAATGCGAATAACAAAATGATGCCACCGAGAATTGAGGAAAACAGCGGAACCAGCCGGATATGATGCAGGAAGCTCAGCGTTTGCGGGCTGCGCATCGTTTTTGTGTTGTCCATGACCGTCGACTCTCTTTATAGGTAAATGCGTGAAAAACACGCCTGTAAAATAGTCATCGGCACGGAAGGAAATTTGCTTACGGCTAAAAGCGCCAGACAGGTCACACTTTAGAGAAGAATATGCAGGAAGGGCCAGCGGCAAAAAACCGCTGGCAGAATAATTAGTTGCTGCCGAAATGTATGACGGTGCGGATCGATTTTCCTTCATGCATCAGATCGAAGGCTTCGTTGATCTGCTCAAGCGGCAGACGGTGGGTAATGAACGGGTCGAGATTGATTTTCCCGGCCATTGCATCCTCGACCATCCCCGGCAACTGGGTGCGCCCTTTTACGCCGCCAAATGCGGAGCCGCGCCAGACGCGTCCGGTCACCAGCTGGAATGGACGGGTTTTGATCTCCTGACCCGCCCCTGCCACGCCGATGATGATGCTCTCACCCCAGCCTTTGTGGCAGCATTCCAGCGCAGAGCGCATGACATTGACGTTGCCGATACATTCAAAGCTGAAATCCACGCCGCCGCCGGTCAGTTCAACAATCACATCCTGAACCGGTTTGTCGTAGTCTTTCGGGTTGATGAAATCTGTTGCGCCCATTTCACCGGCCAGTTTGAATTTCTCCGGGTTGGTATCGACTGCGAGGATGCGCCCGGCTTTCGCCTGCACCGCGCCCTGAATCACCGCCAGACCGATCCCGCCGAGACCAAACACCGCCACGGTGTCGCCCTCTTTCACTTTCGCCGTGTTGTGTACCGCGCCGATACCGGTGGTCACGCCGCAACCCAGCAGGCAGACTTTATCCAGCGGCGCCTGTGGATTCACTTTCGCCAGGGAAATCTCCGCGCAAACGGTGTATTCGCTGAAGGTACTGGTGCCCATGTAGTGATAAATCGGCTCACCATTGTAAGAGAAACGCGTGGTACCATCAGGCATCAGGCCTTTGCCCTGCGTGGCGCGAACGGCCTGACAGAGGTTGGTTTTACCGGATTTACAGAACTTACACTCGCCACATTCGGCGGTGTACAGAGGAATAACGTGATCGCCCGGCTTCAGGCTGGTGACGCCTTCACCGACTTCCACTACCACGCCACCGCCTTCATGGCCTAATACCGCCGGGAAGACGCCTTCCGGATCGTCACCCGACAGGGTAAAGGCATCGGTGTGGCACACGCCCGTATGGGTGATTTTGATCAGCACTTCGCCCTTCTTCGGCGGCGCAACGTCAATTTCGACGATTTTCAACGGCTGGCCGGGGCCAAATGCGACAGCTGCACGTGATTTCATATTGCTTTCCTTTATGTGATGCCAGTGTTTTATTTTAGATAAGAGCGTAGCAAATGACCGACTTCCGCCATGCGAACCGCACGCTGGTCGGCGGTGGTTTCGCCCGTCACCAGCTCATCTTTAAGGTGAATTTCGACCATCTCGCCCATCAAACCGTTCGCCGCACCGCGAACCGCCGCGATTTGCTGCAGGATGGCAAGGCAGGGTTCGCCGGACTCCAGCGCACGTTCAAGGGCATCAACCTGCCCCCGAATGCGCCGCACGCGAGTCAGAACGCGTTTTTTGTCTTCGGGTGAATGAGGCATACGCCCTCCTCATGGATACTGTAGGGGGGTATAGTAACTTCATTCATACTCTCAAGCAAATGATCAACGGGCCTTGTCTAACAACGCAGACCTAAACGGAATTTTATGACGCGGATAGCAATGATTGGCGACGAGTGAGCAAAGGGTTGTGGAGGGAGACGTTTAGGAAGTGTATTCACGCAGCCTTGAGGAAAATCCGGGAACCTGCCGACATCGGTCAGGTCCCGTAAACACACAGCACTGCAGATTTGGATACACCCTGTCCGTGGTGGATAGTGCATTTATAATCGTTCACCCTGCGTTTGTCATGGATATATTCATGACTGAAATACAACAGACTTAAAGCAAATCATCGGGTTAAAGCTCACCTTAAGAACGAATGTTTATTCGCTTAACTGGAATGGCTCTTTTTATGGATTGATGTCGGAAATAAACACAAAAAACCCGCTGACGAGAGCGGGTTTGGGACAGGCAGGAAAGGTTATCAGGAACGCTTTTTCGGCATCATGCGCAGAAGCGTGTTGTCTTTCCAGTAATAGTGATGCAGCAGCGCCGCAAAAGCGTGAATGCCGATGACGAAATAGCCGATGTTCGCAAGCGTCACGTGCCACGCCTTCAGGCTGTCCACCAGATCGAAATTTGCTTCTGGCGCATGGGGCATCACCAGGCCGAAGGCCAGCCACGGGTTGCCGCGGTTATACATCATCACCAGGCCAATCAATGGCAAAGCAATAAACAGCAGATACACCACCAGATGCCCCAGATGTGACATGCCGGTGATCATCGGTTTTGGCTTAGGCTGAATCGGCGGTGCCGGGAATTTCAGGCGTACCAGCAGACGCGCCACCATCAATACCAGGATCGAAATCCCGCAGGAAACATGAATCATATTAATGACCGGACGCGCGCTGCGGGGGAAGAATCCTCGCAGCTCCATCGCCGCATAAGCCACGATAACCAGAAGAAACACCAGCCAGTGAATGCCAATTTGCAGGCCAGTATATTTATTACGCATATGATTTCCTGGAAAAGGTCGAACAAAGGGTCAACATAACGGGCTTTCCTTAAAAATTCATTAACTTTTCTTTATGGGTTTTCAAAAACTTCGCCTGCTCATGAATCATCTTCAATTGCCTCACCCGCCGACATGGTCTAAGCCTGGAGGAGTTTTCAAACTGTCGCATCGTTCAGTTCATACAGGAGTCAACCATGAGTAAAATTGGCATTAATGGTTTTGGTCGCATCGGACGCCTCGTCCTGCGCCGTCTGCTTGAAACTCAGGACAGCAACACCGTCGTCGCCATTAACGACCTCACCTCCCCCAAGGTGCTGGCGTATCTGCTAAAGCATGACTCGAATTACGGTCCCTTCCCCTGGAGCGTCGATTTCACCGAAGATTCCCTGATTGTTGATGGCAAATCCATCTCCGTGTACGCCGAAAAAGAGGCCAAACACATTCCATGGACCACGGCGGGCGTGGATCTGGTGGTTGAATGTACCGGTTTTTATACCTCGGAAGAAAAGTCCAAAGCCCACCTGGACGCCGGGGCGAAAAAAGTGCTGATCTCCGCGCCCGCAGGCGAGATGAAAACCATTGTCTTTAACGTCAACGACGACACGATTGACGCCAGCGACACCATTATCTCGGTGGCCTCCTGCACCACCAACTGCCTGGCGCCGATGGCGAAAGCACTGCACGACGCCTTTGGGATTAAAGTCGGGACCATGACCACCATCCACGCCTATACCGGCACCCAGGCACTGGTGGACGGGCCGCGCGGGAAAGATCTGCGCGCCTCACGCGCGGCGGCGGAGAACATTATTCCGCACACCACCGGGGCGGCAAAAGCGATTGGGCTGGTGATCCCGGCGCTCAGCGGCAAGCTCAAAGGTCACGCCCAGCGCGTACCGGTGAAAACCGGATCGGTGACAGAACTGGTGTCGATTCTGGAGAAAAAAGTGACGGTCGATGAGATTCACGCCGCACTGAAAAAAGCGACCGAAGGCAACGACTCTTTTGGGTATACGGACGAGGAGATTGTCTCTTCCGATGTGATCGGCTCCCACTTTGGCTCGATCTTTGATGCCACTCAGACAGAGGTGTCCGAGGCGGGCGACCTGCAGCTGGTGAAAACCGTCGCCTGGTATGACAACGAATACGGCTTCGTCACCCAGCTGGTGCGCACTCTGGATAAGTTCGCCGCACTCTGATTTTCAGCGGGCAGCCAGGCTGCCCGCGTATCGCAAAATTACGACTGTAGATACACCACCTGGGTTTGCAGATATTCGTGCAGACCGTGTTTCCCGTCTGCCCCGCCGATACCCGATTTCCGCCAGCCCGCATGGAAGCCCTGCATCGCTTCAAAGTTCTCGCGGTTGATGTAGGTCTCGCCGAACTTCAGCCCTTTGATCGCTTGCATCGCCACAGTCAGATTTTGCGTGTAAATGGACGAGGTCAGGCCATACTCACTGTCGTTAGCCATCGCCAGCGCCTCATCCAGAGAATCAAACGCCACCACCGGCAGTACCGGCCCGAAGGTCTCTTCATGCATGATGGTCATCTCCTGGCGCACATCCAGCAGCAGCGTCGGCGGATAGAAATAGCCTTTACCTTCCACCGCTTTGCCACCCAGCGCCACTCTGGCCCCTTCCTGCACCGCGCGCGCCACTTTTTGTTCCACGCGCTCAAGGGCAGCGGCGTTAATCAGCGGGCCCATCGCAATATCATTCCGCTCAGCGGGATTGCCAAACTGCACCGCTTTCATCGCTTCACCCAGACGGTTCACGAAGCGGTCGTAAATGCCTTTTTGCACATACACGCGCTCGGCGCAATTACAGACCTGCCCGGTGTTAATGACGCGCGAATCGACAATCGCTTTCACCGCCAGCTCAAGATCCGCGTCATCCATCACGATAGCAGGCGCTTTGCCGCCCAGCTCCAGGCACACTTTGGTGATGTTTTTCGCCGCAGCGGTCATGATTTTCTCCCCGGCGGTGACGCTTCCGGTCATGCTCACCATCGCCACTTTCGGGTTGCCCGCCAGCTCCTGCCCGACGGTTTCGCCGCGCCCAAGCACCAGGTTAAAGACCCCTTTTGGCAGTCCGATGTCATCGACGATTTTGGCAAACGCAATCGCATTATTCGGCGTGAATTCGCTCGGTTTGATGACGATGGTGTTGCCCGTCAGCAGCGCAGGTGCCAGCTTGCGTGCAATCAGGAAGAACGGGAAATTCCACGGCAGAATGCCGGTCGTTACGCCCAGCGCACGTTTAAACACCAAAATGTTCTCGCCCGGACGGTCGCTCTGAAGAATTTCCCCTTCGTAGCGGCGCGCCCATTCGGCCATATAGTCGATGTAATCGGCGGTGAAACTGACCTCCACGTCGGCCAGCTGCTGAATTTTGCCACCTTCGGCCACGATCAGGGCGCTGATCTCACTGGCGCGCTCGCGAATACCGGCGGAAATTTTGCGCAGCCAGTTGGCGCGTTCAATCGCCGGGAGCGCTTCCCAGCCGGCCTGCGCGCGTTCGGCAGCCTCAATCGCTTTGCGGGCGTCTTCGGCGCGCCCATCGGGAATACGGGAAATGACCTCTTCGGTGGCGGGATTGGTTACATCAATCCAGGTTTCACCTTGCCAGGCAACAAACTGTCCATCGATATACATAGGATGTTGTACGGGTACTGTCATGACCTGCTCCTGTAATTGCACTGTTTTTAACAAGTAAAATTAATGTTAAAAATTACAATCAGGCGTCAGGTTGCCTATCGTATCGCGCTGTTTTTGTGAGATATCTCAAAAAAGAAACGGGTCAGCAAAACAATGACATTACAGACCGGCAACATAAAATGCCCGTTTGCGACAGAGGGTGCGCAAACGGGCATCACTTACAGCAGAGAGCGACTGACCAGCGCGTCGGTGAGAGTGGTGTCGTGGCGCAAAATCTGCCACGCGGCTTCCACATCAGGCGGGATCTCGACGTGAGCGATAAAGTCCCGCCCCGCCGGGCCGTAGCCGTTCGCGTCGTCCCGCAGGCGCGGCAGTTCACCCAGCACCAGCGACAGATAACGCTCAACCGGCCAAAGCCCCTCACCGCCGCCACTAAACACCAGGCCGTTTTCGCTGTTTTGCAGATGCGGAGTGATCCCCGGATGGCTGATAAAGTGCGGCGACTCGCGCTCGTCACGGCACACTCTGGCAAAGGTCGCCATCGTGCGCCGCTGCATGGTCGGGTCCTGTACCACGAGAGTGCGTTGCGGGATGGGCGCGTGCTGCTTCAGCAGGTTCCAGCTAAAGCGCGCATTTTCACCGCAGTTGGTGGACTGGTCGTCAATCAGAATACGGTCGTCAGGAATGTGCCAGAACTGACGCGCGATATCCGCCAGAATCGCCGCCTCGGCGCGTCCGGTGGTCGGCACCGTGTTATAGCGCGGGTGGCGCGCCGTCGCCGCATACAGAAACGTCGTCGAGTGGCCGATACCGCCGCTAATTAGCAATGGGATCGCCTGTTCAGACGCGACCCGACAGGCGGCGTCAATGGTCGGGATCACCGCATTCCCGGCAAGGATCACTGCGTCAAAGGGCTGGTCGCGCGGGTTATCGTCCTGCGCCAGCCAGTTGCCCACCGTGTTGACCGCCGCCAGCGTGGTCTCGGGCAGACAGGGAAAAAGTGTCAGCGTCATCGTTACCTCCTTACATCAGGTTACTTTCAGGGTAGCGCGTATGAGGTTGTGAAACAGAGGATCTCTCCGAAAGCCGCCCGCACGATACCGCAGTTGAGGGCAATCATATTTGATTTAATGAACTATTTCATATTCACTTGAATTATGATTTCTGCCACAGGTAGAATCCTTAGCCCACTAACTATTCAACTATTCCAAAGGTAACCGACGTTATGCGCCTGCCTCAACGCGATCCTTATGCTCCTCGCGAGTGGCAGCCACATGAAAAACCCGCCCTGCTGGGGTCCCCTTCCACACCGCTGCACAGCACTCCGAAAAGAGTGGCCTACGGCGTAGTCGGTTTACTGGTTTGCCTGACGGGAGCGCTTGGCAACGCGATGGTTGCCGCCAACCTGCAAAATCTGCAGGGGACATTCGCCGTCTGGTCGACGGAGATCGCCTGGCTCCCTGCCGTTTACGTGATGACCAACGTCTCGATTAACCTGCTGCTGGTGAAGTTTCGCCAGCAGTACGGTCTGCGCGCGTTTACGGAAGGGTTTCTGGTGCTGTATGTGCTGGTGACATTTTTCCACCTGTTCGTTAACGATCTTAGCTCGGCACTGATGGTGCGCGCCGCCCACGGCATGGTGGCCGCCGCCTTGAGTTCACTGGGGATTTACTATCAGATTCAGGCCTGGCCGGCGAAACATCGCCTGAAAGCGCTGACCATCGGCATCACCGGGTCGTCGCTGGCGATCCCCATTGCACGACTCTTCTCGACGGAGTTACTCCAGCTCGACGAATGGCGCGGGCTGTACTTCTTTGAACTCGGTCTGGCGCTGATTTCGCTCGGCTGCGTGATTGCGCTGAAACTCCCGCCGGGCGACCGCCGTAAAGTGTTCGAAAAGAAAGATTTCATCACCTTCTTCCTGCTGGCACCCGGCATGGCACTGCTGTGCGCGGTGCTCTCGCTCGGGAGGCTCGACTGGTGGTTTGAAGCGCCGTGGATTGGCTGGTCGCTGGCTCTGTCGCTGGTGCTGATCCTCTCGGCCATCGTTTTCGAGCATAACCGCAGCAACCCCCTGCTCAATACCCGCTGGCTCTCCAGCGGCAGTATTCTGCGCCTGGGGTTGATTATGCTGCTCATCCGCATCGTGCTGGCGGAGCAAAACACCGGGGTGATCGGCTGGCTACAGTACGTCGGCCTGCAGAATGAACAGATGACGCATCTGGCCTGGTCGATCCTCGCCGGGATTGTCTGCGGCATAGTCGCCAGCTGCCTGACCATCAAACCCACCAGACTGGCCTGGCCGATAGTCACCTCGCTGGTGCTGATGATTGTCGCGTCGCTGCTGGACAGCCAGTCGAACAACCTGACACGTCCGGACCAGCTGATGCTGAGCCAGTTTTTGCTCGGCTTTGGCAGCGCATTTTTCCTCGCCCCGGCGATGCTGGCGGGTATTGGCGGTGTGATTGCCGATCCGCGCAATCTGGTCAGCTTCTCGGTGCTGTTTGGCATGAGCCAGAACGTCGGCGGCCTGCTGGGTTCCGCCATCCTCGGCACCTTTCAGACCTGGCGCGAGAAATACCATTCGAACCTACTGGCCGATCAACTCACCACGCTCAATCCGCTGGTCAACGAGCGGCTACAGATTTACACCCAGATGTATCAGAACCTGATTGGCGACAGCGCCCTGCTTAACACCCAGGCCGTCACGCAGCTGCAAACTGTCACGACGCTTGAAGCCAATATTCTGGCCTATAACGACACTTATCTGCTGACCGCAGGCATTGCCACCGCCACGCTGGTGTGGATTTTGTGGCGCCTGCTGCGCCTGAGAATCACCGCCCGTCTGGCCTTAAAACACGCCACGGGCACCAAATAATGGAAGAAAACCGAGAATGAACAGCGCATTACCTCCGGAGAGATTATGAGTCAGCAGGATGCCGCCAAAGAGCAGGCCACTACCCGCAATAATTTGCGCATTGTTTCCATTTTTACCGCAGCGGCGATAGGGATTGTCGGGGTGCTGGTGATCCTCTACGCCTGGCAACTGCCGCCCTTTACCCGCCACAGTCAGTTCACGGATAACGCCTATGTGCGCGGGCAGACCACCTTTATCAGCCCGCAGGTTAACGGCTATATCACCGAGGTAAAGGTGCAGGATTTCGTGCAGGTCAAAAAAGGCGATCTGCTGCTGCAAATTGATGACCGCATCTATCGCCAGCGCGTACATCAGGCGCAGGCGCAGCTGGCAATGAAAATGGCAGCGCTGAACAATAATCTGCAACAGCGCAAAAGCGCCGAAGCGGTGATTGCTCGTAACGATGCGGCGCTAAAAAACGCGCGCGCCCAGAGTGTGAAAACGCAGGCGGATTTAAAGCGCGTTAAAGATCTGACCGCCGACGGCTCCCTGTCGATTCGCGAACGCGATGCGGCGCTCGCCAGCGCTGCTCAGGGCAGCGCCGATATTGAGCAGGCCAACGCGACGCTTGAGATGTCGCGTCAGGACCTGCAGACGGTCATCGTCAATCGCGGCTCGCTGGAGGCCGACGTCGAGAGCGCAAAAGCCGCGCTGGAACTGGCGCAAATTGATTTGCAGAACACGCGGATTGTCGCCCCGCGCGACGGTCAGCTCGGGCAAATTGCCGTGCGACTCGGCGCCTACGTCACCGCCGGAACCCATCTCACTACCCTGGTGCCGCCGCAGCACTGGGTGATCGCCAATATTAAAGAGACGCAGCTGGCGGATCTGCGCGTCGGACAGCCCGTCACCTTTACCGTCGACGCCCTGAACGGCAAACGCTATCAGGGCCGCGTGCAAAGTATCTCTCCAGCGACCGGCGTCGAGTTCAGCGCCATCACGCCGGATAACGCCACGGGTAACTTTGTGAAAATTGCCCAGCGTATCCCGGTGCGCATCGAAGTGCTCGGCAAGCCCGAAGAGTCCGCCCTGCTGCGCCCCGGCATGTCCGTTCAGGTTAACATCGACACGCGGGAGGCGAAACAATGACGCTTCGTCCCGTCGTCTGCATGCTGGGTGCGCTGTGGCTGGCAGGCTGTCAGTCGGTGGATGTCGCGCCGGCCAAAAGCACGCTGCACATCCCCGCCGAGTGGCGCGAAAGCCGTGGCCCTACCAGCCCAGCGGAGCAGCTGTGGTGGCGCAATTTTCACGATAATCATCTCAATCGCTACGTGGATCAGGCGCTGCAAAATAACAGCGACGTGCTGATCGCCCGCGAGCGGATCAACGAGTATCAGGCGCAGGTCTATGCCGCCGACAGCAGCCTGTTCCCCTCCCTGGATGCGGGTGTGAGCGGCACCCGCGCCCGTGCCCAGTCGGCTGCGACCGGCCTGCCTGTCTACAGCACTTTGTATAAGGGAAGTCTCACTGCTAGCTACGATGTGGATATCTGGGGCGTCAATCGCAGCACCGCGAATGCCGCCGAAGCGACGCTGGAAGCGCAAAAAGCGGCGGCTGCCGCGGCGGATCTGACGGTCGCCTCGTCGGTGGCCTCGGGCTATGTCACCCTGCTTTCTCTTGATGAGCAGTTGCGCGTCACTCAGTCCACCGTGAAATCACGGGAAGATGCGCTGGCGCTGGCCAAACGCCAGTTCGAAACAGGCTACAGCTCGCGCCTGGAGCTTATGCAGTCGGATTCCGAGCTGCGTTCGACGCGCGCGCAGATGCCGCTGCTCCAGCATCAGATCGCCATGCAGGAAAACGCGCTCAGCCAGCTTCTGGGTGCGAATCCCGGTGCAGTGGCGCGCAGCGACAGTTTCAGCACGCTCACGCCGTTGCCATTGCCGTCGCAGCTGCCGTCGACGCTACTCAATCGCCGCCCTGACATTGTGCAGGCGGAACGCCAGTTGATCGCCGCCGATGCCACGCTCGCCGCCTCACGCGCCAGCCTGCTGCCGTCGATCAACCTCACCGCCACAGGATCGATACAGGATCGCACGCTGCCCGGTTTGCTCGACAACCCGCTGCAGCTCTGGAGTCTCGGCGGCAGCATTCTGGCACCGCTGCTGAACCGCCAGGCGCTGAACGCGCAGGTGGATATCTCTCAGTCCCAGCGTAATCAGGCGCTGTACGGCTATGAAAAGACCGTGCGCAATGCGTTCCGTGAAGTGAACGACAGTCTGGATGCCATCACGCGCTATCAGGAGCAGTTGACGGAGTTAATGGCGCAGCAGGATGTGGCCCAGGAGACGCTGCGCATCGCGCAAAACCGTTATCGCAACGGCTACTCCTCCTATCTGGACGTACTGGACGCCCAGCGAACGCTGTTCTCGGTGCAAACGAATGTGGTACAGGTGAAAAATAACCTGCTGCTGGCGCAGATTGATTTGTATAAGGCGCTGGGCGGCGGGTGGTCTGAGAAAAACTAAGGGGTCAGTCTATGCAACAAACGTGGTCTGCAGTAGATAACTATATGATTTCTTCTCTTATTCCCCAGGATACCGTGCTGCAAAGCGTGCTGGAAAATAACAAACGAGCCGGACTGCCGGAGCATGACGTCGCGGCAAATCAGGGGCAATTACTGGCTTTATTTGTCCAGATGACGCAGGCAAAGCGCATCCTGGAGATCGGCACTCTGGGCGCTTACAGTACGATCTGGATGGCGCGCGCGTTACAGCCTGGCGGCAAAATTATTACCCTTGAGGCCGATCCTGTGCATGCCGAAACCGCCAGGCAGAATATCCGCCTTACCGGGTTGCAGGCGCAGATTGAGCTTATCGAGGGACCTGGATTGCAATCGCTGGAAGGTTTCGGCGACATCCCTCCTTTTGACCTGATCTTCATCGATGCCGATAAGCCGAATAATCCGGGCTATCTGGAGTGGGCGCTGCGCTACTCCCGCCCTGGCACCGTGATCATCGGGGATAACGTGGTGCGTGACGGCGAGGTGATCAATGAGCAAAGCGAGGATGAGCGCGTACAGGGCGTACGGCGTTTTATCGATATGATCGGGGAAAACTCTCGCCTCACGGCCACCGCGCTGCAAACCGTGGGGGTAAAGGGTTGGGATGGATTTACCCTGGCAATGGTGAATAGCTGAACCGTGTTTAGCGCCCGGTAAGCATTGCGCCACCGGGCGAAAAACACACACGTCTTACGACCCGCCGGGTGGCGGCGACGCCTAACCCGGCCTGCAAACTACGCCGTAATCTGCTCCATCGCCTGCAAAATACGCTTATCGGAGATCGGATACGGCGTGCCGAGCTGCTGCGCGAAGAAACTTACGCGCAGCTCCTCGATCATCCAGCGGATCTCCCGCACATCCTCGTCCTCACGACGCGCCGGCGGCAGTTTGTTTAACCACTGCTGCCATGCCTGCTGAACACTCTCCACTTTCAGCATTTGCGCACGATCGCGATGCGGATCGACGGCCAGCTTCTCAAGGCGTTTTTCAATCGCATTCAGATAACGCAGGGTGTCGCCGAGGCGCTTGAAACCGTTGCCGGTGACAAACCCGCGATACACCAGCCCGCCCATCTGCGCTTTCACGTCCGACAGCGCCAGCGCCATGGTCATATCCACGCGCCCTTTCAGGCGTTTGTTGATATTAAACACCGCCGTCAGGATCTGCTCGACCTGTTTGGCGATGGTCACCACGGTGTCGTTCAGCCCGGCGCGCACTTTGTCGTGCAGGGCCGCAAAGCCCTCTTCCGTCCAGACCGGACCGCCCGCCTCGTCTATCAGCTTATCGACCCCACAGGAGATGCAGTCGTCGATCAGATCCAGCACCTTGCCGTACGGGTTGAAGTACAGTCCGAGCTTGGCTTTGTTCGGCAGTTTTTCATGCAGATATTTGATCGGCGACGGAATGTTCAGCAGCAGAAGGCGGCGCAGACCGCGCCACATGGCCTGCTGTTGTTCCAGCGGGTTATCAAACAGCTTGATCGCCACGCTGTCACGCTCATCCACCAGCGCAGGCCACGCCTTCACTCTGTAGTTGCCGCGCTTCTGCTCGTAGTGATTCGGCAGATTGCCAAAACTCCAGATATGCAGCCCGCTTTGCTCGATACCGTCATCGGCGACCGCCGAGAGCGTCTCCTGCACTTTGCCTTTCAGCGCCTCTTTCAACTCCGTCAGCGAACGGCCTTCGTTGAGCTTTTTGTTTTTATCATCCACCACCCGGAAGGTGATTTTCAGGTGATCGGGTACCTGATCCCAGTGCCAGGATTCGCGGTCAATGGTCACACCTGTCATGCGTCTAAGCTCTTTCTCAAGCGCATCCAGCAGCGGCAATTCCAGCGGCGTGACGCGGCCTAAAAAAGCTTCCGCGTAGTTCGGGGCCGGAACAAAATTACGGCGCACCGGTTTCGGCAAGGATTTGATCAGCGCAATCACCAGTTCGCGGCGCAGGCCGGGGATTTGCCACTCAAAGCCACTCTCATCCACCTGATTCAGCAGCGGCAGCGGAATGTGCACCGTCACGCCGTCGGCGTCTGCCCCCGGTTCAAACTGGTAGGTCAGACGCAGCTTGAGGTTGCCCTGATGCCAGAAGTTCGGATAGTCCAGCTTGCTGACTTGCTCCGCGCCCTCTTTAATCAGCATGCTCTTTTCAAAGTTGAGCAGGTCCGGCGACTCTTTGCTGGCCTTTTTCCACCAGCTGTCGAAGTGACGCGCAGACACCACGTCATGGCTGATGCGCTGGTCGTAGAACTCAAACAGCGCTTCGTCGTCCACGAGGATGTCGCGACGACGAGATTTGTGCTCCAGCTCTTCCACTTCGGCGCGCAGCTTGAGGTTTTCGCGGAAGAAGACGTGGCGAGTCTGCCAGTCGCCTTCCACCAGCGCATGGCGGATAAACAGCTCGCGGGAGAGCGCCGGATCGATCAGGCTGTAGTTCACCTTACGCGCCGCCACGACCGGCAGGCCGTAAACAGTCACTTTTTCCGTCGCCATTACCGCGCCCTGCGCGCGCTCCCAGTGCGGTTCACTGTACGAGCGTTTCAGCAGGTGCTGCGCGACAGGTTCGACCCACTCAGGATCGATACGCGCCGCAATGCGTCCCCACAGACGGCTGGTTTCGACCAACTCCGCCACGATAGTCCATTTCGGCGGTTTCTTGAACAAACCGGAACCTGGGAAAATCGAAAAGCGAGCGTTGCGCGCGCCGGTATATTCCTGCTTATCGGCATCTTTCATGCCGATGTGCGACAGCAGCCCGGTCAGCAGCGCCATGTGAATCTCGCGATACTCCGCCGGCTCACTGTTCACCGGAATGCCCAGCTCTTTCACCACCTGCCGCAGCTGGGTGTAGATATCCTGCCATTCGCGTACGCGCAGGTAGTTCAGATACTCGACCTTACACTGGCGGCGGAACTGGTTCGACGACAGCGCTTTTTGCTGCTCACCGAGATAATTCCACAGATTCACAAAAGCGAGGAAATCAGACTCTTTATCGTGGAAACGCTGATGCTTTTCATCGGACGCCTGTTTTTTGTCCATTGGCCGCTCGCGCGGGTCCTGAATCGACAGCGCCGAGGTAATGATCATCGCCTCGCGCACGCAGCCATGTTTCTGCGCTTCGAGCACCATGCGCGCCAGACGCGGGTCCACCGGCAGTTGGCTGAGCTGGCGGCCCAGCGGCGTCAGCTTATAGGCGTTCGCCTGTTCGTCGGTGGTGATCGCCCCCAGCTCTTCGAGCAGGCGCACGCCGTCCTGAATATTGCGTTTATCCGGCGCTTCGACAAACGGGAACGCCGCGATATCGCCAAGCCCGAGGGCGGTCATTTGCAGGATGACGGACGCAAGGTTGGTTCGCAGAATTTCGGGATCGGTAAATTCCGGGCGCGACAGGAAATCGTCTTCGGAATAGAGGCGAATACAGATCCCTTCCGACACACGTCCGCAGCGGCCTTTACGCTGATTCGCCGACGCCTGTGAAACCGGCTCAATCGGCAGGCGCTGCACCTTGGTGCGATAGCTGTAGCGGCTGATGCGCGCCGTACCCGGATCGATCACATACTTAATGCCCGGCACGGTGAGTGAGGTTTCAGCAACGTTGGTCGCCAGCACAATCCGGCGGCCGCTGTGGGCCTGAAACACGCGGTTCTGCTCGCTGTTAGACAGGCGGGCATACAGCGGAAGGATCTCCGTGTGGCGCAGATCGCGCTTGCTCAGCGCATCGGCAGTGTCGCGGATTTCGCGTTCACCGCTCATAAAGATCAGAATATCGCCGGGGCTTTCGCGGCCCAGCTCATCAACGGCATCAAAAATGGCCTGCAGCTGGTCGCGATCCGTGTCGTCCGCCTCTTCCACGATCGGGCGATAGCGCACTTCCACCGGATAGGTGCGGCCAGAGACTTCAATGATTGGCGCGTTGTTGAAGTGGCGCGAGAAGCGCTCCGGATCGATCGTCGCGGAGGTAATGATGATTTTCAGGTCCGGGCGGCGCGGCAGCAGCTCGCGCAGATACCCGAGCAGGAAATCAATATTCAGACTGCGCTCGTGGGCTTCATCGATAATGATGGTGTCGTACTGCATCAACAGCCGGTCCTGCTGGATTTCAGCCAGCAGAATACCGTCGGTCATCAGTTTGACCATGGTGTTGTCACTGACGTGATCGCTGAAGCGCACCTTGTACCCGATGCAGCCACCCGGCTCGGTTTGCAGCTCTTCGGCGATGCGGTTCGCCACCGTGCGCGCCGCCAGACGACGCGGCTGGGTATGACCGATCAGGCCCTTGATCCCACGGCCCAGCTCCATACAGATTTTTGGCAGCTGAGTGGTTTTGCCGGAGCCAGTCTCCCCGGCGACAATCACCACCTGGTGATCGCGCACGGCTTCAAGAATTTCCTGTTTTTTCTGACTGACAGGCAGGTTTTCCGGGTATTCAATCGATGGTCGCGCCGCTTCGCGCAGCACGACTTTCCCTGCTGCCTGTTCAATCTCTTTCGCCATCTCCTGGTAAATGGCCTGTTGTGCATCAGGATTTTTAACCTTTTTAACGCCGTGCAGGCGACGCGCAAAGCGCTGCTTATCTCGCAGCATCAGCGTATCAAGCTGTTGCATCAGCATCGGGAAGGTTAATTTTAGTTGTTCTGTCATAGTGTTAGGGGGCAGTGCTCTGCCAGGCTAAATCTCACTTGAATGATTGCTATAGAGTACCACACCGCCGCTTTGACTGCCTTATTCAAAAAAATCGAACATAGACTTCGATATATTGCGCTATCTCTGCGACAGGATTGTGAATAAAGTGTCAGCAAGCAACGGGGAAACCCCCAATCCAATACAATTTAAGGAATCACCCATGAGCAAAGTATTAGTTCTCAAATCCAGTATTCTGGCAGGGTACTCTCAGTCTGGTCAGCTGTCTGATTATTTCGTTGAACAGTGGCGTGAACAGCACAGCGCTGACGAAATCACCGTTCGCGATCTGGCTGCAAACCCGATTCCGGTACTGGATGGTGAGCTGGTTGGCGCGCTGCGTCCGAGCGATGCCCCACTGACCCCACGTCAGCAGGAAGCGCTGGCGCTGTCTGACGAGCTGATTGCCGAGCTGCAGGCGCACGACGTGATCGTGATCAACGCCCCGATGTACAACTTCAACATCCCGACGCAGCTGAAAAACTACTTCGATCTGGTGGCGCGTGCTGGCGTAACCTTCCGTTACACCGAAAACGGTCCGGAAGGTCTGGTGAAAGGCAAACGCGCAATCGTACTCTCCAGCCGTGGCGGTATCCACAAAGATACCCCAACTGACCTGGTTGCACCGTACCTGACCCTGTTCCTGGGCTTCATCGGTATCACCGACGTGAACTTTGTCTTCGCTGAAGGCATCGCTTACGGGCCAGAAGTGGCAACCAAAGCAC
This sequence comes from Lelliottia sp. WB101, assembly GCF_003051885.1. Lineage (NCBI taxonomy): Bacteria > Pseudomonadati > Pseudomonadota > Gammaproteobacteria > Enterobacterales > Enterobacteriaceae > Lelliottia > Lelliottia sp. WB101. Next base: position 3,338,439 of record NZ_CP028520.1, read on the forward strand.
AGACCGACGCGAAATCCGCTATCGACAGCCTGGTCGCTGCATAAGATTTTCCCCCTCTCACCGCCTGGTGGGAGGGTTTTTCCTCTCGCTTTATCCGCACCCTATTTCCACCACGCCATGACGCGCCCGCAAATAATAATACGGAATTATTCTGAAATATTTTCGGCAGGATTTGGATGCGAAGAGAAGATAATTTTTTACAGCAGAAATGAATGCGAGCTATTTGAGGATGATACGTGTATGGTAGCAGGCCAATTACACAGGAAATGCCTATGTCCGATCGCAAAGATGGAAAAGCCCGCCGTAACTTTCTGATTAAATGCCCTTGCCCAAACTGCACTAAAGACTCTGAACACAGCTATACGCGCGTTCAAAAAGGGTCACTGCTCGTTTGCCCTTACTGCAGCACAATGTTCAAATCCAACCAAAAAGTCTGATTTGTTGATCCTCTGCGATTCTGACTACTGAGGCTTTCGCCGTCATCGTGGTTGCAGACTCGCAGAGATCAAAACAGGTTAGTCGCGCAGAACCACGTTAGCGGCAGCCGGGCCTTTCGCGCCAGCGCCCATCACAAATTCCACTTTCTGACCTTCAAACAGTGTGTTGAAATTATCGCCCTGCAACGCAGATAAATTGACAGAAACATCTTTGCTGCCGTCTACCGGAGAAATAAAGCCAAAGCCTTTATCTTCGTTAAACCACTTTACTAAACCAATAATTTTTGCAGACATATAAGGCTCCTTTATTCTGGCCTTTCGGCTGGCAAATTTGTTTAAATCGTAAACGCTGGGCATTAATGCACGGCAGGGCATAATAAGCAATGTTTATTTTAACCGTGCATCACCGTTACCCCTGAAAAGGCCGACGAAAATAATTTTGCCCTGACATAAACAGACAAATTTTATTTCGTTTGCGAGGATTTGGGGCGCAGGTTTTCATCAAAGACCAGACGCGTTCTGCCCGGCTCCACTTCCCGCAGCGGTTCTACCTGATGCAGGGTCATTTTGCAGCGCTCGACCAGCACCTGATATTCGCGCGTCCCCTGCTTTTTCCATTCGAGCTCCTGATCGCTCAGCTGACGAATGGCTTTTGCCGGGCTGCCGATAATCAAATAGTTGGCGGGCATTTCGGCTTTGGCTTTCACAAACGCCGCCGCGCCGACGATGCTGTTTTCGCCGATCACCGCGCCGTCCATCACCACCGCGTTCATGCCGACCAGCGCATTTTTACGGATCACGCAGCCGTGCAAAATGGCGCTGTGACCGATATGCCCGTGCTCTTCCACCACCGTATCTTGCTCAGGGAAGCCGTGCATCACACAGTTATCCTGAATGTTTGCACCGTCTTTTACCACAATCCGGCCAAAGTCGCCGCGCAGGCTGGCATTCGGCCCGACGTAGACGCCTTTGCCTAAAATGACATCGCCAATCAGCACGGCGGTAGGATGAACGTAGCTCTCATCAGGCACGACAGGTGTAAGACCATCTATTTGATATACAGGCATTCTTCCTCCGTTATGGAATATTCAGGCCGCCAAAGCGCTGGAAATAGAGCGCCCCCGGTACCGGCAGCTCCCCGACCGAGGTTTCCCCTTTTTCACTGACAAACGCCAGGGCACCCGGTGCCACGCGCTGGTAGATGTTAATGCACAGCTGGCGGGCAGTTTGCCCGGCCCAGTGCGCGGGGAGTAGCTCCTCCGGCAGCAGCGGATCTTTCAGCACCACGCGGCGATAAAAATGGATCAACAACAGCTGGATCTGGAAACAGCGCTCCGGCGTCAGCTCATCGGCTCTCGCCTCTTTCAGCAGAGGGAGTAAAGGCCGGAACGAGTCGATAAAGGTTTCGTACATCACGTTTTGTTCCGTGAGCTGCCAGCACTCTTCCACGCGGGAGCGCAGCGCTGCACGCGACAACGCCAGCGGAGAGTGCGCTTCAAAACAGATCACGTTTTCGGCCACGCCCGCTTCATGCAGCAGGGATTGCACATCGGCCATTTTCTGCGACGGTGAGGCCATCAGGCTGGAGGCCAGCGTTCCGAACCCCTGCCAGATGAGCTGTTTTTTCACATCGGCGAGGGTATTTTTATCCAGCCCTTCCGAGAGCAATAACAGCCATTTTCCGTCCCACGCCGGTAGTTCAGCGCGGTAAATTTTGTTCTCTGCGCGACGGGTTAACCGCAGCCCCTTATCGCTCAGACGATAAAAACTGCGCCTGCCAATTCGGGAGACATCCAGCCAGCCCTCTTTATTCAGGCGAAACAGCGCGGTACGCACAAAGCGCTCGCCAAATCCCATCCCTTCCAGCAGCGCAGCCAGGCTCCCGAGCCAGATTTCACCGCCACGGTGCGAGAGCGAATCGCCATATAAGGATGAAATCAGCGACGTTCCGCTGATGGGCACAGAGCTGACGGCGTGCTGAATAAAAGTATCGAGTTTACTCATCTGATTCATTCTGTTGTGATTTTTGTCCTGGATGAATCATAGCATACAGATACCGCGCAGCGCTGCGTTTGCCCGGCCTACGATAGTTTATAGGCCGGGCGGAGAGTTAACCGTTAGCCGCCACCTTGCGCAGATCAAACACCCGGCAGGCTTTGCCTTCGGAGCGCGGGATACTGCCGCAGTTGACAATCGTCACGTCCGTGGAGATCCCGACCATCGATTTAATGCGATGACGCAGCTGATGACACACCTGGCAGCGCTGCTCGTGGCTCAGCACCAGGCTGCTCTCTTTCAGCTCGACTTTTACCGAAAGTGAATCAAGATGCCCGCGACGGTTCACTTCCAGCTGGTAGTGCGGCGACAGATGCTCAAACTTGACGATCTCCTCCTCCAGCTGTGACGGGAAGACATTTACCCCGCGAATAATCAGCATGTCATCGCTGCGCCCGCTGATACGATCCATGCGGCGCATGGTGCGCGCCGTCCCCGGCAGCAGTCGCGTCAGGTCGCGGGTGCGATAGCGGATCACCGGCAGCGCCTCTTTGGTCAGAGTGGTGAACAGCAGTTCGCCCTGCTCGCCGTCGGCCAGAGGTGTGCCGTCGTTCGGGTTGACGATCTCCGGATAGAAATGATCTTCCCAGATGGTCGGGCCGTCGGCAGTGTCGATGCACTCCATCGCCACGCCCGGGCCCATCACCTCTGACAGGCCGTAAATATCCAGCGCGGTAATCCCCAGACGTCGCTCAATTTCATGGCGCATCGCCATCGTCCATGGCTCTGCGCCAAACACGCCGACGCGCAGGGAGCATTGGCTGGCGTCGCCGCCCATCTGGCGCTCCAGCTCTTCAATCAGGTTCAGGCAGTAGGACGGCGTGACCATGATCATATCCGGCTGGAAATCGCGGATCAGCTGCGCCTGTTTCTCCGTCTGCCCGCCGGACATCGGGATCACCGTCGCGCCTAACCGTTCAGCGCCGTAGTGCGCACCCAGCCCGCCGGTAAATAAACCGTAGCCATAGGCCACGTGAATTTTGTCTTTCGCGGTGCCACCAGCCGCGCGCAGGGAACGGGCCACGATATTGGCCCAGTTGTCGATATCGTTTTGGGTATAGCCCACCACCGTTGGTTTACCGGTGGTGCCGGATGAGGCGTGAATGCGCACCACCTGCTCCATCGGCACCGCGAAGGTATCGAACGGGTAGTTATCCCGCAGATCCTGCTTGGTCGTGCAGGGGAATTTATTGAGATCGGACAGCTCTTTGAAATCGTCAGGATGCACGCCCGCAGCGTCGAATTTGCGTTTGTACATGGGTACATTGTTATAAGCATGCTTCAGCGTCCACTTCAGGCGTTCAGTTTGCAGCGCCTGTAATTCGTCCACCGAGGCTGTTTCAATGGCATCAAGTTGTGTTGTTGTCGTTGTCATTTTGTAGGGTACTCGCAGGTAGTTTTGCTCAAACACGCTCCAGGATCAGGGCAATGCCCTGGCCCACACCGATGCACATCGTACAAAGCGCGTAGCGCCCGTTGCGTCGATGCAATTCATTACTGGCCGCCAGCACCAGTCGTGCGCCGCTCATCCCCAGCGGATGGCCCAGGGCAATCGCGCCGCCGTTCGGGTTTACGTGCGCGGCATCATCCGCTAACCCCAGCTGGCGCAGCACGCCCAGAGCCTGCGATGCAAACGCTTCGTTCAGCTCAATCACATCCATATCGTTAATGCTCAGACCCGCGCGCTCCAGCACTTTGCGTGTGGCCGGAACCGGGCCAAGTCCCATCAGTCGCGGTTCGACGCCGGCACTGGCCATCGCCACGATGCGCGCACGCGGGGTTAACCCCTGCTGCTGCGCCATCTCACGGCTGGCAATAATCAGCGCTGCCGCACCGTCGTTCACCCCCGATGCGTTCCCGGCCGTCACGACGCCGTTTTTACGAAACGGGGTTTTGAGGGCGGAAAGCTGCGCTAAGGTGGTGTCGGCGCGGGGATGTTCATCCACCCGCACTTCGGTGATAACGCCCTTTTTGCCCGCCACGCTCACCGGCACGATCTCCTGCGCCAGAATGCCGTTCTGCTGGGCCTGCGCGGTACGCTGTTGGCTGCGCAGTGCAAACGCGTCCTGATCGGCGCGGCTAATATTTAACAATTCAGCTACATTCTCTGCCGTTTCGGGCATGCTGTCAGTTCCGAATTGCTGATGCATGAGCGGATTCACAAATCGCCAGCCAATGGTGGTGTCATACATCTCCGCCTGACGCTGGAAAGGCGTGGTGGCTTTGCCCATCACAAACGGCGCACGGGACATGGACTCAACGCCACCGGCGATCAGCAGATCCGCATCGCCCGCTTTAATTGCGCGTGCCGCAAACCCCACGGCGTCCAGTCCGGAACCGCACAGACGGTTGATGGTTGTGCCCGACACCGTCTGCGGAAAGCCCGCCAGCAGCGCGGCCATGCGCGCCACGTTGCGGTTATCTTCCCCGGCCTGGTTTGCGCAGCCGAAAATCACATCGTCAATTCGTTCTGCATCCAGTTGCGGATAACGCGCCAGCAGCGCGCGCAGCGGGACGGCCGCCAGATCGTCTGCACGCACGCCGGACAACGCACCGCCATAACGCCCCACCGGGGTACGAACACCATCACAGATAAATGCATCACGCATCAGGCTTCTCCTGTCACACTGCCGCCAATGCGGTGCGATTTACCGCGGAACAGGGCGACTGTTTTTTGTTGTTGGTTAGTAATTTCGATGTCGTACACGCCGGTCAGTTTGCCCTGATGTTTCACGCGGGCGCTGGCGGTCAGCTTGTCTCCGGCAAACCCAGGGCGCAGAAAATCAATGGAGCAGGCCGAGGCCACCGCCGCCAGCCCCTGGCTGTTGCAGGCGTAGGCGAACGCCGTATCCGCCAGCGAGAACAGCTGGCCACCGTGGCAGGTTTTGTGACCGTTGAGCATCTGCGGCGTGATGGTCATGGTCAGCACCGCGTAGCCCTCATCCATCTCGATAATGTCGATCCCAAGCGCCTGGGCGCAGGCATCGTTTTCATACATGGCGCGGGCGTTGTGCCAGGCGTTATGACTCATAGCTACTCTCCAGAAGCGCACGCTGGCGCAGCAGTGAACAGGGGCGATAACGTTCTTCGCCGTAGTGGCGTTGCAGGTTTTCCAGCAGAATCAGCAGGCGCTGCCAGCCCAGACGTTCCCCCCAGGCAATAGGCCCGACGGAATAGTTCACGCCGAGGCGCATAGCGGTGTCGATATCCTGCTCGCTGGCCACCCCTTTCTGCAGGGCATCCAGCGCTTCGTTGATGATCATCGCCACGGTGCGCCAGATCAGCAGACCGGGATAATCCGCACTCTGCAGAACGCGTTTTCCCTGCTGTTGCAGGTGATAAATCGCTTTTTGCGTGGCGGAGTGCGGATTACTGACGGCTGCGGCAATCACCACGGCGTCGCCGTCCATCCGATCGACCACCACCACCGGTGAATTAAGGCGCAGGGCGAGGCTTTGTGCGGTTTCGCCGGTGGTCTCCACCAGCAGCACTTCGTCGATTTCCGTGACACCGTCACTTCTTTTAGCGATCGTCGTCGGGCTAAAAGTCGCGCCGACCTGTTCCAGCCACTGGGCGGCTGGCCGCTCGCTGTGCCAGTCGTAAACCCCCTGCCCGGTTTTCTTGCCGAAACGTCCGCCAAGCACCAGCTCCTGCTGAACCAGCGACGGCAGAAAACGGCGCTCCTGCCAGAAAGCGTTAAACACCGAGCAGGTCACGGCAAAGTTCACGTCCTGCCCGATCAAATCCGTCAGCTCCAGCGGCCCCATCGGGAAACCGCCGCCTTCGCGCAGCGCGGCGTCGATGTCCTGCGCCGGGGCGACATTCTCTTCCAGCGCGCGCCAGGCTTCGGAGTAGAACGGGCGCGCCACGCGGTTGACGATAAATCCAGGCGTGGACTGGCAGCGCACAGGCTGTTTGCCCCAGTTCAGTGCCAGCTCGCACAGCAGATCCGCCACTTCGGTTGACGTCCCCAGCCCGCTTACCACTTCCACCAGCTTCATCACCGGCGCCGGGTTAAAGAAATGCAGCCCGGCGACGCGTTCCGGATGGCGCACCTCGGCAGCCACCGCGGTGATCGAAATGGACGAGGTGTTACTGGTAAGCAGCGTCTGCGGCGGGCAGATATCGCCCAGCTGTTTGAACAGCGCTTTTTTCACCTCAAGGCGCTCGGAGGCCGCTTCAATCACCAGATCGGCGGCGGCAAGCGCCTGGATATCGTTAACGGGGAGCAGACGCGCGACGATTTTTTCGCTGGCCTCGGAGGAGAGCTTTCCGCGTGCGACGCGGGATTCCAGCCGCGTGCGGATGCCCTCGATGGCGCGAACCACGGCGTCTGAAGCGATGTCGTACACCAGTACCTGATGTCCGTTGCTGGCGGCCACTTCGGCGATCCCGGCCCCCATGGTGCCGCTGCCGATCACGGCGACGGTGTGAATTCTCATCGTCATCTTATTTCCCCGTGAAATTCGGCGGGCGCTTGGCGAGGAACGCGCTCACGCCTTCGCGATAGTCGTCGCTGCGCCCGGCCAGTCGCTGATAATCACGCTCCAGATCGAGCTGTTCGTCCAGGGTGTTGGTTTCGGCGGCGTTCATCGCCTGTTTGATCAGCCCCAGACCAAAGGTCGGCTGAGAGGCAAAATGGATCGCCAGTTTCTGCGCGGTGGATGAGAGTTCTTCATCGTCAACCACCTGCCAGATCATCCCCCAGGCGTGCGCCTGCTCTGCGCTCAGCTTATCGCCCAGCAGCGCCAGACCCATGGCCCGCGCACGTCCGGCGACGCGCGGCAGCAGCCAGGTGCCACCGCAATCCGGCACCAGCCCGAGCTTGCTAAACGCCATCATGAAATTCACGGAACGCGCGGCGATTACCATGTCACAGCCCAGCGCCAGCGTTGCGCCTGCACCTGCCGCCACACCGTTCACCGCCGCAATCACCGGTTTCGGCAGTTTTGCCAGGCGGCGTACCAGCGGGTTGTAGAAGGTTTCCACGGAGTAGCCGAGATCCGGCGCGGGGCCGTTCGGGTCAACGTTGCGGTCATTCAGATCCTGCCCGGCGCAAAAACCGCGTCCGGCACCGGTAATCAACAGGCAGCGGATAGTGTCGTCCCGCTCGGCCTGCTTCAGGCACTCGGAAAGCTGCTGATGCATGACATCGTTAAAGCTGTTCAGACGCTCCGGGCGGTTCAGCGTAATGGTCATCACGCCCTGCTCAACATGACTCAGAATAAATTCCACAATTAGCGTCCTTTAAAGTCGGGGGTGCGTTTTTGTAAGAAAGCGGCGATGCCTTCCCGGCGGTCTTCCGTGGCAGACAGCAGCGTAAACAGCTGACGCTCCTGAGCCAGACCGGCCTGTAGCGGCACTTCCTGCGACTGGCGCAGCGCCTGTTTCGCAGCCTGCAACGCCAGCGGAGAATGACGCGCCATCAGTGCGGCCTGCTTCAGGGCATATTCCAGCACTAGCGCCGTCGGGAATACGTCGCTCACCAGCCCCGCCGACTGCGCCTGCTGCGCGCTAATACTTTCGCCCGTCAGCACCATTTTGCTGGCGAGGGATTTGCCGACACTGCGAATCAGGCGCTGGGTGCCGCCCGCGCCCGGCATAATGCCGAGCGTGATTTCCGGCAGACCAAAACGAGCGTTATCCCCGGCGATCACCACGTCACACAGCAGTGCCAATTCGCAGCCTGCGCCGAGCGCAAAACCGTTTACGGCGGCAATCAGCGGTTTGTTAAAAGCGTTAATGCGCGCCCAGAGCTGCGGGCGAACGTCGTTCAGCGTGGCAGGCAGATCTTTCTCCGCCATCTCGTTGAGGTCGGCCCCGGCGGCAAAGCAGCGCTCGTTGCCATAAATGACACAGGCGGAGATCTCGCCATCAACCGCAGCGGCTTCCAGCTCTTCTGCAAGTTGTGAAAGCAGCGCGTTGTTGAGGGCGTTGAGCGCCGCCGGACGGTTCAGCGTCAGCTGCAGCACGCGGCCATGACGGGTGACAATCAATTCGCTCATGCCATCCCCTTCGCGTCAAAATCGACCACCACGTCGGCGGTCAGCGGCAGCGCCTGGCAGCTCAAGACATATCCCGCCGCCAGTTCGTCCGGCTCCAGGCTGTAGTTGGTCGCCATATCGACTTTTCCGCGCAGCACTTTGCATTTGCAGGTGGCGCAGACGCCACCCTTGCAGGCGTACGGCAGATCCGCGCCCTGACGCAGGGCCGCATCGAGAATGCTTTCGTCGTCAGCGGTGAGCGTGATTTCGCGGTCGCGGCCATCCTGACGAACAGTCACTTTCTGCCCCTGCGCCTGAATCGTCGTCGCGCGTTTCACAGCGCTCCCCGGCGTATTAAAGCGCTCAAGGTGAATGGTTTTCTCCGGCATCCCCAGCGCTTTCAGCGCCAGCTCGGCGTCGTCCATCATCGCCGAGGGGCCGCAGATAAAGGCTTCGTCGAACAGGCTGAAATCGATCAGCGTTTTTCCCAGCTGCTGGAGTTTTTCGCCGTCGATACGCCCGTGGAGCAGTTCACTGTCGAGGGTCTCCTGACTGAAAATATTCACCAGCTGCAGGCGCTGCGGCCAGGTGTCTTTCAGATCCGCCAGCGCCTGGCGAAACATCATGCTCTGGCTGCTGCGGTTGCCGTAAATCAGAGTGAAATGGCTCTGCGGCTCGACCCGCAGGGTGCTGGAGATAATCGCCAGCATCGGCGTGATCCCTGAACCGGCGGCAATCGCCAGATAGCGCCCGGCGCGTTCCGCCTGCGGCTGATAGCCAAAGTGGCCCTGAGGGACCATCACCTCCAGCGCCATGCCCTGTTTGATCTCATCGCGGGCATAACGAGAAAAACGCCCGCCGTCGATGGCTTTCACCGCCACGCTGATTTCGCCCGGCGTCACGCTGCGACAAATGGAGTAGCAGCGGCGTAGCTCTTCGCCTGCCAGCTGCGCTTTGAGTGTCAAATGCTGGCCGGGGCGGAAACGGTAGGCGTCCTGCAAAGTCTGTGGGATCGCGAAAGTAATGGTCACCGCATCGCGGGTTTCGGGTTCCACTTTTGCCACCGTTAAGGAATGAAACGTTGTCATGGCAACCTCAGATACATTTGAAATAGTCGAAAGGTTCACGGCAGGCGTTACAGCGATAGAGCGCTTTACAGGCCGTGGAACCAAATTCACTGATAACCGACGTGTCGGTGCTCGCGCAGCGCGGGCAGGCCACCTCGGCAGGGGCATGCGCATGGCAGCTGTGGCCTACCGGCGGGCTGATGCCGTATTCACGCAGTCGCGCGCGGGCGTCGTCGGTCATCCAGTCGGTTGTCCAGGCCGGGTCAAGCTGCAGGACGATATGCACTGGCGTAAAACCGTGGGCGGTCATCGTCTCGCGAATGGCGCCGAGCAGATGCTCCGTCGCCGGACAGCCCGAATAGGTTGGCGTAAAGCCAATCACCCAGCCGCCCGCCTGTGCGCAGACGCTGCGCACCATGCCTAAGTCGGTGATGGTGAGCACCGGCACTTCCGGGTCCGGGATCTGGCTTAACAGCGACCAGATTTGCGGGATTTCCGCCGGGGCGATCTCAGCGAGACGTTGCATAGCGACCTCCTCTTACCACTGCTGACCGGGATACATGCGCTGGAGATACTGCATCTCCGCCAGCATCGGTCCCAGATGTTCGGTGTGCAGCCCTTTTTTGCCGCCGGTGCGATACGCCGCCTCTTCCGGAATGTTCAGGCTGGCCTGCTGGAAACCGACAAACACTTCCGCTTCCCACTCGGCGCGGAGTTCGCGCGGGTCGACGGCGATCCCCTCGGCAATAAGCTGCTCTTCCAGCGCATCGGCTTCGAACAGTTCGGCGGTAAAGCGCCACAGGGAATCGATCGCCTGCTGCATTTTTTGCGCCGACACCTCCGTGCCGTTGCCCAGACGCTCCAGCCAGCCGCGGCTAAAGCGCAGGTGGTAGCGCGCCTCTTTGATCGCTTTCGCGGCAATCGCGGCCAGCTGCGCGTCGCGGCTTTGGGTCAGACGGGTAAAGAGCGCCACGTGCCAGGCGTCGATGAAATACTGACGCACCAGGGTGTCGGCGAAGTTACCGTTCGGCTGCTCCACCAGCAGCAGATTGCTGAACTGGCGCTCATCGCGGCCAAAGGCCAGCGTGTCTTCGTCGCCCTGTCCTTCCAGTTCGGCGGCGTAGGTTAAGAAATTGCGCGCCTGTCCGAGTAAATCCAGGCCAATATTGGCCAGCGCCAGATCGATCTCCAGCTCTGGCGCATGGCCGCACCACGCGCCGAGACGCTGCGACAGGACCAGACAGTTATCACCCAGGCGCAGGGCATATTGCGTTGTTGCTTTCATATCCATCCTCACATGTGCTCGATGCCATCAGGGAGGGTGTAAAAGGTCGGATGACGGTAGACCTTGCTCTCTGCGGGGTCGAAAAATTCTCCGCGCTCTTCCGGCTGCGAGGCGACGATTTCGCTGGCTTTCACCACCCAGATCGAACAGCCTTCGCTGCGACGGGTGTAGGCATCGCGCGCATTTTCCAGCGCCATGCGGTCATCGGCGGCGTGCAGGCTGCCAACGTGACGGTGGGATAACCCCTGTTTGCTGCGAACAAACACTTCATATAACGGCCAGTAGACATTGCTCATGGTTAATTCCTCTTACGCGGCGGTGCGGGCGTGTTGTTTTTCTGCGTGCGCCAGTGCGGCTTCGCGCACCCACGCCCCCTCTTCCCAGGCTTTACGTTTCGCGGCGAGGCGCTCGTGGTTGCAGATGCCGCGTCCGTTAATCACTTCTTCAAATTCATGCCAGTCGATTTCACCAAAGCGGTAGTGGCCGCTCGCTTCATCGAAGTGCAGATCCGCATCCGGCACGGTCATGCCCAGCATCTCGACCTGCGCGACAGTGTTGTCGACAAAGCGCTGTCGCAGTTCGTCATTGCCGAAGCGTTTGATTTTCCAGGCCAGGCTGCGGGCGCTGTTGGGGGAGTTGTCGTCGTTCGGTCCGAACATCATCAGTGCGGGCCACCAGAAACGGTTGATGGCGTCCTGCAGCATCTGGCGCTGAGATTCGCTGCCCTGCGCAAGTGCCATACAGGCTTCAAACCCCTGGCGCTGGTGGAAGCTCTCTTCTTTACAAATTTTCACCATTGCGCGGGCATACGGCCCGTAAGAGGTGCGGCACAGGGCCACCTGGTTAACGATGGCCGCGCCATCGACCAGCCAGCCAATCACGCCGATGTCGGCCCAGCTCAGGGTTGGGTAGTTGAAGATCGAGGAGTATTTCATCTTGCCGTCGAGCATCTTCTGGTAGATGTCTTCCCGCGCACAGCCCAGGGTCTCCGCCGCGCTGTAGAGATACAGCCCGTGCCCCGCCTCATCCTGCACTTTCGCCAGCAGAATCGCTTTGCGGCGCAGTGTCGGTGCGCGGGTGATCCAGTTTCCTTCCGGCAGCATGCCGACAATTTCGGAGTGCGCATGCTGACCAATCTGGCGGATCAGGGTTTTGCGGTAGGCGTCCGGCATCCAGTCTTGCGTCTCGATGGCTGTCTCCTGTGCGATGCGCTGTTCAAAGCGTTGTTCTTCCGTCACGTCGTCACCTTTATGATTCGTTAAATCGTCAATCATCGCTTAATGATGAATCACTTCGTTTCTTAAAAGTTACACAAAGGTTAAATATAACCCCAAGGAGTGTTTGTCTATTTTGTGATGTCGCTCGCAAGGCTTTTACAGCAAGCCGCTTATGGCGGGCGCTGTTCGCCTGAAGATTCATCCAGCAAGATCACATTGTTAACAAATCATTAAAACATCACTTGCTTTTTATGATTCATAATCAAACTATCTATAGTGAAATTACGTAACATTTGGAGAAGAGAGATGCAGCAGTTAGCCAGCTTCTTGTCCGGCACCTGGCAGTCTGGCCGGGGCCGTGAGCGCAACATTCATCACGCCATCAGCGGCGAAGCCCTGTGGAGTGTGACCAGCGAAGGTCTGGATATGGCCGCAGCGCGTCGCTTTGCCATCGAACGCGGCGGTGAATCACTTCGCGCGATGACCTTTATCGAACGCGCGGCGATGCTGAAAGCGGTCGCCAAACATTTGCTGAGCGAGAAAGATCATTTTTATTCCCTGTCGGCAGAGACCGGCGCGACCCGCGCGGACAGCTGGGTGGATATCGAAGGCGGCATCGGCACGATGTTCACCTACGCCAGCCTCGGCAGCCGTGAACTGCCCGATGACACCCTGTGGCCAGAAGACGAGCTGATCCCCCTGTCGAAGGAAGGCGGTTTTGCCGCGCGCCATGTGCTGACGTCCAAATCCGGTGTGGCGGTGCATATCAACGCCTTCAACTTCCCCTGCTGGGGGATGCTGGAAAAACTGGCGCCGACCTGGCTTGCCGGGATGCCCGCGATCATTAAACCGGCTACCGCTACCGCGCAGGTCACCCAGGCGATGGTCAAATCCATCGTCGACAGCGGCCTGGTCCCGGAGGGAGCGATTAGCCTGATCTGCGGCGGTGCGGGCGATCTGCTGGATCATCTCGATTTCCAGGACGTAGTGACGTTTACCGGCTCCGCCACCACCGGCCAGATGCTGCGTGTGCACCCGAATATCGTCGGCAAATCCATTCCGTTCACCATGGAAGCGGACTCGCTGAACTGCTGCGTGCTGGGGGAAGACGTGACGCCGGAGCAGCCGGAATTTGCGCTGTTTATCCGCGAAGTGGTGCGTGAGATGACCGCCAAAGCCGGGCAAAAATGTACCGCCATTCGCCGCATCATTGTTCCGCAAGGGCAGACTGAAGCGGTCAGTCAGGCGCTGATCGCCCGTCTCGAAAAAGTGGTGGTTGGTGACCCGGCGCAGGAAGGGGTCAAAATGGGGGCGCTGGTCAACGCCGAACAGCGTGCCGATGTGCAAGAAAAAGTCGATCTGTTGGTGTCTGCGGGCTGCCAGATCCGTCTCGGCGGCAAAGCCGATCTACACGCTGCGGGCGCATTCTTCCCGCCGACGCTGCTCTTCTGTCCGCAGCCTGACGAGTCCCCTGCCGTTCACGCGACGGAAGCCTTTGGTCCGGTCGCCACACTGATGCCGTATCGCGACGCAGACCACGCCATGACTCTGGCCCGCGCCGGTGAAGGCAGCCTTGCCGGAACGCTGGTAACGGCGAATGCGAATATCGCCCGCCAGTTTATTTCCGGCGCGGCGCGGGCGCATGGGCGTATCCAGATCCTTAACAACGAGTCAGCGAAAGAGTCTACCGGCCACGGCTCTCCGCTGCCGCAGTTGGTTCACGGCGGGCCGGGGCGCGCGGGCGGCGGTGAAGAGCTGGGCGGGCTGCGTGCGGTGAAGCACTATCTGCAGCGCACTGCCATTCAGGGCAGCCCGTCGATGCTCGCCGCCGTCAGCCAGCAGTGGGTGCGCGGTGCGCAGGTGCAGGAAGATCGCGTACACCCGTTCCGCAAATACTTCGAAGAGCTGCAGCCGGGTGACAGCCTGCTGACTCCGCGCCGCACCCTGACCGAAACGGACATCGTCAATTTTGCCTGTCTGAGCGGCGATCATTTCTACGCCCACATGGACAAAATTGGCGCGGCGGAGTCTATCTTCGGCGAGCGCGTGGTACACGGTTACTTTGTGATTTCTGCGGCGGCGGGTCTGTTCGTTGATGCGGGCGTCGGGCCGGTCATCGCCAACTACGGCATGGAAAATCTGCGCTTTATCGAGCCGGTCAAACCAGGCGATACCATTCAGGTGCGTCTGACCTGTAAGCGCAAAACCCTGAAGAAACAGCGCACCGCAGACGAAAAACCAACCGGCGTGGTGGAGTGGGCCGTCGAGGTCTTTAACCAGCACCAGCAGCCTGTCGCGCTTTACTCCATTCTGACCCTCGTGGCTCGCCAGCAGGGCGATTTCACCGACTGATGTGTCTTTTTACCGGGAAGGCCCCTTCCCGGTTTTTAATTTGGCAAGAGTGACAAATAACCTGGCAGGTGCAGGCAAACACTTTGCGCCCGCGCCTGTCAGGATAACGCTGCACAACACCAATAACACAATAATGATGAGGTCAACGATGGGAAGCCCTTCTTCTTTTTCTGCCCGTAAGACGGCACTGGCCGTGGCTGTCGCGTTGTTATGCGCCTGGCAATCTCCCGTGTTCGCCCATGGCGGCGAAGCGCATATGGTTCCGATGGATAAAACCCTCGCCGATTTTGGCGCCGATGTGCAATGGGACGATTACGCCCAGATGTTTACCATTGCCAAAGACGGTGCCTTTGTGAAGGTCAAACCGGGCGCGAATACCGCCATCGTCAACGGCAAACCGCTTAAACTGCAGGTGCCGGTGGTGATGAAAGACAACAAGGCGTTCATCTCCGACACCTTCATCAACGATGTTTTCCAGTCGGGACTTGATCAGACCTTCCAGGTGGAAAAACGCCCGCATCCGCTCAACGCACTGACCGCAGACGAAATTAAACAGGCCGTCGAGATCGTGAAAACTGCGGCGGAGTTCAAACCTAATACCCGCTTCACCCAGATTGCGCTGGCCGAACCCGACAAAGCCAAAGTGTGGGATTTTGTCCTGAACGGCACGGCTGTCGATGCTCCGCGTCAGGCGAATGTCACCATGCTGGATGGTAAACACGTCATTGAGAGCGTGGTTGATCTGAAGGACAAAAAAGTCCTGAGCTGGACGCCGGTCAACGACGCCCACGGCATGGTGCTGCTGGATGATTTCACCGCCGTACAGCAGATCATCATGAGCAGCCCGGAATATGCGCAAGCGCTGAAAAAACACGGCGTGGACGATCCGCAGAAAGTGATCGGTACCCCGCTGACCGTCGGCTATTTTGACGGGAAAGACGGTCTGAAACAGGAAGAGCGCCTGCTAAAAGTGGTCAGCTATCTCGACACCGGCGACGGTAACTACTGGGCGCACCCGATTGAAAACCTGGTGGCGGTGGTCGATCTCGAGCAGAAAAAAATCCTTAAAATTGAAGAAGGCCCGGTGGTGCCGGTGCCGATGAATCCGCGTCCGTATGATGGTCGTGACCGTATCGCCACCGTCAAAAAACCGCTGGAGATCGTCGAGCCAGAGGGCAAGAACTACACCATTACGGGCGATATGATCCACTGGCAGAACTGGGACTTCCACCTGAGTCTCGACTCCCGCGTCGGGCCTGTCATCTCGACTGTGACCTATAACGACAACGGCAAAAAACGCCAGGTGATGTATCAGGGTTCGCTCGGCGGAATGATTGTTCCTTATGGCGACCCGGACGTAGGCTGGTACTTTAAAGCCTATCTCGATTCCGGTGATTACGGCATGGGCACCCTGACCTCGCCGTTGGTGCGCGGCAAAGATGCGCCGTCGAACGCGGTGATGCTCAACGAAACCATTCCGGATTACACCGGCACGCCGATGGAGATCCCCCGCGCGATTGCCGTGTTTGAACGCTACGCCGGGCCGGAATATAAGCATCAGGAGATGGGCAAACCGAACGTCAGCACCGAGCGCCGTGAACTGGTGGTGCGCTGGATCAGTACCGTCGGTAACTACGACTATATCTTTGACTGGATCTTCCACGAAAACGGCACCATCGGCATCGATGCTGGCGCAACGGGTATCGAAGCGGTAAAAGGTGTGCAGGCTAAAACCATGCATGACCCGAGCGCCAAAGACGATACCAAATATGGCACCCTGATCGACCACAACATCGTCGGAACTACCCACCAGCACATCTACAACTTCCGCCTGGATATGGACGTGGATGGCACCAATAACCGTCTGGTGGCGATGGACCCGGAAGTGAAACCGAACACCGCCGGTGGCCCGCGCACCAGCACCATGCAGGTGAATCAGTACAATATTGATACGGAGCAGCAGGCGGCGCAGAAGTTCGACCCTGGCACCATTCGACTCCTAAGCAACACCAGCAAAGAGAACCGCATGGGCAACCCGGTGTCGTACCAGATTATCCCTTACGCGGGCGGCACTCACCCGGTCGCGAGCGGCGCGAAATTCGCGCCAGACGAGTGGATCTACCATCGCCTGAGCTTTATGGATAAGCAGCTGTGGGTCACGCGCTACCATGCGAATGAGCGCTATCCGGAAGGCAAATTCCCGAACCGTTCGATTCACGACAGCGGTCTGGGGCAGTACAGCAAAGATAACGAATCCATCGATAATCAGGACGATGTGGTGTGGATGACCACCGGCACCACGCACGTGGCGCGCGCCGAGGAGTGGCCGATCATGCCGACCGAGTGGGTTCATACCCTGCTCAAACCGTGGAACTTCTTCGACGAGACACCCTCGCTCGGCAAAAAGAAAGACGAGAAGTAGCAAATCTGGCCGGGCAAATGCCCGGCCTGTTTTTAACGGGATACCATTGATTTCTCGCCGGAAAGTGCCACGCTTTGTCTATTCCCGCCCTTTATCAACGATGACGCGTAAATGACAGATAAGAGGCACACCCCGCAGCCCGAGTTAACCTCGTGGCCAACCCGCCAGGCGATGGTTTCTCGCGGTCTGACAATCAATATGCCGTGGCTGGCGTTTGTGCACGTCAGCTTTGCGCTGATGATTCTGCTACGTAACACGCTAGTGCCCAGTTTCGATCCTGCGCCTATTTCAGGGCAGCAAATCGGGTTACTGGTGGATGCCGCAATGTTCGGGGTCATTGCCCTGTCGGCGGCGCTGGTGGTGATGAGCTGGCGGCATATCGCCGGGATTAGCCTGGTGCTCTTTACCTCCGGCTTGCTGTGGGCGCTCTGCTGTTACTGGTTTATCGTTGACTGGCAGCTTCCTCACGCCTGGCCCCTGTGTACCATTCTGCTGCTGGCCGCCGTTACCGCGCTCTATTTCTATCCAGTGGGATTGCTCGCCTGCGTGCTGCCGCTGTGGTTGACGCTGCCGCTCGCAAGTGTCGTGCTTAATCATGGCCTGCCTGTCCGCTTCGCCGCGATGTGGACGGTGTTTACGCTGATCCTGATCTGCGGGCGTTTTATCCTGCTGCGCTGGTTTGACGAAGCCTGGCAGCGCAATCAACAAAACCAGCTGCTGATTGCCCGACTCGACGCGCTGGCGCATCAGGACCCGCTAACGGAAACGGCCAACCGACGGGAGATGGAAAACGTGCTGGAGCGTGCGGTCAGTCAGGGAAAATCATTCACGCTTATTATGCTTGATGTCGACTATTTCAAACTTTACAACGATGCGTACGGTCATCAGGCGGGCGATGAGTGTCTGGTGCGGGTGGCGCAGGCGCTGAAAGCGTCGGTTCGCTCGCCGGACGATCTGGTGTCACGTTATGGTGGCGAAGAGTTTTTGCTGATCCTCTTCGATTGCCCACCGGAAATGGCCGATAAGGTTGCGAAACGCATTCAGGATAATTTGCGCGAGGCCGCGATTGCGCATAAGGCGTCGAAGGTGAGCGAGTATGTGACGGCAAGCATGGGGATCGCCGGAATGTCGGCGGGGTTGACCGCAGACGGCGTTGTCGCGCAGGCGGATGCGGCGCTCTATCGGGCGAAAGAAGGCGGGCGAAATCGTTGGTCGCAGTGATGATTTGTCGGGCAGCGTTGCCGCCACCCGACAAGGGCAATTAATACCGCACACACAACGACTTCGTTTCACACCAGCCATCCAGCCAGTCAGGACCAAAATCGCGGCCTGTGCCGGACTGTTTCATGCCGCCAAACGGCAGGTTGGCGTCGATCAGCGTATGGCTGTTCACCCACACGGTTCCCGCCTGTAAACGGTCCGTGTACTCCAGCGCTTTGCTGATATTTTGCGTCCAGACGCTGGCCGTCAGGCCATACTCCGTGTCGTTCGCCAGCTGGAGTGCCTCTTCCCCATCGGCCACTCGCACCAGATTTACCACCGGGCCAAACACCTCTTCGCGGGTCAGGCGCAGGCTGGCATCGGGGTTTACCACCAGCGTTGGCGCAACGTAATAGCCCTGTTTATCCGGGCCGCTGTTGCCGGTAATCAGCTCGGCATGGCTGAGCTGCGCCTCGTTGAGGAAGGTTTGCACTTTGTCGCAATGGGCGCGGGAGACCAGCGGGTTGATGTGTGCCGTGGGCGACATGCCTGGCCCGACGCTCATGGATTTCACCGCCTGCTCAAAGTGGCTCACCAGGGTATCAAACAGCGGTGCTTCAATGTAAATGCGCGAACTGGCGGCACATACCTGCCCCTGGTTGAGGAAGCTGCCGGTCATCAGCCCTTCCACCACCCACGCCGGGTCGGCATCTTTCAGCACGATCGCCGGGTTTTTGCCGCCCAGCTCCAGGGTCACACCCGTTAAGGTATCGGCGGCGGTGCGTGCGATCTGCTTGCCGGTGGCCGTTGAGCCGGTAAAACTCACTTTGGCGATATGGGGATGCGAGGTTAATGCCGCGCCGCACACGGCACCGCTGCCGGTGACGACGTTAAATACGCCATCGGGCACGCCCGCCTCGCTTGCCAGTTCGGCCACGCGCAGCAGGGTCAGTGGCGTGGTTTCCGACGGTTTGATCACAATGGAGCAGCCTGCAGCCAGCGCAGGCATCACCTTCCACATGCCAATCATCAGTGGGAAGTTCCAGGGGACTATTCCGGCTACCACGCCGACCGGCTCTTTACGGGTCCACGCCTGATAGCGCGCGCCCTGCGGCAGCGGAATGGAGAGATCGAGCGTTTTGCCCGCAATTTTGGTGGTCAGCCCGGCGGTGTAGCGCATCCAGTTCAGGGTGCAGCCCACTTCAAACGCGCGGGAGATGTTAATCGATTTGCCCTGCTCCAGGGTTTCGAGCTGCGCCAGCTCTTCCGTATGCTGCTCCACCAGATCGGCAAAACGCAGCAAAATGCGCTCGCGCTCGGCAGGCAGTTTCCCGGCCCAGCTGCGGGAAACAAAGGCGCGCCAGCCGGACATCACCACGCGATCCACGTCGTCCACACTCGCATCTGCCGTCGAGGCAATCACTTCACCCGTCGCCGGATTAAATATGTTCAGACGCTTTTCACTTTCAGAGGCCGACGGGCGGCCCTCGATCCACAGGCCATGATGACGGTCTAAAAACTGTTGCACGCTTTGCAGGACGGCGGTCTGTGACTCAGACATCGGGTGCTCCTTCATTATTATTCGCAGGGTGTCATCGCAGTCTAAGATGGGTTTGCAAAACGCGCTTTTATCTCTGTGACATTCGTTTTGCCACCTGTGACAGCCCCCGCAAATCATGATAATTCCGGCTTATAACACTGTTATCAGCGAGTGTTCTTTCCTATAGTCAGCCCTGACCTCTGACAAAATGCAACACAAATGCAACAATGCAAAAACATTGACAGTGCAGCGAGATGAAAGATGGCGTGTGCAAGTGAGCAGGAAAAATATCAGCAGTGGCTGGCGCAAATTAACCAGGTGTGTGGCAGCTTTGCCGCGCGCCCGTTGCCAGGCCAGTTCATCGGTGAACTGGAAACCAGCTACGCCAGAAGCCTGAAGCTCAGCACCGTCACCGCCGCAGGCGTTAACCTGTTTCGCACCCGTCAGGAGATCAAAACCAGCAACGACGCCTGGTTTTACACCGTGTTTCAGCTCGAAGGTCAGGCTACGCTGGAGCAGGATGATAAGCAGATTGTGATCGACGCGGGCGACATTACGCTGATTGACGCCTCACGCCCCTGCTCGATCTACTGGCACGACAAATCGCGCCAGATTTCCCTGTTACTGCCGCGCCAGATACTGGAACAGCAGTGCCGTTTCCAGGAGGTGAGCTGCGCCCATAAGCTGTCGCGCACGCTGCCCACCGTGCAGCTGAGCTATCGGCTGTTGCAGGAGAGTATGGATAATGCGCAGCTGAGCGATATGGAGAGCGAGGCGGCGCTGGAAGCGATGGTGTGTTTGTTGCGCCCGGCGTTTCAGCAGCGCGAATCGGCGCCGCCGCGTAAAGAGCGTCAGTTCCAGAATGTGCTGTCGTTGATCGATTCTCATATTCAGTCGGAAGCGCTGCGACCGGAGTGGATTGCCACCGAGAGCGGGATGTCGGTACGCAGCCTGTATCGCATGTTTGCCGATAAAGGGCTGGTGGTGGCGCAGTACATCAAAAACCGGCGGCTGGACCTGTGCGCGCAGGTGCTACGCGCCACAGGCGATGATGAAAAACTGGCGGGCATTGGCTATAGCTGGGGCTTTGCCGACCATAGCCATTTTTCTACGGCCTTCAAACAGCGCTTTGGCGTGTCGCCAGGCGAGTATCGCAAGCGCTACCGCTGATCACTTCTTCAGCCACTTTCCGTTGATACCCTTCACGTATTCGCCCGGCTGCGCGCGGGCCACCAGCTTTTGCCCGGCCATTTTCGCCACTTCATCCACCGGAATATTGTTGCTGTCCGCCAGTTTCTGGTAGCTTTCGGTACGCGCCGCGTTGATCTCGTTCACCAGCGCCAGCGTTTGTTTATCCTGACGCAGCGGCGCGATGTAGCCGCTGAGCGTCTCGCCCACCAGCCCCTGCGCGCGCGCTTCGTTTAAGGTGATCGCCTGCGCCTGAGCGCTCATGCCCAGCGCCAGCAGACCGATTGCAAGAAGTCGTTTCATGGCATCCTCAGAACAGATCGCTGCGTGATTTCAGCAGGGTTTCGACGTCTTTATCCACTTTGATATGGATTTCATGTTCGATTTTGACGTTCATATTGATGGTGATCGGCTCTTTCGGTGCCGCCACTTCGATGCGGGGCGTACAGCCTGATAGCATTGCGACCATGACCACGCCGAGCGCGCCTATCAGCTTTTTCATTGTTGTTCCTCACATTCCTTGCCTGCCTGACAGCGGGCATCCGGTAACGCCGCGTGTTGCTCAAGCCATGCCTGTAAATTATCCCCATAACGCAGGCTGCGCCACAGGGTAAAAAGATTCTCTTCGTGAGTGTAATTGAGGTTCACGGTGTTGCTTTTACCGTCAACGCGGCTGGTGCCGCTGATCGCCGCCTGCATGGTCAACACACCCAGATTATCTACATTGATTTTCGTCCACGAGCGAGAAATTTCCATATAGCGAAGCCAGTTAATCGCCACGCCCGCCGCCATGTTGTCTTTGACGATGGCATCTGCCGTGTCTTTATCCAGACGCAGCGTCATCGGGCCGGGGTTAGTCAGCCAGCCGTCTTTGATGATCCATTTCTCGTTCTCAAGCCAGAACGGCAGCGCCCCGCTCACCGGGCCGGACAGGGTAAACTGTTTCGGATTGACGGCACTGATAAGTTCGCTGGAGGAGATATTCTGCACCCGCAGCAGCGCCGGATCGTGCTGCGGCATCCGCAGCTGCTGCAGGGTGATTTTTCCGCCCAGCACGTCGGTGCTGACGTTGGTCAGCAACAGCGGGTGGGATTCACTCCACGGGTAATCGCCCTGCAAATCGGCGGTAATATTGCGTGCGGTGACCTGGTTTATTACTTCGGCGATGCGCAGCGTGACCGGGCCGCGCGTGCCCAGAGACCAGGTGCCTTCGCTGAAGCGGAACGGCAGTACAAAATCGACGCCGTTGATCTGGTTGTCGGGCATCCAGACGCTGCCGCTTTTCACCACGCCATGACCACCCGCTTCGAATCCTTGCCCAGCGGCCGCCGAAAACGCCACCTGAGCGTACAGTTCGCCGTCGCGCAGATTCATTTTCCAGTCGGGCGGCACCAGCGGCTGGAAGACCATCAGGGACTGTTTTGGCCACCAGGCCTGCCCGCGCAGACGCTCCCCGTCCCAGCGACCGTTCAGCTGGACCGGGCCAATCGCCCCGGCGTGCAGATCGCCTTTAAACTGGAAGAACGTCGGATCGGTGCCGTCGACGCTGAACTTGAGGGTCGACGGCGGTAACACGCTGCCGCCGGAGAACGACGTCTGCTCCGCATCCAGGGAGAGCGCGCCGCTAAAGTGCGGATTGTTTTCGCCACGCAGCCAGCGCACCGGCTGATCCAGCACCAGACGCGGCTTGCTCACCAGCATGGTGCCGTACTGCAGTTTATCGAAACCGGTCGAGAGCGCCGTCAGTTCGATGGCACTGTCGCGCCACTCGCCCTTCCCGGCCACATCCCAGCGGGCATTCATCGGCGTGAAGTGCCCATCGCCCCAGTAGCGCCACTGCCACAGGCCGCTGTCCGGCAGGAAGTCATTGGCCTGTCCGTCGAGGTGCAGCACGAAATCGCCCATGTCGTTTTCATGGGCTTTCAGAATCGCCTGCAGACGGCCATCCACCCCTTTTTGCGAGAGTTTAACGCCCGCCAGCGGCCAGCGAATTTCATCGATATTGAGCGAATCGATAAGCCGACCGCGCGAACGCAGCAGCGCGCCCGGCTCAAAGACGAGCTGCGGATCGGCGAGGCTGCCCGTCAGTTGGGCTGGCAGAATCGCGTACAGAATCAGGTCGCCCTGCTTGGCCTCGCCCGTCACCTGCAGTGGCATGGCGCTGTTTTCCATGCTCAGTTTGCCCGGCCCGAGGCTCAGCACGGCATTACCTTTCCCGGCATCGCCCTGAGTCAGCACGTTCAGACGACCGCTAAAGGTGGCGTTTTCCAGCCCCTGCTGCCAGTTGTCAACTTTCACGCCCACGCGCCCGCTCAGGGGTAGCCCCTCCAGATCCCAGTGCCAGCGTCCGTCGCTGACTATCAGCTGTTCGGCGGTGAGCTGCCACGGCAAATCCAGCAGCGGATCGGGGTTATCGCGGGCGGTCAGCACCAGCTGACCACGGTTCTCTTCCCAGTCGAGATCCGCGTCCACCGGTGATGACAGCGGCGGCACCGTCAGAGTGGCCTCCGCATGGCCTTTCACCGGCACGCCGTCCGGCACCAGCGGCAGGGTAAATTCCCCCGCCAGCCTGATCGGCTGCGGGTAATCCGGCAGATGGACTTCAAACTCGCTGATGGTCAGGTTTTGCCCGCGAAATTTGCCGCGCACCTTGACCTGTTCGCCCTGGTAGGTCACGTCCTGAACGGAGGGGGTTAAAGAGATGTTGAGTTTGCCCTGCCACTGCTGCCACGGAGAGAGCGTTAAGCGATCAATCGTCAGCCAGGTGTTCGGCAGCATCGACTGCCATTCGGCAAGGGTTTTGGGCGCGGTGTTAGCCTGTTCCGCCTGCGGCAGTTTGCTCAGGCAGGCGGTATTGAGATCGAGTGCGCCGATATCCAGTTTCCAGCGGCTCGGGTGCGACAGCGCGGCGTTTTCCACGCGAGCGATTTCGCAGTCCTCTACCAGATAGCGAAGATCGGGGATAATAATTTGATTGCGGGTCAGACGCGGGCTTTTCTCGAATGCAATGCGCGTCCCGACGGGGAGCCAGATCCCGGCAAGGGTTGGCACCCACTGGGCGAGCGTCATCAGCAGCGTCAGCGGCAGAAGAATGAACAACAGCAATAGCGCAATTGCGGCTTTGTATTTACCCCTCATGGGCAGTTAATATCCTGATTTAGCGAAAAAATAAGCCGACAGTGCCCGTCATTGTGGCATGTTTAGCCAGTCAGTTGAAGTCAACGCCATTTTTAAGGATAGTTGCTCTAGAATTATTCATAGAACTTATTGAATTCAATAATATTTTATAAATTGTAAGATTATTTTAATCATGCTAACGTGATGGTAAAATCACTGGAGAAAGTCTTATGAAACTCGCGGTATATAGCACAAAACAGTACGATAAAAAGTATCTGCAACATGTTAACGAGACTTACGGATTCGAACTCGAATTTTTTGACTTTCTGCTGACTGAAAAAACCGCCAAAACGGCGAACGGATGCGAAGCGGTGTGTATTTTCGTCAACGACGATGGCAGCCGCCCGGTGCTGGAAGAGCTGAAAAAGCACGGCGTGAAGTTCATCGCGCTGCGCTGCGCGGGCTTTAACAACGTCGATCTGGATGCGGCGAAAGAGCTGGGGTTAAAAGTGGTGCGCGTGCCGGCCTACTCCCCGGAAGCCGTGGCTGAACATGCCATCGGTATGATGATGTCTCTGAACCGACGTATTCACCGTGCTTATCAGCGCACCCGTGATGCCAACTTCTCTCTCGAAGGTCTGACGGGCTTTACCATGTACGGTAAAACCGCAGGCGTCATCGGTACCGGTAAAATCGGCGTGGCGACGCTGCGTATTCTGAAAGGTTTCGGGATGCGTCTGCTGGCGTTCGATCCGTATCCAAGTGCTGCCGCACTGGAGCTGGGCGTGGAGTATGTCGATCTGCCGACGCTGCTCTCTCAGTCGGACGTGATCTCCCTGCACTGTCCGCTGACCCCTGAGAACTATCACCTGCTCAATCAGAGCGCGTTTGACCAGATGAAAGACGGGGTGATGATTATCAACACCAGCCGTGGCGGTCTGATTGACTCTCAGGCGGCGATCGAAGCCCTCAAAACGCAGAAAATTGGCGCGTTGGGGATGGACGTGTATGAGAACGAACGCGATCTGTTCTTCGAAGACAAGTCTAACGATGTCATCCAGGACGACGTGTTCCGCCGCCTCTCCGCCTGCCACAACGTGCTGTTTACCGGGCACCAGGCGTTCCTGACCGCCGAAGCGCTGATCAGCATTTCAGAAACCACGCTGGGTAATCTGAAACAGCTGGAAAACGGCGAAGACTGTCAGAACGAAGTGGCCTGATGTTCCAGGCCGGGTGGCGTTGACGCGTACCTGGCCTCTATAAATCCCGCAGCATAAACACCGCCAAATAGATGTGCGGATCAGGTTCTTCTTAGTCCCTCAGTCAGTAATAGATTTACTCATATTGATACCCGTCACCCCAAATCCGCTGGCTTCATAAATATGCTGAGCGCGAGCATTGTCCCCTGCCACACGCAATTTGATCTCTTTAATACCCTCAATCCGTAAATACGCTTCGAAAGCAGCCAGCGACTGTTTACCCAATCCCATTCCCTGGCAGGCAGTGAGAATATGGAAATCGTAGATAAAAGCCGTACGCATAACCGGATCAGTTTTGTACCAGAGATAACCGACATGTGCCGACTGCACGATAATACACAACAGCACCTGGCCTGTGGTATTTACACCCTCGGGAAGCAATGCCGTTAATTCCTGTTTCGCTCTTGCCAGAGAATCCGGTTGCGATACGCGATAGTTTGATTCGATTTCATTGGCATAATCCTGAACAAAATATTCAAGATAAGCGGGATATTCATCTTCCGTCATTGCGCGGAACGTAATCACTTTTAACCTCTCAGGCCTAACCTTTTGATAGATAGCATAATAGTGATAAGCCTGTCGCCTTCACTCGTCAATTGAATTCACTGTTAACTACTGGTTTGGGTGAGTTGGTTACGTAAAATGCGTATTGATGACCTGCACCGGATACGGTGGGGATGATGTGTAAGGTTATGGAGATGCTTTGAGCAAAAAACGGACGATGCTATCTTTGTTATTCTCTGAGCGTTGATAAGGTATCGACTGATATGGATTTGAAACTGTCAGGCGGATGTTTGTGCGGGTTTATCAGATTCACAGCGATTAACCCAGTTTCCACTCATTCCTGCTCCTGTGATATTTGCCAGAAGCATTCAGGTTGTCAGACCGCAGTATGGCTTGAATTCCACTCGGCGAATGTTGAATGGACGGGTGAAGGAGGCACACCTTCTTTATATCGCTCATCTAAAACCTCATCCAGAGCATTCTGCACCAGGTGTGGCAGTTCATTAGGTGCGATTGATGACGCGCCGGTGACGGCTTTACTCAGCGGTGTTTTTGACCACAATGAAGCCGTCATTTTTTCGCCCCACTCCCACTCTTTTCAGGATATGAAACCTGACTGGTGGAGAAAAATCATGCCCGATACCGCTGGATAAAAAAGGACGTTTTGGGCAGTTTCTCAATATTTATCTTTGTTATTCTAAGCATTCGTTCTGCCTGAAGATGCGGACCGCTGAAGTAGCGCGAGGTCCGCTGTGAGCGAGGAGCGGAAGCTTGCAAATGTTATTACCGCGTAGAATGCATTTCTAACGTTGCTATGTGTTAACGAACGGGGAGCGGGTCAAGCGCTCTTAACGTCAGCTTTTGTCTAAGCAGACATCTATTTGCTTACTGAAGCGCTGCTATGAGTGCTATGAGCGAGGAGCGGAAGTTTTCCTTCATGCAGGCCCTGCTGCAGGTAATCAGTAGTTATATGTCATAAGGCTCACAAATTTTAGTTTTCCTCTATAGACGGTGCTATATGTTCAACCCAGCAATCTAACAGAGGCCAACAAACAAGACGATAAATCAACCAACAAGCATAAATAGCTGAAGCGCTAAAACACCCTCCTGCAGACAATTTCCCGTGCGCTATTTCATGGCGCAGAGACGGGCCTGGCTTGTAATTGAAAAGTAAATCAATAATATTTATTAAATCCCCACCAAAGACCTGCTCCAACTCAGGGCGAAGGCTTTCTAGCATTCCAGACAGAGAACGATCTTCCTGAAGAAGTTCATTATCTAATTTAGAAGTCTCACGGTTCAATGTGTGCATATAAAACCGTATTGAGTTTTCAAGTTGAGGAACGAGAAGGTAAGTAGCAGAAGCATAATCACCCTGAAAAAAGCGAGAAAAGCCTAACGAAAATATATGTTCATGACCACGTGGAACAAATGGGCTTAATGCGGAAATAGATTCAAAGTGACGTTCTTCTATAGAAAATCGGGTTGATAAACAATAACGGACAGGGTCTACATAACCTGAAACGAAGTGATGATAAAATAAATCAAGAGTTCTTATATGCCGAGATTTGTACCACTCATCCGATGGTTTCCCATCGACAGAAACTGCAGGCGTTTTGGCGTAGACCTTACCTTCTATATCAGTATGAACCCCTCCCATGAAATTACTAAAAAAACTTTCCTTTCGAACAGTGTCAGCGTGGTGACGTAAGTCGCTCTTAGATATAATGAATGGAGCTAGGGTAAATTCATGCAAACAGGCTGAGAGGGAGAGTTCTGAGTAGATTTTAGATGTTTCTTCTCTCTCCTTATCGGCATCTATGGGGATTGTGAATGTTGCAAATTCATCGCGTGATGACATCTGGAAGTCACGCAACTCGGCAATCAACGCTGCTATTCGCTCTTTGTGCCCACCTACAGAACGCAGTTCCCCTATTGCAATGCTTGTCCAGTATGCTTTTGCTGAAGCCTGACTGACATGCTCTCTCATCTTAAGTGTCTGCTCTACTGCGTTCTCTTGGCACTCTCGCTTAGAATCATTGTCCCCATTTTTTTCAAATGCACTTGCCGCTAAATAAAGTACCTTTTTGACAACATCCGGATTTGTATTAGCATCAGTCTTACTTGCTAGTCTCTTGGCATCCTTGGCAACAACACTCCAATCGATTATCTTCTTATTTGCCCCAAGCCGCGCTACTCGTTCAAATACTATATACAACATTAGCTCTAATGCTTTTGCATATACAACATCAAATGCAGATTGTATATTTTGCGGGAATGAGTTTTTCTTCTGTGTTAACGAGGCTATATCGAACACACGTCTTAAGAATTGCTCGAGCTTCCCCATATGATTAAAGGTGCTATAATCCCCCTCCGGCAAACTACGGTTACTGTATGTGTCTATTAGTTCGCAATAAGTATTTATTGCCATTGTAGCTGCGTCTTTTTTTCTTTTATCATTAGTCCATATTATATCTGCCACCCGAGCTCGAAGTAGTCTGTTTTCAATTTTAATAACTACGTTTGAAAGAATGTCATTTTGTTCACCTCGGAAGTCGCTAGGTATGTAAGAACGACCATTTGGACCACTCCATACTGGCCCCCACGGTTGGACAGGGTCATCAGCCCTAAAATGAAATGAGCAAATTGCCTTGAACAATTCATAAACGCTTTTTTGAGTCTCATCAGAGGAACGAGCTGATGCTTCCAACTGACTATTTAGCTCGTGATAATCACAAGAGGCCGATTCGGGTAGCAAGGAATCAAAGTTAAAAACGGCGAAATCATCTGCTGCCGCCAGAACTACAGGCATGGTCGCCATATCGCTTTTTGGTTGGGTGTCGTCTTGTTTAGTTGCCATGATTATCCCTTAATACGGTTTAGTTGAACCTGCCAGTGTAGTGGTCGACAAAATTTGACCGCGGCATGAGACTTTTTAGAACCACTAAAAGTCCGCTTCTGGCACTTTGCGGACAATAGATTGCTTATACTGCTCGGGCCAAAACCCAGGCCCAATCGTTGCTACAGAGAACACGATAGAAAGGTTTCACGCGGCATTTCACAAAATCAAGAATGTCTGCTTCGCTCATCGCTGAGGCCTTAGAGGGATAGTCGGGCCCCCAATCATCAAAGAGTTCATCGTATATGCCGTAAAGCTGCCAGCAGATGTTGCTGACAATACGGGAACCAAAAGATAGGTGAAAAGCAGGGATTTGGTGCAACCGTAACTCTATTTCTGTGGAAGAATCAGCTTGCATCAGACACCAAGCCTTAAACCTTAGCCACGTAATTGAACTAGTGCTGATGTCAGGGACAATCATGTTTTTTTCGTGCATATATGCATGAAAGTAGCGCTCAATCGCATCTGATTCAAGATGTTTATCTAAATTGAGGGAGGCTAAAATTAATAAGGTTTCAGAGCTATTGAGGGAGAGTAGCTCTCTTTCTGCCCATTCGGTGATCATTCTGTCGTAATCATCGACGCGATAAGCTTCGAAAGCTTCACCGAACGTTTTTAAACACAGAATTTCGTGTAAGTCATGCGTATATTTATTTTCCATAACATCATCCAATCCATGTTGTTTAGTGGGGCAAAAGTCTGGCTTCGGTGAAATGTTCCGACGCAAAATGAGCGTATCTCATTGCCGCCTTAATATGTAGTGGTCGACAAAATTTGGCCACGGCATGAGATATTTCTAGAACGACTAAAAGTCCGCTCTTGGCACCAGGCGGTCTGCAAAACGCTTAAACTTCCAGTGCACGCTTATAGTCGATCCTCAGCAAAGCCCCTGAATACGGCATCTTCTCTAAAAGCGTTTCCGAAAGCCCAAGTCGCGCTGTGGTGACATACAGATAACGATCATCCTCGGCAAAGGCACAGCTTGTCGGTCGCTGCACGGGGAGATTAAGCCATCGCTCGATTTCTCCTTCCGGGGATATCCGCGCAATGGCAGCGCCATCAAAGAGTACACTCAGGAGAAACCCGTCCTTATCAACGATCAGTCCGTCAGGCTTGCCTTTTTTGGGATTAATGCTGACAACCACCCTTCGATGACTGACTTCGCCTGTGCAAGGATCGTTATCATATCCGTAAATTACGCCACGCCGGGAATCAGTGACGTAAAGTATTTTGCAGTCGGGACTCCAGCTGATTCCATTGATAAGCGTGAAACCAGAATCGACCGTGTGCCACTTACCGTCTGGATCGAGACGATACAAATAGCCTGAACCCTCTTTCAACTCTTCATCTATCAGCCCAACCCACAGGCGGCCTGAGGAGTCCAGGCTCGCATCGTTGAGACGAAAGCCCTCCTGTACGTGTGGCGCAGTGCCGATCCTTCGTCTCTTACCGGCTCTGTCAATTCGCTCAACATGGCATCCTATGCCAATAATTAACTCACCCGTATTTTTCTCCACAACAAAGCCCAGCGGCCCGGGCATGGCATGTTCTACATTCCGGCCCGTTTTGGGATCAAAATAATTGAGAGAAGCACCAAGGGTATCAACCCACAAAAGCCTGGCTCTTGACCAGCTCCAGATGGGTGACTCTCCCAGCACAGCCTTGCCTGGAGATACCACCGAAATGCCATTCACTGTCGCGGTTCCACATCAGGAATAGCGATCGATTGCCAGTTCTCCGCAACCTCCTGAGCAGTTGATGCCTTAACAGCGCGAAGATTTCGCGGATAGTCCACATTTGCGGCCTCCCTCATTTTGGTTGCATGGAACTACCCGTTCGCGGCACGAAGTATCCATCCCCCATCAGTGCATTCTGCTGAGGCAAGATAGGCCACTCCCGGTGCTACTTCCGAAGGGTGGAGTTCGGCAGGTTCCCCCTCTATCCGCCACATACGTGTCTGGGCAACGGGAGAAATGGCATTGACAATAATTCCATCTTTTTTGCCTTCACTGGCAAGGACGTTCGTGAGCCCTATCACGGCCATCTTGGCTGCAGCGTAGGAGGCAAGACCGTTATGAACATACTGCGGATAGATCGCCCGGTAAGAGGTCGTCATAATGATGCGGCCATAGCCAGCCGCTTTCATTGCAGGCCAGGCCGCCTGTGCCAACCAGAGAGGAGCCTTGGCAGCAATGGCCATCATATGGTCAAAAGAACTTTCCTCTATCGACTCGATATTCTCGTAAGCCACCCAACCCGCATTATGGATTAAGGCATCCAGCCGGCCCGCGACTTGAAGGGCGTCTTTGCACAAATTGTGACAGCCCTCGCGTGAGGCCAGCTCCCCTGGTATCGCGTGTACATTCAGCCCTTCCAATCGAAGTGTCTCTGCCGCCAGTTCTGCAATATGAGGATCGACGCCCTCCCCGTCAGAATTGGCACCGATATCCTGAATCAAAACCATTGCGCCAAGCTGACCCATACACCGGGCATAGGCGAATCCCAATCCGCGCCCCGCACCGGTGATAAGTACTACCCGACCGTTAAAATCCACCATGCCACCCTCGCCGTTTTCACTAAGTGATTGAGAAAACAACATAGAGTGATACCTTTGATATATAAAATACTATTTATATGGCTTCTTAATACTTTAATTGTATCGTGGGAAGATTGACTCACTAACAAGAGGAACGGCGGGATATGACGACAGAGAGTCGGGCACGGATCACTTTACGAAGAATGGAGCAATTCATTGCCGTCGCTGAGGAGTTGCATTTTCACCGGGCCGCTGAACGCCTTAACATGTCGCAGCCTCCGCTGACCAGTGCCATACAGAAACTGGAGGAAGATCTCGGCGTCGCTCTTATCGAGCGTGGTAATCGCGTACTTGGCCTGACGCCTGCGGGAGAAAAGTTTGTCAGTGAGGCACGCAAAACCCTCAGACAGGCTGAAAAAACCCTTGTTTCTACGATAGATGTGGCTGAAGGACGAACGGGTCTTTTACGCTTGGGTTATGTAGGAAGCGCACTTTATGGCCGGTTGCCTGATATTATTCGTGAATTCAGGGCAAGTCATCCGAATGTACGACTTGAATTGCGAGAAGCAACAACCGCTGCACAGATTGCTGCTCTTCGCGACGGGACGTTAGACATCGGGATACTGATCCCCCCTCTTGAAAAGGCTGATGACATCGAACAGGTCAATTTCGACAGTGATCGTTTGTGTATCGCTATCCCAAAAGATCATCCTTTTAGTAATAGGCAAGACCTTACGCTTGCCGATCTTGCAGGTGAATCCTTTATTTTGTGGCCAATGCCTGAGGGGCGGAGCTTTCATCTGCAGGTTATACGCCTTTGTGCTAAAGCTGGCTTTGTGCCGATGATTACTCAGGAAGCACATGGAATGCATGCCGTCTTGTCATTGGTGTCTGTGGGAGGTGGTGTATCTGTCGTTCCTGAAAGTATGAGTGGCTTTCGAGGTGACAGGATTAGTTATCATCCCTTATCAGGTGCTGAAACTGAGTTCGATCTCGTCATCGGCTATCGCCACTTATCTCCATCAGCACATGCCTTCGTTCTTTCTGCCGCAGATAAGGAGCAGGGTTTATCACGATCACTATGAAAATTTTCCAGCCGTCGGAATGATCATCTTTTGAAGGTGGTAATAGTAAAGGAGTGTCTGTTTCTGGCACTCACCAACCCACTAAGTTGGAAAATGGTGGCTATGAGTGAGATGCGGAAGCTGAATCCATTTTTTTGCCTGCTCATGTAGATCCCTCTAAATAACTCTCGTGTTTATAGAGATATTGTTTTTTTATTAATGACGCATGAATTGAGTAAATTTTCCAGGTCTGTGCTCTGCTTCTGAAATCAAAAGAATGCGAATCGGCTTTGACGAAGAAAAATACTACTAATTCGCGAACATGGGTAATTGATCTCCACTGATACTTAGTAAAATTATCAGACACGGTGATATGACTTTTTAAGAACAGAGACAAACGGCCAAGTCAAGACAAATTCTAGTAGTATCCTGTTGCCCCTTTCATTGACAGGTAATGTTGACAGAGATAAATACGTGAAATATATTTAGCAATTTGTTAATAATGTCAATTAAAGTAAACAAGATATTAAATATTGTAAGGATTACAATGAAAAAGTTGTTATTGTGTGGACTTGTGTTGGCTTCTACTTCATGTGCTGATTTCCCGAAAAACATTGGTGATCAGATGAAAGCAGTGAATGAGGCATTAACGCCTAAATCGACAAACTCGGTGCAAACAGCATCTGCGAATAAGGCTGGGGCTATTACCAATGACCAATGCAAGAATAGCATCGGGAAAACGAGAAATTATTTCGAGCAACTCATTGGTTTTAAGCTTAATGAGACTAACTCATCCGGCTACACTTCCTTCTCTGAGACTTACAACCTCAAAATATCTGACCGCAAAGATCGTTTTGGCGGTAACTTAGCTATTTGTATCATTTCCATCGACCCGCAAACCAATAAAGTCACGTCATTCTCAATGCCTACATAACCTGGTGTAGATATGTTGAATAATCGGGGCATTAAGTACCCCGGTTATTACACAGAAGATCTTAAATGCACGGGAGACAGGTCACTTTCTCTGAAGTGAGGCGTGTTTATTTCCAGTGATGTTTAATACGCGCTTCTGGCACAGAGCGACAAGCCATCTGAGTTTAAG
This sequence comes from Lelliottia sp. WB101, assembly GCF_003051885.1. Lineage (NCBI taxonomy): Bacteria > Pseudomonadati > Pseudomonadota > Gammaproteobacteria > Enterobacterales > Enterobacteriaceae > Lelliottia > Lelliottia sp. WB101. The sequence goes on from NZ_CP028520.1 coordinate 3,371,667, forward strand.
AGCCGCTGCGAGCGAGGAGCGACCTGTCAGTGCGGAACTGTCACCGGTACCTTCCAAAGCCTTTGTTTCCATCCCTGAATGATAATATCTTTTAAAATAAACCCTTCTGTCACCTTACTCCTGTTTATCAGGATAAATTACAAGGACTAAACTCATGCCCACCCCAAATATTCGAGCCACAATCGTAGGGGTTATTTTATTTATGTCAGCTTTAGTCTCAGCGTCCGCAAATCAGTCTATACCCATACCTTCAGAGCATCCGAACTCGCAGCGTATTTCTGTACAGACACAAGGCTCAGGACCGGATGTCATATTGATTCCGGGGCTGGCATCGTCTCGCGAAGTTTGGGCCGATTTAGCATCAACTTTACGTATGAATCACCGTATTCATCTTGTTGAACTTGCAGGTTTTGCAAGTACGCCTGCCATTTCCAATCCAGAGGGAAAGGTCATCGATCCGGCAGTTGACGCCATCGCTGATTACATTCAAACCCAGCACCTCGAAGCACCGGCGATCATTGGCCATTCGCTTGGGGGGAGATTGCATTGATACTGGGGGCCCGTCATCCCGACCAGGTCGGTCGTTTGATGATCGTCGATGCCTTGCCTTTCTATACGTTGATGATTGACCCTGCTGCGACCACCGAAACTGCTGCCCGACAAGCCACAGCTATGCGGGATTGGCTACTGGTGCAATCGCCGGAACAAATCAAAGAGTTTCAGAAAACATCCATAACCCGCTTAGCTAAGACCAAGGCGGTGAGGCCAGCTTTGGTGACTGCGGGAATTAATTCTGATCGAAAAACTGTTGCGGATGCCGTGTATGAATTGATGACTACGGATCTGCGTCCAGAGCTCGCCCGCATCAAAGCGCCGATTGAGATCGTCTACGCGTATGACGCCTTATTCGGGGTGCCTGCAGCCAGAGTGGATGCGATGTACCGTCAAGCCTATGCTTCTGCTCCCGATGTTCATTTCACGCGGATCGATGACAGTTTTCACTTTGTCATGCTTGATCAGCCAGAGCGGTTTTCCAGCGCGGTAGAGTTATTCTTAAATCATTAAAGGATGCTTTTGCACATCAGGTTGACGTTGCAGGAGTATCTAAAGTCCGGCCAGCAGATCGAGCTGGCCTAAACATCAGTTCAGTAATCTAGAAAATCTGACATAGCTGAGTCTTTGTAATGTCCGCTTCTGGCACACACCAGCCGTCCATTGAAAAACCGTCGCCTCGGAGGATTTGACGGTGTGATATCAGATTTAAATCTGCGCCATACCGCCGTCAACAAACAGCTCTATAGCATTGATAAAACTGGCGGCATCAGACGCCAGAAACGCAACGGCTTTGCCGACTTCCGCTGGCTCACCAATTCGGCCCAACGGAACCTGCGCCGCCAGCGCATCAAACAGGCCCTGACGCTGCTCCTCGGCAACCAGCCCCTCTAATCCAGGCGTTTTGACCGGACCCGGACTCACGACATTCACCCGAATACCCCGCCCCTGCAAGTCCAGCGCCCATGAGCGAGCAAAGTTTCTCACTGCGGCTTTACTGGCGCTATACACGCTAAAATTAGCCGTCCCTTTTACCGAAACGGTGGAAGCGGTGAGGATAATGGATGAACCGGCAACAAGCAGTGGCAGTGCTTTCTGGACGGTGAATAATACTCCGCGAACATTGGTCCCGAAAATCCGGTCATAATGTTCTTCCGTTATTTCGCCCAGCGCCAGCATATCTCCGCCACCGGCGTTAGCAAACAGAATGTCCAGACGCCCCGACTCTTCTGCAATTTGTGCGTAAACATTATCCAGATCGCTAAGACGGGAGATATCGGCCCTAATCCCCTTAGCCGACGGGCCGATCAACGCGATGGCCGCATCCAGTTCCTGCTGACGTCGTCCGGTGATGTAGACTTTTGCCCCCTGCGCCGCCAGTTCCTGCGCACTGGCAAGACCGATTCCTGTGCTGCCGCCCGTGACCAGGGCAATTTTGTCTGAAAGTGGTTTACTCATTATTCATATCCTCGGTTGTGGGTTCGAATGGGCCGTCATTCAGCCTGTGAACTCACTCTAGCCGCAGAGAAATTATTGATAAATTAGCAAAAGTAGAAAACACTATTTCTACAGGTGAATAATCAACTCCCTCACGGAGAACCAGAACGTGGATCAGTTAATGGCTATGCGTGCGTTTACGCGGGTGGTGGAAACGGGCAGTTTTACGCGGGCAGCGGATTCACTGAATCTGCCGAATGCCACATTAAGTAAGCTGGTTAAATCACTGGAGGCCCATCTCGGCGTGCGTCTTTTACATCGTACGACCCGGCGCGTCGTCGCAACACCAGAGGGTCAGGACTATTATGAAAAAGCCTCGCGGGTGCTCATTGACATTGAGGAGATAGACACGTCGTTTAGCGCCTTGCAGAGCAGACCTAAAGGGTATCTGCGTATTGATGTCGGTGGCTCTACCGCACGTGAAGTCCTGATCCCGGCGTTACCGGATTTTTTGCAGCGCTATCCGGAAATCAAAATCGATTTAGGCGTTTCCGATAGGCCGGTGGATCTTATTAGCGGAAATGTGGATTGTGTAATCCGCGGTGGCGCGCTCAATGACTCATCGTTGATCGCCCGCCACATTGGTGATGCCCCAATGGTGACCTGCGCTACGCCGGGATACCTGAAAGCCGCTGGTGTACCTGCGTATCCGGAAGAATTAAGAAATGGACATAAGCTGGTGAGCTATTTGTCTCCGCTCACGGGTAGAGCCTTTCCTTTTCGCTTTATCGTAGAAGGTGAAGAGCGGGAGATGAAGACGCAGCATCACATCGGGGTTAACGAAAGTAATGCGCATTTGGCTGCGGCCTCGGCGGGAATGGGAATCATCCAGACCTTTTGCTATGCGGCGAAAGAAGAACTGAACAACGGCACACTGGTTGAGATCCTACAAGAATGGCGCCCCGCGAGTTATCCTTTTTATGTCGTCTATCCCCAGAACAGGCATATGACGCACCGGTTACGCGTGTTTATTGACTGGCTAACCGAGGTATTCCCAGCGGCACTACGCAGTCACCGGTAATCACACCTCTTTCGATCCTTAAGGGCGCAAAAGATTCACCGATTACTCTTCTCTTGAGCCCTTCTCTAATGCCTGCCCTTGGGGTGATCCGCGCTGAGCGAGGAGCGGAAGCTAAATTTTTGTCGGAATATGCCAGCCGCGAACGTCATCAATCAGGAAACATATCCTTTGAAATCTTCAATTCCCGGTGCTAAAACATGAAGAGCCGTTTTTAAGATTTGTTGTGTTTACTGATTCTCAACTCATAAGAGAATGCCGGAAAATGATTAAGCCAGCTCAGCCAGCGACAACCGTTACCACCACCGAAACCTTCGGCGGCGTGTGCGCATCTGTGACTGGCTCCTGACAAAACAGATTCTGACTCCCCGCCAAACCGGACGGGGAAGAAAATCTCTCCGTTCATGATTTACTGAATGGAGATACACCATGATTTCATCTGAAAATGCACTTTTAGTTATCGATATGCAGCAGGGGCTTTTCCGTGGCCCCTCGTCACCCCATCTCGCAGACTCGGTTTTGTCAAACATTTGCCTGCTTTTACAAAAAGCCAGGCAAGCGCAAGTGCCAGTCTTTTTTGCCCGTCACACCGGTCCTGACGATTCCCCCTTCTCTGAGCAAAGTCCCTTCACACAGCTGATACCCGAAATGAGTGTGAATGCTGAGCAAGATGTCGTTTTTATTAAAAAGTACCCTAGCTGTTTCCGGGATACGAGCCTGCAGCTTCAGCTCGGCAAGCGGGGAATAAAACAACTTGTCATCGCTGGGATGAAAACAGAATTCTGTGTGGACACTACCTGCCGTGCAGCGCCGGAGTTGGGATTCAGGACTGTGCTGATTTCAGATGCGCACACGACAATGGATAACAGCTACCTGTCAGCTAATGAAATCATCAACCATCACAACGCCACCCTTGCTGGCCCGTTTGTGACGCTCGCGACAGCAGCGGACTGGAGCTTTTATTCTGAGAAATGAGATAAGACTGAGAGCCGCCCTCCCGGCGGCTTAAGTGCAAAAACTCCACTCCTGGCACAAAGCGGACTCCTATTTGGCTCAAACGAGAGTGCCAACGCAGAGTAGTTCTTGTGTCATTAACCCTGCCGCGCCGGGTAAATTTACGGCTCACTATAAAATCCGTCATCTACATTGCTAACGGATTTATAACGTTAAAAATCCGGAAGGGGCAAAATTATCTACTATCCTTAGTTCGTGGAATGCATTCCCTGTCTGATTTTTAAGTTTTCGTTTCTTAAGTTTTACAGCTTTCCCTTTTATCTATGGCATTACCAGGCTCCTCAAGAGTCTTAATGTTGAAGGTGATAATGTTTCCTGTTTTTTCAATCAGTTCCTGGTTCCGAACGCAAAGATTAATCAAAGGACAACAGCTATGACTCACATTCACGAACACGCCTCCGTTAACACGACGTATCCTGATACGCGCCTGCCCGTGCCCGCCGCGAGCAGTAGCGCCGTCTCATGGGGCGCCATCTTTGCCGGTGCCGCAGCCGCAGCATCCCTCTCTTTGATATTGCTGATTCTGGGCGCAGGCCTGGGGCTTACGGCCGTGTCGCCATGGGAAAGCCGTGGGCTTGACGCGGGTACGGTGGGGATCGCTGCCATCGCCTGGCTGACGTTCACGCAAATTGTTGCGTCGGGTATGGGCGGCTATTTAGCCGGACGACTGCGCTCGAAGTGGGTCGATACCCACACCGATGAAGTTTACTTTCGCGACACTGCACACGGGTTTTTAGCCTGGGCTGTGGCGGCGCTGGTCTCCGCAGCACTATTAACGAGCACGATGAGTGCCATCGTTGGCGGGGGCGCTAAAGTGGTGGGTACCGTTGCCGGAGGTGCTACGGTGGCCACGGCGACGGGTGCAGCAAGTATGGCGAACGGATCGTCGGCTGTAGAGGGTTCGTCAATGAACTATTTTGTTAACTCTCTGTTCAGGGCGAATAATCCGGGCACACCAGCAAACGGTGCAGCCGATCCCGCCTCTCCTGCCGCAGCGCCTGCTCCTGCAGCGCCCTCTCAGCAACACGTTTCTCCAGCACAGTTAGGTGAAGTGACCGGCATATTTGCCAATAGCATAACCACCGGCGCTTTACCTCAGGAAGATCGTCAGTATGTCGCCCAGCTGATTGCGCAAAACACGGGTATCACTCAGCAAGAGGCTGAACAGCGGGTACAGAGCACCTATGACAAAGCCCAGGCTAAATTAAAAGAAGCGAAGGAGAAAGCGCAGCAAGCTGCTGATACCGCACGCAAAACCACGAGCTATCTCATGCTGTGGACATTTATTTCTCTACTGGCCGGTGCCTTTGTCGCCAGCCTGTGTGCGACCTTCGGTGGCCGTCAACGTGACTTATAATCTTTAATTAAACGAGAGGTCTACAATGCGCTCATTATTACTGTTCTTCTTAGGCGTTCCTATTCCTATCATTATTCTGATTGCGCTGTTTTTCCATTAATGCACTGGAGTAACAGACTGGCTGTTTAATCAGTAATAACAGAATAGTTGCCTGTAAAACATAAATGCCCGTAAGGGCATTTATGTTTTCTACTTTGCCTGATGCTTAGACTTTAAGTGCCGCAACGATGGCGGCCTCCATTTTCTCCGGAGTGGAGATGGGGGCAAAACGCCTGAGCGGCTTGCCGTCGCGCCCAATCAGGAACTTCGTGAAGTTCCACTTGATTCGCCCACCCAGCACGCCGGGCAAGGCTTCTTTAAGGAAACGAAACACCGGGTGCGCCGCGTCGCCGTTGACCTCCACTTTCTCGAACATCGGGAAACTCACCCCGTAGTTGATGCGGCAGGTCTGGGTAATGTCTTCAGCGCCGCCAGGCTCCTGCTTTCCAAACTGGTTGCAGGGAAAACCAAGCACCACCAGCCCCTGATCCGCGTACTTTTTGTAGAGCATTTCCAGGCCGGCGTACTGCGGCGTGAATCCACAATGGCTGGCAGTGTTTACCACCAGAACCAGCTTACCCGCATAGTCGGCCATAGAGATGAGCTGGCCTTGCAGGCTGGTGGCATTAAGTTGATGAAAAGTCGTCATGCGAAAACCTCATTCACTCAATCCACGATTCAGGAGCATTGCTTCAATCTTCGGATCGTGCCCGCGCCACTGACGATAAAGTCCAGCTAAATCAGTGCTGTTCCCCCGCGACAAAATCGCCTCGCGGAATTTCTGCCCGTTTTCACGCGTTAATCCGCCCTCCTCGACAAACCACTGATAGCCATCGTCTGCCAGCATTTGTGTCCAAAGATAGGCGTAATAGCCCGCCGCGTAGCCGCCGCCAAAAATATGGGCAAAATAGCTGCTGCGATAGCGCGGCGGCACGGCGGGCAGATCCAGCCCCTCTTTTTTCAGCGCGGCGGTTTCAAACGCCTCAACATCGCTGACCGTTTCCTGCGCCCCGACGCCGTGCCAGTTCATGTCCAGCAACGCCGCACTCAGCAGCTCGGTCATGTCGTAGCCTTTATTGAATTGCGTCGCGCTGAGCATTTTCTCGCGTAAAGCATCCGGCATCGGCTCGCCGGTCTGATAGTGACGGGCATAGTTCGCAAACACCTGCGGATGGCTGGCCCAGTGTTCATTAATTTGCGAAGGGAACTCCACAAAATCGCGCGGCGTGTTGGTACCGGATAGCGTGGCAAAACGCTGATCGGCAAACAGACCGTGCAGCGTGTGACCGAACTCGTGGAACAAGGTGATCACATCATCCCAGGAGAGCAGCGCCGCCTGGCCAGCGGCCGGTTTCTGGTAGTTACAGACGTTGTAAATCACCGGGCGAGCGGAGAATTCATGGGATTGCTCAACGAAATTGCCCATCCACGCCCCGCCGCCTTTGGAATCACGTGCGAAGAAATCGCCGTAGAACAGCCCCATCCCTTCGCCGGTATGGTCGAAGATCTCCCACACGCGCACGTCCGGGTGATAGACAGGAATATCGAAACGTTCGACAAAACGGATGCCAAACAGCTGGCTGGCCGCCCAGAACACGCCATCGCGCAGGGCATTATCAAGAGCGAAATAGGGTTTAATCTGCGATTCATCGAGGGCGTATTTTTCAAGGCGCACGCGCTCTGCGTAATAGGCCCAGTCCCAGGCCTGCGCGCTAAAATCCCCCTGCTCGCCATCGATCACTTTCTGGATATCCGCCTGCTCACGCTCGGCGCGCGCTCTCGCGGCAGGGACAATCCCGCGCATAAATTTCAGCGCTGCGTCAGGCGTTTTCGCCATCTGATCGGCAATGCTCCAGCTGGCATAACTCTCGAACCCCAGCAGTTGTGCGCGGCGCGCGCGCAGTTGTGCCAGGCGCAGCACGATCTCACGGGTGTCGTTTTCATCGCCTTTTTGCGTACGCGTCCAGCCCGCCCTGAACAGTTTTTCCCGCGTCTGACGGTCGTGCAGCGCCGCAAGCGCCGGTTGTTGGGTGGTGTTGAGCAACGGAATCAGCCAGCGGTCAGCCAGCCCTTTTTCCGCAGCGGCACGCGCGGCCGTCGCGATCTCCTCGGCGCTCAGCCCCTCAAGCAGATGAACATCATCCACCACCAGCCCACCGGCTTTATCCGCCGCCAGAAGATGCTGATTAAACTGGCTGGTGAGGGACGCAGCCTCGGTATTCAGCGCTTTTAACTCGGCTTTTTGCTCGTCGGTTAGCTGCGCACCGGCCAAAATAAAGTGCTGATACGTCTCTTCCACCAGGCGACGGGACTCGGCATCCAGCGACGCGGCCCCTTCCCGCACCGCCGCGACGCGTGAAAATAGCGTGTTATTCAGCCAGATATCGTTAGACAGTCCGGCCAGTTCGGTGGAAAAGGCTTCGTCCAGTTCCTGTAAAAAATCATTGGTATGCGCCGAAGTCATCGCGAAAAAGACGCTGCTGACGCGGGAAAGCATCGCGCCGCTTTTTTCCAGCGCCAGAATGGTGTTGGTGAAATCGGGTGCGGCGGTGTTAGCAATGATGGCATCAATATCTGCGCGCTTCTGGCGCATCGCCTCGTCAAATGCCGGGCGGTAGTGGCTGTCTTCGATTACGTCGAATCGAGGCGCCTGATAAGGCAATACGCTGACTTCAAAAAATGGATTGGAAACCGACATCGTTGACTCCTGGGCACATAATTATCCTCCCAGAGTAGGACAGGCAGCAGTGAGCTGCAATCCCCATTAACGGCAGACTGCTTGCTGCAAGATATTCTGTTTCCGGGATGATTAAGAAGCACAGTAAGACCCGGTTTTGAATTCCAGGCGGTGTAAATGTATCGCTGTTATTTACTGATGACGTGACATTTGTTGACGGAAAAGTCGATCATTTAGCGATACAAAAGTTGCCTTAACGGTGTGCCGGATGCCGTGCTATGGTTGTACAACACAAAAAGCGTTGAGGAACAGTGAGATGATCGTATTAGTTACCGGGGCAACGGCGGGTTTTGGTGAAAGCATCACGCGTCGCTTCGTCGCCAATGGGCATAAAGTGATTGCAACAGGCCGTCGTCAGGAGCGTTTACAGGAGCTGAAAGACGAGCTTGGCGATAACATTCTGACGGCTCAGCTGGACGTGCGTAATCGCGCCGCCATTGAAGAGATGCTTGCGAACCTGCCTGCCGAATGGCGTGCCATCGATATTCTGGTGAACAACGCCGGTCTGGCGCTGGGTCTGGAGCCTGCGCACAAGGCCAGCGTAGAAGACTGGGAAAACATGATCGACACCAACAATAAAGGTCTGGTGTATATGACCCGCGCGGTGCTGCCTGGCATGGTCGAGCGCAACCGTGGGCATGTGATCAACATCGGCTCTACTGCCGGGAGCTGGCCTTACGCGGGCGGCAACGTGTACGGTGCAACCAAAGCTTTTGTGCGTCAGTTCAGCCTGAACCTTCGCACCGACCTGCACGGTACGGCGATCCGCGTGACGGATATCGAGCCAGGCTTGGTGGGCGGCACGGAATTTTCCAACGTGCGTTTCAAAGGTGATGATGCGAAAGCCGGCAAAACCTATGAGAACACCGAAGCCCTGACGCCGGAAGATGTGACCGAAACCGTCTGGTGGGTCGCGACGTTGCCAAAACACGTCAACATCAATACCGTCGAAATGATGCCTGTTAGCCAGAGTTTTGCAGGTTTAAGCGTGCATCGCGGCTGATACTTCCCTGCCCGGCCTGCGGGTCGGGTATGGGATGCGCGGCAAAAGAATGGTAGTATTGAAGCGTTAACTCTCTGAGAAACCACATCCAATGGCCGCCGAATCGCAACTTAATCCTACCCAACCTGTTAATCAGCAAATCTACCGCATTTTGCGACGAGATATCGTCCATTGCCTGATTCCGCCTGGCACTCCGCTCTCTGAAAAAGAGGTATCGGTACGCTTTGACGTATCGCGCCAGCCGGTTCGCGAAGCTTTTATTAAGCTTGCGGAAAACGGGTTGATTCAGATTCGCCCGCAGCGCGGTAGCTACGTCAATAAGATTTCCCTCTCTCAGGTGCGCAATGGCTGTTTCGTCCGTCAGGCGATTGAGTGCGCGGTTGTGCGTCGGGCGGCATCGCTGGTCGACGAGCATCAATGTTATCTTCTGGAACAAAACCTCCACCAGCAGCGCATTGCGATAGAGCGCACACAGATCAACGATTTTTTCCAGCTTGATGATGAATTTCACCAGAAGCTGGCGCAAATTGCCGACTGTCAGCTGGCGTGGGATACCATTGAAAATATTAAAGCGACGATGGACCGCGTGCGCTATATGAGTCTCGATCACGTCTCCCCGCCGGAAATGCTGCTGCGTCAGCATCACGATATTTTTGCCGCACTGGAAAAACGCGACGGGGACGCCATCGTCAAAGCGATGACCGTGCATTTGCAGGAAATTGGCGAGTCGGTTCAGCTTATTCGCCAGGAAAACAGCGACTGGTTTACGGAAGATTAATGATAACCGCATCCCAGGTAAATTTAGGGATGCGGTTAAGGATTTAGCGTACCACTAATACCGGTATTTTGGCGTAGCGAATAACAGATTCCGCGTTCGAGCCAAGCAGATGGCTGGATAAACCGGGCGTCTTAGAGCCGATAACAATCACCTCATAATCGTCTTTATTGCTCATACTGATGATCTCATCGCGAACATTGCCAAAACGTACTTCGGTGTGAATATTCTCCGGCGCGATATCAAACAAGCGTTTTAATTCATTCATCTTTTTCTCTGACTCGCTGACCATATAAGCCTCGAATTTTTTGATGTCAGAGTTAAAGCCGCGCAGCAACGAGCGGCTGCTGATGGGCAGGATGTTCAGCAGCGTGATGGTGGCGTTATCCGCCTTCGCCAGGAACTCCGCGTGGCGTACCGCTTTATCGCTCAGATTCATTTCAAATACGTCCACAGGCATCAATATTTTCTTGTACATAAGCCCTTCCTTATCCAAATAAAAATAATTACTTATCTGTCTTCAGAGTGACATGCCTATTTGAAACAAAGGCTAAACCGTTCACTGAGGGAACTATCAATAAACGAAAACAATTGTCCGTTTTGTCAATTTACGTCTGAGCGGGGCTATGCGGATAAAATGCTGACAAAAAAGTGTGACCTTGATCAAAAACAAAAAAATGTTGCCGCAAGAGGCGTATTTATATTCTCCCGTCAGCGGCTGGAACTGTATATCGCCGTGATGTGTTGAGAAGAGGAGAAATAACCATGATGACTTACGACCGCAACCGCAACGCTATTACCACTGGCAGCCGTGTAATGATTAACGGCACTGGCCATATTGGGGTTATCCGCGCAATTCACGCCGAGGGGCTGGATGCGACCCAGGTACGCCGCAACAAAACGGTAGAAGTGGAAGGTTGTGAAGGCAAGTTCGAACCGATTGAACTGATTCGTCTGGGAATGCACTAACAGGTGCAATGACATGCCGCCGCACGCGGCGGCATGAGTCGAGATTATTTCTGAGAGACAGTCTGCGCCACGGTTGCTTTCGCCCCCTGCTCCAGCAACATTTTATATGCGTGCATTACCGCATCCACAAAACGCGCTTCCAGCGGCAGTTCATTGCCGAAAATCGCTTCAATTCCCAGCAGCGCCTTCACGCGGCTTTCGCCTTCGGCACTGCCCTTCACCGCAGCCTGAATCGTTGTCAGCAAGGGATCGCAGACTTCAATCGTGTTTCCGCTTTCATCCACACCGCCGACATAACGCATCCAGCCTGCCACGCCCAGCGCCAGCAGCGGGAAGCTCTGCTGATGCGCCAGATGCCAGCGCACGGAATCGAGCATACGCTGCGGTAACTTCTGACTGCCGTCCATCGCGATTTGCCAGGTGCGGTGACGCAGCGCCGGGTTACTGTAGCGCGCAATCAGCAGGTCAGCGTAGCGTGCCAGGTCGACCCCTTTTACCTTCAGAGTCGGTGCCTGTTCGTTGAGCATCAACGCATGGGCTGCACGGCGATAGTTCTCGTCTTCCATACAGTCGTTGATGTGCTGGTAGCCCGCCAGATAGCCGAGATAGGCAAGGAAAGAGTGGCTGCCGTTGAGCATACGCAGTTTCATCTCTTCGAAGGGAATCACATCTGCCACCAGCTCTGCGCCTGCTTTCTCCCACTCAGGGCGCCCGGCGACAAAGTTGTCTTCAACTACCCACTGACGGAAAGGTTCACAGGCCACGCCTGCCGGATCGCGAACGCCGGTAATCTGTTCGATTTTATCCAGCGTCTCCGCCGTTACGGCCGGAACAATGCGATCGACCATCGTCGACGGGAACGTCACGTTTGCTTCAATCCAGTCTGCCAGCTCAGCGTTAACGGCACGCGCATACGCACAGGTGACGTTACGCATCACATGGCCGTTTTCCGGCATATTGTCGCAGGACATCACGCTGAAAGCCGGTAAGCCCGCAGCTTTGCGGCGTGCCAGCGCTTCGACCACCACGCCCGGCGCGGATTTTGGCTGCTGCGGGTTTTGCAGATCGGCGGCAATCAGCGGGTGATCGAGCATCAGTTGCCCGGTCGCAGGCGCGTGGCAGTAGCCTTTTTCGGTGATAGTGAGTGAAACAATCGCCACCTGCGGCTCGCACATAGCCGCCAGCACGGTTTCCAGACTATCTACCTGCGCGTGAAGCGCGTTTTTCACCACGCCGACGACGCGAGCGGTCCAGGCATCGGCGGACATTTCCGCCACGGTGTAGAGATTATCCTGGGCTTTGAGATCGGCAATCTGCTGTTCGCCGCCAATCAGGTTGACTTCGGTGTAGCCCCAGTCGCTATGGTGCTCAGCCGCCAGGATATCGGTGTAAACAGCCTGATGGGCGCGGTGAAACGCACCGAAACCCAGGTGCACGATACGTGGTACCAGTGTGTTACGGTCATAAGCAGGAAGTGTCGCTTTGGCATTCAACAATTTATTATTCATGAGAAGGCTCATTTAGGTGAGAGGTCGTCGAATCTGAGGAGGTAGACCATCTCACGCAATTGGTATGACATCTTTGATTTTCATCAACTACCATACAAGAAGAGAAGAAAAGGCGGGATCACGCTCCCGCCCCATCAGATTACTGATTCACCGTATGCCCGAGAGGCACTGCCGAAACCGATTTTTCGGCGGCATCTTCCGCGAGGCTCAGATCGCGGTCGCGCACTTCCGGCATCAGGAAAGCAGACACCAGCCCAATCAGGGAGTAGACCACCATCATCGCCACAATCGGCCACCATGAGCCGGTCATGTTGCAGAAAATCCCCGCCAGCACCGGGCCGAAACCGACCGCCACCAGACCCCCAGCCTCTTTCGAAATAGCCATCCGCGTGAAACGGTTACGCGAGCCAAACATCTCCGCCATGGTGATATTTTCCAGCGCAAACAGCCCCAGCACCGCAAAGTTATGGATGATGATGATCGACAGCATGATCACCCCTGGGCTGTAGCTTTTATCGACGATAATCGACAGCATCGGGTAGGCCAGAATAATGGCGGAAATATTGAGCAGAATGTACGGCAGACGACGCCCGACCTTATCGGAGAGCCAGCCTAGCAGCGGGATCGTGATAAACCCGAGAATGGAGCTGATCATCAGCGCGTCGGTCGGAATGCTTTTATTAAACAGCAGCGTCTGCACCAGATAGCCCGCGAGGAACGTCTGAATCAGACCGGAGTTTCCCGCCTGACCAAAGCGCAGGCCGGTTGCCAGCCAAAAGGATTTGCTTTTGAACATCGCGCCCAGAGAGGTCTCTTCTGCCGTCACCACTGGGCTGCTCTCATCGTTGACCTTCTCAAACACCGGGCTTTCTTTGAGGTTCATTCGCAGCCAGATGGCGAAGATCATCACCACGACGCTGGCAAGGAAAGGTACGCGCCAGCCCCAGGCGACCAGCTCTTCACGGTCAAGGGCGAAGAACATTACCGCCCATATCGCCGTGGCGCTTAAGGTCCCGCAGTTGGTCCCCATTGCGACCAGCGATGAGATAATCCCGCGTTTCCCTTTCGGCGCGTATTCCGCAAGCATTGTCCCCGCACCCGAAATTTCCGCCCCGGCACCCAGCCCCTGGATAATACGCAGTGTCACCAGCAGAACCGGTGCAAAAATCCCGATCTGCGCGTAGGTTGGCAGAACGCCAATCAGCGTGGTACAGATCCCCATCATGGTGATGGTGATAAACAGCACCTTTTTACGCCCGATCCTGTCGCCCATTTTGCCGAAGATAAACGCCCCGACGATGCGCGCGATATAGCCCGCGCCGTAGGTCCCCATCGCCAGAATCAACGCCATCGCAGCGGACTGCTCCGGGAAGAATATTTCATGAAAGACCAGCGCCGCACCCAGCGAATAGAGCTGGAAATCCATGAATTCCAGCGCGGTGCCAAGCCAGCCGGACACCGCCGCTTTCACCAGATCCGACGTCGTTCTTTGAGGTTGTGTCTGAGTCATAATGGCTATCTCTGAATGTAGGTAAGATGCGTACCACTTAACCGCGTGTGTTGTTATTGGCCGAACGTCAGCAAGACTTTGCAGCACTGCCGCTGGTCTTTCTCAAACAGTTCGATGGCGTCTGTCACGTGGTGATAGTCAAAAGTGTGGGTAATCAGTTTTTCCGGGTCGATCAGCCCCTTTTCCAGCCAGTCGATGACCACCGGGAATTTGTTGGCATTCAGGCGAGATGAGAATATCGACAGCTCTTTGCCGGTAATACCCTGCTGTGTTACCTGGCTCGGGTCGCTGGAGAAGCCCATCAGCACGATGCGACCACCCGGTGACGCGAGGGTGACCGCCTCCTGCAATATCGTCGGATGGCAGGCGGCATCGATAATTAACGTTGGTTTTATCCCCTTCTCATCCAGCGCCGCCGGCAGGGACTGCTCCGCGTTGTTGAACACCCAGTCCGCACCGCTGCGTTTAGCCATTTCAAGCCGTTCATCGATGCGATCGACGACGATAACCTGTTTCACGTTATAGACGCCTTTGAGCGCCTGAACGGTCACCAGTCCCATCGGACCGGCACCGTAAATCAGCGCGATGTCCTTGTCCGTCGGCTGAGCGTGCCCGGTGACGTTGGCCGCAATGGTGAAAGGCTCCACCATCACCGCGTGGCGATCGGAAATCGTATCCGGAATGGTCCACGCATTTTTCGCCGGAACCACGGCATATTCGCTGAACCCGCCGTCACGATGCACACCCAAAACCACCAGCGACGTGCAGACATTCGGTTTGCCGACTGAGCAAGGCCAACACTCTCCGCAGCTGATCACCGGGTCCACGGATACGCGCTGCCCGAGACGCGCTTTTTCCACGCCCTCTCCGACTACGTCAATCACGCCAAAGAATTCGTGGCCAATGACACGCGGGTATTTCGCAAACGGGTTGTGACCGCGATAAATATGGCTGTCGGAGCCGCAAATCCCGGCTAAGGTGATTTTGACGCGGACTTCGCCCGGTGCCGGAACGGGCAACGGACGCTCTTCGATCAACAGCTCATTCGGTTTTTGAATAACGATGCTTTTCATGGTTGCTCCTGACCGATCCTTTTCTTACATAACGCGTTGTTATTAAGAAATTAATCAATCCAGTGTTTAACAATAAAGAGATAACACATCGCCCCAACAAAGGTGACGCAGGCCGCGACAACCAGGGCGAGATTAAAGGAATGCGTTTTATCGACGATCCAGCCGGTCACGACCGGCGCGAACGAGGCAAAAACAAAGCTGCCGAAGTTCTGAATGGCGGCAACGGAGGCGACTTTGCTTTCAGCGACCATCACCTGCACCAGGCCCCACGCGGAGGTTCCGGCAAAGTGGACGCAAAACAGGGCTAACGAAATAAAGGTGACGGCTTCCGCCGGGGACGACGATTGCACGACCAGCAAAGTGCCTAAAGCCGACAGGATCAACCCCACCACAATCGCCGTTTTGCGCGTTTTGGCGAGGTCATAGCCTTTTTTGGCAAGTGCATCGACCACCAGTCCGTTGACCCACATCCCGACGGCTGCCGCCAGGAACGGGATCGCGGAGACCCAGCCGGTCTTTGCCAGGCTAAAGCCCTGCTGGGCCTGCAGATAGCCGGGCAGCCAGGCGATATACAACCAGCCGGTGTAGTTCACGCCAGAGAACCCTAAAATCATTCCCCAGGTGGTGCGGCGTTTGAACAACGCACTCCATTCGCTAAAACGTAACGTTGGGCGCGGTTTTACCGGCGCGGAAAGGTATTCGCGTTCTTCCGGCTGGAAAGCGAACTGCGCGCGGTTGCGATACCAGGCGTACCAGCAAACGCCGACTATCACCCCCAGCAGACCAATGATCACGAACATGGCCCGCCAGCCCCACAGGATTTGCATTGTCACCAGGATCGGTGGCGCGATTGCCTGCCCAAGAACCGTGGAGGAGTTAAAAATCCCCAGCGCGGTCCCCCGCTCTTTTTGCACATACCAGTCGGTGATGGATTTCACCCCGGCAGGCATAAAGGGCGCTTCGCCAATCCCTAAGCCAATGCGCAGCAGGATAAAGTGGCTAAAGGAGTTCACCATGCCGGTGAGGGCCTGCATCAATGACCAGAAGATTACGCCTGCGCCCAACACCAGTCGTGGGCCGTAACGATCGAGCAATATGCCGGAAGGCAGTTGCGCCAGTCCGTACGAAAGTGAAAATGCGGAAAGCAAAAAGCCAAATTCTGTTGCCGACAGCCCCATGTCACCGCGAATGGCTTCACCGGCCACACTCAGTGAGGAGCGGTCCAGAAAATTGACAATCCCTGCCAGGAATAACAGCACCAGAGTGAGGGTCTGGATTTTTTTAATCCGCGCAGGCTTGGTTAAACTTTCTGTATTGATAGTTTCAGTTGTCATACGGACTCCCGATCTCAATTTACCAGTTCCACAAGGTGCCATCTTCCAGGCGGGCGACCGGCAGATACGCCGGGTCGTACGGGTATTTCGCGGCCAGTTTTTCATCAAACTCAATGCCGAGACCCGGCTTATCGCCCGGATGCATATAGCCGTTATCGAAGCTCCAGCTGTGCGGGAAGACCTCCAGCATTTGCTCGGAATAGCCCATGTACTCCTGAACGCCAAAGTTCGGCACCCACAGGTCGAAATGCAGCGCGGCGGCGTGGCAAATCGGCGACAGATCCGACGGGCCGTGCGAGCCGGTGCGCACCTGATAAAGCGAGGCGAAATCGGCAATCCGGCGCATCCCGGTGATCCCGCCCGCGTGGGTAATGGTGGTGCGGATGTAATCGATCAGCTGCTCTTCGATCAGCTGTTTGCAGTCCCAGATACTGTTGAACACCTCCCCGACGGCAATCGGTGTGACCGTGTGCTGGCGGATAAGGCGGAAGCACTCCTGGTTTTCGGCGGGCGTCGGATCTTCCATCCAGAACATGCGGTACTGTTCGATGCTCTTGCCGAAACGGGCCGCCTCGATGGGGGTCAGGCGGTGATGCATGTCATGCAGCAAATGCTCGTTAAAGCCGAACTGGTTGCGCACGGCGTCAAACAGTTTAGGGGTGAAATCGAGGTATTTTTCCGTGGACCACAGCTGCTCTTCAGGCCAGTCGCCTTTGGTCGCCGGTTCGTAGGCCAGTCCTTTCCCTTTCGCCATGCCGTAGGTGGTTTTCATGCCCGGAACGCCGCACTGCACGCGGATCGCCTTGAAACCCATCTCTTTGTGACGCGCGTAATCTTCCAGCACATCATCGATGGTGTGCCCGGTAGTGTGGCAATAAACCATGACACCTTCGCGCGATGCACCGCCCAGCAGCTGATACAGCGGCATACCGGCGGCTTTGGCTTTGATATCCCACAGGGCCATATCGACAGCGGAAATCGCCGACATGGTGACTGGCCCGCGCCGCCAGTAGGCGCCTTTATAGAAGAACTGCCAGATATCTTCGATGCGGTGCGCATCGCGGCCAATCAGTTGCGGGCAAAGGTGATCTTTCAGATAGGAGGCAACAGAAAGCTCGCGTCCATTTAAGGTGGCATCACCCAGGCCGACGATCCCGTCGTCCGTGGTGATTTTAAGGGTGACAAAATTACGACCCGGGCAGGTGACAAAGACTTCGGCCCCGACAATTTTCATGATCCAGTTCCTTACATCGCTCAGTGTGATGCAAGGAACTTACTTAATTACGCAACTACCATACAAGTATAGTGATCAAAAAATCTTCCATAGATCACAAAACAAAGGCGCTTATGCACGCCCCCAGCCTGCCACGATGATCAACATCCCACACAGTGCAATCAGCGCGCCTGCCCAGTCGTAGGCGCTGAGCTTCACGCCATCGACCACCCGCAGCCAGACAAGTGCCGTGCAGACATAAACACCGCCATACGCGGCGTACACGCGCCCGCTGGCCGCCGGATGTAACGTCAGAAGCCAGACAAACAGCGCCAGCGCGATCCCCGCCGGAAGTAACAGCAATACCGATGCCCCGCGTTTCAGCCACAGGTACGGCAGGAAGCAGCCGAGGATTTCGCACAGCGCGGTCGCAAAGAAAAGTAAGGTTGTTTTAATCATTTTGACGAGTGAGTGAGAATAGGTTTAACCATGATACGCGATAATGGCGCGACCATTACCCTGCCTGCCGCGTGGGTATGCCACCTATTCAGATTGGTGTAGAATTGACCCTGGGTAAACCCACTACAAGGAACATGCAATGAGTACATTACGCAAACGCTTCTGTCTGGCGGCCATGCTCTCCCTGACGGCGTTCGCCTTTACGGCCCCCGCCTCCGCCAACACCAGCAAACTGATCATTGAGTCGGGTGACAGCGCGCAGAGCCGTCAGAATGCCGCAATGGATAAAGAACAATGGAATGATACCCGCAGCCTTCGCCAGAAAGTTAACAAACGCGTTGAAAAAGAGTGGGACAAAGATGATGTCGCCTTTGATATGCGTGATAAATGCCAGCAAAGCGCGAACGTGAATGCTTACTGGGAACCGAATACCCTGCGCTGCCTGGATCGTCGTACCGGTCGTTCGGTCGCGCCTTAATTTCGACAGCCAGAAAGGATGATTATGGCCAGCCCGTTAACGGTAAAACTCAGACCGCTGGAGCGCGAGGATTTGCGCTTCGTTCACCAGCTCGACAATAACGCCAGCGTTATGCGTTACTGGTTCGAAGAGCCTTACGAGGCGTTTGTTGAGCTGTCGGATCTGTACGATAAACATATTCACGACCAGAGCGAGCGCCGTTTCGTTGTCGAGTGCGACGGAGAAAAAGCCGGTCTGGTCGAACTGGTTGAGATTAACCACGTCCACCGCCGGGCGGAGTTTCAGATCATTATTTCGCCGGAATACCAGGGGAAAGGCCTTGCCACCCGGGCGGCGAAACTGGCGATGGATTACGGATTTACGGTGCTCAACCTGTATAAGCTGTATCTGATCGTCGATAAAGAGAACGAAAAAGCCATCCATATTTACCGTAAACTCGGGTTTATGGTTGAAGGCGAACTGATTCATGAGTTCTTTATCAACGGCGAGTACCGCAACACCATTCGCATGTGTATTTTCCAGGATCGCTACCTGGCAGAACACAGAGCGACCGGAAGCCAGCTTCTGAAACCCACCGCACAGTGACGCGTTTTTACGCCGGGTAGCGGCTTCGCCCCACCCGGCTTAAACGCCTGCCAGTCAGTAATATTCAATACTGTTTTTAATGGTGTACTTGTGCGCCACCGCCGGTTTCACGCTGTCATCCACAATATGTAACTCGCAACTTACCGGGTTATTGTGGCGATCGTAATCACAGCTCTGTTTCACCGACCCTAGCGGTTTGTCGTTAAGCAGGCTGACCGCAGAGTAGTCGAGCTTTTTGCGCTTATCGTTCGACGGGGTGGCCGACACCGACAGATGCTGATCGCCTGACACCGTGGTTTTACCCAGCGGATAGCCATCTGCGTCGTAGCGGTACTTCACTTCCATCGCCTTGCCGTGTGCGGTGACAATAAATCCGTTATCGTCCGTATCCCATGTCACGCCCGCCGAGGGCAGCTCAGCCAGCTGGCATTTCCCCTGCAGCTTAATTTTTTGCTGCTGGGTTTCTGCATCCAGATAAAAATTGGCGTCCAGCACCAGCGCCACGCCGGTGTTCGCGTCCAGATCGTGCAACTCCAGGGTATCGAAACACCCCTCCTGCGAGAGCGATCCTGTGACGCGTTTACTCACTTCCCCTTTCTCATTGAACAGCGTCTGGGTGAAGTCTTTTACCGGCCCTCGCAGGGGATCAAAATCAAATTCGTTCGAAAAGCTGGCCATCTCCGGCGTAAACGACAGCGGCGCGGAGGCGTTATCACACCCCGCCAGCACGCCTGTCAGCGCAATCATTACTGCTAGTTTCTTCACATTCTCACCGATGCGTGAACATTATTACCTCACATATTAGCAAATACAGAGGGTTACTTTTTAGCGAAACACAGCAGCAATGATGACATTTGTGAGCCCGGCGACGCGTCAGGCCGGTACCGCCTCCACAATGGATAAATAGGATGGTGTGTGGATCACCCGGTTTATCTTCAGCCCGGCGTGACCTAACAAGTCTGCATACTCCTTCTCGGTACGAGCACGTCCGCCGTCGAAACCCGACAGCAAGAGAAGATCAATTTCATACCTTCCCTGCTCGTTATCTTGCTCTTTGATCAGCGGCTCCAGAATTAATAAGCGGGAACTGGCTTTCATCGCTTTGCGACAGGTTTGTAATATCTGGCTGGCTTTTTCATCTGGCCAGTCCATCAAAATATATTTCAGCATATAAATATCCGCCACCGGGCAGGCTTCGAAAAAACTCCCAGCAATGGTTTCCCAGCGGGATTTATTGCCTAATAAATGCAAACTGTTTTCGCTAACGACGTTATCGCGATCAAATAAAATACCGTGCAGAGTGGGATTGCGTCGCAAAACCGTCAATAAAAGATTCCCCAGCCCACCGGCTATATCAACCACCGTGGCATTTTCCGGGAAATGATAATTATCGGCCAGCATGTCGTTTTCGACGCTCGACATCGAGGCCATCCCGGCATGAAAACCGTCGTCGCCTGACGGTGTTTTTTTCGTCCCCCAGTACTCATAAAACGGCATGCCAAATAATTCGTTAAAGACCGGCCTGCCTTTTACGATATCCGTCATTTCCCCGGCGGGCTGCCAGAGGGTTTTATCCGTTAACATCAGCACGGCTTCGCGCAAGGAGTACGGGGTGTCAGACCGCAAAAACTGTGCGGCGGGGGTCAGGGTAAACAGACCATCGTCAGTCATGCTAAACACCTCGCGAGAGGCCAGGGTTCGCATGACCCGATACAGATAACCGGCATCGACATTCAGCTCCTGCGCGAGCTGCTCTGCGGTTTTATCTTCGTCTTTAAGATGATCCGCAACCCGTAATAACGCAGCGGTACGCAGGGCAGCCTGCCAGACAAATCCCATGCACTGCTCTAACACATACATTCCATCCTGACGCTCTTTTTCCGTCAAACTTTTTTGGCTTAACATTTTATTTCTCCTGTTCCGTAAAATTTAAAAGCACAGAATTAAAATGAAACGTCAGCCAATAAGCCTAACGGGCATAATTAAATAAGCCACTCGCTCAATTTTATTTTCATTGCCGACGCTGGAAATTAAAATCCACATTCAAATAAATAATGTACAGGAATATGGCCAACGAATGGATTTATTAGAAGGCTACTCATCGCTCGCTTAAATAATCACATCGCGCACTTAACCAGAATTTAATTCGCTCTCGGTTTTTTCAGAAAATTTCGCGGCAATACAACTATTTACATTATGCCTGCTAAAATAAGACTCACACACAGAGAGAAGGAGCCACACATGAAACGGTTACCCTGGATTACCGCGCTGCTGTTAGCAGGCATTTCCCCTGCTGTTCTGGCCGCCCCCGACTCGTGCGAGCGCGTGAAAAGTGATATTCAGCAACGCATTATCAATAACGGCGTGCCTGAATCCGGTTTTAGCCTGAACATTGTGCCAAACGATCAGGCCGACCAGGCGGATGCGCAGGTGGTGGGACATTGCGCGAACGATACCTTTAAAATTCTCTACACCCGTACCGGCAGCAGCAGCGCCCCTGCGGGTGGCGCGGGGACGCAAGACAACGCGCCGAATGAACCGCAGTAATTTATCTGCGGGAATTCCCTTAGCTTGATAAGGATTAATGTTTATTACCCCTGAATAGGTAAAACTCACTCCATCATTACCCGGCTCTTATCACGGGTAAAACCCTACGCAATGACAAAGATGGAGTGAGTCATGTCCGATATCGAACATCACGGCGGGATCAGCCGTCGAACTCTCGTTAAATCCACTGCAATTGGCTCTCTGGCGCTCGCTGCCGGAGGGATTTCACTACCCTTCGGCCTGAAAAGTGCCGCTGCTGCCGTACAACAGGCGGTACAGCCTGCCACGGATAAAGTGGTCTGGGGCGCCTGCTCAGTGAACTGTGGCAGCCGCTGCGCCCTGCGACTACACGTCCGCGACGACGAAGTTTACTGGGTCGAAACCGACAACACCGGCGAGGATATTTACGGCAATCATCAGGTGCGCGCCTGTTTGCGTGGCCGCTCGATCCGCCGCAGAATCAACCATCCCGACCGTCTTAACTACCCGATGAAGCGCGTCGGCAAGCGCGGTGAAGGCAAGTTTGAGCGTATCACCTGGGATGAAGCCCTTGATACGATCACCCGCAGTCTGAAAGGCGTGGTGCAGAAATACGGCAACGAAGCCGTGTATATCAACTACTCCTCCGGCATCGTCGGCGGCAACATTACCCGCTCCTCGCCGTATGCCTCGCTGGTGGCGCGACTGATGAACTGCTACGGCGGATTTCTCAGCCACTACGGCACCTACAGCACCGCGCAAATCGCCTGCGCCATGCCTTACACCTACGGCTCCAACGACGGCAACAGCACCTCGGATATCGAAAACACCAAACTGGTGGTGATGTTTGGCAACAATCCGGCTGAAACGCGTATGAGCGGCGGCGGGATCACCTATTTTCTGGAACAGGCGCGTGAACGCTCAAATGCGCGCATGATCGTCATCGATCCGCGCTACACCGATACCGCCGCAGGACGCGAAGATGAGTGGATTCCAATCCGCCCTGGCACCGACGCCGCGCTGGTTGCGGGTATTGCCTGGGTGTTAATCGACGAAAACCTGGTCGATCAGCCCTTCCTCGATACCTATTGCGTCGGCTACGACGAAAAAACGCTGCCCGCCGATGCGCCCGCAAACGGCCACTACAAAGCCTATATTCTCGGTCAGGGCGAAGACGGTACGGCCAAAACGCCGCAATGGGCGTCACGCATCACCGGTATTCCCGCCGACAGAATCATCAAACTCGCCCGGGAAATTGGTAGCACAAAACCGGCGTATATCTGCCAGGGATGGGGGCCACAGCGTCAGGCCAACGGCGAACTGACATCCCGCGCCATCGCCATGCTGCCCATTCTAACCGGCAACGTCGGGATCAACGGCGGCAACAGCGGTGCCCGTGAATCCACCTACACCATCACCATTGAGCGGATGCCGCTCCCGGATAACCCGGTCAAAACCCAGATCTCCTGCTTCAGCTGGACCGATGCCATTGTGCGTGGCCCGGAAATGACCGCCACCCGCGACGGTGTGCGCGGCAAAGATAAGCTGGATGTGCCGATTAAATTCATCTGGAACTATGCCGGTAACACCATCACCAACCAGCATTCCGACATCAACAAAACCCACGATATTTTGCAGGACGAAAGCCTGTGCGAAACCATTGTGGTGATCGACAACTTTATGACCTCGTCGGCGAAATACGCCGATATTCTGCTGCCCGATCTGATGACCGTCGAACAGGAAGATATTATTCCTAACGACTACGCGGGTAACATGGGCTATCTGATTTTCCTCCAGCCCGTCACCGCGCCGAAATTTGAACGTAAACCGATCTACTGGATCATGAGCGAAGTGGCGAAGCGCCTGGGTCCGGATGTCTATCAGCAGTTCACCGAAGGGCGTACGCAGGAAGAGTGGTTAAAATTGCTGTACGCGAAAATGCTTGAGAAAGATCCACAGCTGCCCTCCTACGATGCCCTCAAAGAGATGGGCATTTACAAGCGCAAAGATCCGAACGGCCACTTTGTGGCGTACAAGCAATTCCGCGACGACCCGCAGGCCAATCCACTGAAAACGCCGTCGGGCAAAATTGAGATCTACTCCAGCCAGCTGGCGAAAATTGCCAGCAGCTGGGAGCTGGAAAAAGATGAAACCATCAGTCCGCTGCCGGTGTACGCCTCAACCTTTGACGGCTGGGACGCACCAGAGCGCAGCAAGTTCCCGCTGCAGTTGTTTGGTTTCCACTTTAAGGCTCGCACCCACTCCAGCTACGGTAATATTGATATCTTACAGGCCGCCTGCCGTCAGGAAGTGTGGCTTAACCCGGTTGATGCCGATCAGCGTGGCATTAAAAATGGCGATCTGGTGCGGGTGTTTAACGCCCGTGGCGAGGTGCGTATTCCGGTAAAAGTGACGCCGCGCATCATGCCTGGCGTCAGCGCGATGGGCCAGGGCGCATGGCACGATGCAAATATGAGCGGTGATCGTGTTGATCACGGTTCGTGCATCAACACCCTGACCACACACCGCCCGTCGCCGCTGGCGAAAGGCAACCCGCAGCACACCAACCTGGTGCAGATCGAGAAGGTTTAAAGGAACGTTGTTATGAATGAAGTGTTACCGCGCGAATCTTTCGCACTGAGTGCCCGGGTGTTGGGAGCCTTGTTTTATTTCTCACCCGACAGCGAGCAGGCCGCTCCGCTGGTGTCAGCGCTGACCACCAGCGAATGGCACCTGGACTGGCCACTGGCGCAGGACGATTTACGGCCCATTGCTGAGACCTTGCGCACCACCACCGACGAGCCGCTGGCGGATGCCTGGCAGCGTCTGTTCATCGGCCCGTGGGCGTTGCCTGCGCCGCCGTGGGGTTCCGTGTGGCTCGATCGTGAATCGGTGCTGTTTGGCGATTCGACGCTGGCCCTGCGCCAGTGGATGCGGGAAAACGCCATCGCTTTTGAGGTACAGCAAAACGAGCCGGAAGACCATTTCGGCACGCTGCTGATGCTGGCCGCCTGGCTTGCCGAAAATGGACGCGACGCCGAGCGCGATCAACTCCTGGCATGGCATTTGCTGCCGTGGAGCCAGCGCTTTTTGACGGTATTCATTGAAGAAGCCGGTCATCCGTTTTACGTCGGCCTTGCTCAGCTTGCCCGCCAGACGCTGGCCAGCTGGCAATCCTCCCTGTTAATCCCGGTCGCCGACAAACCGTTGTATCGCTAATCGTATCTTCGCACGGCACTTCTCCTGCCGTGCGAAACCCCTCATTTGTGACGGTGTCACTTCTTAAGTTTTACCTTTAGGACTATTCTGCCCGCATCCTCTGAGGCCTTACTCCATAAGGCGTAACACCCTGTTTACATTGCCATCTTCCCCGAACTGATTTTCTCTGCCGCTGGAACCCTTCCCAATCGCTTGCTATAGGTCATGTACCCCTGCCGAAACATGGCATAACAACAGGCAATCAATGGGTTGCTATAACGCATGCGCACAGGGAGACACACCGCAATGCACTCATCATTACTGACACGAACGCTGCTTTTCATCGGCGCGATTATTGCAGTTCTCGCTCTCCTCGCCTGGGGAATTGGGCTGGATACGATCAAAGCGCGCCAGGTTGACCTGCTGTATCTCGGTCAGCAGCACCTGATTTTAGTTTTCTCTTCCATGTTCTTTGCCCTGTTAGTCGGGATCCCGAGCGGAATATTACTGAGCCGCCCGGCCGCGCGTGGCACCGCCGAATACGTGATGCAAATCTTTAACGTCGGCAACACCCTGCCACCGCTGGCGGTTCTGGCCCTGGCGATGGTGGTACTCGGCATCGGTGACAAACCGGCGATTATCGCCCTGTTCCTGGCGTCGCTGCTGCCGATTGTGCGTAACACCTATGCCGGATTGTGCTCGGTTCCCGCCTCACTGCTCGAAGCCGCTAACGGTATCGGGATGACCAAATGGCAGCGCCTTCGTCAGGTGGAGATCCCAAACGCCTGGCCGGTGATGCTCTCCGGCATCCGCATCGCCACGGCGATTAACGTCGGTACCGCACCGCTGGCCTTCCTGATCGGTGCCAGCAGCTACGGCGAGCTGATTTTCCCCGGCATCTATCTGAACGATTTCCCGACCCTGATTCTGGGTGCGGCGGCCACGGCGCTCTTCGCGCTGATTCTGGATACGCTTTTGGCTGCACTGGGCCGTCTGATGAGCCCACATATCGCACGATAACAATAACAAGGAGCAAGTATGAGACTGTCTTCACGCCTGGCGGCCCTGTTTACCGCCGCGCTGTTGGTCAGCCAGGCCCAGGCCGCACCGCTGATTCTGGCGACCAAGAGCTTTACCGAGCAGCATATTTTATCTGCCATGACCGTACAGTATCTGCAAAAGAAAGGGTTTCAGGTTCAGCCGCAAACCAATATCGCGACGGTCATTTCCCGGAATGCGATGATCAACAAGCAGATTGATATGACGTGGGAGTACACCGGGACGTCGCTGATTATCTTTAACCACATCAACAAACGCATGTCGCCGCAGGAGTCCTACGACACGGTGAAACGCCTGGACGCGAAACACGGTCTGGTGTGGCTTAAACCGGCGGATATGAACAACACCTACGCGTTCGCCATGCAACGTAAACGCGCCGAAGCCGAGCACATCAACACGATGTCCGAGATGGTGGCCAAAATTGAGCAGATCCGCAAAACCGATCCGGACAACAATTGGCTACTGGGCTTAGACCTGGAATTCGCCGGGCGCAGCGATGGCATGAAGCCGCTGCAGGAAGCCTATCAGATGGAACTGGACCGTCCGCAAATCCGCCAGATGGACCCTGGTCTGGTGTATAACGCCGTGCGCGACGGTTTTGTCGATGCGGGCCTAATCTACACCACCGACGGGCGCGTAAAAGGCTTCGATTTGAAAGTGCTGGAAGATGATAAAGGCTTCTTCCCGAGCTATGCGGTCACGCCGGTGGTGCGCAAAGACACCCTTGCGGCCAACCCTGGTCTGGAAGAGGCGCTCAATACCCTCTCCGGCCAGCTCAATAACGACGTTATCACCGAGCTGAATAAAAAGGTTGATATCGACCATCAGTCACCGCAGCAGGTCGCCCGTGATTTCCTGCGTAGCAAGCAGCTGCTGTAAGGAGGCGCTATGGAGACCATTCACTACATTATTGATAACTGGGATTATTTATTAACCCTCACCTTTCAGCACCTGTGGCTGGTGGCATTAGCCGTCGGACTGGCGATTGTGACCGGCGTGCCGCTGGGCATTTTGATCGTGCGCCATAAATGGCTGGCGACGCCGGTGCTGGGCATCGCGACCATCGTTCTGACCATTCCGTCGATTGCCCTTTTCGGCCTGATGATTCCGCTCTTTTCGCTGATCGGTCAGGGTATTGGCGCCCTGCCCGCCGTTACCGCTGTATTCCTTTACTCGCTGCTGCCGATTGTGCGTAACACCCACACCGCGCTCGACAGCCTGCCGCCTGGTCTGCGTGAAGCCGGACGCGGAATCGGCATGACCTTCTGGCAGCGCCTGCGCTGGGTGGAGATCCCAATGGCCCTGCCGGTGATTTTCGGCGGCATTCGTACTGCCGTGGTGATGAATATCGGCGTCATGGCTATCGCCGCCGTGATTGGCGCGGGCGGTCTGGGGCTGCTGTTGCTGAACGGTATCGGCGGAAGCGACATTCGCATGTTGATTGCCGGTGCCTTAATGATTTGTCTTTTAGCTATTGTGCTCGACTGGCTGCTCCATCGCCTGCAGGTCGTGCTGACTCCGAAGGGGATTCGATAATGATAAAACTGGAAAACCTCACCAAACAATTTTCACAGAAAAATGGCCAGACCTTTAAGGCCGTCGACAACGTTAACCTGAACGTTCCTGAAGGGGAAATGTGTGTCCTGCTGGGGCCGTCAGGATGTGGTAAAACCACCACGCTGAAGATGATTAACCGCCTGATTACCCCGAGCAGCGGCACTATTCTGATTAACGGCGAAAATACCAATGAGATGGATACCGTCACCCTGCGCCGCAATATCGGTTACGTGATCCAGCAGATTGGTCTGTTCCCGAACATGACCATCGAAGAGAACATCACCGTGGTGCCGCGCATGCTGGGCTGGGATAAGGCACGCAGCAAAGCGCGTGCTGAAGAGCTGATGGATATGGTGGCGATGGACCCGCATAAATTCCTCAACCGCTACCCGCGCGAAATGTCCGGCGGCCAGCAGCAGCGTATCGGCGTGATTCGCGCCCTGGCGGCGGATCCTCCGGTACTGCTGATGGATGAACCTTTCGGTGCGGTAGACCCGATCAACCGTGAGGTGATCCAGAACCAGTTCCTGGAGATGCAGCGCAAACTGAAAAAGACGGTGATGCTGGTCAGCCACGATATTGACGAAGCGCTGAAGCTCGGTGACCGTATCGCCGTGTTCCGTCAGGGCCGTATCGTGCAGTGCGCCAGCCCCGATGAACTGCTGGCAAAACCGGCGAATGAATTTGTTGGCTCTTTCGTCGGCCAGGACCGCACCCTGAAACGCCTGCTGCTGGTATCGGCGGGTGACGTTACGGATCAACAGCCGACGATCACCGTGCGCGAATCCACCCCCCTGCCGGAGGCGTTTGCTACCATGGATGACAACGACATCCGCGCCATCACCGTGGTGGATGGCAACGGCAAACCGCTGGGCTTTGTGAAGCGCCGCGAAGCGCGTCACGCCACTGGCTCTTGCGCAGACATGCTGCATCCGTTCCGAATGACGGGCAAAGCGGAAGACAACCTGCGCGTTGTTCTGTCGCGTCTGTATGAGAGCAACACCAGCTGGATGCCGATCGTAGATGAAGAGGGGCGTTATAACGGTGAGATTTCGCAGGATTATATTGCGGAGTATCTGAGTTCAGGGCGAACCCGTCGTGCACTGAATATTCACAGCGACACGTAAAATACTGCGGATAATAGCCGGGCAGTCAGGACTGCTGCCCGGTTTCGACGTTACGCGACGACCTTCTCAACGGAGAAGGTGCTGTCCAGCATCGACAGATCGATGTAACGCGCCAGATCGCGCTGCTCAGCGCGCGGCAGATACGGCAGTTCACCCACCAGCGGTCCCTGCAGTTTTTTGCTCAACACGTCGATGATTTCGGCGTAATGGGCAAGACCCGGGTTGATGCGGTTAGCGACCCAGCCAATCAGCGGCAAACCATCGTTAGCAATGGCCTGCGCGGTCAGCAACGCGTGGTTAATGCACCCTTCCTGAATACCGACAACCATCAGCACCGGCAATTGTTCCTGCACCACCCACTCCGATAACGGACGCAGATCGTTCATCAGACTGCGCCAGCCGCCGGTGCCTTCGATCACCACGTGATCGACGCTATCACTGAGGTTCGCCAGCCCGTTGGACAACAGGGAATAATTGATAAGACCGCTGTGTGCGACGCTACTTTCATCTTCACTCAGCGCGATTGGGTTGATGGCCTGATAAGGCAGCTCAAGGCTTGAGACACTTTGCAGCACCAGCGCATCTTTATTGCGTAGTCCTTCTGGCGTCTCTTTACTTCCTTTCGCGACCGGTTTATACCCTGCCACACTCTTACCGCCTGCCGCCAGGGCCTGCAGCAAAGCGCGGGACACCACCGTCTTACCGACAGAAGTATCAGTACCCGTTACAAAGAAACGCTTAAGCATCACTCACTCCACCTTTTGGGCATATGCTTTGAAAATATAAACTAAGTAAATAATTCAGTGGAGTGAGTCTAAGGTATGCGCCGTCGGTCCAGATTGAGATAGCGCAATTTTTATGAGATCAGCGAAAAAGAGTTATCCCTGCAGCAGGCGGATCAATAGCGAACCGTTATACATGGCATCTTTCACCAGCGCGGCACCGGCCATGGTGCCTTGATTGGAAAACTGCGTGCTCTCGACCACCATATTTTTACTGTAGGCCGGAAGGGATTGCTGACGAATGCAGTCAGAAATCGCCGGGAACAGGATCTCGGCGGCCTGATTCAGGGGCGAGCCAATCAGGATTTTTTGCGGATTAAAGAGATTCACCATAATCGCCAGAATACGCCCGACGTTATTGCCCACACCGGTAATGATGTCCTTCGCCAGCAGATCGCCCTGCCGCGCCGCGCCGCACAAAGACTCGACGGTCAGCGGCTGGCCGTGCAACGACGAGCTCATCGACTGGCTAAGACGCAGCTGCGCCAGCTCCATTACGCTTTCGACGCTGGCGATGGTTTCGAGACAGCCGTGGTTGCCGCAGTAGCAACGCTTGCCGTAGGGATCGACCTGCGTATGACCAATTTCCACCAGGCTACTGCTCCCGGCGTGTAACAGGCGGCCATCGGTAATCACGCCTGCCCCGACGTTGTGGTCAATCACCACCTGAATCACGTCACGCGCGCCGCGAGAGGCACCAAACAGCGCCTCGGCCATCGTCCAGGCGCTGATGTCATGCTGAATATAGACCGGTACGCCGGTGTGATTCTCCAGCACTTCACCCAGCGGCATGTCTTTGACGTCGTCATAAAACGGCATGCGGTGGACGATTCCATTTTCCGTATCAATAATTCCCGGCAGGGTGATCGCAATGGACGTCAACCGCTCCAGCTTTTGCTGGTGGCGAATAAAAAATTGATCGATATGAGCAATGATGCGTTCAAGCAGGGTTTGCTCTGACTGGAGCGGCAGTTCGAGACGGTCCTCCACCACCAGCTTGCTGCTCAGATCGCGCAGGGCGAGAATCACTTCCGCGCGGCTGATACGAATCGACAGGTAGTGCCAGGCTTCGGTTTCCACCACCAGCCCCACCGCCGGACGGCCACGGCTGCCCGGCTCCTGGATTTCCGTCTCCTGAACCAGATGCGCTTCCAGCATTTCACGCACTATTTTGGTAATACTGGCTGGCGCCAACTGCGCCAGTCGGGAAAGATCGATACGCGAGACCGGGCCAAGCTGATCAATCAGGCGATACACCGCACCCGCATTGGTCTGCTTAATTTGATCAATATGTCCTGGCTGACTATCAGCAACCACCTCTTACATCCTTATTTTCGCGCTTCGAAATAAACTTTGGGCTATGGTGAAGCACTTCGCAGGCAATCGTCAAATTTAAACTTAGCCATGTGATTTGCCGCACATTTTTCGCCCTTTTTCAGGCCATTATTGGCCGCTTTGAGGCTGCAATCAGCTGGTTTTTGAAACGCTGTGCCGCATGGCTCTGTTCATGGTGTTTTGGCCATACCAGCCACATCTCAGAGACGGCATCCTCTTCGGCAATCGCCACCCAGCGCATTTCGCTAAGCTGCACGCGTTTAAATGACGCCGGAAGAATCGATACCCCCAGCCCCGCCGCAACTAAACCGATTATCGTCATCGCCTCGCCCACCTCCTGGGTGATCACCGGCGCCTGCCCGTAGCGGCGCATCAGGCCCAGAATGTCGTCGTACAACCCGGTCCCGACATGAGGGTCGAAGAAGACAAAGGGTTCCTGCGCCAGCTGGGCAAGCGTTACCGAGTCCAGTTCGGCCAGCGGGTGATAGCGAGGAATCATCGCCAGCAGCGGCTCGCGCAGAATCACTTCCCAGGCCAGGGTATCTGGCAGATGGGTGTTGCGCATCAGCCCCAGATCCAGCGAACCTTCATTCAACGGGACAATCTGCTCCCGCGTATTGATCTCGCGCGTCTGAATGTGCACATCGGGGTAATGGCGGCGAAACGACGACAGGGTATCCGACACCGCGCTGATAAACGGCGCCGACGAGGTAAATCCGATGCGCAGTTCGCCCGTTTCGCCCAGATGCAGACGTTCGGCGCGCGCGGCGGCGTCATCGACCAGGCTCAGTATTTGTCGGCTGTCGGCCAGAAACTGTCTTCCCGCCTCCGTCAGGCTGACGCTGCGGTTGGTGCGGGCCAGCAAACGTGCGCCAACCTGCTGCTCAAGGATTTGGATCTGCTGGCTCAGGGGCGGCTGGGAGATGTTCAGCCGCGCGGCCGCCCGGCCAAAATGGAGTTCTTCAGCAACAGCGATAAAGTAGCGTAAATGGCGCAGCTCGATATTCATATGTTTAACGTATCATTTGAGATTATTAATATATTAGACAGAATATTTACAATTTCCTACTCTGATCTTGTGGTCATACCCGTCACCAGAAATCACGGGGATGTTTAAGCAAGGAATGAGTGTGAGTCGTACATCTACCGTTGATATCGCCCCGGCAAGCGACATTGATGATTTACCCGCAGCACCCGCGCCGAACCAGTTTATCAAACGTGGTACTTCCCAATTTATGCGCGTCACGCTGGCGCTGTTTTCCGCCGGTCTCGCGACTTTCGCCCTGCTGTACTGCGTGCAGCCGATCCTGCCGGTTCTCTCTCATGAGTTTGGCGTCTCTCCCGCCAGCAGCAGTATTTCCCTGTCGATCTCAACCGGGATGCTGGCGGTCGGGTTGCTGTTTACCGGCCCGCTCTCCGACGCCATCGGACGCAAACCGGTGATGGTGACCGCGCTGCTGCTCGCGTCAGTGTGTACCCTGCTTTCGACAATGATGACCAGCTGGCACGGGATTCTGGTGATGCGCGCTCTGATTGGGCTGTCCCTGAGCGGCGTGGCGGCGGTCGGAATGACCTATCTCAGCGAAGAGATCCACCCGAGTTTTGTCGCCTTCTCGATGGGGTTGTACATCAGCGGGAACTCGATTGGCGGCATGAGCGGACGTCTGCTGAGCGGGGTGTTCACGGATCTGTTTAACTGGCGCATCGCGCTTGCGGTGATTGGCTGCTTTGCCCTGGCATCAGCGCTGATGTTCTGGCGTATCCTGCCGGCCTCACGCCATTTTCGCCCTACTTCCCTGCGGCCAAAAACGCTGTTTATCAACTTTCGCCTGCACTGGCGCGACCAGGGTCTGCCGCGTCTGTTCCTGATGGGCTTCCTGCTGATGGGGTCGTTCGTCACCCTGTTTAACTATATTGGCTATCGCCTGATGCTCTCGCCATGGCATCTTAGCCAGGCCTTTGTCGGCCTGCTCTCCGTGGCCTATCTCACCGGCACCTGGAGCTCGCCGAAAGCAGGCGCAATGACCGCACGCTTCGGTCGAGGGCCGGTGATGCTGGTCTCGACAGGGGTAATGCTCGCGGGCCTGCTGCTGACACTGCTCTCTTCCCTGTGGGTCATTTTCGCCGGAATGCTGCTCTTCTCCGCTGGTTTCTTCGCCGCGCACTCTGTCGCCAGCAGCTGGATCGGCCCGCGCGCCCGTCGCGCCAAAGGCCAGGCGTCATCCCTGTATCTGTTTAGCTACTACCTGGGCTCAAGCATCGCCGGGACTCTCGGCGGCCTGTTCTGGCACAACTATGGCTGGAATGGTGTCGGAGGATTTATTGCGTTGATGCTGTGCGCCGCGCTGCTGGTGGGTACGAGCCTGCATAAACGTCTGCACTGACGGTTATGCTTCAAACGAGCGACAAATGGGAAAGCTGATATACCGCCACCAGCGCTGAGACATTCACAATCACACTGACGATGAACCTGGTTTTGAATGGCTGCTTTTGCGTTTTATGGCGGAAGAGTTGTTGGCCCGCCATCGCGCCGGGCCATCCTCCCACAAGGCCAAACACCAGCAATGTAGATTCCGGCACTCTGCGCCAGCCCTTGCGCGCCGCCGTTTTATCCACGCCATAGATCACCAGCGTAAGCACATTGGCGAGCAAGAGCCAGCTGACAATAGGATGGGCGGTAAACGAGCTTCCGATCGCGGAAACGATGAGGAGCAAGTAGCAGAAGCGATTGAGATTCATAGGCGCGGTCACTGTCGTTATAACGGTAAGTTGTGCGGCATTATACGGGGTCGCGCTGTCAGGGCGAAACAGATGTCATAAACCTGGAGCGGGCTGTTTAGCATCTTCTATAAAAGCCACGTCAATCCTTACACCCGGCATCATTTCTTCAAGACCGTCTGTCAGCATCTTCCCGGCTTCATGAAGCTTCTCCAGGGGCATCTGCGGCAGACTCTCCAGGATGAACCACATTTGCTGCGCGTCCGCACTCAGGCGAGTTCTGATCCCCTGTCGCCAGTTCCAGCGGCGGCAGGTCACTCCGGCATCATCGCACCAGATAACTTCTCCGTGAGAAGGATATTCAACTGTGGGTTCACCCTCTTTGACGGTATCAAAAGGTTCTGTACCTTTTGCCACAACCAGCCGTGGCGCCCCCTGATAGGCAGCGATATTTTCTCCCCCAACCGGAACGGCATACTTCAGGCTGACGGCGTTATAGAGATCCACGACCGGATCAAGAGCGGGCATTGCGCCGTCGCGAAGAACGCGTTTACGCAGCGCATCAGCTGAGCACGGCGTGCGTTTTGGCCTGGCACCAAATCCCTGAAACACTTCTGCCCACGCGGCCAAATGTGCTTCAGCCCAGGCAGGGGTTCCAGCCAGAACGGCTTCGCAGGCTTCTTTCAGAGCGGTTTCACCAACGCGCGGGTTACGTACCGGGGCGGCCTGTACACAGATACTCAGGGCCCGGAAACCGGGGGCGATACCATAAACCTCTGGGGCAATTGACGGAGAGACAATGAACACGTGATAATCCTGTAATGACCAATTTATTCCATGATAATGACCAATGACCAAAAAAGTCAATTTAATGACCGATCCAAATGCGATTGTGAATACCGTTAACGAAGCCGTATCGCAGCGGATTAAGCTTTACCGTAAGCAAAAGAAAATATCACTCGATGAGCTGTCCCGCCGGGCGGGCGTCAGTAAGGGGGCTCTGGTTGAGATTGAGGGGTGCAGGGCAAATCCCAGCATCGCCCTGCTATGCCGCCTGGCTGCTGCGATGGGCGTTTCAGTAGCGGATTTTGTTGATGTCAGTTCCAAACCGACCGTGCATCTCATCGCTGAAGATGAGATCCCTGAGCTTTGGAAAGGCGAAAAAGGGGGAAGAGCACGACTGCTCGCAGGTTCTGGCGGCCCCGATATGACCGAGCTATGGATGTGGGAAATGCAGCCGGGGGAAAAATTTGCTTCACCCGGTCACCCGCAGGGAACGCTTGAACTGTTTTATGTACAACAGGGGACGCTTACGCTTGGCGTACAGGAGCACCTGTATTCGGTGAATACCGGCTGTTCAGCAACGGCCAGAACCGACGTCCCACATTTCTATGAGAACCGGGGGGAAAGTTCACTCACATTCATCATGACAGTAAATGAAAAAGCATCCTGAGTGCTGCTCTTAGCACAGAGCAGACTTTACTGTTCCGCGTCTAAACTTTCTTCGGCTCCGGGGTTCCCTGATGAAAAACTAACTTCCATTGCCCATTATCAGAACGCGCCCAGCACGATGAACGAAGGGAAACGCGACTACCATCCGGATGAAACGTCCTGTAATGCAAGATGGCGAAATCCTCGCGAATGCTGATGAGCCGAAAGTCGTTGCTGAGAATGGCCGGGACACATTCTTCACCCATCAGAGACGCTATCGTCTCCTCACGAGTCACCAGGACGCCCGAGCGTGTAATTTCCTTGAACTCAGGATGAAGTATGTGCTCAAGCCATTCAAGGTCGTTCCGTTTGATCCCATGAAGAGTGCATTCAAGTGCTTTCAGTTTTTCCAGAAGCATGGCGTTCATCCTCATTGAAATTCCTGTCACCTGGTATTAAAGCTGCCAGAGATAACGAATGCGATAACCTGATATCAGCAATCTGCTAGTGCTCGTTGTTAAACATTTTTCAACCACTGACATTATTCGAACTTATTTATTAAGCGCTTAGTCCAGTTATAGTTAACTCTCGCTAATACCAACGCTCCCGAAACGTCACCGAAATCAACCGCCTGATGTCGCACAAAAAACTCGCGCAGTTCCGCGGGTAAAAACGCTGCGCTATATCGCAACAGTGTGCTGTGCCAGAACGGTGCGGGCAAAAGGCTGCCCGTATGGCGCAGCAGCAGTTCATCTTTCCATTGGGAATTTAAAACGCTCTCGCAGAATGACTGGCGCAGGGCAATGGCGGGATCATCGGGGATACCAGCCAGCAGCAATTGACTGGGCAGTGCCACCAGCCTTAGCTGCCGGATCACAATGTGCTTTCCCTGATATTCACGCCAGATATCGGTCAACTGCCCTGTTTTTTCCGGCAGCGACTCCTTTTCCTCATACAGCGGCAGAGTCAGAGGCAGAAAAGTAAAATGGACGCTACTGACAGGAAGAACATCGGCTAGTCGATCGCCCTCCGTGCGTTGCTCCAGTTCGCGAATGAGGCATACCACAGGCTCGGGCAATACCGGCTGTATGCCCGTTGCAAGCGCCAGTTTGTCAGGATCGTAGTAACGCTCTTTCCTGATTTCCCCGATAGCGGGGTTTTCCCGCCAGAGCGCGAGGGTTTTCTGATTCGTCGCGCTGTACGCATTTTGCAGACGGGTGGCGTTCATAGCAGACCTGCCAGGGCGAGAGGGTTGAGTTCCCTTCACTTTGCCCTCCTCTCTTCAGGCCGTCTCAGGATCTAACAGAGAGGTGCCATAGGAATTATCGATTGTACACAGCCAACGCTCATCCGTTTCCTGCCTGAAAACATAGGTCGCACGACGTGTGGTTTCGACCGTTCCCCCCTTGCCATCAGGGAAGCGAAGTACGGTTTCCATAATAACGAGCGCATTGCCGCCCCCTTCGATCACCTGCATCTCTCCCTGCTCAACAATAAGTTGATCCTGAAAATAATCAGAGATGGCAATAAACGCTTTACGGATATTCTCTTTACCTGTGACGGTTAATCCCGGCTTCACCACCAGAGCAGCATCTTCAGCGTAATTCTCCATCAGAGAATCAAAGTCTTTAGCGGAAATCGCTCTGTCACAAGATTCAATAATCTGACGTAACGGATGTGAGTGCATAATGATTATCCTGTAAAGTGTCCCACCTGTATTACCTGGTAACTCAGTGTATATGTATAGCTACTATATTTTATGAGTTGTTGGGATTAACACGTTATTTCAGGAGGCTTTGTGCGCACTCGCCCGTCATCCCGGTTAATCGTTCTTTCGCCTGAGAATCGCGTTTTGCTCTTTTGCTTCTGCCATAACGATGACGCTCTGCGTGGAAAGACCTACTGGGCAACGCCTGGCGGAGGGCTTGAGCACAATGAATCTTTCGAGCAGGCTGCGTTGCGCGAATTACGTGAAGAGACGGGCCTGACAAGAGACTCAGCAGGTCCGCAGATAGCCTCCAGAACCTTCGAAATGATGCTGCCGAGTGGGGAGACTGTTCTCGCCGAAGAGCGTTTTTTTATTATTCATGCAGATCAATCAGATATCGACCGCTCAGAATGGAGCAGCAATGAAAAGAAGGTCATTCGCGAGCACCACTGGTGGACAATCGAAGAGCTGAGACAGACCACTGAAATCATCTTTCCAGCCGATTTGATCATTGAAATACTTGAAGGTTCAGCTGTGTTTACTGCTGCAAAATGACGCTGATATCCGCGCCTGGCACCCGCAGCCAGGTCTGTGAAAAGTAAAATGCATGCAGTGATGAATGAAAAGCAGAGACAGATGACAACCTGGGATTATCCGTTTCGGCGTACTACATTCTCCCGCGTAGGTCCCTGAAAATAGAGGGTACTCACATGGCAGCTTCGGGGCTGCATCAATACAAAACGTACCGCTTCCCAGATTGAACGCCCGTTCAACAACGCCTCACCCATTTTAACCGTGCCATTCGGCAGTTCATTTAAATCGGTCATTTCAAAATCGGGTGGATACAGACCGGTGACGCGAATATTCTCCTTCGCAAGCTGGTGTGACAGCGTCTGCGTAAAACCGCTCAGACCATGCTTACTCGCAAAAAATGCCGGATGTGCAATTGAATCTGTAAAGCCAGGAATACCACATGCTGAGATGATGGAAATAATATCTGCCGAGCTGGAACGTCTTAAGCAGGGAAGTAAAGCCTGAGTGAGTAAAATCGAGCCTGTAAGACCAGAGCTAATGGTAGTAATGCATTCTGATGCGGGTTGATCCTCTAATTCCCCGGACAACCATTGTGCGGCGTTGAGAATAAGGATATCGACCGGTGCATCTGAATTTGTTATTAGCCCTGCGAACTCTTCTATGGATGCCACATGGGTTAAATCACAGACATAGCCCCTTGCCTTCCCGCCTTCTGCTGAGACGATACCGCAGGTTGTCTGAATATCTTCTGGCCGCCGCGCGCAAAATTCCACGTCAACCCCTTCGCGAGCCAGCCAGACAACCAATGCCTGACCAAACCCACTGCCACCTCCGGTGACAACCGCTCTTTTACCTCGCAACATTCAACCTGCTCCTGTATTGGCGATCCATGAAACGTTGACGAATATAGTGCAGGTTAGTACAGCGAGACGTCTTCCCGTTTGTGCCATTCGGTTCAGATTAAGCAAAAAAGAAGACTGTTCTCTGTCAGTCCGTTTTTTCGCTTAATTTCTCGCGCAGAAATTCAATGAATACCTGAGTTTTTGCAGGTAACAAACGCGTCTCAGTCAGCGCATAAATGGTGACCTCTTCTGCCTGCCAGTCAGGCAAAACCCGTGTCAGTTTATTATCGATAACCTCTTCCTCGACAATTTTGTCCGGCAGGATTGCAATGCCAGCGCCCATCTCGGCAAAACGACGCATCATACCAATGCTGTTCATCTGAAAACGCCCGGTCGGCGTGATGCTGATTTCGTCTTCTTTACGCTGTAATAACCAGTGGCCGGGCTTATCCTGGCGCATAGCAATACATTCATGATGTGTCAGTTCATCAGGATTGTCGGGCGTGCCGTTGCGACGTAAATACGCCGGGGAGGCATAGAGGCTTCGAGGGAGCGAGCCGAGCTTTCGCGCAATAAGACCGGAATCAGGCAAACTACCCATGCGAATCGCCAGATCATAGGGTTCCGAAACCAAATCGACATTTCTTGGCGTTAAATCAAAATCGAAGCTTACCCCCGGATGGCAGTCCGAAAACGCTTTGATGAGCGGTGCGAGAATAACTACCGCAAAATCGGCAGGCAAAGAGACCCGCAGCATGCCCTGTGGCTGAGCCAGGAGAGAACCGAGCTGCTCATGTGCCAGACGTGCTTCATCAATGATGCGTCGGCTTCGTTCGTAATAGATCTGCCCCGCTTCAGTCAGCTCAATCTTGCGCGTCGTCCGGTGTAACAGCCTGAGGCCAATAAACTTTTCAAGCTCATTTATTTTGCGGGACAACGTGGAGTTCGGCATGCCGAGAGCCTGAGCTGCGCCACGAAAACTGCGCGCTTTGACGACCTCGACAAAGTAGGACATGTGGTTAAGAAGTTCCATATTCATTGTGCCATTGATGGAATATTTAATTCTGATTTTAGCTATTTATCCCAAAAATTAACAGTACTATACTTTAGTCATTCGCAGGAGATACCTGCACAAACTCTGATAAATACTAGCTATCTCAGTCAGTTAACCACAAAAGAGGATTATCTTTATGAGCTTTGAAAAATTCACCGCTGACAATGCCGCCATGCTGATGATTGACCATCAGGTCGGTACGATGGGCTGGGCTAAATCGATGGCGTTTGACGAACTTAAACGCAATGCACTGATGCTGGCTAAATCTGCCGCCATTCTGGATATGCCGGTGGTGCTTACCTCCAGCATGGAAGAATATGCGCAGGGGCCGCTGCTTGAAGAACTGAAATCCATTCTGCCAGAAGAATTTGAAGCACGAATCAAACGCATGGGCATTGTGAATGCCATGGACGATGAGAACTTTGCCGCCGCCGTTCACGCAACCGGCAGAAAAAAACTGATTATTGCGGGCGTAACTAACGACGTCTGTACGGTATACCCGGCGCTGTCGCTGGTTGCAGCCGGGTTTGACGTGCAGGTTGTTGCGGACGCCGGTGCTTCTCCAACCAAAATGGCCGACGACATCGCCCTGCGCCGTATGGATAAGAATGGCATCACGCTTACCACAACGAACCAGCTGATTGCTGAGCTGGCAGGAAGCTGGGCGACACCGCAGGGTGAAAAACTGGTTCAGGTATTAATGGAATCTTTCCAGTAAACACTGCGCTGTTGGCCACTGACCCAGCAACAAAATCTTTCTGTGGTGAAATGAACAGTGGAAATATACGTCAGCGTATATCATCCCCACAGAAAGCGCCGTGATACTTTTATATTTTTTGTTGCTCACCCTTTATCCGTTGAGCGTTATTACCTTTACGTTTTCCTTCAGCATGCCGAGCTGCTGAATTAGTTTATTTTTATTATCTCAGGGAATTTACCGCCTTTATTTTTCAGCCTATAGGAAAAGAAAAATGAATAAAATATTTACCCCATTCACACTCGGGAAATTAACGCTCAACAACCGCCTGGTCATGGCCCCCATGACTCGCAGCCGTGCTGAATATGATGGCACGCCGGGTGCTCTTGCGGTTGAATATTACGCACAGCGCGCCGGTGTGGGTCTTATCATTGCAGAAGGGACACAGCCCAGCGATGACGGACAGGGATATTTGATGACGCCGGGTATTTACACCGACGCGCACGTGGCCGGCTGGAAAACTATCACTTCAGCCGTTCACCATCAGGGTGGACATATGTTCATTCAGCTTATGCATGTCGGGCGCATGAATCATCCAGACAACACCCCGCATCATCGTCAGGGCGTTGCGCCGTCCGCCATTGCTCCCGGTGTACAGATGTTTACAGCAACCGGGATGCAGGATATTCCGGTGCCACGAGAACTGACAACGGAAGAAATCGCCAGCACCGTGGCTGATTTTCGTTACGCAGCCAGACGCGCGATGGAAGCTGGCGCAGACGGCGTGGAAATCCACGGTGCTAATGCCTATTTGATACATCAATTTTTGGCACCGAGCGCTAACCAGCGCACAGATGAATATGGCGGTTCCATTGAGAACCGAGCCCGATTTGCGCTGGAAGTGACTGCAGCCATCGCCGATGAGATTGGTGCAGATAAAACGGCAATCCGTCTGTCGCCGGGCAGCAAGATCTGGGGTATTGATGAAGGTGAAGAAGGCCCGGCGCTTTATCGTTATCTGGTGGCTGAGCTAAATAAACTCGGACTGAGCTACCTGCATATTATGCATATGGGCAATGAGGAATTGCTTAGCGAGCTGCGGGCATTGTGGTCGCAATCGTTGATACTGAATCGCCCGGGCAAAAGCAGAGATGCCATCGGCGATGATGTCGAGTCCGGATTTGCTGAACTGGAATCCTATGGCCAGATGATTTTGGCTAATCCAGACTTTACCCGTCGTATTAAAACAGGGGCACCGCTGAACAATGCCGATCCGGCAACGTTCTATGGCGGTGGTGCCGAAGGATATACGGATTATCCTGCAATGCAGTAATTTCTCGCACGAAGAGAGAGGATGGGCATTTATACTCATCCTTTTTTTATTACGCCGCACTGAGTCTGAAAAATGCGGTGAGTTTTAGTCCTATTACAGGTCACGAAAAGCTCCGCCCCCGTCAGGATATATATTTCAAAATTCAGCACTGAAATTCATGAATACGCCCTGAGATGAATATTCATAGTTGATTACCTCACCGTCGTGTCAGAAACGCGCATATCTGTTACATTGCCAGAACCATCGCCCGATTCCGACACGAGGACCTCATGAATAACAACAACTACCAACAACTCACCCGCACGTTCCAGCGTCTCTCCCGTTTCTCCCATCTCTCCTCCATCGCCAGCTGGGACATGTTCGCCATGATGCCGCCGGGCGGGAGCCAGGCGCGTGGGGAAGCACTGGCGGAAATGAGCGTGTTACAGCATCAAATTCTGACGGATAAAAAAGTGGGCGACTGGCTGGCCGCTGCCGAAAGTGAAGATCTTAATGACGTTGAACGCGCCAACCTGCGCGAAATGACGCGCCATTTCCAGCAGGCCTCCCTGCTGCCGGAATCGCTGGTGGAAGCCAAGTCTCTCGCCGGGAGCAAATGTGAACACGCCTGGCGCACCCAGCGTCCGGCTAATGACTGGCAGGGTTTTTCAGCCAACCTGAAAGAGGTGGTGAAGTTCAGCCGTGAAGAGGCGCGTCTGCGTGCCGAAGCCAAGGGCTGCACCCCATACGACGCTCTGCTTGATATCTTCGAGCCAGACATGACCAGCGCCCGCCTCGACGTGCTGTTTGGCGATCTGAAATCCTGGCTGCCCGATCTGCTGTCACAAGTGGTAGAGAAGCAGTCACAAAAATCGTTCGTTCCGCCACAAGGCCCTTTCCCGACCGCCGTTCAGCGTGAGCTGGGGCTGGAAGCGATGAAAATGCTGGGCTTCGATTTTAACGCCGGGCGTCTCGACGTCAGCGCCCATCCGTTCTGCGGCGGCGTGCCGGAAGATGTGCGCATCACCACGCGTTACGATGAAGACGAGCTGCTGAGCGCCCTGTTTGGCGTGGTGCACGAAACCGGCCATGCGCGCTATGAGCAAAATCTGCCGCGCAACTGGCTCGGCCAGCCCGTCGCTCTGGCGCGCTCCACCGCCATCCACGAATCCCAAAGCCTGTTCTTCGAGATGCAGCTGGGCCGCAGCAATGCGTTCCTGAAACATTTGCTCCCGGCGGTACATGCCCGCTTTGGCAGTCAGGCGGCGTTTAGTGAAGAGAACTTCATCGCCTGGAACCAGCGCGTGAAACCGGGCTATATCCGTGTTGATGCGGATGAAGTGAGCTATCCGGCGCACGTGGTATTGCGTTACGAAATTGAACGCGCGCTGATCAACGGTGAAATCGAAGTGGACGACATCCCGGCCCTGTGGGACGAGAAAATGCAGGCGTGGCTTGGGTTGTCGACAAAAGATAACTACCGCAACGGCTGTATGCAGGATATCCACTGGACCGACGGCGGCTTTGGCTACTTCCCGTCATATACGCTGGGGGCGATGTATGCCGCACAGCTGTTCAGCGCGGCGAAAACGGCGCTGCCGGGGCTGGAGTCTTCTGTTGCGGAGGGTGATTTCTCGGCGCTGTTTGACTGGCTGAACCAGAACATCTGGCAGCACGGCAGCCGCTTCACCACTTCGCAACTGATTACCCAGGCCACGGGGGAAGATCTTAACAGCCGCTACTTCCGTGACCACCTCACCTCCCGCTATCTGTAATCCCCGGCGCCGGGGCGTGTACCCGGCGCTGTACATTCCGTTACACGCCGATACCAATGACTCACGGAAGCCTCGAATTCATAAGGATATAGTTATTTCAACGGCCCCGCAGTGGGGTTAAATGAGAAACCAAATTCGAGGGTATGAGAATGAAAAAAGTATTAGCTCTGGTTGTTGCCGCTGCTATGGGTCTGTCTTCTGCTGCGTTTGCTGCTGATGCTGCAACGTCTGCTACCCCAGCTCCGGCTGCTGCTGCGACCACGAAAGCGGCGCCAGCAAAAACTGTACACCACAAAAAACACAAGAAAGCCGCTGTAGAGCAGAAAGCTCAGGCCGCTAAAAAGCACCACAAAAAAGCAGCAACCAAACCAGCCGCCACCACCACTACGGCTGCGCCAACTGAGCAGAAAGCCCAGGCTGCGAAAAAACACCACAAGAAAGCCGCTGCTAAACCTGCTGTAGAGCAGAAAGCTCAGGCTGCTAAAAAGCATCACAAAAAAGCAGTAAAACACGAAGCGGCTAAACCAGCTGCACAGCCTGCTGCGTAATCGCACTCGCTAAACCGTGCCCCTCGCGGGCACGTTGCTAAACCGGCGCTGAG
Organism: Lelliottia sp. WB101; assembly: GCF_003051885.1. Taxonomy (NCBI): domain Bacteria; kingdom Pseudomonadati; phylum Pseudomonadota; class Gammaproteobacteria; order Enterobacterales; family Enterobacteriaceae; genus Lelliottia; species Lelliottia sp. WB101. The sequence continues at coordinate 3,415,044 of NZ_CP028520.1, forward strand.
CTGTATTTATCGGCGCCGTTTTTTTATCCGGAGGGCGTATGCTGCGGCGCTATCGGTTTGAGTTCATTCTTATCACGCTTATTTTATGCGCGATTATCGCCAGCATGTTTTATCTTTCCTGATTGTAGCACGCTGATTTTACTCCCACTTTAACGCCGTCCCGTCTATAGTATTTTCATAGGGTTCAACTTTTTATAATCATAATTACCCCACCAGAGTGTGATATGCGGAAAACTGTTGTGTTGTTACTGGGAACGTTCTGTCTCTTTTCAGGCCTGGCACATGCAGACGATGGCGATGATAGCGCCATGGCTGCCAAAGAGATCAAAACGCTGTTCTTTGGTCATGATGACCGCACGCGTGTCACCGATCCGACCGGGGCGCCCTGGGATGCCATCGGGCAGCTGGAAACCGCCAGCGGCAACCTGTGCACCGCAACCCTGATCTCACCTCATCTGGCCCTGACCGCCGGGCACTGTTTACTGATCCCACCGAAAGGCAAGCCGGACAAAGCCGTTGCGCTGCGTTTTATCTCCCAAAAAGGTCTCTGGCGCTATGAGATCCACGGCATCGAAGGTCGTGTCGACCCGTCGTTAGGCAAACGCTTAAAGCCGGACGGCGACGGCTGGATTGTGCCGCCGGCGGCAGCCGAGTGGGATTTTGGTCTGATTGTTCTGCGCTATCCGCCCTCGGGGATCACTCCTCTGCCGCTGTTTGATGGCGACAAAGCGGCGCTGACGGCAGCCTTAAAAGCCGCCGACCGTAAAGTCACGCAGTCGGGTTATCCCGTCGATCACCTGGATTCGCTCTACACCCACACGGACTGCATCGTCACCGGCTGGGCGCAAAACAGCGTCTTATCCCACCAGTGCGATACGCTGCCGGGCGATAGCGGCTCTCCGCTGATGCTGAAAACCGACGGCGGCTGGCAGTTGATTGGCGTACAAAGTTCAGCGCCTGCCGCCAAAGACCGCTGGCGCGCCGATAACCGGGCGTTATCCGTGACCGGTTTTCGGGAAAAACTTGAAGCGCTGGCGCAGGAATAGCTCAGCCATATTTGATTTCACGTAATTCCATAATCGCCTCGATGGGCATCGGCTGGCTGAACCAGAACCCTTGCAACTGGTCGCAGCCCGCGAGGCGCAGCAGTTTCATCTGCTTTTCGTTTTCCACGCCTTCGGCCACCACCGCCATCCCCAGTGCACTGGCAATCCGCACGGTGCCGCTCACCAGCGCCGCCGCCTGTTCGTCGTTATCCACCAGCCCGGCCAGCGATTTGTCGATCTTGATGGTGTCAAAATTAAAACGGCGCAAATAACCGATGCTGGAGTACCCCGTGCCGAAATCATCCAGCGCGACGGCGATGCCCAGCGCTTTAAGATTCGAAATCGCGGCCCTGGCGCGCTCCGGGTTTTCCAGCACGTAGGTTTCCGTCACTTCCAGCTGCAGACGCGTAGCCGGGAAACGCGTCATTTCAATGACCTGCGCCACTTTGTCCTCAAATTCGGGATCGCGAAACTGCGCCGGAGAGATATTTACCGACAGCTTCAAATCACCAAAAGGCTCCAGATCCTGACAGGCACGGCGCAGGACAAACTGCCCTAAACCATAAATCAGGCCGCTGGTCTCGGCGATACTGATAAACACATCCGGCCCCAGCTCCCCCGCCGGACGCCGTGGCCAGCGCAGCAGCGCCTCGACGCTGGTCATTTTCTGGCTACGCGCATCGATAATCGGCTGGTACCAGATGTCGAACTCGTCGCGTTCCATGCCGCTGCGGATCTCATTTTCAATCGCCAGCTGCTGCTCGCGCACGCTGTTCAGTTCAGCGTCATACTGAGTGACGCGGCCCTTGCCGGTAATTTTCGAGTGATACATGGCGATATCGGCCCGGCGGAACAGCTCCGAGCTGGTGCATTCGATCAGCGTGCCGCTGGCAATTCCGATGCTGGCGCTGATGTGAATGGTGCGCTCACCGAGGCGCAGGGGCGCACTCAGGAATTCGAGCACGTTATCGGCAAACGCCGCCGCCTGCGCCTGTGAATGGTCGCCGCCAATCAACATCGCAAATTCATCGCCTCCCATGCGGGCCAGCATGCCCCCTTCCGGCACCCGTTCACGCAGGGCGCCGGCCATCATGATGATCAGGTCGTCGCCCACGTCGTGACCGTAAATATCATTCACATCTTTAAAACCATCGAGATCGATAAAGACCACGCTTTTGACATCAATATCGCCGCGCAAACTTACCCGCTCCAGCTCCTCAATCAGGGCGCGCCGATTGGGCAGATGGCTCAGCCAGTCCGTCCGCGCCACCCACCGGGCCTGATTTTCTCCGCGCGCCAGTTTGTACAGCCCGACGCTGCTCAGCAGAATAAACAGCAGGATCAGTCCCGCCGCCAGGGTAACAATTTGCGTGATGTCGTTCGACGCGGCGCTGGCCGCCTGCGCACCGGGCAGTCGCGGCTGCCAGTTGAGATAGCCCAGCAGCTCGCCCGCCGAGCTTTTCAGCGGAACGCTGGCGATGCTGGTGTGATCGACGGTGAAATTGAGATCTTCAATCTGAAAGGTATTGCCCAGATCGCTCAGAATTTGCGGATTCAGGTGGCGGGTGATCACCAGGTAACGGCGCACATCGTTGTGCACCTGCAGGCGGCCAATCATCGGGCGGATTAGCCCAATGCCGACAAACGCTACCCCCTGGCGCGTGCGGGTGATCCCGGCGTAGATATTTTTCTCAGCGCGCAGCGCGTCGGCGTTATCGCGAATCAGCGCCTTCAGGCCATTGCCAAAAAAATCGAGGTTTTTCTCGTGGAAGGCTTTGCTCTGAAACGACCCCCACAGCACGTTGAAATGCTCGTCCAGCACGAAGGTGCCGTCGTACAAATTATTGATTTTAAAGCCTGCCCCCCAGGTATTGTACAGCCACTGGGTGTTCAGCACCGGGGGATACACCTCACGAACGGCATCATCCCAGACGGCATTATCAATCACCAGCGACCAGACGCGGTTGGCCGACGTCTGGATCGCCCCTTGTACGGAGAGCGCCGAACGGTGTTCATCTATTTCGTTGGTTTTACTGCTGATGAGGTGCAGGGAAAGGTAAAGCAGCGCGATAATGGAAACGATCAGGCCGATCCCGGCCATAAAAATCATGACAAACAGGGTTTTCGCGGTGGGAATATTGCGCCAGCTTAATGGGTTATACATTCGCCGCCCTCTCAAAAGCACTTCTTTCTAAGAGTAATACAGGTAGCGAATTTCGCTGCCCGTAAATACAGGCAGCGATCACATCAGGCCAGTTTTATCATGATCATGCCGGCGAGCAGCAGGGCCAGGCCAATCCAGCCTTTACGGTTCAGACGTTGGCCGAACAAAATCCAGCCCGCCGCCAGCGTTGCGGCGATACCGAAACCGCCCCACAGGGCGTAGGCCACGGAAAGATCGATCCCTTTCACCGCCTGGGACAGCGCGCTGAACGCTCCCAGCACTGCGGCGATTGACATCAGGCCGTAGACTTTACGGCGGAAGCCATCAGAGAATTTCAGGAATACGTTGGCGGCAATTTCCAGCACAATCGCCAGTGCCAGCCACGCCCCATGTACCCACTCAAACTGTTGCATGAGTTGGCTCCTGTGGCTGTTTTTTGCCTTTGCGGGTGCCCGATTTGATCAGCACAATGCCCGCGACCAGGGTGGTCAGACCGGCAATTTTCATCGTTGACAGGGTTTCATCAAATAACATCACGCTGAACAGCGTGATTAACAGAATACCGATCCCCTCCCACAACGCATACGCCACGCCGAGGGCGATCTTTTTAACCGCGAACGACAGAAAAATATACGAAAGGGAAATCATCACCAGCATTAAAATAAATCCGGTGTTGCCATCGCTGACGCTTGCCCATTTCATCGACAAGGTTCCGGTAATTTCAGCGATAATGGCCAGGGCTAACAATATCCAGTAAAACATGGTACTTCTCCTGCATGAGAATATAAATCACTGCAGCTTGTCGAAAACGACAAACCCAAAAATATGATATAAATCAGTTAGCCAGACGCATGGCGTCAGCTCAGGCAGAAGTCGGGACTATAGCGCGTTGCGCCAGTGTTGCTCACCGGACAGCAGGCAGAGGGAGGTGGAAAATACAGCGGTGTTATTTGAAAAGTACGTCCTGAACAGATTGTCCATAATATTACAATTATCCGCGGTATTGCTTCTCGTCATTGCGGATGAAAATTGTCCTCGGTAGTTAAACACGTCTGATTTGTACCATAAGCTAAGGATTTACTCAAAACATTTTCAATTCTTTACCCTGCCCGTTTTATTTTCGTTCGCATATAAAATGCGCGTTGCCGTTATTATCATTATTATAAATAAAAAGCGTCACGCGGGAACTCACATGGCTAAGCCCATCATTACACTGAACGGACTGAAAATTGTCATCATGCTCGGCATGCTGGTGATCATTCTTGCGGGGGTACGTTTTGCCGCCGACATCATTGTGCCCTTTATTCTGGCGCTGTTTATCGCCGTGATCCTCAACCCGCTGGTGCAGCGTATGGTGCGCCTGCGCGTCCCGCGGGTGCTGGCGATTACGTTGCTTATCACGGTGATTATTCTGGCCATGGTGCTGCTGGTGGCGTATCTGGGCACCTCCCTGAACGAGCTGGCGCGCACCCTGCCGCAGTACCGCTCCTCGCTGGTCGTGCCGTTACAGCATCTCGAACCCTGGCTGCAGCGCGCCGGGATTGAAGTCTCCGTGGAAGAGTTGCTGAAGTACATTGACCCCAATGCCGCCATGACGCTGGTGACGGCGCTGCTGTCACAGCTTTCGAGCGCGATGACCTCGATTTTCCTGCTGCTGCTGACGGTAGTGTTTATGCTGATTGAAGTGCCGCAGCTGCCCGTGAAGTTGCAGCAGATGATGTCCCGCCCGGTTGAGGGGATGGAGGCGATTCAGCGGGCGCTGGACAGTGTTTCTCGCTACCTGGTGCTGAAAACGGCCATCAGTATTGTGACCGGTCTGGTGGCGTGGGCCATGCTTGCCGCGCTGGACGTGCGCTTCGCGTTTGTCTGGGGGCTGCTGGCCTTTGCACTCAACTATATTCCCAACATTGGCTCGGTGCTGGCCGCCATCCCCCCTATCGCTCAGGTGCTGGTGTTTAGCGGACTGTACGATGCCCTGATCGTGCTGGCGGGATACCTGGTGATAAATCTGGTGTTCGGCAATATTCTCGAACCGCGCATGATGGGGCGTGGGCTGGGGCTGTCCACGCTGGTGGTCTTTTTATCGTTGATCTTCTGGGGCTGGCTGCTCGGCCCGGTCGGGATGCTGCTCTCCGTGCCGCTGACCATTATCGTGAAGATTGCCCTCGAGCAGACGGTGGGTGGCCAGAGTATTGCCGTTTTGCTGAGCGACGTCAGCCATCGCTGATCGCAAACACCGGCTTCGCGATCCTGCCCGCCTCGCGGTAATACGCCAGCGCCGGACGCCACGCTGTAAGGGAAAACAGCGTGGCGTCGCCGCCGTGGCTGGCCTGCAGTTTCGGCCAGATTTCACGAAACTCCCCCTGCCACTCGGCCACGCTCATTCCCGCCAGGTAATTACGGATATGAAACCAGCGCACCTGCGGCTGTTGCCGGAACAGCTTCCCGGACAGCAAACCGTAGCTGACAAACACGCCTGCCGCAGGCAGCGTATTCAGGATCTGCTCGGCCACCTCGCCACCCGTGGCGTCGTAGACAATATCCGCGTCTTTGGCGATGGAGTGGATCGCCGCCGTGTCGTGGTGTGATATTGGCGTGATCCCCCGCGCCACCAGCCGGTCGGCGTGAACCGCTGAACGATGAATGCCGTACACGGATTCGGCCCCCACCTGAAGCGCCCACTGTCCTAGCAGGAGCGCACAGTCCGATCCGGCGGCCGTCAGCAGCACGCGCTTTCCCTGTGGCGGAGAGTGTTTCAACATCAGCTGCGCGGCCAGCGGGTTGATGTACGCGCGCGCGGCAAGCACGGAATCGATAAAGTCGGGCACAAGAACCGCCAGATCCGCCGGACAATCCACTATCTGCTGCCAGGTTCCCTGTCCGCGCAGCGGCAGCACCCGTTTACCGGTCCAGTCGGGCGGCCCGTCAATCACCACCCCAACCCCCTCATAACCCGCAATGGCAGGCAGTGGCGTGCGATGGCGATAAGCCCCGGTGATGGGGATCAGATCTGAGGCGTTGACCGGCGCGAACAGCATCTGCACCCGCAGCAGGCCGGGAGTCAGCGGCCCGCAGACGGAGGATTCCAGGTGCAGCACCGATTCCGGCTCACCAAAACGGCGATACATTAGCGCAACGTTGTTCATCAGCGGCCCCGAGCAGAGTTAAACCGCACGAGTTTACTGTCTCGCGCGACGAGGGAAACGACTATTTTGCCACAGGCAAATCGGCGTAGCGTGTCGTATACCCCGGCGACAGCATTTCGCGTTTCATCGCCCAGCTTTTCTGGCTGCCCTGACCGGCAAACCAGACCGTTCCGCGCCCGGAGAGATTGAGCCGATCGATAGTCTGCATCAGCGCCTGGCTGTTGTTTCGCGGCTGGTATTCATCAAACAAATTCAGCTGCGCGACCCCCTGGCTGAAAAAATCGCTCAGCATCACCCCCGCTTTCATATAGCGAAAACCGTCCTGCCAGATCCGCTCCAGCGCATGGCTGGCGACGCGGATGATATCGCGCGTGTCGTTCGACGGGATCGCCAGACGACCGCTGGCCTGAGGGCCATAAAACACTTCATTTTCCGCGTGCGGGCTGGTGCGCATAAACACGCTGATCACGCAGCAGAACTGCTTTTCTGCCCGCAGCTTCTCGGCGGCACGTTCCGCGTAAGCGCACACCGCCTGCTGCATCTCGCGGTACTCCGTAATGCGGTGCCCAAAGGAGCGGCTACAGATGATCTGCTGTTTCGCTGGCGCAAATTCATCGATTTCCAGACAAGGCTCGCCGCGCAACTCACGCACCGTGCGCTCCAGTACCACATTGAAATGTTTACGGATCACCCAGGTTGAGCACTCCGCCAGCTGCAGCGCGTTTTCAATGCCCATCTGATTGAGTTTTTTGCCGATGCGCCGCCCCACGCCCCACACTTCGCCCACCGGCACCAGCGCGAGCAGCTTTTTCTGACGATCCGGATCGGACAGATCCACCACGCCATCGGTCTTACGCCAGGTTTTGGCCGCAAAGTTGGCCAGCTTGGCGAGGGTTTTGGTCGGCGCGATACCGACGCCAACGGTCAGCCCGGTATTTTTCAGGATCTGCTCGCGGATCTGACGACCAAATGTCTCAAGCGCGATGCAGTTTGCCACGCCGGAGACATTAATAAAGGCCTCATCGATGGAATACACTTCAATCGCAGGCGCCATCTCCGCCAGGATCGTCATCACGCGATGGCTCAGGTCTGCATACAGGGCGTAGTTGGAGCTAAACACCGCCACTTTTTGCCGCCGCAGTTCGTCTTTGATCTTGAAGTAAGGCGCACCCATCTTGATGCCGAGCTTTTTGGCTTCTGCCGAGCGGGAAATTATGCATCCATCGTTGTTGGACACCACCACCACCGGTTTGCCCTGCAGATCGGGGCGAAACACCGTCTCACAGGAGGTGTAGAAGCTGTTGACGTCAACGAGCGCGAACATGTTTGTGCGATTTCACGGTGTGCGTTACCACGCCAAAGAGCTGCAGTTCGTCCTCTGACTGGAAAACGATGGGAGAATAGTGCTTGTTGTGCGGCAGCAGATGGAGGTACGGGCGGGTGCGCAGCTCTTTCACGGTGAACTCCCCCGCAATCGCCGCCACCACAATATCGCCATGTTCCGCCGTTAACGATCGGTCGATCACCAGCAGATCCCCGTCGCCAATCCCTGCGCCGATCATGGAATCCCCGCTCACTTTCACAAAATAGGTCGCACTGGGGTGTGCGATGAGCAGTTTGTTCAGGTCGAGACGATCTTCGACATAATCCTGCGCCGGACTGGGAAACCCGCACGGGACGCGCTCCAGAAAAAGCGGTAATTCGATGATTTCTTTATGTTCACATGAAAAAACAGGATTCATGATAGCCAACCCGATAATAACTGTATATAAATACAGTATTATGCATTTAGCGATCAGATCAAGTCGATTCTGGCCCGCGAAAATGAAGCCGTTGAAGTCACACGGAATTTAAAAAGGAGAGATCATGCTGAAAGTCATCGCGGAAGATTTTATTAAACCGGAAGCCATTGAGACCGTACTCCCGCTCTACCGCGCGCTGGTGGAGGCCACCAAACGGGAGCCGCTGTGCATTGCCTACGATTTATATGTGGACGAGAAAGATGCCGGGCATTTCGTTTTTATCGAAGAGTGGCCGGATCGCGCCGCGCTGGATGCACATTGCGCGAGCGAACACTTCAGACGGCTGGTGCCGATGATTAACCAGCACCAGCGAAAAGCGCCAACCTTTATTCTGATGGGCAGTTTCAGCCCTACAGTTTAAACGTGAAATCAGCGATATACCGCTCGCCGCCTTCGGCAATCGCCTTCGACAGCTTCTTGTAATAACGCTCAACGCCGTAGGCTTCGATGTGCTGGATTTGGGCGCGAACCGGTGCGCAAAACAGCTCGGCATTACCGGCCCCCACTCTTTTGCTGTTGGGCGGCAGCTCGGACGAAATCGCTTTAAACCAGGTGCGCACGGCGCTCTTCAGCGTGGCGGGCACTTTGGCGACGTCGTCGATGCCCGTCAGCACCTGCACCGTGGGAAACTGGTTGGCCTCGACCGCTTTTTTGAGCCGGTTAAAGAACTGGCTGAATAATTCAAATGAGCTTAAATCAGAAATCTTCTGTTTCGTGGAGCCACGGGTTTTGCTGGCCGCTTTCGCACCGCTTCTCCCGCGTTGAGGGCTTTCTTCGAGCTGCAAATCAAACAGCAGATTGCAGTGCTCCCGACGTTTTTTCACATCGGAGAACATTTCCAGAAAGGTAGAGATAAACTGCGGCGTCACCAGATCGTGAAGCTCATGGTTCACCAGCCACTGGGAGCGCGCAAACGCGCCAGGTGTAATGAACCAGTCCGGTGTGTCGGTGAAGCGCCTTGACCGACCTTTGCTGTCAAATTCGACGAACTCTGCCCCGTTCGCAAAGGCGAAACGGCAGTTCTTCAGACTGATGATAGTGTGGTTCATGATCAACGCATCTTTGATAAATCTGGCTACCACCGCACTCATCACAAAGGCGGTGTGCTTATCATCACGGATGACATACTTCAGATCTTCGACAGACTTCACGCCGGGTTCAAGATTATCGAATTCCAAGAAAAGGTGATACATGCCGATGACTTCCTGATAGCGCCAATCCGCAAAGGATAACACAGATTAATAATGGGGTTGTTAATTGCCAGTATCCCTTTGCAGACACAACATACACTTCACTCACACTACAATAAAAAACATAGCACACTAACAGAAATAAAAATAATCACTTCACATAAAAAATAGACACTACAAACTCACTAAAATAAAACTTTTTCAGAATTTTATGCTGTTTTTACGCCCGCTCTTGCAACCGTTCTTTGCAGAAATGTTACATCTTTCGCGCCCTCTCTCTGGCGCACTATCGGCGAAAAATGGGACTTTCCGATTTTTAAGTGCATAAAAAAGCATTTTATTGCATAGGTAAAGATCCCACGTTGAGGTGATGTTTAATTGTTTACATCCCTGTAATTCATTGAGCAGATTTATGATTAAGCCAGAAGCTCTCACGCAGGACCTCACCCCGAGAATGGAAGCGTTTACACACTATGCAAAACCGGATGATTATTTTCCGCTGTTTTGCCCACTTTCCATACTCAAGCCTTTCCCCTTTCAAATGAAAATCGGCACAAAAACCAGGCGCGTTTTTAACGGATTTAATACAAATTAAACCGCAGTTTCAGAAAGTTGACTTGTAATCACTCTCCACGCATATTTCACAGCACGAATTAACAAGACAACGTTTGGAGGACTTGAGCAATGCCAAGCCGAGATTACCCGGACAAGCGTGTAGCACGCGGTACAGCAAAGGATGCTAACTTAAAAATGTTGAGCGCGAGGATTGAATCCACGCTGGTCGAATATGTCAGAGCCACGGCGTATGAAACGCGGCTGAGTAAGCAGGAAATTATCGCTGAGGCGCTAGAGCTGCACAGAAGAAGCCGAATGACGGAAGCGGCCACGGAATAAAGGTGTGGCCGCCAGATTACCTGGACAGACGGGTTATTCCGCCAGCGCGTTCAGGGCAGCCAGAGCGTCATCCGGCAGCACCAGATCGCCAGCCGCCAGGTTTTCGCGCAGATGCGCCACTGACGAAGTGCCAGGGATCAGCAGGATATTCGGCGAGCGTTTCAGCAGCCATGCCAGTGCAACCTGCATTGGCGTGGCACCCAGTGAATCGGCAACCACCTGAAGGCCGGACGATTGCAGCGGCGTGAATCCCCCCAGCGGGAAGAACGGCACATAGGCAATCCCCTGCTCCGCCAGCTCATCGATCAGCGCATCGTCGCTACGATTAACGATGTTGTAGAGATTCTGCACGCAGACAATCGGCGTGATGCTCTGCGCCTGCGCAATTTGCGTGGCAGTAACATTGCTCAGGCCAATGTGTCGTACCAGCCCCTGACGCTGTAATTCCACCAGCGTAGTTAAAGGTTCTTCGATCGATCCCTCTGCAGGGCCGTGAGCGCTAAACATAATGCGTAAATTCACCACATCCAGCACGTCCAGCTGCAGGTTTCGCAGGTTATCGTGCACCGCCTGCGTCAGCTCCTGCGCCGAAAAGGCCGGCAGCCAGGAGGCGTCAGTTCCGCGACGGGCGCCAATTTTCGTTACCAGCGTCAGATCGTCACGGTACGGATGCAGTGCTTCCCGAATCAGCTGATTGGTCACATGCGGGCCGTAGAAATCACTGGTATCAATATGATTCACCCCTGCCGCCACCGCTTCGCGCAGCACTGCCAGCGCAGCCGCTTTGTCTTTTGGCGGACCAAATACACCGGGACCAGCAAGCTGCATCGCGCCATAGCCGAGTCGGTTAACCGCGCGAGTCCCTAACGTATAACTGCCACTTTTCTCAATACGGGTCATATGCGTCTACCTGTCTGACTGCCAATTAAGCAGTAGTAAAATTAAAGTTTAGCCCTACTACGTCGATAACAATGATGCAACTTCTGCACATCAAATGGGCTTCCGTCATGCTGAAAAATCTGCACGTTATTACCGGGATTGTCTTTGCTCTCACTATATTCTGCCTGTTGCAAGTCGTCACGGGGGGATTGTTTTATTCCGCTGTCAGCAATGACCGTCATAACTTCCAGAACTCAGGCAACCTGAATGCACAGCAGGAGAGCCTGAGCGACAGCGTCAACACGCTGGTCAAAACCCGCGTCACGGTCACGCGCGTCGCCATTCGTTACCTCAAAAATCAGCGCGACCCGGCCTCTCTGGCGGCGATCAATAAGCTGCTCGGTAACGCCAGCGATTCCCTGACTAAAGCGGAAAACTACTACAGCGCCTGGCAGGCCATGCCTCCGGTGAAGGGCCAGCGCCCGGAACTCACGGCTGAAATGCAAAAAGCCTACACCCAAATGCATGAGGTGATGCGCCTGTCGATTGAGTATCTTCGCGCGGATAACTATCAGGCGTATGGCGATCTCGACGCGCAGCAGGCGCAGGATGGGATGGAAGCCGTCTACACCCAATGGCGGGCGGAAAACAATACTCTGCTGAAAGCGGCGGCCAAAGAGAACCAGAACAGCTTTACCCATATGCAGTGGACGCTGGGCACCATTTTCCTGGTGGTGGTAGCGGTACTGATTGTGTTCTGGCAGGGATTACAGCACCTGCTGCTGAAACCTCTGCGCAGCGTGATGAATCATATTCGCACCATCGCCAGCGGCGATTTAACACAAGCTATTTCCATCGACAGCCGTAACGAGATGGGCCAGCTGGCGGCCGGGCTGCATGAGATGCAGACGTCGCTGGTTACGACCGTCAGCGCGGTGCGCGGCAGTACCGATTCTATCTACACCGGCGCGGGCGAAATCGCCGCGGGCAGCAATGATCTCTCGGCCCGTACCGAGCAGCAGGCCTCTTCGCTGGAAGAGACGGCGGCCAGCATGGAAGAGCTGACGGCCACGGTAAAACAGAACTCAGACAACGCGCGGCAGGCAACGCTGCTCGCGAAAAACGCATCGGAAACGGCGGATCGCGGCGGGCGTGTGGTGGATAACGTAATTCGCACGATGACCGAAATTGCCGACAGCTCCCAGCAAATTGCGCACATTACCAGCGTGATCGACAGCATCGCCTTCCAGACGAATATTCTGGCGCTGAACGCCGCGGTGGAAGCGGCGCGAGCCGGTGAACAAGGGCGCGGATTTGCCGTGGTCGCCGGGGAAGTTCGCACCCTGGCGAGCCGCAGCGCACAGGCGGCGAAGGAGATCAAAGCGCTGATCGAAAATTCCGTCAGCCGGGTGAATACCGGCTCCGGCCAGGTGAGTGAAGCCGGGGAAACCATGAAAGAGATCGTCGCAGCCGTCACCCGCGTAACCGATATTATGGGTGAAATCGCGTCGGCGTCCGATGAACAGAGTCGCGGTATTGAGCAGGTGAGTCTGGCGGTTTCGCAGATGGATAGCGTGACGCAGCAAAACGCCGCGCTGGTGCAGGAGTCCGCTACGGCGGCAGCGGCGCTGGAGGATCAGGCGGAACAGTTGCGCCAGGCCGTCGCCGCATTTCGTCTGAACGTGCAAACGCAGACGATCTCCCCGCGCGCGGCAAACCTGAAAACACCGCAGGTATTGCGCCCGGCAGCAGCCTCCGCCGGAGATGGCAACTGGGAAACTTTTTGATGCACTTAGCGGCTGCGCTTCGCGTGCCGCTCCCGGTTCTCCAGCTTAGCGTCGTCCGATTTTTGTAAGGCTACATAGCACGCACCGCTGCCGCCATGATGGGGCAGCGCAACGCAAACGGCCTGCACGGCGTCGAATTCCGCCAGCCAGCGCGCCAGGTAGCTGCGCACGATATTGGCATGCGAGCCCTCTTCCCGGCCCTTGCCGTGGATGATAATCAGATTACGTAAACTGTCCTGCTGCGCCTGCTGAATAAATGCAAACAGCATCTGACGGCACTGCTCCACCGGCTGGCGTAATAAGTTCAGGCTGGCCTGACGCGGGTATTTACCGGTGCGTAGCTTATCAATGACCCCTCGCTGAACGCCTTCGCGCTGAAACATCAGCGGTTCGGAAAGCGGCAGCACATCGAGGAAGCCGAGGGTGAGGAAGTTATCGAGTTGGGTAGTGTCGATACGCTGGCGGACACGCGGATTGCGGCTCGGTTGCCAGTTAATATCGGTGCTGCGCTTCAGCGGCTGGACATCATCCATGGCGTCAAGAAAAAGCGATTTGTCGTCAGGTTTCATGGTGCTCCTCCCGCTACATCTGAAGGCGTACTATACCTGCGCCCGGCGAGCGTCTCAATATCAGCCGAGCGCCCTGAAAAAATAATAACGCGCAGATAAGTATTAAAAAAGCTAATAGATAATCGTGAAGCCGCCTTAAAATAAATTTAACAGGTGATTAAGTGTACAGTTTAAGTTAAAAATAAGTTAAATCATGCACTCCGATCACTTTATTTTTAGAGGAAAGCTGTTATAACTAAATAAACCTGCAACACGGATAATAAGCGGGACTTGCACAAGGATGCACTGCTGTGTGTACTGTAGGGTCTGTCCGATGTCGGCAGGCTCTATTTTTTTATTTCCCTTCGTTGAACATTATTCCACGGGCGTGTCTTCTGAACTGCGTTATTAATGACGCCGTCAACGGTGTTTGTCGGGAATCACGTCTTTGGATTAAATAATAAGCGGCTTTGGGTAATATTTCTTCAACCGGCAACATCACCAGACGGTGCGCCAGCAGAGGGTCGCAGCCCAGCTCCTGCGGCAAAATGCTCAAAAAATCGCTTTGCGCCACCAGGCTAATACAGGACGAGAAAGTTTCGCACACCACGCCAATTTGCGGTATTTGTGAGCGATGGCGGAATATGTCTTCAAGTTGTTTGTAATAACTTCCACGCGGCGTGGGCATCGTCCAGTTATAATTCATAAGCTCACTAATGGATTTTGCGCCAATCGCCGGATGACCTTGCCGACAAAATATGGCGAAGGGTTTTTCGAACAGTTTTTCAAAGGTAAATTCGTGATCGTAAGGTCCCTGATAATAGGTATTGATGGTGAAATCCAGCTCTCCCTGGCGTAATTCATTGATCATCGACACCAGTTGCCCTTCCATAATTCGCACTTTCACCTGCGGATGCTGCTCGTGAAAACGGGTGATCACCGCAGGCATTAACGTCCGGGCCACGCTGGCTCCCATCCCGATATTGATCTGCCCGCCCTGCAACCCCTGACGCTGGCGAATATCATCCTGCGCGGCGCGCAGTTCTTCGAGGATCAGGTTGGCGTGCTGATAGAAACTCTCGCCGCATTCCGTCAGCGCCACGCCTTTACTGCGCCGCACAAACAGCTGTGCCGCCATCCCCTCTTCCAGCTCTTTGATGGATTTGGTTAACGCCGGTTGCGACAGATTCATCGCCCGGCTGGCACCACGAATACTGCCCTGACGCGCCACTTCGACGAACGCGCGGATCTGATGAAATTTGACCTGAAATGACATAGCCCGACCGATAACCGTTGTTTATCAGAGTAAAGAAATTGTCATCTACTTTAATGGAAATGGATGTGCGAGGGTAATTCCTGAACGGTTAAAACTGTGAAAAATTGGTTAGTGATAAGTAAAAACTATCACAGCGTGAAGCAGTTCACATATTTTCATGATGACAGGAAGAGAGATGGATTCATTGACACAATCCCTTCAAAAATTAATGCCTCAGCTGACAACATGGCGTCGTGATTTTCACCAGTATGCCGAATCCGGCTGGGTGGAGTTTCGCACCGCCGCAAAAGTCGCGGAGATCCTCGATAACCTGGGCTATGCGCTGGCGATGGGCCGCGATGTGGTCGATGCCGACAGCCGAATGGGACTGCCCGACGCGGACACGCTGGCAGCGGAATTTGCCCGCGCCCGCCAGCAGGGCGCGCCAGAGAAATGGCTCAGCGCCTTTGAAGGCGGTTTCACCGGCATTGTCGCCACGCTGAACACCGGTCGTCCTGGGCCGACTCTCGCGTTTCGGGTGGATATGGATGCGCTCGATCTCAGCGAAGCCCTCGACGACAGCCATCGCCCGTTCCGCGACGGTTTTGCCTCCTGCAACCCAGGGATGATGCACGCCTGCGGCCACGACGGTCATACCACCATCGGCCTTGGGCTGGCGCATCTGCTGAAGCAGAACGAATCCCGGCTGAACGGCACCCTTAAACTGATCTTCCAGCCCGCTGAGGAAGGCACGCGCGGCGCGCGCGCCATGGTGGCCGCCGGTGCGCTGGATGGCGTCGATTATTTTACCGCGATCCACATCGGCACCGGTGTCCCGACCGGAACCGTTATCTGTGGGAGCGATAATTTTATGGCGACCACCAAATTTGACGTGCGTTTCACGGGTGTGGCTGCCCACGCGGGCGGTAAACCGGAAGATGGCCGCAACGCCCTGCTCGCCGCCGCTCAGGCCGCACTGGCCCTGCACAGCATCGCGCCCCATAGCGAAGGCGCGTCACGCGTGAACGTCGGCGTCATGCAGGCGGGCAGCGGGCGTAATGTCGTTCCCGCCAGCGCGCTGTTAAAAGTGGAAACGCGCGGCGAAAACGAGGCCATTAATCAGTACGTGTTTGAACGTGCTCAGGCTGTGATCGACGGTGCGGCTGCGCTCTACGGCGTAAAAGCTGAAATGCGCCTGATGGGCGCCGCAACCTCCAGCGCCCCTTCACCGGCGTGGGTTGACTATCTGCGTGAACAGGCAAGCCAGGTGCCGGGCGTGCGCCAGGCCATCGACAAAGTGAAGGCCCCGGCGGGATCAGAGGATGCCACGCTGATGATGGCGCGGGTGCAGCAGAATGGCGGGATGGCCTCTTATATGGTGTTTGGCACCGATCTGAGCGCCGGTCATCACAATGAAAAGTTTGATTTTGACGAGCAGGTCATGGCGGTGGCGATTGAAACGCTGGCCCGGACTGCGCTCAATTTTCCGTGGACGCGAGGTGTGTGATGCAGGAGATCTACCGTTTTATTGACGATGCGATTGAAACCCGATGTCAGACCTTCACCGATATCGCGGATGAAATCTGGGATCACCCGGAAACGCGCTTTGAAGAGTTCTGGTCCGCCGAACGTCTGGCGAGCGCACTCGAAGCCGAAGGTTTTGCCCTGACGCGCGAAGCGGGCGGCATTCCGAATGCCTTTATCGCCAGCTTTGGCAGCGGCAAACCTGTGGTGGCCCTGT
Organism: Lelliottia sp. WB101; assembly: GCF_003051885.1. Taxonomy (NCBI): domain Bacteria; kingdom Pseudomonadati; phylum Pseudomonadota; class Gammaproteobacteria; order Enterobacterales; family Enterobacteriaceae; genus Lelliottia; species Lelliottia sp. WB101. The sequence goes on from NZ_CP028520.1 coordinate 3,431,496, forward strand.
TAGGCGAATTTGACGCGCTGGCGGGTTTAAGCCAGACCGCGCACTGCGCCACGCCGCAATCAGACACACCCGGCGAGAACGGCCACGGCTGTGGTCATAATCTGCTGGGAACAGCGGCGCTGGCGGGCGCGGTAGCCGTGAAAAGCTGGCTGGAAAAACACGGTGGCAGCGGCACGGTGCGTTTTTATGGCTGCCCGGGTGAGGAAGGCGGCTCCGGCAAAACCTTTATGGTGCGCGAGGGGCTGTTTGACGATGTGGATGCCGCCGTGACCTGGCATCCGGAAGCCTTTGCCGGGATGTTTAACGTCAGCACGCTGGCGAATATCCAGGCCTCGTGGCGCTTTCAGGGGATCGCCGCGCATGCCGCGAATTCGCCCCATCTCGGGCGCAGCGCGCTGGATGCCGTTACCCTGATGACCACCGGCACGAACTTCCTCAATGAGCACATCATCGAAAAAGCCCGCGTGCATTACGCCATCACTAACACCGGCGGGATTTCGCCAAACGTGGTGCAGGCTCAGGCCGAGGTGCTGTATCTGATCCGCGCCCCGGAGATGGCTGACGCCCAGCAGATCTACGAGCGTATTGAAAAGATCGCGCAGGGCGCAGCGCTGATGACAGAAACCACCGTCGAACGCCGCTTTGATAAAGCCTGCTCCAGTTATCTGCCGAACCGCACCCTTGAAGCCGCGATGTACAGCGCGTTACAGCATTACGGCACGCCTGCGTGGACGGAAGAAGAGCGCGAATTTGCCGCTGAAATTCGTAAAACCCTCACGCCAAACGATCTGCAAAACAGCCTGAAAAATATCGCCGCTACGGGCGCAGACGAGGGTAAAGCCTTTGCCCGTCGACATCATGAGACGCTGCTGGTGGATGAGGTCGCGCCCTACGCCATCACCGATAATGTGCTGGCGGGTTCCACTGACGTGGGCGACGTGAGCTGGAAAATGCCGGTGGCGCAATGCTTCAGCCCCTGCTTTACCGTCGGCACGCCACTGCACACCTGGCAGTTGGTGGCGCAGGGTCGCACCTCTATTGCCCACAAAGGTATGCTGCTGGCGGGAAAAGTGATGGGCGCGACGGCGCTGAATCTGCTGCAGGACGCGACGCTTCTGCAATCCTGCCGGAATGAGTTTGAACAACAGATAAAAGAACGACCGTACGAGTGTCCGATCCCACATAACGTGACACCGTCACCTTTAAAATAATAAAACACGCAAACAACAACACAACAGTCCCGAGGAACGCCCATGAGTATGTCTTCCATACCTTCGCATTCCCCATCCGGTAAGGTCTATGGCTGGGTTGAAAGGATCGGCAATAAAGTGCCGCACCCTTTCCTGCTTTTTATCTATTTGATTGTGATTCTGATGATCGCCACCGCCGTGCTGTCGGCTTTTGACGTTAGCGTGCGCAGCCCGGCGGATGGCAGCATGGTGGCGGTGAAAAACCTGCTCAGCGTCGAAGGGCTGCACTGGTTTTTGCCGAATGTGATTAAAAACTTCAGCGGTTTTGCGCCGCTGGGGGCGATTCTGGCGCTGGTGCTGGGCGCGGGTCTGGCTGAACGCGTGGGGCTGTTACCGGCGCTGATGGTCAAAATGGCGTCGGTGGTGAACGCACGTTACGCCAGCTATATGGTGCTGTTTATCGCCTTTTTCAGCCACATCTCCTCTGACGCGGCGCTGGTGATTATGCCGCCGATGGGTGCACTGATTTTCCTCGCCGTGGGCCGTCATCCGGTGGCAGGTTTGCTCGCGGCCATCGCGGGCGTCGGGTGCGGCTTTACCGCCAATCTGCTGATCGTCACCACCGATGTGTTGCTCTCGGGGATCAGCACCGAAGCGGCGAAAACCATTGATACCGCCATGCACGTCAGCGTGATCGACAACTGGTACTTTATGGCAAGCTCAGTGATTGTGCTGACGATTGTGGGCGGCCTGATCACCGATAAGATCGTCGAACCGCGTCTGGGTCAATGGGAAGGCAGCCGTGATGAAAAGCTGGAGACACTGAGTAAGGAACAGCGCCACGGCCTTCGCGTCGCCGGCGTCGTCTCGCTGCTGTTTATCGCGGCGATTGCGCTGATGGTGGTGCCTGAAAACGGTGTCCTGCGCGATCCGGTAAAACACACGGTCCTGCCGTCGCCGTTTATTCAGGGCATTGTGCCGCTGATTATTCTGTTCTTCTTTATCGTTTCTCTCGCTTACGGCATCGCCACCGGCAAAATTCGCCGTCAGGGCGATCTGCCCCAGCTGATGATCGAGCCGATGAAAGAGATGGCGGGTTTTATCGTGATGGTGTTCCCGCTGGCGCAGTTTGTGGCGATGTTTAACTGGAGCAACATGGGAAAATTTATGGCCGTTGGCCTGACCGATGCCCTGGAGTCCGCCGGACTGAGCGGCGTACCGGCGTTTGTCGGGCTGGCGCTGCTGTCGTCTCTGCTGTGTATGTTTATCGCCAGCGGATCTGCCATCTGGTCGATTCTGGCGCCGATCTTTGTGCCGATGTTTATGCTGCTCGGCTTTCATCCGGCGTTCGCCCAGATCCTGTTCCGCGTGGCCGATTCATCGGTGATCCCTCTCGCACCGGTGTCGCCGTTTGTGCCACTGTTCTTAGGCTTCCTGCAACGCTATAAGCCCGAAGCGAAACTGGGTACCTACTATTCGCTGGTGTTGCCGTATCCGCTTATCTTTTTAGGGGTATGGCTGGTGATGTTAATCGCATGGTATCTTGTGGGGCTGCCAATTGGACCGGGGATTTACCCACGGCTTAATTAAGGGACAAAGGATGCTGAGATTACTCGAAGATAAGATTGCCACGCCGCTTGGCCCGCTGTGGATCATTGCCGATGAGCAGTTCAACCTGCGCGCGGTGGAGTGGGAAGAGCACAGCGACCGGATGGTGGAACTGCTCAATATCCACTATCGCGGCGGCTATGAGCGCATCAGCGCGACGAACCCCGGCGGGTTGAGCGCGAAAATGGCGGACTACTTCGAGGGCGATCTCGGCATCATTGATACCTTACCGACCGCCACGGCAGGCACGCCTTTCCAGCGCGAAGTGTGGCAGGTGTTGCGCACCATTCCCTGCGGACAGATTATGCATTACGGTCAGCTCGCCGAGCAGTTAGGCCGCGCGGGTGCCGCGCGTGCCGTCGGTGCCGCCAACGGCTCAAACCCGGTCAGCATTGTGGTGCCCTGCCATCGCGTGATTGGCCGTAACGGCACCATGACCGGCTATGCCGGTGGTGTGCAGCGTAAAGAGTGGTTATTGCGCCACGAAGGCTATTTGCTGTTGTAGAAATCCAGGCTTTTAGTGCTTAATTTTCTATGATTTAGGTCATTATTCCACAATCAAGCTGTGGAATTTCAAGAAGATGGCGACACAATGTCGCCACTTGCCGCTATTGATGGTTTCCCAGGCTTACGCACACTCCAAAAAGATGTTAAAATTGACCAATATCAATTAAGGCTTGAGCAGACCTATGATCCCGGAAAAGCGAATTATACGACGCATTCAGTCTGGCGGTTGTGCTATCCATTGCCAGGATTGCAGCATTAGCCAGCTCTGTATCCCGTTTACCCTGAATGAGCATGAACTCGATCAGCTTGATAATATCATCGAGCGCAAAAAGCCTATTCAGAAAGGGCAAACGCTGTTTAAAGCGGGAGACGAACTGAAATCGCTCTATGCGATCCGCTCTGGCACCATTAAGAGCTACACCATCACCGAGCAAGGTGATGAGCAGATCACAGGCTTCCATCTAGCGGGCGATTTAGTGGGCTTTGACGCTATCGGCACCGGCCATCACCCGAGCTTCGCTCAGGCGCTGGAAACCTCGATGGTTTGCGAAATCCCGTTTGAAACGCTGGACGATCTGTCAGGCAAAATGCCTAACCTGCGTCAGCAGATGATGCGTCTGATGAGCGGTGAGATCAAAGGCGATCAGGACATGATCCTGCTGCTTTCCAAAAAGAATGCGGAAGAGCGTCTGGCAGCCTTTATCTATAATCTGTCACGTCGCTTTGCTGAGCGTGGTTTCTCCCCGCGTGAATTCCGTCTCACCATGACCCGTGGCGACATCGGTAACTACCTGGGCCTGACCGTTGAAACCATCAGCCGCCTGCTGGGTCGTTTCCAGAAAAGTGGCATGCTGGCGGTGAAAGGCAAATATATCACCATCGAAAACGGTGAAGCACTGGCGGTTCTCGCCGGTCACTCCCGCAACGTCGCTTAAGCCTCGCTTCTCTTCTGCCGGATCGATAAATTTTCGTGATTTATTGATCTGGCAAAACCTTATCCCCTGTTTCATTCAACATATATAGGTTACTCTTTTAATTACAGACTGTGGTGACAGTAGTAAGGAGACCTGTATGGCAAAGTATCAAAACATGCTGGTGGCCATCGATCCTAATCAGGACGATCAACCGGCGTTACGGCGAGCTGTCTATTTACATCAACGGATTGGCGGCAAAATCAAAGCGTTTTTGCCGATCTATGACTTCTCATATGAGATGACCACCCTTCTGTCGCCTGACGAGCGCACTGCTATGCGTCAGGGAGTGATCAGCCAGCGGACCGCGTGGATCCGCGAGCAGGCTAAATATTACATTGATGCGGGGATCCCCATCGACATCAAAGTCGTGTGGCATAACCGTCCTTTCGAAGCCATTATCCAGGAAGTGATCAGCGAAAAACACGACCTGCTGCTGAAGATGGCGCACCAGCACGACAAGCTGGAAGCGGTGATTTTTACCCCAACCGACTGGCACTTGCTGCGTAAATGCCCTTGCCCGGTGTGGATGGTGAAAGACCAGCCGTGGCCAGAAGGCGGTAAAGCGCTGGTGGCCGTAAACCTTGCCAGCGAAGAGAATTATCACAACGCGCTGAACGAAAAACTGGTTAAAGAGACAATCCAGCTTGCCGAACAGGTTAACCATACGGAAGTCCATCTGGTCGGTGCGTATCCGGTTACCCCTATCAATATCGCCATCGAACTGCCTGAATTTGACCCGAGCGTCTATAACGACGCTATTCGTGGTCAGCACCTGCTGGCCATGAAATCCCTGCGCCAGAAATTCAGTATCGACGAGAAAATGACGCACGTAGAAAAAGGGCTGCCTGAAGAGGTGATCCCGGATCTGTCGGAGCATTTGCAGGCGGGGATTGTGGTGCTCGGCACCGTTGGGCGCACCGGTATTTCCGCAGCGTTCCTCGGTAATACGGCGGAACAGGTGATCGACCATCTGCGCTGCGATCTGTTGGTCATCAAACCGGATCAGTATCAAACCCCGGTGGAACTGGATGACGAAGAAGACGATTGAGAATTGTTAAATAGAAAAAGCCGCCAACTTAGGCGGCTTTTTTATGCCGGTTTGTCCGGCACTGAGGTTCGTCAAAGGCCCGGCAGCTAGCGCCGCCGGGCAATAGCGCGACTACAGCGCTTTCAGAATCGCATCCACGCTGGCTTTCGCATCGCCAAACAGCATGTGGGTGTTCTCTTTGAAGAACAGCGGGTTTTGCACGCCAGCGTAACCGGTGTTCATCGAGCGTTTAAAGACGATAACATTCTGCGCCTTCCACACTTCCAGAACCGGCATACCGGCGATTGGGCTGCCTGGATCATCCTGCGCCGCCGGGTTCACCGTATCGTTGGCGCCAATCACCAGTACCGTGTCGGTGTCGGCGAAATCATCGTTGATCTCGTCCATTTCCAGCACCACGTCATATGGCACCTTGGCTTCCGCCAGCAGCACGTTCATGTGACCAGGCAAGCGCCCTGCCACCGGGTGAATACCGAAACGCACTTTGATCCCACGCGCACGCAGCTTCTCGGTGATTTCTGCCACCGGATACTGCGCCTGCGCTACCGCCATGCCGTAGCCTGGGGTGATGATCACTGAATGGGAGTTTTTCAGCATATCCGCGGTGTCTTCCGCCGTGATTTCACGGTGCTCACCCACTTCTTCGTCACCGCTGGATGACGCGCCGTCCGTACCAAAACCACCGGCAATGACGCTGAAGAACGAACGGTTCATCGCCTTACACATAATGTAAGACAGAATCGCACCCGACGAGCCCACCAGTGCGCCGGTAACGATCAGCAGGTCGTTGCTGAGCATAAAGCCCGCTGCCGCCGCTGCCCAACCGGAGTAGGAGTTCAGCATCGACACCACGACAGGCATATCCGCACCGCCGATAGAGGCCACCAGATGCCAGCCAAACGCAAGCGCGATAACAGTCATCACCAGCAGCGCGAGCACCTGCATGCCGGTACTTTCGGTACGCACGAACACCACCAGCAGCAGGAAAGAGACCAGCAGCGCCGCGAGGTTCATTTTGTGACGGTTTGGCAGCATCAGTGGCTTAGACGAGATTTTGCCGCGCAGTTTGCCAAAGGCCACGATTGAGCCGGTAAAGGTCACCGCACCGATGAAGATCCCGAGGAACACTTCGGTCAGATGGATATTGACCAGAATCGGTTCCATGCCCGGTTCGTGGTACAGATAGCTGTTAAAGCCGACCAGCACCGCCGCCAGACCGACAAAGCTGTGCAGAATCGCCACCAGCTCTGGCATTTCGGTCATTTCGACGCGTTTTGCGAGGCGAATACCAATCGCCCCACCGATAATCATCGCCACCAGGATCCACGCGACGTTGCCGGTATCTGGCCCGAAGATGGTGGCAATCAGCGCAATCGCCATCCCCGCGATACCGAAGTGGTTCCCGCGCTGCGACGTTTCGTGCTTGGAAAGCCCCGCCAGACTGCAAATAAACAGGATTGCGGCAACAATGTATGCAGCTGTTACTAATCCTCCAGACATATGCTACCCCTTAGCCTTTACGAAACATTTTCAGCATGCGCTGAGTCACGGTGAAACCACCGAAAATATTGATACTGGCGATAAGCACCGCGATGAAGCTCAGGAAGCTGATCCAGCCGCCGTGACCAATCTGCAGTAACGCCCCCACCACGATGATCCCTGAAATGGCGTTCGTTACCGACATTAAAGGCGTGTGCAGTGCGTGAGAGACGTTCCACACCACGTAGTAACCGACAACGCAGGAGAGCGCGAACACGGTGAAGTGGCCGAGGAACTCTTTCGGTGCCACGTCAGCGAGCCAGCCGAACAGAATAATCACCAGCGCCATCAGCGCGTATTTACGCCATGGAGAGACCGGCTTCGGCGGCTCTTTGGGTGCCGGTGCGGCTTTCTGCGCCGCCTGAGGCTGCGCGGAAACCTGAATTGGCGGAGCCGGCCAGGTGATTTCGCCGTCACGAATCACCGTCACGCCGCGCACTACCACATCGTCAAAATCAACGACCACGTTGCCATCTTTCTCTTTACACAGCAGCTTTAGCAGGTTCACAAGGTTCGTGCCGTACAGCTGGGAAGACTGCGTTGGCAGGCGGCCTGGCAGATCGGTGTAACCGATAATTTTCACGCCGTTGGCAGTGGTCATCACTTCGTTCGGTACGGTGTATTCACAGTTACCGCCGTTCTGCGAGGCCAGATCGACAATCACGCTCCCGGCTTTCATGGAATCGACCATTTCACGGGTGATCAGCTTCGGCGCCGGTTTGCCAGGGATCAGCGCCGTGGTGACGATGATATCGACCTCTTTTGCCTGCGCCGCGAAGAGTTCCATTTCCGCTTTGATGAACGCTTCGGACATCACCTTAGCGTAGCCATCTCCGCTGCCCGCCTCTTCCTTGAAGTCCAGCTCAAGGAACTCGGCGCCCATACTCTGCACCTGCTCTTTCACTTCAGGGCGCGTATCAAAGGCACGTACGATCGCACCGAGGCTGTTCGCCGCACCGATCGCCGCAAGACCCGCGACACCCGCACCAATCACCATTACTTTTGCCGGTGGGACTTTCCCTGCCGCCGTGATTTGACCGGTAAAGAAGCGACCAAATTCATGGGCAGCCTCAACGATGGCACGGTAGCCGGCGATATTCGCCATGGAACTCAACGCATCCAGCGACTGTGCGCGGGAGATACGCGGCACGGAATCCATCGCCATGACGGTGACGCCACGCGCGGCCAGTTTCTCCATCAGCTCCGGATTTTGCGCAGGCCAGACGAAGCTCACAAGCGTGGTGCCCGGATTTAACAGGGCGATTTCGCTCTCGGTTGGCGCATTCACCTTCAGGATTACCGGTGCCTGCCAGATCTCAGACCCGCTCACCACCTCAGCGCCCGCCTGAATAAATGCCTCGTCATCGAAGCTCGCCAGCTTGCCCGCGCCGCTTTCAACCGCGACGGTAAAACCCAGTTTAAGCAGCTGCTCGACCGTTTTCGGCGTGGCAGCAACGCGGGTTTCATTGGCTAACCGTTCTTTTGGTACCCCAATACGCATAGTTTTCCCTTCCATCGGTTCTTGATGATGGTTTGTCGATAAATGACCGCGATTTGCATAAGCGTCGTCAGGGAGAGCCCTGACGGGTAAATAACCACGGAAAATAAAACAGTAACAAACTTTCTATAACCTACTGAAAATACCGCTTGTGATCTACAGCAAGAAAACACTATTTCTGACTTTATCTGTGAAAAATAAGTGATCGCGGTCTCTGACAGCGATATTTACCTTATTTTCATCGCCAGGGCCGATAAATAGCTCAAGCGAAGCGGTAAAACATGATATAGCGCCGTATTAGAACAACCCATTAACATTAAATTAACTTGTAAAAGTCATATGCTTAATCAGTTTTACTGCTCAAACGCTTGTTTACTCGACATATCAGTAAATGTTATCGAATTTGATCCTGTCGTGAGCACAGGGAGTGAAAAATCGCGCAGACAGCGACGGGTTTTAAATGCCATAATCGGCGACGAATTCAAATTAACAACAACACCAGTACCTGGTTTGCGCAAGGCGAAGGATTATTTTTATGAAGCTTAAGAACACTCTCCTGGCGTCCGCACTCCTTTCTGCGATCGCCCTGTCCGCTAACGCCGCGACAGAGTTAACGCCGGAGCAAGCGGCAGCGTTGAAACCTTACGATCGTGTGACGGTTACCGGTCGTTTTAACGCCATTAGCGATGCAGTGCGAGCAGCGTCACTTCGCGCTGATAAAGAGGGTGCCGCCTCTTTTTATGTCGTTGATACATCTGATTACGGTAGCGGCGGCAACCTGCGCGTCGTGGTCGATCTCTACAAGCAAGATGCGAAAAAAGCGGATGCGCCGAAAAACCGCGTCATTAATGGCGTGATGGAGTTGCCAAAGGATCAGGCGATTGCGCTTGAGCCGTATGACACCGTGACCGTCCAGGGCTTCTACCGCAGCCAGCCTGAAGTGAACGATGCCATCACCAAAGCCGCGAAGGCGAAAGGGGCTGCCTCTTTCTATATCGTGCGCCAGATTGACGCTAACCAGGGCGGCAACCAGCGTATTACCGCTTTCCTGTACAAAGCCGATGCCAAAAAACGCGTTCTGCAAAGCCCGGATGTGATCCCGGCGGATTCTGAAGCCGGTCGCGCAGCGCTGGCGAAAGGCGGCGAAGAAGCGAAGAAAGTGGAAATCCCGGGCGTGGCAACCACCGCGACTCCAAGTGCTGACGTCGGTCGTTTCTTTGAAACTCAGACCACTAAGGGCGGCCGTTACACCGTCACCCTGCCGGACGGCACAAAAATTGAAGAGCTGAACAAGGCCACTGCCGCGCAGATGGTGCCTTTCGACAGCGTCAAATTCACCGGTAACTACGGCAACATGACCGAAGTCTCCTACCAGGTGGCGAAGCGTGCAGCGAAGAAAGGTGCGAAGTATTACCACATCACCCGCCAGTGGCAGGAACGTGGTAACAACGTGACCATCAGCGCAGACCTGTACAAGTAAATCAGCAGGTGTGAAAAGGCGGCGCAATGCCGCCTTTTTTGTAACTTTTCTCTAATTTCTGCCTCACATCATTGCATGCCTGCAAGACACTCCGTAAAATCCCGCGCCTTAGTGTGATCCACCATTTTTATGCGCTTGTGCGAAATAATTATTCTGGATTTGGACCTTTCATAACAGGAAGCCAATGGAAAAGAAACTTGGCCTGAGCGCTTTAACTGCGCTCGTTTTAAGCTCCATGCTGGGTGCAGGCGTATTCAGTTTGCCGCAGAATATGGCGGAAGTCGCCAGCCCCGCGGCGTTGCTCATCGGCTGGGGGATCACCGGCGTCGGGATCCTGCTGCTGGCCTTTGCCATGTTATTGCTCACGCGCATCCGCCCGGATCTGGACGGCGGAATATTCACCTACGCCCGCGAAGGGTTCGGCGAGCTGATCGGCTTCTGCTCGGCCTGGGGCTACTGGCTCTGCGCGGTGATCGCCAACGTCTCCTATCTGGTGATCGTCTTCTCGGCCCTCAGTTTCTTTACCGATACGCCTGAACTGCGCTTCTTCGGCGACGGCAATACCTGGCAATCGATCGTCGGAGCGTCAGTGCTGCTGTGGTTAGTTCACTGGCTGGTGCTGCGCGGCGTGCAGACGGCGGCGAGCATTAACCTGGTGGCGACGCTGGCTAAGCTGGTTCCACTGGGCCTGTTTATCGTGCTGGCGTTTATCGCGTTTCGTCTTGATGTTTTCAGCCTCGATTTCAGCGGTGTCGCGCTTGGCGTACCGGTCTGGGAGCAGGTGAAAAACACCATGCTTATCACCCTGTGGGTGTTTATCGGCGTCGAAGGCGCGGTGGTGGTTTCAGCGCGCGCCCGTAATAAGCGCGACGTAGGCCGTGCCACGCTGCTGGCGGTACTGGCTGCGCTGAGCGTTTATCTGCTGGTGACGCTGCTCTCTATCGGCGTGGTGGCGCGTCCTGAGCTGGCTGAGATGCGTAACCCGTCGATGGCGGGTCTGATGGTCAGAATGATGGGGTCCTGGGGCGACGTAGTGATTGCGGCTGGGCTGATTGTTTCGGTCTGCGGCGCTTACCTGAGCTGGACCATTATGGCGGCAGAAGTGCCCTTCCTGGCCGCGACGCATAAGGCTTTCCCGCGCCTGTTTGCGCGTCAGAACAAAAACAGCGCACCCTCGGCGTCCCTGTGGCTGACCAACATCAGTGTGCAGGTCTGTCTGGTGCTGATCTGGCTCACAGGTTCTGACTATAACACCCTGCTGACCATTGCCTCCGAGATGATTCTGGTACCCTATTTCTTAGTCGGGGCTTATCTGTTAAAAATAGCCAGCCGCCCGGCACATTACATGGTCGGTGTTGGCGCTTGTCTCTACGGATTATGGTTACTCTATGCCTCAGGCCCCATGCATCTGCTGCTCTCTGTGGTGCTGTATGCGCCGGGCCTGCTGGTGTTTATCTACGCTCGCCGCACGCATCAGTTAGGTCACGCGCTCAAGCGTCGTGAAATGGCGTTGATTGGCATGTTACTGGTTGCTGCCGTACCGGCAACGTGGATGTTGATGGGATAAGCGCGATTTTTCCCATCGTTGAACTCTCAAGGAAAATACGATGGGAAATGTACCGCAACGCCCGATTCTGATTACTGGCGCTGGCCGACGCATCGGCCTCGCCCTTGCTCACCATTTTCTTAGCCAGCATCAGCCGGTGATCGTCAGTTACCGAACAGAATACGACGCTATTGAAGGATTGAGAAAAGCCGGTGCCGTCTGCATCCAGGCAGATTTTGCCACCGACGACGGCATTTTGGCGTTTGCCGACAAGGTAAAATCAACCACCGACGGTCTGCGCGCCATCGTGCATAACGCCAGTGCCTGGCTGGCGGAAACCCCGGAAACCTCGCTGAGCGAAACCCTCGCGGCGATGATGCAGATCCACGTCCACGCCCCTTATTTGCTCAACCACGCCCTGCAGGATTTGCTGTGCGGGCACGGTCACGCCGCGAGCGATATTATTCATTTCACCGACTATGTGGTGGAGCGCGGAAGCGACAAACATATCGCCTATGCGGCGAGTAAAGCGGCGCTCGACAACATGACGCGCTCGTTCGCCCGCAAGCTCGCGCCAGAGGTCAAGGTGAATGCTATCGCCCCGTCGCTGATTATGTTTAACGATCATGATGACGCGGAATACCGCCAAAAAGCGCTCAATAAATCACTGATGAAAATCGCGCCGGGCGAGAAAGAGGTGATCGATCTTATCGACTATCTGCTGACCAGCCGCTACGTCACAGGGCGCTCTTTTGGCGTAGATGGCGGCCGCCCGCTGAATTAGTGAAAGCGGCTCCAGAAGAAGATCAACACCCAGGCGCTGAGGCTCCAGCACACCACCGCCCCGCCCAGCGCCAGGGGTAAGCGCATCATGGCCGTGAAATACCACAGCGACAGAAGATAGATAAAATAGGGAATGATGGACCACATGCCAAACACGATGGTGGTGCGCAGCGCGTCAATGCCACGCTCTGACGCCACGATATAGTGGGCAATGAGTGCAAAGGTCGGGAATAAAGGAATCAGCCCGGCGATATAGTAATTTTTCGTCTTCGCTAAAATGCCAATCAGCACCACGACCAACGCACCCAGCGCGGCTTTGATTAAGAGCGCCATTCTTTTCCCTTAACAATCAACTAACAATACCGGTCAGAATAACGGAACTCGGGTTAATTTAGAAAGATTAATGGAAGGTTAAGGTTACGCGGTGTATGTTGGCTTTTTTCACGAAAACAGACGTTGTATGAATAAGATCGTTTTTGTTGAGGACGAACCCGAAGTCGGCCAGCTGATTGCCGCCTATCTGGGAAAACACGATATGGACGTTATCGTTGAGCCGCGTGGTGACCGCGCTGAAGAGGTGGTGCTGCGCGAGAAACCGGACCTGGTCCTGCTCGACATCATGCTGCCCGGCAAAGACGGGATGACCGTGTGCCGCGATCTGCGCGCGCAATGGGACGGCCCGATAGTGCTGCTCACCTCCCTCGACAGCGACATGAACCATATTCTGTCGCTTGAGATGGGCGCGAACGATTATATTCTCAAAACCACGCCGCCAGCGGTGCTGCTGGCCCGTCTGCGCCTGCATCTGCGCCAGCGCGTTGCGACGGAAAACCAGACAGCCTCTGCCGCACTCACGCCCCACAAAGCCATGCGCTTTGGCACGCTGTCGATCGATCCCGTTAACCGCCAGGTGCTGCTTTCCGGGGTAGATATCGCGCTGTCGACCGCTGATTTTGACCTGCTATGGGAACTGGCTACCCATGCCGGGCAAATTATGGACCGCGATGCGTTGCTGAAAAACCTGCGCGGCGTCAGTTACGACGGTATGGACCGCAGCGTCGACGTCGCCATCTCGCGGCTGCGTAAAAAGCTGCTGGATAACGCCACCGAGCCGTACCGTATCAAAACCGTGCGTAACAAAGGCTATTTGTTTGCGCCGCATGCCTGGGAAACCTGATAACCCGACACACCCCGTTCGAGCGCTGAAATATCCCCGGACGACAACAGCGGCTGCAGTTCCATCAGCGTCTCTTCCGGAAGCTGATACAGATTCAGCGCCAGCAGCCGCGCAATATCCTCTTCCGCCAGTCGATATTTCAGTATTATTGCCGGATTGCCGCCGACCACGGCGTATGGCGGTACGTCCTTGGTCACAACGGCTCCCGCCGCGACCACAGCCCCTTCGCCGATGGTGACGCCAGGCATGATCATGGCCCGCATTCCCAGCCAGCATCCATCCTGCAGCACCGTATCCCCACGCGGCTGATAGGCCTCTTTGATGGATTCCATAAACGGATAAAGGCTGAGCCAGTCCAGACGATGAGTGCTGTTCCCGCCCATCAGAATCACACACTCCGCACCGAGACAGACAAAGTTACCGATGAAGAGTTGGTCCAGTTCGCCGAGCGGTTCCCAGTTTCTGCTTACCTCATCGCCGAGCAGATACCGCACCACCGAGAGCTCAAAACCCTTGTCCCAGCAGTCGCTGTAATAACTGTGCGTGCCTTTGATGTGAATATTGGGGTTCGTCACCGTCTGGTGAAGATATTCCGTCCTCGACCAATGTTTATCTGACATATTTGACATCCTTTTCTGATGTTATGAATGGCCTGATTATGCGCGATGGCGCTGTAACCGACTATCAACCATCCTGTAAACCACGGAAATAAAAAACCGCCCGTAGGCGGTTAGTAGCAAGCTACCTGAGCGGTGGATCAACATCATCAGGTATGATGGGGTCAACGGGGTCAGTATCACCCGGCAGAGGGTCATCTACCGGTACAGGATCAACCCAATCTCGACGTTCAGTCACATTAACCTCCGACGAACGGTGTGTCAGGCACGGCCTGAGTCACTACTTTTTGCTTTTCTGCGGGCTCTTATCGTTGTCTTTCGGCGTATTATCCGGTTTTTTCGGCGTGTCTTTGTTGACTTGCGTAGAATAGTTTTTCACGGCTTACTCCAGTAGGGTATGCAGCCATTCACTGCAGACTAAGTATAGGTCGGTGACCTCAATAAGCCATGCGAAGCGGCACTTCAAGCGGGTTCTGGCCCCTTCAAAATTCACCCGCGTGGAGGGCGTTGATAAAAAAAAGCCACCCGCCGAAAGCAAGCAGCTTAACTATTAGCTGTGATGTGATCATGCTAAAAAGCGAGGAATAGCAAAGTCATGTCGCGTGGTCATCAGAGAAGATTGATCTTTACCTCGTAACCTTCCAGACCGGTCATTGTTTCACGCTCAGTAAAATCTATGCCAGACACCTCTTTCCCGGTTTTTTTCCGAAGCTCTATGATTTTCTTTGAGATAAGTGCAGAAATCTCTTCCTCGGCTTTTCTTTTAAGATCATCAGCAGTCATAATTTCACCTCTTCTGTCCATCTACAGTGTCATAGGGTAAATATGAGGCCCATCCCTGACAGTTTCAAGTAACTCTATAAAAATTATAGACTATTCTGGTCGAATTTTGCGCGTCATCGTATTTGGGCCACGCCATGCGTTTGCATGTTGTCAGCCGGAGCAAACCCTGCTTTCATAGCCACTTACCTGGGGCATTGATGAACAAAACACTGCCGCCCTGGTGCCCCAAAGGTAAAATCAGTTCGCTAACTCATTGTGTTAATGGTGTGATTTCATGAAAAAGCTGTTTGTGCAGTTTTATCTTTTGCTGTTTGTCTGTTTTCTGGTGATGACCATGCTGGTCGGGCTGGTTTACAAATTCACCGCCGAACGCGCAGGCAGGCAGTCGCTTGATGACCTGATGAAAAGCTCGCTCTATCTGATGCGCAGCGAATTACGTGAAATTCCCCCGCACGACTGGGCGCGAACGCTGAAAGAGCTGGATCTGAATCTGTCGTTTAATATGCGCATCGAGCCGCTCAAGAACTACAATTTAGACCCCCAGACCACGCAGCGCCTGCGCGATGGCGATATCGTGGCATTAGACGATCAGTACACCTTTATTCAGCGTATTCCGCGCAGCCATTACGTGCTGGCGGTTGGCCCGGTTCCTTATCTCTATTTTTTACATCAGATGCGCCTGCTGGATATCGCGCTGCTGGCGTTCATCGCCATCTCGCTGGCCTTTCCGGTATTAATCTGGATGCGGCCCCACTGGCAGGATATGTTGCGTCTGGAAGCGGCGGCCCAGCGTTTTGGCGACGGTCACTTTACCGAGCGCATCCACTTTGACAGCACCTCCAGCTTCGAGCGCCTGGGCGTGGCCTTTAATCAGATGGCCGATAACATCAATGCGCTAATCGCCAGTAAAAAAGCGCTGATTGACGGCATCGCCCACGAACTGCGCACGCCGTTGGTGCGTCTGCGTTATCGCCTGGAGATGAGCGAAAACCTGACGGAAGCGGAATCCCTGGCGCTCAATCGCGATATTGGCCAGCTGGAAGCGTTGATCGAAGAGCTGCTCACCTATGCCCGTCTGGATCGCCCGCAGAATGAACTTAAGCTCAGCTCACCCGATCTGTCGGCATGGATACGTAGCCATATTGACGATGTGCAGAGCGTGAATCCGCAGCGCACATTGCTGCTCGATAACAGCCCCGGTGATTACGGTGCGCTGGATATGCGTCTGATGGAGCGCGTGCTGGATAACCTGGTGAATAACGCCCTGCGCTACAGCGAAAGCAGGCTTCGCATCAGCCTGCATCTGAACGGCAGCGAGGCCAGTTTAGCGGTGGAAGACGATGGCCCTGGTATCGCCGCCGCCGAGCGTGAACGGGTGTTTGAACCCTTTGTGCGTCTTGACCCCAGCCGTGACCGCGCCACCGGCGGCTGCGGGCTGGGGCTGGCGATTGTCCACTCTATCGCTCAGGCGATGGGCGGGCGCGTCAGCTGCGACGAAAGCGATCTCGGCGGCGCAAAGTTCTGCTTTAGCTGGCCGATCTATCATCACATCGCCCTTCCTGTCACGGCCTGATGGCGTTACTTCTCATCAGGTAAGGCCTGTAAATGCCCATGCCGCACGCCGCGCTGGGCAATCACATCATCGGCGAAATGCTGAATGTCTCCCATATCGCCTTTTAACACCGCGATCTCCAGGCAATCTTCGTGGCTGACATGGACATGCAGCGTAGCGACCGAAAGATCGTGGTGATGGTGCTGCGTCGAGACCAGACGCCGGGCCAGATCGCGTTTCTCGTGCTCATACACGTAAGAAAGTACCGCGAATCCCTGCCTGCCATGCTCCTGGGTGGTTTCCTGCGCCAGCGTGCCGCGCAAAATATCACGGATGGCTTCTGAGCGGTTATTGTAACTACGGCGCTGACTAAGACTGTCCAGCATCTCCAGCAAATCATCATCAAGCGTAATTGTGACACGTTGCATCTGATGTAACCTCAAAGTCTGGCGCGACGGCGCACGGGAAATGCGGGAAGGACCGCGTTTTGCAGTGTTTGTCCGGCAGCGGACGCAAAGGTTAATCGCGCACCGACGGTTTGCGTCTCCACGATGTTCCCCGCCTCCATCACCATGACCCGGTCGCAAAAGCGCTCGACCAGGCGTAAATCGTGAGTGATAAACAGGCAGGCGGTACCGAACTGCTGCTGGAGTTTTTTGAGCAGGCGAATCACGTTCGCCTGCAGCACCAGATCGAGATTCGACACGGCTTCATCAAGGATCAACAGCCTTGGTTCAACGGCCAGCGCCCGCGCCAGGCACACGCGCTGAAGCTGGCCGCCGCTTAGCTGCGGCGGGCGCTGAGTGAGTAGCGTGTCATCCAGCTCAACCGCCCGCAGCAGATCACGGGCGCGGGCCATCTGCTCTGCTTTAGACAGGGACAAAAGATGGCGCATCGGTTCACGCAGAATTTCACTCACCGTTTTACGCGGATTCACCGCGCTGATGGCATCCTGAAACACCATCTGAATTTCGCGGCGAAACGCTTTTTTCCGGGATCGGTTGAGCTGTGAAAGCGGCGCGCCCTGCCAGAAAACGTCGCCCTGGCTCGGGGATTCCAGTCCTACCAGCAGGCGCGCAAGCGTACTTTTCCCGCAGCCGCTACGGCCCAGTAGCGCTACGGTTTCTCCGGTTTTCAGACTCATGGCGACGTTGTTCAGCACCCACTCTGAGCGGGCGTATTGATGTGAAAGCGCAGATACGGAAAGCAGTGTCATTGGGTCAACTCCATGCCATACAGGGCCAGATGTGCCGACACCAGCCCGCGCGTCACCGGATGCTGTGGCGCGCGAAATAGCGTCTCAACGTCGCCCTGCTCAACGATGACGCCGTTATCCATCACCGCCACGTCATCCGCGAGGCGCGCCACGACGCCCATATCGTGCGTCACCAGCAGCATACCGGGCGCGCGGGTGTGCATGATGTCATCCAGCAGATCCAGAATGCGCGACTGGGCCACGGCATCGAGATCGGTGGTCGGTTCGTCGGCGATGATAAACGGCGCATCGCACAGCACGGCCATCGCGATCATCATCCGTTGCAACATGCCGCCGCTCATCTCGAAGGGATAGAGCTTCAGCACGCGTTCCGCCTCGTCCAGCCCGACGGCCTTTAATGCGGCGATAAGCGCGGCGTCAGCGGAATTTTTACCCAGCGCCTGACAGGTCTCCCTGGCGTGGGTAGCCATGGTATGCAGCGGATTAAAGGCGCTGCGTGGGTTTTGCATAATGGTCGCAATCTTAATCCCTCGCAGGGAGGCTGGCGTCACCGTCTCGCCGTCGGCCAGAATTCGCCCTGCCGTCTGACGCACACCGGCAGGCAATACGCCGAGCGCAGCGGCACAGGTCAGGGATTTCCCGCTGCCGCTGCCCCCCACCAGCGCCAGCACCCGCCCGCGTTTGAGCGTCAGCGAGACGCCACTAACTAACGTGCGATCCGCCTCGAGCACGATATTCTGCAAATCAATCTGCTTTGGCATCAGTGGGCATGCTCCGTGATCAGATGAGGATCGAGGTGATCGCGCAGGGCGTCACCCACCAGATTAAACGCCATCACGCTGATAAACAGCGCCAGCCCCGGCCAGAACATCTGCAACGGCTGCGTCCAGATATACTGACGTGCATCGTTGATCATCACGCCCCACTCGGGCGTCGGGGCCGTCACGCCCAGTCCGAGAAATGACATCCCCGCGACGTGCAGCATCATATGACCGATATCAAGCGTCGCCAGCACCAGCAGTGACGGCAGCGCCGCCCCCGTCAGATGGTCGACAAAAATACGCACATGCCCGGCCCCCGACAGGCGCGACGCAAGGACAAACTCCCGCTGACGCAGCGCGATCACCAGGCTGCGCACCATCCGCGCGTACCAGGCCCAGTGGGAAAGCGCGATGGCGATGATGACGTTAGTCAGCCCCGTCCCCAGCACGCCCACGAGAAAGAACGACAGAATCGAGGTTGGAAAGGTCATGAACATATCTGCGATGCGCATGGTGAACTGATCCACGCGCCCGCCAAGCAGCCCGGCCGCCCCGCCGATGGTCATTCCCAGAATCAGCACCAGCAGCAGACAGGCCATCACCGATCCCAGAGAGACGCGCGTTGCCGCCAGCAGACGCGAAAAGATATCACGCCCCAGATGGTCGGTGCCGAGCCAGTGCTGGCTGTCGGGTGACAGAAGCCGCGACGGCAGATCAATCGCCTGCGGATCGTACGGCAGCCACCACTGGCTGGTGAGGGCAATCGCCGCCAGCAGGGCAATCATCATCATCGCCAGCCGGACGGGCCAGCGTGCAGAACGGTAAAAATTCACGCGTGCGCTCCTTCATGACGACGAATGCGCGGGTCAAGCGCCGCATTCAGCACATCCACCGCCAGATTGCAGAGGACAAAAACCACCACCATGATCAGCGTAAAACACTGAATGACCGGATAGTCGCGGTTAAAAATCGCCGAGACGGCGTAACGCCCTACGCCCGGCCAGGCGAAGATGTTCTCGATGATCATCGTCCCGCCGATCAGCTCGCCGATGTGCATTCCCACCGCCGTGATCATCGGCAGCGAGGCGTTGCGCAAAATATGGCGGCGCTCGGTCTGTTTATGGCTCAGGCCGCGCAGACGCGCCCAGGTGACGTGCCGCTGCCCGGCGACATCCAGCATGCTGGCGCGCAGCAGCCGGGCGTTAATCGCCAGCGACATAAAGGCAATCGACACGGCGGGCAGAATCAGATGCTGCCAGTCGCCATAGCCCATCGCCGGGAGCCATTTGAGATAAACCGAAAAGAACATCACCAGCAAAAACGCCAGCCAGAAGTTGGGCATGGAGACGCCCAGGAAAGAGATCACCCGGACGATGAAATCCGGCAGCCGATCGCGATGGCGCGCGGCCCAAATACCCAGAGGTACGGAGGTAAACAGGATCAGCACCAGCGCCGCACCGGCCAGCAGCAGCGTTGCGGGCAAAAAGTGCATAACGTCGTCCAGCACCGGGCGCTGGGTGGCGAAGGATATGCCAAAATCCAGGTGCATCGCCCGCCACAGCCAGGTGCCGTACTGCACGATTAACGGCTGATCCAGGCCAAGCATCACGCGGGTAGAGGCCACCATCTCCGGCGTGGGCGGCAGATTAGAGAGACGCAGATAATCCAGTGCCGGATCGCCGGTGCCGAGTCTCAGCATCAGAAAGATAATCACCGAGGCGGCGAACACCATCGGGATCAGCAGCAGTATGCGCTGCAATATATAGCGCCACATCAGGGTTTCACCTGCTGGATAAGTTCAAACGGAATATCAGAGGCGATGGGCGCAAACGGGATCACCCCAAGTTCAGGCTTCGCCACCACCATCATCGACACATAGCTAATCGGCAGATAGACCGCGTCGTTGTGCAGTCGGGTCAAAATATCGCGGTATAACGCCTGACGCTGAGGTTCATCGCGGGTGGAGAGCACTTCGCCAATCTCTTTATCAATGATGGCCTTATCTGCGAGCCCCCGCTGCGCCTGATAATCGGCGTGGGACGGCACGCGCATCGAGCTCATAAAGGCATGTGGATCGTAAGGCGCGCCCCAGGTGCGGTTGAAAATCATGCCGAATCGACCGTCGCGCTGGCGGGCGTAGATACTGCTCTCCTCTTCCCCCACCAGCGCCACATCAACGCCCACCTGACGCATGTCGGCCTGAATGATTTCCGCCATCGATTTGCTCAGGGCGTCGGTGCCGATATAGGCGAGTTCTACCCGCAACGGCTGACCATTTTTCTCGCGGATGGCTTTTCCGCTCACGGCCTTCCAGCCCGACTGATCCAGCAGCGATGTGGCCTGCTTTCGATCGTATTCGCGCGGCTTGAGACCGATGTTTGCATAAGGCACTGACGGTGCGAACAGCGTGTCCGCCACTTTTTGCGTGCCGTACAGGGCGTTATCGATCAGGGATTTTTTGTTCACCGCATAGTTCAGCGCTTCGCGCACCGCCAGATCGTCCGTCGGCGCTTTGGAGGAGTTCAGCGCCAGCATGACCGTTTCAACGGGCTGGGAAAGCTGGGTGCGGTAGTGTGGGCTTTGGCTGAAGCGGGCGAAGGTATCGAGAGGCAGCAGCCCTTCGTTACCATACAGCAGGTCAATATCACCTGTTTCAAACGCCACGGCGCGGGTCGTCGGGTCCGGGATCACCTTCACGGTGATCTGCCGGATGGCGGGCTTTTTACCCCAGTAGCGATCGTTGCGCACCAGCACGTCAACCTGGTTAAGCCTGGACTCTTTCAGCACCCACGGTCCGGTTCCGATTGGCGCGTTAATGCCGTTCATCGTTTCATTATTTTTAAACTGCGACGGGGCGATAAAGCGGAAAGGACGCGGCAGCGCGAGCTCCTGTAAGAACGGGTAATAGGCGCTTTTCAGGGTGATTTGCAGCTCAGAGTCGTTCAGGGCTTTAACATCCGTAATCTGCCGGGCCAGCTCCAGCCAGGCGTGGCGCTGGCGGTTATCGAGCACCGCGCGGAAGTTCTCGGCGGCGGCCTGCGCGTTAAAAGGTTCGCCGTTGGAAAACGTGACACCGTCACGAAGCGTAAATACCCAGGTTTTGCCATCCGCCGTGTGGGTCCAGCTTTTCGCAAGCCAGGGTATGACCGAACCATCGGCCTGATACTTCACCAGCGGTTCGTAGACCATGCTCTGGGCGAACATTTGATTGGGTGTATAAAGATGGGGATTGAGCGGTCCTACATTGACGGGCCACGCGGTTGTCAGTTCGTCGGGGGCGGCTGCCTGTGCGAAGAACGACGCGCACGCCAGCAGCGCGCAGACAATACGGCCAGGTCTGGACAAGGATTGCCTCTTACCATTTAGGGGTAGATAAAACGTGTGACGATTTTAGGTTTTCATCATACTTTTTACCTGTTCTGGATCAACCGATGGGCCGCAAGAGTCGGGAAGTATACAAATTTCGTATATTTAACCCCCAATGGATAAGCATACTTTGTCCCTGCCAGACCCATTCCGCACCGTAGCCTGACCCGGCGCACTGTGCTATATAATAAGTATGTTGTAACTACTGCGAGCGTTTTATGGCGACCTACGATCTTCTCGAGCGGCTGAACTCCACCTTTCACCAGATAGAACACGAACTGATGAGCCTGAGCGAACGGCTGAAAACCTGTCGGCTGCTGGCCGCGCGGGTTTTCACCCTGCCGGACGTGGTGAAAGGCGCAGAGCACGATCCGCTGGATGTGATTGAGGTGAAGCAACATATCGGCAAGGAGGCGTTGGATCTGACGCTGGCGCATTATCGCCATCTGTTTATTCAGCAGCAGTCAGAAAACCGCAGCAGTAAAGCCGCCGTGCGTCTGCCTGGGGTAATTTGTCTCCAGTGCGACACGCCCCTGCGAGAACAGCTTGAAAGCCAGATTGTGCACATTAATTCCCTTAAAGCCGCGTTTGAGAAGATCGTAACCGAAGAGTCGGGTCTCGCCCCTGCCGCGCGCTTTGAGTGGGTGCATCGCCAGTTGCCGGGCCTGATTACCCTCAATGCCTACCGCACGCTGACGCTGCTGCGTCATCCGGCGACCCTGCGCTTTGGCTGGGCGAACAAACATATCATCAAAAATTTCACCCGCAATGAGGTGCTGTCGCTGCTGGAGAAGAGCCTGAAATCGCCGCGCACCATGGCGCCCTGGTCACGCGAACAGTGGATTGAGCGGTTAGAGCAGGAGTACGAGAATATTGCCGCGCTGCCTGCCGATGCGCGCCTTAAAATCAAACGTCCGGTGAAGGTGCAGCCGATTGCACGCGTCTGGTATGCGGGAGAACAAAAGCAGGTGCAGTACGCCTGCCCGACGCCGCTGATTGCCCTGTACGACGCAGACCAGGGGGCGATGGTGCCAGACATTGGCGAACTGCTGAATTATGATGCGGACAATATTCAGCATCGTTATAAACCTCAGGCGCAGCCGCTGCGCTTGATCATTCCACGGCTGCACCTGTATGTGGCGGAGTGATTACTTCAGGCTGCCTACCATCTCTTCCGGGCGCACCCAGGTGTCAAACTCGGCCTCCGTCAGATAGCCCAGCGCCAGCGCTGAGGCTTTCAGGGTCAGCCCCTCTTTGTGCGCTTTTTTGGCGATTTCAGCCGCTTTGTCGTAGCCGATATGCGTGTTGAGCGCGGTGACCAGCATCAGCGACTCATTCAGTAGCTGGCTGATACGGTCGCGGTTCGGCTCGATGCCGGTCGCGCAGTGCTCGTTGAAACTCTCCATACCGTCCGCCAGCAGGCGCACCGATTGCAGGAAGTTATGGATCACCATCGGACGATAGACGTTCAGCTCAAAGTTGCCTGACGCCCCGCCGAGATTCACCGCAACGTCGTTGCCGATCACCTGACAGCAGAGCATGGTCATGGCTTCGCACTGAGTCGGGTTCACTTTGCCCGGCATGATGGAGCTGCCCGGCTCGTTTTCCGGAATACTGATTTCTCCGATCCCGCAGCGCGGCCCGGAGGCCAGCCAGCGCACGTCGTTGGCGATTTTCATCAGCGAGGCCGCCAGCCCTTTCAGCGCACCGTGGGCGTGGACAAGCGCATCGCAGGTACCGAGCGCTTCGAATTTATTCGGCGCGGTCACAAACGGCTGCCCGGTGATCGCGGCCAGCTCTTTCGCCACGCGTACGGCATATTCCGGATGGGTGTTCAGCCCCGTCCCCACCGCCGTACCGCCCAGCGCCAGCTCCGAGAGGTGCGGCAGGCTATGGTCGATATGCTTGAGGTTGTGCTCCAGCATCGCCACCCAGCCGGAGATCTCCTGCCCGAGGGTCAGCGGCGTGGCGTCCTGCAGATGGGTACGACCAATTTTGACGATGTCAGCGAACGCCTGCGATTTTGCCGTCAGGGTCTGGGTCAGCACTTTCAGCTGCGGAATGAGATGCTCGCGCAGGCCGATGATCGCCGCCACGTGCATCGCGGTCGGGAATACATCGTTAGAACTTTGGCTTTTATTGACGTCATCGTTCGGGTGTACTTTGCGCTCCATCCCGCGTACGCCGCCCAGCAGTTCGCTCGCGCGGTTAGCCAGCACCTCGTTCATGTTCATATTGCTTTGCGTGCCGGAGCCGGTCTGCCAGATGGCAAGGGGGAATTCGTCAGGGTGTTTATCGGCCAGCACTTCGTCTGCGGCGCTGATGATAGCGGTGGCTTTTTCGCCGGACAGCAGACCCAGATCCTGGTTGACCTTCGCGGCTGCGCGTTTGGTGAGCGCCAGGGCGTGGATCAGCGAAACGGGCATTTTCTCCGTCGAGATGCGGAAATGTTCCAGCGAGCGCTGAGTTTGCGCGCCCCATAGCTTGTCAGCCGGGACGTCGATTGCGCCCATGGAATCTTTCTCGCGGCGTTGCGTTGTCATTACTTTCTCCTTGATAACAATGAAATGGGGGACATTGCTCACATGCTGGATTAAGTATTGTTTGCTTCAGGAAAACGGTATGGCGCTTTGTGCGCTCTTGTGGTGAGTCGTGCCGGGTGAAGCGAAACCGCCACCCGGCACAAAAACTACTTAACGCACGCTGAACACTGGGACGACTGGATCTGTTTGAAGAAGTCGTTGCCTTTGTCATCCACGAGGATAAACGCCGGGAAATCTTCCACTTCAATTTTCCAGATGGCTTCCATCCCCAGTTCCGGGTATTCCACGCACTCCAGGCTCTTAATACTGCCCTGTGCCAGCACCGCTGCCGGGCCGCCGATGCTGCCGAGATAGAATCCGCCGTGTTTGTGGCAGGCATCCGTCACCTGCTGGCTGCGGTTGCCTTTGGCCAGCATGATCATGCTCCCGCCGTTGGCCTGCAGTTGATCCACATAGGAGTCCATGCGCCCTGCCGTCGTCGGGCCGAGTGAACCAGAGGCATAACCTTCCGGGGTTTTCGCCGGGCCTGCGTAGTAGATCGGGTGATCTTTTACATACTGCGGCAGACCTTCGCCCTTATCCAGACGCTCCTGCAGTTTCGCGTGAGCGATGTCACGGCCAACGATAATGGTGCCGTTCAGCGACAGACGCGTGGAGACCGGGTATTGCGACAGCTGGGCCAGGATTTCGCTCATCGGACGGTTGAGATCGACATGCACCGCTTCACCTTCACCGGCCTGACGCAACTCCTGCGGAATGTATTTCCCCGGATTGTTTTCCAGTTTTTCGATCCAGATACCGTCGCGGTTGATCTTCGCTTTGATATTGCGATCCGCAGAGCAGGAGACGCCCATCCCGACCGGACAAGACGCACCGTGGCGCGGCAGACGGATGACGCGGATATCGTGAGCAAAATATTTGCCGCCGAATTGAGCGCCTAAGCCTAAGTTCTGCGCTTCTGTCAGCAACTCCTGTTCGAGCTGAACGTCACGGAATGCCTGACCGTGTTCGTTCCCTTCCGTTGGCAGGCCGTCATAGTATTTGGTCGACGCCAGTTTGACGGTTTTCAGGGTGCTTTCCGCCGACGTCCCGCCGATAACAAACGCGATGTGGTACGGCGGACAGGCTGCCGTTCCAAGCGTGCGCATCTTATCGACCAGGTAATTTTTCAGCTTGCCCGGCGAAAGCAGCGCTTTGGTTTCCTGGTACAGATAGGTTTTGTTCGCGGAGCCGCCGCCTTTGGCGATGCACAGGAATTTGTACTCGTCGCCATCGACGCTGTAGAGGTCGATCTGCGCCGGCAGGTTAGTGCCGGTGTTCACCTCTTTATACATATCCAGCGCCGCGTTTTGCGAATAACGCAGGTTATCTTCGATGTAAGTGTTGTAGACACCGTGCGCCAGCGCCGCTTCGTCACCGCCGCCGGTCCAGACGCGCTGGCCTTTTTTACCGGTGATGATCGCCGTGCCCGTGTCCTGGCAGGTCGGCAGAATGCCTTTCGCAGCAATATCGGAGTTACGCAGGAACTGCAGCGCGACATATTTGTCGTTTTCGCTGGCCTGCGGATCGCTCAGGATATCGGCAACCTGCTGCTGATGCGCGGGGCGCAGCATAAAGGAGGCATCGTGGAAGGCGTGCTGCGCCAGTAAGGTCAGCGCCTGCGGGTCAACTTTGAGGATCTCCTGCCCTTCGAATTCAGAGACAGAGACGTGATCGGATGTTAACAGATAGTATTCGGTCTGATCCTTTGCCAGCGGGAAAGGATCTTGATAATGAAAGGGTTTGTTCGACATTGTTCTCTCACTTACTGCTTCGGTCTGGTTATTTAAGAGCAGATGTTCCGCTGCCCTGCTTAAAAGCGAGTTTGCTTATCCTACACAATTTTTTAACAAAAACTGAGACTAGTACGACTTTTTACATGCGCAGGTTACTTCCGGGCGGTTTATTGCTTTAATACGCGAAGATAATTCCACATTTGAAACAGGGCTTGATAATGCAAAAACTCATCAACTCAGTGCAGAACTATGCCTGGGGAAGTCAAACTGCGTTAACGGATCTCTACGGTATCGCCAATCCTGACAACCTGCCGATGGCAGAGCTGTGGATGGGCGCGCATCCGAAGAGCAGCTCAAAAATTGAAGACGCCAGCGGCCAGGTCCGCGCTCTGCGCGAGGTGATCGACGCGGACAAAGCGACGCTCCTGGGCGATGCCGTGGCGCAGCGTTTCGGCGAACTGCCGTTCCTGTTCAAGGTGCTTTGCGCCGCACAGCCGCTCTCCATTCAGGTGCACCCGAACAAGAAAGCGTCTGAAATAGGTTTTGAGAAAGAGAATAAAGCCGGTATCCCACTGGATGCCGCCGAACGTAACTACAAAGATCCGAACCATAAGCCAGAGCTGGTTTTCGCGTTAACACCGTTCCTGGCGATGAACGCCTTCCGCGAGTTCTCGGAGATTGTTTCGCTGCTGCAGCCGGTCGCGGGCGCCCATCACGCTATTGCCCATTTCCTCGAAAACCCGGACGCCGCAGGCTTAAGCCAGCTGTTTGCCAGCCTGCTGAATATGCAGGATGACGAGAAATCCCACGCGCTGGCAGTGCTGAAAGCCGCTCTCAATAACCAGCAGGGTGAACCCTGGCAGACCATTCGCCTGATTTCTGAGTTCTACCCGAACGACAGCGGCCTCTTCTCTCCGCTGCTGCTGAACGTGGTGAAACTGAATCCGGGCGAGGCGATGTTCCTGTTTGCGGAAACCCCGCATGCGTATCTGCAGGGCGTGGCGCTGGAAGTGATGGCAAACTCCGATAACGTACTTCGCGCCGGGCTGACGCCAAAATATATCGATATCCCGGAGCTGGTAGCGAACGTCAAATTCGTCGCCAAACCTGCCGCAGAGCTGCTGACTCAGCCGGTGAAAAACGGCGCAGAGCTGGACTTCCCGATTCCTGTTGACGACTTCGCTTTTGCGCTGCACGACCTGAGCGCGACGGAAACCGCGGTCTCACAGCAGAGCGCGGCAATCCTGTTCTGTGTTGAAGGCGAAGCGGTGCTGAGCAAAGGCGAACAGCGCCTGGTGCTCAAACCAGGGGAGTCGGCGTTTGTCGCGGCGAATGAGTCCCCGATCGCTATCAGCGGAAATGGCCGCCTGGCAAGGGTCTTCAATAAGCTATAAGTTTATCGACTCTCTTGCTAAGCTAGTGGAAGACTTAATCACCAGGCGGTTTTTACCGCCTGGTTTCATTTTATGGACAATCATGATGAAAAAATCGGTTATAGCGGTTGGTGTTGTTGTCGCATTAGGGGTGGTCTGGACGGGCGCCTCCTGGTTTACGGGCAAACAGCTGGAGAGTCGTCTGGCAGAGATGGTGGCGCAGGCTAACAGCGAAATCAAACGCACGGCGCCGGAAGCCGGGCTGGAATTAAGCTATCAGAACTATCAGCGCGGCGTCTTCAAAAGCCATATGCAACTGGTGGTTAAACCCGTTGCGGGCACCGAAAATGGCTGGCTGAAAGACGGTCACAGCGTGGTGCTGGACGAAGTTGTCGATCACGGTCCGTTCCCGCTGGCACAGCTGAAGCATTTCAATCTGATTCCGTCCATGGCGTCGGTAAAAACCACGCTGGTCAACAACGAAGCGTCTAAACCGCTGTTTGAACTGGCGAAAAATGAGTCGCCGTTTGTGGTGGATACACGCATCAGCTACGCCGGCGATACAAGCTCCGATATCGCCCTGAAAGCGCTGAATTATGAAAAAGGCGACGAGAAAGTGGCCTTCAGCGGCGGCGATTTCAAACTCGACGCGGATCGCGACGGTAACGTGTTCACCCTGAGCGGCTCGGCGGAAAGTGGCCTGGTCAACGCGGTTAACGAATACAATCAGAAGGTTCAGCTGACCTTCAATAATCTCAAAGCCGACGGCAACAGCCGTATGACCACCTTTGGCGAGCGCATGGGCGACCAGCAAATCAGCCTGGGTAAAATGGCGATTGCCGTGGAAGACAAAGAGATGGCCGTTCTGGAAGGGATGGAATTGGTCGGTAAATCCGATCTCTCCAAAGACGGTAAGAGCGTCAACAGCCAGCTGGATTACAGCCTGAATAGCCTCAAAGTGCAGAGCCAGGATCTGGGTTCCAGCAAACTGACCCTGAAACTCGGCAATATCGACGGCCAGGCGTGGCATCAGTTCAGTCAGCAGTATCGTGCGCAAAGCCAGGCGCTGCTGGCCGATAAAGAGCTGATGACCAAAAATCCTGAGCTGTATCAGCAAAAAGCGATGGATGCCCTGTTAAGCAACCTGCCGCTGCTGCTGAAAGGCGAGCCGGTTATCACGATCGCCCCACTGAGCTGGAAAAACAGCAAAGGCGAAACCAACTTCAACCTGTCCCTGTTCCTGAAAGATCCGGCCATCGCGACCGGTGAAGCGCAGACGCTGGCGCAGGAAGTGGATCGCAGCGTGAAATCCATCGACAGCAAACTGACGATCCCGATGGATATGGCGACCGAGTTTATGACCCAGATAGCGAAGCTCGAAGGCTATAACGACGCCGATGCGGCTAAGCTCGCCAGCCAGCAGGTGAAAGGCATGGCGGCCATGGGCCAGATGTTCCGCATCACCACGCTTGAAGACAACGTGATTAGCACCAGCCTGCAGTATGCGAATGGTCAGGTGACGTTAAACGGTCAGAAAATGCCGCTGGAAGACTTTGTCGGTATGTTTGGTATGCCAACACTTGGGATGCCGGAACCGGCTGAACCTGCGGCTCCAGCAGTACCGCAGCAGTAATACAGGCATTGCCCGGCTTGTTGTTAGCCGGGCATTAGCCTTATCCGCCGGGTGCGCTGTGCCACCCGGCAGTTTTACACAGAGAAATCCACCCCTTGCTGCCAGCGGTTTTCCCAGTGCGCAAGATACTCCGCCACCAGATCCGGGGCGTTGTGAATCACTATCACGTTTTCCGAATTCTTAGACTCCGCCGTTTTGGCAAAATTAAATGACCCGGTTTCGACCGTACTCCCGTCTACAATAATCACTTTATCGTGTTGAATACGGTAGTGATTGTCCGTTCTGAGCTTAACGCCGTTGTGTGCCACATAGCGCATCGCCTGCAGGCTTTTGCCGCTAACATTGCCGTTCTGATCAATCACGATTTGCACATCGACGCCGCGCTTCTGCGCCGCCACCAGCGCGTTCATGATATCCGGGGCGCTAAACGAAAAGGCCATCATGCGGATCGATTTTGTCGCGTTATTGATGGTTTTGAGCACCAGCTCCTGGGCGCCCCCTTCCGGTGAAAAACCGACTTCTATATTGCTGGCGGCAAAGGAGATGGCGGGAAC
This sequence comes from Lelliottia sp. WB101, assembly GCF_003051885.1. Lineage (NCBI taxonomy): Bacteria > Pseudomonadati > Pseudomonadota > Gammaproteobacteria > Enterobacterales > Enterobacteriaceae > Lelliottia > Lelliottia sp. WB101. The sequence goes on from NZ_CP028520.1 coordinate 3,461,019, forward strand.
AAAGGCTAAAGCGAGCAGGGTTTTACAGAGTTGCATGGCGGTAATCGTTTTACAGAACTTAACAGGAGCGCAGAATATGCCTCGTAAGGCGGGCAAGGCTCTTGATCTGGATCACCGCCTCCTGATGCCCTCTACCAAAAGCGTGAAAAACAGGCGCCTGCCGGGCCGCATTTTTGTATACTGCGCGCTCTATTTTTCCTGGACGGCGGCACAGTCAGCTTTTAAGAATGAACATTAAAACACCATTACTGCTTTTGTCCCTGTTGGTGTTAGCTGGCTGTGGAAACAGTACGTTATCGCAAATGGATATGCCGGAACAAAAGAGTACCCGCGTTGTGGTCGGATACTACGGTCGCGGGATCGACCCGATGATCCAGCAGTACATGCAAGAAAAAGAGGTGACCGGGATGATTGTCGCCATTATTCAGCATAACGGCCCCACCGAATTTCACAGCTACGGCGTAACCGACGCAAAAAACCAGTACCCCGTCACCCCGGATACCCTCTTTGCACTCGGCTCACTGAGCAAAGGTGTTACCGCCGAAGTCACGACCCTGCTGGTCAATGAGGGCAAACTCCACTGGACGGATACGCTCGCGACCTTACTGCCTGAAGGCACACCCTTGAGTGCTGACGCGCAAAACATCACCCTGTTGCAGCTGGTCACTCACACCTCTGGCTTACCGCGTCAGCCGATGGATCTGTTGACCCTCGAAAATCTTGTGCGCTATTTCAGTACCGGCGAGAACTTCTATTCAGAACTCGACAGCGATAACGTACTCAATTACCTGCGCGATTTCTCTGCGCCTGACTCACACGAACCGCAGTATTCAAACATCGGCTACGCCCTCCTCGGCTATATTCTGCAACGAAAGACCGGTGAATCGATCGAAGCCCTGGCCCAGCGGCTGATTTTTCAGCCACTCGATATGCAAAACTCCAGCTATACGCCGGAAATACTGGCGTCATATCCGAGGCGTGCGCTCGGCCACGCAGGGGATCAGCCTAAATTTATACGCCGTGGCGAACTGACGCCGGACTGGCATTTTCAGCACAACATGACCGCAGCGGCAAGCCTGTACAGTAGCGCCCGCGATCTGGCGGCCTACGCCCGGGCGCACATCAGCGCGACGCAGGATAAGGCGATCAACCAGGCTTTCAAGGACGTCACTCGTACTTACTATTATCGGCACAAAGAGGCCGCCAATATCGCGTGGGTGAGTGACGAGACGGACGGCCAGAAAATGACCTATCAGGTGGGGTATATTGGCGGGTACTCCAGTTACATTGGCTTTGATAAACAGAATCAAAATGCGGTGATTGTGCTGCAAAACAGTTTCAACTGGAGTAATTACATCGGCCAGACGATTTTGACTCATCTGGCGAAAAACCGCAAAACCGTGCGGCACGTTGATTCACATCGTTATTTCGTCGTTACCAGTCGCGCCGACACGATCTGATGCCCGGCCTGGACGTCTGATTTCTCAATTCGCTGCATCATGCGGTCTGCCAGGGTGTAACCCATCTCGCGCGCGGGCGTTGTCGCCCAGACAATAGGCAGATCGTCCAGCGCGTTTTCCCCGACATCCGCAAAAGCACCCAGCGCCACCTGCTGGTCGAAGAAGGTCTCTACGCCACCCTCGCCGCTCTGACGTCCGGCGCGGAGCAGGCCGAACCAGGCCCCCATGGCGATAATATCGTTGTAACAGATCACCGCGCTGATGGTGGGATTACTGCGCAGCAGCGCGCCCATCGCTTCGGCGGCTTTTTTCTGGCTCGATTCGCACTCAACCACCCATTCGCTGTGGAACGGCAGACCGTATTTGATCAGCGTCGAACAGTAACCGCCCACACGTTCGGCGCGCGTAAGGGACGAACTCTTGCCGCCCAGCCAGGCGATGCGCTGATGACCGCGACGAATCAGATGCTCGGTCAACATTTGTGCAGCCTGCATGTTATCGGGGCGCAGGGTATCGGCTTCATCGAGATAGCTGGCGCGTGAGGCAAACACCAGCGGAACGCCCTTCTGTGCCGCGCGCTCGCACAGCTCGCTCCCCACGCCAGACGCCCCGCGATAATCACGCCGTCCACGCCCTGCGTCAGCAGCATATCCAGCCGGGAGAGCAGTTGATCCGCTTCGCGCCCGCCGTGGAGTAAAAAGACCATCCGCCCCTGCGCTTCCAGCGCTTCTGTTAGCCCGGCGGTGAGTTCTGCATAAAACGGCGACGTCAGATCGCGCACGATCAAGCCAATCACGCCGCTTTGTCCGCCACGCAGAGACGCTGCCTGGCGATTACGCACAAACCCCAGTTGCTCAACCGCCTCGTTCACGCGCTGGCCCGTCGCGGGAGAAATGCGCCCTTTTCCGCTTAAGACTAGCGAAACGGTGCTGACCGATACCCCGGCCGCCAGCGCAACATCATTGATGGTGATCTTCTTCGCAACAGACATGTGAACGCGCAACTCCCTGATGTGCAGTCAGATAAAACGTTTTATCAATAGGTTCTATTTATACTGCTAATTAAAGCATGAGAATGTGATTCAGCGCGCACTAAAGTTTGGTAAAACGTTTTATCTTCTCGCCACAGTGAAACAGATAAAACCCTTTTAACCATCAAGGAGTCGTTTTATGACGGCGAAAGCAGCACAAAAAATATCGCTGTGGGAGTTTTTCCAGCAACTGGGTAAAACCTTTATGTTGCCGGTGGCTCTGCTCTCTTTTTGCGGGATCATGCTCGGGATCGGCAGCTCACTCAGCAGCCATGATGTCATTACCCTGATCCCCTTCCTCGGCAACCCGGTGCTGCAGGCAATCTTCATCTGGATGAGTAAAGTCGGCTCCTTTGCCTTTAGCTTCCTGCCCGTCATGTTCTGTATCGCTATCCCGCTGGGGCTGGCGCGCGAGAACAAAGGCGTGGCGGCGTTTGCCGGTTTTGTCGGCTACGCGGTGATGAACCTGGCGGTGAATTTCTGGCTGACCGCTAAAGGCATTCTGCCCACCACCGACGCGGCAGTGCTGAAAGCGAACAATATTCAGAGCGTGCTGGGTATTCAGTCGATCGACACCGGGATCCTCGGTGCGGTTATTGCCGGTGTGATTATCTGGATGCTGCACGAGCGCTTCCACAATATCCGTCTACCGGACGCCCTGGCCTTCTTCGGCGGTACCCGCTTTGTGCCGATTGTCACCCTGGTGGTCATGGGTCTGTTTGGTCTGGTGATCCCCCTGATCTGGCCGGTCTTCGCGATGGGGATTACGGCGATTGGCCGCATCATCAACAGCGCAGGCGATTTCGGCCCGATGATTTTCGGTACTGGTGAACGTCTGTTGCTGCCGTTCGGTTTACAGCACATTCTTGTCGCGCTGATTCGCTTTACCGAAGCAGGCGGCACGATGGACGTCTGCGGCCACGACGTGAGTGGCGCGCTGACTATCTTCCAGGCGCAGCTGAGCTGCCCGACCACCCACGGCTTCTCTGAAAGTGCGACCCGATTCCTGTCGCAGGGTAAAATGCCGGCCTTCCTGGGCGGCCTGCCGGGTGCGGCGCTGGCGATGTACCACTGCGCGCGTCCTGAAAACCGTCATAAAATTAAAGGCCTGCTGATCTCCGGCGTCATCGCCTGCGTGGTAGGCGGAACGACTGAGCCAATCGAGTTCCTGTTTCTGTTCGTTGCACCGGTGCTGTATCTCATCCACGCCGTGCTGACCGGCCTGGGCTTCACCGTGATGGCGGTGCTGGGTGTGACCATCGGTAACACCGACGGCAACGTGATTGACTTCGTGGTGTTCGGCATCCTGCACGGCCTGTCGACCAAGTGGTATCTGGTGCCGGTTGTGGCGGCTATCTGGTTTGCGGTTTACTACGGTATCTTCCGCTTCGCCATCACCCGCTTTAATCTGAAAACACCGGGCCGCGATACCGATACCGCCAGCAGCGTGGAACAAGCCGTTGTGGGTACCGTCGGTAAATCCGGCTACAACACGCCAGCGATTCTGGCGGCACTGGGCGGCGCGGATAACATCACGTCTCTCGATAACTGCATAACCCGCCTGCGTCTGTCGGTGAACGATATGTCGAAGGTGGACACCAACGCCCTGAAGGCCAACCGGGCCATCGGCGTGGTACAGTTAAATCAGCATAATTTGCAGGTGGTGATTGGGCCGCAGGTCCAGTCGGTTAAAGATGAGCTATCGACGCTGATGCGTACGGTAGAAGCCTGACACCTCACCCCCTTCTGGCGAAGGGGGTTTTTACTTTAAGGACGAGCGCTATGTTTGATTTTTCAACCGTCGTCGATCGCCACGGGACCTGGTGTACCCAATGGGATTACGTCGCCGACCGCTTCGGTGCTGACGATCTGCTGCCCTTTACCATTTCCGATATGGATTTTGCCACCGCACCGTGCATCATCGACGCACTCAATCAGCGTATCAGTCACGGCGTGTTTGGCTACAGCCGCTGGAAAAATGACGAATTTCTCGCCGCCGTTGCGCACTGGTTCCAGCAGCGTTTTCACAGCCAGATTGATACGAACACCCTGGTGTACGGTCCGTCGGTCATTTATATGGTTTCCGAGCTGATTCGCGTGTGGTCGAAACCCGGCGACGGCATTGTGGTGCATACCCCCGCCTACGATGCATTTTACAACGCCATCCAGGGCAACGATCGCAACGTCGTTCCGGTCGCAATGCAAAAAAACACAGCCGGCTGGGAGTGCGATATGGCCAGCCTGGAAGCCGCGCTGGCGAAACCGGAAAACACGATTTTATTGCTGTGCAGCCCGCAAAATCCGACCGGTAAAGTCTGGACGCGCGACGAGCTGAACACCATGGCCGAGCTGTGCGCGCGCTACGATGTGGCGGTGATCAGCGACGAAATCCACATGGATATGGTGTGGGGCGACCACCAGCATACGCCGTGGAACGAGGTGGCGCGCAGCAAATGGGCGCTGCTAACGTCAGGCTCCAAGAGCTTTAATATCCCGGCACTCACCGGGGCGTACGGGCTGATCGGCGACGATGAAAGTCGCGCAAGCTATCTTAACGCCCTAAAGGGCCGCGACGGGCTTTCATCTCCGTCCGTGCTGGCACTGACGGCACATATCGCCGCCTATCAGCAGGGCGAGCCGTGGCTGGATGCCCTGCGCGCCTATCTGGAGGCAAATTTGCGCTATGTGGCTGAGCAACTCAACGCTGCATTCCCGCAGCTGAACTGGCAGCCGCCGGAAGCGACCTATCTGGCATGGATTGATTTGAGCGCGCTCGGTATCGACGACAAAGCGCTGCAGAACGTACTCATTGAGCAGCAAAAAGTCGCGATCATGCCAGGTTACACCTACGGCGTGGAGGGTAACGGGTATGTACGCCTGAATGCCGGATGTCCACGCAGTAAACTGGAACAGGGCGTTGAGCGGCTGATTGCGGGGATTCATTCTCTGCTCTGACAGGTTGCGCAATGGAATATTCCATTGCGCAAATAGCTTTTTACCCGCAAATGTTTTTATAATGTGGCGCACTTTAACCAGAAAATGAGTGCGACCATGATTGATACCCGCCTTCCCCTTACCGATATTCACCGTCACCTTGATGGCAACATTCGTGCCCAAACCATTCTCGATCTTGGCCGCCAGTTTAATTTGTCCCTGCCCGCTCAAACTATTGAGACACTTATTCCCCACGTCCAGGTGACGGCGAACGAACCGGATCTGGTGAGTTTCCTTAGCAAACTGGACTGGGGCGTGAAAGTGCTGGCGTCGCTAGATGCCTGTCGTCGCGTGGCGTTCGAGAATATCGAAGATGCGGCGCGCAATGGCCTGCATTATGTCGAACTGCGTTTTTCCCCAGGCTATATGGCGATGACCCACAATCTGCCCGTCGACGGCGTGGTGGAAGCGGTTATCGCAGGCGTGCGCGAAGGCTGTAAGGCGTTTAACGTACAGGCGAATCTGATTGGCATTATGAGCCGTACCTTCGGTGAAGCGGCCTGTCTGCAGGAGCTGGAAGCGCTGCTGGCTCATCGCGATCAAATCACCGCCGTCGATCTGGCGGGTGATGAACTTGGCTTCCCCGGCAGCCTGTTCCTCTCTCATTTCAACCGTGCGCGCGACGCGGGCTGGCATGTTACCGTTCATGCGGGCGAAGCGGCCGGTCCGGAAAGCATCTGGCAGGCAATTCGTGAGTTGGGTGCCGAGCGTATCGGCCACGGCGTGAAAGCCGTTGAAGACCGGGCGCTGATGGATTTCCTGGTCGAGCAGCGCATCGGCATCGAATCCTGTCTGACGTCTAACATTCAGACCAGCACCGTTGCGTCACTGGCGCAGCATCCGCTGAAGACGTTCCTCGCGCACGGCGTGCTGGCAACGCTGAACACCGACGATCCGGCAGTTCAAGGTGTCGATATTATTCATGAATATAATGTTGCCGCGCCGCAGGCGGGACTGAGCCGCGAAGAGATTCGTCAGGCGCAGATCAACGGCCTGGAAATTGCGTTCTTGAGCGCGGCTGAAAAACAGGCCCTGCGCGATAAAGTCGCAGGCTAAGAAGTAAAAGGCCGGCAAATTTGCCGGCCTTTTTTATTACGCCAGACAGAGCGTCGAGCGGTGTTTCGCTGATTCGATGCCCAGCTCAATCAGTTCCATAATCTGAATCGCCTGGCTCGCCGGAACCGGGTTTTCACCCGTGCCATTCAGGGCATCGCGGATCGCCGCATAATAGGCCGGATAGTTCCCCGGCAGGGTCAGCCAGGTTTCCTGCACCTGTTCTTCCCCTTCGACACGCGTTAACACGCCGTCACGCATATCGTAACCCCAGTCTTCCTGCGGCAGGCGTTCGCCGTTTTTCAGACGGTCTTCCTGCGGGTCCAGACCAAACTTAACGTAGCTCCCGCGCGTACCGTGCACGATATAGCGCGCAGATTCGGCCGCCGCCAGCATGGTGCCGTGCAGAACCACACGACGCTGCGGATAGGTTAAAATCGCGTGGAAATAGTCCGTGGCCTGTGCGCCCGGGCGCAGCTGCGCCAGATCGACCGTCACGCTGACCGGCAGACCAAACAGATTCACCGCCTGATCCAGCAGATGCGGGGCCAGATCGTACCAGATACCGCTGCCCGGACCGGCCTGCTCGCGCCAGCGGTTACGTACCTGTGGGCGGAAACGATCGAAATGGGATTCGAAGTACGCCACTTCACCCAGCGTCCCTTCGTTCATCAGCGCCTTAAGTGTGAGGAAATCACTGTCCCAGCGACGGTTGTGGAACACCGACAGCAGACGTCCCAGACTCTTTGCCAGCGCGTCCAGCTCGCGTGCCTGAGACAGCGTCACGGTAAAGGGCTTATCCACCACCACATGCTTACCCGCTTCCAGCGCCGCTTTTGCCAGCGGGAAGTGGGTGTCGTTTGGCGTGGGGATCACGATTAAATCGATATTCGGATCGTTAAACAGGTGCTTAGGTTCAGACACTACCGGAACCGAAGGCCAGTCAGCATGCACTTTCGACGCATCGCTGCTTGAAACCGCCGCCAGCTCCATTCCAGGCGTACCGGCAATTAGCGGTGCGTGAAACGTCTTGCTCGCATAACCATAACCAATTAATCCGACGCGGATTTTGTCACTCATGTCGTTGCCTCTCGTCTTGTCTTTCACTCATTTCACACTATCAACAAGCCTGTCACAACCGTTTTGTAATGGATTACAAAAAGTAAAACAGCACGACTGACCAGCGGTCTTTGTTACAATTATATAACCTGCTGAATTCATACAGAGAAACCGTTCCCAAAGGACTTGCGATAGCGGAAATCGCGCTGTAACATTCTCAATCTGTATTTATGGATAAATCACAAACAAGAATCATGACGTCAATTATCAATCGAATCGTTGAATTAGCAGGATGGGTTGTCCTGGGTGTTTCCGTCATTTTACTCGGCGTTGCCAGCCATATTGATAACTACCAGCCACCAGAACCGGTTGCGGCGTCTCAGACCAAATAAGTTCTGCTGGCAAAAGAGTGACATATCCTGTCAGTTGCCGGTTGCCAGCCACGGTCATCAGAGTTAACCTTCTTCTGCAGGCGTCGTCCGACGCCTGAAACTTTCAAAGAAAACTCCTAATTTAGTCTTAACCCTTAAGTGGGTTGTTTACGTCTTTATTTATCCGTTTATTATTCGAGCGAATTACCCTACTGATAAAATTTACTTTTAAAAATGGAAGCTTATTAAATGACAGTTCAGGATTATTTATTAAAATTTCGCAAGATCAGTTCTCTCGAGAGCCTGGAAAAACTGTTTGATCATTTGAACTACACGCTGACCGATAATCAGGACATCATCAATATGTACCGCGCTGCCGATCATCGTCGCGCAGAGCTGGTTTCCGGCGGTCGTTTGTTCAATATCGGCGAAGTCCCTAAATCAGTTTGGCGCTACGTGCTGTAAGACGGTAGCCATCGGCGCGAAATGTTATATACTCACGCCCCGGTAAATTTGCCGGGTATCATTTCGTGCAGACTGAGGGAGATAACATGACCGCATCGCCTGGAGAAAAAATCGGAGGCTGGTTACTCGCCCCGCTCGCCTGGTTACTGGTGGCTTTGTTAAGCGCATCGCTTGCGCTGCTGCTGTATACAACGGCTCTCGTGACGCCGTATGCGCTTAAGAATCTGACCTCCCAGAGCACAATGAATATCGCGCTGTGGTTTATCTCCTTCGGTTTTGCCATTGCCATGTGGTATTACACACTTTGGCTGACCATTGCGTTCTTTAAACGCCGTCAGAAAGTGCCTAAGCACTATATTATCTGGCTGCTGATCTCCGTGCTGTTGGCGATCAAGGCCTTTGCCTTTTCACCGGTTTCAGACTTACTGGCTGTGCGCCAGCTGCTGTTCCCGCTGCTGGCCGCTGCGCTCTTCGCGCCCTACTTCAGGCGTTCCGCCCGGGTCAAAAAGACCTTCGTGAACCCGTAATAACCCTACAGTTATCCTGTTGTCGCCCGTTGTGGTTTATCCGATAATAGGCGGCTTTTTTATTTCAGGCTAAATAATGACCGATTACTTACTGCTCTTTGTCGGAACTGTGCTGGTGAATAACTTCGTGCTGGTGAAGTTCCTTGGCCTGTGCCCGTTCATGGGGGTTTCCAAAAAGCTGGAAACCGCAATGGGCATGGGACTGGCAACCACCTTCGTGATGACACTGGCCTCTATTTGCGCCTGGTGGATTGATACCTGGATATTGATCCCCCTCGGCCTAATCTATCTGCGCACGCTGGCGTTTATTCTCGTGATTGCCTTTGTGGTGCAGTTTACGGAAATGGTGGTGCGCAAAACCAGCCCGGCGCTCTATCGCCTGCTCGGCATTTTCCTGCCGCTGATTACCACCAACTGCGCCGTGCTCGGCGTGGCGCTGCTCAACATCAACCTTGGGCATAATTTCCTGCAATCGGCCCTGTACGGTTTCTCCGCGGCGGTCGGTTTCTCGCTGGTCATGGTGCTGTTTGCCTCTATTCGTGAACGCATGGCCGCTGCCGATATTCCGGCGCCTTTTCGCGGTAACGCCATTGCACTGGTCACCGCGGGTTTGATGTCTCTGGCCTTTATGGGCTTCAGTGGTCTGGTGAAGTTGTAATGAATGCTATCTGGATTGCCATCGCCGCCATCAGCGTGCTGGGGCTGTTTTTTGGCATTATTCTGGGTTACGCCTCGCGCCGTTTTGCGGTTGAAGGCGATCCTGTCGTCGAAAAAATCGATGACCTTCTGCCGCAAAGCCAGTGTGGGCAATGCGGCTATCCTGGCTGCCGTCCCTATGCTGAGGCGGTAGGCAACGGTGAAAAGATTAACCGTTGTGCGCCGGGTGGAGAAGCCGTGATGTTAAAAATCGCGGCGCTGCTTAACGTCGATCCGCAGCCCGTGGATGGCAACGAGAGCGCGCAAGAGCCTGCGCGCGTGCTGGCGGTCATCGACGAAGAAAACTGCATCGGCTGCACTAAGTGTATTCAGGCCTGCCCGGTGGACGCCATTGTTGGCGCAACCCGCGCGATGCACACCGTGATGGCGGATCTCTGTACGGGCTGCAATCTTTGTGTGGCCCCCTGCCCGACGCAATGCATCGAGCTGCGTCCGGTCGAAACGACTCCCGACAGCTGGAAGTGGGATCTTCAAACCATTCCGGTTCGTATAATTCCTGTGGAACACCATGTTTAAGTTATTTTCTGCGTTCAGAAAAGAGAAGATTTGGGATTTCGACGGCGGGATTCATCCGCCAGAGATGAAAACCCAGTCCAGCGGCACGCCGCTGCGCCAGATCCCGTTAGCAAACCGGTTCGTCATGCCGCTGAAACAGCACATCGGTGCGGAAGGCGAGCTGTGCGTGAAAGTCGGTGACAACGTATTACGCGGTCAGCAGCTGACCTTTGGACGCGGGCGTATGCTCCCGGTCCACGCACCGACCTCCGGGAAAGTGGTGGCGATTGCCCCCCACACGGTTCCCCACCCTTCGGCACTGGCCGAATTAAGCGTCATGATCGAGCCGGACGGTGAAGACCGCTGGATCGACCGCGACGGCTGGAGTGATTATCGCGCCCAGAGCCGCGAAGCCCTGATCGAGCGCATCCACCAGTTCGGCGTGGCCGGTCTTGGCGGCGCAGGCTTCCCGACCGGCACCAAGCTGCGCGGTGGTGGCGATAAAATTCAGACCCTGATTATCAACGCCGCAGAGTGCGAGCCTTACATCACCGCTGATGACCGCCTGATGCAGGACTGCGCCGCGCAGGTCGTCGAAGGGATTCGCATCCTCGCCCATATTTTACAGCCGCGCGAAGTGCTGATCGGCATTGAAGATAACAAACCGCAGGCGATCTCCATGCTGCGTGCGGTGCTGGCGGGCAGCCATGACATTGGCCTGCGCGTTATTCCCACTAAATACCCGTCCGGCGGCGCAAAACAGCTGACGCAAATTCTGACCGGGAAACAGGTTCCGCACGGCGGCCGCTCTTCTGACATTGGCGTGCTGATGCAAAACGTCGGTACGGCTTACGCGGTGAAACGCGCGGTGATCGACGGGGAACCGTTGACCGAACGCGTAGTGACGCTGACAGGCGAGTCCGTTTCGCAGCCGGGTAACGTCTGGGCGCGGCTGGGTACGCCAGTGCGTCATTTGCTGGAGCAGGCCGGCTTCTGTCCGGGCAGCGATCAAATGGTCATCATGGGCGGGCCGCTGATGGGCTTTACCCTGCCCTGGCTGGACGTTCCGGTCGTCAAGATCACCAACTGTCTGCTGGCCCCTTCCGCAAGCGAGATGGGCGAAGAGCAGGAAGAAAAAGGCTGTATCCGCTGTAGCGCCTGCGCCGACGCTTGTCCGGCCGATCTGCTGCCGCAGCAGTTGTACTGGTTCAGCAAAGGCCAGCTGCACGATAAAGCCACAGCCCACAATCTGGCCGACTGCATTGAGTGCGGGGCCTGCGCCTGGGTCTGCCCAAGCAGCATTCCGCTGGTGCAGTATTTCCGTCAGGAAAAGGCCGAGATCTACGCCATTTCGCTGGAAGACAAACGTGCCGCCGAAGCCAAAGCCCGCTTTGAAGCGCGTCAGGCGCGTCTTGAGCGTGAGAAACTGGCGCGTCAGGAACGTCATAAAAAGGCTGCCGTTCAGCCAGCCGAAAAAGATCAGGATGCCATTAACGCCGCGCTGGCGCGGGTGCGTGAGAAGAAAGCCTCTGCCGCACAGCCGGTGATCATTCCGGCCGGTGAAAAACCAGACAACAGCGAAGCCATCGCCGCGCGTGAAGCGCGCAAAGCGCAGGCCCGCGCCCGTCAGGCAGAAAAAGCCCAGGACGCACAGCCGAACGCTGAGAGCGATCCGCGTAAAGCAGCGGTTGAAGCGGCCATTGCCCGCGCCAAAGCGCGCAAAGCGCGCAAAGCGGAGCAACAGGAAAAGAGCGTCGAGCAGGAACCGCCTGTCGATCCGCGCAAAGCCGCCGTTGAGGCCGCCATTGCTCGTGCGAAAGCGCGTAAAGCGGAACAACAGGAAAAGAGCGTCGAGCAGGAACCGCCTGTCGATCCGCGCAAAGCCGCCGTTGAGGCCGCCATTGCTCGCGCCAAAGCGCGTAAAGCGGAGCAACAGGAAAAGAGCGTCGAGCAGGAAACCCCTGTCGATCCGCGCAAAGCGGCCGTTGAAGCCGCCATTGCTCGCGCCAAAGCGCGTAAAGCGGCCCAGCAGGACCCCGAACCCGCCGCCAATGACGACCCACGCAAAGCCGCAGTCGCCGCCGCGATTGCACGCGTTCAGGCTAAGAAAGCCGCACAGCAGGCAGTAAACGAGGATTAAATGGTTTTCAGAATCGCAAGTTCCCCTTACACCCATAACCAGCGCCAGACGTCGCGCATTATGATGCTGGTTTGCCTGGCGGCCTTACCGGGCATTGCCGTGCAGCTCTGGTTTTTTGGCTGGGGGACGCTGTTTCAGATTGTCCTCGGCTGCGTCAGTGCGCTGGCCGCCGAAGCGCTGGTGCTTAAGCTTCGAAAAATGCCTGTTCCCCGCATTCTCGCCGATAACTCAGCCCTGCTCACCGGTCTGTTACTGGCGATCAGTATTCCGCCGTTTTCACCCTGGTGGATGGTGGTGCTGGGCACCGTTTTCGCGGTTATTATTGCCAAACAGCTGTACGGCGGCCTGGGGCATAACCCGTTTAACCCGGCGATGATCGGCTATGTGGTCTTGCTGATCTCCTTCCCGGTGCAGATGACCAGCTGGCTGCCGCCGCACGAGATTGCCGCGACGGTACCGGGATTTATGGATGCGCTTCAGGTGATCTTTACCGGCCACACGGCAACGGGTGGCGACATGACCACCCTGCGCATGGGCGTGGATGGTATCAGCCAGGCGACGCCGCTCGACACCTTTAAAACCTCTTTGCATGCCGGTCACAGCGTTGAGCAGATCATGGCGTACCCAATCTACAGCGGCGTGCTGGCGGGCGCTGGCTGGCAGTGGGTTAATATCGCCTATCTGTTGGGCGGCGTGTTCCTGCTGTGGAAGAAGACGATTCGCTGGCACATTCCGGTCAGCTTTCTGGTGACGCTGACGATCTGCGCCACGCTCGGCTGGATGTTCTCGTCCGAGCCGCTGCCAAGCCCGCAGATGCATCTGCTCTCCGGCGCAACCATGCTGGGTGCCTTCTTTATTCTGACCGACCCGGTGACCGCATCGACCACCAACCGTGGACGCCTGATTTTTGGCGCGCTGGCGGGGCTGCTGGTCTGGCTGATCCGCAGTTTTGGCGGCTATCCGGATGGCGTGGCGTTCGCCGTACTGCTGGCCAATATCACGGTGCCGCTCATCGACTACTACACGCGTCCTCGCGTGTATGGCCACCGCTAAGGGATTCGCCATGCTGAAAACAATGCAAAAACACGGCGTGACGCTGGCGATCTTCGCCGCTGCCCTGACGGGGCTGACCGCGCTGGTGAATGAAATGACCAAAACGACGATTGATGAACAGGCATCGAAACAGCAAAAGGCGCTGTTCGATCAGGTGATTCCGTCAGATTTCTACGATAATGACCTGCAGAAAAGCTGCTTTATCGTGCAGGCACCGCAGTTAGGCAAAGGTGAACACCGCGTTTTCATCGCCCGTAAAGGGGATACCGCCGTGGGTGCCGTGATGGAAGCGACCGCACCGGACGGCTACTCTGGCGCAATTCAACTGCTGGTCGGCACCGATTTCTCTGGTACGGTTCTCGGCACCCGTGTGACGCAGCACCACGAAACGCCAGGGCTGGGGGATAAAATCGAGCTTCGCCTCAGCGACTGGATTTTACATTTTGCCGGAAAAGTGATTCATGGTGAGAATGACACCGCCTTTGCAGTCAAAAAAGACGGCGGTGAGTTCGACCAGTTTACCGGCGCGACCATCACGCCACGCGCCGTGGTGAATGCGGTGAAACGCGCGGGGCTGTATGCCGAAACGCTGCCTGCGCAAATCAACAATCTTCCCGCCTGTGAGGAGTAATCATGAGCCAGGTTAAAGAGGTTATTGTCCAGGGTCTCTGGAAGAACAACTCCGCGCTGGTCCAGCTGCTGGGGATGTGCCCGCTGCTGGCGGTGACATCCACTGCCACGAACGCCCTCGGCCTTGGACTGGCGACCACGCTGGTGCTGACCCTGACCAACCTGTCGATCTCCGCCCTGCGTCGCTGGACGCCGTCAGAGATTCGTATTCCGATTTACGTGATGATCATCGCCTCGGTGGTGAGTATCGTGCAGATGCTGATCAACGCCTACGCGTTCGGCCTTTATCAGTCGCTGGGGATTTTTATTCCGCTGATCGTAACCAACTGTATCGTCGTGGGTCGCGCGGAAGCTTTTGCGGTGAAGAACGATCCGCTGATCTCGGCGCTGGATGGCTTTGCCATCGGCATGGGCGCCACCTGCGCAATGTTTGTGCTGGGCTCGATGCGTGAGATCCTCGGTAACGGTACCCTGTTTGACGGCGCTGACGCACTGCTGGGCGGCTGGGCGAAGGCCCTGCGTATTGAGGTCTTCCACACGGATACGCCGTTCCTGCTGGCGATGCTGCCACCGGGCGCATTTATTGGCCTTGGTATGATGCTGGCGTTAAAATACCTCATTGATGAGAAACGTAAACGCCGCGCCGCCGAGCGTAGCGTGCAGGAAGGACTCCCTGAGAAGGCTGTATGAATAAAGAGAAACGCATCACGATCCTGACTCGTCTGCGTGATAATGACCCGCATCCGACAACGGAGCTGAATTTCAACTCCCCTTTTGAGCTGCTGATCGCGGTGCTGCTCTCCGCCCAGGCTACCGACGTGAGCGTCAACAAAGCGACGGCGAAGCTCTACCCTGTCGCCAATACGCCGCAGGCAATGCTGGAGCTGGGCGTGGACGGCGTGAAGTCGTATATCAAAACCATTGGTCTGTTTAACAGCAAGGCCGAGAACGTGATTAAAACCTGCCGTATCCTGCTGGAACAGCACGGCGGTGAAGTGCCGGAAGACAGAGCCGCGCTGGAAGCGCTGCCTGGGGTGGGGCGTAAAACCGCCAACGTGGTGCTCAATACCGCTTTCGGCTGGCCGACCATTGCTGTCGATACGCATATTTTCCGCGTCTGTAACCGCACGAATTTCGCACCGGGTAAGAACGTCGAGCAGGTCGAAGAAAAGCTGCTGAAGGTGGTACCGGCGGAGTTTAAAGTGGATTGCCACCACTGGCTGATCCTGCACGGACGTTATACCTGTATCGCCCGTAAACCCCGCTGCGGTTCGTGTCTGATCGAAGATTTATGCGAATATAAAGAGAAAGTGTACGCCTGAATTTCCGTCACCTACCTCCTCTGCTCAATATATCAATCCCTTACTAAAGGAAGGTCTAACCGGAAACCTTCCTTTTGCCCATTTATTATCCGCTTCGTTCACTTTCAGACCTCTTGATTGTTCGGTTCATTAACACCCTGGCAGGTTAATTGTTTTTTCGTCAGCGAAATTTTCTATACATCTGTGATCGCGATCACTCTGATAACGTCATGTTGGATTTTTGTATATAAAAACCCACTAAGCCCTTGCGCGAACAAGCTATGACCGATCGTTCACAACAGATTAAACCAGTTGATTTTCAGAATATGGACCATATCACTACCACAATGACCATATAGCAGAACATATCGCCATACAGCCCTTTTTTACGGGTCTCAGTAGTGAAAAAAACCACCAATTCTCATGCTGAAAGATTTAACGCTAAATAACATTTGTCTGACCCGCGTATTATACCGCGCTGGTTATATGTAACAGAGTATTACAAACACCTTGCCAGATGGGTCAGGATAGTGAACATTACCCGCCGTTTCCCCTCCCAATATAACTATAAGGCGAATGGACTCCGGTCAATTACGCTATGAACACCCCCGTTAATATGGGATGTAAAAAAAGAGGTATATGTGTCTACTGCAAACAATAAACCAACAGAAGAGAGCGTAAGTTTAAACGCTTTCAAACAGCCTAAAGCGTTCTATCTCATCTTCTCTATCGAGTTATGGGAGCGTTTTGGCTTTTACGGCCTGCAAGGGATTATGGCTGTTTACCTGGTTAAACAACTGGGTATGTCCGAAGCGGATTCCATCACGCTGTTCTCCTCTTTCAGTGCACTGGTTTACGGCCTGGTCGCCGTCGGCGGCTGGTTAGGCGATAAAGTTCTTGGCACCAAACGCGTGATCATGCTCGGCGCCATCGTTCTGGCTGTCGGCTATGCGCTGGTTGCGTGGTCCGGTCACGATGCTGCGGTTGTCTACATGGGTATGGCGACAATTGCTGTCGGTAACGGGCTGTTCAAAGCAAACCCGTCCTCCCTGCTTTCTACCTGCTACAGCAAAGATGACCCGCGTCTCGACGGTGCATTCACCATGTACTACATGTCGGTGAACATCGGTTCCTTCTTCTCTATGCTGGCAACACCGTGGCTGGCAGCGAAGTTCGGCTGGAGCGTAGCGTTCTCACTCTCCGTTGTCGGTATGCTGATCACCGTGGTTAACTTTGCCTTCTGCAAACGCTGGGTCAAAGACTACGGCTCTAAACCTGACTTCGAACCGGTTCACATGGGCAAACTGCTGGCGACTATCGTGGGCGTTGTGATCCTCGCTACCATCGCCACCTGGCTGCTGCACAACCAGGGCGTTGCTCGCGCGGTACTGGGCGTGGTTGCTCTGGGTATCATCTGCATCTTCGCGAAAGAAGCGTTCGCTATGCAGGGCGCTGCGCGTCGTAAGATGATTGTGGCCTTCATTCTGATGCTGCAGGCGATTGTCTTCTTCGTGCTGTATAGCCAGATGCCAACGTCCCTGAACTTCTTCGCCATTCGTAACGTTGAGCACGCCATTCTGGGTATCGCGTTCGAACCTGAGCAGTTCCAGGCACTGAACCCGTTCTGGATCATGATTGGTAGCCCGATTCTGGCCGCTATCTACAACAAGATGGGCGACCGTCTGCCAATGCCGCACAAATTTGCCATCGGTATGGTGCTGTGCTCTGGCGCATTCCTGGTACTGCCGCTGGGCACCAAGTTCGCGACCGACGCGGGTATCGTGTCTGTTAACTGGCTGATTCTGAGCTACGCGCTGCAGTCTATCGGTGAGCTGATGATCTCGGGTCTGGGTCTGGCAATGGTTGCACAGCTGGTTCCACAGCGTCTGATGGGCTTCATCATGGGTAGCTGGTTCCTGACTACTGCGGGTGCCGCTATCATTGCAGGTAAAATTGCAAACCTGATGGCCGTTCCGGAAAACGTCACCGACCCTCTGGTCTCCCTGGAAGTGTACGGACGCGTATTCATGCAGATCGGTATCGCCACCGCAATTATCGCCGTGCTGATGCTGCTGACTGCGCCTAAACTGAATCGTATGACCCAGGACGACGACAAAACCGCTAAAGCGACGGATACCGCTACCGCGTAATTGTCATCGGGAAACGACTGAAGAGAAGCCGCTAACTGTGCGTTAGCGGCTTTTTTTTTATTCTGCCGCGCATTACCATGACCCTAATCTCAGCAAAAAGGAGTTACCGATGAAACTGTTCTACAAACCAGGCGCATGCTCTCTTGCTTCACACATCACCCTGCGCGAGAGCGGCAAGGATTTCACGCTCGATAGCGTCGACCTGATGAAAAAGCGTCTGGAGAATGGCGAGGATTATTTCGCGATTAACCCGAAAGGACAGGTTCCGGCTCTGGCGCTGGACGACGGCACGTTGCTCACCGAAGGCGTCGCCATTATGCAGTTCCTGGCCGATTCAGTACCCGATCGCCATCTGCTGGCACCGACGGGCAGCATTTCCCGCTATAAAACCCTCGAGTGGCTGAACTACATCGCGACTGAGCTGCATAAAGGCTTCACGCCGCTGTTCCGCCCGGATACGCCTGAAGAGTACAAACCGACCGTTCGTGCCCTGCTGGAGAAAAAACTGCAGTACGTTAATGACGCCCTGAAAGACGATCAGTGGATTTGCGGCCAGCGCTTCACCATTGCAGACGCTTATCTGTTTACGGTTCTGCGCTGGGCGCGGGCAGTGAAGCTGAATATGGAAGGATTAAGCCATATTGCGTCGTATATGGAACGCATGGCGGCACGTCCGGGCGTGGCGGCGGCGCTGAAAGCGGAAGGGTTGAACTAATATATCTCTGCATTGCCCGGCGGCGCTGCGCGCTTGCCGGGCACTGTTTTTAAAGCTGCGTCGCGCTAAAGTAGTGCTCCGGCTTCGCAATACGCTCCTGCGCCGCCACGACCTGCAACTCATACTCATCCATCTGTTTCGTCGCGATCATGATTTCATAGACCGCTGCGGTCACATGCTCCAGCGCGTCGCGCAGGGATGCGCCCTGCAACAGTTTCACCAGCAGTAACCCACTCGTCACATCGCCCACGCCCACCGGCTGGCGAGCGCCAAAGTCCACCAGCGGACGGCTGATATGCCAGGCGTCGTCTTTCGTCACCAGCAGCATTTCAAAGCGGTCCGGGCTAAACCCCGCGCGCGCCAGATGTTTCACCAGCACAATCTCCGGTCCCTGAGCTATTAGCTCACGTGACGCTGTCACGGCTTCTTCTACGCTGTTCACCGGATGCTCGCAGAGAATTTCCAGTTCGATGAGATTTGGCGCGATGATATCGCTTGCCGGCATCGCATGACGCACATGAAACTCCGCCACACCCGGCGCCACGATGCACCCTTTTTCCGGATGGCCCATCACCGGATCGCAGAAAAATTTGGCCGACGGGTTCGCCGCTTTAACCTGACGTACGATACCCAGGATATGTTCGCCCTGCTCCGCCGATCCCAGATATCCGCTTAAAACAGCGTCACAGCGCTTTAGCTGATCGATATCCGCGATACCCTGCACAATCTCCGTCAGATGCGATGCAGGCAGCACGCAGCCTGTCCATTTACCGTATTGTGTGTGATTGGAGAACTGAACGGTGTTGAGCGGCCAGACGTTGGCCCCAAGGCGACGCATCGGGAACTCTGCGGCGCTATTGCCGGCATGGCCAAAAACAACGTGGGACTGAATGGCGAGGATGTTATTCATTTTTCTTACCACAACCCTGAAAAAATAAAGGGGCGTGGTTTCCCACGCCCCTCAAACACTTGTGATTACTTCCAGCAAACCAGACAGTAATTCTTCTTACCGCGACGCAGCAGGGTGTAGCGCCCGTACAGACGATCGCTCTCAGCGAAGGTGTATTCCGGATCGGCCTGCTTCTCACCGTTGATGGTGATGGCATTGGAGGCGATGGTCTTACGCGCCTGACCACGGGACGGCTGCAGCTCGGAATCGACCAGCGCCTGCATCAGATCGGCGCCCTTTTCCATCTCAACCATTGGCACGCCATCCTGCGCCAGCTGCTCGAAATCTTCCACGCTCAGATCGCTCAGGGTGCCGTTGAACAGACTGGCAGTAATGCGTTTCGCCGCCGCCAGACCGTCTTCACCGTGAACCAGGCTGGTGACCTGATCGGCCAGCACATACTGTGCGCGAGGCGCTTTACCGCTGTTCTTGTCTTCTTCTTCAAGAGCATTGATCTCTTCGATGTCCATGAAAGTGAAGAACTTCAGGAAGCGATAAACGTCCGCATCGGCGGTGTTGATCCAGAACTGGTAGAATTTGTACGGGCTGGTTTTCTTAGGATCCAGCCAGACTGCGCCGCCTTCGGTTTTACCGAACTTGGTGCCATCAGCTTTGGTGATAAGCGGTACGGTCAGACCGAATACCTGGTTCTGATGCAGACGACGCGTCAGGTCGATACCGGACGTGATGTTGCCCCACTGGTCGGAGCCACCAATCTGCAGCGCCACGCCGTGCAGTTTGTTCAGACAGGCGAAGTCATAACCCTGCAGCAGGTTGTAGGAGAACTCGGTAAAGGAGATGCCCTGATCGTCACGGTTCAGACGCTGCTTCACCGCTTCTTTGTTGATCATCTGATTAACGGAGAAGTGCTTGCCGATATCACGCAGGAAGGTCAGCACGTTCATGTTGCCAAACCAGTCGTAGTTGTTGGCAGCAATCGCAGAGTTTTCACCGCAATCGAAGTCGAGGAATGGCGCAACCTGCTTGCGAATTTTGTCCACCCACTCCTGCACGGTGTCTTCCGTATTCAGTTTACGCTCGGCGGCTTTAAAGCTTGGGTCACCAATCAGACCGGTTGCACCACCCACCAGCGCCACAGGCTTATGGCCCATCTGCTGGAAGCGTTTCAGGCATAACAATGGAACAAGATGCCCCAAGTGCAAGCTGTCAGCGGTGGGATCGAAGCCGCAATAGAGCGCGATCGGGCCTTGCGCCAGTCGCTCTGCTAACGCTACTTCGTCCGTCACCTGGGCCACCAGGCCCCGCTCTTGCAATTGTTTAATCAAGTTACTGCTTGCCATCAAATTCTCCATGTATAAACGACTGCACCTCTGTCGGTACACGACTTTTCGCCTAGCGCGAAAGAGACATAGAATAAAGCGCCAGCCCATCCAGCGCTAGCGCTTAAAACAACAAATTTCGAGGATTACGGGGCCAGTCGGTCGATTTTCCACGCGTCGTTGTCGCGCTGGTATAAAAAGCGGTCATGCAGACGGTGTTCGCCACCCTGCCAGAACTCCATCTGCTCGATGGGGACGCGGAAACCACCCCAGAAGCTTGGCAAAGGCACTTCGCCCTGCTGGAATTTTTGTTTTAGCTCGAGGAATTTGCTCTCCAGCACGCCACGTGCCGAAATGCGGCTCGATTGTTTCGAGACCCAGGCGCCAATCTGGCTGTCGCGAGGACGGCTGTGGAAATATTTCAGCACTTCGAGCGTTGAGAGGCGTTCAACTTTACCGGTGACCATCACCTGACGCTCCAGCATATGCCACGGGAACAGCAGGCTGATGCGCGGATTGTTTTCCAGATGGTGAGCTTTACGGCTGCCGAGGTTGGTATAAAAGACCAGCCCTTTTTCGTCGTAATGTTTCAGCAGAACGATACGCTGGTAAGGCTGGCCGTTCTCATCGACGGTGGCGACGACCATCGCGGTTGGATCGGCGAGTTTGGCCTCACAGGCCTGTTTCAGCCAGCGCTCAAAAAGTACGAGGGGTTCAGCGGGAAGATCCTGGCGACGCAGGCCGCCTTTGGTGTACTCACGGCGCAGATGCGCAATTTGCTGCAATTCATCGTTATCTGACATGGCGTTAGCTGAAATTAGAATTGGGTGGCGCTATTGTGCGCCGCCCCTGTAAAAATCTCAACGCTTCGGATTTTGCAGCACGCAGTTGTTGAGAACTACGCGGTCGCGTTTGTAGACGGTGGCATCGTCACCTTTGGACCAGAATACGTAGATTCCGTCCGTGTAGCGCGCGCCGGAGGCGGACATGCCCTGTTTCAGGTTCAGCATTTTATTGTCGTAGATGAAACTGGCTTCCTGACGCGGATTATTGAGCTTCACGGTCAGTGGTTTTTCATCACAGCGATACTCGAGGGTGTCGGTATTGAGGCGATCGACAACCTGGTTGTAGTAGCTACAGCCCGCGAGTAAGAGAGGGGCAAACGTAAGAAGAAGTTTTTTCATGAGCCTGTTCCGAAGACTATCCTGGTCATGGAGGGTGAAGTCACCCTCCTGTATTCCTTTCGATTTTAACGGCAACGGGCAGGGCTGGAATTCAGTTAACTCTGATTATGCCGCGGATTGGCCGGAAAAATCGCGCCCAGCACGCTGGCTTCGCGCGCACCGGTAACGGAAGGCAGATTCCCCGGCAGACCGGCGACCGTGCGCCAGGCAAGCCAGGCGAAGGCCAGGGCTTCCATATCGTCGCCGCTGATGCCTACCGCATCGGTAGTGGTCACCTCTGTTCCCGGTAACAGCCCGGCGAGGCGCGCCATCACCAGCGGATTTCGGCTGCCACCGCCGCACACCAGCAGTCGCTCGCAGCCGCCGCTCAGCAAAACTTGCTCAGAAATCGAGATTGCCGTCAGCTCCACCAGCGTCGCCTGCACATCCTGCGGGGCCAGCGCCGGGAACTGCGCCAGCTGGCGCTCAAGCCAGCCGTAATTGAAATATTCGCGCCCCGTACTTTTTGGCGCAGGCGCGGCGAAATAGGGATCGCTCAGCATCGTTTGCAGCAGCGGAATAATGACTTTTCCCTCGCACGCCCACTGCGCGTCTTTGTCGTACGCTTTGCCACGCTGACGCCAGATCCAGGCGTCCATCAGCATATTGCCAGGCCCGGTATCGTAACCGCGCACCGGTCGCCCAGGAATGAGCATCGATAAATTGGCGATGCCGCCAATGTTCAGCACCATGCGGCGTTCATCCGGATGTGCCAGCAGCGCCTGGTGAAACGCAGGAACCAGCGGCGCGCCCTGCCCGCCAAGGGCGATGTCGCGACGGCGGAAATCCCCCACGACCGTCACACCGGTTTTGGCGACGATCTGGTTATTGTCGCCAATTTGCATCGAATGCGGCGCGTCGCCAAGCGGTTCGTGCCACACGGTTTGCCCATGACAGCCAATCGCCACGATGTCCTTTGGCTGAAGATTTTCCTGTTGCATGAGTGCCAGCACTGCATCGGCAAACAGCGATCCCAGCTGCACATCGAGCCGCCCCAGTTGCGAAAGGGTCAGCTGCTGTCCCTGGCAAATGCTCAGAATCGCTTCTTTCAGTTCAACGGGAATCGGCCAGCTCAGGCTTGCCTGCTGCGCCACCATGTTTTCATCAATTGCGGCAAGGACAACATCGACTCCGTCAAGACTGGTGCCTGACATGACACCGATATAACGACCCGATTTCATGCGCTTTCCTTAGGTTATCTGGGCTTGGGGTCACCACTCCACCATAAATGAAGGGGTATTTCTATGACCGGCTAATATTTTTTAACAATGTCCGATCTCAAGCACCCCGCCTCTTCCGTTTATGTCTCGTTAAGTCAAATTCAAGTACAATTTTCCTATTGTTAGTGCAAAGATATGATCTATGGCTCTCAATGCCATATAATTTAGCCATAACGGATGCTCAGTTTGAGCGTTGTTGGTGAACAGGAGATTCAAATGATTTTACGTGTACTGGGCGTTTCACTGATTGGTTTAACACTGGCTGGCTGCGTGAATAACGATTCCCTTTCGGGTGACGTTTACACCGCCTCCGAAGCCAAGCAAGTTCAGAACGTCACTTACGGTACTGTTGTTAACGTTCGCCCGGTTCAGATCCAGGGTGGCGATGACAACAACGTGATTGGCGCGATTGGTGGTGCTGTGCTGGGTGGCTTCCTGGGTAACACCGTCGGTGGTGGCACCGGACGTTCTCTGGCGACTGCCGCGGGTGCTGTTGCGGGTGGCGTAGCGGGTCAGGGTGTTCAGGGTTCGATGAACAAAACCCAGGGCGTTGAGCTGGAAATCCGTAAAGACGACGGCAACACCATCATGGTTGTGCAGAAACAGGGTAAAACCCAGTTTGCTAGCGGCCAACGTGTGGTCCTGGCAAGCAACGGTAGCCAGGTGACTGTATCCCCACGCTAATTCCATAATGGATGTGGCCTCAGGGTCACATCCATTACTCTTGAATGCATTCCGATTAATTAATTCCCTAAAACACATTCACCACGTGAATTAATTACTTCCCCTTCTCTTGTTCCCGCGCAAAGTATTTTATCTCTTATTACATTATCCTCCGCGCTCATCTTCTTTTCTTAATAAAGTATTATCTGTCAGTTAACAACCGTATGATCGTGATAAACCGATATCTGGGAAACCGCTACGTTTCCTTCTTGCTTGCCTGTCTGGTCTTTTATGGAATATTACATACTCTTTATTTAAAAACAGAGAGTATTATTCCGAGCCTTTCGCCATTAATTTTTCCTACGCTGACAATATTTCTTTTAGTATTTCATCTGTTTATTGCCTTTTTTATGCTGATGAAATACTGGTGCGATAAAAACCGGATTTTCCTGCTCGCCATCGCCTTTGCCTTCGCGGGCTCCGCGGTGCTGATGCTGGGAACACTGAGCAGCTTCCCGGCGTGGCTCACCTCGTTCGGTCTGCATCGCATTAATTATAACGACGCGATGATTTTCTTCATGTTCCGCAATATGATGATGGCCTTCCTGATCACATGCGCGGCGGTACTTTATACTCTGCGTCATCATGTATTACCGCGCCGCGTACATGTAATAATTATTATCTGTTTATTTCTGTTTACCGTTTCAATGATTACTCTTGCGTGGATATATTCGAGCCACAGCACATTACTTTCGATAGATCTGGTCAGTAATGACACCCGGCAGATGACAATATTATGGAATCAAGTGATTAATCTCATTCTGATTATTTTCTGGATTGTCACTTTAATCACCATGCTGGTCATCACGCGTCTGCGCAATGAATTTTGGGTCAGCGGCAGCTTTTTGTGTGTCTGCTATATGATTACGCTGGTCACCCTGTTTGCCAGTGATTATGTGGGGGGATTTGCCTGGTACAGCTCGCGTCTGTTTGAAACTACCGCCACGTTGCTGATTATTTTTACCCTGCTGCACGATGTCTTCAGTCTCTACCGCGATTCCCATCTGAAATATCAGCAGTCTTATCAGAACTCGATTCGCGATGCCCTGACGCGTCTCTACAACCGCAGCTACTTCTATGAATCCTTGAACCATTTGCTCAGAACCACCAGCGCCAGTAAACCCGTGTCGGTGATTGTCAGCGATCTCGATCGCTTCAAGCGCATCAATGACACTTACGGTCATCTGCAAGGCGACAAAGTGCTGCAGTTTGTTGCCAATCTGCTGATGGATTCGGTCCGTCCTCAGGATATTGCCGCACGCATTGGCGGCGAAGAGTTTGTCTTGCTGCTGGCGAATACCCCGTCAGAGGCGGCACGCCAGGTGGCCGAGCGGATCCGTATCCTGCTGAGCAGTTTTGATCGTGAAACCACCCACGGACAGCTTCCGGAGCCAATCACCATCAGCATGGGCGTGTATACCGCGACGTCATCTGCGGTTACAGCTGAAGAGTGCGTCGAGCGTGCGGATAAGGCGATGTATGAGGCTAAAGAGACGGGGCGCAACCGGGTGGTGGTGTACCGCTAAAAAGAAAGCCTTGCGATGCAAGGCTTTGTCATGACGTCAGTCGCGGGTTTGCAGCTCATTGATGTTTTGCTCAAGGCGAGCAATCATATCAATCAGCTGTTCCAGCTCGGCAGGTGAAATCCCGGAGAGGATCTCTCCCCGCGTTTTGCTGATCACCGCTTCCATCTCAGTGATGATAGGCGCTGCCTTTTCCGTCAGTTTAATGCGTTTAGCACGGCGATCGCTGGCGCAGGTTTGCCGGGAAATCAGCCCCTTCTCCTCCAGCTGATCGAGCGTACGCACCAGAGATGGCTGCTCAATGCCAATCGCTTTAGCCAGTTGAATTTGTGACTGATCGGGCGGCAACTGATGAATGTTATGCAGCGTGACCCAATGCGTCTGTGTCAATTCCAGAGGTTTCAGGCGATGGTCAATCAGAGCACGCCAGATGCGTACCAACCTTGCCAGATCAGAACCTAATGGCGATTCCAATTTCATCTCCTTATAATTAGCTTGCTAAGTTATTATACTGATTTTAGAATAGTGTGCAGCATTTATATTGGCAAAACAAATGCAATACTGCATTCATCAATTCCGAACGGATCATTTACACTTAATGAAGACACTTCATTGTGTTAACACTGGCCCCTCACCACTGCAAAGGATCTCTGCTCGTGAAGTTCTCTACTAGCTCCGCGGGGTTACCCCTTCAGGACCTGATTGTCGGTGCGTCTGTCTATTTTCCCCCGATTTTCAAAGCCGTTATGCTGGGCTTTCTGATCTGGCTTGTGGCCCACCGACTGCTTCGCGACTGGATGTACTCCGGCGAAATCTGGCACCCCATGCTGATGGATCTTTCGCTGTTTACCCTTTCCGTCTGTCTCGCTATGGCTCTGTTGATTGCGTGGTGAATATGTCGCTGAAAACTCTTAAATATTTCTCCAGCCTGTTGGTTCTGGCTCTGGCACTGGTCGCGGGCTGGTGGCTATGGAATTTTTACATGCAGTCGCCGTGGACGCGCGATGGCAAAGTCCGCGCCGAGCAGGTCAGCATTACGCCGCAGGTCTCCGGGAGCATCACGTCTCTGCTGGTTAAGGATAACCAGCGGGTGAAAGCGGGAGACGTGCTCTTTCGCATCGATGAGACACCGTTTCATATCGCAGTACTGAACGCCCAGGCGCAGCTGGCAAAAGCACAGTCCGACCTGGCGAAAGCCAACAATGAAGCCAATCGCCGCCGCCACCTGCCGCAAAACTTTATCTCTGCTGAAGATCTTGATACCGCGAATATCAACGTCAAAGCCATGAAGGCCAGCGCTGAGGTGGCAGAAGCCACGCTGAAACAAGCACAGTGGCAGCTCACGCAAACGGTCGTTAAAGCGCCCGTTGACGGATGGGTAACCAATCTTTCCACCCGCGAGGGGAACTACGCCACTCAGGGGCAGCCGGTCTTTGCGCTGGTAGACAGCCACTCGTTCTACGTTGTCGGTTATTTCGAAGAGACAAAGCTTCGTCATATCCAGGAAGGCGCACCGGCGCAGATCACGCTTTACAGCGGCTCCACCCGGTTACAGGGTCACGTCTCCAGCATTGGTCGCGCCATTTACGATCAGAGTGTCGAGACCGACTCCGGCCTTGTGCCCGACATCAAACCTAACGTGCCGTGGGTGCGCCTCGCCCAGCGCGTTCCGGTCCGCGTGGAGTTCGACAAACTCCCGGCAGACATCACGCTGGTCTCCGGCACAACCTGCACCGTCTCGATCGGAACGCGCTGATGGACCTCTCTGCTTTCTCCTGGCGCAAAATGCCGTGGTTCAAAGCAACCCCTGCGCAGTGGCGATATGCCCTGCGCAACGGCATCGCCATGTGTCTGGCCCTTTCGGTGGCTTATTATCTGAATCTGGATGAGCCTTACTGGGCGATGACCTCAGCGGCGGTGGTCAGTTTTCCTACCGTCGGAGGGGTGATCAGTAAAAGCCTCGGGCGCGTCGCGGGCAGCCTGCTGGGGGCCACGGCGGCGCTGATTATCGCCGGGCACACGCTCAACGATCCCTGGCTCTTTTTGCTGAGCATGGCCGGCTGGCTGGGCTTGTGTACCTGGGCCTGCGCCCATTTTACCAACAACGTGGCCTACGCGTTCCAGCTCGCCGGTTATACAGCGGCGATTATCGCCTTTCCGGTAGTCAATATTCTGGATACCACCGAGCTGTGGGATATCGCTCAGGCACGCGTGTGCGAAGTGATTATCGGTATCCTCTGCGGCGGCGTGATGATGATGATTCTGCCCAGCACCTCGGATGGAACAACGCTTATCACCGCCCTGAAAACCATGCATGCTCGCCTGCTTGAGCACGCAAGTTTACTCTGGCAGCCTGACTCCAGCGACGCGATCCGCCTTGCCCACGAGAAAGTCATCGGGCAGATCCTGACGATGAACCTGCTGCGTATTCAGGCGTTCTGGAGCCATTACCGTTTTCGTCGCCAGAACACGTTGCTGAACTATCTTCTTCACCAGCAGCTAAGGATGACCAGCGCCCTCTCCGGCCTGCGCAGGATGTTACTCAACTGGCCAAACCCGCCGGAAAACACGCGGGAAGTGATCGACCGTCTGCTGGCGGCGCTCGCTAACCCGCAAACCGATATCCTTACGGTGGCGCGGATTATTGCCCCTCTCGCCCCGACGGATGAGTTTGACTACCGCCATCGCGCCTTCTGGCAGCGGCTGCTCTATTTCTGTCGTTTATATCTGCGCAGCAGCCGCTGGATCAGAGCCGTTGAGGAAGCCACGCCCATAACCGAATTCGCGGTGCCGGGCAGCCCGGCGCTGACCCGTCATACGGATAATATCGAAGCGCTCTGGAGCGGATTTCGCACCTTTTGCGCCCTGATGCTGGTGGGCGCATGGAGCATTACGACACAATGGGAATCCGGCTCGGCAGCGTTGACTCTGGCGGCAATCAGCTGCGTGCTTTACTCGGTGGCAGCTTCCCCCTTCAACTCCCTCACGCTGCTGTTGCGCACGCTGGTGCTGCTCTCGCTGTTCAGTTTCGCAGTGAAATTCGGGCTGATGGTGCAGGTCACCGATCTGTGGCAGTTCCTGCTGTTCCTGTTTCCGCTGCTCACGACCATGCAGTTGCTGAAATTGCAGATGCCAAAACTCGCCGGATTGTGGGGGCAGCTGATCGTCTTTATGGGTTCGTTTATCTCTGTCACTAATCCACCGGTGTACGATTTCGCCGATTTTCTGAATGATAATCTGGCGAAGATCCTCGGCGTTGGTCTGGCGTGGCTGGCGTTTGCGGTCCTCCGTCCTGGCTCCGATGCGCGCAAAAGCCGACGCCACATTCGCGAATTGCGCGCGGGATTTGTCGATCAGCTCAGCCGCAAACCCCATCTGAGTGAAAATGAGTACGAGTCGCTGGTTTATCATCACGTGAGCCAGCTGAACAACAGTCAGGACGAATTATCCCGCCGCTGGCTGCTGCGCTGGGGCGTGGTGCTGCTGAACTGCTCGCATGTAGTGTGGCAGTTGCGTGCATGGGAAACGCGCTCAGATCCGCTGTCGCAGGTGCGCGACATCTGTATCTCTCTGCTGAGAGATGTCATGAGCAAACGGGGCGTGCAGCAACGTCCGCTGGCGGTCACGCTTGCCGAGCTGCAGCGCATCAGTGAGACGCTCGCACGCCACCCCCTTCCGGCCGCGCGCGATTTAGCGTCTCTTGTCTGGCGTTTACACTGCTCCCTGTCGCAGCTGGAACAGGCCCCGCCGCCAGGGACAATCACCGATCAGATCACGCCGCAGGCGTAACGTGCGCCGCCACCGCCCAGCGGTTTAGGCTGATCGGACATGTTATCGCCGCCGACGTGAATCATCAGCGCCTTGCCTTTGATGTCATCAAGTTTTTTCAGACGCGGGGCCACAACGGGGTCGGTGGCTATTCCGTCGTTGTTCACCACCAGCACAGGCAGATCGCCCTCGTGGCCTAACCCTTCCGGACCTTCGTGTTTGCCCGTCTGATGAGGGTCAAAATGGCCGCCAGCGGCTTCTGCCGCAGAGGCTTTACCCTCTTTCAGTGCAGGCTGACAGCTGCCTTTAGCGTGAACGTGAAAACCATGTTCACCAGGAGGAAGTGCTTTGAGATCGGGCGCAAATTTCAGCCCTTTGTCGGTTTCAGAAATCGTCACCGTCCCGATGGACTGGCCGATCCCTTGTGAGGTAACGAGATTCATGTCGACGGTTTCGCTGGCTGCCTGCGCACCTGCGCACACAACCAGCGTCACGACTGCCAGAGCAAAACGCTTCATATGACCTCCTCGGGTTTAATTTGCCCCTAAAGTTTAGACCAGGGGCAACATTTTCACCGGAAAGTCAGGCTAATGCGCAGTTAAGGTACGTCGTAGCCCAGCGCGGCCTTGCGGATGCGGAACCACTGCTGGCGCGTCATTTGCAGCTCTTCTGCCGCAATCGCCGAGCGCACACGCTCGATTTTGCCGGAGCCAATAATCGGCAGCGGCTGCGACGGCAGGCGCAGGATCCACGCATAAACGACTTGCTCAATGCTCTCGGCGTTTAGCTCGCGGGCCACGGTTTCCAGTTCATCTCGCAGCGGCTGGAAGGCCTCGTCGTTGAACAGACGACCACCGCCAAGGCAGGACCAGGCCATCGGACGAATGCGCAGCTGTTGCAGCTGATCGAGAGTTCCGTCGAGCAGCAGCGGCTGGTGAACCGGGGAGATTTCCACCTGGTTGGTCGCGAGCGTAAACGGCAGACGGGACTGGAGCAGCGCGAACTGCGCCGGTGTGAAGTTCGACACGCCGAAGTGGCGCACTTTCCCGCTCTGATGCAGCGACAGGAACGCCTGCGCCACGTCGTCCGCATCCATCAGGGGATCGGGACGGTGAATCAGCAGCAAATCCAGATGGTCGGTGGCCAGATTGACCAGCGACTGCTCGGCGCTTTTGATGATGTGATCGCTGTCGGTGATGTAATGCCCCAGGGCATTTTCGGCGCGCGCGGTGGTGGCAATACCGCATTTGGTGACAATCTCCATGCGCTCACGCAGGTGTGGCGCAAGTTTCATGGCCTCACCGAACGCCGCTTCGCACAGATAGCCGCCGTAGATATCGGCGTGATCGACAGTGGTAATCCCGAGGTCGAGATGTTCCTCAATGAAACTGACCAGCTGGCGC
Source organism: Lelliottia sp. WB101 (assembly GCF_003051885.1). NCBI lineage: Bacteria > Pseudomonadati > Pseudomonadota > Gammaproteobacteria > Enterobacterales > Enterobacteriaceae > Lelliottia > Lelliottia sp. WB101. Next base: position 3,491,268 of record NZ_CP028520.1, read on the forward strand.
GGGGACATATTCCAGTCCATCAGACGCCAGTAACCCATGACAAAACGCGAAAACTCTGGGCCCTGCGGGGCAAGGGCAATACGCTGAACCATAACAATTTCCTCAAGGAAGTGATGTCATGAGTATACGCATTTCCGCCGCTAAAAAAGTGAAGGCTGCTGAGGTTCTTCCGTATCGGTCGGTTTGTTTGCGCGTAATTTGCGCAATAGACGCTGTCGGCACAGGCGTATGACGTCCTGTTTTTCCGCGTCGCTCATCTTTTGCCAGTTAAAACGCTCGTCGCGGCTGCGCATACAGCCCCGGCAAAAACCGCGTTCATCCGACTGACAAATTCCCCGGCACGGGCTCTGGATGGGGAAAAACTCCAGTTGCTCTGCCACACACACCTCCCGAAATCACTTAACACCTTCAGTGAAGACGCTAAACGCCGTGCCTGCAAGGGCTTTAGCACAGAAATGTGTCATTAAGGTTTCTCTAATCTTCGCTCCCTATACTCGCCTCATCAATATAACAAATGGTTTCTTTATGATGTGGTCCGCGAAAAAGTTACAGTGTAACGATATTAAATTTACCCTCGGCTGCGCCCTGTTCTTTACTCTCCTCAATGCCCTGTTTATTCAGCGCAGCTGGCAGATTATTGCCCCGTCGCATCTGCATGACTTCCTGTTTGCGGCGTCCGTGCCGCTGGTTCTGTTTTGTGGCTGGGTGATTATTTTCAGCCTGCTTAATATCCCCTTTATCCGTAAACCGCTAATGATTCTGTTGACCCTGGGCTGTGCCGGGGCCACGTACTTTATGTTCACCTATGGCGCTGTCATCGATCAGAACATGATGGTGAATATTTTCGAGACCAACTCGCAGGAAGCCACCGCGCTGGTCACGCCGCAAATGCTGCTGTGGATCGCGGCGATCGGGTTAATTCCCTCCATTGCACTGCTGTTTATTCGTATTCGTTCCGGGAAATGGTGGTACACGCTGCTTACGCGCGTCGCGGCCATTCTGGGTGCCCTGATGGTAATTATTCTGGTGGCCTCGGTCTTCTATAAGGATTACGCCTCGCTGTTTCGCAATAACAAAAGCATCGTCAAAATGGTGACGCCTGCTAACTACGTCAGCGCTATCGCCAAATACAGCAAAAACCGCTGGTTTGCAGGCGATCAAACGCTGGTACGCATCGGCCAGGACGCCCAGAAAGGGCCAGTCATTCTGGCGCAGAAGAAAAAAACGGTGCTGGTGCTGGTGATTGGCGAAGCCTCTCGCGCGGAAAATTACTCTCTCAACGGTTACGGGCGCGACACCAACCCGCAGCTCAAAAAAGAGAACATGATTAACTTCCCACAGGCGTCATCGTGCGGAACAGAAACGGCGGTTTCAGTGCCGTGCATGTTCTCCGGTATGCCGCGCAAAAAATATGATGCCGATCTGGCGCGTCATCAGGAAGGTTTACTGGATGTGCTGGCGCACGCTGGCATTAATCTGCTGTGGCGTGAAAACGATGGCGGCTGTAAGGGCGCCTGCGATCGTATTCCGCACACGGATATGACCCAGTGGAAACTGGATCAGTTCTGCAAAGATAAATCCTGTATTGATGACGTCAACCTGCACCGTCTGGACAACGTGCTCGACGGCCTGAAGCAGGACTCGGTTCTGGTGATCCACCTGATGGGTAGCCACGGCCCGGCCTATTACCAGCGCTATCCAAAAGCGTATCGCCAGTTTACCCCGACCTGCGACACCAACCAGATCCAGGACTGCGATCATCAGGCGCTGATGAATACCTACGACAACACCATCCTCTATACGGATAGCGTGGTCAGTAAAACCATTGATGCACTGAAAGCGCGTCAGACGACGATGAACACCGCGCTGATTTATCTCTCCGATCACGGCGAATCGCTCGGCGAAAACGGGCTGTATCTGCACGGCACGCCGTACATGCTGGCGCCGACACAGCAGACGCATATTCCGTTTATGTTCTGGCTCTCGCCGGATTACGTGAACAACTACAGTATCAACGAGCCGTGCTTACGCGATCGGGCGGCGAAAACAGAGGTGTCTCAGGATAATTTGTACTCGACCGTGCTCGGGATGATGAACATAAAATCAGCGGTTTATCATCCGCAGATGGATCTCATCAGTACCTGTCGAAAATCGTGATACTTGCATTAGACCGATTGGTCTATTACAGTGAGCGCCATGAGCAAAAATACTGAACACGATACACGCGAACATCTTCTGGCCACCGGCGAGCGTCTCTGTATGCACCGCGGGTTTACCGGAATGGGGCTGAGCGAGTTGTTAAAAACCGCTGAGGTGCCAAAGGGTTCGTTTTATCACTACTTCCGCTCCAAAGAAGCGTTTGGCGTGGCGATGCTGGAGCGGCACTATGCCAGTTACCACCAGCGTCTCGCCGCCCATTTTGCCAGCGGCGAAGGGTGCTACCGTGATCGAGTGCTCAACTACTATCAGGAAACGCTGAACCAGTTCTGTCAGCAGGGCATTATCAGCGGTTGCCTGACCGTTAAATTGTCCGCCGAAGTGTGCGATCTGTCAGAAGATATGCGCACCGCGATGGACAAAGGGGCCAGCGGCGTTATCGCCCTGCTGGCTCAGGCGCTGGAAAAAGGTCGCGCTGAAAAAACGCTAAACTTTAGCGGCGATCCTTTAACGCAGGCCCAGGTGTTGTACGCGCTGTGGTTAGGCGCAAATTTGCAGGCCAAAATTTCCCGCAGCGCCGTGCCGCTTGAAAGCGCGCTGGCGCATGTGAAGAACAGTATTACGACGCCTGGCGTTTAACAGGCGTTTTTATTTATTCATCTACTAGTCGACCGGTCTACTCAGGAGTCATGATGTCAACTGAAAAATTATTTACCCCACTGAAAATCGGTGCGGTTACCGCACCCAATCGCGTATTAATGGCCCCTCTCACCCGTCTGCGCAGCATTGAGCCGGGCGATATCCCAACGCCGCTGATGGGTGAATACTATCGCCAGCGCGCCAGCTCCGGCCTGATCATTTCCGAAGCGACCCAGATCTCCGCTCAGGCGAAAGGTTATGCGGGCGCACCGGGCCTGCACAGCCCAGAGCAGATCGCAGCATGGAAAAAAATCACCGCCGGTGTTCATGCCGATGATGGTCGCATCGCGGTCCAGCTGTGGCATACGGGCCGTATCTCCCACAACAGCATCCAGCCTGGCGGCCAGGCACCGGTTTCCGCGTCTGCCCTGAACGCCGGAACCCGCACCTCGCTGCGTGACGAAAACGGCCATGCCATTCGCGTGGATACCTCTACCCCACGCGCGCTGGAACTCGATGAGATCCCAGGCATCGTCAATGATTTCCGCCAGGCGGTGGCGAATGCACGTGAAGCCGGTTTCGACCTGGTCGAGCTGCACTCTGCGCACGGTTACCTGCTGCACCAGTTCCTCTCCCCGTCTTCTAACCAGCGTACCGATCAGTACGGCGGCAGCGTGGAAAACCGCGCCCGTCTGGTGCTGGAAGTGGTGGATGCGGTGTGCCAGGAGTGGAGCCCGGACCGTATCGGTATCCGCGTTTCGCCAATTGGATCGTTCCAGAACGTGGACAACGGCCCGAACGAAGAAGCCGACGCGCTGTATTTGATCGAAGAGCTGGCGAAACGCGGCATCGCGTATCTGCACATGTCCGAGCCGGACTGGGCGGGCGGTCAGCCGTACTCTGAGGCATTCCGTGAGAAAGTGCGTGCGCGCTTCCAGGGTGTCATCATCGGTGCGGGTGCGTACACCCCAGAGAAAGCGGAAGATCTGATTGGCAAAGGTCTGATCGACGCCGTGGCCTTTGGTCGCGATTACATCGCCAACCCGGACCTGGTGGCACGTCTGCAGCGTAAAGCCGAGCTGAACCCACAGCGTCCAGAAAGCTTCTATGGCGGCGGCGCTGAAGGCTATACCGACTACCCTTCCCTGTAATTCCTCGGTTGTCCATTGATAGCGGCGATGATTCGCCGCTATACTAAAACATCGTTTCTGTTCAAAAAGATAAGCCATTGAGTTGGTCAAGAGGAAAATATGCGCCTACTTCATACCATGCTGCGCGTTGGTAACCTGCAACGTTCTATCGATTTCTACACTAACGTACTGGGCATGCAGCTGCTGCGCACCAGCGAAAACCCGGAATACAAATATTCCCTGGCGTTCGTCGGTTACGGCCCGGAAAGCGACGAAGCAGTAATCGAGCTGACCTACAACTGGGATGTCGATAGCTACGAGCTGGGCACCGCTTACGGCCACATCGCGCTGGAAGTGGATAACGCGGCAGAAGCGTGCGAGCGCATTCGCAGCAACGGCGGCAACGTGACGCGCGAAGCGGGTCCGGTCAAAGGCGGCACCACCGTGATTGCCTTCGTGGAAGATCCTGACGGTTACAAAATCGAACTGATTGAAGCCAAAGACGCCGGTCGCGGTCTGGGCAATTGATCCCTCCGGGCGCGTTCTGCGCCCGTTGTTTTACTGCATCGCCTCGCAAAATTTGTCATAATACGCACTGCTTTTTTCCCTTGTAAGAGACCCTGATGTCCGATAACGCTCAACTTACCGGTCTGTGCGACCGTTTTCGTGGTTTTTATCCTGTTGTGATTGACGTAGAAACAGCCGGATTTAACGCTAAAACCGATGCGCTGCTTGAGATTGCAGCCATTACGCTGAAAATGGATGAACAGGGCTGGCTTACACCGGACACCACGCTGCATTTCCATGTTGAACCTTTCGAAGGCGCGAACCTGCAGCCAGAAGCGCTGGCCTTTAACGGCATTGATCCTACGAACCCACTGCGTGGCGCGGTGAGTGAATATGACGCCCTGCATGCCATTTTTAAAATGGTGCGCAAAGGCATGAAGGACAGCAATTGCAATCGCGCGATCATGGTGGCGCACAACGCCACGTTCGATCACAGCTTTATGATGGCCGCCGCCGAGCGCGCGTCGCTCAAGCGTAACCCGTTCCATCCGTTCGTGACCTTCGATACCGCCGCGCTGAGCGGGCTGGCACTGGGCCAGACCGTGCTCTCCAAAGCCTGTATTACTGCGGGCATCGATTTCGACGGTACTCAGGCGCACTCGGCGCTTTACGACACTGAGCGCACATCAGAACTGTTCTGTGAGATTGTGAACCGCTGGAAGCGTCTGGGTGGCTGGCCACTGCCGATGGGTGACAGCGAAGAATAAAAAAAGCGACCGAAAGGTCGCTTTTTTTTGCCTGATGCAAAAGAACTTATTCTGCGTCTGGCTCTTCGGTTTTGTACTTAGCAGCGGTTTCTTTGATCAGCTGCTGCAGTTCGCCACGCTGATACATTTCGATCAGAATGTCGCAACCGCCGACCAGCTCACCATCAACCCACAGCTGCGGGAAGGTTGGCCAGTTAGCGTATTTCGGCAGCTCAGCGCGGATGTCCGGATTCTGCAGAATATCAACGTAAGCAAAACGCTCGCCACAGGCAGACAGCGCCTGCACGGCTTGTGCAGAGAAACCGCAGTTTGGCAGCTTCGGTGAACCTTTCATGTACAGCAGAATCGGGTTTTCAGCGATCTGGCGCTGGATTTTTTCAATAGTCGTGCTCATGTCTTGCTTCCTTTAACTTCTGTTACGGCGATCGTCTGACATTGTAGCGGGTCAGAGAGACATCGGAAAATAACATTTTCGTCACCTGCTTATATCTTAACGGTTGTCGGCTAAAGTTGCATTCCAAAGATAGCTTACCCCCTCACCCGGTGTGGTTTTGTTCAGGGAGTGAACAACGCGGCAACAATCTGACTTTTTTTTTTGCACTCGCTAACGAAACAGACTTTTAGACCGATAAATGCTATTAACATCTCGCAGATTTTTAGATTAGAATCGACGGGCTTTGTAAATCATACGTGGGTACTATTGATGACCCACATCTAATTCAGGGGAATGCTCAGTGGCGCGGATAACAAAAATCTCGATCACGCTCTGTGCTTTACTGTTTACATCACTCGTTTTCACGCCAGCGGCTAACGCCTCGGAGCAGGCGCGGCACTCTGCCGTGCAGAAGTCACATCTGGCGAAAACCACAGAACGTAAGAAAAAAACACCTACCAGCACCCGTAAAAGCGAAAAGAAAAAAACCACTACCGCACGAAAGCAGTCCTCCTCCAGTAAGGCCCTCACCAGTAAAACCCGCAGCAAACCCACCCGCACTGCCGCAAAAGTTGCAAAAGTGGCTCCGGAAAAATGCACCGTCCGGAAAGGCCACAAAACGAACTGCGTGAAAGTGGGCAAAACTGCGAAGCTCTCTGAGGTGCATAAAGTGCGCGTACAGAAAGCGCAGAAAACCGCGATGAATAAGCTGATGGGGCAGATTGGCAAACCCTATCATTGGGGCGGCACCTCCCCGCGCACCGGTTTCGACTGCAGTGGTCTGGTCTATTACGCCTATAAAGATCTGGTGAAGTTCCGCATCCCGCGTACGGCGAATGAGATGTATCACCTGCGTGATGCGGCAGCCGTGAATCGCGGTGAGCTGGAGAGCGGAGATCTGGTCTTCTTCCGCACGCAAGGTCGCGGCACCGCCGATCACGTTGGCGTTTACGTTGGCAACGGCAAGTTTATCCAGTCGCCTCGCAGCGGGCAGGATATCCAAATCACCTCCCTGAGCGAAGATTACTGGGTTCGCCATTACGTTGGCGCCCGCCGCGTAATGACCCCGAAAACCATTCGCTAATCCCTGCCCTGCCGCACCGTCGGCAGGGTAAGTTCCTCTTTTGCATACCCTTTCAATTTGCTACTCTATCCTTGCACTCAATAGGGTTATTGCAGTGCAACACTATAATAAGGAGAGAAGCAATGTCGTTCGAATTACCTGCATTACCGTATGCAAAAGACGCCCTGGCTCCGCACATTTCGGCGGAAACCCTGGAATACCACTACGGCAAACACCATCAGACCTATGTCACTAACCTGAACAATCTGGTTAAGGGCACTGCGTTTGAAGGTAAAACGCTGGAAGAGATTGTGCGCAGTTCTGACGGCGGTGTGTTCAACAACGCCGCTCAGGTCTGGAACCACACGTTCTACTGGCACTGCCTGGCACCGAACGCCGGTGGCGAACCAACCGGTGAACTGGCGGCTGCCATTAACGCCGCATTCGGCAGCTTTGCAGATTTCAAAGCGAAGTTTACTGACGCAGCAATTAAGAACTTCGGCTCTGGCTGGACGTGGCTGGTCAAAGAGGCCGACGGCAAACTGGCTATCGTCTCAACGTCAAACGCGGGAACGCCGCTGACCACCAGCGCGAAACCGCTGATGACCGTTGATGTGTGGGAACACGCGTATTATATCGACTACCGTAACGCTCGCCCGAACTACCTTGAGCACTTCTGGGCGCTGGTTAACTGGGAATTTGTGGCGAAGAACTTCGCGGCATAAATGAGACGCAGAAGGGGCAGCCCTTCTGCGTTTTTTGATTACTCTGTGACGCGAACAGGTTCCGGCTGTTTACGGCCCGATGTCAGGACCAGCAGCAGGCCGAGCGCCGCAATAATCGCCCCCATCACCGGTACAAAAGCGTATCCCAGCCCGCCTGAAATCACCGCCCCACCCGCTGCCGCACCCAGCGCATTTCCGAGATTAAACGCCCCGATATTCACGGAAGAAGACAGGCCTGGCGCTTCGTGCGCCACACGCATGACGCGCATCTGCAATGGCGGAACCACGGCAAAGGTTGCAGCGCCCCACACCACCATCGCGATGGCCGCCCCAAACTCGTTGCGCGCAAGCCAGGGAATCGCGAGCATAATCACAATCAGCAGCGTTAAGAAGCCTTTCAGCGTCCCGGTGACCGAACGATCCGCCAGTTTACCGCCGAGATAGTTGCCCAGGGAGAAACCGACGCCAATCAACACCAGCATCGCCGTCACGAACAGCGGTGTGGCGTGGGTGATATCGTGCAGAACCGGTGAAATGTAGGTGTAGAGCGTAAACATCGCGCCCGCCCCGAGCACCGTGGTTAACAGAGCGGAGAGCACCTGTGGACGAACCAGCACCGACAGCTCTTTACGCACGTCCGGGCGCTCGCCCGCTTGGCCTTTCGGAAGGGAGAAGAACAGTGCAATCATCGCCACTACGCCCAGCCCTGCGGTTGCCATAAACGACATCCGCCAGCCAATGACTTCACCAAGCCAGGTCGCCGCCGGTACACCGCCAATATTGGCGATGGTTAGCCCCATAAACATGGTTGCCACCGCGCTGGCCTGCTTGTGTTTTGGCACCACGCTCGCCGCCACCACTGAGCCTAAGCCAAAGAACGCGCCGTGGTTCAGGCTGGTCAGAATGCGTGACAGCAGCAGCGTGGTGTAATCCGGTGACAGCGCCGAGAGCACGTTACCGAGGGTAAAAATCGCCATCAGGAAGATCAGCGCATTGCGACGGGCACGATGCGACAACAGTAGCGTCATGAGCGGCGCGCCAATCATCACGCCAATGGCGTAGGCGCTGATCAGCATGCCTGCGGCCGGAATAGAGACATCTACCCCTTTGGCGATAACCGGCAACAGCCCCATCGGGGAAAACTCGGTGGTGCCGATGCCAAAAGCGCCAATCGCCAGGGCCAGCAGGGGAAAATTGATTTTCATTGATTAACTCCGGATGCCGTGTCGTCGCGCGACACGGGACTAAGATGTCAAAAGCATGACATCAATCACAAAAAATGAGAAGTTAACAAATTAGCAAAAGATTTTTGCCCTGCGGGTAACAATCAGGGAACGGGCAGGAGACGAGGGAGAGAACTCTCCCCCGCTTAAATCAGTGCAGCGCAGCGGTCAGACCCGCAGCGACAATCAGAGCCAGAACAATAATGGTTGTCGTCAGCGAAAACTTCAGATCGGTACTCATCAATTTTTCTCCTTTTAATCACCCCACGAAAAGTGAGCTTGCTCATTTTTACACAGTTTACCCCAAAAATCTTCCTGGATTTAGGCTGATAAACGTTTTTGCTCTTCCCCTTTTCATCAAGATAAGACAAAATTCCACGCTAAATTTATAAGCGTACCGGCCACTGACCCCCTCCTGACGTTCTGAGTCGTTTTCCCGGCGTATCGCAATTCACATTGCGAGATAAGGGTGAGAGAAGGCAAACGTTTACCTTTAAGTATTTCAGGAGTTTAAGATATGGTCTGGAGTGACATGTAATGGCAACAATCAAAGATGTGGCGAAACGCGCAAACGTTTCCACTACAACCGTATCACATGTAATTAACAAAACGCGTTTCGTTGCGGAAGAGACGCGCAACGCCGTATGGGCCGCCATCAAAGAGCTGCACTACTCCCCAAGTGCCGTGGCGCGTAGCCTGAAGGTGAACCACACTAAATCGATCGGCCTGCTGGCGACCAGCAGCGAAGCCGCCTATTTTGCCGAGATCATCGAAGCGGTTGAGAAAAACTGTTTCCAGAAGGGCTACACCCTGATTCTCGGTAACGCCTGGAACAGCCAGGAGAAACAGCGCGCTTACCTGTCGATGATGGCGCAAAAGCGCGTTGATGGCCTGCTGGTGATGTGTTCCGAATACCCGGAGTCCGTACTCTCCATGCTTGAAGAGTATCGCCACATTCCGATGGTGGTAATGGACTGGGGTGATACCCGCGCTGATTTTACCGATTCCGTCAACGATAATGCCTTTGAAGGCGGCTACATGGCAGGTCGCTACCTGATTGAGCGTGGTCACCGCGAAATCGGCGTCATTCCGGGTCCGCTGGAGCGCAACACCGGCGCAGGCCGTCTGGCAGGGTTCATGAAAGCGATGGAAGAAGCGCTGATTACGGTGCCAGAAAACTGGATCGTGCAGGGCGACTTCGAGCCGGAATCCGGCTACCGCGCGATGCAGCAGATCGTCTCCCAGTCGCACCGCCCTACCGCGGTCTTTATCGGGGGTGACATTATGGCGATGGGCGCCCTTTGCGCAGCCGATGAGCTGGGGTTGCGCGTGCCGCAGGACATTTCCGTGATCGGGTACGATAACGTGCGCAACGCTCGCTACTTCACTCCGGCGCTAACGACCATTCACCAGCCGAAAGACTCGCTGGGCGAAACGGCGTTCAATATGCTGTTGGACCGCATCGTCAGCAAGCGTGAAGAGTCGCAGTCGATAGAAGTCCACCCACGTCTGATTGAACGCCGCTCCGTGGCCGACGGTCCGTTCCGCGACTACCGCCGTTGATCTCCCCGAGGGGCCGGTTATTCCGGCTCCCTCAGCCACTCCCTGTTCAGCGTTTCGCTATCCCCCAGATAATCCAGCAGCCACGCCAGCGCCGGTGACATATCGTTTTGCTGCCACGTCAGGCAACAAGCCGCATCCGGGAACGGGTTTTCCAGCGTCAGTGCTACCCACTCACCGCGATCAATGCGTGGACGTGCAAAATGCACCGGCACCATTCCCACGCACAGCCCCGCAGAAAGACAGGTCGCCGACGTCTCCCAGTCCGGGGCGACCACACGCCGCTGGTTATCAAGTAACCAGGTAATCCGTTTTGGCAGCGATCGTGAGGTATCTTCCAGCACCAGCGACGGCCAGTTGCGCAACGTATCATCGCTCAACGGGCCTGCAATGGCGGCCAGAGGATGATCGCGGGCGACAACGCAGGTCCAGCTCAGGGCACCCATATCGCGAAACGCATAGCGACCCCCCACCGGGATCGCCTGGGTCGCGCCGATCGCCATCTCCACCCTGCCGTCAGAGAGAGCATCCCACACGCCGTTGAACACCTCCTGCGAGACGCGCAGCTCCACATCAGAGAAGTGGCGATAGAAATCGACGACCATCTGTCGGGTGCGTTCGGGTTTGACGATGTTATCGACCGCAATGGCGAGATGCCCGCGCCAGCCGTTCGCAATCTGCTGGCACTGCTCGCGGGTGATCATCATTTTTTTGATAACAGATCGCCCTTCTTTCAAAAACCAGACGCCCGCTGGCGTCAGAACTACGTCGCGGTGACGGCGCTCGAACAGCGGAACCGCCAGCCACTCTTCAAGCTGACGCACCGTATAGCTCACCGCAGAGGGGACGCGGTGGAGTTCCTGGGCCGCACCACTAAAGCTGCCGTTACGCGCAACCGCATCCACCACTTCTAACGAATATTCTGACCACATTTTCTGCCTGCAAAATTTTTGAATGCAATCACCAAATATTAGCGTTTCACAAGGCAGTTTGCACTCCCTACACTTTGCGCCAGTGATTACCTGCCCTCTTTAGGAAATAAAAAATAATGCAACCCAACAAAGGATTCCTGGTCTGGCTCGGCGGTTTAAGCGTGCTGGGCTTTTTGGCGACCGACATGTACCTGCCCGCGTTTGCCGCGATGCAGGCCGATTTACAGACCCCTGCCGCCGCCATCAGCGCCAGCCTGAGCCTGTTCCTCGCCGGTTTTGCCTTCGCACAGCTGTTATGGGGCCCGCTCTCTGACCGTTACGGTCGCAAACCGATTCTGCTCCTCGGTCTGGCGATTTTCGCCGTCGGCTGCCTGGGAATGCTGTGGGTGCGTGATGCCACCTGGCTGCTGGTGCTGCGATTTATCCAGGCATTCGGTGTGTGTGCCGCCGCCGTCACCTGGCAGGCGTTAGTGACGGACTATTATCCCGCGTCTCGCGTGAACCGCATTTTTGCCACCATTATGCCGCTGGTCGGTCTCTCTCCGGCGCTGGCTCCCCTGCTCGGTAGCTGGATCCTGGTGCATTTTGACTGGCAGGCGATTTTCGCCACCCTGTTTATCATCACGCTGGTGCTGATGTTACCGGCCTTCACGCTGAAACCTGCTCAGCCGAAACCGGCTGAAAACCACGATAATCGCGTCACTTTCCTGTCGCTACTACGTTCACGCGCGTATCGCGGCAACGTGCTGGTCTACGCCGCCTGTTCCGCCAGCTTCTTTGCGTGGCTGACCGGTTCGCCGTTTATTCTGCATGATATGGGCTACAGCCCGGCGGTGATCGGCCTGAGCTATGTTCCACAGACCATCGCGTTCCTGGTGGGGGGCTACGGCTGCCGTGCCGCGCTGCAAAAATGGCGGGGGGAACAGATGCTGCCATGGCTGCTGGTGCTTTTCGCCGTGAGCGTCATCGGTACCTGGGCGGTTGGCTTTATTCCACACGTCGGGCTGACTGAAATTCTGATCCCATTCTGTGTGATGGCCGTGGCAAACGGGGCGATTTACCCGATTGTGGTGGCTCAGGCACTGCGCCCGTTCCCTCATGCGACGGGCCGTGCGGCGGCGCTGCAAAACACCCTGCAGCTCGGTCTGTGCTTCCTCGCAAGCCTGATTGTCTCTGCGTTAATCGCTACGCCGCTGATGACCACGACCAGCGTGATGCTGGCTACCGTGGTTCTCGCCGCGCTGGGTTATCGCATGCAGGCGTCGGTGAAGACGCTGGCGGAGGACACCGCCGAGGCGAAATCGTCGCAGGCGTAATCGCGCGAGCAATTATGTTACATTTCAGTCATTAGGCTGCTAACAACTTTCAGTTGAATCGCTCTTTTTTGCGGCCTATACTAAATTTGGTTCATATAAATACGATAAATATTATGTGTTAACGGGAGCCGGAGTGCTCCCGTTTTACCATGGAAGGCCTTTCGGTAAGGGTTATCTCCCTTCCTCTGTTCTACGTCGGATATTAGCCTCACGGAAAAACCGTGGGATTTCTCACAAACCATAAAAAGCGGCTACGCTGTTTGAAGGTTCTGATCACACAACGTGATGGAGAAGCTATGAGTTCATCGTGTATAGAAGAAGTCAATGTTCGGGACAATAACTGGTTCCGGATCGTCAATGAATTACTGAGTCGGGCGGGCATCGCGATTAACGGGTCTGCTCCTTCAGATATTCAGGTAAAGCATCCCGATTTTTTCAAACGCGTCTTGCAGGAAGGTTCGCTGGGTTTAGGCGAGAGCTACATGGACGGCTGGTGGGATTGCGAGCGGCTGGATATGTTTTTCCATAACGTTCTGCGCGCCGGGCTGGAAAACCAGCTCCCCCACCACCTGAAGGATACGCTGCGGATTGCCTCTGCACGGTTGCTGAATCTGCAAAGTAAAAAACGGGCATGGATTGTCGGGAAAGAGCATTACGATCTTGGCAACGATCTTTTCAGCCGCATGCTTGACCCATTGATGCAATATTCCTGTGCCTACTGGAAAGAGGCCACCACGCTCGAAGATGCACAGCAGGCGAAACTGCGTTTAATCTGCGAAAAACTGCAGCTTCAGCCCGGTATGCGGGTGCTGGATATCGGCTGCGGCTGGGGTGGGCTTGCCTGGTACATGGCGAAACACTACGGCGTGAGCGTCGTGGGCGTGACCATTTCGGCTGAACAGCAGAAACTGGCGCAAGAACGCTGCGCGGGGCTGGATGTGACCATTCTGCTGCAGGATTATCGCGATCTGGACGATCAGTTCGATCGTATCGTCTCCGTGGGAATGTTCGAGCACGTTGGGCCCAAAAATTACAACACCTATTTCACGGTTGCCGATCGCAACCTGAAACCGGAAGGTCTTTTCCTGCTACACACCATCGGTTCCAAAAAGACCGATCATTCGGTCGATCCCTGGATCAATAAATATATCTTCCCGAATGGCTGTTTACCTTCGGTTCGCCAGATAGCCGATGCCAGTGAGTCGCACTTTATTGTCGAAGACTGGCACAATTTCGGTGCCGACTACGATACGACACTGATGGCCTGGCACGAACGTTTTCTGGCGTCATGGCCGGAAATTGCGGAGAACTATTCTGAACGCTTCAAGCGGATGTTCGTATATTACCTGAATGCCTGTGCGGGCGCATTTCGTGCCCGGGATATTCAGCTCTGGCAGGTCGTGTTCAGTCGTGGCGTCGAGCATGGTTTGCGGGTCGCGCGATAAAAAAATAAACCCCGGATATCCGGGGTTTATTTTATTCGTCTTCCGACGTCAGTTTACTTGCTAATTCTTTCGCCGCCAGCACCCGTTCTACGGTATCCACTACCGCCTGGGTCTGGGGATCAATTTCGATATTAATGCGATGGCCGAGTTTTTTCGCCCCGAGCGTCGTGCGCTGCAACGTTTCCGGAATTAAATGCACGCAGAAACGGGTTGGCGTCACTTCACCCACCGTCAGACTAATCCCATCCACGCCAATAAATCCTTTGTACAGGATGTATTTCATTAATGACGCGTCTTGTACCTTAAACCAGATCTGACGGTTATTTTCTGAAGTCAGGATTTTCGAAATCTCGGCGGTCGTCATAATATGACCCGACATTAAATGTCCGCCAATCTCATCGCTGAACTTCGCCGCGCGCTCAACGTTCACCATGTCGCCCACCACCAGCTCACCGAGGTTGGTAATACGCAGCGTCTCTTTCATCAGATCAAAGCTAATACGGTTGCCGTTAATCTCTGTCACTGTCAGACAGCAGCCGTTGTGTGCCACCGATGCCCCGGTCTCCAGACCGTCGAGCATATATTCCGGCAGCTCGACCACATGGGTACGGAAATTAGGTTTTTCATCTATGGACACCAGTTTTGCAGTGCCCTGCACGATACCAGTAAACATGCTTACCACTCCTGTATTATCCCAACGGTAGTGACACCGTTTAATCGCAACACAATAACAGTTGGAAAAACAGGTTGCCAGCGGAGCGCATTTTCTGGCGATTTTTTCACTAGATAAATAGAGAAACCCCGCTACAATAGCTGGCATTCCCCCTGTTTTTTCTTCTTGCTGCCAGTTTCGGCGGGTTTTTTAGTCTCTCAAATAACAACAAAACAAAAGGTGTTCACGTGCAGAAGTACATGAATGAAGCGCGTCAGTTATTAGCGCTGGCAATACCGGTGATCATCGCGCAGGTCGCTCAAACCGCAATGGGATTTGTGGATACGGTTATGGCGGGTGGTTACAGCGCCACCGATATGGCCGCCGTTGCTATCGGTACCTCTATCTGGCTTCCGGCTATTCTGTTCGGCCACGGACTGTTGCTGGCCCTTACGCCGGTTATCGCCCAGCTTAACGGCTCAGGCCGACGCGATCGTATTGCCCATCAGGTGCGTCAGGGCTTCTGGCTCGCCGGATGTGTCTCCGTTCTGATCATGATTGTGCTGTGGAACGCGGGCCATATTATTCGCTCGATGCACAATATCGACCCGGCCCTGGCCGATAAAGCCGTCGGCTATCTGCGTGCCCTGCTGTGGGGTGCGCCCGGCTACCTGTTCTTCCAGGTGGCGCGTAACCAGTGTGAAGGACTGGCGAAAACCAAACCCGGCATGGTGATTGGCTTTATCGGGCTGCTGGTAAACATCCCGGTGAACTATGTCTTTATCTACGGTCATTTCGGCATGCCTGAACTGGGCGGCGTGGGCTGTGGCGTCGCGACGGCGGCGGTGTACTGGGTCATGTTTACCAGCATGCTCTCTTACGTCAAACGCGCGCGCTCAATGCGCGATATCCGCAATGAGCCGGGTTTCGGCAAGCCGGATATGAGCGTGGTGAAACGTCTGGTGCAGCTCGGTCTGCCTATTGCGCTGGCACTGTTCTTTGAAGTGACGCTGTTTGCGGTCGTCGCCCTGCTGGTCTCCCCGCTGGGGATTGTCGACGTGGCAGGCCACCAGATTGCGCTGAACTTTAGCTCGCTGATGTTCGTACTGCCGATGTCCCTTGCGGCAGCGGTAACGATCCGCGTCGGCTATCGTCTGGGGCAGGGTTCGACGCTCGATGCACAGACGGCGGCGCATACCGGCCTGATGGTGGGCGTGTGCATGGCGGCCTGTACCGCCATCTTTACCGTGTTGCTGCGCGAGCAGATCGCCCTGCTTTACAACGACAATCCGGAAGTGGTGATCCTCGCCTCACAGCTGATGCTGCTGGCGGCGGTATATCAGATTTCCGATTCGATTCAGGTGATCGGCAGCGGTATTCTGCGTGGGTATAAAGATACGCGTTCGATCTTCTTTATTACCTTCACCGCCTACTGGGTGCTCGGGCTGCCAAGCGGTTACGTGCTGGCACTGACGGATCTGGTGGTCGACAGAATGGGTCCGGCCGGTTTCTGGATGGGCTTTATCATCGGATTAACCTCCGCCGCTATCCTGATGATGCTGCGTATGCGCTTCCTGCAACGTCAGCCATCGAATGTGATTTTGCAACGCGCTGCGCGTTAATTACCCGCTAGCCGTCTACGGGCGGCTACTTTCTCTTCATTTTGCGCGGGAATGAAGCAATCACGTGAAATACGGAAGAAAATTGCATTTTCCCTCTTGCCTCATCCCGTCACTGTCGCTAATATTCGACCCCGTTGTCACAGACAACATGATGCGTCCGTAGCTCAGTTGGTTAGAGCACCACCTTGACATGGTGGGGGTCGGTGGTTCGAGTCCACTCGGACGCACCATCAAAAAAATCTGTACAGTGCGTCCGTAGCTCAGTTGGTTAGAGCACCACCTTGACATGGTGGGGGTCGGTGGTTCGAGTCCACTCGGACGCACCATTTCAGGTTACACCTCTTCAGCTTTACCTCCCTTTTCAACATTCCAGAATATCCCTGATTAGCCCGTTAATAACAGGCATTGCGGCTCTCTCTCGACCAAGTTTCCCGTTTTACATTTTCACCGCTTAACCCTCTGCTTCTTTGCGCGAATCCTGTTTCATCCCCTGACGTAATGTATTCCACTGGCGAGATCCTGACGGATAACCGCTTTCTGATGACGCTCCCGCTTCTGCTATAGAAATAGTGACAGCGTATATACTGTTTGATGTACGGGAAATCCGGCACTAAAAGCGGTGATGACTCAGAAATGGACGAGGGCAGACGGGCAAAAGGCGTTAACGCCCGGCGAAGTCGGTGCCCGGTTGCCCTCCAGGAATCAAACAATAATAACGGGTGAGAATGGATGAAACAGATTGCGATTATCGGTGCCGGCCCCACTGGCATTTATACCCTTTTCTCTCTGCTGAAAAATCAGACGCCACTGGCCGTGGATATTTATGAGCAGGGCGACGAGGCCGGTGTTGGCATGCCTTACAGCGATGAAGACAACTCGCGGATGATGCTCGCTAACATCGCCAGCATCGAAATCCCCCCGCTCTTTTCGACCTATCTCGACTGGCTGCTTACCCAGAGCAGCGAACACCTGGCACGCTACGGTGTGCAGAAATCCTCCCTTCATGACCGCCAGTTCCTGCCACGCATTTTGTTGGGCGAGTATTATCGCGACCAGTTTTTACAGCTGATCGCACAGGCGAAACAGCGAGGTTTTACCGTCAAGGTACAGGAGTCCTGCCAGGTTAAGGACCTGGAGGTGACGCCTCAGGGCGTCAACGTCTGGGCGGAGAACCGGGCAGAATCTGCGACGTACGATCTGGCGGTGATCGCCACCGGTCACGTCTGGCCGGACGAAGAGCAATCAACGCGCTCTTTCTTCCCCAGCCCCTGGTCGGGATTGATGGAAGCCACTATTCGCGCCTGTCGCGTTGGCATTATGGGCACCTCCCTCAGCGGGTTAGATGCGGCGATGGCGGTCGCCATTCAGCACGGTAAATTTATCGAGCCGGAAAATCAGCCCGTGGAATTCAGGCTCGACGAAGGGAGCGATGCGCTCGACATCGTGCTGATGTCGCGCTCGGGCATTCTGCCAGAAGCCGATTTTTACTGTCCTCTCCCCTACGAGCCGCTCACCCTCGTCACGGAACAGGCCATCGAAAAAGCGCTCGCCGCAGGATCTGAGGGGCTGCTCGATCGCGTGTTCACCCTGATGACGCAGGAACTTGAGCTGGCCGATCCGCAGTGGAGCCACGCTATTGGCCTTGAAGCGCTGAGCGCCGATACCTTCCACGACGCCTATTTTGCCGAGCGCCACAAACACGATCCCTTCAGTTGGGCGCAATCCAATCTCGATGAGGTCGAGCGCAACAAACGTGATAAACGCACGGTGCCCTGGCGCTACACCATTCTGCGGATGCATGAAGTGGTGCAGGAGATCGTCCCGCATCTGACGGATAAAGACCGCAAGCGTTTTGACGCCGGGCTGTCGCGCATTTTTATCGACAACTATGCGGCCATTCCCTCCCAGTCTATTCGTCGGCTGCTGGCGCTGCGCGAGGCCGGCATTATCAGCGTGCTGGCGCTCGGCGCGGATTATAAAAGGGATGTGCAGGATGACATGACGATCATTAAGGCGAAAGGAGAGCGTTATGAATTCGATCTCTTTATTGATGCCCGCGGACAAAAACCGCTGAAGACCAAAGATCTGCCGTTCCCGACGCTGCGCCAGCAGTTACAGGAAAACGGCGATGAGATCCCGGACGTCGGTGAGGATTATACCCTGCTGGCACCCGACAGCGTGCGCGGGCGCATCGCCTTTGGTGCCCTGCCGTATCTAATGCACGATCAGCCCTTTGTGCAGGGGCTGACCGTGTGTGCGGAGATTGGCGAGTCGATGGCGAAAGCGATCACCCAACGCGCGTCGCGCGCGCGTCGTCGCCTGCCATTCAGTGAGGAGTAAGGCCTGGCGGAGGGCCAGGCCAGGCTGCTGATTTAATCACGCGTGCCCGAGGTGATTGCGTCAATCGCCTCAGGCCGCAGACGAATCTCCGCCGCGCGCCGGTGCCCCTGCATCCCTTCCGTGCGGCTCTGGCGTATAGCCGGCTCCGCAATCGCCGCAATGCCTTTGTCATCAATCCACTGATGGGTACAGATTTTCACATAGGCACCCACCCACAGCCCGCCGGTGTAGCGCGCCGCCGCCATCGTCGGCAAGGTGTGGTTGGTCCCACAGCATTTGTCCGAAAACACCACGCTGGCGTTCTGGCCGATAAACAGCGAACCGTAGTTGCGGATCTTCGCCGCCGTGCCGTGCGGATCGCGGGTGTGCACCTGCAGATGCTCCGTCGCCATAAAATCGGCAAACGCGATCAGCTGCTCCTCGGTGTCACACAGCACGATTTCGCCCTGACGACGCCAGGCTTCACCCGCCGTAGCCGCCGTCGGCAGCGTGGTCAGCTGACGTTCGATCTCTATCAGCGTACCTTCGGCAATGGCGCGACTGGTGGTCGCCAGCCCGACGCGGGTATGGACGTCATGCTCGGCCTGCGCCAGCAGATCCGCCGCCAGAATACGCGGATCGGCGCTGTCATCGGCGACGGTGAAGATTTCGCTTGGCCCGGCCAGGGCATCAATCCCCACTTTGCCAAACACCTGACGCTTGGCTTCATTCACAAAGGCGTTGCCCGGCCCGACGATTTTATCCACCGCCGGAATGCTGTCGGTTCCCCAGGCCATCGCCGCAATCGCCTGCGCCCCGCCGATTTTGAAGATCCGATGTGCACCCGCCAGATGGCAGACGGCAATCATCGCCGGATGAGCGGCGGGCGGCAGACAGGCAATAATCTGCTCGCAGCCCGCGACCGTTGCCGGAACAATCGACATCACTGGCGCCGAAAGGATCGGATAGCGCCCCCCGGTACGTAGCAGCCGACGGTCTGCACGGGAATAATGCGATGTCCGAGATGCACGCCCGGCAGGGTTTCCACCTCCAGCGGCTGCATGGTCGCGAGCTGCGCTTGGGCAAAACGGCGGACCTGCGCAATGGCGAACTCGCTGTCGTGCCGCGTCTGCGGATCCAGATCGTTCAGCGCGTTTTCAATCTCCTGCGCCGTCACTTCAAACTGCTCTGGCACCACGTTGTCGAACTGCTGCGAAAATGCCCTCAGCGCCGCATCGCCTTCCGTTTTCACGCGCTCGATGATGGCGCTGACTTTATCCGTTAATGATCGGTCGGCCTGCGCATCCTGCCCCTGCGGCTGCTTGATCCAGCGCACCTGTTCCGTAATCGCTTGTGCTGACATTACGCCTCCTCCATCTGGCCGAGTTTTATTTGCGCCAGCAGCGCCAGGTGGTCGTACACCACCCATTCATCAACGATTTTGCCGTTGACGATGTGGTAGTGGGACATGCCCATCACGAACAGACGCTCGCCCGTCGGTTTGCCCAGCGCGCCGTAGCCCAGGTGGTGGCCTTCGATAATCCAGCGCACCGCCACTTTCACCCCGCCCTCATCGCATGGATTCGAGCAGATATGCTGCGGCAGCCATGCGCCATCAGGGATCATGCCGATCAGCGCCAGCGTCTGGTGCGTCACCGCCGCCGTGCCGTACAGCTCTTTCATTAACGGGCCGTGCCACTGCACGGTTGGGGCGTACACCTCTTTGATTTTGCCCAGCATCCGGCGGTTATAGATTTCATGCATCCAGCGCAGAAGCTGCTCTTCGGTGTCCGTGTGGGCGATAGAGACGTCACAGGCCACATCCGGCGGATACTGGCCGAGCATCCGGCCGTTCTCGCCAATATCGGTGACACGAAAACCTTTATCGAACTGCTCTTTCGCCATGTTAAAGGCGATTTCATCGGTGTTCAGCCCAAGCTGCTTCATCAGCGACATGTTGTCGCTCACCACCCACTCACGGTAAATTTTGTTTTCGTGGATCATACAGTCGGCGACGGTACGGTTCACAAAGGTGCG
Source organism: Lelliottia sp. WB101 (assembly GCF_003051885.1). Taxonomy (NCBI): domain Bacteria; kingdom Pseudomonadati; phylum Pseudomonadota; class Gammaproteobacteria; order Enterobacterales; family Enterobacteriaceae; genus Lelliottia; species Lelliottia sp. WB101. The sequence goes on from NZ_CP028520.1 coordinate 3,511,795, forward strand.
ATTGGTCGGTTTGCCCAGATGGCTGTACTGGGTGTGACGCCCGCTGCCGGTCACCAGATGCGAGGTATAGAAACCGTCCACGTCATTGCCGTTCCAGATAACCTGGGTCGCCATGCCGCGACGCTCCGGGAACGCAATTAAGCGCTGGAGCGTATCCTGCACGACCTGCTCGCGGTTATAGAGGGTTCCCAGCGCGTTATATAACACGCAGTTGTGGGTGTAATGGGTGTAAATTAATCCGACATCACGCTCATCCCATATTTTATGGGTACAGCGGACAATATAATCGACAATATCCGTATAACAATCATCGAAGCCTCGTAATGATTGGGCGCGCGGGCGTTTTTCCGGAACGAGATCAATAAAGTCACGACGCTCGACCTGTAATACCGGCTCGTCTCGCGCGGGTTTGCTATTATTTTTCTCGGGTACTGCTGGAGCTTTATTGGTTGCTTCAGTTGAAGACATATGACCTCCTGCATTTCTTTTCAGACAAAAGGATCCCTCACCCGGAATGGATGGAGAAATTAACCGCAGAACCTAATACGGCGATGTTATACAGCGTTAATAAAAGAAGAATAGCGGGAGGCGAACCTCCCTTTTTATTTCACAATCTGATTTATTTCACAATCTGCGACCAGATCGCTAATTCATCGATACCCAAATATTCGCGAATAATTAAACCGTCACGTAATTCGAGCTGGGTAATACCGGTAATTGAAATGGGTTTACGGGTCGGCGCGCCAAATTTGCCGTAGCCATCGTGCCAGGTCAGCAGAGACCAGCGCAGGGATATGCGCACCGGCTCGTTCGGATCTTTGCGCACAATCAGGTGGTGCAATTGGGTTTCACTGTCCGCAAACGACGCGCGATAGCCCGACAGCCAGGCGCCGATCTCCTGCTCGCCCGTGGCCATGCAGTGCCCTGGCCCGTAGAGCGTCGCGGCAGGATGGTACAACCCCGGCACCGTGCCGCCATTGCCCCCGCCCACATAGTCAGATAGCGCTCGACCACACCCGCCAGCGGCCCGTCGATATCATCGCCTTCCGGGCCACCCGCCCAGCGTGCGTCGAGGGTTTCGGCCGATTCCGGCTCAATGCCAAGCTGCTGCTGCGTAGCAGAAAGGCTGCGGGCGAACTCACGAATATCCAGCCCCAGCTGAGAGACAATCGCCGCCCGGTCCTGGAGCAGCCACTCCTGGCGCACCGCGCCGTGGGCGCAGATGCGGTCTGCCCAGGTGCGCACCCACACATTTTTCCCGGTCGGCGCACCGAAAAATCCCTCCCCCTGATGGCGAATCGACGCCACCGTGCGCTGCGCCGCGTAATACTCCTCGCCCGGCGTGTGGCTGCACAGGATATCTTCCGTCAGCACGGAGCGTTGCGGGAAGCTGTGCATCGCCTCCAGGGTCAGGCGCATAAATTGCGACAGTTCGTTAAGCTGTTTTTCCGGCGTAATAAACACCACCGGCGTGGCGTAGAAATCCGCCAACTGACCGATATCCTTCTGCTCCCAGACCACGTGGGTCAGCGTCAGAATAAATTGCTGAATAGAGTCGAACTGGGGGCTGAAGCCCGGCAATCTGCTCATTTGACCTCCTGAGGCTGGAACAGAGATAAACCGTCTTTTTCGATGACTCCCGTGCGCGGGCGACGCGCCGAATGGCGAACCACCAGCATACCGGGCAGCGTAATTTGTTCAGGCTCGATGTTGCCGCTGTCGATCTGCTTCATCAGTAATTCCACCGTCGCTGTCACCATCGCCTCCACCGGCTGCGAGGCCGAGGTTAAGGCGTAGGACGGCCAGCCGGACGGTCCGATGTCGTCGTAGCCGATAATCGACACATCCTCCGGCACCCGCAGGCCAAATTCGTAGCGCGCCACGTCCATCACCATCACCGCCATATGATCGTTGGCGACAAAAATGGCGTCTGGCGCAGGCGTCTTAGTGAAAAGCGAATACGCCGCGCGGGTGGTTTGCTGCGCGTCATAGTTACCATTCACCACCTCTACGTCAGTGACGCCGTGTTCCGCGAGCGTGTCGAGGTACCCCCGCTGGCGGGCGATATTCACCGATGAATCTGCGACGCCGCCCACGTAGGCGAAGCGCTTGTGCTCTCCGGCGAGCAAGAATTCAGCAATCTGCCGTGCGGCGGCTTCGTTGTTGCTGTTGACGCTCGACGCCATTCCGCTCTCTTCGCTGCGATTGAACAGCACCACCGGAATTCCGGCGGCAAGACACTCCTGAGAGAGATCCAGCGACAGCGTCACCGACGCCAGCACAATCCCGTCGACGCGATACTGCATAATCTGGTCGAAAATGCGATCGACGTTGCCGTCCCTGTCGCCGACAAACAGCAGCAGGTGGTAGTTAAGCGTATCCAGCTTCTGCGCCAGCGCTTCCAGCACCTGCGGATAAAACTGGTTGTCAAAATAGGAGATCACCACGCCGATAATGCGCGACCGGGCCGTGTTGAGCGAACGGGCAATCGCATTCGGGCGATAGCCCAACTCACGCGCCGCCTTGAGCACTTTTTCACGCGTGGCGGGCGAAATGCTCGCCCCCGGCGTAAAGGTGCGGGATACCGCTGACTGCGACACCCCTGCCAGCTGTGCCACCTGCTGGCTGGTCACCGCCGCAAACGTCTTACGCTTCATTACCCTGGGTTCCTTATCCTGTCACTTCCACATTCAGGCCATGTGTTTCAAAGAGATAACATACCATCTTCGATAACCACCCCGTTAAAAGCGCCTCAGGAAGTGAGTGCTTTTTAGTCTTACACCACTTTTGCATGCGTATGCAACAGGCTAAATTATTTTTTTCACAATGGTGATATTGAACCTTTACAAAATTGAAACCTTTTCGTAACTTCAATTTTTGAATACGTATGCATGCCGTCAATTGTACCGGGCAAATTGGGATGTCATCAGAGGGACTGAGCCGGTAAACGTTGTACTTGATTGGTTATAACCCATTAATTTTTAAGAGGTTCACAACCATGTTTCGAGCACTGTTGCGCCGACCGGAAGCCCGGCTGTTTTTTATCATTAGCGTATTGTTTTATATCTGTATTCACAGCATCGATGCGTTTCTGGCGCCCATGATGATCAATCAGGGCATCGAACCGCAGGTAATGGGCATCATCATGGGTGCCAGCGGTCTGGCGACGCTGATGATTCGTTTCCCGCTGGGGATCATCTCTGACGTGGTGAAGAGCCGCAAAATCTTTATCCAGATAGCGCTGGTACTGCCAGTCATCGCCTGGCCGATTGCCTGGCTTGAGCCGAACGCCATTACCCTGTATCTGGCGAAAGCCGCCGATGGCGTAACCGCCGCCACCTGGGTGCTGTATAACATTCTGTTTATTCGCTACTTTGATCGCAAAGAAGCCCCGGCGGCTGTCGCCCTGCTGGCGCTGGCTGGCCCCATCGGCGTGTTTCTCGGCAACTGCATCGGCGGCGTGCTGATTCACTATTTTGCGAACAACATCGCATTTTTCGTCTCCTGTGTGTCTGCTCTCCTCGCCCTGTTCCTGACCACCCGCATACGCGACGTCCACGATCCGGTGCAGGCGCCGTCACTGAAAGCCTGTATCGCCGGGGCAAAACTTCAGCTCGCTGACCGCTCCGTCTGGCTGATCGGTATTCTGGCAACCATCGTGATTCTGGTTCCTTTTGCCACCCGCGACACCCTTACCCCCATTTACGCTGAACAGCTCGGCGCCCGCGCCGGAATCCTGACGCTGCTGAGTAACATCCATCTGGTCTTCTACGCCCTGGCGATTGCCCTGTGCAGCTCGGTGTTTTATCAGCGACTGGGGCTGGTCAAAACCGCGGTGCTGGGGATTTTACTCCAGGTGATTTCGTCGTTTGGCATTCCGTTTACCAGCAATCTGTACCTGATTTATCTTCTTCAGGCGCTGGCCGGTTTCTCGTTCGGCATGGCGTTCGCGGCGTTTATGTCCCTGAGCGTGGTCAACACGACTTCCGATGAGCAGTCCACCCGCATGGGGTTATTCCAGACTATTTACTCCTGCGGCATGTTTGCCGGGCCGGTAATCATGGGCGTCATGATGCAGCACATTAATCTCTCGTCCGGGTATCTGTTTATTGCCGGGCTTTCGATTATTGCGGCCATCGCCACCCCGCTTTCGGTGCGCTGGGTCTATTCCCGCAAAACCCGTCAGCCGGTGGAATTATCCACCAACCGTTCCCTCGCCTCCGCGCGAGAATAATTCCCGCTCATTATGTAATAACTATCCCGGTTCGCCGGGAGGGCATCTGTCATTTCGAGTATTAAAGGAGAACATTGTGGCTTATCAACTTAAATCCAGTAAACCGGTGCAGGAACGTCAAGAAGCGCAGCGACAAATACGTGAAACCGTTGAGCTGATTCTGGCGGATATTGAAAAACGCGGGAATAAAGCAATCCGTGAATTATCGATAAAATTTGATAACTACGACCGTCGGGATTATCGCCTGACGGACGCCGAAATTAACAGCTGCATGAAAAAACTCAGCCGCCAGGATATTCACGATATCGAATTCGCCCAGCAGCAGGTGTTTAATTTTGCCCGCGCACAAAAAGAGTGTCTGCGCGATCTGGAGATCGAAACGCGCCCCGGCGTTATTCTCGGCCATAAAAATATTCCGATTAACGCCGTCGGCTGTTATGTCCCGGGCGGTAAATATCCGCTGCTGGCATCGGCGCATATGTCGATTATCACCGCCAACGTCGCGGGCTGCTCGCGCATTATCAGCTGTGCCCCGCCGTTTGGCGGTGAACCGGCGCCAGCGATTGTCGCGGCGCAGAAAATGGCGGGTGCAACGGAGATCTTCGCCCTCGGCGGCATTCAGGCGATTGGCGCGATGGCGCTCGGCACCGACACCCTCGCACCGGTTGATATGCTGGTAGGACCGGGCAACGCCTTCGTCGCCGAAGCCAAGCGCCAGCTGTTTGGCCGCGTAGGGATCGATCTGTTCGCCGGTCCGACGGAAACTCTGGTGATCGCCGACGACACCGTCGATGCGGAAATGTGCGCCACCGACCTGCTGGGCCAGGCAGAGCACGGCGTTACGACACCGGCAATTCTGCTGACTAACTCGCTGACGCTGGCAAAAGAGACGCTGACGGAGATCGAACGCCTGCTGGCAAAACTCCCGACCGCCGACGTTGCCCGTCAGTCCTGGCAGGATTACGGTGAAATCATCGTCTGCGACAGCTACGACGATATGCTGGCCGAAGCGGATCGTATCGCCTCCGAGCACGTGCAGGTGATGACGGATCGCGACGACTGGTTCCTCAATAATCTCACCAACTTCGGTGCTCTGTTCCTCGGCCCGCGCACCAACGTGGCCTATGGCGACAAGGTCATCGGCACCAACCACACCCTGCCGACGCAAAAGGCGGCGCGCTACACAGGCGGCTTGTGGGTCGGCAAGTTCATGAAAACCTGCACCTGGCAGAAAGTCCTCAGTGACGAAGCCACCGCCGAAATCGGCAGCTACTGCTCGCGTCTGTCGCTGCTGGAAGGCTTTGCCGGGCACGCGGAGCAGGCCAACATTCGCGTTCGCCGTTACGGGAATACGGACGTGCCTTACGCCACGCCTGCGCCGGTTCGGGAAAAGGTGTAATCATGACCCTTCCCCAGACTCCCTCTTTTCATCTTACGGGAAAACGGGCGCTGGTCACGGGCGGCTCCAGGGGGCTGGGCTTCGCCTGCGCCGTGGCGCTCGCCCAGGCGGGTGCAGAGGTGTGGATTGCCGCCCGCGATCAACACACGCTGGAACACGCCGCCGCGCTTGCGGCTGAAGGCGGGCTGACGTTGCATTCGCTGGCGCTGGATATCACCGATATCTCGCGCGTCGATGCGGCGCTCGCAGAGTTGCCCGCCTTCGACATTCTGGTCAACAGCGCCGGGCTGGCTCGTCACGAGCCTTTCCTCGCCGTCAGCGAAACCCATTTTGACGCGGTGATGACCCTGAACCTGCGCGCCACTTTTTTCCTCAGCCAGCGGGTGGCGCAGCGGATGCGCGAGCGCAACATTCCGGGTTCCATCATCCATATCTCCTCGCAGATGGGCCATGTCGGCGGCCCGAATCGCAGCGTCTACTGCGCGTCAAAATTTGCACTTGAGGGGTTAAGCAAAACCATGGCACTGGAGCTGGGCGGTGCGGGTATCCGGGTCAATACCCTGTGCCCGACCTTTATCGAAACCGAGCTGTCGCGCCAGTCCCTCGACGACCCGGATTTTCGCCGCTATGTGCTGGAGAACATCAAGCTGCGGCGTCTCGGACGCGTCGAGGATGTGATGGGACCGGTGGTGTTTTTGGCCTCCGATGCGGCGGCGATGATCACCGGCACTGCGCTGCTGGTCGACGGCGGCTGGACTGCCACATGAGAGGCCAAATGGACAAAACAGCGTGTGATAACACCGCGCTCCCGCTGGTGTTGATCGGCGGAACGCTCTGCACAGCGTGTCTGTGGCAGCCGCTGATAGAGCGCCTGGCGCTCTCTTCCGTGATGTGCGTGAGCCTTACCGGGGCGGATTCCGCACCGCAGGCCGCGCAGCGCCTGCTGCAAAACCTGCCGCCGCGCTTTCTGCTGGCCGGGTTTTCCCTTGGGGCTATCGTGGCGCTACAAATAGCGGCCGATGCCCCGGAGCGGCTGGCCGGGCTTGCGCTCCTGTCGGTGAATCCCCTTGCCGATGCGCCGGAAAATGCCGCCCTCCGACGCGAGGCCGTTCGCGCTGCGCGTGAGCAAGGGCTGGCGAACTGGCTGTCTGCCACCCTGTGGGAAAAGTATGTCGCCCCCGGGCGGCGCTCTGACGCGCCACTCCACGCGCTTGTCTGCCAGATGGCGCAGGAGAGCGGCCACGACACCTTTGCCAGCCAGACGGAGATCGCCCTCTCCCGGCGGGATAACCGCCGGGCGCTGAGCGCGCTCTCCTGCCCCATTCTTATCATTAACGGCGCGCACGATCTCATCTGCACGCCCCACCATCACCAACTGGTCTCGGCAAGTGCGCCCCGCGCCCGGCACATCACGGTTCCAACAGCCGGACATTTCGTGGTGCTCGAAGCGCCCGATGAGGTCGTCCCGCCGCTGCGCCAGTGGATTCAGGAGTCCCTTCATGCGACGCAATAAACTCAAACAATTGATTCAGGAACAGTCCCCCATCATCAACGGCTGGCTGGCGATCCCTTCCAGCTACAGCGCGGAGATCGTCGGTCATCAGGGCTACGACGCGGTGACGGTCGATTTGCAGCACGGAATGATCGATTTCGCCAGCGCCCTGACGATGCTTCAGGCCCTGTCGGCCACGCCCGCGGTGCCGCTGGTACGCGTCCAGCATAACGATCCGGCGCAAATCATGCGCATGCTCGACGCCGGGGCCTACGGCATTATCTGCCCGATGATTTCCACCGCCGAACAGGCCGCGCGGTTCGTCGCCGCCTGCCGCTATCCGCCGTTTGGCGTGCGTTCGTTTGGCCCGGCGCGCGGGCTGCTGTACGGCGGATCGGATTATCCGCAGCACGCCTGCCAGGAGATCCTGACGCTGGCGATGATTGAAACCCGCGAAGGGCTGGCGAATCTCGACGCCATTCTGGCAACCGACGGGCTGGACGGCGTGTTTATCGGCCCGAACGATCTGTCGTTAACCCTCACCGGCAGCGCCAGCGCGGAATCCCAGCACCCTGAGATGCTCGCAGCCGTCGAACGGGTGGTCAGCCGCTGTCGCCAGCAGCAAAAACTGGCCGGGATTTTTTGCACCTCCGGCGACGCCGCACGCCTGCGTATCGACCAGGGTTTTCAGTTTGTCACCCCCGCCAACGACGTGATGCAGCTTGGCCGCGCCGCGCGGGAAGCTATCGCCCTGGCGCGCGGAGCCTCCGCTCCCACCACGGGCGCATCCGGTTACTAACAGGAGAAACATTATGAAAGCACAACATATCACCCCGGCGCAGGCCAAAAGCCGCGTCATCACGCCCGATGAGATGGTGTCCTGCAATCTGGCGTTTATCGACTGCAAACTGCCCGGCTCGCACCTGAAGCAGAACTACTCCTTTATCGGGCCGGGTGTCACCCAGTCATCGGCGCAGGTGGTCAATATTCCGGAACCGCACGGCTTTAATATTGGCGCAGCGGCGATGCCGAAAGGGGTGACCAATAACCTGCATCTGCACTTCACCGCTGAGGTGTTTTTGATTCATGAAGGCACCTGGCGTTTTCGCTGGGGGCGAACGGCGAAAACGAGGCCGAGTTCAGCGCGCCGGCCATTCTGTCGATTCCGACGTGGATTTTCCGTGGCTTTACCAACGTTAGCCCGCAAGAGACCTGCGGCATGGTCTACACGGTGCTTGGCGGGAATAACACCGGGGGGATCATCTGGCATCCGTCCATTCTGGCGGCGGCCAGCGAATACGGGCTGTATTTGAGCAAAGACAATATGCTGATCGACGTGAACGCGGGCGATACGCTGCCGGATGCCTCACAGCTGTTAACGCCGCTGCCGCCGGAAGAGATCGCCGCCCTGCGCCACTATTCTGTCGAACAGATGCGTCAGCGTGCCGTCACTGGCGACGATCGCGGCTGGTCAGCGGACGGCCTGCTGGATTCAGTTCTGCCGGGCCACGGCGGGGAGATCGCGCCGGTGATTGGTTTTGGTATGTCGCAGGACCGCCACTCGGCACCGGCGATTGTGAATCCGCACGGGTTTTCCGTCGAATGGCTGCGCCTCGCCGCTGAGCATGTGGTCGGGCGTCATCTCTGCCCGGACGTGCAGGTGATTATGGTGTTCAAAGGGTCGCTGAAGGTGACGTGGAATCAGGCGGGCGAAGAGGTCAGCGTGATCGCGCCGGAGCGCTCGGTGATTTCCGTTCCGGCCAACAGCTGGCGTCAATATTGCGCCATCGGAGGTGACGTGGAGTGCATTCTGACCACTCAGGGCGATCAGCGTAAACGCATCTACTGGGATGACGAGATTCTGGCGCAAGCTAAAGGCTATAACCGCTGTCTCGACCCGGACGGATATGTGGCGGCGGTCGATTTGCTGCCAGTGACGGCACGTAAGGCGGGTGTAAAACTGGAAGTGTTGCCGGGCTAACCGGCGATGCAGGGCGGGTCTGTCCCGCCCTGAAAGCGTTATTCGAAGTAGACCTGAGGGTTGTCAGACAGGGAGATAAAGGTTTTGCTCTCTTTATCCAGCGCGAGGATCTCGCCGCTTTCGATGTCATACACCCAGCCGTGCAGGCGGATGGCGTTATTGCGCAGCCCCACCGCCACCGATGGATGGGTTTTGATGTTGCTCAGCTGGGCAAACACGTTCTCCTGCACCATGCCATTCACTTTATCAGTCGGGGTGGCCCAGGTTTTCTTTTCCACCACGGCTTTGGCCGCATCGGAATAGCGCAGCCAGTGGGACACCGCAGGCATCGGGTCCAGATTCGCATTGTCGGCAATCGCCTTCATCGCACCGCAGTTGGAGTGGCCGCAAATCACAATATCGGTCACGCCCAGCGCCACCACCGCATACTCAATCGTCGCAGAGACACCGCCTGGCTCAGGGCCAAACGGCGGCACAATGTTGCCAGCATTTCGAATGACAAAGAGCTGTCCAGGTTCCTGCTGCGTCACCAGTTCGGGGACCAGACGGCTGTCTGAGCAGGAGATAAAAAGCGCTTTGGGATTCTGGCTGGACGCTAAACTGCGGAAGAGTTCTTTACGTTGCGGGAAAATCTCTTTTTGAAAGCTGAGAAAACCTTCAATGATATGTTGCATAGCAATGTCTCTTTTATCTGTTTTAGTTTAGGCATGATCGCGATCACGCTTGTGAAGTTTACCCACCGCGCTTTACTTCATACAAGAAATATATTTCTGCCCTGATTGCATGACGATGTCGTGTGCGTTTTCGGTGATGTTTTGTCCTTCAAAGGCGCCGTACAGCCGCTGGAACGGGACCTCCCGCAGTCGATCGGTTATCGCACTGACCGCCGCCCCCGGCAGAGGAAGCATATTCGGGTAGCTCCACATAAACGACACCCGATCCGCGCCGGGCGTCACCTGCAAAATATCCCCGGCAAGCAGGACGCCGCTACCGTTATCCCAGTGCAACACCGTTCCGCCCGCAAAATGGCCGCCCAGACGCAGCAGCCGCACGCCGGGTAGCAGATCCTGAGTTTCCCCCTCCCAGAAGCGCAGCGCCGGGCTGTCGCGCATCACCCATTCCCGGTCGCTGGCATGGAGATAAACCGGCGCGTCAAACGCCACCGCCCAGTCCTGCATGGTGGTGTAGTAATGGGGATGGGAGATTGCAATGGCGTGCAGCCCGCCCAACGCGTCAATCAGCGTGCGGGTGGCAGGGTCCAGCGTGGCGATGCAATCCCACAGGATATTGCCGTGCGGTGTAGTCAGCAGGATCGCACGCTGGTTGATGGCAAATTTGGGTACGGTTTTAAGGCTTAGCAGGCCTGGCTCAAGCTGCTGCCATTTGTTGGTGTGGCTGGCGACAACGGTGTCAAAATCCACCCACTGTTGCCCGCCAACGGGAACATACTGGCGCTCGTCTTCACAAATCGCGCAGCGCTCCACGGCGCCCGTGGTGGTGTCATAGGATGTCCCGCAGGTTTTGCACAGTGTGATCATTTCCCCTCCTCTCAGCCGTCAGAGAAAGAGTATGGCAGGGATTGGCGTTACGTGCGGTGAGGTACTTTCACCGACTTTTTTATCCTATACTCTGCCAACAGCAAAACTGAACTCAGCAGGTAAATAATGGAAATTGATCTCGATAATCTGGTGTTTAACGGTCTGGAAGAGGCGCAAGAGCGCAACGCGGAACGTCTGGAAGATGCAGACAAGAAAGCGCAGGCGGTTGTTGCCGACGATGATTGCGGCGATGCCTGCAAGATCTGACAGTCAAGGCCGGGTGGCGGCTTCGCCCTACCCGGCTTTTTTAACGTCTACACCGTAGAGCGTTTGTTACTTTTTCACACTGTCCAGCGCCTGCTGTGCACAGGCTTCATCTAACTGACCACCCGGCGCACCGCCGATACCGATTGCACCAATCACCTCGTCGCCCTCTTTCACCGGCAAACCACCTGCCAGCAGCAAGAAGCCTGGAACGTCACGCATATTCTGCGCGCCCGCGTTGCTTTGTGCGGCTTCCATCACCTTGCCGGAGGCATTTTTGGTGCTGAGCGCGGTAAACGCCTTCATCTCACTGGCTTTTACCGTATGCGGACCGGCGTTATCGGTGCGCTGCACGGCTTTCACCACGCCTGCACGATCCACTACCGTCACGCTGACCTGGTAATTTTTGGCGCTACAGGCCTGAATCGCCGCGCTCGCCAGGGCATTTGCCTGAGTGAGAGAGATATTTTTCTGCGTCAGGGTTTCTGCCTGCGCGGATACCGACATCATTCCTGCCACCAGCGCGGCTACCGTCATTAACGTTTTCATCGCAATTCCTCGAATGTGGGAGACAACACGATGCTATCGGGATGATCGGTTAAGCGGTATTCGGTTGATTACGCAGCCCGCCTGGTAGTTATACGGATTGCAATTTGTCGTATTCGCGGATGGCCTGCACCAGACTGCTCACGCCGAGCTTGGCAAACAGGGCCGCGCGGTGCGCTTCAACGGTTCTGGGTGATAAATTCAGGCGCGCCGCCACCTCTTTATTGCTGCGCCCCTCCATCAGTTCGCAAAGCACTTCGTGCTCCCGCGCCGTCAATTGTTCAAACAGCGCTTTCACCCGCCTCACCTCCTGCCAGTGGGTCGTGCGGCGCTGGCTCTCCTCAAATGCGCGAGCGAGGGTTTCGATAAGCTTATCGGCATCCAGCGGCTTGGTGAAAAACTCGAAAACCCTTTGATGAAACGCCCGACGGCAGGCATCAACGGTGCCGTGCCCGGTCATGACGATCACCGGCAGCAGCGGCCACGGCCACGCCCCCTCTTCCAACCAGGTCAGCCCACCTTTGCCCGGCATGCGCATATCCAGCAGCAGACAGCCCGCGAGCGCCCGGTCGTTGCTATACCTTTCGGTAAACGCCTCGATGCTGGCAAAGGTTTTCACCTCCCAGTGCATGCCCGAGAGAAGAAAGGCCATTGACTCTCTGATGGCGGCGTCGTCATCAATCAAATAGACCACATTACCCATGTGCGGCTCCGTTACCCGGTTCCAGTTGCAACACGATCTGCGCCCCGCCCTCCGGCGTGTTAGCGAGCGCGATCGTGCCATTCATGCGCATCATTAGCGATTCCGTGAGCGTCATCCCGAGACCAATCCCCTTTTCTCTGCCGCTGTAGAACGGCATAAACGCCTTCTCCAGCGCCTCCGGGCTGAACCCCGCCCCGCCGTCGGTCATGATAATTTCGATGACCCTGTTTTTACGCTGGCTGGTGATGTGTACCCAGCCGCGCGCATTCTCCTGCTGGGCTTGTATGGCATTGCTGAGCAGGTTGTGTAACACCTGCTCCAGCCAAAGCCTGTCGGCCAGCACGGTGGCGGCGTCGGCCGTGAAAGCGTGGCTGACGGTGATGTGCTCCGATTTGCGCTCATGCTCAAGCAAATTCACTACATGCTGCCAGCATTGGGCTAAATCTATCTCGCTGAGCGTGACTTTTTCCTGCACCACGTGTTCACGAAAGCGCGCCAGCAGTTCGCCGATGCGCTGAGTCTGAATCAGCGCCGCGCCGAGCGCATGGCCCACCGCCTGCGGATTCTCCTGCGCCAGCTGTCGCTGCGCCCCCTGAATCCAGGTCTGCGCCGCCGTCAGCGGCTGATTGATTTCATGCACAATGCCGGCGGTGATCTCGCCGAGCGTATTCAGCCGCGCGTGCTGATAATACCAGGCTCGCTGCTCGGCGTTTTGCCGCTGCAAGCGTTGCCAGAGCACACCGCTCCCTGCTGCAACGATGGCCGCCCAGCCGACAAACAGCAGCGGGAATAGCGCCCAGGAGATTTGCAGCCAGTGCGGTTCAGCATCCGCCGTCAGGGTAAAGGGCTGCGTATGCTGAGGGAATGCCCGCTGCCAGTGCCAGAACGCCGTCGATGAGGGATGCGCATCGGCTGCTGACAGGCTGATAGTGAGATGGGAAAAACGGTGCGTGGCGGCGAGCAGCGGACGCAGATCGATCCGCACCCGGATCTGCCGCCACGGATTGTACAGCCAGTACTGGTCGTCACGGAGCGGCTCAACGCGAGCAGCATCCAGCGCACGGCCCGCTGTTTTTTCCAGGGCCAGAATGTGGGGGAATTTTTTGCGCAGCGCCGTCAGATCTTCATCGCCATTGAGCAGGGGCAAAACAGATTCGTTTTGCGTCAGCACCGCGCTGATGGCGGAAAAGAGCGCGGTAAATTCACGATCGCGCTCCCAGAACTGGCGGCGGATCTGTTCGGCATACAGCAGGACGCTGCTCAGCAGGCAGACGATTATCCACACCACCAGGGCACGCCGGATCAATTTTTGGCTGTTCATTCAGTCTTCAGGCGAGGTGATTTTTGCCTTAGACCTTAGCAGGTTGACGGATTAAGAACAAAAAAAAGCCGATACGTTCAGGTATCGGCTGCACAGCTCGTTCCAGTAGGTCATGCGCGTGTGGCGCAGCTCAGCGTGGTGTTTTGTCATGGAACCACTCCGGGTCGATGTTAGCGACGTCGACGCCGTACAGACTGGCGATCGGCAGCACCGATTCAATAACACGTTGCGCGCTGTTCTCCGTCTCTGATTTGGCGACAAAAAACCGCCGTAACGTATTCACCCAGTTTTGCATGGTCCCACTCCTCTCGATGGCGTCTGAACTCAGTTAACCCCCAAACTGGACTTAACGGAAATACCAATATCAGCTGACTATTTTCAGAATTCGCAAATACATCGCCTCTCGTCACTTACCCGTAACACCCTGTTCACTAATACCTTTTTGCATATAGCAAAGAACATTTTCTTATTTGGCGATAGATAACGCTTATGGGAGCGTATCCGGACAAAACAAAAACAACGGGATACTTGAGGGAACTATGGCTACACATAAAAAGCACTATCACACACTCGCACTGGCACTTGGTTTACTGACCACAGGCGGCCTTTTATCGACCCAGGCGCAGGCCGATCAGCTGGCGGATATCAAAGCCGCTGGCGTGGTGAAAGTCGCCACGTTTGATGCCAACCCGCCGTTCGGCTCCATCGATGCCAAAACGCACGATATCGTTGGCTATGACGTCGATTTCGCCAAAGCGCTGGCCAAAAAACTTGGCGTGAAGCTGGAACTGGTCGCCACGAATCCGGCGAACCGCATTCCGCTGCTGCAGTCGGGGAAAGCCGATCTGATCGTCGCCGACATCACTATCACTCCGGAGCGTGCTCAGGTGATTGATTTCTCCACGCCCTATTTCGTGACCGGTCAGCAGTTCCTGGTTCCGGCAAAATCGGCGGATAAACTGGATGATTACAGCAAAGCGCGCATCGGCGCGGTGAAAGGCACCACCGGCGAGCAGGCGCTGCACCAGCGTTTCCCGCAATCCCGCGTGCTCTCTTACGACGATATTCCGCTGGCCTTAACCGCCCTGCGCAACGGTAACGTGCAGGCGATTACCCAGGACAGCACCATTCTGGCCGGTTTACTGGCCCAGGCGCCAGATAAAGCCGATTTTAAAATCCTGCCGGATTTGCTCAGTAAAGAGGAGATCGGGGTGGGAGTGAAGAAAGGCGAAACCGCGCTGTTGAACGTGGTGAATGACGAGCTGGTGAATCTTGAGAAAACCGGCGACGCCGCCAAAATTTATGACGTCTGGTTTGGCCCACAAACCGCCTCACCTCAGCCTCGCGCCTTTAAAATAGAAGCCCAGTAATATGCTCTCAGCGCTTTTTTCACGCTCCGCGGCCCGTGCCGCGGATTTTTCACATCTGGAGCAGGCAAGCGTTGAGTTCCGCGATGTGGTCAAACGTTACGGCGATCATCAGGTGCTGAAAGGCATTTCACTTCGCATTGATCCGGGGGAAGTGGTGGCGATTCTGGGGCCGTCCGGTTCCGGAAAGTCCACGCTGATTCGCCTCATCAATCAGCTAGAGTCCCTCAACGGCGGCGAGATCCTGATTGACGACAAACCCACCCGCAAGCTGACCGGCCCCGCCCTGCGCCAGCTTCGCAGCCGGGTGGGATTTGTGTTCCAGCAATTTAACCTTTACGCCCATCTGACCGCCAGCCAGAACATCAGTCTGGCGCTCGAGCATGTTCACGGCTGGAAAGCGCCGCAGGCGCAGGAGCGTGCCCTGACGCTGCTGGAGAAAGTCGGAATGGTGGAGAAAGCCAGCCACTACCCGACCGAGCTTTCCGGCGGGCAGCAGCAGCGCGTGGCCATTGCCCGAGCGCTGGCCTCATCGCCGCAAATTATCCTGTTCGATGAGCCAACATCGGCCCTTGACCCGGAGATGATTGGTGAGGTTCTGCAGGTAATGAAGGCTCTCGCCCACAGCGGGATTACGATGATTGTGGTAACGCACGAGATGCAGTTTGCCCGCGAAATCGCCGACCGGGTGGTGTTCATCGACGGTGGACAGATTCTGGAGACCGCCCCGCCGGAGCAGTTTTTCCGTCATCCTGAACATCCTCGCGCCCGCCAGTTCCTGCAAAAGGTGCTGAACCCGCTGCATCAGGAGCCATCCTGATGCCCGCCCTCGACTGGCAAGGGGTACTGACCGGACAGCCCTTGCAGTGGATTTTAACCGGCTTTCTGACCACCCTGTGGGTGACGCTCGCGGGGATGATCATCGCCAGCATCTTCGCCGTTCTGCTTTTGCTTCTCCGTCTGGCGGGCGGGAAAACGGGGAACGCTCTCGTGGCGGCATGGGTCTCTCTGTTTCGCAATACGCCGTTACTGGTGCAGCTATTGTTCTGGTATTTCGCGGCCTGGAACGGGCTGCCGCAGGCACTTCGCAATTTCATCAACGCCGATCACAGCTGGTCGATTCTGCCGGGGAATGTCTGGTGGTTTACACCGGAGTTTCTCTGTTCCGCGTGGGGGCTGGGCGTGTTTACCTCCGCGTTCTTAATCGAGGAGATCGCCTCGGGATTGCAGGCAGTGCCATCGGGGCAGCGACAGGCGGCGCTGGCGCAGGGGTTCTCCTCCTGGCGACTGTTCCGCTACATCCTGCTGCCTCAGGGGCTGGCAAACGCCTGGCAGCCGGTGGTCGGGCAGTATTTGAACTTAATGAAACTCTCCTCTCTTGCCAGCGGCATCGGCTTTGCCGAGCTGACCTATCAGGTGCGCCAGATTGAGAGCTATAACGCCCACGCGCTGGAAGCTTTTACCGTAGGCACCGTGCTGTATCTGCTGACGGGCGTGTTGCTGGGGCTGCTGCTGGTGAGGCTTGGGCCGTCCACAAAACGCCGCCCGCGTGCGCGTCATGCGGCTATCAACGCCGGGAGGGAACACGCATGATCGCCGGGCTGAATGTCATTATCGATAACCTGGATTATCTGCTCTGGGGACGGATGTCCGCCGGTCAGCCTGGCGGGGTGTTGCTGACGCTGCTGATGGCGCTGGGAGCGGCCGTGCTGGCGCTGCCGGGCGGCATTGCGCTCGCGGCACTCGCCTGGCGGTTTCCGGGCGTCGTGCGTAACACGCTGTTTTTATGGGCCGAGCTGATTCGCGGTATCCCGCTGATCTTCGTGATTTTCTGGATGTGGTATTTACTGCCGCTTTTAACGGGTGGCGATCTCCCCGGCGCGTTGACCGTAACCCTGGCGCTGGCGTGGTTTACCGCGGCCGCCGTGATGCACTCCGTGCTGGCCGGGCTGAGGGCATTGCCGGACGGGCAATTTGAGGCGGCGTTAACTCAGGGATTTGGTACGCAGCAGACGCTGTGGCTGATCCTGCTGCCGCAGGTGTTGCGCAATATTCTGCCGTCTCTGCTGGGGATTTTTATCAGCCTGCTGAAAGACACGTCGCTGGCTTTTATTGTCAATGTGCCGGAACTGACCACCGTTGCCGGCCAGGTGAACAACCGGGTGCAGATTTACCCGGCGGCCATTTTTATCTTTACCGGCGTGGTCTATTACCTGCTCTGCTGCTCGCTTGAGCAGATCGCTAAACGCTGGCGTTTCACCCCGCCAGCGCTTTAACCACCGTTTCCATCGCTTGCGTTGTCAGTTCACTGCGTTTCACGCGCTGGTTCGCCAGCGCGGTACGCAGCACGCCCGCAATGACGATATGCTTAGGCTCCTGCCCTAAATCCCGCATCTCAAGAACGACCTTCCCCACTACCCGGCACATTTCCTGATAAAGCGCGTCGTCTTTGGTCACATTGCCCATTGCTACCACTCCATTGCTTTAAAGGAGTAGCTTAAATGATTAACAGAATGGATACAAAAAAAGCCCGGCGATCGCTCGCCGGGCCTGGGTCTTTTATCCAGGGGATTAGTTGTTTACCGGAATCACAGCGCCTTTATATTTAGTGCGGATCCAGTCCTGAATCTCTTTGGAGTGCAGCACGTCCACCAGCGCCACGATATCTTTCTTCTTCTCGTCGCCGCGATGCACGGTGATGATGTTCGCATACGGGTTGTTCTCACCGCTCTCGACCGCGATCGGGTCGTGAACCGGGTCCAGACCTGCATCAATGGCGTAGTTGGCGTTAATCACGACCGCCGCGCCTTCGTCGTTGTTATACATCTGCGGCAGCAGAGAGGCTTCGACGTTCGGCGTGAACTGCAGTTTTTTCGGGTTTTCGACAATGTCACTGATGCGCGCGGTCACTTTATCGATGCCTGGCTTCAGTTTGATCACGCCCTCTTTCTCGAAGATTGAGAGAATACGCCCCTCTTCGGAGACCGCATCACGCATGATGATTTTGCCGCCTTCCGGCAGATCTTTCAGGGATTTGTATTTTTTGGAGTAGATACCAATCGGCTCGATGTGAATCGCACCGGCACTGACGAAATCATAATCTTTGTCGCCCGCATGATCTTTCAGCACGCTGTTCAGGTAAGGAATGTGCTGGAAGTAGTTCGCGTCGATATCACGGCCTGCGAGCGCGGTGTTGGGCAGGATGTAGTCCTGGAAAGGTTTGATCTCCAGATCGATACCCTGTTTCGCCAGAATCGGCTTCGCCTGCTCCAGAATTTCCGCATGCGGGGTGTTGGACGCGCCCACGGTCAGCGTATCCGCCCAGGAGGCAAAGCTCAGGGCGCTTAGGGTTGCGGCGGCAATCAGTGTCAGTGTCTTTTTCATGATGTGGTTTCCTGTGTGTTTTATCGTTTATCTAACAGTGAAGTAATGACGTCGCCGCAGAACTGGATAATGAAAACGATGATCAAAATAGTCACCGTTGCCACCAGCGTGACATCACCGTGGTTGCGCTGGAATCCTTCCAGATAAGCCAGATTTCCCAAACCACCGGCGCCAATCACCCCCGCCATTGCGCTGTAGCTCACCAGTGCAATCAGCGTCACCGTAATGCCTGAGACCAGTGCAGGTGATGATTCCGGCAGTAAAACCCGAAAAATTAAGGTGCTCAGACGTGCGCCCATCGAACGCGTCGCCTCAATGACCCCTTTGTCCACTTCGCGCAGGGCGATCTCCACCAGACGCGCATAAAACGGTGCCGCGCCAACAATCAGCGCCGGGAGCGCGGCGTTGGCCCCCAAAATCGTCCCGACGATGGTCTTGGTGAACGGGATCAGCAGGACAATCAAAATGATGAACGGAATCGAGCGGAAAACGTTCACCACAATCGAGATGACGCTGTAGACGGTGCGGTTGTGGAACAATCCGCCGCGCGCCGTCAGGAACAGCGCCAGCCCCAGGACAATCCCCAACACAAAGGTCGCGACACCGGAGATCGCCGTCATGTAGAGCGTTTCCAGGGTGGCGGCCCACAGCTGGTCCCATTTCAGATGCGGAAAAAGCGTCTCAGCCATGTTTAATTACCTCGCCATCAATATCGCTGTGCTTCAGGTCGGCGAGGATATTGTTCAGTTGCTCTTCGGATGCGACGACGTGCACCCATAATTGGCCGAAAACGCCGTGTGCCGTTTGCGTCATTTTGCCGTGCAGAATGTTAAACGGCAGGCCGTAACGCAGGGTCAGCTCCCCGACAATCGGCTTGTGGGTGCTGTGCCCGGTGAAGGTCAGGCGGATCACCGTGCCTTCCAGCTCGTTCGCCAGTTCCGGATTAAAGGCCTCTTCTTCGGTGTACTGGCTCACCTGGCGCACAAACTGCTGGGTGATCGGTTTTTGCGGATGAGTGAAAACGCCGAGGACATCGCCCTCTTCCACCACTTTGCCGTTTTCCATCACCGCCACGCGGTCGCAGATTTTGCGCACCACGTGCATTTCGTGGGTGATCAGCACGATGGTGAGATTAAAACGACGGTTAATGTCGAGCAGCAGATCGAGGATCTGATCCGTCGTTTGCGGGTCGAGGGCGGAGGTGGCTTCATCGCACAGCAGTACGTCCGGGTTATTTGCTAGCGCACGGGCAATGCCCACGCGCTGTTTTTGCCCGCCGCTGAGCTGCGACGGATAAGCAGTCTCGCGGCCTTTCAGCCCCACCAGATCCACCAGCTCTGCAACGCGGGCGTTAATTTTGGCTTTCGGCACGCCCGCGATTTGCATTGAGAAGGCGATATTCTCCCTGACCGTACGCGACCAGAGCAGGTTGAAGTGCTGGAACACCATGCTAATTTTCAGGCGCGCCTGGCGCAGTGCTTCGCCTTTGGCCGAAGAGATCTCCTGGCCGCTGATGGTCACGCTGCCCGAGGTCGGCTTTTCCAGTCCGTTCAGCAGGCGAATCAGCGTACTTTTTCCGGCGCCGCTGTAGCCGATAATCCCGTAAATCTGCCCCTGTTCGACCGTCAAATTGACGTTATCAACGGCGGTAAGTGCCACTTTTCCGTTGTCAAAAACCTTCGAAATATTCCTGAGAACAATCATTATTTTTCGTTATCCGTTACGCATATAGCGGTTTAGCAGTATGGATGTCCAAACGATAGTAATCAGACGTTATGATGTTTTAAATGAACAAAATCGAATGTCTTATAACGCTGAGGAATATGTGGCGTGGCGACTGGGCGCAGGATGATTAGCTTATTTTCGGTAATGATTATCTGCACAATGCATATGTGGCAGCGCCTGAGGCGCAAAAACGGTCATTTTTGCCGCATTTTCTCCTTATATAGCCATCCTCACATCCAGAGCACTTTACGGCTTGCTGTCTTAACTGCCAAATCAGCCATTTATATTACTTTCCGTTCTAACAGGCAGTGAAACGTTCTTTCTTGAGGAAATTTCATAGTCCTATCATCCAGCCATGTCTCTGTTAAGGAAAAGACCATGGCGATTTATCACTCCGTGACTGAACTGATTGGCCGCACGCCGCTCATCCAGTTGCACAAGCTGGATACCGGCCTGTGCTCGCTGTTTTTAAAACTCGAAAACCAGAATCCTGGCGGCTCGATTAAGGACCGCGTGGCCCTGTCGATGATCAACGAAGCCGAGCGCAAAGGGCTGCTCGCACCGGGCGGCACCATTATTGAAGCTACGGCGGGCAATACCGGGCTGGGGCTGGCGCTGATTGCGGCACAAAAAGGCTATGCGCTGGTACTGGTGGTGCCGGACAAAATGAGCCGCGAGAAGATTTTTCATCTGCGCGCGCTGGGCGCTCAGGTGGTGCTGACGCGCTCCGACGTCAACAAAGGCCACCCGGCCTACTATCAGGACTACGCGAAGCGGCTGGCGCAGGAGATCCCCGGCAGCTTCTATATTGACCAGTTCAATAACGAGGCCAACCCGCTGGCGCACAGCACCTCTACTGCACCCGAGCTGTTTGAACAGCTGGACGGTAGGATCGACGCGATTGTGGTTGGCGTAGGGTCCGGCGGTACGCTCGGCGGGCTGCAGGCGTGGTTTGCGCAGCACTCTCCACACACGGAGTTTGTGCTGGCCGACCCGGCGGGTTCAGTGCTGGCGGATCAGGTGGAGTCGGGCCGTCACCATGACGCGGGTTCGTGGCTGGTCGAGGGGATCGGCGAAGACTTCATTCCGCCGCTGGCGCACATCGAAGGCGTGCATCAGGCCTATCGCGTCACCGACCGTGAAGCCTTCACCACCGCCCGCGACCTGCTAAAAACCGAAGGCATTCTGGCCGGCTCCTCCAGCGGCACCCTGCTGGCGGCGGCGCTGCGCTATTGCCAGGCGCAAACCACACCGAAACGGGTGGTGACCTTTGCCTGCGACAGCGGGAATAAGTACCTCTCGAAAATGTTCAACGACGACTGGATGCGCCAGCAGGGGCTGATCTCCCGCCCGCAAACCGGCGATCTCTCTGATTATATCGCCCTGCGTCACGACGAAGGCGCGACCGTTACTGCCGCCCCGGATGACACCCTGGCGACCGTGCTGGCGCGTATGCGGCTGTACGATATCTCACAGCTGCCGGTTTTAGAGAACGGTCAGGTGGTGGGCATTGTCGACGAATGGGATCTGGTCAGCCATATCGCGGGGGACGGCGAGCGTTTCGCCCTGCCCGTCACCGAGGCAATGACCCGCAACGTCGAGGTGCTCGACAAACATGCGTCTGAGAGCGCGCTGAAACCGATCTTTGACCGCGGTCTCGTGGCCGTGATTAACGACCGCGATCGCTTTCTGGGTCTGATTACGCGCAGCGATGTCCTCACTGTGTGGCGCAACCGTCTCCAACACTAAGGAATAATAATCATGAAAAACCTGGCAACCTTGAGCGTCCACAGCGGCGAGTTTAACGATCAGCACGGCGCGGTGATGCCGCCCATTTACGCCACCTCGACATTTGCGCAACCGTCTCCCGGCGAACATACGGGCTACGAGTATTCCCGCAGCGGTAACCCGACGCGCCATGCGCTGGAAACGGCGATTGCCGAGCTGGAGAGCGGAACGCGCGGCTATGCTTTTGCTTCCGGTCTGGCGGCGATCTCTACCGTGCTGGAGCTGCTGGATAAATACAGCCATATCGTCGCCATCGACGATGTCTACGGCGGCACATATCGCCTGATTGAAAACGTGCGCAAACGCAGCACGGGATTGCAGGTGAGCTGGGTGAAACCTGGCGATTTATCGGCGCTTGAAGCGGCAATCCGCCCTGACACCAAAATGATTTGGGTGGAAACCCCGACTAACCCTTTGCTGAAACTGGTGGATCTCGCGGCTATCGCAGAGATTGCGCGTCGCCATCGCATCATCAGCGTGGCGGATAATACCTTTGCCTCGCCGGTGATCCATCGTCCGCTGGAGTTGGGTTTTGATATCGTCGTCCATTCCGCGACGAAATATCTCAACGGCCACTCTGACGTGGTGGCGGGCCTGGCGGTGGTGGGCGACAACCGCGAACTCGCTGACCAGCTGGGTTATCTGCAAAACGCCGTCGGCGGCGTGCTCGACCCGTTTAGCAGCTTCCTGACCCTGCGTGGCATTCGTACCCTCGCCCTGCGGGTCGAAAAACACAGCGCCAACGCGCTGGCGATTGCGCAATGGCTGGAGCAGCATCCGGCGGTCGAAAAAGTGTGGTTCCCGTGGCTGGAATCTCATCCACATTACCAGCTGGCGCGCACGCAGATGGCCCTGCCGGGCGGGATGATTTCCGTGGTCGTCAAAGGTGATGCGCAACAGGCCACCGCGATTATCCGCAAGCTGAAACTCTTTACCCTCGCCGAGAGCCTGGGCGGCGTGGAAAGCCTGGTCAGCCAGCCCTACAGCATGACCCACGCGTCGATTCCGCTGGAGCAGCGGTTAGCCAACGGCATCGTTCCGCAGCTGATTCGTTTGTCCGTCGGGATTGAAGATGCCCACGATCTGATCGCAGACCTCGAACAAGCGCTGAAAAATTAAGCGAAATGCGGCAGACGTTCCCTCTGCCGCAACAAGATAGCGTTTAGCCTTAACGCGTTGATAACAATCTTTTGTGAAACTGCACAGAATCTTTTTGAAACACCGTTTCCATTTTCCTTTTATCTGAAAATCAGCGTATAATGCGCGCCTAATCCCTGGGTGAATGGTTTCAGCGCTTGGAATACAAAAAACAACGTACAACTTCTCCTCTCCTTCGTTGGGCCAAGACTCAGGCACACTTTCTTCTGCACGCTCATTTGATGTCACCTATCCTTAGTGCGTGTCATTTAAAATTTCGCTACACAGGTTTGACTCTGCGGCAGTGCGCCCCCGGAGCGAGATTTCCATATCCTTCCCAACTTAAAGACTAAGACTGTCATGAAAAAGACGAAAATTGTTTGCACCATCGGCCCGAAAACCGAATCTGAAGAGATGCTGAGCAAAATGCTGGACGCCGGCATGAACGTAATGCGTCTGAACTTCTCTCACGGCGACTATGCTGAACACGGCCAACGTATTCAGAACTTGCGCAACGTGATGAGCAAGACCGGTAAAAAAGCAGCGATCCTGCTGGATACCAAAGGCCCGGAAATCCGTACCATCAAACTGGAAGGCGGCAACGACGTCTCCCTGAAAGCGGGTCAGACCTTCACCTTCACGACCGACAAATCCGTTGTGGGTAACAACGAAATCGTCGCTGTGACGTACGAAGGTTTCACCACCGACCTGTCCGTTGGCAA
Source organism: Lelliottia sp. WB101 (assembly GCF_003051885.1). Lineage (NCBI taxonomy): Bacteria > Pseudomonadati > Pseudomonadota > Gammaproteobacteria > Enterobacterales > Enterobacteriaceae > Lelliottia > Lelliottia sp. WB101. Next base: position 3,535,396 of record NZ_CP028520.1, read on the forward strand.
CACCGTGCTGGTGGATGACGGCCTGATCGGTATGGAAGTGACCGCTATCGAAGGCAAAAACGTTGTTTGTAAAGTGCTGAACAACGGTGACCTGGGCGAGAACAAAGGCGTTAACCTGCCAGGCGTTTCCATCGCACTGCCAGCGCTGGCTGAAAAAGACAAACAAGACCTGATCTTCGGTTGCGAGCAAGGCGTTGACTTCGTTGCAGCGTCCTTTATCCGTAAACGTTCCGACGTGACCGAAATCCGTGAGCACCTGAAAGCCCACGGCGGCGAGAAGATCCAGATCATCTCCAAAATCGAAAACCAGGAAGGCCTGAACAACTTCGACGAAATCCTCGAAGCGTCTGACGGCATCATGGTTGCTCGTGGCGATTTGGGCGTTGAAATCCCGGTTGAAGAAGTGATCTTCGCGCAGAAGATGATGATCGAGAAGTGTGTGCGTGCACGTAAAGTGGTTATCACTGCCACGCAGATGCTCGACTCTATGATCAAAAACCCACGCCCTACCCGCGCAGAAGCCGGTGACGTGGCGAACGCCATCCTCGACGGTACCGATGCAGTAATGCTGTCTGGCGAATCCGCGAAAGGTAAATACCCGCTGGAAGCCGTGACCATCATGGCCACCATCTGCGAGCGTACTGACCGCGTCATGACCAGCCGTCTGGATAACAGCAACGACAGCCGTAAACTGCGTATCACCGAAGCCGTTTGCCGTGGTGCCGTTGAAACCGCTGAGAAACTGGATGCGCCGCTGATCGTGGTGGCGACCCAGGGCGGTAAATCCGCTAAAGCCGTGCGTAAATACTTCCCGAACGCCACCATCCTGGCGCTGACCACCAACGAAACCACTGCTCGTCAGCTGGTTCTGAGCAAAGGCGTGATCCCACACCTGGTGAAAGAGATTGCGTCTACCGACGATTTCTACCGTCTGGGTAAAGAAGTGGCTCTGCAGCTGGTTGATTGTGGTCTGGCACGTAAAGGTGACGTTGTGGTGATGGTTTCTGGTGCGCTGGTACCAAGCGGAACGACCAATACGGCATCTGTTCACGTCCTGTAATCATTATCAAACGAATTGATTTGCTAAAAAAGCGCCTCCGGGCGCTTTTTTTATTTATGGCATTAGCCATGTTTATTCAAAATGCAAATCGAGTTTTTCTATTTAAGAGCGATTTATCTAAGATGAATCCGATGAAAAATGTCTTTTTTAACATAGCTTTTTCGGCAAAAGGGGCAGATTCGTTGTTTCTTTGAGCGAACGATCAAAAATAGGTGTATTCCCATCAAAAAAATATTCTCAACATAAAAAACTTTGTGTAATACTTGTAACGCTACATGGAGATTAACTCAATCTAGAGGGTATTAATAATGAATCGTACTAAACTGGTACTGGGCGCGGTAATCCTGGCTTCTACTATGCTGGCTGGTTGTTCTAGCAATGCTAAAATCGACCAACTGTCTTCTGACGTTCAGACTCTGAACGCTAAAGTTGACCAGCTGAGCAACGACGTGAACGCAATCCGTTCTGACGTTCAGGCTGCTAAAGACGACGCAGCACGCGCTAACCAGCGTCTGGACAACCAGGCTACTAAATACCGTAAGTAATAGTACCTGTTAATAAAATGGCGCACATTGTGCGCCATTTTTTTTGCCTGCTATTCGCCCTACTGCATGACGACCTCTTTCTCGCCTTCAGACACCGCGTCTGATGCGCGACTGTTCTGCACCGACAGCACCGGATTCGCCACCGAGGCGGATGGGCCGTTTCCCGCAGAGACCGCAACCGGAATACCCGCGCGGCGCGACAGCGCTTTATCAATCAGCACTTTGTCATTACCCTCCAGCGACGCAAAGGACGCAAAGCCCGCGTTATGCACGATTGGCGTGGTTTGCGGGTTCTCCCCTTCGACCTGAGCCAGCGGGCGATGTACTTCTACATAGCGTCTGCCATCGGGTTCAACGGAGAACTTCACCGGCTCGTTGATAATCTGCACGCGGGTGCCCACGCGCGCCTGAGCAAACAGCGCTTTAATGTCCGGCGCATTCATGCGCATACAGCCGGAGCTAACGCGCAGACCGACACTGTCCGGCGCGCTGGTGCCATGAATCAGATACTCCCCGTTCCCTATCCCCAGACGCAGCGCAAAGCGCCCCAGGGGGTTGTTAGGCCCTGCCGGGACCACAGGTGGCAATTTGATACCTTGCGCCAGAGAACGCGCTCTGATGCCCGGTGTAGGCGTCCAGGTTGGATTCGGGATTTTCTGGCTCACGCGCGTGGTGCTGACCGGCGTCTCCAGCCCCAACTGGCCAATGCCCAAAGGATAAACCTGAACGATATTCTCCCCCGGCGGGAAATAGTAGAGCCGCAGCTCGGCCAGATTCACCACGATGCCCTCGCGCGGCGTATCCGGCAGCAGCATTTGCGACGGAATGGTAATCACCGTCCCCGGCGCGGGATAGACCGGTGCAATCGTATTATTGGTTTCGAGGATCAGTTGCGCCGCGGTATTAAATCGACGGGCAATCGCCTGCAAATTTTTGTCCCCTTCCTGGATGGCGTAGGTTTGATTTTGACCAATAAGGCGGCTGCCCGCTGGCGGCAACGGATAATCCATCGCGCTGGCAGAATTAAGGCCACCGAAAGTGCTGAGCAGTAAAAGTGTAATTATCGACGCGCGCTTCATGCTGAGATTCCTTATTCACTGACAGAACGCCAGAAAGCCGAAAAACCAGCGAGGTGGGAGCCACCTCGCGTAACAGAATGAATGCAGTCTTTTTAGTTTAGCTAATGTTGGACGCTTTGGAGCGGATTGCGCGGATCATCGCTTCCAGCCCCTGGGATCGGGAAGGGGTTAAATGTTGCGCCAGTGACATTTTTTCAAACCACGGGCGCACGTCAAAGGCCACAATGTCCTGAGCGGACATCTGGTGATACAGGATAAACACGACGGCAACCAGCCCTTTCACAATGGCAGCATCGCTGTCGCCCTGCAATTCAATCACGCCGTCGTCGGTCTGGCGCATCACAATCCAGACCTGGCTCTGACAGCCCTGGATAATGTTCTCCGGGCTGTGTGCTGCTTCGCTGAGCGCAGGCAAACGCTGTCCCAGCTCAATGATGTACAGGTATTTCTCTTCCCAGTTGGCGCAACGGGTAAAGTTACGCAACAGTTTGTCTCTGTCCGGCAACGCGGCCATGTCTTGCCTCTCTTAGCCCAGCAGGTGATGGATACGTTTCAGTCCTGTCACCAGCCTGTCGATCTCTTCCGTTGTGTTATACATCACCAGCGACGCGCGGCACATGGCCGGGACCTGGTAAAACGCCATCAGCGGCATCGCGCAGTGGTGCCCGGTGCGCACGGCCACGCCGTAGTTATCCAGGAAACTCCCCACGTCGTAGGCGTGATGTTGACCCAGATTAAAGGCAATGACCCCTTTGCGCGAATCCGGTCCGTAGAGGGTCAGATCCGGCACGCTGGCCAGCTCCGCCAGCGCATAGCGCATCAGCGTCTGTTCGTACTCGGCAATCGCATCCAGCCCAATCGCTGATACGTACTCAACTGCCGCGCCCAGCCCGATAATCCCGCCCGTGTTCGGCGTCCCGGCCTCAAAGCGCCACGGCGCTTTAGCGTAGGTCGTGCCCTGCGTCAGGCTGACGGTGGCGATCATCGACCCGCCCCCTTCCCACGGCGGCATCGCCTGCAGGATATCCTCTTTCACGTACAGCACGCCAATCCCGGTCGGGCCATACAGTTTATGACCGGAGAAGACGTAAAAATCGCAGTCCAGCGCCTGTACGTCGGTAGCGTGATGCATCACCGCCTGCGCGCCGTCCACCAGCACTTTCGCACCGGCCTGATGCGCTTTGGCGATGATCTCGGCCACCGGGTTTTCGGTGCCAAGCACGTTGGAAATCTGGGTAATCGCCACCAGCCGCGTACGGTCGTCGAGCAGGGTATCCAGCAGCTCCAGCTGCAACGTCCCGTCCTGATTGAGCGGGATCACGCGCAGTTGTGCCCCCACGCGCTCGCAGAGCATCTGCCACGGCACGATATTGGCGTGATGCTCCATCTGGGTGATGATGATGTTGTCACCCGCATGCACCTGCGCACTGCCCCAGCTGTTGGCCACCAGGTTGATACCTTCAGTAGTGCCGCGCACGAACACCAGCTCTTCCGGTGAACGGGCGTTGAGGAAGGTCGCAAGCTGCGTGCGCACGTTTTCCATCCGCTGCGTCGCTTCGGCGCTGAGGGTATGAATACCGCGATGCACCGCCGCATAGCCGTGGCGATAAAACTCCGCCTCGGCGTCAATCACCTGATTCGGCTTCTGCGCGCTGGCCGCGCTGTCGAGATAGGCAAGCGGCAGACCGTTCACTTCACGGGTCAGGACGGGAAAATCCGCCCGCACTTTCTCTACGGGAAAACTCATGCTTCGCCTCCTGGCAAACGCTGACCAATGCGTGCCAGCACCTGCTGTTTCAGGGTTTCATCGCGCAGCGCTTCCGTCAGCTCCGCGGCAAACGCGTAGATGATCATCTTCTGCGCCGCCTGCTTGTTGATACCACGCGAACGCAGATAGAACATCTGTTCATCGTCGATACGGCCAACCGTCGCCCCGTGGCTGCACTTGACGTCATCGGCATAAATTTCGAGCTGCGGCTTGGTGTCCACTTCCGCCAGACGGCCCAGCAGCAGATTGTTGTTCGTCATCTGCCCGTCGGTTTTGATGGCGTGTTGCGCCACGTTAATCAGGCCGTTAAACACCGCACGCCCTTTGTCATTGGCGATGACTTTATGCATCTGGCGACTGTTACAGTAGCCTTTGTTGTGCTCAAGCCAGGTACGGGTATCGCATACTTCCGACTTCACCGGCATCGCCAGGCTGTTCATGCGCAACGTGGTGTTCTCGCCGTTAAGCTGCGTGCTGGTGTTGTGGCGCAGCACCGCCCCGCCGAGCAGGAAGCTGTGGCTGTACGCCGCCGCGTCCGGGCCAATCAGTATGTCGTTGTGGGCAAAGTGATGGCTCACCGGGTTTTCAAACGCCAGCTTGATGTGATGCAGCTGGGCATTGGCCGCCACGTTCATCGTCAGGCGCGCGCCGGTAAAGTGTCTGGTCTCATTCAGGCTGACGTAATGCTCAATGAGGGTCGCTTCCGCCCCCTCAGCCAGGTCGAGATGATGACGATAGTGGGCCGTATTGACCTCTTCGCCCTCCAGCCCCTGCGTGATGTGTAAAAGCAGCAGCGGTTTCGCCGGGCGCTGATTACGCTTCACGCGGATATGCGTCACGCCTGACGCCAGGCTTTCGGTCAGATGCAGGAATACTTCCGGCTGCACCGGCACAGGCAGAGACTGGCGCTGGTCATTGATCTCAACGTCAAACCCGCTGCCCTCAGTGCTGTCACTCAGTTCCGGGTTATAACGCCCATCAACAAACACCAGACGTACGGCGTCAATATTCAGCGCCAGCGCATCGCGCTGGGCTGGCGTGACATCCGCCAGACGCGTGACAAACTGACTGTTGAGCAAGCCGTCCAGCGGCGTGTACTTCCAGTTTTCATGTTTGCGCGTCGGCAGACCGAGACGCAGCATCTGCTGCAAGTGCTGTTGCGCCTGTTCAGATCGCGTTTCGCCCTGGGTTTCAAACAGGCGATGCCACTGCTGCAGTGCGTTACTGCTGTTCGGTAAGCCAGCCATAGCCCTGCTCCTCCAGTTGTTTGACCAGAGTAAAATCGCCTGATTTAACGATGCGGCCCTGATACAGAACGTGGACGTAATCCGGTTTGATGTAGTCAAGAATGCGCTGATAGTGGGTGACGATAATGAACGAACGTTTGCCGTCGCGCAGGGAGTTCACGCCGTCGGCAACAATTTTCAGCGCATCGATGTCCAGACCAGAGTCCGTTTCATCCAGAATACACAGCTCCGGCTCCAGCACCGCCATCTGCAGGATATCGTTACGTTTTTTCTCGCCACCGGAGAAGCCGACGTTCACAGAACGGGTCAGCAAATCTTCCGGCATTTTCAGCAGTTTGATCTTCTCTTCCATCAGATCCTGGAAGTCAAAGCGGTCCAGTTCATCTTCTCCACGGTATTTGCGCACCGCATTGAGGGAGGTTTGCAGGAAGAACTGGTTGCTGACGCCCGGGATTTCGACCGGATACTGGAAGGCCATAAAGATGCCTTCACCGGCGCGATCTTCCGGGGAGAGTTCCAGCAGATCTTTGCCCTTAAACTCGACGGACCCGCCGACCACTTCATAATCTTCACGCCCGGCCAGCGTCGCGGAGAGCGTACTCTTCCCGGAGCCGTTTGGCCCCATAATGGCGTGCACTTCACCCGGACGGACGTCAATATTCAGCCCACGCAGGATCGCTTTATCTTCCACACTGACCTGTAAATCTTTAATGCTTAACATGTTTTTTCCTTAACCGACGCTGTGCTCAAGGCTAATCGCGAGTAATTTTTGTGCTTCTACGGCAAATTCCAGCGGCAGCTCAGAGAACACGTCCTTGCAGAAGCCGTTCACAATCATCGAAATCGCATCTTCTTCGCTGATCCCGCGCTGCAGGCAGTAGAACAGCTGGTCTTCGCCGATGCGCGAAGTGGTGGCCTCGTGCTCAAGCTGGGCGGTGTTGTTACGACACTCCACGTACGGGAAGGTGTGCGCCCCGCAGTCGGTGCCGATCAGCATCGAATCACACTGGGTGAAGTTACGGGCGTTTGTCGCTGTCGGCATGATTTTCACCAGGCCGCGATAGCTGTTCTGGCTGTGCCCGGCAGAAATGCCTTTCGAAATGATCGTCGATTTTGTGTTTTTACCGATGTGGATCATCTTGGTACCGGTATCGGCCTGCTGATGGCCGCTGGTCAGCGCCACGGAGTAGAACTCACCGATCGAGTTATCGCCGCGCAGAATGCAGCTCGGGTATTTCCAGGTGATCGCCGAACCGGTCTCGGACTGGGTCCAGGACATTTTACTGTTTTCACCTTCGCACAGGGCGCGCTTGGTCACGAAGTTCAGGATGCCGCCCGTATTACCGTCACCAGGGAACCAGTTTTGCACCGTGGAGTATTTCACTTCGGCGTCTTTGTGGATGATCACCTCTACTACCGCCGCGTGCAGCTGATAGCTGTCGCGCACGGGCGCAGAACATCCTTCGATATAGCTCACATAGCTGCCTTCATCGGCCACCAGAATGGTGCGCTCGAACTGGCCCGTTTTTTCCGCGTTGATGCGGAAATAGGTCGACAGCTCCATCGGACAACGCACGCCTTTCGGCACGTAGATAAAGGTGCCGTCGGAGGCGACCGCCGCGTTCAGCGCCGCAAAGAAGTTATCGTTGCTCGGCACCACGGTACCGATGTATTTCTTCACCAGTTCCGGGTGGTCGTGAATGGCTTCGCCAAAGGAGCAGAAGATAATGCCCTGCTCGGCCAGCTTGCCTCGGTAGGTGGTGGCAACGGAAACGGAGTCAAAAATGGCGTCGACCGCCACTTCACGTCCTTCGCGCACCGGCACGCCGAGCTGCTCAAAGGCCTCTTCCACCTCTTTGCTCAGGAACGTGTTGGCGCCCGTCTGCTGTACGGCACCCGGCTGAGACGCGCAAGTGTCATCACAGCTGCCGCAGGATGGCGCGGAGTAGTAGCTGTAGTCCTGATAGTTGAGCTTATCGTAATGTGCTTTCAGCCAGTGGGGTTCTTCCATTTCCAGCCAGGCGCGAAACGCGCTCAGGCGAAACTCGAGCATCCACTCCGGCTCATTACGTTTGGCCGAAATCGCGCGCACCACCTCTTCGTTGATGCCTTTCGCCAGTTCGTCCGTTTGCAGGTGGGTGAAAAAGCCCTCTTTATAGTTGAGGTGCCCGCCACTCCAGGTGTTCACATCGTCAGTTGCTTCAGTATTACGAGACATAGTACCGCCTATACCCCAAAGCTTTCGCCGCAGCCGCATTCATTCTGCGCTTTCGGGTTATTGAATTTGAATAACTGGTTTAAGCCTTCGCGCACGTAATCGACTTCGGTGCCATCGATAAACGGCATCGCCTGCAGTGCGACAAACAGCTTCGCCCCGTCGGTTTCGAACACCAGATCGTCTTTTTCGGGCACGCTCACCGTGTCCAGCACGTAGCCGAACCCGGCGCAGCCAGTCTGTTTAACGCCGAGACGCAAGCCCACAATATCCGGCTTCTTCGCTATCAGCTCGTGAATATGCGCCGCCGCCGTGGGCGTCAGCGTCAAACCACGCCAGGCAAAATCAGCGGGATTAAAGGTTTCTGAATGCAATTCCATAGGTCCACCTCATCTGTTAAGCCGCCAGGGGCATTACACCATGTTAGTGATAACGATTATCACTTCAACCCCCTGACAGCAGGGGCTTTCGGCTAAACCGCCCTTTTTGGCTACTTTTATTAAGCATAGACCCTGCGACGCAGGTTATTAGCCTATGAAAAAATTGTTTAATGCTTTGATGTATAACGTATTTGATGGGCTAAAACCGTGAGAACAGCGCAAGGGGAAAATATGTATCGGGAATACCTATTTATTTAATCGGTTTTAGAAAATCTTCAGAATCAACCGACTACCCGAAAATCAGGGCGTTATGTGATTTACGCAAACAGGGCATTCCAGGAAAACACCGAATCATCAGCGCGTCAGGGATAAGGGACTAAACTTTATGTGACACCAAAAGGAGATAAGTATGTCATCACATGATTTTGAGAATGAAGCCGATCGCCTGGCGAAAAAAGCCCTGAACAAAGCCGATGAATTTGCAGGCGAAGCGCAGTCCCAGTTTGGCGATGCGGTTGATTCACCGAAACATCAGCTGAAAGGCGCCGCACGCAAATACGCAGCACAAGCATCAGACGTCGCTTCAGAGGTCTCTGACAGAGTTCGTGATAATCCATTGACCGGGCTGATGGCGGCAGGCGCAATCGGGCTGATCATCGGTTTATTGGTCGGCAGGAAATAAGCCGCGAATAAGCAGCAAATATGACAGGCCCGAAAGGGCCTTTTTAGTCTTGTCAGGCGATTAGCCGTTGATAAATGAGACGGAAAAACCTTGTTCGCGCCAGTGATCTAACTGCTCCTGCTGACGCATTGAGGGCGCATGCCCCGTCCAGACAAATATTTTTTGCCCCGGGAACAGCTCGGGTTTCGGTGAGTCAATCGGCTCAGCCAGCACATCAATATGCCAGCCCTGCTGCGACAGGCGCCCGGCTTCCAGCCATAAACGCGTACGATCGTCCGTATCCCACCCAATCAGCAACGCTTCGTTGCCCGGCTTTTTGCGCGCTTCAGCCAGAAGCATCGCAATGAAATCGATCAGCACCCCATCCAGCAGGCTGGACATGTGTCGGGCGGTGTTGTGATCCAGGCTTAAACGCTGACGAACCGGAATGAAAATGTGATCGATGAGAACTTCTATGGCGTGGTCGCGACGGAATTCAGAAATTTTAAGTCGCAGTTTCGCGGGACTGGCAAACCGCAGCACCGTCATCATCTCTTCCTGAAGAGAGATCCAGTTGCTGTCCACCAGAGGAACGCCGACTTCCAGTAACGCCTTTACCTTGCCAACCGAAATGCCGGTTTTCATGAGGCGTTTAATCTCCTCGATGCGCTGGATATCCTCTTCGTCAAACTGACGATGGCCCCCTTCACTGCGCTGCGGCTTCAACAAACCGTAGCGTCGCTGCCAGGCGCGCAGTGTGACGGGGTTGATTCCGCATCGTTCGGCGACTTCGCCGATACTGTATAAGGCCATTAACTCCCTCATGCTTAAACGCAATACTTCCATACCAAACCTGATCAACTTTAGCAGATTGTATAACCTGATTGTATAACTAACAATTGACCAGGGTACAAGTCGATTTTGTACAAGATGACGTGTACCTGGTCTGATTTGTACAACCTTTACGACGCTATCCCTGTTTTTTCTCCGGCCACGCCACGGCTGGAATCCCGCCAAAACGCGGGCTGGCAAACAGATGTCCCTGGAACTGGGAGATCCCCGCCGACTCAAGCCACATCCACTCTTCCGCCTTTTCGACACCCACGGCACACACCAGGATTTCAAGGGATGTACAGCATTTGATGATGGCCTGAATAATCGCCTGTCGCGGGCCGCTGCGATGGACATCCGCCACCAGATCGCGATTAATCTTGATTCGGTCTGGCTGGAACTGTGCCAGCAGTAATAGCCCGGCGAAACCCGCGCCAAAGTGATCGATTGCCACGCTGATACCGGCACTTTTGAGCTGCCGGACGGCGTCTTTAAATTCATCAAAGCGCGAAATCACTTCGCTCTCGGTGAACTCGACCACAATCTGCTCCGGCACCAGACCGTTGGCTTCAATCTCATTTAACAGAAATCCCACCGCGCCAGGCACATTCACCAGCGTCATCGGCAGCAGGTTGACGGATAAGGCCTGCTCCTGAAGGCGTAACTGACCGGCCATGGCAAACGCCACTTTCTTACTCTGCAGATCAGCCTCGTAAATCTCGTTGCCGGAGAATTTTTTGAAGTAGGCTTCCGGAGAGCCGCCGTCAGCGGTGCGGATCAGGGCCTCATAGGAGACCAGTTCCCGGGCAAAAGGATCGACAATCGGCTGAAAGGCAAAGCCGCAATCAGCCGATGCGTCGAGCGCCAGAGGTTCTGCCGGTGCAACGTCGTCATCCGGGATAAAGTCCCAGCTATCGCCGTCAGGAATTTCGTAATAGTTGGCTTTTTCCGTCGCTTCAACGAAGGTGCGGAAAAACTGCAATGCGCGATCGTTGTAGGTCAGCTGGTACTTGGTTGTCCCTTTATCAAGCACCTTCTGGAGCACTTCCTGGCGATCATAAGTGCGTAAATCAAACAGCTCCATTCCTGCTTTGCCAAAGCGTCGCGACGGCGCGTAATCGCACAGCAGCTCCACCAGGTTGTAGTGGCGCAGATCTTTGCAAATGTCGGCGTAAATGCGGAAAACGCTCTCTTCCGGCCCTTCCAGCAGCTGGAAAAAGTGCGTTCCATTGAACAGTAAAATCCCGGTGACGTCGGATTCCCCGTTCTTAATGTTCGCTCCCGCGACCATCTCTTCCAGCGCTTTCACCGGAACGTTTTCGCAGAGATGGCTGCGGTAGATTATTGTCGTGAGCATAGTCGTCCTGGTGAGTAGAAGGTTACCCCCGCGGCGTGTCGCGGGGGTCAGGTCATTGTTATACCACATTAATTGATTAACAAATAATTCACATTTCAAACAGTTCAGCCGGATTCCACAGCCTCCCGCACGTTTGTACAGAATTTTCAGAGTGAAACATCTTGTACAATATATTCTGTACTGATATCGAATCAAACACATTGTAACTTACTGATAAAAAAGAAATAGCACTTTTTGCTTAAAATTAAGGTAAAAAACTGTACATCAAAAATGTACAACTTTTTAAAAAACGTATAACTTAAATCGTAACTTAGCTGACTACTTAATTTTACAGGAGTGATACATGCGTCAGAACAGCTACATTCCCGATAGCGGTAATGCGATTGTCCAGTACTTCGAGAAAGCTGCGCTACCTACTCAGCAAGAAACCCTGGGACAGATCGTAGTAGAGATCCTGAGCGATGGCCGTCATTTGAATCGCAAAAACCTGTGCACCAAGTTACTCAGCCGTCTTGATAAGGCGTCCGGTCCAGAAGAAGAGAGCCACTACCATGCATTGATTGGTTTGCTATTTGATCGTTGAGATCCAATAGCAAACCCATTTAACAGATCACCTGGTTTTTAAGTCAATTCTGACGAAGGAACGTTTCAGGCACAAAAAGACCTGGCAATCTTCAGCAGACCCCCTTAAAAGGGGATCTGACTTAATGCCGCACGGCGTGACGTCACCCTGCGGCAATCAGAGATGCAGTTATGAACAGAAGTGAAATAGAGCAATTAACAGATGAATTAATTGGAGAGGCGGTTTTATCTCTTCTGAAAGAGCACGGCCCTGTCAGCAAGCAGTCTCTCGTGCGGAGACTGCGGGACATGGAGGCGAGTGAGGCCGACCCTCGCCGTCGCGAAGCCCTCGCGGCGGTGATAGCCGAAATCAGCGCCAGCGGTACGCCGTTCGCACAACGTAAGAGAGCCCGCCCTCAGAGGGATCTGAACGGTCTAAAAAGCGAGCAAAGCGATAATGTTTTCCCGCTGTTTGGCGATGGCAAGCCCAGCGGTTCAAAAAACATACACTAACAGCAACCGATCAATAACCCTTACGGTGAGAATAAATGAGACAAAATATTCAAGTTCAACCCGCTGCGTATACTGGTTTTCATGATACCGCGCTGTCTGAATATTTCCGTAATGCAGGCGACAGACTGGCCGATGAATCCGCGCTTTTCGCCTCTGCGGTGAGCTGTATCATGGCGTCAGAAGGGCATCTGACCAACAAAGCCATTATCCTGTGGCTGATTAACGCCCTTGAAACCACCGACGATGTGGTGATGGCGGACGTGATCCGCAAAACCCTCGAAATCGTGGTTGGCTATACCATGGACGATATCTAAAAAAACGATTTCGCCCCCGAAGGCCAGAAGAGCATCGCACCCTGCTGCGTTTTCTCACTGGCCTTTTCTTTTGTCGACACTTTTGTCGAATGTCATGTCGAGCCAGGCGCTCAAAACCAAACAACTCCTGTTAAATCAATGAAATGAAATCTGGCACAGAACCTGCTTAGCAGGAATGTCAGATGACGCACATTCAACATATTGAATCGCATGATGTATTGCGGACCTCCGCAATACCTTAATTCATTTCTTAACAGGTCTGTTATTGATGAAAAAAATCGCAAGCGTCTGCCCCTACTGTGGCGCAGGCTGTAAATTAAACCTCGTTGTAGAAAACAACCGTATCCTCCGTGCCGAAGCCGCTGAAGGCGTCACCAACCAGGGAACCCTGTGCCTGAAAGGCTTTTACGGCTGGGACTTTCTCAACGATACCCGTCTGCTCACCCCTCGCCTCACCCAGCCGATGATCCGCTATCACAAAGGAGACAAATTCACCCCTGTCACCTGGGAAGAGGCGATCCGCTACACCGCCAGCAAACTGAAAGCCATCAAAGAGCAGCACGGCCCACGCGCGATCATGACGACCGGCTCGTCACGCGGTACCGGCAACGAAACCAACTACGTAATGCAGAAGTTTGCGCGCGGTGTACTTAACACCAATAACGTGGATTGCTGCGCCCGCGTCTGCCACGGCCCGTCAGTGGCCGGTTTGCAGGAGACGCTCGGCAACGGCGCAATGAGTAACTCCATAAACGATATCGAGAACTCAGCATGTCTGCTGGTGTTCGGCTATAACTGCGCCGATTCGCACCCGATCGTCGCCCGTCGGGTGCTCAAAGCCCGACAAAACGGTGCCAAAATCATCGTCTGCGATCCGCGTCGCATCGAAACTGCGCGCATCGCCGATCAGCATTTGCAGCTCAACAACGGCAGCAATATGGCGCTGGTCAATGCCTTTGGCTACGTTCTGCTGGAAGAGGAGCTGTACGATAAAAACTACGTCGCGCGCTTCACCGATGGCCTCGACGATTATCGTAAAATCGTCCAGGATTACGCGCCTGAGAAGGTCGAGCATCTGACCGGCATCCCGGCGCGCGACGTGCGTCAGGCGATGCGCACCTTCGCCGCCGCGCCGTCTGCCACGGTGATGTGGGGCATGGGCGTGACCCAGTTCGGCCAGGCCGTGGATGTGGTGAAAGGCCTGTCGAGCCTGGCGCTGCTGACCGGCAATCTCGGCCGCCCTGCCGTCGGCGTCGGCCCGGTTCGCGGGCAAAACAACGTACAGGGCGCGTGCGATATGGGCGTGCTGCCGAACATGTTCCCTGGCTATCAGGACGTGACGGATGCCGCCGTGCGCACGAAGTTTGCCGACGCCTGGGGGATTGACGTCAACACCATGGACGATCAGGTCGGCACACGCATCACCGAAGTGCCGCACCTGGCGCTGGAAGGCAAAATCAAAGCCTACTACATCATGGGGGAAGACCCGCTCCAGACCGAAGCCGATCTGGGCCTGGTGCGTCGCGGCTTTGAAGCGCTCGACTTCGTGGTGGTGCAGGACATCTTCATGACCAAAACCGCCGAAGTCGCCGATGTGCTGTTACCGGCGACCTCCTGGGGTGAGCACGGCGGCGTGTTTACCTGTGCAGACCGCGGCTTCCAGCGCTTCGGTAAAGCAATCGAGGCCAGCGGCAATGTGAAACGCGACTGGGAGATCATCAGCCTGCTTGCCAGCGAGATGGGCTATCCGATGCATTACGACTCCAACCAGCAGATCTGGGACGAAATGCGCGAACTCTGCCCGCTGTTCTTCGGCGTCACCTACGAAAAAATGGGCGAGATGGGCCACGTGCAATGGCCATGTCCGACGCTGGATCACCCCGGCACGCCCTACCTGTACAAAGACAATCAGTTCGATACGCCCAACGGTAAAGGCCAACTGTTTGCCGCTCCGTGGCGCGCGCCTGCTGAAGTACCGGACGCAGACTATCCGTTAGTGCTGTGTACAGTACGCGAAGTCGGCCACTACTCCTGCCGTTCGATGACCGGTAACTGCGCCGCGCTGCAAAGCCTGGCCGATGAACCGGGACGGGTGCAGATGAATCCGGCGGATGCCGACGCGCTGGGGGTAAGAGACGGACAGCTGGTGTGGGTGCGTTCGCGTCGCGGGAAAGTGATCACCCGGGCGAACATCAGCGAACGCATTAATCCGGGCGCGGTGTACATGACTTACCAGTGGTGGATCGGAGCCTGTAACGAACTGACTCAGGATAATCTGGACCCGACGTCGAAAACGCCGGAAACCAAGTACTGCGCGGTTAAACTGGAGGCCATCGACGATCAGCGCTGGGCGGAAGATTATGCCGCCTCTGCCTATCAGTCGATGAAAACCCGGCTGATTGACGCGGTGAACGTTTAGCCACCCCATCGCTCAACGGATAAAAACAAAAAAGGCCGCATAAGCGGCCTTTTAAACAAGCGGGAGTATTAATGGACGTGAACGCCTAACCGCCAGGCAAAGTAGATCTCTTCTTTCAGTTCGTTTGAAGAGAGCGCGAGCAGGTCGGCAAACTCCAGTTCAAGCTGTTTCAGCTTTTTCAGGTACTGCGCCGGGGACAGGTTGCTCTTATCGCGACGTAAAAACTCTACTGCCAGTTGGGTGGGGCTCATTTCGGTATCCATAACATCCTCTCTATGTACAAAACCTGACCAGTATAGCACGTCTGACTGACCAATTTTTGACCAAAAACAATTCCTCAAGGATGTTTACCTTTATTTAAACCACCGCCGTCGTCAGGCGCGACGAACAGCACAGCCTCTCCTGCTCGTCGAAAATATCGATTTGCCACACCTGATGACGACCGCCCGCATGGAGCGCGCGACAGACGCCTCGCACGCGCCCGCTGCGCACGGAGCGAATGTGGTTGGCATTCACTTCCAGCCCCACCACCTTTTGCTCCCCGTCGGTACAGAGGTAACCCGCCACCGATCCCAGCGTCTCCGCCAGCACCACGGACGCGCCGCCGTGCAGCAGGCCAAACGGCTGATGCGTGCGGCTGTCCACCGGCATGGTGGCTTCAAGGACGTCTTCGCCGATACGGGTAAACTGAATATCGAGCAGCCCGACCATATTCCCTTCTCCCATGGCATTGAGCACCTCAAGCGTCACGGTACGTTTCCAGATCATCCCATAATCTCCAGTAAAGCCTGCAATGGATGGCGAACGCCGCTTCCTTCAACGCGTTTCACCTGGCTGCGACAGGAGTAACCCGTCGCCAGACAGCGGTTTCGCGGCAAACGCTGCATGGCCTGATGCCATGACAATTCGTAGATCCCAAGCGAATTCGCGTGGTTTTTCACTTCGTGCCCATAAGTCCCGGCCATCCCGCAGCAGCCGACGCTGACGTTTTCCAGCTTCGCGCCAAAGCGGGCAAAGATAGAGGCCCATTGCGCAGGGGCACCCGGCAGCGCGGTCACTTCCGTGCAGTGTCCAAAGAGATACCAGGCTTCACCGCTGACCTCTTTTGTCTCGGCAGAGTGCAGCGCCGCAGGCAGCCATTCATGCACCAGCATAACGCTGAAATCCCCGCGCTTGTCGCCCAGAGTCTGTTTGTACTCATCGCGATAACAGAGCACCAGCGCCGGATCGACGCCCACCATCGGCATGCCCAACTGCGCGATACGGTTCAAAAAGTCCGACGTTTTCTGCGCCGTTTTCGCAAAGCGCGTCAGGAACCCTTTAATGTGCTGCGCTTTACCGTTCGGCGAGAATGGCAGTACCACCGGCTGATAGCCGACGCGCTCCACCAGCCGCACGAAATCGGCCACCACCTGCGCCTCGTAGTAGCTGGTAAACGGGTCCTGCACCACCAGCACGGTTTTCGCTTTTTGCTCGTCGCTCAGGGCCTCCAGCTGTTCCAGCGTCATATTGGCCGAACGGTGGCCCACGAGCTGGCGTTGCAGAGAAGGCGTGGAGAGCAGCGGCAGATCGACCATGCCGATATGTTTTTCGGAAAGTTTGCGCACCAGCGGCTGATTGATAAAGAAGTTGAACGTCTTCGGCGCGCGCGCCATCAGCGGGGCGTAGCTTTCGACCGTCGCCACCAGATGATCGCGCACCGGGCGCAGATAGCGGGAGTGATACAACTGCAGGAAGCGCGAGCGGAACTCCGGCACGTCGATCTTGATCGGACATTGCGTCGAGCAGGCTTTACACGCCAGGCAACCGGACATCGCCTCTTTCACTTCATGGGAAAAATCATACTCGCCTTTACTGGCGTGCCAGCTGTTCCTGGAACGCTCAATCAGCGTGCGCAGGCTGGCGCGTTTTTCCGGTAAATCGCTTTCGAGTTTCAGCGGGTCCACGCCGCGATCGGCCAGCAATCGCAGCCACTCGCGCACCAGCGTCGCTCGCCCTTTCGGGGAATGAATGCGGTTGCTGGTGATTTTCATCGACGGGCACATCGGGCTTTTCACGTCGAAGTTAAAGCACAGACCGTTGCCGTTACACTCCATCGCCCCGCGCCAGGAGGAACGCACCGCGATCGGGATCTGGCGGTCATACGTGCCGCGCTTCACCGCGTCGACCTGCATCATCGGATCGTCCACACCCGCAGGCGGACAGATTTTGCCCGGATTCAGGCGGTTATTCGGGTCAAACGCCGCTTTGATTTTGCGCAGTTCACCGTACAGCTGCTCGCCGAAGAACGCCGGGCTGTACTGGGCGCGAAAACCTTTCCCGTGCTCGCCCCACAGCAGGCCGCCGTATTTTGCCGTCAGCGCGACCACGTCGTCGGAGATCTGCTTCATCAGCATCTCCTGCTGCGGGTCGCACATATCCAGCGCCGGACGCACGTGCAGCACACCGGCATCCACGTGACCAAACATGCCGTAGCTCAGACCGTGGCTGTCGAGTAACGCGCGGAACTCCACAATGTAATCCGCCAGATGTTCCGGCGGCACGCAGGTATCTTCCGCAAACGGAATCGGTTTGGCCGCGCCTTTCGCATTCCCCAGCAGGCCGACCGCTTTTTTACGCATCGCGTAAATGCGCTCAATGCCCGAGAGATCGTTGCACAACTGCCAGCCAATCACGCCGCCCTCGCCCTGCGCGATCAGCTCGTCGAGTCGGGTACAGAGCATCTGCACCTGTGAGTCGATAAGCTCCGCATCATCGCCAGCAAATTCAACAATGTTCAGGCCCAGCATCTCTTTATCAGGCACATCGGTGATCAGCTCGCTGACCGAATGCCAGACGATATCTTCCCGCGCCAGATTAAGCACTTTCGAGTCGACGGTTTCCACCGACAGCGCGCGCGCCTCGACCATAAACGGCGCGTTGCGCAGCGCCGCATCGAAGGAGTTGTATTTGACGTTCACCAGGCGGCGCACTTTCGGCAGCCGGGTGATATCCAGACGGGCTTCGGTGATAAAGGCCAGGGTACCTTCCGAGCCGGTCAGAATACGGGTGAGATCGAACTCGCTCAAATCGTCATTAAAGACGTGGCGCAGATCGTAGCCCGTCAGGAAGCGGTTCAGCTTCGGGAATTTATCGACAATCAGCTGGCGGTTATCGCGACAGCTTTCGAGCACGCTGCGATAAATGCGCCCGACCGCCGTGTTGTCCTGCCCGAGGGTTTCAGCCAGCTGCACCGGAATCGCCTGGGTGTCGAGAATGTCCCCGCCCAGCAGCACCGCGCGCACGCCCAGGACGTGATCGGACGTTTTACCGTACACCAGGGACCCCTGGCCGGAGGCATCCGTATTGATCATCCCGCCCAGCGTGGCGCGGTTGCTGGTGGATAATTCCGGAGCAAAGAAGTAGCCGTAGGGTTTCAGGAACTGATTGAGCTGATCTTTAATCACCCCCGCTTCGACGCGCACCCAGCCCTCTTCCGGGTTGATCTCGATGATACGGTTCATATAGCGCGACATATCAATGATGATGCCCTGATTCAGGGCCTGACCATTGGTGCCTGTCCCGCCACCGCGCGGGGTGAAGACCAGCGACGCGAAACGCTCCTGCGCGGCCAGACGGGAAAGCAACGCCACATCGGCGGTGGAACGGGGGAAAACGACGGCATCGGGAAGTAACTGATAGATACTGTTGTCGGTCGCCATCGTCAGCCTGTCGGCATAATTGGTGGCGGTATCACCTGTAAAACCCTGTTGCTCCAGTGCTTGCAAATAAGTCAGCACCAGCTGAACGACGCCCGGTGCCTGAGAAATCAATGGGATCATTACGGAAGACCCTAAATAGTGTTGTTGCCCTCTCGATAATCCGCGATGCGACAAGGCCGCAAGTGCGCGAATTATGACGGGGATAATCGTTTGCGTTGTGTTTGAATTGTTGTATCACATTTTTTTCTTATACGCCCATCAGTTTTACGGGCAGAATTCGCCTGTCAAAAATCGCTGAAATCACTAATGATTAAGGGATGCGATTTTCTGTTTCGGCCAGCCGGTCTGGTCTTCATGTAAGGTAAATTTCATTTATGGTCACTTCTCGTCAGCCCAGGGACGTTGCGCAAATACTGCTGTCGGTGCTGTTTTTAGCCATCATAATTGTTGCGTGTCTATGGATAGTTCGCCCCTTCGTCCTCGGTTTTGCGTGGGCAGGTACGGTGGTCGTTGCCACCTGGCCACTGTTATTACGTCTGCAGAAACTGTTTTTTGGTCGTCGTACTCCCGCCGTTCTGGTGATGACGCTGCTGCTGTTTCTGGTCTTTATCATTCCGATTGCGCTCCTGATTAACAGCCTTGTCGATACCAGCGGGCCGGTGATTCGCGGGATCACCAGCGGTGAGATGACCGTGCCGGATCTAGCGTGGCTTAACAGCATTCCGCTGGTCGGCGCGAAGCTCTACAGCGGCTGGCACAGTCTGCTGGAGATGGGCGGCAGCGCGATCATGGCGAAAGTTCGGCCATATGTCGGCACCACGACCACCTGGTTTATCGCCCAGGCGGCCAATATCGGCCACTTTATGATGCACTGTACCCTGATGCTGCTTTTCAGCGCCCTGCTCTACTGGCGCGGTGAACAGGTGGCACAGGGCGTACGTCATTTTGCGACCCGTCTCGCAGGGACACGCGGTGACGCGGCGGTGCTCCTGGCAGCCCAGGCCGTTCGCGCAGTGGCGCTGGGTGTGGTTGTCACGGCGCTGGTGCAGGCGCTTCTCGGCGGGATTGGTCTGGCGATAAGCGGCGTGCCGTACGCGACCATTTTAACCGTCATCATGATCCTCACCTGTCTGGTCCAGCTTGGCCCGTTGCTGGTGCTGGTCCCATGCATTATCTGGCTCTACTGGAGCGGTGATACTACCTGGGGTACGGTGCTGCTGGTGTGGAGCTGCGTGGTGGGCACCATGGATAACGTTATCCGTCCGATGCTCATTCGTATGGGCGCGGATTTGCCGTTGATTCTGATCCTCTCTGGCGTCATCGGCGGATTGATTGCCTTTGGAATGATTGGGCTGTTTATTGGCCCTGTGCTGCTGGCTGTGACCTGGCGTCTGTTCTCCGCGTGGGTGCATGAAATTCCACCGCCAGGTACCGACCCGGAAGTGGCGCTGCATAATCTCGAAGAACTTGACGGCAAGAACAACCCGTAATGTATTGTCAGGCGAGGCCACTCGCCTGACACTTAAGCATGCCTAATCTTTATTAAGACTTTTCTCAGGTTCAGCCCGCTTCGTCTGGTCTCGCCCCGCGCTAAATCTTCATAGTTCTTAAACTATTGAGACGAATCTGATCGACGCTAAAACGTCGCATGTCCTACTATTAAGTCACGGTTATGAATCAACGCATTGATTTATAAGCATGGAAATCCCCTGAGTGAAACAACGAATTGCTGTGTGTAGTCTTTGCCCATCTCCCACGATGGGCTTTTTTTTGTCCTGCTTACGCTCGTTTTTACGCTCGTTCGATTTCACACGAACTCAGCATCCGCCACTTCTCCGGCAGTACCCGCGTCTCGCCAGTGACATTCACCGTCACCGCAGCGAGAATATCCGCTGAAGACAGCCCGACCTGCAGCTCAAATTCGCCTGGCTCAACCACTCTTTTACCGTCGCGGCGGGTGAAATTAAACATATCCAGCGGCAGGCTGAAGGTGAGCGTCGCCTTTTCGCCCGGTGAGAGCGTGACGCGCTGGAAGGCTTTAAGCTCCTGCAACGGTCGCACCATCGAGGCCACACGGTCGCGCACATAGACCTGCACCACTTCGCTACCGCTACGCTCGCCGCTGTTTTGCACCGTCACGCTCAGCGTCACCTCGCCCTCGACCGGGACTGACGTTTTCGCTAAACGCAGTGCATCGCAGGAAAATGTCGTCCAGCCGAGACCAAAACCGAAGGGATAGCGTGAGCCAAAGTGAAAGGCGAACGGCGTACCGCCGCTTTTCAGCTTGTGATTGTAATAGTATGGCATCGCACCCGCACTTTTCGGCACACTCACCACCAGCCGTCCCTGCGGTTCCGCGCGCCCGGTCAGCACATCGGCAATCGCCCAGCCGCCCTCCTGTCCTGGTGCCCAGGCCAGCAGCAGCGCCGCGACCTTATCTTCTAGCCCCTGCAGGTTGTACGGACGCCCGCCCGTCACCACCACCACGACCGGCTTACCGGTTTCCACCAGCGCTTCCAGCAGTTGTTGCTGCACGCCGGGCAGGTTCAGGCTGTCAGTGTCGGAGCCTTCACCCACAGTACCGCTCTGGAATAATCCCGCCAGATCGCCCACGCAGGCGATGACGATATCGCTGTCCTGCGCCGCCCGCACCGCCTGTGGAATCAGACGGGTATCGAATGACACCGGCGATTGCTGCATCGGTTTGCCGCCGCTGTCACCGGGGAATACCGGCGCGCCCGCCATGCGGTGCTCAATGATGTGGCAGCCTTTGGCATAACGCACCTGGGCATCGCCCAGATAGTGTTTCAGCGCGGCAAGCGGTGTGGTTACCTGCGACGTCTCTTCCACCATATCGCTGATGATCAGATGCACCGGGAAGCTGTAGCCGCTCAGCAGCGCCAGCGGATCGTCTGCGGTTGGCCCTACCACTGCCACGCGCGGTTTACCCGCAAGCGGCAGTACGCCGTTGTTCTCCAGCAGCGTCAGCGAGCGGGTTGCCACGTCGCGCGCCACCTGTCGGGTTTGCGCATTTTGCAGATCGATATTCTCTTCGCGCGCATACGGCTGCTCAAACAGACCGAGGCGGAATTTTTCGCTCAGCACACGCGCAACAATTTCATCGATCTTATCCATCGAAATCAGCCCACGCTCAACTGCTTCCGCCAGATGACGGGCGCAGTCGTCTTTCGGCAGCTCCACGTCCAGCCCGGCGTTGAACGCCAGCGCCGCAGACTCCGCCGCATCGTGGGAAATGCCATGATGCTGATGCAACAGGCTGACACCGCCGTAGTCGGCCACCACAATCCCGTCGAACCCCCACTGCTCGCGCAGCACCGTGGTGAGCAAGAAGGCGTCGCTGTGGCCGGGCTGATTGTCGATATCATGATAGGCCGGCATCACGGAACCGGCGTTGGCCAGTTTTACCGCCATTTCAAACGGCAACAGGAACGTATCATTCAGCTCGCAAAAACCGAGATGCACCGGAGCATGGTTACGCGCCCCCTCGCTGAAAGAGTGGCCGACATAGTGTTTGAGGGTCGCCAGCAGATCGCGTTTTTCGCCCTGCAATCCGTCGACATACGCGGTCGCCATGACCCCGACCAGCCACGGATCTTCACCGAAGGTCTCTTCGGTACGCCCCCAGCGCACGTCGCGAGAGACATCCAGCACCGGGGCCAGCCCCTGCTGACAGCCCACCGAGCGGGCCTCAGCGCCGATCTGCTGTGCCGCACGCTTAACCAGCTCCGGGTCCCAGGTCGAACCGTAGTTGAGGGAGGACGGAAACAGCGTCGCGTCTTTGCACAGCAGGCCGACCAGGCACTCCTCATGGAACAGCGCGGGGATCCCCAGCCTGGTCTCTTCCATCATCATCAGCTGCAGGCGGTTTGCCGCACGCACGCCAGTGTGCGCATCCACAATGTGCGTCCCCAGCGGACGGGTAATTTGCCCGACGCCCAGTTTGAGCCGCTCGCTCAACGCCGCCTGTTCGCTCACGCCTGCAAATTCGTCGCTAAGATCGCTGCGCTCACGGTGATTGCCGCCCTCATCCAGAACCAGCCAGTAGGCATGCATCTGCGCGAATTTCTCTTCCGGTGTCATACGTGCCAGCAGATCGGCGACACGCTCTTGCACGGGATATCCCGCATCCTTGTAGATGGCAGTCATGTTTTACTCCTGTGTAGCAGAATGAAATGCCGGGCTGGTCTGCCCCGCATCAGTGCGAGCTTCGCGCTTGCGGGCAAGCTCTTGTGCGATGGAATCCACCAGGCGGCTGTTCAGTTTGTAAATGGCGAGCAGCACCACCATGGCGATAAACAGCACGCAGGGGATCAGGGTGAACAGCGCGTTGATCGTGGTCAGTACCTGCGGGCTTTGAATCGCCTGCCCCGGAACATAACTCACGATTCCCAGTACCCAGCCAACCACCGCGCCGCCGAGGGCAAGGCCGAATTTGATGGCGAACAGCGCAGTGGAAAAGACCAGCCCGTCCAGACGGCGGCCGCTTCGGTGCTCTTCGTAATCCACCACATCCGAGAACATGGTCCACTGCAGCGGCGTGGTGAGGTTCTGGATAAAGCTAAAGATGATGTTCAGGCCGAAAATCAGCCAGATTTGCGTCGGCGGCAGGAAGAAAATCATCGCGCCAAATATCACGAAGGAAATAATCGTCCACTGATAGGCACGCACCCGGTCAAATTTACCCAATAACCGTTCAGATAATAAGGCTCCGCTTAAAGAGGCCACCATTCCGGAAACGATAAAGGCAAAGACTAAATCCGGGCGCAGCAGCACATAATTGACGTAATACATCGTGGCGGAGCCGCGTGTGACGACTGCCGTCAACAGTAAAATATTAAACACAAAAACAATGCGCCATTGGCTGTTGGCGGCCAGTAATTTTAAATCCGTGAGCATCGAGCCGGAGGTATCATTACGCGGAGAATAACGCTCGCGGGTCATAAAGAAGCAGATGAAGAATAAGATAATGCCTAACAGGCCCATCAGACTCATGGCATAGAAATAGCCTTTCTGCACATTTCCCTGGCCTAAATGGGAGACCAGCGGCAGGGCGATGACCGTGACGATCAGGCCGCCAATAAAGGACAGCCCGAAACGCCAGGATTGCAGGGAATGGCGCTCACGCGGGTCCATCGTCAGGGCACCCGGCATCGCGCAGTACGGCACATTAATCGCGGAATAGATCAGGCTCAGTAAGGTGTAAGTCACGCAGGCATAGGCAATTTTCGCCGTTGGCCCGACATCGGGTACATAAAAAGTAATCAGACAGCTTACGCCAAACGGAATGGCGAACCACAGCAGCCACGGACGGAAACGCCCGTGCCGGGTCTGGGTGCGATCCACCAGCGCGCCAATGCACGGGTCGACAAAGGCATCCACCACGCGCACCACCAGAAACATGGTACCCATGATCGCGGCGGGGAGGCCAAATACATCCGTATAGAAATATGCCAGAAATAAGGTGGCCGTTTGCCAGACCAGCGCACTGGCCATATCACCCAGGCCGTAACCTATTTTATCTTTGGTACGTAATACAGAGGAGATTGTCATTGTTAATTGCCTTTTATCGGTTAAAACGTATTTCAACCAGTTGCGCAAGATGTAGGGTAATGCGCAGTAAGGCTCAATTATTAGCAGCGCTTCGCTGGCTAACAATTGTAGAAATTAACAGACTGATTACGATATTTGGTTAATTGCGCTAAGTGTGACGGGGAGCATAGTGGGGGAAATAATGTCGCCGTCCCTTTAAGAATAAAAGGGACGGCGCGATCAATACTACTTATTCAGTTCAGCCAGGCTCAGCCAGGTTTGCACCACGGTGTCCGGGTTCAGGGACAGGCTATCGATCCCCTCTTCCATCAGCCATGCGGCAAAGTCTTCGTGATCCGATGGACCCTGGCCACAAATCCCGACGTATTTGCCCTGTTTCTTTGCGGCGCGGATGGACATCGACAGCAGTGCTTTCACCGCTTCGTTACGTTCATCGAACAGCTCAGACACCACGCCGGAGTCACGGTCCAGACCCAACGTCAGCTGCGTCATATCGTTAGAGCCGATAGAGAAGCCGTCGAAGTATTCCAGGAACTGCTCTGCCAAAAGGGCGTTAGACGGGATTTCGCACATCATAATGATCTTCAGCCCGTTCTCGCCGCGCTTCAGCCCCTGACGCGCCAGCTCTTCGACTACCGCTTTCGCCTGATCCACGGTACGAACGAACGGGATCATGATTTCGACGTTAGTCAGCCCCATTTCGTTGCGCACGCGTTTCACCGCGTCACATTCAAGGGCGAAGCAGTCGCGGAAGCTGTCCGCCACGTAGCGACCCGCGCCACGGAAGCCGAGCATTGGGTTCTCTTCTTCCGGTTCGTAGCGCTCGCCGCCCACCAGGTTGGCGTATTCGTTGGACTTGAAGTCCGACAGACGCACGATCACCCGCTTCGGATAGAATGCCGCACCCAGGGTGGCAATCCCTTCCGTCAGACGTCCGACGTAGAACTCTTTCGGTGAGTCGTAGCCCTTCATCATCTCGCGGATTTCGTTCTGCAGCTGAGGCGTCTGGTCGTCAAACTCCAGCAGCGCACGCGGGTGCACGCCGATCATGCGGTTAATGATAAATTCCAGACGCGCCAGGCCGACGCCTTCGTTCGGCAGACAGGCGAAATCAAACGCACGATCCGGGTTGCCGACGTTCATCATGATTTTCAGCGGCAAATCCGGCATGGTATCGACGCTGGAGCTTTTCACGCTGAAGTCGAGAATATCGGCATAAACGTAGCCGGTGTCGCCTTCAGCACAGGAGACGGTGACTTTCTCATCGTCTTTCATGCGTTCGGTGGCATCACCGCAGCCGACCACCGCCGGAATGCCCAGCTCGCGGGCGATGATCGCCGCGTGGCAGGTACGGCCACCACGGTTGGTCACAATCGCCGCCGCTTTCTTCATGATCGGTTCCCAGTCCGGGTCGGTCATATCTGTTACCAGCACGTCACCCGGCTGAATACGATTCATCTCACTGATATCGTGGATCACTTTAACCGGGCCGGCACCGATGCGGTGACCAATCGCACGCCCTTCGGCGACAATTTTGCCCTGAGCATGCAGCGTGTAACGCTCCATCACCTGGCCGCGAGAACGCACAGTTTCCGGACGCGCCTGGACGATAAACAGTTTGCCGGTGTGGCCGTCTTTCGCCCATTCGATATCCATCGGACGTGCGTAGTGTTTTTCAATCTGAACGGCCTGTTTCGCCAGCTCCTGGACTTCCGCATCGGTCAGGGAGAAGCGGTCGCGTTGCTCCTGCGGCACGTCTTCGATTTCCACCTGTTTGCCGTGTTCCTGGCTCGGGGCGTAAATCATGCGGATTTTTTTAGAACCCATGGTGCGGCGCACAATCGACGGACGGTTGGCCGCCAGCGTCGGTTTGTGGACGTAGAATTCGTCAGGGTTAACCGCGCCCTGCACCACCATCTCACCCAGACCCCAGGCGGAGGTGATAAACACCACCTGATCGAAGCCAGATTCCGTATCGATGGAGAACATCACGCCGGAGGAGCCGATGTCAGAGCGCACCATGCGCTGCACGCCCGCAGAGAGCGCGACGCCGCGATGGTCATAGCCCTGATGCACGCGATAGGAGATCGCGCGGTCGTTGAACAGGGAAGCAAAGACATGCTTCACCGCCACCAGCACCGCGTCGTAGCCCTGAACGTTCAGGAAGGTTTCCTGCTGACCGGCAAAAGAGGCGTCCGGCATATCTTCTGCGGTGGCAGAGGAACGCACGGCGAATGACGCCTGCGCGTCGTCAGCAGAGAGTTGGTTATAAGCATCGTGAATCGCTTTTTCCAGCTCCGGCTGGAAAGGTGTGTCGATAATCCACTGGCGGATCTGCGCACCGGCTTTGGCAAGCGCGGTCACGTCATCAATATCCGTTTGGTCCAGCAGGTCGTAAATGCGCTGGTTAACACCGCTCTGGTCTAAAAAATAGTTAAACGCGTCGGCAGTTGTGGCAAACCCGTTCGGTACGGAAACACCCATACCCGACAGATTTGTAATCATTTCACCCAGGGAGGCATTTTTGCCTCCAACTCTGTCTACATCATTCATGCCGAGTTGGTTATACCAAAGCACCAGCGGTGACGAGCCATTGTTGGACATCGAAACAATCCTTTTGTGATATTTAAACGGAGTAAGTAACGCCTGACTTCGTATTTATACTGGCATATTTATTCCCGGCAAAAAAACGGTGAATCGTGTAAGCACTTTTATTTTTCTGTTTTTCGGACACTTTCCCATCATTCGCTAACCCGATGATTCCTATAGATTCGTGCTAAAACCCTTAAAACAAAGTGACTAATTTAAAAATGAAATCCACTTTTCAGTAAAATCAAAAACACCGTTTCATTTATAAATCAGACAAGTTCTTTGCTGTGTATTTTACTTTTTTAATTTATGCTTTCAGACAATTACGTACGATATTCAGGGTGGATAAAATGGATAATGCTGTGGATCGCCACGTTTTTTATATTTCTGATGGTACGGCGATCACCGCCGAAGTGCTGGGGCATGCGGTGATGTCGCAATTCCCCGTTGCGATTAACAGCATCACGCTGCCGTTTGTCGAAAACGAGAGCCGCGCAAAAGCGGTGAAAGAGCAGATCGATGCGATTTATCAGCAGACCGGTATTCGTCCGTTAGTTTTCTATTCCATTGTTATCCCCGAAATTCGCACCATTATTTTGCAAAGTGAAGGTTTCTGTCAGGACATCGTGCAGGCGCTGGTCGCTCCGCTACAAAGCGAGCTAAAACTCGATCCGACACCCGTTGCCCATCGCACCCACGGCCTGAATCCCGGAAACCTGGTGAAGTATGACGCGCGTATCGCCGCCATCGATTACACCCTCGCCCACGACGACGGGATTTCGATGCGCAATCTTGACCAGGCGCAGGTAATTTTGCTCGGCGTGTCGCGCTGCGGCAAAACCCCGACCAGCCTCTATCTGGCGCTCCAGTTTGGTATTCGCGCCGCGAACTACCCGTTTATCGCCGATGATATGGATAACCTCGTGCTGCCCGCCGCCCTGAAACCGCTGCAACATAAGCTGTTCGGTTTGACGATAAACCCCGAGCGTCTGGCCGCCATTCGCGAGGAGCGTCGTGAAAACAGCCGTTACGCCTCGATGCGTCAGTGCCGCATGGAGGTCTCCGAAGTGGAAGCGTTGTACCGCAAAAACCAGATCCCATGGCTGAACAGCACCAACTATTCGGTGGAAGAGATCGCCACGAAAATTCTCGACATCATGGGGTTAAACCGTCGCATGTACTAATACGCTAGTACGATGGTTTATTTTCAGTTATCATCGCGTTCACGCTTCGGGGCAGAGTGGCCCCGAACTTGAATTCAGCAGGGATTGGTTTAAGGTGATGCCCATCACTTCCCGGTAGTCTGCCGATGAAGCAAAAAATTCTGAGAACTTCCATGAACAAAACTGACGAACTTCGCACAGCGCGTATCGAAAGTCTGGTAACGCCCGCCGAACTGGCGCAGCGCCATCCTGTCTCCGCAAGCGTAGCGGAACACGTGACAGCGTCACGTCGACGCATTGAAAAAATCCTCAACGGGGAAGACCGCCGTTTACTGGTGATTATTGGTCCCTGCTCCATTCACGATCTCGAAGCGGCGATGGAGTACGCTCAACGCCTGAAAGTGCTGCGCGATAAGCACCAGGATCGCCTTGAAATCGTGATGCGCACCTATTTTGAAAAGCCGCGCACCGTGGTGGGCTGGAAAGGTCTGATCTCCGATCCTGATCTGAACGGCAGCTACCGTGTGAACCACGGTATCGAGCTGGCGCGTAAACTGCTTTTGCAGGTCAACGAGCTGGGCGTGCCGACCGCGACCGAGTTTCTGGATATGGTGACCGGGCAGTTTATCGCCGATCTCATCAGTTGGGGAGCCATCGGAGCTCGTACCACGGAGAGCCAGATCCACCGCGAGATGGCCTCGGCGCTCTCCTGCCCGGTGGGCTTTAAGAATGGCACCGATGGCAATACGCACATCGCGGTAGACGCGATTCGCGCCTCGCGCGCCAGCCATATGTTCCTCTCGCCGGATAAAAACGGCCAGATGACCATCTACCAGACCAGCGGCAACCCGTACGGCCATATCATCATGCGCGGCGGTAAAAAACCGAACTACCATGCGGAAGATATCGCGGCGGCGTGCGATACGCTGCACGAGTTTGATCTGCCTGAGCATCTGGTGGTGGATTTCAGCCACGGCAACTGTCAGAAACAGCATCGTCGCCAGCTGGACGTGTGCGATGAGATTTGCCAGCAGATCCGCAGCGGGTCCACCGCAGTGGCCGGGATTATGGCCGAGAGCTTCCTGAAAGAAGGTACGCAGAAGGTAGTGGCCGGTCAGCCGATCGTTTACGGCCAGTCGATTACCGATCCGTGTCTGAGCTGGGAAGATAGCGCGTTGCTGCTGGAAAAACTGGCGGCAGCGGTCGATACCCGGTTCTGATCTCCCTGCCCCATTGTGCCGGGTGGCGCTCTGCTTACCCGGCCTCTTCTCGTTTCTGCATAACGTCCTCAATCCGCAAGAATTGATCTCGTCACAAAATTTTCACAAAAACGCTTGCCGTGAAATTTCACTTTGTTGATAATGATTATCATTGTTACATTGATTGTTATTTATAAACACTATGTCACGCATTACTAACAGCACGGCAACGCGCGTACAAGAAGACACACAGCCAAAACCTGCTCCCCTGGAACGTCGTATCGACAGCAAGACTCTGCTGGGCGACGAGGGACGGGTCATTATTGAGCATGACGGCCAGCACTACCTGCTGCGCCAGACACATGCCGGAAAACTGATTCTCACTAAATAAACAATACCCAAACTATTCGCCAGCCACCCAGGTGATCCCCAGGCAGCCAGCGCTTTCGATTTCCAAATGGAGAGTTGCTATGCCATACCTGCATTCCGCGTCTTTGCGCCCCTCGCTGCTGGCGCTGGCCGTTGTCAGTACCCTGCCGGGCGCTGCGTTTGCCGCCTCAGAAGAGATGACCGTCACCGCCACGGGTAACGCCCGTAGCACCTTTGAAGCGCCAATGATGGTCAGCGTGATCGACGCGACCACCCCTGATAAACAGACTGCCAGCTCCGCCGCCGACCTGCTGCGCAATGTACCAGGCATTACGCTCGACGGCACAGGGCGCACCAACGGTCAGGACGTGAACCTGCGCGGGTACGATCGCCGTGGCGTACTGGTGCTGGTCGATGGCGTGCGTCAGGGGACTGACACCGGCCACCTGAACAGCACCTTCCTCGATCCTGCGCTGATCAAACGTATTGAAGTGGTACGCGGCCCGTCTGCCCTGCTCTACGGCAGCGGCGCGATGGGCGGCGTGATCTCCTATGACACCGTTGATGCCAAAGATCTGCTCGAAAACGGTAAAAACAGCGGTTTCCGCGTCTTCGGCACTGGTGCCACGGGCGATCACAGCATTGGCATGGGTGCCAGCGCGTTTGGTCGTACCGATACGCTGGATGGCCTGGTGGCCTGGTCCAGCCGAGATCGCGGGGATTTACGTCAGAGCGACGGGTCCACCGCGCCTAACGACGAATCTATCAATAACATGCTGGCGAAAGGCAGCTGGAAAATCGACAGCGCCCAGACCCTGGGCGGTGCCCTGCGCTACTACAATAACGCCGCGCAGGAACCTAAAAACCCGCAGACCCTCGATGCGGATGACAGCAGCAACCCGATGACCGACCGTTCCACCATCCAGCGCGACGCTCAGCTCTCTTACGCTCTCGCGCCGGAGGGGAACGACTGGCTGAATGCCAACGCAAAAGTGTACTGGTCCGAGGCACGCATTAACGCTCAGAACGTCGACCGCACCGCTGAATTCCGCAAGCAGACGACCAAAGGCGGGAAAGTCGAGAACCGCACGCGCCTGTTCACCGACTCCTTCGCCTCGCATCTGCTGACCTATGGCGGGGAGTATTACCGTCAGGAGCAAAATCCAGGCGGATCTACCACCGGCTTCCCGGACGCGAAAATCGACTTCAGCTCCGGCTGGCTGCAGGACGAAATCACCCTGCGCGACCTGCCGGTGACCCTCCTCGGCGGTACGCGCTATGACAACTACCGTGGCAGCAGCGACGGTTACGAAGATGTGGATGCCGATAAATGGTCATCTCGCGCGGGCTTAACCGTGACGCCAGCCGACTGGCTGATGCTGTTCGGCTCCTACGCGCAGGCGTTCCGCGCACCGACGATGGGCGAGATGTATAACGATTCCAAACACTTCTCCATCGGCAGCTTCTACACCAACTACTGGGTGCCGAACCCGAATCTGCGCCCGGAAACCAACGAAACGCAGGAGTACGGTTTTGGCCTGCGCTTTGACGACCTGATGCTTGCCAACGATGAACTGGAGTTCAAAGCCAGCTACTTCGACACCAAGGCAAAAGATTACATCTCCACCACCGTCGACTTTGCGGCCGCCACCACCATGTCCTATAACGTACCCAACGCCAAAATCTGGGGCTGGGACGTGATGGCGAAATACTCGGCTGATCTGTTCAGCCTGGACATGGCCTACAACCGCACGCGCGGGAAAGACACCGATACGGGCGAATACATCTCCAGCATTAACCCGGATACCGTCACCAGCAAACTGAACGTACCGGTGGCGCAAAGCGGCTTCTCCGTGGGCTGGATCGGCACCTTCGTCGATCGCTCCACGCACATCAGCAGCTCATACAGCAAGCAGCCAGGCTACGCGGTGAATGACTTCTACGTCAGCTATCAGGGTCAGGAGCAGTTGAAAGGCGTCACCACCACGCTGGTGCTCGGCAACGCCTTTGACAAAGAGTACTGGTCCCCGCAGGGCATCCCGCAGGATGGACGCAACGGCAAGATTTTCGTCAGTTATCAGTGGTAATCACCTTGCCCCGGCTCGCCGGGGCGCTTATCTGGAAGGAAGAGACAATGAATCACTACATACGCTGGATTGAGCTAAAAGAACAAAACCCTGGCAAATACGCACGCGACATCGCCGCCATGATGGGCATCAGCGAAGCCGAACTGACTTCCGCGCGCGTGGGCCACGACGCCTGGCGCCTGCATGGTGAAGTGCGTGAGATCCTCAGCGCGCTCGAAGCGGTAGGCGAAACCAAGTGCATTTGCCGCAACGAATACGCGGTACATGAGCAGGTCGGAAGCTTTACCAATCAGCATCTCAGCGGCCACGCCGGGCTGGTGCTGAACCCGGGTGCGCTCGATCTGCGCCTGTTCCTGAATCAGTGGGCCTACGTGTTCCACATCAGCGAAGCCACCGCGCGCGGCGAGCGCCAGAGCATTCAGTTCTTTGACCATCAGGGCGATGCGCTGCTGAAGGTCTACACCACCGACAACACCGATGTCTCTGCGTGGGGTGATGTTTTGACCCGTTTTATCTTTGCCGATAACCCGCCGCTGGCGCTGAAAGCCGCCGATGCAGTGGCTCACGCCGCTGAAGTGGACGGAAATACGGTGGACAGCGAATGGCGGGCGATGACCGACGTACATCAGTTCTTCAGCCTGCTGAAGCGCCATAACCTGAGCCGTCAGCAGGCGTTCCGCCTGGTCGGTGACGATCTGGCCTGCAAAGTGGACAACAGCGCGCTGGGGCAACTGCTGGAAACTGCGCGTCAGGATGGCAACGAGATCATGATTTTTGTCGGTAACCGTGGCTGCGTGCAGATCTTCACCGGCGTCGTGCAAAAACTGGTCCCGATGAAAGGCTGGCTGAACATCTTTAACCCGACCTTCACCCTGCATCTGCTGGAGGAGACCATCGCCGAGACCTGGGTCACGCGTAAACCGACCGCCGACGGGCACGTCACCAGTCTGGAGCTGTTTGCCGCAGACGGTACGCAAATCGCCCAGCTTTACGGCCAGCGTACCGAAGGCCAGCCGGAACAAACCCAGTGGCGCGCGCAGATCGACGCGCTGGCGCCAAAAGGGCTGGCCGCATGAGAAAACTGCTTGCCCTGATTGTCGCGCTGCCGCTAACGGCTTTTGCCGCTGCGCAGGAGAAAATTGTCTCGCTGGGCGGTGACGTGACGGAGATTGTCTACGCCCTGGGCGCAGAGTCATCGCTCGTCGCCCGCGACAGCACCAGCCAGTGGCCGCAACCGGCCACTGCGCTGCCGGACGTGGGCTATCTGCGTCAGTTGAACGCCGAAGGGATTCTGGCGATGCGCCCGACGCTGGTGCTGGCAAGTGCGCAGGCTCAGCCGTCGCTGGCGCTCAAACAGGTCGAGCAGAGCAATGTCCGGGTCGTCACCGTGCCGGGCAGTAACGATCTCAGCGTCATCGACGAAAAGGTGCGGGTGATTGCTGAAGCGACCCATCGTGTTGAGCAGGGAGATGCCCTGCGTAAAAACCTGCGTCAGGCACTGGCGGCGCTGCCGTCGTCACCGCTCAATAAACGGGTGCTGTTCATTCTCAACCACGGCGGGATGACCGCCATGGCGGCGGGCCAGCAGACCGGCGCGGATGCGGCGATCCGCGCCGCCGGGTTAAAGAATGCGATGCAGGGTTTTGCGCGCTATCAACCGCTTTCGCAGGAGGGTGTAATTGCCAGCCAGCCGGATCTGGTGGTGATTTCGCAGGACGGCGTGAGCGCGATGGGTGGCGAAGATAATCTGTGGAAGCTGCCAGGTCTGGCACAAACCCCAGCGGGTAAAAATAAGCAGGTGTTGCAGATTGACGATATGGCGCTGCTCGGGTTTAGCGTGCGTACGCCGCAGGCGATTCAGCAGCTGCGCGACAAAGCGGAGCAACTCCCCTGATGCCTCGCCGGATCACCCTCTCCCTGTGGGGGCTGGCATTGACGCTGGCGCTGATGACGCTGCTGGCGACCGGTTTTGGCGCGTTGCGCCTGCCGGTCACCCTGCTGTGGAACGGCTCCGACGACGCGCTGCGCCAGATCTGGTTCACCATTCGCCTCCCCCGCGTGCTGCTGGCGCTGGTGATTGGCGGATCGCTTGCGCTGGCGGGCTGTGTGATGCAGGGGCTGTTTCGTAACCCGCTCGCCGATCCCGGTCTGCTGGGTATCAGCAGCGGTGCGGCCTGCGCCGTGGCGCTGTGGGTGGTATTACCCGTCACGCTGCCAGCGCTGCTGATGCTGTACGCTCCGATGCTGGCGGCGTTTCTTGGCGCGCTGGCGGCGACACTGGTCATTTTTCTGCTCAGCCAGCAGCGTGACAGCTCCCTGTCGCGCCTGCTGCTGGTAGGCATTGCCATCAACGCCCTGTGCGGTGCTGCGGTTGGCGTGTTGTCGTGGGTCAGCAATGATGCGCAGCTCCGCCAGTTGTCCCTGTGGGGGATGGGCAGTCTGGGATCGGCACAGTGGTCGACGCTGCTGGCCGTCACCTCGCTGATGATCCCGACGGTGCTGATTATCTGGCGGTTAGCGGGTGCGCTGAATTTGCTGCAGCTGGGCGACGAAGAGGCGCACTACCTGGGGGTGGACGTACGCGTGGTACAGCGTATTTTGCTGCTGTGTAGCGCGTTGCTGGTCGCCTCTGCGGTCGCCGTCAGCGGCGTAATCGGCTTTATCGGTCTGGTGGTTCCGCATCTGATGCGCATGTGGCTGGGATCGGATCATCGCGCGGTGATCCCCGGTTCGGTGCTGGCGGGCGCATTTTTACTGCTGATCGCCGACACTCTCGCCCGGACGGCCGTCGCCCCTGCGGAGATGCCGGTCGGCCTGCTGACCAGTCTCCTTGGCGCTCCCTGGTTCCTGTGGCTCATTTTCCGTCGCGGAGGACAGCATGGCTGAACAATTTAGCGCGCGGGCACTGACTTACCGCACAGCAGACAAGACTGTGATTCGTGAGGTGTCGCTCTCGCTGGAGCCGGGCGAACTGGTGGCGCTGATCGGCCCTAATGGCGCAGGGAAATCGACACTGCTGCGTCTGCTGACCGGCTTTCTGAAACCCGCGTCGGGAGAGTGCGTGCTGAACGGGAGATCTCTGGAGGCCTGGAGTACGCAGATGCTGTCCCGCCATCGCGCGGTGATGCGCCAGCAGACCCAGCTGGGCTTCGACTGGCCGGTTGAAGCGGTCATCGGCATGGGACGTGCGCCCTGGACGCCGCAGCCGGAAGGCGCAGTGATCCATCAGGTGATGCAGATAACCGGCTGTCTGCCGCTGGCGGGAAGGCGCTACGCCTCCCTGTCGGGCGGTGAGCAGCAGCGGGTGCAACTTGCCCGCGCCCTGGCGCAGTTATGGTGCGACGGCGCGCCGCGCGGCTGGCTGTTTCTCGATGAACCGACTTCGGCGCTGGACCTATATCACCAGCAGCATTTGCTGCGCCTGATGAAATCCTTAACCGCGCAGGGCGATCTGCACGTCTGCGTGGTGCTGCACGATCTCAATCTGGCCGCCCTGTGGGCCGACCGGATTGTGTTATTGCACGAAGGAGAGATTGTGTCGCAGGGGTCGCCGGAAAGCGTGTTGCGCGCCGGGGATCTGGCGCGCTGGTACGGGGCGCAGGTGCACGTGGGCCAGCATCCAGTGAATGCGGCCCCACAGGTGTTTCTCGCGCCTTAGCTTGAACAGCTCACTTCCAGCCGCTTGCCCCAGTCCGGTGGGCGGCTGACATAATCATCGCTGCGATCCGCATACGGCGTGCGTAGGGCGTCGTGCAGACGATGCAGCTCTGCGTAATCCCCCTGCTCTGCCTGCTCAATCGCCCGCTGCGCCAGCCAGTTGCGCAGAACCATCGCCGGATTAATGGCTTTCATCTGCGCCTGACGGGCGTCGTCCTGAATTTCCTCGCGCTGCAAGCGCTCACGGTAGGTGCTAAACCAACCGTCAAAAGCCGCTCTGTCGATAAACTCATCGCGCAGCGGCGAGGCTGCACTCTGCTGTTCCGTCTGGCTCAGCATGCGGAAAGTACGGGTGTAGTCGCTACCCTCTCGGGCCATCAGCGCAAACAGCGCATTCAGAATATCGTTATCGCCCTTCTCCTGCGTCGTCAGCCCCAATTTGCGGCGCATCAGCTTGCCGTATTCCTGCATCAGAACCTCCTGATAGAGATCCAGCGCATCGTTCAGGGCTTCCACATCAATAAACGGCGACAGAGACTGGGCGAGGCGCTGCAAATTCCACAGGCCTACCGCAGGCTGGTTTTCAAAGCTGTAGCGCCCCTGATGGTCCGAGTGATTGCAGATAAAATCTGGCTGATAGTCATCAAGGAAACCGTACGGGCCGTAATCCATGGTCAGGCCCAGGATCGACATGTTATCGGTGTTCATCACGCCGTGGGCAAAGCCGACGGTTTGCCAGCAGGCCATCAGCGACGCGGTGCGCGCCACGACATCACGGAACCAGAGGATGTATTTGTCCGCGTCATCCTGCCAGTGCGGCCAGTGATGACGAATGACAAAATCTGCCATCTGGCGGACTTTTTCCGGCTCGCGGCGATAGTAGAAGTGTTCGAAATGGCCGAAACGGACGTGGCTTTGTGCGATACGCATTAGCATCGCACCCGGCTCGTAGGTTTCGCGGGCAATCTGAGTATCGCTGGTCACGATGGATAAGGCGCGCGTGGTGGGGATACCAAGCGCGTGCATCGCTTCTGAAGCGAGACTTTCGCGGATCGTCGAGCGCAGCACCGCGCGTCCGTCGCCCATGCGGGAATACGGCGTCAGCCCGGCCCCTTTCAGGTGCCAGTCGACGGTCTGGCCGTTCGCAAGCTGCTGTTCACCCAGCAGAATACCGCGACCGTCGCCGAGCTGACCGGCCCAGACGCCAAACTGATGACCGCTGTAGACCTGTGCCAAAGGCTGCATGCCCGGAAGCAGCGCTTCGCCGCCCCAGACGCCAGCGCCGGTCGCGGGCTGGAATAGCGATGGCGGAATGCCTAACTCGCTGGCAAGGCTGTCGTTATGCCAGATGAGCCGGGCGTTGGTCAGCGGCGTTGGATTAAGTGCGGTGTAGAAATCTGGCAGTTCATCGTGCCAGTGAGCAGTAAAAGACAGGGTCATAAGTCCTCCTGCCTCTAGTGTAGAGGGTTTACCCGTGCTTAAACACGGGCGAATGGCAGGGTTATCGTTGAACGAGCGTGGTGACCTGACTCGCGGGGACTGCGGACCACAAATTCCCCTGCATGGCACTAAAACGGAAAGGCATCACCCGTCGCAGAACCTCTTCATCATCCACTCCCGCGATCATCACCGACAGGCAGTATGGCGAGATTTGTGCAAGGATCGCGCGCATAAATGGCTCGAAGGAAAACTCCGCGACACGCTGCTGGATAAACCCTTTATCCAGCGCAACACGGGTAAACAGCCCGTCAAAAATGGCTTTATTCGACGCGGCACCGGCACCGTAGTCGGCCAGCACCATCGGGAAATGGATCGCCATTCTCGCCAGCATGAGATCATCTTTGCCGTTATTTAAACCGGGATAATTCTCATTAACCGTGAACTCAAGAAAAGGATAACGATCTAATATTGCCCCGGCATTTCTGTCTGTTAAAAGATACTCACTAATGACCGGCGTAATATTTATCCATGCAATAAGCTGATGCTGCACAAAAAAAAGTTTGCAGGAATCCAGCAGGTCGAGTTTCTCTTTAAACAGCGTTAACTCGTCTTCTGCAGTGAGATGGGGCTTCACCAGCTCAGTGGGGATGCGGACGTCAGCCCCCACGCTAACAAAGTTAGCCAGGATCTCTAAACCCTGTAGCTCCCCTGCGATATTGCGCGCCGGGAGTAATAACAGTTCAGATTGATAAGGATTATTCAGGGTGACAATCATAGAGCCTGCCCCGCGTTAACGACGATATCTTGCATCCTGGAGCAACGGCTAAAACAATTCAACTTTATTGATTTTAATAGAGTTAATTTCATTCTTTCCTTTTATATTTTAAGATTTTTCCCTCAATCTAAAAATAATCTTATCCTGGATATCAATTAATATCCAGTATTCACGAATTCAGGGACTTACAGAATTAATTAATGTTACGTAATGTATCAAAAGTGCAATGAGTCAGAAAACAGCGCGACTTAACCAAAATCGCGCTTAAGAAAAAAGAGAGTGCGGCTATATACGGCGCGCCTGCCAGAAGTTTTTCCGCCAGTAAACATTATCTAAGGAAGACCTCATCACACCGCGACTGGTCGAGGCATGAATAAACTGGTTGTCGGTATCATAAATGCCAACATGTAAGCCACTTTCTCCCGACCCCGTTTTAAAGAATACCAGGTCACCGGGAAGCAGATCGTCTTTGTCTATTTCAGTGCCAATTTTGGCCTGTGTGCGGGTATCGCGCGGGAGTTGCAGATCGAATTTATCGCGGAATGTCATCAGCACAAAGCCAGAGCAATCCACCCCGCCCCGGCTCATGCCGCCATAGCGGTAGGGTGTCCCGCGCCAGTTTTGCAACTGATCGTTCAGGTTGGCTATCACGGTTATTGAATCCGATAACCGCGGATTAGGGGGTGGCGCACGATGGCTACTGCATCCTGCAAGTAATAACATGCCCACGATCAGAAACCAGAATCGCATTTCCAGACGAATCCTCTGCTTTTTTTTTCCTTTCCGTAATTTAGCCTGTGATTACACAACCTTGCAAGAAACGCTTATTCCTGGACGGTAGAAATCAGCATTCTGTGCCCTTCGATGTCCAGCCGCCGGAAAGGCATCCCGTATGCTGTCGCCAGATTGGGCGGTGTAAGCACGGTGTCACGCGGGCCGCTGGCGAGCAGTTTTCCGCGCGCCAAAAGCCAAACGCGATGGGCGTGACGCAGCGTATGGTTCAGGTCATGGCTGCTCATCACCACGGCAATGCCCTTGCCAGACAGCAGGCTGAGCTGCTTATCCAGCGCCGCCTGCTGGGCGACGTCCAGACTGCTCATCGGCTCATCCAGCAGCAGCAGACTACCGTGCGGGTTTCCCGCCGGATGGATTTGCAGAATCACCGCCGCAAGCCGCACGCGCTGCCACTCCCCGCCGGAAAGCTGGTTGACGTTGCGCGTAAGCTTATCAGTCAGCCCAAGCGCCCCGGTGAGGTCATCCAGAAGTGATGACGAGGATTTATCATGCTGATGCAGCGCCAGATAGTGCCAGACAGGCATGGCGAAAGGCGGCGTCTGCTGTTGCACCAGATAACTGCGCCGGTGCGCCAGCGACACAGGCGACCATTCATGAAGAGAATGCCCGTGTAAAATAATATCGCCCTCGCCTGACGTCAACCCGGCCATCCGCGCGAGCAATGTGCTTTTCCCGGCACCGTTTGGCCCCACGAGGTGCACGATCTCACCCGCACGGATTTCCGCGCTGACCGGTTCCAGCCTTCCCTTCTCCGCGACGCCCGCGAGCTGCATCAGCTGAGTCATTACTTCGCCAGCGCCAGTTTAATGGACTCCATGACGATCGGATCTTCCGGCGTCATATCCGGTGCGAAGCGCTGCACCACCTGACCATCGCGGCCAATCAGGAATTTTTCGAAGTTCCACAAAATATCGTCTGGATAGAGCGGAGCGCGCCCTTTGCTCGCCATCCGCTCGTAGAAACCGCTGCCTTCCGGCGCGACGGCAGCAGGCGCTGCGGCGATCAGTTTTTCATACAGCGGATGGCGGTTTTCGCCGTTGACGTCGATTTTGCTGAACATTGGGAATGTCACGCCATAAGTGGTGCTGCAAAAGGTTTTGATCTCGTCTTCGCTGCCCGGCTCCTGGCCCAGGAACTGGTTGCAGGGGAATCCGAGGACCACAAATCCGTCTTTTTCCCAGGCTTTCTGGATGTTCTCCAGCTGTTCGTACTGCGGCGTCAGACCACATTTCGAGGCGACGTTGACCACCAGCAGAACCTTACCTTTGTAACTTTCAAGCGTGGTGTTCTCGCCATCAATGGTTGTGACTTCGGTATTCAAAATATCGTACTGCATAGCGTCCCCTTAGATTGTCTTACGGTTGGGCGGATCTAACGTCCGGCCTTTAATAGTAGCCAGATAAGAGCCCAGCTCAACTAATCTTTTGTGAATCATAATTTTACATACAATCCAATAGATTAGCTTCTTCTGCAACGGACAATATCAGAGAATAACGGAAAGCATCTTGCCCCTTTTCATGCCCCCGCATCACATTTTGCCCCCAAATTTGCCCCCGAAATTCTCTGCATTAGCTTAGCAGTCTTTGTCCCTGCCCTATACTTTCAGTCTGACATCTGGCTGGAGGTTTCTATGTGTGGGCGCTTTGCACAAGCTCAAACTCGCGAAGAATATCTAGCGTACCTGGCAGACGAAGCCGAACGCGATATCGCTTACGACCCAGAACCGATTGGGAGGTATAACGTGGCGCCAGGCACAAAAGTTTTGCTGCTGAGCGAACGTGACGAGCTGCTGCATCTCGATCCAGTGTTCTGGGGTTACGCGCCCGGGTGGTGGGACAAACCGCCACTGATAAACGCGCGCGTAGAGACGGCAGCCACCAGCAGAATGTTCAAACCTCTTTGGCAGCATGGCCGGGCGATTTGTTTCGCAGACGGTTGGTTTGAGTGGAAAAAAGAAGGTGACAAAAAACAACCCTACTTCATTCATCGGGCCGACGGTAAACCGATTTTTATGGCAGTGATCGGCAGCCCCCCATTCGAACGCGGAGACGATACAGAAGGTTTCCTGATTGTGACTTCGGCAGCCGATAAGGGGCTGGTCGATATTCACGACCGGCGGCCACTGGTGCTGTCACCGGAAGCCGCCAGGGAATGGATGAGGCAAGATGTGGGCGGGAAAGAAGCGGAAGATTTAGCTGCCGACGGTGCGGTGGCGGCTGAGAAATTTATCTGGCATGCGGTCACTCGAGCCGTAGGAAATCCGAGAAATCAGGGGCCGGAGTTAATCGAGGCTGAGATCTGATGCACAAAAACTACGCGATCATGTCTGCTTTGAGCGAAAAGCGGACGTTTCATAGCGCATATAGGCAGAGTTGGCGGGCAAGTTACTCCCTAAAATAGGGCAGTTGCATTATGTTAAACAAAACATCACAGTGGCAAACTCAATATCTATCGTTCCAGATCAATCAGAGCACGTTGCAGATGATGCTCTATAAAGTTCGTTTTTAATGCGCTATAACGATGTGCATCATTCTTACATAGCAATGCTGCTGTACGCTTTATCTCAGCGTAGTCACTTGCAATATCACTGTTTTTCCTCAGATAATCGCGGAAAGAAAGATGTTTTTGTATCTGAATGTCCCCTACTGAAAACGCATGCACTTGATGGCTACGCTGATCCCCTCCCTTAATGAAGTACCGGCGTCCTGCAATGCCGTTTTCACCGCGAGAAACATATCCGGCGTCGACCATTGCAGAGTTGCATTTATCCAGTTGGTTGATATCGGCAACTTCCAGAAGTATATCAATCACTGGCTTTGCTGAAAGGCCAGGCACTGACGTACTGCCAATATGATGAATCTTCCTAACCACGTCACCAAGCAATGCTTGTAGCAGAAAATTTTCAGCGTTAAACATAGCAGGCCATTTTTCATCGTATGGCGCCACAACGATTTCCCGCATGAATGCCCCTTCTTTTCCGTCAAATTATTAGCATAAGAGTAGCTAAAGTACATTGAGGCAACAACGTCCGCTCAGGCACGGAGCG
Organism: Lelliottia sp. WB101; assembly: GCF_003051885.1. Taxonomy (NCBI): domain Bacteria; kingdom Pseudomonadati; phylum Pseudomonadota; class Gammaproteobacteria; order Enterobacterales; family Enterobacteriaceae; genus Lelliottia; species Lelliottia sp. WB101. The sequence goes on from NZ_CP028520.1 coordinate 3,576,738, forward strand.
GACGTGTCGTTCAGAAGGTCAGCTGTGAGCGAAAAGCGGATGTTATGCCTGAAATAATGTTCCTTTAGTGTGAAGAGGATTTAAAGGAATAAGATAAAATTTACATGGCCGTCACCCAGTTAATCCCGAAATCCGGCCATGTAAGAACTTTCCAGGTTATGAAGGCAAGTTGATTCTAATTGTCATATTACGGCCAGGCCGTATTTAACGGATGTTAAACCAGCCAGTCGTTTCCTCAATTACACGCCAGAGTTTCTGGGGTATAGCAAGTTGCTCTACGTCTGATGCAGCAATACTGAGAGCAATTTTTCCTTCAGCTTTGCCATCAACGAATTTAACCCAGTCTGGGTTCATCACCATACCCTGACCTACTGCCGTCAAAGATACCCCTGCTTTTACAGCATCCTCGGCCTGCTCTGGCGTTCGCAACTGCCCGGCAACAATCAGAGGTATACGTCCAGCAAGGTGATCGCGCACGATTTCGATGACTTTGGAGCCATTCGGTGCATCAACTGGTCTGGCTTCAAGTGCATTACCGAGTGATACATGAAGATAATCAATACCCTCATCGACCAGGCGGTCAACCAGCTGAAGCGACTCATCAATGCGCAACCCATCTTCGTAATGCTCATCCAGTGAAATGCGGTATCCCATCAGGAAGGGATCGGTTGCATGCTCAGCAATCGTTTTACGCACACTCTCAATGACGCTGAGCGGGAAACGCATACGGTTTTTAAGGGAGCCGCCCCATTGATCTTCTCTACGGTTGGAATGAGGTGAGAAAAAGTTCTGAAGTAAAAAACCATGAGCACCATGTAACTCAACACCATCAAATCCTGCTTCTATTGCACGACGAGTTGCTTCCCCGAAATCCTGAATAACAGTTTCGACTTCAGTGCATGTCAGTTCACGAGGGGTAACGGACGGTGCGAAAGGACCGGCGTCACCGGGAATAGCGCTTGCAGCTACAATATCCGAAACCAGTTCAGGGCTGGTTTTCACACCTGCATGGAATATTTGTAAGATTGCCGGTGCTCCACCGCTTTTAGCAGCAATAGCAAGGCGCTTTAAACCGGGAATAAATTTGTCGTCATACGCAGCAAACTCTCCCGTAAACCCAATGCCGTTTTCCTGAACATGTGTACAGCCAGTAATGACCAGCCCGATGTCCTGAACGCGTCGACGATAATATGCTTCTTCCTCATAAGATACCGTGCCGTCATCATTACCCGACCAGGTCGTCATCGGGGCCATCACAATACGGTTGCGCAGCGTCACACCTTTTCCAAGTGGAAATCTTTCAAGTAGTGGAGTTTGTTTCATGGAAAGTCATACCTATGCGAGATTTTTCTTGAAGAAAGGAGCCAGCTTACTCGCTGCAACCGTTGCACCCTGACCATCATAGAGGTCCATATGTGTTGCACCCGGAATGATATGCAGCGTTTTTTGGACAGAGGCCGCAGTGTTGTGTAATTCCTGGCTGTGCCAGAGCGATCCTGCTTTACTACCGGCTACAATCAGTAGTGGTTGTGTTAAATAGACATCAGCCCCTTCAAATCCGGTGAAAGACGCCAGCGTACTGATACTTGTCATCAGCATTTGATTGGTAGAAGTCGGATGTTTTCCGCGTTCGGTCAGATAGTAGTCCGCAGCTTCCTGAAGATCTTTTGGAGCACTGGCATCACCCAATTTAGGCACATAGTTGACATAAACCGGTGCGCCGCCTGCTGCTTCGACTGTGCGCTGTTTTGCAACCGCATCCAGAGTTGGAATGAGTTCAGATTCTGATGTTGTTCCCTCCCAACCCTTACGGGTTGCGGCTCCGACATCCACAGCACTGACTGTTGCCAGCGCTTTGATTCGACGTTCCGTCATCGACGCTTTAACCGTGATACCACTGCCTGCACAAACGCCTAATGCGCCGATACGATTATTATCGACATAAGGAAGAGTGGTCAGGTAATCGACTGCGCTATAGAAATCGACGACTCGCTTCATGGGATCATCAATAAAGCGTGGTAATCCGCCACTTGCCCCCTGATGAGAGGCATCAAACGCCAGGGTGACAAATCCGTCTTTAGCCAGTTTGAGGGCATAAAGTCCCGCAGTCTGTTCCTTAACGCCACCACCAGGGTGGACAACGACAATAGCAGCGTATTGACGGTTTTCGCTGAAGTCCGGGGGTACATATACGTTTCCGGACATCATTATTTCATTGTTCCGGAACAGGACACTGCTGACTGTGACGCCATCTACGTGTGTCGTGGTGCCAGATGTACGAGGTGTTGGTGAGAGCAGGGCTGAAGCATGACCCGCCATCAATAATCCTGCTGAAGCCACTGAACTCGTCAGGATAAAATTTCGGCGGCTTAACCCGCCAGCTTTTTTACTCATTGCAAGACTCCTTCATTTACACGATGACGGCCCTGGCCGCTGAAAGAACACAGATAGTTTCAGCCGTCATCTTAATCTCTTTAGTATTGAGAAATTAGATGCTTAATTTCGCATGGGCTTAGAAGGAGGTTTTATTAATAGGGTTATAAGAAACTGAGTTCCATATGGACCAGGACAAACAGCGCTTAAAGGTTATGGGGCGCGGAGTGCTTCGAGCACAAGTGCAAATGCCGGAGAATGCTGTAGACGGCTGGGGTAGTAAAGATGATAGGGGGGACGCGGTGGGCACCAGTCTGTCAGCACCTGGACTAACATCCCGTTTTCAAGATAATTCTCCACGGTATCCAGCGGCAGATAAGCAAGTCCCAGTCCATCAAGGGCGGCCTGCCTCATCATATTTATTGTGCTGAAAGTCGCTCGTCCATCGATACGGACCTTAATTTCAGTCTCATCCTTGCGAAACTCCCAGGTATAAAATCCGCCATGAGTGGGCAGGCGTAATCTGATACAGTTATGGTCGTTTAAATCACGAGGCGTTCCCGGGTAGGTCTTCCCCATGAAATAAGAGGGCGCTCCGACCACCGCAAAACGGAAGTCCCTGGCAAGGGGCAGGGAAATCATATCCATATCAACCTGTTCGCCCAAACGAACTCCGGCATCAAAACGCTCAGCGACAATATCTTTGAGTCCGTACTCGCTGATAATTTCAATGTTGATATCGGGATACTCAAGCATCACCGGGGCAAGTTTAGGCCAGAGAATTGTATCGGCGGCGTGTTCAACGGCAGTAATGCGCACAGTACCGGCTGGTTTTTCTCGTAGTCCGCTCAGCGCAGCTATCTCACTTTCAATTTCGTCAAAATGGGGTCCTATACGGGAAAGTAGCCGCTCGCCAGCTTCAGTCACAGAAACGCTACGCGTGGTACGGGTAAGAAGACGAAGACCAAGGTCAGCTTCTAGAGTCCTCACCGTGTAGCTCAGCGCCGACTGTGAGACACCTAACTGAGCGGCCGCTTTAGTGAAGCTTTTTTCTCGGGCCACGGCGATAAAAGCTTGATAATCGTTCACATTTTTACGGCGCATTTATTGACCAGGTCCTTTTGGATTAATATTTCTTTCTTATAAAATAATTCCTGGGGTGGAGGTTTGTCTATTGGTAACGATCCGACGTTCCTCATCCATGACAAATATCCATTAGCACTCACTAATGCTCAACTTCCGCTTTTGGCACTAAGCGGACCAATTTATGCTTTGATTCTCATCGAACCCTGAGAAGATCAGCGTATCTCGTCGTATACCTCGGCGAGAGCATTTCACGCTTCATCTGCCACTGCTGCTGTATGCCCTGCCCAGCAAAGTAAAGCGTGCCCTTCCCGCCTTTAGCGTTCAACTGATCCAGCACCTCCATTAACTTGTCGCCACCAGCCCGCGGTGCGTTCTCGTCAAATAAATTGAGCTGGGCCACGCCTTGACTGAAAAAGTCTCCGAGCATGATCCCCGCTTTCTGATATCGGTGGCCATCCTTCCAGATTTTGTCCAGGCACTTTACCGCGGCGTTGATAATATCGCGGGAATCCTGAGTGGGGGTGAGAAGCTTCATGGACGCGCTGTTACCGTAATACGGCTCGTTAAGCGCAAAGGGAGAGGTTTTCACGAACGCAGAGATAAAGCGGCAGTACTGATGTTCACCCCGAAGTTTTTCAGCACCACGGGCGGCATAGCTGCAGATAGCCTGGCGCATCTGCTCATACTCAGTAACGCGTTCACCGAACGACCTACTGCAGACGATTTCCTGCTTCGCAGGTGCAAACTCTTCCAGATCGAGACAGGGTTCGCCGCGCAGTTCCCGAACGGTTCGCTCGAGCACCACGTTAAAGTGTTTCCTGATAATCCACGTACTCTGCTCAGAAAGGTCCAGGGCCGTTTTGATGCCCATGGCGTTCAGCTTCTTACTGATGCGCCTTCCGACGCCCCATATGTCCTCTACCGGCACGATAGCGAGCAATCGGCGCTGGCGATCGATATTAGATAAATCAACCACCCCGCCTGTCTGGCGCTGCCATTTCTTCGCAGCGTGATTTGCCAGCTTAGCGAGGGTTTTCGTCTGCGCGATTCCAACCCCGACAGTCAGGTGCGTACGCTTCAGAACCGTAGTTCGGATCTCTTTGCCGAACTCCGTCAGGTCCCGGCAGTTGCGAACACCAGTCAGGTCGCAAAAAGCTTCGTCGATACTGTAAATTTCGACGCGAGGGCTCATCTCCTCGAGCGTCGTCATTACCCGGTTCGACATATCAGCATACAGCTCATAGTTGCTGCTGAAGCAGACAACGCCAGCGCGCCGGAACAGATCTTTCTGCTTAAAGAACGGCTCACCCATGGTAATTCCAGCCGCCTTGGCCTCTGCTGATCTCGCGATCACACAACCATCGTTATTAGAAAGAACAACTACTGGCCGCCCCCGCAGATCCGGTCTGAAAACCGTCTCGCATGATGCATAGAAGGAATTCACATCACAGAGCGCGAACATACTTCAGCTCGCCGATTTAACGATGAAAGTCACGACGCCAAAAACGTCCAGGGTATCTTCACTGCCCACAATGATCGGGCTGTAAGCGCTGTTCATTGGGTTGAGTTGGACAGTCGGTCGAAGCTGCAGGCGTTTTACAGTGAACTCCCCTTCCACTGCGGCGATCACAATATCTCCATGATCTGCTGTGATGGAGCTGTCCACCACCAGCAGATCACCATCACCAATTCCCGCATCGATCATCGAGTCCCCGGCAGCCTTCAGGAAGTAGGTTGAACTCGGGTGTTGGATCATCAATTCATTGAGATCGATACGTTGCTCGACGTAATCCGCGGCCGGGCTGGGAAATCCACATTGCACTAAGTCGCTGAAAAGCGGGATAGCAATGACTTCACGTAACTCTGCTGGTCTGTACAACTTCATAATGCACGCCTCAACACTGTTTTTATATACAGTAGTTGAATGGAAAATTCTGATCAAGGTGCGCTATGAAGCTGGCTGATTAAGGCTTAAGCGGTTTGCCCGTAACCTTCTCATGCATCGACAAATATATTTTTGTAAATTTTTCCGCCCGCCTACAGTTCGGCGCCATCCGGCTTTCCTGCCGGGAATTTTTTGTACAGTGTGCAGACCGCTACGTCGTAAATTAAAGCGACTTGCTTACGGTCGATGCCGTTCGCAACGAGTCGTCCAGCTTGTGCCCATTGTTCCGCAGTCAATTTTGGGCGACGACCGCCAACCCTTCCCTTTTCTCTCGCAGCGGCAAGGCCAGCGCGCGTTCTCTCGACGATCAGTTCCCTTTCCATCTCGGCAAGAGCGGACATGATATGGAAGATGAATCGCCCCATCGGGCTGGAAGTGTCGGTTGAAACTACTATTAAAAACAGTAATTCAGGCCGAATTTACGATGTATGTACCTGATGAAATAAATATTGAAGGTAATAAAAGAATTCCAACTTGGGCACTGCACTTTTTATCGCCCCCGATAATCAATATAATTCAAAATATTGTGATGCAATATTTAATATTAATTAATTCCCTTAAAAAAACAAAAGAAAATGAAATTATATAATTAATGGGGTCAGCGCATTTTCTTGACTGACCCCCAATAGGTAACTGAAGTCTAAGGACTTTACTTCAGCGTTTTTAAATATTCATTTAATTTATTTCCAACCACTCCTGATGCGTAATCTGATATATGATCCGTAACCCCATACAGGTAATTCCCATCTTTTGTTTGCTTGCATTTTTCTTCATCACATAGAATATTTACCGTATCAAATAAATATATCCTTTCAGGATTGCTCGACTTAATTTCCTCTAATAATTTATTGTATTGCTTTGATAACGCATAATGCTCTGAAAGAGTTATCTCACATCCTTTATTAATGTTAGCCAGTTTACTCCCAATTAATGGGAATTGTACATTTCTCACTAGACAGTCTTCAGGATAAGGCAATGTCGGGTTATCAATTACAAATACTACTTTCTTTCCAGAGTCAATGAATTGCTTCACGCCCGCCATTAAACCATCATAAGCTACTTGATATTTTTTTGAATTAGGAAGATCATGAATATGATAGTCTGTTTTAAGTTGAAATATAGCCCTTGCGGCAATAACGTAAACGACATATTTTATATTCTTATCTTCTGCTAAGACCTCAATAGAGGACTTTGAGGCTTCTTGATATATTAAATAATCATTATCATCTGTTAGCACCGGCATGGTTATATTATTTTTCCCATTAATTTTTGATGTTCCTCCTGCGTATGTCCAATAGGCATCTTTTTTTGCAGTTCTCATCAAACCAGGAAATAAAGCCATCGATTTACTGTCACCTATTAATCCATAGATACTATTCCCGCGTGAATCATGGAAACAGTTGGGAATATATTTTTTTTGATGTTCTGTTGTTGCGCCACAACCTAAGGCAATATTCTTTGGCATCCCCCCCCATATCCAGATTTACGATCTGGACTTAGTTTAACAAAATCTCTGTCAGGAATACCATTTTGGTAAAAGGTCAGTAAACCTACGCACAATAGAAATGACATAGTACCAGTCAAAGCAATTGCTTTAACCCCTCTCTTTTGTTTTAGAATGTTACGCAGGGGCTTTTCGATTAAATAATAAGTTGCCAAAGATAAAACGACGGCTGCAGCAAAAATAATAATAGTGGTGTATGTATCAGGAGTTGAACCATGTATAATTCTAGCAAAGGATATTAAAGGCCAATGCCATAAATAAAGAGGGTAGCTGACTAACCCAATAATTACGATTGGTTTAAATGAAAATAGAGTTCGATTTAGAATCGCGTCAGAACCACTTGCAATAAATAACACTGAACCTATTACCGGCAATGCCGCTATATAGCCTGGGAAAGGAATCCCTTCATTAATTGCAAATATTGAAAGCGTAAGCATCAATATAGACAATATAGATAATGCATTTTTAACTTTAATAGATTTTAACTTGTACCCATCAACTGTTGCGATTGCAATTAAAACACCCGCCATTAATTCCCAAAATCGTGTTATCGGAGAATAATAATTCGCGGTTGGATCAGATGTCATTGTCGCAACACAATATATAAAACTTGCTATTGCAATAATAATAGAAGCTATAAAAACATTTCTAAACACGACATAGGACATTATTAAAAAAACAGGAATTATAATATAAAACTGTTCTTCAACACCTAAGGACCATAGGTGTAACAATGGTTTTAATGATGCGTTTTTATCAAAATATCCAGCTTCAGACCATGATATGATGTTAGATATAAAGCCAGCTCCAGATGCGATGTGTTTTCCTAGCGCTGAAAACTCATCCTCAAATAGAGCATTCCAACCAACATAATAACAAAAGGCTAAAACAACTATTAAGGCCGGAAATATTCTTAGTGCTCGACGGATATAAAACTCTTTGTAGCTAAAACTATTACTTCGTATGTCTTTATAAATTATAGTCCCTATCAGATACCCTGAAATAACAAAAAAAACATCGACACCAACAAAACCGCCGGGAAGGATAGCAGGGAAGTAATGAAATATAACAACTGAGATAACTGCAAAAGCTCTCAGCCCATCTATATCCGCTCTATATTTAATGGTCATAAAGAAATTATAGTGAGTTAAAAACTTCGATTATACATGTAGCTTAGCTTGAAGTCAGCCATTTTTTTAATCATCTGAAACTAGAAAACTCTATTTAACAATGAATTACCTCTGCTAAGGTGTCATTTTGCATTGAAGCTTTATTCATCTTCTTAGATAACTTTGGCCAACGCATTTGCACTCGTTCTTTTGTTGTATAAAGAATCGGCCGGCATTTCGACGCGAACTGACACAAACTGATGAAGCGGGATATCTACCGGATCGCCATCGAACAGGCACTCTAACTCGTTACTGGCAAATTTTGGTGCGTTCGGATGCGTGCGATGATAGGTTTTTACCAACACAGAACCGTTAGCATTTACCTCATAATCTAACCAGATAAGCGGTTGCTTGTTGCGGTCGGTAGGGATATCAAATCCGCCATCAATTCCCCCCCATGTAGCATCTGAGTTAAGCCCTTCGCATCCTTCAACTAAATATTCCCCTATGGTCAGATGGGTTACAGTACATCCCTCTGATTCGTTGTTAGTCTGACATGAGCCATCCGAAAATATCTTGACCACCGGCGATGCGGCTTTAAGCGTTCCATCACTGGCCTGAGTAGTGTTGGCTGTACCGTATAAGGTATTAGAGTAGGTTAGATTATTTCCGAGAGAAGTATCACTTGCGGCTGAAACTACAGGAACTGCATTAGCTGCACTTACAGTAATAATTGTATGTGTGTCGCCGACATACGAATAAAAGCCAGCTCCATAACGTGCAATCACTCCTGCATCATTGTTATTTCGAAAAAATCCACAGCCGAGCGCTTTAAGAGTGTTGAATGTAGCAACATTCCCAGTGGTATAAATAGCTGACCCAGCTCCGCATAATCCATTTGAACCGGACAATAAAACCTGACCGGAGGATGTGCCAATGTCCTTTGTAGCCGCTGTACCCAAACCGAGGTTTGTGCGAGCGTCTTCTTTGGTCGTTGCGCCGGTACCGCCATCTGCGACAGCAAGTGCACCATTGCTTCCTTTCTGCAGTAACTTGCCGATCGCTGGAATGCTTACTGCCTTGCCGTTGATGGTGACAGTGATGCTCTGGTTTGCCGTGGTTGTGGCAAAAGTCTCCCACGCACCGATATTCTCGTCGTAGTCTTTGATGAGCTGAGACATCGCCTGCGCCAGGCCATCGACCGAGATATTGTCTGATATCAGAATGCCGTACTTCTGGCCGCTCAGCGCCGGTGAAGCAGCTGGCGTAACCTTCATTGACGTGGCGCTGTTTACTGCTGAAATCTGGAACATTTGGACCGGGTTAGACATGACGATAATCGTCTGGCCAGCGCGGACCTGGCTGGCGGGAGCCGTCCAGTTCGTGCCTGTGCCGGTGGCGGTATTTCCGTTAATAGCGATGGTGCCAGTGTTATAAAGCATATTTTCTCCAGGCAATAAAAAACCCCGCCAGAGCGAGGTTGTTATTCAAAATGGTTGGTTATTTGCAGGTGGTGTCAGTGAATGTGTTCGCACTTACCCAGCGCCAGTTGAAAGGGTATCCGGCTCGGTACTGTGACTGGTTGTTTTGTTTGCGAACGCCGTAAATTTGAACCGTATTTTCCTGACCGCCAACGATGGCTGTGCCACTGCAAACTGGTTCCTGTTTCTCAAGTACGCCAGCGCAGCCAGACAGCATGACAGCTCCAGCCAGGCAGATGAGTAGCTTATTCATGTAATGGTATCCCAAGGTATTCATGAAGTTAGACAATACCAACATGAAAGAGGTGGGTATAATTGATTAGATAGATCAATTATCTGTTATTGATCGCTCAAAACGATCAATCAGTCATAGGCCGCTGTATTTATCGCTGTTAATGAAATCCCGGTATTTGTACCGCCTCCCGGCGCCCCTGTCCCCGTTGAAGTCCCGCCTGCGTTTACCCTCGTAGTTGTTCCATCGAATCTGCATGACGAATACGCATTGATTGTGTAAATGGTAGGAGGTTGAGTGGAGTTATTTACGATTATGGTCTGACCCAGCTGTGCAGGCGCGACGGCCCACGAACCGCTCAGCGTCTGGTCAATATTGCTCCCCCCGTTTGCGCCCGGCGTGCCAACTGTCTGCAGGTCTGATAAAACGCGAGACTCATTTGTCAGCACAAGCTTTCCGGCTGCGTCCCAGATAGCCAGACCCCATTTCGGTAATGTCTGCGGGAATACGGCAAATACATATACTGTCAGGGTGAAACTCTGGTTATAGGGGTTAACCCCGCCAACATAGATATTGCCGCCATTCCTGTAAGACATAACTGGCGTGGGCTGTGCTGTATTGGTGGTTTTAATAAATACCATCGCAGGATAACTTGCGTTCAATGCAATATTCTGTGCGACCTGCTGAGAGCTGCCGTTAGCGGATGAATTAAAGGTGTACTTTCCGTAAAGACAAAAAGGCGTTGATTGTGGCGTTACAAAGGGATTCCCGTTATCCATTAATATCATTGCGCCAAATTCGGCCATTATGATCTCTCCATGAAAATGACCACCTCACACTTTGATGCCGGATAATTCCCCATACCTATAGCAGAGGCAGCTGTTACGGTAATAGTGTTCCCTGACGCTACAATGCGCCGACCTACGCTGCTTCCTCCTTCATCGAGTGAAAGAACAAAGCCGACTTTCATTCCGGAGGGAATCGTAAAGGACCAACTGCCGGATGTTTGCCCGGCAGCCAGTTGTATACGCCCAACAACTGAAACTGGCTTGATACCATAGTTATTAGGTTTCCCTGCTGCGTCCCAGGCTTGTATCCCGTAGGCCATATCAGAACACTCCTGTTAACCTGCCAACCTGCACCCTCAGTACATTACTGCCGTCTTTGACGCTGATTGTCTGGTTGGTCTGCTTCATGGCCCCCTCTCCTGCCGTCGAACCATAGTTTTCAAAGGTACCAGTCTTATCCAACTTCCAGCCTACAGACCCTGCAACATAATTATTGGACTGGATGTAATTACCGATCTTGGCGTTAGATATTGTCCCGTCCTGGATGAATGTATCTCGGATAAAAGTCTGGCCGTTCTGGATCACAAAGGGCAATGACACAGTGCTGCCAGCCTGCGTGGTTACAGCGAAACGGTCTGCCAGGAAGATAACCTGCGACTGCATACCAGAAGGAGTGTTCCCTACTCCGATCCCCATCCCTGCGGCGTAATACTGCCCGTTAGCGGCCACGCCAACTTTGATGTTATACATCGCGCTGATGTTGCCGTTGATGTCAGCCACCGCATTAGCGGTTTGCGTGATAGCAGCAGTCTGTCCATTCACCGTTACGGTCAAAGAATTGATTTTTGTTGCAGATGCCTGAGTGAAGTCAGCCAGGGTTTCGGTGAGATCAGTTGCGTTGGAAATATTGCTACCGGCAGATGCATCGAGCGTAACAAGAGCACGGGCAACTGCCGAGCTGCTATCAGCAATCGTTGTGTCGATGCGGTCGATGCTTGCGCTGTTTCCGGCATTCGTCACGGTTTGAGATCGACGCGAAGTAACCTGAGCAAGCCCGTTCTGGATAATGGCGATTGCAGAGTTCTTTACCCCTCCCGTCATTCCATCCATCGATACGGATATCTCGTCGATTTTCACAGCTGCCTGAGCCAGACCATCAGCGTTTTCCTGAATGGCCAGCGCCTGCTGCTCAATGTCGTCGGCATTCTGTTTGATGTCCTCGGCCATGCCAGCAATTTTTTCGTTGCTGTCGACGGCGTTCTCGATCAGGTCCTTAAACGTGTCCGATTCTTTGATATCCTCCAGGATGGCATCAGTGATGTCGGAAACATCGATGCTGGCCTGGCCCCGAACCCAGTCTGTGAACCCCGATTCGTTGCCGGTTCGGTCCACCAGCTGCGCCCGGTACCAGAAAATCTGTCCCGCCTTGAGGCCCATCTGCTGATATTTGCGCTGCGGGTAAGGCACATCGGCCAGCAGCATCGCATCATCTTCGGTCCCGGTCAGGCTGAACTGGATCTCCGTCTTCAGTGTGTCATCGGTATTTGCAGGGAATCCCCAGTTCAGCTCAACACCAAACACCACGTTTTCAGAAGCGATAAAGCCCACTGGCTTCGGCGGATTACCGACCTTGCCCGTCAGCGTTTTCTCTTGTGAATATCCCCAGCCTGATGAAATTTCCGCAGCATTGATGGCGCGCACGCGCACCAGGTAGCGCCCGGCGTAAATACCCGGTACGTCAAAAGACGTGGTGGGGCTGCGCGGTACGTTCACCCAGTTCCCGTCGTTGCGGCGCCACTGCGCTTCATAGGCGATAGCATTCTGCGCCTGGTCCCAACTGACGCGCATTGTTTCAACGCTGATATTCTGCTGAACCATCGAGAAGGAGTTGATCACGATGTTTGCTGGTGGCGCCTGATTGCCCGGAGGAATAACACTTATCGGGCGCTGGTCGATGATTGCGCCTGTATCGATACGGGCATATTTATCCGGATCGTGATTAGCTCCGGCGATGGTGAATGTCCCATCATCGTTGTCCGTCACGCTAACTACACGGTATTGCTGCGAGTAAAGTTCATTACTCTCTAACAACCAGACTGCTTCAGCATTTGGTGTTTCGCTATACGGCGTGGTGACAGTGACCGCTTTATCTGAAATCGCCTGGATAGTGCGTGACTGAGCAACACCGGAAGGCATGTTAACGATTAGCCTGTCTCCTGCCGCGGCGCCAGGAGCTCGATCAAGATTGATAACCCGGCCATTTGCACTGTCGACTCTTCCGCCCAGATCACGTCCGGAAAGGTTCCTGTCCGCCACAGCGATGACATATCCAGGTTGTGGAATATTGCCGTCCAACCCGACATTAAAGGTCACTACACGGTCTTTGTTATTGGTGAGAATGCCCCAGCGCCCTTTTCGGTTCGCCTCCGATTGTCTGGTGCAACCTATGGCCGTAAGTTCGAGCTGGTTGAAGCCATAGCGCGCCACCAATGCCTGTTCAAAAACCGGCTCCATAGCATCAGCGTAGGCATTATCCGGATCGGACCATGAGACCAGCGCGTTTGTGTACCTGCTCTTGGTCGTGCTGCTGGAGTAGGTGAATTTACCGTCAACAACATTGGCGTGGGTGTAACTGAAATCGACATCACGCGGCATATCCGCGAGGCAGACAATCTGGTCATCGCCCCAATAGGTCATGCCCCTGAAGATAGCCGCGAAGTCTCGCAGCACGGTGTAGGCGTCGTTTCTGTCCTGAATGTAGACGTTGCAGGTATATCGCGGCTCGGTACCATTCCCGCCTTTGCCGTCTGGTACCTGTTGATCGCAGTACTGCGAAACCAGGTAAAGCGTCCACTTGTCGATATTGGCCGCAGTGAGACGGTTGCCTAAGCCGAAGCGGTCAGTGACCACCAGATCGTAAAAAATCCAGGCAGGATTATCCGTCCACGCCCACTTAAACGTGCCTGTCCAGGTCCCGCTGTATGTTCGAGTCTCGGGATCGTAGGTATCGGGAACACGGATTACGCGTCCGCGAGGTTCGCAGGAAATCTGAGGGATGGAGCCGTTGAACTGGCTTGAGTCAAACTCGATATAGAGCACCGCAGTATTCGGGTAACGCAGTTTGGCGTCAATCACCTCAGTAAAGCTTTGCAGCGTCATTACATCGCCGATTTTCGCGCTATTTGCGTCAGCGGTTATCTTGCGCAGACGAAGCGTCCAGGTGCTGCCCGCCTGCGGTAAATCGATTCGGTGGCTGCGTTCGTAACCGGAGGTCGTTTTTCCCGTAACACTGGTATTTAATACGGTCTGCCAAGTGCCACCGTCGGTCTGCAGATCGATAGCATAATTGATGGAATAGCCAACGAGATCGCCGTCGTCCTCTTGCTTAAAAAGAGAGGGCCATTTCAGACGCAGGCGCACAGCCGACAGCTGGGTATTAGTGAATGTACGCGTCCAGGCGGTCGCACTCGAAACCTCAGCCCCCCCGCTAATTTCGTTTTCGGTACCGGGAATACCCTGTATGTATTTCTGCGCCTGAGTCCCCGTACGGAACTCCCACGTTACACCGCTGAAATTCTGCGTACCATCTGCGTTCTCAAGTGCAGTGCCATCCAGGTAAATAGCCTTACCGGTCAGTTGGCCAGCAAATTCCCCCTCTCCTAACGCGAGCAGGATTTTCGCCTTTGCGACGGACTGGAGATCGTCTGGCTGCTCCGTAGGCGTTCTTGAACTGGAGTCGCCACCTTTACGGCCCTTAATAGCAGTTGCTGTAGCCATGTTTCGCCCATAAAAAAAGCCACCCGTGGGTGGCTGGCAGTGATTTGAACATGGAAGGTCACGATTTAAGCAACAACTTGTAAAAATACGCTTCGTCGTAGAGTCGTAGAAATCTCAAAGCACAAGTTTTGATATAATCAGCTTGCTGATGTGGCCTAACATTCCCATGTATCTGGTGATTTAAATAATAATAACCAAGACCTTCTTCATAGTTATTTACAAAGTCGTCGTGTAAAGCGCTCCAGTAAGAAACAACTCGGTTTAACAGGCCCGCAGGCAAGTCATACCATTGGACAAAGGTTTTACTTAATTCACTCCAGAGATCATGCTCGCTCAGTGGGTAAGCAAGCTTTTTAAATGTTAGGCGTAAAGACAGAACAAACGCCTCGTGATCATCTGGTAGTTGATAACCTACTTCGTCGATATATGCATCGAAATACTGAAACACCTCATCTTTGGATATTTCTTTATCTAACCCTAACGATGCCAGTATTAACAAGCTTGAAGAACTGCTCCCAGATGAAATCTGTTCTTCAGCCAATCAGTAAACACTTTACGGTTCAGTCCCGGCTTGTTTAATTTTCGAATGCCAAGCAAATCATGAAAATCTACGACATAGCCATCCATAACACCCACCAATTACTTAAGCATACCTTTCAAGAAGATACACTTGCTGTGCCGACGTTGCTACTGCTGATCTTCCACGTAGATGCCGGCGGAGATAATGGCACCGCCAATCCTTCGCTTTCCGTAAAGAAGTGGGACTGGATTTCCCTGAGCTGTGGTGTTCGTTACACCGCCAAAAGCGTAACTGGCCTGATTATCAGCAGACTGCTTACTGGCAAGGCCGGCCGTCTGCGGCGACATCATTTGAACTACGCCGCCGATCATCATCGCAGCACCGAACTTCGCTACCCCATAACCTGCCGCTGATAGCGTGCCAGCAGAAAAGTAACCAATCGCAACGCCGACGACGACCAATACCGCCCCGAGTATCGTCTGGAATGCGCCTGCTTTTTTGCTACCAATGATTACTGGCGCGACACGGATATCTTCACAACTTTTATCCATATCGAGTTCATCAGAGATCAGGTTGCGCTTGCCGCTAAAAACGGCGTAGGTAAGACCGCGTTGTTTACTGGTATTCAGGAAACGTTCGAAACCCGGAACAATCACACAGAGCGCACGGATGGCCTCTTTTGGTGATGCGACTGAGAGCTTATATTCACGGCCAAAGGTAGCGCCGAGGATGCCATAAAGCCGAATTGTTCGGGCAGGCTCTTTATTGAGTAACGCAGTCATATTAACTCCATAAAAAAAGGCCGCCTGAGCGACCTTAAATTTATTTATGAATTTACTTAACTTTCCACATTCTATATTGCCCCCAGAAACCAACTTCTGCCACATATTCTTGTGGCGTGCCGTCGGCAACGAGTTCAAGAGTTTTTCGCATACCCATGCTTAGAACATTACATTCGTTACTGACTCGTAATTTATGAGGACCATCAGTTAAATAAGCTGTAACGAATTGATTCTGTCTTAGAAGGGCGACATCTTTATCATCGATAGCAACCAGGAACTTACACATTCCTCCACTTCCGCCACCAATGAATTGTTTATTTCGTGTAACAGTAACCTTTGTCTGCTGTGTATCAGTTTTGGGTGTTACGATTTCTTGATTTAGTATCTTTTCTGCCTGCCCATAAGGACGTGCACATCCTGCCAATGTAAGAACAGCTAAAATAATTAGTAGTTTTTTCAAAATCTTATTCCCATTAGTATTGTTCGGATTAATCCTAACATGTAAATAAGTATCTTGAAAATCAATAACTAACACATTGAGTCGCGTTAGTTGGAGTATCTGTCCCCATCAGACTTAAAACGAACTATCTTCATTGTTCGCTCCCGCCAATACCCGCCATAAGGCACACGCTGGCTGAGGTGGCCGTACAGATGATGAAGTAGCATATTCCCTTCAAGCAAGATGCCGGCATGATTCCACTTATTGGCCTGTACCTGCATGATCACCATATCGCCAGCCTGCGGGGGACCGTCAAACTCGCGGAAACCACATTCATACCAGCATTCCTGATAGAAATTGTCCGAATAACTGTCCTCCCACCACGGATAATCCACACGATAGTCGGTCAACTCAATGCCATGGGTTTGGCGAAAATAGCTCATCACAAGCCCCCAACAGTCGTACACGCCCAGAACAAACGGACGCCCCACTAGCGGCAGCTCACCACGCGGTTGAATGGTACACAGATCCCCTTCAGGCCAACTCACGATATGCCAGGGCAAAAGCGTCACGTCACACTGAGCTTTATCCAACTCGCTTGGTTGAGTCGTAGCGTCAGGATGGCTATGAACTATGGCAATCACCGTTCCCCAATCTTCAGCTTCAGCGTAATCCTCAGGTGAAAGATGGAATTGCTCCATCGGCTCAGCCGAGAAGTTACGGCACGGGAAATAGCGCTCCACTCTGCTTTTCTGCGCGACCACTCCGCAGCTTTCACGTGGGTACTCTGCAGCAGCATGAGCCATGATGGCGTTTATCGTTTTCTGACGCATGATTAGCTCCTGATAAGGGAAGTGCCCGGAAAACCACCGAAGGGCAATTCTTCATTCTCACCAAACCGCAACCTGCATGCGGTAAGCGTGCCATTGCAGACATCAAGCGACGGATCGTCTACCGGATTATTGTTCAGGTCGAAGTAACTGGTGCCGGCGTAATCGCACCCGTCACCCGAGCGATACTGGTTTCGGATACACCATGTGCATAGCGAGTGGAGTTGACGCGTCGGTATCATTAACCCCTGAAGATCCATAGGGCTAGTGAGAATAAACTCGACGCTTTCCCCCGCCAGTTCGTTGTTCTTACCATCGATGTAGAACACCCGTTTTCTGACCTGCAGCGGATCAGCAGTAGCATTTCCTTCAGGAAAGTTTCTGGCATCCAGATAATGGGCAAACGTATCGTGAATAGTAACCTTCGCCTGGAGCATGTCGTCGTAGGCCAGACAGAGCGCAGTGATCGAGCTGTCGATGTTTGCCACCGTCAGAGTCGGTTGTGCACTGCTGCCGTCGGTTGATGCCTCAAGCCCTTCGAGCTGATATGGCCAGGCGGCATATTCTTTCCCCTGCCACCAGATACTCTTTGCTGCAAGTTTCGTTTCATCCCCACCAGCAGCGGCAATTTCATCAGCTGCATGGGGCAAGTTGTAGGCATGAAAACGCAGTACGTCATCGACACCAAAAGTGGAGCCATCAACCTCAATGAGGCGAATTTTATTGCCCGGTTCGAGTCGTTGGTAATCTTGTGTGATCATGGTGAGTATGTCTGTTTGAAAGTAGCGGTTATGGTCATTACTCTGCTGGAGAGGGGCTGCGCTTTCACTGAGTCTGCCTCAACGCGGTAAAGTCCCGCCTCGCCAATTGGTGATGTCCAGATAAACGATTTTGTGATGTGCGAACGGCAGAAATTCAGAGCGGTAAGCATCTCTGCTTTTTTACCCGTGAGGGTTATTGGCCAGGACTGCTTTTCGGGATTGATGCCCTCGCCTGCAATCTGCTCATAACCATCACCGAATGATGCGGCGCGAGTGGAGTGACTAAATTCGCCCTCCATACCTGCCTGTATCTGAGTTCGCCAGGTGAATGTTTGGATCGCCACGTTTCCTCCGGGCATAAAAAAACCCGCCGAAGCGGGTTAGCGTGATTTCATGGCATTCCAAATGAGCTTGCCAGGTTGCAACTCCTTCGCAATACCTGTCCGAACAGACTGTTCAATGGTCTGCTTGTAAGCCCGGGATATCGCATCGTCATTACCCGAAGTTTGCTGCTGCGAACTCTGGTTCTGAACCACGACTGAGGTTTGTACCGTAACGCCACCCGAGCCAGCAGATTGCAGTCCAAACATCGGTGCGGTACCGACATAACCACCATCAGCGTAACCCTGAGCGCCGTGCATCATCGCGTAGAGATTGCCGATGCCAATCGCGCTTGTCGCCTCTTTGGTGAAGACAAACTCGCCCCCGTGAACCACTCCTTTCGGCTGGTACTTCCCGCCGTCACCTGTATAGCCACCGCTGTCGAATGCCGGGACCAGGCCCCCTTGGGAGAATCCGAAAAATGCTCCAACAGCCGTTCCGCCAAACGCTGACTTCATGCTGTTAACCATTGCTAGTTGCACGAGCATCTGGGCAATGCCCTTAAGGAACGTTGTCAGGAAGTCGGTAAAACTGGCTTTGCCGGTAGTGAAAAAGTCCGTGAGCGTTGAAGCCATACCGGTAAATGCAGATTGAGAAATATTCTGCATTTGCCCATAAACATTGGTTGCGCTGTCTTCAAACTCGCTCCAGCCCTTTTTCGCACCGGTCAGCCAGTCTCCGCGCAACTGGTCTTCTGCATAGTAATAGTCGGCCGCAGCCTTAAGCTGTTTCTGGTAGCCATCATCCGCCAGAGAACCACCTGAATTCTGCCAGCCGGCGGCAAGCTGACTTTTCGTCAGTTTCCGCTGCGCCTGCCGGTCGCTCATCCCGGCGCCGCCTGTCAACGCTGCCTGCTTCTCGGACATCTGCGTGGTGTATTTCTGCGCAGTATCCATCCGCTTGTTCAGTTGCTCCTGAGCAGTGATCTGGTCGCCAAGTAGTGCTTTCTGACGCGCCAACTGAAGCACCTGGTCTTTGCTCGCCAGCAGCGACTGCTCCTGTTTGGTCAGCGAGCGAGTCCGGGAAGCCTCTTCCAGCACCTGGAACTTGGCTTCAGTGGTCCATAAGTTTTTACGCTGCTGACTGATCGTGTCGTTCAGGTCTTTATGCTTCTGCAGGGCATACAGCTGCGCTTGAAGCGCCAGCAACTCAGATTGAGCAGAATCCTCAGCTCGCAGACCGGACGAGACGTTTTCCCCTTTCGATGTTGGCGTTTTGGGGTCTCTATAAAGCTTCTCGATCCCGGCTCGCGCTTTGGCAATGTCCTCAGCCGTCCAGAGTGTCGCGGTCCCGTTTCTGGCAGCGTTGGCATTTTCAGCAATGGCTTTATTCAGTTCGTCCTGAGCCTGACGGCGCTTTTCTGCGGCTTCAGTCCCGGCATCAAGATAGCGATTCATGATCTGCTGGGCACTTATCGCATCTTCGTTAATTTCTTTACCTGCTGATACAGCACCGTTCAAATCGTTCTGAAGTGTTATGGCACCCAACATAGGGTTAATTTGGGCTTTCAACGATGCTATGGCCGCAAGCTGCGCTCTACGGCGATTATCGTAATCTCGGTCCTGTGAGCTGGTGTCGTAGCTATAGCCGTAGCCCATCTTCTGGCGTTCAGGCAATAGCTTACTCTCGCGATCCGCCAGATCAGCCTGCATTCTCGCAAGCATGTCTTGCGGTGCTTCCGGGCGCCCAATATTAAGCAGCTCGTCCCACATCCCTTTGAAAGCATTGCGGGCTGCAAGTGCGGCTTTCTCAACCAGACCGAGATTAGCGAGGATCTGCTGGCTTCTGCGTTGTTCTGCCTGGCTGTAAGCATCAGCGGCTGCTTGCCCTGCAGCCTCTTTATCGCCCCGACGTTCCAAAGAAGCAATGTATTCAAACTGAGCCGCCGTCAGGTAATGCAGCTGATTGTTGAGCTCTTGCGATGCCTGGGTTGGCTCGGCATAAAGCTTCTGGAAATTAGCGATGGTCTTATCTACCGCCTGACCAGTTGCCTGCTCCATTGCAACTGCCGCGCGGCTCACTGTCTCAAGCTTGTTTGCATCAAACTTTCCAGAACCCACTACCTGAGCCAGAACAGAAGAAGCGGCGTATTGGTTAATCCCGCCACCGGATAGAGACTTTGCCAGTGCAGACAGCTGTGTGGCAGTTTTCCCCGCATAATTGCCGGTCAGTATCAGCTGTTTGTTATATTCGGATGCTTCTTGTGAACCTTTATACCAGGCAGCGACCAGCAGGCCAGCAACACCAATCATTCCCCCTAAAGCCAGCTTTGCCGGAGTTACTAGCGAGAGAATGGCTTTCAGCGCATTACCCACTCCCCCAAACGTATCGCGCAGCTGACCACCCTGCTGGATGGCAACCATGTATATCGGCATACCAGATGCCAGTGAGGTAGCAATATCGGTCATTTGCATCGGAAGGTAACGCATGGCATTACGGTACTGCCCCGCGCTGATCGCGCCATTCCTCCAGACGTTCTCTTGTTCCTTCAGTTTGGCGATCATCGGAGCGGCCTGTTGTGTTACTCCCAACTGCGCGGCTTTTAGCTCAAGGATTTCAGCGCGCGTTTTGCCGATCGTAGCAGTTTGCTCCTCCAGTGAGGCAATGAAGGTTTTCCCTGATGCCGCTGCCCGCTGGGCCGCCTGAGCCTGCTCGATGCGAGCCCGCCCCTCTGCCGTCTCAGCCTCCATGACCTGGGCCAGTTTCGTCCGGGTCGTCTCCAGTACGCTGTTATAGCGAGTGAAATCTTCATCATCCACCAGCCCTTTACCGCGATACTTCGCCAGGGTTTCCTGAATAGAGTCCAGCTCGTCCAGTGCTTTGTTAACCGGGCTGATTTTATTCAGCAGGTTCTGTAACTCCTGGCGCTGCTGCTTCAGGCTTTCGCTGTTTTTCTTCTGATTATCGACACCGGTGCGGAATGTACTGTTCAGGTCATCCGCTTTATCGGCGGCGGTGGTCGCAGTATCCTGAAAGCGCTCCAGCTCCCGATTGCCGCGCTCCAGTTCGCTGGTGTTGACGCGCAGCGAAATGGTGGCGATATCGTTACTCATTCCACCCTCTCTTTATGCATGATTTTCAGCGCTGCGCGCTCCATTATCCGGATATCTGAAAGCGCGGTTACCTCGTCGCTCACGTTATGCAAACGCATCAGCCAGGGCAGAACGTTGTAATCCAGCCCGGACGCGCCGCCCATTCCCGTACGCCATTGAGTACTAACGGCCTGGAACACGACAAACGAAGGCCAAACGTCGGGCCATACATCCACGATCTCATCATCGTAATCGTCAGGACTCAGCCCGTAGGGAGCAAGGTCGGCTGCCGTGGGTTCAGGCGTATAGAACGCCGAGGCAACCGCTATCAGTTTTTTTCGCGCTGGCCCATCAGTTCGCGGTAGTAGGTTTCCGGAATGGTCTTCATGGCCGCCGGGTAATTCTCCAGAAGTACACTGAGGTTGTCGGCATTGAACGCATCGGGTAGCGCCCAGCCTGCAATGATTTCCATCAGGAAATCCGTGGCTGTTTTGCCTTCCAGCTTTTCCAGATCGGCCAGTTCTTTAAGCGGCTTGTGGTTGAAGGTGAAAGTCAGTACACCGTCTTCATCACCGGCGCGCGGGATCGTGACGTTTGCTTTGAAAGTAGGTTTAGGTTGGAGAGTAAACTTCGTTGCCATCGATGCCTCTTAACGTAAAAAAGCCTCCGGGTGGGAGGCATGTGGTTGGTTCCTGATCCCGGCTTACGCCGTGGCATTGGTCACTTTGTAGAACGTCATGGCCGGAGACTGCAGGTTGAGAACCACACTCACCGTCTCCACCTCATTGACCGCTGTGGTTGGCGTGTCGTCAAAGGATGCCGTGGCCGCCCAGTAACGGTTTTCTTTAGCCTTTGGAACGTACATGTAAGCCGCGACCGTATCTTCGTCCTCATCCAGCTGGCGCAGCAGCGGGTAAACCGGAAGCGTGGAGTCGTGGGCGATCGAGTAGGTTTGCGAAACAGCAGATTTGTAGGTATTGAGGTTGCGCTGGCGATCGTCGCTCAGGAACTGGATTTGTGTGGTGTTCTGATCGCCGCCGGATTTCGAAACCTCTGTAATCTGTGGCAGCTCGGTCCACTCAAGAACCTTGCGGATAGAACCAGTGCCGCCACCAGCGGCATATTTGTTTTTGTTAACGGTATTGATATTTCGCAGCGTGACCGCGCTTTCAGCAATTGCGTCGATTTTGGCAATGACGTTATCAATTCCGGACCAGCTGCAGTTCACATGGACGATATCACCCACATCAAGCTCCTCCGCAGAGCTGACGGTGATCACCACGTTTTCGGCGTTCGTCGCGCCGGTGAAAGCAATTGCCGGGCCATAGCCCGACGCCAGATAGACGTGAGCGCCGTTAGGCAGTGCAAAGCCCATAGTGGTTACTCCTTCGAAGAAAAGAAAACCGGCGCGCGGCCGGTTTGGTTTGAAAAGGTGAGAAGCAGAATTAGCTGACGATATCTGCCCGGTAGTTCAGGCTGACAGGAACGGTGTAAGAGACGTCCGTCGAAATGCCCCGGAAGATACCCGGCGCGCCGCTGATCGAACTGATGAAGCCATTACCTTCAACTTCCAGCCCTTCAGGGAAAAGCTCAGCCACCCGGCACGCCAGCGCCACAGCAACTGAGCGGCCAGTGCCAACGGGAGCCACAACGTTGATCTGGTACACACCAGAATAAACCCGACAGCGCAGACCGAGATCGAGCGTGCGAGGCGTGGCGGGCATGTCGTGTACCGCGAGGTAAATCGCATCGGCAGGCGGTGTGAACGGCACATTTTCCCAGGCGACCGCGATGCCCTCCGCATCGGCCCAAACACCAAGCCTTGCGGCCAGCGCCGCAGCAATATCTGGGATCACTTCGCCACCTCCCTGATCGCTTCATCAAAGAACCGCTGGAACTCTGCTGCCGTTATTCGCACCATACCGCCCGGCGACTGAGTGGAATGCCCCATTTCAAGCGGGTAGGCGTAAGGAACGTTGTTGCAGAAGTAGATTGAACTCATTCCTACTTTGAATAGAGAAAGTGTGTAATTCCCTGCGGCTTTGGTGAGATCGCCGGTCTTATCAATCCGACCGGTTTCCTCAGTAGTGGGCGCATCAAACGACACCTGCCAGTTGCCGCGAAACCGCCCACCGGTGTAGCCTGGCGGCGCTTTGATATCCATCCCGTCCACAACCCGGGCCTTTTTCTTCAGTCGTCCGGTTTTTGTGAGATTGGAAGGGTCTGCTCTTTGCGCTTCGTTGTGGTCATACACAGCGCGGTTATAGGCAGTGGCCGTCTGATTTATTTCCCAAAGCTCAGGGTTGCCGACGGGAGACATCATTACCAGTTGATTGAGGATTCTTATTCCAACCGCACGTACCACCGCATCTTGGTTGGCTTTCGCTCTGTCAACGAATGCATTGATATCAGCAATAAATCCGGCATTCTCACTCATGCTATGCCCTCAGTTGCGACTTGTAGCAAAGCACTAACGACCCGGGCTTAGCAGGGTTAGGCTTAACTACGCGGTGCTGTTTGCCGTCAATATCGATCAGATCGCCGGTTAAGATTTCTTCCTCAGCGGTGAATACCATCCTGACGTCACCGCTTTCGATCGCCGTACCGTCGATTTCTCCCGGCTGATATTCCGTTTTGACGCCAGTCGCCGTGAAATGGATATCTTCGGACCGATACTCAACCCCGGCGATAACGGTCACCTTACCCTTGCGCGTGACGCTGTAGGCCACGCCGTTCTGCTTGATCATGCGCGTTGCCGTCGCGCGCATGCGCTGATAGTTGATGGGCATTAGGCACGCTCCGCAAAGGAATTGATGGCGTAGCCGCGCCCGCCGGCTAATTCACCGAGAATAGCCATTACCGCCGGGTAGGACGGCGTAAACACCTCACCGTCTGCGACCGCATAGGTCATGGTGACAGCGCCTTCCACGCGTTCAGTCTTAACCGCGGCCTCGCGTGCGCTTGCGAGCAGGTCGCCATCCATCGCCTCAACCGCAAGCATGCATTGTGCGGTGATAACCGGGCGTGGGATTTCATCCGATGGCAGATCGTGTCCATCCAGAATGACATTCACACGCGGCCAGGCCAGAGGTTGTCGTGGTTCAGCTTTGGCGCCAGCCCAATCAAGCCCTTCAAGGTAATCCATCGCCTTAATCAGCAATGGAGAGAGCTTCTCGGGCAGTTCAATGCCACGCAATTCGGCGAACGACGCCAGGTCTTCCTCGCTGGCGTAGCTGTTTACGCCACCACTGGTGATATCGGTATTGATCATGGAAATATCCCGAAGGTGGGGCTTTCGCCCCATGCGTTACTCGCCGGCAGGTGCGGTGAAAGTGATTTCATTGCTGGTTTTCGCCATACCATCAACCGTACCAGTGACCGTAAAGGTCCCTGCCGCGTCAGCGGTAAGTTTCACCGTAGCGCCACCAGCAGAGCCGGTCTGCGAGCTCTCGGTGCTGAGCGTGCCCCCCGTCGATGACCAGGCAACAGTCTTGCCCGAGACGCCGGAACCGTTGTGGGTGTATTTCAGGGAAAAAGTGACCGCATCGGTACTGTCAGCGGTAGCGGATGATTTATCCGCTGACAGCGTTACTCCCCCGCTGCGGATTCCAGC
The DNA here is from genome assembly GCF_003051885.1 of Lelliottia sp. WB101. Classification (NCBI taxonomy): domain Bacteria; kingdom Pseudomonadati; phylum Pseudomonadota; class Gammaproteobacteria; order Enterobacterales; family Enterobacteriaceae; genus Lelliottia; species Lelliottia sp. WB101. Next base: position 3,601,391 of record NZ_CP028520.1, read on the forward strand.
TTGATCAGCACACCAGCTGTCGATTTGTTGCTGGTGAAGTGCTTCTTCCAGTTGCCGGCAGTGCCGATTTTGGTCAGGTCAGGGTTATCGCCTTTCGCCGTGTCCCAGCTGTAACCAAGCAGATCGACGTTCACAACGCCTTCGGCGCGGTAGCCAATCGCGAGGTTTTCCTGATCGTTGATGTCATAGGAGCGGAAACCCGGCGCCTGAGATTCGGTCACGGTCACCGCCCCGGTCACCAGCCCCAGGATTGCGTCAACGTCCATGGTATCGGTGACCAGAACAGGTTTACCGAGGGTGCCCGGCTGGCCGCCGTACACAACCACGCCCGCTTCTTCGTAGATTTTATTGGCGATCGCCTCATCCACGATGTCGAAGTAAGTGGCGGAGTGCATGACGAACAGAACCACACGGTTAAACTTATCGCCGTATTTACGCAGACCGCGCGTCAGGGTCTTTTTGCCATCCGTTTCGATGTCAGCGGTCACCACCATTTCAGCGTTGGCACCGATTGCAGCTGTCAGCGCCTTCAGGCCATACTTCACATAACCTTCCAGCGTTGCGTCAGCCACATCGGTGCCAATCACCTCAGAGAACTCGTCAACGGAGCGGCCACGGCGTTTGAATGCTTCTTCGGTGGTTTCGTAGGGGCCGTATTTCCACGGAGCTTTTACGGAAATCGCTTCACCGGCGCCGATTTTTTTGCCCGTTACTTTGTCGGTAGAGTTCACGTCGCGCGATTCGATAGAGCCGCCAACTTTGTAGAAGGCACGCTTCCGGAAATCACCTTCAATCAGTTCGTTATCCAGCAGGATCGCCCCGTTGGAAGAGGCGTTAAAAATCTCCAGATTGTCCTGGCGACGTTCCAGGAACGCGGTTTGCGCCAGGTCGTCATAAATAATCAGATCGGTATTAACAGTCGTCATCGGGTAAATCCCTTATTTCGGAAGTTTGAGGAAGGCCTGCTGGCCATGCTTGCGGATGTAGTCCGCCTTGTTGCTGGCGCTCATTTCGGAGCGTTTCAGGCTGCCGCCACCGTTCGGTTTATGCCCGCCCGCGCCAGTGCCTTCGGCGCGAGGAAACAGATGTGGAGCCGTCTCCTTGAGAGACTCCGCCCACTCAAGCGGGCTAAGCGGGGTTTTCCCGTCTTTTCCGAACAGAACATCGCCATTCGCATCAACCGCTACGGCCTCGCCTTCGTCGTTGAGCTTGAAAGTGCCTTTGGCACGCAGGATCAGGTCGTCAGATGCTTCCGGTAGCGCGCCGGTTTTAGCGGCAGCTGAGCGGATAGCATCGCCTAGAACGCGATCCCGGAATTTGTTGGAAAACGCTTCGGCTTTATCCGCGCGTTCATTAGCCATCTTGATTTGCTTATCGACATCAGCACGCAGACGCTCGGTGCGCTTATCCAGCACCTCATCAATTTTTCCGGCGGCAATCAGCTTTGCCTCTTCATCGTCGGAGAAGCGTTGCAGGATGCCGCGCACGGCGTCTGGATCGATACCATCAAAGCGGGACAGGTTTTCTTTCTGCTGCTTGATGGTCCCCAGCAGCTCAGAGTTTTTGGTTTTAAGACCGGTGACTTCGGTCGTCACACGTTCGTCGATCAGCTTCTGGATTTCCGGCGTGATTTCGACACCGCCACCACCGCCACCTCCTTCACCGCCATTTTCTGGAGCGTAAAATTTCAGAAGCATATTTCGGATTAACATAATGTCCCCTCGGGATTTTGCCGGGCCTCGCCCATAAAAAAGCCCCGGCGGGTGCCAGGGCATGATGTAAATAATGTCTGTCAGTTATCAGTCGCTGATAGCTGTTTGAGCCGCTCCAGTGTTATCCACTCGCCTTTATCGGTGAACATGTCGCTCAGCTCGATTTCGCCGGCACGTAGCAGACGCCCGCGCTCCGCACCAAGCACCTGATCCTGCCGCTGTGCCGACTGACGCTTGAGCCACTCCAGATATGTGGTTTTACCCGGAACCTGCCCGTCCATGCTCGCGCGGGTGCCTTCGTCCATTTCATCAATATCGATGCCGAGTTCTCGCCAGGACTTAAGTATCAGCGTTTCGGTTGAGCGACAGCAAAAGTGAATTTTCCCCGGTCCCTGCAGGTAAGGCACCTTATGCCCCATCGGCTTGTTGTCCAGGGTGTAACGAAGCAGATCGCGAACAATGCAGTCGTGGCTGGTTTTGTTATCCAGCGTGGACAACCACTGTTTTCCTTTCACGATATCGCTGTTGGCGCTGGTGAAGCTGTTACGCGCGGTCGCGGCCAGATGATTTACTGCAGTTTTAGCTATGCTGGCAGCATTCGCCCTGCTCATTTGTAGCGCGCCATCGCGGTAGTCCTTGTTGGCATGACCACGAACGTTTCGCGCGATGGTTTCAACCGTTTCGCCCGCCATGTAGCCGCGGCGCACGGTGTTCACGATGCGCGTTAGCCTGTCCGACTCCAGATTGCTCGCCCACTCACTCAGGAGCCGCCCCTGAAAGGGTTGCGCCATCGCCGCGGCGTAGACCATGTCAGCCGTAATGCCCTGCAGCGGATATCGGGAGAGTACCTGCGCAGGCAGGAGGGAATCGAACAGGTTCAACTGATAGCTGGCTTCGTTCTTCGCAAGCGCCACCAGCTCACTTTCCAGCCCGGCCTGCATTGCAGAGACGGCCTGATGATTCAGTTGCCGCACACTGCCCAGCAAGCTTTCCAGCCGGTTAACGGTGAAGCTCTCCTGCGGCAATCTGTCCAAGGCATCGAGCAGGCGCGCCGAGAGGTCTGCGTCCGTCTCATTCAACAACTTCACCATCCGATTTGCCACGCCCGTGGCGTAGCGGCTGAGCCATACGGAATGCCCAATCGCTTCGTCACGCAGGCTTTCGTTGACGGTTGGCATGCTAGCCTCCTGTCATTGTGGGTGCCTGGTTGCGAAGCGCATCGATCACATCATCAGGATTATCTGCCGGGTCAATCAGATCGAGCTTCTGCAATGCCCGAATCATATCGGTATTGCGCAACGCGCCAGACTGCCAGGCGTTTACAATCGCAGTGACCATACCGGACTCAGCCACCTTCGCGATGAATTCCTGGTTGATGGTGTAAGCAGGAGATTCATCTTTGAGTCCTAGGTATTTAGCGCACCAGCCCAGCGCCAGCGTATAAGCCTCAGAAACGTTCGATACGCAGATACCAAGCACGGATGTTGAGGATGTTTGCTCACCGCTCGCCTGCGTAGCCGTCTTCGCAGTGGCGTTCTGCTCAATCAGTCGGGCGCCCAGTTGCACCATGTAATCGCGCTTACTGTCCATAGCCTCTTTAGCCAGCATGTTCGGCTGCGCCTGGGCATAACCAAACGAGCCTTCTTTGGGAAGCAAAAGCGGTGATCGGGAACCAATTTTCACGCCCTTCTTCTCGAGGTGATCGCGCCAGTTAGTATCAAGCCCGGTCATATACGGCTGAACCTGCCCGCAGAACCACACGCTGTCTTCATAGTCCGCACTGTTGCGGTAATGACCGTGGTTAATCTCCACCAGCGCGGCCAGCGGGGAATCATCGATTGTCGGATCGTTATTCTGCGCGCCGACAAAGGTGAAGGGAATTTCATCCCAGTAATCCAGCCCTTTGGGCTTAGGGTGGTACTCGCTGTCGATGGTATAAGTCCCGCTGGCGGTTCCGCCGCTTCGCCGCCATACCCGGCAGATAAACTTCCCCTCTTCCAGCGCCAGCTCGCGATACTGGATTTCATCTTTGTAGGCGTAACCATCCGGTTGTTCAACACATTCACGCAGCACCACCAGCACCAGTTGATCGCGCCCGTTGATGCGCTTCGTTCGCCAGTTGATGATGTTTTCAGCCGGATAGCGAAGGATAATCGCCTCATTGGTGGCCTCAGCGTAATCGACGTAAATACCGTCGCGCGCAACCTCCAGCACGTTTTCAGTCACCAACTGGGACTGCTGATAAATGCTCGTCCCCGCCCCATCTGCATTATTCAGCAGATACATGAGCTTTTCGGGACCACTGAACGTCGGATCTTTCCGGTACGCCAACCCAAGCAAGCCTATTTTCGTATTGCCCGTAATGGCGTAGAAAACCGCGCGGCTCAGATAGTCCTCGTTGCGCTTACGGTTGCGCGAGGATTTATCAGTCGGATCGAGGAACGGCAGATATTTATTGCCAGCATCCTTAACCGCCTCAGCCCCCTTGCAGAAGTCGCGGTATTTCCGCCAGGCAGCAGAAGCCGCCCGGTGTTCTGGTCGAACCCAGGTGATGTCGTCGTTTGCCATATCAGAAAGTGGTGTCCATGGTGATTGAGTAGGCTGGCTTCACGATCGGGTAATCCTTCACGATGAAGTACCCGCCAGCGTCGTTGGGGTGATCGTTATCTGCTGATTTATCCGGTTCGCCGTTTGCCGCCCATATCTGCTGCTCGAGGCTTTCGGTATAGACCGGGCAGTTCTGGACGTTCACCAGATACCGGCGTTCACCGTTAGCGTTGCAGAACATGGCGTTCATCGAGTTGATGCGGTCTTTAACCGGCGGGTTGGCATCATCGACGATAACGCTGAATCCGGCGTCGTTAAGCTGAGCAATATCGGTCTTGCTGGCGTTCTGCGATTTGCGGGAGTCGCCGGAGGCATCCGGATAGATGTAAATCTCCCGGCTTTTAACGTAGCGACCGTCCTCGTAGCGCCAGAACTCTTCCTGGATACGTTTGATCATCGCCGGGGTGTCGTAGACCTTCACCAGCTCACGAACGGCGCGCGGCAGACTGTTGCGTTTCACGTGAACAATCGCGGCCATTTTCCCCACGTTGAAGTCCATACCGATAAACAGTGGATCGTTGTCCTGAATCTCGTCAGTGCAGTTATTCAGTTTACGGTTGAAGGTGTGGTAAATGGTCCCGCTGTTGAGGTTCGTGAACTTGCCCCGCAGATAGGCCTGGATCAGCTCGTCCGGGTATGAGCTAAGCAATGACGGAATATAATCTTCTGGGAGGTTCTTTGCATTGTCGAACGTACTGGCCTGAATCAATCCGTACAGGGCAGCCAGTTCAGGCTTATCCCGCACCGCCTTCACGAATTGCTGATAGACGAACTTGAAGCCTTCCGGTGTTGTGGTGACATCAATACCGTTTCGCAGACCCGGAACGTTGTAACGCATACGCGCGATGATTTTTCGCCATGCCTGCTGCGCTTTTGCCGCCGGCATAACGTCCAGCTCATCCACCATCGCGTTTCCGATTTTGAAGCCGACTATTGAGCCGGGTTTCTCCATCGAGCGGCAGATCGTTGTTCCACGATAACGCCGCCCCTCGTAGAAATGGACCTCCTTGTTTCCCTCATTGATTTTTACGGTCAGGCCCCAGTCATGGGCCACTTCCTCAACGGTGGGATAAAAGATGTCGCGGATCTGAGGGTACGTCGGCGCGAAGTAGCCCTGGTTAATCTTCGGGAACTCCCACATCCCTTTGCAGATGCCCCCACAACCCACCCACGTCTTACCGGAACCGAACCCGGCAACATAGGCTTTGAATTTGTGCTGCATCGCGAGGAAGCGCGCCTGAGGAATGTTAAGTGTCGGGCTGATCCCCATCATCTGCCCTCGCATCCACTACGTTAATATTGATCTGCACTGGAGTTGGTTCGTCGTCGTCACCATCACTCGCCAGCTCCTTGCGGAGTTTCTCAACCTCCAACTGCCGGCGCTCGATTTCGATCTGCTGCAGTCGCTGCGCAAACTCACTATCAGCCAGGCCAAGCCGCTTCATTACCGCTTCGAACATTCTTTCCCGGCTGATGGCTGTGATTTCGACGCCATTTTTGCCGACTTTCACACCAGAATAAGCGAGCCGGGATACCGCAGGGAGTTTGCGCGTATCGGGGAAATAAGGCTGGCCAATGCCGTCGCCATTGCAGCGTGGGCATTCAGGGTTGGGCTCTTTGTTGTGGTCGTAGCCATAACCGCCTGTGTCTTCGGGCTGTCGCGCTCCTTCTCTTCCTTCAACCTTTGCCGTCTCTTCATCAAACTCAACAGCGTCGCGCCACTGATAGTGGTGACCAAAGCCCCAGCAGTAACGGCACGCGCCGCGGCGGTATTGTGAAAGCTGATTGGCATCGAAAGTGGCGAGTTGCCACATCTGCGTGAGGACTTCATCGGCATTAGCAAGCGTGCGCGCAATGGAGGCTTTCTGCTGCTGAGCAATGGCCTGCGCAACGTTAGGATTCGCTATGAGCTGGCGGCCATAGTTTGGGTCACTGTACCCAGCTCGCTCTGCGGCTGCCGTGGCATTTTGGTCCTTGAGATACTCAGCAATGAAGCGCGTTATCTTCGGGCTCAGGTTGCTGCTCACCAACTCCTCTGCGTATTTTTCGGTTTGCGCAGTGCGCAGCTTTTTCTGCGCAGGTTTTTGCGCTTTTTGCGCAGCTGGCTTTTTGATGTATCGGCGTGCAGTCGCATAATTCAGTCCCTGCGCTTCACACCATTCCTTTGGTAATACGCCGGTTTCGGCATGATCGGACAGGAACCGTTGCTGAAGCTCGCCCCAGTCCGGTTTTGCCATGAAATTTTCCTATGTATAAAGAATATGTGAAATGTGCCGTTATTATAAAAAAGGAGATTTCGATATGACTAAATGCTACCTATGCAGTAGAGATGCCACTTTAATCTGCAACCCTACAACCACAAGCTCATTCATAAAGTGTAGTTACTGTAAGGATTACATTATTGAGGATAAATTAACCACCTTGTCCCAGCAGGTTAGAAACAGCGCAGCAAGATACTCGCATAACCACAATCGTTATCCGGGTGAAACATTGAAGTTTTATCAAATAACCAGGACGTACAATGAATGCCCAGACCATGTCATTATGCTTAGTCGCAGGGTAAAGGCACCTTAACAACTACTGTTTCTTAATGGGTTAGTGCATAGCGTTTCACTGGAATGCCTTTCCAGATGTACGTTGCGACTTTGTGGGAAAAAGATGCGCTCACGACAGAACATTTCTTGTTTGTCGGTGAGTGCCATAAGTGGTCCATATGAAAATTGAAGAATTAACAAGATTCTGTACTGATATAAGACATGCATTAGAAACAGCTGATGTAGAAGGTATTCACGATGAGATGACGAGTCTCGGTATGTCCAATTTCCCTGCTGGCTGTTGTGGTGAAACTACAAACCTACTAGCCTTTCTGATTAATAAACAGTTTGGCGAGCTTGCTTTACTACGCTCTGGAGTTTATTGGGAGCATATCACCCCAGACTCTAGGCTTCGTGATGGGAATAGCCACGCTTGGCTTGAATTATCCGGAAATGTGGTTGATTTAACCGCAGATCAATTTAATGATCGTGGATTTGTCAACCCCCCTGTAATGATAACTGCAGACCATTCATTTCATGATTTATTTGCATATAGGGATAGTAGGGAAAACTTGGACATAGCAATAGCTCCATCTCTCAACCCAAGGCTTGGAAAATCAATCCTGTATGTGACTGAAAAGCTCAAGTCTCTTGGATGGTAAGTTGATTACGCTATGCCTACGCCATTACGATGGGTCTGCCCAAGGTAATGGCAACAAAAAACCGCCCGGAGGCGGTTGGTAAAAGCTTGTAGTGTTTATTTGTAAAATCCATAGCCTGTACCAATTAGACCAACAATGAACCCTAGATATGTGATGACTTTCATGACAGTCTCACCAATTTTTTTCTTTCTAATATAAACAGATATCTTTTCGCCCAATCCATCAACCAAGGCTGGGGTTGCCGAATCATCACGGACTTTTTTTAATGACTCCACCAGCATTTCAGGTAACTCACTAAATGGAGCATGCGTTTTGAAACCAGCTAATAAATCATCAACTTTTCCCTTCAAAACGTTACGGTTGTCTAAAGAGCCGTAATCTATAGCAACCTTCATTTTGGATAAAACCAAATGCATTTGATGATCACTTAGCCCAATAGTAATTTGCATATGTTTTAAGTCCTCATAGCTTAAATCATCGTGCAATAGTCCCTGGAAAAGCATTCTACGGACTTGTTTTCTCCGCCATGCTCTCCTTGCTTCTGTAATAACTGAGAATGAAAAAGTAATGGTAAAAATAAGAAACGCAAAAAAAAGAACAATATCCACCCACGCTGGAATCATCATACCCACCCCCTAAAAATTTCCGATATATTAAAGGGTTAAAATAAAATATACCAGTACTCTGCTTGCCAGTGGGTTACCTTCTTTCCGTTTCAATTTTCCTTATCCCTGCCAGTTGATTGTTTGCCTTCTCAATGGTGGCCAACAGTGGCTTGATCCACAGCACAGCCTGGCAGTACGTCATTGAGCTGGCGGTAACGGCACTACCATCGGCTGCGTCAGGTCTGTTGGTATCGGTGTGCAGGGCGCTAGCACGTAAACGGTGCGCGTATTCGAGCAACCCACCAGCAATGTCAGCAGGAACAGGCAGATCACAGGTTTTTTCACGGCGGAGAATCTCCCGATATTCGATTATTGTTTCTTCGTTGCTGATATCGATCAGGGAGTTAAGCCTGTTGGCATGTGCCGCAACCTGATTAAACCGATTGAAGTTGAAAGCCTGGGTGGCAATCACATGAGTCTGCAAATGGTTGTCACTGCGCAGTACAGCGTTATCGCTCTGGATATTACTTACTTGAGCGCAACTTTTTACGAGTGAGATAGCCAGCCCGGCAATGATTACAACAGAGATGAACAGTGGATTAATTTTCATTGGTCCAGTCCCCAGCACGTCAGCGCGCTTTCCTGGTCACGCCGTTCAACCTGACCATAGCAACCATTCTTCTGGCCTTTAGTCAGGCGGCAGTCGCGACCACCGTCTCTAGTCCACCAGCGAATAGCCTCGCATGCACCTCTCTGGTCGCCTGCGTTGAGACGCTTGTAGAACGTCGAGGGAAAGCACTTGCCGGGGCCAATGTTGTAAGGGCAAAACGATGCGATCCCTGCTTTCTCTGGTTCAGTCAGCGGTACATTGATATTGCGTTCAACCCAGGCAAGAGCTTTATCGCGTTCAATAGCATTCACCTGATCGCATTTCATCTGCGTCAGCTTCATGCCCTTCTCAACACGCTTGCCATCCACCAGCGTGGCGCCGCGGCAAATTGTCCAAATCCCGGAACCATCTTGATAGGCCGTCGTGCTGTTACCTTCTTTCTCATTCAAGAACTGATCGAGGATGACAGATGCCGGTGCGCCAGCGAGAATTAGTCCCAGAACGGCAGCGCTTAGCTTTGCTCTGTTTCCCATTAATCACCCCTGGCGGCTTTACGCCGATCTTCTTTGATTTTGAAATACAGATTCGTCAGATACGTAAGTAGGCCGAAGAGGAGACTCCCTAGCACACCTATAGCAGCCCATTGAGATGGACTGACCTTATCGAGCACTTGGAACAACCAGAATCCGGCATTCCCGGCTGATGCCCCATAAGCAATACCCGTTGTTAGTTTGTCCATGCGATACATGCTCTCACCTCGCGTAGTTAGCGGGTGTTGAAAGTTTTAAGATGATTAGTCGATATGGCTAAAGCTGAGGGATTGTTCTACCGATAATGATATGAACATTTACTCTGGGAAATTTTTATGCAGACAGTCTCTACTTACAAAGACCTTGCAAACGCAATAGCCTGTGGTTCAAACAAAATAGAAGTCACTGGTGATATAACGAAGGGTACTGTAAAAATCGTCGCCAGCGGCGCAGTTACATGGGCTATTGCTATTGGCGCGATTAGCATCGCGTATGCAGCATTTGCTATGACACCCGCGACGGGAGGAACTAGCTCCGCATTATCAATGATTGCTGCACCGGCTGCAGTAGCCAGCATTGGATTACCAGCAACCACGGCAGCAATTGCGATTGCGACTGGAGCAGGGTCCATATCGGCCATTAAAAAATTAAGACAATATAAAATCGAATCACATGTAGATGGTAAAGCGATTTTGGTTAAAAGATAATTACGGAAGAATCACACAGATACAGAAGTGTGCTCTGGAAAAACATAAAAAAGCCCCACGGTGTTAACCGCAGGGCTTTAAACGAAGGCAATAACCCATCTTTAGAGCAAAATTACCACAGATTCGGGAAAAGTAAATAGCTCACGATAAAATAACGCCCTATTTTGTTATCTGCTTAAGTTGCTCCTCTGCCCATGTCTCTTCGACATCGAACTTGTTGATTAGCTGATCGTAGAATGGCTTAACGGACTTCTTCCAGGTATCTAGCGTGATGGCATCAGTTATCTGGCAAACAGCTGCATACGCCTCAGTCGAAGGGATTCGCTCATAGCCGCGCCCACTGCAGCGTTTGCAATCGGCCAGAACCGGCACGCCCTGTTTATCAGTGAGAACCTTGTTAACCGCTTTACCGCGGCCCCGGCAATCGCCGCAAGCGCAGCTGATCACCTTTTTCCCATTGCAGGCTGAACAGATAAAACGCGCAACCTCTTTCACCTGGCGTTTAACTTCAAAATCACTCGGAGACTGCTTGAGGTCTTTTGCCCACTGAGGGAGTTTCATGGTGTAGTGCGATTTCATCGTAAACACGTCAGCCTCAATGAACCCCTGCCCAGCGCAGCATTCGCACTGCTTCACGCTGGCGGCGCTGCGAGAATAGTCCTCAAAAGCGAAGGTGGCCAGCTGGCGCATCACCCGCGGTTTAACTCCGGCGTCCAGTTTGCGCAGGGCCGCTACGCTATCGCATTTGGTCAGTGCATACTGGGCCAGCAGCTCGATCGCCCTCGCCCGATCGTTGTTGCTGATGCCCATCTTCCCCAGGAAGGCACTGTAGCCCAATGCGGCCCGTTCTTGGGTCATACCCATGGCAGCCATGATATCCGTGCCGGTCAAAGAATCTGAGGCAGTTGCGCGCGGAGAGTCGTCAATCAGCGTAGATTTTGCGAAGTGATACTTCACAGTGTTTTCGAGATTCATACTGCAGCTCCTGCCATCTGGTATATGCGAATAAAGTTACGAAGGATGCGGTAGTCCACCAGCACCGAACCGGGGCGCTGATAAACGCGGAGACGCTGCCAACGTATGCGGAATATTTCGACCAGCTCTGGACTCATGGGGCCTCCAGTTCTGTAATAGTCAGTTCGAGCTTTCCGCCTTTGACGATCGGCATTTTCACAACGTGATAATCGACAACCTGGCAATCATCAAGCCAGAAGCCAGCTCTGGTGAGCGCGTCAAATGCCGCCTTCTGCAGGTTATCCAAATCGCGGCGCCGGCGATCGGGCATATGGCATTCGATGCGGAGTTTGAGCTGCGCGGCCGTGCGGATATTCAGCTGACTTTTGCGAATGAGTATGGCCACGGAGTTCCGATAGGCTACGCCGTCAGCGCTGATATGAGTGCGCCCGCGGTTATGCCGGTAATAGCGGTTGTTGCTCGGCGGCCAGGGTAATGTGATTCGGTATGTATTCACTCTTACCCCCACATCCGGTTGCGCCAGCGGCTATCAGGGCGCGCTGGGGTGTTTGATGTTGGCAGGTACGCACTGACGGTCCAGGTGACAAAATCCGGGTTAAGGCTGCGCTCAACACGCACGCCCCGCGCTTTATATCGCCGCAGCAATTCGTCGGCCTGTTCGGTGCTGCAGTCGGTATGGTGGAACCAGGTATGTTTCATCCCCATCACCCCGCGAAGCCAAGCAGCTGCGCGGCGACATTCTCGGCCTCGTCCCGGTTGCGGAATGAACGAGACAGAATCCAGCGCCAGAGAACGTCCAGCGCAGCCTTGTAAAGCTGCTGGAATTCGAGTTCGTCCATGTTGGCGAAAGAGATACTGCGGGGGTGTTTTCGGAGCGTGCCGTCCGGAAGCTGTATAGCGTCGAAGTGCCCTGCCTCGACGATCACCCAAGAACGATAAGCGTCGAACGATTTGCAGAGGCTGATGCCATTTAAAACGCGGCGATTGGCGACCTGCTCAAGGTACAGCTCAGCAGCATCGATCAGCACGCTTTCATTCCCGGCATAGGATGCGAGGAATTTGGCATAACCAGTAATGAGCCTTCGCTCGTTACTTGATATGGCGCCGCCGGTTGGTTCCCAGTATTCAAAACCGAGATTGAGAAGCGCAAAGAAGCGCCGGTGGAATGCCGGGTTACGGACCCGTTTGAACTCAGCAACAAGAACATCGCCGAGACGGATTTTTGATTGCAGAATATTGCTGGTCTCGGGTGTGGCCGGGATCAGAATACCTGTGTGGTGCTTAATAAGTTGTATTTCGAGCGCCATGTGATTCTCCGAGGCGCATCAGGTTAGCGGGTGTTCAGTCCGCTGAAATTATGATATCAGAGGGTTGCGTTATGCGGTAGACAAGGTGGCGAAGGAACTGAGTTCCGGGTGAGAGATTGAATACGCCCTCGTCTTCCGGCAAAGATCAGCATGAAACCAAACCCAACAAAAATAGATCGTCCAACCATTTTTCTGCTTTCAGGTTTTCTCTTTCGTCCTTGCTAATGAATTGCACGACCATAAGTTGTTTTATCATCTTACTTCTGTGGTGCAACCCACTAACAGGGGAAAAATGACGGCTTGTACTCGAGACAAATCAGGGAGGACCTAAATACTCAAAATCAAGACTGCATATGCCACCTCTTGTACCAAAAGAACCATCATCACCCAGTGACTCGATAAACTCGACGAACTTCGGGTACAGGGCTTTGACTAACTCAGCATCAGGAATTTGATCTCCCCTTTCAATAACTGTCTCAAATTCATGCTTCTTGTGATTGGTTGTGTAAATGACCTTGTATAGTGCCTTCATACATACCCTCATGAATTAATTAGTGAAAAACAGACGATCTGCTCATGTTCAGCAGGTTTTCTTTGGAAACTCTCAACAATTTAGTATGATTCATTTTAAGATTTTTCCAATGGATGCTAGGTATGTGGGACACAATAAAAGACGTCTATTTTTCGGTCATTAAAACATCTTCAGACAGAATCAAAAGCCCGTTCTATGGCGTATTTGTGCTTTCCTGGCTTGCGTTCAATTGGCAACCAGTAGCTGTGTTGATATTCAGCGAACTGAAGATGGAAAATCGTATTGGATTCATCAATGCTATCTACCCGTTTGAGTTTCTATGGCCGCTACTCGTTTCAGCAGGTTTGGCTTATCTTTTGCCTATCATTAATGAAAAAATCACATTCTTGCAATCCAAACCAATTTCAAGGACAGCCGTACTTCTTGCAATGCGCAGGAAACGGGCTCTTGTGGCAGATATCAGTGTTGAAAAATATCGTGCCAAACGAGACGTAACTTACGATAGACATGTCGCTGGTGCAGAGAAGGAAATTCAATCCATGCGGGAGGAAAACCTCGCTTCGAAAAAACGCATGGGTGAAATTGATGCTGAAAGAGAAACACTTAAATCCGAATTGACTGATGTTCATCGATTACTAAATAATACCAAAGAAAATGCTGACAGATCTTCTGCCGAATCAATAGAGTTACAGCGTAAAAATCATGAAATTCAAGAAATCAATACAGTCCTAAAGGAAAAATCTAGTAAATCTGAATCAGATTATAAAAGACTGCTTCAGCTTTCTTCTGAAGTTGAGGACCAAAACTCTTATCTTAAACAAGATGTAGAAAAATACAAAAATGATTCTCATATTCTTGAAAAGAAATTAAAAGACAATGAAAATGTGATTTCCAATTTAGAAAATGAGATAAAAATGCTTAGAAGAAATATATACGATAAAAATAGTGATTATGTTGCATTTGAAAGTTATACAGCTTCAATACCTGACAACGACCCAGAAAAATCGCAGAAGAAGTAGCGGGATGCATCAGGACGAACCACAAGCGGGGGATTTTACTGCGAATGCATCAGTTTTAGCTCTATGCATCCTTAATACCCTCCTGGTGATTACCCTCTTCCCAACATCGGAGCCAGATTACTTGATGAATGTATGTTAAAAGCGCTTGCAATACTTTATGTCATTGGTTTCATTGTTGTGAGGATCTTTCTTGCGTTGTCAACTGACATGCCTGCAAAGGAGTCAATGGATATAGCCGCCGCCTGGCCACATCAACTTTACAAATACATAGAATTGTATTTTGACTTAAAAAGCCACCAAGAAAATCCCCCATTCGGTAAATAGTTTTCGGAGTGTGAAGAGCAGCAGCGCCTACGCCGCTGTTTGGGTTTGCTGACAATGGCAATCCCCTACTCATCTGCAGCACTGCTACATTCAGTTGGATTAACGTCCCGGCATCTATTCGCGTGCGCGTCCACACAACGCCTGTTTACCGATTGTCATTGGGCTGCTCCAAGAATAAAATAAAGAGCACAGGCATATACCCCTATGGCAATTAGTTTCATAACGCAAATATCAGTTTGATGTATCACACAGGATTTTGCCACATCATAAAAGACATTAACCTCAGCATTGCTGTAAATATTCCGAGAGCCACCACCTTTATCTTGATAAGTTTTCATGCTTCACTCATTCTAATACTCTCCGGTATGTGGAACGTTCCATGTCGAAGTCTATAATTGCGCGCTAATCGAGAAATACGTCGTAACGTCCCTGGCAGATAAACTGACCGCGCTGTATCACAGTCCGAATGCATTTCTCACCAGGGCCGCGAAGCATGCCGAATATGCCAATGACCTCACTCGTTGGAATGCGCCTCGGCTCACTCACCAGTTAGATAATACGGACGATGATCTGATTACGTTCCCGATGCGTTTTTTGGGTGACATGTCTCAAGCTTTCCCGCTAGCGTTCATCCGTTCATACTTCGCTTTTAGCACTTGGAGGGGATTTACCCTCGCGGGCGTTAGCGCCGTCAGCATCATATATGGGGGAATAGGGCTTAAAAAAAAGAGAACTATTGAGCAAAGTATTGCTTTGTAGCATCATTTTTCTTAACACATCTACGGATCATTCTCTTGTGCCCCTGATTTAGCAAAAATGGTGGTCCCGTTTTGCCGTAGCGGACCACCTGTTTGTCTCTAAGTGCTTTTTACTGCGGTAAGCCCGCCCGAGGTTTTGAAACGTGTCTAATCAGCACAGATCAATAACTTTTTATATGGCATGTCATTGTTTTAAAAATAAATATTACAATTAAAAATAACACATATTGCTACGCCTGCGCCAGAATTTCCGCAGTGTTTTGACCGTAGTGAGATAACAGCATTAATGGGAACGCGCTAATGACTATGACATTTTTCGCAGAAGCTTCATACTCAACTTGTTTGTTTAAAATCAGATCTTGCGGTATTTCACAATCAGGAAAAACATTGCTTTGATTCACTATTAAATTGGCTCTTTTGCAATGAAGATTTATAACTTCATTCCAAATTTCAATCCCCCACTGGGGTACATTGTTATATTTCTTATGTGCATAATCATTAACAATCCGTTTAAAATTTGGAACATCATTAAGGTCTATAAACAGTTTCATAAAGTCCTCTTCAACCCCATTGAAACATCGAATTGACTCCACCATTGGATAACTAACGAACAACTTTCCTTTATCTGTTTCCTGAGAAAATACTTCAAGCAGTTCACCTATTTTTTCATTACTAGCATTTGTAGCGTGCGGATCGTAATCAAAGAACAAATAGATTTGCGAAAAGTCATCTCTCCTATATCTTCTTAAATCCTCATCACGTTCTTGCAATAACGGGAAAACGTCAACAAATTCTATACCAAAATCATCCTCTGCCATTTTCTTATATAACTGATAAATTTCACCACAAAAGGAAACTTTAACAACAGTTTTACTTTCATTGTTAATAAAATGAGTTGCGAAGTCACGGGTGATTATATGCTCCGTTTTCTCACCTTCAAAAACAAAAAGAATATTTTCTGGCATCATCAATCACCATTTTTTTTATTGAAGCCGCCGGCTTTATAAATTTTTTCTAAATTATGTGCTACTCGAATTTCTTTATCTGTTAAGTCGTTTAGTGGAGAAACACTTTTGTTGTCCATAACAAAGTAGCAGTCAGGCCTTAATATATCGTTACTCATAATGTTTGTATTATGTGTTGTTAAAATAACCTGTGCACTCATATCCCTTAAGATGGTTACTAAATTCTGGGATAATTCATGATGATAGAACGCATCAAATTCATCTATGCAGATCAGTGATACTTGTTCCATTCGTTGCATCCAGAAAAAGAAAAGCCCGAGAGATTTAGTTCCTGTAGAAGCTATTTCTGCAAACGGAATAGTTACGTCACCAAAATCAAAACCAATGTTTTTACCGTTTGTTGTATCTATCTCTTTTAACTTACACTCAACACCATTAGCATTTAGAAAATTCTCAAACTCTTGAATGTTATTGTGCTCAAGAATATCTTGGCAAATACTTTTCCCTCCCGATTCAAGACCGATGAAAGAATTTCCTTCCAAAAGAGATCTAAAGAATAACATTCCTTTTACGTAAAAAATAAAATCCTTGAATGCATCTGTGACTCTATCTTCCAAAAGAATTGAGTTGTTATTTACATACGAAATAACAGATACGTTATCGTCCACGGTTGAAAAGTCATTATTCAAACTCTCAGTGCCAGGAAGTTTTATTTTTGCTAACTTATCAGCCTCTCTATCTAACAAAATATAATTTACACCGTTTATATCAAGTCCTTCCCTGAGGATGCTTCTAGCTGTTCTTTTATCATAAAAATAAGTTACTTGATTATCACCAAATTTAAAGTGATACTTAAAGGATGCATAACCTTTTTTATTTTTCGCATTAATATAATTCCTTGCAAAAAAGGAAGGCAGTTTTGACTCTTCACTTAAATGTGAAATTAGATCAAATATAGCATGCGTAAGATTGCTTTTCCCTGCTCCATTTTTACCATAGATAATACTTGTTTTAACAACTCCATTATCAATGGCCTCCCCATTAAACTCGTAATTTCTTTTTTGTATCAAATCAAGTACAAAATTATTTTCAAATCCTCTAAATCCTGAAACTTCAAATTTTTGTAACATAATAACCTCACTCGTTAAGTTCTATAACCACATCATAACACCGTAAAAAAAATACACCAAATAAAACAGAATTGGTTTCACTAATCAGTGCAATTTTGAATTCAGATGAAAGGCCCTGAAAGCCCCAAAAGCACTGCAAAAAAGCATTTTTATCGCACACCTGGAATTCACCTGAGCTTATGTAAGGGTATAATCAACCTCATAAAACGTTGCTAACCTCGTTTTCCATAAGCTATGGGGTAAATGCCTATCCAGAACAACTTGCTGAAAGCAGTAACCCTGTTCATATTGAAATACCGTCTGATTCTGACGCACAGAAAACACAATAACCAATTGATTTATAAATATTTTATAAGGATTCATTTTTGAATCTATCAATATAAGCGCTACAGTTGATATAATGACTTATGTATACTTTCCGACCAAAGCAAGACTCAACTCTTCAGTAGACGAACTAGCATAAGCATTTTCCCATCAAACATCTGTATGTTAAATGACCAAATTATTTTGTATTTCATCTCACTTTAATCCACCGTCTTCATTTCTTTTGTACGATGCGAACAATATCTGTGCAGGTGTTGGTCCCTTTGGAGCCACTGGTGCTGCTAGTGCACGGCGTACAGGCGGAATCGGTTTCCCAGCCAGTACCCGATTTTCCCACTTATCCAGAATATCTCCAGCCTCACGCTCGAGTTCTTTATGACTCAACTGGCCATCGGTGCCCCGGCGACGCAGCTCAAGGCAAATATGGTAAAAAACGGGCTTTGGCCACGGATACTGCTCGCTGCTCGGGTACCGGAACACCAACTTGCGCCACTTCCAGTATTCAGTCATCACATCAGCGCTGGTGATCCCCAGTACGCAACGCCCTTCCCTGCACCACTTGATGAACTGGCCTGGCGACGGCAGAAATGGCCGCTCCTGGCTGCGAGCTACACGCATGCCGGCTTCAACCTGTTCCATTGTCGTGATCCCGTTTTCTTTGAAAGCCAGCACCCACTGCCTGCGAATTTCGTTCACGTCTTCCTGGCTGCGATTAACCAGGCTTGCCGGGAACGCGGCCGTCAGCTGTACGAAAAGCCCGTTGATAATCTGCGCCACCTGCTGCGTTTGATCGCGTTCGGTGTATTGCTCAGGCAGGTTATGCGCTACGCGGCGGGCCTGTTCCCGGTCAAAATTGCGAATACCCTCGGCAAGGTTTTTCATTCCAGCACCCCGTAAATCCAGTCGGTGTTATGCAGGTCAACAGCGCACTTGGATGGGCTTGACGTTCCGATTGCGCGCAGCCGTTTGGTGGTGAGTTGATCCCACTGCTTACGCAGACTCGAAGGACTCAAGATGTTGTCCTTCCAGAATTCATCCCTGTTTGCCCACTGGAACAGGTCACAGATTTCGTAGTGAGTACGATTATCCTGGACACGCATCAGCCTGATGGTGTTTGCCCATTCAGCCCAGTTTGGCTCAGATAGCGACGCATTGACGGTGAGCAGCCTATCGTAAATCCATCTTGCAGCCTTGAGGTCGTCACCAGAACCCCATGATTTACCTGCCGGCGTGTATATCCCATGGGCAGCTTCAGGGTGGCGAGAGAGAAACTCTTGAGTTTTCTGGTTTCGGGATTCTTCAGAATTCCGAGACGAAGATCTTTTAATACTGTTCTTGTTATAGTCTTGGGTGTCTACCGTTTCAGGGAAGGTTTTTCCCGATTCCGGTAACATTTTTCCCGTTTTCGGGAAGACTTTTCCCGTTTTCGGTTTGTCCAAAATCCAGGCAGAAAGGTCAGTATTTATACCGACAATTTTCATCACGCCCTGCTTTTGGCTGAAGATAATTTTGCGCGCCGCAAGTGATTTCAGAGCATCTGAAACGTGCGAATCACTCAGATCAGTGAGCTCAGCTATCACCGTGTTTGTCACGCGGTCTTGTTTCTTGTTCCAGCCGTAGGTAAGCCAGATCACCGCCTCAAAACACTGCCACTCCCGTCCTGACATTCTCAGACGAGGCTTAAGCTTCTGGATCTCATTGGCGATCTTGGTATACCCGTTCGACAGGTCGGCCATACGACCTCCCGGTTGTTCGGTTCTGTGGGGGAAATTGATAATTTCAGCTGTGTTTGACATACTCGACTCCGCAATCACGCTTAGTTTTTGCACCTGAAAGTCGGTTCTGTTCGCGCAGACCGGCTTTCGCCATTTTAGAAGCCGTCACATAACCCCAGCATTGAAGTAACCATTGCCATCAATGGCCCTATTTGCTCAGGCATAAGACGGAATAGCGACGCGATACCTTCGCTAACCTCTTTCAGCTTCTGATGCTCCGGAGCGTCCAGGATAATTGCCTGTTTTGCTTCAGCGATTTCTTTCTCGGCTTTTGCCAATCGAGACAACTTGCAACCGGCACCAATTAGATGCGTTCGATATTCCATCGGCAGCACGGCTATGATTGCTGGCGTCAGCTGGATTACATTTTCGCGGTACTGTTCGGAGTCGAAGCGGTTGTCTAAGAATCTGAACAACTTCTGACGGGCGCGACTAAGATCTTCTGGAAATTCGATACTATCTCCCCCTTGCCGTCTCCACTCCTCAACTATATAGGCTGACACGACATCTTGGCCCGCTGCAGCTGCCCAAGCGCGCACTGCCTCACGAACCTTTTCAGGCGATACGCCTTGCGCTGGCTGATAGCGCTTTATCAGTGGCTTAGCGTCAAAGGTTGTATTCTGGTGGAACGTAAGTGATTGCATGCTGCTTTCCCATTCGTGATTAGAATTGGCTGCTGTTTGAACTAAGCAACATGGCAAGGTCTGGACGAATATCCGCGGGTTTAACCTTCCCGTTGGTTGCTGACACGATTTTCATAACGTATCGCGCATCAATGCCGCCGCCATGCAGCCATCGCCAGACCGTTGGCTGAGCAACTCCACAGAGATTTGCGAGTTTCTTTTGGCTGCCAGCGATGTCGATGGCGTGTTGGATGATTTTATTGGTCATTTTCGATTCCTAAAAGTATTGAGCAAGGCGATAATAGCAATGCGTATTGCCCAAGGCAATAGCAAAACGTGTTTTGACCATCAATACGCAAGCGTATAAATTAAAAACTATGAAAAAAGAAACTCTTGCTGAACGCCTGAATCAGGCAATGGAACATTCGGGAATGTCTCAAGGCGCTCTTGCGAAGGCGTCGGGTGTCGCCCAGCCAACTATCTGGAGACTAACTAGCGGCAATGCGCGAGGGTCGACCAAGATTGTAGAAATAGCGAATGCACTTGGGGTTCGAACAGAGTGGTTGTCTACGGGCATAGGTCCTATGAGAGCTGACGGCCAACAACCGAGTTTTATTGCTCCTGTTAAAACAGATCCAAATATCTTCAGGGTTGACGTACTCGACCTAACAGTCAGCGCTGGTCCAGGAATCATTAATAGTGAGTTCGTGAAGGTACTGCGCTCTGTGGAATACTCCGTTGAAGATGCTCGCCAGATGTTTAACGGTCGCAAGCAGGAACAGGTCCGCATCATCAACATTCGCGGCGACAGTATGTCCGGCACGATTGAGCCTGGCGATCTGCTTTTCATCGATATCAGCATTCAGCAGTTTGATGGGGACGGCATTTACGCCTTCATCTACGACGATACGTCGCATGTTAAGCGCCTGCAGAAGATGAAAGATAAACTCTTGGTTATATCGGATAATCCTACCTATCGACCATGGGAGCCGATTGAGAAGGAAGAGATGAACAAAATCTTCATCTTTGGAAAGGTGATCGGCAGCATGCCGCAGACGTACAGAAAGCATGGATAAATTATAATAGGAACGATTAATGTTGCCGATTGTTTGTAGCTAATATTTAAAATTAAAGCACACACAGCATAAAATTACAGAAGGATTTTGATATGCCAAATCGAAACTTTGAGTTCAAAAATTATCCTATAGTGTTCATAGGCTCCGGTATATCAAAAAGATATTTGCAAAGCTATCCTACGTGGGAGGAATTACTTTGTGAGTACTGGCAAAAGACTAACCCAGAGATAGATTTTTACAATTATTTATTGTCCATAAAAGAAATACATAAAGCATCCATTAATGACGCTTCTGATCTAGACCATAAGATATACACAGAAGCTGCAAGCAGAATAGAAGCTGACTTTAATAGACTATTCACTTCAAATGTCATCAAGCTTGAAGGTTTAGATGCAAAACGAGTATTTAATGAAAACATATCTCCATTTAAGTTTTCAATTTGCCAAAGATTTTCAAACCCAACATTAAAGCATGATGTTGACATCGATGAATTAAACTCATTTAAGCTTCTACTAAAAAAAGCAAAAATGATTATCACCACTAATTATGATGCTTTTATAGAACAATTATTGTTAGAACAAGGTATATCACCAAAACTATACATTGGGAATAATGGTTTCTTCGAAGATACTATTGGCTGGAGCGAGCTTTATAAAATCCATGGTGACATCAAAGACCCGTCATCAATAATAATTAGTACCGAAGACTACGAAAAGTATGATAGCAAGGCTATTTTAATTAGTGCAAAAATACTTTCCAACATGATAAAAAACCCGATATTATTTATTGGGTATTCATTAACAGACAGGAATGTTAAGAAGCTATTATCGGACTTCTCATCACAACTACCAAAAGAAGATGGGAGAAAATCTGCTGAACGTATAATACTACTTCAACACAAGCAAAATGAAAAAAATGCTATAACAAAACAAGTCACTGATCAGCAACTTCAGGTTACCTATACATCTGTAGAAACGGACAATTATAAAGAAATTTATGATGAAATAAGTTCTGTTAATGAAGGCCTGTCCCCTTATGACGTTTTACGCTATCAGAGAGCAATCAAGACCCTGATAGTTAATGAAGGTGAAAAGGGAAACCTCGATACTTTGCTCGTAACCCCGTCTGACTTAGATAAGTTAGAGGAAAGTGTTAAACAAGGTAAAAACCTTGTAGTTGCTCTTGGTGATAAAAAATATGTTTTCACTCAGATAAAAGAGCTTAATTACTTAGAGGATTATTTGTTCGAAAAAAATGAAATATCAAACAGGCTTGCAGTAGAATTCATTATCGATTCAACAAATACATTGAGAATTCCGTTTTCCAAAATCATAGCTTCCTGCAATTTTAAAGACCTAAATCTAAAGCAAAAACTTTTAGCAAGACTAAACCAAAGAATTGAAAGACATGGCAAGCTAGACAACATAATTAATTCAGTGATACTGGACAAAGTAAATACCGCAAAAAATTTCACCAGCATAAAAGAAGTCAAAACCTCAGCTTTTAGCAAACAAAAAGAATTGCTAGTTATAGTTAAAAACATTAAAAACTTTAACCGAGAAGAAATAGATAAATATGTTAAAAGCGAGGCTTTTATACAATTCAAAAACTGCGAAAATGACAATCTTAAAACAGACTATAGAAAATTATTCTTGGCGTATGATTTGATAATTAACGGCGATATAAAGAAAGTAGTATAAACAAAAGCCCTGAAGGATAAATATTCTTTCAGGGCTATGTAATAAATCCCGTATGGAGGCGGAATGATTCCCTTATGGAGGAGGGAAACGTATGTTTACTATATGATGATAGGCTGTATGGATCAACAACTAAAAAAAAATAACAATACAATAAACAAATGCAGTGAATTCAAACAAATAGCTAATCAATCATAGACAAAATGTCATCAGAATATTTATGTTGCAGTTTTACAAAAATAAAATACCAATGAAATTAATAGCATAATTCACTAAATTACCAGTATTATTTATCTTCCACTCTGTATCAACCGGCCACCGAGCCGGTTTTTTACTGTCCCTTTCTCAATAATTCCTCCGCATCCCGCAGCAATTCCTTGTTAATTATATTGCCAAGTTTTTCGCTTTGCTTTCAGTCGGTTGGCAATAGCTTCACGGCTTAACACTACCCCGCCAGCTTTCAGGCCGGCAACCGCTCCGCCTATCTCGCCAGCGATAAACGCTGCGTGATATTCCCGCTCCAGATCCATACGTGACCCCATAGCAATACGCCATTTGTCGTTTTTTTGAGCGCAATACGCACATACCTAAAAATAAATTCCTTTAGTTATCAATCTACTAATACTAATTGCAATTGATAGATATCAATGAGTATTGATATGGATAATACGTATTGCTATTATCCTTTCATCGCGGAAAACAACGCGCATCAGGTGTAAACGTTCCGCTGGCCGGCGATAAGGCAAACGAGGGTGAGATGACCGCTGAAAAGAATTTAAATAGTGTTGAAGCGCCATTGCTAACTAGTAATAGCAAAGTGATACAAGCTGCAGACGCAGCACTAACAGCTTTAAACAAGTCGTTTGATGACGTTATTGAGAAAGATTATTGGCTTGCGGAAAAAATGAAAAAGGCAGCTCTTGAAGCCGCCCTTGCGTCAATTACCATTTTATAGGGATATCAAAAGGTTCAGGTCGTTCAGAATTGTATTGAGCCTCTGCTGCACTACGGCAATCCGGAAGCAATTCTGAGACACGTTTGATCAGAGCTTCAGGTGAAGTTATTGCAGGATCTTTCGCTGCAAGTGCGAGAGCCAAATCGTAAGCGACAGATTCTTGATTTCTTTTATCCTGAAAAACGTTGAAAGCCATGATTTTTCCTTTGCTGGCTGTGTGAGAACTACCAGCTTACCACTGAGCCTGAAGTGGTGAAAAGACAGGCATACATAAGGAGTGAAATATGATTGATTTCGCACGCAAACCGGGACGGCAGCAAGCCGTGAAACTGAATATTATCGAGGTGATTCTTCGCCGCATCTGCTACCTGCTGGCGCAAAAGGGGAATCCAGATGTGTAACTCAATGAAATGCGGCTACTGCAGCAAGCCGGTTGAACCGGAGGAAGTAGTCAAAAGTACCCTTCTCTATCGCAACGGCACACAGCTGGCGCGCAAGGAAAAAGAATACTGTTCTGAACGTTGCGCTTCGTTCGACCAGATGGCCCACGAAGCATAACGAAAACCCGCGCAAGGCGGGATTCACGTCCGGTGACACCGACCAAAGTTACACCGGAAAACTACACAAAACCAAAGTTCACCCAATGGGCGCTATCTCTGGCCCGGGATCTTACATCCAAAAAAGAGGATCTCACATGGAATTTTTCTATGTAGTTAAGGCTACGCAGAAATCCGGCAAAGAAGATGCAGTGATTTGGTTCACTGCTAAATCAGAAGCCCGTGCTAACCTGCAGCTCGATGTTGAGCTGGAAGATGCCGGTATTGAAACCGGCCGCGGTAGAGATTACGCCAAACCTGTTCGCACCTATTTTTCGGTCTATAACGACCTGCCTGAAGAAAGCACAGTGGATTACACCTGGTGCAAACGCTACGAATTGGCTGATGATCTGCGCACGTGGCAACGAAAACCCGTAGCAGAGTCGAAGGATAACATTCACCAGAATTACACTGTTAAAAGCAACTCTGATTGTGATTTAACAACAGCACTTTTGTCCGAAGAAGATAGTGCTCGTAAGATCGAATACGCAGACGACAACAGCGTGCATTTTCAATTGGCGACAATGCCCTTTCGTATTCAGTTGCTCGCGCAGTTTTGTGCCGAAGATCGCCACGTCTACCACATCAGTATCCCACATCGCAAAGAGCTCTCGGTTCTCGAACTGGACATGGACAATAGCTACGTGCAGAACATGCTGCTAGCTGCCGAGAATAGCCCAGAAATTAAGGCATTCGACATGCCAACCCTCTGGAAATTAACTGCCGCGATCAAGATGGTATTTCCACAAGACAAGTGTCATGAACTTAACCAGATTATTGAGTTCACGAAAATATGGATAAAAACTGAGTATATCGATCGCGGCATCCTGGCGCGTGAATGGGCTGCCGGTAATCGTATCAGCAGCGTGCAGCGTACTGATTCCGGAACTAATGCTGACGGCGGCTGTGTTACCGACCGCGGCGAAGGCGCACACCATACACTCGATACCCTCGATCTTGAGATTGCCTGCGCCCTGCTGCCGATGGACTTCAACCACTTTGAGATCCCGGGCAGCATCCTGCGCCGCGCCAAAGAGATCGTTACGAAGAAAGAAGAACCGTGGAAATCATGGAGCAACATCCTGCGTAATCAGCCGGGCGTCCTGGGAGTTAACCGCACTGCAATCTTCAACCTGGTGCGCATCGCGCCGGAAAATATCCACCTGACACCAGCTGCGCACCTCGAGTTTGTTTGCCAGACGATGACCACTGAATTTAATTCCGCAGTTGAGTTACTCACGCTGCCTGCGCCAGTAGCCGAACCTGAAGCGGCAGCACAACAGCCACAGGTTGAGAAGCTCGGCAGCGGCATGTTCTCCATCGAAGGCTTGATGGGTGGAAATAACGACCCGGCCATCAATACCTCCTCAAATGAAGTCGTAAAAACGGAAAACGCAACGGAGACCACCAGCGATGTGCAGATGGAAGCGGCTCAGCCAGAGAAAGTCGAAAATAATGATCCGGTACAACCAGGCGAAGGCGTTGATGCAGATGATACGCAAGCAGTTACCGTAGCGCCGGCAGAGATACTAGCCGCTGCCGCACCTAGCCTCGCTAACCAAGAACCGGGGGATGGCAACCAAAAAACGGATTCTGCCAGCAAGAATATCGATTCTGCACACCAGAGTGTGCCAGAAGCGACACAAAATGAGCCGGAAGTGCAGCGGGACGAACCAGCTGTCGAATACCCTGCCTACTTCGAACCGGGTCGTTATGAAGGTTTACCAAACAACGTTTATCACGCAGCGAACGGGATCAGCAGCA
The DNA here is from genome assembly GCF_003051885.1 of Lelliottia sp. WB101. Classification (NCBI taxonomy): domain Bacteria; kingdom Pseudomonadati; phylum Pseudomonadota; class Gammaproteobacteria; order Enterobacterales; family Enterobacteriaceae; genus Lelliottia; species Lelliottia sp. WB101. The sequence goes on from NZ_CP028520.1 coordinate 3,627,178, forward strand.
CACAGGTTAAAGATGCCCGTGTGAGCCTGATGTATTTCAATGCGCGCCACGTCGCCAAGACTATCCAGCGCGCGCCGTCCAAAGTACTGGATATGGGTAACCTGGTCCATGCACTGGTCCTGCAACCGGAAAACCTCGTTGAAGAGTTCAGTGTGGAGCCGGAAATCCCTGAAGGTGCTTTTACCACCACCGCTACACTGCGCGAGTTCATCGACGTACACAATGCCAGTCTGCCAGCGCTGCTGGGTACAGACGATATCAAAGCGCTACTGGAAGAGTATAACGCCACACTACCCGCACAACTGCCGCTGGGCGCAAGCCTGGAGGAAACGGCACAGAACTACATGGCGCTGCCAGCTGACTTCCAACGTATCGAGGCAGACCAGAAGCAGACGGCTACGGCAATGAAGGCATGCATCAAAGAGTACAACGCCACCCTGCCCGCGCCGGTTAAAACCAGTGGCAGCCGTGACGCGCTGCTGGAGCAGCTGGCTATCATCAACCCTGACCTGGTGGCACAGGAAGCGCAGAAACTGGCACCACTAAAAGTTTCCGGTACCAAAGCGGAGATGATCCAGGCGGTGAAATCTGTGAAACCGGATGCGGTATTCGCTGACGAAATGCTTGATGCGTGGCGCGACAACCCTGGCGACAAAATTCTGGTGACGCGCCAGCAGCTGGCAACCGCCCAAGCCATTCAGTCCGCACTACTGGCACATCCAACAGCTGGCATGTTGCTCCAACACCCAAGCCGCGCCGTTGAGGTGAGCTACTTCGGCTTTGACGAGGAGACCGGTCTGGAAGTACGTGTGCGCCCTGACCTCGAGATCGACCTGGACGGCGTGCGTATCGGCGCAGACCTGAAAACTATCAGCATGTGGAATGTTAAGCAGGAAAGCCTGCGCGCCCGACTTCATCGAGAAATCATTGAACGTGATTACCACCTCAGCGCGGCCATGTACTGCGAAACGGCGGCATTGGATCAATTCTTCTGGATATTCGTCAACAAAGACGAGAACTACCACTGGATCGCCATCATTGAGGCATCAGAAGAACTGCTGGAGCTGGGCATGCTTGAGTACCGTAAATCAATGCGTGCCATCGCCACTGGCTTCGATACTGGCGAGTGGCCAGCACCGATTACCAATGATTACACCGACGAACTGAACGACTTTGACATGCGTCGCCTTGAAGCGCTGCGTTCTCAGGCATAAGGGGAATGATGATGGAAAACATGAATATCGTAACTGCTGAGCAGCAGGCTCCGAACACTATCTCTGCCAGTAACTCAATTTTCAATGTCCAGGCCTTGGGCCAGCTGCAGGCTTTCGCCGGTTTGATGGCTCAATCTGTCGTCACCGTGCCGGCGCACCTTGCAGGAAAGCCTGCTGATTGTATGGCTATCGTAATGCAAGCTATGCAGTGGGGTATGAACCCTTACGCGGTGGCACAAAAAACTCACCTGGTTAACGGCCAGTTGGGTTACGAAGCGCAGCTTGTTAATGCCGTAATCACCAGTTCCAGTGCCATTCATGGCCGTTTCCATTATCGCTACGGCGGTGACTGGACACGTTGCACCAGAACCAAAGAAGTGTCGCGTGAGAAAACTGGTAAGAATGGAAAGTACACCGTTACCGAACGTGTTCGCGACTGGTCTGATGAAGACGAAGAAGGGCTGTACGTTGAGGTTGGAGCCATTCTTCGTGGCGAAGGTGAAATCACGTGGGACAAACCTCTTTACCTGTCTCAGGTGGTTACCCGAAATTCGCCATTGTGGGTTTCAAAACCAGACCAACAAATAGCCTACCTCGGCGTTAAATATTGGGCACGGTTGTATTGCCCACATGTGATCCTCGGTGTTTATACGCCAGATGAGCTCGAGCAACATACCGAACGGGAAATCAACCCGGCACCTGCCCAGAAACTGAGCCTGTCTGATATCAAAGGTGACAATGTTACAACCACGCAGAACGCCCAGGAGTCATCCGCAAATATCGACACTCTGGCCGACGATTTCCGCGACCGCATTGAGTCCGCTCAGGATGTAGATAGCGCCAAAGCGCTACGCGCAGACATCGAAACTGCTAAAGCGGCGCTAGGCTCAGCTCTGTTCACTGAACTGAAAAACAAAGCGGTGAAGCGTTACTACCTTGTAGATGCTCGCAACAAGGTGGAGGCGGCGATCAACTCCCTGCCCCAACCCGATGAGCCGGATGCCGCCGAGCGGTTCGTGGAAGCCGAACGCGTGCTGGCAACGTCAAAGCGGCACCTGGGAGATGAGCTGCACGATCAGTTCAGCATCACCCTAGCGGATATGAAACCGGAATACGTGGCTTAACGAGACTGGGAGGGACAACTCTCCCCTTAAGGAGACTATATGCGACTGATCAATCGAGGCAGTAAGCAATCCCCTTTGGCTCGGCAGGCATGTGACATCGCGCTCACCGCCCATCAGCAACGTTACGGCGACTACGGGCGAAGCAAGATGAAAGAGACCTACACCGTAAGAGTTGAGGGTGTGAAAGTTTGGGTTGAAGTAGTGAATCGTAAGGCGAGCTATGTGGCTACAGCAATGACGGGCATGCGTCGGCTCCGTTCCTTACCCGGTCAGGCCTCCTGATATCGGAATATCAATTATTTTTAACCGGCATCTTTATACTGATGCCGGTTACCTGAGGTGAACTATGTCACAGGTAATTTTTAACGAAGAGTGGATTGTTGAGGCAAAACTCACCGAAAGAACTGGGCTCTCAAGTGGGCAAATCAAGAGCTACCGTCTTAAATCATGGGTCAACGGCATCCATTTTAAATACGTTACCGCCGATGGCAGAACAGAGTCCGAGAAAGGACTTGCCTGGTACAACTACCCCAAAATAAACCATTTCATTAAGGACGCGTAATGGCAGGCTTTCCTACCGGTGTTGAAATCCACAACGGTAAACTGAGGATATCATTCAAGTATAAGAATATTCGCTGCAGGGAAGTTTTGCAGGGTTGGGCGGTGAACAATTCCAACATCAAGAAAGCCGGCAATCTTAGAGCGCTGATATGCGCTGAAATTCAGCTGGGTACATTCAAATACGAAGAGCGCTTTCCGGAAAGCAAAGCACTGAAGAAGTTTTCGACGCCCGTAAAGAGCGTCTTAACCTTTGGAGAGCTGTGCGATGCATATCACGCAGTGAAAGAGGTGGAGATCAGCCCGGCAACGATGATGATTACTCGCTCGGTCAGTACTCTCTTCACGAAAATTATCGGAGAAAGCACTTCTCTTGAAGAAATTCAGCTAAACGATATGTTGTTGTACAGGAAGAAATTACTTGAAGGGGAATTTAAGGCCAGATCCGATGGGCAACGCACCGTCAGAACTGTTAACGCCTTCATGGGGCAATTATGCAGAATGCTCAGCTTCGCTCACCAGAGTAATTACATCCAGCACAAGCCGTTTGAGAACATAAAGAGTCTGAAGACATCTGAACTTGATCCAGACCCATTGCTGAAAGAAGAATTTCAGGAGCTATCTAAGCACTGGCAGGGTCAGCATTTAAACCTTTGGTCGTTTGCCGTCTATACCGGCCTACGTCATGGTGAATTGACCGGTCTGGCTTGGGAGGATGTCGATCTAAAAAATGGCGAGGTCCATGTTAAGCGTACAATGACGCTCACAAAGAAGTTTGGTCCACCGAAGACAAACGCCGGGGTGAGGACCGTAAAGCTGTTAAAACCGGCGCTGGAAGCGTTAACGAGGCAATTCGAACTTACTGGCAATAAGGTGCCCGCAGAGATCGACTTTTACCACCGCGAACGTGGGAAAATTGAAAAGCAAAGCCTGAGATTCTGCTTCGTGCCCAACCATGATGAAGGGGAAATGAGCAGACATTATTCACAGAGCACGATAAACCTGACATGGCCGGGCGCCATGAGAAAATCAGGCGTAAGGTATCGTAGTCCCTACCACACCCGGCATACATATGCCTGCTGGTTACTATCAGCTGGTGCAAATCCATCGTTCATTGCCAGCCAGATGGGGCATAAAAATGCGCGTATGGTTTACACCGTATATTCAAAATGGATCGTGCGTATGAACGATGATCAGATAGAGATGTTAAACGGGAAAATTTAGCGGATTGCCCCCACTGTGCCCCCGGCGTTATGCCAAATTGAATAATATTCAATTATTACAAAGAGTTCAGCGACTCGCCTTTAATAGTAGCCAGATAAATACGGGCGCGCCCAGTGTTGCGGTTACGACCCCGATCGGCAGCTCGGCGGCACTCATGGCCAGACGGGCAATAATATCGGCAATCAGCAGCGTTGCCGCGCCTGCAATAGCGGCGGCAGGCAGTAAAGTACGATGATCGGTAATCCCACCGAGGCGCAGCATATGGGGAATGACCAGGCCGATGAAACCAATGGCCCCGGCCAGCGCGACGCTGACGCCAACCATCCAGCCGATAGCGATCACCAGCACATTGCGCCACAGGCCGATCGACAGGCCCAGCTGGCGGGCAGAGATCTCACCCAGCGCCAGCATGTTTAGCGATTTCGCCTGGAAAGCGGCCCACAGGATCGCCGGCATCAGTAGCGCCATCAGCCAGCCCTGCCGCCAGTCCACGCCGCCAAAACCGCCCATCATCCAGTACATCAGCTGGCGCAGGTCGAATGAGGTGGAGAAATAGACCGCCCAGGTCATCAAAGCACTGCAGATAATCCCCAGCGCGACGCCGGCCAGCAGCAGACGGCTGGTGGATAAATGCCGTCTGGCGAAACGCAGTAAAATCACGGTGATAAGCAGCGCACCGGCGATGGCGCTAAGGCTCACGCCCCAGCCAGAAAGACTTCCACTGCCCAGCATCGTTGCGGCGATAAGGCCGACGCCTGCGCCATTGGAGACGCCGAGCAGCCCCGGTTCCGCCAGTGGGTTTTCAAATAAGGCCTGCATGATGGTGCCACACAGCGCCAGCGCCGCACCGACCAGCACGACGGCTAATGTGCGCGGCAGGCGAATTTGCCAGACAAACAGTTTGCCCTGATCGCTCAACCAGTGTTCTGGCCCGATCCACTGTTCTCCGGCGCACAGACTCACGGCAAAAATGGCGAGCAGAATTGTCATCAGTGCCAGCAGCCAGCGCAAATCGGAACGGTGTTGTTGACGGGCAAAATCGAGCATGGGTTCGGTTTTCGTGTGAGTGATGATGTTGATTTTACGGTGGGTATGCCTTCGCGCAAAGAAAAAAGGCCGCGATTGCGGCCTTTTTGGGTTAGTTCATATTACTCTGCTTTGGGCGTTGCGTTTTCGACACGGCTTTTTAACTTCTGGCCGGGTCTGAAGGTCACCACGCGGCGGGCTGTAATGGGAATATCTTCCCCCGTCTTCGGGTTGCGACCCGGACGTTGGTTTTTGTCTCGCAAATCAAAATTGCCAAAACCGGAGAGTTTAACCTGCTCACCATTTTCCAGAGCACGACGGATCTCTTCGAAAAATAGCTCTACCAGCTCTTTGGCATCCCGTTTGCTAAGCCCAAGCTTATCAAACAGATATTCTGACATTTCAGCTTTTGTAAGCGCCATAGGTTCAATCCCTCAATGATGCCTGGAATCGCTCTTTTAATGCCTCTACACATCTGGCAACGGTAGCGGCAATCTCCTCTTCTTCGAGTGTACGGCTGGTATCCTGAAGGATAAGGCTAATAGCGAGGCTCTTAGAACCTTCTGCTACGCCCTTGCCGCGGTACACGTCAAATAAGTTTACGCCAACTACCTGATTTACGCCAACTTTCTTACATTCGGCCAAAATATCTGCTGCGGGCACATTTTCAGCGACCACAACGGCGATATCGCGGCGGTTCGCCGGGAAGCGCGAAACGTCCTGAGCCTGAGGAACCACGCGGTCTGCGACCTTGTTCCACTCCAGCTCAAACACCATGGTGCGGCCATTCAAGTCCAGTTTGCGTTCCAGCTCAGGATGAACAACACCAACGAAACCAACGCGTTCACCGTGTAAATAAATGGCAGCGCTCTGGCCCGGATGGAGGGCTGGAATGGCTTCTGCGCGGAACTCAATTTCAGAAAGTTTACCGGTCAGTTCGAGAACTGACTCCAGATCGCCTTTCACATCGTAGTAATCAACGCTGTTTTTGGTCAGATCCCAGTGCTCTTCATAGCGGTTGCCGCAGATAGCGCCAGCCAGCATCAGATCCTGACGGATACCAAGATTTGCCTGGGTATCAGGCACAAAGCGCAGACCGGTTTCGAAGATGCGCACGCGGCTCTGTTGACGATTCTGGTTATACACGATGGTGCCAAGCAGACCTGTCCACAGGGAGAGGCGCATTGCGGACATTTCGCTGGAGATTGGGCTTGGCAGGATCAGGGCTTCCTGACCTGGGTGGATCAGCTGCTGCAGTTTCGGATCCACGAAGCTGTAGGTGATCACTTCCTGATAGCCTTTGTCGTTCAGCATGGTTTTCACACGCTTAAGAGACAGGTTGGCTTCGCGATGGGTGCCCATCATCAGGCCGGCCTGTACAGGCTCGTCAGGGATGTTGTTGTAGCCGTAAATACGAGCCACTTCTTCCACCAGGTCTTCTTCGATTTCCATATCGAAACGCCAGCTTGGTGCAACGGCCTGCCACTGGTCCTGGCCTTCGGTAACCTCACAGCCCAGACGGCGCAGGATATCGCTCACCTGCGCATCCGCAATGTGATGGCCAATCAGACGATCCAGCTTGCTACGACGCAGCGTGATAGTCGCACGCTGAGGCAGCGCAGACTCATTGGTCACATCAATCACTGGACCCGCTTCACCGCCGCAGATATCGATCAGCAGGCGAGTGGCACGTTCCATCGCTTTGTACTGCAGTGCCGGATCAACACCGCGCTCGTAGCGGTGAGAGGCGTCCGTATGCAGACCGTGGCGACGCGCGCGGCCGGTAATGGACAGCGGGCTGAAGAATGCACACTCCAGGAGAACATTTTGCGTATCGTCGTTAACGCCAGAGTGCTCGCCACCGAAGATGCCGCCCATGGCCAGCGCTTTGGTGTGGTCGGCAATGACCAGCGTATCGGCATTCAGTTTGGCTTCGCTGCCGTCCAGCAGAACCAGCGTTTCGCCCTCTTTCGCCATACGCACGACGATCCCGCCTTCGATACGATCTTTATCGAATGCATGCATCGGCTGGCCGAGTTCAAGCAGAACGTAGTTGGTCACGTCAACCACCGCATCGATAGAACGAATCCCGCAGCGACGCAGTTTTTCTTTCATCCACAGTGGCGTTGGCGCTTTGACGTTGATGCCTTTAACCACACGACCAAGGTAGCGCGGGCAGGCGTCAGCGGCTTCGACCTGAATCGGCAGCGTGTCGGTGATGGTTGCCGCAACGGGTGCGATCTCCGGCACGCTCAGTTCGGTCTGGTTAAGCACCGCAACGTCGCGCGCCACGCCGATAATCCCTAAGCAATCGGCACGGTTTGGCGTCACGCTGATTTCGATGGTGTTGTCATCCAGCTTCAGGTATTCGCGGATGTCAGTGCCAATCGGCGCATCAACAGGCAGTTCGATAATGCCGTTGTGATCGTCGGAAATACCCAGCTCGGAGAACGAGCACAGCATGCCTTCTGACGGCTCGCCGCGCAGTTTGGCGGCTTTAATTTTGAAATCGCCCGGCAGAACCGCGCCGACAGTGGCGACAGCCACTTTCAGACCTTGTCGGCAGTTAGGTGCGCCGCAGACGATATCCAGCAGACGCTCGCCGCCAACGTTCACTTTTGTCACGCGCAGTTTGTCGGCGTTCGGGTGCTGGCCGCACTCGACCACTTCACCGACAACCACGCCGTTGAATGCGCCGGAAACTGGCTCAACGCCGTCCACTTCAAGGCCAGCCATGGTGATTTGGTTAGAGAGCGCTTCGCTGTCGAGCGTGGTGTTCACCCATTCGCGTAACCACAGTTCACTGAATTTCATTGTTCTGTCCTGCCCTTATTTAAACTGTTTGAGGAAACGCAGATCGTTTTCGAAGAATGCGCGCAAATCGGTCACGCCGTAACGCAGCATGGTCAGACGCTCCATGCCCATACCGAAGGCGAAGCCGGAATAGACTTCCGGATCGATACCGACATTACGCAGGACGTTTGGATGCACCATGCCGCAGCCAAGCACTTCGAGCCATTTGCCGTTTTTACCCATCACGTCCACTTCCGCAGAAGGTTCGGTGAACGGGAAGTAGGACGGACGGAAACGAATCTGCAGATCTTCTTCAAAGAAGTTACGCAGGAAGTCGTGCAGCGTGCCTTTCAGGTTGGTAAAGCTGATGTTCTTATCAACGATCAAGCCTTCCATCTGATGGAACATCGGGGTGTGCGTCTGGTCGTAATCGTTACGATAGACGCGGCCCGGCGCGATGATGCGGATCGGCGGCTCTTGCTCTTTCATCGTGCGGATCTGCACGCCAGAGGTCTGGGTGCGCAGCAGACGGGTGGCATCAAACCAGAAAGTGTCGTGGTCAGCGCGTGCCGGATGATGGCCAGGAATGTTCAGGGCATCGAAGTTATGGTAGTCATCTTCGATTTCCGGGCCAGTCGCCACGGTAAAGCCGAGCTCACCGAAGAAACTTTCAATGCGGTCGATGGTGCGCGTGACCGGGTGCAGACCACCATTCTCAATGCGACGACCCGGCAGGGAGACGTCAATGGTCTCTTCGGCCAGACGAGCATTCAGCGCGGCGCTTTCTAAATCGTATTTGCGCGCATTCAGTGCCTGCTGAACCTGCTCTTTGGCTTCGTTAATCACCGCACCCGCTGCCGGGCGCTCTTCTGGCGGCAATTCACGCAGGGTGGTCATTTGCAGGGTCAGATGCCCTTTCTTGCCCAGATATTCGACGCGGACATTGTCTAATGCGGCAACATCTGAGGCCTGATTAATGGCTGCCGTTGCACTGGCAACCAGCTCTGCGAGATGTGACATGGTTTTCCTCGTTATGTGGCGATATTCATAAGCGGTAGAAACAAAAAAAGCCTCCATCAGGAGGCTTTCTGGCGCTGTTTTTCGTTTCATCTTTCACGCGCAAGCCCCCTGAATTCAGGTGCTAAAGTAAAAGAAGAAGCGGAAAATAGCAGCATTCATGCTTGCGTTACCTTATGTGTTCATTCATCCCGAAGGGGGTGGAAATGAAAGAGGGAGCAAAGCCCCCTCTCTCAACTGGCTTATGCCAGTGCTGCTTTCGCTTTTTCGACCAGAGCGGTGAACGCTAATTTGTCGAATACTGCGATGTCAGCCAGGATCTTACGGTCGATTTCAACAGAGGCTTTTTTCAGGCCGTTGATGAATTTGCTGTAAGAAATACCGTTCTGACGTGCTGCTGCGTTGATACGCGCAATCCACAGTTGACGGAACTGACGCTTACGTTGACGACGGTCACGGTAAGCATACTGACCAGCTTTGATAACAGCCTGGAAGGCAACGCGGTATACGCGAGAACGCGCACCGTAGTAGCCTTTAGCTTGTTTCAAAATTTTCTTGTGACGTGCACGGGCAACTACACCACGTTTTACGCGAGCCATATGTGCTCTCCTGTATCTATTCTAAGTTAAAAAAGGTTAATAAACGTTTACGACTTATGCGTACGGCAGGCACGCGATTACCAGGCCCAGATCGCCTTTGGAAACCATGGCTTTAGGACGCAGGTGACGTTTACGCTTGGTAGCTTTTTTAGTCAGAATGTGACGCAGGTTAGCGTGCTTGTGCTTAAAACCACCTTTACCGGTTTTTTTGAAGCGCTTAGCAGCACCGCGTACGGTCTTAATTTTTGGCATTTTAATAACTTCCACTTCGCATTGTTAATAAACGAAACATAGGCGAACAAAACCTGCGAAGCCCGTAGGCTCCACAGGAATTGCTACTTGAAGGCCTTACTGTTTCTTCTTAGGAGCGAGCACCATGATCATCTGGCGGCCTTCGATCTTCGATGGGAAGGATTCGACCACTGCCAGTTCACTCAGATCGTCACGGACGCGATTAAGCACTTCCATACCGATCTGCTGGTGAGCCATCTCACGACCGCGGAAACGCAGCGTGATCTTAGCTTTATCACCCTCTTCCAGAAAGCGTACCAGGCTGCGGAGTTTTACCTGGTAATCGCCATCGTCGGTGCCAGGTCGGAATTTAATTTCCTTAACCTGAATAACTTTTTGCTTTTTCTTCTGTTCCTTAGAAGACTTGCTCTTTTCATAGAGGAATTTGCCGTAATCCATGATACGACAAACTGGCGGCTCGGCGTTAGGGCTGATTTCGACCAAGTCTACTCCGGATTCTTCAGCTTTTTCCAGAGCTTCTCTCAGACTCACAATACCAAGCTGCTCGCCTTCCAGACCTGTTAAGCGAACTTCTTGCGCGCGAATTTCGCTGTTGATACGATTCGGGCGCGCCGTTTGAACTCGTTTTCCGCCTTTAATACCTTATTCCTCCAGTTGTTGAAGACTGCGGCTGCGAATCTCTTGTCGCAGCTTCTCAATCACTTCACTTACGTCCAGGCTACCCAGGTCTTTACCACGGCGGGTGCGAACGGCAACTTTGCCTGCTTCCACCTCTTTATCACCACAGACCAACATGTAAGGTACCCGACGTAAAGTGTGCTCGCGGATTTTAAAGCCAATCTTCTCATTTCTCAAGTCCGCTTTTACGCGAATGCCCGCATTTTGTAGTTTCTGCGTCAATTCTTTAACGTAATCGGCCTGAGAATCGGTGATATTCATGACCACGACCTGCACCGGCGCGAGCCAGGTTGGGAAGAAGCCTGCAAACTCTTCAGTCAGAATGCCGATAAAGCGTTCGATAGACCCAAGAATTGCACGGTGAATCATTACCGGCACCTGACGCTCGTTGTCTTCGCCCACATAGGAGGCGCTTAAACGCTGCGGCAAGGAGAAGTCCAGCTGGACTGTTCCGCACTGCCATGCGCGATCGAGGCAGTCATACAGTGTAAATTCAATTTTCGGACCGTAGAATGCGCCTTCACCCACCTGATACTCAAACGGGATATTGTTCTCTTCCAGCGCAACTGCCAGATCCGCCTCTGCACGATCCCAAGTCTCGTCGCTACCGATACGCTTTTCCGGACGAGTTGAGAGCTTGACGACGATTTTCTCGAAGCCAAAGGTGCTATACATATCGTAGACCATACGAATACAGGCGTTGACTTCATCACGCACCTGATCTTCGGTACAGAAAATGTGCGCATCATCCTGAGTAAAGCCACGAACACGCATCAGACCATGCAGTGCGCCTGATGGCTCATTACGATGGCAGCTACCGAACTCCGCCATACGCAGCGGCAGATCGCGGTAGGATTTCAGACCCTGGTTGAAGATCTGAACGTGGCCCGGGCAGTTCATTGGCTTGATGCAGTATTCACGGTTCTCAGAAGAGGTGGTGAACATCGCATCTTTGTAGTTGTCCCAGTGGCCTGTTTTTTCCCACAGTACACGGTCCATCATGAACGGGCCTTTCACTTCCTGATACTGGTACTCTTTCAGCTTGGAGCGCACGAAAGTTTCCAGTTCACGGAAGATAGTCCAGCCGTCGTTATGCCAGAACACCATACCCGGCGCCTCTTCCTGCATATGATACAGGTCGAGCTGCTTACCGATTTTACGGTGGTCGCGTTTTGCGGCCTCTTCCAGACGCTGCAGGTAGGCGCTCAGGGCTTTCTTATCTGCCCACGCGGTACCATAAATACGCTGCAACATCTTGTTGTTGCTGTCGCCGCGCCAGTAAGCGCCAGCGGTTTTCATCAGTTTGAAGTGATGACAGAAACGCATGTTCGGCACGTGCGGTCCACGGCACATGTCGACGTATTCTTCGTGATGATACAAGCCAGGCTTGTCATCATGCGCGATGTTCTCATCAAGAATAGAAACTTTATAGTTCTCGCCACGCTTCACGAAGGTTTCACGCGCTTCGTGCCAGCTGACTTTTTTCTTGATGACATCGTAGTTGGTCTCGGCGAGCTCGTGCATACGTTTTTCGAGCGCGTCGATATCTTCCTGGGTCAGGGTGTGGTCAAGGTCAACGTCATAATAAAAGCCGTTGTCGATCACCGGGCCGATCGCCATTTTGGTGTTTGGCCAGAGCTGTTTGATGGCATGGCCTAACAGGTGCGCACAAGAGTGACGAATGATCTCAAGACCTTCATCGTTCTTCGCGGTAATGATGGAGAGCTGAGCGTCGTTTTCAATCAGATCGGAGGCATCAACCAGTTCACCATTAACACGGCCAGCGATGGTCGCTTTTGCGAGTCCAGGACCAATGTCCAGGGCAACATCCATCGGGCTAACGGCGTGGTCGTAATGGCGTTGGCTGCCATCAGGAAGAGTAATTACAGGCATTTTATATCCTTATTTGCAGTGATGCCCCACACATAAGAGCATATACAAAGAAAATAATCGTATTTTATCAATAGATTGCGAAACCATCTGACCAACAATCGTCAAATTGGCTCGCAGTCTGGAACAGTGACGAATCAGACAAAGGCTGATTTACGTTCTGCACCCTGATGGTAACACTAAAAAAAGGGTGAATGCACCCTCTGCGACCAGATTGATGTCTCTCATACATTTGTATGAGTTTTAGGGGGTAGCGCTCGCAATCCCATTTTGCTGAGCTAATCTTGAACTGGTCCTGACAACGTAAGGGGCGTTACATGAATGTTTCCAGTAGAACTGTAGTGGTACTGAATATTGTTTCAGCAGCGGCGCTGGTCATGATCCTGGCTGATAAGTTTCACTGGTTTTGACCCCAAGGCTGACACTGCATAACAGCTTTTGATAGACTCACGTTATCAACTGACGAGGGAACGGGTTATGCCAACAAAACGCTTTGCACAAAAACACTGGAAAATGGTGGTGGTATTAATCGCCATCTGCGGTGCGATGCTTTTATTACGCTGGGCAGCAATGATCTGGGGCGTATAGCGTGCTGGGGTATTAATTCACATTAGTGACGTGTAGTGAGTAACATGCAGTGGTGCGGCATTTATTAATATGACAGCAATATTGTCCATTCGCCTGTAAGCGCTGTTTCTGGCATAAAATCATTTTCAGGTCCGCATAATGCGAAAAACCGGTACATCATCATCCGGTTTTTTCACTGCTGGTGTGAGCCAATAATATTAAGACCACTCACCCGCAACCAGTTTGTGCACATCAAAGGCGTCATTCATTGACTGACCGGTAGACTGAGAGCCCGGCGCGATGTTAGAACCCGCTTCAACATCAGAAGCGCGGGTGATACCGATTTGGTTGGTGGTGTCACTGGCAGGTTGGGTTACTGAATCAGCAGCAAATACACCAAATGACAGTGCGGAGAGCACCATTGCTGCTGCAGCATTTTTGATTTTATTCATAATGATTCTTCTCTATATCTGAATTAATGCAGTACAACGTGAGGCAATTAATGCCTGTATTCACAGTGTAGATCTGGATCACACTTTTGCCTAGTCAATTTATTTATCAAATCGTGTCAAATAAATTGAATGTATATCGCCGAAGGGAATTATGAAGAAATTATGGAGAATAACGCTGAGGTATTAATTTAAAACGCTGTTCAATATTTAATAGCACGCTTTGTTAAAATAAAAATACGGGCCGATAATATATCGGCCCGCGAATATTACATTTTATAGCCTAAAGAAACGGTCGTTCTGCGATCGGTATGTTCTGGTGCGGAAGCCGGTGGCTCCGAGTTCCAGGTCACGTTGTACGCCACTTTTAAACCAAAGTGTTCGTTGATCGCCACGTTCAGCGCGGTTTCAGAGTTCAGTGTCGTATCATCAGCACCAAACACGGAGACGCCCTGGGTAAATTTAGCGTTATCGGTGAACTGCCAGGCGTAGGTGCCGGATGCATAACCCAGCGGCTGCGTTTTGGTATCGCCGTCAGTGTACTCGTCGTAACGTACACCCGGACCGAATTCAAAACGGAAGCTGTGGACCGGGCCATTCAGGAACTGACGACCATAACCCGCAGTGAAGACGTCACGCTGGCGATAGCCATTGTAGCGGTCAGTTAACCAGCTTGCCTGGCCGAAAAGATAGTCATAATCCGTCATGTTGTAACGGCTACGGCCACCCACTGCATATTTCTCAGAGGAGCGCTCGTCATTAGATGAGGTGTTACTGGCGTTACCCCACAGGGACCAGGCGGTGGTATTGCCGTACCAGGTCATCGTGGTGTCTGCGGTCAGGGAGGAGCTTTTGGTGTTACCTGATTGCGCCAGATAGCCCGCGTTAAGGTTACCTTCAAACGGTTTCTGCGCAGTGGATGGGTCATCCATGACAGTAAAAACGGTATCGTCAGCGGCTGCGTACATCGAGGCAAACACGCCACCCGCCAGCATCAATGCGGCAGGTACTGTCTTCAAGAGCTTCATTTATAAAGGAGTCCGTACAACAAAAAAAGAGACCATCACGGTCTCGGAAACTTTCTTGAGGATCAATGACAAGGCATCCATAGAAAGGTAACAAATTATAAAAAGGCTCATATAACATAGCAATGATTTCTTATTTCATTTTTTGAATAAGAACGATCTCAAATCGTTAATTAATTCATATTAAAAATGTACAGAACGTCTAAACATTTATATTTAAAATCATACTGTTATTTACTTTCCCTTCTCGCCTTTTGTGCCATGCTTACCTGAGCCAATGCTAAAAGGAGGTCACAATGGTCAAGATTTATACACTGACGCTCTCCCCTTCCCTCGACAGCGCCACCCTCACGCCGCAGATTTATCCTGAAGGTAAACTCCGCTGTAGCACCCCCGTCTTCGAGCCTGGCGGCGGGGGTATTAATGTGGCGCGCGCCATTACCCATCTTGGTGGTCAGGCCACAGCGATCTTCCCGGCGGGCGGTGCCACCGGTGAACATCTGGTGGCGCTGCTGGCGGATGAACAGGTGGCCGTCGATACCGTCGACGCAAAAGACTGGACGCGTCAGAACCTTCATGTCCACGTCGAATCCAGCGGCGAGCAGTACCGTTTCGTCATGCCCGGCGCCATGCTCGATGACGATGAATTCCGCCAGCTGGAACAGAAAGTGCTCGCCATTGAAAGCGGTGCCCTGCTGGTGATCAGCGGCAGCCTGCCCCCTGGCGTGCAATGTAAAAAACTGACCCAGCTGATTCGTGCGGCGAAAGAGAAAGGCCTGCGCTGCATCGTCGACAGTTCGGGCGATGCGCTGACAGCCGCTCTGGAATCCGGCGGTCTGGAACTGATCAAACCGAACCAAAAAGAGTTGAGCGCGCTGGTCAAGCGCCCGTTAACGCAGCCCGATGATGTTCGCTCCGCCGCTCAGGAACTGGTGCGCAGCGGGAAAGCGCGTCGCGTGGTGGTCTCATTGGGGCCGCAGGGTGCCCTCGCCGTCGATGAAACCGGTTCAGTGCAGGTCGTTCCACCGCCGATGAAAAGCCAGAGCACCGTCGGTGCCGGTGACAGTATGGTCGGTGCGATGACGTTAAAACTGGCGCAAGGCGCATCGCTGCTGGAGATGACGCGCTACGGCGTCGCGGCGGGTAGCGCGGCCACCATTAATCACGGCACGCGCCTGTGCTCCCTCGAAGACACGCAAAAAATCGTGAATTACCTTTCCCAGAGCTAAAAATGGCTTCCCTCCATAACGGAGGGAAGCGCATTAAGTCGCCAAACTGGCGCGATCGGCTATGCTAAGAAAACTTTCAAGATAACAAAGAGGTGAAATATGAGCAGTGGTGACATCACCCGCTACGTCGTAACCATCAAATTTCATGAAGACTCGCTGACCGAACTCAACGAGATCAATAACCACCTTACGCGCGGTGGCTTCCTGCTGACGCTGACGGATGACGAAGGCAACGTCCACGATCTGGGCACGAATACATTCGGGCTGATCAGTCCCCTCAGCGTTGATGAAGTGAAAGCGCTGGCAAGTGGTCTGATTGAGAGTGCGATCGGTAAACAAGCAGATATTGACGTGAAAACCTGGGAAGAGTGGCAAAAAAGAGAACAATAAATGCCCTAAAGTGATCCTGACGGCTCAGGTGTGCGTTAGCTCGTATTATTGAACAGCGTTTATGCGCTAACTTTATGATCTGGCGGACAACATGGGAGAATCATCATGTGGCAGGCTATCAGTCATCTTTTAAACGAGCAACTGGGCGACGGGGAGATCGAGCAGCGTAACGAGCTGCCAGGCGGTGAGATCCACGCTGCATGGCATCTGCGCTTCGCGGGACGCGATTTCTTCGTGAAATGTGATGAACGGGAATTGCTTCCCATCTTCACCGCCGAAGCCGATCAGCTGGAATTACTGTCGCGCAGCAAAACCGTCTCCGTGCCGCAGGTCTGGGCGCTGGGCAGCGATCGCGATTACAGCTTTCTGGTGATGGATTATCTCCCTGCCCGTCCGCTGGACGCGCACAACGCCTTTTTATTAGGTCAACAGATTGCCCGCCTGCATCAGTGGAGCGATCAGCCACAGTTTGGTCTCGATTTTGACAACGACCTGTCGACGACCCCTCAGCCCAACGCCTGGCAGCGTCGCTGGTCCACCTTCTTTGCCGAGCAGCGCATCGGCTGGCAGCTGGAGCTTGCGGCGGAGAAAGGGCTAGAGTTTGGCAATATTGATGCGATTGTGGAGCATGTCCAGCAGCGCCTGGCTTCTCACCAGCCGCAACCGTCGCTGTTGCATGGCGATCTGTGGTCAGAAAACTGTGCGCTGGGGCCGAACGGGCCTTATATCTTTGATCCTGCCTGCTACTGGGGCGACCGCGAATGCGATCTGGCTATGCTGCCGCTGCATCCGGAACAGCCTCCGCAAATCTACGACGGCTATCAGTCCGTTTCGCCTCTGCCGTCAGGCTTCCTCGAAAGACAGCCTCTTTACCAGCTCTATACCCTGTTGAACCGTGCGATATTGTTTGGCGGTGAACATCTGGTGAATGCGCAACGTGCGCTGGAGCGTGTTTTAGCGGCGTAACAGCGTATACGGGTGGCCAGGGCCACCCGCAGCGCGTTACAGAAAACCGAGTAACGAGAAGAAGAAGTAACCGCAGACGATGATAATCACCGGCAGTACGTAGAGCGGGAAAATCTGCAGCAAAATGGTGTGATGCGGAACCACAATTCGCGATTCAATCTGCTCGCGGGTCAGCCCTTCAGTGCCCTTCGCTTGTTCCAGAATCAGCTGATCTTCAACCCCTTCGCGCAGAAAACGCGTCTGACGGCTCATTCGTGCGCCAGATGCCTGCAGGGCGAGAGCAATAAAGATCAGCGCAAAGATTATCCAGAACGCGATGTTCAGGCTTTGGTGAAAATTGGGCGTCGGCGAGTTGTACCAGAAGAAGTTAAGAAATGGCGTGTTAAAGCGCATCATCTCAATCATAACATGAGCAAAATCAAGCATAACCGCATTGATACCGGCCTGCTTTTCGCTATGCTCATACATGAATTTCAGCACGGAGATTAGCGTGGAAATCACCGCCGGAATAAAAATTACCCATCCGGCAATACGTTTTAGCACCGCGATGCGTCCAGCTTGTTGATACGTCATCAGTTCCCCTTCAGTAAGACGCTCACTTAGAGCCTAAGTTTACCCTCTGCTTACGAATTTCGCCCGTTCTTTAAGGCCAATTATGCTAAATTGCTGCTTAACTTTAGAGTGACTTTATGCTGAAAACGTATGAATGGAGATAGCGTTATGACGACCCCGCGCCAGATTGTTGCTGCCATTTTCGATATGGATGGATTGTTAATCGATTCCGAACCGCTTTGGGATCGTGCCGAACTGGATGTTATGGCCAGCATTGGCGTGGATATTAGCCGCCGTAACGAGCTGCCGGATACGCTGGGGCTGCGCATTGATATGGTTGTTGAGCTATGGTTTGCCCACCAGCCGTGGAATGGCCCAAGCCGTCAGGACGTCACCGACCGCATTATCACCCGCGCCATCGCCCTCGTTGAAGAGTGCCGCCCCCTGCTGCCGGGCGCGCGCGAAGCTGTCGCATTGTGTAAAGCACAGGGGCTGAAAGTGGGCCTGGCGTCCGCATCACCGCTGCACATGCTGGAAAAAGTGCTGGAGATGTTCGACCTGCGCGACAGCTTCGACGCGCTGGCCTCGGCGGAAAAACTGCCCTACAGCAAGCCCCATCCGCAGGTTTATATGGACTGCGCTGCAAAACTGGGCGTCGACACACTCGCGTGCGTGGCGCTGGAAGATTCCGTTAACGGCATGATTGCCTCAAAAGCAGCCCGTATGCGCTCCATCGTGGTCCCAGCGGAAGAAGGCCAGCACGATCCGCGCTTTGCGCTGGCGGACGCCAAACTGGCCAGCCTTGCCGATTTGACCGCAGAGCATTTGCGCGGGTAATCCCTTAGGTTCGGGCAACGCCCTGTTGCCCGAAAACATGACCACCATAATATTTTTGAAACATCATTTCATTTTTATTTGTAATTCCTGCCAGCGGCTCCTATTCTTAATCTTCAGAACGACAATAACCCTACACTCTGAGGTTGATATGATACTGGATGCCTTTAATCTGGCGGGAAAAGTAGCCATCGTCACCGGCTGCGATACCGGTTTAGGCCAGGGAATGACGCTGGGACTGGCGCAGGCGGGATGTGACATCGTGGGGGTGAACCGCAAAATCCCCGAAGAGACCGCAGAAAAAGTTAAAGCCCTGGGCCGCCGCTTTATGGCGATTCAGGCCGATCTTAGCCAGCAGGACGCAATTGAAACGATAGTGACAAAAGCAGTCGCCGAAATGGGCCGTGTCGATATTCTGGTCAACAATGCCGGAACCATCCGCCGGGAAGATGCCCTGTCATTCAGCGAAAAAAACTGGGATGACGTGATGAACCTGAACCTGAAATCAGTGTTTTTCCTCTCTCAGGCGGTTGCGCGTCAGTTTATTGCTCAGGGCGAAGGCGGCAAAATTGTGAATATCGCCTCGATGCTCTCCTTCCAGGGCGGGATCCGCGTCCCGTCTTATACCGCTTCGAAAAGCGGTATATTAGGGATTACGCGCCTGCTGGCAAACGAGTGGGCTGCGCACGGGATCAATGTCAATGCGATTGCGCCGGGGTACATGGCGACCAACAATACCCAAGCGTTGCGTGACGACGACCAGCGCAGTAAAGAGATTCTGGATCGTATCCCTGCTGCGCGCTGGGGAAATCCTGAAGACCTGCAAGGCCCGGTGGTTTTCCTTGCCTCAAACGCCTCAGACTATATCAATGGCTTTACGCTCGCCGTCGATGGGGGCTGGCTGGCGCGCTAGCGCCAGTTTGTGACAAAGAGTTACACCGTAACCTCTTCCGCCTACTGTACAAAAACCCTATACTGTATGAATTGACAGTTTCGTGGGTTTTATCATGACGGCGGAAGGCCACCTTCTTTTTTCTATTGCCTGCGCAGTGTTTGCCAAAAACGCTGAGCTTACCCCTGTTCTGGCACAGGGCGACTGGTGGCATATTGTTCCTTCTGCGGTCCTCACCTGTTTACTGCCGGATATTGATCATCCTAAGTCGTTTCTCGGCCAGCGCCTGAAATGGATCGCCAAACCCATCGCCAGAGCCTTCGGTCACCGTGGGTTCACCCACAGCCTGCTGGCAGTCTTTATTCTGCTGACCTTTTTCTATCTTAAGATCCCTGAAAGCTGGATTGTTCCCGCCGACGCGATTCAGGGGATGGTGCTCGGCTACCTAAGCCATATCCTGGCCGATATGTTAACCCCCGCCGGCGTTCCGCTGCTCTGGCCATGCCGCTGGCGTTTCCGTTTTCCGATTCTGGCCCCGCAAAAAGGTAACCAGCTGGAGCGCGTCTTGTGCATGGCACTCTTCGCCTATTCCGTCTGGATGCCTCAGACCCTGCCCGAAAATGGTGCAGTTCGCTGGTCGTCACACATGATCAATTCCCTGCAATTTCAGTTCAATCGCTTTATTCATCACCAGATTGAACAATAAACAGACAAAATAGTTGCATTTGTCATAATCCATTCCATTTGGATATAAGCGCCACATCACACTTCTGATAATCTTGCGCCAACATGATCGGAATATACCGGTCGGATTATAAATCAGGAGAACGGGGATGAATTTTCCACTTATCGCGAACATTGTGGTGTTCGTTGTCTTGCTATTGCTGCTGGCGCAGACGCGTCACAAGCAGTGGAGCCTGGCAAAAAAAGTACTCGTCGGTCTGGGAATGGGTGTGGTATTTGGTCTGGCACTGCAGGCGATCTACGGCTCTGATAACCCGGTTCTGAAAGATTCTATTCAGTGGTTTAACGTAGTCGGTAACGGCTATGTACAGCTGCTGCAAATGATCGTCATGCCGCTGGTCTTCGCCTCTATTCTGAGCGCGGTTGCCCGTCTGCATAACGCCTCTCAGCTGGGTAAAATCAGCTTCCTGACTATCGGCACCCTGCTGTTCACCACGCTTATTTCCGCGCTGGTCGGTGTGCTGGTCACCAATCTGTTTGGCCTGACCGCAGAAGGTCTGGTACAGGGCACCGCGGAAACCGCGCGCCTGGCCGCTATTCAGACCAACTACGCTGGTAAAGTGGCCGATCTGAGCGTGCCTCAGCTGCTGCTCTCCTTCGTGCCGAAAAACCCGTTTGCCGACCTGACAGGCGCAAACCCGACATCCATTATTAGCGTCGTGATTTTTGCTGCCTTCCTGGGTGTGGCCGCGCTGAAACTCCTGAAAGACGATGCGCCAAAAGGCCAGCGCGTACTGACCGCCATCGACACCCTGCAGAGCTGGGTGATGAAGCTGGTGCGTCTGGTTATGCAGCTGACGCCGTACGGTGTGCTGGCTCTGATGACCAAAGTGGTTGCCGGTTCTAACCTGCAGGACATCATCAAGCTGGGCAGCTTCGTGGTCGCCTCTTACCTCGGCCTGATGATCATGTTTGTCGTCCACGGCATTCTGCTGGGTGTGAACGGTGTTAGCCCGCTGAAATTCTTCCGTAAAGTGTGGCCAGTGCTGACGTTTGCCTTCACCAGCCGCTCCAGCGCCGCGTCTATTCCGCTGAACGTTGAAGCGCAGACCCGTCGTCTGGGTGTACCAGAATCAATCGCGAGCTTCTCCGCCTCATTTGGCGCAACCATTGGTCAGAACGGCTGTGCGGGTCTGTACCCGGCAATGCTGGCCGTCATGGTTGCTCCTACCGTCGGGATTAACCCGCTCGACCCAATGTGGATTGCAACGCTGGTCGGTATCGTCACCGTAAGCTCCGCCGGTGTGGCCGGTGTCGGCGGTGGGGCTACCTTCGCCGCGCTGATCGTGCTGCCTGCGATGGGCCTGCCGGTGACGCTGGTCGCGCTGCTGATCTCCGTCGAACCGCTGATCGACATGGGCCGTACCGCGCTCAACGTCAATGGTTCTATGACTGCCGGGACGCTCACCAGCCAGTGGCTGAAGCAGACCGACAAAGCTGTCCTCGATAGCGATGAGAACGCCGAACTGGCGCACCGTTAATCGTTTACCGCACCCAATAAAAAAACCGCCTCTGGCGGTTTTTTTTTATCTCTGCGTTTACTCAATATCCCCATCCTGGCGGATTTGCATGGCCCAGCGCTGGGCCGATTCCGGAACCGTAAACGTCGGGGAACGGCGAAAATGCTCCCCCATCAGGACAAAGGCCACGTATTTTCCCCGCAGCTGCCAGACGTCGCGAAAACCATCCACTTTCAGGGCATGGTCTGGCGGCGCAGGTTCGACGCGGGGTACGTAGCTGATGACACGACGGTTTTGTTGACGAAATGGTTTCATAAGCGACTGGTTCACTAAAGCAAATTCTGGAAGCAGGAAATTCCTATCATAGCCGATTCCCCCCTGACGCGTCGCGCTTTGGATGCGGTATGACTGCTCTCGCGATGCCAGTTACCCGAAAAGTCTCAGTCTGGCAGGTTGTTTGTCACATTGTTCTATAGTTAATGGGGCTTTTCGCCACAACGACCGTATTTCAGCAATGAAACCCAGGAGACGAGTGCAATGTCGCATCAAAAAGACAAGACCGATAAACATCATCAGTCACCGATCCACGGCGACGAAGAATCAAAACCCGGTATGGACTCGCTGGCCCCGGAAGATGGCTCCCATCGCCCTTCGCCTTCGCCGTCAGCCCCAGGAGAGCAACCTACCGCGCCGGGTAGCCTCAAATCCCCGGATACGGGCAACGAAAAACTGCATTCACTGGAGCCGCATCGCAAAGGCGGCGAGAGTTTCCCGCTCACCACCAATCAGGGCGTGCGCATCGCCGATGACCAGAACTCCTTGCGTGCAGGAAGCCGCGGCCCGACCCTACTGGAAGATTTTATCCTGCGGGAGAAAATCACCCACTTTGACCACGAGCGAATCCCGGAACGTATCGTTCACGCCCGCGGTTCTGCCGCCCATGGCTATTTCCAGCCCTACAAAAATCTGAGCGATATTACCAAAGCGGATTTCCTCTCCGACCCGGATAAAGTGACCCCGGTCTTCGTGCGATTCTCCACGGTACAGGGCGGCGCCGGTTCAGCCGACACCGTGCGCGATATCCGTGGTTTCGCCACCAAATTCTATACGGAAGAAGGTATTTTTGACCTTGTCGGCAACAATACCCCGGTGTTCTTCATTCAGGACGCCCATAAGTTCCCGGACTTCGTCCACGCGGTCAAACCTGAGCCGCACTGGGCTGTCCCGCAAGGGCAAAGTGCCCACGACACCTTCTGGGACTATGTTTCGCTCCAGCCGGAAACGCTGCACAACGTGATCTGGGCGATGTCCGATCGCGGTATTCCGCGCAGCTACCGCACCATGGAAGGCTTCGGTATTCACACCTTCCGTCTGATTAACGCCGAAGGCAAAGCAACGTTCGTGCGTTTCCACTGGAAGCCGGTGGCGGGTAAAGCCTCTCTGGTGTGGGACGAAGCGCAAAAGCTGACCGGGCGCGATCCCGATTTCCATCGTCGTGAACTGTGGGAAGCCATCGAAGCGGGCGATTTCCCGGAATACGAACTGGGGCTACAGCTGATTCCGGAAGAAGATGAGTTCAAGTTTGATTTTGATCTGCTCGACCCTACCAAACTGATCCCCGAAGAATTGGTGCCCGTGCAACTGGTGGGCAAAATGGTGCTTAACCGCAATCCGGATAACTTCTTTGCGGAAAACGAACAGGTGGCGTTCCATCCAGGGCATATTGTCCCAGGGCTGGATTTCACCAACGATCCTCTGCTGCAGGGGCGTTTGTTCTCCTATACCGACACGCAAATCAGCCGTCTCGGTGGGCCTAACTTCCACGAAATTCCGATTAACCGCCCGACCTGTCCTTACCATAACTTCCAGCGCGACGGGATGCACCGCCAGGATATCGACACCAACCCGGCGAACTATGAACCGAACTCGATCAACGACAACTGGCCGCGCGAAACCCCGCCAGGGCCAAAACGCGGTGGCTTCGAGTCCTATCAGGAGCGGGTGGAAGGGACCAAAATCCGCGAGCGCAGTCCGTCGTTTGCCGAGTATTACGCCCATCCTCGCCTGTTCTGGAACAGTCAGACGCCCGTTGAGCAGGAACATATCATCGGCAGCTTTAGCTTTGAGTTAAGCAAAGTGGTGCGTGAATACATTCGTGAACGGGTGGTCGATCACCTGGCGCATATCGACATTAAGCTCGCCCAGGGCGTGGCGGATAATTTAGGGTTAACCCTCACCGATGAGCAGCGCAATACGGCGCCGCCGAAAGAGGTTAACGGCCTGAAAAAAGATGCCTCCCTGAGTCTTTATGCCGTGCCGGGCGGAACAATTAAGGGCCGCGTGGTGGCGGTACTGCTTAACGACAAACCCATCGCCAAAGATGTGCTGGCGACCCTGAAAGCGCTGAAGTCGAAAGGCGTGCACGCGAAACTGCTCTACTCCCGCATGGGCGAAGTGAAGGCTGACGATGGCTCTGTCCTGCCCGTCGCCGCGACGTTCGCCGGATCACCGTCCCTCACCGTGGATGCCGTGATTGTGCCGGGCGGCGATATTAAGAGCCTGCTCACCAATGGCGATGCGGCTTACTATCTGCTGGAGGCCTATAAACACCTGAAACCTGTCGCGCTGGCAGGCGATGCGCGTCAGTTTAAATCGCTGCTGAAAGTGGCAGAAAAAGGTGAAGAAGGGATTGTCGAAGGAGATAAAGTCGGCGCACCGTTTATGGATCAGCTGTTCGATCTGATGGCGGCGCATCGGGTGTGGTCACGAAGCGCTAAAATTTCAGCGATTCCGGCATAACAAACCACCGGGTAGGCTGATGCCTACCCGGCTATTCTTACAAATCGCTAAACGTCCCTAAACGATACCCACGTTCCGCAATCGCATACTTCAGCGAGGGCGACGTCAGCACATCCAGTTCAGCCAGACGCGGCCAGCAATAGGCGCTTTTGCGCACCGTATTATCGACAAACGCCGGGTGCGCCATGATCTCCAGCGAACGTTCACCGCGCGAAGCCGAGCCATCCAGTACCTGCAACAGCAGCGCTTCGCTGATCGCATCGCCATAGAACTCGCTGCTGAAACCCTCGGTAGTCGGCGCACGGCCGAGCGGCAAATCGTGCAGGGCCAGCACCTGACGGTCCACACGCATCGCCACACCTTTACGCGCCGCAAATTCGGCCACCAGCGGGAAAATCGCCGGGATCATATGCACATGATGATGGCTGTCGAGGTGCGTCGGTTCGCGGCCAAAGAGATCGACGAAGCGATTGAACTGACAATCTAGTTCGCGGGCGATTTCGTCGAGCGGCAGCGCCCCCTGCTCCGCCATCTCCCAAATCCATTTCCCCAGCACCCCGTCGCGCGTTAGCCCCGGCATGGGTGAGAGCGGCATCCCGAGCGTCAGCACGAAATGCATCCCTACGCCCAGCTTCGGCAGATCGCGGCTTAACGCTGCGGCATGTTCAATCGCCTCGCCGTTGACCAGCGCGGTGGTCGATGTGACCATCCCGTGGCGACAGGCTTCGATGATGCCGTAGTTTTGCCCTTTGGAGAGTCCAAAATCATCGGCATTCACGATCAACAGATTTTCCATCTCTGTTCCTCTCAGCGTTGTTTAAGCTTCTCAGCCGTGGCCGCAAAGTTTGGCAGCCATTTTTCATGGGCGAGAATCATTTCGCGGGCCAGGGATTCTGCGTCGCGGTCGGAGTGGACCAGCGGACTCAGGTTCAGGGCCAGCAACACGTCGTTAAATTCCCCGCTCAGCGCCGCATGGCTGGCTGCGATTTCAAAACCTTTGATGGTGTGAATCAGGCCCATCACTTTGTCGTCGAAATGGGTGATGCGAGAGTGCGGTTTCGCCCCGTCCCGACCAAGAATACAGGTCATTTCAACCGCCCAGTCTGCCGGGATGTTGTCGATATGCCCGTGGTGCGGCACATTCACATAATGCTCAGCCTGTTTGTCATTGTAGATGGCGTTAATGACTTCACAGGCCGCATCGGAGTAATACGCCCCGCCGCGCTGCTCAAGTTCTTTCGGTTTGACGTTAAGATTAGGATCTTTATACAAATCAAAGAGCTGTTTTTCGACTTTCTGCACGACCTGCGCGCGAGCCCCGCCTTTATAATACTCGCCCATTTCGATGGCCAGCATCTCTTTCTGCTTGAAGTAGTAGAGCAGATACGAGCACGGCAGCAAATTCAGGGAGCGAATCAGCCCTTCGCTGAACGGCAGATCGAAGATGTTTTTCACCGAGCCGGCGGTCAGTCGGCCCGAGGCCACGCCGTCAAGCAGTTCGGCAAAGCGTGACTCTCCGTTGACGATCACATCTTTGATAAAGACCATGTGGTTCAGGCCGAAAAGATCGATAGAGAGATCGTCGCTGTCGGTCAATTTCAGCACATCGCGGATAAACATTTTCATGCCAATCGGAATGTTGCACACGCCGATGAAACGTTTGAATCCGGTGTGGCGATAGACCGCTTCCGTGACCATCCCGGCCGGATTGGTAAAGTTGATCACCCACGCCTGCGGGCAGATCTCTTCCACGTCTTTAATGATGTCAAAAATTACCGGAATGGTGCGCAGGCCTTTAAACAGACCGCCCGCACCGTTGGTTTCCTGCCCCAGATAGCCGTGGCTCAGCGGAATACGCTCATCCAGTTCACGGGCTTTCAGCTGGCCAACGCGCAGCTGGGTGGTCACGAAGTCGGCATCTTTCAGTGCCTGACGACGATCTAACGTTTTGTGTACGGTTAACGGGACACCGGCTTTCTGCACCATGCGCTGGCACAGCTCGAAAATAATATCGAGTTTTTCCTGCCCTTCTTCCACATCCACCAGCCATAATTCGCTGACCGGCAGTTCATGATAACGTTTCAGAAAACCTTCGAGCAATTCCGGGGTATAACTGCTGCCGCCGCCGATGGTTACGACTTTCAATTTCTTTTGCATAATATCTCCCTTAGCGTATCAGGTTAACCGCCTGCAAAGTATAGCGTGGCATTCCCGCTATTTTGGGCAAGCGTTTAAGTCAATATTCCTGGCGAGTTACTTCGCCGTGAGTCAATTAATTATTCATTACCGTTAAATTTTTACGGTAGCTGTTAGGCGTGAATGAAGTGAATTTCTTAAAGGTTTTAATAAACAGGCTCGGGCTACTGTAACCCGATTCATAAGCAATATCAGTGACCGAATAGTTAGTTATTTCCAGCTGCTTTTTGGCGAAATTAATACGAATACCGTTAATGATTTGCACCGGTGTTTTTTGGTAATAACGCTGAGTGGCGCGGGTGAGATATTCCTGCGATTTACCCGACAGGGCAATCATGTTCTCCAGCGCATTATCGCCAAACTGATGTTTGTCGTGCATTAACTCTACGGTAGTCCGCAGCCACTGCGGGATATCATCGATCACCTGCTGCTCATCGCGATGGTGGCGCAGGCGGTTCATCACATAAAACGTGACCGTTTCAATAAACTCATCGAATTCGCTGTCACGGAAGTTCAGCGAGGCGATAACCGTTTCGATCCAGGTCATAAACTCGTTTTTAATGCGATACACCTGCGATGCCACGAAGCAGAATGGCACCAGGGGTAAGTAGTGTTTCTCGAAGAAACGTCTGCTCACACCGACGTTCAGAATGCGCGTCGCCCCGAATTCATAAAAGCTCTGGTGATACGACCCCATCGGCAGAAAGACAAAGTCGCCGCGCTCCAGCAGCACGCGCTTGCCGTTGATCTCCTGGTAGTAGCGCCCGGTCAGAACAATCGTGAACTCGTAGTAGTCATGCTGATGCAGACCGCTTACGCTTTCCGTTTTGTTGTAGATAACCACGTGAAAATTCTTGCCGTTAAACAGTTGCTGCTCAAGTGCGGTTTTAATTTCCATCGTGTTTACCTCCGGCGGCCTGACTTATTGCATCTTCTCGTGAAGCTCAATGAGCTCAGCAACCAGCTCGCGAGCCAGCATTGAGGTCATCAAATGATCCTGGGCGTGAACCAGCACCAGACTCACCTTCATTTTACCTTCTCCCTGGTCGCCTTCAATCAGCTTAGTTTGTACCAGGTGTGCTTCGTTCAGCGCCGTGCGCGACTGATCCATCATGCGTTTCGCTGCGGCGAAATCGCCCTGCTTGGCTTGTTTGAGTGCGCCGTACGCCAGGCTGCGTGCCTGTCCGGAGTTAATGATAAGCCCCATCACTACTTCTTCAAGATCGTTCTCAACGGCCTCGTCTGCCACGATAGTATCCAAATCAAACATCATTTCTCTCCTTTTACAGGCGCGGGTTTCCCCGCGCCGGACCTCTTAGAATTTCAGTGCGTTAGCGATGTCTTCTTCGCTTTCCTGCTCATCAATGACCGCCTGAGCCTTGTTCGACACTGCCACGAATGGCAGGTAAACCAGCGTCGATACACCCAGGTTGAACAGTGCCACGCAGAGTGCGGCGATACTGCCGTTACTGTTGAAGAAGGCACCAAGACCGGTTGGCATCGTCCATGGTGCCAGGTTCGTTACCGGCGGGATAATACCCATCGAGTAAGCAGCCAGCGTAATGGCGGCCAGAATCGGCTGAATCAGCACGAACGGGATAAACATGACCGGGTTCATGATGATTGGCAAACCAAACAGAATCGGTTCGTTAATCTGGAAGATACCTGATGGCAGTGCCAGTTTCGCTACCTGACGATGATCCGCGCGGCGTGAGCCGATGAAGATAGCGATAATCAGACCGAGCGTCGCCCCTGAACCACCCAGCAGGATGTAGGAATCCAGCATCGGTTTCGCCCAGAAGTGGAACTCTTTACCGGCGGCAATCGCCGCTTCTACGGAACCGTACTGGTTATACAGTGCGATGTTTTCCAGCGCCCATGGGGTCATGATGCCGTTATCCAGCGCGGTGAGCGCCAGTGAGCCGTGCACGCCGAAGAACCACAGCAGGGAGTTAAAGATAACGTAAGCCCAGCCCACTACGCTGCCCATTGATGCCAGCGGCGTGGAGATAGAATCCATAATGATCTGGTGGAAGTTGCTGCCGTGGTTGGCCAGCAGCCAGGAGAGCACACCGAAAATGGACAGGATCAGGAAGCCTGGGATTAACGCCGAGAAAGAGCGCGACACGGAAGACGGCACGCTATCTGGCAGGGTAATGACCCAGTTGCGACGAATCACAAAGGTGAACATTTCCGCCACGATCAGGCCAATCACCATCCCGGAAATAATATTCTGACCGCCCAGCCAGTTTGCACCGACGGCATAGGCTTCACCAACGCTGTAAGGTGTCACAGTCATAAAGGCCGCCACAGCCAACAGACCGGCTGCCATTGGGTCGACTTTACGCTCTTCCGCTAACGCAGAACCAATGAAAAAAGGCGCCATCAGCGACATAATGCCCAACGTACCGTTGTACACGTTGCCGCCGATGGCTTTAAAGCCATTCAGGGTTTCAATGGTGGAAGCGTCTAACCGAATGCCCATAGAATAGAAAAACGAGCCTTCGCCAAAACTTAAAAAGACGTTATTAATTAATACGAACATGGCACCGGCCAGGGTCAACGGCATTAATTTAATAAAGCCATTTTTAATCGCATTAATGTGGGGCTGCTTTCCTATTTTAACAGCAAAAGGAAGGAGTACCTTTTCAAGAGAGCTAATAACTTGACTCATAGAAATTACCCTTAAATGCCGCAACAAATATTGCGGCGTAAGTGTGTGAAATAACTCTTTGACGGGAAAAATTTAAATTTTAATTAGCGGCAGCTTTTTTAATTGAGGCGACTGCAGCTTTAAGTACACCTAAACCATCAATTTTGCCGTACAGCACAGAATCGATCACTTCTACAGGTTTGTTCGGTAATAAACGCTGGATTTCTGGCAACATATACGCAATCTGTGGACCCAGTAAAATCACGTCCGCGGCCTGACCTTTTTCGCCTGCCAGCGTTTCGGGAAACGCTTCGATAACGACAGGAACTTCATACTTTTCGGCCTGCGCACGCATCTTGGAAACCAGTAGCGACGTTGACATGCCCGCAGAGCAGAACAGGTAGATATGTTTCTTTTCCATAGCAACTTCCCTCTTGTATGACCCTCACCATCGCCCTTCAGCCCGCTGATGAGTGTTACTTTTGTTTGTCATTGAATGGAGTATACGGCAAGGCATAGGGAGCGGATAATTCAGCACGAGTCACAATTGTCTCTCCTTGACCTGTCGTTTTGACTGCCCTCACAGTTTAGGCAAATAATTCGCGCAAAGAAATAAGATTATTGCAGGCATAAAAAAACCGGCACATTGGCCGGTTTGTTACATTGCTCAAGCAAGCAGGTTATTGCGCCTTAGGTGCCTGTGGGTCGGTGTCGTACTCAGCACAGGTCTGATAACCTGAGTTGATCACGTGTCCTGTATCGTCCAGAGCCACAAAGTAGGTCTCTGCTTTACCATCACGTTGACCCAGAATATAAGTCTGGCAGGTCCCACGTGCGTGGATCATAGTGACTTCGGAAGAAGGTTTGCCAGCCACCTGCGCTACCTGCGCACGGCTCATCCCTTTCTTCACATCTTTAACTACCGGCTGTGTGAACTGATCGGTTGTGCGATCGTAAGCTGTACAGCCCGCCAGCATAGTCAATACCGCCGCTGCACTTAAAATTCCCGCTACATTCTTGTTCATTTTCCGTCCTCTTGTTTATCAGCGTGTTATCTAAGCATGGGATAAAAAATTCGATTCTTCAACTTTGTCTGCGAAGCGGGATGTTTTTCGGAAAATTCTAATAAAACAACGATAACCTGCTAAATCGTCGCAATTTGCCGCACTCGAAACTGTGATCCTTGTCGTTTTACGCCCAAAGGGTTAGTTTTAACGGATACTCATTCTGCTTCGTTTTTGCTAATGGAGGGCGTAATGGCTCTGCAACAAGAGATTATTCATGCGCTTGGCGTAACGCCTGCGATAGATGCTCATCAAGAAATCCGCCGCAGCGTCGATTTTTTGAAATCCTATCTGAAAACGTATCCGTTCCTGAAGTCACTGGTACTTGGCATCAGCGGCGGTCAGGACTCTACCCTGACCGGTAAACTGTGCCAGCAGGCGATCTCAGAATTACGTCAGGAAACGGGTGACGACGCGCTGCAGTTTATCGCCGTGCGCCTGCCTTATGGCGTCCAGGCCGACGAGCAGGATTGCCAGGATGCAATCTCCTTTATCCAGCCCGATCGCGTGCTCACCGTGAACATCAAAGGCGCGGTATTAGCCAGTGAAAAGGCGCTGCGCGAGGCCGGCATTGAGCTGAGCGATTTCATTCGCGGCAACGAAAAAGCCCGCGAGCGCATGAAAGCCCAGTACAGCATCGCCGGAATGACCAAAGGCGTTGTGGTCGGCACCGATCATGCGGCGGAAGCGGTCACCGGTTTCTTCACAAAATACGGCGATGGCGGTACCGATATCAACCCGATTTTCCGCCTCAATAAACGCCAGGGTAAGCAACTTCTTGCCGCGCTGGGCTGCCCGGAGCACCTCTATAAGAAAGCGCCGACCGCCGATCTGGAAGACGATCGCCCTTCCCTGCCGGATGAAGCGGCGCTGGGAGTGACGTACGACAATATCGACGATTATCTGGAAGGCAAAACGCTCGATGAGAGTATCGCCCGCACTATTGAAGGCTGGTATCTGAAAACCGAGCACAAGCGACGCACGCCGATTACCATCTTCGACGACTTCTGGAAACGCTGATTCCCATAGCGCATTGCCGGGTGGCGCTACGCTTACCCGGCCTATTTTTATCCCTGCGATGACCGTAAGCCCTACGTACACTGCCCGCCAGACGAAGCCGCCTCTTTTTTAACCACTCACTCTTTGCTACACTGTATGCCTGAACAGTATCAGGAGTCTTTTGTGAGCAGGCGTCAATCTGCCCCGCGTCTTGAATTTGAAGCGGGGGCTATCTACGAATATCCCGAACATCTTCGCCCCTGGCTGGAGGCACTGCCGAAACAGCCTGGCGTCTATTTCTTTCATGGCGAAAGCGAAGCGATGCCGCTCTATATCGGTAAAAGCGTCAATATCCGCAGCCGGGTGTTATCGCATTTACGCACGCCCGACGAGGCCGCGATGCTGCGCCAGTCGCGGCGCATCACCTGGACGCAAACCGCCGGGGAGCTGGGCGCGCTGCTGCTCGAAGCCCGGTTGATCAAAGAACAGCAGCCGCTGTTCAATAAACGTCTGCGCCGCAACCGCCAGCTGTGCTCGCTGCAAATCACCGACGGCAAACCGCAGGTGGTTTACGCCCGTGAGATTGATTTCTCCCACGCGCCGAATTTATACGGCCTGTTTGCCAACCGCCGCGCGGCGTTGCAGGCGCTGCAATCTCTCGCTGATGCAGAGAAACTTTGCTACGGGTTATTAGGTCTGGAGTCGCTTACGCGCGGGCGCGCCTGTTTTCGTTCCGCGCTGAAGCGCTGCGCCGGGGCGTGCTGCGGCAAAGAGAGTGTGGAAGATCATCAGATGAGGTTAAAGGCCGGGCTGGCGGCGATCAGCGTGACCTGCTGGCCGTGGCAAGGCGCCATTGCGCTGAAAGAGACCAGCAACGCCATCACCCACTACCACATTATTCACAACTGGCTGTGGCTGGGGGCCGTCGACACGTTAAACGACGCCGCGGCCCTGCTGCGCACGCCTGCCGGGTTTGATCAGGACGGCTACAAAATTCTCTGTAAGCCGCTGCTCTCCGGGCAGTATGAAATCATTGAACTGAGTGACCCGGCAGCCACGTAATCTCACTGAACAGCAGCGTTCCTTCTGATTCCAGTAAGCGCAGGGTGTGTATGCCATCCTGCCAGCTGGCGCCCTGATCGGCGGTAAGGAATTTGTCACCCAACTGCCAGGCACCGCTCAGAACGAACACCACCCCGCCGCGCGAGGCGAAGGTGGTAAAGGTGCGATCCGCCACCCGCACGTTGGCCTTGCAGCGATCGCGCTTCGTCATGATATTGAAATCCATCGACATCTGCCCTTCCGTGAGCTTCGCCTTCACCGGATGGTCGCCCGCAAAACTGAATGGCTGGTGACGCTTCAGGGTATGGCAAAAGGTCTGGCCCGCATCGAGGGTCACTTCGCCGCCCTCAATCAGAGTAATCACCCGATCGACGCCGGGAAAGAGAGAGAATTCGCCGTTGCTGGCGATAGAAGCAATACTGGCGCGCCAGTGAAAATCACGGGTCGCACTGGGAAAGCAACAAATCTCACGGGTTTCACCCGCGCCATTACGCCAGAGATTCACCGGCATTTTGCGGATATCAAAAAACTCCATCACCACTCCTGAAAGGCGCAATCGCGCCAGAGCGACAATATCAAAAGCGTCGCTGTCTTGATTGTTATCGTTAGGTAATCACAGACGTATTATCGGCAGCAATGCAAAGGGGCCTTAGGCTCATGGTGAAAAAAACTCTAACGCCCTGACTCTGTTAAGCATTCTCTGAACCGACTACAGGAGCATACCGTGATGGCAGCGCGAGACAAGAGGGTGTGAAAGAAAAAACCGCCGGACCTGTCCACAGCGAATGCGCTTTTGTGAACAGGTTTCCGGCGGTCTTAATATGTTGTGCTGTTATTCAGCAGGCGGAGCCATTTTACCTTCTGGCGCCGGACGTTCTGTCAGACGCTTCTCAAAATTGGCATTAAATTGCTTTTTCTGTTCCGGGGTCAGAATGTTGTAGATCTTATTCTGAGTTTTCATGCGGGCCAGCATACCGGCTTTGTGCTGCTCGGCCATTTTGTCGATCTGCGCTTCGGCTTTCGCTTTATCGAAACTGTCGCTGGCAATGATGTCATGCATTGCGCGGCGTTCTTCCAGCGGTGGACGTTTCATCTGGTCGCGCTGGCTTTTCATGATGTCACGCACCTGTTGTTTCTGTGCATCCGTCAGGTTCAGGTCTTTAAACATCATGTCGTGATGCATACCCGGCTTGCCTTTGTGATGCATCATCTTGCCTTCAGCAGGTGCTGCGGTCGTGGTCGCGGTATCCGCAGCGAACGCCATGCTGGTAGCGCCCAGAGCCAGGGTAGAAGCAACAAACAGTGCAGTTAATTTACGCATAATTGTTTTCCTTACTTTCAGTTATTCTTCGGCGCTATGCCGTGTTGACGAGATTAACTTTACGGGGTTTATCGTCAATTAGTCAGAGCAACGGTAAAACAATGAAAGTGTAAAAAACAATTTATAACCAAATGTGGAGGAATTAAGGATAAAGCGTGGAGAGTTGAAACAAAAATATTCAATTAGCTGATTTTAAAGAGATTGTGAGAGAGTATAGCGAACTGGAGATTAATAATAAAGCAGGTATCCAGGAATAATCTGTAAACTTTACGCGATCGCCATAATAGATAATTTCCCGCCTCTCTGTCAGACGCGGGAAATTATGCCTCAGCCTATTTTTTCCAGCATCAGTCCCGCCCGCAAACCAAAGGCCACAGCCGGATTGGGAAACAGCACGTACTCCGTCGTTTTCTGCACCTCGTAGCGCTCATCGCCATCTTCTGCCAGTAAAATCCCCTGGCGGAACGGCGTGAAGTTTAGGGTATGCGCCGCCATGTGCAGCCGGAACGCGTCGCTGCGACGGGTGATTTGCTGCACCACCCGATAGCGCTCAACTACTTCGGCATGCGGCTCAGGCTCAACGCCCGCGAGCAGCGCCCGCAGCGCCAGATGCGTTGGGGCAAATCGCGTCAGATCGTTATGGCCAAACGGCAGCGCTTTGCCCAGCTCCAGCGTGCAGGCCAGCGCGCCGAAATGCTCACAGGTGAAATGGGTAAAGGTTCCGCCCGGCGACTGATGGAACACCAGCGCTTCGAGTCCTGCATCGCCCAGCCAGTCCAGGAACCGTTCATCCCAGGGCTGCTCGCGCTGGGGCAACACGCCAAAGCGAACGTGATACGACGCCCGAATGGCGGTGTGTAGATCCAGATGCCAACGGTCCGGCCCGGCTGCCGCGTAGAACTCGCTGACGGCGTTTTCCAGCACCGGCACGCGTGCCGTCTCCTCACAGGGTGCAAACTGCGCCGCGCGACCGCCAAACATCCGGTTAATATCACTCTCCAGATAGCGTTTGTTGTGCGCCAGCGCCGCAGGGTTCCCGAGCACCACCAGCACACGGCAGCGCAGGGAAATATCCCCGTGATACAGCGCGCGGATCAGCAGATCGACAATCTCCACCGGCGCGGTTTCATTGCCGTGAACACCTGCCGAGAGCACCAGCGCGCGGCCGCTCTCGTCAAACGGGGTCAGTTCCAGCAGCCCGCGCCCATGCCATTTCCAGTGAAACGACGCCCCGTCACCCTCTTTTTCAGCGGGCGTTTCATCGGCCAGCGTCAGCGCCAGTAAATTCTCCATGCTCTCTCCTTAGCGCTGGAACGGATAAACCGAACCGAGCTGCAGGATCGTGGTCAGGGCGTCCAGCGCCTCGCGCCCTTCGCGCAACAGCTGCGGATCGACCAGATCCGCCTGCGTCAGCTGGTCGCGGTAATAGCGGTCCACCCAGTTGTTCAGCGTGTTAAACAGTGTGTCATTCATTATTACTGCGGGGTTTACTGCCTGCATTTCTGCCTGTGTCAGGACGACGCGCAGACGTAAACAGGCTGGTCCTCCGCCGTTAGCCATACTTTCACGCAGATCGAAAACCTTCAGCTCGCTGATGGGATTATCGGCCTTCACCAGCTCGCTCAGATAGCGCCATACACCCTGATGGTTGTGCGACTCTTGGGGCAGCACCAGCATCATGCTGCCATCGTCACGGCTCAACAGCTGGCTGTTAAAGAGATAGGTTTCCACCGCATCCTGCACGCTCACAGCGTGCGTCGGAACCTGAATCGGCGTAAAGCCCGGAACGCGCTCCGCAAGATTTGCCAGCAATTTATCCTGCTGAG
This sequence comes from Lelliottia sp. WB101, assembly GCF_003051885.1. Lineage (NCBI taxonomy): Bacteria > Pseudomonadati > Pseudomonadota > Gammaproteobacteria > Enterobacterales > Enterobacteriaceae > Lelliottia > Lelliottia sp. WB101. The sequence continues at coordinate 3,662,581 of NZ_CP028520.1, forward strand.
CAAACGCCTGTTCATGACAGAACAGCACCTGACGGTTCGAGACGGCGATCACGTCATTGTGGAACACACCCTGATCGATCACCTGAGGATTCTGCTGGGCATACACCACCTGTCCCGGATTCACCTGATTGAGACGCGCCACCGCCTGGCTTGCCGCCAGCGTCTGCCGCGCCGGGTAGCGCACGGGGGCATGGTGACTGCTTTCGTCGCGGCCATAGATAAACAGCTGCGTTGCCGGATCGCCATAATCCCCGCCCAGACGGTTATGGTTGGCCGCCCCTTCATCGCCAAACATGGCGACCTGCGGCAGTGCCTCGTGGACGCTAAAACGTTCCGCATCGCTGAAAATGGCGCGCAGCACGCGCTCAGTGGTCACCGCCTCCGTCGCGCGATGGAATTTGTTATTGAGGTTGGCGACGGTGAGATGCACTTTGCCGTCCAGGGTATCCGCCGAGGGCGCGACGGTGGCCGCGTTAGCGACCCACATCGACGACGCTGAGCTGGCCGCCGACAGCAGATGCGGCACCTGAGTACCGGCTTTTTCCACCACCTGTTCATCGCTGCCGCTAAACCCAAGCTGGCGCAGGACCTCGACGTTCGGGCGCTCCTGCGGCGGGATCACCGCCTGCGGGAAACCGGCATCGGCCAGGGCTTTCATCTTTTGCAGCCCCTGCTTCGCCGCAAGCTTTGGGTTCGACACCTGGAAGCGGTGTTTCGTCGAGGCTTCGTTACCAAATGACAGCCCGGCATAGTGGTGGGTCAGCCCCACCAGCCCATCAAAGTTGACCTCACGCGCTTTCATGGCCATCCCCTTTGCTAAAATCAAGCCCCGGATTGAGGGTTTCTGGCAGAGTCAGCGCGGGAGTTTCGAGGCTCGCCATCGGCCACGCGCAGTAATCTGCCGCATACCAGGCGCTGGCGCGATGGTTGCCGGAGGCGCCCACGCCGCCAAACGGCGCAGTGCTCGCCGCACCGGTCAGGGGTTTATTCCAGTTCACAATTCCGGCGCGCGCTTCAATCAGCAGCGTGTCGAATTTCTCGCGATCCGGTGAAATCAGGCCGCTCGACAGGCCATAGCGCGTATTGTTCGCAAGCGAAATCGCGCTGTCGAAATCGTCATAGCGCCAGACGCACAGCAGCGGCCCAAAGGTCTCTTCATCCGGCACATCGCTCGCCGCGCTCATTTCCACAATCCCCGGCGTCAGTAGCGACGTGCCTGGCTGGATAAGCTTTGGCTCGAGCAGGCTTTTCCCGCCGCGCGCCACGTGATCGCGCCAGGCGTTGACCACGTTCTGCGCCGCCTGTTCGGAGATCAGGCCGCCGATAAACGGCTGCGGCTCGGCGTCCCACGCATCAGGTTTTATCCGCGCGCTCACTTCCACTAAGCGCGCCAGAAACGCATCGCCCTGCGCGCCGCGTTTAACCAGCAGACGGCGCGCGCAGGTACAGCGCTGCCCGGCGGTGACAAACGCCGACTGGATAGCCAGATGCACGGCGGCATCGATATCATCAGGATCTTCAACGATCAGCGGATTATTGCCGCCCATTTCCAGTGCCAGAATTTTTTCCGGCTGGCCCGCCAGTTGGCGATGCAGCTGATAGCCGGTCCCCGCGCTGCCGGTAAACAGCAGCCCGTCGATATCACTCAGCGCGCTCAGCGCCTGACCGGTTTCACGCCCGCCCTGCACCAGGTTCAGCACGCCCGGCGGCAGACCCGCCTGTTCCCACAGTTTCACCACCGCTTCGCCACTCCAGGGCGTCAGCTCACTCGGTTTGAAGATCACGGCGTTTCCCGCCAGCAGCGCAGGCACAATGTGGCCATTCGGCAGATGGCCGGGGAAATTATAGGGGCCGAAGACTGCCAGCACGCCGTGCGGGCGATGGCGCAGAGTGGCCGCACCGTCGGCCATCTCCGTATGCTGCTCACCAGTACGAGTGTGATACGCCTTCACCGAGATCGCGATTTTGTTGATCATCGCCGTGATTTCCGTCGCCGCTTCCCAGCGCGGTTTGCCGGTTTCACGGGCGATAATGCTGGTCAGTTCGACTTTATTGGTCTCCAGCAGTGACGCGAATTTCTCAACGACCGCCTGACGCAGGCTAAACGGCTGTTTGGCCCACGCTGGGAACGCAGCGCGTGCGGCTTTGCAGGCCTGTTCCACCTGCGCGGCGCTGGCATCTGCACCCGTCCACAGCGCCTCTTTACCCACCGGGTTGGTTTTCACGCGGCGTTCGCCTTCACCCGTCACCCAGTCGCCATTAATCCATAAACTCATGCTGTTTTCTCCTCGGGGCAGAGTCGCACCAGGCGCACTGTGTCGCCTGCGCTACATTTCAGGGCATCCAGCTGGGCTGCGGTCAGCACCAGTCGTTCACATTTTGGATTCGCGTGCACCAGCATGGCGCGAAAATGGTCGTACTGTTCATTCGCCACCAGGCAGGCTGGTAATTCACCTGGCGCAGGCTGCCCTTCGGCGACCGTCACCAGACGGCTTTTACGGATGGCGCGAACGCGATCGATATCGCACTCCAGCGTCGGGCCACCGTCAAAAATATCGACATAGTTCCGATAGCGGAAACCCTCTTTCTCCAGCACCGCGCGCGCGGGTGCCGTCTGCGGATGGACTTCGCCAATCACGGCCTGCGCTTCGGGGGTGAGGAAATGGGTGTAGATCGGATGTTTCGGCATCAGCTCGGCGATAAACGCTTTCTGCCCGGTGCCGCACAGATAGTCCGCGCGGCTGAACTCCATCGAGAAGAAGCGCTCGCCGAGGCTTTCCCAGAACGGGGAGTAGCCGGTTTCGTCGATCACGCCGCGCATCTCCGCCACCACTTTTTCATTAAAGCGGTCGCGGAAGGCAGCCATAAACATAAAGCGTGATTTAGAGAGCAGATAACCATTGCCCTCTTTGCGCCAGGCCGGGTCGAGAAACAGGGTACAGAGTTCGCTGCTGCCGGTGTGATCGTTGCTCAGTGAAAGCGTCGGCAGCGCGTTATAAATGTTCAACTCTTTCGACGCGTGAACCAGCGTCCCCACCCGGTAGTTGTACCAGGGTTCATTCAGGCCGACCGCCACTTCAATGGCGCAGATCCCGGCCACGGTTCCTGTATCCGTCTCTTCCAGAACAAAGACGTATCCCTGTTCGCTTTTCGGCACCGTCCCTTGCCAGGTATGGATGGCGCGCTCGATGCGCGCCGACAGCGTTTTTTCGTCGGCAGGAAGCGAGGTCAGCCCGCCTCCCGTCTTACCGGCAAGCTGCATAAGCCCGGCGAGATCGCCGCGCTCAACGGGACGGATGACCATCATGATGACACCCCGGATTTCACCTGTTCACAGGCCAGCGCAAAGCGGTCCAGGCCGGTGGTGATCTCTTCTTCACTGACAATCAGCGCCGGGGCAAAACGCACCACGTTCGCGCCTGCGATCAGCACCATCACGCCCGCTTTTGCTGCTTCCTGTGAAATAAGTTTAGCTTTTCCGGCAAATTCAGCGGTCAGTTCGCAGCCAATTAACAGCCCCAGCCCACGAATGTCTTTGAACATGCCGACCTTGCTGTTGATCGCATTCAGGCGCTCAACAAACCAGTCGTGACGCTGTTTCACGCCGTTTAACACCGCTGGCGTATTGATGATATCCAGCACCTGGCCCGCCACTGCGGATGCCAGCGGGTTACCGCCGTAAGTGGTGCCGTGGGTGCCGACGACCATCACGCTGGCACATTTATCGGTGGTGAGCAGCGCGCCAATCGGGAAGCCACCGCCCAGCGCTTTCGCCGTCGACAGCACATCCGGCGTGACGCCGTAGTGCATGTAGGCGTAAAGCTCGCCCGTACGGCCAACGCCCGTCTGCACTTCATCAAAAATCAGCAGCGCGTTGTGCTGGTCGCACAGCTCGCGAAGCCCCTGCAGGAATGCTTTATCTGCCGGAACCACACCGCCCTCGCCCTGCATCGGCTCGACGATCACCGCACAGGTGTCGTCATTAATCAGCGCTTTGGCAGACTGCAGATCGTTAAACACCGCGTGACGAATGTCCGGCGGTAACGGGGCAAAATCCTGGGAGTAGGCGGGTTGCCCACCGGCGCTGACGGTAAACAGCGTGCGACCGTGGAAGGCATTTTTGAACGCCACAATCCCGCTTTTCTGTGCGCCGAAATGGTCGTGGGCATATTTGCGTGCCAGCTTCAGGGCCGCTTCGTTGGCCTCAGCACCGGAGTTACAGAAGAAAATTTTCTCGGCAAAGGTCGCGTCGATCAGCTTTTTCGCCAGGCGCAGCGCAGGCTCGTTTGTGTAGCCGTTACCGGTATGCCAGAACTTCGCCGCCTGATCGTTGAGGGTCTGACGCAGCGCCGGGTGTGCGTGCCCCAGCGCGTTCACGGCAATACCGCCCGCAAAATCAATGTACTCTTTACCCTGCTGATCCCACAGGCGTGAGCCTTCCCCGCGTACCGGAATAAAAGCCGCCGGAGCGTAAACCGGCATCATCCATTCATCAAAATTTTCACGCGTAATTGACAGAGACATAGCGACCTCATCCGGTAAATAATAAGTTGTTTAAATGTTAAATATTTGAGTGTTTGCACTGTGAATGTAGATTGCAGAGTTCGTGCCAGCCAGCGATAAAAATGCATAAACGGGTTGCCTGGACAGAATATCAATGAGTTAGAATATGGAGTTATTCACTGTTAATGCATATTAAGTGAATATTTTTACGATAAGCGGCGGTTCGCGGGACGAAAACGAGAAATATTATTCACAAGCAAAATATAATTCTGGAATTGTGATCGCTCGCGAAATTTATTGACCGTTTACGCCCCTTTTGGGGGCAAGGCGCGTCGAAATGGTGCAAAAATTGCACCGTCGGCAGGATCTGTTGCAGTTATTGGTCTAACCCGGTAACAGGCGGCGCAAATTCTGCTACCATCCATGCACTATTCACCTTGCACTGGCAGCGACTATGAAATTTGTCTCTTTTAATATCAACGGCCTGCGCGCCCGCCCTCACCAACTGGAAGCCATTGTTGAACAACATCAACCTGACGTGATCGGCCTGCAGGAGACAAAAGTTCACGATGATATGTTCCCGCTGGAAGACGTTGCGAAGCTGGGTTACAACGTCTTTTATCACGGTCAGAAAGGCCATTACGGCGTGGCGCTGTTAACCAAAGAGACGCCTGTCTCGGTCCGCCGCGGCTTCCCTGGCGATGACGGTGAAGCACAGCGCCGCATTATCATGGCCGAGATCCCGTCCCCGCTGGGTAATATCACCGTTATCAATGGCTACTTCCCGCAGGGCGAAAGCCGCGACCACCCAACCAAATTCCCGGCAAAAGCGAAGTTCTATCAGGATCTGCAGGATTACCTGAACACCGAGCTGAACAAAGAAAATCCGGTATTGATCATGGGCGACGTGAATATCAGCCCGACGGACCTGGATATTGGCATTGGCGAAGACAGCCGCAAACGCTGGCTGCGCACCGGTAAATGCTCCTTCCTGCCGGAAGAGCGCGAGTGGATGGATCGCCTGATGAGTTGGGGCCTGGTAGACACCTTCCGCACCGCCAACCCGGAGACACAGGATCGCTTCTCATGGTTTGATTACCGCTCAAAAGGCTTCGACGATAACCGCGGCCTGCGCATCGACCTGCTGCTGGCAAGCCAGCCTCTGGCCGAGCGCTGCATCGAAACCGGGATCGACTACGATATTCGCAGCATGGAAAAGCCGTCCGATCACGCGCCGGTCTGGGCGAAATTCAAGCTGTAAGTGCCGGTGAACGCGTCAAAAATCCTCTTCCTGTGCGCCCTTTTGGGCGCATTTGCTTTGCTCATCACGCAACTGCCGCCGGGATTTCTCTCCCTGGATGCGATCCGCGCCCATCGGCTGATGCTGCTGGATAACGTCGACCGCGCCCCGGTGCAAAGTGCCGCGCTCTATTTCGCCCTGTATGTGCTGATTTCCACCTTTTCGATTCCTGGTGCGGCGCTGTTAACACTGCTTGGCGGCGCGTTATTCAGCTTCTGGGAGGGGATGGTGCTGGTCTCTTTTGCCTCGACGCTGGGGGCGACACTGGCGATGCTCGCCAGCCGCTATGTGCTGCGCGACTGGGTGCAGCGCCGCTTTGCGAAACCGATGCAGACGGTGAATGAAGGGGTGAAACGCGATGGCGCGTTTTACCTTTTTGCCCTGCGCCTGATGCCGGTGTTCCCGTTTTTTCTGGTTAATCTGCTCTGCGGGCTGACCTCTCTCGGCGTGGCGCGTTACTGGTGGGTTAGCCAGCTGGCGATGCTGCCCGCGACTGTGGTTTTCCTCAATGCCGGGCGCGAGTTGGGGCAACTGACCTCTCTGCGCGATATTCTGTCGCCGGGAGTGCTGATCGCCTTTACACTGTTAGGGTTATTGCCGCTGATCGCTCGCTGGCTGTTTTCTCGCTTCACCCCTTCATCTCATTAACAGGGAGGCATTATGCGCCGTGTGCGTTATTGCGTGTTTCTGACCGGGCTGCTGCTGGCAACTCCGGTGCTCGCCGCCAGCGACTGGCAAACCGTTCAACAGGAAGCCAAAGGGCAGACCGTCTGGTTTAACGCCTGGGGTGGCGATCCGGCGGTGAATCGATATCTCGACTGGGTAAGCGATGAGATGAAAACTCACTACGCTATTACCCTCAACATCGTGCATCTGGCGGATGCCGCCGATGCGGTCAAACGTATCCAGACGGAATCCCGCGCCGGGCGGACCACCCAAGGTTCGGTCGATTTACTGTGGGTCAACGGCGAGAACTTCCGCACGCTGAAGCAGGCGAACCTGCTGCAAAGCGGTTGGGCGCAAATGCTCCCCAACTGGCGGTATGTCGATACCACCAAAACGGTGACTGAGGATTTTGCCATCGCCACCGACGGCGCCGAATCTCCGTGGGGCGCAGCACAACTGACGTTTATCTCGCGACAGACTTTGCTGCCTGAGCCACTGCGCGATCCTTCCGCTCTGCTCGGATACGCGAAACAGCATCCCGGTAAAGTGACCTATCCACGCCCGCCTGATTTTACTGGTACCGCGTTTCTGGAACAGCTGTTACTTAACCTGACGACTACACCCGACGCGCTAAAAACCGCGCCCGATCCCCATACATTTGATGCGGTAACCGCCCCTCTGTGGCGCTATCTCGACCAGCTTCATCCCCTGCTCTGGCGTGAAGGGAAAGATTTCCCGCCGTCACCGGCACGAATGGATGCCCTGCTCTCCAGCGGCAATCTGAATCTCTCCCTGACCTTTAACCCGGCGCACGCCCGGCAGAAGGTGGCCAGCGGCGAGTTACCTGCTGACAGCATAAGCTTCGGCTTTGCCAACGGAACAATTGGCAATGTCCATTTCGTGGCGATTCCTGCCAACAGCAGCGCCAGCGCCGGAGCAAAAGTGGTGGCGAATTTCCTGCTGTCACCACCCGCACAACGTCGCAAAGCCGACCCGAAAATCTGGGGCGATCCGAGCGTGCTGGACCCGCAAAAACTCCCCGCTGAGCAGGCTCACGCCCTGCGCCAGTTTATCCCGGTCGGTTTACCCGCCATGCTGCCTGAGCCACACGCGGCGTGGGTGAATGCTCTGGAGCAGGAATGGCTGCGTCGCTACGGCACCCGCTAGGCTGGCTGGTGTGGCTGGCAATGGCGGCCATTTACGCGCCGCTGTTTCCCGCCACCGCCATGCTCCTGTCCCCTGCATTTTCTGCCGCCGGGTGGCAATCCCTGTTTCGCGATCCGCAGCTGCCGCAGGCGCTGATCGCTACCCTGGTCTCAACGACCCTCGCCACCCTCGGTTCGCTTTTTATTGCGCTCTGTATCCTGTCTGCCCTCTGGCCCGGCAAACGCTGGCAGCAGATGAATGGCCGCCTGCCATGGTTACTCGCCGTGCCGCATGTCGCCTTCGCCACCAGCGTGCTGCTGCTTTTTGCCGAAGGCGGTGCCGTTTATCCGTTTTGCAGCGCCTGTTCGCCAGTGCTTGATCCCTATGGAATAGGCCTTGGCGCGACAATGGCGGTGAAAGAGAGTGCCTTCGTGCTGTGGGCGATTTACGCAGTGCTGCCGGAAAAGATCCTGGCGCAGAAAATGGTGGTGCTGCAAAGCCTCGGTTATTCCCGCATTCAGGGGCTGTTCTGGCTGGTTCTGCCGACCATTGCCCCGGCACTGGGCGCCGTGATGCTGGCGGTGGTGGCCTGGTCCCTGTCGGTGGTGGATATCGCCATCATTCTCGGGCCGGGTAATCCGCCGACACTGGCGGTGCTGGCCTGGCAGTGGCTGAGCCAGGGCGATGCGGAGCAACAAATCAAAGGCACGCTGCTGTGTCTGGTTTTACTGCTCCTGCTGACGATGTTTACCGCGGTGGGGTTTGCGCTCTGGAAAGCCTGGCGACGCACGCTGCCCGCCACGTCCGGTCACCGCCACAACGCCGGGCCGCCCGTAACGGGAACGGCGCTTGGCTGGCTGCTGCCGCTCTGTGGGCTGCTGTGTGCCGGAGCGCTGCTCCTGCTGGCGCAGCACCGCGAGTTTTATTTCGCGCTGTTTCACGCCAGCCTCTCGTTTGCTCTGTTTTCCGCCCTGACTGCACTGGCGATTATTTTGCTCTGGCTGGAGTGGGGTCCGTCGCGCGGAGCGCTCTGGCTGTGGCTGCCGCTGGCATTGCCCGCCCTGCCCCTCGTCGCCGGGCAATACCGTCTGGCGCTCGCGCTGGGCGTTGACGGCGGCTTTCTGGCGGTGCTGTGGGGGCATCTGCTGTGGGTACTGCCCTGGACGCTGCTGGTGCTGCAGCCGGCCTGGCGCAGGCTCGATCCGCGCCTGATCCTGATCGCTAAAACCCTCGGGCTGTCGCGCAGTCAGCTGTTTTTTAAAATCAAATGCCCGCTGCTGGTGCGCCCGATCCTGATTGCTTTTGCCACCGGGTTTTCCGTGAGCATGGCGCAGTATCTGCCGACGCTGTGGCTCGGCGCCGGGCGATTTGCCACGCTGACCACCGAAGCGGTGGCGCTTAGCAGCGGCGGCAGCAGCGCTATTCTGGCGAGCCAGGCCTTATGGCTATTGGCGCTTACCGCCGCCGCGTTTGGGCTGGCGGGGGGTTATCGCGTCTCGCTGGCTACTATCGACAGGGGTTACGTTAATGTTGACGGTCAAAAATCTCACCCTCGAACCGCTCCTGCGCAATGCCAGTTTCAGCGTTGCGCGCGGGGAAATTCTGACGCTGATGGGCCCCTCCGGCAGCGGAAAATCGACCCTTTTTGCCTGGCTGGTGGGCGCCCTCTCCGCCGATTTTCACGCTCATGGCGAGCTGTGGCTTGACGATCAGCGGCTCGATACGCGCCCGGTTGAAAAACGCGGGATCGGCATTTTGTTCCAGGATGCGCTCTTGTTCGATCACTTTAGCGTCGGACAGAACCTGATGCTGGCGCTTCCCGCGCAGATCCGCACGGCGCGCCGTGAGCGGGTTGAACAGGCGCTTGCCAGCGCCGGTCTGGCGGGGTTTTATGCCAGCGATCCGGCCACGCTGTCGGGCGGTGAACGCAGTCGTGTTAGTTTGCTGCGTGCCCTGCTGGCGCAGCCGCGCGCGCTGTTGCTGGACGAGCCTTTTAGTCGTCTGGATAAATCCCTGCGCGTGACGTTTCGTGAGTGGGTATTCGCTGAGGTTCGTGCCCTGAATATCCCGGTGGTGCTGGTCACGCACGATGAAGAGGACATTCCGGCGGGCGGACGTGTGATTCAGCTGTCCGACTGGCAGTAAACCCTGTGCTAACGCAAGGAATTCTGTTTTGGGGGAGACGAAAATGACGCACCTTTTATATGATGTCAGGTTTTTCGATGAAACGTGTTTCTCAACTGACCGCGCTGGCGCTCTGTCTTGCCAGTGTTTCCACTTTTGCCGCTAATATGGCCCCTTCTCTGACGCTGGCACAGCTGCAACAGCAGCACGGCGCGTTGATCGATACCCGCGCCAGCGCATTTTATAACGGCTGGCCGCAAACCCTGTCAGGCACCTCCGGGCATGAGCCCGCCGCGCTGAATCTGTCAGCCAGCTGGCTGAAGGTGATGAGCGATGAGCAGCTCAGCGACTGGGCAAAACAGCATAACCTCACCCCGACATCCGCTATCGCCCTGTACGGCAGCGATACCGACAACCAGGCCGTGAAAGCGCGCCTTGCGAAAGCTGGTTATCAGCACATTTCAGTGCTTGGCGATGCGCTGCAAAGTGCCGACCGTCTGCAACGTCTTCCTCATTTCGAGCAACTGGTCTATCCCGAATGGCTGCACCAGCTGATGCAGGGCAAAAAGGTCGCGGCGGCGCCTGCGGGCGATTATAAAATTATCGAAGCCGCCTGGGGCGCACCGAAATTTTATCTGCTGAATCACATTCCGGGCGCGGGTTATATCGATACCAACGACGTCGAAAGCGAGCCGCTGTGGAATAAAGTCTCCGACGACAAACTGAAAGCGCTGCTGGCGAAACAGGGCATTCGCCATGACACCACCGTGATCCTCTACGGTCGCGACGTCTATGCGGCGGCGCGCGTCGCGCAGATCATGCTCTACGCGGGTGTGAAAGATGTGCGTCTGCTGGATGGCGGCTGGAAAACCTGGTCCGACGCCGGTCTGCCGGTCGAGCGCGGATTGCCTGTGAAAGTGACGCCAGCGAATGATTTCGGCGCACCGATCCCTGGGCAGCCGCAGCTGATGGTGGATATGGAACAGGCGCGTGGGATGGTGCATCGCCGGGATGCCTCGCTGGTGAGTATTCGTTCCTGGCCGGAATTTACCGGCGAAACCAGCGGCTACAGCTACATCAAGCCAAAAGGTGAAATCGCAGGCGCGCGCTGGGGCCATGCGGGCAGCGATGCGACGCATATGGAAGATTTCCACAACCCGGACGGCACCATGCGCAGCGCCGAGGATATCGCTGCGATGTGGAAAGCCTGGAACATCCTGCCGGATCAGCACGTCGCCTTTTACTGCGGCACCGGCTGGCGCGCGTCAGAAACCTTTATGTACGCCCGCGCCATGGGCTGGAAAAACGTCTCGGTTTACGACGGCGGCTGGTACGAGTGGAGCAGCCATCCACAAAATCCGATCACCACGGGTCCGCTGACGCCGGAAAGCACGCTTTAAGATTTCAGGGTTTTCAGCGTCTGATACCCGCTCCAGATGCGCGTTGTGGTGGTGAGCCAGCACAACGCGCCAAAGATCCAGGCGAACAGCGCAAAGTGCGCCGGGAACAGGCAGCAGAGCACAAACAGCGCGATGGTCTCCGTCCCCTCCGTTAATCCCCCGATGTAATAAAACGACTTATGCGCATAGCCTGGGTTGTCGATATTGTGTTTCGCGGCCAGCGCCGCAAACGCCAGAAAACTGCTCCCGGTGCCGATAAACGCAAACAGCAGCCAGGCGGCGGCAAGCGCGTTTTCCATTGGTGCCGCCAGCGCAAAGCCAAAAGGGACCAGGGCATAGAACAGAAAATCGAGGGCGATATCGAGAAAACCGCCCGCGTCCGTCAGGCCGCGACGCCGCGCCAGTGCGCCATCCAGCCCGTCGAACAGGCGGTTCAGCACAATCGCGACCAGCGCCGCCGGGTACCAGCCGAGGGCCAGAAACGGCAACGCCAGCACGCCGAGGGCAAAGCCCGCAAGCGTCACGCCATCCGGCGTGATGAATGGCTTATCGATGACCGCCACCAGGCGGTTGAGCGCAGGTTTAACGCGCGGATGCAGATGTCTGTCAAGCATGAGGCTGACCTTTGAAGGCGTCACAAAGCCCCTGTGACGGGATCTCCAGCGCAGCGTTAAAACGCGCCGAGAGATTCTGAAACGCAATCAGGGCCGTCATTTCGGTAATGGTTTCGTCGTTGTAAAAGCGCTTTAGTTCGGATTTGATCGCTTCCGTCACCTGCGGCGGCGTGGCCGTCGTCGCCTCGGCATAGTCCAGCGCGGCACACTCTTCTGCCGTGAATAACGTGGATGTACGCCACTCGCTGACCGCCTGGACTTTATCCAGCGCGCCGCAGCGCTCGGCGAGGCGCAGGCTGTTAGCGTCGATACAAAATGCGCAGTGGCAGAGCTGCGAAATGCGGGTCATCAGCAGCGCGCGCAGGGCTGGGTTCAGGCGCGCTTTTTTTCTCTCCAGAAAACCGACAAACAGCGCGACCAGCCAGAAAAGACGCGGCATTCTTCCCCACCAGCGCGTGGGATTGAGCACCACGCCAAAATGTTTTTTCTGCATGGCGGCGATGGGTTTCAGACTGGCGGGAAGGGATTCTACGGGCTGGACCCAGGCGGATGTTTCTTTCACCGGACTCTCCTGATGGCTGGACTCTTTGAAAGGCGACGATAATATGTCGTTTTTCAACTGTAATTATTGACGACCATGCTGAAAACTCTCGATGTTGTTGCCGCTATCCTTGAAAAGGATGGCAAAATTCTCCTCGCGCAACGCCCCGCTCAGGCCGATCAAGCGGGAATGTGGGAGTTCGCCGGAGGTAAAGTCGAAGCCGGTGAGACGCAGCCCGAGGCGCTGATCCGCGAGCTGCGCGAAGAGCTGGGGATTGAGACACGACTACCTGTGCTGTATGTCGCCAGCCACCAGCGCGAAGTGTCCGGGCGGCTGATTCATCTCCACGCCTGGCATGTTCCGTCCTTTAGCGGCGACGTGGTCGCGCACTATCACAGCCGGCTGGTGTGGTGTACGCCGCAGGAGGCGTTCGCCTATGAGTTAGCGCCCGCCGATATTCCCCTGCTGGAAGCCTTTATCCTTTTACGCGCCGCCACACCAGCGGGTTCGTGCTGATGGTTTTTTCATCGCGCTGACACTGCAGCAGCACACCGTCGGCCTTCACCACCGCACCTTCCGAATAGTTTTGATCCTGATAGATGCAGCACTGATTGCAGGGCTGCGCACGCTGACCGCCCGAGCTGAACACCTCTGGCGGCACATTGACCTCCACGTCCGGGCGAATACGGTCAGCCTGGGCCCCTGCGGATAACAGAGCAAACAGAGCGGTTACTAGGTAGCGGTTCATAAAGATTCCTTTTATCTGCTGATCATGACTATACACAAAATCATTCAAGTTGCATCAGGCCAGCAAACCGGAGCATACCCAGGGGCTGACTCGTGTAGGTGCCTGAAGGATGATCTGTATATAACGGTTGTTTGCCGCTGAATCTTTAACGCATCATCGTTTTTAGTTATGACACAAGGCCGCTGATTAATTTCACTTTCCCGGTAAATTTTCCCTTGCCACGCAAAGCGGTACGGGTGGTATAGTCGAAAACGACCACAAATCACCCACACAACACACAAAATTAAAAAAATCGTCATAAGAGGCTCTTATCGCTATGGAACACACACGCTCTCTGGAATCATTTCTTACCCACGTTCAACAACGCGACCCGCATCAGAGCGAGTTTGCACAGGCCGTTCGTGAAGTCATGACCACCCTGTGGCCATTCCTCGAAGAAAACCCGCGTTACCGTCAGATGTCTCTGCTTGAGCGTCTGGTTGAACCTGAACGTGTGATTCAGTTTCGCGTGGTCTGGGTCGATGATAAGAATCAGGTGCAGGTGAACCGCGCGTGGCGCGTACAGTTCAACTCCGCCATCGGCCCGTTCAAAGGCGGAATGCGTTTCCACCCTTCCGTGAACCTCTCGATCCTGAAGTTCCTCGGCTTTGAACAGACCTTCAAAAACGCCCTCACCACCCTGCCGATGGGCGGGGGCAAAGGCGGCAGCGACTTTGATCCGAAAGGCAAAAGCGAAGGCGAAGTGATGCGTTTCTGCCAGGCGCTGATGACGGAACTGTATCGTCACCTCGGCCCTGATACGGATGTGCCTGCGGGTGATATTGGCGTGGGCGGGCGCGAAGTGGGCTTTATGGCCGGGATGATGAAAAAACTGTCCAACAACAGCGCCTGCGTGTTTACCGGCAAAGGGCTGTCCTTTGGCGGGAGTTTGATTCGCCCGGAAGCGACGGGTTACGGGCTGGTGTACTTCACTGAAGCGATGCTCAAACGCCACGGTCTGAGCTTTGAAGGGATGCGCGTGGCAGTGTCCGGCTCCGGTAACGTTGCGCAGTATGCCATTGAAAAAGCGATGCAGTTTGGTGCGCGCGTAGTGACGGCTTCCGACTCCAGCGGCACGGTGGTAGATGAGGCCGGTTTCACGGCGGAAAAACTGGCGCGTCTGTGCGAAATTAAAGCCAGCCGCGACGGTCGCGTCGCCGATTACGCCCGCGAGTTTGGCCTGACCTATCTGGAAGGCAAGCAGCCGTGGTCGGTGCCGGTGGACATCGCCCTGCCATGCGCCACGCAGAACGAGCTGGATGTGGACGCCGCCCGCACACTTATCAAAAACGGCGTGAAAGCCGTGGCGGAAGGCGCGAATATGCCGACGACCATCGAAGCGACCGATCTGTTCCTGGAAGCCGGTGTGCTGTTTGCGCCAGGTAAAGCGGCCAACGCCGGTGGCGTGGCGACGTCTGGCCTGGAGATGGCGCAGAACGCCGCGCGTATGGGCTGGAAAGCTGAAAAAGTGGACGCCCGTCTGCACCACATCATGCTGGATATTCACCACGCGTGCGTGGAGTATGGCGGAGAAGCGGAGCAGACCAACTACGTACGCGGCGCGAATATCGCCGGGTTTGTGAAGGTCGCCGATGCGATGATCGGGCAAGGGGTGATTTAAGCCGTTACTGGCCTGATGATAAAAGCAAAACGGCAACAGAGTTGCCGTTTTTTATATCTTCGCCCGCGCCTTGTGAGAGGGCGTCAGGCCGCACTCTTCTTCTTAAACTTTTTCTTCGCGTCCCCACCGCCCGGCGCCACCATTCCTCTGAAGGATTTCACCGGCGTATTGCGCGCCTGATTGATCAGCTCAAACAGCGTGCCGACCAGCGGCTCCATAAAGTCCTGATAGCGGCACTGCTTCTCACTGATTTGGGTCAGGATAGACTCCCAGTGCGCCGTCATATCCGGTCGCGCAGCCAGCTCAGGCAGCGAGTGAATCAGCGCCCGGCCCGGATCCGTCGAGTGGATATAGCGCCCTTTTTTGATCAGGAAACAGCGCTTGAACAGCAGCTCAATAATCCCTGCGCGCGTCGCTTCTGTGCCTAATCCGTCGGTCGCACGCAGGATCTTTTTCAGATCTTTATCCTGCACAAAGCGGGCAATCCCGGTCATGGCAGAGAGCAGCGTGGCGTCCGTAAAGTGGCGCGGAGGCTGCGTTTGTCGCTCAATCACTTCGCCCTTTTCGCACAGCAGTTCGTCGTCTTTTGCGACCACGGGCAACGGCGTGCCGTCGTTCTCTTCATCGCGCTCTTTGTTGCCGAGGAGCGTGCGCCAGCCCGCTTCCGCCAGAAAACGCGCTTTGGCAACGAACTTACCTTTGGCGATCTCCAGCTCGATCACGCACTTGCGGAACACCGCGTCCGGGCAAAATTGCATCAGATACTGGCGCGCCACGAGGTTATACACCTTCGCTTCGTTCTCGCTCAGATTGACATTGCTGGCGCGCGCCGTCGGGATAATCGCGTGGTGCGCGTCGACTTTTTTATCGTCCCAGCAGCGGTTGCGCGTTTCCGGGTTCACGGCGGGCTGCGGGAGCAGGTCCGGGGCGTGAACGCCGATGGCATTCAGCACCGCATGTCGCCCGGCGAAATGCTCTTCCGGCAGGTAGCGGCTGTCTGAACGCGGATAGGTAATCAGCTTGTGGGTTTCGTACAGCTTCTGGCAGATATCGAGCACGTTCTGCGCGCTCATACCAAAGCGTTTAGCCGCTTCAATCTGTAACGACGACAGCGAAAACGGCAGCGGCGCGGGTTCTGATTCCCGTTTATCGTTATAGCTGGTGACCATCGCTGGCTGGCCGCTGATGCGGTTGACCACGTGATCCGCCAGCGGACGATGCAGCAACCGCCCCTCTTCGTCCTGGTAAGATTCACAGGCATCGCTCGGCTGCCAGGTCGCGGTAAAACGTTCATCCTTCGGGGTGACGATATGCGCTTTAACCTCGAAGAAATCTTTGGCGACGAAGTTTTCGATCTCTTCGTCGCGACGCACCACCAGGCCCAGTACTGGCGTCTGAACACGCCCGACTGAGAGCACGCCCTGATACCCGGCGTTACGCCCGAGAATGGTGTAGGCGCGTGTCATGTTGATGCCATACAGCCAGTCGGCGCGGGCACGCGCCAGGGCAGACACGCACAGCGGGATGAACTCGCTGTTGGCGCGCAGACGCGTAATGGCGCGCTCCACCGCCTGCGGGTTAAGATCGTTAATCAGACAACGCTGCACCTGCTGACGTTTTTCCGGCGCCAGCTCAAGGTAGTCGAGCACTTCGTCCACCAGCAGTTGCCCTTCCCTGTCCGGGTCACCCGCGTGAACCACTTCTTGTGCGTCATGCAGAAAGCGTTTGATGACGTTAAGCTGTTTGGTGACCGAAGGACGTGGCTGCAGTTTCCACTTCTCCGGCACGATCGGCAGATCGTTGAGATTCCAGCGCGCATAGCGGCTGTCATAGACATCCGGCTGCGCTTGTTCCAGCAGGTGACCGATACACCAGGTGACCACCTGCCCGTTACCGCATTCGATAAAGCCGTCGCCCTTGCGATGCGGCTTGGGCAGCACATCGGCAATGGCTCGGGCGAGACTCGGCTTTTCCGCAATAAACAAACGCATCGAATTAACGGATCTCAATCATCGGACGGCCGCCGCGCGCGCTGACCAGCTCGCCGATGGCGCTCAGGGTAATGCCAAACTCTGCGGCGGTGGCTTTGACCTCGGCTTCCGCCTCAGGCGTGACTGCCAGCAGCAGGCCGCCGGAGGTTTGTGGATCGCACAGCAGATCGCGCCACTCCGTCGGCATATCGCCCATCAGATGACCGTAGCTGGCAAAGTTACGCTGCGTACCGCCCGGCACCGCCCCCTGTGCGATGTACTCTTCCACGCCCGGCAGTTTTGGAATGTCCTGATACCAGAGCTGCGCCTGCACGCCCGCGCCCTGGCAAACTTCGCTCAGGTGGCCGAGCAGGCCAAAACCGGTGACGTCGGTCATCGCTTTTACGCCGTCGATATTCGCGAACGCCGCACCCGCCAGGTTCATCTGACACATCACGTCGGTGGCAAGACCGATATGCTCGGGCTTGAGCAGGGATTTTTTCTCAGCGGTGGTGAGCACGCCAATGCCCAACGGCTTAGTGAGGAACAGTTTGCACCCTTCCTGCGCGGTGCTGTTGCGCTTCACGCGTTCGGTCGGTACGACACCGGTGACGGCGAGGCCGAAGATCGGTTCCGGCGCATCGATGGAGTGCCCACCCGCCAGAGCGATCCCCGCCTGCTGGCAGGCAAAGCGGCCGCCCTCGATGACGTCGCGGGCAATTTCCGGCGCCAGGGTGTTGATCGGCCAGCCGAGAATAGCAATCGCCATGATCGGTTTACCGCCCATCGCGAAGATGTCGCTGATGGCGTTGGTCGCCGCGATGCGCCCGAAATCAAACGGGTTATCGACAATCGGCATAAAGAAGTCGGTGGTGCTGATAATGCTGGTGCCGTTACCTAAATCGTATACCGCTGCATCGTCACGCGTTTCGTTGCCGACAAGCAGGTTCGGGTCGACAAACTTCGCCTGTTCGCTGTGCAGAATGGTTTCCAGCACTTTGGGGGAAATTTTACAACCGCAACCCGCTCCGTGGCTGTATTGCGTTAAACGAATGGTTTGCTCGCTCATGGACATCTCCTGTCATTGCAATCGCGCTATGGTAGCGCTCATTCCGTGATGAGGTAAGTATGACTGTCTGAATTATGCGACGCTTGCTCATAATCCAGACAGTTTAGTGCGATTATCAGAAACGGGTGACGAACGGGGCGGTATCGGGTGCTGTAATGGTGGTCGAGGCTTTCAGCTGCGGCGTGCCTAAGTAGAGGAAGCCAACGATTTTATCGTGCTCGGTGCAGGAGAGCCCTTCGCGCACCACCGGGCTGTCGGTCAGCGGGCCGGTGCGCCAGATGCCGTTAAAGCCCTGTGCCACAGCCGCCATTTGCATCGCCATCACCGCGCAGCCTGCAGACATCTCCTGCTCCCAGACCGGCACTTTATGTTCCGGCTGACATTTCGCCACCACCGCAATGATCATCGGCGCGCGAAACGGCGCATTACGCGCTTTATCAATCGCTTTTTCATCCTGCTCGGCGGCCATCGCCCCATTCTCAAGCAAGGTGCTGAAACGGTCGCGCCCTTCGCCTTCAATAATAAAGAAGTGCCACGGCGAGAGCGTACCGTGATCCGGGGCGCGCATTCCGGCGCGCAGAATGTTTTCCAGCTGTTCGCCCGCAGGCGCAGGTTCCGCCAGGCGAGAAGCGCTACGACGGTTAACAAGCAGTTCAAGTGCGTCCATTGATTCACTCCTGTCTTCAAATTTGCTCACAAAATTAACACGACAGCAGAATTTGTTACAGCGCAGTGGGCGATTCCTGCTGACAAGTGACGGTTGGGTCATTACGATAACCCCACATTGCCGTCCAGTCGCGACGGAAACGGTCATTATCTGGTTTGGGAGAATACATGCGAACCCTTTGGCGAATTTTTGCCGGTTTCTTTAAATGGACGTGGCGGTTGCTCAATTTTGTCCGCGAACTGGTGATGAATATCTTCTTCATCTTCCTGATTCTGGTGTGTGTGGGCCTGTGGATGCACATCAGCAGCAGTAACCAGGCGCAGCATTCCGAGCGCGGCGCGCTGCTGCTCGACATCACCGGTGTGATTGTCGATAAGCCGTCCACCAGCAATCGTCTGGGCGTGATTGGCCGCCAGCTGCTTGGCTCCACCTCCGATCGTATGCAGGAAAACTCCCTGTTTGATATCGTCGACGCAATTCGTCAGGCGAAAGACGATCGCAACATTACCGGCATCGTGCTGGACCTGAAAAACTTCGCCGGGGGCGATCAGCCGTCGATGCAGTACATCGGTAAAGCGCTGCGCGAATTCCGCGACAGCGGTAAACCGGTGATTGCCGTGGGCGACAGCTACAGCCAGGGGCAATATTATCTGGCGAGCTTTGCCAACAAGATTTGGCTCTCCCCGCAGGGTACCGTCGATCTGCACGGTTTTGCCACCAACGGGCTGTACTACAAATCGCTGCTGGATAAGCTGAAAGTGACCACGCACGTGTTCCGCGTCGGGACCTATAAATCGGCGGTTGAGCCGTTTATTCGCGATGATATGTCCCCTGCCGCCCGTGAAGCGGACAGCCGCTGGATCGGCGAGCTGTGGCAGAACTATCTTGCTACCGTGGCCGCGAACCGTCAGATCACCCCTGAGCAGGTCTTCCCAGGTGCACAGGCGATGCTGGATGGCCTGACTAAAGTTGGCGGCGATACGGCGAAATACGCGCTCGATAACAAACTGGTCGACACCCTCGGCTCCAGCGCAGAGATCGAAAAAGCGCTGACCAAGCAGTTTGGCTGGAGCAAAGAAGACAAGAACTACAGCGCCATCAGCCTCTACGATTACACGCCGAAAAAACCGAGCGAGACGGGTGACAGCGTGGCCGTGGTCTTTGCCAACGGCGCGATCATGGACGGTGAAGAGACGCCGGGGAACGTGGGCGGTGACACGACCGCGTCGCAGATCCGCGATGCGCGTCTGGACCCGAAAGTGAAAGCCATCGTCCTGCGCGTCAACAGCCCTGGCGGCAGCGTCAGCGCCTCGGAAGTGATCCGTGCGGAACTGGCCGCCGCGCGTGCTGCAGGCAAACCGGTGGTGGTGTCGATGGGCGGTATGGCGGCATCCGGTGGTTACTGGATCTCCACACCAGCGAACTACATCGTGGCGAACCCGAGTACGTTAACCGGCTCTATCGGTATCTTCGGCGTCATTAATACCGTTGAAAACAGCCTTGATTATCTGGGTGTGCATACGGATGGCGTTGCGACGTCACCGCTGGCGGATGTGGCCGTGACTAAATCCCTGCCACCGGAAGTGTCGCAGATGATGCAGCTCAGCATTGAGAACGGTTATAAGCGCTTTATCACACTGGTGGCGGATTCCCGTAAATCCACGCCGGAGCAGGTGGATAAAATCGCGCAGGGCCATGTGTGGACCGGCCAGGACGCGAAGAACAATGGGCTGGTCGACAGCCTGGGCGACTTCGATGACGCCGTCGCGAAAGCCGCCGAACTGGCAAAACTGAAACAGTGGCATATTGCGTATTATCAGGATGAGCCGACGTTTGTGGATATGGTGATGAACAGCATGTCCGGCTCAGTGCGCGCGATGCTGCCTGCTGCAATTCAGGCCTATCTGCCTGCGCCAGTGGCGAGCGCGGCAAGCGTCGTAAAAGCCGAGAGCGATAAGCTCGCCGCCTTTAACGATCCGCAAAACCGTTACGCGTTCTGCCTCACCTGCGCTAACGTTCGCTAAAAACCCTGTCCCCTCTTCTCGCGAAGGGGGGATTTTTCTTTGAAGCACAAGAACACACTATCATGCAGAAGAAATCGATTTATGTGGCGTATACCGGCGGGACCATCGGTATGCAGCGCTCTGAAAATGGCTATATTCCTGTCTCCGGTCATCTCCAGCGCCAGCTCGCGCTGATGCCCGAGTTCCACCGCCAGGAGATGCCAGACTTCACCATTCACGAGTACGATCCGCTGATGGACTCCTCAGATATGACGCCGGAAGACTGGCAGCATATCGCAGAAGATATCAAAGCCCATTACGACGAGTACGATGGCTTTGTGATCCTGCACGGCACCGACACCATGGCGTTTACCGCCTCTGCGCTCTCCTTCATGCTGGAGAACCTCGGCAAGCCGGTGATCGTGACCGGCTCGCAGATCCCGCTGGCGGAGCTGCGCTCCGACGGGCAGATCAACCTGCTCAACTCCCTGTATGTCGCCGCCAATTACCCGATCAATGAAGTGTCGCTGTTCTTCAACAACCGACTTTATCGCGGGAACCGCACCACCAAAGCGCACGCCGACGGTTTTGATGCCTTTGCGTCGCCAAACCTGCAGCCGTTGCTGGAGGCGGGTATCCATATTCGTCGTCTGGGCACACCACCGGCACCGCACACGGCGGGCGAGCTGATTGTTCACCCGATCACCCCACAGCCGATTGGCGTGGTGACGATTTATCCGGGGATTTCTGCTGACGTGGTGCGCAACTTCCTGCGCCAGCCGGTGAAAGCGCTGATCCTGCGTTCCTACGGCGTGGGCAATGCGCCGCAGAACGGCGAGTTCCTGAAAGAGCTGCAGGAAGCGAGCGATCGCGGCATTCTGGTGGTTAACCTCACCCAGTGCATGTCCGGCAAAGTGAATATGGGGGGATATGCCACGGGCAACGCGCTGGCGCATGCCGGGGTGATCAGCGGGTTCGATATGACGGTCGAGGCCACCCTGACTAAACTTCATTACTTACTCAGTCAGGATCTGGACGTGCAGTCGATGCGTACCGCGATGATGCAAAACCTGCGCGGCGAACTGACGCCGGACGAATAAGGAGATGGTTATGAAGCAACGTGCCCTGCTGCTGGTCGATCTGCAAAATGATTTTTGCGCCGGTGGCGCGCTGGCGGTGGCCGGTGGCGATAGCACCGTGGATGTCGCCAATACGCTGATTGCGTGGTGTAAAGCGCGCGGTGAGGCGGTGGTGGCAAGCCAGGACTGGCATCCGGCGGATCACGGCAGCTTTGCCAGCCAGCACAATGTCGAGCCGTTCACCCAGGGCGAGCTGGACGGTCTGGCGCAAACCTTTTGGCCCGATCACTGCATTCAGCAGACCGAAGGGGCTGAACTGCATCCGCTGCTGAATCAGGCGGCCATCGACGCGGTGTTTCATAAAGGCGAAAATCCGAATATCGACAGTTACAGCGCCTTTTTCGACAACGGCCATCGACAGAAAACTGCGCTCGATGAGTGGCTGCGCCATCATGAGATCGGCGAGCTGATCGTGATGGGGCTGGCGACGGATTACTGTGTGAAGTTCACCGTCCTCGATGCGCTAAAACTGGGGTATAACGTCAGCGTCATCACCGATGGCTGTCGCGGCGTGAATATTCAGGCGCAGGATAGCCCGCTGGCGTTTATGGAAATGTCGACGGCTGGTGCGACGCTGTACACCCTTTCCGACTGGCAAGAGACGCAGGCGTAAGCGCGGTTCCCATTTTTTATCTTATTCAGGAGGGCCATTCGTATGGCTTTTATCCCAAAAAACTATGCCCGGCTTGAAGTCGGGTACCGCGAAAAGGCATTGAAGCTTTTTCCGTGGGTATGCGGTCGCTGTAGCCGCGAATTTGTCTATTCCAACCTGCGTGAGCTGACGGTTCACCATATCGATCACGATCACTCCAATAACCCGGAAGACGGCAGCAACTGGGAGATGTTATGCCTGTTCTGCCACGATCATGAGCATTCCAAATACACGGAAGCCGACCTGTACGGTTCCACCGTCGTCGCGGGTGAAGATGCGCAGAAGAGCGTCGGGGAAGCGAAATACAACCCGTTTGCCAATCTGAAAGCGATGATTGATAAGAAGTAATCCTGCACTGATGGCCGGGCATGACAACGCTGCCCGGCCAAATTTTTGACTCCTCATCGTTTCCCACGCCTCACTCTAGCTTTGGGCTCGCCATTTCCGCTTCCGGACAGTTACGCGCTGCGGTTCCTGCCGTTAACAGCCTTTTGTTTCCGGTATAACAAAAATTCAACCTCTCTCGCAGTTTCAGCGAAGCGGCACTGCTATCCTCGTTTGGCTATTTTTTGTCACATCCCTGATGTGACGTACTTTTTTTAGTCAAAGAGGATACGTTATGAAGCTATTGCCTGTGATGGCAGCCTTACCCCTGCTCTGCGCTCCAGCCCTTTTTGCGGCTGACCTGATGTCCGTCGGCTACTTCAACGGTGGCGGCGATGTGACTGCCGGGCCGGGAGGTGACATCGATAAACTGGATGTTCGCCAGATTACCCACCTCAACTACTCGTTTGGTCTTATCTATAACAACGAAGCGGGTGAAACCAACGCCGCGCTGAAAGACGCCAGTAAACTGCACCAAATCTGGCTCTCGCCGAAAGTGACCGCCGATCTGCATAAAATCCCTGAACTGCGTAAGCAAAACCCACAGCTTAAAGTCCTGCTCTCTGTTGGCGGCTGGGGCGCGCGCGGATTCTCCGGCGCCGCGGATAGCAAAGAGAGCCGCGCCGTGTTTATTCGCTCCGTGCAAGAGATCGTCACGGCCTACGGACTTGATGGCATCGACCTCGACTGGGAGTACCCGGTGAACGGTGCGTGGGGTCTGGTGGATAAGCAGCCCGCCGATAAAGACAACTTCACCGCCCTGCTGAAGGAGATCCGCGAAGCGCTGCCGAAAGAGAAGCTGGTGACTGTCGCCCTGGGGGCGAATGCCGAAAGCCCAAAAAGCTGGGTCGACGTCAAAGCGATCGCGCCGTATCTGAACTACATCAATCTGATGACCTACGACATGGCCTACGGCACGCAGTATTTTAACTCGAATCTGTATGACTCCACTAAGTGGCCGACTGTGGCCGCAGCGGACAAATACAGCGCTGATTTTGTGGTCAACAACTACCTCGCTGCCGGGCTGAAACCTGAGCAGATGAATTTAGGGATTGGTTTTTACGGGCGCGTGCCAAAACGCAGCGTGGAGCCTGGCATCGACTGGACAAAAGCAGATGCTGAGAAAAACCCGGTGACACAGCCGTACTTCGGTGCGCAGGAGATCGGATTGTTCAAGGCGTTGGGCTATGACCTCACCAAAGATACCTACGTGAAGTACAACGATATTGTCAGCAAGCTGATTAACGATCCGCAGAAACGCTTTACCGAGCACTGGGACGATCAGGCGAAAGTGCCATGGCTGTCGGTGAAATCGGCGGAGGGCAAGGAACTGTTCGCTCTGTCGTACGAAAACCCGCGTTCGGTCGACCTGAAGGCGCAGTACATCAAAGAGAAAGGTCTGGGTGGCGCGATGTTCTGGGAGTATGGCGCGGACGACCACAACCAGCTGGCGAAGCAGTTAGCAACGTCGTTAGGGATTAAGCACTAACTCCATTGCCGGGCAGCGTTAGCGCTTGCCCGGCCTGTGGTCACTGCATTTTCATCGTCGCAATCGGTTTTGGCGTGATGCCAAAATCTTCCTTCAGCTCGCGCTTACTCTTCATCACCATCTGGCCTTTGGTGTCGATGGTCATGTGCTGTGCGTCGCTGTTATTGCGCGCCTGCCACAGCATCACCAATTGCAGGCTGTTCTCTTTTTGCTCTGCCGTGAGCGCCACGCCATCCGGCCATTTCCCCAGTTCTACGGCTGTCACCAGACGCTGATACACGTCCGGCGTCATACTGTTAATCATGTCATCAATATTCATGAGAAATCCGCTGTGATGGAATAATTTGCTGAATCGGTTTTTCAACCTTTGGTCTGGTCGCCATTTTCGTCATCAGAGAAGCTCATCGACGCCGAATTTACACAGAAACGCTCACCCGTGGGCTGTGGGCCATCCGGGAAAACGTGTCCGAGATGAGCATCGCAGTTTCCGCAGCGGATTTCTGTGCGCTGCATACCGTGTGAAGAGTCCGTTAAATAGCGGATGGCCTCGTCGCTGACAGGCTCGTAAAAGCTCGGCCAGCCGCAGCCAGAATCGTATTTTGACTGGGAATTAAACAGCGGTGCATCGCACACCAGACAGTGATAGACGCCATCGCGCTTATTGTGCAGCAAACGCCCGGTGAATGGGGGTTCAGTTCCGTGGTTCTGCGTCACGTAGAACTGCATTTCTGTTAGATTTTTTTTGAGTTCGTCAGGATTACGTTGATTCGACATATGCTCAGATCTCGCTGTAGAAACAGATACCTTTCATCGCGAATTCTAACAAAACATTAACACTGAAGTGTGAACTTTTGTTCTAAACTTATGCGTTGCGGTACGGCAGTCAGGCAATTGTGATCTTGCTCACATATTTATCCTGATAGCCCTTTAAAATCCCGGGCGCAGCCCCCATGTGGTTGCTAGCTCAAAGGGAAAGTGAGGCTGTCAGTCGCACAAAGGTTATGCGCAGGATTGATTTGTCGCAATGATTGACACGATTCCGCTTGACGCTGCGTAAGGTTTTTGTAATTTTACAGGCAACCTTTTATTCACTAACAAATAGCTGGTGGAATATATGACTATCAAAGTAGGTATCAACGGTTTTGGCCGTATCGGCCGTATTGTTTTCCGTGCTGCTCAGGAACGTTCTGACATCGAAATCGTTGGTATCAACGATCTGTTGGACGCTGAATACATGGCGTACATGCTGAAGTACGACTCAACTCACGGTCGTTTCAATGGCACCGTTGAAGTGAAAGACGGCCACCTGGTTGTTAACGGCAAAACCATCCGTGTTACTGCTGAAAAAGATCCAGCTAACCTGAAGTGGAACGAAATCGGTGTTGATGTTGTTGCTGAAGCAACGGGTATCTTCCTGACCGACGAAACTGCGCGTAAACACATCACCGCTGGTGCGAAGAAAGTTGTTCTGACTGGTCCTTCCAAAGACAACACGCCTATGTTCGTTAAAGGCGCTAACTTTGACAAATACGAAGGCCAGGACATCGTTTCTAACGCATCCTGCACCACCAACTGCCTGGCTCCGCTGGCAAAAGTTATCAACGACAACTTCGGCATCATCGAAGGTCTGATGACCACTGTTCACGCGACCACCGCAACTCAGAAAACCGTTGATGGCCCGTCTCACAAAGACTGGCGCGGCGGCCGCGGCGCAGCTCAGAACATCATCCCATCCTCTACCGGTGCTGCTAAAGCAGTAGGTAAAGTACTGCCAGAACTGAATGGCAAACTGACTGGTATGGCGTTCCGCGTTCCTACTCCAAACGTATCCGTTGTTGACCTGACCGTTCGTCTGGAAAAAGCAGCGTCTTACGAAGAAATCAAGAAAGCTATCAAAGCCGCTTCTGAAGGCGCAATGAAAGGCGTTCTGGGTTACACCGAAGACGACGTTGTTTCTACCGACTTCAACGGCGAAGTGTGCACTTCTGTGTTCGATGCTAAAGCAGGTATCGCACTGAACGACAACTTCGTGAAACTGGTTTCCTGGTACGACAACGAAACTGGCTACTCTAACAAAGTACTGGACCTGATCGCTCACATCTCCAAATAAGTTGAGATGAGATACTGATCCAAAAAGGCGACCTCGGTCGCCTTTTTTATTGACTTAACTTGTTGTTTTTATTGAATTTATTTATCTACGATCCACATATTGCCCACAAATCCCCTTCTTTCACTTCATTTCCTGCCCTTCACTCATCAACTTTTAAACCTATGACATCATAATATAGGGATATATTGACAATATAGGGATTAAACCCTATATTTACCCTATTGCCCCGGGTTGGGGAGATGTTCTTTAACAATTCGTTTTACAGAGGATGTTTTATGACCCAGATATCCTGGACTGGTAGAGCCGTTAAGGATCTACGTAAGTTGCCTATGGACGATCAAAAGGCCATACGCGAGAAGGTCAATGGTATGGAATCTTATCCTGACTTTGGCAATCTCGATGTTAAGAAGCTGACGGATCTCGATGGGCAGTATCGTTTAAGGGTGAAAAGCTATCGCGTTCTCTTCGAGTTCCAAAATGGAGAGCCGCTAATCATTGAGATTCAGCGCGTTTTACGCCGTAGTTCGTCTACCTATTAAGGGCGGCGGGGAAACCCGCCAGAATCCCTCTGTAAATGATTGTTAAGGCAAAGACTACTATTACTACACAGCAATTCCGTGATTATAAATAAGGATTCATACATGGCTATTCAATTCATCACCGACAGCCGAGGCAGAAAAGTCTCCGCTGTAGTGCCGATTGACCTGTTTGAAAAACTAATCAGTGACAGCGAACTGGATGAGCTTTACGACGCTGTTCAAGATGAAAAAGGTGCTTCTGATAATGTTCGTTACCCAAATGATGTAATCAACATTCTTTCAGAACGTAACTGCACCATGCAGGCTGCCTGGCGCATATACAGAGGCCTTACTCAAAAGAACGTTGCTGAGGCTTTAGGTATTAAACAAGGAACCGTATCTGAGTTTGAGAAGTCAGAGCGGCCCCGAAAAGATAACCTCGAGAGGCTCGCAAAGCTCTATGATTGCCGCCCAGAACAGTTAATACTCGAGTGACTATAAACCCCGCAATAGCGGGGTTTTTTGTATCTTAATTGTGAACGTGTTCGACCCCACCCCCTGGCTATTTTGGATCTGCCGCCGGAAAACCATTACAACTATTACAGCCCCTAAAAACCATGCATAACACACTGATTTAACAAATAAATACTTGTAATACCAAAACCATTACAACACCTTACATCTGTAATAAAACAAAATATTATTCATAAATATCATTAGGTTACAGTTAGTGAGATGTAAGGATAAATAATATTACACCGTAATGCTCTTGTAAGACTTTTGTAAGATTTTCAATTCATAAAATTATCTATATATATTAGTTAGTTATAATACTTTTTTTAAGTCTGTAAGATTTGTAATGCTTTTCCGAAGCCCCCCAGCATTTCTGGAGATTCCTTATGTGGCCAAGGATTAGCCGGTTTTGTAGGGTGTTATGTATATGGTTGTGTTGTATCTATGTACACGCGGTATGGGATGGTTTAATCCCATGCTCATCCATGGCGTCAAACCCATCCCTGCTTCGTTTTACCTGCCCACCCATTCCGGCGTTTTGCTATGGTCACGCCGCGATCAAAGGTTGCGGTGAGGGATTTTTTTTCATTCGCAGAAATTTGTAAAACTCATTTTTTTCAGTCAGTTACTCATAAAATCCGCAAATGGCCAGCGGAGCTCAAACCCACGTAAAATAAATTTATTTTTTGTTTTCAATGATTCGGTGATTCAGGGATGGCGTGATCACAGGCTCTCGGATGAAAAGCACTGCAAAACATCACAACGCTTTCATTGTTGCCAGATTGCCAGGCCCTGCGGCTGACGGGCGCTGGTTGGCTGTACCTCAATCCTGATTGCATGCAAAAAAACCTAAATATTTTTTCTGCGGGCGTGGTGGGCGTGTGCTTTTTACGTCGGCAGAATTTTACGCGGGTAGATTTCGCCACAGCGCGAAGGTGCGACGCCGTAGTGGCGTTTTCGGAAGATATACGGGAGTTTGATTGCGTTAAGCTCAGCACCGCTTAGCGCGGCGCTGATGGGGTTTTACATGGTAGGGGGATTTACTTGATGAAAGGAGAATATTTATCGTTGAGGGCGGGAATCCCGTTCCCCAGGGCAGTCATGCTGCCGGCGTTGTTTGGCACACTGCTGCCGTTGTTGCTGTGAGAATGCACTGCCATCAATGCAATCGCCTGGCGCAGCACGTCCAGTGTGTCCGTCATAAGTGAAAGCACGTTGACTTCCTCACTCCCAATTATGATGCCCGGGGCCAGCAACATCTGCATAGCAGCCGTGCTTTTGCGCAACCCCTCCACCTGCTCAGTTAATGCCTGGCACTTCACGGATAGCTCACCTGCCGCACCGATAGCAAAATCACCATCGGCAATCTGCATAACCTTACCGGCCATCAGCGTGATTGTGCCGATGACCATTGTCGTGTCATTGGCTTTAACGGTCGTCTGGCGCTGAGTTGTTTCCCGGGTTTCACTGTCGCTCACCACCACCCTGCTGGCACTGCGCTCCTCAATGGCCTGATCCGTTTCACGTTGCCAGCTCCCCTCCCGGGTGACGCGCTGACTTACCCCGGCGCGCTGCTGCTGCAGCTGCTCCCCGGGCTGTATCGCCGGCAGGGATTGACCATCCTGCAGAGTCTGGCGCACAACGGGCTTATCTGGCTGGCCATCAACAAAACCCACCTCAACCACCACCCCCTCACCGGGGAAGCTAAACATCCCGCCCTCGCCTGCCGCCATTGGGACCGGCAGCGGCACGGAAACCATCTCAGGTGCGCTGGCGTCATCATTGCCGCTTTCGTCAAGCAACTGCAGGTTGACGGCATAACGGGGTCGAAACGGATCGGAAATATCCCCCAGCGTCGCCACATCTGGTGCGCCGGTTACTCTTGCCAGGCGGGGAACGTGCAGACGGGCTGAAAGCTCGGGATAGTGCTTATCAATCTGGCGTTTTTCCGGTGGATCAAAGGCGGGCTTGCCCTCCGAGTTAAGAGGTGTCCAGCTGAGCTGCATATCGCTGTTGCTTGCCTCCACGCGGGTAATGCGCCGCCCGTTCACTATCACCCCCGGGCGGATTGCCGGAACAAGTCCCATCTGCAGGCTGTTACCCGCATCCCCACGACTGGCAAATGACTCAGGCACATCGACGGGGGAACCGGCAAAGCGAGAGTGTGCATACCCCCCGATATACACAGTGCCATCCGGGAGCTGGTACCAGCAAAAATCTGGTACAGAAAATGCCGCCCCCAGGCGCTCGACCGCCAGATAGCCTGTGCCGTTACATTTAAAGTGTGGGATTTTCGTGCGAGTGTATTCGTTGTCCGGGGTATGAATAACCAGACCGGTAATGCTCTGAAGTGTATCGCACACATCGCGCAGGGTTGGGTGCTGCAGGGATATTGGGCAGCGCATACGCAGCGCCCCCACAAACTCACGCACATAAAGGCGTTTAAAACCGTTATCTGCTGGCCCACAGCGCTCCACAAATCCGGTAAACCACCGATAAACAGTATCGCCCATCCCCAAATCAAGCCGGACCAGTTCGCCAGTGCAATCGCGGTCGCATTCGGCAGTGATAAGCCCTCGACCGCAACCGCTAAGCTCGAGCACCAGGCGATAATCCGACACAGCTGAAAGCCGATCGCCCAGATAAAGCGCTGTGGTCGTCTTCATGCCTCACCGCCTGAGCCGAGCGCCGGCCCGATTTTGTCATTAATCCCCTTCAGGAACTGCTCAAAGCCATTTAACTGCTCTGGGGTTTCCGTTGCTGCGGTCGTGCCCTGGGCTGTCTGAACCTGCGCGGCTGCGCCTCCTGCCGCCTGCGCTTTTTTCTCCGCAACACTGAAATATTCTTTTAGTGTGAAATTAACGCGCCAGGCGCTCAGGCCATCCTCTTTTGACGCATCAACATTGCCGGAAAAGGTCGCCTCCCTGAGTTTTATCGTTCTGGCCAGCTCATGGTTCACGCGATAGCGCTTCGCGCCACCACCCGCCATCGTTGCCTCAGCCAGTGAATACAGGAGCTGCAGCTGCGTTTCGTCGTCATAGGGGATCGTGCCCGTCACCTTCAGCTCTTTGGCCTTAATGCCCTGCTCTGATTTGGCGGCACTCGATGCCTGGCCACTCTGGTCTTTGTCCTGAATTTTCATCGACACAGACACATCAAGATTTTTAAGGCGAAGCACCTGCCCGCTCAGGGCGAACGTCATGCGCTCACTGGTCATCTTTAAGCATCCCCCGTAACTCGACAAGGTCCTCACCGGCAAACACAATGCAAAGCGAAAAAACGTGATCCGGGTGAGGAATTTCTTTGCGCATTTCTGAAATCGCGCCGGTGGTGTTTTTGACCGATGACACAGCACTCACGGCGAAGCTTCCGCCGGTTATCGTCGTCAGCTCCTCCTGGGCCTGCTTCAGCATATCTGCTCGTTTCGCCTTAAACGCTCTCAGGGCTGTCGCAATATCATCACCGGCACCGGCAGCAGCATCACCCATTGCTGAAGCACTCGCCGCTTTGCGCAGGGTTGCCACGGAAAGCACAGCTGCCGCCGGCAAGCCGCCAGCAGCTGCAGGTATCTGCATTCGGCTTTCGACAAGGGACAGCGCCGAGACGGCTTTGCGCTTCACCTCGGCAATAGATGCGAGCGGGAATGCTGCCTCAAATGCCGCCAGCTGCGTGGCAAAAGCAGACAATGTGGGAGCGCTCACCATAATAGCCGTGACATCAAGCGAGCTGGGCGCGCTGACCAGTTTTTTTGTCGCCCACGCCACGGCGTTCTCCGGGCTCAGGTACACGCCAGAGCTTTCCTTTTTTCCCGCGCCTGACGTCCACGGGCTTATGGCCAGCACGCTGCAGATAATTGCCCCGGCGTCGCCGGTCACGGTTAGTTTTTTTGATTGCCACATACGCCGCCCTTATGCCGTTCTCAGCCAGCCGCGCAGCGTGACGAAGCTGCTCACCACGGAAAAAGGTTTATCACCGCCAGTTTTGCCGATTTCCCCCTCAAGCTCATGGTCATGCTCGCCTGCTTCCTGAGTATCATCCTGCTCAATGCCGAGGCGCGTGTTGTCCACGGAAACCCTGGTGGAATCCTGCGTGCCTCCCTTCTGATATTTATCGTATCCGTGTTTATGCCCGCCGGCTTTTTTGGTTTTCAAGCCAGTGAGGGGGTGACCGTGTGAGGGGATATTGTCAACGGACAGCGTAACGTTGTCACTGCCGCCAGTCTGCAGGGGCTCTGCGCCAATCATGATAGTCCTGGCGCTATAATTGCCGCTCATATCTGACCATTGGGTGCCCGGCCAGCTCTCGGCAGGGTTTACAGCCGAACTGGTGAGGAATACATCACCCACGCGATGCGGGCATCGCTTATCAACTTCCTCGGCTGAATAAATACCGAGGTTTTCCCGCGCTTTCTGCTTGTCATCAATATCCGAGAGGTTATTCGCCCGGTGCAGATATCGCTTATCCGATTCGTCCTTGCTGTAGACGTCGAGCTCATCAACGACCTGCTCAAGCGCCTGCAGGGGAAACGGCGGGCGCAGGTCGGTAATGTTGCCGGCAGCATCAGTCTGAGCAATCGCAAACACATAATGCTGAAAGCCGTCTTTTTCGTAATTTTCAAGCTCAGGCGCGACGCGCAGCGAATATGTAACGGACCAGGCCCCGGTCGGCGTTCCCTGCCAGGTTGCATCAACCCAGACTTTAGTCGCGTTCGCCAGCGGCCCCGGTGAGGTGACTGCAGCGGCATGGCACCGCAGGCCGTGAACGTAGCCCAGCCCCGGCGCGACGTTAAATTTCCCGTCTGCAGCTGTCACCAGAAAGCCGTCACCGTCAAACGCAGCCACGCCGTAAACATCGATATTTTCTGCGCGCACGCGCTCATCAGAGCCGGCGTGACGCTCACTGTAGTCAATCTGCCAGGTTTCCGGTGTGACGCTGATTTGCGTGGCCTCTGCCGCGCCGGCAAACTCCATCACCATGTTACGGATGAGGCTGTTACCCTGCTGGCCACCGCTGGTTTTGATTTTCTGCTGCTCCTCGCAGTGCACAATCATCAGTACCGTGCCGGTGGCGCTGTCAGCCAGCCCCACCCAGTTATATGACCAGTTGCCAATTGAGCTATCGAGGACAACGGAGTACACCACGGCATTTTCACTGACCTTTCCCATTCGGGTGATAGTGTGCGCGTGGGATATGTGCGCATCTGCGGGCATCCCTTCGCCCGGATCAATCTCATCGCTCGCGTCCTGCCCGGGGATGAGAGCAAAAATCATCTGGTCGGGCACGGCTGGCTCACTGGCCAGAATCTTGTTTACGTTCCATTCCTGGAACGCATCAGTAATTACACTCGACATTAATTATTCTCCTGTTCCCTGGTCAGCGGCGGGTGACATTCGCCAGCCGGATGGAATCTCACTGTAATCAGACAGACTGGTGCACCAGGTAAACATCTGGTTGTGTACGGTAATGGCTGGCATTTTATTCATTAGTTCCGTCCCATAGCCGGTGACCAGTACGCAGCTGTAAAACAAAAGACCTGCATTCGTAATACGGGGGTAACTCTCCGCGCTGAAAATATCGTTAATGTCAGTGGTCAGCTGGTCGCAGTTCATAAAACACGCGTTAAGGTTGGTGAGCGTTTCGCTGCAGGCAGCCATGAGCCCCTTTTCCACGACACTGAGAGGGCAATATCCAAAAAGACGATAGGCATTACTTAGCCGCCTGGCTCCGCTCAGGAACCCGACCGGCAGGCTTGCCAGATTTGTCTGCCTGAATGCCCCCTCCATGTTGGTTACAGGGGTGTCACCCGTCAGGAAATCATCCGGTAGGGCTCGGACGTTCGAACATTCGGAAAGGAAATAACTCAGATCGGTTGCATTCGGCAGCACAAAAGCACCAGGGGAAATGTCACTGAGCAGGCTTTGCCTGTAAAAGGCATAACTGGCACTGGATCGCGTGCCGCAAAAATGGTGAATTTTTTCTACCCTGTTGGTATGGCTGATTGTGGCTTGCCGGCTGAAGGTTACCGTTTCGCTGTTGTAAACTGTCAGGGTATGAGTCTCGCCAGTGGTCAGCCTGTCAGGATCTGGCGCGTACCCCGATTGTATTGACGTCGTTGAGTAATGCTCGCCGATATCGCCATCACCCCAGTCAACCAGCACGCCGTTAGAAGCGGTCATGTAAAAGACTGGTGAAGTGGCAGAGCTGAGAATAAAGTCGACCTTTGCCCCAGCCACCACTCTGGCCGTGATGGTCGCCGTTCTGCCGCCCTCAGTGGTTTTGAGCGTGACCGCCGCGGTACCGAAATCCCCCCCCCTGAGCGTCACAAACCCGTCGCCCACCTCAGCAGAGCAGAAACCCGGCTCATCAATGTCGGCGGTAAACGTGGCGTCATCCACCCCGGAGGGCAGCACGTCCACACGGATCGTTTTCGCCTCCCCGGGCAGCAGCCAGACCTCATCAAGCTCGGGCACAATGGCGCTCGGCCTTAATGTGAGCTTGTAATAATCAAACCAGGTCACGCAGTCAAAATGCCCGGGGTGAATGTAATCCGTGTTCTCATTCATGACGTCGAAAAAATAACGCCTGCAGGTGCGGCCATACTGCCGAACCAGGCGCATCATGAGCGTGTTGTCGCGGCTCAGCTGCTCGTCGTTAATGCGTATCAGGATCACATCCCATTCATCCTGCAGCTGGCGCTCGAGCTGCTCAATCTTGCCAATCTCAAGGCGCTCAAATATCCGTGAAAATCCCGCCATGCAGCCGGCGTCCTGGGCGTTCACAAAAGCGTATTTCACGCGCAGACGGAAAAGGCTCAGCGATTCGCCCGGGAAGCGCTCAACGTCGCGCTGGTAGGCCAGCAGGGCGAGCAGCTGCTCGTCGCAGGTATCAACGTCAATCTGCGCCAGGGGGAACATCAGCCAGTCGCGCACGCGCTCCCACCACGTTTTTGAGGCGTGGGCGAGCGTGAGCGGCTCGCCTTTATTCATCCAGACCGGCAGATTGATATCAGGAAATTTATTCTCCATAACCCACCTCAAGCGCGCCGAGGCGCGGCACGTTCAAATCACTGAGAATGTCGCCGGCGTCAAACACAACCGATTCAACGTCTTTAAACGTCTGGTGGATTTCTTCGCCCAGGCGCGACATCGAGAAGCGCGCAAAAGGCCAGGTTTTCTGCACTTCGTAATCATTATTTTCGCGGAACGCGCAGCGAATGAGATCGGCAATATCGAGGCGCAGCCGCTCCAGCGCCTCCTCTTTGAGAAGTGACGAGCTGTAGAGGTAGATTGTGGCGCTCAGGTCGTGGACGGTTTCAGGCAGCTGCAGTGCGAGAACGTCATCGCCGTGGCCATGATTGCCCTGCGTCATCACGTAGTCATTCACCGTTTCGATAAAGGGTTCGCTCGACACGCCGGCATCGAGCAGCAAAAACACGTTGGCGGTACCAGGACCGCGCGGGGCGTCATGCTGAAAATAAATGCGGTCGGTAGTGATGCCGGCAATGCCGCTAATCATCCCACGGTAAACGGCATCAATATGATACTGCCCCACCAGGTTAAACTGGTTTTTGGTGCGGTCGCGCAGCTCGTCGTCGCTCTCCTCATCCGCGCCTGGGGTAATGAGCCAGTTTTCTTCATTGACTACGCTCGCGATCCCATCGATGGCCACCGGCAGAATGCGGAAATATCCCGGCGCCAGATTGCTGGCCGCGCCCTCGGTGATGGCTACCACCGGCACAAGCGCGCTCGAGGCGCCGGCTGAAATCGTAAAATCATCATTTGTCTCGAGCTGGTGAACCCTGCCGTTAATGCGCTCGGTCTGAATGACCGTTCCTGCCGGCACGGTAATCTCACGATCCGGATCGGATTTAGTAAAACGAATGACACCCGCCGCTGCCGAGGCATCCTTACGCGAAAGATTCACCGCCCAGGCGAAGAGGTCCAGAAATATGCCCGCCGCCGTGGCCAGAAACATGTTGGCCATAACGATATTGACCAGCGCATCCTTGAGCCACATCACCGGCGCGGTAACAATGGCCGTGATAAGCCGCCAGAATGGACTCATGCGCGAGGTGTTTGTAATCAGGCCTGCCTCTCTGACAATCCCGTTAAACTCATCGCGTACCTGCTCCTCGGTCGTAGGCATTCCGTGCTCAGCCAGAATGCCCTCATAATCTGGTTTAGGTGTATTACTCATCGCCTGTCTCCCTGGATATCGGGCCAAAATCCCATGTATCTGCGGTAATGGTGTGATTACCTGTTGTTGAATCCGAAATGTTCACCGTCCCCGGCACAATCCGGTCATCTGACTCAACCAGCAGCTCCATTTGTTGCAGTACGTCATAGCGCCTGACAATGCTGCGCTCCCCCACAAGGCTCTTTGCCAGGACCGACTCAATAATCATGTGCACCACATCCTGCGCGATGCTGTCACGGTTGTTGCAAAGCTCCGGCTCTGCCCCGGAATCCAGCACAAAGTTTTTATCTTTAATGCGCAGATCAAAATAGAGTTCCTTCATGGTGCGGCAAGCTCCGCAGACTCCAGAATGGACTGGAACGTTGCGCCGTTTGGCGGGTAGAAGTTGAACTCTTTATAACTTCGGCTGTTATCCACCTTGCTGGAGCCGGCGATGCTTTTACCCACAGCACTGCGATCAATGTCCGGGGCCGTCATGCCTGCTGGCGAAATCATCCCGGGGACTTCGGGCGCAACTTCACTTTTCACGAGGTCGATGTCGATACCCGGGATTTTATTCATTGTGCTGATGATCCAGTTGAGGGAGCTGATTGCGGAGTTCTTCACCCACGCCCACAACCCGGCGAACATGTTTTTAATTTTCTCGATAGCCGAGCTGATAAGCGCGCCAAATGAGGACACCACGCCACTGATAAATGTGAACGCGCTGCTGTCCATGATGGATGCCTTGAGATCATCCCAGTGAGAAATGGCATACCAGACGCCGGCAGCAAGTAATGCAATCCCGGCAATAACCAGCGTCACCGGACTCATCAGTAACTGCATGGCCACACCGGCGAATGCCGTTGCCGCGCCGTAAGCCCACATCGCCACGGTGGCGATAACCATGCCAGCACGTTGCGCCAGCATGACGGTATTTGAATAAAGCGTGGACAAGGCAAAGCCACGCATGGCGAGAGACGTAATGAGGATGGCGGCGCGTAATTTGCCCATTACCGCCGTCTGCAGCACCGTCCAGATAGTCGCAATTTGCAACGCGCGCGCTTTAAGATTGAGCACCCACACCAGCGCCTTGAGCACACCGGTCGTTAAACGCCATACAGCCTTTAACGAGCCCCAGACCAGACCTGCCACGCCGGCAACCAATATGCTGGCGGCATTTGCGGCTGTCAGGGCAATAATGGCCGTTGCTAAATAGCCAATCTGGCGGGATATATTCGGGAACATCTCCAGCCATTTTGCGAACTGAATGCCCCCCTGAAGAATGCTATCAACACCCGGCTGAATAGCTTTAAGAAGCGGCTTCCCGATTGCAATTCTGATTCTGGTGCCGAGCTGAGCGAGGCGCTCCCAGCTGTCCGCTGTGTCGGCTGCTAACTGTGCCGCCGTGCCGAGCCCATTACTCCCGCTAAGCTCAATGATGTCCTTGCGTAGTTTCGCTGACGATCCCCATGATTTCGTCAGAGCCACAGCGCCTTTTCCGAATGCCTTGTTGAGCTTTTCCTGCAGCGCAACGTTGCCAGCTACGGAATCGCCGTATTTGGCCTGAAGCTTCTCAAGAATGTCCGGGAACGCGAGGAGATGCCCCTGCGCGTCCGTAAAACTCAACCCAAGCTCTTTAGCCCCATTTCGCGCATTTTTCAGGAAAGCATCATACGCACCGCCAGCGGCGTTGCCGATTGTGCCGCCGAGGCTGGAGAGAACGGCAAGCTGCTCATCCATACCGACCCCATAGCTGCTGCCGGTTCCCTTAGAGCCCTGAATCAGCGCCTGCACCTTCCCCATGTCCATGCCGGTATTTTTGACCAGCCATGCCGTGCGCGAGGCGATACTTTCAGCGAAATCCACCTGCCCCATGCGGGTTGACTCAGCAATAAAACGTTTAGAAAGCTCGGCAATATACCCCGCCGCCTCTGCGCCACTGCTTTTCGTGATATAGGCAAGAGTGTTTGCGGCGACCGCTGCCCGGGGCAGGTCTTTGTCCGATAAATCACGCAGCGCAGATTTAATACCAATAGTGGAATTAACGAAATCCAGAGCTGATGTGCCGTAATCTGTACTGAACTTAGCCGCTGCTTTGCTGATGTCGTTCAGCGTGTCAGCGCCGACATTGCGCGTGCCAAGCTCATCGAGCGCATTCTGCAGGTCATTAGCAGGACCGATAATGCCCTTCAGTGCCAGGCCAGCACCCAGCAACCCCGCAGCACCAATGCCTGTGGCTTTGAGCGATTTTTGTGATTGCTTAGTGAAGGACGCCAGAGACTGCTTTGCCTGCCCCAGCGGCTTTGAAAGGTTATTTTTGAGGCTCAGGAGAAACTGCAGCTCTTTCATGGGCATCTCTTTTAGGAGAAAGCATGCGCCACACCTTCGGCGGTGGAATTAACGCTTCGCTTGTGAAAATATTCTGACAACCAGATGGCTCTGGCCAGATTGAGTGCGCCATCCGGCGGCTCATGAGCATCAGAGGGATGAGGCAGGTAATGCCGCCTCAGAGCCAGCGTTTGCTCGTAATTGCTCCCCCGGATGTACTCAACAAGCCGCTCTATCGCTTTACGGCAATTTCGAGCTCTGGTGCGTATTCGCCATTCAGCGCTGTAGCAACCTGAACGGTCGCCCCAGGACGGGCAAGAATCTCGACCAGCGCCGCCTTACTGTCGGGTGCGACGACTTTCATCAGGTAGTCGCGCAGCGTCCCGGCAACGTTCTTTCCGGTCGCTGCCTCATTCTGCAGCTGGTTATAGGCCACCATTGTTGGCTCAAATACAATATCGTTGCCGGCAATGGTGAGGGTGATAGTTTCAATTTTTGTGCCCATCAAGTTTCTCTCTTTGTTTAATTTCACGTACTAACTGGTTATGACGCGCCGCGCAGTCGGTGTACATGCTGCGCAGCGGGCGCATCACGCCATCAAAATCAGCCCCGGTTTTACCGTTTAATCTCGGCAGCGTTTCCGGGCATTCCTGTGTCAGGTTCGCCTGATAAGGCGCGCTCGGCAGCCTCACTGGTTTCATTGAACAGCCGCATATAATCATCAGTAGCGCACTCGCTACCGAAAATCGGATTGTTGATTTCCAGGCTAAAAACACGCTCCCCCGTAATTCATTGGCATGCAGCTGCTGCAGGCGCTTCTCCAGCTTGTTGGCTGAGGCATCGGAAATGTCATTAATCAGGCGCTGGCGCTCGCTCTCCGAGCTCAGGATTGCCCCATCAAGACGGCGCTCAAGTGCGCTTTCAACCTGCCAGGTTGCCGCCCCGCCGACCATCAGACCGATGAGCAGGGAGGGCAGAAGATTCGAAAGCCAGCCCTTAATCATCATTTCACCCCGTTGTGCTCAAGGCTGAAGTGGTTGCCGTCAGGCTTGCTGAAACGCCCGCCCCAAACGCCGCCCAAAGACTCCCAGTATTCACCCAGCGGCCTGTAAGCCCCGGTTGACTCCTGGTATTTCCCATCAATAAAAAGATTGAAATCAATGGCCAGGCGCAAAATATGCAAGCTGTTGACAATGCCTTTCCCGGCCTGAGCATTAAGCTGTGCCTGAGTCGGCGTTCTGTAGGCATCCCCAAGGGTCAGGCCGTAGCCGTTCTTATCTGCCCAATCAATCAACTGGCCGATCATCACGGTGAATTTTTGCTGTTTTTCACTCAGTGTCATCGCGTTTGCTCCCGTCAAAAAGTCGTTTAAACAATCCCCTTACGCCGGCTTTAATGGGCTCCTCCAGAAAGGAGTAACCCAGCACAGCGACCAGTGAGGCGAGCCCCACAAGAGTGACATCTTCCACATCAGGCTTATGCGCCCTTGCCGCCAGTACGGCCAGCGATGCCAGCGCACCCAGCAGGCACCGGCTGACAAGGACGCGCGGGGTTAGCTTTTCGTCGCTGTTAAGTAACCGGTAAAGTTCACCGGCCACGCCGATGGCGACAAGCAGCGCGATCAACGTTGCGCTGCTCACCCATCACCCCACAATGCCGCGCAGGTCTGCGCTGCTGAGGTATGGCACACCATCAATTCTGATAAATTCTGGCGACGTCACTTTGTAAGGCACGGTTTTGGTCGATTTCTCCCCGCCCTTTGGGTCAGCCCCGAAAAGTGAGCTGATAGTCAGCGCGCAGCCGAACGCCTCAATTTTTGAGGTTTCGCCAATCACCTGGCCATAAAACAGGATGTCGAATTCATCCAGGTCGCGCCAGCTGCCAGCTGCGCGCGCTGCCGCATTCAGCTTTTTGAAATTTTGCTCATCAAGCTCCATTTCCCCCTCAGCAGAGACGTCGCCCTTCACCTTGCCATTAGGCACGCCACGCGTCTGAGCGACCGCGGTGTTGTCGGTAATGTCGAGCGTGATGGATTCGACGTGCACCTCGGTAGTGCCGATCATGATGTCAAAATCCATCCCGCCAAGTCGTGCTGTCATTTACGCCTCCAGCTCGGTATCGAGTGCGATATTTACGGTGATTTCCTTCGGTGACGCATAAGGGCGCACCACAATGCTGATAGAGACTCTCGTATCGGTGAGCCAGGTAATGGCCACATCGCCATCCTTTGGTGGCTGCACTTCGCCCGGGAACTCAACCCCGTTGATTTGCGTCGAGCGCGACATCTCGCGCAGCACCTTCCCGAAGTACGTCTCATGCACCGCAGTACTCAGCGGTGTGCTGTTGAGGCTGCGATTGCCGATTTTGCCGATTGCCTGGACACGAACGCGGCGTGAGACTTTATCGACCACCCGAACATGCTCGATAACGGAATAATCGCCGCCGGTGACTTCGAGCATCAGACCATCAGACCAGTACATGCCCTCATAATCTGAGTACCACATCGGCACGCTCAGGCGCTGCCCGTTAAACGCCTGCAGACTCGCAAGCGATAACTCCACGCCATCGCCATCCACAGGTAAATCGCTGCTCTCGATGCCCAGCCCCAGCAATTCCCCGGTTTCAACCCGACAAGGGGAGTCAGCCACGGTAACGGCGCTATTAGCCAGCCGCCCTGCCAGCACACCTGCCTCGTTCCCCCAAAGCGACGGCACCAGCTGAATGCTGTTTGCCGCCAGTCCTTTCTGCAGGTCACTCACGAACACCAGATACTCTGACCAGCTTTTTTTCTTCTGCAGGGCCGTCGGTCCCGCAACCGTGGCAATAAACCAGACCCAGCGCCCCAGCTTGTTCGTGATGGTCGTGCGCAGCGCATGCAGTTTTTCAAGGAACGTGCGCCCCGCAGAAACCTCATCGAGCTCTGAGCAGACCAGCACCCCTTCCACGCTGATATTGGCCATCACCAGCTCAATGGCATCAAACCATGCTGGCGTAGCCGCCGTGGACCCGGTGCTGCCGGTATCCTTACCGAGCGCATCAGCTTCCCTTGGTTCCTCGGGTTCCTCGGGTTCCAGCATCAGGGCATATCCTTGCCACCCTTGCCCGCCATTAAGTTGCGCCGCCCGAACCTGCTCCAGCAAAACAGCGTCAGCACCACCAAGCACTTCATCCACATCCGACTGTGCATTCAGAACGGCCAGAGGGCTTTTATCATCCAGCGCCCCGCTCGCCATGCCGACGAACAGCAGACACCCCTCAACTTCTGCGACGCTACCGGCTCGCTGGTTGAGTTGGTTTATAACGACTCCAGGCCAGGTCATTTATTTTTCCCCTTGATGTCCTGCGCTTTAACGCCGGCACCGAACTGAATGCCGCGCATCTGGCGCACTAAAATTTTGTCAAACTCTTCATCACTCACCGCCAGCCACTCTCGCGCTGGCAGCGTAACTGTCCAGGAACGCAGCGCTCCACGCCCCTCCATTGAGCGGATAATGGTTCCCGCCTTGTCCTGGGTAAGCGTGCGCATGATCTCGTCCATTGAGGTCACGCCGGGAGCCGATACCGGGTGCGACATATACCCCAGCTCATGCAGTTTTTTAGCCTGCCGCAGCGTGGCCATCTTCGTGCCGCTACCCGCGCTCGCTTTCCTGGCTTTATCAGCCGTCATGGTGGTTTTCATCCCGGACTGCTGGATGTTACCGACCACGCCCGGAGAGACTTTTTTTGCCCCCGGAGATAAATTTTTGCTGAGTCGTTTGCCGGCAATTCACGTATGGCCATCATCTTCGGCAGCTGCTGCATCATCTTCGTGCGCCGTCCGTCACTGCGCCCGGGCCACTTCTCGCCCTCGGCATTCTCCTGGCGGCGCTGATGGCGTTTAGCCGAAACCATTACGCCGAGCTTCAGGATGCGCCAGAGCAGCCGCTTGCGCTTCTGAGGTGGCAAATCGAGCTTCGCCAGCTCTTTACGCATCAGCGCAAACTGGCGCGTGTTGAGAGTTAGCTCAGCTTTCATCCTCACCACCCGTCACCACCGCCGGCGCGCCCATGCCATAAATCCAGGCCTCTTGCGCCACGTAAACCACCGGCTCAGCGAGCTTGTACCGCTTCCCGAAATAAGGGATCGGGCCTTTTTCATCCGGGACCATTGCGATCTGGTCGACAAGTGGCACCGTCACAATAATGATTGCCGTTTCGTTATCCCGGATTTGCAAATCCACATCCGGGTCGCCCAGGCTGAGCCTGTGCCGGCGTTCGTTACTGAACTCATCAAGCCATGCATTAACCAGGGCAAATATCAGGTCAGGATTCTGCTGCCGGTATGGCCATCGCTCCCACCCCAGCACGCCGTTGTATCGACGCTCGCCAATCAGCTGCTGCCCTAATCCCTGGCTTTTACTGGTTCGTATGAGCTGGATGTCATCCATCCAGCAATCCGCGCCGGTTGTCTCCATCAGCCTGTCCGGGACGTTCTCCTTCATGTATGAGTAGAGTGAGTCCAGCTGCGTCATATCAGATGCACCCCAACACGCCCCAGCCCCTTGATGCCCCGCAGCGCCACCGCAGCTTCAGCGAGCAAAGAGGCTTTTGTCTGCGGTGCGTCCTGATTGGTGTTTTCTTCGCGCCGGCTAATGGCGGCGAACTCCCCCATCAAATCTGCCTTTGCTCGCGCATAGACGGCTTTTTTATAGCGCGCGAGTAACACGCTCTCCCCTTTCATGCTCGGACCGGGAACGGCAGCAGCGGTCTGATATCCCGCCCTCTGCTTCGAGGCGGCAAACGCCTCAAGGGATTCATTGATTTCACCCACCGCCGTCAGCATCGCCTGAGAGACGGTGTGATGGCTGATATCCGGCGGGATGCTACGCGCACGCTGGAAGTCCTCCAGTTCGAGGTCAGGCCAAAAGCCATCATTCGTGAGCGTTGCCTGCTGATATCCGTCGTTACCTGGTCGAAACATGATCCACTCTCAATAGGTGCGGGCTGTCCGGGTTTCCTCGGCCCGTTAAGCGCATGCGCTCCGGCCTCCACCCGCGCCCGCCCCGGCTGGCCGGGTGTCGGTAAAGCGAGCTGATAATCAGCCCGCTAAATGCTATGCCTGCCCTGCCGCTTCTTTCTCAAGCTGACGCAGGCGGGCATCGATGCGCGTAATACGCGAACTCACGCCAATTCTCGGCCATAAACCGTCAGCAATAAGCAGCAGCTCCCGCGACCGGCGAAGTGCGTCAGGGTCGAAAATGGTCGAAGGTGCAGGCTTGCCGGTGTTATCACGCAAAAGAAACTCGCCAGCGAACTTGTACCACTTCGCTGCATGCTTCTCGTGCAGTCGCCACCCCTCACGCACATGCTTAAACACGCGAGAGAAGTACGGCTCAATGCTGTTTCCTGCGGCTGACTGGCGCTCTGCCCACTCCAGAACCTGATCAGCCACAAACGCCGGGAAGCGCGATTTGATGCGCTCAGGTGTTGGCTGCTCCTGGCTGATGGCGATGTCTGCCCAGTCCAGCGCTTTCTCGATGTCACCCACGTCAAACAACCAGATGACACACCAGCCTAAAACGGGGTATTCATACACCTTGCCGGCAGCAAAATAGCGCTCAACATAAGGCATCCACTTCGGCAGCAGCTCGGTGCGTTTGAGCTCAATACGCTCCTGGATGAGCGGCAACGAGGCGAGGCGATCACGGTCACGCTCAAGTGCCAGCAGCTGCAGGTGCAGGCTTTCGCTGTCATTCGCTGCCGGCGCGCTTTGCGCCGGTTTTCTCTTCGCTTTGTCACGCATCTGGCGACTAAAGCTAATCGGGTTAAATGCCATTTGTTACACCTGCGTCTGGTCCAGCTCTTCGCCACCGTTACCACCACCGTTATCACCGGAGTTGTTGCCAAAATCTTTAATGGCCTCCTCCTCCTCAATAACGATCACATCGTCATCGATGGCGCCGTACATCATCGGATGGCCAAGCGCAAAACCACTCATGCGCCACCAGGCGTTTTCATAGCCCATTCGGTCCTGGACGTGCTCAGCACGGCGTTGCTGCGTGCCGCGCTGCGTCAGAACCTGCAGATTTTTGAGCGTGGTAGCGGCAATGCGTTTACCCGGCAGGAATGGCGCTACATGCACGCGACGGCCTGCAACGGTGTTGGCCAGCATTTGTGCGGCGATGTTTTCCGTTGGCTTGCCGGCTTCCTGGAACAGGCGGAACTGCTCAGCGGCAACCAGTTCATGGCCAACCAGCAGAACCACATCGGGCTCGTTCTGGAACTGTGCGGGAATGGTGGTGCTGATAACCCAGGATGCGAGCGCATCCAGCGTTTTAATGTCGCCGTTAGGGCCGAGAACAATGGAACCCTCACCCGGATTCAGTACGCGAGGCGTAAAGCCCGGGATGCGATCTTCTTCCGGAGTGCTGTCATCTTCATGCAGGGCGTCGAAGTTTTTGGCAATCTGATGCCAGCCAGGCGCGACGTCTTCCCCGTTAGGGTATTTTTCAGAGTCCGTAACTTTTGCAGCATGCGTACCGTTAAAGCCGACGCGCACAATGTCATTGGAGAAGCTGCGGAGAATAAACTCGGCAACGGTATTAACAAACTCATCCTCGGTCGTGCCGGAATGAATCCAGTCGGCCAGCATATCCCACGGCATACGGGCGCAGGAGTCCATTGCTACCAGATCGTAGTTGTTCCCGCTCACGCCAATGTTTTTGGTAAAACGCTTGCCATCCGCTCGTCCGGTAAAGAGCCCGGGATTACCCACATCAACAACCTGACCGCGAATCTGCGATACTTCTTTATTGGTCAGTAACGGCAAAAACCAGTTTTTATCCATCAGCGCCAGGCGCAGGGCGGTTTCCTGTGGTGGGCTAATAGAGAACTGCCCAATACCTCTGGAATGATAAGGGAGGCTCTGCTCATCCGCGCCTGATGCGCCGCCGATACGGCGGGCGTATGCCTGAATAAGCTGGTTAAGTCGGTTTTGGTTAAA
Organism: Lelliottia sp. WB101; assembly: GCF_003051885.1. Lineage (NCBI taxonomy): Bacteria > Pseudomonadati > Pseudomonadota > Gammaproteobacteria > Enterobacterales > Enterobacteriaceae > Lelliottia > Lelliottia sp. WB101. Next base: position 3,707,284 of record NZ_CP028520.1, read on the forward strand.
GCTCATAATTTTCTCACTATTTATCCAGGCGGCGACCACAAACCGGCGTCAGCCCTTTTTTTCGCTGGTCGGTTAGCTGAATATCAGAATGCGTAGTTCTGCTTATCTTTATCGCCGGGGTTATTGTCTGGCAATTGGGTTGCAATGCTGTCGAGTTTGGCGAATTTCTTTTGAGCATCATCAAGTTGAGTTTTGAGTTTACTGAACTCTTCATTGCCCACTTCCTCTTTCACTTCGTCAAGCGCTTCTTTAATTTCGGTGAGCTGCCCTTTAATTTCCTCGATGACTTCCGCTTGTTCTTCGTTGTCTTCCAGTAATTCTTCGACAACCTCCACAAGCGATTCCACCTGCTCATCAGAAAACTTCCCTTTACTGAATAAGCTTTTTTTAGGTTTCTGATCGGGCTTGTCGTCACCCTTGTCTTTTTTGTCCTGAATATTAAACAGGTTGCGGAACTGGCGTTTTTTATCGCTTAATTTACCGTTACTCATTTCTTCCTCGCTTAATTCTGTAACCTGGCTAAATACCAGAGGCTCTAATGCGCCATAAATTGCATGATTTTTTTCAGCACTAAAGCGCATGCGATCAGTGCCGATACTCGCCGGGCTCGATGTCACGCCCAGCCCCTCAAGGTAAGGCTTGCCCGTTCCCCGGAAATTGAGTGTCGGAGTAGGCTCAACGCTGCAGAAAAGAAGCTGGCCCCGGCGATTGGCGTCAATCAGGTCGCGCTCAGGGCACAGGCGGGCATAGAGCTTAACCAGGTCACCCACCGTCTCACACTTAAGATCGAGCACCTCGCCCTGCGAGCCATACCAGCGCTCATGCTCTGGCCAAATCAGCGCGGTATAAATACCTTCAGGGTCATAGGATTCGGCCATATCAATCAGCCACTGAGCATCAAGACTGCGCCCGTCAACCGTTTCGCCTTCCGTCGCGATACAAATCCAGTCGGTCATTAAATGTGAGCGAGGCATTAATATTTATCCGTGTAGTAAATCTGATACGGTAAGTATTACGATTGCGGCACCTTATTTCACTCATTCTATTTCCGCATTATTCGTAATATTAATTAATTACGACACCAATTGAATTATTTACATCATTTATACTCTCGCCGCCTGAGATAATGAATGAATGGAAAAGAAATCAAAATACCCCGATGAGGTTCGTGAGGCTGCTGCCAAACTTTTCCTCAAGCGCTGGACGCCAAAAGAGATTGCGAAAGAGTTAAATCTTAACTCTGCGCGCGTTGTCTATGCCTGGGCAACAAAATATAAATGGCGTGATTTATTGAGCGAGGAAGACCTTGAATCAATAATCAATCGCCAGGCGGCTATATTGGTGACTAAAACCAATAAAACAGATGCAGAGCTTCGCGAGCTTGATAAATATATTGATATGCACGTCAAGCTTGTAATGAGTCGCCATAAGCATGTCGAAAAAATGCGCGCGCTCGAACTCGGTGCGGGTGCGCCGGCCAGCGCCCAGCAAAAGGAAACAAGCAAGGGATCGGGCAGTGATTCTGCGCAGCGCGGCGATGGCCAGAAGCGCGGGCGCAAGCGTCGAAATAATGTCGATGGTGTGACGGAAAGTGATTTTGCTGAATTTGTTGAGGGGCTTTTTGACTACCAGCTGACGCTGCGTGAGGCGAAATGCCACCGTAACCGCATCTGGCTCAAATCCCGCCAGATTGGTGCAACGTGGTATGCAGCATTTGAGGCGCTCGAGGACGCGATCCTGACCGGGAATAATCAGGCATTTCTATCTGCCTCCCGCCCTCAGTCGCTCATTTTCCGGCGCTATATTCTGAAGTTCGCGCACCAGCTGCTCGGCCTCGAGCTCACCGGCGATCCGATAGTCCTGAGCAACGGCGCGGAGCTTCACTTCCTCTCTACCAACTCCAACACCGCCCAGGGCTTCTGCGCAAACGTCTACATTGATGAGATTTTCTGGCAGCGTAATTTCAGGGAGCTGAAAAAGGTTGCCGGCGCTATCGCCACGCACACCTATCTGCGCCGCACCTACATCTCCACGCCCAGCGCGAAGACCCACCAGGCCTATCCCTTCTGGACGGGTGATGAATGGCGCAAGGGCAGCACCAAACGCGCAAATATCGCATTCCCAACATTCGAGGAAATGCAGCGCGGCGTCATGTGCCCGGACAACCACTGGCGATTTATCACCACCATCACCGATGCCGTCAAAGACATGGAGAAGGTTGCAAAAGCGACCGGTGATCCGACGCTCGTCTTTATCAACCTCGAGGAGATACGGGAGGAGAACGGCAGGGATGCGTTTAATCAGCTCTATATGTGTGCGTTCGTTGATTCCGGCGATGCGGTGTTCAACTTTGCCCAGCTGGAGCGCTGTTTTGCCACGGTCGAGGAATGGCAGGACCACGACCCGGACGCACCACGCCCATTTGGCAACCGGGAGGTCTGGGCAGGGTACGATCCTGCGCGGTCGGGAGACACGGCCTGCTTTGTGATTCTTGCCCCACCATCAACCCCGGAGGAGTCATTCCGGGTGCTGCATATCGAGTCCTGGCAGGGCTTTAACTGGCGCTGGCAGGTTGAGCGCATTAAAGAATTTTTCGGACGGTACCGTATTACTCACCTCGGTATCGATAACACCGGCATCGGCAATCAGGTCTGCGAGCTGCTGCAAGACTTTGCGCGGCGCGTGGTGATGCCAATCACCTACAACGTGAACAGCAAAAATCAGCTTGTTTCTAAGATGATCGACATCGTAGAGCAGAAGCGTATTACATGGGACCGCGAAGACCGGGGCATTGCCGCGAGCTTTATGGCCATACGCCACACCACAACCAGCAAAGGCGGCTCGATGACGTTCGTTGCCGACCGCACCGCCGAAACGGGCCATGCTGATAAATTCTTTGCGATTGCACACGCAGCAATCTGCGAGCCAATCAACAACACGCGCAAACGCAAATCAGGCTGGGCGCGACGACTTACGGGCAAATCAGATGGGCAAGAAAAAGCACTACAACAAAACCGCCAGCAGGGCGCCGGCTGCTGCACGTCAAAACCGCAAACATTCATTCAGCATCGTGACAACCGATGTGCCTATGCCGGTTCTCACCCAGGGCACGCAGTACCACGAAATCTGGTACGACGATGCGGTAAATCACTGGCGGCAACCCATCGACCGCCTCGCCCTTGCGCAGCTGGCCAACATGTGCGCCGCGCATGGCAGCATTCTGTACGCCCGTCGCAATATGATTACCGCCGATTACATGGGGGGTGGCCTCAGCCTCATCGAGATGGGGCAGGCGGCGTATGACTGGGTGACATTTGGTGATGTCGCACTGCTCAAGGTGCGTAATGGCTGGGGTGATGTTGTGGATCTCGTTCCGCTTCCGATGCTCTATTTGCGCCGGCGCAAGGACGGTGATTTTGCCGTTCTGCAGAAGGGGCCGGCGCTCATCTATCCGCCCCGGGATATCATTTTTCTGAAGAATTACGATCCGCAGCAGCAGGTCTATGGTCTGCCGGATTATATCGGCGGCATCCATAGCGCGTTGCTGAATACTGAGGCGACCATCTTCAGGCGGCGCTATTTCCACAACGGCGCCCATACGGGCGGCATTGTCTACACCACCGACCCGAACCTCACTGATGAGATGGAGGAGGACATTGCCAAAAAGATTGAAGACACCAAAGGCGTCGGCAACTTTAAAATGATGTACATCAACATCGCAGACGGTAACGAGAAGGGTGTGCAATTCATCCCTATCGGGGATGCTGGCGTAAAAGATGAGTTTGCCAACGTAAAAAACATCAGTGCGCAGGACGTTCTGACCGCGCACCGCTTCCCGCCGGGGCTGGGCGGCGTCATCCCGGAGAACTCTGCCGGCTTCCCTAACCCGGAGACAGCGCGTGAGACGTATCGCAAAGATGAAGTGCTGCCCATCCAGCGAATGTTTGCCAGCGCGGTCAATCAGGACCCTGAGCTGCCTGAATGGCTGCATCTTCGCTTTGCTGGTCTGGACGCTGCGGCACTCCCCAGAACGGAAAAACCACGTAATGAGGTGGTAATTGAGCCCGGAGAAGCGGGTGCATTATGAGTAAAAGGCGGCGAAAAGTGCTAAAATCCTGCCAGATGTGTGCATGTGAGGGCTGGAAATTGGCAACAATAAAAGTTATCTGCGATGTGTGCGGCGCTCGCATGATCAACCGCAAAACGAACTGGCAGAAAGCTGGTGTTTACGCTGATTGCTATTACAGCTGCACAAACGTCGAATGCAGCCGGACATCAGTGTGGTCGCTGAATCATCATCACGATGTCACCCGCAGCGGCCTCGAAAAAAATGACATCGTGAAAGAGCTGCTTTCACGGTTAAGCCAGGAAGAAAGGCAGATGGCCATCGACTTTTTGCAAGCCGGATAAACTAAGCCCCGCATGATGCGGGGCTTTTTATTACTCAATTTCAAAATTACTGACCAGCAATTCCCTGGCTTTTTGTTTATTACTCCCGAGCGAGTACCCCGCACTCAGCGCAGTAATGTGCAGCCCGGAGAACGTCTCGCGCATCAGCTCAGAATCCCCCAATGAGATAATCACCTTCCCTTTTGCTTCCTTCGCGAGCGTCGCCATTTTGCTGTACTCCCCCAGTGGGAAATCAACACCATAGCCAGCTGTGCCGTAATAAGGTGGATCGAGATAAAACAACGTCTCTGGCCTGTCGTAACGCTTCAGGCAGATATCCCATGCCAGATGTTCAATGACGGCATCAGAGAGGCGCAGGTGGGCCTCTGATAGCGTCTCTTCAAGCCTGAGCAGGTTTAGTCCGTGGAACTTAGTGGCAGACGTGCCAAACGTATTACCGCCGACCTTCGCCCCGAACTCGAGGCGCTGCTGGTAATAAAAACGCGCGGCTCGCTGGATGTCGGTTAACGTTTCGGGGTCAGTGGCCTTATTCCATTCAAAAATCTGCCGGCTGGTGAGCGCCCATTTAAACTGCCTGACAAACTCCTCAAGGTGATGCTTAACTACCCTGTAAAGGTTCACCAGCTCCCCATTGATATCGTTTAGCACCTCAACTTTTGAGGGCTCCTTGCGAAAGAATAAAGCCGCTCCACCACAGAACGGCTCGACATAACAAGTGTGCTCCGGGAATGCCGGCAAAATGGCTTTTGCCAGCCGGCTTTTACCGCCCATCCACGGAATAATTGGTTTAGACAAATCTCCCTCCTATAAAAAAAGGGGTGCTGTATCGCACCCCGTCCAGATGATTATTTAATCTCTTTCTGCATGGCTATCGTTGTTTCATTCAGTGCGTTAGCCAGCGTCAACTCGGTAATCTGCTTCTCGGCGGCTTCCAGTGCGCCCAGCAACGCAAGAACAACGGGGGGATTAGCGGCGGCGATAAACTCAGCGTTTAGCCAGTCTTGCTCGGCTGTCAACTCGCTGCCCCCACAAATTTCGGCCAGCATATAGTTCGCCGTGCCTTCGCTGGCAGAAAAGATCGCGCCGTTTTCAGCAACCCACTCGCCGGGTGTGGCCTTCGCTGCGGCTTCATAAAGTTTTTGGAATGATTTTTGTTTACTCATCATTTTCAGGCCTTCCTCTCAATTGTTTTGCGTCTAAAAATCCAGCAGTGGTAAATTTCTGGCTTGCTCTGTACCGCAACTTTTCCAGCGTTGTATTGCTTACTCACAATGCTCCTCACCGGTCCGGCCTTAACAAATTCTCTGGTGCGGCTACCTTTTAGTAATTTCTTGATTTCTGATAACGAGAAGGGCATGCGCTGCCGGTAATGGCTCGCTATCTCTTCAAGGTGGTTAAAATTGACGGCAATTTCTCCGGGCTCCGCAGAGTGGTTGATGCCGAACTGCTCCTGAGAATCCAGGTAATCAAACAGATCCCAAAATTCCTGCACCATCGGGTGGTCGAGGTTGAGGGTGCTCTGGCGCTCGGCGGCTATCGAGAAAATATAATTTCTGGTCGCTGTCAGGCGGTCAGTGTGTACCGGCACCACAAGCGCCAGGGCGCACAGCATACCGATGAGTTGAGAGTGGGTTTTGATAATGCGCCTGTGCTTGATGTCGGTCCGGCCAGCCATCTCATCCATAGCAATCTGGTAGTGGCGTTGATATTCCTGCAGTACCTCTGCCTCTTTTTGGGCTGATAGCAAAAGGAACCCCGACACGCTTTTTATGGGGGTTTGTTCAAGGCGCTCAGCTGCGCGCTGGGTGAGATGGGTGTGGGTTGATGTATCGGTGAACATATGAATGATGCGTGATAAGAGCGCCTCTGAACCATCCACCTCGGCGTTTTGTGCAATCACAATCGAGCCCCGGAATGGCGGTTCGTGCGTTTCGTTACCGGAATTTTTTATACCCAGGGCGCGTGATGCACGTCCGTTATAAAGTGACTTAAGCTCATCAAAGTCGAATGCTCTGAGCTTTGATGGCTTATCTGTGCCATTGCGATCCCCTTCCATCAAAATGACCGGCAAATTACTGACCTGGGCAAAGTTTCTCCCTCGCGCTGCAGGTGAAGATTTGCTGGGATCGAACCCCTCATAATTTTCACGGCCACACAGTTTCCACAGAAATTCAATGAGGGTACTTTTGCCGGTGTTGGGCTCGCCGGATATCTCCAGGAATGGGAAGGATTTGTGGGTATCGCGGATTTGCTCTGCAAATAATGAACCGAACCAGAACGCCAGCGCGGCATAACCTTTAACGCCAAACGCCGTCCAAATGTCATCCAGCCAATCAAGCTGAAACTCTGTGAGCTCGGTATTTATTGAAAGCTGGGGTGAAAGGCTCAGGCTTTTAACGTTGCGCCGGTGGATCTCAAAGTAATCCTCATCGTTCAGCTTGAAGACCTTGCCATTGCTCACAGCAACGCTATTCATTACCCAGGCAGAAAAGTCGCGGTTGTATCCAATGAAGCTCTGCGTCTCTACCTCTTTTATGGTTTCCAGGGAGCGCATAAGGCGATCCAGTTGCTTGGTGTCACCAGAAAATGATGCGCCCTTTGCCAGGTGCAGGAGCCGGTCTTTAATGCTCGATGCAGAGGCGACGTGCGTTGATGTGAATGTGCCTTTTACGGATGGTGAGTGAGTTAGGTTTATTTTGATGTAATACCAGGATTCATCAGTAGGAATGGAGCGCTGGAAGTATAACGGGCGCAGTGTGCAGTTGGCGATTTGCTCAATGGCGCCCGTCTCTTTCAGGGCGCGTTTTTTCGCATCATCATCACTGAATGACTCCTGGTCAAAATCACGTATGCGCTCAAAAGCTGCCATGTATTTATTGAAATCCAGCTTGAACCAGTATGTACGATTGTCGAACTCAAACGGAAAGGCGTGAGCTTCGGTTTGCTGGTACATCAGAAGTGCCTTGGCGCTTGGGGATTCAGCGAGCAATAGCTTGCCGTAATAGCGATATTTAATGATGTTATCTGGCGTGAGTCTGCCCATCTGCAGAAGGTCGTTCCAGTCACGGACGCCGCCATTTTCTGAAGGCAGAGCCGCGCTGACTTTCCAGCCTTCTTCGGCGGCCCTGCTGGCGAACTTGATGATGCTGCTACGGCCAGCGCGATCATCATCAAACGCCCAGATTAGCCGGGGCCGCTTACTGATGTCCGGTATTGCCTCGGCCAGCTTGGCCAGAAGCATGGAGGGGTAATTTTTACAGCTTAGGGTTGCGACCGCGCAGTTTCCGGCCTGAGTCCAGCTCATGGCGTCAAATATGCCTTCAGTGATAAAAATATTGTTCGCGTTGACAAGGTCCGCTGCCGGCGGCTCCCACCAGTAGCCGGCGTATGGCCCGATGAAATTTGCTTTCTGACCAAAGCGTTCCGGCTCATCAATGATGCGCTCCCAGTGCTTGCCATTGGCCAGCGTGAACCTGACGGTGGCACTGCCCATGCCGGTTTCTGAATCTACAAAATGAGCCTGTTTATAGCTGCCTTTAAAACGGGTGATATCCAGCCCTCTCCCATCTCTCAGGTACGCATCTGCTGCAGCATGTGGGTTTTCAGGCGTGGACTTAAAACGGCGTGACCAGTTCTCAAAGAGATCCGGGTAAAGGCTACGGATCGTAATTTCGTGGCCGCACTTATTCTCGCGACCGCATTTGAGGAGGTAAGGGTGTTCGATACTGACATACATCTCTTTTTTGTTGCATGCAGGGCAAACGCCCTGCTGCAAATACTTCTCGCGCTCTTTGAAGCCAAAATCCTGCACCAGACGCCGCACAGCCTCAGCGCGAACTTGCTGATCCATTGGTGTGAGTGGGTTTCCGGTCATATTCTTGACTCCTTGTTATACGTCTCATGCGTCATCAATTGCCAGTGGACGCCGTTGTCTTTGCTTAGTACCCGCCAGCGTATGCCCAAGCGGATAACGAGATAATGCTTTGGCTTTATGCGGGAGTAGTTTTTTCTCCCCCGCATAAACGCGCTCAATTCAATACTGGCGCGCTTCCAGACCCGGGCCGGAGCCCGGCACCCTGAGAGCGTGGGGGGGGTTGCCGCCATCGCTTTGCCGTCCTCACTTACCGGCCTTGTCTGCCGGGCTATCCGGATGCGGAATCTCCATCGCGTCCATTTCGTACCAGCTGTATTCGATATCAGTAAAATCGACGATTGTGATCCCATGCGAGCCATCCATTGGAGGCCAACCCTCCATTCCCTTCCCTGAGTCCCAGTCGAATTGTTTAATTAAATCCTCAATAAAATAGTCGTGCTCAAATTGCTCCCGAATTACCAGCGCCCCAACATGCACAGAACTGCATTAACCAGACTGCCTTTATGTTGCTCACGCCATTTTGGGCTCGACCAAAACTCATTTAATTCTCTGAGTTTTTCATCCGTCATTATATCGTGGTCGATATCAAACACTGCCTCTGCAATATCATTCCATTCAACTTTGTAGCGTTTTACATTAGCCATAAACCCACCTTAAAGAATTGTTTTCCAGAAATGCATTGCGCTAAAAAAAGAAGCGCATACACACAAACAAAAAATGGTAATGAGTGAAACCCACCAGGATGCAGAAGCAAGACAAACCTTAATTGAGCTCCAGTATTTTTCGCTGTACTCCAAGCGTCGTATGCAAAGCAGGACGGGCAGAAGCCCGACAAATAATGAAAAAATGGCAGAGGCAATAATTGCAAATGTCATTGCATGGTCTCCAAATCAAATGGTTGAGGTACTTCGCCGTCAATTACCTGCATCAGCAGAGGTTTAATTTGCTGTGTTGACTCGGTATCACCAGAACAAAACGCAGCGCCGTATATATGCTGCATACCGTTCTGTAGAACCGTGAAAGAGAGTGCGCGGCTATTACCTTCAAACTCGACATTAAAATGAAACTCTTCGAGCAGGTTATTAACCTGTCGAGCGTAGACCTCTTTCATTTGGTGCTCCTCGTCAACCTAACCCTAACTTAAACCGCTGTTAATGCTGTGAATGCGTGCCGGGTTTTAACCATGCCCGGCGCATGGTCTTTGTGGTAAGTTCGCTATGCCGCCATCCGTAGCAAGATGCGAGCGGCATAACTATCAACACACAAAAGAAATGACTACAAATAAGCGAGCCAGCGATATCACTAAATTTGGTCGCGGGTTAAAACAAGTGTCTTAATTCTGTATGCGACGTGCTTAGCAAGCGCTTCTTTGATGGGTAATTTTCTGTCAAGGGAGCGCTCGTGCATATTTTCAGAATCATCAAATAATACACTCACAGCAAAATCGATTGCTGACCAGTCGACCTTGCCTGTTTGTTTCTCCCTCAGTTGGCGGGAAAATTCCTGATAAAGGTCATTGAAGGAGATAGCTTTTTCTTCCTCGATTCGTGATTCAAACGCCTTACTTTCTCCTGCGGGAATTTTTTCAAGGGCTGCGGCAATTAACTCAGAATGATAATCAGATTCAATAGAGTAAATAATAGAGGCTACTTCAGCGTCCTGGTAATAATAACGGCGACGAAAAAGAGTAGCTTCGACTTCACTTTCAACCTCTACATTAGATGAATCAAAATATTCCAACCCTGGCTCTTGCGCAAAATCAGCGAAAGCAAAGCGCTTTGTTAAACCCTCGGAAATATCCCCCGTCGCCAACCATGCTGTAATGCGCTTTCCGAGCCAGAACGAGCATTCCTCAGAACAGCCAACTAGGCTAGCCATCTCTGCCAGTCGATATAATTGCTTTCTTAAGTTGCGTTTATTCTTACATTCCGCCGGTGTTACATGCGCAGGGATTTTTCCGCACTCTTCGAAAATCACATCCGCAATAGCAATGATGCAACTGTCTACAATCTTAATACCCATTTTCACATCCTTATTTAGTTGTGTAAGTTAGTGCCGGGAATTAACCATGCCCGGCGCATGGCTTTGTGGTAAATTCGTTATGCCGCCATCCGACCAAGATGCAAGCGGCATAACTATCAACCCACAAAAGGATTTTTTTATGTCAAGAAGCGTTGGCGCTCACCGCCCCAATAAACCAGCTCCGCCGGCACCGCCAAAAGACGGCAAATAAAAAGGAAGTAGAGAATGACCGAACAAACGAGCTTTGATATTAAGTTTCGACTCGCCTACAGCTACCATCTTGAATATTTCACGTCGGTGCTCTTGCGCCGGTTTGATAAGTTTCTTCTTTTTATTCAGTTCGTGCTGGGTAGCGCCGTCGTTACGGATCGAGGCCCGTCGTTTGTTTACGGTGTTCTCGTAGCCGTCATTGCTGGTCTGCAGTTCGTGATTAAGCCTGGAGAGGTCGCCGGAGCTGCCAAGCAACAAGCGAGGCATTACAGCGAGCTTCTTGATGATTACATCGCCGAGGCTATTGATACCGACACCGTCAGAAAAAAAATCAAGATCATCGAGAAAAGCGACAGCGATGCTCCGGCCAGCCTCAAGGCTCCCGCCTGGAACGCTGCGGCTATCTCTCTGGACTCGGAAGGCAGAGATGCAACCAATCTGCTTGGTCGATTCTTTATCTGGCTGTGTGGCGAACGTTGCGATTAACATTCTCGCGCCCTCTTCAAGGTATCTGTAAATCATTTCAAAGACCGGCTAAGTCGGTCTTTTTTATTCAACGAATACACCGGGTTTATTGCCGGTCTTCTTCCAGTGCTCAGCTGCAGAGCGGATGACGGTCGTTTCATCGCTTCCCGCATATGCAGCGACGTCAGCAAGCTTAAATAACTGGTCACACGCCCATTCAATTTCCGCCGGGGTGTGAGGTGGGACGCTCTCACTTGATAGCTCCTGGCGCATCTGGTACATGCAGAGCACTGCGTTAGCAGCCATAAGCAGGGGTCTATTGGCGAGCCATGTATTTGCGCTGTATGTCTCTTTGCTCAGATACAGCTTGTCGATGTGGTTTACTGCTTCAGCCAGTGCGAAATAGCTGCCGCAATGACCACCACTTTCCGCTTCATGAACTTCGTACTTATCCAGGGTTGTCACTCGGTTATCTCGGGTCACCTTTCGGATAGTGAAATCACCGTACACCCAGTGATTGGGGTGCGTATTAATTAGCTGTCTCATCTCTCTTCCTTATTGGCAGCAAGGGTGTAACGCACTCCCTTTTGGTGGGCGTCCATGTAAATTGCATAGAGATTTACTTCACGCTTTTTCTTCGGCCCTGACTGGATGATTGGGACTGTTCCCCTATCAGCCCGATTCCGCATTGCCCCTCTCGATATACCGATTCGTTTTGCATGCTCAGCTAACGACTCTGATACCCGATTACCGAATGGATAATCTCTGGGTAAATCAGCGATATCCGGCATCTCATTGACCGAATTTTTCAACTTATTAGGCATCGGTGATATCCTCTCGAATTGATGCACCCTGATGCACCATGATGCAGTTTGGGTGTTTGTTGATGTCATCTGGTGCAACTTGTTGAACCAGTGACGAGAGTTTGGAACAACAAGGTGAACCATGTCAAGTGAACTTGCTGAAAAAATGAAGGCTATCCGAGAGGCCGAAGGTTTGAGTCAGTCAAAATTTTCTGAAATAACAGGGATTTCGATAAGTACAATCAAAAAATATGAAACAGGGGTTAAAGACCCTGGAAGCAGGACTTTACTTAAAGTCACCACCCACCCTGAGTACAAAAAATACACAATGTGGTTGATGAGTGATGAAACCAATGAGGCTGCCGGACAGATTAGTCCGGCTCTCTCCCCTGATGGGCAAAAGAACATATCCAACCGCCAAAACGGCCAAAAGGCTGGCTAGTCGCTTTGAAAATTAAGAACTTTTGGTCTACTGGCGGTATTTGCTTCTACAAAATGGACTTATTAGAGGATGAAACACCCATGCAAAACAATCAGTTAGTAAATGGATGGAATGAGAATTTTAATGCTGCTTTTGCAGAATAAATAACTTAACTAACTTTTGGGGCTTGCCAGATGACCATATCTAAACTTCCCGACGGGAGATACCTTGTTGATTTGCGCCCACAAGGTCGCGAAGGTGGGAGAATAAGAAAGCGCTTTAAAATTAAGTCAGAAGCGCAGCAGTACGAAAGATGGGCAATAGCTCATTATCACAATAAAGAGTGGGAGCGGCGACCGGTCGCTGACAGACGCAGCCTCTCTGAGCTAATAGCACTCTGGTACCAGTTAAAAGGCCAGATGATGAAGTCGTCGGCGAGCACGCATAACAAGGTTAAAGCCGTTGATAAGCGACTTGGTTATCCTCGAGCGGATCAGATAAACAAAAAAATGATTGCTGACTATCGCGCTAGGCGATTTGAATCGGGTGTCACGGCAAATACGATTAACAGAGATATTACTGCCATTTCGGCGGTATTCGCCTCCCTGATTGAGATGGGTAATTATCACGGCGATAACCCTTTCTCTGGAACAAAAAAACTTAAGGTGGCCACGGCTGAAATGGGGTTTTTGTCGCTAAATGAGATAGATGCCCTCCTGGAGGAACTGCCGGAAGACGAGCGGCTAGCAGCTGAATTATCGCTATCAACAGGTGCCCGCTGGGGCGAAGTGAAGCGTCTTTCCAGTACCCGTGTAGCTCATGGCCGAGTTACTTTTACAGACACTAAAAACGGTAAGGATCGCACCGTCCCCATCAGCGTAAATCTAGAGGCGAAACTAAAAGCTCGAGGTCGAGGGTTAATCTTTTCAGCAATCAATTATGACCTAGTGCGAGCTGCGCTCAAAAAAGTTGCAGCTGACCTACCAAAAGGCCAGGCGGTTCATGCTTTGCGCCATACGTTCGCATCTCACTTTGTGATGAACGGAGGCAATATTCTAGTCCTGCAGAAAATTCTCGGACATGCAAAGATTCAACAAACAATGGTCTACGCACACTTGGCTCCTGATTTTCTGCAGGATGCCGTCAGGTTCAATCCGATTAAAGAATAGGTGAGCTTGGGCACTCTCAGGAGTGTCCACAAATTGCCCAAAACCCTGATGTTAGATGATGTTAGATGATGTAGAATGATGTAGAAAACCTAACGATATATCAGTAACTTACTGAATTAATTGAATAATAAGAGGCCACCTCGGTCGCCTTTTTTTATGCTTAAAGACAGAGGATTGCGTAATGATTCACAAAATTTTTGCACTTCCAGTAGTCGATCAACTTACCCCTGTACTCTCCCGCCGCCAGATTGATGGCGCGGATATTATTGTCGTCGATCACCCGCGCGTGAAAGCCTCTGTGGCCCTCAATGGCGCCCACCTGCTCTCCTGGAAACCAGAAGGCGAAGAAGAAGGCCTGTGGCTGAGCGCAGCGACCTCTTTCAAAAAAGGGGCGGCGATTCGCGGTGGCGTTCCTATCTGCTGGCCGTGGTTTGGCCCTGCCGCTGAAGCGGGCCTGCCAGCGCACGGTTTTGCCCGTAACCAACAGTGGACGCTGAAAGCGCACAACGAAGATGATAACGGCGCCGTGCTGACCTTCGAACTGCAAAGCAATGACGAAACCCGCGCGCTGTGGCCGCATGACTTCACGCTGTATGCCCGCTTCAAACTGGGTCAAACCTGTGAAATTGAGCTGGAAGCGCACGGTGAGTTTGAAACCACCTCTGCCCTGCACACCTATTTCAACGTCGGTGACATTGCGGATGTAAAAGTGAGCGGCTTTGGCGATCGCTTTATCGATAAAGTGGATAACGCGAAAGAAGGTAAACTGAGCGACGGCGTGCAGACCTTCCCGGATCGTACCGACCGCGTCTATCTGAACCCGGAAGCCTGCAGCGTGATCCACGATGCGGCGCTCAACCGTGGTATTGAAGTGGTTCACCACCATCACAGCAATGTGGTGGGCTGGAACCCAGGCCCGGCGCTCTCTGTGAGCATGGCTGATGTACCGGACGACGGGTATAAAACCTTTGTCTGCGTCGAAACCGCGTGCGTCACCGCACCGCAGAAAACCAGCGCGGATAAACCATCCCGCCTGGGTCAGACCATCAAAATCGTTAAACGCTAATCCCGTATCCCCTCTCTGCCCAGAGAGGGGAAATTTCGTTACACCACCTCCAGTGCTGTTTTACGTCCCGGCGCCGGAAACGCCGCATCCAGCCGCGCAAGTTCTTCAGCCGAAAGCGTTAACGCCAACGCGCCTGCATTCTCTTTCACATGTTCAATCGACGCCGCTTTTGGAATGGCGATAACACCCTGATGGCTAATTACCCACGCAAGAAGCACCTGTGCGGCGCTGGCGTGATGATGTTGCGCGATGTCATTCACGGCGGGATGATTGAGCAGGCCAGAGCGTAACCGTCCGGCTTGCGCCAGCGGGCAATAGGCCATCACCGGCATCGACTGCTGCTGACACCAGGGAAGCAGAGCGTATTCAATGCCACGCGAGGCCAGATGATAAAGCACCTGATTGGTGGCACACTCCGCACCGCCCTCGACGCCCCACAGCTCCTGCATATCGTCATGGTCGAAATTAGACACACCCCAGCGGCCAATTTTGCCCTGCTGTTGCAATGTCTGCATCAGCTCAACGGTCTCATCCAGACCGTAGTTTCCGCGCCAGTGCAGTAGGTAAAGGTCGATGTAGTCGGTGCCGAGACGACGAAGGCTGGCCTCGCAGGACGCTATCCCCTTTTTCCCGCCCGCATTCCACGGATAAATCTTGGAGACCAGAAAGACGCGATCGCGCTGGCCTTTGATCGCCTCGCCCACCACCTCCTCGGCTCGGCCATCTGCATACATTTCGGCGGTGTCGATGAGCGTCAGCCCCATATCGATGCCCGCTCGCAGTGCAGCCACTTCGTTTTGCCGCTGACCGGCGTTTTCACCCATATACCAGGTTCCCTGCCCCATCGCCGGCAAGGTAAAACGGTCAGCAAAAGTCACGGTTTTATCTGACATTTTTCTCTCCTGTTTTTCTCCGCACCACCATAAAGCAAACGGGGCGCAAGCGCCCCGTTGTCATGCACAGAATGCACCGTAAAAGTGCACAATCAGAAGCTGTAGGTCACGCCCGCAGAGAACAGACCGGCCCAGGACTTATCAACCATCGGGCTGTCTTTCACTTCATCGCTAAGACGGGTGTAACGGGTAGAGGCGTACAGGTTCCAGTCGCTGGCAAACTTGTAGCTTGCGGTCAGTTCCAGGTACGGGTTCCAGCCGTCATCCGCGTCATAGCTGTTCAGGCCACTACGTTTAGACTCTTTATGGGACACCCCATAATAGTAGTCGTTGTAGTTTTCGCTGCTGTACTCCACACCGATACCCGGCGTCAGCGTGATGCCGCCGTTGGTGTAGCGGTACAACCAGGCCAGATCCCAGATAAACCCGTTGCTGTTGTCCAGCGTATCGCCCGCAAGCGCAGTGCGCAGGAAGCCATACTGGGTATTGTGAACATAGGAAAGCCCCGCCATTACGGTGCTTCTGCGTTTATCGAGCTGACGCAGCGCATGGCTGTCACTGTCACCCGGCTTGAAGTGCATCGGGTTGTAGTACGCCATGATGGAGAGCTTATCTGTGTTGTCATTCCACAGGTAGTAACCGCCACCCAGGCCGCGGAACCAGAAATTATCGCCTTCATAAGTGATCACTGGCACCGGATAAACGTCGCGATCGTACTGTTTATACGGGCTGTTGATAACGCCGACGCCTGCGCCAACGGACCACTGATCGGCCGCGTGAGCGGTGCTAACGGACGTGGCGACAAGTACGCCCAATGCCAGAAGTTTGAGTTTGGTCACAATCCATTCTTTCCTGTAGTCAAATAATCAGCGAGTGAAGTGTAACCGCCCTGCCCACACATCCCAAAATTTTTTGCCCGCTAATGAGTTTAATTAACCGATTATTTTCATCATTTAAGATGACGCGAGGCTTTCATTTATGTGACGAGGCAGTGAAAGTCGACGTTTTATCCTGAATCTCGCCGCAGATTTTTTGGATGAGTTATTGATATGTCATTGAAATTAGATTCTGGAGGCATGCAAGTTTTGCAAATGCCATCTACGCTTAATTTTAGGAAGATGAATTGCTGTACGCCCGGCGGTTGAGAGCGCAAGACCTGGCACACGGGTTGCTGCTCTGGTACTGAGGTGCGGGGGTGAAGACGCTTCCAGGAGCCTCCACTATTCATACGAACGGCTCTTTTCCTGTGCTAAAAAACGAAAGGACGGCATGCCATGAATATATTCGATCACTATCGCCAGCGCTATGAAGCTGCCAAGGACGAAGAGTTCACACTGCAGGAGTTTCTTGCTGTCTGTAAGCAAGATCGCAGTGCCTATGCCAATGCGGCAGAACGGCTATTGATGGCTATCGGTGAGCCAAACATGGTCGACACTGCCCTCGAACCACGGCTCTCCCGTCTCTTTTCGAATCGTGTGGTTGCACGATACCCCGCTTTTGAAGAATTTTATGGCATGGAAGACGCCATCGAGCAGATTGTTTCGTACCTGAAACACGCGGCTCAGGGTCTGGAAGAGAAGAAACAGATCCTTTACTTATTAGGCCCGGTCGGTGGCGGTAAATCGTCCCTGGCAGAGCGCCTGAAATCACTGATGCAGCGCGTGCCGATCTATGTTCTTAGCGCCAACGGAGAACGCAGCCCGGTTAACGATCATCCGCTGTGCCTGTTCAATCCGCAGGAAGATGCCCAAATTCTGGACAAAGAGTTTGGCATCCCGAACCGCTATCTCGGCACGATCATGTCGCCGTGGGCGGCGAAGCGCCTGCATGAGTTTGGCGGCGACATCACCAAATTCCGCGTGGTAAAAGTCTGGCCATCCATTCTGCAGCAGATTGCGATTGCCAAGACCGAGCCGGGCGATGAGAACAATCAGGATATCTCCGCGCTGGTCGGTAAAGTCGATATCCGTAAACTGGAACACCACGCGCAAAACGATCCGGATGCCTATGGCTATTCCGGCGCGCTGTGCCGTGCCAACCAGGGTGTGATGGAGTTCGTCGAGATGTTTAAAGCGCCCATCAAGGTGCTGCATCCGCTGCTGACCGCCACCCAGGAAGGGAACTACAACGGGACGGAAGGTATTTCCGCCCTGCCGTTCAACGGGATCATTCTGGCGCACTCGAACGAATCAGAGTGGGTCACCTTCCGTAATAACAAAAACAACGAGGCGTTCCTTGACCGTGTGTACATCGTCAAAGTGCCTTATTGCCTGCGGATCTCCGAAGAGATCAAAATTTACGAGAAACTGCTTAACAACAGTGAGCTGGTGCATGCCCCTTGCGCGCCGGGAACCCTGGAAACGCTGTCGCGCTTCTCGATTCTCTCGCGTCTGAAAGAGCCAGAAAACTCCAGCATCTATTCGAAGATGCGCGTCTACGATGGCGAAAGCCTGAAAGATACCGATCCGAAAGCGAAGTCCTATCAGGAATATCGCGATTACGCCGGTGTCGACGAAGGGATGAACGGCTTGTCCACGCGTTTCGCGTTTAAAATCCTCTCCCGCGTGTTCAACTTCGACCACGCCGAAGTGGCGGCCAACCCGGTACATCTGTTCTACGTTCTGGAGCAGCAGATTGAGCGCGAGCAGTTCCCGCAGGATCTGGCGGAACGGTATCTTGAGTTCCTCAAAGGCTATCTGATTCCGAAATACGCCGAGTTTATCGGCAAAGAGATCCAGACCGCCTACCTGGAATCCTATTCCGAATACGGGCAGAACATTTTCGACCGTTATGTCACCTATGCGGACTTCTGGATCCAGGATCAGGAATACCGCGACCCGGATACCGGCCAGCTGTTTGACCGTGAATCCCTGAACGCGGAACTGGAAAAAATTGAGAAGCCGGCCGGGATCAGTAATCCGAAAGACTTCCGTAACGAGATCGTGAACTTCGTGCTGCGCGCCAGAGCGCATAACAGCGGACGTAACCCGAACTGGACCAGCTACGAAAAACTGCGCACGGTTATTGAGAAGAAAATGTTCTCGAATACCGAAGAGCTGTTGCCGGTCATTTCGTTTAATGCCAAAACCTCAACCGACGAGCAGAAAAAGCACGACGATTTTGTCGATCGCATGATGGAGAAAGGCTATACCCGCAAGCAGGTTCGTCTGCTGTGCGAATGGTATTTGCGCGTACGTAAATCGTCTTAACAAAAGTGCCCGGTGGCTTCTCGCCATCGGGCCGACAACGACAACATTCCGTTAGCCGAATAAGCGCAGCGCATCCGGCAAACAGGGAGTGCGAAAGTTGGCAATGCAGTACGGGGGCATATGACCTGGTTTATTGACCGGCGTCTTAACGGCAAAAACAAGAGCACGGTGAACCGCCAGCGCTTCTTGCGCCGTTATAAAGCGCAAATTAAACAGTCGATCTCCGAGGCCATCAACAAACGTTCGGTGACCGATGTGGATAGCGGCGAGTCCGTCTCTATCCCGACGGATGATATTAGCGAACCGATGTTCCATCAGGGACGGGGCGGCTTGCGCCATCGCGTACACCCAGGTAACGACCATTTTGTGCAGAACGATCGCATTGAACGCCCGCAGGGCGGCGGCGGTGGTTCAGGAAGCGGTCAGGGGCAAGCAAGTCAGGACGGTGAAGGCCAGGATGAGTTCGTCTTCCAGATTTCCAAAGATGAGTATCTCGATCTGCTGTTCGAGGATTTGGCGCTGCCAAACCTGAAAAAAAATCAGCACCGTCAGCTTAACGAGTACAAAACCCACCGCGCCGGTTATACCGCCAACGGCGTTCCAGCGAATATTAGCGTAGTGCGTTCCCTGCAAAACTCGCTGGCCCGACGCACCGCGATGACGGCGGGTAAACGTCGTGAACTGCGCGAGCTGGAGGTCAGCCTTAAGACCGTCGAAAACAGCGAGCCTGCGCAACTGCTGGAGGAAGAACGGCTGCGCAAAGAGATTGCCGAACTACGGGCAAAAATCGAGCGTGTGCCGTTTATTGACACCTTTGACTTGCGTTACAAGAACTACGAGAAACGTCCGGAACCTTCCAGCCAGGCGGTAATGTTCTGCCTGATGGACGTCTCCGGCTCGATGGATCAAGCCACCAAAGATATGGCGAAGCGCTTTTATATTCTGCTCTACCTGTTCCTGAGTAGAACCTATAAGAACGTGGATGTCGTCTATATTCGCCACCACACGCAGGCCAAAGAGGTGGATGAGCACGAGTTCTTCTACTCTCAGGAAACCGGCGGGACCATTGTCTCCAGCGCCCTGAAGCTGATGGATGAAGTGGTGAAAGAGCGCTACGACCCGGCGCAGTGGAATATTTATGCCGCGCAGGCGTCCGATGGAGATAACTGGGCGGATGACTCCCCGCTCTGTCACGAAATTCTGGCGAAGAAAATTTTGCCGGTGGTACGGTATTACAGCTACATCGAAATTACCCGTCGCGCACATCAAACGCTCTGGCGGGAATATGAACACCTGCAGGCGATGTTCGATAACTTTGCCATGCAGCATATCCGCGATCAGGATGATATTTATCCGGTCTTCCGCGAATTGTTCCACACGCAAAGTACCAGTAACGCATAAACAAACAGCCAGCGCCCAAATGCTGGCTGTTTTATTTACTGACTCACATTAATACAGTCGAGGGTTTTACCCCTCGGCATAATGCACACCATTATTCCCGAGATAAGCGTCCTATCCGCCCTCCCACTCATGCATAGCCTGTTAAATGTCCGTATCTGTCATTTCCCTGGTAAATATCAAGCAGACGTAAAAATAGCCCCACGCGTGGGCATTATCGGTTTCGTGAAATTAATGCTCTTAAAATACACTGTGCTAATGTAGTCGCACGACTTAACAACCCGAGGGAAATAACGATCATGTCAGACGAGATAAAAGGCACCGCCACCCACCAGCAGCTGATCGCACTGTTATCTGACCAGGGCGCGCAATATCGCGTGGTGGAACATGCGGCGGTAGGAAAATGCGAAGCGGTGAGCGAGATTCGCGGCACGGCGCTGGGCCAGGGGGCGAAAGCGCTGGTGTGTAAAGTTAAGGGTAACGGGGTGAAAAAACATGTGCTGGCGATTCTGGCGGCGGATCAGCAGGCCGATTTGAGTCAATTAGCCAGTCATTTTGGCGGGAGCAAAGCTTCGCTTGCAAGCCCGGCAGAAGTGGACGTTTTAACCGCCTGTGTCTTCGGGGCAATTCCCCCGTTCAGCTTTCATCCGGACCTGACGCTGGTTGCCGATCCCCTGCTGTTCGAGCGTTACGATGAGATTGCCTTTAACGCCGGTCTGCTGGAAAAGTCGGTTATTATGAATACCCATGACTACCTGCGTATCGCCCAGCCTGAGCTGGTGGCGTTTCGCCGCGTCTGAGCATCCCGGCTGGCAGTTCTGTCAGCCGCGTTTTTCCAGAAACATCACTGAGGCCACCAGTATTATCGCAATGGTAAAAAACGACGACGAGATAATCAGCGTTTCAACAAACATGTGATCGTTCATGTTGATTCCCCTTTTGCTGCGTTTGTCCCTTTTTAATCCCCACAGATGACAATGATATGACAGATTCAGGTCAGCCCGATGAATACGATTAAGCTGAAACGATTCTGGTGAAAATAATCCCCTCGCGATAAATACAACCCGCATCACAATAAATTGTTACCGGTATCACGAAAAAGGATTTCCATAAGTCCATTGCCAAATCTCGTAATTGTTAACCCCACCTGCCTGCTTAACACTGCATACAAGAACACCCTCAAATAAACCTTACACTGGCAAGGTGAATAACATGAGCAATACAATTTCCCGTAAAGAGAAAATCAGTTATGGGTTAGGTGATATGGCGAGCCATATAGGGCTGGATAACGTTATTATCTTTCTGACCTTTTATTATACGGACGTCGTCGGTCTGCCCGCCGCCTTTGTGGGAACCATGTTTCTGCTGGCAAGAACGGCAGATGCGATTATCGATCCGGCGATGGGCTATATTGCCGATCGCACCCGCACCCGCTGGGGTAAATTCCGCCCGTGGATGCTGTGGCTGGCCCTGCCGTTTGGTGCCAGCTGTCTGCTCACTTATGCCGTCCCGGAGTCGCTGGATCTGCACGGCAAAATGATTTTTGCCACCATCAGCTACACGGTGATGATGCTGATGTATACCGCCATTAATATCCCCTATTGCTCGATGGGCGCGGTGATTACCCCGGATAACGAAGCGCGTATTTCCCTGCAATCGTATCGCTTTTTCCTCGCCACCCTCGGCGGTGCGTTATCCACCTTCTTTATGATGCCCCTGGCTGAATTTCTCGGCGGCGACGATAAATTACTCGGCTATCGCTGGGCGATGGCAATAATGGCGACGATTGCGGTCATTATGTTCTGGATCTGTTTTGCTAATACCCGCGAGCGTATTAACGCCCCCGCGACGCACAATAATTATCTGGCTGAATTACGCGATTTATTGCGCAACGATCAGTGGCGCGTGGTTGCCGTTCTGGTATTAACCAATATTGGTTTTGGGGTTATTCGTCTAGGGGCGATGATGTATTTCGTCACCTATTATCTCGGCAGCGCCAGCTATTTTATGTGGATGCTCGGCGCGCATATTCTCGGTAAAGCGGCGGGCAGCGCGCTGGCAAAACGCCTGACGCGCAACTACAGCAAAGTACAGATGTTTGGCTACTGCGCGGTGCTGGCGGGCGTGCTGAGTATCGCCCTGTTCTTTGCGCCGAAAATGGTCGTCGTACTGGTGCCCCTCACCTTCATTATCTCCACCCTTTATCAGGCCACCACCACCTTAATGTGGGTGATGATGGCTGACGTCGCCGATTACGGCGAATGGAAACAGGGCAAACGCATGGACGGCGTGATCTTCTCGACCTTCCTCGCCGTGCTCAAACTGGGAATGGCCATCAGCGGTGCCATTGTCGGCTGGACGCTGGGCTTCAGCGGCTATGTGGCTAACGCGCCGGAGCAAACCTCCACCGCCATGTACTGCATCATCGCCCTCTTTACCGTGGTGCCGGGCATTCTCTCCCTGTGCGCATTTGCCACCCTGCGCTGGTACAAGCTAGACGACCGCACCATGCAATCCATCAACCTTGCCAAACACAGTCTTTCGTAAAAGGACGCATTAACCATGAGTGAACTCATTCAACATACCAACAGTATCGAGTGGCGCTTTGAGCGGCAGATCCTGCGCATCGAACCGTGGGGTAAAAACAGCCTGCGCGTGAGAGCCACCTGCTCACCGGACTTCAGCGAAGCGTTACAGGCACTCCTGCCAGCGGCCCCCTGCACCGCGGAGATCACCGCGGAGAACGAAAGCCTGACGCTGCGCAACGGCAACATCACCGCCACCCTGAATCTGAAAGGCCAGCTGGCATTTTATAACCAGCGCGGCGAGCTGCTGCTGGAGGAGATGTGGCGTCAGCGCTCAACGGTGGGGATCGGTGCCAGCGAAAAGAGCCAGGATAAATATGTCAGCGCCCTGAAACTCGACGGTCGCGAATTCAAACCGCTGGCGGGCGGCAAGTATCAGCTCACCGTGCGCTTTGAATCGCGCCCTGAGGAGCGGATTTACGGTATGGGTCAGTATCAGCAGCCCTGGCTGGATCTTAAAGGCTGTACCCTCGAACTGGCCCAGCGCAACTCTCAGGCCAGCGTGCCTTTTATGCAGTCGAATCTGGGCTACGGCGTGCTGTGGAATAATCCGGCGATTGGAGAAGTCAGCTTCGCCAAAAACCAGACCGAATGGCGCGCCCGCGTGACGGGGGAGATGGACTACTGGATCACCGCAGGCGACAGCATTGCGGAGATCACCCGCCAGTATGTCACCGCCACCGGCACTCCGCCGCCTGCCCCGGCCTTTATCAGCGGCCTGTGGCAGTGCAAATTGCGCTACCGCACCCAGCAGGAGGTACTGGAAGTGGCGCGCGAATATCGCCGTCGCAACCTGCCGCTCGCTGTGATGGTGATTGATTTCTTCCACTGGCTGAATCAGGGCACCTGGTGTTTCGACCCGGTCGACTGGCCCGATCCCAAAGCGATGGTGGACGAACTCACTGAGATGGGCATCGAGCTGATGGTCTCCGTCTGGCCGACCGTTGAAGCGCGCAGCCCACTGTTCCCGCAGATGAAAGCCAAAGGCTGGCTGGTCAGCAGCGAGCGCGGCGTGCAGGTGAATCTCGACTTTATGGGCAACACCACCTTTTTCGACGCGACCCATCCGCAGGCGCGTGAATTTGTCTGGGAGACCGTTAAGAAAAACTACTACGATCTGGGCATCAAACTGTTCTGGCTGGATGAAGCCGAGCCGGAGTACCGCGCCTACGATTTTGATAATTACCGCTATCACGCCGGCCCGGTGCTGGAGGTGGGCAACCGCTATCCACGCGATTTTGCGCAGGGCTTCTACGACGGCTTAACCGCTAACGGCGAGCGCGATATCGTCAATCTGGTGCGGTGTTCCTGGGCGGGCAGCCAGCGCTACGGCGTGCTGGCATGGTCCGGCGATGTGCATTCATCCTTCCACGCGTTTCGCAACCAGCTGGCCGCCGGGCTGAATATGGGGCTGGCGGGTATTCCGTGGTGGACCACGGACATCGGCGGATTCCAGGGCGGAAACGTCAACGATCCGGCATTCCACGAGCTGCTGATTCGCTGGTTCCAGTGGGCGGTCTTCTGTCCGGTACTGCGCATGCACGGTTATCGTGAGCCGCAAATCCAGCCGCCAGAGCGCTATCGCGACGGCATTCCTCAGTGCAACAGCGGCTCGCCAAACGAGCTGTGGAGCTACGGCGAAGCGAACTTCGCTATCATGCAGCACTGGCTGTCAGTGCGTGAAAAACTGCGCCCGTACATTGATGCTCTGTATGAGAATGCCCATCAGCACGGCGACCCGCTGATGCGCCCCCTGTTCTGGCACTATCCGCAGGAAAAACAGAGCTGGGAGACGGAAGATCAGTATCTATTCGGCGAAGATCTGCTGGTTGCACCTGTGATGCACGCCGGGCAGCGTCAGCGTGACGTCTGGCTTCCCGCTGGAAATCACTGGATCGCTTTAAACGGTGAGCGATATCGCGGCGGCGAACGCGTGACGGTCGACGCGGCGCTGGAGACGATTCCGGTGTTTATTCGCGACGGTAGCCCGCTGGTGAAGGTGTTAGTGAGCTAGCCTCGGGCAGCTGCCCAAAAATGGGGGATTTGTCGATAAAAGCCTGTTTACGCTCGCCTTTGCGGGTAAAGTAAGCAGGCTTACTTTTTTCTGGCAAGGATATCCCTCATGTTTGACCCTACCCTGCTGATCCTGCTGGCGCTGGCTGCGCTGGGCTTCGTCAGCCACAACACCACGGTGGCCATTTCAATCCTGGTGTTAATTATCGTACGCGTAACGCCGCTCAACACCTTTTTCCCGTGGATAGAAAAACAGGGCCTGACCATCGGGATCATCATTCTGACCATCGGTGTGATGGCTCCCATCGCCAGCGGTACGCTCCCGGCCTCGACACTTTTACACTCCTTTGTGAACTGGAAATCGCTGGTGGCTATCGCCGTGGGGGTGTTCGTCTCCTGGCTCGGCGGGCGCGGGGTAACGCTGATGAGTTCGCAACCCTCTCTCGTCGCCGGTCTGCTGGTCGGAACGGTGCTCGGCGTGGCGCTGTTCCGCGGCGTGCCGGTCGGCCCGCTGATCGCCGCCGGGCTGGTATCCCTGTTTATTGGGAAGTCGTAGACAGGCTGGCGATATAGCGCGCGGGGGTCTGCCCCAACCCTTTTTTGAACATCGTAATAAACGCGGTGGTGGAGTCATATCCCAGTGACTGTGCCGCCTGCTGGACCGATTTGCCGCCGATCAACAGCTGTAGCGCGACGATTAACTGCAGCTGATGACGCCAGCGGCGAAAGCTCAGGCCCGTCTCCTTCACCACCAGCCGCGCCAGATTGCGCTCGCTCATGGCAAAGTGGCTCGCCCACTGGGCCAGCGTCTGCCACTCGGCGGGTTGCTCAGCCATGGTTTCGCTCATCATGCGAATTTTAGGGTGCGGTGAAACCGGCAGCTGGAGCTGCTCCTGCGGCTGCTGCGGGACTTCATCAAACAGCACATCAACCAGCCGGGAGGTGGACGGGAGCAACAGCTGCTCGCGGGTTTTGCTCGCCAGCGTCAGGATCAGCTCGCGCACCAGCGGGGAGATTTTTAGCGTACAGCAGCGATCCGGAAGCGTCACCGCGCCCGGCTCAATAAACAGAAAACAGAGCTGGGCGCCGGGCGTGGCTTTGTTGCTGTGAGGGATTTGGCCTGGGATCCACACCGCGTACTGCGGGGGCACCATCCACATGGCGTTTTCCACTTCGCAGGTGATGGCCCCGCGCAGGGCAAGGATCAGCTGACCTTTACGGTGCTGGTGGCGCGGGATGCGCTGTTCGTCTTCCACCACGCGGATGCGAAACGCCACGGCCGCATCGTGCTGGCTGTCGGGATCGTAGCCGTCAAGTCCGAGACCTTGCATAAAGTTGTCCGATATTAGCGATAAAGTGTCATTTTAGCTTGATTTAAACAGGGTGGAAAACGGGTATTGTGTGCCCTCGTTACGTTGTCAGAGAAAACCATGACTACTGCTATTCCCTCTTCCGGCAAAGATCGCCTGCTGTTGATTGCCGGTATTTTGATGATTGCCACCACTTTGCGCGTCACCTTTACCGGTGCGGCCCCTTTACTGGACATGATTCGTCACGACTACGGCCTGACGACTGCCCAGACTGGCTTATTAACCACTCTGCCGCTGCTGGCCTTTGCGCTGATTTCCCCTCTCGCCGCCGGTGTGGCGCGGAAGATCGGCATGGAGCGCAGCCTGTTTTTCGCCATGCTGCTCATCTGCGCGGGCATTGGCCTTCGTTCGCTGCCCTCCGCTGCGCTGCTGTTTATCGGCACCGGGGTGATCGGCTGCGGAATTGCCTTGGGTAACGTTCTGCTCCCCGGCCTGATTAAGCGTGATTTTCCAGGCCAGGTGGCAAAGCTTACCGGTGCCTACTCCCTGACCATGGGCGCGGCGGCAGCGCTGGGTTCAGCGATGATCGTACCGCTGGCCCTGAGCGGCGCGGGCTGGCACGGCGCGCTGCTGATGCTGATGGTGTTCCCGCTGTTAGCCACACTTCTGTGGCTACCCCAGTGGCGACAAAAACATACCGCTTCCTTGAGCAATGCGCGGGCGCTGCACAACCGTGGGATCTGGCGCTCGGCCCTGGCCTGGCAGGTGACGCTGTTTCTTGGCATTAACTCGCTGATTTACTATGTGATTATCGGCTGGCTGCCGGCAATTCTGCTCAGCCACGGCTACAGCGAAACCGAGGCCGGATCAATGCACGGTTTGCTGCAGCTGGCGACCGCAGCGCCGGGGCTTGCCGTACCGCTGCTGCTGCATAAACTGAAAGACCAGCGCGGTATCGCCGGGTTATCGGCGCTGATGTGCGCGGTGAGTCTCGCGGGGTTCTGGTTTGTGCCGGATCAGGCCGTGCTCTGGACGATTGTCTATGGATTTGGTTCCGGCGCGACGATGATTCTTGGCCTGACCTTTATCGGACTGCGTGCCAGCTCGGCGCACCAGGCGGCGGCACTTTCCGGAATGGCGCAGTCGGTCGGGTATCTGCTGGCGGCCTGTGGTCCACCGCTGATGGGGAAAATTCACGACACCGCCGGTGACTGGCGAATCCCGCTTATCGCCTGTGCGCTGGCTGGCGTGGTGATGGCGGTCTGCGGGGTGCTTGCCGGGCGCGACCGCGAGATCACGCCCCACTGAGTTTCACGGCAGGCCGAATGGCCTGCCCGTTTAGCTACGAGCGGCGTGCAGCATGGCCTGTACCAGCGGTACAGGACGCCCCGCCAGCGCACCGCGCTCGTGCTGGAACAGCGTGGCGACGAAGAACGGATGCGTCACCAGTTCTACCGCGCGGATCTCGCCTTGCTCATCCCAGCCCGTTACGCGCATATCGCCGCTTTCCAGCTCTTTTGCGAACGCCGGTGAGACGCCATAGTTGCAGTGATACCCTTCCTCGATCTCTTCCCGGCCATAGGCTTTGGCGATAATCGTATTAGCACGAAGTTCGATGGTATCGGTTTTCTCCACCAGCGAGCAGGTCAGAGGCGCAATCACCATTCTGCCGTTGGTATCGGTTTCCGCATGCGCCGCATCGCTCCAGCCCAGCACGTTTCGCGCATATTCAATAAGCGCATGCTGGAACCCGCCGCAGGTTCCTAGAAACGGAATACTGTTTTCACGCGCAAAACGCGCAGCAATAAACGCCCCGTCGACATTTTTATACGGACTTGCCGGTACCAGCCAGATCGCGTCGTAGCCCACTAAATCTTCCGGGCTGGTCAGCTCGGTGGTGGCGATCCAGTCGTAATCCGCCGTTAAATCCAGCACGGCCGCCGCATCATCGATGGATAACGGAATGGCCTGGTGAGCAATGACATCAGGGTTGTAGTCACCAACAAGTGCAATGCGAAGTGTGTCTTTTACCGGGGAGAGTTCCATGAGAGGTTCCATATGCCAAAGAATTATCAGATAACATAAGGAACCTCAGCCTACCGATCTTTTGCAGGGTTCACAATACCTTAAATTGGAGGGGCAAAAATTCAGGTGGTATAGTGATAGCGTATTATCCCCCCTTATTTCGGGTAGTCTGAAACCTCATGAAAACCAAAATTCTGGTCAGCGCGTGTCTGATGGGCCACAAGGTTCGCTATAACGGCAGCGAGAAAGCGGCTATTTCTGACACCCTCAGGCGCTGGCAGCAAGAACAACGACTGGTGACGCACTGCCCGGAGCTGGCAGCAGGATTGTCGATCCCGCGTTTACCCGCAGAGATTGTGGCAGGCGGCGGGAATGAGGTGATGGCGGGCCGCGCGCGCATTCTGGAAAGTGACGGTCGCGATGTGACTGCGCATTATCAGCTTGCCGCCTGGCTTGCGCTACGTGCAGCCCAGGAGGGGAACTGCCGCGCCGCCCTGCTGACCGACGGCAGCCCTACCTGCGGCAGCGAGCTGATTTACGACGGCAGCTTTCGCGGGCAAAAACGCGCAGGGTTGGGCGTCGCCGCTGCGTTGTTACGTGAACACGGTATTCAGGTATTTTCCGATAACCAGCTTGCTGAGCTGATCGCCTGGGTTGAGGAGAGAGACAATGATTCAGTGTAAACGGGTGTATGACGCACCAGCCGAAAACGACGGCTATCGCATTCTGGTCGACCGGCTCTGGCCGCGCGGCATCAAGAAAGAGGCGCTGGCTTTTGATGAATGGTGCAAAGCCCTGACGCCCTCCGGCGAATTACGCAAAGCCTTTCACAGCGAAACCATTGATTTCGCCGCTTTTCGCGAGGCCTATCTGCAGGAGCTGGCGCAGCATCAGGACGAAGGGCAACGCGTGGCTGCCCTTGGGAAAAACCAGACTCTGACGCTGCTCTACGGCGCGAAGAACACCCGGCAGAACCACGCTCTGGTCCTGGCCGACTGGCTGCGCCAGTTAGCTGAAGGTTAATTCGTCGAGGATGTGTGACGCATCATCAGGCGTCAGCGGCAGCAGATGTTCCGGGCGCACAAAGGCAAAACCATGCTGATTATCTACGGCATAAACATCGCCGGTCACCAGCCACAGGGCGCGATCGGCGCTGGCAGGCAGCTCGGTCATCACGCCGTTAACGGGGTTCAGGAAACGCAGGCCTGGCTTGCAGAGCGCAAAAAGCTCCACGGATTTGCCGATATTGCGCCGCCCGGCGGCAGTGCGGGCGCCGATGACCATGCACAGGCTGCCCGGTTTTAACTGAAACATACTTCTCTCGCGGTCTCTGTTATCAGCCACAAGGACTGAGATAATTCTTAAAGAGAAGTGTATCGCAGTCGCTCCTGCCCTGTCACGCAGCAGGCGTTGGGTGATCGCGGCGGAACAACTCCCACTCATCAATCACTTCGCCGCCCGGCAGTTTGCACTCGGTGCGCACGCCCTGCGGACTTTGTACCGGAACGCGCTCTCCGCCCTTCTTCACACAGTACACGGCAGCAGGATTAGCCATACCGATTTGCGGAGGTTTCGGCGCGTCAGGTGGGGTCGAACAGGCGGCCAATGGCAGAGCCATCGCCAGCAGCAGGTATCGCATGGGGTTGTCCTTTCTGTTTGCAAAGTCTAAAGCGTACCGGGACTTCGCCGTTTTCTCCATGATTTCTCCATTAAACCTGCACTTTTTCACCCTATAGTGGCTGCGTTCTCAATGACCAGAGAACATCATTCCGTAATCAAGATGTCTTTGCCCCGCACGCCTGTGCGGGGCTTTTTTTCGCCTGCCCTGCCATGCGTACCGCGACAATATATAAAATTTCCTGTATTCGTGTTTTACTATGCCCCAGCCGAAAAATTCAGCACAACATGCAGATACTGGCGTCTTCTGCATGGGAGTTTACCCACGTCATGTCGGATATTATTCTTGCCCGTGTTTCAGAAACCCTTGCAACAGAACAATCCCTTGAAAGCCTAGTTCGACAGCTCCTGGAAATGCTGGAGATTGTCACCGAGATGGAGTCGACCTATCTGACGAAAGTCGATATCAATGCGCGTTTGCAGCATATTCTTTACGCCCGCAACAGTAAGCAGATGCAGATCCCAGAAGGGCTGAGCGTGCCCTGGGGCGATACGCTGTGTAAGCGCGCCATCGATAGCAACTCTTTTTTCAGTAATGAGGTCGCGGAACGCTGGGCCGACTGCGACGCCGCCAAAGCGCTGGGCATCACGACCTACGTGAGTATTCCTATTCATCTGGCAGATGGTTCGCTGTACGGCACCCTTTGTGCGGCCAGCACGCAAAAACAGACCTTAAGCGACCGGGCCGAGCAGGTCCTGCAGCTTTTTGCCGGGCTGATTGCGCAGTACATTCAAAAAGAGTCGCTGGTAATCCAGCTGCGCGAGGCGAACGCGGCGCTGATCGCGCATTCTTATACGGATGCGTTAACCGGTTTACCCAACCGCCGGGCGATTTTTGATAATCTTAATACCCTGTTCTCGCTGGCGCGCCACCTCAAGCGCAATGCCATCATTGCCTACATCGATCTTGATGATTTTAAGCTCATCAACGATCGCTACGGCCATGAAACGGGCGATCAGTTTTTGGTTGAAGTCGGTAAACGATTGATCGACGGCCAAACCGAAGACGACATCGTCGGGCGGCTCGGCGGCGATGAGTTTTTAGTGGCCTGCCTGAGTAAGGGTGAAAAAGCGGTCGATAACGCGCAAATCAATATTCTGCGCACGCAGCTTGGCGCGTCGATTGCCGGAGAGTACTGGCTTGGAAACGTACACCTGGTCTACCCTGGCGCGAGCCTGGGCGTGGTGGCAGTGGATCCTGCCAGTACCGATGCAGACAGCGCGTTGCGCGCGGCGGATACGGCGATGTACCTGGATAAAAAAGGCAAAAGCAAAACACGCTTTCTCCCGGATGAGTAACCCCGTACACTCTGCGGGCAAGGAAACCTTAGAGGTGATGTGATGAGGATCGGAATTGTTTTCCCGGTCGTTATTTTTATAACGGCAGTGGTATTTTTAACGTGGTTTTTTGTCGGCGGTTACGCCGCGCCGGGGGCATAAATGCGTAAGACAACCATCATTATGTTGATCGTCGCGGTCGTGGCGGTGGCGGGTACCCAGCTTGGCTGGTGGTGAACCCGGAAAACTAAAAAGGCTGCCCTTTGGCAGCCTTTTTTGATGGTGAACGCTGTTAGCTTTTGATTTTTCTGTAGATAAACAGAACCACCAGCGCACCCACTACCGCAACAGCAAAGCTGCCGATATTGAAGCCATCGACTTTACCAAAACCGAACAGGGTGCTGATCCAGCCGCCGACCACGGCGCCCACGACCCCCAGTATTACTGTCACGAAGAACCCACCGCCATCTTTGCCCGGCATGATCCACTTCGCCAGAATCCCCGCAATAAGCCCAAAGATAATCCAGGATAAAATTCCCATAGCTTTCCTCTCTGTATGGTTTTTTGTCATTAAATCAACGACACAGAAAAGGATAGCACAGGATCACCAAAATGATATTTGTGATAGGGATCACGCTGCCTGTTTGCACATTTTATCAGCACTTAAAAAAATCACGCACCACACAAAAGATGGGGTTGCAACTTCAGTTGAGAAAGATTATCTTTCTCAACACTGAATAGTTGAGCAAATCACTCAGGTATTCAGTACGACATTGCTCACATTGCTTCCAGTATTTCTTGCCCACTTTTTAGTGGGCTTTTTTTTGCGCCGTTGCCCCGCTCACCTGGGATACGCATTCGGATCATCAAGTTTAAATATCGCGTTTCCCCTCAGAAAAAACAGTAAACATCATATTTTGGTTTTGGACTGATTTTGATGTTTCTCTCAATCAAGCCCCTTTTACCCCTGCCGATAACCCTTCCAACATTGATGGTATTTCGTTACAGGTTATAAAGGGGTTTACTGTGAAAAATATTAAAATCAGAGTCGGGCTGTTGATCGTTCTGACGACTTTTACGCTTATGCTCATTCTTTCCAGCGGGTTGGGACTCTATTTCCTCCACCGCAGCAATAATGATATTCAGACATTAAGTTATAACGCCGGAGAACAAAAAGCGCTCAACAACGTGCGTAATGCCATATTGCGCGCGCGGGTGATTATTGACTCGGCCTCGCAAGCGAAAACCCACGGCGACGATATTGATGAGCCGGCGATTCAGGCCAGTATCCGCAAAGAGATGCAGACCGCTGCTGAGCAATTCCAGCTGTTTGTGCAAATCCCGGGGCTTTCCACCATTCATCCGGAAGTGGGTGCAAGGATGAAAGACCGTTACGACCAGCAAATAGCCGTCATTGCTCACAACTCCGGCCTGCTGATTAATATTAATGATCCGCAGGAACTGAAACTGGCGCTCGCGAAATATCTCGACACGACCCTGCAGGTGCGTCAGGCCTGGGATGATGAATATCACTCTTATATTGATACCACGCAGCGTAATCTGGATGGCGTCATTAGTTACAGCAACAGTTCTTATCAATTTGCCCTGTACGTGATGATCGCCTTGCTGATTCTTGCCGCCGTGTTGTTCTTTGTTATCAATGCCTGGATGCGGAAAATGTTAATCCTGCCGCTGCAGGAAGTGGCTGAGCATTTTGAATTTATCGGTAAAGGCGATCTGACCGGAGATATTCACGTCGCTAACAATAATGAAATTGGCTTGCTGTTCGCCTCCTTACAAACCATGCAGGCTGAACTGAACTCGACGGTGGTCTCTATCCGTCAGGGCGTTGAGTCCATCAATATTGGCACGCAGGAGATTTCATCCGGCAACAACGATCTTTCTCGTCGTACCGAAGAGCAGGCCGCAGCCGTAGTCGAAACCGCGGCGAGCATGGAACAGATCACCTCCACGGTGAAAATGAATACCGATAATGCCCTTGAGGCGGCACAGATGGTGCAAAACGCCGCCGGAATTGCCAACGAAGGCGAAGAGCAGATGCGGGGCATGATGAAAAAAATGGACGCCATCAGTCAGAGCGCTCAAAAGATGGTTGAGATCATCAGCGTTATCGACAGCATTGCCTTCCAGACCAACATTCTGGCCCTGAACGCCGCGGTAGAAGCGGCGCGTGCAGGCCAGTCCGGGCGCGGTTTTGCCGTGGTCGCAGGCGAAGTCAGAAACCTTGCCCGCCGCTGTACGGACTCTGCAAAAGAGATCACCACGCTCATCAACGAATCGCGCCTGTATATTGAAGAAGGGGCTGAACTGGCCAATAAAACCAGCCAGACCATGCTGGATATCAGCGGAGCCGTCAGTAAGGTCAATGTGATGATGGAAAACATCGCGCTGGCGTCGGAAGAGCAAAGCCGTGGGGTGGAGCAAATCCGCATCGCAATCACCCAGATGGATCACGTCACGCAGCAAAACGCCGCGTTAGTGGAAGAAGTGGCCACCACCGCGTCGGGGTCAACGAACAGGCAAACTTGCTGTCACACTCGGTGTCGCTTTTCAAAGTGAAAGAGGTTTACTAAGACGGGCTGTCCGGGAGCGCAAGCTCCCGGATCCAGCAAGAGACATCATGATGGATGATACGATAAGCAGAATATTGAAGCTCAGTGATGGTGAATTTCGCCATTGCTGTGCTTAGGCCCTATTCGTCCTGCTTCAATTAAGATTTCCTCAATTAACTCCTCAAGACACTCTCGCCCGTGATGATCGCAGACCAGGTGTACCTGTCGGGAAATCTCGTCAGTATTCATACCATCGCATAATGCCGATTTCAGCATTATCGATGCCCACCGTTTGGCTTCAGAATGAGTCAGCATAACCCCTCCCGATATCGGTTACCTGTTTAAGCGTAGCTAGCCGGGAGTGATTCACCAGGGTTTTTGATCAGTAAAATGCAACACGTTTTTACAGAGGGCTGGATGCTCTTAATCACCTTCCTGCATCAAACATATGCGCACGACGCCGCATCGCTTTCACCGCCTGAGACTCTCATGTTTTGCTGATCCCTAACCTGCTGTTCTCTTCAGGATATCTGTTGCGCGGCAAACGTAATGCAATTAATATCCGACCGGATGTTTAAATAAATAAGGTGAATGATGGGACGCAGAAAAGAGATCAGCACCGACAGCATTCTCGATGCGGCGGAAGCGGTAATGGCCCGAATCGGCGTGGCTAACCTGACGATTGACGCCGTCGCGCATCAGGCAGGGATTAGCAAGGCCAGCGTGCTGTACGTGCATAAAACCAAACAGGCGCTGCTGGAGGCGCTGGTGACGCGCGCAATGAAGCGTGATGACAGCATTCATCAGGACGCAGAGTTGCAGTTGGGGGACGTAGACAGCTTAGCGCTAAAAGGCCGTATTGAGGTCGCTAAAACGCCACCACCGGAGGAGTTCCGCCCGGTCGCGTTAAACCTCAGTTCTGCGCTGATTCTGAATCCTGAACTGCGAAAAACCATGCAACAGCATCAGGATGACGTTATTCAACGCATCATTACGACCTCTGCCCAGCCTCGCGGTGCACTATTGGCCTATCTGGCGCTTGAAGGTTTTAAGTTTCTCGATTTTCTCGATTTCCATAAATGGACCGACGTGGAACGGTCACAAATCCTCGAGGAACTCAGCTGGCTCGCGGAGCAAAATGTACCTTCTTCGCCACACCCGGAGACTTCAGATGACTAAACATCCGCACGATTTAAAGGCCGCCATGGCCCAACGCCGAGTATTCGTCACCGGCGGCAGTGGTTTTGTCGGCAGAAACATCATTCGCCATTATCGCGAAGCGGGGGCAGATGTCCGGGCGCTAGCCAGAAGCAAGGCTGCAGCCGAAATCATTCGCCACGTGGATGGAGCGCCAGTCTACGGTTCATTGTGCGAAACAGACCTGGTGGATGCCCTCACGGGTTGCGACCTTCTCATTCACGCGGCTGCCGATACGTCACATGGATATGAATCGGCAGAACAATGGCAGGTCAACGTTGAAGGGACCGAAAAGCTGTTTACGGCAGCACGCCTGGCGGGCGTTACGCGAGCTGTACACATCAGTACCGAGTCGGTTTTATTGACAGGTGCGCCGCTGCAAATGGCCTCTGAGACACATCCCCTGCCACAAAAATTTGCTGGGGCGTATAGCCGAAGTAAAGCAGCCGCCGAGCAGGCAGCCTTTGCGCAGGCAAATGAAAATTTCTGCGTCAGCGTGGTGCGCCCACGATTTGTCTGGGGAAAAGGCGACACTACCGCCCTGCCACAGCTTGTCGCGGCGGTTTCCTCCGGGAAATTTGCCTGGATTGACGGCGGCAACTACCTGACTTCAACGACCCACATTGATAATCTCTGCGATGGCATCAGCCGTACAGCCGAATACGGCAAAAGCGGAGAGGTGTATTTCCTCACCGACGGTGAACCTCATACTTTTCGTGATTTCGTCAGCCAACTGCTCGCCACTCAGGGCATAACGGCTCCGGATAAGCGCGTTCCGCGCAGTCTGGTCAGGATACTTGCCTATCTGGGGGACGGCTTATTCCGCCTCACCAGGGGCCGTGTTACCAGCCCGTTAAATCTGCAAACCTACGCCACCTCTGCCGTCGAAGTGACCCTCGACATTAGCAAAGCCCGAAAGGAGCTGGGCTATAACCCTCAGATTACATTGCATGAGGGAATGATGAAGCTGGATTCCATATAACAGACCAGCCCCTCATCGGATCGTTCGTCCACCCGTGAAAGCGTTTTTGCGCTCAGCACCATGGAGTGGTGCTGCCCGCCCTGCCTTGGCCGTTATAAGAAAAAAAATGATCTCTTTTGATAATGAATGTTGGTAACCGTGTTAATTCGAAAAAAAACGGGAGCCCATCGGCTCCCGCTTTCTTTTAACCCAGAATCTGGATTACATGTTCGCGATAATCGCGTCACCAAACTCTGAGCATTTCAGCAGCTTAGCGCCTTCCATCAGACGTTCGAAATCGTAAGTTACGGTTTTCGCGTTGATCGCGCCTTCCATACCTTTAACGATCAGGTCTGCGGCTTCGAACCATTCCATATGACGCAGCATCATTTCTGCGGAAAGGATGATGGAACCTGGGTTCACTTTATCCTGGCCTGCATACTTAGGTGCTGTACCGTGGGTTGCTTCGAACAGTGCGCACTCGTCACCGATGTTTGCGCCTGGGGCGATACCGATACCGCCAACCTGGGCTGCCAGGGCGTCGGAGATGTAGTCACCGTTCAGGTTCATACAGGCGATCACGTCGTATTCAGCTGGACGCAGCAGGATCTGCTGCAGGAACGCATCGGCGATCACGTCTTTGACCACGATCTCTTTGCCGGTATTTGGGTTTTTGATTTTCACCCATGGGCCGCCGTCGATCAGCTCACCGCCGAACTCTTCACGCGCTAACTGGTAACCCCAGTCTTTGAAAGCGCCTTCGGTGAACTTCATGATGTTGCCTTTGTGAACCAGGGTCACGGAATCACGATCGTTGGTGATAGCGTATTCGATGGCTGCACGAACCAGGCGTTTAGTGCCTTCTTCGGAGCACGGCTTGATACCGATACCGCAATGTTCAGGGAAACGAATCTTCGTCACGCCCATCTCATCACGCAGGAATTTGATCACTTTTTCAGCTTCGGCGCTGTCGGCTTTCCACTCGATACCCGCATAGATGTCTTCGGAGTTTTCACGGAAGATAACCATGTTGGTCAGTTCAGGGTGTTTCACCGGGCTTGGCGTGCCTGCGTAGTAGCGCACCGGGCGCAGACAGACGTACAGGTCAAGCTGCTGACGCAGTGCCACGTTCAGGGAACGAATACCGCCACCGACCGGGGTAGTCAGCGGGCCTTTGATGGCAACGCGGTAATCACGAATCAGGTCCAGCGTTTCTTCTGGCAGCCAGACATCCTGGCCATACAGTTGGGTAGATTTTTCGCCGGTATAGATTTCCATCCAGGAAATTTTCCGCTCGCCCTTATAGGCTTTCTGCACGGCGGCATCCACCACTTTAATCATGGCTGGCGTCACATCCACACCGATACCATCACCTTCAATGAAAGGAATGATTGGGTTGTGAGGGATGTTCAGTTTGCCATCTTGTAGGGTGATCTTCTTACCTTCCGCCGGAACGACTACTTTGCTTTCCATTAACCTCTCCTTCGAGCGCTTCTGGTTTTTTGTTAATGAGTTGTAATATGCGACCTCATACTACTCGAATATCTGGCTCGCGCCAATCACTCATGAATTTCCGTTATAATGCGTGAATACATTCATTCTGAAAACACTATGAACAAAACTTCTTTTAGAAATCACCAAGTTGAACGATTCAGCACCCGACGCAACGCCAAAAAAAAGCCTGACACTGGACCGAAGCGGCTGGTTATCTTCAATAAACCCTACGATGTGCTGCCGCAGTTCACAGACGAGGCGGGACGCAGCACGCTAAAAGATTACATCCCGTTACAAGGAATTTATGCCGCAGGCCGTCTGGACCGCGACAGCGAAGGGCTGCTGGTGCTCACCAATGACGGTCAGCTCCAGGCGCAGCTGACTCAGCCAGGCAAACGTACCGGCAAAATTTACTACGTGCAGGTAGAAGGCGAGCCGACGCAGGATGCGATAGAGGCTCTGCGTAATGGCGTTACGCTCAATGATGGCCCCACCCTGCCCGCAGGCGTCGAACGGGTCGAGGAACCGCAGTGGTTGTGGCCGCGCAATCCGCCCGTTCGCGAGCGCAAAACTATCCCCACCAGCTGGTTGAAAATCACCTTATACGAAGGACGGAATCGACAGGTGCGACGCATGACGGCGCATGTCGGTTTCCCAACCTTGCGTCTGATACGCTATGCGATGGGTTCCCTGACGCTGGACACGCTGGCGTCCGGTGAGTGGCGAGAGATCCCGATCGATTCAATCTAAGGAGAACAGATGTTTAAACCACACGTTACCGTCGCCTGCGTAGTTCACGCCGAAGGAAAATTTCTGGTCGTAGAAGAGACCATCAACGGCAAAGCGCTGTGGAACCAGCCTGCAGGCCATCTCGAAGCCGACGAAACCCTGGTGCAGGCCGCCCGCCGTGAGCTGTGGGAAGAGACCGGCATTCATGCCGAGCCGCAGCATTTTGTTCGTCTGCATCAGTGGATCGCACCCGATCGCACCCCCTTCCTGCGCTTTTTGTTCGTCGTCGAACTTAACGAAATGTGCGCCACTGAGCCGCACGATGACGACATCGATCGCTGCCTGTGGGTCACTGCTGAGGAGATCCTGAATGCCCCAAACCTCCGCTCACCGCTGGTTGCCGAAAGTATTCGTTGCTACCAGTCCGGCAGCCGCTTGCCGCTTGAGGTGATCGCGGAATTTAACTGGCCGTTTACAGAGGGTGCCAACACCGGGGGCGCGTGATAGAATACGCCGCCTTTAAGTTCAATGTCGTGAGTATTCCATGTCAGATAACAGCCAGAAAAAAGTAATCGTCGGCATGTCCGGCGGTGTCGATTCCTCCGTTTCCGCCTACCTGTTGCAACAGCAGGGTTATAAGGTGGAAGGCCTGTTCATGAAGAACTGGGAGGAAGATGATGGCGAGGAATATTGCACGGCTGCGGCGGATCTTGCGGATGCGCAGGCCGTGTGCGACAAACTCGGCATTGAGCTGCATACCGTAAACTTTGCTGCAGAGTACTGGGACAACGTGTTCGAACTCTTCCTCGAAGAGTACAAAGCGGGCCGCACCCCGAACCCGGATATCCTCTGCAACAAAGAGATCAAATTCAAGGCGTTCCTCGAATTCGCTGCCGAAGATCTGGGCGCGGATTTTATCGCGACCGGCCATTACGTGCGTCGCGCCGATGTGGATGGCAAAAGCCAGCTGCTGCGCGGTCTCGACGGTAACAAAGATCAGAGCTACTTCCTCTACACCCTGGGCCACGAGCAGATTGCGCAAAGCCTGTTCCCGGTCGGTGAACTGGAAAAACCGGAAGTGCGTAAAATCGCTGAAGATCTGGATCTTATTACCGCGAAGAAAAAAGACTCTACCGGCATCTGCTTTATCGGCGAACGTAAATTCCGCGAATTCCTAGGCCGCTATCTGCCTGCGCAGCCGGGCAAAATTATCACCGTTGACGGCGATGACGTCGGCGAGCATCAGGGTCTGATGTATCACACCCTCGGCCAGCGTAAAGGGCTGGGCATCGGCGGCACCAAAGACGGCAGCGAAGAACCGTGGTACGTGGTCGATAAAGACGTTGAAAACAATATTCTGGTTGTGGCTCAGGGGCACGAACATCCGCGTCTGATGTCCGTCGGCCTTATTGCCCAGCAGCTGCACTGGGTCGATCGCGAACCGTTCACCGGCACCCTGCGCTGCACGGTGAAAACCCGCTATCGTCAGACTGATATTCCCTGCACCGTAACGGCTATTGATAACGAACGCATCGAAGTGCGTTTCGACGAGCCTGTCTCTGCCGTTACGCCTGGCCAGTCCGCCGTCTTCTACAGCGGCGAAATCTGCCTCGGCGGCGGGATCATTGAACAGCGTCTACCGCTGGCCGCTGTTTAAACCGATTGCACACCAAAAGGAGCCTGTGTGGCGAAGAATTATTATGACATCACCCTGGCACTGGCAGGAATTTGCCAGTCTGCCCGTCTGGTGCAACAGCTGGCGCATCAGGGTCATTGCGATGCTGACGCGCTGCACGTTTCGCTCAACAGCGTTATCGACCTTAACCCCGGCTCTACGCTCGGTGTGTTCGGTGGCAGTGAAACGAATCTTCGCCTCGGTCTCGAAACCCTGCTCGGCGTGCTCAATGCCAGCAACCGCCAGGGGCTGAATGCAGAACTGACCCGCTACACGTTGAGCCTGATGGTGCTGGAGCGTAAGCTCAACAGCGCGAAAGGTGCGATGGATACGCTCGGCAACCGCATCGCCGGGCTGCAGCGTCAGCTCGACCATTTTGATTTGCAGTCCGAAACCCTCCTGAGTGCGATGGCCGCGATTTATGTCGATGTCATCAGCCCGCTTGGGCCACGCATCCAGGTCACCGGCTCCCCTGCCGTGCTGCAAAGCCCACAGGTACAGGCGAAAGTTCGCGCCTCGCTGCTGGCAGGAATTCGTGCCGCCGTGCTGTGGCAACAGGTTGGCGGTGGCCGACTGCAGTTAATGTTCTCTCGTAATCGCCTGACGACTCAGGCAAAACAAATTCTTGCTCATTGTTAACCTCCCGGAGTTGCGAATTATGGAATTATCCTCACTGACCGCCGTTTCCCCTGTCGATGGACGTTACGGCGATAAAGTCAGCGCGCTGCGCGGGATCTTCAGCGAATATGGTCTGCTGAAGTTCCGTGTACAGGTTGAAGTGCGCTGGCTGCAAAAGTTAGCTACCCAGGCAGCAATCAAGGAAGTTCCTGCTTTTGACGCCCAGGCAAACGATTACCTTGATAAAATCGTCGCGGAGTTCAGCGAAGAAGACGCGGCGCGTATTAAAACTATCGAGCGCACCACCAACCACGACGTAAAAGCGGTTGAATACTTCCTGAAAGAGAAAGTAGAAAGCGTTCCAGCGCTGCACGCGGTGTCTGAGTTCATCCACTTCGCCTGCACCTCAGAAGATATCAACAACCTGTCTCACGCGCTGATGCTCTCTACCGCGCGTCAGGACGTGGTGCTGCCTTACTGGCGCAAAATCATCGACGCGGTGAAAGACCTGGCCGTGCAATACCGTGATATTCCACTGCTCTCCCGTACCCACGGTCAGCCAGCCACACCGTCGACGATGGGTAAAGAGATGGCAAACGTGGCCTACCGCATGGAGCGCCAGTATCGTCAGCTGGAGCAGGTTGAGATCCTCGGCAAAATCAACGGCGCGGTCGGGAACTACAACGCCCACATCGCCGCGTACCCTGAAGTGGACTGGCACCAGTTCAGCGAAGAGTTCGTGACCTCTCTGGGCATTCAGTGGAACCCGTACACCACCCAGATCGAGCCGCACGACTATATCGCCGAGCTGTTTGACTGCATCGCGCGCTTCAACACCATCCTGATCGATTTTGATCGCGATGTGTGGGGCTACGTGGCGCTGAACCACTTCAAACAGAAAACCATCGCGGGCGAAATCGGCTCTTCTACCATGCCGCATAAAGTGAACCCGATTGACTTCGAAAACTCCGAAGGCAACCTGGGTCTGGCGAACGCCCTGCTGCAACACATGGCGAGCAAACTGCCGGTCTCCCGCTGGCAGCGTGACCTGACGGACTCCACCGTGCTGCGTAACCTCGGCGTCGGCATCGGCTATGCGCTGATCGCTTACCAGTCCACCCTGAAAGGTGTGAGCAAACTGGAAGTGAACCGTGACCGTCTGCTGGACGAACTGGATCACAACTGGGAAGTGCTGGCAGAGCCGATTCAGACCGTGATGCGTCGTTACGGCATTGAAAAACCTTATGAAAAACTGAAAGAGCTGACCCGCGGCAAGCGCGTTGACGCCGAAGGCATGAAGCAGTTTATCGACGGTCTGGATGTGCCAGAAGAAGAGAAAACGCGCCTGAAAGCAATGACGCCGGCGAACTACATCGGTCGTGCCATTGCTATGGTTGATGAGCTGAAGTAATTCCCCTCACCCTCTTTCCGCCCGGAAAGAGGGTTCCTTCCTCTGCGGTTTACTCAATGTTTATCCCCACAACAACATAATCAGCGTTAAACTATTCATACCATTAATTTTAGGGAGAAGAGATGATGCGCGTATTGGTTGTTGAGGATAATGCATTGCTACGTCATCACCTGAAAGTTCAGCTTCAGGAAATGGGGCATCAGGTCGACGACGCGGAAGACGCAAAAGAGGCGGATTATTATCTCAATGAGCACCTGCCCGATATTGCCATCGTCGATCTGGGGCTGCCGGACGAAGATGGTCTGTCGCTGATCCGCCGCTGGCGCAGCCATGATGTCTCCCTCCCGGTGCTGGTCTTAACCGCCCGTGAAGGCTGGCAGGATAAAGTCGAAGTGCTCAGCGCGGGCGCCGACGATTACGTGACCAAACCGTTCCATATCGAAGAAGTGTCTGCCCGTATGCAGGCCCTGATGCGCCGTAACAGCGGTCTGGCGTCGCAGGTGATCTCTCTTCCTCCGTTCCAGGTCGATCTCTCGCGTCGCGAATTCTCCATCAATGACGAAGTCATTAAGCTGACAGCGTTTGAATACACCATTATGGAAACGCTGATCCGCAACAGCGGTAAAGTAGTGAGCAAAGATTCTTTAATGCTCCAGCTCTATCCTGACGCCGAACTGCGCGAGAGCCACACCATTGATGTGCTGATGGGCCGTTTACGTAAAAAAATCCAGGCGCAATATCCGCAGGATGTCATCACCACGGTCAGGGGTCAGGGATACCTGTTTGAACTACGCTAAATGAAGAAAATCCTTCGCCATTTACTGCCGCTGTCGCTGCGGGTCCGCTTTTTACTGGCTACCGCCGCGGTGGTGCTGATCCTCTCCCTCGCCTACGGCATGGTGGCGCTGGTTGGCTACAGCGTCAGCTTTGATAAAACCACCTTCCGCCTGCTGCGCGGCGAGAGCAATCTCTTCTACACTCTGGCCAAATGGGAAAATAATCGCATCAGCGTGGAGATGCCGGAAAACCTGGACCGGCAAAGCCCGACGATGGCGCTGATCTACGACGAGAAAGGCAAACTGCTGTGGGCGCAACGACATGTCCCGTGGCTGGAGAAAAGTATTCGTCCGGAGTGGCTAAAAACCAACGGCTTCCACGAAATAGAGGCCGACCTGAATTCCACCAGCTCCCTGCTCGGCAATGATGCCTCCATGCAGCGTCAGCTCGACGAAATCCGCGCGGATGACGACGATACGGAGATGACGCA
The DNA here is from genome assembly GCF_003051885.1 of Lelliottia sp. WB101. Classification (NCBI taxonomy): domain Bacteria; kingdom Pseudomonadati; phylum Pseudomonadota; class Gammaproteobacteria; order Enterobacterales; family Enterobacteriaceae; genus Lelliottia; species Lelliottia sp. WB101. The sequence goes on from NZ_CP028520.1 coordinate 3,750,037, forward strand.
CTCGGTGGCGATCAATCTCTATCCGGCGACCATGGATATGCCGCAGCTCACGATTGTGGTGATCGACACCATTCCCGTTGAGCTGAAACGCTCCTATATGGTCTGGAGCTGGTTCGTGTACGTTCTGGCAGCTAACCTGCTGCTGGTGATCCCGCTGCTGTGGATCGCCGCCTGGTGGAGCCTGCGTCCTATTGAATCGCTGGCGAAAGAGGTTCGCGAACTCGAAGAGCACAACCGGGATAAGCTCAATCCACAGACCACTCGCGAGTTGACAAGCCTGGTGCGAAACCTTAACCGCCTGCTGAAAAGTGAGCGTGAGCGTTACGATAAATACCGCACCACGCTTACGGATCTCACCCACAGTCTGAAAACGCCCCTTGCGGTGATGCAAAGCACGCTGCGATCCATGCGCAGCTCAAAGCTCAGCGTGGACGACGCCGAGCCGGTGATGCTAGAACAGATCAGCCGCATCTCCCAGCAGATTGGGTATTACCTGCACCGCGCCAGTATGCGCTCGGGCAGCCCGTTGCTCAGCCGAGAACTGCACCCCGTCGCCCCCCTGCTGGACAGCCTGACGTCAGCGCTGAATAAGGTCTATCAACGTAAAGGGGTGAACATTAGCCTCGATATTTCGCCTGAGATCAGTTTTGTCGGCGAGAAGAATGACTTTATGGAAGTAATGGGCAATCTGCTGGATAACGCCTGCAAATATTGCCTGGAGTTTGTCGAGGTTTCCGCGCATCAGACCGACGACGAGCTGCACATTATCGTTGAGGATGACGGCCCCGGCATTCCGCAAAACAAACGTGACGTGGTCTTTGATCGTGGCCAACGTGCCGACACGCTGCGTCCTGGTCAGGGCGTTGGGCTATCCGTCGCGCAGGAGATTGTCGACCAGTATGCCGGGCGCATCGAAACCAGCGATAGCCTGCTGGGCGGTGCGCGGATGGTGGCGATTTTTGGGCGTCAGCACCCCTCCTCTGACGATAGTTAGTACTGAATGTGAAAAAAGCGAGATTCTCGCGCGCAGGCTCTTACGCTTCCGTTATAATCCGAGTCAGTAAGAGCCTGCGGAAATATAATTATGGATTATCACTTAACACTTAACTGGCCCGAGTTTATCGAACGCTACTGGCAAAAACGCCCTGTCGTTCTTAAACGCGGGATCAGCAATTTTGTCGACCCCATCTCCCCGGATGAACTGGCCGGCCTGGCCATGGAAAACGAAGTCGACAGCCGCCTGGTGAGCCACCAGGATGGAAAATGGCAGGTCAGCCACGGTCCTTTTGAGAGCTTCGATCACCTCGGCGAGACCAACTGGTCACTGCTGGTGCAGGCCGTGAACCACTGGCATGAGCCGACCGCAGCCCTGATGCATCCGTTCCGCGCCCTGCCCGACTGGCGTATGGACGATCTGATGATCTCCTTCTCTGTTCCGGGTGGTGGCGTTGGCCCGCACCTCGATCAGTACGATGTGTTTATCATTCAGGGAACCGGCCGCCGTCGCTGGCGCGTGGGCGAGAAAGTGCCGATGAAACAGCACTGCCCGCACCCGGACCTGCTCCAGGTCGACCCGTTTGAAGGTATCATCGACGAAGAGATGGAGCCGGGCGATATCCTCTATATCCCGCCAGGATTCCCGCACGAAGGGTATTCCCTGGAAAACTCCCTTAACTACTCAGTGGGTTTCCGTGCGCCGAGCGGGCGCGAGATGATCAGCGGCTTTGCTGATTATGTTCTGCAGCGCGAGCTGGGCAGCCATCGCTACAGCGATCCGGATGTTCCTGCGCGCGAGCACCCTGCCGACATTCTGCCGCAGGAGCTGGATAAACTGCGCGAGATGATGCTGGGCCTGATTAACGAGCCGGAGCATTTCCGTCAGTGGTTTGGGGAGTTTGTCAGCCAGTCGCGTCACGAGCTGGATGTCGCTCCCGCCGAGCCGCCTTATCAGCCAGATGAGATTTATGATGCCCTGCAACAGGGTGATTCGCTGGTCCGTTTGGGTGGGTTGCGCGTACTGCGCATTGGCGACGATATCTTCGTCAATGGCGAGAAGCTCGATTCCCCGCACCGTCCTGCGCTGGAAGCGCTGGCGAGCCATATGGTTCTGAATGCTGAGACCTTCGGCGATGCGCTGGAAGATCCGTCATTCCTCGCCATGCTGGCGGCGCTGGTGAACAGCGGCTACTGGTTCTTCGAGGACTGAGTGCACAAGTGCCCGGTAGCACTTTGCTTACCGGGCACTGTTTTTCTCACTGCTTCGCTGTCAGCTCCGCAATTCGCACAATCACTTTTACCGCTTTCTCCATCCCTTCCAGCGTCACAAACTCGTGCTTGCCGTGGTAGTTATAGCCGCCGGTAAACAGGTTCGGGCACGGCAATCCCATGAAGGAGAGCTGCGAGCCGTCGGTGCCGCCGCGAATGGGTTTGAGCTGCGGTTCGATGTCGCAATCGCGCATCGCCTGCTGGGCGATATCCAGGATGTGCGGATGCTCCATTACCTTCTCGCGCATATTGTAGTAGCTGTCCTCGATGATCAGCTCAATGTAGCAATCCGGGTGCAGCCCTTTGCCGACCTTTTTGGCGATCTCCATCATCTTACGCTTACGCGCTTCGAACGCCTTACGGTCAAAATCGCGAACGATGTAGTGCATCTGCGCACTGTCCACCGTGCCTTTGATGCTGGTGAGATGATAGAAGCCTTCATAGCCTTCGGTCTGCTCCGGGCTTTCCTCAGCGGGGACTTCCGCATGAATCCGCGAGGCCAGCGACAGCGCGTTGACCATCACCCCTTTCGCCGACCCCGGATGCACGTTGTTGCCGACAATTTTGATGGTCACCGAAGCCGCGTTAAAGTTTTCAAACTCCAGCTCTCCGACGCCGCCGCCATCAACGGTGTAGGCCCACTTCGCATTGAAAGCCTCAACGTCGAAATGTTTCGCCCCTTTGCCCACCTCTTCGTCCGGCGTGAAGGCCACACGGATATCACCGTGGGGAATGTTTTTGCCTTTCAGCACCGCCAGCGCCGTCATGATCTCCGCGACACCGGCTTTATCGTCGGCGCCCAACAGCGTTTTACCGTCGGTGGTGATCAGCGTCTGGCCCAGCAGCTGATGGAGCACCGGGAACATCACCGGCGAGAGCACCTCATCGCCGATACCGAGTGCGATATCGCCGCCCCGGTAGTTTTCGACAATCTGCGGATTAACGTTCTTTCCGCTAAAATCAGGTGACGTATCGACGTGAGAAATAAAGCCAATCGCCGGAACCGAACCTTTAACGTTCGACGGCAGCGTCCCCATCACAGTGCCCTTTTCGCTTAAGGTCACATTGACCAGACCAAGCTCTTCCAGCTGATCCTTCAGCAGGTTTAAAAGCTTCCACTGGCCCTCGGTGCTCGGCACCTGTCGGACACCCGCTTTAGATTGGGTATCCAGCGAAACGTACTGTAAAAAACGCTCAAGTAATTTTTCCATGCAGTCACCCTCACTTTTTGTGACAACATTATCAGTAAGCATCAAAACCCAAATATTGCGTCAGGTCACTTTTATCCCGTAAACGAGAATATTTTCGATTTTGTCGTGATTCGTTAATAAATGTAGCTTATCAATCAGTCACAAGGATTGGTGATTTCAGTGGTTTGCCGTAGAATGACCGCCCTCATTAAGAGTCACCAAGGTGGTTACACACAAACCCCGCAGTCGGTAAACCCACCGACGCGTTTATATGGGACAGCGCCAAAAATTGAATACACAACCGGGAACACTGTCACCGCTGGTTCTTCTGTCGGGGATCAGCAAAAGTTTCGATGGTAAAACCGTCATTGACGATCTTAACCTGACTATCAATAACGGTGAGTTTCTCACGCTGCTCGGCCCCTCGGGCTGCGGCAAGACAACCGTTCTGCGCCTGATTGCCGGACTGGAAAGTGTCGACAACGGCCATATTCATCTCGAAAATCAGAACATCACCGATGTTCCCGCTGAACATCGTCACGTTAATACCGTCTTCCAGAGCTACGCCCTTTTCCCGCACATGACCGTGTTTGAAAACGTGGCATTCGGCCTGCGCATGCAGAAAACCCCTGCCGATCAGATTACCCCACGGGTGAACGACGCCCTGCGGATGGTTCAGCTCGACGAGTTCGCCCAGCGCAAACCGCATCAGCTCTCCGGCGGGCAGCAACAGCGCGTCGCCATTGCGCGCGCTGTGGTCAACAAACCCCGCCTGCTGCTGCTGGATGAGTCCCTCTCCGCACTCGATTACAAGCTGCGCAAACAGATGCAGAACGAGCTGAAAGCGTTGCAGCGTAAGCTCGGCATTACCTTTGTGTTCGTCACCCACGATCAGGAAGAGGCCCTGACCATGTCGGACCGTATCGTGGTGATGCGCGACGGCAAGATTGAGCAGGATGGCACGCCGCGTGAAATCTACGAGGAGCCGAAAAACCTGTTTGTGGCCAGCTTCATTGGCGAGATCAATATCTTTGACGCAACGGTCATTGAGCGTCTTGACGAACAGCGCGTGCGCGCCAGTGTCGAAGGCCGCGAGTGCAATATTTACGTTAATTTTGCGGTCGAAAAGGGCCAGAAACTCAACGTGATGCTGCGCCCGGAAGATCTGCGCGTCGATGAAATCCACGACACCGCTGATGCGGAAGGCCTTATCGGCTACATCCGCGAGCGTAACTACAAAGGGATGACGCTGGAGTCGGTGGTTGAGCTGGAAAACGGCAAAATGGTGATGGTCAGCGAGTTCTTTAACGAGGACGATCCGGACTTTGACCATCCGCTCGATCAGAAAATGGTCGTTAACTGGGTAGAGAGCTGGGAGGTTGTGCTGGCCGATGAAGAACACCAGTAAATTCCAGAATGTGGTGATCGCCACGATCGTGGGTTGGCTTGTGTTGTTTGTTTTCCTCCCCAACCTGATGATCATTGGCACCAGTTTTTTGACCCGCGACGACGCCAGTTTCGTCAAGCTGGTCTTTACGCTGGATAACTACGCACGCCTGCTGGACCCGCTCTACTTTGAGGTCCTGCTACATTCACTCAACATGGCGCTGATTGCGACCCTCGCCTGCCTGGTGCTGGGCTATCCCTTCGCCTGGTTTCTGGCCCGGCTGCCGCAAAAAGTCCGTCCGCTGCTGCTGTTTCTGCTGATAGTTCCCTTCTGGACCAATTCGCTGATTCGCATCTACGGCCTGAAGATTTTCCTCAGTACCAAAGGTTATCTGAACGAGTTTCTGCTGTGGCTGGGAGTGATTGATACACCGATCCGCATCATGTTTACTCCGAGCGCGGTGATTATCGGTCTGGTCTATATTCTGCTGCCGTTTATGGTGATGCCGCTCTATTCCAGTATCGAAAAGCTCGACAAACCGCTGCTCGAAGCGGCACGCGATCTGGGTGCCAGCAAACTACAAACCTTCCTCAGGATCATCATTCCGCTGACCATGCCGGGCATTATTGCCGGCTGTCTGCTGGTGATGCTCCCGGCGATGGGGCTATTTTACGTCTCCGATCTGATGGGCGGTGCGAAAAATCTGCTGATCGGCAACGTGATAAAAAGTCAGTTCCTGAACATTCGCGACTGGCCGTTCGGCTCTGCCACCAGCATTACGCTGACGGTGGTGATGGGCCTGATGCTGCTCGTCTACTGGCGCGCCTCCCGCTGGCTGAATAAACAGGGAGATCTCGAATGATCGGTCGTCTGCTGCGTGGCGGTTTTATGACCGCCATTTACGCCTATCTTTATATTCCGATTATCATTTTGATCGTGAACTCGTTTAACAGTTCACGTTTCGGGATCAACTGGCAAGGCTTTACCACCAACTGGTACAGCCTGCTGATGAACAACGACAGCCTGCTGCAAGCGGCACAGCACTCACTGACGATGGCGATAGCGTCGGCGACCTTCGCCACGCTGATTGGCTCGCTGACCGCCGTGGCGCTCTACCGCTACCGTTTTCGCGGTAAACCTTTCGTTAGCGGGATGCTGTTTGTGGTGATGATGTCGCCGGATATCGTGATGGCGATTTCACTGCTGGTGCTGTTTATGCTCATCGGCCTGCAGCTTGGCTTCTGGTCGCTGCTCTTTTCGCACATCACCTTCTGCCTGCCCTTCGTGGTGGTGACGGTTTACTCGCGTCTGAAGGGCTTTGACGTGCGAATGCTCGAAGCGGCGAAGGATCTGGGGGCGAGTGAGATGACCATTCTGCGCAAAATCATTCTGCCGCTGGCAATGCCGGCGGTCGCTGCCGGATGGCTTTTGAGCTTCACGCTGTCGATGGACGACGTGGTGGTCTCATCCTTTGTCACCGGGCCGAGCTATGAAATTCTGCCATTGAAAATCTACTCAATGGTGAAAGTCGGTGTGTCACCGGAGGTGAACGCGCTGGCGACGATTCTGTTGGTGTTATCGCTGGTGATGGTGATTGCCAGCCAGATTATTGCTCGTGATACAACGAAATCTCAGGGGACGTTAAAATGAAAAAATGGTCACGCCACCTGCTCGCGGCAGGTGCTCTCGCAATCGGCATGAGCGCCGCGCACGCGGACGACAGTAAGACGCTCTACTTCTACAACTGGACCGAGTATGTGCCGCCAGGCCTGCTTGAACAGTTCACCAAAGAGACGGGGATCAAGGTGATCTATTCGACCTACGAGTCGAATGAAACCATGTACGCCAAGCTCAAAACCTACAAAGACGGCGCCTATGATGTAGTAGTGCCGTCCACCTATTTCGTCGACAAAATGCGCAAAGAGGGCATGATCCAGAAGATCGACAAGACGAAATTAACCCACTTCGGCAACCTCGATCCGGAGATGCTGAACAAGCCGTTCGACCCGAATAATGATTACTCTATCCCCTACATCTGGGGCGCAACCGCCATCGGTGTAAACAGCGACGAGATCGACCCGAAAACCGTCACCAGCTGGGCCGACCTGTGGAAACCGGAGTATAAAGGCAGCCTGCTGCTGACGGACGATGCGCGCGAAGTGTTCCAGATGGCGCTGCGCAAACTGGGCTATTCCGGTAACAGCACCGACCCGAAAGAGATCGAAGCGGCCTATAACGAGCTGAAAAAGCTGATGCCAAACGTAGCAGCGTTTAACTCCGATAACCCGGCTAACCCGTATATGGAAGGCGAAGTGAATCTGGGGATGGTGTGGAACGGTTCTGCGTACGTTGCGCGTCAGGCCGGTACGCCGCTTCAGGTCGTCTGGCCGAAAGAAGGCGGGATCTTCTGGATGGACAGCCTCTCGATTCCGTCTAACGCCAAAAACGTCGACGGTGCGATGAAGCTGATTAACTTCCTGCTGCGCCCTGAAGTGGCAAAACAGGTGGCGGAAACCATTGGCTATCCGACGCCAAATCTGGCGGCACGCAAGCTGCTTAGCCCAGAGGTGGCGAACGATAAATCACTGTATCCGGATGCGGAAACCGTGAAGAAAGGCGAATGGCAAAACGATGTGGGCGACGCGAGCCGCATTTATGAAGAGTATTATCAGAAGTTAAAAGCAGGCCGATAGCGTTAACCGGCCCTCTTCCCTACGAAGAGGGCCGGGAAAATTACAATCCCTTCAAGAGCTTTTCGACAAAATCTGGCACCACAACGCTCGCCAGACCATACTGTTTCTCTTCAAACTCGCTGCCGACCTGGCTCGGTTCCAGATTCAGCTCAACCGTGTGCGCACCGTGCAGCCGTGCTTCATGCACAAAACCCGCCGCCGGATAGACATGCCCTGACGTGCCAATCGCAATAAACACATCTGCCATCGCCAGCGCGCTGTAGATCTCGTCCATACCCAGCGGCATTTCGCCGAACCACACCACGTGTGGACGCAGAGGTGACGGGAACTGGCAACAATGGCACTTGTCATCGAGCGTGATATCACCGGTCCAGTCGAGAACCTGACCGCTCCACGCGCAGCGCACTTTCAGCAGCTCGCCGTGCATGTGGATGATATTGTGATTCCCGGCGCGTTCATGCAGGTTGTCAATATTCTGCGTCACCAGCAGGAAGCGGTCGCCCAGCGCCTCTTCCAGCTTCGCCAGCGCCAGATGCGCCGCATTGGGCGCAATCTCCGGCGACTGTAGCTGACGGCGGCGGTCATTATAGAACGTCTGCACCAGCTCAGGATTACGGGCAAAGCCTTCCGGCGTTGCTACGTCTTCGACGCGATGTTCTTCCCACAATCCATCCGTGGCGCGAAACGTCCGGATCCCGGACTCGGCGGATATCCCCGCCCCGGTCAGTACCACGACTCTTGGCTTTTCCATACCTTCTGGCATCACCCTGTCTCTGAAAAAAATCCGCTGGCGTAAGCGCTCACGCAGGCGGCGTTTATTTTTGCGAAAACGGCTCAGTCGACCTAACCGACGCGACAGCATAAAAACCTCGTATAACTAGCGGGTGAGATGAAGGAATGCCGCACCGCGCATGCCTCCGGCATCCCCATGACGCGCACGTTCAATACGCGGTACGCGGGCGACCGGCAGCAAATGTCGGGGCAGTCGCCCGGACAAATGCTCCGTGATCACCGAAAAGTTGGATAACCCGCCACCGATCACCAGTAAATCGGGATCGACAATGGTCAGAATATTGCCCAGACACACCGCCAGCAGATCAAGATAGCGCTCAACGTGTTCGCGGGCCTGTTCATCGCCCTGCTCCCACAAGGTGATGATTTCCGGCGCTTCACGTTTCTGATGATAGAAGTGTTCGTAAAGCCATGCAAACCCGCGACCGGAAAGATAATTCTCAATGCAACCGTGCTGCCCACAGCCACAGCGGGTCAGGGGAAAATCACGCCCGACCACCTCCAGCGCATCCACCGGCAGGCGGATATGGCCGAACTCACCGGTAATATAACTGCGACCGGTAATCGGCTTGCCGTTAATGATAATCCCGCCGCCAACGCCCGTCCCCAGAATCAGCCCCATGACTAACGGGTACTGACGGAACTCATCGTCCCAGGCTTCGGAGAGGGCAAAGCAGTTGGCATCGTTATCGAGACGCACATCGCGTTCAAGGAGAGCAGAGAGATCGGCGCGCAACGGTTTGCCGCTGGCGGCAGGCACGTTGGCGGCGTAGAGCGTACCGTCGTCGGTTTCCGGCATCCCCGGAATACCAATCCCCACGGAGCCTTTCACGCCAAAACGGGTGTCTGCGTCGGTCACCAGGGCGGCGATCGCGTTCAGAAAGTCGTCGTAACTGTCGCGCGGCGTGGGAACACGGGTTTCCCACTGCAATTTGAGCTGTTCATCAAATACGCCGAGCGCAATTTTAGTGCCGCCAATATCAAATCCATAATACATAACGCATTCCTCTTTCTGATTTGGCGGCCCGAAAACCGCTAAATCATGACGTAATTACTGGCCACTTAGCACCCTCGCCGGATCAATTCGGCTTGCGCGACGCGCTGGATACCAGCTTGCCAGCAGACTCAGTAAAAGTGCTGTAACCAGCACATAAATAACGTCCAGCCAGTGCAATTCAGACGGCAGGAAGTCAATAAAATAGATGTCACCCGACAGGAATTGATGTCCAATCAGCTTTTCAATGCCGTTGATAATCGGCGTCAGCTGCAGGGAAACCACCACGCCGATCACCACGCCGCAGAGGCTGCCAAACAGACCCGCCAGCAGACCATACCAGACGAAAATGGCACGAATAAGACCGTCTTTCGCGCCCAGCGTGCGCAGAACGGCAATGTCGCTGCTCTTGTCTTTAACGGCCATCACCAGCGTCGAGACGATGTTAAAACAGGCCACGCCAATCACCAGCACCATCGCCAGATACATAATGGCGCGGATCATCTGAATATCGCGATACATATAGCCGTAGGTGCCAATCCAGCTTTTGATATAGACGTAGCTGTTGGTCACGCCACCGGCGTCGCGCACCAGTTTATTCGCGTTAAAGACGTCGTTGACCTTAATGGCGATACCGGTGACGCTGTCCGCCATATCCAGGTATTGACGCGCATCGTCGAGCGGGACCATCGCAAAGCTATGATCGAGCTGACCGCTCAGGGCTAAAATCCCGGTCACGTGCAGACGCACGCGCTTCGGCTGCTGGAGTTTGTGATCGGCACTGGCGTTCGGGATCATGATGGACACCCAGTCGCCCTGCTTCACCTTCAGCGCATCCGCGACACCTTTGCCGATGATAATCTGCTGCTCACCCGCTTTAAAGTTCGCCCACGCGCCGTTCTGCACAAACTGTGGCAACGCACTCAAACGCGCTTCCTGCTGCGGGTTCACCCCTTTTACCTGAATGGCGCGTAGATTCGCTCCGCTCTCCACCAGGCCGGTGAAGTTGATGTAAGGTGCTGCGGCCACAATGCCCGGCACCTTTTCCACTTTCGTGAGCGCCTCGCTCCAGTGGGTCCACGGCTGATTCACCGGTTCAATTTCGCCGTGCGGAACCACCGCCAGAATGCGGTTATTCAGCTCACGTTCAAAGCCGTTCATCGCGCTTAAGCCGACGATCAGCACCGCCACGCCGAGCGCGATACCCACGGTAGAGATCACGGAAATCAGCGACACCATGCCGCCGCGACGACGGCCACGGCTAAAGCGCATACCGATCAATAAGGATAACGATGACGCCATTACTCGGCTCCCATCAGGGTCAGTTCCGCCGTCAGACGACCGTCACGCATCTCCAGCTGACGGCTCATGCGTCGCGCCAGCTGCAGATCGTGGGTCACCACCAGGAACGCCGTTCCCTGGGAGGCGTTCAGTTCGCCGAGGAGCTGGAAAATGCTGTCTGCGTTGCGCGCATCAAGGTTACCGGTCGGTTCGTCCGCCAGCACCAGACGCGGGTTATTCACCAGCGCACGGGCAATCGCCACACGCTGGCGTTCGCCACCGGAAAGTTCAGACGGACGATGGTTCCCACGATGGCCGAGGCCAACAGCTTTCAGCATGTCGCTGGCGCGGGTGTTGATCTCTGCCGGTTTCTTTTTACCAATTAGCAGCGGCATCGCGACGTTTTCCAGCGCGGTGAAATCAGGCAGCAGGTGGTGGAACTGGTAGATAAAGCCAAGAGACTGATTACGCAGATCGGCTTTCGCCGTCGACGTCATTTTGCTCATCGGCTGGCCGGAGAAGATCACATCGCCGGAGGTCGGCGTATCCAGCCCGCCCAGCAGGTGCAGCAAGGTACTTTTACCCGAGCCGGAGCTACCGACAATCGCCATCATCTCGCCTTCGCCTACGCTGAAACTGACCTCATGCAGGACATCGGTCTGCACGGAGCCTTCCTGATAGCGTTTGGACAGGTTGTCGCATTGCAACAGGATCTTATTCATAACGTAAAGCCTCAGCGGGTTGAGTGGCGGCGGCGCGCCAGGAAGGATAAAGCGTAGAGAGCAGCGCAATGGCCATCGCGACCAGCGCAATACCCACGACCTGCAGCGGCTCGATCGCCACCGGCAGCGCGGCACCGTCGAGCAGAATACCGATAATCGGCATCAAATTATTGAGCTGGCTGGCGAGCAGCGCACCCAGTACGGCACCCAGCAGCGCCCCGATAATCCCGGCGCTCGCCCCTGAACCATAAACACCGCCATAATCTGGCGCGGCGTCAGCCCCTGGGTTTGCAGGATCGCCACTTCGCCCTGCTTTTCCATCACCATCAGGCCAAGCGACGTGATGATGTTAAACGCGGCAACGGCGACGATCAGGCTTAGCAGCAGGCCCATCATGTTCTTTTCCATGCGCACGGCCTGGAACAGCTCGCCTTTACGCTCGCGCCAGTCCTGCCATTTGGTGCCTTCCGGAAGTTTTTGCTCGCTCAGAACGTCCACTTTCAGCGGTTCGTTGAGCCACAAACGCCAGCCGCTGATGTTACCCAACGGGTAACGCATCAGGCGGGAGGCGTCCTGAATATTCACCAGCATTTGATAGCCGTCGACTTCGCTGTTAGCGGCGAAGGTGCCGATCACGTTGAACAGGCGCTGGCTCGGCAAGCGCCCCATCGGGGTGAACTGGCTGGCTGACGGCACCATCACGCGCAGCTGATCGCCACGGTTGACGCCAAGCTGTCCGGCGAGCTGCTCGCCGAGAATAACGTTGTATTTGCCCGGCTCAAGATCGGTCTGTTTGACGTTAACCAGATACGGAGTGAGGGGATCTTTCTGCGCCGGATCGATGCCCAGCATCACCCCCACCGACACGCTGCGCGCGCTTTGTAGCACCACGTCACCCGTTGTCAGCGGCGCAATACGGCTGACGCCCTGTAACTTCACGGCGCTTTCGGGCAGCTGTTGCGGATTAATGGAGCCCTGAGAGGAAGAGAGAACCGCCTGCGGCATCAGTCCCAGGATGTTGTTTTGCAGCTCGCGCTCGAAGCCATTCATCACGGACAGAACCGTCACTAAAGCCATCACGCCAAGCGTAATGCCAATAGTGGAAAGCCAGGAGACAAAGCGACCGAAGCGGTCCGCGGCGCGCCCACGCATGTAACGTAAGCCTATAAAGAGTGCGACAGGTTGGTACATGAAATCCGTCTGGTTGCTGATAGCAGACCCACGAGTATATAAGCGAATCCGTTAAGCGTAAATGACTGAAACCGTAAGCTTTGGTAATGATTTTGGCGAAAAAACAAGAAAAATCATCAGGCTACTTGTCGAACGGCCTCTCATTATGCCCGCGCCCTTCTCCACCTTTTCTGAAAATCGTCCTGATACAGACTCTTACTGATTACATCTAACGCCGGTTCGCCCAGGATTAACGCCTTCTTTATGGTAAAACAGGTATCAAAGACCGATGAAACAAAAAGCATTATGGATTAATCAGATAAAAGGGCTGTGCATCTGCCTGGTGGTGATTTACCACTCGGTGATCACCTTTTATCCTCATCTAAGCGGGCTACAGCATCCGCTTTCCGGTCTGCTCGCCAAATGCTGGGTCTATTTTAATCTCTATCTCGCACCGTTTCGCATGCCGGTGTTTTTCTTCATTTCGGGCTATTTGATTCGTCGCTACATTGATGACGTCGGCTGGCGGGTCAGCTTCGATAAGCGGATCTGGAGTATCGTCTGGGTACTGGCGCTGTGGGGCGTGTTGCAGTGGCAGGCGCTGAGCCATATCAACGCCTGGCTTGCGCCGGAGCGTGAATTAGCCACCTCTTCCAACGCCGCCTACGCCGGTTCGATAAGCGAATTTATTCGCGGCATGCTCACCGCCAGCACCAGCCTCTGGTATCTGTATGCGCTGATCGTCTATTTCACCCTCTGTAAATTGCTCAGCCGCTGGAAACTGCCGGTGCTCGCGGTGCTGGCTCTGGCGAGCGTGGCGATCAACTTCCTGCCGCTGCCCTGGTGGGGCATGAACAGCGTAGTGCGTAACATGATTTACTACAGTCTCGGTGCCTGGTACGGCGCGCAGCTGATGGAGTGGATGAAAGGCATGGTGATACGCCGCTACTGGCTGCCGATAGTGGCGTTCGGTGGGATCTCCGTGGTGCTATGGTTTGCCAACGTTCCCCTGCTGCTGTCGCTCCTGTCGATTCTGCTGATTATGAAACTGTTTTACAGCATCGAGCAACGTTACGCCGTCCACCCGAATAATCTGCTGAACATCGTCGGCTCGAACACCATTGCGATCTACACCACGCATCGCATTTTGATCGAAGGTTTTAGTCTGTTCCTGATTGGCGAACTTAACGGCGGCAACTGGCCGGTCTGGGCGGAACTGACCCTGATTCTGGTCTATCCGTTCGTCAGCCTGCTGGTCTGTACGCTGTTCGGACTGGGCGCGCGAAAAGTCTCCAGCGCGCTGTTTGGCGACCTTTTCTTTGCCCCTCCCGCCCGTCTCGCACCGGTTGAGGCGACCCGATAATGCTTCCCCTCGCCCTCATTCGAGGGCGAATTCACCCTGTGTGCGGTTCCGGTTTGCTAATGTAAAACGATCAAGGATAATAAAGACATTGCGTATCAGTGATATGCCCCAATACTGTGTTTAGGGTATATATCCATAAGAGATTCTGACAAAGCCATGCCTGAACAATACCGTTATTCCCTGCCCGGCAAAGCGGGTGACCAGCGCCAGCTAGGCGAACTGACGGGCGCCGCCTGCGCCACGCTGGTCGCAGAGATCGCTGAGCGCCACGCGGGCCCGGTGGTGCTGGTTGCCCCCGATATGCAAAACGCGCTCCGTCTGCACGACGAGATCCGCCAGTTTACCGACAGTCTGGTGTTTAACCTGGCCGACTGGGAAACCCTGCCCTACGACAGTTTTTCCCCCCATCAGGAGATTATCTCCTCGCGCCTCTCCACCCTCTATCAGCTGCCGTCGATGCAGCGCGGGGTTTTGATCGTGCCGGTGAATACCCTGATGCAGCGCGTGTGTCCGCACAGCTACCTGCATGGCCACGCGCTGGTGATGAAAAAAGGTCAGCGCCTGTCGCGCGATGCCCTGCGTGCGCAGCTCGACAGCGCAGGCTATCGCCACGTCGATCAGGTGATGGAGCACGGCGAATACGCCACGCGCGGCGCACTGCTGGATCTCTACCCGATGGGCAGCGATCAGCCGTACCGTCTGGATTTCTTTGATGATGAAATCGACAGTCTGCGGGTATTCGACCCGGACACCCAGCGCACGCTGGAAGAGGTTGAGGCGATCAATTTACTGCCTGCCCACGAATTCCCGACGGACAAAACCGCCATCGAACTGTTCCGCAGCCAGTGGCGCGATAAGTTCGATGTGAAGCGTGACGCCGAGCATATCTATCAGCAGGTGAGCAAAGGCACCCTGCCCGCAGGCATTGAATACTGGCAGCCGCTGTTCTTCAGCGAGCCGCTTCCGGCCCTGTTCAGCTATTTCCCGGCCAAAACCCTGATCGTCAATACCGGCGATCTCGACGCCAGCGCCACCCGCTTTGAGAGCGAAACCCGCGCCCGTTTTGAAAACCGTGGCGTCGACCCGATGCGCCCGCTGTTGCCGCCAGAACAGCTGTGGTTGCGCACCGACGAGCTGTTTTCAGAGCTGAAAAAATGGCCGCGCGTACAGCTCAAAACGGAGAGTCTGCCGGATAAAGCTGCGAACACTAACCTGGCGTTTAAGACGCTGCCGGACCTGTCCGTTCAGGCGCAGCAAAAATCGCCGCTGGATAATCTGCGC
The DNA here is from genome assembly GCF_003051885.1 of Lelliottia sp. WB101. Taxonomy (NCBI): domain Bacteria; kingdom Pseudomonadati; phylum Pseudomonadota; class Gammaproteobacteria; order Enterobacterales; family Enterobacteriaceae; genus Lelliottia; species Lelliottia sp. WB101. The sequence continues at coordinate 3,765,175 of NZ_CP028520.1, forward strand.
AAGTTCCTCGAATCCTTTACCGGCCCGGTGATTTTCTCGGTCGAAAGTGAAGGCCGTCGCGAGGCGCTGGGCGAACTGCTGGCGCGCATCAAAGTGTCGCCTAAACGGATCCTGCGTCTCGACGAAGCCGCCGATAACGGCCGCTATCTGATGATTGGCTCTGCCGAGCACGGTTTTATCGATACCCTGAATAATCGGGCGCTGATCTGCGAAAGCGATCTCCTTGGCGAGCGCGTGGCGCGTCGTCGACAGGACAACCGTCGCACCATTAATCCGGACACGCTGATTCGCAACCTGGCCGAGCTGCACGTCGGCCAGCCGATTGTGCATCTGGAGCACGGCGTGGGGCGCTACGCGGGAATGACCACCCTCGAAGCGGGCGGGATCACTGCCGAATATCTGATGATCACCTATCTCGGTGACGCAAAACTTTATGTTCCGGTCTCCTCTCTGCATCTGATCAGCCGCTACGCCGGTGGCGCGGAAGAGAGTGCTCCGCTGCATAAACTGGGCAGCGATGCCTGGACCCGCGCGCGGCAGAAAGCCGCCGAAAAAGTGCGTGATGTGGCGGCCGAGCTGCTGGATATTTACGCCCAGCGCGCAGCGAAATCCGGCTACGCCTTCAAACACGATAAAGATCAGTATCAGCTGTTCTGCGACAGCTTCCCGTTTGAAACCACGCCGGATCAGGCTCAGGCCATCAACGCTGTCTTAAGCGATATGTGTCAGCCGCTGGCGATGGACCGTCTGGTGTGCGGCGACGTCGGCTTTGGCAAAACCGAAGTGGCGATGCGCGCGACCTTCCTCGCCGTCGAAAACAACAAACAGGTTGCTGTGCTGGTGCCCACCACGCTGCTGGCGCAACAGCACTACGACAACTTCCGCGACCGCTTTGCCAACTGGCCGGTGCGTATTGAGATGCTGTCGCGTTTTCGCAGCCCCAAAGAGCAGACGCAGATTCTGGAGCAGGCCAGCGAAGGTAAAATCGACATTCTGATCGGCACCCACAAACTGCTACAAAGCGACGTGAAGTGGAAAGATTTGGGCCTGCTGATTGTCGATGAAGAGCATCGCTTCGGCGTGCGTCACAAAGAACGGATCAAAGCGATGCGCGCGGATGTCGATATCCTGACCCTCACCGCGACCCCGATCCCGCGTACGCTGAATATGGCGATGAGCGGGATGCGCGATCTGTCGATCATTGCCACTCCACCGGCCCGTCGTCTGGCGGTGAAAACTTTTGTCCGCGAGTACGACAGCCTGGTGGTGCGCGAGGCGATTCTGCGTGAAGTCCTGCGCGGCGGCCAGGTGTACTACCTCTATAACGACGTGGAAAATATCCAGAAAGCGGCGGATAAGCTGGCGGAACTGGTGCCGGAGGCGCGCATTGCCATCGGCCACGGCCAGATGCGCGAGCGCGAGCTGGAGCGGGTGATGAACGATTTCCATCACCAGCGTTTCAACGTGCTGGTCTGTACCACCATTATCGAAACCGGGATCGACATTCCGACGGCGAATACCATCATTATCGAACGGGCCGATCACTTTGGTCTGGCGCAGCTCCACCAGCTGCGCGGTCGTGTAGGGCGTTCTCACCATCAGGCCTACGCCTGGCTGCTGACGCCACACCCGAAAGCGATGACCACTGACGCGCAAAAGCGTCTGGAAGCCATCGCTTCGCTAGAAGATCTCGGTGCAGGTTTTGCACTGGCGACCCACGATCTGGAGATTCGCGGCGCAGGCGAGCTGCTCGGCGAAGACCAGAGCGGATCGATGGAAACCATCGGCTTCTCGCTCTACATGGAGCTGCTGGAAAACGCCGTCGATGCGCTAAAAGAGGGACGCGAACCGTCGCTGGAAGATCTCACCAGCCAGCAAACGGAAGTGGAACTGCGGATGCCATCCCTGCTGCCGGACGATTTTATCCCGGACGTCAACACGCGGCTGTCATTCTACAAACGCATCGCCAGTGCTAAAAATGAGGCGGAGCTTGAGGAGATCAAAGTCGAGCTGATCGACCGCTTTGGCCTGCTGCCGGATGCAGCGCGCAATCTGCTGGATATCGCGCGTCTGCGCCAGCTGGCTCAGAAACTGGGTATTCGCAAGCTGGAAGGCAATGATAAAGGCGGTGTGATTGAGTTTGCCGAGAAGAACCACGTCGACCCAATGTGGCTCATCGGCCTGCTGCAGAAGCAACCGCAGCACTTCCGCCTTGATGGGCCGACGCGTCTGAAGTTCATGCAAGAACTGAGCGACCGCAAAACGCGGATGGAATGGGTCCGTAACTTTATGCGCCAGCTCGAAGAGAACGCGGCGGCATAACCTCGTGGCCGGGCGGCAATATCACCGCCCGGCCATTAATTTACAAACTCTTTGCACTTCTCCTGATTTCCCGACACGCCCCCTGGTCATAATCATCAATTAACTTTTGAATAACAATAACCTTAGTATTTCCATGGAATTGAGTGATGATGACTCTGCGTTTTACTCGCTGGATAACCCTGATTGCCCTCGCGGCGACCGTCGCCCTCGCCCTGCCCGCGCGTGCGAATACCTGGCCGCTGCCCCCTGCCGGTAGTCGTCTGGTGGGCGAAAACCGTTTTCACGTCGTAGAAAATGACGGCGGTTCGCTGGAGGCGATAGCCAAAAAATATAACGTCGGTTTTCTGGCGTTACTGCAGGCTAACCCGGGCGTTGATCCCTACGTGCCACGCCCTGGCAGCGTGCTAACTATCCCGCTGCAAACCCTGTTACCTGACGCACCGCGCGAAGGTTTGGTGATTAACCTCGCCGAACTGCGCCTCTACTATTACCCGCCGGGTAAAAATGAGGTGACAGTCTACCCTATCGGAATTGGTCAGTTGGGCGGCGACACCTTAACGCCGACCATGGTGACCACCGTTTCGGATAAACGCGCCAACCCGACCTGGACGCCGACGGCCAATATCCGCGCACGTTATAAAGCCCAGGGCATTGATCTGCCCGCTGTGGTTCCGGCGGGTCCGGATAACCCAATGGGCCATCACGCGATTCGCCTTGCGGCCTACGGCGGCGTCTATTTGCTTCATGGAACCAACGCGGACTTTGGCATCGGCATGCGCGTCAGCTCAGGCTGCATTCGCCTGCGCGACGGCGATATCGAGACGCTGTTCCGCGTGATTACCCCAGGCACGAAGGTCAATATCATCAATACGCCGATAAAAGTGTCGGAAGAGCCAGGCGGAAAACGTCTGGTGGAGGTCCACCAGCCGCTGTCAAAAAACATTGGTGACGATCCGCAAACGCTGCCGATTGTTCTGAACGCAGCGATGCAAAACTTCAAAGCGCGCACGGACAGCGCGGTGATGGAAAAAGCGATGGACGTGCGCTCGGGTATGCCGGTGGATGTGACGCCGCATCACGACGTGGCTCAGCAAGCGCTTTAAAGCACAAGAGACAAAAAAGGCCCTGCGAAATCGCAGGGCCTTTTTTTTAGCAGTGGCTTTATGAGGGTTAAGCCAGGCTTATTTGTAGATAACCGCAGTACCGTGCAGGGTGTTCGGACCGGTCACAGAGGTGATGCGGAAAGATTTCGCGCCCATGGCGTCGGCTTTCTGCGCTAACTGATCTTCCAGTGAGCTCAGGTTGGTCCCTGCGTTGGCAGAGATGGTGCCCACTTTCTGCTGGTCAGCAGGGGTGGATTGCACTTCGACAGCCGCGAAGCTGGCAAATGACAGAGAACTCAGTACAGCAGCAGCGATGAGGGTATTGATGGTTTTCATGATAATTAGCCTTTAACAGATGAATTTGGGAGGTCGTTAGTTATTTAATTAACGATCGATAGGTAAATGATAGATGTGATCCAGGTCACACGTCAACATAATTTTATAACGACCGTTAAATTAATTTTAAAACTCTTATTTTTCATACCCATATGATTAATTTATTTTTGTGAAATGAGTGCTGGTCGGCGCAGACTATTATTTTTATAATGATCATTCAACAAACCAACAAAGGTACAACGGCACATGACAACCGACGTCACGAGTTGCGCAAAAAAAAGCCGTGGCCGACCGAAAGTGTTCGACAGGGATGCGGCGCTCGATAAGGCCATGACACTCTTCTGGCAGCATGGGTATGAAGCCACCTCGCTCTCCGACCTGGTCGAAGCGACAGGTGCGAAAGCCCCCACGCTGTATGCAGAATTCACCAATAAAGAAGGCCTGTTCCGCGCAGTGCTGGATCGCTATATCGCGCGCTTTGCGGCCAAACATGAAGCTCAGCTGTTCTGCGAAGAGAAAACCGTTGAACAGGCTTTGCAGGATTATTTCGCGGCTATCTCCGCCTGCTTTACCAGCAAAGACACGCCTGCGGGCTGCTTTATGATTAACACCTCCGCCACGCTTGCCGCCGCGTCGAAAGACATTGCGAATACCGTGAAATCGCGCCACGCCATGCAGGAAGAGACTCTGGGCGCGTTTTTAAGCCAACGCCAAAAGCGGGGTGAAATTCCGGCGCACTGCGATACCGTCGAACTGACGCAATTTTTAAGCTGCGTCCTGCAGGGGATGTCGATCAGCGCGCGTGAAGGCGCAAGCCTTGAAAAGCTGCAAAGCATTTCTCGCACCACGCTGCGCCTGTGGCCTGAACTGCTGAAACTCTGATTATCAGGGCGGGCAACCGCCCTTTTCTTTTTCCTTCCCCATTTCCCCTCTCGTTTTAACGTTCTCGCCTGTAAACCCTCTTATTTCAGCGGGTTGATAATGAGACTCTTTATCGGCAAAATTCGCGTTTACATTTGTTTCACAATGTTTCCATTGTGTGATTTGACCTGCCGATAACAAAGAGCAAAAGCTCAACAAGGAATGATGATGAAAAAGAACCTCTGGGTGCTCAACCCTGTCCTGCTGGCCATCGCGATGCCGCTGTATGCAGAACAAAAGAGCGAAGAAAATCTGGTTGTCAGCGCCAACCGCAGCCACCGCACCGTCGCCGAAATGGCGCAGACCACGTGGATCATTGAAGGTCAGGAGATTGAACAGCAGGTTCAGGGCGGGAAAGAGTTTAAAGATATTCTCGGCCAGCTGATCCCGGGGATGGACGTCAGCAGCCAGGGGCGCACCAACTATGGCATGAACATGCGCGGTCGCGCGATCGTCGTGCTGATTGACGGCGTACGGCTGAACTCCTCGCGTACCGACAGCCGCCAGCTCGATTCCATTGATCCGTTCAATATCGAGCATATCGAAGTTATTTCCGGCTCGACGTCACTCTACGGCGGCGGGAGTACCGGCGGGCTGATCAATATCGTCACCAAAAAAGGCCAGCCGGAAACCCAGGTCGATCTGGAACTGGGCGGAAAAAGCGGCTTTAACAACAGTGACGATCGCGACGAGCGCGTGGCGGCGGCCGTCAGCGGCGGCAATGATAACGCCTCGGGCCGTCTGTCTGTGGCGTATCAGCGCTTCGGCGGCTGGTACGATGGCAATGGCGATGCGCTGACCTTCGACAACACCCAGACGGGTTTGCAGCACTCCGATCGTCTGGATGTGATGGGAACCGGCACCATTGAAATTGACGAGACCCGTCAGCTGCAGCTGGTGACCCAGTATTACAAAAGCCAGGGCGACGACGATTACGGGCTTTACCTGGACAAGAACATGAGCGCCGTCACCGGGAACGGCACGGCCCGCACGTCCAAAGGCTTTAGCTCAGATCGTATTCCTGGCACCGAGCGTCATCTCGTCAGCCTGCAATATTCCGATACGGATTTCTGGGGTCAGGAGCTGGTCGGGCAGATCTATTATCGCGACGAATCCCTGCGTTTTTACCCGTTCCCGACGGTGGCCAAAGGTGACATCACCAGTTTCTCCGCCTCCGAGCAGAACACGGATCAGTACGGTGCGAAGCTGACCTTGAACAGCACTCCGCTCGACGGCTGGCAGCTCACCTGGGGTATTGATGCCGACCATGAAACCTTCGATTCCAACCAGATGTTCTTCGACCTCGCCGATTCCGTCCCTTCCGGCGGGATGAATAATCAGTCGGCCTACAGCACCGGGCGCTATCCAGGCTACAGCATCACCAATTTCGCTCCGTTCCTGCAAAACAGCTATGACATTAACGAGGTGTTTACCCTCAGCGGTGGCGTGCGCTATCAGTGGACGGAAAACCGCGTCGATGATTTCATCGGCTATACCCAGCAGCAGACCATTGCCAAAGGCGGCGCACTCTCTGCGGATGCTATTCCGGGCGGGAAAACGGATTACGATAATTTCCTGTTTAACGCCGGGATCCTGGCGCACCTGACCGAGCGTCAGCAGGTCTGGTTTAACTTCTCTCAGGGCGTGGAACTGCCGGACCCGGGAAAATATTACGGTAACGGTAGCTATAGCAAACCTGATGCCCAGGGCCATCTGGCGCTGCTGAAAAGCGTCAACCCGAACGATGCGAAGCTTGAAGGGATTAAGGTCGATTCCTACGAGCTGGGCTGGCGTTTTACGGGCGACCAGCTGCGCACACAGATTGCGGCCTATTACTCCTTGTCGGATAAATCCATTGATATCAACCGCGCCGACATGACTATCGATGTGAATCCACAGAAGCGCCGCATCTACGGTGTGGAAGGCGCAGTGGATTACTTCATTCCTGAGAGCGACTGGAGTCTCGGCGGGAATGTTAACGTTCTGAAGTCAGAGATTAAAACCAACGGTTCCTGGGAAAAATGGGATGTGACTCAGGCGTCGCCATCTAAAGCGACGGCCTACGTCGGCTGGGCACCGGAGCCGTGGGCGCTGCGCCTGCAAACGCAGCAGGCCTTTGATCTGAGCGATGCGGCGGGCAATAAGCTGAACGGTTATAACACCGTTGATTTCATCGGCAGCTACCAGCTTCCGCTCGGCAAACTGTCGTTTAGCGTCGAAAACCTGCTGGATAAAGAGTACACCACCGTCTGGGGACAGCGCGCTCCACTGCTCTACAGCCCAACCTACGGGAATGCGGCGCTGTACGAGTATAAAGGCCGTGGACGCACCTTCGGTCTGAGCTACACCCTGACCTTCTGACAGGCAAAAAAAGGCTCCTCAGCCTGAGCGTTTGAGGAGCCAAATTAATAATACCGCTTTTTTTACACCTTGTTATTCAGAACCAGCTGACCGTTACTGTCGAGTGGGATCTGCGTGCCAGGATCTTTATCCATGCGGATTTTCCCCTGCTGATCGCCAATCTTGTAGGTCACATCGTAGCCAAGCATTTTTTCTGATTTGTCGTACACCGTTTTACAACGCTGCTGCGTCGTGGTGTAGGTGTCGTTGTCTTGCATCGCGCCCTGAACCTGGTGACCGGCATAGCCGCCACCCAGTGCGCCGACGACGGTCGCGACATCTTTCCCGCGTCCCCCACCGAACTGATGACCAATCACACCACCCGCAACCGCACCCAGCACTGAGCCTGCAATACGGTTTTCATCCTGCACCGGACGACGGTGAGTCACCGCCACGTTGCGGCACTCCTGACGAGGGGTTTTCACCGACTCGGTAATCGGGGTGGCAGAAACAACCTGAGCATACTGCGGGCCGCGTTCGAACACGTTCAGACTGGCCACTGCTGCCACGCCCAGCGCTGCAGCCACGCCAATCCCTATACCCGCCAACATAGATTTATTCACGGGGCTTCCTCCTTTGTTGCTATTGGTAACAATTTTGCAATCGAAGAGTGTGTTCGCCAATCGGAATAACGCTCAAAAAGAGAGAGGTCAAATAAAAAGGAACGCGTTTCAGAGAACTCTTAAGCACTCTGACGAGGATTGTCAGCAGGAAATGCTAAAAAGTCCCTCCGGGAGCCGGAGGGACTGAAAGATTAGTGCAGTTTGAGGCGAGGACGGATCACGCGGTTGATACTGCCCACCAGCATCATCAGCCCGGTTTTGAAGTAACCGTGCAGCGCCACCTGGTGCATACGGTACAGCGAGATGTAAACGAAGCGTGCGATACGCCCTTCGACCATCATCGAGCCGCGCATCAGGTTACCCATCAGACTGCCCACGGTGGAGAAGTTCGACAGGGAGACCAGCGAGCCATGGTCTTTATAGACGTAGGACTTCATCGCTTTGCCTTTGGTCTGCGCCAGAATGTTGTGCAGGGCCAGGCTTGCCATCTGGTGCGCGGCCTGCGCGCGAGGAGGCACAAATCCACCCTCAGGACGTGCGCAGGAGGCGCAGTCGCCGATGGCGAAGATGTCCGGATCGCGTGTGGTCTGAAGCGTCGGCTCCACTACCAGCTGGTTGATACGGTTGGTTTCCAGCCCGCCAATCTCTTTCATGAAATCAGGTGCTTTAATACCCGCCGCCCAGACCATCAGATCGGCCTGAATATACTCGCCGTCTTTGGTGTGCAGGCCGCCGGTATCGGCGCTGGTGACCATGGTTTGCGTCAGAACGCGCACGCCCATTTTGGTCAGCTCGTTATGCGCCGCGCCAGAAATACGCGGTGGCAGCGCAGGCAGAATGCGTTCGCCCGCTTCGACCAGCGTCACGTTCAGCGCGTCGTTGGTCAGCCCTTTGTAACCGTAGCTGTGCAGCTGTTTCACCGCGTTGTGCAGTTCCGCTGAAAGCTCAACGCCCGTCGCCCCGCCGCCGACAATCGCGATGTTCACTTTGCCGCTCGCACCGAGGTTGTTGGAGTATTTCAGGAACAGGTTCAGCATTTCCTGATGGAAACGACGTGCCTGATGCGGGTTATCCAGGAAGATGCAGTTTTCTTTCACGCCTGGCGTGTTGAAGTCGTTCGAGGTGCTTCCCAGCGCCATCACCAGCGTGTCGTACGGCAGCTTGCGCTCAGGCACCAGCAGCTCGCCTTTCTCGTCACGCAACTCGGCCAGGGTGATGGTTTTGCTTTCGCGGTTGATATCCATCACGGAGCCCAGCTGGAACTGGAAATCGTGATTACGCGCATGCGCCAGATAGCTCAGGGCATCAACACCTTCGTCCAGTGAACCGGTGGCCACTTCATGCAGCAACGGTTTCCACAGATGGCTGTGGTTACGATCGACCAGCGTAATTTTGGCTTTTTTGCCACGGCCCAGCTTTTTGCCGAGTTGCGTAGCCAGCTCCAGCCCACCTGCGCCGCCGCCTACAATTACTATCTTTTTCAATGGCGTAGTCAATGTGACCCCCTCAAATTATTAACCAATTGTTAATTAAAAGTTATGATAATAACCCTTAATTAACAACAGGTTACAGCACTGAAACCATTCAGGTGCATTGAGAATAACACGCCAGGCGCATTGGTCATACCAAAATTGATATGAATCAAGTTTTGATGATTTAAATTTGTACAATTGTAGCAAAAGAGAAAGCCCGGCTCGCTTGCGCGGCCGGGCCTGGAGTCGATCAGAGGGGTTTAGCCCAGGGTCTTGAAGGCTTTGATGCGCTGAAGGTGCGGGGAGATATTTTTGAATTTGTGGGTCTGCTCTTCGTCCCAGACAATTTCATAATAGTGGTGCAGCAGCTCCGCCGCGCGCTGATTATCCAGCGCCTCGTCGTTGCGAGAGAGGATCGCCATGCAGCGATCGCGGTTCTTCTCGCGGAAGTTACTGACGCATTTGGTGGCGATATCCACGTACTCTTCCGGGCGGTCGATCTTGCCTTCCATGTTCTCATTAGGGAACAAATTCGGATTGAACACCACCTGGCGAATATCGCAGAGAAAGCCGATCCGCTCTGCCCAGTAGCCGCCGAGGCCCACACCGCATATCAGCGGGCGGTCGTCGACGTTGAGCTGCAGCATTTTATCCACTTCTTTGAGCAGATGCGCCATATCGTGTTTCGGATGGCGCGTGCTGTAGCTAATCAGCCGCACGTCCGGGTCGATGAACTGCAGTTGCAGCACTTTCTCATGATTACCAGGACTGTTCGAATCAAAACCGTGCAAATAAATGATCATTGTTTCCTCACCACACGACGCCTTCCAGGAGGGGGTTATTGACCTGCTTTGTGTGCCTGCCAGCGCTCATTGAGTGCTTCAAGCTCAGCGTTCACCGTCTTCCAGCGAGCCGAGCTCATCAGCTCCTGACGGCTAAATGAACCTTTATGATACAATTGTGTAACACGTTCAGCATTGATCGGCGACAGGTTATCTAACACGCTAACCGCCCCTTTACGATTATTGCAGACCAGGATCATATCGCAACCCGCATCCAGCGACGCCTGACCGCGCTCGGCATAGCTGCCCATAATCGCAGCGCCTTCCATCGACAGATCGTCGGAGAAAATCACGCCGTTAAAGCCCAGCTCCTGACGTAACACGGTTTTCAGCCAGTGCGCAGAGCCGCTGGCCGGACGCGGATCGACGTCGCTGTAAATCACGTGCGCGGGCATGATGGCGTCGAGTTTGTTGTCAGTAATGAGCGAACGGAAAACGGACATATCTTTGGCGCGGATCTCCGCCTCAGGGCGCGGATCGCGCGGCGTCTCTTTGTGGGAATCCGCCGTCACAGCGCCATGCCCCGGGAAGTGTTTCCCGGTGGTTTTCATACCGGCGTCGTGCATTCCGTCGATAAAACGTGTTGCCATCGCCAGGGCGATCTGCGGATCTTCATGGTAAGAACGCTCGCCAATCGCCGCGCTGATGTGCCCGACATCCAGCACCGGCGCAAAGCTGATATCAATATCCATGGCGATCATTTCGCTCGCCATCAGCCAGCCTGCATCCTGCGCCAGCTTGCCGCCCTGCTCCGTTCCCAGCAGTGCAGCAAAAGATTGCGCCGCCGGCAGACGGGTAAAGCCCTCGCGAAAACGCTGAACGCGTCCGCCTTCCTGATCGACCGCCACCACCAGATGGTTACGGGACGCCGCACGGATCTGACGCACCAGCTCGCGCAGCTGCGCGGGATCGTGATAGTTGCGGGTAAACAGAATGAGCCCACCCACCAGCGGATGCGCCAGAATATCGCGCTCTTCCGCATCCAGTTCATACCCTTCGACATCCAACATTACTGGACCCACACGAACCTCTCTTATCCTTTAGTTTGTAACTGACGCCAGACGTCATCTGCCAGCGCGATAAATTGTTTGTCAGCCGATTGCTGAAAGCGTAATTCGAACCACCCGGCCATCATCATCAGTACCCAGGGCCGCCAGCGCTGCACCTGCTTTTTCAGGTGATGCGCATCGATGTTCGCCGTTTTGGCGTAGACATCGATAAACTTCTGGCGGGCATTTTCCGTCGGCATCCATATGGACGCCAGCTCAAGCCCTACGTCGCCATCACCGGCATATTCCCAGTCGATCAGCCGCTCGCCTGCCGGAGTATGCACAATGTTTCCGGCATGAACGTCCATATGCAACGGCACCAGCCGCAGGGGCTGCGGTTCGCCGCGCTGACGCAGACGTTTTAGCGTAGCCAGCCAGAACGGCGTGCGTCTGGCGGGATCGGCCCCTTGCCAGTAGGCATCGAGCAGCGGTAACAGGGTAATTCGCCAGCCCAGACGGGATTGCCGATGCAGATAATACAGCATGCCTGCGAGGGTTTGGGTATCCGGAAGCTCGCTTTTGATCTCGCCCATAAGATACTCCACCGCCATCCAGTCGCGATGAAAGCAGTGCGGCTTTGGCACCAGATTGGCAGGCAGACGGCATAAAGCGTGGTACTGACGGCGAAAACAGAAAGCAGGCCCGCTCGCATCGTGGCGCAGACGCAACACCAGACGGTGCTCGCCCTGCTCAATAATGCAACTCGCGCCGCTAAACCCGGCGTGGGTTTGCGGCGCGACAAGGCGATACTGAGGGAAGTAGCGCGAAACGATTGTTTCGCGCGTGACGTTATTGTTGTGTAACGGCACCTTTACCTGACCAGATAATCTCACCCGTTTGAACCAGCATCAGCTGCATTTGCAGGGCTGGCGTATTGACGTTGCCGGTGGCGTTGGAATAGAGCACATACTGCGCGCCAACGTTACGGGCGATACCAATCGCTTTGCTGCGCGAGCCCAGACTGTCCTGCGGTGAAAGGCCCAGTTGCTGCTTCGCAACCGACAGTTGCTGCACGGAGACCAGCGTAAACTTGCCGTTATTCGCCAGCGCATTGCGCAGGGTTTCGGTGGCTTCACCGGCATTAAGCGAACCGTTGGTGCGGTTGTTCACGCTGTCCACCAGCAGCACGCTGCCTGCGGTAACACCCTGTGCCTGCAGCATTTTGCCGACCATCGGCTGCATCGCGCCATTCCAGTCATAGTGGCGAACGCGTGGCGCAGGCTGCGAGGTTTGATCCGGATGTTCAATCGGCCCTGGCTGTTCAGGAATCGTTGGCTCGGACGGCACCGTTGGAACCGGCTCCGTCGGGGTCACTGGCTGTTCAGTGCCCGGTTTGGCCTCATCAACGGGCGCGGGTTGCTGTTCCGTACGGGTGATACATCCCGACAGGAAGAGCGCAAAAGCGGTAACGAGCGCGTAACGGCCCAAATTTTTAATCAAGGTTCACCCCTTACAAATAAAGATAAAGTCTGACCTTATGCGCACCCAGATAATTAGCGCTGCCATAAAGCGTGACCGACGAATTCGCCGGAATAACGACGCTGCGCGGCGCTTCAAGTGGATGCATCTCGAGGCCTCTTACGTCATACCAGTAAAACCGATAGTGGACGGTGACAGGCTCATGTCGTTCGTTATAGAGCGTAGAGGACGCCGACGGCTGAATTTCACTGACCGTCAGCGACGGTGCTTCTGCGGTGATGCCCGCCGCCAGTACCGACGACTCCATCACCAGCGTCTGTTCGTCGCTGACCGGGATCGCGGGACGCGAGCTACAGCCCGCCATCACCATCGCCAGGAGCAGAACAGCGATACGCCCTCTTTGCATGTTAAAGACCTTTATGCGCCAGCATCGGACCCAGCGGACGACCGCCCAGCAGATGCATGTGAATATGATAAACTTCCTGCCCACCATGACGATTGCAGTTCATGATCAGACGGTATCCGTCTTCGGCAATCCCTTCCTGCTCAGCAATTTTCGCTGCTACCGTCAGCATACGGCCTAATGCCACTTCATGCTCAGTTTTCACGTCATTAACGGTCGGAATCAGAATATTGGGGATAATAAGGATGTGTGTCGGAGCCTGAGGCGAAATGTCGCGGAAAGCAGTGACCAGTTCATCCTGATACACGATATCCGACGGGATTTCACGGCGGATAATTTTACTGAAAATGGTTTCTTCAGCCATGACGTTTTCCTTTTTGGTTTAATCTGGCGTGGCGTGACCGGCAAAGGCAGACATACGGCAATTGCCCGTGACACAACACAAGAGTATGAGCGAGTTTCTCCTGTCCTTTCAACCTTATCCCGTTATTTCTTTCTTTAACGTCCAATGGATGGTCGCTGATTGACCATTCCCCCCCCGGAATGAACTGAAACATAATTTCAGTGGCAATGGTTACATCTGTTTACACGGTTAAATCAAATGCGTATATTTCGCATTTGCATTTTCATGCGCATTTTCAACATAGAAATGACCTCCGACCGTTATCGGGACTGGGGCAAAAAATTACCATTCACTCAGAAAGGGTTTGATAATGTCTTTCATTAATCACACCAGGGATGGGCAACGTCAGTCTGTCGCAACACCTTCGTTGCTGGCAGCCTGTATTGCTATGGCATTGATGCCGACCGCAAGTTTCGCTGAAACGAATCCAGAAGATACCGTTGTCGTTGACGGGGCTGATAACGCGCAAGACCAGAATAGCGCGCAGGATAAGGACTACAGCGTGAAAACCACCACGACCGGCACCAAGTTACTGCTGGTTCCGCGTGATATTCCCCAGTCGGTCAGCGTCATGAGCCAGCAGCGTATGCAGGATCAGGAGCTGAACACCATTGGCGCGGTGCTGGATAACACCGTCGGTGTGAGTGCGTCTCGCATCGATACCAGCCGTACCAACTTCTATTCTCGCGGTTTCTTCATCAGCAACTTTGCCTATGAAGATATGCCCACTTTCCTCGATAACCGCTGGAATTTTGGTGATACCGCAGGCGACACGGCCATTTTCGACAAAATCGAAGTGGTGCGCGGCGCAGCCGGCCTGATGAGCGGAACGGGTAACCCATCTGCCTACGTCAACATGGTGCGTAAACACGCCGACAGCAAAGAGTTCAAAGGCAACGTCTCCGCCACCTACGGCAGCTGGGACAAACAGCGTTACGTGATGGATCTGCAGGCACCGCTGACGGAATCCGGCAATGTGCGCGGGCGCGTGATCGCCGGTTACGAAGACCGCGACTCCTGGGTTGAACGTAACCACTATCGTAAGAAATTTGTCTCCGGCATCCTCGACGCAGACATTACGGACTCCACCACCCTCTCCCTGGGCTATGACTACCAGGAGAGCGAAGAGGACAGCCCGACCTGGGGCGGTTTCCCGTCCATGTTCAGCGATGGCAGCAAAACCGATTTCCGCCGCGGCTTTAACACGGCGGCCGACTGGACCTACTCCAACAACGACTCCACCAAGGTCTTCGCTAACCTGACGCAGCGCTTTGATAACGGCTGGGAAGCCAAAGTTAACGCCATGCATGCGGAAACCAATTTTGACAGCAAGCTGATGTACATCGACGGTTATCCGGATAAAACAACCGGTCTGTACGATGCCTCCAGCTGGTACGGCGCCTGGGGCGGCTGGAACCGGGGCGAACGTAAACAGGACTCTGTGGATGCGTTCGTGCGCGGCGGCTATGAGCTGCTGGGCCGTCAGCACGAAGTCATGTTTGGCGGCAGCTACAGCCGTCAGCGCAATAACTATGACAACTCCTATCCGGTTAACGATAACTATGGCCTGATGGATGTCGGCAGCATTTACGATTACAACGGCAAACTGGCTGATCCGAGCTGGTCCGGCTTCTCGCTCTATCAGCGCGATGTCATCCGCCAGAAATCAGTCTATGGCGCCACCCGCCTGTCACTGGCCGATCCGCTGCACCTGATCCTCGGCGCGCGTTACACCGAGTGGAGCGCAAAGTACAACCTGGAGCGTCAACCGGACGAAATCCGCAACGCGAAGTTCGATGACGTCACGCCATACGCTGGCCTGATCTATGACATCGACGATACCTGGTCGGTCTACGGGAGCTATACCTCTATCTTCCAGCCAACGGGCCAGCGCGATATCAACAGCAAGTTTATCGATCCGACCACCGGCAAGAGCTATGAAGCCGGTGTGAAAGGCGACTGGTTCAACACCCGTTTGACCGCGACGGTTGCTGTCTTCCGTATCGAGCAGGACAACGTGGCCGTTAATACCGGAACGACGATCCCAGGCTCCGGCGGCCAGTCGGCGTATAAATCTGTGGATGGTACCGTCAGTAAAGGTATCGAATTTGAACTGAACGGCGCGTTAACCGATAACTGGCAGCTGACCTTTGGTGGAAGCCGTTACATTGCAGATGATGAGAATGGCGCCGCAGTAAACCCTGGCCAGCCGCGTACATCACTGAAACTGTTTACGCGCTACCAGTTGCCAATGCTGCCTGAGCTGACCGTGGGCGGTGGCGCTCGCTGGCAGAACAAAACCTGGCAGGATATCGATAACGGCCCGAACGGCGTGAAGCAGATTACTCAGGACGGCTATACCGTGGTCGATCTCTTTACCCGCTATCAGGTCACCAAAAACTTCTCGGTTCAGGGCAACCTGAACAACGTGTTTGACGAAGAGTATTACGATTACCTGGGCACCTACGGTGTCTATGGCACACCACGTAACTTCTCTGTGAGCGGAAGCTACAGTTTCTAAGTTCGCCGTGATTTAGCCGTGAATACGAAGGGAGCCGAAAGGCTCCCTTTTTTTATTGGGATAAACGTTGGGTGGTGCTTACGCTTACCCTATCTACACAACCCATACGCCCGGTAAACGCAACGCCAGTGAGCGTAGGCTAGCCAATAAAAAAGGCAGCCATTCGGCTGCCTTAGTCTCCCCAGGTCACAACTTAGTTGCTGCGGATGTATTCATCCATTTCGGTTTTCAGGTTATCGGATTTAGTCCCGAAGATTGCCTGAACACCCGAACCTGCAACAACAACGCCCGCTGCGCCCAGCTTTTTCAGACCCTGCTGGTCAACTTTAGCCACGTCAGCAACGCTCACACGCAGACGAGTGATACACGCGTCCAGGTTAGTGATGTTTTCTTTGCCGCCGAATGCTGCAATCAGAGCAGGAGCCATTTCGCTGGTAGAGGTCGCTTTCGCATCGTCAGTAGAATCTTCACGACCTGGCGTTTTCAGGTCCAGTGCTTTGATCAGCACGCGGAAGATGGTGTAGTACGCCACTGCGTAGCACGCACCAACGATTGGGAACAGCCACAGTTTGCTGCTGTTACCGGACAGAACGATGAAGTCGATCAGACCGTGCGAGAAGGATGTACCGTCACGCATACCCAGCAGGATACAGATTGGGAATGCCAGGCCTGCCAGAATCGCGTGGATAACGTACAGGATCGGCGCAACGAACATGAAGGAGAACTCGATCGGCTCGGTGATACCGGTCAGGAACGAGGTCAGCGCTGCGGAGATCATGATACCGCCCACTTTTGCACGGTTCTCTGGTTTAGCAGAGTGCCAGATAGCAATCGCAGCAGCCGGCAGACCGTACATTTTGAACAGGAAGCCGCCAGACAGTTTGCCTGCAGTTGGGTCACCTGCCATGTAACGTGGGATATCACCGTGGAATACCTGACCTGCGGCGTTGGTGTATTCACCAATCTGCATCTGGAATGGAACGTTCCAGATGTGGTGCAGACCAAATGGTACCAGGCAGCGCTCAACGAAACCGTAGATACCGAACGCGACAACCGGGTTCTGGTATGCAGCCCACTGAGAGAAGGTCTGGATAGCCGTACCAATCGGAGGCCAGATGAAGGACAGCACAACGCCCATGAAGATCGCAGCCAGACCAGAGATGATCGGTACGAAGCGCTTGCCCGCGAAGAAGCCCAGATACTCTGGCAGCTTGATGCGATAGAAGCGGTTAAACATGTAGGCTGCAATAGCACCGGAGATGATACCGCCGAGAACACCGGTATCCGCCAGGTGTTTCGCTGCGATCTCTTCAGCAGGTAAATGCAGAACCAGTGGCGCAACCACAGCCATGGTTTTCACCATGATGCCGTAAGCAACAACCGCAGCCAGAGCAGATACACCATCGTTATTGGTGAAGCCCAGAGCGACACCGATGGCGAAGATCAGCGGCATGTTAGCAAAAACAGAACCGCCTGCTTCGGCCATCACGTGTGAAACTACGGCTGGCAGCCAGCTGAAGTTTGCAGAACCTACGCCTAGCAGGATACCTGCGATAGGCAGTACGGATACTGGCAGCATCAGCGATTTACCGACCTTTTGCAGGTTAGCAAATGCATTCTTAAACATAATTGAGAGTGCTCCTGAGTATTTGTGCTTTTTTTACGCTTTCACGCATGGGCACGGGGGAGAACCGCGCCGTGGACAGGACATCTAAGCGCCCTTTATTTATTACACAGAGTAAAATAAATCCCTGTGACTTTGTTTGACGGCTATCACGTTTCAGCCTCAGACGATCGAAAAACTTTCAGTAATTTACAAAAAGCATTTCCAGATATGTCTAAAAACACCGTCACCGCCCTAAATAAGGCGGTGAACTTTACTCGCTTTGTTTATTAATTACGAGCCTAAAAAAAACAGGTGTTTCAAACAGATTGCAGGCGGGCGGAGGCGATGTGGAACAAATTAGCGAAGTTTTCCGTGGTGGCACGTGCCAACTCTTCGAGGCTGACGCCCTTCAGGACGGCCATGTACTCGGCCACATCTCTCGTCATGGCTGGCTGGTTCTCTTTACCGCGATGCGGCACCGGTGCCAGATAAGGAGAATCTGTTTCCACCAGAATGCGGTCGAGAGGCACATAACGCGCGGCATCACGCAGTTGTTCAGCATTACGGAACGTCACGATCCCGGAAAACGAGATATAAAACCCTAAATCAAGCAGCTTGCCCGCTGTTTCTCTGTCTTCTGTGAAACAGTGTAGTACGCCACCGCAATCCGTCACCTTTTCTTCCTGCAGGATCGCCAGCGTATCGGCGCGCGCATCGCGGGTATGGACGATAACCGGCTTGTTCAGCTCGCGTCCGATGCGGATGTGGTTGCGAAAGGACTCCTGCTGGCGGGATTTCGTTTCTGGCGTGTAAAAATAGTCCAGCCCGGTTTCCCCCATCGCGACCACGCCCTCTTCCGCTGCCATACGGCGCAGATCCTCAACGTTATACTCTTCATCCTGATTGAGCGGATGCACGCCGCAGGAAAAGGCCACGTTATCGCGCTCACCCACCAAATCGCGCATTGCGCGGTATCCCGGTAAAGTGGTGGCGACCGCCAGACAGAATTTCACATCGCGGGCGGCAGCTTTCGCCAGTACGTCGTCCACGTCTTTATGCAGTGATTGATAATCCAGGCCATCGAGATGGCAGTGTGAGTCGACTAAAAACATGATGTCTCTCTCAGAGATGGGAAGCAGGCAGCTGTGTGCCTGGTTGCAGGTAATGTTCCGTACGCAGTAACAGGTCCGTGAGTAACAGCTCGCGATTCACGCCGGTTACGGTTAAGAGTTGTTCGCGGCACACGCTGACGTCGTGGAAGATCGCACGCAGTATGGCCCCCGACAGCTGATTCGCCAGCGTATTGACCAGCGGCCAAACGTCGGTATTGCTCAGAAGCTGTGCGCCTTGCTGTAATTTGAGGGCGTCCAGTAGCAGAGATGCCAGCCAGTGCAGCCGCGCGGGCGCGTGTTCGTGGTTCAGCGCGCTTAACAGACTTAGCCAGTCCCGGCTCTCCAGCGTGCCGCTCAGGGCATCGCAAAGCTGTACTCGCTGTGCCCAGGTCTCTTTTTGCAGCAGTTCGAGGGCGGCGGCAGGTGCGCCACTGCTCAGGCGCAGCGCGGTTAACGCTGCATCTTGTGACACCGTCACTTCCCGCTCAAGCCAGCTTAACGCCCATAATTCCTGGGGTGCGGCGAGGTGATGAAGTCGGCAACGGCTGCGCAATGTGGCCAGTAATCGGCCCGGCTCACGGCAGGACATGAAGAACCAGGTGTTCACCGGTGGTTCTTCCAGCGTTTTGAGCAGCGCATTCGCGGCAGCTTCCGTCAGCAGCGCCGCATCCTTCAGCCAAACTACTTTCGCCCCGCCGAGACGGGCGTGCTCATACAGCTTTTCGCTGACTTCACGCACCGCATCGATCCCGAGTGAGCTTTTGCCCTTCTCCGGCTCCAGCGTGTAGTAGTCCGGGTGCGTCCCCGCCTGCATCAGCTGGCAGCCGCGGCATTTGCCACAGCTTTTACTGCCTTCCGGCTGCTGACACATCAGAAAACGCGTAATCGCATAAATCAGGGCGTCATCACCCATGCCGGGTAACGACTGAATCAGTAACGCATGATGCCCCCGACCGGACTGATAGCTGCTAATCAGCTGATCAAAGTGCGGACGCAGCCATGGGTACCATTTCATGCCTGCTGCTCCTGTACCCACGCAGTGACCGTTTCGCGGATCGAACGGGTGACATCCTCAAGGGATTGCGTCGCATCAATGGTACGAATCGAGCTGTCCTGCGCGGCAAGTTCAAGATAGCGCGCACGGGTGCGGTTAAAGAAATCCAGCGACTCTTGCTCAATACGATCCAGTTCACCGCGCGCGCGGGCGCGTTTCAGGCCCACGGCCGGGGTGACGTCCAGATACAACGTCAGATTGGGGCGGAAATCGCCCAGCACGGCATCGCGCAGCGTTGCAAGCATGGCCTGATCGATACCGCGTCCACCGCCCTGATAGGCCTGGGTCGAGAGATCGTGACGGTCACCAATCACCCAGCGCCCTTCTGCCAGCGCCGGTTTGATCACCGTTTCGACCAGCTGCACGCGGGCGGCGTAAAACATCAGCACTTCAGCTTTATCGCAAATCACTTCGTCCCCGACGGATTTGATATCCAGCACCAGGCTTCTCAGCTTCTCGGCAAGCACAGTCCCGCCCGGCTCGCGGGTGAAAACCATCTCCCCGATGCCCAGCTCTTTCAGTGTGTCGACCACCACGTTACGTGCGGTGGTTTTCCCGGCGCCTTCCAGCCCCTCTATGACGATGTAATTACTGCGCATTTTTTTCCTTAAGTGCCTTCAGATAGTCCTGAACAGAGCGATTATGGCTGGCAAGGTTGGTGTTAAAGGTATGCCCCCCTTTTCCGTCAGCCACAAAATAGAGATACGGTGTGTGTGCCGGATGTGCGGCGGCATCAAGTGATGCCTGGCTCGGCGTCGCGATTGGGCCTGGCGGCAAACCGCTAATCACGTAGGTATTATACGCCGTTGGCGTTTCCAGATCCTTACGGCTTATCTTCCCGGCGTAGTTCTCACCCATTCCGTAAATCACCGTAGGGTCCGTTTGCAGCCGCATGCCGATACGCAGACGATTGATAAAGACCGATGCCACCTGATCGCGCTCGCTGGCGACGGCCGTCTCTTTTTCGACAATCGAGGCCATGGTGACAAACTGATTTTGATCTTTATACGGCAGACCTTCCGCGCGCCCTTCCCACGCTTTCTCAACGGCGGTAACCATTTTTTTGTGTGCGCGCTTGAGAATGGCGACGTCCGTAGTGCCTGCGGTATACATCCAGGTATCAGGCCAGAACCAGCCCTCCACCCACTCGGGGTGCTCGAGCTTCAGCACCTCGGCGACGGTCGCGTACTGGTCATCTTTCAGCGTATGGCTGATGTAGGGCGCATCGCGCAGCTGTTTGAGGTAGTCGCTCAGGCGCATGCCTTCGACGAATCGCAGCGGGAATTGCGCCTCTTTGCCGCTTTCCAGCAGTTCAAGCATTTCACGCACCGTCATGCCCGGCGTAAAGCGATAGGTCCCCGCTTTAAAATGCGAAAGCTCCGGCTCAAGACGCAGCAGCCACTGGAATACTCGTGGGCGGTTAATGATTTTATCGCCGTAAAGCTGATCGCCCAGCGCCAGGCGCCCGGTACCCGCTTTCAGCGTGAATACGGTCTCTTCTTTAATCAGAATGTGACTGTTCGCCATCTGACGAACTTTCCAGACTCCCACGCCGCCAGCGATAGCCATCACGACGATAAGGAGGAGGACAAAGCGCAACATTTTTTTCATGACTATCTTGTTTGCTCACACAGTGGGGCTAAAAACGAGTACAACTCACGCGACGACCATTGCTTTTGAGCATACGCTCGAACCGGCACGACGGGCATTAATGCATTGCAGATGACCACCTCATCGGCATCCCGCAGTGCCTCTTCGCCTGCGTGAACTTCGACAACGCGAAAACCGGAGTGTGCCAGATGCTGCAAACAAAACTGTCGCATGATGCCATTCACACCGGCCTGATCCATCTTAGGGGTGAATACGTCATGACCCTGTCGCCACAGTAAATTGGCCGCACAGCATTCCGTAATGAGACCTTCGCTGTCAAGAACCAGCGCCTCATCGGCGTCTGACTGTTCAAGATGAGCGCGGATCAGCACCTGCTCAAGTCGGTTGAGATGTTTTATCCCTGCAAGCGAGGGGTTACGGCCCAGGCGAACCGGGCTGAGCGCCAGGCTGATGCCGTCGCGACGCCATACGTCGTAGTGCGTGGGATAAGCTGAAACAGAGAGGATTCGAGTGGGATTCAGGCAACTTGCCCCGCTATAGCCGCGTCCGCCCGCCCCCCGGCTGATAATGACTTTCAGCACGCCGCGAGGGTTGCCTTTAGCCAGGTCGATCATTTCACGCTGAAGCTCTGCCCAGTGATTAAACGGGATCAGCAACTTTTCGCAGGCCATTTGCAGACGCTGGAGATGTGCGGCAAGCAGACAGACCTCGCCTTCAGCAATGCGTGCCGTAGTGAAGCAGCCGTCGCCAAACTGGGTCGCCCTGTCGCTCGCGGGAAGATAATCCTGCTGCTGGCCATTGATTAAGAACATGGAGGCTCCTTTTTCGTGACCCGATAGTTTGGCAGGATGAATAATGCAGGACAAGGGAAGAAAACCGAATAAAAAAGGCCCGACAAGCGGACCTTTTCATTTATCGCAACCGGGCAGCGGAACTTAGATCTTTTTAAAGATCAGAGAACCGTTGGTGCCACCGAAGCCGAAGGAGTTACACAGCGTGTACTCCAGACCGCTAACCTGGCGCGCTTCGTGTGGAACGAAGTCCAGATCGCAACCGTCATCCGGGTTATCCAGGTTGATGGTCGGCGGAACAGCCTGATCGCGCAGGGCCAGGATGGAGTAGATGGACTCTACTGCACCTGCAGCACCCAGCAGGTGACCGGTCATGGATTTGGTGGAACTGACCATAATACGGCTGGCAGCATCACCAAATACAGACTTAACGGCCTGCGCTTCTGCTTTATCGCCTGCAGGCGTCGAGGTGCCGTGGGCGTTAACATAGCCAATCTGGCCCGGCTCGAGACCCGCGTCGCGAATCGCGTTCACCATCGCCAGTGCCGCACCCGCGCCATCTTCCGGCGGAGAGGTCATGTGATAGGCATCGCTGCTCATGCCGAAACCAACGATTTCTGCATAAATTTTCGCGCCACGCTTTTTCGCGTGTTCGTACTCTTCAAGTACGATCATGCCAGCACCATCGCCAAGAACAAAACCATCACGGTCTTTGTCCCACGGACGGCTCGCAGCCTGAGGATTGTCGTTACGGGTAGACAGCGCGCGCGCCGCACCGAAACCACCAACGCCCAGCGGAGTACTGGCTTTTTCAGCACCACCGGCAACCATAGCGTCTGCATCACCATAAGCAATGATACGCGCGGCCTGACCGATGTTATGCACACCAGACGTACAGGCAGTTGCGATAGAAATGCTTGGGCCACGGAGGCCAAACATGATGGTCAAGTGACCAGCCACCATGTTAACAATCGTGGACGGAACGAAGAATGGGCTGATCTTACGCGGGCCACCATTCACCAGAGAGGTGTGGTTTTCCTCGATCAGGCCAAGGCCGCCAATCCCGGAGCCAATAGCGGCGCCAATGCGGGTTGCGTTCTCTTCCGTAATCTCAAGGCCAGAATCCTGCATGGCCTGAACGCCAGCGACAATTCCATATTGAATGAAGGCATCCATCTTGCGCTGTTCTTTGCGCGAGATGATCTCTTCACAGTTAAAATCCTTTACTAAGCCAGCAAATTTCGTTGCATAGGCGCTAGTATCGAAATGGTCGATTAGGCTGATGCCGCTCTGACCGGCAAGGAGAGCTTTCCAGGTGGACTCTACGGTATTGCCGACAGGAGACAACATGCCAAGTCCGGTCACAACTACACGACGCTTAGACACGTTTGTCCTCCAGGGAGGGATAAAAAAAAGGATTCGTGGGACTAAAAAAGATAAAACTCAGGCGGTCGAATGACCGCCTGGAGATGTTCACTTACGCCTGGTGACCGTTGATGTAATCAATGGCAGCCTGAACGGTGGTGATTTTCTCAGCTTCTTCGTCCGGAATCTCAGTATCAAACTCTTCTTCCAGAGCCATTACCAGCTCAACGGTGTCAAGAGAATCTGCGCCCAGGTCTTCAACGAAGGATGCGGAGTTCACAACTTCTTCCTGCTTAACGCCCAGCTGCTCGCCGATAATTTTCTTAACGCGTTCTTCGATAGTGCTCATACTCTTAAATTTCCTATCAAAACTCGCTTTCGCGATGGTTTTCGTAGTGTATAAAATGTTGAAAAATTTGCAACTAAATCCCGGCAGGTCTTACCACGATTTTACGTTATTTTGAGGCCATTCGCCCTAATAACGCAAATATTTTCGATCGTGGTTAAACCATGTACATCCCGCCGTTGACGTGGAGAGTCTCACCAGTGATGTAACTCGCTTCGTCAGAGGCTAAAAATGCAACCGCGCTGGCGATTTCCTGAGCGCCACCGAGGCGACCCGCAGGAACCTGCGCCAGAATACCCGCACGCTGATCGTCAGATAGCGCACGCGTCATGTCCGTTTCAATAAAGCCCGGAGCAACAACGTTTACAGTAATCCCGCGTGACGCGATTTCGCGCGCCAGCGATTTACTGAACCCAATCAGACCCGCTTTCGCCGCAGCGTAGTTGGCCTGACCAGCATTTCCCATGGTACCAACCACAGAACCGATAGTGATAATACGGCCATGACGCTTTTTCATCATAGCTCGCATTACCGCTTTTGACAGACGGAATACAGATGACAGGTTGGTTTCGATGATATCGTCCCACTCGTCGTCTTTCATTCGCATCAGTAAGTTGTCGCGAGTGATACCGGCATTATTTACCAGAATATCCACTTCGCCAAACTCTGCGCGAATATTTTCCAGAACAGATTCGATAGATGCAGCATCGGTCACATTCAGCATCAGACCTTTTCCGTTCGCACCTAAATAGTCGCTAATCGCCTGAGCGCCCTTCTCACTGGTCGCAGTACCAATGACTTTCGCGCCACGCGCGACCAGGGTCTCAGCAATTGCACGTCCGATACCGCGGCTTGCGCCCGTTACCAGCGCGATTTTTCCTTCAAAACTCATGGTAATCCTCTTTTATTGCGCGAGTGCCGCTGACAGGGCGTCTGGCTCATTAATGGCCGATGCCGTCAGGGTATCAACAATACGTTTGGTCAGACCGGTCAGGACTTTACCCGGGCCTGCTTCATACAGGTGCTCAACGCCCTGTGCGGCCATAAACTCAACGGTTTTGGTCCATTGCACTGGGCTGTAAAGCTGACGAACCAGCGCATCGCGAATCGCTTCCGGCGCCGTTTCGCATTTCACATCAACGTTATTCACGACCGGAACCGTTGGTGCGTTAAAAGTGATTTTTTGCAGCTCAGCCGCCAGTTTTTCAGCAGCCGGTTTCATCAGTGCGCAGTGAGACGGGACGCTCACCGGCAGTGGCAGTGCGCGCTTCGCGCCCGCCGCTTTACAGGCTGCGCCTGCGCGCTCAACGGCTTCTTTGTTGCCCGCAATGACAACCTGGCCCGGTGAGTTGAAGTTCACCGGTGAAACAACCTGCCCTTCGGCTGATTCTTCGCACGCTTTGGCAATCGAAGCATCATCCAGACCAATAATGGCGGACATCGCACCAGTCCCTTCCGGAACCGCTTCCTGCATGAATTTGCCACGCATTTCGACCAGACGCACGGCATCGGCAAAACCAATGACGCCCGCACATACCAGTGCAGAATATTCACCCAGGCTATGGCCTGCCAGCATTGCAGGCGCTTTACCGCCCTGCTGCTGCCAGACACGCCACAACGCAACGGATGCGGTAAGCAATGCAGGCTGCGTCTGCCAGGTTTTATTCAGCTCTTCCGCCGGACCCTGCTGAGTCAGCGCCCAGAGATCGTAGCCCAGAGCGTCTGATGCTTCACGGAAAGTCGCTTCAATAATTGGATACTGTGCCGCTAATTCAGACAACATCCCAACCGACTGAGAACCCTGACCCGGGAACACAAAAGCAAATTGCGTCATTTTTAATCCTTAATTAGAAACGAACCAGCGCGGAGCCCCAGGTGAAACCGCCACCAAAGGCTTCAAGCAAGACCAGTTGGCCTCGTTTAATTCGTCCATCGCGTACCGCTTCGTCAAACGCGCAGGGTACCGACGCCGCAGAGGTGTTGCCGTGACGATCGAGGGTCACAACAACGTTATCCATGGACATGCCCAGCTTTTTGGCCGTGGCGCTGATAATACGCAGGTTCGCCTGATGCGGCACCAGCCAGTCCAGCGCAGAGCGCTCAAGATTGTTCGCTTCCAGCGTCTCATCGACGATGTGCGCCAGTTCCGTGACCGCAACTTTGAACACTTCATTGCCTGCCATGGTCAGGTAAATGGAGCTGTCCGGGTTCACGCGATCGGCGTTAGGCAGCGTCAGCAGCTCACCATAGCGACCATCGGCATGTAAATGCGTCGAGATAATGCCCGGCTCTTCTGACTGACCTAACAGTACAGCGCCCGCACCATCACCAAAAATAATGATCGTTCCGCGATCTTCCGGGTTGCAGGTGCGTGCCAGCACGTCTGCACCAATCACCAGCGCATATTTCACCGCGCCAGACTTCACGTATTGATCGGCAACGCTCAGCGCATAGGTAAAACCTGCGCAGGCCGCCGCAACGTCAAACGCCGGGCAGCCTTTAATGCCGAGCTTGGCCTGAATCTCACAGGCTGCGCTTGGGAAGGCGTTAGGTGCTGACGTAGTCGCGACTACGATCAGACCGATCTCGTCTTTATCAATACCTGCCATTTCCAGCGCGCGAAGGCCCGCTTCATAGCCCATCGTGGTTACTGTTTCATCTGGACCGGCGATACGGCGTTCACGAATACCTGTGCGGGTGACAATCCACTCGTCAGACGTATCGACCATTTTTTCCAGATCGGCGTTGGTTCGCACTTGTTCAGGCAGAAAACTGCCGGTACCTAAAATCTTCGTATACATGTACGCTCAGTCACTTTTAGCTAATACAGATTCCAGGCGAGCGGCAATCCGCTGAGGGACTTGTCGCTGCACCGCCTGCACTGCCTGTTCAATCGCGACGGTAAAGGCTCGCTGATTGGCCGCACCATGACTCTTAATCACCGTGCCGCGCAATCCTAACAGACAGGCGCCATTATACTGGTCGGGGTTGAGGTGACTGAATCGCCGCGCCAGGCTTTTTTGTAACCAACGCTTTAATAAAATCAGCCACCAGGACCTTTTTTTGCCTTCGCCCTGCGATTTGAGCAGGGAAAGAAACATTCGAACCACCCCTTCCATCGTCTTTAACGTAACGTTGCCGGTGAACCCGTCACACACCAGAACATCGGTCTTTCCGGTCAATAATTCATTAGCTTCAAGATAGCCAATATAGTTGATTGACGGCATGGATTTTAGCAATTCTGCGGCATCACGGATGCTATCAAGACCCTTGGTCTCTTCTTCACCGATATTCAGCAACGCAACGCGGGGATTCACAATTCCCACCACTTCTTCTGCCAGCACCGAGCCCATAATGGCAAACTGGGCCAGCATCGTACTATCGCAATCGACGTTAGCGCCCAGATCGAGCACCACCGTTTTGCCCTTCTGCTGATGCGGCAACACCGTCACCAGCGCAGGTCGCTCAATCCCCTCTATGGGCTTGAGCATTAATTTCGCCAGTCCCATCAGCGCACCGGTATTTCCGGCGCTGACGCAGGCTTCAGCCCGCCCTTCTTTTACCAGTTCCAGCGCAATTCGCATTGAGCTTCCGCGACTGTTGCGGATCGCATGCGAGGGCCGGGCATCACTGGCAATAACTGACTGCGCAGGGATAATCTGCAGACGTGAACGTTGTTCAAAGTCAGCTTTTGCAAGTAATGGCGTGATGGTGTCGGGATTGCCGACTAAAAGAAGTGTGAGTTGCGAATTAGAATTCAGTGCCTGCAATGCTGCAGGCACTGTCACGGAAGGCCCGAAATCTCCTCCCATGACATCTAACGCCAGGGTTAGACGTGTCAAGGTATCTTCGCTGCCCGGTTCGGTGTATCCCCCGCTTTCGCGGGGAATGCCTCACTAAGCTTCATCACGTTTACTCTTCGTCTTTCACGATGCAGGCGTCCCGCACGGTAAAATTCGTTGAGTAGCGCGTGATTACTTAGTGATTACCTTGCGGCCACGGTAGAAACCGTCGGCAGTCATGTGGTGACGCAGGTGTTTCTCACCAGAAGTCTTGTCTACAGACAGGCTGGTAACTGCAGTCAGCGCGTCATGGGAACGACGCATGCCACGTTTGGAACGGGTTGGTTTATTCTGTTGTACGGCCATGGACCTTACTCCTTAATTACTTACGCTTTAAGCTGGCTAATACGGCAAATGGGTTTGGTTTTTGCGCTTCATCAGGCAGTTCCCCAAAGACCATGTCCGCGTCGGACACTTCACAGTGTTCAGAATCATGCACCGGAACTACCGGCAAGGCGAGGATGATTTCATCTTCAACCACTGCCAGCAGATCGATTTCACCGAATTCGTTAACCTCAATCGGCTCATACGCTTCCGGGAGTGCTTCAGCCTGTTCGTCAGAACGAACCGGACTGAAACAATACGTTGTGTGAACATGACGTGTGAACGGTTTCCCGCAACGCTGGCACTCGAGCGTTACCGTGACCTTTGCATCACCGTTCAGAACGGCCAGGCGCTGGTTATCGATAGCGAACGACATGGAGCATTCCACATCAGTGTCCACACTGACCACAAACTCGGCGATACGTTCAGCCTGATCGGCGGTATAAATACCTTCGTAATCGAGGCGTTTTTGAGCCGTACGAACCGGGTCAAGAGTCAGGGGTAATTTTACCTTTTGCATAGGGCGCGCATATTAACTTTGTAACGTCATAGAGTCAAAGAAAAAGGCAACCAGGGCTGCCTTTTGCCAATTATTCGCACACATTGCGGCCTGTAGTTTAAAATGGCTGGCATCGATACGCTATATCTGGTGAAAAAAATATGCCAAATCTCGTGCTTGCTTCCACTTCGTCATACCGCCGCGCGTTGCTTGAAAAGCTGGGGATCCCGTTTGAATGTGCCGCCCCCGTCGCTGACGAAACGCCGCATCACGCTGAATCTCCGCGTCATCTGGTGTTGCGTCTGGCACAGGAAAAAGCGCAAAGTCTGGCCGCTCGCTATCCCAACCATCTGATTATAGGCTCCGATCAGGTTTGCGTGCTCGATGGTGAAATTACGGGTAAACCTCACACCGAAGAGAACGCGCGCCTGCAGCTCATGAAAGCCCGAGGCACCATTGTTACCTTTTACACCGGCCTTGCGCTTTACAACTCCGCCACGGGCCATCTGCAAACGGAATGCGAACCCTTTGACGTTCACTTCCGCCACCTGAGCGATCAGGAGATTGAGGATTATGTGCGCAAAGAGCGCCCGCTTAATTGCGCAGGGAGCTTCAAAAGTGAAGGTCTGGGGATTGCGTTGTTTGAAAAACTGGACGGGCGCGACCCAAATACGCTGGTCGGTTTACCGTTGATTGCGTTATGCCAGATGCTCAGACGCGAGCACTTCAATCCGCTTTCTGCCTGACCGTAAACGGCCCTGTTTTGGTAAGCCGGGTAAGCACAGCGCCACCCGGCCTATATTTAACCGCGTAACACTTTCAGACAGCGTTTCAGCTGGTCATCCAGCGGCGCTTCGACGCGCATCACTTCACCTGTGCCAGGATGGGTGAATTTCAGCGCCGCAGCGTGCAGGAAGAGACGCGACAGCCCCGTTCCGGCCAGCTGTTTATCAAACTCACGATCGCCGTAGCGGTCATCAAACGCAATGGGATGTCCGGCATGTTGCGTATGCACGCGAATCTGGTGGGTACGGCCGGTCACCGGGCTACAACGCACCAGTGTCGCAAACGCGTAACGCTCTTCTACTTTAAAGCGAGTTTCAGACGGTTTACCTTCGCTGTTCACCCGCACAATGCGCTCACCGCTTTGCAGAATGTTTTTCAGCAACGGTGCCTGCACCACTTTCACATGGGACTGCCACTGACCGCGCACCAGCGCCAGATAGTCCTTTTGCATGCCCTTTTCGCGCAGCTGCTCGTGCAGCGAACGTAACGCCGAGCGTTTTTTGGCCACCAGCAGCACGCCAGAGGTATCGCGGTCCAGACGGTGAACCAGCTCGAGGAAACGTGCTTCCGGGCGCAGGGCGCGAAGGCCTTCGATCACGCCAAAGCTCAAACCGCTGCCGCCGTGCACCGCCGTGCCGGAGGGTTTATTCAGCACCAGGATATGATCGTCTTCATAAAGGATAGCGTCAGTCAGCGCGGCGACTTTTTGCAGATGCGGCGAAACCGCCTCTTCTTCACGTTCAGCGACGCGCACCGGCGGAATACGCACTTCATCGCCCGCTTCGAGTTTGTACTCAGGTTTCACGCGCTTTTTATTTACCCGCACCTCGCCTTTGCGCAAGATGCGATAAATCATACTTTTTGGCACGCCTTTCAACTGGGTGCGTAAAAAGTTATCGATTCGTTGCCCCGCTTCATCATCGGCGATAGCAACCATTTTTACGGATGGAGTCTCTGTTTTCATGGTTGGCGATTCTAAATATCGATACGCATTAGCGCCACTCATTTTTCTATGCTTATATTTACTTTTGCCCGGGCAGGTTTGTTCACGCGCAATCGATTTGGTGGTTATTAAACCAATCCTCTCGTTGAAGTGGAGAAACTGTGAGTAACCGGGTGATAAATGGTAAAAGTCATCTTGCTATAACCGGGTTAGCAATGGAATAATGAATCCGTTTTCCGTGTTAAATCCTGGTTAAGTAAGGATGTCGACGGAATGACCCATTTTGTCTGACCGATCATCCACGCAGCAATGGCGTAAGACGTATTGATCTTTCAGACAGTTAGCGGGCTGCGGGTTGCAGTACTTACCGGTAAATGGAATCTTCTCTGGAGAGTGTTCCCAGGCTGTTCCCCTGATAATTGCGCTGTATTTCCGTATGAAATACAGGCAACCGACACTTTGCGCCTCTTAAGCGAGCGACAACCGTGAGGTTGGCGACGTCAATAGTCACGAGGCCATCGGTTCAAACCCCGGAAAGCGTCACCTTGCCCGCAGCTTAGTCGTCAATGTAAGAATAATGAGTAAGTTACGATGAAAAGAATGTTAATCAACGCAACTCAGCAAGAAGAGTTGCGTGTCGCCCTCGTGGATGGGCAGCGTCTGTACGATCTGGATATCGAAAGTCCTGGACACGAACAGAAAAAAGCGAACATTTACAAAGGCAAAATCACCCGCATTGAACCAAGCCTTGAGGCCGCATTCGTCGATTACGGCGCTGAGCGTCACGGTTTCCTTCCTCTTAAAGAAATTGCCCGCGAATACTTCCCTGCCAATTACAACTCCCACGGTCGTCCGAACATCAAAGATGTGCTGCGCGAAGGCCAGGAAGTTATCGTTCAGATTGATAAAGAAGAGCGCGGCAACAAAGGCGCTGCGCTGACCACCTTTATCAGCCTGGCAGGCAGCTATCTGGTTCTGATGCCGAACAACCCGCGTGCGGGCGGTATCTCTCGCCGCATCGAAGGCGACGACCGTACCGAGCTGAAAGAAGCGCTGGCAAGCCTCGAACTGCCTGATGGCATGGGCCTTATCGTTCGTACCGCAGGCGTGGGCAAATCTGCCGAAGCGCTGCAGTGGGACTTAGGCTTCCGTCTAAAGCACTGGGAAGCAATCCAGAAAGCCGCAGAAAGCCGCCCGGCTCCGTTCCTGATTCACCAGGAAAGTAACGTTATCGTCCGTGCTTTCCGCGATTATCTGCGTCAGGACATCGGCGAAATTCTGATTGATAACCCGAAAGTGCTTGAGCTGGCTCGCCAGCACATCGCAGCACTGGGTCGTCCAGATTTCACCAGCAAAATTAAACTGTACACCGGTGAAATTCCGCTGTTCAGCCACTATCAGATTGAATCCCAGATTGAGTCCGCCTTCCAGCGTGAAGTGCGTCTGCCGTCCGGCGGTTCTATTGTTATCGACTCCACCGAAGCGCTGACCGCCATCGACATCAACTCCGCACGCGCAACCCGCGGCGGTGATATCGAAGAGACCGCCTTCAACACCAACCTTGAAGCCGCAGATGAAATTGCCCGTCAGCTTCGTCTGCGTGACCTGGGCGGCCTGATCGTTATCGACTTCATCGACATGACTCCGGTTCGCCATCAGCGCGCCGTTGAGAACCGTCTGCGTGAAGCGGTGCGTCAGGATCGTGCACGTATTCAGATCAGCCATATTTCTCGCTTTGGCCTACTGGAGATGTCTCGTCAGCGCCTGAGCCCGTCGCTGGGTGAATCAAGCCACCACGTCTGTCCGCGTTGTAGCGGTACGGGTACCGTGCGCGACAACGAATCTCTCTCCCTCTCTATTCTGCGCCTCATCGAAGAAGAAGCACTGAAAGAGAACACCAAAGAGGTTCACGCCATTGTTCCGGTGCCAATTGCCTCCTACCTGCTGAACGAAAAACGTGAAGCGGTGAGTGCCGTTGAAACCCGTCAGGGCGGCGTGCGCTGCATCATCGTACCAAACGATCAGATGCAGACCCCGCACTACTCCGTCCTGCGCGTGCGCAAAGGCGAAGAGACCAGCACCCTGAGCTACCTGCTGCCAAAACTGCATGAAGAAGAGATGGCGATGCCGTCTGATGCAGAACCGGCCGAGCGCAAGCTGCCAGAACAACCGGCGCTGGCGACCTTCATCATGCCAGAAGCCCCACCGGCGCCTGTTCAGGAAAAAGCGCCAGCGAAAGCCGCTGCGCAGAAACCTGCTGAAACCAGTGATAAGCCTGCTGAACCAGGTCTGCTGGGCCGCTTCTTCAGTGCGCTGAAGAAAATGTTCGCCGGTGAAGAGCCTCAGCCGGAGCAGCCAAAAGTTGCGCCGAAAGAAGAGAAACAAGAGCGTCCGCAGGATCGTCGTAAGCGTCAGAACAACCGCCGCGATCGTAACGATCGTGACCGTCGTGACAACCGCGATAATCGTGGCGACCGTGACAACCGTGGTGAGCGCGATAACCGTTCCGACAACAACGAAGGTCGTGAAGCGCGCGAAGATAATCGTCGCAACCGTCGCGAGAAGCCACAGCAGCAGAATGTGGAAGATCGCGAAATTCGCCAGCAGGCGGGCGAAGAGTCTGAAAAAACCAGACAGCGTGACGAGCAGCAGCCACGTCGCGAACGCAACCGCCGTCGCAATGACGATAAACGTCAGGCGCAGCAGGAAGCGAAAGTTGTCAACACCGAAGCACCTGTTGAACAGGATGCCGATCAGGAAGAACGCGTTCAGGTGATGCCGCGCCGTAAGCAGCGTCAACTGTCGCAGAAAGTTCGCTTTGCATCTGAACAGGCCGAAGTCGCTACCGTTGCCGCCGCTGAACCGGTTGTTGAAACCGCTCAGAACACGCAGCTGGCGAAACTGGACTTGCCTGCGGTTGTCGATACGGTCGCTGAGCATGATGACAATGGCGAAGCGCGTGATAACAACGGTATGCCGCGTCGTTCCCGTCGCTCTCCGCGTCACCTGCGCGTGAGCGGTCAGCGTCGTCGTCGTTACCGTGACGAGCGTTACCCGACTCAGTCACCGATGCCTCTGACTGTCGCCTGTGCGTCACCAGAAATGGCGTCCGGCAAAGTCTGGATCCGCTACCCGGTTGCCCGTCCTCAGGAGCAGCAGGTTGAAGAGCAAAACGTTGCTGCAGAAACCGTTGAGCCAATCGTTGCACCTGTAGCCGCTACCGAAGCCGCCGCCGTGGTCGTTGAAGAAGCACCGCAGATCGTGGCCGACGCCCAGCCCGTTGTTGACTTCGAGCCAGCGGCAGAACCTCAGCAGGTTGTTGAAACCGCTGAGATCGAGACAACTCATCCGGAAGTGATTGCCGCGCCTGTCGACGAGCAGCCTCAGTTCATCGCCCAAGAAGATGTTGTGGTGGCTGAACAGGTTGCAGAAGACGCAGAACCGGCAGCCGAGGTGGTTGAAGAAGACGTAGTGACTGAAGCGGTTGCTGAGCAACCTGTCGATGTTACCCCGGCTCCACAAGCAACGGTTCCCGCACCGGTTGTGAAACCAGAGCCTGTTGTCGCTGTCGTTGCTGAGCATCACCATGCAACCGCACCGATGACTCGCGCGCCAGCACCGGAATACGTGCCAGAAGCACCACGTCATAGCGATTGGGTACGCCCTGCGTTCGATTTCGACGGTCGTGGTTCTGCAGGTGGTCATAGCGCCACTCACCAGGCAACGGCTCCGGCGACTCGCCCGAATCCGGTTGAATAACCCGCCGTTCTGATGAAAAGCCGACCCTCGTGGTCGGCTTTTTTTTGGCTTTTTACGGGAGGGGTTTTCGCATTCCGACGATTTGTGGCATCACCTCACGCATCATTTCCAGAAAACGCCTCAATCGCGCGGGGTAATAGCGCGACCACGGATAAACCAGGTGCACCGGCAGCGCAGCGGGTTGCCAGCCCGGCAAAAGAGGCACCAGCCTTCCCTCGCGGATATCCTGTTCCACGGTCCAGCTCGAGACCACCGCCACGCCTAATCCATTCAACGCCATGGTACGCGTTACATACAGGCTGTCGGTGCTCAGACGCGGCGAAATTGCCACTCGCGCAGTCTGCGGCGAAGCTCCGTCAAACAGCTCAATATGCTGATGATAAAAGGTGTTGAGGGCAATCCAGGGAAGCGCAGTGAGATCGTCGGGGACCTCAGGCATGGCATGACGGGCCAGTAGCTCGGGCGCCGCAACCACACAGCGTGGGACTTCGGCCAGCAGCACCGATACCGTATTAGGGTCGATCTCCGCCCCTACGCGGATCGCGCAGTCGATGTTATCACTCAGAAAATCCGCCGATCTGTCGTATAGCATCCAGTCGACAGAAAGCTGCGGATAACGCATTAAAAACTGGCTCAGTGGTGCCAGAAGCTGTTCCTGCCCGAACGCATGGGGCGCCCGCACACGCAAGGTGCCAACAGGTTCATCCTCCGACTGCCCCACCTCATCCTCCAGCGCGAGCCAGCTGTCGATCACTTTTCTGGCATGCTGATAGCAGCGCTCGCCGTCATCGGTGAGCTTGGTGGCGTGGGTGGTGCGTAACAGCAAACGCACGCCGAGGAGGGTTTCCAGCGACTGCAGGCGTCGGCTAACGGTCGCCTGCGTGGTCCCCAGCTGCCGTGCTGCGGCAGAGAGCGATCCCGATTCCACGATACGCGCAAAGGTGCGCATCAGTTCCACTCTGTCTATACGCTCTGTTCGCTTCATGATTATTTTGATGATACGTTTAACGTATAGTCGTTTTACCATCCCGCTGGCTACCGCCTCAAGCCTGAATGCATAAAAATAGCCTCACTCCATGAATGAGGTACATCAAATGAACACTGCCACCCTTACCCAGGTCACCAGCCGCTGGGTTATTTTTATCCTGGCCATTGGCGCCGGGTTTAGCGTTGCATCCATCTATTATGCTCAGCCGCTGTTGCCGTTAATGGGCACCGATTTACACCTCAGTATCGAAGGGATGGGACTGGTGCCGACCCTGACGCAGACGGGCTACGCCCTTGGCATCCTTTTCCTGCTGCCGCTCGGCGACCGTCACGATCGCCGAACCTTAATTCTCGTTAAAAGCGCAGCACTGGCGCTCTTTCTGCTGGGCTGTAGCTTGACCGGGCAGCTTCACTCGTTATTGTTGGCCAGCCTGCTTATTGGTATGGCGGCAACCATGGCGCAGGACATCGTCCCGGCGGCGGCTATTCTTGCCCCGGAAGGCAAACAGGGAAAAACCGTCGGGACGGTAATGACCGGCCTGCTGCTGGGTATTCTGCTGTCGCGTACCGTCAGCGGTGTTGTGGGTGAAGCGTTCGGCTGGCGGGTGATGTATCAACTTGCCGCCGTCAGCATCGCCATGATCGGTATGGTGATGTGGGCTGTATTACCGCGTTTTGCGGTTCACTCTACGCTCAGCTATCCGGCCCTGATGCGCTCGATGGAGCACCTGTGGCGCCGCTACCCGGCCCTGCGTCGTGCGGCGCTGGCCCAAGGTTTTCTCTCTATTGCCTTTAGCGCGTTCTGGTCAACGCTAGCGGTGATGCTGCTGGAACGTTACCACCTCGGTAGCGCGGTGGCTGGTGGATTTGGGATTGCCGGTGCCGCAGGTGCGCTGGCTGCCCCGCTGGCCGGAGGCCTGGCGGATAAACTCGGTGCGGGCAGAGTGACCCAACTGGGTGCCGCGCTGGTGACTATTTCGTTTGCGCTGATGTTTTTAATGCCCGCTTTGGGCAGCCACGGACAACTCGTTCTGATCGCGATTTCCGCGATCGGTTTTGACCTGGGGCTGCAGTCCAGCCTGGTCGCGCATCAGAACCTGGTCTATAGCCTCGAACCCCAGGCGCGTGGGCGGCTCAATGCGCTGCTGTTTACGGTGGTGTTTATCGGGATGGCGCTCGGCTCGGCGCTGGGCAGCAAAGTGTACGCCCTGGCGGGCTGGCAAGGCGTAGTGATGCTGGCAACGGTGTGTGGTGCGGCGGCGGTGCTGATCCGCTTAATAGAAAGCGCGCGGCTGGTCAGCGTGCAGGCGCAAAATCGCTAAAAAAAAGCCCAATCCGGCACGCCGGGTTGGGCAGACAAAACATATCCAGTTTCAAGACATGTTCTAAAAGGTCAAAATGTTACTTGTTCAGCTGGAACAGAGACATCCCCTGCATATCACTGAACGCTTTATAAGAGGCCTGAAGTGCTGCTTGCTGCATGGTGTAAGACGAAATCGCCGCGTTCCAGTCCACGTCCACCAGATCACTCATCTGCTGAGTCTGACCCAGCGCGCGGTCATCACCCAGTGCATCCAGCTTATCGAGTTCGTTGAGCTTGGTGCCCAGATCGGCACGCACGGTCAGCACGTTATCCAGGGAATTACTCAGTCCACGGTTGGCTTTATCGATATTTGCCACAAGGGCATCTGTCTTAGCCTGGTCGCCGCTTACGGGTGTGTTCAGCGCAGCGATGGCGTTATCCAGAATCTTAAACAGGTTAGTTTCCTGGGCACTGCCGTCAGGCTCTGGCTTGGCATTGCTGGTAAACTTTTCAAACACTTCCGAGCCAGTATGGCTAATCTGCATATCGCGTGCAGAGTCCACCTGCTGAGTGATCGCCGTACTGCCACCGTTATAGCTGCCGTCTGTCTGATCAAACGGTGCGGTGTCGGTCTTAAAGCCCGCAAAAATATAACGACCATTGCCGTCGGTGCTATTGGCCAGGTTGACCAGTTGATCGCGAATACCCTGCAGATCGGTTGCCACAGACGCCCGGTCGATATCACTCAGGGAGCCGTTGTTCGCATACACGATTTTATCCTGCGCAGACTGAATTGCCGTCGTCACCTGGCTTAACACGCTCTCTTCCAGCGACACGCGCTGAGTCGCAAACGTACGCGCGAGAGCAAACTGGCTATTCTGTGACTGGGCCTGAGACAGTACAACGGCCTGCGACGCGGCAATCGGATCGTCCGACGGGCGGTTCACACGCTTACCGGTGGACATCTGCTCGCCATAACCCAGCCATTTGCTTTGGGACTCAGTGATCCCACGCATATTTTGCTGGTACATCATTTGGGTGCTAATACGCATCGTTCACCTCGGCCTTAGCGAATATTAATTAACGCATCAAAGAGCGTACTGGCAGTCTGCAGAACCTGCGCA
Organism: Lelliottia sp. WB101; assembly: GCF_003051885.1. Classification (NCBI taxonomy): domain Bacteria; kingdom Pseudomonadati; phylum Pseudomonadota; class Gammaproteobacteria; order Enterobacterales; family Enterobacteriaceae; genus Lelliottia; species Lelliottia sp. WB101. The sequence continues at coordinate 3,802,381 of NZ_CP028520.1, forward strand.
TTCGCAAGGTAATACTGCTGGAAACGCTGCAAGTTGCCATACTCTTCGTCGAGGTTAACCCCGGAGATAGACTGCTGCTGATTGCTCAGCTGTGTCACCACATTTGTTTTGGTCGCAGCGCTGGTTTTCAGTGAAGACGTGGTGCTGCCAACGGTACTGACCAGTGAGGCATAAGCATCGTTAAAGGTCTTGTTGCCACCGACCACTTTGCTGCTTTGCAGATTCAGCAGCGCTTTCCCGTTGACGTTATCACTCTCACCGCCCGTCGCCGAACCTGCCATCGCCAGTTTGGATTCATCGCTGATCAGCAGATCCATGTTCACGATAGCGTCAACTACCGGTTTCACCGTAAAGCTGTCTTTCGTGGCTGCGCTACCGCTGACATTCACGGTGACCCCGTCAAACGTCATGTTGCCGCTGGCATCTGGCGTAGCCGTGAATGAGGTTTTGTCAGCACTACGGGTGACGGTCCAGTCAGTGCCGTTAAATTCAAGCTTATAATCCGTCGCCTGAACTTTAGAGCTGTCCGCGATAGTGGCCGTGACGGCCGCACCTGGCACGCTGTTTTTGCTATTGCCGGTCACCGCTGGAGAGCCGATATCGAACAATTTGCCGCCCGCATCACCATTGGCATCAAAGCCTTTCTCGTGCTGCTGGTTCATGGCGTCAGCAAACGAGAGCGCCAGCTGGTTCAGCGTATTACGCGCTTTATCCAGGTCTTCTGCGCGGAACGTTAACAGACCGCCCAATGAGCCGGTGTTCAGCACCTTCTCGGGAATTTCGATATTACCGGCGAGGGAATCCACATACGCCACGGTGGTGCGCGCAGGATCGGCGCTCGACGGTACCGCCGCTAACTGGTTAGCCGTGCTGCCCTGAACCAGGGTGTAACCATTACCGAATGAGACGTTGTAGGTGCCGCCGTCCTGTACCGCGACCTCCACACCCACGATCTGGTTCAGTTCGCTCACCAGCTGATCGCGCTGATCGAGCAGATTGTTTGGGGAAGCCCCTGCGCCCACGCCGGTCAGACGTGAAATCTGATCGTTCAGATTCGCAATCTGTTTGGCATAGGAGTTAATCTGATCCACGCTGGTCGCAACCGCAGTGTTTACCTGCTTATCCTGGTCGCGCAGGTACTGGTCGGTCGTTTTGAACTGATTGACCAGGCCATCCGCTTTGCCGAGAACAGTCTGGCGCGCCGCCGGATCTTCCGCGTTACTCACCAGTGTTTGCAGGCTGGTAAAGAAGCCCTGCAGCGTGGTGGACAGGGAGTTAGTGGTATCAGACAGCACATCGTCGATTTTCGACATCTGCTGATAACGCGTGGTCAGGCCGCTGCTCTGAGTCTGTGCTGCACGCAGCTGGTTGGTGATGAACGCATCATATTCGCGCTGTACGCCCGAAACATAAACACCATTGCCAACCCAACCACCGCCGGTCAATGTACTGTTCGCTGCACCCAGCACCGTGGTCTGACGGGTATACCCGGCCACGTTATAACTGGAAATATTGTTGCTGACGGTGTTCAGTGCCGACTGTGCCGCACTGAGGCCACTCATAGCGCTGTTAATCAAACTGGACATTGAGGTTCCTTTTTAAACTTTCAGACACGAGTCCTGATTAGGATTATCGACATCGCGCGCGCAAACTTGAGTCCTTAGAACAGATTTTCGATATCGGTGCTGTAAGCCTTGCTGACTTTCTCACCCATCGCTTTAAGCTGTTGAATCATACCGGTCAGTTTGCGGGCATACTGCGGGTCGGTGGCGTAGCCTGCGTTCTGCAACGCCTGCGCCCCCTGCTCCGCCGTCGCGGCCTGCGTGACCGCAGCGTAGCGCGGATTGCGGCTCAACAACCCGACATAATCTGACAAGGCTTCAAGATAGGAGCTGTAAACGCGGAATTTTGCTTTGACCTTCACCGCCGCACCGTTTTCAAATTCGGTGGTGGTGATCTCCGTGGTCGGCCCTTTCCAGCCTGACGACGCTTTGACGCCAAAAATATTGAAGCTCGGCTCGCCGTTTTCACGGCGGATCTGACGCTGCCCCCAGCCGGATTCCAGCGCGGCCTGCGCCAGAATCAGGTGGTGCGGAACCCCGCTCTGCTCACTGGCCAGACGCGCCGGGAGCGAAAGCTGAGCGAGGAAGTCTTTGCTGTCGCCCGACAGCGACTCATCGCTGCTGGCGGTCGGTTTCGGCATGGCTTTACGCACCATCTGCGTCAGCGCCTGGTTCTGATAACTGGTCACCGTTTCAAGATCAAACTTCATCGGCACCTGCTGGGTTTGCTCATCGGGCTGAACACCCTGCGCCGCCTGCATCTGTTTCACGATCATATCGGCGAGGCCAAGCCCCTTACCGGCGGTCATCTGCTGGGCAATCTGTTGGTCATACATGCTGGTGTAGAGTCGCGTCGAGTCGCTGCTGAACATGCCATCTTTCGGCAGCGCTTCTCGCATGCTTTTCAGCATCATCTGCACAAACATCCCTTCCACCTGGCGGGCAACCGGGCGGAGGTTCGCCGCCGGATCGGTGCCTGCTTTGGCTTTCAGATCGTTGAGCGACTGGGCATCCCAGGCCGCACTTGCCATCAGTTTGCTATCGCCGAGCATTAGATGATTTCCAGTTTGGCGCGCAGGCATCCTGCACTTTGCATGGATTGCAGAATCGACATCAGATCCATCGGCGTCGCCCCCAGCGCGTTCAGCGCACGAACCACGTTGTTCAGGTTGGCACTGGAGCGCACGCTTTGCAGCGAGCCGCCGCTCTGGCGCATATCAATTTGCGTCTGTGGCGTCACCACCGTCTGACCACCACCAAACGGCGTATCCGGCTGGCTAACGTTAGCCGAGCGGTTGACGCTGATGGAGAGGTTGCCCTGCGCCACGGCGCAGCTGTCCAGCGTCACTTCGCGGTTCATCACCACGGACCCGGTACGGGAGTTGATGATCACTTTGGCATCCTGCAGCGGAACGTTGACTTCCATATTCTGGATATCCGCCAGCATGCGCACCTGGTTGCTGCTGCCGGTCGAGGTGCGAATCTGCACGGTACGTGCATCCAGCGCCGTCGCGCTTCCAAAACCACGGCTGCGGTTGATGGTATCGGCAATCTGCTGCGCCATAGTGAAGTCTTCATTATTCAGCTGCAGGTTGATGGTATTCCCGGCGCCAAACTGCGTTGGCAGTTCACGCTCGATGATCGCCCCGTTAGTGATACGCCCGCCGTTCAGCTGGTTCACCTGCACGCTGCTGCCGCCCGCCGATGCCCCCGCGCCGCCGACCAGAATGTTACCCTGTGCCAGCGCGTAGACCTGGCTGTCCACCCCTTTTAACGGGGTCATCAGCAGCGTCCCGCCGCGCAGACTTTTGGCGTTACCCATTGAAGAAACCACCACATCGATGGTTTGCCCCTGGCGCGCAAAGGCCGGGTAGGACGCGGTGATCATTACCGCTGCCACGTTTTTCAGCTGCATGTTGGTGCCCGTCGGGACGGTGATCCCGAGCTGGGACAGCATGTTATTCAAACTCTGAGTGGTAAACGGCGTCTGGGTGGTCTGGTCGCCCGTTCCGTCCAGGCCAACCACCAGGCCATAGCCTATCAATGAGTTTTCACGTACGCCCTGTACACTGGTGAGATCGCGAATGCGGTCAGCCTGGGCGCATGTCGCCACCAGGACCAACACCATTGCGAAGAGGGATTTAAACATAGGTCACCTCGCTTACATCGGCGATAAATTAAGGAAGAAGCGTTGCAGCCAGCCCATATTCTGCGCTTCGTTGATGTAGCCGTTGCCGACGTACTCAATGCGCGCATCCGCCACCTGGGTGGACGGTACGGTGTTGGTGCCACTGATGGTGCGAGGGTTAACCACACCGGAGAAGCGAATGAATTCAGTGCCCTGATTGATGGCGATCTGTTTTTCACCCACTACGTGTAAATTGCCATTCACCAGAACCTGGTCAACGGTCACCGTCAGCGTACCGCTGAAGGTGTTACTGGCATTGGCGCCGCCTTTGCCGTTAAAGCTGTTACCGCCAGAGGCTTCCACATCGGCACGCGCATTGCCAAACAGGCCCTGCAGATAGCGTGGAACGGTATCGAAACCAAAGTTGGTTTTGCCGTCGCGGCTGGCATTCGCCGAGGAGCTTTTGCTCGCGCTGACGTTTTCCTGCAGCGCAATGGTCAGGGTATCGCCGACGTTACGCGGGCGACGGTCTTCGAACAGCGGTTGATAACCGTAGTTAATCGGCTGTGCGGACTGGAAAATGGAGCCGTTCACCACCGGCGTTGGGCCGGGAACGGGTTGGGCGGTAGTCGCACCCTCTACCAAAGGTTTTGACGGGATCAAGGCGCAACCGCTGAGGGTAACGGCCAGGACAGTCAGTATTGGATAACGAAACGCCGCGTTTTTTTGCATTGCCTTCATCTTCGAAAACAGGGAGCCGGTGCGGTTTACCGCACCGGACTACACCTTAGAGTTGCGTCAGTTTTTGCAGCATCTGGTCGGTCGTCGACACTGCTTTACTGTTAATTTCATACGCGCGCTGAACCTGGATCATGTTCACCAGCTCTTCCGCCACGTTGACGTTAGAGGTTTCGACATAGCCCTGATACAGCAGCCCGGAACCGTTCAGGCCCGGCGTACTTTCATTCGGCGCACCGGAGGACTGGGTTTCGGTGTAGAGGTTCTCACCAATGCTTTCCAGACCGGTATCGTTCATGAACGTCGTCAGGTTCAGCTGTCCAACCTGAACAGGCGCGGCCTGCCCTTGCTGGGTCACGCTGACCACACCGTCACGTCCGATGGTAATGCTCAGGGCGTTAGCCGGAATGGTGATCGCAGGCTGAACCTGGAAACCACCGGCGGTCACCAGCTGACCATTCTGATCCACCTGGAACGAGCCATCGCGGGTATAGGCTGAGGTTCCGTCAGGCAGCTGCACCTGGAAGAAACCCTGACCTTTGATTGCCACGTCTTTGCTGTTGTTGGTCTGGGACAGGTTGCCCTGGCTGTGCAGACGTTCGGTCGCAACCGGACGCACACCCGTACCAATCTGCAGCCCTGACGGCAGCGTGGTCTGCTCGGACGACTGCGCGCCCGGCTGACGAATGGTTTGATAAAGCAAATCTTCGAACACGGCACGCTGACGCTTAAAACCATTGGTGCTGACGTTCGCCAGGTTGTTGGCGATGACATCCATATTGGTTTGCTGCGCGTCGAGACCCGTTTTCGCGATCCATAAAGAGCTGATCATAAGAAATCCTATTAACTCATAGACAGCAGTTGGTTAGCACGGCCGGCGTTTTCATCCACGCTGGTGATAACCTTCATTTGCATTTCGAAACGTCGGGCGCTGGCGATCATATCGGTCATGGCTGCAACCGGTTTGACGTTACTGCCTTCCAGCACGCCGGACATCACGCGAATGCTTGGGTCAGCCTGCAAGGTCGGGCCACGCGTTGCCTGTGCTGCCTGGCTCAGACGGAACATCCCGTCATCGCCGCGCGTCACTTCATTGCCTTCCGCTTTGACCAGCTTCAGTCGACCGACCGGGGCAATGGTGTTCGCCGGATCACCGGGGTTGAGGGCCGAAATGGTCCCGTCCGCCGCGATAGTGATTTCCGAGCCTTCCGGCACCGTAATCGGACCCGCTTCGCCAATAACCGGATGCCCCTGAATGGTCATCTGACCGTTGGCATCCACCTGGATATTACCGTTGCGGGTATAGCCTTCTGAGCCATCAGCCGCTTGCACCGCCAGCCAACCGTCCTGCTGAAGTGCAACGTCCAGCGGACGCGAGGTGTAATCCATCTGACCAGGCGTCATATCGGCACCCGGCGTTGAGGCGATAACCAGCGTACGCGTTGGCAGCGAAAGCCCTTCCACCGGCACGGCGCGCAGCGCATTCAGCTGCGCACGAAAGCCCGGTGTTGAGGCGTTCGCCAGGTTACTGGCGGTCACAGCCTGCTGATTCATCGTCTGGCTGGCTGCGCCCATCGCGGTATATATTGCGTGATCCATTACATCATCCCGTTAGACGATTAACGCAGGTTGACCAGCGTGTTGAGGATCTGGTCCTGAGTTTTGATGGTCTGCGCGTTCGACTGATAATTACGCTGCGCGACAATCATGTTCACCAGTTCTTTACTCAGATCGACGTTGGATGCTTCCAGCGCGCCATTGGTCAGCGTACCGAAGTTACCGGAACCGGCGGTGCCGAGAAGCGCCACGCCAGAGGACTGAGTGGAAGACCAGACGTTATCGCCTTCGGATTTCAGACCTTCGTTGTTGGCGAAGTTCGCCAGCACGATCTGGCCCAGAACCTGGGTCTGTTCGTTGGAGTAGTTACCCACTACAGTGCCGTCATCGTTGATCTGGTAGCTCACCAGATCGCCCGGCTTGTAACCGTTCTGGTTAGTCGCCACGATGTTGTTCGCACCGGTGTTCTGCTGCATGGAGTTGGTGAAACTCATCGCGAAGGTTGCAGGGGTTGCGCCCGGCATGGTCGCAGTGGTGATGTTGACCTGTCCACCGCCTGTCAGCACGCCGCTGGCGTTAAAGGTCAGCGTGGTGGCCAGAGAGGGGGTGCTGCCCGCCACGCTGCCATCCTGCGCATAGACTTTCCAGCTGTTCGCAGCGGTGTCTTTGACGTAGAACAGGTTCATGTTGTGCGCATTACCCTGGCTGTCAAAGACCGTCACGGTCCCTTTTTTGTTGTAAGAATCGACGTTTGTCGGGTCGAACGGTGTCACCGTCGGCGTCGCATCGGTGGAGTTCAGGTTGATCTGCTGAGACGCGGTGGTGGTGGACTTCGCCGCCATCAGCGTGTTTGGAATTGAGATCGCCTGTGGGTTCGCACCGGTCTGTACCGTTGGCGGTGTGCCCGCAACCGGATAGCCCGTCAGCTGCAGACCCTGCATGTTGACCAGGTTACGGTTTTCGTCGAGTTTGAACTGACCGTTACGGCTGTAAAAAACAGAACCGTTTTCATCGACCATACGGAAGAAACCGTTCTGGCTGATGGCCACATCCAGCCCACGGCCGGTGTTAGTGGTGGTGCCATCGGTAAAGTCCTGGGTAATACCCGCAACTTTAACGCCCAGACCCACTTTGGAACCGGCGAACATATCTGCGAAAGATGCTGTGCCAGATTTAAAACCGTAGGTCGCGGAGTTGGCAATGTTGTTGCCAATGACGTCCAGGTTGGTGGCCGCAGCATTCAGGCCGCTGACCGCTTGAGAAAAGGCCATGACTTACTCCTGATAAGTGTTAAGGCTTAAATAATCTGCCGAACTTCGTCGAGCGTGGTGGTCCCAGAAGTACCCAAATCCAGTTTGTTACCATCAGAGCCGCGAATCACCCCCTGCACCAGAGCGAATTGCAGCGGCTGAGCCACCAGCTGAGTCGTCCCGTTGCTGGCAGAAATCGCCACTTTGTAAGAACCGTTCGGTGCCGTTGTGCCATCCGTCAGGCTGCCATCCCAGGTAAAGGTATGAACGCCCGCTTTCAGCTCACCAATGTCGATCGTGCGCACCACAACACCGTCTTTGTTGGTGATGGTGGCGGTGACTTTATCGGCCGGTTGCTGCAGCTCAACGCCAAATGGCGTGGTCGTGGTGGTACTGCTTCCGTCGGTGGTGCTGGTCCCTGCCAGGATAGTGGTCCCTGGGATCATCACACCGTGGCCGATCAGGTTGGCGGCCTGCAAAGACTGGCTATTGTCGATTTGACCGGAAACGGAACCCAGCGTGGTATTGAGCTTTTCGATGCCGCTCACGGTACTGATCTGCGCAAGCTGCGTGGTCAGTTCGTTGTTCTGCATCGGGTTCGTCGGGTCCTGGTTTTTCAGCTGCGCAACCAGTAACGTCAAAAAGCTGCCCTGTAGATCGGCAGCACTGTTACCGGTCAGCGAGCTGGAGCCAGTGGCCCCACTGGTGCTGGCGACGCCGGAGTTGGTCGGGTCATTCACATTGACGGCGATGGACATTCGTGTCTCCTTTACTGGCCGAGAGTGAGCGTTTTGAGCATCATGCTCTTCACGGTATTGAGCACTTCAACGTTCGCCTGATAGCTGCGCGACGCTGACATGGTGTTCACCATTTCGCCGACCACATCGACGTTTGGCATTTTCACGTAGCCGCTCGCATCCGCCAGCGGGTTGCCTGGCTCATACACCAGTTTGTCCGGGGCCTGGCTCTCAACCACATCGGCCACTTTCACGCCGCCGGTTGCCGCGCCCGGCGCAGCATTGACCTGAAAGACCACCTGTTTGGCGCGATAGGGTTGACCATCGGGTCCGGTCACGCTGTCGGCGTTCGCCATGTTACTGGCGGCGACGTTCAGACGCTGAGACTGCGCGGTCAGGGCTGAACCCGCGATATCAAAAATATTCAGTAAGGCCATGAATTAGTTGCCCCCCTGCAGGACGCTCTGCATGCTTTTAATCTGTCCACCGAGCACGGTTAGCCCCATCTGATACTGCAGGCTGTTATCGGCAAACTGGGTGCGCTCCCGGTCCATATCGACGGTGTTACCGTCCAGGGATGGCTGATCAGGAATGCGATAAAGTAAATCGGTGGACGGCGCAGTCATCGCCTGAGCGGGAATGTGGCGTGAAGAGGTCAGCGCAAGGGCAACACCCGTCCCTTCGGCCCGACCACGCTCCATCACTTTTTTAAGCTCAGTAGAAAAATCAATATCGCGCGCCTGAAACCCTGGGGTGTCGGCATTCGCGATATTGGCGGCCAGGATCTCCTGCCGCTGGGCGCGCAGATTGAGCGCTTCCTGTTGAAAACGTAACGCGGCGTCGAGTTTATCGAGCATGTCTCCTCCGCTGATGGCGAAATTTCAGCATGTAGCTTAAATCTCAACCCGTCTTCCTTATCGAAGGAATAAACGCAAAATGCGTCGCTATTTGTTGCGTTGATGGGAAAGCCTTAGGGGTAGAATCCTGTTAAATCCAGGAACCGCGGGAAAGTGAGATGCTGACGTTCAAAAATGGCCTTGCCGTTACCTTACTGCTGTTCAGTACCCAGTCTTCAGCGCTGGGGCTGAATGTGTTGCTGACCGCTTTTTTTGCTGAGCGTCTGGCGGGGTTAAGCGATGAGGTCAAAGTCGATATTCGAACGCAGCCGAATCTCCTGCCCACTTGCGAACAACCCTCGTTCAGCATCAGCGGCGGTACCCGGCTGTGGGGTAATGTGAACGTGCTGGCCCGCTGCAATAATGAGAAACGCTTTTTGCAGGTTATGGTTCAGGCGACAGGCAACTATGTTGTCGCCGCTCAGCCCATCGCACGCGGCAGCGTTTTACAGCCCGCTCATGTAGAATTAAAGCGCGGACGCCTGGATCAACTTCCGCCGCGCACCATGCTGGATATTAACCAGGCACAGGATTCGGTGAGCCTGCGCGATCTGGCGCCAGGGCAAGCCATCCAGCTGTCGATGCTGCGTCAGGCGTGGCGCATTAAAGCCGGACAGCGCGTGATGGTGGTGGCGAACGGAGATGGCTTTAGCATTAATAGCGAAGGCCAGGCGCTGAACAACGCTGCGGTCGCCCAAAACGCACGCGTTAGGATGTCTTCAGGTCAGGTGGTTAGCGGAACCGTCGGTTCTGATGGGAATATTCTGATTAACCTATAATCTTTTTAAAGATATCGCGGCAGCTGCCGATAAATAATCATCAGATGATTATATCAGGCGCCAACGCCGCGAACCTCTATGAGGACAACACTATGAGCATTGATCGTACATCGCCCCTGAAGCCGGTTAGCACTGTACAACCTCGCGAAACGAACGACGCGCCAGCCCTTAAAGCGCGTCTGGAAAAATCGTCCACGGCCAACAGCACCAGCGTCACGTTAAGTGATGCACAGTCAAAACTGATGCAGCCAGGCACGAACGATATCAACATGGAACGCGTCGAAGCGCTGAAAACCGCGATTCGTAACGGCGAACTGAAAATGGACACCAGCAAAATTGCTGATGCGCTGATTAACGAAACGCAGAACTTCCTTCAGAGTAAATAACCGTATGAGTCGACTGTCAGAAATATTGGATCAAATGACGGTAGTCCTGAACGATCTGAAGACGGTGATGGATGCCGAGCAACAACAGTTATCCGCAGGCTATGTCAGCGGCAGCGCACTGCAGCGCATTACTGAAGATAAAAGCTCGCTGCTGGCTACCCTGGACTATCTGGAGCAGCAGCGCCGCGCGGAGCAAGATCCACGTCGCAGCGCCAACGACGATATCGTTGAGCGCTGGCAGACCATCACAGAAAAAACGCAGCACCTTCGCGATCTCAACCAGCACAACGGCTGGCTGTTAGAGGGGCAAATTGAACGCAACCAGCAGGCGCTTGAGGTGTTAAAACCTCATCAGGAGCCGGGGCTGTATGGCGCCAATGGCCAGACATCCAGCTCGCGCGGTGGCGGGAAGAAGATTTCGATTTAACGCTTCAGTGAAGAGATGAAGTGGGAAATGGGGAGCACCCTCTGGTGAACTCCCCTTTAGTCGTTTATGCCGTCCGGCGAGCGAACTCTTTCACCTTAAAGCCGAGCACCGCAAGTGTAGCGAAGTAGGCAATAATTCCCACGACCACAACAGCCATCAGGCGCAGCAGACGATACGGCATGGTGCCCAGAGACCATTCCGGCATCACATACATCATCCCGACCAGCGCCGCCGCCATCACCACCACCGCAATCACCAGACGCACCAGGAAACTCATCCAGCCCGGCTGCGGAGTGAAAATTTTCTGCTTACGCAGCTGCCAGTAGAGCAGCCCGGCGTTCAGACAGGCCCCCAGACCGATCGACAGCGACAGACCCGCATGCTTCAGTGGCCCGATAAACGCGAGGTTCATCAGTTGGGTCATCACCAGCGTCACAATCGCAATCTTGACCGGCGTTTTGATGTCCTGACGCGAATAAAAGCCCGGCGCCAGCACTTTCACCACAATCAGCCCCATCAGGCCGACGGAATACGCCACCAGTGCGCGCTGGGTCATTAATGCATCGAACGCGTTGAATTTGCCGTACTGGAATAATGAAACCGTTAAGGGTTTCGCCAGAATCCCCAGCGCCACGGCGCTTGGCAGCGCCAGCAGGAAGCACAGGCGTAAACCCCAGTCCATCAGGCGACAATATTCATCATGATTGCCGCTGGCAAAGCTTCGCGACAACGACGGCAGCAGAATCGTCCCCAGCGCCACGCCCAGCACCCCGGACGGGAACTCCATCAAGCGGTCGGCGTAGTACATCCACGACACGGAACCTGACACCAGGAAGGAGGCGAAAATGGTGTTGATAATCAGGGAAATCTGGCTCACGGACACGCCGAGGATCGCCGGGCCCATCTGCTTGATCACGCGCATCGCACCCGCATCGCGGAAGTTAATGCGCGGCAGCACCAGCATGCCGATCTTTTTCAGATGCGGAAGCTGATAAGCGAGCTGCAGCACGCCGCCGACGGTGACCGCCCACGCCAGGGCCAGCACCGGCGGATGGAAGTGCGGTGCCGCAAACAGGGCAAAACCGATCATGCTGACGTTTAAAAACGTCGGTGCAAACGCCGGGACGGAGAAGCGGTTCCAGGTGTTGAGGATCGCCCCGACCAGCGACGCCAGCGAAATCAGCAGAATATAAGGAAAGGTAATGCGCAGAAGCTGCGTCGTCAGGGCGAATTTATCCGCCGTGTCGGCAAAGCCCGGCGCGGTCACCATAATCACCCACGGTGCGGCCAGCATCCCGATCACCGTGACAATCGCCAGAGCCAGTGTCAGCAGGCCCGAGACATAGGAGACAAACACGCGGGTCGCGTCTTCGCCCTGCTTGCTTTTGTATTCCGCCAGAATCGGCACGAACGCCTGGGAGAATGCCCCTTCGGCGAAAATTCGGCGCAGTAAGTTCGGCAGTTTGAACGCCACAAAGAAGGCGTCAGTCGCCATCCCCGCGCCAAACACTCTCGCCACAATCGCATCGCGCGCGAAACCCAGCACGCGAGAAAACATGGTCATCGAGCTGACTGCTGCCAGCGATTTTAATAAGTTCATTAACGTGAATTTCCACAACCACACGGCAAAACGCCTGCATAGCAGGCGTGAAAAGTGCGCTTAGTCTACCCGTATTTAAGCGAATTACTATCCGCAGATGTTACAGGGGTTAAACAGTTTCTACTCGCTCATCGCCTCGCGCCAGAGCTTTTCAATGACGCGTTGCGCCAGAATCGCCTGTTCGCCCGAAGTTTCAGGAACCGTCTGATTTTGCACGCACTCGATGAAGTGACGCGCACAACCGGCGAACCCGCGCTGCTCCAGCGTGCTTTGCCAGCCAGGGATTGGCCGCGTCACCACCCCGCTCCCTTTTTCTTCACGCCATTCGCGCATATCGGTTACATCAATGAGTGCGCCATCGGTGATCGCCTGCACGGATTCGCGCTGACTTCCCGCACGACGATGCATGCTGGTGGTCACCTGAATTGTGTCCACCGCGAAATGGTGTTCGGCATATACCATCTCCCCTTGATCGTTGGTTTGCAGGGTGCCGCTTTTCAGCTGTGCATTACCGTTGGTCAGCCACAGGGCCGTATCGACCACATGCAGATAATCATCCAGCAGCGTAAAGCGCAGATCGTTCGGGCCAATGCTGTCGGTGCGATGCTTATCCATGCGCAGCGATGCCGCCGTGCCAAGCCGGGATTTGAGATCCTGATACAGCGGCGAGAACCGGCGATTGAACCCGACCATCAGCGTCAGATTTTTGCGCGCCGCCAGCTCAATCAGACGCTCGGCGTCCTGCACATTCTCGGCCAGCGGTTTATCGACACAAACGTGAACACCGGCGTTGAGCAATTCGCTCACCACCTGATAGTGCGTCGCGGTCGAGGTATGAACGAATACCGCGTCACAGTCGTGCGCCAGATCCGCCATGGAGGCAGCATAAGGAATTCGCCAGGTATCGCAGATTCGCTGCGCTTTTTCCCGCGTCGGGGACCATGCGGTTTGCAGCGTCCAGTCGGTCGCCGCGCCCAGAACCGGCAGCCAGGCTTTCTGCGCGATCCCGCCGAGGCCGACCACGCCAATGCGTAATGTTGTCACCGTTAGTCTCCTAAATGCGCCAGCAGGGAGTCGAGGCGCTGCTTGAGTTCCGCCACTTCGTTTTCCAGCGCGTCGACCCGCGCGGCAAGACTCTCGTCCTCAGCGGGCGAAACCGCTTCTACCACATTGATGAGGGTTTCAACGTCGCCACTGAAAAGATGCATGTAGCGGCTTTCGCGTTTGCCCGGCTCACGCGCCAGGCGCAGCACAAACGGGCCATCTTCGCGTGAGGCGAGATTTTCCAGCGTCTGCTCCACTTCCTGCATATCACTGAATTCATGCATTCGTGCGGCGCGGGAACGCAATTCACCCGGCGTTTGCGCCCCGCGCAGCAGCAAGGTGGTGATCACCGCCACTTCGGCGCTGTTCAGTTTCAGATCGCCAAATTCGGAATTGCAAAAACGTTGTTCATATTTAGTGACGCGGTTGCCAAACCCACTGACGGTGCGCAGATAGTGGCGTTTAACCAGCGCATCCAGTTGCTCTTGTACCTCGTGCTCGCTCAGGTTGAGCACCGGCTCACGGTTGGTTTTCTGGTTACAGGCCAGCGTCACCGCATTGACCGACAGGGGATATTGCTCTGGCGTCGTGACCTGTTTTTCCAGCAGGCAGCCAATCACCCGCGCTTCTGTGGCAGTTAACTGATATTTCATGGGTGCTCCTTAGCGACCTGCGGTCCATTCTTTGGTGGTTAACGCCGTCAGCACGTGGTCGCGCCACTCGCCGTCGATCAACAGATAATCTTTCGCGTAGCCTTCTTTTTCAAACCCAAGCCGCGCCAGCAAATCGCCGCTACGCTGATTGTGCGGCATATAGTTGGCCATAATGCGGTGGATGTGCTGAGAGCGCTGCATATAGCGGATCGCGCTGGTCAGGGCTTCAAACATCAGCCCTTGGCCCTGCCATTTCTGGCCGATGGAGTAGCCGAGGTAACAGGCGTGAAACGATCCGCGCACCACGTTCGAGAAATTAGCGATCCCGATGATTTCCTTCTCTTCCGGGTCGAGCAACGCGAAATAATAGGCACTGCCCTGCTTGTGGAATTCGGCAATCATACTCAGGCGAGCCTGCCAGCCGGAGGGATAGCAGTGGCTTTCATCCCGAACGGGTTCCCAGGGCTTTAAAAACTGGCGATTCTCGGCGTAATAATCCGCCAGACGCCAGGCATCACGCTCATGCACCAGACGAACGACCAGTCTGTCTGTTGTCAGGCGCACTTTTGGCACGTTACTGCGATAGCCAAACATCGTTACCACTCCTTCCCGTTACTTCTGCTCTACCTGTTAGCTTTACTATACCTGCGCCGGTGCTTTCTGTGAAAACAGTGACATACCCTTTTTCACAGATTTCACAAAATTCGATTAAAAAGCTGAATCAAACCACCCTTTTGATAAAAAAATATTGTCGCTGGCGGTGTGGGAAAACGCCTCGCAACCACGCAGAATATTAGCGTGCTCATCTTTCTCTACACTTAAGCCTTCAGACTGCCTTTTCGGGGCTGTCAGCAGGATGACGTGATTTTTCCCTGGAGGGAAAATGTCTCGCGTATCGCAAGCCCGGAGCCTGGGCAAATATTTTCTGCTCGTCGATAACATGCTGGTCGTGCTCGGCTTTTTTGTCGTCTTCCCACTGATCTCCATTCGCTTTGTCGATCAAATGGGCTGGGCGGCATTAATGGTCGGTATTGCCCTGGGCTTGCGTCAGTTTGTCCAGCAGGGACTTGGCGTGTTTGGCGGTGCGATTGCCGACCGCTTCGGCGCAAAACCGATGATTGTCACCGGCATGCTGCTACGGGCCGCCGGATTTGCCACCATGGGCATCGCGCACGATCCCTGGCTGCTGTGGTTCTCCTGTTTTCTCTCCGGGATTGGCGGCACGCTGTTTGATCCGCCGCGTACCGCGCTGGTCGTGAAACTGATTCGCCCTCAGCATCGCGGGCGTTTTTTCTCGCTGCTGATGATGCAGGACAGCGCCGGTGCGGTGGTCGGCGCCCTGCTCGGCAGCTGGCTGTTGCAATATGATTTCCGTCTGGTGTGCGCCACCGGCGCGGTGCTGTTTATCCTCTGCGCGGCATTTAACGCCTGGCTGCTGCCCGCCTGGAAACTCTCGACGGTGAAAGCGCCCGTGCGTGAAGGGCTGGGCCGTGTGCTGGCCGATAAACGCTTCGTCACCTACGTGCTGACGCTGACGGGCTATTACATGCTGGCGGTGCAGGTAATGCTGATGCTGCCCATTATGGTTAACGATATTGCCGGTTCGCCTGCGGCCGTCAAATGGATGTATGCCATCGAAGCCTGCCTGTCGCTGACCCTGCTCTACCCAATCGCACGCTGGAGCGAAAAACGTTTTCGCCTTGAGCATCGCCTGATGGCGGGCCTGCTGCTGATGACGTTAAGCATGATGCCGATTGGTTTGGTCGGCACCTTACAACAGCTCTTTATTCTGATCTGCACCTTCTACATTGGGTCGATCATTGCCGAACCGGCGCGTGAAACCCTCAGCGCCGGGCTTGCCGATCCGCGTGCGCGCGGCAGCTATATGGGCTTTAGCCGACTGGGGCTGGCCTTTGGCGGTGCGCTCGGATACGCCGGTGGCGGCTGGTTGTTCGATGCAGGGAAAGCGCTGAATCAACCGGAATTGCCGTGGGTGATGCTGGGCGTTGTAGGCTTTATCACCCTCATCGCCCTGTGGTGGCAGTTCAGCCCGAAACGCAGCGCGAGCGGGATGCTCGAACCCGGGGCCTGATGGTCTGAGCACGTATTCCGACGGGCGGAAGGTCCACTTTCGCCCCCGAATATCAGGTTTTTCTGCTGGTAACTGGTATACCCCCCTGACATACTGAGGCGTCAGGACAAGAGCGCCGACATCATGTTGAGGAACCCCATGAAAAAGATTGTCATTGCTGCTGCGTTAGTTATCAGCGGCCTGCTGGTCGGTTGTAACCAGCTTACGCAATACAGCGTTAGTGAGCAGGAAATTAATCAGGCGCTGGAAAAACACAATAACTTCTCCAAAGATATCGGTGTGCCCGGCGTCGCCGATGCCCATATCGTACTCAATCAACTCGTCAGCCAGATTGGCCGCGAAGAGCCGAATAAAGTCACGCTCTCCGGCGACGCCAAACTGGATATGAACTCCCTGTTTGGCAGCCAGAAAGCGAACATTAAGCTGAAACTGAAAGCGCTGCCGGTCTTTAACAAAGAGAAAGGGGCCATCTATCTTCAGGAAATGGAGATCGTGGATGCCGAAGTGACGCCGGAGAAAATGAAACCGGTGCTGCAAACCCTGATGCCGTATCTGAACCAGTCGCTGCGGAACTATTTCAATCAGCAGCCTGCCTATGTGCTGAGCGAGGACAGAAGCAAAGGTGAAGCGCTGGCGAAGAAATACGCCAAGGGGATTGAAGTGAAACCGGGTGAAATTATCATCCCGTTTACGAATTAATCGAGAGGGCGCCGTGTGCGCCCTTTTTTTACACTGCTATTTAACGGAAATGTGTGCAAACGAAAACGTTTCCCCTTATGATTTGTGTCCGGCAAAAACAGCCATCCTTATGACTGATTCCTGATAAGCCGGAGCATATCAATGACTGCACATCCCCAGGTTCTGAAAATCCGCCGCCCTGACGACTGGCATATCCATCTGCGCGATGGCGACATGCTGAAAACCGTTGTCCCTTACACCAGCGAAATCTATGGCCGCGCGATTGTCATGCCTAACCTGGTTCCACCAGTCACCACCGTTGATGCCGCAATTGCCTACCGTCAGCGCATTCTCGATGCCGTTCCGGCAGGCCATGATTTTACCCCGCTGATGACCTGCTACCTCACCGATTCGCTCGACCCGAACGAAGTCGAACGCGGCTTTAATGAAGGCGTGTTCACTGCCGCCAAACTCTACCCGGCCAATGCCACCACCAACTCCAGCCACGGTGTGACCAGCACGGATGCTATTATGCCGGTCCTGGAACGCATGGAAAAACTGGGCATGCCGCTGCTTATCCACGGCGAAGTGACGCATCCCGATATCGATATTTTTGACCGCGAAGCACGCTTTATCGAGACCGTGATGGAACCGCTGCGCCAGCGTCTGCAGGGGCTGAAAGTGGTCTTTGAGCACATTACCACCAAAGACGCGGCCGAATATGTGCGCGACGGCAACGATCTGCTCGCCGCGACAATCACCCCTCAGCACCTGATGTTCAACCGTAACCACATGCTGGTCGGCGGTGTGCGCCCTCACCTGTACTGCCTGCCGATCCTCAAGCGCAATATCCACCAGCAGGCGCTGCGTGAACTGGTCGCCGGCGGTTTTACCCGCGCCTTCCTCGGAACCGACTCCGCCCCGCACGCGCGTCATCGTAAAGAGGCCAGCTGCGGCTGTGCGGGCTGTTTCAACGCCCCAACGGCGCTGGCCAGCTACGCCACGGTATTTGAAGAGATGGGCGCGCTGGAGCACTTCGAAGCCTTCTGTTCCCTGAACGGCCCGCGCTTCTACGGCCTGCCGGTGAATGAAACCTTTATCGAGCTGGAACGCAAACAGAGCCAGGTCGTCGATACTATCGCCCTGACAGACGACACGCTGATCCCGTTCCTGGCCGGTGAAACCGTTAACTGGACGGTTAAACAGTAATTTTTTATCGCCCCCTGTTGTAAGTTCAATATAATGCCTGTATAAATAAACAGTATATTACACAGGGGGCAATTATGCGTATCGAAGTGACTATCGCCAAAACAACCACTTTGCCTGCTGGCGCGCTGGATGCGCTGGCCGGAGAACTCTCCCGTCGCATCAACAGCACGTTCCCCGATCAGGAAGGGGCTGTCACCGTCCGTTACGCCTCCGCGAACAATCTTTCCGTCCTCGGTGGGGCAAAAGAGGATAAAGATCGCATTAGCGAAATCCTGCAAGAAACCTGGGAAAGCGCCGACGACTGGTTCATCACCGATTAATTCAAACTCCCTCATTGTCATTTTTTGCCGGGTCGCCCCGGCTTTTTTTATGCCGATTAAATAAGTTCAAATTAATTGCGTATCTTCTTAAAAAAACGTGAATAAGATGGCGTTTTATTGTTCAAACAATCCTAAAAAGCAGAAATTTAGGTTGCGGGCTGTTTATTTTTCCCTTCATATCCCTTATTTATTGATATACTGAAGTTGCTTCAGAAAAACACGCATTGAACCTCACAGTCGTTGTCTTCTCACACGTATTACGGGGTTATGATGGAAAAGAATAATGAAGTCATCCAGACTCATCCACTTGTCGGATGGGACATCAGTACCGTAGACAGCTACGATGCGCTGATGCTGCGTTTGCACTACCAGACCCCGAATCAGCCTAGCCGTGAAGAAGCGGAAGTTGGACAGACACTGTGGCTGACCACAGATGTCGCCCGTCAGTTTATTTCTATTTTAGAGGCAGGTATTGCCAAAATAGAGTCTGGCGACTACCAGGAAAATGAGTATCGTCGGCATTAATTTTATGCCCTACATTCACTCAACAGGCACCTAAGGGGTGCCTCATTTATTTCTCCCTTGAATAAGCCTTTCATCTTATTTACTCTGCAAACTTAAGTCCTGGTTTAAGAGATACTCATGAAATACGACTTGATTATTTTAGGCAGCGGCTCCGTCGGCTCTGCTGCGGGTTATTACGCAACCCTTGCTGGCCTGAACGTCCTGATGATTGATTCCCACCTTCCTCCGCATGCTGAGGGGAGCCATCACGGCGACACCCGCCTCATCCGCCATGCCTATGGCGAAGGCGAGCGCTACGTTCCGCTGGTACTGCGGGCGCAACAACTCTGGGATGAATTATCAGCCCTGACCGAAGATAAAATTTTCGAGCGCACGGGCGTGGTGAATCTCGGTCCTGCGCACTCGGAATTCCTGGCGAACGTGGAGCACAGTGCCCGCGAATTCAATCTCGACGTAGAACGCCTCGACGCCGCAGCCGTCATGAAACGCTGGCCAGAGATCACCGTTCCCGAGGATTACATCGGACTCTTTGAAGCCAACTCCGGCGTACTGCATTGCGAAACCGCCATCAAAACCTGGGTCTCCCTCGCGGAAAAAGCGGGCTGCGCTCAGCTCTTTAACTGCCCGGTCACGGCCATCCAGCATAGTGACGACGGTGTTACCGTTGAGACGCCGGAAGGGCCTTATACCGCCTCCCGCCTGCTGGTCAGTGCCGGGACATGGGTCACGAAACTGATGCCTGAGCTGCCGGTTCAGCCGGTGCGTAAAGTTTTCTCCTGGTTCCAGGCCGACGGGCGTTTCAGCACCCAGAATAAATTCCCGGCCTTTACCGGCGAGCTGCCGAATGGCGATCAGTTTTACGGCTTCCCGTCTGAAAAAGACGCACTCAAGATTGGTAAGCATAACGGCGGGCAGATCATCTCCTCCCCGGAGGAGCGCAAAGCGTTCGGTGCTTTGCCGGGCGATGGTTCCGAGGCGTTCAACTTCCTGCGCAATGTGCTACCCGGCGTGGGCGGGCTACTGTACGGTGCCGCCTGTACGTACGACAACACTCCGGATGAAGATTTTATTATCGATACGCTTCCTGGCCACGACAATACGCTGCTGATCACCGGGCTAAGCGGACACGGGTTTAAATTCGCCTCCGTGCTGGGTGAAATCGCCGCGCAGTTTGCGCAGGGTATCACTCCGCAGTTTGATCTGGCCCCCTTCTCTCTCGCGCGTTTTGGCGGATAATCCTCTTTTCAGGCTCCGACCCGTCGGGGCCTTTCTCTTTATATCGTCGGACAGAGATAATGCGCAGGATCTTTGATTATCTGGTAAACAATATCCGCGAGCATTTGATGCTCTATATTTTTCTATGGTCAATGCTTGCCATCATCGATGTTATTTATATTGTATTTTTCTGAAAAGACACGCTGACGATAATTGACAATACTTTATATTACCTTAATCTGTCCGCAAATAATTTGATTACCCCACAACACCCGAAAACCCTTTCCCACCTAAGAGCAGCCACTTAAACACGAATGAATTGAATCAGAATCGCGTTACACAATCAAAAATATTGAAATAGAAAAATGAATATTCCTAATGCTTAAATATCAGTTGCAATAAACCTTTTCACAGGCCATTTTTACCCTTCAAATTAATTAGGGATGGTCATCATTATGCAGCTGCGTAATTCTTCTGCACGCTATGGAATAATATCCATATGCTTGCACTGGTTAATTGCTCTCGCGGTTTATGGCATGTTCGGCTTAGGGTTGTGGATGGTGACGCTTAGCTATTACGACGGCTGGTATCACCAGGCGCCTGAACTGCACAAAAGCATTGGCATCCTGTTGATGATGAGCCTGGTGGTCCGTATTGTCTGGCGTCACATTTCCCCTCCTCCACCGGCGCTAAAAAGCTACAGCAAATTGACGCGACTGAGCGCCATCGCCGCTCACATCGCCCTGTATGGCCTGCTGTTTGCCATTTTGATTAGCGGGTATCTGATTTCGACAGCCGACGGTAAACCGATCAGCGTCTTTGGTCTCTTTGAGGTTCCGGCTACCCTGGCGGATGCCGGTTCCCAGGCCGATCTGGCAGGCCAGGTGCATCTCTGGCTTGCCTGGGGCGTCGTGATTCTTTCTGTCCTGCACGGCCTTGCGGCCCTTAAACATCATTTCATCGATAAAGACGCCACGCTCAAGCGCATGCTGGGCCGATCGTCTGTAGACTCTGGAGCATAAAATGAAAAAACACCTGCTGGGTATCGCGTTAGGTTCTTTGGTATTTGTCACCGGCTCCGCCGTGGCCGCTGATTACAAAATCGATAAAGAGGGCCAGCACGCCTTCGTGAATTTCCGTATTCAGCATCTGGGCTACAGCTGGCTGTACGGCACCTTTAAAGATTTCGACGGCACTTTTACCTTTGACGAGAAAAATCCCGCCGCAGATAAAGTGAATGTGACCATCAATACCAACAGCCTCGATACCAACCACGCAGAGCGTGATAAACATCTGCGCAGCGCGGATTTCCTCAACGTGGCGAAATTCCCGCAGGCGACATTTACCTCAACGGAAGTGAAAAAGGACGGAGATGATCTGGATATCACCGGCAATCTGACCCTGAACGGCGTGACGAAACCTGTCACCCTCGATGCGAAACTCATTGGTCAGGGGGATGATCCGTGGGGCGGCAAACGCGCTGGCTTTGAGGCTGAGGGTAAAATCCGTCTGAAAGATTTCAACATCACCACCGATTTAGGCCCGGCATCGCAGGAAGTGGATCTGATTATTTCCGTGGAAGGCGTGCAGCAGAAGTCCTGATAAAAAAAATCCCGGCCGCATTTTGCGCCGGGATTTCTTATTTATTCCGGGTCAGGGATGCCCAGTTTGGTATTCAGACGACCACGCGATTTATTGAAAATCTTGTTGCCGTTTTCTCGCCCTGCGCGACGGCGGCGCTGCTCTTCTTCAGGCAGTACGCTCTCTTCGCTACACAGCTCGCTACAGCAGCCTCTGAACTTCTCGGCACAGCTCGGACACTGAATAAACAGCAGATGGCAGCCGTCATTTTTGCAGTTGGTGTGGGTGTCACACGGCGTACCGCACTGATGACAGTGCGCGATCACATCTTCGGAGATGCGCTCGCCCATACGCTCGTCAAAGACGAAGTTCTTACCAATAAAACGCACCGGCAGGCCCTGCTCACGCGCGCGACGGGCGTACTCAATAATCCCGCCTTCGATATGCCAGACTTTATTGAAACCGCTGTGTTTCATAAAGGCGCTGGCTTTTTCACAGCGAATACCGCCGGTGCAGTACATCACAATTTTTTTATCTTTGTGTTCCTGCATCATCTCCACGGCTTTCGGCAGTTGCTCGCGGAATGTGTCCGCCGGGATTTCCAGCGCGTTTTCGAAATGGCCTACTTCATATTCGTAGTGGTTGCGCATATCGATAAACACGGCATCAGGATCGTCCAGCATGGCGTTCACTTCTGCCGCTTTCAGATATTCGCCGACATCAGCGGCGTTGAACGTCGGATCGTCGATGCCGTCGGCCACGATGCGCTCACGCACTTTCATGCGCAGCACCCAGAAGGATTTCCCGTCATCATCGAGGGCAACGTTCAGGCGCACGTTGTTGAGAGCGGGATCAAAACCATAAAGAAAATCGCGGAAGGCGTTTACTTTACTTTCTGGCACGCTGATCTGCGCGTTGATCCCTTCATGAGCCAGATATACGCGGCCAAATACCTTCAGCGCTTCAAAGGCTTTATAGAGTGCGTCGCGGGTGACCTGCGGCTCTTCAATGGTAAAATATTTGTAGAATGAGATGGTTACACGCGCTTCGGTTTCCGCCAGCATGCGTGCTTTCAAGGTCTCATTCGAAATGCGGTTGTGTAACACTGGCATGGTGTACGGTTCCTGCAATCGTTAAGAGAAAGAAAATCGGCGGCATCATATAGCATACAATGAGAATTTACATCCCCACATTTTGCGCTACATTTCCCTCATCCAGAAAATAAAGTAGCAACAATTGCTGCAAAAGCGTTCATTTGGCGCCCTTTCGTTTTGGTTATGTATTTAAAAAATGCGAGAATGCTGGCATAAGGACGAAAAAGACAGGAAAGACATGACCCGATTACCTCAGTTTTCAACGGCGTTGCTTCATCCACGTTACTGGCCAACCTGGGCCGGCATCGGCCTTTTATGGATGCTGGTTCA
Organism: Lelliottia sp. WB101; assembly: GCF_003051885.1. NCBI lineage: Bacteria > Pseudomonadati > Pseudomonadota > Gammaproteobacteria > Enterobacterales > Enterobacteriaceae > Lelliottia > Lelliottia sp. WB101. Next base: position 3,825,182 of record NZ_CP028520.1, read on the forward strand.
ACTTCCCTATCCGGTGATCTATCGCATCGGTTGCGGTCTTGGTCATCTCGCTCAGCGCTTTATGAAACGACGCGTCAAGATTGCGAACCGCAATCTGGAACTTTGTTTTCCAGACATGGGCGAACAGGAGCGCGAGCGGATGCTGCGCAAGAATTTCGAATCTGTCGGCATGGGTCTGATGGAAACCGGAATGGCCTGGTTCTGGCCCGATAAACGTATGGCGCGCTGGTTTGACGTGACCGGAACAGGCATGGAGCCAGTGCATACCCTGCAGGCGGAAAAAACCGGCGTGCTGCTGATTGGCATTCACTTCCTGACGCTCGAAATAGGCGCAAGGATGTTTGGCATGCAGGCTCCCGGCATCGGCGTCTATCGCCCGAACGATAATCCGGTGATCGATCTTCTGCAAACCTGGGGCCGTATGCGCTCCAATAAGAGCATGATTGACCGTAAAGACCTCAAAGGGATGATCCGCGCGCTGAAAAACGGTGAAGTGATCTGGTATGCCCCTGACCACGATTACGGTAAGCAATCCAGCGTGTTCGTCCCTTTCTTTGCCGTTCAGGAAACGGCGACCACCACCGGTACCTGGATGCTGGCCCGTATGTCTAAAGCCGCCGTTGTGCCTTTTGTTCCGCGTCGTAAACCAGACGGAAAAGGCTACGAGCTGATGATGCTTGAGCCAGAGCGCACACCGCCGCTGGATGATGCAGAAACCACGGCCCGCTGGATGAACGGCATCATTGAGCAATGCATCATGCACGCGCCGGAGCAGTATATGTGGCTGCATCGCCGCTTTAAGACGCGTCCACAAGGCATGCCTTCCCGCTACTAACTAACCTCCTTGCGGTCGTTCAGGCCGCATCGCTTTTAGCTTTAAAAGCCCTTCGCATTGCAGCAATCATCCCCCAGGCGCATAATTAGCAAGCTTACTATCTTCTTTTATCGCAATGCGGAATGCTATGTCGCCCTCAGATGCCCCCATAAACTGGAAACGTAACCTCGTCGTGGCCTGGCTCGGCTGTTTTTTAACCGGAGCCGGATTTAGCCTGGTGATGCCTTTCCTGCCGCTGTATGTCGAGCAACTCGGCGTGACGGGCCATAGCGCACTGAATATGTGGTCCGGTCTGGTATTCAGTATCACTTTCCTGTTCTCAGCCATTGCCTCTCCTTTCTGGGGCGGGCTTGCCGACCGCAAGGGGCGCAAGATCATGCTGTTGCGTTCTGCGCTCGGGATGGCGATTATCATGGTGCTGATGGGGATGGCGCAGAATATCTGGCAGTTCCTGATCTTGCGCGCGCTACTGGGCCTATTAGGTGGATTTGTCCCTAACGCTAACGCCCTTATCGCCACGCAAATTCCTCGCCATAAAAGCGGGTGGGCGCTCGGCACCTTATCGACCGGCGGCGTCAGTGGCGCACTGTTGGGTCCGCTCGCCGGGGGCTGATGGCCGATACCTACGGATTGCGTCCCGTGTTTTTCATCACCGCCAGCGTGCTCTTTGCCTGCTTCCTGCTGACAGCGTTCTTTATTCGCGAAAACTTCACGCCGGTGTCGAAAAAAGAGATGCTGCATGCGCGCGATGTTATCGGCTCGCTGAAAAACCCGAAGCTGGTGTTGAGCCTGTTCGTGACGACGATGATTATCCAGGTGGCGACCGGATCGATCGCCCCGATTTTGACGCTGTATGTGCGCGAACTGGCCGGGAATGTCAGCAATATCGCGTTTATTAGCGGCATGATAGCCTCCGTGCCGGGCGTTGCGGCGCTGCTGAGCGCACCGCGTCTCGGGAAGCTTGGCGATCGTATCGGCCCGGAGAAGATCCTGATTGCCGCGCTGGTGATCTCGGTTCTGCTGCTGATCCCGATGTCCTTCGTGCAAACCCCGTGGCAACTCGGCGTGCTGCGCTTTTTACTGGGCGCCGCTGACGGCGCACTGCTTCCGGCAGTGCAAACCCTGCTGGTCTACAATTCGACAAACCAAATCGCCGGGCGAATCTTCAGCTATAACCAGTCGTTTCGCGATATTGGTAACGTCACCGGCCCACTGGTCGGCGCCGGGATCTCCGCCAGCTTTGGCTTCCGCGCGGTCTTTATTGTGACGGCAAGCGTCGTGCTCTTTAACGCCATTTACTCCTGGTGGAGTCTGGCCCGCGCCTCGCGGCCTGCCCTTAATGCATCCTCCTGACAACTTATTGCCCCATTCATACTTGCAAAATCAGAGAATCAGCTATTCTTTCCCTGAACACCACTGCGAATCACAGGGAGAAACCGATGACCATGTATGCCACGCTGGAAGAAGCGATTGATGCCGCCCGTGAAGAGTTCCTCGCCGACAACACCAACGTCGAGGAAGAGGATGCGGACATCCAACAACTCAATATTCAAAAATATGTCCTGCAGGATGGCGATATCATGTGGCAGGCCGAATTCTTTGCAGACGAGGGGGAAGACGGTGAATGCCTGCCCGTGCTGAGTGGTCAAGCAGCTCAGGCGGTGTTCGACGGTGATTATGAAGAGATCGAGCTGCGTCAGGAGTGGCAGGAAGAAAACACCCTCCATGAATGGGATGAGGGTGAGTTTCAGCTTGAGCCGCCGCTGGATACCGAAGAGGGGCAAACCGCAGCGGATGAGTGGGACGAGCGTTAATCAGCCCTATTCGTAAGGGCCGTGCTGGGCGTCGATGGGCAGCAACAGCGTGTCGAAGACCAGCGAGAACGGCAGATCGATAATCGTGACATAACGCCATGCGGAGTCACGAACGTCCCATTGCACGCCGGGATAGTACTGGTTGCCATGGCCCTGACCGGGAATGGTACGGCTGATAATGCTGCCGCAGCCGCTGAGCAGCAGCGCCATCATCACCACGATGAGTATTCGCATTCAAACCTCATATAAAAAAATACCGGCCTTGGCCGGTATTTTTATTGTCGTTCGGCTTACTTCGCCTTCAGGGCCAGCGGGTTCAGCTTTATCGTCGAGTAGTAGTTCACCCACGAAGAGTATCTCTCCGGAGAGGACCATACGCGGTAGTGCAAACGCGCCATCGTCACGGGATCGCTTAACAGCACCAGACGGCGGTCGCGGTTCAGTTTTTCCGGCGTTTCGTTGAGCGCCTGCTCGATGTGGCGATCGCGGGCGATCTCCAGCACCTGGCTTGCACGGTGACGCGCCGTTGCCATTGCGGTGGCCAGGGCGTTAAACGACGGGTTAAACACCGCATGAATAAAGCCATCGTCCAGCGAGCGGCTGCGGTTCATTGCCAGATACTTGTCGGTATCCACCAGCACCTGCGGCGGGGAGTACTCTTCCGGGATCAGGAACAGTTTCCAGCGTTTGGTACGTAATCCTACCGTTGAACGGCTGGAAATCACGGAGACAAACGGCGACAGAATCAGCGAGAACACAATCGGCGCCAGCCAGAACAGGAAGCGTAAATCCAGCCATGCCATTCCGGCAGCCCACACCAGACCCAGCAGCATCTGCGAGCCATGACGCATAAAGGCTTCGCTCCACGGCGTGGAGTCATCATCACGCTGCGGCGAGTTCCAGACTACTTCCCAACCGAGGAACGCGCTGACCACAAACACCGTGTGGAACAACATACGTACCGGGGCCAGCAGCACGGAGAACAGCACTTCGAGCAGCAGGGAAAGCGTCACGCGACAGAAACCACCAAACTCTTTCGAGCCTTTGCACCAGATAAGAATGATACTCAGCAGCTTAGGCAGGAACAGCAGCACCATGGTTGACGCAAAGAGCGCAATCGCCAGTTCAGGACGCCACTGCGGCCACACCGGGAACAGCTGGCGCGGTTGCAGGAAGTACTGCGGTTCGGTCAGGGCATGGACAACCTGAAGTGCGGTCGACAGGGCCAGGAACATAAACCACAGCGGCGCAGACAGATAAGACATTACCCCCGTCAGGAACACGGCGCGGTGAACCGGGTGCATCCCTTTGACCAGGAACAGACGGAAGTTCATCAGGTTGCCGTGACACCAGCGGCGGTCACGCTTTAACTCATCCAGCAGGTTCGGCGGCAGTTCTTCATAGGAGCCAGGCAGATCGTAGGCAATCCACACGCCCCAGCCTGCGCGGCGCATCAGCGCAGCTTCCACGAAGTCGTGAGACAAAATGGAACCCGCAAACGAGCCTTCGCCCGGCAGCGGTGCCAGCGCACAGTGTTCGATGAAGGGCTGTACACGAATAATGGCGTTGTGGCCCCAGTAGTGGGATTCACCTAGCTGCCAGAAGTGCAGACCGGCGGTAAACAGCGGGCCGTAAACGCGGGTCGCAAACTGCTGGCAGCGCGCATACAGCGTGTCCATACCGGAGGCTTTCGGCGATGACTGAATGATCCCGGCGTTCGGGTTCGCTTCCATCAGGCGCACCAGGCCAGTCAGACACTCACCGGTCATCACGGAGTCGGCGTCCAGCACCACCATGTAGCTGTACTGATTACCCCAGCGGCGGCAGAAGTCATCGATGTTACCGCTTTTACGCTTCACACGACGACGGCGGCGACGGTAGAAAATCTGCCCTTCGCCCTGCACTTCCGCGATGAGTTCCATCCACGCTTTTTGCTCAGCCACGCAGATGTCCGGGTTGTAGCTGTCGCTCAGGATGTAGACGTCGAAATGCTCGGCGTTGCCGGTCGCCTTTACAGACTCCCAGGTCGCGCGCAGACCCGCGAATACGCGGTCAACGTCTTCGTTACAGATAGGCATGATCAGCGCAGTGCGGTGCTCGGGATTTAAGGCTTCATCCCCAACCGTCGACGCTGAAATGCTGTATTTGTCACGCCCCATCAGCAGTTGCAGGAAGCCCATCAGCGCGGTCCAGAAACCGGCGGAGACCCAGCAGAACAACACCGCAAACAGCAGGAGGATCCCACTTTGCAGAATGTACGGCAGGAGCTGCATGAAGGAGACCCAAAGATCCTGTCCTACCATGTCGGCCGGATTGATCAGCGCCCAGCCCTGATAAGGCAGGATGGTTTTCATGTACCAGGTGGCGACCACGGTTTGCGCCAGGGTCAGAACCAGCAGGGTGTAGCGACGAAGGGTGCCGACGGTACGCCACTTCTGCTCAGACGCCTGCTGTTCTTTGGTCAGGCGAGACAAATAGCGCGGCGCCACATCGCGACCGCGAAGACGATCCCAGAAGCGGCCCACCGGGTTGGTGCGCCACGGGTCCGGGAACATGGAAGAGCGCGTCGCTTTCGGCATAGCCTGCAGCTGGGTGCGCCCCTCATCGTCTTTAACCAGCTGCCCTTCCGCCAGCGAATCCGGCCAGGCCTGCTCCAGACGCGCCTTAACGGATCCCAGTGGCGTATCGTCATCACGGGTAAATTCGTGATGCTCGCCATCCAGCGCGGTATGAACCGCGCGGATGTCGCTCTTAGGCAGCGCCGCTTTCTCAATATCTGTCAGCGGCATGGCATCGATATATTCAGATGTATTATTCATTGGCAGGTAGCTGATAGCTCCAGGTTTCACTCAGCGGCTGATCGGCATTGACCAGCGCAGCGCGCATTTCAGTGGTCTGTTTAGGATCTTTCACTTTTACGCGCAGGGTTAAACGCCACCCTTTGGTTACCGGGTTGTAACGCACGGTGCTCTCAACGATTTCACCATTGTCACCGATGCTGGTTTGCGCCGTGACAGGCGTATCCGGCGTCAGTTTTTTCATATCCTGACCGGCGAAGTCGACCACAAACGCCACGGTACCATCAGGCTGGCGAATGAGATTCGACTGCTTCACATCGCCCGTTGAGCGACGCGTCTGCATCACATACGCGTTGTCCGGCGCATGCAGTTTGTCTTCATCGCGGCTGAAGGTGATGGTGTACTTGAAGTTCATCTCTTTGCCGGCTTCCGGCAGCTGATCCGGCGTCCAGTAAGCGACGATGTTGTCGTTGGTTTCATCGTTGGTTGGAATTTCAACCAGCTCGACTTTCCCTTTACCCCAGTCCCCTTTCGGCGTGACCCAGGCGCTTGGACGCAGATCGTAACGATCGTCGAGATCTTCAAAGCGAGAGAACTGACGACCGCGCTGGAGCAGACCAAAGCCCTGCGGGTTTTCCATCGCAAAGCTGCTGACCGCCAGGTGTTTCGGGTTGTTCAGCGGACGCCAGATCCACTCGCCGTTGCCCGCAAGAATAGACAGGCCGTTAGAGTCGTGCAGTTCCGGGCGGAAGTTGGTCGCCGGAGAGGGCTGGTTCGGCCCGAACAGGAACATACTGGTCAGTGGCGCAACGCCCAGTTTGCCCACTTTGTCGCGCAGGTAAACTTTGGACTGCACGTCGATAACCGAGTCACGACCTGGAATGATCACAAAACGGTAGGCACCGGTTGCACGCGGGGAGTCCAGCAGTGCGTAGATAGTCAGGCGTTTGTCCGTCGGTTTTGGACGCTCGATCCAGAACTCACGAAAACGCGGGAATTCTTCACCAGACGGCAGCGCCGTGTCGATTGCCAGACCACGCGCAGAGAGACCGTAAACCTGGCCGGAACCGATCACGCGGAAATAGCTGGCCCCCAGCATGCTGACAATTTCGTCGTTTTTATCTTTGCTGTTGATGGGGTAAAGCACTTTAAAGCCTGCAAATCCCAGGTCTTTAACGGTGTCTTTATCGTGTTTCACATCGCCAAAATTAAAATAATCCGGGTTGTACTTGATCTTACGCACCGCAGTAGCCGTCACCTCATTGATGGCAACCGGGGTGTCGAAATACATACCCTGATGATAAAACTCAAGCTTGAACGGGGTTTTAATGTTGTTCCAGTACGCTTTATCGTGATTGAACTGGATCTGCTGATAGTCCGCATATTTCATGTCGCGGAAAACGGAGGGCAGGTTACTTTTTGGCGCCTCATAGCCCTTGTCGGCCAGCGATTTTGCCTGTTTTGCGACATCATCGATGGAAAAAGACCATGCAGAAGAGGTATACAGTGACAACAATACTGCTGCACCTAACCAACGCATTTTCATCATTTGTGGTTTATGTTTCATAATAAGTAAGCACTTCCCCCTTTGTGTGCTTAATTCGATCCGATCCATTTTACTGGAAATTCAGGCAATCCGACAACATTATCACTGCTTTGTTCAGCGGCTGGCTCATGGATTAAGCAACGAGAAGAACCCACTCTTCACTTTGCGTGCTTATCCTGGAGACAGGGTGTCGGTCTTGGTGTAGGGTTGGCTTCGAATGTAACCACTATTAGCCTTATGGATAAGGCGAAAAGTCTGAGAATGCACAAAGTTATATGACCACTGTACCTGTACAACGTGAATATTTCCTCGACTCGATCCGGGCATGGCTGATGCTATTGGGGATCCCATTTCACATCTCACTGATTTACTCCAGCCACACCTGGCACGTTAACAGTATAGAGCCCTCATGGTGGCTGACACTGTTTAACGATTTTATTCACTCCTTCCGCATGCAGGTGTTCTTCGTCATTTCCGGCTATTTCTCCTACATGCTGTTTTTGCGCTATCCGATGAAGCGCTGGTGGAAAGTGCGCGTCGAGCGCGTCGGCATTCCGATGCTGACCGCCATCCCGCTGCTGACACTGCCCCAGTTCATCATGTTGCAGTACGTAAAAGGCAAAGCGGAAAACTGGCAAAACCTGTCGCTCTATGAAAAATACAACACCCTGGTCTGGGAGCTGGTTTCGCACCTGTGGTTCCTGCTGGTGCTGGTGGTGATGACGACCGTGAGCCTGTGGATTTTCAGCAAGTTGCGCCGCCATCTTAGCCGGCATCACGAATCGCATTTCCCCCACCTCACCTATGGCAAGCTCTCCCTGCACTTCCTGGTGCTGGGTATCGCTTATGGCGCGATTCGCCGTATTCTGTTTATGGTTTATCCGCCAGTACTGAGCGATGGGCTGTTTAACTTCGTCGTGATGCAAACCCTGTTCTACATCCCCTTCTTTATGCTGGGTGCGCTGGCGTTCATCTCACCGAAGCTCAAAGCGCTGTTCACCACGCCATCGCCATGGTGCGCCGTCGGTTCAGCCCTCGCCTTTGCGGCCTATCTGCTCAATCAGCGTTATGGGAGTGGCGATGCGTGGATGTATGAAACAGAAAGCGTGATTACGATGCTGCTGGGGCTGTGGATGGTGAACGTGGTGTTTGCGCTGGGGCATCGCCTGCTGAACTTCAAATCCGCGCGGGTGACCTATTTCGTCAACGCGTCGCTGTTTATCTACCTGGTTCACCACCCGCTGACGCTCTTTTTTGGTGCATATATCACCCCGCACATTCGTTCTAACGCATTAGGCTTTTTCACCGGTCTGGTGTTTGTGGTGGGGATTGCCATCCTGCTGTACGAAATTCATCTGCGAATTCCCCTGCTGCGTTTCCTGTTTTCCGGTAAACCGCAAAACAAAGCGGAGAGCGTCAAAGCCGCTTAACGCCCCTGTCGCGCCGGGCTTCCGGCGCGTCTACAGCAGCCACTCCACCGGCAGCCACCAGGCGAGCCGCACCAGCACCCGCTGCCAGAAGCGCGTTTTCGGCTCTTTCTTGAGCACAATCTCCTCGCCCTCTTTTTGCTCCACCCAGTTTAAACGCCCGAATTTATCCAGCCGGATTTGCCACGCCTCATGCTGACGGCTTTTCAGAAAACGTCGGTGGATCAGGCGCGCCAAGGTTTCGCTTTCAATGACAAACCCCATTTCGGTGTTAAGCATCGTCGAGCGCGGATCAAAATTCAGCGAGCCGATAAACACTTTTTCGTTATCAATGCTGAAGGTTTTAGCATGTAAGCTGGAGCCGGAATTCCCCGTCAGGCCGCGATCCCGAAGGCCTGGGACAAAATCCTGCGTCGGTTTCAGCTCGTAGAGTTCAATCCCATGACGCAGCAGTTTTTTGCGCCAGCGGGCATATCCCGCATGCACCACCGCCACGTCGTTTGCCGCCAGCGAATTGGTAAGAATCGCGATTTTGACGCCCTTGCGCACCATTTGCAGCAGTAGCGCCACGCCGGCGCGTGTCGGGACAAAATAGGAAGAGATAATATCGATCTGCTCAACCGGCGAGCCCATAACATCCAGCAGACGCTGTGGCAGCAGGGAATGGCGCTTCGCCCGTCCTAGCCCCTTACGCGGATCATCGCTGAGCAGACGGGTTTTCGCCCAGATAAGCGGCAGATTGCGCGCTTCAAGCCGGGTGATGAACTGGCTGGACTCGAGTTTATCCAGGTACCGCTGGGTAATGTCATTCTGATACCACTCTTCCGGCGGATGGAGACGCATTTCAATCTCCTCCTCCGACAGCTCAAGCACCTGCTTCAGGGGCGAGACGCAGGCGCTGTTCCAGTAGCGTTCGAAATCGTCCGTGACATCCGCCACCACAGGCCCGATGGCCATCACATCCAGATCGGAAAAGAGCGGCGCCTCCCCTGCCCCAAAATAGGCATCCCCGACATTTCGGCCCCCCACAATGGTTGCTTCACCGTCGACGGTGAAACTTTTATTGTGCATTCGGCGGTTAAGTCGGGCGAAATCAGTGAGATAACCCAGCGCCCGCAGGGTGCGGAAAGAGAAAGGGTTAAACAGCCGGACGTCGATATTGGGATGGGAATCGAGCAAGCGCAGGATAGCATCCAGTCCCTGCGTATTGTTGTCGTCAAGCAAGAGCCTGACCCGCACGCCGCGCGATGCCGCAGCGAGTAGCACGGAAAACAGCAGACGCCCCGACATATCGTCTTCCCAGATGTAGTACTGCACATCCAGCGTCTTCTCGGCCATTTCTGCAAGCCTGTAGCGACAGGCAAACGCGTCCAGGCTGTCATCCAGAGGAAGCAGCCCACACATCCCCGGATGTTCGGCATTGACGGGCGCGATAGCACGCCCGAGTCGCGTGTTATGCGTCGAGATCCTCTCCTCGCTGGGTAAGGAGTCGTTGGTAAAGTCGGGCATTTTCGTCATCATAGCAAACAAAGTATACCCGTTCCGGTAACGGCTTGCGGGTGAGATAGTCTGAAACCGTCGTCACCGCGATGGCCGCCGCAGCAGCCTTGGGAAAACCGTAGACACCGGTGCTGATCGCCGGGAAGGCGATAGTTTGATAGCCATTGGCGGCCGCCAGGCGCAGACAATTCAGATAGGCATCTTCCAGGCTTCGCGCCTCATGATGCTCTCCGCCCTGCCAGATCGGGCCTACCGCATGAATAACTGCTTTGGCAGGCAGATCGCCTGCAATCGTAATCACCGCATGTCCTGGCGCTAACTCACCCTGCTGCTGACGAACAATTTTACAGGCTTCCAGCAGCTGTGGCCCGGCGGCACGATGAATGGCACCATCGACGCCGCCACCGCCCATCAGCGAAGGATTGGCGGCATTGACAATGACATCAACGTGCTGCGTGGTGATGTCCCCGAGGACAACTTCAATGTGCGGTCTCATATCTAACCCTCTACTACCGATCTCTTTGTTAAGTGTATAGCAGCGGTCAGTTGGGAAGAAGTAATTGATAAGAAAAGCCCTCCGGTCGGGAAACGGGAGGGCTTTGTTTTAGCGATAGCTGACTTGCAAAACAGCCAGCGTTTTTTCCGGATTGATATATTTCATACTTACCGTGGCGACATCTGGGTAAGGGTTGTGTCCCCGCAGGGCATCACCGTAACTTACCTGGGTGGTTTGCACGCGTCCTTCGTGCGGGCATGACAGCGCAAACTGATTATTGTGTGGTGAAATCTCACAGGGGTCTTCCACAATTGCCCCGCGAAAATGAATCACACCGCCGTTAACCGTTGTCGCAGCTAATGCTGGAGTCAGTGCCGATAAAACAACAATACCTGCTGAAATAATACTTTTTACTATGGACGCTGCCATGGTTGGCTCCTCAATGAGAAATCATCCTTGAGGGGTCACGCATTCCTTATTCAAATCATAGAAACATTCATTGGGAACCGCCAAATTATCCAATATATTGATTTCGTGAATATTTCATTCAGAACCCGGCCATTGTTGCGATAAATGAAGCGATTGCCCGTCAGAGACATTAACGACAATTCTCACGGAATCTTTAGGGTTAATATTCAGACTCAGACGGGTTAAATCGATCGGTTGATTCGCGGGAATAGAGAGGGTGCTGCGCTGGCTAGACGTACTTTGACCCCCAAGCCCTTCCCGAGAAGAAATAATTTGCACCTGACACACGCAGGGTTCAGTCAAAATAACCTGAGGAATGATGGTGGTCATATCCCCGTCGTGGGTGGTTTTAAAGGTGATCTGGCTCGAGAGCGCAGCAAGGAGTAATAAGGTGTGCATGATAAACTCCCGAAAAAAAACAGGGCAAATGCCCTGTTTTTTTGTAGTACAGATTCGAAATTAATACTGATGCGCAGTTGCGTTGTTGCCGAAGCCAACCTGATGCACAGTTACAGTTGACCCGGAAGCGGTCTGGTCCACTGCCGCGCCGTTGCCGCCGCCGAACTGTTTAACACTGATGGTGGAGTCTTTACTGTTCCACTGATCGAGGGTTGCGCTGTTACCAAAGCCTTTCTGCAGCAGGTCAATGGAACTGTCATCAGAACCTTGTCCTACATCAGCACCGTTACCGCCGCCGTGCTGAGTAATCGTCAGGTCAGAATTTTTAGCGTCAGTTTGCAAGGCAACAGCTGAGTTGCCGCCACCGTACTGGTAAATGCTCAGAGTTGAGTTCGGGCCGCTATTACCGCCACCCCAACCACCACCGCCGCCGCCATATTGTGGAACCGCACCAGCCAGAGCACTGCCAGAAACTACGATTGCTGCAATTGCTGCCACTTTGAAAAGTTTCATGGTAAACCCCCATCGGATTGATTTAAGTCGTCGTAAATAGTCAGCGTTGGATAACGCGAATTGCCATTTGCGACTGTCTCTGTACTACAACTGCTGTTTTTTGCGTACCATACTGGGTAATATTCGCTTTGTTACCCGAGCCTTTCTGGATAATCATCGCGGTATTACCAAAAGCCCCTTGCTTAATACTCGCATCATTACCGTTACCGGACTGATCGATATAAGCGAGGTTATAAGTCCCTGATTGATCAACTTTCGCTCGGTTGTTCCCGCCATCCTGAGAAACAACGGACAGTAATTTAGAACCGCCCTGGCGAACGTCAGCATTATTACCTGAACCTTGTTGACCAATAATGGCTGCCTGATTATATGAAGACTTGCTTAATTCATTAATCGCGAAGTTATATTCCGAGACTGCCAAATCCGGATCTGCCGCGATCGCTAACCCAGGCGCACCCAGTAATGTAAACATCATAAATAACGTTCTGTTTTTCATGTTGTCACCTGGACCTGGTAATAAATAAATGGCTTGGTGTTAACGCGATTCGTTTTTTGTTAACGCCGCGTTACGATGAAGAGTATGTCTACCGAAACAATTTAAATATCTCACCCGCGAGTGTTATTTTTATTTAATGGGTCACCTCAAAGTATTAATTAATGCCAAAATTACCAGTCAGCAGCGTAAGTTAGTTTTTTAAATATTATTTTGACAGCCTGTTTGCGCTTCGTTAAGGAAGCGCTTATCGCCCCCGTCGCGTCTGCCCTTCGCGCTTCGTCGACAACATTCCGCGACACCTCTGTCACAAGACGTACGATTTCTTAAGAGCTTTCTGTTAGCATGCAAAGTCTTAGAATTTTCATCTCTCTCATACCTGCAACAACCAAATACAAAATAATCAATTGATATTAAAATCAACTGATTGCAATAATTTGTATGATTTTTAAAATGTGTGCAGCATTATTATCATGTACAACTTTTTTATCATTACTGAACTTTTTAAATGCCTTAAATTCACAAATTAATATTGATTTTTACATTCTGTTACACCATTAACACTTGATTTAAAAATCGTAATAGCTAGATTGAAATCAGCAGTACGAATTATTTTTAATATTTACCTCCTCCTGGAGGTTATGGTCTGATTCTACACACAGCAGTGCAACATCTGTCAGTACTTCTGGTGTCCCCCGAATATATCGGGGGACAGCTGCCAGGTGTTATAAAAAAAGTGGGGTTTCATCATGTTTAATGAAGTCCATAGTTTACATGGTCATACATTACTGTTGATCACAAAGCCTTCTTTACAAGCGACAGCCTTATTACAACATTTGAAGCAGTCTCTGTCACTGAACGGGAAATTGCACAATATTCAACGTTCTTATGATGATATTGCTCCTGGCAGCATCATTCTCTTCGATATGATGGAAGCTGATAAAAAGCTTATCCATTACTGGCAGGATAACTTAAGCAGGAAAAACAATAATATCCGCGTGTTATTATTGAATACACCTGATGAGTATCCTTTCCGGGATATTGAAAGCTGGCCGCATATCAACGGCGTCTTTTACGTCACTGAAGACGAGACGCGTGTGGTGGAAGGGTTACAGGGTATTTTGCGTGGAGAGTGTTACTTTTCACAAAAACTGGCCAGCTACCTCATCACTCACTCCGGAAATTATCGCTATAACAGTTCAGAGTCGGCTTTGCTGACGCATCGCGAAAAAGAGATTCTGAATAAATTACGCATTGGTTCTTCAAATATTGAAATCGCCCGTTCGTTATTTATCAGCGAAAATACAGTGAAGACACATCTCTATAATCTTTTCAAGAAGATAGCTGTTAAAAACAGGACTCAGGCTGTTTCATGGGCAAACGATAACCTCAGGCGTTAATAACATGAAACGCACGTCGAGTTGGATCGCGGCAGTCGGCTTTCTGCTCGCTGCCGGAAATCTTCACGCTGTTGAAGTGGAAGTGCCCGGATTATTAACTGACCACACCGTCTCATCTATCGGCCACGATTTTTATCGGGCATTTAGCGACAAATGGGAAAGTGATTATCCAGGCAACTTAACAATCAATGAGCGACCCAGTGCTCGATGGGGAAGCTGGATCACCATAACGGTTAATCAGGACGTGGTGTACCAGACATTTTTATTCCCAACGAAAAGAGACTTTGACAAAAACATCAGTTTTGCACTGGCACAAACTGAAGAAGCGGTAAATCGTCTGCAAATCGATAAGGCTCTGCTGAGCACTGGCGATTTAGCAAAAGATGAATTCTAGCGATATTAATCTCCGGAGGCTGTAATGCGTCTCGCACACACAGTGATTTCGTTAATGCTGATTGCACCGTTAAGCTGGGCCGGGAATATGACTTTCCAGTTCCGTAACCCAAATTTTGGTGGCAATCCAAATAACGGGGCTTTTATGCTCAATGAAGCCCAGGCCCAAAACTCCTATAAAGACCCTAGCTATGACGATGACTTTGGTATTGAAACACCGTCTGCACTGGATAACTTCACTCAGGCTATTCAGTCGCAAATATTAGGTGGCTTGCTCACGAATATTAATACCGGCAAACCTGGCCGCATGGTGACCAACGATTTTATTGTCGATATTGCCAATAAAGACGGGCAACTGCAGCTGAATGTGACCGACCGAAAAACGGGCAAAACGTCCACCATTCAGGTATCGGGTCTCGCAACCGATTCAACTGATTTTTAAACAACCACGAAATAAGGACAACAATCATGCAGCGCTTACTGATTCTTGTTGCAGTGTGCTTATTGAGCGGTTGTTTAACTGCTCCACCTAAAGAAGCCGCTAAACCCACGCTGATGCCCCGGGCGCAAAGCTATCGCGACCTGACGCATCTGCCGGCGCCAACCGGTAAGATATTTGTCTCGGTTTATAATATTCAGGATGAAACGGGCCAGTTCAAACCGTATCCGGCAAGTAACTTCTCGACGGCTGTTCCACAAAGTGCCACCGCCATGCTGGTGACTGCGCTCAAGGATTCACGCTGGTTTATTCCTCTGGAACGCCAGGGGCTGCAAAACCTGCTGAACGAACGCAAAATCATTCGTGCGGCTCAGGAAAACGGCACCGTTGAGGTTAATAACCGCGTACCGTTGCAGTCGCTGGTTGCCGCGAACGTCATGGTTGAAGGCTCGATTATCGGCTACGAAAGTAACGTGAAATCGGGCGGTGTCGGGGCGCGTTATTTCGGTATCGGGGCGGACACGCAGTACCAGCTCGACCAGATTGCCGTCAACCTGCGCGTGGTTAACGTGAGCACCGGTGAAGTGCTGTCATCGGTCACCACCAGCAAAACGATTCTCTCCTATGAAGTTCAGGCCGGTGTCTTCCGCTTCATCGACTACCAGCGTCTGCTGGAAGGTGAAATCGGCTACACCTCGAATGAACCGGTGATGATGTGTCTGATGTCGGCCATCGAAACAGGGGTTATTTTCCTGATTAACGACGGGATCGATCGCGGACTGTGGGATCTGCAGAATAAAAATGACGTGAAAAATGAGGTTCTGGTGAAATACCGCGAAATGTCGGTGCCTCCAGAATCCTGATACAGAAAGCACAACGAAAAAGCGAGGCGCTAAGGCCTCGCTTTTTTATTTGCTCAATACCGTGCCGTTCTCCTGCGCCCGCTCTCGCCGGGCCGCCAGCCACAATCCGCTGTTTTTCATCGCGTAGCCAAACACCAGTCCCAGAAGGAGCGACGGAATAATCATTTTCCAGTCGCCCTGCCCGGCAAAGGTCGCGCATGCGCCAATGAAAGTTCCAGGAACAAAAGAGAGCAGCAGGTGTTTTGCCTGAATGCACATCAAAAAAGCCACTACGCCAGTCATCATATAGCCGACGATCTCAAGATGCGGCGCAAGCGCGCTGCCGTGCATGATAATCAATGCCCAGACAACGCCGCTCATCATGGTGCAGCCCGAGATAAACAGCCCTTTCAGTCCGCCCTGCGGACAGGCGAAGTAGGCGGTACAGCCGAGGAAACCCGCCCAGCTGAGCAGTCCCAAAGACACGGCAACCCATCCCCAGATTCCGGAGAGCATCCCTGTCGTAATGGCAATGGAAAGTAATATATTCATGGCGCGCATCTTATCAGATACGCGCCAGTGAAATGAGATCACGAGCACATTTTGTTCAAATCAAAATGTATCGTTACATTGAATATGTGATTCAAATCACTCTTCGTTCTCTTCCTGTAATTCGTCCCACATGGCGGAGATCGCTTCACGGGTCAGCGGTGCCATGGTGCGCCAGAAAGGAGATGTGGCGTGGGCTTCAATCTTACCGAGGAAAGCACCGCACCAGGGGAGAATGTAATCGCCAAACAGCGTTTCCAGAGCTTCACTTTCATCTTCACCGGCGTGATCTTCAATCCAGGAGGCCGCCAGCAGCAGCGTGCCGATATGGTCGGCAGGCGCATCGCTCAGGGGCATACCGCGCTCGGAAAGGAACGCGCGCACTTCAGATTCCGTCGCCCCCTCTTCCCAGGAAGAGCGATACGGAGAAACGCGCCCCTCTTCGCCCACTAACAGGGCGTTATAATCCGCCGAAATCTGCTGCATATCGCAGCTCTTTTGCAGGCGTTGCAGTAGCTCGTCCTGCTCCAGCGGCCAGTTTTCCGCAAGCTTACCTTCGCGAATCAGCGTAAAGAGCGGAACCAGCAGCGGATCTTGCGGCTGGCGATAGTACAAGGTGCCCAGTACGCGGCAAAGGATTGAAAACTCGTTCATTTATTTATTCCATGACTGTATTAAAGTTCAGCAAATTCAGCGATCGGTGGCATGCCACGCGATTCGAGGAAATCCAGCATCCGACGCGGGGTAACGTTAAGAATACGCTCTTCCGGGAACCCGACTTCATCTAACACTTTCCGGCACTCGCCAAATTCCCCCAGCGTAAAAGCGGTGTGGGAATCAGAGCCCAGCGCCACCATTCCGCCAGCATCTCGCACCGCCGCCGCCACTGCGCGACAGTTGGCTTCGCTGCCAATGCGCGAATGGGTAAAGGAGGAGTTATTGATTTCCAGCGCCACGCGGTGTTTTGCCGCCGCCTGGGCGACCGCCTGAATGTCGATTGGGAATTTCGGGTTGCCAGGGTGGCTGATGATGTGGACGTTGCCGCTGGCAATCGTCGCGATCATCGCCTGGGTGTGGGTTTCTTTATCCTGAGGAGCAAACACCGGTTCATGAAAACCGGCGATAATCAGATCCAGAGAGGTCAGCATCGGGCCAGTACAGTCGATCTCGCCGTCCGTGTTTTTAATGTTCGCCTCGATGCCGCGCAGTATCCCGACGCCATCCACCAGACGAGGCCAGATGCGCATATTTACAAAGTGCCAGTAGTGCGGCGCATCAGCCATATCCGGGCCGTGATCGGTGATCGCAAAAAGCGTAATCCCTCTCAGTTTGGCTTGCGCGATGTAGTCATGAAGGGTGCTGTACGCGTGGGTGCTGGCGACGGTGTGCATATGCAGGTCTACGGGATACATCTCTCTCTCCTCTGATGTTTTACCCCAAGGATAGCAGGTATACCCGGCGAATATCAGCAAAAACCCGGCAAAAGCCGGGTTGCGGTTAGTAGCCTCGCTGCCTGTCGACCTGTCCGGTCGCGGCTTTCCCCTGCTCCAGCAGCGCTATCGTGCGGGCGATGTAATCCACGGCTTCTGCCGGGCGGGTGACTGCGGCAATATGCGGCGTCATCGCCACGCGCGGATGCGCCCACAGCGGGCTCTCTTCCGGCAACGGTTCGCGGCTGTAGACATCCAGCATCGCCCCTTTCAGCTTACCGCTGTCGAGCGCTTTAAGCAGATCCGCCTCCACCAGATGCACGCCGCGCGCCAGGTTCATCACATAGCTTTGATCCGGCAGTTGGTTCAGCAGATCCTGATTGATAATCCCGACCGTCTCTGCCGTATTTGGCAGCAGGTTGATCAGCACGCGCGTCCCTTTCAGGAAGGCCGGCAGTTCGTCATGACCGGCAAAGCTCTCCACGCCAGGATAGGTCTTGCGCGTGCGGCTCCAGCAGCGCAGCGGGAATCCCCACGGCGCGAGGCCTTCCGCCACTTTTGATCCCAGCACGCCCGCACCCAGCAGGCCGACGGTAAAATCTTCGCGCTGATAATCGGCTAACGGTTCCCAGCGCGATTGTTGCTTCAGCGCCTGATAGTCGTCAAAACGGCGGAACCAGTGCAGAACCTGGCTCACCGCGTATTCCTGCATTTGCTGGCCCATACCGGTATCTTCGAGGCGGAACAGGGGAATATGTTCTGGCAACATTTCCGGATGCGCTTTTAATTTGCTCAGGATGGAATCCACGCCCGCGCCGAGGGCGAAGACCGCTTTCAGATTGCGCCCCTGCAACATCTCCACCGGCGGATGCCAGACGAGCGCATAATCCGCATGTTCGTTATCGCCCCGCTTCCATTCACGCACGCGCGCGCCCGGAATGGCTGTCGACAGCGCCTTAATCCAGTAAGGGGTATCAAACGTCGGGTGGTAAAAGATGATATCCATAAATGACTCCTGCTTTTTATTGCGATGTTTTATATGTGTTTTCAAGAGGATTATCAGGATAACAAATATTGCGCAGGGTGTGTTGATGATAAAAAAAGCGCTTTCAGCACATTCAGGAATCACATTGCTGAAACTTTATCTAAACACGCCAAATAACTGAAAAAGTTGATTGACGGCGATGCCCCTTTTACTTACATTAGCGCCCGTCCCAGCAACAACGGGATGACAATACGGTGAGGTGTCCGAGTGGCTGAAGGAGCACGCCTGGAAAGTGTGTATACGGCAACGTATCGAGGGTTCGAACCCCTCTCTCACCGCCATATTTGAAGAAGAGCTCGCATGAAAATGCGGGCTTTTTTTTCGTCTGTCGTTTGGGTCTACTCCTCGACAATCCGCGCGTATTCTTCGGCCAGAAAATCCACCAGCGTGCGCACAGAAGGCAATAGCCCGCGCCGCGAAGGATACACTGCGTGAATGACTTCCCGCTGCGGCTCCCACTCGCTCAGTACCCTGACCAGCTCACCGCGCGCCAGCTGCTCCTTCACCATTAAAACAGGCAACTGGACCACGCCGACGCCAGCCGATGCCGCTTCGCGCAGCGCCAGCATATCGGAGGTGATATAACGCGGCGTAAAGTGGATCTCCGCCTTCGCGCCCGCAGGCCCGGTCAGCGCCCATTTGTGAACCTGCTTGCCCGCCCCCATGCTCAGTCCGGGCCACTGGCTGAGTTCAGCAGGCGCTGTCGGTGTACCCAGCCGTTCAATCAGCTGCGGGCTCGCCACCAGACAGTGACCGCGATCGGCGAGCACACGCAGGACCAGATCGCTATCGTCAAAGGGCCGTGGCCTTACGCGAATCGCCACATCAATCCCCTCCGCCACCACATCCACACGCCGGTTGGTGGCTTCCAGCTGCAGATTCACGCCCGGATAGCGGACCATAAATCGCGCCAGCATCGGGCCAATATGGACATGCAGCAGCGTTACCGGACAGGTTATGCGCACCATTCCGCGCGGCTCTGCCTGTAGAGCGGCAACGGCCTCCTGCGCCGCCTCGGCTTCTACCAGCATCGCTTTGCAGTGCTGATAAAAGGTATGGCCGATGTCGGTGACGGTAAACTGCCGCGTGGTGCGCTGTATTAATCGCACGCCCAGCCGCTCTTCAAGCTGCGCAATTCGACGGCTGAGGCGGGATTTCGGTAAATCACAGGCCCGCCCTGCCGCGGCAAATCCGCCGTGGTCCACCACTTTTACAAACCACGCAAAATCATTCAGATCCTGCATTTCGCCTCCATCGTCCTGTTTATGGAACAGTGAGTATTAATTTAACACTCTACCGGGTTATTAATGTCGAATATAAGCTAATACACATCAACCGAACAGCAGGAGAAAAACATGAAACAGGTTACTGGCGTCTATACCGCACCGCGTCCCCACTGGGTGGGCGACGGTTTCCCGGTACGCTCAATGTTCTCTTACCAGACTCACGGCGAAGCCCTCAGCCCTTTCCTGCTGCTGGACTATGCAGGCCCGCACGTCTTCCCCGGCGACGGCGTGAAACGCGGTGTGGATGAGCATCCCCATCGCGGCTTTGAAACGGTGACCATTGTCTACTCCGGCGACGTGGAGCATCGCGATTCAACCGGTAAAGGTGGCGTGATTGGTCCGGGCGATGTGCAATGGATGACCGCCGGTGCGGGCATTTTGCATGAAGAGTTTCACGCCGATGCTTTCTCGCGCCAGGGCGGTGAGCTGAAGATGATGCAGCTGTGGGTCAACCTTCCGGCGAAGCACAAAATGGCCACACCGGGCTACCAGAGCATCACCAAAGCGGCGATCCCGGTCGTGGCGCTGCCCGATAACAGCGGCGAGCTGCGGGTGATTGCCGGTCAGTATGGCGATACACAAGGTCCGGCGCACACCTTCTCGCCCCTGAACGTGTGGGACATTGCCCTGCATCAGGGCGGCCATCTGAGCCTGAACCAGCCGGATGGCTGGAGCACAGCGCTGGTGGTGGTCGAAGGCAGTATCACAGTGAATGGCACCACCGAAGCCGGTGAAGCCCAGCTGGTGGTGCTGAGCCAGAGCGGAGATAAACTGCACCTTGAGGCCACCCGTGACGCAAAAGTGCTGCTGATGTCCGGCGAGCCGTTAAACGAGCCGATTGTCGGTTACGGTCCGTTCGTGATGAACACCAAAACCGAAATCGCAGAGGCGATCGGTGATTTTAATTCCGGTCGTTTTGGTCAGATGTGAGCGTAAACCGGCAGAGGTGATTATTGCTTAACCGAACAGCCACTCGGGCATAAAATTTGCTTGACCGTTTTAACGCAACTCCCTATAGTAGCGCCCCGTTGCCCCCGAGAGGTCAGGCAGCGAAACAATACGGTGAGGTGTCCGAGTGGCTGAAGGAGCACGCCTGGAAAGTGTGTATACGGCAACGTATCGAGGGTTCGAACCCCTCTCTCACCGCCATATTTAGAGAAGAGCTCGCATGAAAATGCGGGCTTTTTTTTCGTCTGTCGTTTGGGTTCCCCAGAAAGCAAAGCCCGGTTTCCCGGGCTTTGTCATCAGCAGCAAATTCAGTCGTAGGCAAGCAGTGCGCGCTGGCACAGAACCGAGCGTACGCAATCATCTTTGTTGAAACGCACCACCCCAACCATGTCATCTTCCACAAAACGTGCCAGCGCATCGCTCAGGCCCGATTTGACACCCGACGGCAGGTCGCACTGGGTGATATCGCCGTTGACGATAACGGTCACGTTTTCCCCGAGGCGCGTTAAAAACATCTTCATTTGCGCTGCGGTCACGTTCTGAGCCTCGTCGAGAATAACGACCGCATTTTCAAATGTACGTCCGCGCATATAGGCGAACGGCGCGATTTCCACCTTACCAATCTCTGGTCGCAGGCAGTACTGCATAAAAGAAGCCCCCAGGCGTTTCACCAGCACGTCATAGACAGGCCGGAAATACGGGGCAAACTTCTCTGACATATCGCCGGGCAAGAAGCCGAGATCTTCATCGGCCTGCAATACCGGACGGGTGACGATAATTCTGTCCACATCCTTATGAATCAGAGCCTCCGCCGCCTTGGCAGCACTTATCCACGTTTTCCCGCATCCGGCTTCACCGGTTGCGAAGATCAGCTGTTTACTCTCGATAGCATTCAGGTAGTGCGCCTGAGCTTCATTGCGGGCGGCAATTGGGGAGTTATCACGGCTGTCTCGCGCCATGCCAATTGCTTCTACGCCGCCACTCATCTGCACAAGCGAGGTGACCGACTCTTCTTCACGCTGTTTATGGCTACGTGAATCCCGTCTCAGCACACGTTTTGCTTCGCGACGAGCTTTGATCACTGCTTTTTGTCTTCCCATGGATAGCACCTTGAGTTGTTGGTATTCATCACACGCGCCGTTGGCAGCGCGATTATGCGCACGAACATCTGAGGTTTGGCTTCCTTGTAAGCCCTTGCTTGCCTTTTGGAATGACGATGCAAAACGGCTACGCGCACCGTTCTGCACGCCGGATAAGTTCTTTTGAGGTATTGGGGAGGAGAATTTTGTGGTGAAGAAATCGCTGCCGGAGTCAGAGCCTCCGCGCCGGGTGCTGCGGTTGTTATGTTTAACTTGTCCAGTACAGGACCCAACCATTCGCGATCTCCATAGTGAATCGTTATCACTGCCGGGAACTACCGCTGTCTTATATTAAGTACATCAGGATTTATCACAAATGCAACATCTTTTTTACCTGAACGC
Organism: Lelliottia sp. WB101; assembly: GCF_003051885.1. Classification (NCBI taxonomy): domain Bacteria; kingdom Pseudomonadati; phylum Pseudomonadota; class Gammaproteobacteria; order Enterobacterales; family Enterobacteriaceae; genus Lelliottia; species Lelliottia sp. WB101. The sequence continues at coordinate 3,847,284 of NZ_CP028520.1, forward strand.
AACTTTTTCAGACTCGCCCTGCAGCTGAGTTCAGTCTCATACAGAAATATGACAGAAATATAACAGTGAGGGTCATAGGAAAAAATAATCTCCCCGCGCGGGTGGCGGGGAGAATAATCAGGCTTCGATCAGCCCTTGCGCGAGATACGCGGTGTTATCGCGCACGCCCGGCAGAGCAAAGAAATAGCCGCCGCCGATGGGTTTTATGTACTCTTCCAGCGCCTCGCCGTTTAACCGCTTCTGCACGGTTAAAAAGCCCTTCTCCAGATCGTGCTGATAGCAGACAAACAGCAGGCCCATATCCAGCTGCCCGGAGTTGGTCACGCCCAGCGAATAGCTGTAACCACGACGCATCATCAGGCTGGACTCGGTTTCCGGCGTTCGCGGGTTCGCCAGACGAATATGGCTGTCGAGCGCGATGGTATCGCCGTCCGGATCGTTTGCGTAATCCGGCACATCGTGTTCGTTTTTCATGCCCAGCGGCGCACCGCTCTGCTTGTCACGACCGAAAATGGTTTGCTGCTCTTTCAGCGGCGTGCGATCCCAGAACTCCACGTGGAACTGGATAATACGCACCGCCTGATAAGTGCCGCCCACCGCCCACGCCGGTTCGCCCTGATCCGCCGTGGTCCAGACCACGTTTTTCATCAGCGCCGCATCGCGGCTGTCCGGGTTGGCCGTTCCGTCTTTAAAGCCGAGCAGGTTGACCGGCGTCTCTTTTCCCTGGCTGCGCGCCGCGTGATCGGAGATAAACCCTTCCCGCTTCCAGCGCACGCTGAGCAGATCCGGCGTGTGCTTGATGATATCGCGCAGGGCGTGGATCACCGTATCCTGGGTGTTAGCGCAGATCTGGATCAGCAGATCGCCATGACAGAGCGCGGCATCGAGAGAATCATTCGGAAAACGCGTCATCTTTTGCAGCGTTTTCGGTTTCTGTTTCTCAAGCCCGTAGCGGCCGTCAAACAGCGACTCGCCAACGGAAACCGTGACCGTCAGATTATCCGGGGCGATAAACGGCCCCAGAATACCCGAATCCATCGGCGGCATCCGCGGATTCGGCGTTTCCGGCGCCGGGCCGCCTGCCGTCAGAAACGCAATTCGCTTCGTCAGCAAACGGAACAGACGTTCCAGATCCGCTTTATCGCTCGCCAGCGAATCAAACGCCACCACCATCATCGCCGCCTGCTGTGGCGTCAGGATCCCGGCCTGATGTTCGCCGTAGAACGGCTGCGTCTCCATGCGCGCATTCGGGGAGAGGGTTCCCGGCGCGCTTTGCGGTTTGGCCGCATGCGCCACCGGGCAACCCCCCGCCAGAGCGAGCGCGCCGCCAAGCGCCCCCACCCCTTTTAACAATCGACGGCGCGACGGTTCTGCGACGTCGATTTCGTGATGTTTACTCATAATGCTTAGTCCAGACCCAGTACGCCACGCAGCTGTGCCAGATCTTCCGCCAGCGTCGTGATTGGCCCTTTCAGCGCATTCCGGTCGGCGTCCGTCAATTTGTCGTAAGTCTCATACCCGTCTTTGGTACGGTACTTCGCCAGAATGGTATTCACTTTCTTGAAGTTGGCATCCACTTTCGCCAGCAGTTCGCTGTTGTCTTTCTGCAGCTGCGGACGCAGCAGGTCAACAATCTTCTGCGCACCGTCAACGTTCGCCTGGAAGTCCCACAGGTCGGTGTGGCTGTAACGATCTTCTTCGCCACTGATTTTGCTGGCCGCCACTTCTTCAATCAGGCCAGCCGCGCCGCCCACCACTTTTGACGGCGGGAAAGCCAGCTCGCTAATGCGTTTTTGCAGATCCAGCACGTCGGTATTCAGCTGCTCCGCGTACTTCTCCATCCCTTTGGTGGAGTTGTCGCCAAACAGCGCTTTCTCTAGACGGTGGAAGCCGGTGAATTTCGGATCGGCGGCTTTCTGCTCGTAATCATCTTCACGGGCGTCGATGCTGCCGTCGAGGTCAGAGAACAGCTCGGCAATCGGTTCGATACGCTCGTAGTGCTGGCGCGTTGGCGCGTACAGAGATTTGGCTTTCTCGATATCACCCACTTTTACCGCGTCGGTAAAGGCTTTGGTACCGGCAACCAGGTCTGCGGTCTCTTTGGTCACGTAAGCTTTATAGGCGGTGATCGCCTCGCCCAGACTCAGCAGCGCTTCGCCTTTCGCCGCATCCGCCGTGGCTTCGCCTTTGACGATCAGCTTGCCTTTCGGGTTGGTCAGCAGGCCGCAGGTCATGTCATATTCGCCCGGCTGCAGGTTAGCCGTCATTTTCTGGGTAAAGCCTGGCGCGATGTTTTCACGCTCTTCCACCACCATCACGCCTTTGAGGATTTCCCACTCCAGCGCCTTCTGGCTATGGTTCTGAATGATAAACTGGGTTTTACCGCTGTTGACCGTGATGGTCATCGGCTCACACTGTTTATCGTTCACGGTGACTTTCACCTGAGGAACATCTGCCGCGCCCGCTGAGAATGCATACGCAAACAGCGCTGCCACACCTGCCTGTAATGCAGTACGTCGAAATTGAATTGCCATGACCCTTTCCTTTCTAAAAGTATGTATAAACAACACGAAGCACTTCAGGGCGCAGTACGCGACGGCTGAGTACTGGGGCGTGATGGCATAAAGAACAGCACCAGCGCCGGAATGAGATAGATGAAATACATCGCCACTTCGCTGACGCTCGGCGTTTCCTGATAGCCGAAGATGCCTTCGAGCAGGGTACCGGTCAGAGAGTGGGTGGAGAGCGTATTACTGAAATCGAACGCAACATCCTGGAAGTGGTTCCACAGGCCCGCCTCGTGGAAGGCGCGAATCGCCCCTGCTGCCAGCCCGGCGGCGACCAGCAGAATGAACAGGCTGGTCCATTTGAAGAACGCGCCAAGGTTCAGGCGAATGCCGCCCCAGTAGAGCATGAATCCCAGCACAATCGCGGTGGCGAGACCCAGCATCGCGCCGAGCGGCGGCCAGATCCCTACGTCCTGCTGGAACGCCGCCAGCAGGAAGAAGACTGACTCCAGCCCTTCGCGGGCGACGGCGAAAAAGACCATCCCAATCAGCGCCCAGCCGTGGTGGTTGCCCTTTTGCAGCGCGTGATCGACCGCCTGCTCCAGCTGCACTTTGACGTTACGCGAGACTTTGCGCATCCAGAACACCATCCAGGTGAGGATCACCACGGCAATCACCGCCACTATTCCTTCGAACAGCTCCTGCTCTTTTTGCGGGAATTCACCGGTGGTTTCGTTAATCAGGATCCCGAGACCTAAACAGAGTGCGGCGGCGAGAATGACGCCAATCCACATCACACCAATCCAACGGCCGCGCTGGGTGCGCTTCAGGTAGCTGGCAATCAGACTGACAATTAAGGCCGCTTCAAGCCCTTCACGTAACATAATGAGAAATGGAACAAACATGCCGACACCTTAAATGTTTATCGCGGTCAACTGGTGCAAAGAAAGGTAAATAACTGTGATAGTGATTATCATTACGGCAGAAAGAAAAACAAGCGAATTGTGTCAGGTTTTAATGACCAGTTGTAAATCCATCGCCGGTTAATAGTTACGATCGTTACCGTTATGTATATAACTTATAACGTAAATGCCCATTTACGGTTCCCGTGCCCTATGGCTAAATAAGCGCTTCGTTTACCTGCTGAAAATTCAAAATGTATAACTTTGTTCATTTCCTGCTGGCGCTGGTCATTATTCTTGCGCTCGCCTGGCTGGTGAGTTTCGACCGCCGAAAAATTCGTATTCGTTATGTTTTACAGCTTATTGTGATTGAAATTGCGTTGGCGTTCTTTTTCCTGCACGCCGAAAGCGGTCTCTTCGTGATTAAATATGTCTCCGGTTTCTTTGAATCCCTGCTGAAATTTGCCGCGGAGGGCACCAATTTTGTCTTTGGCGGAATGGGTGAAAAAGGGCTGGCGTTCATTTTCCTCGGCGTGTTGTGTCCGATTATCTTTATTTCTGCCCTGATCGGTATTCTTCAGCACTGGCGAATTCTGCCGATTTTTATTCGTCTGATCGGCACCCAGCTGTCAAAACTGAATGGCATGGGCAAGCTGGAATCCTTTAACGCCGTCAGCTCACTGATTCTCGGCCAGTCGGAAAACTTCATTGCTTACAAAGGGGTGCTCGGCGATCTCTCGTCTCGTCGCCTGTTCACCATGGCGGCGACGGCGATGTCCACCGTTTCCTTGTCGATCGTCGGCGCTTATATGACCATGCTTGATGCGAAATTCGTGGTCGCGGCGCTGATCCTCAATATGTTCAGCACCTTTATTATTCTGTCGGTCATTAACCCGGCAAGCCCGGAAGCCGAGCCGGAAATCAAACTGGAAAAACTGCACGAATCCCAGAGCTTCTTTGAGATGCTGGGCGAGTATATTCTGGCCGGTTTTAAAGTGGCGATGATTATTCTGGCGATGCTGATTGGCTTTATTGCCCTTATTAGCGCCGTCAACGCCCTCTTCTCCAGCCTGTTTGGAATGAGCTTCCAGCAGATCCTCGGCTATGTGTTTTATCCGCTGGCGTGGCTGGTGGGCATTCCCCTGAGTGATGCGCTGAACGCGGGCAGTATTATGGCGACCAAACTGGTGGCGAATGAATTTGTGGCGATGATTGAGCTGCAAAAAATTGCCGGTCAAATGACACCGCGCGGGCTGGGCATTCTCTCTATCTTCCTGGTGTCGTTCGCCAACTTTGCCTCTATCGGCATCGTGGCCGGGGCGATCAAAGGGCTGAACGAGAAACAAGGCAACGTGGTATCTCGCTTTGGTCTGCGTCTGGTGTATGGCGCAACGCTGGTGAGCTTGCTGTCGGCAAGTTTTGCGGGGCTGGTGCTTTAACACCGTTTGTCGAACAGATGATATGCAGGCCGGGTCAGCGTTAGCGCCACCCGGCTTTTTCTTGCAATAATAACAATGAGGATAGCGAACAATGACCATCAAAACAGGGCTTATGGTTGCCGCACTTTTCATGCTGGCCGGCTGCAACGCCCCCTCGCATACGGCTCCTGACGCCACCTGCAAAGTGGATAACCAGATGCAGCAAACCACGCTCTATTTCGGTCTGAATCGTCCGGCGGGTGCCGCCATCAGCGGGCAGGAGTGGCAGCAGTTTGTCGATCAGGACGTGACGCCGCGTTTTCGCGATGGCTTAACGGTGTTTGATGCGCGCGGACAATGGCTGGGCAATGACGGGAAAGTGGCGCGTGAGCCAAGCAAAGCGTTGATGCTGATCCACGGGAAAGATGCTCAGAGCGAGAGCAATATCGAAGCATTACGCGGAATCTACAAATCCCGGTTTGCGCAGGAGTCGGTGATGCGCGTTGATCAACCGGTCTGCGTGCAGTTCTGACAGAAAAAAAAGCCGGGCGGCGATGACGCCTTACCCGGCTTTGAAAACCTGTTTATGCTTATTCAGGCTGTAACTTTACCGGCGGTGCCGTGTGGTAATGCGCATCCGCTTCGGCAAAACGTTCCTGCATAGCCGCCGACGGCGCTTTACCCAGCAGGCTGAACACCACAATCCCGATGCTGCCGAAGATAAAGCCTGGAATGATTTCATACAGGCCCAGCCACGCGAACTGTTTCCAGACGATAACCGTCACCGCACCGATGATCATCCCCGCCAGCGCGCCGTTTCGGGTCATACGTGACCAGAGTACCGAGAACAGCACCACCGGACCAAAGGCCGCACCGAAGCCCGCCCAGGCGTAGCTCACCAGGCCCAGCACGCGGTTTTCCGGGTTTGCAGCCAGCGCGATAGAGACCAGCGCCACCGCCAGCACCATAAAGCGTCCGACCCACACCAGCTCTTTCTGGCTCGCGCCTTTACGCAGGAAGGCCTTATACAGATCTTCTGTGATAGCACTTGAGCAGACCAGCAGCTGACAGCTCAGGGTCGACATCACCGCCGCCAGAATCGCCGACAGTAAAATCCCGGCAATCCACGGGTTAAACAGAATCTGCGCCAGCTCGATAAACACGCGCTCGGCGTTCTGGTTCACCGCCCCCGCCTGCGCCGGGTTGTTATTGAAGTACGCAATGCCGAAGAAGCCGACCGCGACCGCACCCGCCAGGCACAGGATCATCCACGTCATACTGATACGACGCGCATGCACGATGCTGTGGTGAGAATCCGCCGCCATGAAACGCGCCAGAATGTGCGGCTGGCCGAAGTAGCCCAGGCCCCAGCCCATCAGTGAGATGATGGCCACGAAGTTCAGCCCTTTGAGCATATCGATGTTTTCAATGCTCTTTTGCTTGATCACTTCCAGCGAATCGCCAAACCCGCCGACGGTAATAATCACAATCACCGGGGTCAGGATCAGGGCGAAAATCATCAGGCTCGCCTGCACGGTATCCGTCCAGCTCACGGCCAGGAAGCCACCGACGAAGGTGTAAAGGATGGTGGCTGCAGCACCGGCCCACAGTGCGGTTTCATAGCTCATGCCGAAAGTGCTTTCGAACAGACGAGCCCCGGCGACAATCCCGGACGCACAGTAGATGGTGAAGAACAGCAGGATCACCAGCGCGGAGATAATACGCAGCACGCGGCTTTTATCTTCGAAACGGCTGGTGAAATAGTCCGGAAGCGTCAGCGCGTTGTTGTTCACTTCGGTGTGAACACGCAAACGCCCGGCCACCAGTTTCCAGTTAATCCATGCCCCGATACACAGGCCGATGGCAATCCAGCTTTCGGAAATCCCGGAGATGAAAATCGCGCCCGGTAACCCCATCAGCAGCCAGCCGCTCATGTCGGAAGCGCCCGCTGACAGCGCGGTCACGAAGGGCCCTAAACTCCGCCCACCTAAAATATAGTCGTCAAAGTTTTTGGTCGAACGCCATGCAATAAACCCTATCAGGATCATGCCAAAAATATAAACGAGAAATGTCACCAGCATCGGTGTGCTAATAGCCATTTAAAATCTCCAAAAATATCGAGCGACAGCCGTCCGGGCTGCCTTATTATTCGATTATCGGAACGTGATAATCATGAGTGTATTTCGGTTGGGCGCGCGTATCCTGCCGTAAGCGCTCCACATGCACAAATGATTTAACACTGCATTTACATCAAATTCATCCCTGGATTTATAGGTCTTTCGTATAGGTTGCACTCGCTCACGCTTTTACGGGTTGCACCTTTTAAAAGTGTTAAGTGCCGCATAAAAACGGGCTTCAGACGCAGACTCTCATCGTATTTACCAGCTTACTTATCGTTAACAATCCATTCATTTTTCAGCTTGCAGTCCAGGTCACATTTAACACGGTTGCACAAAGTTGCAACATGGTGGATATTTCACGCTAACGAACGAACATCACTAAAGATCAACAGGAGTTACTGGCATGGGCATGACCACCATGGGGGTTAAGCTGGATGACGCGACCCGCGAACGGATTAAGAGCGCTGCAACCCGCATTGACCGCACGCCGCACTGGCTGATTAAACAGGCCATTTTTAATTATCTGGAACGTCTGGAAAACGAAGACGACTTACCGGAACTGCCTGCCCTGCTGGCGGGTGCCGCCAACGAAAGCGAAGACGCCGCCGCCATCGCCGAAGAGAACCACCAGCCGTTCCTCGACTTTGCCGAGCAGATCCTGCCGCAGTCCGTGAGCCGCGCCGCGATCACCGCCGCGTATCGTCGCGCCGAAACCGACGCCGTGCCGATGCTGCTGGAGCAGGCACGTCTGCCGGAGCCGATTGCGTCCCAGGCGCACAGCCTGGCGTATCAGCTCGCCGACAAACTGCGTAATCAGAAATCTGCCAGTGGTCGCGCCGGTATGGTGCAGGGACTGCTGCAGGAGTTCTCCCTCTCCTCGCTGGAAGGCGTGGCGCTGATGTGCCTCGCGGAAGCGCTGCTGCGTATTCCGGACAAAGCCACGCGCGATGCATTAATCCGCGACAAAATTAGCAACGGTAACTGGCACTCGCACATTGGCCGCAGCCCGTCGCTGTTCGTCAACGCCGCCACCTGGGGCCTGCTGTTTACCGGTAAACTGGTCTCCACCCATAACGAAGCCAACCTTTCCCGCTCCCTGAACCGCATTATCGGTAAGAGCGGCGAACCGCTGATCCGCAAAGGCGTGGACATGGCGATGCGTCTGATGGGCGAGCAGTTCGTCACCGGTGAAACCATCTCCGAAGCGCTGGCCAACGCCCGCAAGCTGGAAGATAAAGGCTTCCGCTACTCTTACGACATGCTCGGTGAAGCGGCCCTGACCGCCGCCGATGCGCAGGCTTATATGGTCTCGTACCAGCAGGCGATCCACGCGATTGGTAAAGCCTCGAACGGTCGCGGCATTTACGAAGGGCCGGGGATTTCCATCAAGCTCTCCGCCCTCCACCCACGCTACAGCCGCGCTCAGTACGATCGCGTAATGGATGAACTCTACCCGCGCCTGAAATCCCTGACTCTGCTGGCGCGCCAGTACGATATCGGGATTAATATCGATGCCGAAGAGGCCGACCGCCTGGAGATCTCCCTCGATCTGCTGGAAAAACTTTGCTTCGAGCCAGAGCTGGCGGGCTGGAACGGTATCGGCTTCGTCATTCAGGCCTATCAGAAACGCTGCCCGTTTGTGATTGATTATCTGATCGACCTCGCCTCCCGCAGCCGCCGTCGCCTGATGATCCGTCTGGTAAAAGGCGCCTACTGGGACAGCGAAATCAAACGTGCGCAGATGGAGGGGCTGGAAGGCTATCCGGTCTACACCCGTAAGGTCTACACCGACGTTTCTTACCTCGCCTGTGCGAAAAAACTGCTTAACGTGCCGAACCTGATTTACCCGCAGTTCGCCACCCACAACGCCCATACGCTGGCGGCGATCTACAGCCTGGCCGGGCAAAACTACTATCCGGGCCAGTACGAGTTCCAGTGCCTGCACGGCATGGGTGAACCGCTGTACGAACAGGTCACCGGTAAAGTGGCGGAAGGCAAACTGAACCGACCGTGCCGTATCTATGCTCCGGTTGGCACGCACGAAACGCTGCTTGCCTATCTGGTGCGTCGTCTGCTGGAAAACGGCGCGAACACCTCCTTCGTCAACCGTATTGCCGATACCACGCTGCCGCTTGATGAACTGGTTGCCGATCCGGTGCAGGCCGTGGAAAAAATGGCAGCGCAGGAGGGCCAGCTCGGCCTGCCGCATCCGAAAATTGCCCTGCCGCGTGAGCTGTACGGCAGCGATCGCACCAACTCAGCGGGTCTGGATCTGGCGAACGAACACCGTCTGGCATCCCTGTCTTCCGCCCTGCTCAACAGCGCCCTGCAGAAATGGCAGGCGAAGCCGATTCTAGAACAGCCCGTTGACGCAGGCGACATGCAGCCGGTGATCAACCCGGCTGAGCCGAAAGATATCGTCGGTTTTGCCCGCGAAGCCACCGCCCAGGAAGTCGAGCTGGCGCTGGAAAACGCCGTCAACAATGCGCCAATCTGGTTCGCAACGCCGCCGCAGGAGCGTGCCGCGATTCTCGAACGCGCCGCCGTGCTGATGGAAGGCCAAATGCAACAGCTGATTGGCATCCTGGTGCGCGAAGCCGGGAAAACCTTCAGCAACGCCATCGCCGAAGTGCGCGAAGCGGTCGACTTCCTGCACTACTACGCCGGTCAGGTACGCAACGACTTCGATAATGAAACTCACCGCCCGCTGGGTCCGGTAGTCTGTATCAGCCCGTGGAACTTCCCGCTGGCGATCTTTACCGGCCAGATTGCTGCCGCGCTTGCCGCCGGTAACAGCGTGCTGGCGAAACCCGCTGAACAGACGCCGCTAATTGCCGCTCAGGGTATTCAGATCTTGCTCGAAGCCGGTGTTCCGGCAGGCGTGGTACAGCTTCTGCCAGGGCGCGGTGAAAGCGTCGGCGCTCAGCTGACGTCTGACAACCGCGTGCGCGGTGTGATGTTTACCGGTTCCACGGAAGTGGCAACGCTGCTGCAACGCAACATCGCCACCCGTCTCGATCCGCAGGGGCGTCCGACACCGCTGATCGCCGAAACGGGCGGGATGAACGCGATGATCGTCGACTCTTCCGCCCTGACCGAGCAGGTGGTGGTGGACGTGCTGGCCTCGGCCTTCGACAGCGCCGGACAACGTTGCTCCGCCCTGCGCGTGCTTTGCCTGCAGGATGATATCGCCGACCACACGCTGAAAATGCTGCGCGGTGCGATGGCAGAATGCCGGATGGGTAACCCAGGCCGACTGACCACGGACATTGGCCCGGTGATTGACGCCGAAGCCAAAGCCAATATCGAACAGCACATTCAGACGATGCGTGCCAAAGGCCGTCCGGTCTTCCAGGCGGTTCGCGAGAACAGCGAAGACGCCCGCGAATGGAACACCGGTACCTTTATTGCGCCGACGCTGATTGAGCTTTCCAGCTTTGACGAGCTGAAAAAAGAGGTCTTCGGCCCGGTGCTGCACGTGGTGCGCTACAGCCGCAACAACCTCGAGGCGCTGGTCGATCAGATTAACGCCTCCGGCTATGGCCTGACCCTCGGCGTGCATACCCGTATCGACGAAACCATCGCTCAGGTGACGGGCAGCGCGAAAGTCGGCAACCTCTACGTCAACCGCAACATGGTGGGCGCGGTGGTCGGCGTGCAACCGTTCGGCGGCGAAGGCTTGTCCGGCACCGGTCCGAAAGCCGGTGGCCCGCTCTATCTCTATCGTCTGCTGGCGAACCGTCCGGAGAACGCCCTCGGCGTGACCCTGGCGCGTCAGGATGCGGAACGTCCGGTGGATGCGCAGCTGAAAACGCTGCTGACACAGCCGCTGGAGGCGCTGACCAAATGGGCGGAAAAACGCCCTGAACTGCACGCCCTGTGCCAGCAGTATGGCGAACAGGCGCAGGCCGGTACTCAGCGTCTGCTGCCCGGCCCAACCGGCGAGCGCAACACCTGGACGCTGATGCCGCGCGAGCGCGTGCTGTGCATCGCCGACAACGAACAGGACGCGCTGGTCCAGTTGGCTGCCGCTGCGGCAACGGGCTGTGAAGTGCTGTGGCCAGAGGACGGTCTGCACCGCGATCTCGCCAAACAGCTGCCGAAAGAGGTGTCTGCGCGCATCACCTTCGCAAAACCGGACGTGATCACCACGCAGGCCTTCGACGCCGTGATTTACCACGGCGATTCCGATCAGTTGCGTGAGCTGTGCGAGCAGGTAGCAGCGCGCGATGGCGCGATTGTGTCGGTGCAGGGCTTCGCGCGCGGTGAAACCAATTTGCTGCTGGAGCGTCTGTACGTTGAGCACTCTCTTAGCGTCAACACGGCGGCCGCAGGCGGTAACGCCAGCCTGATGACAATCGGCTAATCGTATAGCTACAATGAACCCGTAGGCCGGATAAGCGTAGCGCGTCCGGCTTTTTTATACGGAGGGTAAAATGAAACGAGTATTGATTGCCGGCGCGGTATTGCTCTTCAGCGCTAACGCGCTGGCGGATGAGTGTGCCAGTGCGACCACCCAGACCGATCTGAATACCTGCACCGGCCAGCAATATCAGGCGGCAGATAAAAAACTGAATCAGACGTACCTGGCCGTGATGAAGCGTGCTGCCGTGCCCCAGCGTGATTTACTGAAAAAGGCCCAGCAGGCGTGGATTGGACTGCGTGATGCCGACTGCGCCTTTGCCGGTTCCGGCACCGAAGGCGGCAGCATCCAGCCGATGATCATTAATCAGTGCATGACGGAAAAAACCGTCGAGCGCGAGGCTTTTCTGGCCTCGCTGATGCAGTGCGAAGAAGGCGATTTAAGCTGCCCGCTGCCGCCAGGCAATTAACGCAGGCGGATCCCTTCAATAATCAGACGCTGCACGTTATCCACCGCACTCTGGAAAAACGCTTCATCCTGGAGCGTTTTTCCGGTCACGGCTTCAACCTGGCTGGCAAAGTCAGCGTAGTGTTGGGTCGAGGCCCAAATCATGAAAATCAGGTGCTGCGGATCGATTGGCGCCAGCTTTCCGCTCGCCACCCAGCCCGCAATGATGGCCGATTTGTCGTCGATCAGCTGCTTTAAATCCCCCGTCAGTTCCGTCTGCAACAGCGGCGCACCCTGCAGCATCTCCATGCAGAACAGCTTCGACGCCTGCGGATGGTCGCGGGAGACCTCCAGCTTGAGGCGAATGTACTCTTTGATCGCCACCAGCGGCGTCAGTTCTTCGCGAAACGCTTTCAGCGGCGCCAGCCAGATATCGAGAATTTGCTGCAGAACGGCGACATAGAGCGCTTCTTTCGACGGGTAGTAGTAGAGCAGATTGGTTTTCGACACGCCGGACAGCTCCGCCACCTGCTCCAGACGCGTGCCGTGAATGCCGAACCGGGAAAAGGTCTCCAGTGCGGCTTTCAGAATGGCCTGCTTCTTGGCGCTCACCGCCCGCGAACGTTTACCTGCTGTTTGCACTGCGCCTTGTGTCATGCCTGCTCTCCTTGTTGATGTGCGTTCAGCATAGCAAAACCCCTCGCTTCTCACGACATTCTGCACCTCAATCGCGCATAACTGCCTGATTTGTGTGCATCGCTTTTGACCAGTTAGTCCACTTTTACCGGCATCTTTTTAACAACTATCAGTTAACACACTAACAACAAAGCCATTTTCAAAACTGGCATTCCCTTTGCAAAACCACCATCACGAGGCTGAACAGGAAATGCAGGATGCAGCGCCACGTCTGACTTTCACCCCACACTGAGTTGAAGAGAGGTTCGTGATGAAAATTGGCGTATTCGTCCCTATCGGCAATAACGGCTGGCTAATCTCCTCCCACGCGCCGCAGTACATGCCGACCTTCGAGCTGAACAAAGCCATTGTGCAAAAGGCGGAGCATTACCATTTCGATTTTGCGCTCTCGATGATTAAGCTGCGCGGTTTCGGCGGTAAAACCGAATTCTGGGATCACAATCTGGAGTCCTTCACGCTGATGGCGGGCCTGGCGGCGGTAACGTCGCGCATTCAGATTTACGCGACGGCCGCCACCCTCACCCTGCCCCCGGCGATTGTGGCGCGAATGGCGTCGACCATTGACTCTATCTCCGGCGGTCGTTTCGGCGTGAATCTGGTGACCGGCTGGCAAAAACCGGAATACGAGCAGATGGGGTTGTGGCCGGGCGATGAGTATTTCTCGCGTCGCTATGACTATCTTACCGAGTACGTGCAGGTCCTGCGCGATCTGTGGGGCACCGGCAAGAGCGATTTCAAGGGCGATTACTTCACCATGAACGACTGCCGCGTCAGCCCGCAGCCCTCCACGCCGATGAAAGTGATCTGCGCCGGACAAAGCGACGCAGGCATGGCGTTCTCGGCGCAGCACGCAGATTTCAACTTCTGCTTCGGCAAAGGCGTCAACACCCCGGCCGCCTTCGCGCCGACTGCAGCGCGGATGAAAGAAGCGGCGGAAGTAACCGGGCGCGAGGTCGGTTCTTATGTGCTGTTTATGGTGATCGCCGACGAAACCGACGAGGCCGCGCGGGCGAAATGGGAGCACTACAAAGCCGGAGCCGATGAAGAAGCCCTGAGCTGGTTGACGGAACAGAGCCAGAAAGACACGCGTTCCGGATCGGACACCAACGTGCGCCAGATGGCAGACCCGACCTCTGCGGTTAACATCAACATGGGCACGCTGGTCGGCTCTTACGCCAATGTGGCGCGAATGCTTGATGAAGTTGCCAGCGTGCCCGGTGCCGAAGGCGTGTTGCTAACCTTTGACGATTTCCTTACTGGCGTGGAGACCTTTGGCGAGCGCATTCAGCCGCTAATGCAGTGCCGCGCACATATTCCCGCCGTCACCAGGGAGGTCGCGTAATGACGACGTTACAGGCACGCCCGGAAGCCATCACCTTTGCGCCTGAGCATAGCGCGCTGATCGTGGTGGATATGCAAAACGCCTACGCAAGCCAGGGCGGTTATCTGGATCTGGCCGGATTTGACGTCTCGGCCACCCGCCCGGTGATCGACAACATCAATACCGCCATTGCCGCCGCCCGCGCGGCGGGCATGTTGATTATCTGGTTTCAGAACGGCTGGGACGATCAGTACGTGGAAGCCGGTGGCCCCGGTTCGCCTAACTTCCACAAATCCAACGCGCTGAAAACCATGCGCAAGCAGCCGGAGCTACAGGGCAAACTGCTGGCAAAAGGTGGCTGGGATTACCAGCTGGTGGATGAACTGGTGCCGCAGCCCGGCGATATCGTGCTGCCCAAACCGCGTTACAGCGGCTTTTTCAACACCCCGCTCGACAGCCTGCTGCGCAGCCGTGGCATTCGCCACCTGGTCTTCACCGGGATCGCCACCAACGTCTGCGTGGAATCGACCCTGCGCGACGGCTTTTTCCTGGAGTATTTCGGCGTGGTGCTGGCAGACGCAACGCATCAGGCCGGGCCGGAGTTCGCGCAGCAGGCCGCCCTGTTCAATATCGAAACCTTTTTTGGCTGGGTCAGCACCGTCGCCGAGTTTTGCGATGCCGTCTCCCCGCCATCGTTAGCCCGTATCGCCTGAGGAGCCACACTATGCCGAAATCCGTGATCATTCCCGCAGGCACCAGCACGCCGATTGCGCCCTTTGTACCCGGCACGCTCGCCGACAGCGTGGTGTATGTCTCCGGCACGCTGCCGTTTGATAAGCACAACAACGTGGTTTATCCCGACGACCCAAAGGCGCAAACCCGTCACGTTCTCGAGACCATCAGGAGCGTTATCGAAACGGCGGGTGGAACGATGGAGGACGTGACCTTCAACAGCATTTTTATCACCGACTGGAAAAACTACGCCGCGATTAACGAAATCTACGCCGAGTTTTTCCCCGGCGACAAACCGGCACGGTTCTGCATCCAGTGCGGACTGGTAAAGCCCGAGGCGCTGGTCGAAATCGCCACCGTTGCGCATATCGGAAAATGAGGTTGCCATGAAAATATCCGTTTCACCGCCCCCGTACGCCGGTGCGCCGGTGGTGGTTCTCATTGCCGGGCTGGGTGGCGCGGGTGGCTACTGGCTGCCGCAGCTGGCGGTGCTGGAGCAAGAGTATCAGGTGGTGTGCTACGACCAGCGTGGGACCGGGAATAATCCCGAGGCGTTGCCCGAGGGCTACTCTCTCGCGCAGATGGCGCAGGAGCTGTATCTGGCGCTGGCAGAGGCAGGCATTCCGCGCTTTTGCGTGGTGGGACACGCGCTGGGGGCGCTGGTCGGCCTGCAGTTAGCACTCGATCACCCTGAGGCGCTCACCGCGCTGGTGTCCGTCAACGGCTGGCTAACGTTAAACGCCCATACCCGCCGCTGCTTTCAGATCCGCGAGCGTCTGCTGCATGCGGGCGGCGCGCAGGCCTGGGTGGAGGCACAGCCCCTGTTTCTCTACCCCGCAGACTGGATGGCGGCCCGTGGCCCGCGCATGGAGGCCGAAGAGGCGCTGGCGCTCGCCCACTTCCAGGGGAAAGCAAATCTGCTTCGTCGGCTTCAGGCCCTGAAACAGGCGGATTTTAGCCGGAATGCGGCGCGGATTCGTTGCCCGGTGCAGGTGATCTGCTCCGCAGACGATCTGCTGGTGCCCGCCGTCTGTTCGTCTGCGCTGCACGCCGCGCTGCCCCACAGTGAAAAAGTGGTGATGCGCCAGGGCGGACACGCCTGCAACGTCACCGATCCCGATACGTTTAATACGCTGCTGCTGAACGGGCTTGCCAGCCTGCTGCATACGCGTGAAAAAGTGCTATAAGGAGCCGCCATGAGCGAAGCCATAAACCCGAGCGCGCTGAAAACGCTCTTTACCGACGCCCGAACGCACAACGGCTGGCAGGATATTCCGGTCAGCGATGAGACGCTGCGTGAGATTTACGACCTGATGAAATGGGGACCGACCTCCGCCAACTGCTCCCCCGCGCGGATCGTGTTTGTTCGTACGCCCGAAGGCAAAGAAAAACTGGCGCCGGCCCTCTCCAGCGGCAACCTGGCAAAAACCCTTGCCGCCCCCGTCACGGCGATCGTGGCGTGGGACAGCGAATTTTATGAGCGCTTACCTGAACTGTTCCCCCACGGCGATGCCCGCAGCTGGTTTACCACCAGCCCGGAACTCGCCCAGGAGACGGCGTTTCGCAACAGCTCTCTGCAGGCGGCCTATCTGATTTTCGCCTGTCGCGCTCTGGGGCTGGATACCGGGCCGATGTCCGGCTTTGATCCGCAAAAAGTGGATGCAGCCTTTTTCACCGGCACCGGCCTGAAAAGCAATCTGCTGATCAATATCGGGTATGGCGATGCGAGCAAAGTCTATGCCCGACTGCCGCGTCTGACCTTTGAAGATGCCTGCGGGCTGGCGTAAGGAGCAAACATGAGCGTACCGGATCAACAAACCTTTCGCGACGCGATGGCCTGCGTCAGCGCGGCGGTGAATATCATCACCACCGATGGCCCTGCCGGAAAGGCGGGATTTACCGCCAGCGCCGTGTGCAGCGTGACCGACTCACCGCCCACGCTGCTGGTGTGCCTGAATCGCGGCGCGTCCGTCTGGCCGACGTTTAGCGAAAACCGCACCTTGTGCGTCAATACCCTCTGCGCCGGACAAGAGCCGCTGTCTAACCTGTTCGGCGGGAAAACGCCGATGGCGGAACGCTTCGCGGCGGCAAACTGGCAGACCGGTGAAACGGGCTGCCCACGGCTGGAGGAGGCTCTGGCGTCGTTTGACTGCCGCATCAGCCAGGTGGTCAGCGTTGGTACCCACGACATTCTGTTTTGCGACATTGTCTCCATTACCCGCCACCCCGCGCCGCAGGGACTGGTGTGGTTTGACCGCGGCTATCACGCACTCCTGCGACCCGCCTGTTAACCCTCCTTAAGGAGACAGCTCATGGCCTTGTTCAGTTTTCCCCACTGGCAGTTAACCTCGACCTCCACTGAACGCGGCGTGGTCGCGCCGGATGAGAGGCTTCCCGTCATACCCACCGTGGTGATGGGGGTTCAGCATGCGGTCGCCATGTTTGGCGCGACGGTGCTGATGCCCATTCTGATGGGGCTTGATCCGAATCTGTCGATCCTGATGTCGGGGATTGGCACGCTGCTGTTCTTTTTCATCACCGGCGGGCGCGTGCCGAGCTATCTTGGCTCAAGTGCCGCTTTTGTCGGTGTGGTGATCGCCGCCACGGGCTATAACGGCCAGGGCATCAACCCCAATCTTAGTATCGCCCTCGGCGGCATTATCGCCTGCGGGTTTATCTACACCCTGATTGGGCTGGTGGTGATGAAGGTCGGCACCCGCTGGATCGAACGCCTGATGCCGCCGGTCGTGACCGGGGCGGTGGTGATGGCGATTGGCCTGAATCTCGCGCCTATCGCGGTGAAAAGCGTCTCCGGCTCGTCTTTTGATAGCTGGATGGCGGCGGTGACGGTGCTGTGCATTGGTCTGGTCGCGGTATTTACCCGAGGAATGATTCAGCGGCTGTTGATCCTGGTGGGGCTAATTGCGGCCTGCCTGGTGTATGCCCTGATGACCAGCGTGCTGGGGCTGGGTAAACCGGTCGATTTTACGCTGGTGCAAAACGCCGCCTGGTTTGGTCTGCCGCACCTCACCTCCCCCACCTTTAGCGGACAGGCGATGATGCTTATCGCGCCGGTCGCGGTGATTCTGGTGGCGGAAAACTTAGGCCATCTCAAAGCGGTCGCTGGAATGACCGGGCGTCCCATGGACCCGTACATGGGGCGCGCCTTCGTGGGTGACGGGCTGGCCACGATGCTCTCTGGCGCCGTGGGCGGCAGCGGCGTGACGACATACGCGGAGAATATCGGCGTGATGGCGGTGACCAAGGTTTACTCCACGCTGGTGTTTGTCGCCGCGGCGGTGATTGCCCTGCTGCTGGGCTTTTCTCCGAAATTCGGGGCGTTGATCCACACCATTCCGGCGCCGGTGATTGGCGGAGCATCGATTGTGGTGTTTGGTCTGATTGCCGTGGCAGGCGCCCGCATCTGGGTGCAGAACCGCGTGGATCTCAACCAGAACGGCAACCTGATTATGGTCTCCGTAACGCTGGTGCTTGGCGCAGGGGATTTCGCGCTGACGCTCGGCGGCTTTACTCTGGGCGGGATTGGGACGGCGACGTTTGGCGCAATTTTACTGAATGCGCTGTTGAGTCGGCGCACGGCTGAGGTTACTCAGGCTGAAGTGGTGCGTCAGGATTCCTGACAGAAGGTTTGTGCCGGGTAATGGCGCGTCGCCTTACCCGGCACAGGATAGCGCTGGCAGAGTGAATGGCCGCGCTTCAGGTGCAATACCGCGTTATTCGAGGGTCAGATCGGCCGCTTCACGACGTCTCTTTTTTAGCTTTAACTCACTGACCAGCACACCCAGCACGATAAACGCCGCACCTAACAGCGCCAGCAGCGGCAAGCGTTCGCCCGCCAGACGGCCAAAAATACCGGCCCAGACCGGTTCACCGGTGTAGATGACGGTTGCGCGCGTGGGCGAAACGCTGCGCTGCGCCCAGTTCATTGTCACCTGAATAATGGCGCTGAAAATCCCCAGACCGAGCGCCACAACCACCAGCCCGGTGGACATCGGCGGCACCGATTCGCCCGCAGGTACCATCGCGATAAAGGCCACTATTGAGGCCGTCGCCAGCTGCACGACGGTCACGCGTTTAACGTCGACCTTTCCAGCCCAGGCGCTGATCAGAATAATTTCCGCCGCGATCGCCACCGCGCCAATCAGCGTAATAATTTCACCCGGCCCCATCGCCAGCAGGTTGTCACCCGGCCCTGCAAGCAGGATCAGGCCAATAAACGCCAGCACAATACCCACGCAGGACATCAGCCCCGGCATTCTGCCCAGACACAGCCACTGCAGCAGCGGCACCAGCGGAACATACATCGCGGTAATAAACGCCGATTTGCTGCTGGGGATCGTCTGTAAACCCCAGGTTTGCAGGCTGTAGCCCATC
This sequence comes from Lelliottia sp. WB101, assembly GCF_003051885.1. Classification (NCBI taxonomy): domain Bacteria; kingdom Pseudomonadati; phylum Pseudomonadota; class Gammaproteobacteria; order Enterobacterales; family Enterobacteriaceae; genus Lelliottia; species Lelliottia sp. WB101. The sequence continues at coordinate 3,866,185 of NZ_CP028520.1, forward strand.
GCGATAGCAACGCCAATCGCCACACCAGCCTGTAACTCTTTCAGGGTCAGTCCGCGCAGGGTTTTCAGTGAAATCAGCGCCACCGCAATCGCCGCCGTGGCAAAACGTAGCCCGACGAAGAAAAAGGGATCGCTAAGCGTCACCGCGTATTGCACCGCGAGGAACGTACCGCCCCAGAACATGGTGATCAGAATCAGGATCGCTTCCTGGGGTTTGATGGAAAAGGCGTAACGAGAGGAGGACATGAGCTACCTGCAACAAGAGTCAATCCGCTAGTGTGCGATGGCTTTGGTTACAGTTCAATGTCATGAAACGAAAAAACCGCCGGGAAACCCGGCGGCAGGGGGATATTTCAGGTTGGGTGACACTGAAATGGGGAGACGCTAACTCTTATTACTGCTCCCATGACTGTTTTTGCCCCCTTTTTTGCCAGCTTCAGATGCACGCTGCGGGTCATTCTTGAAGTTGCCCCCGCTCTGCTGGCCACCTTTACGACCTGCTTCTGATGCTCTGTCACGGTCTTCAGCGAAATTACCTGACCCACCACGATGGTTTGCCATCTCGAACCTCCAGAATATGAAACATTAGACATCATACTGCATTCAGTAAAAGAGGATTCTTTCACCTGACGACACAAGGTCAGTACCTTTGTCTGCGTCGCGTGAAACTAAGCTTAGTGGAATGAGCCGATCCAGCCAGTAAACGGTAATATTCTGCAACATGAAATCAGCCATTCGTGTGAGATCGCGAAAGCGAGACCAATAAGCTCCTCTTATCATTCAGGAAACGCGATTTCTTAAAAATGTTTCATTTTGCTACAAGGAATCGTCTTAGATATCTTGTTATAAATCAAAGAAATGGCTTTCAGGTTTGCAGTCTGGCCGTGGCGTCTTATCTTTAAAAGAACGCAGCGATTCGCTGCCAGAAACCACAATCGAGGAGTGATGCAAGATGGCAAAAGTTCTGGTGCTCTATTATTCCATGTATGGACACATTGAAACCATGGCTCATGCGGTGGCGGAAGGCGCAAGTAAAGTGGATGGTGTTGAGGTCGTGGTGAAACGCGTACCGGAAACCATGAACGCCGAGGCGTTTCTAAAAGCGGGCGGTAAAACACAGAATGCGCCGCAGGCAACCCCGCAAGAGCTGGCCGACTATGACGCCATCATCTTTGGTACCCCAACGCGCTTTGGCAACATGTCCGGGCAGATGCGTACCTTCCTGGATCAGACCGGCGGGCTGTGGGCGTCAGGCGCACTGTACGGCAAACTGGCCAGCGTCTTTAGCTCAACCGGGACCGGCGGCGGCCAGGAGCAGACGATCACCTCCACCTGGACTACCCTTGCCCATCACGGGATGGTGATTGTGCCGATTGGCTACGGTGCGCAAGAATTGTTTGATGTTTCACAGGTGCGCGGCGGGACACCGTACGGGGCGACCACCATTGCTGGCGGCGACGGTTCGCGTCAGCCAAGCCAGGAAGAGCTGGCCATCGCCCGTTATCAGGGTGAGCACGTCGCGGGCCTCGCGAAAAAACTGAACGGTTAACCTCAACAGGAGGACAAGCATGCCAACTCAACAATCCAAAGCTCATCACGTCGGTGAGTGGGCAAGTTTACGCAATACCTCTCCAGAAATTGCCGAGGCGATCTTTGAAGTCGCGGAATATGACGAGAAGCTGGCGGAGAAAATCTGGGAGGACGGGAGCGATGAAGTGCTGGTCCGTGCCTTCGACAAAACAGACAAAGACTCGCTCTTCTGGGGCGAGCAAACCATCGAACGTAAAAACGTCTGACCGTTGCCCCCGCCGAAGCGGGGGGTTTTTACTTATTTCGCCGCGTCGTTCATCAGCGTATTAAATTTATCAATCGGGCAGAAACCGTTGGTATCCACCGGACAGTCTTTCAGTTCGAGCGTCACACGCTGCGCCGGAGATTTCAGCGACAGCACATCGGCGTTTCGCAACTGCTCTGAGCTTTGATAAACATACTCAATTTTCATCAGGTCACGATTCGCACTCTTATCATGCCAGCGCTGGAAGACAATCTTCCCGCCAATCGGCGTGCGTTCGTGCTGGTCATGCAGCTGATAAGGTTTGAAATCCAGCGCCGTCAGCAGCGATGCGATGTTGGAGTCATGCCCCACCAGCACGGTGATTTTCGGTGCTTTCGCCTGATCGGTGACCAGTGCCTTATCGATATATTTCACCAGCGGTTTGGCGACGTTTCGCGCCACTTCCGTGGAGGTGAAAAGAGAATCCTGATAGCCATTTTTCAGCTGTGACAGGACACGCCACTGCTGGTCCGTCTTGATTTCGCCCCACGCCACCTGATCCAGCGGGAAACCTTCGTAATACTGCAGCGTAAAGGCATCCACCAGCGAGTTGCCCACTTTAAGTGGACCAGAGACGCTCGGCTCTTTTTCATAATCGGCGGTGAAGGTGTCTTTAGCCTCGGTCAGAGAGCACTCTTTTTTCTCTTTGCAGGACGGGGAATCGGTGTATTTGGTGATCTGCTCCAGCAGCTTGTAGCTCTCATCCAGCTTCATGCCCTGACGCTCGGTCTCCATCGCTTTGACCGCTTTTTCGCGGAACTCCGGCGAATTATCGGTGATCACCGGGTTAAAGGTCGGGTCCATGGTGCCCATTTTTTCCTGATGATGCACCGGCACATCACAGCCCGGGAAAGCCCCGGTGATAAAGAACTGCGCGGTCGCGACGGTACGTTGCAGACTGTTGGCATAAGTATAGACCGCGTCAGCCGGTGGGCATTCGCCAGTGGTCACCATCCCCTGCTCCGCCAGCCATTCACGCATGTAATGGCCCATATAGACTTCGAGCACGCCGCCTTTGGTGGTGAGCTGCCCGCCCGGCACCTCCCATTCCGGCCATTTGCCCGGCGTGGACTGCTCCAGCACGCTGCCGTTATTCGCCAGCGGCGCGCGCAGGTTGTGGCGGCTCATGATTAAAACCTGCTGCAACTGATAGCCTTCCGGGGCCGGTTGCGCCTGAACGCCAGAGGTCATTGTTACGGTGCCAGCCACTGCAATAGCGAGTAGTGTTTTTCTCATCCCTTGTTCCTCACGTATTATTATCGTCGATGTGATTGTGACAGATTGATGACATATTTCCGGGAACCATTTCTCAAACTGATAGTTATCTCTTTTTACGCGGGCGAAAAAAGGTTTTATAATAAAACTATCAACCTCAGGAGTGACTGTGAAACGAACCCGTCTTGAAGAGAGTACCTGCCCCGTCGCCCGTTCGCTCGATATTATCGGCGACTGGTGGTCGCTGCTGATTGTGCGTGACGCCCTGCGCGGGCTGAAGCGCTTTGGGGAGTTCCAGAAAAGCCTCGGCATCGCCAAAAATATGCTTGCCACGCGCCTCAAGCTGCTGGTGGAAGAAGAGATTCTGGTATTGCAGCCCGCCTCCGACGGCAGCGCCTGGCAGGAGTATGTCCTGACCGATAAAGGCCGTGCCCTGCAGACGGTGCTGGTGGCGTTGTCCCAGTGGGGCAATGAATTTCTGTTCGCGGAAAACGAGCTGGGAAGCGTGCTGGTGGATGCCGAACACCGTCAGCCGCTGCGTAAGCTGGCGCTTATCGCGCACGATGGCCGCGAACTGACGCCGGACGAAGTGGTTCCAAAGCTCCCTTAGCCCTTATTTTCAATACATTAGCGGTACCTTCGTCCTCCTTCTGACCGCAGAATAAAAATAATCCCCGCAAATTGGTTGCATTATAAAACCAAATATCTCACAGTTGATTCAGTTTCATGTTGAAACCATTAACCCACTCCGCTTTGAGGTAACACGCAATGACAACTCAACACTCGACCGCGTTGATCACAGGGGCATCATCCGGAATTGGCGCGGTGTACGCCGATCGTTTCGCTGCGCGGGGCATCAACCTGGTGCTGGTCGCCCGCCGGGAAGATCGTCTGAACGCGCTGGCATCGCAACTGCGTGAACGCTATGGCGTTAACGTCGAGATTCTGGTTGCTGACCTGACGCAAGAGACGGGGATCCGCGCCGTCGAGGAAGTGCTGCACAGTAATACCGCCATCGACACGCTGGTCAATAATGCAGGCACGGCGCAAATGGCACCGTTCCTCGCCAGTGATGCCGCTTCGCATCAGGCCATCAATACTCTCAACACGACTGCGCTGATGCGTTTGACGCTCGCGGTTCTTCCACGTCTGGCGGAAAACCGTCGCGGTACGCTGATCAATATCGCCTCGGTGCTGTCAATTCACGCCCGTGCGGGCAGCGCGCTCTACAGCGCCACCAAAGCGTGGGTGCTCAACTTTACGCGCGGTTTGCAGGAAGAGTTTGCCGACAGCGGCGTGCGGATTCAGGCCGTGTTACCTGCCGCCACCGCGACTGAAATCTGGGAAATTTCGGGTGTCTCGATGAACGATCTGCCGGAAGGATCGGTGATGACCACCGACAATATGGTCGATGCGGCGCTGGCCGGGCTGGATCAGGGTGAACTGATTACTATCCCGCCAATGCACGATGTGCAGCTGTGGGAGGACTATGAAGAGGCGCGTCTGGCCCTGTTCAACAGCGCGCGCACCGGCGTCCCGGCCCCGCGTTATATTAGTCGTTAAACTAGCGCTCCAGCTGGTCGCCGTACTCCCGCATCCAGGCGGCCAGCGGAGAGAGCGCGCTTTGCAACGTCAACCCTAACGCCGTGATCTGATACTCCACTCGCGGCGGGATTTCCGGATAAATGGTGCGCGACACCAGCCCACGCTGTTCAAATAATCGCAGCTGTTTGGTCAGCTCTTTTTGAGTGATGGGCGCGGCGGCGCGCAGCAAATCGCCAAAACGCACCGGGCTGTTCAGCACTATCAAACGATAGAGAATAGGGATCGCCCATTTGCCCGAAATCAAATTCACAAACTGCGTCATCGGACAGGATTCCGTCGCAGAATTTTTTTCGCAGGTTAGTTCGCCTGTTTGCGCCATAGCACACCCTTCGCCTCATTAGTATCCAAATGGTACCTGGTTTCTTTTGGATACTAACGTTTCTATAGTGCTTTCTCCAGTGACATTTCAGGAGATAACCATGGGTCGTTTAGCAGGTAAATATACGCTTATTACAGGGGGTACCAGCGGCATCGGTCTGGCGACAGCGCAGGCGTTCATCGCCGAAGGAGCACACGTCGCGGTGACCGGACGTAACCCGGACACTCTGGCCGAGGCCCAGCGCGTGCTGGGGGACAACGCCTGGGTGATCGCTACCGACGCCGGGAATATCGCGGGGCAGAAAAAGCTGGCAGATACCCTCGCCGCACGCTGGCCGCGACTGGATGCGGTGTTTATCAACGCCGGTGATGTGACGCACGGGCTGCTGGAAGAGTGGCGCGAAGAGGCGTGGGATCGGTTGATGGGCATTAACCTCAAAGGCCCGTTCTTTCTGGTGCAGGCCCTGCTGCCGCTGTTGAATAACCCCTCTTCGGTGATCCTGTGCGGCTCGGTGAGCGCGCGGATTGGCTTACCCACCAGCAGCGTGTACGCAGCCAGTAAAGCAGGTCTGCTGTCGCTGGCGCGGACGCTTTCAGCGGAACTTCTGCCACGTGGCATTCGCGTGAATGGCTTAAGCCCAGGTCCGGTAGAAACCCCGGCGCTGAACAAACTGGGGCTGAGCGCAGAGGCACAGAAAGCGCTGCAGGGGGATATCGCAAGCCTGGTCCCACTTGGGCGAATGGGTACACCAGAGGAACTGGCGAAAGCGGCGCTCTATCTCGCGTCCGATGAGTCCAGCTATACCGTGGGGATCGACCTGCTGGTGGATGGCGGAACCGGGAGTCTGTAATTTCACAGGCGCGATATAGCGGAATTCGTGCCGGTATATCGCGCCTGGTTTAATAAGCATCCAAATATAACTTCACTGAATAATAGTCTGTTTCAATGTTATACTTACGAAAAGTCTTAGGTGGTATTGCAAAGGAATTAACCTTCTTGTCACAACGTAAATATATCACTGCAACGATAATTATCATTGCCTGCACAACGTCAATATTCGCAACGTTAATTTCACATGAAGTAAAGAATCTTCATGGTTATATGGGTTACATTGCCGAGAACGGGAAATCGGCCCTTTTCCATGAAGAATTTATTAATGAGGATATCGCCTATCGTTTATCTCGCGCGTTTTCTAAACAAGCGGCCTCAGGCGTGAATACTAAAGAAAAAGCCAAATCGCTGTGCAAGAATGTTGAAACTGTTGGCGAGATCAAAGGCTTTAATCTGGTGGCGAGAACGACCATTCTTCTGGAGGGGACCCTTCAGACGCGAAATACCGCCTGCGAAGCCTGGGGGCAGGATGTACCCGCCCTGCCCGTCATTAATATGACGGCGACAGTTGCCTCGTCAAAATACACTTTTTCCAACTATACGGGCTACGCATTTAATAGTACCCGATATTATATTGACCTCGTAAACAACTATATTTACATCAACCATCTGGTGAACACGTTTGATTACACCTTTGGTAACTGGCTGGTGGCCGACGGGGACAGAATCAATCTCGCAAACAACCCGAACACCATTACGATAGATGATAACGCGCTGGAAGATCTGATCCAGGGCGAAAATATTGTGACTCACATTTATAAAGATGCCTATACCAGGCGAAATATTATTAGCATGATCAAACCGGTATTTTTTGATGGAAAAATAAAAGGTTTGCTGATCACCGACATTAATATTCACGATCTGGCCACATCATTTATTACCCCTGACCGCCCAATATTGTGGAAATTCCTCTCCCTGTATGTCACGGATAATACCACCGGGGGGAATATCATTTTCCATAAGCCGATTCTTAGGTCGCTAGATCTGATTAATTATAAAGATAAAATGACGCAGTACTATACCCTGCACGTTAAGCTCGATGCGATTTACGTGGTGATTTTGACTTTTTGGCTGGTACTGCTTTATGTCCTGGCTACCGTGATGCTGCTGCGCTATGCCCGCAAACAGTTTATCCGTCAGAAATTACTCTCACGCGACAATATTACCGATGTGTTAACCGGGCTGTATAACCGCAAAGTGATCACGCCAGAACTCAACCAAAAAATTCAGTTACTGGTGGAGAGAAATATTCCGGTCACGGTGATTGCTATCGATAGCGATGGACTCAAAAGAATCAATGACACCTTAGGCCATCATATGGGTGATAAGGCGATTCAGTCCCTGGGGCTGGCGCTGGCTCAGTCGATTCGCAAAAGCGATTACGGAATCCGGCTCGGCGGCGATGAGTTTTGTTTAATTCTGATCGACAATAATATTGACCGCTCCCGGGATATGATTGAACGCATACAAGGTTATTTGCAGACCATTGATACGGAAAAAATGGTGGCGTTCTCCTGGGGGAGTTACCAGATGCGCGAGGGTGATACTCTGGAGGAGGCAATGCTGAAGGCGGACGCGCTGCTATATCAGCATAAACGGGCAAAATACGCAGATCGCCAGTAAACGGATGATGTGGCTGGAATACGTGTGATTCGCGTGGACGGCTAAAGCCCTCCGGGAGAAAACCCGGCGCTGATGCCGATCACCGCGCCGACATACAGCGCCGCCCAGACGGCGGCAGAGATCAGGCTCACCGCGTAAACCTTCCCGACATTCACTCTGAGCATCCCCGCCGCCAGCGGTACGATGTAGCGCAGCACCGCCAGAAAACGGGCGGTGAATAACACTGCCACGCTGTTTTTCTCTAACTGATGCTGGATGCGTAAAAAGCGATCGGCATGTTTTGCACTCAGGCGCATCATCATCCGCGTATTGCCCATGAGCTGCCCCAGATGGTAATTCAACACTGAGCCGCACGTCGCACCCGTCACCACGGCAAGCCAGGCCAGCACGGGCGAAAGCGTTGTCTGACTGACGGTAATCCCACCAAGCAACATCAGCGACGCGGGCGGAAGAATGGAGGAGACAAACACCGTTGATTTGCAGAACGCCATTACCGCCAGCAAGGCGAACAGCTGCGCCGGATAGTGTGCAAAATGATTAAGCAAATTATTGAGCCATTCCATCGCAGCGCCTCTTTAGAAAGGGGAATCTGCTATTTAAAGTGAAATGAATTAAATAAAACCTCAACGCGGATTAAATATATTTAACTTAAACCGTTCGTCAACATTATTGATATTTTAAAGCAGCATTTAAAAACTGGCGTATTATCCCTACCGCTTTACTACGATCTCGTTATGGCGAGGCTCCTGTACAAATACACGTTATCGCTCTGGTGGTTTCGAGAGAAACTACACAGGGTAAAACAGGCACTGTCGAATCAAGGCTTTGTCAGTATAACTTCCCTTCGGGGATACGGTGTACAGTGCTGAACCCAGGACGTGGGGATCTCCTCTTCGACATGCCCTGTCTTGCTCGCCCCTGAGAGATAATTATATTCAAAGGGAATTCACTATGTCTTACACCATCCATAATTCACTTCCGGCATTTAACGACAGCGCCATCGCGCAATATATGAATACCGATTTTATTGTCCTCGACGCGTCATTATGTGTCGCGCTGGCGCGTGAACATTTCTTCGCACAATTAAAAGATGACGATATTCCAACGCATATTTTTATTGAAAATAATGGCCGATTGGCCGGAATGATTTCGGTCAGAACGTTATTACAGGAAGCCAATACCGTTCAGGCCGTTAGCGCGCTGATGGTTTCTCAGTTTTTGCAGGTTAAACCCGACGATGAGCGTGCAGAAGTGGCCGCCCTGCTGAGCCATGCCGGTGTTGACGTGGTACCGGTGGTCACCCACGGGAAACTGGTGGGTTGTCTCACCGAACGTGAAATTGCGCATTTGCTGGAAGATGACGTGACGGAAGATGCGCAGCGCCAGGGGGCAACGCTGCCGCTGGAGCGGCCTTACCTCGAAACCAGCGCCGTGCAGCTTTGGAAAAAACGTGCCGTATGGCTGCTGCTGCTGTTCGTCGCAGAGGCCTACACCAGCACCGTGCTTCAGCATTTTGAAGATGCTCTCGAATCCGCGATCGCCCTGGCGTTCTTTATTCCGTTGCTCATTGGCACCGGCGGCAACAGCGGCACGCAGATTACCTCCACGCTGGTCCGTGCGATGGCGCTGGGTGAAGTTGGGCTGAAAGACCTGGGACGCGTGCTGCGTAAAGAGATGACCACCTCGGTGATGATTGCCGTTACGCTCGGTCTGGCAGGCTGTGTGCGCGCCTGGATGATGGGCATTGGAATGGACATTACGCTTATCGTGAGCTTAACGCTGGTGTGCATCACCCTCTGGAGCGCCATTGTCTCGTCAGTGATCCCGATGGTGCTAAAACGCTGCGGCATCGACCCTGCCGTGGTATCCGCGCCGTTTATCGCCACCTTTATCGACGGAACAGGCCTGATTATCTATTTCAAAATCGCGCAGTACACGCTGGGTCTGGAGTGACAGGCGCCTAGTCTAAACAAAAGCCTCGTGAGAGCCGGGAATGCGCCCCCGGCTCTCGCAACATCCTTCGACGTGCAGTGATCAACATTCCCATCATTCAACCACATCGGTAACGTCCCGCCCTTCATCGGGCTAAAACTCTCCTTTACGTGAGTTGCTGGCAACGTCTGAACAGGCTATAGACTGAGCCAAAGAAGATTCTGATGAAAAGAGAGCAAAAAAAAAGGGGTTACCTTTCGGTAACCCCTTTTTTCGTATTTGGCGGAAGCGTAGAGATTCGAACTCTAGAACCCTTTCGGGTCGCCGGTTTTCAAGACCGGTGCCTTCAACCGCTCGGCCACGCTTCCGGTATGGGGCGCACTATAAACACCTCCGTACTTCGTGTAAAGCATCAATGTGTTCGTTTGCTTCAAAAATAGCCAAAACGGTGTTAATTGGTTGAAATAACAACGCATTGACTATTTTGTCAGCACAAAATAGCCCATTTACGGCTTAATGCTTTTTGATGTACATGTCCTTCGTGAAGTAATAACCCAGTTTATCCGGCGTAAATCCACCCACCCATGGCTTAATTAAATGCGTACGGACGTAGTGATACACCGGAATAGCGGGCACATCCTGGCCCAACAGGTCTTCCGCCTGCTGGTAGAACTTGCCGCGCTCCTCGGTGGTTTTCGCTTTCGCCGCATCCACCAGTGCTTTGTCATAGGCCGGGTTGCTGTACTGGCTGGTATTTTCGCTGTCGCCGGTGCGGAAATTGTTCAGGAAGGTTGCGGCGTCATCGTAGTCGGCAATCCAGGCGTAGCGCACGGCATCAAAATTGTGCGTGTGCATGGTGTCCAGCATGGTTTTCCACTCCTGGTTTTGCAGCTTCGCTTCCACGCCAAGATTTTTCTTCCACATGGAACTGGCGGCGATGGCGATACGCTGATGGGATTCCGACGTGTTATAGAGCAAATTGAAACTGAGCGGATGGCTGTCGTTGAATCCCGCTTCGCTGAGCAGTTTTTTCGCTTCTGCGATGCGTTTGTCGATTGGCCAGCTCGCGTACTCCGGCGCCTTAAGTTTCACGCCGCCGATGTCCGGCTGACTGATCACCCACGCCGGGCGCTGTCCCTGCCCTAATACTTTCTCGGCAATGATGTCTTTATCCAGGGCCATGTTTAACGCTTTACGTACGCGCACGTCGTTGAACGGTGGGCGAGTGGTGTTGAATTCGTAGTAATAGGTGGCAAGCTGCGGGGAGACATCCAGCTCTGCGCCCAGCGTTTTCTTCAACTGGGCAAACTGGTTGATGGGCACCGTATAGACGATATCAATCTCACCCGCTTTGTAGCGGTTCACGTCCGAGGCTTCAGAGGTGATCGGCAGATACGTCACTTTATTGATCACCGTGTGGGCGTTATCCCAGTAGCGCGGGTTACGCTCAGCAACGATACGTTCGTTGACCACCCACTGTGAGAGTTTGTACGCGCCGCTGCTGACAAAGTGCTCGGGTTTGGTCCACTTGTCGCCGAAGCGGCTTATCAGCACTTTATCGACCGGCACTAGCGACGGGTGCGCCAGCATGGCGAGGAACGCCGCATTCGGCTGTGTCAGCGTCACTTCGAGGGTGGTGTCGTTAATTGCCTTCACGCCCAGCGTGTCTGGCTTTTGCTTGCCCTGCGCGATATCGGTCGCATTCACAATATGCATGTTGCCAGGGTAGCTGGCGTAGGGTGACGCGGTGTTAGGATCAACCAGACGCTGCCAGCTCCAGACAATATCCTGAGCGGTAATAGCAGAGCCGTCACTCCAGGTTATGCCAGGACGCAAGTGGAAGGTCCAGACGGTGTTGTCTTTATTCTCCCATTTCTCTGCCAGGCGCGGCTGAATTTCCCCCGCCGGTGAGACACTCACCAGCCCTTCGAACAAATCACTGATAATATTGAATTCGACATCGCTTTCGACTTTGTGGGGATCGAGCGATGCCGGCTCACTGCCGTTATTCCTGACCAGTTCCTGTTTCTCTGCCAGCTGCGTTCCTGCTGGTACACTGGCCGCCCAGGCCGTTGTGCTGGCGCACAAGATCCCTGCCGTCAGTAAAGAGAGTGTAAAGTGAGTGCGTGATGCTGATTTCATTGTTTCGCCTTATTGTGGGTTTTTGACGATGCGTATTCACTCTTAGCGCTCAAAGATAAATAAGGCAATATTTTTCAGTAACCTATAAGATGTTGATCTGATTAAATTCGTCAAACCGATATTCATTCTGTTGAAATGGATTTCTTTGAAACAAAGCACCAGCACAGGCCTTAAGGTGCTGAGTAAAGATGGGTAAAACCACTTTGTAACTGGCAAGACCTTTCTTATTCTTGCCGTTAATTACATCTGTCATAAGAGAGTGACTCATGGATCGTATTATTAGTTCTTCACGCGACCGCACATCGCTACTCAGCACCCACAAAGTGCTGCGCAATACCTATTTCATGCTCAGCCTGACCCTGGCGTTTTCCGCCATGACCGCAACGGCCAGTACCGTGCTGATGCTGCCGTCTCCGGGCCTGATTCTGACGCTGGTGGGCATGTATGGTCTGATGTTCCTGACCTACAAAACCGCTGACAAACCGATTGGTATTCTGTCTGCGTTCGCTTTCACCGGCTTCCTGGGTTATATCCTGGGGCCAATCCTCAACGCCTATCTGTCTGCGGGCATGGGTGATGTGATTGGCATGGCGCTGGGTGGTACGGCACTGGTGTTCTTCTGCTGCTCCGCTTACGTCCTGACGACCCGTAAAGACATGTCTTTCCTCGGCGGAATGCTGATGGCGGGTATCGTGATTGTACTGGTCGGCATGGTGGCAAACATCTTCCTGCAGCTGCCTGCCCTGCACCTGGCGATTAGCGCGGTGTTCATCCTGATCTCCTCCGGGGCGATCCTGTATGAAACCAGCAACATCATTCATGGCGGCGAAACGAACTACATTCGCGCTACCGTGAGCCTGTATGTGTCGCTGTACAACATTTTCGTCAGCCTGTTGAGCATCCTGGGCTTCGCCAGCCGCGATTAACAGACAGTACGTCGAATCAAGCCCCGCTTATGCGGGGCTTTGTTTTTTGGTACACTGCGCGGGTTTTCGATTGACGTGTGAATGACTATGTTGAGCTTTGAAGGTAAAGAGATAGAAACCGATAACGACGGCTATCTGAAAGAGAGCAGTCAGTGGAGCGAAGGCCTTGCCGAGGTGATTGCCGAGAAAGAGGCTATTACCCTGACGCCGGAGCACTGGGAAGTGGTGCGCTTTGTGCGCGACTTCTATCTGGAATTCAACACCTCTCCCGCCATCCGTATGCTGGTGAAGGCGATGGCTAACAAGTTTGGCGAAGAGAAAGGCAATAGCCGCTATCTGTATCGCCTGTTCCCGAAAGGGCCAGCGAAACAGGCGACCAAAATCGCCGGTTTGCCCAAGCCCGTGAAGTGTATTTAATAGCGAATACCGAAATCCACATAGTCGCGGCCGGGTTGATGCGGTTCGGTTAATACCCTTTCAACCCGTGCACTGCGTGGCCCGCCCGCTTTCAGCCAGGCGACCAGTTTTTCGACTTGCTCAGCGTCGCCACAGGCCACCACCTCCACGCTGCCGTCATCCATATTGCGCGCATAGCCCGTCAGCCCAAGCTGTAACGCTTCGCGCTGCGTACTGTAGCGAAACCCGACGCCCTGAACGGTGCCGTGAACCCAGGCGATTGTGCAGACTTTTGACATCATCGTTCCCCTTAATCCTGTCTGGCGCGTTGCATTTCCCCACTGAACTCGGGAAAATGGCCGCCAATTCATTGAATCAACAGAATAGCAAATTATGAGTGTACGTTTAGTGTTAGCCAAAGGGCGCGAGAAATCATTATTGCGCCGTCATCCCTGGGTGTTTTCTGGTGCCGTTGCCCGCATGGAAGGGAAAGCCAGCCTCGGTGAAACCATCGATATTGTTGACCATCAGGGGAAATGGTTAGCGCGCGGCGCATACTCGCCTGCCTCACAGATCCGTGCGCGCGTCTGGAGCTTTGATAAAGACGAAACCATCGATATCGCCTTCTTCACCCGCCGTTTACAGCAGGCGCAGGAGTGGCGTGACTGGCTGGCGAAACGTGACGGGCTGGACAGCTATCGACTGATTGCCGGCGAGTCCGACGGTCTGCCGGGCGTGACCATCGACCGCTTCGGCAACTTCCTGGTGCTTCAGCTCCTGAGCGCAGGCGCAGAGTATCAGCGCGCCGCGTTAATCAGTGCCCTGCAGGGCCTTTACCCTGACTGCGCTATTTACGATCGCAGCGATGTTGCGGTGCGTAAAAAAGAGGGAATGGAGCTGACGCAAGGTCCGGTCACCGGTGCACTGCCGCCTGCCCTGCTGCCCATTGAAGAGCATGGTATGAAGCTGTACGTCGACATCCAGGGTGGCCATAAAACCGGCTATTACCTCGATCAGCGCGACAGCCGCCTGGCGACGCGCCAGTACGTTGCGAATAAACGCGTGCTGAACTGCTTCTCCTACACCGGCGGATTTGCCGTTTCGGCACTGATGGGCGGGTGCAGCCAGGTGGTCAGCGTCGACACCTCGCAGGAAGCGCTGGACGTGGCGAAACAGAACGTTGAGCTGAACAAGCTGGATCTGAGCAAAGCCGAATTTGTCCGCGATGACGTGTTCAAGCTGCTGCGCAAATACCGCGATCAGGGGGAGAAATTCGATGTCATCGTGATGGACCCGCCGAAGTTCGTGGAAAACAAAAGCCAGCTGATGGGCGCCTGCCGTGGCTATAAAGACATCAACATGCTTGCCATTCAGTTGCTCAATCCAGGCGGCATTTTGCTGACCTTCTCCTGCTCAGGCCTGATGACCACCGATTTATTTCAGAAACTGATCGCAGATGCCGCTGTAGATGCGGGCCGTGATGTACAATTTATAGAGCAGTTCCGTCAGGCGGCCGATCATCCGGTGATCGCTACCTACCCGGAAGGGCTGTATCTCAAAGGGTTTGCCTGTCGCGTCATGTAGCTTGAAAAGTGGAATGTTGCCCATACATCTGATGTAAGTAACATTTCCCGGGAGGTGACTATGATTGCCAGCAAATACGGTATCGGCCAGCAGGTGCGCCACTCCCTGTTAGGGTATCTGGGTGTGGTGGTGGATATTGACCCGGAATACTCCCTTGATGAACCGTCAGCGGATGAGCTGGCGGTAAACGCCGAGCTTCGCGCCGCGCCCTGGTACCATGTGGTTATGGAAGACGACGATGGCCAGCCGGTTCACACTTATCTCGCCGAAGCGCAGTTAAGCAGTGAGCTGCAAAAGGAACATCCGGAGCAGCCTTCAATGGATGAACTGGCCCAGACCATCCGCAAACAGCTCCAGGCCCCGCGCCTGCGGAACTAATCTGAAAAAAGCCCGAATCGCTCGGGCTTTTTTTATTACTTCGCCAGACCCAGACGCGGAATATCAATCGCCGGGCAGCGATCCATCACCACGTTTAATCCCGCATCGCGCGCCAGCACGGCCGCCTGTTCGTTAATTACGCCCAGCTGCATCCATAGGGTTTTCGCGCCAATGGCAATCGCCTCTTGCGCCACACCCCAGGCCGCCTCGGAGTTACGGAACACATCCACCATGTCCACCTTTTCAGGCACATCCGCAAGGGTGGCGTACCCCTGCTGCCCCAGCAGAGTTTTACCCGCGACTTTTGGTGAAACAGGGATGACGTGATAGCCCTGGTCGAGAAGATATTTCATCACCCGATAGCTCGGGCGATCGGGTTTATCACTGGCGCCCACCAGCGCAATGGTATGGGTCGAGGTCAGAATGCCGACAATATCGTTCTCTTTCATAATGTTTCTCCTGGCTTTTTTTTAAGTGTACGTCAAAGCACATCAGGCAACCATTCATCCCATACATCTGTATGAGGGCAAAACCCGGGAATATGTCTATATGTTAGTAAACGTGTTTATCGAAAAATTTAGATACATTATTACTACGAAAGACTTTTCGACAGGAGCATCCTATGAAGACCGGCATTGCCTCTGCTGTGATTGCATTATTGATGCCGGTCTGCGTATATGCCACGACGCTGCGATTATCTACCGACATCGATCTGCTGGTGCTGGACGGTAAAAAAGTGTCCAGCTCGCTCCTGCGCGGTGCCGACAGTATTGAGCTGGATAACGGGCCGCACCAGATCGTCTTTCGCGTCGAAAAAAACATTCGCCTCTCCAACCATGAACAACGTCTCTATATCTCCCCGCCGCTGGTGGTGAGCTTCAACACGCAGAAGATCAGTCAGGTTAATTTTAATCTACCGCGGCTGGAAACGGAAAAAGAGTCCGACGCCTTTGAGGCCGCACCGAAACTGGAATTGCTCGATGGCGATGCGATGCCCATTCCGGTGAAACTGGATATTCTGGCCCTCACTAAAACGCCGAAGGGGCTGGATTACGAAGCGGATACGGAGCGCTATAACAAAGCGGGAAAAACGGCGTCGTTGCCGAAATTTGCAACCATGATGGCGGATGACAGCACGCTGCTGTCCGGTGTTTCGGAGCTGGACGTGATTCCGCCGCAGTCGCAGACGCTTACCGAGCAGCGCCTCAAATTCTGGTTCCAGCAGGCCGATCCCGACACCCGCACGCGATTTTTACAGTGGGCAAAGCAACAACCTTCGTCTTAAGCCGCATTTTTTTGCCCTTTCTCTTGCAGCCTCAGGCGGTTCCCGTCATCGTGTAGCCAGTTAACCTGAACCTGACGGAAAGAGATTATGGAACTGACGACACGTACCCTGCCAGAGCGCAAACACATTGCTCTGGTCGCGCACGATCACTGCAAAAAAATGCTGCTGAACTGGGTTCAGCGCCACCAGGCCCTGCTTGAAAAGCACACCCTTTCGGCAACGGGCACCACCGGCAATCTGATCCAACGTGAAACCGGCTTGAACGTGAACGCCATGCTGAGCGGCCCGATGGGCGGCGACCAGCAGGTAGGCGCGCAGATTTCGGAAGGAAAAATTGATGTGCTGATTTTCTTCTGGGACCCGCTGAACGCGGTGCCGCACGATCCGGATGTGAAGGCCTTGCTGCGTCTGGCAACCGTCTGGAATATCCCGGTCGCCACTAACCTCTCTACTGCGGACTTTATTATTGAGTCACCGCAGTTCAACGCGCCGATTGAGATCCTGATTCCGGATTATCCGCGCTATCTGGCTGAGCGCTTGAAGTAAGTGTTTGCCGGGCGGCGGCTCCGCCTGTCCCGGCTTTTATCCTTAAGGCTTCTTCGCCACCGGCACATCGATACTCTTCAGAATCTCCACGAAGCGTGAGGGTTCGTCTTTGTTAAACAACAGCCAGACGCGATGCCGTGCGCGCGTGATGGCCACATACAGAAGACGTCGCTCTTCTGCATCCGGGAAATCCTCTACCACAGGCAGCAGCGCCTGCTCCATCACCGATTCCCGAGCCGGTGCCGGGAAGCCGTCACTCCCCTCCTGTAGCCCAAGGACAATCACGTAATCCGCCTGTTGCCCCTTGCTGGCATGGATGGTCATGAAATCGAGCGTGAGCTTAGGCCAGCGCGTGGCGGCTTTCTCGAGGATCGCCGGTTTCAGATGGTGATAACGCGCCAGCACCAAAATCCGCTCCTCGGCTTTGACATACCCACTCATCTTATCCAGCAAGGGTTCCAGCTGATCCTGCGGCAACAGCGTCACCGCTTTTTTATCCCCGGCGGAGAGACTGTTCAGGGGTTTCACCAGCTGATGGGGGTTCTGCTGAATAAAGCGGTTGGCGATTTCGCCGATGCGCGAGTTAAAACGGTACGTGGTGTCGAGATCGCTGCGGTCACCCTCGCCAAAATAGTGGTGGAACGCCGTGGTCAGCGACAGCTGTGCACCGCTAAAGCGGTAAATTGCCTGCCAGTCATCGCCCACCGCGAAGAGTGAGGTGTGTTTATTTTGCGCGCGCAGCGCCGCCAGCAGCGCCGCACGCTGCGGAGAGATATCCTGAAACTCGTCCACCAGAATATGCTTCCACGGACTCACGAAACGCCCTTTTTCGAGGATGATAATCGCCTGATGAATCAGACCCGAGAAATCCACAGCATTCTCTTCTTTCAGCGCTGATTTCCAGGCTTTGAGAAGCGGAGCCAGCAGTTTGACGCGTTTGGAAAACAGCGCCCGCACCTCTTCTGGCGCATTCTCAATCATCTCCGCTTGCGAGCCACCGTGCATGCGCATCAGGCTTACCCAGCGATCGAGGCGTGAACCGAGGCGGCGCGCCAGTTTCTCATCCTGCCAGAAACTGCCTTCCGGCACAGTCCAGTTCAACTCTTCTTCCAGCCACTGCCGCCACCCTTTTGCCTGCGCCTTTTTCTCACTGCATTGCTGCTGCCAGGTGGTGACAAACAGCGACAGCCTGGCCTGGGTATCGTTTTCCAGCTGACTGATAACCGGCACTTTTTTGCTGCCCTGCTGGATAATATACAGCGCCAGCGCATGGAAGGTTCGCGCGCTGATATCACGCGTGTGCAAACGTTCCTGAATGCGTTCGTCCATCTCCTGCGCCGCCTTGCGGCCAAAGGCCAGGAGTAAAATCTGATCCGCCGTTGCTTCACCCCGTGCGAGCAACCATCCGGCTCGCGCCACCAGCACAGAGGTCTTACCGCTGCCCGCGCCCGCAAGTACCAGCAGCGAGTGTTCTCCGTTCACCACCGCACGCGCCTGAGCCGGATTTAGCGGCGACGATTCGATATTTTTGAAAAACTCAGCGTGCTGGGTCAGCATCTCATCCGTCCAGGCCTGGTTGTGCGCCAGTCGGCTTCGGTCGATATCCGTCAGCCATGCTTTACATTTGCGCCACGGTTCACGGCAATTTTCAAACTCATCAAGACGAGAAACAGGCAGTGGCAGCGCGGTCAGCGCCTGCTGAATGCGCTGCTGCATCCCCGCCGTCTGGGCGCGGGTCAGCCATTTTTTTTGCTCCTGACTCTGCGCGATATCCGCCAAAACCTGCTGCAATACTTGCTCGGCCACCTGGCTCATCTCTGCGCTCCACTGCTGCCAGAGGGTATTCAGATGATGATGAAAGCGCTGAGTTTCAGCCCATTCCGTACCGTGCAGACGCACGACTTTATCGGCAGGCAGGACGAACTCCAGCTCGCCCCACACCAGGCCGCGCTTGCAGTGAATGGCCAGCAACTGATTGAATGGAATAAGATATTCGTGGCGTTCGCCGGAAACTTTCACCCCGGCGTTGAGAAGGACAACCTTGTCGTACGGATGTTGCGCCAGGCGCTTGCCTAATGATGTTGCTTTTAGTTCCATGTCCAGCCTGATCCACGAAGTGATAGTTTGCTCATTAGTTTAACCGCCAGTTTTCAGGTGCTCCAGCCTAAAAAAACGTTACAATCATCAGGCTTTAATCATATCGAAAGGAAGTGAGGGTTTATGCGTACCGTTCTGAATATTTTGAATTTTGTCCTTGGCGGTTTTGCCACCACTCTTTCCTGGCTTTTCGCCACTCTTGTCAGCATCGTGCTGATCTTCACGCTTCCCCTGACGCGTTCATGCTGGGAGATCACCAAACTCTCCCTGGTGCCCTACGGAAATGAAGCGGTTCACGTTGATGAACTCAACCCGGACAGCAAAAGTGTGCTGATGAATACCGGCGGCACGTTGCTTAATATTTTATGGCTGATCTTCTTTGGCTGGTGGTTGTGCCTGATGCACATCGCGGTCGGGATTACCCAGTGTATTACGATTATTGGTATCCCGGTCGGTATCGCCAACTTCAAGATTGCCGCGATTGCGCTCTGGCCCGTCGGTCGCCGCGTGGTTCCCGTGGAAGTCGCCCGGGCCGCACGTGAAGCCAATGCCCGTCGTCGTTTTCAGTAAATAAGGATACGCCGCCTTTATGCTAAGCCCTTTGCTTCGCAGATACACATGGAACAGTGCCTGGCTCTATAACGTCAGGATTTTTATCGCGCTTTGCGGTGCGGCTGCCGTGCCGTGGTGGCTGGGTGAGATTAAGCTCACGATCCCTCTCACTCTGGGAGTGGTAGCCGGAGCACTGGCGGATCTGGACGATCGTCTGGCCGGGCGGCTGCGTAACCTGGTGATTACGCTGATCTGCTTTTTCATCGCCTCCGCGTCTGTAGAACTGCTCTTCCCGTGGCCCTGGCTTTTTGCCCTTGGGCTGATGATCTCGACCAGCGGTTTTATTTTGCTGGGCGGGCTGGGGCAGCGCTACGCCACGATTGCCTTTGGCGCGTTATTGATTGCGATCTATACCATGCTGGGCGTTTCCCTTTACGACCAGTGGTATCAGCAGCCCCTGCTGCTGCTGGTGGGCGCAATCTGGTATAACCTGCTGACCTTAACCGGTCACCTTATCTTTCCGATTCGCCCCTTGCAGGATAATCTCGCCCGCAGCTACGAGCAGCTGGCGCACTACCTGGAACTGAAATCCAGGCTTTTCGATCCCGACATTGAAGAAGAGAGCAAGGCGCCGCTTTACGATTTGGCGCTGGCTAACGGCCAACTGGTTACCACGCTGAATCAAACCAAAGCCTCTCTGCTGACGCGTCTTCGTGGCGATCGCGGCCAGCGCGGCACGCGGCAAACGCTGCATTACTACTTCGTCGCCCAGGATATACATGAGCGCGCCAGCTCATCGCATATCCAGTACGCCGCGCTGCGCGAGAAGTTTCGCTATAGCGACGTGATGTTCCGCTTCCAGCGGATGCTGTCGATGCAGTCTCAGGCCTGCCAGCAACTTGCGCGATCGATTCTGCTGCGAACCCCCTACCAGCATGACCCTCGCTTCGAGCGTGCGTTCAGCCATCTTGATGCGGCGCTCGATCGGGTGCAGGCCAGCGGCACATCGCCAGAACAGATGAAAGCGCTGGGGTTCTTGCTCAGCAATTTACGCGCCATCGATGCGCAGCTAGCGACTATTCAGTCTGAACAGGCGCTGTCAGTGCCGGGTAGTGAGGTCGAAAATCAGCTTGCCGATGACAGTCCGCACGGCTTCGCGGACATGTGGCTGCGGTTAAGCCGCAACTTCACGCCGGAATCGGCGCTGTTCCGCCATGCCGTGAGAATGTCTGCTGTGCTGTGCGTCGGTTACGCCTTTATCCAGATAACCGGCCTGCATCACGGCTACTGGATTTTGCTCACCAGTCTGTTTGTTTGCCAGCCGAACTATAACGCCACCCGCCATCGACTGGCGCTACGCGTGATCGGCACGCTGGTCGGCGTCGCAATCGGCCTGCCGGTGCTGTACTTTGTTCCTTCCGTTGAAGGGCAACTGATCCTGATAGTCATTACGGGCGTGCTGTTCTTCGCCTTCCGTAATGTTCAGTATGCCCATGCCACCATGTTTATTACCCTGCTGGTGCTGCTGTGCTTTAACCTGCTGGGCGAAGGGTTCGAAGTCGCCCTGCCACGCGTGATCGATACGTTGATAGGCTGCGCGATTGCCTGGGCCGCGGTCAGTTTTATCTGGCCGGACTGGCGTTTTCGCAATCTGCCACGCGCCCTGGATCTCGCCATGAATGCGAACTGTCGCTATCTGGATGCGATCCTTGAGCAATATCATCAGGGCCGCGATAACCGTCTGGCGTATCGCATTGCCCGACGGGATGCCCATAACCGCGATGCAGAACTGGCGTCGGTGGTGTCAAACATGTCAACGGAGCCGCGTGCTACCGCAGAAATCCGGGAAGTCGCCTTTCGTCTGCTGTGTCTGAACCACACCTTCACCAGTTACATTTCAACGTTGGGCGCGCATCGTGAGCAGCTAACCGATCCGAACATCCTCGCTCTGTTGGATGACGCGGTATGCTACGTTGACGATGCTCTCCATCATCGTCCCGCAGACGAACCGCGCGTGCAGAGTGCCATAGACGAACTGAGCCAGCGCATTGCGCATTGCGATCCTGGTACGGATAACAAGGCGCCACTCATACTCCAACAAATCGGTCTGCTCATTGCACTTCTGCCCGAAATCTGCCGGTTGCAGCAGCAGATTGCTACCTATCGGAATGATTATCCGGCAGTACAGGAAGCGCATTAAACCACTCCGTTAGCTCCCGGCGTCTGACCGTCGGGAGCGCAGCTTCATGCGTTCCTTCTATTGCCCCTGCGAGCGCAAACAACACTCTGATCCCCAGGTTCTTATTTCTGGCCCTGATTTTCAGCCAGCACTCCTCTGCCCCTAGCGCCCTCAGCATGGTTTCGCTGGTGACGCCAGCTTCGCAGAGAAGCACTTCAATCTGAAACGTCAGGTTGGGCAAATCTTTGAGTCGCCGCCTCTGATGCCGTAGAGAGCGCTCCTGACGGGCGGCTTCAAGTGCAAAACTGGAAAGTTGCAATAACCTTTCCCTGTCCTGCCATAGCCCGTCATCCACCCGGTAATAGTTCAGCAGTACAGGCCTACCCCGTTTCAACAGGGTTAAAAATGAAGAGGACTGTTTTACACAGTACTGAGCGCTTTGTTCACAGGCACGCAGGTAAAGCTCGCCATCAGAGACCATCGCAAACACGGCTTCATTCACCGCCAGGGTATACCCACCGAAAAGGGCACGATGATGGATTTCACCCAACGGAGAGAGGTATTCCTGGGACTTATAGATCCGTTCATAAGATATCTTTTTCATGATATTCACCATATAAATCAAACATTAACGATGTGTTTTTCTTACTACCGGATCCGTTAGCAGGAAAATAGAAAACTTATTGTCACTCGGCAAGATTATTTTGCAGGACACGCCAATATCGAACCAATTTTGCGAGACGCTTTCCGAAAATGAGGTTGATCTTTAGACGTACAGGGGTTACTGTATATTCATACAGTAACTACAGGGCTGGAATGATTATGCACACTTCAGACTATGCAAATCGCTTAACCTCTTTTTCTTCTTCCGCGGGTAATGGCGCGCAGAAAACCTCCGGGCGTGTTTCTACCGGTTTGATCAGTGAAATCGTATATCGCGAAGACCAGCCCTTGATGACGCAGCTGCTTTTATTGCCGCTTTTACAACAACTTGGTCAGCAGTCACGCTGGCAGCTGTGGTTAACCCCGCAGCAGAAATTGAGCCGCGAATGGGTGCAGTCGGCGGGTCTGCCGCTCACCAAAATGATGCAGAGCAGCCTGGTTTCGCCATGTCATACGGTTGATTCGATGGTTCGCGCTTTGCGCACCGGAAATTACAGTGTGGTAATCGGTTGGTTGTCAGAGGAATTGACGGAGGAAGAGCATTTTCGTCTGGCTGAAGCTGCTGAAGAAGGTGATGCGATCGGGTTCATTATGCGCCCAATTCGTCTTGATTCTCTCGGCAGAGGACACCTGTCCGGGCTAAAAATTCACTCTAATTTGTATCATTGAGTAAATTTAAGAGTATTCCTGGAACTTTTTTTGACAGTCGTAAGTGCAAATAGTTCCCTGACTAAAAACTTCGTCAACGCTTGTCTGGCGCGGTTTCCGTTAATTTTACTGCATAAAATACTCGCAAAAAATGTTAAATATTTTGTATACGGAACTTTTTTTTTCATATGCCTGACAGAGTTCACACTTGTAAGTTTTCAACTACGTTGTAGACTTTACATCGCCAGGGGTGCTCGGTCTAAGCCGAAGATATCGGTAGAGTTACTAGTTTGAGCTCGCCCCCCGGTGAAGGATTTAACCGTGATTTCTCGACGAGATCTTCATGGCGATTTTTGGATGATAACGAGGCGCAAAAAATGAAAAAGACAGCTATCGCGATTGCAGTGGCACTGGCTGGCTTCGCTACCGTAGCGCAGGCCGCTCCGAAAGATAATACCTGGTATGCAGGTGGCAAACTGGGCTGGTCTCAGTTCCACGACACTGGCTGGTACAACAGCTCCCTGAACAACGATGGCCCAACTCACGAAAGCCAGCTCGGTGCAGGTGCGTTTGGTGGCTATCAGGTTAACCCGTATGTTGGCTTTGAAATGGGTTACGACTGGTTAGGTCGTATGCCATACAAAGGCGACACCGTTAACGGCGCATTCAAAGCTCAAGGCGTACAGCTGACCGCTAAACTGGGTTACCCAGTGACTGACGATCTGGACGTTTATACTCGTCTGGGCGGCATGGTATGGCGCGCTGACTCCAGCAACAGCCGTTCTGGCGACGACCACGACACTGGTGTTTCTCCAGTATTCGCTGGTGGCGTAGAGTGGGCAATGACCCGTGACATCGCTACCCGTCTGGAATACCAGTGGGTTAACAACATCGGCGACGGTAACACCGTTGGCGTTCGTCCTGACAACGGCATGCTGAGCGTAGGTGTTTCCTACCGTTTCGGCCAGCAGGAAGATGCAGCTCCGATCGTTGCTCCAGCTCCGGCTCCAGCTCCAGAAGTACAGACCAAGCACTTCACTCTGAAGTCTGACGTTCTGTTCAACTTCAACAAAGCAACTCTGAAACCAGAAGGTCAGCAGGCACTGGATCAGCTGTACACCCAGCTGAGCAACCTCGACCCTAAAGATGGTTCTGTAGTTGTTCTGGGCTTCACCGACCGTATCGGTTCTGACGCATACAACCAGAACCTGTCCGAGAAACGTGCTCAGTCTGTAGTTGATTACCTGGTATCTAAAGGTATCCCAGCTAACAAGATCTCCCCACGTGGTATGGGCGAATCTAACCCAGTGACTGGCAATACCTGTGACAACGTGAAAGCTCGCGCTGCACTGATCGACTGCCTGGCACCAGATCGTCGCGTTGAGATCGAAGTTAAAGGTATCAAAGACGTTGTAACTCAGCCTGCGGCATAAGTTATCGTCTTATAAAAAAACCCCGCTATGCGGGGTTTTTTATTGGCTGAAGAAAATGAGAAACTATTTTTTACCCAGCATCGCCTGAAGGTCATTTTTAAGCGTAGACATCTGGCTCGCGTATTTCTCTTTATGCTCCGCATCTTCAATGAGCTGCACGATCGTTTCCGATAAGGTTTTCCCGCGCCGTTGAGCAAGCCCCGCTAATCGCTGCCAGACCATAAACTCCAGGTCGATAGACTTCTTACGGGTATGCTGATGCTCCGCGTTGAAATGGCGTTTGCGGCGCGCACGAATGGTCTGCTTCATGCGGTTTAGCAGAGCAGGATTGATGTGTTTCTCGATCCAGCCGTTGACCTGCACCGGCTCATTTTCGAGGGTCAGCAATAAATCTACCGCTTCTTTTGCAGCACTGGCTTCGATGTAGCAGGTGATCAGCTCGCCTTCTCGATGCTTTTTGACCAGATACTTCCATTTCCAGCCGCTTTCGAGATTTTCCAGTTGTTGATATTTCATCGCGATCTCAGTGTTACCTCGTAACTATGTTCAGAATATCAGTTTTTTGGCAATCTGCTGAAAAGAAATCATATCCAGTGACCCCTTACCGCGCATTCCCCGCCTGAAATCCCTAATACCACGTGGGAATGGGTCAAGGCTTGCGGTATAATCCACCGTTTTACATCTAACTAAAAAACATCAACTTTGACCATTACGAAACTAGCATGGCGTGACCTGGTTCCTGATACTGAGAGCTATCAGGAACTGTTTGCACAGCCAGACCTCGCAAAAGAACACGACTTCATCCTTAGCGATACGCAACCGCGTTTACATTACGCGCTTGAACAGACGTTAAGCCCATGGACAACCTCCCCCTTCATGTTACTGAAGGCGCCAGAAGAAGCTGAATACCTGGCTCTGATGGCCGATGCCGTGCGTCAATTGCAACCAGAAACGGACACCGTTTTTGGCGGACAATATCGTATCGTGGGAAGTGATGTCACTTTCGAACCCGCCACGCAGGCTGATAATAATTTTGCCGCTACCGGCGAGGTCATTACCGCCGAGTGGGCCGAAGCGGAGCAATTGTTTGGCTGTCTTCGTCACTTTAACGGTCAGCTCAGTATCCAGCCGGGACTGGTGCACAAAGCCAATGGCGGTGTCCTGATCATCTCTCTGCGAACGCTGCTTGCACAGCCGCTGCTGTGGATGCGTCTGAAGAACATTGTGGCGCATCAGCGTTTCGACTGGATTGCCTATGATGAGTCCCGCCCGCTGCCTGTCGCTATTCCATCGATGCCTCTGTCACTGAAAGTGATTTTGACAGGCGATCGTGAGTCTCTGGCGGATTTCCAGGAGATGGAACCGGAACTTGCCGATCAGGCCGTATACACCGAATTTGAAGATAACATCCAGATCGCCGATGCAGACGACGTGACGCAATGGTGCCAATGGGTGCTGGCCGTCGCGGCACGTTATGCTCTTCCGATCCCTGCCGCAGATGCCTGGACAGGTCTTATTCGTGAAGCTGCACGTGACACGGGCGATCAGGAAACTCTGCCACTCTGTCCGCTGTGGATCAGCAAGCAACTGCGCGAAACAGGTGTCATTAGCGGGCCGGGTACTTTTACCGGTGAGCAGTTCGCCCAGATGCTGGCACAGCGCGAATGGCGGGAAGGATATCTCGCGGATCGTATGCAGGATGAAATCCTGCTGGAACAGATCCTCGTGGAAACCGAAGGCGAGCGTGTGGGGCAAATCAACGCCCTGTCCGTCATTGAGTTCCCTGGTCATCCGCGTGCCTTTGGCGAACCTTCACGTATCAGCTGCGTCATCCACATTGGCGACGGCGAATTTACTGACGTTGAGCGCAAAGCCGAGCTGGGCGGCAACATTCATGCTAAAGGCATGATGATTATGCAGGCCTTCCTGATGTCACAGCTTCAGCTGGAGCAACAGCTGCCCTTCTCCGCCTCACTGACCTTTGAGCAGTCTTACAGTGAAGTGGACGGCGACAGCGCGTCTATGGCCGAGCTTTGTGCTGTTATCAGTGCGCTTGCGGATGTGCCGGTTAACCAGAGCATTGCTATCACCGGCTCTGTCGATCAGTTTGGTCGCGCTCAGCCGGTTGGCGGTCTGAATGAGAAAATCGAAGGCTTCTTCTCTATATGCCAGCAGCGTGGATTGAGTGGCAAACAGGGCGTGATTATTCCTGCGCCAAACGCACGCCATCTGAGCCTGAGCCAGGCGGTATTGGATGCGGTGTATGCAGAGCAATTCAGTATCTGGGCCATCGACGATGTCACGGATGCGCTACCCTTACTGACAAATCAGGTCTGGGATGGCGAAGTGCAAACAACGCTGATGCAAACTATCCAGGAGCGTATCGCGCAGGCGATGCAACAGGATGCTCGTCATCGTTATCCATGGCCGTTACGCTGGTTAAGCTGGTTTAGCCCGAACTGATCGGACTTGTTCAGCGTACACGTGTTAGCTATCCTGCGTGCTTCACTAAAATAAGGCTTACTGAGAACATGGTAGATAAACGCGAATCCTATACAAAAGAAGATCTTCTTGCCTCTGGTCGTGGTGAACTGTTCGGCGCTAAAGGCCCGCAGTTACCGGCACCTAGCATGCTGATGATGGACCGTGTCGTGAAAATGACCGAAACCGGCGGCAACTTTGACAAGGGTTACGTGGAAGCGGAACTCGATATCAATCCAGACCTGTGGTTCTTCGGTTGCCACTTTATCGGCGATCCGGTAATGCCTGGCTGTTTAGGCCTGGATGCGATGTGGCAGCTGGTTGGCTTCTATCTCGGATGGCTGGGCGGCGAAGGTAAAGGTCGCGCGCTGGGCGTGGGTGAAGTGAAATTCACCGGTCAGGTTCTGCCTTCCGCGAAGAAAGTTACCTACCGTATTCACTTCAAACGCATCGTGAACCGTCGTCTGGTGATGGGTCTGGCAGACGGTGAAGTGCTGGTTGATGGCCGTGTGATCTATACCGCCAGTGACCTGAAAGTCGGTCTGTTCCAGGACACTTCTGCGTTCTGATTTTGCTTAAGTAGTGCTTGAGCAACTAAGGCGAAACCTCCGCATGGCGGAGGTTTCTGTTTTTAAAGAGACGTTATCAAGCAAGAAGTACCCTGTCTCCGATGGCTTCTCGCCAGCCTCCCAGCCATTGTGACCTTTGATTTATCGTCTGATAAGGACACATTTCTTTTGAGCGTCCAGCGATGCCAGCCTGATAACCACGTTGATGAGCCCTTTCCAGGCGATCTCGTTTCTGTCTCTTCATGCCTCGTTTCCCTCATTCTTTGGTCTGGTGGAAAGAAAACAGTGTATGCAAAACGTGCAAACACAGATAACGAATAACCCGAATCACGCCATGCGTCAATGCGCAAAATTCACGCCAGTGTCATATTTGTGAGCTACACAGAAGATCATTTGTACAAAAATTGTGAGCTGGAACAAGTAACAGCCTGAACAAAAACCGAAAAAAAAGCCGCCATCAGCGAAACGCGGATGGCGGCTTAACATCATGAATTTTGCTTATGGCAGGCGAGAAATCTCCTGGGCGATGCTGGCAGATTCCTGTGCCCAGCCCTGGGCCAGGGCTTTCACCATAGCGTCGTAACCATCCTCCTGCTGTTTCAGCTCAAGATGGAACGGGCGCTTAATCAGCTGCCCCTGATGGTTTAGCAGCCACTCACCGCTGATCACCACTCTGCCATCGTAGCGTCCATGGAAACCCGTCACATTGACGTTGAGGGTATCCTGGTCGCTGCCCAAAGGCTGTGAGGCAACAACCCATCCGGGCAACTGGCTGCTCAGGTTCGCCACCAGCGTATTGCGCAGCTGTTGATCCAGCGGGCTGGCCCACAGATTGTTATTCGCAATCACATACTGCACGTCGCTGGTCTGATACACCACACCGTTGCCGGCGAGGGAATCGGGGATCGTGACCTGCTCAACCCACAGCAGGCGATGTCCCTGGCTGGCGCTGCTTTGCCCGCCCGTCTGAGCCCCCATCGGCAACTGGTAGTAACTCTTGGTATCGCTTCCTGAACTACAGGCCGTTAAAACCAGTGCTCCGACGATTAATAGCCATTTTTTCATTATTTTGCCCTCTTCGGCTCAGGATCTTTTTTGTCCTTCGCTTCAAATACCAGCGCGTTGCTCTTCTCATTCAGCGTTTTCAGAACCGGCTGCAGTTCGCGCAGGACCTGATCCAGGCGCTGCATATCCGCCACCATCTTGTTATACGCCGCCGAACCTGGCTGGAAGCCTTGCATACTGCGGTTAAGCTCACGCAGCGTTTTCTGCATATCCTGCGGAAGCTGCTGCATCGACTGGTTAGCCGTAATTTTGTTGATGTTATCCAGTGTGGTTTGCAGACGACGCATCGTGGCCTGGCTTTCCGTCAGGCTGTTGGTCGCTTGCTCAAGCATCGGATTCAACGGCAGGTTGTTAATCTTATCCAGAGTCTCCATCAGGCGCTGCTGGATCTGCGCCAGACCGCTGCTGACGGTTGGGATAATGGTATAACCACCGAATTCACGCGCACCGGTAATCGCTGGCGCTTTCGGATAGAAGTCCATATCCACATACAGGGCGCCCGTCACCAGGTTGCCGGTTTTCAGCGAGCCACGTAACCCGCGACTCAACAGCTGATTAATATGCGTGCCGATGTCCTGGTTCTGACCAATCTGGGCCAGTAACCGTTCTGGTTCAATGCGGATCAACACCGGGATACGATAGTCGTCATCCAGCACCTGATTCAGACCCGGCACAAAGTACGGCACCTGACCTACTGTACCCAGGCGGATACCACGGAATTCCACCGGGGCACCTGGCTGCAGGCCGCGAACAGAGTCCTTGAAGAACATCAGATAGTCGACATGATCGGTATAGAGCGCATCCTGAATGCTTTTCTGATCGTCAAACAGTCTGAACGCGGTTTTAGGTGCGACCGGCTGCCCCAGATCCATCCCCTCAGGCACGTCAAAACTCACCCCGCCGCCAAACAGCGTGGTCAGAGAACCCATCTCTACGCGCATCCCCGCCGACGTCAGATCCACCGCGATACCGCTGTCTTTCCAGAAGCGTACGTTGCTGGTCACCAGACGGTCGTTTGGCGCATTGATAAACAGCTGATAGCTGATAGTGCGTTTTTGCGCATCGAAGGTACTGGTTTCCACCGAGCCCACGCGGTAACCACGGAACAGCACCGGATCGCCAGGGCTGAGCTGCCCCGCTTTCTTGCTGTCGAGGGTCACCCGGATACCTTTCGCGTCTGGCGGCGCAAGCGGCGGTGCATCCAGCAGTTGATAATGTCCAGGCTGGCTGCCCTTCGCGCCGGGCTGAAGCTCAATGTAAGCCCCGGAAAGCAGCGTACCCAGGCCGCTGATCCCTTCGCGTCCTACCTGCGGTTTGACCACCCAGAAGACGGAATCGCCATGCAGCAGCTTCTCCATGCCGGAATGAAGGCGCGCTTTGATTTCAACGTGCGTGAGATCGTCAGTCAGCGTCGCACTCTCAACGACACCCACGTCAACGCTGCGGCTCTTGATGGTGGTTTTGCCCCCTTCAATGCCTTCGGCGTTAGTCGTGATCAGCGTCACTTCCGGCCCTTGATGGCTGTAATGATAAAACAGGATCCAGGCTCCGATCAGCGCTGTGACGATGGGGAAGATCCACACCGGCGACCAGTTCTTGACCTTCTGCACTTTCGCCTCTCCACTCTTATTTTCCATGCTTTCACTCTTCCTCATGGCTTGACTCTGGCTCACGATCCCAGGATAAACGCGGGTCGAAAGTCAGGGCCGCAAACATCGTCATGACAACGACCAACGCAAACATCAGCGCGCCCATAGCGGGATAAATACTCATCAGTCCACCCATGCGCACCAGCGCGGAGAGAACGGCAATCACAAACACGTCGATCATTGACCAGCGGCCAACAAATTCGACGACTTCATAAATCAGATGCATGCGTTCGCTGTCGCGCTTTCCATGGCCTTTGGCATCCCAGCACAGCCAGGCAATCGCGATCATCTTTAAGGTGGGAACCATAATACTGGCAATGAAAATCACCATCGCCACCGGATAAGATCCCTCGCCCCACAGCAACACTACCCCGGCCAGGATCGTCGAAGGCATTTTATCTCCCAGCAGATCCGTGATCATAATGGGTAAAATGTTGGCCGGCAGATAAAGCATGATGGAGGTGACCAGTAAGGCCATCGTCCATTGCAGACTGTTTTTGCGCCGCACATGCCCCTTGGTGCCACAACGCGGGCACTCTTCCACATCAGCAGGCAGAATGGCGGTGCAGCACGTACAGGAGCGTAATCCCTGGCGAATTCCGGGCACGCCCACTTTAACGGTCTGGTTTAGCGTTGGCGCAGGCGCAATATCATCCCAGGCCCAGCGACGGTCGACGCACTGGAAAGCGCGCAGCTGTAGCATGCAGTACAGACACCAGGGAACAAAACTGCTGCCGATGCCGACATCGCCATAGGCCATCAGCTTCACAAAACTGACCAAAATCCCCGCGAGGAAAATCTCCGCCATCCCCCAGCTTTTCAGCTGGAAAAGAATCCGGGCAAGCAGGATTTTGACTTTAATGGGCATCCGGACGCGGTTTACCAGCAGTAAAATCACGACCAGGCAAAACGCCGGAACGATTTGCACAAAGAGAAGAAAGAAAGTGCCAAGGCTGGCGTAATCTTCCGAGAACATGACGCCTGGGATCTCCAGCAAATTGACTTCGCTGGTCATCCCGCCGACTTTCATATAGATGAACGGAAAAAGATTCGAGAGCAGCAGCATAAACAGTGCCGCAAGCGCATAAGCAGTGGGACGCTGCCTTGGCGCGTCCCACTCTGTCGTCAGCGTTGCCCCACAACGGGGGCATGCCGCCTTATGTCCGTGACCCATCTCAGGCAGCGCCACGAGCATATCGCATTGCGAGCATAAAATATGCCGGTCGGCATGGTGCTGATCACACATCGGGTATCCCTGTTTATGCGCCGTTTTTGAGTGCCTCAAGGTACTCCCAGCGCTCAAATGCCTCTTCCAGCGCCTTTTCGGCCTGGGAAAGCTCTGCCAATATTTTCTGAGTATAGTCGTGTGGCTGGCTAAAGAAGGATGCATCAGCAACTTGAGCCTGTAATGCTTCCAGTTGCGTTTCCAGCTCTTCAAGACGCTGCGGCAATCCTTCCAGCTCGCGCTGCAGGTTATAGCTCATTTTAACCGTCGGCTTTTTGACAGTTTCTGCTTTTGCGACAGGCGGTTGCGATCCCGTTTTAGATTTGGACTGTTTATGCGCTAAGGATTGCGCCTGTTGCCCACGCGCGTCCTGATAACCGCCCACATACTGACCAATACGACCTTCGCCTTCAAAAATCCAGCATTCGGTGACGGTGTTGTCTACAAACTGACGGTCGTGGCTCACCAGCATCACGGTGCCCTGATAGCCGTCGATCAGCTCTTCGAGCAGTTCCAGGGTTTCGACATCCAGATCGTTCGTCGGTTCATCGAGAATCAACAGGTTGCTGGGTTTCAGGAACAAACGCGCCAGCAGAAGTCGGTTACGTTCCCCGCCGGAGAGCGCGCGAACAGGCGTCATGGCGCGTTTTGGATGGAACAGGAAGTCCTGCAGATAGCCCAGCACATGGCGCGGTTTACCGTTAACCATCACCTCTTGCTTGCCCTCTGCCAGGTTATCCATCACCGTTCTTTCAGGATCAAGCTCAGTACGGTGCTGATCGAAATAGGCCACTTCCAGTTTAGTCCCGCAGTGAACGCGGCCGCTGTCAGCCTGTAGCTGGCCCAGCATCAATTTCAACAGTGTGGATTTACCGCAGCCGTTCGGGCCGATCAGCGCAATTTTATCGCCGCGTTGAACCTGCGCGGAGAAATCAGTCACCAGCACTTTGCCGTCGACCTGGTAGTTCACGTTTTCCATTTCGAAGACAATTTTGCCTGAGCGAGAGGCCTCTTCGACCTGCATCTTCGCGCTGCCCATCACTTCACGGCGCTGACTGCGTTCGTTACGCATCGCTTTCAGGGCACGCACGCGGCCTTCGTTACGCGTACGACGCGCTTTGATGCCCTGACGGATCCACACCTCTTCCTGCGCCAGTTTGCGGTCAAACTCGGCGTTTTGCAGCTCTTCAACGCGCAGGTTTTCTTCTTTTTCCAGCAGATAAGTGTCGTAATCGCCCGGATACGTGACCAGCTTGCCGCGATCGAGATCGACAATACGGGTGGCCATATTGCGGATAAACGAGCGGTCGTGCGAGATAAAGATAATGGTGCCATTGAAGGTTTTCAGGAACCCTTCCAGCCAGTCGATGGTCTCGATATCCAGGTGGTTCGTCGGTTCATCGAGCAGCAGCACTTTTGGCCCGCAGACCAGTGCGCGGCCCAGCGCCGCTTTACGCAGCCAGCCACCAGACAGAGAAGCCAGCGCCATATCGGCTTCAAGGCCAAGCTGCTCAAGCACTTCATTGATGCGGTCTTCCAGCTGCCACAGGCCGTGGTGATCCAGCAAATCCTGCAGGCGCGCCATCTCGTTGAGGTTTTTTTCGCTCGGATCGGTCATCACCAGATGCGAAATATCGTGATACCCCTTCAGGTATTCGGCCTGCTCGGAGATCCCTTCGGCGACAAAATCATAGACGCTGCCTGCGACGTTGCGCGGCGGATCCTGTTGCAGACGAGAAACGATCAGATCCTGCTCATAAACGATACGTCCATCGTCCAGACCCTGCTCACGGTTGAGGATCTTCATCAGCGTGGATTTACCCGCGCCGTTACGGCCCACCAGACAGACGCGTTCGTTGTCTTCGATGTGCAGTTCTGTATCGTCGAGAAGTGGCGCATCGCTGAAGGACAGCCATGCGCCGTGCATGCTAATTAATGACATTTAAATTTCCTTTCAGACTGCGGTAATCAACCAGCAGTTGTGAATTTGACGGTTACGGGCGAAGTCCTGAGACAGCGTTTTTTGACTGATTTCTTGTGCTTTCAGCCCCAGTTTTTCCAGCCCGTCATTGTCCATGCGGAAGCCGCGTTTGTTGTTCGAGAACATAATGGTGCCGCCTTTACGCAGCAAACGTTTCAGGTCGGTCATCAGACGCAGGTGATCGCGCTGAACGTCGAAGGTGTCTTCCATACGCTTGGAGTTGGAGAAGGTCGGCGGATCGATGAAGATCAGATCGAACTGTTCATCCGTATCGCGCAGCCAGCCCAGTACGTCGGCCTGCAGCAGACGATGCTGACGACCGGTCAGGCCGTTGAGACGCAGGTTGCGCTCAGCCCACTCCAGATAGGTACGCGACATGTCTACCGTGGTGGTGCTACGCGCACCGCCCAGGCCCGCATGAACGCTGGCGCTGCCGGTATAAGCGAACAGGTTCAGGAAGTCCTTCCCTTTGCTCATCTGGCCCAGCATACGACGCGCAATACGGTGATCGAGGAACAGACCGGTGTCGAGATAGTCTGTCAGGTTCACCCACAGGCGCGCATTGTATTCGCCCACCTCGATAAAGTCGCCCTTATCGCCCATTTTCTGATACTGATTGGTCCCTTTCTGACGCTCACGGGTCTTCAGGACCAGTTTGTTCGGCGCAATGCCCATCACGCCAATTGTCGCCGCGATGATGTCCAGCAAACGCTGGCGCGCTTTTTGGGCATCAATGGTTTTCGGCGCAGCGTATTCCTGCACCACGACCCAGTCCGCATAGCGGTCAACCGCAACGTTATATTCCGGCAGATCGGCATCGTAAATGCGATAGCATTCAATGCCTTCCTGTTTCGCCCATTTTTCGAATTTCTTCAGATTCTTACGCAGACGGTTAGCGTAGTCTTCTGCCACCGTCGATGGCTTGCTGTCGCCATCTTTCTCGGTCAGATGGTAGTTTTTCTGTACGCAGTCCAGCGGGCCGTTTTTGGCTTTGAACTGACGCTCGGCGCGGAGCTGAAGGCAGCTCAGCAGCTCTGGAGAACCGCTAAACAACGACAGATTCCAGCCGCCGAAATAATCCTTCATGGTGCGACCCAGCAGGCTGTGCAGCGCAATCAGCGCCGGTTCGCTATCGAGACGTTCGCCGTACGGCGGGTTACTGATCACCGTACCGTAAGGGCCTTTCGGCAGCGGGTTGGTTAACTGGGAGACGTCTTTCACCTCGAAGTCGATCAGTTCGCCGATACCAGCGCGGCGGGCGTTGCTGCGCGCGCGTTCAATTACGCGAGCGTCGCTGTCCGAGCCGTAGAAACGGGAGGTGTAATCAGCCAGGCCTTTACGTGCACGGACCTGCGCTTCGGCTTTGACCTCTTTCCAGATGGCGTCATCATGCTGTGCCCAGCCGCTAAAGCCCCACTGCCCGCGATGTAACCCTGGCGCGCGGTCGGTGGCCAGCATGGCCGCTTCAATCAGCAAGGTGCCGGAACCGCACATTGGGTCGATCATCGGCGTGCCCGGCAGCCAGCCAGAGCGCATCACAATGGCCGCAGCCAGGTTTTCTTTGATCGGCGCAATACCGGCGCGATCGCGGTAACCGCGCTGGTGCAGGCCTTCGCCGCAGAGATCCAGAGAAATATTGGCGGTCTCTTTATTGAGCCACACGTTGATGCGCAGATCGGGATTTTCACGATCGACGTTCGGGCGCTCAAGATTTTTACGCGTGAAGCTGTCGACGATGGCGTCTTTCACCTTCAGTGCACCGTACTGGCTGTTACGGATTTCGTCGTTCAGCCCGCTGAAATGCACGGCAAAGGTCGCACCCGGGGCGAAAATCTCTGTCCAGTCGATCGCTTGCACACCGAGATACAGATCAAGGTCGCTGTAGACCTTGCAGGCACCCAGCGGCAACATGATGCGCGACGCCAGGCGACTCCACATCAGGCTCTGGTAAATAAGCCGTGTGTCGCCCTCAAAGTGGACACCACCCTGAACCACCTGACACTCAAGCGCGCCAAGGCTTTCCAGTTCAGTTTTTAACAGCTCTTCCAGCCCACGGGCCGTACTGGCAAACAGAGAATTCATATCGTCACTTATTACTCGTAGAAAATTGCTGCGCATTATAGCTAATATGCGCTCTATGTCATAAAGTTGAAGGCTTATTTTCAAATCGTTCGAGGGCGTGAACAGTGGCGACGTTATCCAGGCTTTTTATTCATCCAGTCAAATCCATGCGTGGTATTGGCCTGACCCACGCGCTTGCTGACGTCAGCGGCTTTGCCTTCGATCGCATTTTTATGATTACCGAACCGGACGGCACCTTCATCACCGCCCGCCAGTTCCCACAGATGGTGCGTTTTATCCCGGCTCCGCTGCACGACGGCCTGCATTTGACGGCGCCGGATGGCTCAAGCGTGATTGCACGCTTTACTGATTTTGCCCCCGTTGATGCCCCGACAGAAGTGTGGGGTAACCATTTTACCGCCCGCATCGCCCCGGAAGAGATTAACACCTGGCTGAGCGGTTTCTTCTCCCGCGCGGTGCAGCTGCGCTGGGTCGGCCCGGAGCTTACGCGCCGCGTGAAGCTTTTCGAAGCCGTTCCCCTCTCCTTTGCCGACGGTTTTCCCTATCTGCTGACGAATGACGCCTCCCTGCGCGATCTGCAAAACCGCTGTTCCGCCAGCGTGCAGATGGAGCAGTTCCGCCCGAATCTGGTCGTGACGGGCGCACAGGCCTGGGAAGAAGATACCTGGAAAGTGATCCGTATCGGCAGCGTGATCTTTGATGTGGTGAAACCGTGCAGCCGCTGCATTTTCACCACTATCAGCCCGGAAAAAGGGCAAAAACACCCTTCCGGCGAGCCGCTGAAAACCTTGCAGTCTTTCCGCACTGCACAGGATAACGGCGATGTCGATTTTGGTCAGAACCTGATCCCACGCTCCAGCGGCGTGATTCGCGTCGGCGACGAGATTGAGATCCTCGCAACAGGTCCTGCCCGAGTTTACGGCCCAGGGCCGGAAGAAGAAGCGCTTGAAGCTGAAACGCAGCCTGTCACAAAAGTGACGCTTCAGTGGGAGGGACAAACCTTACCGGGGAATAATCAGCAGGTACTGCTTGAACAGCTGGAACAAGCGGGGATCCGCGTGCCCTATTCGTGTCGTGCGGGGATCTGTGGAAGCTGTCGCATCACTCTGGTCGATGGCGAAGTGACGGCGCTGAAGAAATCAGCCGTAAGCGAAGATGGTACGATTCTGTGCTGTAGCTGCATTCCGAAAACGTCGTTGCAGCTAGAGCGCTAAACAGCCTGTTCGAGGCTAAAGGAATCCATACGCAGTTGCGGTTTAAGCCGGTCGTTCATCACTTTAATCGCATCACCCAATTGCATTGTGCGCCCGGCAATCACCACGCCGGGTTGCGCCAGCAAACAGAGCGCGGCGTTTTCGCCCGGCTCAACCACCAGCAAACTCACCTCTTCCGAAGTATCGCTGAGATTGACGCAGGCCGCATCGCCGGTGACCGGGGACCATGCTTGCCCGTGAGCAAGAAAGTGCCAGCTTTTTGGCATCTGCGGTTTCAGGAAGCGAATCGCCACCAGCGCATTCAGCACCAGCTCGGCACGCTGCTCTTTAGAGAGAATAAGATCGCGACATTTCTCTTCAAAAGAGAAAAACAGGGCTGCATCGTCAACACAAAAGCCTGAGGGTGCAAACGCATCCGGGGTCAGCATTCGGCGAGCAAAACGAGAGCGAAATAACATACCATTGGCTAAATCGAGCATCATTCGATCGTGCTCTTCGCAAAAATACCAGCGCCAGTTATCGTCAGGTTTTATTCGCATTTTCCTCTCCTTCCCCACAACGTCCTGTTCTTAAAATGTCCAAATTATCGCTTCGTTTATAACATCAATAATAAAAGACCATAATGTCTAAATAAGCAACAAAGACGGAATATAAAACAACCAGGGCTGGAAATAAAGCCCTGGTTGTCTGATATGGAGAAAAGATTAGATATGATTAACGATTTCTTTAATCAATTGTGGGCCTTTAAAAATAAAGCCGGAATAGATTTGCACCAGTGAGGCACCTGCCGCCATCTTCTCGCGAGCCGCGATGACAGAGTCGATCCCGCCCACGCCGATGATCGGTAAGCGACCTTTTAATTCCGCCGACAAGGCACGAATAATTTCGGTGCTTTTTAATTGTACCGGACGACCACTTAAGCCACCCATTTCGTCGCAGTTTTTCATTCCCTGCACGAGGGAGCGATCGAGCGTAGTATTGGTGGCAATAACACCATCAATATTATGGCGAACCAAACTGTCGGCAACCTGGATCAATTCTTCGACAGAAAGATCCGGGGCGATCTTAACGGCAATCGGAACATATTTATGATGGGTCGCCTGGAGTTCATTCTGTTTATTTTTAATCGCACTTAACAGATCGTCCAGCGCTTCACCATATTGCAGCGTACGCAAGCCAGGGGTATTTGGCGAAGAGATATTTATCGCGATATAACCGGCATAGGCATAGACTTTTTCCATACAAATCAGATAGTCATCTTTACCCTGCTCAACCGGCGTATCTTTATTTTTGCCGATATTAATTCCTAGCACACCGTCAAAATGGGCTTTTTTAACGTTCTCTACCAGATGATCAACACCGTGGTTATTGAAGCCCATTCGGTTGATCAAACCTTCTGCTTCAACCAGGCGGAACAGGCGCGGCTTGTCGTTCCCGTCCTGCGCGCGCGGCGTCACGGTGCCCACTTCGATGGAGCCAAACCCCATCGCGCCAAGGGCGTCAATGCACTCACCATTTTTGTCGAGACCTGCTGCCAGACCCAGTGGGTTCTTAAACGTCAGGCCCATGCACTGGACAGGTTTTTCCTGCACTTTCTGGCGCACCAGCGCCTCAAGAGGCGTTCCTGTAATGCGGCGTAACTGCTGGAATGTCAATTCATGAGCGCGCTCTGGATCGAGCTGAAAAAGGGCTTTACGAACGAAGGGGTAGTACATGAACTCTCCTGGATTCCGGTATGCAAACCGGACACGGATTATCAGCGATCGCGCCAGGAAAGGGAATTGACCTGTGGCAAAAAATCATCGTAAAGCGCAATCGTTTTCCTTTCTGCCTCTTTCTTATGCAATTTTCGGCATTTTAATTTCAGATAAATCATTTAGTGGAATAACCGTGCAATGTCACACTCGTGAAAATTGTTATGAATGTTAGATAAAAGCAAACAAATAGTTATAAGGAGCAAACATGCGCGTCATCACGTTGGCCGGAAGTCCGCGTTTCCCTTCTCGCTCCAGCGCCCTGCTGGAATACGCCCGCGAACAGCTCAACTCGCTGAACGTCGAGGTGTGCCACTGGAACTTGCAAAACTTTGAGCCGGAAGATCTTCTTTATGCCCGTTTCGACAGCCCGGCATTACAGGCCCTGATCGAACAGCTTAAAGGGGCCGACGGGCTGATCGTGGCGACACCGATCTATAAAGCCTCTTTCTCTGGCGCGCTGAAAACCCTGCTCGATCTTCTGCCTGAACGTGCGCTGGAGGGAAAAGTGGTTCTTCCGCTGGCGACCGGCGGCACCGTTGCGCACATGCTGGCGGTGGATTACGCCCTCAAGCCAGTCCTGAATGCCCTCAAAGCCCAGGAGATCCTGCACGGGGTGTTTGCCGATGACTCTCAGGTGATCGATTACCAGCATAAACCGCAGTTTACCCCGAACCTGCACCTGCGCCTTGATAGCGCGCTGGAAACCTTCTGGCAGGCGTTGCATCGCCGCGATGTGCAAGCCCCCGCCTTTGGCCGTCTGAAAGGAGTCGCCCATGTTTAAATATCTTCTGACCGCCCTGTTCGCTATTTCTGCACTTGCACAGGCGGCGGAACCGGCGCCTGAAAGCCTGCGTATCGGATATCAAAAAGGCAGCGTCAGCATGGTGCTGGCGAAAAGCCATCAGTTGCTGGAGAAGCGCTATCCGGACACAAAATTCTCATGGATCGAGTTCCCGGCCGGGCCGCAGATG
Source organism: Lelliottia sp. WB101 (assembly GCF_003051885.1). Taxonomy (NCBI): domain Bacteria; kingdom Pseudomonadati; phylum Pseudomonadota; class Gammaproteobacteria; order Enterobacterales; family Enterobacteriaceae; genus Lelliottia; species Lelliottia sp. WB101. Next base: position 3,905,426 of record NZ_CP028520.1, read on the forward strand.
CTGGAGGCGCTGAACGTCGGCAGTATTGATTTGGGCAGTACCGGCGACATCCCTCCTATTTTTGCCCAAGCTGCCGGAGCGGATCTGGTTTATGTCGGCGTCGAGCCGCCAAAGCCGAAAGCGGAAGTGATTCTGGTGCCTGAAAACAGCCCGATCAAAACCGTCGCCGATCTGAAAGGCCACAAAGTCGCCTTCCAAAAAGGTTCCAGCTCCCACAACCTGCTCTTGCGCGCCCTTCAACAGGCGGGTCTGACGTTCAAGGATATTCAGCCAGTCTACTTAACCCCGGCGGATGCCCGCGCGGCGTTCCAGCAAAATAATGTTGATGCCTGGGCGATCTGGGACCCGTACTACTCTGCCGCCTTATTACAGGGCGGCGTTCGGGTGCTGAAAGATGGCGAAACGCTGAAGCAGACCGGTTCGTTCTATCTTGCCGCGCGCCCGTATGCGGAAAAGAACGGCGTCTTTGTTCAGGGTGTGCTGCAGACCTTTAGCGAGGCGGATGCGCTGACTCAGAGTCAGCGTCAGGAAAGCATCGCCCTGCTCGCCAAAACCATGGGCCTGCCGGAGCCGGTGATCGCCAGCTATCTGGATCATCGCCCGACGACGGTGATTAAGCCCGTCGACGCTAAAACCGCTGTCCTGCAGCAGCAAACCGCAGATCTGTTCTACGAGAACCGTCTCGTGCCGAAAAAAATCGATATTCGCGAGCGTATCTGGCAACCCTCTGACAAAGAAGGATCGAAATCATGAGTCTGAATCTGTTCTGGTTTTTACCGACCCACGGTGATGGGCATTATCTTGGCACCGAAGAGGGCGCGCGCCCGGTGGACTACGGCTATCTGCAGCAAATCGCGCAGGCCGCCGACAGAATCGGTTTTACCGGCGTGCTGATCCCGACAGGGCGCTCTTGCGAGGATGCATGGCTGGTGGCCGCTTCGATGATCCCGGTCACGCAGCGCCTGAAATTCCTGGTGGCCCTGCGCCCGAGCGTGGTCTCCCCAACCGTTGCCGCCCGTCAGGCCGCGACGCTGGATCGCCTTTCCAATGGCCGCGCCCTGTTTAACCTGGTGACCGGCAGCGACCCGCAGGAGCTGGCCGCCGACGGCGTGTTCCTCGATCACACGGAGCGCTACGAGGCTTCCGCGGAATTTACCCGCGTCTGGCGCCGTCTGCTGGAGGGCGAAACCGTCACCTACGAGGGCAAACATATACACGTTCGCGATGCGAAGCTGCTGTTTGCGCCGGTGCAACAGCCGCGTCCCCCACTCTACTTTGGCGGATCGTCAGATGTCGCGCAGGATCTGGCCGCTGAACAGGTTGATCTCTATCTGACCTGGGGCGAGCCGCCTGAGCTGGTGAAAGAGAAAATTGAGCAGGTGCGCGCCAAAGCCGCCGCGCATGGGCGCAAAGTGCGCTTCGGCATTCGCCTGCACGTCATCGTGCGAGAAACGAACGCCGAAGCCTGGCAGGCCGCCGACCGGCTGATTTCTCATCTGGACGATGACACCATTGCCAAAGCGCAGGCAGCCTTTGCGAAGACTGATTCCGTAGGGCAGCACCGGATGGCCTCCCTGCATAAAGGCAACAAAGATAATCTCGAAATCAGCCCGAATCTGTGGGCGGGTGTAGGCCTGGTTCGCGGTGGCGCGGGTACGGCGCTGGTGGGCGATGGCCCTACGGTCGCGGCGCGGATCAACGAGTATGCCGATCTGGGTATCGACAGCTTTATCTTGTCTGGCTATCCGCATCTGGAAGAAGCATACAACGTCGGCGAACTGCTGTTCCCGCATCTGGATGTGGCTATCCCGGAAATCCCGCAGCCGCGCGCGCTCCAGCTTCAGGGCGAAGCCGTAGCGAATGAGTTTATCCCGCGAAAAGTCGCGCAGAGCTAACGAGGTACGTATGGCAAATCCATCCCAAAAATGGCTGCTGCGTCTGGCCCCCTGGTTTCTGCCCGTCGGCATTGTGATTGTCTGGCAAATCGCCTCGTCCGTGGGATGGTTGTCGAGCCGTATTCTGCCCTCTCCGGAGGGCGTGGTGGAGGCGTTCTGGTCGCTCAGTTCGAGCGGTGAGCTGTGGCAGCATCTGGCGATCAGCTCCTGGCGTGCGCTAATAGGCTTTTCAATCGGCGGCTCGATTGGCCTGACGCTGGGGCTTATCAGCGGCCTCTCCCGCTGGGGCGAGCGTTTGCTGGATACGTCAATTCAGATGCTGCGTAACGTCCCGCATTTAGCATTAATCCCGCTGGTGATTCTGTGGTTTGGCATCGACGAGAGCGCCAAGATTTTCCTGGTGGCCCTCGGTACGCTGTTCCCGATTTACATCAACACCTGGCACGGCATTCGTAATATCGATCGTGGGCTGCTGGAGATGGCGCGCAGTTACGGATTGTCCGGCTTTGCGCTGTTTGTCCATGTGATCCTGCCGGGCGCGCTGCCATCGATTATGGTCGGCGTGCGTTTCGCCCTCGGTCTGATGTGGCTGACACTGATTGTGGCGGAGACCATCTCGGCCAACTCCGGGATCGGCTATCTGGCGATGAACGCCCGCGAATTTTTGCAAACCGACGTGGTGGTGGTGGCCATCATTCTTTACGCCCTGCTCGGCAAACTCGCCGACGTCAGTGCCCAGTGGCTTGAGCGAAGCTGGCTGCGCTGGAACCCGGCCTATTCCACGAAGGAGGCAAACGCATGAATACGGCTCGTTTAACTCAGGGGACACCGCTGCTGCTTAACGGTGTCACCAAACGCTACGGCGATAACACTATCCTGAACGCGCTGGATCTGCATGTCCCTGCCGGACAATTTGTTGCGGTTGTCGGGCGCAGCGGCGGGGGCAAAAGCACCCTGCTGCGGCTGCTTGCCGGGCTGGAGGCACCGAACGGCGGAGAATTGCTGGCGGGCAATACGCCGTTGGCGGATATTCAGGACGATACCCGCATGATGTTTCAGGATGCGCGCCTGCTGCCGTGGAAAACGGTTATCGACAACGTGGGGCTGGGGCTGAAAGGTAACTGGCGGGATAACGCACGTCAGGCGCTGCGCGCCGTCGGCCTCGAAAACCGTGCGGACGAGTGGCCTGCTGCCCTCTCCGGCGGCCAAAAACAGCGTGTGGCACTGGCGCGCGCGTTGATCCATCGGCCAGGCCTGCTGCTGCTGGACGAACCGCTCGGGGCGCTTGATGCCCTGACGCGCATCGAAATGCAGGATCTGATCGCCTCCCTGTGGCAGGAGCACGGTTTTACCGTACTGCTGGTGACGCATGATGTGAGTGAAGCCGTGGCGATGGCGGATCGGGTGCTGTTAATTGAAGAAGGCAAAATCGGCCTGGATCTGGCGGTGGATATTCCCCGTCCACGACGGCTCGGTTCTGTAAGGCTGGCAGAGCTGGAAGCAGAAGTGCTGGAGAGAGTGATGAAGCGTGGGGCAACTGAAGAGAAGGCCCGGCGTCATGCATAAAGAAGGCAATGCTTGAAAGCCTCTCCCGCAGAAAACGGTTAAACCCATAAAGAACGGCAACTTGCGTTGCCGTTTTGTTTTTACTTACCAGTGCTACCTGGCATTAACGTCAGGCCAGCGCCTTCGTAATCTTCTCGAACAGATCGCCCGACAGATTTTCCAGCCCTTTTAACTGCTCAAGCGCAGCACGCATTTTCGCCTGACGCGCTGCGTCGTAACGTTTCAGGCGGATCAGCGGCTCAATCAGACGCGATGCCACCTGCGGGTTACGGCTGTTGAGCTCAGTCAGCATTTCCACCATAAACTGATAACCGCTGCCGTCTTCCGCATGGAAGGCCGCCGGGTTGCTGCTGGCAAACGCGCCAATCAGGGAACGCACGCGGTTCGGGTTGCTCATGGTGAAAGAGCGGTGTTTGAGCAGATTGCGTACCTGGCTCAGCACATCCGCTGCAGGGCTGGTGGCTTGCAGGATAAACCACTTATCCATCACCAGGCCGTCCTGATGCCACTTATCATCGTACTCTTGCATCAGCGCATCACGGCACGGCAGCTCTGCCGCCACGCTCGCCGCCAGGGCCGCTAAGGCGTCGGTCATGTTATCGGCTTCGTGATACTGCTTACTGACAAGCGTGTTCGCCAGTTCCGTTTCACCGAATGCCAGATAGCGCAGACAGGTGTTACGCAGGGAACGCTTGCCGATATCCGCGTGTTCCACACGGTATTCGTCAAGCTTGTTGGCGTTGTAAATGGCCAGGAATTCATCGGCCAGTTCGGTCGCCAGCGTGCGGGTCAGGGCTTCACGCACGGCGGTAATGGCGATGGGATCGATAATCTCGAACAGCTCGGCGATTTCGCTCGCGGACGGCAGCGTCAGGATCTCTGCGGCCAGCGCCGGATCGATTTTCTCATCCAGCAGAATAGCGCGGAACGCATCGGCAACGTGAACCGGGAGCGACAGCGGCTGGCCCTGTTGATGACGGTTCACATTCAGTTTGATGTAGGTCGCCAGCAGACTCTGCGCCGCATCCCAGCGGGAGAAATCGTTGCGCGCATGACGCATCAGGAAGGTGAGCTGTTGATCGCTCCACTTATATTCCAGTTTCACCGGTGCGGAGAATTCGCACAGCAGCGCCGGAACCGGCTGGAAGTAAACGTTATCAAAGATAAAGGTCTGTTCTGCCTGGGTCACGTTCAGCACGTGATGCACCGGATGACCGCCCTTCTGCAGCGGGATCACGTTGCCTTCGTTATCGTACAGCTCGATGCTAAACGGAATGTGCAGCGGGTGCTTCTCTTCCTGCTCAGCTGTCGGCGGCGTGCGCTGGCTGATGGTCAGGGTGTACTGTTCGGTTTCCGGATTGTAGTCATCTTTAACGCTGACAATCGGCGTACCGGCCTGGCTGTACCAGCGGCGGAAATGCGACAGGTCGACGTTGGACGCATCTTCCATCGCCTGCACGAAATCGTCACACGTCGCCGCGCTGCCGTCGTGGCGTTCGAAATAGAGCTGCATCCCTTTCTGGAAGTTCTCTTCGCCGAGCAGGGTGTGGATCATACGAATGATTTCAGAACCTTTCTCGTACACCGTCAGGGTGTAGAAGTTGTTCATCTCAATCACTTTGTCAGGGCGAATCGGGTGCGCCATTGGGCTGGCGTCTTCGGCAAACTGCAGGCCGCGCATGGTGCGCACATTGCTGATGCGGTTGACGGCGCGTGATCCCAGATCGGAGCTAAACTCCTGATCGCGGAACACGGTCAGCCCCTCTTTCAGGCTCAGCTGGAACCAGTCGCGGCAGGTGACGCGGTTCCCGGTCCAGTTGTGGAAATACTCGTGACCAATCACGCGTTCGATATCGAGGTAATCTTTATCGGTGGCGGTGTCGGTACGGGCCAGCACATATTTGGAGTTAAAGACGTTCAGGCCTTTGTTCTCCATCGCGCCCATATTAAAGAAGTCGACGGCGACGATCATATAGATGTCGAGATCGTACTCCAGGCCGAAACGCTCTTCGTCCCACTTCATAGAGTTAATCAGGGACGTCATCGCCCACGGCGCGCGGTCAAGGTTGCCACGATCGACAAACAGCTCCAGCGCGACGTCGCGACCGGAACGGGTTTTGAAGGTATCGCGCAGCACGTCGAAATCACCCGCGACCAGGGCAAACAGGTAGCAAGGTTTCGGGAACGGATCCTGCCACTGTGTCCAGTGACGGCCATTTTCCAGCTCGCCCTGCCCCACACGGTTACCGTTGGAGAGCAAATACGGATAACGCTTTTTATCGGCAATGATCTTGGTGGTGAAACGCGCCAGAACGTCCGGGCGGTCCAGATACCAGGTCATATGGCGGAAACCTTCGGCTTCGCACTGGGTGCAAAGCGCCACGCCTGACTGATACAGGCCTTCCAGCGCCGTATTGGACGCCGGGCTGATTTCAGTCACGATGCGCAGGGAGAAACGCTCTGGCAGATTGTTGATGACCAGCTGGTTCTCTTCTTCTTTATAGTCAGACCAGGCTTCGTCGTTCACGTGGACTGAGACCAGCGTCAGGTCTTCGCCATCGAGACGCAGCGGAACAGCCGTCGCACTTTGGCGTGTGACCTGGCTTACGGCCGTGACAACGGTTTTGGTGGCATCCAGGTCAAAAGTCAGATCGATATCGCTAATCAGGTATTCCGGCGCACGGTAGTCGTGGCGGTATTTGGCTTGTGGCTGTTGTGTCATAGAAAACCTTATGCATCGTTTGTCGAATAACGAATCCAGTCTATTCCTGTTGTGTAAAACGCGCTACGCAGAATGTTCATCTTTTCAGGCGGAAAAACCATTTTTGCTACATTTGTATAACACGGGGCACGAAATGCCCTCGACCATAACGGCAGCTTATGTTGTGATCGGGGTTCAATAAATCGCTAAACAAGGTATACTCCAGCGGTTTCAATAGTTGTTTATTGTACTAAACGCTCCCGTGAGAGGATGCTACTGCGCACCTATGACTCAATTCGCTTCCCCTGTTCTGCATACACTGCTGGATACCGATGCGTATAAACTGCATATGCAGCAAGCCGTTTTTCACCATTACTATGATGTAGAGGTAGCGGCTGAATTTCGCTGCCGCGGTGATGACCTGCTCGGTATTTACGCTGATACCATCCGTGAACAGGTCGATGCCATGCAGCATCTGACTCTTCAGGACGACGAATACCAGTGGCTCTCTGGTCTCCCTTTCTTCAAAGCCGACTATCTCAACTGGCTGCGCGATTTCCGCTACAACCCCGAACAGGTTACCGTCACCAACAATAATGGCAGGCTGCACATTCGCCTCGCCGGCCCGTGGCGTGAAGTGATCATGTGGGAAGTGCCGCTGCTGGCGGTGATAAGCGAGATTGTGCACCGCTACCGTTCTCCCGAAGCGAGCGTTGAACAGGCGCTGGCGACGCTGGAAAGCAAGCTGGTTGATTTCCACCAGATGACAGAATCGATTGATATGTCCCGTTTCCGACTGATGGATTTCGGCACGCGCCGTCGTTTCTCCCGCGAAGTGCAGCAGGCGATTGTGGAACGTCTGCAGCAAGAGCCGTGGTTTGTCGGAACCAGCAACTATGATTTGGCGCGTCGCCGTAATCTGACGCCGATGGGCACGCAGGCTCACGAGTGGTTCCAGGCGCATCAGCAGATTAGCCCCGATCTTGCCACCAGCCAGCGCGCGGCGCTCGCCGCATGGCTTGATGAGTATCCCGATCAGCTGGGTATTGCCCTCACCGACTGTATTACCATGGATGCATTCCTGCGCGATTTCGGCCCGGAATTTGCCAATCGCTATCAGGGTCTGCGCCATGACTCCGGGGATCCGGTTGAATGGGGTGAGAAAGCAATCGCCCATTATCAGAAGCTCGGCATCGATCCGCTCACCAAAGTGCTGGTCTTTTCCGACAATCTGGATCTGACAAAAGCGGTCGATCTTTACCGCCAGTTCTCCTCCAGGGTTAACCTCAGCTTTGGCATCGGCACCCGCCTGACGTGCGATATCCCGCAGGTAAAACCGCTGAATATCGTCATCAAACTGGTGGAATGTAACGGCAAGCCGGTCGCCAAGCTCTCTGATAGCCCGGGTAAAACCATCTGCCACGATAAAGCCTTCGTGCGCGCACTGCGTAAAGCCTTCGATCTGCCACAGATTAAGAAAGCCAGTTAATCCTCTTCAGGGGGGCTTATCGGCCCCCCGTCCAAATTTTTACTAATTTCTCTCTTTTCTCTGCGAAATCTGCTTGTCTGATGGCGGATGCCAGGTAACATAGATATCCCCCTATAAGGGTGAACAAGTGTCTATTTTTTCCGACTATTAACAGAGAGAATATTATGAGCGTTGTGCCTGTAGCCGACGTACTCCAGGGCCGCGTCGCCGTTGACCAAGAAGTCACCGTGCGCGGATGGGTGCGTACTCGCCGAGATTCTAAAGCTGGCATCTCCTTCCTTGCCGTCTATGACGGTTCCTGCTTTGATCCTGTACAGGCCGTTATTAATAATTCTCTGCCCAATTACAATGACGAAGTTCTGCGCCTGACCACCGGCTGTTCCGTTATCGTGACGGGTGTCGTGGTTGCGTCTCCAGGCCAGGGTCAGAGCTTTGAAATCCAGGCAACGTCTGTTGAAGTGACCGGCTGGGTTGAAGATCCAGACACCTATCCAATGGCGGCAAAACGCCACAGCATCGAATATCTGCGTGAAGTGGCTCACCTGCGCCCGCGTACCAACATGATTGGTGCCGTCGCACGCGTTCGTCACACGCTGGCGCAAGCGCTGCACCGCTTCTTCGACGAGCAGGGTTACTTCTGGGTCTCCACGCCGCTGATCACCGCGTCCGATACCGAAGGTGCGGGCGAAATGTTCCGCGTTTCTACGCTGGATCTGGAAAATCTGCCGCGCACACCAGAAGGCAAAGTGGATTTCGACCAGGACTTCTTCGGTAAAGAGGCGTTCCTGACCGTATCCGGCCAGCTTAACGGCGAAACCTACGCCTGCGCCCTGTCAAAAATCTACACCTTCGGCCCAACCTTCCGTGCTGAAAACTCCAACACCAGCCGCCACCTGGCGGAGTTCTGGATGCTGGAGCCGGAAGTGGCGTTTGCCGATCTGAATGACGCGGCCGCCCTGGCAGAAGCGATGCTGAAGTATGTCTTCAAAGCGGTTCTGGAAGAGCGTGCAGACGACATGAAATTCTTCGCCGAGCGTGTCGACAGCGATGCGGTTGCCCGTCTGGAGCGTTTCGTCTCTGCGGACTTCGCGCAGGTCGATTACACCGACGCGGTAGCGATCCTGGAAAAATGCGGTGAGAAATTCGAGAACCCGGTTTACTGGGGCGTGGATTTATCTTCTGAACACGAACGCTACCTGGCTGAGAAACACTTCAAAGCACCGGTGGTCGTGAAAAACTATCCGAAAGACATTAAGGCCTTCTACATGCGCCTTAACGAAGACGGTAAGACCGTGGCAGCGATGGATGTGCTGGCGCCGGGCATCGGTGAAATCATCGGTGGCTCTCAGCGTGAAGAGCGTCTGGACGTACTGGACGCGCGTATGGAAGAGATGGGCCTTAATCCAGCGGATTACAGCTGGTATCGCGACCTGCGCCGTTATGGCACCGTGCCGCACTCAGGCTTCGGTCTGGGCTTTGAACGTCTGATTGCATACGTCACCGGCGTTCAGAACGTGCGTGACGTGATTCCATTCCCACGTACTCCGCGTAACGCCAGTTTCTAATCCTCATAATTAATAACGGCCAGCAACTGCTGGCCGTTATTTTATTCTGTACTGTCAGTTTATGTCAGTTGAAAGTCAGTATCTTCAAAGTGCAACCCCGCCAAATATTCCACCTGTTACGTTTTATTTCCATGAAATATCTACGAACAAAAAATAAACCACATTCTTATTGCGTCTTATTACCTTTGCGTGCTTTAGCACAAAAAATACCCACTTACACAGCCCTCTGGATGGCTAATGTATACAATAAGAAAAAGTGCATTGTTTAACTTCTGTTGATACGAAAAGCCTTTATCAAAATTAAATATAAGCAATTCATATATATAGGAATGGGTTAGTGTTTTTATTCAGCAATCAGTTCCGAAATTTGAGGTGCTTCACAAAGTTCCGAATAATACACATTTAGTTACACATAATTTCTTTTTGTTACTCAATCTTTATCTTTGTAGCACTTTCAGGCTAGCGAAACGGTTATATGAATGGAAAGATGCCTGTCAGATACATAAAGACACCAAACTCTCATCAATAGTTCCGGAAATATTTATTGACAGAATTTATTGTGGGCAGTGGCGAGTGTCATAAAAAAACCAATGAGGGTAATAAATAATGATGAAGCGCAATATCCTGGCAGTGGTTATCCCTGCCCTGCTGGTAGCCGGTGCAGCAAACGCTGCAGAAATCTATAACAAAAACGGCAACAAACTGGACTTCTACGGTAAGGTTGTTGGCGAACATGGTTTCACCACTTCCGGTGAACACAAAAACGCTGACTCCTCTTATGGCCAGATTGGCTTCAAAGGTGAAACTCAGGTTAACGATCAAGTAACTGGTTACGGTCAGTGGGAATACCGTGCTCGCGCTGGCGCTGCGGAAGGCGATCAGACTAACGTGACCCGTCTGGCATTCGCAGGTATCAAAGTATCTGAAGCAGGTTCCCTGGACTATGGTCGTAACTACGGTATCGTTTACGATGTCGAGTCTTACACCGATATGGCTCCATCTTTCTCCGGCGAGACCTGGGGTGGCGCATACACTGATAACTTCATGACCAGCCGTTCTACTGGCCTGCTGACCTACCGTAACAGCAACTTCTTCGGTCTGGTTGATGGCTTGAGCTTCGGTGTTCAGTATCAGGGTAAAAACGACCGCGACAACGATCTGCGCAAAGCAAACGGCGATGGCGTTGGCCTGTCTCTGGGTTACGAGTTCGGTGAAGGCTTCGGTCTGATCGGTGCGTACAGCACTGCAAACCGTACTCTGGAGCAAAAACAAGACGGTAAAGGTGACCAGGCTGAATCCTGGGCTGTTGGCGCGAAATATGACGCTAATAACCTCTACCTGGCAACCGTGTATGCTGAAACTCGCAACATGAGCATCCTGGGCAATAGCACCGGTTCTAATACCCCAGATGCTGATGGCGATGTTTTCAACGTTGCTAACAAAACTCAGAACTTCGAAGTGATTGCACAGTACCAGTTCGACTTCGGTCTGCGTCCTTCCGTTTCTTACGTTCAGTCAAAAGGCAAAGACCTGAACGGTATCGGCGACCGTGACCTGGCGAAATACATCACCACTGGCGCAACTTACTACTTCAACAAAAACTTCAACGTATACGGTGACTACCGCTTCAACCTGCTGGATGACGAAGACGCAGCGACAAGCTGGGTTGGTTCAGACAACCAGGCAACTGTTGGTGTGACTTACCAGTTCTAATAAGCAGCCCTCTCTGCTAAATGCCTTAAAAACAGGACTTCGGTCCTGTTTTTTTTATGGCTGAAAGCAAAAAGTAGCGACTTTTGAAAAGGCGCACGCTTTTCGTCGCAAACGGTTGGCATTTTGTAAATCTACCGTTAACCTGATAGCGGATTTCACTTCTGTAATCACAATGGAACCTCGTCATGTTTGAGAACATTACCGCCGCCCCTGCCGACCCTATTCTGGGCCTGGCCGATCTGTTTCGTGCCGATGACCGCCCTGGAAAAATCAACCTGGGTATTGGTGTCTATAAAGATGAAACCGGCAAGACTCCGGTCCTGACCAGCGTTAAAAAAGCTGAGCAGTATCTGCTGGAAAACGAAAACACCAAAAACTACCTCGGTATCGACGGTATCCCGGAATTTGGTCGCTGCACTCAGGAGCTGCTGTTTGGAAAAGGCAGCACGATTGTTAGCGATAAGCGTGCCCGCACAGCCCAGACGCCTGGCGGTACCGGCGCATTACGCGTCGCGGCGGATTTCCTCGCGAAAAACACCGCTGTGAAGCGCGTTTGGGTGAGCAACCCAAGCTGGCCGAACCACAAGAGCGTGTTTAACTCTGCGGGGCTGGAAGTGCGTGAATATGCTTATTATGACGCGGCAAACCATACGCTCGACTTTGACGGCCTTCTCTCCAGCCTGAACGAAGCACAGGCGGGTGACGTGGTGCTGTTCCATGGCTGCTGCCACAACCCAACCGGTATCGATCCGACGCTGGAACAGTGGGAACAGCTGGCAAAACTGTCTGTAGAAAAAGGCTGGCTGCCGCTCTTCGACTTCGCCTACCAGGGCTTTGCTCGCGGTCTCGAAGAAGATGCAGAGGGCCTGCGCGCCTTTGCTGCTGTTCATCAGGAACTGATCGTCGCCAGCTCCTATTCCAAGAACTTTGGTCTGTACAATGAGCGTGTAGGCGCCTGTACGCTGGTGGCAGCCGATGAGCAAACCGTTGATCGTGCGTTCAGCCAGATGAAATCGGTGATTCGTGCTAACTACTCCAACCCACCGGCACACGGTGCGTCTGTCGTAGCAACCATCCTCAGCAATGACGCCCTGCGCGCCATCTGGGAACAAGAGCTGAATGACATGCGTCAACGTATCCAGCGCATGCGTCTGCTGTTTGTGAACACGCTGGCAGAAAAAGGGGCGGATCGTGACTTCAGCTTCATCATCAAACAGAACGGTATGTTCTCGTTTAGCGGCCTGACCAAAGAACAGGTTCTGCGTCTGCGCGAAGAGTTTGGTGTGTATGCTGTCGCTTCTGGACGTGTGAACGTCGCGGGAATGACGCCAGACAACATGGCACCGCTGTGCGAAGCGATTGTCGCTGTACTGTAAAATCGGTACTTGTAGTGACAAAAAAGCCTGCTGATAGCAGGCTTTTTTAATGGGGTTTACCAGACAGGCATTTCATCTTGCAGGAACGGGTTGTGCACCCGCTCATATCCTAACGTCGACAGTGGGCCATGGCCTGGAATAAACGTCACATCATCACCTAACGGCAATAACTTCTGTTTAATCGACTGAATCAACTGACCGTGGTCGCCGCGCGGGAAGTCGCTGCGTCCTACGCCGCCTTTGAAAATCACGTCACCCGAGACGAGCAAACGCGATTGATCGTCAAAGAAGACGATGTGCCCCGGCGTATGGCCCGGGCAATGCAACACCTGTAGCGTCACGTTTCCGACGTTAACGCTCTCGCCTTCGTTCAGCCAGCGATCGGGCGTCAGAGGCTGACACTCATCGAGACCAAACATACGGCTTTGGGCAGGCAAGCCCTGCAGCCAGAACTCATCTTCTTTTTCCGGTCCAATGACTGGCACACCGTAATGTTGTGCCAGCTCTGCCGCAGCCCCCACATGGTCGAGGTGACCATGGGTCAGCAAAATCTGCATCAGCGTCACGCCGGACGCGTCGACTTCCTGCTTGATCTTCTCAGCATCTCCGCCGGGATCGACAAGCGCGGCCAGTTTGGTTTGTTCACACCAGATTAATGAACAGTTCTGGGCGAACGCAGTCACCGGAATAATACGATAGTTCATACTGCTCCTTCATTATTACCAGTGCCGTGTTGGCCCGGTATCAATATGCACAAAGTTGCTACGTGGATAATATCCTACACCACCTGCGCGCATAGATAACGCAGCTTTGCGAATATTGGCTAATGAAACGCCTTCAATATGAAAGTCCATCGCCTGTCCTTTGGTGTGATAGCTTTTTTTGGCTACCCCACGGCTATGGGCGCGCAGTTCGTTATTGGTATCAATAGAGCGATAACCGGAAACGAGTTGCACCGGCTTGCGGGTTCCGAGCAGGCCCTGGAGGCGGAAAAGCTGATCAAATAATCCTGGGTCGATGGCTTTTATTTTATTCGCGCGGTAATCACGGAAAAAATGGTTGAGTCTTGCTAATTCATCCTGAATATAGCCTCTGCCATCGAAAAACTCCGCTTTTAACGTCTCACCAGTGTGAAGATTGTTGAGCGTTAAAATACGCGGACGTGGTGTCGAGAGGGTGGCAAATGCTGGCGTCGGTAAGATGGCCGCTGCGCCCAGCGCAACACCACCTAACGCCAGCAGCTTGCGGCGATTAGCGTCAAATTTGTCCATGATAATCAGGTCTACAGGTCAATGTTATCGTAAATATGCTTAGCGCACGAAGGGCACCATAACCGCCAGAACAGCCAACGTCAAGGCACCCAACCCCAGTAGATACGGGGCTTACAGCGATATAGCCCCTTCTCTACCATAACTTACGACAATCATTTTTCCCGAACTACTTCATTTACCTGATTAATTGTTCGGCTTTTGGCAAAATTTGTGCGCCAGATCGCGCGGTGAGATCGTAATTGTAAATATCTGTACGATATTGGGTACGTCCATCAGCACCAACAAACGCCGTCAGATAGTAAAGATTGACCGGAATGTTTTGCCGAATATTCACGTAGCGTGTATTCCCTTCTTTCAGCGCATCAGATATCCGCGTGTTGTTCCAGCCTGCGTCACCCAACAACATATTCGCCAGTTCGGAGGCCTTATTTACGCGAACACAGCCAGAACTCAGCGCGCGCGTATCTTTCTGGAACAGGTTGTGGTTGGGCGTGTCGTGCAGATAGATTGCATCGGAACTTGGCATATTAAATTTATAGCGGCCAAGCGAGTTACGCTCACCCGGAGCCTGCTGGAAGCGGAAAGGCAGGTTTGACGCCGTAATCGTCGACCAGTCGACCTGATACGGATCAATGGCCTGATTGCTGTTCCAGCCGCGCATCACCGTATAACCGTGGCGTTCGAGATAACCCGGGTCATTCCACAACTTCGGCAGAATATCTTTGCGCGCAAGCGTCGGCGGGACGTTCCACGGCGGATTCACCACCACGTTGTTCAGCGCGCTGCTCATCATCGGCGTTTTACGATCCGGTCGTCCGACAATGACTCTGGAGGCCAGCACTTCGCTGCCATTCTGGTAATAAACCAGCGAATAGGCCGGTATGTTCACCATAATTCCGGTAGAAAGGGTTCCTGGAAGCAGGCGTAAACGCTGAATATTCAGGGCCAGTACGCCTGCGCGCTGCGCCGGTGATACGTTCAGCCAGTCGCGCGTTGACTGTCCAATGACCCCGTCAGCCCCCAGGCCCTGAGCCGTCTGGAACGCTTTTACTGCAGCAACCAGTTCGCGGTCATAGGCAGCAGGTTTATCGGCCGGAACGGCAGATTTTTTCTTCTGTACAGGCGCTGATGGGCTGACCACTACGCTTTGCGGGTCGTCGCCTGGCAGCGCAATTTTCGGCCCTGCATCGGCCTCACCAGAGCGGCGAAGAATTTCGCGCAGCGCAGGAACATCACTGCTCCACTGTCCTGGACGCAGCGTAGTGGTGCCACGCAGCTGCGGCCATGGGCGTGTATCCGCCACCAGTTGCAGCAACGATTGATGCATGGTGGCATATTGCGGATGGGCCGGTGCCAGACTGGCGATAAAGCGCACAAGCGTGCTCTTATCCAGCGACACTTGCCACTGGTTGATCACAGAGAGTGCGGGTGTCGCCAGCTTGTAAGGTTTTTCGCTGTACAGCCAGCGAGTGCCATTGACCGGAATACCCGCCACAAACTGCAGATAGCCCATCATGGCATCAGAAAGAACTACGTCGCGCGCCATCCCCGTCACCGTCGGGTCAGTCAGAAGCTCAACCCACGCGGTAAACTGCGGCTGGAAACCGGCGATAGCCACTTCCGCCAGCTGCTGCTGGAAAGCACGTACCGCATCGCGATCGTCCCACATCGGTTTCATCTCGCGCGCGGCATACAGTAAGGTCAACTGATTAAGATAGGCGGGCGTGTAGCCGGACGGCAGTCCGGATTGCAGCTGCTGGCGCACGGCTTGCGTATCCACATCCGCAGGCAGCGTTTTGATACCTGCCATAATGGCGGTCGCGGAAGATTGTTCCAGTGGTTGCAGCAGCGAAGTGGGTTGTGCGCCCATCGTCGCCGAACTGTCGACAGGAACCACTTCAGGCTCATCAGCCTGGGCATTAAACAGTGGAGCGAATATTAACGTCAGGCACACACTGAGTGCGGACAGCTGACGACCATGAATTTTCTTTAGCAACATCCCTTGCCCCCTGTTTGCTTTACGACCTGCCCACAACACCGGGGCTTTTCTTCAGTATAGAAAGGCATAGACGCTACTGCCTTGCCTTATGTAAAGAAGTTTAAAGATAACGCAGCCCTGAGCGCAAGTTAAGCAAATAAAAAGGGCAGCACCTGTGTGCCGCCCTTTTTATCAAAACGCGTTAAGACGCGTCAGCCGTACCCGGTAACGACTCCGGCGGCTGCGGCGCGAAACCGCGCAGCCCCACGACGTGAACATGTTCGGTATTATTAAACACTTTACGCACCAGTTTGTACGTGGTGCCTTTTTCCGGACTGATGTTCTCAGGTGCCGCGATAATCAGCTGCATATCCAGACGGTCGCACAGCTCGAACAGCGTCGCGATTGAACGGGCATCCAGACGCGCGGCCTCATCGAGGAACAGCAGGCGACACGGCGAGATATCCTTGCCACGCAGGCGGCGCGCTTCATCTTCCCAGCTTTGCACGACCATCACCAGAATCGACATCCCGGTACCGATCGCTTCGCCGGTAGAAAGTGCGCCGGATTCTGCACGCAGCCAGCCGTCAGAACCACGGTTAACCTCAACTTCCATTTCCAGATAGTTACGGTAATCCAGCAGCTCCTCACCAATGGTTTGCGGCGTACGCTGGCCCATATCAATCTGCGGATTCAGGCGCTGATACAGTTTCGCCAGCGCTTCGGAGAAGCTGAGACGGTTGCTGTTAAACAGATCCTGATGCTGCTCGTGCTGCTCAGAGAGCACATCCAGCAGCGTGGCGTGCGCTTCACGGACGTTAACGTTCAGACGAACGCTGTTCACCTGGCCGAACGACACACTCTGCAGACCCTGGTTGAGCATCCGGATACGGTTCTGCTCGCGCTGGATCGTTTTGCGAATAATGTTCGCCACGCTGCGAGAGCTGATGGCCAGCTTCTGTTCGCGGGAGGTCAGCTCTTCTGTCAGGCGACCCAGTTCGATCTCCATCTGTTCGATCGCTTCGACCGGATCGTCTGTGCGAATGATGTCCTGACGAATACGTTCACGCAGATGCTGATAAACCGCCACGAAGAACTGAATTTTGCGCTCAGGACGTTTTGGATCTTCAGACATACGCAGCACATCGCGCAGATGTTCGTTATCCGCCACCGCAAGACGCAGAGCACCCAACGCTTTATCCGACATCGAACGCAGCTCATCGCCAGAGAGATAGGCCAGCTCGCGACGGTGCAGACGACGCTCGACGCCATTGTCTTTCACCATGCGCATCACCGCACACCAGCCCGCCTTGGCGGTCACGACCTGCTCGCGCATCTCGTGGTAATCGCGTTCCAGCTTACGCAGGCGACGGGTCAGGTTATCCATCTCCGCTTCGCACAGTGTCAGGGCTTTTTCCAGCTGGTGACGGCGTGAACGGTTGTTGCTCAGCTGGCTGTGCAACTCATCGCGGCGAATGCGCGCACGCTCTTCCGCCCCGCTGTCCGCGCGAACACCGATATCCTGCAGCTCTTTATGCAGATCGGTGAGCAGCTCTTTCTTGGTGTCGAAGGAGCTTTTCAGCGATGCCAGCACCTGATTGTACTGACTCAGCTGTGCGGCGTGGCTGCGCAGCGCATCGCGGCTGCGGCTACGTTCTGCTTCTGCCTGCTCCAGACGCTGGCGCAGTTTTTCGTTCAAATCACTGTTGCCACTCAGCATTTCGGCCGAGTCGCTATAACCAAAGTGCGCGCGACGCTGCACCACTTCGGTCAGTGCGAACGCCTGCTGGCGCGCATCACGCTGCACCTGCTGGGAGTACGCATAATCTTCTTTCAGCTGTTCATACTGTTCCGGATCGCTTTGCAGAACCGACAGCACAGGCTCCAGTTTTGCGAGCTGATTGCCGTGCTGCTGGACAAAGCGCGCGGCTTCCTGAGCTTCATCCAGGCGTTCCTGAATTTCATCCACGCGATCGGCGAGGGTTTCGTCACCCAGCAGATTCAGACGCGGCAGGATACGGTTCAGGGCGGCAACGCCCTCTTTCGCCTGTTCAAACTGTACGCGGCTCTGCTGATTATCATTTTCATGATTGCTCAGGGCGCGCTCAAGTTCGCCGCGACGGGTATTGAGTTTGCGGATCTCGGCTTCTGGATCCGGCTCAAAGGCAACCGCAACGTGGCTGCCGATAAAGCGGCTGAAGGCCTGGTGCAAACGCTGGGTTTTCTGCACGTCAAACGACAGGGTCGCAAAGCGTTCAGACAGGGTTTCACGTTCGGCATGCAGGTTTTCAATGCGGTTTTCACGCGCGGCGCGACCAAAGATCGGCAGCGTCGGGAAGCGAGAATAACGCCACTGGCGATCGGCAACTTTCACGACCACCGCTTTTTCCAGTTCATCGACGCTGAACACGCTGTCATCGAAGGACTGCGGATCCCCTTCGATCAGATAGAGATCCTCCGGACACTCTTCCAGCCCTTCCAGTTGATCAGCAATCAGCGATAAATCCGGCACGACGATCGCATGACGGGACGGGCCATACAGCGCAGAGTAATACGGCGCATCTTCAAGGCTGACGTCGTCATAAATTTCGGACAGCAGCACGCCACCAAAACGTTCCGCCAGCGCATTAAGACGCGAATCTTCCGCGCCGCCTGGCTGACTTAAACGTTCAATCTCTTCATCGACGGCATTTTTACGCGCGCCGATTTCGTCACGCTCAACAATGGCTTCGCGCTCGCGCTCAAGCAGCTGTTGCAGGTATTCGGTTACTTCTGAGCTAGACTCGAACTCTTCACCACACTGCTCGCTCAGCTGGTTCAGGCTGCTTTGCGCGGCCAGCCAGACTGGCGCACGTCGCAGCAGCGTCTGAGTGCGGGACTGCAGCTGTTCCAGCTCCTGGCGCAGAACCATGCGCTGCTCGCTCGCGCTGGAGACGCTGTCAGACAGAGACGCGATACGCGCTTCCAGTTCCTGATGCAGCGTTTCCAGATCGTCGATATCGACATGCTTACCCTGGCGCTTGCAGAATTCGGCCAGCAGGCGTTCCGCCTCTTGCTGTTCACGCAGACGCTGTTCCAGCTCGTTCAGACGCATACGCAGCGGCTGAACCTGCTCCGCCAGATGGCGCTGATTGACGCCATCGCGCAGCAAGTCGCGCGCCACTTCCCAGGCATCACTGCGCGCCAGCGGGCCGTTGATCGCCGCAACCAGCTGATATGCCTGTTCGAACTGACTGTGCGCGGCCTGCGCCACGCTCATTTTCTGATCGAGGGAGAGCAATTTCTCCGTCGCTTCCTGTTCTTTTGCCTGGAAGGTCTCCAGCCACTCGTCGGCACTATCCGGCGTCAAGTCCGGAAGATGGCACAGCTCTTTCGCGCGTTGCAGCGCCTGTAATGCCTGGGTGTACTGGATGGCGCGGGTTTGCTGAACATCGAGAGCCTGCTGGTAGTCGGCCAGCTGGTTTTTCAGCTCATCCACTTCCAGCTCGGCGGCCTCGGCGCGCGCCTCTTTCTCTTCCTGCATATCGGCGGCTTCTGCCACCACTTCGTTTTGCTCTTCGAGACGGATCTGCAGCTCATCGAGATCGGCTTCATAGCGCTCGATTTTCTCCTGCTGACGCAGGGCAGTTTGCACCAGATTCAGATGATCGCTGGCCGCCTGATAATCGGCTTCCAGATCGCCTTCGGCACCGTTGTGTTCGCCTAGCTCGCGGGCCATCTCAACGTGTTTGTACTGCTCAGCCACCAGCTGCTTGCGAGAGGTAAACAGCTCGCGGCGGTACTCCAGCGCTTTATCCAGATGAATGCGACGCTCGTTGGCGTGACGCATGTAGTCCGCCGCCACGTAGTTGGTCGCTTCGCTGATCAGATGTTTAAACAGATCGCGGTCAGACTGGGTGACGCGAATCGCTTCCAGCGTCATGCGGTTTTCACGCAGCGCCGCTTCCATGTCCTGGAAGGCTTTACGCACGCCGCTGTTTTCCGGCAACAGGTAGTCGCGCAGGGAGCGGGTGATGGCGCTGGAAATCCCGCCGTACAGGGAGGCTTCAATCAGGCGATAGTATTTGCTGCGGTCCGACGCGGTGCGCAGACGACGCGCGACAACGCCCAGATCGAACATTAGCGAGTGATAATCAGTGATCGAGTTGAACTGTTTAAACTGGACGCCTTCAATCGCTTCGAGCTTTTCTTTCAGTTCATTCAGCGGCAGCACGCGCGCCTGACGATCGTTAAGGGTTTCCGTCAACAGCGACGTCGGTTGTACCGACGTTGGCAGCCCCTGGATGGCGAAAGGTTTGATATCGACTTTACGGTCGCGGCCCGCAATTTGTTGCAGGCGAACACCGACCACCACACGCTGGTGGCGGGAGTTGATCACATCCAGCACCGAATAACAGACGCCCGCCTTCAGCTTACCGTGCAGACCTTTATCGCGAGACCCGCTCGTCGCGCCCGCTTCGGTGGTATTACGGAAGTGCAGCAGCGTCAAATCAGGGATCAGCGCCGTGACGAACGCTGCCATGGTGGTGGATTTACCCGCCCCGTTACCGCCGGAGAGCGTGGTGACCAGCTCATCCAGATCGAAGGTTCGGGCAAAGAAACCGTTCCAGTTAACCAGCGTTAGCGAACGAAATTTACCGCGTTCAATCATTACTCTTCCTCCCCGCTATCCGGCTGACTCTCTTCATTCTCATCATTGAGCTGCAAATTATTTTCGATTGGCATGGCTTCACCGTCGCGGATCATGCGCAGCTGCGCTTCACGCGGGTCATCGCCAGTGCGCACATCAGCGCCAAAGCGGAACACGGATTCGGTAATGCGGAATTTGCTGCTGTCGTGGCCCATAAACCAGACCATCCCCAGACGGCGCAGGCGGTTCAGGGAAGAGCGCACTTTTTCCTGTAACTTCTGGCGGTCAAGATCCGACCCGGTGGAACGGTTGTTCACAAGCTTAAGCAGCTTGCCTTCGTCTGCGAGGCTCAACAGCTCGTCATACAGCTCTTGCTGGGTGAAGATGCCTTCGTTGGCCAGACGTTCCGGGCTGAGGTAGAGATAGCAAAGAATTTTGCCCACCATCATGTCCAGCTCAGACAGCACAGAGCGTGGGATCAGCGTCGTGGAGCGCGGGCGCAGGTAGAAAAAGCCTTCTGGCGCGCGGATCAACTCAACGTTGTAACGGGCATAAAACTCTTCCAGATACTCCTGGAAGTCCATTAGAAAAGCGTGATTATCCAGCTCGTCAAGACCAATGTGACGACCGGCACGCAGCTGGCTGTCCAGCGCCGGAAATAACGGATTTGCCAGCGCCTGGGCCAGTTTAACTGGCATCACTTGTTCAATATTTGTCAATGACATGCGCCTGTACCTTGGCTCCGTAATCGTTAATCGGCTGCCACTTCGGCGGCAGTCCGGTGAAATCTGCTTGCGCGACGCCCAGGCGAACGGCCTGGTCGACGACGATGCGGGCGATATCAAAATGGCGCGCACGCGGGTATTGCACCAGATAGTCGCGCACCACGAGGCCGAGATCCAGCGGCACTTGTCTGGTTTTGTAGACAGCCAGCTGTTCTTCGATCATCGCGGCAAGTTGCTCACGAATTTCGTTGAATTCTTCAAACTCCAGATCCGGCGGCAGTTCGCCGGTGACCTCTTCGTCACGCAGCGCCATCTCTTCGTCGCGCATATCCAGCAGACGATCGGCGTTGGCGTAGATCAGCGCCCATGGCGCATCGAAATAGCTTTGTACCGACTGACGCAGACGCTGGGCGAACACGCGGTTCTTGTCCATGTCGATGGCGGTACGGATGAATTTATGCACGTGGCGGTCATAG
The DNA here is from genome assembly GCF_003051885.1 of Lelliottia sp. WB101. Classification (NCBI taxonomy): domain Bacteria; kingdom Pseudomonadati; phylum Pseudomonadota; class Gammaproteobacteria; order Enterobacterales; family Enterobacteriaceae; genus Lelliottia; species Lelliottia sp. WB101. The sequence goes on from NZ_CP028520.1 coordinate 3,926,811, forward strand.
CCGATCCACAGATCGATCGACTGCTGTCCCCAGCTGATAATACGGTCGAGTTTGCTTTGCAAATCGAAGACCAGGCGATCGACAAAATGCAGATCGTCATGCGCCAGCGTCGCATCCTGGATGCGCAGCAGATTCGCCTGGAGTTTATCCCCTGCAGCTTCCAGCGTGTCCTGCAGCTCTCGCAGGGTCCCGGACGTTTCAGACAACAGCAGCTCACAGCTGGAGATCGCCGCACGCCAGTCTTTATTCAGCAGCTGTGCGATATCGTCTTTCACCTGCTGCTGCTGCTCGTCCATCAGACGCTGGGTGAGATCGATACTGTCGAAAATTTCGGCCACCGAGTATTTCAGCGGCGCGTAGACATTTCGATGCCAGTGGAATTCATCCCCATTTTCGTCCGCAGCATCCGCCGCCCGTTTAAGCTCGCCCGCCACGATCGACAGCTGCATAGAGAGGCGCAGCGTGGAGAATTCGCGCTGACGGATGTAATAGTCCGTAATGCCGATGCCCAGCGGTGTCAGACGATAGATGGCGTTTCCTTCCGCCTGTTCGCTTGTAAAGCGGTTCAGCAGACGTTGACGCACCATCTCGTTGATCGCGTTGTTGGCACGCACGCTAATGGTTTCGCTGGTTTGCTCAAACGCATCACTGACATGGCGGAACGCATCCACCAGTTCACCCTCGCTCATTTCTCCATCCAGACGTTCGCCGTTAAGTGTGGCGACCGCCAGCAGGAAAGAGAGCCTGTCTACCGGCAGCGAGATGGAGAAATCGTTTTTCCTGGCCCAGGCAACCAGTTCGGGGACTGTCTGGGAAAATTCACTCATAAATTATCCTTGCTTCTGCGGCTTGCGCGCGATGACGTGAATATATCGCCCAAGACTGATAAAGGGTTCCTGACGGCAATACCGCGTTTCTATTTCTGTTAAAGCGTCAAGACAGTCATGCTGTTTTTGTTTATCGCGCAGATAATCATGAAAAACCCTGACGCCCGTTTTCCCGGTGATCTCCCACCCCATCACTTCCAGCCAGCCATAGACCTGCTGCGGATCGCGTGGAAAATCCGGCGAAAGCGTGCGCCGTTTCTTTTTATACATGCCCTGTTGCACATAGCCGAAATTGCCCACCAGCACGTTACGCATCAGCAGGCCGTTAGCATTGTAGAACATCAGCGACAACGCGCCGCCGGGCGTGAGCACAGACCACAGAGTTTTTAACATTTCCTGAGGTTCGGCGACCCATTCCAGCACAGCATGAAACAATATCAGATCAACCTGCGTTTCCAAATGCTGCGCAATGTCCTGAGCGGCGCAATGTATAAAATGCATGTTGTCGCTCACACCTTTCTCTTCTGCCGCGCGTTTCGCACGCGCTACCATTTCAGCAGAAAGATCGCAAAGCGTGACGTGATGGCCGCGCTGCGCCATTAAAATGGCCGTCTGACCTTCACCGCCGCCCGCATCCAGTACCCGCAACTTTCGGTCACCAAAGGTGGCCAGCACGTTATCCAGATCCTGCCAGAGGATCGTCTGACGTAACTGCCCCTTGGTGGTGCCGTAAATGTTCCGCGAAAACTTTTCCGCGATGTCATCAAAATTGCGATCCCGCATTGGGAGAGTTCCATCCGCTAGCAGCAAAACCGCTATTTTGTCACACCCGCGCGGAGAATGAACCTCTCTGGTGTAATATCGCGTGTAATCACCTGCTGTATGGTTAAAAAAGGAACCAAAAAGGATGCTTTTTACCCTAAAGAAATACATTGGAGGGATGATGCTTCCCCTCCCTCTCCTGCTGATGTTCATTGCGCTCGGGCTGCTGCTGATCTGGTTCACCCGTTTTCAGCGAAGTGGCAAAATCGTGATCACCACCGGCTGGCTGGCGCTGCTGCTGTTAAGCCTGCAACCGGTGGCGGACAGGTTGTTGCGCCCCATCGAAAACACGTACCCGACGTGGCAGGAAAATCAGAAAGTAGAGTACATCGTGGTCTTGGGCGGCGGTTATACCTGGGACGATAAATGGGCGCCCAGTTCCAACCTGATTAACAACAGTTTGCCGCGCCTCAACGAAGGGATCCGACTGTGGCTGAGCAATCCGGGATCGAAAATGATCTTTACGGGTGCCGCCGCTAAAACGAATCCGGTCAGCACCGCAGAGGCTGGGGCGCGGGTGGCAGAATCGCTTGGCGTGCCGCGATCGGCGATTATTACCCTTGATAGCCCGAAAGATACGGAAGAAGAGGCCGCTGCCGTGAAACAGGCTATCGGCGATGCGCCTTTCCTGCTGGTGACGTCCGCCTCGCATCTGCCGCGGGCGATGATTTTCTTTGAACATGCCGGATTGCATCCCCTGCCCGCACCGGCGAATCAGCTGGCGATCGACGCGCCGCTCAATCCCTGGGAGCGCGTGATCCCGTCGCCGGTCTGGCTGATGCACAGCGATCGCGTCGGGTATGAATCCCTCGGGCGACTCTGGCAGTGGCTCAAAGGCTCGTCAGGCGAGCCAGGGCAGGAGTGATTTTGTAGCCATATCGAAGTTCGCGCGGTTAAAACGCCCGGTATTAACGAGCTGCGCGACTTCATCCCACAACAGATACAGCCAGCGGCGCCAGAGGAAAGATTCCGAGACTGGCGCTCGCTGCAGATAGTGCCACATTAAGCTCTCTGCCAGCGCGCTTTCGCCTAAGCGGAACAGTTCATATTCGCGCGGTGCCCACAGCATAATCCCCGGCCCTACCATCGCCAGAAGCTGATCGCTTCGGGCGTCTTTCAGCATACTGCGAAGGGTAAAGTTGCCGTGAACCAGCACGCAGTTATCGTTAAAGCCCTCAAACATCGTCGGCAAACATTCGCGGGTGCGGAATAAAATACGCTTATCCTGCATGCTCAGGCCGGTATTGTTGAACTGGTTGAGCGTGCCCCAGAGCACTTCGACCCGCTGGCGATACCACAGTGGCCAAAGGTTTTCCTGAGTGCTGTCTACCGGCCCGACCAGCCCACGGCTGTCCTGTCGATGCCAGGACAGTAGCCCTTCGACAATCTGATCTTTGAGCTGCTCCCAACGATCCGGCGTTCTTGCGGGCGCTTCGACTGGAACACCGCGCAGGCGCTCAATCAGCAGCACATCCGGGCCGGGATGTTCTTCGTGGGTCATAACCCCATACACCGTCGGCATCCGCACCGTCCCGCTACGTGCCAGCATCGACATTTTCCAGGCCAGCTGCCTGGCGACGCCGGGGGAGGTAAAGCTTCTCGCCATTAACGGCATGGGATTTCCGTTACTGTCGTACAGCGACCACAGGGAAGTGTCCGCTTTCTCACTCACGCACTCCACCCGACTGAGTTTCTCACCCAGCAGGTGGCTCAGCTCAGCACGCAACTGTTCCATATGAGATTACCCCCATCAAAACTACTGCTTTCATAATGAGCGTGTAGCTGACAGATGTCACCCTTATGAGATCAATTTGAACGTAGAAAAATGCGATAAAAACGAGGCGGTAGAACATCCCCCAGAACGGGGGGATGCGAATGATTTATTTCAGTTCCGCGCGTACGCGTTCGAGATCTTCCTGGGTATCGACGCCGGTTCCAGGCACTTCCTGTGCAACAGCCACATGGATTTTTTCGCCGTACCATAGCACGCGCAGCTGCTCGAGCATTTCGATGTGCTCCAGCGGACTTGGTGCCCAGGTCACGTAGCGGCGAATAAAGCCCGCACGGTAGCCGTAAATGCCCAAATGACGCAGGAAAGTATCGCCAATGGCCTCTTTAGACTGCGCAAAACGATCGCGATCCCAGGGAATAGTCGCACGGGAGAAGTAGAGCGCGTAACCTTCCGCGTCCATCACCACTTTGACGGCATTGGGGTTAAACGCTTCTTCCGCGTGGTGAATCGGCACGGCCAGTGTTGCCATTCCGACCTGGCGCTGCGCGAGGTTTTCCGCGACCTGGCGGATAATCACCGCCGGGATCATCGGCTCGTCGCCCTGCACATTAACGATTACCGTGTCATCGCTAAAACCGCATTTTTCGACGACTTCGGCCAGCCTTTCGGTGCCCGACTGGTGGTCCGCGCGCGTCATGCACACTTCGCCGCCCGCCGCTTCGACCGCACGTGCAACCTCTTCATGATCCGTGGCCACAATCACGCGCTCGGCACCCGATTCACGTGCTCGCTCGAGAACGTGAACAATCATCGGCTTACCGTTAATATCGACCAGCGGTTTGCCCGGTAAACGGGTGGATGCGAATCGTGCCGGAATGATGACAACAAAACTCATGGTCTGCTCTCTTCTGCCGCCAGCGTACGGGCTTCGGTTTCCAACAGGACAGGAATGCCGTCACGAAACGGGAAAGCCAGATTATCCAGTTTGCAAATCAGCTCTTGCTTATCCTGGCTGTAATACAGTTTGCCGTTGCACACCGGGCAGGCAATAATTTCAAGTAAACGGTGATCCATAGTTCCTCCGTATAGGTAATCGCTAAAGCTTACCACATTCCTTTTTCAGGCTATGTCTATTTCCCAGCCACTCCGACAGCCCTCAAATAACCCGTGCGGCAGTCGCCCCAAAGTGATTTGTCGGGCCTGCTGCCAGATGGCGAAATCATTGAGTGCCAACGTGAGACCTTTTTCAAGCGTTGCACTGACTTTAACGCCCGCTTCCAGATACAACGCAATGACTTCCAGCACGCCTGTTTTGCGGTGCATTTTCGCGTCCATCCGTCCGACCAACCGCCCCTTATGCAGCAGCGGTAAGACGAAATAGCCGAACTGGCGTTTCGGCGCGGGCGTGTAACATTCGAGGCGATAGGTAAAATCAAACAGCTGTTCTGCGCGTTTACGGTCCCAGACCACCGGGTCGAACGGCGACAATACGGCGCTATGCGTCGCGGTCAGCTTATCGGCCTGAGCCTGCGGCAGAAGCGGGAGGAGATCGGCATGGAGCCACATTTCCCCCAGCGTTTCGACCTCGACGCGCACGACGCGCTGGTTTTCCTGCCAGCGTTCAAGCAGCGGTTTCAGCGCCGGCTGACGCAGACGATAGTAATCCGCCAGCCACTGCGGACGAAAAATCCCCAGGCTACGGGCACTGTTTTCCAGCATGATCGCTTCGGCAGCGGCCTGGTCCAGCAGATCGCGTTCGTCGTCCCAGTGCGGCATCACCCGGTGGGTGAGATCGTACACGCGCTGGAAATTGCGTCGCTCCACCACCATGACTTTTCCCGAGGTAAACAGCCCCTCCAGATGACGCTTATGTGGTTTCCACTCCCACCAGCCGCTCGTGCCTTTACGCGGATGTTCGAAATCGGCAGAACGCACCGGGCCATTGTCCTGAATATGCGCAATCAGCTGGTCTATTTCGTCGGCATTTTCCTGCATCCATTCCTTCCGGTACTTCCAGCCCATGTTCTCCGGCGCGAGCATGCGATGGCGCACCAGCCCGAAATCGGTACGCGGCAGAAAACAGGCTTCATGCGCCCAGTATTCCATCAGATCGCCCCGGCTCAGCGCATCATCAAGCCACTGAGCCGGATAATTCCCAAGGCGGCTAAAAAGCACCAGATAGGGACTGCGGGCAACAATATTAATGGTGTCGATTTGCAGCAGGGACATGCGCTGGATTGCAGATAGAATATCGGCAGGCTGTGCGCGACGGCGGGGCTTTTTCAGTAGACCTTGCGCGGCAAGATGCAAATGGCGGGCGGCGCTAAGTGAGAGTTGCGGTAGTGACATGCGTTTTCCTGTAAGTCATCGCGCTACCAGAACCGCATTCGACTTAGCGCACCAGCGCTATCAGTTCCTGGAGCAGGCGTTCTGGCTGTTCGCCGCTGAGCTGTGCATCAACGGGCAGATACCACCAGTTGGCTTTGGCAAAGGCGCGGCATTTAACGGCGTCTTTTTCGGTCATGATCAGATTCTGGTGAGAAGTAGCCAGAGGTTCAACGCTCTCCAGCGTCAGCGCCTGATGGTCGGCGAGAGGAATTCGATTTTCAAGCTTGGCCCCGCCGCTTTCCAGGGTGGCAAAAAAACGCGGAGGATGACCGATACCGGCCATGGCGACCAGACAAGGCAACGCGGTTATGTCCCGCTGTTCACCGGTCAGCAGATTGACTGCCTGTCCGGGCTTTAAGGCCATCGGGATTTCGCCAGACTGTGCTTCGCCACCGTTCACAATAACGGCATCGACGGAGCGCAAACGAGACGCACGTTCGCGCATTGGCCCGGCAGGTAACCACCAGCCGTTGCCGAAACGACGCTCACCGTCAATCACCACGATCTCTTTGTCTCGCGCAAGGGCGTAATGCTGTAAGCCGTCGTCGGTGATGATAATTTGCAGCGGATGTTCGGCCAGCAATGCCTGAACAGCTTCGCTGCGATTAGGAGAGACAGCGACAGGCGACCCGGTACGCTGAAAGATCAATACCGGTTCGTCTCCGGCCTGCGCCGTGGTGGTCTGAGAGGTCAGGAGCAGTGGATACTGCTCGGCTTTTCCACCGTAACCCCGTGAGACCACGCCGACACGCACACCCCGTTTTGTCAGCTGTTCCACCAGCCAGATCACAACGGGCGTTTTACCGTTGCCGCCGGCGGTAAGATTCCCGACGACCACAACCGGCACCGGTGCTCGCCAGGCTTTTTTCAGCCCCAGGCGATAGCACAAACGGATGATGCCGCTCACCAGGCCGTATAGCCAGGAGAGCGGCAACAGCAGTAGCCAGAGAGGTGATTCCCCGGACCAGATGCGTGCAATCATGCGCCAAACTGCATTTTATGAAGCTGAGCGTAAACGCCGCGATGCTCAATGAGATCCGCATGACTTCCGCGTTCAACGATCAGACCGTCTTCCACAACCACGATTTCATCCGCCTGCTCGATAGTCGACAGACGGTGCGCAATCACCAGCGAGGTGCGGTTTTTCTGCAGTTCATCCAGCGCCGACTGAATGGCGCGTTCAGACTCAGTATCGAGTGCCGAAGTGGCTTCGTCGAGGATGAGAATCGGGCTGTCACGCAGCAGCGCACGGGCAATCGCAATACGCTGGCGCTGACCGCCGGAGAGCAGCACGCCGTTTTCGCCGATCACGGTATCAAGACCGTTATCCATCTTATTGATGAAGTCCATCGCGTAGGCCATACGCGCGGCGTTTTCGATGGCTTCACGGCTGTACTCTTCGGTACGGGCGTAAGCAATGTTGTTGGCGACCGTATCGTTGAACAGATGAACGTTCTGCGAGACGAGCGCGACCTGATTACGCAGCGACTGCAGGGTATATTCCCGCAGATCGTGACCATCAAGGAGGATTTCGCCCTCGTCGATGTCATAGAAACGGGTCATCAGGCTGGCAATGGTCGATTTACCTGAACCAGAGCGACCCACCAGCGCAACCGTTTTACCAGCCGGAATGTTCAGGTTGATATTACGCAGCGCAGGCGTTTCGCGGCCTGGATAAGTAAAGGTCACATTACGGAATTCAACGTCACCGTTGGCGCGATCGATCACGCGTTTGCCTTCGTCTTTTTCCTGTTCCGTATCCAGAATGCTAAACAGCGTCTGGCAGGCGGCCATACCGCGCTGGAACTGGGCGTTGACGTTCGTCAGAGATTTCAGCGGACGCATCAGTGCAATCATCGACGAGAAGACCACGGTGATGGTACCAGCGGTTAAGGTTTCCATGACGCTTGGGAAGCTCGCGGCATACAGTACAAATGCCAGCGCCAGAGAGGCAATCAGCTGAATGATCGGATCGGAGATGGAAGAGGCCGAAACCATTTTCATCCCTTGCAGACGCATTTTGTTGCTGACCTTATCAAAGCGCTTGGTTTCGACATTCTGACCGCCAAAAATAAGCACTTCTTTGTGGCCTTTCAGCATCTGCTCTGCGCTGGTGGTCACCTGCCCCATGGTGTTCTGCATGTTTTTACTGATGTTGCGGAAACGCTTGGAGACGACGCGGATAGCGATCGAGACAATTGGCGCCAGCACGATGAGAATGATCGACAGCTGCCAGCTGTAGTAGAACATCATGATAAACAGGCCGATGATCGATGCGCCTTCACGCACTACGGTAATCAGGGCGCTGGATGAAGACGACGCAACCTGCTCAGAATCGTAGGTGATGCGCGACAGCAAGGTCCCGGTGGATTGCTTATCAAAGAAGGAGACCGGCATACCCATCATATGGCTGAACAGTCGACGGCGCATGGTCATGACCACTTTTCCCGATACCCAGGAAATACAGTAGCTGGAGATATAGCTGGTGACGCCACGTAAGATCATCAATCCGATAACCACCAGAGGCATCCATAGCAACACTGAGCGATCCGTTTTACCAAAACCGTCGTCCAGTAACGGTTTGAGGAGCGATAGCATGAAGGTATCACTTGCTGCGTTGAGGATTAACGCGACACCCGCCACGATCAGACCTGTTTTAAAGGGTGCAATCATCGGCCAGAGTCGGCGGAAGGTCTGCCACGTGGAGAGATCTTTGTCGTTATGCATTCAAAAAACCAGCATTTGTTGAAATAGCCGCATATTCTACCCGTTATCGACGGGCGCGCCAAACCACTGATGATACCAACGAGGTAAAATTTGATCTCGTAAGCGTCGGATTTGCCAGCCATGTGGCGAAAAACGTACCGATATTTGCCCAGATTGCGGTGTATCGAGCCAAGAATAGCCCTCCTTTTTGTAGCGTCGAACGACTTTTGCTGACGGAAAATGCCATGCGTTGTAACGTGCCGCAGAGGCCAAAGCGACCTTCCCTTCCACGCGCTGAATGAGCGTCTGCGATGACGAGGTATTACTCCCATGGTGCGGCACCTGGATAAGTGTAGACGTTAGATATTGCCAACGATGACTTAACATCAGTTGCTCGGCTTTTGCCTCAATGTCGCCGGTGAGTAATACGCTGTGCTCACCGTCGTCAATTTTCACTACGCACGAGCGGTTATTTCCCTGCACCTGATACCCTTTCGGCGGCCAATGCGCTGTAAAGGTCAGGCCCTGCCACTGCCATTGCTCGCCACGAAAACAGGGCTGATGTCCGCCCCAGTCGAGCGGACTTCTTATCCATATTGACGGCCATGCTTTTTGCAGAGAGTGTAATCCGCCAATATGGTCCATGTGTTCATGACTGATAATCACCCCTTCTGGCGTCAGATGGTGCCAGCGCAGCCAGGGGATAATTTGCTGTTGTGCGCTGTCGCCCCCCGGCCAGGCTAAGCCGGTATCATACAAAATCGCCCTTCCCTGTCGCTCAACTACCATGGCCAGTCCCTGACCGATATCCAGCATATGCACCGTCCAGCCCTCGGTTTTCTGAGAGCGCCATAAGGGAAACGTCAGCAATACGCTTATTGCAAGACAGACTGCGGGGACTGACCGCCAGGCACGTAAACGCCATGCCATCACGGTAATCCACGGGAGGCAGGTGACGGCGAGCCAGCGCTCATCAATATCAATCCAGCCATCCGGTAATTTTTTTAGCAATCCAAAAAGCAGATCCAGCGATTTATCAGCCAGAAACCAGACCTTGATTTCCAATACATTCAACGCACAAAGATGCAGCAACATTCCGGCCAGGATCAAGGGGACGGATATGAATGTAACCAGCGGCACGGCAAAGAGATTCGCGATTACAGAAGAAAGACTCATGCCATGAAAAATGCTGACCTGTAGCGGCAGTAGTAAAAACAGCATCCCAAGTTGCAAATGCAACAGTGCTGGCAGAGGTTTTAACCACCGCGGAAGTTGCCATTTTGGCAGGGGCAGCCACTGATACCAGAAAATAAGGGTTGCAACGGCGAAGGCGGAGAGTGCCAGGCTTTGTGAAAGTACGGCCAATGGATCGATAAACAGGATCGCCGCGACACAACATAACCAGACCTGCCACGGTGACCATTGCCGTCCACTCAGACGCAGCAATGCCAGCACGGTAAGAGAGACAACGGTCCGTAACGCTGGCGGCTGCATACCCGTAAGCCAGGCATAAAACGCCGCGAAGCAGACTCCGGAGAGTAATGGTGTGCGCCAGTTAATCCAGTGGCATGGGAGTAAAAATTGAAGTCCACGAACGATGAGCCAGACAATCGAGGCCGCAAGTGCAATGTGCAGACCCGAAATCGCCATCAGGTGCAAAGTCCCGGTCTCACGCATCAATTTTTTCACTTCTTGTGAGACTGCCAGACGCTCCCCCATTCCCAACCCAAGAATGACAGAACCCCATGTATAGGGTGAGAGCGATGAGGATAGAGATGCTAGATAGCGGGACCGCAGGCTGCACGTGGTATCAATCGCCTCGGCATGAGTGAAGCGACCGGTCAGAGGCTGATGCGAAGCAAGCGCATAGCGCTGCGAATCAAAACCGCCTTCATTAAGCTCACCATGCACCGCGCGAAGACGCAGCGTCACCGCCCAGCGTTGTCCTGCACAGACCGCCTGCGGTAAGAAATTTCCGTAGAGTGTGACACCTGTCATCGAAAACCAGGGCTTGCCGCCAAGGCTGACAATCCTGGCCTGATGGGTGGTGGCGCCATCTGTACCTGTGATGACGATTTCTGCCCGCTGTGGCCCGGCCGTCAGGTTTTGCATCGGCCATACGCACTCCAGCGCCGCCAAGACTCCCCAGGCAAAAAATACCAGCCATAGCCCCGCATACCGCAGATAAACCAGACGTTGCAGTGCCAGTAAGATGCCAACTGCAATGCACACCCAGACGGCTGGCAAACCGGGGAGCGAAGGCAGCCAAAGTAATGGCAAGATAGCTGAAATTAAACATGCACTGATGACCGGAATACCCACACATACCTCCCTGTTTAGGGACAGTTTGCTGTATGGAGTTGGGCTAGTCAGGCAAGAAAATACGCGATTGCAGCCATTGCCGAAGAGAATCTTTCAGGTTGCAGAAAAAGCCATGCTGAGTTGCAGCGCTGCTTCAGATATTTAAAAATAGATAAGAAAAAGCACCCGAAGGTGCTTTCTTTTGAAAAACCCAGCTCGCCCGAAGGCTAAAACTCAGTTTCCGTAAATATTGGCGCGATCGCGCAGTTCTTTACCCGGCTTAAAGTGCGGAACGTATTTGCCTTCCAGGTCGACTTTATCGCCAGTCTTCGGGTTACGCCCGGTTCGTGGAGCACGATAATGCAGAGAGAAACTACCGAAACCGCGGATTTCAATGCGCTCGCCTTGTGCAAGAGTCGAGGCCATATGCTCTAGCATCTCTTTCACTGCATCTTCCACTGCTTTTGCGGGGATGTGCGATTGTTGGCTGGCAAGTCTTTCAATCAATTCTGACTTGGTCATGATTCCTCCGGTTCCTTCAAACCAATTAGCTGAACAGCTTATTAAACAAGGGCGGCCGTAGCCGCCCTTTGTTATTGATTACAGAACGAATCCTGCAATCTGTCAAGTCTGCTCGTCATCCTTCGAGCGGTCACTGCGTTAACTTCGCCTGTTCCACCCCAGTCATTTACTTAAGTAAGTGGCTGGGGCTCTCAGGCTCGTTGCCTTGTTACCGCCCAAACGATTTAGAGAACTTGAATTACTCGCCTTTAGCTGCTTTGAAAGCTTCAGCCATTGCGTTGTTAGAGAAACCTGCATCTTCCTGTTTGTTAACAGTTGCGATTGCATCTTTCTCATCAGCTTCGTCTTTAGCACGAACAGACAGGCTGATTGCACGGTTCTTACGGTCAACACCGGTGAATTTAGCTTCAACGTCGTCACCAACGCTCAGAACCAGAGTTGCATCTTCAACGCGGTCACGTGAAGCTTCAGAAGCGCGCAGGTAACCTTCAACGCCGTCAGCCAGTTCTACGGTTGCGCCTTTAGCGTCAACTGCAGTCACTTTACCGTTTACGATTGCGCCTTTCTTGTTCAGTGCAACCCAGTTGTTGAACGGATCTTCTGCGAGCTGTTTAACGCCCAGAGAGATACGCTCACGTTCTGCGTCAACCTGCAGAACAACTGCAGCGATTTCGTCGCCTTTTTTGTATTCACGTACTGCTTCTTCGCCTGCAACGTTCCAGGAGATGTCAGACAGGTGAACCAGGCCGTCGATGCCGCCGTCCAGGCCGATGAAGATACCGAAGTCAGTGATAGACTTGATTTTACCTTCAACACGGTCGCCCTTGTTGTGGGTTTCCGCGAACTGCTGCCATGGGTTGTTTTTGCACTGTTTCAGGCCCAGGGAGATACGACGACGTTCTTCGTCGATATCCAGAACCATCACTTCCACTACATCACCAACGTTAACAACTTTGGATGGGTGGATGTTTTTGTTGGTCCAGTCCATTTCGGAAACGTGCACCAGGCCTTCAACGCCTTCTTCGATTTCAACGAAGCAGCCGTAGTCGGTCAGGTTGGTAACGCGACCAGTCAGTTTAGTACCTTCTGGGTAACGTTTAGCGATAGCGACCCATGGATCTTCGCCCAGCTGTTTCAGGCCCAGGGATACACGAGTGCGCTCGCGGTCGAACTTCAGCACTTTAACAGTGATTTCGTCGCCAACGTTCACGATTTCGCTTGGGTGTTTAACGCGTTTCCACGCCATGTCGGTGATGTGCAGCAGGCCATCAACACCACCCAGATCAACGAATGCACCGTAGTCAGTGAGGTTCTTAACGATACCTTTAACTTCCATGCCTTCCTGCAGGTTTTCCAGCAGCTGATCGCGCTCTGCGCTGTTCTCGGATTCGATAACGGCACGACGAGAAACAACAACGTTGTTACGCTTCTGGTCCAGCTTGATTACTTTGAACTCAAGCTCTTTGCCTTCCAGGTGCAGCGTGTCGCGAACCGGACGAACGTCTACCAGAGAACCTGGCAGGAACGCGCGAATACCGTTCAGCTCAACAGTGAAGCCACCTTTAACTTTGCCGTTGATAACACCGACTACAGTTTCAGCTTCTTCGTAAGCTTTTTCCAGCGTGATCCAAGCTTCGTGACGTTTAGCTTTCTCACGGGACAGCAGAGTTTCACCGAAGCCGTCTTCTACTGCATCCAGTGCAACGTCAACTTCGTCACCAACCTGGATTTCCAGCTCGCCCTGGGCGTTTTTGAACTGCTCTGCCGGAATGGCAGACTCAGATTTCAGACCGGCGTCAACCAGTACGATATCTTTGTCGATAGCAACAACAACACCACGAACGATGGAACCCGGACGGGTTTCGATTGTTTTTAAGGATTCTTCAAATAGTTGAGCAAAAGATTCAGTCATGTTTAATCTTCAGGTTAATATAACGTCCACCTGGCTCCATGCCGGATGGGGTTGTTTCACATACCCACCGTCAATCCATTGCAGCGGGGCACTACGAATCTGTCGCGATTAAGCGAGTGCCAATTTCTGGCGCGCGTATTGTAACGCTTTTTCAATCACTTGCTCAATAGTTAATCGGGTAGAATCGAGCACTAAGGCATCGTCTGCCGGAACAAGTGGCGCTACAGCACGATTACGATCGCGGTCATCGCGCTCTTTTATCTCGGATAAAAGGCGATCAAAGTTAACACTAAAGCCCTTTTCCTGCAACTGAAGCATACGACGTTGCGCACGTTCTTCCGAGGAAGCGTCAAGGAAAATTTTCACCGGCGCATCAGGAAACACCACCGTTCCCATGTCACGACCATCCGCAATCAGGCCCGGCGCTTCACGGAAGGCGCGCTGACGACGTAAGAGCGCTTCACGAACGCGCGGGAACGCCGCCACCTGAGAAGCCGCATTTGCCACTTCCTGGGTGCGGATTTCACCGCTCACGTCTTCCCCTTCAAGGATGACTTCAAGATTGCCGTTGGTCGACACAAAGCGGACATCAAGGTGCGCAGCCAGAGGCACCAGCGCCTCTTCAGAAGCCATGTCCACATGATGATGCAACGCCGCTAACGCCAGTACGCGATAGATCGCGCCCGAATCTAAAAGATGCCATTGCAATGCTTCCGCCATCGCTTTGCACAAGGTGCCTTTACCCGCACCGCTTGGCCCATCAATGGTAATTACCGGGGCAATTGCTGTCATCGTTCTCTCCTTAATTAAAGGCGTCAGTTACACAAACGCCGCGCATTATACGCGCCATTGCCCGCAACCGTTAATGTTGCTTGCAAATAACGGAATGTTTGAAGGTGAGTGTAGAAGAAATAGGCATCAAAGGACGGACTGGCGTAAAACCAGCCCGTAAGTCAAAGCGTTACTTCTTATCTGCCGCAATACGGTCGCGGATATGCTGCGCACGTTCTGTCGATGGCGGATGAGAATCAAACAGGGATTTAGCGTGGGCGCTGTCGAGGGCAGCCAGTTTATCGAAACTGCTGGCTAAACCCGCGGTGCTGATTTTACGTTGTTTGAGTAAATCGTAGGAGAAATCATCTGCCTCAGACTCCTGACTGCGCGAGAATGCAGAATTTATCGCCCCTTCCGCAATATCACCTAACTGAGACTGCGTGAGCTGAGACGCCACCCCGCTGGTTGCCGAAACAGCATCGCGAGCGGCAACAGTCGCATAGGCCGTCTGCATCGCTTTACGGGAATGGCCCAGCGCCACGTGCCCCAGCTCATGGCCTAACACCCCTTCAACTTCATTGTCCGTCATCATGTCCATCAGACTGCTGTACACACGAACGCAGCCATTGGCCATTGCCCAGGCGTTGATGTCGCTGGTCAAATAGACCTTATAGTTAACTGGGGTGCCGTTAATATTATTCCCTAGGGCCTTCGCTATTTTATTGATGCGCTTGGTATATTTGCTTGAAGCGCCCGCAATCTCATTTTGGCTGTCCAGTTCTTTACAGCCGCCGTTGGCGATGGCTTTGGCATCGGCGTCAGAGAGCGTCGCGGCTTTATAGGCCGACATACCGGCGCTCGCGATCCCGTTAGGATCGACGCCGTTCATATTTTTACAGCCAGCAAGAAGCGTAGCGGCAATGGCCAGAGATAAAAGCAGTTTACGATTTTTCATATCTATCTTCCGTTGATTAACATATTGAAAAATTATGGATTAACCCACAACGTTCACGGGAAGATAGCACTCCACGATGTCATGAAAAAAGTTTGAAACGGGACATAAAAAAAGCCGACTCGTGGTCGGCTTTTTTGTCTCATCCAGGGAAGAATCAGGCAAGTGTGCTAATGCGCGCCAGCTGTTCGAAATAGTCCGGGAACGTTTTTGCGGTGCATTTCGGGTCCAGAATGGTCACTGGCGTATCGGACAAGGCCACCAGCGAGAAACACATCGCCATACGGTGATCGTTGTATGTACCGATCTCTGCAACCTGCAGTTTGGCTGGTGGCGTCACGCGAATGTAGTCTTCGCCCTCTTCCACTTCAGCGCCCACTTTACGCAGCTCCGTCGCCATCGCGAACAGGCGGTCCGTCTCTTTTACGCGCCAGTTATAGATATTACGTAGCGTTGTGGTGCCTTTGGCAAACAGTGCTGCTGTAGCAATGGTCATCGCCGCATCAGGAATATGGTTCATGTCCATATCGACCGCGTTCAACTCACCGCGGGTACAGGCGATAAAATCATCGCCCCAGGTGATGACTGCGCCCATTTTTTCCAGCACGTCGGCAAAGCGGATGTCGCCCTGAACGCTGTTACGCCCGATACCGGTGACTTTCACCGTGCCGCCTTTAATCGCACCGGCGGCGAGGAAATAGGAGGCGGATGACGCATCCCCTTCCACCAGATAGTGGCCCGGTGACTGATACTGTTGCGCACCACGCACCACGAAGCGCTGATACGCCTGGTTTTCCACCTCGACGCCAAACGTCTTCATCAGATGCAGGGTGATATCAATGTAGGGTTTGGAAACCAGATCCCCTTTGATGGTGATCACCGTATCCTGAGATGCCAGCGGTGCCGTCATCAGCAGCGCCGTCAGGAACTGGCTGGAAACGCTACCGTCTACTGCGACTTCGCCGCCCGTAAATCCACCGCGAAGACGCAGTGGTGGGTAATTTTCCTGCTCCAGATAGTCAATCTGCGCGCCGCCCTGACGCAGGGCATCCACCAGATGACCGATCGGGCGCTCTTTCATGCGTGGCTCGCCGGTCAGCACAACATTGTTGCTGCCCAGGCACAGCGCCGCCGCCAGAGGGCGCATCGCCGTACCCGCGTTGCCGAGAAACAACTCCAGCTCGTCGACAGTTTGCAGCGCACCGCCGTTGCCCGTCACTTCACAACGCGTACGATCGGCTGACAGCGTGTACTGAACACCTAACGCGTTCAGCGCATTCAGCATATGGCGAACGTCGTCACTATCCAGCAGGTTAGTGAGAACAGTGGTGCCATTTGCCAGAGCAGCCAGCAGCAGGGCGCGGTTCGAGACACTTTTTGAACCAGGCAGATTAATGGTGCCATCTACCCGCGCGATCGGTTGTAACGTCAGGGATTCCATGAAACTTAACTCTCAAATCAACATAATAAAAACCCCGCAGCGAGGCTACGGGGGTGAAAACTCGCGCAATTAACCGTGGCGACGTTCGAAGTCGGCCATAAAATCAGTCAGCGCTTTGACGCCTTCCAGCGGCATCGCATTGTAGATGGAAGCACGCATGCCGCCGACCACGCGGTGGCCTTTCAGGGCATGCAGACCCGCCGCGAAGGACTCTTCGAGGAACAGCTTATCAAGATTGCTGTCAGCCAACTGGAACGGCACGTTCATGCGAGAACGATTCGCGCTGGCCACGTCGTTGCGATAGAAGCCGCTGCCATCAATCGCGCTGTACAGAAGGGTCGCTTTTTGCTGATTGATCTTGTCCATCTGCGCCACACCGCCATTTTTCTTCAGCCATTTGAAGACAAGGCCAGAAAGATACCAGGCGAAGGTCGGCGGGGTGTTAAACATGGAGTCGTTATCATTCAGAACGGTATAGTCCAGAATCGACGGGCAGGCCTGGTGCGCTTTGCCCAGCAGATCTTCGCGGACAATCACTAACGTTAAACCAGCCGGGCCAATGTTCTTCTGCGCGCCAGCATAAATCACGCCGTAGCGGCTGACATCCAGTGGGCCAGAGAGAATGGTTGAGGATAAATCAGCCGTGACAACGACGTTGTCGCCAAAGTTCGGCTCTTCGTGAATGGCGATCCCGTCGATAGTCTCGTTCGGGCAGTAGTGAAGATAGGCCGCGTCGCTGGACAGCTGCCATTCACTCATCGGCTTCACGCCGCGCAGGCCATCAACAGTGATTTTGGCGTCGATAACATTCGGGGCGCAGTATTTTTTGGCTTCTTTCACTGCGCTGGCGGCCCAGTAGCCGGCATCAACGTAGTCTGCGGTGGTTTTGTCACCGAGCAGATTCAGCGGGATGCCGGCAAACTGACCGCGCCCGCCGCCGTGGCAGAATAATACTTTGTAGTTCGAGGGAATATTCAGCAGATCGCGAAAATCTTTTTCTGCCTCTTCCGCCACCTGGATAAACTCTTTTCCACGATGGCTAATTTCCATCACTGATGTACCGAGACCCTGCCAGTCGCAAAGCTCCTGCTGAGCCTGTTTAAGCACATCCGCCGGTAGCATTGCCGGACCTGAACTGAAATTAAAGACCTGAGCCATTTACCCTCACCACGCTAAAAGCCATAAGTTATAACTGTGGATATCGGTTTTATCATTCAGTGACACGCGCCGCAATGTCTAAAACTTATGACCGGGAAAATGTGTCTCCGCTCACACAAAACAATCTGCCAGCGCCTTGTCACAAAACCGACAAATTGGCTGTCAGGTGACGCGTTTAGCCCGGCTCACCTTCGTCCATACTGGATTCGCACAGCGAGGGCAAAGTTGATGATCGCCCGGCTGCATCGTCAGAACATGGCTACAGCGTCGACAGGCGTACTCTCCCGCCTCCGGGACGGTGGTAAAGCGTTCCACGTATTCATCCGGTAAAATGCATAAACCCGGCTTCACGTCATCGTCGTCATAGTAGTAGACGCTAATCTGCCCGTTCGTTTCCATGATTGCCAGCCGCACCTGGCCCAGCTGTTCCACGCTGTTTAAGCGCAGCTCCATGAAAAACTCAAATTCAGTCATGTTGGCGCTGCGAACCTTCTCCCAGGCCAGTTGCCCCTCTTCGACAATCACCACCGGCTTGCCTTCCAGCAGATCCTCGATTTTTTCGCTTTTCGACATCAGCCACATCACCAGCCGATAGAGCAAGCCCAGCGTGACAAAAACGATCAACACCGGAATCATTGGCACATCGTCATAAAACGCGACGTCTCCGGCCGCAGAGCCGAGTGTCAGAATGATCAGGACTTCAAACAGCGACATCTGCCGTACGCCGCGCCGCCCTGTGATTTTGAGAAACAGAAACACCAGAATAAATGTGTAGAGGCTGCGCAAAGCCACTTCCCCTAAGAACTCAAGCGGGACTTTGTCGAACGCCATCCGCTGAAGATCGAACGCTTTCATTTTTATTCGCCTTAACAGTAAGTTACTGCTGATAAGCATAGCTGAGTCTTTTATTTTCGCTCTTCTCCTCGCGAAGATAGCGCCTGCCACGCAAAACCCGTATCATTGCGCGCTTTACGTACGATAAAAGTGATCGCCATGACTCAAACATTTATCCCCGGCAAAGACGCCGCTCTGGAAGATTCCATCGCTCGCTTCCAGCAGAAACTGACCGACCTGGGTTTTAATATCGAAGAAGCCTCCTGGCTCAATCCGGTACCTCACGTCTGGTCTGTCCATATTCGCGACACCGACTGTGCGCTGTGCTTTACCAACGGTAAAGGCGCCACCAAAAAAGCGGCTCTGGCATCTGCCCTGGGTGAGTATTTTGAGCGCCTGTCCACCAACTACTTCTTCGCTGATTTCTGGCTGGGCGAGACTATCGCCAACGGCCCGTTCGTACACTACCCGAACGAAAAGTGGTTCCCGCTGACGGAAGATGACACGCTGCCGGAAGGCATTCTGGATGCACGTCTGCGCAAGTTCTACGATCCGGATAACGAACTGACCGCCGGTATGCTGGTCGATCTGCAGTCCGGTAACGACGAGCGTGGTATCTGCGCCCTGCCGTTTACCCGTCAGTCTGACGATCACACTGTTTATATCCCGATGAACATCGTCGGTAACCTGTACGTGTCCAACGGCATGTCCGCAGGTAACACCCGTAACGAAGCCCGCGTACAGGGGCTGTCCGAGGTGTTTGAGCGTCATATCAAAAACCGTATTATCGCCGAGTCCATCAGCCTGCCGGAAATCCCGAGCGAGGTTCTGGCGCGCTATCCGGGCGTGGTGGAATCTATCGCTAAACTGGAAGCAGAAGGCTTCCCAATTTTTGCTTACGACGGCTCTCTGGGCGGTAAATACCCGGTAATCTGCGTGGTGCTATTCAACCCGGCGAACGGCACTTGCTTCGCGTCGTTTGGCGCCCACCCTGACTTCGGCGTGGCGCTGGAACGTACCGTCACCGAGCTGCTTCAGGGCCGTAGCCTGAAAGATCTCGATGTCTTTACCCCGCCAACGTTTGACGACGAAGAAGTGGGCGAACACACCAACCTCGAAACGCACTTCATCGATTCCAGCGGTTTGATCTCCTGGGATATGTTCAAGCAGGACGCCGACTATGAATTCGTGGACTGGAGTTTCTCCGGCACCACGGAAGAAGAGTTCGCCACGCTGATGGCAATCTTCAAAGCAGAAGATAAAGAAGTGTACATCGCCGATTACGAACACCTGAGCGTCTACGCTTGCCGTATTATCGTGCCAGGCATGTCCGACATTTATCCGGCAGAAGATCTGTGGCTTGCCAACAACAGCATGGGCAGCCATCTGCGCGAAACGCTGCTGGCTCTGCCGGGTAGCGAGTGGGAAAAAGAGGATTATCTGAACCTGATCGCCCAGCTGGACGACGAAGGCCACGACGATCTTACCCGCGTACGCGAGCTGCTGGGCCTGGCAACCGGCAAAGACAATGGCTGGTACACCCTGCGTGTGGGCGAGCTGAAATCCATGCTGGCCCTGGCCGGTGGCGATCTGGATCAGGCTCTGGCCTGGACGGAATGGACCATTGAGTACAACCAGTCGGTCTTCAGCCCTGAGCGCGCTAACTATTATCGTTGCCTGCAGACCCTGCTACTCCTGTCTCAGGAAGAGGATCGTCAGCCGCTGCAATATCTCAATGCGTTCGTGCGTATGTACGGTGCCGACGCTGTTGAAGCCGCCAGCGCCGCACTGAGCGGTGAAGCGCCGTTCTATGGCCTTCAGGCTGTCGATAGCGATCTGAAAGCCTTCCCGGCGCATCAGTCACTGCTCAGAGCTTACGAAAAACTGCAGCGCGCGAAAGCGGCCTACTGGTCAAAATAAGCGCACATAGCATTACAGACAGTAGGCGTATTTCAACGTCTGGGCTATATTACGGGGCAATTTCATTGCCCCGTTTTTTTATTTCTTTTGCAATGAATTTTGATTGTAATAATAAAGTTAATTACAGGTAAATATAATTATGCTTACCTGGGCTTTACTGTTACTTTTTAGGGTAATTACTCCATTTTAATTAACTGCTTCGGGAGAGGTTACAGGAAATAATTCAACTCTTTTCATAACTTTTAAAATTTATTTTTATACGGATAATCAAAAACTTACTCCGCATTTGTTGCAAAACCATGCGCTTTGCGGGCCTATAAGCCAGGCGAGATATGATCTATATCAATTTCTCTTCTATAATGCTTTGTTAGTATCTCGTCGCCGACTTAATAAAGAGAGAGTTAGTGTGAAAGCTGACAACCCTTTTGATCTATTACTCCCAGCTGCGATGGCCAAAGTTGCCGAAGAAGCGGGTGTCTATAAAGCAACGAAACACCCGATGACGACGTTCTATCTGGCGATTACCGCTGGTGTGTTCATCTCCATCGCCTTCGTCTTCTACATCACTGCGACAACCGGTACTGCTGCGATGCCTTTCGGTATTGCGAAACTGATTGGCGGTATCTGTTTCTCACTGGGCTTGATTCTGTGCGTCATTTGCGGCGCCGACCTCTTTACCTCAACGGTGCTTATCGTGGTGGCAAAAGCGAGCGGAAGAATCACCTGGGGTCAGCTGGCGCGCAACTGGATTAATGTCTACGTTGGCAACCTGATTGGCTGTTTGCTCTTTGTACTGCTTATGTGGTTATCCGGCGAGTATATGACCGCCAACGGTGGCTGGGGACTCAACGTCCTGCAAACCGCTGACCATAAAATGCATCACACCTTTATCGAAGCCGTCGCTCTCGGCATCCTCGCAAACCTGATGGTCTGCCTGGCAGTCTGGATGAGCTACTCTGGCCGCAGCCTGATGGACAAAGCCATGATTATGGTTCTGCCGGTTGCGATGTTCGTTGCCAGCGGCTTTGAGCACAGTATCGCAAACATGTTTATGATCCCGATGGGTATCGTAATCCGCAACTTTGCGAGCCCGGAGTTCTGGACTGCAGTTGGTTCAACCCCGGAAAGTTTCTCTCACCTGACTATTATGAACTTCATCACAGATAACCTGATCCCTGTCACTATTGGGAACATTATCGGTGGGGGTCTGCTGGTTGGGTTGACATACTGGGTCATTTACCTGCGTGGCGACAATCATCATTGATGGTTTCTCAGGCAGTAAAGAAAAATCCACTTAAGAAGGTAGGTATCACATGTCCGAGCTTAATGAAAAGTTAGCCACAGCCTGGGAAGGTTTTGCGAAAGGTGACTGGCAGAAAGAAGTCAACGTACGTGACTTCATTCAGAAAAACTATACCCCGTATGAAGGTGACGAATCCTTCCTGGCTGGTGCTACTGACGCAACAACCAAGCTGTGGGACAATGTTATGGAAGGCGTCAAACTGGAAAACCGCACTCACGCGCCAGTTGATTTCGATACTTCCGTTGCCTCTACCATCACTTCTCACGACGCTGGCTACATCAACAAAGCCCTTGAGAAAATCGTTGGTCTGCAGACTGAAAAACCACTGAAACGTGCGATTATCCCGTTCGGTGGCATCAAAATGGTTGAAGGTTCCTGCAAAGCGTACAATCGCGAGCTGGACCCAATGCTGAAGAAAATCTTCACCGACTACCGCAAAACTCACAACCAGGGCGTGTTTGACGTTTATACCAAAGACATCCTGAACTGCCGTAAATCCGGTGTTCTGACTGGTCTGCCAGATGCGTATGGCCGTGGCCGTATCATCGGTGACTACCGTCGCGTTGCACTGTACGGTATCGACTTCCTGCTGAAAGACAAATACGCACAGTTCCTGTCACTGCAATCTGACCTGGAAAACGGCGTAAACCTGGAAGCGACTATCCGTCTGCGTGAAGAGATCTCTGAACAGCACCGTGCGCTGGGTCAGATCAAAGAAATGGCTGCTAAATATGGCTGCGATATCTCTGGTCCTGCTACCAACGCTCAGGAAGCTATCCAGTGGACTTACTTCGGCTACCTGGCTGCTGTTAAGTCTCAGAACGGCGCAGCAATGTCCTTCGGTCGCGTATCCACCTTCCTGGATGCTTACATCGAACGTGACATCAAAGCAGGCAAAATCACCGAGCAAGACGCACAGGAAATGATTGACCACCTGGTCATGAAACTGCGTATGGTTCGCTTCCTGCGTACCCCAGAATATGATGAGCTGTTCTCCGGTGACCCAATCTGGGCAACTGAATCTATCGGTGGTATGGGCGTTGATGGCCGTACTCTGGTAACCAAAAACAGCTTCCGTTTCCTGAACACCCTGTACACCATGGGTCCGTCTCCGGAACCGAACATCACTGTTCTGTGGTCAGAAAAACTGCCTCTGAACTTCAAGAAATTCGCTGCTAAAGTCTCCATCGATACCTCTTCTCTGCAATACGAGAACGATGATCTGATGCGTCCTGACTTCAACAACGATGACTACGCTATCGCTTGCTGCGTAAGCCCAATGGTTGTTGGTAAGCAAATGCAGTTCTTCGGTGCTCGTGCTAACCTCGCGAAAACCATGCTGTATGCAATCAACGGCGGCGTTGATGAAAAACTGAAAATCCAGGTTGGTCCTAAATCTGAACCAATCAAAGGCGACGTTCTGAACTTCGACGAAGTGATGGACCGTATGGATCACTTCATGGACTGGCTGGCTAAGCAATATGTCACCGCCCTGAACATCATCCACTACATGCACGACAAGTACAGCTACGAAGCTTCTCTGATGGCTCTGCACGACCGTGACGTGGTTCGCACCATGGCATGTGGTATCGCAGGTCTGTCCGTTGCAGCTGACTCCCTGTCTGCTATCAAATATGCGAAAGTTAAACCAATTCGTGACGAAGATGGTCTGGCGACTGACTTCGAAATCGAAGGCGAATACCCGCAGTTTGGTAACAACGACTCTCGTGTCGATGACATGGCCGTTGACCTGGTTGAACGTTTCATGAAGAAAATTCAGAAACTGACTACCTACCGCAACGCTATCCCGACTCAGTCTGTTCTGACCATCACTTCTAACGTTGTGTACGGTAAGAAAACCGGTAACACCCCAGACGGTCGTCGCGCTGGCGCTCCATTCGGTCCAGGTGCTAACCCAATGCACGGTCGTGACCAGAAAGGTGCAGTTGCCTCTCTGACTTCCGTTGCTAAACTGCCGTTTGCTTACGCGAAAGATGGTATTTCTTATACCTTCTCCATCGTTCCAAATGCGCTGGGTAAAGACGACGAAGTGCGTAAAACCAACCTGGCAGGTCTGATGGACGGTTACTTCCATCACGAATCTTCCATCGAAGGTGGTCAGCACTTGAACGTGAACGTGATGAACCGTGAAATGCTGCTCGACGCGATGGAAAACCCGGAAAAATATCCGCAGCTGACCATTCGTGTATCTGGCTACGCAGTACGTTTTAACTCCCTGACTAAAGAACAGCAGCAGGACGTTATTACCCGTACTTTCACTCAATCCATCTAACTGGAATTGACTGAAATCACGCAGTAAAAAGCGTACAATAAAGGCTCCACGTCAGTGGGGCCTTTTTAACGCCCTCTCCACACCAGTCTCTTTTGTCCGCTATCTATATACTTAATGGATAACAGCCAAAACAGACTCGACATAGCCGATGAGC
This sequence comes from Lelliottia sp. WB101, assembly GCF_003051885.1. Lineage (NCBI taxonomy): Bacteria > Pseudomonadati > Pseudomonadota > Gammaproteobacteria > Enterobacterales > Enterobacteriaceae > Lelliottia > Lelliottia sp. WB101. The sequence goes on from NZ_CP028520.1 coordinate 3,950,850, forward strand.
TATGCACATAAACAGGTCCCGGACGGACCGAATCTGGAGATATCACCGCAATGTCAACTATTGGTCGCATTCACTCCTTTGAATCCTGTGGCACCGTCGACGGCCCAGGCATCCGCTTTATTACCTTCTTCCAGGGCTGCCTGATGCGCTGCCTGTACTGCCACAACCGCGACACCTGGGACACCCACGGCGGCAAAGAGATCACCGTTGAAGAGTTGATGAAAGAAGTGGTCACCTATCGCCACTTTATGAATGCATCCGGTGGTGGCGTGACGGCCTCAGGTGGCGAAGCAATCCTGCAGGCTGAATTCGTTCGCGACTGGTTCCGTGCCTGCCGCAAAGAAGGTATTCACACTTGCCTGGACACTAACGGTTTTGTCCGTCGCTACGATCCGGTGATTGATGAACTGCTTGAAGTGACCGATCTGGTGATGCTCGATCTGAAACAGATGAACGATGAGATCCACCAGAATCTGGTTGGGGTTTCGAACCACCGTACTCTGGAATTTGCCAAATACATTGCCGATAAAGGGATCAAAACCTGGATTCGCTATGTGGTGGTTCCGGGCTGGTCAGATGATGATGACTCCGCGCATCGCCTCGGCGAATTTACCCGCGACATGGGCAATGTCGAGAAAATCGAGCTGCTGCCCTATCACGAGCTGGGCAAACACAAGTGGGTGGCGATGGGTGAAGAATACAAACTCGACGGCGTTAAACCACCTAAGAAAGAGACGATGGAACGCGTCAAAGGCATTCTCGAACAGTATGGTCACAAAGTGATGTACTAAAAGAGGTCTGAATGACAAAAGCCCGGGCAATATGCACCGGGCTTTTTTGTATCAGGCATGCGCCACTGGCGTCGGATGCTCCCCTGCTTTTCGCAGCAGCATCAGGAGATAGATAAACGACACGCTGGCGATCATGATAAACAGCAGATTATCGGAATAGCTCTGCATCAGCATGGACGTAAACGTCGGCCCCAGCAGGCTGCCGATGGTATAGCTCAGAAGCAGTGCCTGATTCATCGCCACCAGCTGGTGATGCTCGACTTTTTCACAGGCCCAGGCCATCGCTACCGGATAGAGCGTAAAGCCCGCAGCCCCCAGTATAAACAGCGCCGGGGCCATCGCCGCATTGCTCAACATAGCCAGACAGCCCATGATCACCACGAAAACCTGCACGCGCAGCACCAGCAGACGACCAAATTTATCAGCCAGTTTACCGATAGGCCATTGCCCTACGATGCCCGCGCTGACCATCACAGCCATCCAGAAACCAATACCGGAATCACTTACACCTTTATGATTCAGGTAGAGCGGCATCAGGCCGTACAGCGAGCCGAGTACAATCCCGGAGATAATACAGCCGTTGATACCCAGGCGTGCATGACGCAATCTGAGCATCGGCCAGACTTGCGTCGCTTCCTGATGTTCGCTGCCCTGGTTCACAATTCGGGTAAAGAGCAGAGGCAGAATCGCCGCCAGCACCATACCGGTTACCCACGGCAGGACGCTCATCAAATCGGTAGGCAGTTTGCTGATCATCAACTGACCCAGCACCGTCCCCACGTAATAGACCATCATGTACGCCGCCAGTAAGCGGCCACGATTGCGGGATGTCCCACTGCACATCAGTGCGCTTTCCACCACCACCCAGATCATCGCGCAGCCGACGCCAGCGATAAAACGGAAGCTCATCCAACTCCAGAATCCGACCATCACGCCCAGACCAACGCAACCGGCCGCAAAGATCAGCGAGGCCAGGTAATAACTGCGGTTGAACCCGAAGCGTTTGATCAGTTTACCGGTCAGCAAAGTACCCAGCAGATTACCGGTAAAATAGGATGAGCTGACCATACCCACCTGCCATGTCGGAAGGTTTTCATGGGCGAGCCAAAGCGGGACGAGCGTATTTAATACCGCTATCGCCAGGGTCAACAAAAGCAGGCCACAGAGCAAGAGCAGCACTGGGCGGGTGTAGGTGGTCATGGATTTTAACCGTGAGGAAGTAAAGATTCGAGCGCATCATGCCACCGGCAAAAACAAAGTCAATCCATGCAGTTAGCGGCCTCGCACGATTTGTTCGCTGTCGATTTAAAAAATTCATCCTCCGTGCGCAGCCAATACAATACGTAATAATTATCTGATTGTTTTTATTAATCTCTGAGGCAAATTAACGGCCGCGCTCAGTTGAAAAATTTCATGATAGAAAATAAAAAAGCCGGAGCAATTGCCCCGGCTCGATATAACCAAACGATCGTTTAACTGGCGACAGCCATACCTACCGTCATATGCAGACCGTAGAACACACCGCGACCAATCAGCTCCCCTGCCAGTACCAGCACGAAGGCCAGAGACAGCAGCGGAACGGCCGGTTGATATCCTTTCACCTGCGGGATTACCCAGCAGGCCAGAGCCGCAACCAGCAGTGCGATACGCCAGGCCATCAGCGAACCGTAATCCGGTACCAGCGCCGACGCTTGCTGAATAGAGCTATGGATAGCCGCCAGCTCAGCGCCCTGCATCAGCGCAACCATTGCACTGATCACCAGCGCCAGCAGTGATACCGCCGGCAGAAGGCGCATTGCCCAGCCATCGACACCCGCCACGCGCAGCAGCAGGAAGCCCAGCAGCGGACCACCAATAAACATGGTCAGGAAGAAGCTCATTGGTGTCCAGACGCTGTACCAGGTAGGAACGGTATCGATGGTGTTATAGACGCGTACCATCATCCAGACAAAGACGACCCCAAGCACCATGGTCACGATCAGCCACACACCGCGCAGCCCTGACGGTAACTTCTTCAGTGCTGCCAGCAGCCAGCCAAGACCACCGACAGCAAAGAAGATCGCCCCACTCGCAATTTCATTACTGAGCGAAGAGGCGCCGATACGATTCAGGGAGTTAAATGCGCGCAGCGGCGAGCCGAGGTGGAGCGTGGAGGCGATAAAGCCAATCCCCATCAGAACCCACAGGCCGAACATACCCAGTATCAGACGCTGTTGCTGTTCAGCGCGTAAATCACCTTTAAGCAATGCCAGAGCGAGGACAATAAACCCGCCCACCACGCACTGTCCGAAGACGGTGAAAATCATCAACGGCCATTCATGCCATCCACTTCCCATCTCACACCTCCTTCGGATTGGCCAGGTAGCCGGTGGTATCACCCGTCGGACGGCTATTGGCATTTGGTTTAATAACGATACTTGGCTTCGTGAAGTGCGCAGACGGCAGCGGCGCGACAGCGGCAAGCTGACCGTGTTTCTGACGCAGCTCTTCAATCGGGCCAAAGTCCAGCGCGCGCAGCGGGCAGGACTCCACGCAGACTGGCTTTTTACCGTCTGCGACGCGGCTGTGGCAGCCGTCGCATTTGGTCATGTGGCCTTTCGCAGCGTTGTACTGCGGCGCGCCGTACGGGCAGGCCATATGGCAGTAGCGGCAGCCGATGCAGACATCTTCGTCCACCACCACAAAACCGTCGTCACGCTTGTGCATCGCGCCGCTTGGGCACACTTTGGTACACGCGGGATCTTCGCAGTGGTTACAGGCGATCGACAGATAGTAGGCAAACACGTTCTGATTCCAGACGCCGTTGTCCTCCTGCCAGTCGCCGCCTGCGTATTCGTAGATACGGCGGAAGCTGACATCAGGAGTTAAGTCTTTGTAATCTTTACACGCCAGCTCGCAGGTTTTGCAACCGGTGCAACGACTGGAATCAATGAAAAATCCATACTGGGTAGTCATCGGTTACTCCTTATACCTTTTCAACCTGAACGAGGTTCGTGTGGGACGGATTGCCTTTCGCCAGAGGCGACGGGCGCTGCGAGGTCAGCACGTTAATGCTGCCTGCCTGGTCGATGCGATTGGCATCCGGGTTGTACCAGGCCCCTTCCCCCAGCGCGACCACACCTGGCATCATACGTGGCGTCACTTTCGCCTCGATATGCACCTCACCGCGATCGTTAAAGATACGAATGCGATCGCCATTGGCAATGCCACGTTTCTGCGCATCCATCGGGTTCATCCACATCTCCTGGCGGCACGACGCTTTCAGCACATCGACGTTGCCATAGGTAGAGTGAACGCGCGATTTATAGTGGAAACCGGTGAGCTGCAGTGGGTATTTGGCGGTGAGCGGATCGTTATAGTTCTCAAAACCAGGGGTATAGATCGGCAATGGATCGATGACATCCCCTTCTGGCAGCTCCCAGCTGGCGGCAATTTTTGCCAGTGCTTCAGAGTAAATCTCGATTTTGCCAGACGGCGTAGTCAGTGGATTCGCCTGCGGATCTTCACGGAACGCTTTATAGGCCACATGATGCCCTTGCGGATCGCGCTGCTTGAACATCCCTTGCTTACGGAAGGTGTCAAAATCAGGCAGTTCAGGCATCGCCTTGCGGGAGAGTTCATACAGATGACGCATCCACCCTTCCTGAGTGCGGCCTTCCGTGAACTGCTGCTCAACGCCGAGACGTTTAGCCAGTTCCGTGGTCATCTCGTAGATGGTTTTGCATTCAAAGCGCGGTTTGATTGCCTGGTCGGCAAAGATGACGTACGACATGTTGCCGCAGGAGGCATCCAGCGCGAAGTCCATCTGCTCAGAGGCGGTGCAGTCCGGCAGCAGGATATCGGCATATTTCGCTGACGAGGTCATATGGCAGTCGATCACCACAATCATCTCGCATTTTTTGTCATCCTGAAGGATGTCATGCGTGCGGTTGATGTCTGAATGCTGATTGATAATGCAGTTACCGGCATAGTTCCAGATCATCTTGATCGGCACATCCAGTTTATCTTTGCCGCGCACCCCGTCACGCAGGGCCGTCATTTCCGGGCCGCGTTCAATCGCATCGGTCCACATAAACATGGAGATACTGGTCTGCACCGGGTTTTCCAGCGTTGGCATGCGTTCGAATGGCAAAGAATAAGAGCCTTCACGCGCGCCGGAGTTACCGCCGTGGATGCCGACGTTGCCCGTTAAAATTGAGAGCATCGAAATCGCGCGAGTGGCAATTTCACCGTTCGCATGACGCTGCGGACCCCATCCCTGGCTGATATAGGCTGGTTTCGCCGAGCCAATTTCACGCGCCAGTTGCACAATACGCTCAACGGGAATGCCTGTGATGGTGGATGCCCATTGCGGCGTTTTCGCCACGCCATCGCTGCCCTCTCCAAGGATATACGCCTTGTAATGACCGTTAGCCGGGGCGCTGGCCGGCAAGGTTTTCTCGTCATACCCGACACAGTATTTGTCGAGGAATGGCTGATCGACGAGATTCTCTGTGATCATCACCCACGCCAGCGCATTCACCAGCGCCGCATCGGTACCGGGGCGAATCGGGATCCATTCATCTTCACGACCGGCGCCGGTATCCGTATAGCGCGGATCGACGATGATCATCCGAGCATTAGATTTGGCGCGCGCCTGCTCGAGGTAATAGGTCACCCCACCGCCGCTCATACGCGTTTCACCCGGATTGTTGCCGAACAGAACCACCAGTTTGCTGTTTTCGATATCGGACGGGCTGTTGCCGTCGGCCCAGCCGCCGTAGGTGTAATTCAGCCCTTCGGCGATCTGTGCAGAGGAGTAATCACCATAGTGATTGAGATAACCACCGCAGCAGTTCATCAGACGGGCAATCAGCGTTTTTCCCGGTGGCCAGGAGCGAGTCAGGGTGCCACCGAGCGTGCCGGTACCGTAGTTCAGATAGATGGATTCGTTGCCGTGCTCTTTGATCAGTCGCTGCATATTCCCGGCGATGGTATCAAAAGCCTCTTCCCAGCTGATGCGCTCAAACTTGCCTTCACCGCGTTTGCCCACGCGTTTCATGGGATATTTGAGGCGATCCGGATTGTAAACACGACGACGCATCGAGCGACCACGCAGGCAGGCACGAACCTGATGTAACCCTTCGTAGTTATCATCCCCGGTGTTGTCGGTTTCGACATATTTGATTTCGCCATCGACAACGTGCATCCGCAGCGGGCAACGGCTGCCACAGTTGACGGTACAGGCGCTCCAGACCACTTTATCCGGGGCACTCAGCGGCGCGATAGCTTCAGCCGCGGTTGCCATCCGTGAAAAAGGGAGAGTGAACGCGCTGCTGGCAACGGCCAGGCCACCAATCGCCGTCGTTTTGACTAACCCGCGACGACTCACCTCGGCAGCCAGAAGAGCATCAGGCGCTTTGATTTTCATAGAAACTCACTTTGGTTGCTCACAAATAAATAAAGGTGCGGCACACGCCGCTATATAGTTTTTTATATAAAGATTTGATTCGTTATTAGATTTTTATGCTAATAATGAGTGAGATGAGTATTACTACTTTAGGAGGATAAGTTATTGTCTGGAGTCAAAACGCAGGCATAAAAAAAGCGCCATCAGGCGCTTTTTTGTTTTAGGGCAAATCAACCGATGTACTGCTGGCCTTTCATGTACGGGCGCAGCACTTCAGGGATCTCAATACGGCCGTCTGCCTGCTGGTAGTTTTCCAGCACCGCAACCAGCGTACGGCCCACAGCCAGACCAGAACCGTTCAGGGTATGAACCAGACGGGTTTTCTTGTCAGATTTGCTGCGGCAACGCGCCTGCATGCGACGTGCCTGGAAATCCCAGACGTTAGAGCAGGAGGAGATTTCGCGGTAGGTGTTCTGCGCAGGGACCCAAACTTCCAGGTCGTAGGTTTTACAGGCACCAAAGCCCATATCACCCGAGCACAGCGCCATACGACGGTACGGCAGACCCAGCAGTTCAAGCACTTTCTCTGCATGGCCGGTCATCTCTTCCAGCGCATCCATCGACTCTTCCGGGCGAACGATCTGAACCATCTCGACTTTGTCGAACTGGTGCATACGAATCAGACCACGGGTATCACGACCGTAGGAACCCGCTTCAGAACGGAAGCACGGAGAGTGTGCAGTCAGTTTGATTGGCAGATCGTCTTCGTCGATGATTTCATCGCGAACAAGGTTGGTCAGCGGCACTTCAGCCGTTGGGATCAACGCATAGTTGCTGCTGTCTGCTTCTTCGTCCAGCGGACGAGTGTGGAACAGATCGCCTGCAAATTTCGGCAACTGGCCAGTACCGTACAGCGTATCGTGGTTAACCAGATACGGAACGTAGGTTTCACTGTAACCATGCTGCTCGGTATGCAGATCCAGCATGAACTGCGCCAGCGCACGGTGCAGATGCGCGATCTGGCCTTTCATCACCACAAAGCGAGAACCGGTCAGTTTCACCGCAGCGGCAAAATCCAGACCCGCGTGCATTTCACCGAGGGTGACATGATCGCGCACATCGAAGTCGAATTCACGCGGGGTACCCCAGCGTTTCACTTCAACGTTGTCATTTTCGTCTTTGCCGACAGGAACGCTATCGTCAGGAATGTTCGGGATCGCCAGAGCGATATCACGAATTTCGGTCTGAAGAACATCCAGTTCAGCTTTCGCCTGATCCAGCTCTTCACCCAGTTTGTTCACTTCCAGACGCAATGGCTCAATGTCTTCCCCGCGTGCTTTCGCCTGGCCGATGGATTTCGATCGAGAGTTACGCTCAGCCTGCAGATTTTCAGTTTGTACCTGCAGAACTTTACGACGCTCTTCAAGAGCGCGCAGCTTATCTACATCCAGCTTAAAGCCCCGGCGTGCCAGTTTTTCAGCGACTGCGTCTGGCTCGTTACGCAGCAGATTGGGATCGAGCATGCTTATCCTGTGCTTATCGAATTAAAAGAGGAAAAGTGACCACAGCCTGCGGTCACAGGGATACATTGCCAACATTACCGCAACGATCGCGCTAACGGTAGCGTTTTATAGGGCTATTTTGATCCTGTCCGGTAAGCCAGGCGAGCTTTTCGCCAATCTTGCCTTCAAGACCTCTGTTAGTCGGGCGATAATAGCGCGTTTGTGCCATTTCCTGCGGGAAATATTCCTCCCCGGCGGCATAGGCGTTCGGCTCATCGTGGGCATAGCGATATTCCTGGCCGTAACCCATCTCTTTCATGAGTTTGGTCGGCGCATTACGCAGATGCACTGGCACATCATAGTCAGGGCGATCGCGAGCATCGGACATCGCTGCTTTAAACGCGGTGTAGACAGCATTACTTTTCGGCGCACAGGCCAGATAGACAATCGCCTGGGCGATGGCGCGCTCGCCTTCCGCCGGGCCTACGCGGGTAAAACAGTCCCAGGCAGAAATCGCCACCTGCATGGCGCGCGGATCGGCATTACCGACATCTTCGGATGCAATCGCCAGACAGCGGCGCGCGACGTAGAGCGGATCGCCACCGGCGGTAATAATGCGTGCATACCAGTAGAGCGCAGCATCTGGCGCACTGCCTCGTACGGATTTGTGTAACGCCGAAATGAGATCGTAAAAACGATCGCCTTTGTTGTCGAAACGCGCGCTGCGCTCTCCGGCAATTTCGGTCAGTAACTCCGCCTTCAGCACCCGCTTACCGGATGCGTCCAGCTCGGCCATATCGGCCATCATTTCCAGCGTGTTTAATGCCCGGCGCGCATCGCCATTGACCAGTTCGGCAATCGCACGACGGGTATCATCCGGCAGAACGATATCCTGACCGCCGTAGCCGCGCGATTTATCTTCCATCGCCTGAGTCAGTACCTGCTCGATATCGTCCGTGGTGAGCGATTTCAGCAGGTAGACGCGCGCACGCGACAGCAGCGCCGAGTTGAGTTCAAAGGAGGGGTTTTCGGTGGTCGCACCGATAAAAAAGATCGTGCCATCTTCAATGTGCGGCAGAAATGCATCCTGCTGGCTCTTATTGAAACGATGGACTTCATCGACAAACAGGATCGTACGACGACCGGCATTGCGGTTTTGACGGGCGCGCTCAATGGCTTCGCGGATCTCTTTCACGCCTGACGTGACGGCAGAAAGGCGCTCAACGTCCGCATCTGCATAGCGAGCAATCACTTCGGCCAGGGTAGTTTTACCCGTACCGGGTGGCCCCCAGAGGATCATCGAGTGCAGATGCCCGGCTTCGATAGCGCGCGGCAACGGTTTCCCGGAAGCCAGCAGGTGCTGCTGGCCAATGTACTGCGCTAAATTTTCTGGCCGCATACGCGCGGCCAGAGGTTGAAACGCATTGTCAGAAAAATCGAGCGACAGGTTGCCCACTCACGCCTCTTACTTATTGCGTTGATCGTCCACCGTTACGCCCTGCGGCGGGGTAAAGGTGAATTTCGATGCGTCAATAGCGCCATTTTGCTGAGACTTGAGCTGGTAGCTACTGCGCTGCTCATCCTGCTCAACGGCGCTGAATTGATTGATAGTCCCGTTGCTGCTCACATTAATGGTGAACTGCTTGAGGTTGCCGTTATTGCCTTTCGGCGTCAGTACAAAATCATCGCCATTCTGTTTAATGTTGTACTGCTGCCAGTCGCTGGTCTGATTACGGGCGATGAGCATGAACGGTGTATTGCTGGTCGCGTCTTTCAGCAACGTTGCCGTCGCCTGCTCAACAAACGGATTGTAGAACCACAGGGTTTTGCCATCGGAAACCAGAATACTTTCATCCGGTTGCGTCATGTGCCAGTTGAACAGATTAGGACGTTTCACCCAGAGATCGCCCTGACCTTCCTGCACCGCATTACCGCTACCATCCGTCACTTTCTGTGTGAAGCTGGCATGGAAGCTGCTGACTTTATCCAGGCGGCTTTTAAGGTCGCTTGCGGCATCAGCCCAGACGCTGCTGGCAACAAAGCTGGTCAGTAGTGCTCCGACGATTGCGATTTTTTTCATTATTAATCCTTAAATTCGTCATCCCCGAATGGGGTTCTGTCCTCTATTCTGGACCTGCCCGCAGGCAGGCGACAGAAGAAAATGCTTAATTTTTGCTGATTTACCCATCTTTGCAATCGGCGACAGATTACTCGAACGGCGGTGGTGCCAGCACTTCGCGGTTACCGTTGTGCCCCTGCTCGCTCACAATGCCCTGCGCTTCCATCTGTTCGATGATGCGTGCGGCACGGTTGTAGCCAATGCGGAACTGACGCTGTACGCCCGAGATCGAGGCTTTACGTTTTTCAGTCACAAAGTTAACTGCCTGGTCGAATAACGGGTCCAACTCTTCCGCACCATCAAAACCGCCACCGCCGCTCTCGCTTTCACTTTCAGAGGTGATGCCGTCAATGTACTGAGGACGACCGCGCGCTTTCCAGTCCTGGACCACGGCGTGGACTTCCTGGTCGCGCACGAAAGCACCGTGAACACGCACTGGCGTCGTGGAGTTAGGGCCGGAAAAGAGCATATCACCCATGCCAAGCAGCGATTCTGCACCGGCCTGATCGAGGATAGTACGGGAGTCGATTTTGCTCGAAACGGTGAAGGCGATACGCGTTGGAATGTTCGCTTTAATCAGACCGGTGATGACATCAACGGATGGACGCTGCGTCGCGAGCACCAGGTGAATACCTGCCGCACGGGCTTTCTGCGCCAGTCGGGCTATCAGCTCTTCCACTTTCTTGCCCACGGTCATCATCAGGTCGGCGAATTCATCCACCAGCACCACAATATACGGCAGTTTTTCCAGAACCGGATGCTGGGCATCCATGCTGTCGCCCGGCTTCCAGTATGGGTCCGGGATCGGACGCCCCATGCGCGCAGCTTCAGCAATTTTATCGTTATAACCGGCAAGATTACGCACGCCCAGAGCCGACATCAGCTTGTAGCGGCGTTCCATCTCATTGACGCTCCAGCGCAGTGCGTTGGCGGCATCTTTCATATCGGTCACAACTTCGGTGAGCAGATGCGGAATGCCTTCATAGACAGACAGTTCCAGCATTTTCGGGTCGATCATTATGAAACGCACATCTTCCGGCTGCGCTTTGTACAGCATGCTCAGGATCATGGCGTTTACACCCACGGATTTACCGGAACCCGTGGTCCCTGCAACCAGCAGATGCGGCATTTTCGCCAGATCGGCCACCACAGGCTCGCCCGCGATATCTTTGCCCAGCACCACGGTGAGTGGCGACGGATTATCGCGGAACTTGGCGTTATCCAGCACTTCGCGCAGATAAACGGTATGGCGTTTCTTGTTCGGCAGTTCCAGGCCCACGTATGGTTTGCCTGGAATGACTTCAACCACACGCACAGCCACGGTTGACAGGGAGCGTGCCAGATCGCGTGACAGGTTAGAAATACGTGCCGCTTTAACACCAGGTGCCAGGTTTAACTCGAAGCGCGTAATAACCGGGCCTGGCGAGTAGTTCACAACATCCGCTTTGATACGGAAATCGGCCAGACGTGTTTCAACCAGACGCGCCATTTGCTCCAGCGCGAAGGTATCCACCGGCTCAACTTCCGTCGGCGGAGAGGTTAAGAGATCCAGCGACGGCAGCGGCGTAGTCGGTCGTTGCACAGGACGGCTGTCACCATTACGCATCAGCAGCGGGTGAATCAGGCTCTCCTGCGGCTGTGCGACAGGTTGCTGCGGTTGCGCATATTGCGGTGGTGCAGCAACGGGCTGCTGCGGTTGCGCGTATTGCGGTGGCACAGCAACGGGCTGCTGCGGCTGCGCGTATTGCGGTGGTGCAGCAACGGGCTGCTGCGGCTGCGCGTATTGCGGTGGTGCAGCAACGGGCTGCTGCGGTTGCGCATACTGCTGTGGAGCGGCAGGTTGTGGAACGTGCGCAGGCTGAGCAGGCGCATAGTGCTGGCGCGGCGGTTCAGCTTCCGGCATAACACTCGGCGTAAACAGCGGTTCACTCGGCGTGTCATCCACCAGATCTTTCATTGGTGAGAATTCAAAATCTGACAGAGAGAAAGGATTCGCATTGGCTGGCTGTTCGCCAGAGTAACGCTGCTCCTGCGAGGCGGCAAACTGACGAGCCAGCTCCGCTTCGGCGGCATCATCTTCGTCGTTCTGAACACCCGGCTGATACTCTTCGCCGTAGCGCTGATGTTGCTGAGCAGCAAACTGGCGGGCCAGTTCGTCCTGCTGCATTTCGTCGGCATCATCCATGTCATCAGGATCGCGCGCTTTTTCCTCCGCCATACGCTGGGAAGGCAGTTTAATCCCGTAGGACGCCAGCTCGCGACGGGTCGGAACGCGCACACGATTTGGACGTGGCAACTGCGGACCGATACCCTCTTTAACCTGAGGACGCGGCGCGCCACCCGTTGCCAGACTGAACACTGGCGCGGCGGCCGCAGCTGTCGCTGCCGCAGAGGCAGTCGCTTGCTTAATACCAGCCGCAACAGGTGCCACGGATGCGGTCGGGTCGAGATCGGGTGTACCAAAGGACGCAGGCGACGCAGAAGGCGTGACAACAGGCTCACTCACTGGCTCCGGCACAGGCTGATACCAGGCCGCAAGCTGCTCGCGTTCACGGGCACGCTTCTCTTCCACTTCTTCAAAATAGTACATCGGTGGACGGGCCGGTTTGACCTCTTCCACTTCAACCTGCGGCTCGACGACGGGCTCAGGCGTGTATTCCTGGTAAGTCTGAACCTGAGGCTCAGCATACTGCTGATAAGTTTCTGGTTCGTAAATCGGCTCCGGCTGATACGGCTGCTGCCACTGTTCTTGCGGTTGCATCTCTTGCGGCTGAACGGGCACGTAGCTTTCTGGCTCAGGGGCAATGGTGGGTTCTGGCGTGTGAACGCCTGGCGCCGTTTGCCAGTCGACTACAGGCTGCTGCATTGCAGGCTCGGGTGTCTGCACCGGCGCAGCAGGCATGACAGCTTCGACAGGTGCGGCATAGGCTTGCGCAGCCGTCGTCGCAACAGCCGCAGCGGCAACAGGTGCCGTAACGGAATGACCGTTTAACAGCGGATCGTATTCATCGAAATCACCCGGCGTCGCCCGATTGCCGGAGAACAGCACGTCATCCGGATCGGCAGCAACACCGCCCGCGCTGTAGGAGATCTGCTCATCATCATCCATGCGCTTGCCGGAGAAGAGTGCAGCGTCCGTTTTACGCGCCACAGGATTGGTGAATTTGTCAGCGATGCGTTTACGACGCGCCAGCGCACCACGCATAATGCGCGTACGGCGAGATTCAGTACGATTAGCGGATGACGTCTCTTCTTCATAGTCGTCATCTTCGTATTCTTCTTCATCCACCCAGGTGTCATCACGACGGGTGCGATTACTGGCGAAAGTCAGAATATTGAGGATAAAGCCGCCAAGTTTCTCGGCGATGCTCACCCACGACCAGCCGGTAAAGAGGGTAAGCCCGGCAGCCCAAATACAGAGCAGCGTAATGGTGCCACCACTGCTGTGAAGCATAGGCTTGAGCGCCGTGCTCAGCAGGCTGCCAATCACGCCACCGGAGGCGAAATACCAGATATCATCGGCGTTAATCGCGGCCAGCCCACAGGACGTGAGGATGAGCGCCAGCGCGCCAATCAACCGCAGCGAAACGGCAAAATAGTCGATGTACTCTTCGTTCTGACGATGACGCCAGGCAAACCAGCACCCGCCGACAATAATGATCGGAATGGTATAGGCCATCACGCCAAACACGAAGAACAGCGTGTCCGCCAGCCATGCGCCAGGCACCCCGCCCAAATTATGGATCGGTTCATGCCATGCCGTTTGTGACCAGCTGGGATCGGAAGGATTGAAACTGAGTAAGGCGGCCATCAACCAGACGGCAAAAAGGGCAACAAGAATCAGTAACGCCTCAAGGAGTCGGCGCCCGCTGCTTAACTTCGTTAACGTGACTTCTTTGTCTTCAGTATATTCCTGGCTCAAAAAAGGCTCTCCAGGTACCAGGCATTTCCTGCCTGTTTGCTAAAACGGACAACAGCGCCGGGATACCCGGCACTGTTGCTGTATGGATTAACAGGAGTGTAATCAAATTACGCTGATTTTGCACCTGTTCCGTATTAGCGCGTCTTAATAACCAGACGATTGCTCTGTTTGACCTCTTCCATCACCACATAGGTGCGGGTGTCATTCACGCCAGGCAGTCGCAGCAGGGTTTCACCCAGCAGTTTACGATAGGCTGACATGTCCGGTACACGGGTCTTCAACAGGTAGTCGAAATCACCAGAAACCAGATGACATTCTTGAATTTCTTCAAGTTTTTGCACAGCGGTGTTAAATTGCTCAAACACATCCGGCGCGCCACGATTCAGAGTAATCTCAACAAATACCAGAAGTGAGGCATCCAGATAATGCGGGTTCAACAGAGCCGTATAGCCCTGAATAAAACCCTGTCTTTCCAGTCGGCGCACACGCTCAAGGCATGGCGTCGGAGAAAGTCCCACACGTTTTGAAAGCTCGACGTTGGAAATACGCCCATCCTTTTGCAATTCATTCAGAATGTTACGATCGATACGGTCGAGATCTTTGCCAGGGCGCTTCTTGCTATCTACCATTATTATTGTCTCTCTGTATTCCTTCCCTACTCCTGCCTGGACCCTGTGCACATCACTGTTCAGAGCCTGTACCCGTTGCTTATCACATCGCCTTTTATAGTTTGTACGCGATGCAGATTCGGGTTCTACGGTGAGAAGACCGTTGCCAGAAGGCTGTCACCGACATCACGCATGGCATCTGTCCACACCATGCGTAGATTTCACTGACCCGGTAAAAATGGCGTTTCCGTGCATGTCTATGCGACACAACGTTAGCGCGGCTTTTTTTCTTCCTTCAATGTTTTCGCAAAAGCGCAGGGGATTGTCAAAGCAAAACATCGTTTTTTAGTACAACATGCCAGTTATTCATTGCGACCGGGTATTAATCCTCATTCTGACGCCGTATAAACGACCGTTTTTCACCGATAGTGTGAAGTTATTACGCCCAAAAAGGCCGCCTCATCGTCCCCGGCTATTACACAAATCGTTTACAAAATTGCTGTGCTCTTTTTTTAAGGCAACAAATTCCCTACAATCCGAGCAAATGTCTGCCAACAACAATGGGGATCTCATGGGCACGGCTAAACACAGTAAGCTGCTAATCCTTGGTTCTGGACCTGCGGGCTACACCGCAGCGGTCTATGCTGCACGCGCTAACCTGCACCCGGTATTAATCACCGGCATGGAAAAAGGCGGTCAGTTGACCACCACAACTGAAGTGGAAAACTGGCCAGGCGATCCGAACGACCTGACCGGGCCGCTGCTGATGGAACGTATGCACGAACATGCCATCAAATTCGAAACCGAAATCCTGTTCGATCACATCAACAAGGTTGATCTGCAAAACCGTCCGTTCCGTCTGACGGGCGACAGCGGCGAGTACACCTGCGATGCGCTGATTATCGCAACCGGTGCGTCCGCGCGTTATCTCGGTCTGCCGTCCGAAGAGGCGTTCAAAGGCCGTGGCGTCTCTGCCTGTGCCACCTGCGACGGTTTCTTCTATCGTAACCAGAAAGTGGCGGTGATCGGCGGCGGTAACACCGCGGTTGAAGAAGCGCTTTATCTTGCAAACATTGCCTCTGAAGTGCATCTGATCCACCGTCGTGACACCTTCCGCGCGGAAAAAATCCTCATCAAACGCTTGATGGATAAAGTGGAGAGCGGCAACATCGTGCTGCACACCCACCGCACGCTGGAAGAAGTCACTGGCGATCAGATGGGCGTTGCCGGCCTGCGTCTGCGTGATACGCAAAACAGCGACAACATTGAGTCGCTGGAAGTGGCGGGTCTGTTTGTGGCTATCGGCCACAGCCCGAACACCGCTATCTTCGACGGTCAGCTGGAGCTTGAAAACGGCTACATCAAAGTGCAGTCTGGTATTCACGGCAACGCGACCCAGACCAGCATCCCAGGCGTCTTCGCCGCTGGCGACGTGATGGACCATATTTACCGTCAGGCAATCACCTCCGCAGGCACCGGCTGTATGGCTGCACTGGATGCGGAACGCTACCTGGATGGGCTGGCTGAATTAAGTAAATAATCTTTACAAGTCAGTAACAAACGTAAATAAAGGCGGCCACTGGTCGCCTTTATTTTTTCCCACGTGTAACATGCGGTTGTCTAATTTCTTATAACTCACCTGCAAAGCGCGTAATGGAAAAAACCCGTCAACAAGAGTTAACTCGCTGGCTTAAACAGCAAAGCGTTATTTCCCGCCGCTGGCTGACTATTTCCCGTCTTTTGGGTCTTATCAGCGGTTTGTTGATTGTTGCCCAGGCATGGCTGCTGGCCCGCATTCTTAACCATATGATTATGGAGAACATTCCGCGCGAGGCATTATTGATGCCGTTTGTCGTGCTGGTGCTGGTCTTTGTTCTTCGCGCCTGGGTGGTCTGGCTGCGCGAGCGTGTGGGCTTCCACGCCGGACAAAATATTCGCTACGAAATCCGCCGTAAGGTTCTGGATCGTCTCCAGGAAGCAGGCCCGGCCTGGATTCAGGGCAAACCAGCCGGTAGCTGGGCGACACTGATCCTTGAGCAGATCGACGATATGCACGACTATTACGCCCGCTATTTGCCCCAGATGGCGCTGGCAGTCTGTGTTCCGCTGCTGATCGTGCTCGCGATTTTCCCCTCTAACTGGGTGGCGGCGTTGATTCTGCTCGGCACCGCACCGCTGATCCCGATGTTCATGGCGATGGTCGGCATGGGCGCGGCAGATGCCAACCGCCGTAACTTCCTCGCGCTGGGTCGCCTGAGCGGACATTTCCTCGACCGCCTGCGCGGAATGGAGACGTTGCGCGTCTTTGGTCGTGGCGAAGCCGAAATCGATAATATCCGTCTCGCCTCACAGGACTTCCGTCAGCGCACCATGGAAGTGCTGCGTCTGGCGTTCCTCTCCTCCGGCGTGCTGGAGTTCTTCACCTCGCTGTCCATTGCGCTGGTCGCGGTTTACTTTGGGTTCTCCTACCTTGGCGCGCTGGATTTTGGCCACTACGGCACTGCGGTAACGCTGTCAGCTGGTTTCCTCGCCCTGATCCTGGCGCCTGAGTTCTTCCAGCCGCTGCGCGATCTGGGGACGTTTTATCACGCCAAAGCGCAGGCCGTGGGCGCAGCTGACAGTCTGAAAACCTTCCTTGAAACGCCGCTGGCACACCCGGAGCGCGGAGATATCACGCTCAACAGCAAAGAGCCAATCACCGTTCACGCCGAAGATTTTTCTATCCTGTCGCCGGAAGGCAAAGTATTGGCCGGGCCGCTCAACTTTACACTCTCGGCGGGCCAGCGCGTGGTGCTGGTTGGCATCAGCGGCTCGGGGAAAAGCTCGTTGCTGAATACGTTATCCGGCTTTATGGCGTATACCGGCTCGCTGCAGATCAACGGAACGGAACTGCGCTCGCTTGAGCCTGATGCCTGGCGTAGGCAACTAAGCTGGGTGGGACAAAACCCACAGCTGCCAGCCGCGACGCTTCGTGAAAACGTCCTGCTGGCCCGCCCCGACGCCCGGGAAGATGAGCTGCAATTGGTGCTCGACCGCGCCTGGGTCAGCGAGTTTCTGCCGCTGCTGCCAAACGGCGTCGACACTGTTGTCGGCGATCAGGCGGCAGGACTCTCCGTCGGCCAGGCCCAGCGTATCGCCGTGGCGCGCGCATTGCTGAATCCAAGCCAGTTAATGCTGCTCGACGAACCCGCCGCAAGCCTTGACGCCCACAGTGAACAGCGCGTCATGCAGGCGCTGAATGATGCCTCTCGCCAGCAAACAACGCTGATGGTCACGCACCAGCTCGAAGGTATTGCCGACTGGGATCAGATTTGGGTAATGGAAAACGGGCGTATTGTTGAACAAGGTGATTACGCCACGCTCGCCGCCGCGCAGGGGCCATTTGCCTCTCTGCTGGCTAATCGTCAGGAGGATATTTAATGCGCGCCCTGCTGCCGTACCTCGCATTGTATAAACGCCATAAATGGATGCTGACGCTGGGCATTGTGCTGGCTATCGTCACCCTGCTGGCCAGTATCGGATTATTAACACTCTCTGGCTGGTTCCTGTCGGCTTCTGCCGTCGCGGGCGTTGCCGGACTCTACAGTTTTAACTACATGCTGCCCGCTGCGGGCGTGCGCGGCACTGCGATTGCCCGTACCGCCGGGCGCTATTTTGAGCGTCTGGTCAGCCACGATGCCACCTTCCGCGTTCTGCAACACCTGCGTATTTTCACCTTCAGCAAACTTCTGCCCCTCTCCCCTGCCGGGCTGGCGCGTTTTCGTCAGGGCGAACTGCTGAACCGCGTGGTGGCCGATGTCGATACGCTGGATCATCTCTATCTGCGCGTGATCTCCCCGCTGGTTGGCGCGTTTGTGGTGATCGTGACCGTCACGCTGGGCCTTTGTGTGCTCGACGTGCCTATCGCCCTCACCCTGGGCGGCATTATGCTGCTCACGCTGCTCCTGCTGCCGCCGCTGTTTTATCGTGCGGGGAAATCCACGGGTGAAAATCTGACTCGTCTGCGCGGCGACTACCGCCAGCAGCTCACATCCTGGCTGCAAGGCCAGGCAGAACTGACGATTTTCGGCGCCAGCCGCCGCTACCGCGCTCAGATGGAAAGCACGGAGCTGAACTGGCACGAAGCCCAGCGCCGACAGTCCGAGCTGACGGCGCTGTCCCAGGCGGTGATGATGCTGATTGGCGGTGTTGCGGTGATCGCGATGCTGTGGATGGCATCAGGCGGCGTGGGCGGAAATACGCAGCCCGGCGCGCTGATCGCCCTGTTTGTCTTCTGTGCGCTGGCAGCGTTTGAAGCACTCGCGCCGGTAACGGGCGCGTTCCAGCACCTCGGCCAGGTGATTGCCTCGGCGGTACGCATTACTCAGATTACCGAACAGAAGCCGGAAGTGGCGTTCACCGCACAGCACGATGTGGCTCCTCAGTCCGTGGCGCTGCAGCTGAAAGACGTGACGTTTGCCTACGACGGGCAGGCGCAAAACGCGCTCGATGGCATCAGCCTGACAGTTCCGGCCGGCAAGCACGTTGCTGTGCTCGGCAGAACCGGCTGCGGTAAATCGACACTGCTGCAATTACTGACCCGCGCCTGGGACCCGAGTCGGGGCGAAATTCGCTTTAACGACACACAGCTTACGGAATTTAGCGAGCCCGCCCTGCGTAAGGCTGTCAGCGTAGTTCCGCAGCGCGTGCATCTGTTTAGCGCCACGCTGCGCGATAACCTGCTGCTGGCGTCGCCGCAAGCCTCTGACAGCGACTTAAGCGCCGTGCTGGAACAGGTCGGCCTGCAAAAACTGCTCGAGGATGACGGCTTAAACAGCTGGCTCGGAGAAGGAGGTCGTCAGCTATCAGGTGGAGAGTTACGTCGTCTGGCGGTAGCACGTGCTCTGTTGCATGACGCGCCGCTGATGCTCCTGGATGAACCGACGGAAGGTCTGGACGCCACAACCGAAAGCCAAATCCTTGATTTACTGGCGCAAGTCATGAAAAACAAAACCGTGCTGATGGTGACGCACCGCCTGCGCGGACTGGCGAATTTTGACCAAATAATTGTAATGGACAACGGGCAAATTATTGAGCAAGGTAGTCACGCAGAGCTGTTGGCGAAACAGAGTCGCTATTACCAGTTTAAACAACGTCTGTAGACTATATTTGAACCGATCCTAACTCGCGTATTGGAGTTTCGCAGTCATGCGCCTGGTCCAGCTTTCTCGTCATAATATTGCGTTCCCTTCGCCAGAGGGGGCGCTACGTGAACCCAATGGGCTACTGGCGCTTGGCGGTGATTTAAGCCCGGCGCGTCTGCTGATGGCCTACCAGCGCGGCATTTTTCCGTGGTTCTCACCCGGCGATCCGATTCTTTGGTGGTCGCCAGATCCTCGCGCAGTGCTGTTGCCCGCGCAGTTTCACCTGAGTCGCAGCATGAAACGCTTCCATGCGAAATCCCCGTATCGGGTGACGCTCAATCACGCGTTCGGGCAGGTGATCGAAGGGTGTGCCCGCGATCGTCATGAAGGCACCTGGATCACACACGATATTATCGACGCTTATCATCGCTTACACGAACTGGGCCACGCCCACTCCATCGAAGTGTGGGAAAACGAGGCGCTGGTTGGCGGCATGTACGGCGTGGCGCAGGGCACCTTGTTTTGCGGTGAGTCGATGTTCAGCCGCGCCATTAACGCCTCCAAAACGGCCCTGCTGGTCTTTTGCCAGGAGTTCTCTCTGCGCGGTGGTCAACTGGTGGATTGCCAGGTGCTGAACGAGCACACCGCCTCGCTGGGCGCCGTTGAAATATCACGCCGACATTATCTGGAACAGCTGGATGCCATGCGTTTGCAGAAGCTGCCACAGAACTTTTGGGTTCCCAGAACGCTCTTTATCTCTCAGGCATAAATGTTTTCCGCCCATTTCTGATGAGGAGTGTTATAATTGGTGCCGCAGAGTAGGTTCAGCCTGTTGCCCCGCCGCCGTTTGGGAATCCTTCGCACCAGATAACGTCCTTGCGTTTATCCTGTCGCCTCCCCTTTACGAATGCGCTTCTCGTACGGTTATACCGTGACGACTGGGCAATACGCCGAAACTGTTTTGTTGCGTTTTAAACGCGCAATTCTTTACTTAATTGATGAATTTCGGCATTATCTTGCCGGTTCAAAACTTGGTAGTGATACCCCAGAGGATTAGATGGCCAAAGAAGACAATATTGAAATGCAGGGTACCGTACTTGATACGTTACCTAACACCATGTTCCGCGTAGAACTGGAAAACGGTCACGTGGTAACCGCGCACATCTCCGGTAAAATGCGCAAGAACTACATCCGTATCCTGACGGGCGACAAAGTGACTGTTGAGCTGACCCCGTACGACCTGAGCAAAGGCCGCATTGTCTTCCGTAGTCGCTAATTGTTTTCGCCAGTAAAGGCGTAGAGAAATTTAAAAAGGTCGGGGAATCCCCGGCCTTTTTTATTTCCGCTATATACCGCGCCAGGCCGAAAATCTATTACCGTCAGAGACCTCACCACCGCCTGCGTTATATCCGAACCGGTCACATGCGACAGCCTGACGCGTTCAACATGCGGCACCCGTAAAAGACAGGCATAAAAAAACCGGGCTTTCACCCGGCTTTTATTTACGCGATATAACTCAGTGTGCCGCTTCTGGCTTATGCTTCTGCGCACTCTGGAAGTCGTACGTCAACTCCCCTTTCGCCTGATCCAGCGCCACGGTCACCTGACCCCCATCCACCAGCGAACCAAACAGCAGTTCGTTGGCCAGCGGTTTTTTCAGGTTGTCCTGAATGGCTCGCGCCATCGGACGTGCGCCCATCGCACGGTCGTAGCCTTTCTCGGCCAGCCAGTTGCGGGCCTCCTGGCTCACTTCCAACGATACGCCTTTCTGATCCAGCTGAACCTGCAGCTCGACGATGAACTTGTCCACCACCTGATGGATCACCTCGGTAGACAGGTGATCGAACCAGATAATGTTGTCCAGACGGTTACGGAACTCTGGCGTAAAGATCTTCTTGATCTCTTCCATCGCATCGGTGCTGTTATCCTGGTGGATCAGGCCGATCGATTTGCGTTCCGTTTCACGCACACCGGCATTGGTGGTCATCACCAGCACCACGTTGCGGAAGTCCGCTTTGCGCCCGTTATTATCGGTCAGCGTCCCGTTGTCCATCACCTGAAGCAGGATGTTGAACACGTCCGGGTGCGCTTTCTCGATCTCATCGAGCAGCAGAACCGCGTGCGGATGCTTGATCACCGCATCGGTGAGCAGGCCGCCCTGGTCAAAGCCCACGTATCCTGGAGGCGCACCAATCAAACGGCTGACAGTGTGGCGTTCCATATACTCGGACATATCAAAGCGCAGCAGCTCAATGCCCAGCGCTTTAGACAGCTGCACCGTTACCTCGGTTTTCCCGACACCGGTTGGACCGGCAAACAGGAAGGAGCCGACCGGTTTATGGTCGTGTCCCAGCCCGGCACGGGCCATCTTGATGGCTTCGGTTAAGGCCTCAATGGCTTTATCCTGGCCAAACACCAGCATTTTCAGGCGGTCGCCGAGATTTCTCAGGGTATCGCGGTCGCTCTGAGAGACACTCTTCTCAGGGATACGCGCGATGCGAGCTACGACGGATTCAATATCCGCCACATTAACGGTTTTCTTGCGCTTGCTGGCCGGCATCAGACGCGCACGCGCGCCCGCTTCGTCGATCACATCAATCGCTTTATCCGGCAGATGACGGTCGTTGATGTACTTCACCGCCAGCTCCACCGCCGCACGCACCGCTTTGGCGGTGTAACGCACGTCGTGGTGCGCTTCGTACTTCGGTTTCAGGCCGTTGATAATCTGCACCGTTTCCTCAACGGACGGCTCAGTAATATCAATTTTCTGGAAGCGGCGCGCCAGCGCACGGTCCTTCTCGAAGATATTGCTGAATTCCTGATAGGTGGTCGACCCCATCACGCGGATCTTGCCGCTCGAGAGCAGCGGTTTGATCAGGTTAGCCGCATCCACCTGGCCGCCAGACGCCGCACCTGCGCCGATGATGGTGTGAATTTCATCGATAAACAGGATGCTGCTGGTGTCTTGTTCCAGCTGTTTCAGCAAGGCTTTGAAGCGTTTTTCGAAATCACCGCGATATTTGGTGCCCGCCAGCAGAGAACCGATATCCAGCGAGTAGATGGTGCAATCGGCCATAACTTCCGGAACATCGCCCTGCACAATACGCCAGGCCAGCCCTTCAGCAATCGCGGTTTTACCCACGCCCGATTCCCCCACCAGCAGCGGGTTGTTCTTACGACGACGGCACAGGACCTGAATCGCACGTTCCAGCTCTTTATCGCGGCCAATCAGCGGGTCGATCCCACCGACGCGAGCAAGCTGGTTAAGATTGGTGGTGAAGTTTTCCATACGATCCTCCCCGCCTGCTTGCTCTTCATTATTATTGACCTGATTGCTGGAATCCGACGCCTGATTAGGCTCGTCTTTTCGCGTTCCGTGAGAGATAAAGTTCACCACGTCGAGTCGGCTGACTTCGTGTTTACGCAGCAGGTACGCAGCTTGCGACTCCTGCTCGCTAAAGATGGCAACCAGCACATTTGCGCCAGTCACTTCGCTACGGCCAGAGGACTGGACGTGGAACACCGCACGCTGCAGCACGCGCTGGAAGCTGAGCGTCGGCTGAGTGTCGCGCTCCTCTTCGCTGACGGGCAGCACCGGTGTCGTTTGTTCGATGAAGGCTTCGAGTTCCTGACGTAACGCCACCAGGTCCACGGAGCAGGCTTCCAGCGCTTCGCGGGCGGATGGGTTGCTGAGCAGTGCAAGCAGCAGGTGCTCAACGGTCATAAACTCATGACGGTGCTCACGCGCTCTGGCGAAAGCCATGTTTAAACTGAGTTCCAGTTCTTGATTGAGCATAGGCACCTCCCCCAATTTTATGCCTTTTCAGGCTTTTTCCAGCGTACACAGCAACGGATGCTCGTTCTCCCTTGCATACTCGTTCACCATCGCCACTTTGGTTTCGGCTACTTCGGCAGTAAAAATGCCGCAGATGGCTTTGCCGCGATAGTGAACGGTGAGCATCAATTGCGTTGCACGTTCAACATCATAAGAAAAGAACTTTTGTAGCACGTCAATAACAAATTCCATCGGCGTGTAATCATCGTTCATTAACATAACTTTATACATAGATGGCGGTTTTAGCGCGTCGCGCACTTTGTCTTCCGCCAGCTGGTCAAAATCCAGCCAGTCGTTCGTCTTACCCATTGTCAGTCGTCATCATCGGTTACGGTTTCCGGCAGAACATTTTTCGCTGACAGGCATTGATACATATTCTGAATCTACCTCAGATATCAGATAACAAACATCTATTACTGCCATCCGCGATGTCTGTCACATTCCCGTCAATAGCGTTAACTGCTTCAAATTTTGGTTGATTATTGTCCCAACTCCAGCGCCTGACACTTGACGATAAGGCTGGTTTATCTAAATTGTACAAGCGTGAGTTGGCGAGGTTTTGAACAGCCCCCACTCCACCACCGGTTCATTCCATCTTACTTAATAAGATATACGAAGGATGTCGAAGCATGGAAATGGGTACTGTTAAGTGGTTCAACAACGCCAAAGGGTTCGGGTTCATCTGCCCTGAAGGCGGCGGCGAAGATATCTTCGCTCACTATTCCACCATTCAGATGGATGGATACAGAACACTAAAAGCCGGACAGTCGGTTCGGTTTGATGTTCATCAGGGGCCAAAAGGCAATCATGCCAGTGTCATTGTGCCCATTGAAGCAGAAGCTGTCGCTTAGCCCTCTGATTCATTGTGTACATCCTGTCGGCAAAATGCCAGCCCGATCGGCTGGCATTTTTATTTCCAGCACCGGTCGCGCGACGGCGCGTAACCCGGTAAAACTCACTCGCGAGCCAACGCATCCACCGGATCGAGCCGCGCCGCATTGCGCGCCGGCAACCAGCCAAACAGCACGCCCGTCGCCGTCGAACATAAAAATGCCGTCAGCAGCGCAAAGGGTGAGAAACCGATCTCCCAGCCCGGTAAAAACAGCTGCAACGTAAAGGCGATCAGCATCGAAAGCGTGATACCAAAGGCACCGCCCACCAGACAAACCAGCACCGCTTCAATCAAAAACTGTTGCAGCACATCGCTTGCCCGCGCGCCAACCGCCATGCGAATGCCAATCTCGCGCGTGCGTTCCGTCACTGACACTAGCATGATATTCATCACCCCGATCCCACCGACGACCAGCGAAATCACCGCCACCAGCGTCAGGAACATCTGAAGAGTACGTGTGGTCTTTTCCGCCGTTTTCAAGACGCCGTCCATATTCCAGGTGAAGAAATCTTTCTTCCCGTGGCGCAGGGTGAGCAGTCGTTCGATCTGCTGTTCGGCCTGAGTGCTGTCGTAACCCTCTTTCACCCGCACGGTGATGGAGTTAAGCCACGACTGCCCCATGATACGCCCGGAAATGGTGGTGTACGGCAGCCAGACGCGCAGTATTTTACTGCTGCCAAACATCGACTGCTTCTCTTCCGCCACGCCAATCACCGTCGCGGGCATGTTGCCGACCAGAATCACTTCACCGACGACGTTGGTTTTATTCGGGAACAGCTGACGACGCGAGTTATCGTCCAGCACCACCACCTGCGCGCGACCTGCAAGCTGCTCGGCGTTAAAGGTTGCGCCCTGGCTGAAGGTCATCCCGTAGACGTTAAAATAGTCACCGCTCACGCCGTTGGCGCTGGCCGCTACGTCAATATTGCCATAGCGCAGACGCAGGTTTTGCGATACCGCTGGGGTGGCCGAGTTCACCCACGGCTGTTTTTGCAGCGCCACCAGATCGTCATACTTCAGCGCCTGCTGGTTTTGCGGTTCATCGTCACCAAAATCTTTACCCGGATAGACATCGATGGTGTTGGTCCCGATGGCGCGGATATCCGCCAGCACCAGCTGTTTCGCCGCATCCCCCACCACCACAATCGACACCACCGACGCAATGCCGATGATGATGCCGAGCATGGTCAGCAATGTGCGCATTTTGTTCGCCACCATCGCCAGCCAGGCCATGGTTAACGCCTCGCGGAATCCGCTGATAAACTGCCCCCAGCCCGTCGGCGGCGGCAGGATTGTTTTCTGCACACCGACGTGATTTTTCTTCGCCGGCGGGTTGCTTATCAGCTCACCGTCGTGAATTTCAATGATTCTCTCCGCCTGCGCCGCCACCTGCGGATCGTGGGTGACGATAATCACCGTATGCCCCTGATCGCGCAGCTGATGCAGGATCGCCATCACCTCTTCCCCGGAATGGCTGTCCAGCGCGCCCGTCGGTTCATCGGCCAGAATCACCTGCCCGCCGTTCATCAGCGCGCGGGCAATACTCACGCGCTGCTGCTGGCCGCCAGAGAGCTGCGACGGCTGATAATCCACACGTTCGGCCAGACCCAGACGCGTCAGCAGCGCATGGGCGCGCTCAAGGCGCTTCTTGCGTTCCACACCGGCATACACCGCCGGGACTTCCACGTTTTGCGCCGCCGTCAGATGCGAAAGCAGATGGTAGCGCTGGAAAATAAAGCCGAAGTGTTCACGACGCAGTTTGGCCAGCGCATCGCTGTCGAGGGTGGAAATATCCGTCCCCGCCACACGATAGGTGCCGCTGGTTGGTTTATCCAGGCAGCCGAGAATGTTCATCAGGGTGGATTTTCCGGAGCCGGACGCCCCGACGATCGCCACCATCTCCCCGGCTTCAACGCGCAGGGTGATACCCTTCAGCACCTCCACCGCTCCCTCTCCGGAAGGATAGCTGCGGCGGATATCGTTCAGTTCAAGCAATGCCGTCATTTCGCGGCCCCGGACTGGCTTTCACCCGTCACCACTTCGTCGCCCTCTTCGAGTCCTTTGACGATCACGACGTCCGTATCATTACGCTCGCCAATCTCCACCTCGCGCTCGCGGGTTTCGCCGTTACGCAGCACTTTCACTTTATAGCGATTGTTGCCTGCCGGTTCGCCCAGCGCCGCCAGCGGGACGGTCAGCACATCTTTCACGCCCGTCAGCTGAATATGCACCTGCGCGGTCATATCCAGACGCAGCACGCCTTTTGGGTTTGGCACTTCAAAGCGGGCATAGTAGAAAATCGCGTCATTGACCTTCTCCGGCGTCGGCAGAATATCCTTCAGCACGCCCTCATAGCGGGTATTTGGATCGCCCAGCACCGTGAACCAGGCTTTCTGGCCGGGCTTAAGATGGATAACGTCGGCTTCGGAAACCTGCGCTTTTACCAGCATGGTCCCCATATCCGCCAGCGTCAGGATGTTCGGCGCCTGCTGAGCGGCGATAACCGTCTGGCCCTGCAGGGTGGTGATTTGCGTCACTTCCCCGGCCATCGGTGCCACGATACGGGTGTAGTCGAGGTTAGTTTTGGCCGTATCCAGGGAGGCCTGGTTACGTTTGATTTGCGCGTCAATGGTGCCAATCTGCGCCTGTTTTACCGCCAGTTCCGTCGTCGCGGTATCCAGATCCTGACGGGAAACGGCCTGCGTTTTTGCCAGCGCCTGCTGACGTCCAAGCGTCACCTGTGCCAGCTTGCGCTCGGCTTCGGCCTGGCTGCGCTGGGCGCGTAATTCCATAAGCGTGGCTTCTACTTCGCGGATCTGGTTTTCTGCCTGCTCAGGATCGATCACCCCCAGCAGCTGACCTTTTTTCACTTTGTCGCCAATCTCAACCGACAGCGTTTTAAGCTGACCGCTGACCTGCGCGCCGACGTCGACTTTTCGCAGAGCATCCAGCTTACCGGTTGCCAGCACGCTTTGTTGCAGCTCGCCCGGCCGCACAATCAGCGTCTGGTACTGCGGCACAGGTGCGTTGAGGACCTGCCATAGCCAGTATCCGCCCACCAGCACGACGACGGCCAACAGTAAAAACAGCTTCCTGCGTTTTCCCTTGAGATTCATAAATATTCCAAATAAATGTTCTGGCAATTATAAATGTCGATTCTATCTAAACTGTTCCTCAACGAAACCCCCGTTTTTTTATCTCTCACCTCATTTGTTGACGAGATGTTGATTAAATGGCTGCTGAAATAGAGATCTCATCCAGAAGCCAGGAATAATCATGTCTTCCATCGCCGATCTACCTTCTTCACAGCCGTCGCAGCCAAAATCAGGATGGCAGCTTTTCCAGAGCCTTGCATCAGGCGAATTAACACCGGGGCTTGCGTGGCAGAACCCCTCCTATCGGCGTAAATTCATGCTTCGTTCGCTGGCGGCACCGTTCAGCACTGCGCGCCTGCTGGCAAGCCTGGCAAAACAACCGCGTTTAATGCAAATGTTGAAAGTGCAGCCAGGACTGCCGTGCCGTCTGCACCGCCCATGGCTCTCTGTAGACATGAGTCGTCAGCGCGCGCTCGAGGCGCTGAACTGGCACTACCAGACCATGAGCAAAACCCTTCCGGCAACGCTGATGAACGGGTATTTATCCAAACAAGGTGTCACCCTGTTAACGCTGACCGGCAAAGACGAACGCCAGTTTACGATCCGCCTGTGTGCCGATGCGTTCCTCGATAAAGAGGGCGAAGCAACGCTGGCCTTCTGCGATCACCAGAATACGGTGCTTGCCGAGATGACCTTCACCCTGTGTCAGCTCGACGGGAAAACCACCCTGTTTATCGGCGGCCTGCAAGGAGCAAAAGCCTTTGTGCCTCACGAGCTGATCCAGGGTGCAACCAAAGCCTGTCATGGCCTGTTCCCGAAACGTCTGCTGGTGGAAGCCGCCATGACGCTGGGCACCGCGTTCCCGGTGGAGCAGATTTTGGCCGTTAGCAACGCCACGCATATCTATCGCAGCTGGCGCTATCGTAAGAAAAAAGAGGGCAAGCTTCTGGCGGATTACGACAGTTTCTGGCGCTCAATGAGTGGCGAACCGCTGGCGAGCGGTCACTTCCAGCTACCGCTCGAGATGGCGCGCAAACCGATGGAAGAGATCGCGAGCAAAAAACGCTCTGAATACCGTCGCCGCTATGAACTGCTGGATAGCCTGATCGAGCAGATCAATCGGGCAACCCGCCGCTAGTCAGCTTTCCCGCGTGCCAGCCACAGCACGCGGGAGAACATTTTACGCAGTAATGTCGGCACCGCCTCGACCCCTCTCCGTCCTGCTTCCGCTGACACTTCAATAGCCAGATCCGGCTTCGATGAGCGATGTATCGCTTTGGCGATCACCCGCCGCATATTCATCGGCACGCCCGGGGGATCATGGCTACGCGGTGAAACACATCGTCAAACCCCTGACGATACATAAAGTGTTCCATATCCATCGCCGGTAATTCCGTGAGGTGCTCCCGCTCCTCTTCCCGGTTGTTGTTCAGCAAACCGCGTACGGTACTGGCATACTTTTTCCCGGCCTCATCGCCATCCACCAGCACATGCCATTCGATCCCCATCCGGCGGGCAAATTTGATCAGCGGTTTTAATCCCGACTGGGCAAACTCAATGACTTTGATCCCTTCGGCGTCGAAATGGTGTCCACACTGACGCGCCAGTTCGTTGATCACCCAGGTCTCCGTTTCCCCCTCAACCAATAGCCAGCAGCGGGCAAACAGCGACGACGCACGGTTAAAGCGGATATGAAACGCGATACGGCGGCCATCTTCCGGGCTTAATCCCCCCGGCCCCAAGCGAAACGCGGTGACGCGCGAGGATTCACGCACCAGACGGCAGACATGCTCCACCGGCGTCAGAGAGAGCAATTCCCCGGAGTTAGTGGTCGTGATACGCTGAAGGGGCAGCAGATTCAGGAGATGCCAGGCGACCGACAGCATGATCGGATGCAGCCGCGTTTCCGGATCTTCCACCAGCAATAAAGGACGCGCGTCGCGGTCCAGCCGCACCGACCCTTTCGCCTGCAGCAGCGTGGAGAACAGCCCCAGCAGAATCACCCGATGCGCGCGCCCACCGGGTTTGTCGATCATACGGTTGATGATATCCAGATAGCGCCAGCTGCGCTGCTCATCGTGAGAACGCCTGCGCATCAGCCGGTGGCGGGTTTGTGTCGTGCCCTGTTCGGAAAAGTAGTGTTCCAGCAACTGCACCATCGCCGACAGCCCCTGGCGAATCTGCCCGTCCGTGAGATTTTGCGGACGCGCCACCAGCTCGCGCGCCAGAAAATCCAGCTCGCGGGCGGTGACTTCAACGTCGGGCAAATTAGGCACCGAGCCGTTACGGATCCGGCGCATAAAGCGAGCATCCCGCAGGCGCAGCACCGGCATCAGGCGCACCAGATGGGCGGCCTGAGCGTCAATATCCTCCAGCGGAATAGGCTGCCCACGGGCATCCATAAACCCGCGCAGGGTCATCACACTCTCATCTTCCGCCAGCTCGCCTTCCAGGCGATAAAAGATACGCTGATAGCCATCATCGGAGGGCGTCCAGCAAGGAGAGAGTGGCCGGTAGCGGCGAACGCGATGGCGACCGGGCTCCAGCTCGCGAAAGGTCAAAACGATATGCAGATGGTGCTCGCGCCCCTGAATATCCCCCGGCGGAAACCAAAAGTCCTCCCGAACGAAGCTGTAAAGGTCTGCCTCCGGCGAAAGCAGCAGGGTCAACGCATCCAGAAGGCTGGATTTACCCCAGGCGTTTTCACCGATCAGCACGTTGTTCTGTTCCAGCATTAACGATAAACGGTTAATGCCGCGAAACCCGACGATCTCCACACGTTCGAGAAACATAATGCCCCCTGAAATGCTCACTTTTTCCTTCAAGTTATCAGCAGTATAGCGGCAGGCGGTGTGACAGGACACATTAAGATCGACGGATTATTTCAGGACGGAGCCTAAAATTCAGAATTTACACCACGACTTTCGTTTGAAACATATTTTCCGGCATAAGATACTTCGCATTCCGAATTGGACTATGCTTTAAATCCATACAGTCCGAACAAGGATTAACATCACATTGCCATAAATCAAATTAAACAGATTTATTTAACTGGCGAAGGGGTGTTGTTGGTTTTTAAAATAATGGCTCTTTGAGTCGTCATCCCTTTTAGGCGATTTAGTAGCCCGCGCGCAGGACCGCGTGCGGAAATTAACGAGGTGGTTATGTTTAGAAAATTAGCGGCAGAATGCTTTGGTACATTCTGGCTGGTGTTTGGTGGTTGCGGTAGCGCCGTTCTGGCTGCGGCATTCCCGGAATTAGGTATTGGTTTTGCGGGCGTGGCATTAGCCTTTGGCTTAACCGTATTAACGATGGCATTTGCTGTCGGCCATATTTCCGGCGGGCATTTTAACCCGGCTGTGACATTAGGCCTGTGGGCTGGCGGTCGTTTTCCGGCGAAAGACGTGATTGGCTATATTGTGGCGCAGGTGGTTGGCGGCATTATTGCGGCAGCGGTCCTGTACGTTGTGGCCAGCGGTAAAGCGGGCTTCGACGCGGCGACAAGCGGTTTTGCTTCTAACGGCTATGGCGAACATTCTCCGGGCGGCTTCTCTATGCTGTCTGCGATTGTTATTGAAATCGTCCTGACTGCGGGCTTCCTGCTGGTAATCCACGGTGCCACTGACAAACACGCACCCGCCGGTTTTGCCCCTATTGCTATCGGCCTCGCGCTGACCCTGATTCACCTGATCAGCATTCCGGTAACGAACACCTCCGTGAACCCTGCGCGCAGCACCGCAGTGGCGATCTTCCAGGGTGGCTGGGCGCTGCAGCAGCTGTGGCTGTTCTGGGTAATGCCGATTGTCGGCGGTATCCTGGGCGGGCTGCTGTATCGTACGCTGCTGGAAAAACGCGACTGAGTGTACGGCTGTGATGCCGGGTGGCACGTCGCGAACCCGGCTAACAGGTGCAGTCATCCAGGCCGGGTAAGGCGTCGCCGCCGCCCGGCCTTTATTTTGCACTTTGACTGGCAGACCGGAATTGGGTAGTGTCACTGGCGCTATTCAGACACACAAAAGGACCCGGCTGTTCATGTTTTCAGGACTCTTAATCATTCTGCTGCCGCTGGTAGTGGGCTATCTTATTCCCCTCCATCATGAGTCGGCATTAAAACTCATTAATCGCTTTCTCAGCTGGATTGTCTACGTCATCCTGTTTTTTATGGGAATAAGCCTCGCATTCCTGGATAACCTGGCCGCTAATTTACTCTCTATTCTCCATTATTCTGTTGTTACTATTGTGGTGATTCTGCTGTGTAATATTGTGGCGCTATTTTGGCTTGAGCGCGCATTGCCATGGAAAAACCATCATCAACAGGAAAAATTACCCTCACGAATTGCCATGGCGCTGGAGTCATTAAAACTGTGCGGCGTGGTCGTGCTCGGCTTTTTGCTTGGCCTGACCGGTTTAGCGTTTTTACAACACGCCACCGAAGCCAGCGAATATACCCTGATCTTCCTGTTATTCCTGATCGGTATTCAATTACGCAATAACGGCATGACGCTGAAACAGATTGTACTCAATCGACGCGGAATGATTATCGCGGTGGTCGTGGTGGGCAGTTCGCTGATTGGTGGTGTGATTAACGCGTTTATTCTCGACCTGCCGCTGAAAACCGGGCTGGCGATGGCCTCCGGTTTTGGCTGGTACTCCCTGTCAGGGATTTTAATGACCGAATCCTTTGGCCCGGTGATTGGCAGCGCGTCATTCTTTAACGATCTGGGCCGCGAGCTGATCGCCATTATGCTCATTCCGGGGCTGGTGCGTAAAAGCCGCTCCACAGCGGTTGGCCTGTGCGGTGCGACGTCGATGGACTTTACCCTGCCCGTTCTGCAGCGTTCCGGCGGGCTGGAGCTGGTTCCTGCCGCCATCGTTCATGGCTTTATTTTGAGCCTGCTGGTGCCGATTCTGATGGCGCTGTTCACCGCATAATACCTCTCTGGCGGTAGGCTTCTGCCGCCAAAATTGCGTTAAATCAATCTCCCTTTACTTTGTCGAAGAAAGACCTTTTCTCTGTCCGGTCACAGGCATAACCTTAAACATGTATCTAAAATATAACTTTAACAGGTGTGATTATGTTTTGTGTGCAATGTGAACAAACCATCCGTACCCCAGCTGGCAACGGCTGCTCCTACGCGCAGGGCATGTGCGGTAAAACCGCAGAAACGTCTGACCTGCAGGATCTGCTGATTGCAGCCCTGCAAGGCCTCTCCGCCTGGGCGGTAAAAGCGCGCGAATACGGCATTATCGACCACAATATCGACAACTTCGCGCCGCGCGCATTCTTCTCCACGCTGACCAACGTCAACTTCGACTCTCCTCGCATCGTGGGCTACGCGCGCGAAGCCATCGCCCTGCGTGAAGCGCTGAAAGCGCAAAGCCTGAGCGTGGACGCGAACGCTGCCGTCGATAACCCTATGGCTGGGCTGCAACTGGTGAGTGACGATCTGGGGGAACTGCAGCGTCAGGCGGCGGAATTCACCCCGAACAAAGACAAAGCGGCGATTGGCGAGAACATTCTCGGCCTGCGTCTGCTGTGCCTGTACGGCCTGAAAGGGGCGGCGGCCTATATGGAACACGCCCACGTTCTCGGTCAGTACGACAACGACATTTATGCCCAGTACCACAAAATCATGGCGTGGCTCGGCACCTGGCCTTCCGACATGAACGCCCTGCTGGAGTGTTCAATGGAAATCGGCCAGATGAACTTCAAAGTGATGAGCATTCTGGATGCAGGCGAAACCAGCACCTACGGCCATCCGACGCCGACTCAGGTCAACGTCAAAGCCACTGCCGGGAAATGCATTCTGATCTCCGGCCACGACCTGAAAGATCTCTACAACCTGCTGCAACAGACCGAAGGCACGGGTGTGAATGTCTACACCCACGGCGAAATGCTGCCTGCCCACGGCTACCCGGAACTGCGTAAATTTAAGCACCTGGTCGGCAACTACGGCAGCGGCTGGCAGAACCAGCAGGTGGAGTTCGCCCGCTTCCCAGGCCCTGTCGTCATGACCTCCAACTGCATCATCGATCCGACCGTCGGTGCCTATGACGACCGTATCTGGACGCGCAGCATCGTCGGCTGGCCGGGCGTAAGCCACCTCGAAGGCGATGATTTCACACCGGTCATCACCCAGGCGCAGCAGATGGCAGGCTTCCCGTTCAGCGAAATTGAACACCTGATCACCGTCGGCTTTGGTCGCGAAACCCTGCTGGGTGCGGCGGATTCCCTGATCGACCTGGTGAGCAGCGAAAAACTGCGTCATATATTCCTGGTCGGCGGCTGTGACGGCGCGCGCGGCGAACGTAACTACTTCACCGATTTCGCCACCAGCGTGCCGCAGGACTGCCTGATCCTGACCCTGGCGTGCGGGAAATACCGCTTCAACAAACTGGACTTCGGCGATATCGAAGGCCTGCCGCGTCTGATCGATGCCGGTCAGTGTAACGATGCCTACTCGGCGATCATTCTGGCGGTAACGCTGGCCGAGAAACTGGGCTGCGGCGTGAACGATCTGCCGCTGTCACTGGTGCTCTCCTGGTTCGAACAAAAAGCGATCGTGATCCTGCTGACGCTGCTGTCGCTGGGCGTCACCAATATCGTGACCGGCCCGACGGCACCGGGCTTCCTGACCCCGGATCTGCTGGCGGTGCTGAACGAAAAATTTGGTCTGCGTTCCGTGACCACCGTAGAAGAAGACATGCAGCAACTGCTGAGCGCGTAAGGAGTTTTTCATGACGATGCCTACCTCACAATGCCCGTGGCGGATGCAGGTTCATCACATCCATCAGGAGACGCCGGATGTGTGGACGCTGTCGCTGCTGTGCCATGATTTTTACCCGTATCGCGCCGGACAGTATGCGCTGGTGAGTGTCCGCAATTCTGCGGACACCCTTCGCGCCTACACCCTTTCCTCGACGCCGGGCGTGAGTGAGTACATCACGCTCACCGTGCGTCGGATCGATGACGGTGCCGGTTCACAGTGGCTGACGAACGAAGTGAAGCGCGGGGATTATCTGTGGCTCTCCGACGCCCAGGGGGATTTCGTCTGCGACGATAAAGCTGACGATAAATTCCTGATGCTGGCGGCGGGTTGCGGCGTGACGCCGGTGATGTCGATGCGTCGCTGGCTGGCGAAGAACCGTCCGCAGGCTGACGTACAGGTGATTTTCAGCGTTCGCTCTCCGGAGGATGTGATTTTCGCCGACGAGTGGCGCAATTATCCGGTCACCCTGGTCGCCGAGAATAACGCGACTCACGGATTTGTCGCGGGCCGTCTGAGCCGCGAACTGCTGCAAAGCGTGCCAGATATCGCCTCTCGCACCGTGATGACCTGCGGCCCGGCGCCGTATATGGAAATCGTGGAGAACGAGGTGAAAGCGCTCGGCGTGACCCGCTTCTTTAAGGAGCAGTTCTTCACGCCAGTGGCCGAAGCCGCCACCAGCGGGGTGAAATTCACTAAACTGCAGCCTGCGCAGACCTTCTTCGGCCGCGTCGGTACCACGCTGCTGGAAGCGCTGGAGAGCAATAACGTTCCGGTCGTTGCGGCCTGTCGCGCGGGCGTGTGCGGGTGCTGTAAAACGAAAGTGGTTTCTGGCGACTACACCGTGAGCAGTACGATGACGCTGACGGATGCGGAAATTGCCGAGGGTTACGTGCTGGCCTGTTCTTGTCATCCGCAGGGTGATTTGGTTCTGGCATAAACTGTGCACCATAAACTGTGCACAATGTGCCGGGCAGCTTTGCGGTTGCCCGGCCTACCCTCTTCTGGCCCGGTAGATATTAGGCTGCCGGGCTTTTTAGTATTCTCAACGCCAGGCCGGATCGCGCGCCAGTGAATAACGCCCTGCTCCCATAAAGGCCACGGCCAGTGCGCCAATGAAGAAATAGACCAGACTTTCAATCGCCCATGCGCCTACCGCATCCAGCGCAAAGGTTTTGCCGGTACCGACCATCAGCCAGGCAACGATCATCGTAAACGCCAGCACCAGCGCCGCCGGACGGGTCAGGATCCCCAGCACAATCAGAACCGGTGCCACCACTTCGCCAATCAAAACGCCATAGGCGATAAACCCCGGCAGCCCTTTTTCCACCAGCATGCCGCTAATAAACCCCACGCCGCCAAACAGCTTGTGTAAACCGTGAAACAGCATCAACCCGCCGACCGCCAGACGTAATAACAATTTGCCAAAATCATCATGCGTTAGCGTTCTATTAACAGCAATTAACAATGATTTAACCATCTGAAATGATTCCTGTTTTCACCCTGTAGGCCATCAGAATATGACGAAAGGTTGTACAAAGAAAGTCACTATTAATCAGGGGGATTAAACGGGCATAACGCCCAGTTTCTTCTAAGCTTGTAAGCGTTATCACAAAACGGAGATGGACAACCATGAAACAGACCGTAGCGGCCTACGTAGCAAAAACCTTGGAACAAGCTGGCGTCAAACGCATCTGGGGCGTCACCGGCGATTCTCTCAACGGCTTAAGCGACAGCCTCAACCGAATGGGCACCATTGACTGGATGCCGACGCGCCACGAAGAGGTGGCGGCCTTTGCCGCAGGCGCGGAAGCGCAGCTGACGGGCGAGCTGGCGGTATGCGCGGGTTCGTGCGGGCCGGGCAACCTGCATCTGATTAACGGTCTTTTCGACTGTCACCGCAACCACGTCCCGGTGCTGGCGATTGCGGCGCATATTCCGTCGAGCGAAATTGGCAGCGGCTATTTTCAGGAGACGCATCCCCAGGAGCTGTTCCGTGAATGTAGCCACTACTGCGAACTGGTTTCCACACCGGAGCAGATCCCGCAGGTCATGGCGATCGCCATGCGCAAGGCGATCCTCAATCGCGGCGTGTCGGTGGTGGTTCTGCCGGGCGACGTTGCGCTCAAAGCCGCGCCCGAAGGGGCCAGCACCCACTGGTATCACGCCCCGCAGCCGGTGGTAACGCCTGCGGAAGAGGAGCTGAAAAAGCTGGCGCAGCTGCTGCGCTACTCCAGCAATATCGCGCTGCTGTGCGGCAGCGGCTGTGCGGGCGCGCATAAAGAGTTAGTCGAATTTGCCGGGAAAATAAAAGCCCCCATCGTTCACGCGCTGCGCGGCAAAGAGCATGTGGAATACGATAACCCGTACGATGTCGGTATGACCGGCCTGATTGGTTTCTCGTCCGGGTTCCACACCATGATGAACGCCGACACCCTGGTGCTGCTCGGCACCCAGTTCCCGTACCGGGCGTTCTATCCGAGCGACGCAAAAATCATTCAGATCGACATCAATCCCGGCAGCATTGGCGCGCACAGTAAGGTTGATATGGCGCTGGTGGGCGATATCAAAGCCACGCTTGCCGCCCTGCTGCCGCATCTGGAAGAGAAAACCGACCGCA
This sequence comes from Lelliottia sp. WB101, assembly GCF_003051885.1. Lineage (NCBI taxonomy): Bacteria > Pseudomonadati > Pseudomonadota > Gammaproteobacteria > Enterobacterales > Enterobacteriaceae > Lelliottia > Lelliottia sp. WB101. Next base: position 3,987,513 of record NZ_CP028520.1, read on the forward strand.
AGTTCCTCGACAAAGCCCTGAGCGACTACCGTGACGCGCGCAAAGGGCTGGACGATCTCGCCAAACCGAGCGACAAAGCCATTCACCCGCAGTACCTTGCGCAGCAGATCAGCCATTTTGCCAGCGACGACGCCATCTTTACCTGCGATGTGGGCACCCCCACCGTCTGGGCGGCACGCTATCTGAAAATGAACGGTAAACGCCGCCTGATCGGTTCGTTCAACCACGGCTCGATGGCAAACGCAATGCCGCAGGCGCTGGGGGCACAAGCCACTGCACCGGAGCGTCAGGTGGTGGCCATGTGTGGCGACGGCGGGTTCAGCATGCTGATGGGCGATTTCCTCTCCGTCGTGCAGATGAAACTCCCGGTTAAAATCGTGGTGTTCAACAACAGCGTGTTAGGTTTTGTGGCGATGGAGATGAAAGCCGGGGGCTATCTGACGGACGGCACCGAATTGCATGACACTAATTTCGCGAAGATCGCCGAAGCCTGCGGGATTCCCGGCATCCGCGTGGAAAAGGCCGCGGACGTGGATGAAGCCCTGCAGCGCGCCTTCTCCATCGACGGCCCGGTGCTGGTGGATGTGGTCGTTGCCAAAGAGGAGCTGGCGATCCCGCCGCAGATCAAACTGGAGCAGGCGAAAGGCTTTAGCCTGTATATGTTGCGCGCCATTATCAGCGGGCGCGGCGACGAAGTGATCGAACTGGCAAAAACCAACTGGCTCAGGTAAAACATCTCACATCACCTTTAAAACTATAGGGATGTGAAATGATAGACCTGCGCAGTGATACCGTAACCCGTCCGAGCCGCGCCATGCTCGAAGAGATGATGGCCGCCCCGGTCGGGGATGACGTTTACGGTGACGATCCCACCGTAAACGAACTTCAGCGCTACGCCGCCGAATTAAGCGGTAAAGAGGCGGCGCTGTTCCTGCCAACCGGCACCCAGGCGAACCTGGTGGCGCTGCTGAGCCACTGCGAACGCGGCGAAGAGTATATCGTCGGCCAGGGTGCCCATAACTACCTGTATGAAGCCGGTGGCGCTGCGGTGCTCGGCAGTATTCAGCCGCAGCCCATTGATGCCGCGCCCGACGGCTCCCTGCCGCTGGACAAAGTCGCCGCCAAAATCAAAGCCGACGATATTCACTTTGCCCGCACCAAACTCCTGAGTCTGGAAAATACCCACAACGGCAAAGTGCTGCCGCGCGAGTATCTGAAGGCCGCATGGGAGTTTACTCGCGAGCGCAAATTGGGTCTGCACGTCGATGGCGCGCGTATTTTTAACGCCGTCGTGGAGTATGGCTGCGAGCTAAAAGAGATCGCCCAGTATTGCGATTCGTTCACCATTTGCCTCTCAAAAGGGCTGGGGACGCCGGTCGGCTCACTGCTGGTCGGCAATGCGGACTACATCAAGCGCGCCAACCGCTGGCGTAAAATGACCGGCGGCGGCATGCGTCAGGCCGGAATTCTGGCGGCAGCGGGGCTGTACGCGCTTAAACATAACGTTGCCCGTCTGCAAGACGATCACGATAACGCGGCATGGATGGCGGCGCAGCTGCGCGAGATCGGCGCGGATGTGATGCGTCACGACACCAATATGCTGTTTGTTCGCGTTGGCGAAGAGAACGCGGCGGCGCTGGGTGAGTATATGAAAGCGCACGGCGTGCTGATAAACGCCTCGCCGGTTGTGCGTCTGGTGATGCATCTCGACGTGAGCCGCGAGCAGCTGGCGGAAGTGGTAAAACACTGGCAGGCCTTTTTACAGCATTAAGGAGCACAACGTGCCGCAACGTATTCTGGTGCTTGGTGCCAGCGGTTATATCGGTCAGCATCTGACGACGGCGCTCAGCCAGCACGGACATCAGGTGCTGGCAGTGGCACGTAATGTGGAACGGCTGCAAAAACTCGCGCTGCCCAAAGTCACCTGTCACACAGTGGATCTCAACTGGCCAAAAGAGCTACCGACGCTGCTGGAAGGCGTCGATACGCTCTATTATCTGGTACACAGCATGGGCGAAGGCGGTGACTTTATCGCCCATGAGCGTCAGGTGGCGCTGAATGTGCGTGACTCGCTGCTGCAAACGCCGGTAAAGCAGATTATTTTTCTCAGTTCCTTACAGGCTCCTGAACACGAGCAATCGGACCACCTGCGCGCCAGGCAGCTGACAGGGGAAATGCTCCGTAGCGCAGGGATCCCACTGACGGAGCTGCGGGCGGGCATTATCGTCGGCGCGGGTTCTGCCGCCTTCGAAGTGATGCGCGATATGGTCTATAACCTGCCGGTGCTCACGCCGCCGCGCTGGGTGCGCTCACGTACCACGCCGATTGCGCTGGAAAACCTGCTGCACTATCTGGTCGAACTGCTGAATCATCCGACGGAAAGCCATCGCGTGCTGGAAGCCGCCGGGCCGGAGGTGCTGAGCTATCAGGAGCAGTTCGAACACTTTATGACCGTCAGCGGCCGTCGTCGCTGGCTGGTGCCCGTCCCCTTCCCAACCCGCTGGATTTCGGTGTGGTTTTTGAATGTCATCACCTCCGTTCCATCCACGACCGCCAAAGCGCTGATTCAGGGGCTGAAGCACGATCTGCTGGCCGACGACCGCGAGCTGCGGGCGCTGATTCCACAAAATCTGATCCGCTTTGACGATGCGGTACGCAACACCCTCAAAGAGGAAGAGGAGCTGATGAACTCCAGCGACTGGGGTTATGACGCTCAGGCCTTTGCCCGCTGGCGGCCAGAATACGGCTATTACCCGAAACAGGCCGGTTGCACGGTGAAAACAACCGCCAGCCTGGCGGCGCTGTGGGAGGTGATCAACCAGATCGGCGGCAAAGAGCGCTATTTCTTTGGCAATATTCTCTGGGAAACGCGCGGGATGATGGATCTGCTGGTCGGGCATAAACTGGCAAAAGGCCGCCCTGCGCACCCATACTTGCAGACGGGCGATAGCGTGGACAGCTGGAAGGTGATCATCGTTGAGCCGGAAAAACAGCTGGCGCTATTGTTCGGCATGAAAGCGCCGGGTCTGGGCCGCCTCTGCTTTACCCTAAAAGACAAAGGCGATCACCGGGAGCTGGACGTTCGCGCCTGGTGGCATCCGCACGGAATGCCAGGGCTGTTCTACTGGCTGTTCATGATCCCAGCGCACCTGTTTATCTTCCGGGGGATGGCAAAGCGTATTGCGCATCTTGCAGAAGGAATCACGCAAAAAGTCTGATTTAAACTCTGATTCTTTCACCTTTCCCATTGCATCGTGACGTAATTCACGGAAGAATGCGCACGAAATTCTTTTCAACACAGTGGATAGATATGAAGGTACTGGTTACCGGCGCCACCAGCGGCTTAGGCCGAAATGCGGTCGAGTTTTTGCGTCAGAAAGGCATCAGCGTCAGAGCCACCGGTCGCAACGAAGCGATGGGTAAACTCCTGCAAAAAATGGGCGCGGAATTCATCCACGCCGATCTGACAGAGCTGGTGTCTTCGCAGGCCAAAGTCATGCTCGCCGGAATCGATACACTGTGGCACTGCTCCAGCTTTACCTCTCCCTGGGGAACGCAGCAGGCGTTCGACCTGGCTAACGTTCGCGCCACTCGCCGCCTCGGTGAATGGGCCGTCGCCTGGGGCGTACGCAACTTTGTGCATATCTCCTCCCCGTCGCTCTATTTTGATTATCACCACCATCGCGATATTCAGGAAGATTTCCGCCCGGCGCGTTTCGCCTGTGAGTTTGCGCGCAGCAAAGCGGCCAGCGAAGAGGTGATCGATCTGCTGGCGCAGTCAAACCCGCACACCCGTTTCACCGTTCTGCGTCCACAGAGCCTGTTTGGGCCACACGACAAAGTGTTTATCCCGCGTCTGGCGCAGATGATGCACCACTACGGCAGCGTGCTGCTGCCGCGCGGCGGCGATGCGCTGGTGGATATGACCTACTACGAGAATGCGATCCACGCGATGTGGCTGGCCAGTCAGTCCGAGTGCGATCATCTGGTGTCCGGCCGCGCCTACAACATCACCAACGGCGAGCCGCAGACGCTGCGCAGCATCGTCCAGCGCCTGATCGATGAGCTGAACATTCACTGCCGCATTCGTTCTGTGCCCTACCCGATGCTGGACATGATCGCCCGCAGCATGGAGCGCTTTGGCAATAAATCGGCGAAAGAGCCGGCGCTGACCCACTACGGCGTGTCAAAGCTTAACTTCGATTTTACGCTGGATACCACGCGCGCTGAAACCGAGCTGGGTTATCAGCCCATCGTCACGCTGGATGAAGGGATCGTGCGCACAGCAGCCTGGCTGCGCGACCACGGCAAACTGCACCGGTAATTATCCCTGCCCGTATTTCTCTAACAACGCGCTGGCAATCGCCAGCGTTTCTGCATCGGCAATACCGTTCCACAGCTGGGGACGGTAGTGCATCTGGAAGACCATAATCACCCGTTTTTGCTGCGCCTCGGTGCTGTTCTCCGGCACGTCATAGCCGTAGCGCGCCAGCAGATCGAGCAACGCTGCCGTCTCTACGCGCTCATACTTCGACTTTCCGTTGAGATAAAACGTCACGCGGGCGGGATCGGGCCAGGCACCTATGCCCTGCTGTGCCAGCTGCTGCCAGGGGAACAGCGGGCCGGGATCGTCTTTACGCTGCGGGGCAATATCCGAATGGGCCACCACGTTTTCCGGTTTGATGTCATAGCGGGCAATAATGTCTTTGGCGAGGGGAATAAGCGCCGCAATTTGCGCCGGTTCAAACGGGGTGAAGATTTTCTCGCCGTTCGACTTTTGCCAGCCACGGTTTTCCAGCTCAATACCAATCGAGGTATCGTTGATGCGATTCGTTCCGCGCCAGAAACTGATCCCCGCGTGCCAGGCTAAATCTTTCTCCGGCACCAGCTGCCAGATACGCGGTTTGCCGGACGGCTCAGGCGGTCTGGCCGGAATCAGATAGTGGGAGCTGACGTTTTTGTCCGTGAGCGTCGCAAGTGAGCTGTCAAAATCATCGGCGGTATAGTGAATGACCAGCACTTTGATCCGCGGATACGCCGCCTGCGCCTGATGCCGCGTGTCCAGCTCGTAGGCCCCTTTATCGATAATCCCTTTCTCTGCGCAGCCTGCCAGCAACACCGCCAGCAGGAGCGTGGACCCCAAACGTTTCATCGGCGCGTTTTCACCGCCGTACCGCTGACGCTCACCATCAGCATGCTGGCGTCTTTGCCGACCGTTTCGTAGTCGATATCAATGCCCACAACGGCATCCGCGCCCAGGGATTTGGCCTGCTCGCCCAGCTCTTTAAACGCGATTTCCCGCGCTTTGCGCAGCTCTTTCTCATAGGCACCCGAACGCCCGCCGACGATATCGCGGATCCCGGCAAAAAAGTCGCGGAAGATGTTCGCGCCAAGGATGGCTTCACCGGTGACAACGCCGCAATACTCGACAATCGGCTGTCCTTCCAGAGTCGGGGTGGTGGAAAATTGCATGTTTATCTCCTTCAATACTCAAAATAGTCACGTAGTCACAAGGCGGCACGTGAGAGAATCCCCCGTAGCTGACGTGAGTCAGTGAACGGGTGAACGAACGCGTTAAATGCATCGGCATGCGGAAGTATGACGATTATTTAACGTTCAATGCGTTAGCGGATTAACTCAGCCGCATTATCGGTTCGTTACGCTATTATTGAAAGGATAGTTAATCATTAAGGAAATCAACATGCGCTATTCTGCTTTGACGCTTTTAGTGCCGTGCGCGCTGCTGCTCAGCGCCTGCACCACCACGGTGACACCGGCTTTTAAGGATATCGGGACACGCAGCGGTCCGTGCATTGACGGCGGCCCGGATGCCGTGGCTCAACAGTTCTATGATTACCGCATTTCGCATCGCAGCAGCGATCTCACCGCTCTGCGCCCGTACCTGAGTGACAACCTGGCGAAACTGCTTAACGATGCCTCGCGCGATCCGCAGCACAACGCGCTGCTGAAATCCGATCCGTTCTCCAGCCGCACCACGCTGCCTGACCGCGCAGACGTCTCCAGCGCCTCTACCATCCCAAACACCGATGCGCGCAACATCCCGCTGCGAGTCAAACTGACGCAAGGCAGCCAGAGCTGGCAGGATGAAGTGCTGATGATCCGTGAGGGCCAGTGCTGGGCTATAGATGACGTGCGCTACATCGGCGGCAGCGTCCACGCCCCAGCCGGTACGCTTCGCCAGTCGATAGAAAATCGTTAAACAAAAAAGTTTCCCCCGTAAAATGTGCGGCATTTCGCGAGGAATGCCGACATTTATTCTCGCCCCCTATGCCCTTCGCTATTTTGTGCTATGTTTAAACCTGAATACGGTTTATATTTAACTTTTAACGCATAAATATTGCATAACTATTCTGTCAACGGTACTATCTGCGGCCTCAATTGCTATAGATTGCCTGGATGAGTAAAGACTGCCCCGATGAGTATTCAACTAAACGGCATTAACTGCTTCTACGGCGCACACCAGGCGCTGTTCGACATCACGCTGAACTGCCCAGAGGGCGAAACGCTGGTTTTGCTCGGCCCAAGCGGTGCGGGCAAAAGCTCACTGCTGCGCGTCCTCAATCTGCTTGAAATGCCACGTTCCGGCACGCTCGCGATTGCCGGAAATCATTTCGATTTCGCCAAAGCCCCTTCTGATAAAGCGATCCGCGATCTGCGTCAGAACGTCGGCATGGTGTTTCAGCAATACAATCTCTGGCCGCACCTCACCGTGCAGCAAAACCTGATTGAAGCGCCCTGCCGCGTGCTGGGTTTAAGCAAAGATCAGGCCCTCGCCCGCGCTGAAAAGCTGCTCGAACGTCTGCGCTTAAAACCTTACAGCGATCGCTATCCGCTGCACCTGTCCGGTGGACAGCAGCAGCGTGTCGCCATTGCCCGTGCGCTGATGATGGAGCCGCAGGTACTGCTGTTCGATGAGCCTACCGCCGCGCTGGACCCGGAAATTACCGCCCAGATCGTCAGCATCATCCGCGAGCTGGCCGAAACCAATATCACACAGGTGATCGTGACCCATGAAGTGGAAGTGGCGCGCAAAACCGCCAGCCGCGTGGTGTACATGGAAAACGGTCATATTGTTGAACAAGGTGATGCGAGCTGCTTTACCGCCCCGCAAACCGACGCCTTTAAAAACTATTTATCTCACTGATGTGTTAGGGAAAATGACAATGAAAAAAGTACTGATAGCCGCGCTGCTTGCCAGCGTCAGCCTTTCCGCTACCGCAGCACAGACGATTCGTTTTGCCATGGAAGCGTCTTACCCTCCGTTTGAATCCATGGATGCCAGCAATAAGATCGTGGGCTTCGATGTGGATCTGGCGAACGCGCTGTGTAAAGAGATCGACGCCACCTGTACCTTTACCAACCAGGCGTTCGACAGCCTGATCCCAAGCCTGAAGTTCCGTCGCTTCGACGCGGTAATTTCCGGAATGGACATCACGCCAGAACGTGAAAAACAGGTGCTGTTCACTCAGCCGTACTATGAAAACTCGGCCCTGTTCGTCGGCCAGAAAGGCAAAATTGCGGATATCGCCGCGCTGAAAGGCAAAAAAGTCGGTATGCAGAACGGCTCCACGCACCAGAAATTCATCACCGATAAGCACCCGGAAATCACCGTTGTGCCTTACGACAGCTACATGAACGCCAAGCTGGATATGCAGAATGGTCGTATTGATGCCGTGTTCGGTGACACTGCCGTGGTCACCGAGTGGCTGAAAGCCGATCCGAAACTGGCCGCTATCGGCGATAAAGTGACAGACAAAGATTACTTCGGTACCGGTCTGGGCATCGCTGTTCGTCAGGGCAACACTGACCTGCAGCAGAAGCTCAATACTGCGCTGGATAAAGTGAAAAAAGACGGCACGTACGAAACCATCTATTCCAAATGGTTCCAGAAGTAAGATCTGATGAACGAAATTTTTCCTTTAGCAAGTGCCGCCGGGATGACCGTCGGCCTTGCCGTTTGCGCACTCATTATCGGCCTTGTGCTGGCGATGTTCTTTGCGGTGTGGGAGTCAGCCAAATGGCGCCCGGTCGCATGGGCGGGCTCAGCGCTGGTGACGGTTCTGCGCGGGCTGCCGGAAATCCTGGTGGTTCTGTTTATCTATTTCGGCTCCTCACAGCTGCTGTTAACGCTGTCGGACGGCTTTACCCTTAATCTCGGCTTTGCGCAGATCCCGGTGCAGATGCAGATTGAAAACTTTGACGTCAGCCCGTTCCTGTGCGGCGTGATTGCCCTTTCTCTGCTCTACTCCGCCTATGCGTCTCAGACGCTGCGCGGCGCGCTGAAAGCGGTGCCTGTGGGTCAGTGGGAATCCGGCCAGGCGCTGGGCTTATCGAAAGCCGCCATTTTCTTCCGCCTGGTGATGCCGCAGATGTGGCGGCATGCCCTGCCAGGTTTGGGCAACCAGTGGCTGGTGCTTTTGAAAGACACCGCGCTGGTGAGCCTGATTAGTGTGAACGATTTAATGCTGCAAACCAAAAGCATCGCCACCCGCACCCAGGAGCCTTTCACCTGGTATATCGTTGCGGCGGCTATCTACCTGGTGATCACGTTGCTGAGCCAATACGTTCTCAAACGTATTGATCTGCGCGCAACGCGTTTTGAACGGAGACCAGGCTGATGCTTGAGTATTTACCGGAGCTGATGAAAGGGCTGCACACCAGCCTGACGCTGACCGTGGCGTCTATCGTGGTGGCACTGATTCTGGCCCTCTTTTTCACCATCGTTCTGACGCTGAAAACGCCGGTGCTGGTGTGGGTGGTTCGCGCCTATATCACACTGTTTACCGGTACGCCGCTGCTGGTGCAGATCTTCCTGATTTACTACGGACCGGGCCAGTTCCCGTCGCTGCAGAACTACCCTGTTCTCTGGCATCTGCTGTCTGAACCCTGGCTGTGCGCGCTGATTGCGCTCTCCCTGAACAGTGCGGCATATACCACGCAACTGTTTTATGGTGCGATTCGCGCCATTCCGGAAGGCCAGTGGCAGTCCTGCGGGGCGCTGGGCATGAGCAAGAAAGACACGCTGGCGATCCTGCTGCCGTATGCGTTCAAACGCGCACTCTCTTCCTACTCCAACGAAGTGGTGCTGGTGTTTAAAAGTACCTCTCTGGCTTACACCATTACGCTAATGGAAGTAATGGGCCACGGCCAGCTGTTGTACGGACGCACCTATGATGTGATGGTCTTTGGCGCAGCCGGTCTGGTTTACCTGGTGGTGAACGGCCTGCTGACCCTGCTGATGCGTCTTATCGAGAACAAAGCGCTGGCCTTTGAGCGTCGAAACTAACTGCATAATCACTGCATCACGAAAACGGGTAAGTCTAACGACTGCCCGTTTTTTTTATTTCAATAAAAATACTTAATCATAAATATTGCATACAAATTCATTAACTGGCATTGTACATCCATGCCGCAGACACGGCGCATAATGACAAGATTGACAGACGGGAGCATTAAAATGAAAAAGTTAGTTCTGGCTGCATTACTGGCAACATTCGCCGCAGGCGCATCGGCTGCAGATAAAATCAATTTCGGCGTTTCAGCGACCTATCCGCCGTTCGAATCGCTGGATGCCAGCAACCAGATCGTGGGTTTTGATATCGACCTCGCCAAAGCGCTGTGCAAACAGATGCAGGCCGACTGCACATTCACTAACCACGCGTTCGACAGCCTGATCCCGTCTCTGAAATTCAAAAAATATGACGCGGTGATTTCCGGTATGGACATCACGCCAGAGCGTAGCAAGCAGGTCTCCTTTACCGACCCGTACTACGCCAACTCCGCGGTGGTGATTGCGAAGAAAGGGGCTTACACCTCTTTTGATCAGCTGAAAGGCAAACGCATCGGGATGGAAAACGGCACCACGCACCAGAAATACCTGCAGGATAAGCATCCGGAAGTGAAAACCGTGGCCTATGACAGCTACCAGAATGCGATCATCGACCTGAAAAATGGCCGTATTGACGGGGTCTTTGGCGATACGGCGGTGGTGAACGAGTGGCTGAAAACCAATCCACAGCTGGGTACCGCGACCGAGAAAGTGACCGATCCGCAGTATTTCGGCACCGGTCTGGGTATCGCTGTACGCCCGGATAACAAAGCCCTGCTGGAAAAACTGAACGGCGCGCTGAAAGCGATTAAAACTGACGGGACTTACCAGAAAATTAGCGACCAGTGGTTCCCGCAGTAATTTTAAAATGATAGTGCCGGGTGGCGGTTGCGCCGCCCGGTTTTTCTTAAAGCGGCACAAAAAAGCGGAATGTCGCCCCCGGTTCAGAATCCAACAGACTGATTCCCCCCCCATGTAGCTCCAGCATCTTTTTCACGATTAACAGCCCTAACCCACCGCGATTCTCCCGCGACGCCTGTTGGCTTAACGCCGAGGGACGCTGGAACAATTCTTCGCGCAACGACGCCTCAATGCCCGGCCCGCTGTCGGTCACTTCTACCTGCAGCTGTTCATTCTCCTGCCACACGGAGAGCCGGATATCGCCGCCCGACGGCGTATGACGCACGGCGTTATCCAGCAGATTCGTCACTACCCGCTCGATCATCGACACATCGGCAAACACCAGCGGCAGCGGCCCCGGCACGTCGATATGCAGCCGAAGCTGGCGCGTCTGGGCGGTCAGTTCAAATTTTTGTGCCACGTCAGAGATCAGTTCCGCCATCGCAAAACGCTCGCGCTGCGGCTTGATGCCGCCGTGCTCCAGCCGGGCCAGCTCAAACAGCTGCTGCGAGAGATGACGCACTTTTTGCCCCTGTCTGAGCGCCGTCGCCAGATACTGCTGATGCTGCGCGGCGCTCAGGGTGGCGGATTTCAGCGACAGGGTTTCCAGATAGCCCAGTAACGACGTCAGCGGCGTGCGTAAATCGTGAGAGATATTGGCGATAAATTCCCGGCGCTGCCGGTCGCTGTCGGCCAGCCGGTCCCACTGCGTGGTGATCTGGCGCGCCAGCTCGATAAACGTATTACGCAGCTGCGTCACTTCATCCGCCGAGCCTGGCACCGGCGTTTGCGCTGCCAGCTGTTTAATGGCGCTGATACTGTCCTGCTCCAGTCCGGACACTTCCGCCGTCAGCCTTTTTACCGGCCGCGTGACCCAGTACCAGACCAGTCCTCCCGCCAGCAGGGCAAAGCCCGCCACCAGCAGCAGAGACCACATTACCGTGCTCCAGAGCGTCTTGTGCCATGCCATATCCGCCAGAGCGTTAAACTCCTCGCCCTGCAGGATAATATACAGATAGCCGCGCAGCTCCCCGTCCTGGCGCAGCGGCGTTACGCTAAACACTTTCTGTTTATCCAGGCTGCGCGGATCGTCACCGTACACCGGCCAGCTGGTACCACTGAGAAAAGTTTGCAGCGGCGCGATGGCGATTTTTTGCCGCTTAATATGCCCCGGCGGTGCGGCGTCGGCCAGCAGATCGCCATCGGGTGAGATCACGTACAGTTCAACGCTGGGATTAAAGGTCATCAGCCGATCAAACAGCGGTTTCAGGCGGCTGCGGTCAACGCCCCCTTCGGCGTCCAGCACCGGCTCGCGCTGAAGGATCTGCTGCGCCAGACTGCTGGAAAGACGCTGCACCATGGCGTTACCGTACTGTTTGCTGGCGTAGAGTTGCACCACACAGGCCACGGTGGCACAGAGGATCAGCAGCAGGATAAACAGCAGCGTCAGCCGCTGACTGAGGCTAAGACGTCGCATCATGGTTCAGTTCCGCAAATTTGTAGCCTTTGCCCCAGACGGTGCGAATAATTTCCGGCTCGGCGGCATCTTTTTCGATTTTGATCCGCAGGCGGTTAATGTGGGTGTTAACGGTGTGCTCGTATCCTTCGTGCTGATAACCCCAGACCTGTTCCAGCAGCGCCAGCCGGGAAAAGACCTCGCCGGGGTGACGGGCAAAAAACCAGAGCAACTCGAATTCGCGCGGCGTGAGATCCACCTCTTTGCCGTGCAGACGCACGCTGCGGGCGAGCGGATCAAGCGTCAGCCCGTGCGCGACAATCGTGCCGCTGGTCTGCGCCTGCCCCATCGCCTGCTGACGGCGAAACAGGGCTTTGATACGGGCAATCAGCTCCTGCACGGAGAAGGGTTTGGCCAGGTAATCGTCGGCGCCGGTTTCAAGCCCGGTGATGCGGTCGGTTTCACTGCTGCGGGCGCTGATGATGATAATCGGCAGATAGCGGGTAAGCTGACGGATGCGGCGGCAGATCTCCAGGCCGTCCACGTTCGGGAGCATCAGATCGAGGATCACCGCGTCCCAGTGGGTGCGGTCGAGCAATTGCAATGCCCGCGCGCCGTCCGCTTCGTGCGTGATCGCATAGCCTTCGTCTTCGAGGTTTAATCGCAGCAGTGACGCAATATCGCTGTCGTCTTCCACCAGCAGGATGTGCTTCATCGGTAAGCCTTACTTCATCGTGAATAGTTCAAGCTTACCTGATTTTAGGGCATGGAAGAGTTCACATTTTGTTGAAGATTGTGCGGGAGGGGGTCGGGCGGCGCTGCGCTGACCCGACTTATCTTTTTTATCTGCGAGTCAGCAGCGTCAACACTTCATAGTGCGCCGTATGCGGGAACATATCGAAAAGCTGTACCCGCTCGACGCGATAGCCCGACAGCATCGCGATATCTTTGGCCATGGTCTGCGCATTGCAGCTGGAGTAGATAAGGGTTTTTGGCGCCATCTGGCTCAGGTATTCGCAAAGAGCTTTACCGATGCCGCGACGCGGAGGGTTCACCAGCACCAGGTCCGGGACGCTGCCCTGCCCCGTGGCAAACTGCGTGGAGTCCAGCGCCTGGAAATGGAGATCCGTTAAGCCCAGCTCGGCGGCAGACTGCTTCGCGCAGGCAATCGCCTCGGCGGAGATCTCGATCCCGGTCAATTTCATGTTCGGCGTCGCGCAGTGCAGGCCAAACCCGCCAACCCCGCAGAAGAGATCCCACATATGATCGATGTTTAACGCCTGCACCCAGTCACGCGCCGTGGCGTACAGTCGGCTGGCAACCACCGGGTTGGTCTGGAAGAAACTGTGTGGGCGGATCCACAGCGGCACGCCGTTGAAATTCTCGGCCAGCGCCTGCTGTTCAGTGAAGAAGATCTCTTTCTCCCCTTCCATGATCGCCATATGCACCGGCTGAATGTTCGCGGTAATCAGCTTCAGCTGCGGCAGCTGCTGTTGCAGCCAGGGGAGCGCTGCGCGCAGTTGTTTAAGCTTGGTTTCAGATCGCAGCACAAAGCGCAGCATCATCCCGCCGTCGAGCTGGCTTTCCGTCAGCAGGAGATATTTCAGCTCACCGCGCTGACGGGCGACGTTGTAAGGCGTCAGACCAGCGCGGGCGATAAAGGGTTTCAGCGCGGCAAACACCGGCTCAAAGGAAGCGGGATAGAGCGGACAATCCGTGAGATCTTCCGGCGTGCCATCGCGATGCAGCATGCCGAGCAGCGGCCTTTCGACGCTACCGCTGACAACCATTTTGGCTTTATTGCGAAAGCCCTGCTCCGGTCCACTGACGGGCGCGCACCACTCCGCGACCGGATGTTCAACAAGCAGCTGCTGGAGATCGGCCATTTTGGCGGTAAGTTGCTGGGAAACCGGCTGTTCTATCCACTGACAGGAGCGGCAGCGACCGGCGTCATAAAGTGCGCACTGCATAGGAAAACCTCATTGTTCGCGAGGGCAGCGATTATACACATTATTGCAGGCGGAAGAACCGTCGGCTGGATGCCGGGACAAACAGCAGGAACAGCACCAACAGATCAGGCAATTTCTGCATCACCAGTGAACGGAAAATTTCCCGCTTCGACTCCCCGGCAATACTGAACAGCTCAGGGTAGCCGTATCCAATCGAGGCGGCCCACAGATACCCCGTGGCGATCACCTGAGTCAGGAGATAGACCCAGCGCGCCCAGTTACGCCCTTTCGCCAGGGAAAAGGCGCAGTAAATCTCGACGAACACCAGCACCAGGCTTGCGAAAAAGACCAGCGTCAGATTCCATGTCTGTACGCTGCGATGGATAAATTCGACCACGCCCCGCACGCCGAGCATGTTAAACACCATCAGCAAATCCAGGCAGCGAATCAGAATAATGGCGAGCGCAGCTACCTGCACCAGTGCAGGTACATTGAGGCGCGCATGCGAATGTCGTGATTTGGTAAACAGTCCCAATGTTTTTACTTCCCTGAAAAACAGTGCCGCGACAGGCGCGGCACTTCATTGAGAATTTTAAATGCTTCAGCCGCGTCTTGCACGCTGGATATCACGCACACGCTGTTTTTCCGCCCGCGCCATCAGATACCAGGCGATAAAACCGACAATACCCACCACACCGAGGATGATCGACGCCAGGGCGTTGATCTCCGGGTTAACGCCCATTCGCACGCTGGAGAAGACCAGCATCGGCAGCGTGGTCGCCCCAGGCCCGGAGACGAAGCTGGCAATCACCAGATCGTCCAAGGACAGGGTAAACGCCAGCAGCCAGCCGGAAATCACCGCAGGCATGATCATCGGAAGCGTAATGATGAAGAAGACCTTCAGCGGCGTTGCACCGAGATCCATCGCCGCCTCTTCGATGGAGTGATCCAGTTCGCGCAGGCGCGACGAAATCACCACAGCCACATAGGCGGTACAGAAAGTCACATGCGCCAGCCAGATCGTCAGCATGCCGCGATCAGCCGGCCAGCCGATGGCGTGCGCCAGCGCGACAAACAGCAGCAGCAGCGACAGACCGGTAATCACATCAGGCATGACCAGCGGCGCGGTGATCATAAAGGCAAAGCCGTTCGAGCCACGGAAGCGACCAAAACGCACCATCACCATCGCTGCAATCGTGCCGAGAATCGACGCCATGGTCGCCGCACAGGCGGCGATGGTCAGACTCAGCCCCACCGCGCTCATCATCGCGTCATCGCGGAACAGTTCGCCGTACCAGCGCGTCGACCAGCCCGCCCAGACCGTCACCAGTTTGGAGCTGTTAAACGAGTAGATGACCAGCATCAGCATCGGCGCGTAGAGGAAGGTAAAGCCGAGCACCAGAATCACAATTCGCCACGGGGAGCGCACCACCGGTAAGTTGTTCATCCGTGATCTCCCATCTGTTTTTGCTGATGTTTGTGGAACCACATGATCGGCACGATCAGCAGAAGCAACATCACAATCGCCACCGCCGACGCCACCGGCCAGTCGCGGTTATTGAAGAACTCCTGCCACAGCACGCGGCCAATCATGATGCTGTCCGGGCCGCCGAGCAGTTCCGGGATCACGAACTCGCCCACCGCCGGGATAAAGACCAGCATAGACCCCGCAATAATCCCGCCTTTGGTCAGCGGCACAATCACCTGGAAGAAGGTTTTCAGCGGACGCGCGCCGAGATCCAGCGAAGCTTCCACCAGCGAGTAGTCAATCCGCGTCAGCGCCGTGTAAATCGGCAGCACCATAAACGGCAGATAGGCGTACACAATCCCGATATAGACCGCCAGATTGGTGTGCAAAATCGTCAGCGGCTGATCGATAACGCCGAGCCACATCAGGACATTATTCAGCACCCCGTTGTTTTTCAGAATGCCCATCCAGGCATACACGCGGATCAGGAATGAAGTCCACGACGGCAAAATCACCAGCAGCAGCAGGATGTTGCGCGTCGAGGGTTTGCTGTGCGCCACCGCCCAGGCGAGCGGATAGCCCATCGCCAGACAGCAGATCGTCGAGATCGCCGCCACCTGCAGCGACTGCAGATAAGCTTCAAAATAGAGCGGATCGTCCGTGAGCTGGAGAAAGTTCCCGAGATTAAGGGTGATCGACAGCTGGCCGTCGGCCCACTCCATCAGATTGGTGTACGGCGGGATCGCGCGCGCCATCTCCGCGAGGCTGATTTTAAAGACGATCAAAAACGGCAGCAGGAACAGCAGGATCAGCCATACGTACGGCATGGCAATCACCAGCTTACGGCCATGCGCCATCTGCATGCGCGTCAGCCACTGCGCGAAACCGCCCGATTTTTGCACGCGGGCCGGTGGTTCAAGTGTATTCATGGCCACTCCTTATACCGTCAGCACAACGCAGCTGTCCGCATCCCAGCACAGGCGCACTTCGTCGCCCCAGGTCGGCAGCCCCTTACGGTAGCGGTGTTCATTCTGCAACTGGGCGCTGATCATCTGCCCGCTTTTGAGGCGCACGTGATAGATCGAGAGATCGCCCAGATAGGCAATATGGACCACTTCGCCGACGGCAAAGTTATAGCCATCCGCAGGCGGCTCTTCGCAAAGCATGATTTTTTCCGGGCGCAGGGCCACGTAGACCGGGACGTTGTCGACAATCGACGCGTCCGGATCGACTTTGAGCGGATGCACCAGCCCCGGCGAATCAATCACCAGACCGTCCTCCTGACGATCCTTCAGCAGCCCTTCGAAGACGTTGACCGAGCCAATAAACTCGGCGCTGTAGCGGGTGGTCGGATGTTCATAAATCTCTTCCGGCTCGCCGATTTGCACGAACTTGCCGCGGTTCATGATCGCGATGCGCCCGGCCATGGTCATCGCCTCTTCCTGATCGTGGGTAACCATCACGCAGGTCGCACCGACGCGCTCAAGGATATCCACCACTTCGAGCTGCATGCGGTCGCGCAGTTTTTTATCGAGCGCCCCCATCGGCTCGTCGAGGAGCAGCAGTTTCGGGCGTTTTGCCAGGCTTCTTGCCAGCGCCACGCGCTGACGCTGGCCGCCGGAAAGCTGATGCGGCTTACGTTTCGCAAACTCCTGCATATGCACCAGGCTCAACATTTCCGCCACGCGTGCGGCGATTTCCGCTTTCGGCAGCTTGTCCTGCTTGAGGCCAAAGGCAATGTTCTGCTCCACCGTCATGTGGGGAAACAGCGCGTAGGACTGGAACATCATATTGATCGGGCGTTCATAAGGTGGAACGCGGGAGAGGTCGACACCATCCAGCATAATTTGTCCGGACGTCGGTTGTTCAAATCCGGCCAGCATGCGCAGCAGCGTGGATTTCCCGCAGCCTGATGCGCCTAGCAGCGCAAAAATTTCGCCTTTATAAATCGTCAGACTGACGTCGTCCACGGCGTGCTGGCCGTCGAACGATTTGGTCAGATTACGGACTTCAAGGAGCGGAGTCAGCGCTTTACGGGTTTTCGCCTGCGGGCGGGGGATGGTTTCATTCACGGGGTGCTCTCCGGCAGAAATCTAAAATAGTGCAAACGCACCCGAACGGTGCGTTTTGCCGGGCAGCGCAACGCGTGCCCGGCGTGCATAACCGCTGTTATTTACCGCTTTTCACCTTCGTCCACGCACGGGTACGCACGCGGTCGATTTTCGGATCCTGCACTTTCAGTGTGAACATTTTGGCGCGCACGTCAGCCGGTGGGTAAATTCCCGGGTTATCACGCACTTCCGCGCTCACCAGCGGTGTCGCTTCTTTGTTGGCGTTGGCGTAGAAGACGTGGTCAGAAATATGCGCAATCACGTCCGGACGCAGCAGATAGTTAAGGAACTGATAGGCTTCGTCTTTGTTTTTCGCATCCGCAGGCATCGCGAAGACGTCGAAGAAGGCCATCGCCCCCTCTTTCGGAATCGAATAGGAGATGTTCACGCCGTTTTTAGCTTCTTTCGCGCGATTCGCTGCCTGCCAGACGTCACCCGCCCAGCCAATCGCCACGCAGATGTCACCGTTGGCGAGATCGTTAATGTACTGGGAGGAGTGGAAGTAACGAATGTTTGGACGCAGCTTCAGCAGCAGATCCGTCGCCGGGCCGGTGTAGTCGTCGGCTTTGGTGCTGTTCGGATCTTTGCCGAGATAGTTCAGCACGGTGGCGAACACCTCTTCAGGCGCATCAAGGAAGGAGACGCCGCAGCTTTTCAGTTTTTCGAGGTTCTCTGGTTTCAGCACCAGATCCCAGCTGTTCACTGGCGCATCTGCACCCAGCGCTTTTTTCACTTTGTCGACGTTATAGCCAATGCCGGTGGTTGCCCACATGTACGGCATGGCGAATTTGTTTTCCGGGTCATGTTTGGCGATAAGCTTCAGCAGCTCAGGATCGAGGTTTTTCCAGTTTGGCAGCTTGCTTTTATCCAGCGGCTGGAACACGCCCGCAGTGAGCTGACGCTCAAGGAAGCTGGCTGACGGCACGACCAGGTCGAAGCCGGTGCTACCTGCCATCAGTTTGCCTTCGAGCACTTCGTTAGAGTCGAAGACGTCGTAAACCACTTTAATCCCGGTCTCTTTTTCGAAATTCGCAACCGTGTCCGGCGCGATATAATCAGACCAGTTATAGACATGCAGCGTTTTTTGTTCCGCAGCGAGCGTGCCGGCAGAGACAGCCATCAGAGCACCCGCAACCAGACCCGATAACCATTTTTTATTCAAGGCGATCATATCGTTATTCCTTATGAAAGCTCGTTAACTGTTGTTAACAAACGAACTACAACCATGCAATTGGTGATATGCAAGAATCATGCATACTTTGTCGCTCTGCCTGACGCAAAAGAAAAAATCTTTTGGCAGTTTTTGCTCGCTTTTTTAAGCTCCGCAAGAATAACTGTAGCCCGTGCCCCAGGCTATAGCCCAGATTAAAAAACGCCTTTTATCAATTTTTTATGCAGGATCTGTCTATGTGATAAGCCGAAATGGCCTGCGATGAGGTGAATAATTCTTTAAAGAAAGGTTACAGGCAGAGGAAAATTTTGTGATGTGCAGCCGCCATGGCAGCGACTGCGTGCAGGTCGGAAAGGCTTAGTGCAGGAACGATTCACGTGAATCGTTATTCTCCATTTCCTCTTCCGTGGTAAAGAGTAAATGGTGCGCGCTGGCTTCCAGCATGACCATGGAAATCTGCTCTTCGCTCTGGCGCATAAACCAGGCAAACTGCTTGAACGACACCCCTGCCCCGGCGAATAAAGACTGGCAAACCACCAGCTTTGGCAGATTATCATCCTGTATGTCGAGAAATGCTTTCACCGTCAAAGAACCGGCATTAATGGCCGACAAATCAGACGCCAACGCCAGTAATGCCGAGGGCTTGACCTCCGCCAGCGCCGAGAAAAGCACAACGTCGTTAATCAGATCGATTTTGGCATCAAACACGCCGTCGAAATTTTGCATATGTGGCAGGTGCAACGCCTGACAGGAATCACACTCAAAATAGGTGATGCCTGCATCGTCGAGCCATTGACGTAACGTATCCAGTGTTGGAACGACCTGTAAATCCATAGCAGTGCAGCCTCTTAGATAAAAACTTCGCTTAGATTACGCAAAAAATGCAGCCCTAACCACCCGTTTTCAGGCAAAAGCCCGGCGTGGCGTGGCGTTCGATCCAGGAGATCATTTTACCGGCGATATCTATTCCGGTGGTTTTTTCGATGCCTTCAAGGCCGGGTGATGCATTGACTTCCATCACCAGTGGCCCGCGATGGGCGCGCAGAATATCGACGCCAGCAATATCCAGCCCCAGGGTTTGCGCCGCTTTGATGGCAATCTCGCGTTCGCGATCGCTGATGTCAGCGATCCGCGCCACGCCGCCACGGTGCAGATTCGAGCGAAAATCACCGTCTTTCGCCTGACGTTCAATGGCGGCCACCACTTCGTCGCCGACCACCAGGCAACGAATGTCGCGCCCTTTCGCCTCTTCAATATATTCCTGCACCAGAATGTGAGCGTTGAGACCACGAAAGGCGTCGATCACACTTTCGGCAGCCTGGCGCGTTTCTGCGAGCACCACACCGATACCCTGCGTGCCTTCCACCAGTTTCACCACCAGCGGCGCGCCACCGACCATGTCGATCAGATCGCTGGTATCGTCCGGCGAATGGGCAATGCCGGTGACAGGCAGATCGATCCCCTGACGGGCGAGCAGTTGCAGGGAGCGGAGCTTGTCACGCGCACGGGTAATAGCGACGGATTCATTCAGCGGATAGCTGCCGAGCATTTCAAACTGGCGCAGCGCGGCGGTGCCGTAGAAGGTAATTTGCGAGCCGATGCGGGGGATCACCGCATCGAAGTGCGGCACATGGCGGCCTTTGTAATGTATCGAGGACGCCGCCGGGCTGATGTTCATATAGCACGACAGCGGATCGAGGATCTCAACCAGATGGCCACGCTTATTAGCTGCCTCAAGCAGACGTTTACACGAATAGAGCGTTCCATCCCGGGACAAAATGGCAATTTTCACCCTGCACCTCTCTAAAGACTCGATAAAAGCCTGCGTATCATACACGCAGGCTGGCACAGGATGAATGGACTTAACGCACAGCCCAGCCCTGTTTATGCAAATAGTCGAGAATAAACGGACGGTTTTCTTTAATGATGGTGCGACGGATGTGATCGCTCCAGGTATCGCGGCGATTATTGCTTCCGCGCGACAGATAGTAGCTGGCGAGTTCTTCGTCATACTGGGCGAGAACCTGCGCATCCACCGGCTGGTAGTGATTTTCGTGCACAAGCATCGCCGCTGGCATACGCGGCTTGAGATCCGGGTTATCTGCCGGCCAGCCGAGGCACAGGCCAAACAGCGGTAAAACATGTTTTGGCAACGCCAGCAGTTCGGTCACGTCGTTGATATTGTTTCGCAGGCCGCCAATGTACACGCCGCCTAATCCCAAGGATTCCGCCGCCGTCAGCGCATTTTGCGCCATCATCGCCGTGTCCACGACGCCAAGCAGCAGCTGTTCCGCCAGGCCCAGTTGGGCATCCGGGCAGATTTGCAGATGGCGGTTGAAGTCGGCACAAAACACCCAAAACTCTGCGGCCTGCGCCACGTGCGGTTGTCCGCCGGTGAGTGTCACCAGCTTTTCACGCATTGCGGGGTCGGTGATACGAATAATCGATGTGCACTGCAAAAAGCTGGAACTGGAAGTGGCTCTCGCGCTGTCCACGATCGCCTCGCGCTCGGCGTCGCTGATTGGCCGATCGGTAAAATGGCGGATGGAACGGTGGGCGCGAATGGTATCAATAGTCGGCGTCATTGGGTCTCTCTTTTGTCTGTCTGAACGCGGTTTGACAGCCAGTATAGGCAAAGAAAAGTGTGATGTAATTGGCAAAACATAGTCTGTAAGTATTAAAGCGACAGGTAAAACCTGCTTTCCATGAGCAAGGGTTATCGGGCACACTAAGCGCCATTCGCCGTCGGGCTTACGTTTTGAGGAGAGAGATATGTTTGCAGTGATTTTTGGACGTCCGGGATGCCCTTACTGCGTCCGCGCTAAAGAACTGGCAGAAAAACTGACCGCCGAGCGCGATGATTTTAACTTCCGTTACGTGGATATCCATGCGGAAGGCATCAGCAAAGCCGATCTGGAAAAAACCGTGGGTAAACCTGTTGAAACTGTTCCGCAGATTTTCCTCGATCAGACGCACATTGGCGGCTTCACCGATTTCGAAGCCTACGCGAAAGAAAATCTGGGACTGTTTGCAGCCCAGTAACGCGATAACGCCCTCTCAGGAGGGCGTTTTTATTTGTGTCGCCAGCGATGCACCAGGCTGCGTACAAACATAAAACAGAGCGCGCCTAACGCACACCAGAAAATCCCGCTCAACAGCCACGCCAGCTCTTGCCATAACGAGCGCGGCGAAACAAAAACGAGACGCATCACCACCAGACATAACGGTGCCGCAAGCATCGCGCCAATCAGCGGTTTGACCACTTCTCCCCCGCGCGAGAGAAAACTCGCCACCACGCCTGGCAAAATGAAAAAGAGTAAACCCAGTTCAGGATGGCCTGATGCCCTGAATGCCCCCTTCACGTGGAAGGCTAAAGAAAGGCATACGGCGATAAACAGTAGAAAACAGCAGACGACACCTGTCCAGTTCCGCTTGATGTTCAAAAATCCTCCTGACTCCATCACTATCGAATACACATTCGTCCAGAGGACGCCCAGTCAGATAATGCAATGTGGCATTCCTTGCCAAAGCTCATAGATTGTTACGCGATCTTTTCTGGCCCTGGATATCTAATACGATTAGACTATCGGCCAGTTATTGTTCTGTGGGATATATTCTGTATGGGCGAAAGGGAGAATCCCTTCACTCACATGGGATAAAACAGTAGCCTAAATCCCCCATTCTTTCAACAGCTTAACGGTAAACAAGAAGTTAGCCTCCGTGAATATAAACGTCGCAGATTTGTTAAATGGGAATTACATCCTGTTATTATTTGTTGTACTGGCACTGGGACTGTGTCTGGGTAAATTACGCCTGGGTTCAGTTCAACTTGGTAATTCCATTGGCGTTTTAGTGGTCTCATTATTATTAGGCCAGCAGCATTTCAGCATTAACACGGATGCGCTTAATCTCGGTTTTATGCTGTTTATTTTTTGTGTTGGCGTGGAAGCAGGGCCGAACTTTTTTTCAATTTTTTTCCGCGATGGCAAAAATTATCTGATGCTGGCGCTGGTGATGGTCGGCAGCGCCCTGGTGATAGCGTTAGGGCTGGGTAAACTGTTTGGCTGGGATATCGGCTTAACCGCCGGGATGCTGGCCGGTTCGATGACTTCGACGCCGGTGCTGGTCGGTGCGGGTGATACGTTGCGCCACTCGGGTATGGAGAGCGGTCAGCTTTCGCTGGCGCTCGACCACCTGAGTCTCGGCTACGCCCTGACCTATCTGATTGGGCTGGTGAGTCTTATCGTCGCCGCGCGTTATTTGCCTAAACTGCAGCATCAGGATCTCCAGACCAGCGCCCAGCAGATTGCGCGCGAGCGCGGTCTGGACACCGACACCAAACGTAAAGTCTATCTGCCCGTCATTCGCGCCTATCGCGTCGGGCCGGAGCTGGTTGCCTGGGCCGACGGCAAAAACCTGCGCGAACTGGGTATCTACCGCCAGACGGGCTGCTATATCGAACGTATCCGCCGTAACGGTATTCTGGCTAACCCGGACGGTGATGCAGTGCTGCAGATGGGGGATGATATCGCCCTGGTCGGCTACCCGGACGCGCACGCGCGCCTTGACCCGAGTTTCCGTAACGGTAAAGAGGTGTTCGACCGCGACCTGCTCGACATGCGTATCGTCACGGAAGAGATTGTGGTGAAAAACCATAACGCCGTCGGGCGTCGTCTGGCACAGCTGAAGCTGACGGATCACGGCTGCTTCCTGAACCGGGTCATCCGCAGCCAGATTGAGATGCCCATTGACGATAACGTCGTGCTGAACAAAGGCGACGTTCTCCAGGTCAGCGGCGACGCGCGCCGCGTGAAAACCGTTGCCGACCGCATCGGCTTTATCTCCATTCACAGCCAGGTTACCGACCTGCTCGCCTTCTGCGCCTTCTTTATTGTCGGCCTGATGATTGGGATGATTACCTTCCAGTTCAGCAACTTTAGCTTCGGCGTGGGTAACGCTGCGGGTTTGTTGTTCGCCGGGATCATGCTCGGCTTCCTGCGAGCCAACCACCCGACCTTCGGCTATATCCCGCAGGGCGCGCTGAACATGGTGAAAGAGTTCGGCCTGATGGTCTTTATGGCGGGCGTGGGTTTGAGCGCAGGCAGCGGCATCGGACACAGTCTGGGTGCCGTCGGCTGGCAGATGCTGGTCGCCGGGTTGATCGTCAGCCTGCTGCCGGTGGTGATCTGCTTCCTGTTCGGCGCTTACGTGCTGCGCATGAACCGCGCAATGCTGTTTGGCGCCATGATGGGCGCGCGCACCTGTGCACCGGCGATGGAAATCATTAGCGACACCGCCCGCAGCAACATCCCGGCGCTGGGCTACGCAGGCACGTACGCCATCGCCAACGTCCTGCTGACGCTTGCCGGTACGCTGATCATCATTATCTGGCCCGCGCTCGGATAACTCTGAAGTTTGCGCATCACCGAATTATTTTCGCGATGCGCAGAACTTTTTGTATATGAGGCAGTCATAACTATTGCCACTGCTTTTCTTTGATGTCCCCCATTTTGTGGAGCCCATCAACCCCGCCATTTTGGTTCAAGGTTGATGGGTTTTTTGTTGCCTGAAATTCACAGCCATGTCAAATCAGCTCCGTCACCCTACTTTCCTGCGCCATCAATATCACCGTCGCACTAGCACCATTACCCCATGATATAAGCAGTACCAGGTTCCTGTTTCGTCCGCTTGCCCCTACCCCATTTGTACCCATACTTTGAACTATCCCTGCCTCTTTAATTGAGAAAAGGCCATGCTGATGAAAACCAAAACCGTTGTCATTTTCGGTGCAAGCGGCGCGATAGGTAGCGAAACCGCGCGAGTAATGGCGCGAGAGGGAGCGCATATATTTCTCGTCGCCCGGAATCGGGATAAGCTGGAGCGCGTGGCTAACGACATCCGTTCTGCTGGTGGAATCGCTGAATCACGTGTTATCGACGTCCTTGATGAACGTTCTGTTCTTGAGCAAACCGCGAAACTGGCAGAGCAGACCGGCGGCATTGAGGCGTTCGTTAACGCGCTCGCCAGCGAACTGGGGCCGAAGAACATCCGCGTTACGGGCGTGCGCTCTCATGCCATCAGCGGCGCGGTTCAGGCGGGTTCTTACACAGGAGAGTTGTTCGCGATAAAAGCGCAGTCGATGGGAGTGACGGTCGAGCAGTTTATGGAAGGTGCCGCGCAAAGCACAATGCTCAAGCGGCTGCCAACCCTGCCACAGGTGGCCGGTGTGATTGCATTTTTGGCCTCTGAACATGCCCGAGCGATGACCGCGACGATGGTCAACGTGACGGCGGGTGCGACCCTCGGCTAATGCTAAAATCCTGCGATGCGCCTCACCATCGCCCTGATCTCTTCGCGTGACAGCGGCTCCCGGTCCGTCACAAAATGCAGGGTCATGCCCTCGATAAACGCATCGAGCGCACGCGTCGTCACCGGGTCAAACCACTGCTCAAGCGTGCTCTGGCTGGTTTGCATCCAGTCCTGCATCACTTTTTTTAGCGCCGGTTTACGGCTCATCAGCGCATACAGCTGGTACATCAGCTCCATATTATGCGGCGTGGTCACTTCTGAGCTGTGGATCAGCGTGGTGATCGCTTCACAGGCCATTTCAGGGCCGGTAACACCGGCAAAAAATTCGCGGTATTGCAGCGACATTTGCTGGGTAAAGCCGGTGAACGCCTCTTCGAGCAGCGAGTCTATCCCGTCGAAATAATAGGTCATCGACCCCAGCGGCACACCCGCGCAGCTGGCGATTTTACGGTGCGTCACGGCATTGATGCCATGCTCTGCAATGGACTCCAGGGTGGCCTGAAGAATCCGCTCCCGACGCTGCGGATCGTTTGGTCGTCTGCTCATATTTTCCCCTTTCGGTTTGTGTACAAATGTACACAAACTTGCTAGTGTTGTCGCTAGTGTTGTACTTCTGGTGCTCCTCAATGACGTTGATCTCTCCCCGTAAAGCCCTCCAGCGCCGCCTGTGGGCACTGTTTATGTTCTTTTTCATCCCCGGATTGCTGATGGCGTCCTGGGCGACGCGCACCCCCGCGATCCGCGATATTCTGTCGGTCTCGACGGCAGAAATGGGCATCGTGCTGTTTGGTCTGTCGATCGGTTCGATGAGCGGTATTCTCTGCTCGGCATGGCTGGTAAAGCGCTTTGGTACGCGTAAAGTGATTCGTACCACCATGTGCAGCGCCGTGGTCGGCATGCTGATCCTCAGCGCCGCCCTGTGGTTTGCATCGCCGGTAATGTTTGCCTTTGGTCTGATGGTCTTTGGTGGCAGCTTTGGCGCAGCAGAAGTGGCGATTAACGTTGAAGGCGCCGCCGTCGAGCGCGAGCTGAATAAAACCGTTCTGCCGATGATGCACGGCTTCTACAGCCTCGGCACGCTGGCCGGTGCCGGTGTGGGCATGGCGTTGACCGCTTTTGGTACCGCCGCGAGCCTGCACATTTTACTGGCGGCGCTTATCTGTATTGTGCCGATTTTGACCGGTATTACTTTCATTCCTGACGGCACGGGCAAAAACAGCGCGGAAGAGCAAAAGTCGACCGAGAAAGGGTTACCTTTTTATCGCGATATGCAGCTGATGCTGATTGGCGTAGTGGTGCTGGCGATGGCGTTTGCCGAAGGCTCCGCGAACGACTGGCTGCCGCTGCTGATGGTCGATGGCCACGGTTTTAGCCCTACCTCAGGTTCACTGATCTACGCCGGGTTTACCCTCGGGATGACCGTCGGGCGCTTTACCGGCGGCTGGTTTATCGATCGTTACAGCCGCGTAGCCGTGGTGCGCGCCAGCGCGATGATGGGTGCGCTCGGTATCGCGCTGATTATTTTTGTCGACGTGGACTGGATCGCCGGTGTTTCGGTCATTCTGTGGGGCGCCGGTGCGTCACTCGGATTCCCGCTCACCATTTCTGCCGCCAGCGATACCGGCCCGGACGCCCCGACGCGCGTCAGCGTGGTTGCCACCACCGGCTATCTCGCCTTCCTGGTCGGCCCGCCGCTGCTCGGGTTCCTCGGCGAACATTACGGGTTACGCAGCGCCATGCTGGTGGTGTTAGCCCTGGTCATTGTCGCCGCGCTGGTCGCAAAAGCCGTGGCAAAACCTACAACACAAGATTCAGCAATGGAGAAGGGATATGAGCGTTAAGTTAATCGCCGTCGACATGGATGGAACCTTCCTGAGCGACGACAAAACCTATAACCGCGAGCGCTTTCTGGCGCAGTATGCGCGCATGAAGGCGCAAGATATTCGCTTTGTGGTTGCCAGCGGGAATCAGTATTACCAGCTCATCTCCTTTTTCCCGGAGATTGCCGATGAGATTGCTTTTGTCGCCGAAAACGGCGGCTGGGTGGTGAACGCTCGCGAAGATGTGTTTAATGGTGAACTCACCAAAAGCCAGTTCGACACCGTGGCGCGTTTTCTCTGCTCTCTGCCGGAAGTGGAAGTGATCGCCTGCGGGAAGAGCAGCGCCTATACCCTGAAATCTTACGACGACAGCCTCAAAGAGATGGCAGCGAAGTATTACCATCGTCTGGAAATGGTTGATAACTTTGACCATCTTGACGACATCTTCTTCAAATTTGGGCTGAATCTGCCGGACAGCGAAATCCCGCGCGTGCAGGCGATGATCCATCAGGAACTGAGCGACATTATGGTTCCGGTCACCACCGGCCATGGCAATATCGATCTGATAATTCCAGGCGTGCACAAGGCGAACGGGCTGCGTATTTTGCAGCAGCACTGGGGTATCGACGATAGCGAAGTGGTGGCGTTTGGCGACAGCGGGAATGACGTTGAGATGCTGCGTCAGGCGGGCTTTAGCTTTGCGATGGCAAACGCCAAGCCGCATATCAAAGCCGTGGCGCGTTTCGAAGCGCCGCACAATAACGACGAAGGCGTGCTGGACGTGATCGAAAAAGCGTTGAACGGGGAAGCGCCGTTTAACTAGCGCGCGAATTGCCCGGTAAGCGTAACGTCACCGGGCAACAACTTACTGTAACGCGCTACCGACGCGTTTATCTTTCAGGAACATCACCATCAGCCCCAGCCACAGCACGCCATTGGCGAGGTTAAACAGGCTGAACAGCCCGTTACCGCCAAAGCTGTAGGCGTGTTTACTGACTTCAATGCCCACGGTAAAGATCAGCATCTGCAGCATCCCCATTGCGGCGGATACGGTGCCTTTACTCATCTCGCTGGCAAACAGCGTCAGGCGCACCAGCCCGGCATTCGCCAGCCCAATCCCAAAGGCATAAATACTCAGCCCGGCTGTCATCCACAGATAGGCGTGTGAAGAGGCGACGGTCGCAACCGCTGCAACCACCAGCCCGGCCACAATCGGCCAGCCGCCCATAATGATCAGCGAACGCACGCTACGACGGGAAGTGAGGCGTGCCAGCACCAGGTTACCGATAATCAGCGCGCCAAAAACAGGCACCTGCAGTAGACCGTATTCGTAGCTACTGAGCTTCTCACCGCTAATAATAATGACCGGTGACTGGGCAATCCACGCCAGCAGCGGCAGGCTGACAAACCCGGTCGCCAGCGCGCCCGCCACAAAGCGGCCATTTCTGAGCACCTCTTTGTAGTCGCGCCCCAGCTCTTTAAGGGACAGTTTTTCGCCCAGTCGAGTGGCGGTCTCTGGCATTGCGCGGTGCAAGCCGAAGAACGAAATCGCCGCCAATGCCGCGAACAGCACAAACATCCCTTCCCACGGCGCAACGTGCACCCACGCCGCGCCCACCAGCGGGCCGAGCAGCGGCGCAATCAGCGCCACGTTCGCCATCAGGGCGGTGATTTTGATACACACCGCCTCCTCAAAGGACTCCTGAATAGCGGCATACCCCACGGCGCCGATAAAGCACAGGCTCACCCCCTGCAAGAATCGCAGCAGTGTGAATTGTTCAATCGTTTGTGCCAGCAGAATGGCGAGGCAGGTGACGATAAACCACACCACGCCAGTCAGCATCACCGGGCGACGGCCAATGCGATCCGACAGCGGCCCCAGCAGCCACTGCAAAAACATGCCGCCAGCCAGATAGGCGGTCATGGATGTCGGTACCCACTCGATCCCGGCGTTGTACTGCTCCACCACGGCCAGCATACCCGGCTGGATCATATCATTGCCGATATAGGTGGAGAATTCGTAAAGCACCAGACACAGAGGGAAAAGTAACGCCTGACGACCCAGACGGTTACCGGAAGAAGAACGGTTTAACATGCAGTCTCTTTTTGATGAAAAAATCGCGATGAGTTTAATGAAATGCCCGGTCGCGAGATAGTGAATTATCGAAGATAAACAGAAATAAAGCACATATCGTCGTCGTTTAAGGTTTCCTTAAGTTGACACCTTTATGATGGGCCTATTTCCCGTCAATGAACGTCATTATGGCTCAACATACTGCCCCTTCGGATTTATCTAAGTCACCGACAACTAAGATAAAACCCCTTTACCGTTTACCGGTGCGCTTTTATGGTTATCAGCTTTTCGCGCTACTGCTGATGGCGGTGCTGTTTACCTGGCTTTCGCGCGATGAGACGCTCGACCGCTGGATCACGGGTTTCTGGTATGACGCCGCCAGCCACCATTTCCCGCTGCAGCAAAACGCGCTGCTGGATCTGCTGAACCATCGACTAGCGAAGTACGTTGCGATTGCGACGGCGGCCGTGGCGCTGATTTATGGTGCCTTTCGTCGCAACATGCCGCTGGTCACCGGAGCGTTGCTAATGGGCCTTG
Organism: Lelliottia sp. WB101; assembly: GCF_003051885.1. Classification (NCBI taxonomy): domain Bacteria; kingdom Pseudomonadati; phylum Pseudomonadota; class Gammaproteobacteria; order Enterobacterales; family Enterobacteriaceae; genus Lelliottia; species Lelliottia sp. WB101. The sequence goes on from NZ_CP028520.1 coordinate 4,016,657, forward strand.
GCACCCTGGTGGTCGGTGTGCTGAAAAGTACCAGCCACCACAGCTGTCCGTGGGATCTGCTGGAGTACGGCGGCAAAGCGGTTTCGTATCCGCTGTTTAGCAGTACGCCTGATGGCAGCGGCCCCGGTCGTTGCTTCCCTGGCGGGCACGCATCGAGCGGCTTTATGGTGATGGGACTGTTTTTCGCCTTCTGGCGCGAGCGCCCTCGTCTGGCGTGGTGTTTTGTGGCGCTGGGTGCGGTGGCGGGCCTGACGATGGGCTTCGGCCAGGTCATGCGCGGTGCCCATTTCTTCTCTCACAACCTGTGGGCAGGTTGGTGGGTTTGGTTTTCTCAGGTCGTGGCTTACGGCCTTGTTTCTGCCTGGTTTGCAAAAGAGTGAGTTGGAATGCTAGAGAATCTCAATTACGGACTGTTTTATCTGGTTAATGCCACCCCGGCGTCACCGGAGTGGATGATTATGTTTGCCAAATTTGTGGCAAAGGATCTGATTAACATCGTGCCTTTGCTGATCGCGATACTCTGGCTGTGGGGGCCGCGCAAGCAGGTCAGCGCGCAGCGTCAGCTGGTGATAAAGGTGGCGATGGCGCTGGCGGTTAGCATGACCGCCTCCTGGACGCTGGGGCATCTGTTCCCGCACGACCGTCCATTTGTCGATCATATCGGTTCGAACTTCCTGCACCATGCGGCTGACGACTCCTTCCCGAGCGATCACGGTACCGTGATTTTCACCTTCGCACTGGCCTTTTTGTTCTGGCACCGCGTCTGGTCGGGCGTGGTTCTGATGGCGATCGCACTCGGCATTGCCTGGTCGCGCGTCTATCTCGGCGTCCACTGGCCGCTGGATATGCTGGGCGGTTTGCTGGTCGGAATGATGGGCTGCCTGAGCGCACAAATCCTGTGGAATATCATGGGACAGCAGATTTATCGCGGGCTGCAGCGCGTCTACCGTATCTGCTTTGCTCTCCCGATCCGCAAAGGCTGGATACGTGACTAATCCCGGTCCGACAGGTTACACTTGAACCCCCACATTGTGGGGGTTCACCTTTTCGCCCCGAGGATCTATGGAAACACGACGCGACGACCGCATCTCCCAGCTGCTGCAAGCCCTGAAGCGCAGCGATAAGCTGCATCTTAAAGAAGCTGCCACTCTGCTCGGCGTTTCCGAGATGACCATCCGTCGCGACCTGAACAGCGAGAGTGCCCCCGTGGTGCTGCTCGGCGGCTATATCGTGCTGGAGCCACGCAGCGGCAGCCACTATCTGCTGAGCGATCAAAAAACCCGCCTGGTTGAGGAAAAACGCAAAGCCGCACGGCTGGCCGCCTCCCTCGTGCAACCGCATCAGACCCTGTTTTTCGACTGCGGCACCACCACACCATGGATTATCGAAGCCATTGATAACGCGCTGCCGTTCACGGCGGTGTGCTACTCCCTGAATACCTTTCTGGCCCTCCAGGAGAAACCTGAGTGTCGGGTGATCCTCTGCGGCGGTGAGTTTCACGCCAGCAACGCCATTTTCAAACCGTTGAATCTTCAGGACACCCTGAGCAATCTCTGTCCGGATATCGCCTTTTACTCAGCGGCAGGCGTGAGCGTGCGCCAGGGCGCAACCTGTTTTAACCTCGAAGAGTTAACGGTGAAGCATTGGGCGATGAACGCCGCGCAGTATCATGTGCTGGTGGTGGATCACAGCAAATTTGGCAAAGTGCGTTCAGCAAGAATGGGCGATCTGGCACGCTTTGATGCGATTGTCAGCGACTGCCGCCCGGATGACGAGCTGGTCGCACACGCCAAAGCGCAGCAGATTAAATTGATGTACTGAGTGGGGGGTTTTGCCGGACTTGGCCGCCAGCGCGGTCTGATGCTCTCACCCTATCCCTCCCCCGTCGGGGGAGGAGGCAAACACTCAAAAACGATAACCTTGCGGTTATCGTTTTGCTTTTACGAGAACCAGCTACCAAACCACGAGTGGAATTTCATCATCACGAAGTCCCACATCCGGCTGAAGAATCCACCCTCTTCCACCGCTTCCATCACGATCAGCGGACGCTGCTCAATGGATTTGCCGTTAAGCTGGAAATCGATCGTGCCGACCACCTGGCCCTTTTTCAGCGGCGCGGTCAGCTGTGGATCGGTCAGGGTGTAGCTCGCTTTCAGGTTCTTCAGCTGACCACGCGGGATCGTCACAGAACCCGCTTCACCCGCGCCCAGATTCACTTCACTCTTATCGCCGAACCATACGCGCTGGCTGATAAAGGTCGCGTCAGGTTTAATTGGCGTCACCGTTTCGAAGAAGCGGAAGCCCCAGGTCAGCAGTTTTTCGGATTCATTAAAGCGGATGCGGTCGGTTTTGGTGCCGAGCACCACGGAGATCAAACGCATATCGCCCTGGGTCGCAGACGCCACCAGGTTATAGCCTGCGCCGGCCGTGGTGCCAGTTTTCATGCCGTCTACATTCACGTTGCTGCTCCACAGCAGACGGTTGCGGTTCGGCTGGCGGATCTTGTTGAACGTAAACTCTTTCTCTTTATGGATGGCGTATTCATCCGGCACGTCGTGGATCAGCGCTTTGCCCAGCAGCGCCATATCACGGGCGGTACTGAACTGCCCCGGCGCGTCCAGGCCGTGGACCGTTTTGAAGGTGGTTTTGGTCAGGCCGAGCTTTTGCGCGTAACCATTCATCAGGCCGATAAAGGAGTCCTGGCTGCCCGCGACGTAATCCGCCAGCGCGATACAGGCGTCGTTACCCGACTGAATAATCACCCCTTTATTCAGATCCGACACGGAAACCTGGTCACCCGGTTTCAGGAACATCACGGACGAGCCGCGCAGGGCCGGGTTGCCGGTGGCCCAGGCGTCTTTGCCAATGGTCACCATGTCGTCGAGCTTAATTTTGTTTGCTTTGAGCGCCTGCCCGACCACGTAGCTGGTCATGATTTTGGTCAGACTGGCCGGATCGAGCTGTTCGTCCGCGTTGCCTTCCGCCAGCACTTTGCCGCTGGCGTAGTCCATCAGGATCCACGCGCGCGCGTCGACCGGAGGCGCTTCTGGTGCCGCCGTTTCAGCCGCAAAAAGTGTGGGGGAAAACAGGAAAAGCAGTGCGGAGCCTGCCGCCAGGCTGCGCAGAGAAGAAGTTGTATGCGTCATAAATGCCACCCGAGTGTCCTTTCTAAAAAATCACGTCACATCACCGTGTCGCAAGAAGCGATGAGTAATAACGTACTAATGAGTCTAAAGAAACCTAAACCAGGTAAAGTTTTTAAAGTTTACGCAATAACGGGCCGGGGTGCTGTCCCGGATGCGATTTTTTTGTCTTCTGTTGCGTAAATGTTAGGTTTATCTCACCATGTGCAATCGCAGGCTTTGATTCACCACTCAGGTTATTTCACTCATTCAGGAGTCAATATGATTACGCTGTGGGGCAGGAACAATTCAACCAACGTCAAGAAAGTGCTCTGGACGCTGGAAGAGCTGGATTTACCGTTTAACCAGATCATGGCCGGTTTGCAGTTTGGCGTGAATAACGATGCCGAGTATCTGGCGATGAACCCCAACGGACTGGTGCCGCTGCTTCGCGACGATGAAACCGACTTAACCCTGTGGGAATCGAACGCCATTGTGCGCTATCTGGCAGCACAGTACGGGCAAAATCGCCTGTGGGTGGACAATCCTGCCCGCCGTGCCGAGGGCGAAAAATGGATGGATTGGGCAAACCAGACGCTCTCCCCCGCGCACCGCCCGATCCTGATGGGCCTGGTCAGAACCCCCGAAGCCGAGCGTGATTATGCGGCGATCGACGCCGGAAAAGTGGCATGCGAAAAACTGTTTGCCCTGCTGGATGACGCACTCGCGAACCAGCCGTGGCTCTCAGGCTCCGCGTTTGGCGTGGGCGATATTGCTGTCGCGCCGTTTATCTGGAACCTGACCAACATCGGTCTGGAGTGGGGATCGTATCCAAATCTGGAGCGCTGGTTCGCACAACTCAAAACGCGCCCGGCCTTCCAAAAAGCGATCATGATCCCCGTGAGCTAATCACGCCCCGGACGGGCTGACTTTCAACAGTTGCCCGTCTGATTCATCCGTTAATACATACAGATAGCCATCCGGCCCCACCCGCACATCGCGGATGCGGTTGCCTTTATCCCCCAGAATCCGCCCGTCTTCCGTCACCTTATTGCCATCCACACTCAGGACAATCACGTCTTTCTCTTTCAGCGCGCCCACGAACAGTTTGTTTTTCCACTGCGGGAAGACGTCGCTGTTGTAGAACGCCATGCCGCTCACCGCGGGCGATACTTTCCAGACAAACAGCGGCGGCTCTGTGCCTTCGACGTGCTCGCCTTTGGCTTCCGGAATTTTCAGGCCGCTGTAGTTAATGCCGTGCGTCGCCAGCGGCCAGCCGTAGTTTTTGCCTTTTTCAGGGATGTTGATCTCGTCGCCGCCACGCGGGCCGTGCTCGTTCAGCCACAGCGCGTCGGTCCAGGGATTCATCGCCATCCCCTGCGGATTGCGGATGCCGTAGGACCAGATTTCCGGGCGTGCGCCTGCTTTATCGACGAACGGATTATCCGCGGGCACTTTGCCCTGATCCGTCAGGCGTACCACTTTCCCTTGCAGCTTATCCAGATCCTGCGCCGTCGGACGCTGATTGTTTTCACCCAGGCCGATAAACAGATAGCCTTTTCCGTCGAACACCAGTCGCCCGCCGAAGTGATTTCCCGTCGACAGTTTTGGCATCTGGCGGAACACCACCTGGAAGGCCTCGACGCGCGAGAGATCCTCGCTCAGGCGGCCATATCCTACCGCTGTGCCCGCTTTACCATCGTTGCCGACTTCGGCGTAGCTGAGCCAGATGCGGCGCGACTGTTCAAAATCCGGAGCCAGCACCACGTCCAACAAACCGCCCTGCCCGCTATCCCACACTTTCGGTATCCCGACTATCGGATCTGACAGCCCTTTTCCCGCCTGCCAGTGCTTGAGCTGCCCGCCCCTGAGGGTGATCAGCATGCCCTGATTATCCGGCAAAAAGGCCAGCGACCACGGGTGATCGAGTTTAGTTTGCAGCACATCGACGTTGACTGCGCCGGGTGCCGCCATTACGGAAGCGGAGAGAAAGAAGATAGACAGAGGAATCAGCGAAGATCGGCGCATTACGCACTCCTTTTTTCGACGTTTGGCATAAAGAGTAGCCAGGCCGTTCGGGCGCGTGAGCACTTTTACAAAAGCTTAATCAGAAGGGGGAGTCGCCTCCCCCGGAGTTTAGTGCTGATGGAGCGCGGCGTGCTCTTTCAGGCACATAATGCAGAGAGTCAGTGTCGTCAGGGAGTGCTCCAGTTTCTCCGCGCTGACGGCGACAAACGTTGGACAATCATGGTGTCCGGTCATCAGGCATACGGCAGCTTTTGACAACGCGTCAGCCGCGCGTTGCAGGACAAGCTGTTCATCAGCGTCGTAATAATCCCGCAGGATCGGCGCTTTTTCACGCATGTAGTCACACAGTTCAAAACAATTATCGCGCAGATGGTCGCTTTCGCTGACTGACATATACCCTTTTGCCATCCTTAACTGCAGGTATGCCGCAAGGTCAATCCGGGCATTGATCAGCTTGTTCAGTAGATCGCGTTTCAGTCTGTCAACGGACATGCTATTTCCTCCCTTGTCAGCCATTGTGCACGATCAGAATAAGCTCATTTTTTGACCAGATTAATGCGTCAGGTCAATAAATCGCAACTGATTAACATTCTTTACAATGTTACAACGTCCGGCCCTCAGCCCTACCCTTTAATCTTCGGATCCAGTGCGTCGCGCAGGCCGTCACCCAGCAGGTTAAAGGCCAGCACGGTAAAGAAGATCGCGAGGCTTGGGAAGATCGCCACGTGGGGCGCAATCACCATGTCAGCCCGCGCTTCATTGAGCATCGCGCCCCACTCCGGCGTCGGTGGCTGTGCGCCTAATCCCAGGAATGAGAGGCTCGCCGCGGAGATGATCGATACGCCGATACGCATGGTGAAATAGACCACAATGGACGAGACCGTGCCGGGCAGAATATGGTTAAACAAGATGGTCGCATCGCTGGCGCCAATACTGCGCGCCGACTCGATAAACGTCTGCTGCTTCAGCACCAGCGTATTTCCGCGCACCAGACGGGCAAACGCCGGAATGGAAAAGACCGCCACGGCGATGATCACATTAGCCATCCCGCTGCCCATTATTGCGACGACGGCGATCGCCAGCAAAATGCCGGGGAAGGCAAACAGCACGTCGCAGATACGCATGATGATGCGGTCCCACCAGCCTTCGTAGAACCCCGCCAGCAGCCCCAGCACCGTACCGATGGCAGCGCCAATCAGCACCGCGAAAACACCTGCCGCCAGCGAGATTTGTGCGCCGACCAGCACGCGGCTAAAGATATCGCGCCCGAGAGAGTCCACGCCAAACCAGTGCATCATTGACGGGCCATCGTTCAGTCGATCGTAATCGAAGTAGTTTTCGGCATCGAACGGCGTGATCCAGGGTGCCAGAATCGCCACTACGATCAGCAGCAGCACAAACAGTCCAGCGGTCATTGCCACCGGCTGACGACGAAATCGCCGCCAGAACTCCAGCCACGGCGTGCGGATATGGTCCGGTTTTAAGCCCGGCATAGCCTTTAAAATGGCCTGACGACGCCAGTTAAACAATCGCATGTTACTTGTACCTGATAGCCGGGTTAATGGCGGCATAGAGCACATCCACCACTAAGTTGATAAGAATAAATTCCAGTGAAAACAGCAGCACCTCTGCCTGAATCACCGGATAGTCGCGCATGTCGACGGAATCGACCAGCAAACGACCCAGGCCCGGCCAGTTAAAGACCTTCTCCACCACAATCGAACCGCCAAGCAGGAAGCCAAACTGCAGGCCCATCATCGTGACAACCGGAATCATCGAGTTGCGCAGGCCATGCTTGAGGATCACCCACTTTTCGCTCACGCCTTTGGCGCGCGCGGTGCGCATATAGTCTTCACTCAGCACATCGACGAACGAGGCGCGCGTAAATCGCGCCATCACGGCGGCCACCGCTGCGCCTAAGGTGAGCGACGGCAGAATGTAGTGCTTCCACGTATCCGCTCCCACCGTCGGCAGCCAGCCCAGTTCGACAGAGAAGATCTGCATCAGCAGCATCCCCAGCGCAAACGCCGGGAAAGAGATCCCGGTGACGGCCAGTGCCATGCCGAGCTTATCCGGCCAGCGGTTGCGCCAGACGGCGGCGATAATCCCTGCGGCAAGACCAAAAATCATCGCCCAGATCATACTGGCAAGAGTGAGCCAGAACGTCGGCATAAAGCGGCTGGCAATCTCCTCAGAAACCGGACGTCGCGACACCATCGAGATGCCGAAATCGCCCTGCAACACGTTGGTGATGTAGTGCCAGAACTGCACATACAGCGGCCGATCAAGACCCAGCTGCTGGCGCACCATATCGATCACCGTCGCATCCGCCTCCGGCCCGGCGATGAGTCGCGCCGGATCGCCGGGCAGCATATGGACGAACAGAAACACCAGCACCGCCACAATCAGCAGCGTTGGGATCAGCCCCAGCAGGCGTTTAAAAACATAATTCAGCATGCCTTTCCCTCTCATCCCGCAGACTATCGCCTGCGGGAATGAGTTCTGTTATTTCAAATCCGCGTCTTCAAAACTGAAGCCCGTATCCGGCATGATGTAGAACCCGGTCAGCGCCTTGTTGTGGGCGGAAACCAGTTTTTCCACCACCAGCGGCACCCACGGCGACTCTTTCCACAGAATATCCTGAGCATCCTTGTACAGACGCGCTTTCTCGTCGGTTTTGGTGGTTTTCAGGGCATCCGTCAGATCTTTATCCACCTGCGGATTGCTGTAGAACGCGGTGTTGAACTGCGTCGGCGGCCAGTTCTGCGAGGCAAACAGCGGCGAGAGCGCCCAGTCTGCTTCACCCGTTGATGCCGTCCAGCCGGTGTAGAACATGCGCACACCGCTCTCTTTCTGCCCTTTGCCTTCCACTTCCGCCGCACGCTGGCCCGCGTCCATCGCTGTCAGCTGCGCTTTGATGCCCACCTGCGCCAGCTGCTGCTGGGTGAACTGCAGCACTTTCTGCGCGGTGCTGTGATTATGAGATGACCACAGCGTGGTACTAAAGCCGTTCGGGAAACCGGCCTCTTTCAGCAGCTCGCGCGCTTTCGCCGGATCGTATGGCCAGGGTTTATAGCTCTGGGCGTAGGCAATCGACGGCGGCACAATGCCCGTCGCCGGGGTCGCATAGCCCGCAAAAGCCACTTTTACCAGCGCCTGACGGTTAATGGCGTAGTTGATCGCCTCGCGCACTTTTGGATTATCAAACGGCTTTTGCGTCACGTTCATGCTGATGTAGCGCTGCATGATCGACGGGCTGGCCACCAGCTCCAGCTTGCTGTTTTTCTCAAGGATTGCCGCCTGCTCGTAAGGGATCGGGAAAGCAAACTGCGCTTCGCCGGTTTGCAGCATCGCCGCACGGGTGTTGTTGTCGACAACCGGACGCCAGGTGATAGAGTCCAGCTTCGGCAGGCCCTTCTGCCAGTACCCGGCGAATTTCTTCACCTTCACGAAATCGGTCTGATTCCAGGTCACCAGCTCGTACGGCCCGGTGCCGACCGGGTGGAAACCAATCTCTTTGCCGTATTTTTTCAGCGCTTCCGGGGAGATCATCGCCGTCGCCGGGTGCGCCAGAATATTGATAAACGCCGAGAACGGCTCTTTGAGGGTGATTTTCACCGTCGTCGGATCGACGGCCTCGGTGCTGGCGATGTTTTTGTAGAGGTTATAGCGCTTGAGACTGTTTTCTTTATTGCTGGCGCGATCGAGGTTCACCTTCACGGCTTCAGCGTTGAAATCAGTCCCATCCTGGAACTTCACGCCGCTGCGCAGTTTGATGGTGTAGACCAGCCCGTCATCGGAGACGGTATAGCTTTCGGCCAGCACGTTCTTTAGCTTCATCTCTTTATCAAGGCCAAACAGCCCCTGATAGAACGACTTCGCCACCGCCTGCGACAGCGTATCGTTGGCGTCATACGGGTCCAGCGTGGTGAAGTTGGACGCCACGGCGACCACCACATCTTTAGCCGCAAATGCAGGCGTTGCCGCCAGCGCGGCCGTCACGCTCGCGGCTAACAGCCATGAACGAGCAACAAATTTTGTCATTGTATTCTCCTGTTGTTCCCTGTCTGTCAAAAGCTATAAGCGTGAAAAGGCGTTGTGTTGATGCGGCGGTGCCACGAAATGTCCGGGGCCCACTTCGCGCAGGACCACACGCTCCGTCGCCTCGCCGCGTTTACGAATATTGCCCGGCATCTCATCCTGCAACAGCACGCGGTGGCCGTGCCGGTGCGCCGGGTCGGCCACCGGCACGGCGGCCATCAGTTTGCGGGTGTACGGGTGCTGCGGGTTTTCAAACACCGCGCGACGTGGGCCAATCTCCACGATTTGTCCCATGTACATCACCGCCACGCGATGGCTGATGCGCTCTACCACCGCCATATCGTGTGAGATAAACAAAAAGGCGATGCCCAGCTCGCGCTGGAGATCGAGCAGTAAGTTGATGATTTGTGCGCGGATGGAGACATCCAGCGCCGAGACGGATTCGTCGGCAATCACCACCTTCGGATTCAACGCCAGCGCGCGGGCAATGCAGATGCGCTGACGCTGTCCGCCGGAAAACTCGTGTGGGTAACGCCAGGCATGTTCCGGCTTCAACCCCACGCGTTCCAGAAGCCAGGCGACGCGCCGCTGCCCCTCTTCGCCTTTCAGCAGGCCATGCACCCGCAACGGCTCCATGATCGAGTAGCCGACCGTCTGACGCGGATCGAGGGAAGCATAAGGGTCCTGGAAGATAAACTGAATATCCCGGCGCAGGTGCTGTAGTTTGCTGGCAGGCAACGTGTCGATGCGCTCACCGTTAAAGGTAATGCTGCCCTCCTGGGAGTCGACCAGACGCAGCAACGCCCGTCCGGTAGTGGATTTCCCGCAGCCCGATTCCCCCACCAGCGCCAGGGTTTCACCCGGCCACAGGTCGAAACTGACGTTTTCCACCGCGTGCACTTCGCGCTTCACGCGGTTAAGCAGCCCGCCGCGCAGCGGGAAACGGGTCACCAGATCGCGCACCTGCAGTATCGGCTCGCCCGGTACCACCGTGTCTTGTTCGGTCTCTTCGCTTTGCGCCACGCCCGGCGAAAGCAGCGGGAAGCGACGCGGCAAATCGCTGCCGTTCATCGCCCCGAGACGCGGAACCGCCGCCAGCAGCGCTTTGGTGTAAGGGTGTTCCGGCGCGTGGAAGATCTGCTCCACGCTGCCCGTTTCGACGGCCTCGCCCTGGTACATCACCAGCACCCGGTCGGCGATATCCGCCACCACGCCCATATCGTGGGTGATAAAAATCACCCCCATCTCCATCTCCTGTTGCAGCACTTTGATGAGCTGCAGGATCTGCGCCTGAATTGTCACATCCAGCGCGGTGGTTGGTTCATCGGCGATCAGCACCGCCGGACGGCACGACAGCGCCATGGCGATCATCACCCGCTGGCGCATGCCGCCGGAGAGCTGGTGCGGATAACGCCCGAGAATGGTCTGCGCTTCCGGAATACGCACCAGGTCCAGCATGCGTTTGGCCTCTGCCAGCGCCTGCTCGCGGGATAATCCCTGGTGCAGGCGGATAGATTCGGCAATCTGCTCCCCCACCGGAAACACCGGATTGAGCGAGGTCATCGGCTCCTGGAAAATCATCGCCATGTCCGCGCCGCGCACGCTCTGCATTTGCGACTGGCTCAGCTCGGTGAGATCGATGACCTGCTGGTTGCGACGGCGCAAAAGCAGGCTGTCACAGTTTATCATCCCGCCGGCCTGCTCCAGCAAACGCATCAGCGACAGGGCCGTGACGGATTTACCGGAACCGGATTCACCGACAATCGCCAGCGTTTCGCCCCGCTTGAGAGAGAACGAAAGCTGTTTTACCGCCGGGACAGGCCGCCGCTCTTCCTGAAACGCGATGTTCAGGTTGTGGACGGCCAGAACTTCCCGGCTGTCCAGATCGTTACTGTGCGGCACGCAGGCTCCCCTTATTCACGATAAATTCCCGTCGAGGGTGCATCGCCCGCATAACCCCAGGCGCGATACATCCCTTCACTGTTAAACGGCAACGCGACGTTGCCTTCACGATCCACAGCAATCAGCCCGCCGCTGCCGCCGAGCGCCGGGAGTTTTTCCATCACCACGCGCTCGCAGGCCTCGGCCAGACTTAAGTTTCCGTAATCCATCAAGGCGGCAATGTCATACGCCGCGAGCGTGCGGATAAACACTTCGCCCGTACCGGTGCAGGACACGGCCACATTGGCGTTGTTGGCATAACATCCCGCGCCCGGCAGAGGGCTGTCCCCGACCCGGCCCGGTAATTTGTTGGTCATTCCGCCGGTAGAGGTGGCCGCCGCGAGATTGCCCGCTTTGTCCAGCGCCACCGCTCCAACGGTACCCATTTTGGTGCTCTCATCGAGCGGTGCCGCGTGATCGAGCTGGGTGATCCCGGCGCTGCGCGCATCCAGTAATTGCTGATAACGCTCGGGCGTCGAGAAGGTCTCAGCAGGCACCCGTTCCATGCCGTTTTCTGCGGCAAACTGCTCCGCGCCAGCTCCCGTCATCAGGACGTGCGGGCTTTGCTCCATAACCAGACGCGCCGCCAGAATCGGGTTACGCAGATGGCTGACACCCGCCACTGCACCGGCTTTCAGGCTATTGCCGTCCATCACGCAGGCGTCCAGTTCGTGGGTTTCGTCGCGAGTAAATACCGACCCAATACCCGCGTTAAACAGCGGGCACTCTTCCAGCAAACGTACCGCCTCGGTGACGACATCAAGCGCGCTCTCGCCCGCCTCCAGCATCCGCTGGCCCGTTTCAACAATGGCAGAAAGCGCGTCAACGTAGCGTTTTTCCTGCTCCGGACTCAGCTTCGCACGGGTAATCGCCCCTGCGCCGCCGTGAATTGCGATCACCGCATTAACCATTTCCATCACCCATCAGCACAGAGGCGCTGCTTTTTCTATAAATATCATTATCGTTGTCAGATCTTCAGACGAATTTTGAATATAGAAAGACGCAAGGGTGATGTAAAGACTACACCCTCTGTGTCATACAGTTAGGGGCACTTTTCTGTCATAATGCCCGCTTTCGCTGTTATCCCGCAGGAGTAAACCATGGATTTTACCGCCGGACTGATGCCGCTTGAAACGGCACTCACGCAGATGCTCGCCCCCGTCACCCCGTTGAAAGAGCACGAAACGCTGCCTTTGCTGCGCGGCTTTGGGCGAGTGCTGGCGCGCGACGTTGTCTCTCCGCTCAATGTGCCGGGGTTTGATAACTCGGCGATGGACGGTTACGCGGTGCGCCTTGCAGATATTCAGGCGGGAAATGCCTTACCGGTCGCCGGAAAAGCCTTCGCCGGTCAGCCGTTCGCGGGTGAGTGGCCGCAGGGGACCTGCATTCGCATCATGACCGGTGCGCCAGTGCCTGACGGGTGCGACGCGGTGGTGATGCAGGAAGAGACCGAACAGACCGACGCGGGCGTGCGTTTTACCGCCAGCGTTAAAGCGAATCAGAACATCCGCCGCGCCGGGGAAGATATCGCCCAGGGCGCAACGGTGTTCGCGGCCGGAACCAAACTGACAGTCGCAGAGCTGCCGGTGCTGGCCTCTCTCGGTATTGCGGAGATCGACGTGGTGCGCAAAGTGCGCGTCGCGCTTTTCTCGACGGGCGACGAGCTGCAGCTGCCGGGCCAGCCATTGCAGGCGGGCCAAATCTACGACACCAACCGTCTGGCCGTGCATCTTATGCTGGAACAGCTGGGCTGCGAGGTGATCAACCTCGGTATCATTCCGGACGATCCGGAAAAACTGCGCGCGGCCTTTATCGAAGCGGATAACGCAGCCGACGTGGTGATAAGCTCCGGCGGCGTCTCCGTCGGCGAAGCGGATTACACCAAAACCATTCTCGATGAGCTGGGCGAAATCAGCTTCTGGAAACTGGCGATCAAACCGGGCAAGCCGTTTGCCTTTGGCACGCTGGCTAACAGCTGGTTCTGCGGTCTGCCGGGCAATCCGGTTTCGGCGGCGCTGACCTTTTATCAGCTGGTGCAGCCGCTGCTGGCGAAACTCTCCGGCGATAACGCCTCAGGCTTGCCTCCTCGCCAGCGCGTGCGGGCGGCAACGCGACTGAAAAAATCCCCGGGGCGTCTGGATTTCCAGCGCGGTATTCTGACGCGTAACGCCGACGGCGAGCTGGAAGTGAGCACCACCGGGCATCAGGGCTCGCATATCTTTAGCTCATTCAGCCAGGGTAACTGCTTCATCGTGCTGGAGCGTGAGCGCGGCAACGTCGAAGCCGGTGAATGGGTTGAGGTCGAAGCCTTTAACCATCTGTTCGGGGGCTAAAATGGCGGTGGAGCTGAACGATCAGGAGATGCTGCGTTATAACCGTCAGATCGTCCTGCGCGGGTTTGATTTCGACGGGCAGGAAGCGCTAAAAGCAGCAAACGTGCTGGTCGTCGGCCTTGGCGGGCTGGGCTGTGCCGCTGCGCAGTATCTGGCGGCAGCGGGCGTTGGCAGGATGACGCTGCTGGATTTCGATACGGTATCGGTGTCGAACTTACAGCGTCAGACACTGCACAGCGATGCGACCGTTGGCGAGCCGAAAGTGATCTCGGCGCGCGATGCCCTGGCGCGGATCAACCCGAATGTTCACTTTACCCTCATTGATGCGATGCTGGACGATGCCGCGCTGTCCGCCCACATCGCGCAGCACGATATTGTGCTCGATTGCACCGACAACGTGGCGGTGCGCAATCAGCTCAACGCGGGTTGTTTTGCCCATAAAACACCGCTGATCTCCGGGGCGGCGATCCGCATGGAAGGGCAGATCACCGTCTTTACCTATGCGGATGGCGAGCCGTGCTATCGCTGCTTGAGCCGACTGTTTGGCGAGAACGCCCTCAGCTGCGTGGAAGCAGGCGTCATGGCGCCGCTGGTGGGGGTGATCGGTTCACTGCAGGCGATGGAAGCGATTAAAGTGCTGGCCCATTACGGTACACCTGCCGCCGGAAAAATCCTGATGTACGACGCGATGACCTGTCAGTTTCGTGAGATGAAATTGATGCGTAATCCTGGCTGCGAGGTGTGCGGGGGGTAACGCTGACCGGGTGAGGCGACGCCAGCACCCGGTTTACTGGGTCAAATCGACGTGCGCCCAAACGCGGTCTGCCAGTCCTGCTCAAATTTCACCACCGCCGCATCCACCGCCGGAGAGCTAATAAACTGCTGCGCCACGTCCAGCGGCAGGGTGATAGATTCACACCCGGCCAGCAGGCAATCCAGCGCCTGACGCGGCGTTTTGAAGCTGGCGGCCAGCACTTTAGCGTGCGGCGCGTGCAGCGTCAGCAGCTGCTGGAGTTCCACCACGGTCTGAATTCCGTCGCCGCCCTGAGCATCAAGGCGATTCACATAGGGTGCGACATAATCCGCGCCCGCTAATGCCGACAGCATCCCTTGCGCCGCGCCATACACCGCAGTCCCAAGCGTTGGGATCCCTTCCGCTTTCAGCATTTTGATTGCCGCCAGCCCTTCTGCCGTGACCGGCACTTTCACCACCAGATCGTTAATGATGGCGCGCAGTTTACGTGCATCTTCAACCATGCCCTCTGCGGTCGTCGCCATCACCTGCGCAAACAGACGCCCTTTTCCGCCGAGCGCGTCATGCAGCTCCGGCAGCAACACCTCCAGCGGCTTTTTACCTGCTGCGACGATGCTAGGGTTGGTCGTTACACCGGCTAACGGGAAAACGCGTGCCAGTTTTTTGACTGCGGCTACGTCAGATGTGTCGAGATAAAATTCCATGATGTCACCCTCAAAATTAACCTGCCGTAACACTACCACGTAAAAACCTTCCTCAGAGTTGACGCACATCAAAATAACTTTCATTTGAAAGTTATTTAATCTTCATACGCAACAAGAGGCGAAAATATGATCTTCAATATTCAGCGTTACTCCACCCACGACGGCCCAGGTATTCGTACCGTGGTGTTCCTGAAAGGCTGCTCCCTCGGCTGTCGCTGGTGTCAGAACCCGGAGAGCCGCTCACGCACGCGGGATGTGCTGTTTGATGCCCGCCTGTGCCTCGAAGGCTGCGACCTGTGTCAGCAGGCTGCGCCAGGGATTATCGACCGTGCGCTGAACGGAGTGATCATCCATCGCGAAAAACTCAATGACGCCCATCTCGACGCCCTCACCGACTGCTGCCCGACCCAGGCGCTAACGGTCTGTGGGGAAGAGAAACAGGTGGCCGATATTATGGCAACCGTACTGCGCGATAAACCTTTTTACGATCGCAGCGGCGGGGGTATCACCCTCTCCGGCGGCGAACCCTTTATGAGCCCGGAGCTGGCCCATTCTCTGTTTAAAGCCAGCCACGATCAGGGCATACACACGGCGGTCGAAACCTGTCTGCATGTGCCATGGCACTATATCGAACCGTCGTTACCCTATGTCGATCTGTTCCTCGCCGACCTTAAGCATGTCGATAGTGAGGTGTTTAAACAGTGGACTGACGGCTCGGCAAAACGGGTGCTGGAGAACTTAAAACGCCTGGCCGCTGCCGGAAAACAGCTGACCATTCGCGTCCCGCTGATTCAGGGCTTTAACGCCGATGAAGCGTCGATTAAAGCCATCACCCGTTTTGCCGCCGACGAACTGAACGTCCGCGATATCCACTTTTTGCCGTACCACACCCTTGGCATGAACAAATACACCCTGCTCGGCCAACCCTACTCTGCCCCTGACAAACCGCTCGATAACCCTGAGTTACTGGAGTTTGCCCAACAGTTTGCGGCCCAGAATGGGTTAACTGCGACCCTACGAGGATAAAGATATGACACAGCTGAATCTGAACACCCTGACAGACCGCATTAAGGCGCACAAAACCGCTCTGGTGCATATCGTGAAACCGCCGGTCTGTACCGAGCGCGCGCAGCATTACACCGAAATGTACCAGCAGCACATGGACAAACCGATCCCGGTGCGTCGCGCGCTGGCGCTGGCGCATCATCTGGCAAAACGCACCATCTGGATCAAACACGACGAGCTGATTATCGGCAACCAGGCAAGCGAAGTGCGCGCTGCGCCAATCTTCCCGGAATACACCGTCTCGTGGATTGAAAAAGAGATCGACGATCTGGCCGACCGTCCGGGCGCTGGCTTTGCGGTGAGCGAAGAGAACAAGCGCGTGCTGCACGATGTCTGCCCATGGTGGCGCGGCCAGACGGTACAGGATCGCTGCTACGGTATGTTTACCGACGTGCAAAAAGGGCTGCTGGAAACCGGCATCATCAAAGCCGAAGGCAACATGACCTCCGGCGATGCACACCTTGCGGTGAACTTCCCGCTGCTGCTGGAGAAAGGTCTCGACGGCTTGCGCGCGAAAGTCGCGGAGCGTCGTACCCGCATCAACCTGACCGTGCTGGAGGATTTGCACGGCGATCAGTTCCTGAAAGCGATTGATATCGTACTGGAAGCCGTCACGCTGCACATTCAGCGCTTTGCCGATCTGGCGCGTGAGATGGCGAAAAATGAGATCCGCGAAAGCCGCCGCGACGAGCTGCTGGCAATGGCGGAAAACTGCGATGTCATTGCCCACCAGCCGCCAAAAACCTTCTGGCAGGCGCTACAGCTGTGCTATTTCATCCAGCTGATCCTGCAAATTGAGTCCAACGGCCACTCGGTCTCCTTCGCGCGTATGGACCAGTATCTCTATCCGTACTACCGCCGCGACGTGGAGCTGAATCAGTCCCTCGACCGTGAACATGCGATTGAGCTGCTGCACAGCTGCTGGCTGAAGCTGCTGGAAGTGAACAAAATCCGTTCCGGCTCGCACTCTAAAGCCTCGGCGGGTAGCCCGCTGTATCAGAACGTCACCATTGGCGGTCAGAAACTGGTGAACGGCGAGCCGATGGACGCGGTGAACCCCCTCTCCTACGCGATTCTGGAATCCTGCGGACGCCTGCGCTCCACCCAGCCAAACCTGAGCGTGCGTTATCACGCGGGCATGAGCAACGACTTCCTCGACGCCTGCGTGCAGGTGATCCGCTGCGGCTTCGGGATGCCCGCGTTTAACAACGACGAAATCGTCATCTCCGAGTTCATTAAACTCGGCGTGGAAAAAGAGGACGCCTACGATTACGCGGCAATCGGCTGCATCGAAACCGCCGTCGGCGGCAAGTGGGGTTATCGCTGCACCGGCATGAGTTTTATCAACTTCGCGCGCGTGATGCTGGCGGCGATGGAAGGTGGCCGCGACGCCACCAGCGGCAAGGTGTTCCTGCCGCAGGAGAAAGCGCTGTCTGCAGGCAATTTCGACAACTTCGACGACGTGATGGCCGCCTGGGATAACCAGATCCGCTACTACACCCGCAAATCGATTGAAATTGAGTACGTGGTCGACACTATGCTGGAAGAGAACGTGCACGATATTCTCTGCTCGGCGCTGGTAGACGACTGCATCGAACGCGCGAAAAGCATCAAGCAAGGCGGCGCGAAGTATGACTGGGTATCGGGTTTGCAGGTGGGTATCGCCAACCTCGGCAACAGCCTCGCCGCCGTGAAAAAGCTGGTGTTCGAGCAGGGAGCGATTGGTCAGCAGCAGCTGGCGAAAGCGCTGGCGGAGGACTACGAAGGTCTGACGCATGAGCAGCTGCGCCAGCGTTTGATCAACGGCGCGCCGAAATACGGTAACGACGATGACAGCGTGGATCTGCTGCTGGCCCGTGCGTATGAGACCTATATCGAAGAGCTGAAGCAGTATTACAACCCGCGCTACGGTCGTGGTCCAATTGGCGGTAATTACTACGCCGGTACGTCGTCCATCTCCGCGAACGTGCCGTTTGGCGCCGCAACCATGGCAACGCCGGATGGCCGTAAGGCGCATACTCCGCTGGCGGAAGGGGCCAGTCCGGCATCCGGTACCGACCACCTCGGGCCGACGGCGGTGATCGGTTCCGTCGGCAAACTGCCAACGGAGGCGATTCTGGGCGGTGTGCTGCTGAACCAGAAGCTGAACCCGGCGACGCTGGAAAACGATTCGGACCGTCAGAAGCTGATGATTCTGCTGCGGACCTTCTTCGAGGTGCATAAGGGCTGGCATATTCAATACAACATCGTGTCACGCGAAACGCTGCTGGAAGCGAAGAAACACCCTGACCAGTACCGTGACCTGGTGGTGCGCGTCGCGGGCTATTCCGCCTTCTTCACCGCCCTGTCGCCGGATGCGCAGGACGACATTATTGCGCGTACCGAGCATACGCTGTAATTTCCACCCGCAACCCCTCTCCCACGCGGGAGAGGCTGAGCACACCAACAACAGCAACCCTTGGGTTGCTGTTTTGCGTTTACTTTCATTCGAAATAAATTTGTGGTTCGGGTCACATTGTTATTAGAATGTTGCTGGTCGCAGTAATATTCTGGAGAGCAATGTATGACCGTAAAAGTTATCGTCACCGATATGGACGGAACTTTCCTTGATGATGCCAAGCAGTACGATCGTGACCGCTTTATGGCGCAATTTCAGCAGCTTCAGGCCCGTGACATCGAGTTCGTGGTCGCCAGCGGAAACCAGTATTACCAGCTCATCTCCTTCTTTCCGGAACTGAAAGAACAGATCTCCTTCGTGGCGGAAAACGGCGCGCTGGTCTTCGATCATGGCGAGCAGATTTTCCACGGCGAACTGACGCGTCACGAATCGCAAATCGTGATTGGCGAATTACTGAAAGACAAACAGCTTAACTTCGTCGCCTGTGGGCTTAAGAGCGCCTACGTCAGCCAAAACGCGCCGGACGAGTTTGTCGCGCTGATGTCAAAACACTACCACCGCTTACAGCGCATCAGCGATTATCATGAGATCGACGACGTGCTGTTCAAGTTCTCCCTGAACCTGCCGGACAGCGACATCCCTGGTCTTATCGACAAACTGCACGTCTCGTTAGATGGCATCATGAAACCGGTCACCAGCGGCTTTGGCTTCGTCGATTTGATCATTCCCGGCCTGCATAAAGCGAACGGAATTAGCCGCCTGCTGAAACGCTGGTCGGTCTCTCCGCAGGAGTGTGTGGCCATTGGCGACAGCGGGAACGACGCGGAAATGCTGAAGCTGGTGAAATACTCCTTTGCCATGGGCAATGCGGCGGAAAGCATCAAAACGATCAGCACCTTCAGCACCGATGACAATAACCACCAGGGCGCGCTGAACGTTATTCAGGCCGTACTCGACAAAACTGCTCCGTTTTAACCTCTGATTCCTCCCCTGCCGGGGCAACGCTCCGGCACCTCACTCTTTTTTCATCCTGTGCTGCCCGTCAAGTTTTTAAACTTGCATTAACTTATTTTTAACTTAAAGTATCACTTGTAGATACTTTTACTTTCGAATGAAAGATAGCGAGGCAGTTATGACCTTCTCCAGTGAAATTTTGCCTGCGGACCATAAAGCCGCCATTCGCCAGTTAAAACGTGAATTGCGTGCCCAGATCGGCGACGTTCAGGCCGTTTTTGACCGGCTCAGCGATAAGATTGCGACACGCGTGGCGGAAATTAACGCCATGAAGAATAACGGTGAAACCGTCTGGCCTGTGATTCCGTTCGAGGACGTAAAGAACGGAACGATTACCACGGCCCAGCGTGAAGCGGTAAAACGCCGCGGCTGTGCGGTGATCAAAGGTCACTTCCCGCGCGAGCAGGCGCTGGCGTGGGATAACGCGATGCTCGACTATCTCGATCTCAACCAGTTTGACGACGTGTATAAAGGGCCGGGTGACAACTTCTTCGGCACCTTAACCGCATCGCGCCCGGAAATTTTCCCGATCTACTGGTCGCAGGCGCAGATGCAGGCGCGTCAGAGTGAAGAGATGGCGCAGGTACAATCGTTCCTGAACCGTTTATGGACTTTTGAGAGCAACGGCAAGCAGTGGTTTAACCCGGACGTCAGCGTGATCTACCCGGATCGTATTCGCCGTCGCCCACCGGGAACCACCTCTAAAGGGCTGGGAGCGCATACGGATTCCGGCGCGCTGGAACGCTGGCTGCTGCCGGCCTATCAGCAGGTGTTTGCCCGCGTGTTTGACGGCAATGTCGATCAGTACGATCCGTGGAATGCGGCGCACCGCACCGAAGTGGAAGAGTACACCGTGGATAACACCACCAAATGCTCGGTGTTCCGTACTTTCCAGGGCTGGACTGCCCTGTCGGATATGATCCCAAATCAGGGTCTGCTGCACGTGGTGCCGATCCCGGAAGCGATGGCCTACATTCTGCTGCGTCCGCTGCTGGATGATGTGCCGGAAGACGAACTCTGCGGCGTCGCGCCGGGTCGCGTTCTGCCGATTTCCGAGAAGTGGCATCCGCTGCTCATCGACGCGTTAACCAGCATTCCGGCACTGGACGCGGGGGATTCCGTGTGGTGGCACTGCGATGTGATCCACTCGGTCGCACCGGTAGATAATCAGCAGGGCTGGGGTAACGTGATGTACATTCCTGCCGCACCGATGTGCGAGAAAAACCTCGCCTATGCGAAGAAGGTGAAAGCGGCACTGGAAACCGGCGCTTCTCCGGGCGATTTCCCGCGCGAAGATTACGAAAAAAACTGGCAGGACCGCTTTACCCTGAACGATCTCAACATCCACGGTAAACGCGCCCTCGGCATGGCCTAAGCGTCGTACAGCCCTTCCCGCTCCACGGCGGTGCGTCTTTTCCCCTGACGTATCCGCCGTACCGACTCCCGCACCGCCAGCGTGCCGTTCAGTAATAAGGTTCCGACCGGCGCATCCGGGCGCATCAGCCTCTGCTGGAGCATATGCACCGCTTCGGTTCCCAGCTCGTCGCGCGGGACATGCACCGCCGTTAAGGGCACATCCTGAATCGCGGCCAGATTAAAACCGTCAATACTCATCACCGACACATCCTGTGGGACGCGCAGGCCGTGCTTCTGCAGCGCGCGAATGGTGCCCTCCGCCATAAAATCTCCGCCGACCAAAAAAGCGGTAGGTAGCGCTTTTTCCGGCATCTGACTTAGCCACTCGCTCACCTGATGCTCGGTCTCTTTGGCACTGAAACTCGGGACCACCAGCAGATCGCGTTTGTCATTAAATTTCAGATTATGTCCCCGCCATCCGTCGCGGATCCCCGCCAGGCGCAGCTCCATGGTGTAGCGCCGCAGGCACAGGACGTTCATCACTTCCCGGTGCCCCATCTCGAACAGATACTCCGCCGCGCGCTCGCCAATGGCGCGATGATCGGGAGCCACGGCGGGCAACCGCATCCGCTGATCGCGGCAGTTAATCAGCATGCAGGGCTTGCCGATATCGACGGCCAGATCGTGAATATGCGGATCGTCGATACCTAGCAAGATCGCCGCCTGGGTATCCGCTTCATTCATACGCGCCAGGAAAAGCTGCGCGTCGCTGTCGTTCTCCTCCAGCGCGCAGTAGCGGAGCCTGACTTCATGTGATGCCAGCCCTTTGCTCACGCTCTGGATCACGCGGTAGTAAAAGATGTCGGACCGCTCGTCAAACGCGCGCTGCGGAGCAAAGACCACCAGACTGTTAAGCAGCAGTCGCCCGGCCGCCATGCCGTCCATCACCCCCAGCTCCCGCGCGCAGGCCAGCACTTTAGTGCGTGCTTTTTCGCTGGTATTGGACTTCCCCGCCAGTACGCGGGAGACGGTGCTAATTGAGAGCTGGGTACGGGCGGCAATTTCCGCGATTTTGAGTCTTTTATCCATTTTGTGATCTCGCTCCATTTGCCAAATGAAAAAATTTTCATAGCGTGAGATTGCGGTAACAGCAGGCTTAAAAGGCATCATGCCAAAATAAGCTGCGCAGTTATGAGAAAGCTTGCACAAAATCCGCTATTTCCCACTCATTTTCTCCCTTAAGGTGAACTTGTCACACCACTTCCATACTAGTTGTATAGCAACTTGAAGTCATAAAACTGATAACGATCAAAGGCATAAAACAGGTGTGACACCCGATACGTTCATCCCCCTACCGTCCGTCTTGTGGAGAGAAAAATGAGTCAGGACATCAATACCCCTGTCGTGGCAAGCAAAGCCCGCCGCGTCATCAAGAATCTGCGCTGGTACGTGCTGGTGCTGTTTTTACTGGGCGTCACCGTTAACTACATTACCCGTAACTCGTTAGGTATCCTCGCGCCGGAGCTGAAAGAGAGCATGGGGATCACCACCGAACAGTACTCATGGATCGTGGGTGCTTTCCAGATTGCCTATACCCTCTTCCAGCCTCTGTGCGGCTGGCTGATCGACGTGATTGGCCTGAAGATTGGCTTTATGGTGTGCGCCGGGATTTGGGCGCTGATGTGTATTTTCCACGCCGGTGCCAGCAGCTGGCTGCATCTGGCAGTGCTGCGCTTCTTTATGGGTGCGTCCGAAGCGGCCGCCACACCGGCGAACGCCAAGACCATCGGCGAATGGTTCCCGAAATCAGAGCGTCCGGTAGCCGCCGGTTGGGCTGGCGTTGGCTTCTCCATCGGCGCGATGCTGGCTCCGCCTATCATCTACTTCGCCCATGCCTCTTTTGGCTGGCAGGGTGCGTTTATGTTTACCGGCGTACTGGCGCTGCTGTGGGTGATTCTGTGGTGGGCGTTCTACCATAACCCGGAACAGCACCCGAATCTGGGCAAGGACGAGCTGGCGTTTATCAAGCAGGATAACGAACCCCCTGCCGTGAAGATGCCGTTCCTGACTGCGCTGAAGACCGTCTCCAAAAACAAGCGTTTTTACGGCATCGCCATTCCGGCGTTTATGGCGGAACCGGCCTGGGCCGTGCTGAGCTTCTGGGTACCGCTGTATCTGGCGAAAGAGCACGGTATGGATCTGAAACAGATTGCGATGTTCGCCTGGCTGCCGTTCCTGGCCGCCGATCTGGGCAGCGTGGCCAGCGGCTACCTCACCCGCCTGTATACCCGCTGGTTCGGCTGTACTCGCGTGAACTCGGTCGTTGCCAGCTCCGTCACCGGTGCCTTCCTGATGATCTCCCTGGCCGCCGTGGCGATCACTCGCGACCCGTACGTCACCATCGTACTGATTTCGATTGGCGGTTTCGGCCACCAGATTATCTCCTGCATGTTAAGCGCCCTGGTGGTGGAGTCGTTCGACAAAGGCCAGATGGCCACCGTCAACGGCATGCGCGGCTCGGCGGCGTGGATCGCAAGCTTCTTGTTCTCTCTGTTAATTGGTGTCACCGCCGACAAAATCGGCTTCAACCCGCTCTTCATTGCCATGGGCTTCTTTGACCTGATTGGCGCATTTTTCCTGGTAGCATTTATTGCTGAACGTCGCGCCAAGCGCGCCTGATAGTGGATGTATTGCATATGAAAACCCTGAAAAACTGGACCCTTCTTGAACAGTCCGCGAACCATCTGGAACTGCTCGTCGATAATCAGCACCGTCTGTGTCTGTATGTGCTGGAAGAGAATCTGTTCCGCGTGCTGATCAAACGCAAAGGCGAGCTGTCGCTGGATAAAACCTGGAGTATCGCGCCCGCTCAGGACGTGCCGTGGGAGGGCCGCCAGCGCGACGATCTCAGCGGATTTAGCTGCCCGACGTGGACGCTCACGCAGCAAGACGACACACTCGTCGTCGCGACGGAACAGCTGCGCGTCACCGTCCACCAGCCTCTGTGGCTGGAGTGGCACTACCGCAATGAGGACGGTGAATGGCTGGAGCTGGCGCACGACCGCCCGACCAGCGCGTACCTGCTGAACGCCCACGGCGACGGCGCGGCGCACTATCTGAGCCGCCGCAAGGACGAGCGTTTTTACGGTCTGGGCGAAAAAGCGGGTGATTTGCAGCGCAACGGCAAACGCTACGAGATGCGTAACCTCGACGCGATGGGCTATAACGCCGTCAGCACCGACCCCCTGTACAAGCATATTCCGTTCACTATCACCCGCCGCGACGACGTGAGCTACGGTCTGTTTTACGACAACCTGAGCAGCTGCTGGCTGGATCTGGGTAACGAAATCGACAACTACCACACGGCATATCGCCGCTGGCAGGCGGAAGCGGGCGATATCGATTACTACATCTTCACCGGTAAACGCGTACTGGACGTGACCAAAGCTTTTGTCCGGCTGACGGGGAAAACGCTGTTCGGCCCGAAATGGAGCCTCGGCTACAGCGGTTCGACCATGCACTACACCGACGCACCGGACGCGCAAAACCAGCTGATGAACTTTATCCGCCTGTGTGAGGAGCATGCGATTCCGTGCGATTCGTTCCAGCTTTCGTCCGGTTACACCTCCATCAACGGCAAGCGCTACGTCTTCAACTGGAACTATGACAAAGTGCCGCAGCCGAAGGTGATGAGCCAGGCGTTCCACGACGCGGGGCTGAAACTCGCGGCAAACATCAAACCGTGCCTGCTGCAGGACCACCCGCGCTATAACGAAGTGGCGGAGCGCGGGTTGTTTATCCGTGATTCAGAAACCGATGCACCGGAACGTTCAAGCTTCTGGGATGACGAGGGTTCTCACCTCGATTTCACCCATCCGCAGACCATCAAATGGTGGCAGGAAGGCGTGACCACGCAGCTGCTGGAGATGGGTATCGACTCCACCTGGAACGACAACAACGAGTTTGAAGTCTGGGACGGCGAAGCGCGCTGCCACGGTTTTGGCCAGGAGATTGCCATCAAGCATATTCGCCCGGTGATGCCGCTGCTGATGATGCGCGCCTCGATGGAAGCCCAGCAGCGCTTTGCGCCGGATAAACGTCCGTACCTGATCTCCCGCTCAGGCTGCGCCGGGATGCAGCGCTACGTCCAGACCTGGAGCGGCGATAACCGCACCAACTGGGACACCCTGCGCTATAACACCCGCATGGGGCTGGGGATGAGTCTCTCCGGGCTGTTCAACGTCGGCCACGATGTCGGCGGTTTCTCCGGCGATAAGCCAGACGCGGAGCTGTTTGTGCGCTGGGTTCAGAACGGCGTGATGCACCCGCGTTTCACCATTCACTCGTGGAATGACGATCACACGGTGAACGAGCCGTGGATGTATCCGGGCGTAACGCCGGCGATCCGTGGCGCAATTGAGCTGCGCTATCGTCTGCTGCCGTATCTTTATACTCTGCTGTGGCAGGCCCATGCCGATGACGAGCCGATGCTGCGTCCGACTTTCCTCGATCACGAGCATGATGCCCAGACATTCGAAGAGTGTGACGATTTCCTGCTCGGGCGCGATCTGCTGGTTGCCAGCGTCGTTGAACAAGGCCAGCGCGAGCGCCGCCTCTGGCTGCCGGACAACGAAACAGGCTGGTACGATTTTTACACCCACGAGTGGTTCTCCGGCGGCCAGTGGATCGTCCGCGATGCGCCGCTGGAAAAACTGCCGCTGCTGGTACGCGCCGGGGCCGGGCTGCCGCTCAGCGAACGCATTACCCATGTGAACGCCGGGAAAGATGATACCCGCGAGCTGAAACTGTTTCCTGTGAAGGGCGTGGGCACAACGTCGGGCCAGCTGTTTGAGGACGATGGCGAGAGCTGGGGCTATCAGAAAGGAAATGCGCTGTGGCTGGAGTGGGAGATGGTGTGCGATGGCACCACAATCAATCTGAAGGTCGCAGCACGCGGCGATTATCGTCCGGCGTGGAACGCGCTGAAGGTGTCGCTGCCTGCAGGGGAAAAACGTACGCTGCGGGTGAACGGGGTTGAAGGAGGTGAGTGGGTGGTGTAGTGCGGCCTGATGCCCTCACCCTAACCCTCTCCCACTGGGAGAGGGGATAAAGGCATGGCGCCTTTTCCTAAGTATTTCGCGCTGCAGGAAGGCGGCAAACCGGTGAATCCCCGGGAGCTTACATAAGTAAGTGACCGGGGTGAACAGGTGAAGCCAACGCATCTGCAGCGTGAAAGACGACGGGAAATTAGCCTTCGATGCCTTTGCTGCGCAAGTAATCTTCATAATTACCGGTGAAGTCCACGATGCGTTCCGGTGTGATTTCAATCACGCGGGTCGCCAGGGAGCTTACAAACTCACGGTCGTGGGAGACGAAGATCAGGGTGCCCTGATACATTTCCAGCGCCATGTTCAGGGATTCGATAGATTCCATGTCCAGGTGGTTAGTCGGTTCGTCCATTATCAGGATGTTGGGTTTTTCCATCATCAGCTTACCGAACAGCATGCGCCCTTTTTCACCACCGGAGAGCACTTTGGCAGGCTTTTTGATGTCGTCCTGGCTGAAGAGCAGACGGCCCAGAATGCCGCGCACGGCCTGCTCGTCGTCGCCTTCCTGCTTCCACTGGCTCATCCAGTCGAAGACGGTCAGATCGTTTTCGAATTCAAATTCGTGGTCCTGCGCGTAGTAACCGAGCTGGGCGTTTTCAGACCACTTCACGGTACCGTTGTCCGGCGCCAGTTCACCCACCAGGGTTTTCAGCAGGGTTGATTTACCCACACCGTTCGCGCCCAGTACCGCAATCTTCTCGCCCACTTCCAGCAGAAGATTGAAGTTTTTGAACAGCGGACCGTTATCAAAACCTTTCGCCAGCGCTTCAACTTCCAGCGCGTTACGGAACAGTTTCTTGTCCTGCTCGAAGCGAATGAACGGGTTCTGACGGCTGGAGGCTTTCACTTCGTCCAGCTTAATTTTATCAATCTGACGCGCACGAGACGTCGCCTGACGAGATTTAGAGGCGTTAGCACTGAAGCGGCTGACGAAGGATTGCAGGTCAGCAATCTGCGCTTTTTTCTTGGCGTTGTCAGACAGCAGACGTTCGCGCGCCTGGGTGGCAGCCGTCATGTACTCGTCGTAGTTGCCCGGATAAACGCGCAGCTCGCCGTAGTCCAGGTCGGCCATGTGGGTGCAGACCATGTTCAGGAAGTGACGGTCGTGCGAAATGATGATCATGGTGCTGTCGCGATCGTTCAGCGTCTGCTCCAGCCAGCGGATGGTGTCGATGTCCAGGTTGTTCGTCGGTTCATCGAGCAGCAGAATGTCCGGGTTTGAGAACAGCGCCTGCGCCAGAAGCACACGCAGTTTCCAGCCCGGTGCGACTTCGCTCATCAGGCCGTAGTGTTGCTCAACCGGAATACCGACGCCGAGCAGCAGTTCACCGGCACGGGATTCGGCAGAGTAACCGTCCATTTCGCCGTAAAGCACTTCGAGATCGGCCACTTTATAGCCGTCTTCTTCGCTCATTTCAGCCAGACCGTAGATGCGGTCGCGCTCTTGCTTCACTTCCCACAGTTCCCCGTGTCCCATGATCACGGTGTCGAGCACAGTAAACTCTTCGAAGGCGAACTGGTCCTGACGCAGCTTACCGATACGCTCGTTCGGATCGAGCGACACGTTGCCGAGCGTCGGCTCTAAATCGCCGCCGAGGATTTTCATGTAGGTGGATTTTCCGCTACCGTTGGCACCAATCAGGCCGTAACGGTTGCCGCCGCCAAATTTGACGGAAATGTTTTCGAACAGCGGCTTACTGCCAAACTGCATAGTGACGTTGCTGGTAACTAACACGGGGAGATTCCTGCGAAAAAGTGTGATAAACACGGCATTATGCCACAATTCCGAATTGAAATCCCGTGTTGCAACCAACCACTAAACTTTAACAAAATCGAAAAAAATGTGATTTCGTACACATCTGAATTCCATGCGCGAGGGAATGCACATATAATGCGCTCCCATCAATGATTCAGACTCATCAACTAATCGCCAGAGTGGCAAAGATACCTCGCATAACATGAATATGAAATTATCAACGCTTTTTGCGGCGGCGTTAGCCGTAGTAGGTTTTTGCAATACCGCTTCTGCGGTGACTTATCCGCTGCCGACAGACGGTAGCCGTCTGGTGGGTCAAAACCAGGTGGTTATTGTTCCGGAAGGCAACTCCCAGCCGCTGGAATATTATGCCGCTGAATACCAGCTGGGCCTGTCCAACATGCTCGAAGCAAACCCGGGCGTTGACCCGTATCTGCCGAAAGCCGGTACCGTGCTGAACATTCCTCAGCAGCTGATCCTGCCGGACACCGTCCACGAAGGTATCGTGATCAACAGCGCTGAAATGCGTCTGTATTACTACCCGAAAGGCACCAATACCGTGATCGTTCTGCCGATTGGTATCGGTCAGCTGGGCAAAGACACCCCGCTGAACTGGACCACCAAAGTAGAACGTAAGAAAGCAGGCCCAACCTGGACGCCAACCGCCAAGATGCACGCCGAGTACATCGCTGCCGGTGAGCCGCTGCCAGCCGTTGTTCCTGCCGGCCCGGACAACCCTATGGGCCTGTACGCGCTGTACATTGGTCGTCTGTATGCGATCCACGGCACCAACGCCAACTTCGGTATCGGCCTGCGCGTGAGCCACGGCTGTGTGCGTCTGCGTAACGACGATATCAAGTTCCTGTTCGAGAATGTGCCGGTCGGTACCCGCGTTCAGTTCATCAACGAACCGGTTAAAGCGACCTCTGAGCCAGATGGCAGCCGCTATATCGAAGTGCACAACCCGCTGTCTACCAGCGAAGATCAGATTAACAACAACGAGATCGTGCCGATTACCCTGAAGAGCAACGTGCAGGCTGTCACCAGCCAGGCCGACGTTGAAACCACCGTTGTGGATCAGGCGGTACAGAACCGTTCCGGTATGCCGGTACGTCTGAACTGATTGACTCAGCTTCAAACAAAAAAGCGGGCTGCTTAGCCCGCTTTTTTATTACCCGTTATTCACGATGACGATTCCACCGTGATCGTACCGGTAGTGGCAATGGGCGTATTCCAGCGGCGTGCCATCCTCCAGATAGATCACCTGCTCCACCTCCAGCACCGGGTCGGTTTGCTCGCAGATCAGATGCTGCATATCCAGCGCGTTCGGTTTTAACGCCCGCACCACCCGATATGACCCCATAATTTTCAGCCCCAGCGTCTCCTGCACGTACTGGAACACCGAGCTTTCAAGATGGGTTTTATTCAGCCCCGGCACCAGATTCAACGGCATGACGGTGGAATCAAGCGACATCGGCTCACCGTTGAGGCTGCGCAGGCGAATAAAATCATAGATCGGCGTATCGGCGCTTATCATCAGGGAGGACTGCTCTTTCTCGTTCGGAAAGCGCAGTTCGAAATGGACCACTTTACTGCTCACCGTGCCCAGATGTTCCCAGGTTTTAGTAGCGCCGAAATAGTCGCTGCCGGAGAGATCCCACTGGGAAAGCTGCAGGAAGTTTTTACGAATGAACGTCCCCTGCCCCTGTCGCGTATAGACCAGCCCTTCCACAATCAGCTGGCGCATCGCCTGCTGAATGGTCATCCGGCTGGTGCTGAACTCCGCCGCCAGCGCAAACTGGTCCGGCAGCGGTTCATTGGCGGCATATTGCTGGCTAATAATGCGTTTCTTAATTTCCCGCGCTATGGTGATGTACTTCGCCGCCATCGCCTTTTCCTTATGATTAATCCGCTATCGCACTGTTTTTCAATGCCACCCTCTCAGCAATCTTGAGGAAAGGCAGGTAGAAGAATACACCAAATACAATGATTGCCAACTGAACCACCACCGCCCGCCAGTCCCCCGCCGTCGCCAGCCAGGCGCTGAGTATGGGCGGCGTGGTCCAGGGGATCATCACCACACAGCGCGACATCAGGCCGAGCGTGGTACACAGCCAGGCAAAGTAAATCCCTATCGCTGGCAGCAGCACAAACGGAATCATCAGCGGCAGGTTAAAGACAATCGGCAGGCCGAAAATCACCGGTTCGTTGATGTTAAACAGCCCCGGAGCCAGCGACAGCCGCGCCACCTGTTTGGCCGATTTTTGCCGTGAGAAGATAAAAATGGCGATCAGCAGCGAGATGGTGCTGCCCGTCCCGCCAATCATCCCGAACGTCGGGACAAAAATGTTATTGATGATATGCGGAATCGGCTGCCCGTTGGCGAAGGCCAGCATGTTCTCATTGGTGTTGATTAACAGGAACGGTTCCAGAATGACGCTGTTCACTACCGACTGGTGAATACCCAGCGTAAACAGGAAATTACCAAAGCTGTAGATAAAAATTGTGCCGGGCAAACTGGTATTAATGAGTCTGAGAGGCTGCTGGATAAAATGGGTGATCAGGTGAATCAGATCCGTATGCAGCACGTTCGCCAGTAGCGCCGCCAGAATGGCGAACAGGGAAAGCGTGATGATCGTCGGGATCAGCGCGGTAAAGGATTTGCTCACCGCAGGCGGGACGTTCTCGCCCAGCGAAATGTGCAACACTTTCAGGCGCGAAATCGCAATAAACACTTCCGTTGAAATCAGACCAATCAGCACCCCGGCAAATATGCCCGTTGAGCCGATATTGCTGAACGTCAGCACCTGGGTGACATTCACCGTCGCCTGGCTGCCGACGGGCACCAGCTGGAGCTGCATCGGCATCATAATGATAAAACTGCTTACGGCGATAACCACTGCCGAAACCGGGTTGTCGAAATCTTTGTTGCGCGCCAGCGACCAGGCAATCATCGGGGCGAGTAACAGCGCCGCGATGTTCAGCGTGCCGTTGATAATTGCCTCACCCCACACCTTGAAGTGGGCGAGCGTTTCCCCTTCGAACACCCACGGAAACACCACGTTATTCACCAGCACCGCGAGACCGGCAAGGATAAAGATCGGCATTACCGTGGCGAAGGCGTCGCGCAAGGAACGTAAGTGCACCTGGTTTGCCAGGCGCGCGGAGAACTCAACAAATCTGTCGACAAACGACTGCATCGCAGGTGTAATTTTTGTATCAGACATAGCGGATATTCCCATCAATCAGTCACAAAAACCGGTCCGGCAGCGTAAGGCTTACAGCTCGCTTCCGTTGCTATGAATAGCCTGTTTTAACCACGCGTAGCTCTTTTTCGGCACGCGTTTCAGATCCTTGAGATCGTGGTTTTCGCGGTTCACGTACACCACGCCGTAGCGTTTACGCATGTCGCCCTGCGAGCTGAGGATGTCGATCAACCCCCAGCCGAGGTAGCCTATCACCTGCGCGCCGTCTTCAAAGATCGCCGCTTTCATTGCCTCGAAATGCTTGCGGTGATAATCGATGCGGTAATCATCTTCTATCGGATTCACCCCGTCCCAGGACTCAATCACCCCGATACCGTTTTCAATCGGGAAGACCGGCAGACGCCAGTCGTTGTAATAGCGGGTGATAATGGTGCGAAAACCGAGCGGATCGATTTGCCAGTTCCATTCGGTGGCTTTCAGGAACGGATTGTTCTTCTCGCCATGGGCCAGGTAGTAGTTCACCGGCGTGCCTTCCGGAATCGGGTCGCTGTCGAGGGTTTTACTTGCGTAGTAACTAAACGCCATGTAGTCGTTTTTGGTTCGCGCCAGCAGGGCCAAATCGTCCTCACGATAGATATCCCCAAATCCTTGCTGTTCAACCACTGCCATCACCGCCGGGCTATACCCCTGACCGGCAAAGACGCGCAGCAGATTCTGGTTGAGGAATTCGTCGTACTGCTGAGCGCAGAAGATATCGCGCGGTTTGCAGGTGGCCGGATAGATGAGTTGATGCGCCAGCATGCCGCCCATCAACTGCCCCGGTTTGGCCTGGTGCAGATACTCCGTCAGCGCCATGTGCGCCACCATCGTATGATGCTGGATTTCGTAGAGTTCGCGCAGGGTTTGCTCGCCCTTCATGTAGCCTGAGACTCTGAACGCTTCCGGCATATGGAAAATGTTCTGCTCGTTAAAGGTCAGCCAGTACTTCACCCGGTCGCCGTAGCAGTCGATCATCTTTTTGCCGTAGCGCACAAACGCGTCCAGCACCCGGCGATCGTTAAACCCGTTGTACTCCTGCGCCAGGGCCAGCGGCATGTCGAAGTGGTACAGGCAGACCATCGGCTCAATGCCGCGCGCGATGAGATCGTTGATAAAGCGATCGTAAAACGCGATGCCCTCTTCGTTGAATTCGCCGTCACCCTGCGGGCAGACACGGCTCCAGGAGATCTGGAAGCGGTAGCAGTTCATGCCCAGATCCTGCATCAGGTCGAAATCTTCCTGGTAGCGATGATACGAATCGGTGGCGACTTTCCAGTCAGAGGCATTTTCCCCGGCTTCGCGGATGTCATACACCGACATCCCTTTTCCACCCTCGTTCCACGCCCCCTCGGTCTGCATACTGGAAACCGAGTTACCCCATAAAAAGTTAGCTGGCAGTGATTGCTTCATGGTCTCTCCCTATATGACTAGTCATTTAATTTTCATGACTAGTCATATAGGCAAAGATGAAAAATCAAGCAACCGAAAGGATCGTTTTTTGTGAGCGGGATAGAAATAAAGAAGCCGGAAAGCCCTGCTGTTTCTCTCAAACCAGCACAGGGTTCTCTCGGATTCGATCATTGTTGAAAGTGATGAACGCTTACCCTTGCCCTAGTAATACGTGATCGTGACATTCACTTTTGCCGTAAAATCCCCGGAAAAGGTATTGTCATTTGCGTCGGTTATCTCGGGGGCTGTCTGTATGGCCGCCGCCTGGAAAAACGCCGTATTTTTCCCTTTCTGCCCCACTCCGATATTCTGCTTCACGCCCATTCGCACCACTTTCCCTTCACTGTTATAGAGTCCCACCTCGAGGCCTTTCAGCTTTTGACCATTTTGCACGCTGACGGCTGAGATCGTGTCTCGTCCGGCAAGGACGGTGTAGGGTTCATCGAAGGTAAACTCGACATTGTTGGTGTAGCTGCTGCAGGTAAAATCCATGCCAAAACGGGTCATCTTCCCTTCACGCGGGAATGAACCGCTGCTGCTTTTGCGAAATTCCCCCAGGTCCACAGTTTGATGTTTGTTATCCAGCGAGCACGACGGCGCTGCCATATAGACGCCCGATCCGAGCGGCACGTCCACGCTTGAGGCGCCGCCCAGGCCGTCAATGGAGAACGTGAGGTGCGCCCCCGGCGGAATGACCGCTTCTGAGCGGTAATCCACCCAGCCCAGTTTAATCAGCTCCACGCGCATCGATTCGATGGCGAAATTGTATTTATTATCAAACCGGTACAGGGTTTTGCCGGCGTTGTACTGGGCACCAAACTGCACCAGCGTCGAGTCCTCTTTCCCGTTAATAATCGGGTATTCCACACCGAGGCGTTTCCCCAGCACCATACGGGCAGACGGATAGCTGTCCGGCGGGGTCTCTTCGCTTAACGACACCGCCTTGATGTACATCTTCATTTTGATGCCGTTGTTGGTGGTCTGCGCCTCTCCGGTCCAGTCCAGCGCCTTATCATTCACCGTGCTGAGGCTGAGGGTGATGTTGCCGTCGAAATTCGCCGGGGCGTCCAGGTCCTGGCCGTCCGAGGTACAGGACAGGCGCATGTTGGGCAGAAACTGCGCGTAGTCCAGCGACAGCACGACGGTGTAGTCGGGTGTTTCTTCGTCCACCGCAATCGGGTTTTCCCGGGTAAAGGGGGCGAACGGCAGCGCCCCCCCGGTGTCAATATCACAGTGCAACGCCCCTGCCCAACTGAAGGCAGGCAGCAGACACAACAGCAGGCTACACAAGAGTTTCATAATCGCTGTCCGTCAGAATGTCAGGGACTGATGCTGAACCGGGGATTCCCCCCGAAATCATTCATCAGCGAATAATTGAGCGTGCCCGCTTTACCGCTCACGCCCGCCGGCAGCGCGTAACGCATTTCGCCTTTGGCCGGTACCATGCTCCTTTTATCCGCAACGGGCTGCGCGCTGCCGCCAGTCGTGACCGAAAGCTCAGAGAAGCTGGCGTAATACTGCGTCGGGTTTTTCACTACCAGCCAGGCTTTGCCGCCGTCGTGGCTCACCTGCCACTGCAGTTTACTGACCGTCTCAGCCGGTTTTTCGGACAGCGTCGTCGGGCGCAGGAAGATTTTCAGACGCGTGCGCACCGCCACCTGCAGCTGGTTGCCTTTCACTTTGCTGACCGGCGGCACTTCCTGGATCCACAGCCAGTACACCGACTCCCGGTCCTGCGGAATGCGGCCCGGCAGGATAACCATACGCAGCTTCCCTTCGCGCCCGGCCCCGATTTTAAACAGCGGCGGCGTGAGGATGAGCGGCAGGTTTTTATCGCTGCCTTTCAGGTCTTCCACCCACGACTGAACCAGGTAGTCCTGGGTGGTGTCGTCGTTGAGTAATTTAATCGACGTTTCTTTATCACTTTCCAGGGCCACCACGCGGGTCAGCGCCGGGCGCACCGCCGCGGAGGCGGCATTCGTCAGTAACAGGAGGCTCATCAGAGCGGGAACGGCAAGTTTAGTGAATTTCATGATGTTCTCTGCTTAGCGGCAAACCGCATTAATTTGCTGGTACCAGGGCTCAGAAGGGCCGCCGGCATCCGGTAATGTGAACTGGCACTGAGCGTGATTGCCCAGATCCACATGCAGCGTTGCGCTCCCGTCGGCCAGAATGCCGTTGAGGTACAACAGTCCGTTATCGGCCACCATGCCGACCTGCTCCTTCTCCTGCCACGCACTGGCGCCAAACGGGGCGGGTTTGCCGTCCGGGAGTGATAACATCACGATCGCACGGCGTCCTACTTTGGTCTGAAAACGGCGCACAACCACGGCGCCGTGGGTCGGAATGACGTTCTGCCCGGCATCAATCAGCTCGACGTTGTCGGCGGCGTGACGCGTGTCGAGCGACAGCGGGTTATCACGATAGGCCGACACCGACGGCACCACGGCACGTCCCCAGCGGTTGGTCGAGACCCCCGGCTGGCCTTCCACGCTGATGTCTCTGGCCCCCGGCGTTTCGATAATCGCGATGGTGTCCCCCAGCTGCTGCGAGAGCACGAGGCCGTCACCGTAGGCGACCACGCCGCCGGAGGCGCCTGCCGAGTACTGGCTGCTGTCGCGGCTGGTGCTGGCGCTGACGTTCATGTTGACCATGCTGTTGCGATACGCCATCGACGCGGCGGGCGAATACCCACGGCTGTCATGCTGGGCCGACACGGAATAGCTCAGGGCATTGTCCAGCTCCGTTCCGGATACCGTCGCCATCTGCGAGCCGCTGTCATGATTGCTGCTGTTGGTGCTCACCGACAGGGTGCGGCTGTTGCGGTCGCCCGCATCGAGCGGTATCGATAAGTTCAGCGAGAACTGGCGGTCATCATCACTATCGTCACCCGCGCCGGAATTTTTCTGATAGCTGTAGTTCAGACTGACGTTCACGAATTTAACCATGAAGCTGTAGCCCAGCGTCAGGGAGGTGTCGCGCGCATCCGAGTCGTAATAGCTGTCCTGTTGCAGGGTCAGATAGCCGTTGCCGAAATCGCCCATCCCCTGGTTAAGGGTGGCCTGCACCTCGTTTTTGCGGTGACTGCGGGTGTTGCTGTCGCCCCAGCGCCAGCTGGCATAGTCCGGGAAATCCATAAAATCTTTGCTCTGGTAGCGAAACCCCATCACCTGCAACGAGGTGTCGGTGCTGTCAAAACGCCGGGCGTACAGCAGGCGCAGCGCGCGGCCGTTGTCGCTGATGTCTTCGTCCCCGGTGCTGTCGCTGTCAGTTGCCGTCTGGTGACGCTCCAGCGCCCAGTCGAGCGACACGCTGCCCAGCACGCCGAGGTTGACCGCACTGCTCAGGGCCATGGACTGGTACCCTTCCCCCGCCACAATCAAATCGCTGAGCGTGAACCGGTCCCAGCCGTACTGCAGGCTGCCCTGTGCCACGAGGGGCTGATAAGAAAGCCCGTCATCGCGATAGCGGCCCGCGCTCAGGCTGTAGCGCCAGGTACCGGGGCGCAGCATGTTCGGCAGCGCGGTGTACGGCACCGTGAACTGCTGCCTGCTGCCGTCGCTCTCCTCCACCGTGACGTCTAAATCCGCACCAATCTGGCCGTTATTCAGATCCTTAATGGCGAAGCTGCCGGGGGCGACGGTTTCACTGTAGATAATGTTGCCACGCTGGCGGATAACGATGCGGGCGTTACTGCGCGCCACGCCGCGGATCACCGGCGAGTAGTTAAAGGTGTCCGACGGCAGCATCTGGGCGTTGGTTTCCAGCGTCACACCGCGCAGGGGTAAAATCCCCAGCACGTCGCTGGAGGTGCTGGCATACACGTCCCCGGCGGTAAAGCGTGAGACCAGCGCCGCAATATCCCGCTCGGCATAGGCGCGGTCGTGGTTCTGCTCCCAGCCCAGGTCAGATTTGTTAAACGTATCAAAGCTGTAGAAACGCCAGCTCCCGAGGTTCACGCCGGAGTTCAGGCTCAGAAAGGCATTGTCGCTGCTGCCCGAACCTGAATCGTCGCCGTGGTTTTCGGTGTGATAAACGTAGCCGGAATAGCCCAGACGCAGGGCATTGACACCGTTATCCCACAGCGACGGGTCGATCATCTCGGTCTGCCCGGCCACATTTGTCGCCGCCTGCGGGGCGCTGATAACCAGCTGCTGCATCGACTCGTCGTAAGTGATCCGCGCATCGGGCCATTTTTTGAGGAAGTCGTAGCAGGTTTCATTCCCCGCTTTCGCCAGTGCGTCGAGATGCGTATCCAGCCCCATCTGATGCAGCAGCGCCTGGGTCAGACAGGGCGTGGCGCTCTCACCCGCTCGGGTGGCAATAAATTCAACTTTGGTTTTAAACAGAATATGGCCGTTGAGCACGATATCGGCGGTTTTCACCCCCGCGTCCACCTGGTCCGGGTGATAAAATTGTTCAGGTATTTCCTGGGAATCTTTGCGCAGGAAGTCAGCGTCAAAGGCGCTGTCACTGGCTGCTGCCAGAGAATAAGATGAAACTAAAGCAGACGCTAAAATGAAAGCCTTCATTATTAAATAGGAATGATGTCTTTTCAAAAGAGGCCTGCTTTTTCATCACAAATGATTAACCAGAAAATAAATTAAATAACAGGGAGATTAATTATAGGTAATATCGACAAAGGTTTTCGCTTTGACATTACCGGGGGTGACGGCCGGCGTGGCCGAGTTAGCTTTATAGGCCACTTTAAATTTAAGCTCGGTGTCGCCCGCACTTAATGCCTGGGACTGAGAAGGCATACCGCCGTTAATATCAACCAGCGAGACACCATCATTCTCTAAAATAGCAACACCCACGCCATCAGCAGGGCCGTTGGTTTCGGTGTTCTTCAATATTTCGTTATCGAGGGTGTCGGGCGTGCCGCTGAAAGCCACGCGGGCATTTTTCATGGTGGTGATATCACAATCCTGCAGGTTGATAGTGAAGTCCTTCATGCCTGCATAACCCCCTGCGCCATTAAAGGATTCAGGGCTTACGGTCGTCAGTGTCATCACTGAAGAGGTAGACGCCATACCGTTAAAGCCCTTAAGGGTACAGGCCGATGCAGTCACTTTACCGGTGAAGGTGATGTCGCCATCCGCAGCAAAAGACGATAAAGGCGCCACGCATAACAATGATACAAGATAGGTATTTAACTTTTTCATAAAACCACACTTAATAAGTAAAAGGGATATTCAATTAAGATTAATTGAATGAATGACAATAGTATCCCTGGCAACTTAAACCATGTAGTGAGATATACTTAAGGACTTATGAAGGAGCACTAATGCTGTTAATTATTTTAAAACAGTGGAAGGTAACACACTAAAATCGTTGGGGAATTCCAAATATTACGCGGGGAGCTAAAATAGACTTACCACAAATGCTTAATCGCACTTACGTTTTTTGCATCATAACAATAACATTTTTCACATAATTAACTAACAACAAAGTATTGTCCGGAAAAAGTTAATGTAAAGATCTCAGCGAAGACCCTTGGGCATGTTATTGACGCTGCGAAAACATTTAATTCATTTTCTTAATTTTTTCCAGCAAATACGCTTTCTCGACAGGACGAAAGAGATCTTTCAGATAGTTAATATAAAGGCTGGTATTTTGAATATTCAACTTGAAGTTATAGCTTAATGTTTTGATGTTGAAGGCGAGGTTTAACTTCAGATAGATATTTAATGGTACAACGCAAATCAATTCACTGACCTCAACGATCGCCAAAAGATCAAGGTAGTTATGACTGCTAAAGAGTGCGCAATGCGCATTGCTAAATTTCGTTTGCGTATCAGCTCCAGACGGTGACGTCTGAACCGCATGTTTCTCCTGACAAAACTCTTTATGGCTAATTGACTGCAACAGTCTGGGATGGTTATTGCTGCAAACAATCACATAGTCCTCTTTGAACAACCGTTTAGAGAAAATGTCTTCATGCTCAAGAGGGGCATAATCTAAAATGACATCCACTTTATTTTTAAGAAGGATATCCTTTTTATTCTGTACTGTTGACGGAAGAGGCAGATGTACCAAAGGGAATGGTGCTACATTCTGCATTGACAGAAAAGCAAGGGGCGTCACGATGGTAGCAATATGTGATTCACAGGAAAAAACAAAACGGAGATTGTCTGGCTCTTCATTGTTCATAAAGCTATTTGGCTGCGACTTGTACAGCGATGCCTGTATTTCATTATATAACATAATGGCGAAAGCAGTAGGCACCATTGCTTTCTTATCGTGTATAAATAGCAAATCATTATATAAAACCCGCAGTTTTCTTATCGCCAGATGAACACTTGAGTAGGATATATTCAACGACGCTGCGGCATGGCTCAGGTTTTGGGTTTGCATAACCATATCAAAAATTTTCAGTCGTTCGGCTTCCACCTTTTCTGTTTTAAAAGAGAGCATAAGACGTTCCTTGACATACCTTTCGTGATTAATATTTTCGAGAGCTTTATTTCGTCCCTTTAGAACGTTCATTTTTTGAAAATGCTCTTCTGGCAACATGTCGTACAATCGCGGGTGACTTCGTTAAATATAATAAAGTGCGCTGTCTGTGAGAATATGCCCAAAGGTTACCACCAGACGAATCTCACTGTTTTAGGTGTTCCGCGTACAAAAACACCGTTGTTAAAGCGATATTATTATTCGTTAATTGCTTTACCATGGGAAATAACTCTAGCTCAAAACGTACTTTACGTACGTTTTTGGTTGGCCTCAAGGGTAATTATCACTCTGCCTACGCAATATTATTCATAGGAAACAGTGAAATTAGCAACAGCGCTCACTGTACCTGGGGTGATGTCGTTTTCTGTCTGTGTATAAGCTGCGGTCAAAGGAATATTGAATACTCCCCCTGTTTGCGTTGTCTGAATATAGGTATCCTGACCAAATTTAACCGCAGCATCATTGTACATGAGTTTTATCCCAATACCGCGTGCGGTACTGTTGGACAGGTCAATGATGCCGTCCCCTTTTGTCGACGCCGCGTCAAAACTTATATTTAACCGGGTTCCGGCATCACAATCTAACGGGATCTTAAAACTGACAGGCGATGCCGTGTTACCTTTTCCGTTGAGCGTACCCGGAAACAGTGTGCCCATATCAACACCAAGAGTCCCGGTATAACCCAAACTACATGGGGTCAGACTCAGCGGCCCCCCGCGAGCGAGTAGTAGCCGGCAACTTTAGTTCCAGCGGAACTGTTGACCTGGTATGACAATAAATCACCACTAAAGGTTTGTGAAGGCGAAGTGGTGTTACCCGTTTTATAGAGTTTAAATGTAATATCAGGCGTTTGCAGGTTTTCTTCTGTGTGGTTAGTTAGGATATTAGTATTTAATGGTCTACCGTCAA
Organism: Lelliottia sp. WB101; assembly: GCF_003051885.1. Lineage (NCBI taxonomy): Bacteria > Pseudomonadati > Pseudomonadota > Gammaproteobacteria > Enterobacterales > Enterobacteriaceae > Lelliottia > Lelliottia sp. WB101. The sequence goes on from NZ_CP028520.1 coordinate 4,056,336, forward strand.
CTCGCACGGCAACACCGATACCGGTTATCGCAGTCGGAAAAACAGCATCGCCATTGATAATCTTCGGCGATTTACCGGAATACTGTGATGCCAGCATTGTATAGGTTTGATAACCGCCAGAAGTGCATGTTGCAACATAACGTCTTTGAAATGAAGACGAATATACAACGGTATTGACCGGCGTATTATGTGGAATTTCTATAGAGTGCAGATTTTTCATCTGAGTCGTTGGTGTCAGTTCACAAGAACCCTGCGCATAGGCTGCAAAAGGATGCAACCCTGCCAGACCAAGAATACTAAACACAATTCCCGCCGTATATTTCCTTAACTTCACTACTTGATTCATCATTGGCTACCTTCTTAATTATATTAATGACATTGGGCTGTGATTTGCTTGATCAGCTCAGCGCTATCAGCACTCTTTTTATCAGAACGTAACGCATAATTTGCCTTACATTTCTGGTTGCTGTCATCGCCCCACTTCACCATTAAATTGCCTTCTTCCGGCAGACCCGATAAATACACCTGGCCTTGATCGCTGACGATGCCGGTAATAATTTTGTCATCATCTGTTTCATCTTGCATTAAGGTCACCGTCGCACCGAAAGGAACGGGCTTCCCGGAGAACAGAAGCTGGATAAGCGCTCGCTGACCAACACGTGTTTTAAAGTCGGCAATGGTAACAGCGCCACGCGTTGGAATAACCGTCTGACTGCTGAAATCCATGTCTACATCATCGCCAAAACTTTGCGTATCGAGTTCAATTGAATTTTTACGATAAGGCTGAACGTACGGTACGACTGCATATCCGCGCCAGTCAGTCTTAACGCCGGTATTATTCTTAACATTCACGCCACCGGCATCAGGCGCCTTAACAAGGGCAATTGTATCGCTGAGAGGCTGTGATAATGTTACACCGTTCTGATGTATTACCACGCCGCCCTGTACGCCATACGTCCATTGTTGAGTATGATCATCATAGTTATATCCAAGATTACTTTCGCCCAGATTACCTTTGTAATCGAGAGAGGCATTCCCCGATGAACCCTGACCTTCGTTTTCATAGCCCTGTTGCACGGCATAACTCAGGTTATTATCCTGCAATAAGTTACCGCTGATACCTGCCTGTTGAGATGTCGTGCCATTCTTGTTACTGCTCATATTATAGGTCATCCATGCCCCGGTATGTCCCAATAAGAGATCGAACGGCACAGACATATTAAATGCGACAATTTTATCGGCTTCTGCAGTTCCCGGATTTTTGGAATAGTTATAATTCAGCCCCAGACTCACCCCATAGATAGTCGTTGAGTAACCTAACTGAATAAGTTTCTCTACACCATCACCGCCCCAATAGTTCTGCCGACTACCGCTAATATTAATTGAGCCGTAGTCGCCGAAAGACTGGCTAATCGTCAACTGAATTTTACTTCGCTGATTATGTGAGCGATTATAATTATCAAAGTCATTATCTGAATCAGGATCAGCCTGATAGTCCTGAACATCGCTGAATGAATAATACCCTTTGGTAGAATAGCGATAACCCGCAATTTCTAAGTTAGTATCCGTACGTTCAAAGTTTTTAGCATACATTGCACGATAGGACTGGCCTTTTTTCGTCCCCAGGGAATTATCATCAAACTGACTGGTGGCCTGAGTACCATCAAATGAGATCGCCCCCACGCGCCTAAGTCTCTGCCTAATCCGACAGTAACGGCACGATAATTATTGGCATATTGTACACCGCCATATATGGTCGTCCGTGATGTGAGACCATAAATATTTGATATCTGAATGAACTGAGGTGTTTTCGTATCGTCAGTGCCGGTACGATATTCACCCATAACCAGATTGTATTTCAGGCGTTTTTCGCGCTGCAAAATAGGTACCGAGCTGGTCGCGACGGTAAATTTCGTTTCTGAGTTGTCCGCTTCCTTCACGGTCACTTCCAAATCACCACCGTTACTCGACGGATAGAGATCGGTGATCGCAAAAGCCCCCGGGGAAACGTTGGTCTGATAAATCGTATAACCGTTCTGTTTAACCGTAACCTGGGCGTTTGATTTCGCGATACCCCGGACCGTGGGCGCGAACTGGCTCATCGAGTCAGGCAGCATCTGATCGTCAGACGCGAGCTGTGCCCCGGTAAACTGAATACTGTCAAAGACGTCGCCCGGCGTTGCTGTTTGCCCTAATGTGAGCTGGCCACCCTGTAAAAACTGGACATCACGCTGTACGTACGTATTGATCGACTGAAATTCACGCTGGTTACTGTCGCTACTGTTGCCATGCCCGTTGTCAGACGAGTTGTGAATTTCGCTATAGGTGGAGTAATTGCGTAAACGCCATGGACCGACGTTGGCTCCACTTCTTAAGTTCACAAAGTGACTCTGGGAATCACTGTCGTCCCTGGATGTCGTTGATCCCGAATAGCTGTAGTTGAGAATGATTGCCGGAATGCCTGCTTCCCAACGTTTCGGGTCAATCGCATTACGTGGACGCGTATCCACCCCCACCTGCGGAACCGTAATGTCATAGCGCATACGGTTTAAATCCAGCGTTTCAGTGGCATCTTTCACATACACATTAAGCGGTTTGGTCATTATCTCAGTTTGCGGTGCCGCTTTGAGATCGGGGAACGTATCTAAAATCACCCCGTAACCAACCAGCTCTTCCGGCGTGAGTTGCCCATAAAGCTTGCCCGGGTACTCTTTCAGACTGACGAAATTAACCGTCCTCAAATCCACCTGCTGGTTGTTAAGATAGACATTGACTTTGTATGAACCCGGCATTTGGCCGCCTTTCTCGGCAAAATAGTTAAGGTCCACATCTTGCAGGTCACTTACTCCCCCCATAGCTTTGAGCATTTCAGGGTTAAATGATTCGGCACCAAAAGAAGCAGCAGGTAATGATAATAAGATAAAAAAAGAAGCTGGCTTTGCTAAAGAATGAAAGCAATCGTAATTTGATTTTTTAAAATCGCTGCCATCAGCCTCACACAGCTTCTGTGAAAATTTACCTGACATATTTTTTATTTTATTATCATCCATAATTCATACATCCAGCATTTTCGTTTATCAATCAGGTAACAACATTGTTGTTTAGAATTTAGCGGTCGCCTTTTCGCTCAACCCACCGTAATCATTTATCGATTGCCAGGTGATTGTGCCGCTGCTTGCAGGCTCCTTGATATTGACAGATGAGCCAGGGGCAACCATGTAACCCTGTTTCACATCGTGGCCATTAATACTTATTCTCGAGATATTCACAAAATATGGCGTTGGGTTTTTCGCTACCAGCGAATCGCCAGCGTAGTTAAATGTTACTTTTTCATAGGCGTGTTTGACTTCTTCCGGCTTATTGATCGCAACAGGTCGGTAGAAAAGTTTAATTCGCGTATTCAGAGAGAACTGCAACGAGTTTTCAGATTTCACTTTCGCTTCTGGTGGAATGGCCAGCGTATTGATCCAGAAAACAGACTCTTTATCCTGCGGTAAATTTGAGGAGGTCTGCGTAATACGAACGGTGTTATTTTGGCCCGGCTCAATTCGGAAAAGAGGCGGCGTGGTCATAAATGGGACTTTCTCGCCCGCATTATCGGTACTGACCCATGAACGGATGAGATATACTGAGGAATCTTCACCATTCATAATAGGCAGAGACGCCTCTTTCATATCGCCTGTAAAGATAACCCGAGTTGCGCCAACGGTTAAACCGGCAAAACTTGGGATAGCCGTTACCAGCAATGCGCTAGCGAGAATAGACTTGACTAACATTTTCATAAGTTTCTTCTTTGGTTAAAAAAATAGTGACTTTTGTCATCAAAAGTCACTTGTATTAAGAGTAATTAAATCATCAAATGATTATTACAGATAAGACAGCTCATAGTTGATTACGGAAACCATCGGACCAGCGGTAGGGGTGGTAGACCCTGTCTTCGCGTAGCCAACACGGTAGTTCAGATTGTTATTACCGACTACCAGTGGCGTGCTGTACTGCGTTACAACGTTGGCAGGAATGACTGCGCCGCTCTGAGCATCAGTAATAATGTAACCTGCATATTTCGCAGCACCAGAGGACGTGGAATCAACAAAGACGTTGGCACCAGAACCGGATGAGGTTTTACCGGTTAATTTGATCGACACGTTTTCTACAACGCTTGGGCAGGTTTCCAGCTTAATGCTGAAGCTCTTCTGCAGGTTAGCGCTGGTAACAGCTGCGCCAGGCAGTGCGTTAACCAATGAAATCGGCACAGCATCCATTGGCACAACCAGGGCTTCAGAACCGGCCGCAACAGAACAGGCGGTGGACGCTACGGTGCCGTGAAAATTCAGGGTGCCGTCAATAGCCTGGGCGCCAGAAACACCAAAGCCCATCATTACGACTGCTGCAATACTTAATTTTTTCATGTTCATAATTGGTTTAATCCTTTTAACCTTTGCCATTTTCTCAGACTGTATTTCTGGAAATAAATGACAGCCGGTGATTAGTTATAGGTCAGGGTGAAGTTAGTCGTTGCAGTGAACTGACCTTCAGTCACAGTCCCACCGGTATAAACCGCTGCTGCGCGCAGTGGAATATTCGCTTCGTGTGAAGTGGCATCAATGGTTGTTACCGCAGAAGCGCTGTTTAAATTAATTTGGGTATCGTCTGGGTTATATAAACCCAAGCCAATGCCGGTTACGCCAGTGATAGCCAGCAGTTTTGAATCAGTTGCATCTGCTGTACCGTTTGCGGTGAGGCTAACACCTGCCTGTGCTTCCGGACATTGAGTCAGGTGAATGGTAAAATCTTTCGCAGGAGACTTAGCGCCCTTAGTACCACCGAAGTCAGCAGCAATAATGGTACCTAATTCAATTGCGGCAGAAGTACTTGCTGCATCAATAACACAGCCGGTGGTGTTAATACGGCCATTAACAGTGATAGTACCAGTATTAACAGCAGCTGCGTTTGCGCCCATTGTTGCAGCAGCAGCTGCAGCAAGCACTGTAAGTTTGAACCATGAAGTCATTTTCATTTTTATCCTATCAAGATTATATATTGTTAGTTTATGAATCTAACAACCATTACGGATGCCTCTTTGCCAGACATCTACGTTGGAGTGGATTATTCAGGAAACCTTAATGGCGGTACAGTCAGTAATGCTTACAGATGCATTAAGCTTAACTTAAGGTATGCAAGTATTAATTTATTGACTTTATTCTTACATTGCTAATAAATGTAAATGCTGGTGAACACCTGTCAATTCCTGGCTACTTCTTGAACACCACAAATGAAGGCACCCTTTTTTTAGCGTATTAAACAGACAGTTACACTTTATGCCTTCATGTTAAGTGAACAGATAATAATACGCTTATCAGTGTGTAAAAACGGACTGACTAAATCCTTTAAATAATACTGATTCCTGTTTCGCTATTTAATTCTTGAGAACGCCTGGCTTCTGGCGTAGGTACAATATCTTTTTAACCATGATTTATAAGGAAATTTAAACATGGAAATATGTAAAAAAAATGATTATTCATTAAAGGGTAAATGGCTATTTACGCCGTTCTATTGGCTTCTGCTTTCTCCTTTGAGTGTTTACGCATCCATAACCTATAGCGACGGTAAAGAACATTTTTTTAACTTTTTACCTTCAACAGAAACCACAGCGGATAATGATCCTGCGTTTATCATTACCGGTGCGGGAACCGCAGTTAAGGTTCAGGGGAGTAATAATGCTGGCGATACGCTTATTCCTGAAAAATCAGTTATATCTACTTCAGGAAAAGAGTCCTATGCGTTTAACCTTTCTAACCTTGCCAATTTAACCCTTACCAATGCCGCTATTGACACCAAAAACGCGAGCAGAACCATCAACATAAGCTCCGGTGCATCAGCAACATTGAATAATGCTGATATTAGTGCGAATCAATCAAGAAGTTATGTGGTTTATGTCAGTGGGGCCGGTTCCTCATTTCATGGTGATGATATTCGTATTACCGATACTAACTCTACAGGTACTGGCATCTCTTTGCATTATGGCGCTTCCGCTAACGATCTGAGTAATGTCACTATTACACTCAGTGATGCCATGTATGGGATTCAGCTCGATTCATCTACAGCAGTGATTGATAATCTCACTATCAATCAGTCCTCCACGGGCTATCAAAATGCTATTTATGCCATTGGTTCGAATTCGAACCAAAAAGCGGTGGCAACAATCACCAATGGGCACGTCAATTTGACGGGCATTAACAGCACAATGATTAATGCCAACGCCTACAGTGACGTTCGGCTGGATGGCGGTATTTATCAGAGCTATGGCGATAATATCACGGCCTTTTTCTTATCGGGGAAAGAGAGCAGTCTCACGGCCAACAATCTTACACTTATCACGAACGGCGTCAGATCCAACGCTATTGATGCTCGCAATAATATGCATATCGATAACGATATTGTTAAGACGACAGGGGATAAATCGTATGCCTTGTATGTCGACTCTGGTGATATGACCTATAACCAGCTCCCGCCTGTCACCCTGACGGCCTCCAACATGACGCTGGTTACAGAGGGAAATAGTTCTGCTGCGGCAGTCGCCGCGTGTTCCGCCAACATCGCCTGCACAGGTATCCTTGATATCAGCAACTCCTCAATTACGACCTCCGGTACGGGTAGTTACCTGCTGGCGGCGATGAATGATGCCATCATTACTGCGGAGTCTGTTACTGGACACTCTTCGGGCGAGAATGCCGATTTAATACGCTCATATGCAAACAGTAATATCACGCTTAAAGGGAGCCAACTGAGTGCAACGGGAGCCAATGCGAACGCGATTTATGGAACGGGGTTTGACGCGGACAACCCGGCGATAGTCACGCTTATTAACAGTGACCTGAGCAGCGCCGCTGCCGAAGGAATCATCATTTCGGGTGCGAATGAGCAAATCAATGTGAACGATCATTCAACGATTACCAGCGGCAGCGGTATTTTGTTGCGTGCGAACAGCACTATCAATACGAGTACCGGGGTGATTACTGCGAGCAAGGTGAACCTATCGGCCAGTGATTCACTCCTTGAGGGTGACATTATCGCGGCTCAGGGAAACCTTGTTGATGTTTATCTGAATTCGGACTCGCAATGGAAGGGTGCAACCGAGACCACTAATAGCGTAAACATAGATGCTACCAGTAAATGGGTTATTCCTGATAATTCTACGGTTAATACATTGAATTCCGCAGGGAATGTCTTCTTCTCTCATACAGGAAGTGCTTATTCGACGTTGAATATCACTGGCAACATGAACGGTGATGGTATTTACCACATCAATACATTCCTCGATGATAGTAACTCCCCCACCGATACCATCCATGTGACGGGTGACGTTACCGGCAGTAATATTCTGTATGTTAACAATACGGGTGGTCAGGGTGATTACACCCCGGCTAACGGCATTCAGGTTATACAGGTCGACGGTACCAATACCGAGGGCAGTAACGCCTTTACGCTTGGAAACACCGTTTCTGCTGGCGCGTTTAACTACACGTTGCACAAAGGCGACATTTCAAGCGGCGAAGGGGAAAACTGGTACCTGAGTGATTGTGCTGATTATACGTGCTCCGAAGCTATTCCTGACCCGGTTCCCGATCCGGACCCGACGCCAGAACCCGACCCAACTCCTGATCCTACTCCTGATCCAGACCCGACGCCCGATCCAGATCCTGTTCCCGATCCGGACCCGGCTCCAGAACCAGAACCGACCCCTGATCCCGAGCCGGCGCCGGAACCCGATCCTATTCCGGACCCGACACCTGCCCCAATTCCGTCTGATGGAAACCTGCCGTGGCGTGAAGAGGTACCTTCTTATCTCGCAGCCCCAACTTTGCTCATGAATTATGGATTTGATGCTATCGGCACTTATCATCAACGTAATGGCAGTAACGTTATGCACACAGACGAAACATGGGCACGGACAGCGTATCAACATACAAACTATGATGCCGGTCGTTATAGCTATGATACGGATATGAGCTTAATCCAGTTTGGTCAGGATTTATTGTGGGATAAAACCACTGATGGCGGGGAAATTCGTGCAGGTATTATGGCGACGTTGGGCCGCCAAACCACAGATTCCGAAGACAGTTTACGCCGTCATAATCCCTCTCTCTCGACAAAAACTGGCAGCATTGACAGTCGTATTTACAGCTTAGGCGGGTATTACACTCTGAAAACCCACGAGGGCGCGTACATTGACGTTGTCGGTCAGGGAAGCTGGTACAAAACCGATTATGACAGCACCCATGACGCCAGTCAGAATGGCTATGGTGCCGCACTGTCAGTAGAAGTGGGTAAGCCATTTGTTCTTTATCAAAATCTCAAAGTAGAACCTCAGGCGCAGATTATTTATCAGTACCTTAATCTCGAGGATTTTAACGACGAGATCAGTTCAGTATCAGGCGTTTCCATGAGTAACGGACAGGGTCGGACAGGGCTTCGTTTCTTCATGGATAATCCAGACTGGACCCCTTACTTAGCAATTAATGCCGTAAGCGTTATGGGTGATGAAGCAAACGTGCAAATTGCCGATAAACATACGCGAGCAGATTTCGGTAAAGACTGGTGGCAGAGTGCAGCGGGCGTCACCGTAAGTCTTGGAGAGAATACCCTCTTGAATGCTGATGTGAGTTACCAGAAAGGTTTTGGTTCTGACATCGAGGGATATAGCGCGAATGCAAATGTGAAAGTCTCTTTCTAAGACCACGAGAAAAAGGAGCTGAGCTGTGGCTATACTATTCTTTATGTGAATATATCGCAGAGTGAAGTCACAGCTTTGTCCATCATTCATCAGGGATTTGAAAATGACAGAAAATTCGCTTATCGCAAATATCAGTAGGGTCAAAGGATTTGATTTAAATCTTCTTTTAATCTTTGAAGCCATTTATGTTCACAAGAGCGTATCTAAAGCGGCGGAACTGCTGTGTGTTAGCCCTTCGGCCGTCAGTCAGTCATTGACGAAGCTACGCAGTTTTTTCTCCGATCCCCTTTTTATCCGCGAAGGGAGAGGACTTGTGGCAACCACTATTGCAGAAAATTTGCATAATCAGTTACGTGCAGGTTTCAGGCAGCTACTCGGTAGCCTTGATTATTTCAAGGATACAACGACCCGCAGCAAATTTGTGGTCCACTCAACGCCCTATGCGGCGATGCGCATCTTACCTCATGTCAGCGCTGAGGTTCTAAAAGAAGGGCTTAACTGTGAAATAAGCCATATCAGCGCTGATGCACTACTGGATACCATTGAAGATGCGTTGACTTACCGCAAAGCCGATATCGTCTTTGACACTAAGCCTTATTATAATTTTTCCACCGTGGTTGAGCCGTATCTGGTTGAGCAGACTGTTCCTATTTGCCGGGTGGATCATCCACGGTTAAAGAAGACGCTGACATATGAGGAGATGGCGTTTGAAACCTCCAGCTTCCTGAATGCCGGTTCTGAAAACGTCAAACGCACTCAGACGGGGATTATGGAGTATTTAGGCGATCGCAACTTTTTCTTTAGCAGCAGCTCCATTATTGTTAACGCCGCCATTGTAGAAAAATCAGACGTGGTCAGTTTCGTGCCCGCCTGGTTTGCTGAAAAATTTGCGTCCAGCTTCAATATTAAAGTGCTGGAATGCAATTTCACTCTGGAACCCGTCACCATGTATATGACGTACAATAAAGCTTCCTTGAAAAGCCCACACTTTCTCGAGCTTTTACAAGTGCTTAACAAATTCAAAGAGTTGTGAATCAAAGGGAATAGCCTGAACAACGATTATGGCTATTCCCTTCATAGCACTACAGCCTTCCCCCTGCTTTACTCTTCAAAAGTTAGCGCATCATTGCTATTTTTTTGAGCAAATCGTTTTTATCTTTTCGTCTGGAAGGATCTTTTAAATAGTTAATGTATAAACTTGTTTTTTTGACATTCAATTTAAATTTATAATTTAACGATTTGATATCAAAAGATGCGTGAAGCTTCAAATAAATATTCAATGGAATAACACAAATAATATCGCTGACCTCGACCATTGCCAGCAGATCAAGATAGTAATGACTGGAGAAAAATACGTTTGCGGTTTGCCCCTCATCCAGTAAGTTATCAAAAAGTGAGGAACACCCTAGCGCCGCCTGTTTTTCATAGGAAAATTCTTTCAGCGAGATCGAGTCCGAAAGCCTCGGGTGATCGTTACGGCAAACAATCGCATAATCTTCCTTAAACAGTCGCTTGAAGAAAATGTCTTCATGTTGAATAGGCTCATAGTCAAAAATAACATCCGCCTTATTGCTCAACAACAAATCGGCCCTTCCCTCTGGCGAAACGGGAAGAGCGGTATGCTCCAGGGGAAAGGAGATGGATTGCTCCATCAACAAATAGGTGACAGGGATAACGGTGGCAGCGATATGCGGCGCGCAGGCAAAGACGAAACGTTGTTTGTCTGTTTCCACATTAGCAGACTGAACGTCTTGCTGGTTATTCAATATGGCCAGGGACTCGGTATGCAATCGCTTTGCAAATTCTGTCGGTATCAGCGAATTTTTTTCACGGAAAAAAAGCACATCGTTATATAAAAGCCGTAGTTTTTTTATGGCCAGATAGACGCTTGAGTGCGAAATACTCAGCGCAAAAGCTGTCTGGCTCATGCTTTTCGTTTTCATGACTGTATTAAAAATTCGTATGCGGCCTATTTCTGCTTTACTTAATTTATGATGAATCATCTATAATCTTCCATAATCAGTTAGCGTTCATTTGAGAATACTCAATCCTTTATACATCTCGCTAATCACGTCACGTTCTGTGAAAAAACTTTAGTGCTCCAGGTCAGGCGGTCAGTAAACTATTTATGTTACTCCTCTGAACGTCAGTCTTTCCTGCATACAGCAGGCAACTTCTCTCGCTCACTCCATACCCTGGCATCGGTAAATATTCATTTGCTGCGTTGTATTTTCACTGTCCTGAAGCCTACAGCAGCATTAAAACCAGAGGGGAAACGCCTACCGAATGGCATACCATTCAACTACTTAATTTACATCGCATACAGGGCGTTAATTGTACTACCACGAGTACCAGACAGGGCTCAGCGCCTGGCTATGGGTAAATATCAAGGAGAGTGACAGTGGTATTCCAACGCTGGCGAGACTGATTCGCCCCCGCTGTATGCATTAATGCTTTTCAATCGATTAATTTTCATTGTTTATGAATCTGAATATTTATTCATCCACGGTTAGAGAAACACTTTCTAAAATGAAAGAATGTGGACTAGACAAAACAACTTTATCTACAATAGTAAAATATTAACGCTTTGATGTCTGCGTTATCACTATTTAGTTTTGCTAAATGACTATTTAGCACTTTTATATAGTGAGCGCGCCAGTATAAATGACTTATGTTTGTCAACTCTACAGCAGAAATCAATCCGGCAGCTGTGTCGGCGCTCTCCTTAAACAGTTTTGCCACCAGGGTTAAAACCTGGCCATGCAAAAGCCCCCTGCAGAGACTCTCCACAGGGGGCTTTATTGATTCACATCAGTCAGAGGGTACGGATAACAATCTCGTTAGGTCTGATTGTAAACCTTATACAGACACTTTTTACTTCTCCGACGTTGCGAGCATCTTCGTTGATATTAGATGCGAGATAAACACCGTACCGCCTGAATAATGGCCATTACCCTTTCAATTGATTCTGGCGATATTCACCCTGACGCTCCAGCATCCAGCCCGGATATTCCCGTGGCAGTGCGCTAACGGCGTCGAGCTGTTTCAGTTCGTCATCACTCAGGCGAATATTCGTTGCGGCGATGTTGTCATCCAGCTGATCCACGCGTTTGGCTCCGATGATAACGCTGCTCACCACTTTCTGATTCAGCAGCCACGCCAGCGCGATTTGCGCGACTGAAATGCCTTTGCTTTCGGCTATGGTGCGCATCACGTCCACGCAGTCGAACGCGCGCTCTTTCTCCACCGGCGGGAAATCGAATTCCAGACGACGTCCACCCGCCTCGCTCTGGCCGTCACGACCGTATTTGCCGCTCAGTAACCCCCCGCCAGCGGGCTCCAGACCATCAGCCCGACACCTTCGCTTTGCAGCATCGGCACCAGTTCACGTTCCAGATCGCGCCCAGCAATGGTGTAGTACGCCTGTAGCGAGGCAAAACGCGCCAGCCCGAGACGCTCGGAGATCCCCAGTGCTTTCGCAATCTGCCATGCCGCCCAGTTAGAGACACCGATGTAGCGCACATGGCCATGTTGCACCAGATTATCGAGGGCGTAGAGCGTCTCTTCGATCGGCGTTGCCGGATCGAAACCGTGCAGTTGATAGAGATCGATATGATCGAGCTGCATACGGCGCAGGCTCTCTTTAACGCTGCTGATGATGTGATAGCGCGAACTGCCGCGTGAGTTAACGCCAGCGGTGCCGGTTTCACCGAACACTTTGGTGGCGACAACGACGTTTTCACGCGGGATTTTGAGGTTTTTCAGCGCCTGGCCGGTGATCTCCTCCGAGCGCCCTTCTGAATAGACGTTCGCAGTATCGATAAAGTTAATTCCGGCATCCAGCGCACGGCCAACCAGTTTTTCCGCATCGCTCTGCTGAAGCTGGCCGATTTTTCCCCACATGCCACCTTCCCCGCCGAAGGTCATGGTGCCAAGGCAAAGCTCAGAAACAAACAGACCGGTATTGCCCAGTTTTTGATAACGCATATGACGTTCCTCACAATGTTCGTTTGATGGGTGCCGGACAGTTATACCCCGCGCCTGCAAAACGCGAATGTGGCGTTCCTGTTTGTTTCTTGCCCAATCCTCTGAACGTTATCCGCGCGGGGCGTCGCCAAACACCGAATAGTCCGGCAAATTCACCTGCTGATACGGCTCCCAGCCTCCGCCGAGGGCCTTGTAGAGTGCCACCAGATCGAGAGCACTCTGCACCTGCGACTGCGCACGCTGCTGCTGCGCCTGAGCCAGCTGGCGCTGAGCATCCAGCACGTCGATAAAGCTGGCGATCCCTTGACGATAGCTGTCGCTCGCCAGATCGAACGCGTTTTGCAGTGCGTCGATGGTTTTGCCTAAGCCCGCTTCCCGCTGCTGGTCCGTGCGATAGCTCACCAGCGCGTTTTCCACATCGCCGAGCGCGGTGAGCACCGTCTGACGATAGTCGAGCACGGCGGCGCCCTGCTGCGCGCGCGCCACTTTGACACTCGAAACCAGTCGTCCGCCCTGGAAAATCGGGATCGACACCTGCGGACCGACGCTATAGAAATGGCTGCTCCAGTCGGTGAGCCAGTTGGTTTCACTGTTGCGCAGGCCAAACTGGCCGGAGAGCGACACGCTCGGGAACAGCTCGGCAACGGAGACACCAATTTGCGCCGTCGCGGCGTGAAGATTGGCCTCCGCCTCGCGCACATCCGGGCGGCGACGGGCGAGCGTCGACGGAATACCTGTCGGCACAATGTCAGGCAATGCGGGCAGCGGCTGGACGGAACGCAGCTCGCTGTCCAGCGCACCCGGCGGTTTACCCAGCAGAATCGCCAGACCGTTCATCGCCTGACGCTCCTGGGCCTGATATTGCGGCAGCTGCGCTTCCAGATTGCCCAGCTGCGCGCGGGCGTTCTCCACGTCCATCTGCGGTGACAGACCGCCGCGCTGGCGGCTTTCCGTCAGATCGAGCGTTTGCTGTGCGCTCTCAATTTGCGTATTGAGCGTCGCCATCACGCTTTGCGCCCCGCGCAGTTGTAGCCAGGCCCGCGCCACTTCCGCTTCCAGAGAGACCAGGGCGTCGTTGCGCTGTTCGATAGCCGCACGCTGCTGGGCTTCGGCACCTTCCACCTGACGGCGCACTTTGCCCCACAGATCGAGTTCCCATTGGGCATCAAAACTTCCCTGATAGAGATTTATCGGCTGGGTGAGCGGCCCCAGCGCCCCTTTCAGATCGGGATCAACGTCATCCAGCTGATCGTAAACGCCATGCGATTTTAGCTCCCCCTCCAGCCCCAATTGCTGGCGGGTCGCCTGCAGATTACCGTTCACCGAGGGATAAAACGCCCCGCCTGCCTGGTTTATCTGTTCGCGGGCACCGGCGATGCGCAGGACGGTTTGCTGCAGCGAGAGGTTTCCGGCAATCGCCCGCTCAACCAGGCTGTCGAGCTGCTGGGAGCCAAACGTTTTCCACCAGCGCGGGTTTACCGCACTGCTCTGCGTTTGTGACTTCACGCTCGCATCGCCAGGATCGTTCCATGTCGTAGGCGTCTGCGGTGCGGGCGGCTGATAATCAGGCCCTACGGCGCACCCCGCTAACAGCAGCATTAAAAACAGGGGGATAAACGTCTGTACATCATCAATGTGCTCCTGCACTCCCCTCGCTTTTCACCGGCGAGAGCAACAAACAAAACGGGATCAGTATTAGCGCCACCGCGCTCAGGATCGTGAAAACGTCCACGTAGGCCAGGAAGCGCGACTGTTCAATCATGGTCTGGTACATGCGTCCGGTGGCGATATCCAGCGGATTGCCGACCTGGGTGGTGAAGTTCTGAATGGCCTGCGCCGACTCCCGCAGCGCCAGCTGGAACTGCTCGTTAAAGGGCGACGCGTGATAGGCCAGATGCGCGCTGTGCGTCTGCGCACGCTCCGTGATTGCGGCGGTGGAAAGCGAGATCCCAATCGAACCCGCGACGTTACGGAACATGGTGAACAGCGCGGCGGCGTCAGCGTTAAGCCGCCTCGGTATCGAAATAAACGCAATGGTGGTGAGCGGAACAAACAGGAACCCCAGCCCGAACGACTGGGCGCTACGAAACAGCACCAGGGTTTCGAAATCGATATCCGGCGTCAGGGTTCGCGACCAGAAGAACGACACCGCGAGACAGGCAAAACCAAAGGCGATGATCCAGCGCGTCTGCACGACGGGCATCAGCTTTAACACCAGCGGAATGGTCAGAACAATCAGCACTGCACCGGGCGAGAGCACCATCCCCGACCAGGTGGCGGTGTAACCCAAATCCTGCTGGGCAAGCTGCGGGATCACAACCGAACTGCCGTACAAAATCATCGCCATTCCGGCCATTAAGAGGCTGGCGACGGCAAAGTTTTTGTCCTTCATGCAGCGCAGATCGACCACCGGTTTTTTGGCATACAGGAGCCAGTAAATCGCGCCGATGATGCCAATAAGCGTCAGTACCGCAAAGGTGCGGATAAAGTTTGAATAGAACCAGTCGTCATCTTCGCCGCGATCGAGCATCACCTGCAGGCAGCCGAGGCCCAGGGCGATAAGGCCAATCCCGGTCCAGTCGATGCTCAGTTTCTCTTCGGATTTACGCTCCCAGGGCGGATCTTCCAGCAGTTGGTAAATCGCCAGTACCGTCACGATCCCAACGGGAATATTGATAAAAAAGACCCAGCGCCAGGAGTAGTTATCGGTGATCCAGCCGCCGAGCGTCGGCCCCAGCACCGGGGCGACGATGATCGCAATCGACGACAGGCCAAAGGCTTTGCCGCGATCCTCGGGTTTGAAGTAATCGAGCAGCACCGACTGCTGCGTTGGCTGAAGCCCGCCACCAAAAAAGCCCTGCATGATGCGAAACAGAATAATTTGCCACAGCTCCGTCGCGATACCGCACAGAAAGGAGCAGATGGTGAACATCACAATACAGATCAGGAAGAACTGCTTGCGCCCAAACACCCGGCTCAGAAACGCGGAGATGGGCAGCACAATACCGTTGGCAACCAGATAGCTGGTGAGCACCCAGGTCGACTCGTCGTAGCTTGCCGAGAGCGAGCCTGCCACGTGCGGCAGCGCCACGTTAACGATGGTGGTATCAAGGATCTCCATAAACACCGCGAGCGTGACCACAATCGCCACCGCCCAGGGATTACTGGCGGGCCGCCAGTTGTCGTGGCTGTGATCCGTCATTCCAGCGTGACCTTCGGCTCAACGGAGAGGCCCAGCGGCAGAGGCATGTTCGGGTCCAGCCCTTTGTCGATCACGATTTTCACCGGAACACGCTGCACGATTTTCACAAAGTTGCCGGTAGCGTTTTCCGCCGGGAAGGCCGAGAAACGCGCACCGCTCCCCTGCTGAATACTGTCGATATGCCCTTCCAGCTTCATGTCCGGCCAGGCATCCACGGTGATCGCCACTTTATTGCCCGGACGCATACGCTCAAGCTGCGACTCTTTGAAGTTCGCCACTACCCAAATATCCGGTGAGACCAGCGAAAAGAGCGCCGTTCCGGCCTGCACCAGGGTACCCGGCTGGACGTTACGTTTGGTGACAAACCCATCAAACGGGGCGCGCACTTCGGTGTAAGAGAGATTCAGTGTGGCGGTTTCGAGCTGAGCTTTCGCCTGATCGACCTGGCGTTCACGCGCTTCGACGTTAGTTTCCTGCTGGCGGATCTGGAGCTGTACCTGCTCCGCCACTTCCAGCTGTGCCTGGGCGCTGGCCAGACCGGCCTGAGCGCTGCGCAGCTGGGCGTTCGCAGAATCAATGCTTTGTTGCGTGGTGGCGCGCGGATCGACACCGCGCTGACGGCGATATTCAGCCTGCGCATTCGCCATATCCGCCTGCGCTTTCAGCACCTGCGCTTTCGCTTCGTCCCGCTGGGCCGGATATTGCACTTTTGAGAGCGCCAACTGGGCCTGTGCCTGGTGCAACTGCGCCACGGCCAGCCCTAACTGCGCCTGCGCCTGATCGCGCTGAGCGGTGGTATCACGCGGATCGATAACGACCAGCAGATCGCCCTTTTTCACCCGCTGATTATCACGCACGCGCAGTTCGGTAACGTAGCCCGCCGCTTTCGGAGCAATAGTCACCACGTCTGCATCGGTAAACGCATCGTCGGTGGTCTCTTCATTTCGGGTCAGAAGCCACCACACCAGCGCCACGATAACCATGACCACCACTACTATCCCAAGGATAATGAGAGGCTTTTTACCCGGGCGTTTGCGCTCGCTTTTTTCGTTTTGATCTGCGCTTTCGTTTTGTTCAGCGTTTTCGTTTGTCTCTGCCATATGCCAACAACGTTCCTGTCAGTGAACGGCATCACAGTTATGCCGTTCACTAAAGTTAGGACGTTGCTATACATTTGCCAGGAAAAGCTGACAATTAGCGCACTATATGAGAAGGAATAATCCGAAACCGACCGCGGCCGCCCACACCAGCATTGGCAGGGACCAGAGGTGGAATCGCCACCAGATCCGGCGGTTATTTGCCATACGCAGCGCAATCAGATTGGCGAGCGATCCCGGCAGCAGCCCGAAACCGCCGACGTTAACAGCCCAGGCCAGCAGCACCGTTGGCGGCACGTAGTTGATGAGCAGAATGGTTGAGGGAACATTGCTGATAAATTGCGATAACCCGATGGCCGTCAGCCACAGGCCGAGCGGCGAGAGTCCGCTCACGCTGTGCAACGCGCCCTGCAATACCGGCAGCTGGATCAGCAGATGCACATCGATAAACATCGCCATAAAGACCAGCAGCAGCGTCCAGTCGACGCTAATCAGCACCCGCCGTGCCAGCAGCAGGAAGCCGCCAGCCACCAGCAGAGCGCCCCAGAGGGCATATTTAAGTTCGAGGGCCGTCAGGAAAATGATGTACAGGGCGAGACACCCCCACACCAGCCGCGCATTCCACGGGGAGGCCTGGGTACTGCTGTGATAGCGAAGCGGTTTCGCCGGAAAAGCAAACCAGCAGACCACCAGCAGAGAGAGCATCATCACCAGCGCGAGCGGCGCCATTTGCCAGGTGAAGGCCGCAAAGGACAATCCGGAACGTCCCCAGAGCAAAATGTTCTGCGGATTGCCAATTGGCGTCAGTAACGATCCGGCGTTAACCGCCAGCGCTTCAAAGATGATCAGCCGGTTAACCGGGATCTCGCACAGCTTGCGTAACGTCAGGGTCAGCGGCACGACAATAAACAGCGCCACATCGTTAGTCAGAAAGGTCGACAGCAGCGCCGCCGCGAGCACCATAAACAGCGACAGTTTGCGCTCGGTGGCAAAGCGGCGCACCATTTTGCGCCCGATGACGTCAAAGTAGCCGCTCTGCTCCACCCCTTTGGTCAACATCATCAGCCCGCTCAGGGTAATAATGGTGTGCCAGTCGATAGCCGCCGGCCAGGATGCAGGCGCAAAGGGGACGAAAAAGCTCAGCCCAAGGCCAATCAATAGCAGAAGATGGAAAAAGCGATCGCGGGCGAGTGCCCGCAGTCCAGGAATGGTCATTCAGCAGAGGACCCAAATTTACGCGTGAACTCGCGGAATTTCTCCAGCGTTTCTTCGCTGACGTGGTGTTCAATCCCTTCCGAATCGCGACGGGCCGTGTCTTCGCTCACGCCGAGCACCAGTAAAAAGTTTTCAACGATCTGATGGCGCTCCCGGCTCTCCTGAGCCAGTTTCTCCCCTTCTGGCGTCAGAAACACGCCGCGCCACGGGATCATTTCGATCAGCCCAACCGAGGCCAGACGTTTTAACATTTTGGCAACCGTAGGCTGTGACACCCCAAGCCGCGCAGCCATGTCCACCTGACGCGCTTCACCGACCTCACGAAAGAGATCGGAAATCAGCTCGACGTAGTCATCAATCAGCTCGCGACGGTGCGCCTCACGCACCTGACGAAACCCTTCAACATGCTCTTCAACATTCACCAGTTGCGTCTTTTTTTTTGTAATGGGCTTACCTGCGCGACGGTTCATTGTCCTTCCTCAGTGGGTGACGCCCCTGGCGTCATATTTCTTGAGCGCACAGTGTAAACGATCCCTCTACAAGCACAAAAAATTAACGAATTAGCCATAGCTATACAATATAGCCTGTGCTATATCTGTATGTAATGCAGTCACCCTTCACGGATCGAAGGGATCAGAAATCAGGAGGTCACATGAACGAATTCAAGAGGTGTATGAAAGTGTTTAGCCACTCTCCCTTTAAAGTACGCTTGATGCTGTTGAACATGCTGTGCGATATGTTTAACGGTAAATCAGAGCAAAACGATAAACCGTCCCACTAAGCGGCGTCGCGGTACGCCGCTTCATTTTTCTGTCACACTTTCCGCGCAAACTGCCCTGTTAGCCCTCAATTCCCGATCTTTTTTACGGATTTGTAATCCCTCTCGCAAAACATCTTCTTAGCAACTGTTGACCTGAATGCCGACTGGCTCTATCTTCTTGCAGCCCTGCACCATTTGCGGCTCGCTGAAGCGGACCCTCATTCCCTCTCCACGCACTGTCAGGCAGGCTTTGACCCTCGACGCCAGGGTGAGCACATGGCGTTTTCATGATAGTGACCTATGAATTTAACCCTGAAAGAAACATTTATTACCCGCAGTCGGGCCTTAAGCCCGTGGACGGGATTCTACTTTCTGCAATCGCTGCTCATTAACTTTGCGCTGGGCTATCCCTTTAGCCTGCTCTACGCCGTCGCTTTTACCTGTCTGCTGCATTTGATGTGGCGCAGCGCGCCGCGTGCGCAAAAAGTGGTGGTCGGGATCTGCTCGGTCGTCGCGGCGATGTACTACCCGTTTGGTCAGGCGTACGGCGCCCCCAACTTCAACACCCTGCTGGCGCTGCACTCTACCAATATGGAAGAGTCCACGGAGATCCTGACGATCTTCCCGTGGTACAGCTACGTCATCGGCCTGTTTATTTTCGCTCTTGGGGTGATTGCCGTTCGCCGCAAACCGCAGGAGAAAAAGCCGTGGAGCATGATTGAAAACCTGTGCCTGGTTATCGGCGTGGCGACCTTTTTTGTCGCGCCGGTGCAAAACCTGGCGTGGGGTGGCGTGTTCAAGCTAAAAGACACCGGCTATCCGGTTTTCCGCTTCGTCAAAGATATTGTGGTGAACAATAAAGAAGTGCTCGATGAGCAGACGCGTATGGCGGAGCTGTCGAACATGAAAGACACCTGGAACGTGCTGGCGGTCAAACCGAAATATCACACCTACGTGGTGGTGATTGGCGAGAGCGCGCGCCGCGATGCGCTGGGCGCATTCGGCGGGCACTGGGATAACACGCCGTTTGCCAGCTCGGTAAACGGCACCCTGTTTACCGATTATGTCGCGGCAAGCGGCTCGACGCAGAAATCGCTCGGCCTGACGCTCAGCCGTGTGGTCGATGGCAAACCGCAGTATCAGGATAACTTCGTGACTCTGGCCAACCGCGCCGGTTTCCAGACCTGGTGGTTCTCCAATCAGGGGCAGATCGGTGAATACGACACGGCCATCGCCAGCATTGCCAAACGTGCGGACGAAGCGCAGTTCCTGAAGAGCGGAGATTTTGAGGCCGATAAGAATACCAAAGACGAAGCCTTACTGAAGATGACGTCGCAGGTCTTCGCGAGCCAGCGCACCCAGCCCCAGCTGATCGTTCTGCATCTGATGGGCTCGCACCCGCAGGCCTGCGATCGCACTCAGGGGAAATACGCGGAATTCGTGCAGTCGAAAGAGACGTCGTGCTATCTCTACACCATGACGCAAACCGACGATCTGCTGAGTAAACTCTATACCCAGCTGCGCAACACCGGCGACAGTTTCTCGATGGTCTACTTCTCAGATCACGGTCTGGCGTTTAAAGAGCGCGGCAAAGAGGTGCAGTACCTGGCCCATGACGATAAGTTCCAGCAGAACTTCCAGGTGCCGTTTATGGTGCTCTCCAGCGATGACAAAACTCATCGCATCATCAAAGCGCGTCGTTCAGCCAATGATTTCCTGAAATTCTTCTCACAATGGACGGGAATTTCGGCAAAAGAGATCGCCAACAGCTATTCGTTCATTTCAAACAAGAAAGCGCCGCCGGTCTATATCACCAACTTCAAGTTACAGAAAGTGGAGTATACCCATCTGGGCACGGATGTTTTTGAGGTGAAAAGCAGGTAAGCTGACGTCGGTCTGGCACCCTCTTCCACTGGGAGAGGGCAAAAAAAAATCCGCCACATTGGGCGGATTTTTTACTGGCTCACCGAAGTGATTAGAAGCGGTAACCCACGCCTGCGATCCAGGTGCCAACGTCAACGTTGCGGATACGGCTCTGCTCATAGGAGAAGTCCAGAGCAACGTTTTCGATTGGGTTGAACTGCATACCTGCGCCGTAGGAGAAACCGTAGTCGCTGGTAGAAGCAGTGCGGTTCAGACTTTCGTTTTCAGTCTGCTGGAATTTACCGTAGCCAACACCTACAACACCGTAGATGCTTGCCCAGTCATTCAGGCGGAAAGCAGGACCAGCGGTAACACCGTAGTACTGAGCTTTGTTATAAGCGCCATCTTCAGAACGATCTTTCTCGGTGTAAGTGAAAGAACCGATCACGCCCAGCGGATTGTTGTCCTGCTCGTAGCGGTACTTCAGGTTGAAGCCGTTAGCTTTGTTTACTACGCCCTGCATATCGCTCTGAGCGTAACCACCGGTAACAGTGGAAGTAGCAGCTACAGCGGTACCTGCGGAAACAGCCAGAACAGCGGCCAGTGCTGAAAGACATGCAATTTTTTTCATAACCACCTCAAATGTGCTTCAAGTAAATCCGTAAGTTTTAAATATATCAAAAAATCTTGTGAAACTCTTTGTGATTCGTGTTGTCTAACCGATCCTTTGATGTAACAGAACATTTCAAAGGTCAGCTATCTTGTTCAAAAAACACTGAATTTCCACATTTATACGCTGATTTTGCGCGTCAACGCCATTACATTCATCCAGATTAATCCTAATCTTTTAGCTTATTAATCCATCAATAGTGGCTCATTCTACGGATTTCGCGGCATTTTTTTTCAACAAAGTCTCAACCGCTGCCTGATTATTTCAATTACACTGCGACCTTTACTCCCTTTGACACAAATTGACAGGAGAAAGGATGCCTGGGATGTCTCGCAAGGCGCCAGTCTGGTTGCCCATCGTTGTAATACTCATCGCTATGCTGTCCATTCAGAGTGGTGCATCACTGGCAAAATCCCTTTTTCCACTGGTGGGCGCCCCTGGCGTCACGGCGCTACGTATTGCGCTGGGTACCTTAATTCTGGTGGTGATCTTTAAACCCTGGCGGCTGAGATTTAAAAAAGAGCAACGCCTGCCGCTGCTCTTTTACGGGCTGTCGCTCGGCGGAATGAACTATCTGTTCTATTTGTCGATTCAGACCGTACCGCTGGGCATCGCGGTCGCGCTGGAGTTCACCGGCCCGCTGGCCGTGGCGCTCTTCTCTTCCCGTCGCCCCGTCGATTTTGTCTGGGTGGTGCTGGCCGTGCTGGGCCTGTGGTTCCTGCTGCCGCTGGGGCAGAACATCTCTCATGTGGATTTAACCGGTGCCGCACTGGCGCTCGGTGCGGGAGCCTGCTGGGCGGTCTATATCCTCACCGGGCAGCGTGCGGGTGAAGAGCATGGCCCTGCCACCGTCGCGCTCGGCTCGCTCATCGCTGCGATCATCTTTGTGCCGATTGGGATGGCGCAAGCAACGGAATCCATCTGGCAGTGGTCCATTCTGCCGATAGGTCTGGCGGTCGCCGTTCTCTCCACCGCGTTGCCCTACTCGCTCGAAATGATTGCCCTGACGCGCCTGCCAACCCGCATTTTCGGCACGCTAATGAGCATGGAACCTGCGCTCGCCGCCCTGTCGGGGATGGTTTTCCTGGGAGAAAGCCTGACCTTCACTCAGACGCTGGCGCTGTGCTCAATTATTGCCGCGTCAATGGGATCGACGCTCACCATGCGGCCTGAAACCAAAATCAAGAAAATCGACGTCAATTAATGCTCCCTGTTCTGCATGGTTTTTTTAGCCATGCAGAATAGAGGCCAACTTACCCCTGGTTTTATTTTCTTACATATTTTGTCATCACGGTGAAATATTCTCTGTCGCCCATGAAAAGAGGGCGTAATTAAGACTCATCCGCATAAAATAAATCATAATCACTTAATATCAACGAGTTATACAAACCCCTTCCCTTTCACTATTAAACCGATAGGCACAGCCATCCCGGCAGAATATAAAAGCGGTGCTATACTTATTTCCGGTAATTACCTGGAACATAAAACATCAAGAGGATATGAGATTATGAGTACCGCTAAACTGGTTAAAACGAAAGCGTCTAATCTGCTTTATACCCGTAACGATGTCTCGGATAGCGATAAGAAAGCAACGATTGAGCTGCTGAATCGCCAGGTGATCCAGTTCATTGACCTGTCGTTGATCACTAAACAGGCCCACTGGAATATGCGCGGCGCCAACTTTATCGCCGTTCATGAAATGCTGGATGGCTTCCGGACTGCGTTAGTGACCCACCTGGACACCATGGCTGAACGTGCCGTGCAGCTGGGCGGTGTTGCCCTGGGGACCACTCAGGTGATTAACAGCAAAACGCCACTGAAAAGCTACCCGCTGGATATCCACACCGTTCAGGATCACCTGAAAGAGCTGGCTGACCGTTACGCTATCGTCGCGAACGATGTACGTAAAGCGATTGGCGAAACCAAAGACGAAGACACCGCAGATATCTTAACCGCGGCTTCTCGCGACCTGGATCAATTCCTGTGGTTTATCGAATCTAACATCGAATAATCCATACGAATTATCTATAAAACCCTCGCCGCCCGGCGGGGGTTTTGCACGTTTATGGTGCACACTTTTGCTATCCCTTTCTGCAAAAGTAAATTAGTTGTAATAATCACCTCACAAAATCGTTAACGAAAGATTGTTTTATCGCCGTTATCTGCGCTTAATAGCCACCCGTCGGCTAAGCAAACCCGACTGCACCAAAACAGCGCTCCATTTTGGTGCAACAAAAGCGGTTTGCACCGTTTACCGTGCAACACATGACATCATCCTCTTTGCAAAACAATGAGTTGCAATGTTGGCACGATTTTTTCATGTAGCCGTTTGTTCTCGCAGGGGATCGCCCCGTGGATATAAAAGGAAATGCTATGAAGTCTGTATTAAAAGTTTCACTGGCTGCACTTACCCTGGCTTTTGCCGTGTCCTCTCACGCTGCAGATAAAAAACTCATCGTCGCAACCGACACCGCCTTCGTCCCCTTTGAATTCAAACAGGGCGATCAGTATGTTGGTTTTGACGTCGATCTATGGGCAGCTATCGCGAAGGAACTTAAACTTGATTACACCCTGAAGCCAATGGACTTCAGCGGTATCGTCCCTGCACTGCAAACCAAAAACGTTGACGTTGCGCTGGCGGGTATCACCATCACTGACGCACGTAAAAAAGCGATCGACTTCTCTGACGGCTACTACAAAAGCGGCCTGCTGGTGATGGTTAAGGCTGATAACAACGACGTGAAAAGCGTAAAAGATCTCGACGGCAAAGTGGTTGCAGTGAAAAGCGGCACCGGCTCTGTTGATTACGCTAAAGCCAACATCAAATCCAAAGACCTGCGTCAGTTCCCGAACATCGATAACGCTTACATGGAACTGGGCACCAACCGCGCTGACGCGGTACTGCACGACACACCAAACATCCTGTACTTCATCAAAACTGCGGGCAACGGCAAATTCAAAGCGGTTGGCGAGTCTTTAGAAGCACAGCAGTACGGTATCGCCTTCCCGAAAGGCAGCGACGATCTGCGTACCAAAGTGAACGGCGCGCTGAAAACCCTGCGTGAAAACGGCACCTACAACGAAATCTACAAAAAATGGTTCGGCACTGAGCCAAAATAATTATTCTTAAAAGAAGAAGTACGCTCGGGGGCGACCTTTCGCCCCTGCTTTTTAGAACCACGGTAACAGGAAATTATCATGCAGTTTGACTGGAGCGCCATCTGGCCTGCCATTCCTCTCTTGCTTGAAGGCGCCAAAATGACCCTGTGGATTTCGGTCCTCGGTCTGGTTGGCGGGTTGTTTATCGGCCTCGTGGCTGGTTTCGCTCGCACCTACGGCGGCTGGATTGCAAACCACATCGCACTGGTTTTCATCGAAGTGATCCGCGGAACGCCTATCGTCGTCCAGGTCATGTTTATCTACTTTGCCCTGCCAATGGCCTTCACCGATCTGCGCATTGATCCGTTCAGCGCCGCTGTGGTGACCATTATGATCAACTCCGGCGCCTACATCGCGGAAATCACGCGCGGCGCGGTACTGTCGATTCATAAAGGCTTTAGCGAAGCGGGTCTGGCGCTGGGGCTGTCTCGTCGCGAAACCATCCGCCACGTGATCCTGCCGCTGGCGCTGCGCCGTATGCTGCCGCCGCTCGGTAACCAGTGGATCATCAGTATTAAAGACACCTCGCTGTTTATCGTAATTGGCGTGGCCGAGTTGACCCGTCAGGGCCAGGAGATCATTGCCGGTAACTTCCGCGCACTGGAAATCTGGAGTGCTGTGGCCGTTGTTTACCTGATTATTACGCTGCTGCTGAGCTTTGTTCTGCGTCGCCTTGAAAGAAGGATGAAAATCCTGTGATTGAATTTAAAAACGTCTCCAAGCATTTTGGGCCAACCCAGGTGCTGCATAACATCGATCTGGACATCAAACAGGGCGAAGTTGTCGTCATTATCGGGCCGTCAGGTTCCGGTAAATCGACGCTGCTGCGCTGCATCAACAAGCTTGAAGAGATCACCAGCGGCGATCTGATCGTTGATGGCCTGAAGGTCAACGACCCGAAAGTGGACGAGCGTCTGATTCGCCAGGAAGCGGGTATGGTGTTCCAGCAGTTCTACCTGTTCCCGCACCTGACGGCGCTGGAAAACGTGATGTTTGGTCCACAGCGCGTGCGCGGTGCCAACAAAGCGGCGGCTGAAAAGCTGGCAAAAGAGCTGCTGGCGAAAGTCGGCCTTGCCGAGCGTGCTCACCACTATCCGTCCGAACTCTCCGGCGGCCAGCAGCAGCGTGTGGCTATCGCCCGCGCGCTGGCAGTAAAACCGAAAATGATGCTGTTCGATGAGCCAACCTCCGCGCTCGATCCGGAACTGCGTCACGAAGTATTGAAGGTTATGCAGGATCTGGCGGAAGAAGGGATGACGATGGTCATCGTGACCCATGAAATCGGCTTTGCCGAGAAAGTGGCATCCCGGCTGATTTTCATTGATAAAGGGCGAATTGCGGAAGACGGTAATCCGCAAGAGCTGATTGCTAACCCGCCTAGCCAGCGCCTGCAGGAATTCTTGCAGCACGTGTCGTAATCATCGCCGTTGCTTCACACCAGCCGGGCGGCTCTGTCGCCCGGCTTTTTTATGCCGGATTGTTCCCAAAAACTTCTCTCCCCCACCTGCCATCTATACTTATCATTTTGCTGAACATTTTCTTCATCGGAGAAAGCCGTGCCGTGGATCCTGCTGCTTTTGCTTTGCCTGTTCGGTGCACCCGCTCAGGCTGTCACCCTCCCGGGCGTTACCTCCGGCGCGTCTGCCTCCCAGTCGAACACGCCTGCTGCGGAGCCGGACGTTGAGCAAAAGAAAGCTGCCTATGGCGCGCTGGCCGACGTGCTGGAGAATGACACCTCGCGCAAAGAACTGATCGACCAGCTGCGCACCGTCGCGAAAACGCCGCCGCAGGAGCCGGTCCCCAGCATTACGCCACCTGAAGTGACAAGCGAAAAAACCGTGCTGGAGAATGTGACTGACGTCAGCCGGCATTACGGCGAAGCCCTCTCCGCCCGCTTTGCACAGCTCTACCGCAACCTGATTGGCTCCCCGCATAAACCCTTCAACCCACAAACATTCAGCAACGCCGCCAGCCACTTCCTGATGCTGGCCGGGGCGATCTTCGCTTTTTACTGGCTGGCGCGGCTGTGCGCGTGGCCGCTATACCGCAAAATGGGAGAGTGGGGACGCAGAAGAAACCGTGAGAAAAGCAGCTGGCTTCATCTGCCGCTCATGATTGCAGGCGCGTTCGTCATTGATTTACTGATTCTGGCCCTGACGCTGTTTGTGGGCCAGGTACTGAGCGATAACCTAAATGCCGGAAGCCAAACCATCGCCTTCCAGCAAAGCCTTTTCCTCAATGCCTTCGCCCTGATCGAGTTCTTCAAAGCCCTGTTACGCCTGATATTTAGCCCGCGCGTGCCGGATTTACGCCCGTTCACCGTCAATGACGAAAGCGCCAAATACTGGGCGCTACGCCTGAGCATCCTAAGCGGTCTGATTGGCTACGGCCTGCTGGTCGCGGTACCCATTATCTCGAATCAGGTCAACGTGCAAATTGGTGCCCTGGCAAACGTGCTGATCATGCTCGGGATTACCGTCTGGGCACTGTATCTGATTTTTCATAATAAAAAGGCGATTACCAACGGGCTTTTGCACCTGGCGGACCGCTCGCTCTCATTCTTCAGCCTGTTTATCCGCGCGTTCGCGCTGGTGTGGCACTGGCTGGCAAGCGCCTATTTCATCGTGCTGTGCTTCTTCTCCCTCTTCGATCCGGGTAACAGCCTGAAATTTATGATGGGCGCCACCTTCCACAGTCTGGCGATTATCGGCATCGCGGCCTTTGTCTCCGGCCTGCTTTCACGCTGGATCTCAAAAACCATTACCCTTTCCCCGCAGGTACAGCGAAATTATCCCGAACTGCAAAAACGGGTGAATGGCTGGATCTCCGCCTCCCTGAAAGTGGCGCGTATCCTGACCGTCTGCATCGCCGTGATGCTTCTGCTTAGCGCCTGGAGTCTGTTTGATTTCTGGAACTGGATGCACAACGGCGCGGGCGAGAAAACCGTGGATATTTTAATTCGCATCGCGCTGATTCTGTTCTTCTCGGCTATCGGCTGGACGCTGCTCGCCAGCCTGATTGAAAATCGGCTGGTGTCCGATATTCACGGCCGCCCACTGCCCAGCGCTCGCGCACGCACGCTGTTGACTCTGTTTCGCAACGCACTGGCGGTGATCATCAGTACCATCACCATCATGATTGTGCTGTCTGAAATCGGCGTGAATATCGCTCCGCTGCTGGCAGGTGCCGGTGCGCTGGGTCTGGCGATCTCCTTCGGGTCGCAAACCCTGGTGAAAGACATTATTACCGGGATCTTTATTCAGTTTGAGAACGGGATGAATACGGGCGATTTGGTCACGATTGGGCCGTTAACCGGCACCGTCGAGCGGATGTCGATTCGTTCCGTGGGCGTGCGCCAGGACACCGGCGCGTACCATATCATTCCGTGGTCATCGATTACCACCTTCGCCAACTTTGTGCGCGGTATCGGGTCGGTGGTGGCCAATTACGACGTGGATCGGCATGAGGATGCGGATAAAGCGAAGCAGGCGCTGAAATCGGCGGTTGAAGAGCTTATGGAGATGGACGATATTCGCGGGCTGGTGATCGGTGAGCCGTCGTTTGCCGGGATTGTCGGGCTGACGAATACCGCCTTTACCCTGCGCGTTTCGTTCACCACCCAGCCGCTCAAGCAGTGGACGGTGCGGTTTGCCCTCGACAGCATGGTGAAGAAACACTTCGATATCGCCGACGTGCGACCGCCGGTGCAAACCTACCAGGTGCTCCCCGCGCCGGTGTCACCACCGCCGCCGCAGGAGCCAACCCTGTAGGCCCGGTCAGCCAAGCGCCACCGGGCAACAGGCATCAGAAGGGTCGGCGGCGTTTCACGTCATCCATAAAGGACCAGGCGATGAAGCGGCTCTGCTTCTGTCCCTGGGCCATCTCTTTTTTCACCACTTTCACCGCGCCGACGTCAGTCAGTGCACGGTAGAGCGGCGGCAGGTTATCGCCGCGAGAGACCAGCGTCGTGAACCATTTCACCTGACGGCCAAACGGCTTACTTTCGGCGATCATTTTCTCGATAAAGGCCACTTCGCCCCCTTCGCACCACAGCTCGTGCTGCTGGCCGCCGAAGTTAAGCGCACCCTCTTCCGCCTGGCCGAGATTGCGGCGCTTGCGCTCGCTACCGGCGCGGGCGGTGGCTGCCGAATCGTGGAACGGCGGATTACACATTGTGGCATCGTAGTTTTCATTCTTATGAATGATGCCGTTGAAAATCATGGAGGCATCTTTCTGGCGACGCAAACGGATGGCGCGGGTTAAGCCCTCGTTACCATTGATGATCGCCTGGGCGCTGGCAAAGGCTTCCGGCCCCGTTTCGCTGCCCGTAAAACGCCAGCCGTACTCATGCGCGCCAATCAGCGGGTAAATCAGGTTTGCACCGGTTCCGATATCTAACACCGTCGCCTGTTTCGGGATCTCACCGCCATTGCCTTCCGCCAGCAAATCGGCGAGATGGTGGATATAATCCGCGCGTCCCGGCACTGGTGGACAGAGAAAACCTTCCGGAATGTCCCACTGCGCAACGCCATAAAAATGGGCCAAAAGCGCCTTATTCAGCGCCTTTACCGCCAGCGGGTCGGCAAAATTAACTGAGGGTTCACCCGCTGGGGTCTGCACGATAAATTCCTGCAGTTGAGGGCAGCTTTGACACAGTGCATTCATGTCGTAGCGGCTACGATGGCGGTTACGCGGGTGTAATCCCGGCTTTTGGGCAGTCATGGCATTCTCCTTTTCACAGCGGCGTAAGATACCCTCTGATGACCCAACGGTAAATAACTCTCTTTCTGGCACAACAAATCGCCAAAAATCAGCAACCTGTATGTCTATGATCTGTCAATAATTTGTCAATTTATATCGTTCAAAAAATAAGCAGATCACCATCAAATTTTTGCGCTAAATCACACTCCGTATCCTTCTAAACTTAATCTGAATCACCCATTGTCATTCAGACTCAGAGGATGTGATTATGAAAAAATACCTGACACTCATCGTTGTTGCCGGAGCCCTCGCAACCGCCTCGCTTCCCGCCTGGTCCGTTCAGCCGCTCACGACCGATAGCGATACCAGCCAGCTACGTCCTGCAGGGACAGTCTCCGCAACCGGCGCCGCGAATCTTGACGATCTTCAGCATAAGCTGGCTGAGAAAGCCCGCCAGGAAGGGGCTAAAGGGTTCGTTGTGGAATCCGCCAGCGGCGACAATCGTATGTTTGGCACAGCAACCATCTACAAATAGTCTCCCCCCAACGAACTGCATCTGTTTAAAAAGATGCAGTTCTCTTCCCGCTTTTCTTGACTGTACGTTTTTCAACCCCATATTCATTCTATGAGGGTTTATCTTCCATCAGGAGAGAGCTATGGCTTCCGGTTGGGCAAATGACGATGCCGTGAACGAGCAGATCAACAGTACAATTGAAGATGCTGTCGCACGCGTTCGCGGTGAGATACCGCAGGGTGAAAGTCTGTATGAGTGTGAAGAGTGCGGGGAGATAATTCCAGAGGCGCGGCGTAAAGCCATGCCAGGCGTAAGGCTGTGCATCGCATGCCAGCAGAGTAAAGATTCAAAAAACACTTCACATTCAGGATATAATCGCAGAGGATCGAAAGACAGCCAGCTACGTTGACTCTTCTTTACCTTAAACGAAGCCGCAAGCGGTTACCTTTACGCTCACGGTTTTTTTAAGACCGCGTGGCAAAACGTGCCCTCTTTACCCCCTCTGTAAAGCGCAACGACAAGAACTGTAAAACGCTGCTCTGAATTTATTAATAATCAATAAGTTATTTGTCATTCAATTTTTTTGAGCAACGCTGTCAATTCTCTTCGATTTTATCTTTCGCAAAAAAACGTGATACTTATCACATCGACGAAACATCGTCCCCTTAACAGAATAACCTGCGAGAGATTAACTATGAAAACCATCAAATATGCTGTTGCCGCTGTTGCCCTGTCTGCTCTGTCATTTGGCGCGTTCGCTGCGGAATCTGTGACTTCTGCTCAGGCGCAGAACATGAATAAAATCGGTGTGGTGAGTGCTGAAGGCGCGACCACGCTGGATGGTCTGGAAGCAAAACTGGCTGAGAAAGCGTCTGCTGCGGGTGCAAGTGGTTACACCATCACTTCTGCTAACACCAACAACAAACTTAGCGGTACTGCGGTTATCTACAAATAACCCAACGAATTATGCTCCACGCTCGCTATACCCTCTGGCGAGTTGCTCCAACCCTCATTGACCCTGTTGTTGTTACCCTTTGTTTGCCCGTCCTCACCGGACGGGCTTTTTTTTGCCTAGAAAAACGCTGCCACGCGTTTAAGCCCAGCCTCGACGGAATCCGTCTCCCCCGTCGCCAGCAAACAGCACGCCATCTGTAGCTTCAGAGAGTGCGGAACCGGTTCGCTCCCGGCCAGACAACGCTCGGTCCAGCGAGCCGTGGTTTCAGCATCTTTTGCCGTCGGCAGAACGACGTCGCCTTCCGGCTCCTCACCGCGCTCCAGCACGACGCGCGTGCCCTGCTTGTCGATAAGCGTTATCTGCGGGCAGCGCTGCGGATTGGCATACGCCTCGCCTTCGGTGCCGTGCATCAACAGCCCTTTACCGCCAATATCGGCGAAGAAGCCCGCCACGCGAGTGACATACTCCGGATGCGAGACGCTGGAGAGACGCAGCGCAGCATCTTCCTCAAACGGCGTCGCCAGTTTCGCCAGCGTATGAGCACTGTTACGCACGCCCATGCGCCAGCGCATATCCAGCTGTTTTTCGAGAGGGGGGCACAGCGCGCTCACCGGAATATAGACCGGATGATGGCCTTCGAGTTTGGCCTGCGCCTGTCCGGCATGAAGCGTCGGTGCAATGCCCATTAATTCAAAAATGGTTTCAGTCAGCACGCGCGTGGGATCGGCGCTGACGCCGTGCACAACGACCGGGAAACCGAGTCTGTTCAGCAGCACCGCCAGCAGCGGCGTCAGGTTCGCCTGTTTGCGCGCACCGTTATAGGTGGGAATGACAATCGGCATCGGTTTGGCGACAGGCGGCGTCAGGCGGAAGGTTTGCGCCTGCATCGCCTCATAAAACCCGCGCATCTCTGCTTCTCCTTCGCCTTTAATGCGCAGGGCAATCAGTATGCCGCCCATCTCCAGCTCCGGCACATCGCCGTTCAGCATGTGGGTGTAGAGCGCGCGAGCGGTTTCCTGATCCAGATCGCGGGCATGATTCTTCCCGCGCCCTACCTCTTTGATAATTTTGCGATAATCCACGACATTTCTCCTGGCAACATCATTGACACACTATAGCCCTGAAAAAGCCATCAACGATAGTGTTGCTTATTTTCTGCCGGGACTTCGTCGTCTCGCACCCGGCGCTTTTTTCCGCGCCGCCACCACGCTCGTAGGCCGCTTTGTCACTTCCGGTACGTCGGGTTGTTCGATAGGAAATACCGGTAAGGCGTTAAGCAGGCGCTGGCCGTAGTTTTTGGTCAGCAATCGTCGGTCATAAATGACGATTTCGCCCCAGCAGCCGTGGCTACGAATCAGTCGCCCCACCTGCTGAATCAGGTTAAATGATGCCGCAGGCAGGCTTTGCACCTCGAACGGATAGCGGTTGAGGCTTTTCAGCCACTCGCCTTCAGTGATCACCACCGGGCTGTCGATGGGCGGGAATGCGATTTTATGGATATGCACCTGCGTCAGGTAGTCGCCCTTCAAATCCAGCCCTTCTGCAAAGGACTGCAGGCCGATCAGCACGCTGCGCTCGCCGTTATCAATGCGTTTACGGTGGGTTTCCACCAGCCGGTAGCGCGGCTGATCGCCCTGCACCAGCAGCAATAAGCGCAGGTCAGTGACATAGGTTAAAAACAGCTGCATCGCGCGATTACTGGCAAACAGCACCAGCATGCCGGGGTATTTCCTGCTTTCGACCTGCTCGCGGAAATAGGCGGCCATCTCGGCAATATGCTGCTCTTCGTGCTCCATCAGCGGCTCATGCTGCATTTTCGGGATCACCAGTTTGCCCTGCTCGCAGTGGTTAAACGGGGAATCCAGCGAGACAAAGCGGTCGCCCGCTTTCTCTTTGAGACCGCTCATCTCCTGCAACCGCGAAAAGCTGTTGAGGGAGCGTAGCGTCGCAGATGTGACCACCACGTGCGGCACGCTGCGCCAGATCAGCTTTTCCAGCTGATCGCTGACGCGAATCCCCACGCAGTGGAAGAAGAGGTGAATTTGCCCGTCTTTGGCTTCCCGCGTCGCCCATTTGGTCACCGGCGCGCCGGAGGCCTGCGCCATCGACGCCAGCCGCCACAGCTTGCTTTGGCTTTCAAACATGCTCAATGCGCGATTCATCTGCAACAAAACGCGATGCACGCGCACTACGTCATGCGTCCCGGTTTTTTCACTGAGATCGTTGAGGAACATCTCCGCCAGCCCACGCAGCTTTTCCAGGTGCTTCGCCAGCTGCTTGCAGATCTCCATGATCTCATCCGGCAGCTCACCCATCGCAAAACGATGCTCCGCTTCCTGGGTGGCCGGAAGATACAGATCGAGGATCGTGTTGAGTGAGGCGATAAGGGCGTAGATCTCTTCGCAGTGTGCGCTCAGCCGCTCAGGCACCGCCAAGGGCGGCGTGGTTTTGGGGCGGAACTGCTCCATGCAGGTGGCAATCAGCTTACAGAACAGATCGAGCTGCAGGCGAAACCACGGCGCGGTGATTTCCGCACTCATCTCCAGAGCATCGCGCGCCACGTCCGGCAGATGGTGTCCTTCGTCGAGAACCAGCAGCAGGTTTTTCGGATCGGGAAGGACCGATTCGCTCTCCAGCGCCGCCATCACCAGCGCATGGTTAGCCACCACCACTTCCGCCTCCTGGATTTCGCGACGCGCAACGAAGAACGGACATTCACGGTAGTAATGGCAGTTGCGATTCAGGCAGCTGGCTTTATCGGTGCTCAGGCGACGCCACAGATCGTCGCTGATGGCTTTATCCGTGTGATCGCGCAGACCATCCCATTTATAGCCGTCGAGATCGACCTTCAGCGTTGCGCACAGCTCCTGCTCGGCTTTGTTATTCGGGGTGAGATCATCATCCAGAAACGCCAGCAAATCCTGCTGGGTCGCTTCGGTACTGGCAAGCCCCGACAGATTGCGTGGGCACACGTAGCGCCCGCGTCCAAACGCGGCGGTGAACCGCAGCTCAGGGATAATTTTGCGCAGCAGCGGTAAGTCTTTGCTGTAGATCTGATCCTGCAATGCCACATTGGCGGTGCTGACCACCAGCGTTTTTTGCTCTTCGCGGGCGATGGCAATGCCAGGAATTAAATAGGAAAGGGTTTTCCCGACGCCGGTGGGTGCTTCGATCGCCAGATGCCGGCCGTCGTCCCCGGCGAGCGTCTTCGCCACATCGGCAATCATCTGCCGCTGCGGGGCTCGGGGAATAAAGTCGGGGATCTGCTGTTGCAGCGCCTTATACCAGGCGGCAATTTGCGCTTTGAGCGCAGCGGTTAAAGCCATCGGGAAACCTGAAATACTGTATAAACAGCCACTATTGTGGCACGTTCGCGGGGTTGTCGCAAAAAGAAAAGCCCGGCGTTAGAGCCGGGCTTCCAGATTACTGCGCGGAGGCAGGTTTACGCGGGCGGCGTCGGCGTTGGCCTTCGCCTGCGGGTTTTGCTTCCCCGCTGCGCCATGGGTTTTCCCCGGCGGGTTTCGCGTCACCCGTACGGCGCGGCGGTTTGCCTGCCGCTTTTGGTGCGCCACCTTCTGAACGGCGCGGCTGCTGGCTTCGGCCACCACCGCCCTGTCCTCGACCACCGCCGCCACGCTGCTGGCGACCGTTCTGAATCGGCTCCGCTTTGATGGAAGCATCCACTTCATAGCCTTCGAGGGCGATACGTGGGATCTCTTTTTTCAGCAGACGTTCGATGTCATGCAGCAGTTTGTGTTCATCGACGCAAACCAGAGACAGCGCTTCACCGGTTGCCGCCGCACGGCCAGTACGGCCAATACGGTGAACATAATCTTCCGGAACGTTTGGCAGCTCATAGTTCACGACGTGTGGCAGCTCTTCGATGTCGAGGCCACGCGCCGCGATATCCGTTGCCACCAGAACGCGAATGTCGCCCGATTTGAAATCGGCCAGCGCACGGGTACGCGCCCCCTGGCTCTTGTTGCCGTGGATGGCTGCACTGCGAATGCCATCTTTATTCAGCTGTTCCGCCAGGTGGTTGGCACCGTGTTTGGTACGGGTAAAGACCAGCACCTGCTGCCAGTTACCTTCGCCAATCATCTGGGACAGCAGTTCCCGCTTACGCTTCTTGTCGACGAAGTGAACGTGCTGGGTCACCTGCTCAGAGGCGGTGTTGCGACGCGCCACTTCGATTTCCAGCGGATTACGCAGCAGTTTTTCCGCCAGCCCTTTGATCTCGTCGGAGAAGGTCGCGGAGAACAGCAGGTTCTGACGACGTGCAGGCAGTTTCGCCAGCACGCGACGAATATCGTGGATAAAGCCCATATCCAGCATACGGTCTGCTTCATCCAGCACCAGGATTTCAACCTGATCCAGTTTGACCGCGTTTTGATGTTCCAGATCCAGCAGACGGCCCGGCGTGGCGACTAAAACGTCAACGCCGCTACGCAGTTTCATCATCTGTGGATTAATGCTCACACCACCGAAAACCACCAGCGAACGGATGTCGAGGTAACGGCTGTATTCCCGGACGTTTTCGCCGATTTGCGCAGCGAGTTCACGGGTGGGGGTCAGGATCAGCGCACGGACCGGGCGACGGCCCTTCGCGTGAGGCTCTTTCTGAACCAGACGCTGCAGCAGTGGCAGGGTAAAGCCAGCCGTTTTACCGGTGCCGGTCTGGGCACTGGCCATCAGGTCACGGCCTTCCAGCACCGCAGGGATCGCCTGCTGCTGAATAGGGGTTGGCTCAACGTAGCCCTGCTCTGCAACAGCGCGCAGAATTTCCGGGTTCAGGCCAAGGGTATCAAAAGACATAAAAACTCCGAACCGCCCCGACCGTCACAGGTGTAGTTTTCAGGGAGATAAGACGAAACGAGTAGGACAAAAACCACAATGTCACGAAGCAGCGGAGTGTAGCAGATTTTGTGACATGGCGCATAAAATATCCCGGCGGGATTCATCAACAAAATATTGCTCCACCCGACTGGACAAGGTGAAAATTTAAACATAATCTTAATCAATCGATTGATTAATTTTTAATGACACTATGAATCCAACTCCGACGACCACCAAAGGTGAACAGGCCAAAAGCCAGCTGATTGCCGCAGCACTTGCCCAGTTTGGCGAATATGGCCTGCACGCCACCACCCGCGATATCGCCGCACAGGCCGGGCAAAATATTGCTGCCATTACCTACTATTTTGGTTCGAAGGAAGATTTGTATCTCGCATGCGCCCAGTGGATCGCCGATTTCATTGGCAGCCGTTTTCACGAACAGGTTGCCGCCGCCACCGCGCTGCTTAGCGAGCCGTCGCCGGATCGCGCCGCCATCCGCGCGCTTATCCTGAACGCCTGCAACAATATGATCGCCCTGCTCACCCACGACGACACGCTGAATCTGAGTAAGTTTATTTCGCGGGAGCAGCTCTCGCCCACCGCCGCCTACCAGCGGGTCCACGATCAGGTGATTGCGCCGATGCACACCCACCTGACGCAGCTGATTGCGGCCTACACCGGGCGCGACGCGAGCGACACACAGACCATTTTGCATACCCATGCGCTACTCGGCGAAGTGCTCGCTTTTCGCCTTGGCCGGGAAACCATCCTGCTGCGCACGGGCTGGACACAATTTGATGAGGATAAATCCGCGCAGATCAGTCAGGTCATCACCTGTCATCTCGACCTGATCCTGCAAGGTTTAACGCAAAGGAGCCTGGAGTCATGAAAAAACCTGTCGTCGCCATACTGGCGGTGGTCGTTGTACTGGCAGCCGGGATCGGCGGCTGGCTGTGGTATCAGAGCCAGCAGGATCGCGGTCTTACGCTCTACGGCAACGTGGATATCCGCACTCTTAATATGAGCTTCCGCGTCGGAGGGCGGCTGGAATCCCTCACGGTGGACGAAGGCGATACCATCACCGCCGGGCAGACGCTGGGCCAGCTGGACAAAGCTCCGTACGAAAATGCGCTGATGCAGGCCAAAGCCAGCGTGTCCGTGGCTCAGGCGCAATATGATCTGATGCTGGCGGGCTATCGCGATGAAGAGGTCGCGCAGGCCGCAGCCGCCGTTAAACAGGCACAGGCCGCGTTTGATTACGCGCAGAACTTCTACAACCGCCAGCAGGGGTTATGGAAAAGCCGCACCATTTCCGCAAACGATCTGGAAAACGCCCGCTCCTCGCGCGATCAGGCCCAGGCCACGCTGAAATCCGCCCAGGACAAATTAAGCCAGTACCGCACCGGTAACCGTCCGCAGGATATCGCTCAGGCAAAAGCCAGTCTCGAACAGGCTCAGGCACAGCTGGCGCAGGCGCAGTTGGATCTGCACGACACCACGCTGGTGTCCCCGTCCAACGGCACCCTGATGACCCGCGCCGTGGAGCCAGGCAGCATGTTAAGCGCGGGCAGCACCGTTCTGACGCTCTCCCTTACCCGCCCGGTATGGGTGCGCGCCTACATTGATGAACCGAATCTGAATCAGGCCCAGCCAGGGCGCGAACTGCTGCTCTACACCGACGGGCGGCCCGATAAGCCCTATCACGGTAAAGTCGGGTTTGTCTCTCCGACCGCCGAGTTCACACCAAAAACCGTTGAAACCCCGGACCTGCGCACGGACCTCGTCTATCGCCTGCGCATTATTGTGACCGATGCTGACGACGCGCTGCGCCAGGGGATGCCAATTACTGTGAAATTCAACGATGGGGACCGACATGAATGATGCGGTTATCCAGCTCAATAATCTGGTGAAACGCTTTGCGGGCATGGATAAGCCCGCAGTAGCACCCCTTAATTGCACCCTGCAAAAAGGCTATGTCACCGGGCTGGTCGGGCCGGATGGCGCAGGTAAAACCACGCTGATGCGTATGCTCGCCGGATTGCTGAAACCCGACGAAGGTACGGCCTCAGTCCTCGGGCTGGACCCGATTAAAGACGACAGCGAACTGCATGCGATGCTCGGCTATATGCCGCAGAAATTTGGCCTGTACGAAGATCTGACGGTGATGGAAAACCTTAATCTGTATGCCGATCTGCGCAGCGTCACGGGCGAAACGCGGCAAAAAACCTTCGCCCGTTTGCTGGAATTTACCTCGCTTGGGCCATTTACCGACCGGCTGGCCGGTAAGCTCTCCGGCGGCATGAAGCAAAAACTGGGGCTGGCCTGCACCCTGGTCGGCGAACCGAAAGTGTTATTGCTGGACGAACCCGGCGTCGGCGTGGACCCGATTTCTCGCCGCGAGCTGTGGCAGATGGTCCACGAACTGGCCGGTGACGGAATGCTGATCCTCTGGAGCACCTCGTATCTCGACGAGGCCGAACAGTGCCGCGACGTCCTGCTGATGAACGAAGGCGAACTGCTCTATCAGGGCGAGCCGACGGCGCTGACGCAGCAGATGTCCGGGCGCTGTTTTCTCCTGCACAGCCCCGATGAGACAAACCGCAAACTGTTGCAGCGGGTACTGAAATGTCCGCAGGTGAGCGACGGCATGATTCAGGGGCGTTCGGTGCGCGTGATCCTCAAAAAAGAGGCCACCGCCGACGATATCCGCCAGGCACAGGGCATGCCGCAAATTGAGATAGAAGAGACCGCCCCGCGCTTTGAGGATGCGTTTATCGACCTCCTTGGCGGTGCCAGCACCTCTGAGTCGCCGCTGGGGCCATTCTGCATACGGTTGAGGGTACGCCCGGCGAGACGGTGATCGAAGCCAAATCCTTAACCAAAAAGTTCGGGGATTTCGCCGCGACGGATAACGTCAATTTCGCCGTGAAGCGCGGGGAAATTTTTGGTCTGCTCGGGCCGAACGGTGCAGGGAAATCGACCACCTTTAAAATGATGTGCGGCCTGCTGGTGCCCACCTCCGGTAAAGCGCTGGTGCTGGATATGGATCTGAAGGTCAGCTCCGGCAAAGCCCGTCAGCATCTGGGCTATATGGCGCAGAAATTCTCGCTCTACAGCAATCTGACCGTCGAGCAGAATCTGCGCTTTTTCTCCGGGGTCTACGGCCTGCGTGGGCGGGCGCAAAGTGAAAAAATTGCCCGGATGAGCGATGCCTTTGGTCTTACCCATATTGCCTCGCACGCCACCGACGAACTGCCGCTCGGCTTTAAACAGCGGCTGGCGCTGGCCTGCTCCCTGATGCACGAGCCGGATATTCTGTTTCTCGATGAACCGACCTCCGGCGTCGACCCCCTCACCCGCCGTGAGTTCTGGCTGCACATCAACAGCATGGTGGAGAAAGGCGTCACGGTGATGGTGACGACCCACTTTATGGATGAAGCGGAGTATTGCGACCGCATCGGGCTGGTCTATCGCGGCAAGCTGATTGCCCATGGCACGCCGGACGATTTAAAAGCCCAGGCGGCCGACGACGAGCAGCCCGATCCCACCATGGAGCAAGCGTTTATCACCCTGATTAACGACTGGGATAAGGAGCACGCCCATGAGCATTAAGGCGATTTCCTGGCGCCGGGTGCGCGCTCTGTGCGTCAAAGAGACGCGGCAGATCGTGCGCGACCCGAGCAGCTGGCTGATTGCGGTGGTGATCCCCCTGCTGCTGCTGTTTATCTTTGGCTACGGGATAAACCTCGACTCCAGCAAGCTGCGGGTGGGGATTTTACTGGAACAGCAGAGCGAAGAAGCGCTCGATTTCACCCATGCAATGACCGGCTCGCCTTACATCGACGCCACCATCAGCGATAACCGTGAGGCGCTGATCCAGAAGATGCAGGCCGGGAAAATTCGTGGGCTGGTGGTGATCCCCGTGGATTTTGCCGCCAATATGGCCCGGGCAAATACCGACGCACCGATTCAGGTGATCACCGACGGCAGTGAGCCAAACACCGCCAATTTTGTGCAGGGGTATGTCGAGGGGATCTGGCAGCTGTGGCAGATGCAGCGAGCGGAAGATCGCGGCGAAAAGTTTGAGCCGCTGATCGACGTGCAAACCCGCTACTGGTTTAACCCTGCCGCCATCAGCCAGCATTTTATTATCCCCGGCGCGGTGACGATAATCATGACCGTCATCGGCGCGATCCTCACCTCGCTGGTGATTGCCCGCGAATGGGAGCGCGGCACCATGGAGGCCCTGCTATCCACGGAAGTGACGCGCGTGGAACTGCTGCTGTGCAAGCTCATCCCCTATTATTTCCTCGGCATGCTGGCGATGCTGCTCTGTATGCTGGTGTCGGTATTTATCCTTGAGGTACCCTATCGCGGCTCGCTGATTCTCCTGTTCCTGATCACCAGCCTGTTTTTGCTCAGCACCCTGGGCATGGGCCTGTTGATTTCGACCATCACCCGCAACCAGTTTAACGCCGCACAGGTGGCGCTGAACGCGGCGTTTCTGCCGTCGATTATGCTGTCCGGGTTTATTTTCCAGATCGACAGTATGCCCGCCATTATCCGCGCGGTGACCTATATCATCCCGGCGCGCTACTTTGTGAACACGCTGCAAAGCCTGTTCCTGGCGGGGAATATTCCGGCGGTGTTGATCGTCAATATTCTGTTTTTGATGGCGTCGGCGGTGATGTTTATCGGCCTGACGTGGTTGAAAACGAAACGGCGACTGGATTAAACGCCGTCTAAAACATGTCCGGTGGAGAGGCTTGCCGGGCCGACGTGATTTTGTAGGTCGGGGTCGCGAAGCGCCACCCGACACGAGGATGACACGATGTTTCATCGCTTATGGACATTAATTCGCAAAGAGCTGCAATCGCTGCTGCGTGAACCGCAAACCCGCGCGATCCTGATCCTGCCGGTGCTGATTCAGGTTCTGCTGTTTCCGTTTGCCGCGACGCTGGAAGTGACCAACGCCACCATCGCCGTCTACAACGAAGACAACGGCAAACACTCCGTGGAGCTGACCCAGCGTTTTGCCCGCGCCAAAGCCTTTACCCATGTGCTG
Source organism: Lelliottia sp. WB101 (assembly GCF_003051885.1). NCBI lineage: Bacteria > Pseudomonadati > Pseudomonadota > Gammaproteobacteria > Enterobacterales > Enterobacteriaceae > Lelliottia > Lelliottia sp. WB101. The sequence goes on from NZ_CP028520.1 coordinate 4,097,094, forward strand.
CTGCTGAAAAGTCCGCAGGAGATCCAGCCCACCATCGACACGCAAAAGGCGCTGCTGCTGGTGCGTTTCCCGGCCGATTTTTCGCGTAATCTGGATAATGCCCAAACCGCGCCGATGCAGCTGATTCTCGACGGGCGCAACTCCAACAGTGCGCAAATCGCCGCCAACTACCTGCAGCAGGTCGTGAAGAATTACCAGCAGGAGCTGATGGAGGGGAAAGCCAGGCCGAATAACAGCGAGCTGGTGGTGCGCAACTGGTATAACCCGAACCTGGATTACAAATGGTTCGTGGTGCCGTCGCTTATCGCGATGATCACCACCATTGGGGTGATGATTGTAACGTCGCTCTCCGTCGCCCGCGAACGTGAACAAGGGACGCTGGATCAGCTACTGGTTTCCCCGCTCGCCACCTGGCAGATTTTCGTCGGCAAAGCCGTGCCTGCGCTGATTGTCGCCACTTTCCAGGCCAGTATTGTGCTCGGGATCGGTATCTGGGCGTATCAAATTCCGTTTGCCGGATCGCTGGCGCTGTTTTACTTCACAATGCTGATTTATGGGCTGTCGCTGGTGGGATTCGGGCTGTTGATTTCGGCGCTCTGCTCAACGCAGCAGCAGGCATTTATCGGGGTGTTTGTCTTTATGATGCCGGCGATTTTGCTCTCAGGGTATGTTTCGCCTGTCGAGAATATGCCGGTGTGGCTACAGGATCTGACGTGGGTGAATCCGATTCGGCACTTTACCGATATCACCAAGCAGATCTATCTGAAGGATGCGAGTCTGGATATTGTGTGGGGAAGTTTGTGGCCGCTACTGGTCATAGCGGCCACGACAGGCTCAGTGGCGTACGCGATGTTTAGACGCAATATCGCCTAGCTTTTTCTCTTTGGTCAGCAATGAGACCACTGCGGGTCCTGCCAGAATGACCAGGCCCGCCAGGGCCAGCAGCAGGTTGTTATGCAGCACCCGCGACAGTAGCCACAGGACGATTAACGCTGCACCAAAATACCAGGTGGTGGTGAGCTCTTCGAGCACATCACCCACTTCACGCCAGCGCGCGTCGTGGTGACGCTGTAAAAACAGCATCGACAGCACGGTCACGCCATACATCGCACATAATCCCAAGCCGACATGCACCAGCGTGCCGCTCTTCCAGCCCATTACCAGTACCGCCACGACCAGTAAATGCAACATTATCTGCCAGCAACTGAGGCCAGTTGCGACACGAACGCGTTGTTGCCACTTCATGGCTTCTCTCCTGAAGGATATTTCTCTGCTAGTTCAGAGTACCGCACTTTACGGAAAATTCCGTAACACCGCATCTTTTTGTGACGCCGACTACACTTTATTTTCATCAGGATAGTGACGCTGGCAGGAGCATATGACGCAAAAAACCCGGCATTTTTCGCTCAAAATTTTGACGATTAACACACACAAAGGCTTCACGGCATTTAACCGCCGCTTCATTTTACCCGAGCTGCGTGACGCGGTACGTACCGTCGGCGCGGATATCGTCTGCCTGCAGGAAGTGATGGGCGCGCACGATATTCACCCGCTGCACGTCGAGAACTGGCCAGACACCACCCACTACGAATTTCTGGCTGATACCATGTGGAGCGACTATGCCTATGGCCGCAACGCAGTCTACCCGGAAGGGCACCACGGCAACGCGGTGCTGTCGCGTTTTCCCATCGAACATTATGAAAATCACGACGTGTCGGTGGGAGAAAGTGAAAAACGCGGGCTGCTTTACTGTCGGATAAAACCGCCGGATCTGGCCTTTCCGGTTCACGTGGGCTGCGTGCATCTCGGCCTGCGGGAAGCGCACCGTCAGGCACAGTTGCAGATGATGACCCGCTGGGTCAATTCGCTGCCGGATAACGATCCGGTGGTTATCGCCGGTGATTTTAACGACTGGCGACAGCGCGCAAACCGCCCGCTGAAGGCCGATTCCGGGCTGGATGAGATTTTTACCCGGGCGCATGGCCGCCCGGCGCGCACCTTCCCGGTCAGTTTTCCTCTGCTGCGCCTGGATCGCATTTACGTCAAAAACGCCCACGCCAGCCATCCGAGCACCCTGGCGCTGCGCGGCTGGCGTCACCTGTCTGACCATGCCCCGTTAAGTGCGGAGATTCACTTATGAAAAGTTCATGGCGAGAAGGTAACCAAATTACGCTGCTGGAAAATGGCGATGAGTATTATCCCGCCGTTTTTGCTGCCCTCGATGCGGCAGAGCAAAAAGTTATTCTCGAAACGTTTATCTGGTTCGAGGACGACGTGGGCCGTCAACTCCATCAGGCCGTGCTGCGCGCGGCTCAGCGCGGCGTTAAAGTCGAAGTGCTGCTCGACGGCTACGGTTCGCCCGACCTCAGCGACAGCTTCGTCAACGAGCTGACCGCCGCAGGCGTCGTGTTCCGCTATTACGATCCGCGCCCGCCGCTCTTCGGCATGCGCACCAACGTCTTTCGCCGGATGCACCGCAAAATTGTGGTGGTGGATGGCAACGTCGCGTTCGTGGGCGGGATCAACTACTCCGACGAACACATGTCCGACTACGGCCCGGAGGCGAAGCAGGATTATGCAGTGAAAGTCGAAGGCCCGGTAGTGCAGGATATCTTGCTCTTTGAGCTGGAAAACCTGCCGGGGCAGTCGGCGGTGCGCCGCTGGTGGAAACGCCATCATCGCCCGGAAGAAAACCGCCAGCCCGGTGAGGCGCAGGCGCTGTTTATCTGGCGCGATAACGACGAGCATCGGGACGATATTGAACGCCACTATCTGAAGATGCTCGCCAATGCGAAGCGCGAAGTGATCATCGCCAACGCCTATTTCTTCCCCGGCTACCGTCTGCTGCATGCCATGCGCAATGCCGCACGGCGTGGGGTGCGGGTCAAACTGATTGTACAGGGCGAGCCGGATATGCCGATTGTCACCGTAGGTGCGCGACTGCTGTACGACTATCTGGTCAAAGGTGGCGTGCAGATTTACGAGTATCGCCGCCGCCCGCTGCACGGAAAAGTGGCGCTGATGGACGATCACTGGGCGACCGTTGGCTCCAGCAATCTCGATCCCCTGAGCCTGTCCCTTAATCTGGAGGCTAACCTGATCATCCACGATCGCGCATTTAACCAGACCCTGCGCGACAATCTTACGGGCATTATCGCTCGCGATTGCGTGCGAGTAGATGATTCGATGGTGCCGAAACGCACCTGGTGGAATCTGACCAAAAGCGTGGTGGTGTTCCACTTCCTGCGCCACTTCCCGGCGCTGGTGGGCTGGCTGCCGGCTCATACGCCCAAGCTCGCACTGGTGCCGGCGCCTGTTCAGCCGGAAATGGAGACCCAGGACAGGGTTGAAGCCGAAAACTCAGGGGTGAAACCGTAATGAGCAAATCACATCCGCGCTGGCGGCTGGCTAAACGCATTCTCACCTGGCTGTTTTTCATTGCTGTTGCCGTGCTGCTGGTGGTGTACGCGCAGAAAATTGACTGGGAAGAGGTGTGGAAAGTCATCCGCAACTACAACCGGCTGGTGCTGCTCAGCGCCGTCGGGCTGGTGATCGTCAGCTATCTGATTTACGGCTGCTACGACCTGCTGGGCCGCGCCTACTGCGGGCATAAGCTGGCGAAACGCCAGGTCATGCTGGTATCGTTTATCTGCTACGCCTTTAACCTGACCCTCAGCACCTGGGTGGGCGGCATCGGCATGCGCTACCGCCTCTATTCGCGCCTCGGGCTGCCGGGCAGTACCATCACGCGCATTTTCTCGCTAAGCATCACCACAAACTGGCTCGGGTATATCCTGCTCGGCGGGGTGATTTTCACCATTGGCGTGGTGCAGCTTCCGGCCCACTGGTATATCGACGAAACGACGCTGCGGATTTTGGGCATCGTCCTGCTGCTGATCATCGCGGCGTATCTCTGGGCCTGCGCATTCGCTAAACGCCGTCATATGACCGTCAAAGGGCAGAAACTGGTGCTGCCATCGTGGAAGTTCGCGCTGGTGCAGATGGTGATCTCCAGCGCTAACTGGATGGTGATGGGGGCCATTATCTGGCTGCTGATTGGCGAAGAGGTGAACTATTTCTTCGTGCTTGGCGTGCTGCTGGTGAGCAGTATTGCCGGGGTGATTGTCCATATTCCGGCCGGAATCGGGGTGTTAGAAGCAGTGTTTATTGCCCTGCTGGCGGGGGAACACGTGTCGCACGGCACGATTATCGCGGCGCTGCTGGCCTATCGAATGTTGTACTACTTCCTGCCGCTGGCACTGGCGACGGTCGGCTATTTGATTCTGGAGAGTCGGGCGAAAAAGCTGCGGGCGAAGAATGAGAAAGCGATGGCGAAATAACAAAATGCGGGTGGCGGTCCACTGACCAAACGACGAATTGCATGCCCGGCAGGCGTAAGCGCCGCCGGGCACAGCCATCAGCGGCGGTTACCGAAAATCCGCAGCAGCATCAGGAACAGGTTGATGAAGTCCAGATAGAGCGTTAACGCGCCAAGAATGGCGTATTTGCGCAGGTTACCGCTGTCACGCACGTCAATCTGCTCGCCGATGTTTTTCAGCTTCTGAGTGTCATACGCCGTCAGGCCGACAAACACAATCACCCCAATGTAGGTCACCGCCCACATCAGCGCTTCGCTTTTCAGCCAGAAGTTCACCAGCGACGCCAGCACAATCCCGATAAGCGCCATAAACAGCATATTGCCGAAACCGCTCAAATCACGTTTGGTGGTGTAGCCGTAGAGGCTCATGGCACCGAACATCCCACCGGCCACCACGAAGGTGCTGGCGATAGAGGAGTAGGTGTAGACGATAAAAATACTGGAGAGCGTCAGGCCGGTCAGCGCCGAATAGAGCATAAACAGCGTGGTCGCCATGCCCGCACTGAGCTTTTGCACCAGTCCGGAAAGCACAAAAACCAACGCCAGCTGGGCGATAATCAGCCCAAAGAAGGTGATTTTGCTGGAAAAGATAAACATCATCAGTTCGGGGGTATTGGCTGCGTACCACGCGATAAACGCGGTTAACAGCAGGCCGCAGGTCATCCAGCCGTACACCTGCGCCATATAAGTTTGCAGGCCGCTACGCGTCTGCTGAACGATTGAATCCGAACGTGGAAATCGGTCCATGATAACTCCTGATTAAGTGGGCACACCTTTTAAGATTAACACATCCGCGCCATCCGGTTACCAGCGGCTGGCAGCCTGCTTGTCGCTGTCACGCGATTCCACCCAGCGTTCCCCTTCCGGTGTGGCTTCACGCTTCCAGAACGGCGCGCGGGTTTTGAGATAATCCATAATAAATTCACCGGCATCGAACGCGCTACCGCGATGCGAGCTGGTGACGCCAACAAAGACAATCTCTTCGCCAGGCCACATTTCGCCGACGCGGTGAATCACCGTGACACGACCAAGTGGCCAGCGCTGACGGGCCTCTTCCACGATAGCGGCAAGCGACTTTTCCGTCATCCCCGGATAATACTCGAGGGTCAGCGCGCTCACACTCTCCCCCAGATTATGGTTCCGGACTTTACCGGTAAATGTCACCACCGCTCCGTCTTCGTCGCGCTCGGCCAGCCAGCTGTATTCCGTGCCGACATTGAAGCGTTCCGCTCCAACAATAATCCGCGTGTCAGCCAAGATTAACCCCCTGTGACCGGCGGGAAAAAGGCCACTTCGTCACCGGCGTTAAGCGGATGGGAAAACTCCACCAGCGTCTGATTCACCGCCGCCAGCAGTTTTCCCTCTTCAAGCGCCAGCGCCCAGCGATCGCCTTGCGCCGCCAGATGGGCACGCAGGGCTTCGACGTTGTCGAACGGCATCTCGAGGGTCAGGCTGTCGGTATTGACAAGCTCTCGCACCTGAGCAAAAAAAAGCACTTTAATCATGATTGTCCGCCCTGAAATCACCGGATTTGCCGCCACTTTTCGCCAGCAGACGAACCGGGCCAATCACCATATCCTTCTGCACCGCTTTGCACATATCGTAAATGGTCAGCGCCGCAACCGACGCCGCCGTTAAGGCTTCCATCTCGACGCCTGTTTTGCCGGTCAGACGGCACAACGTCTCGATACGCACGCGGTTGTGCTCCGGCTCAGCCTGCAGGCTCACTTCAACCTTGCTGAGCATCAGCGGGTGACACAGCGGGATAAGATCCCAGGTACGTTTCGCGGCCTGAATTCCGGCGATACGCGCGGTAGCGAAAACGTCACCCTTGTGGTGGCTGCCGTCGATAATCATCGCCAGGGTTTCTGGCAACATGGTTACGAAAGCCTCGGCGCGCGCTTCACGCACCGTTTCGGCCTTGGCGGAAACATCCACCATATGCGCTTCGCCAGCGGCGTTAATGTGGGTCAATTGCGACATAGCTTATTTCTTCAAATGAGGATGAAAATTACACGGACGAGTGCGGGCATCCAGCTGCGGAGCGATGATGTTCTCCCATGCGGTGCGGCAGGCTTTGGTGGAGCCTGGCATGGCGAAAATCAGGGTATTGTTGGCGATCCCGGCCACGGCGCGCGACTGCAGCGTGGACGTACCGATCTCCTCAAAGGAGAGCATCCGGAACACTTCGCCAAAGCCCTGGATTTCGCGGTCGAAGAGCGGCAGCAGCGCTTCTGGCGCCTGATCGCCTGCGGTAAAACCGGTGCCGCCGGTGATCAATACCACCTGCACCTCTGCGCTGGCGATCCACTGGGAGACCTGAGCGCGAATGGCGTAGCGATTCTCTTTCACTATCGCTTTATCAATGATGCTGTGCCCCGCCTCGTGGGCGGCGTCGCGCAGCCAGTGGCCGGAGGTGTCATCCTCCTCACCACGACGTTCAGAAACGGTAAGAATAGCAATACGCGTCGGAATAAATTCAGCGCTGACCTGACTCATTTTCTGGTTCCTTTTAAGCCGATTACCCGCCGATGTAAGACAGGTTTTGTGTAATCCCGGTGTCGCCCTGATGCAGGAAATGGGTCTGTTTTTTATGCGTCAGAGCAGCAGAAATGCGCGCTTCGAGGGCCTCCTGCTGCGCATCGTCTTCCAGCAGATCGCGAAGATCCACGCCGCCGTCGCCGAACAGGCACAGATGCAGCTTACCCACAGACGAGACGCGCAGACGGTTACAGGTGGCGCAGAAGTCTTTCTCATAGGGCATGATAAGCCCAATTTCCCCTTCATAATCCGGGTGACAAAAGACCTGCGCCGGGCCGTCGCTGCGTTGACGAATCTGGTGGATCCAGCCGCGTTTTAGCAGCGCATCGCGCAGCACCATGCCGGAGATATGATGACGACGGAACAGGTCACTGCCCTCGCCCGTCTCCATCAGCTCAATAAAACGCAGTTGAATGCGGCGGGGTTTGACCCACGCGAGGAAGGTGTCGAGCTGGTGATGGTTTACATCGCGCATCAGCACCGTATTGACTTTGACTTTGTCGAAACCGGCTTCGAACGCCGCATCGATCCCCTCCATCACCTGGCGAAACTTATCCTGCCCGGTGATGGCGTGAAACTGGCGCGCATCTAGGCTGTCGACGCTAACATTGATGGCCGTGAGACCCGCATCGCGCCACTGGGCCACATCGCGGGCCAAGCGATAGCCATTGGTTGTGACGGCGATTTGGCGAATGCTCTCGTTTTCACGAATGGCGGCGATGATGTCGGGAAAATCACGACGCAGAGAGGGTTCGCCACCCGTGAGACGGACTTTTTCCGTGCCAAGCTCAGAAAACGCACGCGTGACGCGGCGCACTTCCTCGACGGAAAGAAATCCGTTATTGGTGACGCTGCCCGGCTTGTAGCCGTCTGGCAGGCAATAGGTGCAACGAAAATTGCACACATCGGTAATCGACAGACGTAAATAGAAAAACTTACGCGCGAAAGCATCTGTGAGTTGAGAAGCCATGTACACCTTTCCAGTACGGGAGGCACAGTCATTTCTTTCTGTACCCTGGTGACGTTTCCGTCACGGCCAGGGCGCCATATCGTGTGACACAGGCGCCAGGGCTAGAGTGTATGTTTTCAAATTTGAAAACGTGGGTTATGCCGATAGTAGCGCGGAAATGGCGCTTTCGCCATTCGCCGATTTCGCTATATAATTATATATATAGCGACCTGATCGTGCACTTTCACTACAGAATACGTAAAAATCAATATTTCGCATTGATATACGTCATTTTGACAGGGGTCGGGCATCGTCTTTTAGGGGTAGTTGGGTTACTGTTACGCGGATCAAATGTCATAAGGAATCTGTATGCGCAATCGCACTTTTGCGGATCTTGACCGTGTGGTCGCTCTCGGCGGAGGGCATGGGCTGGGGCGGGTTATGTCGTCATTATCCTCGCTGGGCTCCAGGCTCACCGGGATCGTGACCACCACCGATAACGGTGGCTCAACAGGTCGTATTCGTCGTTCAGAAGGCGGTATCGCCTGGGGCGATATGCGTAACTGTCTTAACCAGTTAATTACCGAACAAAGCGTCGCATCGGCGATGTTTGAGTATCGTTTTGGCGGTAACGGGGAACTTTCCGGGCATAACCTCGGAAATCTGATGTTAAAGGCGCTGGATCACCTGAGCGTACGCCCGCTTGAGGCGATCAATTTAATCCGAAATCTGCTGAAAGTGGATGCTTTCCTGATTCCTATGTCGGAACAACCGGTCGATTTGATGGCGATCGACATGGAAGGGCATGAAGTTTACGGCGAGGTCAATATTGACCAGCTGGTAGTCCCACCCAAAGAGCTGATGACCTACCCTACTGTTCCTGCCACGCGCGAAGCGGTGGAAGCTATCAGCGAGGCGGATCTGATCCTCATCGGCCCTGGCAGTTTTTACACCAGCCTGATGCCGCTGCTGCTGGTAAAAGAGCTGGCTCAGGCGCTGCGCAGAACACCCGCGCCGATGGTGTATATCGGTAATCTGGGGAAAGAGCTTAGCCCTGCCGCCGCCAGCCTTTCACTTGCCGATAAACTCAATCTGATGGAGCAGTACGTCGGTAAAAAAATTATCGACGGTGTGGTTGTAGGGCCGAAGGTGGATGTTTCGGGAATGGAAGGTCGTGTGGTAGTGCAGACCGAGCTGGAAGCGAGTGATATTAAATATCGCCACGACCGGCATTTGCTGCGCCTGGCGCTGGAAAAAGCGATTCAGGCGTTGGGATAACCGAACTGCGCCCGGTGGCGTTACGCTAACCGGGCCGACAACGCATCCGAACGGTTAGCCGGGCAGACGCAATGCCGCCCGGCAATGCGAGTTACGACGCCGCGATAAACAGATCGCGCAGTTTATGCAGCTGATCGCGAAGCTGCGCCGCCTCTTCAAACTCCAGATTCTGCGCATGCTGCATCATCTGCCCTTCCAGCTCGTGGATTTTCTGCTGCAGCGCTTTCGGTGTCAGCAGCACTTCCACCGCATCAGCCTCAACCGGATGACGCGCTTTTCCGCGGCCTTTGGTTTTCGCAATCCCCTGACCCAGCGCCAGAATATCCACCACTTTCTTGTTCAGCCCCTGTGGGGTGATGCCATGCTCTTCGTTGTACTGCTGCTGTTTCTCACGACGACGTTCCGTTTCGCCGATCGCTTTCGCCATCGACGCCGTAATTTTGTCACCGTACAGAATCGCTTTCCCGTTGATGTTACGCGCCGCGCGGCCAATGGTCTGAATCAGGGAGCGCTCAGAACGCAGGAAGCCCTCTTTGTCGGCATCCAGAATCGCCACCAGCGACACTTCCGGCATGTCGAGACCTTCTCGCAACAGGTTGATCCCCACCAGCACGTCAAACTCGCCAAGACGTAAATCGCGAATGATCTCCATACGCTCAACGGTATCGATATCCGAGTGCAGATAGCGCACGCGCTCTCCGTGCTCTTCCAGATATTCGGTCAAGTCTTCCGCCATACGTTTGGTCAGCGTGGTGACCAGCACACGCTCATTAACCGATGCGCGAGCGCGGATCTCTGAGAGCAGATCGTCCACCTGCGTTCCCACCGGGCGAACTTCGATAATAGGGTCCAGCAGGCCCGTTGGACGCACCACCTGATCGATAACTTCATCACCGGATTTCTCCAGCTCGTAGTTCCCCGGCGTGGCCGACACATAAATCGTTTGCGGGGCCAGCGCCTCGAACTCTTCAAATTTCATCGGGCGGTTATCGAGCGCCGACGGCAGACGGAAACCGTACTCCACCAGCGTCTCTTTTCGCGCGCGGTCACCGCGATACATGCCGCCGATCTGCGGAATGGTGACGTGAGATTCGTCCACCACCAGCAGACCGTCAGCCGGGAGATAATCGAACAGGGTCGGCGGTGCCTCGCCAGGACCACGCCCGGAGAGATAACGCGAGTAGTTTTCAATGCCCGAGCAGTAACCCAGCTCATTCATCATCTCTAAATCGAACTGCGTACGCTGGCTCAGGCGCTGCTCTTCGAGCAGTTTGTTATTAGCCAGAAGCACCTTACGGCGGTCCGCCAGCTCCACTTTGATCTCTTCCATCGCCTGCACGATACGCTCGCGCGGGGTGACGTAGTGGGTTTTCGGGTAGATGGTAAAACGCTGAATCACCGACTCAACGTGGCCAGTCAGGGGATCAAACAGCGACAGACGCTCGACCTCCTCGTCAAACAGCTCAACGCGCAGGGCCAGATCGTCGGATTCTGCCGGGAAGATGTCGATCACTTCGCCGCGCACGCGGAAAGTACCGCGCTGGAACGCCTGGTCGTTACGGGCATACTGCAGCTCCGCCAGACGGCGTAAAATCGCGCGCTGATCGATAATCATCCCGATGGTCAGGTGCAGCATCATCTTGAGGTAAAGGTCCGGGTCGCCCAGACCATAGATGGCGGAGACCGACGCCACCACGATCACATCCCGACGCTCAAGCAGCGCTTTCGTCGCCGACAGACGCATCTGTTCGATATGTTCGTTGACCGAAGCATCCTTCTCGATAAAGGTGTCTGAGCTGGGTACGTAGGCTTCCGGCTGGTAGTAATCGTAGTAGGAGACGAAATACTCAACGGCGTTTTCCGGGAAGAACTCTTTCATCTCGCCATACAGCTGCGCCGCCAGCGTTTTGTTAGGCGCCAGCACCATCGTCGGGCGCTGCAGATCCGCAATCACGTTGGCAACGGTAAAGGTTTTGCCCGAACCGGTCACACCCAGCAGGGTCTGGTGCGCCAGCCCGTCTTCCAGCCCCTCTTTCAGGCGACGGATCGCATCCGGCTGATCGCCAGACGGACGGAAAGCAGAATTCAGTTTGAACAATTTACTCATGGGCGACAACCTGATGACGGAAAAAGCGGCAGGTGAGTAATTTTACTCGCGGCTGGCAAATTTGCCAGTAATAAATACTGGATGTAAAACCAGTGGCGTGTAAGGATATCTGGATTAGCATCAGCCTGATGAGCGCGAAAGGGGCCAAAATTTAGGCTGTGACGAGATAAAACACCAGCAATGTTCGGTTATCCCCAGAACATTTCTATTTTTAACATTTGTCAAGCCACGTAATGATAGTTTTATGGCAGTCAGTGACACTTTCATGACGATGATTGCTTTTGTCTAACTCGTTAATTCATAGAAGATATTTCTTAAAGCCGCGTTTCGCATCAATTCATGCGCAGGCCGCGTCTTCTCTCGCTTGCCTCAGGTTTTCTAACTCTAATGCACATGGTTATCCACAGGAATAGTGGATAAGTGCTTCCAGCCCGTACAGACCGCGACTCCGCAAATTCCCGGTTTTTCCCAAGGGCATGTCCGTAAAAAATATTTATAGCTCTTTTTTGATGATATTCAGCCCCACCGCGCATAACCGACTGGCGAGATCTTAATCACATTTCCGTCATTCTGTGCACAGCCCGCCCTTTTCACGGCTGTGAGCCAAATCTGAAAAGTGCAGCATATCGAACCACGCCATCGGTTATGGCAAGGGTTTTGCAGATTATCCTGAGACGTCTCATCCCTCATGCGTTTTAAGGAGTGAAATATGCTAAGTCTGCGCGCCGTTAATCAGTTCTATGGAAGTCAGCACACGCTGTGGAATGTCGATCTGGATTTGCCGCCAGGGATGTGTACAGGCGTTATCGGGCTGCCGGGTATGGGGAAAACCACGCTTATCAACTGCATCACCGGCCAGTTGCCCATCGAGAGCGGCACCATCATCTGGCATGAAGCGGGCGCGCCACCGTGCAATTTGAGCAGCGCTGCACCTGAGCAGTGCGCGATGCCGGGCATTGGCTATGTCTCACAGGACCGGCGTATTTTCTCGCAGCTCACCGTTGAGGAGAATCTGCACGTGGCCATGCGCGCCAAAGGTGCGCCCGATGCGGCGGCGAGCAGTGATATTTACGAGCTGTTTCCCCAGCTCTGGCCGCTGCGTCACGCCAGAGCGACGGGGATGTCACCCGACGAGCAGTACCAGCTGGCGCTGGCCAATGCGCTGATTTGCCGCCCTCGCCTGCTGATTCTGGACGAGCCGCTGCACGGCACGGGAGGCACCTTTGCCATCCGGCTTGGGCAGCTGCTGATGCGGTTGAGTCGGGAGCTGGGAATGACGGTGCTGTTAGCGGAACAGCAGCTGTCGTTTATTCGCCGGGTGGCCGATCGTTTTTGCGTGCTCTATCGCGGGCGTAACGTGGCTCAGGGCCACGTTAACGAGCTGGATGATGAGCTTATCGCCCACTGGATGTCGCTGGATGCAAGACGCTGAGATCGAGATACTGCCCGGTCTCGGCCTGCTCTGCGCCCTCAGCAAGCCAGGGGATCTCCCCGAGGAACGGCGCAGAAAGCACGTTTTTCAGCGTCGCAAGATACTCCTGATGACGTTTACCTGGGGCCACCACGTCGTTGGCGATCCAGCCTGCGAAGCGTAAACCGGCCTGCTGAATCGCTTGCGCGGTGAGCATCGCGTGGTTGATACAGCCAAGCTTAACGCCCACGACCAGGATCACCGGCAGCTGTTCTTCCTGCACCCAGTCAGCAAACGTCTGATGCGCCGAGAGCGGCGTAAACCAGCCGCCAGCCCCTTCGACCAGCACCCATTCCGCCTGCTGCTCCAGCGCGCGCAGGCCCGCAGAGAGAACCGAAAACGCAATCGGACGCTGCTCGTCGGCGCTGATGATGTGCGGAGAAGTTGGCTCGGCGAAGGTGTACGGATTCACCGCCTGATACGGCAGTGCAAGCGTGCTGTGGCGTTGCAGCGCCAGCGCGTCGGAGTTGCGCAAGCCTTCCGGCGTTATCTCGCTGCCTGAGGCCACCGGTTTGTACCCGGCGGTGATGAATCCCTGCAAACGCGCTGCCTGCAACAGCGCCGAGCTGGCGACGGTTTTACCGACTTCAGTGTCGGTTCCGGTGACAAAATAGCGTTCAGTCACGTTCGATAATCCCATGAAAGAGTTGATAAGAGAGCGGGAATTCCCCGCGCACACGCGGCCACGCCAGCTCAAGTTGCGTTAGCTCGCCGCGCGTGAGCGGTTTTCGCGCCCGTCCGTCGTGCAGATGGGTGGCGCCAATCCCTTTCAGCGAGCGCATCGCGCTCAGGGCATCGCTGAAAGAGAGGGTAACGACCTCCGTGGTGGCCCTGTAGCGCCACCCGGCGAGGGCGTCGTTCACCGCCTGCTCCGGTAAAAAACGGTTGGCGTGCGGCCGTTCATCCACCGCACGCCAGGCCTGATTCAGCTCCGGCAGAGAGTTATCGAGCAGCGTCGTGAAGGCGACCGTGCCGCCGGGACGCGTGACCCGATACAGCTCGCGCAACGCCTGCGGCAGACTGGCGCACCACTGCACCGCCAGATGGCTCCAGACCAGGTCAAACTGTGCGTCCGGCAGCGGAATAGACTCGATATCCCCCACCAGATAATCATCGGCCGCCTGCTGGTAGCGCGCCTGTTCCAGCATTTGCGGGGAGAGGTCGAGGGCCGTCACATGGCTGCCCGCCTCGCGCCAGAGACGGCTGTTTGCGCCAGGCCCGCAGCCTGCATCCAGCACGGCGTGGAAACGCCCCTCGCCGAGCAGCGTTTTCAGCCCCTGGGCGCTCCGGCGCTGCAGGTCGTCGTGTCGGGAATAACTTTGCGCCGCCCGCCCGAAAGCAGAGGCGATGGCCTGCTTGTTAACCTGCGTCATGCAGCGCCTCCAGTAAATCATCAATATCCTGCGTGTGGTGTGCGGCCGTCAGGGTCAGGCGTAATCGCGCGGTACCCGCCGGAACGGTTGGCGGGCGGATCGCCGTCACCCACATGCCACGCTCGCGAAGCTGCTGCGCCAGATGCAAGGCACGGCTGTTCTCGCCCACAATCAGCGGCTGGATGGCACTTTGCGAATCGGTCATCTGCCAGGGTAGCTCGCGCACGCCCGCCCTAAAGCGCTGGATGTGCGCAGCCAGAGTGTTTCGCCGCTGCTCGCCCTCTGCGCTGCGGACAACCCTCAGTGCCTCCAGCAGCGCCACGGCCTGCGCAGGCGGCATACTGGTGCTGTAGATCAGATGGCGGGCGAATTGCAGCAGGTAATCCGCGACGGATTCGCTGCATAACACCGCCGCACCGCTGATGCCAAACCCTTTGCCGAAGGTCACAATCAGCAGCTCCGGTTTGACAGCCTGGCTGGCAGCACTTCCGCGCCCTTCCGCGCCCAGCACACCAACGCCGTGGGCATCGTCCACCAGCATCCAGGCGTTGTGCTGGCGTGCCGCGGCATGGAGTTCACCCAGCGGAGCGCAATCGCCATCCATGCTGAAGACCCCTTCCGTCACCACCAGCTGTTGCCCGTCGCAGGATTTTGCCAGCAGCGCGTTGAGCTGGGCGGCGTCGTTATGGGCAAACCGGCGCAGCTGCGCCGGGCTGAGGCTGGCCGCTTCGAGCAGGGAGGCGTGGCTCAGGCGGTCGGCGACAATCCGATCCTCTTTTCCCATCAGGGCCGCAATCAGCGCCTGATTGGCGGCAAAACCGGAGATAAACAGCAGCGCGCGGGGATAGCCGAGCCAGTCGGCAAGGGCCTCTTCCAGCGCCTGATGCGCGGTGGTATAGCCTGTCACATGCCCCGACCCGCCGCTGCCGACGCCCCAGGTTTCCGCACCCTGCTGCCAGGCACGAATGATCGCCGGATGCTGGCTCAGGCCGAGATAATCGTTGCTCGAAAAGTTGCAGAACCGGCGCGTTTCGCGGGTCAGAAAACGCCCGCCGCTTTCGACCGCCAAGCGCGAGCGAAATGCGTCCGCCGCGCGGCGTTCCTCCAGCGCGGCGTCGATGCGGTGTTGCCAGGTCATAGGGCTGCCGCGTTGTAGAACTGTTCGGTGTCGGCGTTGAAAAGTTGCTGTTCCAGCTGGTGCTGCTGCTCGTTATCCCCCGTCAACACCTCGGTCTGATGCGGATTCAGCCCCAGTTTGCGGAACAGCTGGACATCTTTGTCCTCTTCCGGGTTTGGCGTGGTCAGCAGTTTGCAGCCGTAGAAAATTGAGTTTGCGCCCGCCATAAAGCACATCGCCTGAGTCTGCTCGCTCATCTGCTCACGGCCTGCGGAGAGGCGCACAAACGAGGTCGGCATCATGATGCGCGCGACGGCAATCGTGCGGATAAAATCAAACGCATCCACGTCGTCGTTATCGGCCATCGGCGTGCCTTTGACCTTCACCAGCATGTTGATCGGCACGCTTTCCGGCGGCGTCGGCAAATTCGCCAGCTGCAATAGCAGACCGGCGCGATCTTTTACCGTTTCACCCAGGCCGACGATCCCCCCGGAGCAGACTTTAATCCCCGCGTCGCGCACCTTGTCGAGCGTATCGAGACGCTCCTGGTAGGTGCGGGTGGTGATGATATTGCCGTAGAATTCCGGCGAGGTATCGAGGTTATGGTTGTAGTAGTCCAGACCCGCCGCCGACAGGCGCTGCGCCTGCGTTTCGTTAAGCGTACCGAGCGTCATGCAAGCTTCCAGCCCCATCGCTTTCACGCCCTGCACCATCTGCTCCAGATACGGCATGTCACGGTCGTGCGGGTTTTTCCACGCGGCTCCCATGCAGAAGCGGGTCGAACCGGCGTTTTTCGCCTTGCGTGCCGAGTCGAGCACCTGCTCCACTTCCATCAGCCGCTCGGCCTCCAGCCCGGTTTTGTAGCGCGCACTTTGTGGGCAATATTTGCAGTCTTCCGGGCAGGCACCGGTTTTGATCGACAGCAGCGTGCTGACCTGCACATGGCGCGGATCGAAGTGCTGGCGGTGGATTTGCTGGGCTTCGAACATCAGTTCGAGGAAAGGTTTATTAAATAATTCGGTGACTTGCGACATTGTCCAACGTACAGGGTTAGCCATCGGGCTTCTCCAAAAAGGGGTTCAGTTCATTGTGGGTTCGGTTTATACTTGTAAACCTAAAACTTTTCAAAATGGTTTACAAGTCGATTATGACCCCGGACGATCTCGCCTTCGACAAGCAACATATCTGGCACCCCTACACCTCCATGACCCGCCCGCTGCCCGTTTATCCGGTCGCCTCGGCGCACGGGTGTGAACTGCATCTGGCCACCGGCGAAACGCTGGTCGACGGGATGTCCTCCTGGTGGGCAACCATCCACGGGTACAACCATCCGCGCCTGAACGCGGCGATGAAAACGCAAATTGACCAGATGTCCCACGTGATGTTTGGCGGGATCACCCATCAGCCGGCGATTGAGTTGTGTCGTCGGCTGGTCTCCATGACTCCGGACGCGCTGGAATGCGTTTTCCTCGCCGATTCCGGTTCGGTGGCGGTGGAAGTGGCGATGAAAATGGCGCTGCAGTACTGGCAGGCGAAAGGCGAGGCGCGCCAGCGTTTCCTCACTTTCCGCAACGGCTATCACGGCGACACCTTCGGCGCGATGTCGGTCTGCGATCCCGATAACTCGATGCACAGCCTGTGGCAGGGTTATCTGCCGGAAAACCTGTTCGCCCCGGCGCCGCAAAGCCGTTTTGGCGGCGAGTGGAACGAAATGGATATGGTCGGATTTGCCCGTCTGATGGCCGCCCATCGCCACGAGATTGCCGCCGTGATCCTTGAGCCTGTCGTTCAGGGCGCGGGGGGAATGCGCATGTATCATCCCGAGTGGCTGAAACGCATCCGAAAGATGTGCGATCGGGAGGGTATCCTGCTGATTGCCGACGAAATCGCCACTGGATTTGGCCGCACCGGCAAGCTCTTTGCCTGCGACCATGCGAACATCGCCCCGGATATTTTGTGCCTCGGTAAAGCCCTGACGGGCGGCACCATGACCCTCTCCGCAACGCTCACGACCCGTCACGTAGCCGACACCATCAGCGACGGCGAAGCCGGCTGCTTTATGCACGGCCCGACGTTTATGGGCAATCCGCTGGCCTGCACGGTCGCCAGTGAAAGTCTGGCTATTCTGGAAAGCGGCGAATGGCAGACGCAGGTTGCGGCGATTGAATCCCAACTCACGCGTGAACTGGCGAGCGCGGCGCAGTCAGAGTTCGTGGCCGACGTGCGGGTGCTGGGCGCAATTGGCGTGGTCGAAACGCGCCATCCGGTGAACATGGCGGCATTGCAGCGTTTCTTCGTCGATCGTGGCGTGTGGGTGCGACCGTTCGGTAAATTGATCTACCTGATGCCGCCGTACATCATCACCCCAGAGCAACTGCAGAAGCTGACCCGCGCGGTGAATGAGGCTGTTAACATTCCCGCACATTTTGCGATTTAACCCAACGCGTTAGCTTCGGTATGCTGTTTTATGCAGTACACTTTTTGCATGGCTACGTACGGAGAAATCGCATGAAGATAATCAGTCAGGATCTGCGCGACGGTGAAAAATTACCCGAGCGTCACGTGTTTAACGGCATGGGTTATCAGGGCGATAATATTTCGCCGCACCTGGCCTGGGATGATGTTCCGCCGGGGACGAAGAGTTTTGTCGTCACCTGCTACGACCCGGATGCGCCAACCGGCTCCGGCTGGTGGCACTGGATTGTCGCAAACCTGCCCGCCGACACGCGCGTGCTGCCGCAGGGCTCCGGCTCTGATTTAACGGCATTGCCGGAAGGGGCCATTCAGACCCGCACCGATTTCGGCAAAGCGGGATATGGCGGCGCGGCGCCGCCAAAAGGTGAGACGCACCGGTATATTTTCACCGTTCATGCCCTGGACGTTGAGAAGATCGATGTCGATGAAGGCGCGAGCGGCGCAATGGTTGGCTTTAACGTGCATTTTCACACGCTGGGAAGTGCGTCGATTACGGCGATGTATTCGTAAAAAAGCCGGGCGGCGGCGTCGCCTCACCCGGCCTGTACGGTTCATTCATCACGAAAACGTCGTTTTACAGACCCGGCAAGCGCAGCGCTGCCGGGCTGTGCTTTACAGCACCGCGGGTAATAACGTCACCAGGCTCCCCGCATTCAGTAATTCCATCGCCTTATCAATATCCGGCGCAAAGAAACGGTCGTCGTCGTAGTGCGTGACGTGTTCTCGCAACGTCTGGCGCGCCTGCTCCAGCAGGGGACTAGATTTCAGCCCTTCGCGCAGGTCGATCCCCTGCACCGCCGCAAGCCACTCGACCGCGATCACGCCGCGCGTATTGTAGGCCATCTCCCACAGACGACGCCCGGCCGCCGGCGCCATAGAGACATGGTCTTCCTGGTTGGCAGAGGTCGGCAGGCTGTCCACGCTGTGCGGATGGGACAGCGCTTTGTTCTCGCTCGCCAGCGCCGCCGCCGTCACCTGCGCAATCATAAACCCGGAATTTACGCCGCCGTTGCGCACCAGGAATGGCGGCAGTTGCGACATGTGTTTATCCATCATCAGCGCGATACGACGCTCAGAGAGCGAACCTATTTCGGCAATCGCCAGCGCCAGATTATCGGCAGCCATCGCCACCGGCTCCGCGTGGAAGTTTCCGCCCGACACTACATCATTCTGCTCGGCGAACACCAGAGGGTTATCGGAAACCGCGTTCGCTTCCACCAGCAGCACGTCGGCGGCCTGACGAATTTGCGTCAGACACGCGCCCATCACCTGCGGCTGACAGCGCAGGGAGTACGGGTCCTGCACTTTGTCGCAGTTATGGTGCGAATCCGCAATTGCGCTGGTGTCGGTCAGCAGATGACGGTACATCGCCGCCGCATCAATTTGCCCGCGCTGGCCGCGCACCTCATGGATACGGGCATCAAACGGACGACGCGAACCGAGCACGGCTTCCGTGGTCAGCGCACCGCACACCACTGCCGAGGCAAACAGGTCTTCAGCTTCGAACAGACCGCGCAGGGCGAACGCTGTGGAAGCCTGGGTGCCGTTCAGCAGGGCCAGCCCCTCTTTCGCCGCCAGAGTAATTGGCGTTAATCCGGCTTTTTGCAGCGCCTCTTTGGCGGGCAGCCATTGCCCCTGCCAGCGTGCTTTGCCTTCGCCGAGGAGCAGCAACGACATGTGCGCCAGCGGCGCCAGATCGCCCGAGGCGCCCACCGAGCCTTTGGCCGGGATCCACGGATAGACCTGCGCGTTGACCAGAGCGATTAGCGCCTGAATCACGCTCAGGCGGATACCGGAGAAACCGCGCGCCAGGCTGTTAATTTTCAGCACCATCATCAGTCGGACGATCTCGTCATCCAGCGGTTCGCCGACCCCCGCCGCGTGGGACAGCACCAGCGAGCGCTGTAAGTTTTCCAGATCGTGCGTGGCGATGCGCGTCTGCGCCAGCAGGCCGAAACCGGTGTTGATGCCATAGGCCGTGCGATCTTCGGCGACGATGGCTTCCACGCAGGCGACGCTGTCGTTGATCGCCTGATGGGCGTTTTCATCCAGGGTCAGCGTAACCGGGTGGCGCCAGGCACTGCGCAGGTGAGCGAAGGTCAGCGCGCCGGGCGTAATAGTCAGTGCATTCATCAGTGTTTTCCTTGTGTGGCGGCGACCATCGGCAGGTTCAGCCCCTGCTCTTTCGCACAGTCAATCGCGATGTCGTAGCCCGCGTCGGCATGGCGCATGACGCCTGTCGCCGGGTCGTTATGCAGTACGCGGGCGATGCGGGCGGCAGCTTCGTCGGTACCGTCGCAGACAATCACCATGCCCGCATGTTGGGAGAAGCCCATCCCGACGCCGCCGCCGTGGTGTAGCGAAACCCAGGTCGCGCCGCTGGCGGTATTCAGCAGGGCGTTGAGTAACGGCCAGTCAGAGACCGCGTCAGAGCCGTCCTGCATGGCTTCGGTTTCGCGGTTTGGGCTGGCAACTGAGCCGGAATCCAGGTGGTCTCGACCAATCACAATCGGCGCGGAGACTTCGCCGCTGCGCACCATTTCGTTAAAGGCCAGGCCGAGTTTTTGGCGCCACTCCAGCCCCACCCAGCAGATACGCGCGGGCAGCCCCTGGAAGTTGATGCGTTCACGCGCCATGTCCAGCCAGTGGTGCAGGTGCGCGTCGTCGGCGACGATGGCTTTCACTTTGGCGTCAGTTTTGTAGATATCTTCCGGGTCGCCCGAGAGCGCTACCCAGCGGAACGGGCCAATGCCGCGACAGAACAGCGGACGGATATAGGCCGGGACAAAACCAGGGAAGTCGAACGCGTTTTCCACGCCCATCTCTTTCGCCATCTGGCGAATATTGTTGCCGTAGTCGAAGGTCGGTACGCCCATTTTGCTGAACGCCAGCATCGCCGACACATGCTCAGCCATCGAGCGTTTGGCGGCCAGCACCGTCCCTTCCGGGTCGGTTTGGGATTTTTGCTGGTACTCTTCCCAGCTCCAGCCTTTTGGCAGGTAGCCGTGGAGGGGATCGTGGGCGCTGGTCTGGTCGGTGACCAGGTCCGGGCGCACGCCGCGCGCCACCAGTTCCGGAACGACCTCCGCCGCGTTGCCGCACAGAGCAATCGACACGGTTTTGCCTTCGGCGGTGTATTTCTGAATGCGCGCCAGCGCGTCATCGAGATTGTCGGCCTGCTCATCGACATAGCGGGTGCGCAGGCGGAAATCGATGCGGCTCTGCTGACATTCGATGTTCAGGGAGCAGGCGCCCGCCAGTGTTGCTGCCAGCGGCTGTGCGCCGCCCATGCCGCCCAGTCCGGCGGTCAGTACCCAGCGCCCTTTCAGGGAGCCGTTATAGTGCTGGCGTCCGGCTTCGACGAAGGTTTCGTAGGTGCCCTGCACGATGCCCTGGCTACCAATGTAGATCCAACTGCCCGCAGTCATCTGGCCGTACATCGCCAGCCCCTTGGCGTCCAGCTCATTAAAGTGTTCCCAGGTTGCCCAGTGCGGAACAAGGTTTGAGTTGGCAATCAGCACCCGTGGCGCATTCTTATGGGTTTTGAACACCCCGACCGGTTTACCGGATTGCACCAGCAGGGTTTCGTCGATTTCGAGGTTGGTGAGCGCGTCCACAATGGCGTCGTAGCATTCCCAGTTACGCGCCGCACGACCGATGCCGCCGTACACCACCAGCTCGTGAGGGTTTTCGGCGACGTCGGGATCGAGGTTGTTCATCAACATGCGCAGCGGCGCTTCGGTGAGCCAGCTTTTGGCGGTGAGCGTGGTGCCGCGCGGGGCGCGGACATCCTGCTGACGGTATTTACCTGACGACATTGTGTGGTCCTCATACGGGATGAAAGATACAAACAGATATACTTGTATAGACAACCACGCACAAGGTCAGATTTAACAATAAAGATACAATTTTGTTATATTGTGTTAGCTATCACGCTTTGAAAACCTATGACATAAAGTGGCCTTGTAACCGGTAACGGGAACCGGGGAATAACAGTCTGGCGTGCGAGACAATCTGCCCGGAAGACCAGGTGCGGCGGCGGATCAGCAGGCACGGGTCGTGCTCTTTAATGCGCAGTCTTTCGCACTCCTGCGGGGTGGCACGCACCGCTTCGACAATGTGTTCGCCCTCGGTAAGCGGAGCGACCTGCGACAGCCAGGCGTGGGGCGTGGTCTGGGTATAATCCTGCTGAAGATAATCGGGCACCCGTTCGGCGTTGACGCAGCGATCCTCGATTTGCACCGGAACGTCGTTCTCGAAATGCACCATCACCGAGTGGAAAATCCGCGCCCCCTCTTTGACATTCAGCTCAACCGCCTGCTCGGCACTGGCCTGTGTCTCCTCAAGCACCAGCACTTCACAGTGGTGCTGATGATTGCGCGAGGCGATCTCGTCGGCAATGCTGCGGATTTCAAACAGCGCCGACTGCCCTTTCGGCTCGGCGACGAACGTTCCCACCCCCTGCAAACGCACCAGCAGCCCTTCATCCGTGAGTTCACGCAGTGCGCGGTTGATGGTCATACGGCTGAAACCAAACTGCGCCACCAGTTCGGCCTCGGAAGGGATACGGTCGTGCGGCTGCCAGACGCCGGTGGCGATCTTCTCGCTGATGGCCTGTTTTACCTTTTCGTAGAAAGGGGCTGGCGCGCCGGAAGGCGGATTCGGTGAGCGTGAAAACATTGTTACTCCTTAAAATGATTTATGCCCACCAGTGAGCAATTTGCCAGGCCAGACGCGCCGCGAGCCGCGCGCCCTGTCCGTCGCGATCGTAAACCGGATTAAACTCGACCAAATCTACTGCCTGCAGTTTTCCGCTGCGACAGATTTCGCCAATCACCGGCATTATATCCAGGGCCGACACGCCGAGCGCCGCCGGGGCTGAGACGGCAGGCATTTCACCGGCAGGCAGTACGTCGAGATCGATGGTCAGATAGACGCGGTCGGCCTGCGCCAGGACGCTTTCCAGCACCGGTAACGCCTCCCGGTGAAAATCGAGATCTTCCACCAGCGTCACGTTGAGGCGGGCCGCTTCGTCCCACAGCGCCTGCGTATTCGCCGCCCGGCTGACGCCCAGACAGGCGTACTGAAATTCGCGGTTCTGCGCCTCGCAATACTGCGCGAGCTGGCGGAACGGCGTGCCTGATGTGGCGTGGTCGGCCTTGCGGAGATCAAGGTGCGCGTCGAGATTGATAATCGCAACGCGTTCGTGAGGAAAGGCATCCAGCACTCCGCGACCGTGGGCCCAAGCCGTTTCGTGGCCGCCGCCAAACACCAGCGTGCGCATACCCGACTGTTGGCAGGCCAGCACCGCATCACTCAGCGCGCGCTGAGCATCTTCGAGCCGATCGCCCGCAACGGCGATGGTACCCATATCGATCAGCGTGTCGTGCCCGCTGTGGCTGGCCATGTTTGCCAGCGCTTTGCGCAATACGTCGGGCGCCTGCGCGGCACCGGTCCGCCCATGGTTGCGCCGCACGCCTGCATCACACTCGAAACCTAACAGCGCAATGCCTGAACTTTGGGGCGCAAAACGATCGGTCTGGGCGATAGTCTGAAAAATTCGCAGCGCGTTGCTGGCTTCGCTGCTGTCATCGCGCCCCTGCCAGAGATCAGCGGGCGTTGGCCGCCACAGTGTCATGATATTTTCCCTCGAAACACACGCTGATAGAGCGGATTACGCCCCGGCTCGTAGACCATTTCCACCGGCCGCTCGGCATCCCAGATGACGAAATCAGCGACAAAACCGGCCTTGAGCTGACCGTGGGTGGCCCCCCGACCCAGCGCCTGTGCCGCGTGACGCGTCACGCCTGCCCATGCTTCTTCCGGCGTTAAACCAAACTGCACGCAGGCCATGTTCATCGCCAGATGCAGGCTGGCAAACGGGCTGGTGCCGGGGTTGTAGTCCGTGGCGACAGCCATCGGCACGCCCTGTTTACGCAGCTGATCGACAGGCGGACGCTGACGTTCCTGTAAGAAGTAAAACGCGCCGGGTAGCAGCACTGCGACCGTGTCGCTGTGCGCCATCGCGTTGACCCCCGCGTCATCGAGATACTCAATATGATCGGCGGACCAGCCGTGGTAGCGGCTCACTAATGCGGCGCCCCCCAGCCTGGAAAGCTGTTCGACATGGCCTTTGACGGGAATGCCCAGCGCGGCGGCCGCTTGAAATACCCGTTCGGTTTGCGACAGCGTGAAGCCGACGTTTTCGCAAAATACGTCCACCGCTTCAAACAGCCCTTCGTGCCAGAGAGTTGGCATGATCTGCTCGCAAACCTGCGTCAGATAAGCGTCCGGATCCTGACGGTACTCCTTGGGTACGGCGTGAGCGGCGAGCAGCGTTGGGCTGATTTCAACCCGATGGCTTTGCGCCAGAGTCTGGGCGACGCGCAGCATTTTCTCTTCGGTCTGCGCATTCAGGCCATAACCTGACTTGATCTCAAGGGTGGTGACGCCTTCCTGCATCAGCCGATGCAGGCGCTGTTCTGCCCGCTTCAGTAATGAGGGTTCATCGCTTTCGCGGGTGGCAGCCACGGTCGCATTGATTCCGCCGCCCTGAGCGCTGATGGTCTGATAAGAGACGCCGTTCAGACGCTGTTCCCACTCTGCGGCGCGATCGCCACCGAACACCAGATGGGTGTGACAATCGATCAGACCGGGCGTGACCAGTCGTCCCCCGAGATCGACCTGATGAGCATGCGTGGCTGGGACCTCCGTTTCAGGGATAATCGCCACAATCCTCTCGCCGCGCACCACCAGAGCCGCGTTGTCACGCAGGCCGTAAGGTGCGGGTTCATCAGGGTTCATGGTCGCCAGTCGTGCGTTACGCCAGATAAGATCGTCGGGATGAAGCTGATGCATAGGACTTCCGCTTGTCATGGGTTGTATAGACATTTATTTTCATTCGTTTGCCCGTGTCAACCGGCTTTACGGAAATTGTTATTTATTTGTGACGACTTCCCCGCCGGGCGCGGGTGAAATATGCAACTTTTTCGTATTTCATCTTCCCGTTTCGCTCAACTTAGTATAAAAAAGCAGGCTATTTCGATCATCCCGTTAAGACTCGCGAAGCAAGGAGCTTTCCCTTGAACATTTCCAGGATTTCTCGTCTGGCGTTGGCACTCGCCTTTGGCGTGACACTGTCAGCGTGCAGCTCAACGCCACCTGACCAGCTGCCCTCTGAGCAGGCCGCACCAGGCACGGCATCTCGCCCAATTCTGTCTGCTGGCGAAGCGAAGAACTTCACCGCTGCACATTATTACACTGCCATGGACCCGAACGCGGCACCGTGGACGCCTTCTTCTATTAACGTTCCTGCGCAGCCTAACTTCGTGGTTGGCCCGGCAGGCACGCAGGGCGTGACGCACACCAGCATTCAGGCTGCCGTTGACGCTGCCATCACGAAACACAGCGCATCACGCCAGTACATCGCAATTCTGCCAGGCGAGTACGAAGGGACGGTCTACGTTCCCGCCGCACCGGGCAGCATTACGATTTACGGTACCGGTGATAAAGCGATTGACGTGAAAATCGGTCTGGCGATCGACTCTGAAATCGACCGCAACACCTGGCGTCACCTGGTGAACCCGGCCGGTAAATATATGCCGGGCAAACCAGCGTGGTATATGTTCGATAGCTGCCAGAGCAAGCAGAGCGCCACTATCGGCATGATGTGCTCGGCGGTGTTCTGGTCGCAGAACAACGGCCTGCAACTGCAGAACCTGACCATTCAGAACACCCTGGGTGACAGCGTGGATGCGGGTAACCATCAGGCTGTGGCGCTGCGTACTGACGGCGACAAAGTTCAGATCAACAACGTGAATATTCTGGGTCGTCAGAACACCTTCTTCGTGACCAACAGCGGTGTGCAGAACACCCTGCAGAATAACCGTCTGACCCGTACTCAGGTGACCAACAGCTATATCGAAGGTGATGTGGATATCGTCTCCGGTCGCGGCGCAGTGGTGTTTGATAACACCGAATTCCGCGTGGTGAACTCCCGTACTCAGCAGGAAGGTTACGTGTTTGCACCCGCAACGCTGTCCAACATGTTCTACGGCTTCCTGGCCGTTAACAGCCGCTTTACCGCAGCCGGTGACGGCGTGGCGCAGCTGGGACGTTCGCTGGACATCGACTCTGCCACCAACGGTCAGGTCGTGATCCGCGACAGCGTCATTAACGAAGGCTTTAACATGGCAAAACCATGGGCCGACGCGGCAATCTCCAAACGTCCTTACTCCGGTAACACCGGCGCGATGGATGATAAAGGAAACGTGCAGCGCAACCTGAACGACGCTAACTTCAACCGCATGTGGGAATACAACAACCGCGGTCTGGGCAGCAAAGTGGTTGCAGAGCCGAAGCAGTAATCCCGAACGCCGGGCATAAAAAAACCTCGCAAATGCGAGGTTTTTTGTTTCACGCCGCTTAGTGCGCGTTTACCACCACCCACATTGGGCCCTGGCCTACGGCATAGCGGCCTTTCTCTTCCAGCAGGCCCTGCTCGCCTTTGATTTCATACAGCGCGATGTGGTGGGATTTCTGCCCCGCCGCCACCAGGAATTTACCGCTGTTATCAATATTAAAGCCGCGCGGCTGGGTTTCGGTTGGCTGGAAGCCTTCGATTGCCAGCACGCTGCCATCTTCAGAGATACTGAAAATGGTAATCAGGCTTGAAGTACGGTCGCAGGCGTACAGATGACGACCATCCGGGGTGATGTGAATATCCGCCGCCCAGCGGGTGTCGGTAAAGTCTGACGGCATCATGTCCAGGGTCTGAACGCGTTCAATCTTGCCGTTCGGATCGTTCAGTGCCCACACGTCAACAGAGCTGTTTAGCTCATTCACCACATAGGCGTACTGCTGATTCGGGTGGAACACCATGTGGCGCGGGCCTGCGCCCTCAACGGTGGTGATTTCCGCCGGAGTCTGCGCAGCCAGATGGCCGTCGTCGCTCAAGGTAAACAGGCAGATTCGATCCTGTTTCAGCGCCGGAACCCACAGCGTGCGGTTGTCCGGAGAGATATTGGCCGAGTGGCAGCCTTCCAGCCCTTCAACCACTTCCACGGTGTCGCGCGGAAGGCCATCTTCCAGACGCGTGACGCTCACGCAGCCCGCATTGTAAGAACCGCTGAAGATGAACTGGCCTTTGCGATCGGTCGAGATGTGCGTCGGGCTGCCCGGGAGCGGCGCTTCGGCGGTATAGGTCAGGGCACCATCGTCCGGTGCAATGCGGTAGGCCAGCACGCGAAACTCAGGACGCACGCCTACGTACAGAAAACGTTTATCCGGGCTGACAACCATCGGTTGCACCTGTCCCGGCACATCAACAACCTGCACCAGCGTGAGCGAGCCTTCCGCATTCAAACGCCAGACGTGGATCTGCTGGCTCTCAGGACTGGCGGTATAAACGGTTTGTTTCATGAATACTCCTCTCCTCACTGCGCGTGAAAGTGATTAACTTTTTAACGGTGAATGCTGAATTTTAGCCTGGCATTTTGTGGGTCACGCCTCTCGGTGTACCATCCCCTAAGACCATAATTCAACATTAACCCGGAAGAACAAATGACCTCGCGTGTGATTGCTCTGGATTTAGACGGTACGCTGTTAACCCCGCAAAAAACCCTGCTCCCCTCTTCGCTCGAAGCACTGAAACGTGCTCAGGAAGCGGGATATCAACTCCTGATTGTTACCGGTCGACATCACGTTGCCATTCATCCTTTTTATCAGGCACTGGCGTTAGATACACCTGCAATTTGTTGTAATGGCACTTATTTGTATGATTATCATGCAAAAAAGGTTCTTGAGTCCGATCCGCTGCCGGTGACTGAGGCGTTACAACTGATTGATCTGCTGGATGAGCACGCCATTCACGGCCTGATGTACGTGGATAACGCCATGGTCTATGAGCGCCCGACCGGGCATGTCATCCGTACCAGCAACTGGGCGCTGTCACTGCCCGAGGCCCAGCGTCCGGTCTTTACGCAGGTGTCATCTTTACGCCAGGCGGCCGCCGACGTCGATGCTATCTGGAAATTTGCCCTGACGGACGAAGATACGAACAAGCTGAACGCGTTCGCGAAACATGTTGAGCAGACGCTGGGTCTGGAGTGCGAATGGTCCTGGCACGATCAGGTGGATATCGCGCGTAAAGGCAACAGCAAAGGCAAACGCCTGACGCAGTTTGTTGAATCTCAGGGCGGGTCGATGAAAGACGTGATCGCTTTCGGGGATAACTACAACGACATCAGCATGCTGGAGGCTGCCGGCACTGGCGTGGCGATGGGCAATGCCGACGATGCCGTGAAAGCGCGTGCCAACGTGGTCATTGGCGACAACACCACCGACAGCATCGCGCAGTACATTTACACCCATCTGCTGTGATCAGGCGGTGATCGAGACACTCTTGATCTGCGCGTAAAGCCACAGGCCAGGTTTGATGCCAAGCTCATCCCTGGCCCACGGGCTGATGCGCGCCCATAGCTTTCTGCTGCCCACTTCCAGCTGTACTTCCACCTGGCCGTTATCATCCACACACTGGGCCACTTTCGCGCGCAAAATATTACGAATACTGGTCTGCAACGGCGGCTGAAGTACCAGAGAAACATCCGACGCCTGAATGCGAATACGCAACGCGGATTGCAGCGGCTTGTCGATCTTATTGACCCACAGATGCTGATCGCCCAGCGCCAGCGCCGTCATGGCGTAGTGCGGATGGTGCTCCAGCACGCTGACCTTCAGGATGCTGCTCTGCTGCTCTTTCGGCAGCCACGGATACATCACGCTGCTGCCCCACACCTCTTCCAGCGGCCCAAAGGCTTTCACGCTGCCGTTTTCCAGCACCAGCACGTTGTCCGCCAGATGCAGAATCTCGTCCAGCGAGTGGCTGACGTAGAGCATCGGAATGTTAATTTCCCGCGCCAGGCGTTGCAGATAAGGCAACAACTCGCGCTTACGCGGCAGATCGAGCGACGCCAGCGGCTCATCCAGCAGCAGGAGTTCCGGTGCGGTTAACAGCGCGCGACCAATCGCCACACGCTGTTTTTCACCGCCGGAGAGCGACGACGGGAGCCGGTCCAGCAGCGATTCAATGCCCAGCAGCGTGACCAGATTATCAAACTGACCGGCCATGCTTTTCGCCATGCCGTAGCGCAGATTGCCGCGCACTTTATAGTGCGGAAACAGGCGCGCGTCCTGGAACACATAGCCGATGCGCCGTTTTTCAGGGGCCAGGTAGATCTTATTTTCCGCGTCGTGAAGCACGCGATTGTTCAGCGCGATCCGCCCGGTTTGCGGGCGCGTCAGCCCGCTGATGGCATTAATCAGCGAGGTTTTTCCCGCGCCCGAAACGCCAAAGACGGCGGTAATTCCGCTGGCGGGCAGCGTTTCGTTGAGCACCAGACAGTGGTTGCCGAGCGTTTGAGTAAAGTTGAGTTCCAGCATGATTATTTCCCCATCCGCTCGCGGCTCAGACGCGCCAGCCATTCAGAAATCAGCAGCGACACCAGCGCCAGCACAATGGAGATAATGCACAGCCGTGCGGCAGCCCCTTCCCCGCCCGGCGTTTGAATCAGGGTGTACATCGCCGACGGAATGGTCCGCGTTTCGCCGGGGATGTTTGAAACAAAAGTAATGGTCGCGCCGAATTCACCCAGAGAACGGGCAAACGCCAGTACCGTACCGACGATAATTCCCGGCAACGTAAGGGGCAGCGTAATGGTGAAAAACACCCGCCAGCGCCCGGCACCGAGAGTACGCGCCGCCTGCTCCAGCTTGATGTCCACCCCTTCCAGCGCCAGGCGTATCGCACGCACCATCAGCGGGAAAGACATCACTGCCGCCGCCAGAACCGCGCCGCGCCAGCTAAACGCAAACGTCAGGCCGAACCAGTCATACAGCCACTGGCCGATAAAACCGCGTCGCCCCATCGCGATCAGCAATAAATACCCAACCACCACCGGCGGCAACACGAGAGGGAGATGAAGCACACTGTCGAGCAGGGCTTTGCCCGGAAACTGGCAGCGAACCAGCAGCCAGGCAAAAAAGATCCCAAAGGGCAAACTAAAGGCAACTGCCAGGGAAGAGACTTTAAGGCTCAGCAGCACGGCCTGCCATTCAGGATCAGTCAATATCATTAGTGAGTCGTAAATCCGTAACGTTTAAAGATGGCAGACGCTTCAGGCCCTTTCAGATAGTCGTAAAAGGCGCTGACCGTCGCATTTTTATGTCCATCAACAATAGCGATCGGGTATTCCACTTTCTTGTGCGAATCTTCCGGGAAGGTCCCAACCACTTTCACACCTTTACCGGCAACCGCATCGGAACCGTAGACAATCCCCAGCGGCGCTTCGTTGCGCTCCACCAGCGCCAGGGCGCCGCGCACATCTTCAGCCGGAGCCAGTTTCGGGGATAATGTATCCCACGCACCCAGTTTTTGCAGCGCTTCTTTCGCGTAGATGCCTGCCGGAACGTGGTCCGGATCGCCCACCGCCAGACGCCCGTCTTTCAGCAGGCTGGTCCAGTTAGTCTCTTTGTTGATGGTGAACTCGCCCTGCGCGCTGGCTTTTGGCGCGACCACCACCAGGCTGTTACCCAGCAGGGTTTTACGGGTGGCCGTATCGATCGATTTTTTCTCCACCGCGTAATCCATCCATTTCTGATCGGCAGAAATAAACAGATCCGCAGGCGCACCGGCTTCGATCTGGCGAGCCAGCGTTGAAGACGAAGCGAACGACGAAACCACATCGACGTTTTTCTCTTTTTTATACTGCGCCGCAATGTCCTGCATCGCGTTGGTCAGCGACGCCGCCGCAAAGACCGTGATTTTCCCTTCGTCAGCCAGTACCTGCCCGGCGACGGTAAGTGTCAGTGTTGCCCCTGCGAAAAGGCGTAACCATGTACGTGCCATTTGTAGCTCCTGTGAGTGTCGTTATATACAGACAAATATAACGATAACTGCAGGGATAACCTAGCGTTAAATCGTACCGTTTAAGGGGTAAACAAAGCTGATTCTGAAACTACTATCGGCGGGAGAGGCAGAAACTTGAGAGCAAAACGCCCGGACTGGCCGGGCGTTTTGGGAGGAATTAATGCTGCTTTTTAGGCTGGTCTTTGTGACCGATGTTCGAAAAGACGTTGAACACTTCACCCAGGCCGTAGATGGCGCCGAGGATGATGGCCATCACTACGGGTACCATGATCACGGCGAATACCAGACTTTTCAACAACTCTAACATGGTTTTCTCCAGACACTGTGAATGGCGTATTCTAACCTGAAAAGTCAGAAAAACATCCCCTTTTGTGCGGTAGGCTTTGCGCTGTCGGGCAATTGGGTCACAATAGGCTTTTTGCCAGGACACCGTCTATGCAGGCCGAAATTCTCCTTACCCTTCGACTTCAGCAGAAGCTTTTCGCCGATCCGCGACGTATTGCCCTGCTTAAACAGATAGAACAAACCGGTTCAATTAGCCAGGGCGCAAAGAATGCGGGCATTAGCTACAAAAGTGCCTGGGACGCCATCAATGAGATGAACAGCCTGAGCGAACAGACGCTGGTGGATCGGGCGACCGGCGGTAAGGGCGGCGGCGGCGCGATGCTAACCCGCTACGGCCAGCGCCTGATTCAGCTCTACGATCTGCTGGCCCAGATCCAGCAAAAAGCCTTCGACGTCCTGAGCGATGACGACGCGTTACCCCTCGACAGCCTGCTGGCCGCCATTTCCCGCTTCTCCCTGCAAACCAGCGCGCGAAACCAGTGGTTTGGCACTGTGACCGCACGCGATCGCGACCAGGTTCAGCAGCACATGGATATTCTGCTGGCCGACGGCACGACGCGGCTCAAAGTGGCGATTACCGCGCAGAGCGGCGAACGACTGGGGCTGGACGAAGGCAAAGAAGTGCTGGTGTTGCTGAAAGCGCCGTGGGTGAATATCACGCTGGATGAAAAGCAGGCCCAAGACGCCGATAACCAGCTGCACGGAAAGATCAGCCATATTGCGCGCGGCGACGAACAGAGCGAAGTACTTATGACCCTGCCCGACGGGCAAGTGCTGTGCGCCACGGTCCCGCTGGCCGAAGCAGAAGATTTATCGGAAGGCGCTGACGTCACCGCATATTTTAATGCTGACCGGGTGATTATCGCCACGTTGTGCTAAGTGCGTTGACAAACCTGCCGCCAGTGAGTATCCCTGATGCATATCGCTGCAAAAAATGGGATAAGTCATGTCATCATTGCAAATTTCGCAAGGCACGTTTCGTCTTAGCGACATACGAACTCTCTCACTGCCCGAACTCAACTTGCGCGCCGGCGAAAGCTGGGCGTTTGTCGGCACCAACGGCAGCGGCAAGTCCGCGCTGGCTCGCGCGCTTGCGGGTGAGCTCACCCTGCTTAAGGGCGAACGTCAGTGCAGTTTTACCCGCATCACGCGCCTGTCCTTCGAACAGCTGCAAAAACTGGTCAGCGACGAGTGGCAGCGCAATAACACCGACCTGCTGAGCCCAGGCGAAGAGGATACGGGCCGCACCACCGCAGAAATCATTCAGGACGAAAGAAAAGACGCTGCTCGCTGCCAGCAGCTGGCCGAACTTTTCGGCATTACTGGCCTGCTGGAGCGACGCTTTAAGTACCTCTCGACAGGAGAAACGCGCAAAACTCTGCTTTGCCAGGCGCTGATGAACGAGCCGGATCTGTTGATCCTCGACGAGCCGTTCGACGGGCTGGATGTGCAATCCCGCGCGCAGCTGGCCTCCTTGCTCGCGACGCTGAATCAGCAGGGCTATACCCTGGTGCTGGTTCTGAACCGTTTCGATGAGATCCCCGATTTTGTGCAGTACGCGGGCGTGCTGGCGGATTGTTGTCTGACAGAAACCGGCGAAAAAGAGGCGCTGCTTCAGCAGGCCCTGATCGCCCAGCTGGCGCACAGCGAAAAACTCGACGGCATTGCACTTCCCGAGCCAAACGCCCCTTCGGCGCGGCATTTGCTGGACAACCACCAGCCACGCATCGAGCTGAAAAACGGTACCGTCTCTTATAACGATCGCCCGATCCTCGATCGGCTGAGCTGGACGGTGAACCCCGGCGAGCACTGGCAGATCACCGGTCCCAACGGCGCGGGGAAATCCACGCTGCTCAGCCTGATTACCGGCGATCATCCCCAGGGTTACAGTAACGATCTGACGCTGTTTGGCCGTCGTCGCGGCAGTGGCGAAACCATCTGGGATATCAAAAAACACATCGGCTACGTCAGCAGCAGCCTGCACCTCGATTACCGCGTCAGTACCACGGTGCGAAACGTGATTTTGTCGGGGTATTTCGACTCCATTGGTATCTATCAGGCAGTTTCTGACAAACAACACAAACTGGCGCAGGAGTGGCTGGATATTCTGGGGATGGATAAACGCGTGGCGGATGCGCCGTTTCACAGTTTATCGTGGGGACAGCAGCGGCTGGCGCTGATCGTCCGCGCGCTGGTGAAGCACCCTACGGTGCTGATTCTGGATGAACCCCTGCAGGGTCTCGACCCGCTTAATCGCCAGCTGATACGCCGCTTTGTGGACGTTTTAATCAGCGAAGGCGAAACACAACTGCTGTTCGTTTCCCACCATGCGGAAGATGCGCCGTCCTGTATCACCCACCGGCTGGAGTTTGTTCCTGACGGCGAGCACTATCGCTATGAGTTAAGCCGCATTCGCTGATCGTTCTCTCAGAGGGGCGTGCCCCTCTTTTTCAGACAACCTGCAGTAATACATTGTTATCTCTTTGATTTATAATGGGCCATCTCATTACAAATTCGCGTGCGTGATTCAGTGTAACCGATTCCACTATTTTATCCCATGTCACACTTTTCACGTCTCTGTTATGCTATGGTTATTACATACCATAAGCCTAATGGAGCGAAATATGCGAGTTCTGGTAACGGGTGGTAGCGGTTACATTGGAAGTCATACCTGTGTGCAACTGCTGCAAAATGGCCATGATGTCATCATCCTCGACAACCTGTGCAACAGTAAGCGCAGCGTGCTGCCCGTCATTGAGCGCCTCGGCGGAAAACAGCCCACGTTTGTGGAAGGCGATATCCGCAACGAAGCGCTGATGACCGAAATCCTTCACGACCACGCCATTGATACGGTGATTCACTTCGCGGGCCTGAAAGCGGTCGGCGAATCCGTCGCTAAGCCTCTCGAATACTACGATAACAACGTGAACGGTACCCTGCGCCTGATCTCCGCGATGCGCGCCGCGAACGTGAAAAACTTTATCTTCAGCTCATCGGCCACCGTCTACGGCGACCAGCCTAAAATTCCTTATGTCGAAAGCTTCCCGACCGGCACGCCGCAAAGCCCGTACGGCAAAAGCAAGCTGATGGTGGAACAGATTCTGGCCGATCTGCAAAAAGCACAGCCGGACTGGAGCATCGCTCTGCTGCGTTATTTCAACCCGGTTGGCGCACATCCGTCAGGCGATATGGGCGAAGATCCGCAGGGCATCCCGAATAACCTGATGCCTTACATCGCGCAGGTGGCCGTGGGCCGCCGCGACTCGCTGGCAATTTTTGGCAACGACTACCCGACCGAAGATGGCACCGGGGTGCGCGACTACATTCACGTCATGGATTTGGCCGATGGTCACGTGGCGGCGATGCAGCAGCTGGCGAATAAACCCGGCGTGCATATTTATAACCTCGGTGCTGGCGTGGGCAGCAGCGTGCTGGACGTGGTTAACGCCTTCAGTAAAGCCTGCGGAAAACCGGTGGCGTATCACTTCGCGCCACGCCGCGATGGCGATCTTCCCGCGTACTGGGCGGATGCCTCCAAAGCCGACAAAGAGCTGAACTGGCGTGTCACGCGCACACTGGATGAAATGGCACAGGATACCTGGCACTGGCAGTCACGCCATCCCCAGGGCTATCCGGATTAAGGATCCGACATGACGCAATTCAACCCCGTCGATCATCCGCATCGGCGTTATAACCCGTTAACCGGGCAATGGATTTTGGTCTCTCCGCATCGTGCGAAGCGCCCATGGCAAGGCGCGCAAGAGACGCCGGCGAAACAGACGCTGCCTCAGCATGACCCGGACTGCTTCCTGTGTCCGGGGAATACCCGCGTCACCGGCGATAAAAATCCGGATTACCAGAGCACGTATGTGTTTACCAACGATTTTGCCGCCCTGATGACCGACACGCCGGATGCCCCGGAAAGTGACGATCCGCTAATGCGTTGCGAAAGCGCGCGCGGCACCAGCCGGGTGATCTGCTTCTCGCCGGACCATAGCAAAACGCTGCCGGAGCTGAGCCTCGGCGCCCTCACCGACGTGATCAACACCTGGCAACAGCAGACCGCCGAGCTGGGACAGGATTATCCGTGGGTGCAGGTTTTTGAAAACAAAGGGGCGGCGATGGGCTGCTCTAACCCGCATCCACATGGCCAGGTGTGGGCGAACAGCTTCCTGCCAAATGAAGTTGAGCGCGAAGATCGTCTGCAAAAAGCTTATTACGATGAAAACCAGTCAGCGCTGCTGGCGGATTACGTTCAGCGCGAGATGGCTGACGGCAGCCGCACGGTCGTTGAAACCGAGCACTGGCTCGCCGTAGTGCCATACTGGGCGGCGTGGCCGTTCGAGACGCTGCTGCTGCCAAAAGCCCACGTCCTGCGCATTACCGATTTAAGCGATGCCGAGCGTGACGATCTGGCCCTGGCGCTGAAAAAACTGACCAGTCGCTATGACAATCTGTTCCAGTGCTCTTTCCCCTATTCCATGGGCTGGCACGGCGCGCCCTTTAATGGCGAAGAGAATCAGCACTGGCAGTTACACGCCCATTTTTATCCGCCGCTACTGCGTTCCGCGACGGTGCGTAAATTTATGGTGGGCTATGAGATGCTGGCAGAAACCCAGCGCGATCTGACGGCAGAACAGGCGGCAGAACGTCTGCGCGCCGTCAGCGATGTCCACTACCGCGAATCAGGAGTCTAATAAATGAGTCTGAAAGATAAAACACAATCCCTGTTTGCTGAAAAATTCGGCTACCCTGCCACCCACGCGATACAGGCTCCTGGCCGCGTCAATCTGATTGGTGAGCACACCGACTATAACGATGGTTTCGTTCTGCCTTGTGCGATCGATTATCAGACCGTCATCAGCTGCGCCAAACGCGACGACCGCAACGTGCGGGTGATTGCCGCCGATTACGACAATCAGATCGACGAGTTTTCCCTTGATGCGCCGATTGTGGCTCACGATACCCAGCAGTGGTCAAACTACGTGCGCGGGGTGGTTAAACATCTGCAAAAGCGCAATAAAAACTTCGGCGGCGCAGATCTGGTGATCACCGGTAATGTTCCGCAAGGTGCTGGCCTGAGTTCCTCTGCCTCTCTGGAAGTGGCGGTCGGCACCGTCTTCCAGCAGCTTTATCATCTGCCGCTGGACGGGGCGCAAATCGCCCTCAACGGTCAGGAAGCGGAGAACCAGTTCGTCGGCTGTAACTGCGGGATTATGGACCAGCTAATTTCTGCGCTCGGTAAAAAAGAACATGCCCTGCTGATTGATTGCCGCACGCTGGGCACCAAAGCCGTTTCCCTGCCGAAAGGCGCGGCGGTGGTGATTATCAACAGTAATTTCAAACGCACGCTGGTCGGCAGTGAGTACAACACCCGCCGTGAGCAGTGTGAAACCGGCGCGCGCTTCTTCCAGCAGCCTAAACTGCGCGATGTTTCTTTAAACGAATTCAATAAAGTTGCGCACGAACTGGACCCGGTCGTGGCCAAACGCGTGCGTCACGTTCTGACCGAAAATGCCCGAACCGTGGAAGCAGCTTCTGCGCTGGAGAAAGGCGATCTGAAACGCATCGGCGAACTGATGGCGGAATCCCACGCCTCCATGCGAGATGATTTCGAGATCACGGTTTCGCAAATTGATACGCTGGTTGAGATCGTGAAAGCGACCATCGGCGAGAAAGGCGGCGTGCGTATGACCGGCGGCGGTTTTGGTGGCTGCATTGTGGCGCTGATCCCGGAAGAGCTGGTTCCCGCCGTTCAGGATGCCGTGGCGAAACAGTATGAAGCCAAAACCGGTATCAAAGAGACTTTCTATGTGTGCAAAGCAACCCAAGGAGCTGGACAGTGCTAAACGAAACGCCAACCCTCGCCCCTGACGGTCTGCCGTATCGCCTGCTGACCCTGCGTAACAGCGGGGGAATGGTGGTAACGGTGATGGACTGGGGCGCAACGCTACTCTCTGCCCGCGTACCCATGCCAGACGGCAGCGTGCGCGAGACCCTGCTTGGCTGCGCATCGCCGGAACAATACGTCAACCAGGCGGCTTACCTGGGCGCCTCTGTCGGACGCTACGCTAACCGTATCGCCAAAAGCCGCTTCGTTCTGGACGGTAAAACCTATTCCTTAGTGCCAAGCCAGGGCGAGAATCAGCTCCACGGTGGCATGGAAGGTTTTGACAAACGCCGCTGGCGTATCGTGCAGCAGAATGACAGCGAAGTGCTGTTTGCGCTGGAATCCGCCGACGGCGATCAGGGCTTCCCCGGCAATCTTTCTGCCTCTGCCCTCTTCCGCCTGACGGACGATAACCGTATCAGTATTGAATACCGTGCGACGGTCGACCAGCCTTGTCCGGTCAATTTGACCAACCACGCCTATTTCAATCTCGACGGCGATCAGACGGATGTGCGCAATCACAAACTGCAGATCCTGGCCGATGCGTATTTACCGGTCGATACGATGGGTATTCCTCTTGAAGGACTGAAGTCCGTAGAGGGCACCAGCTTTGATTTCCGCAGCGCGAAAACCGTCGCAACGGATTTCCTGAGCGACGACCATCAGCGCAACGTGAAAGGGTATGACCACGCATTCCTGCTGCAGGCGAAGGGAGATGCTACCCATCCTGCCGCTCAGGTGTGGTCCGCCGACGAAAAGCTGCAAATGACGGTGTATACCAGCGCTCCCGCCCTGCAATTCTATTCCGGGAACTACCTCGGCGGTACGCCTGCGCGCGAACAGGGCGATTACCACGACTGGCAGGGTATGGCGCTTGAAAGTGAGTTTCTGCCGGACAGCCCTAACCATGCCGAGTGGCCGCAGCCTGACTGCATTCTGCGTCCGGGCCAGGAATATGTGAGCGAGACCGTTTATCAGTTTTTCGCCCGTTAACGATATTGAGTGGCGTGTTGTTTCCCCGGCCACCCGAACGACATCCCGCCAGGCCCTCATGCTGAGGGCTTTTTTTGTCCGTCTTGCTGAAAATAGCGTCGATCGCGGACAAAATCATAACCCTCAATTCACAAGCATCTTACACTGGGCCACTATTTTCGCTATGGTTAGGGTTAAGCGTTGCCGCCTGAGCGATCACGGCAATATAATGAGAATTGTTATCATTCAATAAGCTTAAGGAGTGCAATATGGCTGTAACTAAGCTGGTCCTGGTGCGCCACGGCGAAAGCCAGTGGAACAACGAAAACCGCTTCACCGGTTGGTATGATGTTGATCTGTCTGAGAAAGGCGTAAGCGAAGCAAAAGCAGCAGGTAAACTGTTGAAAGATGAAGGCTTCAGCTTCGATTTTGCTTATACCTCTGTGCTGAAACGTGCCATCCACACTCTGTGGAACGTGCTGGACGAACTGGATCAGGCCTGG
The DNA here is from genome assembly GCF_003051885.1 of Lelliottia sp. WB101. Classification (NCBI taxonomy): domain Bacteria; kingdom Pseudomonadati; phylum Pseudomonadota; class Gammaproteobacteria; order Enterobacterales; family Enterobacteriaceae; genus Lelliottia; species Lelliottia sp. WB101. The sequence continues at coordinate 4,135,418 of NZ_CP028520.1, forward strand.
CTGCCGGTTGAGAAATCCTGGAAGCTGAACGAGCGTCATTACGGTGCGCTGCAAGGGCTGAACAAAGCTGAAACCGCTGAAAAATACGGTGACGAGCAGGTTAAGCAGTGGCGTCGTGGTTTTGCGGTAACGCCACCAGAGCTGACCAAAGATGATGAGCGTTATCCGGGCCACGATCCGCGTTACGCGAAACTGACTGATGCTGAGCTGCCACAGACTGAAAGCCTGGCGCTGACCATCGATCGCGTTGTGCCTTACTGGAACGACACCATTCTGCCGCGCATTAAAAGCGGTGAGCGCGTCATCGTTGCCGCTCACGGTAACTCCCTGCGTGCGCTGGTGAAATACCTGGATAAGATGGGCGAAGACGAAATCCTTGAACTGAACATCCCAACGGGCGTACCGCTGGTGTATGAGTTCGATGAGAACTTCAACCCAATCAAACGTTACTATCTGGGTAACGCTGACGAAATCGCAGCGAAAGCGGCGGCGGTAGCAAACCAGGGTAAAGCGAAGTAATGATTCGCCAGATATAAAAAAAAGCGTGGAGCAATCCACGCTTTTTTATTGGGTTAAGAAGGATTAACCGCGACGCGCTTTAACCGCGTTTGCCAGCTGGCGCAGGATCGCGTCCGTATCTTCCCAGCCGATGCAGGCGTCAGTGACACTCTTCCCGTAGACCAGCGGCTCGCCGCTCTCCAGGCTCTGATTTCCTTCCACCAGGTGGCTTTCAATCATCACGCCGATCACGGCTTTCTCGCCGTTAGCCAGCTGCTGGCAAACGTCCGCGCCCACTTCCATCTGCTTTTTGAACTGCTTGCTGGAGTTGGCATGGCTGAAATCGATCATCACATTCGGTGACAGACCCGCTTTTTCGAGGCCCGATTTCACTTCTGCGACGTGTTTTGCGCTGTAGTTAGGCTCTTTACCGCCACGCAGAATGATATGGCAGTCGCCATTCCCGCTGGTGTTGACGATAGCTGAGTGGCCCCATTTGGTGACCGACAGGAAACAGTGCGGCGCACCGGCGGCGTTGATGGCATCGATCGCCACTTTCATGGTGCCATCGGTACCGTTTTTGAAACCGACCGGGCACGAGAGGCCCGACGCCAGTTCGCGGTGAACCTGAGATTCCGTGGTACGCGCACCAATCGCGCCCCAGCTCATCAGGTCGGCCAGATATTGCGGGGTGATCATGTCCAGGAACTCGCCTGCGGCCGGTAATCCGCTGTCGTTAATTTCCAGCAGCAGTTTGCGCGCGATGCGCAGCCCGTCGTTGATCTGGAAGCTGTTATCCATGTGCGGATCGTTAATTAGCCCTTTCCAGCCCACCGTGGTGCGTGGTTTTTCAAAATAGACGCGCATGACGATTTCCAGCTCACCTTGCAGCTCTTCACGCAGGGTCAGCAGGCGCGCAGCGTACTCTTTTGCCGCCGCAGGATCGTGAATGGAACAAGGGCCAATCACCACCAGCAGGCGATCGTCGTTACCTTTCAGGATCTTATGGATCGCTTTGCGGGCATGAGAAACCGTATTGGCAGCGTTTTGCGTGGCGGGAAATTTTTCAAGGAGCGCTACAGGGGGTAATAACTCATTGATCTCTTTAATGCGTAAATCGTCGTTCTGATAATTCATGATCGTTCCGGCTCTGACATATTTTTAGTAATGAATGCAATCCTTTCAATCTAACTTGTCAGCCTGGAAGTGTAAACGGGCTTTTACACTTCGCACGGATAATTCCTGGAATTACCCTAAAAAACGCGACAAAGTAGCGAATAACGAGATCTGCCCTAAACTTTTTAAATGTAACCACTCTGTTTATGCATTTAAACGTGATTCCATCCTGACATAAGTTCAGATAATGGAATCTTTGACCACTCAGCGATTGATTTCGCGGATGCACTGTTGGAAGAAGTTATCCAGCAAATAACGACCAGAACAGGAGCAGCATGATGAAAATGACTAAACTGGCAACCCTTTTCCTGACAGCAACCCTGACCATGGCGAGCGGCGCAGCGCTTGCAGCAGATTCTACGGGTTCCGATAATAATGGCCAGGCGAACGCTGCGGCTGCAGCAGGCCAGGTCGCGCCGGACGCCAAACAGAACGTGGCGCCAAACAATGTTGATAACAGTAATATCAACACGGGCAGCGGAACCAGCGGCGGTACCATGCTGCACCCGAACGGGACCGACTCGGGCACCATGAATCATGACGGGATGACCAAGGACGAAATTCACAAAAACTCGATGTGTAAAGACGGAAAATGTCCGGACATCAACAAGAAAGTTGAAACCGGTAACGGCATCAACAACGATGTTGATACCAAAACCGATGGCACAACGCAGTAATACGAGTCGGATCGGATAAATGAAGGAGAGCGAAGGCTCTCCTTTCTTTTTTGTGCAAAATGTTAAAAAATCTACACTTAGAATGATTACTCATCAGGACAGAGTTCATGGCGCACACGCATTCGCATTCACACTCTCCAGGGGACGAAAACGCTAAACGTCTGATGCTGGCTTTCGGCGTCACAGCCACGTTTATGGTTATCGAGGTTATCGGCGGGCTGATTTCCGGCTCTCTGGCATTACTGGCGGATGCGGGCCATATGCTTACGGATGCCGCAGCGCTGCTGTTTGCGCTGATCGCCGTGCAGTTTTCCCGCCGTCCACCTAACGCGCGCCACACCTTCGGCTGGCTGCGTCTCACGACCCTCGCCGCTTTCGTCAATGCCATTGCGCTGGTGGTGATCACGATTTTGATTGTCTGGGAGGCGTTCCAGCGCTTCCGCGATCCGCAGCCTGTCGCCGGAATGACGATGATGGTGATTGCCGTGGCCGGGCTGCTGGCCAATGTCCTCGCCTTCTGGATTTTGCATCGCGGTAGCGCAGAGAAAAACCTCAACGTCCGCGCGGCCGCGTTACACGTGCTGGGCGATCTGCTGGGCTCGGTCGGGGCGATTGTGGCGGCACTGGTGATTATCTCCACCGGCTGGACACCGATCGACCCCATCTTGTCGGTGCTGGTCTCCTGCCTGGTGCTGCGCAGTGCATGGGGATTGTTACGCGAGAGTGTGAACGAACTGTTGGAGGGTGCGCCCGTTTCGCTGGATATTTCGGCGCTGAAGCGCAAGCTGTGCCGGGATATTCCGGAAGTGCGCGATGTTCATCATGTGCATGTCTGGCTGGTGGGCGAGAAACCGGTGATGACCCTGCATGTCCAGGTGATCCCTCCGCACGACCACGATGCACTTCTGGGTCGCATTCAGCACTTCCTGGAGCACCACTACGAGATTTCGCACGCCACTATTCAGATGGAGTATCAGACCTGTAGCGGGCCGGACTGCCATCTCAATGAGACGCAGCCCGACCATTCACACCATCACCACCATTAACTGGATAGCGCGCGGGAGCCACGCTGACGCGCGCTGTTAATCCACATCCGGCTGCCGTTCAGGGCGATAAAGGTGAGGAGCAGATATTCCAGCGACATGGCGTAGACGCCCTGCAACGCGAAGATCACCACGCTTATCACGTTAATGATGACCCACAGCAGCCAGTTCTCGACGTATTTACGCGTCATCAGAATCATCGCCGCGATCGACAGCACCATCATGCAGGAATCCCAGAACGGGAACGCATCGGGCTGCAGTTCAGGCATAGTGACGTTTAATCCCAGGCTGGACATCACCGACACTGCCACGCGCGTCAGGAATCCAAATACCGGATTGATGTAGACCGTCATCAGGCCAATGGCGACGACACAGGCCGCGAGCCAGGCGATGGCTTTTGGCAGCGTCAGCCAGCGAATCTGTAGCTCCGCTTCCTGAGCGCTGTTTTGCCGCGACCATGCGTACCAGCCGTAGATATTCGCGGCGAAGAAAAAGAGCTGCAACAGCAGGCTGGCATAGAGCTGGATCTGGAAAAAGATAATCGCGAACAGCGTGACGTTAATCAGGCCGAAGGCGTAGTTGCTGATCTTCTCCAGACTTGCGAGCCAAATGCAGAGCAGCCCCGCCAGGGTGCCGATAGCTTCAATCCATGACAGGTCGTAGCCGCCCGCCCCGATTGGTATATGAACCAGGATATTCTGCGTGCTAAAAAAATCCATCTTTTCCCCAGAGCGTACTAATACGCGTTATCTCATCTCAGGAGCGTAGTGTAGCCGCAAAATCGAGCATACGGTTAAGAGGAATTAACGCCCCTCACGCAACGCAGCGTCCACATGGATCTCATGTGCCGCACCGCCTGACTCCAGCCCTTCAGCAATCGCCTTCAGGCCATTCATCGCCATCCACGGGCAATGCGCGCAGCTGCGGCACGTGGCGCCCTCTCCGGCTGTTGGGGCTTCGAACAGCTCTTTGTCCGGAACCGCCTGCTGCATCTTATAAAAGATGCCGCGATCGGTAGCGACGATCAGCTTCTGCTGCGGCAGAGTTTTCGCGGCGTTGATCAGCTGGCTGGTGGACCCCACCGCATCAGCCATATCGACTACCGACTGAGGTGACTCCGGGTGGACAAGGATCGCGGCGTCAGGATAGAGGGCTTTCATGCGTGCCAGCGCCTGAGTTTTAAATTCGTCGTGCACAATACACGCCCCCTGCCAGCACAACACATCCGCGCCAGTTTGCTTCTGCACGTAGTTGCCCAGATGTTTGTCCGGCGCCCAGATGATCTTCTGCCCGAGACTATCCAGATGCTCAATGAGTTCAACGGCGATACTGGAGGTGACCACCCAGTCTGCACGCGCTTTGACAGCGGCGGAGGTGTTGGCGTAAACAACGACGGTTCTGTCCGGATGGGCATCGCAAAACGCGCTGAATTCGTCGATCGGACAGCCTAAATCCAGAGAACACTCCGCATTGAGCGTAGGCATCAGAATGGTTTTTTCCGGGCTGAGGATCTTTGCCGTCTCGCCCATAAAGCGAACGCCAGCCACCAGCAGCGTCGAGGCTGGATGTTTCGCACCAAAGCGCGCCATTTCAAGAGAATCGGAGATACAACCGCCTGTCTCTTCGGCCAGTTGCTGGATTTCGGGATCGGTGTAGTAATGTGCGACCATTACCGCATCCCGCTCCTTCAGCAGGCGCTTTATTTTTTCACGGTAGAACTGTTTTTCGTCCCGGTTTAAAGGCACGGGCTTAGGCGGGAAAGGATAGATTGCGGCTTCAGGATCAAACATCACGCTCATCATTGCTTCTCGTTTTACTGGCTTAACAATAATGTCTCTCTTTTGCGTTATGAACGAAAGGTACGACAATTGTGTTTTGTATACTAAACAAGATAGCGCGTTGAGGGAAAAAAGTCACAATATTTGGATAGCAAAAAGGCGCCTTTAGGGCGCCTTTCTACACTGGTGGGTTGTGCAGGATGACTCGTTTCGCTCGCCCTTCGGGCCGTCGCCGCAAACGGCTCCGGTGTCTCACTGCGTTCGACCCGAACCTGCAGCAGGTTCTCATCCTGCCGAATCGCGCATATCAAAATCCTGCCGAATCGCACATAGCAAAAAGGCGCCTTTAGGGCGCCTTTCTACATTGGTGGGTCGTGCAGGATTCGAACCTGCGACCAATTGATTAAAAGTCAACTGCTCTACCAACTGAGCTAACGACCCCTTTCGGGACTTGCAAATTTTTATTCAGGCTGGTGGGTCGTGCAGGATTCGAACCTGCGACCAATTGATTAAAAGTCAACTGCTCTACCAACTGAGCTAACGACCCATTCGGGTGTTGCCTGAATTTTGTAGTATTGGTGGGTCGTGCAGGATTCGAACCTGCGACCAATTGATTAAAAGTCAACTGCTCTACCAACTGAGCTAACGACCCGATGGTGGGTGATGACGGGCTCGAACCGCCGACCCCCTCCGTGTAAAGGAGGTGCTCTACCAACTGAGCTAATCACCCAACGCCGTACTACAGGGCACTACAGGAAAATCTTAAGTGGTGGGTCGTGCAGGATTCGAACCTGCGACCAATTGATTAAAAGTCAACTGCTCTACCAACTGAGCTAACGACCCACTTTTTTCGCGGCTTTCGGGCTGTTCGATATCCCTTGGCAACGGCGGCATATATTACTGATTTAAGAATTCAGCGCAACAAAAATTTCGACGAAGATCACTTAACTGCTTACGAATCAGGCGGCACGACCAGAAATAACGCGATTTCTGGTCATGCGACACTCAACCCATCGATCCAAGACGTTTTTGCGCTTGTTTCGCACCTTCGGTGCCTGGGTACTTCGCGACCACCTGCTGATAAACGGCCTTCGCTTTCGCGCTGTCGCCTTTATCCTGCATGATGACGCCGACCTTAAACATGGCATCAGGGGCTTTAGGCGATTTTGGGTAATTTTTTACCACAGAGGCAAAATAAAACGCCGCATCATCCTTTTTACCCTTGTTGTAGTTCAACTGACCAAGCCAATAATTCGCATTTGGCTGATAAGTTGAGTCAGGGTACTTTTTCACGAAGTTCTGAAACGCCGCAATGGCATCGTCCTGACGCGATTTATCCTGCACCAGGGCAATAGCTGCGTTGTAGTCAGTGTTTGCGTCACCGCTCTGTACAGGCGCGCCTGTCGAAGCTGACGCATCTGCTGCCGGTGCCGGAGTGGCTGTCGCCGCCCCGCTCTGATCGCCTGCCGCGGGTTGCGCTGCAGCGCCGCCGTTACTCATGCCGTCGATCTGCAACAGGATCTGCTTCTGACGCTCGACAACCTGATTCAACTGATACTGACTTTCCTGGATCTGACCACGGAGAGAATCAATATCGTTTTGGTTATCAGAGAGCTGCTGCTGGAGTTGGGTTAAAAGCTGACTGTGAGCGTTAGAAATACGCTCGAGTTGAGTGACACGGTCTTCGACCGAGCCGGAGCCGACACTACTGATTGGTGCCTGAGCAAAAGCGGCCCAGGGGGCCGCTATTCCAACCAGTAACGACAGACCCAAGAGTTGATGTCTGAAGTTACTGCTCATGCAATTCTCTTAGTAAACCAGTACGGCACGACGGTTTTTGGAGTAAGCCGCTTCGTCATGACCCAGTACTGCAGGTTTTTCTTTACCGTAAGAAACGATGGAGATCTGGTCAGCAGAAACGCCTTTACCCTGCAGGTACATCTTAACGGCGTTCGCACGACGCTCACCCAGGGAGATGTTGTACTCAGGAGTACCACGTTCGTCAGCATGACCTTCTACGGTGACTTTGTAAGATGGGTTGCTACGCAGGAAGTTTGCGTGCGCATCCAGCATCGCAGCGAAGTCAGAACGGATGTCATACTTGTCCAGATCGAAGTAAACAATGTTGTTCTGCTGCAGCTGCTGCATCTGAAGACGCGCTTGCTCTTCAGAAGACATATTGCCGTTACCGTTAGCGTCCATACCAGTGCCGGCACCCATCATGCCTTCGCCGCTCTGGTCGTTGCTTGCATTCTTGTTGGAAGAACACGCCGCGATTGCCATTACAGGCAGAGCGATCATCAGCCCCTTCAGCACTTTGTTCAGTTGCATTTCTATGATTCCTTTAGTAATCAATTAATTATTATTTACAGATACGGCGACCAGGCAGGTGATTTTACCTGTCCATCAGTTGCCGGAATACGCGCTTTGAAACGCCCATCTGTAGAAACCAGATTCAGCACAGATCCCATCCCCTGAGAAGAGCTGTAGATTACCATCGTGCCGTTAGGTGCCAGACTCGGCGTTTCATCCAGGAACGTTGACGACAGAACTTGCACGCCACCCGTTACCAGATCTTGTTTGGCAATGTGCTGCTGGCCACCAGCAGAGCTGACCATTACCATAAATTTACCGTCACTGCTTACATCAGAATCCTGGTTCTGTGAACCTTCCCAGGTGATGCGCTGCGGTGCACCGCCATTTACATTGACTTTGTACACCTGAGGACGACCGGCCTGGTCAGACGTGAACGCCAGGTTCTGGCTGTCCGGGAACCAGGTAGGTTCAGTGTTGTTGCTGCGACCATCTGTGACCTGGCGAATCTGGCCGGAGCCGATATCCATCACGTACAGGTTCAGGCTGCCTGTTTTAGACAGAGCAAATGCCAGTTTAGTCCCATCAGGTGAGAACGCTGGCGCACCGTTGTGACGCGGGAACGAAGCAACCTGACGCACAGCGCCGTTGGACAGAGTCTGAATCACCAGCGCAGAGCGACCGCTTTCGAAGGTCACGTAAGCAAGTTTCGAACCGTCCGGAGACCAGGCCGGAGACATCAGCGGCTGTGGTGAACGGTGCACGGTGAACTGGTTGTAGCCGTCGTAGTCAGAGACGCGCAGTTCATACGGGAACTGGCCGCCGTTGGTCTGAACCACATAGGCGATACGGGTACGGAAGGCACCTTTAATACCGGTCAGCTTCTCGAACACTTCATCACTCGCAGTGTGACCCGCGTAGCGAAGCCACTGCTTGTTCACTTTATACGAGTTCTGCGCCAGAACAGTACCTGGAGCGCCGCCAGTATCAACCAGCTGGTAAGCCACTGTGTAGCCACCGTCCGGATTTGGAGTCACTTGACCCACTACCACGGCATCAATACCGAGCGCAGACCAGGCTGCCGGTTGAACTTCCTGAGCGGTACCCGGCTGCTGTGGCAAACGAGAACGATCTAAGGGATTGAATTTGCCGCTGTTACGCAAGTCAGCCGCCACAATGCCGCCAACGTCTTCAGGGGCAGCACCAGGGCCAGCCCACTGGAACGGAACAACGCCAATTGGACGCGCAGAGTCCACCCCTTGGGTGATCTCGATGCGTACCTCTGCGTGCAGCATGGCTGCCCACAGCATAAAGAAACTTACTGCTACACGTAATGCCTGCTTCATTATATCTCCCTTATCTGGGTAACGTTACCCACGATAATTTAGCAGAATGTTAACAAACTCAAATAGACAAAACTACCCGTCCCCAGCATCAAACCTTAGCCTGTATTTCCCACTTTGAGCGGGAAAACATCACAGTTTGAAGTCCAGTTTGGCATCTTTTACCTTCTCATAAACAGCCTGTGAAGGCGGTTTAGGAATTTTGGCCGTTTTGGCAGCCGTCAAAGCAGCCTGACATAACGCTGGATCGCCCCCTTCCTGGGTTACGTCCAGTAGCAGTCCATCTGGCGCAAGCTTGATATGCAAGACGCAAGATTTACCGGCGTACAGATCAGCGCCGTATAAACGGCTCTGAATAGCAGTACGGATTTGCGAGGCGTAAGCACTGATGTCCGCACCCGATGCACCACCATTCGCCCCACTCGTTCCGCTGTCTTTAGCTGGCTGGCCGTTTCCTTTCGCCCCACCGCCCGATTTCGGCGCATTCTTACCTGAACTCAGGTCACCGAAAAGGTCGTCAACATCAGATGCCGACGCTTTCTCTGCTGCCGCTTTTTTGGCTGCGGCGGCTTTAGCGGCTGCTGCTTTATCGGCAGCGGCTTTCTTATCTGCAGCAGCTTTTTCAGCGGCAGCGGCTTTTTTGTCGGCCGCAGCCTTCTCAGCAGCGGCGGCTTTTTCAGCAGCGGCCTTCTCTGCTGCAGCCGCTTTCTTCGCAGCATCAGCAGCGGCTTTCTTCTCCGCTTCCTGGGCTGCTTTCTTCGCGGCTTCCGCTTCTGCTTTCTTCTGTGCGTCGGCAGCAGCTTTCTTGGCGGCTTCTGCTTCCGCTTTTTTCTGCGCGTCGGCGGCGGCTTTCTTCGCGGCTTCCGCTTCTGCGACTTTTTGAGCATCAGCAGCGGCTTTCTTCGCCGCGTCAGCAGCTTGTTTTGCCTGAGCGTCCGCTTTTGCTTTGGCATCCGCAGCGGATTTGGCCGCCGCTTCTTCTGCCTGCTTTTGCTGCTCTTGTGCTTTCTGGGCCGCAGCTTCAGCCTGCTTCTGCTGTTCTGCCTGCTCCTTCGCCGCTTCTTGCGCCTGCAAACGTTCTTTCTCGAGCTGCTTCAGACGCTCCTGCTCCGCGGCCTGCTTTTCACGCAGCTCCTCGGCTTGCTGTTGCGCCTGTTTATCACGCTGCTCTTCTGCCCGTTTTGCACTCGCCTGCTGCTGTTGCTGACGATTATAGTTTTGCACTACCGCGCCTGGGTCCACCATGACGGCGTCGATGGAAGAGCCTCCACCGCCGCCGGCTGACGCGTCAATATGCTCATCGAACGAACTCCAGATCAGCGCTGCAAAGAGAATCACATGCAGCACCGCGGAGATAATAATCGCTCGCTTAAGCTTGTCGTTTTGTTCGGTTGCCTTTGACACTATCGGTTCCCAAAAACTGTGCAGAGAATTAAATCGGTTGCGTCATCAAGCCTACCGACTTAACACCCGCGCTATGTAGCAAGTTCAGCGCTTTAATTATTTCATCGTAAGGCACATCTTTGGCGCCACCGATTAAGAAGACCGTTTTCGGATTCGACGTCAGGCGACGCTGCGCTTCAGCAATAACCTGCTCAGGCGGCAGCTGATCCATGCGATCTTTCTCTACCACAACGCTATATTGCCCCACGCCGGAAACCTCAATGATAACCGGAGGTTCATCATTGCTGCTTACCGCCTGTGATTCTGTCGCATCCGGCAGATCAACTTCCACGCTCTGGGTGATGATTGGCGCTGTCGCCATAAAGATCAGCAGCAGCACCAACAATACGTCCAGCAACGGTACAATATTGATTTCGGACTTAAGTTCGCGACGATTTCGTCCACGCGCTCTGGCCATGGTTTACCCCTTGTTACTCTCGGTGCTGGTAAACGCCTGACGGTGCAGAATCGCAGTGAACTCTTCCATGAAGTTGTCGTAGTTCAGTTCCAGTTTGTTCACTCGCTGGTTCAGTCGGTTATACGCCATAACTGCCGGAATTGCGGCGAACAGACCGATTGCGGTCGCGATCAGTGCTTCTGCGATGCCCGGTGCAACCATTTGCAGCGTAGCCTGTTTAACCGCACCCAGTGCGATGAAGGCATGCATGATCCCCCACACGGTACCAAACAGACCGATATACGGGCTGATGGAACCTACCGTGCCAAGGAACGGGATGTGTGTTTCAAGTGATTCCAGCTCACGGTTCATCGAGATGCGCATGGCACGCGATGCCCCTTCAACGACCGCTTCAGGCGCATGATTATTTGCGCGATGGAGGCGAGCGAACTCTTTGAAACCGCTATAGAAAATTTGTTCGGAGCCTGAAAGGTTATCACGGCGCCCCTGGCTTTCCTGATACAAACGAGAAAGCTCAATACCAGACCAGAATTTATCTTCAAAGGCTTCGGCTTCACGGCCAGCAGCGTTAAGAATACGGGTTCTCTGGATAATGATTGCCCAGGATGCGATTGAAAAACCAATCAAAATCAACATGATAAGTTTAACCAGAAGGCTAGCCTTCAGGAACAAATCAAGGATATTCATGTCAGTCACTGCTTAAACTCCGCGACAATAGACTTAGGAAGCGCACGAGGCTTCATGATGAGTGGATCAACACAAACAATCAGGACTTCTGCTTCGTTCAGTACTGTGTTCTCTGCGTTGACGATCCGCTGCGTGAAAACCAGTGAGGTCCCGCGCATTGATGTTATTTCCGTTTGGACTTCGAGCATATCGTCGAGTCTGGCGGGTGCAAAATACTCCAGCGTCATCTTGCGTACCACGAAGGCAACTCGCTCAGCCAACAAAACCTGCTGACTGAAGTGATGATGGCGCAGCATCTCAGTGCGTGCCCGTTCATAAAAAGCAACGTAGCTGGCGTGGTAGACCACACCCCCGGCATCGGTATCTTCGTAGTAGACCCTAACCGGCCATCGAAACAGCGTTGTATTCACTTTACATCCTGGTAATGCAACAAAAGTTAGAGCTTTTAAACTTCGCTACTATACGCGCGGGAATGATGGTTTGGAATGGGGGAAAGTAAACGGAGAGTAAATTTTTATGGGCTCGAGTAAGCCCATAGGATTAACGGACAGTTCTTATTCAGCTAAAGAAAAAAACAAGTCCGGCGAGAAGCACAATATCAGCGACCAGCGGGCAGAAAATGCCTTGCCAGTGAACGGCTTTCGGGCGAAAGCCCACACCGTGAATGACGCCCGCGCAAACTGCCCACATGATTAAGAAACCATGCCAGATTTCCAGTTCGCTCGTCTTCGCCGCAAAGCGCGACGGGTCCCAGAAGATACAGCCTGCCAGCAGTAATGCCATCACTAAGGAAAGCGCCCTTAGCGGGCGCTTGTCCATTACCGCATATAGCTTTGCGATAACATTCATCATCAGTGCTTTTCTTCACCGGTTTTGGTCGCTTCGATATGCTCAAGCGCCAGCGCGGTAATGACACCAAATGCACAGGCAAGAAGCGTCCCCAAAATCCATGCGAAATACCACATATTCAGCTCCTTACTTAGTACAGGGAATGAGTGTTGCTTTCGATGTCTTCTTTCGTGATACGACCGAACATTTTCCAGTAACACCAGGTGGTGTAGAGCAGGATAATCGGTACGAACACGCAAGCAACATACGTCATCAGGTTAAGCGTCAACTGGCTTGACGTCGCATCCCACATGGTCAGGCTCGCATTCATCATGGTGCTGGATGGCATGACGAACGGGAACATTGCAATGCCCGCAGTCAGGATGATGCATGCCAGCGTCAGTGAAGAGAACACGAATGCCCAGGCGCCTTTCTCAAGACGAGAGGTCAGGACCGTCAGCAGCGGCAGCAACACACCCAGAGCCGGGATAGCCCATAGCGCAGGAGTGCTGTTGAAGTTCACCAGCCATGCCCCTGCCTGACGCGCAACTTCTTTGGTCAGCGGGTTAGACGGCGCAGCATGGTTGATAGCAGACGTCACCACATAACCATCAATACCGTATACGACCCAAACACCTGCCAGCGCGAAGCAGACCAGTGTTACCAGCGCCGCAACCTGCGCGGTGGCACGGGAGCGCAGGTGCAGTTCACCCACCGTACGCATCTGCAGATACGTGGCACCTTGAGTAATGATCATCGCCACACTCACCACGCCCGCCAGCAGGCCAAACGGGTTCAGCAGCTGGAAGAAGTTACCGGTGTAGTACAGACGCATATACTCATCGAGGTGGAACGGAACGCCCTGCAACAGGTTGCCGAACGCCACGCCAATCACCAGCGGTGGCACGAAGCTACCGATGAAGATGCCCCAGTCCCACATGTTGCGCCAGCGGGTATCTTCGATCTTCGAGCGGTAGTCAAAACCGACCGGACGGAAGAACAAGGATGCCAGCACCAGAATCATCGCCACATAGAAGCCGGAGAACGCAGCCGCGTAGACCATCGGCCAGGCGGCAAACAGTGCGCCGCCCGCGGTGATCAGCCACACCTGGTTACCGTCCCAGTGCGGGGCGATGGAGTTGATCATGATTCGACGCTCGGTGTCATTACGACCGAGGAAACGGGTGAGCATGCCCACCCCCATGTCGAAACCGTCCGTGACCGCAAAACCAATCAGTAAGATACCGACCAGCAGCCACCAGATAAAACGCAATACTTCATAATCGATCATTTGACGACTCCTGTCTTAGCGTGCCGGCTGAGTAGCCACGTTGGACTGCTCGTAGTGATAGCGACCGGTTTTCAGGCTGCTCGGGCCAAGGCGTGCGAACTTGAACATCAGGAACAGTTCGGCCACCAGGAACAGGGTGTACAGACCACAAATCAGCAGCATGGAGAAAATCAGGTCTCCCGCAGTCAGGGATGAGTTAGCCACTGCCGTTGGCAGCACCTCACCTATCGCCCATGGCTGACGGCCATACTCCGCAACAAACCAGCCGGACTCGATAGCAATCCATGGCAATGGAATACCGTACATCGCGGTACGAAGCAGCCATTTTTTCTGGCCGATACGGTTACGAATCACAGACCAGAAGGAGGCCGCGATAATCAGAAGCATCAGGATGCCGCAACCGACCATGATACGGAACGCGAAGTACAGCGGCGCAACGCGTGGAATGGAGTCTTTGGTTGCCAGCTGAATCTGTGCTTCAGTCGCATCAGACACATTCGGGGTATAACGCTTCAGCAGCAGGCCGTAACCCAGGTCTTTCTTCACGTCATTGAATTGATCGCGAACAGCCTGATCGGTAGAGCCTGAACGCAGCTGCTCCAGCAGCCCGTACGCTTTCATACCGTTACGGATACGCTCTTCGTGCTGCACCATCAGATCTTTCAGGCCCGTCACCTGCTTATCAACAGAACGGGTGGCGATGATGCCGAGGGCGTAAGGGATTTGAATAGCAAAACGGTTTTCCTGCGCATCCTGGTCAGGAATACCAAACAGGGTAAACGCCGCCGGAGCTGGCTGAGTTTCCCATTCGGCTTCGATAGCCGCCAGTTTGGTTTTCTGTACGTCACCCATTTCGTAACCGGATTCATCACCCAGCACGATAACAGACAGGATTGCCGCCATACCGAAGCTTGCCGCGATGGCAAAGGAGCGCTTGGCGAAAGCGAAGTCACGACCGCGCAGCATATAGTAGGAGCTGATGCCCAGAACGAACATCGCGCCGCAGACATAACCCGAGGCCACAGTGTGAACGAATTTCACCTGAGCAACCGGGTTCAGGACCAGCTCGGCAAAGCTGACCATCTCCATACGCATGGTTTCAAAGTTGAAATCAGACGCGATCGGGTTCTGCATCCAGCCGTTAGCGACCAGGATCCACAGTGCGGACAGGTTGGAGCCTAAGGCCACCAGCCAGGTCACTGCCATGTGCTGAACTTTACCCAGACGGTCCCAACCGAAGAAGAACAGACCTACAAAGGTGGATTCGAGGAAGAAGGCCATCAGACCTTCAATGGCCAGCGGCGCACCGAAGATATCCCCAACATAGTGAGAATAGTAAGACCAGTTAGTCCCGAACTGGAACTCCATGGTCAGGCCGGTCGCCACGCCCAGTGCAAAGTTGATACCAAACAACTTGCCCCAGAACTTGGTCATATCTTTATAAATCTGTTTGCCGGAAAGGACGTAGACCGTCTCCATGATGGCCAGCAGGAACGCCATACCGAGCGTCAGTGGCACAAAAAGGAAGTGGTACATCGCGGTCAAGGCAAACTGTAAGCGCGACAGTTCGACTATATCTAACATCATGACTCCTTGCTCATCGCATGAAGACTCCGAGAGTGAATCCCTGAGACGGGTTCACACACATGCCCCAATACAAAGTTATCTGTTCCCTTCGTCGTGACTTATTTTCTTCACTAGAGGAAAAAGTCATGATGAAAGGTTACAAATACGTTAAGAAAAAACTCTAATTGATCCCGCGAATATAATACGCTGCAAAGCCCTTACAATAAACAGGTTTTTATTGAAGGAGATTTACGTTTTACGACGGTGATCAATATATAGCGAATTTACACATTTTCAGCCAGTTTGATCGCCGACAATTTAGCGCCTTTTGAGGTGTTTTTCCAAGCATTAAACATTGATTTAAATCAAAAACGCGACTTTATGTTAATGGTGTTTAAATGCAGTAGCCATAGTAAAATCAATGTTAATGACATGTAGATTTAAGCAAGGTGATGGTTATCAAATACAGAGATGAAAATAAATTGAAGTGATTTTTTTTAACGCTGTTTGCCGTCTGGTCATTTTCACTGACAAACACTTAAGGATAGCTGCTTTAACGTGACTTTCCATCGCGATGTTTTCAGTCGAAGCGGAAACATCTATTTTACTTTTATTAATCTTTAAATTAACACCACGGCGTGACTATTTAGAAAACGAAAAGGTCACAAAAATGTGACCTTTGATTCGTTCGCCGGGTTTTTAGGCAAGTTTGATGCTAAAGGTTCTGGACTGGCAGGGCCGCAGGGTTTCAGCCGTCCCGTTGACGACCCTATCGCCCTTCTGAATCTCTTCATCCATTCCCGTTTCAGCACAGCGGCTGATCTCACGGCTGAAGCTGAACGAGGTATCACAACAAACCGATTCGGAAGGATTGAACACCCGCAGGATAATCTCATCGCGATCTTCGGCTTTTTTCAACGCCCCCACCAGGCAGCCAACGGGAGACATGGTCAATAAGCTGTAGGTCGCAGGAGTGACGACGCTGGCTTTGTTAAGCTTCATCGCATCCCACGGGATTTTGTTATAGCACTGGATCGGCGTCAGCCAGGCCCTGGCCTGCTGGGCAACGCCCGCATTAAGAGGCGTTCCGCAAAAGTTAAACAGGCTGAAACGGCACTGCAGCGCTCCCCTCACCTGCGAATCTGGCACCGGCATTTTTATTCCCGAGGGGCGGCCTGGGCGTAATAACAGATCCTCTTTTCCGAGTAACCCAACGCCGCGCAGCAGCGTCAGAGCAAAGGTTTTCTTCTCCTCACCGACAATTTCAAACTCGCGTAATCCTTCGGTGAACAACGCCATGCCCTGGCGCCCCTCCTGTAACACAGCGTAATTCAGTAAGTTCCACACCGGCACCGGTGCCTCTTTCCAGCCCTCTTCCTGCCAGCGGTCCATCGCTTCATCACGAACGGGGCGGACGACCGAGCCAAACTGGGTGTCTGCCAGCACCTCTGCCGTGTTGAAGGGGGTCGGAATGAGCACCCGCACCCGATGATCGTCCGCCTGATTATCCAGGCGCACCTCAACGTCGATACGTCGGCTGTGATGGCTGAGCGTGACCTCAATTTCAATGCCCAGGTGGCCGTCTCGCCGGCGGGCAGAGCGCGCAGCCAGATTGGCCGGGATAGCCATAAGGCTTCGAATCACCGCCCTGCTCTGCCAGGCTTCATGAAACACCTCGACGCTATGCTGCGCCTCACGTGATGTCAGCCGCCACTCTTCCCGCGACGGCGAATAGTCGTATTCGTCCCCGTCATCGGAACTCTCTTCGATCTCCAGCACGCGGTCATAAATAAGGCCGGAGTCTTTATCACGCAGGCGCAGCGTGCCGTCATCATTCAGGTCTATTTGCCAGAAAGCATTTTCCAGCAGCGCCGTCGTCGCCTCATGGCCCGGCAATATTTTTCCTGCGACGTGCGGTTCGATATAAAGGGTGCGATAACCCATCGAAGGCAAAATCTGGCGCAGCTGGATATCAAACTCCATAAACGGCTCGTAGTTGCCATAATGCACAATCTGCCGATCAATAAGGCCCGGATCGATCTCCCGTCGGGCGCGGATAAAGTAGGGAATTTCATTTCCTTTATCGTCCAGCAGCCGGAACGCGCTCGCGCGCAGGCGCACGGTAGTATTGACCACCTCTTCGCGCGGCCACGGCATAAGATTAAACAGCACCAGTTTGTCTTCATCCGTTTGCGGCATGTTGTCGACGATCTTACGTAAAGTGAAACGAATCAGATTGTCGGCCATATCCTCCGCCAGCTCGAAACGGGATGCGATCTCACGGTGTACTTTATCGCTACAGCAGCAGCCGATGCTGTCGTGGGCGTGATTCTTTAAAATCTCCTTCCACATTTTCTCCAGCAGCCCATGGTGATACTCAAAGCCCAGCGTCCAGGCCAACGTAGAGAGCGGCTCCAGAATATTGACGATTTTGTTCTCAATGCGGGCGTGAGCCATTTTGATATCCATACGCGTGGAGCCGATGGTCCGGTGAACGCGCATATATTTCCCGTCGATAAACTCGCCGTTGAGCGTCGCCAGCGCATCACGATGAGCGTCGATATGGGCAAACACCTCTTCGAAGCGGCTCATGACAAACTCCCGCTGGGGATAGATCTCCCGCAGCGTCTTCATCACCGTAAAAATGTTTTGCTGCAGCGGCATCTGGTCGTGTCCGTTCGGCAACAAAATCTCTTTCGTGAGCGAGGCGTTTTCCAGCACGTCGAAATAACTGTCCAGCCGTTTACGCAGCCCGGCTTCGTCCTCCGGTAAGTACTTACCAATCGCGTAGCCCAGCGGCAGCACCTGTGTCGTCACTTCGCTGCCGTCTTTGCTCTGCCACAAAAACTCCGTTTTGTCGGTGCCATGACGTTCAGAACAGCCGCGCCAGAACATCGCGCGATGGATGCCAAACCCGTTGTAGATGTGCGGAAGCTGACCCGACATGCCGAAGGAATCCGGCAAATAACCAATTTTCATCGGTTCGCCGAAGGCCAGGCAATCACGCATTCCGTACAACAGGTTGCGCACAATGGATTCGCCCGAAACAATCGTGGTGTCCGTCTGGGTGTACCACGGCCCGATAATCAGCTTTCCGGCTTCCACCAGCGCTTTGACGCGTGCTTTGTTCTCCGGCTTTATCGCGAAATAATCTTCCAGAATCGCCGTCTGCCCGTCGAGCACGTAGTATTTGTACTCCTCATCCTGCTCAAGGCGCGTGAGGATCTCTTCCATATTATTGACCAGCAAAATGCGTGACTCTTCGGTGGTGAAGTACCACTCACGGTCCCAGTGCATGTGCGGCGTGATGTGAACGCGAGATACAGCTTTCATCTTCGTTTCCTGTCCAGTTAAGGCATGATGCTATTGGGAATGTATTTGCCGCTTTTTACCGCCTGACGCCGCCAAAGGAGCAGCACGCTGGTCGATATGGCGGTCCCCACCAGCGCGGCGCCAAACCAGCCCGCTGCGGCCGCAACGCCGCTCAGTCCGGCGGGATGCAGTAAAAAGAGGGAGAAAATTCCGGCCCCTGGAGTGGAAAGCCCCATTCCCATCGCGCCGACTATCGCGCCTGTCACCAGGGAGCCGAGCACAAACGAGCCAATCACTCGCAGCGGATCTTCAATCGCCATCGGAATCGCCCCTTCGGTGATCCCTGCCAGCCCCAGCAGCCAGGTCGATTTTCCGGTTTCGATTTCAAAAGGTTTAAACAGCCGCGGGGAGATGAGCGTTGAGGCCGTCACGGTAAACGCAGAAACCATTTTGACCGACGCAAAAATAGCGTATGGGCCGTACACCCCATTCGCCATCGCGCCCAGACAAAAGGCGTAGGCCGCTTTATTCACCGGGCCGCCCAGATCGAACGAGCACATAAATCCGAGGATTGCGCCGAGCAGAAGCGCGTTTGCGCCAGACAGTCCGTTGAGCCAGGCAGTCAGGGCGTTATTGATCCACGCTACCGGCTCACCGATCACAAACAGCATCAGGCTGCCGGCGCCGAGCGTGCCTATCACCGGATAGAGGTAATAGACCAGGAAACCGTTATAGCGATTGCTCAGACGAACGTGATTTTTCACCCAGCGCATCAGATAGCCCGCGATCAGACCCCCGGCGATAGCGCCCAAAAACCCGGAGCCAATCATGTTGGCGGCAAGTCCTGCCGCGAAACCGGGGGCCAGCGCGGGTTTATCTGCCAGCGAATACGCGGTATAGGCTGCGAGCACCGGCACCATCAACACGCCCAGCATCCCGCCGCCCAGTTTGCGATACATCCACAGCCATGAATTCTCCTGATCGAAGAGGTGCTGCAAACCGAGCATTTGCGCCAGTAATACCGACACTGCCAGCACCGTGCCCCCTGCAACGATCAAGGGTACGGCAAACGAAATCCCGCTCAGCAAGGCCTGCTTCAGCTCCGCTTTCAGGCTTTTTCGCCCGTCGGCGTCGGGTTGTTGCTGCCGTTGAACCTCAGAAGTTTTCAGGGCCAGCGCCTGATTGATCAGCGCTTCGGCGTGGCGCAGCGGCTCGGTCACAGGGACCGACAGCGCAGGAATGCCGTTAAAACGTTCATGATCTTTAATCGCCACGTCGGCGGCAAAAATGCAGGCCTTCGCCTCCTTGAGCTGCTGGGGCGTTAAGCGCCCTTCAATGCCGTTCGCCCCCTGCTTTTCGACAATCACATTGACGCCAAGCTTGCGCCCGGCCTTCTCAAGGTATTCCGCCGCCATATACGTGTGCGCGATCCCCGCCGGGCAGGCCGTGACGCAAACAATCGTCGGTGCATCTGACAGCAGCGCCACGGTTTGCTCTTCGGGTGCTTCGTCCAGCGCGGCCAGCAGGGCGTCGGGCGTATCAGCCGCCATCACACGTGCCCGCAAGACATCATCGGCCAGACGCGTGGTCAGCGCCGTCAACACTTTCATGTGCGTGGTCCCTGCTTCGGCAGGCGGGATCGCCAGCAGGAAAATCAGCTCGACGTTTTCAGGCCCATCAACGCCCTCCCACTCAAGCGGATTGCGCAGCGTCGCGACCGCAAAAGCCGCTTCGTTCACCGCCGCACTTTTACCGTGCGGAACCGCCAGCCCCTCACCCAGCGCGGTTGGTCCCTGCGCTTCGCGCTGTAAAACATCAGCCAGAAAACGCTCCGGATCGGCTATTTTTCCCAGATCGTGCAGCCGCTGTGCCAGCTGGCGGATCGCATCGTCACGATCGGTAAATCGCGCATGCAGAAAGATTGCATGGGGATGAGTCAGAGTCGTCAGGTTCATCAGATCCTCACAGAATTGTCGTTTTAATGTACGGCAGATTCTGGCACACCAGATGATACCTTTATGTGATCATTTTCACTTAACCGCTAAATTTGTATTATTGTTGTATTATTTACAATCCGAATACTCAGGGCATAATTCAAAAGAATGGTATTACCTGAACAATACAAAAACGGACGTTTATGAGTCAGAAACCGATGTACCGCCAGATCGCCGACACCTTGCGCGAACAGATCAGCAGCGGCGAACTGAAGCCGGGTGACGCGCTCCCCACCGAATCAGCGCTTCAGGCGATGTTCAGTGTCAGCCGCGTGACGATAAGGCAAGCCCTAAAGCGGCTGACGGAAGAGCAGATTATTGAAAGTATTCAGGGCAGCGGCTCTTACGTAAAAGAGGAGCGGGTGAATTACGACATCTATCAGCTCACCGGTTTTTATGAAAAGCTGGCGGACCGCAACGTCGACACCCACAGCGAGGTGAAAGTGTTTGAGGTCATAAAAGCCGATGCAAGGCTTGCCGAAAAGTTACAGCTCGCCCCGGATGACAAGGTCTGGCACGTTAAACGCGTGCGCTTTATCAAGCAAAAACCGGTCAATCTGGAAGAGACCTGGATGCCGCTGGCGCTGTTTGCCGACCTCACCTGGGAGGTGATGGAAAACTCGAAATATCACTATATTGAGCAGATCAAAAAGATGGTTATCGATCGCAGCGAGCAGGAACTGTTGCCGGTCATGCCTTCAGAAGAGGCGATCGCCGCCCTGTCGCTCGATCCGGCAAAACCGATCCTCGAAAAAGTCTCTCGCGGGTTTTTGAAAGACGGCAGAGTGTTTGAGTTCAGCCGTAACGTATTCAATAGCGACGACTACAACTTCACGCTGGTAGCGAAACGCCGACACTGAAAACCTGGCCGGTATACGGTTTAACGAGAAATAAATGGCATAAAAAAGGCCGCTTTTCAGCGGCCAACCATGTCGAAACGGACATTTATTATGTCAAAGCTCTCCTTGCGGAGAGCAGAGAGGATTTACTTGATGATAGCGCTCAGCGCTTCGCCGATATCGGCCAGGCTGCGAACGGTTTTAACACCTGCGGCTTCCAGAGCGGCGAATTTCTCATCCGCTGTGCCTTTACCACCGGCAATGATGGCGCCTGCGTGGCCCATACGTTTGCCTTTTGGCGCCGTCACACCCGCGATGTAGCCAACAACCGGCTTGGTGACGTGATCTTTGATGTAAGCTGCAGCTTCTTCTTCCGCGCTACCGCCGATTTCGCCGATCATCACGATCGCTTCAGTCTGCGGATCTTCCTGGAACAGTTTCAGGATATCGATGAAGTTAGAGCCTGGGATCGGGTCACCGCCGATGCCCACACAGGTGGACTGGCCGAAACCGTAGTCAGTGGTCTGCTTAACTGCTTCATAGGTCAGGGTACCGGAGCGAGACACGATGCCCACTTTGCCTGGCTTGTGAATGTGGCCCGGCATGATGCCGATTTTGCATTCGCCTGGGGTGATGACGCCCGGGCAGTTTGGCCCGATCATGCGAACGCCCGCTTCATCCAGCTTCACTTTTACGGTCAGCATGTCCAGGGTCGGGATGCCTTCAGTAATGGTGATGATCAGTTTGATGCCTGCGTCGATCGCTTCCAGAATAGAGTCTTTGCAGAACGGAGCCGGAACGTAGATCACGGTCGCGGTTGCGCCCGTCGCTTCTACCGCTTCGCGCACGGTGTTGAACACCGGCAGGCCCAGATGCGTGGTGCCGCCTTTGCCTGGCGTCACGCCGCCAACCATCTGCGTACCGTAAGCAATCGCTTGTTCGGAGTGGAAAGTCCCCTGGCTTCCGGTGAAGCCCTGGCAGATAACTTTAGTGTTCTTATCAATCAAAACGGACATTATTTCCCCTCCACTGCGGCAACAACCTGCTGAGCTGCATCCGTCAGACTTTTCGCTGCAATAATATTCAGGCCACTGTCAGCCAGTTTTTTCGCGCCGAGTTCAGCGTTGTTACCTTCCAGACGAACCACAACCGGGACGTTCACGCCCACTTCTTCCACCGCACCGATGATACCGTCAGCGATCAGGTCGCAACGAACGATACCGCCGAAGATGTTAACCAGAACGGCTTTCACGTTGTCGTCAGAGAGGATGATTTTGAACGCTTCGGTTACGCGCTCTTTGGTCGCGCCGCCGCCCACGTCAAGGAAGTTAGCCGGTTCGCCACCGTGCAGTTTAACGATGTCCATGGTGCCCATTGCCAGGCCCGCACCGTTAACCATGCAGCCGATGTTGCCATCCAGCGCAACGTAGTTCAGTTCCCACTGTGCAGCCTGCGCTTCACGCGGATCTTCCTGAGACTGATCGCGCATTTCACGCAGATCGGACTGGCGGAACAGTGCGTTACCGTCAGCGCCCAGTTTGCCGTCGAGGCAGATCAGGTCGCCCTGAGTGGTGATCACCAGCGGGTTGATTTCGATCAGCGCCAGATCGCGCTCCAGGAAGATCGTCGCCAGGCCCATGAAGATCTTGGTGAACTGTTGAACCAGTTTACCTTCCAGACCCAGTTTGAACGCCAGCTCGCGCCCCTGGTAAGGCATAGGGCCTGCCAGTGGATCGATAGCCACTTTGTGGATCAGGTGTGGCGTCTCTTCAGCCACTTTCTCGATTTCCACGCCGCCTTCGGTGGATGCCATGAACACCACGCGACGGGAGCTACGGTCTACAACCGCGCCGAGATACAACTCTTTTGCGATATCAGTCGCTGCTTCAACCAGGATCTGGTTTACCGGCTGGCCGTTCGCATCTGTCTGATAGGTCACCAGGCGTTTGCCCAGCCAGTGTTCAGCAAAAGCGCGGATCTCTTCTTTGCTCTTCACAACCTTCACACCGCCCGCTTTACCGCGGCCACCAGCGTGAACCTGACACTTAACTACCCAAGGGCCGGAACCGATTTTAGATGCGGCTTCTTCTGCTTCACGTGGGGTAGTACAGGCATAACCCACCGGAGCCGGTAAGCCATACCGGGCAAACAGCTGTTTGGCCTGATATTCATGTAAGTTCATGTGTTCTATCCATCCTTCAGGTAATCGTTTTTTTCAAACCTGTAGACCGGCAGCGCAACGCTTGCCCGGTCTACAGGGCAGGTGAGGCAAAAACTACTACACGTCCAGCAGCAGACGCGTTGGATCTTCCAGCAGCTCTTTAATCGCCACCAGATAACCCACAGATTCACGACCATCAATCAGACGGTGATCGTAGGAGAGCGCCAGATACATCATCGGCAGGATCTCCACTTTACCGTCAACCGCCATTGGGCGATCTTTGATGGCATGCATACCCAGAATCGCGCTCTGCGGCGGGTTGATGATTGGGGTAGACATCAGGGAACCGAACACACCACCGTTGGTGATGGTGAAGTTACCGCCGGTCAGGTCTTCAACGGTCAGCTTACCGTCACGGCCTTTCAGCGCCAGCTCTTTGATTTTCTTCTCGATATCCGCCATGCCCAGGGTATCAACGTCACGCAGAACCGGGGTCACCAGGCCGCGCGGCGTGGAGACCGCCATGCTGACGTCGAAGTAGTTGTGGTAGACCACATCTTCGCCATCGATAGAGGCATTCACTTCCGGATAGCGTTTCAGCGCTTCAACAACCGCTTTCACGTAGAAGGACATAAAGCCCAGACGGATACCGTGACGTTTTTCAAACGCGTCACCGTACTGCTTACGCAGATCCATGATTGGCTTCATGTTGACTTCGTTGAAGGTGGTCAGCATCGCGGTGGAGTTTTTCGCTTCCAGCAGACGCTCAGCCACACGCTTACGCAGACGCGTCATCGGCACGCGTTTTTCACTGCGTGCGCCCAGCGCTGGCTGTGCAGCAGGCGCTGCTGCGGCTGCCGCCGGTGCTTTGGCTTCTTCTTTCGCAGGCGCTTTCGCCAGATGTTTTTCCACATCTTCACGGGTCAGACGACCGCCAACACCGGTGCCTTTAATGGCGCTGGCTTCGAGATTGTGTTCACCCAGCAGGCGACGGATCGCCGGGCTGAGTGCATCGTTAGTTTGCTCTTCCAGAGACGCTTGCTGACGCTGAGCCGGGGTGGACTCTTTGCTTTCAGACTTGGCGCTGGACTCTTTGCCCGCGCTGTTGCCTTCACGCAGGCGACCGAGGATCTGGCGAGAGGTCACCGTGGTGCCTTCGTCTTCCAGCACTGCATCAAGAATGCCATCCGCCGATGCCGGTACTTCCAGTACCACTTTGTCAGTTTCGATTTCTACCAGCACTTCATCGCGCTTAACGCTATCGCCCGGTTTTTTATGCCAGGTCGCAACCGTGGCGTCAGCGACGGATTCAGGCAGGTCGGGAACAAGAATATCTACGCTACTCATTATGTATCCTTAAATTATTCGACGTTCAGCGCGTCATTCACCAGATCTTGCTGTTGCTTCTGGTGAACGGACATATACCCTACCGCCGGAGAGGCGGAGGCCGGGCGACCTGCGTAACGCAGGGCAGACCCAAATGGAATCACATCACGGAAATGATGCTGGCTGCAGTACCATGCGCCCTGGTTAAGCGGCTCTTCCTGGCACCAGACAAAATCATGCACGTGTGCGTACGGTTTCAACGCTTCCTGCACCGACTGATGCGGGAACGGATAAAGCTGCTCGATACGCACGATGGCGACATCTTTCTGATCTTTCTTGCGGCGCTGTTCCAGCAGGTCGAAATAAACCTTACCAGAACACATCACAACGCGCTTCACGGCCTGCGGATCCAGCTCGTCAATCTCACCAATCGCTGGCTGGAAGGTCCCGTTCGCCAGCTCATCCAGGCTGGAAACCGCCAGCGGATGACGCAGCAGAGATTTCGGTGACATCACCACCAGCGGACGGCGCATACCGCGCAGCGCCTGACGACGCAGCATGTGGTAAACCTGTGCTGGCGTGGATGGCACGCAGACCTGCATGTTCTGCTCAGCGCAGAGCTGCAGATAACGTTCCAGACGCGCGGAGGAGTGCTCCGGACCCTGCCCTTCGTAGCCGTGTGGCAGCAGCATCACCAGCCCACACATACGGCCCCATTTTTGCTCGCCGGAGCTGATGAACTGGTCGATAACAACCTGCGCACCGTTAGCGAAGTCACCGAACTGCGCTTCCCAGATAGTCAGGGTGCGCGGCTCTGCGGTGGCATAGCCATATTCAAACGCCAGTACCGCTTCTTCGGACAGCACGGAGTCCCAGACCTTGAACTGGCCCTGACCGTTATGCACGTGCTGCAGCGGGGTGTACGTTGAACCGTTGGTCTGGTTGTGAATAACCGCGTGACGGTGGAAGAAGGTCCCACGGCCCGCATCTTCACCGGACAGACGCACCGGAATGCCTTCGTCGACCAGCGTCGCGTACGCCAGATTCTCTGCGCCGCCCCAGTCGAACAGCTTCTCGCCGGACGCCATTGACTGACGGTCGGAGTAGATTTTCTGCACGCGGGACTGCATTTCAATCGCTTCTGGTACCGTGCTGATACGTTTAGCCAGCTCCTGCAGACGCTTCATTTCGACCTTGTTCGGGTAGCTCTCATCCCACTCGTGGTTGAGGTACGGCGACCAGGTAAAGGAGTGCATGTTCATCGGACGCAGCTCTTTCACTACGCACTCACCGGCATCCAGCGCATCGCGGTAAAGATTAACCAGCTCGGTCGCATCTTCCAGGGTCGCGATTTTGTCGGCTTCCAGTTTGTCAGCGTAGATCTTACGTGGCGTCGGATGCTTTTTGATTTTCTGGTACATCAGCGGCTGGGTTGCACTCGGCTCGTCCGCTTCGTTATGGCCATGACGGCGATAGCAGAACAGGTCGATGAACACATCGCGTTTGAAGGTGTTACGGAAGTCCAGCGCCAGACGGGTAACGAAAGCGACAGCTTCCGGATCGTCCGCGTTCACGTGGAAGATTGGCGCCTGCACCATTTTACCGATGTCAGTACAGTACGGCGTAGAGCGTGCATCCAACGGGTTCGAGGTGGTGAAGCCCACCTGGTTGTTGATGACGATGCGAACGGTACCGCCCACTTCGTATCCACGCGCTTTAGACATGTTCAGGGTTTCCTGAACGACGCCCTGCCCGGTTACCGCCGCATCACCGTGAATGGTGATTGGCAGCACTTTGTTGCTGCTTGGCTCGTCCAGGCGATCCAGACGCGCACGCACGGAACCGATCACCACCGGGCTTACGATTTCCAGGTGCGACGGGTTAAACGCCAGCGCCAGGTGAACCAGACCGCCCTGCGTTTCGATATCCGATGAGAAGCCCATGTGGTACTTCACGTCGCCAGTTCCGAGATGTTCTTTATGTTTGCCCGCGAATTCGTCGAACAGGTCCTGCGGTTTTTTACCCAGCACGTTGACCAGCACGTTCAGACGCCCACGGTGCGCCATACCCAGCACCACTTCACGGGTGCCGCTGTTGCCCGCATGGCGGATCAGCTCTTTCAGCATCGGCACTAACGCATCGCCGCCTTCCAGGGAGAAGCGTTTTGCACCCGGGAATTTAGCACCGAGGTAACGCTCCAGACCTTCTGCTGCGGTCAGTTCGCTCAGGAAGCGTTTTTTCTCTTCAACGCTAAAGCTGGCGTGGCCTGTCACCGACTCAATGCGCTGCTGGATCCAGCGTTTTTCGTCCGTGGAGGTGATGTGCATGTACTCTGCGCCGATGGAGCCGCAGTAGGTTTGTTTGAGCGCCTCAAGCAGCTCTCCCAGCTTCATCGTGTCTTTGCCGCTGGCAAAAGAGCCGACGTTAAAGCTTTCCTGGAAATCTGCCTCGGTCAGATCGTGATACGCCGGATCGAGATCCGCCACACGTTCTTGTTTCCACAGTCCCAGCGGATCGAGGTTCGCATGCTGGTGACCACGGAAGCGATAAGCATTGATGAGCTGCAGGACTTTAACCTGCTTCACATTGGTGTCAGGGTCAGAGATCGAGGAAGAGTAACGTGAGGCATCCTTCGCCAGACGACGGAAATAATCACGTGTTTTGGAATGGAATTGATCCGGTTTGACCCCAGTGCCAGGTAACTGCTGGAACATGGAACGCCAGTTAGCGTCCACTGAGTCAGGATCGGTTAAGAAGTCTTCATAGAGCTGTTCGATCCAGCTTTGGTTTGCACCAGAGAGGAAAGAAGAGTCCAGCCAGGCTTTCATTGCGCCGTTCTGCATCGTGATCCCTTAAGCATTTTTATGCTTATTTCGCCGTAGAAACTACCACGCACACCTCGTGTACGTGCCGGGGTTCACCTGCGAGCTCTTATGTTGTCTTGGGCTCGCGAAGGAACCTTTAAAAACTGTCTGTATAATCTTCGTCGTTCAGGCGGCGCTGTCGTTGCGGTTTTCACCCACTTCGGTCAACCGCACCGTGTCTCGCTCTGAACGCCTCAATTATTGCCTGTCAGGGCAGTTTTTAGAGGTTTCCTACAATGTCTCTTTGCCCGGTGGCGTTCCGCTTACTGGCCTACATAAAAGTAGGCCGGATAAGCGGAGCGCCATCCGGCGGTATTACTTAGGCACTGCGCTGCAACAGCATCGACTTAATATGGCCGATGGCGCGCGTCGGGTTCAGTCCCTTAGGACATACACTGACGCAGTTCATGATGCTATGGCAGCGGAATACGCTGAAAGCATCACTTAATCCTTCAAGGCGACTGTCGGTTTCGGTATCGCGGCTGTCAATCAGGAAGCGATACGCGGCCAGCAGGCCAGCCGGGCCGATAAACTTGTCCGGGTTCCACCAGAAGGACGGGCAAGAGGTCGAACAGCATGCACAGAGAATACACTCATACAGACCATCGAGTTTTTCACGCTGCTCTGGCGACTGTAAATGCTCGCGAGCGGGTGGATTTTGCCCATTATTCAACAAGTAAGGCTTAATCTTCTCATATTGTGCATAGAATTGCCCCATGTCCACCACCAAATCGCGAACGACCGGCAGGCCAGGCAGAGGACGAATCACAATTTTCTGTCCTGAACGCTGCAGCGCTGAAATCGGGGTGATACAGGCCAGGCCATTTTTGCCGTTCATGTTCACGCCGTCGGAGCCACAAACCCCTTCACGGCAGGAACGACGAAACGACAGTGTTGGGTCCTGTTCTTTCAGCTGCATTAACGCATCAAGCAGCATCATGTCGCGACCTTCTTCCGCTTCCAGGGTGTAATCCTGCATATGCGGAGCGTCATCAACATCCGGGTTATAACGATAAACTGAGAATTCGAGTTTCATTATCCTATCTCCGCATTAATAGGTACGAATCTTCGGCGGGAACGCCGGACGCAGTTTCGGTTCCATGTTGACTTGACGTCGCGTCATAGATTCCGACTCTGGCAGATACAGGGAATGGCACAGCCAGTTTTCGTCGTCACGATCCGGGAAGTCGAAGCGGCTATGGGCGCCACGGCTTTCGGTGCGGAAGTTTGCGGAGACGGCCGTTGCATAGGCAGTTTCCATCAGGTTATCCAGCTCAAGGCATTCGACGCGCTGCGTGTTGAACTCGCTGGAGGTATCGTCCAGACGGGCATTTTTCAGACGCTCACGAATCGCTTTCAGCTGCTCAAGGCCTTTAGCCATCGCATCGCCTTCACGGAATACCGAGAAGTTGTGCTGCATACACTCTTGCAGCGCTTTACGGATTTCGACCGGATCTTCGCCATCACGGTTGCCGTTCCAGCGGTTGAGACGTTCGAGAGAGGCTTCGATATCCGATTCACGGGCATCGCGCAGATCGCCCTGCTCGGCGATGGACTCTTGTAGATGTAAACCGACCGCACGACCAAACACCACCAGGTCGAGCAGCGAGTTGCCGCCCAGACGGTTAGCACCGTGGACCGATACGCAGGCGATTTCGCCAACCGCGAACAGACCCGGAATCACCACGTCTTCGCCCTTCTCGTTCACGGTCAGCGCCTGACCGGTTACTTTGGTCGGAATACCGCCCATCATATAGTGGCAGGTTGGGATAACCGGAATCGGCTCTTTCACCGGGTCAACGTGCGCGAAGGTGCGCGACAGTTCGAGGATGCCCGGCAGACGGGACTCCAGAACTTCTTTACCGAGGTGATCCAGTTTCAGTTTCGCGTGCGGGCCCCACGGACCGTCGCAGCCGCGACCTTCACGGATTTCGATCATGATGGAACGCGCCACCACGTCACGACCCGCCAGGTCTTTCGCATTCGGGGCATAACGCTCCATGAAGCGCTCGCCGTGTTTGTTCAGCAGATAACCGCCTTCACCACGGCAGCCTTCGGTAACCAGAACGCCCGCACCGGCGATGCCGGTCGGGTGGAACTGCCACATTTCCATATCCTGCACAGGCACACCTGCGCGGATCGCCATACCAACGCCGTCACCGGTGTTGATGTGGGCATTGGTGGTGGACTGGTAAATACGGCCTGCGCCGCCGGTCGCCAGCACGGTCGCGCGGGCTTTGAAGTAGACCACTTCACCGGTTTCGATGCACAGCGCGGTACAACCCACCACTGCGCCATCTTCGTTTTTGACCAGATCCAGCGCATACCACTCGGAGAAAATTGTGGTGTGGTTTTTGAGGTTCTGCTGATACAGGGTGTGCAACAGCGCGTGACCGGTACGGTCAGCCGCTGCCGCAGTACGTGCCGCCTGCTCGCCGCCGAAGTTTTTCGACTGGCCGCCAAACGGACGCTGATAAATCGTGCCATCTTCCAGGCGGGAGAACGGCAGACCCATATGGTCTAGCTCCAGAATCGCTTCCGGGCCGGTTTTACACATATATTCGATGGCGTCCTGGTCACCGATGTAATCGGAGCCTTTCACCGTGTCATACATATGCCATTCCCAGTTATCTTCATGGGTATTACCGAGCGCGACGGTGATACCACCCTGCGCAGACACGGTATGGGAACGGGTCGGGAACACTTTAGAGAGCAGCGCACAGGTCTGGCCGCTCTGGGAAATTTGCAGCGCCGCGCGCATACCTGCGCCACCGGCACCAATCACAACAGCATCAAATTCTCTGACTGGCAGTTTCATCACACACCCCACACCACAACAAATCCATAAATAACGTAAACCACCAGAGCCACAACAATCAGGAGTTGCAGCGGCAAGCGAACGCCTAACGGTTTAACGTAATCGGTCAACACCTGCCACATGCCAATCCAGGCATGAATAAGGATGGAGAACAGAGCCAGCAGGGTGAACACTTTGGTGAAGGCAGATCCGAAGAACCCGCTCCAGATTTCCCACGTCAGCTCGCCGCTGGTCGCAAAGAAACCGATCATGTAGATGATGTAAAGCGTGAGGACGATGGCAGTAGCGCGGACCAGAATGAAGTCATGTACGCCGTTGCGTCCTAATGCGGAGGCGTTGCTTACCATACGAGGACTCCTGCAAGAATTGAAAGCACGACAGTAATCACAAATGAAATATTGGCAGAACGTTTACCTGCTTCGAAGGTTTCTTCCAGATAGCCAAAATCCATCAGCAGATGGCGAACACCTACCACAACGTGGTATGCCAGCGCCGTCAGAATGCCCCACATGATAAATTTCACGAAGAAGCTGCTCATAATGGCAGAGGCCTGGAGGAATCCTTCAGGAGAAGAGAGGCTGGTACCCAGTAACCACAGCAGAATGCCGACCGCCACAAACGTGATCACACCGGACACACGGTGCAGAATGGACGCTATTGCCGTTACGGGGAATCGGATCGTTTTGAGATCCAGATTGACAGGTCTTTGTTTTTTCACATTTCTTATCATGAATAACGCCCACATGCTGTTCTTATAATTCCCTTTGAATTCGCGTTACAGGAAGGCGGCAAGTCCGGGAATCCCCTGCATCACAGTAAACTGTGTGACCGGGGTGACCTGACGCAGCCAACACACCTGTAGCGTGAAAGACGACGGGATTTCCTTCCTCCGGTCTGCGTGCGGGTCAAGCAGCGTCCATATCTATAACTGCGCGTCATGGTAAACATTGCTTCCAAATGCTAAAACGACACGTTACAACGCTGGGTGGCTCGGGATTGCAGGGTGTTCCGGAGACCTGGCGGCAGTATAGGTCGTTCACAAAACCATTACAATTAACCTACATACAGTTTGTCGGGTTTTATGCGGAACAGTGATCAGAGTCACGATAACAACATTATTTTAAATTTTAATCATCGGATTTGACAAAGATTAAACATTATTGTTACAAACTACAGCAGAAAAGGCATATAATGCGCAAAAGTTATGAGGTCTCTCTTTCACCTGAGATTTAGTTATGTAACAGTGTGATGGTATTGACCGAAGTTATCAGGACAGTTATTAGTGGTATACAGGTTTGAATAATTCGGACTGCGAAGACACTGATTTGCTGTTGTTTCTCTGATTTTTCACACGTTTACCTGCAAGGCGCCATAGCTCTGTACCCTGGTTCCTCCTCGCGAGCTGAGCGGTAAGCCAAATAACAAACCGGTAACGATGTGATAAACAGCTGAAAGCAAGTTGGTAAAAACGTGGTCTTAAGCATAAGGCGCTAAGGAGACCGTAAATGGCTGATACAAAGGCAAAGCTCACCCTAAACGGTGACACTGCTATTGAACTGGATGTGCTAAAAGGCACGCTCGGTCAGGATGTTATTGATATCCGTACACTGGGTTCCAAAGGAGTATTCACCTTTGACCCTGGTTTCACCTCTACCGCATCTTGCGAATCCAAAATCACCTACATCGACGGTGACGAAGGTATCCTGCTCCACCGCGGTTTCCCCATCGATCAGTTAGCCACCGAATCCAACTATCTGGAAGTGTGCTACATCCTGCTGAACGGCGAAAAACCGACGCAGGAACAATATGATGAGTTCAGAACTACCGTTACCCGCCACACCATGATCCATGAGCAGATTACCCGTCTGTTCCATGCATTCCGTCGTGATTCACATCCGATGGCCGTCATGTGCGGGATTACCGGCGCACTGGCCGCGTTCTACCACGACTCTCTGGACGTGAATAACCCACGCCATCGCGATATCGCGGCGTTCCGTCTGCTGTCCAAAATGCCAACCATGGCGGCGATGTGTTACAAATACTCCATCGGCCAGCCCTTTGTTTACCCGCGTAACGACCTCTCCTATTCAGGCAACTTCCTGAACATGATGTTCTCCACACCGTGCGAAACCTACGAGGTTAACCCGGTGCTTGAGCGCGCCATGGACCGTATTCTGATCCTGCACGCCGATCACGAACAGAACGCATCGACCTCCACCGTCCGTACCGCAGGCTCTTCAGGCGCGAACCCGTTCGCCTGTATCGCTGCCGGTATCGCCTCCCTGTGGGGACCGGCGCACGGTGGTGCTAACGAAGCAGCACTGAAGATGCTGGAAGAGATCAGCTCCGTTGAGCACATTCCAGAGTTCGTGCGTCGTGCGAAAGATAAGAACGACTCCTTCCGCCTGATGGGCTTCGGTCACCGTGTTTACAAAAACTATGACCCGCGCGCCACCGTGATGCGTGAAACCTGCCACGAAGTGCTGAAAGAGCTGGGCACCAAAGATGATCTGCTGGAAGTGGCGATGGAGCTGGAACATATCGCGCTGAACGACCCGTACTTCATCGAGAAGAAACTGTACCCGAACGTCGATTTCTACTCTGGCATTATTCTGAAAGCGATGGGCATTCCGTCTTCCATGTTTACCGTGATCTTCGCGATGGCACGTACCGTCGGCTGGATTGCACACTGGAACGAAATGCACAGCGAAGGCATGAAAATCGCGCGTCCGCGTCAGCTGTATACCGGCTACGACCAGCGTGATTTTAAGTCTGATGTGAAAACCAAATAAGCGCGATGAGGTGCGGCCTGCTGCCCGCACCTTAATCTTCTTCACACTGGAGAGGACGCTAATACCAAAAACGGTAACCTTCGGGTTACCGTTTTGTTTTTATTGTTGGCACGCCGGGCACCAGTAAAACGGTCGCGACGACAACATCGTTCGTTCAATCGCCCCGCCACACCGCTCGCACGGCTTTCCTTCCCGATGAAACACCTTAAAGCGGAACAGCGCCCCGTGATGTTTTTTATCATCCACCACGCCGCGCGTGTTGTAGGAGAGGCGTGGGATCTCCAGCAAGGCATGAGACAGCGCATCGAGCTGTCTCTCATTGAGCTGTGACGCTTTTCGCTGACCTGCCAGCCCCACTTCCCACAGAATTTCAACGCGCAGATAGTTACCTAGCCCGGCGAGAAACGCCTGATCGAGCAGCAGCCCGGAAAATTGTCGGTTGCGAAAGGCAGGCGACAGCAGCCGCGCTTTCACAGTTTCTGCGGTCAGGCGCATATCCAGCACGTCCGGCCCGACCCGTTGCAGGAACGGGTGAGTGAGCAGTTGCTCCGGCGTTAACATCTCGATATCCGACGCGCTGTAGAGCAAAATAGCCTTCTCCGCCGTCTGCAATCTGACGCGCAAGACACGATTGGTTTGCGGTTGCTCACCCACATTGATCACTCGCCAGACGCCATAAAGCTGGTTGTGGCTATATAACGTCAGGTTATGGCTGAAATGGGTAAGCAACGCTTTGCCGCGCGTCTCGATGTGCGTCACGGTTTGCCCGATCAACTGCGTTTCATACGGTTTTAACTGAGGGAAAGCAAACCACGCATCGGTCAGTGGTTTGCCCTTTATCGCCGCCTCCAGGCTATCCGCCGCGCGGCGGATCTCCGGACCTTCTGGCATCTTATCGTCCTTTGTTTAGTGCGTCGCGCCGCCCACGATTTTCACATCAGACGTCTGGCGCAGGGCCACTTCGACCGCCACGATCAGCGCCGCTTTCACCGTGTGCGCCGCCATACTCGGTGCGCCCGGATGGGCTGCGGCCTGTTCAGGCAGATACGGAATATGGATAAATCCACCCTTCACAGCGGTTTTTTCACTGATTTTATGCAGCAGCCCGTACATGACGTGGTTGCAGACGAAGGTGCCCGCCGTCTGCGAAACGGAGGCGGGGATCCCCTTCTCGCGCATCGCCGCCACCATCGCTTTGATCGGCAGCGAACTGAACCACGCCGCCGGACCGTCCGGGACGATCGCCACATCAATCGGCTGCTGGCCGTGGTTATCGGCAATCCTGGCGTCGTCCACGTTAATGGCGACACGCTCGACGGTCACATCCACACGACCGCCCGCCTGTCCGACCGCGATCACCACCGCTGGTTCAAGTTCATCGATAGCCGCATTTAGCACGCTTAACGACTCACCAAAAACGCAGGGCAGCTGGCGCGTCACCACGCGGCAGCTGTCGATAATACTCCCCTCAAGCTGCCTGACCACTTCCCACGAAGGGTTAACGGTCTCGCCGCCGAACGGCTCAAAACCGGTGACTAAAACGTTACGCATCGTCTCTCCTTACAGGAACATCAGGAAGTACAACAGGAACACGTTGGCAATCAGCAGCAGCACGCCGGTCGGCACCTGCGCTTTGATTACCGCATTTTTATCCGGCAGCTCCAGCAGCGCGGCGGGCACGATGTTGAAGTTCGCCGCCATTGGCGTCATCAGCGTTCCGCAGTAGCCGGAGAACATGCCAATCGCCGCCATCACCGCCGGGTTACCGCCATGCTGCAGCACCAGGATCGGGATGCCGATCCCCGCCGTCACGATCGGGAACGCCGCAAACGCATTGCCCATCACCATCGTGAGCAGCGCCATGCCGATCGTGTACACCGCCACGGCGATAAAGCGGCTGTCCACCGCCAGGTAGCTTTTCGTCAGCCAGGAGATGCCATCGCCCACGCCAGCGGCGGTAAACAGCAGGCCCAGCGTCGCCAGAATCTGCGGCAGGATAAACGCCCAGCCGATGGAATCCAGCAGACGGCGCGCCTCCTGCAACGGCTGATGCACTTTTTCGTGCGTCATTTTGACCGCCATTGCGAGGCCAATCAGCGACCCGGCGGTCATTGAGAACAGCGTCACCAGCGTCGAATGGTTACCCGGTCCGAACAGATTTTCCTGCAATCCTGGCACATGGTTGAACATCAGCACGCCCACCACCGTCACCACAGGAATGGCTAACGCCGGATAGAACAGACGGTTGCCGAGCCGCTTCGCGCTGGCCTCCCGCTCTTCGGGTTTACGCTGGTGATAGCTGCCCAGACGCACGCCGCCAAAACCGGCGATCAGCGCCAGCCCAACCACCGCCAGACCGACCGCAATATGCACGGTGCGCTTATCGCCCACCAGCTGATACGTCCAGTCACCGAGCAGGAAAATCAGGCCGTATACACCCCAGAACAGGCCGGTAGTGATGCGACGCGGGTTCGCTTTATCGCGAAACGACATCACGGCGACGATCAGCAGGATCAGCCCTGCCAGCCAGTAGAGATAACTTTGCTGGAAATTCATTAGGCATCTCCCTGCGTGTGCGCGGTTTTCGCCAGCTCGCGCTCAAGATGCTTGTCCAGTCGCCACAGGCGGGTGGCGTGGATAATAAAGGCGCAGATTGCCGTCGGAATGCCCCACAGCGCAATGTGCAGCGGCTCGGTCTGAATTCCGCCGGACTCCAGCATAAAGTTATGCATAAAGATGATCGCCCCGAAGGCGACAAAGATATCTTCACCGAAGAACAGCCCGACGTTGTCCGTCGCCGCCGACATCGCCCTCAGGCGATAGCGCACCGCGCCCGGCAGTTCGCCGTATTTTTTCTCCGCAGCCCCTTCCGCCATTGGAGCCAGCAGCGGTCGCACCATTTGCGGATGGCCGCCCAGGCTGGTCAGCCCCATCGCCGCCGTCGCTTCACGCACAAACAGATAGACAATCAGCAGTCGCCCCGCGGTGGCGCTGTGGATTTTGGCAATCCACGCCTGCGCGCGCTCTTTCAGCCCGTGGCGTTCCAGCAGGCCAATAACGGCCAGCGGGATCAGCAGGATATAAGGCAGATTACGGGTATTCAGGAACCCTTCGCCCAGCTTTTCGAGGATAGTTGCGACCGGCATATTCGCCGCCACACCGGTGACAATCCCGGCGACAATCACCACCAGCACCGGATTAAAACGTAAGATAAACCCGACCACGATCACCGCAATACCGATGAGTGGCCAGAGCGAAAGCGTCTCTGCCATGTTGTCCTTCCTGTTGTTGTATAGCGTTTTGTTGTGTTTGCGTTTTGTGCTTTAGGCACTGATTTTTATATTATTTAACTCAAATTCTGCGCGCAAGCGACGGGCAAACGCCAGCGCGTGTTCGCCGTCTCCGTGCAGGCACACCGTCTGCGCGCGCACAGAGGCCCATTCACCGCTCGTACTTTTCACCCGCCCCTGCTGCACCATGTCCAGAGTTTGCGCCAGCGCCAGCTCTTCATCAGCAATCAGCGCCCCCGGCTCGCTGCGCGGCACCAGGCTGCCGTCGGCCCGATAGCCGCGATCGGCAAACACCTCTTCGCGGGTCACCAGGCTATAACGCTCACCGGCGCGGATCAGCTCGCTCCCCGCTAGCCCGACCAGAATCAGATTGCCGTCCACCGCATGCACCGCGCGGGCGATAGCGTCAGCCAGCTGTGCGTCTTTTGCCGCCTGGTTGTAGAGCATTCCGTGAGGTTTTACATGACGCAGTTGCCCCCCTTCGGCGCGGGCAATCGCCGCCAGCGCACCAATCTGGTACAGCATTTGGGCGTAAACCGTTTCCGGCGGCAGATTCATGGCCGTGCGCCCGAAGTTCTCCCGATCGGGAAAGCTCGGGTGGGCACCTATCGCCACGCCGTTTTTTAACGCGCCTCGCACGCTTTCGCGCATGGTCTGCGCATCCCCGGCGTGAAAGCCACAGGCAATATTGGCCGACGACACCAGCGTCAGTAGCTCGGCATCGCTCCCGCAGCCTTCACCCAGATCCGCATTTAAATCAACGACGATCATTCAACCTCCATGCCAGTTGTTCGATGAATTGCCGCT
Source organism: Lelliottia sp. WB101 (assembly GCF_003051885.1). Taxonomy (NCBI): domain Bacteria; kingdom Pseudomonadati; phylum Pseudomonadota; class Gammaproteobacteria; order Enterobacterales; family Enterobacteriaceae; genus Lelliottia; species Lelliottia sp. WB101. The sequence continues at coordinate 4,172,682 of NZ_CP028520.1, forward strand.
GCACACGGCGCGCGTCGAGGGCCTCTTCCAGCGTACAGGGCACAAAGTGGATCGGCTGTCCGAGCGGGATTTGCGCCAGATGGTACATATCAGCTTCGATGATGCAGGCGATACGCGGATAACCGCCGGTGGTCTGGGCATCATTCATCAGCACAATCGGCTGGCCGTTGTGTGGCACCTGGACAACGCCCGGCAGCAGGCCGTGGGAGACCATTTCACGGTCGGTGGTACGCGCCAGCTGCTGGCCCTGCAAACGGTAGCCCATGCGGTTACTCTGCGGGCTGAGCCGCCACGGCAATCGCCAGAAGGCATCCTGCGAGGCCTGGTCAAACTCATGGTACTCCGGCCCGGGCAGGGCGCGAATGCGGTTACTCCACAGGAGCTGTTTCACCCCCTGCGCGTCGGTAAATTGACGTGATTCGCTGCCCAGCGGCAGGTTATCGCCATCCTTCAGCAGGCGCCCTTCAAAGCCGCCAATGCCCGTTTTAAGATCGGTGCTGAACGAGTTCATCACTTCCGGTACGTCTATCCCACCGCCGACCGCCAGATAGCTGCGCATACCGTGAGTCGGGCGATGAAGCGTCAGACGCTGCCCCGCTTTCACCTGCAGCCGCCAGCCGGTCCAGACCGCCGCGCCGTCAAGCGTCGCGTCACAGCCCGCGCCCGTCAGGGCAAACCAGCCGTCACGTTCAAATTCAAAGCTGCACTGCCCGAGGGTGATCTCCAGCGCTGCGGCATTCGGATCGTTGCCCACCAACAGGTTGGCGATCTGCAACGCCGGTTTGTCCAGCGCGCCGCAGTAGCTGACCCCGGACTGGCGCAGCCCGGTGCGTCCGCCGTCCTGTACCGAGGTGTATAACCCCGCGCGAATCACCTTCAACATACCCCCTCCTTCTGCGGCACGAACCGCACGGTATCGCCCGGTCGCAACAGCACCGGCTCTTCGCGTTTAGCATCAAACAGCGCCTGGGACGTATGGCCGATAAGCTGCCAGCCCCCTGGCGAGGCGAGCGGATAAACCCCGGTCTGCGACCCGCCAATTCCCACGGAACCGGCCGGGACCATCAGGCGCGGCTCGCCCCGGCGGGGCGTGTGGAGCGGCTCTGGCAATCCGCCGAGATACGGGAAACCCGGCTGGAACCCTAAGAACCACACCACGTAGTCCACCGAGGCATGCAGCTCGACGACCTGCTTTTCCGTCAGCCCCGCATGACGCGCCACATCGCCCAGATCCGGGCCAGCCGCGTTGCCATACACCACCGGGATCTCGATAAATCGCGACTCCGGCTCCAGCGCCTCGCTCTCCTCCCACCAGCGCTGCAACCGCTCGATGGCGTCCAGCGCCACCGACTGCGGATTGCGCAGCACCACGGTAATGTTGTTCATCCCCGGAATGGCCTCGACCACTTCAGGGATTTCGCCCAGCCGCTGGGTTAAGCGCCAGATCCTTTTTTGCGTCGTCATCGTGACCGGAGGCTCTAACTCCAGTACCACTGCCGTTTCGCCTAATAAATAACAACGCGCTCGCTGCACTTACGCACCTCTCATCAGGCAGGATTAGGAATATCGATAAAGGTCACGTCGAGATCGGTATTTTCCGTCAGCCATTCGCTCAAGGCGCGGATGCCGCCGCGCTCGGTGGCATGGTGCCCTGCCGCGTAGAAATGCAGCCCCTGCTCGCGGGCAGAGTGAATGGTCTGCTCGGACACTTCACCGGTAATAAAAGCATCGACGCCAAAGCGCGCCGCATTGTCGATAAAGCCCTGGCCGCCGCCGGTACACCACGCCACGCGCTTCACCAGATCCGGGCCGGTATCACCGCTCCACAGTGGACGGCGGCCCAGACGCGCTTCAATCCAGGAAGCAAGTTCCAGGCCAGGAACCGGCATGGACAGCTCACCCCACGGCAGCAGCTCTTCGATTTCACCCATCACGGTGATGCCGAGCAGTTGAGCGAGCTGAACGTTATTGCCCAGCTCCGGGTGCGCATCCAGCGGCAAGTGCCAGCCGTACAGATTGATGTCGTTCGCCAGCAGGGTTTTCAGGCGGTTGCGCTTCATGCCGCGAATAATCGGTGCTTCGTTTTTCCAGAAATAGCCGTGATGCACGATCACCGCATCCGCTTGCAGGCGCACCGCTTCATCCAGCAGGGCCTGGCTCGCCGTGACGCCGGTGACAATCTTTTGCACCGTTTCACGCCCTTCCACCTGCAGGCCGTTAGGGCCGTAGTCGCTGAAGCTGGCGCTGTTCAGCTTTTCATTGATTAAGGTTTCCAGTTCGCTGTTTTTCATCATTACTCTCTTACGCTTTGCGGGCGGCTTCATAGGCCGCCAGTGTGGCGACTCGCGCCTGTTTATGGTCAACAATCGGGCGCGGATAATCGAGGGTTTCACCCGTTTTATCCGCCCACACCCAGGGTTCATGGATCGATTTTCCCGGCACGTCGGCCAGTTCAGGTAGCCACTGGCGGATAAACTCGCCGGTCGCGTCAAATCGTTGTCCCTGGGTTGTCGGGTTAAAAATACGAAAATAGGGAGCGGCATCCGTTCCGGTCGACGCCGCCCACTGCCAGCCGCCGTTATTGGCCGCCAGATCGCCGTCGATCAGCTGAGAAATAAAATATCGCTCTCCGGCGCGCCAGTCGATCAGCAGGTCTTTCACCAGGAAGCTGGCAACGATCATCCGCAGGCGGTTATGCATCCACCCCGTTTCGTTAAGCTGACGCATGGCCGCATCGACTATCGGATAGCCCGTCTGCCCGTTTTGCCACGCCTGTAACTGGGCGTCATCCTGTTGCCACTGCACCTTATCCGTCCAGCGGATGAAGGGACGATGTTTACATAAATCAGGATGATACGTCATCAAATGACGGTAGAATTCGCGCCAGATCAGCTCGTTAAGCCATACCGCCCCCGGCCCGCCGTCGAGGGCCTGCGGCTGTTCGGCCAGCAGGCGGTGCAGACACTGACGCGGGGAGAGCACGCCCAACGCCAGACAGGCGGATAAACGGCTGGTGCCTTCGATGGCGGGAAAATCGCGCTGTGCTTCATACTCAGCGGCCTGCTGTTTGCAGAACTGGCGCAGCTGCGCAATCGCGGCCTTTTCGGTCGGTGGGAAGTGGTCCGAGTCGAAATCGCGCTGAGGGTAGTCAACGTTGATCTCCGCAGAAACGGTCAGCGCCTCTCCTCGGGCCGCTGGCGCGGCGACGCACTCAGGAAGCCCCTCTTTCAGGCGTTTCAGGTAGGCATTTTTGAACGGGGTGAAGACTTTATACATCTCGTGATTGCCGGTCATGACGCTGCCCGGCGCTAACATCACGCTGTCGTCAAAGCCCTGGCACACAACCGTAGTAAGCCGGTTTTCAAGCTGTCGGTCGCGCTGCTGCTCGTTGAATTCGTACTGATAGTTGTAAAAAAGATGGGTGACGTTGTGCGCGTCACAGACCTGCTGCACTTTGTCGCTCTGCGCGGCAAAGTCGCTCACTTCCTCATAAATCAGTGGAATGCCCTTCTCCGCCAGCCCCTGCTGCAGGGCATTGAGATGCGCACGCAGGTATGCCGCCTGTCGCGGGGCCATGCCGTGCTCACGCCACTGTTCGGGCGTGGCGATAAACAGGGCCAGCACGCGGGCGTCTTGAGAGCGGCAGGCGGCCGCGAGCGCGATGTTGTCATGAAGGCGCAGATCCGCGCGAAACCAGACCAGATGCGTGGTCATAACACTCCTGAATAATTGTCCATAACCTAAGCGTAGCGTTTCTGACCGCAGGCCGAAACCGCGTCGTCTATCCCTAAACGTGGGATATCTGACTCTATAATGTTTAAGTTATGTTACAGGAGCAAGTGTAACCTTTGCCCGGCGGGCGAGCGGAAAGCGACGGACACAAAAAAACCGCCACATCGCTGTGGCGGTTCGACATTGCTGTGTGGCTATTTGTTAGTAAAAATCGCAGGTCGCTTTTTCGGCCTGGTCCATCCATACCGGTTTCTCGCTGGTTTTCGCCCAGACGCGGTGCAGATAGCTGTAAAAACGTGCACGGTCTTTCCAGAACAACATCACTGGCAGCGCCACAATCCCGGCCACTACGGCGAAGGTGCGACGTAAAAAGACAACATGTGCTGGAAACTCTTTATACAGGTCCATGATTTTCTCCCCTATAGCTGGCCGGAAAGGTTATCCGGAAATTTCAAAAGTGGTTATCTGGCTAAAATAGTACCGCTTTGTTTGTAATTTTACTACTCATCCGACCACTTATTTTCATCCGTTTAGTGAATATTTACACTCCACCTGTAATTAAGTTACATAAAAGTTAACAAGATACTTACCATTAGTTAAATCAGGGTCTTGTCATTTTTATACTTTTTTTACACCCACCCCGCTGATTTTTGCGAAATCTTTGCGCCATAAATCCTACCTTTTGCACAACGACAAAAGTCACCCGGAGGTGAATTGTGAGTGCAGGTCTGATTGCTGGCATCGTGCTGGTGTTCCTGTTGTTGGGCTATCTGATTTATGCCCTGATTAATGCGGAGGCGTTCTGATGGTGGCCCAGGCATTTTTACTGATCGCCAGCTTCCTGCTGGTGCTTTTCCTGCTCGCAAGACCGCTGGGAAGCTGGCTGGCGCGGATGATTAACGGCGGCGCGCTGCCGGTGATTGGGGGCGTCGAAAACGGGATCTGGCGCGTACTTGGGATCAACACCCAGGAGATGAACTGGCGGCAGTATCTGATCGCCATTGTGTTGCTGAATATCGTCGGGCTGGTGGTGCTGTTCGCGATGCTGATGCTGCAAGGCATTCTGCCCCTCAACCCGCAACAGCTGCCGGGTCTGTCGTGGCATCTGGCGCTCAATACCGCCGTCAGCTTTGTCAGTAACACCAACTGGCAGTCGTATGCCGGTGAAACCACTCTCAGCTATTTCAGCCAGATGGTGGGGTTAACGGTGCAGAACTTCCTCTCTGCCGCCAGCGGCATTGCGGTGATCTTCGCTCTTATCCGCGCCTTCGCCCGCCAGAAAATCAGCACTCTGGGCAACGCCTGGGTCGATCTCACGCGCATTACCCTGTGGCTACTGCTGCCGATTGCTCTGCTGATCGCCCTGTTCTTTATTCAGCAAGGCACCCTGCAAAACCTGCTGCCCTACTCGTCTTACACCTCTCTTGAAGGCGTGAAACAGATGCTGCCGATGGGCCCAGTGGCATCGCAGGAAGCGATCAAAATGCTGGGCACCAACGGCGGGGGTTTCTTTAACGCCAACTCCTCGCATCCGTTCGAGAACCCGACCGCGCTAACTAATATCGTGCAGATGCTGGCGATCTTCCTGATCCCCGCCGCGCTCTGTTTCGCCTTTGGTGATGTGGTAAATGACCGCCGTCAGGGCCGGACGTTGCTGTGGGCGATGTCGATTATCTTTGTGGTCTGCGCGGCGCTGGTGATGTGGGCGGAGTGGCACGGCAACAGCCATTTCCTGCAGCTGGGCGCTGACAGCAGTATCAATATGGAAGGCAAAGAGAGCCGCTTCGGCATCCTCGCCACCAGCCTGTACGCGGTGGTGACAACGGCGGCCTCCTGCGGCGCCGTCAACGGGATGCATGACTCCTTCACGGCCCTCGGCGGGATGATCCCTCTGTGGCTGATGCAGATTGGCGAAGTGGTCTTCGGCGGCGTCGGTGCCGGTCTGTACGGCATGCTGCTGTTCGTTCTGCTGGCGGTGTTTATCGCCGGGCTGATGATTGGCCGCACGCCGGAGTATCTGGGTAAAAAAATCGATGTGCGCGAAATGAAACTGACCGCCCTCGCCATCCTGGTGACCCCTGCGCTGGTGCTGATGGGCACCGCGCTGGCGCTAATGACCGAGGCCGGGCGCAGCGGCATTTTCAACCCAGGCATCCACGGCTTTAGCGAAGTGCTTTACGCCGTGTCGTCTGCGGCAAACAACAACGGCAGCGCCTTTGCCGGATTAAGCGCCAACTCTCCGTTCTGGAACTGCCTGCTGGCGTTCTGCATGTTCGTGGGCCGCTTTGGGGTGATCGTGCCGGTACTGGCTATCGCCGGATCGCTGGTGAGTAAAAAAATTCAGCCCACCTCAACCGGTACGCTCCCGACACACGGCGCGCTGTTTATTGGCCTGCTGATTGGCACCATCCTGCTGGTCGGAGCCCTGACCTTTATCCCCGCCCTCGCGTTAGGCCCGGTCGCGGAACATCTTTCTTTACGCTAACAGAGCGGAGATATCAGTCATGAGTCGTAAACAACTGGCCCTCTTAGAACCGACACTGGTTCGCCAGGCGTTGATGGATGCGGTGAAAAAACTCAGCCCGCGCGTGCAGTGGCACAACCCGGTGATGTTTATCGTCTGGATTGGCAGCGTGGTCACCACCGCGCTTGCCATCGCCATGAGTACCGGACACCTGACGGGCGACGCCCTGTTTACCGGGGCCATCAGCCTGTGGCTGTGGTTTACAGTGCTGTTCGCCAACTTTGCCGAAGCGCTGGCGGAAGGCCGCAGCAAAGCGCAGGCCAACAGCCTGAAAGGGGTCAAAAAGACTGCGTTTGCCCGCAAATTGCGCGAACCGAAATACGGCGCACAGATGGATCACGTCCCGGCCGATGAACTGCGCAAAGGCGACGTGGTGCTGGTGGAAGCGGGCGATATTATCCCCTGCGACGGGGAGGTAATCGAAGGCGGCGCGTCAGTGGACGAAAGCGCCATCACCGGGGAGTCCGCGCCGGTGATCCGTGAGTCCGGCGGCGATTTTGCCTCGGTCACGGGCGGGACGCGCATTCTCTCTGACTGGCTGGTGATCCAGTGCAGCGTCAATCCGGGCGAAACCTTCCTCGACCGGATGATCGCCATGGTCGAAGGCGCGCAGCGTCGCAAAACGCCAAATGAAATCGCGCTCACCATTTTGCTGGTAGCCCTGACCATCGTCTTCCTGCTGGCGACCGCCACCCTGTGGCCGTTCTCCGCTTACGGCGGCACGGCGGTGAGCGTCACGGTGCTGGTAGCCCTGCTGGTCTGCCTGATCCCGACCACCATCGGCGGTCTGCTGTCGGCCATCGGCGTGGCCGGGATGAGCCGGATGCTCGGCGCGAACGTGATTGCCACCAGCGGCCGCGCGGTCGAAGCGGCGGGCGACGTGGACGTGCTGCTGCTGGATAAAACCGGGACCATTACTCTCGGCAACCGTCAGGCGTCGGACTTCTTGCCTGCGCCGGGTGTCGATGAGAAAACGCTGGCCGATGCGGCGCAACTCTCCTCGCTGGCGGATGAAACGCCGGAAGGCCGCAGCATCGTGATTCTGGCTAAACAGCGCTTCAATCTGCGCCAGCGCGACGTGCAGAGCCTGCACGCCACCTTTGTGCCCTTCACGGCGCAGACGCGGATGAGCGGAATTAATATTCAGGATCGCATGATCCGTAAAGGCTCCGTGGACGCCATTCGTCGCCACATCGAAGCCAATAACGGCCACTTCCCCCCGCAGGTCGATCAGCTGGTGGAAAGCGTGGCGCGTCAGGGTGCCACCCCGCTGGTGGTCGCTGAAGGGGCTAACGTGCTGGGGGTGATCGCCCTGAAAGATATCGTCAAAGGCGGTATCAAAGAACGCTTTGCCCAGCTGCGCAAAATGGGGATCAAAACGGTGATGATCACCGGGGATAACCGTCTTACCGCTGCCGCCATTGCCGCCGAAGCGGGGGTGGACGATTTCCTCTCCGAAGCGACGCCGGAAGCGAAGCTGGCGCTGATCCGCCAGTACCAGGCGGAAGGCCGTCTGGTGGCGATGACCGGCGACGGCACCAACGACGCCCCGGCGCTGGCGCAGGCTGACGTGGCGGTAGCGATGAACTCCGGCACCCAGGCGGCAAAAGAAGCGGGGAACATGGTCGATCTGGACTCCAACCCGACCAAACTTATCGAGGTGGTCCATATCGGTAAACAGATGCTGATGACGCGCGGGTCGCTCACCACCTTCAGTATCGCCAACGATGTGGCGAAATATTTCGCCATTATCCCGGCCGCGTTTGCTGCCACCTATCCGCAGCTTAACGCGCTGAACGTGATGCATCTGCACTCGCCCGCGTCGGCGATTCTCAGCGCCGTGATTTTCAATGCCCTGATCATTGTCTTCCTGATTCCGCTGGCGCTAAAAGGGGTGAGCTATAAACCGCTGACGGCGGCCGCGATGCTGCGCCGCAACCTGTGGATTTATGGTCTTGGTGGATTAGTGGTGCCCTTTATCGGGATCAAAATTATCGACCTGTTACTGACCCTGTTCGGACTGGTTTAAGAGAGAAATCAAATGACTATGTTACGTCCCGCTATACTTCTGTTTATTCTGCTGTCGCTGATTACCGGTGGGCTTTACCCGCTGGTAACCACCGCGCTGGGCCAGTGGTGGTTTAAGGATCAGGCCAACGGCTCGCTGATTATGCAAAACGGTGAGAGCCGCGGTTCGCGCCTGATTGGGCAGAATTTTACCGATGCCCGTTACTTTCAGGGGCGTCCTTCCGCCACCGCTGAAACCCCGTATAATCCAATGGCATCGGGTGGCAGCAACCTGGCAGGAAGTAATCCTGAACTGGATAAAGCCGTGAGTGAACGCGTCAGCGCCCTGCGCGCGGCTAACCCGCAGGCGAACCCGACGGTGCCCGTTGAACTGGTCACCGCTTCGGCCAGCGGGCTGGATTATAGCCTGACGCCCGCCGCTGTGACGTGGCAAATCCCGCGCGTGGCGGCCGCGCGCGGGCTGACCACCGACCAGGTCAGCAAACTGGTTGCTGAACACACGCAAAAACCGCTGGTCAGCTTTATCGGCATGCCGGTCGTGAATATTGTTGAGCTGAATCTGGCGCTGGACGCGCTAAGGAAAAACTAAATGACCGACGAGCCCCTGCGCCCGAATCCGGATCGGCTGCTTGAGCAGACCGCTGAAGCGCATCGCGGCAAATTAAAAGTGTTTTTCGGCGCCTGCGCGGGCGTCGGGAAAACCTACGCCATGCTAACCGAGGCGCAGCGTTTGCGGGCGCAGGGGCTGGATATTCTCATCGGCGTGGTGGAAACCCACGGGCGCAAAGAGACGGCGGCGCTGCTGGAGGGGCTGGCGACGCAGCCGGCACGTCGCATCAGCCATCGTAGCCGTCTGGTCTCCGAGTTTGATCTCGACGCCGCCCTCGCCCGCCGTCCGGCATTAATTCTGATGGACGAACTGGCGCACAGTAATGCGCCAGGCTCGCGTCACCCCAAGCGCTGGCAGGATGTCGAAGAGCTGCTGGAAGCGGGTATCGACGTCTTTACCACCGTTAACGTGCAGCATCTGGAAAGCCTGAACGACGTGGTCAGCGGCGTCACCGGCATTCAGGTGCGCGAAACCGTCCCCGATCCCTTTTTTGATTCCGCCGATGAAGTGGTGCTGGTCGATCTCCCCCCGGACGATCTGCGCCAGCGCCTGCACGAGGGCAAAGTCTATATCGCCGGGCAGGCCGAACGCGCTATCGAGCACTTTTTCCGTAAAGGGAACCTGATTGCCCTGCGCGAACTGGCGCTGCGGCGCACCGCCGATCGGGTGGACGATCAGATGCGCGCCTGGCGCGACCGACAGGGGCAGGACCGCGTCTGGCATACCCGCGATGCTATTTTGCTCTGCATCGGGCACAGCGGCGGCAACGAGAAACTGGTGCGTACCGCTGCGCGACTGGCGGCAAAATTCGGCAGCGCCTGGCATGCGGTTTACGTCGAAACCCCACACCTGCACGCCCTGCCGGAAAACCAGCGGCGCGCTATCCTCAGCGCCCTGCGCCTCGCCCAGGAGTTAGGCGCGGAGACCGCTACCCTGTCCGATCCGGCAGAAGATAAAGCCATCCTGCGCTACGCCAGGGAACATAATCTCGGCAAAATCGTCATCGGGCGTCGTCAGCATCGCCGCTGGTTCAGCCGCGAATCTTTCGCTGACAAACTGGCGAAACGCGCGCCAGATCTGGATCTGGTGATTGTCGCACTCGACGAAAAACCAGCCCCCCTTCCCAGCCGCACGCCTGACGCCCGCAGCTTTGGCGATAAATGGCGCATCCAGCTCAGAGGCTGTCTGGTGGCGACGGTGCTTTGCGCCCTGATAACCATTGTGGCAAGCCAATGGCTGATTGCCTTTGACGCCGCCAACCTGGTGATGGTCTATTTGCTCGGTGTGGTGGTGGTGGCTTTGCTCTATGGGCGCTGGCCGTCGGTACTGGCGACGATCATTAACGTCGCCAGCTTTGACCTCTTCTTCATCGCCCCGCGCGGTACGCTGGCGGTGTCGGATGTGCAGTACATTCTGACGTTTGCCGTGATGCTGACCGTCGGGCTGGTGATTGGTAATCTCACCGCGGGCGTGCGCTATCAGGCGCGTATCGCCCGCTACCGCGAACAGCGCACGCGCCATCTGTATGAGATGTCGAAATCGCTCGCCGTCGGGCGCACGCCGCTGGATATCGTCCAGACCAGCGAGCAGTTTATTCGCTCCACGTTCCAGGCCAGCAGCCTGATTTTGCTCCCGGACGAGCACGGAAAACTGCGCCCACTCACCTCCGCCAACGGCATGACGCCGTGGGATGAAGCCATCGCCCGCTGGAGTTTTGACAAAGGGCTGCCCGCCGGTGCCGGAACCGATACGCTGCCCGGCGTGCCCTATCTGATTCTCCCCCTGCGCAGCGCCGACAAAACCCTGGGGCTGGTGATTGTTGAGCCGTCGAATCTGCGACAGCTGATGATCCCGGAACAGCAGCGTCTGCTGGAAACCTTTACCCTGCTGGTTGCCAGCGCGCTGGAGCGTCTGGCCCTGACCACCAGCGAAGAGCAGGCGCGGCTGGCGAGCGAGCGCGAAAGTATTCGCAACTCCCTGCTGGCGGCGCTCTCTCACGATCTGCGCACGCCGCTAACGGTGCTGTTTGGTCAGTCGGAGATCCTGACCCTCGATCTGGCGGCGGAGAATTCCCCTCACGCTCTGCAGGCTAGCGAGATCCGCCAGCACGTGCTCAATACCACCCGGCTAGTGAATAATTTGCTCGATATGGCGCGTATTCAGTCCGGTGGGTTTAACCTTAAAAAAGAGTGGCTGACGCTGGAAGAGGTGGTCGGCAGCGCGTTACAAATGCTGGAGCCAGGGCTGGGCGGTCGCCATATCACCCTCGCCATGCCTGAACCGCTCACGCTGATCCACGTCGACGGGCCGCTGTTTGAGCGGGTGCTGATTAATCTGCTGGAGAATGCGGCGAAATACGCGGGCGCAAAAGCGGAGATTGGTTTAACGGCGGGCGTCGCGCATCAGGCACTGCGCCTTGAAGTGTGGGACGACGGGCCGGGCATTCCGTTCGGTCAGGAAAGCGCGATTTTTGAGAAGTTTGCGCGCGGGAATAAAGAGTCGGCCATTCCCGGTGTCGGGCTGGGGCTGGCCATCTGTCAGGCGATTGTCGATGTGCACGGCGGATCCATTACCGCCCACAACCGACCGGAAGGAGGTGCCTGTTTTTGTGTTACACTTCCGCTGGATGTACCGCCAGAAATGAATGAATTACCCGAGGATTTGTGATTAACGTCCTGATTGTTGAAGACGAACTCGCCATTAGCCGTTTCCTGCGCGCTGCGCTGGAGGGAGACGGCTTGCGCGTGTATGACGCCGGGACATTACAGCGGGGACTTATCGAAGCGGCCACCCGCAAACCCGACCTGGTGATCCTCGATTTAGGCCTCCCCGACGGCGACGGTCTCGATTTTATCCGTGAAGTGCGCCAGTGGAGCCAAATGCCCATCATTGTGCTCTCTGCCCGCGCCGAAGAGACGGATAAAATTGCGGCGCTGGACGCCGGGGCCGATGACTATCTCAGCAAACCTTTTGGTATTGGTGAACTTCAGGCGCGCCTGCGCGTGGCGCTGCGCCGCCACAGTGCGACGACGCCGTCCGATCCGGTGTTTACCTTTTCAGATATCCAGGTCGATCTGCCTGCCCGTCGAATTCTGCGCGGTACCCAAGAGATCCACCTCACCCCGATTGAGTTTCGCCTGCTGGCCGTGCTGCTTAACAATCACGGCAAAGTGCTGACCCAGCGTCAGCTGCTTAATCAGGTCTGGGGACCGAACGCCGTTGAGCATAGTCATTATTTACGCATATATATGGGCCACCTTCGTCAAAAACTTGAGGCTGACCCCGCACGCCCCCGCCATTTATTAACTGAAACCGGTATCGGTTATCGGTTTATGCTTTGAATAACCATTCAGAATTAACTCAATTAAATTAGCACAACATATTTCTGCCTTTTTAATTATTACGAAAACACGTATTCCCGCCCTCTTTAAATTAAATAAACACACAAGGAATACATTGTATTAACATTATCAATACAAAGCAGCGTTATGCACTGCTCTATTCACGCAAAACGAATATTTATTTCTGATTTAATCGGTTATTGGTGATCTTCTTCACGGTTTGCTGCCTTTTCATGGATAAAATGGCCTTGCTTTCAATTACTGAAAGGAAAAACAGTCATGGAAAACAATAATCGTTTAATGCCGCATATAAGGCGAACAACGCATATTATGATGTTCGCCCACCGCAATAGCTTTGACTTTCACTTCTTCAACGCCCGGTAGTCCTTCGACCCAGGGCGCGTCTGCTTACAGGTTTTCCTGAAACACCCTGACTTACAGGCATTTGCCTGTGGGCGCTGCGCTCCTTTTCCTTAAATCCTGTCTATTCCGTTTCCGGACGGCCTGGGATTTAACTCATCAAAAAGCAATTCACTGATTTTTTATCAGCGACTCCTCTTTGCTTTTTTTTCCGGACTATTTCGATTTCTTATTTATACGAAGTCGAAGGACAAATATTGCCTAAAATAAAGAGACAAATATGAAAATGCTAAAAATCGCTGCCAGCCGTGCTTGCCCGGACTGCTTCACCACCACTCGGGAAATGGTCGATGCCAGTGCGACCGATTATATTGATGTGGCAGCCGTAGTACTGGCCGTCGGCGATATTTTTAATGGCACCATTGAAGAAATAGAAGCCACCGGTTTTGGAATCCCGGTATTTATCGCGACTCATAAAGAAGAGATGGTTCCGGCCGAATATTTACCGCGCATTCACGGCGTATTTGAGTGCAACGACACCAGCAACGATTTCTACGGACGCCAGCTGGAAGCCGCCGCGCTGAAGTATGAAACTCAGCTGCGCCCGCCGTTCTTCCGCGCGCTGGTAGATTACGTGAAACAGGGTAACAGCGCCTTTGATTGCCCGGGGCATCAGGGCGGTCAGTTCTTCCGCCGTCACCCTGCCGGTAATCAATTTGTCGATTTCTTTGGCGAGACGCTGTTCCGCTCTGACCTGTGCAATGCCGACGTGGCGATGGGCGATCTGCTCATTCACGAAGGTGCGCCCTGTACGGCACAAAAACATGCGGCGAAAGTGTTCAACGCCGATAAGACCTACTTCGTGCTGAACGGCACGTCGTCGTCCAACAAAGTGGTGCTGAACGCCCTGCTGACGCCGGGCGATCTGGTGTTATTTGACCGTAACAACCATAAATCTAACCATCACGGCGCGCTGCTGCAGGCCGGTGCAACGCCGGTCTATCTGGAAACCGCTCGCAACCCGTACGGCTTTATCGGCGGGATTGACGCCCATTGCTTCGAAGAGAATTATCTGCGCGAGCTGGTGGCCGAAGTGGCTCCGGGCCGGATGCGCGATCAGCGTCCGTTCCGCCTGGCGGTCATTCAGCTCGGTACCTACGATGGCACCATCTACAACGCCCGTCAGGTGGTCGATAAGATTGGTCATCTGTGCGACTACATCCTGTTTGACTCGGCGTGGGTCGGCTACGAGCAGTTTATTCCCATGATGGCAGATTGCTCCCCGCTGCTGCTGGAGCTGAACGAGAACGATCCGGGGATTCTGGTCACTCAGTCGGTGCATAAGCAGCAGGCTGGCTTCTCTCAGACTTCGCAGATCCACAAAAAAGACAGCCATATCAAAGGCCAGCAGCGCTACGTTCCGCACAAACGCCTGAACAACGCTTTCATGATGCACGCCTCCACCAGCCCGTTTTATCCGCTGTTTGCCGCGCTGGACATTAACGCCCGCATGCATGAGGGCCAGAGCGGCCGCAACATGTGGATGGACTGCGTGGTGAACGGTATCGAAGCGCGCAAGCTGATCCTGCAAAACTGCCAGTTTATCCGCCCGTTTGTGCCTGAAACAGTAGATGGCAAGCTGTGGGAAAGCTGGCCGACGGCAGAGATCTCCACGGATCTGCGCTTCTTCCACTTTGTGCCGGGTGAAAACTGGCATGCCTTCGAAGGTTACGCTGAGCATCAGTATTTTATCGATCCGTGCAAACTCCTGCTGACCACGCCCGGCATCAACGCCCGTACCGGTGAATACGACGATTTCGGCGTACCGGCCACCATCCTCGCTAACTTCCTGCGCGAAAACGGCATCGTCCCGGAAAAATGCGATCTCAACTCCATCCTGTTCCTGCTGACGCCTGCCGAGGACATGGGCAAGTTGCAGCAACTGATCGCTCAACTGGTGCGTTTCGAGAAACTGCTGGAAACCGATGCGCCGCTGAAAGAGGTGCTGCCGTCCCTCTACAAGCAGCATTCTGAGCGCTACGCCGGTTACTCTCTGCGCCAGATTTGCCAGGAGATGCATGACCTTTACGCCCGCCACAACGTGAAACAGCTGCAAAAAGAGATGTTCCGCAAGGCGCATTTCCCGCAAGTGAAAATGAACCCGCAGGCGGCAAACTACGCCTATCTGCGCGGCGAAGTGGAGCTGGTCTCTCTGCGCGATGCAGAAGGCCGTATTGCCGCGGAAGGCGCGCTCCCTTACCCACCGGGCGTGCTGTGCGTGGTGCCGGGTGAAGTGTGGGGCGACGCGGTTCTGCGCTATTTCACGGCGCTGGAAGAAGGGATTAACCTTCTGCCGGGCTTCGCGCCGGAACTCCAGGGTGTGTACGTCGAAGAGTGCGACGGGCGCAAACAGGTTCGCTGTTACGTGATTAAGCAGCCAGCCGCCCAGCCCGCGCTGCTGAAAGGGGAAACACTATGAGTAAAAAATCCAACAAGATGGGCGTGGTGCAGCTCACCGTCCTGACCATGGTCAATATGATGGGCTCGGGCATTATTATGCTCCCGACCAAACTCGCCGAAGTCGGTACCATCTCAATTATCTCCTGGCTGGTGACCGCCGTTGGCTCGATGGCGTTGGCGTGGGCTTTCGCCAAATGCGGGATGTTCAGCCGTAAGTCCGGCGGGATGGGCGGTTACGCAGAGTATGCCTTCGGCAAGTCGGGCAACTTTATGGCCAACTATACCTACGGTGTGTCGCTGCTGATCGCTAACGTCGCGATTGCGATTTCGGCGGTCGGGTACGGCACCGAGCTGTTCGGCGTCGCCCTGAGCCCGGTGCAGATCGGTATCGCGACCATCGGCGTGCTGTGGCTGTGTACCGTCGCTAACTTCGGCGGCGCCCGTATCACCGGGCAGATCAGCAGTATCACCGTCTGGGGGTAATCATCCCGGTGGTGGGTCTGTGCATTATCGGCTGGTTCTGGTTTAGTCCGACGCTGTACGCCAACTCCTGGAACCCGCACCACGTGCCGTTCTTCGCGGCGGTCGGTTCCTCAATCGCCATGACGCTGTGGGCTTTCCTTGGGCTGGAATCGGCCTGTGCGAACGCCGAGGTGGTGGAAAACCCGGAACGCAACGTGCCGATCGCGGTACTGGGCGGGACGCTGGGGCTGCGGTGATTTACATCGTCTCCACCAACGTGATTGCCGGGATTGTGCCGAACATGGATCTGGCGAATTCGACCGCGCCGTTTGGCCTGGCGTTTGCGCAGATGTTCACGCCGGAAGTCGGGAAAGTGATCATGGGCCTGATGGTGATGTCCTGCTGCGGTTCGCTGCTCGGCTGGCAGTTCACCATCGCGCAGGTGTTTAAATCCTCTGCCGACTCCGGATATTTCCCGAAAATATTCTCCCGCGTTAGCAAGTCCGACGCACCGATTCAGGGGATGCTGGCGATTGTCATTTTCCAGAGTGGGTTGTCGCTGATGACCATTAGCCCGTCGCTGAACAGCCAGTTCAACGTGCTGGTGAACCTGGCGGTGGTGACCAACATTATTCCGTACATTCTGTCGATGGCCGCACTGGTGATTATTCAGAAAATGGCGAATGTCGATCCCCGCAAAGCGAAGATTGCGAATTTCGTGGCGCTGGTTGGGGCGATATATAGCTTCTATGCGCTCTACTCTTCCGGCCAGGAAGCGATGCTGTACGGGGCGATGGTGACGTTTATGGGCTGGACGCTGTACGGTCTGGTGTCGCCAAGATTTGAGCTGAAGAATAAGCACAGCTAAGAGCGACAAAAAAGCCCGGGGGCATTACTGCTCACCGGGCCTGCGAGGTAAAAGCAAAACGGCAACCGAGGTTGCCGTTTTTCATGTTTTCCTCACGCCTGTCGGCTGAGGGGATCAGACCGCAGACTTACGCGTTCTTCAGCACTTCACTCACAATTTCAACCGCTTCTTTCTCGATCAGCTTACGGTGTTCGTCGCCGAGGAAGCTTTCGCAGTAGATTTTGTACGCATCTTCCGTACCGGACGGACGCGCGGCGAACCAGCCGTTATCTGTCATCACTTTCAGACCGCCGATTGACGCACCGTTACCAGGTGCCGCCGTCAGACGTGCGGTGATCGGATCGCCCGCCAGCGTGTTAGCGCTCACCATCTCTGGAGAGAGCTTAGACAGCGCGGCTTTCTGAGCGGATGTCGCACCGGCCTGAATACGGTTATAGCTTGGCGCACCAAAGCGAGCCGCCAGCTCGTTGTAGTGCTCCTGCGGGTTTTTGCCGGTGACGGCGGTGATTTCCGCGGCCAGCAGGCACATGATGATCCCGTCTTTGTCCGTCGACCACGGCGTACCGTCGAAACGCAGGAAGGATGCACCCGCGCTCTCTTCGCCGCCAAAACCAAAGCTGCCGTCGTGCAGACCGTCAACGAACCATTTGAAGCCCACTGGCACTTCCACCAGCTTACGGCCTAAATCATTCACCACGCGGTCAATCATCGCGGAGGAGACCAGCGTTTTACCGACAGCCACCTCTTTGCCCCACTGTGGGCGATGCTGGAACAGATAGTTAATCGCCACAGCCAGGTAGTGGTTCGGATTCATCAGGCCCGCAGGAGTAACGATACCGTGGCGGTCGTAGTCCGGGTCGTTGGCAAAGGCCAGATCGAATTTATCGCGCAGGGCCAGCAGACCCGCCATTGCGCACTCGGAGGAGCAGTCCATGCGGATTGCGCCATCTTTATCGAGGTGCATAAAGCGGAACGTCTGATCGACCTGATCGTTAACGATAGTCAGATCCAGCTTGTAGAATTCGGCAATGCGCTTCCAGTATTCGATACCGGAACCGCCGAGCGGATCCACGCCCAGCTTCAGGCCCGCTTTCTGAATCGCGGCGATATCAACGATATCGGCCAGCCCTTCGATGAACGGCTGAACCAGATCCAGCTCTTTCACGTGACCGGAAGCCATCGCCGCATCCAGAGAGATACGTTTTACGCCTTTCAGGCCGTCAGCCAACAGCGCGTTGGCGCGGTCTTCGACCACTTTGGTGACATTGGTATCAGCCGGGCCACCGTTCGGTGGATTGTATTTGATACCGCCATCGTCCGGCGGGTTGTGCGAAGGGGTGATGACGATACCGTCAGCCTGCGCGCCACCTTTTTTGTTGTGCACCAGAATCGCGTTTGAGACCGCAGGCGTCGGGGTGAAGCCGTTGTCTTCCTGCACGATGACATCCACACCGTTCGCTGCCAAAACTTCCAGCACGGAAATGAACGCCGGTTCGGACAGCGCGTGGGTGTCTTTCCCGACATAGCACGGACCGGTCACGCCATTTTTAGCGCGCTCTTCCGCGATGGCCTGAGCAATGGCCAGAATATGCGGTTCGTTAAAGCTATGGCGCGCCGCGCTGCCGCGGTGGCCAGACGTACCAAACTTCACTGCGTGTTCTGCGTTGCCCACTTCCGGCTTCAGTACGTAATACTGCGCGGTGAGTTGAGCGACGTTAATCAAATCGCTTTGTTGTGCAGGCTGACCCGCACGATCGTGATTTGCCATTGCCTGGTCCTTCCTGTGCAAGGGTTAAATGGTACCGCAAACCTTTTCAATCAATTCCGCCGGGAATTGCATCGACTGCATGATGTGTTCGACCATGCTGCATTTGCGTCCGGTGTTGGTATTGGTGATCACCCAGTACGGCGTACCAGGGACATGTTTAGGTTTGGTTTGATTGCCGTTGGCAAGCAGCGTCTGTTCGTCGCCCGCGAAGTAAACGCGGGTACGGCCATGAAGCGAATCAGTGGCTTCAGCAAACGCTTTGTTATCCAGTGAATAGAGTGTAGACAGCACCAGCATAAAGCGGTTAACCGCTTTTTTCTGCTCGGCGTATTCGTCGGAAAGCAGCAGTTCACGCACCGCGCGTACTTTGTCTTTCACCGGCGCCACAGTTTTCGCTTCCGCGACCACATTTGGCTGACGAACCTCTTTAGAAACCGGAGTTGCAGGCTGTGAGGCGGCGGAAAATTTCAGCATGCGCCGTAAAATGTCTGATGCACTCTCGCCAATATGTCGCGTGTGGCTGGCAATATACTGATAGAGCTCATCATCAACTTCGATTGTTTTCATCTTAATCCAGTGCAATATCTTATCTGAATACAAGTCGTTGGGATTATAAGGGCTAATCCCAACCGCGGATAGGGTCAAACCTGGGTGGCGGCAAAAGTCAGATTAAACTGGAACCTTGCAGCCGGGCGGCAGAATGGTCAACATAATACCCTAACCTGACATACGTAAAAAAAGAACTTTGCCATGAAATTGAATAGCCGAGCGCAATCTGCACAATCGCCGAACAATAATTCTCCCATCGTACTGGTTCATGGCCTCTTTGGCAGCCTGGATAATCTGGGCGTGCTGGCCCGCGATCTGGTGGCCGATCGCGATATTTTGCAGGTGGATATGCGTAACCACGGGCTTTCCGAGCGCAGCCCGGAGATGACTTATAGCGCGATGGCCCAGGATCTGCTGGATACTCTCGATGCGAATCAGATTGAAAAAGCGACGCTGATTGGCCATTCCATGGGCGGCAAAGCGGTGATGGCCCTGACGGCGCTGGCACCGGAGCGTATCGATCAGCTGGTGGTGATTGATGTCGCCCCGGTGGATTATGACGTGCGTCGCCACGACGAAATCTTTGCGGCGATTAATGCCGTGACCGAGGCCGGCGTTTCTACACGTCAGCAGGCCGCAGCCATTATGCGTGAACATCTGGATGAAGAAGGCGTGGTGCAGTTCCTGCTGAAATCTTTCGTCGATGGCGCATGGCGTTTTAACGTGCCGGTGCTGTGGGATCAGTATCCTCAGATTGTCGGCTGGCAGACCGTTCCGGCCTGGCCACACCCTACCCTGTTTATTCGCGGCGGCAATTCTCCGTACGTCACCGACGCCTATCGCGATACGCTGCTGGCGCAATTCCCACAGGCGCGTGCGCATGTGATCGCCGGAGCCGGGCACTGGGTTCACGCTGAAAAACCCGAAGCCGTGCTGCGGGCGATCCGTCGCTATCTCTCTGATAAAGCGATTTGATTAAAAAGCCAGCGACCGGTTGCCCGCAGGCCACCAGTCGTTGGCGTGCAGGTATCCGTGATGTATGATGTCGCGCTCATCGCCCCGGCAATAGCAGGGCCGCTCGTTTTCCCCGAAGTCTCTGAATCATGGCCAAAGAACAAACGGACCGCACGACACTAGATCTGTTCGCGACTGAACGTCGACCGGGACGACCAAAAACCAACCCGCTTTCGCGTGATGAACAGTTGCGCATCAATAAGCGCAATCAGCTGAAACGCGACAAAAGTCGTGGGCTTAAACGCGTCGAGCTGAAACTCAACGCGGAGGCCGCCGACGCCTTAAGTGAACTGGCCGATGCCCGCGAGATCAGCCGCAGCGAGCTGATTGAAGAGATGCTGATGGCACAGCTTCAGGCATGGCGCAGCACCAGGTGATCGTCTGAAAATCCCCTCAATTGTCCCTTTCATGTAGCACAGAGTGCAGTCCCGCGTGATAGCTGTTTCCGCAGACTTCCCTGTTCTGCTATGATTGCCCTTATCCGTGGACAATTTGCGCCACCATACCATTAAGTTTCAAGAGGTTATTTCACTCATGGCAATCATCGGCATTTTCTTCGGCAGCGATACCGGTAATACCGAAAACATCGCAAAAAACATTCAAAAACAGCTTGGTAAAGACGTTGCCGACGTACATGACATTGCTAAGAGCAGCAAAGAGGATCTCGAAGGTTACGATATTCTGCTGCTTGGCATTCCAACCTGGTACTACGGCGAAGCACAGTGTGACTGGGATGATTTCTTCCCGACGCTGGAAGAAGTGGATTTCAACGGTAAACTCGTTGCCCTCTTCGGCTGCGGCGACCAGGAAGACTACGCGGAATACTTCTGTGATGCACTGGGCACTATCCGCGACATCATTGAACCGCGCGGCGCGGCAATCGTCGGTCACTGGCCAACGGCGGGTTATCATTTCGAAGCCTCTAAAGGCCTGGCGGATGACGACCACTTTGTCGGCCTGGCTATCGACGAAGACCGTCAGCCAGAACTGACCGCTGAGCGCGTCGACAAGTGGGTAAAACAGATCCGCGAAGAGCTGCACCTCGACGACATCCTGAACGCGTAATGCAGTGATGAGGTGCAACTGACTACGTTGCACCTCATTGATAGATAATACCGATTAAAATAATTGCTACAAATTTTTAACTTTCGTGTTCATACCTGTACAATGTCCCCGGGTTAAAGTGGATGCCATCCAACAAGTTTGTTGGTGATACCACGTTTTTATAAGCATACTTTGCTTGAGACTTGCAGTTTTCATTTAGGCATGGCAGTTCTATAATGAGACGCATTATCCCAACTGCATTTTCTGTCACTTCTTCTAAGGAAGTGAATCGTTTAGCAACAGGACAGATTCCGCATGACTGACAACAATACCGCATTAAAGAAGGCTGGCCTGAAAGTTACGCTTCCTCGTTTAAAAATCCTGGAAGTTCTGCAAGGGCCGGACAACCATCACGTCAGTGCGGAAGACTTATACAAACGTCTGATCGACATGGGCGAAGAGATTGGACTGGCGACCGTATACCGCGTTCTGAACCAGTTCGATGACGCCGGGATTGTCACCCGCCATAATTTCGAAGGCGGTAAATCCGTTTTTGAACTGACGCAACAGCATCATCACGATCACCTGATCTGCCTCGACTGTGGCAAGGTGATTGAATTCAGCGATGACTCCATCGAAGCACGTCAACGTGAAATCGCCACCCGACATGGCATCCGTCTGACCAACCATAGCCTGTACCTGTATGGTCATTGTGCTGAAGGCGATTGCCGCGAAAACGAGCACGCACACGATACTGCAGATAAATAATTTGTGGTTCATATAATGTTAAAGACCACCTGTCATCAACAGGTGGTCTTTTTTCATCAAAAACAACTCAGTACTTTCCTTTAAATCTCTTCCTGGACGATACACTTCTGTAAGCTGTTCGCTGCAATATATTGTTATTTCTAGTATTTAATATTTAGGTTTCCGGAACCGGAAGACGAGAAAATATTCCGCATAAGGCCAAACCTAACTTCGTTTCATCCGCTATATCATTGGCAGAAAGGGATGACTCAACCACTCTATTTTTTTTGGAGAAAGACGACACCCCATAAAAACTGATGATTCCGTCAGTTTCCCCATAAATAAGTATGCCATCAAAACCAAAGTTAACTTTTTCTCCCCGAAAGTTATAGAGAATTCCTCGCAATTTACGCCTTTCCTTTTTGTTTTTAAGTGCATTCTCTATTAATGCCTCATTTATCTCATCAACTCTCCTCTTAAGATAAAAGACATCCACAGCTGGCCATGTGCCATGAGTACTATTACTATAACGCACATTACAAGAAGGTGCCTTTTCATTATCCACACCATAGTGTTTATAAAAATATGCATCAACTTCTTTTTTATACTTTAATCCAGAAGATAAAGGGTGAACATATAAGATAAGGCCTCCTGGCGATCCGCCAAGAGAAATATTAGAGTATGAAAAAAGTAATAATAAAAGAACCCTTAGTATATTTTTATTCATCACAAACCACCTCCTTCATTTTCACCTGATTTTAACCAATACCAAACAATTTAGCATTATCATCATCAATATTAATAACGTTCAAGTCTGCAACATTATCAGCGTATCCCTCCGGAAGATAAAAATGATAAAATTTTTGATATTTATTATCAAACTTGGCACTTTTGTTACTCGTAGGATATTCAGAAAGTTTTATCGTGCCGTTGCCAAAATCAATTCCTCCCTGATTGCATACTTGTGCTGCAATATTTCCCGACATAGTTTGGCCCTCGACAAAAGTGATATAATCACTACCAATATATTGTTTGGTAGGTTTACAATAATCTCTCATTATCATAATAGCACCATAAACACGCTCATTAATTTCATAAAGTCGTGCAGGTTCGTTCACTGGAAACACTCTTCACGCTCCAAAAAGCTTAATAACTCACCTGCATTCATTTAAAAATCATTCAAATTAATTGATCACTATTCATTAGGTTATTCGCTAAAGAATTTACTGAGCACCCTGAGCATAACCAAAATATTGACAAACTTAAGTTGACCGAATTGCTATGGTGCTGGTGTAGGGAGACCTTCAAGCGCTAAACACATTGCATTTCCAAGCTTAGTTTCATCCGAGAGATCTCTGACAGCAATTGACGATTTCTTCAGTGGTTCGGGTTTATAAATAGCTGACAAGCCGTAAAAATAAACAACAGCATTTTTCATTTTATAAAATAGTATTGCGTCAAAACCACCCTGAATCCTTTTATCATTAAAATTAACAAGAAGTTTCCTTAATTTCGATCTTGAATTTTTGTTTACAATAGACTTTTCTAATAGGTCATTATCTACCCCCGGTATTTTGCTATTTAAGTAATATACATCGACAGCTGGTTGATCCTCCCAAGATCTTGTAGCACTAGAAATTTTACATGAGGGGGCTAATTCATTATCTAATCCATAATGTTTTCTAAAATAATTATCAATGTAATACTTACCATTAAAATCAGACTCCATAGAAATTACATATAAAAACAAACCACCAGGATCACCAGAAATAGACAGTTTTGAATAAGAAACACTAATCACTAAAATAAAAAATATAATGATTTTGTTAATCATAATCCACCACCTTCATTGCTATTTGATTGAATTCCTATGCCAAAATTGGTTGCATTTTCTTCATCAACATCAATAATTCTTAATTTATTTTCATTATCATAATACCCAACAGGAAGGTAAAATTTATAAAATTTCTGATATTTATAATCAAACTCGGCACTGTTTTTATTCGTAGGGTATTCAGAAAGTTTTATCGTGCCGTAGCCAAAATCAATTCCTCCCTGATTGCCTCCTAATGCTGCAATATTTCCCGATGTGGTTAGGCTATAGACAAAAGAGATATGACCACTACCAATAAATTTGTTGGTAGATTGACTATAATTTCGCATTACCATAATAGCGCCATAAACAGGCTCACTAATTTCATAAAATCGTGCAGGTTCATTTACTGGAAATTGTGATGATTGAGCGTTTGCACGCGCGTGGAGATAGTTAGCCTCAGCCAAACAATAAGTCACAAAAGAGGCGCACCACGGTGTATTAGTTAATTTACCATGGCTACCTGCGAGCTTATGATAATTATCTTCTATATTCCTCTCCCCTGTCCCATGCCATTGTTTCGCCTCTCTTATAGCGATTTCCATCCACGGTGCCTGAATGGAGTCATTCCCGACATTGGCCTGCGGGTAAGCATTATCCGATGTCCCGGTAGGGATTTTTTTTGGACGTTCCTGGGAAGCCTGTTTTTTTACAGCAAGCGGTTTACTGATTCCACCAGGTAACTTTATTTCTTGACCGACAGAGATGACATCTACATTTGAGATACTATTCAAATCAGCGATTCGTTTCACCGTTGTGTGAAATTTTCTTGCGATTTTACTTAAGGTATCACCTGATTTTACAATATAATCTTCTGTTGCCCGCTCTCCTTCCTGATGAGCCCCTGTTTTTGCAGTAAATACCTGTCCCGTTTTGATCAGCAGTAGGCTTATACTGGCGGGCCCTGCTACCGCTGAGTACACTTTTTCTTCTTTTCCGTTTGCTCCTGTGGAAAAAATATCTAATGCACTTCGTCCAGGTAAATGGGCAATGGGCGGAAGATATCCATTATCATTGGTGCACCACTCATAGGACTTATTATCAATTACTACCTTTAATTTTTCATTAGCGATAGGTGTGTTCCCATCTGAAACCAGAATGTTAGTCGTGGGGATGGTCCGTTCCCGGCGTGTTTCTTGGTTATTGTAATACCCCTCCATAGTCTTGATCGCTTCCATAAGTCGCTCAAGTGTAACGTCATCTAAATCCCTGATATATTCATCAGGTTGAATACCTGTTTTCAAAGATATTTTCTTTACATATTCAGCAGGGTTATTGCCATCTAGTTTTGGAGAGTACCGGAAAATGACATCCCTAACAGTCATATCTTTGTAGGTAAGTTTCAGAAGCATCTTTAACGCCTTCCATCCTGTAGCATCATCTGGAAAAATCATAAAGGGCCCACTTTTTGTATTACCCTCTCCAATTTTTAAGGAATCGCATACCGAACTTCTTGAAGGTCTGATATTTCCTGGATTGAAGAAACGCCAACAAATAGTACCTCCACTTCTTAAGTAATGTGTGCCATCATCCGCGATAAAGTCAGCTGTTAGTGAGGAATTGTTATAGTTTACGTTTATATTTCTCATGATTTTACTCACACACGTTTAATTTCATTTTTAACATCCTCAGCATAATTACTTATTTCCCTTAAAAGCATCACAATCGCTGTAAAATGATATCCACTTCCGGCAAGGATAGCCTCACCTGATATAACTACGTGTTTATTTATATATTGTGAAACTTTATCATTCATTCTTTCTGCGGTTAATAACACCGTAACATCTTTATTCCATTCAGAAAATGTATCATCTACATCGACTACACAATCCAATGGCCTATCTAATTCAAGTACGAACCTCTTATACTGTTTTGTATCGTCATCAGGGCCTGAATAAGTTTTCATCACCAACGTACCTTTCATCGCAGTGATATCTGCAATTTTAAGACATGTGGAATGAGCACTAAATACTACAAATAATCCTAATACCAGTAATAGTGAACGCATCTTATCTCCTTTAAAGTCATTACTCTTCACCTGTAACGCCAGCCATTATTTTAAATAACAAATTATTTGTAAATCACATCAAGCTTGTTAACTCTTTATGATTAATAAATTCTTTGGTCATTGAATTTCATAGACTTCGATTTATCATCTTAATTCGTGATGCATACCATTATCTCGAATGAAAACCGGGCATAGGGAGTTATTTTCTACTGTGTAAACTATAATGTTACATGCTTGACTCTTGAAAAATGTCACATATTATTCACACTAAATAAACCATAAATTTATTTTGTACTTCACGCGTTAAGACTATTTCGATTTAAGAAATTTGCGAGTATCCATTTTATTATATATTTAACTACAAAGAAAATTTTATTTAAATTATCCGCTTTACACATTTATTTTACATAAGAGAGAAGAAATTTTTTATGGTGCTGGTGTAGGAAGTTTAGCGAGAACCTTACATATTGCCTGGCCCAATTTCTTATCATCTAAGACATCTGCAGCAGCAATCGAACTATTTTGAACATTCATTGTTTTATAAATGGCAGATATACTATAAAAATTAATGATATCATTAACGTTATTATAAAATAATATCGCATCAAAACCATTCCAGACTATGTCATCTCTAAATTTGCTAAGAACTACCATTAGTTTGTTTTTGTCTTTGTCATTCTCAATTGATTTCCTTAACAATGTTTCATTGATACCGTTCACTGGGGTTTTCAAATAGAAAACATCAACCATTGGCCTGGCGTGCTCAATTTTATTGTGATATGTAATCTCACATGTTGGTGATAATGCATTATCGACTCCATAGTTTTTTTTGAAGTAATTGTCTATGACAGTTTTTTCAGAAAGGTTCGATTCCATTGGTATAATGAATAAAAATAACCCTCCTGCAGAGCCAGCAATAGACACTCCAGGAACAAATAAGCATACTAATAAAACAAAAAATATTGAAATTCTAGTCATTATGTTACC
The DNA here is from genome assembly GCF_003051885.1 of Lelliottia sp. WB101. Taxonomy (NCBI): domain Bacteria; kingdom Pseudomonadati; phylum Pseudomonadota; class Gammaproteobacteria; order Enterobacterales; family Enterobacteriaceae; genus Lelliottia; species Lelliottia sp. WB101. The sequence continues at coordinate 4,199,057 of NZ_CP028520.1, forward strand.
CTGTATTGAGTGAATTACTGATTGACGATCTCTATGGTCTTATATTACTTGGCTTAAAGAAACGCCAGCATATGGTTCCTCCACTTCGTAAATAATGTGTGCTATCATCAGTAATAAAATCAGTCATTGGGGAAGCATCGTTATATTTTAAACTCATATTTTTCATGATTTCATTTCTTATCAAATTCAGTATAGTTATTAATTTCTCTTAACAATATAACAATCGCAGTAAAATCATATGCATTATCGGCAAGAATAGCATCACCTGTTATCGACACATGTTTATTTATATATTTTGGAACACCATCATACATTGCTGCTGTGGTTAATATCACCGTAACATCTTTATTCCATTCCGGAAACGTATCATCTATATCGACTACACAATCCAATGGCCGGTCTAATTCCAGTACGAACCTTTTATACGGTTTCGGAACGTCATCAGGTCCTGAATAGGTTTTCATCACCAACTTACCTGTCAGCGTAGTGATATCTGCAATTTTAAGACATGTGGAATGAGCACTGACTATCACAAATAATCCTAACACTAATAATAGTGAACGCATCTTATCTCCTTTAAAAGCATCACTCTTCACCTGTAACACCAACCATTATTTTAGTGACTAAATCTGCGGGTAAAAAATCTCCATAACTTGTATCCAGTTTGTCAAACCATGGATCAGGAGCCGTTAACTCCTCTTCAGTAAACTCTATAATTTGATTATCTTGAGAGGATGGAACAGAATTCAGAGAAGTCATATTCCATCCAACAGTTCCTAATGTAAGATTTAACTCATCTGGCTTATCGAATTTAATTCTTGGTGTACGGCCATCTTCAGGAATAACCCCTTGGGAAAGGGTATTTCCATTTTTATCCTTTAACACATAAGGTTTACTAACGAAATCTTCCGACAAAGCGAACCTCAAACTATATTCGTCTGATTTTGTATCGTCATTATTCCCTGCATCAGAAGAATTATCCGCATTACCAAACTGCGAATCCTCACCAGGCTGATTGTCTGGAGAAGTCCAGTCCTCCTTTTGAGCCGTCAAGGCAGAAGGCTGTAACGGCTCAACGGGCTTTCCCGGGCAACCTCCTCCATTCAGATTAATCTTCGGGCCCACAATATCGACGCCACCAGCATGGATAACCACAAACGAATTTCCCGCTTGCAGGCTAATACTCCCACTGCTTTTCAGCACAATATCTCCCGCTACACTGATCCCTAACGCCCCGGCAACCTTCTGGGCGAGATCCCCCTGGACCGTCAAACTTTTTTGGCCTTGTACCAGGGAGATGTGGTCTCGGGTTGTTTTATGTTCCTGTTTCCCCTCAACCGTTACTTTTCGATCATTAGTCACCTGTAACAGGTCGTCATTCCCGGTACGAATATGTCGATCATTGCCAACCGTCAATGTCTGATCGTTGCCGACCTTTACGATCTGGTCATGGGTAATAAAAAGACTCTGATCGTGCCCGCCTTCTTTTTTGCTTCCGACGCTAATTGTCTGGCCGAGCCCTACATTCACCTTTTGGTTATGAGAAACAGTTTCCTGATGATCATTTTTAACCGTAGTGTTTCGATCATGCAGAACCTCGGTGACCATGTCTTTTTGAGCATGGATATAGACCTGTTCTTTACCCGTCGCATCTTCGAACTTCAGCTCATTAAAACCACTTCCTTTATAAGTTTTTGAGCGAATGGTCATCTGCGTTTTTGTGCCCGGCAAACTTCCCGGTGAGCGGTTATCCTGATGATAAGTTCGTCCCATGACGATAGGCTGGTCAGGATCGCCATTCAGAAAATCGACGATCACTTCCTGACCTACACGTGGGATGGCCAGATTGCCAAAACCTGTCCCCGCCCACGCCTGTGAAACTCTGACCCAGCACGAGCTACCCTCATTACCTGGACTGTAACGATCCCAGTGAAACCGGACCCGTACTCGCCCATGTTCATCACAAAAGATCTCTTCGCCTTCAGGACCGGTAACAAAAGCGCTTTGTGGGCCATCCACTCGGGGTTTTGCCAACGGCAATGGCCGCCAGGTTCGATCGGCTGGAATGACACTAAAATAATTGCTCATCGTCGTTCCCCGCCCCTGACTGCCATGTTCCGCCTGCGGCTGTTCGCCGTTTATAAGGCTTGTAACGACCTGCCATTCAGTATTTAACGATGCCGCTGGATGACCGCTAAGCGTAAAGCGAACTCCTGGCCACAGCTTTGCCGAATTGCTTTGACCTGTGGCGATTTCAGCATTGTGTCGCCAACCTTCTATTTGATAGCGAGCAAAATCTTCTCCGTGTTGCTCATCCTTGAACCGACCGGGATAATCAAAGACCTCATACTGCGTATGTTGCCCATTAAGATGCTCACCCTTGTGACCGTAATACCCCTGCCAGCCGGGTGCTTTGAATGTGTAGTCCTGAATTTCTACCGAGGATGGTCTTATCTGTGCCTGATAACGAAACTCACTGATGCATTCCGTCGATCCAGCGTTTGGGTTAAAAGGCATCTCTCCCAATGCTGCGGTGCCTGCAATATCATCGGTGAGGACCATATTTTGCTTCGGCTCGCCATTGGCGTGCCAGTCATAATAAAAAAGTCCTTCTTCGGACCATAATCGGTTTAAGAACGCCAGGTCCGATTCTCCATACTGAACGCAAAATTCTCTTGAGGGATGGGATTCATAGAAGACAGGAGTCCAGTCAGTCACTTCATTCTCAGCCAATAGTAGCGATGAAATAGTCTGGATATCTTGCTGCTGAAAGATACGGAAATTTTGTCTAAGGTCACAGCGCCATAAGGGCGGGGAAATCCGCAGTTGATACCTCATCTGCCAATTGTTGTTCTCGCCAAGCGATACGCTGGTAACAATTCCACTAATATATCGCTGTGCCTCGGCCCCCTGGAATATCGTTAACACAGCCTTCTTTTCGAGAAAATTCACAGCCGTGAGATCAGCAAGCTTGCTGGCAATATCGACGTTCAGCACAAAAGGTTGAGAGTACTTTTGTTGCAAGCCAAATCGGACAACAGCTACCGCCTCTTCTGCCAAGCCCTCAATATTCAACGTAAATCTCAATCCCTGTTGAGCCATAATATCTTCCTGATTTATTCATACAAATAATGAAACCACGACTAATAATCACTGCAAAAATACATCAACACAAAGGGAAACTTATAAGTTAGTAATAAATCATTTATATTTACAATGTGTGGAGCCACGTAATTTTGTCAGCAAAAGAGATATTTCCGTGCTTTAATACCCTTGAAAATAAAGTCTATAATACAAGCTGTAGAATTATCAATCTGAAACTAAAAGAATACCCTTTCGTTAATTTTCACGTTGCATATTTTGACTACCGTAACACTCTTCCTCATAACGTAGGGTACTTAATCTATTTAACAAAAATACAAAGGATATCGCAGGGAAGTCGCATAACATTGAAGAACACTATTACCTTAAAGCGCTGGATTATCTGCGTCCTGTACCGTTATTGACATTGATTGAGTGCTCTACTTTACCGACACGGCATTCCACACCCAACACTGTTTCTCGCGGTGAAATAATAATCACTGGTGTCGTTCTCGCTCCGTTGAGACGAAAAATAGTAAAAATGGAAACGCATCCCGTTGACACTTGTTCAAGGGATACCCGTACGTAGTATTTCGACTGTTTCGAAGACTAATCCTTTCCCCTGTACATGGGAGGAAGAATTTATCTGTTGGGGAACGTGCTCTCACATTTTTGTGACAATATGCCAGTGCGCACGCTTTTCACTAAATAAAAATAATCAACAAATCCTGAAAGAGTGGGAGTGGCAACACAGAGATCTACCTAGCGTGATGTAGGGGAACGGCGTGTTCCCCTGAGATGAAATGCGTTTTAGCTTACGGTGTGGTCGTGTTGTTACTGCGAATCTCTTTCCAGATCTGATCGCAACGTTTTGCCACTTCCTGATCGTTACCGGTTTTACGCGCCTGAATGCAGGCCTGATAATCCATCACGCGGATGTTTTCCTGCGTCGCGAACTGCTCATGGGCTTTCTCTTTCTTCAGCACCGTCAGTACGCTCTGACAGGCTTCGATTTTTTCCGGCGAGCCTTCAGCGGTGTTAATGCAGGTGCTGTAAGCCTCTTTCAGGCGAGAATCTTCTTTCTGTGCCTGAGGTTGTGCGCAGGCGGTCAGCCCTGCGGCCAACACAGCAACGAATGCGATTTTCTTCAACATGTCGGTCTCCATTCCGGCGGGAGTAATCCCGCCAGATCGTTCATCAGAAGATGGTGAAAGGTGCGATAACCATGAATTTCACGTCACGCTCATCCTGGAAGATGTTGCCGTAACCGCCCGAGTAGCTCGGAATATCGGAGTGGTTGTCGTATTGCGTGAAGTGCAGTTTGAACATGGTGCCTTTGGCGCGACCATCCTGCAGGGTGTACATCGCATCCAGGCTGTATGAAGACTCTTTCAGACGATAGTTTGGATCGTAGTAGGCATCTGGCGTCGCCATGTCAGCTGGCTTCGCGTCCCATGCGTAGGCGTAAGATGCGCCCACCGCCCAGCCCGGCAGATTCCAGTTTTTAAGGTCATACATCGCGCCGAAGAAGAGCGCTTTTTCGCCGTCGGCGTTGAAGTCAGAACGGTTATCCCACCAGATATCCAGACGACCGTTAGACGAGGCGTACGTTGGCGTCATACGCTGCAGGAAGTAGCCCTGCTGCCCTTCCGCTTTAACGTAAGTTCCTTCGAGGCGTAAATCTACCTGACCAATTTTGTAGCCGAAGGTCAGTGCCTGCAGCCATGCGGTGCCGTCATACAGATCGTTTACGCCGCCATCGCTGACTTTGTCGCGCGTACCGTAGAACTGATAGCTGGTGGTCAGCGGGCCGCCAACGATATCGAATTTGTAGCTGGCTTTGGCGAAGTACTGATCGACGTAGCCTTCTGCCTGACCGAATGCCGCTTCCAGTACCAGATCATTTTTGAAGTCATATTTCGCGCCGAGTGAGTGCAGATATTCCACCCGCGTCTTTTTATCGTTCTGGTAGAACTTGTCCATCTCGATGTGCCACGGCGCTTTGTACTCGTTGGTCCACATATACGAGAAGCTCAACGCACCAGCGTCGCCGTAATCAAAGTTCGCCCCGGCTTCTGCGCCCTGGTAAGTACCCGGCATGAAGCTCCAGTGCGGTGCTAACAGAGTCTGGCCAGTTGGCTGAATATAACCGCCGCGCGCCCATACCGGACCGTATTTAAATTTGGCCGCCGCTTTATACAGGCTGATACCGCTCTTATCGCCCGACCAGTCTTCTTTGTAAGCTTTATTACTGGAGGAGAATGCGATTTCGTTCGGGTGTGCGCTATCGCCGTTTTCCGCCATTTCAATGGCAGTAAACGCGGCAATATCCAGGCCAAACATATCAGCGGCATAACCGGACTGGAAATCCAGGTTGGCGTTCCAGGTGGAGTGAGAAAGGTTAGTTTTATATTTGTCTTCGGTGACGTCTTTGCGGTCACGCTCACGTTGCCAGTAATAGATACCGCCCGTGAGCGTTGAATCATCAATAAAGCCTGCTGCCTGAGCCTGCGGAGCCGCGATAAATCCCGACACTGCTGTCACACCGGCGATAGCCAGCGCCAGCGCACTACGTTTGCCACTGAACGTACGCATAGATTGTTCCTCTTTGACGAATAAAAGCGCCTTAAACGGCGAAAAATCTAAAAGACCAAATGGTCAGGGGTAGTCTGTAATACCCTCGAATTAACTACCGCCTTTAGACTATTTTTCGCGACGCGAATTATCAACGCTTTTCAGTGGGCAAAATGCAGGATTATGACGAAGTGCACATAATTGGTAGTGATTTGAAACATATCACTCGGGACAAGGCTTAATCAGAAAAAAATGGTTAAATTCAGTAGGTAATGATAATTGATAGCGCTTACATACTTTAATTTCGCTTATTTCACGTTACGCGAAACTTTATTAAAAAAAATAAGTAGCAGCTCATTGACGTGTAATTTTAATGTTAAAAATAGACGCGAAAAGTAAAAGCATGATCGATAAGCAAAAAAAACGCCGCGTTATGCGGCGTTTGTCTCTCATTGACCAGGCTTACTCGCCAATCTTGGCCCAGGTGTCACGCAAACCGACGGTACGGTTAAACACCAGTTTGGTAGCGGTTGCATAACGGCTGTCGAGGCAGAAGTAACCTTCACGCTCGAACTGATACGCTTTGCCTGCTTCGGCCGTTTTCAGGGAAGGTTCTGCATAGCCCTGTTTGATGACCAATGATTCCTGGTTGATGGTCGCCAGGAAATCCTCTGCTGCGCCTGGATTAGGAACGCTGAACAGACGATCGTAAAGACGAATTTCAACCGGCAGTGCGTGTGCCGCGCTGACCCAGTGAATGACGCCCTTCACTTTGCGTCCGTCCGCCGGATCCTTGCTCAGGGTCTCGGCGTCGTAAGTGCAGAAGATGGTCGTGATGTTGCCTTCCGCGTCTTTTTCTACGCGCTCTGCTTTGATCACGTACGCGTTGCGCAGGCGAACTTCTTTGCCCAGCACCAGACGTTTGTACTGCTTGTTCGCTTCTTCACGGAAGTCGGCGCGATCGATCCAAATCTCCGCGCTGAACGGCACTTCACGGCTGCCCATTTCCGGCTTGCTCGGATGATTAGGCATAGTGACCTGCTCGCTTTCACCCTGCGGGTAGTTTTCGATGACCAGTTTAACGGGATCGATAACCGCCATTGCGCGCGGGGCGTTTTCGTTCAGATCTTCGCGAATACAGGACTCCAGAGAGGCCATCTCAATGGTGTTGTCCTGCTTGGTCACGCCGATACGTTTGATGAACTCGCGAATAGAGGCCGCCGTGTAGCCGCGACGACGCAGACCGGAGATGGTCGGCATACGCGGGTCATCCCAGCCTTCAACGTGCTTGTCGGTCACCAGCAGGTTCAGCTTACGCTTGGACATCACGGTGTACTCAAGATTCAGACGAGAGAACTCGTACTGACGCGGATGCACAGGAATGGTGATGTTATCCAGCACCCAGTCGTACAAGCGACGGTTGTCCTGGAATTCTAGCGTACACAGAGAGTGCGTAATGCCTTCCAGCGCATCGCTGATGCAGTGGGTGAAGTCGTACATCGGGTAGATGCACCACTTATTGCCGGTCTGGTGGTGTTCGGCAAATTTAATGCGATACAGCACCGGATCGCGCATCACGATGAACGGAGATGCCATATCGATTTTCGCACGCAGACAGGCTTTACCTTCCTCAAAGCCACCGGCACGCATTTTTTCGAACAGTGCGAGGTTCTCTTCGACGCTGCGATCGCGGAACGGGCTGTTTTTGCCCGGCGCAGTCAGCGAGCCACGGTATTCGCGGATTTCATCTGCAGACAGCTCATCAACATAGGCCAGGCCTTTGTTGATCAGTTCAATCGCGTAGGCGTGCAGTTGATCAAAATAGTCCGAGGAGTAGCAGATATCGCCAGACCAGCTGAAGCCTAACCATTGCACGTCGTTCTTAATGGACTCAACGTATTCGATGTCTTCTTTTACCGGGTTGGTGTCATCGAAACGCAGGTTGCACTGGCCCTGGTAATCTTGCGCAATGCCGAAGTTCAGACAGATAGATTTCGCATGCCCAATATGCAGGTAGCCGTTTGGCTCCGGCGGGAAACGGGTATGAACTGTGGTGTGCTTACCACTGGCCAGATCTTCATCGATGATCTGGCGAATAAAGTTACTCGGGCGGGCTTCAGCCTCACTCATCGTGGATTCCTCAAAGCGTAAACAACGTATAACGGCATATGATCTTATAAGCAGGACGTAGTGACAACCTTTAGTTATGCAAAAAACGGCTTTGAGGTGAATATTGGGGAGGATTGCTGCAAAAAAAAGCGGCGGAGGATATCCCCCGCCGCTTAAGGCATGACTCTACTCAGGAGCGATTACTTGCCTTTAATCTCATACAGTGGCGTTTGACCGGCAACAACCTGACCTTTCGCCTGGAGAACCAGACCGCTAAAGTCGTCGATATTGCTGCAAACAACCGGGCTGATCATGGAGCGCGCATTGGCGTTCAGGAAGTCCAGATCCATTTCCAGAATCGGCTGACCTGCCACCACTTCGGCACCCTCTTCGACCAGACGCGTGAAGCCTTTACCGCCCAGGGCAACGGTGTCGATACCCATGTGGACCACGATCTCAGCGCCTTTCTCGGTTTCGAGGCAGAACGCATGGTTCGTGTTGAAGATTTTCACGATGGTACCGGCTGCTGGAGAGACCACGGTTTTTTCCGTTGGCTTCACGGCTACGCCGTCGCCGACAGCTTTGCTGGCGAATGCTTCGTCAGGAACCTGCTCCAGGGCAACCACTTCACCGGTGACTGGAGAAACCAGCGCGGCGATGGTGGTGGCGTTAGGAACAGCCTGCGGTTTAGCAGCAGCGGGGGCAGCGGCGACAGGTGCAGCTTCAGAAGCGGCTACCGGGCCAGTGGTTTTCATGGCGTTAGCGATTTTTTCTGCCACGAAGCCCACAATAATCTGCACGCTGGTTTTGTTCAGACGAATCACACCGGATGCGCCGAGACGTTTTGCCAGTGCTTCGTTAACCAGAGAAGAATCTTTGACGCTGAGGCGCAGACGCGTGATACAGGCGTCGATACCGGTCAGGTTGTCAGAACCGCCCACAGCGGCGATGTACTGACGCGCCAGACCTGCAACATCCTGCTCTTTGTCACCGCTCACATTCACGTCCTGACCATCTGCTTCGCTACCGGCAACAGCCAGTTCGCGACCCGGAGTCATCAGGTTGAATTTGGTGATAGTGAAGCGGAACACCACGTAGTAAATCACGAAGAACACCAGACCCTGAGGGATCAGCATCCACCAGTGCGTGGCCAGCGGGTTACGGGAAGAGAGAACCATATCCACCAGACCTGCACTGAAGCCGAAGCCTGCAATCCAGTGCATCGATGCGGCGATGAATACGGAGATACCAGTCAGCACTGCGTGGATAACGTAAAGAACCGGTGCCACGAACATGAAGGAGAATTCCAGCGGCTCGGTGATACCTGTGAAGAAGGCCGCGAATGCGCCCGCCATCATGATACCCAGAACTTTTGCTTTGTTCTCTGGACGTGCGCAGTGGTAGATGGCCAGCGCTGCACCCGGCAGACCGAACATCATAATCGGGAAGAAGCCCGCCTGGTAACGACCGGTGATACCGACAACCGCTTTACCTGCTTCGATGGACTGTGCGCCGCCGAGGAAGTTAGGGATATCGTTAATACCTGCAACGTCAAACCAGAACACAGAGTTCAGCGCGTGGTGCAGACCGACCGGAATCAGCAGACGGTTGAAGAACGCGTAGATACCCGCCCCTGCAGAGCCGAGTTTCTGGATGTGTTCACCGAAGTTCACCAGACCGTCGAAGATCACCGGCCAGACGTACATCAGAATGAACGCCACGGCGATCATCACGAAGGAGGTCAGAATCGGCACCAGACGACGACCGCTGAAGAACGACAGCGCCTTCGGCAGCTCAACGCCGCTGAAGCGGTTGTACAGTTCCGCAGAGATGATACCCACCAGGATACCGACGAACTGGTTGCTGATCTTACCGAACGCGGCAGGCACCTGGTCCACCGGGATCTTCTGAATCATGGCAACCGCGGCCGGAGAACAGAGTGTGGTCAACACGAGGAAGCCCACAAAACCGGTCAGTGCTGCTGCACCGTCTTTATCTTTGGACATACCATAAGCGACACCAATCGCGAATAGTACAGACATATTGTCGATGATGGCGGAACCGGACTTGATGAACAGCGCCGCAAGCGCGTTATCACCACCCCAGCTAACCGGGTCAATCCAGTAACCCACACCCATCAGAATTGCTGCCGCCGGCAGCGTGGCGACCGGCACCATCAGTGCGCGGCCAACCTTTTGTAAATAACCTAGAATACTCACTTGTGCTTCCCCCTATGAGACCCCGTTTAAGGCACGTTCTCAGCTGTTTTTTATTGTGTCACTAACTTATCGATACAGTTGATGAATCACTGGCATTCTGAGTGTGTGAAAAATTAATTCGTATCGCAAATTAAATGCATACTTTTTGTGAGTTTTGTCACCAAATATCGTTATTAACCCTCCCTTTTGCTGGCTAACAGTGAAAACTTATTTTATCATTCAAAAAATCAAGTCGGATTGCCCCCTGCCTCGCGTAATCCAGGTTACGCTTATTTCAGGTCAAGGCGCGCCATCCGCCCACTTTTTTTAACTTTAACTTTAGAGGTGAACAATGAGACTGATTCCCCTGGCGACTGCTGAACAAGTCGGTAAATGGGCTGCACGCCATATCGTTAACCGCATCAACGCGTTCAAACCTACTGCCGATCGTCCTTTCGTTCTGGGTCTGCCAACCGGTGGCACACCACTGACCGCGTACAAAGCTCTGGTCGAAATGCATAAATCAGGCCAGGTTAGCTTCAAACACGTTGTCACCTTCAACATGGACGAATACGTCGGCCTGCCGAAGGAGCATCCGGAGAGCTACCATAGCTTCATGCACCGTAATTTCTTTGATCACGTTGATATCCCAGCTGAAAATATTAACCTGCTGAATGGCAACGCGCCTGATATTGACGCAGAATGCCGCCAGTACGAAGAAAAAATCCGCTCTTATGGCAAAATCAACCTGTTCATGGGCGGCGTGGGCAACGACGGTCACATCGCGTTCAACGAACCGGCCTCTTCTCTGGCGTCTCGCACCCGTATTAAAACCCTGACCCATGACACCCGCGTGGCAAACTCTCGCTTCTTTGATGGCGACGTAAGCCAGGTGCCAAAATACGCCCTGACCGTTGGCGTGGGCACCCTGCTGGATGCCGAAGAAGTGATGATTCTGGTGCTGGGTAATGTGAAAGCGCAAGCGCTGCAAGCTGCCGTTGAAGGCAACGTTAACCACATGTGGACCATCAGCTGCCTGCAGCTGCATCCGAAAGCCGTTGTGGTGTGCGATGAGCCGTCTACCATGGAACTGAAAGTGAAGACGCTGAAATACTTCAACGAGTTAGAAGCTGAAAACATTAAAGGTCTGTAATTGATGAGCCGCCTCTTCCCTGAGAGGCGGTCGATTTTTTAAACCGGGGGTCGTTATGTACGCTTTAACCCACGGTCGGATTTATACCGGCCATGAAATTCTGGATGACCATGCGATTGTTATCGCCAATGGCCTGATTGAACGTGTCTGCCCGCAGGCTGAATTACCGCCAGAGATCGAACAGCGCTCACTCAATGGAGCAATCATCTCCCCCGGTTTTATCGACGTCCAGCTTAACGGCTGCGGCGGCGTGCAGTTCAATGACACGCCAGAGGCGGTCACGGTTGAAACGCTGGAGATCATGCAGAAAGCCAATGAGAAATCAGGCTGCACCAGCTATCTGCCAACGCTGATTACTTCCGATGACAACCTGATGAAGCAAGGTATCCGCGTGATGCGTGAATACCTGGCGAAATACCCGCATCAGGCGCTGGGTCTGCACCTTGAAGGTCCCTGGCTGAACATTGTGAAGAAAGGCACCCACAACCCAAATTACGTGCGCAAGCCAGACCCCGAGCTGGTCGACTTTATGTGCGCTAACGCCGATGTGATCACCAAAGTCACGCTGGCACCGGAAATGACCGGGCCGGATGTGATCAGCAAACTGGCGGCGGCAGGCATCGTTGTCTCTGCGGGCCACTCCAATGCGACACTCGCCGAAGCGAAAACCGGTTTCCGCGCAGGCATTACTTTTGCGACCCACCTTTATAATGCCATGCCGTACATTACGGGCCGCGAACCTGGTCTGGTCGGTGCGATTCTTGATGAGCCGGACGTTTACTGTGGCATTATTGCTGATGGCCTGCATGTGGATTACACCAACATCCGCAACGCGAAACGCCTGAAAGGCGATAAGCTGTGCCTGGTCACCGATGCTACCGCACCGGCAGGGGCAAATATTGAACAGTTCATTTTTGCTGGTAAAACAATATACTACCGCAACGGACTGTGCGTAGATGAGAACGGAACGCTGAGCGGCTCTGCGCTGACGATGATCGAAGGGGTTCGTAACCTGGTTGAACATTGCGGCATTGCGCTGGATGAAGTGCTGCGTATGGCAACACTCTACCCGGCTCGCGCGATCGGCGTGGACAAACAGCTGGGCGGTATCGCACCGGGCATGGTGGCTAACCTCACCGCCTTCACGCGCGATTATAAAATTATTAAGACCATCGTTAATGGTAACGAGGTCGTCACTGAGTAAGTAAAAGTATGACATCTGGCGGACAAGCTCAAATTGGTAATGTTGACCTCGTTAAACAACTCAATAGTGCGGCTGTTTATCGCCTGATTGACCAGCATGGTCCAATCTCGCGTATTCAGATCGCCGAACAGAGCCAGCTTGCCCCCGCCAGTGTGACCAAAATCACGCGTCAGCTGATTGAGCGCGGATTGATCAAAGAAGTCGATCAGCAGGCCTCCACCGGGGGCCGCCGCGCCATCTCCATCATTACCGAAACTCGCAATTTCCACGCCATCGGCGTGCGTCTTGGCCGTCACGATACCACGCTCACCCTGTACGATCTGAGCAGCAAAGTGGTGGCGGAAGAGCACTATCCCCTGCCCGAACGAACTCAGGAGACGCTGGAACATGCGCTGCTGAATACCATCGCGCAGTTTATTGACAGCTGCCAGCGTAAAATCCGCGAGCTGATCGCCATTTCAGTGATCCTGCCAGGCCTGGTCGACCCGGAAAGCGGCGTGATTCGCTATATGCCCCATATCCCGGTCGAAAACTGGGGGCTGGTCGGCGCGCTGGAAAAACGTTTCAACGTCACCTGTTATGTCGGCCACGATATTCGTAGCCTGGCGCTGGCGGAGCACTACTTTGGTGCGAGTCAGGATTGCGAAGACTCTATTCTGGTGCGCGTACACCGCGGTACCGGGGCCGGGATCATCTCCAACGGCCGCATTTTCATTGGCCGTAACGGCAACGTTGGTGAGATTGGCCATATTCAGGTCGACCCCCTCGGCGAGCGCTGCCACTGCGGTAATTTCGGTTGTCTGGAAACGGTCGCGGCCAATGCAGCGATTGAACACCGGGTGCGTCATCTGCTTGAACAGGGCTATCAGAGCCGTATCACCCTGGATGATTGCAAGATCAACACTATCTGCAAAGCGGCCAACAAAGGCGACGCCCTTGCCTGCGAAGTGATTGAGCAGGTCGGCCGCCACTTGGGTAAAACCATCGCCATCGCAATCAACCTGTTTAATCCGCAAAAAGTGGTGATTGCCGGTGAAATTACCGAAGCGGAAAAAGTGCTGCTTCCGGCCATCGAAGGCTGCATCAATACTCAGGCGCTGAAAGCCTTCCGCCAGAACCTGCCGGTCGTGCGCTCGACGCTCGATCACCGCTCCGCCATTGGTGCTTTTGCGCTGGTGAAACGCGCCATGCTTAACGGTCTGCTGCTCCAGCGTTTGCTGGAAAGCTAACAGCCCTTTATAGTTACGCCTTCTTTTTTTGAGATGCCAGGTAGTCCATGACCATTCAGAATGTGATTTGTGATATTGACGGCGTGCTGATGCACGATAACGTTGCGGTGCCCGGTGCCGCTGAGTTTCTGAACCGTATTCTGGAAAAGGGAATGCCGCTGGTTCTGCTGACTAACTATCCGTCGCAGACCGGCCAGGATCTGGCCAACCGCTTCGCCACCGCCGGTGTCGACGTGCCGGACAGCGTGTTTTACACCTCCGCAATGGCGACCGCCGACTTCCTGAAACGTCAGGAAGGGAAAAAGGCTTACGTGGTCGGGGAAGGCGCGCTGATCCATGAGCTGTATAAAGCCGGATTCACCATCACCGATGTCAACCCGGATTTCGTCATCGTGGGTGAGACCCGTTCATTTAACTGGGAAATGATGCACAAAGCCGCCTATTTTGTGGCAACAGGCGCGCGCTTTATTGCCACCAACCCGGATACCCACGGGCGCGGATATTACCCGGCGTGCGGCGCGCTCTGCGCGGGCATCGAGAAAATCTCTGGCCGTAAACCTTTCGTGGTAGGCAAACCTAGCCCGTGGATTGTGCGCGCGGCGCTCAACAAAATGCAGGCCCACTCCGAGCAAACGGTGATCGTCGGCGATAACCTGCGTACGGATATTCTGGCCGGTTTCCAGGCCGGGCTTGAAACGATCCTTGTGCTCTCGGGCGTCTCCACCCTGGATGACATTGACGCCATGCCGTTCAGGCCGAGCTGGATTTACCCGTCGGTTGCTGAAATCGACGTTATCTGACGAAAAACCACGCCGCTGAGCGTGGTTTCTCATTATCAGGCCTTAAAAACGCAACGCCATCTAATAAAAAACGCCATTCATTGCATAATCATCAATAAAACCGCTCACGACATACTCTTTTTTCAACATTCAACAATGACTGTTGCGTTATTTGCGTTTTCGCCCGTAAAAGTCTTGCGCGCACACCGTATTTTGCGGCATTTTCATAAGCAAGCAACATCACACTGCAACAGGGTTAACGGAGAAGGTTATGTGTTCAATTTTTGGCGTACTGGATATCAAGACTGACGCGGGCGAACTGCGTAAAAAAGCACTGGAGCTTTCTCGCCTGATGCGTCACCGCGGCCCGGACTGGTCCGGCGTGTACGCAAGCGATAAAGCAATTCTGGCTCACGAACGTCTGTCGATTGTTGATGTCAACGCCGGTGCCCAGCCGCTGTATAACGAGAAAAAAACTCACGCGCTGGCCGTTAACGGTGAAATCTACAACCATCAGGCGCTGCGCGCAGAATACGGCGATCGCTACGCGTTCCAGACGGGTTCCGACTGCGAAGTCATCCTTGCCCTGTATCAGGAAAAAGGACCCGAATTCCTGGACGATCTGCAAGGCATGTTTGCCTTCGCACTGTATGACAGCGAAAAAGACGCCTATCTGATTGGCCGCGACCACATCGGTATTATCCCGCTGTATATGGGTCACGACGAACACGGCAACTTCTACGTCGCCTCTGAAATGAAAGCGCTGGTCCCGGTGTGCCGCACCATTAAAGAGTTCCCGGCAGGCAGCTACCTGTGGAGCAAAGACGGCGAAATCCGTCAGTATTACCAGCGCGACTGGTTCGATTTCGACGCGGTGAAAGATAACGTCACCGACAAAAACGCGCTGCGTCAGGCGCTGGAAGATTCCGTAAAAAGCCACCTGATGTCTGACGTGCCTTATGGCGTGCTGCTTTCTGGCGGTCTGGACTCTTCCGTGATTTCCGCGATCACCAAAAAATTCGCTGCGCGTCGCGTGGAAGACGGGGAGCGCTCTGAAGCCTGGTGGCCGCAGTTGCACTCCTTCGCCGTAGGCCTGGAAGGTGCACCGGATCTGAAAGCCGCGCAGGAAGTGGCAAATCATCTGGGTACCGTGCACCATGAAATTCACTTCACCGTGCAGGAAGGTCTGGACGCGATCCGCGACGTGATTTATCACATCGAAACCTACGATGTGACCACCATTCGCGCATCCACCCCGATGTACCTGATGTCGCGTAAAATCAAAGCGATGGGCATTAAAATGGTGCTGTCGGGCGAAGGATCTGACGAAGTGTTTGGCGGTTATCTGTACTTCCACAAAGCGCCAAACGCCAAAGAGCTGCACGAAGAGACGGTGCGTAAACTGCAGGCGCTGCATATGTTTGACTGCGCACGCGCCAACAAAGCGATGTCCGCCTGGGGTGTGGAGGCCCGCGTGCCGTTCCTCGATAAATCATTCCTCGACGTGGCCATGCGCATCAACCCGCAGGATAAAATGTGCGGCAACGGTAAAATGGAGAAACATATCCTGCGTGAATGTTTCGAATCTTACCTGCCGGCAAGCGTCGCATGGCGTCAGAAAGAGCAGTTCTCCGACGGCGTGGGCTACAGCTGGATCGACACCCTGAAAGAGGTGGCGGCGAAGCAGGTTTCCGATCAACAACTGGAAACCGCCAGCTTCCGCTTCCCGTACAACACGCCTGGCTCGAAAGAAGCGTATCTGTACCGTGAAATCTTCGAAGAACTTTTCCCGGTCGCAAGCGCGGCAGAGTGTGTGCCTGGCGGCCCGTCAGTGGCCTGCTCTTCAGCGAAAGCCATCGAGTGGGATGAATCGTTCAAATCCATGAACGATCCATCAGGACGCGCGGTAGGGGTTCACCAGTCGGCCTATAAGTAATCCGCCAGAATCGTACTCAGGCCCTTCGGGGCCTTTTTTATGCCTCGTGTTTTGCAGAACAAAAACGATTAATAACCAATAATTGCCGATTATTCGGCCACGCTGTTCGCAACCTAACCAAACAGTCACAATCCGGCCATTTTCGTTGAAAAAGGTATTGACGCTGCAAAGCTCTATACGCATAATGCGCCCCGCAACGCCGATAAGGTAACGCGAAAAAAAGATGGCTACGTAGCTCAGTTGGTTAGAGCACATCACTCATAATGATGGGGTCACAGGTTCGAATCCCGTCGTAGCCACCATCTTTTTTTGCGGGAGTGGCGAAATTGGTAGACGCACCAGATTTAGGTTCTGGCGCCGCAAGGTGTGCGAGTTCAAGTCTCGCCTCCCGCACCATTTCCAGTTCCGCGTTGCACGGATGGGGTATCGCCAAGCGGTAAGGCACCGGTTTTTGATACCGGCATTCCCTGGTTCGAATCCAGGTACCCCAGCCATCTTCTTCGATTTAGCGGTTCTCCGCGGTTATTGGGGTATCGCCAAGCGGTAAGGCACCGGTTTTTGATACCGGCATTCCCTGGTTCGAATCCAGGTACCCCAGCCATCGAAGAAAGCAGTCTGGCTACGTAGCTCAGTTGGTTAGAGCACATCACTCATAATGATGGGGTCACAGGTTCGAATCCCGTCGTAGCCACCAAATTAGGAATTTATCGATTATTTCGATAAACTAGAAAAAATTGTTGGGGTATCGCCAAGCGGTAAGGCTCTGGTTTCTGATACCAGCATTCCGAGGTTCGAATCCTCGTACCCCAGCCAATTTCAAAAGTCGTTAGATTGTTGTTTGTTTAACGCACCCTGTTGGGGTATCGCCAAGCGGTAAGGCTCTGGTTTCTGATACCAGCATTCCGAGGTTCGAATCCTCGTACCCCAGCCACTTAATAGCAAAAAAGCCCGCTCTGCGGGCTTTTTTGTTTTTGTGCTCTGGAGATATCCCCCTCCCTCAAAACAACGAGGGAGGAGACAGAACTTACAGACCTAATGCGTACTTCAATGCCTGACGCTTCAACCCGCCCGCTCGCTCGGCCGCCATCAGACCCACATTGCGCAGAATCCGCACCGGGCCGAGATCGTTGCTGAATCCCGCATAAAACAGATCCATCCCCGACTGCATCAAAAAGTTATCCGCCATGCGACGCGTCTGGTAGCGCTTCAGCACAACCGCACTCGCCCAGGGTTCCGCATGGTCACGCGCGCTGCTCATCACCGATAACAACGCTTCGACGTCACGATATCCCAGGTTGACGCCCTGCCCGGCCAGCGGATGAATGGTATGCGCGGCATCCCCCACCAGCGCCAGCCCTTCTTGTGCATATTGCAGGGCGTGACGACGGGTTAACGGGAATCCTCCCGCCGCCACCGGCGTCACCACGCCGAGACGCGCCGGGAAGTGTTTTTCAATTTCGCGCTGCAGCTGATCCATCGACAAACTTTGCAGCTGGCGAATGCGCGCCGGCGTGTCGTACCACACCAGCGACGCCCAGTGTCCAAAGAGCGGTAAAAAGGCGTGCGGGCCGTTGGGGGTAAAGTGCTGCCAGGTACTGTCGCCCGGCTCATTTTCACATTTAACGGTAATCAGCATACAAGATTGCTGATACTGCCAGGCGTGAATACCAATCCCGGCCATCTGACGCACCTGTGAATTCGCACCGTCGGCCCCCACGACCAGCTTCACGGCCAGTTCATCGCCGTTAGCCAGCTCCAGCAAATAACCGCCCTCATGGCGATGCAGCGCTTTCAGAGAATCCGTAACGCGCAGCGTCACGTTCTCATGCGCCTCCAGCGCCTGCCACAGGGCTAGCTGCAGAACGTTATTCTCCACCATGTAGCCCAGCAGCGGCAGCTTCAGTTCAGCGGCGTCAAAGGTCACATGCGCGGTTTCCCACTCCCACGTCTCCAGCCGTCGATACGGATGGGCGCGCATCGCGAGGATCGCCTCCCACACGCCAAGCCCGCGCAGCAGATCGACCGACGCGGCGCTGATCGCCGAGATCCGCACGTCCGGCTGCTGGGCCTCGTCAAATTCGGGGGGAGCGGCCTGCTCGATCACCGTTACCTGGAATCCCTGTTGTGCCAGTCCCAGCGCCAGTGCGCCGCCGACCATCCCGCCGCCAACCACGGCGATTTCGGTTTTCTGGAGTGTCATGGTCAATAATCCTTTGAAGAGAATCCCTTAAGTTTACCGGATTTTTTCTCCCTTGAGGCAGCCAACCTTCATACTGGTCACAACCCCACCAAAGCATTACAATACGCGGCTTGCAATCCTGAGCCTGAGCAAGTCGATGACTAAAAAACTCCATATAAAAACCTGGGGCTGTCAGATGAACGAATACGATTCATCGAAGATGGCCGATCTGCTGAATGCCACCCACGGGTATCAACTGACTGAAGTGGCAGAAGAAGCCGATGTGCTGCTGCTTAACACCTGCTCAATCCGTGAAAAAGCGCAGGAAAAAGTCTTCCACCTGTTAGGTCGCTGGAAACTCCTCAAAAAGAAAAATCCGGACCTGATTATCGGCGTCGGGGGCTGCGTGGCCTCGCAAGAGGGCAAGCTGATCCGTCAACGCGCCCATTACGTCGATATTGTGTTTGGCCCGCAGACTCTTCATCGCCTGCCGGAGATGATCAACTCAGTGCGCGGCGATCGCAGCCCGGTGGTTGACGTCAGTTTCCCGGAAATCGAGAAATTTGATCGTCTGCCGGAGCCGCGTGCCGATGGCCCAAGTGCCTACGTCTCGATCATGGAAGGCTGCAACAAATACTGCACCTACTGCGTCGTGCCTTACACGCGCGGTGAAGAGGTCAGCCGCCCTTGCGACGATATTCTGTTTGAAGTGGCCCAGCTGGCGGCCCAGGGCGTGCGTGAAGTGAACCTGCTCGGCCAGAACGTGAACGCCTGGCGTGGCGCAAACTACGACGGCTCCACGGGCACCTTCGCCGAGCTGCTGCGTCTGGTTGCCGCCATCGACGGTATCGACCGCGTGCGTTTTACCACCAGCCATCCGATCGAATTTACCGATGACATCATTGATGTCTATCGCGACACACCAGAGCTGGTGAGCTTCCTGCACCTGCCGGTTCAGTGCGGCTCTGACCGTGTGCTGAACCTGATGGGCCGCACGCATACGGTGCTGGAGTACAAAGCCATCATCCGCAAGCTGCGTGAAGCGCGCCCGGATATCCAGATTAGCTCCGACTTTATCGTCGGCTTCCCTGGCGAAACCACGGACGACTTCGCGCGTACTATGAAGCTGATTGGCGAAGTCAATTTCGACACCAGCTTTAGCTTTATCTTCTCTGCGCGTCCGGGCACGCCAGCCGCCGATATGGTGGACGATGTACCGGAAGAGGAGAAAAAACAGCGTCTCTATATTCTGCAGGAGCGTATCAACCAGCAGGTCAACGCCTGGAGCCGCCGTATGCTCGGCACCACGCAGCGTATTCTGGTGGAAGGCACGTCGCGTAAGAGCCTGATGCAGCTCTCTGGGCGTACCGAGAACAACCGCGTGGTGAACTTCGAAGGCACTCCGGACATGATCGGTAAGTTTGTCGATATCGAAATCCAGGAAGTGCTCACCAACTCCATGCGCGGCAAACTGGTGCGTACGGAAGCGGAAATGGGCCTGCGCGTCGCCGAAACGCCAGCGTCTGTTATTGCCCGCACGCGTAAAGAAAACGATTTGGGTGTCGGTGTTTACCAGCCTTGATCCATTCAGGCCTGTCGCTCTGGCAGGCCTTGTATTTCCCCTCTGCGTCCCCAATATGCAACCATAAGCTTGCGCCTTTAAACTGTGGCGTGAATAATTTCGTAAAGACGACTCGTCTGTAAGTCAGTTCGGCACGTTGCTCTCTGACCCTACACACATTAAGAGGAACAGTTTGAATACAGAAACGCGTGAACTTACCCTGGAGCCAGCAGACAACGCTCGCCTGCTGAGCCTGTGCGGGCCGTTTGATGACAACATCAAACAACTGGAGCGACGTCTGGGTATCGAAATCAATCGTCGCGATAATCACTTCAAACTCACCGGACGCGCCATCTGCGTCAACGCCGCTGCGGATATTCTGCGAAGCCTGTATGTCGATACCGCCCCGATGCGCGGCGAAACTCAGGATATCGAGCCTGAGCACATCCACCTCGCCATTAAAGAAGCGCGAGTGCTTGAGCAGAGCGCGGAAAGCGTGCCGGACTACGGCAAGGCCATCAATATCAAAACCAAGCGTGGCGTCATCAAGCCGCGTACGCCAAACCAGGCGCAGTACATCGCCAATATTCTCGACCATGACATCACCTTCGGCGTTGGCCCGGCGGGGACGGGTAAAACCTATCTGGCCGTTGCCGCCGCCGTCGATGCACTGGAGCGTCAGGATATTCGTCGTATCCTGCTGACGCGCCCGGCGGTTGAAGCCGGTGAGAAACTGGGCTTCCTGCCCGGCGATCTGAGCCAGAAAGTAGACCCGTATCTGCGCCCGCTGTATGACGCCCTGTTTGAAATGCTCGGCTTCGAGAAAGTGGAAAAGCTGATCGAGCGTAACGTCATCGAAGTCGCCCCGCTCGCCTATATGCGCGGCCGTACGCTGAACGATGCGTTTATCATTCTCGATGAGAGCCAGAACACCACCATCGAACAGATGAAGATGTTCCTGACCCGTATCGGCTTCAACTCGAAAGCGGTTATTACCGGCGATATCACCCAGATCGACCTGCCGCGCAGCACCAAATCCGGTCTGCGTCACGCCATCGAAGTGTTGGCGGAAGTAGACGAAATTAGCTTCAACTTCTTCAACAGTGAAGACGTGGTGCGCCATCCGGTGGTCGCCCGCATCGTCAACGCCTATGAAGCGTGGGAAGAAGCAGAACAAAAACGTAAAGCAGAACAGGCCGCGGAACGAAAACGCGAAGCCCAGGAGCATGAGAATAAATGAGTCAGGTGATCCTCGATTTACAGCTAGCCTGTGAAGACAATTCCGGTTTGCCGGAAGAGCGTCAGTTTCAAACATGGCTGGATGCGGTGATCCCGCAGTTTCAGGAAGAGTCAGAAGTCACGATTCGCCTGGTCGACGAAGCGGAGAGCCACGAGCTGAACCTGACCTATCGCGGGAAAGATAAGCCGACCAACGTGCTCTCTTTCCCGTTTGAAGCGCCGCCGGGCATCGAAATGCCGCTGCTCGGCGACCTGATTATCTGCCGTCAGGTGGTTGAACAGGAAGCGAAAGAGCAGCAAAAGCCGCTCGACGCTCACTGGGCGCATATGGTTATCCACGGCAGTCTGCATCTGCTGGGTTATGATCATATTGAAGACGAAGAAGCGGAAGAGATGGAATCCCTCGAGACAGAGATAATGCTTGCTCTGGGCTATGAGGATCCGTACATTGCCGAGAAAGAATAGTCAGTTAAGCATCAGGCTTTATTGACCGATCAGGCCGCCGCATATGGACCTTTCCTGCGGCGGCGCGCATTAAACTCACAAGAGAACCCTTAACAAACGCCATGAGCGACGACAATTCACACAGTAGCGACACGACAACCAGTAAGAAGGGATTTTTCTCCCTCATTCTGAGCCAGCTGTTCCACGGCGAACCGAAAAACCGTGATGAACTCCTGGAGCTGATTCGTGATTCCGGGCAGAACGATCTTATCGACGAAGATACGCGCGAAATGCTCGAAGGGGTCATGGACATCGCCGACCAGCGCGTTCGCGATATTATGATCCCCCGCTCGCAGATGATTACCCTGAAACGCAACCAGACTCTGGACGAGTGCCTCGATGTGATCATCGAATCAGCCCACTCGCGTTTCCCGGTGATTAGCGAAGACAAAGATCACATTGAAGGGATTCTGATGGCCAAGGATCTGCTGCCGTTTATGCGCAGCGATGCCGAAGCTTTCAGCATGGAAAAAGTGTTACGCCAGGCGGTGGTGGTCCCGGAAAGCAAGCGCGTTGACCGCATGCTGAAAGAGTTCCGCTCCCAGCGCTACCACATGGCGATTGTTATCGATGAATTTGGCGGTGTTTCCGGCCTTGTGACTATCGAAGATATTCTCGAACTGATCGTCGGTGAAATCGAAGATGAGTACGACGAAGAAGACGATATCGAATTCCGTCAGCTGAGCCGCCATACCTGGACCGTGCGCGCGCTGGCCTCCATCGAAGAGTTCAACGACACCTTTGGCACCCACTTCAGCGATGAAGAGGTGGATACCATTGGCGGGCTGGTGATGCAGGCCTTTGGCCATCTCCCGGCGCGCGGCGAGTCCGTTGACATCGATGGTTACCAGTTCAAGGTCGCCATGGCCGACAGCCGACGTATTATTCAGGTTCACGTCAGAATGCCGGACGACTCCCCGGTGCCAAAACTGGAAGATTAATGTAAATGGCATTTGCCCCACTGCTTGAACGCCAGCGCGTCCGTTTGCTGCTGGCGCTGTTGCTCGGAGCCAGCGGAACGCTGGCTTTTTCTCCTTATGACATCTGGCCTGCCGCCCTCCTCTCACTGATGGGGTTACAAGGGCTGACGCTGAATCGCCGCCCGATTCAGGCTGCGGCCATCGGCTACTTCTGGGGTCTGGGCCTGTTTGGCTCCGGCATTAACTGGGTTTACGTCAGTATCGCCCAGTTCGGCGGTATGCCTGGCCCGGTTAACGTCTTCCTGGTGGTGCTGCTGGCGGCGTATCTCTCACTGTATACCGGTCTCTTCGCGGGGATTTTGTCGCGCCTGTGGCCGAAAACCAGCTGGCTGCGCGTGGCGATTGCGGCACCCGTGGTCTGGCAAATCACCGAGTTTTTACGCGGCTGGGTGCTGACCGGCTTCCCGTGGCTGCAGTTTGGCTACAGCCAGATCGATGGTCCGCTAAAAGGCCTGGCGCCGGTGATGGGCGTGGAGGCGATCAACTTCCTGCTGATGGTGGTGAGTGGTCTGCTGGTACTGGCCCTGGTGCAGCGCAACTGGAAACCGCTGGTCGCGGCAGTGGTGCTGTTCGCCCTTCCCTTCCCGCTGCGCTTTATCCAGTGGTTCACTCTGGAGCCCGCGCGCGCGACCCAGGTGTCGATGGTACAGGGCAATATTCCGCAGTCGCTGAAGTGGGATGAGAACCAGCTGATCAATACGCTGAAAATCTATCTCGATGCGACGCAGAAAGAGATGGGCAAATCTGACCTGATTATCTGGCCGGAGTCTGCGATTCCCGATCTGGAGATCAACCAGCAGCGTTTCCTGAGCATGATGGACGATCTGCTGCGCGCGAAGAACAGCACGCTGATCACCGGGATTGTCGACGCGCGTCTGAACAAACAGAACCGTTACGACACCTACAACACCATTATCACGCTCGGCAAAGACAACCCGTACAGCTACGAATCGGCGAATCGTTACAACAAAAACCACCTGGTTCCGTTTGGTGAGTTTGTACCGCTGGAAACGATTCTGCGTCCGCTGGCGCCGTTCTTCGATCTGCCAATGTCGTCCTTTAGCCGTGGGCCTTATGTCCAGCCGCAGCTTCATGCGCATGGCCTGGCGCTGACCCCGGCGATCTGTTACGAAATCATCCTTGGCGAACAGGTGCGCGATAACTTCCGTCCCGATACGGATTATCTGCTGACCATCTCCAACGATGCCTGGTTTGGCAAGTCGATTGGCCCGTGGCAGCACTTCCAGATGGCGCGCATGCGCTCCCTGGAGCTGGCCCGTCCGCTGCTGCGCAGCACCAATAACGGCATTACCGCTGTGATTGGTCCGCAGGGTGAAATTCAGGCGATGATCCCGCAATTCACACGCGCCGTGCTGACAACCACCGTCACGCCAACCTCCGGCCTCACGCCGTATGCTCGTACCGGCAACTGGCCGCTGTGGATCCTGACGGTTCTGTTTGGTTTTGGCGCTGTGTTAATGAGTTTGCGTCAGCGTCGTAAGTAATCCCCCAGTGCCCGGCGGCGTTTCGCTTGCCGGGCCTTCATTCCCTCATTTCCAGGCCTGGCCTGGCACGACACATCTGATACCCGGCAAATCCCCTCGACTCCCATTTCTGGCACGCCTATTGCTTTGTTAAATCACAGATTCAGTGGTTTGGCTTAACGTGCAACGTTGGCGCACCACCGCAGTTCATCGGTAGCACCGAAACGGTGCAGGCAGATATTTTTGCCTCTGAATGGTGCGGCGCGCTTCGCAAAAATAAACAATAACGCAGCAAAATCTTTACATTAAGCCAGACTAAATGTTAACAAGCTTGCATAACACTGCACTCGCATCGCGCGAGATATAACAACATCACAATGGGTATCAATGCGTCATTGGCGCAGATAATAAAGGAGTTGGGTATGCAATTACGTAAACTGGCCACAGCAATGCTGGTAATGGGGATGTCCGCAGGCGTCGTTCACGCTGAAGACGCTCCGGCTGCCGGGAGCACTCTCGACAAGATTGCCAAAAATGGCGTGATCGTGGTCGGCCACCGTGAATCTTCCGTCCCGTTCTCATACTACGACAACACGCAAAAAGTCGTAGGCTACTCTCAGGACTACTCCAACGCGATCGTAGAAGCGGTCAAGAAAAAGCTCAACAAACCTGACCTGCAGGTGAAGCTGATTCCAATTACGTCGCAAAACCGTATTCCTCTGCTGCAAAACGGCACCTTCGATTTTGAGTGTGGTTCCACCACCAACAACCTCGAACGTCAGAAACAAGCGGCCTTCTCCGACACTATCTTCGTAGTCGGTACACGTCTGCTGACCAAAAAAGGCGGCGAGATTAAAGACTTCGCAGACCTGAAAGGCAAAGCGGTTGTTGTGACCTCCGGTACCACCTCTGAAGTGCTGCTGCATAAGCTCAACGACGAGAAGAAACTGGATATGCGCATCATCAGCGCGAAAGACCACGGTGACTCTTTCCGTACGCTGGAGAGCGGCCGCGCGGTGGCATTCATGATGGATGACGCGCTGCTGGCGGGCGAACGTGCAAAAGCGAAGAAACCAGACAACTGGGACATCGTCGGCACGGCGCAGTCGAAAGAGGCATACGGCTGTATGCTGCGTAAAGACGACGCGGGCTTCAAAAAGCTGATCGATGACACCATCGCTCAGGTTCAGACCTCCGGCGAAGCGGAAAAATGGTTCGATAAGTGGTTCAAGAACCCGATTCCACCAAAAAATCTCAACATGAACTTTGAACTGTCTGACGACATGAAAGCCCTGTTCAAAGAACCAAATGACAAAGCACTTAACTAATTAGAACCATTAAGGGGCGGGATCTCCTGCCCTCTCGATTGTCGGGAAGCGCGGACAGACTATACGTTGAGTGGTCGTTCCCCACTCAGCGCGAACATTGAGCTTCTCACCAATCTTCGAGGGTAGCGCTGCTACCCTTTTTTTTCTGGAGTTTATTATGTCAATAGACTGGAACTGGGGCATTTTTCTGCAACAAGCCCCGTTCGGCAACACCACCTATCTTGGCTGGCTGTGGAGCGGCTTTCAGGTTACCGTTGCGTTATCGATAACGGCCTGGATAATCGCTTTCCTGGTCGGTTCCCTGTTCGGTATTTTACGTACCGTTCCGAACCGTTTTCTCTCTTCCCTGGGTACCCTGTACGTCGAACTGTTCCGTAACGTTCCGCTTATCGTGCAGTTCTTTACCTGGTATCTGGTCGTGCCTGAACTGCTGCCGGAAAATCTCGGCATGTGGTTTAAATCTGAGCTGGACCCGAATATTCAGTTCTTTGTCTCCTCGATGCTCTGCCTTGGCCTGTTCACCGCTGCGCGCGTGTGCGAGCAGGTGCGTGCCGCGATTCAGTCGCTGCCGCGCGGGCAAAAGAACGCCGCACTGGCGATGGGCCTGACGCTGCCGCAAAGCTACCGCTACGTGCTGCTGCCAAACGCTTATCGCGTAATCGTTCCGCCAATGACCTCCGAGATGATGAACCTGGTGAAAAACTCGGCCATCGCCTCCACCATTGGTCTGGTCGATATGGCGGCGCAGGCAGGCAAGCTGCTGGATTACTCCGCCCACGCGTGGGAATCTTTCACCGCCATTACCGTGGCCTATGTGCTGATTAACGCTTTCATCATGCTGGTGATGAACCTGGTTGAACGTAAAACTCGCCTGCCGGGCAATCTGGGGGGCAAATAATGTACGAGTTTGACTGGAGTTCCATTGTTCCCGCCATGCCCTATCTGCTCGACGGGCTGGTTATTACCTTAAAAATCACCGCCATTGCGATCGTGGTTGGTATTGTCTGGGGCACGATTTTGGCGGTCATGCGCCTGTCGAGCTTCAAGCCTTTCGCCTGGTTCGCCACCGCCTACGTCAACGTCTTCCGCTCCATTCCGCTGGTGATGGTGCTGCTGTGGTTTTATCTGATCGTCCCCGGCCTGCTGCAAAACGTGCTGGGGCTGTCGCCGAAAACCGATATCCGCCTGATCTCTGCCATGGTCGCGTTCTCAATGTTTGAGGCGGCGTACTATTCGGAAATTATTCGCGCGGGTATTCAGAGCATCTCTCGCGGACAATCGAGCGCAGCACTGGCGCTGGGGATGACCCACTGGCAGTCCATGAAGCTCATTATTCTGCCACAGGCGTTTCGCGCCATGGTCCCGCTGCTGCTGACGCAGGGCATCGTTCTCTTCCAGGATACCTCGCTTGTGTATGTGCTGAGCCTCGCGGACTTCTTCCGTACGGCCTCCACTATCGGCGAACGCGACGGTACGCAGGTTGAGATGATCCTGTTCGCAGGTGCAGTTTATTTTGCAATTAGTTTAAGCGCGTCGCTGTTGGTTACCTGGCTGAAGAAAAGGACAGTCTCATGATTTCCCTGAAAAATGTTTCTAAATGGTATGGGCACTTTCAGGTGCTGACCGACTGCTCCACCGAAGTGAAAAAAGGCGAAGTGGTTGTGGTATGCGGGCCGTCTGGCTCCGGTAAATCGACGTTGATTAAAACCGTCAACGGCCTGGAACCGGTGCAGAAAGGCGAGATTGTCGTCGATGGCACGAAGGTGAACGACAAAAATACCAATCTGGCGAAACTGCGTTCCCACGTCGGGATGGTGTTCCAGCACTTTGAGCTGTTCCCGCACCTGTCGATTATCGAGAACCTGACGCTGGCGCAGGTAAAAGTGCTTAAACGCGACAAAAAAGCGGCGCGTGATAAAGGCTTAAAACTGCTGGAACGCGTGGGGCTGTCTGCTCACGCCGATAAGTTCCCGGCCCAGCTCTCCGGTGGTCAGCAGCAGCGTGTGGCGATTGCGCGCGCGCTGTGCATGGATCCTATCGCCATGCTGTTTGATGAACCGACCTCCGCGCTTGATCCGGAAATGATCAACGAAGTGCTGGATGTGATGGTAGAGCTGGCGCATGAAGGGATGACCATGATGGTGGTGACCCACGAGATGGGCTTTGCCCGCAAAGTGGCCAACCGCGTGATCTTTATGGACGAAGGGAAAATTGTCGAAGATTCGCCGAAAGAGGACTTCTTCGCTAACCCGCAATCCGATCGCGCTAAAGATTTCCTCGCCAAAATCCTGCACTAATCAACCGGGTGCGCACTCTTCGGATTGCGCACCACTTCACGCTTTGGGTCTCTTCTTCTCGTCTGCTTCATCTTGCGGCGTTAACCTTGTCACAAAATAACGCCAAAAATGGAGCACCCTATGCCACTGCCGATCATTCTCGATTGCGATCCTGGTCATGATGACGCTATCGCGCTTGTCCTTGCCCTCGCCTCACCGGAATTAGCCCTCAAAGCCGTCACCTCCTCCGCCGGAAATCAGACCCCGGACAAAACCCTGCGTAATGTGTTACGCATGCTGACCCTGCTCAATCGCATGGATATCCCGGTGGCGGGCGGCGCGGTGAAACCGCTGATGCGCGATCTGATCATCGCCGATAACGTCCACGGCGAGAGCGGGCTGGACGGCCCGGCGCTGCCGGAACCAGGCTTTGAACCGCAACACTGCACGGCGGTTGAGCTGATGGCGAACGTACTGCGAGACAGCGACGAGCCGGTGACGCTGGTGGCGACAGGCCCGCAAACCAACGTGGCGCTGCTGCTCAACAGCCACCCGGAATTGCACGCGAAAATCGCGCGGATTGTGATCATGGGTGGAGCGATGGGGCTGGGGAACTGGACGCCCGCGGCAGAGTTCAACATTTTCGTCGATCCGGAAGCCGCAGAAATTGTCTTCCAGTCGGGCATCCCGATTGTGATGGCCGGTCTGGATGTCACCCACCGGGCGCAGATCATGGCAGAAGATATCGCGCGTTTTCGCGCAATTGGCAATCCTGTTGCCACCACGGTCGCTGAGCTGCTCGACTTCTTTATGGAATACCACAAAACCGAGAAATGGGGCTTCCAGGGCGCGCCGCTGCACGATCCGTGCACCATCGCCTGGCTGCTGAAACCGGAGATTTTCACGACCGTTGATCGTTGGGTAGGAGTTGAAACCCAGGGGAAATACACTCAGGGCATGACGGTGGTGGATTATTATTTCCTGACGGGCAATACGCCGAATACCACGCTGATGGTGGATATCAACCGGGAAGCGTTTGTAGATTTGCTGGCAGAGAGACTGAAGTTTTACGCCTAATCAGTGCGCCGGGCGGCGCTGCGATTAACCGGCCTACGGTTTTGCAGGCCCGGTAAACGTCGCGCCACCGGCGTTAATGTTACGGCTCGAAAGGCCGTCTCTGGAACTGGTCATGGCCGCATTTCGGGCAGCGCGGCAGAACGTCCGGGGTATACACCGCCAGATGGAAATGGCAGTTTTCACAGACCAGATTGCCCAGTCCAACCACCTCGCCGCTGTGATACACGCCGTGATGGTTCAGATCCTGAAACACTTCGCGCCACTCTAGCTGGGTTTTATCGGTGATATCTGCCAGCTCCTGCCACAGACTCTCTTTAATCACCCGCATAAATACGCTGTCGGTAACGTCGTTTTGACTCTCTTCGTAGCTTCGCGCGAACTCCTCAAGGTCGCGGCGCACGGCCCGCGTCACCTCTTCCACTTCGGTGCGCGTCAACTCACCCGTCTGTACAACCCGAACACGCGCCTGCTCGACAAGAGCATCAATATCACGTTCGCCGTTACGCAGGCGTTCCGTCAGTGTGGCAACCAGTTCGCGGTAAAATTGAGCAACCTTGTTCATCCTTTCGCCTCCCGGGTAAGTAACTGTCTCTAATAATAGACCTTATTTTGCCGCTGCTTTGTCAGGTCGACCACAGACCGGGTAAATTCCTGCAAAGGCGTGATGCGATACCGTGCACAGTATTTGAACAGTTCGTGCTAGGATGAAGCTCATTCATTGAAAGGTTAATCATCATGTCTCTTCTCGATTACGCAATGAAGCTTATCGGTGGCGCATCAACCACCACCGTGACTTGCCCGCACTGCGGCCTCAAGTCCTCCCACCCGACCTCCAAAATTCGTCTCAAACAGGCCATGCTGTGCCCCGGCTGTAAAGCCCTGTTTGTTGCTCCACGCTGATTGCACGCGCGCCCTTTGGCGCAACATCGGTGTTCTATACTGAAGTAAGAGTCCAGCAGCTGTTAAATCCAAGATGCCCCACACCCATCCTGAGAGAACGTTTCTGATCTGATTTCACAACTGCTCCTGCGCGTTCATGTCGCACCAGAGCAACCCTATGAAAATGAGCCTTAAATCGTGGCGGAGTCGTTCCCGTTCACTTCCGCCTGTCAACGTCTCTGCCCTGAAGGGGCACGAGCCTGTGCCAGAAAATAGTCTGCAGGCCGAGCTTTTTTCGACGGCGCAGATGGCGCGCTACGGTCAAAAACTGGCGCGTTCGCACAAGCTGTCGCCCGACAAACTGCCCTATTACCTGCTCAAACGCCTCGATGATAACGAGGCAGTCATTACGCAAAACTGCTACGACCTTAATGCCGGTAAAAAAGCGACGATAATGCCCGCCGGTGAGTGGCTGCTCGACAACTACTACCTGATTGAGGAGCAGATCCGCATCGTGCGCCAGCATCTGCCGAAGAATTTCGGCAAAGGGCTTCCGGCGCTGGCCTCCCCTCATGACTGCCCGCGAATTTACGCCATTGCCGCCGAGGCGATTGCCCATGGCGACGGGCGCTGGGACGCCACCAGCCTCACCAGCTATATTAGCGCCTATCAGCAGGAAACGCCGCTGACGCTGGGCGAAGTCTGGGCGCTGCCCGGCATGCTGCGCCTGGCGCTGATCGAGAATCTGCGCCGGGTCAGTATCGACGTGGTTAAAGCCCAGCAGGAGCGCAATCTGGCGGATAGCTGGGTCACCCGCATTTTCGAATGTGCGGAGAACACGCCCGCCGATCTGATCATGGTGATCGCCGATCTGGCGCGCTCCAGCCCACCGCTCACCAGCGCGTTTGTCGCCGAGCTGGTGCGCCGTCTGCAGGGACGCGGCAATATGCTGGCGTTACCGCTGACCTGGGTCGAACAGCGTCTGGCGGAACAGGGAGTCACTACCGATACCCTGATCCACCGCTTCAACCAGCAGTTAGCCGCCAGCCAGCTGTCCGTGAGCAACAGCATCGCGGGCTTGCGTTTGCTGAGTGAAACCAACTGGGCGGATTTTGCCGAGGCCATGAGCGTCGTCGAGCAGACGTTGCGCCAGGACCCGGCAGGCATTTATCCGCTGATGCACTTCGATACGCGCGATCACTATCGTCACGTCATTGAGGTTCTGGCGCGAGACAGCCGCTTTAGCGAGCCGGAAGTTGCCCGCCGCGTGCTGGCGCTTGCCAGTGAAAATGCGCCCGAGACACCCGGCGCCCATATTGGCTATTACCTGAAGGGCGAAGGCCGCCAGCAGCTGGAGATCCTGCTTACGGCAGATGCGTCGCGGCTGATTCGCCTGCGGCACAGCTTCAACCAGATTCCGCTGATGTCATGGCTCGGCAGCCTGAGCCTGTTGACCACCGCCGCGACGGCTGAAATTCTGCACCGCACGGCGCAGCAGGGGATGGGCTGGCTGCTGATCCTCCTCGCACTGCCGCTGATAATTGTGCTCAGCCAGCTCGCCAGCGACCTGTTGAGTGAAGCGACGACCCGTTTTCGTACGCCGCGCCCGCTGCCGCGCATGGACTTTTCCAGCGGTATTCCGCCGGAGTCAGCCACGATGGTGGTCATCCCCTGCCTGCTCACCAGCGCCGACGGAATCAGCAAGCTCATCACCCGTCTGGAAGTGTGCTGGCTGGGCAATCAGAGCGATCATCTCTGTTTCGCGCTCCTGACCGATTTTGCCGATTCAGCAGAGGAATATTCACCGCAAAACAGTGCCCTGCTCGACCAGGCGATATCACACGTTCAGGATCTCAACCGCCGCTATCCGGCCAGCCGCCCGCTGTTTTATCTGCTTCACCGGAACCCAGAATGGAACCCACAGCAGGGCGTGTGGATGGGTTATGAACGCAAACGGGGAAAACTGGCGCTGCTGAACAGCTGGTTACGCCATCCCGATAAACAGTTTTCCAGCGTCGCCGGTCTGCCAGCCCACCAGCGACCGGCGCCGATCAAATACGTGATCACGCTCGACAGCGACACTCTTCTGCCGCGCGATACCGCCCATAAGCTGGCCGCAACCATGGCCCATCCACTCAACCGGCCAGAGTATGACGCCGCGCGCCAGCGGGTGGTCAAAGGCTACGGCATTCTGCAACCGGGCATGGCGGAAGAGATGCCCCGCAACGGGCAAGGGCGCTATGCCGCCATGTGCAGCAGCATTGCGGGGAATAACCCCTATTCAATGATGTCTTCCGATATCTATCAGGATCTTTTCAACGAAGGCTCTTTCGTCGGGAAAGGCATTTACGACGTCGATATTTTTGTGCAGGCCACGCAAAACACCTGCCCGGAAAACCTGGTGCTCAGCCACGATTTGCTGGAAGGGTGTTATGCCCGCTCGGGGCTGTTAAGCGAAGTGCTGCTCTATGAGCAGTACCCGAATAACTATCTCTCAGATGTCGCGCGCCGCACCCGTTGGATCCGCGGCGACTGGCAACTGCTGAACTGGCTCAAACCGCGCGTCAGAAAAGCCGATGGCACGCGCGATAAAAACCCGCTGTCCGCCCTGTCGTACTGGAAATTATTCGACAACCTGCGCCGTAGCCTGGTTGCCCCATCCCTGTTGGCGCTGCTGTTTTGCACCCTGCTGTGGGTGCCGAATCCCCTTTACTGGCTGGGCGTGCTGGCGCTGGTGTGGCTCTTGCCCACCGGGCTGGCGGTCGCCTGGGATCTGATCAATAAACCTGCCCGGCGCCATACTGTGCAGCATCTGCTGCTGGTCGCCTCCGGCGCCCTGAAGCGGCTTTCCCGCATCGGACTGACTGTGGCGACGCTGCCTCATGAGGCCGGCTATTCTCTGTATGCTATTGCCGTCACGTTCTGGCGTCTGGGATTTAGCCACCGCAATCTGAGCCAGTGGGCCAGCTTCAGCCCAGACGACGATGTGGCAAAAACCTCACCGCTCCGCTTTTATCGCGCGATGTGGATGAATGTCGCCTGCGGCGTGGCTCTCAACGTCCTGACCGCCCATATTGCGCCGATGTTTTCCTTTATCGCGCTGCCCTTAAGCCTGCTGTGGTGCCTGACACCGCTGCTGTTGAGCTGGATGAGCCGCCAGCCTGCCCGCCGGACATTTTCCCCCAACAAGGAACAGAAGCTGCTGCTGCGCCAGACGAGCCGCGAAATCTGGGCCTTTTTTGAAACCTTTGCCACCGCGAAAGAAAACGGGCTGCCGCCGGATAACTATCAGGAGATCCCCCACCCTGTGATTGCCCATCGAACGTCGCCGACCAATATTGGCCTTTCGTTGATGGCAAACCTGACGGCGTGGGATTTTGGCTATCTGCCGATTGGCGAGGTGTTGCAGCGCGTGACGCTGACCCTGGACACGCTGGATAAAATGGAGCATTTCCGTGGGCATTTGTATAACTGGTACGACACCCAGACCCTCGCGCCCCTTAGCCCGCGCTATGTATCCAGCGTCGACAGCGGCAATATGGCGGGCCACCTGCTGACCCTGCGCGAAGGGCTGACCGCCATGCGAAATCAGCCCGTGTTAAACTGCACGCAGGTGCTGGCCGGGCTGAACGATACCCTGAGTATCCTCGAAAAACACTGGGGACAGCACGCCCCGACTGGGCTGCGGCTGTTGCGTAAACACTGTCTGAACGCTAACGCCCTGTCTCCGGCGCAGGTTTACCTCGAACTGAAGCAGATGCGTACCCAAAGCAACCATTTGACGGCGCTGTGCCATCAGGATGACAAACTGGTTCTGCGCTGGATCGAGCATTTGCAGCGCCAGCTGGTGCAGCTGTGCCATGAATGGTCGCATCTTCTGGGCTGGATAACGCCCGCCTATGACTCCCCGACGCTGCCGTCTTTGAGCGAGCTTGCTCAGGCGACGCACCGCGGTGAAGGCACGCCCTCCACTTCGGCGATTACCCTGGCACGCATGCGCCTGAATATCATTACCGAGCTGGAACAGCGGCTGAACGAGCATGCGCGGATGGATTTCACGTTCCTCTACAGCGAAGTGACCAGCCTGCTCAGCATCGGCTACAACTGCGACAGCAATATGCTGGATAAAAGTCACTACGATCTGCTTCCCTCCGAAATTCGTCTGACCAGTTTCCTCGCCATCGCCACTAACCAGCTGCCGCAGAAGAGCTGGTACGCGCTCGGCAGGCTGTTTACCACCATTGAGAACGAAACCGCCCTGATGTCCTGGAGCGGTTCGATGTTTGAATATCTGATGCCGAATCTGGTGATGCCCACCTGGCCCGGCAGCCTGCTGGACGAGATGAGCCAGTCGGCGGTAATGCGCCAGATCCATTGGGGGAAAGAGCGCGGCGTTCCCTGGGGCGTGTCGGAGTCGGGCTATCACGCCTTTGATGTGCAACAGAACTATCAGTATCAGGCCTTTGGCGTGCCGGGTCTCGGCCTGCGTCGTGGGCTGGCGGACGATATGGTCGTCGCCCCTTACGCCACGCTGCTGGCGCTGATGATTGCGCCGCAAAAAGCCTGTGACAACCTGCTCCGTCTGGAAAAAAACGGCGCGCGCGGGGAGTTCGGTTTTTATGAAGCGCTGGATTACACCCCGTCGCGTCTCGCCTCTGGACAGTTGTACGCGGTGGTGCAGTCATGGATGGCGCACCATCAGGGGATGGCGTTTCAGGCGCTGGCGCACGTCCTGCTGGATGCGCCGATGGCCGACCGGTTTATGGCCAGCACCGCCTTCCAGTCTGCCAGCCTGCTGTTGCAGGAACGAGTACCGGACGCGGTCGATCTCTATAGCCCGCGTCGTCATTTTGAGTCTCACGAAGGGCGCGTTAAACCGGTGCACTACGAGCCGAGGATTTTCACCACGCCGGACAACCTGATCCCTGAGGTTCAGCTGCTCTCGAACAGTCATTACCATCTGATGATGACCCACACCGGCGGCAGTTACAGCCGCTGGAACGATCTGGCCCTCACCCGCTGGCGCAGCGATACCACCCGCGATAACTGGGGTGCGTTCTGTTATATCCGCGATCTGCAGTCGGGCGAAATCTGGAGCAATACCTGGCAGCCGATGGGTGATGCGGACAGCAGCGACGAAGTGATCTTTACCGATGCGGGCGCGGAATTCCGGCGCACGCTCGGCTCCCTGAGTGTGAAAACTCAGGTGGTTGTGTCGCCGGAAGATGATATCGAACTGCGGCGCGTAACGCTGCTGCACCGTGGCCGCCAGCCGCGCACCATCGAGCTGACGACCTACGCCGAAGTGGTGCTGGCACCGGCGAACAGCGATCTGGCGCATCCGTCGTTCAGCAAACTGTTTATCCAGACTGAACTGGTGCCCGCTCAGAACGCCATTCTGTGCCACCGACGTCCACGCGCGCCGGATGAAAAAAGTCCCTGGTTGTTCCACATGATGGTGGTACAGGGCAGCAGTCAACCTCGCGCCTCGTTTGAAACCGACCGCGCGGCGTTTCTTGGCCACGGCAGGCATCCGGCAGATGCGCTGGCAATCGGACAAAGCGGGCCGCTCAGTAACTCCTCTGGCTCGGTGCTGGACCCGGTGCTGGCCATTCGCCAGTCGATCACCCTGCAACCCGGCCAGCCGGTCACCTTCGATATCCTGTATGGAGTGAGCGAAAATCGCCAGCAGAGCCTGACGCTGCTGGAAAAATATCGCGATCATCCGATCGCCGACCGCGTCTTTGAGCTTGCCTGGTCGCACAGCCTGGTGGTGTT
Source organism: Lelliottia sp. WB101 (assembly GCF_003051885.1). Lineage (NCBI taxonomy): Bacteria > Pseudomonadati > Pseudomonadota > Gammaproteobacteria > Enterobacterales > Enterobacteriaceae > Lelliottia > Lelliottia sp. WB101. The sequence continues at coordinate 4,234,605 of NZ_CP028520.1, forward strand.
GCGCCAGATTAATGCCAACGAAGATGACGCCGCCCTGTTTAACCGGCTCGCCGGTGCGATTCTGTATCCGTGCCAGGAGTTGCGCGCCGACAGCCAGACCCTCAGCCGCAATCGACGCGGCCAGTCGGGCCTGTGGGGCTGGGCGATTTCCGGCGATCTGCCGATTGTGCTGCTCAGCATCAGCAGCGAAGAGAGCATTCTGTCGATTACCACCCTGATTCAGGCGCACCGTTACTGGCGGCTGAAAGGGCTGGCGGTGGATCTGGTGATCCTGAATGAAAGCCCCGGCGGTTATCAGCAAGCGCTGCAAAATCAGATCATGGATCTGATTTTTGCCGGCTCAGAAGCGAGCCTGCTGGATAAATCGGGCGGGATTTTTGTCCGTAACGGCGAACATCTCTCCACCGAGGACAAACTGCTGCTGATGAGCGTCGCGCACCTGTATCTCGACGATCGCGCAGGCGGATTGAACGAACAGCTGGATCAACGTATTCATAGCCTTAAAACCGTGCCTGCGCCCTTTATTGCGCACGGCGGATCGGGCGTTATTCAGCATATTCCCTGGACGCCGGATACGGGACAACTGCTGCATTTCAACGGCCACGGCGGTTTTTCTCAGGATGGCCGCGAGTACCAGATTGTCCTTCGGGAAAATGCCCCGACGCCCGCCCCCTGGTCAAATGTGCTGGCCAATGCCCGTTTCGGCAGCGTGCTGTCGGAGGCCGGGCAAGCCTACAGCTGGTATGAAAATGCCCATGAATATCGCATCACGCCGTGGGAAAACGATCCCGTCAGCGACCCTGGTGGAGAGGTGTTTTACCTGCGCGACGAAGAGAGCGGCGCGTGCTGGTCGCCGACCACCTTGCCGCTTCGCGGTGAAGGGGATTACCTCTCTCGCCACGGGTTCGGCTATAGCGTCTTTGGCCACCGGGAGAGCGGCATCGACAGCGAGCTGACGGTGCTGGTCGCCGAGCATGAGCCGGTCAAACTGGCGATCCTGACGCTCAGCAACAACTCCGGGCGGACACGAAAACTCTCCGTCACCGGATACGTGGCCTGGACGCTGGGTGAATCACGCTCGCAGTCGGCCCACCATATTGTGACCCATGCGGCCAGCGTCAACGGCGGCTGCGGCGTGATGGCGAACAACTTTTACGGCGGCAACGGCAGCGGCCGTACGGCATTTTTCGCGGTCAGCGGTGCCCACTGCTCCCTGACAGGCGATCGGCGTGAGTTTCTGGGTCGTAACGGCTCCCTGCACGATCCGCTGGCGATGCGCTTGCACAGGCTGTCGGATAAAACCGGAGCCGGGCTGGACCCTTGCGGCGCGGTGCAATCGGCCGCCACGGTGATCGACGGCGATCACAAGACCTTTATTTTTGTGCTGGGAGTGGGCGACGATCCGGCGCAAGCGCAGACGCTACTCAATCGCTATCTCAACGAAGAGGCCGCCCGCGAGGAGCTGAACAACGTTCACCGTTACTGGCACAGCGTGCTCGATAACATCGTGGTCAACACCCCGGACAGTGCCGTCAATCTGCTGACCAACGGCTGGCTGCTGTATCAAACGGTGGCCTGTCGTCTGATGGCGCGCAGCGGGTACTATCAGTCCGGCGGCGCATTTGGTTTCCGCGATCAGCTCCAGGATACGCTGGCCCTGAGCCACGCCGCGCCTGAACGCCTGCGGGACCAGATTGTGCTGTGCGCTTCCCGGCAGTTTATCGAGGGCGACGTGCAACACTGGTGGCATCCACCGCACGGCAACGGCGTGCGCACGCGCTGCTCGGATGATTATCTCTGGCTGCCGCTGGCGGTTTGTCACTATGTCGAGACTACCGGGGATAACGGCGTGCTTGAGCAACAGATTCCTTATCTGGAAGGCCGTCTGCTTCAGCCCGGTGAAGAGTCGGTTTACGACACGCCGATAGTGAGCGCCGTCGAAGAGACGCTGTGGCAGCACTGCGTGAAAGCCCTGCGTCATGGTTTGCAGTTCGGACAGCACGGTCTGCCGCTGATGGGCGCGGGCGACTGGAATGACGGAATGAACCGGGTCGGGATCGAGGGGAAAGGGGAAAGCGTCTGGCTTGGGTTCTTCCTGTACGACATTTTGCAGCGCTTCGCGGATCTGGCTGAACAGCGTCAGGACGGGACGATAGCGGAACTGTGCCGCACCCAAGCCTCACGTTTGCAGAAAAACCTGGAGGCTTCCGGCTGGGATGGAGAGTGGTATCGTCGCGGCTATTTTGACGGCGGCGAACCGCTGGGGTCGAAGGCCTCTCAGGACTGCCGAATTGATGCCATCGCCCAAAGCTGGTCGGTACTCTCCGGAGCCGCCGATCCGGTGCGCAGCGCGCGGGCGATGCAATCGCTGGATAAGCTGCTGGTGGATAACGACGCCGGGCTTATCAAACTGCTGACGCCACCGTTCGATGGCCACGGCCCGAATCCGGGCTACATTCAGGGCTATCTGCCCGGCGTGCGGGAAAACGGCGGGCAATATACCCACGGTGCGATCTGGGCGGTGATGGCGTTTGCCCGAATGGGCAATACGGAGCGGGCGTGGCAGCTGTGGTCGATGATCAATCCTATCAACCACGCTTTAACGGCCGATGACGTTGAACGGTATAAAACCGAGCCTTACGTCATGAGCGCCGACGTCTACAGCGTCGCGCCGCATAGCGGACGTGGGGGCTGGAGCTGGTATACCGGTTCAGCGGGATGGGCCTATCGCCTGCTCACAGAGGAGTTGCTGGGGATAAAACGCTACGGTGAAACCTTTGTCGTACATGCGCAGTTACCGCATGACTGGCCGTCACTCAACATGACGTATCAGCATGGGAATAGTCAGTATCACATAACGGTTTCGCGGGGTGATGAAGCCTACCAGGTACGACTTGATGGCGTTATGCTGCCTGATGACCGCATTCCGCTGATGAAGGATGGGCAATCTCATACGGTTGAGATTGTTCAGAATTAATTTCTGAAAACAGGCGCATTAACACCTGCCGTTAATGCGCTGATTATCGCGGAGGACATCAATTGCCGTTTGCATCGCAATTTTATTATCCCGCTTTTTTTGCTGCGCTTGCATCACTTGCAAATATTCGAGCAACGTTCGGGTATTGATCGGCCTTCCCTGCTTACCCACAGCCAGGACAGCTTCACCTAAAATAATTTTGACGGGCGGTAATTGTGCGGGGTACCAGTCGAGGGTGTCTTCTGATTTCATTATAAAATTCTCACGGAAGGGTATTATATCATAAATCCTGTCTGAATTCCCGGTCCCCTTTTACGCCATGAATGCCCGAAAACATTACCCGTAAACGTCAGCATAAAAGCGTATAATTAATAACCACCCTTAAGAGTATTCATTTATGTCCTATACCAGTGGCCTTCGGGAATTTAAAGAGCGGCCTGTACACGTGGCCTGCCCGGTCTGTTCCCACAGGGCCGATCAAAAAGCGGGGAAGATGCGAAAGGATGCGGTGCTTGAATGCCCCTCATGCGGATTACTTTTCCGCCCCTCCGAATGCTGGTGCATTGGAGGATAACCTTAACCGAGGCCATCATCATGAAAACCAGGAAAGCTGTTTTTATTGAAGGTCATATTGTAGCTAATCGACGGCTTGGCGAAACCTGCCAGCCTTTTTGTATTCACAGCGTCATGTTCAGTAATGGAAAATATGCCATTGTGCGCGCTGATTCCGGGATCTGTTTTAACCCTGGAGATATTATTCAACGCTACGATTGCGAATGGTTTTTTCATGACCAGAAAATTCATCTACTGCCTTTTCAGTACATTAAAGAAAACGAATCTCTGCGGCAATTATCTGAATATGAAACCTGATACCAACTCACACCGGGTTACTGTCAGTTATATTGTCAACGCCAGTTACGCTCGCTATATGAATAATAAAACGCGCGCCGAGCCTGCTGCCTAAAAATGGATGCCCCTCACTTTTGGGTGGACGAACCGGTCGCCAGGGCCACATCGCGTGACGTTAACGCATTTGCGTGAAAGGCTGTTTTGACGCAGGCGTTTGGGCTATGCTATGCGGATCTGAAATACCACATCCATTGGCTACGTTTGTAGCTGTATTGAGAACAGGACCACTGGCTGCCATGCAAGAGCAATACCGCCCGGAAGAGATAGAATCAAAAGTCCAGCAACACTGGGACGAGAAGCGTACCTTTGAAGTCACTGAAGACGAGAGCAAAGAGAAGTATTACTGCCTGTCGATGCTTCCCTATCCTTCTGGTCGACTACACATGGGCCACGTGCGTAACTACACCATCGGTGATGTGATTGCACGCTACCAGCGTATGCTGGGCAAAAACGTGCTGCAGCCCATCGGCTGGGATGCGTTTGGTCTGCCAGCCGAAGGCGCGGCCGTCAAAAACAACACGGCTCCTGCGCCGTGGACTTACGACAACATCGCCTACATGAAAAACCAGCTCAAAATGCTGGGCTTTGGTTACGACTGGAGCCGCGAGCTGGCGACCTGCACCCCGGAATACTACCGCTGGGAGCAAAAATTCTTCACCGAGCTGTATAAAAAAGGCCTGGTGTACAAAAAGACTTCTGCCGTTAACTGGTGCCCGAACGACCAGACCGTTCTCGCGAACGAACAGGTAATCGACGGCTGCTGCTGGCGCTGCGACACCAAAGTTGAGCGTAAAGAGATCCCTCAGTGGTTTATCAAAATCACCGCTTACGCCGACGAACTGCTGCGCGACCTGGATACTCTGGATCACTGGCCAGATACCGTTAAAACCATGCAGCGCAACTGGATTGGCCGTTCTGAAGGCGTCGAAATCACCTTTGACGTGCAGAACAGCGATCAAAAACTGACGGTTTACACCACGCGCCCTGACACCTTCATGGGGTCTACCTACCTGGCCGTGGCTGCCGGTCACCCGCTGGCACAGCAGGCGGCGGCGACCAATCCTGAACTGGCTGCTTTCATCGACGAATGCCGCAACACCAAAGTGGCCGAAGCCGAAATGGCGACCATGGAGAAACGTGGCGTCGCGACGGGCTTTAACGCCATTCACCCGCTGACCGGTGAAGCAATCCCGGTCTGGGCGGCTAACTTCGTGCTGATGGAATACGGCACCGGTGCCGTGATGGCGGTTCCAGGCCACGATCAGCGCGATTACGAATTTGCGACCAAATACGGCCTGACTATTAAGCCGGTAATCCTGGCCGCCGACGGTTCTGAACCGGATCTGTCCGAGCAGGCGCTGACTGAAAAAGGCACCCTGTTTAACTCCGGCGAATTTAGCGGCCTGAGCTTCGAAGAGGGCTTCAACGCTATCGCTGACAAACTGGCCGCGCTGGGCGTGGGCGAGCGTAAAGTGAACTATCGTCTGCGCGACTGGGGTGTTTCCCGTCAGCGTTACTGGGGCGCACCGATTCCTATGGTGACGCTGGAAGACGGTACCGTTATCCCAACGCCTGAAGATCAGCTGCCGGTGATCCTGCCGGAAGATGTGGTGATGGATGGGATCAGCAGCCCAATCAAAGCCGATCCTGAGTGGGCAAAAACCACCGTCAACGGCCAGCCTGCCCTGCGTGAAACCGACACCTTCGATACCTTTATGGAATCGTCCTGGTATTACGCGCGCTACACTTGCCCGCAGTATCAGGAAGGGATGCTGGACGCCAAAGCGGCCAACTACTGGCTGCCGGTGGATATCTACATCGGCGGTATCGAACACGCCATCATGCACCTGCTCTACTTCCGCTTCTTCCACAAACTGATGCGCGATGCGGGCCTGGTGAACTCTGATGAGCCAGCCAAACAGCTGCTGTGTCAGGGTATGGTTCTGGCAGATGCGTTCTACTATCTCGGCGAAAACGGCGAGCGTAACTGGGTTTCCCCGGTTGACGCCATCGTTGAGCGCGACGAGAAAGGCCGTATCGTGAAAGCCAAAGACGCGGCAGGCCACGAGCTGGTGTATACCGGCATGAGCAAAATGTCGAAGTCCAAAAACAACGGCATCGACCCGCAGGTCATGGTAGAGCGCTACGGCGCGGATACCGTGCGTCTGTTCATGATGTTTGCGTCTCCGGCGGATATGACTCTGGAGTGGCAGGAATCCGGCGTAGAAGGCGCGAACCGCTTCCTGAAACGCGTCTGGAAACTGGTTTACGAGCACACCTCTCAGGGTGAGGCTCCGGCACTGAATGTGGCGGCACTGAGCGAAGATCAGCAGGCGCTGCGTCGTGATGTTCACAAAACTATCGCAAAAGTGACCGATGATATTGGTCGTCGTCAGACCTTCAATACCGCAATTGCGGCTATTATGGAACTGATGAACAAGCTGGCGAGAGCCCCGCAGGAAGGCGAGCAGGATCGTGCCTTAATGCGTGAAGCGCTGCTGGCTATTGTTCGCATGCTGAACCCGTTCACGCCTCACGCCAGCTTTACTTTGTGGCAGGAGCTGAAAGGTGAAGGCGATATCGATAACGCACCGTGGCCGGTTGCTGATGAAGCCGCTATGGTTGAGAACACCACGCTGGTGGTGGTTCAGGTTAACGGTAAAGTGCGCGGTAAAATTACTGTTGCCGTCGATGCAACGGAAGAACAGGTTCGTGAACGCGCAGGCCAGGAACATCTGGTTGCGAAGTACCTTGATGGCGTTACCGTACGTAAAGTGATCTATGTACCGGGTAAACTGCTGAATCTGGTCGTTGGCTAAGCGCGGGAGGAAACGTGCGACAACTGGCAACAATACTCTTATCTCTGGCGGTGCTTGTCACCGCAGGTTGTGGCTGGCATCTGCGCAATACCACGGCAGTGCCGCCTCAGATGAAAACGATGATCTTCGATTCCGGGGATCCAAATGGCCCATTGAGCCGCGCCATTCGTAACCAGCTGCGTCTTAACGGCGTTGAGCTGATCGAAAAAGGCACATTGCGTCAGGATGTTCCATCGTTCCGTGTATTGAGCTCCGTGCTGAGCAAAGACACGGCGTCCATCTTCCAGGATGGCCGTACGGCGGAATACCAGATGGTGATGTCGGTGAGTGCTGCCGTGCTGGTGCCGGGTAAAGACATTTACCCGATCAGTACCAAAGTCTACCGTTCGTTCTTTGATAACCCACAAACTGCGCTGGCAAAAGATGCCGAGCAGCAAATTATCATCAACGAAATGTACGACAAGGCGGCGGAACAGCTGATCCGTAAACTGCCAAGCATTCAGATGGCGTCAAAAGACACCAGCACGGAACACTCTGTGCCACTGGATACCACGCCGCAAGTTACCGGAACGCTGGGTAACTAATGGTTCGGTTGTATCCTGAACAACTCCGCGCGCAGCTCAATGAAGGGCTGCGCGCGGCGTATCTGCTCCTCGGAAACGATCCCCTTTTACTTCAGGAAAGCCAGGATGCCGTGCGCCAGGTCGCCGCGTCTCAGGGCTTCGATGAACATCACGCTTTCCAGATAGACAACAGCACCGACTGGCAGACACTCTTTTCCCTGTGCCAGGCGATGAGCCTGTTTGCCTCGCGTCAGACGATTTTGGTCCAGCTGCCGGAAAATGGCCCGAATGCGGCGATTAACGAACAGCTCGCCACGCTGGTCAGCCTGCTGCACAACGATTTACTGCTGATTGTTCGCGGGAATAAACTCACCAAAGCGCAGGAAAATGCGGCCTGGTTTACGCAGCTCGCGGCCCATTCTGTGCAGGTGACCTGCCAAACCCCTGAACAGGCGCAGCTGCCGAAGTGGGTGGCAGTCCGGGCGAAGCAGCTCAATTTGCAGCTGGATGACGCGGCCAATCAGCTGCTGTGCTATTGCTATGAAGGCAATTTGCTGGCGCTGGCGCAGGCGCTGGATCGCCTGTCACTGCTGTGGCCGGACGGCAAACTGACGTTACCGCGTGTTGAACAGGCGGTGAACGATGCGGCGCACTTTACCCCTTTCCACTGGGTCGATGCGTTGCTGGCGGCCAAGAGCAAACGCGCACTGCACATTTTGCAGCAGCTGCGGCTCGAAGGTAGTGAGCCGGTGATTTTGCTGCGTACGCTGCAGCGTGAACTGTTATTGCTCAACACCCTGAAACGCCAGTCGGCCAACATGCCGCTGCGCGCCCTGTTCGATAAACATCGCGTCTGGCAAAACCGCCGCGCCATGACCACCGAGGCAGTTAATCGCCTCAGCGCCGAGCAGCTTCGTCAGGCAGTGCATCTGCTGACACGCGCCGAACTGACGCTGAAGCAGGATTACGGTCAGTCGGTCTGGGCGGAGCTGGAAAGTCTTTCCCTTCTGCTGTGCCATAAGGCGCTGGCAGACGTCTTTATTGATGGTTGATATGAGTTCTTTACAGGCGTTGTATGGCGGCACCTTCGATCCGGTCCATTATGGACATCTGAAGCCGGTCGAAATTCTGGCGAATCTGATTGGCCTGCAGCGCGTGATCATCATGCCGAATAATGTTCCCCCGCACCGCCCGCAGCCTGAAGCGACCAGTGAACAGCGTAAAGAGATGCTGGCGCTGGCCATCGCCGATAAGCCGCTGTTTCAACTTGATGAGCGCGAACTGCGCCGGGATACGCCGTCATATACTTCGCAAACGTTGCAGGAGTGGCGCGCTGAGCGCGGCCCGACGCAACCGCTGGGATTTATCATCGGCCAGGACTCTTTGCTCAATTTCCCCTCCTGGCATCAATACGAAACCATTCTGCAAAACAGCCATCTTATCGTCTGCCGTCGCCCGGGTTATCCGTTGACCATGAAGGAAGAGCAGCATCAGGCCTGGCTGGACACCCATCTGACAAACGATGTGGAAGATCTGCACACCCTGCCTGCCGGTAAAATTTATCTGGCCGAGACGCCGTGGTTTGATATCTCCGCCACCCTGATTCGCGAACGGCTTCAGCAGGATTTATCCTGCGACGATATGCTGCCCGCGCCAGTGCTCAACTATATCCATCAACACGGGTTGTATCAGAAAAGCGCAGATGAATGAGGGGAAGCGCGAAAATTCGCGTTATTCACCGCCGCGCCATTGACAGCCCTCTTCAGGCTGATATCCTCCGCAGCCTGACTTCCTGCCAGTCGTTGCCAAATAGAAATTGTTTTACAAAAATGGCGATGCATTGTCAGGCCGGGGATGGGATGATACCCGCCTTTAAAAGTCCGTCAGGTGACATTTGTCCCGACACAGCCGCCAGTTAAGGTATACTGCCAGGCTATCCATTTAATCGTTGCTCAACTTCACTCACCAGGGGGAAAACTTGCAGGGTAAAGAACTCCAGGATTTTGTTATCGACAAAATTGATGACCTGAAAGGTCAGGACATCATCACTATCGACGTTCAAGGTAAATCCAGTATCACCGACTGCATGATCATTTGCACCGGCACATCCACACGTCATGTTGCTTCTATTGCCGATCATGTGGTTCAGGAATCGCGTGCAGCTGGCCTGATGCCGCTGGGCGTAGAAGGCGAAGCCATTGCTGACTGGGTTGTTGTGGACCTTGGCGATGTGATCGTCCACGTCATGCAGGAAGAGAGCCGTCGTCTGTATGAGCTGGAAAAACTCTGGGGTTAATGCGTGAAGTTGCAACTGGTAGCCGTCGGCACAAAAATGCCGGACTGGGTACAGACGGGTTTTACTGAATATCTGCGCCGTTTTCCCAAAGACATGCCGTTCGAACTGGTGGAGATCCCAGCAGGAAAGCGCGGTAAGAACGCGGATATCAAACGTATTCTCGAAAAAGAGGGTGAGTTAATGCTGGCAGCGGCTGGCAAGAACCGCATTGTAACCCTCGATATCCCAGGCAAACCCTGGGATACGCCGCAGCTGGCGCACGAACTGGAGCGCTGGAAGCAGGATGGCCGCGACGTCAGTCTGTTGATTGGCGGTCCGGAAGGGTTGTCCCCCGCCTGCAAAGCGGCCGCAGAACAAAGTTGGTCCCTCTCCGCGCTGACGCTGCCCCACCCGCTTGTTCGGGTGCTGGTCGCAGAAAGCCTCTATCGCGCGTGGAGCATTACTACCAACCACCCTTATCACCGTGAGTAATGATTGACCAGGGCAAATTAAGCAGCGGATGAAACTACAGAATTCTTTTCGCGACTATTCGGCTGAGTCCGCGCTGTTTGTGCGCCGGGCGCTGGTCGCTTTTACCGGGATTTTGCTGCTGTCTGGCGTACTCGTCGCCAACCTCTACAATCTGCAAATCGTCCGCTTCACCGATTATCAAACGCGCTCCAACGAAAACCGCATCAAGCTGGTGCCCATCGCACCCAGCCGCGGGATTATCTACGACCGTAACGGCACGCCGCTGGCGTTAAACCGCACCATCTACCAAATCGAGATGATGCCGGAAAAAGTCGATAACGTGCAGGACACGCTGGATGCGCTGAAAGGCGTGGTCGATCTCACGGATGACGATATCGCCGCCTTCAAAAAAGAGCGTTCGCGTTCGCACCGCTTTACCTCCATCGCCGTGAAAACCAATCTGACGGAAGTCCAGGTCGCCCGCTTTGCGGTGAACCAGTACCGCTTCCCTGGTGTTGAGGTCAAAGGCTATAAGCGTCGATTCTACCCTTACGGCTCCGCGCTGACTCACGTCATCGGCTACGTTTCCAAAATTAACGATAAAGACGTCGATCGTCTCGACAAAGACGGCAAACTGGCAAACTACGCCGCTACCCATGATATCGGTAAGCTTGGCATTGAGCGCTTTTACGAAGACGTGCTGCATGGACAAACGGGCTACGAAGAGGTTGAAGTAAACAACCGTGGCCGCGTGATCCGCCAGCTGAAAGAGGTGCCGCCGCAAGCCGGTCACGACGTCTATCTGACGCTGGATCTTAAGCTCCAGCAGTATATCGAAACCCTGCTGGCAGGCAGTCGTGCAGCGGTGGTGGTCACCGATCCGCGTACCGGCGGCATTCTGGCACTGGTATCTATGCCAAGCTACGATCCGAACCTGTTCGTCGATGGCATCTCCAGCAAAGACTATTCCGGTCTGTTGAACGATCCGAACACTCCGCTGGTGAACCGCGCCACCCAGGGCGTCTATCCGCCAGCATCCACGGTCAAACCGTATGTTGCCGTCTCCGCCCTGAGCGCAGGCGTGATCAACCGCAATACCAGCCTGTTTGACCCCGGCTGGTGGCAGTTGCCCGGCTCAGAAAAACGCTATCGTGACTGGAAAAAATGGGGCCACGGCCACCTGAATGTCACCAAATCACTGGAAGAGTCGGCGGATACCTTCTTCTATCAGGTCGCCTACGACATGGGGATTGACCGCCTCTCGGAGTGGATGAGCAAATTTGGCTACGGCCACTACACGGGCGTGGATCTCTCGGAAGAGCGCTCAGGGAACATGCCAACCCGCGAGTGGAAGCTGAAACGCTTTAAAAAGCCGTGGTATCAAGGCGACACCATTCCTGTTGGTATCGGCCAGGGTTACTGGACCGCTACGCCAATCCAGATGAACAAAGCCATGATGATCCTCATCAACGACGGCGTGGTGAAAGTACCGCACCTGCTGATGAGCACCGTCGAAGATGGCAAACAGGTTCCATGGTCGCAGCCCCATGAAGCACCGGTGGGTGATATCCACTCCGGCTTCTGGGAAATCGCCAAAGACGGGATGTACGGCGTCGCCAACCGTCCAAACGGCACCGCGCATAAGTATTTTGCGGGCGCACCGTATAAAGTGGCGGCGAAATCCGGTACCGCACAGGTCTTCGGCCTGAAGGCCAACGAAACCTATAATGCGCATAAAATCGCTGAACGTCTGCGTGACCATAAACTCATGACCGCATTTGCGCCTTATGATAAGCCGCAGGTGGCGGTAGCGATTATTCTCGAAAACGGCGGCGCTGGTCCGGCGGTAGGTACGATTATGCGCCAGATCCTCGACCACATTATGCTGGGCGACAACAACACCGACCTGCCGGCTGAAACCCCAGCCGCCTCTGCGGCGGAGGACCAATAATCATGACGGATAATCCAAATAAGAAATCGCTGTGGGACAAAATCCACATCGACCCGGCCATGCTGCTGATCCTGCTGGCATTGCTAACCTACAGCGCCCTCGTAATCTGGAGCGCCAGCGGCCAGGATATTGGCATGATGGAGCGCAAGATTGGCCAGATCGCGATGGGCCTGGTGATCATGGTGGTGATGGCGCAAATCCCGCCGCGCGTCTATGAAGGCTGGGCGCCCTACCTCTATTTTATCTGTATTATTTTGCTAATCGCCGTGGATGCATTCGGGGCGATTTCGAAAGGTGCGCAGCGCTGGCTCGATCTCGGGATTGTGCGTTTCCAGCCCTCCGAGATTGCGAAAATCGCCGTTCCGCTGATGGTCGCACGCTTTATCAACCGTGACGTCTGTCCGCCGTCGCTGAAAAATACCGCCATCGCGCTGGTGCTGATCTTCCTGCCGACCCTGCTGGTTGCGGCGCAGCCCGATCTGGGAACGTCGATTCTGGTGGCGCTCTCCGGCCTGTTCGTGCTGTTCCTGTCTGGCTTGAGCTGGCGATTAATCGGTATCGCGGTGGTGCTGGTGGCCGCCTTTATCCCGATACTTTGGTTCTTCCTGATGCATGACTATCAACGTCAGCGCGTCATGATGTTGCTCGATCCGGAAACCGATCCGCTGGGCGCGGGCTATCATATTATTCAGTCTAAGATTGCAATTGGCTCGGGTGGTTTGCGCGGTAAAGGCTGGCTGCACGGAACACAGTCACAGCTGGAGTTCCTGCCGGAACGCCATACGGACTTTATTTTCGCCGTTCTGGCGGAAGAGCTTGGCCTGGTCGGTATTTTGATTTTGCTGGCCCTGTACCTCCTGCTGATCATGCGTGGACTGTGGATCGCCGCGCGCGCGCAGACCACTTTCGGTCGCGTCATGGCAGGCGGTTTGATGCTGATTTTATTCGTTTATGTCTTCGTAAATATTGGTATGGTGAGTGGGATTCTGCCGGTTGTAGGCGTGCCATTACCGCTGGTGAGTTACGGAGGCTCGGCACTGATCGTGTTGATGGCCGGGTTTGGGATAGTGATGTCTATCCATACCCACAGAAAAATGTTGTCCAAAAGCGTATAAAAATAAGGGGATCGCCATGCGTAAGCAGTGGCTGGGTATCTGCATCGCAGCAAGTTTACTTGCAGCTTGTTCAAGTGATGATGGTCAGCAACAGGCAACCATCGCGCCGCCGCAGCCTGCGGTCTGTAACGGTCCGGTGGTTGAAATCAGTGGCGCGGACCCGATTTATGAGCCGCTGAACGCGGGCGCCAATCAGAATTACGAACGCGACGGCAAGAGCTATAAGATCGTTCAGGACCCGTCCCGTTTCAGTCAGGCCGGTTTTGCCGCCATCTATGACGCGGAGCCAGGCAGCAACCTGACCGCCTCTGGCGAGACCTTCGACCCGGCGCAGATCACAGCCGCGCACCCGACGCTGCCTATCCCAAGCTATGTGCGCGTCACTAACCTGGCGAATGGCCGCATGATTGTGGTGCGCATTAACGATCGTGGCCCTTACGGTAACGATCGCGTGATTTCACTCTCCCGCGCGGCAGCCGATCGTCTGAATACCTCCAACAATACTAAAGTCCGCATCGATCCGATTATCGTGGCGCAGGACGGCACGCTGTCTGGCCCTGGTACCGTGTGTACGACCGTCGCCAAACAGACCTATGCCCTGCCCGCTCGTCCGGATTTAAACGGTGGAATGGGGAGCGCCTCTTCCCTGCCGCAAGACACCACGCCACCGGATAATGTGCGCGCCATCAGCAACGATACGCTGAAAAGTGACGACTCCACCGGTGCACCGGTGAGCAGCAGCGGTTTCCTGGGCGCAGCGACACCGCTGGCCTCCGGCGTGCTGGAAGGCAGTGAGCCAACGCCAGCCCCCGTTGCGGCCACACCTGTCACTCAGCCAGCGCCGGTGACCGCGCCTGCCGCGGTGACGCCGCCAGCGGCAACTTCTGCCAGCGGCAATTTTGTGGTTCAGGTCGGTGCGGTAAGCGATCAAGCGCGTGCGCAGCAGTATCAGCAGCAGCTGAGCCAGAAATTTGGCGTACCTGGCCGCGTTGAACAAAACGGTGCCGTCTGGCGTATCCAGATGGGGCCTTTTGCCAGCAAATCGCAGGCCGCGTCGTTGCAGCAGCGTTTGCAAAACGAAGCGCAGTTACAGTCGTTTATCGCTGTTGCGAAGTAATGAATCGGCGGTATCCGAATTGTCAGTTTGTGTAACCAACGTTCACAATCTCATGCTGAAAGTCGGATGCCTGCCTGTATAGCATTTGCTATAGTAAGGCACTTTTTTTAATTCCATCACGGATGTCGTAGTTCTGACCATGAAGACCACTCTCTCCGCTCGATTCTTGCAGCGCATGGCGCTGACCACGGCCCTTTGCGCAGCCGCTCTCTCAGCCGCTCACGCCGATGACCTGAATATCAAGACCATGATCCCTGGCGTTCCGCAAATTGACGCGGAATCTTACATCCTGATCGACTACAACTCCGGCAAAGTGCTGGCAGAACAGAACGCTGATTCGCGCCGTGACCCTGCGAGCCTGACTAAAATGATGACCAGCTACGTCATCGGCCAGGCGATGAAAGCGGGTAAATTCAAAGAGACTGACCTGGTCACCGTGGGTAACGATGCCTGGGCGACCGGTAACCCGGTGTTTAAAGGCTCTTCTCTGATGTTCCTGAAACCAGGGATGCAGGTTCCCGTTTCTCAGCTGATCCGTGGCATTAACCTGCAGTCCGGTAACGACGCCTGTGTGGCCATGGCCGATTTCGCCGCCGGTAGCCAGGACGCCTTTGTCGGCCTGATGAACAGCTACGTTTCCGCGCTGGGCTTGAAAAACAGCCACTTCCAGACCGTACACGGCCTGGACGCAGACGGTCAGTACAGCTCCGCACGTGATATGGCGCTGATTGGCCAGGCGCTGATTCGTGACGTGCCGAACGAATACACCATCTATAAAGAAAAAGAGTTCACCTTTAACGGCATCCGCCAGACCAACCGTAACGGTCTGCTGTGGGATAACAGCCTGAACGTCGACGGCATCAAAACCGGCCATACGGATAAAGCAGGCTACAACCTGGTGGCCTCCGCGACTGAAGGCCAGATGCGTCTGATCTCCGCGGTGATGGGCGGTCGTACCTTTAAAGGCCGTGAAACGGAAAGTAAAAAACTGCTGACCTGGGGCTTCCGTTTCTTCGAAACCGTGAATCCGCTGAAAGCCGGTAAAGAATTTGCGTCAGAGCCAGTGTGGTTTGGCGACAACGACCGCGCATCCCTGGGCGTAGATAAAGATCTGTACCTGACCATTCCTCGTGGTCGCATGAAAGACCTGAAAGCCAGCTACGTGCTGAACACTAGCGAACTTCACGCGCCGCTGCAGAAGAACCAGGTGGTGGGAACCATCAACTTCCAGCTCGACGGTAAAACCATCGATCAGCGTCCCCTGGTGGTGCTGGATGAAATTCCTGAAGGCAATTTCTTCGGCAAAATCATTGATTACATTAAATTGATGTTCCATCACTGGTTTGGTTAAAAATTGAACACTTGAAAGTGTGATTTTGATCCCCATATACTAGGTATCCTGATAACTCCCACCTTCACGTGGGAGTTATTATTTTTTTGATGTAATGCCGGAGCTGACATGAAAACCAAACTTAACGAACTGCTTGAATTCCCTACCCCGTTTACTTACAAAGTAATGGGTCAGGCGTTGCCGGAGCTGGTTGACCAGGTGGTTGAAGTGGTACAGCGCCATGCGCCGGGTGACTACTCTCCGACGGTAAAACCAAGCAGCAAGGGCAACTACCACTCGGTTTCCATCACCATTACTGCCACGCATATTGAGCAGGTCGAAACCCTGTACGAAGAGCTCGGCAATATCGAAATCGTCCGTATGGTGCTGTAGTCCCCTCGTGGTTACCCGCTTTGCCGGGTAACCCGCTCCCCTCTCTGTGATATACTCCCCATACCCTTTTCTCGCTACCTCCCCCGGAGTTGCTGTTTTGTATCAGGATAAAATTCTTGTCCGCCATCTTGGGCTGCAACCTTATGAGCCTGTCTCTCAGGCTATGCATGATTTCACTGACTCACGCGATGACAACACGCCCGATGAGATCTGGCTGGTCGAACACCTGCCGGTTTTCACCCAGGGGCAGGCAGGTAAAGCAGAGCATGTACTGGTTCCCGGTGATATCCCGGTTATTCAAAGCGATCGCGGCGGGCAAGTGACCTACCACGGACCAGGTCAGCAAGTGATGTATGTCCTGCTGAATCTGAAACGCCGCAAACTCGGGGTACGCGAACTGGTCACGCTGCTGGAGCAAACCGTAGTGGATACGCTGGCAGAATACGGCATCGATGCCCATCCGCGTGCCGATGCGCCGGGGGTGTATGTCGGGGAGATGAAGATCTGTTCGCTCGGGTTGCGCATCCGTAAGGGCTGCTCATTCCACGGCCTTGCGCTCAATATCAATATGGATCTTTCGCCTTTCCTGCGCATCAATCCGTGTGGTTATGCGGGAATGGAAATGACCCAAATGCACCAATGGGTAGAAAATGTCACCCCAGATATTATTCGCCCGTCGCTGGTAAGTAATCTTTTAGCGCTGCTAAACAATCCACCACACGAATATATTCCCGCTTAATATATTATACATGATGGTCCATTTATTTTATGGACCTTCGCGTATTTACCGCATTTACGCTTTACAATAATCCATAGTTTCTATATTTTCGAAGCGCTTGAGCAGGTTCACATATTTTGCTGCGTTTAATTTCAGTACGTGAATACCACCTTGCGAACTGGCCTTCATTTGATTGAAAATTACACAGTTAGTTGATTTCCCTAAACAATTGACATCCACAAAATACTTTACCAATCACTACAAGCACAATATATAAATTCAACTATCATTCATATTGTGAATGAATACGGAGTGACAGCGTGGATTATAATAATTTACCGGCTAAACGACTGAATGAGCCAGGCGGTCAGGACAAGCCGCAAGTTTTTCGGACTTTACGTAATATTGACCTCAATTTATTGACGATCTTTGAGGCCGTATATGTCCATAAGGGTATCGTTAATGCTGCGAAAATTCTTAATCTCACCCCCTCAGCAATTAGCCAGTCAATTCAGAAATTGCGCGCTATATTTCCTGACCCGCTGTTTATTCGTAAAGGTCAGGGTGTCACCCCTACCGCTTACGCCACGCACCTTCACGAGTACATCAGCCAGGGGCTGGAGTCGATTCTCGGTGCACTGGATCTCACTGGCAGCTATGACAAACAACGCACCATTACGATAGGCACGTCGCCTTCCGTCGGCGCGATGGTCTTGCCGATTATCTATCAGGCGGTTAAGCGTGAAGCCCCGCAGCTGATGCTGCGCAATATTCCGGTTAACGACACGGAAACCCAGCTCGCGCAGTTCCAGACTGACCTGATTATCGACAGCAATGCTTTTGGCGCACGGTCGCTGGCTCACAGCGTGCTTTACGCCGACGGGCTGCTGCTGGTATGTCGCAAAAATCATCCGGCCCTCAGCCAGACGGCAACGGCTGAAAATCTGCGTGAATATGAGTACGCCCTGTTCATGAATGACGGGCACAACCTGAATCAGCTGCACCAGCGCGTTAACGAACTGTTCCCGGATCGCCTGGTGAACTTCAGCAGTTACAATATGTTTACGATTGCGGCGCTGGTGGGCAACAGCGACATGATCACCATTATGCCTTCGCGCCTTTATAACTTGCTGCGCCAGTGCTGGCCGCTGGAACAGATCCCCTACGCGCCGCTAAATGCTGAATCTATTGAGATTGCGCTGCATTACAATAAACTGAGCCTGCGCGACCCGGTTCTGGAAAACGTGATTAACATTATCCGTCAGGCGTTTTAAAGCCCCTTCCAGCGCAAGCCCCTGCCCCGCAGGGGACAAAGGGCACAAAACAACAACTATTTTACAATTTGGCGACCTCACAGGCTGCTTTATCGCCCTTATCAATGATATACTGCCTGTCGTTCGTTCAAAAATAGTTGATAAATACAACATTCCCTTGAATTGAAACGCTTTCCCTCGAATTTCGCAACTGGAACACGCACGCTATGAGTAAACCCATTGTGATGGAACGCGGTGTTAAGTACCGCGACGCCGATAAAATGGCCCTTATCCCGGTTAAAAACGTGGTTACGGAGCGCGAAGCGCTGTTAAGAAAACCGGAATGGATGAAAATCAAACTTCCGGCTGACTCGTCACGCATTCAGGGTATCAAAGCGGCGATGCGTAAGAACGGCCTTCACTCTGTCTGTGAAGAAGCGTCTTGCCCGAACCTTGCGGAATGTTTCAACCACGGTACGGCCACCTTCATGATTCTGGGCGCGATTTGCACCCGTCGCTGCCCGTTCTGCGACGTGGCACACGGTCGCCCGGTCGCCCCTGACGCCAACGAGCCGCTGAAGCTGGCCCAGACCATTGCCGACATGGCATTGCGTTACGTGGTGATTACCTCCGTTGACCGTGACGATCTCCGCGACGGCGGTGCGCAGCACTTTGCAGATTGCATTACCGCCATCCGTGAGAAAAGCCCGAACATTAAGATTGAAACGCTGGTGCCCGATTTCCGTGGTCGTATGGATCGCGCGCTGGATATTCTTACCGCCACGCCACCGGATGTGTTCAACCACAACCTGGAAAACGTGCCGCGCGTTTACCGTCAGGTGCGTCCGGGCGCAGACTACAACTGGTCACTGAAGCTGCTGGAACGCTTTAAAGAAGCGCATCCGCACATTCCAACCAAATCTGGCTTGATGGTCGGTCTGGGCGAAACCAATGCCGAAATTATTGAAGTGATGCGCGATCTGCGCCGCCATGGCGTGACGATGCTGACCCTGGGTCAGTATCTGCAGCCTAGCCGTCATCACCTGCCGGTACAGCGCTACGTCAGTCCGGATGAGTTCGATGAAATGAAAGCCGAAGCGATGGCGATGGGCTTTACCCACGCGGCTTGTGGTCCATTCGTTCGCTCTTCATACCATGCGGATATGCAGGCGAAAGGCGAAGAAGTGAAGTAATAATTTATTACACTTCACCCATAAAAAAACCGGCTATTACGCCGGTTTTTTTCTTTCCAGAGAACTGGAAGGACAGTGCCATTACTCTTTGTGCGACAGCTTCTCAGCCGGGACGTCGCCCTCTGCCGTTTTCTTAGCAGTGGTGTCGTCATCGTTCATCGCTTTTTTGAAGCCTTTAATGGCTGTACCCAGGTCTCCGCCCAGAGTACGTAACTTCTTGGTACCAAACAGCAGGACGACCAGCGCCGCAACCACC
Organism: Lelliottia sp. WB101; assembly: GCF_003051885.1. Taxonomy (NCBI): domain Bacteria; kingdom Pseudomonadati; phylum Pseudomonadota; class Gammaproteobacteria; order Enterobacterales; family Enterobacteriaceae; genus Lelliottia; species Lelliottia sp. WB101. The sequence goes on from NZ_CP028520.1 coordinate 4,253,945, forward strand.
AGCAGTTTAGTAATACTAATCTCACCCATAGATACCTTCTTCACTTAAAACAGGCTGCAAACAGCGCCAGAAAACCTGATGTTATTAACGGACATTCGACGCGCGCACACAATAGCAATCTGTAACAAGGTGAATCAAGCTCTGATGAAAAAAACATCACATTAATTGCGGTGGCGCAAACCGTCGGTTGGTCAGAACCGGTAATTGCCGCCGCGCCTGCGCGATTCGCTCAGGATCTATCTCGGCCATGAAGAGGCCAGGCGCTTCACCCGCTGCCGCAATCGTCACGCCCAGGGGATCAACAATCCGGCTCTGGCCGATATTCTTATTACCGCACTCACCGGCGGCAACGATGTAGCAGGTGGTGTCCAGCGCACGTGCGGTTAATAACGTCGCCCAGTGATGCTCTTTGAGCGGCCCTCTGACCCACGCGGCGGGCAACACCAAGACTTCCGCCCCCGCCAGCGCCAGGTTCAGCGCCATCTCCGGGAAGCGTAAATCGTAGCAGGTCATCAGCCCCAGCTTGATGCCCTCGACGTCTATCAGCGGTGGGATCTGGCTGCCGGGATCAACCAGGCGGGATTCCTGAACAGTAAACGCATCATAGAGATGGAGCTTGGCGTAATCCGCGATGATTTTCCCCTCGCGCAGTACGACCAGGGTATTGGCTGCCCTGCCCTCGGTCGTCGGGACATGCACCGTCAGCACCGTGGTGAGCCGGTTGCGCTGGCTCTCATCCAGCAACAGCTGTAAAAAGCCGCCGTCCAGGGGCTGCGCCGACTTTACCGAAAGGTCCGGGTCCTGATCATGACGAGCCAGAAGCGCCTCCGGGAGAACCAGCAGCGCGGCTCCCTGACGCGCCGCTTGTGCCATCAATGAGACACACTGCCGGGCGTTTTCCTCCCAGAATGGGCTAACCGCGAACTGCCCAACCGCAACATACATATTTTCCCCCTGCTTCACTTAGCGATACACTCAATACTTTGACTCATTCAATAGCAGGAATTGACAGTGTTACAACTCCTTTTAGCCGTATTTATTGGCGGCGGCACGGGCAGCGTTGCGCGATGGTTTCTCAGCATGCGTTTTAACCCCATGCATCAGGCCATTCCGATGGGTACACTCACCGCGAACCTGATCGGCGCGTTTATCATTGGTATGGGATTAGCGTGGTTTAACCGCATGACGCACATCGATCCGATGTGGAAATTATTGATCACCACCGGTTTTTGCGGCGGGTTAACGACCTTTTCCACCTTCTCGGCTGAAGTGGTATTTCTGCTCCAGGACGGGCGTTTTGGCTGGGCACTGACAAACATTGCCGTCAACATGCTCGGCTCGTTTGCGATGACCGCGCTCGCATTTTGGTTATTTTCTGCCGCCAGCGCGCACTAATCACCGGCATATTAATGTTAGCTTAATTTTTCTCTGTCACGCTTGTCGACAAATCGACCAGGGGTGATGAGATGAAAGAAAAAGTGATGAGCGCAGGCATGATGTTACTGAGCGTACTTATCGTCGCCAGCTTTCTGAAAATGTATCTGTTTTAGCTCTAAAAAAGCACAAAAAAAACCCGCTCAATGAGCGGGTTTTGGAGTTCTTGCTGAACGGCTCGAATTACAGAGCAGTTACGTTAGCAGCAGAAGGACCTTTGGCACCGTTAGTGATTTCGAACTCAACGCGCTGGCCTTCAGCCAGGGTTTTGAAACCATTAGTCTGGATTGCAGAGAAGTGTACGAACACGTCTTTGCTGCCATCTTCCGGAGTAATGAAACCGAATCCTTTGGACTCATTAAACCACTTAACGTTACCTTTAATCTTAGACATCAAAATTACCTTTACATGAAAAATGGACACAAATGCTGTGTCGGGTATCAGTACAACAATTGTGGGCCGTTTTGTCCAGCGGTTCTTTGTTAAAAAGTGACAAAAGTCGCGTTAATTTTATCGACTGGCCGTTTGTGCTTTACGATTCAAAAAGCGTGCATTTTTCAGCCAATCGACAGGTTTTTTTCAGTTAAAACTGGAAGCGCATCCAGGCGAAGTAAACGTTCCCGTTGTTGTAGGTACCCGGAATATAGGTCATCTGGAATGTGGCCGGACCGTAGCCGATAGACGCCAGCGGCAGCAGCACGGGTATCGGGATGTATTTCCAGTTATCACGCGCCGTAAAGCCCGCCGTGTACCCCAGGCCCATGTGGAAATTGTCATCCGCCAGCGGACGCCAGGTCTTCTCCCAACCGTAACCACCAATCGGCTCCCATTTGTTATAGGAGTCTTTAAACGCCATCAGGTACAGGCCGTGCCAGTTGCCTTTATCATCCCAGCGGGATTGACCAAAACCAGCGCCCCACGGGCGTTCGTTGTAACGATCCGTTTTCTCTTTGTCGTAAGCAAAACGGGCGTGCCAGGTGATTGCCGGAACATACAGGTCATAATGCTCAGGTTCGTTCCAGGTCTGCGCTACGTTGTCGGTGAAGGTTGAGAACCACCCTTTATCCGCCGCTTTCTCATCTGCCATCGCCGAAGCCGATAAGGTGAGCTGAGCAAAAACAAACAACATAACCAGGAAAATATTATTTCTTATCGTCACAATGAAATTACCATTTTTCGTATTCGGGGCGATTTTAACAAATATTAATTAAATGAAGACTGAATAACATCGCCCTTAATCCGAATTATTTACTTTCAAAAGTGGGAATATTCCTGGTGAATAACAACAAAACGCCCCGAAATAATCGGGGCGCAAAGATTAATTAACGCTTATGTAACAATTTATACAAAGCGGGAATAACCAGCATGGATAATAAGGGTGCTGTGACCATACCGCCGATCATCGGTGCTGCAATGCGCTGCATCACCTCAGAGCCGCTTCCGCCGCCCCACATGATGGGCAGCAATCCCGCCATGATCGTGGCAACCGTCATCACTTTTGGCCGCAAGCGCAGCACTGCACCTTCATGAATCGCACGCATCAGTTGCGTGTTTCCCCCCTCAGGATATTTATCCAGAGCCTGATTGAGATACAGCACCATAATAACGCCGAATTCCGCAGCCACCCCGGCGAGGGCTATAAATCCGACAGCACCCGCGACGGAAAGATTATATCCCAGCAGCCACAACAGCCATACGCCACCTATAAGCGCAAACGGCAAAGTCCCCATTATTAATAAGACATCCGCGATTCGCTTAAACGTCAGCCACAACAAAATAAAGATAATCATCAACGTAACCGGAAGCACCAGTTTCAGTTTTTCCGTGGCGCGTTCCAGATATTCAAATTGCCCGGACCACGAAAGAGAAACACCCTGCGGCAATGTGACCTGTTCGGCGACGTGCTGCTGCATCTCTTCAACAGCGGACTTCAAATCCCGCCCGCGCAGGTCGACATAAATCCAGTTCGAGAGCCGTGCGTTCTCGCTTTTCAGCATCGGCGGCCCTTCTGTGACCTGGATATCCGCCAGCTCCCCCAGCGCGATCTGGCTGCCGTTTGCCGTCACTACTGGCAGAACCCGCAGCTTATCGACGTTATCCCTAAGATCGCGGGGATAGCGCACGTTGATGGGATAGCGCTCGCGCCCCTGAATCACCTCTCCGATGTTGTCACCGCCCACCAGCGTCGAGACCATACTCTGCAGCTCATCGACGGAGACACCGTAGCGCGCCGCTTTTTGCCGGTCGATACGAATATCGACATAGCGCCCGCCCGCCAGCCGCTCCGCCAGCGCAGACGTCACGCCCGGCACCTGCTTCACAATCGACTCAATTTGCCCGGCGACGCGTTCGATATCGGCAATATTGTTGCCGTTCACCTTAATCCCCACCGGACTCTTGATCCCCGTCGCCAGCATGTCCAGACGGTTACGAATCGGTGGCACCCAGACGTTGGCAATACCTGGGACCGAGACGGTTTTATCCAGCTCCTCCACCAGTTTTTCAGGCGTCATGCCAGGCCGCCACTGGTCGCGCGGCTTAAAGTGGATCGTGGTTTCTATCATGGTCAGCGGCGCCGGATCCGTTGCCGTATCCGCCCGTCCGGCTTTACCAAACACGCTCGCAACTTCCGGAACGCTCTTAATCAGCCGATCCGTTTGCTGCAACAGACGACTGGCCTCCCGCGCTGAAATGCCCGGCAGCGTCGACGGCATATACAGCAGATCCCCCTCATTGAGCGGCGGCATAAACTCGCTGCCCAGCCGACTGAGTGGCCACAGCGTCACCAGTAAAAGCACCAGCGCCAGCGCCAGGGTTGTTTTGGGAAAGCGCAGAACGTTATCGAGCAGCGGCTCATACAGCCGAATCAAAAAGCGGTTTATTGGGTTGGCCTTTTCATCCGGGATTTTGCCGCGAATGAAATAGCCCATCAGCACCGGAACCAGCGTGATACCAAGCCCAGCCGCCACCGCCATCGACCAGGTTTTGGTGAAAGCCAGCGGCGAGAACATGCGGCCCTCCTGCGCTTCGAGGGAAAAGACCGGGATGAACGACAGCGTAATAATCAGCAGGCTGCAAAACAGCGCCGGCCCCACTTCGACCGCTGCCCTCTCGGCCAGATGCCAGTAATCGCCGGAGGTAGGCTCCTGATCCGGATGATCGTGTCGCCACTGCTCCAGCACTTTGTGCATGTTTTCAATCATCACAATCGCCGCATCGACCATCGCGCCAATCGCAATCGCAATCCCCCCAGCGACATAATATTGGCGTTGATGCCCTGGTAGTGCATCACCACGAACGCCCCCAGAATCCCTAAGGGTAACGAGACGATCGCCACCAGCGCCGAGCGGAAATGGAAGAGGAATAACGCGCACACCAGCACCACGACCGCAAACTCTTCCAGCAGTTTATGGGTCAGGGTTTTGACCGACTCTTCAATCAGCGTTGAGCGATCGTAAACCGGCACAATCTCCACCCTTCCGGCAGCGTTTTTTGCAGCGCCTGAAGTTTATCTTTCACAGCATGAATGGTTTCCAGCGCATTTTGCCCGTAACGCATCACCACCACGCCGCCCGCCACTTCGCCTTCACCGTTCAGCTCCGCCACTCCGCGACGAATTTCTGGCCCGTAGCTCACCGTCGCGACATCGCTGAGCAGCACCGGTTTGCCGTCACGCGACGTGAGCACCACATTGCGGAAATCGTCCAGCGAGCGCAGATAACCGGTGGTGCGCACCATGTATTCTGCCTCCCCCATCTCCAGCAATGCGCCGCCGCTCTCCTTATTCGCCGCCTGAATGGCACTCACCAGCTGACCGTGAGTAATATTCAGCGCACGCATTTTTTCGGGCGACGCCACTATCTGATATTGGCGCACCATGCCGCCGATGCTGGCGACTTCCGAAACGTTGGGGACGGTTTTAAGCTCAAACTTTAAGGTCCAGTCCTGCAGCGCCCGCAAATCGGCGAGGCTGTGCTTGCCGGTGCGGTCGATCAACGCATATTCATAAATCCAGCCGACCCCTGTCGCATCCGGCCCAAGAGAGACTTTCACCCCCGCCGGGAATTGTGACTGCACCTGGCTCAGATACTCCAGCACCCTTGAGCGCGCCCAGTACAGATCGGTGCCATCTTCGAACAGCACATAGACATAGGCATCGCCAAACATTGAAAAACCGCGCACGGTTTTGGCCCCGGCACGGAGAGCATCGAAGTGGTGAGCGGCCAGGTCACCTGATCCTCAATGACCTGCGGCGCTTTGCCTGGATAGCTGGCTTTGACGATCACCTGCACGTCCGAGAGATCCGGCAGCGCGTCCAGCGGCGCGCGCTGGACCGCCCACCAGCCCCAGCCAGCCATGATCGCGGCTGCGAGGATCACCAGCAGCCGGTTGCGTAATGAAGCACGAATGACGGCGGCGATCATGGCGTCACCTCCGGCAGCGCGCTGCGCAGGCTCGCTTCCGAGTCGATCAGGAATTGCCCGGAGGTCACCACAGTATCGCCCTCCTGCACGCCAGAGGTGATTTCGGTCCAGCCTTCAGCCGTCATTCCCGTTGTCACCTTAACCGGGCGGAAATAACCATCGCCCGTTGCCAGTAAAACACGCTGCGATTCACCGCTGTTAATCACCGCCTCTTCCGGGACAGCAAGCACCGCAGCACCGCGCGTTTGCTCTGCGCGAGAAACATTCAGGAACATGCCTGGCTTCAGTTTATTGCCTGGGTTTTCCAGTACGATTCGCGCCTGAAGCGTGCGCGTGGTCGCTTCCATTTGCGGCAGCAGTTCGCTGACGGTGCCGTGAAAACGCTCGCCCGGCCAGCTTTCGGACGTGGCACTCATTTCGCTGCCGACCGTCAGGGATTGCGCCTGGGTTTGCGGATAATCCACAACCAGCCAGACCGTATCCAGCGCGGCGATCTCAAATAATGGCGCGGTGGCCGCCACCTGCGCCCCTTCCCGCGCGTCCAGCTTGACGACATACCCGGCGCGGTCGGCGCGCAGGGTTAATCGGGTTTGCGGTTTCCCGCTGCGCTCGACGGCGCGGATAGTCTCTTCCGGCATAAACTGCAGCGCCAGCCGCTCCCGCGCCGCGCGGGTGAGCGTCGCGTCCCCGAGCTGACGTACGGCCAGATACTCCTGCTGCGCCGTTGTCCACTGGGGAACCCAGATCTCTGCCAGCGGTTCACCGGCTTTGACCTGCTGCTGCTGCGCACGCACGTAGAGTTTTGCGATCACGCCCGCTGCGGGTGCCGGATAAATTGTCAGGCTGCGTTCATTGGTCGAGACCGTCGCATAGGCCGAGAAAGGCTGCGCCAGCACACGCTTCTGCACTTTGCCCGTTTTCATCCCGAGGTTTTGCTGCTGCTCGGCACTGATCCCCACGCCTGTCGCCGCTTTCTCTTCGTCGGCGTAACGCGGCACCAGATCCATATCCATGAAAGGCGATTTTCCGGGCTTATCGAAACGCTGACCCGGCATCATCGGGTCGTACCAGTAGAGCACTTTGCGCTCGGCCGGTTTTGCCTCGTCGGGAGCGGCATGCATCGTGCGCTGCCCCGCGTAATAGCCGCCGCCCGCAGCCAGCAAAACGGCCAGTGCGGTTGCGCTTAACGTCAGTATTTTCATTGTGTGATGTCCTGCGGGATCAGCCATTGAATTGCCGCCCAGGTCCGCGCCATCTCGCGCTCGGCCTGATTGGCAGCCAGTTCGGTGTCGAGCACGCTGCGACGTGCCTCAAGGAGCGCCGGGAGTTCCGACTGCCCGGAACGGTACTGTGCGGCCAGCACCGCCAGCCGTTGATGCTGGAGCGGCAGGAGGTCATCGCGCTGGCGCTGCCACAGGGTCTGCGCGGCCTGGTATTGCGCCACCAGCGACTGCACCTGCGCGACATGCTCTCGCTGAATCAACGTCAGCTGATCCACGGCCTGCATCGATCGCGACACCTCGGCGGCATAGTCCTTGTCCTGTCGGCGCGACTGGAACAGCGGCAGATCGACGGTAAACATCACGCCCGCCATATCGTCATACCCTTCGGCGCGATGGGCGTAGAACACCTCCACATCAACGTCGGGGATCGCCGCTATCGCCGACTGGGCCGAGCGGGCTTTTGCCGTTTCCGACTCGCGCTGCGCGGCCTCCACTTCCGGATGACGGACAATCGCCTCCTCCAGCGTCTTTTCGTCGGCGGGTAAACGTTGATAGCGCGGCAGCGGGCCTTGCACATCGGTAATGGCTTGCCCGGTGAGCTGGAACAGGCGGCTTTGCGCCAGCTGAACATCCCGGCTCGCGAGCGTCACTTTGTCGCGCATCGCACTTAGGGTCATCTGCAGCGAGAGCACGCTGTCGGGCGATGCACTTCCTGCGCCGACGCTGGCCTTTTGCACACCCTGCTGACGCTCGGTTTCATTCACCAGATTTTTGGCGGTCGCGAGTGCCTGCTTTGATAACGCAAGATCGAGCCACGCCTGCGCCGTATCACGCTGGAGCGCGGCGCGAATGGCCTCGGACTTCGCCTCCACACCCCGTGCCTGGGCCTGTAACGTTTGCGATTTACGCTCCCGCTTTTCCGCACTCACGTAGCTTTGCATGATGCCAATGCGCTGCATCGTCATCCCTTCGCGGGTAAACCGCTGGTCATTACTCCCCTGCACCGGCACGTTTTCGATGCCGAATTTGAGTTTAGGGTCGGGCAGCTGAGTAGCGGAATCCGCCATCATATCCAGCGCCTGCGCTTCGTTGCGGCTGGCAGAAAGCTCCGCAGAATAGCGCTGGGCTTCGGTCAGGGTTTGCGCGAGCGTCCAGGACTGGGCCTGAACCGCTGAGCTTAAAAAGCCGAGCAGCACCCCACCGAGCCACAGGCTCAGTGTCTGATATTTCATGGTCTCCTCCCTTAGCGCAGCGGCGTCAGGGAGATAATCTGGAAGCCGTCACCCGCGCGTTCGAGCGTAAAGGTGACGCGATCGCCGGACTTCAGCGAAGCGGTATCCACGCTTTTCGCCAGCACAAATGGCATGGTCATCGCGGGCCACTGCAGTTCAGGAATGGCCTGATGCTGGAGGATGATTTGGGGTGGCGCGATCTCCTGAACCACGCCCTGGCCTTGCCAGTGTTGGGCTGCAGGTGACGGATCGGTGGCCTGAACGGAAAGAGAGATAAGGGAAAACAGCACGCCCGTAAGCGCAGAGACAAAAATTGCACGCATGATAAAACTCCTGTTAATCGTAAAAGAAAAATAAATTCAACGAATTAACAGAGAGCTATTCCCGGAACCGGCAAAAACGGATCGTTGCCGGCGGCCCCGCTGCGGGAGGGGTGAGTGACCATGCGGACGGCGAAACGTCGCTGCATGAAGGGGTATTTAAGGTGATGGTCATGGTCGCAGGAAGCGCGACCACCTGCGCCTGCCCGGGATCTTTTTGCGCCTGATCCGGAACGCAGTGTTTTTCACACAGAGGCGAAATGTTGCTGAGCTCGTGATGAAGCGGCGTGGTCATCATGTCCATATGCTGGATCATGGCGCTTTCGCCGCGCGGGCTCAGGGAGCAATCATGGGACGCAACCGCGACCTGGCTCTGAATCAGCAGCCAGCCGAACGCGAACAAAAACATCAGCAGATGTTTTTTCAGAAAGCGCAGGCGGTAACTCCAGCTGGCATGCATATTCGCGTCGTCGGGTGGCAAAAGGAAGCCGAGTATAAGAACAGCGCGTGTTGAAATTAAAGCTATTTTAAATAGTTTTACGTTCTTAATCCTTTCACGGATAAAACCTTCGAAATATCACAACAATTAATTATCATTTTAATGACATATAATAATCATAGCTGCGGTCAATAGTGTGGTGACACAAATGACGTAGTGGTGGCAAAATATCGTTGATGGCCGTTTTAGTAGTCATTTTATTGATTTTAGTCAGCAAGAACTGCCCATTTATTCGGCACATTTCAACACTTCATTTTTTTGATTTTCCGTGCTCTCTGGGGAGCGCACGTACAGGGGAAACCATGCTTACCGTTATCGAACTCCTCATCGGAGTGGTCGTCATTGTCGGCGTTGCGCGCTACATCATTAAAGGCTATTCCGCCACCGGGGTATTATTCGTCGGCGGTTTAACGCTGCTTATTATTAGTGCGCTAATGGGCCACCAGGTGTTACCGGCCAGCGAAACCAGCACCGGTTATACTGCCACCGATATTGTGGAATATATTAAAATTCTGCTGATGAGCCGCGGTGGCGATCTCGGCATGATGATTATGATGCTGTGTGGTTTCGCCGCGTATATGACCCATATCGGCGCCAATGATATGGTTGTCAAACTGGCCTCAAAGCCGCTGCAATATATTAACTCCCCCTACATTCTGATGATTGCCGCCTATTTCGTGGCGTGCCTGATGTCGTTGGCGGTCTCCTCCGCTACCGGTCTCGGCGTTCTGCTGATGGCGACGCTGTTCCCGGTGATGGTGAACGTGGGTATCAGCCGCGGTGCCGCGGCGGCGATTTGCGCCTCCCCTGCCGCGATTATTCTCTCCCCAACGTCCGGTGACGTGGTATTGGCTGCAAAAGCCGCCGAAATGCCGCTGATTGATTTCGCCTTTAAAACCACCCTGCCGATCTCTATCGCCGCCATTATCGGTATGGCGGTTGCGCACTATTTCTGGCAGAAGTATCTCGATAAAAAAGAAAACATCAGCCACGAGATGCTGGACGTGAGTGAAATCACCACCACGGCGCCATCGTTCTACGCCATTCTGCCGTTTACGCCGATCATTGGCGTACTGATTTTCGATGGTAAATGGGGCCCACAGCTGCACATTATTACCATTCTGGTGATCTGCATGCTGCTGGCGGCGGTGCTGGAATTCGTACGCGGCTTTAACACTCAGAAAGTGTTCTCCGGCCTGGAAGTGGCGTATCGCGGGATGGCTGACGCCTTTGCGGGTGTGGTGATGCTGCTGGTCGCGGCGGGCGTTTTCGCCCAGGGCCTGAGCACCATCGGCTTTATCCAGAGCCTGATCTCGATCGCCACCTCCTTCGGCTCTGCCAGCATTATTCTGATGCTGGTGCTGGTTGTCCTGACGATGCTGGCCGCCATGACGACCGGCTCCGGTAACGCCCCGTTCTATGCGTTCGTCGAGATGATTCCAAAACTGGCTCACTCGTCCGGCATCAACCCGGCCTACCTTTCGATTCCAATGCTGCAGGCTTCCAACCTGGGCCGTACTATCTCCCCGGTTTCCGGCGTGGTGGTTGCGGTCGCCGGTATGGCCAAAATCTCCCCGTTCGAAGTGGTGAAACGCACCTCTGTTCCGGTACTGGTCGGCCTGGTCATTGTAATTATCGCAACAGAAATCCTGGTGCCGGGTACGGTCGCGGGATAAAAGAATGGGCCTGGTGACACTGCGCTAGCCAGCCCTGCCTTACCCTCAGCCCGCGTCGTCGGGCACAAAAAGCGCCTGCGGGCGCTTTTTGTGCTTTAATAAGTTCCTGGAATTAATTTCCCTTTAATCATCAGGAATTCAAATGTTCAGGAAGGATATCGTTATCCGGTTCAGTGCAACCGCCCTTGCCCTGTGCGCCTTCTCAGCACATGCCGCGCCGCTTCAGGCCACACAATATGCCGATTTTGATCGCTACGTCCTTGCCCTCTCCTGGCAGACCGGTTTTTGCCAGAGCATGCACGACCGCAACCGCAATGAGCCTGACGAGTGCCGCCTGCAAAAAGAGAGCACAACCAAAACGGATTTTCTGACGGTTCACGGCCTGTGGCCGAGCCTGCCCAAATCTATCGCCTCGCGCGGGGTGGACGATCGCCGCTGGATGCGATTTGGCTGCGCCACTCGCCCCGTCCCCAACATGCCAGAAGCCAGAGCCAGCCGTAAATGCGCCGCTGCCGAAACCGGGCTTTCCTTCGAAGCCGCCGCAAAACTTAACGGCGTAATGCCGGGCGCGGGCGGAGAGTCCTGTCTGGAACGCTATGAATACGCCAAGCACGGCGTCTGCTTTGGGTTCGATCCTGACGCCTATTTTGGCACTATGGTGCGCATGAATCAGGAAGTGAAAAGCAGCGCGCTGGGGAAATTCCTTGCTGATCATTACGGCAAAACGGTTTCTCGCCGCGATTTTGACGAGGCCGTCGCCAAAAGTTGGGGCAAAGAATCCGTTAAAGCCGTCAAGCTGACCTGCAACAATAACCCGGCGTATCTCACCGAACTGCAGCTTTCGCTCAAAGCCGCGACCATCAACGCGCCGCTCTCATCGGCGTCGTTTGCGCCCCAGCCGCACCCTGGCAACTGCGGCAAACAGTTTGTCATTGATAAAGTCGGCTACTGATCTTCTGCCGGGGGCACCCGCACCCGGCGTTTCATCCTTTTCCCTTATATGACGATAAGCGTCACACTTCTGATCTCACGCCTCATCTCTCCAGCTAATGCATCATTTATCCGGTAAACAACCCTGAAACCTCCCCGCCATAATCGCGGTGTCATCTACAGGAGAATGTTCACATGGCTAAAAAACTGATTGCGTTGTGCGCCTGCCCGATGGGTCTGGCACATACCTTTATGGCGGCTCAGGCGCTGGAAGAGGCCGCGGTAGAAGCAGGCTACGAAGTCAAAATTGAAACCCAGGGGGCGGATGGCATCCAGAACCGCTTAACGCCACAGGATATCGCCGGGGCGGACATTATTATTCACGCCATCGCGATCACCCCGGAAGACAACGAACGCTTTGAAACGCGGGACGTGTACGAAATTACCCTTCAGGACGCCATTAAAAACGCGGCGGGAACCCTGAAAGAAATCGAAGAAATGATTGCTGCAGAACAACAATAATCCTCCACCTCAGGGGTCCTGGTTATGGCAATTAAAAAACGCAGTGCGGTTCGGTCGGACGGTCACGAAGGCGATACCCTCGCACTCACCCCCGCGCCCGCCGCAACGGGCAATACCTTCTGGAAAGAACTTCCACAGCACATTATGTCGGGAATTTCCCGCATGGTACCTACGCTGATCATGGGCGGGGTGATCCTCGCCATTTCGCAGCTCATCGCCTATGTCTGGCTGGAGATCCCGCCAGACACCGGCATTCTGGATGCGCTGAACTCCGGCCACTTCACGGGTTTTAATCTGTCGGTGCTGAAGTTTGGTTACCTGACGGAATCCTTCGGCGGGCTGCTGTTTAGCTTCGCGATCCCGATGTTTTCTGCCTTTGTCGCCAACTCTATCGGCGGCAAGCTGGCCTTCCCGGCCGGTTTTATCGGCGGGCTGGTCTCCACCCAGCCGACGCTGGTGCTAAATTTCGACCCGGAAAAACTCACCTGGCTTGCCACCAAACCTGTGCCATCTACCTTTATTGGCGCGTTGATTATCGCTATTGCGGCGGGCTATCTGGTCAAATGGCTGAACAACAAAATTAACCTTCCTCAGTATCTGCTGGCGTTTAAAAGCACCTTTCTGATTCCAATTCTCTCCGCGCTGTTTGTGATGCTGGCGATGTATTACGTCATTACGCCTGTTGGCGGCTGGCTGAACGCAGGCATGCGCACGCTGTTGCTGGCTGCAGGCGAGTCTGGCTCGATGATGTACGCCATCGGCATGGCGGCGGCGACCGCCATTGATCTCGGTGGGCCGATCAACAAAGCGGCGGGATTTGTCGGGCTTGGGCTAACCACCGATCACGTATTACCGATCACCTCCCGCGCCGTCGCGATTGTTATCCCGCCGATTGGTCTGGGGCTGGCGACGTTAATCGACCATCGACTGACCGGCAAACGTCTGTTTAGCCCGCAGCTTTACCCGCAGGGAAAAACGGCAATGTTTCTGGCGTTCATGGGTATCAGCGAAGGGGCAATTCCCTTCCTGCTGGAAAACCCGCTCGCCACCCTACCGGCCTATATGGTGGGCGCCATTGCCGGAGCGATGACGGCAACGGCGCTCGGTGCCGTGCAGTGGTTCCCGGAATCCGCTATCTGGGCATGGCCGCTGGTTACCAACCTGGGAGCCTACATGCTCAGCATTCTGGTTGGCGCGACGATTACCGCCCTGCTGGTGGTGCTGATACGTAACAATATGCATAAGCGCGGAAAACTGTCCGTCGATACGCTGTAACGAGGTCATGAGATGGAATTACTGACACGGCTGCGCGCCTGGCTTGCAGCTGAAAATCTGGACGGCGTGCTGATCTCCTCGCGCCAGAACAAGCAGCCGCATCTGGGTATTTCAACCGGTTCCGGTTTTGTTCTGATAACAGATAAAAGCGCGCATATCCTGACGGATTTTCGCTATTACAGCGACATCGCCTCCCGTGTGAGCGGCTATCACCTGCACCTGCTGGATGCAGAAAACCCGCTCACCAGGGTAGTGAACCGGCTGATTGCCCGCGAAGGGATCGCCACACTGGGTTTTGAAGGCGAACAGGTCAGCTGGCAGACCGGAACCCACTGGCGCAATACGCTGGAAGCGAAGCTTTGCAGTATCTCCCTCGACGTCTTACGGCAAATCAAAACCGCTGAGGAGATCGCCTCGATTCGCGCGGCCTGCCGGATTGCTGATAGCGCGGCGCAGCATATTCGTCGCGTGATTCAGTCCGGTATGCGCGAGCGCGAGGTGGCAGCGGAACTGGAATGGTTTATGAAGCAACAGGGGGCAGATAAACCCTCCTTCGATACCATCGTCGCCAGCGGAACGCGCGGCGCGCTGCCGCATGGTAAGGCCTCCGACAAAGTGATAAACGCAGGAGAGATGGTCACTCTCGATTTTGGCGCCCAACACCAGGGATATTGTTCGGACATGACGAGGACATTCCTTGTCGCCGGACACGGCCAGAAGCCTGAGGACCATCCTCTCTATTGCGTGTATCAGACGGTGCTTGAGGCACAGCTCGCCGCCATCGCCACCATTCGCCCCGGCGTCGCCTGTCACCAGGTTGATACTGCTGCCAGAACAATTATCGAACGCGCAGGGTACGGCCCGCAGTTTGGTCATAACACAGGGCACGCGGTTGGTATCGATGTGCATGAGAATCCGAGATTCTCTCCCACCGACACCACCCTGCTTCAGCCCGGTATGCTGCTGACCGTTGAGCCGGGGATCTACCTTGACGGGCTGGGCGGGGTGCGTATTGAGGATGTGGTACTGGTGACGCCCACTGGCGCTGAGGTTCTCTACACCATGGACAAAACGCTACTGACAACAGGGGAACGTTAATGGACACAGAACTTCTGCGCAAACTGAGTGAGGCAGATGCCATCGCCGCCTCTGAACAAGAGGTGCGCGATATCCTGCTGACTGAAGCGCAACGTTACGCGAAAGAGGTCCGGTTTGACGGGCTAGGCTCGGTGCTCATTCGCGTCAACCGCAGCGACGGGCCGAAGGTAATGGTGTGCGCCCATATGGATGAAGTGGGTTTTATTGTGCGCTCCGTGACAAAAGACGGGGCTATCGAGGTGTTGCCTGTCGGCAATGTCCGCATGATGGCCCGCACTCTGCAGCCTGTAAGAATCACTACGCGCGACGGGCGGAAAATCCCCGGATTACTGGACGGCGAGACGAAAGGCGAGACGGTAGAGAATTTGCGCGTTGATATCGGGGCGGCCTGCGCCGACGAGGTGCTGGCGGCAGGCATTGATGCGGGCGATCGAGTGACTTTCGACACCCTTTTTCAGCCCCTTCCTCACGGCCGGGTGATGGGCAAAGCGTTTGACGACCGTCTCGGCTGCTATCTGCTGATTACCCTTTTGCGTGAGCTGCACGCTATACCGCTGGACTGTGAAGTGTGGCTGGTTGCCAGCTCAAGCGAGGAGGTCGGGCTGCGCGGCGGACAGACGGCAAGCAGGGTCGTGAATCCTGACCTCGCCCTGGTGCTGGACACCGCCTGCTGGTCCAAAAACTTCGACTACAGCTCAGCAAATCACCGTCAGACGGGGGCCGGCCCCATGCTGGTGCTGTATGACAAATCACACATTGCCCCGCCGAAGCTCACCGCTTTCGTTGAGGAGGTGGCTCTGGCTCAGGGCATTGCGCTGCAAAAAGATATGTTCAGCAACGGCGGCACCGACGCAGGCGCAATCCATCTTTGCGGAACCGGCGTCCCGGCGGTGGTGCTCGGGCCGCCGACCCGGCACGGTCATTGTGCCGCATCCATTGCTGACATCCAGGATATTGACCATACCCACCAGCTGCTGGTTGCCCTGCTGGCTCGTCTGAATCGTGAGACCGTGGATCATCTGACGGACTTCAGATGCTGATCTCACGTTGAACGGAGGTAAACATGTTATCGATTGAATTTTGTTGTCCGTTGCCAAACGGCCTGCACGCTCGCCCGGCCTGGGCGCTGAAAGAGCAGTGCAGCGCATGGCGCAGCGACATCCGCTTTATCAACAAGCGCCTGAACACCCACGCGGATGCCAAAAGCTCGCTTGCGCTTATCAGTACCGGTACGCTCTTTAACGACAGCTGTGTGCTTGAAATCAACGGTAGCGACGAAGAGCAGGCCAGACGTGTGCTGGAGCATTATCTCAATGTCGCGTTTATCGATAGCGACAGCATCCCGTCGGGCGATGCACCTCATATCGCGCATCCCCTTCCCCGCTCGCTGGTGCGGCTCAATCCCCATTTACGCGAGGCCATTACGCTTGCCAGCGGCATTGGCTCGGGCACCCTTCGCCGCTTGCAAAGCGATAACCTCGAACGCTATCGCCAGCGTCCGGCAAGCCCGGAAGATATCACGCGTCTGGAGCACAGCCTGGCGACCCTCGCTGAACAGCTCAACCAGCGCCTGCGTGGGCTTGACGGCGAGAGTAAAACCATCATCAGTGCCCATCTGTCACTTATTCAGGATGACGAGTTTGGTGCGAATATCCGTCGTCTGATTGTCGAAGAACGCCTGAGCCTGGCGAATGCCATCATTCGCAATATGGAGCAGATCTGCGACAAACTCTCGCTTTCCGCCAGTGACTATCTTCGCGAGCGGGTCAGCGATATCCGCGACATCAGCGAACAACTGCTGAGTATTACCTGGCCTGAGCTTCAGCAAACAACCCCCTTTACCCTCGAGACGCCGACCATTCTGGCGGCAGAAGACCTCACGCCCAGCCAGTTTTTAAGCCTCGACACCCGCCAGCTTAAGGGGATGATCCTGGAGAAAACCGGGCGCACCTCGCACACCCTGATTCTGGCGCGTGCGGCATCAGTGCCGGTGATGAGCGGGATCACGGTGGCATCGCTGGCTGCGGATATCGGCAAACAGGTGATTCTGGACGGCGTGTGCAGCGTGCTGGTGGTGGCCCCTGACGAGGCCGTAAGCCAGTACTACAGCGTGGCGCAGCGCCTTGCCGACAAACGTCATCATCAGCAGATCAAAGACGCCGGGCTTCCCGCTGTGACGCGGGATAATGTCCCGGTGGCGATCGCCGCCAATATCGGCAGCGCGCTGGAGGCACCCGGCGCATTTGCCAATGGCGCGCAGGGCATAGGACTGTTTCGCACAGAAATGCTGTATATGGATCGCGACGCCGCCCCGGACGAGCAGGAGCAGTTTGAAGCCTACCAGCAGGTGCTATTGTCTGCCGAAGGCAAGCCGGTCATCTTCCGCACCATGGATATTGGCGGGGATAAGCAGATCCCCTGGCTCAATATTCCGCCAGAGGAGAACCCGTTTCTCGGCTACCGCGCGGTGCGTATTTACCCTGAGTTTGTCGATCTTTTTCGCACGCAGCTGCGCGCCATTTTGCGGGCCGGTGCGAGCGGTAACGCCCTGCTGATGATCCCCATGGTGCACAGCCTCGATCAGATTTTATGGGTGAAACAGGAGTTGCGAAACGTGCAGGAAGCGCTGAAAGCACAAGGGCTACGCCATACCTCCCACCTGCCGCTGGGCATTATGGTCGAGGTACCTTCGGTCTGCTATATCATCGATCACTTCTGCGATGAGGTGGATTTTTTCAGCATCGGATCGAATGATATGACCCAGTATCTCTACGCGGTGGATCGCAACAACCCGCGCGTGTCGCCGCTCTATAATCCGATAACGCCTTCATTTTTACGCATGGTGCGCCAGATTGTTACCACCGCCCACCGCCACGGAAAATGGGTGGGAATTTGCGGAGAACTCGCCGGGGAACGCCGCTATCTTCCACTGCTTTTGGGGCTGGGGATTGATGAGTTCAGTATGAGCGGCCCGCGCATTCCGCCGGTAAAAGCGCAGCTACGCCAGCTTGAGAGCGGTGCCTGCCAGGCGCTGGCCGACAGTGCCTGCGAATGCCGCAGCGCCGAGGAGATAGAGACGCTGCTCGCCGAATTTACACCGCAAGAGCCTGCGCGCCCGCTGCTGGCGCTTGAGAATATCGTGGTGAACGAACCGCTCGCGTCAAAGGAGCAGGTTCTGCAGTTTCTGTGCGGCAATCTGGCTATTCAGGGGCGCACGGAGAATCCGCTAGAGCTGGAAGAAGATCTCTGGCAGCGCGAAGAAATTGTGACCACCGCCGTGGGCTTCGGCGTGGCCATTCCGCATACCAAATCCCAGTGGATACGCCACTCCAGCATTAGCATCGCACGCCTGGAAAAGCCCATCGACTGGGAGTCAGATATGGGCGAGGTGGAGCTGGTGATTATGCTGACGCTTGGCACGCAGGAAGGGATAAACCATGTAAAAGTCTTCTCTCAGCTGGCGCGAAAACTGGTGAACAAAGCATTCCGCGAGTCTTTGTTTGCGGCAAATACCCCGCAGCAGATCCTCGATTTGCTCAATGCTGAACTCAGCTTCTGACCACTACTGAAAACGTGCGCGGTACTCACCCGGCGTCAGGCCAAACTGGCGCCGGAACAGTCGACAAAAATAGTCGCTGTCAGGGTAGCCGCAGCGTTTCGCCACTTCGCCCACGGGCAGGTGGTACTTCTGTAAAATCGTACGCGCTTTTGCCATCCGCACCCAGCGCACATACTCGACAAAACTCATGGTTCCATGCTGCGAAAACAGGCGGGAGAGATGATTAGGGGTGATGGTAAACAGCGCGGCGACGCTCTCACGCGCTACCGGTCCGGCATAATTTTCCTGTACCCAGTTGCAGATGCTCTGATAGAGAAAATCCCCGCGCGATAAACCCGCCTCTGGCCTCGTGGAAACCACCTTCCGGCACCAGTGCAATACGCTCAGCGTCAGGGGCTGAATAATGGCCTGGTCCTGCGGCGAGGCGCTCAGATGAGTCAGCGCCATCAGCATCGCCGTGCGCTCGCCCCGTTCCGGATGCGGCAACTCTATTTTTCGCTGCGGATACCCGGTCTGCCCGCTACGAGAGTCGTGAAACGCCAGACCAAGCCAGGAAGGGGCAAAGACAATACTCAGCAGCATGACCGGCTTTTCAAACGTCGACATCGTCACGGCACGGGCGGGAAGAAACAGCATATCCCCCTGCCCAATCAGCTTTTGCTCTGCGATAAGCCGGTTCTCGTATTCACCACGCAGCACCACCTCCAGCCGTGGCCACTCAATACTCACACTGCCCGCAGGCAGCGTGGCAGGTCGATGCGCAAACCAGACGCGGCCCAGCTGCTGCGGATTGAGTACCAGACCGCTCAACAGGTCGGCAAAAAACTGCTGGTCGGCGGGCAAGGGGCGCTCAGCCATACTATCCCCTGCGCGCATCCGGGCGCACCAGATCCAGGCGGTGGTCTTCGCTTATCGAATAGTAAGCCGTTGGGCCTCCCGCTCGCAGAATCGGGTTGGCCTTTGCGGTCTGGAAGATGCCCTCTTCCAGCAGCGACTCGGCGATATGGATCCCGACGACTTCCCCCAGTACCAGCCAGCTATCGATGGCCGTTCCATCTGCGCCAGTCAACTGGATACATTGCGACAGCCTGCACTCAAAGTTCACCGGACTTTCCGCCACGCGCGGCACTTTGACCAGCGCGCTATCGGCTTTTGTCAGCCCGGCAAAGGCAAATTCGTCTTCTCCGTGAGGAAGGCTGGCCGAGGTTTCGTTCATCGCCTCTGCGAGCTCACGTGTGGCAAGGTTCCAGACAAACTCTTTTGTCTCGACGATATTTCGCACGCTGTCCTTCCAGCCGCTGCTGGCAAAACCAATAATGGGCGGACGGTAATTAAAACAGTTAAAGAAACTGTAGGGTGCGAGATTGGTTTGCCCCGACGCATTCTGCGAGGCAATCCAGCCGATGGGCCGAGGGCCGATAATGGCGTTCAGAGGATCGTGCGGTAAACCATGTCCCTGCGAAGGCTGATAAAAGTACATTACGCTCTCCGGTGAATAGTCAGAACCTCATTATGCCGTGGGATTTGGCCCGGTACAGCAGCCGCGATGAAATCATTCCAATCATAAAATTCATCTGCGCAACGAATGTGACATTGATCACTTCAAAGTTGCGTGCACAGCCAGTATCATCAGAACAGATAAAACCCTCGCTGCCAGACGGCGAGGGTTTTCTTTTGGATTGGTTTCTGCGGTACACGCAGCATTAACGACATGGAGTAATAAATGTCCAGACCCACAATTATCATTAATGAACTCGACGCAGAACGTATCGACCGCCTTCTGGAAAAACCAGAGTTTGCTTCACTGCCGGTTGCCGACGCCCTGAATGCGGAGCTGGACCGGGCACAGATGTGTACCCCGGAAACCATGCCGCATGACGTCGTGACGATGAACAGCCAGGTGAAATTCCGCGATCTGACCACCGGCGATGAGCGCACGCGCACCCTGGTCTATCCAGCGCAGATGACCGACAGCAGCACGCAGCTTTCCGTTCTCGCCCCCGTCGGCGCCGCGCTGCTGGGCCTGCGTACCGGCGATACCATTCACTGGGAGTTACCGGGCGGCGCCTCCGCGCATCTGGAAGTGCTGGAACTGCTCTACCAGCCAGAAGCGGCCGGCGATTACCTTCGTTAATCTCATCTGAATAAGCGCATAACCGCGTTTCCCAGAGGATGCACCCGCATCCTCTTTCCGTAAAATCACCTTTATTTCCTATAGAAGCCAAAATTATCTTCATCCAGGCTTAATCCGTTTCAACGGCCCAGGGTCTTCTATGGATGAGATAGAAGTCATTTCTCTTATCTATTTAATTTTACTGGCGATTATCGTCACGGCCGTGCTATATCTTGAGCGTCACTGGTAGCCTTACCCCCGCCTCAACTCCGCAAAGAAACGTCAAATAACGCCACGATATGAAAAGTGTCTGACAGATATCAGAAAACCATATTATTTTGTGATTGAATGAATCGAGCGTTTATAAACAAGGAGAAACGGGTATGTATCAGACAATTATTATGCCGGTTGATGTTTTCGAAATGGAACTGAGCGACAAAGCCGTCCGCCATGCTGAGTTTCTGGCGCAGCAGGATGGCGTGATTCACCTCTTGCACGTCCTGCCCGGTTCGGCCAGCCTGAGCCTGCACCGCTTTGCAGCCGATGTTCGCCGCTTTGAAGAGCATCTTCAGCACGAAGCCGAAGCGCGGCTGCAAACCATGGTCGGCCATTTCACCCTCGACCCGTCACGGATTAAAACCCACGTGCGTTTCGGCAGCGTTCGCGATGCGGTCAATGAAATGGCGAACGAACTGAAAGCCGATGTGGTGGTGATCGGCTCGCGTAATCCGTCCATCAGCACCCACCTGCTCGGCTCGAATGCCTCAAGCGTGATTCGCCACACCCATATTCCGGTGATGGTCGTTCGCTAACGCCCAAAAGAAAAACCCCGCTTGCGCGGGGTTTTGTCTGATGCAGGTGCTGCCTTACTTTCTTTTATTATGCTGTTTTGGTGCGAATCAGATAATCAAACGAGCTTAATGACGCTTTCGCCCCTTCGCCGGTGGCGATGATAATCTGTTTGTACGGCACCGTCGTGCAGTCGCCTGCCGCAAAGACACCCTTCACGCTGGTTTCACACTTGGCGTCGATGATGATTTCGCCCATACGGTTACGCTCAACGGAGCCTTCCAGCCAGGTGGTGTTTGGCAACAGACCAATCTGGACGAAAATCCCTGACAGCGGCACGCTGTGCACATCGCCGCTGACGCGGTCGCGATACTCAAGGCCGGTCACTTTGCTGCCATCGCCTTTCACTTCCGTCGTCTGCGCGTTCAGCACGATATCGACGTTCTTCAGGCTGCGCACTTTATCCTGCAGTACCTGATCGGCTTTCATTTCCGGGGCAAATTCCAGCAGGGTAACGTGTTCCACAATACCCGCCAGATCGATAGCCGCTTCAACGCCGGAGTTACCGCCGCCAATCACCGCCACGCGTTTACCTTTAAACAGCGGGCCGTCGCAGTGCGGGCAGTAGGTCACGCCTTTGGTGCGATACTGATCTTCGCCAGGAACGTTCATGTTGCGCCATTTCGCGCCGGTGGCGATGATCACGCTGCGCGCTTTCAGCACCGCGCCGGAAGCCGTTTCGATCTGGTGTAAGCCACCTTCCTGCGCTGCCGGAACCAGTTTGCTGGCACTTTGGCTATCAATCACATCCACTTCATAATCGCTAACGTGCGCTTTCAGGGCACCCGCCAGCTTTTGACCTTCGGTTTTCGGGACAGAGATGTAGTTTTCGATGTCGACGGTGTCGAGCACCTGGCCACCGAAACGCTCACCCATCAGGCCGGTACGAATGCCTTTACGGGCAGAATAGACCGCCGCCGCCGCACCCGCCGGACCGGAACCGACAATCAGCACGTCGTAAACATCGCGTTTATTCAGCTCTTCCGCCGCACGTTTTTCGGCACCGGTATCAATTTTGGCGACGATTTCCGTCAGCGTCATACGCCCCTGGCCGAACTCCTGACCATTGACGAATACCGCCGGAACACCCATCACGTTGCGATCGGTGATTTCGTTCTGGAACACGCCGCCGTCGATGGCCGTATGTTTGATGCGTGGGTTAAGCACCGCCATCAGGTTCAACGCCTGGACTACGTCCGGGCAGTTATGGCACGAGAGCGAGTAATAGGTTTCAAATTCAAAATCGCCGTCGATGTTGCTGATTTGCTCCAGCAGAGACTGTGCCTCTTTCGACGGATGCCCACCGGTCCACAGCAGCGCCAGTACCAGGGAGGTAAATTCGTGCCCCAGCGGAGAACCGGCAAAGCGCGGCCCCTTGTCAGAACCTGGGTTAGTAATCAGGAATGACGGCTTGCGTACCGCGAGGCTGTTATCTTCTTTAAAGGTCACTTTTGGTGACAGTTCGGCGATTTCCGCCAGCAGTTCCTTGATTTCTGCCGATTTAGCGCCGTCATCCAGCGTGGCAATCAGCTCAACAGGTTTGGTCAGTTTCTCAAGGTAGGCCTTGAGCTGGGTTTTCATGTTGGTGTCGAGCATTGTTCTTCCCTCTCTTAAAACGTCATCATGCAAGCTGCCTTATACGGCGGCCTGAATGCAACTTGCATCATGGTGCTGGAATGAAATGGGCGTGGGCACGCCCATAACTGAAACAATTTCCAAAGTATTTCGCGTCAGAGCAAGGCGGCTAGCCTGTGAATCCCCGGGAACTTACTGAAGTAAGTGACCGGGGTAAGCAGGCGACGCCAACGCAGCTATGGCGTGAAAGACGACGGAAATTTAGATCTTGCCGACCAGGTCCAGAGATGGCGCCAGCGTCGCTTCGCCTTCTTTCCATTTAGCCGGGCACACTTCACCTGGGTGAGACGCCACGTACTGTGCTGCTTTGATTTTACGCAGCAGGTCAGATGCATCACGGCCGATACCTTCAGCGGTAACTTCGATAGCCTGGATAATGCCCTGCGGGTCAACAACGAAGGTGGCGCGGTCAGCCAGGCCTTCATCTTCACGCATGTTGTCGAAGTTACGGGTCAGGGCGCCAGTCGGGTCGCCAATCATCGCGTATTTGATTTTCGCGATGGTTTCAGAGCTGCCATGCCATGCTTTGTGAGTGAAGTGGGTGTCGGTAGAAACAGAGTAAACGTCCACGCCCAGTTTCTGCAGTTCGTCGTAATGATCC
The DNA here is from genome assembly GCF_003051885.1 of Lelliottia sp. WB101. Classification (NCBI taxonomy): domain Bacteria; kingdom Pseudomonadati; phylum Pseudomonadota; class Gammaproteobacteria; order Enterobacterales; family Enterobacteriaceae; genus Lelliottia; species Lelliottia sp. WB101. The sequence goes on from NZ_CP028520.1 coordinate 4,277,335, forward strand.
GCTACGTCGCCCAGTTCGGTCGGGCAAACGAAGGTGAAATCTGCCGGATAGAAGAAGAACACGCTCCAGCGACCTTCGGTATCTTTCTCGGTCACTTCGACGAATTCACCGTTTTTGAACGCCTGGTTTTTGAAAGGTTTAATTTTAGTGTTAATCAAAGACATCTGTACTTCCTCCGTGTTTTCGTTGAGATGTAAGGTAACGAACTTTGACTGATGGGGCTAATGCGTTTGCCGTATCAAATCAATCAGTCATACCTTACAACCCGAACCGACAACGTTGTGAATGGTGTTGGGTAGCCCAAAAGTAAAAAGGCCGCCCCAACGGGCGGCCCTGATACCTGAATTCCCCGTAGGTACCTTCAGTGCCAGCCGGAGCTGGCGTTGCGTTGCGCTCTACAGAACCTGAGTCAGGTCGTAACAGCGGTATCGATTACACCACCCGGGCAGGCATTGAGCAATCCACGACCGGGTCATTCCTGTCTATGGCTGTGATAGGTTTTTCCGAATAACGATGTTGACGGCCCTTCTCCCCTCTATTCTCGCGAGGAAATAAATTTGCCCTTGATGCTGTATTTACCCATTATAAAATACAAAATTATTATTAATGCGCCGCAACCCATGCAGTCCAATTATTATTAATAGCCAGAAACATTTTCATGAATGTATTTTATTTAATGCATATTGTGAAACATAATATTTCAGTCAGCACAAAACCGAGTGTTATCACAAAACACCAGGGATACTCCCCGATCAAATTTTATTTAAGGACAACTTTCTTTTTACATGCAGGGGAATTGCTTTATTATCACCACGTCATTCCCGACGAAGTAATGATATGGCAAAAAAAGTCATAAAGAGATTGATTATGTCCATCTATAAATATCCTCTTAAACTGAATGTTCTCGACGCCGCAATAGAGAGAATCGACTGGACGCTCGAAAACTTATCGAAAGTCTGCGTCTCTTTTTCCGGTGGAAAAGATTCTACCATTATGTTGCATCTTACGGCGCAGCGGGCGCGTAAACAGAAACGGAAAATTAGCGTTCTGTTTATCGACTGGGAGGCGCAATTTACTTACACCATCGAACATGTCGAGAACATGCGGGCGCACTATTCCGACGTCATCGATCACTTCTACTGGGTGGCATTGCCTCTCACTACGCAAAACTCCCTGTCACAATTTCAGCCCGAGTGGCAGTGCTGGGAGCCGGGCTCCGACTGGGTCCGCCAGCCGCCGGAAGACGCCATTACCGATCCCCACTATTTCGATTTCTATCAGCAAGGGATGACCTTCGAATCGTTCGTCAGAGCCTTTTCCGACTGGTATGCGCAAAAACGCCCTGCCGCGGTGCTGATCGGCATTCGCGCTGACGAGTCCTATAACCGCTTTCTGAGTATCGCCAGCGCGCGCAAACAGCGGTTCGCGGACGACAAGCCCTGGACCACCTTCGCCCCCGGCGGCCACGCCTGGTATATGTATCCCATCTACGACTGGAAAACCGCCGATATCTGGACCTGGTTTGCCAAAACCGGCTGCAGCTATAACCCTCTGTACAACCTGATGTACCAGGCGGGCGTCCCACTTCGCTATATGCGCATTTGCGAACCCTTTGGCCCGGAGCAGCGCCAGGGCTTATGGCTCTACCATGTGCTGGAGCCGGAGCGCTGGGCGGCGATGTGCGAGCGGGTCAGCGGTGTGCGAAGCGGAGGCATATACGCGGGTCATGACAACCATTTTTACGGCCACCGTAAAATTCTCAAACCCGATCATCTTTGCTGGCAGGAATATGCCCTGTTATTACTCGACAGTATGCCTGTCGCCACGGCGGAACATTATCGCAACAAAATCGCCGTCTATTTGCACTGGTATCAAAAACAGGGCATGGAAAATATACCGGATACCCAGGACGCGGATATTGGCTCAAAAGACATTCCCTCCTGGCGGCGAATTTGTAAAGTACTTCTTAATAATGATTATTGGTGCCGGGCGTTATCATTTAGCCCAAATAAACCTAAGCATTACCAGCGCTACAGTGACCGAATGAAAACCAAACGCCAGCAGTGGGGAATTTTATGCAACAACGATTAATTAACGATATGGAGCACTATCTGCAATCGCTTTCTGAAGAAAAGAAAATAGAGGCCATCAACGCGTTTCGTCAGGCGATTCACCAGTTCAGCCCCTTTCACGAACAGCCCGTCGACTGCGTACTGTGGATTAAACAAGAAGAGATCAGCGCTAACGATTACAACCCCAATACCGTGGCCCCGCCGGAAAAACGCCTGCTCAGCAAATCGCTGGAGCTGGATGGTTTTACGCAGCCGATCCTGGTCACTGAAAACGGCCCGCATAATTACGAGATCGTGGACGGTTTCCATCGGCGTGAGCTTGGCAGCCACCGGGCGGCGTTAAAACGTCAGTTGAAGGGCTATCTGCCCGTCACCTGCCTGCGTAAAGAACGGCAGGAGAAGTTCGACCGGATGGCCGCCACCATTCGGCACAACCGTGCGCGCGGGCGCCATCAAATCCACTCGATGTCGGAGATTGTCCGGGAACTGGTGTTGCTCGGCTGGGACGATGAGAAAATCGGGCTGGAGCTTGGGATGGACAGCGACGAAGTGCTGCGCCTGAAACAGATCAACGGCCTGCTGGAATTGTTTGCAGACCGTCGTTATTCAGACGCCTGGACCGTTAAATAATCACAGCGCGTTCAGGCGCTCGGCCGCCGCTAACAGCGTCGATTCCTGCTTCGCAAAACAGAGACGAATCAGTTTATGCGGGAAGGGGTCGGCGCAAAATACCGACAGCGGTATCGCGGCGACGCCCGCCTCTTTGGTCAGCCACTGGCAAAAACTGACGTCGTCCAGATCGGAAATCGCGCTGTAATCCGCCAGCAGGAAGTAAGTCCCTTCGCACGGCAGAATTTCCAGCCGGCTGTTGCTCAGCGCATTCACAAACCGATCCCGTCGCGCGCGATAAAACGCCGGTAATTCACGATAGTGCTCTGGTTCGGCGCGGAGCATATCCGCCAGCGCCAGCTGCGCAGGGGTGTTTACGGCAAACGTCAGATACTGATGCACCTTACGCAACTCGGCGCTGATCGCCGCAGGCGCGACGCAATAGCCCACTTTCCAGCCGGTCATGTGATAGGTTTTACCAAACGATGACACCGCGATGGCGCGTTCGCGAAGCTGCGGATGGGCGAGCACGCTGGCGTGCCCCTCGTATGCAAAACAGATGTGCTCGTAGACTTCGTCGCTCAGCACATAGATTTCACGTTCAGCAATCGCCTGCCACAGCGCCGCGAAATCCGCTTTGCGCCAGACGGTCGCCGACGGGTTGTGCGGCGTATTAAGGATAACCAGACGGGTATTCTCACTCAGCAGCGCGGCGAAAGCCTGCCAGTCGGGGCGAAAATGCGGCGGCTGAAGCGCAACACGTTTGACCACGCCGCCGGAGAGTTCAATGGCTGGCGCATAGCTGTCGTAGCTCGGATCGAAGCAAATCACCTCATCACCGGTACGCACCAGCGCGGTAATCGCCGCATACAGCGCCTCTGTCGCCCCCGCCGTCACCGTCACTTCACTGTTGGCGTCCGGCTTGTAGCCATAGAGTTCAGCCGTTTTATCGGCAATCGCCTCTCGCAGCGGCTGCGCGCCCGTCATCGGCGCATACTGATTGGCCCCTTGCGCCACGTGGTGCGCCAGGCGCTCCTGCAGATAGGTCGGGCCGTCAAAGTCAGGGAATCCCTGCGAAAGGTTGATGGCGTTATGCGCCTGGGCCAGCGCGCTCATCTGCGTAAAGATGGTGGTACCGAGATTGGGAAGTTTGCTTTGCGGAATCAACGGGTTATTGCTCATTGTGTCGTGCCTGCATGTAATACTTATGTTGCTGCCACTATAACACGATGTTAGTCTTTGGCAATCAAGACGCTTAGACGTCTAAATCATATAATTATTCCTGCCGAGAGGGTAAAGGAAAATGACAGACCACCTGCAACTCACACAACTCGTCGACGCCTGCCGCTGGATTGGCGCCAAAGGCTGGGCCCCCGCGACGGGCGGGAACATGTCCGTGCGACAGGACGACACGCTGTGCTGGCTGAGCGAATCTGGCAAAGACAAGGGCAGCCTGACAACGGATGATTTCCTGCAAGTGGAGATCGCCACCAACCGCGCGCCGTCCGGGCGCAAACCGTCGGCGGAAACGGGCTTGCACACGCTGATTTATCGCCTGTTTCCACAGGCCAACGCGGTGCTGCACGTGCATACGGTCAATGCCACCGTGCTGTCGCGCCTGACCAAAACGGCCGAGCTGCGCATCAGCGGGTTTGAGATGCAAAAATCCCTCAGCGGGCAGACCACCCATCTGGATACCCTCGTTATTCCGGTGTTCGACAACGACCAGGATATTGACGCCCTCGCCTCGCGAATCGCCCATTACGCACAGGAAACCCCACTTAATTATGGTTTTCTTCTGCGCGGTCATGGCTTAACCTGCTGGGGACGCGATGTGGCCGAAGCCCGCCGTCACCTTGAAGGCCTTGAATTCTTATTTGAATGCGAAATGCGTTTACGACAACTGGAGAGATTATGATTCGCGCGATTGTGACGGATATTGAAGGGACCACCAGCGATATTCGTTTTGTCCACAATGTGCTATTCCCCTATGCGCGCGAGCGGCTGGCGGCGTTTGTCACCGCCCAGCAGTACGCCGAACCGGTGAAATCCATTCTGGACAATCTGCGTGATGAAATCGCCGGCCCCCACGCCAGCATCAGCGAGCTTACCGACACCCTGTTTACGTTTATGGATGAAGACAGGAAATCCACCGCCCTGAAGGCCCTGCAAGGGATCATCTGGCAGGACGGATACGTCAACGGCGATTTTACGGGCCATCTCTACCCGGACGTTTTGCCTGCGCTGGAAAAATGGAAAGCGCAAGGCATTGATCTCTATGTTTATTCCTCTGGCTCTGTCGCAGCGCAGAAACTGTTATTTGGCTACAGCGACGAAGGTGATATTACTCATCTGTTCAGCGGTTATTTCGATACCCACGTGGGCGCGAAACGTGATGTGCAGTCCTACACCACCATTGCCGCGCAGATCGGCGCCGCCCCGTCGCAAATCCTGTTCCTCTCGGACATTCACCAGGAGCTGGACGCCGCTGAGCAGGCAGGTTTTCGTACCCTGCAGCTGATTCGCGGTGATGACGATGGCGCGAGCCACCACCATCAGGTACACCAATTCGACGAGATTAATCCGGAGCAGATCCCTTCATGAGCGCTTTGACCATTTATTCCGACACCGATACCCGCGCCCCACTGTGGCACAGCACCGATGCCCGTGATATCGCTGAAAAGCTCAACGCCCGCGGTGTGCGTTTTGAACGCTGGGAAGCCGACCGCGATTTAGGCCGCGATCCCGCACCGGAAACGGTGATTAATGCGTATCAGCACGCGATCGATAAACTGGTGGCGGAGAAAGGCTATCAGAGCTGGGATGTCATCAGCCTGCGCGCGGATAACCCGCAGAAAGAGGCGCTGCGCGCGAAGTTTCTCAACGAACATACTCACGGCGAAGATGAAGTGCGTTTCTTTGTCGAGGGGGCTGGTCTGTTTTGTCTGCACATCGAAGACCAGGTGTACCAGGTGCTGTGCGAGAAAAATGACCTCATCTCCGTACCCGCCGGCACGCCGCACTGGTTTGATATGGGTTCCGAACCCAACTTCACCGCGATCCGCATTTTCGATAACCCGGAAGGATGGATTGCGCAGTTCACGGGAAGTGAAATCGCGGATGGCTATCCGCGACTGGCTTAAGCGCTTTGCCGGGCGGCGCGAACGCTGACCCGGCTTTTACAGCGGTAGACGCTTTTAGCGCTTCAGTCCGTTCGCATCAACAACCAGCCGCTCCAGCACGATGCCCCATCCTTCACCCGTTCGAGCGTTAAAGCAGAATCACGGGTCACGTTTCTTTCCTCCCAAGGGGATGCCCTAAAGGATAACCGCTCTCAGGCGAATTCCCCTTTTGCCACCGCTTCCGGCCACACCACGCCCGTATCCAGCACCCACCCGCTGATCAGCGCCGCAGGCGTCACGTCAAACGCCGGGTTGTAGACTTTCGCCTCTTCCGGTGCCCACTGCACCGCACCAAAACTCCCGGCAACACCCGTTACTTCGCTGGCCGCGCGCTGCTCAATAGGGATGGCATCGCCGTTCGGACAGTTCGGGTCCAGGGTGGTTTGCGGTGCTGCAACATAAAAGGGAATACCGTGGAATTTCGCCAGTACCGCCAGTGAGTAAGTGCCGATTTTGTTCGCCACATCGCCGTTGGCGGCAATGCGATCCGCCCCGACCCACACTGCGTCCACCTGCCCTTTCGCCATCAGGCTGGCGGCCATAGAGTCGGTGATCAGCTGATACGGCACGCCCAATTCGCCCAGTTCCCAGGCGGTGAGTCTGCCGCCCTGCAACAGCGGGCGCGTTTCATCCACCCAGACACTGGCGATTTTTCCCTGCTGATGAGCAACCGCAATCACCCCCAGCGCCGTACCAACGCCCGCAGTCGCCAGCCCACCGGTATTGCAGTGGGTCAGCAGACGGCTTCCAGGCTTCACCAGTTCGCTTCCGGCGCGGGCGATGGCATCGCAAAGCTGCTTGTCCTCATCGATCAGACGCAGGGCCTCAGCGCTCAGCGCAGGGACAAAATCCTCCTGCCACAGCGCCTGCTTCATGCGATCGAGATTGTTCATCAGGTTCACGGCCGTTGGGCGTGACGCCCGCAAAGTGTCGAGGGCCAACGCCAGCTCGTCGCGGCTTTTCCCTGCCTCGGCCAGCAGCGCCAGCAAAAGGCTCGCAGACAGCCCAATCAACGGCGCGCCGCGCACTCTGAGCGCGTGAATGTGGCCGACCAGCGCCTCTACCGTAGAGGCATCCAGCCAGCGTTTCTCCTGCGGAAGCGCCTGTTGGTCGAGAATAAATAGCTGATTACCCGCCACCCGCAGGCTTGTCGTCTGTAATGTCTGCATGTCGTTAATTCTCTGTTGCGTTGTTGTATCACATTGTGTCAGGATAAAATTCAGATGTATAGACGTCTAAATGTCTTTATTACCAGAACTGATGAGGAACAGGCAATGTCGCAATACCGTACCTTTACCGCCCAGGATGCCGTGGAATATGCAAAGCAGTTCGGCGGCCTTGATGACCCATCATCGCTGGTGGAGGCGCAGGAAGTGGGCGACGGCAACCTCAATCTGGTGTTTAAAATTTTCGATGCCAACGGCGTCAGCCGTATCATCGTCAAGCAGGCGCTGCCTTACGTGCGCTGCGTGGGTGAGTCCTGGCCACTGACGCTGGATCGCGCCCGCCTCGAAGCGCAAACCCTGGTCGAGCACTACCAGCACAGCCCGCAGCACACGGTCAAAATCCACCATTACGACCCGGAGCTGGCGGTGATGGTGATGGAAGATCTCTCCAGCCATAAAATCTGGCGCGGCGAGCTGATTAGCGGCGTCTGGTACCCGCAGGCTTCGCGTCAGCTGGGGGAATATCTCGCTCACACCCTGTTCCACACCAGCGATTTTTACCTCCATCCGCACGTCAAAAAGGCGCAGGTGGCGAAGTACATCAACCCGGAAATGTGTGAGATCACCGAGGATCTGTTCTTTAACGATCCGTATCAGATCCACGAGCGCAATAACTATCCGGCGGCGCTGGAAGCGGACGTGGACGCTCTGCGCAGTGACGATCGGCTGAAAATTGCCGTCGCCTCGCTCAAGCACCGTTTCTTCTCGCAGGCCGAAGCGCTGCTGCACGGCGATATTCACAGCGGCTCGATTTTTGTCGCAGAGGGCAGCCTGAAGGCGATTGACGCCGAGTTCGGCTATTACGGGCCGATCGGTTTTGATATCGGCACCGCCATCGGCAATCTGCTGCTGAACTTCTGTGGTCTGCCGGGCCATCTGGGTATTCGCGATGCCGCTGCCGCCCGCGAGCAGCGCCTGACGGATATTCAGGAGCTGTGGAACACCTTCGCGGAACGTTTCCAGGCGCTGGCACGTGAAAAAACCCGCGATGCGGCCCTGAGCGTGCCGGGCTATGCGTCGGAATTTCTGAAAAAGGTCTGGACCGATGCCATCGGTTTTTGCGGCACCGAGCTGATTCGCCGAAGCGTTGGGCTGTCGCACGTGGCGGATATCGACACCATTGCGGACGAAGCAATGCGCCACGAGTGCCTGCGCCACGCCATTACGCTCGGCAGAGCGTTGATTGTGATTGCCGACCGAATCGACAGCGCCGAAGAACTCGTGGCGCGTGTTCGCCAGTACAGCTGATTCCGTAACTCTTGCCGGGTGGCGATGTCGCCTGCCCGGCCTGTCACACCTATCCCAGATACTCAATCACCGACAGCCCGCCGTTGTAATCCGTGCTGTAGATAATCCCCTGCGCATCCACAAACACGTCGCATGACTGAATCACCTGCGGGCGATGAGGGCGCGTGTCCATCATCTTTTCCGGCGCGGCCGGAACCAGCGCGCCGGTTTCCACCGGGCGGTACGGATTCGAAATGTCGTACGCGCGCACGCCTGCATTCTGGTAGGTGGCGAATATCAGCGTCGAACTGATAAAACTCCCGGGTCGGTTTTCATGCAGATTGTGCGGCCCGAAGTGCGCCCCTTTCGCCACGTAATCTGTCTCTTCCGGCTGCGGGAAGGTCGAGATACTGACCGGGTTCGACGGCTCGCGGATATCAAACAGCCAGATCAACTTTTCACCGTCCTCCTGGTTATCGAGCACCGCTTCGTCCAGCACCACCAGCAGGTCCCGGTCGGGCAGCGGCAGCGCGGTATGCGTACCACCGCCAAACGGCGGGCTCCAGTTGCGATGGCTAATCAGCTTCGGCTGGGTTCTGTCCTTCACATCCAGCAGGGTCAGCCCGCCGTCGCGCCAGCTGCCGTAGGCGGTATCGCCTGCGATGATCGCATGATGCAGCGCGTAGCGTTTGCCCTCCGGCCAGCCCGGTTGTTCGCCTGCCGCCTGATTCATCCCCGGCAGCCACCAGCGGCCTGCCACTTCCGGTTTGCGCGGATCGGCAAGATCGATAGTCAGGAAAATGTAGTCGGTAAAGCCGTCAATCAGCGCCGAGACATACGCCCAGCGCCCGCCGACGTACCAGATGCGATGAATGCCGATCCCGTCGAGTGACAAGAAGCTGATTTCACGCGGTTTGTCCGGCGTGGAGATATCAAAAATTCGCAGCCCTGCGCTCCAGCCTTTGTCCTGCACGTCGCTGACGGTGTGCCCTACCTGGCGGGTGTAGTAGACCTTTTCATCGGCAAAACGGGCGTCGGCAAACAGATCGCGGGCGTTGATGACCAGTAACAGATCGTCATGGGCCTGCAGGTGCACATTCCAGGTACCCGGCGGCGCAGCCACGTAGCCCGCCGCTTTGGGATTTTTCGGGTCGCGTACGTCGACGATGGAAAAGCCCTGCGACACCATATGCCCGATGTAGGCAAAGCCGCGATGGACCATCAGCTGAACGCCGTCCGGGCGACCGCCCTGATCGCTGTGACCGATGAGCCGCATATTGCGGCTGTATTCCGGTGTAGGTAATTGAGAGGACATATCCGTTCCTTTTGCCGGATGGCGGCTACGCCTTCTCCGGCCTACAGAACGTAGGCCCGGTTAGCGCAGCGCCACCGGGCAATATTATTTGCTCTTCGCTTCCAGAGTCGCAAACCACGGCGCGACGAAATCTTCGGTCTGGCCCCAGCCCGGAATGATTTTTCCGAGTGATGCCACATTGACCGCACCCGGCTGGGCCGCCAGCAGTGCCTGTGGAATTGCCGCCGCTTTAAAGTCGTAGGTCGCTGGCGTGGTTTCACCTGCGATTTTATTGGCGATCAGGCGCACGTTAGTGGCACCAATCAGTTTCGGGTCAACCGCCACGCTCACTTTCCACGGGCTGCCGGATTCACGCATCAGCTGCAGATCCTGGTTCGAAATATCGATGCTGTAGAGTTTGATCTCGGTGCGACCATTCTCTTTCAGCGCTTTGTAAGCGCCCTGGCTGAAGGCATCCCAGGTCCCCCAGATCGCATCGATTTGGCCTTTCGGGTACTTCGCCAGCACCGCGCCCACTTTGTTCGCCGTATCGCCCTGCACGTCAGAGGACACCGCACCAATCGACTCCAGCTCTTTGATGCCCGGATACTCTTTTTGCAGCGCCTGGTACGCCGCCTGACGGCGCTCCATCGGCGGAAAACCCGCGACCCACAGCTTGATAATATTGGCTTTGCCGTTGAAATCTTTCGCCAACTGGCCGAAGGAGAGATTCGTCAGGGAGGCATCATCCTGCTGAGTGACGGTCACGCCCGGAATCTCACCGTTGACGGCCGTATCAAACACCGCCACTTTGATCCCGGCATCCACGGCCTTTTTCACCAGCGCCGTGGAGTAAGGATCGCGGCCCTGGGAGAGAATAATCCCGTCATATTTCTGGCTGATAGCCTGGTTGACGAAATCCTGGAATTTGGCGTCATCGCCGTTGCTTAAAAAGGTGCTGACCTTAAAGCCGAGCTTTTTCCCTTCCTGAATCGCGCCCGAGACAAACTGCGTGGTGTTGTCGTCGGAGCCAAGGTTGCGGATCACCGCGATACGAATCGGACCGTCATGGTTTGCAATCGCCGCCGGAACGGGTGCTGGGGTGGCCGCGTAACCCGGTAACGCGGTCAGTAACCCCAGCGCCATCAAAGAGAGTGGTATTTTTTTCATTCTGTTATCCCATTGTGTTGTTAACGTTTTTGTATGTAGGTAATCGCCAGTGCCACTGCCAGCACTAGCCCTTTTATAATGTCCATGGCGTAATACGGAACCGAGAGCATCACCAGCCCGTTCGACAGCACGCCTAAAATCACCGCCCCCACCAGGGTTCCCAGCGCGTTGGGTTTACCGGAACCCGCCAGCGAGAAGCCAATCCACGCCGCGGCTACCGCGTCCATCAGATAACCGCCGCCCGCATTGACCTGCGAAGATCCAATGCGTGACGCCAGCAAAATGCCGCCTAACCCGGCCAGCAGAGAGGCAATCACATACGCCGCCACTTTGTAGCGCGTGGTGCGAATTCCAGACAGACGCGCCGCTTCCGGGTTTCCGCCGATGGCGTACATGCGTCGTCCGTGGGTGGTCAGGGAGAGGCCCAGCTGCGCCAGCGCCGTCACCACCAGCATGATGATCACAATGGTCGGCACCTGGCCGAGCAGCCCGAACGCCGCCGGAATAGTCCCTTCAGCCATGTCGCCGCTCGGCAGCACCATGTTTTCGGTAATCGATCCGCCGTAGCTGTAGGTCATCGCCACGCCCTGAATCACAAACAGACTGGCGAGGGTCGCCAGCATGTCCGGAATCCGCAGGATGACAATCAGGAAGGCGTTAAACAGCCCGACCAGCGTACAGAGCGCCAGGGTGATCAGAATCGACTCGGTGGTGCCGAAGCCGTGCCAGACGAAGAGTGAAATCACCAGCGCATTGGCCAGCGACGCCGTCGAGCCTACGGAGAGATCAAACCCGCCGACGGTCAGGGAGATCGACACCCCGATGGCAATCACTGTCACAATGGCGATGGAACGTAAAATATTGATGATGTTAAAAGGATCGAGGAAGTTGTCCGATGCGATGCCAAAAATCGCCACCAGCGCGACAACGGTCAGCAACATGCCCCATTTGTAGAGAAAATCGAAAAACTGCTGACGGCCCGACGCCGTCGCATTCACTGAAAGGGCCTTGCTCACGACGCCGTACCTCCGGTTGAATAATAAAGTAATGTCTCTTCGCGGGCCTGCGCCCCGGCGACTTCCGCCACGATACGCCCGTCCCACAGCACGCAGATGCGGTCGCACAACCCCACCAGCTCGGCGAATTCGCCGGAGGCATAAATCACCCCTTTGCCTTCGCGCGCCAGGCCATCAATCAGCTGGAACAGATCGGTTTTGGCCTTCACGTCCACGCCTTTGGTCGGCTCGTCAAAAATCAGTACGCTGGCGTTGCCGCGCAGCCATTTGCCAATCGCCACTTTCTGCTGATTGCCGCCTGACAGACGACGTAAAACCTGCCCCGGCCCCGCGCCCGAATACCGACGCGGGCGATCACCTCCTCAGCCCAGCGCCACGCCTGACGATGTCCAAACAGGCTCCAGCGCGAGAAGCTGTGATCTGCGCTAACGGCCAGATTCATGCTCACCGGCTCGTCGATAAAAATGCCCTCTTTGCGCCGCTCTTCCGGCACCAGCGCCAGCCCGCGCAGTACAGAATCCGCCGGATCGCGCGGCTGCCACGGCTGATGGTTCAGCTCTGCGCGATCGACGCGGCTTTTCGAGGCGCCAAACAGCGCTTTGCACAGCTCGGTTTTTCCCGCCCCGGCAAGCCCCGCAATGCCAAGAATTTCGCCCTTGCGCAGGTGCAGGGAGATATCTTTTAGCAGCGCTTCGTCGTGCAGCCCTTCCACGCGCAGCAAGGTTTCATCACTGTGCGGCGGTCGCGCAGGCGGATAAATATCACTCAGCTCATGGCCGAGCATCTTCTCGACGATGTCTTCGCCGGAGAGTGACGCCATCGGCCCGGACTCAATCAGCTTGCCGTCGCGCAGCACCGTTAAGGTGTCGCAAATGGCTTTCAGCTCATGAATGCGATGGGAGATAAACACCACGCCGATCCCCTGCTGTTGCAGGCGTCGGACAACCGCGAACAGGCGCTCGCTTTCGTGCGCGTCCAGCGGTGCGGTCGGCTCATCCAGAATCAGAAAACGGCAGTGATGCGACAACGCCCGCGCCAGCAGAATTTGCTGCTTTTCGGCGAGGGTGCAGCTATCGATGGAACGACGGACATTAAGGGAGATATCCAGCTGCGCCAGGGCCTGCTGCGCCTGCTCGCGAATCGCGCGCCAGCGGTAGCGATGGCCCGGCTGCGCCAGATTATCGAGCATAATGTTTTCGGCGATACTGAGGCCTGGGATCAGCGCCACGTCCACCTCCTGCTGCACCAGGTGAATGCCCAGCAGCTTGGCGTCCAGCGGTTCACGAATGGCCACCGGCTGATTGTTAATGCTGATTTCGCCCTCGTAGTGGTCATGCGTGCCGCAGAGCACCGCCATCAGCGTCGATTTCCCCGCCCCGTTGGCCCCCGTCAGCGCATGAACAGAACCGCCCGTCAGGGTGAAATCCACGCGCGACAATGCCTGAAAGCCGGAAAAGGCCAGGCTGATACCGCGCATCTCAAGGCGACTGGAACCCATCCGCTGTCATTCCTTCTTATTTAATATTTTGATTTATGGAATTTTTCACAGCTCGGGTTGACTGGCAATGATAGAAAAGGCATAAGATAAAGCTAAATATTATTAGCCATCCGGATGTCCAGACATAACATCGGGTTAGCGCTTCGCAAAAAGGACACCCTCATGAGTCACACTGATATTCGCGTCGTACCCGGCCCGGCAAACTATTTCTCCCACAACGGCAGCCTCGCGCGCCTGAGCGATTTCTTCACCCCGGAACAGCTGTCCCGCGCGGTGTGGATTTACGGTGAACGCGCCATCGAAGGTGCCCGCCCGTTCCTGCCTGACAGCTTCCACGCCGCAGGCGCGAAGCATCTGCTGTTTAAAGGCCACTGCAGCGAGCGCGATGTCACCCATCTGGTGAATGACGCGGGCGATGATGTCAGCGTGGTGATCGGCGTGGGCGGCGGCGCAGTGATGGACACGGTCAAAGCCGTGGCGCGTCGTCTGGGTGCGCCATTCGTCGGCATTCCGACTATCGCCGCCACTTGCGCGGCCTGGACGCCGCTGTCCGTGTGGTACAACGACGCCGGTCAGGCGCTTCAGTTTGAGATTTTCGATGACGCCAACTTCCTGGTGCTGGTCGAGCCACAGATCATCCTCAACGCCCCGGCGGAATACCTGCTGGCGGGTATCGGCGATACGCTGGCGAAATGGTACGAAGCGGTGGTGCTGGCACCGAAACCGGAAGCGCTGCCTCTGACGGTGCGGCTTGGCATTAACGGCGCGCTGGCGATCCGCGACGTGCTGCTGGAGAGCAGCGAGCAGGCGCTGGCCGATCAGGCGCGCGGCGAACAAACCCAGGCATTTCGCGATGTGGTCGACGCCATTATCGCCGGTGGCGGGATGGTTGGCGGGCTGGGCGAGCGCTATACCCGCGTGGCGGCTGCACATGCGGTGCATAACGGTTTAACGGTTCTGCCGCAGACCGAAAAATTCCTCCACGGCACCAAAGTGGCCTACGGCATTCTGGTGCAGAGCGCCCTGCTCGGTCAGGACGATGTTCTCGCGCAGTTAATTGCGTCGTATCAGCGTTTTCATCTGCCAACGACCCTTCGCGAACTGGAGGTGGATATCAACAACCGCGCTGAACTGGATAAGGTGATCGCCCATACGCTGCGCCCGGTGGAGTCGATTCACTCTCTGCCGGTGACACTTACGCCCGAGTCGCTTTACGCCGCATTGGTGAAGGTGGAAAACCTCAGCCGCTAATCGCTTCGACCGTCTATACCTAATGATGATTCTCACCACTCTCGCAACGAGGTCATCATGCAGATCGATTTAACGGGTAAGAAGGCGCTGGTTACTGGCGCCAGTCGTGGTTTGGGCCGTGCCATCGCGCTATCCCTGGCTCAGGCCGGGGCCGACGTGGTTATTACGTATGAAAAATCCGCTGATAAAGCCCAGGCCGTCGCCGCAGAGATTGCGGCGCTGGGGCGAAACAGCGAGGCCATTCAGGCAGACAGCGCCAGCGCGGAGGCCATTCAGGATGCCGTTACGCAGGCGGCACGCACGCTCGGTGGGCTGGATATTCTGGTCAATAACGCCGGGATTGCGCGCGGCGGTCCTCTGGAGTCCATGACGCTGGCGGACATTGATGCCCTTATCAACGTCAACATTCGCGGCGTGGTGATCGCCACTCAGGCCGCGCTGGTCCATCTGTCTGACGGCGGGCGCATCATCAATATCGGCAGCTGTCTCGCCAACCGCGTCGCCCAGCCGGGCATAGCAGTCTATTCCATGACGAAATCGGCGCTTAACTCCCTGACCCGAGGTCTGGCCCGCGATCTGGGACCGCGCGGCATCACCGTCAATCTGGTCCATCCCGGCCCTACCAACAGCGACATGAACCCGGAAGATGGCGAGCAGGCCGACTCTCAGCGCCAGCTGATCGCCATCGGTCATTACGGCCAGCCGGAAGATATCGCGGCGGCGGTCACCTTCCTGGCAAGCCCGGCGGCAGGACAAATCTCTGGCACCGGTCTGGATGTGGATGGCGGCCTCAATGCCTGAGACTTTTTTGCCGGCCTGATTCCAGGTTTTTTGCACGCCTCTGTCGCCTGACGGAGGCGCTTGCGAGGGGCCTCGCAGCCATCTATTTTGCCTCTTTCACCCGCAAATTCTGTGCCTTACAGTGCCCATAAGAAATTCGGAAATTGTCTAATAGTCTTATTATTTCCTTATAAAAAATGTGGGTGTAAAGTGCGTAGATTCAAATCGATTTGTTGGTCAAAAAACGCAGAACCTCAACCACTTATCTGCATGAGGAGATTGTGCCCTATGGCTGTTCAGCTAATTCAGGATGATGAAGGAACAACGCAGTTTGTGGTGATCCCCTGGCATGAATATTCGCGCATGTGTTTACAGCTGTCGGAAAACGATGACGAGAGGGATAGCGATCTGGAAGATATCGAGTGTGAGCACGATACCTATGATGATGTCGAGCTACCGGGTGATGTCTGCGACGTGATGCATAAAGAAAATGTCAGTCTGCAGGCTGCCTGGCGTATTTTGCGCGGCTTATCTCAACAGGACGTTGCCGACAAACTGGGCATCAGTCAGTCTGCCGTTTCACAGCTCGAGGCGATCGACTCACGCCCGCAAAAGCGCACGCGTGAAAAACTTGCGGCCATTTATGGCTGCACGCAGGAGCAGATCAGTCTGTATCACCCGAAAGAGGGTTAACAGCACTTCGCCCCACCTTTGCTGCCGTAACGGGCGTCCTGACGATCGCGGAAAAATTCCTCGTAGGTCATTGGCGTCTGGTCCGGATGCGTAACCCGCATATGCTCGACATAATTGTCATAGTCCGGCACGCCGATCATCATTTTGGCCGCCTGGCCGAGGTATTTCCCTGCTTTGGATAAGGTATCGAACATGATTCGGTTCCCGGAGTGGTGAAAATAGCAGGCCGGGTGAGCGCAAGCCCCACCCGGCATGATGATTAATGTGCCCCTTTTGCCTGAACCACAATCTCATCCAGATTTTCTGGCATCGGCTCGTATGGCGTCTCTTTCGCGGTCGGCTTGTCTTCTTTCAGTGCCGCCAGCGCGGTCTTCAGAGAGTACAACGCCAGCACCACAACCACCACCATAAAGAAGATTGTCAGCCCAGCATCCAGACGGTTGTTAAACACCAGCTGTGACAGTTGCGACTCCGTATACTGCGCCGGGATCTTGCCGCTGTCGATCATCGCCTGGAATTTATTGGCGATCGCGAGGAAGCCGACTTTGTTGTCCGGGCTAAACGCTTTCTGCCAGCCTGCGGTGAGCGTACAGATCAGCAGCCACGCCGTTGGCAGCAGCGCCACCCACGCGTAACGCTGACGCTTCATTTTGAACAGCACCACCGCGCAGAGCATCAGCGCCATGCCTGCCAGCATCTGGTTAGCGATACCGAACAGCGGCCACAGGGTATTGATCCCGCCGAGCGGATCGACGACCCCCTGATGGAGGAAGTAACCCCACGCCAGCACGCACAGCGCCGTTGCCAGCAGGTTGGCGGGCAGCGAATCCGTGCGTTTAAGGTTCGGCGAAATCACCCCCAGCAGATCCTGCAGCATAAAGCGCGCCGCGCGCGTCCCCGCATCCACCGCCGTTAGAATAAACAGCGCCTCGAACAGAATGGCGAAGTGATACCAGAACGACACATCCATCAGCCCGCCGAGCGCGCCGTGCAGAATATAGGCCATCCCCACCGCCAGGGTCGGCGCACCACCCGCACGGGAGATAATCGACTGCTCCCCGACTTCGTTAGCGATATGGGTCAGGGTTTCCGGCGTAATCGCAAAGCCCCAGCCGCTCACCACCTGCGCCGCAGAGGCGACCACGTCAACGGTTCCGGCCGGCGCCAGCACCGCCATCGGGCTGTTCATCGCAAAGTACACGCCCGGATCGATAATGCAGGCAGAGACCAGCGCCATAATCGCGACGAAGGACTCCATCAGCATACCGCCGTAGCCAATCAGGCAGGCCTGATTTTCATTGGCCAGCATCTTCGGCGTGGTGCCAGATGCGATCAGGGCATGGAAGCCCGAGACGGCACCACAGGCGATAGTGATAAACAGGAACGGGAACAGGTTACCGGTCCAGACCGGGCCGGTACCGT
Source organism: Lelliottia sp. WB101 (assembly GCF_003051885.1). Classification (NCBI taxonomy): domain Bacteria; kingdom Pseudomonadati; phylum Pseudomonadota; class Gammaproteobacteria; order Enterobacterales; family Enterobacteriaceae; genus Lelliottia; species Lelliottia sp. WB101. Next base: position 4,294,775 of record NZ_CP028520.1, read on the forward strand.
CGATAAATTTGGTCAGCGCCGGCATCGTCAGGGTCGGGCGCATGATCAGAATCCCGATCGCCAGCCCCACGATCGTACCGATTTTGAGGAAGGTGGAGAGGTAATCGCGCGGGGCCAGCAGCAGCCAGACCGGCAGAACCGCCGCCACAAAACCGTAGCCCACCAGCATCCAGGTCAGCTGCACGCCAGTAAAATCAAAGTACGGCGCCCATGTCGGGCTTTCCGCCACCCAGCCGCCGGAGATAATCGCGAAGACCAGGAAGAACAGGCCAATCACCGACACTTCGCCAATGCGCCCAGGGCGGATATAGCGAATGTAGATCCCCATGAAAATCGCCAGCGGGATGGTAAAGGCCACGGTGTACGTTCCCCATGGGCTGTGGGTCAGGGCTTTCACCACGATCATCGCCAGCACCGCCAGAATGATCACCATGATCATAAAGGTGGCGATCAGGGCGATCACCCCGGCCGTTGCGCCCATCTCCTCTTTCACCAGCTCACCGAGCGAGCGCCCGTCGCGACGGGTCGAGACGAACAGCACCATAAAATCCTGCACCGCACCGGCCAGCACTACGCCCGCGAGGATCCAGATCATCCCAGGGAGATAGCCCATCTGCGCCGCCAGCACCGGCCCGACGAGCGGCCCCGCCCCGGCAATCGCCGCAAAATGGTGACCGAACAGCACTTTTTTATCCGTCGGGACGTAGTCAAGCCCGTCGTTATGACGAACCGCAGGTGTCATGCGCGTGCCATCTACCGCCAACACTTTGTCAGCAATAAAGCGCCCGTAAAAACGATACGCGATCAGATAAATGCAGACGGAAGCGACGACAATCCATAGCGCATTGATCTGTTCACCACGGTTGAGGGCGATATAGCCCAGAGCAAATGCGCCCACAACGGAGAGCACTGCCCAGATGAGGTATTTCCCTGAGTTGTTCATAGTTGTTGTCCGTTAGCGTGAAACAGTGAGATGTTACATTTTGTTTCTAGATCACTGCTTAAAATTTAACAACTCTGAAACGCAATAATGTGTGGTCAAACCAGATATTTACGCCACAGTGTTAAGCGGATCACTTTCGTGCCTTCTGCGTGCGTTTTCCTCTCTCCTCCCCCGTCACATTTTTGGTTTTTCCTGGCAAAGCCCCCTGTCGAAATGATTTGAATCATCTTATCTGAGCAAATAATCAACAAAATACCCTTGTGTATTCGCACGTTAACAAGGAAAAGGATATGAAAAGTTCAATACCTCAGGACTATAAGGTAGGGCCAGGCGCCTATTTCGCGCTGGCTTTCGCCGCCGTTTTCTTCTCCGGCCTGTTAGGGGGAAAAGAGTGGTACGGCGTGTTTGATTTCACCACGCTCAACGGGGCTTTCGGCAAAGTGGTCAGCAAAGCCAGCCTCGAAGACGGTACCCTGACCACGGCGACCAGCGCCTTTCGCGGTACCGGCGGCAGCGGCGCGATGGACGGGTTTCTGTTTGCGCTGGGGCTGATTCCGGCGGTGATGTTCGCACTCGGCATGATCAACGTGCTGGAACATTACGGCGCGCTGCGGGCGGCGCGTAAACTGCTGACGCCTCTGCTGCGCCCGCTGATTGGCATTCCGGGCACCACCGGACTGGCGCTGATCGGCAGCCTGCAAAGCACCGATGTCGGCGCGTCGCTCACCCGTAATCTCGCCGATGAAGGGCAAATCAGCGAAAACGAGAAAGACGTCTTTGCGATGTTCCAGTTCTCGGCGGGGGCGATGATCACCAACTTCTTCTCCTCCGGCGCCATTTTATTCACCCTGATCGCGATAGACGGCACCGCCGCCGTCCCGACCTCCATCGGCACCTGTGTCGCCGTGATGTTCATCATGAAAATCGTCGGCGCCAACATCCTGCGCCTAATCCTCTTACTCACCGGTAACAAAGCCGCCGTGGCCCAACAGGCAGAAGGAGAAGCCTCATGAGTGCACCGCAATCCAATCCCGTCATTACCGATGTTTTTGTCGAGGGCGCGCGTAAAGGCTGGAGCATCGCCACCAGCAGTACCCTGCCGAACGTGGTGATGGCTTTTATCATCATTAAAGCGCTGGAGATCACCGGCGCACTCAAAGGGCTGGGGATGATTTTCGCCCCGCTGATGGGCCTGTTCGGCCTGCCGGGTGAAGCGGCCGCAGTGCTGATTGGCGGCTGGATGTCGATGGGCGGCGGTATTGGTGTCGCTATCGGCCTGTTTGATAAAGGTATTCTGAGCGGCGAACATCTGGCAATTCTCGCCCCGGCCATCTATCTGATGGGTTCTCAGGTCCAGTATCTGGGCCGCATTCTTGGCGTGATCGGAACCCGCGCCAAACGCATTCCTCTGATGATTGCCATTTCGGTCATCAACGCCTTCTTAGCCATGCTGCTGATGCGCATTATTCTCTGAACAGGACGGAACCATGAATCTTGACCATTACATCAACGAACTGAAAACCCTGGTGAACGTAGACTGCGGGACCCAGACTCTGGCAGGCGTTGCCACCGTTGCCGGCATTATGGAATCACTGTGGCAGCAGGAGGGCTGGCACACCGAGCGGGTGAATCTTGGTGAGCAGGTCGGCCCGGGCGTGCTGGTCTGCAATAAACCCGACGCAGAAAAGCTGGATGTCCTGCTGGTGGGCCATCTGGATACGGTCTTTGCGCCGGGCACCGTCGCGGAGCGCCCGATGAGCGAGGATGATACTCGTCTGTACGGGCCGGGCGTCTCGGACATGAAAAGCGGGTTACTCAATATTCTGTGGGCGATGCGCGAGCTGGATACAGCCGACAAAGCGCGCCTTTCCATTGCCGTGGCGATGAATCCGGACGAAGAGACCGGCTCAGTTTACTCTCACGAATGGATCGGCGGACTGGCCAAACGCGCCCGCTGCGTGCTGGTGTGCGAAGCCGCCCGCGCCGACGGCTCACTGGTGAAAGCCCGTAAAGGGATGGCCGGATATCATCTGACGTTTAGCGGCGTGGCGGCGCACGCGGGGAACGATCCGGAGAAAGGCCGTTCGGCGATCACCTCCCTCGCTAACAGCGTTATCGCCATCAATGCCCTGGCAGACTGGGATCGCGGCACCACCCTCAACGTTGGGGTGATCAACGGCGGAAGCGCGGCAAACGTGGTGGCGGACAGCGCCGTTGCGGAGCTTGATGTGCGTTTCTGGGAAAATGACGAAGACGCCCGTGTACATCGTGCGCTCACCGCCCTGTGCGAAAACGGTTTTCTGAAGGGAGTGACGACCACGCTTAACCGCGTTAATCACAAGCCTGCGATGGCGGCCAGCGAAGCGACTCAGGTGCTGATGCAGCAGGTGGAAAAGGCTGGCAAAGAGGAAGGAATCGACATCACCTGGCAGGCCGTGGGCGGAGGCAGCGATGCTAACCATACGGCAGCGCTCGGCATTCCGACTCTCGACGGATTCGGGCCGATCGGTGCCGGTTTCCATAGCCCTGCCGAGTGGCTGGATAAAGCCTCGATTGAGCCACGCATTCGCCTGTTAAAGCGGGTGATTTCAATGCTGTAAGACGAAGATTGCCCGGTGGCTGTACGTTTACCGGGCAATCCCACGCAACCAAATTACCCGAGCACCATCGTACTTAACCGGCAGGTACAGCAGCGCCGCCCCTGCTCGTCAAAGATCGCGATCTCCCAGCTTTGGTTCTGACGCCCGAGGTGCAGCGGCTGACACACACCGCGCACTTTGCCCTGTGACACGGCGCGATGATGGGTGGCGTTCAGCTCCGTACCCACCACGTTTTGCCCGTCGCGGGTCATCAGAAAACCGGCCATTGAACCGAGCGTCTCCGCCAGCGCCGCCGAAGCCCCGCCGTGCAGCAGACCAAACGGCTGATGCGTTCGCGCATCCACCGGCATTTCCGCTTCCAGCGTGTCGTCACCGATACGCGTGTAAACCATCCCGAGGTGCGCCACCATGGTGTTGTGACTGGTGGCGTTCAGCTCTTCGAGGGACAAATGACGTTTCCAGATCATCTACGCCCCCAGGGTTGAGCCGCCATCCACCACGATATCCTGCAGCGTGATGTGGCTGGCCAGATCCGAGGCGAGGAACAGAATGGTGTTGGCAATTTCATGGGGACGCGCGATTTTACCCAGCGGAATGCCGAGCTTAAACTGCTCGCCAAACCCACGAATGCGCTGCTGCTCGGCGTCGTCGCTCACCCACAATGTGCGTTGCATGTCCGTATCCGTCGAGCCAGGCGAGACAATATTGCAGCGCACGCCGCTGCCTGCCAGCTCCAGCCCGACCGTCAGGGCCAGGCTTTTCAGCGCCGCTTTCGACGCGCCATACGCGCTCATGCCGATGCGCGGCGTGTGCGCAGCGTCAGAGGCGACCGTCACAATCGTCCCGCCCTGCTGACGGCGGAACTGGCCCATCGTCTGCTGGAACAGATTGAACGCCCCACCGACGTTAACCGCAAAAGTCTGCTGCCAGTCGTCCTGAGAGAGCTGATCCGTCGCCCCCATGCGCAAAATCCCTGCCGCGTTAACCAGCACGTCGAGGCGATCGATGGTCGCCAGCACGCGCCCGCAAACCTCGTTCACCTCGGTAGCATCCGCCACGTTCAGCACTTCAGTGGCAAACGGGTAATCCTGCTCGGGAAAAGCGAGATCAAAACCCGTCACCCGCGCCCCCGCCTCCACGAAGGCCCGCGCCGTGGCGTACCCGATGCCCTTTCCGGCCCCCGTCACCCAGACGGTTTTGCCGGTAAAATCGAATCCGGCCATCACTTCACCTCGCGGGAAAGCAGCGCCCACCAGGCATCAATGGTCGGGTTTTTCGCCAGCATCACGAAGTCGATATCGCCATGCACTTTGCGCCAGCGAGCCGCGAGAGCCATCATGCGCACGGAGTCCAGACCGTAATCGATCAGGTTTTCGTCATCCATCGGCTCGTCGGATTCATCAAGCAGCGGCAGCACGACGGCGCGCAGAGCCTCTTTGCTTGCCGGCACGGACGGCAGCAGTTCGTCAGTCATCACCACGCGACCGGTTCGGCCCGCCACGTATTTGAGGGACATCAGGTGCTCTTCGCGGCTGAAATCGGCCAGTGCATCCGCGATAAAGAACGGTTTGATATCGCGCATGAAAGCGTCGGTCGCGGTCGTCATACAGCCGATGTGCGCGTACACACCAGTGATCAGCAGCTGATTGCGGCCCGTCTCTTTGAGCATCTGTTCCAGCGGCGAGCGGTGGAACGCGCTGTAGCGCCATTTCACCAGCACCGTATCGGCTTCATCCGGGGTTAGCGCCGCGACAATGCGCTGCTGCTCCGGTGAACGGGTCAGGCCCGGTCCCCACATGTCGTTCAGCAGGGCGCGATCTTCATCGCTCTGCTCTTTCGGCTGCGCGGTGTAGTAGACCGGAATGTTGTGCTTTTTGCAGTAATCGCGCAGTTGGGCGATGTTCGCCACCACTTGCTCCATCATCGGGCAGTTATCGCCCCAGAAGTTGAGGAAATAATCCTGCATATCGTGGATCAGCAGCGCCGCGCGCTCCGGCTCAAACGCCCAGCTCACTTTGTTGTCTGGCAGATCGGCCGCCGTTGGCAGCGCATAACCGGTTAATTTTGGAATTGCCATTTTTAACTCCTCAGCCCTGGGCGCGTTCGGCCAGCCACAGGCGCAATTGTTTCTTGTCCACTTTTCCTACCGGCGTCAGCGGCAGCGCATCCACGCTTTCGACACGATCCGGCAGCTTGAAATCCGCCACGCCCTGCTCACGCAGGAAACGCCGCACCTCCACCGCCCGCAGCGGGGTTTTCACCACCAGATACGCACAGCTTTTCTCGCCGAGCAGGCTGTCTTCCATGCTGACAAGCGCCGCATGAATGACCGCGTCGTGGCGCAGAAGCAGGTTTTCGATCTCTTCGGCGGCAATCTTCTCGCCCCCACGGTTGATCTGATCTTTTTCGCGCCCCTGAACGGTGATGTAACCCTGTTCATCGATGGCGATCAGATCGCCGGAGCAGTAAAAACCGTCGGCGTTAAAGGCGCTGGCGTTGTGCTCCGGGCTGTTGAAATAGCCACGGAACGTGTACGGCCCGCGCGTCATCAGACGTCCCACTTCGCCGCGTGGCAGAGGATTGCCCTGTTCATCGGCCACCCACACTTCATCGTCCGGACACATCGGACGGCCCTGGGTGTTCATGATTTTTTCCGGGGAATCGTCGAGCGCCGTGTAGTTCACCAGCCCTTCCGCCATGCCAAACACCTGCTGCAGCTGGCAGCCGATTTCCGCCGGAATACGTGCGGCAAGGGTCGCAGACAAACGCGCCCCGCCCACCTGCAGCAGCGCCAGCGAGGCGAGCTGTGCATTGCCCGCCCCTTCGGCAATCGCCTGCAGCCACAGGCTGACCGCCGGTGGCACCAGCGAGGTGACGTTAATCTGATGTTTTTCGATCAGCGGGAAGCAGAGTGTGGCGCTCGGATCGGTGGCCAGCACCACGCAGCCGCCCGCGAGGAACACGCCCAGGGAGCCGGGGGAACTCATGGCGTAGTTATGCGCGGCAGGCAGCGCGTTCAGGTAGCGCGTCTGGCTGTTGATGGCGCAAATCTCGTTGCTGCGACGAATGCTGTAGTAGTAATCGTTGTGCGTGCGCGGGATGAGCTTCGGCGTGCCGGTACTGCCGCCGGAGAGCTGGAAAAAGGCCACTTCGTCGGCCGGAGTTGGGCTGGCGATAAAGTTATCCGCCGGGCGCGCAATTGCAGCTTCAAGCGCATGTTCGCCCGTATCGCCACGCAGCAACACCACACGCACGGAGCGGTGCTGATCGACAAAGGTATTCAGGAATTCATCGCCCGCGAACAGCGCGTGCTGGCGATCGGCAATCAGCAGCGCCGGTTCAATCTGCGCGGCGTAGGCGTTCAGTTCGCTGCGCTGATGGCTGAACAGGGCATTTACGGGCGCAACGCCCACCTGCAGCAGCGCGAAGAAGGTGACGTAAAACTCGGCGACATTGCCGAGCTGCACCAGCGCCGTTTCACCGCGTTTCACGCCCTGCGCCTGCAACGCGGAGGCGAGATTGTTGACGGCCTGATGGAACTGGCGATAAGTGTACTGACGCTCGCCGTCGATAATCGCCGTCGCCTCGCTCCCGGCGTGGCGGGTCAAAATATCGGTCAGAGGCAGATCCTGCCAGTAGCCTTTTTCGCGGTAGCGCCGGGCAAAGTCTTCGGGCCAGCGGGTAAAGGGAATGCTCATGATGGTTCCTCAGTGCAGACCAAAAACGTTCAGCATGGTGGAGAGTTTCACCCCGGTTTCGCGCCACTCACCGACCGGTGAAGAGGCCGGGACAATGCCCGCGCCCGCGAACAGGCGAACAGAATTCTGATGAATGCGCGCGCAGCGGATCGTCACCACCCACTCGCCGTTACCTTCGCTGTCGCACCAGCCGACGATGCCGCCAAACAGTTCGCGATCGAACGGCTCCAGCTCCGCGATCAGCTGTTTCGCCGCCTGATGCGGGAAACCGCTCAGGGCGGGCGTCGGGTGCAGCAGGCAGGCCAGCGTCAGGGCGTTTTCGTTGTCGTGCGCGTCGCCCTCCACCGGCGTCGCCAGATGCCAGAGCGTCGGCGTCGTCACCAGTTGCGGCGAAGAGGGCATGGTCAGATGATGGCTGCGTTTTTCGAGCACGGTTTTCATCGCCTGCGTGACCAGGTCATGCTCGTGGCGATCTTTTTCCGAGGCCAGCAGCTTGTTACCGGCTTCGCGATCCAGCATGTCGTCCGGCTGACGACGCGCGGAACCGGCCAGCGGCAGCGAGCTAAAATGCGCCCCCTCTTTGCGCAGCAGCAGCTCCGGGCTTGCACCCAGCAGCACGCCGCCGTCTTCGAGCGGCACGTGGAAGTTAAAACTCGCCGGGTTCTGCGCGATCAGACGCTCGAGCAGAGCCCCGCTGTCAATCTTCTGGTCAGCGGCGATATCAATCAGGCGCGACAACACCACTTTATTGACCTGCGGCGTAGCGGTGAGCGCAGCGGCGCGGGCCACCATCTCTTCAAAAACGGGCTGAGGGGGATTTCGGTGCGTCGGGTGACGGACAGCTCCTGCGCCCCTGGGAGATAACGCGCGGATTTTTGTCGCGCCGGGCGGGAAAAGGTCTGCCAGTTTTGCGGAATAAACAGTGACGACGGTTTGCGGGTATCGAACGGAATAGCGCCGACCATAATCGGGTGGCTTATTCCGCTGTCTTTGGCATGCTGAAACGCCTGCGCCAGCTTTTGCTGGAAGGCACCTGCCGGATCGTCGCCGCCAACGGCGGATTCAGAAAAACGGGCAAAACAGCCTGACGTGGTAAAACTGCGATAAGGCGACATAAAGAAAAAGCTGTCTGATTGCAGCGTGGTCGCGGTGTGCTGAACTTCCTCAGCCAATGACGTATCCATATCATCCTCCTTAAAAATGATAAACGCAGTACGAATAATTATCATTTATATTTTCGATGGCTAACCTAATAGCAGAGCGCGACGGTGTCAACCGCCGACAGCGCATCTTGTGCGACTATCGCTTGCATCCCTTCGGCGCATTCATGAAAATGAGAAGCATTAACCTCAACAAAAACAGGATGCCGCTTTGTGAAACTCCCTGCCGTTTGTCGTCAAACCCTGCTTTTCGCAGGACTTTTTGTTTTAGGACTAACCTCAGCCACCGCCGCCGACTGGCCGCGCCAGGTGAGCGACAGCCACGGTACGCACACCCTCGAAAGCAAACCGACCCGCATTGTTTCCACCAGCGTGACCCTCACCGGCTCGCTGCTGGCGATTGACGCGCCGGTCATTGCCAGCGGTGCCACCACCCCTAACAACCGCGTGGCGGATGCGCAGGGCTTTATGCGCCAATGGGGCGATATCGCCAAAGCACGCAAACTCTCCCGCCTCTATATCGGCGAACCGAGCGCAGAAGCCGTGGCCGCGCAAATGCCGGATCTGATCCTGATCAGCGCTACCGGCGGCGATTCGGCCCTCGCGCTGTACGATCAGCTTTCAGCTATCGCGCCGACACTGGTGATTAACTACGACGATAAAAGCTGGCAGGAACTGCTGACGCAGCTCGGCACGATCACCGGGCAGGAAAAGCAGGCTGCCGCCCGCATCGCGGAATTCGACACGCAGCTGGCGCAGGTGAAACAGAAAATGAAGCTGCCGCCACAGCCGGTAAACGCCATCGTCTACACCGCCGCTGCGCACAGCGCGAACCTGTGGACCACCGAATCGGCGCAGGGGAAATTCCTGCAACAGCTCGGCTTCCAGCTGGCTGAACTGCCTGCCGGGCTACACACATCCAAAAGCCAGGGCCAACGCCACGATATTATCCAGCTGGGCGGTGAAAACCTGGCGACGGGTCTGAACGGACAAGGGTTGTTCCTGTTTGCGGGTGACCAGAAAGATGTGGATGCGATTTACGCTAACCCGCTGCTGGCCCATCTGACGGCGGTGCAAAACAAACGCGTCTGGGCGCTCGGCACGGAGACCTTCCGCCTGGATTACTACAGTGCGATGCTGGTGTTGCAGCGTTTAGAGACGTTATTCAAATAGCGAAGACGGTTGTGCCCGGTGGCGGTTACGCCTGACCGGGCACTGCATTTTATACTTCTTCAATCACAACGGGTTCCTGACGGAACCGGCGTAACTCTGCCAGCGTCATCAATAAAATCACCCCGACGATGGCCAACACAAAACCGCTGCTGCTCGCCGACGCCACCGGGGTCATAATCACCCCCAGCCCGCCTAAAATCGCCGCGCCAATTGCATCACCCGTCACGTTCTGCGCGGTCCACAGGCCATTGATCCGCCCGAGCATGCCTTCCGGCGTCTGGGTCTGAATCAGGGTGTATTGCAGCAAAGAACTCACCGCACTCAGCCAGCCAAACAGCGCCAGACACACCACGCCCAGCGCCCAGAATGGCATCAGGCTAAAGAAAGCGATGGCGATAAACGATGCCAGCGTCGCCGACAACATGATGAGACCAGGCCGCGCGCTGTGCGCCAGATTGCCGCTGGTCAGGGCGCCAAACGCCGCACCGAGCGGGATTGCCGCGTACAGCAGGCCAATCTGCGAGGCGCTCATCTGCCACTCTATCGCCAGCGCCGGATAAAGCACGCGCACCGCGCTCGCCATCGTCAGCAGCCCGCCGAGGAGCGCAATCCCGCCAATCAGCGGATTGCTGAACAGAAAACGGATCGCCGCCATCAGTGACTTCAACGGGTGTTCGCGCGGCTGCGGCGGAGGGGGTAACAGCGGCAGACGCAGCAAGGTGAGCGTGGTAATAAAGGTCCCCGCCGCCGCCAGGCCGTAGTTCCAGGCAACATTCCCGGTCGCCAGCAGCAGGCCGCCGACCATCGGCGAAATCACCGAACCCAGACGCACGGTGAGCATCGTGATCGCCCCGGCCTGCATCAGATTTTCACGCCCAACCAGCGCTGGCGTCGCCGCCAGCAGTGCCGTCACGCCCAGCGAGGCAAAGAATCCATCCCACAGCCCTAACGCGTAAATGGCGATAAGCGACGGCTCCGGGAGCAAGGCGTTCAGGCACAGCCCGACGAAGCCCACGCCGCAGGTGCCGCGCGCCAGCAGGATCAGTTTTTTACGCTCGTAGCGGTCCGCCAGCACGCCGCCGACCATCAGGCCGATAAACATTGCGCTGCCCGTTAATGTGACGGAAAGCCCGACCAGCCAGCTGGAGTGAGTCATGGCCTGGATCTGCACCGGAACGGCGACGCCAAGCAGGCCAAGGGATAAAATGGAGATAAAACGGGCGATAAACACGGCGCGAAACGCCGGATGCGTTTTCAGCAGGCTGAGGTTGAGCAGCCAGGATTTTTGATTCATGACAAGGCCTTGTGGTCTAACTTTCTACCAATTCCATGGCCGCACATGCTAACATAGCCAAATAAGATAGATAACGATAATTACTATCATTATCAAATCATGGATGTTGCTATGTCGTCTTCCTCTTTGACGGTGCGCGCCGCTGCCGTGCCCGTTTTATTGTTGTTACTCATTCTTGCTGTTGCACTCAGCCTGCTGGTTGGCGCGAAACCGCTGCCCGCATCCACGATCGTCGATGCCCTGTCCGGTACCTGCCAACGCGCAGACTGCATTATTGTGCTGGACGCCCGTCTGCCGCGCACCCTTGCCGGGCTGCTGGCCGGTGCGGCGCTTGGCCTCGCCGGTGCGCTGATGCAAACCCTGACCCGCAATCCCCTCGCAGACCCCGGTATTCTCGGCGTTAACGCCGGTGCCAGTTTTGCTATCGTCCTCGGCGCGGCGCTGTTTGGTTTTTCCTCCCCCGGCGAACAACTGCTGATGGCCTTCTGCGGCGCCCTCGCCGCGTCCTTGCTGGTGGCCTTTACCGGCAGCCAGGGCGGCGGCCAGCTTAGCCCGGTCCGTCTGACGCTGGCGGGCGTGGCGCTCGGCGCGGTACTCGAAGGTCTGTCCAGCGGCATCGCCCTGCTCAACCCGGACGTCTGGGATCAGTTGCGCTTCTGGCAGGCCGGTTCGCTGGATATTCGCACGCTACAAACCCTGAAAGTGGTGACGCTGCCGGTGCTGATCGCCGCCGCCATCGCGCTGCTCTCCAGCCGGGCGCTGAACAGCCTGAGTCTCGGAACAGACACCGCCACCGCGCTCGGCAGCCGCGTGGCGCGTACGCAGCTGCTCGGTTTACTGGCGATCACCGTGCTGTGCGGCAGCGCAACGGCGGTCGTCGGCCCGATTGCCTTTATTGGCCTGATGATGCCGCACATGGCGCGCTGGATTGTCGGGTCCGATCACCGCTGGTTGCTGCCGGTCACGCTGCTCGCCACGCCGACGCTGCTGCTGTTTGCCGATATTCTGGGCCGCGTGCTGGTACCGGGCGAACTGCGCGTCTCGGTGGTCAGCGCATTTATTGGCGCGCCGGTGCTGATTTTCCTGGTTCGACGCCAGCGCGGAGGTGCCCTGTGATGGCCCCGTCCCGACGTTTAGTTTTCTCCTGCCTGCTGCTGGTGGCCGCCAGCCTGCTGATTGCCGTCTGGAGCCTGCGCAGCGGCGCGGTGACCCTCGATTTCAGCCAGGTGTTTAACGCCCTCACCGGCAGCGCACCGCGCAATATCACCATGGTGGTGACGGAGTGGCGTCTGCCGCGCGTGATGATGGCAATTCTGGTCGGCGCCGCGCTGGGTGTGAGCGGCGCAATTTTCCAGTCTCTGCTGCGTAACCCGCTCGGCAGCCCGGACGTGATGGGCTTCAACACCGGGGCGTGGAGCGGCGTGCTGGTGGCGATGGTGCTGTTTGGCCAGCATCTGACGGCGATTGCGTTCGCGGCGATGGCGGGCGGTATTCTCACCTCGCTGCTGGTCTGGGCGCTCGCCTGGCGCAACGGCATCGAAACCTTCCGCCTGATCATTATCGGCATCGGCATTCGCGCCATGCTGATGGCCTTCAACACCTGGCTGTTGCTGCACGCCTCGATGGAAACGTCCCTCTCTGCGGGGCTGTGGAACGCCGGCTCGCTCAACGGCCTGACGTGGGCCAAAACCCTGCCCGCCACGCCGATCATCGCCCTGATGTTTATCTGTGCCTGGCTGCTGGTGCGCCGAATGCGGCTGCTGGAGATGGGCGATGACAGTGCCTGTGCGCTGGGCGTCAGCGTGGAGCGTTCGCGCCTGACCCTGATGCTGGTCGCCGTGGTATTAACCGCCGCCTCCACCGCCATCGCGGGCCCGATTTCGTTTATTGCTCTGGTCGCTCCGCACATTGCGCGACGCATCAGCGGCACCGCGCGCTGGGGCGTAACCCAGGCAGCCCTGTGCGGCGCATTACTTTTACTGGCCGCCGATCTTTGCGCCCAGCAGCTGTTTATGCCTTATCAACTTCCGGTGGGCGTGGTGACCGTCAGTCTTGGCGGGATTTACCTCATCGTCTTGTTAGTCCAGGAGTCCCGCAAGAAATGAATGCCATCACCTCCCGCTTGCGCGGCGAAAAACTGACCCTCGGCTACGGTAAAAAAATCGTGGTCGACGACCTGAGCGTCTCGATTCCTGACGGCCATTTCACGGCGATTATCGGCCCGAACGGCTGCGGAAAATCGACCCTGCTGCGTACCCTGAGCCGCCTGATGACGCCCCAGCACGGCAGCGTGTTTCTCGACGGCGAGCAGATCCAGAGTTTTGCCAGCAAAGAGGTCGCGCGTCGGATTGGTCTGCTGGCGCAAAACGCCACCACGCCGGGGGATATTACGGTGCACGAGCTGGTGGCTCGCGGACGCTATCCGCATCAGCCGCTGTTTACCCGCTGGCGCAAAGAGGATGAAGAGGCCGTTGCGCGTGCGATGCAGGCAACAGGCATTACGGATCTGGCGACGCAGAGTGTCGATACGCTGTCCGGCGGCCAGCGGCAGCGCGCGTGGATTGCGATGGTGCTGGCGCAGGAAACCGCGATCATGCTGCTCGACGAACCGACTACCTGGCTGGACATCAGCCATCAGATTGATCTACTGGAACTGCTGAGCGATCTGAATCGCACCCAGGGGTATACGCTCGCGGCAGTTTTGCACGACCTCAACCAGGCGTGCCGCTACGCCACGCACCTGATTGCCCTGCGCGACGGGAAGATTGTGGCGCAAGGAGCGCCGAAAGAGATTGTCACGCCGGAGCTTATCGAGCGGATTTACGGCATGCGCTGCATGATTATTGACGATCCGGTGGCGGGTACGCCGCTGGTGGTACCGTTGGGGAAACGCGCGGTCTGACTCCTCTCATTTCTGCCCTCTCCCTGAGAAGAGGGCAGAAACCTGTGCTTACCCTAAAATACCCTTCAACACCGGCCCAATCTGCTCAAACGCCTGCGGAGAGATAATATCCACGTGGGCGCAATCCTGGCGATAGACCTCCAGCTCACTCACCCATGGGGCCCACGCCTGCTGCGGGTCCATGGTGCGCGTGCGTTCGGCGACAAACAGCGTCGCTTTGCCGTCAAAGCGTGAACTGTGGGCCGTGGTCAGGAGTCGCACCGCATCGGCGTAGTTCCCTTCGATAGCGCTAAACAGCTCGCCGGACGCCTGCCCCTGCTGGGCCGCCATGAACGCTTCGCGCTCGCGTTCGATCTCTGCCAGCACTTCCGGGTCCAGCCCGTTAGCCTCTTTTTCCGCCCAGTTTTGCGTCTCCGGCGGCCAGGTATCCAGCAGGCCGAGGAACGCCACCGCTTCGCCCTGCTCACGCAGACGTGCCGCGATACCCTGCGCAAGCGTTCCGCCGAGCGAGTACCCGAACAGATAGTAGGGTCCCTTCGGCTGCTGGGTGCGTAGCGTCTGCAGATGATGTTCGATCACCGCATCGAGCGTCGCGCCCTGCGCCATAGGGCCATCTGGCCTTGGCGACTGGATACCGGTAATTGACCAGCGCGGGCTGAGGTAGCGCGCCAGCACGCTGAACTGCCAGGCAAAACCCGACGCCGGATGGAAGCAAAACAGCGTCGGGCCCGTACTTTGGCGCAGCGGAAGGAGGGTTTCGTACCCCAGACGCTGAGCCTGCTCGTCGCTGATGGTCGACTCCAGCAGCGTGCTGAGCTGATTAACCGTCGAGGCGACCATAATCTGCCCCGGCGTGACTTTGCGGGAGAACGCACGACTGAGCTGCGCCGCGAGACGCATAGCCAGCAGCGAGTGGCCGCCGAGGGCAAAGAAATCCGCTTCGATATCATTCACTTCGCAGCCGAGCAGCGCGGAGAACGCCTGCGCAACCGCCATTTCGGTGTCCGATTCCGGCGCGCGGCCCGAGGCTTTGCTGGTTAACTCCGGCAGCGGCAGTGCTTTGCGATCGAGCTTCCCGTTGGCACTCAGGGGCAGTTCGCTGATTTGCAGCAGCACCACCGGCACCATGTGCGGCGGAAGCTGCGCTTTCAGTGCTTCGAGCAGGGCCTCGCGGTCCAGCGGCAGGCCGGATTCGGAAACGACGTAACCCACCAGCTGGCGCGCATCGCCACCCGTGGCGGCCGCCTGATTAAAGACACAGGCATGGGCCACCGCCTGCGCCACGTCAGGCAGCGCCTGCATCGCGCGGTCGATTTCACCCAGCTCAATACGCTGGCCGCGAATTTTGAGCTGATCGTCGCTACGCCCCAGGTATTCCACCGCGCCGTTGTCCAGCCAGCGGGCGACATCACCGGTGCGATACATCCGCTCGCCCGGCGCAAAAGGATCGGCGATAAATCGGCTGGCGGTCAGATCCGGACGGCCCAGATAGCCCTGCGCCAGCTGGATGCCCGTCAGATAGAGATCGCCCGCCACCCCGAACGGCACCGGGCGCATCATGGCGTCCAGAATCCGCAGGCCGGTATTCCACACCGGGAAACCAATCGGCACGCTGTTGCCTGACACCGCCGCCAGCGCGTCGCCAAAGGCCGGATACCAGCTCACGTCCACTGCCGCTTCCGTCGGGCCATAGAGGTTATGCAGCGGCGCGTGCGTGAGCACTTCCCACTCGCGGCACAGATCTGTCGGCAGCGCTTCCCCGCTGCAGAACACCTGCTTCAGACTCGCGCAACAATGCGCATTTTCCGGCGTTAACGAGGCGACAAATGCCGCCAGCATCGACGGCACAAAGTGCGTGGTGGTCACGCCGTAGTGGGCGAAGAAGTGCTGCATCGCCAGCGGATCGCGGTGGGCGTCCGGTTCGGCCATCACCAGTTTTGCCCCGGCAATAAACGGCCACCAGAACTCCCACACGGAGACGTCAAAGCTGCACGGCGTTTTCTGTGCGACCACATCCTGCGCGTCCAGCGGGTAGTGGTTTTGCATCCAAAGCAGGCGGTTAACGATGGCGGTTTGCCCGACCATCACCCCTTTCGGACGTCCGGTCGAACCGGAGGTGAAAATAATATAGGCGGTCTGTTCCGGCGTGCTCAGATTCAGCGGTTCAGTGCCGCTCGCAGGCAGTAGCGCGTCGTAGCACAGGCTATCAAGGCCCGGCACGTCGCTAAAACGCGGGAGCTGATCGTCGGTGGTGATGAGCAGCGATGGGCGCGCATCTTCCAGCATCATCCGCAGGCGGTCGTCGGGATATCCCGTATCGAGCGGCAGCCAGGCGGCTCCGGCCTCGACAATCCCATGCAGCGCCAGAGTCAGGAAGACCGAGCGCGGCAACGCCACCGCCACGCTGTCACCGGGTTTAACCCCGCGTTCACGCAGCAGCGTCGCCAGCGCGATGACCTGCTCGCGCATCTGATGATAGCTCAGCGCATGGTGGGCATCCGCCAGCGCCGGGGCGTCCGGCGTTTTACGCGCCTGTTCCGCCACCAGGGCGCTCAGGGTGGTCGCCTTGAGCATCACGCCGGTGTCGTTGATCTGCGCCAGCTGCTGATACTCCGCTTCCGAGACGGTTTCCGCCTCGCCGCAGACGAGTGCCGGATTGGCGGCAAACTGCGCCAGCAGCGCATTCAGGCGCGCCACGTGGCGGGTGAGCGTTGCCTGGTCATAGCGCTGTTTGTTCGCCAGAATTTCAATGCTCAAACCGCCCTGCTCGTCCGGGAACAGCGCCAGTTCGAGATCGTTCACCGGGCCGGTCGCCAGCGTGTGGGTGACGGCCTCAACGCCATCAATATCCAGCTGATAATCAAAGACCTTCACGTTCAGCACCGGGCCAAACAGGGCTTCGTCTCCTGCGGCACGGCCGCTGTCGCGCACAATCTGCTCGGCGTCGTAACGCTGATGGCGGCGCATCTTTTTCAGCTGATTCGCCAGACGCAGGGCCAGCTCCGGCAACGTGTCCTGCGGGTTAATGTTAACCGCCATCGGCAGCACGTTCAGCACCGGGCCGGTGGCGGTGAGCGCCGCCGATCCCATGCGACGCATAAAGATAAAGCCCGCCGCGTAGTCCATGCGTCCGGTTAAACGCCCGAGCCACAGGGCCACCAGCGCGAGGGCCAGATCCGTGCGCTGCACCTGCGGGCAGGAGGCCGTCAGTTGGCTGAACGCGCGACGATCGGCGACCAGCTTCAGACGTAAAATATCGGTCGTGGCAGCACGCCCCGGCAGCGGCACGGGGGAGAGCGAAACAGGAGGCGGTAGCTGTTTACGCTGCTCGGCCCAGAATGCGCCGTCGCGCTGAAAAGCGTCGCTGTCGCGATAGCGCTGATACTCTTCCACCACCTCGGCAAAAGGTGTGAACGGCGTTGGCGGTGTCGGCTCGCCTTTCGACCAGGCTGCGTAAATGGCGGCGATCTGGCGGGTAATCGCCGGGAAACTGAAGCCATCAACCACTAAGTGGTGATAGCGCTGATACCAGTACCAGCGGTGATTATCGACCTGAATCAGGCACTGAAACGCCAGCGGTTGGCCGCTCTCGACGCGCAGGTTTTGCTGAAGATCAGCCTCCATCAGCGCCACGGCGGCGGCATGGGGATCGGCGCTGTCGCGCAGATCGACCCGTTGCGGCTCGGCGAACGTCATGGCGTCATCGATCCACTGCCACACTTCGCCGTTGTCTTCGCTAAAGCGCGTGCGCAGCGTGTCGGCCTGCATCATGCCTTCGACAATCGCTTTCGCCAGCAGCGGCGCGTTAATTTCGCCGTTGAGTTCAACGTAGTGCGCCACGCTCCAGGCATTAGGCAGCGTGGAGAGCTGTTCTGCCATCCAGATACCCGGCTGGGCGGCCACGAGAGGAAGATGCGTGCTCATACGTTCTCCTCGGCAAAAAAGGACGGGATCAGCGTCTGCCAGTTTTCTGCCAGCCAGTGCTGGCAGGCCTCCTGGGATTGCGGGGCGCACACTTCACGCCAGCCCGCAGGCTGTGCGCACTGCGCGGGCCACAGGCTGTACTGACCGTTTTCGTTTTGCAACACAGAGAACTGCCCTTGCGGATTGTCGAAGGGATTACTGAATTCCATACCAAACTCCTGTCGAAAAAAATCGCCTGCCTGGCGTTAGTGAATGAGTGGCTGCCAGAGGGTGATAAGCCCCTGCGTCAGCCCGCCACGCCAGCAAAGCGCATCATGTCCGCCGTCAACCTGACGCCAGAAAATCGACTGCTGTGTGTGTTGTAGTTGGGCGTAAATGGCCTGATTGGCCCGGAAAATCAGCGGCTCGCGCTGGCCCGCCTCAAGAACGATGCGAAGATTTTGCGCGGATTTTTCACCCGCTTTGAGTTGTTCGATAAGCAGCCCGTCCTGCTGCGCGCCGCGATGCGGCCACCAGTAGGAGCCCGACTGGCTGAGCACGCAGCCAAAACGCTGCGGCCAGTTAAGCCCGGCGTACAGAGAGGACAGGCCGCCAAAACTTTGCCCGGCGACGACCGTGTGGTCAGCTCGTGGGCTGAACGGCGCGATGGCGTGAATCTGCGGGAGTAATTCATCCTGCACCGCCAGCCAGAAATCGGGGTTGCAGGGCAGCTCGCGGCTGCGATGGGCGGTGTCGATCACATCAATGAGCACGTAGACCGCCGGAGGCAGTTGCCCCTCGTTTGTCAGCGCCGTTAGGGCGGGCCAGACGGGCATACTTTCGGCCCAAAACTGGCCGTCGAGGAGAATTGCCAGCGGGCGCTCGGCTACGCGCTCCTCGCCCGTGGTGAAGATCCACACCCGGCGCGAATTCCCCAGACGCGGGCTGTGCCACTGAATGCAGTGCGGCGCAGAATATGGCGTTTCGGGATGATTCCAGCCTGGCTGAACGGGCGCATTCGGCATCTCCAGCGCCGACACCGGATGGCCGCGTCCGCCGCGCCAGCTCTGGGCATTCAGCGGATCGGCAATCGCGTTTGGCAGCAGTTTGCGCCAGCCCTCACGCAGCGCCATGCGATCGGGCGCGTCGGCGGTGAAGACGGTTTGGTCGAAATCCTGGGCGTTATCGGAGGGAATAAAACAGTAGCTGCCGCGCCACTCAGGGCTGAATTCCCCCTGCCACTGCCAGACGTCGGTGTCGGGAAGGCGCGTGAGCGACTGGGGACGCGCATTTTGATGGTGATCCGTGACGCCGGTGATGTAGATCCACACCCGCTGCACCGTCGAGGTGAGTTGCGTTCCGCCGGGATCGCGCCACCAGAAAGTGACACGATAATTATCCCCTTCGCGGACCGCTTCCGGCCCTTTTTTTGACTGCCACCAGGCATCACTTCCCGTTGTTAGCGCCGTCACCCGTTTAACCTCATGTTTTTCGCGTCTTTTTTGTTATATGACAAAAATTATTGATAATATTATTGATAACTATTTGCATTTGCAATAGCGTAGTGCCCGCGCTGTGGGAAGCGCGCTCATAAAATAACCATGCCACGCATTGTGTGCGCTCGAGGACAGGGCTGCTTACGCAACGTGCCGGTGATAATTCATGCCGCCTCCTCTCCCGTTAGGGAATGGAGCCAAGGGGACGCGGCAACGAAAAGCAGGACGTACAATGAATAAGAAGATTCACTCCCTGGCCTTGCTGGTCAATCTGGGGATTTACGGCGTGGCCATGCCAGCCATGGCAGACGACAAAACCACCAGCAGTGCCGCGCACGAAGATACTATGGTGATCACCGCCGCCGAGCAAAACCTGCAGGCGCCGGGTGTTTCAACCATCACGGCTGATGAAATTCGTAAAAATCCTCCCGCTCGCGACGTGGCCGAAATCATTCGTACCATGCCAGGCGTTAACCTGACCGGTAACTCCACCAGCGGTCAGCGCGGTAACAACCGCCAGATTGATATTCGTGGCATGGGCCCGGAAAACACCCTGATTCTGATCGACGGCAAACCCGTCACCAGCCGTAACTCCATCCGTCTCGGCTGGCGCGGCGAGCGTGATACGCGCGGCGACACCGGCTGGGTACCGCCTGAGATGATCGAGCGCATCGAAGTCATTCGTGGCCCGGCGGCGGCGCGCTACGGTAACGGCGCAGCGGGCGGCGTGGTGAACATCATCACCAAGAAATTCGACAGCCAATGGCATGGTTCGTGGAACACCTACCTGAACGCGCCGGAGCATAAAGACGAAGGCTCCACCAAGCGCACCAACTTCAGCCTGAGCGGCCCGCTGGGCGGCGATTTCAGCTTCCGCATGTTCGGTAATCTGGACAAAACCCAGGCCGACGCATGGGATATCAACCAAGGCCATCAGTCCGACCGTACCGGAATGTATGCCGATACCCTGCCGGCCGGTCGTGAAGGTGTGGAAAACAAAGATATCAACGGCGTGGTGCGCTGGGACTTCGCGCCAATGCAGTCTCTGGAATTTGAAGCGGGCTACAGCCGCCAGAATAACCTCTACGCGGGCGATACCCAGAACACCAACAACGACAACAGCTCGAACGGGCTGGTGAAGAAGAATTACGGCAAAGAGACCAACCGTATTTATCGCCAGAACTGGGCGGTGACCTGGAACGGCGGCTGGGATAACGGCGTGACCACCAGCAACTGGGCACAATACGAGCACACCCGTAACTCGCGTCTCGGCGAAGGGCTGGCGGGCGGTCTGGAAGGGCTGTTCAACAGCGACAAATTTACCGATACGGATCTCTCCGACGTCACCCTGCACAGCGAAGTTAACCTGCCGTTCGATTTCCTGGTCAACCAGAACCTGACTCTGGGGACCGAGTGGAACCAGCAACGCATGAAGGATTACGCCTCTAACTCCCAGACCCAGCAGGGCGGCGCGATCCCTGGCATGAGCGACGATCGTAGCCCGTATTCGAAGGCGGAGATCTTCTCCCTGTTCGCCGAAAACAACATGGAGCTGACCGACAGCACCATGCTGACCCCGGCGCTGCGCTTCGATCATCACACTATCGTGGGTAACAACTGGAGCCCGTCCCTGAACCTGTCGCAAGGTCTGGGGGATGATTTCACGCTGAAGATGGGTATCGCCCGGGCGTATAAAGCGCCGAGCCTGTACCAGACCAACCCGAACTACCTGCTCTACAGCAAAGGCCAGGGCTGCTACGCCAGCGGTGACGGCGTCGGCTGTTACATGATGGGTAACGACGATCTGAAAGCCGAAACCAGCATCAACAAAGAAATTGGCCTCGAGTGGAAACGCGACGGCTGGCTGGCGGGTGCAACCTGGTTCCGTAACGACTATCGCGACAAAATCGAAGCGGGCTATGCGCCAATCGGCCAGACCTCTACCGGCAAAGTCTCCACCGATATTTACCAGTGGGAAAACGTGCCGAAAGCCGTCGTAGAAGGGCTGGAAGGCTCCTTAAACGTGCCGGTGACGGATGCGGTCAACTGGACCAACAACATCACCTACATGCTGCAAAGTAAGAACAAAGAGACCGGCGATCGTCTGTCAATCATCCCAGAGTACACGCTCAACTCAACCCTGAGCTGGCAGGTACAGCAGGATGTGTCGGTGCAGTCGACCTTCACCTGGTACGGCAAGCAGCAGCCGAAGAAATACAACTACAAAGGCCAGCCGGTGAGCGGGTCTGAAAAAGACGAAGTCAGCCCGTACAGCATCGTGGGCCTGAGCGCGACCTGGGACGTAACCAAATACGTCAGCCTGACCGGCGGCGTGGATAACGTCTTCGACAAACGCCAGTGGCGTGCAGGTAATGCCCAGACCACCGGGAATGCCACCACGGGCGCGTACATGTACGGTGCAGGTGCTTACACCTACAACGAACCGGGTCGCACCTGGTACATGAGCGTTAACACCCACTTCTGATAGACTGTATGCCCTCTTCCATCGAAGGGGGCTTTTTCTATCAGGGGGACCGATGCACACCACACACAGCCTGCTGACACTCGGCGGCGTCTCGCTTCACCGCATCGATTTCGATCCCTCCACCTTTGATCACGCCGATCTGCTCTGGCTGCCTCATCACGCCGACCTCAGCCACGCCTCTGCCAAACGCAAAGCGGAACACCTCGCCGGACGCATCGCCGCCATCCAGGCGCTCCAGCCCTTTGGCATCACCACGGTGCCCGGTATCGGCGTGAACGGCGAACCGCTGTGGCCAACCGGTTTTGCGGGCAGTATTTCTCACAGCGGCACCCAAGCGCTGGCGCTGGCGGTGCGCCGCGACAACGCGCTGGTGGGGATTGACTGCGAAGCGCTGATTGCAGAAAAGGAAGCCGTAGAGATTCAGGACGGGATTATCAACGAGCAGGAAAAGCGTGTTCTGCTGAGCGCGGGATATTCGTTTGCCCTCGCCCTGACGCTGGTCTTCAGCGCCAAAGAGAGCCTGTTTAAAGCCCTGTTCCCGCGCGTTAACGCCTATATGGGTTTTGACAGCGCCTGCGTGACGGCGATGACTCGCAGCACGCTCACCCTGTCGCTGGCTCGTCCGCTGGCCGGTTTTTCGCACAACCACGCTTTTCACCTTCACTGGTGCCAGCAAAACGTTGGCGTGATAACGCTGCTCTGCGAATAATTCGCCTCAGCGTTAACCCGCCTTCCCTGTTACTTTCAAAACCCGCTATTTATTTCTTCATAAAATTACATGGAGCCGACCGGGCAGTTTAACGGGGAATATCCTCCGCAACTCCTTGCCTGAACGCTTCCAGGCGCTGGATCTGGCGCCCTTCGCTGTCGAAGTTCTCCGCCGCCAGCCACGCGCGCAGTTCGGCGTCGCGCTCCGGCCACTCGGTATTAATGATGGAAAGCATATCGCTGTCGCGGTTGCGCCCTTTGCGGATCAGTTTTTGCCGCAGCCGCCCTTCCCAGACAAACCCCAGCCGCTCTGCCGCGCGCCGCGACGCCACATTCATCGAATCGCATTTCCACTCCACGCGGCGGTAGTGATGTTCGAAGGCATTTTTCAGCAGCAGCCAGACCGTTTCCGTTCCCATGGGAGAGTTTTTCATCTTACGCGACCAGGTCACGTGGCCGATCTCCACCGACCCCATCAGCCGCTCAATCGCCATATAACTCACCACGCCAACCGCACGCTCTGAACGTAAATCAATGACCGCGTAAGGCACCAGCGCATCGTCCATCACCTTGCCCAACAGCCAGTGCGCGGTGGCGTCGACGCTCTCCGGCTGTGTGCTGGCAAGCCAGGTCCAGTCGCTGTCATCGCCCAGAGCATACGCGTCAAACAGATCCACGGCGTGCCGCGTGGCGTCCAGCGGCTCCAGACGGCAGAATCGCCCGTTCAGCGGCGTTCGGCGCAACACCGAAGCGCCTTTCCAGTGGGGAACAATATCGTTTACGACTTGACCATGTTGATTAATTTCCGGCACGCCCGCGACTCCCTGATATGTAATGCAATTGTTATATCAGGACAAAAAGCAGGCGAAAAGCCCTGCGTGAAGGAAAGCGCTTAATAGCCAATCTGCATGCGTTATATCCCCATGGCATAAGCAAAGCAGAATTTAGACTTTGAAGATTTTCACGGCAGGCCTAACGTAGCGATGCCAAAAACAATCACAACACATTTTCTTTCAGGGATCGCTATGACGAAAAAACTGCTGCCGTTACTGGTATTGGCCGCGCTGTCAGCCGCCGCCAACGCCGCTACTCCGCCGAATACGCTGGTTGTCGCTCAGGGGCTTGATGATATCGTGAGCCTCGATCCCGCGGAAGCCAACGAGCTTTCCAGCATCCAGACCGTGCCGAGCCTGTACCAGCGTCTGGTGCAGCCTGACCGCGATAATCCGGCCAAAATTTCCCCGATTCTGGCGGAAAGCTGGGAAGCAGACGCAGCAGCGAAAACCCTGACCATCAAACTCAAGCCTGACGCCAAATTTGCCTCCGGCAACCCGCTGCGCCCGGAAGATGTGATTTTCTCCTACACCCGCGCCATCACCCTGAACAAATCCCCGGCCTTTATTCTGAACGTGCTGGGCTGGGAGCCGGGTAATATCGCCAGCCAGCTGAAAAAAGTGGATGACCACACGCTGCAACTGCACTGGACGGCTGACGTCAGCCCGGCGGTGGCGCTGAATATTCTCTCCACGCCGATTGCCTCTATCGTCGATGAAAAGCTGGTTTCAGCGAATGTGAAAGACAACGACTTCGGTAATACCTGGCTGAAAATGCACTCGTCGGGCAGCGGCGCGTACAAAATGCGCGTCTACCAGCCGCATCAGGCCATCGTGCTGGAAGCTAACGACACCGCCCCTGGCGGCGCGCCGAAGCTCAAAAGCATCATTATTAAAAACGTCCCGGACCCGGCCTCTCGCCGTCTGCTGATTCAGCAGGGGGATGCAGATGTGGCCCGCGATCTGGGCGCAGACCAAATCAGCGCGCTGGAAGGCAAAGCGGGTGTGAAGGTGTTAAGCATCCCGTCTGCCGAGCAGAACTACCTGGTGTTTAACGCCGGAAACAGCGCTAACCCGCTGCTGAACAACCCGGCGTTCTGGGAAGCGTCGCGCTGGCTGGTGGATTACGACGGTATCACTAAGGATCTGCTGAAGGGCCAGTATTTTGTGCATCAGAGCTTCCTGCCGGTCGGGCTGCCGGGCGCACTGGAAGATAATCCGTTCAAATTCGATCCGGCCAAAGCGAAAGCGATCCTCGCCAAAGCGGGTATTAAAGACGCGCACTTCACGCTGGACGTGGAGAATAAACCACCGTTTATCACTATCGCGCAGTCAATGCAGGCGAGCTTCGCCCAGGGCGGCGTGAAGGTGGATCTGCTGCCTGCTGCGGGCAGCCAGGTGTATGCGCGCGTGCGCGCCAAACAGCACCAGGCGGCGATTCGCCTGTGGATCCCGGATTACTTCGATGCGCACTCCAATGCCAGCGCCTTTGCCTGGAACGACGGGAAATCCAGCACCGTGGCCGGTCTTAACGGCTGGAAAATCCCCGAGCTGACCAAAGCCACGCTGGCCGCCGTGGCCGAGCCCGATCCGGCAAAACGCCTGGATCTGTACACCAAAATGCAGCAGGAGTTGCAGCATAATTCGCCGTACGTGTTTGTCGATCAGGGCAAAACCCAGATCGTGGTGCGCGATAATGTGAAGGGGTACCAGCAAGGGCTGAATGCCGATATGGTCTGGTACGATAAAGTGACTAAATAATCTGCCCTGATGGCCGGGTGGGGTTCGCCTCACCCGGCCTACAACACAGTGAAACGTCGGCCCGGCCAGCACAACGCCACCGGGCAAAAGGAATAACGCTCTCTCCATGCCACCTTTATCTTCCCACGTGATGCGTGTTGTTCAGGGCCTTTTCACCCTGCTCCTTACGCTGTTCGGGCTGCTGCTCGTCACGTTTGCGCTCTCCGCATTTTCCCCCGTCGATCGTGTCTTGCAGATCGTCGGCGATCACGCCAGCCAGTCGACGTACGATCAGGTTCGTCACCAGCTCGGGCTGGATCAGCCCCTGCCGGTGCAGTTCTGGCATTACCTGCTGAATCTGTTTCACGGCGATCTTGGCACCGCCAGCGCCACCGGACAGCCGGTATTGCAGGATCTGCTGCACGCATTTCCCGCCACGCTGGAACTCGCCACGCTGGCGCTGATTATCGGCTCCGTGCTCGGAATTATTGCAGGAGTGCTGTGTGCGCGTTTTGCCGGTTCACCGCTGGATCTGATCATCCGCACCCTCACCCTGCTCGGTAACTCGGTGCCTGTTTTCTGGCTGGGGCTGCTCATGCTGGCGCTGTTTTACGCGAAGCTGCAATGGAGCGCCGGGCCGGGCCGGTTGGACGATATCTGGCAATACACCGTGGAGCCGCGCACCGGTTTTGCGCTGATCGATACCTGGCTTTCAGGAGACCGCGAGGCGTTTAAAAATGCCCTCAGCCACCTGATGCTGCCGGTGCTGCTGCTGGCCTACTATTCCCTGGCGAGCATCACCCGCCTGACGCGCTCGGCGTGCCTCAGCGAAATGAACAAAGAGTACATCCTGCTCGCGCGCGCCAAAGGTGCCGGAGAGATGGCGATTCTGCTGCGCCACGTGCTGCCCAATATTCGCAGCACGCTACTGACGGTAATCGCGCTGGCCTACACCAGCATGCTCGAAGGCGCAGTGCTGACCGAAACCGTCTTTTCATGGCCGGGCATTGGCCGCTATCTCACCACCGCGTTATTCGCGGGCGATACTACCGCCATCATGGGCGGTACGCTGGTGATTGGCGTCTGTTTTGTGCTGATAAATAATCTGACCGACCTGCTTGTGCGGGCCACCGACCCCAGGGTGCGCTGATGCCTTTTTATCTTTTTCTGCGCCGACTGCGCCGCTCTCCCGCTGCGTTCTGCGGGCTTATCGCAATCGTTCTGTTGCTGCTGATCGCGCTGTTTGCTCCGTGGCTCGCTCCGCTCGATCCGAACTGGCAGAACGCGGCGGCACGCCTGCAGGCACCGAACGCCACGCACTGGCTCGGCACGGACAGTTTCGGGCGCGATCTGCTCTCACGCCTGATCTACGGCAGCCGTCCCGCCCTTGGGCTGGTGGCGCTGGTGACAATCATTACCCTGCCCACCGGGCTGCTGATCGGGATTTTGTCCGGCTACTACGGCGGCTGGCTGGAGCGTGTGCTGATGCGTTTTACCGACGTGGTGATGTCGATGCCACGTCTGATCCTCGCCTTTGCCTTTGTCGCCATGCTCGGCCCTGGCCTTGTGAACGGCGCGCTGGCGCTGGCGCTCACCACCTGGCCGGCCTATGCACGTCAGGCCCGGAGTGAAATTCAGCGTCTGCGTCACAGCGATTATCTGGCGGCTGCCGAGATGATGGGCATTCGCGGCGGGCGTCTGTTGCTTGGGCATATTCTGCCGCTCTGCCTGCCGTCAGCGATAGTGCGACTGGCGCTGGATCTGGCGGGCATTATTCTGGCCGCCGCCGGGCTGGGCTTCCTGGGTCTGGGCGCGCGTCCGCCGATGGCCGAATGGGGCGCGATGATCGCCGACGGCATGCAGGTGATTTTCGATCAATGGTGGATCGCCGCTATTCCTGGCGGCGCGATCCTGTTCGCCAGCCTGGCGTTTAACCTGCTGGGCGACGGCCTGCGCGACATTCTGGAGCCGCAACATGACTGACTCCCGCGTTATCGTCGATGCGCTGAATATCGACTACCCCGCCGCGCGTGTGGTGAACAACCTGAGTTTTACCCTCGGCAACGAACGGCTGGCGTTAGTGGGCGAATCTGGCTCCGGTAAATCCATGTCGGCCAGGGCGCTGATGGGGCTGGTGCGCAAGCCCGGCGTGGTCAGTGCCCGGCAGCTTAACGTGCTGGGCCACGATCTGCTGACCCTGAATAATCGCGGCTGGCAGCGCCTTCGCGGCAACGACATTGCGATGGTGCTTCAGGACCCGCGCTATGCGCTCAACCCGGCCAAAATCGTCGCCGCGCAGCTCGAAGAGTCGCTGACGCTGCATCAGTCTCTCTCCCGCAAGGAGCGGCAGGAGCGTATTCGCGACATTATCCACGCCGTCGGGCTGGAGCAGAGCGTGCTGACGCGCTATCCCGGTGAACTCTCCGGCGGGATGGGCCAGCGGGTCATGATTGCCATTGCCCTCATCAACAATCCGCAGGTGCTGATTGCCGATGAACCCACCTCGGCCCTCGACGCGCGTCTGCGCAATCAAATCCTCGAACTGCTGGTGAAGCAGTGCGAAGAGCGCCAGATGGCGATGTTACTGATTAGTCACGATTTACCGCTGGTGGCAGAACATTGCGACCGCGTGCTGGTGATGTATCAGGGCGAAAAAGTCGATGAGATGGCCGCGCGGGAACTGCCGCAGGCCACGCATCCCTACACCCGCACGCTGTGGACCTGCCGCCCGGATGCCAGCACCTATGGGCAAATGTTACCGACGCTGGATCGCAAGGAGATACGCCATGGCACTCGTTGATGTCCGTCAGTTGCAGGTGGCGTTCGGCGAAAAAACGGCGGTATCGTCGGCCAGCTTTGCCATCGAAAAAGGGGAAACCTTCAGTCTTATCGGGGAATCCGGCTGCGGAAAATCGACCATTCTGCGCGTGCTGGCCGGGCTACAACGTCAGTGGCGCGGCGACGTGAGGCTGCTCGGGGAAAACCTGAAACCCGACGCCCGGTTTACCGGCGCGCTGCGGCGCAACGTGCAGATGGTGTTTCAGGATCCATGGGCGTCCCTGCATCCCAATCACACCCTTTCACGCACGCTGACAGAGCCGCTAAAAATTCACGGTGAAACACAGATTGCAGAGAAAGTAGCCGACGCGTTACAGCAGGTGGGGCTGTCGGCTGACGCGGGCCAGCGTTATCCGCATCAGCTGTCTGGCGGCCAGCGTCAGCGTGTGGCGATTGCCCGCGCCCTGTTGCTGCGCCCCCAGCTCTTGCTGCTGGACGAACCAACCTCGGCGCTGGATATGTCGGTGCAGGCGGAGATCCTGAATCTGCTGAACCGCCTGAAACAGCAGCACGGTATAACCTATCTGCTGGTGAGCCACGACGCGGATGTGATTGCACATATGTCAGACCGCGCGGCGTTTATGGCGCACGGCGAGATTCAACGGGTCTTTGATCGTGAAGCGATGCGAAACGGCGAGCACCGGATGGGGTAGGTTTCACGTGGGCCAGTGTCTGCCCTTTCAGACCGGCTACCGCCCGACAGGTGTTTTCTGGAAAGCGCCTCGCAAATCGAAAAGTAACCTTGTGAAACTCAGGGTTTAGCCTTTTATTTGCCCTTCCTCGGTCGTAAAGTGCCTGCGTTGCGGTTTATCCGCGACCGGGCGTAGGAACCCGTTGGCATAAAGCGATAATTTTTTTCGCGACAGCGCATACCCCGTTAACTTACGGTGGCGCTGGCGGAGCAGCAAACGCTGGCCGTTTTCTTTGTGCACGGTATTCCTACCTCCGTCAGCGCTGCCCCTCCCTGAGCGCAGGGACTTACAGGGTGGTCAATTATTTCATGCATAATGAGGATGCCAAATGGCTACTATCCCAACCCTGTTTTACGCGCAATCTGACGAAAGCGTTATTCAGCAGCTTCTCAACGCCCCGCTCCCGCAAACGGCGGATTTATTCCAGGTGGCCGATCTCTGCGCCTCATTTGTCTGCGTGCTGGTCGAAACCCACGACAGCAAAACGCGCGAAGCCTTGTGCGAGCGTTTACTGCAAGCGCTCAATCAGCTGCGCGAACTGTGCGATAAAGATCTTCCACCGTACCTGATTGAGCAACTGATTAAGGGCGAGAAAATCAGCTCAAACGTGCCGGATCTGTGGCAAGAAACCGCCACGCTGTTGGATTACATTCAGGCGCTAACGAACGCTATTCTGGCAGGGACTCTGCCACCGAATGTGGCAAAAGAGTTAACGGGGCTGCTGCATGATATGGTCTGGCTGCTGACCGATTTTGTGAAGGAGCCGTACATCACGGCGCACTGAGGCAGGAGTGAGGCCGAAATTCTGCTGATGAATGGCACAGAATTTCGGCACAGGATCACTTGAGGAGTTTCACCGTGGCCTCGATGTCGATCTCATCTTCAGAGAAGATCAGCGTCGTCCCCTGGAAGGTGGTGATCGCCAGTTTCTTCACCGAGCGCATCTCACCCGGTTTCGCCGCAGATTTCGGACGGATATTGTTCAGCAGCAGGCCAACGGACAGGATCGCATTTTCTTTATCGATGCCCGAATCAGCAGGCACTTCTTCGCTGTAGACCAGGAAAGATTTAATCGACGTCAGCTTAATACGCTCGCCCGCGATATAAATGTATTTGCTTTCCGGCACCACTTTCACCGCATACGCGGACAAGCCTTTGTTGTTGGTCGTCGGTTCAAACGTGACCGCCGCGTCTTTCTTAATCAGCTCAGGATTGGCAACCTTGATCACATGAAAATACCGGTTGTCACCGTTTTCATCTTTGATAAATCCAAAGCCTTTATCTTTAAACCACGTTGTGATCGTTCCGTTCATCGCCATTACCGCCTGATTAATCGTTTATCAACACAAATTTTGCAGCGCGCAGTGTAAAGCACATTGCCTGCGCAGACTACGTCTTTGGGTTAAGTCTGGACGATAAATTTGTGGGATGCGAGTCCATCGCCCGGTGGGGAAGTTGCTTGCACGGGCCTACGTACCGCTTCGTAATTGGCCAGTTAAGGTGTAACCGTCCACCGGCGTGTCCTCTCTGGAACGCGCCTCGCAAACCGAAAATTAACTTTAAAAAATAGGTAGTTATCGCTTTACTCGCCATTACACTGATGATGTTATCGCGAGGTGCCGGGCAGATAGAATCTGCTGTAAAGGCGTTTATCTTGTAAATCGTAACTTATAGGATACAATAAATGAGTGTTAATCACAGGCTACAATCATGCCGATAGTGAAGCACTATAAAACGGCTGACGATCGTAACCCTTTTGACGAGTACTTTCGCAGTATCAAAGACCCGATAGCCAAAGCCATGATAGCGACACGCATCGCCCGAATGGCAACCGGCAACTACGGAGATTGTAAAGTGTGTCGCGACGGTATATCAGAGTTGCGGATCGCTCAAGGGCCGGGGTATCGGGTGTATTTTAGTTATGTAACAGACTCCAGTGATGGCAGCGTAAATCTGGTGTTGTTGTGTGGGACGAAGAAGAGTCAAAACGCCGATATTACTACTGCGTTAATCTATCTTAACGACTACAAAGCAAGGTAATGAGAGGAAATAATGGCTAAATCCATTCTCCACGATGATGCGATGGTACAACTGCTGAAAGACGATCCGGCATTTGCCCCTGTCTATCTTCACCAGGCATTAATTGAGATCGATGAAGAAGGGGGTTACGAG
The DNA here is from genome assembly GCF_003051885.1 of Lelliottia sp. WB101. NCBI lineage: Bacteria > Pseudomonadati > Pseudomonadota > Gammaproteobacteria > Enterobacterales > Enterobacteriaceae > Lelliottia > Lelliottia sp. WB101. The sequence continues at coordinate 4,325,412 of NZ_CP028520.1, forward strand.
GCATTCATGCTGGCACTACGCCACGTTATTGAAGCCACTGGAGGCATGACTGCTGTCGCGAAGCGCGCGGGGGTTTCCCGTGAATCGCTCTACAAATCACTCTCTCCAAATGGGAATCCGTCTTTTAAACGCGTAGCCGCGCTGGCATCTGCTACGGGTTACCCTATTTCACGCATAGCCACCGCATCGGCCTAATCAGTGCCGCAAATCACGCCGCTTGCAGGAGATGTCTATACTCATTTCATCCCCGCAACCGGAGCACGCCATGCCCCTACCCGACTTCCATGTATCCGATCCTTTTACGCTGGGTATTGAACTCGAACTGCAGGTGGTGAACCCGCCGGGGTACGATCTCAGCCAGGACTCTTCGGCGCTGATTGCCGCCGTAAAAAACGATATCAAAGCCGGTGAGGTCAAACACGATATCACCGAGAGTATGCTCGAAATCGCCACTGGCGTGTGCCAGGACATTCATCAGGCGGCAGCGCAGTTTTCCGCGATGCAACAGGCGATCCTACGCGCGGCGGCGGATCAGCATATTCAGATCTGCGGCGGCGGCACGCATCCGTTTCAGAAGTGGCAGCGTCAGGAGGTGTGCGACGACGAGCGCTACAACCGCACGCTGGAGATGTTTGGCTACCTGATTTTGCAGGCGACGGTTTTCGGCCAGCATGTTCACGTCGGCTGCCGGAACGGTGATGAGGCGATTTACTTGCTGCATGGCCTTTCGCGCTTTGTGCCGCACTTTATTGCCCTCTCCGCCTCGTCGCCTTACATGCAGGGCAGCGATACCCAATTCGCCTCCTCACGGCTCAATATTTTCTCGGCGTTTCCGGATAACGGCAAAATGCCGTGGGTGAATAACTGGCAGGAGTTCGAAGGGCTGTTTCGCCGCCTGAGCTATACCAGCACCATCGACAGCATCAAAGATCTGCACTGGGACATCCGCCCCAGCCCGCATTTTGGCACCGTTGAGGTGCGGGTGATGGATACACCGCTGACCCTGGCGCACGCGATTAATATCGCCGGGCTGATTCAGGCGACGTCGCACTGGTTGCTAACCGAACGTCCGTACAAGCACCAGCCGCAGGACGCCCTGCTCTATAACTTCAACCGTTTTCAGGCCTGCCGCTATGGGCTGGATGGCATGTTAACCGACGTGAACAGCGGTGAACAAAAAACCATTGCCGAGGATATCGCCTGGCTGCTCGAGCGCGTCGCGCCATCAGCCGATAAGGTGGGCGCGACAAGCGCGATTGCGGAAATTGCCCTGATGTTAAAACAGGGCAAAAGCGAGGCGCAGCGGATGCGGGATTTTATCGCCGACGGCGGTTCGCTGACCTCGCTGGTACAAAAACACTGCGAGCTGTGGACTACTCACCCGTAAGTGAGTGCCCCCACTCGCGCAGACGCTGGAACAGCACGAACAGCGCCGGGATAAAGACAATCCCGACCACGGTCGCCACCAGCATGCCGCTGAACACCGTGGTCCCGATGATGCGCCGGCTCTGCGCCCCCGCACCGGAGGCCAGCATCATCGGCAGTACGCCGATAATAAAGGACACGGCGGTCATCATGACTGCGCGGAAGCGGCGCGACGCCCCTTCGCGGGCGGCATCGACAATCGCCATGCCGTCGATGCGCCGCGCACGGGCAAACTCGACGATCAGAATGGCGTTTTTGGCCGCCAGGGCGATAAGCAACACCAGCCCAATCTGCACGTACACGTCGTTGGCAAAGCCCGCAACCCACAGCCAGACCAGCGCGCCGCCGATGGCAAACAGCACCGAGAGCATCACGCTTGCTGGCAAGGTCCAGCTTTCGTACTGCGCCACAAGGAACAGCCACGCCATCACCACCGCCGCCAGCACAATCCAGATCGCCTGATTGCCCGTCTGCTGCTCCTGATACGACATACCGCTCCACGCGTAGTCATACCCGGCGGGCAGAGTATCGTTCAGCAACTGGCCCATCGCCGCCATTGCCGTGCTGCTGCTCACGCCCGCCGCCGCTGAGCCGCTCACCGACACCGACGGGAACTGGTTGTACTGCTGCACAAACGGCGCACCGACGGTCGGGGTGATAGTCACCAGATTGCTCAGACGCACGCGCTCGCCGTTATTGCTGCGCACATAAAGCTCACTGATCTGCTCCGCACGCTCACGCCACTGCATCTCGTTTTGCATCACCACATGGTAAACGCGATTATTAATGCTGAAATCCCCGGCGCGCGTGCCGCCAAAGGCGGTTTGCAGGCTGCTGAAGATGCGGCTCACGGGCACATCCAGACGTGCTGCGCGCTCGCGATCCACCTCAAGGGTCAGCTGCGGTACGTTGCTGCTCCAGGTGGTAAACACGCGGGTGAGTTGCGGATGCTGGTTGGCTTTCGCCAGCACCTCGCGGGTGACGCGCTCCAGCTCCGCCGGGCTTTGCCCAGCCTGGGCCTGAATACGCAGATCGAACCCGGAGGCATTACCCAGCCCCGGCAGCGTCGGCGGCGCGAAGGTCATGATAGTCGCTTCCGGCAGGGCCAACAGCTGACGTTGCAGCCCGCCCATCACCTCGTCGAGCGGCGGGCGCTCGCTCCAGTCTTTCAGCATCACCGAGATAAATCCGCCGTTCGAGGCGCTGGTGCCGTTGAGAATATTAAAACCCGAGACCTGAATGACATCCGCCACCGCCGGATTGGCGGCAATCAGCTCGCGCGCCGTCGTCATCACCGCTTCGGTGCGCTCCAGGGATGCCGCCTCCGGTAGCTGGACGCTGGCGAAGAAGTAGCCCTGATCTTCCTGCGGCAGGAACCCTTTTGGCATGGCGGTAAAACTCAGCGCCACGATGGCCGCCGCACCGGTGGTCGCCAGCAGTGCCAGCACAGGGCGACGGTTAAAGACCTCCACCAGACGGGTGTAAGCCTGCCGCGTGGCATCCAGCGCCCGGTTAAAGCCGCGGAAAATCGCCGCAGGACGTTCGACGCGCGGGCGCAGCAATAAGGCGCACAGCGCCGGTGTAAGCGTCAGGGCCACAATACTTGAAAGGGTTACGGCGGTGGAGAGTGTGACCGCAAACTGGCGATACAGCTCGCCGACAATTCCCGGCAGCAGCGCCACCGGCACGAACACCGCCAGCAGCACCAGGGTGGTGGCGATCACCGGCCCGGCAATCTGACGCAGGGCGTTGGCCGTCGCCTCCGTGCGGCTTTGCCCCTCCGCCATCAGCGTTTCGACGCTCTCGACCACCACAATCGCGTCATCCACCACCATGGTGAGCGCCAGAATAATGGCGAACAGACTCAGGGTGTTCGCCGAATAGCCGAGCGTGTAGAGCACCGCGAAGGTGCCAATCAGCGACACCGGGATCGCCAGCACCACAATCAGCGTCGCGCGCCAGCTTTGCAGAAACAGGGAAACCACCACCACCACGGCAAGCAGCGTCAGGGCCAGTGAGACACCAATCTCTTTGATGGTCGCCGCCACAAACTCAGTGGTGTCGAACTTCACTTCCCAGGTCAGGTCCGCCGGGAAGCGAGTGGCGAGCCGCTCAAGCTCGCCGCGCACCGCTTCGGCCACGCGCAGGGCATTAGCCGACGGCGTCGGATAGATGCCTAAATACGCAGAATCGTGACCGTTCAGCTGCGCGCCAGAGCTGTAACTGCGCGATCCCAGCTCGATGGTCGCCACATCTTTCAGGCGCACCAGTTGCCCCATGTCACCGGCGCGAATAATGATATCGCCAAAGGCGTCGGCTTCGTTGAGACGCCCCAGCCCGTTGATAGTGAGCGTTTGCTGCTGCCCGTTGAAGACCGGCGGCGTTCCCACCTGGCCTGCCGCGCCCTGCACGTTCTGCTCGTGCAGCGCCTGGGCCACATCATCCGTGGTGACGTTGAGAGCGTTCATACGATCCGGACGCAGCCAGATGCGCATGCTGTAGTCGCGCGCGCCAAACAGCTGGACCTGCCCGACGCCCGGCAGGCGTGCCAGTGCTTCGCGCACCTGAGTGCTGGCGTAGTTGCTCACAAACAGTGGCGAATGGGTACCTTCCGGTGAGTAAAGACTTACCCCCATCATCAGGTTGGTGGCGCGTTTTCGCACCTGGACGCCGTTTTGCTGCGCCTCAGCGGGCAACTGCGCCAAAGCCTGCGCCACGCGGTTTTGCACGTCAATCGCCGCCAGATCCGGGTCGGTGCCTGCGGCAAAGGTGATGTTCAGGCTGTAGGCGCCTTCATCGGAGCTGGTCGATTCCATGTACAGCATGTGATCCACGCCGTTAAGCTGGGTTTCCAGCGGCGTGGCGATGGCTTCTGCCACATCTGCCGCGCTGGCACCCGGCCAGCTGGCGCTCACATTCACCACCGGCGGCGTGATCTGCGGGTACTGCTCCACCGGAATCAGCCTCAGGGCGATGGCCCCGAGCAAGGTGATCACCAGCGCAATCACCATCGCAAAGCGCGGGCGTTTGATAAACAACGTCAGCATGGTGGCTCCTTAATTCAGAATCTGGACAGCAGCACCGGGCTGCAGTCGCGGCGCGCCGTCGGTGACCACGCGCTCATTCGCCTCAACACCGCTTTGCACGGTGAACTGCTGGCCCATTTGTCCGCCGAGCGTGAGCGCGCGTTTTTCAGCGTTTCCGTCGGCATTCACTACCCAGGTGAAAAATCCGTCGCCATTTTGTTGTACCGCAGCCGCCGGGATCACCAGCGAATCCTGCTCGCTCTGCGGTCGCAGCCAGACATTCACGTTGCCCCCCGGCAGCAGGCGGTGCTGCGGATTGGCGAATTCGGCGCGCAGCATTACGCTGGCGGTGCGCGGATCGATACGGTTATCCACCGAGGTCAGGGTGCCGTTTTCACGCTGCTCGCCGTTCTGAATCTGCGCCAGCCAGGCCTGTTTCAGCGCCGTGATATCCGCATGCTGCCCGGCTTTCGCGGCAAATGCCCCCTCTTCCAGGGCGAAGGCAATGCGGATGGGGTCAAGCTGCACCACCTCCACCAGCGGGCCGCTCGATGGATTCACTACGCTGCCGACATGGAAGCGGCTGTGGCCCATACGCCCGTTGATGGGTGAGACTATCCGCGTGAAACCGAGGGTGACGTTTCGCGCCTCGAGACGGGCATTGGCCTGCTCCAGCGCCGCGCGGGCCACGTCGCGCTGCATCTGCGCATTGTCGACGTCATTACGGCTGATAGCGTTGCCGGTTTTCAGGCTTTGAAAACGCGTGAGTTGCTGCTGCGCCTGGCGCAGGGTGGCTTCGGCACTTTTCACTTCCGCCTGCGCCAGACGCACCGCCGCACGCGGCTCCGCGTCGTCGAGTTCGAACAGCAGATCGCCCTGTTTGACGTACTGCCCGTCGCGGAAATGGATTTTGGCAATCGCCCCTTCCGTGCGCGCCCGCAGCTCTACCGTATGGATCGCCTCAATGCGGCCAGGGATCTGGCGCTCAGCGGCGTGGGTGGTCTGCTCGACGCTGGCGACGCGCACCGGAATGGCGGCGGCAAGAGCGGTTTGCAGGGTGCAGGAAAGAAGTGCGACCGCCAGAGCGGTGCGCAGGAAGGTGGATTTCATGGGGAAGTCCTCAGGTGATTGTCTCCCTCACCCTGGCCTGCTCCAGTGGAGAAGGTCAGGATGAGGGTGAGGGCAAAAAGTTATGCAGCCTTACGGAACCTGCGGGTCAGTCGCTTCTCAATTTCGACGATGAAGAACATCACGCCAGCCAGCGCCAGGGTAACACCCCAGTAGCGCAGCGGCAGGGCTTCGGTGCCGAACAGCATCTGCATAAATGGCAGGTAGATAATCGCCAGCTGCAGCAGGAACAGCACACCCGTTACCAGCCAAATCCCTTTGTTCGCCAGCAGACCGCGGTTCAGAGAGAAACCATCGCTGTTGCGGCAGTTAATCATGTACACCCACTGCGCACACACCAGCATCTGCAGCAGCACGGTGCGGATGAACTCGGCGCTGTGGCCGCGCGGCGCAAGCCAGGCTTCCAGCGCAAAGGCAGCAATCGCAATCATGGTGCCGACGAAGGCCACGCGCCAGACGGCGAAGGCATCCATCACGTGCTGACCGGTCTGACGCGGCGGACGCTTCATGATGTTGCGCTCGGCGGCTTCAAAGGCCAGGCCGAAGGAGAGCGTGGCGGAGGTCGCCATGTTCATCCACAGAATCAGCACCGGCGTCAGCGGAATAATGTTCCCCGCCAGCAGGGCAATCACAATCAGCAGACCCTGCGCCAGGTTGGTTGGCATAATGAACAGAATCGTTTTCTTCAGGTTATCGTAGACGCGACGCCCCTCTTTTACCGAGCTGGCGATGGTGGCGAAGTTGTCGTCCGTCAGAACCATATCGGCGGCTTCTTTGGTCACTTCCGTGCCTTTGATGCCCATGGCGATCCCGACATCCGCCTGACGCAGCGCGGGCGCATCGTTCACTCCGTCGCCGGTCATCCCGACGATTTCACCTTTCTCCTGCAGGGCTTTCACCAGGCGCAGCTTATGCTCCGGGCTGGTACGCGCAAAGATGTCGTACTCCACCGCCGCATCCGCCAGCTCGGCGTCGTCCATCTTCTCCAGCTGATAGCCGGTGACAGCCTGCGCGCTGTTGGTGATCCCCAGCATCTGCCCGATGCTCATTGCGGTCTGCGGGTGGTCGCCGGTGATCATCTTCACGCGGATACCGGCCTGCTGACAGGCGTGGATGGCATCGATAGCCTCCGGACGCGGCGGGTCCATCATCCCGGCGATGCCGAGGAAAATCAGCCCGTTGTTCAGGTCATCGTGGCTCAGCCCCTGCTGGTCGGCCGCCGCCGGTTTGTACGCGGCAGCTACCATGCGCAGCCCCTGGCTGGCATAACGCTCCATCTCGGTTTCCCACCAGGCGCGGTCAAACGCGTCGACACCGTGGCGAGTCTGCTGCTGGTCGCACAGGGCGAAAATCACGTCCGGCGCGCCGGTGACCAGGATCTGCTCCTCACTGCCAATCTGGTAGTGGGTGCTCATGTACTTGTACTGCGAGTCGAACGGAATTTTGTTAATCAGGCTGGTGACGACCGGCGCAAGATTGGCTTTGGCGGCCAGCACTTTCAGCGCCCCTTCCGTCGGCCCACCGGTGATACCCCACAGGCCGCGCTCGTCCTGAATAATCTGGCTGTCGTTGCACAGGTCGATGGTGCGCAGATAGTGCTCCAGCACCGTGCCCTGCTGAACGTGCACCGGCTCGTTGCTGCCGTCCAGATAGATGTTGCCCACTGGCTCGTAGCTGTTGCCTTCCACGCGGTAGCAGCAGTCGGCGGTGATAATTGCTTTAACGGTCATTTCGTTCATGGTCAGGGTGCCGGTTTTATCCGAGCAGACCACGGTCATCGCCCCCAGGGTTTCAACGGTTGGCAGCTTGCGAATAATCGCCTTTTTGCGCGCCATCGCCTGAACGCCGAGCGACAGGATAATCGAGATAATCGCTGGCAGACCTTCCGGTACAGAGGCCACCGCCAGGCTAATCAGAGAGAGCAGCAGCTCGCCCATTGGGATGTCGCGGAACACCAGGCTGAAGACAAACAGCGCCGCCATCATCGCCAGAATAATGGCGAAGATCGCTTTGCCGAGCTTGTCCATCTGCACCAGCAGCGGCGTACGGTGCTTTTCAATTCCGGCCATCATCTGGTTGATGTGACCAAGCTCGGTATCCTGGCCGGTGGCGATAACCACGCCCACACCGCCACCTGCGCTTACGGTGGTGCCGGAGAACACCAGGTTCGTGCGGTCACCCAGCGATAAGTCGCCCTGCAACGGATGAGTATGTTTATCTACTACCGTCGATTCACCCGTCAGAATCGCCTCTTCGACGCGTAAATTATGCGCCTCGATCAGACGCATATCCGCCGGAATACGATCCCCGGCGCGCAGGACAATAATATCGCCCGGCACAATATCCGTGGTTGGAATGGTCTCATGGACGCCGTTACGAATAACACGCGCATCGCTGGAGAGCATATTGCGAATACTTTGCAGCGATTTCTCCGCATTACTTTCCTGCACATGACCAATTAAGGCATTGATTACCGCCACGCCCAGAATCACCAGCGTGTCCACCCAGTGACCCATCACAGCGGTTAATACGGCGGCGGCCAGAAGAACATAAATCAGGACGTCATTAAAATGGGCGAGAAAACGCAACCAGGCCGGTTTGCCTTTTTTCTCAGGCAGGGCATTTGGGCCATATTGCTGCAAACGCGCCTGGGCTTCTGCACGGTCCAGTCCGTTGGCGTGGCTCTTTTTTTGCGCCAGTACCTGCTCGATGGTCTGCTGGTATGGCCGATTCTGGGAGTGAGTCTTTTTGGTCATTGATGCAATTCCTTCAATATCCGGTGGACGGAAGCCTGAATTCCTTTCTGGCTTTATTAAATTCATTTTTTATGGCGTTAATTCTTGCGGTGTAAATTGTTCTGCCGCAATATAATTAGCGCCGGCTTATTCAAAACACACATTCAATATTTCGATGAGATGATTTTTACAAAATATTTCTAAACGCAATCTAAACGAGGAGAGAGCATGTTTGGGATTTATCGCGGGCGCCGCCTGGCTTTGTACATAGTTGTTGCCATTGTTATTGCGACGTTAATTGGATACAGCACATATACGTTTGTAAAATTATTCACCTGATGATGACAGTTATTTACATAACCACAGAATAATTGAATTCATTCATTCGAGGTTTAATTAAATCAGGAATATTCCCGGAATAATTATTCTATTTTTATCAGGAAAGTGAATTTCGGGATGATATTGCTTTACGTTGCAGGATGCCGGACAATAACTTTTTTAACTGACAATTAACATTGATATGAAACACCCGTTAGAATCGCTGTTAACGGCAGGAGGCATTTTGCTGATGGCGCTGCTCTCCTGCCTGCTGCTTCCCGCGCCATCATTCGGACTGGCGCTGGCGCAGAAACTGGTCGCTCTGTTTCATCTGATGGATCTGAACCAGCTCTACACTCTGGTGTTCTGTCTGTGGTTTATCCTGCTCGGCGCCATCGAATTTTTCGTCCTGCGTTTCATCTGGCGCCGCTGGTTTTCACTGACCGCGTAGCCCCGTGAAATCGCGCATTCCGTGGATCAGCGCTTCGCACCAGGCCGCGTAATCGTGGCCGCTGGACCACGGATGGAAGCTCACGCGATAGCCTTTCTCGCGTAATACCTGCTCAAACTTTTCCGTATTGCGATAGATCCCGCCGCCCGGTCCGGAGGTTTCGAAGCGCCCGGCCTGCAGCCAGAAGCGAATCGGATACGTTGGCGACTGCTGATACTGACGCGTGAGCCAGCCCGGCGCGTCCTCTTTCGGTGCCCACCAGTACGACCCCGACAAACTCAGCACATTGCCGAACAGATACGGATAGCGCAGCGCCACCCAGGACGACGCAATTCCGCCATAGCTTGATCCCCCCAGCACCGTCTTTTGCCGTTGCAGCGCAATCCCCTGCCCGCGCAGCCACGGCAGCAGCTCCTGCGCCATAAAATCGGCGTAATTCGGATTCGGCGGCAGCTCTTTACCGCGACGGGCGTGATCGAGGCTATCAATAAACACCACGTTGATCGGCGGCAGGTGATGGCGGGCGATCAGTCCGTCGAGCACATTGGCAAAATGGTACTCATCCTGGTAAATCTGCCCGTCGAACAGGATCAGCGTCCAGCGTGCGGGCTGTGCGCCGCGCGGTTTGTAAATCATCACTTCCCGCGCGTTACCGAGGATATGACTGGTAAACGGCTGGCGCGTCAGCGAGCCATGGGTAAGCGGCTGCGCGGCGGCCTGCGCAGAACAGTAGCGCGCGGGGCTGAGATCGAGCAGCGAATAGCGATTCCAGCGATCGGCCTGCTGATCGCCGTAAGTTTGTGGATTGAGCGGATCGGCCTGCGCGCTCACCAGAATGGCGCGGCGCTGATCGCGTGCGCTGCCCTCCACGCGCGGCACGTCCGGTGCCAGTTTGTACTGCATGATCGTATCCGCCGGCACCACGTAGCTGCGGAACCAGACGTCGGTTTTGCCAAGACGAAACAGCGGATCGTGATCGCCTGCGGGCGACCCGAGAAGAAAAACGTTATCCCGCGCGCCGCGCCATAAGAACGTCACGCGCTTGTGGCTGGCATCGACCGGCTCCACCATCGGCGTTCCCTGCCGAATTTGCGCCTGCCAGAACGCATGCGTATCTCCACCGGCAGCAACCGTTTTAGCCAGCGTTTGCAGCGTCGGGCTTTCTGGCTCGAGCATCTGCGTGCGCGGGAGTGGCGACGTCTCTTTCATCCGCCACGTAAAGCGCCACGGCTTGCCCTCTTCCCCGTGCAGCACCAGAGACGTGCTCTGCTGCACCGGCAGCGCAAACAGCAGTGAGTGCTCGCCATCGCTGGGACCCTTTTCAATCAGCGTGCGAATACGGCGGTTTTGCCCGTCCAGCAGCCTGGCATCGGTTACACCGCTCAGCGTCGCGGAAACGTAGTTTTCATCGAGCGCGGGCAGGACGAAACAGACCTCGCCGCTGGCATCGAATTTCCCTTTCTGTTCCCCCTGAATGGAAGGATGCTCGCACGTTGCCGCCAGTGCTGGCAGCGTACTTATCCCTAACAGCAACCCACTCCACGCCCTTTTCATACCGACTCGTTCCCCTGCAAAATTTGCTAGCAACGCTAATGCAAATGGTAATAATTTGCAATATCATCTGAGCCGTTATTAGGGTGTTTTTATGGCGATAGCAATTAAGGGATTTTAATAAAAATGTTTAAAAATAATAAGATAATGCAACTCTGGTTGCTGAGTCTGGCCAGCGTCAGCGTGGCGGCTCAGGCAGAAACAAATGAAGAAACGCTTCTGGTCACGCAGAGTGTCAGCCAGGAGCCGACCGCTCCGGTGAAGGGGATCGTGGCGACGAAAACCCTTTCGGCGACCAAAACCAGTGCCGATATTGTGAAAACGCCGCAGTCGGTTTCCGTCATTACGCGCGATCAGATGGAGCAGCTGGATGTCACGTCCGTGTCACAGGCCCTGCGCTACTCCGCCGGGGTGTTTACGGAATACCGCGGCTCGTCCAACCGTAACGATGAAGTGTTCGTGCGCGGCTTCAGCTACGTGCCGAAATTCCTCGACGGGCTGAGCTACGGCGCGACGGCCTCCTCGCAAACCGGCACCATGGATCCGTGGCTGCTGGAGCGCGTCGAGCTGGTGCGCGGCCCGGCCTCAGTGCTGTTTGGTCAGGTCAACCCAGGCGGACTGATCAGCATGACCAGCAAGCGTCCGACCAGTGAGCCTGTCCACAACGTGCAGTTCCGCACCGGCAATCACGATCTCGCCGAAGGGGCGTTTGATTTCGGTGGCCCACTCACCGACGATGGGCGCGTGCTGTATCGCGTGAACGGGATAGCCCGCACGCAGCATAACCAGGTGGAGGATTACAAAGAGACGCGGATGGCGATTGCCCCGGCGATCACCTGGTACCCTAACGATCAGACGCGCTTTACCCTGCTGACCAGCTACCAGAAAGATCCTGACGCGGGCTATCGCAACTTCCTGCCCGCTTATGGCACGGTGACCAGCGCCAACGGGCGCTACATTCCGCGCGACTTTAACGTCAGCGATCCGGATTACAACCAGTCCTGGCGCGAGCAGACGATGATCGGCTACGAGCTGGAACATCAGTTCGCCGATAACCTCACCTTCCGCCAGAACGCCCGCTACGCCTCGATCAAGCAGAAATATCGCTATCTGGTGTACGCCAACAGCGCGGCAGACAGCACGGTGCTGACCCGCCGCGCCCAGCATGAAGAGCGCACCACCAACGAGTTTGGTCTCGATAACCAGCTGGAATCCCTGTTCACTACCGGCGATGTGAGCCACACCCTGCTCGGCGGGCTGGACTACAAAACCAGCAAAGATAAGCAGTTGCTGGAACGCGGGATGGGCAAACAGTATGACCTCGACTGGACGAAGCCGGTATATGGCATCAACGTCGATGAGAGCACGTTCAGCACCGCGACGGACGAGCAGCAAAACCTCGACCAGATGGGCGTCTATTTGCAGGATCAGCTGAGCTGGAATAACTGGGAGTGGCTGGTGTCCGGGCGTTACGACTGGACCGAAGTGCGGACCACCGATTTCACCGGCGGCGCGCCGACCCAGCAGAACGATAACAAGTTCACCTGGCGCACCGGGCTGCTGTATGCGTTCGACTTTGGTCTCTCGCCGTACGTCAGCTACAGCACCTCCTTCGAGCCGAGCCTGCAAACCAACCGTGCACCGGGCGTGGCACCGTTTAAACCGACGACCGGCAAGCAGACGGAAATCGGCCTGAAGTATCAGCCGGTCGACTCCACGCTGATGACCCTGGCGCTGTACGATCTGACCCAGAGCAACGTGGCGACATACAACAGCGCCCAGGGCTGGTTCGAAAACGCGGGCGAAGTGCGCTCCAAAGGGGTGGAGGCCGAGATCCACTCAACGCTGATGGAGAGCATCAACCTCATCGGGTCGTATACCTACACCGATGCGGACACGCAGAGCACCACGGTGGCAGGCACCGAAGGCAAAACCCCGGCGCGTATTCCGGCGCACATGGCGTCGGCCTTCGCCAGCTACACCGTGCCTGGCGGGGCGCTGAAAAGCCTGACGGCGGGCGTGGGGATGCGCTATATCGGCACCAGCTATGGCGATGCGAAAAACACCTTCAAAGTGGCCTCGGTGGATCTGTATGACGCGATGATGAGCTATGAGCTGGGCGAGCTGAACAGCAGCCTGAAAGGGGCCAGCGTGCAGTTCAACGTCAATAACGTGGCGGATACCAAGTATGTGGCGTCCTGCGCCAGCGATACGGCGTGTTTCTACGGGATTGGTCGTACGGTAACGGCGACGGTGAATTATCGCTGGTAGTGAGCGATTGCCGGGTGGCGGCACCGTCGCACCCGGCATACAAACGCACACGTCTTTTAATGCGTGCGGCTGTGATTCTCTTTGCGGTACGCACCCGGCGGCTGATTAAAGGTGCGGGTAAAAATCCGCGTAAATGTCTGCTGGGAATCAAACCCGTAGCGCAGACAGATGTCATACACCCGTTCGTCGGACTCGCGCAGATCCCGCGCTGCCAGCAGCAGTTTGCGCTCGCGAATGTACCGCCCCAGGCTTTCACCCTTGTACTGCATAAACAACCGCTGCAAATGCCATTTGGAGTACCCCGCGTGACGGGCGATCTCCTCAATGCGCAGCGGCTGATGTAGATTGTCGTCGATCCACTCAACGATGGTGTCGATGACCTGAGCGGAAATAGTCATGCTGCTCTCCCCCTCTACTGCTTGTCGGTTAAACATTATTCCCACCACTCACGAAATTGCTGCGTCGTATCATTCACCCTGACCGGCTCGCCCAGCTCCGGCGTCAGCAGACGATACTTTTTATCCAGGCTTGCGCGCGTCAGCTGAATTACCGGGTCGTTCCAGCTGTGTTTTGCCAGCACAAAGCGTCCGTAATGGCCCGGCACCACCGCTTTAGCGTTGATATCGGCGGCGGCCTGCGCGGTCTCTTCCGGCAACATGTGAATGTACTTCCAGTCCTGGTCGTACTGTCCGTTTTCCATGATCGCCAGATCGACCTCGCCGAACTGCTCACCAATGGCTTTAAAGTGCGGGCCGTATCCAGAATCGCCGCTGTAGTAGACCTTTTGCTCAGGCGTGACGAACATAAAACTGCCCCACAGGGTTTGATTGCGTTTGAGCCCTCGACCAGAGAAATGGCGTGCGGGCAGCACGTGTACCGTCAGTTCATCGCTAATACGCACCGACTGATTCCAGTCGCGCTCTTCGATAATCTGTGGGTCCATTCCCCAGTAGCGCAGATGTGACCCGACGCCGAGCGGCGTGACCACACGCTTCACCTTCGGCATCAGCGCCTTGATGGTGGCGTAATCAAGGTGGTCGTAGTGATCGTGCGAGATGATCAGCAGGTCGATCTCAGGCATCGTTTCCGCGCGCCACGGATATTCCCCGGCAAAGGCTTTGTTGAGGAACGAAAACGGCGCGGCGTAGCTGCTGAAGACCGGATCAATCAGAATGCGTTTGCCCGCCAGCTGCAGATACCACGACGAATGCCCGAGCCAGACCAGGGTCTCCTGCTCCAGCGGAATCGCCGCCAGATCGGTTTTCACCAGCGGCAACGGCTGAGCGGGACGGGCGTTTTCCGTTTTGCTGACCAGAAATTCCCACATCGCCACCAGCATATTTTTGTCGCCGTTGTAGCCCGGCGTCGGCAGCGTATTGTGGAACTGTCCGTCGCGGTAGTGTGGCGAGGCCTCCACTTCACTGAGCTGTGCGCCCTGCGGCGGCTGACCGAATCCGGCATTTAACACAAACGGCAAACTCGCCGCTGAAGCAATAATCATGACAAACACCACGCTAAGAAGAAGAGGCTTTTTCATATCCTGACCCGAATACGCGCCCCCTTCCGTTGGTTTGCGCGGGTTGAACTTGATTATGAGTGAGTAAGCACTCATTATAGATATGATGATAAAGTCGTCAAGACGTTTTCGATCTTTGACATTCCGCGTTGCAGCGTGGCAAAGAGCATGTTTCAATCAGGGTTTTACACATTGACAGGAGGGGAATTTTAGTGGCACGTCCGAAGAGTGAAGATAAAAGACAGGCGTTACTGGAGGCAGCAACCGCTGCATTTGCGCAGTCAGGGATTGCTGCATCGACGGCGCTTATCGCCCGTAACGCGGGCGTCGCTGAAGGCACGCTGTTTCGCTATTTTGCTACTAAAGACGACCTGCTGAATGCCCTCTATCTGCACCTGAAACAGGATCTTTGCCAGACCATGCTGGCAAACCTGGACCGCGCCATTAACACTCCGAAAGAACATACCCGCAATATCTGGAACAGCTATGTGGACTGGGGGATTCGCAACCCTGTCGCCCACGGCGCTATCCGCCAGCTCGGCGTGAGTGAAAAGATCAACGCCGAAACGGAACAGGCGGTGCATGAGATGTTCCCGGAACTGCACGAGCTGTGCCGTCGCTCCGTGCGCCAGGTGTTTATGTCCGATGAGTTTCGCACCTTCGGCGATGCGATTTTCCTATCGCTTGCCGAAACGACGATGGAATTCGCCACCCGCGACCCGTCCCGCGCGAGTGATTTTAAATCCCTTGGCTTTGAATCCATGTGGCGCGCGCTCGCCATCGAGGATGTGAATGGACAGTAAATCCCTGCAGGCCTGCGCCAAACGCGTCGCGCTGGAATTGCCCTTTACCGAGCACTGCTGGCCCTTTGGCCCGGAATATGACGTGTTTAAGATCAACGGGAAGATCTTCATGCTGATGGCAGTCGCCCACGGGCGGGCGCATGTCAGCCTGAAATCCGATCCGGAGAAATCACTGCTCAACCAGCAGATCTATCGCGGCATCGAACCCGGCTATCATCTGAACAAAAAGCACTGGATCTCCCTCTACGAAGCCGACGATATCACGCCAGAACTGGTGGCGGATTTGGTTCTCGACTCGTGGAATCTGGTGGTAGATAAGCTGCCGATAAAAGATCAGAAGCGCATTCGCCCTGCCTGATTGTTCATGTCAGACGAACAGTATAAGCGCATATCTGGCACTTATCTTTTCCCGTGAGTCCTTGTAATCTGCTCTCTTTTCTCGCCCGCAGACGGCGAATTTATTGACCAGGAGTTGTTATGGATATCATTTCAGTTGCCCTGAAGCGTCACTCGACCAAGGCATTTGATCCCACCAAAAAGTTGACCGCAGAACAGGCAGAACAAATCAAAACGCTGCTGCAGTTCAGCCCGTCCAGCACCAACTCACAGCCGTGGCATTTCATCGTCGCCAGCACCGAAGAGGGCAAAGCGCGCGTGGCAAAATCAGCGGCAGGCACTTACGTGTTCAACGAGCGTAAAATGCTGGATGCGTCCCACGTCGTCGTCTTCTGCGCAAAAACCGCGATGGACGATGCGTGGCTGGAGCGCGTCGTGGATCAGGAAGAAGCCGACGGGCGTTTTGCGACCCCAGAAGCGAAAGCCGCAAACCACAAGGGCCGCTGCTACTTTGCCGACATGCATCGCGTCGATCTAAAAGATGACGATCAGTGGATGGCCAAACAGGTTTACCTAAACGTCGGTAACTTCCTGCTGGGCGTGGGTGCGCTGGGTCTGGACGCGGTGCCGATTGAAGGTTTCGACGCCGCCATCCTCGACGAAGAGTTCGGCCTGAAAGCGCAGGGCTTCACCAGCCTGGTCGTTGTGCCGGTCGGCCACCACAGCGTGGAAGATTTCAACGCCGCTCTGCCAAAATCTCGTCTGCCGTTGAGCACGATTATTACTGAGTGCTAATCGACATGGGCACGCTGGTTTCCGGCGTGCCAAATTCTCTCCGCATAACGCCCAATCACTGCCAGCGACGCCGCCAGAATCAGGAAGAAAATCACTTTATTCATCCCGTCCCAGAAGTATTCGAAATAGCGGGTATAGAGGTTGATGGCGAGAAACGTCAGGCCGAAACCGCGCAGCATGCCGTCGTCGGTTTTCAGGCTGATATAGATACAGACAATGGCGGCCACGGCGAAAAGCAGTGCCCACGGCAGCAGCGCGGCGCGAGTAACGCCATACCAGCTGTCGATATCGTAATTACCAAAAATCGACATGATCCACAGGGCCACAAACAGGTACGTCAGCCCCATCGCTTTACTGGTGGTGTACAGGTGACGTTTGATTAACATCGCCCGCAGCAGCCAGCACAGCGCCAGCAGCGCCCCGCCGAAGAAGATAAACCGCACCGGGTAGTTCATCCCCAGCCAGTAGGCCCCCCAGCCAGACATATACCCGGTTTCAGCCCCAAACCAGTTGCCGAGCGACAGCAGGAAAAAGAGCCACACCAGCCCCGAGCGCCCAAAGAAGCCCACCAGCCCGTAAACCACGCAGCCCGCAAGGAACAGCGGCGCGATATGCCCGCTGCCGTTATCCAGCCGCTCGCCCAGCTGCCAGAGCGCAATGGCGGTGAAGAGAACGCCGAGAAACAGAATTGCTTCCGTGCTGTAGTGCCACTGGGTTTCTCGCCGCTGGCGGCTGAATCCCCAGAGATAAAAGGCCACCGCCAGCACGGCGGGCAGCCCGATGCGGGCAACGAAAGAGAAGGAGAAAAAGGCGATGATACGTTCCATCAGCTCGCTGTCAGCAAACAGGCTGGCGAAGGCGATCATCACGCAGGCCAGTGCGGTCCAGAAGGCGTAACGGCTGAGTCGCTGCCAGTCCATCGCCACGCGTTTGAGGGTGCCCGCCAGCCGCTGGTGTTCATCGGCACTGAGCGCGCCCTCCTGCTCCCATTCGACGAGCGCCCGACGCAGCAGGCGTTCCTGTTTGCGAGTCACGTTCATGTTCTGTCCCTGAATGAGTGAAATTTAGTTGAGTATAACAGCCTGTTCCGCCAGCCACGTGAGCGCATGTTCGCCCGCGTCGTCCACCGGGAGATAAACCAGCAGCCGCGAGCCGTTGCGCGGAGCGGAGTACCAGTACATCTGCTGAAGCTGAAAATCCCCCAGCTGCGGATGGCTAAAGAGTTTCAGCTGATTTTCCACGCCGCGCACGTCATAGCGCTGGTGCCACAGGGCCTCGAACTCTGCGGAGACGGCAAAGAAGCGCGCCAGCTGCGCTTCCCACTGCGGTTCGCCGCGATGCTCGGCCATTGCCGCGCGGAAGTAGGAGACGAAAATCGGCAACACGTCATCGCGTTTGCCGAGTCGACTGCGCCACGCCGGATGGGTGAGAAAGAGGTAGATGCAGTTACGATCTTCCGGCGGAATGGCGTTGAAATCCACTCCCATCAGATGGCCAAAACTGTCGTTCCACGCCACGATGTCGAAGTTCGGCTTCTGAATGCTGGCCGGTTTCGGCATCAGCGTATCCAGCAGACGCCGCGTGCCTTCGCTGATCCCCTCACACACGGTCTGCTGCGGCGCTTCGCCCGGCGGCAGCCCCGCCAGCACAAACAGATGGCGCGTTTCCGTGGCGGTGCACTGCAGGGCTTTCGCCACCGCCACCATGACGGCGCTGGAGGGATTGACGTCCCTGCCCTGCTCAAGCCAGGTGTACCAGGTCACCCCCACATCCGCCAGCATCGCCACCTCTTCGCGACGCAACCCCGGCGTGCGGCGCCGACCGCTGCGCGGCAGGCCCAGCCGCTGGGGATCGAGGCTTTCGCGGCGCGCGCGTAAAAAGGCCCCAAGCTGCTTGCGGTTGTCGTCCTGCAAAGAGGAAGTGGGTTCGGTCATCAGCGTCATAAGGCCACCTGCGTGGTAGTGCCAGTACCAGTATAAGCAAGAACTGGTACCCGTTTTTATTATCACCGATGCTACGTCCATCTGCTGAATGACGCAATGGAGTCACCATGAATACGTCTGTTGTTTCACCGGGTCGCGCAGGCCTGATATTGCTGCTTACAGGCCAGATGCTGCCGCTGATTGATACCTCAATCACCAACGTGGCGCTGGATTCGATCACCCACTCACTGCACGCCACGGCCACCGAGCTGGAGCTGATTGTGGCACTGTACGGCGTGGCCTTCGCCGTCTGTCTCGCGCTGGGCAGTAAGCTCGGCGATAACCTTGGCCGCCGCCGTCTGTTTATGTGGGGCGTGGCCGCCTTTGGCGCGGCATCGCTGCTGTGCGGCATGGCGGGAAGCGTGGAGCAACTGCTGGGCGCTCGCGTATTGCAGGGCGCTGGTGCGGCGCTGATCGTGCCGCAGATCCTCGCCACGCTGCACGTCACCCTGAAAGGCACGGCCCACGCCAAAGCCATCAGTCTGTTTGGCGGCATCGGCGGAATTGCGTTTATCGTCGGCCAGATGGGCGGCGGCTGGCTGGTGTCGGCGGATATCGCCGGGCTGGGCTGGCGAAACGCGTTCTTTATCAACGTGCCGATTTGCCTGCTGGTGCTGGCCCTGAGCCGTCGCTACGTGCCGGAAACTCGCCGCGAAACGCCGTCGCGCATCGACTGGCAGGGAACCACCCTGCTGGCAGTGATCCTGTGCTGCCTGCTGTTCCCGATGGCGCTCGGGCCGGAACTCCACTGGCCGCTGGTGTTGCAGCTGGCGCTGATCGCGGTGGTTCCGCTGATGCTGTGGATGCGCGCCAGCGCGTTGCGTAAGCAGCAGCGCGGCGAACATCCCCTGCTGCCCCCGCGTTTACTGAAACTCACCAGCATCCGCTTTGGGATGGTGATCGCCCTGCTGTTTTTCAGCGCCTGGTCAGGCTTTATGTTCTGCATGGCACTGACCATGCAGGCCGGGCTGGGGATGGCGCCGTGGCAGTCGGGAAATAGCTTTATCGCCCTCGGCGTGGCCTATTTTGTCTCCGCCTGGTACGCGCCAAAACTGATTGCCCGCTACAGCATGGGGCGCATTCTGATGACCGGCCTGACGGTACAGATCGCGGGCCTGCTGCTGTTGATCGCCACCTTCTGGCGCTTCGGCCAGGCAAATACGGCGCTGACGCTGGCCCCTGCCACAATCCTGATTGGCTATGGTCAGGCGCTGATCGTCAACAGTTTTTACCGGATTGGGATGCGCGATATCAGCAGCTGCGACGCGGGCGCGGGAAGCGCAATCTTGAGCACGCTGCAACAGGCCACACTCGGTCTCGGCCCCGCCATTCTTGGCACCCTGTTCCTGACCTTTGCGCGTCATAACGGCGGCCATTACCCGCAGGCGATGATCGGTTTTCTGAGTATTGAAGTGGTGATGATGCTGGCGCTTGGCGGCATTGCCCTGTGGTTGCGCCACCGCCTGGAGGCCGGCCCGCTGCCTGCCGCGTCATAACAACACCTGCATAGCGTCGCGGGTTGCATAATAAACACGCAGCCGTCATGATAAAAGGAGGATATTCAGGAGACGTTATGCAGGAATTAATTGCTCAGGTTGAAGAGCTTGGAATTGAAATTAATCACACCACTTCGCTGGTGTTAATCTTTGGCATCATTTTACTCACCGCCGTTATTGTCCATCTGATATTGCACAAAGTGGTGCTGCGTCTGTTTGAAAAACGGGCGCAGGCCAGCTCACATTTGTGGCTGCAAATCATTACCCAGAATAAGTTATTTCACCGCCTGGCCTTTACCCTTCAGGGGATAATCGTCAACGTTCAGGCGGCGCTGTGGTTACAAAAAGGCAGCGAAGCGGCTGAAATATTAACCACCTGCGCCCGACTGTGGGTCATGGTTTATGCCCTTCTCTCCTTCTTCTCGTTATTAGATGTGATCTTCAATTTGTCGCAAAAGCTGGCAACCGCCTCTCAGCTTCCGCTCAAAGGAATATTCCAGGGCGTGAAATTAGTGAGTGCGATTCTCGTCGGCATTCTGATGATCTCCCTGCTGATCGGTCAGTCTCCGGCGATTCTGATCAGCGGTCTTGGTGCGATGGCTGCGGTACTGATGTTGGTCTTTAAAGATCCGATTCTGGGCCTGGTCGCCGGTATTCAGCTCTCGGCGAACGACATGCTCAAGCTCGGCGACTGGCTGGAGATGCCGAAATACGGCGCGGATGGCGCGGTGACGGATATCGGCCTGACCACCGTGAAAGTGCGCAACTGGGATAACACCATCAGCACCATTCCTACCTGGGCACTGGTATCGGACTCCTTTAAAAACTGGAGCGGCATGTCAGCCTCCGGCGGTCGCCGAATTAAGCGCAGCCTGAGCATTGATACCACCAGCATTCATTTTCTTGATGAGCACGAGCAGCAGCGTTTAATTCAGGCGAAACTGTTGAAGCCCTATATGGCGGCGCGTCACGAAGAAATTCATCTCTGGAATCAGGAAAATGGTGAAGGGGAATCGGTATTAAATCTGCGCAAAATGACCAATATTGGTACATTCCGCGCGTACCTGAATGAATATCTTCGCAACCATCCGCGTATTCGTAAAGATATGACCCTGATGGTGCGCCAGCTGGCACCGGACGCCAATGGTTTACCCATTGAGATATATGCGTTTACCAATACCGTGGTTTGGGCGGAATATGAATCCATTCAGGCAGATATTTTCGACCATATTTACGCCGTGGTCGAAGAGTTTGGCCTGCGAATTCATCAGTCGCCCACCGGGAACGATATTCGCTCGCTGGCGGGCGCGTTCGCGAAATAACCCTCAGGTACTGGCGCGCGCCACGTAGCGCCAGTCCATCATCACCCTTTCCGTCGGCGCATCCGGGTTATCGATTTTATTCAGCAGCAGATCGACCGCTTTGCGCCCGATATCCCGCGACGGCTGTTCAATGGTACTGAGCGGCGGGGAAACCATCTCCGACAGCTCCGTGCCGTCAAAACCGACCACCGCGATGTCCTGCGGAACCCGCAGCCCGGCCTGTTCGATGGCGCGCAAAGCACCCGCTGCCAGGGTGTCCGATACGGCAAACACCGCATCCGGCGGGTTGTTCGCCAGCAGTTTGTTCATTGCCGCCATGCCCGCGCTGGAGCTGAGATCGCTCGCATACTCCACCACCTGATACTCGAGATCGCGCAGATGCAGCACGCTTTTGTAGCCGCGCTCGCGCAGACGGGCATATTTGTAGCTGAGATCGTGGTTAATGAGCGCAATCCGTCGACGCCCGCCGTCCGCCAGCTGGCTGACCACGTGCTGCGACGCGTCCACATCGTTAATGCCCACGCAGGAAACGGTGCCGGAGTCGGCGTATTCCGCGCACTGCACCCAGGGCGCACTGCCGATGAGGGCGGAGAGTTCCGGCAGTTTCGAGAACGCGTCCATGGTGATGATGCCGTCGACGATTTTGCCCGACAGCAGGCTCAGGCCGGAGCGCGACCGTTGCAGATCCGAGCCGGAATTGCACAGTAAAATGCGGTAGCCGTTTTTCTCGGCCTCTTCTTCGATGCCTTTCACCACTTCGCCGCAGAACGGGTTGGCGATGTTCGAGACCATCACGAGGATCATGTAGCTGCGCGCGGTACGAAGCTGGCGCGCCAGCAGATTGGGCTGGTAGTTGCTCTCTTTAATCGCCTGCAAGACGCGCTCGCGGTTCTTCGCTTTCACCGAGTCGCTGTTGTTAAGCACGCGCGACACGGTCGCCACCGAGACACCGGCGAGCTTAGCGATTTTCTGAATTGACATAACGACGGCACATCCTGCGGTTAGCGTTTTCATCAGGCTAACATAATTTTGCTGCCCGGCGAACCGGGCAGCACGTTACCGCTCAACGCGTATCCAGCGCTGCTGTTGGTGGCTTTTAACAATGGCATCAATGATATACATCACGTTTGCGCCATCGTGGAAGGTCGCAAAAAGTGGCTTCTCGGGCAGGGCATTTGCCTGCACGGCACGATAGAACTGCGCCATCATATTCTTGAACGCATCGGGCCAGCCTTCGATGTGCCCGCCGGGGAAGTGGGCGCTGTCGGCGGCATCTGCGTTCATCAGGCCCGGATCGTCTGACAACGTCTGATTTGCCTGCTCGCGATACCCGATCCACAGCTGCTGCGGAATTTCCTGATCCCAGGCCACAGAACGCTCGCTGCCGTTGATTTCAAAACTGAGGCGGTTTTTGCGCCCGGCGCTGACCTGCGAGACGCTGAAACTGCCTTTGCTGCCGTCGTCAAAGCGGAACAGGACCGAGCCAAAATCCTCCGTCGTGACGGCTTTATCCGCATACACGGCGTCGGCCTGGCGGGTAAAGGTCTGGTTGCCCGCCACGTTTGCCTTGCGCGTCGGCCAGACGATCGACAGATCGGCCATCACCTCGACAATGCGTCGTCCGGTGGCAAACTGCACCGTGTCGCACCAGTGCGAACCGATATCCGCCACCGCCCGCGAGGCCCCGCCGAGAGCGGCATCGACGCGCCAGTTGTAGTCAGTCTCCCGCAGCATCCAGTCCTGCAAATAGCTGCCGTGCGAGGCAAACAGCCGCCCCACGCTCCCCTCGCGCATCATGCTCGCCGCCTGGCGCACCATCGCGAAGTGGCGATAGACAAAGCTCACGCCGTGGATCACCCCCGCCCGCCCGGCCAGCTCCACCAGTTCCCGCGCCTCTTCCGGCGTCATACACAGGGGCTTTTCAGAGAACACATGTTTGGCCGCTCCCAGAATTTGCCGGTTAATCTGCGCGTGCAGGTGGTTGGGCGTGCAGTTGTGAACCACCTGCAATCCCGGATGGGCAAGCAGTTCGTCCACGCTGCCGTAGGCATGCGGCACATTCAGCGCCCGCGCCTTTTCCTGCGCCTGCTCAAGCGAGCCGTCGCACAGGGCGACGACCTGCACAACACCCAGCCGACGCAGGGCCTCGATATGCGCCGGGCCGATAAAGCCGCTGCCGACGATCCCGACGTTAATCATGCGCGCCTCCAGCGGCGAAATCGTCAAATGCGCGGCCAGAGACCGGAATGATGTGGCGGCGGATGAACTCGCTGCCTTCGCTCGCCCCCACGTCGCCGTCTTTCATGCAGCACTCCCACTCCAGCACCGCCCAGCCGTCGTAATCGTACTGCGTGAGCTTGCTGAAAATACCGTTGAAGTCGATCTGCCCGTCGCCCAGCGAGCGAAAACGCCCGGCGCGGTTAATCCACGGCTGATAGCCGCCGTAAACGCCGCTGCGTCCATTGGCGCGAAACTCGGCGTCTTTGACGTGAAACGCCTTGATGCGTGCGTGATAGATATCGATAAACGTCAGGTAATCCATCTGCTGCAGCAGCATGTGGCTCGGATCGTAGAGAATGTTGCAGCGCGGATGGTTGTCGACCAGCGCGAGGAAGCGTTCGAAGGTTACGCCGTCGTGCAGATCCTCCCCCGGATGCAGCTCAAAACAGAGATCGACGCCGTGCTCGTCAAAGTAGTCGAGGATCGGGCGCCAGTGGCGTGCCAGCTCTGCAAACGCATCGCGAAACCGCTGCTCGTTGTGCGGCGGCCACGGGTAGAAAAACGGCCACGCCAGCGAACCGGAAAAGGTGGCGTGGGCGGTTAATCCGAGCTTCGCCGACGCCGCAGCGGCCTGTTTCACTTTGGCGGTTGCCCACGCCTGGCGCGCCGCGTCGTTACCGCGTACCGCAGGCGGCGCGAAGTGGTCAAAGGCCTCGCCGTAGACCGGACTGACCGCTACAAGCTGCCCTTCCAGATGGGTGGACAATTCGCTGATGACAAGCCCATGCCCGGCCAGTATCCCGGTGATCTCATCGCAGTAGGTCTGGCTGTTCGCCGCCTGCTCCAGATCGAAAATCTGTGGATGGTTGCAGGGGATTTGCAGCGCTTTGTAGCCTTTCGCTGCCGCCCAGCCCGCCAGCCCGTCGAGGGAGTTAAACGGCGCACGCTCGCCAATAAATTGCGACAGAAAAATGCCCGGTCCCTTAATCGTCCTCATAACACCTCCAGAAAATTACGCCTTATCTTCATCATATTTGAATGCGATAAGGAAAATCAGCGCGATCGCGGCGGCAGCTATCGCCGGGATCCACCAGAATGTGACCCACGCCTGCGGCACGGCCTGCCCCGCCACCAGGCTGTTATACAGTGCGCCAGAAATCTGCGAGCCGAGCAGCATGCCGATGCCGTAAGTGAACATCACCACCATACTCTGGGCCTGGCCTTTTACCTTTTCGCCCGCCACGCGGTCGGTGTAGATAAAGCCGACGACAAAGAAGAAGTCATAGCACACGCCGTGCAGCAAAATGCCGAGATAGAGCAGGAAGCGCCCCTCTTCGCTGACGCCGAGAGCAAAGAAGGCGTAACGCACAAACCACGCCAGCATGCCGATCAGCAGCATGTATTTTACCCCGAGGCGACGGAACAGCAGCGGGATGACCAGCATAAAGACGATCTCGGACATCTGCCCGAAGGACATGGCGGTGCTGACATCACGGATACCGGCGTCGGCGAGGTAGGAGGCGGTGTACGCGTAATAGGTGCCCAGCGGAACGGAGATCAGCATCGCGCACAGGGAGAAGATAAAGAAATGGCGCGTTTTCAGGAGTGCGAACGCATCCGCACAGAACAGATCGCGCACGGCAACGGGCATGCCTTTTGCCGGAGCTGGCGTGTGCGGCAACGTCAGGCTATAGAGCGCCAGCAGAACGGAGCTTACCGACGCGACCTGGAAAATGGTCACGCTCGACGCCACGCCCGTCACGCCGATGAAAATCCCGGCGACAATCCAGCCGATGGTGCCAAAGACGCGCACCACCGGGAAAGTTTTATCGACGTTCGCCAGGCTGTGAAACGCGATGTTGTTGGTCAGCGCCAGCGTCGGCATGTAGCAGAGCGTGTAGCCAAACAGCAGGCCGATCAGCAGCGCGCCGTTTTCCGCGATCAGCGCCCCCGGCACGAACCACAGAATCGCCGCGCCAGCGAGGTGCATCACTGCCATCACCTTCTGCGAGGCGAAGAAGCGGTCCACCAGCATCCCGAGCACAAACGGCGAAAGAATCGAGGCAATGGGCCCTGCGGAGAACGCATCGCCAATCAGCAGGGACATGTTGTGCTGAGTCATCACCAGCCCGAGCGTGACCGACCAGCTTCCCCAGATAAAAAACTGTAAGAACATCATCAGCGACAGCCGCGGCACCAGCAGCCGATGCTGGGCTATCGCCTTTCCACTACTTTCAGTTGTTGACACCATGATAAGCCTCACCCTTAAAAAGTAATCGATTACAAACCTCGTCAAATAAAAAGTAATCGATTACAAAATAAAGATCCTGCGGATCAAAACAGAACTGCGAGAACGGTCACGATCTAAATTTCCGCCCCCTTCTCCCACGCTTTCTCCGAATTTACATATTTAGTTACATTTGCCCGATAAATTAGTCTGCGCTTAATTCATTAAATAATTATGATTCCGATTCTCATTCAAAAAAAAAATCACATAACAACTCTTCCGGACAGGAAACATGACCTCTTTTAATGGCAAGGAAATCACGAAACCGTTCGCGGTTTCACTTATCGCGCTGGCAATCCAGACCGTAGTTCACCCGGCGCTTGCGGCAGAGAACAAAAGCGAACAGGAGATGGTGGTTTACGGCGACGCAAACACCACGGTGGATGAGCAGCAGGATTACGCGGTTAAAACCACGCGCGCAGGGACCAAAATGTTGCTCGCCCCGCGCGATATCCCGCAGTCGGTGAGCGTCGTAACGCAGCAGCGCATGAAGGATCAGGACCTGCAAAACATCGATGAGGTGCTGACCAACGCCACCGGTGTGTCGTCGCAGCAGATCGACAGCGAGCGCTCGAACTATTTCTCCCGTGGCTTTGAGATCACCAACTTCTCCTACGATGACATCCCGACGTCCATGGGCGACGCGTGGAACTTTGGCGATGCGACGGAAGATACGGCGATTTACGATCGTATCGAAGTGGTACGCGGCGCAGCGGGCCTGATGACCGGTGCGGGCGATCCGGGGGCATCGGTGAATATGGTGCGTAAACGCGCCGACAGCAAAACCGTGACCGGCAACGTCAGCGCCAGCTATGGCAGCTGGAATAAGCAGCGCTACGTCGCCGATCTCTCTGCCCCGCTCAACGCTGACGGCAGCCTGCGCGGACGGGTGATCGCCGGTTATCAGGATCAGGACAGCTGGCTTGATCGTTACGGTAAACGCAAAAAATTTCTCTACGGCGTGATGGATGCGGATCTTACGGACCACACCACCCTTTCACTCGGCTGGGATTATCAGCAGACCAACACCGCCAACCCGACCTGGGGTGGCCTGCCGAGCCTCTACAGCAACGGTTCGCGCACCCACTACGATCGCAACGTCAACACCTCGGCGGACTGGACGGGCTATTCCATCGAATCCCGCAAGGTGTTCGCGAACCTCTCCCACAGCTGGGATAACGGCTGGTCGGTGCGCTTCAACGGCACGCACGGCGAGCAGAACTTTAACGATACGCTGCTCTATGTGATGGGCAATCCGGACGCGACCACGGGCGACGGCGCGAGCGGCTGGGGAAGCAAAGATCGCGGCAAACGCACCCTCGACTCCTTTGACTCCTACGCCAGCGGCCCGTTTGAACTGCTTGGCCGCCAGCATCAGCTGATGGCCGGGGCCAGCTACAGCCGCCAGCATAACGCCACCTTCAGTAAGGATGGCCCGATGGACAGCGTGGGCATCTTTAACAACAACTGGGATGGGAGCGTGGCGGAACCGGCGTGGGGCGACTGGTATCAAAACGCCGATGACATCGTGCGTCAGAAATCAGCCTACACGGCGACACGCCTGTCGCTGGCCGATCCCCTGTCGCTGATTTTAGGCGCGCGTTACACCCAGTACAGCACTAACGGCAGCAGTGGCGATATGCGTAAATACAACACCACCCCGTACGGCGGCCTGGTGTTCGATATCACCGACGCGCTTTCGGCGTACGCCAGTTACACCTCGATTTTCGCGCCGCAGACCAAGCGCAGCAAAGATGGCGCGTGGCTCTCGCCGGTGACCGGCAAAAACTACGAAACCGGCCTGAAAGCCGACTGGATGGACGGTCGCCTGAGCACCAACGTTGCGGTATTCCGCATCGAGCAGGAAAACGCGGCGGAGGCGATAAGTGGAGAGTTCGTCAACGGCTCCAGCGAGCAGGCCTATCGCGCAACAAAAGGGGCGGTGAGCAAAGGGGCCGAGTTTGAAGTGAACGGCGCCGTGACCGACGATCTGCAGCTGACCTTCAGCGCCACGCGCTACGTCGCCACCGATACGGATGGCCGCTTCAACAGCTATGCACCGCAGACCCAGCTCAAACT
The DNA here is from genome assembly GCF_003051885.1 of Lelliottia sp. WB101. Taxonomy (NCBI): domain Bacteria; kingdom Pseudomonadati; phylum Pseudomonadota; class Gammaproteobacteria; order Enterobacterales; family Enterobacteriaceae; genus Lelliottia; species Lelliottia sp. WB101. The sequence continues at coordinate 4,353,153 of NZ_CP028520.1, forward strand.
CTTCAGCCGCTATCGCGTGCCGGTACTGCCGGACCTGACGGTCGGCGGCGGCGTGAACTGGCAAAACCGGGTGTATAAAGACGTGACCGGGCCGGATGGCGAAACCCAACGCCTGTACCAGGGCAGCTACCCGCTGGTCGATCTGTTCGCGAAGTATCAGCTGACCAAACAGCTGGCGGTACAAGCCAACGTCAGCAATCTGTTTGATCGGGAATATTACTCGTATCTCGACGACTCGGCGGTGTATGGCGAACCGCGAAGTGTTTCAGTGAGTATGAGTTATCTGTTCTGATGAGATGATGTGAAAGCCCGCCAGCGACTCCGCCGGCGGGCTTTTTGTTAGCGCGCTTTACTGCGCGATAAGGTAAAGGCCACAAACAAGAATACCACCCACACGGGCAGCAGGAACGCCGACAGACGCATGTCATCGATGGTGCACATCAGCACCAGAATCATGCCGAGAAACGCGATACACAGGTAGTTACCCGCCGGGTAGAGCAGCGCCTTGAACTGCGTCTCACGCCCTTTACGACGCATCGCCGCACGAAAACGCAGGTGCGCCAGGCAGATCATGATCCAGTTCAGCAGCAGGGTAGCCACCACCAGCGCCATCAGCAGGCCAAAGGCCTCTTTCGGCAGCAGATAGTTGATCAGCACCACCAGCGAGGTAATCCCCCCGGAGAGCAGCAGCGAATTGACCGGTACCCCGCGACGGCTGACGCGCGTTAAGAACTTCGGCGCATTGCCCTGCACGGAGAGGCCAAACAGCATTCGGCTGTTAGAGTAGACGCCGCTGTTATAGACCGAGAGCGACGCCACCAGAATGACGAAGTTCAGCGCCGATGCCACCAGATTGCTGTTCATATCATGGAAAATCATCACAAACGGGCTGCTATCGGATTTCACCTCAACCCACGGGTAGAGGGCCAGCAGAACCACCAGCGAACCGATATAAAACAGCAGAATACGGTAGACCACCTGGTTGACCGCTTTCGGAATACTTTTGTGCGGATCGCGCGCTTCTGCCGCCGTGATCCCAATCAGCTCCAGCCCGCCAAAAGAGAACATGATCACCGCCAGGGACATAATCAGCCCGTTCCAGCCGGTCGCGAGGAAACCGCCGTGTTTCCACAGGTTATCGATGTTCGCGCGCTCGCCCCCGTGCCCGGAGAAGAGCAGCCACAGGCCAAAGCCGATCATGCCGATAATCGCCAGCACTTTGATCAGCGCGAACCAGAATTCCGTTTCGCCATACAGACGCACGTTCACCAGGTTTACGGCGTTGATAATAATGAAGAAGGCGGCGGCCCAGATCCACGTCGGGACATCCGGCAGCCAGTACTGCATGTAGATGCCAGCCGCGGTGAGTTCAGCCATGCCGACCAGCACGAACATCACCCAGTAGTTCCAGCCGGACAGGAAGCCTGCAAACGGCCCCCAGTATTTGTAAGCAAAGTGGGCGAAAGAGCCAGAAACCGGCTCTTCGACGACCATTTCACCAAGCTGGCGCATAATCAGAAAGGCAATCACGCCCGCAATGCCGTATCCCAGCAGTACCGCAGGCCCGGCCATTTGAATCGCTGGCCCGATGCCGAGAAACAGTCCGGTACCAATCGCGCCGCCGAGGGCAATTAATTGAATATGTCGATTTTGCAAACCACGTTGCAGCGTCGGTGTCTGTTCCGACGAGGCTTCAGAAACCGCATTGTCTGAAGCGGATGACGCGTCTTTCACGTCTGACCCCTGTGTATTTTTATTGGAAGGGGCACCTTTTAACACTTCGGGTCAGCAGGAGCAAGTTGCAGGCCCGGCTCAAATACCCATATGAATTTAAAAGCGCGGCTGGGTATGATGTTGAGAACCCTACACTGACAGAGTGACCTATGACTGAGAAACAGTTCTACCTTATCGGTACGCCAGGCCAGCCATGGACTGCGGCGGAAAAACAGCAGTGGCGCGAGAACCAGACGCGTTTTCGCAGCTATCAGACGGACGTGCTTGACGCGATCAATGCCCTGAAGCCTCGCTACGACGTGAGTCAGTACGGCGAATTACACTACGGCGACCAGACCTTCCCGCTGATGGCCGTGAAGTCACAAGACTGGGACGACAACCTTCCCGTCGCGCTGATTACCGGCGGTGTTCACGGGTACGAAACCAGTGGTGTGATGGGCGCGCTGAACTTCCTGGCGGAGTATCAGAATGAGTATGCGGGGAAAATCAATCTACTGGTGGTGCCGTGCGTTAGCCCGTGGGCCTACGAGCATATCACTCGCTGGACCTATGAAGCCGTGGATACCAACCGCCAGTTCTGGCCACAAGGAGAAGGCGAAGAAGCCCGCGCGCTGATGGCGTTAACCGCCCCGCTGAAAGGCAAATTCCTGCTGCACGTTGATCTGCACGAAACCACCGATAGTGATGAGAGCGAGTTCCGACCGGCGAAGGCCGCGCGCGACGGACTGCCGTTTGAGCCGGGGACAATTCCCGATGGCTACTATCTGGTGAGCGATACGCAGAATTCACGCCTGGATTTCCAGCAGGCGATTATCGACGCCGTGAAGAAAGTCACCCATATCGCCCCTGCCGATGAGAATGGCAAAATGATGGAGTTCATCGTCGTCAGCGAGGGCGTGGTGGAATATGACATTCATGCCTATCATCTGTGCGCCACCCTTACCGGTGCTCCGTTTACCACCACCACGGAAGTTTATCCCGACAGCCCCGGCACCACGCCAGAGGCCTGTACGCGCGCGCAGATCGTGACCGTTCACGCCGCAATTGCGTTTGCGCTGGCGCACGCTTAAGAAATGGATGGGGCATCCGTGCCCCTGATAACGAGGGTAAAACTTAGAACTCGTAGCCGACGGAAACTTTGAAGGTACGCGGCTCGCCCTGGAACAGGTAAGTTCCGGAATCGTCCACGCTTGCCCAGTAGTTTTCGTCCGTCACGTTGTCGATACCGGCACGTACGGTCATTTGATTCTGGTTCTGGTTTACCGCGAAGCGATAGCGCATGCCCAGATCCAGCGTGGTGTAGCTGTCGAGTTTTTTGCTGTTCGCCAGATCCGCGTACTGAGAGCCGGAGTGGTTCACGCGCGCGGTCGCCGTCAGGCCGTCGATCGGTTTGATGTCATATTCCGCACCCAGCACCGCATAGAAATTCGGTACGCCGATGACCTTGTTACCCTGATTCAGCCCGTTGTTGGTTTTGGTCATTTCTGCCTGCAGCCAGGTGGCGCTGGCGTTCAGACGCATTCCCAGCATCGGCTCGCCGAACACGTTCAGCTCCACGCCGCGGTTACGCTGCTCGGCATCCAGACCGTAGTGTTTGGTCACGTTGTCGAGGATCGCCGACGGCATTTTGATTTCGAAAAGGGCCAAAGAGCCGCCCACGCGTCCGAAGTCTGCTTTCACGCCCACTTCGTTCTGCTTCGAGTGAACAATCCCGGTGCTTTGCCCGTAGTTAGTCGCGGTGTCTGGCGCGGTTTTACCCGGCTGCAGCGCTTCGGTGTGGTTAGCGTAGAGCGAAAGTTCGTCCCACGGTTTGTAGACCACGCCGTAAGTTGGCATCCAGCGGCTGCCGTCAAAGCCATCGGCGTCGTTTTCCGCACCGGTGATTTTGTTGTATCCGCGAATCACCACTTTTTGATGGCGCGCGCCAGCGGTAAACAAGAGTTTGTCGTCGAGTACGCCAAGGGTATCGCTGAGCAGCCAGCCCTGAGTGCGGGTGCGGCCGCTGGTCAACGGATCGCTGTAATTACCGCCGGAGCCATTGAAGTTGCTGCTGTCAGGTTTATCCACGCCGGTATTGTGATAGATGTTGGTGATCGGGTTATCCGCTGCCGCCGACATCTTCCACGCGATTTTTTCGTTTTTAGTCATTGCGGAGTAGCCCACGTTGACCTTGTGCGACACGAAACCGGTATCAAAGTTACCGCGAATGCCCGCCATGCCGCTCACGGCGTCGCTGATGCGATTGGTATCCAGACGTGTTGCCGTGGCGTTGCCGCTCTTATCCATCAGCTTTGCGCCGCTGTACAGCCCCTCTTCGTGGGCGTGCTGCGCGCCCAGCCCGGTGTAAGCCGTCCAGCTATCGGTGATGTCATACTCGCTGCGCCACATGCCGAATTCGTTTTCGATGTTGCTGTAGGCCCATTTCTGCGAGTAGTTACGATCGTTTTTCGGAGGCGTCGGCACGAAATCGACCCCGGAAATGTTGACGCCCGTTTCGCTGCCGTGGAAAGTTTTCTTCTGATAGCCCATGTCCAGCGAGGTGCGGAAGTTGTCGCCTTTGAAATCCAGCCCGGTAGAGAGCAGCGTCGTGCGACGGCGGTCGTTGGCGATAGGTGCTTCGCCTTCGCGGTGGACCAGGTTCACGCGTGCGCCAAACTGGTCACTCTCCCCGAAGCGCCGACCGGCGTCCAGCGTGGTGCCAATCTGCGAATCAGAAGTGTAATCGACGCCAATTTTGGCCTGCGGCGTATCGCCCGCGTGTTTTGGCTCAAGGTTGATCATCCCGCCGACGCCGGAGCTTGCCGCACCGTTCATCAGGGAGTTAGCGCCTTTGAAGATCTCAATACGATCAACCATCTGCGTATCGACCACCTGACGCGGCAGCACGCCGGAGAGACCGCCAAAAGTCATGTCGTCGCCGTCGAATTTCAGGCCGCGAATGCGATAGCTTTCCGCACTGTTGCCGTAGCCCTGCACCGACTGCACGCCCGCATCATTGGCGACCACATCGGCAATGGTTTTGGCCTGCTGATCTTCCACCAGCTTCGAGGTGTAGCTGATGATGTTAAAAGGCACGTCCATCGCGTTCTGCTGGCCGAGCATCCCCATCCGGCCACCGTTGGCGACCTGTCCGTCAAGGAAGGCGGGCACCAGCTGATCGCCGCCCGGTTTGAAATCGCTGGCCGGCGCAGACTGCACCACGAGGGTCTCTTCTTTTGGAGTATCCGCCGCAAAGGCGGAGTGCGTAACCGCGCCGATGGCGAGCGCCAGCAGCGTTTTGTTCATTCTGGTGTTGTTCATGATTAACTCGTTCAACATACGCGCAAAATGGCCCGTCGCCGGGCCTGATAATTTATAAGAGGTTTATTTCAGTGAAATTCTGACAACGCTGTCCGGTCCGTTCGTGGAGTGGTCTTTGTTGAACGCCTGTTTGACGGTGACGTACAGCGTCTGGCCATCTTCCGACAGCAGCAGGCTGTTTGGATTCGGAGGCAGATCCCAGCTCTGTTTGACGGCATAGGTCGTGGCATCCAGGCTCAGCAGTTTTCCGCTTTCGCGCTGGGTGATGTACAGCTCGTTGCGTTTAGCGTTGAATTTCACCGCCAGCGAATCGCCCACATCGAGCTGCTTAATCACTTCGCCGGTATGGATATCCAGCACCAGTGTGGTTTTGGCTTTGGAGTTATCGGTCACGAACAGGCGACCCGTGGCCTTGTCTTCTGCAAGGTTAAGCAGCAGCGCCGGTTTGTCGCCGAGCGGTTTCCAGCGTTTTTCGATGCGATTGTTGCGCGGATTGATAATCAGGATTTCGCCGCCGCCGTTAGCCACGTATATGCGCTGAGTCTGCTCAGACCACAGCAGCCCCGTCACCCACTGCCCGGCATTTTTGATGGTTTTTTTCAGCTTGAGCGTTTCGGCATCCACCACCCAGACCACTGCCGGATCGGCGACACCGCCGATGTAAAGGGTGCCGTCATGCAGCAGCACCTGGCGCGCCCCGTACGGGAACCCTTCTTTGTTGCGCTCGGTAAACAGCAGACGATTTTTCACTTTGCCGTCCGCGGTGCTGATGGCGCTGATGCCGCCGTCCAGCGAGTTGGTTGCATAGACGGTGCTGCCATCAGGGGAGATCGCCAGCGCAAAGTTTTTCAGATCCGTATGGCTGCGGCCAATGGTTTTGAGCGTAGTGGGATCGAGTTTGTAGATCACCCCGCCCTGCACGTCCTTAAACCCTTCGGCGCTAGCGACATACAGCGCATCGCCTTTCGGACTGAGCACCATTTCGTATAAGCCGTCGGCCAGTTCACGCTTCACCACGCCGGTTTCAGCAGGCGCGGTTACGGCGGTGTGGGCTTCAGGGGCAGGTTTGGCGGCATGCTGCGCGGCGCAGCCGGAAAGAGAGGCAGCCACAAGCAGCGCCAGCGCGGACAATTTTTTTGTCATCAGGAACATCCTTTACCGTTCAAAAAGAGAATCAGGCGGGAAACTGCGTCGCATGCTGCTGTGCGATTAAGGTTGTTTTACAGGCTGTGAGGCCAGTGCAGAGTCCACCGTTAACACTCAGTGTTCCGTGTGAGATCTGCGCTCACTGTTGATGCGGGAATCGTCCGTCGCTGCCCACAAACACTAAAGAGAATGAGAACTATACTCATTATCTTTATATGATCAAGCGTAAAAATGGGCAACAAGATAAAACAAGCAGGGATGAGAGAGCGTTAGGTCACCGCATCTACTCTTTTGCGCAATAAATAACAGGGGCGTTTCTGTAGATAATGAAATAGCTGGAGGCGTTCGCCGGCGTTATCTGAACTTTAAGGCCGCGATCGCGCAGACGGAAAAAGTCCGGGACATCCAACCTGAAGGCTTCATTTCTTTTTGGGCGTCCACTGGTGTCGCTGGACACCATAATAATATCCCCCGCTTCTCGCCAGTAATTAAACGCAATTTTATTACTGACTTCGACAGGTGGCTGGCCTTTCTGGGTATATTCCCCAGACGTTGCATAGCTACCCTCCCCGTTCATAAATGAATAATCCATCATGACGTCAAGAAGATAATTATCGTCTACCACCGTTACATGCGCTTCGCAGCTGAAGTGATTACGCTGGTAATGAATATACCACGCATAAAGCAAGGGTGCGGCAATGGCCAGAACGATAAACGTCCAGCGCAGCGTTATTTTATTCATCATCATAATTCTGCGGCCTGTAAATAATGGAATCACACTGCGCATTTTTGTCCTGTAGCGGACGGTCGCAAATAATGACCGAATGAGCCTGCTGCGAAAAACTGCTGGTCATCCAAAGTACCCCTCCGGGTTTGCACTGAATGGGATAGCGTTTCGCCAGCCCCGCCAGCATTTCACTGGTTTTCTCTTTATCCCGCCAGGATGAATATACGTCACACCCGTTAAATTGACTCACCGACTGATAATGCGTCAGAGAGGACTTATCCTCTTTAATCAGAAAGTACGATATCGCGCAGGAGAGCAGAAAAAGAATGCCTGCCACCCCATAGGCAAGCTTTGCCGGGAAAAAAGAGGGTTTGCGAATCATCTCAGAAACAGCTACCGCCGTAACCTCTGCGACGGGATATTCTTCGGGCAAAACCGAAACCAGCGCCGTTGTCTGCGGGCGAATAAACTCGTCCAGTTCCCCTTCGCGCAGCTGGGCAATCGACTTAAATCCCTCTTTAGGCAGGGTCTTAATGATGTTTTCTTCCAACCCCGCAAATTTCAGCGCCTTGCGGATTTGGGAAATGGTCTGGTAAAGGGCATTGGTACTGACAATCGCCCCCTGTTTCTCCCAAATGGAGGCAAACAGAACCCGCTGCGTCACGACCTGGTTGTTGTTTTCCAGGAGTAAAAGCAGGCACTCGCTCACCGGGCCATGAAGCGTGGTAGCCCTCTGGGGATACCCGTCCAGCGGACCGAGGCGCCGCAAATCAGGTTCAAACAGCAAGGTATCGTTGATGACGTACACTTTTTTCATGGTGCGATCGATAGTTGACATAGAAAACCTGATTCAGAATTTAGTTATTATATATCAGCAGGTTGAAATAAACACCTTCATGCAAAAAACCGCTCTTCGCTCGCGCCTTAAGCCTCTTAATCAGTATAAATCATATAACTTCACTCACGTTTTTGTCAGGCAATTCTTAAAGTTGTGGCATCGGAAACCTATGGATGAAGGAAACGTGATCATCGACACTCACAATCAGCCATTGATGCTTGAAAACCAGAAAACTTCGCGACTTTATGTTGAGTGGTTGATTCATTACGCGTTTTTAGCATTAATCTCCAGAAATCATAAAAAACAAGGTGCATAGCACTACAGATGCAACTTATGTAAATAGAAACTCTATAAACAAATCGTCAACACAGGGTTTCTTATAGCGCATAGTGTTGTGTATTGGAAAGCACGAACGGCATACATATAATCCACCTTATAAAATGTATGGTTTATTAGAAAAGTGTATTTCCAGCGGCGTATGTCAGGTTGACTCTAATGCAGGAATAAAGAGATGGGCTATCGTCTATATGGCTTTATGATTGGTGATGAAATTCACTTCGATATTACCAATCGCAGACTGTACCGACTTACCGGTAGTCACAACGATAAAAGTGTGGCGTTTGCATCAATCTATTTTAACGAAACGATGTTACGGCTTTTCCTATATCTGCTGGAACATGGTCGTAAGAAAGTCATCGCCAAAGAAGAGTTGTTCGAAAAGATCTGGGAGGACAATAACCTCAGTCCTTCGACCCAGCGTTTATGGCAAGTGCTCCATAACCTGAACAACAAACTGAATCTTCTTGGATTACCCGAGGACTTTATTCGCAATATTAGAGGGCATGGTTACATCATTAATTACCAAGATGTCGTCCCCGTATATTATAGAATGAGCGAACTCCCTGCTCACTCTGTTAAAAAAGAGGAGAAGTCTGATCCCCTGAGTGAGTGATGTCAACTCAGCGGTTTTGCCCTTCGTACCTGAGTGCAAAGGGCTTTTTTTTACTTCTTCAGTTTCATGTTTTGCATTCCATTAATGATGGCAACATAGCTAAAAATATTGTCGCTCGGTAAAAACCGGCCCGGGAAAAATAGATGAGTATAATGAATCGTTTTCAAAATTTAAAAGTCAGCCGAAAACTCTTATTCGGCTTTTCGACTATTTTATTGGTGACACTGGCCATTCTGCTGTCGGGAATGCTGGGGATGGTGAGCATTCAGGATCGCGTCGAGAAAAATGAACATACCACCGGCCTGTTTAACGCACTGTCTGCCGTGCGACTGGCCCGTCTGAACTATCTGTATACGCAGGACCAGGCGTATCTCGATCAGACCAACGATGCCGCCCAGACGATGCAGGATATGATCGCCCGGCTAGAAACTTACACCTGGACGCCTGAGGGAAAAGTTTCCGTGGATAAGACGGACGCTGCGGTGAAAAACTACATCGCGTCCCTGACGCCGTTTACCAAAGCGGCGAGCGAAAAAACGGACAGTGAGCGCAAACTCAATACGCAATCCCTGTGCGATAACTCTGAAATCGCATCGAAATTAAGCCGCAGCGCGGCGTTAACTCCACAGCAGACGCTGGTTGCGTCACAGGTGGCCTTCATCCTGAGCGATATTGACTCCCAGGTCTCTCTCTATAAGCAGCACCCGACGGAGGAGGCAAAACAAAACGTCCTGACGCGTCTGGACGCGGCCAAAAATGGGATAACAGAGATGCTGCGGTTTGTGCCGGAAGATCAAAACGCCTGGCTGAACAACAGTCTTAAAGATATGCAGGCAATCGCTGCAGAACTCGACCACTACAAAGTTGTGTGGGCAGAGCAATCGACCCTCTCAGAAACCCTGACAGATAAAGCAGAGGCACTGATTGAGACTATTCAGTCGATGTTCGCCAGACAGCAACAGAAAGTGGTTGAGACCGTTGATGGCGTCCGGCTGCAGATGAGCATTGTGGCTGCCATTGGCATTGCCCTTGGCCTGCTGCTGGCAATGGGGATCACCGCATCAATCACCCGTCCGCTAAACGAAACTTTGCGCGTCGCAGAGCAAATCGCCAAAGGCGATCTCACCAGTACGTTGACCAGCACGCGTCATGACGAACCTGGGCTGCTGATGCAGGCCGTTTCAACCATGAACGAAAACCTGAAAAGCATTATTAATGACGTGCGCGAAGGGGTGGAAAGCGTGGCCCGCTCCTCCACGGAAATCGCCGCGGGCAACATGGATTTGTCATCACGCACCGAGCAGCAGTCTGCTGCCGTAGTGGAGACCGCAGCCAGCATGGAAGAGCTGACCTCAACCGTCGCGCTGAATGCGGAAAACGCTAACCAGGCGCGCCTGCTGGCGGAAGAAGCGTCGCAAAATGCCAGCGAAGGCAGCCTGATTTCCCAGAAAGTGATCGATACCATGAAAAATGTGCGACTCAGCTCGCACCGCATTTCTGAGATCACCACGGTGATTAACAGTATCGCTTTTCAGACCAACATTCTGGCGCTCAATGCCGCTGTGGAAGCCGCACGCGCGGGCGATCAGGGGAAAGGTTTTGCAGTCGTCGCCGCCGAAGTGCGCACCCTGGCGCAACGCAGCGCGCAGTCAGCAAAAGAGATTGAGAACCTGATCCACGAATCCGCCGTTCACGTCGATACCGGTTTTAACCTGGTGGAAGGCGCCGGTGCCGCGATGTTCAAAATTGAAAAATCGGTGGCGCAGGTGCGCGATATCATGAGTGAAATCGCGACCGCGACGGACGAACAGAGCCGTGGGATTTCGCAGATTGCGCAGGCGATGGCCGAGATGGATACCACTACGCAGCAGAACGCCGCGCTGGTTGAAGAATCCTCCGCTGCGGCCAGTTCGCTGGAAGATCAGGCCGTGCAGCTAGAGAAGGTGGTGTCGATCTTCCGTGTATCGAATACCCCACGCCAGCTTAAGGAGAGCCGTCCGGCAGGCAAAGGGCATGTTATTGCGCTCCCTCCCGGCAAAAAAGAGAGCGTCAGCGACCAGGACGACTGGGTGAAATTCTAATCCAGCCTGTGATTCCCCCCTTCTCGTCAGGTAAACCTTCCCGGCTTGCCTGACGAAAACGCGATAAAAGTGACCTATGGAAAACACCCTTAAAAAAGATCCTACGTTTCTCAACGGGCTGGGATCATCGTTGATCCGCGGTCTGTCACGCTTTAAAACGATCCCCGCCCAGCCTGGGTTGAAAACCCTGAAAACGGCCATCGCGCAAAAGCAAATCACCCCTGTTTATCAGCCGTTTATCAACGCGCAGACCGGGAAAATCGCGGGCATCGAAGTCCTCGCCCGCTGGCGGCACCCCACCTATGGCGATGTTTCACCCGACGTATTTATCCCGCTGGCAGAACAACACGGCCTGATTATTTCGCTGACCCATCAGCTTATCCAGCAGGTGATTGCCGATCTCGAACACCCGATTCAGCACTTCCCGGTGGGAACTTATATTTGCATTAATATCAGCGCGCAAAATTGTCTCGATCCGAATTTCGAGATCGACACCTGCGAGCTGTTAAAGAAATGCGTCGCGAATCAGAGTCAGGTGGTGATGGAAATCACCGAGAGACACCCGCTGCATTTCACCCCGCAGCTGAGCAACTGGTTTGCTGCCCTGCGGCGCGCCAACATCTCTGTCGCGCTGGATGACTTTGGCACCGGCTATTCGAACCTGTCATACATTTCTGCCCTGAATCCGGAATTCATCAAGATCGATAAAATGTTTATCAGCCAGATTGGCGTCAGTGCCGATACACGGCTCGTGGACTGCATGATTACGCTGGCCAAAAACATGCATCTAAAGATTATTGCCGAAGGGGTGGAAACACAGGTACAGGCGAACTATCTGCGTGCTAAACAGATCGACTTCTTGCAGGGGTTTTATTTTTGCCGACCGCTACCGGTGGAGGAGTTGCTTAAGGTGGTGATGGCGTGAGTAACGGTGACTTAATGGTACGCCCTGTAGGATTCGAACCTACGACCTACGGCTTAGAAGGCCGTTGCTCTATCCAACTGAGCTAAGGGCGCACGGAGAAGCGTGCACTTGCGGTGTGAAACGCCTGGAATTATACGGTCAATGGCTAGTGAGTCAATGCCTTTTAGCGCAATCGCCTGCCTTCTCACCATCCCCCTGTTTATCCCTCGTCAATACGTCTGTTTTTTCGACATTCCTCTCATTTTTCTGCCACTTGATGACTCTACGAAAAGGCTTAACGCCGTTTAAGTAACGCCTGGTATTTTCTGCCGACCATCGCTCTCACACTAGCCTCCGGTATCCCGGCGCCGAGGAGCCGGAAGATAACAGGACAGTGTAGTGACCTCCCCATTCCCGCTTAACCATTCCGGCTTGCCAGAATGCGATCTTCCCCCACTGCGTAGCGTCTCGCCAGAGATTATCGGCATCAAGCTGGAGCCTATCGTGGCTCTCTCCTCTTCGCGAGTGGTCGGGCGCGAAGTGCTTAGCCTTCTCGCCTCCCCTGAGCAAAGTGAAGCGTTTTTTCAGCAACAGTCGGTGAAACAGTCGCTTAGGCTGCTTGAACTGCAGCTCGCCATGTTAAAAAACACACTTTACGCTAAAAACCTTTTTATCAACCTGCCGATAACCGTATTGAGTGACCCAGAATCCTTCGCCCGAATCCTGCCGCTGCTTAACGCCGGCCAGAATATTGAAATTGTCGAACCCAGCGCACTCTTCAGACTTCCGGCTCCCATGCGTGAACGCGTAACCCGCCACTGGTGGATGCTCGTCGAACGCGGATGCCATCTCTGGCTTGATGACGTAAACACGGCTTCTATTCGTCCATTTTTAGGCTGTCGTTTACCGTTATGTGGCGTCAAGATCGATAAGATGGCGTTCTGGCGAAAAAAAGGCTCGCCTGCGCTAGCCCAGCTGGTAAATCTCTGCGCACAGGTCGCCAGCAATGTGCTGATTGAAGGTATTGAGTCAAACAGGGATCGGGAGTACGCGCTGCAGGCAGGAGCGGGATTCGGTCAGGGATATTACTGGCCGTCTGTAGGCTGGTCTGAAGAAAAAAGGACATTAGCCTGAGAGAGAATCTATGCGCATGACCGTACGCCGCTATCGGCGTCGTCGTAAAGGAAGCGATTCGCTGGGTTTTTCACATTCGCGTTCCAGCGCCCCTTTTTTTGATCGTCTTGTTTATTTGAGTCAATCCATCAACCAGACACGCAGACCCGACGCCCCCTTTATCGTTCTCGTGACCCACGATCGTTTCCTGCATGCAGGAATTCAGCACGGCCCATCCCCCCTGAAACACTGCTGCGGATATGACACGCTCGAATCGGCCTTCAGCGCGCTGGAAAACTGGCCCTCGGCCAGACTGGTTGTCGATATGGAGAGCCGCACGATGCCGCTGATGGAGATGCTCACCACGCTTCGGCGCGCCATTCTGTATCCCCCCTACACTGCCGTGAGCCTGCTGATACGCGCTGATGATTATGACGCCCGGCTGTTTTGCAAAACCAGCGGTCCCTTTGATGTGCTTGAGCGCCAGCTCCCGGCTCAGGCGCTGCAACATGCGTTAGCGACCGCCCTCCCTCCCGTGAATAATCGCCACATCTACTTTTCCAGAGAAGAGTGGTTTGTCCTGCAATATCTGACGCAGGGGAATCACTAAGAAATATTGCGCTTTTTCGCCAGCGCCCTTACAGCCGCGTGGTTTATCGTCTGGGACGAATTCTCAGTAAATTAGGGTTAAACCATCGTCAGGAATTACTGCATCTGCTGCATCGCCTTTCTGTCTCCTCTCCCGAATAACCCCTTAATTCCTAAAGACCTTTAAGAAATTACTTACGCACAATATTAAAATTATGTTTTAAATTAACATTTATGCAAAGATTACAACTATTCCTAATCCAGGATTTCTCGTGATGTTAATCTCTGCGTAGCGATCAAAAAACAGCATTTTCATCCAGAAGTTAAGTTTTAATCTCATCCGTTAAAAAGATGATAACGATGTAAAAACGTGAGTATTCAATGAGTCGCTAAAAACGCTATCCCTTGCTGGCAGCAGATCCTTCTGCAATCGACGGCTTTTTTTGCTGAAAGGTGAACAGCACTTTCAAATGAAGGTCTCGCGCGGAAAGCGGCAATAAATCTTCCGCCGTGATGGCGCAGAAGATTCCGCTTACCGTGGGTGAAATGGCAACATTAAATTAACATTGAGGGGATTCTATTATTTTTTGCAATTACATAAATAGGATAATCCACATTAAGAGGAATGTCTGGTGATTTAGCCCAAATTTAAAATAATCACTTTCCGTCTCCAGAAGATCATATTAATAAGTACACCCTGAATAATTTACAGGCTTTTCGGAGAAAACTTACACGGTATAATAAGCATGTTCCAAAGGAGAATAAGAAATACCTTTACTCTTTCCAAAATATTAATAAGCCAACGCGCTACTGCCATTTTTTATCAGAATGCAAACAAGGATGCTTACGCTTTTTCCAGGGAATTACCCCCGTATAAGGATCTGCAGAATTATCCTTCCGGCTTACCAGGCACTTTTGCACAGATTGCAATTGCGCTTTCACAACCTGAGGCATAAAAAATGAAACCGGCATCCGTCATCATTATTGACGAGCACCCTATCGTCAGAATGTCAATTGAAGTCCTGCTCCAGAAAAACAAAAGCATTGAGATTAAACTCAAGTCAGGAGACAGCCATGAAGCACTCGACTACATTCGCAATCACCCTATCGATCTGGTGATCCTCGACATCGAATTACCTGGCACAGATGGGTTTTCATTGCTAAAAAGAATCAAGAACTTAGATGACAACATAAAAATTCTGTTTTTGTCTTCCAAATCAGAATCGTTTTACGCTGGCCGCGCCATGCGCGCAGGTGCAAATGGATTTGTGAGCAAAAGAAAAGATCTGAATGATATCTATAACGCCGTGGAAATGTTGCTCTCTGGATATTCGTTCTTTCCCTATGAGACCCTGAGCTTTATAAATCATCAAGGCTCACACCGGGGAGCAATAAATGACATGCCGTTATCAAACCGCGAGGTGACTGTTTTGCGTTATCTGGCCAATGGATTATCTAACAAGGAAATCGCGCAGCAATTATTACTTAGCAACAAAACAATTAGTGCGCATAAGTCCAACATCTACTCGAAATTAGGTGTGCAGACTATTGTAGAGCTGATTGATTATGCCAAAGCGCACGAGCTGCTTTAATCTGAAAGTCCTCCCTGAGACTCCAGTGAGTTTCAGGGAGGGTGTTTAGGCTTAATTATAATTAATCATAAAGGTCGCATCGGCATCTGCGCGCCCCGGCTGGGGATTATTTGCCGTAGCGATATAATTCGCATAAAAACTCAAAACTGCATTTCCCTGCTCATCAACCACCACATCCTGGCTCGCCTGCTGTAACGGCAGACGCGTTTTATCCCGATCGCGTATTTCTACCGCCACATTCGTCGCCTGGCTGGCATCGTTTAAGGCCAGCAGTTCTGGGTCCTGCGGATCTGTCTTTCCTGAAAAGGTAATCGACGCCGCACCCGGTGGGCAGCCGGTCAGCTTCAGCGTAAACGGCATCGCCTGGGTTCTGCTGCCCGTGGTGCTGAGCTGTTTGGTCGGCCAGGTGCCCAGCGTCACCGATTTGTCGCTGTCGCTCCCCTCAGCCACACAGGTAAAATCGATAATATTGCCGTACAGTTCGATATTGATTTCGCCCAGTGGGCTTGCCGCCAGCGCGCCTTTCACAGGCATAAAGGCTACGGCTACAGCGGCAACTAAAATCCCTATGCGCATCGCCCTCTCCTTAATCGTAATCCACGCGAAGATAGCCGCGTGAGGTGAAGCGCCCTTCGCTCGGTTTATTCCCGGTGACGCTCACCGGCCAGGCGGTGATCCCAACCACTGCCGAGGCGTTGTCATCCAGGCGGAACGGGATCTTGCTGGCGAGATTGTTGGGCGTCAGGGGCGTATTGTTCGTGCTGGCGACGATAAAACCGAGATCAGGATTATCAGAAACCAGCGCATTTCCGGACACTTTTTCCGTTTCCACTCGCATAGTCAGGTAGGCGTTGGCCTCCACGTTAGTGCATTTTATGGCGATGGTCTGGGTTTTAGGCGAGACGTTCTGCGGGCGATTTCCCGCCCCGGCCTGGCTAAACTGCGAGGCGCCAATATCGCCAAAATCGAATTCCACCACCTTCCCGGCGTTAATCGCACAGCTTTGCGGCACCTGAATGGTTCCGCTGTAGCTGATGGTATACACCGGGGTCGTCAGCGGGTCCGATGAGGTGGTCGTAACATAGACCCGGAACATCGTCTGACGCGGGATCTCCACCATATTGATAAATCGCCGCGTCACCTTCAGGCGAAACACCAGATTCGAGTCTTTCACCCCGAAAGGTTTATTTTTAGAGACGTTCGGGTGGCTCCCCATCTGAATAAAATTCTGCGGCGGATAAAACACGCCGGAGTAGCTGTCGGTGATCTTCATCGCGCCATCCAGATACTCATTCAGCTTCAGATATTTGTAGCCATCGATGGTGCTGGTGATCGGGAAATCGGTCACGTAGCTGCGCTTGGTGGTGTTGCCCGATGTCCCTTTCGGGCAGACCGCGTTGACCCCCACCCACTGGGATTTCTCCGCAAGCGTGACAATCTGCCCAATCTGGTTATTGGAACTATTAAACTTATCCGTCAGATCGTAATAGATATCCGTCGGCACACCGTTTTCGTTAGTACAAACCGTGGCCAGCGCCTGCGTGACAGGAAG
Source organism: Lelliottia sp. WB101 (assembly GCF_003051885.1). Taxonomy (NCBI): domain Bacteria; kingdom Pseudomonadati; phylum Pseudomonadota; class Gammaproteobacteria; order Enterobacterales; family Enterobacteriaceae; genus Lelliottia; species Lelliottia sp. WB101. The sequence continues at coordinate 4,369,680 of NZ_CP028520.1, forward strand.
CATTACCAGCAGCGCGGCCATCAGGTATCGACTCTTAATCACAGCGAATCTCCTTCATCGTGATTGCCTGTTGCAGGCTCTTTTCAGGCAGGACGTACGGCGCGTGGCACTGGGCGCTGGCGCCGTTGCCCCACTGAACCAGCAGCTCGCCTTTAAGCGGCAGCCCGCTGAGGTAAATTTGCCCGTCATCGCCCACCATGCTGGTGACGCCGCTTCCGGTTTCGCGCACTACGGCACCAAAAGGCAACGGCTGATTGCCGCGCATGACGGTCAGCAGCGCACGAACGCCAATGCGCGTATCAAAGCTGGCACGCACCAGCGCACCGTTGGTCGGCACCACGCTGCTGACGTTGTTTTCAATATCGGTACTGTTGTTCATGGTATTGGTATCCAGCGCCACGCGGTTGTAGCGATAGACCGTGGCGTAAGGCATCACGGCGTAACCCCGCCAGTCGGTTTTCACACCGGTTTGGTTTTCGACATTCACTCCGGACGCGCCCGGCGCTTTGATTAGCACGTTGGTATCCCCGAGCGGCTGGCTGAAGGTCACACCGTCCGCATGGCCTACAACGCCGCCTGACATTTGCCAGTTCAGATCGTGCTGGTCGCGGGAATAGTTGTACCCGGCCCCGAAGGTGCCGTAGGTGGCCTGCCAGTTTGCGCTGGCGCTGCCGCTTGCACCGTTGGTGCTGGTGTGTCCCTGACTCACGCTGTAGTTCAGGTTTCGATCTTCCAGCAAGGTGCCGCTAACGCCGGTCTGCCAGGTGGTATCTCCGCTGCTGTTGCGGCTGGCAGAGGCCGTGGCGTAGGCGCGATCGAAGGCGCTGTCTCGGCGATAACCGTGACGGGTAAACAGGCTGAACGGAACCGACACGTTGAACGAGGCCAGCTTGTCTGTGCCATCAATGCCCACCGCCTGATTCCACGACCAGGAGACGGAATAGCTCACGCCTCGCCAGCCGCCGGCATAACCCAGCTGATACCAGACGCTGGAATCGCTGGTACCCCAGTAAGTTTGCTCGCTGCCCGACACATAGAGCGACCCGTAATCCCCCAGCGACTGGGAAATGTTCACCTGGAAGCGCCCTTTTTTGTTCCACGTCAGATTGTGATAACTCACCACATCCGACACGCCATTCTCGTCCTTGCTGTCGCTGTACTGGTAACCTTCCATGGCTTTCCACGCCACGTCATCCAGGGTGTAGAACCCTTTGGTTGAATAGCGATAGCCAAGCAGCTGGAAGTTAGTCCCGAAGCCGTTCAGGGATTTGGCGTACAGGAAGCGTAAAGATTGCCCTTCGTGGCGACTGTCGTCAGCCAGCTGGCTGCGCGCCTGGGTGACATCGAGTGAAATCGCCCCCCAGTCGCCAAAGTTTTTCCCCGCACCGAGCGCGATGGCGCTGTAGCGCGAGGCGAGCTGGGTGCCGCCATACAGGGTATAACCATTGCTCAGCCCCGCAATCAGCGTGCCCTGGGTGAAGAACGGCGTGTCCTGATCGTCGTTGCCGCTGCGGTAATCCCCCGCCACCAGATCGTATTTCATGCGGCCTTCACGCTGTAAGAGCGGCACCGTGGAGTACGGCACCGTATAGCGCTGCGGGTTGCCGTCTTTCTCTTCAACCGTGACCTCAAGGTCGCCGCTCGACGACGTCGGGTTCAGATCGCTGATGGCAAATGCCCCTGCCTGCACGTAGCTCTGATAGATGACATATCCGTTCTGGCGGATCACCACTTTCGCCGGGGTGCGGGCGATACCGCGCACGGTCGGCGCGTAGCCCTGCATGCTGTCCGGGTACATGCTGTCAGAGGAGTACATGCGCAGCCCGCGGAAACCGAGGCTGTCGAACACGTCATTTCCGGTGTTGCTGTCCCCAGCCACCAGCTCGCTTTTCAGGGGAATGATTGTCCGCTGGGCGGATGTGCTGATGTTCTGCCACTCGCGATGGCTTTCCCCGTTGCTCTCGGTATAGCGCCACGCACCGTTGTTACGCAGACGCCACGGGCCATAGTTCAGTCCGCTTTGCAGATTCAGGTAGTAGCTGTTGTCGGCGTCATTGCCTTTGTTGCCGCTGAAGCTGTAGTTCAGCAGCAGCGCCGGTATGCCTTCGTCCCACTGATCCGGCGGAATATAGCCGCGCGCGCTGTTCTGCATTGCCACCTGCGGCAGGCTGACGTTCAGGCGCAGCGAGGCAAAATTGAAGCCAATCTCCGAGCCGGGGATCGCCGTCGCCAGCGGAACGCAGGTTTCGCCGGTCACGTTAAGAAGTTCAGGGAAGGCAGTGATGTTGACGCCAAAGCGGTCCAGCATCGCGCGCGTGATGCACGGCGACAGCCCGCCCGCGACCGGAGGCGTATTTTCATCCCCGGCCTCAAAGCGGACATCCTGGGTACCGATAAACTCATCGTTACGCCAGATATCCACGCGATAGGTGCCAGGCGCCTGCTGATGCCCCTGCTCAAAGCGCGACAGATCCGCCACGCCCGCCGTGTCATCGGACAAAAACGCGGGGTTAAAATAGTTCTCAGACCAGGCTATCCCCGGGCAGAGCACCGCCATTATGGCCAGCACACACGGGCGGTAACGCCATCGTGAAGGATTCATCACTGTGACTCTGCTCAAAGACTGACGCGACGCGCGGGAGTAATCGCGCCGTAATCATTCACGCTCTGCCAGGAGAGCGTGCCGCTGGCCCCGTCAGGTAGCGCCTGCTGGGCTGAATTTTTCGGCGCAATCATGATATTTTCCAGCTTCTTCCCGCCGAGTTGCAGGTTCACCAGCGTGACGTAATAGGGTGAAGCATTGCTGACTTTCAGGTGGTTGCCCGCGCGTTCAAAGTGCAGCTGCGAAAGCGCCTCTTCCGGCGGCATCGCCAGATTTTTTGGTCGCACAAACAGTTTGATACGCGACAGAATCGCCAGCTGCAGAACGTTTTTTCCTTCCAGGTTGGCTTTGTTCACCGAAGGAATGGCCTTCACGTTCATGTAAAACAGGGATTCGCGGTCCGTTGGCAGCGGCGGCCCCGCATAGATAATGCGCAGCGTGTTCTCGCTGTCGGGTTCGCTGACAAACAGCGGCGGCGTGACCGCGAAGGTTTTTTCTTTCTGCCCGCGATCGTTTTCAATCCACGCGTTAATTAAATAGCGCTCTTGTTTATTGCTGTTCGTGATCGCGAGCGATGTCTGTTTCGCGTCGGCCGGATAAATCACGCGCGTCGCCCCCAGAGCAATCCCACCGGATGCCTGAACGGGCAGAGAAATCATCATCAAAATAAGCGAAAAGATCAGTCCTGGTTTTATTAAGGAGTTCATCACAACAATACCTTTACTATTAAGTTCGCAGGCGTGTACGACGTTATGGATAAATCAACGTAAACCAGACATCCGACTGAATATTGCCCGGCACAAGGTGTTCTGAAATAGCCCGATAGCGCGCACTGAAATGAAAGTTCAGCTCGGGCGTGTCGATCGGCAGCATATTATTGGCGGTGGCGTTGGGAATAATCTGTCGCTTCTGCGAATCAAAAAGTGCCAGCCCAATCCCGCTACTGACGCGGCTGTTGCCGGGACGGGATGTTGCCAGAAAAACCTGCGGATCTTCAGCGGGCGTAATGCCCTGAAACATCATCCCGACCGTGCGGGAAACATCCACACTGCAATCCACCAGACGCAGGGTAAAAGGCACATCCACCGTCGAAAAACTGCCCACACCGTGAAAGGCGTTGGTGCGATACTGCCCCATCTCCACGCGCAGGCTTTGACTCTCGGGCGCCACGGCGCAACCGCCGTTGACCAGCTCACCTTTGAGATGTACCCGTCCGCCATCCACCACCACGCGGTGCGCCATCACAGGCTGTACGGCAGTAATCGTCAGCAGAAACAGAAGCCCAATTCTGGTCATCCTTAGCCCTCGATGTGGATCAAACTGGCCTCTTCCCTGAGGCCCGGTCTTCCCTGAAAAGCCGATTATTCGTATTTCAAGACGAAAGTGGCGTCCGCGTTCGCCTGACCAGGCTCAGTGGTTGCCGCAGTCGATTTGTAGCGTGCGGTGAAGTTCAGGGTGTTGGTCCCTGCGATCAGCGTTTTCGCTGCGGAGAAGGTTGCACCGTCTGGTGTCAGGGTGCTGGACGCGCTATCCAGAATCTCGATACCAACACCTTTAGCCGTGTTGTCGTTATCGCCTGCGGTTACAGCCAGCAGGGTTTTATCGGTCGCATCAATCTGGCCGGTGAAGGCAACAGCAGCGGTGGCAGCCACTTCTGGATCGCAATCATTCAGTTCAATGTTGAACGGAATATTAGAAGTGGTATCGCCCACTTTCGTGAATTTAGCGGTACGATATTGACCCAGAGTCACGATCTGATCCGCAGATTCAGTATTTACTGCGCATGCCGCATTAACTAATTCACCTTTAAAGTGAACGGTACCGCCATTGACGGAAACGGGATCTGCTGCATGAGCTGCACCCGCAACCAATACCAGCGAAGCAATGACGGAAGAAGCAATATTGCTAAGTTTCATATCTGTTCCTTTGGAATGTAAAAAGCCCTTCCCGGGTTAATTCGGGAATAAAAAACACATTCAATTGCGTAATTGAAAGTTTATTTTGGAAGCAACAAAGTAGCCCACGGACAAATATTAAAACAGGTCAAAACACTGCGATAATTCCAGGCTACATCCTAATTTCCCTTAGGAAAAGACCATTCAATGAGCAGGGTTTAGGGCCTGATTGTGGAAATCTCTCAATGGGTGACTGACAGCGGGCCTCGCTTCTGACAAAATATAGGCAATCCCCCTTTCAAACGTTACAGACGGAATCCTCTCTCTGATGGCAGCAAAGATTATTGACGGTAAAACGATTGCGCAGCAGGTGCGCTCTGAGGTCGCGGAAAAAGTGAAGGCGCGTACAGCGGCCGGAAAACGCGCTCCAGGGTTAGCCGTTGTGCTGGTTGGCAGCAACCCGGCATCGCAAATTTATGTCGGCAGTAAACGTAAAGCATGTGAAGAGGTGGGCTTCGTCTCCCGTTCCTACGATCTGCCGGAAACCACCAGCGAAGCAGAACTGCTTGAGCTGATTGACACCCTGAATGCCGACGACGCGATCGACGGTATTCTGGTGCAGTTGCCGCTGCCTGCAGGCATCGACAACGTGAAGGTGCTGGAGCGTATCGCACCGGATAAAGACGTGGACGGTTTCCATCCGTATAACGTCGGACGTCTGTGTCAGCGCGCACCGCGTCTGCGTCCGTGTACGCCGCGCGGTATTGTGACGCTGCTGGAGCGCTACAACATCGACACCTACGGTCTGAACGCCGTGGTGATTGGCGCATCCAACATCGTTGGCCGCCCGATGAGCATGGAGCTGCTGCTGGCCGGTTGCACCACCACCGTGACGCACCGCTTTACCAAAAACCTGCGTCAGCACGTCGAGAATGCCGACCTGCTGATCGTGGCGGTCGGTAAGCCGGGCTTTATTCCGGGCGAGTGGATCAAAGAAGGCGCCATCGTAGTGGACGTGGGTATTAACCGTCTGGAAAACGGCAAAGTGGTGGGTGACGTGGTATTTGAAGACGCCGCCGCGCGCGCGTCTTACATCACACCGGTACCGGGTGGCGTGGGTCCAATGACCGTAGCAACCCTGATTCAGAATACATTGCAAGCATGCGTTGAGTATCACGACGCAGAGGAAGCGTAAGATGGCAACATTTTCATTAGGTAAACACCCGCACGTTGAACTGTGCGATCTGCTGAAGCTGGAAGGCTGGAGCGAAAGCGGCGCACAGGCGAAGATTTTCATCGCCAACGGCCTGGTTAAAGTCGATGGCGTGGTTGAAACCCGCAAGCGCTGCAAAATTGTCGCAGGGCAGACGGTCACCTTCGAAAACCAGAGCATCACCATTACCGCCTGAGTCGCTCAAGGCCCGGCGGCGCTTCGCTTGCCGGGCCAATGACGCGTGGTTGGTGTTTGTAGACCGGGTAAGGCATTTCTGCCGCCCGGTATTTCCCCCCCCTCTCAGCTCCCTGATTTCCCCTCAACCATAACGGTTAATTCTCGATCAACTTCAAAGAATCACTATTTCGTTTGTTGAAATGTGAAAATTAAGTTGCACGAATTTCAGGCTTCTCTCACGATAAGTAGAACGTTCTACTAAAACGTTCTACTTACAATAACAGCGCCTCTCAAAGCGCTTCTCGGGGGAAATCAGCATGAGTCTGATATCAGGGTTTGTTAAATCGTTGTCTAAGTTATCGATGATTGGCCGCGCGTTGATGCTGCCAATTTCACTGCTTCCTGCTGCGGGCCTGCTGTTAGCCTTCGGCGATAAATTCCACATGCCGCTGATGATGAACGCCGGTGGGGTTATTTTTGATAACCTGCCGATGTTGTTCGCCATTGGTTCTGCCGTCGGCCTGGCATCTGAATCCGGGATCGCAGCCCTGTCGGCGGCGGTATCGGTGTTTGTCACTAACATCACCATCGGCACCGTTCTGAGCATTACGCCGGAAATGGCCTCCCAGGGCGGGAAATACGCCATGGTGGTGGGCATTCCGACCCTGCAAATGGGCGTTTTCGGCGGGCTTATCTGCGGTATTCTTGCGGCCTGGTGTTATAACCGCTTCCACACCATGCAGCTGCCGGAATTCCTCGGCTTCTTCTCCGGCAAACGTTTTGTCGCCATCGCCACTGCGTTTCTGTCATTCGTTCTCGGTTTGCTGCTGCCGTATGTCTGGCAGCATATTCAGGCGGGGATCGATGCCCTGTCGGTAATTGTGAACGGCGATAATCAGGCGGCCTCGACCTTTATCTTTGGTCTGGTTGAACGTGCGTTAATCCCGCTCGGCCTGCATCACATCTGGTATCCGTCGTTCTGGTACTCGTTCGGCGATTACACCACTCAGGCGGGTCAGGTGATCCACGGCGATCAGACAATCTGGTTCAAAATGCTGGAAGAAGGGACCAAATCCTTTAGCAGCGACACCTACCAGAACGCCGGTAAATTCATGCAGGGCGAGTTCCCGCTGATGCTGTTCGCGCTGCCTGCGGCCTGTCTGGCGATGTATCACGAAGCGCACACCAAGAATAAGAAAATCGCCTTCGGTATTCTGTTCTCGGCGGCGTTAACCTGCTTCCTGACGGGTATCACCGAGCCGGTGGAATTCACCTTTATCTTCGTGGCCCCAATCCTGTACGTCTTTAACGCTATTATGGCGGGTCTGGCCTACATGACGATGTACCTTCTGCACGCTCACATCGCCAAATCCTTCTCTGCGGGCCTGATTGACTACATTTCGTTTGGTATCCTGCCGTCGTTCAACGGCTATCAGACTAACTTCCTCAACGCCGTGATCATCGGTATTCCTATGGCGCTGATCTACTACTTCACCTTCCGCTTCGTCATCCGCCGTTTCGACGTCAAAACGCCGGGCCGCACGGAAGTGACCGCCACCACGGATGACAAAACCGACACCGAAATCGCGACCGAAATCATCGGCCTGCTGGGTGGTGCGAAAAACATCGACTCCGTCGGCTCCTGTATCACGCGTCTGCGTCTGGAAGTGGCGAAGAGTGATGAAGTGGATAAAGACGGGCTGAACGGTCTGGGTGCGCGCGGCGTCGTCTTCGTCGGCGATAACGGTATTCAGGTGATTTTCGGTGCCAGAGCACAGTTTATCGCCCAGACCATGTCCACCATGATCGGTAAATAATAAGATGCCGGACCGGCACGTCTCCTGTACTCTGGGAGGCGTGTCTTATCTGGCTGATAATCGAGAAATTTCAGGGAGCGAGTTTGAAGAAAGTCAGCATTATTGATGTCGCAAAACACGCAGGCGTATCGGTGTCCACCGTCTCGCTGGTGTTACGTCAGAAAGGGAAAATCTCAGAGGCAACGATTGAGAAAGTCCACGCTGCCATCAATACGCTTGGCTACATTCATAACGTCGCTGCCGCCAATCTTCGCGCCAACACCTCCAATCTTATCGGCCTGATCCTGCGTGATTTCAGCGACAGTTTCTCCATCAAAGTGATGGCGAGCATCGTGCAGGAGCTGGAAAAGCAAGGCTATATGGTTTTCCTCGGGCAGCCGCTTAACGATCACGAGCATCTTGAGCGCTGCCTGCTTTCGTTTAAACAGCAGGGCGTCGCCGGGGTGATCTATCTGGCGTCCGATACGCGAACCTCCACGCTTCCGGCGCAAATCCGCGAATGCCCGTTACCGCTGGTCGTGGTCTCCCAGTCCTTGCTGAATGAAACCTGCAATCTGGTGATGCGCGATAATCGCCAGGCGGCGAATCTCGCCACCCGTTATCTGATTGAGCGCGGGCATCGTAATATCGCCTATATCGGCGGGCGGGAAGGCTGCCTGATCCGCGAGCAGCGCCTGCTCGGTTTTCGCAGCGCGATGACGCAATACGGCCTGGTAAACCGCGAAGAGTCCGCCCCGGTCTGTAGCGACGATACCCAGGCGGCGGGGTTTATCACCCGTCAGCTGCTGGAAAAAAACAACACCATCACCGCCCTGCTGTGCCATTCGCCGGATGCGATGATCGGTTCGATTTCCGGGATTCATCAGGTCGGGCGTACCGTCGGGAAAGATGTGTTTCTGACGCAGCAGGTCGCGCTGGTCGGGTTTGAAGATATGCTTCATGTGAATCTGACCTCGCCGTCCTTCACCTATGTGTCGTCGGCGAGTGAAGAGACAGGCCGTCAGGCGGCCGGTTTGATGATTCGCAAGCTGAAGGAGCCGGATCTGCAAACGCAGCGGATCACCCTTTCCGGGCAGCTGATTGCGCGGGAGTCGGCCTAGAAATAGCAAAACGCCCGAACATGTCGGGCGCTTTATTGACTGTTTTACGGAATTGACCGGGTAACAGTGACCTACTTACGACGCCAAGTGGTGCCCTGCGGGCCATCTTCCAGGATAATCCCCATTTCTGTCAGGCGATTACGCGCCGCATCTGCAGCCGCCCAGTCTTTCGCCTGACGCGCTTCCAGACGCGCTTTAATCAACGCCTCAATTTCCGCCACTTCGCCATCGTCCGCCTGTGCGCTGCTTTGCAGGAACACTTCCGGCTCTTGCTCCAGCAGGCCGAGCACCGCAGAGAGTTTACGCAGATGAGCGGCCAGCGCGTTCGCGGCAGCCATATCTTCTGTTTTCAGGCGGTTCACTTCACGCGCCATATCAAACAGCACCGAGTAGGCTTCCGGGGTGTTGAAATCGTCGTTCATCACCTCGATAAAGCGTGCTTCGAACGCATCGCCCCCTGCCGGTGCGGCGGATTTGTCGGTGCCGCGCAGCGCAGTGTACAGACGCTCCAGCGCAGAACGCGCCTGTTTCAGGTTTTCTTCGCTGTAGTTCAGCTGGCTGCGGTAGTGGCCGGACATCAGGAAGTAGCGAACGGTTTCCGCATCGTAATATTTCAGCACGTCGCGCACGGTAAAGAAGTTGCCCAGTGATTTGGACATCTTTTCGCGATCGACCATCACCATGCCGGAGTGCATCCAGTAGTTCACGTACTCGCCGCCGTGAGCACAGGTGGACTGAGCGATTTCGTTTTCATGGTGCGGGAACATCAGATCCGACCCGCCGCCGTGAATATCAAAATGCTTGCCGAGCTGCTTGCAGTTCATCGCCGAGCACTCAATGTGCCAGCCCGGACGCCCTTCGCCCCACGGGGATGGCCAGCTTGGTTCACCGGCTTTGGACATTTTCCACAGCACGAAGTCCATCGGGTTGCGCTTCACGTCAACGACGTCAACGCGCGCACCGGCCTGCAGCTGGTCCAGATCCTGGCGAGAGAGCTGGCCGTAGTTCGGATCGGTCGGCACCGAGAACATCACATCGCCGTTGTCGGCAACATAGGCGTGACCGCGAGCAATCAGCTTTTCGGTGATATCGATAATTTCATGAATGTGGTGCGTGGCACGCGGCTCGCTGTCCGGACGCAGAATATTGAGTGCATCAAAATCTTTGTGCATCTCGGCGATCATGCGATCCACCAGCGCGACAAAACTCTCACCGTTTTCATTAGCGCGTTTAATGATTTTGTCATCAATGTCGGTGATGTTACGCACATACTTGAGCGTATAGCCCAGGAAACGCAGGTAGCGAGAGACCACGTCGAACGAGACAAAAGTACGCCCATGACCGATATGACAGAGATCGTAAACAGTGATACCACACACGTACATGCCGACTTCCCCGGCATGGATAGGTTTAAATTCCTCTTTTTGGCGCGTCAGAGTATTAAAGATTTTTAACATCGAAGATTCCGTGTAGACGTGTGTGGATAATAAAGTCTGTATAATACCCATAATTCAGACCGGAATCAGCACACAATGCAAGATGATCCCGTCTTACGGTTATGCTATAACAGCCCTCTTATCTGTGACCTTACAGAGGTCGACGTACCACAATACCGGAACAGGATGCAAAAATGGTTACTTTCCACACTAATCATGGCGATATCGTCATCAAAACTTTTGACGATAAAGCGCCTGAAACAGTTAAAAACTTCCTGGACTACTGCCGCGAAGGTTTCTACAACAACACTATTTTCCACCGCGTGATCAATGGCTTTATGATTCAGGGCGGCGGTTTTGAACCTGGCATGAACCAGAAAGAAACCAAAGAAGCGATCAAAAACGAAGCGAACAACGGTCTGAAAAACACCCGTGGTACGCTGGCAATGGCGCGTACCCAGGCTCCACACTCAGCGACTGCCCAGTTCTTCATCAACGTGGCTGACAACGACTTCCTGAACTTCTCCGGCGAAAGCATGCAGGGCTGGGGCTACTGCGTATTCGCAGAAGTGGTTGAAGGCATGGACGTGGTTGAGAAAATCAAAGGCGTGGCAACTGGCCGCAGCGGTATGCACCAGGACGTTCCTAAAGAAGACGTTATCATTACCAGCGTGACCGTCAGCGAGTAATTGGTGGCGACACTCTTTATTGCAGACCTCCATCTGCAAACAGAAGAACCGGCGATCACCGCCGGTTTTCTGCGTTTTTTACAAGGCGAAGCCCGCTCTGCCGATGCGCTCTACATTCTGGGCGACCTCTTTGAAGCCTGGATTGGCGACGACGATCCCAACCCTCTGCACCGTGAAATCGCCGCCGCCATCAAAGCGCTGGTTGATTCCGGCGTCCCCTGCTTCTTCATCCACGGCAATCGCGATTTTCTGATTGGCAAACGCTTTGCCCGTGAAAGCGGCATGACGCTGCTGCCGGAAGAACAGGTGCTCGATCTCTACGGTCGCCAGGTGCTGATCATGCACGGCGACACGCTCTGCACCGACGATACCGGCTATCTGGCGTTTCGCGCCAAAGTCCATACGCCATGGATTCAGACCCTGTTTCTCGCTCTGCCGCTGTTTATCCGCAACCGCATTGCTGCCAAAATGCGCGCAGGCAGTAAAGCCGCCAACAGCAGCAAATCCCTTTCCATCATGGATGTGAATCCGCAGGCGGTTATCGAGGTGATGGAAAAACATCGCGTGCAATGGCTTATCCACGGCCATACCCATCGCCCGGACGTCCACACGCTATCCGCAAACGGCGAGCCCGCGCACCGCGTCGTGTTAGGCGCGTGGCATACGGAAGGCTCGATGGTAAAAGTCACACCAGACGGTATAGAACTGATCCCTTTCCCGTTTTAATCCCCCTCTCTTTGTTGCCGAAATCATCGCTACGCAATCGTTTTCCTGCTCGTGATTTAATGCTATTCTCTGTGCCCTCAAAGCAGTGTGTTCCGCACCCACAGGAGTTTTAAGACGCATGTCTTCCCGCAATAATCCGGCGCGTGTCGCCATCGTGATGGGGTCCAAAAGCGACTGGGCTACCATGCAGTTTGCCGCCGAAATCTTCGAAATCCTGAACGTTCCACATCATATTGAAGTGGTCTCCGCGCACCGTACTCCCGATAAACTGTTCAGCTTCGCCGAAGGCGCAGAAGAGAACGGCTATCAGGTGATCATTGCCGGTGCGGGCGGTGCTGCACATCTGCCAGGCATGATCGCCGCCAAAACGCTGGTGCCAGTGCTGGGTGTGCCGGTGCAAAGTGCTGCCCTGAGCGGCGTCGACAGCCTCTATTCCATCGTACAGATGCCGCGCGGGATCCCGGTCGGTACGCTGGCGATTGGCAAAGCGGGCGCTGCGAACGCTGCACTGCTGGCGGCACAAATTCTGGCAACACACGATAAAGAGCTGCATCAGCGTCTGGCAGAGTGGCGTAAAGCCCAGACCGACGAGGTGCTGGAGAATCCGGATCCGCGAGGTGAGGCATGAAACAAGTCTGCGTCCTCGGGAACGGTCAGCTGGGCCGAATGCTGCGTCAGGCGGGTGAGCCGCTGGGCATCAGCGTCTGGCCCGTCGGGCTGGACGCTGAGCCGGAAGCCGTGCCGTTTCAGCAAAGCGTTATCACCGCTGAAATCGAGCGCTGGCCGGAAACTGCGTTAACCCGCGAGCTGGCGCGTCATAACGCCTTCGTGAACCGCGATGTGTTCCCGATTATTGCTGACCGACTGACGCAAAAACAGCTGTTCGACAAGCTGGGCCTGGCGACGGCCCCGTGGCAACTGCTGGCGGATAAAAGCGAATGGCCGGCTATCTTCGAGACCCTCGGCGAGCTGGCGATCGTGAAGCGTCGCACCGGCGGCTACGACGGGCGCGGCCAGTGGCGTTTGCGTGCAAACGAAACCGCCGAGCTGCCGGACGAGTGCTACGGCGAATGTATCGTCGAGCAGGGGATCAATTTTAGCGGCGAAGTGTCGCTGGTTGGCGCGCGCGCCCATGACGGCAGCACGGTGTTTTATCCCCTGACCCATAACCTGCATCAGGACGGCATTCTGCGCACCAGCGTGGTGTTCCCGCAGGCGAACGCCGCTCAGCAGGCGCAGGCCGAAGATATGCTCTCAGCCATCATGCATGAGCTGGGCTACGTCGGCGTCATGGCGATGGAGTGCTTTATCACACCAGCCGGTCTGCTGATCAACGAACTCGCCCCGCGCGTGCATAACAGTGGCCACTGGACGCAAAACGGCGCCTCTATCAGCCAGTTTGAGCTGCATCTTCGCGCCATTACCGATCTGCCTTTGCCGCAGCCGGTGGTGAACAGCCCGTCGGTGATGATCAATCTCATCGGTACCGATCTGAATTATGACTGGCTGAAACTGCCGCTGGTCCATCTGCACTGGTACGACAAAGAGGTGCGCGAAGGCCGAAAAGTCGGGCATCTCAATCTGAACGATGACGACGCTGGCCGCCTGAGCGCCACCCTCGAAGCGATGGTTCCGCTGCTGCCACCTGAGTACGCGAGCGGCATCGCCTGGGCGCAAAGCAAACTCAAATAAGGTCTAAATGCCGGGGAGTTGATCTTTTCCTTCCCCGGCATCTTTCAACGCGCGTAAAATCCCCGCCTATTGCTGTTTTGTTTCCTTCAGGACTTCTCATGAACGATGGAACGGACTATCGCGCGATCCTTGCCGCCGATACCCCTTTACTCGACGTTCGCGCGCCGATCGAATTCACCCAGGGCGCCATGCCTGCTGCGCTCAATCTGCCGCTGATGACCGACGACGAACGCGCCGCCGTGGGCACGTGCTATAAACGCCAGGGGCCAGAAGCCGCGCTGGCGTTGGGCCATAGTCTGGTCAGCGGCGACACGCGGGAAGAGCGGATTAACGCCTGGCGCGACGCCTGCCTGGCTAACCCTGGCGGTTATCTCTGCTGCGCGCGTGGCGGGCAGCGCTCGCACATTGCCCAGGCGTGGCTAAACGCGGTGGGCGTTGATTACCCGCTGATTGTGGGCGGCTACAAAGCCCTGCGTCAGACCGCGATCCAAGCCACCGCCGAACAGGTGCAAAAGCCGATGGTGCTGATTGGCGGCTGTACCGGCAGCGGCAAAACGCTGCTGGTTAAACAGCACGCGTCGGGCATCGACCTGGAGGGGCTGGCGCGTCATCGCGGCTCATCCTTTGGCCGCACGCTTAATGCCCAGCTGTCGCAGGCCAGTTTTGAAAATCACCTGGCCGTTGCGCTGCTGAAAAAGGACGCCGCACGCTGGGTGCTGGAAGACGAAGGCCGAATGATTGGCTCCAACCATCTGCCGGAGTGTCTGCGCGAGCGCATGGCGGAATCGCCTATCGTGGTGGTGGACGATCCTTTTGATATTCGTCTTGAACGCCTGCGCGAGGAGTATTTCGCGCACATGTGGCAGGATTTTTCAGCCGCATTCGGCGAAGAAAAAGGCTGGCAGGAGTACACCGATTATCTGCACCACGGTCTGTTTGCCATCCGCCGCCGTCTGGGGTTACAGCGGTTTGCAGAGTTCAGCGCCTTACTTGATTCCGCGCTCATCGAGCAGCAGCGCACCGGACGTACCGAGGCGCACTATTCCTGGCTTGCGCCACTGCTCAATGACTATTACGACCCGATGTACCGCTTTCAGCTGGCGAAAAAAGCCGACAAAATTGTCTTTCGGGGCGAATTTAACGCGGTGGCCGCCTGGCTGGCGGCCTGATTCTCTAACGGCGATCGCGCTTATCGGCGCGTTTCGCCAGCCAGTCGCCCAGCACCTGAACAATCTGCACCAGCACGATCAGCGCGATCACGGTGACAACCATCACCTGGGTTTCGTAACGGTAATAGCCGTAGCGGATCGCCAGATCCCCTACCCCACCGCCGCCGACAATTCCCGCCATCGCCGAGTAACCGATCAGGCTCACCAGCGTAATGGTCAGGCCGCGCAGCAGCCCGGCGCTCGCTTCCGGCAGTAAAACAGTGCAGATAATCCGCATCGGGCTGGCACCAAAGGCTTCTGCCGCTTCGATGATCCCCTTGTCCACTTCTCGTAGCGCGCTGTCCACCAGACGGGCGTAAAACGCAATCGCCGCCACGGAGAGCGGAACCGACGCCGCAATCGGACCGATGGTGTTGCCGAGCAGCAGCTGCGTCAACGGCAGCAGCAGAACCAGCAGGATCACGAACGGTACCGAACGGATAATGTTCACCAGCACGGAGCTCACCAGATAGACAGCGCGGTTTTGCCAGAACAGGTGGCGGTCGGTGACAAAAATTAAAAAGCCGAGCGGCAGGCCGCCAATTATCGCCAGCACCGTTGAGATGCTCAACATCTGGAAGGTTTCGTTAAACGCAAGGCCCAGATCGGCCACTAAATCATCCACGGATCACCTCCACCTGGGCTGTACGATGACGAATATGTTCCACGGCAGACGCCACCACGGACGGGTCATCCGCCGTCAGCTGCACCACCAGAATCCCCAGCGCGCGTTCACCGATGTACTCGATTTTTCCGTGCAGAATATTCACCGCCACGCCAAATTTGATCGCCACATCCGAGAGCACGGGCTGCTCGGCGGAATCACCGATAAACAGAATTTTCAGCAGTTGCCCCGGCAGGTGCTGCTGCAACCGCTCCGGCAGGGTCAGGTTCAGAGTATGGGAGACCAGCTGCTGCGTGAACGGATGCTGCGGATGAGCAAAGACGTCAAACACCTCGCCCAGCTCCACCACTTCGCCGCCGGACATCACCGCCACGCGATCGCAGATAGATTTGATCACGTTCATCTCATGGGTGATCAGCACGATCGTGATCCCCATCTGCTGGTTGATCTGCTTCAGCAGCGCCAGAATGGTGGCCGAGGTTTCCAGATCCAGCGCGGATGTCGGTTCGTCGCAGAGCAGGACGTCAGGATGGTTGGCAATCGCACGGGCGATCCCCACGCGCTATTTCTGCCCGCCGCTCAGTTGCACCAGATAGCGATTCGCTTTGTCCGTCAGCCCGACCAGGGCGAGGATCTCCGCCACACGCGGGGCGATGTTGCTGCGCACCCAACCGGCAGCTTTGAGGCT
Source organism: Lelliottia sp. WB101 (assembly GCF_003051885.1). Taxonomy (NCBI): domain Bacteria; kingdom Pseudomonadati; phylum Pseudomonadota; class Gammaproteobacteria; order Enterobacterales; family Enterobacteriaceae; genus Lelliottia; species Lelliottia sp. WB101. The sequence goes on from NZ_CP028520.1 coordinate 4,385,548, forward strand.
AAACGCGACGTTCTGCGCCACCGTGCGGGTATGCATTAAATTGAAATGCTGGAAAATCATACCGATGCGCTGGCGTGCTTTACGCAGATTCACGCCGTCGAGGGCAGAAATCTCCACGCCGTTAACATTCACGCGGCCCGCGCTCGGGCGCTGGAGCGCATTAAGGGTGCGCAGCAGCGTGCTTTTCCCGGCGCCGCTGGTGCCGACAATGCCAAAAATCTCTCCCGCCGCAATCGTCAGGCTGACGTCGGAAACCGCACGGGTGGAAGGTCCACGTCCTGTCTGGAAGTCGACGCATACCTTGTCTAACTCAATCATGACTACCTCAGAAATGCGAAAAGGGCAGACTCGGCTGCCCTGTCGATCGGTTACGCGATTACGGTTTTGCGGCCGTCATCCAGTCCGGTTTCTGGAAAGCGGTATACACGTTTTTCGGATCGTCGATCACCGCGCGATAGGACGGGGACTGCACCACCGCCACGATATCTTTCGCGAAGGGTTTATCCGCATCTTCCGTGCGTACGGCGATGATATTTTTCAGGTTTTCATCGAGATGCTCCTGCGCCAGAGCGCTGGAGAGATCCAGCCCGGCGGCAATCGCAAAGTTGCCGTTCACCAGCGAGGCCGTGACGCTATCAAGCGTGCGCGGCAGCTGCGCGGCTTCCAGCGGTTTGAAGACCAGCCCTTTCGGGTTGCTGGCAATATCGCGCTCAGAGGCTTTGGTCGGATCGATGTTGTCTTTGATGGTGATTAATTTCAGGGACTGCAGGAAACGCAGGCCGCGCGCGAGATTGGTCGGGTCGTTTGACAGGGTCACAATATCGCCCTTTTTAAGCTGATCCAGGCTCTTGATTTGGCGCGAGTAAAAGCCCATTCCCGCGGTCGGCACGGTGAGTAATTTGGTCAGTTTCAGCCCTTTATCCGCCGTGAACTTATTAAAATAGAGCGAGTGCTGGAACAGGTTAGCGTCGATGCTGCCGTTTGAGAGCGCCATATTTGGCTGCACGTAATCACTGAATTCGCGCACCACGACTTTGTAGCCCTTCTCTTTCAACGAGGGGGCAATGGCCTGTTTCACCATATCGCCGTAAGGGCCTGGGGCGACGCCAAACACAATGGTGTGCGGATCGCTGTTAGCGTGGGCGGTCTGCAAACCGCAGAGCAGCAAAAGCGCACCGGCGGCGGCGCGAAACGTGTGACGAATTCCCATGAGATCTCCATTTCAAAGCGGTGTGACGTTGTGATGCTCCGTACGATGCGGGGCAGAGTCTGTTTAACATGACACAGATCACAAGCGGCTGTCCTTGAAATTATTTCATGATGTTGCGGAATATGTCGTTGAATGTGCAGGAAATTGGGATATGCGTTTTATGGGAAAGGATAGACCGTGCGCGTATATAACCGGGGAGATCGGCACAGTTCGTCGCCCCGGTAGCAACGTGCCACCGGGGCCACACGTTCAGACTTAGAAGTCGTAACGCAGACGTACCAGGTTCATATCACCCAGGTCGTCGGTGCTGGAGGTGAAGACGTGCTCGTAATCAACACGGAAACCGTAATCCAGCTGGAAGCTCACACCCACGCCATTATCGGTGCGCTGGTAGTTGCGGCCATTCACATACTCAATACGATCGCCCATCACGTACGGCTGAACAGATTTCAGCGCATACTGGCCAACCGGGATTTTGTAGCCCGCGAAGTATTCAATACCCCACGCATCACCGGCAAAGTAGTCGTTCACGGACACTTTTTTGGTGGTCATGAAGTTCTGATACCAGCCGCCGCCTGCGGAGAAGGTCCAGTTGTCCGGGGTCCAGCTCAGTGCCGTACCGAGGATATTCTGGTCGTAAGATTTGCTGTCGCCGTTGTCCGGGTTACGCATATCCGCACGGGTATAGTTCCACGCCGCGCCCCAGGTCAGGTCGGTAGTCAGGTGATAATCCAGACCCAGTGAACCGCCGCCTTTACGTTTGTAATGCAGGCCGTTACCCGGCAGGTATTCACCGTCTTCAAACAGGTAGGAGGCGTAGATATCGGCATCGCCCACGGTTTTCTTATATTTCAGCATTTTGCGTGAACGATAAGAGCCGTCGTAGTCGCCGTTGATGCCGTTACCCGGAGCCTGACCGATCATGTCGTAGTCCCAGATATCGGTTTTCGCGCCCACCACATCGTAATAGACGCTGTTCTGTTGACCGAAGGTCAGCGTACCCCAGGTATCGCTTTTCAGGCCGGTGTAGAGCATACGGCGAGAGGTGTCGTTCGCGCCTTCAGCGTAGTGATTATCCCAGTCGAACAGCGCCGGAATGTTCACACCCAGCTCGTAGTAGCTTATCCAGCTGATGTCATCGAACAGGTAGTAATCTGCGGCGAAACGGAAACGTGTACCGCCGTCGAAGCCGTTACGCTTGTAAGAACCTTTGTCGCCGTCACCCGTCATCATGTTGAACTGAGGACGAATACTGCCGCCAACGGTGAAGTTAAGACGGCTCAGGGGGTTGCCCGCCTGCGGATCTTGTTTCAGTACGGTGATTTCCGCTTGTGCTGCGAAAGACGCCAATGCCACTGCCGCGCCGATCGTTGCCGCCAGCGCTGTTTTTTTTATGGTCATTATTATTCCTTGATAGACACGCTGCTAATTATTTAGCAGACAAATAATATCCGGAATTAAACGAGCCGTGGTGTTGGGTTTTTAATGTTTTGTGCTGCTAAAAGTGGGGGTATTATCGATTTGTGCTACTAAATGATTACACACCAGTATATAAACCGGTGCGTAATCATCACGTGAGGGAATTAACTGGCAAACTGACGGAACAGGGCTTTGCCTTTTAACAGACGCGTTCCCAGCCAGCCGCCGCACAAGGAGAGCAGCACTGCGCCGGAGACCGGAAGGATCAGCCACAGCCTCCAGTCCGGCTCCCACGGGAAGTCGAAGACTTTGGTCTGAAGCACGGCCAGAGCGGTTTCAGCACCGATGGCCGCCACCAGTCCCGACACCAGCCCCAGCAGCGCAAACTCGCACCACAGGGTTGTGCGCAGCAGGGATTTACTCGCGCCGAGCGTGCGGTACACCACCAGCTCCTGATGGCGCTGTCGCATTCCCACCTGCACCTGCGCCAGCAGCAGCAATAGGCCGCAGGCGGTGACCAGCACCACCATGACCTCCAGCGCACGGCTTACCTGCTCCAGCACCTGGCCGACCTGTTTCAGGATCGCGCCAATATCCAGCAGGCTCACCGTCGGGAACTCGCGGTTCAGCTGCGTCAGCATGCCATTGCCGTTTTCCCAGCGGAAGCTGGTCAGCCAGCTTTGCGGCTGCCCGTCGAGCGCCCCGGACGGGAAGATAAAGAAGAAGTTCGGACGCAGGCTTTCCCAGTCTACTTTACGCAGACTGGTCACTTTGGCGCTAAAGTCCTGGGTATCGCCAGTGAAGGTCACCGTATCCCCTAAACCGACTTTCAGCCGCGCAGCCAGCCCTTCTTCCATCGACACTTCACCCGCTTTTGGCGGCCAGTTTCCGGCGGTAATCGGGTTGTGATCCGGACGCTTGTCCTGCCAGGTCAGATTCAGCTCACGGTTAAGCGCCTCGTCCTGATTCCCCTCCGTCGGCTTGCCGTTAATCTGCGTCAGCCGCGCGCGGACAATCGGATAGAACGACTCGGGCACAATCTGATGCTCAGACAGGAACCCCTTCAGCGGCGTGACCTGCTCCGGCGCGATGTTAATCAGGAAATAGTTCGGGCTTTCCGGCGGGAGCTGCTGCTGCCAGCGGTCAAGCAGATCGCCACGCAGCACCAGCAGCATCGCCAGCAGCATAAAGGAGAGTGAAAATGCCGACAGCTGGCTGAGGGTGGACCACGGCTGGCGCAGCAGACGATTCACCGCCAGACGCACGGGCAGGGATTTCAGCGTCAGCCCTTTCAGCACGTTCAGCAGCATCCAGCCCAGCACGCCGCACAGCAGCGCCAGCACAACGGCACCGGCCAGTACCGCCCACAGCAACATGCTGCCGCCCATTAGCCAGGCGAGCAACATCACGACCACTGCCACCACAACCGGCAGATAGAATTTCAGCGGCCAGACGCTGGCGACCACATCCCTGCGCAGCACCCGCAACGGCTGTGTGGCCAGCAGCAGGCGATAAGGGCGCAGCCCCACCAGCAGCGAAATCACCACCATCGCCCCCATGGCCCACAGCCACGGCCACAGGCTGGCTGGCGGAAGTGCGGCAGGCAGCACCGGTTTCAGCAGGATCATCAGCACTTTTTCAAACAGCAGCCCAATCGCCCCGCCGGTGATAGCAGACAACGCCAGCACCATCAGCCACTGGCCGACGATCAGCTTACGCAGCTGCGCCCTGCCCGCGCCGAGGGTTTTCAGGATCGCCACCAGATCGTAGCGGCTGCGGCAGTAGTGCCCCATCGCCACCGCCACGGCAGCAACCGCCAGCAGCATGGTCAGCAGCGCAGAGAGCAGTAAAAACTGCTGCGAGCGTTCGAGGGATTTGCCCAGCGCGCCGTCGTCCTGCTCCATGCCAATCCAGCGATGTTCCGGTTTCAGCTGCGGTTTCAGCCACTTTTCGTAGGCGTCGATTTGCGCAGGCGTGCCACCAAATTTGTAGCGCCAGGTGACGCGGCTGCCCGGTTGTACGGCTCCGGTTTTTGCCACATCAGCGGTATTCATCAGCAGACGCGGTGCCATCTGGAAGGGGTTAAAGCCGGAATCCGGCTCCTGCACCACTTCCCCGGCGATTTTCAGCGTGGCGTCGCCCACGTCGATGCTGTCGCCGGTTTTCAGGTTCAGCAGCGCCATCAGCCGTGGGGCCAGTAGCACTGAGCCTGCCGTCGGTTTTAAGCCCGGCGGCTCGGTTTGCAGCTCGCCGTACATGGGATAGATGTCGTCGACCGCTTTCACGCTCGCCAGCTGGGGCGTATCAGCGGCGAAGGTCATGGTCTGGAAACTCAACTGCTGACCGACCTTCAGCCCCTGTTTACGCGCCTCATCGATCCACGCCTGCGGCACATCGCGTGAGCTGCTCAGGGTGCGGTCGCCCGCCATAAACTCGCGGCTTTGCTGACTTAAGCCCTTTTCCATACGATCGCTGACGCTGCCGAGCGCCAGCACGCAGGCCACCGCCAGACTCAGCGCCAGCCAGACAATCAACAGCGAGGGCGAGCGCCATTCGCGCCAGAACCAACGTGCAATCATGCTTCCTCCTGCAATTGCCCGTTAACCAGACGCAGACGTCTGTCGCAGCGGGCGGCAAGCTGCGGATCGTGGGTGACCAGAATCAGCGTGGTGCCGTGCTCGCGGTTGAGGGAGAAGAGTAAATCGGCAATTTTATCGCCGGTCTGCCGGTCGAGATTCCCCGTCGGTTCATCGGCAAACAGCACCTCCGGGCGACCGTTGAACGCCCGCGCCAGTGCCACACGCTGCTGTTCACCACCGGAAAGCTGCGCCGGAAGATGATCCAGACGCTTGCCTAACCCAAGCTGCTCCAGCAGCGCTTTTGCACTGCTGCGGCTCTGACTGGCGTTTTCACCGCGCAGCAGACCCGGCAGCTCAACGTTTTCCAGCGCATTGAGGGTCGGGATGAGCATGAAGGACTGAAACACAAAGCCGATATGCTTTGCTCGCAGCGCCGCACGCGCCTCTTCATCGAGCTTATGCAGCGGCTGACCGACCAGGTTGACCTCCCCGCTGCTGCCATCGTCCAGCCCGGCCAGAATCGCCAGCAGGGTGGACTTACCGGAACCGGATTCACCAATCAGCGCAATGGTTTCAGCGCGTTTGACAACGAGTTCAACTCCGGTGAGGATGGATAGCTCGTGCTCACCCTGACCGACGGACTTCTTAAGATGATGAACTGCAACAATGTTTTCCGCTGGCATTTGCCCTTCCTGTTTCTGATTCTGATGACCTTTCGCGCCGCTGCGGCGGACACGTTACTGGTGCTGGGTGACAGCCTGAGTGCGGGCTACCGGATGGCGGCCACTGCCGCCTGGCCTGCGCTGCTCAACGATAAGTGGCAGACCCAAACGCCGGTGCTGAATGCCAGCATCAGCGGCGATACGTCCCAGCAGGGGCTTGCGCGTCTGCCTGCTTTGCTCAAACAACATCAACCGCGCTGGGTGCTGGTCGAACTGGGCGGTAACGACGGTCTGCGGGGATTCCAGCCGCAACAGACAGAAGAAACCTTACGCAAAATTATTACGGATATTCAGGCCGCCAACGCGCAGCCGTTATTAATGCAAATTCGTCTGCCTGCGAACTACGGACGCCGTTATAATGAGGCCTTTAGCGCCATCTATCCCAAGCTTGCCAAAGAATTCGATATTCCGCTGCTGCCATTTTTCATGGAGGAGGTCTATCTGAAACCGCAATGGATGCAGGATGACGGTATTCACCCCAATCGCGACGCCCAGCCCTTTATTGCAGACTGGATGGCGACTCGACTGGCTCCTCTAGTTAAACATGACTCTTAATTAAGCGGAGATCCTGACAGGTAAAGTTATGCAAAAATCGGTCTTAATTACAGGATGTTCCAGCGGAATTGGCCTTGAAAGCGCGTTCGAACTGAAGCGCCAGGGATTTTGGGTAATCGCCGCATGCCGGAAACAAGAAGACGTGGAACGCATGAACAGCAAAGGTTTTCAGGGCGTGTTACTGGATCTGGACTCGCCAGAAAGCATTGAACGCGCCGCCGCAGAGGTGATCGCTCTCACGGGTAATCGTCTGTACGGCCTGTTTAACAACGCCGGTTTTGGCGTGTACGGTCCGCTGCAAACCATCTCGCGCGAGCAGCTTGAGCAGCAGTTTTCCACCAACTTTTTTGGCATCCACCAGCTGACCATGGCGCTGTTGCCTGCGATGCTGCCCCACGGAGAAGGCCGCATTGTGATGACCTCGTCGGTGATGGGCCTGATCTCCACGCCGGGCCGTGGGGCGTACGCCGCCAGCAAATATGCGCTGGAGGCCTGGTCAGATGCCTTACGCATGGAGCTGCGCCACAGCGGTATAAAGGTCAGCCTGATTGAGCCTGGCCCGATTCGCACCCGTTTCACAGAAAACGTAAATCAAACCCAGTCCGACAATCCGGTCGAAAACCCTGGCATTGCCGCACGCTTTACCCTCGGACCAGAGGCAGTTGTCACCAAAGTGCGCCATGCTTTTGAAAGCGATCGCCCGAAAATACGCTACCCGGTGACCCTCGTCACCCACGCCGTGGGCTGGCTCAAACGTCTGCTGCCGGGGCGCATGATGGATAAAATTTTACGCGGTTGAGTTGAAGCCACGCTCCTCATCCCCCATGTATTTGTCAAATTGATAAAAGAGAATGCCGTATGTCCGTACAGAATATTGTCAACATCACTGAAGCGAACCTGCACCAGACACTCGAAGTGTCGATGACCAAACCTGTGCTGTTCTATTTTTGGTCCGAGCGCAGCCAGCACTGTCTGGAGCTGACGCCGGTGCTGGAAAGCTTGGCGGCGCAGTACAACGGTCAGTTCCTGCTGGCAAAACTGGACTGCGACGCCGAGCAGATGGTGGCCTCCCAGTTTGGTCTGCGTGCCATTCCAACCGTCTATCTGTTCCAGAATGGTCAGCCCGTAGATGGCTTCCAGGGCCCGCAGCCCGAAGAGGCGGTTCGCGCCCTGCTCGATAAAGTGCTGCCGCGCGAAGAGGAGTTGAAAGCGCAGCAGGCGCTGGCATTGATTCAGGAAGGCAAACACGACGAAGCGCTGCCGCTGCTGAAAGAGGCGTGGCAGATGTCGAACCAGGACAGCCAGATTGGCCTGCTGCTGGCGCAGACGCAGATTGAACTGCATCGTTCAGAAGAGGCTGAAGCGGTGCTGAAAACCATTCCGCTGCAGGATCAGGATACCCGTTATCAGGGTCTGGTAGCGCAAATTGAGTTGCTGAAACAGGCAGCTGACACGCCGGAAATCCAGCAGTTGCAGCAGCAGGTAGCCGAGAACCCTGACGATGCGGCGCTGGCCAGCCAGCTGGCGTTACAGCTTCATCAGGTCGGGCGTAACGAAGAGGCGCTGGAGCTGCTGTTTAGCCATCTGAAAAAGGATCTGGCAGCTGCTGACGGCCAGGCGCGTAAAATGTTCCAGGAGATCCTGGCGGCACTGGGTACCGGCGATGCGCTGGCCTCAAAGTATCGCCGCCAGCTTTACGCCCTGCTCTACTAATCCAGTCTGAAAGCCGGGCAAGCGACATGCTGCCCGGCAACACACCTACGCGTTACTCTGCTTTTTTCAATTGCGTCACCACCAGCTGATGGCGGGAGTTGTAGAATTTTCGATAGGTTAAATAGCAGGCGATAATGGTCGACAGGCTGGCCGTCGAGAGCAGCATAAACGTCACCATAATCTGATACTTAATCGCTTTCACGGGATCGATACCGGCAAAAATCAGCCCGGACATCATTCCCGGTAAACTCACCAGCCCAACTGTTTTCGCCGAATCGACCGTTGGGATCAGCGACGATCGTATACTCTCACGGATCAATCGCGCCGACGCCGTTTTTGGCGTGGCTCCCAGGCTGAGTTTCTCCTGGATCTGCTGCTGCTCGCTGCTAAAACGCTGGCCGAGATTGTTGTAGCACAACCCCACCGCCACCATCGCGTTACCCGCAATCATCCCGGAAATCGGGATCACCTGCATCGGGGAAAATTCAATCGATCCCGACAGCACCAGCACTGCCAGCGTCAGCGCCGTGCCGGTGGTAATGGCGATAAACGAAGAGATAAAGGCCTTGTCGATGTATTTACTGCGTTTTTGCGCATTCCACGCGGCGTTAAAGCAGATAAACAGCACCATCAGCAGCGTCAGCACCGCGTGGTTGACGTTGAAAATATACTTCAGCACATAGCCGACGATAATCAGCTGAATGACCGCCCGGCAAATGCTCCACACAATGTCCTTTTCCAGACCGAGCTTCTCTCGATGGCTGACCAGAATCGCCACCAGGACCAGCACCATCGAAAGCGCCAGTGATTCGTTGGTAATATTATGCTCGTTCACGGTTTTCCTCCTTCATCTTCCCGCCCTGTGGCTGAAGGGTAATCACCTCATCTGCGTGGGCAATCTCACCGGCGTCGTGCGTTACCCACAGCACCGCAATGTTGTTCTCTTTGGCATAGCGATGAATGATCTCATTCACGTTGCGTTTGTTGTTTTCGTCGAGGGCGCTGGTCACTTCATCCAGCAGCAGTACTTTGGGCAGAAACTGCAGATTACGAATCAGCGAGACGCGCTGCTTTTCACCGCCGGAAAGTTCGTTTACGGACTTTGTCAGAGTTTCCGCTGGCAGACTAAAACGCGCCAGATCGGCAATGAATTTTTCCGGTTCGGGGGCTTTATCGCGGATCTGCCAGGGGAAGATCAGATTGTCGTACACCGTCTCACCAAACAGCGAGGGCGTTTGCACGCAGTAGGAGACCTGCTGGCGATAATGCTCGGGTGTGAGTGTCGTGATGTCCTTGTCTTCAAAGAAAATTCGCCCTTCCGTCGGGCTGAGGAGTGAGGCGATAATCTTCAGCAACGTGCTTTTACCGCAACCAGACGGGCCCGTAATGAGCCTGAATTCCCCTGGCTGCACGTTGAAGCTAATCTGCTGCAATATCGTGGTTTCGCCCACGCGAAAACCCACGTTCCTGAGTTCCAGAAGCGCATTATTATCCTTCATATTATTTCCCGTTTTTTAATTCAGCTTCGTTCCAATATTGTAACCACGTTAATGGATTGGAGGCGAACTTCCCTGCAATAGTCGATATACTTAAGTTCAACAAACGAGCAGTTTTTGCTGCTCCACGGAATGCAAAACAGGAGGTTTTCATGTTGATCGTCATCCCTATCCTTATTTTCGTCGCGCTGGTGATCGTCGGGGCAGGCGTAAAGATCGTGCCCCAGGGCTATCAGTGGACGGTCGAACGTTTCGGCCGTTACACCAACACCCTACAGCCAGGCCTGAGTCTTATCGTCCCGTTCATGGATCGTATTGGGCGTAAAATCAACATGATGGAACAGGTGCTGGATATCCCTTCCCAGGAGATCATCTCCCGAGACAACGCCAACGTCACCATAGACGCCGTCTGCTTTATTCAGGTGATCGACGCGCCAAAAGCCGCCTATGAGGTCAGCAACCTGGAACTGGCGATTATCAACCTGACCATGACCAACATCCGTACGGTACTGGGGTCGATGGAGCTGGACGAAATGCTCTCCCAGCGCGACAACATCAATACGCGCCTGCTGCATATCGTTGATGAAGCGACCAATCCGTGGGGGATTAAAGTCACCCGTATCGAAATCCGCGACGTGCGCCCACCGGCAGAACTGATTTCGTCGATGAACGCCCAGATGAAAGCCGAGCGAACCAAACGTGCATACATTCTTGAGGCCGAAGGGGTGCGTCAGGCGGAGATCCTGAAAGCCGAAGGGGAGAAACAGTCGCAAATCCTGAAAGCCGAAGGGGAACGCCAGTCGGCCTTCTTACAGGCAGAAGCCCGTGAACGTTCCGCCGAGGCAGAAGCACGCGCTACCCAGATGGTGTCCGAGGCCATCGCGGCCGGTGATATCCAGGCAATTAACTACTTCGTGGCGCAGAAATACACCGATGCGCTGCAGAAAATTGGCTCCGCTAACAATAGCAAAGTGGTGATGATGCCGCTGGAAGCCAGCAGCCTGATGGGCTCTATCGCCGGGATCGCGGAGCTTATCAAGAATAGCGGAGATGAGCGCAAAAAATGATTGAGATGATTGCAGCACACCCTCATGTTTTCTGGCTCAGCCTGGGCGGGCTGTTGCTGGCGGCTGAGATGCTGGGCGGCAACGGGTATCTGCTCTGGAGCGGCGTCGCGGCGGTCATCACCGGGCTACTGGTCTGGATCGCACCTTTTGGCTGGGAGTGGCAAGGCGCCCTCTTCGCCCTGCTGACGCTGGTCGCCGCCTGGCTATGGTATCGATGGCTAACGCGCCAGGTGCGCGAGCAAAAACCTGCCGATGCCGCACTAAATCAGCGCGGCCAACAGCTGGTGGGTAAGCGCTATACGCTGGATACCACGTTAATTAACGGGCGCGGACACGTACGCGTCGGTGACAGCACGTGGCCAGTGGTAGCCGATGATGATCTCGTGGCAGGGACTCGCATTGAAGTCATCGCGGTTGAAGGCATTACGCTTCGGGTGAAAGCCCGTTAAACGCTGGCCTTACGATGGCAGCAGCCGGAAAGATTATCAATAATCGGACAGTCGGCGCTGTCATCCCCCGGACAAGATTCGGCGAGTGAGAGCAGCTGTTCACGCATCGCCTGCAGCTCCAGGATATGGCGCTCGATTTCCGCGACCTTTTCCAGAGTTCTCTTTTTCACATCGGCGCTGTGCCGTTTAGGATCGTTGAACAGATGGACCAGTTCACCGCACTCTTCAAGGTTAAACCCCACCTGCCGGGCCTGGCGTAAAAGCGTGAGTTCTTCGAGGTGCAGCTGTGTGTAACTGCGATAGCCGTTTTCGCTGCGCAGCGGCGGCGTGACCAGCCCTTTCTCTTCGTAAAAACGAATCGCTTTGCTGGTTAACCCGGTTTTTTTTGCCACATCACTGATATTCACATTTCCCCCTTGACCTTCCCCTTGATGGAAGGTTTAACCTTCATAACACTGTTCTAGAAAGAGTATGTTGGCTGAATAATCATACAGGAGTTTTGCTATGTCTCACACAATCAACCTGACGCTGGATGGCCTGACCTGCGGTCACTGCGTCAAACGTGTCAAAGAGAGCCTCGAACAACGTCCTGACGTTGAAAGTGCAGACGTGACGATTGAAAGCGCCGTTGTCACTGGCAGCGCCAGCGCCGACGCGCTGATCGATACCGTTAAACAAGCAGGTTACGGGGCGGAGCTAAGCCACCCAAAGGCTAATCCGCTGACAGAGTCATTAACCCCGTCGGAAGCACTGACAGCGGACACTTCTGAGCTTCCGGCAGCCCATGATATTGACGACAGCCAACAGCTGCTGATCAACGGCATGAGCTGTGCCAGCTGCGTCTCCCGCGTACAGAATGCGTTGCAGGCGGTACCGGGCGTCTCACAGGCGCGGGTAAACCTCGCGGAACGCACTGCGCTGATTATGGGCAGTGCGTCAGCCGCAGAATTAGTGCAGGCGGTGGAAAAAGCCGGCTACGGCGCAGAGGCCATTGAAGATGATGCCGAGCGCCGCGAACGCCAGCAAGAGACCGCCATCGCCACCATGAAACGCTTCCGCTGGCAGGCGATTGTCGCCCTGCTGGTCGGTATTCCGGTGATGGTATGGGGAATGCTCGGCGACAACATGATGGTCACCGACGACAACCGCACGCTGTGGCTGGTGATTGGTGTGATCACCCTTGGTGTGATGGTCTTCGCCGGTGGGCATTTCTACACCAGCGCCTGGAAGAGCCTCAAGAACCGCACCGCGACGATGGACACACTCGTCGCCCTCGGCACCGGCGCGGCGTGGCTCTATTCCATGAGCGTGAACGTCTGGCCGCAGTGGTTCCCGATGGAAGCACGCCATCTCTATTACGAAGCGAGCGCGATGATTATTGGTCTGATCAACTTAGGCCATATGCTTGAAGCGCGCGCGCGCCAGCGGTCGTCCAAAGCGCTGGAACGTCTGCTTGATCTCACGCCACCGTCGGCCCGCGTGGTGACGGAAGAGGGTGAAATCAGCCTGCCGCTCGCCGAGGTGCAGCCAGGCATGACGCTGCGCTTAACGACAGGCGATCGCGTGCCGGTCGACGGTGAAATCACTCAGGGTGAAGCCTGGCTGGATGAAGCGATGCTGACCGGTGAACCGGTGCCGCAGCAAAAATCCGCCGGTGATGCAGTCCATGCCGGTACGGTGGTGCAGGACGGCAGCGTGCTTTTCCGCGCCAGTGCTGTCGGGAGTCATACGACGCTTTCTCGCATCATTCGCATGGTGCGCCAGGCGCAAAGCAGCAAGCCGGAGATCGGTCAGCTCGCCGATAAAATTTCCGCCATTTTTGTGCCCGTGGTGGTCGGCATCGCGCTGTTCAGCGCCGCCATCTGGTACGTCTTTGGCCCGGCACCGCAGATTGTCTACACCCTGGTCATCGCTACCACGGTGCTGATCATCGCCTGTCCATGTGCTTTAGGACTGGCGACGCCGATGTCGATTATTTCCGGCGTTGGTCGCGCCGCCGAGTTTGGTGTGTTGGTTCGCGACGCCGATGCCCTCCAGCGCGCCAGTACGCTCGACACGCTGGTGTTTGATAAAACAGGCACCCTCACCGAAGGCAAACCGCAGGTCGTGGCGGTGAAAACCGTCGGTGTCACGCAAGAAGATGCCTTACGTCTGGCCGCCGCGCTTGAGCAAGGCTCCAGTCATCCGCTGGCGAGAGCGATTCTCGAGAAAGCTGGTCACGCAGCATTGCCGCAGGTGAATAACTTCCGCACCCTGCGCGGGCTGGGGGTCAGCGGTGAAGTCGATGGCCACACGCTGCTGCTTGGTAATCAGGCACTGCTCAACGAAAACGGCATTGATACCGCTGCGCTGAACGATGAATTAACCGCCCAGGCCTCTCAGGGCGCTACGCCGGTGCTGTTGGCGGTCGAGGGTAAAGCGGCAGCGCTGTTCGCTATCCGCGATCCGCTGCGGGCCGACAGCGTGGCCGCGCTGAAACGTCTGCATCAGGCTGGCTATCGTCTGGTGATGCTCACCGGCGACAACCCGACCACTGCCAACGCCATTGCCAAAGAAGCAGGTATCGATGAGGTGATCGCGGGCGTGCTGCCAGATGGCAAAGCCGATGCGATTATCAAACTGCAACGTCAGGGCCGACAGGTGGCGATGGTCGGCGACGGCATAAACGACGCCCCCGCACTGGCGCAGGCGGATGTCGGCATCGCTATGGGCGGCGGGAGCGATGTGGCGATTGAGACGGCGGCGATTACCCTGATGCGCCATAGCCTGATGGGTGTTGCCGATGCGCTGGCAATTTCGAAAGCCACGCTGCGCAACATGAAGCAAAATCTGCTCGGTGCGTTTATCTACAACGCATTTGGCATCCCGATTGCCGCCGGGATCCTGTGGCCGCTGACCGGCACCTTGCTCAACCCGGTCGTCGCCGGGGCAGCAATGGCGCTCTCGTCCATAACCGTGGTCAGCAACGCGAACCGGTTGCTGCGCTTCAAACCGAAAGAGTAAACCTGCAGGCCGGGTGGCGGATTCGCCCAACCCGGCCTGGAGTTGCACCTTCAGCCACCACGCGCTAGCATGAACTTTTCCATCAATGGAGCGCGTATGAGTCTGTTTAGTCGTATAAAAACCACCTTCCGCGCTTTGTTTCCCCGCCGCTATCCCTGGCCGGGGCTGGATATTTCACTCCCGGGCGGGCAGCATCTGCACCTGGTCGGCAGTATACATATGGGCACGCGCGATATGTCGCCCCTGCCACCGGCACTGGTACAACTGTTGCGCAAAGCCGATGCGCTGATCGTCGAAGCCGATATTTCCGGCAGCGAATCGCCGTTCGCCAATCTCGATATCCCGCCGCCGCTGAGCGAGCGTCTCAACGAATCGCAGCGCGCCGAGCTTGAACGTGTGACCTATGAGCTGGGGCTTTCTTTATCCCTTCTGGAAACGCAGCCCCTGTGGCAAATCGCCATGGTGTTGCAGGCGACGCAGGCTCAACGACTGGGTTTGCGCGGGGAGTACGGTATCGACTACCAGCTCCTCAACGCCGCGCGCGCGCGTAATCTTGCCATTATTGAGCTGGAGGGCGCCGACAGTCAGGTTGCTCTTTTGCGCCAGCTTCCTGAGGATGGCCTGCTGCTGCTGGATGATACCCTCACCCACTGGCACACCAACGCGCGTCTGTTGCAGATGATGATCAGCTGGTGGCTGGAGACGCCGCCGACCAACGGCAAGCTGGAATTGCCCTCGACCTTCAGCGAATCGCTGTACGATGTGCTGATGCATGAGCGCAATCAGGCCTGGCGAGAAACGTTGCAGGCTCTGCCCGCCGGCCGTTACGTGGTGGCCGTGGGGGCGCTGCATTTGTATGGCGAAGGGAATTTGCCGTCATTGTTGAAATAAAAAAATGGCCAATATTTCTATTGGCCCGTCAAAGAGGAATTTCATCGTTATTATTATGCCGAAGGAGACCTTCGGTCAGAGCCGATTGTCGCTCAAAGTAACCATCACTGCCAATACTATTGCGCAAGATGGTGCTATTTTTTAGACAGCTGTCAGGCGTATGCTGGGCGCGTAAATTGTCTGTGGTAAGAAGGATCATTATGACTCCCGCCGTTAAATTACTCGAAAAAAACAAAATTCCTTTCCGTATCCATACCTACGATCACGACCCCAGTGAGACAAACTTTGGTGACGAAGTGGTGCGCAAGCTGGGCCTGAACGCGGATCAGGTCTATAAAACGCTGCTAGTGGCGGTGAACGGTGATATGAAGCACCTGGCCGTGGCGGTGACGCCTGTGGCCGGTCAGCTGGATTTAAAGAAAGTCGCCAAAGCGCTGGGCGCGAAAAAGGTCGATATGGCCGATCCGATGGTTGCGCAACGCACGACCGGCTATCTGGTGGGTGGAATTAGCCCTCTCGGGCAGAAGAAACGCCTGCCGACATTGATTGATGCGCCGTCGCAGACCTTTGACACTATCTATATTTCCGGCGGTAAGCGCGGGCTGGATATTGAGCTGGCGGCGGGCGATCTGGCGAAGATGCTGGATGCGACGTTCGCGGATATTGCGCGCCGGGATTAAACGCCTTGTCCGCTTAGCGGGCCAACGTTCAGGCGTGAATTTAGTCTCTACACCCGGACAGCGCAGGAACCCGCGTACACATCGTACATACGGATTCCTGGCACTGCCCGAGTTCAAAAAGGGCGAACAAAATAGCCCGTTACTGCCAGCTCACCTCGCCTTTCGGCTCGTAGGCATTCACATCCAGCGGAGAATTCTGCTGGATGTACTGCTTAAGCACTTCGGCGTCGATAAAGCCGGTGTTGACGTAGCCCGGTTTGCTGTCGATATGCGGATACCCGTCGCCGCCCGTGGCGTTAAAGCTTAATGTTGCCATGCGGTAGGTTTTAGCGGGATCGACCGGCTCACCTTTGATTTTCAGATCGTTAAGCGTGCCATTTTTCGCCGTAAAGCTAACGTTAGCAAACTGCGGATAGGCCCCGGAGTCCGGCTTCATTTGCGCAACGGCGGTCAGATAGTCGATCACCTCTTTTCCGCTCATGTCCGCATACACCACGATGTTGCCGAACGGCTGAACCTTCAGCACGTCTTTGTAGGTAATATCGCCGCCGTCGATGGAGTCACGCACACCGCCGCCGCTCATGACGGCAAAATCAGCACCGGTGCGCGCCATTTGTGCCGCCAGCAGCAGACGGCCCATGTTGGTCTGCACGAAGCGGACCTTGCTGCGATCGCCTTCCAGTCGGCCATTCACCGTACCGATTTTCACATCAAGCTGCGCTTTGCCTTTGTTCTGGAATGGCGTCAGCAACGACAGCATCTGGGCGTTTTCAGCAATTTCCGGGGTGTAAAGTACGCGCTCACTTTTCCCGTCGTCATAGGTCACTTTCTTCTTCAGGTTCACCGGGATCAGCTGGTAGCGCACCATTTTCATTTCGCCGTTGCGGAATTCAAAATCTGCGCGCCCCACGTATTTGCCCCACTCGTGCGCCTGAACAATCCAGATCCCGTTCTGGCGATCCGGTGCGCACGGCGTACCCGGCACGTAATCAACCTGCTTTTTATTCTCCGATGCCATGCACACCGGGTTTTGTGAGTGACCACCCACAATCATCGCCAGCGAGCCTGCTGGCAGGCTGCGGGCCATTTCTACGTCGCCAGGCGCGTTCGAGCCGTGCTCACCGTTGTCGTAGTGCCCCATATGGGTGGTGGCGATAATCACGTCTGGTTTTTCGTTTTGATTCAACTCCTGAATCACCAGCTTCGCTTCGTCAGCCGGTTTGCGGAATTCGATATCCGTGAAATATTCCGGATTACCAATTTTCGCCGTGTCGTCGGTGGTTAACCCGATCACCGCGATTTTCAGATCGTCGCGTTTGAACAAGGCCCAGGGTTTAAACAGGCGCTCGCCGGTACTCTTCTGATAAATATTGGCCGAGAGGAACGGGAATTTGGACCATTTTTCCTGCTGGCGCAGAACGGTTAGCGGGTTATCAAACTCATGGTTACCGACGGCCATCGCGTCATAGCCGATTAAATTCATGCCGCGGAAATCCGGCTCGGCGTCCTGCAAATCGGATTCCGGCACGCCGGTGTTGATATCACCGCCAGACAGCAGCAGGACGCTGCCGCCCTCAGCCGCCACCTCTTTACGAATACCGTCCACCAGCGTTTTTTGTGCGGCCAGGCCGTACTCGCCGTATTCGCTACGCCAGAAATGGCCGTGGTGATCGTTGGTATGGAGAATGGTTATTTTATAGGTTTTATCTTTTTCGTACGCCTGCACAGGCTGGCTTGCCAGCGCCCATGCGGCTATCAGCGCCAGTGCGACGCCTCGCTTCATTAACTTCATATTCTCGCTCCCTGACCAAAAGACAAACGCAAAAATTACAATGAGTAAGAAGAATAGACAAATATGTTTTCAGAATTGCGACTTTCTTCAAATCTCGCGCACAGGTATGTTAGCGGGATAATAATGACATCCTGCACTTCTCCTAATAATAGACGTGGTATTTATGGCAATCAGTGAATCGACTCCGCCTGTTACGGGCACCCCGGCGTCCGCGCCGAAATCGCGCACCGCATTTGGTATTTTGGGTGCCATCAGTCTGTCGCATCTGCTTAACGATATGATTCAGTCGCTGATTCTGGCGATCTATCCGCTGCTGCAGTCAGAATTTTCATTAACCTTCGTGCAGATCGGGATGATTACGCTGACCTTCCAGATGGCGTCGTCCCTACTCCAGCCGGTAGTCGGCTACTGGACGGATAAATATCCGATGCCGTGGTCGCTGCCTATTGGCATGTGCTTTACCCTGAGCGGGCTGGTGCTGCTGGCACTGGCAGGAAGCTTTGAGATGGTGCTGCTGGCTGCGGCGCTGGTGGGTACCGGTTCGTCGGTCTTCCATCCGGAGTCCTCGCGCGTCGCGCGTATGGCCTCAGGTGGACGTCATGGGCTGGCGCAATCCCTGTTCCAGGTCGGCGGCAATTTTGGCAGCTCCCTCGGCCCTTTGCTGGCCGCCGTGGTCATTGCCCCCTACGGGAAAGGTAACGTTGCGTGGTTCGTCCTCGCGGCGCTGCTGGCCATCGTGGTGCTGATCCAGATCAGCCGCTGGTACGCCGCTCAGCATCGGGTAAACAAGGGGAAACCTAAAGCCGTGATTATCAATCCGCTTCCGCGCGATAAGGTCATCCTGGCGGTGAGTATCCTGTTGGTGCTGATTTTCTCGAAATACTTCTATATGGCGAGCATCAGTAGCTATTACACCTTTTATCTGATGGAGAAATTCGGATTATCGGTGCAAAACGCCCAGTTCCACCTGTTTGCTTTCCTGTTCGCGGTTGCGGCGGGAACCGTCATTGGCGGCCCTGTGGGTGATAAAATTGGGCGTAAATATGTGATTTGGGGCTCTATCCTCGGCGTAGCGCCTTTTACCCTTGTTTTACCCTATGCAAGTCTTGAATGGACGGGGATTTTAACCGTGATCATTGGCTTTATTCTCGCGTCCGCGTTTTCCGCTATCCTGGTGTATGCTCAGGAGCTGATGCCGGGCCGTATTGGCATGGTTTCCGGGCTGTTTTTCGGATTTGCGTTTGGGATGGGAGGCCTTGGTGCGGCTGTGCTGGGGCTGGTTGCAGACCATACGAGCATCTTCCTGGTCTATAAAATCTGTGCTTTCCTGCCACTTCTGGGGATACTGACCATATTCCTGCCTGATTATCGCCATAAGGCGTAGTTTCTCTGCGGTCAAAGTAAACTTTGGCCGCACCTCTCACCTACTGCCATAAGGCTTTCCTCTTCATCCCTCCGGTAATTTGTCCTAATCTGCTTTTTTTAACGCTTATTGCTGTTTTCTTCAAATTTCAACAATTATTCATAAACATAATGGCCGAAATTGTCATAAACTATTAATCGGCTTTTTGGTTTTTACGCCAAAAATGGAACACCCCACGACGAAAGGAGACGGAATGCATCACGCCACACCGCTTATCACCACCATTGTAGGTGGACTTGTGCTCGCTTTTATCCTTGGCATGATTGCCAACAAATTACGTATTTCTCCTCTCGTGGGCTATTTATTAGCGGGTGTGCTGGCGGGTCCGTTTACGCCGGGTTTTGTTGCGGATACCAAACTGGCTCCTGAACTGGCGGAATTAGGCGTGATTCTGCTGATGTTCGGCGTGGGCCTGCACTTCTCCCTGAAGGATCTGATGGCGGTAAAGCATATCGCCATACCCGGCGCAATCGCCCAGATAGGCGTGGCGACGTTGCTGGGGATGGCGCTTTCCGCTCTGCTTGGCTGGTCGCTGATGACCGGTATTGTATTCGGGCTGTGTCTCTCAACCGCCAGTACCGTGGTGCTGCTGCGCGCGCTTGAGGAGAGGCAGCTGATAGACAGCCAGCGCGGGCAAATCGCCATCGGCTGGCTGATTGTTGAAGATCTGGTGATGGTCCTGACGCTGGTTCTGCTGCCTGCCGTCGCCGGTATGGTTGAACAAGATAACGTCGGCTTTGCCACGCTGGCGCTGGATATGAGCATTACCATCGGCAAAGTGGTCGCCTTTATCGCCATTATGATGCTGGTGGGCCGCCGTCTGGTGCCGTGGATCCTCTCCCGCAGCGCCGCAACCGGCTCTCGCGAACTGTTTACGCTGTCGGTGCTGGCCCTGGCGCTCGGTATCGCCTTCGGCGCCGTCGAGCTGTTTGACGTCTCTTTTGCGCTGGGTGCGTTCTTCGCAGGTATGGTGCTGAACGAATCCGAGCTGAGCCACCGCGCGGCGCACGATACGCTGCCGTTGCGTGATGCGTTTGCGGTGCTGTTCTTTGTTTCCGTCGGCATGCTGTTTGATCCGCTAATCCTGATCGAGCAGCCGCTGGCCGTGCTGGGCACGCTGGCGATTATTATCTTCGGTAAATCCGTGGTGGCATTCGGCCTGGTCAGACTGTTCGGCCACTCACCGCGCACCGCGCTCACCATCGCCGCCAGCCTCGCGCAGATTGGTGAATTTGCCTTTATCCTGGCAAGCCTCGGCATGGCGCTGAA
The DNA here is from genome assembly GCF_003051885.1 of Lelliottia sp. WB101. Lineage (NCBI taxonomy): Bacteria > Pseudomonadati > Pseudomonadota > Gammaproteobacteria > Enterobacterales > Enterobacteriaceae > Lelliottia > Lelliottia sp. WB101. The sequence continues at coordinate 4,405,816 of NZ_CP028520.1, forward strand.
CTTGCTGCCACAGGCCGGGCAGAATCTGGTGCTGGCGGGGGCGATCCTCTCCATTATGCTCAACCCGGTGCTGTTTGCCCTGCTTGAGAAATACCTCGATAAAACCGAAACGCTGGAAGAGCAGACGCTGGAAGAAGCAATTGAAGAAGAGAAGCAAATCCCGGTGGATATCTGCAACCACGCCCTGCTGGTCGGTTTTGGCCGCGTCGGGAGTCTGCTCGGTGAGAAACTGATGGCGCAGGGCATTCCGCTGGTGGTGATTGAAACGTCACGCACCCGTGTGGATGAGCTGCGCGCGCGCGGCATTCGCGCGGTGCTGGGTAATGCGGCGAACGAAGAGATTATGAATCTGGCGCATCTGGACTGTGCGCGCTGGCTGCTGCTGACCATTCCGAACGGCTACGAGGCGGGTGAAATCGTGACCAAGGCACGGGAGAAGTGCCCGACTATCGAGATCATTGCTCGCGCGCATTATGACGATGAAGTGGAATACATTACCGAACGCGGGGCGAATCAGGTGGTGATGGGCGAACGTGAGATTGCCAATACCATGATTACATTGATCGAGAAGCCGCCAATTGAAGAGGCGGTAACGGGTTAAACGTCTTCGTTCTGCCCCCTCTCTACGCGAGAGGGGGAACACTCTTCCCTCACCGTCAGGGCGAGGGAAACCATCAACGATCCCAGTACGACTCTTCCAGACTGTCTTCCCGTTCCGGCAAGCCACGCGTTAAGCGCGGGGAGTGCTGATTCAGCACTTGATAGCTCACGCGGTTCGCGTACTTACACACCTGCGCCAGCGACGAATAGGTCAGCCAGTTCAACTGGTGTTTGCTCGAATTAGGGACGTTGGTGCGATGATAGGCGTTCGCAGTGATGTCGTGCAGCAGGGCAGCCAGCGCGCCATCGCCTGCGCCATTGGTGTTCATGATCTTCTCGGGTCCGCCCATATACGGGGCAATGTGCGAGAAAATACGCAGCGGATTCACGCAATCTTTGTGGCGCATCGCGCGGCTGAACTCGTACTGGTTGAACTCGGCAATCGCCCCCGGTAGCAGCGGGTGCTGGGTTTTGCGTTTGTTCTCTTCTTCGGTAAACCCGGCCATAAACAGCCCGATCGGGCCTGCGGTGCAGAGCACCAGGTCTACCCAGTCCAGCGCCTTATCGGCGGCCAGCAGCGGGTCGCTTTCACCCGTCAGAGCTTCAGCCTCTTCTTCGTTCATCGCCAGAATCGAGACGTGCTCTTTCAGGAACGCCTGCCACCACTCCGGGTTATCGGCGATCACAAACTTGGTGCCCAGCGTCAGCACCACCGGCACGTTGTATTTCTTCGCGTACTCCACCGCCTTCATGGTCGCTTCCGGCATCGGTTCGCCGGGCTTGCAGCGCACCAGATAGGAGGTAAGCACCAGCGCGGAGGCACCGGCAATCACCTCTTCCGGAATACTTTCCGCGCGCAGTTTGTTCATGTGCCCAGGGCTGATGGCAAAGGTTCGCTCGCCGGCGTCGCTGATCAGCGTAAAGCAGCGGCCAATGGCGCCATCGACGCCCTGCAGGTAGTTCAGATCGGTACGGCTGGAGGTGTTGCAGAGGTAGCGGTAGGCGTAGCCACCGATTTCGATATTACGGCACATGACGCCCAGTAAGACGGAGCGGTCATCGGCCAGCACCGAATAGTTGTGCATGGTATTGCCGATGGTGCCACCGGCAAACTGATGCGTGATCAGGTTTTCGCGCACCAGCTCCTGATACAGGGCTTCGGCAACATCATCTTCGATCACCAGCGAATGCCCGGAACTCAGCCCATAACGTGCGACAAACGCATCATCCACTTTTGCTTCGATATCCACCAGCGTCTGATCGATACCGACCACCCAGGCTGCGTTAGTTTCTTTGACCGGCTGAATCTGTTGCAGCAGCGGATCGCGGGCGTTGACGGGGAAATAGTGTTTGGACTTGCGTTTACCGGGAAATTTCATGATCAGGGCTGCGAGTGACTATTGGGCCGGAAATGGTAGCACAAACCCGGCCCAATGCGCGATTAGCGGCTGCCGGTCACCAGCGCCGCCATCATCTCAATATGTTCCGGGGAGTCGTTAAGTGCCGGAATATATTCATACTTCGTGCCGCCCGCTTCGAGGAAGAACTCCCGGTTTTGAACCGCGATCTCCTCCAGGGTTTCGAGGCAGTCCGCCGAGAAGCCCGGCGACATCACCTGAACATGTTTCACGCCCTTCTCGCCCAGCATTTTGAGCGTTTCATCGGTGTATGGCGTCAGCCACGGCTCACGGCCAAAGCGCGACTGGAAGGTCATCATCACCTTTTCCGGCGGCAGTCCAAGAGCAGAAACCAGCTCGCGGGTGGTGTCGCGACAGCGCTGCGGATAGTCATCGCCTTCGTCGGCGTAACGCTGCGGAATACCGTGGTAGGAGAGCAGCAGCAGATCCGGCTCGCCGTGTTTTTCAAACGAGGCGCGCGCACTGCTGACCAGCGCCGCGATATACAGCTCGTTTTCGGCGTAATCGCGGATAAAGGTAATACCTGGAATGCGGCGACGGGTGGCAAGAATGCGCGCCAGTTCGTCCCAGACGGCGGCCACCGTCGAGCAGGAGTATTGCGGATAGAGGGCCAGCACCACGATGTGATCCACGTCCTGCGAAAGCAGTTCGTCGACAGCGCTTTCCAGCGACGGTTTGCCGTAGCTCATCCCGAGGGCGACGGGCATATCCGGTAAACGGGCGGCCAGCGCTTTTTCCTGACGACGGCTGTAGACCATCAGCGGCGAGCCCTCTTCCATCCACACCGACTGGTAGAGCTTAGCCACACGGGGGGAACGAATCGGCAGAATGACACCGCGCAACAGCGGCCACCACAGCAATTTTGGCGTATCCACCACGCGGGAGTCGCTTAAAAACTGTCGCAGATAACGTTTAACTGCCGCAGGGGTAGGTGCTTCTGGAGTGCCCAGATTGGCAAGCAGGATGCCGGTTTTCGCCTGACTCATTCACGCCTCTTAACCATTTGAATAGCTAATGATTGTAACTGAAAAGCGGGGAAACGGAACCCATTGCAGCAATAGGTGGAGCGGGGATTGTCGGAGGATGGCGTAAACGCCTATCCGGCCTACAGAATTCTAAGCAGGCCGGATAAATTGCACATTAGCCGAGGATTTTTTCCAGCTCTGCGCGCACGTCAGCCACGGCTTTGGTGCCGTCTACTTTCGCGTATTTGGTGTTACCGGACTGCGCTTCTTTCGAATAGTAGCCGATCAGTGGCGCGGTCATCTGATGGTATTCCACCAGGCGTTTACGCACGGTCTCTTCCTGATCGTCTTTACGCGTGGTCAGCTCTTCGCCGGTCACGTCGTCTTTGCCTTCCACTTTCGGTGGATTGAATTTGATGTGGTAAACGCGGCCGGAAGCAGCGTGAACGCGACGACCGATGATGCGGTCAACGATCAGTTCGTCAGGCACGTCGAATTCCAGAACGTAATCCACGTTGATGCCCGCTTCTTTCATGGCGTCAGCCTGCGGAATAGTACGCGGGAAGCCGTCCAGCAGGAAACCGTTGCGGCAATCTTCCTGAGTGATGCGTTCTTTTACCAGTGCGATAACCAGTTCATCAGTCACCAGTTTGCCCGCGTCCATAATGTCTTTCGCTTGTTTGCCCAGCTCGGAGCCAGATTTAACAGCGGCACGCAGCATGTCACCCGTAGAGATTTGCGGAATACCGTATTTCTCCATGATGAACTGAGCCTGAGTTCCTTTACCCGCGCCCGGAGCGCCAAGCAGAATAATACGCATTGCGAAAATCCCCTCAAAAGTTGGTTCAATATTTCAAAAAGCGCTAAACAATACCATCAGAACGGGTATCGCTCAAGGAAGGTGGGACGGCTGAAACGGTTAACGGGGGAGATTATTTAGGTTAGTGCGGTTTGGTGCCCTCACCCTGGCCCTTTCCCTCGGGGAGAGGGAGAAGACCAGGGGAGGCCGGGTGATTACGCCATCAACAGCGCATTCACACGTTTGATGAACAGGTTTGGATCTTCCAGCGTGCCGCGCTCGGCCAGCAGGGATTGATCCAGCAGCAGCTCAACCCACTCTTTAAACTGCGTTTCGTCCTGGGTATCCGCCGCGCGTTTCACCAGCGGGTGATCCGGGTTCAGTTCAAAGATGTATTTCACTTCCGGGATCGCCTGGCCCGCAGCGGCGAACAGTTTCGCCATCTGAGTGCCCATTTCATCCGCATCGGTGGTCACAATCGCCGGAGTATCGGTCAGACGGTGGGTGAAACGTACCTCTTTCACGCGATCGCCCAGCAGGGTTTTCACACGCTCAACAAATGGCTCCAGCGCCTTTTCCGCCTCTTTCGCCGTTTCGTCCACTTCATCCGCCAGCTTGTCGATAGATTCGTCAGCTTTCGCCACGGACTGGAAGGATTTACCGTCGAATTCGGTCAGGTAGTTCATCATCCACTCATCGATGCGGTCGGAAAGCAGCAGGACTTCGATGCCTTTCTTACGCAGCAGTTCCAGATGCGGGCTGCTCTTCGCGGCGGCATAGCTGTCTGCGGTGATGTAGTAGATCTTCTCCTGCCCTTCTTTCATGCGGGACACATACTCTTCGAGAGAGACCGTCTGCTCGGAAGAGTCGGTGTGCGTAGAGGCAAAGCGCAGCAGTTTGGCGATCGCTTCCACGTTCGACGAATCTTCCGCCGGGCCTTCTTTCAGCACCAGGCCGAACTGTTTCCAGAAGGTCTGGTATTTTTCAGCGTCGTCTTTCGCCAGTTTCTCAAGCATCTGCAGGGAGCGTTTGGTCAGAGCGTTACGCAGGTTACGCGTGACGGTGCTGTCCTGCAGGATTTCACGCGAGACGTTCAGCGGCAGATCGTTGGAATCTATCAGGCCACGCACAAAGCGCAGGTAGTTCGGCATAAACTGCTCGGCGTCATCCATGATGAACACGCGCTGCACGTACAGCTTCAGGCCGTGCTTGTGATCGCGGTTCCACATATCCCACGGCGCCTGGGCCGGGATGTACAGCAGGCTGGTGTACTCCTGCTTCCCTTCCACGCGGTTGTGGCTCCAGGTCAGCGGATCGGTAAAGTCGTGGGCGATGTGCTTGTAGAATTCGTTATATTCGTCGTCTTTAATCTCAGACTTGTTACGCGTCCACAGCGCCTGGGCTTTGTTAATTTTTTCCCATGAAACTACGGTTTCGCCGTCAACTTCTTCGGTTTTTTCGATCTCTACCGGCAGCGCGATGTGGTCGGAGTATTTGCCGATGATGGAGCGCACGCGCCAGTCATTCAGGAAATCGTCTTCGCCTTCGCGCAGATGCAGGGTGATCTCGGTCCCGCGATCGGCTTTGGTGATGTCATCAACGGTGTATTCACCTTCACCGTGAGATTCCCAGAACACGCCGTTTTCTGCGCTATCGCCCGCAGCACGGGTGCGCACGGTCACTTTGTCGGCCACGATAAAGGCAGAGTAGAAGCCCACACCGAACTGGCCGATCAGCTGGCTGTCTTTCGCCTGATCGGAGCCCATGGACTCAAGGAAGGATTTGGTGCCCGATTTCGCGATGGTCCCGAGATGATCGATCACCTCGTCGCGGTTCATACCAATACCGTTGTCGGCAATGGTCAGGGTGCGGTTTTCTTTGTCAAAAGAGACGCGCACGCGCAGCTCGCCGTCACCTTCATACAGATCCGGGTTGGACAGCGCGCGAAAACGCAGTTTGTCCGCCGCATCTGAGGCGTTCGAGATAAGCTCACGCAGGAAGATTTCTTTATTGGAATACAGGGAATGGATCATCAGGTGCAGAAGCTGTTTTACTTCTGACTGGAAACCACGGGTTTCTTGTCCTTTCATCTAGATCGACCTCAACAATGCCATTTAATGGGGTTTGAACACGTTGAGAGTGAGATGGGGATAGCGGGGAAGAATTTCAAGCGGAGGCCAGGGTTCCAGCCTCCGTTTGGTCAGAAAATAAGCTTGTGACGCCCAGCCAGAGAGTGAGACAGCGTGGTGCCGTCCACCATTTCCAGCTCACCGCCAACCGGCACGCCGTGGGCGATTCGACTGGCCTGCACGCCGTACTGCGCGCACAGTTCACCGATGTAGTTCGCGGTCGCTTCGCCTTCCACCGTCGGGTTGGTGGCGAGGATCACTTCGGTCAACGTCTCGGATTCCAGACGCTGCTCAAGGCGATCGAGACCGATATCGTCAGGGCCAATGCCATCCAGCGGAGAGAGATGGCCCATCAGCACGAAATAGCGGCCCGAAAACTGCCCGGTTTGCTCTATGGCGTAGATGTCCGCCGGACTCTCCACCACGCAAATCAGGCCGTTTTCCTGACGACGCGGGTTCGAACAGATATTGCACACATCCTGCTCGGTAAAGGTACGGCAGTCCGCACAGTGACCGATTTCCGACATGGCGCGGGTGAGTGCCTGCGCCAGGCGCATCCCGCCGCTGCGGTCGCGCTGTAAAAGCGTAAACGCCATGCGTTGCGCTGATTTCGGGCCAACGCCCGGCAGGCAGCGCAACGCTTCCATTAACTGCGTGAGCAGCGGACTGGTTTGCATCAGAACGGCATCTTAAAGCCTGGCGGCAGCTGCATCCCGGAGGAGACAGAGGCCATTTTCTCTTTCTGGGTTTCGTCGATACGGCGCGCGGCATCGTTAAATGCGGCAGCGACCAGATCTTCCAGCATATCTTTGTCGTCTTCGAGCAGACTTGGGTCAATTTCCACGCGACGGCAGTTATGCGCGCCGTTGATGGTCACTTTGACCAGACCTGCACCGGATTCGCCAGTGACTTCCAGCTGTGCGATCTCTTCCTGCATTTTCTGCATTTTGTCTTGCATCTGCTGGGCCTGTTTCATCAGGTTACCCAGACCGCCTTTACCACCAAACATAGGCTTCTCTCTTAAGTAGTCACGTTAAGGACAACGACCGGGAGTCTGACTCACGGTCAAATGGGACGGATACTCTCTTCATCCAGATCGGCGTCGAAGAAACGGCGCAGAGTCTGGATGTTGTTATCCGCAATAATCGACTCGCGCGCCTGCGCGAGCTTCTCTTCATAAATTGCCTGACGCCACTCCAGCGGCGTGCGCATCGCCGGATTATCATCTTCAATGATAGTCAATTCAACCGGCGCGCCCTGTAATGTGGAGAGCGCCTCAGCCAGCACCTGTTGTGCGCTGGCGGAATTAAGATGACGCTGGCCCGGACGCAGATGCAGACGGATGTGATTTCCGTCCTGCTCTTTCCAGGCGTTGAGCGCGACCTGCTCGACCAGTTTCGGCAGCTTTAACTGGCTGACCTCAGCGGCCCAGGCGTCACGCTCAAGGGATTCCGCCGCAAGCTTCGCGGAAAGCTCCGGCGTTTTATCATGCTCCAGCGCTTTCTTCAGCGCTTTTGGCGTGGCGACTTCTACCTTTACCTCTTCGGTGATGGTCGTCGCTTTCCAGCGGTAAGCCTCTTTCTTCGCCGGGGCTTTTTGTTCGAGCGCCGACGGTGACGGGCGCGACTGGACGCGCTCCGTTACCGATGCCAGTCGTTCGAGTGCGGCGTTGTTAACCGGCCGCGCTCTTCCTGGCGCTGCCGGTTCACTCTTTTTTGGTTTGGTTGCTCCCTGCGCACGCTGTAGCTGACTGCGCGCGGCGAGCACCGAACTGGTGGCATCCGGCAGCGGAACGTCCGGCCCAGGCGGTGGCGCTGCGTGCTGCGGCATCGGTGGCGGCGTCATCACCGCCGTCGGTGCGACGGGGGCGTAGGATTGTCGCGGCACTTCAGGCTCGGGCAGCGGCATTCGCGGATGGAACGCCAGCGCACGCAGCAGCGTCATTTCGACGCCCATGCGGCGGTCTGGTGCGAAAGGCAGCTCTTTGCGGCCAATCAGTAACGTCTGGTAGTAGAGCTGTACGTCAGCCGGTGGAACCGTGCGCGCAAGCTCACGCATTCGCTGTTCAATCGTCGCCATGTCCGCGCCGATCGCCGACGGGGAAAGTTGCAGCATTGCCACGCGATGCAGCAGCGCCAGCATTTCGACCAGCAGTGCTTCCCACTCCACGCCGCGAGAGGCCGCGACGTTCACCAGAGACATGGCGCGTTCGCCGTTGGCTTCGATGATGGCTTCAATCAGCGACAGGGCCTGATCGTCGTCGAGGGTGCCGAGCATGGTGCTCACCGCCTCGGTCGAGAGCTGGCCATCGCCGCTGGCAATCGCCTGATCGGTCAGACTTAATGCGTCACGCAGACTGCCATCCGCCGCGCGGGCCAGCAGTTGCAGCGCACGCGGTTCGTGAGTGATCTTCTCTTCATCGAGAATGTGCTCGAGCTGCGCGCGGATCTGATCGACGTCGAGCGCCTTCAGATGGAACTGCAGACAGCGCGACAGGATCGTGACCGGCAGTTTTTGCGGATCGGTCGTCGCCAGCAGGAATTTAACGTGCGATGGCGGCTCTTCCAGCGTTTTCAGCAGGGCGTTAAAACTGTGGCGCGACAGCATGTGGACTTCATCGATCAGATAGACCTTGAAGCGACCACGCGCCGGCGCGTACTGCACGTTATCCAGCAGATCGCGGGTATCTTCGACCTTGGTGCGCGACGCGGCATCGATTTCGATGAGATCGACAAAACGCCCCTGCTCGATCTCCCGGCAGTTATCACACACACCGCAGGGTGTGGCGGTGATCCCGGTTTCGCAGTTGAGGCCTTTTGCCAGCAAACGGGCAATAGAGGTTTTACCGACGCCGCGCGTGCCGGAGAAAAGATACGCGTGATGGATGCGTCCTAGCGATAAACCGTTCGCCAGGGCGGTCAGCACATGTTCCTGGCCGACGACGTCAGCGAAGGTTTGGGGTCGCCACTTTCGGGCTAACACCTGATAACTCATGGGCAGGCTCTGCAACGCTGGAAGGTGGATATTCAGGGGGGTAATGCTAACACAACCTCACCCATTGGGCGAGGTTGCGGGATGAGGGATTAATGACCCGGGAAAGGGACCAGGCTGTAGCTGGTGATACCCTGTTTTTCCAGGCGCTGTTCGCCGCCGAGATCGAACAGATTGATGATGAAGGCCGCATCGGTCACTTCGCCACCCAGACGACGGATCAGCTTCACGGTCGCTTCGATCGTGCCGCCAGTGGCCAGCAGATCGTCCACCACCAGCACTTTGTCACCCGGCTTGATCGCATCCACGTGAATTTCCAGCTGATCGGTGCCGTACTCCAGCTCATAGCTCTCGGCAATGGTTTCACGCGGCAGTTTGCGCGGTTTACGAACCGGCACAAAGCCCACGCCCATTGCCAGTGCAACCGGTGCGCCGAACAGGAAGCCACGCGCTTCCGTCCCTACTACTTTGGTGATCCCGGCGTTTTTATAACGCTCAACCAGCAGTTCAATGCTGAGTGCGTACGCTTTCGGGTCTTCCAGCAAGCTGGTGACATCACGGAAAAGAATGCCAGGTTTTGGATAGTCCTGGATGCTTTTGATGCTGTTTTTCAGAAATTCAAGCTGCTGCGCAGTCGCGGTCATAAATGTATGCCTGGTTAAAAACGGTGTTACTCACGGCGCGCATAACATGATGGTCAAAGTAACAAGTGTTTAACTTTTGACCAGGCGCACCTGTGCTCGAAAACGGTCGAATTTACTGGCTGCGCGGGATAATTGCAACAGCCATCATTGCACTTCAGTGCTTTTGTTGCTTTTCATCAACGACGGGGATTCGCCACATAAAGAAAAGCAGACAGGAGAGGATCACCAGCAGCAGGATTCGCACCCACATCATCTTCACCAGCCATAATGAAATGGCGAAGGTCACGAGGATCACCGCAATTGCGCGAGGCTTTGCGCCAGGCGGCATCGCCCGGTATTGTTGCCAGTGGCGCAGATAGCCGCCAAACCACGAGCGATAGAGTAGCCACTGATGAAAGCGCGGCGACGAGCGGGCAAAACACCAGGCCGCCAGCAGAATAAAGGGCGTCGTGGGCAGCAGCGGCAAAACCACGCCAAGCGTACCCAGCACTACCGCAAGCCAGCCAATGATGATTAAAATAGTACGCTTCATAATGCGAATCGTTATCAAACTGAACGGCTACTTTACCACTGGAGAGCGTATTGAAAACAGCCTTGCTTTTAGAGACGCTGCAAAATCAGCTGATTGCCCTGCGCGCGCAGGCATCACCGCTATTGCAGCACGCGACGCTGAAACCACGCTTTGACCGGCAGCTGTTTCGTACACGCAGTACGTTGATAAAAGATTATCTCGACGAAGCCCAACATAATCTCGATGAGCTGCGTCACGCCGTGGAGAGCCAGCAACGCGAGCAGGTGGCGTGGCTGGCTGAACATCTGGTGGAACAGATAACTGCCCTGCACCGGGAGATGACCGCCTGGCCGCTTCGCGCGTGGGACACGCCCTCGCCTGGCGCGGCAAAATGGCAGCGCAAGCGGCTGGAGCATCAGGATTTTGAACGTCGTCTCTATGCGATGAAAAACGAACGCGAACAGCAGCTGAAAGGGAGCGAAACCCTGGAAGAGCAGCAGCGTTTGATGCGGGAAATTTCCGCCCTGGAAGGACGACTCACCCGCTGCCGTCAGGCGCTGGATGAGATAGAGCGCGTAATTGCGCGTATGACCCGCTAAATGGAGCTGAACATGTCGCTTGAAAACGCCCCCGACGAAATTAAACTGGCCGTCGATCTGATTATGCTGCTGGAAAATCATGATCTTCCGGCAGAGACGGTGCTGAAAGCACTCGAGATTGTGCGGCGCGATTTCGAAGGGAAAGTGAGGGACAACCGCCCTCACCCTGACCCTCTTCCTTGAAAAAGAAGGCGTTCGATCAGGCGGGTGTTGGATCGTCGCCTTTCATCTCGCGCTTCACTTCCGTATGCTCGTCGCCCTTCTCATTGCGCAGATGCACTTCAAGCTGGTTGAAGGCGATATTAATGTCGTTTTCACGGCACAGACGATCGATGGTGCGGTTCAGTTCGTCCACCGCATAGCTGCGATCGCGCAGCTCTCGCACGTATAAACGCAGCTCGTGATCCAGGGTGCTCGCCCCGAAGGTGGTAAAGAAGACGGACGGCGCGGGATCGTGCATGACTTTCGGATGTTCCGTTGCGGCCCGCAGCAGCACCTCTTTCACTTTATCCAGATCCGATCCGTACGCCACGCCGAGGCGGATCACCACGCGGGTGATGGTGTCGGAGAGCGACCAGTTGATCAGACGTTCCGTGACGAAGGCTTTGTTCGGGATGATCACCTCTTTGCGATCGAAGTCGGTAATTGTCGTCGCGCGGATGCGAATCTTACTGACCGTCCCGGAGAACGTGCCAATGGTGACCGTATCGCCGATACGCACCGGGCGTTCGAACAGAATGATCAGACCGGAGACGAAGTTACCGAAGATCTCCTGCAAACCAAAGCCCAGACCCACCGACAGAGCGGCGGCCAGCCACTGCAGTTTATCCCATGAGACGCCCAGCGAGCCGAAGACGGTCATCGCCCCGACCACCAGAATCACATAGTTGAGAATAGTGGTGATGGCATAAGACGAGCCCTGGCGCATGTTCAGGCGCGACAGCACCAGCACTTCCAGCAGCCCCGGTAAGTTGCGAATTAACGCCCAGGCCACCACCGATGAGACCAGCGCGAACAGCAGGCTGCCCATGGTCACGCTTTTCATCACCGCCGCACCGGCTTCGGTGCCGTTGTATTGCCACAGCGTAATGCTGTCGAGATAGGCAAACACGGTGATTAAATCAGACCAGATCGCCCAGAATATGACGCCAAACAGGGCCACCATCACCAGCATGGTGATGCGCAACGTCTGCTGGTTGACCTGCTCCAGCGCGATAGTCGGCTCTTCCTGCGGCTCCGCCCCTTCTGCGCCCTCCTTCACCATATTCTGACGACGCGCCAGCGCACGGCGATAGGCAATACGGCGCGCCGCGACGCTCAGCCCGCGCAGCACTGTCTGATAGAGCAGGTTCCAGAGGATCACCAGGTAGACGGTTTCAATCCAGCGGCCCGACAGGCGCAGTGTGGTATAGAAATAGCCCGTCGCGGTGAGCACCATCAGCGCCAGCGGAATAATCGCCAGCACCGTGACGGTGATCAGGCGAATATTATGCGACTCTTTATCGCGCCAGCTGTCGCGGCACATCGGCCACATCAGCACGGCGATCAGCAGCAGGTTGAGGAAAATCGCCAGCTGACCCAGCACGTCATCCATCAGATGCAGCGGGGAAAGTTCAGCCACGACGGACCAGAAGTGCAGCGGCAGCAGCGCCAGACTCACGCGCACAATCTGGCGGCGCCAGTGGCTGGTGAGCTGCTCCGGCATTGAGAAGTGACGCACCGCCACCCCGTCTTTTTCCAGCACTTTCCAGCACAGGCCAAACACCAACCAGAATAGCGCCAGTTTTTTACTGAACGCCCACAGCAGATCGCTGATGTTGAGCTGCATCGTCAGCAGAATCAGCCCCGCCGCCAGAATAAACAGGCATACCGGCAGGGCGCGGATCAGATCGATAAGAATCGCTTTTGGCGTATGGAGCTGGCTGTCGTTGCGCAGTTGCCCGACTTCATGGGCGAGCTTCGCCTGATATTTTTTGAGCCAGCCGAGACGCCAGCGGATCAGCCCTGCAATTAGCAGCAGCGGCAGCCCGGCCAGGAAGGCAATCATTACCGCAGGCCAGGCTTTCTCCCAGTTCACGGTGATTTTCATGCTCTTAATCTGGGATTTCAGCGCCTCCGGGAAGGACTTCAGCCAGTCCCAGTCCATCGGTTTGTTGCTGTTAACCCAGAAGATTTGCTGGGTGAGGATCTCTTTCAGGCTTTTCGACACGCTCACCAGCTGCTGCTGGTTGATTTGCAGGTTAATCGCCATCATCAGCTGGTTGCCCAACTGTTTGTTGAGCTGGTCGAGTAGCTCGCGGCGCATATCCACCACCTGCAGCAGCGCGTCGTGCACTTCGTCGTTCACTTCGCTGGTATGGCCCTCTTCCACTTTGGCGACAAACGCATCGCTCTGGAAAAGCGCATCACGCTGCTGGTTGATTTCAAACTGCTCCAGACGCAAATCCGCGATGCGGTTGGTCATGTCTTCCAGCTCGTCGGCGGAGGGCAGCGTCTGTTGTTGTTGATACAGAATGCGCGATAACAGCAGACTGCCCTTGAGCACCGCAATCTGTTCTTTAATATTGCGTTCGGCCTGCAGGGCGCGATCCAGCCAGTTCTTCACTTTGATATTTTGCTGAACCAGCGAGTTACCGCTTTCGGTAGCCTGAATCAGGCGCTGGCTGAGCTGATGGTTCACATCCAGCTCCTGCTTCACTAGCGGGTTGTTCTGGATGCGGGTGGTTTCATCCGGCGAGACGGCTTCCTGCGCGGTTTTTTCGGTTAGCGTCAGGCGCTTACTGTTGACCGCTTCCTGCAGGAGCTGGAGCTGGTGTTCCAGACGATTAATATTGGCGGTGACATAATCCCGTTGCTTTTGCAGCGTATCCTGCAAAATGGTATTGCCTTCAAGGCTTTTGCGCTGCTGGTCAATCTGCGCATTGAGAAGCGTCTGCTGGGCCAGCAGCAACGTTTGCTGAGTCGGGCGCAGCGCCCCCTCGCCGAGCGTGGTGCCATTCAGGCGGTTGCGGATCTGCTGGAGCTGCTGAGAGGCCGAGTACATGGCATTCTGCACGCGCTCCGGCTGGGTTTGCAGCGAGACCAGCTGGCTGTTGTAAGTGGCGAGATCGCTCTGCCCGGTCTGCAGGTCGTCGAGCACCTGAGTCATGCGGGATTCAAGCTGGCGCAACGAGAGCGTGGCCAGGGTTTTGCGGGTTTCGTCGTCGTTATCGACGTCGCTCAGGGCATTCAGCGCGGCGGTCGCCTGTCGCATTTTTTCCGGCGCTTCAGCCACTTTCTGACGCAGCTGGGCGGTTTCGGTTTTGACGCGCTCAATTTTATCAAGGGTTTCGAGCGTCTCGGTCAAATCGGCCTGAATCAGTTTTTCCTGCGGGGTCAGCTCTTTTTGTTTGTTCAGCGTATCGAGCTGAGACTGAACATCCGCACGCGTCGGGCCGTCGCTGTTATTCTCAGCGCGAGCGTAAACGGCAGAAGCCGTAGTGAAGAAAAAAAGCACGGCGAAGATCAGGACAAAAACAGGGTTTTGCGAGCGAGTGTAGTGCAGCATAGTGATGAATTTGATGTCAGAAATGACCGGGAATAGTCTGGTGCGAAGGATATCACGGCAGGTGAAAGCAGAATAGCGCGAAGGCAATCCTCCAGGAGAATTCCTGGTACCGATCAGGCCGGCAGCGCGCCCGGCTCCATCCGCAGCGTCGGGCAGAACTGGCACATCTCCAGCAAAATGGCGACGTAGCTGCGTGCTTCTTGTTTCAGGTCAAAGGACTGCGGGGCAAACAGCCAGTTTTCCATCAGCCCGGAGATATAGCTGCGCATCAGGATGGCGGTGCGGCGGGTGAGTAAATTTTCCGGCAGCATATTCGCCTGAATGCATTGATTCAGAGTATATTCGATGCGATCGTAGCTCTCCAGACACAGGCTTCTCTGCGCCTGTTGCACTACGGCCATTTCACCGACAAACTCACATTTATGGAAGATGATTTCCATCATCAGGCGGCGTCTTTCTTCAATGACCGTCGCCTCAAGGACATGGACCAGAATTTCTCTCAGAACTGAGAGTGGATCGTCAGGGAATTTTGCCCGATACTCAGTCTCAAGATCGGTAATACTGGATTCTGATAACTCCCAAATTTCACTGAATAAATCTGACTTATTTTTGAAATGCCAGTAAATCGCTCCCCGTGTGACGCCAGCGGCCTGAGCAATCTGCGCCAGAGAGGTTGAAGAAACCCCCTGCTGCGAAAACAGACGTAATGCCACATCCAGGATGTGTTGACGTGTCTCAAGCGCTTGTTGTTTGGTTTTTCGTGCCATACGTCAATGAATTTACAGGAGTCAGATTTACATACATTTATGAATGTATGTACCATAGCACGACGATAATATAAACGCAGCAATGGGTTTGCGGACTTTTGATCCATTGATCAATTTGAAATCGGACACTCGAGGTTTACATATGAACAAAAACAGAGGGTTAACGCCTCTGGCGATCGTTCTGATGCTCTCAGGCGGCTTAGCGCTTACAGGATGTGATGAGAAACAGGCTCAACAAGGAGCACAGCAGATGCCAGAAGTCGGTGTCGTTACGCTGAAAACTGAACCTCTTCAAATCACCACAGAATTACCAGGCCGTACAAGCGCTTACCGCGTTGCGGAAGTTCGTCCTCAGGTTAGCGGCATTATCCTGAAACGTAACTTCACCGAGGGTAGTGATATCAAAGCGGGTGTTTCTCTGTATCAGATTGATCCGGCAACCTATCAGGCCTCGTACGACAGTGCGAAAGGTGACCTGGCGAAAGCCGAAGCGGCAGCCAAAATTTCTCAGGTGACCCTGAACCGTTATAAAAAGCTGCTCGGCACGCAGTACATCAGCCAACAGGATTACGACACGGCGCTGGCCGATTCTCAACAGGCTAACGCTGCGGTACTCGCTGCAAAAGCCGCTGTTGAAACGGCACGCATTAACCTGGCGTACACCAAAGTGACCTCCCCTATCAGCGGTCGCATTGGTAAATCAGCTGTCACCGAAGGTGCGCTGGTGCAGAACGGTCAGGCCACCGCGTTGGCTACCGTGCAGCAGCTTGATCCGATCTATGTTGATGTTACGCAGTCCAGCAACGATTTCCTGCGTCTGAAACAAGAGCTGGCAAGCGGTGCGCTGAAGCAAGAAAACGGCAAAGCAAAAGTGGAGCTGGTGACCAGCGATGGCATCAAATTCCCACAGGCTGGCGCGCTGGAATTCTCTGACGTGACCGTCGATCAAACCACTGGTTCTATCACCTTACGCGCAATCTTCCCGAACCCTGACCATACGCTGTTGCCAGGTATGTTCGTGCGTGCCCGTCTTGAAGAAGGCACCAACCCAACCGCACTTCTGGTGCCACAGCAGGGTGTAACACGTACGCCACGCGGTGATGCCAGCGCGCTGGTTGTGGGTGCGGATGACAAAGTCGAAACGCGTCAAATCACTGCTACGCAGGCGATTGGCGACAAATGGCTGGTGACGGACGGTTTGAAAGATGGCGATCGCGTGATTGTCACTGGTTTGCAAAAAGTACGTCCTGGCGCGCAGGTGAAAGCGCAGGAAGTCAAATCTGACGATAAACAACAAGCCGCAGCCGGTGGCCAGTCAGAACAAACCAAGTCTTAACTTAAACAGGAGCCGTTAAGACATGCCTAATTTCTTTATCGATCGCCCCATATTTGCGTGGGTGATCGCCATCATCATCATGCTTGCAGGGGGACTGGCGATCCTGAAGCTGCCCGTAGCGCAATATCCAACGATTGCGCCGCCAGCAGTTTCGATCACCGCGACCTATCCTGGGGCTGATGCAAAAACGGTGCAGGACACCGTGACTCAGGTTATCGAACAGAACATGAACGGTATCGATAACCTGATGTACATGTCCTCCAACAGTGACTCAACCGGTACGGTTCAGATCACGCTGACCTTCGAGTCTGGTACGGATGCGGATATCGCGCAGGTTCAGGTGCAGAACAAACTGCAGCTGGCGATGCCGTTACTGCCGCAAGAAGTCCAGCAGCAGGGTGTAAGCGTGGAGAAATCCTCCAGTAGCTTCCTGATGGTTGTCGGCGTTATCAACACCAACGGCACCATGACGCAGGAGGATATTTCCGACTACGTGGGCGCCAACATGAAGGACGCCATCAGTCGTACTTCAGGTGTGGGTGACGTTCAGCTGTTTGGTTCCCAGTACGCGATGCGTATCTGGATGGACCCGAACAAACTGAACAACTTCCAGCTGACCCCTGTCGACGTGATTAGCGCGATTAAAGCGCAGAACGCCCAGGTTGCAGCCGGTCAGTTAGGCGGGACACCGCCGGTGAAAGGGCAACAGTTGAACGCCTCTATCATCGCGCAGACCCGTCTGACCTCCGCCGATGAGTTCAGCAAAATTCTGCTGAAGGTCAATCAGGATGGTTCTCAGGTTCGCCTGCGCGACGTTGCGAAGGTTGAGCTGGGCGGTGAAAACTACGACATCGTGGCGAAGTTTAACGGCCAGCCGGCTTCCGGTCTGGGGATTAAACTGGCGACCGGTGCGAACGCCCTGGATACCGCGACCGCGATCCGTGCTGAACTGGCGAAAATGGAGCCGTTCTTCCCGTCAGGTCTGAAAATCGTTTACCCGTATGACACCACACCGTTCGTTAAAATCTCTATTCACGAAGTGGTGAAAACGCTGGTCGAAGCGATCATCCTGGTGTTCCTGGTTATGTACCTGTTCCTGCAAAACTTCCGCGCGACGCTGATTCCAACCATCGCCGTTCCGGTCGTACTGTTAGGGACCTTTGCAATACTGGCGATATTCGGCTTCTCGATAAACACCCTGACGATGTTCGGGATGGTGCTCGCCATCGGCTTGCTCGTGGATGACGCCATCGTGGTGGTCGAAAACGTCGAGCGTGTGATGGCCGAAGAGGGGCTGCCGCCGAAGGAAGCGACGCGCAAATCCATGGGCCAGATCCAGGGCGCGTTGGTCGGCATCGCGATGGTTCTGTCTGCGGTATTTATCCCGATGGCCTTCTTCGGTGGGTCAACCGGTGCGATTTACCGTCAGTTCTCCATCACCATTGTTTCGGCAATGGCGCTGTCGGTTCTCGTGGCGTTGATTCTGACCCCTGCCCTCTGTGCCACCATGCTGAAACCTGTTCAGAAAGGCGGCCACGGCGAGCATAAAGGCTTCTTCGGCTGGTTTAACCGCATGTTCGATAAGAGCACGCACCATTACACCGACAGCGTAGGCAACATTCTGCGCAGTACTGGTCGTTATCTGCTGCTCTATATCATTATCGTCGTGGGCATGGCATTCCTGTTCGTTCGTCTGCCAAGCTCTTTCCTGCCAGATGAAGACCAGGGCGTGTTCCTGACGATGGCACAGCTTCCGGCGGGTGCCTCGCAAGAACGTACCCAGAAAGTGCTGGATGAAGTGACCAACTACTACCTCACCAAAGAGAAAGCGAACGTTGAATCCGTGTTTGCGGTTAACGGCTTTGGCTTTGCGGGTCGTGGTCAGAACACCGGTATCGCCTTCGTTTCTCTGAAAGACTGGAGCGAGCGTCCAGGCGATGAGAACAAAGTCGAAGCGATCACCGGGCGTGCGATGGGAACCTTCTCGCAGATTAAAGATGCGATGGTATTCGCCTTTAACCTGCCAGCGATCGTCGAACTGGGTACGGCAACCGGCTTCGACTTCCAGCTGATCGACCAGGGCGGTTTGGGTCACGAGAAACTGACTCAGGCTCGTAACCAGCTGTTTGGCGAAGTGGCGAAACACCCTGATCTGCTGGTCGGCGTGCGTCCTAACGGCCTGGAAGATACCCCGCAGTATAAGATCGATATCGACCAGGAAAAAGCACAGGCACTGGGCGTGTCTATCAGCGACATCAATACCACACTGGGCGCAGCCTGGGGCGGTAGCTACGTCAACGACTTCATCGACCGCGGTCGTGTGAAGAAAGTGTACGTGATGTCTGAAGCGCAGTACCGTATGTTGCCGAACGATATCAACAACTGGTATGTGCGTGGCAGCGAAGGTCAGATGGTTCCGTTCTCCGCCTTCTCGACTTCACGTTGGGAATACGGTTCACCACGTCTGGAGCGTTACAACGGCTTGCCATCGATGGAAATCCTTGGTCAGGCGGCACCAGGCAGAAGTACCGGTGAAGCGATGAACCTGATGGAAGAACTGGCGGCGAAACTGCCTTCCGGCATCGGCTACGACTGGACGGGGATGTCCTATCAGGAACGTCTGTCCGGGAACCAGGCCCCTGCCCTGTACGCCATCTCGCTGATTGTGGTGTTCTTGTGTCTGGCAGCATTGTACGAGAGCTGGTCGATTCCGTTCTCCGTCATGCTGGTGGTACCACTGGGTGTTATCGGTGCGCTGCTGGCCGCGACATTCCGTGGCCTGACCAACGACGTTTACTTCCAGGTGGGCCTGCTGACAACCATTGGCTTGTCGGCGAAGAACGCGATACTTATCGTCGAATTCGCCAAAGATCTGATGGATAAAGAGGGCAAAGGTCTCGTTGAGGCCACGCTGGAAGCGGTACGTATGCGTCTGCGTCCAATCCTGATGACCTCCCTGGCGTTTATCCTCGGGGTAATGCCGCTGGTTATCAGTACCGGTGCAGGTTCCGGCGCGCAGAACGCTGTGGGTACCGGCGTAATGGGCGGGATGATTACCGCAACCGTACTGGCTATCTTCTTCGTTCCGGTGTTCTTCGTGGTGGTACGCCGCCGCTTTAGCCGCAAGAATGAAGATGTGGAACACAGTCACTCAGTAGATCATCACTGATACCGGTTTCACATGCTAAAAAGGCCGCAAATTGCGGCCTTTTTCTTTATCTGACGAAAATCATAAATTACGCTTATTGTTCGTTTATTTATTTTATGTCACCGCATTGAACTTCTGTTGTTTAAAGTCATCGTTAATCCTTACGGCAATTATTTAATTATTTCGTTTGCCCTAAAGATATTAGGATTATTCCTGGCGGTTTTAGGTAATGAGGAAGATTTGGGATTCCACATTTCAGGTGTAGGTTTTAGCTAACATGATGAATCCTAAGGTAGCCGACAAAATTTCTGCCATGATTTAGATAAAATTGACACTATGAATGAGGGAGATTCAGAGACGAACGGCGGCTAACGTTTTAATTGTAATTTTTCGTAATAGCGCGGTGAAATCTTGATCAGCATGGCTTATAGTTAAAGACATCAGGAAACAGCACCCGTTAAGGTAAGCTAGTTGTATCCATCCCGACAGCGTTGCTCGGGTGAGTAAAGAATCACTCAAAAGGGGATGCGCTATGGACGAATACTCGCCAAAAAGGCATGATATCGCGCAGTTGAAATTTCTCTGCGAATCCTTGTACCATGACTGCCTTGCCAATCTTGATGAAAGTAACCATGGCTGGGTTAATGATCCGACCTCCGCAATCAATTTGCAGCTAAATGAACTCATAGAGCATATAGCAACCTTCGCACTTAATTATAAAATTAAGTACAATGAAGATAATAAATTGATTGAGCAAATTGATGAATATCTGGACGACACCTTTATGTTGTTCAGCAGTTACGGCATTAACACACAAGATTTGCAAAAATGGCGTAAATCGGGAAACCGCCTATTCCGTTGTTTCATCAACGCGAGCAGAGCTAACCCGGTCAGTCATTCATGTTAAAATTATTACAATTACTAAGGTGAATTTATGTCTGATAAACCATTAACAAAGACAGATTATTTGATGCGCTTGCGACGCTGCCAGTCACTGGACACCCTGGAGCGTGTTATTGAAAAGAATAAATATGAACTTCCCGATCATGAACTGGCTGTATTTTATTCAGCAGCCGACCACCGCCTTGCAGAGTTAACGATGAATAAACTGTATGACAAAATCCCAGTATCTGTGTGGAAATTTGTCCGTTAATACCTAGTGCTTTGTTTTGAGGTTATATCATTACCTTCTTACGCTGAATTCACCTTTCGATATACGATCCCTGCGTGGCAAACAGACCCATCGTTTCAAACGTGCACGTCGGCAACAATGTTGTGATTATCATCACATCAGCTTAATGGGAACGTTCCCTTTCACGATGAGGTTCTTTACGCTGTAGCGTCAGGACCATTCCCGTGAGGTTTCCCATGAGTGAAGAAAAACAGAAAATGATTGCCGGTGAGCTTTACCGCCCCTCTGATGACACATTGCGGGCAGAGCGTCTGCGCGCGCGCCATCTGGTTCATCGTTATAACCATACGGAACCCGATGCTAAAGTTGAGCGTCGGGCAATATTGACGGAACTTCTCGGCCAGGCAGAAGATGCCTATATCGAGCCAAGCTTTCGCTGCGATTACGGCTATAACATTTATCTCGGTAAATCGTTCTACGCCAATTTCGACTGCGTGATGCTGGATGTCTGCCCTATTCATATCGGTGATAACTGTATGCTGGCACCAGGCGTGCAAATCTACACGGCCACCCATCCCCTGGATGCCACAGAACGCAACAGCGGCGCTGAATTAGGCAAACCGGTGACCATCGGTGATAATGTGTGGATCGGTGGCCGCGCGGTAATAAACCCAGGCGTCACGATTGGCGATAACGTGGTGGTGGCTTCCGGTGCGGTGGTCACCAAAAACGTGCCGAGTAACGTAGTAGTCGGGGGTAACCCGGCGAAGATCATCAAAACGCTTTAAGTCAGAAACCGGTAACTGTTATGGTTTTTATGCCCATAACTGTTACTTCTTTCACCCCCACCGCTCCCCTAAAATGGGCAGATCCCCTGTATTTTGCAAAATTCATGAAGGTTATAAATGACAGAGATACAGCGCCTGCTTACTGAAACCATCGACGATCTGAATGCCCGCGAAAAGCGCGATAATCGCCCGCGCTTTAGCATTAGCTTTATCCGTAAACACCCTGGCCTGTTCCTGGCGATGTATGCCGCACTGCTGGCGACGCTGGTCGTTATGCTGCTCTCAGAAACGCTGATCGACTCGGTCTGGCTGCTGGTGGTGCTTTTCGTCGTCTTTAACGGCTTTTTCTTTTTCGACGTTAATCCCCGCTATCGCTATGAAGATATCGATGTGCTCGATTTCCGCGTTTGCTATAACGGTGAGTGGTACAACACGCGCTATGTGCCGTCGGAGCTGATCAGCAATATTTTGCATTCGCCAAAGGTTGAAGACGAGCAAAAGGCGAAACTGCAGAAAATGATCTCCACCAAAGGTGAACTGTCGTTCTACGACGTCTTCACCCTTTCTCGCCCTGCCACTGCGTAATCAGGGTCTGCAAGCGCCTGATCCCAGGCGCAAACTGCGACGCTGACGTATTCCCGTATCCCAGCACCAGCCCGGTTTGTCCCTGGTTTGTATCAAGGTAGTAACCGCTCAGGGCGGCCGGTGCGAGCTGAAAGGCTCTTGCCTGCTGCACAATCGCTTTATCATCCACACCATCAATAGCAACGGTCAGATGCATACCGCCCTCACCGGCCAGCACCCGATGTGGAACGTGCAGTTCAGCGGCGAGCGCCTCGCGTAGCTGTCGGTAGCGCTTGCGATACAGCCTGCGCATCGCTGCAAGATGGCGCGCGTAGTGCCCCTCTTCGATAAACAACGCCAGGGTGCGCTGTTCGGCGCGATGCCCACCGCGCAGCAGCGAGCCGATGGCCGGGTGCGCAGCGCGGGCTAACGCCTTCGGGAGCACCATAAATCCGGTACGCAGCGACGGAAAGAGTGTTTTACTGAACGTCCCGAGATACACCACCGGCGCGTTCTCCTGCATCCCCATCATCGCCGGAACCAGTTCGCCGCTGTAGCGAAACTCGCTGTCGTAATCGTCTTCGATAATCCAGGCATGGTGCTGACGGGCAAACTCCAGCAGCGCCAGCCGCCGGTTAATACTTAACACGCTCCCGTAGGGAAACTGGTGCGACGGCGAGGTGAATATCAGTTTGGGTGAGTGCGCATGGGTTTCCAGACGCATGCCCTCTTCATCGACGGGCAAACCGACCATCGTCAGGCCCGATTTGGCAAACACGCTTTTCGCCCCGGCGTAACCCGGATCCTCAATCCAGGCAATATCCCCCGTTTCACTCAACAGCTGGGTACAAAGACTGACGCCTTCCAGCGCCCCTTCGGTGATCACAATCTGGCTGGCGTCACACTGGATGCCACGCGAGAGCGCAAGATGACGGGCAATCGCCTCACGAAGCGTAAGCTCACCCGCCGGTGAACCGTAGCCCAGCAGCGCACTGCCCTCTTCTCGCAGAACCCGATCGTACAGACGCCGCCACAGAGGCAGCGGGAAATAGTTGATCGCAGGCGTGCCGGGGGTAAATGCGGGCACCGGGGTACCACGCGGTGTCGGCGCAGGAAGATTCCCCACCCGGCGCGCAAGGGTGATATCCAGCGCTTGCGATGACTGCCCGGCGTGACTGTGCGCGAGATGCGCCACCCGCGTACCCTGTCGGTTGCGCAGCAGATAACCTTCCAGCGTCAGCTGTTCCAGTGCGCCGTTCACCGTATTACGCGAAATCGCTAACTGTTGGGCGATCAGACGGGAGCCGGGTAACCGGCTGTCGGCCTGCAATCTGCCGGTCAGGATCGCCTCACGCAATGCCCGATACAGCGTGCGCTGGAGTGTTTCTGCCCCACGGCGTTGCAGCGCCTGGGTGATGAGTGTGTAAAAGTCGTCGCCTGGAATGTTCATCTCGCCCTCCGTGGTACCACCATAACACACTCATGTGGACCTTTTTACAGGGCCACATTTTTCTTACTCTGAGGCTCTCTTTAAGCCAACGGGAATCAAGATGAATCAATTCAACCAGTTTGGTCAGCCAGTGGGCGATGAACTAATCGACTGGCAGCCGCGACCGCATCCAGAGCGCGTAGAGCTGAACGGACGCTATTGCACCTTAACGCCGCTACGACCGGAACACGCCGCCGCGCTGTTCGCCGCATACCATCTGGCGGAAGATACCCGCAGCTGGACCTGGCTGTTGCGTGAACCGGATGCAAACGTAGAGGCGTTTACCGCGTGGGTCGAGAGCGTCTGCGCGCTGTCTGATCCGATTCACTTCACGGTCATCGACAACCAGACTCAGGCTCCCGTCGGCACGCTGGCGCTGATGCGCATCGATCCGAAAAACGGCGTGGTGGAGGTAGGTCATGTCCATTTCTCCCCCCTGCTGAGCCGCACGCCGATGTCCACAGAAGCCCAGTATTTACTGATGCGCTACGTGTTTGAGGTGCTGGGCTATCGTCGCGTTGAGTGGAAATGCAACAGCCTTAATGAGCCATCACGGCGCGCGGCGCTGCGCTTAGGATTTCAGTATGAAGGGCGTTTTCGTCAGGCGCTGGTGACCAAAGGCCACAACCGCGATACGGACTGGTTTTCAATCATAGATAAAGAGTGGGAGACGCGGAATCGCGCCTTTCAGAACTGGCTTGCCGCCGACAATTTCAGCGCCGACGGCAAGCAGATAAAGTCCCTGGAAAATTGGCGAATGCTACAGAACTAACGTCTTTTCTTACGTCCCTGCACCGCTTTAAACCGCGGATTCGTTTTGCAGATCACGTACAGGCGGCCTTTGCGTTTAACAATCTGACAGTCCGGATGGCGCTGTTTTGCACTGCGCAGCGAGTTAAGTACCTGCATGATTAACCTCGTTTCGCATTAATGAAACCGCCAAAACGCTGACGGAAACGGGCCGCGCTGCCTTCGGTCGAGAAGGTTTTCTGCTTACCGGTGTAATACGGGTGCGATTTCGATGACACCTCGATGGTGATGTACGGAAACGTCTCGCCGTCGAGTTCGATTTCGCGGTCGGTCTTAATGGTCGAACCTACTTTAAAATATTCGTTCGCACTGGTGTCGTGGAAAACGACGGTGCGGTAGTACGGATGGATATCAGCTTTCATGGTCATCTCGTCATGTTTTGTTATAACATAACAAAATGGTATCCGAGTCGCGAACAAAAAACAACCCCCGCCGTCGGGCGAGGGTTTAGCTTACTTTTCTTCCGCCTGTTCTTTCCCTACCAGCATGGTCGTCAGGACAAACGACAGCACCAGCGCTATCACCACGCCCGAGAGCGCAAAGATAAAGTAAGGCCCGATATAGGCCGGCAGGCTGAAAATGCTCGACAGAATGTAGCCGTAGAGACGAACGCCAAAGAACGCGATAAACGCTGAGGCCAGAGAACTGGCGACGGTGGCGGCGATAAACGCTTTTTTGAAGCGCGTCAGCACCCCAAACAGCGCCGGTTCCGTAATCCCGAGCAGAGCGGAAATGGCCGCAGATAAGGTCACGGTGCGCTCCTGCCGATCGCGGCTGATACGCCAGATTGCGAAGGTCGCCCCGGCAATCGCCATGTTAGCCATAAACATCATTGGCATCAGCATGTCGTAGCCGCGATCGCTGAAGTTTTGCAGCGCGATAGGCGTCATTGCATGGTGCATACCGGTGAGGATCGCCACCGGACGAATCGCGCCGACCACCAGCCCGGCGAAACTCGCCGACACGCCAAACAAGCCTTCGATAAACAGCGCCAGTCCTTTACCGAGCCAGATGCCAATCGGCCCGATCACCACCAGCGCAGCCAGTGCGCCGAGGAACAGCGTCAGCGTCGGGGTAAAGACCGTTTTCAGTACGTCGGGCATGATGCTGTCCACCCAGCGGTGGATGTAGCTCAAAGCCAGAATAGAGAAAATCACCGGGATCACGCTGGAGGCATAGTTAAAGACCGACACCGGGATCACATCCAGCAGCCAAATCGCGCTGACCGCCCCCTCCTGATGCGTGGCCAGCGCTTTCGCCGCTTCGATGAGCGACGGATACATCAGACAGGCCGCAACGGCCGCCGCCAGATATTCATTAGTCTTAAAGATTTTCGCCGCCGAAACGGCAAGGAAAAATGGCAGGAAGTAAAAAACGCCGCTGGCGATGAGATCGATCACCATCACCGTGTCGCTTTTCGCCGAAACAACTTTCAGGGCGATAAGCCCGGCCAGCAGACCTTTGATCATCCCTGCCCCGGCAATCGCCGGTACGATCGGGCCAAACACGCCCGACACCGTGTCCATAAACAGCGACACCAGGCTCTTACGCCCTTTTGTCGCCGCAGGTGTCGCGGTGTCGTTATTGCCCAGCACGCTGAGCATTTGCTCGTACCAGCTGTTCACCTTCGGTCCGATAATCACCTGAAACTGATCGCTTTGCAGCTGCGCGCCCAGCACGCCAGGCAGTTTTTTAATCTCGTTTTGATCGACTTTATTATCGTCAATCAGATCAAAGCGTAAGCGCGTCATGCAGTGCCAGACTTTATTTATATTCCCCTGGCCGCCGACCAGACGAATAATATTATTGATGGCTTCTTGCGTCCCCATAAAGACTCCTGCCGGATGTTGTTGTCGTTTTAATGTTGCCATGAGGATAATTAAACCCTCACAACAAAACAAACCAATAAAATTTGATTCCGCTCACACTTAGCCATAACAAAAGCCTAAAAACCCTCATCAATCTAAAATTGGTATGTTTTTTAATTACTTTACCGTTAAATAACTGACCAAAATAAATAGTCAAAAAAACGGTTTACCCGCCAACATTTTTAGGGTGATGATATTCCCCATAACCTATTCCCACAGAGCCCCCAAGGAGTTATTTCGTGACGCCTGTGATGATTAAAAATATCGAATGTTTTATTACCCGCCCGGACCGACATAATCTGGTGACGGTACGTGTCACCACCGACCAGGGGATCACCGGCCACGGCTGCGCCACCTTTCAGCAGCGTCCGCTGGCGGTCAAAACCCTGGTGGATGAGTACCTCAAACCGCTGCTCATTGGTCGCGATGCGAACAATATCGAAGATCTGTGGCAGATGATGAACGTCAACGCCTACTGGCGTAATGGCCCGGTGATGAACAATGCGATATCGGGTGTCGATATGGCGCTGTGGGACATCAAAGGCCAGCTGGCAGGCATGCCGCTCTATCAACTGCTGGGCGGCAAATCCCGCGACGCGATCCCCGCCTACAGCCATGCCAGCGGCGAAACGCTGGAAGAACTGTTCGCCTCCGTGGATTCCCTGCTGGCGCAGGGTTACCGGCATATTCGCTGTCAGCTTGGCTTTTACGGCGGCACGCCCTCGGCAATTCACGCCCCGGATAATCCAACGCCTGGCGCCTGGTTCGATCAGCAGGAGTACATGGCGAACACCGTCGAGATGTTCCGCGCGCTGCGGGAAAAATATGGCTGGAAGCTGCACATTTTACACGACGTCCACGAGCGACTGTTCCCGCAGCAGGCCGTTCAGCTGGCAAAACTGCTCGAACCGTTCCAGCCCTATTTTATTGAAGACATTTTGCCGCCGCAGCAGAGCGCCTGGCTTGAACAGGTGCGCCAGCAAAGCTGCGTACCGCTGGCGATGGGGGAATTGTTCAACAACCCGGCAGAATGGCACGACCTGATCGTCAATCGTCGTATCGACTTCATCCGTTGTCACGTATCACAGATCGGCGGCATCACCCCGGCGATCAAACTGGCACATCTGTGTCAGGCCTTTGGCGTGCGTCTGGCGTGGCACGGGCCGGGCGACATGACGCCTATCGGCGTGGCGGTGAATACCCATCTGAATATTCATCTGCATAACGCGGCGATTCAGGAGTTCATTCCCCGTTCGCAAACCACGGATGCGGTTTTCCCTGGCGCACCGGTGGCAAAAGAGGGATTTGTCTATCCGCCTGTCAACGCCGGCATCGGCGTGGGCTTCAACGAGGAGCTGGCCCTGGCGCATCCGGTTGTCTACCGCCCGCATGAGTGGACACAGAGCCGCCTGCCCGATGGGGCGATTCATACACCCTGATTTTGCCGCCAGGTTAAGTTGTCGCGGTTGTAGGGGATGACGTAAGTACAGGTGTAGTTGATGTCGATAATATCGCTCACCTCGAACACGCGTCCTCCGTCGAGAATACCGCGATTATTAATATGCATCGCCGGGCTGCCCTTCTTGCAGCCCAGAATCACCGCCTGTTCGCGGCTGACGCTCACTGCACGATAGGTGGTCAGCATGTGGGAAATGGTGAAACCTTTGCTCAGCACGTACTGCTGAATCGATCGCTCAATCGCCTGCTGGTTAAGATCGGGAAAATCCGCCACCGGCATGCTGGAGATCTCCAGCTGTACCGGCGCATCATCGACGTAGCGCAGGCGGCAGAAGTGCCAGATAAAACTCTCCTCATCTAGCCCAAAAATCTGCTGCGCGGCGCGATCCGGGCGCGTTTTATGCAGGCTGATCATCCGATAACGGATCTGATCGAAGCGTTTCTCCGTGATCGAGTTATAGACCAGCGGGTTATTGCGCGCCTGCTCGTTGATCCAGATCCCCGAACCCTGCACAATCCGCACCACTCCGATGCTAACCAGCTTTTCCAGCGCCTGGCGAATAGTAAAACGCGACACGCCGTACTCCTCGGCGAGCTGTCTTTCCGGCGACAGCTTACGCGGTCCGGGCGTCGTATCCTGGTAAATTTTGCTCAGCAGATCTTGCGTCACAAACTCTTTTTTTTTCATAAGCCTTACCTGAATGAAATCAAACTCTGCCGCATACTATAAGATTATTATTCAGCGGTAATGTAAATCAGCGGCTCAGAAAGGAAACCCTAGCATGACAACTCGCCAACTGGTCAGTCTGGTGACTGGTGTTCTGATCTTTGCCGTGCTGATCCCCATTTGTCTGAGCGTCTGGATGGCGCACCGCCAGGCAGAAGAGAATTTCGTCGAAGCGCTGGACCGGTACTCCTCACGCGTCTTACTTCGTGCAGATAAAGTCGTAAGCCAGGGAAAAACCGCCTTAAAACAGCTCCAGCCCCTGCAAAGCACGCCCTGCAGTCACGAACATCTCCTCGACATGCGCCGCGTGGCGTTCTCCCTGCGTTACGTCCAGGAAGTGATGTACGTCGTCGACCAAAAGCCGATCTGCTCGTCGCTTGAACAGGTCAGCAACTCCGTACCTTTTCCTGCGCCTGTGCGCACCACCGCCGATGGCTATCGCGCCTGGCTGACGACGCAAAACGATCTGGACGTTAATCGTTTCATGCTGATGCTGGGAAAAGGCCACTACATGGTGGTGATTGACCCGTCATCCCTGATTGACGTTATTCCCTTTGGTTCCTGGCCGATTGATGCCGCGCTGGTCGGCGAAGACAGTAATCGGGTGTTCGCCAGCAGCAACCCGCTGGACCCACTGATCTGGAAAAAGCTCCATACGCAGAATCTCACGCGTCTCCAGCATGATGGCTTCATGTATGTGGTCAAAGAGGTACCGGAATTGCGCTACGCCGTGGTCGCCTGGGCCTCCCTGAAACCGTTAAAAGCGAGCTGGCACCAGCAGCTGCTTTTCTGGTTCCCGTTTGGTGCGCTCATCAGTTTACTGGCCGCCGCGTTTATCCTGCGCATGTTGCGCCGTTTGCAGTCGCCACGCTATCGCCTGTTGGATGCGATCAACGCCCGCGAACTGGTGGTGCATTATCAGCCCATTGTGGCGCTGGATACGGGTAAGATTACCGGCGCAGAAGCCCTGGTCCGCTGGCCGCAGCCGGACGGCAGTATGCTGTCGCCGAACATCTTTATTCCGCTGGCCGAACAGACCGGATTAACCTCCAGACTTACCCGCCTGGTGTTCGAGAAAGTGTTTGAAGATATGGGCGAATGGCTGCGCCACAATCCGGATCAGCATATTTCGATCAACCTCTCTCCCGCCGATCTGTTTTGCACTGAATTGCCGCCCTTGCTTAGCCGCCTGCTGAACCACTGGCAGATCACACCGCAGCAGATTGCCCTTGAACTGACCGAGCGCGGATTTGCCGATCCGAAGGTGAGCGCGCCCGCGATTGCCAGCTTCCGACGCTCAGGCCACCCGATTCATATCGACGATTTTGGCACCGGCTACTCCAGCCTCAGCTATCTGCAGGATCTGGACGTGGACATCCTGAAAATTGACAAGTCGTTCGTGGACGCACTGGAGTACAAAAACGTCACGCCACACATTATCGAAATGGCTAAATCGCTGAAGCTGGCGATGGTCGCCGAAGGGATTGAAACAGAAGGACAGCTTGAGTGGCTGCGCCGTCACGGCGTGCAGTACGGACAGGGCTGGTTGTACAGCAAGGCCTTGCCAAAAATTGAGTTCATACTGTGGGCAGAGAATAACCTCGATCCAGAGTAATGCCCGGCGAGCCTCGCCGGGCGCACGGATTACTCATCCAGCAGCGGCGCAAATCCGCCGTAGATCATCCTTTTACCGTCAAAGGGCATCGACTCGCCGAACTCTTTCATGCGCGGGTCGGCCATCATCTGCTGGTTCGCCTTATCGCGAACCTCTTTTGACGGATATTCAATCCAGCTAAAGACGACCTCTTCGCCCTCTTCCGCTTTCACCGCCATGCGAAAATCGGTGAGCTTTCCATCGGGAACATCGTCAGCCCAGCACTCCACGATCCGTGTCGCGCCAAATTCTTTAAACAGCGGGGCCGCTTTTGCTGCCATCTCGCGATAAGCCTCCTTATTTTCCGCGGGAACAGCGACCACAAAACCATCAACATACTTCATGAGTCAAACCTCCGAAGTGATCATGCGGCCACCTGGTGTGGCCGCCTCTGACGGATTTAAGTTTAGTCCTGTCGCCAGCTAAACGCGTAACGCAGTGAACGGTCTGCGAGGATAAACTCCGGCGAAACGCTCGGACTCCACGAGTCATCCCCGCCCACGCCCATATGGAATGCGTCGAGAGACAGCCAGCAGCCCGGCTCCTCGATCAGCAGATGATGATGCGTGGTGTCGCGCAGCTGCTGCTGACTGTAGCGGCTGAGCGTAAAGTGGAAATGGCCCTGCAACTGGTGTGCGCCAAATGTCAGCTCGCGGGTATCGCAGCGCAGGCCGTTTTCCGTCGGGAAGATATAGGGCGTGTGCAGCGCCTCCAGCGGCAGCGTCCAGCGCCCCTGTCGCGCCGCCAGTTTTCGGTCCGGGTAGTTCTCATTCGGCCCGAGCCCCAGCCAGCTTACGGACGCCGACGCCTCTGCCAGCTGGCAGCTCAGGCCAATGCGCGCCGGTTGTGGAATATCACTTGCCACCTGAATCTGCACATCACCTTGCAGCACCCCGTGGCTGTCAATGGTCCAGACTTTCCGGCTAATGAACAGCGTTTTGCCGTTAAACTCCCAGGCATGAAGCGTGGTAATCGCCACCTCCTGCGCACGCTGCTCGCCTTCGCACTGCAACACGCGCGGCGCGAGGTTATACATTCCCGCCGCTTTCCAGCGTTCCACCCAGGCATTCGGATCGATGCGCGTCGCTTCGCTGACGCCAATATCGTTATCCAGCGGCGCCCGGGTAAAGTTGTCGATGAGCGACGAGCGCAGTGTTTGCGCACCGCGGTTCCACCACTGGACCAGATTTCCGCTGGCGCGATCGAAATGCCAGCGTTGATCCAGGTGGCTCACTTCCAGCACTTCGTCGTTAACCGTCAGCTGCGGTTTTACCTGTCCGGCAACCGGCACTGACACAGACAACGGCGCAGGCAGCGGGAATTGATCCCAGGCGCAGCGATGATTAGCGGGCGACCAGCGGGTTGCTGCGGTCTGAAAAACGTCGAGATTCAGCCAGACTTCGCCCGGCGCAGCGGCCAGTTCAGGCAAAGTCATTTCAATGCGCTGGGTGCCTTGCGGCGCAACGGACAGCGGCACCTCTCCGCTCGCCATCTCGTCGCCGTCACGCATAATGCACCAGTGCAGGGATTCATTATCGCTGTGGCGGAACAGGTAATCGCTGTGCACATCTACCACCAGCGGCGAAGAGCTCACCAGCGTGAAAGTGAAAAATTGCTGGGCGCGCTGAGCTTCAAACAGCGCCGGATGCGGCGTGCGATCCGGGAACACCAGCCCGTTCAGGCAAAACTGACGATCATTCGGCGTATCGCCAAAATCACCGCCGTAGGCCCAGAACGCCTGGCCATTTTCGTCTTTTTTGGTTAACGCCTGATCCACCCAGTCCCAGACGAAGCCGCCCTGCAGGCGCGGATGGCTGCGGAATGCCTGCCAGTATTTGGCAAACCCGCCAAAGCTGTTGCCCATCGCGTGGGCGTACTCGCAGAGGATCAGCGGACGCGTTTCGTCCGGCATCCCGATCCACTTTTTAATCGACCATTTTGGCACCGCCGGGAACGGCTGATCCTGATCGACGCGGGCGTACATCGGGCAGACGATATCCGTCGCGGCGGTATTTGCCCCGCCGCCCTCATACTGGACTGGACGCGTCGGATCGGTGGTTTTGATCCAGCGATAGAGCGCATCGTGATTGGCGCCGTGGCCGGACTCATTGCCCAGCGACCAGAGGATGATCGACGGATGATTGCGGTCGCGCTGCACCATGCGCGTGACGCGCTCGCTCATGGCAGGTAGCCAGCGCGGATCGTCCGCCAGACGGCTCATCGGCACCATGCCGTGGGTTTCAATATTCGCTTCGTCCACCACATACAGGCCGTAGCGGTCGCACAGGCGATACCACAGCGGATGGTTAGGGTAATGGGAGCAGCGCACGGCGTTAAAGTTATGCTGCTTCATCAGCTCGATATCGCGGCGCATGGTCGCTTCATCCATCACCTGGCCGTTTTCGGGATGGTGCTCGTGGCGGTTCACCCCACGGATCAGCAGCGGCTGACCGTTGACTTTCAGCAGGCCATTGCTGATCTCCACGCGGCGGAAACCGACATCGCAGGCCTCCACTTCCAGCAGATTTCCCTGCCCGTCACGCAGAACGAGCGTCAGACGATAAAGCGCAGGCGTTTCCGCACTCCACAGCGCCGGGCGATCCACCGGCAGAGTGACATGTAAACGCTCGGCCCAGTTACCGCGCTCATCAACAATCGCAGAGCCTGGTCGGGCAGTCGTCGTCGCGACCGGTTCATCATCCTGCCAGAGCGTCAGCACCACTTCGCTGTCGGCCACTGCCTCGCCGCCGAGGGCCACTTCCACCTGCAATTTTGCGCGATCGTAATCCGCATTCAGTTCGGTGACGTAGTGGTAATCGGCAATGTGAGTGGCCGGTTTATGCTGGAGCGACACGTCGCGGAAAATCCCGCTCATCCGCCACATATCCTGGTCTTCCAGATAACTCCCGTCGCACCAGCGCAACACCAGCACCGCCAGGCGGTTACTGCCGGGTTTCAGTACAGGCGTGAGATCGAACTCCGCCGGCAGGCGGCTGTCCTGGGAATACCCCACCCACTCGCCGTTGCACCAGAGATAAAACGCCGAATTGACACCGTCAAAAACGATGCGCGTTTGTCCGCTCTTAAGCCACTCTTCATCCACCTCAAATGTGAGCGAGTAACAACCTGTCGGGTTCTCGGCGGGCACAAACGGGGGATTGACGATGATCGGGTAGGTGACGTTGGTGTAGATCGGCGTATCAACGCCCTGCATCTGCCAGTTTGACGGCACCGGCGTGGTGATAGCCTCTGCACACTCTTCTGTTATCCAGTGCTCAGGAACCTGCTCTGGCGCCGTGAAAAAGCGGAACTGCCAGTCGCCGTTCAGTAACCGCTTGTGCGAAGGTGGCTGCTCATCGCGAGCCTGCGTTTCATCGCGCCAGCTGTGAAACGGCGCGTGGGCATCCAGCCGATGCCATTGAGTGACGCCGGGGTTTTCCCAGTCGCGACGAGCTAAAACAGAATGCAGAGAGTGCGGGGATGCGACAGACATAATGACCTCTTTTGCGAAGCGCTCACAATTCAAGTCACAATGCCCTGGTGAGAGAAATCGGTAAAGGATCTGACCACGGCAAAGCGAGCCAGATCACAAAAGGATCAGTGCCGCGCCAGTTGCTCAGCCAATAGCACCAGGGATTTCAGCTGCTGTGCCAGCGCTTCGCGATCGGCCTGATCGGGCGCGTGACGGGCGCTGGAGTGGCGCTCCACCAGCGTGACAGGAAGCTGCGTTTGCCAGAGTTCATCCGTTGATCCGGAAAGGAGCCACTCGACGCTGCGCTCGCCGGCCACGCGAAACGCCTGGCGAATGGTGGTCAGCGGCGGGGAGAACCAGGCGCTGTCAGCGGTATCATCAAATCCCACCACCGACATCTGCCCCGGTACGGCTATCCCTTTTTCAGCACAGGCGCGCATCACGCCGAGGGCCATCTGATCGTTCGCCACCAGAATGGCATCAGGAAGAGCGCTACCCGCCAGTAGCTGATGACCTTTTTCATACCCTGACGCCGCGCTCCAGTCGCCATGGGCCATCGCGCACGGAACCAGATTGTCCTGCGCCAGCCGCGCCTGCCAGCCCGCGAGACGCGCGCGCGACGAGACGGAACTCTCTGGCCCGCTGAGCAAGGCAATGCGTCGGTGCCCAAGCGACAGCAGGTGCTCAGCGCCAAGCTTAGCGCCCTGCTCCGCATCAAAGGCCAGGCGATGAACTTTGGCTTCAGGGGAGACGTCGAAGAATAACACTGGCACCGGTGCGGCAAGCTGGCGAATCTGTTCGGCGAGAGGATCGTCGAGGGGAACGTTGACCAGCAAGCCTTCCACGCGCTGGGCCAGTAACTCCTGGAGTGCCGCCTGGCACCGCTCAGGATGCTCAACCATCGAAATCAGCACGCTTGCGCCGCACTCACCCGCGCGGGATTTTACCGCAGAGGCGATTTGCGAGGGCGCATGCAGCGCCAGGTCGGTGGTAATCAGCCCCAGCGTGCGGGTGCGTTTTCCGGCCAATTGCTGCGCACCGCGATTGGGGACGTAGTGCAGTTCAGCCATCGCCTGCTGCACCTTTTCACGGGTCCTTGCGGAGACGTGCTCCGCGTCGTTTATTACGCGGGAGACCGTCTGATAGGAAACGCCCGCCAGGCGGGCAACGTCATAGAGAGTGATGGCTTTCATGCTTTCCGTATCGTAGCGAGAGATGCCGGTATTCTGGCACAGCGCGGCGGGTAAAGCATGTGAGCGCTTCGCAGTTTAAACAATTCGTTCCGGCTCTGGCACCAGCGTCACCTGCGGCTTCTGACGAAACCACGGCAGGCAGATCTGGATCAGCGGGCCGATAGCCAGCGCGTACAGGACCGTGCCCACGCCAAAGGTTCCGCCGAGCACGCAACCAATCAGCAACACCGACACTTCAATCGCCGTACGCACGCTGCGCACAGACCAGCCCGTGCGGGCGTTAATGCCGGTCATCAGGCCGTCGCGCGGGCCGGAGCCAAAGCCTGCGCCGATGTACATTCCGGTCGCCAGCGCATTGACCACCACGGCGGAGATGAGCAGCGCGCTGCGCGCCACCAGCGAACTCATCTCCGGGAGCAGCGACAGGGACGCATCGGCCGCCAGACCAATCACAATGACGTTACTGATAGTGCCGAGGCCAGGGCGCTGACGCAGTGGGATCCAGAACAGCAGCACCAGCGCACCGGTCAAAATCATTACCGTGCCGATGTCCATCGCCAGCATGCGGGCGACGCCCAGATGGAACACGTTCCACGGATCGGCACCGAGATCGGCGCGGACAAACATCGCCGTAGAAAGCCCGTAAAATCCCAGTCCGACGTAAAGTTGCAGTAAGCGACGCAGCATGATGGTTCTCCAGAAAGTTATGCTTTCATCCTGGCTGAAAATGGCTCTATGATTAATATCCAGTTTTCAAATAGTGGACTGCTTATGTCATCTCGTCGCTTCGGTAGCCAGTCGCTGGTGCGCCTCTTAGGCCACTGGCAACAGCCCTCCTCCCGCACGCCTTTATGGCGACAACTGGCGGACGCCCTGCGCCTGTTGATTCTCGATGGCCGACTGGCCCTCGATACGCGCCTGCCCGGTGAACGCGAACTGGCTACGGTGCTCAACGTGAGCCGCACGACGATTGCCAGCGCGCTGGCACACCTGCGCGACGCCGGGTATCTGGAGAGCCGCCACGGCAGCGGCTCCCGCATTATTCTGCCGGACAGCCACGCCGTCCCGACGCGAGCGGCCATCAGCACTGCGCTGGACCTCTCAACCGCCGCGCTCAGCGCCGGGCCGGAAATTCACCAGGCTTATACCCACGCGCTCACCGCCATGACCCAACATCTCTCACACACGGGTTATGACCAGCTGGGCTTACCGGAGCTGCGCGAAACCATCGCCGCACGTTATTCCTCGCGCGGGCTGCCGACGCGGGCAGACGAAATCATGGTGGTCAACGGTGCGGTCAGCGGCCTGGCGCTGGTGCTGCGCATGTTGACCGGGCCAGGCGATCGGGTGGTGGTGGATCATCCCACTTACCCGCTGGCGATTGCGGCAATCCAGGGCGCGTCCTGTCGTCCTGTTGGCGTGGCGCTGCCGGAATCGGGCTGGGATACGGATGGCTTTGCCGCGACGCTGGCGCAAACCGCGCCGCGACTGGCGTACCTGATGCCGGATTTCCATAATCCCACCGGGCGCTGCATGGACATCGCCACGCGCCAGACCATCACCGATATCGCCGCACAAACCCGCACCACGCTGGTGGTGGATGAGACCATGGTTGACCTGTGGTTTGATGCGCCTCCCCCGCCGCCGCTGGCGGCATTTAACCCGCAGGCCAACGTCATTACCCTCGGTTCGGCGGGCAAAAGTTTCTGGGGGGATTACGCCTGGGCTGGATCCGCGCCTCGTCGCGCACTATTGCCACGCTGGCCCAGACGCGCGATACGCTCGATCTTGGATCGCCGTTGCTGGAGCAGCTGGCCACCCTGTGGCTGATTGAGCACGCCGCCACTTTCCTGCCCGCAAGACGGCAGATGCTGACAGAACGCCGCGATCGCTGCAGCGCGTTAATGCGCGAGCATTTTCCGAAATGGCGTTTTCACGAGCCAGAGGGCGGGCTGTCTTATTGGGTGGAACTGCCGGGGATGGTCGCCACGCAGCTCGGCGCGCGGGCGGAGACGCTGGGAATTCATCTCGGCACCGGCACACGCTTTGGGCTTTCCGGGGCGTTTGACCGCTATCTGCGTGTGCCTTTCTCAATGGATTCGGCGCAGCTGGAAAACGCGCTACTGCGAATTAAACCGCTGTGGAACTCGCTGAACAGAAGTGAACGTTATTTAAAACGTGGCGTAATATAACCAGCGGGAAATAAAAACTGCTGGCTGCACTAGATGCAGTCAGCAGTTTTCACAGGTTTGTCATCAGTGCTGAGGAGGAATCGGAAAACCTTTCAGAGAAATAACGAAATTTTCTCCTTCTTTCTTTATTTTCGCGCCCGTATCACACCAGTCAGACGCAATGCGAAAGAACTCATCACTTCCTACATTCCAGCCAAGACGTACGTGTTTTACGTAGCCTGAACGAAGCAGATCGCAGGCCTCTTTGTAGTCGTTGGCAGTAGACAGTTGTTGTTTCATTTTCTCTTCTTCAGAAGTTTGCGTAGACCTTTGATTTCTTTAGGAGTAAAAGGAGTCACACTCTCTTCTTCCGTATGCTGATTATCAATATCCTCTTCCGTTACTCCCGCCTCTTCCACTGCCTCAAACGCCAGCAGCAGCAGTTTTTCTGTCGTCACGCTTAAATTCTCGTTATTCGCTTCGGCATAATGACGAAGTCTCTCTTTTAGCGCTTCATCAATTTTTACGTTTAAGACTGCAGTGCCCATGTTTATCACTTCCCTTCGGAATAAGTTATTTAATTTAATACACGAAGTTACCGGGGCAATCCACTGATATATTTTTTGCTTATGACGGATTAAAAACACCCCGACATTAATTTGCCAGTCTATTATTACAGGTTTATGACAATATTATTTCATTGCAATGAAGGATATATTACATAACCCCTTTATATTCATGGGCAATATTTTTGAAGGGGGAAATTTTTCAGGGAGGCAGAAATGGGTGGGGGCCCTGCCAGCTACATCCCGGCACACACGTCATCTGCCTTGGCTGCTTCCTTCCGGATCTGACCTGGTAAACAGAGTAGTGTTGCGGGAGAACCAACAGAGCCCCCATTGAGAGCGTTGTTACCCAACGCGCTGGCGCATTATCCCTGCACAGGATCGCAATTGCAAGTTAACCGCGACCGGATGATGGTTTATTGCGCAAACTGTGGAATTTATCCAAGATTATGCCCATCCCCGCATGAAATCTGCGCTGGACTGCGCGATTATGCCTGTCTACATTAGACCCGAACTTCCCGCCCTTGTTCCGGAAGAATCGATGACCCTACCAAAGGAGCGCCCATGGATGAACATGACTCTTTCCCCCAACGGGTCTGGCAAATTGTGGCCTCGATTCCGGAAGGGTATGTCACCACCTATGGTGATATCGCCAGGCTTGCCGGTTCCCCGCGCGCGGCGCGTCAGGTCGGCGGCGTGCTGAAACGTCTGCCGGAAGGGAGTACGCTGCCCTGGTATCGGGTGGTAAATCGACAGGGCGAAATTTCACTGACCGGGCCGGATTTGCAGCGTCAGCGCCAGGCATTGCTGTCTGAAGGTGTACAGGTGTCAGGAAAAGGGAAGATTGATATGCAGAAGTATCGCTGGGTGTATTAACTGCCCTCCCCGCGAAGGAGAGGGCAAAGGTCAGACTTAGTACTGTGTCGGTGCAGGCACGGCAGAAGACGGGTTAACCTGCGTTGGCGACGTTGACGGAACCGTCGTCGCGGCACCGCCGCCCTGCTGTAACGGCACGGCAGTCTGCTGAACCGGAACCAGCGTCAGGTCAGCTTTGGTTCCGCCCTGGTTGATCACCGGCTGTACCGTATCGGTAATGAACACCAGTTTGTCGTTCACGGTAATCGCTGCGCTCAGCAGGATACGCGCGTTCGGCTGGATTTCTGCCGGGTTAAACGGCAGCACAAAGCTGAACGGTGACTGTTTCCCTTCGGTACGTACCGCTTTCTGCGACAGCACTTTAGACGGCGCATCTGCCAGAGAAGCATCTGACAGGGTCACCGTTAATACGGCGTCCGGTGGCAGGGCCACTTTCTGGCGGATCCACACCGTACCGGAAACGTTAGGTTGCTGCATGGTTGGCTGTGTCGTCGCTCCAGCGGCATTTGGGTTTGGCGCTGGCGTCTGGATGTCGGCACTTTTATCCGCACAGGCAGACAGAGCAACCGCTACCGCTAAACCACTAAGCATGTGCACGAGTTTCATTGAGTTCTCCTTATCTTCAATGCACCAGCGGGATCGATCCCGCCAAGAGTCGTTAGCAAATACATAACGTGACTAAGTGTGGCACATATCACTTATATATGCCTGGTTTCAGCCGCTTATTCAGATTATTGCACCCATCGGACCACTCTCCTTTTTACGTTATAATCATCCTATCTTTCGCCACGGCGTTTTATTGAGGACGACTATGAGTCAAGCACTGAACAATCTGCTGACATTACTGAATCTGGAAAAAATTGAAGAAGGACTCTTTCGCGGGCAGAGCGAAGACCTTGGCTTACGCCAGGTTTTCGGCGGTCAGGTGGTGGGACAGGCGCTGTATGCCGCCAAAGAGACCGTGCCTGCAGACCGTCTGGTGCACTCTTTTCACAGCTATTTTTTACGTCCTGGCGACAGCGCAAAACCGATAATCTATGACGTCGAAGTGCTGCGTGACGGCAACAGTTTTAGCGCCCGCCGCGTCGCGGCCATCCAGAATGGCAAACCGATTTTTTATATGACGGCGTCATTCCAGGCACCGGAAAGCGGCTATGAGCATCAAAAAACGATGCCGCCTGCCCCGGCACCGGACGAACTGAAATCGGAAACGGACATTGCCCGGGCGCTGGCGCATCTGTTACCGCCGCAGGTGAAAGAGAAATTCCTGTGCGATAAACCGCTGGAAATCCGCCCGGTCGAGTTCCATAACCCGATGAAAGGCCATATCGCCGAGCCAAAACGTCAGGTGTGGATCCGCGCCAACGGTGCAATGCCGCAGGATCTTCGCGTTCACCAGTATCTTCTGGGCTATGCGTCTGATTTCAACTTCCTGCCGGTGGCGCTGCAGCCGCACGGCGTGGGCTTCCTCGAAAAAGGGATGCAGGTCGCGACCATCGACCACTCCATGTGGTTCCATCGTCCGTTCGACATGAACGAATGGCTGCTGTACAGCGTGGAAAGCACGTCGGCGTCGAGCGCGCGCGGGTTTGTTCGCGGTGAGTTCTATACGCAGGAGGGCGTACTGGTTGCCTCTACGGTGCAGGAAGGGGTAATGCGAAACCGGGGTTAATCTGAGCCCACACCTCGCCCCTCTTCTCGTGACGGACCGTGACTGAGGGAAAAAATAAAGCCTCCCATCGGGAGGCTTTTTGCTACAGGAGAAACACAATCTGCTCAGGCGTTGTACGCATTCTCGCCGTGGCTGTTCACATCCAGCCCTTCGCGCTCTTGCTCTTCCGGTACACGCAGGCCAACGGTCATGTCCGCCAGTTTGTAGCCGATGAAGGCCACAACACCCGACCAGACGATAGTGATGGCGATACTTTCCAGCTGAACCAGCAGCTGATGGCCCATGGTCACGCCTTCTGCGTAGCCTACGCCACCGAGGGACGTCGCGGCGAAGATACCGGTCATGATGCAGCCAACGATACCGCA
The DNA here is from genome assembly GCF_003051885.1 of Lelliottia sp. WB101. NCBI lineage: Bacteria > Pseudomonadati > Pseudomonadota > Gammaproteobacteria > Enterobacterales > Enterobacteriaceae > Lelliottia > Lelliottia sp. WB101. The sequence continues at coordinate 4,446,075 of NZ_CP028520.1, forward strand.
CACGCCGTGCACACCGAACACATCACAAGGATCATCGACACGCAGAACGCGTTTCAGCGCCGTTACGCCCCACAGACCCGCCAGACCGGCGACGATACCAATCAGCAGCGCGCCGCCGACACCGACATAACCACACGCCGGGGTGATGCCAACCAGACCGGCAATCGCACCGGAACAGGCGCCCAGCAGGGATGGTTTACCGCGTACCACCCACTCACCAAACACCCAGGAGAGGATTGCGCCTGCGGTGGCTACCACGGTGTTCACAAAGGCCAGCGCAGCGATTTCGTTTGCAGCACTTGCTGAACCGGCGTTGAAACCGAACCAGCCAAAATAGAGGATTGCCGTACCGGTGAAGACCATCGGCAGGTTGTGCGGTTTAAACGCCTCTTTGCCAAAGCCCACACGCTTGCCAATCAGGTATGCCCCGACCAGTCCTGCAACCGCAGCGTTAATATGCACCACCGTGCCGCCTGCGAAGTCCAGCGCACCGTGAGACGCCAACAGACCGCCGCCCCAGACCATGTGCGCAATCGGCACATAAGAGAGCGTCAGCCACACCACCACGAAGATCAGCACGGCGGAGAAACGAATACGTTCTGCCAGCGCGCCGACGATCAGGCCGACGGTGATACAGGCGAATGAACCCTGGAACGCCACGTGGATGTACTGATAGAAGCTCCCCATCAGGGCAGTCAGCTGGATATTTTTCAGCATCGCCCAGTTGAAGTTGCCGAAGAAGGCGTTGCCTTCGCCGAAGGCCAGCGAGTAGCCGTAAACCACCCACAGGACGCAGACCAGCGCGAAAGTCACTGCGACCTGCGTCAGCATGGACAGCACGTTCTTACCGCGGATCAGACCGCCGTAAAACAGCGCGATGCCCGGAATTGTCATGAACAGCACCAGCGCGGTGCAGATCATCATAAAGGCGTTATCCGCCTTGTCGGCTACCGCAGGAGCCGCCATCGCCAGGCCCGGCAGCAGTGCCAGAGACCCCAGAGCTGTTTTGATTGTTGCTTTCTTCATTTTCTCGATCCCTATCACTGTGTGCCAGGAGTTACTTACAGTGCAGCTTCGTCAGCTTCGCCCGTACGGATGCGAATGACGCGCTGCAATTCGGCAACGAAAATTTTGCCGTCGCCAATTTTTCCGGTGTAAGCCGCTTTGCTCACCACATCAATCACCTCATCGAGTTGATCGTCAGCGATAGCCACATCAATCTTCACTTTAGGCAGGAAGTTGACGCTGTATTCGGCTCCGCGATAAAGCTCCGCATGGCCCTTCTGACGACCAAAGCCTTTCACTTCGGTAACCGTCAGTCCCTGAATCCCCATTGAAGACAGTGCTTCACGAACGTCTTCGAGTTTGAATGGTTTGATGACAACCGTAACCAGCTTCATAGTTCCTCTCCAGTCAGAATTCGATAATGGCCGCGTTTTACAACAGAGGTATTGCAAGGGGTGTGCCAGAGTTTGAAAAGGCGAAGAAATCAGGCGGCAAAGGCAGGAAATGGCTCTTCTGAAGAAATGGATAAAAAAAACGCACCATGACAGTGCATGGTGCGTTTCATTTTTGCACCAACAGAAATCCCTGTTAGCGCGGTGCTTAATTTTGGTGCATCAGGCGCTCAGAGACTCCTCTTCGCGCGTGCTGGCGGCCAGCTCTTCTCCGGCCAGCTGCAGCTGGTACATTTGCCAGTAACGTCCTTTCGCTTCCAGCAGCTCGCGATGCGTGCCGCGCTCGACGGCTTGCCCACGATGCAGCACCAGAATGGTATCAGCATCAACAATCGTCGACAGACGGTGCGCAATCACCACCAGCGTGGTCTTCTCCCGCACTTCCGCCAGCGCCTGCTGAATGGCCTGCTCGGTGCCGGAATCAATGCTGGCCGTCGCTTCGTCGAGAATGAGCACCTGCGGCGTTTCAATCAAGACTCGCGCCAGCGCCAGCAGCTGCTTCTGTCCCACGGAGAGGTTATTCCCCTGCTCGCCCAGTTTTGTGTAAATCCCATCGCTCATGGTGCGTGCCAGATCTGCCAGCTGGACTTTCTCCAGCACCGCCCATACCTGTTCCTCACTAAACGGACGGCCCAGAGTGACGTTGGCAAAGAAGGAGTCGGCCATCACCACCGGGTCCTGCTGCACCATCGCAATCCCCTTGCGCAGCACGTCGTGGCTCAGGGTGGAGAGCGGACGGCCATCAAGACGAATTTCACCGCTCGTAAGCGGGTAATACCCCATCAGCAGGCTGGCGAGGGTACTCTTACCGCTGCCCGTGTGACCCACCAGCGCGACAAAGCTGCGCGACGGGATATCGAGATGAATGTCCTGCAGCACCAGACGATCTTCGCGATAGGCAAAGGAGGCATGATCAATCTCGATCGTGCCGCTTTTCAGTTCGCGCTCGTCGTCGCCGTAGGTTTGTCGTGGACGATCCATCAGCTCGAAGACGCGTTCACCGGCGACCACCGCCTGCTGCAGAATGGATTGCTGTGTCGTCAGTTCGATCAGCGGCTCGTTCAGACGCCCGAGGTAGCTGATAAACGCGTACAGCACACCCACTTCAATCGTGCCGCCCGCGCCGAAACCAAACAGCATCAGCAGACCGCACAGCACCAGCGCCGAAAACAGGCTCAGCAGCGGACGCAGGAGGAAACCGTCCAGACGCAGGGTTTGCATGCGCGCCATATAGTGCGAGCGGCTCGCCTCACCCATGCGTTCGCCAAAACGTGCCTGCTGGCGGAACTGCTGAATAACGCTCATGCCGTTGATGACTTCGTTAAAACCGTCATTGATATCTGCCAGATAGGCGCGAACCCGACGCACAATCGGCGTGCTGTAACGCTGGTAAATCACCATGACGATCAGCACCGCCGGGAAGATGGTGATTGCCACCAGCGCCATACGCCAGTCGAGGCTGAACATTGCCACCAGCATGGCGCCGACGAGCGCGGCGCTGCGCAGCACCGTGGCGACCACGGTCACGTACAGGTCGCGGATCACTTCCGTATCGTTGGTGACGCGGGAGATCACCTGGCCGACGGGCTGGATATCAAACTCGCTCAAGGGCTGGCGCAGGGCCGCATCCATCACGTCGGTGCGCAGCTGTTGCACTACGCCGACCGCCGCCTGGTTAAACAGCAGCGACTGAGCATAGTGCAACGACGCCGCCAGCAGCTGAAGCCCGACGTAAGCCGCGCCCAGCCCGGCAACCAGGCCCAGCGGCAGATAGCTTTTGGCGACCATGTTGTCGATGAAATAGCTGATCAGCAGCGGGCCACTGACTTCGGCAATCGCCGCCACCCACAGCATCACCACCGCGATAGAGAGCGGTTTTCGCCACGGCGAACCGTAGGCCAGCAGGCGTTTCAGGGTCGGCCACAGCTGGGTAAACTTACGCATGGGTGGCCTCCTCGTTCAGATCTGGCGCATCGTCCAGGGCCGCCTCCAGCTGTTGATAGCGGTGCATATCGCGATACCACCCGGGCTGTTCCGCAAGCTGATCGTGGTGCCCGCGCTGGGCAATATGCCCGTGCTGCATCACCAGAATTTCGTTTGCTTCCGTCAGGGCCGAGAGACGGTGGGCGCTGATAATCACCGTCCGCCCTTCGCCCCACTGACGCAGGTTATGCAGGATCTGGTGTTCCGTGCGCCCATCGACCGCGGAGAGCGCATCGTCGAGGATCAGAATTTCGGCATTCAGCAGCAGCGCACGCGCAATGGAAATACGCTGTTTTTGCCCGCCCGACAGCATCACGCCGCGCTCGCCCACTTCGGTGGCATAACCCTGCGGCAGGCGCAGAATATCGTCGTGGACGCTGGCCAGGCGCGCTACGTGCTCAATCTCTTCCTGCGTCGCCGTGGGATGGCCCAGCGCGATGTTGTTGGCAACCGTATCCGAGAACAAAAACGGCGTCTGGCTGACGACCGCCAGGCGGCTGCGCCAGGCGTCCAGCTGCAGGCGCGTCAAGGGAATATCGTGAAAACGAATGTCCCCCTGGGTGACATCAAAGTGACGCTGAATCAGCGACAGCACGGTGCTTTTCCCGGCACCGGTTGGGCCGCAGATCCCCAGCATCTGTCCTGGGCGCAGCGTAAAGTTGACGTTTTCCAGCGTCGGGCGTTCGGTTTGCGGATACGAAAACGCCGTAATCGCCACCTCCAGCACACCGCGCCCTTCCGGCACGGATTCGCTGCCGTCGTTCACCACCGGTGCTTCCGCCAGCATCGCGCGAATACGGCTGTACGCCGCGCTGCCGCGTTCGACGATATTAAACATCCACGCCAGCGCCAGCATCGGCCAGATCATCAGCCCGAGATACATGGCGAAGCTGGTCAGCTGACCAAGGGTCATGGAGCCGTTAACCACCATCCAGCTCCCGCCGCCGATTGCCAGCAGATTGGCGGTGCCAATGGCGATATAAATTGTCGGGTCAAAGCGCGCATCAATTCGCGCCACGCGCAGGTTTTTCGCGCCGGTGTCTGCGGCATCGGCGGCAAACTGCGCCGACTGGCGATCTTCAAGGCCAAAGGCTTTGATCATGCGGATGCTGGTCATGCTCTCCTGCGTTCTGTCGTTCAGAGAGGAGAACGCCGCCTGGGCCAGCTTGAAGCGCTCGTGTAACTGTTCGCCGAAGCGGTTGATGGCCAGCGCCATGATGGGCATTGGCAGCAGCGCCAGCAGGGTGAGCTGCCAGCTGATTTGCGTCGACATTACGATCAGCACCGCGCAACCCATCACCAGCGAATCAACCAGGGTTAACACCCCTTCCCCGGCGGCAAACACCACGCGATCCACGTCGTTGGTGGCGCGTGCAATCAGATCGCCCGTACGATGGCGCAGGTAGAATTCAGGATGCTGGCGGCTGAGCTGACGATAAAAATCTTCGCGCAGCTCCACGGCGAGCTGATACGACGCGCCGAAGAGCAGCACGCGCCAGACGTAGCGCAGCAGGTAGACAATCACCGCAGTCAGGACCAGCGTGCCGATCCACATCATCACCCGTGCGGTGGTGTAATGTTGTTCTGTGACGCCGTCCACCACATATCCCACCACTTTCGGCGGAATGAGCTGGAGAATGGCAATAATAATAAGCAGGGCCACTGCGCCGAGATAGCGTCGCCACTCCCGGCGGAAGTACCAGCTTAACTGAGCAAATAATCGCACGCGGTAAATTCCTGAAGGTATTGTTCCGGCAAGGCCTGGAAGTTATTCAATGGGTAAAGCGGTGGTGTATTTAATCTGTTCCATGGCGAAGCTTGAGGTGACATCCGACAAGCCCGGCACGCTGTTGACCAGCCGTTTGTAGAAGTCGTCATAGCGTTTCATGTCCGCCACCTGCACGCGCATCAGATAGTCGTATTCCCCTGCCATGCGCCAAAAACCGAGCACTTCGGGCATATCAGAAACCTCGGTGACAAACCGGCAGTACCAGTCGCTGCTGTGGTGCTGCGTTTTTATCAGAACAAACGCGGTCAATCCAAGCCCCAGTTTTTCGGGATCGAGCAGCGCCACGCGGCCCAGCAAAACGCCGTCGTCTTCCAGTCTTTTTAGGCGTTTCCAGCAGGGTGTGGTGGTCAGATTAACGGCATCAGCGAGCGCCTGCAAAGAGAGGGTGCAGTCCTTTTGCAGCAGAGAGAGCAGCTTACGGTCAATTTTATCTAACATACCCCGCCTCACAGAGAATAATTTTCTCCTGACATTCTATTTTAAAGGCCAGATAGCAACAATTTTTTCTGTGCTTTTCGTTATCCTAGGCACAAAATGACAAATGGATACACACGATGAATAGCACCTGGGTCAAACACGCAATCAGCGAAATCAATGCCGACTATCAGCGCTCGGCGGACACCCATCTTATCCGCCATGCCCTGCCGGGGTTTTCCGGAATTCAGCTCTACCTGAAAGATGAAAGCACTCATCCAACCGGCAGCCTGAAGCATCGTCTGGCGCGTTCGCTTTTTCTGTATGGGCTGTGTAACGGCTGGATCAACGAGGGCACCACGATTATTGAGTCATCGTCGGGTTCGACTGCCGTGTCCGAGGCCTATTTCGCCCGTCTGCTTGGCCTGCCGTTTATCGCCGTGATGCCCTCCTGCACCGCAAAACGCAAAATCGAGCAGATCGCGTTTTACGGCGGACGCTGTCATTTTGTTGAAAGCGCCTGCGAGATCTACGCCGCGTCAGAAATGCTGGCCCGCGAGCTGAACGGCCATTACATGGATCAATTTACCTTCGCCGAACGTGCAACCGACTGGCGCGGGAATAACAACATTGCCGACAGTATTTTCCGCCAGATGAAGAATGAACCGCATCTGGAACCGTCATACATCGTGATGAGCGCGGGCACCGGCGGGACCTCTGCCACCATTGGCCGCTATATTCGCTGCCAGGGTTACGATACAAAACTGATGGTGGTTGACCCGCAAAACTCCGTGTTCCTCGACTACTGGCAAAACCGTGACGCCAGTCTGCGCAGCCCGGTGGGCAGTAAAATCGAAGGTATCGGCCGCCCGCGCGTGGAGCCGTCGTTTATTCCTGATGTGGTCGATGAGATGCTGCGTGTGCCGGATGCGGCAAGTGTCGCCACCGCTCACTGGCTGGAAACGCAGCTGGGCCGTAAAGTGGGGGCCTCCACGGGGACTAACATGTGGGGCGCGCTACAGCTGGCCGTACGGATGCGCGAAGAGGGCAAGACCGGTTCTATCGTCACGCTGCTGTGCGACAGCGGAGAACGCTATCTGGACACCTACTACAACGCGGACTGGGTGAAAGCTAATATTGGCGACATCGAGCCGTGGAAAGCGCAAATAGCGCAGATGACAAAATAAAAAAAGCCAGACCGATAAACATCGACGTCTGGCTTGCTGGAAGGGTCTCACTATTCGGGGAATACGGGAGGTTTGGTTTATCCAGCCAATGAGTCAAAAAATGGGACACCGCTTCGTTACGGCAATGTCCGATAACCGGGAGATGCGACAGCTCAGCAATCAGCTGCGGCATCGCATTTCCCATAATCACACCGCGACCTACGCTGCCCAGCATTTCGCGGTCGTTCATGGCATCGCCAAATGCCATACAATCCTGCATCGTTAAACCGAGGTGGTCGCTCAGGACCGCCAGCGCAGACCCTTTGTTGCATCCCACCGGCAGCACTTCGAGACACTCCACCGCCGAGAAGGTCAGGTTCGCACGGTCGCCTAACGCTTCGTTAAGCTGAATGCGCAGACGGCACAGATCGTCGTGATCGCCGCAGAAACAGATTTTCGTCACCGAGTGCGCAGGAATACGGCGCAGATCCGTCAGCTGGTAGCGAAAACCGCTGTAGACGTGCGCTTTCAGCAGTTCAGGGATCTCTTCGCCCGTCAGCCAGCCGGTGTCGTTAAACACGTGAATACTGGCCTGCGTATCCCAGGTGCTGTGCAACACCAGATCTGCCACTTCCGGGTCCAGATCCTGACGATGCAACATTTCGCCTTCCACCGAGTGAATGCGCGTACCGTTGCCGGTGATGAGAAAAGCATCCATCGACAGTTTGCCGAGCAGGTGGCGCATCTCCAGAACATGACGGCCCGTGGCAAACGTCAGGGTGATATCACGCTCATGCAGCCGCTTCAGCGTGCTCAGGGTTTTCTCTCCTAAGCGGTGATCCGGCATTAAGAGCGTGCCGTCCATATCAAATGCTGCAAGCCGCGCCATGATGACTCCGAAAATGTGATGGGGTTAATCTGGGTATCAGTATTGCCCGCGATATACGGAAGTAATAGTGAATAGATGATTATTATTGTTCCGGGTTTTCTACAGGCGTAAAAAAACGCTGCGGGTGCAGCGTTTTGATGGGGGATAGAATCAGGCGTGATTAAGAAGCAGGTGCTGAATAAATCCGACATGCAGTCTGACGCCCGTCTGCAACGCCGCTTCATCCAGACGGAAGCGCGGATTATGTACGCCGTAGGTCGCCCCGATGTGCTCATTGCCGCTGCCGATAAACAGGAAGCAGCCCGGTACTTTTTGCTGATAGGAAGAGAAATCTTCGCCACCGAACAGGGGATGCGCAATCTCCCGCAGCGCCTGATCGCCGAGCGTCGCGCGAATCACTTTGCGGGCAATCGCACAGGCCTCGGGATGGTTATTGCCGCTGGCGTAACCCCGCGTCCAGGTCAGGGTAAACTGCGCGCCGTGCGCGGCGGTAATGCCCGCAATAATTTGCGCCATCTGCTGTGGCACCTGCTGACGCACGCTGTCGTGATGGGTTCGCAACGTCCCCGCCAGTTTGATGCGCTCCGGGATGACGTTATAGCTTTCTCCGCTCTGGAAGGTGGCGATGGTCAGGACCGGTACCTGAAGCGGGTCGGTGCGACGTGACACCACATTTTGCAGGGCCGTCACCACTTCCGCGCCGATCACCACCGGATCAATGCACAGATGCGGCATCGAGCCATGCCCGCCCTTGCCCACAATGGTGATATCAAAATTATCCGTTGAGGCGCAGAAGACGCCCTCTTTCAGCCCGACTTCTCCCGTCGGGAAATTCGGCATCACGTGCAGCCCGAAGATTTTTTCCACCCCGTCGAGCACCCCGAGATCAACCAGCTCCTGCGCGCCTCCCGGCGGCACCTCTTCGGCGTGCTGAAAGATAAAGCGCACCGAGCCGTGCAGCATCGACTGACACTGTGTCAGTACTTTCGCCGCCCCGAGCAGCATGGCGGCATGCGCATCATGGCCGCAGGCATGCATCACGCCCGGCACCGTCGAACAAAAGGGTTCGTCGTTCTCTTCCTGGATGGGCAGCGCGTCAATATCGGCACGCAGCGCATAGCATGGCCCGTCATACGCCCCTTTCAGATCGGCAATGACGCTGTTGGGCGTCAGGCGCGTCAGCGTTAAACCGCCAAAACTGGCCAGCGCATCGGCAATATAGTCCGCCGTTTTATGCTCCTGAAATGAAAGCTCTGGATGAGCATGAATGTGTCTGCGCCAGCGCAAAACGTCCTCTTTCACATCAGCCAGCATCGCTTCAATCGTAAATGCCATCACATGTCTCCTCAGTTAAGCCGCATCGCTCAAAGCGGGGCGCGTTTTCAGCGCCAGCGGCAACATGGCAAGCCCGGCAACCACCATTGCCAGCGCCAGAAAAACAAACGTCGAGAGGTAGTCGCTACTAACGGTAATCAAATACCCCATTGCAATCGGGGCGACAAAACCGCCCAGCGTCCCACCGGTGTTGATAATCCCCATCGCCGCGCCCATCACCTCCGGCGGCAATCGTTTCATGGGTAATGTAAATACGGTCACGAAAGCGGCCATCAGGAAAACATAACCAAAGAACAGCAGCAGCCCGGCGGTGAACGCCGAAGTGGAGGTGTAGACCAGCCAGATGCAGACTGCGCTTAGCAACGCGCAGCAAAAAATCACTTTTGGCTCCCTCCCCTGCATATAGCGCCCCACCAGCCATCCCGTCGCCAGCGACGAGATCCAGATACCCAGCCCTCCAGCGGCCACCACCAGCCCGGAAATATCCAGCGACATTCCGCGCTGCTGCACCAGATATTTCGGCAGCCACGCCATCAGGCCGTAGGACGGAATGTTGATGCAGAAGATCGCGACAAACAGCAGCACCACAATGGGATTTTTCAGCAGCTCACGATAGCCTGTGACTGCGCCGGTGTGCGGTTTGACCGGCGTCGGATTTGGCACCCACAGCATAATGGCGACGGCAATCGCAAAGGCCAGTAGACCGAGGATCGAAAAAGAGCCGCGCCAGCCGAGGGAATTCAGGCTGTAGACCGCAATCAGCGGCCCGGCAGTCATGGCGAAGCCGGCCGAGGAGAGCAAAATCGACTGGGCGAAAGTTCTCTTCTCCAGGGAGAAGTTCGAGACCACCGCTTTGGCGCAGGAGCAGGGATAACCGGAATGGCCGATCCCGGATAAAAAACGAAAAGTGACCAGCAGCCCCAGGCCGAATCCCAGCATCCCAAAGCACAGGGCGAAGCCGCCGAGCAGACAGAGTGAGACGCTCAGCACTTTCTTGTAGCCAAAGCGATCGTTCAGCCAGCCTGCGGGGATTTGAAACAGGGAATAGGCGAGAAAGAAGATCCCGGTGATATAACCCAACTGCTCAGGCCGAAGATCAAATTCACGTTCAATGGGCAACAGCGCAAATCCCATCACCGTCTTGTCGAGATACACCACCACATAACCGACAAAGAGCAGGAAGATCATCAGGAAACGATTTTTCATAGCCGATATCCCTTTTGTTATCACCCCGCCAGAGAGTTGTCGACAGGTGAAATTAAAATGCGACATGCATCACATAACAGACTGAACAACAACAGATTATGTGGATTCTTCCTCGACGTTAGCAGCTTTGCCACCCGGCCATAAGATACAATTTTTGTACAGGTGATACTTTTTACTGATAGGGGTACGGGTTGCGCTATCTGCCGAAATTACAGCAACTGAAGGTTTTCCAGCAGGTTATCCGCAGCGGCAGTATTCGCGGTGCGGCCAGAGCCTTAGGGCAATCTCAACCGGCGGTCAGCAGAACGCTGCGCGAACTGGAACAGACTCTGGAGACGCGGCTGATTGTGCGCGGGAATCAGGGGATGACGCTGACGGAAACCGGGCGGGCCTTTTCTCAGCGGATGCAGTTTATTCTGGAGGAGCTGGAGCGAGCGGCCGATGAAATTCGCCAGATCGATCAGTTTTCGCAGGGGGCGGTGGCGATGGGCATTTCATCTCTGCTGGCCCTGACGGTCTTTCCGGCACTAAACGACGCCTTCCGGACGCAGCTTCCTCACTCCACGCTGCGGGTGAAAGAGGGGCAGCTTTCGATGCTGTTGCCCGCGCTGCGGGAGGGGCGACTGGATTTCGCTGTCGGGACGGCAGGCCCAGGCTTACCCCTGGACGATCTCGTGCGCGAGCCGCTGTTCAATGCCTCCTTCGGCATTATTGCCCGCAAAGGCCATCCTCTGGCGCAGGCCACCACCTTCGATGCGTTGCAAAATGCGCGCTGGGTGTTGCCGGAGACCGATATGGGGTATTACCAGCAGCTTCGGCTTTCAGCGAACGATTTTCTGCCACAGCTGGCGGAAACGCCCGTGCGCACGGACTCGATGATCTCAGGGCTGAGTCTGGTGTTACAGTCGGATTATCTGACCATTGTGGCGCGTGCGATGCAGGCTCCGTTCGGTTTACAGGATCAGCTCTGCCTGCTGAATATTGACGGCCTTCCGCAGGCCGAGTATCACGTGCTGTATTCGCAAAAATCGCCGCTGACGTTCGCGGCGCGCCGACTGCTGGATCTGCTGCGTCACCATTGTCAGGCGTATGACTGGCACTAACTTTTCAACGGGCACCGAAGATGCGTCAACTCAACAGACTGAATCAGTTTCAACGCCTCTGGCAGCCCTCTGCCGGTGAGCCGCAGCAAATTACCGTCGCGGAACTGGCGGAACGCTGCTTTTGCAGCGAGCGGCACGTGCGTACGCTGTTGCGCCAGGCGCAGGAGGCTGGGTGGCTGAGCTGGAGGGCACAGTCCGGGCGAGGCAAACGCGGCACATTAACCTTTCACGTCACCCCGGACCGCCTGCGCAATGAGATGATGGAGCAGGCGCTGATGCGCGGACAACAGCACGATGCGCTAGAGCTGGCGCAGCTGGCCGCACCGGAGCTGCGCGCCTTGCTGCACCCTTTCCTCGGCGGCCAGTGGCAAAACGATACGCCCACGCTGCGAATTCCCTACTACCGTTCCCTTGATCCGCTCCATACGGGCTTTTTGCCGGGACGCGCGGAGCAGCACCTGGTCGGACAGGTCTTTTCCGGGCTGACGCGCTTTGATGACGACAGCCGCGAACCTGCCGGGGATCTTGCCCATCACTGGGAAGTGTCAGCCGATGGCTTACGCTGGCATTTTTACATCCGTTCGACGTTGCACTGGCACAACGGCGATAAGGTCGAAACCGCACAGCTGCGCGCGAGCCTGCTCGAACTCTTTGCCCTCCCCGCCCTGCGACGGTTGTTTAACAGCGTGCTGAACGTTGAGGTAACGCATCCTCAGTGCCTGACCTTTGTATTGCATCAGCCTGATTACTGGCTGGCGCATCGTCTGGCCAGTTATTGCAGCCGTCTCGCCCATCCGGAGCGTCCCCTGACGGGCTGCGGCCCGTTCCGGTTAACGGTGTTTGAACCCGATCTGGTGCGCCTGGAAAGCCATGAGCAATACCATCTCAGCCACCCGTTGATCAAAGCCATTGAATACTGGATCACTCCGCAACTGTTTGAGCAGGATTTAGGCACCAGCTGTCGCCATCCGGTACAAATCGCGATAGGGCAGCCCGACGAACTGGCTAATCTGCGTCTGGTCAGCAGCAGCACCAGTCTTGGCTTTTGCTATCTCACGCTGAAGCAGAGTGGCCGCCTGAGTAAAAGGCAGGCGCAGCGGCTCATCACGATTATCCATCACACGACGCTTCTGCACACCCTGCCACTGGATGAAAACCTGATTAACCCCGCGCACGAATTGCTGCCGGGCTGGACCATTCCCGAATGGCCGCAGTTGCGGGATGTTCCTCTCCCCGACACGCTGACCCTGATTTACCATTTGCCCGTTGAATTGCACACCATGGCTGAACAGCTCAAACAGTATCTGGCAAAGCAGGGTTGTACGCTCAACGTCATTTTCCATGATGCTAAAACCTGGGACGGCTGCGGCAATCTGGCCGAAGCGGATCTGATGATGGGTGACAGACTGATCGGCGAAGCACCGGGGTATACGCTTGAGCAGTGGTTGCGCTGTGATACCTTGTGGCCGCATCTGCTCAGCGCACCGCAGTATGCTCATCTTCAGGCAACGCTGGATGCGGTACAGACGCAGGTCAGTGAGCACACGCGGCACAGCGGTTTGCAGTCGATTTTCACCCATCTGATGGAGAATGCGGTTTTAACGCCTCTCTTTAACTATCAGTATCAAATCAGCGCTCCGCCGGGAGTGAACGGTATTCGCCTTAATACCCGCGGCTGGTTTGATTTTTCGCAGGCCTGGCTTCCTGCCCCGAACGCGTGAAGAAGCTGGTCGCCAGGCGTGCCAGACGTTACCATATTGTTTTTACCGATACTGTTGAGACCTATTTATGAAACGTGCCGTCGTCGTGTTCAGCGGAGGACAGGATTCCACCACCTGTCTGGTTCAGGCCCTGCATCAATATGATGAAGTGCATTGTGTGACGTTTGATTATGGTCAGCGCCATCGCGCTGAAATCGACGTGGCCCGCGAACTGGCGCTGAAACTGGGCGCACGTGCGCATAAAGTGCTGGACGTCACGCTGTTAAACGAACTGGCTGTCAGCAGCCTGACGCGCGACAGTATTCCTGTCCCTGACTATGAGCCTGATGCCAGCGGCATTCCCAATACCTTTGTACCGGGCCGCAACATCCTGTTCCTGACGCTCACCGCGATTTATGCCTACCAGGTAAAAGCGGAGGCGATCATCACCGGCGTGTGCGAAACCGATTTTTCCGGCTACCCGGATTGCCGCGACGAGTTCGTGAAAGCGCTTAATCACGCCGTGGATCTGGGTATGGCAAAAGAGATTCGCTTTGAAACGCCGCTGATGTGGCTCGATAAAGCCGAGACCTGGGCGTTAGCCGATTACTGGGGCAAACTGGATCTGGTGCGTAATGAAACGCTGACCTGCTACAACGGCATCAAAGGCGACGGCTGTGGGCAATGTGCCGCCTGTAACCTGCGCGCCAACGGTCTGAATCATTACCTGGCCGATAAGCCTGCAGTGATGGCGCTGATGAAGAAAAAAACCGGGGTGAAATAAGCCCTGGCGCGGCCGGGTGAAGGACATTCACCCGGTCGCAATATTATTCGATTAACAGATCCAGCTTCTCGCGTAACTCGCCTTCTAACGGCAGCGCTTTCTGCGTTTTTAAATCAATGCAGACAAAGGTAATCAGCGCATCAGCCACCACCTGCCCTTCCGGGTCCAGCGTCACGACCTGACTCAACACGCCGCTTTTACCATTTAACTGCTGCAACTGGCTCGTCACCGTCAGGCGATCGCCCAGCACCGCAGGACGGCGGTAGTTGATATTGATATTGGCAACCACAAAAGCGATGTTGTGCGCCGTGAGCCACTGGAAGCTTTCGCTGTTTTCCAGCCCGTCCCAGCGAGCCTCTTCGAGGAATTCGAGATAACGAGCATTATTCACATGCTGGTAAACATCGAGATGGTAACCGCGTACTTTGATCTGAGTCTGCATAGCGCACTAGCCCTGAAATTGTTATAGGATGAGAGGTCATAACTGGTATGACCTCTTTATCCTGGCAAAATTTTGCCACTGTGCAAGTTATTGTGTGATTACAGTGTCAGGTGCGTGAGGTTGCGCTCAACCAGCGCGTTACCGATCCCCGGTACCTGCTTCAGATCGTCGACGGTTTTAAACGGACCGTATTCGTCACGATAGCCGACAATGGCCTGCGCTTTTTTCAGCCCAACGCCATTCATGACGCGCGCCAGATCCTCTGCCGAGGCAGAGTTGATACTTACCCGGGTACCTTCGTCGTCGGTCGCTTTAGTGCTGGCTGTCGCCTTAGGCTGGGAAGCTGCCGCGTCCGGCGTGGTGGCTTCAGCCGTCGTCGCAACAGTATGCGCCTTCGCCGCCGGTGTCGCCGCCAGTGCGCTAAAACTCATCCCCGTTGTGGCGATCGCAAGCGTCATTAAAAGTGCTTTGATTCCATGTTTCATGCTGTTTTCTCCTTGTTTGTTGACAGCGAAGCCACAATACCCGCCCTCAAAAACAACAACAAACAGCAGATTTCAGAAATGGAAAAGGCCGCGTAAGCGGCCTTTAAATATTGCAGTGCGTTGCGAAAATCTGCGAGCAGCGCCGTAATTACTGCTGCTGCGTGATGATATCGCCCAGCTTGATTTTAGCGTCTTTGCGCAGGTTGCTCATCAGTGCTTCGAAAGCGATCTGGGCGTTGTTCTGGGTGATCCCCTGAACCATCGCTTTTTTCTGCTCTTCCGGCATGGTGCCTGCTTTCACTTCGTCAAGCGCCAGCAGAACGATGTTGCCCTGCATGTCAGACGCCGTACCAAAGCTCGGTTTGTCTTTCGCAGGCAGGCTCAGACCAAATGCCGCCTGGCTCACCGGATC
Source organism: Lelliottia sp. WB101 (assembly GCF_003051885.1). NCBI lineage: Bacteria > Pseudomonadati > Pseudomonadota > Gammaproteobacteria > Enterobacterales > Enterobacteriaceae > Lelliottia > Lelliottia sp. WB101. The sequence continues at coordinate 4,461,240 of NZ_CP028520.1, forward strand.
CTGACCTGTACGGCTCAGGGTTTTCGCCTCACCGAAGCTCAGACCCGCCGCTTTCAGCGCCGCATCACCTTTACCTGCTTTCAGCTCAGCCAGCAGTTTTTCTGCATCCAGCTTCGCCTGCTGTTCAGCTTTGTTGTGTTTGACCAGAGTAGCAATCTGATCTTTCACAGCCTCCAGCGGTTTGATGGTTTCGGCTTTATGCTCCGAAATACGCAGAACGAACGCACGATCGCCGTCAACGGTGATGATGTCAGAGTTGCTGCCCGGCGTACCGTTCTCACCGACCAGACCACCGTTGAAGATGGCATCGGCAACCGGTTTGAAGTTCAGCTCTTCAGGCAGGTTGTCGTGACCGAACCAGCCTGTTTCTACGGCTTTCACGCCAGCAGCCTGCTCAGCACCCGCCAGAGATTCGTTGTCATTGCTCGCCGCGTCGCTCACTTTCTGCTGCAGCGCGTAGTACGCATCCAGCGCTTTCTCTTGCTTCACTTTCGCGGCGATATCATCGCGAACGTCAGCCAGCGGTTTGGTTTTCGCAGGCTGGACATCATCCAGACGCGCCACCAGGAAACCGACAGAGGATTTGATCACACCGGACAGCTGGCCTTTCTCTTTCAGGCCCGCGTTTTTCAGCTCGTCTGGCGTAGTAGCGTCTTCCAGCCAGCCCATATCACCGCCGTTTTTCGCAGAGATGATGTCGGTGGATTTCGTTTTCGCCAGTGTCGCAAAGTCGGCGCCTTTAGCCAGCTCGTCGACAATCGCCTTAGCATCGGCTTCAGTTTTGGTCTGAATGACGCTGTAACGGTTACGCTGCGCCTGAGTGAACTGATCCTGGTGCTGGTCGTAGTAAGACTGTACTTCGCTGTCAGACGCTGTTTCCGGCATCGCTGCGGCGTCCAGCTTGATGTAGCTCACGCGGAACTGCTCAGGTGCGGTGAAGTTGTTTTTGTTCTGCTCGTAGTAGGCTTTGATCTCGTCGTCGCTGACTGACTGTTTTGCCGCCAGTGCGTTGACATCAATCGTTGCGGTGCGAACGACACGCTGCTGAGCCACCAGGGCTGCCAGCTCGTCGGTTTCGCCCTTAAGCATGAAATCGGTACCGACTACCGCGTTAATCAGTTGCTGTGTGGTCAGCTGATTACGCAGCGCCTGAGCGTATTGATCCGGCGTCATCCCCATCTGATTAACGATGGCGGTGTAGCGGGAGTTATCGAATTTACCGTTAGACTGGAAAGCCTGAGTCGCGAAAATGGCCTTTTTGACCTGCTCATCGCTAATGCCCAGCCCCAGGTGTCGGGAATACTGATCGAGCAGCGCTTCGTCGATAAGACGATTCACGGTCTGCTGACGGAGGGTTTTCATGTAGCCTTCGTTCGCTGCAAGCTCAGAGAACTGTTCGCCCAGCTGTTGCTGCATGCGATTACGTTCCCCGGCAAAGGCATTTTCAAACTGCCCGCGGCTGATTTCCTGGCCATTCACTTTCGCGGCGTAGTTGCTACTACCGCCAATCAGGTATCCACTCACACCGGTCAAAATAAACGACACGATAATGATACCGAAAATAATCTTGAGCACGAGACTGTTAGCAGCCGTGCGTAAGTTGTCCATCATGGTGAAACCACACTCCGCTGTAGGTGACTGGTGACCTCACGCTGGGGAAAATCCTGACCGCAGCGCGTAAGGTTGTATTGTGACAAGAAACCGGGGTAAATGTCAGCCCACAACGCGCATAAACTCGCATAAAGTCGCGCTGGACAAACAAAAAAGGCACATCAAATGATGCGCCCTTGTACTTTTCAACTTCCCTTGAACGAGAAAGCGATCAGTTTACTGCGTCTTTCAGTGCTTTACCTGCACGGAAACCTGGCACTTTAGCGGCAGCGATGGTGATCTCTTTACCGGTCTGAGGGTTGCGGCCAGTACGGGCAGCACGCTCTTTAACAGCAAAAGTACCAAAACCTACCAGCGCAACGTCATCCCCGGATTGCAGAGATTCAGTTACAGAGGCAATTAATGCATCTAACGCACGTCCAGCCGCAGCTTTAGAGATATCAGCACCCGCAGCAATTTTGTCAATCAGTTGAGATTTATTCACTGTTCTCTTCCTCTCTTTATAATTTATATCGCGCCTGAATCCTTCACGACGCGACCGCGCAGCAGTTATATCAGGCCTGCCATGACCTTACAACACCCGTTGTTGATGGCTAACCCAATCAGCAATCTAAATTAGCTATACAAAAAAAGGCTGGCAAGTGAGAAATCACCTGTCAGCCTTGTTTTTCTTAGCGCTCTTTGCGCGAGGTCACTATTTTGCGGTTACGACCTGCATTCCAGAGGGCTCATTCTGCAGCGCGAGGCTCAGAACTTCCTCAATGCGTTTCACCGGATGGATATCCAGATCGGCGATAACATTGTCAGGAATCTCTTCCAGATCACGTTTGTTCTCATGCGGGATCAATACGGTTTTAATACCACCGCGGTGTGCAGCCAGCAGTTTTTCTTTCAAACCACCGATCGGCAGCACCAGACCACGCAGCGTGATCTCACCCGTCATCGCCACATCAGCACGCACCGGGTTACCCGTCAGACAGGAGACCAGCGCGGTACACATCGCGATACCGGCACTTGGGCCGTCTTTCGGCGTAGCCCCTTCAGGAACGTGGACGTGAATGTCACGTTTTTCGTAGAAGTCAGGATTAATACCCAGCTTCTCCGCACGCGCACGGACCACGGTCAGCGCTGCCTGAATGGACTCCTGCATGACTTCGCCCAGAGAACCGGTGTACGTCAGCTTGCCTTTACCTGGCACACAGGCGGTTTCGATGGTCAGCAGATCGCCGCCCACTTCCGTCCATGCCAGACCGGTCACCTGGCCCACGCGGTTTTCGTTATCGGCACGGCCATAATCAAAGCGCTGTACGCCCAGATATTCGTGCAGATTGTCGCCGTTGATCTCGATGTGCTTCAGGGATTTATCCAGCAGAAGCTGTTTAACCGCCTTACGACACAGTTTAGAGATTTCACGCTCAAGACTACGCACGCCCGCTTCACGAGTGTAGTAACGAATAATGCTGATAATCGCACTGTCGTCGACCGTAATCTCGCTCTCTTTCAGCGCGTTACGCTCAATCTGTTTCGACAACAGATGGCGCTTGGCAATGTTCAGTTTTTCGTCTTCGGTGTAACCGGACAGACGGATCACTTCCATACGATCCAGCAGCGGAGCCGGAATGTTCATGGAGTTGGAGGTCGCTACGAACATCACATCGCTGAGATCGTAGTCCACTTCCAGATAGTGATCGCTGAACGCCACGTTCTGTTCTGGATCTAACACTTCAAGCAGAGCAGACGCCGGATCGCCACGCATGTCCGAAGACATTTTGTCGATCTCATCGAGCAGGAACAGCGGGTTTTTAACGCCCACTTTCGCCATTTTCTGAATCAGTTTACCCGGCATGGAGCCGATGTACGTGCGACGGTGACCGCGAATTTCCGCTTCATCACGCACGCCGCCGAGCGCCATACGGATGTATTTACGTCCGGTAGCTTTGGCGATGGACTGACCTAGGGAGGTTTTACCCACACCAGGAGGCCCTACCAGGCAAAGAATCGGGCCTTTCAGCTTGTTCACACGGCTCTGAACCGCAAGATACTCAAGGATACGGTCTTTAACGCGCTCAAGGCCGTAGTGGTCGGTATCGAGGATCTCTTGCGCCTGACGCAGGTCTTTTTTGACCTTGCTACGGGCATTCCACGGTACCTGCACCATCCATTCGATATAGCCGCGAACCACGGTCGCTTCGGCCGACATCGGAGACATCATTTTCAGCTTCTGCAGTTCTGCTTCAGCTTTCTCTTTTGCCTCTTTCGGCATTTTCGCCGCGTCGATCTTACGCTTCAGCGCTTCGTTTTCGTCTGGGGCGTCGTCCATCTCGCCGAGCTCTTTCTGAATGGCTTTCATTTGCTCGTTCAGATAGTACTCGCGCTGGGATTTCTCCATCTGCTTTTTGACGCGGTTGCGAATGCGTTTCTCAACCTGCAGCAGATCGATTTCGGATTCCATCATCGCCATCAGATATTCCAGACGCTCGTTCACGTCGGACATCTCCAGCACGGACTGTTTATCAGCCAGCTTCAGCGGCATGTGTGCAGCGATGGTGTCCGCCAGACGCGCAGGATCGTCGATGCTATTGAGCGACGTCAGCACTTCTGGTGGGATTTTTTTGTTCAGCTTGATATAGCCTTCAAACTGGCTAATCGCCGTGCGCACCAGCACTTCCTGCTCACGCTCGTCGAGCTGCGGCGACTCAAGATACTCCGCTTTGGCAGAGAAGTGTTCGCCATCATCAGAAAGCGTAGTGATACGCGCACGCTGCAAGCCCTCTACCAGCACCTTCACGGTGCCGTCAGGCAGCTTCAGCATTTGCAAAATAGAGGCCACGGTCCCGACGGTGAAAAGATCGTTTACACCCGGCTCATCCGTTGATGCTTCTTTCTGCGCCACCAGCATGATTTTCTTATCATGATCCATGGCGGCTTCAAGGCAACGGATAGATTTTTCCCGCCCTACAAATAAGGGTATGACCATGTGCGGATAAACCACCACATCGCGCAGCGGCAATACGGGGATTTCAATGCGTTCAGAACGCTCAGGATTCATAGAGCTCTCTCTTAGTTTAGTGTCCGCCAGGTAAGCAGGTCATGTCACTGTGTTACACAACCATAAACATGTAACCAGTATATGGGGATGTTTCCCACACATTCAACGCTATGAATAAGGAAAAATAAAAGGGGAGATAAAATCCCCCCTTTTTGATTAACTGCTTGTATGATTTGGCTAATTATTCGCCAGACGCCTGCTGGGCTTCCGGTTTGCCATACATCAGCATTGGTTTAGATTGGCCGCTGATAACGGATTCATCGATCACCACTTTTTCGACATCTTCCATGGACGGTAAATCGTACATGGTGTCGAGCAGCGCCGCTTCAACGATAGAGCGCAAACCACGCGCACCCGTTTTACGGACCATCGCTTTCTTCGCAATAGCGACCAGCGCTTCGTCACGGAACTCCAGATCCACGCCTTCCAGATTGAACAATGCCTGATACTGCTTGGTCAGCGCATTTTTCGGCTCTTTCAGGATCTGAATCAGCGCATCTTCACTCAGCTCATTCAGCGTTGCCACTACCGGCAGACGACCGATGAATTCAGGAATCAGACCAAACTTGATCAAATCTTCTGGCTCAACCTGCGACAGCAGTTCGCCTTCGTTCGCTTTCTCGGACTTGGCTTTCACCGTCGCGCCAAAACCAATGCCGGAGCCGGTTTCAACACGGTTGGCGATCACTTTATCCAGCCCTGCGAACGCGCCACCGCAGATGAACAGGATCTTAGAGGTATCGACCTGCAAGAACTCCTGCTGCGGATGTTTGCGTCCACCCTGCGGTGGAACGGCGGCAACTGTACCTTCGATAAGCTTCAGGAGAGCCTGCTGCACGCCTTCGCCCGATACGTCACGGGTGATGGACGGGTTATCGGATTTACGAGAGATTTTGTCGATCTCATCGATATATACGATACCGCGCTGGGCTTTCTGCACGTCGTAGTCACACTTCTGCAGCAGCTTCTGAATGATGTTTTCTACGTCTTCACCCACGTAACCGGCTTCGGTCAGCGTGGTAGCATCAGCCATGGTGAACGGAACATCCAGCAGACGTGCCAGCGTTTCGGCCAGCAGCGTTTTACCGGAACCCGTTGGGCCGATCAGCAAAATGTTACTTTTGCCAAGCTCAACGCCATTGCTGGTATCGCCGTTACGCAGACGTTTGTAGTGGTTGTACACTGCAACTGCCAGCACCTTTTTCGCCGGTTCCTGGCCGATAACGTAATCATCAAGATGATGACGGATCTCGTGCGGAGTCGGCAATGCGCTGCGCTCACGATGAGGCGCTACTTCTTTAATCTCTTCGCGGATAATGTCGTTACATAAATCGACACATTCGTCGCAGATATACACGGACGGCCCGGCAATCAGTTTTCGCACTTCATGCTGGCTTTTGCCGCAAAAAGAGCAGTACAGCAGTTTGCCCGAACCATCTTTGCGTTTATCTGTCATGAGTCCAAACCTCTTTTTAAGTTCTTTGTGCCGCACATGACGACGCAAATGCCATTCTCAGACGCAAGTTACTGTGAAGCAAAATGCCGCCTACCTTAGTATAGCGGCACACTCGCGCCGTGGGCATCAATTACGATGGGTCAAAATGGAGTCGACTAAGCCGTACTCAACTGCCTCTGATGCGGAGAGGAAGCGATCGCGCTCGGTATCACGCTCGATCTGCTCAAGTGATTGACCCGTGTGGTGCGCCATAAGTTCATTCATGCGCCCTTTCACTTTCAGAATTTCACGCGCATGAATTTCAATGTCTGTCGCCTGTCCCTGGTATCCGCCCAGCGGCTGGTGAATCATCACGCGGGAATTTGGCAGACAGAAACGTTTGCCTTTTGCCCCTGCGGTCAGCAGGAACGCACCCATCGATGCCGCCTGCCCCATACAAATGGTGCTGACGTCAGGCTTGATGAACTGCATGGTGTCATAAATGGACATCCCGGCAGTGATCACGCCGCCAGGGGAGTTAATATACAGGTAAATGTCTTTTTCCGGGTTTTCCGCTTCCAGGAACAGCATCTGCGCCACGATCAGGTTCGCCATATGGTCTTCCACCTGGCCGGTCAGAAAGATAACGCGTTCCTTGAGCAGACGGGAATAGATATCAAAAGAACGTTCACCGCGAGAGGTCTGTTCAATAACCATTGGCACCAGAGCCATATGGGGTGCAAAGTTATCTCGTTCGCCACTGTATGACATTTCCGTCTCCTGGATAAAAATTGGAAAATACCTGCTGTACTGATTGTAACCTTATGGACGGATTATCAGCCAGTCTCATTCATCGTGATTACACACTTATGGGGACGGCATCGCCATATTTCAAGCATAACAATCTTTTGGTGTAACGCTAACACTGAAAGGGCGTTTTAGCACTCTTCCTGGGCTATTACTGCGATAAAAAAAACCCGTTACCAAATGGCAACGGGTTTTTGTTCAAACTTTAAACCGTTGGGGCAGAATTACGCCTGCTGGTTCATCAGTTCGTTGAAAGAAGTGGCTTTTTCAGTCACTTTTGCTTTAGCCAGAACCGCTTCAACAGCCTGCTCTTCCAGGGCTACGTTGCGCATGTTGTCCATCAGCTCTTTGTTGCTGCCGTAGAACTCAACCACTTCACGCGGATCTTCGTAAGCAGAAGCCATCTCTTCGATCAGGCCTTTCACGCGATCTTCGTCAGCTTTCAGCTCGTGGGTACGAATCACTTCGCCCAGCAGCAGACCGACTACAACGCGGCGTTTAGCCTGCTCTTCGAACAGTTCGCGAGGCAGTTCCAGCGCTTGCTGCTGGTTGCCACCGAAGCGCTGTGCAGCCTGGCGACGCAGAACGTCGATTTCGCTGTCAATCAGTGCTGCAGGAACGTCGATTTCATTCGCTTTCACCAGACCTTCGATAGCCTGAGATTTCACACGGTTACGCACGGCGCCGTTCAGCTCGCGCTCCATGTTTTTACGCACTTCTGCGCGCAGACCGGCTACGGAGCCATCTTCAACGCCGAAACGTTTGATGAACTCTTCAGTCAGTTCTGGCAGTTCGCGCTCTTCAACTTTCTTCAGGTTGATAACGAACTTCGCTGCTTTACCTTTCAGGTTTTCAGCGTGGTATTCTTCCGGGAAGGTCACGTCGATGGTGAACTCTTCGCCCGCTTTGTGGCCTTTGATACCGTCTTCGAAGCCTGGGATCATACGACCCTGGCCCATCGCCAGTACGAAGTCAGTCGCTTTGCCGCCTTCGAACTCTTCGCCGTCTACAGAGCCGGAGAAGTCGATGGTGACACGGTCTTCTGCTTCAACAGCGCCGTCTTTGTCTTTCCAGTTCGCCTGCTGCTTACGCAGAGTATCCAGCATGCCGTCAACGTCGGTGTCGGTCACTTCAACGATTGGTTTTTCAACTTCGATGGTGTCCAGACCCTTCAGCTCAACTTCTGGGTAAACTTCGAACTCTACGGAGTAGGTGAAGTCTTCGCCCAGTTTGTATTCGCCCGGAACGTAGTTCGGTGCGCCGGCTGGATTGATTTTTTCTTTGATGATGGCATCAATGAAGTTGCGGCTCATCAGGTCACCCAGCACGTCCTGGCGAACAGAAGCGCCATAACGCTGAGCAACGACATTCATCGGTACTTTACCCTTACGGAAGCCGTCAATACGTACTTTTTTTGCTACGTTGACCAGCTCGCTTTTCACAGCAGTTTCGATGCTGTCAGCAGCGATAGTAATCGTTACACGGCGGCCAAGGCCTTGAGTGGTTTCAACTGAAACTTGCATCTTGTTACCTCAAAAAAATCACAGTGCTCGGTCAACTCTGAATTTGTCTCGCAATACCGGGATGCTCACTATTTAGCAGATTCACATTCCCTGTCGCCAGAATCATCCCGAAGACATTCATTAAGACGCGGCATTATAGCGGCATCACTTGGGTGAGTCGAGAACGGTTGGGGCATCTAGCTGCGGCTTTTTTCACAATTTAAGGCTATTTTTGGCCTAAAATTCGCCCCACACGTTCAAAACGCAGACAAAACAAAACGGCCCGCAGGCCGTCTTGACATCATTCTGTATGCAACATACTGGAAAAACTCCAGCGGTTGCAACCCGGATCGATTACGCGATGCTTCCCGCCCCCGACAAGGTGGTGAGGCGAAGATCGTATCCTGCAACCCTTCCCACTCCTTAATGGTGTAGGTATGAAGGGCCAGCGCATGCACTGTGGAGGAGAGTTCTTCCGTCAACGTTCCGTAGATCATACGGTGACGATTAAGGAAGCGTTCCCCTACGAAGCGGTCGCTAACCAGTACAACTTTGAAATGGCTTTCAGAACCGGCCGGCACGTTATGACGGTAGCTCTCATCGACAACTTCGAGGAACACGGGATTAAACGCTGTCCTTAGTTTTTCTTCGATCTGTTCACGTATCATCATGATATTACTCCTCTGACAACGCTGAGATGTCACCCATCCCTTTAAATGTTAGCCGCTTTTACCGCTTCCATTACATCAAGACAACAAATATTTAGCTTTCGTCTGATTTCCTCATTCAAATGGATGAAGTTCACTGTCTCCCTCATACGTTTTGTCCCTGGTGCAGTAAAGAAAATGTCAGTGGTGGTCAGATTTCAGACAAGACGATGAATTTACATGCGTTGACCACTTCCCCTTGCCGTTAGCGATGTTATGATGGCGGCAATTTTTCTCTGTATATGCTAACGATCCGTTGAGAACCTGAAATGTTAAAAAAACTCTTCTTTCCGCTGGTAGCTCTCTTCATGCTGGCTGGTTGCGCCACTCCGCCGACCACCATTGACGTTTCGCCAAAAATTACCCTGCCACAGCAGGACCCGAGCCTGATGGGCGTCACCGTGAGTATCAACGGTGCCGATCAGCGTCAGGATCAAGCGCTGGCAAAAGTGACTCGCGACAACCAACAGGTAACGCTGACCGCTTCCCGCGACCTGCGCTTCCTGCTGCAGGAAGTGCTCGAAAAACAGATGACCGCTCGCGGTTACATGGTTGGCCCAAGCGGTGCCGTTGATCTGCAGATCATTGTCAACAATCTGTATGCCGACGTTTCTCAGGGCAACGTGCGTTACAATATCTCCACCAAAGCGGATATCGCCATCATCGCCACCGCGAAGAACGGCAACAAGATGAACAAAAACTATCGTGCAAGCTACTCGGTTGAAGGTGCCTTCCAGGCCTCCAACCAGAACATTGCTAACGCAGTGAATAGCGTGCTGACGGATACCATCGCCGATATGGCGCAGGACACCAGCATTCACGAATTCATCAAGCAGAACGCGCGTTAATCCCGCACACTGACCCGGCGCTTCGCCGGGTCAGTCATATAGAAACATGTCCAGTCATTACTTGCGCATTTTCCAGCAGCCAAAATCAGCGATATTGCTGATCCTTGGTTTCGCCTCCGGTTTACCTCTCGCCCTCACCTCCGGCACGCTTCAGGCCTGGATGACGGTCGAGAATATCGATCTCAAAACCATTGGTTTCTTCTCCCTTGTCGGCCAGGCCTATGTCTTTAAGTTTTTATGGTCGCCGGTGATGGACCGCTATACCCCGCCATTCCTCGGCAGACGCCGTGGCTGGCTGGTGATGACTCAGATTCTGCTGTTGCTGGCGATCGCCGCAATGGGGTTCCTGGAGCCGTCAACACAATTACGCTGGATGGCCGCCCTGGCGGTGGTGATCGCCTTCTGTTCAGCCTCGCAGGATATCGTTTTTGATGCCTGGAAAACGGATGTACTACCGGCAGAAGAGCGCGGGACCGGCGCGGCGATTAGCGTTCTGGGCTACCGCCTGGGGATGCTGGTGTCCGGCGGGTTAGCCCTGTGGCTGGCCGACCGCTATCTCGGCTGGCAGGGGATGTACTGGCTGATGGCCGCCCTGCTTATCCCGTGCATTATTGCGACCTTTTTCGCCCCTGAACCGAGCGATGTTATCCCGGTTCCCCGTACGCTCGAACAGGCCGTCGCCGAACCGCTGCGGGACTTCTTCGGGCGCAACAACGCCTGGCTGATTTTACTGCTGATTGTCCTTTATAAGCTCGGCGATGCGTTCGCCATGAGCCTGACCACCACGTTCCTGATTCGCGGTGTAGGGTTTGATGCAGGTGAAGTCGGGGTGGTGAATAAAACGCTGGGGCTGTTTGCAACCATTTTAGGCGCGCTGTATGGCGGCGTGTTGATGCAGCGTCTGTCGCTGTTCCGCGCCCTGCTGATTTTCGGCATTTTGCAGGGCGTCTCCAACGCCGGTTACTGGCTGCTCTCTATTACCGATAAACAGATGTTCAGCATGGCTGCCGCCGTGTTCTTTGAAAACCTGTGCGGCGGGATGGGGACAGCGGCATTTGTCGCCCTGTTAATGACGCTCTGCAATAAGTCGTTTTCCGCGACACAGTTTGCGCTGCTCTCAGCCCTATCCGCTGTCGGCCGTGTGTATGTCGGGCCGATTGCAGGCTGGTTTGTCGAAGCGCACGGCTGGCCGACATTTTATCTGTTCTCCGTTTTTGCTGCGGTCCCAGGAATATTATTGCTGCTCGTCTGCCGACAGACGCTGGAATATACCCAGAAGACGGATCACTTTATGCCGCGCACGGAATATCAGGGTGCTTATCGCTTTGCCCTGCGGCTGTTGCTGGTCGGCTGTGTGATGCTGGCGCTGTGGCTGATCCTGTTGATTATCAACGCCTCCACGGCGCTTGAACTGCCGTTTGAAGCGATCCTGCTGGACGTCGGCGGGTTACTTGCTGTCATCGGGATTGTCACCGGGGGTCTTCTCGATTTCATGGCACTGCGTAAAACGCGGCTGACCTGAAGCTAAAACCGAAAGGTTATTTACCGTGGTAATAACGACACGAAATTATAACGGAGAAATAACCGACCTCGGCTAGAAAAAATATTTGTTGTTTTGTGCTGGATAGGTTCCGGAAATTATTGGAACCTCCCCTGCTTCGCTATTTTTCGTTAAACGATTCAGCTTCTGGCAGATTAAATTTTCGTATTTCAATTGTCTTTTAATTGATGCTTTTTTGTTAATTTATTGTTTATTTTTAACAATGGTTATACCAATTGCCCCGTTTGCGGTATCCTTGTAAGCCCTTTCGTTATAACTCCCGTACCATCGGGCTTTTGTCTTAAAAATAGACATAATTTGCAACACATGTGACACGTGCGGCAGAACCCGGTAACACCTTCCTGACACAGGGCTAATGATGTTTACAGTAATGTAACCTTCCCGTAAAATGCCCCCACACTTTAAACGCCACCAGGTCCCCGTGGAATTGAGGTCGTTAAATGACACTTAGGAAATACAATAAAAGTTTGGGATGGTTGTCGTTATTTGCAGGCACTGTTTTACTCAGTGGCTGTGATTCTGCGCTTCTCGACCCCAAAGGACAGATTGGACTGGAACAACGTTCACTGATTCTGACGGCCTTCGGCCTGATGATGATTGTCGTTATTCCTGCCATTTTGATGGCAGTTGGTTTCGCCTGGAAGTACCGTGCGAGCAATAAAGATGCGAAGTATAGCCCTAACTGGTCACACTCCAATAAAGTGGAAGCTGTGGTCTGGACGGTGCCTATCCTGATCATCCTGTTCCTTGCCGTGCTGACATGGAAAACCACTCACGCGCTTGAGCCGAGCAAACCGCTGGTTCACGATGAAAAACCGATTACCATTGAAGTGGTCTCCATGGACTGGAAATGGTTCTTCATTTATCCGGAGCAGGGCATTGCTACCGTGAATGAAATCGCCTTCCCGGCGAACACTCCGGTGCAGTTCAAAGTCACTTCTAACTCCGTGATGAACTCCTTCTTTATTCCGCGTCTGGGCAGCCAGATCTACGCGATGGCCGGTATGCAGACAAACCTGCACCTGATCGCGAATGAAGCAGGCACCTACGACGGTATCTCCGCCAGCTATAGTGGCCCGGGCTTCTCAGGTATGAAGTTCAAAGCTATCGCGACGCCGGACCGTGCCGCTTTCGACCAGTGGGTCGCTAAAGCGAAACAGTCTACTAACACCATGTCTGACATGGCGGCATTCGAGAAAGTGGCAACACCTAGCGAATACAACAAGGTGGAGTACTTCTCTAACGTGAAACCTGATTTGTTTAAAGACGTTGTGAACAAATTTATGGACCACGGGAAGAGCATGAACATGACTCAGCCAGAAGGTGAGCACAGCTCGCACGAAGGTATGGAAGGCATGGACATGAGCCACGCGGAAACCTCTCACTAAGGGGCCGAGGAAGAAAATGTTCGGAAAATTGACACTGGATGCAGTGCCGTACCATGAACCGATTATCGTGGTTACGATTGCTGCAATTATCATTGGTGGCGCGGCCTTACTGGGCCTGATCACTTACTTCGGTAAGTGGAGCTACCTGTGGAATGAGTGGCTGACTTCGGTTGACCACAAAAAACTCGGTATCATGTACTGCATCGTCGGTATCGTCATGTTAATTCGTGGCTTTGCCGATGCAATCATGATGCGTAGCCAGCAGGCACTTGCTTCGGCAGGTGAGGCCGGCTTCCTGCCACCGCACCACTACGACCAGATCTTTACCGCGCACGGCGTGATTATGATCTTCTTCGTGGCGATGCCGCTGGTTATTGGTCTGATGAACGTGGTTGTGCCGCTGCAAATCGGCGCGCGCGACGTAGCGTTCCCGTTCCTGAACAACCTGAGCTTCTGGTTCACGGTTGTCGGCGTTATCCTGGTTAACCTGTCACTGGGTGTGGGCGAATTCGCACAGACCGGCTGGCTGGCTTACCCTCCGCTTTCGGGAATTGAATACAGTCCAGGCGTAGGCGTCGATTACTGGATTTGGGCGATTCAGCTCTCCGGTATCGGTACGACCCTGACCGGTATTAACTTCTTCGTGACCATTATCAAGATGCGTGCCCCTGGCATGACCATGTTCAAGATGCCGGTATTTACCTGGGCATCTCTGTGCGCCAACATCCTGATTATTGCCTCCTTCCCAATTCTGACGGTTACCGTCGCGTTGCTGACCCTGGATCGTTATCTGGGCACCCATTTCTTCACGAATGATATGGGCGGCAACATGATGATGTACATCAACCTGATTTGGGCATGGGGTCACCCTGAAGTGTACATCCTGGTTCTGCCGGTCTTCGGTGTGTTCTCCGAAATCGCCGCGACCTTCTCGCGTAAACGCCTGTTTGGTTATACCTCACTTGTGTGGGCAACCGTGTGTATTACCGTCCTGTCGTTCATCGTTTGGCTGCACCACTTCTTCACCATGGGTGCGGGCGCGAACGTAAACGCCTTCTTCGGTATTACCACCATGATTATCGCCATCCCGACCGGGGTGAAGATCTTCAACTGGCTGTTCACCATGTATCAGGGCCGTATCGTGTTCCACTCAGCAATGCTGTGGACCATCGGCTTCATCGTCACCTTCTCTGTAGGTGGGATGACCGGCGTACTGCTGGCGGTACCAGGTGCTGACTTCGTTCTGCACAACAGTCTGTTCCTGATTGCGCACTTCCATAACGTTATCATCGGCGGCGTCGTCTTCGGCTGCTTCGCTGGCGTAACTTACTGGTGGCCTAAAGCGTTTGGCTTCACGCTGAACGAAACCTGGGGCAAACGTGCGTTCTGGCTCTGGATCGTTGGTTTCTTCGTGGCCTTCATGCCGCTGTACGTGCTCGGCTTCATGGGTATGACCCGTCGCCTGAGCCAGCAGATTGATCCACAGTTCCACCCAATGCTGGTTGTTGCAGCCTGTGGTGCGGTACTGATTGCAATGGGTATCGCATGCCAGCTGATTCAGTTCTACGTCTCTATTCGCGACCGCGAGCAGAACCGTGACCTGACCGGTGACCCATGGGGTGGCCGTACGCTGGAGTGGGCAACCTCTTCCCCGCCACCGTTCTATAACTTTGCCATTGTGCCGCAGATCCATGAGCGCGACGCATTCTGGGAAATGAAAGAGAAAGGCGAAGCGTACAAGCAACCTGAGCATTACGAAGAGATCCACATGCCGAAAAACAGCGGTGCGGGCATTGTGATTGCCGCCTTCGCAACGGTATTTGGCTTCGCCATGATCTGGCACATCTGGTGGCTGGCGATCGCGAGCTTCGCTGGCGTGATCATTAGCTGGATTGTGAAGAGCTTTGACGAGGACGTGGACTACTACGTACCAGTCCGTGAAGTCGAAAAACTGGAAAACCAGCATTTCGATGAGATTTCTAAAGCGGGGCTGAAAAATGGCAACTGATACTTTGGCGCACCCAACTGCCCATGCGCATGACCACGCGCACCACGATACAGGGCCGATGAAAGTCTTCGGCTTCTGGATCTACCTGATGAGCGACTGCATTCTGTTCTGCTGTCTGTTCGCAACCTATGCCGTTCTGGTGAACGGCACAGCGGGCGGCCCGACTGGCAAGGACATTTTCGAGCTGCCGTTCGTTCTGGTTGAAACCGCTCTGCTGCTGTTCAGCTCCATCACCTACGGCATGGCGGCGATCGCCATGTACAAAAACAACAAGAGCCAGGTTGTCTCCTGGCTGGCGTTGACCTGGTTGTTTGGTGCTGGATTTATCGGGATGGAGCTCTATGAATTCCATCACCTGATTGCTGAAGGCATGGGCCCGGATCGCAGTGGCTTCCTGTCAGCGTTCTTCGCACTGGTAGGGACCCACGGTCTGCACGTAACATCTGGTCTGATCTGGATGGCGGTGCTGATGTTCCAGGTTTATCGTCGCGGCCTGACCAATACTAACCGCACCCGTATCATGTGCCTGAGTCTGTTCTGGCACTTCCTGGACGTGGTGTGGATCTGCGTGTTCTCGGTTGTCTATCTGATGGGGGCGATGTAATGAGTCATACTAACGATCATGGCGCTTCCCACGGTAGCGTGAAAACCTATATGACAGGTTTCATCCTGTCGATCATCCTGACGGCGCTCCCGTTCTGGATGGTGATGAGCGGAACGGCTTCTCACACGGTGATTCTGGGCACTGTCCTGATCTCCGCTGTGGTGCAAATTCTGGTGCATCTGGTTTGCTTCCTGCACATGAACACCAAATCCGATGAGGGCTGGAACATGACGGCCTTCATCTTTACCGTGATTATCATCGCTATCCTGGTAGTCGGTTCCATCTGGATTATGTGGAACCTGAACTACAACATGATGGTTCACTAAGAGCGGCGAGTATGTTTAAGCAATACCTGCAAGTAACGAAACCAGGCATCATCTTTGGCAACCTGATCTCCGTGATCGGAGGGTTCCTGTTGGCCTCTAAGGGCAGCATTGACTACACCCTCTTCGCATCCACGTTGATTGGCGTGTCACTGGTGGTTGCGTCCGGTTGTGTATTTAACAACTACATCGACATGGATATCGACAGGAAGATGGAAAGGACCAAGAATCGGGTGCTTGTCAAAGGCCTGATATCTCCTGCCGTCTCGCTGGTGTACGCCACCTTGCTGGGCTTTGCTGGCTTTATGCTGCTGTGGTTTGGTGCCAACCCTCTGGCCTGCTGGCTGGGGGTGATGGGTTTCGTGGTGTATGTGGGCGTCTACAGCCTGTATATGAAACGTCACTCCGTCTACGGTACGCTGATTGGTTCTCTCTCCGGCGCTGCGCCGCCGGTGATTGGCTACTGCGCCGTCACGAACGAGTTCGACAGCGGTGCGCTGATTCTGCTGGCTATCTTTAGCCTGTGGCAGATGCCGCACTCCTACGCCATTGCGATTTTCCGCTTCAAGGATTATCAGGCAGCGAACATCCCGGTTCTGCCGGTCGTGAAAGGTATTTCAGTCGCCAAGAATCACATCACGCTGTACATCATCGCCTTCGCTGTGGCGACGCTGATGCTCTCTCTCGGAGGCTACGCTGGATACAAATATCTGGTGGTGGCTGCTGCGGTGAGCGTCTGGTGGCTCGGTATGGCGCTGCGCGGGTACAAAGTGGAAGACGATAAAGTGTGGGCACGTAAGCTGTTTGTGTTCTCGATTGTCGCTATCACCTCCCTGTCCGTGATGATGTCCGTCGACTTTATGGTGCCTGATTCACACAATCTGCTGACTTACGTCTGGTAAGCACGCTGATATGAACAAGCCGGGTGATGATAACCCGGCTTTTTTTTGCCCTGTCGCGCTCCGCTTGCACAGGCCTGCGTAACCGTCAGGCCGGGTAAAATGAAGCCGCCACCGGCAATGTTTAGCCCCCGTAATATCTCTTAAACAAACACCTATTTACCGCACTTAACACCCCGCCTACACTAGTGCCTGCTTTTGAACAGAGGTGGTAATGAACGATTATAAAATGACACCAGGCGAACTGCGCGCAACCTGGGGTTTAGGGACTGTTTTCTCGCTGCGCATGCTTGGCATGTTTATGGTCCTGCCTGTTCTGACTACCTATGGTATGGCACTTCAGGGCGCCAGCGAGGCGTTAATTGGTCTGGCAATTGGCATCTACGGCCTGGCCCAGGCGATATTTCAGATCCCCTTCGGGCTGCTTTCCGATCGCGTGGGCCGTAAGCCACTGATTGTCGGCGGCCTGCTGATCTTTGTCCTCGGCAGCATTATTGCCGCGCTGTCACACTCCATTTGGGGCATTATTCTTGGCCGTGCGCTGCAAGGCTCAGGGGCGATTGCCGCCGCCGTAATGGCGCTGCTCTCGGATTTAACCCGCGAACAGAACCGAACCAAAGCGATGGCGTTTATTGGCGTCAGCTTTGGCGTCACCTTTGCTATTGCCATGGTGCTTGGCCCGATCATTACCCATAAGCTGGGCCTGAATGCCCTCTTCTGGATGATTGCCGTGCTGGCGACGATTGGCATTGCGCTAACGATTTGGGTGGTGCCGGACAGTAAAAATCACGTTCTGAACCGTGAATCGGGCATGGTGAAAGGCTGCTTCAGTAAAGTCATCGTTGAACCACGTTTGCTGAAGCTCAACTTCGGCATCATGTGTCTGCACATCCTGTTGATGTCCACCTTCGTGGCCCTCCCCGGCCAACTGGCGGCAGCCGGATTCCCGGCGGTGGAGCACTGGAAGATTTATCTGGTCACGATGCTGATCTCCTTCGTTTCCGTGGTGCCGTTTATCATCTACGCCGAAGTAAAACGCCGCATGAAGCGCGTTTTCCTGGGCTGTGTGGCGCTGTTATTAATCGCAGAAATTGTGCTGTGGGGATCCGGCCCGCACTTCTGGGAGCTGGTGCTGGGCGTGCAGCTGTTCTTCCTCGCCTTTAACCTGATGGAAGCCCTGCTCCCATCGTTAATCAGCAAAGAATCCCCAGCCGGATACAAAGGTACGGCGATGGGCATTTACTCCACCAGCCAGTTTTTGGGCGTCGCCATCGGCGGTTCGTTCGGCGGCTGGGTAGACGGATTATTTGATTCGCAGACCGTGTTTCTTGCCGGCGCGCTGCTGGCGATGGTCTGGCTGCTGGTTGCCAGCACCATGAAAGAGCCGCGCTACGTAAGCAGCCTGCGGGTGGAAATCCCGGACGGTGTGGAGATAAGCGACGCGCTGAAACAGCGGCTGGAAACAACAGAAGGGGTCAGCGAAGTGCTGATCGTCCCAGAAGAGCGTAGTGCTTACGTCAAAATCGACAGTAAAGTCACCAATCGCTTCGAAGTGGAACAGGCTATCAAAGCCTGAAAAAATGCCCGGCTTGCCGGGCATTTTCGTTTTTAATCGCGGAAGTTCTTAAACTGGAACGGCTGTCCCAGGTCGCCGCCGCGCACCAGCGCCATAACGGCCTGCAGATCGTCGCGCGCTTTACCGGTGACACGAATCTCTTCGCCCTGAATTTGCGCCTGCACTTTCAGCTTACTGTCTTTGATGAGCTTAACGATTTTCTTCTGCATCGCGCTCTCAATACCCTGCTTAAGTTTGGCTTCAACAAACCAGGTTTTGCCGCTGTGCACGAACTCTTCCGGCACATCCAGAGACGTCCCTTCAATGCCGCGTTTTAACAGCTTGGCACGCAGAATATCCAGTAACTGATTGACCTGGAAATCGGACTCGCTCAGCACCTTGATGGTCTTATTCGCGTCGTTCAGCTCAAAACTCGCCTCTACACCACGAAAATCGAAACGTGACTCAACTTCACGGCTGGCGTTATCCACACCGTTGCGGACTTCCTGGATATCAACTTCTGAAACAATATCGAAAGATGGCATCTTTTCTTCTCCCTTTACTTTTGTTGCGTTGCATAATACCCGCAACGAGGCATAACTCAACAGAAGCTTAGCTGACGGCGCTATACTTAACCGACACGCCTGGCGCAGTTGCAGGTGAGGAGGAACAATGAAAATTACCGTGCTCGGATGCGGAGCCCTGGGCCAGCTTTGGCTCACCGCATTGTGCAAACATGGACACGAGGTACAAGGCTGGCTACGCGTCCCCCAGCCGTATTGCAGTGTAAACCTGATCGATGAAGATGGAAGTATCTTTAACGAATCGCTCACCGCCAACGATCCTGATTTCCTGGCGCAAAGCGACCTGCTGCTGGTTACCCTTAAGGCCTGGCAGGTCTCGGATGCCGTCAGAGCGCTGGCGAACACCCTGCCCCGCACCACTCCCATTCTTCTGGTGCATAACGGCATGGGCACCCTCGAAGAGCTCAACAGCATCCCACAACCGCTGCTGATGGCGATCACCACCCATGCGGCCCGTCGCGACGGTAATATCATCGTCCACGTGGCAAGCGGCGTCACCCATATGGGACCGGCGCGCGAGCAGGATGGCGATTACAGCTATCTCGCCGACGTGCTGCAACATGTGCTGCCCGACGTGGCCTGGCACAATAACATTCGCCCACAGCTGTGGCGCAAACTGGCGGTCAACTGCGTGATCAACCCGCTGACGGCACTTCTGGACTGCCCGAACGGTGAACTGAAAAACCATCCGCAGGAAGTGGCGGCCCTGTGCGCTGAAGTCGCGGCCGTGATTGAGCGTGAGGGCATCCACACCTCAGAAGACGATATCCGTTATTACGTCGAGCAGATTATCGACAGCACTGCTGAAAATATCTCATCGATGCTGCAGGATGTGCGCGCACAGCGGCACACAGAAATCGACTACATCACCGGCTATCTGCTCAAACGAGCCCGCGCACATGGTATCAACGTGCCGGAAAATATCCGTCTGTATGACCTGGTTAAACGTAAGGAGAGTGAGTATGAGCGCGTCGGCACTGGTATGCCTCGCCCCTGGTAGCGAAGAGACAGAAGCAGTCACGACCATTGATTTGCTGGTTCGCGGCGGGATAAACGTCACCACCGCCAGCGTCGCCAGCGATGGCAATCTGACTATCGTCTGCTCGCGCGGCGTGAAGCTGCTGGCCGATGCACCGCTGGTCGAGGTGGCGGACGGCGATTTCGATGTGATTGTTCTGCCCGGCGGCCTGAAAGGAGCGGAGTGTTTTCGTGACAGCCCCCTTTTGGTCGAAACCGTGCGCCAGTTTCATCTCTCCGGGCGAATTGTCGCCACCCTTTGCGCTGCGGCAGCCACCGTACTGGTTCCCCATGACCTCTTCCCCATCGGCAATATGACCGGCTTCCCGGCGCTGAAAGACCGCATCCCCGAGGGACAGTGGGTCGATAAACGGGTGGTCTGGGATCCGCGCGTCAACCTGCTGACCAGCCAGGGGCCGGGGACCTCGATTGATTTTGCACTCAAGATTATCGATCTGCTTGTTGGGCGAGAAAAAGCCTATGAGGTCGCGTCCTCGCTGGTGATGGCCGCAGGGATTTATAACTACTACGAAGCGTAAATAGACGCTGTTTTCCCCCTCAGGCTGGCCATCGCGCCGGCCTTTATTTTCTCTGCTGATAATTGCGGCGGGAATCACAATTCTTATCTTTCTTTCTGACACTGATTCTCATCACGCCCGTGCACCGTGATTAAAACTGCGTAATTTCATTGAGATATGGATTCCCCTCATCGTTCGGCCCCTGTTTGACAGCCACAGGCTTTCGTGAAAAACTCACCTCAACTGGCATATACCAGTTAAACACTTCGCCCACTAAAGCGGTCTGGAAATGAAGAATGGCGAAGAACAGAAATCTCTTCTGGAGTAAGCAATGTGATTACATTTCTTGAGAACAGAGTCATTCCTGTCCTGATTCGCGTCGGTGAAAACAAAATCCTGGTGGCGGTGCGTAACGGCATTGCCCTGACGCTCCCCTTCACCATTACCGGCAGTCTGTTTCTGATCCTCGCGAATTTACCGATTCCGGGCTGGACCGACTGGCTTGGCCCTTACGCCGAGAAGCTCAGCGCACCGGTTGCCGTGACCTTCGGCGCCATCGGGCTGATTTCAGCCATCGGCATCAGCTACAACCTGGCGAAAGAGTACAGCCTCAACGCCCTGACCTGCGCCATCATCACCATGGTGGTCTTTTTACTGGCCCAGCTTAACGATAAGTACCAGCTCAATGTCGATAACCTGGGAGCTGCCGGGCTTTTCTCCGCCATTATTCTCTCGATTCTGACGGTGCAAATTGTCCGTTTCTTTATTCATCATAACGTGGTGATTAAACTCCCCGAGGGCGTTCCCCCTGCGGTCGCCCAGTCTTTCGCAAGCCTGATCCCGGCGGCAGTGGCAATTACCTTAATCTGGTTCGTTAGGGTCATTCTTAACTTCGATATTAATAATTTCTTTACGCTTATTCTCAGCCCGCTGGTCACCGGCTTAGGATCGCTTCCCGGCATGCTGGTCTTAATCTTTTTGATCTCACTGCTCTGGTGTTGCGGTATCCATGGCGACAACGTGCTCTCCGGTATCACCGCACCAATCTTCCTGAAATACATCGCCGAAAATACCCAGGCCTATTTACACCACCAGCCTATTCCGCACATCACCGCCGACGGGTTTTATATCGTCTTTATGTGTCTCGGCGGCACCGGGGCGACGCTTGGGTTAGTCATGGCGATGATGCGCTCGCGCAGCAAGCTGTATAAATCGGTCGGCAAACTCTCTTTGCCCTCCGCAATATTTTGCATCAATGAGCCGGTGATATTTGGCTGCCCGATTGTCTTTAACCCGTTACTGATGATCCCCTTTACCTTAACCCCGATGATTCTGTGTACGTCGACTTACGCGCTGATGTATTTCGACATTATTGGCCGCCCGGTACTGCAGATCCCCTGGACTATGCCGCCTATTTTCGCGGCCTGGTTTGTCACCGGAGGCAATATTCCTGCCGTGATTTGGTCAGTCTGCACCATTGCCATTTCAGCCCTCGTCTGGCTGCCGTTTTTCAAACTTGCAGAACGCAAACAGTTAGAAACAGAAGCGGCGGAAGAACACTCGCGCCGTGAAGCTGAAAAACTCCCCGATCCCATCTTGTAAAAAGGATTCACGATGAAAAAGCTCAAAATTGTCACGATTGGTGGTGGCTCAAGCTATACGCCGGAATTGATCGATGGATTTATCAAACGCTACGACGAACTGCCGGTCACCGATTTCTACCTGCTGGACATTGAAGAAGGGAGAGAGAAGCTGGAGATCGTCGGCAAGCTCGCCCAGCGCATGGTGGCGCAAGCGGGTATTCCGATGAACATTCACCTGACGCTGGATCGGGAAACGGCTCTGAAAGATGCCGATTTCGTCACTACTCAATTGCGCGTCGGCTTCCTTGATGCGCGCATTAACGATGAGAAAATCCCGCTGAAATACGGCGTGCTCGGCCAGGAAACCACCGGGCCAGGCGGTTTTATGAAAGCCCAGCGCACCATTCCTGTGCTGCTGGATATCTGCAAAGCGATGGAAAAATGGTGTCCGAACGCGTGGCTTATCAACTTCACTAATCCGGCGGGCATTGTGACAGAAGCCATCACTCGTCACTCTGCGATTAAGACCATCGGGATCTGCAGCGGTGCAAACAGCATGATGATGGACATCGCCAAAGCCTACGACGTCCGCAAAGCGGATATCTACGCGCGCATCATCGGCCTGAACCACCTGATCTTTGCCGATAAAATTTACGTGAAAGGTGACGATTGTACCGATGATTTTATCGAAAAACTGGCCGTTGGCAGTGCCAATAATTCGCTGAAAAATATCCCGGATATCGGCTTTACCGCACGCTTTGCCCGCGCGCTGCACATGTATCCGATCTCCTATCTCAAGTATTACTTCCTGACCCGCGAAATGACGGAAACGGCTATCCGCGATTCCGCAAATAAGGGCACACGCGGTGAGCAAACGCGTGAAATCGAGCGCAAACTGTTTGAGCTGTACCAGGACCCGAACCTGAACCACAAGCCGAAAGAGCTGGAGCAGCGCGGCGGCGCGTGGTACTCCGACACGGCCTGCTCGATCATCAGCTCGATTTTCAACGACAAAAAAGAAGTGCACGTGGTCAATACAGTGAATAACGGCGCGACGCCAGATCTGCCGGATCACGTCACCCTGGAAACCAATGCCGTCATCGATAAAAACGGTGCCCATCCGCTGGCCTACGGCAGACTGCCGGTGAAAATTCGCGGGTTAATCCAGAGTGTCAAAGCCTACGAAGAGCTGACGGTCGAGGCCGCCGTCACCGGAGATTATGCCACCGCCCTGCTGGCGCTGAGCATCAACCCCATCGTGCCCTCCGCCGCCATTGCCGAGCAGATCCTCGATGAGTATCTGGAAGTGAACCACGCCTATTTGCCGCAATACACGAAACGCTAAGGAACTGCGATGAACGTTGAAATTGTTGAAGATTACCGGGCGCTCAGCGCCACTGTAGCCCAGCGCGTGATCGACACCGTCACCCGCAAACCGGATGCCCTGATCTGCATTGCCGGGGGTGATACGCCGCTGGGCGTGTTTGATGCTCTGGTTCGTGCCAGCGAAGAGGGCAACGTCGATTTTTCCCGCGCGGCGTTTGTCGGCCTCGATGAGTGGCTGGGGCTGGGAAAAGCCGATAAGGGCAGCTGTCGCGAGATGGTCTGGGGGCATTTCTTTAGCCGTCTGACGTTACGAGATGAACAAATCTGCTTCTTTGACGGCCTAACGACCGACCCTGAGCAGGAGTGCCGCCGCGTGGATCGTTTCATCGCAGGCCACGGAAGCATTGATATTATCGTGCTCGGCATCGGTATGAATGGTCATATCGGCTTTAATGAGCCAGGCGCGGCACAGGATACGGAGTGTCACGTTGTCGATCTGGATGAGGTCACCCAGTCGGTTTCCGTGAAGTATTTCGGCCAGGCGCGCGACGTGAAACAGGGAATTTCTCTGGGGATGAAAACGATTCTGGCGGCGAAGTCAGTGGTTGTGATGGCCAGCGGTGAGAAAAAGGCCGCTATCGTGGCGCAGACTCTGCGCTCAGATATCGACGCCAGTATTCCGGCGACCCTGTTAAAAGTCCATCCGCAGGTGCAAATGCTGGTAGATAAAGGCGCTGCAGCTCAGCTATAAACGCTCCGACAGGCGCGCTCGCGCCTGTCATCTTTCAATGCGTAGATTCTTAACCCGAAACAGATCCGCACGGTTATAGCTAATCGAATAGTTAAAGGCTTTTTTATCACTCAGGCGGGTGACTTCAGTAATTTTCAGCATCGCTTGCCCCGGTGTAATATCCAGAAGCGTAGCCAGCTCGCGGTCGAACAGCGCCGCTTCAATTAGCGAATCCGCATCGCTGATTTTTTTCCCGGTGTACTCTTCGATATAGCCATACAGCGATCCTTTTTCGAGAACGGACTGTGGAATCACCGCGATGGTTTGCACTGGAATATTGGTGTCTTCGACCAAAACCGGCTGCCCATCCAGAAGACGCACGCGGCGGATAAACCAGACGTCGTCGCCAGGCTTAATCTCAAGGTGTTGAGCTAGTGAGGGATCGGCCTGAATAGTCGTGAAGGTGATTAAGCGGCTGGTGACCTTGACCCGCCCCTGGAATTCGCGAGAAAACCCCAGAATGCTGTCGCTCTTTTCATTGTTGAGGATATAAATATTGCTGGCGGTATTTTTCAGCACAAACATGCCTTTACCATGAATGCGCTCGATATACCCTTCCTGAACCAGATTCGCCATCGCTTTTTGTACCGTCACCCGCGTCACGTGATACACGCTGGCGAGATCGCGCTCGGAGGGAATACTTTCTCCGATTCGATATTTCTGATCGAGAATATCCTTTTTTATCTTTTCTTTTATTTCCAGGTATTTATGCATACTACCCTCGCGGCGTCCTGACGGATCGTTACTTTACCATGGGCGCATAATTTGGAAATAAAAAAGCCGGGTAGCGGCTTCGCCTTACCCGGCCTGTTCGTGCAGCGCGCCCCGAAGGGCATTGTTTACGGGCGATATACCTTCACATTGGTAAAGCCCTGTTCGCGCAGGTAGAGCGCCTGCAGGCGGCTCATTACGCCACGCTCGCACCACAGGAGATAGGTTTTGTCCTTCTCCAGATCGCCAAACTTGGTGCTCAGCTTGTAGAACGGCAGAGAGACAACTTCAACGCCCTCCACGCTCAGCGGGCTGGCATCCTGCTCGTCGATGGCGCGGATATCCACGATCACGTCGTTGGCGCTGAATCCGCTTACGGTTTCCACTTCCACCACGTCCTGATCGGTCTGCTGCGCAATTTCACGGATATCAACGTTCGTTGCTTCAGCAACCACTTTTTCGAGGATCTCGAAATCGAAGTTTTGCTCTTCCGCTTCGATCTTCGCCTTCACCGCTTTCACGGTCGGGCTTTTCGAGATCACACCGCAGTATTCCGGCATGGTACGGGCAAAATCTTCCGTACCGATTTTGCGCGCCAGATCGATGATGTGCTCTTTGTCGTGGGAGATCAGCGGACGGAGGATCAGCGTATCCGAGACGTTATCGATCAGACGCAGGTTGGTCAGGGTCTGGCTGGAGACCTGGCCCAGGGCTTCGCCTGTTACCAGCGCCTGCACGCCGTAGCGCTCGGCCACTTTCGACGCCGCACGCATCATCATGCGTTTCAGCACCACACCCATCTGGCCGTCGTCCACTTTTTCGAGGATTTCGCCGACCACAGGCTCAAAGTTGATCGCCACAAAACGCACGCGGTGGGAACTGCCAAAACGGTTCCACAGATAATGCGCGACCTGACGAACGCCGATCTCGTGCGCCGCACCGCCCAGGTTAAAGAAGCAGTAATGCACGCGGCAGCCGCGACGCATCAGCATGTAGCTGGAGACGCCAGAATCGAAACCACCGGAAATCAGGGACAGCACATCTTCTTGCGTCCCAATCGGATACCCGCCAATCCCTTCGTAGCGGCCTTTGACCAGCAGCAGGCGATCGTTTTCGATCTCCAGATTGACGGTCACTTCCGGGTTGGTCAGCTTCACGCGCGCCGTTTCAACGTGCTGGTTCAGACCGCCGCCAACATAACGTTCGGCTTCGATCGAGCTGAATTCATGTTTACCACGACGCTTTACGCGCACGCAGAAGGTTTTGCCTTCGATCTGATCGCGGTACTGAGCAAGCGACAGTTCAAAAATATTGTGCAGTGAGGTAAACGGAACGTCCTCAACTTCCAGAATATGGTGAATACCGGGAATGCGGGTCAGCGCATCGCGAATATCCAGACGCTTGTTTTCGTCCTTGGCGCGCACTTCGACGTGATCCCAGTGACGAACCACGGCAAGGGTTTCGTCATAATTTTTTAAAACGTTACGAATGTTTCCGGTCAGAATTTTAATAAAGCGCAAACGCACAGATTGGCTTTTGATGGTGATTTCCGGGAACAATTTAATGATAAACTTCATGGCGGCAATGTTTCGTTGGCAAGCCCGTAAAGGCTTGTGATGGAAAAGAGTACAGCAGCCCACACCCGTGGCTGCATCCAGGCGCGGAAGTATACCACTATAGCGGTGCTCCTGTGCACATTGCGCGTTATTTGCTTATCCGCCCGAGTCCGCTACCATGACGGGGCTGAAAATATGAGAGTCTACATTCACTATGCCGAAGAAAAATGACGCACCAGCCAGTTTCGAAACTGCGCTGAGTGAGCTGGAGCAAATTGTGACTCGTCTGGAAAGTGGCGACCTGCCGCTGGAAGACGCGCTCAATGAATTCGAACGCGGCGTGCAGCTTGCGCGCCAGGGGCAGGTTAAATTGCAGCAGGCGGAACAGCGTGTGCAAATTCTGCTGTCCGATAGCGAAGACGCCGCCACAACCCCTTTTACACCGGACGCTGAGTAAATGGATTTCGCCAAAGCGCTTCAGGAATGTGTGGAACGTGCCAACGACGCGCTGCGTCGTTTTATTGAACCACAGCCTTTTCAGAACACTCCACTGGTTGAAGCCATGCACTATGGCGCACTCTTAGGTGGAAAGCGTCTGCGCCCGTTCCTCGTCTATGCTACGGGCAATATGTTTGGCATCAGCAATGACACGCTGGATGCGCCAGCGGCCGCCGTTGAGTGCATTCATGCCTACTCGCTGATCCACGATGATTTACCGGCGATGGACGACGACGATTTACGTCGCGGCCAGCCGACCTGCCATATCAAGTTTGGTGAAGCCAACGCCATTCTGGCCGGTGATGCTCTGCAGACGCTGGCGTTCTCTATTCTGAGCGATGCGCCGATGGTTGAAGTGGCCGACCGTGACCGTCTGGCGATGGTTTCTGAGCTGGCGATGGCCAGCGGCATCGCTGGTATGTGCGGTGGTCAGGCGCTGGATCTGGAAGCGGAAGGTCGTCAGGTTAATCTGGAACAGCTTGAGCGCATTCACCGTCATAAAACAGGTGCGCTGATCCGTGCAGCCGTTCGCCTGGGCGCGCTGAGCGCGGGTGAACATGGGCGTAAAGCCCTGCCCGTTCTGGACAGATACGCCGAAAGTATCGGTCTGGCTTTCCAGGTTCAGGATGACATTCTGGATGTGGTGGGCGATACTGCAATATTGGGAAAACGTCAGGGTGCAGACCAGCAGCTTGGCAAAAGTACCTACCCCGCCCTGCTGGGCCTTGAGCAAGCCCAACGTAAAGCCCGGGACCTGATCGATGATGCCCGCCAGTCGCTGAATCTGCTGGCCGCACAATCGCTTGATACCTCGGCACTGGAAGCGCTAGCGGACTATATAATCCAGCGTGATAAATAAACATACTAAATCTCGATGAGCCTTTGATGAGTTTTGATATTGCCAAATACCCGACACTGGCGTTGGTTGACTCCACCCAGGAGTTACGTCTGTTGCCGAAAGAGAGCCTGCCGAAGCTGAGCGACGAACTGCGTCGTTACCTGCTCGACAGCGTGAGTCGTTCCAGCGGACATTTCGCCTCCGGGCTTGGCACGGTGGAGCTGACCGTTGCGCTGCACTACGTCTACAACACCCCGTTTGACCAGCTGATCTGGGATGTCGGTCATCAGGCTTATCCGCACAAAATTCTCACCGGCCGTCGCGATAAAATTGGTACCATCCGCCAGAAAGGTGGGCTGCATCCGTTCCCTTGGCGCGGTGAGAGCGAGTACGACGTCTTAAGCGTCGGCCACTCTTCTACATCAATTTCTGCGGGTATCGGCATTGCCGTGGCGGCGGAAAAAGAGAACAAACAGCGTCGCACCGTCTGCGTGATTGGCGATGGTGCGATCACGGCGGGTATGGCGTTTGAGGCGATGAACCACGCGGGCGATATCATGCCCGATATGCTGGTGATCCTTAACGACAATGAAATGTCGATCTCAGAAAACGTCGGTGCGCTCAACAACCACCTGGCGCAGCTGCTCTCCGGCAAACTCTATTCCACTCTGCGTGAAGGCGGTAAAAAAGTCTTCTCCGGCGTGCCACCGATCAAAGAGCTGCTGAAACGCACCGAAGAGCACATCAAAGGCATGGTGGTTCCCGGCACCCTGTTTGAAGAGCTGGGCTTTAACTACATTGGCCCGGTTGACGGGCATGATGTGCTGGGTCTGGTCTCTACGCTCAAGAATATGCGCGACCTGAAAGGCCCGCAGTTCCTGCACATCATGACTAAAAAAGGGCGTGGCTACGAGCCAGCGGAAAAAGACCCGATCACCTTCCACGCCGTGCCTAAATTCGATCCGACCAGCGGCTGTCTGCCAAAAAGCAGCGGCGGGATGCCAAGTTATTCGAAAATTTTCGGCGACTGGCTGTGCGAAACAGCGGCCAAAGACAACAAGCTGATGGCCGTGACGCCTGCCATGCGTGAAGGCTCCGGCATGGTGGAGTTCTCCAAAAAATTCCCGGGCCAGTATTTTGACGTGGCGATTGCCGAACAGCACGCGGTGACGTTCGCAGCCGGTCTGGCAATTGGTGGCTATAAACCGATTGTGGCTATCTACTCGACTTTCCTGCAGCGCGCCTACGATCAGGTGATCCACGACGTCGCTATTCAGAAGCTGCCGGTGCTGTTTGCTATCGATCGTGCAGGTATCGTCGGTGCCGACGGGCAGACGCACCAGGGGGCGTTTGATCTCTCCTTCCTGCGCTGTATCCCGGACATGATCGTGATGACGCCAAGCGACGAGAACGAATGCCGCCAGATGCTCTTTACCGGCTATCACTATCAGGACGGCCCAAGCGCCGTACGTTATCCGCGCGGCAACGCCGTGGGCGTCGAGCTGGAACCGCTGGCGAAATTACCTATCGGGAAAGGCATCGTTAAACGTCACGGCGAAAAACTGGCGATCCTCAACTTCGGTACATTGATGCCAGAGGCGGCGAAAGTCGCGGAATCGCTCAATGCGACCCTGGTGGATATGCGCTTTGTTAAACCGCTGGATGAAACGTTAATTCTGGAGATGGCGGCGCGTCACGATTCGCTGGTCACCCTGGAAGAGAACGCCATTATGGGCGGCGCAGGCAGCGGCGTGAACGAAGTGCTGATGGCACATCGCAAGCCAGTTCCGGTGCTGAATCTCGGCCTGCCAGACTACTTTATTCCGCAAGGAACTCAGGACGAAGCCCGCGCGGCGATTGGCCTGGATGCTGCCGGAATTGAAGCGAAAATCCGCAGCTGGCTGGCGTAACAACTCCCCTCTTTTCCCTCCTGCTATGCTTAAAGATAGTATTTTAAGCAATCAGCAGGAGTGGAAGCATGCAATACAACACGTTAGGAAAAACAGATCTTAAGGTTTCCCGTCTTTGTCTGGGCTGTATGACATTTGGCGAACCTCAACGGGGGAACCATGCCTGGACGCTGCCGGAAGAGAGCAGCCGCCTGATCATCAAACACGCCCTCGACGGCGGCATTAACTTCTTCGATACGGCAAATAGCTACTCCGACGGCAGCAGCGAAGAGATTGTGGGCCGCGCGCTACGTGATTTTACCCGTCGCGACGAAGTGGTGGTTGCCACCAAGGTTTACTATCCCTCAGGCGATTTAACTGAAGGGTTGTCCCGCGCGCAAATCCTGCGTTCGATTGATGCCAGCCTGAAGCGCCTGAACATGGATTATGTCGATCTGCTGCAAATCCACCGTTGGGACTACAACACCCCGATAGAAGAGACCCTTGAAGCGCTGGACGACGTGGTAAAAGCGGGTAAAGCGCGCTACATCGGTGCGTCGTCAATGCACGCCTCGCAGTTTGCCGAAGCGCTGGATCTTCAGAAGCAGCACGGCTGGGCGCGGTTTGTCACTATGCAGGATCACTACAATCTGATCTATCGCGAAGAAGAGCGCGACATGCTGCCGCTGTGCTATCAGGAAGGCGTGGCAGTGATTCCGTGGAGCCCGCTGGCACGCGGTCGTTTAACCCGTCCGTGGGGAGAAACCACCGCGCGCTCCGTTTCCGATGAAGTGGGTAAAAATCTGTATAACGATACCCAGGCGAGCGATGCGCTGATCGCCGAACGTCTGGCCGGTATCGCCGAGGAGACAGGGGCTACCCGCGCGCAGGTGGCGCTGGCGTGGCTTCTGAGCAAACGCGGAGTGGCGGCACCGATTATCGGTACGTCGCGGGAAGAACAGCTGGATGAACTGCTGAATGCGGTCGATTTGACGCTGACGCCGGAGCAGATTGCCGAGCTGGAAACGCCCTATCAGCAACATCCGGTCGTCGGATTTAAATAAAAAAAGCCGGGCGGCGGCTTCGCCTTACCCGGCCTGCAGTGCGTGTGATTTTGTTAGCCGGGAAGCCCAGCGCGACCCGGCAGCAAACCGCACGACATCACGCGAAGTGATCGTACCCTTTCCAGTCGAGTGTCACAGGGGTGCCATTTTGCACAAACTGCATCCCCTCGCTCTCAGGCAAAATCTGCCCGATACAGGTAAACGGCGCACCGAGATTGCCCAGCGCAACATCCAGCGTCCCGCGATTCAGCTCCGGGACGGTAAAGCAGAGTTCGTAATCTTCACCGCCGGAAAGCGCCCAGCGCAGCGCCTGCTCAGGCTCGACGTGTTTACGCATCTGCTCTGACAGCGGGAAGGTATCGAGATCAACTCGCGCCCCGACGCCACTTGCCTTAAGAATGTGCCCGAGATCGGAAATCAAACCGTCAGACAGGTCGATCGCCGAGCTGGCGCGCTCGCGCAGTGCCTGGCCGTGCAGAATGCGTGGGGTTGGGCGCAGGTGGCGCTTCACCAGATACGCTGCGTCATCGGCGTCGCTTACGGTTAAACGATCCTGCAAAATCGCCAGCCCCGCCGCGCTGTCGCCGGGCGTACCGGTGACATAAATCCAGTCGCCCGGCTTCGCGCCCGAGCGTTTTAGCGCGCGTCCGACTGGTACATAGCCGTGGATCGCCAGCGTCATCGACAGCGGACCGGCCGTGGTATCACCGCCAATCAGCTGCATATCGTAATAATTCAGTTGTTCAAACAGCGCGTCGCTGAAGGCTTCAAGCCAGGCTTCATCGACGCTCGGCAAGGTAAGTGCCAGCGTCAGCCACGCCGGATCGGCGCCCATCGCCGCCAGATCGCTTACGTTCACCGCCAGCGCTTTGTAGGCCAGATCGGCCGGATCGATATCCGCCAGGAAATGGCGCCCGCACACTAAGGTGTCGGTGCTGATTGCCAGGGTCTGTTTTTCGGGAATATTGAGAAGTGCGCAGTCGTCGCCAATGCCCGTTTCAACATCAAGACGGGAGCTACGAACGCGGTCAAAATAACGGGCAATCAGGGAGAATTCGCCGCATGCCATACGTTATGCCTCAGCAAATAAAAATAAAAAAACCGGAGCCGCACAGCCAGGCGGCAGTGCGAAACTCCGGTTTGCGGATCACTTTTTGTGGGGACGGATCGCAGGTGCGGCTTTATCCAGCACGCCATTCACAAATTTGTGGCTGTCTTCAGCACCGAAGGTTTTTGCCAGTTCGATAGCTTCATTGATGGCCACTTTGTATGGCACATCCTGACGTTTAGACAGCTCAAACAGCGCAATGCGCAGCACTGCTTTCTCAACCTGGCCCAGCTCTTCAAGCAGACGGGACAGGTACGGCTTCATCAGACCGTCGAGATACGCGCTATTAGTCGCCACTCCCGACAGCAGTTCACGGAAGTACAGGACGTCAACGTCTTTGACGTCTTGTTCCGCCAGGAACTGGTATTCAACATCAGCGATGTCGTTCTGGGACAACTGCCAGGAGTAGAGCGCCTGGACGGCACACTCACGGGCGCGGCGACGAGCAGCAGGTTTCACGGAATTCCCCTTACAAAAAAATCAGGCCTTAATGGCTTTCAATACGTTGATCATTTCAAGCGCGGTCAGTGCAGCTTCTGCACCTTTGTTACCGGCTTTGGTGCCAGCGCGTTCGATGGCTTGTTCAATACTTTCAGTAGTCAGTACGCCGAATGCGACAGGAATTTCAGCATCCTGTGCCACGTGCGCCAGACCATTGCTTGCACCACCCGCAACGTATTCGAAGTGAGCAGTACCGCCACGAATCACCGTACCCAGCGCAATCACCGCGTCGTATTTACCGGTTTTCGCCAAAGCGCCCGCTGCCAACGGCAGTTCGTAGGCACCTGGAACCCAAACAACGGTAATATTGTCATCTTTAACCTGGCCAATACGTTTCAGGGCGTCAATCGCACCGTCCAGCAGGCTTTCGTTGATGAAGTTGTTGAAACGCGCAATAGTGATGGCGACGCGAGCGTCCGGGGTAGCAACAGCAGCTTCAATAATATTCATACTCTTCCTTTACGGGTTCATTTGGCCCCGCAGGGGGCGGATTTTATCATAATACTTCGCGCACTGCTTCTCTATTTCAGAAAGCCTCACGCAGGGATTAAATGCAGGCACACGTCGGGGCCAACCTGCCGAATTTCGCTGAATTTGAGTTGCGGCGCATCGGCCAGTTTTTCAAGGCCGGGCAGCACAAACAGGCCACGCGCATCGGTACCTAACAGTTTAGGCGCAACGTAGACAATCAGTTCATCCACCAGCCCTGCCTGCAATAACGCACCGGCAAGCGTAGGCCCGGCTTCGACCCAGATGCTGTTCACCTGCTGTTTACCCAGCAGCATCATCAGCACCACCAAATCGATATGACCGTGATGCTCCGGCACCACAATGCTGCGTACCGCGTTCGGCCATTCACGACTGTCTTCTTGCGTACGTGCAATCCAGGTTTCACCCGGCTGCTGCACGATACGGTGTTCGGGCGTCAGGCGATTCTGACGATCCAGCACAATACGCAGCGGCTGGCGCAGATTTTCCTCGGGATAGAGCGCCCGGGTATCGGCATCAAGCTCTTCCCAACGCACGGTCATCGCCGGATCGTCTGCCAGCACCGTCTCACTGCTGGTGAGAATAGCATGGCTTTGCGCGCGCAGACGTTGCACATCGCGCCTTGCCTGCGGGGAGGTGATCCACTGGCTTTCACCGCTGGCCATCGCCGTGCGACCGTCAAGAGAGGCGCCCAGCTTCAGCTGAATGTAGGGAAAGCCGGTCCGCATCCGCTTGAGAAACCCCTTATTCAGCGCCTCAGCATCGTTCATCATCAGCCCGTGGCTGACGTCGATGCCCTCCTGCTGCAGGCGATAAAGACCGCGCCCCGCCACCTGCGGGTTCGGGTCCTGCATGGAGGTCACCACGCGCGCCACGCCTGCGGCAATTAACGCTTCGCAGCACGGCGGCGTGCGGCCATGATGGCTGCAGGGTTCAAGGGTCACATAGGCCGTTGCGCCACGGGCCTTTTCGCCCGCCATGCGTAGCGCATGCACTTCAGCATGCGGCTCACCGGCGCGATAATGAAAACCCTCGCCCACAACAACGCCATCTTTGACAATCACGCAGCCCACGTTCGGATTGGGATGGGTGGTGAAGCGTCCGCGCTGCGCGAGTTTCATCGCTCGCGCCATGTAAATCTCATCCTGCATGGGCTTAATCCTGTAGGCGGGCGATCTCTTCGCCGAACTCTTTGATGTCTTCGAAGCTGCGATAGACGGAAGCAAAGCGGATGTAAGCCACTTTATCGAGCTTTTTGAGCTGCTCCATCACCAGGTTGCCGATCATTTTGCTCGGCACTTCGCGCTCGCCGGTGCCACGCAGATGCGATTTAATGTGATTAAGCGCCATTTCGACGTCATCTGCGCTGACTGGCCGTTTTTCCAGTGCTTTTAGCATCCCTCTGCGCAGCTTCTCTTCGTTAAATGGCTCACGTACATCGTTACTTTTCACCACGCGCGGCATCACCAGCTCTGCCACTTCGAAGGTGGTGAAACGTTCGTTGCAGACCAGACACTGCCGACGACGACGGACAGAGGAGCCTTCACCTACAAGACGGGAGTCGATTACTTTGGTATCCACAGCGGAACAGAATGGGCAATGCATACGGTGTCCTGGCTATCTGGTTAACTGAACTCTATTTTACCCTGAACTGGGCCGACAACAAAGGAAGAGCGCTTTTGAGACAAAGGATCTATACCTGACGGCGAGTTACTGGCTACCATTAGGACATCCGTTATTTCAAGGAATTAAACGCAATGACAAGACGTTACCTAAGAATTCTCGTGGTGGGAAGCCTCTTCACCCTTAGCGCCTGCGCACAGCAAAGCGAAGTTCGCCAGATGAAACAGAGCGTTAATACGCTCAACACGGCGATGACTAAGCTGAACCAGGAAACGGTTAAAATCACCCAGCAAAATGCCCTGAATGCGAAATCCAGTAGCGGCGTTTATCTGTTGCCTGGCGCCAACACACCTGCACTGTTGAAAAGTCAAATTGGTACGCTGCGCATGTCGCTGGTCAATGTGGCACCTAACGCCGACGGCACGCGCGCCACCCTGCGCATCCAGGGCCAGTCCAACGATCCGCTGCCAGCCTTTAGCGGCACGGTCGAATGGGGCCAGCTGCAGGGAACGACCGAAAGCTATCAGGAGGTTAACGTGCAAAACCAGCTGATTACCGCACCTGCCAGCGTGCTCGCACCGAGCGATGTCGATATCCCACTGCAGTTAAACGGCACCACGCCAGAGCAGTTAGGTTTCATCCGTATCCACGATATTCAGCCTGCCGCCCAGTAACACTCTTTAGCGGAACGTTTACCGCGTTCCGCTCTCTCTTACATTCCGAAACATTGGCAAGATAAATGATTGCCGTTACAATCCCCGCCGTTTAAAGTACGCAAACGTGAACGCAATCGATTACGCGCATGAGAGATATGTGAAACAACACATATTTTTGTGAGCAGGGATTCCTATAATAGGCTCCGCAGAAACACGAAATATTTAGAAACGCAATTCGCGCATCTTTCACATCCCGAAAGGGATTTTCAATCAGTGGCATGATTATGAAAAAAACAGTATTAGCAGCCGGTGCAGTTCTGGCACTGTCTTCCTCTTTCGCTGTCAACGCAGCTGAAAATTCAAAACCTGAATATGTTTCCGACTGGTGGCACCAGAGCGTCAACGTGGTTGGTAGCTACCACACCCGCTTCGGACCACAGATCCGCAACGATACCTATCTGGAGTACGAAGCTTTCGCCAAGAAAGACTGGTTTGATTTCTACGGTTACGCCGATGCACCGGTCTTCTTCGGTGGTAACACCGATGCGAAAGGTATCTGGAACCACGGTTCTCCGTTGTTCATGGAAATCGAACCGCGCTTCTCTATCGACAAGCTGACGGGCGCAGACCTGAGCTTCGGTCCGTTCAAAGAGTGGTATGTCGCGAACAACTACATCTACGACATGGGCCGCAACGCATCGGGCCGTCAGAGCACCTGGTACATGGGTCTGGGTACTGACATCGACACCGGTCTGCCGATGAGCCTGTCCATGAACGTGTATGCCAAATACCAGTGGCAGAACTACGGTGCCGCGAACGAAAACGAGTGGGATGGCTACCGTTTCAAAGTGAAATACTTTGTGCCAATTACCCAGCTGTGGGGCGGTAACCTGAGCTATATCGGTTTCACCAACTTTGACTGGGGTTCAGACTTGGGCGACAACGACTTCCGTGACCTGAACGGTAAGAAAGCGCGTACCAACGACTCCATCGCCTCCAGCCACATCCTGGCGCTGAACTACGATCACTGGCACTACTCCGTGGTTGCTCGTTACTGGCACAACGGTGGCCAGTGGAACGACGACGCGAGCCTGAACTTCGGTAACGGTGATTTCAGCGTACGTTCTACCGGTTGGGGTGGTTACCTGGTTGTAGGTTACAACTTCTAATCCTGCCGCAGGCCGGATTAGCGAACCGCCATCCGGCATCAAAAAGCCAGCGCAATGCTGGCTTTTTTGTTATTTACAGACCAGCGCCCGGCCCTGATCCAGCAGCCACGGACGTAAATAGCCGACGGTGTTGGACATCGGCAGCACCTCATCCGGCAGCCTGATTCCGATGTGTTCGGCAATGTATGCCCGACGCGCCACAATGCGCTGCCAGAGCGCGGGGTAGTCACTTGCCAGCGTCTGACGCAGCGTGACATCCGCCAGCGCAACGGTATCTTCAATGCTTGCCCCGGCGTATCCCGCTCTCGACGGAATGATGTCGATTTGCAGGAGCATTCCACTTTTCAAGGTCGCGGCCGAACCGGGACCAATGGGCGAACAGAGCCACTCTTCATCCGCCACCAGATGCCCCGGATTCAGGTGCCAGTGATACTCGGCTTTT
Organism: Lelliottia sp. WB101; assembly: GCF_003051885.1. NCBI lineage: Bacteria > Pseudomonadati > Pseudomonadota > Gammaproteobacteria > Enterobacterales > Enterobacteriaceae > Lelliottia > Lelliottia sp. WB101. The sequence continues at coordinate 4,497,899 of NZ_CP028520.1, forward strand.
GGTAATATCCGCTCGATTACGTCATAGATCTCGCCGCCTTTCATCCCGATGTGCAGATGTTCAAGCCAGGCAACAACCGCACAAAAATAGGGTTTCGCCACCACATCGAGATAGTCAGCGACGTCGGGCGCAAGCTCCGACGCATTCGCCACGACATACGCCGCTCTGCTGGTCAGCCCACCTTTGTAGCTGGTGGTGAGGGAGAATTTATCACCGCGCTGAATAACTTTGTCACCGGGATATAGGTTAGCCCAGGCAAAGCGGTCGCCCGTCGCGGCGATGGTGACGACATTATTCGGCTGACCTTCTGCCGCCAGCAGCGATGCGATCTGTTTTTCGGTTTTACCGGGTTCGATGGCATTTAACGCCGTGAGGATCGCCGTTGAGGCCAGATTCGCACCATATTCGTAGTGCGCCAGTTCGTTGGCGTTGTTGACCGTACGCACGCCGCCGTCAGGATCGATAAAAATGCCCGTGGCATTGCGCAGCTGCGCCGTCCCCTCTCCCGCCAGGCGAATGGCATCGACAATAAAAGCAGGTAAATCAAACATCTGAAGCACATCGTCGCCCGAGCCGGTAAACAGCTTCCAGCCCGCCAGCCCCAGTTTTTTACCTGCCGTTACGCCCGCTTCCTTCAGCAGTTCCGGCAGCGGTTTTTTGTTATCCATCGGCTGATTGGGCAGCGAAAACCACGGAGCATGGATCACCCGGTTTGTGAGCCGTGCATGGGCGGCCAGCTTCAGGTTTTCATTGCCCAGCACCAGCACCGCCTCCCCCGAAGCCTGCAGCACCAGTAGCGCCTCTTCAAAGCGGGGAATAAAACCGGTCAGATATTCGAAGTTACCGCCGTGCTCTTTATCCGCGTAGACAATCAGCGCGTCCAGCCCGTGCTGTTGCATCTTGCTCAGTACACTGGCTTTTCGCTGACGCAGGGTTTCGTCGCTCAACGTTACAGAAGGCACGCCATGCCAGACGGCAGGCTGGGGAATGGAAGAAAGGGTGACCATCGGCATTACTCCATGTCATTGCGATTCACAATGCGAGAGTAACCAAATTTGAGATAGCTGTAATAAAAAAATCCCGGCCTTGCGACCGGGATTCCGTTATCAGATTGCTGTTGCCGTTACGGCAGGATGGACGGCTGATCCGCCCCTTCCTTTTCAACTTTCTGCTGCAGCAGATGCTCACGCTTCATGCCCAGTTTCAACGCCAGCGCGGACGCGACGTAGATAGAAGACGCCGTACCGATAGACACACCGATCAGCATGGTCAGCGAGAAGCCTTCCAGAATCGGGCCACCGAAGAGGAACAGCATCAGGATAACCATCAAGGTTGTCCCGGATGTGATCAACGTACGGTGCAGCGTTTGGGTCAGAGAAACGTTAAAGATTTCGTACGGTGTACCGCGACGGATCTTACGGAAGTTCTCACGAATACGGTCAGATACCACGATGCTGTCGTTCAGTGAGTAACCGATAACCGACATCAACGAGGCCACGATGGTCAGGTCAACCTCAATATGGAACAGAGACAACACACCCATGGTGATAACCACGTCGTGCGCCAGTGCGATAACCACACCGGCCGCCAGACGCCATTCGAAACGGAAACCAACGTAGACCAGAATCGAGATCAGCGCGGCCAGCAGTGCCAGCGCACCATTCTGCGCCAGATCTGCCCCGACGCTTGGGCCGACGAATTCGATACGTTTAACCGTGGCATCCTGGCTGGTCGCTTCGTTAATCACGTTAACGACTTTGCTGCCCAGCTCCTGGCTGCCATTGGCATCGTGAACCGGAGGCATACGCACCATGATGTCGCGGCTGCTGCCGAAGTTCTGCAGCTGCGGCTCTTCGAAGCCCGCTTTCTGCAGCGCCAGACGCATCTGGTCCATATCAGCCGGTTTTTCGAGGGTAATTTCGATCACCGTACCACCGGTGAAATCGAGACCCCAGTTAAAACCACGGACACCGATAATGGCGATAGACACAATCAGGAGGAAACCTGAAATGCCGAAGGCCCAGTAGTCCCAGCGCATAAAGTCCCAGACTTTACGGCCATGGTTCAATTGTTCAACAGTATATTCCTGTGCCACAACGCACTCCTCAGATAGACAGCTTTTTGACGCGCTTGCCGCCATACAGCAGGTTCACGATGGCACGGGTGCCGACAATAGCGGTAAACATTGACGTTGCCACACCGATACCGGTGGTGATAGCAAAGCCTTTGATCGCGCCAGTACCCACTGCATACAGGATCAGAACCTTAATCAGTGTTGTCACGTTCGCATCGAAGATGGAGCTGAATGCGCCTTTATAGCCTTCATCGATCGCTTGTTGTACGGAGCGACCGTTGCTCAGTTCTTCTTTAATACGCTCGTTTATCAATACGTTGGCGTCAACCGCCACCGCAAGGGTTAGAACGATACCCGCAATACCCGGCATGGTCAGCGTCGCCCCTGGCAGCAGGGACATGATACCGATGATCAGCACCAGGTTTGCAATCAGCGCGGTAGTCGCAATCAGGCCAAACTTCTTATAGAAGAAGAGCATGAAGATGATTGAAACCGCCAGACCGGCCAGACAGGCTTCCAGACCCTGAGTGATGTTTTGCATACCCAGCGTTGGACCGATAGTACGCTCTTCAACAATCTGAATCGGCGCAATCAACGCACCGGCACGCAGCAGCAGAGAGAGCTGACGCGCTTCGTTCGGGTTGTTGATGCCCGTAATACGGAAACTGTTGCCCAGGCGAGACTGGATGTTGGCGATGTTAATCACCTCTTCCTCTTTCACCAGAACCGCACGACCGTTGGCATCTTTCTTACCGCTGTCTTTGTACTCCACGAACAGAGTCGCCATCGGTTTACCGATGTTATCTTTCGTGAAGTTGGACATGATGTTACCACCCGCGCTATCAAGCGAGATGTTAACCTGTGGCTGGTTGTATTCATCCTGGTTCGAAGTGGAATCGGTGATGTGGTCACCGGTCAGAATCACGCGTTTGTACAGCACAACCGGCTGACCTTCACGTGTCTGTTTCACTTCGGAGTCACCTGGAACACGACCCGATGCCGCAGCGGATTGATCCACGTTGGTGTTCACCAGGCGGAATTCCAGGGTGGCTGTCGCACCCAAAATCTCTTTGGCGCGCGCGGTATCCTGGATACCTGGCAGCTCAACCACGATACGGTCAGCACCCTGACGCTGTACCAGTGGCTCAGCAACACCCAGCTGGTTCACACGGTTACGCAGGATATTGATGTTTTGCTGAACCGCATATTCGCGCGCTTCGCTCATACGCGTATCGGTCATGACGGCACGCAGCTGATTGCTACCCTGGCGTGAAATCACCAGATCGCGATGACGTGCAGCCAGATAATCGACCGCCTGATCGCGAGCCGTTGCGTCACGGAAGGTGATGCTCAGACCGTAGTTATCTTCCTTACGCACGGTGGTGTAAGGAATGCTTTTTTCACGCAGATCGCTGCGCAGGCTATCAATGTTCTGTTCCTGCAGCTTGCCGAGCGCGGTATCCATATCCACTTCCATCAGGAAGTGAACGCCGCCACGCAGATCAAGACCGAGTTTCATCGGCTCTGCATTGATGGAGGCTAACCAACGCGGGGTTGCAGGAGCAAGGTTTAACGCCACGACATATTTGTCACCCAGCACGCCCATCAGCGCTTCACGTGCGCGGAGCTGCGTGTCGGTGGTGTCGAAGCGAGCAAGAATTGCGCCCTCTTCCAGTGCCACAGACTTAGCGGTAATTTTTTCTTCTTGTAACGTTTTCTGGACCTGGATCAGCGTTTGCTCACTGGCGGCGACACCGCGCGCGCCAGTGATTTGAACGGCCGGATCCTCACCATACAGGTTGGGAAGTGCGTACAGCAGGCCGACGATAATCACGACGACCAGCATGATGTACTTCCACAAAGGATAACGGTTTAACACGGCAGTTCCCTTTGGGAAAAGTTGGATTACAGCGCCTTCATCGTGCCTTTCGGCAGTACGGCAGCAACGAAGTCACGTTTGATAACCACTTCAGTGGTGTCGTTCAGTGCGATAGAGATGTAGCCAGTTTCAGCCACTTTCGTCACACGACCCACCAGACCGCCATTGGTCAGCACTTCATCGCCTTTTGCGATGGAGTTCATCAGGTTTTTGTGTTCTTTGGTACGTTTCTGCTGTGGGCGCAGGATCATGAAGTAGAAGATCAGACCAAACACCACCAGCATCAGAATCAGAGACATCGGGCTGCCCTGCGACGGAGCGCCTGTTGCTGCTACCGCATCAGAAATAAAAAAGCTCATTCAAATTCCCTCATTATTAAATTAGTCAACGTTCAAAGGTGGAACATCACGACCCTGGCGTTGGTAAAAATCAGTCACGAAGCTCTCTAATTTACCCTCTTCGATAGCCTTACGTAAACCAGCCATTAAACGCTGATAATAACGAAGGTTATGAATGGTATTGAGACGCGCGCCTAAAATCTCATTGCAACGATCAAGATGATACAAATATGCGCGAGAATAGTGACGACAGGTATAACAATCACACTCAGCATCCAGCGTGCTGGTGTCATTTTTATGCTTCGCGTTACGGATTTTCACCACACCGTCGGTAACAAACAGGTGTCCGTTACGCGCGTTGCGGGTTGGCATGACGCAGTCGAACATATCGATGCCGCGGCGCACACCTTCAACCAGATCTTCTGGTTTACCCACGCCCATCAGGTATCGTGGTTTATCCGCAGGGATTTGCGGGCAAACATGCTCCAGAATACGGTGCATGTCTTCCTTCGGCTCACCCACAGCCAAACCGCCGACAGCGTAGCCATCAAAACCTATCTCTACCAGACCTTTAACAGAGATATCGCGTAAATCTTCGTAAACGCTGCCCTGAATAATCCCGAACAGCGCATTTTTGTTTTCCAGCCCGTCAAAACGGTCACGGCTACGCTTCGCCCAACGCAGAGACATCTCCATTGAACGCTTCGCGTAATCCCAGTCTGCAGGATATGGCGTGCATTCGTCGAAGATCATCACGATATCAGAGCCGAGATCGTACTGAATTTCCATGGATTTTTCAGGATCGAGGAAGATCGGATCGCCGTTAATAGGGTTACGGAAGTGTACGCCTTGTTCGGTGATTTTACGGATATCACCCAGGCTGAACACCTGGAAACCGCCGGAGTCGGTCAGGATTGGACCTTTCCACTGCATGAAATCATGCAGATCGCCGTGCAGTTTCATCACTTCCTGGCCTGGGCGCAGCCACAGGTGGAAGGTGTTACCGAGGATAATCTGTGCGCCGGTCGCTTCAACTTCTTCCGGCGTCATCCCTTTTACGGTGCCGTAGGTGCCCACAGGCATAAAGGCTGGCGTTTCAACCACGCCGCGATCAAACACCAGGCGGCCACGGCGCGCGCGTCCGTCGGTGGTATCGAGTTCAAATTTCATTTTTTCTCCAGCGTCAGAAAAACAGTCCGACGTTTTCATACGGTGTCGCGGAATCAGTCCCCGACACGCTCATTCAAAGCCTGCGGATTGTACGTGATAAACATCGCGTCCCCGTAGCTAAAAAAGCGATAATTTTGTTCTACCGCAGCCTTATAGGCGTTCATTGTATGCTGATAACCGGCAAACGCCGACACCAGCATAATCAAAGTCGATTCAGGCAGATGGAAGTTCGTCACCAGCGCATCGATCACTTTGTATTGATAGCCTGGGTAAATAAAGATTTGTGTGTCGCCAAAGAATGGCTCAATCAGGTCGGTTTTGGCCGCCTGCGCCGCGCTTTCCAGCGAACGAACGGAGGTCGTGCCGACCGCAATCACGCGACTGTTGCGCGCTTTGGCGGCGAGCACAGCGTCAACCACCTCTTGCGGCACTTCCGCGTATTCGGAGTGCATGATGTGGTCTTCGATAGAATCCACACGCACCGGCTGGAACGTCCCCGCGCCGACGTGCAGCGTGACAAACGCCATCTCGATGCCTTTCTCGCGCAGTTTTTCCAGCAGCGGTTCATCAAAGTGCAAACCGGCAGTCGGTGCAGCAACGGCGCCGGGTTTTTCGCTGTAGACCGTCTGGTACAGCTCGCGGTCGGCGTCTTCGTCCGGGCGGTCGATGTACGGCGGCAGCGGCATGTGGCCGATGGCGTTCAGAATATCCAGCACCGGGCGTTCGTCGTTAAACTCGACTTCAAACAGCGCGCCGTGACGGGCCGTCATGGTGGCGTTGATGCTTTCGTCATCACCCAGCAGCAGCTCAGCGCCCGGCTTCGGCGCTTTGGAGGCGCGAATATGTGCCAGAATACGTTTGTCATCGAGCATACGTTCGACCAGCACTTCAATCTTGCCACCGCTGGCTTTGCGGCCAAACAGACGCGCCGGGATCACGCGGGTATTGTTAAAGACCAGTAGATCGCCAGGGTTGAGCTTATCGAGCAGATCGGTGAAAGTACCGTGCGTCAGCGCGCCCGTTGGCCCGTCCAGCGACAGCAAGCGGCAACCACTGCGCTCCGGCTGCGGATAGTGGGCAATCAGGGATTCAGGTAATTCAAAGGAGAAATCGGCGACGCGCATGACTTATACTCGTGACTTAAAAACAGGCGGCTTAGTCTAGTGCTCACACCTCTTTGCTGCAACAACTAGCCGTATCCGGATACCAAAACGCATGAATTTTCTCGCACACCTGCACCTCGCCCACCTCGCCGACAGCTCACTTTCGGGCAATTTGCTGGCCGATTTTGTTCGCGGCAACCCAGCAGACGACTATTCCGAGGAGGTAGTGGAGGGTATTTTCATGCATCGTCGCATCGATGTGTTGACCGATAACCTGCCGGAAGTGACAGAAGCGAAGGCGTGGTTTCGCCCTGAAACCCGGCGTGTGGCGCCGATTACGCTGGATGTGATGTGGGATCACTTTCTCTCACGCCACTGGTCGCAGCTCTCACCCGAGCTGCCGCTGCCGGAATTTGTTCGCTATGCCCATTCGCAGGTGGCGCTCATTCTCCCGGACTCGCCGCCGCGCTTTGTCAATCTGAACGACTATCTTTGGTCCGAACGCTGGCTTGAGCGTTACAGCGAGATGGAATTTATTCAGCGCGTACTGAACGGTATGGCGAGCCGCCGTCCGCGGCTGGATGCCTTGCGCGACTCCTGGCAGGATCTGGACACCCATTACGACGCGCTGGAGACCCGTTTCTGGCAGTTCTATCCGCGCATGATGGCGCAGGCGAAAAACAAACAACTTTAATAGAAGTGTGATTGATAGGTAAAAACTGGCTGAACGATTGTCAGCGCCTCTTTGTCTTAATGCTGAACACTCTCTATACTGGCCCGCGTTGCGTTCCAAATAACCTTAGTTACTACAGGAGAATCACATGGTTCTGGTCACTCGTCCGGCTCCGGATTTTACAGCTGCAGCCGTTCTCGGCAACGGTGAAATCGTTGAAAACTTCAATTTCAAACAGCACACCAACGGTAAACCTACCGTTCTGTTCTTCTGGCCAATGGACTTCACTTTCGTTTGCCCGTCTGAACTGATCGCATTCGACAAACGTTACGAAGAGTTCCAGAAACGTGGCGTTGAAGTTGTGGGTGTTTCCTTCGACTCCGAATTTGTACACAACGCATGGCGTAACACCCCTGTCGACAAAGGCGGCATCGGTGCAGTGAAATACGCAATGGTTGCGGACATCAAACGCGAAATCCAGCAGGCTTACGGTATCGAACATCCGGACGCTGGCGTTGCACTGCGCGGCTCCTTCCTGATCGACGCGAACGGTATCGTGCGTCACCAGGTAGTGAACGATCTGCCACTGGGTCGTAACATCGACGAAATGCTGCGTATGGTTGACGCGCTGCAGTTCCACGAAGAGCACGGCGAAGTGTGCCCGGCTCAGTGGGAAAAAGGTAAAGAAGGCATGAACGCGTCTCCAGACGGCGTGGCTAAATACCTGACTGAAAACGTCTCCAGCCTGTAATCGGCACGGATGATAAAAAAGGCTCGCTTAGGCGAGCCTTTTTGTTTTCTCTTAACCCTGTTCCGGGAGTGAGCTTCGCCCCACCCGGCCTCATCATCAGGTTAAAACGCGAAACACGAGCAGCCCAGTACGCCCCAGAAAGCCTGGTCATCCGATACCGGAATACCCGACTGGCGTGCAATCCCGTGCTGGTGCCCATGCACTCCGCAGCTGCCGATGCACTGATGCATCTGCACAACCGCTCCGACATTTGAGGCCACTGGCGGCGCTGAGCGATAATGCCCCGGCACTTTTACCACTGGCGACCACTCCGGCAGAACCGGGATCGGCGGCGGCGACAGCGGACTAAACTGTCCGGCGGCGTACACCACTTTGCCATCCACTACCGTCAGCACCGACTCGATGCCCTTGATCTCCTCTTCCGGCACGCTGAAGTAGTCTTTCGATAGCACCACCAGATCCGCAAGCTGCCCAGCCACGATGCGGCCTTTCTTGCCCTGCTCGCTGGAGAACCACGCGCTGCCTGCCGTCCACAATTCCAGTGCGATATCACGCGGCAGACGGTTACTGTCGTCATACATCGACAGCCCGCCCACGGTGCGACCGGAGACCAGCCAGTACAGCGCCGTCCACGGGTTATAGCTCGCCACACGGGTAGCGTCGGTGCCTAAGCCCACGGGCACGTCCAGCTCCAGCATTTTCGCGACCGGCGGCGTGTGTTTCACCGCCTCTTTGCCGTAACGATCGACAAAATACTCGCCCTGGAACGCCATGCGATGCTGCACCGCAATCCCGCCGCCCAGCGCTTTTACGCGCTCAATGTTACGCTCAGTGATGGTTTCCGCGTGATCGAAGAACCAGTGCAGGCCGTTAAACGGTATGTCGCGGTTCACCTTTTCGAACACGTCCAGCATCCGGCTGATAGATTCGTCATAGGTGGCGTGAAGACGGAACGGCCAGCGCTGCTCTACCAGATGACGCACCACGCGCTCCAGCTCGTCTTCCATCCCCTCAGGCAGATCCGGGCGCGGCTGCAGGAAATCTTCAAAATCCGCCGCCGAGAAGACCAGCATTTCCCCCGCTCCGTTGGCGCGATAGAAATCGGTGCCTTGTCCCGGTTTGAGCATATCGGTCCAGCGTTCGAAATCTTCCAGCTCCTGCTTTGGCCGCTGGGTAAAGAGGTTATAGGCGATGCGAATCGTCATCTGCTCTTTGGCGTGCAGCTCTTCGATGATTTCGTAATCTTCCGGGTAATTCTGGAAGCCGCCACCCGCATCAATCGCGCTGGTTAACCCTAAGCGGTTAAGCTCACGCATAAACTGGCGCGTCGAGTTCACCTGCTGTTCCAGCGGCAGTTTTGGCCCTTTCGCTAGCGTGGAATAGAGGATCATCGCGTTCGGTTTGGCGATCAGCATCCCGGTGGGGTTGCCGTTATTATCACGGACGATTTCACCACCCGGCGGGTTTGGCGTCTCTTTGGTGTAGCCGACAGCTTTCAGCGCCGCGCGATTCAGCAGCGCACGATCGTAGAGATGCAGCACAAACACCGGTGTGTCCGGCGCCGCGTCGTTCAGCTCCTGGATCGTCGGCATTCGCCGTTCGGCAAACTGAAATTCGCTCCAGCCGCCCACTACGCGCACCCACTGTGGCGTCGGGGTGCGATCGGCCTGCTCTTTCAGCATCCGCAGGGCATCGGCCAGCGACGGCACGCCTTCCCAGCGCAGCTCAAGGTTGTAGTTCAGCCCGCCGCGAATCAGGTGCAGGTGCGAATCGTTGAGACCGGGGATCACCGTGCTCCCTTTCAGATCAACTATTTGCGTCCCTTCGGTGGCGTAACTCATCACCCGGTCGTGGTTGCCGGTGGCGAGGATCTTGCCGTTGGCAATGGCCACCGCCTCAGCGAGCGGATTTTCACGATCAAGGGTGTGGATCTGACCTTTGGTTAAGATCAGTGTGGCAGTTTGAGACATAACGTACTCCTTTGAGCCGAATCAGGCTTTTTTCAGCCATCCGGCGAACAGGCGGGTCACGATGGGCATCCACAACCAGACCACCAGCGCGACCACACAAGCATCGTTAAGCAAATGCAGGAATAAAGACCCTTTCAGGCCTGGAAGCAGCGCGCCGGTCAGTTGCGGTACGACGAGCGTGCTGGGGAAAATCACCATCAGCGTCATCAGAAACTGTTTCCACTGTTTCGGCTTGCGCACATGCGTCTCCGGCGGCGTAAACCAGAACGCGGCCTCGGTGCGCACTTCCGTTTTGTCCCCTTCGGCCAGCAGCGGTTCAATCTCTTTGACCAGCACTGAACGGGTATCGGACTGCGTCCAGGCATAGAGGTGTTCGAGGGTGTCGAAGCGGATAATGACCGTCCACAGATCTTGCCCTTCCGTCGGGCGAATCACGTTCGCGCCGAGGTGTCCGGGAAATTCTGCGGCCACGGGCATGATTTTGCCCAGCCACTGTTCGTATCGCGCCGCCTGTCCGGCCAGCAGGGTATGGGTGATCACCAGCGTCACATGTGAATTTTGCGCCATGAGAGTATCCAGGTCTGATGAAAATGGCGGGTTCAATCAACCCGCCGGGAGGGATTTACGCTTTACGCTCAGGCGCGCCGTGAACCAGGGTATAGGCATAATCGACGCCCATCCCGTACGCTCCGCTGTGCTCACGCACCAGATCCATTACCGCGTCGTAAGTCTCTTTGCGAGACCAGTCGCGCTGGTACTCCAGCAGTACCTGCTGCCAGGTCACCGGAACGGCACCGGCCTGCACCATACGGTCGATAGCACGCTCATGAGCATCGACGGAAGTGCCGCCCGAGGTGTCAGTTACCACATAGACTTCGAAGCCCTCATCCAGCGCCATCAGCGCCGGGAAAGTCAGGCACACTTCGGTCCACAGGGCCGAGATGATGAGTTTTTTGCGGCCCGTTGCTTTGACTGCCGCAACAAACGCATCATCTTCCCAGGAGTTCATCGAGGTGCGTTCAATCGGTTTCACGTCCGGGTGAACAGCCAGTAATTCCGGCCAGATATAACCGCTAAAACTTTTAGTTTCGACCGAGGTGTAGATAACCGGCACATCAAATATTTTGCCCGCTTTCGCCAGTGCAACCGTATTATTCTTAAGGAGTTGGCGGTCAATATTCGCCACGCCAAACGACATTTGCGGCTGGTGATCAATAAAAATAAGCGTGGAGTTTGATGGGTCAATCAGTTCGCGGATAGACATAAATGTACCTTTTAATCAATACGTTAAAAGAAAACTAAATGTGTGCGATATGTGGTCGGGCCCTGACTGATAAAGCAAATTGAGTATAGCGAGAATTGATTGACGGGATATTAAAGATATTTGTCCGCTCTGTTTAATTTAACCGAACGACTTTGGGGAATATTCTGCAACGGGCAGCGTATGCCCGTTGCAGAAAGGGGCTAATTACCGAACCAGACCGTGGCAGAAATGGCAGGCAGAGACAGCACGCCCTCCTGGATATCTCCTTTGCCCTCTTTCAGTAACCAGGTCTGGAGATTGAGCAACGGAGAGTCGTCCAGCACCACTTCACAGGCCTCTCCGCGGTTAATCGCCACCAGCACGCGCTGCTGGTTATAGACGCGGACAAACACCACCACGTTGTCATGGGCATAGACCACCTGACAGCCGCCGTAGCGCAGCGCCTGGCTGTGTTTACGCAGTTTCGCCAGGCGCTGATAGAGCGCCAGCAGGTTTTTGTCCTGTTTCTCACTCTCCCACGGGAAGGTTTTGCGGCAGAACGGATCGTTGTTGCCATCCAGCCCCACTTCATCGCCGTAGTAGATGCACGGCACACCCGGCCAGGTAAAGAGCCAAGTGACCGCCAGCGGCAGGCGCGCCACATCTTTACCTAACAGGGATTTAAAGCGCGCGGTATCGTGGCTGTCGAGCTGATTGAACATCCGCAGCTGCTGCTGATGGGACAGGCTAGCGCGATAGTTATTCATCCACGCCATGCAGGTCTGGGCATCGATGTGCTGCGGATCGTAAGAGATATCGGTATTGGCGAGGAATCCCCATACCGGGAAGGTAAATCCACGGTAGTTCATCGCCGCGTCTTCCGCATCGGCCTGTAACCACTGGCGCGCATCGCCAAAATGCTCGCCAAACACAAAGGCCTCAGGCTGCGCGGCCTTAGCCGCCTGGGTAATGCCGGTTACGTGCTGAAGATTGTTCCGCGCGCCGCCCGCTTCACCAAGCATATGTACCACGTCCAGACGCCAGCCGTCCATGTTCCACGGCGCTTTAAGCCAGTGGCGCACGATGCTGTCTTCGCCGCCGTAGATTTCGTCAACCAGCGTCGGGGACTGAAAATCGAGTTTCGGCAGGCTCGGATAGCCCAGCCAGTCGAGCGCCCGCCCCTCTTCGTTAAAACTGTACCAGTCGCGCTGGGCAGATTCCGGATTGTGACAGGCGCCGCCCGTGGCGCGATTGTGGCGGTCAAACCAGGCGTGGGAATCCCCGCTGTGGTTAAACACGCCGTCGAGAATCAGGCGCATCCCTTCACGGTGCGTGTTCTCCCGCAGGCGCAGCAGCGCCTCGTCGCCGCCAAACTGCTCGTCGACGTGGCGATAATCTTCCGTATCGTATTTATGCACGCTCGGGGCTTTAAACACCGGATTGAGGTAGAGCGCCGTTACCCCCAGTTTTTTCAGGTACGGCAGTTTTTCACTGATCCCGTCCAGATCGCCGCCGTAAAACGTCGATCCGCCGGCCTGCGCTGTCAGCGGCTCATCCCAGGTTTTACGGATAATGTCGTGGCCCGCCGCATGGTGGAAATAGACCTGATCCTGATCGGCCGTGCGCTGCTGGCTGCGGGCAAAGCGGTCAGGGAAGATCTGGTAGAAGACCTGGTCGTACACCCAGTGCGGGCCGGTGTCCGGGTAATCGACGGCAAACTGCTCCAGCCGTGCGGGTGGGAAACGGCTAAAGCCCTGCGGGGTGAACCACAGCTGGCGGTTGTTCCACAGCAGCTTAAAGCTGTAGCGACGGCGCGGCTGGCCCTGGGACAGATCAATGGTGGCTCGCCAGGCGGTGACGCCCGGCTGCGGCTGCGTGCGCTGTTTATGCATAGACAGCGCCGTCTCTTCGTTATCCACTTCGGCGCGCAGCATGACGCGCTCCGGCTGATTTTCTCCCGTCAGCCACAGCGTAATCACTAAGTTGTCTTTGTTTTGCTTAACAAATGGGGCAACCGGAAGGTGCCAGGCGTTCAACATCACGTATCCCCTTTGATGAAATTGAGGCCACCTTGCCACAGCGTAGTGGAGGATAACTCATCATGAAAAGGTTTATTGGGGGAGGAGGTGGAGGGAGGAGGCGTTTTATCGCGAAAAGCATGTTTGCCGGGTAAGCAGAGCGCCACCCGGCATTTTTATGTTACTGCGCTTCGGCCAGCTGGCGCTCGCGGCGGCGTTTAAACGCCCATCCCACCAGCAGCAGAACAATCCACGCAAAGCCCACGTACAGGGAGATACGGGTGTCCGGGTGATAGCCAATCAGCCCGATGATAAAGACCAGGAAAATCAGGCCAACGACCGTGGTCGCGACGCCGCCCGGCACTTTAAATTTCAGCGCTTTCACCTCTTCCGGTGGCAGACGGCGGCGGAACGCAATCTGCGAAATCAGAATCATGATCCACACCCAGACCGTCGCAAAGGTCGCCAGAGACGCAATCACCAGGAAGACGTTTTCAGGCATGATGTAGTTCAGATAGACCGAGAGCAGCAGTGCGACGGTCATCACCATCACCGTGACCCACGGCGTGCCGCGACGAGAGGTTTTCGCAAACACTTTCGGCGCGTTGCCCTGCTCTACCATGCCGTGCAGCATACGCCCTACGCCGAAAACGTCGCTGTTAATGGCGGAGAACGACGCCGTGAGCACGACAAAGTTCAGGATACTGGCGGCAAAGGCGATGCCCAGGTGCTGGAAGGTCAGCACAAACGGACTGCCGTTAGTCCCGACCTGATTCCATGGATAGATGGACATAATCACAAACAGCGTGCCCACGTAGAACACCAGGATACGCATCGGCACCGAGTTGATGGCGCGCGGAATGGATTTCTCCGGATCTTTGGCCTCACCCGCGGTGATACCGATAATTTCGATACCGCCATAGGCAAACATCACCATCTGCAGCGACATCACCATCCCCAGCCAGCCGTTGCTGAAGAACCCGCCGTTACTCCAGAGGTTGTGGATGCCGGTCGGTTGCCCGCCGTTGCCAATCCCCCAGATGATGATACCAAAGCCCGCCACAATCATGATGATAATCGTCGCCACTTTGAAGAAGGAGAACCAGAACTCCAGCTCACCGAAGACCTTCACGCTCATCAGGTTGATGGCGCAGATGATCAGCACCACGCTCAGCACCCAGATCCAGTGCGGCACCAGCGGGAACCAGACGCCCATATAGATGCCGAACGCCGTCACGTCGGCTATCGCCACGATCAGGATTTCGAAACAGTAGGTCCAGCCGGTAATGTAGCCCGCCAGCGGGCCGAGGTTTTCCTGGGCATAGCGCGAGAAAGAGCTGGCTGACGGATTGTGTACCGACATTTCACCCAGCGCGCGCATGATGATATAGGCCGCGACGCCGCCGATAATGTACGCCAGCAGCACGCTGGGTCCGGCCATTTTGATGGCATCTGCCGAGCCATAAAAAAGGCCTGTCCCGATTGCCGAGCCAAGCGCCATGAAACGAATGTGGCGGGTACTTAGCCCACGTTTGAGTTTGTTCGTGCTTTCCATTTAAATCTTGCCATTCAACTCGAAAAAAACAAAAAACCACGGGGCCATAAGCCCCGTGGTTAAACAATTTGTCGTTGATTAATGCGCGCTGGAAGTCACCTGACGCCCTGCTGCACGGTCCCAGATAATAGCCAGAACCAGTGCGACAACGGTCGGCATTAACCAGGCCAGGCCTTGCTCTGACAGCGGCAGACGCTGTGTCCAGGCTGGCAGGATCCCACCGAATGCGGATGCTTTAATCCCGTCAAGGATACCAAAAAGCAGGCTGATAAACATCGTTGGGGCAATAATTCGCGACGAATTGTTCCACCAGGGACGGGTAAAGCTCAGCACCACCAGCACGATACACGGCGGATAAATCGCGGTCAGCACAGGAATGGAGACCTGAATCAGGTGGCTCAGACCAAGGTTAGAAACCGCCATTGAGAAGCCGCCGAGGATGAACACCAGGGTGCGGTAGGACAGCGGAATATACTGGGCGAAGAACTCTGCACAGGCGCAGGTCAGGCCAACAGCCGTCACCAGACAGGCCAGGAAAATCAGTACCGCCAGCAGGAAGCTACCCGCTCCGCCAAAGGTGTGCTGAACGTAGGCATGGAGGATCGCCGCACCGTTCGCGTTTTGATCGACCAGCGTCGCGCTATCAGAGCCCAGACGGAACAGCGCCAGATACAGCAGCGTCAAACCGACGCCCGCCATCAGGCCAGCCCAGATGGTGTAGCGGGTCAGCAGACGCGCTTCGGTCACACCGCGAGAGCGCGCGGCGTTAACGATGACGATACCAAAGACCATCGCGCCCATGGTGTCCATGGTCAGATAGCCGTTCACAAAGCCGTTGGAGAAGGCCGCCGTTTTGTAGGCGTCCAGCGACTCGCTGATCGGGCCTGCGGGCCACATGATGGCCGCAACGGCCAGCACGATCAGCGCCAGAATTTTCATTGGCGCGAGGAAGTTACCCACGGTATCCAGCAGTTTGCCCGGATAGAGGGAGACCAAAATCACCAGCGCAAAGTAGACCAGGCTGTAAATCAGCAGCGGCAGAGCGCCGTCACCGGTCAGGGGGCAATCCCCACTTCGAAGGAGACCGTTGCAGTACGCGGGGTCGCAAACAGTGGACCCACCGCCAGATAGCACACGGTTGCCAGCAGAACGCCCGCCACTTTACCGATCGGGGTGCTGAGGCTGTCCACGCCGCCGCCAACTTTCGCCAGCGCGATCACGGTCAGAACCGGAAGCCCAACCGCAGTAATCAGGAAGCCAATCGCCGCTGTCCAGACGTGTTCACCCGCCTGCAGGCCAACCATAGGAGGAAAAATGATGTTACCTGCGCCGACGAACAGCGCAAAAGTCATAAAGCCCAGCGCGATGATGTCACGCGATTTTAAATGATGGGTCATAGAACCTTACTGCCTGTGGATGTGGTGTTGAAAACGTTGAGATTTTCGCCATCCCAAAGGGGACGATACAGCGGAAAATTTACTCAATTTCAGCGGGATATGCTCCCGTCATGCCGTGGCGAAGAATAGTTTTTCGATTTACCACGTAAATACAGTCGGTATGACAGTATATGGGGCGCAATTTAAACGCTTATAACGTTTAAAGGCAAGGAGGGATCTGAAAACCAGAACAATATGCCAGCATGAAAATTCAGACCAGAACAATCCTCTAAGGTTAAGAAAAACTCATGGCTAATCATGCGAACAAAAAAGCAACAGCCGTATAAAATTCATTCACGTTTCGCTTGACTGCAAAGCAAACAGGCCAGCATACGCTGGCCTGTGGAAAGGAGGGCTGACACACACGCTGTCAGGCACTTTTTTTGGCAATTAAACGTTCCGGGATAACAAAACTGAAGCGCGTGCCTTTGCCCGGCGTACTCTGAATATCAAGGCGGCTGTCGTGGTGATTCACGGCGTGCTTAACAATCGCCAGCCCCAGCCCGCTGCCGCCGGTCTGCCGCGAACGCGCTTTATCCACGCGATAGAAACGCTCGGTCAGACGCGGAATATGCTCCGGTCCAATCCCCGGCCCGTTGTCCTCCACGCTAAACTCTGCCCCGGTCGGGACGCGCTGCCAGCGCACAATAATCTGCGTGCCCTCTGGCGTATGGTTCACCGCGTTATAGACCAGGTTTGAAATCGCGCTGCGCAGTTCGTCCTCGCTGCCGAGCACCTTCAGACTGCTGTCCAGCTCAAAAGTGAACTGATGCCTTTTGTGGCTCAGGGTCTGGGCTTCCCGCTCAACCACCCGCAGCATCATCGGCACGTCGATGGTTTCATTCATCGCCAGCGTCGGTGCCGCTTCAATTTTTGACAGGGTAAGCAGTTGCTTCACCAGCCCTTCCATGCGATGCGTTTGCTCGCGCATGGTGTGCAGCGCTTTCTCCCGCGGCGCCCCCTCCAGCGTCTGCTCCTGCATCATCTCCAGATACCCCTGCAGCACCGTCAGCGGCGTGCGCAGCTCGTGGCTGACGTTAGCAAAGAAGTTACGCCGCGCCCCTTCGAGCTGGTGCATCTGGGTCACATCGCGCGCCACCATCAGCCACTGCTGATCGCTGTACGGCATCACGCGAAACTCAAGATGACGGCCATTGTTCAGCACCAGATTATGCGGGCGGGTAAAGTCGCGTTTTTTCAAATAAAGGGTGAATTCAGGATAACGCAGGAGGTTAAGGATATTCTGGCCGTTATCGTCCGGCCAGCGCAGCCCCAGCAGCTGTTGTGCCAGGCCATTACACCAGAACATCGTCCCTTCTTCGGTGGTCAAAATCACCGCATCCGGCAGCGATTCGGCGCCGCTGCGAAAGCGTTTGATCAGGCTTCCAAGCTCACGACGGCGCTTTTTATTTCGCATCTGCATCTGATGCAAGCCGTAAAGCAACGGCTCCCAGCTGCCGCTACCGGGCGGTGGCGTCATGCTGCGATCGACCCACAGCCACCAGGAGAGACGCAGTAAATTCCAGAAATGCCAGACCAGCAGGCCGGTCACTGCCGCCAGTAAAAACCACGGCAGATAACCAAAAATCGCCCCCAGAATGGCGGCGGGAATACAACATAAGATCAGTTCAAAAACGAGCCTTTTCCATGACAGACGTTCCAGCACGCGTCACACTCCTGTCATTGTTCAGAAACGGGTCGAAAAACGATAACCCGTACCGCGGACCGTCTGCACCATACGATCGTGGCCGCTGTGTTCCAGCGCTTTACGCAAGCGGCGAATGTGGACATCGACCGTCCTGTCTTCGACATAGACGTTAGTCCCCCAGACGTTATTCAGCAACTGTTCACGGCTGTAGACGCGTTCCGGGTGAGTCATAAAGAAGTGCAAAAGTTTGAATTCTGTCGGGCCCATATCCAGCGGGTTTTCGCCGGTCATCACGCGATGTGAGGTCGGGTCGAGGCTTAACCCCTGCATTTCGATCACCTCTTCCACCGCCATCGGCGAAATACGGCGCATGACGGCTTTGATACGCGCCACCAGCTCTTTCGGCGAGAACGGCTTGGTGATGTAATCATCCGCGCCGGTCTCAAGACCGCGCACGCGATCTTCCTCTTCACCGCGCGCCGTCAACATTACCACCGGGATATCGCGGGTCATCGCTTCGCGTTTAATGTGCTTGATAAATTGCAGGCCAGAACCGCCGGGCAACATCCAGTCAAGCAGAATCAAATCGGGCCAGGGTTCGTTGAGTTGATTCACCGCGCTGTCATAATCTTCCGCCTCAACCGGCTGGAAGCCATTTTGTTCGAGCACGAAGCACACCATTTCGCGAATCGGAGCTTCATCTTCTACGACCAGAATACGTCTCGCCATACTTTGCCCTGTCTTATTAAAGTATCAGTTTGTAATGCGGCGCCATTATGCGTCAGATTTATGACAGATTTATGAAAAACATTACCACCATGAATGGCAAACTGTTGTTTTATTACAGCGGTTATTTTCCAGCCCCTGAAAGCTTATAATCCCCTTCACCCTTTTTTGCCATGGAACTGTTATGCGCATACTCCACACCTCGGACTGGCATCTGGGGCAAAATTTTTACAGCAAAAGTCGCGCCGACGAACATGAAGCGTTCCTGAACTGGCTGCTGGAGACGGCGCAGTCGCAGGAGGTGGACGCGATCATCGTTGCCGGGGACATTTTTGATACCGGCTCGCCGCCGAGCTATGCGCGTGAGCTGTATAACCGCTTCGTGGTCAATCTGCAGCAAACAGGCTGCCATCTGGTGATCGTCGCGGGCAACCACGATTCCGTCGCCACGCTCAACGAATCCCGCGATATTCTTGCGTTTCTGAATACCACTGTAGTGGCAAACGCCGGACATGCCCCGCAAATCCTCAAAAAACGCGACGGAACGCCGGGTGCCGTGCTTTGCCCGATTCCTTTTTTACGCCCGCGTGACATTGTTCAGAGCCAGGCGGGGCTTTCCGGCGGCGAAAAACAGCAGCATCTGCTGCAGGCCATCACGGACTATTATCACCAGCAGTACGCCGAGGCCTGTGCGCTGCGCGGTGATGCGCCGCTGCCGGTCATTGCTACAGGGCATCTGACCACCGTCGGTGCCAGCAAAAGTGACGCGGTACGCGAAATTTATATTGGTACGCTGGATGCGTTCCCGGCGCAGAATTTCCCGCCAGCGGATTACATCGCGCTCGGTCACATTCACCGCGCGCAGATCATTGGCGGCTGCGAGCATATCCGCTACTGCGGCTCACCGATCTCCCTCAGCTTTGATGAAACCGGCAAAGGCAAAAGCGTGCATCTGGTGAGTTTTGCCGAGGGCAAACTGAGCGC
The DNA here is from genome assembly GCF_003051885.1 of Lelliottia sp. WB101. Lineage (NCBI taxonomy): Bacteria > Pseudomonadati > Pseudomonadota > Gammaproteobacteria > Enterobacterales > Enterobacteriaceae > Lelliottia > Lelliottia sp. WB101. The sequence continues at coordinate 4,517,467 of NZ_CP028520.1, forward strand.
GGTCGAGACGTTAACCGTACCGGTGACACAACCGCTGGCGATGCTCAAAGGCGATCTGGCCGCCATTTCTGCGCAACTTGAACAGTGGCGCGGCGTGGAACAGTCGCCTCCCGTCTGGCTGGATATTGAAATCAGCACCGATGAATATCTGCACGACATGCAGCGCAAAATTCAGACCCTGACCGACGATCTGCCGGTTGAGGTGTTGCTGGTACGCCGCAGCCGCGAACAGCGCGAGAAAATTCTCTTAAGCGCGCAGCGCGAAACCCTCAGCGAATTAAACGTGGAAGAGGTATTTGAGCGCCGCCTGGCGCAGGAAGCGCTGGACGACGCACAGCGCACGCGCCTCAACGAACTCTTTACCCAGACCCTGCACGCGCTGCATGACGAGGAAAACAACGCATGAAAATTCTCAGCCTGCGTCTGAAAAACCTCAACTCCCTGAAGGGCGAGTGGAAAATCGACTTCACCGCCGAGCCGTTTGCCAGCAACGGCCTGTTTGCTATAACGGGCGCGACCGGTGCGGGTAAAACGACCCTGCTCGATGCCATCTGCCTGGCGCTGTACCACGAGACGCCGCGTCTGAACACGGTGTCGCAATCGCAAAACGATCTCATGACCCGCGACACGGCGGAGTGCCTCGCCGAAGTGGAGTTCGAAGTGAAAGGCGTGACCTATCGCGCATTCTGGAGCCAGAACCGCGCCCGTAACCAGCCGGACGGGAACTTACAGGCACCGCGCGTGGAGCTTGCCCGGTGCGAAGACGGCAAAATTCTCGCCGATAAGGTGAAAGATAAACTCGATCTTACCGCCTCCCTGACCGGGCTGGATTATGGCCGTTTCACCCGTTCGATGCTTCTTTCCCAGGGGCAGTTCGCGGCGTTTTTAAATGCAAAACCCAAAGAGCGCGCCGAGCTGCTGGAAGAGCTGACCGGCACCGAGATCTACGGCCAAATCTCCGCCATGGTGTTTGAAAAACACAAAACGGCAAGAACCGAGCTGGAGATGCGCGAAGCGCAGGCGGCAGGCGTGGTGCTACTGAGCGAAGAACAGCAACAGCAGCTCCATCAGGGTTTGCAAGCACTGACTGACGAAGAAAAAACGCTGCTCAGTGAACAGCAAAACCGCCAGGCACAACATCAGTGGCTGGTGCGCAGCGAAGAGCTGGCGCGTGAACAGCTACGTGCGCAATCGGCACATCAACAGGCGTTACAGGCACAGGCCGACGCCCAACCGGAACTGCTTAAACTGCAGCAGGCACAACCTGCGCTGGCGCTGCGCCCGCTCTGGGACCGTCAGCAGGAGCAGGCGTCAACGCTCGCCCTCACGCAGCAGCAGATTGCCGAAGTAAATACTCGCTTACTTTCACGCAAGGGGCAGCGGGCACGGATCCGTAACGGCGCAATGCGTGAGGCAGAGCGGCTCCAGTCACAGCACAAATCGCTCGCCAGCTGGATCGACGAACACAGCCACTTCGGGCTGTTGAGCCAGCACATTGGCGGCTGGCGTGCGTTATTTACCCAGCAGCAGCGGGATAAATCTCAGGCAGTGGCGCTGGGTAAGCGTCTGACTGAACTGCAACAAAAACTGGCCGCGCTGCCGCTCACTTCACTGACGCTATCCGCAGAAGAGACCGCGCAGGCGTTAGAGCATCAGGTCCAGTATCGCCCGACGCGTCAGCGTCTCGCCACACTGCATGCCCGCTATCAGCCGCTGCAAAAACGGCTGTTACAGATGCGGGCAACGCAGGAAAAAGACCTGGCCGCGCAGGCCACGCTTGATCAAACCCTGGCTGCGCGACGCCAGCAGTACAAAGAGAAAAACCAGCACTATCTGGATTTGAAAACCCTGTGCGAACAGGAAGCGCTAATCAAGGGTCTGGAGGCGCACCGCGCCAGCCTCGAGGCGGGTAAACCCTGCCCGCTGTGCGGTGCAACCGAACATCCTGCCGTGGCGCAGTATCAGGCGCTGGAGGTTAGCGCTAACCAACGTCGCCGCGATGAACTGCACGCCGAAGTGAAACGGCTTGAAGAAGAGGGACTGTTGCTGCGCGGACAGCTGAAAGCGCTGATAGACCAGCGTGAGCGCGAAATCGCAGAGACCCTGACGATCAGTCAGGAGGAGCAAGCGCTCACACAGGAGTGGCAGTCGGTGTGCGCGTCACTGAAGGCGAGCCTGAACATTCAGGAAGATATTGCCCCCTGGCTGGAGGAGCAGGAGCAGTACGAGCGCCAGCTGTATCAGCTCAGCCAACGCCTGGCCTTGCAGAATCAGCTCAACGAACTGGAACAGCAGATTCACCAGATTCAGCAGCAGGTTGATACCCAGCGCCAGACCTTGCTGAGCGCATTAATGCCGCTCGCTCTCACCGCGCCGCAAGAGGGCGAAGAGAGCGCGTGGCTGGCACTGCGTGAAACCGAATCGAATGAGTGGCAGGAAAAACAGAAGCAGCTCACGGCCCTTCAGGAACAAATGAACGCCCTGATGCCGCTTCTCGACACGCTGCCCGCATCCGAAGATGAAACGGCGGACGAGCCGGTCCCCGACAACTGGCGCGATATTCACAACGACTGCATCTCCCTGCAAAGCCAGCTCGCCACCCTGCAACAGCAGGAGCAGAGCGATCGCGAGCGTCTGGCACAGCTGCAAACCCAGTTTGCTACTGCGCTTCAGGAGAGCAGTTTTGCCAGTGAAGCCGCGTTCCTTTCCGCACTGCTTGATGGCGATACCGTGCGCAAGCTGGAACAGCTGAAACACACGCTGGAACAACAGCTCCAGCAATCCTCTGCGCTGGCCTTACAGGCGGATCAGCAGCGTCTGGAGCATATGGAAAAGCAACCGGAAGCGCTGCCGGAGGATTTGGACGTACAGGCATTGCAGGCGCAATTACAGCAACTGGCACAGCAGCTACGCGAAAATACGACGCGTCAGGGCGAGATCCGCCAGCAGCTGAAGCAGGACAGCGATAACCGTCTTCATCAGCAGGGCTTGATGCAGCAGATTGAAGAGGCCGCGCGTCTTGCGGATGACTGGGGATATCTGAACGCGCTGATCGGTTCCAGTACCGGCGACCGGTTCCGTAAATTTGCCCAGGGGTTGACCCTCGACAATCTGGTGTGGCTGGCCAACCAGCAGCTCAACCGCCTGCACGGGCGCTATCTGCTGCAACGCAAGGCCAGCGATGCGCTGGAGCTGGAAGTGGTCGATACCTGGCAGGCCGACGCCGTGCGCGATACGCGCACCCTCTCCGGCGGGGAGAGTTTCCTGGTAAGCCTTGCGCTGGCGCTGGCGCTGTCAGATCTGGTGAGCCATAAAACGCGAATAGATTCCCTGTTCCTTGATGAGGGCTTTGGTACGCTGGACAGCGAAACGCTGGATACGGCGCTCGATGCGCTCGATGCCCTGAACGCCACGGGCAAAACCATCGGCGTCATCAGCCATGTCGAGGCGATGAAAGAGCGCATACCGGTGCAGATCAAAGTGAAGAAAATTAACGGGCTGGGCTACAGCAAGTTAGACAGAGCCTTTGCGGTGGAGTAAGCGCGATCAATGGGGGCTTTCCGGCCCCCATTCTTTTATGTCAGGGGATGACAAATCGCAAAAAGTGTGACGGTGATCAAAAATCCATTTTCAATATTACTTACCCTATGGCGACGTTTTTCGCTCCCATAAGATATTTCTAACTCGCATATTACCCACCGTTCCGTTGTGGTTGATTTCTTGTTTCTTATTATCTGGCTTATTCAGGTCAGTGGATATTATTCACTGGTCGGGAGCAACATTTGACTGAGGGCTTTATGCGCTATTTGCTTCCTGTGTTATTACCGATTGCTCTGGCGGGTTGTGCAACGGTATCCACCACTAAAACTATTCAGGTCACACCACAACCCGGCGCCGATCATATTGTTGTTGATACTAATGCCACCGCACGCTGCAAAGATATTCTGTTTATTATCACCTGCAAAGTGAATCTAGAAATGACGCCGGTTGGGGTGATGGAAAATGTGCCCGCAACGGCATCCGTTGCAGCGCCAGCACCTGCCGCCAACGAAACCGTGGCAACCCGACTGGAAGAACTGGATAAGTTAAAGTCTCAGAAACTTATTAGTACCAAAGAATACCAGGCAAAACGTACTGAGATTTTGAGAGGCTTATAATGAAAAAAACAGGTTGTATTTCGTTGGTGATTGCCGCTTTCTTATTACAAGGCTGTGTCAATATCGGCACGTCAAAATCCGTTTCTATTCCGGTTAATCCATCGCAGAAAAGCATGCTAGTGACCAGCACCGCGACTGTTCACTGCAAAGATTATTTCATCTTCTTTAAATGCAATATCGATGTAAACACACAGTCCATGTAAACCTATTTATCAGCAACGCTTATCATTCCTGATAAAATAAAAAGCCTGACATTTACATCAGGCTTTTTCACAGCAGAATACTATGGACGATCAGTTAGGCCACAACCACGCCGCGCCGCGCACGCCGCTGGAATCACCGTGTACCGCTTTGCGGATCGGCGTTTCGCATTCACCGCCGAACACCCACTGCTTCACCAGCTGCGGAACCGTGGTGTAGATACGGTCGACGTTGCTCATCCCGCCGCCCAGCACGATCACATCCGGGTCGAGAATGTTCACCACGTGCGCCAGGGATTTCGCCAGGCGCATTTCATAGCGGCTCAGCGCCAGTTCGGCCACCGCATCCTGTTCTTCTACCAGACGCATAATTTCGTTGCCCTTGAGCGGTTGTCCGCTCAGACGACGATAGTCGGTGGCAAATCCGGTCCCGGAGATGAAGGTTTCGATACACCCCTGTTTGCCGCAATAGCATGGTACTTCGGCGCGGTATTTCAGTTCGTCTTCGTCCATCCACGGCAGCGGATTGTGCCCCCACTCGCCCGCCGTCCCGTTGCCGCCGATATGGGCGCGACCATTGAAAGCCACGCCTGCGCCGCAGCCGGTGCCGATAATGACCGCAAACACGGTCTGTGCGCCCGCCGCCGCGCCGTCAATCGCTTCGGAGACAGCAAGGCAGTTGGCGTCATTTGCCAGCCGCACTTCGCGGTTCAGGCGCGCGCTCAGATCTTTATCAAACGGCTGACCGTTGAGCCATGTGGAGTTCGCATTTTTTACCACGCCCGTGTAAGGCGAAATCGAGCCTGGAATCCCCATCCCAACCGAGCCGGTCTGCCCTGTGGTCTTTTCGGCCATTTCCACCAGCTGTGCGATGGTTTCGATAGTCTGCTGGTAGTCGTCACGTGGCGTCGGAAGACGATGTCTAAAGAGCTGCTCGCCGCGATCGCTCAGCGCAATGACTTCTGTTTTGGTGCCGCCCAAATCAATACCAATACGCACTGGACTCTCCTCATTATTTTGATTATCAACAGAGTAGAAGCAGGCTACCCGATTAGCAATGCAAGCACTGCCACAATTCGTTATCATGCCCGCTGATTTAACGACAAGGCCGTGGAAATTATCATGCTGTGGTTCAAAAATTTGATGGTTTACCGTCTCAGCCGCGACGTTTCGCTGCGTGCGGAAGAGATGGAAAAACAGTTAGCCGCTTACACCTTTACCCCATGCGGTAGCCAGGATATGGCAAAAACCGGTTGGGTTTCTCCGATGGGTTCTCAAAGCGATGCGCTGACCCACTCGACAACCAATGGTCAAATCATTCTTTGCGCGCGCCAGGAACAGAAAATCCTGCCGTCACCGGTGGTGAAGCAGGCGCTGGAAGCGAAGATCTTCAAGCTGGAGGCCGAACAGGGCCGCAAGCTGAAAAAAACGGAAAAAGATTCCCTGAAGGATGAAGTGCTGCACTCCCTGCTGCCTCGCGCCTTTAGCCGATTCAGCCAGACCATGATGTGGATCGACACCGTGAACGGTCTGATCATGGTGGACTGCGCCAGCGCCAAGAAAGCAGAAGATACGCTGGCTCTGCTGCGTAAGAGCCTGGGCTCGCTGCCGGTGGTTCCGCTGGCGATGGAAAATCCGATTGAACTGACCCTCACCGAATGGGTTCGCAGCGGCAGCGCGGCGCAAGGTTTCCAGCTGCTGGACGAAGCCGAGCTAAAAGCGATCCTCGAAGATGGCGGCGTGATCCGGGCGAAGAAGCAGGATCTGGTCTGCGACGAAATCGCAGTCCATATCGAAGCCGGCAAACTGGTGACCAAGCTGGCTCTCGACTGGCAGCAGCGCATTCAGTTCGTGATGTGCGACGATGGCTCGATTAAGCGTCTGAAGTTCTGCGATGAGTTGCGCGATCAAAACGAAGATATCGATCGTGAAGATTTCGCCCAGCGTTTTGATGCGGACTTTATCCTGATGACGGGTGAGCTGGCGGCATTGATTCAGAATCTGGTGGAAGGTTTAGGCGGCGAAGCGCAGCGCTAAATTCTCAAATCAGAAAAGCAGGCCGGGTCAGCGTCAACGCTACCCGGCCTTTTTTTTATTTCAGATAACGGCACAGATAAGAGGTTGGCTCTGCAACCTGCAGGTTGAACTCGCTGTGGCCAGGGACGTTGAAGACTTCTCCGGCGGTGTACGCCTTCCATTCGGTTTCGCCAGGCAACAGCACGTTCAGCGCGCCGCTAATCACCGTCATCTCTTCAGGCTCTGCGGTACCAAAGGTATATTCCCCTTCAGCCATAACGCCCACACTGGCACGGCCAGTACTGCTGCTGGTAAAACCAATGGATTTCACTTTACCGGAAAAGTATTCGTTACTCGAAAGCATGAACTGGCCCTTATGTCTTTGGATAAAAATCCACTATAGGGGCCATCCTCCGTGCCTGTCACGCAAAATCATCAGGCCAGTAATTCAGACGCCAGACGGGTTACCAGAACGTTTGAGAGCAGCACCGGTACATCGAGGGCTTTTTGCAGCAAATCACGATGTCGCTGATGAAAACCGAGACAATCGAGCATCAAAACGTCGGCGCCCTGCTCCAGCAGTTCACGTCCTGCCGATATCAGTTTGGCTTCGCTATCCCAGATCGGGTTTGCCAGCGCAAACAGCGGCGGTTTTTGCAGGACTTTCCACTTCGCTATCTGGTTCTCCAGCAGCTCTGCAATCGGCACAATTACCCCGACCTGATGCCCGTCGACAATCGAGGCCACCAGCGGAGGGATAATCCGCATCGGTTCAAGGAGGATAGCGTTTCGCGCCATAAGACCCGAAATCGGGGCGGTGCTCATTAACAGGATGACGTCATATCCTTGATTATCGAGCACTTCGATCACGCCCTGTAAAGCACGCTCGATTTTGTGATGTGAAACATGCGCGAGTTTACCGTCGCTTAACAATGTCGGCAGGGTCACCTCATTATCTGCAGGTGCGTAGTCTTCCATGACCTCTTCCCGACTCATCTTGCCGAGCAGGCTAAGATGGGTGATTTGCTGTTCGGAGACATGCTCAGTTAAGAGCGGTAACACTTCGCTGACAGGGACCACCCCGATGGTGAGGATCGCCAATGTTGCCTTCATCGTTTTCGCCTTTCTTCACTACCATTGCGATAATACAGGCACAAGCTCAATACGCTGCGCGGTTCTTGTTTCAGCTTAAACAGGTCAAAAGCGTAGCAGCATATCCCTACACCGAAATGTAAAGATCCAACGCCCGGTCTGAATCTCACTGTAATAACTAAATATTAACCCCCACTTAACATTCACGCTGAGTTAAAAGTGTGATTCAGGCACGGTTGTTATCGATTTCAGATTTGTATCAGGACTTTTCAGGATCTTCGTAGCGGCGCTTGGCATCCAGCGCTTCCTGCTCAGTTTCATGTTCGCTGATCAGGGAGTCCGGCTTTGGGTGGTCCGCACGCAGTTGATACCAGGTCACGGTTTGGGCACCGGTGCCTTTTTCAATAGTGACAATGCGCGCTTCACGTGGGTATGGCGGTCTGGTTGGCATAGTTCATCCTTTTTTAACGGCTAAACTATGAGTATAGACGCCTGCTAGCTGGCGCAAGCCAAACGCAGGGCGGTAACAATCTGATTTACGACCTGTTCCGGCGACTGTGCGGCGTCGATCACGTGGTGCGCCGCTTCGCGATACAGGGCGTCGCGTTCGGCGAGGATCTCGCTCACCTCTTCGCTGATTGGTTTCCCGGTCAGCGTCGGGCGTTGCCCCTCTTCCGGAAATGCTTCCAGGCGCTCCACCAGCGTAGACACGGGCGCGCACAGGTAAATCACAATCCCTTTCTCGCGCATAAACTGGCGATTACGCTCTGCGAGGATAATGCCGCCGCCGGTAGCAATGATGGTCGACGGTGCGGTTACCGCTTCCAGCGTGTCGCTTTCACGCGCGCGGAAACTTTCCCAGCCTTCTTTTTCGACAATCTCGGCAATGGTCTGGCGGGCCTGAGTTTGCAGCCAGTGATCGGTATCGACAAACTGGCTCTGACTGACACGCGCCAGTTCAAGGCCGACAGTCGTTTTACCACAGCCACGGGGGCCAACTAAAAAGATGGGTTGGGTCATAGCCAGGTGTTCCCCTTGATACCGCATGGTTGCGGTGTGTAATGTCGAAAAACGAGCAATAATACCATTAAACTAGTACGCAAGGTAACTGTAAAAATAGGATTACAACAAGATTATGTTTGTATGACAGAGAGCGTCTGGCGTGCTTTTAACGCTTGTTCTCTGTAAAGAAATTATTGCATGAGCGGGTACGTCAACTTTACTGTAAAGCACCAGGCGATGACAACCCTGCGGTTGCCACACTATATCACAAAACAGCAATGCTTATCATTACGCAGTACGGCGCTTCACTTCCAGCAGCCATTTATCCAGCTCCGCGGCGAACTGCTGGCGGTCACGCTGCAAGAGCGAATCCGGCCCACCGGTCTGCACACCGCTGGCCCGCAGGGTATCCATAAAATCACGCATGGTCAGTTTTTGGCGGATCGTCGCCGGTGAGTAGCGTTCACCGCGCGGATTCAGCGCCGCTGCGCCCTTCTCCAACACCTCTGCCGCCAGAGGAATATCGGCAGTAATCACCAAATCCTCGGGGCTGCACAGGCGCACAATTTCGTTATCCGCCACGTCAAACCCGGCCGGAACGCGCATTGAACGGATAAATTTCGACGGCGGAATACGCAGATTCTGGTTTGCCACCAGCGTTAGCGGCATCTGCACGCGCTCAGCCGCGCGGAATAAAATCTCTTTAATGACATTCGGACACGCATCCGCATCCACCCAAATCGCCATAGTTTCTCCCCTGGATGACATTGGTGGCTATTGTCGCCTGCTTTTCGTTGTTAAGCTATAAATCAGAACTCACAACGGATAATAACGGAGAGACGTGATGGACAAAAAAATCGGTTTTATCGGCTGCGGCAATATGGGAAAAGCCATTCTCGGCGGTCTGATTGCCAGCGGCCAGGTATTGCCAGGGCAGATTTGGGTCTATACCCCGTCACCGGATAAAGTTGCCGCGCTGCATGATGAATACGGCATTAATGCTGCCGAAAGCGCACAGGATGTCGCACAGATTGCCGACATCGTCTTTGGCGCCGTTAAACCTAACATCATGATCAAAGTGCTGAGCGACATCACCTCCAGCCTGAACAAAGACACGCTGGTGGTCTCCATTGCGGCAGGCGTGACGCTCGATCAGCTGGCACGCGCCCTGGGCCACGACCGAAAAATTGTCCGCGCGATGCCAAACACGCCGTCGCTGGTCAATGCGGGAATGACCTCCGTGACGCCTAACGCGCTGGTGACAGCAGAAGACGTGGCGGATGTGCTGAACATTTTCCGCTGCTTTGGCGAAGCAGAAGTGATTGCCGAATCGATGATCCATCCGGTGGTGGGCGTCAGCGGTTCCGCGCCTGCGTATGTGTTCATGTTTATTGAAGCGATGGCTGATGCCGCCGTGCTCGGCGGGATGCCGCGCGCGCAGGCTTACAAATTTGCCGCGCAGGCGGTAATGGGCTCCGCCAAAATGGTGCTGGAAACAGGTAAACATCCAGGCGAACTGAAAGACATGGTGTGTTCACCGGGCGGCACCACCATTGAAGCCGTGCGCGTTCTCGAAGAGCGCGGATTCCGCTCGGCGGTGATTGAAGCGATGAATAAGTGCATGGAAAAATCAGAGAGTCTCAGCAAATCCTGATGACGCGCGCCGGGCGTCAGGCTGCCACTTCGGTGCGGTTGCGTCCGGCATTTTTCGCTTTGTAGAGCGCCACATCGGCGGCTTTTAGCCACTCGCGATAATGGCCAAATTCAGGCGTTAACGTTGCCACACCAACGCTTATCCGCAGTCGTACCTGCGGCGCGCAGGCTAGCGTTAAGGTTGCCAGCCGCTCATGGACACGCGACATGGCCGCAATGGCACTCTCCGCTGGCGTGCCGCTCATGATCACCGCAAATTCGTCACCACCGAAGCGCCCGATAAGATCCCCGGCGCGCAGCGCTAGTTGCAATTGTCGGGTGACGGCAATGATCGCCTCATCGCCCACATCATGCCCCCAGGTATCGTTGATACTCTTGAAATGATCGATATCGATAATCAGGATCGCCGCCTCGCGATGGCTGCGCCGACAGGTGTCGTATTCATTACGCAATAAAATTTCCCAGTGACGCCGGTTAAATACGCCGGTCATACCGTCGCGGGTGCTCATCAGCTCCAGGCGGCGCTTGTGCTCTGCCAGACGGATGGCGGTCTGATAGCTGACCCAGGCAAAATAGATCGGGTAGAGAACCATCGCCGGCAGCGCCAGCCAGAGTTCCTGTGAAGAGAGGGTAAAGGTGGGAGAGACGCCGGTGAGTTTCAGGGTGATCAGGGCCGCAATAATCGTCATGGTTGCACCAGCAGTGAACAATTTTACGCCCCCTGCCCCCATCAGATTCATGCCTATCATTATTGTCAGTGCCGCCGTGGGAAGTACATTCAGCCCCATCAGCCCCATCCAGATCCCCGCCATAATGGCATCGACTTTCAGGTTCTTTATTTCGCTGGCTCGCGGATCGGCGGCGCGGTAAGCCAACTGCCAGGCAAGATGTGGCCAGACAAACGCCCAACCCACCAGCACCAGCCACCAGAGGCCAGGCGGAGACTGAGCGACCAGCGCACCAGCGATGGGGAAAAACATCGCCGCTAACCCGAACATCCGCGGCAGTCTTACCCGCCGGGCAAATCGGATTCCGGAACGATGGTGGTCATCCTGAGAAAGGTTCTGGGGCCACTCTTCTCGCGTGACGTCTTTATTGTAAAAGTTATCGTCATTCATAATTTTTGGGAACATTCTGAAACATTTCCCAAATTATAGAGACGGGTGTTGTGGGGAAAGTATGAAATTTCGGGTGAGCCGCTGGCACCGCTCACCCGTTAGGACTACGCGGATTTCTTCAGGCAGGCGCTCATAAATTTACTGCGGTCTTCCCCTTTCAGGGATTGCTGCGTCGCCAGGCCGTTACATTCGCGCATCTTTTGTTGCTGCGGCGTGAGGCTCTTTTCGCCCGGTTTCGACGAACTGTTTTTCAGGCAATCGCTCATGTACGTTTTACGCGCATCGCCTTTCAGCGTCTGGGCTGTCGCCTGTTGATTACAGGTGGTCATCCGTTGCTGCTGCGGAGTGAGCGTTTTTTCGGCGGCGGACGCCACAGACATCAGGAGCAGAGAAGAGAGCAGGGTTACAGTAAGAGTCAGTTTCATAACACCATCCTTTTGTGAAGGTTCACAGTAAGTCTGGTTCGTGGCGGGAAAAATACCACCCGACGGAAGGGGATTTCCGCCGGGCGATCGCTTTATTTCAGGCCAAGAGCGGCTTTCATGGTGTAGAACAGATCCGTTTGATCCGTCAGCCCGACCACATTTGCCGCGTGCGGGCCATACGCCGCGATGCGCAGCTGTGTGCCGGTATGTTCCATGGAATCGCCTTCGGAGTTGCCATAGCTCATCACCATTACCGCACCGTCTTTGGTGTTCAGCGCCTGAGTCAGGCCAGGCGCTTTGGTATCGGGTGCCACGATCTGGCTGGCGTGCGCATGGTCAGCGGTCACTACCACGAGGGTGTTGCCATCTTTCTTCGCGAACGCCAGCGCTTTCTGCACGGCTTCATCAAGATCGACGGTTTCGCCAATCTGACCGCACGGATTTGCCGCATGATCCTGTTTATCAATCGACGCGCCTTCAACCTGCAGGAAGAAGCCCTTCTCCCCCTTGCTCAGCAAAGCGATGGCTTTGTCGGTCATCTGTGCCAGCGTCGGAACGCTGTCATCGCGTTTCGGGTTTGGCGTGCAGGTCACCGCCGGTTTGTCGATGTTGCCGTGGTAAGAGGCTTTTGGCCCTTCCCAGCGCACCGGCATGTTGCCGTCTGAGAACAGGCCGAGCAGCGGCTTGTCCTGGCCCGCTTCGGTGATCGCCGCCAGTGAAGCGGCATCGCTCACCAGCTGATAACCCCGCGCCTGCGCCTGTTCACGAAGAGTTTTGCCCTGCCACTCCCCGGCCGTCGCGGTTTCCGCGAACGTTTTCGCCCCACCGCCCAGCGTCACATCGGCGCGGACATTCAGCAGCTGTTCGGTGATGGAGCCTTTGCCACCCTTTTCCAGCGCATTGGTCGGGCATTTTTCGCTGGTCACGGACGGGCCGTAGCATTTACGCGACGTCACATGCGCCACCAGCGCCGCAGGCGTTGCATCCTGCAGTTCAGCCGTTGAGACGTTACCTGTCGCAAGGCCAGCCGCCTTCGCCATCTCCAGAATGGTCTGGTGATCCTTTTCGTGAATATCGACGCCCAGCGCGCCGTTATAGGTTTTTACGCCCGTGGTCCACGCCGTGGCGGAGGCCGCCGAGTCGGTCACGTAATCAGGCTTACCGGTTTTTTTATCCAGCGCGTAGTGGGTGTATTGTCCGGTCAACGGCAATGCGTCAATACCTTTAAAAAAGCCGCCGGCCCCTTCGGCATAATTTCGCGCTGCGGTGATTTCGGAATCGCCCATCCCATCACCAATCAGCAAAATAATATTTTTAGCCGGTTTATCATTTAGCGATGCACGCAGCGCTTCGGTTTGATCTTCTGACAGACGGCGTGCGCCGCCCGGCTGCGTGATATCTCCCTGAGCCGCGCGATTATCCAGCACCTGGGTATTCGTAGTGTCGGCATAAATGGCAGGGGTAAATAATAAAGGCAGTAATGCGATGAAAAGTGCGCTCTGTTTCACTTTATTTCTCCATGTACAAATACATAAAAATAAACAGAGCGACTATAGGCACAACTTATGACAATGCTATGACAGGTTTTTAGATTCTGTGACAGATTAACTACGAGGATGCCGCAACAGCTTTTTTACGTATTGCTGTAGCATTTCGCTATCCTGAATCGGCACTTGAGAGTCGGGCCTGGCATCCTCCAGCGCGCCCTCAATACTTCGGATCAGCGCCTGCTGATCGGTCTGTGCCATTTGCCGTAAAAGGGCCGTGACAACGATTTCTAACGCTTCAACCTGGGCAACCAGTTCTTTTGACTCTTCTTCCTTTTGGGCAAGCTTAACCAGCAACTCTGCAATGAGATTTTTCATCGTGCTATTTCCTTATCAGGTTTTTACTGACGGTATCATTACGGTTGATTATTGCAAAGAGGCGAAAAGTATTATCTTTATGAAAAAACACGCTATGTCGCAAATAACGATGATTTATCGTCAGCGAAACGTTTTGCTATTATAAAAACTGATTGCGTGGCAGCAAAATAGTAGAAAGCAGGCGCCATTATTTTTGATAACAGCGCCTATTTTGAGTTAATACATAATATATCTTCTTTACTTCGCGATATTCGCCATTTTCTGACGGCGACGGCGTAATGCTATCGCGAGCTGGATAACGTTCAGCAACACCACCACTGCCGTAGCGGCAAATACCCAGCGGAATCCGGCCATCGCGGAAACGGTGGCGCCCATTAACGGGCCTGCGACATTCCCCAGATACATAAATGACTGGTTATAACCAAAGATACGTCCGGTGACCTGATCGCTTGAGTATTTCACCAGTAGGGTTTGTACCGCAGGCAGCATCGCCCCATCGGCAAATCCGAGCAGGAAGCGCAGCACGCCGAGCTGGAACGGCGAGGTGACGAAGGACATCGCGAAAAACAGCACCACGGCGATAATCAGGGTCGCCATTAATATCCGCGCCGTCCCGATACGATCCCCGAGCTTACCCAGTCGTGGGGCAGAGATCAGCGCGGAAACGCCTGGCACGGCGGCGATCATGCCGCTCAGGAACGCAATATTGTTGCTGTCCGGCGCCATGGATTTGATAAACAGCGCCAGAATCGGCCCGATGGAACCGTTGCACAGCTGAATCACCAGCGTTGTCACAAAGAGGCTGATCATCAGGCCGGGGTATGGCAGCGTGGCAAAAACCGCTTTACCGCTCAGGCGATCGGCTTTGCTGACCGTCGGGCGCACGCCCTCTTTAATGAGGAACAAGGTCACCAGAAAACTCACCACCAGCAGCATCGCGGTGATGAAAAACACCGCGCGCAAGCCGACGTGGTCAGCCAGAAAACCGCCCATCAGCGGACCGCCAATGACGCCGCTGATTTGCGCGGTGGAGAGTGTGCTGATCGCCCAGCCGCTGCGCTCGCGCGGAACCTGTGACGCCACCAGCGCCATCGCGTTAGGAATATAACCGGACGTCAGCCCCATCAGGCCGCGCAGGAGAAAGAGCTGCCAGACGTTAGTGGCATAGGCCTGCAGCAGGATGGCGATCGCCATCCCCAGCGAGGCGCGCAGGAGCATCAGCTTGCGCCCTTTACGATCCGCAAGGCTGCCCCACATGGGCGAGACAATGGCGGAAACCAGGAAAGTAATACTGAAGGTCAGACCCGACCACATCGACAGCGCTTCGTGGGACGACACGCCGAGCTGGGAGACATACAGCGGCAGGAAGGGCAAAATCTGGCTGATCGCAAGACCGGTGAAAAAACAGCCAAACCAGACAGATATAAGGTTGACTTTCCAGGATTCCATAACAGGCAAACTCTTCATTTTTAGGCGAATTCGCCGACAGATTAGCAAGTTGCGTCACATCACGTAGCGCCAGAGGTGCGGCAGCGACAACTTTGGTGTTTTATCTCCCCAGTCATCATATTTGTGAAACAAGTCACAAATCATCCACTTTTTGGTGGTGAATTATGCTTTAACGGCAGAGGCCAAAACCACGCATTCCGAGGTGAAAATGGTTGGCGTGCGCCGCGTTATACTCCGGCCCAAGCCCGTTACCGTAGTAATCGCAGCTGGCACTCAGCAGCGCGCGCAGCCAGGGCTGTGTTTTGTCGTTGCGCCAGCCGCGCAGCACCGTCACCCGCTCGCCGTCTGCCAGCTGGAACGCGCTGATATCGAGCGCTTCGGCGCTGGCATGTTCGCTGCGACGCGCATCAGGCCGGTTGTAGATATTGCGACAGGCAAAGCTGCCGAGATGCTCCACGCGCGTCAACGGGCTGCCCATCATCGTCTGAGTGAGCGGCCGGGCCTTTTGATGGATAAACAGCGCGGAACTCAGGGCCAGCGGGCAGCTGGCGATAAAGCTGCTGCTCAGGGAGACCGGGCCGAAACTGCGCACCCGCACGACGCCGTTGAGCGGGCACTCTCCGGCACTGTTCGCCAGCGCCTGGGTCTGGATGAGCTGTTTTTGATTGGCCTGCTCCAGCAGACTGACACAGGCTTCGGGCGTCAAACGACGCAGCTTAAACTGGCTGATTTTCCCCGGCGGATCGTCGAGCGAAAGCGGGGTAAACGGGTTGTAATACGACGGCAGCCAGCGATAGCCCATCACCGCCGCGCCCACCACAATCAGACAAACCAGCACACTTTTCCCTCGCACAATCCCTCCTCGTCAATAGCTCAAAACATTATGGCAGAAGGCGGCGAAACCCACAGAACATCGTGGTATGTTATGGCCTTTGATGAGTCAGACTGGAAGAAAGTGAAGATGGCGAAGCAGCGGGTAGGAATTGTTTTTGGGGGAAAATCGGCAGAACACGAAGTGTCGCTGCAGTCGGCCAAAAATATCGTTGATGCGATTGATAAGAGCCGTTTTGATGTCGTACTGCTGGGTATTGATAAGCAGGGCCAGTGGCACGTCAACGATGCCAGTCAGTATCTGCTGAACGCAGACGATCCGGCGCATATCGCGCTGAATCCATCAGAGATCAGCGTTGCCACCGTACCGGGCGTCGTGCAGGGCCAGCTGATTAACGCGGGGAATGCGCAAGCGCTGTCGCAGATTGACGTGGTTTTCCCGATTGTACACGGCACCCTGGGCGAAGACGGTTCCCTGCAAGGGATGTTGCGTATGGCGAACCTGCCGTTCGTCGGCTCCGATGTCCT
Source organism: Lelliottia sp. WB101 (assembly GCF_003051885.1). Taxonomy (NCBI): domain Bacteria; kingdom Pseudomonadati; phylum Pseudomonadota; class Gammaproteobacteria; order Enterobacterales; family Enterobacteriaceae; genus Lelliottia; species Lelliottia sp. WB101. The sequence goes on from NZ_CP028520.1 coordinate 4,533,803, forward strand.
TGGCTCTGCGGCTTGCATGGATAAAGACGTGACCAAACGCCTGCTGCGTGACGCCGGGCTGAACATCGCGCCTTTTGTGACGCTCACGCGCGCCAATCGCCAGCGCTACACCTTTGCCCAAATCACTTCTCAGCTCGGCCTGCCGCTCTTCGTAAAACCGGCGAATCAGGGCTCTTCCGTTGGCGTTAGCAAAGTGACCAGCGAAGCACAGTTCACCGAAGCCGTGCGTCTGGCGTTTGAATTTGACCACAAAGTGGTGGTTGAGCAAGGGATTAAAGGCCGCGAGATCGAGTGCGCGGTACTGGGCAATGATTTCCCGCAAGCCAGTACCTGTGGCGAAGTGGTGCTGAACAGTGATTTCTACTCGTACGACACCAAATACATCGATGATAAAGGGGCGCAGGTAGTGGTCCCGGCGGTGCTGGATCCGGAAATCAATGACAAGATCCGCGCGATCGCGATTGAAGCCTATCAGGCACTCGGCTGCGGCGGAATGGCGCGCGTTGACGTGTTCCTGACGGCAGAGAATGACGTGATCATCAATGAAATCAATACGCTGCCAGGTTTTACCAATATCAGCATGTACCCGAAACTGTGGCAGGCGAGCGGTATCAGTTATCCGGATTTGATCACCCGTCTGATCGAACTGGCGCTGGAGCGTCATGCTGCTGACAGCGCCCTGAAAAGCTCCGTAAACGGTTAATCCGCTTTTTCGGCGCTCTCGACCGTTTCCGTCGTCGGCTCTTCAGGTCGACGGCGGATAATAAAGCCCGCCAGCCAGAAACTGATCACCCAGGTCACCAGCCCTACCGCATAGGTTTGCCAGCCTTTCGCTTCAAATCCCAGCAGCCCAACGACACCGTTAAGAATAAAAATCAGGCCAATCGCAAAGGCGTAATAATGCCAGTCACGGCGTAGTTTGGCAGACAGCTTCATGGCAACTCCGGCAGAATAAAAAGATATCCTCTCACAGTTTTCTCATGCGGTCTGTGGCGGATGCGGAAATTCTTAAATGCGTCGCAATTTAACTTAAGTCAGCAAAATGTGATGTAAGACATAAATTGCTAAACCAGGAGCATTCCCTGGCCCAAATTACCACGATTCTGATATTGACAAATGCTATGACCTGTCAGACTCACCTTGTATGACTGGCACATTGCCAGAATGAAATAGGGGGAGGTTTTTATGGCAGACTTTACATTGGCGAAGCCGATTTTTGGTGGCAAAAAACCGAGAACCTCCACGTCCGGCAACATCGCCTATGCCCTGTTTGTGCTGTTCTGTTTCTGGGCGGGGTCACAGCTTCTGAATATGCTGGTGCATGCACCGGGCGTTTATGAACACCTGATGCAGGTCCAGGACACAGGCCGACCGCATGTCGAAATTGGTTTAGGTGTCAGCACCATCTTCGGATTGATTCCGTTTCTCGCAGGCTGTGCCATCCTCGGCGTGATAGCCCTGGTGCTGCGCTGGCGCCGTCATCACTGACGTTTAGTTCAGTGACATACAGTGAGCCCGACGATCGTCGACGCGTTTCGCGAACCACGCCGTGGTGAGATTGCGCGTGATCTTCGGGCTTTCAAGCTGAATGCCCGGCAAAACTTCTCTCGGCAACGCGTTGCCACTCTTCTGCTCCGCCAGCTTAAACACCTGCTGATAAAGTTCCGTTTTCTCAAATGCCAGGCTGTCCCCTTTCTCCAGCTGACGGCGGATCTCGCTGTTGCTCATGTCCAGTTTGATCGCCAGTTTGCGCACCGCCTGCTCGGTTGTGCCCGCCTCGCTGCTGCCGTAAGCAATCAGATCGCCATCCAGTGCCAGCTTCACGCCCGTCGCGCGGTTTACCGCATTCTGGAAAGCGGCGTTACGGCTGGCATACCAGCCCGCGTTGAAATCAGCAAAACGATACAGTGGGGCGCTGTAGTTGGCGGGATAATTCAGGAGATGGTAAGTGCCGAACCACAGCCCTCCGCGCAGAGAAAACACCTCCTGGCGCACCGTGCCGTCGATTTCCCACGGATAGCCGCGGGTATGTTTCTCGGCAAAGTCGATGCTGACCTGCATCGGACCGCCCGTGTGCACCGGATTGAGCGAGCCAAACAGCTTCTGCCCCATCGGCACCATATCGATAAAATCATCGAAAATGGCGCTCAGCTGTTTCTCGGTTTTCACCGTATCCAGCCGCTCGCTGTAGCTTTTGCCGTTAGGCGAGGTGATTTTGAGCGCCGTGTGGACGAGGAACACCGGGATGTGCATTTTTTCTGCCCGGCGGTCTATCTCCTTCCAGGCAATTTTGTTAAGCCCAGGCACCGCCGGATCGGTCTGGTACATGGACTCTTGCTGCGCCACCGCCAGCACCGAGCAGATATTCTCCTCGGTCGGGGCGATCTTCTGGCTCTTGAAGGTTTTCGCCAGCACGATTGCCCAGTCGTCGCGATCCTTGACGCTGGCGGGCATCTTCTGACGCACCACGCTTGCCACATCAACAGGCTTTTCGCCCTTTTTCAGCGGCGCGGCACCTTTGTCGGCGCATCCGGCCAGCACGAGAGCGGCCAGCAGTGATAAGGGTAACGCGCGTGGTACGGCAAATGGCATAGCAACTCCCTGTTTTAACCTAATGTGTTGGTCACTTCCTGCAAGTTCTGGTCGTCCAGCTCGCGTTCGAAACTGCGCAGACGCTTATAGATCGACATCAGCTCAACCAGCGTAGTCCATGATGCAATCAAATACTGGAACGAACCGCGAACCTGACCGAAAACGTTGGTGATCTGCGTCATCAGACCGAGCGTAATCGTACCTGCGACAATCGACGGGAACAGCAGGAACAAACCGAAAACGTTATCAACCTGCAGATATAAGATGCGGGCGATGTTGAAATACATGTAGTGGAAATAGAGGCGGAAGTAGTTGCGACGCACCGCGCCAAACAGCTCGCGAACGGTCGGCGGTGAGGCGCGTTCGGGGTCATCTTCCCCGTAGACCAGCTCTTTACGGTAGGCGGCTTCCACGCGCTGGTTTTTGAACTCCAGACCCGGCAGTTTTATCCCCACCGCCGCCAGAAGCCCGGTCCCCATCAGCGACCAGACGATGGCCGCAATCACCAGACCATAAGGCAGATGGCCGACAATCGGCAGCTCCGGGACGTGCGCGGAGAGCGTAACGAGCACCGGCAGAAACGCGATGAGGGTCATAATGGCGTTGATAAAGCTCACGCCCATATCTTCCAGCGTGGAGGCAAAACGCATCGTATCTTCCTGCACACGCTGCGCGGCCCCCTCGATATGACGCAGCTGCTGCCAGTGCGCCATATAGTGTTCGTTCATCGCGGTACGCCAGCGAAAGACGTAGTGGCTGACGAAGAAGTTATTCATGACACCGATAATGACGGCGATCAGCGCGATGCCGAGGAAAATCCCGACTTCATGATAGAACTGATTGATGGTGACTTTGTGCGGGGAGCTGAGCGCGGTCTGAATCAGATCGTAGAACGGCGCGTACCAGGCGTTGACCGCAACGCCGACCTCCACCAAAAACCAGGTGACAAAGATGATTAGCGCTGTGCCGAGAATCGACCAATACTGCCAGCGATGCGGCGCATAGCTGAACCAGAACAGGGCAAACAGCCCTACGCACAGCGCATAGTAGGCGTAAAACAGCAGATAGCTGAGAGACCAGAAGCGCGCCGCGCTGATAGGCACATCGCCCGTTGCGCCGGTTATGCGCTCAATCCACGCACCGCCGCCCGCCTGCCAGAAAATGACGGCGATCAGCGCCCAAATAAACGCCGAGAGAAAAAAGGGTCCCGGCTTTGGGAAAAAAGACTTAAACATGGTGCTTCCTTCTTGTTGTTATGGCGTTGCTGTGTTCAACAAAATACCACACGAAAAACCCGCCACGCGCCGCTCACCGGCGCATGCAGAAAAAATAGACCTGTGGTTTATAGGTTAGTTCGCCTGCCATCCGGCAAGAATTGTTTCGGTGAGTTTCACGGTGGGCGCATTACCCGGCGCGCTAAGGGTGCCCCAGACCTCGTTATAGTGCTTAATCAGCACCTGCGCCTCGGCCGCCGGGCGATGTGCGGTGGTATGCGCATCTTCCGCCACCGTGATGTGATAGCCCCGGCTCACGCCATTTTTGAGGGTGGTGTCCACGCAGTAGTCGGTTGCACACCCGCAGATGACGAACTGCTGAATACCGTGTTCTGTTAACAATGCCTCAAGCTGAGTGCGATAGAACGCATCGCAGGCGGTTTTGGTGACATAAAACGCCCCCGCTGGCTGATGCAGTTCAGGCAGCAACGCAAAACCTTCGCTCCCCTCCTCCAGTCCACCCGCTTCGATGTGCTGAATAAATATCACCGTATCGGCGGCGTGCGTAAGCTGATTGATTCGCGAAACGCATTGTTCGCGTTGAATACGAGGCGTCGCAAACACGCCCTGCTGCATATCGACCACCATCACCACACGTTTTTCAGCCATCACCGTCTCCGAAGAATTGAGTCATACCAGCCCCTATCATAAGCCCGATGTCACAAAACAGGAGACTGATTGCAACGAAATTGTTCTTATTTACCCGTGGTTACGTTTTTCCCGCTATCGTTATGCAATTCGGCCCTTTGCACCGGGCCGTTTAGTAGTATAAATACGCATTACTTCTTTCATTCACTTCATGGATGCTTTTCGTTGAAACGTTGTCTGCTTTCCTTCGCCGCGCTGTGTGCGGTGAGCCTAACGTCTGTCCAGGCTGCCCAGCCGCTGACGGCACCTGTTTTCGCTTCTGATATCGCGGACCGCTACGCCAATCTTATCTATTACGGCAGTGGCGCAACGGGTATGGCGCTGGTCGTGATTGATGGTAATCAGCGTGTGTTTCGCAGTTTTGGTGAAACGCGTCCTGGCAGCAATGTCCGTCCACAGCTTGATTCGGTCATTCGCATTGCCTCTTTGACCAAGCTAATGACCAGCGAAATGCTGGTGAAGCTGCTCGATCAGGGCGTGGTCAAACTCAACGATCCCTTAAGCAAATACGCACCACCAGGGTCGCGCGTGCCTTCTTATCAAGGGACACCGATTACGCTGGTGAATCTGGCGACGCACACCAGCGCCCTGCCGCGTGAACAGCCCGGCGGCGCGGCGCATCGCCCAGTGTTCGTCTGGCCGACGCGCGAACAGCGCTGGACCTACCTGACAAACGCCACACTGAAATCCGCGCCTGGTGCTCAGGCCGCCTATTCGAATCTGGCGTTCGATCTGCTGGCCGATGCGCTGGCGACGGCATCGGGAAAACCTTATACCCAGCTGTTTGAAGAGCAGATCACACGGCCCTTGGGGATGAAAGACACCACCTTTACGCCGTCTCCCGATCAGTGCAAGCGCCTGATGGTGGCGGAGAAAGGGGCAAGCCCGTGTAATAACACCCTGGCAGCGATTGGCAGCGGCGGGGTTTACTCCACGCCCGGCGATATGATGCGCTGGATGCAGCAGTTCCTCTCGTCCGATTTCTACGCCCGCAGCAATCAGGCCGATCGCATGCAGACCCTGATTTATAAACGCAATCAGCTTCATCGCGTGATTGGCATGGATGTCCCAGGCAAAGCCGATGCGCTGGGCATGGGCTGGGTCTATATGGCTCCAAAAGATGGACGTCCGGGTATTATTCAAAAAACGGGCGGCGGCGGCGGATTCATCACCTATATGGCGATGATTCCGCAGTCAAATGTCGGCGCGTTCGTGGTCGTCACCCGCTCGCCAAATACCCGGTTTATCAATATGAGTGATGGGATCAATAATCTGGTGGCCGAACTGAGCGGAAATAAAGCCCAGGTCGTTCCCGCATCCTGATCGAATTAATATTCTGCGGGCAAACGGTTGATGCTAACCAGTTTGCCCCGGTTCATATTAATATAATTACCCTGGCGTAAAGCCGACAACACCTCCGCCACAACGGAACGCGAAATACGCGTACTGCGCTGAATGTGATTCATCACACCAATTTTAGAACGCAGTGTTTCATCCCATTCCGCCATATCCAGTAGCATGGCACGAATCTGGCTGTAGGAGTTATTTCCGACCAGCTGCATATCCCGCTTTTCTAATATTCGATTTATCCATGACAGCCAGCAAAATGCGTCATGCCAAAGATGAGATTGCTGAATAAGTTGACGTGCTGTGGCGGCCGGAAGATAAAAACCGCTGCAGGATGAGTGTGCCACCATCGTATATTCCTGCTGGTGTTCCATCATTCCCGCCGTGAGGCCAAGAATGAAAGGGGTCGTCACTATTCCGAGGAGAAGATCGTCGGGCCGACGATGGATTGCCACTATTCCCGTCTGTATGACAAAGGTATGTTGTTCTTTATCGAAGCATTCATGGTAAATAATATTATGCGCAGAGGCTTTAAAGGGTGTGCTCTCGGCTTTCAGACATTGCTCGAGCCGTTTAAATTCAGAAAGGGGTTTCGCATCAGGATTCATACAGACCTCAAGCTATCCTTACTTATCGGTGCTGTTTCATTATTGTCGTTATAGTTAAAAACGCGGGGAGAGGAACCTCCCCGCGATTCAGGCATTACCAGGTGTATTTCACACCCAGGTTTGCGCCCCAGTTTTGGTCAACATCACCGCCACCAAGGTAATTCGCTTCCGTATAGGTGCTGAAGTTTTTGGTGAAGCTGAACTGAGTGCCCAGGCCAACACGCACAGCAGACCCTTTCACGCCGTTGTCGATGCTGTCGCCGTTGATATCCGCATCGTTGCTTGCATCGTCATAAACGTATGCCAGCGTGAAGTGCGGAGTCAGTGCCTGCTCGCCACCGTAGTTGAAGGTATAGCCCGCATCGATACCTGCTTCATAACGCATGCTGTCGTAGGACTGACCGTCCATACGCATGTCGTTGCTCAGCTGATAATCGTCGCCAGACTGGAACAGCCCAGACACAGCGGCGTACGGCGTGACATAACCAGAAGTATTTGGTTTCCAGTCGTAGCCCAGTTTCAGACCGAAGCCCCAGGCATCCGTGGTGGTGTTACCGTCCACATACTGGCCGTTGCTCATGGTGGCAGAGAGATCGTTATTGAAGCGGGTATAGCTCAGTGAGCTATCAATAAAGACATTGTTAGCAAAGTACGCTGATGAGTAGATCATCGCCGTCTGGCTATCCTGATCAACCTGACCAGAATGATCGCTCACGTCGCCTTTCGCGAAGCCTGCTGCACCACCCAGGATCCATTTGGCGTTATTGCCGTCAATCTGCGTGTCCAGACCGACCATTACGCCGTTAACATCCTGATCGTAGCTGATTTCGCCGTTATCGCCGTCGAAGTTGCCACCGAAGTAGCTCACCCACGCGCCGCCTTTGTCTGCCAGGCCATGACGGCTGTTGGTCAGACGGTTACCCACGGCATCCTGCTCCAGGTTCCAGATATTGGTATTTGCAGAAGGAATGCTGAGCGCCATGTTCGCGTAGTCAGTCAGCTCTTCCTGATGCAGCACCACGCTGTCGCCCTGCTGCTGCGCCTGGTAAGTATAAGCGCCCAGATCGGCTTTGTTGGCTGCGGTGAAGGTCGCCTGGGTGTCTGCATCGTTGTCATAGACACGAATGACTTCATTGCCTTTATAGTCAGCAATGGAACCTGCACCCGTCGCATTGTCGATACGCACTTTGTAGTTACCTGCGGCTTCGCCGTTCACCGCCAGGTGACCGTCGGAGTTCAGCGCAACCACGCCGTAGTCGTAATCGGCTTTGCTCTTATCGTTGGTAACGTAACGAGCGTTGTTCAGGTCGGAATTCAGCACGTAGTCACGGCTCGCCACGTTCAGCACACCGCCATCCGTCAGCACCATGTTGTGCGTATCAACCTGACCCAGACCAAGCGCCAGTTCCGCACCGTTATCCACGGTAATGGTGTTGGCATACAGCTCAGCGGTCTCTTCCGTCAGCGCAGCCTGGCTGTAGCTGTCGAGATAAAGACTGTTTGTTGCCACGCCACCGCTATCGCCAATATTCAGTGATGACCCGTTGGTGAGGGTGATGCTGTCAGCCAGCAGCCCAGAGTTTTCAACATTGACCTGTGACTGGTTTTTCACCGCCAGCGTGTCGATATTGGAGAGCTTACGCGTGTCCCACTCAGACGCGTTGTCCAGAGTGATGTTAAACAGGCCGCTCTGATAAACCTCTTCACCGGCGACATGGGCGTTAGTATCGTAGGTTGAATCTGGCCAGATGCTATTTGGTGACAGCGTAGTCCAGTCAACGCCGGTATAACCCAGACCGTACATCTGTGCAGTACCGATAGCTTCAACGCTGGACTGTGCTGCGCCAACCCACTTACTGCCGTTGGTTAAGGTCACATCCAGTTTATCGGTGCCATCCCAGCCGTTGGTGGTTGGGTTATAGACGCCATCATCTGTCGTATCCGTCGCCGGATCGCCATTTTCGAAGAAGTTGTTATCGAAGGTGCTGGAGAACAGGATGTCACCAGTAACGGTGGAGTGATCAAACGTCGCGGTAGTCTGCATGGCGTTGTCTGCACCGCTTGATGCAACAATCAGCGCTGCATCGTCCGCCGCTGTGGCATTGGTTTCGCCATAGTCACTTGGCTTCGCACTTTGGCCATAGAAACCGCTGGTGCCCAGATCGCTGTAGGCACCCGAAGTCAGCACGGAATCTTTCACCACCAGCGTATCCGTAAAGACATGGCTGTTATTGGCTACGCCTTCGCCGTCATCATAAGGCGTATTATCAACCTGCTGATAACCCTGAGTTAGGGTAATACCCGCAACGTGGGAGTTATTCTGGATAACGATATCGGATTCAGTGTCCAGCGTAATGGCATTACCTGCGGCATAGGTATCGAGATAATGGGTTTCGGTTTTATCACCATTCACAACGTCATAAGCATAATGCTCATAGGTATCATTGATGGTGGAATTATCTACTGTCAGGCTGAAACGATCGTACTGAGAATGCGTTGTACCGTCCGCATCTAATCCCTCTGCGCAGGTGTCAGACTTGCACTCAGAGGTGATCATTCCATTGATGGTGCTGTTTGAAATGCTCAGCGCATTGGCACGACCACCCACACCATCGTCCAGATAGTACGTGGAAATAACGCCATTCACGGTGGATTTATTGATGACCGGATAAATATCGCCATCATGGCTGGCGTCTGAATATCCCCAGTCTGCATACCCATCAAACCAGGGGGTAGAGACCGTGTTGTCATAGCCGAAGGTATTATATGTTGTACCGGAAATGTCCTTAGCATTAGCCTGAGAAGCGATAGCCAGCGTGCAGGCTAATGCAATTTGAGATACGGCGAGTTTCTTTTTCCATGTTTGCATTGAGTCAATCCCTCCTCAGGGACGTAAGCAAGTTTGTCCGTAAAAACACAAGTGCAACTAAATATCGTGCGGTGGGAATTATGCGACCTCACTTCAAAAAGGTTCAATGAATGATTCCATTAAGTCCGTATCCAGACAAATAACAAAAAGAGTTCTGCGGATATAAATAAGAAATTATCAAAACGTCATAAACACAATGAATTACATGCGATCTCACCCATATTAATTAATATATTTATGCCCAATGAAATATGTCATAAAAATAGGAATGGCAGCACTAAGAAATATCATGAATAAATTAAACGCTTTGCTCAGGTTACTTTCAAATAGAGAATAACCGGATGCCCTTGCTCTGCTGGCAACATTTTTCCCTGCACTACTCACCGCTTTTCTAACAAAACCACCACTTTCGTAAAACAGCGAACGGTCATTTCAGGTACAATATGCGCTATTGTTCTACAGACATCAGGCATCCCATGACCGATTTAATTGCACGTCCCCGTCGCCTGCGCAAATCCCCCGCGCTGCGCGCTATGTTTGAAGAGACAACACTCAGTTTGAACGATCTGGTGTTGCCGATTTTTGTTGAAGAAGAGATCGATGACTACAAAGCCATCGACGCCATGCCGGGCGTAATGCGCATTCCGGAGAAACACCTGGCGCGAGAAATTGAGCGCATTGCCAACGCGGGCATCCGCTCGGTGATGACCTTCGGGATCTCGCACCACACGGACGCCACCGGCAGTGATGCGCTGAAGGAAAACGGCCTTGTGGCGCGCATGTCGCGTATCTGCAAAGAGGCCGTGCCGGAAATGATCGTCATGTCCGACACCTGTTTCTGCGAATACACCTCTCACGGCCACTGCGGTGTGCTCTGCGATCACGGTGTGGATAACGATGCCACCCTGATTAACCTCGGCAAACAGGCCGTCGTTGCTGCCGCAGCCGGCGCGGATTTCATTGCGCCTTCAGCGGCAATGGACGGTCAGGTGCAGGCGATTCGCCAGGCGCTGGACGCGGCTGGATTCACCGATACCGCGATCATGTCCTACTCCACCAAATTCGCCTCATCGTTCTACGGCCCATTCCGCGAAGCGGCTGGCACTGCGCTGAAGGGCGATCGCAAAACCTATCAGATGAACCCACTCAACCGCCGCGAAGCGATCCGCGAGTCCCTGCTGGACGAAGCCCAGGGTGCCGATTGCCTGATGGTCAAACCAGCCGGGGCTTACCTGGATATCCTGCGCGACATCCGCGAGCGTACCGAGCTGCCGCTGGGTGCCTACCAGGTGAGCGGCGAATACGCGATGATCAAATTTGCCGCGCAAGCGGGTGCGATCGATGAAGAGAAAGTGATCCTCGAAAGCCTGGGTGCGATCAAACGCGCGGGCGCAGATCTGATCTTCAGCTACTTCGCGCTGGATCTGGCCGAGAAGAAAATCCTGCGTTAATTCGCCCATGTGCCGGGTGGCGGCTTCGCCCTGCCCGGCCTGTTCCTGCCCCTACGAAACTTCATCAAACTGCCATACAAACGACATCGGGTACTTCTACTGTCTCGGCAAGACGACAGGAGAAACCATCATGTTCAGTCTCGATAGCGTTCTTGACGATCTCTGGCCTCAGGCGAAGCCCGCCCCCTGGCAAAAAAGCCTGTTAAAAAAGCTGTTCTACGAAGACGAGTTCCAGCAGTTCGCCGCCCGACACCGCCACCTGAAAGGGCTGGATATGGTGGAGCAGATTCTGGAACATCTGGATATTCTCTGCACTCTCTGCGCACGCGACCTCGAACAGATCCCCGAATACGGCCCGCTGATTATTATTGCCAATCACCCCACCGGCACGCTGGATGGTCTGGCGCTGCTGTATGCGGTTTCCCGCGTACGTCGCGATGTGAAAGTGGTCACCAACCGAATGCTGACGCACCTCGAACCCCTCAACTCGCTGTTTATCCCGGTGGACAACATGGGCGGAAAAACGGCGAAATCGTCGCTAGTGCAGATGGAAAACCACCTGCAAAACGCAGGTGTGCTGATCTTTTTCCCGGCAGGCGAAGTCTCACGCCCGACCCGCAAGGGTATCCGCGATAAAAAGTGGCATTCTGGCTTCATCAAACTGGCCAGCAAACTGCGCGCGCCGCTGCTGCCCGTTCATATTCAGGCACATAACAGTTTGCTGTTTTATGCCTCCACGCTGGTCTCACCGACGCTTTCGCTGCTGCTGTTAATGCAGCAGATGTTCCGCCGCCGCCACAGCACCTTACCGATAAAAATCGGCCAGCAGATTGCCTGGAGCCACTGGTCCAGTTCAACCCTTTCACCCCGTGACATGGCCGAGCAATGCCGCCAGCACGTGATGCGTCTTGGCAAGGGATTGCCGGGGAGGTTCAAAACCCAGTGCGCTATCGCCCGCCCGGAAGATCGGGCCACGCTAAAACGCGAGCTGGCGCTGGCTGAATGCCTCGGTAAAACCGCCGATGGCAAAGGGATTTATCTCTGGCAACGCGACGGACAAGAGGACGCGCCCCTGCTGCGCGAACTGGGGCGTTTACGTGAGATCGCTTTTCGCGCCGTGGACGAGGGCAGCGGTAAGCGTCGCGACACCGACAGCTACGACGATGATTATCTGCATCTGATCCTGTGGGATGACGAAGAGCTGGAAATTGTCGGCGCCTACCGCTTTATCCCCACCGCAAAACAGCTTGCGCATCATGGGCTTGACGGTCTGTACAGCTACAGCCTGTTTCACTACGACGACAAAATGCAGGACGTGCTGGAGCACGGCATCGAGCTTGGCCGCAGCTTTATTCAGCCGCGCTACTGGGGCCGCCGTGGACTGGACTATCTATGGTCAGGGATTGGGGCTTATCTGGCGCGTTACCCGCAATATCGCTATCTGTTCGGCCCGGTGTCCATCTCCGGTGGGCTGCCTCCCGCCGCACGGGATCTGCTGGTGGCGTTTTACCGTCTGTGGTTCCCGGCCAGTCACCCGTTGGCCGCCTCCCGCCAGCCCTACCCGGCATCATTGCCTGATGTACTGGCGCAGTTTGGTGGCGTGAATTACGTCGAGGATTTAACAAAGCTCAAGTCGCTGCTCGGGAATCTGGGCTGCGGTATTCCCCCGCTCTACAAACAGTATTCCGAACTGTGCGAGCCAGGCGGCGTGCAGTTTATCGATTTCGGCAGCGATCCGGCGTTCAACAACTGTGTGGATGGGCTGGTGCTGGTGGATTTATGCTATCTGAAGGCGAACCGGTATCAGCGGTATATTGAGGCCCATCTTTAACGCTTTTGCCGGGTGGCGGCCTTCCTCTACCCGGCCTGTAAAACGCAGGGCAGGAAAGCGTTGCGCTACCCGGTACCATTACGACGCGCGATAAAACGGCTTATCGCCCAATATCGTCGCCCGCTGCATTATCCTGCGCTGCGGCAGATAATCAGCATTGGCGTAATGCTGCGTCACGCGGTTATCCCAGATCGCCAGATCGTTTTGCTGCCAGCGCCAGCGCACCTGGAACTCCGGCTTCGTCACATGTGCAAACAGGAACCCTAACAGCGCCTCGCTCTCTTTCTCGCTCAGATCCACAATTCGGGTGGTAAAGCCTTCGTTCACAAACAGCGCCTGCTTGCCCGTGACCGGATGCGTGCGCACCACCGGATGCAGCAGCGGCGGATGTTTTGCGACCGCCTCCTGCCAGCGCTGATGCTCCTCTTCCGTTTTGCGGTACTTATATTCCTGGAACGATTTCTTGAAATCGTGCTCCGCCCGCAAACCGCTCAGCAGCTGTTTCAGCGGCGCCGACAGCGCCTCGAAGGCGGCAATCCCGCTGGTCCATAAAGTATCGCCCCCGGTTTCCGGCAGCAGCTTGGCCGCCAGAATCGCCCCGGCGGGCGGCGTTTCGATAAACGTGACGTCTGTGTGCCAGTTGTCGTTATCCGGCGGATTATCGTTATGGGTATCCAGCACGATAATTTCTTCCACCCCTTCCGCGTGCGGATAGACCGGGTGAATATGGAGATCGCCAAAACGGAGTGCCAGAGTGCGCTGCTGCTGCGGCGTCACCGCCTGCTCGCGCAGAAAGACCACCTGATGGCGCAGCACCGCGTGGTACAACTGCTCAAACTGGTTATCACTCAGGGGGCGCGTCACGTCGAGGCCCGAAATCTGCGCGCCGATATAAGGTCCCAGCGGGGTAATGGTCAGACGTTCACTCATTGTATCTCTCCATGCCAGGGCGTCAGGCGACGCTGTAACGCGCGCAGCCCCAGTTCTAAACTAAAGGCAATCACGGCAATGACCGCGATCCCTGCCAGCACCACATCCGTCGCCAGAAATTCGCCTGCCGACTGCACCATAAAGCCAAGCCCGCGCGTTGCGGCAATCAACTCTGCCGCCACCAGCGTCGACCAGCCCACGCCTAAACCAATGCGCAAGCCGGTTAAAATCTCCGGCAGCGCGCCGGGTAAAATCACAAACCACAGCACCTGTGCGCGACTGGCTCCCAGAGACTGCGCCGCGCGGATCCGCACCTGCTGGGCGCTCTTCACCCCCGCCAGCGCCGACATGGCGACGGGGGCAAAAATGGCCAGATAGATCAGCAGGATCTTTGAGGTCTCACCGATACCAAACCAGATCACCATCAGCGGCAGATAGGCCAGCGGCGGCACCGGCCGATAAAGCTCAATCAGCGGATCGAGGATCCCGCGTACGGTCGGGCTTAGCCCCATCGCAATCCCCACCGGAATACCGACGGTCACCGCCGCCAGCAACGCCACCAGAATGCGCCCCAGGCTCGCCGCCAGATGCTGCCATAAGGTCGCATCCATAAAGCCTTGCGGACCGGCGATGGAGACCAATTTCGTCAACACCTGACCCGGCGGGGGCAGAAACAGTGGGCTAACCCACTGCTGCGCCGCCACCGCCCACCATATCGCCAGCAACACCAGCAAGGTGCCTGCGCTCAGGGTGATCTGACGTGAAAACGGCCAGCGGAGGGTGAAACGTTTTCCGGCCCGTTTTTCGCTAAAAACAATGCTCATGAGAACGCCTCCCGCTGCTCAAATACACGGCTCAACACGTATTCGCGCTGAGCAATAAAGTGCGGATCGGATTTGATGCTGCGCACCGGTTCCCCTGCCACGTAGCGGCGGGCAAAGTCCAGCGGCAGGCGCTCCAGCACGCGGCCCGGTCCCGATGACAGCAGCACCAGTTCGGTGGCCATAAACACCGCCTCTTCGATATCATGCGTAATCAGCAGCACCTGCTTACCCGTTTCGTGCCACAGGCGCAGCAGCAGGGTTTGCATCTGCTCGCGGGTGAAAGCATCCAGCGCGCCAAAAGGCTCATCCAACAGCAACAGCTGCGGATTGGCTGCCAGCGCACGGGCAATACCGACTCGCTGCCGTTGTCCGCCCGAGAGCTGCCAGATAAAGCGTTTTTCCGCCCCTTCCAGCCCCACTTTTTTCAGCATCTGGCGCGCCGTCTCAAGACGCCCGGCACGCTCGGCTCCCGCTAATTGCAGACCGAAGGCCACGTTCTCCTGCACGTTGCGCCAGGGCAGAAGCCCTTCGCTCTGAAAGACCACGCCGCGCTCGGCGCCGGGGCCTTCCACACGTTTACCTTCCAGGTGAATGGTGCCGTGCTGATACGGAACAAACCCGGCGATCAGATTGAGCAGCGTGGTTTTCCCGCAGCCGGATGGCCCAAGCACCACCAGCAGCTCACCGCTATCCAGCGTCAGATTGATATCGTCCAGCGCAGGTTTCCCGCCGTAGCTGGCGGACAGGTTTGTAATTTGCAGCATCACGGCCTCCCGTTACTTCACAAAACGATCGGTCACGAACTGGCTGTAATCCGCCGCCACCGCAGGCACTTTGCCCTGCTCTTTGAGGAACCCGGCGGTATCGACAATCGCTTTATTCACCGGCCCGGACAGCTGCTGCACCTGTTGCGCAGGCGTCAGATAGGTGTTGCCCTTCACCAGCCCCGGCACGTCGGATTCAGGCACTCCGCTCAGGCGCGAGAGTTTTTCCAGATTGGCAGGCTGTTTCAGCCACTCATCCGGATTTTCGATATAGGGCTGTTGGGCGTCGATGGCACTTTTGGCGAAGGCTTTCACCACCTCAGGATGTTTCTCGGCGAAATCCTTGCGCACCACCCAGACGTCCAGGGTCGGCGCGCCCCACTGACCCACTTTTTCCGAGTCGGTCAGCACGGTACCGTCTTTTTCCAGTTCGTTGACTGCCGGTGCCCAGACATAGGCCCCGTCAATATCCCCGCGCTGCCATGCGGCGATAATTGCCGGCGGCTGCAGGTTCAGAATCTGCACCTGACCCGGCTTGATCCCCCAGTGTTTCAGGGCCGCCAGCAGGCTGTAGTGGGTGGTTGAGATAAACGGCACCGCGATGCGTTTACCGATCAGATCTTCGGGCTTAGTGATATTTTTCTTCACCACCAGCGCTTCGGAATTGCCGAGCTGCGAGGCCAAAAGAAACACTTCAATCGGCACCTGCTGGCTGGCCGCCACGGCGAGCGGGCTTGAGCCGAGATTACCGATCTGCACATCACCCGACGCCAGCGCCCGCACGATGCTCGCGCCGCTGTCGAACTTGCGCCAGTCGACCTTTGCCCCACTCTCTTTGGCGAAGGTGTTGTCCGCCTGCGCGACTTTCGCCGGTTCAGCGGAGGTTTGATACGCGACGGTCACATCGACCGCCTGCGCCTGAAATGCCCACAGCGCCAGTGCGCCGAGTAATGTTATACGCGATGAAATTGCCATAATGTCTGTTCCCCTCTCTTGTTATGGGAGCAGTATTTCTGGCGCGGGAATTTTGATAAAGGAATAAAAAAGAATCTGTAATTCCTAACAGTTTTTAGAAAAAAAGTGGCAAAGGATAGTGAATTTCGTGCAGATAGCATTCCGTCTGCACTGGCCGCCCGACGTCTTTATTGCAATTTTGTTACATTCATTCCATATCCGTGCGCACACGATTGCCAGCCGGGTGGCGACAGGCATCATAGAGCCAGTATTCAGCCAGGGTAGATGAAATGATCAAAGTGGTGCTGGTGGATGACCATGTGGTAGTGCGGTCGGGTTTTGCGCAGCTGTTAAATCTGGAGGACGACCTGGTGGTCGAAGGCCAGTACAGCAGTGCGGCTGACGCCTGGTCGGCGTTGACCCACAGCGAGATTGACGTCGCGGTGCTGGATGTCGCCATGCCCGATGAAAACGGGCTTAGCCTGCTCAAGCGCCTGCGCCAGCAGCGCCCGACGTTTCGCGCCATCATTTTGAGCATCTATGACACACCCGCTTTCGTGCAAAGCGCGCTCGACGCCGGAGCCAGCGGGTATCTCACCAAGCGCTGCGGCCCGGAAGAGCTGGTGCAGGCGGTGCGCTCCGTCGGCATGGGCGGCCACTATCTCTGCGCCGACGCGGTCAAAGCCCTGCGTGGCGGCCAGCCGGTGCCGAAAGTGCTCGATGTCCTCACCCCGCGTGAGCGGGAGGTGTTCGACCTGCTGGTAAAAGGCGAAAGCGTCAAGGCCATCGCCTTTACCCTCGAGTTGAGCCATAAGACGGTTCACGTCCACCGCGCCAACGTGCTGGGAAAATTGCAGTGCAGCAGCACCATTGAGCTGGTGCATTTCGCTCTCGACAATCAGCTGCTGACGGGCCACTAATGCGGCGCTCCCTGCGGCACATTGTTCTCTCCCTGTTTATTATGCTGGCCTGGGGAACCGGCTGGCTGATGCTGTGGACGCTCAGTTTTTATCTCACCCACAACGGCCAGCAGGCGGTGCTTTTTCTGCCGCAGGGCGTCTATCTGGCGCTGCTGATCCTCCTGTCGCGCCGTTTCTGGCCCGCCGTGGTATTGCCGACGCTCGCCGCCATTCTCTGGCTGCACAGTGAGCAATTACTGACAAGCTATCTGATGCTGGCCGCGCCGCCCCTCGGGCTACTCAGTGCTTACGCGCTGCAACGCTACTGGCACCGTTTTCCCCTGTACTGGCAGCGGCTGTCGCTGCTGATTGCGGCGGTGAGCGTCAACGCGCTGCTGCAAACCCTGTGTCTCGCACCGTTTCTGCAAAGCCCCGCCACGCTCCTGGGGCTGGCCTCTTTTACCGGCGGCGTGCTGCTGACACCGTTCGTCTATCTGGTGTTTGAGTTTTTACGCCAGCAGCATCGCTACCATCTTCTCGGGCTGGACACGACCAATCCGCCCCTGCGCACGTCGCTGATCATCTGGTGCAGCCTGTTTTTCATCATCGGGATCGGCACTCAGATGGTGCTCTCCCCCGCCCTGGAACGCCTGCTGCTGATTGTGGTGTTCCTGCCAAACGTGGTGATGGCGTGGAAATTTGGCTGGCAGGGCGGCGTGCTCTCCGGTCTGCTCGGCAGCATGATGATCACCATTGCCCGTCAGGTGGGCGTGGGGTTTACGGACCTGCTGGAACTGGAGATTTTTCTCGCCACCCAGTCCCTGCTGGGCATCGGGCTGGGGATCGCCATCAGCCGTCAGCAGCAATTGGCACTGAATCTCGATCACTATCGCCGCAGGCTCGAAGCGGAGCTGCAGGCCCGTCGGGCGCTGACTGAAAAACTGATCCACACGGAAGAAGATACCCGCAAGCATCTGGCGCGCGAGCTGCACGACGAAATCGGCCAGAACATCACGGCGATTCAGATCCAGTCCCAGTTAGTCAAACGCGCGGGAGATACCCCCCTGGCGGTGGAAGCCGCCGGGCAGATCAACGAGCTGGCGCGACGCATCCACCATTCGACCCGCCAGCTGTTGCGCCAGCTGCGTCCGCCGGTGCTGGATGAACTCTCGCTTCAGGAGGCGCTGCACCATCTGGTGAACGAATTCGCCTTCGCCGAGCGCGGCATCGACTGCCGTTTTGACTGGCAGCTGGCCGCGCCGCCGCAAAACGAAACCCTGGTCTTTACCCTTTATCGCCTGTTGCAGGAGTTGCTGAATAACGTCAGCAAACACGCAGACGCCAGCGAAGTGCGGATCGTCTTGCGCCAGCACCATGGCCGCCTGTTGCTGGAGGTCACGGACAACGGCAGCGGAATTGCACCGGACAATGCGCCCGGCTTTGGTATTCAGGGCATGCGCGAGCGCGTACACGCCCTGGGCGGTGAATTTACCCTTGAGTCGCAGGGCGGCACGCGCGTAATTGTTAACCTGCCCACAATTTTGCAACAAACACCGCACTAACCAGGAAAAAGTCTTAGTCACTCCAGACTTTCTCTCATCCCTTTTGCCTTGCACTTCCCTACAGTCAGCTCAAACGGAGAACGCCATGCACGCACTGTCTGCTGAACAGATTTCTCAACGCTATCGGGCCCTGCGCCCACGCTTGTTGCTGTGCATGGTGGTGGGCTACGCGGCGTTTTACCTGACGCGTAAAAGCGTCAATTACGTTCTGCCCGCCCTGCAGATGGATTTAGGGCTGAGTAAAAGCGATATCGGGCTTATCGGATCGCTGTTTTATCTGAGCTACGGTCTGTCGAAATTTGCCGCCGGACTGTGGCATGACCGCCACGGACAGCGGGCGTTTATGGGGATCGGCCTGCTGGCCACCGGCGTGCTGAACGTGCTGTTCACCTTCAGCGATTCGTTTGGCCTGCTGCTCTTCATCTGGACGATGAATGGATTCTTTCAGGGATGGGGCTGGCCGCCCTGCGCGCGCCTGCTCACTCACTGGTATTCGCGCAACGAGCGCGGCTTCTGGTGGGGATGCTGGAATACCTCCATCAACATCGGTGGGGCGATTATTCCGCTGATATGTGCCTTTGCCGCCCATCTCTGGGGCTGGCAGGCGGCGATGCTGACACCGGGGATTATCAGCATTGTGCTCGGCATTTGGCTGACCACGCAACTGCGGGGGACACCGCAGGAAGAGGGTCTGCCAACGGTCGGGGAGTGGCGCAACGATCCGCTGGAGCTGCGCCAGGAGCAGCAAAGTCCGCCGATGGGTTTGTGGCAGATGTTACGCACCACCATGCTGCAAAACCCGATGATCTGGCTGCTCGGCGCCTCCTATGTGCTGGTCTATTTGATCCGCATCGCGCTGAACGACTGGGGGAACATCTGGCTTTCGGAAAGCCACGGCGTCAATCTGCTCAGCGCCAACGCGACGGTGATGCTGTTTGAGGTCGGCGGTTTGCTCGGCGCGCTGTTCGCCGGATGGGGCTCGGATCTTCTGTTCAGCGGGCAACGTGCGCCGATGATTTTGCTCTTCACGCTGGGCCTGATGGTTTCTGTCGCCGCACTGTGGCTGGCGCCGGTTCACCACTACGCCCTGCTGGCGATCTGTTTTTTTGCGGTCGGATTTTTTGTCTTTGGGCCGCAAATGCTGATTGGTCTTGCCGCCGTCGAATGCGGACACAAGCAGGCGGCAGGCTCAATAACCGGTTTTCTCGGCGTCTTTGCCTATCTGGGGGCGTCGCTTGCCGGATGGCCGCTGTCACTGGTTATTGAACATTACGGCTGGTCGGGGATGTTCAGTTTGCTCTCCATCGCCGCCGTACTGATGGGTTTATTACTGATGCCGCTGCTGATGTCGGGCATCACCGCTTCTCGCAGTCACATAACGTCTTAAAAGGGCTGAATAATGAAAACAACGCTTCTCTCTACCCTCATTGCTTCCGGGATCGCGCTGGCTACCTTGACCGGTGCCGCACAGGCCAAAGGTCGTCTGGTGGTCTATTGCAGCGCCACTAACGAAATGTGCGAAGTCGAAACAAAAGCGTTCGGCGATAAGTACGACGTCAAAACCTCGTTTATCCGCAACGGCTCCGGCAGTACGCTGGCGAAAGTCGATGCCGAGAAGAAAAACCCACAGGCAGACGTCTGGTACGGCGGCACGCTGGACCCTCAGTCTCAGGCCGGTGAAATGGGGCTGCTGCAGCCATACAAATCAAAAAATCTTGAGCAGATCATGGAGAAATTCCGCGATCCCGCCAAGGTCAAAGGCAACCTCTCCTCTGCCGTTTACGTCGGTATTCTGGGCTTTGGCGTCAACACCCAGCGCCTGAAAGAGAAAAACCTGCCGGTACCGAAGTGCTGGAAAGATCTGACCAAACCGGAATACAAAGGCGAGATCCAGATCGCCGATCCGCAAAGCTCCGGCACCGCCTATACCGCGCTGGCAACCTTCGTGCAGCTGTGGGGCGAAGATCAGGCGTTTGACTACCTGAAACAGCTCAACGGCAATGTCTCCCAGTACACCAAATCCGGCATCGCCCCGGCGCGTAACGCCGCGCGCGGTGAAACGGCCATCGGCATTGGTTTCCTGCACGACTACTCGCTGGAAAAAGAACAGGGCGCACCGCTGGAGCTGATTTCACCGTGCGAAGGCACCGGGTATGAGATTGGCGGCGTCAGCATTCTGAAAGGCGCGCGTAACGAAGAGAACGCGAAGCTGTTCGTGGACTGGGTGCTGTCAAAAGAGGCGCAGGAGCTGGCGTGGAAGAAAGGCAAATCCTACCAAATCCTGACCAACACTACCGCCGAGACGTCGCCGAACTCCCTGAAACTCGACGATCTGAAGCTGATTAGCTACGACATGGACAAGTACGGCTCAACGGATGTGCGCAAAGCGCTGATCAACAAATGGGTCAGCGACGTGAAGATGGGTAAATAAGCCCGCGATAAGTGGTCAATGCCGGGTGGCGTCTGCGCGTGACCCGGCCAACATTTTCCTCAACACCCGGAAAACTTATGTCACACACACTGGCTCTTCATCCCATCAAAAAACGGGATGCGGTATTCCTGTGGGTTTTAGTCGGCTGGCTGGCGTTTGCGCTGCTGCCGAGCTGGAGCCTCGATTACGGCCTGCTGGAGTCGACGCGCGAGGAAATTCTCGACGCCTACAGCTGGTCCCATTTCAATATCAGCTGGCTGTGGTATCTGCTGCCAAGCCTGCTGCTGGTGCGGCCGTTTAACGAAGCGAAGCGCGAGCAGCGCAGCCGCCACTATCTCGACGCCGGTTGGGCGCTGCTGTGCATGGCCTTTATCGTCGTCAGCGCTACGGTGGAAGGACGCGGATTAGGCTTCGCCACCATTGTGCTGTTCGTTGCTCTCGGCGCGATTATGACCCTGGCGCTGACGCGTCTGGAGTGGCTGGGCGGCGACCGCTTTGTGATTGGCTCGCTGATCACCATTGTGGCCCTGATCGGCATCTTTATCGTCTGGCCGAGCATCGCGATTTTCATTCCGATGTTCACCAACGACGCCGGGGAGTTCGCCCCGCTGGCCTTTATGAATGTGCTGTCCCAGGCGCACATCGTGCAGGTGATTATCAACTCCGTGCTGCTGTCGATTGCGGTCGGTATCGGCTGTACTTTCTTCGGGCTGGTGCTGGCGATCTACACCACCCGCATCGCGAAACGCAGCGCCATCATTGGCCGCATCTTCTCGATCCTGCCGATCGTCACCCCGCCGTTTGTGGTGGGTTTAGGCGTGACGCTGATGATGGGCCGCTCCGGCTACATCACCGAGCTGATGGTCGACTGGTTCGGCCTGACCAACACCAACTGGCTGTACGGTTTCACCGGTATCTGGCTGGCGCAGGTGCTGGCGTTTACCCCGATGGCTTTTATGATCCTCGACGGCGCGATCAAAACCATTCATCCCTCGCTGGAAGAGGCTTCCTATACGCTGCGCGCCAGCCGCTGGCAGACCTTTAACGGCGTCTTCGTGCCGCTGCTGAAACCGGCGCTCGCCAACGCGTTTTTGATCGTCATCGTCCAGTCGCTGGCCGACTTCAGTAACCCGCTGGTGCTCGGCGGTAACTTCGACGTATTAGCCACCCAAATCTACTTCTACATCACCGGCTCGCAGCTCGATTATCAGGCCGCCAGCACCCTCGGCGCGTTCCTGCTGGTCTTCTCCCTGTTGGTGTTCTGCATTCAGTATATGTGGATCGGCAAGCGCTCGTACGTCACGGTCTCCGGCAAATCCTACCGTGGCGACGTGCAGCCCCTGCCGGTGACGCTGGTGTGGAGCGTGGTCGCCCTGCTGACGGTGTGGATCGCCTTTAACGCCCTGCTTTACGGCAGCATTTTCTACGGCAGCTTTACGGTCAACTGGGGCGTGGATTACACCCTGACGCTGGATAACTTTATCAAGCTGTTCGGCCAGGGCATGAGCGACGGCGCATGGCCTTCACTGCTCGATACCCTGCTCTACGCCGGGATCGCCGCGCCGATCACCGCCGGTTTTGGTCTGCTGATCGCCTGGGTCGTCGTGCGCCAGCAGTTCAAAGGCAAAAAGACCATCGAATTCACCACCATGCTGTGCTTCGCTGTGCCGGGTACGGTGGCGGGTGTGTCGTACATTCTGGCCTTTAACAGCGCCCCGGTTTACCTCACCGGCACCGCGGCGATTGTGATTATTTCGATGGTGATGCGTAACGTGCCGGTCGGCATTCGCGCCGGGATTGCGGGCTTAGGGCAAATCGACAAATCGCTCGATGAGGCCTCTCTTAGCCTGCGCGCGGGCTCCCTGCGCACCATCACCCACATTCTGCTGCCGCTGTTGCGCCCGGCGATTCTGTCGGCGCTGATCTACAGCTTCGTGCGTGCCATTACTACCGTCAGCGCCATTGTGTTCCTCGTCACGCCAGACACCCGCGTGGCCACGGCCTACATTTTGAACCGCGTGGAAGACGGCGAATACGGCGTGGCGATTGCCTACGGCTCAATCCTGATTGTGGTCATGCTGGCGATCATTTTCCTATTTGACTGGCTGATCGGTGAGGCGCGTACCTCCCGTTCCAAAGCTAAAAACCAGGCGTAAAACTATGACTCAGAAACATTTCGTTGAACTGCGCAATGTCACCAAGCGCTTCGGGAATAATACCGTTATCGAGAACATCAACCTGGCGATCCCGCAGGGACAGATGGTGACGCTCCTCGGCCCGTCCGGCTGTGGGAAAACCACCGTCCTGCGCCTGGTCGCCGGGCTGGAAAAGCCGACTGAAGGGCAGATTCTGATTGATGGCGAGGATGTGACTCATCGCTCCATCCAGCAGCGTGATATCTGCATGGTGTTCCAGTCTTACGCCTTGTTTCCGCATATGTCGCTGGGGGAGAACGTCGGCTACGGCCTGAAAATGCTCGGCGTGTCGCGCGCGGAAACCAAAGCCCGGGTGAAAGAGGCGCTGGCGATGGTCGATCTGGAAGGGTTTGAAGATCGCTATGTCGATCAGATCTCCGGCGGCCAGCAGCAGCGCGTGGCCCTCGCGCGCGCGCTGATCCTCAAACCGAAAGTGCTGCTGTTTGATGAGCCGCTGAGTAACCTCGACGCCAACCTGCGCCGCAGTATGCGCGACAAAATTCGCGAGCTGCAAAAGCAGTTCAATATCACGTCACTCTACGTGACGCACGATCAGAGCGAGGCGTTTGCGGTGTCGGACACGGTGCTGGTGATGAACAAAGGCAATATTATGCAGATCGGTTCGCCGCAGGATCTCTATCGCCAGCCCGCGTCGCGTTTTATGGCGAGCTTTATGGGCGACGCAAACCTGTTCCCGGCCCGCTTTAGCGACGATTACGTGGAGATCCACGGCTATCGTCTGCCGCGCCCGATGCACTTTGCGCGTGAAGGTTCCGGCTCCGTCGGCGTGCGCCCGGAAGCCATCACCCTGAGCGAACGCGGAGACGACAGCCAGCGCTGTACTATTCGTCACGTCGCCTACATGGGGCCGCAGTACGAGGTAATTGTGGAGTGGCACGGGCAGGAGATTTTGCTGCAGGTTAACGCCACGCGTCTGCAGCCCAACGAAGGTGACCATTACTACCTGGAGATCCACCCGTACGGCATGTTTGTGCTGGCAGACGCGGCGTGAGTTTGCCCGGCGGCGTTACGCGTGCCGGGCCTGCGGGTTTTACAGGCCGGGTCAGGCGAAGCCGCCACCCGGCGATACTTAGCGCAGAGCCTTAAGCTCAGCAATATCCTTCGGCGTGGTGCGACAGCACCCGCCAATCAGCTTTGCCCCTGCCGCAATCCACTGCGGCAGATACCCCGCCAGCGTTTCACAGGCTTCGCCGTGATGGTGCCAGGTTTTGCTCACCGCGTCGTAGTGCTCACCGGAATTCGGATAGACAACCAGCGGCAGATCCGTCAGCGCGTGCAGATACTGAAGCGCCGCCGTGGTGTTTTCCAGCGCAATACAGTTTATCCCCAGCGCCACAATCTGCGGATTATCCGCCAGCGCAGCCACTACCTCTCGCAGCGGTGTGCCGTCACTCAGATGCTCGCTGTCGCGCAGGGTAAACGAGAACCACGCTTTCGCGCGGGGATAGCTTTCCAGCAGC
This sequence comes from Lelliottia sp. WB101, assembly GCF_003051885.1. Classification (NCBI taxonomy): domain Bacteria; kingdom Pseudomonadati; phylum Pseudomonadota; class Gammaproteobacteria; order Enterobacterales; family Enterobacteriaceae; genus Lelliottia; species Lelliottia sp. WB101. The sequence continues at coordinate 4,558,463 of NZ_CP028520.1, forward strand.
GCCGCCAGCGCGGTGATCTCCGCAAAAGAGGGGAGCGTTTCGCAGGCCAGCAGATCGGCCCCCGCATCCAGCAGGGCTTCCACCCGCGAACGGTGAAAATCGGTAAACGCCGCAGCACTTCGGACGTAATCCCCGCGATATTCTGAGCCGTCCGCCAGAAACGCGCCGTAAGGCCCCACGGAACCGGCCACCAGCAGCGTGCCCGCCTGCGGGTTTTCCGCCAGACAGGCTTCACGCGCCTTGCGCGCCAGCTCCACGCTTTTGCCGATCAGCGCACGGGATTGCGCTTCATCGTAGCCGCGTGCGGCAAACCCTTCTGCCGTCGCCTGATAGCTGGCGGTAATCGCCACCTGCGCGCCGGCGCGGAAATAATCGAGATGCACTTCGCGGATCAGCTCCGGGTTCTCCACCAGCACTTTGGCGGACCACAGGCTGTCGGCAAGGTGACAACCGCGCGCTTCCAGTTCCGTCGCCATCGCTCCGTCCAGCACGATAAAGGGCTGTGTTTCTAGGAGGGCGGTAAGCGGATTATTCTGCGACATGTTCAGGCTCCTGGGTTTTTGAGGTTTGAGTCAGGTAGTAGGCACCATAACACAGGGCGACAAACGGCAGCCCGCAGTACAGGGCAATACGCTGGGTCGGATCAAACGCCAGCCCGACGCAGGCCACCAGGCACAGCACAAAGCCCAGCACCGGAACCAGCGGATACCACGGCGCGCGATACTGCAGATCGCCCAGCGCTTTCCCGGCCTGAAGATGGCGACGGCGGAACATAAAGTGCGACGCACAGATGCTGATCCACACCGCCACCACCGCAAAACCTGAAATAGCCGAGAGCGCGACAAACACCGTATCCGGCGCGATGACGCTGGAGAACAGCGCCAGAACGCCACCCAGCATACTCACGGAGATTGCCGTCAGCGGGACGCCGTTTTTATTGACCTGAGCAAAGCAGCGCGGCAGCGTTTTTTCATTGGAGAGCGACCACAACATGCGCCCCGACGCATACAGCCCGGAGTTCGCCGCCGAGAGGATCGCCGTCAGGATAACGAAGTTAAAAATATCCGCCGCATAGGGAATGCCGACTTTCTCGAACACCAGCACGAACGGACTTTTTTCAACGCCAGCCTGCTGCATCGGGATCAGCGCCGCCAGCACAAACACGGTGCCGATAAAAAAAATGATTAACCGCGCGATAGTGGTGCGGATCGCCACCGGAATCACTTTATGCGGGTTCTGCGTTTCGCCCGCCGCGATACCGATAAGCTCCGTCCCTGAAAAGGCAAAGTTGACCGCCACCATCGTCATCAGGATCGGCAGACCGCCATGCGGGAACCAACCTTCTGCGGTGATATTCGTCAGCCCCGGCGCGGGTGAGCCGTCCTGCATCGGGATAAAACCAAAAATAGCCGCCCCGCCCAGAATAATAAAGGCGATGATGGTGATCACTTTGACCAGCGAGAACCAGAATTCCCCTTCAGCGAAAAAGCGCGTGGAGATGACGTTGAGGGCAAAAATGACGGCGCAGAAGACCACGCACCAGATCCATACCGGAACCTGCGGGAACCAGTACTGCATACAGAATCCTGCGGCGGTAAAGCTCGAACCGAGGGCGACCGTCCAGGTGAGCCAGTAGAGCCACGCCACCGTATACCCTGTCGCCGGGCCGAGGTAGCGCGCCGCATAAACGTGAAACGCGCCGGTTTCCGGCATCGCCACGGAGAGTTCCCCCAGGCACTGCATTACCAGCCATACCACCAGCGCGCCGATGAGATACGCCAGCAGCGTCCCGGCCGCACCGGTGGTGGAAATGATGTAACCCGTATTGAAAAACAACCCTGTTCCAATCACGCCACCCAGCGAAAGCATAATCAGGTGGCGGGTTTTCATGGTGCGCTTTAGCTGCCCATTTTCTTGTTCTGTTTGCATATTACCTTCTAAACGTATGGACATCTAAACATCCAAAGAAGGTTTGTTATACCGTGATTGTTAACAAAAAGCTAGCCATGAACCAGCCGCAGCCGGGCGCGGCGCGCGCTGAGACGAGGGTGATGAGTGAGAATGACGTAGAGAATCGGTCGCCAGGCCATAAGCACCTCCACAGAGCAGATACTTACAGCATGGCGCGGGGCGCTGACTTCTTCGGTCAGTCGAAAGTGGTAACGTTCTGAGGGGAGTTCACACATAAAGGTGTTGCCAAATGCGGCCCGTATCTCATCAAACGCGTAATGCGTGGGCGCTTTATCGGGCGCACGGCGTTTTCCCGACCGCCGGTGTTAAGGTGATCTCCGTAACAAAATTGGTAATTCCCTCAAAGGGTTCTATAGTCGACTCTGTTTCTTAGCCACCAGGACTCGCTAATGCGCTTTAACGGACTGACTAAAGGTTTTTTCATTCTTATTCTCGCCATTGTTTCAGTGGCGTTCTTCGATATTCTCGCACCCTACTTTTCTGCCGTGTTATGGGCGTCAATCCTGGCGGTCATTTTCCATCCGGTGAAAAACAAACTGCGCGGATGGGTGGGTGAACGTAACGGTGTGGCGTCGCTGCTGACGCTGCTGGTGATCTGCCTGATCGTCTTTACGCCGCTGATCGTGATCCTGTCGTCGCTGGCTATCGAGCTGAACGTGGTTTACACCAAGCTCCAGCACACCAATCCGCAGTTCCCGGAGGTGGTGGCGAGCCTGTTTTCACACCTGCCGGACTGGGCGCGGAACTTCCTCGTCGAACACAACCTGGATAACGCCAGCCAGATCCAGCAAAAGCTGTCGGATGTGGCGCTGAAGGGCGGTCAATATCTGGCGGGCAGCGCCTTCTTAATCGGCAAAGGGACGTTTGGCTTTGCGATTAGCTTTGGTGTGATGATCTATTTGCTGTTTTTCCTGCTCAAAGACGGGCCTTATCTGGTGCGCCAGATCCTCGATTCGCTGCCGCTGTCCGATTTTGTTAAACAGCATCTGTTCGCCAAATTCGCCGCCGTCTCGCGCGCCACCGTTAAAGGCACCGCCGTGGTGGCCGTGGTTCAGGGGATTCTGGGCGGGATCGCCTTTTACATTGCCGGTATCGACGGCAGCGTCCTGTGGGGCGCGCTGATGGCCTTCCTCTCCCTCATCCCAGCCGTCGGCTCGGCCATTATCTGGGTGCCCGCCGCCATCTTCCTGTTCGCCACGCAGCAGCTGTGGCAGGGGTTCTTTATCGTCGGCTTCTTCGTGATCATCGTCGGGCTGGTGGATAACATCCTGCGTCCGCTGCTGGTCGGAAAAGACACCAAAATGCCGGACTATTTAATCCTGATCTCTACCCTGGGCGGGATGGAGATTTACGGCATCAACGGATTTGTCATCGGGCCGCTGGTCGCCGCGCTGTTTATCGCCTGCTGGAATTTGCTCTCCGGGCGCGACCACGCGGGGAACGTCGACGAAATCGACGAAGCGTTCATCGAAGAGGGGAAAAACCCTCCCGATTTGTGAAAGCGTGACGATAAATAACAGACTGGCGGCCACGGGCCGCCATTTTTTTGTCACGCCAAATCAGGCGTTTCCTATAATTTCAAGAACGCTATCCCACTAACGGCTGAAAAGGATCCAACAGGTGCGAATTGCCACCATAACCAACTGGGCCTACGGCGTCACGGTGTGTCTGACTCTCGCTTCCGGCGTGGTCATGCTGCTGGCCTCAAATGCCGATAACGCCGAGCGACAGGCCGTTGAACAGCGCCAGATATTTGATCAGTTGACCGAAGAGGTCGAAACGGATGCCTGGGCGCTGTCGGATTTGGCACGCCTGTATGTCATCAATAAAGATCCCGATGCCCTGAAGGACTATCAGCAAAAAGATCAGTCCCGTAAGCCCATTGAGCACCGGCTCTCCCGACTCAAAGATAACGGCGCGACCGGCGAAGAGCTGGCGCTGCTGCATGAAGGGTTACAGGTGGTCGATGAGTTGCAGGATGAGCAGCAGGCGGCGCTCGCCAGCATGGCGCGCGGCGATGAGAGACAGGCCGTGATTCTGCTCTACAGTAAGCCCTACGAGCAGGAGCTGGAGCGGGTGCAGAATCAGATCGACCAATTCCGCCTGATGCTGGATCGCCGCGCCCACAACGCCGTGGAAGAGGCGACAAAAAAGTCCCGCATTCTGCGCACCCTGTCAGAAGTGATGGTCGGCCTGACCGCCCTGCTCTTTTTGTTTGTGATGGGCTTTATTTTAAAGCGCCGCGTGTTGCGCCCGGTGGTGCGTCTGAGCGATGTCGTGCATCGCCTGGCATCGCAGGATTACGCGGTGGAGACGCCTAACTTTAGCCAGATCGATGAGATCGGCGATATGGCCCAGGCGATCCGCATTTTCCGCGAGAACGGCCTGGTGCGGCAGCAGCTGGAAAAAGAGCGCGACGCGGACTGGGCAATTCGTGAACTGCTGGCGCGTATGACGCAGCGGCTGCAGGGCTGTGAGAATTTCACCGACGTGATTAACGTCGCCCAGCTGTTTGCGCCGAATATCGCGCCGGGCATTAGCGGGCAGCTGTATATCCTCGATCGCGATCCGTGGCAGATGCGCTGTGTCGCCCAGTGGCTGACGCCTGAGGAGAAACATCCCCCCTTCCATCCTGATGATTGCTGGGCCGTGCGTCGCGGCCAGAGCCATCCGCCGGTCAACGGTGAGCCGGATATCGCCTGCTATCACCTGCCGGAATCGGCGGCGGACCGGTCGCTGTGCGTGCCGCTGATCGCTCAGGGCGAGGCCATCGGTTTGCTCTCATTCCAGAACATCACTCCGGAAACCACCCCGTCACGCGCCTATCTTGAGCTGATGGCCGAAGCGCTCGGGCTGGCGCTCGCCAACCAGCGTCTGCGCGACGCCCTGCTGGAAAAAGCGCTCTACGATCCCTTAACCGGCCTGCGTAACCGCCATCATCTTGAAGACAAAATGCAGACGCTGATGAGCCAGGCAATGCGCAACAACGAGCCGTTAAGCTGCCTGATGATCGACATCGATCATTTCAAAAGTATTAACGATCGCTTTGGCCACGAGGCAGGCGATCAGGTGATTAAAAGCGTGGCGGCGATTGTGCAGCGTGCGGTGCATGACAACGGCATCGCCTTCCGCTACGGCGGCGAAGAGTTTCTGGCACTGCTGACGGACACGGGCGAAGAAGGTGCTCACGCCTGCGCCACGGAGATTTACGAAGGTGTGCGTGCCCTGGCGCTGCGCTACGGTCTGGCGGAGATTGGCCCGGTCGATGTGTCGATCGGCATCGCCAGCTATCCGCAGCACGCCCAGAGCGACAACCTGCTGCGTGCGGCAGACGTGGCGCTGTATCGCGCCAAAGAGCTGGGGAGATCGCGGATTGTGAGCTTTGGGATGCTGGAGGCGGGGTGAGTCTTACCGGGCCTGGCACAGCCAGACCGAGTGCCCGCCGCACGCCGGATCCTCAAACATCACCTCAATCACCGCAAAACCATTATCCGCCAGCCGTTGCCGGTATTCGTCGGGCGACAGGCTGGCGTGATACAGCGGCTCGCCTTCAAACTCCCCCATGGCGATCCCGTTGTCCGTGCCGCTGGTGAACATCAGCACACTGCCAGGGCGGCTGTGGCGGGCAAAAATGGGGAACATCTGACGCTGATCGTCAGGCGAGAGGTGGAAAAAACTGTCCCAGGCGAGCAGCCCGTCGAAGGTCTCATTGAGCGCCATCTGGCGCATATCCTGATGCAGCCAGCGCTGATCGGGAAACGCCTGTTGCGCCCGCGCCAGCATGCCGGGCGCGCCATCAACGCCCGTCAGTCGATACCCCTGGCGGATAAAATGTTCCGCTATCGGCACCCCGTTGCCGCAGCCGATATCTAGAATCGCCCCCTTGCCGCCGATCAGCCGGGTAAACTTATCGAGCCAGCCTTTTTCCATCAGATGACGCGAACGTAACCGCGCAAATGCATCGGCATGGGTGTCGTAGATAGTCAGGATATGTTTGGCAGCGGCATCAGACATCGTGAGTCTCGTGTTCAGAAGTTTCTGGAACGTTTATACCTTACCCGGCGGGCTGAAAACAAAAAAACCGGCGCAGATGCGCCGGTTTGTTGGGACTCAATTCATCGCTTATCAGGCGTTGGTCACCGGTTTTGACTCTGTTTTGGTCTGCGCGTTTTCCAGCATCCGACGCACCGGCACAATCAGCACCGCCAGGACCGCGGCACAAATCAGCAATGCGATGGAGCAGCGCGCGAAGAGGTCCGGCAGCATATCCAGCTGATCGGCTTTCACGTGACCACCGATCAGGCCCGCCGCGAGGTTACCCAGGGCGCTGGCGCAGAACCACAGGCCCATCATTTGCCCGCGCATTCTTTCCGGGGCCAGCAGGGTCATGGTCGCCAGACCAATCGGACTAAGGCACAGTTCGCCGAGGGTCAGCATCAGGATACTGCCCACCAGCCACATCGGAGAGACACCCGCGCCGCCGTTGCTGAGGACGTTCTGCGCCGCCAGCATCATCAGGCCAAAGCCCGCCGCTGCGCACAGAATACCGATAACAAACTTGGTCATGCTGCTTGGACGCACACCTTTTTGCGCCATCATCGGCCAGGCCCAGCTAAAGACCGGTGCCAGCAGGATGATAAACAGGGCGTTGATCGACTGGAACCACACGGCAGGGATTTCAAAATCGCCGATCATGCGGTTGGTGTAGTCGTTCGCAAACAGGTTGAATGAGGTCGGTTTCTGCTCAAACGCCGACCAGAAGAAGGCCGCCGAAACCAGCAGGATGAAACACACCAGCAGGCGCGCACGCTCTTTGCGGTTCAGACCGGCAAAGACAAACAGCCAGATAAAGTAGAGCGCGACCGAGATAGCAATCACGTACACCAGCATGCTGGCGACCGCGACCGGGTTGATCACAATGATGCCCTGAGCAATCAGCGTGACGATCACCGCCACACCCACCGCCAGTGCCAGCAGCCAGGCGCCGACGCCGTTTTTCTTTGACACCGGGCTGTTCCAGGTGGAGTCCAGACCGACTTCGCTGTCGTAGCGTTTCATCGAAGGAACGGCAAACAGGCGGAAGATCACCAGCGCCACCAGCATCCCGATACCGCCGATACCGAAGCCCCAGTGCCAGCCGTGGGTTTTAATCAACCAGCCGGAGATCAGCGGCGCGATAAATGAACCCATATTGATGCCCATGTAGAACAGCGAGAAACCGCCGTCACGACGCGCATCGCCTTTCTTGTAGAGCGTCCCGACCATCACTGAGATACAGGTTTTGAACAAACCGGAACCGAGGACGATAAACATCAGGCCGATAAAGAACAGGTTGTTGCCCATGAAAGCCGAGAGCGCGATGGAGAGATGGCCGAGCGCAATCAGAATCGAACCGTACCAGACGGCGCGCTGCTGCCCGAGCCAGTTATCCGCAAGCCAGCCACCCGGCAGCGCGGCCAGATACATGCTGCCTGCGAAGATCCCGACAATCGCCGACGCATTTTCGCGCGCCAGCCCCATCCCACCGTCATAGACGGTCGCGGCCATAAACAGAATCAGTAACGGACGAATGCCGTAGAACGAGAAGCGCTCCCACATTTCCGTAAAGAAGAGCGAGCCAAGCGGGTAAGGATGGCCGAAGAAAGTTCGGCTTTCTTTTTGATTAACAGTGGATTGCATAGTTCTCCCGAAGAGGTGTGTCGTGTTGCACGTCAACGCTGGATTGTTTGCTGGCCTTTCAGTTCCAGGGCCACTTCTTTACATCCAGCGAAATATTATTTAACCATTTGATAACCGGACGATGGTTTTGTCTAGTGCCCGGAGGGGGACTTTAAGATGAAAATTCGACAGATGTCTAGTTTTGTAGACTTTTTGTTTGATGGAAAGGGGGAAAGATTGACATCGTTGCAGAAGATGCGGCCTGATTTGTGCCCTGAAATAAGCCGGAAAAACAGTGCATCCTCCACTGATTTTGTCAGTCAATTCCTTAAGGAAAACGATCTGCATGAGTGCATCAGAAAGAGGAAGCATTGAGCCCTCATTATTGAGGGCTCAATACAAACATCCGTTGTATAAATTGAACTGGCCTCAGCGGAAAACGGTTGAACGCGACTGGCCGCTTAGCGCGAGGAACGGTCGCGCGCAATGGGGATTATTCAGCCATGCGGGGCCTTTAACAGGGTAGAAGGATCGTTTGAGAATTCACCGTTTTTGATTTCTCCGGCGATAAACGGCAGAGGTTTACTGAACAGATAGCCTTGTGCGAAATCGCAGCCCAGCGCCTGAAGACTTTCCAGCTGTTCCTGGGTTTCAACCCCCTCGGCAATCGTTTTCATACTGAGGGATTTCGCCATGCCGGTGATGAGTTTAATGATATTTAGGGCGTCTCCCTGTGTGGATATCGAATTCACAAAGGATTTGTCTATTTTGATTTTATCAAAGGCAAGTCGGCTCAGGCGGGAAAGAGAGGAGTAGCCCGTACCAAAATCGTCAATGGATATTTTCACGCCCAGGGCTCTGAGCTTATTCAGCGTATTCAGCGGCGTATTGTTGTCGGTAAAGAGAGAAGACTCCGTCACTTCCAGCTCAAGACGGTCAGCCGCAAGCCCTGTTTCTTTCAGGATAGACATCACTATTCCTGCAAAGGTTTTGCTGCTGAGCTGCACAGGAGAAACGTTTACTGAAATTTTAACCGGAACAGCCCAGGAAGCCGCTTCCCGACAGGCCATTTCAAGCACCGATTTGCCCATCTCGCTAATCATTCCGGTTTTTTCAGCAACAGGAATAAAGGTATCTGGCGATAAAAGACCTTTTCGCGGATGCATCCAGCGAATAAGGGCTTCATAGCTGTAAATTTCCCGACTGTACGAATCCACAATCGGTTGATAATAAACCACGAATTCTTTATTCACTAACGCCAGCGCCATGTCATGCTCAAGCGTTCTGCTTTCCAGCAGCTTATCTAACATGCGCTGGCGGAAGACTTTAATCTTACCAGCGCCTTCATTTTTTGCTTCATAAAGGGCCAGGTCAGCAAATTTATAGAGATAGTCGGAACGACGCTCAGTTTCTGAGTTAACAATACCCACACAGGTGGTTATATTTATAACCGCGCTATAAATTGTGTAGGGCTGGTTAATACAATCACATATTTTCTGCGCCATCGAAACAGCCTGGCTTTCTGCCAGATCGCTCGTGAGAAATGCAAACTCATCCCCGCCTAAGCGATACAGCATATCTGACGGAAGCCCCATTGAAATAAGTCGCTGAGCGATCAGACGCAATAACATATCACCGGCATCATGACCATAGGTATCATTGACCTCTTTGAATCGGTCTAAATCAAACAACATCACGGTCACGGAGCTTTTATTAGCGTCTGCCAGCTTGATGGTTTTGTTTAAATTATCCCAGAAAAACAGTCTGTTACTCAGCTCTGTGAGCGGGTCATGATAGACGTCATACTCCAGCTTGGTATTCTGGATTTGCAGTTTTTCTTTAGATTCCTGAAGCTCTCCAGCGAGACTCTTAACCTGAATATGAGCTTTGAGAATATTTCTATTTTGATAAAAAATCAGCACACCCAGTATTGCACTCAGTATTATTAACAGCACAGAAATCGCTGAATAAATAGAGTACAGCGTTTGAATTTTACTGTTGGCGTTGTTAATCAGATTCAGATCTTTGTTCAACGCACCGGATGAAAGGCGGCTTAATGGTCCATCAAGCGAATACATTACCCTTAGATATTTCTGGAGTTCTGGACGGGTCATTGTCTCAAGATGTGTATCCAGATAATTAAGGGTATTGTCGAGTTTTACAGCAAGCTCATGAAGTGATTCATTGCTATTTATATACTGCCCTAAATCTCCCTGCTTTAATAAATCACTCTGGCTGAGCATAATATCGAGGTGCAGGCGCACATCGTCGAGTGTCATCGACTCATCAATAGTGTAAAGACTGAGCCATGATTCGAACCGATAATACTCCGAGACCAGCTGTCCAGCAGACCATGAACTGGCGTAGTGCGTCAGTTTCTGCAATTCCTGCTGTCTTTCGTGCACAAGAAAAGAGATATATCCTGTAGATATAAAAAGAGAGAATATTATGGCAGCCAGTATTCTGTTCATGTTGTTCTTCTGAAATCCTACTCAATGCTCATTTTGCTGACCTGCCATGCTGACCTTGAATAAAACACCTGATTATTCAGCTCAGGTTCGCTGTCATAGGGATAGACGATGAAGAGCGGACCTTTGTCGCGAACACGCATGTATTCGCCATTAATTTTTAAGGCAAGGATCACATTGTATTTTTGGAAGTCACTGAGAGGGATAACGGTGGTGTAGTCATTAAGTGCAGTAACCTTTACGATAGAACCTTTGGCGCCTACGTAATCCATGAGTTTTTTCAGCGGAATACCCGTAAAGGTTGTGCGCCCATTGTACCAGGGAGAGGCGGTCTGGAAACTGACCATACCCAGCTTTTCAAGGCTGGCGACATCAAAAACGGCTTTGCCCTCTTCATTTGTATTTTCGATATTACCGGACATGGTTAACAGGACTTTCCCGGTAGGTTTGGGAAGCTCCCCCGCCATAGCCTGCGACGCAATCACTAAGCTGAACAACATGACAATTAACTTCATTTTATCTACCCATCCGTCAAATATAAAAGAATTATAATTTAGTTATTATGCTATTTATACATGCTGTCTGGAGAATAACAATGCATTAAGAAAATTATAATTTAATGCATAAAATCAATGCGTTATGAAATTTTAGTTGTTTAGTGATGATTAATCAAGGTTGATACTGTTATTTTAAGTGCATTAAATCTAACCATGTCTGTACAAACAATAATCTATGTGTTTGGTTAGCGCAAATAAACCCACACAAATATTAATGCTTAGTGTTTCATGCAGGCCCAGGGCCGCGTTGTGGTAAAGAGAGAGGGCTTTGATGCAAGCCTGACGTTTGTCAGTTTGTTGGATAAATTCCACATTATTGAGAAAAAAATGTCTGCCTGACTTCTGACTCACTCGCAACAAAGCCTTTATCAATGGCAGTTCCGGCACTTTCTGGCTGAACGACAGGTGCATTCAGTGACCTGTCCCCGCAGGGCTAGCTGACACGCCCTATCTCCTGGCACAACGAAGGCTACTGCCAGGCGGAAATCCTGCGACATTTGTCGGGCAGGAGAGCACGACAAGATTGCGCAACCGGGTCTGGTCTTCTGACATATTCCACCTTTATTTGCTCCGGTATAAGGAGGAACGACTGTGGCAAATGCGTTTGTTCTCTAAAGGTTTTGGGACTCATAATCATCATTCATAGACGAAAAATCTTATGCTAACATCTTATTTATAAATGCGAATCAAAGGTTAAAAGATGAAAAATACAACGCCACATTATACGTCTGTTGATTTATCTCGTTGGGCAAGGAGGGAGCATTTTGAGATATTTCAGACCTTCGCCCAATCGACCTTTAATCAGACTGTTCAATTAGACATTACGGCGTTGCTAAAACATATTAAAGAGGCTGGCTGGAAATTTTATCCGACGATGATTTTCCTCATTTCCAAAATCGTAAATCGGCATCCGGAGTTCCGTATGGCGATGAAGGATAATGAGCTTATTGTATGGGATGAAGTTCATCCAAACTATACCATTTTCCATAATGTAACAGAGACCTTTTCATCATTGTGGAGTCACTACGATGGCAATATTCATCACTTCCAGAAAGTATATTCAGAAGACATGGCTCGGTACAGTAATAATACTGCTTATTGGCCTAAGGAAGAGTCACGGGAAAATATATTTTTCATATCCGGTATTCCTTGGGTAACCTTTACCAGCTTTAACGTCAATGTGGCTAATATGAAGAACTTTTTTGCCCCTATGTTCACGCTTGGAAAATACTTCGAACAAGATGGAAAAGTCTTGTTGCCTTTCGCCGTTCAGGTGCATCACTCCGTATGCGACGGTTTCCATGTGGCAAGACTGGTCAATGAGTTACAAGAACTCTGTGACGACTTGCAGCACCACCCAGACAATTCAAGTGATTGATGGTAATGATATTTACGCATTCATCTTTATCCGAGATGGCCAACAGGAATCGCTGCTATTTCTGCTGAAAGCGAGGAGCAGAACTAAATTCCTCGCATCCATTGACTGAAAATCGTCTGACTCACTTTAGCAGCAGGCGTAATCCCAGAAAGGCCATAACACCGCCGCTGAGTTTATCTATAAATTTACGGTATTTAATGTAAGCCAGACGCGGCCCGTCAGATGATAATAAGCACGCGACAATCGCATACCACAGCACATCAATAACGAATGCCATTAAGGGCAGGATGATGTACATAGCAGGCTGAATATTTTTGCTGAGGGCTGCGGAAAAGATACTGGCAAAGACCAGCGCAGTATGAGGATTGCTGATTTGCGTCAATACGCCTGTCAAAAAAGCTTTGGAGGCGCTGACCTCATCTATCGCGGTGGAAGCAATAACGCGGTTTGAAGGACGACGAAGAATTTTCAACGCCAGCCATAAAAGATAACATCCGCCGGCGACTTTAAGGCCTGTATAAAGTGAGGGGACCAAAGTCAGCAGGGTGTGAAGGCCCGCTAACGCTATGACAGCAAATATAAGCGCCCCAAAACCGAGACCTGCCGCAACAGATAACGCCACGCGTCTCGAACTGGACATCGCCGTGCGGGCAACAAGAAGAAAGCTGATGCCCGGGCTCATTGCGCCAAAAAGAATAGCAACACCAATAGCAGAAAGTGCAATCAATTCATTGATCATTCATTTTCCCCATCATGACTCATTATCAGCCCGTTCGCTCATCGCGCGAACCGGACACCGCAGAACCGCTCCCGATTAAGACCATAACACGATGTCATCAGCCTCTGCCCCTGAAACGAAGCGAAAATTGAACAACAAATATCAGCGCATCACCCGCTCCTGCACCCGAACGGATACTTCGTGTCGCCCTGATAAGGAAAATGATTGCAGGACCGTGACAAATGAAAAATACGATCTAAGATTTTGGGGAAGAAAGCTGATTACATGGAGTTTCTGATGACTATTATTGTGGTGACAGTTCTGTTCTCCCTGCTCATTGTGCTGGGGCTAAAATACATCCTGGTGCAGTTAATGAATGCCTGGTGTGATCCTGATGGTCATTAAGCAGTATTAAACACACTGCCCCGGCGCGAACCCGTAATACCGTCTCATCCGTGGTTCGCGCCGGGAACGCATCCTCACTCACCTCCCCCTGCTCATCTCCCCTCCCCAGCAAATCTGGCTTGACGCACTGTGCGAACACAATTTTATGGCGTAAATAGACAGCACTTTCCGGCTTGACCTGAAGCTAACTTGAGCTTTTAAGATGCTTATCTGGAACTCAGACAGAAGGACTCGGTTTATGAAACAGGTGGACGTTGGATTTACCCACGTGGCGTTTGTCGTCAGGGATTTGGATAAGAGTATTGATTTCTATCACCGCTACGCCGGAATGGAGGTTGTTCACAGACGTGAGCCTGATGTACCAGAGGCACGCCAGGTGGCATGGCTCAGCGATCGAACGCGTCCATTTGCACTGGTCCTCGTACAGGCGGATGTCGTGACTGATACCCCTTTGGGAAGTTTTGGTCATCTTGGCGTCGCTTGCTCAAGCATCGAAGCAATCGATCAAAAAGTGGCGATGGCGCGAGCAGAGGGTGTGTTGCGGAAAGAGCCGGTTCAGGCTGGTGATCCGGTGGGATATTTTGTCTTTTTCGCTGACCCTGACGGCAATACGTTAGAACTTTCATACGGGCAAAGAGTTGGGCTGGAAGCTTCTGGAACGCATACTGAACCCAAAAAGTAACCTGGCAGACCAGTAATTACAGCGCTAAACATCCTGGCTCCCGCATCGTTTAAACGCAAAATGACCGCTGGCTATCGATGCACCTCTCTTGCCGATTTAACGAGCAAGGCGCCAGGATGAATGATTGCCTTTAAAATGAAGGATAAACAGGGCGCTCATCAATTTTAGCGCACACGGACAGTTTCTCTTCGCCCGCGTATTGAAACCCAAATGAGTCGCTGGATATTGAGTGGAAAAGCGTATCGCCATTCGCAAAAGGGATGATTTCGGTATCACCAGCGCGTTTATGCCCGGCCCCCGTTTCGAAGTTTCCTTTCCACCTTTCCTGCGTGTGACCGTAGACGTGAAGAATGACTTCCACCAGACCCCGTTGTGGGCAATTAAGCTGTAAAAAGGTAGAGGAGAAATTTAAGGCGTTTGCAAAGCAGGAGAATGACAGAAGGCAAAACAGTAAAGCTCTTAAAAACATAATACCAATATAGGCTCGTTCAAATTTGAATAACAATTTAGCTTAAGTTGCTAATGTTGACATTGCCCTGGATCAATATCACATAATTTTCAACAAGATAGATTATTTTGTGCGAGTGAATGTCTGTTTGTCCCTGGATTTTACTTATATGCCCTGGCTAATTTTGCCTCTACTCCAGTAAACATGTTCGCATTAGGCTTTTCCAACCCAACCGTTTAAGGGAAACGCCACGCTAACTGTAATCTATTGAAATGCCCCTGCTGAGCTGTGGTTTATTCAGAAGACAGATGCCGAACTGGAACACCGAGGGAGATTTATCGCCGATGGGAAGACCGGCCGCAAAAGCCTGCCAATCCTTTGGCAGACTTCCTTTGGTGCCGTTCTTTCCTATCGTTTACTCATCGCCAGTTTGGCGGCGAACAGCAAAAACACCACGCCGGTGGTTCTATCCATCCACTTCACCACGGCCGGCTTTTTTAGCACGCGAGACGCATAGCCCGTGGCGATAATCAGGGTTAATGACCAGAGCGTGCCTATCAACACATGAATGGAAACTAGCATAAAGGTCCAGGCAAAGGGCGAATGCCCTGCGGGAATAAATTGTGGAAGGAATGAGACATAGAAAATGCCCATCTTCGGATTGAGCACGTTACCGAGCATCCCGCGCATAAAGCCGTTACCACTGCCCGCATTCTCCCCGGCGGTGAGCGTAAATTGCTGACGTGGACGAAGCAGCAGCTGAAGCCCCAGCCAGCAAAGATAGGCCGCACCGCACCATTTCAGCAGCGAGTAGGCCACGTCAGAAACAGCCAGTAACGCTCCCAGCCCGAACGCCACCAGCGCGCCCCAGATAAAACAGCCCGTATCAATACCCAGTGCCACGTGTACGGCTTTTTTGCTGCCATCCGCCGCGGCGGTTCGCAGGATCAAGGCGGTGTCGAGACCGGGGGTTAGCGTCAAAAGCGTGGCGGCAAGAGTATAGGCCAGAAGGGCATCGGTGACTGACATTGTGCTTCTCCGAAAACGAAGATCCTACTGAAGATTTAACAATGCTGCAACACCCCAAAGTTCGGTAGGGACCGTCAGGCTCTGTATTTTCTGATATGACCTGTCAGTCAGTAAGGGGGAATACGCATGAGCGGTCATGAGGTTAGAGCCCATCATCATTTCGGCGCATTAGCGTTTATAAGACCCTTTTTGAGAGAAAAATTTTGTCGCTACCTTTGCTGGTTAAAACGATTAACAAAGAACTATTAAATACAGTGACTATATAGCCGGTAATTGTATTTCCTCCTGTCACGCTCTTATAATCTTTTCGAAGTAAATTTGGCGGGCAAGAGAAATCGACCTGGTCATTTTGTTTCTTAGGTAATTATATTCTCTGCAAGGATATGCAATGCGTTATACACCCATTTTAATTGTTCCTTTTTTAACGGCCTGCAGTGTCGGTTTTATTAAATTTGATAATGACCCTCTGGTGCGAGCGACCTATGCGGCTGATGCGACAAAATCTTCAGTTATTGCGGCAGGTGGAAAACCAGACAGTGAGATAAATGTTCCAGAAATCAATGGGACTTGCATTAATTACACGCTAAAGAAAGGTGAAGAGACGATGCCTTTTTATGTGGCGTTCGATAAGAATGGAAAGCGAAAACATTATGGCTATATCTCCTGCCAACAGGCGAGAGCGAAGGGAGTATTTAGTCAGTAAATTTGCTTAGAATACCATTCCTCTTCTGTTGAAAATACAAGAAGAGGAGTGTCTTAATCACCTTGATATCAGTAGCCTGCAGCCCTGTTGGCGTCTTTGATGCGCTGATTTCTTGAATCTTTTTCGTGTTGATCGTTAGCCTGCATTATCCCACTTGCAGCATCAATCCAATCATTTGCGGTACAACCTGACAATACCATACTCAACATTAATGCAAACGCATACTTCATTTTGGCTCCATCACTCATTTTTTTATAATTAGCGCCAGTTTACTACTCAATGTATTTGACGCTAATGCGGATAATTTAACAAATTATCACCTTTCGGGCAAGGTGAGGGGTTCGAACCCGTTCATAAATAATTCATAATGATTAGCTTAAAACTTAAGACGCAAGGTGGAAAATAGCGCGACATGTAAAAAATATTATATTGAACAAAAAAAGAGGATTATTTCCCTCAGCACATCGAGCCGATATCGCTGTATTCAATGAGTGCTCGTTGCTCCTTCAGTATCAGTGATGTTGCTGGCACAAAGCGGACGGCCCTACCCATTCAATTAATGAATTCATCTAATAAACCCTAGCTAATTATCCCTCTAATAGAATAAATACGTTTGCGTTATGCTTAACCAACACAACAGTTAAAGGATAACGTCATGCAAACAGTAAAACTCAATAACGGTATTGAAATGCCCCTGCTGGGCTTTGGTGTCTTCCAGATGACGGATGCTGCTGAATGCGAAAGAGCCGTTATTGATGCCATCGAGACGGGATATCGCCTGATCGATACTGCCGCGTCTTATCAGAATGAAACTCAGGTCGGGAACGCGCTGAAACAGACCGGCATCGCACGTAACGAACTCTTTATCACAACCAAACTGTGGCTGCAGGATACTCATTACGAAGGCGCTAAAGCACAGTTCGAACGCTCCCTGAATCGGCTGCAACTTGATTACGTCGACCTGTATCTGATTCACCAGCCTTACGGCGATGTGCATGGAGCCTGGCGGGCCATGGAAGAGTTGCAGCAGGCCGGTAAAATTCGCGCCATCGGCGTGAGTAACTTCCACCCTGACAGACTCGCCGACCTTATCGCCTTCAACAAAGTGGCCCCTGCTGTAAACCAGATTGAAGTTAACCCCTTCAACCAGCAGCTGCATGCCGTTCCATGGATGCAAAGCCGTGGCATTCAGCCGGAAGCCTGGGCACCGTTTGCAGAAGGGAGAAATGGCCTTTTCCAGCACCCCGTGTTAACCGCGATGGGTCAGAAGTACGGCAAAAGCGTGGGTCAGGTTGTGCTGCGTTGGATCTTCCAGCGGGGCATCGTTTCACTGGCGAAATCAGTGCGCAAAGAACGTATGGAAGAAAACATCAGCATTCTCGATTTTGAACTCAGCTCTGAAGATATGCTGCAAATTGCTGCCCTCGACACCGCAACCAGCGCCTTCTTCTCTCACCGCGACCCGGCGATGGTGGAATGGCTGACTGGCCGCAAACTTGATGTTTAAACGCTTTTTATGTCAGCGGTATAATTTTGATATCGCTGATTTCTAGCTTGGGCTTAAAGCTCTCGACGCCAGTCTTTTACTACTTGAGTTACGGGTGTTGTTCGTGGGCGTTAGGAGGTGTGGGGCTGGGAAGATACTTTTTCACCTACAAACACACATAGAGCCATTAATCCTGTTTTGTTCCAGTCGTTTGGGATAATGAGATGCATAGTAGCAACGTGGACCTGAACGCAGGAAAAGCCTATGACTACAGATTTGAAGGATATTTTGCTGACGAAGAAATGCCACGAGGTTCGTCCATCCGCCAAGAGAAGTGGTTACAGAAATTAGATTGAGATTTTGGAGGATGCTTGAATGGTGCCGATAATAGGAGTCGAACCTACGACCTTCGCATTACGAATCCAGAATTTTGATTTTTCATTATGTTCCATTACATTACATTTAAGGTAATAATCATTATCTATATCAACAATATAGTACATTATTTTATTCTAAATTGTTCCATCCCATTTCACCCTATACAATGCTAAACAAGTACGCCAGCAAGTACGCGAGAATGAGATGGAACAGCCAAAAACAATCACCCAAGACCGACAAGTTGCCAGCCTGAAATCCGAGGAAGGCAAAAATCGAATCGTCGTTAAAGTGCAATCTAAAGCGGGGCCGGGATTATCGGTCGAGGCCAGAATTGGGAGCCAAACAAAGAGCTGGCTTTATCGCCCTTATCTGAACGGTAAGCAGATCAAAATTACGCTGGGTTCATACCCTGCAATGTCACTTGCCCAAGCTCGCGAAGCACACGCCGAAGCGATTGCACTTGTTAAACAGGGAATCGATCCGCGCCATACTCGCGTTGTAGAGAAAAAGGCCAATGAAACAATGCTAACTTTTTCCGAACTATGGGAAAAGTGGCTGGAATTTCGGATCGCCACGAAGCCAATCAGTCCGCGTACGTTGTCCGATTATAAAGGCACATACAGCCGCCATCTTGAGAAAGGTCTAGGGCGAATTCGAGTCTGTGATTTATCCCGCTCTTTTCTTTTCGCTCATCTAAGCAATGTGCGCAAGGTCAGTGCCGAAGGTGTCCGCAAAGGGCTCATACTGCTTAACCTGACTCTCGACCACGCCAACCTCGAAGGGCTTATCGATCATAATCCGGCTCGGTTGCTTAAACCCGCGATGTTTGGTGCTTCAATGGGCAAACCACGCGAGCGCTGGCTACCCCAGGATGAGCTAAAAATGTTATGGACCGCGCTGGAAGAAGCAACCAATGGTGGAAGTGCTATTGCTGCTGGTGGTCGTGGAATTGCAGCAAGTGTGGTGCTGTCTCTTTCAGTAGCCAATGCTTTAAGGTTAATTATTCTGACCGGTGTTCGCCGCTCTGAGGCCTGCGAGATGCGTTGGGATCAAATTAGCGGTGACCGTTGGACAATCCCGGAAACTAAAAATGGCAGAAGCCACATCGTTACCCTGCATCCTTTGGCGCTTTCCATACTGAAAAAGCAGAGGATCATCTCTGAAGGAGCTTTCGTTTTTGAATCCACCAGCAATCCCGGTTTTGCGATTACAGGGGATGCGGTGACCCGCGCACTTGAGCGCCTGCGTAAAAAATATCTTGGTGAGCTCGCCGCATTCTCTCCTCATGATCTGCGACGCAGCGTAGCAACGGGCTGTGCTGAGTATTTGGATGCACCCGAACGGCTCATCGAATTGCTTCTGAACCATGTGCCTAAAGACAGATTGATACGTACTTACCAGGTAGGCCAACAGGCTGAGAAGCTTAAGGGCTTGTTTATGAGGTGGGGCGAATTTGTGGAGCACGAGGTATCTGCGGATAAACAACATCGTGAGGATAACGTTGTTACCGTGCAATTTGATTCCAGGTAACACGAAAAGGAGGTAGAAAGATGTACGGAATTCCCGAAAGCCTAATCGATGTCATAATCGTCGAAATGACCGTCGGTCAGCCAATTATTATCAAAGTGAAAGATGTCCACTGGGAAGGCCAATGGCCAATTTCGACTGAGATCCTTTTTGCCGGACTGCCAGAAAACGCGACGGAGAAACAAATCACTGCACAGGTGAAAAAGCTGTTGAAAAGAAAAACCTATATCAGGCAGTGCGAGCACTGTAGCCAGTACAAAATCAACGGTTGGATGCAGAGCAACTCATGTTGCCAGTCTTGTGCTGAAAAATACTTTGGTGTTGTTTATTAATATGACTATAGCAGTGCTTTCAGGCAGCACTGCTTATTTACTCATCTTAGCGGTTTCGCTGCTCACTCATTTCCTGCAGCTTCCAAAGCAAGGCCAACACAAGACGGGGAGCGCCTTTAAAACCCTCGTAGCCTTCATGCTCCGACACAGAATTCATGGCGCTTAATAGCTTGTAAGCAGGGCCATTCTCCATGAATAACTGATCACTAATTTTCTTTACGTCAATGGTGACCAGACGGCCACCATCCTGCATGGCTTGAGACATCTCATGCAGGGCGTCTGTCCAATAGGGCTGCCTTCCCCACCATTCACTTCCGGACGACTCGGGTTTGCCAGGCAAAGGGAAATGAGGATTCGTTTGAGAAATAATAGACCTCTCCCCTATCCAATCAATATTGTCCTTCCCTTCGACCCAGACAGGCAGAGCTAAAAGATCCTCAGGCCGACCGTTCATTTCTTCCCACCATACGGTTGGGATCATGTCGCCCTGTTCAAGAAAACCAATGAGCTCTGATAGCCAGCCCGCATACTCCCAATCACGCCCTTTTCCAGCGAGTGCGATATCAGGAAAACGAGTAATAAATTTTTCTGCCAAGGCACGGGCATCATTACCGTCAGTATCTGTCCAGCTGAAATAGTGACCTGCGCCAGTGATTGCGACGAATTCATCTGAAAGTTTCGCGGCTGGAATCGCAATACCATTGTCGGAAAAGTAATGTCGCGGGGCGATCGCGAATCTAAATCCCTGAGCATTGAAGTAAGGCATCCCTCTGAGGTGCTGAAAACCAAGACGATGCAGCTCTGAAAGCATCCGCAGACATCTTTGTGCTTTACGTATCCAATCATATTTAGATTTCATCATCTCTCCTGCATGATTGCTGCATGGCGTTTTGCAGTGTCGACTCTGCGCTCAAACTCTTCGCTCGTAATGTTTTCATAACAACAGTCTGCCTCATCCCGACGAAATCGGTTACAGCCATAAAAAGCGCCGCCGTCTTTGTTCTTACGCTTAACCATGGTGCCAAGACCGCAGCGCCGACAGACAATTTCAATCTCCTGACATTCGGGATTCGCACATACCCTTTGCATGCCATTTTGCATCACCATCGGTGAGCTGCATTGCTTGCAGGAACTGGCCATGTAATCACAAGCTGGTGAGTGAGAGCAGACATAGAATTTCTTATCATAGCGGCTCACTTTGCCCGTTAAGGAGCCGGACTCACAATCTGGACAACTCCATTGACCGACTTCAAGAGAATCACTTTTCGTAATGAGCTGTTTACCCATTTTTGCAATTTCCTCAACGAAAGCTGAGGTATTCTGGCTATCAAAGATCATAAACACATAGTGTCGGGCACGAGTAACGGCGACATAAAATAACCGACGCTCTTCGGCAAACAGGTATGGCTCTTGCTCCGGGAGAAGAAGGTCTATCAACTCATCATTTTCTTTGGCTGATGGAAAACTCCCCTTTTCGAGCCCCAGCAGGAGCACGTAATTTGCTTCCAGGCCTTTACTGGCATGCGCCGTCTGGTATTGAATATCAAGAAGTGGAAACTCGGACATTAGCGCCTTCAGATCCAACTCCTTAAGATCCCTCATATTTTCCAGACGATAACGACCAATCAGCATGACGGGTGCGCGACGGATACTGTTGAACCTTACTTCCCGGCGATGGCAACGAGCGAGCGCTCTCCTGATTTGCTGACGATAAGCCTCAGCTTTTCGTTGGTTACGATCGGCAATGTGGATATTAGCCATTTGTTCCTGAATATCGAGGAGTTGGACGGCCGCATGTTCCACCTGGGTATGCGTCGTGATCTCTTTCTTCAATTGCGCCGGGTTGCGAGTGACAAAGGAGGAACTGAGCTCATGAATACGATTATTAAATCGATAACTTTTGTCCAGAGGTAACATTTTTGCAGGCGAAAACTGATGATCAAAACGGGTAAAAAAGCGGAGGTCTGAGCCATTGAAACGATAAATAGCCTGCCAGTCATCCCCTACTGCAAACAGCCGCATATTATCCCGGGTGGCCAGTAATGCCTTTAACAACTTCCCTCGCCCACCCGAAAGATCCTGAAACTCATCAACCAGAACATAGTCATAGCGATGATGGAATTGTCCTTCCTGAAGTGCCGTTGTTGCTTCCGCGATCATATCGCTGAAGTCCATTTCTTGTTGCTCTTTGAGATGGGCTTCATAGGCATCGTAGACAGGTTTAAATAACGCAATAAACGCCTGAGTGCGCCCCGTATCTATACGTTGGGGTGAGGCCAGCAGATCTGAAAACGAAAATTGCCCTTCCTTGAAAAGACTAAGGAAACGGAGCATCAAATCGATAAAGCCTTGCCACGGCGAGGAACCAGAGCTTTTAAGCTCATCCAGGAGTGTGTCTGTGTCACGTAAATGCTGCGGCTCCTCCACCCGATTAAGTAAATCGAGGATATTTTCTTCCAGCGTTCCTTCTCTCAACTGGTAGCTGTATAACTCTTCCAGTCGGGTTTTGTGCTGTTGATGCAGTTTCCGCTTCCAGGCTAATCCTTCAAGATATGCGGTCTGATCAACAAAGGGGGCCGTTCTCATCTCTCGATCTACGCCAAGGTATTCAATATAGGTCTTACTGACTGGCAAGTAGAAGTCAGGCTTATACTGGCGGCGTTCTATGGTTGCTGTATTAACCTCATAATTTGCCTCATACGCAAAGGGAACCGAATACAAATAGAGATAGTTCGCAACCCGTAACTCGCCGACACTTTTAACCCATTGCCCGGTCAGGGTGATCAGGCGGCAGCTTTGGAGAAACTCATGATATTCTTCAATAGCATTGAAATCATATTCACAACGGCCAGGTGTACTGTAACAAACAAAATATTTAACTAGTTGGGTTTTATAATCATCGCTGAGACTTATTTCTGCTTCTAAAGTCGCTTCAATAAATTGTCGTAGCTCATTATTTTGCTCAGCAAAGCGCGTGAGTGAACGTTTGATGCCAACACTTTGAGCGACGATACGATTGCCGAACGCATGGAAGGTAGTCGCTTTTAATTTATCCCCACTTTCCGGCAGTCGCTCTGCAATACGTTCAGCCATTTCCCGCGCGGCCTTGTTACCAAAAGCCAGCATTAAGATATTTTCAGGCTGAGCTAAACCAGCCTTCAACAGATATCCTGCCTTCCCAATCAGTGTCGACGTTTTTCCCGTCCCGGCACCTGCAACAACTAAAGTATGATCTTCATTCGTGACACAAGCTTTACGCTGAGGGGAACTCAGGGGTTGTGATTCGATGTTATCAAAAAAGGTTTGATACGATGAGACTAGCTGCGGGACGCCCCGTTCGTTAAAGTGATGTCGCCCCGATTCAGAAATATCGTCCATTGATAACTTCAGGGCCAGCTGCGCAATGGGGTTATCGCTTTCCTGGGCAATAAAATCGGCATCAATATCAAGGTCGTAAAGACGCTTTTTGACCAACGTGAGCTGTGACAAAGCGCGCCACTCCCACGAAGAAAAATAGTGATTACCGTTTTGATAGCGTCCGACAACCTCAAGTAGCTCCCGCCACTCAGCGCTATGCTGAAAAATATCCAGCGCTGCACGTTGAATCTTTTGAATAAGTATTTCGAGCTGCTGAACATTGAAACCATTAAGCCGATAGGTTCCACTATCTGCCCCAATAGACACATTAGAATACAGCCAACTGCGTCTGACCTTAATATTTCTGATGGTATCGATCGACAATTGCACGTTCACACCATGGTGTTTAAATGCCAGGTGGCCCGCAGAAAGCGTTATTTTATTTGAGCGCCGACGAAGGATTCCCCACAGATCATACAATGGATGCGTACTGAGGTTCTGTTCACTTTGCAACTGTGAGGTCAATTTGTTCATTCTTGATGGAAAAAATCGTAAATGGAGAAGTTTTAAAATAACTGAATCAAAAGGAGCATTCAGCACCGCCATTGAGTCCTGGCAATGAGGTCCTCGCCTGCTTAATCAGAACTATTTTCACTCTTCAGGTACAACAGAGGGCGGTACTCTGCCCTCTCTATCAAAAGTTGGACGTCGCTATGACGTCCAGCTGTTCGACACCACTTCCGCCTGCTTCAGAATCAGTTCCACGGCGCCCGGTGTTTTGTCCGGTGGGTACTTGTACTTACGCAGCGTCTGGCGCACCAGAATACGTAATCGAGCACGCACGCTTTCACGAACCTGCCAGTCTACGGTGGTGGATTTACGCAGTTGTCGTGTGACCTCAATAGCCAGCTTTCTGAGAGTCTCGTCGCCCAGTTCACGCACCGCGCTTTCGTTTTCAGCCAGCGCATCATAGAAAGCGATTTCATCCGGGTTCAGCCCGAGCGCATCATCGCGCGCCATCGCTTCCTGGAACGCCTTCGCCATCTGGATCAGCTCTTCAATCACCTGCGCGGTTTCAATCGCCCGGTTATTGTATTTCAGCAGCACGGCTTTCAGGCGGTCGGAGTATTTCTTTTGCTGCACTACATTATTACCGGAACGGGCATGAATGCCGTCATTGATCAGTTTTTCCAGCAGTTCCACCGCCAGATTACGCTGTGGCATTTCCCGCACTTCTTCCAGGAATTCATCCGACAGCAGCCCGATATTGGGTTTATCTAATCCCGCCAGGGCAAACACATCCTCAACGCCAGTCGCAACAACGGCATTATCGAGAATCTTGCTCAAGAGGGAGTTTTTTTCTGACTGGCTAAATTTCTCCTTGGGATCCAGCTTGATAAGCCCCACTCTGACGGCAGAGAGAAACGCGAACTCTTCCTGCAGGGGTTTTGCTTCGTCCAGGGTGTTACAAAGTGACCAGGCTTTACTCATCGCCAGTGAAACGTCGAGGTAGCGTTTTTTACCGTCATCAAGCCCAAGGATGTAGTTCACCGCTTCTCGCAGGAAAGCCAACGGATCGCGGGAGAATCCTGCGTAATCAAACCCTGGTTTGCCCGCTGAAGGTGCGAACATCCCGTGAATGACGTCGATTTTTTCCAGCAGAATGGCAAAGGCTTCCCGGGCATCCACGGTGGTCTGCCCTTTCCCTTTTGAGTCGGTATAGGTTTTCAGCGCCTGCTTCAGCTCGTTGGCAATGCCAATGTAATCCACCACCAGCCCGCCGGGTTTATCCCGGAACACGCGGTTAACGCGCGCAATGGCCTGCATCAGGTTATGGCCGCGCATCGGTTTATCGATATACATGGTGTGGCAGCACGGTGCATCGAACCCGGTCAGCCACATATCACGGACAATCACCAGCTTCAGCGGATCGTTCAAATCTTTAAAGCGGGCTTCAAGACGTTTTTTGGTCTGTTTGTTGTAGATGTGCGGCTGGAGATCCTTATCATCAGACGCGGAACCGGTCATGATGACTTTCATCGCGCCTTGCTCAACATCCGTGCTGTGCCAGTCCGGGCGGATTTCTGTGATGGCAGCGTAGAGCTTCACGCAGATATTACGGCTCATGGCGACAATCATCGCCTTGCCGTTCATGGCCGCGTTGCGCGTTTCAAAATGCTGAACCAGATCGGCAGCTACCTGTTTGATACGCGGCTCTGAACCCACCAGCTTTTCCAGACGACTCCAGTCACCTTTGGTTTTCTCCTGCTGGCCCGTCTCTTCATCTTCCACCAGTTCATCCACCTGGTCGGAGAGCGTTTCCAGCTCCTCATGATTCAGGTCGAGTTTTGCCAGCCGGGATTCGTAGTAAATCGGCACTGTCGCGCCGTCATCCACCGCATCCTGAATATCGTAGATAGAGACGTAATCGCCGAATACGGCACGGGTATCTTTATCCTCAGAGGCAATTGGCGTACCGGTGAAGCCCATAAACGACGCATTCGGCAGCGCGTCGCGCATGTGTTTGGCGTAGCCGTATTTATAGACCCCGGTTTCACGGTCAAGCGTGGCGCTCAGGCCATACTGGCTGCGGTGCGCTTCATCGGAAATCACCACAATATTGCTGCGCATGTTGAGGGCCGGATGGCTCTGCTCGTTGTCCAGCGGCGCAAACTTTTGCACGGTGGTAAAGATGATGCCGCCAGATTCGCGGGCATTGAGCAGCTCGCGCAGTTCGTCGCGGTCGTTGGCCTGTAAAGGCGTTTGCTTCAGCAGATCCTGAGCCTGGCAGAAGGTTGCGTAGAGCTGCCCGTCCAGATCGTTGCGGTCGGTCACCACTACAATGGTCGGGTTATTCATCTCCGCCTGTTGCAGCAGCTTCCCGGCGTAGCAGCACATGGAGATACTTTTGCCGGAGCCCTGGGTATGCCACACCACACCTGCTTTTTTACTGCCGGGGGTAATATTACTGCGCAGCGGCAGATGTTTGCCGGTCGACGCCACAATCGTGGCCGCGACGGCTTCACGCACCGCGTGGAACTGATGGTAAGCGGCAATCTTCTTGATCAGCCGTTTGCCGTTAAATTCAAACAGCACAAAGTAGCGAATGTAATCGAGCAGAAGCGCACGGTTAAAGAAGCCCTTCACGACAGTTTGTAACTGCCAGTCAAACTGCGGCTTGTCGTCTTCGTTAGCCACGGTTTTCCACGGCAGGAAGCGCTCTTCATCAACGGTCAGCGAGCCGATACGCGCATTCTGCCCGTCGCTCACTACCAGCGCTTCGTTACAGATAAACAGGTCGCTGAGTTCGTTTTTATAGGTCTGCAGCTGGTTAAACGCAGCCCAGATATCGGCATTGGCATCAATCGGGCTTTTCAACTCAATCACCGCCACCGGCAGGCCGTTGATACAGCCAATAATATCCGGGCGACGAACCTGCTTTATCCCCTGAATAGCTACCTGGTTCACGACCATAAAGCGGTTATTGCCGGGATGGTTAAAATCCATCAGCAGCGCTTTGTCGTGAACCGTCTTGTCTTCACGTTTGTACTCAACGGGCACGCCGTCGAGCAACAGATGGTGGAAGACCTTATTGCTGACGACCAGATCCGGGCTTTCGGGGCGGGTAATACGCAGTATCACCTCTTCCAGCACGGAAACAGGGAGATGGGGGTTGATGGTTTGCAGCTGCTCCAGTATCACCGGGCGCAGAAACACATCATGGAATGAGGCACGCAGCGGATTGTCGCCATCCGGCGCGATATCTGGCCCGTGCAGCACTTCCCAGTCCTGTTCAGCAAACCATTTCAGGCATTGCTGCTCTAAATCGTCTTCGCTCAGCATTACTCTTCCTCTCCCTCGGTGATCATACCGGTCTGTTTCAACTCAATCGCCAGTTCCAGCAGGCTCGGGCGGATCGCTTTTTCCAGACGGTTCATGCTATCCATCATCCAGTCGATAATGGCAGGCCAGACATCTTTATTGCCGCCGTCAAACGCCTTTGAACAGACGATCTGGCAGCTTTTTCGCTCTGGCAGTAAACGCCAGTCGAGCGACTCGCCAAACAGCGATTCAATGTGCGTTTTGCGTTCCTGCAGGCGTTCAAATAACCAGGTGTTTTCCAGCGCATCCCCGCGCGAAATATTGAGCTGCACGCGAGCGTCTTTCTGGGAAAAGATCAGCTCAAACGGCACGCCGCTGACGCCCGACCCGGCGGCCAGCCAGTGATCGGTTGAGGGGGCACGGTTATTAAAAAGTGTACAGGGGCTGGTGCGGAATTTTTCCAGCGCCATCGTCCAGAATTCGCGGCGCAGATAATGACGCTGTTGCAGTTCGCTACTGCTGGAGGTGGACTGCTCTTCCGCCTCTTTCTGCGCCATGCCTATCATGTACGACTCCGCTTCCGGGGTTGGGATAACCTGGCGGATATCGACAAACACGTCTTCACCAAAACGGTAGGGGGTCACTTTGAAGCACTGGGCGCGGATACCAAACTGCATCAGCCACAGCGCGGTATTGGTGACCTCTTTGCGGAAATTGGCCGCGACCATAATGACGCGCTGGGTACCTTTACGGTTGAGCACCCCTTCTTTAAGGCTTTCCCAGCCTATAAACTCGGCGATGACGTCTGCTGCTAGGCGGTTCTCGTTGGGATCGTACTGATCCAGATAGAGCTGGAAGATCTCTACCACGCTCTCCTGACGCAGGTTGGCGCAGTACCCGGCATATTTCAGGGCCTGCCACACCACGTCACGCCCGGAGTCATCGAGCTTGTTTTCGATGATGACCAGATTGCCTTTTTTATCGAGCGCAAGCAGATCGAGGCGCTCTTTGGTGTCGTCAAAACCAGCGAACTCTTTCTGGATAATCAGCAGTTCGTCTTCTTTGTCGTCTTTTTTGGTCAGCGTCTGCGGATTTTTCGCCAGCCACTCCTGCAAATGATCGCGCTCGCGAAAGCCGAGGCTACTGAACGTCACCTCTTGCAGGGAATGCAGACTGTTGGTCGGCGTATCGACTTTATACATTTTCCGCCTCGCTTACCGCCTGCTCTGCTTCCGGCAGGGTGATTTCACCGGAGAGGAGTTTGGGGAGGAGGGTGTCGCGTATGTTGGCAAGAGTTTCAGCTATCTCTTGATTTGCATGAATTTCATGCAAAAATGTTTTTTTATTGAAGGCTGCTAATACATCCTGAGTTGGCATGACCAATGGTATTTCTCTTAATTGTTTAAGAGAAAGGTATTTTTGAGTGGTCCCTGCCAATCTGGACTGAATGTAATTAGCGCCCTCCTTACTTTTTAAATGATAGAAAATAAATGCCTGAAGGTCATGTCTCTCTGACGTTCGTATAAGACCAATATTTTTTATTGCGTAGTCGACATTATTTTCAGCAACAAAATAAAGAGCGCCAACCGTGCCTATCATGCTAATTAAAATATCACCACAAGATACGCGACTTCTTTTATTGACATCATTATAATCCGCATCAGAAATATAATAACAACTACGGCGATCAAGATATCCTGATGTAATATTTTTTGATGTTACCAAATGATATCCCGAATCACTTGCTTTTGGAGAAGCATGGGTACCATCTCTAACATCAACATTATCTTTTATATTTGAAACGTTCCAACCTTCCGGAATCTTCCCCAACTCACTGTCCTGCATCGCAGACGGGAACAACTCTGCCGTGGCTTTTAACTCAGCATATTGCTCAGGGTGTTCACGCTCAAAAACCGCCAGCGCATCAGCCTCTTTCCCGGAAATCGCCGTCATGGCCGCAAGTGTGGATTCTTCCTGCGAACCGCCCGCTTCCAGCGCTGCGATTTTGGCTTTTACCGGTTCAAAATCTACAAACCAGCTTTTGAACAGGGCTT
The DNA here is from genome assembly GCF_003051885.1 of Lelliottia sp. WB101. Lineage (NCBI taxonomy): Bacteria > Pseudomonadati > Pseudomonadota > Gammaproteobacteria > Enterobacterales > Enterobacteriaceae > Lelliottia > Lelliottia sp. WB101. The sequence goes on from NZ_CP028520.1 coordinate 4,587,436, forward strand.
GCGCCATTTGTTCGAGGGTTTGGTTGGTATCCGAGTTTACGATGGTCTTTTGTTCAATAGCCGAAATGATTTTGGTGATCACATCTCGTTCATGCTTCGGAGGAATAGGGATTCCTAATTCTCTAATATCCTTTAAATTCAGAGTCTTTTGAACAGTTGTATTTAAACGAGCATCGATAAGATGTTTTGCTGGCTTACTCAGCAAAATATATCTCAGCCATTCTCGTAGATTAGTATCTTTTAAACGAACAACGGCCAAGGCCCTTGCTGCATTCCATCCTGCCATGTGTGGTTCTACAACTACACAATCACCAGGATTGCCAACTAACGTAATTAACAATTCTGTTCCATTAAGTCGAGTACGCTTGTATTCCTCATCAACTTCAGGACTAATAAAAAAACTTGGCTGCGATGCTATATAACCACCTTTAACATCTCCAACTTTAATTAGAGGAATACCCTTTGCAGTATGATCGCCGGGGTACATTACTCCAACAGCAATTCCTTTAGCGTTTTCTAAGAGTTCTTCAAGTTTGAAGAAGTGCCAGTGAGTAGGGAAATGGCCTCCAACAGAAGCCCATTGATCTCTATAGTTAGAACTCATAACCCAGCCCCCCAGATTCGCCTTAATCTGTGCTTCCAGCTTCGTGCTCTCTTCCAACTGCTCTTTCAGCTGCGCAGTCAGTCGTGCCATCTTCTCGGCAAAGGGTTCATCATCTTCGTCCTGCTCGGCGGCACCAACATAACGCCCTGGAGTAAGCACAAAGTCGTTTTTCTGGATGTCTTCAAGCGTTGCCGAGAAACAGAATCCGGCTTCGTCTTCGTACTCTTTATCCGTCTGCCAGGCATGGAAGGTCTCAGCAATTTTGGCAATATCCTCGCGGCTGAAATCACGCAGCACGCGGTCTTTCATATAGCCAATCTGGCGGGCATCGATAAACAACACTTCACCTTTACGGTGCGCTTTGCCGTTGCCACCGGATTTATCTTTGGTCAGGAACCAGATACAGGCCGGGATTTGGGTGTTGGTAAACAGTTGCCCTGGCAGCGCCACCATACATTCCACCAGATCCGCTTCAATCAGGTTACGGCGGATTTCGCCTTCGTTGTTGGTGTTGGAGCTCATCGAACCGTTCGCCAGCAGCAGCGCCATCGAACCTTTTGGCGCGAGGTGGTGGATCATGTGCTGCATCCACGCAAAGTTGGCGTTGCCCTGCGGCGGTGTGCCGTATTTCCAGCGAACGTCGTTTTCCAGCTTGGCGTTCCACCACTCCTTCATGTTGAACGGCGGGTTCGCCATCACGAAGTCAGCGCGCAGATCCGGGTGCTGGTCGTCCAGCAGGGTGTCGGCGTTTTTGCTGCCGAAGTTAAAGTCGATACCCCGGATCGCCATATTCATTGCCGCCAGCTTCCAGGTGGTCGGGTTGGACTCCTGGCCGTAAACAGAGATATTGCGCTTCTGCTCGGCGGCGTTGTACTGCTTCTCGCCCGCGTGCTCTTCAATAAAGCGGTCGCTGGAAACAAAGAACCCGCCGGAACCCATCGCCGGGTCATACACCCGCCCGTTATACGGTTGCAGCATTTCAACAATCAGGGTGACGATACTTTTTGGCGTGTAATACTGGCCGCCCTGCTTACCTTCTGCCAGCGCGAACTGCCCCAGGAAATATTCGTAAACGTGGCCGAGAATATCTTTGCTCTTTAAGTTGAGCTTTTCGCCGTTATATTCCGGGTTGCTGAAATTGGCATCAGAAAATATGTTGATAAGCCCTGTCAGGACCTCGTTACCCAATAGATGGCGACTGATGCGGTCAAGAATACCTTTCAGTTTCGGGTTAGTTTTTTCGATTTCATCCAGCGCGTTATCCACCAGCCAGGACACAGAGCGCAGCTTGACGTCGTTCCCGGTGGTTTCATCCACCCACAACACGGTGCCGGTCGGCAGCATGGCTTTGTTTTTCAGCGTGTCCCAGCGCGCGGCTTTTGGCACCCAGAAGATGTTCTTCTCGGTGTAGTAATCTTCGACTTCCAGTTCATCAGCAATTGCCTGCGCATACTCTTCATCTGAGTCGTATCCGTCGCGCGACATGGCGTAGATGTTGTCCGGGTTGCCGACATCGCGGAACAGGGTGATCAGCTCCTGCTGACGAGCCTCAAAGGCATCGGATACATACTTCAGGAAGATAAGCCCCAGCACCACGTGCTTGTAGTTGGCGGCATCCATATTGGCGCGCAGCTTGTCGGCGGCCTTCCAGAATTTATTATCCAGCTCGTTCAGGAACTGTTGTTCGGCGTTGTTCATGAAAATCCTCGGCAGAGATCGCAGCCAGCTTGCAATGAAAAGTCTGGCATCAATTCGAAATTGGAATGTAACTCGCAAAATCATACCCGGAACGGTCATGATTACAAACGACATAACGTAAAGAAGTTTGCATTTGAGAGGTGAATAATAGGAAACTAAACCGCCGTTCCGTTGGTATGCATTGCCCCTTCGACCTCATGCACGCGTTCATCCTCTGAACCGTCAGGCCTGTCCGGACACTGCGGAACGACATACCACCTATTGCTGAAGTGAATTACCGAAGTGAATTTTGATTAAAGGTAATCGAAATGTTGTCGATGGTAATTCTATCGTGTCATTTTTGAAAATATATCAGGGAAACTTATGTCCTGGCTTAATTCTATTTTAGTGGCGCTGACATCTGTGCAGCCCTTTATGGTGCCTGCAACCGTTATTGGTCTCGTCACTTTTGCTTTTCTCTGCTTTATTCTGTTTTATCTTTTCAGAGCGGTGAAAATTGTTAACGGCCTGAAAAAATATACACAGTCAATTAATAGCATTGAAAAGAATGAGCCAGAGGCGCAACTTCAGCATTTGCAAAACCTGTTCATCCAGCCAGAACTCAAACACGCCTGGAGCGAGTTTGAGGAGTCGTTGCACCTGCAGCGTGAGCTCGTGGGGAGCGAAGAAAAAATCGCGCGGATCCGCGCAACTGCCCCCAGTGCCAGCTACTTCTCCGAACAACAGCTGGTGGATATTCCGCTTAACACTGAATTCTTCAAGCATCTCCCCGGCATTCTGACCGGTGTGGGGATTATCGGCACGTTCTATGGGTTGATGATTGGGCTGAACCATTTTGACCCCAGCACGCCGGAGCAGGTCACCAGTAGCGTCAACAACCTTCTGCACGATGTGTTGTATGCTTTCCTTGGCTCGGCTTTCGCGATTGGGTTCTCAATCATAATCACATGGCTAGAGAAATTTTATCTGGCGAAATGCTACAAATACCTGGAACAATTCACCGCAGCTCTTGATTCCCTCTATGACAGCGGCGTGGGTGAGGAGTATCTCGCCTCACTGGTGAAATCAAGCAACGAAAGCGCCACTCAGGCGCGCCACCTGAAAGAGAGCCTGGTTACCGATCTTCGCGACATGCTGCTGCATCTGGCTGAAAGCCAGAAAGTTGAAAATGAACGTCTCGCGAACACATTGAGCAACACCTACCGTGAATCAGGCGCACAGTTTGCCGACCAGGTGAGCGGCGCAATCGAAAATAGTCTGAAGTCACCGCTGGATAAAATTGCGGGTGCAGTTCAGACCGCCAGCGGCGATCAAAGCGGTATGGTACAGAACATGCTGCAGGATGTGCTGACCGCATTTATGGCTAAGCTCGATACCACCTTTGGCCAGCAGTTTACCAACCTCAACGAAATGATGGGGCAAACCGTTGGCGCGATCCAGACGATGCAAAGCGGCTTCTCCGCTCTGCTGCAGGATATGCGTCAGGTCAGCGACGATTCCCGCCAGGGCAGCGCACAGTTAATTGAACAACTGCTTTCTGAAATGAAATCGGGCCAACAGGCCATGCAGGCTGGCATGAATGACATGCTTACCAGCTTACAGTCCTCTGTCGCCAAAATTGGCGCTGAAGGCGAAGGTGCCGGCGAACGCATGGCGCGCCAGCTTGAGAAAATGTTTGCCGACAGCGAAGCGCGGGAAAAAGCCCAGGCTGAGCATATGTCTGCCTTTATTGAAGCCATTCAGAATTCAGTACAGCAGGGCCAAAGTGCCACAATGGAAAAAATGGCAACTTCTGTCGAAGCACTCGGTGAGCAGTTAGGTAGCTTGTTTGGACAGATTGATAAAGGTCAGCAGCAAATATCAGTAAACCAGCAGGCTAATCAGCAGTCCCTGCACGAACAGACGCAGCAGGTGATGAGTGAAGTAGACGATCAGATCAAACAGTTGATTGAAACCGTTGCCAGCCAGCATCAGGGTACAACTGAAACACTTAACAAACTCGCAGAACAAACCAACCGCCAGATCCAGGATATGCAAAACGGCGCGGACAAAATGCGTGTCGCTGCCGAGCGCTTTGAGCATGCAGGCGATAAGGTGTCCGAAGCGAATCACCTCACGGCTGACGTACTGAATAAAGCGCAATCGGCGGGTTCATCGCTTTCGCTTGCCACCAACGAACTCACCTCGGTAGTAGCCGATTACAGAAACAATCGTGAAGCTGTCAGCAAATCCATTGCCATGCTGGAGTTGCTCGCAGCAAATACCCAGTCTGAACAAACCACCCGCAGCCAGTTCATCACCGATCTTAAACAGCATGGAGAGCGCTTGCAGAGCTATAACCGCGAAGCGCAGACCTTCATGGAGAATGTCAGTGACGTGCTCGGCAAAGGCTTTGAAGACTTCTCGGAAGGTGTTTCGCGCAGCCTGGATAAAACGCTGGGCAAACTGGACGTCGAAATGGCGAAAGCCTCTAATCTGCTTGCAGGCTCTGTCGAACAGATCGGAGAAAGCGTCAGCGAGCTTGATGACGTTCTGTCTCGCGTGCGTGCCTGAGGGGGTGACAGCTGATGTTTGGGAATGCATTTGGCGTTAAAAAGCGCCGCAGTGATGAAGCTGAGAAGCCCTTCTGGATCTCTTACGCCGATCTAATGACCGCCATGATGGTGTTATTTCTGGTGGTGATGGTCGCGTCGCTGAGCTCCGTTACACAGCGTATTCAACGCGCGGAGCAAGGGGAAAAAATCAGGGGGCAGGATATCGCCAGATTATGCGAGCGTCTGGAGCTGCATGCCCGCAGCGTGAACAAAACCATCGTGGTGGATTGCCACGATAACCGCATCAGCTTTGGGGAAGCGGGTCGTTTCGATCACAACCGTTTTTTCCTGAATGCCGAAGGGCAAAAAGCACTCCAAGATGTCGTTCCGCTGGTGCTGGAGGCCTCTGACAGCGAAGAAGGCAAAAAGTGGTTTAAGCAGATCGTGATTGAAGGGTTTACCGATACCGACGGCTCCTATCTCTACAATTTACACCTCTCGCTGCAACGTTCCGAATGGGTAATGTGCAGTTTGCTCGATAGCCGTAGCCCTTTGCAAAACAGCATCTCAGCGGAGCAGCAGATCCAAATCCGTAAGCTTTTCCTGGCCGGTGGGGTTTCGTTTAATAACGCGAAAGAAAGCAAAGAAGCCAGTCGACGCGTTGAGTTGCGCATGCAGTTCTTTGGGCTGAAGGATAAACGTGATGGGGCCGAAGAGGTGGATTTTCCTCCCGTCGTTAATAAAGAAGTTTGCCAGCTGGTAATGCCACAATGACGCCCGCGCTGAGTTCTCTTGCAAAACGCATTGCGGCTAAGCTGTCCTCCAGTCAGCAGGAGGATCATTATCTGCGCAATGATTTTCACGCGCTGGCTTCTGCTGGCCATGAGATGGAAAAGCGCTTTGATAAAGCAGAGAAAATCCCCACGCCCCCACATGAAATGCGGCTGGCAGCCCTGCGTCGTTTTCGTCTTGCGGAAGAACTGAGTGAACGTGAATGGCGGATGGTGTTTTATGGCCTCGCCGATACCGATCCGCTCTACCCTGACAGTCCAGTATTACTGGAGGATGATACATTCTTTCCCCATGTCGACAGCGCTATCAAAAAACAGATTGAATCCAGGACACTGAAACGCAAGGACTGGGCAGCACTCTGTTCAAGTTATTTTGCCTATAAACACGAATCCCCAGAAATAAACCCGCACTGGTGTGTGCTGCGTGGTCATATCGCCAAGGGGTATCCCGTAGTAAAAGCCGCTATCCGCAGAGAAAAGTCGTGGATGAAAACCATTGAGTTTTATCACGACATTTTTACGCCTCAAGCTGGCGGTGTGATATCCCAGCAGCTCCTTTCCGGTGAGAGTAACTCTTTATCATCATTAGAAAAAATAGCGCAAATCCCCGATAGCAGCTGGTTATGGAAGCGTATTTTCACGGTGTTGCTGGCGCAGCTTGATACTCTGGACGATCCGCAATATCTGGACAAAATCAGTTGGCTATTAGGCCTGGCGGCGCAGTGGGTACGTTTTCGCGATGACATCATAACGGCGACGCTGACCCGCTATTACCATTCTACCTATCGCGATCAAGCGCATTCCGCTCTGAAACAGGCCGCACTGGAATACTGGGATAACCCGCAGCTGAAAAGCCAACAGAACAAATGGCATCAGTATGTTTCTGAACCCGTCGCAGCGATGGTGCGGGGCTGGTTAGCAAAACAAGACCTGATGCACTTCTTTGAGCTATTACGTGGCAATGGCGATGTTGACCAGGCCAGATTGCACTATTGGCTACGCTTCGCGAACCAGATGGGATTTACCCGTATCGTGATGGGACCGGATGCCTGGCAAGATCGTGGCAGCGACTTTGTGAAATTCCGCGAGGAGAATCGTGGGAGATTGAGCCATCTGCGCGGTGGGCGTAGTTTCGATAACGCCATGATCATGCAAATTAACGATTACATTTTCGTTGAATTTTCCGGGACGGGGAACGCGATGTATGCCTACCGGGTGGGTCAGGCTCCATTTAACCCCGAGTCACACTCATTGGATATTAATATCCAATTAAAAGATAAATACCGTAATGTACTTCGTCTTCCACATACCCCACGAGCCGAAGGGTACAACAAGACCCGAATCACTGGCTGGATGCTGAAATATGACGATGAATTACGTCAGCTGGGTATCCGCTGGATGGCTGAAGAGCCCGTCAAATTTGTAGATAACAAAGCGCCCTCACCCGCCTCGGTATCTGACATCAAAATCATCAATCCATTGCGGGATACAGCAATACAGCGCCTGGTTGAAAATACCTCATGCATCGTCAGCGATAACCGACAAAAAGGTGGAGTGCTGTCCGTTCAGCTCAAATCAGCTGACGACACAACAGAAAGAGAGTTGCTTCGACTCGGTTTCGCCCCTGTGACCAAAGAACCGCATCGCTATTGGATCAAATAATGCTGAAACGCCTGTTAAGTAAACTGACGGGAAACCGTCAGCAGATAGAACGCCACCTGAAGAATCAGTACCAGATTGAGGAAAACGGACTCAGTTTTCCACAATCGTTGGTTGATGACTCAGAGCTTTGGGCTCTGGCATCCTGGCTTGAGCAACTGGCTGAAGAAGACTATCTGATATCACTTACAGACCGCTGGTTATTGAGCTGGGATGCTTTGTATCGCCTGGTGGAAGACGAGGAACACTCCAGTAGCCTGCCTCTTATTGGCGTCCCAGAGGTATTACCATTACGTGCAAGCCTGAGTTCGCGAGGGGCGCTAAATGATAGTGATTTTCGTGTCTGGATTGCGGAGTGGACTTCGATTTCTGCCCGCCAGTCGATTCGTTTCAGTCGTACCGGCGCTATTTTTACTTATGAAAATCAACAGCACCTGTTATCGCAGGAAAACTGGGCACTCTTACAGGCAATAGAGCAGCTTAGTACCCAGCAACTTCAGACGCCTGGCGAAACCACTAATCAGCTGGGATGGGCCGCTATTCGCAAATGTGCAAAACATGCTGCTGCAAAATTTGATGACTACTTAGAAAAGACGCACGTTATCAAACCGACGTCGTTATCATTACGCCTGCGTAAGGCAACGATTGCTGATACTGCCGTTATCGAGATTGAGCCACACTTCGAGGACCAGCCCACTAACTGGCTCGGCAGTTTTGATAAGAACGCTCAGGTTCACGATAGCTATCGTATACCCGGGGAGAACGGCGAACTCAGCCATGTCATCATCCCTCCCGAAGTAAAAGAAGTCCTGAATTCAATTCACTCAATCCCAGGTCGTCGGGTGGCCGGCAGTGAAGCGCTTTCCTTTGTTCGCAACCCCTATACTTTCCTGGGCGAAGATGCCGCCAGTGTTATTGCCCCCGAGGAACACGAACAAGCACTGTTTGATGCCCATATTTTCTTTCATCACTTTAGGCTTCAACCCCAAATCAATGATGAGAATAAGATAGAGAACATTACGCTAGTGCTGGAACCTGTCTCACCGGTGCCACAACCGGAGGTGTCATTCCTCTTCTCTGCGCCATGGGAACTGGATAAATTTGTTCAGGCCTTAGGGATAAGTGTTGCCGCACAAATGCCAGCAGGATCCTGGCAGGGCTATGAGCTTGAACTGAGCCAATTTACTGAGCAACAATGGCATGATTGCCAGTCGCTGTTGTTGCGTTGGCAACAGGAGGTTGACGGTAAAGAATTTAACGATGTCATGGATCTTGGTAAATATGGCGATCGCGTCATCGGCATCGGTGAATTCGAAAAAATATCTTCTCCCTGGCTAACCAAGGCGCAAAGCGAAAACTGGCTTCCTGATGACATCGATTTCTCCGCATTTTCGGTGGAGACGCTAACGGACTGGCAACCTGAAAACCTGCAACATTTCGATGAACTGCAGGAGAGAATAACCCAGGCCGAAGCGACTGGCGAAACGCATATTATCTCCCCCTGGAATGATACTGAGTTGCCGCTGGATGCCGCGAAAACCTTCAGTAAGAACTGGGAAAAACAGCAAAAGGCAGCACAGGAATCAGAGAATAGTTCTGTTGATATAGCCGCCCGGGCTGTCCTCAAAATTGAACAGAACATTGATGAAGTGTCTTACATCAAACAGCGCCGCGATTCACTTCTCAATGCACGTAACGCTAACCCTGAAATTCCTCTGAGCCTTAAAGAACATATCCGACTCAAAGACCATCAGCGTGAAGGGGTGGCTTGGCTTCAGCAGCTTTTCCTTCGTTCACCTCAGGAAACTGCAGGTTGCCTGCTAGCGGATGATATGGGGCTGGGGAAAACGCTGCAGATCCTGAGCTTCCTGGTCTGGTTCATTGAAAAATTCCCAGACGAGGCACCAAGCCTCATCGTTGCCCCCGTTTCTCTTTTGGATAACTGGGAACGCGAACTCGACAATTTCTTCTACACCTCTGGGATTTCGGTGATGAAATTGTATGGCGACACCATCAAAGCGGTAAAATACCCGAAACAGGCTATTCCTGCTCATCTGCAGTCTCAGGGAATCAAAAATTTGCTAAAACCTGGCTGGCAGGGTAAGGCGAAAATCATTCTGACAACCTACGAAACGCTTCGCGATCAGGAGTTCTCACTGGCCCGCCAGCCATGGTCCATCATGGTCTGCGACGAGGCACAAAAAATAAAGAACCCGGCAGCATTAATCACTCATGCAGCCAATGCGATACAAGCAAGATTCAAAGTGGCATGTACCGGCACGCCTGTCGAAAACACGCTTGTAGACCTCTGGAGCCTCTTTGATTTCGCTCAACCTGGTCTGTTAGGGGCACTCAATGAATTTGGCAAAAACTATGTTCGCCCTATTGAGAACGAAGCGGGTCGTGATACTGCGCGACTTGAAAGCTTACGAGCGCTCATTGAACCCCAGACATTACGTCGAACGAAAGAAGAGGTTGCGCGTGATTTGCCGCAAAAAATCGAAGTCGTCAGCTGTAAGCAGCTGCCGCTTTCTGGTCCTCAAAAGCAACTTTATCTTTCTTCGATAGCGAACTGGCAACAGCAGCAGGCACTTAGTGAGGGAATGCAGCAGGCCGGTGCGGGAATGCTGGGGTTATTACACCGTCTTAAACTCATTTGTGCACATCCGGCAGTTGTTAACCCTGAGCCGCGTTATCAGGAAGGGTCGCCAAAGCTTAACTGGATGTTGAAAACATTGGATGAAATTAAGCACACCAGCAAAGACAAAGTAATTATCTTTACTGAGCTGCGCGATCTCCAGAGAGAAATACAGCGTGCTGTTCAACAGAGATTTGGTTTCCGTCCGGTGATCATCAATGGCGATACCAGTACTAAAAGTCAGAGCCAGAATAGCCGCCAGAGATTGATTGATGATTTCCAGGCCCAACCCGGTTTTGGCGTGATCATTCTCTCCACTGTCGCTGTTGGGTTTGGGGTTAACGTTCAGAAAGCCAACCACGTTATTCATTTCACCCGCTGCTGGAATCCGGCAAAAGAAGATCAGGCAACTGACCGCGCTTACCGTATCGGCCAGACAAAAGATGTGTATGTGTATTATCCGACGGTAATGGACTCTGAAATCACGACGTTTGAAGAAACGCTGGACGAACTGCTTCAGCGTCGCCGGGCATTGGCGAGGGATATGTTATGCTCTGCACCGGATCTAAGCAGCGCTGATTTTGAGGACATTTTAAAAGGGACATGACTTTTTAAATTTTCGACACAAGAGAGATTGTTAGCCGCACACTGGCCGTATTGTAGTGGCTAACATAAACTGATCACAGCTACTCCCGCTAGAATATCTGACTCATTGAAAAGGCTAAACGCAGGAACCCATGGGAAGACTATCTAAGGCATTAATTATATCGCTTATTTATACGGCGATCGTAATTACTCTTAATGCTGTTGCTATCTACTACTTCAAGCTTAACGCCCCTATAACCGTCATAATCACAACTTTTTTGGTGTCATTCAATTTAGTATTCGAATTTTTGGACGCAACAAGGCGATCAGAAAGGAACTTTGCTGAAAGACGCCGGGCAGAGGCTCAGGGGGCATCATTTACGATTATGTGGAATGCCCTTGATGCTGACGCTAAGCAGAATTTTTATAATCAAGTTGATACAGATAGAGAATCCAGTGAGCTGAAGTTTAGATACCAGCGAGCACAAGAAGTTATCCACCATTGGGAAAAAGAGATAGAGCGTCTGCGTTAATCGGACCCACTTCGGCGGGGTGGGCTGCAAGGCACTATCCCCAGTTCTTCCTTTACATGGATAATGTCACAAGACAAACCCCACCTTTCCCGCCACAGCTCATTTGACCCACTCGTGGCTGCTGTGGTTCAGTATCACGTACTACAGGTTCGGCAGCATACGAATAACGGGTGCTCAGGTTCAGACAGCATCCTGCAGATGCCGACTCATTTGGGGCTACACTCTGCAACTAACCTGACATCTTCAAGATTTAATTAATCCCACGGAGTGATCCATTGCACCTTAACGCCGCTGTATATGCAGGATCATTGTCGCCATCTGAAGTAGCGGATCATTTTTCTTTTCCTGGCATCTATTGCTTTAAAATGCATCACAGTGATACGGCAGCTCTTTCGAAATGAAATGATCCGACAACACCATGCTAAGTAATCAATTGATTTTAAATGACTAATAACCAACGAAGCGTTAACCTGTTTGATAAGTCAAAGATAACATTCTGTTTTATAATTATTTTACCAAACAACTTCGTCGTTTGATTTATCGGATATTCTACTCTCCTAAAACCAGTCTTCTTTGCTTAGAGCCATCTACGGAGAACAAACGGATCGATGATCCCTATAAATGGGAAAGCGACCAGATACCGACGGGCAGTGCTCGCATTGAGGTTGTACTTCCGACAATACTCAGTGACTTTCCATCCGTACAGCCAGAAATGGTGGTAATAGTTATCAAAATGACCACGCCAAAATTCACTCATGGGTTTCCTTTGTAACTGCCTTTTAGCGGTTCTATGATGCAATCGGTTATTTTTTAGATAATTATCCAATGTACTATTACTTTGCGCAAACCGATAACGATGCCATGCCCAATGGATGATCTTTAAGCTTTGACCTCCTACTCGTTTAAAATTGGCATATACCCGGCTGGTAGAAAGATGATACTTGTACGCATATTGTGAGAGGCTAAGACCAGTGATAATCACCTCAGCCAAATAATTCCTTCTATGACCTTCCCATAACGGCGAAAGTGGATTCCACCATTTAGTGTGGTCATACAACTCAGAGTGTGCTGGTGGCTGATGGTATATTAGCAGCGAAGCATCACCTGTAAAATAAGCATCCAGATAGCCGGGATACCGATTCATTCCATCGAGTTGATTGACAGTATTTTCCTTTGGTACTAAAGGTAAAGTAGCAATTCTTGTTGTGTTTGTAGCTTTACGTTTAGTCGGTTTAGGCTTTCGCAGGCCACAACCAAACCGCTTGATTCCTTTACCAATAGTTTCTTTTGTACGCTTCTTGCCAAGATAGCTAGTACGCATCAGTAAGTCTCGATGGGAGCTGATATCCTTAACTAAGTAATAACAGTTATCTGGCACCCAGCAGGTCCCCCTATTTGCCTGTTCCCAACACGCCATGACTATCTGATTTACTCTCTTAGAATGCTTTACAACATTGCCGTTTAGCATGAGTAGATAATGGTAATGCTGTGGATCGGACTCAGCCTGTTCACGAACCCAAAAAAAGCTGATAAATGAACGCGGATATTTCTTCCATAAACAGGGAAATACTAAGCTATGAAACCGGCTAATTGCTTTATTATCGGAAGAGTATTCCTTCAAATGAAAATCATAGCGTATAGCGAGAAAGCGACTACTTTGCAAAGAAGCTTGTTCTATCGTCTCAAAAATCCTTTTCAGGATATTCGCATCTTGATCTCGCTCTGCAGGAAGTACTGGCCATAAAACATCACCAAAACAATACTGACCCTGAGGCGGATAATCGAAAGGGCTTTTAGCCGGGCTAATATTATTAAATACCGTAGTTTTATCTTTCATAAAATGGCGTAGGGGTTACTGATATTTAAGGTTTTTATTTTGTCTCAGAATGCATCAAGCTGGGCGATATACGAATGTTATGTTTCATCTTGTTCCATAACCAAGCGAGCAACAGGTTGACCAAACCAGGTTTAGGACATTTCTTTGTTCTTTAATCGTTCAAGCCACTCTTCATAAAGTTTTGCAGGCCAACCAAGCGTTCGTCCACCACGCTTTAGAGGCTCAGGAAAATCGCCACCTTTGACCCAGCGGTATAGCGTTGTACGGCTGCAATTCAGTAATTGCAGCATCATCTCGATACGGATTAAACGTTGCGGCTGATGCAGTGCAATCACTTTCCCAGACGGTGTCATTTTTGCTGCCATAATATCCTCTTAGTTTAAAAAGCGACCACCAAAGGTGCGCACAGCCCCATCACAAAGTGATGCGAGAAAAAGTTAGCTCAATTGGTGGCAGGCAAGCGAAAACATTTGAGTATCAATAGGCTATAGAGATTACTAATAACCTGGATGGATATGTTTTGCTTCGTGATGATTTATACCAGCACCAAACAGACAGGCAAAGAAAAATACTTTATAAAAAGTTAAATAAAATACTCACGTTTCTTATCAACCTTGTGCATACCGTCCATTTATTTCCATTTTTAGCGCATTAATTAAATCGCACCCAATTAATGCTGCAAAAATCAGGGTAACTAACACATCCACGCAAATGTAGGTCAAGGGTCTAAGACAGATGGGTACGGACGAAGCAATCCATCCCCCAACTTTGGGGAGGATGTTTTTTCATCTATCGACATTTTTCCCATGCTGATATCGGGCATCGTTAAAGGCAACAGCTGGAGAAAGCTATATCATGCTAAACAAGTACGCGAGTAAGTACGCGAGAAGAAAATCAGAGAGTTTTACTGAAGAGGTAAGGTTGTAACTGCTTGATTTTCATGGTGCCGATAATAGGAGTCGAACCTACGACCTTCGCATTACGAATGCGCTGCTCTACCAACTGAGCTATATCGGCCCTGAGAGGCCGGTTACGAGTGTAACCACGGGGCAAAAGGTTAAAACTAACGGGGTGATGCGTCAATAGCCTTGCGAATCAAAAGCCTAATTTTGCATCACCCACGTTTATTTACGCACGAATCGTATCATCGCCGAAGCCGATCCACTTGTAGGTGGTCAGCGCTTCCAGCCCCATCGGGCCACGGGCGTGCAGTTTTTGCGTGCTCACTGCCACCTCTGCGCCCAGTCCAAACTGGCCGCCGTCGGTGAAGCGCGTTGAGGCATTCACGTAGACCGCAGAAGAATCCACTTCATTGATAAACCGATCGGCGTTGCGCAGGGTGCGGGTCAGAATCGCGTCAGAGTGCTGCGTGCCGTGGGTGCGAATGTGGGCGATAGCATCGTCCAAATCGGCGACCACTTTCACATTCAGATCCAGTGACAGATATTCGTCGTCATACTGCTGTGCTTTGACCACTTCCACTTTCGCTGGGCCGTCTTTCAACAACGCCAGCGCATTCTCATCTGCATGCAGCGTCACGCCGCTCTCGGCCATCTGCTTGCTCAGCGCAGGTAAGAACGTCTGCGCGATACCCTGATGCACCAGCAGCGTTTCAACGGTGTTGCAGGTACTCGGGCGCTGGGTTTTGGCGTTGACGATAATCTTCAGGGCAGGCGCGATCTCTGCACTATCATCCACCACGATATGACACACGCCAATCCCGCCGGTGATCACCGGAATGGTCGACTGTTCGCGGCACAGCTTGTGCAGGCCCGCGCCACCGCGTGGGATCAGCATGTCGATGTATTTATCCATGCGCAGCATTTCATTCACCAGCGCACGATCCGGACTTTCGATAGCCTGTACCGCACCGGCTGGCAGGCCGCACTCTTCCAGCGCCTGCTGAATGACGTTAACGGTGGCCGCGTTGGTTCGCCACGTCTCTTTACCCCCGCGCAGAATGGCGGCGTTACCGGTTTTCAGGCACAGGGAGGCGACGTCGACGGTCACGTTCGGGCGCGCTTCATAAATCACGCCGATCACACCGAGTGGGACGCGGCGACGCTCGATGCGCAGGCCGCTGTCGAGCAGCCCGCCGTCGATCACCTGCCCCACCGGATCGGCGAGGTTGCAGACCTGGCGCACGTCATCCGCGATGCTTTTAAGACGTGCGGGCGTCAGAGCCAGGCGGTCGAGCATTGCCTCGCTCAGGCCATTGTTACGCGCGTCGGCCAAATCCTGTTCGTTGGCGAGCAGGATCTGCTGAGACTGTGCTTCCAGATAATCAGCGATTTTTTCCAGAACGCGGTTTTTCTCGCGGCTGGAAAGGAGCGCCAGTTTGTAAGAGGCGGCTTTGGCAGCGGCGCCCATTTGTTCCAGCATGATTGGCTCCTTAGCGAATGATCATATCGTCACGATGCACTGCAACCGGGCCGTATTCATAGCCCAGGATGGCGTCGATTTGCTGTGAGTGATGCCCGGCAATGCGGCGCAGCGCGTCGCTGTTGTAGCGGCTGACGCCGTGGGCAATATCGCGACCTTCAAGATTACAGATACGAATCACTTCACCACGGGAGAAGTTACCTGTCACGCTTTTAATTCCTTTTGGAAGCAATGAGCTGCCTCTTTCCAGAATCGCGGCGGTCGCCCCTTCATCGACGGTGATTTCACCGGCTGGCGGTGCGCCAAAAATCCAGCGTTTGCGGTTTTCCAGCGGAGAAGCCTGCGCGTGGAAACGGGTGCCGACGGAAATTCCTTCCATCACGTCGCCAATCACGCCCGGACGGCTGCCCGCTGCGATGATGGTATCGATACCCGCGCGGCAGGCCACGTCGGCGGCCTGCAGCTTGGTGCCCATTCCGCCGGTGCCCAGCCCGGAAACGCTGTCTCCGGCAATCGCACGCAGCGCGTCATCAATGCCGTAAACGTCCTTAATCAGCTGCGCCTGCGGGTTATTGCGCGGGTCGGCGGTAAACAGCCCCTGCTGATCCGTGAGCAGCAGCAGCTTGTCTGCCCCGGCCAGAATCGCCGCCAGCGCAGAGAGATTATCGTTATCGCCGACTTTGATTTCAGCGGTTGCCACCGCATCGTTCTCGTTAATTACCGGAACGATGTTGTTATCCAGCAGCGCACGCAGGGTGTCTCGCGCGTTCAGGAAGCGTTCACGATCTTCCATGTCGGCGCGTGTCAGAAGCATCTGCCCGACGTGAATACCATAGATAGAGAACAGCTGTTCCCACAGTTGAATCAGTCGGCTTTGCCCGACCGCGGCCAGCAGCTGCTTAGAGGCGATGGTGGCGGGGAGTTCGGGGTAGCCAAGATGTTCGCGCCCGGCGGCAATCGCCCCTGACGTGACAATCACAATACGATGACCTGCGGCATGAAGCTGTGCGCACTGGCGGACAAGTTCAACAATGTGGGCGCGATTAAGGCGGCGCGATCCGCCTGTTAAAACACTGGTACCGAGTTTTACCACCAGCGTCTGGCTGTCACTCATGATTCTCTGCCATTCAACAATAAGGGAAAATGATGTCAATCAGACGTTTTAACAGGACTCAGCGCCGTTGCCAACTGCTGGCGCACAAAGCTCGCGACTTTGTTGCGCGGGATCAGGAAGCGTAGCGGCAGATTTTGACAGTTTTATGACTGAAAAATTAAAACTGACTTTTTTAAACATATTCTTACTTTGTCATAAAACGTTCACCCGCAGACGATAAAACCCTTCCTGTTTTTCACGGGGTAATAAGCTGAATCTTATTGCTCAGCGAATATTAGCGCGTTTTATAAAACATCAGGATTGAAAATGAAAAAGAGCACTCTGGCATTAGTGGTAATGGGCGTTGTGGCTTCCGCATCTGTACACGCAGCTGAAGTTTATAATAAGAACGGAAATAAACTGGACGTGTACGGCAAAGTAAAAGCAATGCACTACCTGAGTGATGATGATACCAAAGACGGCGACCAGACGTATGTCCGTTTCGGCTTTAAAGGCGAAACACAAATTAACGATCAGCTGACCGGTTACGGCCGCTGGGAAGCAGAATTCTCCGGCAATAAAGCCGAGAGTGATTCCACGCAAAAAACCCGACTGGCCTTTGCCGGTCTGAAGCTGAAAGATATCGGCTCCTTCGACTACGGTCGTAACCTGGGCGCACTGTATGACGTGGAAGCCTGGACTGATATGTTCCCGGAATTCGG
The DNA here is from genome assembly GCF_003051885.1 of Lelliottia sp. WB101. Taxonomy (NCBI): domain Bacteria; kingdom Pseudomonadati; phylum Pseudomonadota; class Gammaproteobacteria; order Enterobacterales; family Enterobacteriaceae; genus Lelliottia; species Lelliottia sp. WB101. Next base: position 4,604,512 of record NZ_CP028520.1, read on the forward strand.
CGGCGACTCGTCGGCACAGACCGATAACTTCATGACCAAACGTGCCACCGGCCTCGCCACCTACCGCAACACCGACTTCTTCGGCGTGATTGATGGCCTGGACATGACCCTGCAGTATCAGGGCAAAAACGAAGGCCGCGATGCGAAAAAACAGAACGGCGACGGCTTCGGCACCTCGTTGACCTATGATTTCGGTGGCAGCGATTTCGCCGTCAGCGGTGCGTACACCAACTCTGACCGTACCAACGCACAGAACCTGCTGGCACGCGGTGAAGGCGAAAAAGCCGAAGCCTGGGCAACCGGTCTGAAATATGACGCCAATGATATCTACCTGGCGGCGATGTATTCTGAAACCCGTAATATGACGCCAATTTCCGGTGGTTTCGCGAATAAAGCGCAGAATTTCGAAGTTGTCGCACAATATCAGTTCGATTTCGGTCTTCGTCCGTCCCTTGGCTATGTCCAGTCAAAAGGCAAGGATATTGAAGGCATCGGCGATGAAGATCTGGTGAAATATATCGACGTCGGCGCGACCTATTATTTCAACAAAAACATGTCTGCGTTTGTTGATTAAAATCAACCAGATTGATGACGATAATAAACTGGGCGTGAGCAGCGATGATATCGTCGCTCTGGGTATGACCTACCAGTTCTGATATCGATGAATGAAAAAAAACCCGGCGCGAGAGCAGCCGGGTTTTTATTGTCTGTCGCTTTTTTGCGGGAAAGGCGTTAAGCGGAGAGTTTGACCAGCTGGTTAGTAAAATTATCAGCCGGTTCGAGCTTTAAATCTAAGGTCGCCAGCAGATCGCGCGCTCGGTCGTGGAATCCACGCAGCGTTAGCTCCAGGCGGTCGATCACTTCCTGGTCCTTGATAGTTGTCGCTTCCCAGTGGCCATCTTTGTTAAACAGGCCAAAGTGATAGCTATACGTAAAACGCTTCTCTTCCGCGTTCATTTCCATCCACCAGCCCAGAACTCCCGTTTTTCGGGTGCAGGCTTCACGTTGACGCAAACAGCCAGGCAGTCGAAAAAAAAGCGATTCTCTTCACACTGCTCTTCTCGAATATACGGGCCAAGAGCCATGAACTTCTTAATCAGTCTACTTTTCGGGTGTCCACTCGGTAACGTCATTGCGATCTCCTTTTGTGAAGCCACTGTTTTACCAAACCGTCAAATTTAGCAATCTCTTAACACAATCTCTTGGTGATCCAGCGTGTAATCTCGTTCAATGCTTTGTCAAAATTCTGATACACCGGACTGAAGGGTATCTCGAGCAGCTTGCCATCGGAAGATGACGAGGTGATTAAACGCGACTCTTCTTCTGGGCTGAAAGGATCGTTTTTCCAGAAACCTGACAGCATTGGCGTCGGACAGCGGCGTCCCAGCAGGCCCTGGGTCTTTAATGAATAACGGTTCAGTTCAACGCGCAGCGCTTCGTCTGATGCATCATGCATGCCAAGGCGGCTCGCCAGCACGTCTAAATACATCTCCGGCACGCTCCCCTGACGGGTGGGATCGCTGAGCAGCGCATGAACTACCGGCCCAAGACAGGCCCGCTTTCAGGCGCGACGATTCCAGATATGCCAGGCGTACCGCGACGTTGGCGCCAAACCGGAAGCCAATGCCGCCACGCGGGTGTGGTCCACCCAGGGAATATTTTCGAGCGATTTTAACGCATGCTGGTGCAATAAGCTGGAGTCCTGCGTCAGCTTCCACTTCGAGGAAAACCCGATCGACGGCATATCGAGCGTCAGCATCGCGATCCCTTTTGGTGCAAAGTAGCGCTCAAACAGGCTGAAATAATCAATCTGCAGGGAGTCCAGCCCGCCGCACATCATCACGTCGGGAACGGGCCGTCGCCAGGGGGCATGTGTAAAAAGCCGGTGACCGGCGCACCGCCGGGAATGGTGAACTCCAGTTCACGCACGTTGCACGGCAAACGCTGGGCCGCTTCTTCATACGCACGGTTTGCCAGCGCCTGCGCCTGTTCCGCCAGATCGTCGCCCTTCAGATGCGGATAGGCGGCGATGCTGTAAAGGTTGGCGGCGTGGAGCCAGTGCTTTCCGCTGAGGGTCTGGTCCTGCTCCTGGTTGGCCTTTTGCTGCCAGAGCATCGCCTGCGTCGCCCATTCGTAAATCCAGTTACCACCGCGATAGCCGACGACCGTATCGTAGAGATCGCCGTCGGTGCGGTCGGCCTCGCTCATGACGATGCGCGCCTGGACGTCGAGAATTTCACGGGCATCAATGCCGCGCCAGATCCACATCAGACGGTTAATCATGCGATACCAGTGCGGCACGTTTTTGCCGTCCAGAGCGGACTGCACAGCAGGCTGAGTGCCAGGGTTGAAGCGACGAACAAGGGTCGACGTTTCCGGGTGTTTGAAACGAGGTTTGAACAGGGTTTCGCTAAGATTCGCCTGGGTCATTGCGCGCTGCCTCCATGATTACGTCACATAGAGGCATTGTAACGCGCTGGAGGCTAAAAAAACAACGCCCGGCATCACCGGGCGTTAAAAATAATTTCGTTCTGTAATTAACGGCCAGAAATCGGCGGTACGAAGACCACGCCCATATCCCACGGCTGTTCAATCCAGGTATCCTGCGGGATGTCGATAACATAGTCGTTGACCAGCGGACGACCAGCTGGTTTGGCGAAGATGGTGACGAAATGTGCTTTTGGATACATTTCACGGATCGCAACGGCAGTGCCGCCGGTATCGACCAGATCGTCAATGACGATAAAGCCTTCGCCGTCGCCTTCAGCGCGTTTCAGCACGGTCAGCTCGCGCTGGTTATCGTGATCATAGCTGGAGATGCAGACGGTATCGACATGGCGAATACCCAGTTCACGAGCCAGCAATGCGCCCGGTACCAGACCGCCACGGCTCACGGCAATAATGCCTTTCCACTGTTCAGAAGGCATCAGG